>NZ_CP087138.1:4642500-5221221 GCF_021650705.1 Pseudomonas sp. KNUC1026 | reverse complement strand
AAAACCGTCAACCCCTATTTCGGAAATTATTCAGCTTTGATGAAGATCCGTGCGAAAGCCTTCTTTCCTGCCTGGCATACATGGGATGCCCCCACAGCGAATACGAAGTCACGATCCACGACTTCACCATCTACCTTCACACTTCCCGCAGCGAGCAGGTCGCGCGCAGCAGCGGCGTTCTTCACCAGGCCTGCTTTATTAAGCACGGCACTGATCGGCAATGCTTCGCAGGAACAGACCACAACCTCAGGTAGATCCTCAGGAAGCTCACCGTCCTTCATACGATTACCCGCAGCACGGTGTGCAGACTCAGCCGCCTCGCGGCCATGGAAACGCTCGATCAGCTCTTCTGCCAACAGGATCTTGATGTCGCGCGGGTTGGCGCCGGCTGCCACATCAGCCTTCAACTGCTCGATCTGTTCCATCGAGCGGAAGCTCAGCAGCTCGTAGTAACGCCACATCAGGCTGTCAGGCATCGATACCAGCTTGGTGAACATCGCCCCCGGGGCTTCCTGGATACCTACATAGTTGTTCAGCGACTTGGACATCTTCTTCACCCCGTCCAGCCCTTCGAGCAGCGGCATGGTCAGGATGTTCTGGGCAGGCTGCCCGTAGGCGCGCTGAAGCTCACGCCCCATCAGCAGGTTGAATTTCTGGTCGGTACCGCCCAGTTCCACATCAGCCTGGAGTGCAACGGAGTCGTACCCCTGCACCAGTGGATAAAGAAACTCGTGGATCGCGATCGGTTGATTGCCGGCGTAGCGCTTCTGGAAGTCGTCACGCTCAAGCATGCGCGCAACGGTGTATTGGGAAGTCAGGCGAATGAAGTCAGCCGGCCCCATCTTGTCCATCCAGGTGGAGTTGAACGCCACCTCGGTACGCGCCGGGTCAAGGATCTTGAACACTTGCGACTTATAGGTTTCCGCGTTGGCCAGCACCTGCTCCCTGGTCAAGGGAGGGCGCGTTGCACTCTTGCCACTCGGGTCGCCGATCATCCCTGTGAAGTCACCGATCAGGAAAATCACCTGATGCCCAAGCTCCTGGAACTGGCGCAGCTTGTTGATGAGCACCGTATGCCCCAGGTGCAGGTCCGGTGCGGTCGGGTCGAAACCAGCCTTGATACGCAGGGGACGCCCCAGCTTGAGCTTTTCGACAAGCTCAGCCTCGACCAACAGTTCATCCGCACCACGCTTGATCAGCGCCAGTTGCTCTTCTACCGAGTACATAAAGGAAGCCCGCAAGGTTCAGTTTCAAAGGCCGCAAACATACAAGATCGGCTGCACAGGGCCAAGCCCAAGGCAAATGTGACTTCCTGCAACACCTTGAGCGTCTGCGAGGGTTGCCTCATCACCCTTTTGGTTATATTTTATACAGTTATTTCATCATCTTCATTGTTACGTTCATCTTCACCTCTTCATCTTTTCCACATTCAAAAGCCGAAACCATGACCCAAACCCCTCCAAAATCGCCCCCTTTCTACCCCAAAAGCCACATTTTGGCAGCCAGCGGAATCGCAGCCCTGCTCAGCCTGGCGCTGCTTGTATTCCCTTCCAGCGAAGTAGAAGCAAAGCGTACTTCGCTCACCCTCGATATGCCTTCACCTTCCGACACCCTCAAAGGCGAGCCGGAGCCCTCCCCTGAGGCTGCCCCGCAAAGCGACGCCTCTCCTTTTGCCGAAATCGAAAACCCGGACGCCACCCCAGAGGCGACTGCGCAACGTCCAGCCACACCCGAGAAGCCTGATCCACAAACCCATCGGCAAGTGCTTGTAGCCAAGGGTGATACGCTCTCCACCCTGTTCCAGAAGGTCGGCCTCTCCGCAAGCGATGTGCAGGCAGCACTCGACAGCAACCCGCAGGCCAAGCAGTTCACCCGCCTGCAGCGCGGCCAGGTGCTGCAGTTCGAGCTCTCGCCCGACGGCCAACTGCAAAGCCTTCACTCGCAAGTAAGCCATCTCGAAACCATTCGCCTGAACCGCAAGGGCGATACTTTCGCGTTCGAAAAGGTCATCGAGAAACCTGTGGTACGCAGCGCCTATGCCCACGGCGTGATCAACAGTTCCTTGTCGCTATCCGCGCAGAAGTCTGGCCTGTCACATACTCAGGTGCTGGACCTGGCCAATATCTTCGGCTACGACCTGGACTTCACCCAGGACATCCGCCAAGGCGACCAATTCGACGTGATCTATGAGCAGCGCGTGCTGGATGGCAAGGTCGTCAGCACCGGCAGCATCCTTTCGGCACGCTTCGTGAGCCGCGGCAAAACCTATACCGCCGTGCGCTACACCAACAAGCAAGGCAACTCGAGCTACTACACCGCCGACGGCAACAGCATGCGCAAGGCCTTCGTGCGCTCACCGGTGGACTTCGCTCGCATCAGCTCGCGCTTCTCCGGCGCCCGCGCTCACCCCATCCTGAACAAGATCCGTGCCCACCAGGGCGTGGACTACGCGGCTGCGCGCGGTACGCCAATCAAGGCGACCGGCGACGGCAAGGTAATCCTCGCCGGGCGCAAGGGTGGCTACGGCAACACGGTGATCATTCAGCACGGCAACACCTACCGCACACTTTATGGGCACATGCAGGGGTTCGCCAAAGGCATACGTGACGGCTCACCGGTCAAGCAAGGCCAGGTGATTGGTTATATCGGCACCACTGGCCTGGCCACCGGCCCTCACGTTCATTACGAATTCCAGGTCAACGGCGTGCACGTAGATCCGCTGGGCCAGAAGCTGCCGATGGCCGACCCTATCGCCAAGGGTGAGAAGGGCCGCTTCATGCAGCAGAGCCAGACACTCATGGCTCGCATGGACCAGGAGCGCACCACAATGGTCGCCTCGAGCAAACGCTGATATGGCCCTCTATATAGGCATCATGTCTGGCACCAGCCTGGATGGGCTGGATATCGCACTGGTCGACCAGCAGGCTGCCAGCCTGCAATTGCTCGCCAGCCACTATGTCCCCATGCCTGTGGAACTCGGCCAGCAACTGCTGGCACTGTGCAACTCGGGGCCTGATGAAATAGCGCGCGCTGCGCTCGCCGAAAACGCCTGGGCACGCCTGGCCGCCGAAGGCGTTGCCACGTTGCTTGCGCAGGAGCAACTGGCGCCTTCGCACATCCGTGCGATAGGCAGCCACGGGCAGACGATCCGCCACGAACCTGCACAGGGGTTCACCGTGCAGATAGGCAACCCTGCCTTGCTTGCCGAGCTATCGGGTATTGACGTAATCGCCGACTTTCGCCGCCGAGACGTGGCCGCCGGTGGCCAGGGCGCACCGCTTGCCCCCGCCTTTCATGACTGGCTGTTCCGCGAAGCTGGCGGCGCCGTCGGTGTTTTGAATGTGGGCGGCTTCACCAACCTGAGTCTGCTCACTGACGGCCAACCCGTTCACGGTTTCGATTGCGGCCCGGGCAACGTCCTGATGGACGCCTGGATCAGGCGCCATCACGGCAAAGCGTTCGACGAAAACGGGGCGTGGGCCTGCGCAGGCCGTGTAAACCTGCCATTGCTGGAACGCTTGCTATCAGCGGGCTTCTTCCAGGCAACCGGCCCCAAGAGCACCGGCAGGGAATTGTTCAACCTGCCCTGGCTGGATCGCCAACTGGATGGGCTCGAGCTGCCCCCCGAGGACGTGCAGGCGACCTTGCTCGAGCTCACGGCGCGAAGTGTGGCAGATTCGATCCACAAAACCGGCACGCCACTGGAACATCTGCTGGTGTGCGGCGGCGGCGCTCATAATGGAGCGCTGATGACCAGGCTTGCGCAGCTACTGCCGCAGGCCAAGGTAGAGAGCACCAGCACCTGGGGGGTAGACCCGGACTGGATGGAAGCCATGGCGTTCGCATGGCTTGCCCACTGCTGCCTGGAGCGCGTGAGTGGGAACCGCCCGTCGGTAACCGGCGCCTCCGGTTCGCGAATTCTCGGCGCCCATTACCCCGCCTGATGCAGGGTCAGATGGAAAACGACTGGCCGCAACCGCAGGTGGTGCTGGCATTGGGGTTGTTGATCACGAACCGCGAGCCCTCCAGGCCTTCCTGGTAGTCCACCTCGGCGCCTGCCAGATACTGGAAGCTCATCGGGTCAACAACCAGGCTCACACCTTCGCGCTCGACGATGGTGTCGTCTTCGGCCACATCTTCATCGAAGGTGAAGCCGTACTGGAAACCCGAGCAACCGCCACCTGTCACGAATACACGCAGCTTCAGGCGGTCATTACCCTCTTCATCGACCAGCGTCTTCACCTTGACGGCAGCGCCCTGAGTGAATTGCAACGCCATGGGGGTAAAGGACTCGACACTCATGTTGATTCTCCCGGCGCAAGCCGACTTGTTGCGAAATGCGGGCATTATCCGCTTGCCCGAGTAAATTGGTCAAGAATCAGCCAACCGCAGCTGCCTGCCATAGCGCTGGCGCCCACAGGCGCAGGCCACTACCATCGAGGCTTCCGTGACCCTGAATAAGAAGCCCAACCATGCTGTATCTCTGGCTCAAAGCGCTGCACATCGTTGTCGTGGTCTGCTGGTTCGCAGGCCTGTTCTACCTGCCTCGGCTATTCGTCTACCACGCCATGAGCGAGGACGCGCCCAGCCGTGAGCGCTTCAAGGTGATGGAGCGCAAACTCTACCGCGGCATCATGACCCCTTCCATGTTGCTGACGCTCGCCATTGGCATCTGGATGCTTTACCTCACACCTGGCTGGCTGCAACAAGGCTGGTTGCACGCCAAGCTGGCGCTGGTTGTGTTGCTGGTGGGCTACCACCATGTCTGCGGCGCCTGGGTGAAGCGCTTCGCTCGGGACGAAAACCGCCGCAGCCACACGTTCTACCGCTGGTTCAACGAAGTGCCAGTAGTGGCCTTGATTGTCATCGTGGTACTGGTTGTTGTGAAACCGTTCTAAACCCTATAGGGCGGTTTTGATCTGCACCCAGCCGCCCTGTACTATCCACGCCTCTCAAACCGACAGGGAAATGTCCCATGAGCTCCCCCGAAAACGCCCCGCCGCTTTCCTCTTCTTCGCCTTTCGCACCACCTACCGCAAACCTTTCCCAGGGCAGCGGCTACTACGCTCCACTGAGCTGGAAAAACATGGATGGCCGCATCGGCCGCCTTCGCTACTTCGTCTGGAGCTTCGTCGCCACGGCAGCGCTGTTTGCTTTTGTGTTGGTGGGCGCACTGCTGAACCTCTTCGTCTCGGCCTGGCTAGGTGTGCCGATCACGCTGGTTGCCGACATTGCCATGGTGGTTCTGATTGTCATCATCGCCGGGCAGCGTGTTCATGACCTCGGTTGGTCGGCCTGGACGCTTTTGCTGATGATCATTCCGTTGGTAAACGTCATTTTTGGCCTGGTGCTGGTATTCATGCCAGGCAACAAGGATGCCAACCGCTTCGGCGCGCCGCCACCTCCGAACAGCCAGGCGGTAAAGATCCTGGCTGTCGTGGCAGTGGTGGTGTATGTGCTCTCCTCCATCGCGTACATGACCTACTTCGGCGCCTTGATGGCCGAACTCGGCCAAGGCATGAATCATCGCTGAACACGCAAGTGCTTCCTGCGTCGCTGGCCAGCGCCAAACTCGCCAGCGATACGGCCCTGCTCCGGCAGGGCCCGCAAGGAGACCCGCGATGCCCCCTATTCCCTGATCACCGGCGCCTCCAGCAGCCTGGGCCACGCCTTGGCCGAAGCGCTGGCCCGCCAGGGGCGCTCGCTGATTCTGATGGCGCGCTACCGAGAAGAACTGGAACCCATCGCACTCGAGCTCACCGAACGCTTCGGTGTGGAGGTGCTGTTCCGTGCCTGCGACCTCACCGAGCCGCTCCGGCTTTCGGGCTTTCTGCTTGAACTCGAAGAAAACGAAACGCGCATCGACCTGCTCGTCAACTGCGCCTGCCTGCAGTCTCAGGGGCACTTCCTGGCGTTGGACTGGGGCCGCGAACAGGACCTGATCGAACTGAATATCCTGGCTGTGGCCCGGCTGTGCCATGCCATTGGCAACAACATGGCGGTACAAGGTGGCGGGCAGATTCTCAACATCGCCAGCCACGAGGGCTTCAACGCCGGCGCCTGGCGCACAAGCTACAGCGCAAGCAAGGCGTATGTGTTGCATTTCACCGAGGGCCTGCGCGAAGAGCTGCGCCAGACCGGCATCCGGGTACAAGCACTGTGCCCTGGCCCCATCCGGCCCTTTCTATTCAATCAGCGCGGCGGCCGGGCATTGAGCGTCGAGGAGATCGCCCGGCAGGCAGTGAGTGCGCTTGGCGGGCGCCGGGCGCTGATCATCCCAGGCTGGCGCAATCGAGTGAAACTGGGCCTGAGCGGCGCGCTGCCCCGATGGCTGGCGCGCAAGCTGAGCGCCCGGACTAACCGTCTACGCCTGGGCGTATGATGTAAAGCACTGTGCGCCGCGCGCGGGGGCCGCTACACTGGCCGGCAACATCCCTCACGGAGAACCGATGTGGCTACGCCATTCACCCGGATCATCAACCGCGAGATCCCGGCCAAGATCATCTTCGAGGATGATCAGGTCATCGCGTTCCACGACATCGCGCCGCAAGCCCCCGTGCATTTTCTGGTGGTGCCCAAGAAAGAGATCGTGACGCTATCTGATGTCACCGAAGCCGACGCCCCACTGCTGGGCCATATTTTCTTCACCGCGCAGCGCCTGGCCAAAGAGCTCGGGTGCGATAAAGGCTTCCGCGTGGTGATGAATACCGGCGATGACGGCGGGCAAACGGTCTACCACATTCACTTGCATGTGCTCGGCCAGCGCCAGATGCATTGGCCTCCGGGCTGATCGAACACGATTTTCCATTACTTCTTTGGAGGTCAACGTGGCAGTTGAACGCCAGTACTCCCCTCTCGATAAACTGCTGCTGCAAGCAGACACTGCGGCCCGCACCCTGCTGCCTTTCAGCGGCCAGCCAGCGCGCCCGACGCCCGCAGCGCCAGAGCCCGACGCCGAGCTCGATGACGGCGAAAGCCGCCACGCTGCCGGGCTGATGCGCATCAATCACACCGGCGAAGTGTGCGCCCAGGCGCTCTATCAGGGCCAGGCACTTACCGCGCGCCTGCCCGGCGTGCGCAAAGCCATGGAGCATGCTGCCGAAGAAGAAATCGACCATTTGGCCTGGTGCGAGCAGCGCATTCGCCAGCTAGGCAGCAGGCCAAGCGTGCTCAACCCGCTGTTCTACGGCATGTCGTTCGGTATCGGCGCAGTTGCCGGGCTGATCAGCGACAAGGTGAGTTTGGGGTTCGTCGCCGCCACTGAGCACCAGGTGTGCAAGCATCTGGACGAACACCTGGTGAAGCTGCCTGAGCAGGACCGCAAATCCCGTGCGATCCTGGAGCAGATGCGCGTCGATGAGCAACACCACGCCGAAAGCGCACTGGATGCAGGTGGCCTGCGTTTTCCGGCACCGGTCAAGTTCGGCATGAGCCTGTTGGCCAAGGTGATGACCAGCAGCACGTACCGCGTCTGACCCATGAAAAACCGGCCAAAAGGCCGGTTTTTTTTCACCCCAGTTCGACGATCTCGTAATCATGGGTGATCTCGACGCCACCCCTGCCGAGCATGATCGAAGCCGAGCAGTACTTCTCGGCGGACAACTCGACCGCACGCTCGACCTGCGCCTCCTTCAATCCACGGCCCTTGACCACGAAATGCAGATGCACCTTGGTGAACACCTTGGGGTCTTCATCGGCGCGCTCGGCCTCGAGAAATGCCTCGCAGCTCTCCACAGGCTGGCGAGACTTCTTCAGAATGCCGACCACATCGAAATTGCTGCAGCCGCCGAGCCCGATGAGCACCATCTCCATCGGCCGCACGCCCAGATTGCGGCCGCCTGCTTCTGGCGGGCCATCCATCACCACCGCATGGCCACTGCCGGACTCACCGATGAACATGGCCTCGCCGGCCCACTGAATACGTGCCTTCATCTCGCTCTCCGTCGAAAAAGTGCGCCAGCTTAGCACAGGCTTGGCCACCAACCGCCCGAACGGCACCGGTGGGCGTATCGCATCCCGGACAAGTTCTGATACAGTAGTGCCAATTTGATGGCGTCAAAGAACTTGAACCCTATCGCCCGCCCGCCTGATTGCCGGAAACTCACCATGGCCGTGCCTGTTCCCAAGATCAAGAACATCGACAAATTCTTGAACCACTGCCAACGGCGCCGCTATGCGCCGAAAAGCAATCTGATCTGCGCGGGCGATCGTTCGCAGACGCTGTCGTACATCATCCGGGGCTCGGTCAGCATCCTGATCGAAGACGATGACGGGCGTGAAATGATCGTCGCCTATCTTAATTCGGGTGATTTCTTTGGCGAGCTCGGGTTGTTCGACCCGCCTGCCACTCAGCAAGAGCGCAGTGCCTGGGTGCGCGCCAAGACCGAGTGCGAGATCGCCGAGGTCAGCTATGATCGCTTCCGCGATATCGCCCAGCAGACGCCAGACATCCTCTTTGCGTTGACCAGCCAGATGGCCCAGCGCCTGCGTAACACCACGCGCAAAGTTGGCGACCTGGCCTTTTTCGACGTAACCGGGCGCGTTGCCCGCTGCCTGTTCGAATTGTGCAAGCAGCCTGACGCCATGACTCACCCGGCAGGTATGCAGATCAAGATCACTCGGCAGGAGATTGGCCGTATCGTCGGCTGTTCACGAGAAATGGTCGGGCGCGTGCTCAAGGACATGGAGGAACGCAAGCTCATCGAGGTCAAGGGCAAGACCATGGTGGTCTACGGCACCCGCTAGCCAATCAGCCGCCCGAGCATGCTGGTATACGCCGCCTCGAGGGCAGGCACCACGTCGACCTCCGAAAAACGCTCGTGCAACGCGATATGCGCGGCCGGGTCACAGCGCTGGGGCAACCCGCAGGCGCGGTTGAATGTGTTGACCGCCGCGACCATCGCCTCACGATCACTGCCAATCAGCATCGCGCCATGGGCCAGCACCACCGCTCGCCCATTCGCCTGGCGCCAGCGCTGTGCAGTCCCGACCCATTTGCGCCCGTCGAGGTTGACGTTGTAGCGGCCATCGCAGAACGCGCCTGCCACCTCACCCAAAGACGCTTGCCCACCCAGCGCCCGGAGCAGCTCGCAAAGCGGTTCACACAGGCGCAGGTAGGCAGTTTCGATACGGTTGCGGTCGTTGTCTTCGCGCGGGGCGGCATACACCAGGGCCACGTTGATGGTCGCCGCCGACTGGGGTACCGGCTCGCCCCCGGTTTCCCGCAGCAGCACCGGCCAACCCAAGGCTGCAACCGCCTCACAACCGGCCTGGAAGCCCGCTTCGCGGCTGAGCCTGCGCGGCATTACCAGCGCCTGGTCAGTGGCCTGCCAGAACAGAACGCCACCGGCCGCGCTGCCGGCGCAGACATCAGCGAGCAATTGCTGCTCGGCAGCAAGGCCCGCTTCGGTGGGCACACTCAGTACCTTGGCCATCGGCAATCAGCTCGGGAAGAACAGCCGTTGCAGCTCGGTGCCCGGCTCCTCGGCGCGCATGAATGCCTCACCCACCAGGAAGCCATAGACATCGTTGATTTCCATCAGCTCCACATCGGCACGGTTCAAAATGCCGCTTTCGGTAATCACCATGCGGTCGCTGGGGATACGCGGCAGCAGGTCGAGGGTGGTTTCGAGCCCGACTTCAAAGGTATGCAGGTTGCGGTTGTTGATGCCCACCAGTGGCGTATCCAGCAGCTTGAGCGCACGCTCCAGCTCATCACCGTCGTGTACCTCGACCAGTACGTCCAGCTGCTGGGCTTTGGCCACATTGGCCAGCTCTACCATGAGGGCATCGCTCAACGCCGAAACGATCAGCAAAATACAATCGGCACCCAGCGCGCGCGCCTCCACGACCTGGTAAGGGTCGATCATGAAGTCCTTGCGAATCACCGGCAGCGAGCAAGCCGCACGAGCCTCACGCAGGTAGGCATCGGCACCCTGGAAGAAGTCGATGTCGGTCAACACCGACAGGCATGCAGCGCCACCACGTTCATAGCTCGCTGCGATCTCGGCGGGCACAAAATGCTCGCGGATCACACCTTCGCTAGGGGAGGCCTTCTTCACCTCCGCGATCACTGCAGCTTCCTTGCGAGCGGCACGTTCTTGCAGAGCCTGGGCAAACCCGCGCACCGGGTCGGCGGCCGAAGCCAGCTTTTCCACTTCGGCCAAACTCACGCGCGCCTTGCGCTCAACCACTTCCTCAGCTTTGCGAGCGAGGATCTTTTCCAAAACGGTTGGCACGCTCATGCCTGGTTCTCCAACTGAAAGACGGCGGTAAAGGCCCCAAGCTCTTCGAGTTTTTCTCGAGCAAGGCCAGTGTGCAGCGCGTCATGCGCCAGCGCTACGCCTTCCTTGAGGCTTGAGGCATGGTCAGCGGCGTACAGCGCAGCGCCTGCGTTGAGCACGATCATCTCGGCTGCCTTCTGCCCCTGGACAGTCTTGCGCCGGGTCAGCGCGTCGCGAATCAGTTGCAACGAGGCCTGCGGGCTGTCCACTTCCAGGCCGTACAGGCTCTGGCTTTGAATGCCCAGGTCTTCGGGCTGCACCCAGTATTCGCTGATCTGGCCATGGCGCAGCTCGGCGACGAAGGTCGGCGCTGCCAGGCTGAACTCATCCAGCCCGTCCTTGGAATGCACCACCAGCACATGCTTGCTGCCCAGCCGCGCCAGCACCTCGGCCACCGGCCGGCATAGCGCCTGGCTGAACACACCGACCACCTGATGCACCACGCCGGCCGGGTTGGTCAGCGGGCCGATCATGTTGAACAGCGTACGCAGGCCCAGATCCCGGCGCGGGCCGGCGGCGTGCTTCATGGCGCCATGGTGCGACTGGGCGAACATGAAGCCGATGCCCACGCTGTCGATGCAGCGTGCGACTTGCACGGGAGTCAGGTTCAGATAAACGCCAGCGGCTTCCAGAAGGTCGGCGCTGCCACTCTTGCCGGACACCGCGCGGTTGCCATGCTTGGCGACCGTGCACCCGGCGGCTGCCACGACCAGTGACGCTGCGGTAGATACGTTGAAGATATTGGCGCCATCGCCGCCGGTGCCGACGATGTCGACCACCTTGTCGAGCGTCGCCAGCTCGACCTTGCCCGCCAGCTCGCGCATGGCCGACACCGCACCGACGATTTCGTCGATGCTCTCGCTCTTCATGCGCAGGCCCATGAGGAAGGCGCCGATCTGCGCGTCGGTGCATTGCCCGGTCATGATCAGGCGCATGACGTCGCGCATTTCATCGGTGCTCAGGTCGAGATGATCGACGACCCGCGCCAGTGCTGCCTTGATATCCATTAAAGCTCCTTAACCCTGACGCTGGCCGCCGGTTTGCTGAAGAAAATTGGCCAGCAGTGCATGGCCTTGGTCGGTCAGGATCGACTCGGGGTGAAACTGCACGCCCTCGATGTTGAGCGACTTATGGCGCAGGCCCATGATCTCGTCGAAGCTGCCGTCGGGGTGCTGGGTCCAGGCGGTCACTTCCAGGCACTCGGGGAGAGTGCCGTGCTTGACCACCAGCGAGTGGTAGCGGGTGACCGTGACCGGGTTGTTCAGGCCATGGAACACGCCCAGGTCGTGATGGAATACCGGGCTGGTCTTGCCGTGCATCACCTGGCGAGCGCGCACAACGTCGCCACCGTAGGCCTGGCCGATGGCCTGGTGCCCGAGGCAGATACCCAGGATCGGCAGCTTGCCGGCAAAATGCAGGATGCTCTCGATCGAGATGCCTGCTTCAGTGGGGGTGCAAGGGCCGGGGAAACCACGATGCGCTCGGGGGCCATGGCCTCGATATCGGCGATGGTCACTTCGTCGTTGCGCACCACTTTCACGTCGGCACCCAGCTCGCCCAGGTATTGCACGACGTTGTAGGTAAAGGAGTCGTAGTTGTCGATCATCAGCAGCATGGCGCTTACCTCTGGAAACGTGTGTACTCGCGGCTGGCCAGGCGTACCTGGCGTGCGGGAATGGTTGAGCGAACAGCAGTAGCCTTACAGGTTGCGCTGTTCGGCCAACGCCACGGCGCGGAACATCGCGCGGCGCTTGTTCAGGGTTTCTTCCCACTCCAGCAGCGGCACTGAGTCGGCGACGATGCCGCCACCGGCCTGAACGTGCAGTTCACCATTCTTGATGACTGCAGTGCGAATGGCGATGGCGGTGTCCATGTTGCCGTTCCAGGCGAAGTAGCCCACCGCGCCACCATAGATACCGCGCTTGACCGGCTCCAGCTCGTCGATGATCTCCATCGCGCGGATCTTCGGCGCCCCGGACAGCGTACCGGCCGGCAGGATCGCACGCAGGGCGTCCATGGCGGTGAGGCCGGCCTTGAGCTTGCCGGTCACGTTGGACACGATGTGCATCACGTTCGAATAGCGCTCGATGACCATCTTCTCGGTCAGGCGCACGCTGCCCACCTCCGATACCCGGCCGGTGTCGTTGCGGCCAAGGTCGATCAGCATCAGGTGCTCGGCGATTTCCTTCTCGTCGCCGAGCAGGTCGCGCTCGAGGGCGATGTCGTCTTCTTCAGTAGCGCCACGCGGGCGAGTGCCGGCGATCGGGCGGACGGTCACTTCACCTTCCTCGACACGTACCAGCACCTCGGGTGAGCTGCCAACGACATGGAAGTCACCGAAATTGAAGAAGTACATATACGGCGTGGGGTTGATGCTGCGCAGTGCACGATACAGGTCATAGGAGCAGCAGCGAAGTCGATGGACATCCGCTGCGAGGGCACTACCTGCATGCAGTCGCCGGCGAGGATGTACTCCTTGATGCGCTCAACTGCGTGCTCGTAGTCAGCCTGGGTGAAGCTGGAACGAAACGCAGGCTCTGCCGCCTGCGGCCGCGACAGGTCAAGGCCCAGGCGCGGCGCCAGGGGTTGGCGCATTTGCTCGAGCAGCGCCTGCAGGCGCTGCTCGCCTGCTTCGAATGCATCGGCCTCGGCCGGGTCGGCCAGCACGATCGCGTGCACCTTGCCGGCCAGGTTGTCGAACACCACCACGGCATCGGAAACCATCAACAGGATGTCCGGCACCCCGATCGGGTCAGGGTTGGGCGAGGCGCCCAGGCGCTTCTCGACATAACGCACACTGTCGTAGCCGAAATAGCCGACCAGGCCGCCATTGAAACGCGGCAAACCCGGCAACGTCGGGACGTTGTAGCGAGCCTTGAACTGTTCGACGAACGCCAGTGGGTCTTCGACCTCGGCGCTTTCGACTTCCACGCCATCGCGGCTGACGCTGACACGGTAGCCATGCACCCGCAGCACAGTGCGGCAGGCGAGGCCAATGATCGAATAACGCCCCCACTTCTCACCGCCCTGTACGGATTCGAGCAGGTAGGTATTGGGCAGGTCGGCGAGCTTGAGGTAAATCGACAAAGGAGTGTCGAAGTCGGCCAGGGTTTCGAAGGCCAGGGGAATGCGGTTGTAGCCGGCCTCGGCCAGGCGCAGGAATTCTTCGCGGGTCATGATCTGCCTCGTGGCGGATAAAAGGGACAATCAGGCAAACGCTCCGGCAGGGCCGGCCAGACGCAATCAGGCGCGCCAGCGCCAACGCGCCAGTGCCTTGATGACTTTCATCCAGAGTTTGCAGGTGCCCGCCACGATCGATTCCCGGCCAGGTGAAGAGGTGAATGCGCCCAACGTTACAGCACCCGAAGTGGCCAGGCAACCTGGCAGAAGTTGCCGCAAGTCACTGATCACCAGGGTCGGGCCTTCCTCATCTATAGGCCGCCCATGGTTGTAGCCATAGGTGAGCCCGACGCTGGCGACACCCGCCGCCTGCGCAGCGCGGATATCGTTGCGCGAATCACCGACGAACAAGGCCTGATGCGCCTCTACGCCCGCCATCTTCATCACGAAAAACAACGCGGCAGGGTCCGGTTTCTGCTGAGGCAAAGTGTCGCCACCGATGATCCAGCGAAAGTAACGGCCAAGCTTCACATCATCGAGCAGCGGCGCAACGAACTGTTCTGGCTTGTTAGTGATCAACGCCATCTCCACACCCCGCTTGTGCAGCCACTTGAGGGTGTCGCTTACGCCGGGATAGACCACGGTGTGATGGTTGCCGTTTGCATAGGCCTGCATGAACAGTTCGAGCGCGTGCTCCGCGTCGGCGTCATCGATACCCGAGTGCTCCAGCCCGCCGGCCAGCGCACGGCGCACCAGCACCTTCGCGCCATTCCCGATCCACAGCCTGACCTGCTCGATACCCGCAGGCGGGCGGCCGAGCTGGCGCAGGGTTTCGTCCACTGCGGCAGCCAGGTCAGGTACCGAGTCGACCAATGTGCCGTCGAGGTCGAACATCACCAGCTTGGGCAACTGCCCGGGAAACAGCTGCTCCAGGCCGCTCATGAGCGGGCCGACGCCAGCTCTTCACGCATCTGGTCGATGACGGCTTTGTAGTCAGGCGCATTGAAAATGGCAGACCCGGCAACGAAAGTATCGGCACCGGCTGCAGCGATCTCGCGGATGTTCTTCACGTTCACGCCGCCGTCGATCTCCAGGCGGATGTCGCGCCCGCTTGCGTCGATCAGCGCGCGCGCCTCGCGCAGTTTGTTCAGTGTGCCGGGGATGAATTTCTGCCCGCCGAACCCAGGGTTCACGCTCATGAGCAGGATCATGTCGACCTTGTCCATCACGTATTCGAGCAGATTCAGCGGCGTTGCCGGGTTGAACACCAGGCCCGCCTTGCAGCCGCCGTCGCGGATCAGTTGCAGGGAGCGGTCGATGTGCTGGCTGGCTTCAGGGTGGAAGGTGATGTAGCTGGCGCCGGCCTCGATGAAGTCGCCGATGATGCGATCGACCGGGCTGACCATCAGGTGCACGTCGATCGGTGCGGTGACGCCGTATTTGCGCAGCGCCGCACATACCATCGGGCCGATGGTGAGGTTGGGCACGTAGTGGTTGTCCATCACGTCGAAGTGAACGATGTCCGCGCCAGCGGCGAGAACGTTGTCCACCTCTTCGCCCAGGCGGGCGAAGTCGGCAGACAGGATGGAGGGGGCAATGGCGAAGGGCTGCATGGCGCACCTGTAGGCTAGGGTCACAGTGGCGCGGATTGTACCCCACTGCCCCCTCAGGCGGCGATGACCCGCCTCAGGCCGGCGCGCTGGTGCGCAGGCGCTCGCCGCGGCCGCGAAGCCATTCCAGAGTGAGCAACAGCACCACCGAGAAGGCGATCAGCAAGGTCGCCGCTGCCGCGATGGTGGGGCTGAGGTTCTCGCGGATGCCGCTGAACATCTGCCGCGGCAACGTTGCCTGCTCGGGGCCTGCCAGGAACAGCGTCACGACCACTTCATCGAACGACGTGGCGAAGGCGAACAGCGCACCGGAGATCACACCAGGCGCAATCAGCGGCAGGGTGACCTTGCGAAACGTCAGCAGCGGGTTGGCGCCCAGGCTTGCCGCAGCGCGCACCAGGTTGTAGTTGAAGCCTTGAAGTGTCGCCGAAACGGTGATGATCACGAACGGCACACCCAGCACCGCGTGTACCACGATCAGCGAGAAGTAGCTGTTGCCCAGGCCCAGTGGGGCGAAGAACAGGTAAGTCGCCACGCCGACGATCACCACCGGCACCACCATCGGCGAGATCACCAGTGCCATCACCAGCGCCTTGCCGGGGAAGTAACTGCGCACCAGGCCGATGGAAGCCAGGGTGCCGAACACCATGGCCAGCAAAGTGGCAGCTGGCGCGACGATGATGCTGTTGCGCAATGCGCGCATCCATTCGGCCGAGGCGAAGAAGTCCTGATACCAATGCAGCGAGAAACCCTGCATCGGATACACCAGAAAGCTCCCCGAGTTGAACGACAGCGGGATGATCACCAGCACCGGCAGGATCAGGAACAACAGCACGGCGCCACACAGGATACGCAACGCGTAGTACCACACACGCTCGATGGGCGACTGATACGGGCTCAACATGGCGGTGTCCTCAGCTCAGGCGCAGTCGGCTGGCGCCGACCAGCTTGCTATAGATCAGATAGAGAATGACGGTGGCCAGCAGCAGCAGGCCGCCCAGTGCAGTGGCCATGCCCCAGTTGATGCTGGTGTTGGTGTAGAAGGCCACGAAGTAGCTGACCATCTGGTCGTTAGGGCTGCCCAGCAGTGCCGGGGTGATGTAGTAACCGATGGCCAGGATGAACACCAGCAGGCAGCCGGCGCCTACGCCGGCGTAGGTTTGCGGGAAGTACACTTTCCAGAAGCTGGTGAACGGGTGGCAGCCCAGCGAGATCGCCGCGCGCATGTAGCTGGGCGAGATGCCCTTCATCACGCTGTAGATCGGCAGGATCATGAACGGCAGCAGGATATGCACCATCGAGATGTACACACCCACCCGGTTGAAGACCAGCTCCAGGGGTTTGTCGATGATGCCCATGGCCATCAGCGCGCTGTTGATCAGCCCGCCGGACTGCAAGAGCACGATCCAGGCCGCGACCCGCACCAGGATCGAGGTCCAGAACGGCAGCAGCACCATGATCATCAACAGGTTGCTCTGCCGCGCAGGCAGGTTGGCCAGCAGGTAGGCCAGCGGATAGGCCAGCACCACACACAGCAGGGTAATGACCAGGCCCATCCAGAAGGTGCGGGCAAAGATGTCGAGGTAGATGGCCTGGTCGGGGCTGGCCGGGGCCACTTCGCCGAGGTCATCGATACGGTGGTCGAGCGAGGCCAGCAGGTAATAGGAGGTCACGTCACTGGTGTTGCGGCGGATCACCTGCCAGTAGGCCGGGTCGCCCCAGCGCTCGTCGAGGCCTTCCAACGCTTCTTTATAAGAAGCAGGCACTTCGCTGAACGGCAGCGCGCGTGCAGTTTGCATCAGCAGGCTGCGATAGCCGGCCGTTTCCATGTTCAAGCGCTTGGACAAGTCGCCCAATTGCTGGTTTTTGCGCGCGTCCACGAGGTCTTCGCTGAACGCTTTGTAGACGTTTTCGTCCGGCAGGCCCTTGCCGTCCCAGGCGCCGATGGCGGTCACGGTGCGGGGCAAGGTCCCGACCACCTCCGGGTTGCTGACGCTGCGATACAGCAGCGCACCGATCGGGACCAGGAACACCAGCAACAGGAAGATCACCAGCGGCGCGATCAGCGCCTGGGCCTTCCAGCGGTTGACGCGCTCGGCGCGGATCAGGCGCTGCTTCAGGGACGGGCCAGCGTCGGCCAGTGGGGCGGATTGGGCCATTGAAACTCTCCAGACGAATCAGACGGGCGCGGCCGGTGGCCGCGCCCAAAACGGTTTACTTCGCGGCCCAGGCGTTGAAGCGTTGCTCGAGCTGCTCACCGTTGTCAGCCCAGAACTTGACGTCGATCCGCACCTGATCCTTGAGGTTGGCCTCGGTGGTAGGCATGTTGTCGGTCACGCTCTTGGCCAGCAGCGGCACGGCGGCCTTGTTGGTCGGGCCGTAAGCGATGTTCTCGGCGTAGACTTTCTGGTTCTCGGGCTTGAGGGTCCAGGCGATGAATTTCTTCGCCTCTTCGGCATTCTTCGCCCCGCGCGGGATGGCCCATGCGTCGAAGTCGTACACCCCGCCAGTCCACACCACTTTCAGGTTGCTGTCCTTCTGCACAGCGGCAATGCGGCCGTTGTAGGCAGAACTCATCACCACGTCACCCGAGGCCAGGTATTGCGGGGGCTGGGCGCCAGCTTCCCACCACTGGATATTGGGCTTGAGCTCGTCGAGCTTCTTGAACGCACGGTTCTGGCCGTCCTTGCTGCCCAGTACCTTGTACACATCGGCCGGCGCTACGCCGTCGGCCATCAGGGCGATTTCCAGGGTGTACTTGGCGCCCTTGCGCAGGCCGCGCTTGCCCGGGAATTTCTGAGTGTCCCAGAAATCAGCCCAGTTGGCCGGAGCGGTCTGCAGTTTGTCGGCGTTGTAGGCCAGCACCGTGGACCATACGAAGAAGCCCACACCGCAGGTCTGGATGGTGCCGTCGACGTAGTTAGCCTTGTCGCCGAACAGTTTCGGGTCGAGGGTTTCGAACAGGTCTTCGTCGCAGCCTTGGGACAGCTCCGGCGACTCGACTTCCACCAGGTCCATGGTCACGCCCTTGGTATCGACCTGAGCTTCGATCTTGGCCATTTCGCCGTTGTATTCGCCCGCCACGATCTTGCCGTTGCCAGCCTCTTCCCAGGTTTTGTAGAACGCTTTTTCCTGGGCCGCCTTGTTGGCGCCGCCGAACGAGATGACGGTCAGGTCAGCCGCCATGGCGTTGGCTGCGGCCATCATCCCCAGGGCCAGGGCGCTGAGCTTCAAATGCTTGAGCATGAATTCCTCTCCACTATGCAGTTAGGTGTTCTTGTTGTTTTAACCAGGTCAGTCGGTCAACGGGTCAAGCGCGCGGGCGTGCTCGATTTGCCAACCAAGGGGTACTACATCGCCGACCGAGAGGGCAGGATCGAGCTCGGCGATGGGTTGCTTGACGAAGAAGTCGGTGGTGCCGGCCACTTCCAGGCGTACCCGGACGTGGTCGCCCAGGTAGATGAATTCGGCCACACGGCCGGAAAAACGGTTGGCGAGCTGATCGCTCTGACTACCCAGGCGCACGCGTTCCGGGCGCACCGAAAGCGTTACCCGCTCGCCGGGCTGGCCGACGTTCACGGCAAGCGCTTCGACCTTTTCACCACGGGCCAAGGCCACCACGCAGCGGTCGCCCTCGCGGCTGAGCAATTGGCCGCTGAGGCGGTTGTTCTCGCCGATGAAGTTGGCCACGAAAGTATTGCGCGGGTGCTCGTAGAGAGAGCGCGGGGCTTCGATCTGCTGGATCTCGCCTTGATGGAACACTGCCACGCGGTCCGACATCGTCAACGCTTCGCCCTGGTCGTGGGTCACGTACACCACGGTCACGCCCAGGCGCTGGTGAATGTGCTTGATCTCCATCTGCATGTGTTCACGCAGTTGTTTGTCCAGCGCGCCCAGCGGCTCGTCCATCAGCACCAGTTGCGGCTCGAACACCAGCGCCCGCGCCAGCGCCACGCGCTGTTGCTGGCCACCGGACAGTTGCGCCGGGTAGCGCTGGGCGAAGCGGTCAAGCTGCACCATGTCCAGTGCCTTCTTGACCTTGTCGGCCACGTCCGCCTTGCTCATGCCGCGCACGGTGAGCGGGAAGGCCAGGTTCTCGGCCACGGTCATGTGCGGAAACAGGGCGTAGTTCTGGAACACCATGCCGATGTCGCGCTTGTGCGGCGGTACGTGGTTGATCGCACGCCCGGCCAGGGTGATTTCGCCTGCGGTCGGCGTTTCGAAGCCGGCGAGCATCATCAGGCTGGTGGTTTTGCCAGAGCCCGAAGGCCCCAG
Organism: Pseudomonas sp. KNUC1026; assembly: GCF_021650705.1. Lineage (GTDB taxonomy): Bacteria > Pseudomonadota > Gammaproteobacteria > Pseudomonadales > Pseudomonadaceae > Aquipseudomonas. Next base: position 5,201,933 of record NZ_CP087138.1, on the reverse strand, counting down.
CAGCGTAAGGAACTCACCCTTGCGGATGTCCAGGTTGAGGTCCTTGACGATCAGGTTTTCACCGTCGTAGCTCTTCTGTACCCCACGAAAGCTGACCAGAATATCGGCCGCGCCTGACTTCGCCTCGCTCATGTCCCCGTACCCTTGTTGGTGATGCGTGGGCCAAGCGTACGTAACGGGTCAACCCCCGAAAATCGGGGGGGCGGAGAGATTCGCTTCAGCCGCGCTGAGAGCTGCGTGTAGGAATTGCCCTACACGAATGGCGCAATCTGGCATGGGTAATAGCGCAAGGCCATGCTGGTAGGCTTCTCACGCAGGTCGCAAATGAAACAATCGGTTTCAGATGATCCGATGCTCCATCGCGTACTTCACCAGCTCAGCCAGTGAATTGACCTTGAGCTTCTGCATCAGGCGCGCCTTGTGGGTGCTGATGGTCTTGCTCGACAACGCCAACTGGTCGGCGATTTCGTTGACACGAGCGCCCTGGGCCAGGCGCTCGAACACCGAAAACTCACGCTCCGACAGGAGCGAGTGCAAGGGCCGAGAATCGGTCAGCCCCACTTCGAACACCATGCGGTCTGCGAGTTGCGGGTCGATGTAACGCCCACCGGTAGCCACCCGGCGAATCGCTGACAGCAGCAAGGCAGGGTCGCTGTCCTTGGTCGCATAGCCGGCGGCGCCCATTTTCAAAGCCCGCGCCGCCATTTGCGCTTCGTCGTGCATCGACAGCATCAGGATCGCCGGCGCAGGGCTCAATGCGCGGATCCGGCCGATAGCCTCAAGGCCATTGGCGCCGGGCATGGAGATGTCCAGCAGCACCACCTCACAGGGTGTGTGCCGCAGGCCTTCTATCAATTGCTCGGCATTGCCCGCCTCACCGGCGACCTTCATATCCTGAGCCAGGCCGATCAATTGCTTGATGCCCTCGCGCACGATGGTGTGGTCTTCGGCCACGAATACTCGAATCACCCCTGCCCCTCCTTCATCGGAACCCAGACCACCAACGTGGCCCCCTCCCCTAGCGTGCTGGACAGCTCCAGCCTGCCACCCAACATCATTACCCGCTCGCGCATGCCCACCAACCCGAACGAGTTCGGCCTTGGCTGCGCCACATCGAACCCTCGGCCGTCATCGCTGACCAGCAACTGGAGGCCGCCCTGCTCGAACGACAAGCTCACCTCCACGCTGTGCGCCTGCGCATGGCGCATCACATTGGTCAGCGCCTCCTGCAAGATCCGGAACAGGCCGGTGGCCATCGCATCGCTGATGGCAGGCACCTGTTCAGGGGCCTGCACAAGGCACGGAATCTGCGTACGCGCCTCGAAGCGCCGCGCCTGCCACTCGATCGCCGACAACAGCCCCGCATCCAGAATCGGTGGGCGCAGTGCCGTGGCCACATCGCGCACCTGCTGGAATAGCTGCACCAGCAGCCGCTTCATGCTGTCCAGCCGTTCCTGAAGCCCGGCATCGAGGCCAGCGTACGCCAGCTCGCACATCGACACTTCCAGTTTCAGCACCGTCAGCACCTGGCCGAGCTCATCATGCACTTCGCGGGCAATGCGTGCCTTTTCTTCTTCGCGCACGCTTTCAAGGTGCGCCGACAGATCACGCAACTGCGCTTGCGCGCGCCGCCGTTCGGTGATGTCGGTGAGAAACACCACCAGGTACTCCTCGTCGTCATAGCGCAGGAAGCTCAACGCCACGTCCACTGGCACCCACTCACCCACGGCGCTGCGGCAATGGGTTTCGAACACGGGTGTTTCCTCGCCAGCGCGTGCGCGCCGCCACAGGTCGAGCCAGCGGTCCATGCTCAATGTCGGCTCCAGCTCGGCCAAAGGCTGGTTCTCAAGCACCCCGGGGGCGTAGCCGAGCATGTTCTCCGCTGCGCGGTTGGCATAGCGGATGTGGCTGTCCCAGTTCACCCACAAGATGCCGACAGTGCTCTGGTCGATGGAGAACTGCGTGAGCCGCAGCGCCGCCTCGCGCGCCTGGGTCTGGGCGATGGCTTCGCGAGCACGGACCAGGCGGCGCTCGTACTGGCGCTGCTGCCGGCGCAGCCACAGCACCACGCCCGCCAGCAGCAGTGCCAGCAAGGTCGCGAGCACGGCCAACACGCGCCAGGTGCCCAGGGAAACCGCCGCAGCGGGGTACGCCGCAGGCAACCAGCGGGCGCGCCATTGCTCCACCTCGCGCGCCGAGAGGGCGTGCAGCCCGGCACTGATGGCAGTGGCGAATTCCGGCAGGTCAGGGCGAGAGCCGATGCGCAGCAGTTGCGGCAGGCCCACATCGCCCACAACGGCCAGGCTTGCGAACTCCGGCTCGCGCGACAGGCGCCCCAGTTGCGCCTCGTCGACCACGGCAAGCCGGGCCTGCTGAGAGATCACGGCCTCCAGCGCCTTGCGATCCTGGGTGACGTCGCACCACATCCAGGCGAGGATAGGTCTGGCGCACGTAGTCGGCCACCGCACCTGGGCCGCGTACGGCGATGCGCTCGTGCTCGGGCAGGTTCTCAAGGTCCAGCGCACTGGCGCCAGCGCGCTCACCCACCACGCGTTGGGCGATGCGCAGGTAAGGGTCTGAGAAATCCCACGATCGCAGGCCGGCCGGGGTTTGCGTAAGGCCGGGTGCAATATCGATCTCACCCCTGCGCAGCGCATCATCCAGCGCTGCCTGATCATTGAAGGTGCGCCATTTAGGCTCAACGCCAAGGGCACGCCCCAGTGCCTGTATCACGTCGACGCTCAGCCCGGCCAACTGCTGGCTTCGCTTGTCGCACCGAGCATAGGGAGCTTGCAGCACCACACCTACCCGCCATTGCCGGTGCTCACCGAGCCATTGCTGTACGGCCGGGGACAACCCAGCCTGGGGCACCGCGGCGCCTTGAGCGAGCATCGCGGTCAAGGCCAGCAGAAACCCGCTGATCACTACCAGGCAGCGCTTGAACATCATCGGTTGTCACATCCGCAAAGCCCGCAGTTGGCGGGCGCAAGGTTTAGCCGTACGCTCGGCCTACGCATTTTGATCAGGAAAGCACGATGCCATCAATTCGTCATTTCGCACTGTCGGCCTTTTGCCTGGCTGCCGGCCTTCCGGCCTGGGCCGCCGACGCACCCGCGCCGGCCGCAAAGGCCGAGCCGAGGGCGGCATTACTGGAACGCAGTACCGAGCAGGCTCAAGACCTCGCCCGCACGCTACCGGCAGAACAACAGCAGCAACTGGAGGCCAGCGGCGACAACTTCCTGGCCCTGTGGCGCCCAGCCAATGCCCCGGATGGCGAAGGGGTGGTGATCATCGTGCCCGGCGCCGGCGAAAGCGCCAACTGGCCAGACGTTGTCGGGCCGATGCGCGACCGCCTGCCGGATGTGAAATGGGCAAGCCTGAGCCTGACCCTGCCCGACTTGCTCAGTGACGCAATCCAGCCACGCGGCGCCGACACCCAGCCAGCGCCCGCCAAGGCCGGCAGCTCCAGCACCCCACCTGATGCCAACGCGCCGGTCGAAGCCGCCACCGCTGCTGGCAGCGAAAACAGCGCCAGCACCGGCGGCGACAGCACCAACGACCAATTGCAGACCGACGCCGAACGCATCTTCGCGCGCATCGACGCCGGCATCGCCTTTGCGCAGCAACAGAAGGCCCGCAGCATCGTATTGCTCGGCCACGGGACCGGCGCCTACTGGGCCGCTCGCTACCTGAGCGAGCGCCAGGCCACGCGTGCGCAAAAGCTGGTAATGGTCGAAGCGCGCACGCCGGGCTCCGCCCCACAAGGGTTGGACGCACTGGCGCCGGTTTTGAAGATTCCAGTCGCGGACTTCTTCTACCCCAACAGCCCGGCACTGGTCAGCGCCGCCAAAGCTCGCCTGCAGGCAAGCAAACGGCAAAAGAGTGGCGCCTATACCCAGGTCGAGATGACGGCGATGCCGGGCAACCGCGACGCCCAGGAACAGATGTTCCGCAGGGTGCGCGGTTGGTTGAGCCCTTCGCAGGATCAATGACGCATCAGAAACCCAGGCGTGAACGGACCAACTCATAGGCATCGTGCAGCTGGCGGGTGCGTTCAGTGGCGGCCTCGACCTGCCGGGTGCTGGCACCGGCGCCTTCGAGCTTGTCGGGATGGTGTTTGCTCAGCAGCCGCCTGTAAGCACGCTTGACCTCGTCAGCCTGAGCAGTGGAGGCCACGCCCAGCAGGCTCAACGCCATCTGAAAGCGCTCGTCCGGGCGGGCCAGCGCGCGGCGCCGCGGCTCGTAGTCATCGCTCAACGCCTGCACACGCTGTGCCGGCCAGCCCATCCAGCGCCCCCAGTCCAGCAGCAGCTCACGCTCCACCGGGTGGTCTCGATGGTCAGCCCAGACCATCCGCCAGCCAGCACGCAACAGCCCTTCGGCCGCTGTAGGTTTGCGCTGCAGCCCGCGCAGGTAAGGGCGCAGGGACGTACGGCCATCGCGGCCACGGTTGAACGCATCGATCGCCTCGCGCTGGGCCTGGCTGCCCATGCCCAGCAGCAGCATTTCATCGCGCGCTTGCTGGATGTGTTCGGGCTGCACCTGACCGTTGGCCTTGGCAACGCGCCCGAGCAATGTGAACAGGAGTTCGTGCTGCGCCATCGCAGGCTTGCCGCCCAGGCGTTCGCGCAATTGCGGCCAGCTGTGCAGCTCCAGGCGCCTATCCGCCAGTTGGCCCAGCACCGCGCCGAGGATCGCGCCGGGTATGTGAGCCAGCGCGAACCCCAACAGCACGCCCAGCGTGGTCGCAGGCCAGAACATCAGTGAGTATCCTTGAGCAAGCGTTCTACCTCGGCCAGGCGTTCGTGAGTGCCTACATCGACCCAGCGCCCCACGAAACGTTCACCACTGACCTGGCCTTGGGCCATGGCCGCTCGCAGCAGTGGTGCCAGCTTGAACGCACCGGGCTCGCAGCCCTCGAACAGCGTCGGCGACAGCACGCAGATGCCACTGTAGGTGAGGGTTTCGGCGCCCGCCGTTGCATCAATGACCTGGCTGCCTCGCAACTGGAAGTCGCCCGCAGTGTGGTGTGCAGGGTTGGGCACCAGCACCAGGTGCGCCAGCCCGGCCAAGGGTCGATGCAGTTGCGAGAAGTCGTAGTCGGCCCAGATGTCGCCGTTGACCACCGCAAACGGCTTACCGCCGAGCAATGGCAAGGCACGATGAATGCCGCCGCCGGTCTCCAGCGGCTCACCTTCCGGCGACCAGGCGATGCTCACGCCGAAGCGCTCGCCGTCGCCCAGGTACGTTTCGATCTGCTCACCCAGCCAGGCATGGTTGATCACAAGCTCCGTGAAACCTGCCGCAGCCAGAGCTCGAACGTGGTATTCGATCAACGGTACACCGCCGGCGCGAACCAGCGGCTTGGGCGTGTGCAGCGTCAGAGGCCGCAGCCGCTCGCCTTCGCCTGCGGCCAGGATCATCGCCTTCATGGCCGAGGCTCCAGGCTGCCGAGCAAGGCACTGAGTTCGGCCAGCTCAGGCCGGCGTGCCAGCACTGCACGGATGTAATCGAAGAAGCGCGGCACGTCCGCAAGGTAGCGCGGCTTGCCGTCGCGGTGGCAGATGCGCGCGAAAATACCGATTACCTTGAGGTGGCGTTGTACACCCATCAGGTCGCTGGCGCGCAGGAAGTCGCCCAGCTCGGCCTGCACCGGTATCCCCCGCGCCCGCGCGGTTTCCCAATAGCCGCGCAGCCAATCGTGCACGCGTTCTTCGGGCCAGCTGAGAAAAGCGTCCTTGAACAGGCAGGCTGATGTCGTAGGTCACGGGGCCGTGGACTGCGTCCTGAAAATCCAGCACGCCCGGGTTCGGTTCGCTGTGCATCAGGTTGCGCGGCATGAAATCGCGGTGTACCAGCACCTGAGGCTGGGCCAGGGCGCTCTCGATCAGTAACTGGCTGATACGCTCCCAGGCCGCCTGTTGGTCGGCATCGAAGCGCAGGCCCAGGTGGCGGCGCACGTACCACTCAGGGAACAGCTCAAGCTCGCGGCGCAGCAGCGCGGTGTCGTAGCTGGGCAACGGTGCAGTCAGCGGCAGGCGCTGGTAGGCCAGCAACGCCTCGATGGCATCGGCGAACAGCGCATCGGCATTGTGCTCATCGATCACGTCCAGATAGGTGTGGCGGCCCATGTCGCTCAGCAACAGGAAACCCTGGGCGATGTCCTGAGCATGAATGACCGGCACGTGCACCCCGCTGCTGGCGAGCCAGGCACAGATGTCCACGAACGGTTGGCAGTTTTCCTGCGGGGGCGGTGCGTCCATCACGATGAAACTGCGCCCGCCACCCTCCCAGCGAAAATATTGGCGAAAGCTCGCGTCGCTGCTGGCTGCGGTCGATCGGCCAGGCGGAACATCGCCCCAGCCCTCGGTGCCAAAGAGCTGCGCGAGGTTGCCCGCCAGCCAGCGGGAGAGTGTTTCAAAGCGTGCATCGACTTCTTGCATTTATACAGGTCTCCGACGGCGCTAGCCGTCAAGCAGGTCATGCTTTATTATCCAGCATCTTTTTCAGACCATCGATAGGCGTGCACCCCGCGCGGGAAGATGGCACGCAGGAAGCCCGGATTATAAAGATGGCATTGAAATCGCCCGTGTTTCGTAGAAAATTCCCGTTGCTGGTCACTGGCAGCCTCCTCGCGATGCAGCCCATCGCAGCCTCGCACGTGCTTGCCGCCGAGCAGTACGACTGCCAGGTTGCCGCCGGTGGCGGCTGGGCTTGCCAGACTCAAGCGCCCGCAGCGGTCCTGCCGCCACGCCCGGCGCATGATGCCAGTTCGGTGAGCACTGCATCCACCCGCGCCGATGGCGAGGTGGTCAGCGACAGCGGCAAGGCCCAGGGGCCGAAGCTGGTGACCGAGAGCAAGGGCCGCGGCCTGCTGTCTCGCAGTGCCGACTACAGCCATCTGGACTGGGTGCCTCGCGAGAAGCTCACGCCCGCGCAACTGGCCGAGACCGGCCCGTACTGCGAAGGCGCGTACGTCGAACCGGTGCGCCCGGGGATGAACGACAAGACCTCCAAGCAGGACGCCCCCACCTACGTCAACGCCAAGGCATCGCGCTACCAGCAGGAAGAGCAGGTCGCGACCCTCGCAGGTGACGTGGTGCTGCGCCAGGGCAGCATGCAGGTCGAAGCCGACGAAGCCAGCCTGCATCAGGCTGAAAGCCGCGGCGAGCTCAACGGCAACGTGAAGCTGCGCGACAACGGCGCGCTGATCGTCGGCGACCACGCCAACGTGCAGCTCGACACCGGCGCCGCCGAAATCAACAACGCCGAATACGTGCTGCACCAGCAACGGGTTCGCGGCAACGCTCTCTACGCCAAGCGCGGAGAGAACGCCATCATCCGTCTCAAGGACGGCACCTATACCACATGCGAGCCTTCGAGCAATGCCTGGGTGGTCAAGGGCAACAACATCACACTGAACCCGGCCACCGGTTTCGGCACGGCGACCAACGCCACACTGCGTGTCAAGGACTTCCCGGTTTTCTACACGCCCTACATCTACTTCCCGATCGACGACCGTCGCCAGTCCGGTTTCCTGCCGCCGAGCTTTTCGAGCAGCAGCAAGGACGGCTTCACGCTGGTCACGCCGTACTACTTCAACCTGGCGCCCAATTACGACGCCACGTTGTACCCACACTTCATGGCCAAGCGCGGTACGCAGCTCGAAGGCGAATTCCGTTACCTGACGCCCACCAGCGAAGGGCAACTGGGCGGCAGCTACCTGAACGACCAGAGCGACGATCGCAAGCTTCAGTCCGACTACCAGAAAGATCGCTGGATGGTGAACTGGCAGCATCAGGGCAACCTGGACTCGCGCCTGAGCACCTATGTCGATTACACCAAGATCAGCGATCCTTACTACTTCCAGGATCTGCAGACCGACCAGATCGGCGTCAAGAGTACCGATTACGTCAACCAGCAGGGCAGGCTGAACTGGCGTGGCGACACCTACAGTGCAGCGCTGAACGTCCAGGATTATCAGCTGGCCAGCGTTGCCGACGTGACGCCGTACGGACGTATGCCGCAACTTACCCTGGATGGCACTCTGCCTTATAACCCGGGCGGGCTGCAGTTCGATTACCACACTGAGGCTGTGCGCTTCGAGCGTGATTTGCGCAATGGGGAATACTTCGACAAAGACGGCATAGCGAACCCTCGCCTGGATGAAAACGTCGACGGCATCAACCGTGCCAATGGCACCCGGCTCGACCTGCAACCTGCGGTCAGTCTCCCGATGCAGTGGACCTACGGCTACATCACGCCCAAGCTCAAGTATAAGTACACCCAGTACGACCTGGATCTGGATGCTCAGGGCAAGGCTCAAGCCGGTGGCCGCTACAACAGCTCCCCTGACATCAACGTTCCGATCGCCAGCATCGACAGCGGCCTGTACTTCGACCGTGACACCACGATGTTCGGCAACAGCTATCGGCAAACGCTTGAGCCTCGCGCGTTCTACCTCTACGTGCCGTACAAGGACCAGTCCGACATCCCGTCGTTCGATACCTCGGAGTCGCCGTTCAGTTTCTCTTCGCTGTTCCGCGACAACCGCTTTACCGGCGGTGACCGCATTGGCGACGAGAACAAGTTGTCGCTGGGCGTGACCAGCCGCTGGATCCAGGATGACGGTTTCGAGCGCCAACGCGTAAGCCTTGGCCAAGCGTTGTATTTTCGGGATCGCGAAGTGCAACTGCCAGGTATCGACTACCGCACCCGTAGCGACGCACAGTCGGACGTGTCGCCGTATGCACTTGAGTACGAATATCGCTTCAACCGCGACTGGCGCTTCAACTCCGATTTCAACTGGGACCCGGACAGCCGCAGCACCCGCTCGGCCAGCGCCATGTTCCACTACCAGCCTGAAGACAATCCGAACAAGATCGTCAACGTCGGCTATCGCTATCGTGATGACATCATTCACTACGATACGCAAACCGGTACCTGGCAGTACGGCGGCGACTACGGCACGCCGGACTCGCCGAACTACCAGAAGGATTACTACAAGATCTCGCAACACGACATGTCGATCATGTGGCCGATCGTGCCTCAGTGGAGCGTTATCAGCCGCTGGCAGTACGACTACAACCGCAACCGTACGCTGGAAGCCTTCGGTGGCTTCGAGTACGACAACTGCTGTTGGAAGATGCGCGTGATCAGCCGTTACTGGGTTGACTACGACGAGTTCGGCCAGGCCGCTCCGCAGAACGAAAAAGGCGACCACGGCGTCTTCCTGCAAATCGTGCTCAAGGGCCTCGGTGGCGTTGTGGGCAAAAAAGTCGAAGGTTTCCTCGACAGAGGCATTCAGGGTTATCGTGAACGTGAAGACCAAGCTATGTAATCTGCTGCGCCCGGCATTGCTGGGCGCGATGCTCCTGGGTTCGAGCGCACATGCGCAGCTTCAGCAACTGGACCGCGTCGTCGCCATTGTCGACAACGACCCGATCATGCAAAGCCAGCTCGACTCGCGCGTGCGTGATATCAAGCAGGATATCGCCAAGCGCGGCGGCGGCCAGCAGCTGCCGCCTGAGGATGTGCTGCGCAAGCAGGTCCTCGAGCGCCTGATTCTCGACGACCTGCAACTTCAGATCGGCGAGCGTTCCGGTATTCGTGTCACCGATGAAGAGCTCAACGAGGCGATCGCCAACATCGCCCAGAACAACCGCATGAACGACGCGCAGTTCCGCGCTGCGCTGGCCCACGATGGCACCGGCTACGAGGAATTCCGCCGTCGCATTCGCGAGCAGATCATCATCAACCGCGTGCGCCAGCACCGTGTGGCCGACCGCATTCAGGTCAGCGAGCAGGAAGTGAAGAACTTCCTCAATTCAGACCTGGGCAAGGCGCAACTCTCCGAAGAGTACCACCTGGCCAACATCACCATCCCTGTGCCGCAGAGCGCCAACTCGCAGCAGATCCAGCAAGCCTACGCCCAGGCCATGGACACCTACCAGCAGCTCAAGGGCGGCGCGGACTTCGGCAAGATGGCCATCGCTCGCTCCGCCTCGGACAACGCGCTGGAAGGTGGTGACATGGGCTGGCGCCAGGCCGCTCAACTGCCACCGCCTTTCGATCGGTTGCTGGCCAGCATGAGTGCAGGTGACGTGACCCAACCGGTGCGCGCACCGGGTGGTTTCATCCTGATCAAACTGGTTGAAACCCGTGGCCATTCGGCCGAGGTGCGCGAAGAAGTGCATGTGCGCCACATCCTGATCAAGCCGAGTGAAATCCGCAGCGCAGCCGAAACCAAGCGCCTGATCGATCGCCTCTACGAGCGCCTCCAGGCGGGTGAGGACTTCGAAAAGCTGGCCAAGGCCTTCTCCGAAGACCCAGGTTCTGCACTGCATGGCGGTGACATGGGCTGGATCGACCCCGCTTCGGTCGTTCCTCAGTTCCGTGACGTGATGGCGCAAACCGCCACCGACCAGGTTTCCCGCCCGTTCCAGAGCCAGTTCGGCTGGCACATTCTGCAAGTGCTGGGGCGCCGCGCCACCGACATGACCACCCAGGCTCGCGAGTCTCAGGCCATGAATCTGCTGCGCAGCAAGAAGTACGACGAAGAGTTGCAGAACTGGCTGCGTCAGATCCGTGACGAGGCCTACGTGGAAATCAAAGAGTGACCTTGCGCTTCGCTCTGACTCCCGGCGAGCCGGCCGGCATCGGTCCTGACCTGTGCCTGCTGCTCGCCCAGCACTCTCAGCCTCACCCCCTGATCGCCATCACCAGCCTTGGCCTGCTCGCTGAGCGGGCCGCCCAGCTGGAGGTGGCGATTGACCTTGTGCCTGTGGCACCCGGCGAGTTGCCCGAGCACCCTGCCCCGGCAGGCAGCTTGTATGTCTGGGATACGCCCTTGGCGGCGCCGGTGCAGGCGGGCGTATTGAACGCGGCCAACGGCCCCTTCGTGATCGAAACCCTCACCCGCGCGGGCCGGGGGTGCCTCGACGGCCTGTTCGCCGGCATGGTCACCGCGCCGGTGCACAAAGGCGTGATCAACGATGCGGGCGTGGCGTTTTCCGGCCACACCGAATTCCTTGCCGAACTCACCCACACCGATCAGGTGGTGATGATGCTGGCCACGCACGGGCTGCGGGTTGCGCTGGTGACCACGCACCTGCCACTGCGCGAGGTGGCCGATGCCATCACTGCCGAGCGGCTGGAACGGGTCACGCGCATTCTGCATGCCGACCTTGTGAACAAGTTCGGTATCGCTCGGCCACGCATCCTGGTCTGCGGCCTGAACCCGCACGCCGGGGAAAGCGGCCATATGGGCCGCGAAGAGATCGACGTGATCGAGCCGGCGCTCGAGCGCCTGCGCGCGGAAGGCATCGACCTGCATGGCCCGCTGCCCGCCGACACACTGTTCACCCCCAAATACCTCGAGCACTGCGATGCAGTGCTCGCCATGTACCACGACCAGGGCCTGCCTGTGCTCAAGTACAAAGGCTTCGGCGCTGCGGTCAACGTGACCCTGGGCTTGCCGATCGTGCGCACGTCGGTCGACCACGGCACAGCCCTGGACCTGGCCGGCACCGGCCGGGTCGATACCGGCAGCCTGCGCGTCGCCCTGGAAACCGCCTACCAGATGGCCGAGACACCTTGATGAGCGAGCATTACCAACACCGGGCGCGCAAGCGGTTCGGCCAGAACTTTCTGCATGACGCCGGCGTGATCGACCGTATTCTGCGGGCCATTCGCGCACGCGAAGGCGAGCACCTGCTCGAAATCGGCCCTGGCCAGGGTGCTCTCACCGAAGGCCTGCTGGGCAGCGGCGCGCAACTGGATGTGATCGAGCTGGACAAAGACCTCGTGCCGATCCTGCAAAACCAGTTCGCCGGCCGTGGAAATTTCAACCTGCACCAAGGCGATGCCCTCAAGTTCGACTTCGCCACGCTTGGTGCCGAGCCGCGCAGCCTGCGCGTGGTGGGCAACCTGCCCTACAACATCTCCACGCCGCTGATTTTCCATTTGCTGGGCAACGCGCCGCTGATTCGCGACATGCACTTCATGTTGCAGAAAGAGGTGGTCGAGCGCATGGCTGCAGGCCCGGGTGGGGGTGATTGGGGCGCTTGTCGATCATGGTGCAGTACCACTGCCGTGTGGAGCACCTGTTCAATGTCGGCCCCGGCGCCTTCAACCCGCCGCCGAAAGTGGACTCGGCCATCGTGCGCCTGGTGCCACACGAAACCCCGCCGCACCAGGCCAAAAACCCGAAACAACTTGAGCGAGTGGTGCGCGAGGCGTTCAACCAGCGCCGCAAGACCCTGCGCAACACCCTCAAGGCTCTGCTCCCCGCCGAGGCCATCGAGGCCGCTGGCGTGGACGGCAGCCTGCGCCCCGAGCAGCTGGACCTGGCTGCCTTCGTGCGGCTGGCCGACCAACTGGCCGATCAGCCCCTCTGAATGGCGTCGCATGGGTGCGGATCTCGCCTAGACTCAAGCCGCAGGCCCCATGGGGGGCCTGATCGTGTAATGAATTGAAAGGTTTACGCATGCCCGATTCGCGCTACCAGATCGACGTTCACGTTGATACCCGCTACCTGGCCGAGCAGTCCAGCCCCGAGCAGGGCCGCTACGCGTTCGCCTACACCATCACGCTGGAAAACACCGGCCAGGTGCCTGCCACCTTGATGTCGCGCCACTGGATCATCACTGACGGCAACGGCAAGGTCGATGAAGTGCGCGGGCCGGGGGTGGTTGGCCAGCAACCGCTGATCCAGGTGGGCGGCAGCCACACCTACACCAGCGGCACCGTGATGCCTACGCTGGTCGGCAGCATGCAGGGCAGCTACCAGATGATCGCCAGCGACGGCACAGCCTTCGACGCACCCATTGCGCCGTTCCGCCTGGCGGTGCCGGGGGCTCTGCACTGATGGCGACTTATGCCGTCGGTGACCTGCAAGGCTGCCTCACTCCGCTCAAGTGCCTGCTCGATGAAGTTGCGTTCGACCCGGCCATCGACCGCCTTTGGCTGGTGGGTGACCTGGTCAACCGGGGCCCGCAGTCGCTCGAAACCCTGCGTTTCTCGACAGCATCCGCCAGGCGCTGGTCTGCGTGCTCGGCAATCACGACCTGCACCTGCTGGCGGTGGCGCGCAAACCGGAGCGGCTCAAACGTGGGGATACCCTGCAACCGATCCTCGATGCCCCCGACAAGGCCGAGTTGCTCGGCTGGCTGCGCCAGCAAAAGCTGATGCACTACGACGCCGAGCGCAACCTGGCGATGGTACATGCCGGCATCGCGCCGCAATGGAGCATTGAAAAAGCCTTGCGCCTGGCCGGGGAAGTCGAGGCGGCGCTGCAAAGCGATGAGCTTCTGCCCCGGTTTCTGGATGGCATGTACGGCAACGAACCGAGCAAATGGAACAAGGCGCTGGCCGGCATCGATCGGCTGCGGGTGATAACCAACTACTTTACCCGCATGCGTTTCTGCAGCGCCGATGGCCGCCTGGACCTCAAGGCCAAGGAAGGCGCCGACACCGCGCCCGCAGGGTTCGCCCCGTGGTTTGCCCACCCCGAGCGCAAGGCCGCCGGCACGCGCATCCTGTTTGGCCACTGGGCCGCGCTCGAAGGGCGTTGCGATACCCCCGGCATAACCGCGCTGGATACCGGCTGCGTATGGGGCGGCGCGATGACACTGATGAACATCGACAGCCAGCAACTGCACCGTTGCACTTGCTGACCCACTCTTTTTCACTGGAGCCCAAGATGTCCGAATTCAAACGTATTCCCCCGGTAGAAGCTCTCGCCCTGCGTGAGCAAGGCGCAGTGTTCGTGGATATCCGCGACCCTGCCACCTATGCCGCCAGCCACATCGACGGCGCCCGCCATCTGGACAACCATTCGCTGCACGACTTCATCACCCGCGCCGACCTCGACGCGCCGGTGGTTGTGGTGCGCTATCACGGCAATTCCAGCCAAGGCGCGGCCGCTTATCTGGCAGGCCAGGGCTTTTCAGAGGTCTACAGCCTGGACGGTGGTTTCGAGCTGTGGCGCTCCACCTACCCGGAATGTGTGGCCAGCGCTGTAGAGGAGTAAAAAAAATTTCGGGGCTCAGTGCCCCGGCCCATGCGGCCCACAGCGGGGCCGACGAACGGTTGCAACGACTTTCGTACGCCTTCCTCCTTGAAGTCTGAGATTCCCATCTATTCTTAATTTCAGGCCATCCAGAACAGGGGAGAGCCGGTACACCGGCGCGCGGGTCATCGGTACCAAGCTTCAGATGCATTGGGGGATAACAGGTGAACGCAAGGATATGCTCATCTGCCAGCATCGCTGAGTGATCCGGCGTCGGCTCCACGTATCGAGCGAGGTTGACGTCCATGAGTATTTTTAGCCACTTTCAGCAACGTTTCGAAACCACCCGTCAGGAAGAAATCAGCCTGCAGGAGTACTTAGAACTCTGCAAAAGCGATAGGCGCACCTACGCTTCGGCGGCTGAACGCATCCTCATGGCCATCGGGGAGCCTGAACTGGTCGACACCTCTCTCGACCCAAGGCTTTCACGTATCTTTTCCAACAAGGTGATCCGCCGCTACCCGGCGTTTCAGGATTTCCACGGCATGGAAGACTGCATCGAGCAGATCGTGTCGTACTTCCGCCATGCCGCTCAGGGGCTCGAGGAAAAGAAACAGATTCTTTATCTATTGGGCCCGGTGGGTGGCGGTAAATCGTCGCTTGCTGAAAAGCTCAAGCAATTGATGGAGAAGGTCCCGTTTTACGCGATCAAGGGTTCTCCCGTATTCGAATCGCCCCTGGGGTTGTTCAACCCGGCTGAAGACGGCCAGATCCTCGAAGAGGACTACGGCATCTCCCCGCGTTATCTGAGCTCGATCATGTCGCCTTGGGCTACCAAAAGGCTGGCAGAGTTCGGCGGTGACATCAGCCAGTTCAAGGTGGTCAAGCTGTACCCCTCGATTCTCAACCAGATCGCCATCGCCAAGACCGAACCAGGAGATGAGAACAACCAGGACATCTCCGCACTGGTGGGCAAGGTCGATATCCGCAAGCTTGAGGAATTCCCGCAGAACGACGCCGACGCTTACAGCTACTCGGGCGCCCTGTGCCGCGCCAACCAGGGGATGATGGAGTTCGTCGAGATGTTCAAGGCACCGATCAAGGTGCTTCACCCGTTGCTCACCGCAACGCAAGAGGGCAACTACAACAGCACCGAGGGCCTGGGGGCAATCCCGTACAACGGCATCCTGCTGGCCCACTCCAACGAATCGGAATGGCACACCTTCCGTAACAACAAGAACAACGAGGCGTTCATCGACCGGATCTACATCGTGAAGGTGCCTTACTGCCTGCGCGTGAACGACGAAATCCGTATCTACGACAAACTGCTGATCAACAGCTCGTTGTCGCAGGCTCATTGCGCTCCCGACACGCTCAAGATGCTGGCCCAGTTCACCACGCTGTCGCGCCTGAAAGAGCCGGAAAACTCCAATATCATTCGAAGATGCGTGTCTACGACGGCGAAAACCTCAAGGACACCGACCCTAAGGCCAAGTCCATTCAGGAGTACCGCGACTCGGCCGGTGTCGACGAAGGCATGACTGGGCTGTCGACCCGTTTCGCGTTCAAGATCCTCTCCAAAGTCTTCAACTTCGACCCTCACGAAATCGCTGCCAACCCGGTTCACCTGCTGTATGTGCTCGAGCATCAGATCGAGCAAGAGCAGTTCCCCGCCGAAGTTCGCGAGCGCTACCTGCGTTTCCTCAAGGAATACCTGGCGCCGCGCTACATCGAATTCATCGGCAAGGAAATCCAGACCGCCTACCTGGAGTCCTACAGCGAATACGGCCAGAACATCTTCGACCGCTACGTGCTGTATGCAGACTTCTGGATTCAGGACCAGGAGTACCGAGACCCTGAGACTGGAGAAATCCTTAACCGCGTGGCGCTGAACGAGGAACTCGAAAAGATCGAGAAGCCCGCCGGGATCAGCAACCCAAAAGACTTCCGCAACGAGATCGTCAACTTCGTCCTGCGCGCACGCGCCAACAACAATGGCAAGAACCCAGCCTGGCTGAGTTATGAAAAGCTGCGGGTGGTGATCGAGAAGAAAATGTTCTCCAACACCGAAGACCTGCTGCCGGTCATCAGCTTCAATGCCAAAGCCAGCAAGGAGGACCAGAAGAAACACAACGACTTCGTCACTCGAATGGTCGAGCGCGGTTATACCGAGAAGCAGGTGCGCCTGTTGTCGGAGTGGTACCTGCGCGTACGTAAATCGCAGTAAAGCTGAAAGCTGCAAGCGACAAGCCTCAAGTGCCGCCGGCCACGTGCCGGCGTGCGCCTGACTCACACTTGCAGCTTGGGGCTCGGCGGCCGCCGAGCTTCGAGCTGCCCCGGAGGGGCTTATGAGTTACGTCATCGACCGACGCCTGAACGGCAAGAACAAAAGCACGGTCAACCGCCAGCGATTTCTGCGGCGTTACCGTGAACACATCAAGAAGGCTGTGGAAGAGGCCGTAAGCCGCCGCTCCATCACTGACATGGAGCACGGCGAACAGATCAGCATCCCCGGCCGAGACACCGACGAGCCAGTGCTGCACCACGGTCGCGGTGGCAAGCAGACGGTCGTGCACCCGGGCAACAAGGAATTTACCGCCGGTGAACACATTCCCCGCCCGCAAGGCGGCGGCGGAGGCCGTGGTGGCGGCAAGGCCGGTAACTCTGGCGAGGGGATGGACGAGTTCGTCTTCCAGATCACCCAGGAAGAGTTTCTCGAATTCATGTTCGAAGACCTGGAACTGCCCAATCTGGTCAAGCGCAACCTGGCCGGCATGGACACCTTCAAGACCGTACGTGCCGGGGTCGCCAGCGAGGGCAACCCTTCGCGTATCAATATCGTACGCACGCTGCGTTCAGCACACGCTCGGCGTATTGCTCTGACCGGCAGCAGCCGCGCCAGGTTGCGCGAAGCCAAGGCTGAGATGGAGCGCTTGCTGCGAGAGGAGCCAGACAACTTTTCCGATATCAAAGCCCTGCAGGAAGAGATAGAAAGGCTGTCGGCGCGTATTCACAGGCTGCCATTTCTTGACACTTTCGACCTCAAGTACAACTTGCTGGTCAAACACCCGAACCCCAGTTCCAAAGCCGTCATGTTCTGCCTGATGGACGTCTCCGGCTCCATGACCCAGGCAACCAAGGATGTTGCCAAACGCTTTTTCATCCTGCTGTACCTGTTCCTGAAGCGTAATTACGACAAGATCGAAGTTGTCTTCATCCGCCACCACACCAGCGCGCGAGAAGTCGACGAGGAGGAGTTTTTCTATTCGCGGGAAACCGGCGGCACTATCGTTTCCAGCGCCTTGAAGTTGATGCAGGAAATCATGGCCGAGCGTTACCCGGCCAATGAATGGAACATCTACGCGGCTCAGGCTTCGGACGGCGATAACTGGAACGACGACTCGCCCATCTGCAGGGATATTCTCGCCAAGCAGATCATGCCCTTCGTGCAGTACTACACCTACGTCGAAATCACTCCGCGCGAGCATCAGGCGCTGTGGTTCGAGTACGAGCGCATCGGTGAGCAATTTCCCGACGCGTTCGCTCAACAGCAATTGGTCACGGCCGGCGATATCTACCCGGTCTTCCGAGAACTCTTCCAGCGCAGGTTAGCCACATGACCGCCAGAGAGCATAAACGCCAGCCCCTGTCCGAAGGCTCGGAATGGACCTTCGACCTGATCCGCACCTACGACAAGGAGATCAGCCGCCTTGCCGAGCGCTATGCGCTCGACACTTACCCCAATCAGATCGAGGTGATTACGGCCGAGCAGATGATGGACGCTTATGCGTCGGTCGGCATGCCGTTGGGGTATCACCACTGGTCCTACGGCAAGCATTTCCTCAGCACTGAAAAATCCTACACCCGTGGCCAGATGGGCCTGGCCTACGAGATCGTGATCAACTCAGACCCCTGTATCGCCTACCTGATGGAAGAGAACACCATCTGCATGCAG
Source organism: Pseudomonas sp. KNUC1026 (assembly GCF_021650705.1). Lineage (GTDB taxonomy): Bacteria > Pseudomonadota > Gammaproteobacteria > Pseudomonadales > Pseudomonadaceae > Aquipseudomonas. The sequence continues at coordinate 5,183,967 of NZ_CP087138.1, read as the reverse complement.
GCGCTGGTGATCGCCCATGCCTGCTACGGGCATAACAGCTTCTTCAAGGGGAATTACCTGTTCCGCACCTGGACCGACGCGAGCTCGATCATCGACTATCTGGTGTTCGCCAAGCAGTACATCATGCAGTGCGAGGAACGTCACGGCATCGATGCGGTGGAGGAGCTTCTGGACTCCTGCCATGCCTTGATGAATTACGGCGTCGACCGCTACAAGCGGCCCTACCCCATCTCCGCCGAAGAGGAGCGGCGCCGCCAGAAGGAGCGTGAGGAGCACTTGCAGCGGCAGATCAACGACCTGTGGCGCACCATCCCCAAAGGTGCGGGCAAGGCGCACGACGCCGACGGCGGGCGCTTCCCGGCAGAGCCGCAGGAAAACATCCTGTACTTCATCGAGAAACACGCGCCGCTGCTGGAGCCATGGCAGCGTGAAGTGGTGCGGATAGTGCGCAAGATCGCGCAGTACTTCTACCCGCAACGCCAGACTCAGGTCATGAACGAGGGCTGGGCCACCTTCTGGCATTACACCCTGCTCAACGACCTGTACGACGAAGGGCTGGTGACGGACGGCTTCATGATGGAGTTCTTGCAGTCCCACACCAGCGTGGTGTTCCAGCCGGGCTACGACAGCCCTTACTACAGTGGCATCAACCCCTATGCCTTGGGTTTTGCCATGTTCCGCGATATCCGCCGGATCTGCGAACACCCTGATGACGAGGACCGCCACTGGTTCCCCGACATCGCTGGCAGCGACTGGTTGTCGACGCTCAAATTCGCCATGAACAGTTTCAAGGACGAAAGCTTCATCCTGCAGTACCTGTCGCCCAAGGTGATTCGCGACCTCAAGCTCTTCACCATCCTTGACGACGATCAGCGCGATGATCTGCTGGTGCCGGCCATTCACGATGAAAAAGGGTATCGGCAGATCCGTGAGTCGCTGGCGGCCCAGTACAACCTGGGCAACCGCGAGCCGAACGTGCAGATCTGGAGCGTCGACCGCCGGGGCGACCGCTCGCTGACCCTGCGCCACACCCAGCACAATCGCAAGCCGCTGGGCGAATCCACCGAAGAGGTGATGCGCCATCTGCACCGGCTGTGGGGCTTCGATGTACACCTGGAGACGGTGCAGGACGAACAAGTGATGAAAACCCACCACATGCCACCGCGGCCCGATGGCAACGAAGGCGATTACGGCCGCATGGACATGGCTGTGGTCCACCTCTGACCCTCCCCTGCCCCTCCGCTGGCGCGTATGCTGTCGCGCTGACGGAGGTTTTCGATGAGCATGCAGATCTACAAAGTCGGTGGCGCGGTCCGCGACCGCCTGTTGGGCCAGCCGGTCACTGATGTCGACTGGGTGGTAGTCGGCGCCAGCGTCGAGCAGATGCAGGCGCTGGGCTACAAGCCGGTCGGGCGGACTTTCCGGTCTTCCTGCACCCTCATAACGGCGAGGAGTACGCGCTGGCACGCACCGAGCGCAAGAGCGGCCGCGGCTATGGCGGCTTTACCTTCCACGCGAGCCCCGACGTTACCCTTGAGCAAGACCTCGCCCGCCGCGACCTGACCATCAATGCCATGGCCGAAGACGATGACGGCCGGGTCATCGACCCCTACGGCGGCCAACAGGACCTCAACCAGAAGCTGCTGCGCCATGTGGCGCCAGCATTCGCCGAGGATCCTTTGCGTGTGCTCCGTGTAGCCCGCTTTGCCGCGCGTTATGCGCAACTGGGTTTCACCATCGTCGAGCCCACCCTGGCCTTGATGCGGCAACTCGCCGAGTCAGGTGAATTGCGCGAGCTCACACCCGAACGGAGCTGGAAGGAAATCGCCCGGGCGCTCATGGAGCCGAACCCGGAGGTGTTTATCCAGACGCTTGCCGACTGCGGTGCGCTGGGCGAGCTGATGCCTGCGCTGCCGTGGTCGATGGAGAGTGCTGCGGCCTTGCAGCGTGCGGCCCGTGCCGAATTGGCGCTGCCCGGGCGTTGGGCCTGCCTGCTGCACGGCATGGTCGAAAGTGCGCGCAGCCTCAGCGAAGCGCTAAAGGTGCCCCGCGACTGCCAGGAGCTGGCGGTGTTGCTGGAGCGCTATGCCGAGCCTGCGGCCGGGGCAGAGGCGCTTGAGCCAGCGCAACTGCTCGAAATGCTTCAACATTTCGATATCTTCCGCCGGCCGCAGCGCTTCGAGGCTTTTCTGGAGGTGTTGGGAGTGTTGAATGAAGGTGGTTTCAGCCAGCGCGAGTGGCTGATCGAAGCGATGCAGCAAGTGCGAGGTGTTCAGGCCCAGCCCCTGATCGCACAAGGTTTCAGCGGCCAGGGGCTGGGAGAGGCACTTAAGCAGGCTCGGCTCGACGCCTTGCGCGTCGCCCGGCAAGCCGGCCTCCCACTGGGTAAACCGTCCGCCTCAACCGGGTAAACCATGGGAGAGCGTCGCCCGGCAAGCCGGCCCCCCACTGGGTGATCTGCTGATCTGCGGTGGGAGGGCGGCTTGCCGCGCGACAGCCTCCCACTGGCTGAACCGTCCGCCCACCAGCTAAACCGCAGGAGAGCGGCTCGCCGCGCGACGCGCCTGCTTCAGGGCGTCAACTGCCGCCCGCGCCATTCGAACGGTGCGGGCGCCAGGCGCTGGTCGATCTGCGCCTGCTCCCACAACTGCGCGAAGCTGCGCTGTGCCACCGGGTGCAAACGATCAGGCGCAAGCAGGCTGAGCGGCCACAGCACGAAGGCATTCTTCAGGATTTCGGCCCGTGGCAGCACCAGCCCTTCGAAACTGCCCACCTCTTCGCCATAGAGCAGCACGTCGATGTCCAGCGGCAGGCCCACGCGGTCTGGCGCGTAGCGGCCGTTATCGGCCTCGATGAATTTGAGCCTGCGGCTCAGGTCCATCAGTGCAAGGTCGGTAAAGCCGGTGACCACCAGGTTGAAGAACGGCCCACTGCGCACACCCACAGGCTCGCTTTCGAACACCGGCGAGCACTGCATCTGCGTAACGAACTCCGCCAGCGCGTCCAGCCCGGCGCTGATGTGGCGATGGCGGTCGATGTTGCTACCGACGCCCAGGTAGACACGTGTCAGCGGCATCCGCGCTCGATCTCCACACCAACCCCACCGCGTGCCGCCGGCACCGCGCCAGGCTTGGTCAGGCGCAAACGCAGCCATGGAATACCGAACTCGCTCATCAATACCTCGGCCAGGCGCTCGGCGAAAGTCTCCACCAGCACGAACGACGAGGCATCGGCGAAGGCCTGCACGCGCTCGGCGACCTTGGCGTAGTCGAGCGCTTTTTCCAGATCGTCACCGGCCGCCGCCGGGCGGTTGTCCCAGCCGAAGGTCAGGTCCAGGCGCAGGCACTGGCGGATCTTGCGCTCCCAGTCGTAGGCACCGATGACGGTGTCCACTTCAAGGCCGTCGATGAACACGTTGTCCAAACACTTCACTCCACTGCACGACAACGGCGCAGTGCGCCGTTAGAATCGGGGCGTCCCCGCCCGGAATAGTCCACATGTCTTGGTTGCTGGCACCTTTGGCTACAGCCGCTTACCTGCTTGGCTCGGTTTCGTTCGCGATCGTTCTGAGCCGCCTGGCCGGCAGGCCCGACCCTCGCGAAAGCGGCTCCGGCAATGCGGGTGCCACCAACATGCTGCGCCTGGCTGGGCGCAAGCTCGCCATTCTCACATTGTTCGGCGATCTGGCCAAAGGGTTCGTACCGGTGCTGCTGGCCAAAGCCCTGGGCATGTCGCTGCAGGGCCAGGCCTGGGTCGGTTTGTGCGCGGTGCTGGGGCACATGTTCCCGCTGTACTTCCGCTTTCGCGGCGGCAAGGGTGTGGCCACTGCCGCCGGCATGCTGCTGGCACTCTACCCGCCAGCTTTGCTGCTGGCGATGGCCGTCTGGCTGCTGGCGTTCTACCTGAGCCGCACCAGTTCGCTGGCTTCGTTACTTGCAACCCCCATGACCCTGCCGCTGCTGGCCTGGAAAGCGCCCGAAGCGCTGTTGCCGATGGCGGTGCTCACATTGCTGATCGTCTGGCGCCACCGTGGCAACCTGCGCGACCTGTTCGCAGGCCGCGAGCGGCACTTCTAGCTCAGCGCCTGGAGCATCGCCGCGCAATCGATGTAGTGCGCATCGGCCAGTTCCGGCCAGGGGTTTTCCGGCAGGTTCACCAGCACCGTATCAGCCCCCGCCGCACGGCCACAGGCGAGGTCGATGCGGTAATCGCCCACCATCACCAACGCCTCCGGCGCCACGCCCCATTTCCTGGCAATGAGCTGCAGGCCCTCAGGGTCAGGCTTTGGCGCAGCTTCGTCGCGGCCGTAGATGTCCGCCACATCGAAACAATCGTCCACGCCGATCGCCGCCAGGGTGATGTGTGCCAGCTCCCGCGCATTACGGGTGAGCACCGCCAGCCGGCAGCCTTTGGCATGCAGCGTGCGCACCAGCGCCACGGCACCTGGTGCGGCCTGCGCACCGACCGCCAGCTCTCGCTCATGCTCCAGCAACCACGCATGCTTGCGCTGCGCCTCATCGGCCGGCAACGCCGCCAGGTGGCCAAGGATGTCGTCTTCAGGTGGGATATCGAGCGCTACCCGAATGGCTGCAAAATCATGCACAGCCAGGGTGAGCGTGCCGTCCATGTCGAAAACCCAGTGTTGCTGTGCGCTCAGGTTCATGCCCAATCCTTGCGATGGCGAATCAGCCCTTCCTGAGCCGAGGAGGCGACCAGTTGCCCGGCCCGGTTGTACACGCTGCCACGGCTGAAGCCGCGTGCGTTGCCGGCCCACGGGCTGTCGAGGGCATAAAGCAGCCAGTCGTCGGCCACCACGTTGCCGTGGAACCACAGCGCGTGGTCGAGGCTGGCGATCTGCATATCTGGGTGCCACACCGACTTGGCGTGGGGCAGCAGCGCCGTGGTGAGCAGGTTGAAGTCCGAGGCATAGGCCAGGATCCAGCGATGCAGCGCAGGGTTCTGTGCCAGGCGGCCGTCGGCGCGAAACCAGATGTACTTGACCGGCTCGCCCGGGGTCGGGTTGTACGGGTCGCGCTCGGTCACCGGGCGCATTTCGATGGGCTTGGCGCACAGCAGTTTTTCTCGCAGCGGCGCGGGGATCAGGTGCTCGTGCTGGCGCATCAGCTCAAGCTCGGTGGGCAGGTTTTCCGGCCCTGGCACCTGCGGCATGGGGGTCTGGTGCTCCATGCCCGGCTCATCGCCCTGAAACGACATGGAAGCGGTGAAGATCTGCTTGCCCTTCTGCACCGCCGTGACCCGGCGGGTGGTAAAGCTGCCACCGTCACGCACGCGGTCGACCATGTAGACCACCGGCAACGCCGCATCCCCGGGGCGCAGGAAGTAACCGTGCAGCGAGTGCACGTGCCGGCCCGGCTCCACCGTCTGGCTGGCCGCCGACAGCGACTGGCCGAGCACCTGGCCGCCGAACAGCTGGCGAAAGCCCAGGTCCTGGCTGTTGCCACGGAACAGGTTTTCCTCGATCGCTTCGAGGCTCAGCAGGTGAACGAGATCGTCGAGCACTTGGCTCATGGAGCACTCCCAGGCAGCGGTAAAAAGTTGCCATCATACCCCATGGTTTCGCCCCACTGGCCGCGGCTGATGCGGTACAGCAAGTGGCGCCGGAGGGGGTGGCCCTCAGGCAGGCCGGGGTGATCGAAATCGCCTTCGGGGTCGTGAACCATGCCCAGCGCCTGCATCACCTTCTCCGACGGCAGGTTGCTGTGGGCGGTGAAGCTCACCACTTCGTCGAGCTCCAGCTTGCCGAACGCTGCACTCAAGCAGGCCACGGCCGCCTCGCTGGCATAACCCAGGCCCCAGTGTTCACGCGCCAGGCGCCAGCCGATCTCCACCGCCGGTGCAAAAGGCGCATCGAAGCTGACCTGCAAAAGGCCTGTGAGGCCGATGAAGGCGCCGCTGTCATGGTGCTCCAGCGCCCACAGGCCATAGCCGTACTCATTGAAATGGCCACGGATGCGCCCGATCAGCGCGGCGCTTTCCAGGCGGCTGAGCAATGCCGGAAGATGGCGCATCACCTGCTCGTCGGCGCACATCGCCGAAAACGCATCCAGGTCCGCGTCACGCCACTGGCGCAACCGCAGCCGTGGGCTTCTCAGCTCCAGGATCGGCGTCATCGATCACTCCTTGTTCTTCAAAGCGCTAAGGGAGTGGCAAGATAGCGGCCTGTTTCCAAGGCCCACCATCATGCCGTTGCCGCTGATCTATCACGAAGACTACAGCCCAGACTTTCCAGCCGGTCACCGGTTCCCCATGGAGAAATTTCGGCTGCTGCACGATCATTTGATCGACACAGGGGTCGCTCGCAGCGAACAACTGCTGCGCCCGGCCCTGTGCCCGCCGGACATCCTCGCCCTGGCCCATGACCGCGTTTATATAGAGCGCTACATGGCCGGCGAGTTGCCACCGGATGATCAACGCCGCCTCGGCCTGCCCTGGAGCGAAGCATTGGCACGGCGCACCGTGCGTGCGGTGGGCGGCTCGCTGCTGGCCGCCGAGCAAGCGCTGGCCCATGGCCTGGCCTGCCACCTGGCCGGCGGCACACATCATGCGCACTACGACTACCCGGCTGGGTTCTGCATTTTCAACGACCTGGCGGTCATCAGCCGCTATCTGCTGGAGGCCGGCAAGGTCGGGCGGGTGCTGATCTTCGACTGCGACGTGCACCAGGGCGACGGCACGGCGCGCATCCTCGAGGACACCCCTGACGCGGTCACCGTGTCGCTGCACTGCGAACAGAATTTCCCCGTGCGCAAGGCCCACAGCGACTGGGATATCCCATTGCCACGCGGCATGGGCGACGATGACTATCTCAAAGTGGTGGAAGACGCACTGGATTACCTGCTGCCGCTCTACCAGCCCGACCTGGTGCTCTACGACGCCGGTGTAGACGTTCACCAGGACGACGCGCTCGGCTATCTTTGCCTGACCGACCAAGGCCTGGCGCGGCGCGATGAAACGGTGATGCGCCGCTGCCTTGGGCGCGGCATCCCGGTGATGGGTGTGATCGGCGGCGGCTACAGCAAAGACCGCCACGCCCTAGCCAGGCGCCATGGCATCCTTCACCACACGGCAAAAAAAGTCTGGGAAAACCAGTAAGTTACCCCCATCCGCTGTGGAGGTGCCTGTGGATAACCTCTGTGAAAGCCCGCCGCGCCCTTTATCCACAAGCCCGCCAGAGCACTGGTTATTTTTTAGCCAATGACCGGGAATGCCTGCTCGGTTAAACTGCGCGGCTTTCAAGCCAGTGAACCCCGCCATGCCCACCCACCCCAGCACCTCCCCCATTGCCATCATCGGCGCAGGCCCCGCCGGGCTGATGGCCGCCGAGGTGCTGAGCCAGGCCGGGTACTCAGTGGCGATCCATGACGCCATGCCCTCGGTGGGCCGCAAGTTTCTGCTGGCCGGTGTGGGGGGAATGAACATCACCCACAGCGAGCCAACGCCTGCGTTCGTGCAGCGCTACTACGAACAGGCCGATTGGGTCGGCGCCTGGCTGCAGGATTTCGATGCCGAGGCGTTACGCGCCTGGGTTCGAGGGCTGGGCCTGGATACCTTCATCGGCAGCTCCGGCCGGGTGTTCCCCATCGACATGAAAGCCGCGCCGCTGTTGCGCGCGTGGGTTGCGCGGCTGCGCGAGCAAGGCGTGCAAATTCATACCCGCCACCGCTGGCAGGGCTGGGACGAGCAAGGCCGCTTGCTGATCGACAGCGCGCAGGGCGAACTTCGGCTCAGCCCCCCTGCGACCCTGCTGGCGCTGGGCGGCGCCAGTTGGCCGCGGCTGGGCTCAGATGGCGCCTGGCAGCCTTGGCTTGCGCAGCGTGGCGTGCCCGTCGCGGCTCTGCGCCCGGCCAACTGCGGGTTCGAGGTAAGCGGCTGGAGCGATATGCTCAAGAGCAAGTTCGCCGGCAGCCCGTTGAAAAACATCGCCATGGGCCTGCCTGGGCAAGCGATGCACAGCGGTGAAGCCATCCTCACCGAGCACGGCCTGGAGGGCAGCCTGATCTATGCGCTGTCGGCCAGCCTGCGCCAGGCCATCGAGCGCCAAGGGCAGGCACCGCTGTTGATCGACCTGCTGCCACAACAACCGCTGGCCAAGGTGCGCGCAGCGCTGGAAAAACCCCGTGGCAGCCGCAGCATGGCCAAGCACCTGCACAGCCAGTTGCGACTGGACGGCGCCAAGGCTGCGCTGCTGCGCGAACTGCTGGACAAAAGCGCGTTCGACCAACCCGAGCGCCTGGCCCAGGCAATCAAGGCGCTGCCCTGCCCTTTGCTGCGTACCCGGCCCCTGGACGAAGCGATCAGCAGCGCTGGCGGTGTCTGCCGCCAGGGCCTGAGCGACGGCCTGATGTTGCACGCACTGCCGGGGGTGTTCTGTGCCGGCGAAATGCTCGACTGGGAAGCGCCTACAGGCGGGTACCTGCTCACCGCCTGTTTCGCCAGCGGCCGCCAGGCGGCGCAAGGCATGCTCGATTACCTGGCCAATGCAGGCTGATACCCGGCGCACGACGTGGCCAGCCATGCTGCTGGCTACCGGATATGCCCTGGCGCTGACCCAAGGCCAATTAGGCATGCAGGCACTCGGCGCGTTGCTGGTGCTGGCCATGGCAGCCCTGCTGGCGCGTCATTCTGTGGCCATGGCCCGCAGCGCCGGCCACGGCCTGTTCCTGCTGGTGGGCATCGTGCTCGCCGCCCACCAGTGGCCAGGCTTCTACAGCGCCAGGGTGATGACCGACACCGTGCTGAGCCCCGGTGCGCTCCCCTTCACGTTCGCGCTGAACCTGGACAAACCACTGATCGGCGTGTGGCTGCTCCTGGCATGCCCGGCCATCGCCACTCGACAACGCTGGCCCAAGGTGCTGGGCACATGGGCGGCGGTCACGCTTGGCAGCGCAGCTGTGCTGTTCGGCCTTGCGCTTGGCCTCGGCTGGCTGGCCTGGGCGCCCGAAATGGCCCGAGGGCGCGGGCTGGTGGCTTGCCAACAACATTCTGCTGGTGTGCGTAGTGGAGGAGCTGCTATTTCGGGGCTACCTGCAAAGGTGGCTTGCCCGGCGCGTTGGCCATGGCCCCGGGCTGTTAGCGGCCAGTGCGTTGTTCGGGCTGGCGCATCTGGGGCTGGGGCCGGCCTGGGTGTTGCTGGCCGGCCTTGCAGGTGTCGGCTACGGGCTGGCATGGCGCCATGGGGGTTTGCTGTGTGCGATTGCGGTACACGCGAGCATTAACGCTGTGCATTTCACGCTGTTCAGCTACCCGGCGCTAGCCGGGTGAGTCAACGCGGCTCCAGCTGGTAGCCCACCATCAGCTTGTTCAGCCGGTACCGCTCCACGATTCGCTCGCAGTAGCTGGTGCGGGGCAGGTAAGCACCCGGCCCACGTACGAACATGCCGATGTCGCTGGCACTGTCGCACGGCTCGAACTGGCGACCCTGCAGCAGCCCCGCCGCCTGAGCGGAGCGCAATGCGCCCAAGGGCGTTTCGTCGGACACGATCAGCGCACCCGCCGGCGCAGCGCCTTCGTAGTGCTGGGCAAAGGCCGCAGCGGAGCGGTCGGGCAGCCATGGCACCATCAGGTAATGGATGTCATCCCGGTAAGGCAGGCTCTCTTTGTGCGACGGCAGGTGCAACACACCCTGTGCGTACAACCCCCACATGCACAGCAGCAGCATCGGGCCGGCCGCCAGCGAGCCATTGAAGGCGCCACGCGTCAGCCGCCCTGCAGCCAGCCGGGCCTGCAGGTTCAACACGCCCAGGATTGCCGCCATGCCCACGCAGGGCACGAAGTAGGCGAAACGGTCGAACACGTTGAACGATACGCTCGCCAGCAGCCCCAGCCACAGCGCGCACCACAGAGCCCGTGCGTTATCGCTGGCCGGACGCCACACCAGCCCGGCCAGTTGCGGGCCGATCAGCGAGAACATCAGCAGCATCACCGAGTTTTTCGTGCCAGACCAGGTCCCAGCGCAGCAAAGCCACCTCGCGGCCGCTGCCCGGCTCGAGCACCGAGAACCCGGTGAGGTAATGACGCAGCACAGCCTGAACCGGCAACCCTGCGCTGAAGTCCTGAAGCACCGCCGGCCAGGCGGCGGCGCTGCCCAGCAGGACCGCTGGCACGACCAGCATTGCCTGCCCGCGGTACTGGCGCCACAGCCGCCAGCTCAACGGCGCCAGCAGCAACAACGCAATGGGGTGCACGCTGAGCGCGAGGCCTGCGGCCACACCGATCGCCAGCAGGCGGCCAATGGCAGGCAATCGCAGGAACGGGTCGCAGTGCAGCGCCCACGCAAGTGTTGTACACAGCCCAAGCAGCAACGCCGGGCTGGCCTTGGTCGCCTGCCAGAACACACCATGGGCCAGCACTGTCGCGGCACTGGCTGCCAGCGCAGCCGCCATGCCCAACCCCAAGCCACGCCCCAGCCACGCGGTAGCAGCTGCATAAGGGAGCAACAGCCAGGCATTGGCAGCGCCGGCCAGTGACGCACCACCCAGCGACCAGGCCCAGCTCATCAATCTCTGAAACAAAGGGTGCATTGAAGGATCGGCACTGGCCGGGTCAGCCGCCTGCGCAAGGTATTGCCCGTTGTCCATCCATTGAACAGCACCGCTACTGGCCCAGAAACTTGAACTGCACGCCAGTACCAATAAAAAAGCTGCCCAGCGTGCATTGGACAATTCGACGTTGCGATGACCCATTCCGGCCATACTCCAAGGCAAAATGAAATTAATTCAGGTCAATATACCGTTAATTAGCAAATATTATTTTCAATAATATCAATTCACACTTTGTCACTCGCCAGCCGCTTGACGCCAGAATCGCAAGTTGTCGAATGACCGTTCATCGGCCACGTCAAAAGTTCTACATCACCCTCACCGTGACACTTTGGAAAGACTTCTCTAAGATAGGCGGCACACTGCTATATCGGTTTATAGATGAACGACTCCAGCATCGCGACCCTCGACTCCACCGACCGCCAACTCATCGCCGCCCTTCAGCTCAATGCCCGCGAAAGCGTTGCGACCCTGGCTCGCAATCTGGGCATTGCGCGCACCACGGTTACTTCGCGGCTGGCGCGCCTGGAGCGCAGCGGCGCGATTGCAGGCTATGGCGTGCGGCTTGGGCAAAAGGCGATGGAGGGCAGCCTGCAAGCCTACGTCGGCATCACCGTGCAACCGCGCAGCGGCAAGGAAGTGCTGCGACAGCTCGAGGGCATGGACCAGGTGCTGCAACTGTGCGCCGTAAGCGGGGAGTTCGACTACGTGGCCTGGCTGCGCAGCGAGTCCCCCGAACAACTCGACGGCCTGCTCGACGCCATCGGGCACATCGAAGGGGTCGAGAAAACCACCACGTCGATCATCCTGAGCACCAAGATCGACCGCGGTCGCATCTGATTTCGTCACTCTGCTGCAAATGATCGTCACTCTGCGTAAAAAGACCCGCAGAACGCTGCATTTTTCGTCTTAATTACGTGCTTCGCGTTGCCTAGAATGGCCCGGTGTTTTCCTATACTCACCCAGCCCACCGCGCGAGGTTCCCATGCTCAAACCCAGCCGCCACCCCGAAGGTTCGCAAAAGCCGATCACCCTGTACGGCCCGGACTTTCCGTTCGCCTTCGACCAATGGCTGGAGCACCCCGCAGGCCTCGGGCAGGTCCCCGCCGAGCACCATGGCAAGGAAGTCGCTATCGTCGGCGGCGGCATCGCCGGGCTGGTGGCCGCCTACGAATTGATGAAGCTGGGGCTCAAGCCGGTGGTGTATGAGGCCTCGCGCCTGGGTGGGCGCTTGCGCTCACAGCCGTTCGAGGCGGCAGACGGCATCGTCGCGGAGCTGGGCGGCATGCGTTTTCCGGCGTCATCCACTGCATTCTGGCATTACGTGGACAAGCTCGGCCTGAGCACCCAGCCCTTTCCCAACCCCTTGACCGGCGCCTCCGGCAGCACCGTGATCGACCTCGAGGGGCAGACCTGGTATGCCGAAACACTCAAGGATCTGCCGGATATCTTTCGCGAAGTGGCCGACGCCTGGGCCGACGCCCTCGAGGAGCGCGCGCATTTCAGCGGTATCCAGCAAGCCATCCGTGAACGTGACCCCGTACGCCTCAAAGCCCTTTGGAACGAGCTGGTGCCGCTGTGGGACGACCGCACCTTCTATGATTTCGTCGCCACCTCGCGCTCTTTCGCCAACCTGAGTTTCCAGCACCGGGAGATCTTCGGGCAGGTGGGCTTCGGCACCGGCGGCTGGGACTCGGACTTCCCCAACTCGATGCTGGAAATCTTCCGCGTGGTGATGACCAACTGCGATGACCATCAGCACCTGGTGGTAGGCGGCGTAGAACAGGTGCCCACCGGGCTCTGGCGCCATGTGCCAGAGCAGTGCGCGCACTGGCCGGCCGGCACCAGCCTGAGCAGCCTGCACAGCGGCGCCAGCCGGCCAGGGGTTGCACGCATCAGCCGCGAAACCGACGGCCAGGTGCGCATCACCGATGTGTGGGGCAGCGAGCGCAGCTTCCCGGCGGTGCTGGTGACGTGCCAGAGCTGGCTGCTGACCACCCAGATCGACTGTGACGAATCGCTGTTTTCGCAAAAGCTGTGGATGGCGCTGGACCGCACCCGCTATATGCAGTCGGCCAAAACCTTCGTGATGGTCGACCGGCCGTTCTGGAAGGACAAAGACCCGGAAACCGGCCGCGACGTGATGAGCATGACCCTCACCGACCGCCTCACGCGCGGGACCTATCTGTTCGACCATGGGCCGGGCAAGCCAGGGGTGATATGCCTCTCCTACGCTTGGATGAGCGATGCGCTCAAAGTGCTGCCGTACCCGGTGGAAAAACGCGTGAAGCTGGCTTTGGACGCCTTGAAGAAGATCTACCCGAAGGTGGACATCGCCAGCCATATCATCGGCGACCCGATCACCGTGTCCTGGGAGGCAGACCCGTATTTCCTCGGCGCATTCAAAGGCGCACTGCCCGGGCATTACCGCTACAACCAGCGGATGTACGCGCATTTCATGCAGCAGGGCTTCCCTGAGGCGCAGAAAGGCATTTTCCTGGCGGGCGACGACGTTTCGTGGACCCCGGCGTGGGTCGAAGGGGCGGTGCAGACTTCACTCAACGCGGTGTGGGGCATCATCGCGCACTTCGGGGGCGCCACCCATGCCGAGAACCCGGGGCCAGGGGATGTGTTCGAAGAACTGGGGCCGATTGCGCTGCCGGATTGAGATAGGCCGTCGCGCGGCAAGCGGCCCTCCCACGGTTTGATCTGAGCCCCAGTTGATCACCTGATGGGAGGGCGGCTTGCCGCGCGACGCTTCGAACACTCACACCACGCAACAGGAGCAACCCGTGAATTCACCCGACACCCTACGCATCGCGCTCTATCAATGTGAGCCACGGCCGCTGGACATTGCCGGCAACCTGGCGCGGCTGGAAGCACAGGCGGCGCAGGCGGCCGAGCAAGGCGCGGCCGTGCTGGTGCTGCCGGAAATGTTCATGACCGGCTACAACATCGGCGCCGAGGCCGTGCAGCGGCTGGCCGAGCCAGCGGACGGGGCAATGGCCGAGCGGGCTGGCGCCATCGCACGCAAGCGAGGCATTGCCTTGTGCTATGGCTACCCGGAGCGCGGTGAAAACGGCCATGTGTTCAACAGTGCCCAACTGCTCGATGCCAATGGCCAACCCCTGCTGAACTACCGCAAACGCCAACTGTTCGGCGTACTTGATCGGGAACAGTTCAGCGAAGGTGATGCGTTGGAACAGGTGGCACAGCTGGCCGGCTGGTCGGTTGGCCTGCAGATCTGTTACGACATCGAATTTCCCGAGGGCACTCGCCGCCTGGCTCAGGCTGGCGCAGAGCTGGTGCTGGTGCCTACGGCAAACATGGCAGGCTTCGAGTTCGTCGCCCAGGTCACGGTGAGGGCGCGGGCGTGGGAAAGCGCTTGTTTTGTCGCTTACGCCAACTTTACCGGCAAGGAAAACGGATTGGCCTATTGCGGGCTCAGCAGCGTCAACGGGCCGTCAGGGAGCCGAATCGAAGGCTCCGCTGCCAACGAGGAATTGATGCTCACAACAGTGAACCGGCCTGAGCTGACAAAATCTCGACGTGAAAACCCCTATCTCACAGACCTGCGCACTGAAAGCCGCTCTGAATCGTCGTAAACATCAGCAGTTTTCTGGCGCAGGTATCTGGCACATTGCCCTCAGTCAATATTTTGGCAAATGCATAGCCAAGGACCCGTCGGCACAACCTCCCCTGAAATCTGCTCGAACTCCGCCTGGAACAAGCCTTTGGCCAGCATTTTCGGGGCTTTGCCGCCCGCCAGTGCCACTATCGGGTGGCCAGTATGCAAAAAACCGAAAACAGACTCTGTGCAAATAGTTTTTCTCCTTATAAAACATGCAGTTAACAACAACACCGCACCGTTATGTGACTTTTGCCCATTTTTTTGACAAAAGCGTTTGACAGCACCTTCGCCGAAGCCGATAAATGCGCTCGACCCACGGCGAAGACCGGGGCAACCATCCAATAAAATCACACGAAACCTCGGTGAGCCCCTGCCGCCTACAGCCTTCGATTTCCTGACGCATTCTCGCCAGGGTGAGGCGCTATTAACCAAAGAGAAACTTGCCTCGCCTATTAAACGCGCGGTGAGCCCGGCGAGCTGTTGCCGCTGGAAAGCAACTTCAAAGTTGCAAGTTATTGAGCCCAGCCACTGCCGGGCAGGCGATTACGCCGCGGCGTGCTTAACGAAAGTCAAACTTTCACCCAAGGAATGGATTGCCATGTCGCTCTTACTCGATGTTGACCCATCTCTGGCACGCCGCCTGGCAAAGGACATGGACGAGCGCGGCCATGCCGTGATCGAAGGCGCCGTGAGTGCCGAAGAGCTGCAGCGCCTGCGCGACTATGTCGACGCCCAGGCCCAGCGCCATGACAAACAGTATTTCGCCTACCACGGCCTCGACGCTCTGGCCGGCAGCCCCCTGGCCGAGCTCGCCCAGGCCGCAGGCTTCGAGCGCACCCTGGCTCGCCTGCACCAGGCAGGGGCCGGCGAGGCGGCCGCAAGCTCGCGAATCTTCCCCGTGCTGCGTTGCGTGCAGGGCGGCAGCGGGCGCAAGGAATCCAACGCGTTCCATTACGACGCCACCCTCATCACCCTGCTGCTGCCGATCCACATTCCCACGCAAGGCGAGCAGCGCGGCGACCTGGTGCTGTTCCCCAACAGCCGGCGCGTACGCAGCAACGTGGTTCTGAACGTGATCGAAAAGGCGCTTTTGCAGAACCGCGTGGCACGCAAGCTGCTGTGCCTGGCCATCGAGCGTGGCTGGCTCAAGCCTCAACTGTTGCCGATGGTGCCGGGCAATGCCTACCTGTTCTGGGGCTACCGCTCGCTGCACGCCAACCAGCCTTGCGCAGTCGATGCCCGGCGCGCCACGGCACTGTTTCACTACGCCGACCCGCACGCCGGCAGCGGCCTGACCCGCTGGATCCTGCGCCTGAACCAGCGCCGCGCGCGCCGGGCCAGCGAACGAGCCGGTGGCCGCGCCGGCAGCAACACCGCACACACCTGATACCACGCCCCCACATCCCGGATAGATGACGTCCAGACACGCGCATGGCTCGCGCAGGGAGAGCAGCATGATCAACGTAACCCAGTCCTACATGGGCAACCCCGAGAAATTCAAAAGCTACGTGGATGGCCTGTACCGCAGCCGCTGGCTGACCAACCGCGGCCCGCTGTGCTGCGAGCTGGAAGAACGTCTGAAGGATTACCTGGGCGTGCGTAACATCGTGCTGGTGAGCAACGGCACCCTGGCCCTGCAACTGGCCTATCGGGCAATGGGCATCGAAGGCTCGGCCGTGACCACCCCGTTCAGCTTCGTGGCCACCAGCAGCACCCTGGCCTGGGAAGGCATCACCCCGGTGTTCGCCGACATCGACCCGGCCACCTGGAACCTCGCCCCGCAGAGCATCGAAGCCGCCCTGCGCGAAGACACTCAGGCGATCGTGGCCACTCACGTGTTCGGCAACCCCTGCGCCACCGAAGCCATCGACAAGGTCGCGCGCAAACACTCGCTGAAAGTGATCTACGACGGCGCCCACGCCTTCGCCACTGGCTACCGTGGCGAGTCGGTGCTCAACCACGGCCACGCCAGCACCCTGAGCTTCCATGCCACCAAGCTGTTCCACACCATCGAAGGCGGCGCCATCGTGACCAACGACGATGACCTGGCCGAACGCATTCGCCTGATGAGCAACTTCGGCATCGCCGACTACGAAACCATCGAAGGCGTGGGCATCAACGCCAAGCTCAACGAGTTCTGCGCGGCCATGGGCCTGACCGTGCTGGACGACATCGACAGCATCCTCGCCCAGCGCGAAGAGATCGCCGATTTCTACCAACGCACCCTGTGCGACCACGTGCAGTTGCAGTCGCCCACCGACGGCGCACAGCTCAACCACAGCTATTTCCCGATCGCCCTGCCCGACCACGCCAGCATGCTCGCTGCGCGCGCGGCATTGCAGGAACAAGGCATCAACCCGCGGCGCTATTTCTACCCTTCGCTCGATACTTTGGCGTACCTGCAACCACAAGCCATCCAGCCGGTCTCAAGGGACCTCGCCGAACGTGTGCTGTGCCTGCCGATCTACCCGGGCCTGAGCAAAGAGGTGCAGCGCACGGTAGCCACCACTCTGTTGCGCAGCCACGCGCCGGTCAGCGTGCCGTCGTTCATCGGCGCACGTTAAACCTTCCGCCCCCTTCGAGAACGCCATGAGCAGAAAGCTTTCGCTTGTTCACAACACCACCTTGAGCTACGCCGGCCAGGCTTACGCACTGCTGGTGGGCGTTCTGATCATGCCGTTCTACCTTGGCCACCTGGGTGCCGAGGTGTATGGCCTTGTAGGCTTCTACACGGTCATGCAGTCGTGGCTGCAATTGCTGGATGTGGGCCTGTCGGCCTCTCTGGTGCGACAGATCGCCCACCACCGCGGCCAGGCCGAAGGCGGGTTGCGCGATGCCGGCTGGCTGCTGCGCTCGTTCGAGATCATCTTCCTGCCGCTGACCCTGGGCACCTTGCTGGTGGTGTGGCAGGGCAGCGGCTGGATCGCCGCGCATTGGCTCAACGCCCAGGCACTGAGCACCGCCACCTTGATGCAGTGCATCACCCTGATGGGCGCGATGGTCGGGCTGCGGTTGTATGCAACGCTCTATAAAAGCGGCCTGCAAGGCCTGGAGATGCATGCCTGGCTGAACGGCGCCAACGTGCTGATCGCCACCCTGCGCTACTTCGGCGGCCTGGCGCTGGTGGCGTTCGTGTCGCAAGACCCGCTGGTGTTCTTCGAATTCCAGTTCGTGGTCGCGCTGGTGGAAGTGGCGATCTTCGCCTCCCAGGCCTACGCCCGCCTGCCCGCGCCTTCACGCCTGAGCGGCTTCAACTGGGGCCTGGTCGGGCCGATCGTGCCCTTCGCTGCCAGCGTGTCGTTCACCTCGGTGCTCTGGATCGTGCTCACCCAGCTCGACAAGATGCTGCTCTCCGAACAGCTGTCGCTCTCGCACTACGGCTATTTCTCGCTGGTGGCGTTGATGACCAACGGCATCCTGATGCTGATCAACCCGCTGGTGCAGACCCTGCTGCCACGCATGACCATGCTCAAGGCAGAAGCCCGCGAGCAGGACATGCAGCAGCTTTACCTGGGCGCCAGCCGCTTCACCTGCACGTTGCTGTTTCCGCTGGCGGCGGTGATGGGCGTACACGCCTACGACCTGCTGCTGGCCTGGAGCGGTGACGCCGAGGCAGCCGCCTGGGGCGCGCCGATCCTGCTGTGGTACGCCCTGGGCGCGGCGATCATGGCCGCCAGCGCGTTCCAGTATCACCTGCAGTACGCCCACGGGCGCATCCGCCTGCACGTCTGGTACAGCCTGGTGTCGGCGCTGGTGACCGTGCCGGTGATGTTGCTGGCGGTCGAGAACCATGGCGCGCTGGGCGCGGCACTGGCCTGGTTCATCCTGCGCCTGGTGTCGTTCGCCATCTGGCCGCAAGTGGTGCACAGCCGCCTGGCACCGAGCATCCACCGCCACTGGCTGGGCGACATCCTGCGCATCAGCGCGGTAACCGCGTTCAGCCTGCTGATCACCCAGCCGCTGTACCAGGCCATCGCCGGCGGGCGCCTCAGCTCGTTGTTCGCCCTGGGCCTGTGCGGTGCGATCACCCTGGCACTGGTCCTGGCCAGCGACCGCGCCATGGCTGCGCGCCTTTTACTTCTTCTGAACAAGCCGAGCGTAGGACGATGAGCAACAGAACCGAGCAGCAGATCATGCTCGCCTGGGGCCAGGCACGCGAGCCGGTAGTGAGCATCACTTGCCCGGCATACAACCAGCGCGCATGGATCGCCCAGACCCTGGACAGCTTCCTGAGCCAGCAAACCAGCTTCCCGTTCGAGATCCTGATCAACGACGACGCTTCCCATGACGGCACCACCGAGATCATCGCCGAGTACGCCCTGCGCTACCCGAACCTGATCCGCCCGGTGTTCCACGAGCAGAACCAGTACCAGCAAGGCAAGTACTGCTTCCCTGCGCTGTTCAACATGGCCCGCGGCCGTTACATCGCCTATTGCGACGGCGACGACTACTGGTGCGACCGGACCAAGCTGCAACAGCAAGTGGACTTTCTGGAGGCCAACCCCGACTACGTGTTGACCTACCACGACGCCCTGGTGGTCGACCAGCACGGCACCCACGGTTTGCAGATCGACAAGGCGCAGCGCTGCGACGCCACCGGCATGGACCTGCTCAAGGGCCGCCGCATCTCAACCCTTACGGCGGTTTTTCGCAACGTGCTGGGCGTACTGCCCAAGGAGCTGGAGCACGCACCGATGCTGGACCTGTGCTGGTGGTCGCTGCTGGGCAGCCACGGCAAGGGCAAGTTCATGGAAGGCATCCAGCCCGGCGGTTACCGCCGCCACGACGGGGGCATCTTCTCGATGCGCTCGAACAAGCGAAAGATCCACATGTCGCTGCAGACCCACATGGCACTGGCCAACTACTACCACAACCAGGGCGACCAACTGCTCTACGAACACTACCTGGTGCAGGTCTTCGGCCTGTCCCTGGCCGCCATCTCGCCGGGGCAGAAGCTGCTCGCCGTGGGCCTGATGCTGCGCAACGTCACCCGCAACCTGTTCCGGCGCCTGCAACTGCGCGCCGCGCGGAGCTGAGCCATGTTCAGCAGAGTGCTGGTGCTGTGCGTGGGCAACATCTGCCGCAGCCCGATGGCCGAAGCCATGCTGCGCGAGCGCCTGGCCGGCCAGGCCGTGGAGGTCGCCTCGGCGGGCCTGCAAGCCTGCGTCGGCGCGCCTGCCGACCCGCACGCCCAGGCGGTGCTGGCCGAAGCCCGGCTGAACATCCAGGCCCATCGCGGCTGCCAGGTCACCGCCGACATGCTGCGCTGGGCAGAGCTGGTGCTGTTGATGGAAAACACCCAGATCGCCCAGGTGCAGCACCTGGCCCCTCAGGTACGCGGCAAAGCGTTTCTGATCGGCAAATGGCAGAACGAGCTGCAGATCGCTGACCCCTTTCGCAAGCCACGCAAGGCCTTCCAACAAACCTTCGAGCACCTGTCGCGCTGTGTCGACGACTGGCTGCCCTACCTGACCACCCAGGAGCAACACCCATGACCGCCGCTATGAACCGTTCAGGCCTGGAGCTGTACCAGGACACTCGGATCGACATCGCCACCGTGCTGCGCACCCTGGTCGACCACAAGGCCCTGATCGGTTCGATGGTCGCCGCCTGCACCGCGCTGGGGATTCTCTACGCGGTCACCGCAACGCCGGTGTTCCAGGCCAACGCCATGATCCAGATCGAGCCGAAGAAGATCGGCATCGAAGCCACCCCGGTGATCAGCGGCAAGCCCAACTCGGTGTCCGAAGCCACCACCGAGATCGAGCTGATCAAGTCGCGTGCGGTGCTGACCAAGGTGGTCGAAGACCTCAAGCTCGACGTGGTCGCTACGCCCCGTTACTTCCCAGGCTTCGGCCACTGGTACGCGCGCCGCTTCAGCCCAGAAGCCGGCCAGGCCGTCGCCCCTGCCCCGCTGGGCCTGGGCAGCTACGCCTGGGGCGGCGAGAAGCTGGACGTCTATGCGTTCAACGTGCCGGAAAACCTCATCGGCCAGCGCCTGGTGCTGGTGGCCGGTGACAACGCCACCTTCACCCTGCGCGACAAGGACGGCAACACGCTGCTCAACGGCGCTGTGGGTGAAGAGCTGGACAACAACGGCGTGCAGCTGCAAGTGGCCGAGCTCAATGCCCGCCCCGGCACCGAGTTCTACCTCACCCGCAACCGCAACCTGGCCACGGCGCTGGAATACCAGAGCCGCCTGAAGATCGCCGAAGCCGGCAAGGATTCGGGCATCGTCTACCTGTCGATCCAGGACACTGACCCGGCCAAGGCCATTGCCGTGCTCGACGAGGTGAGCCAGCTCTATGTGCGCCAGAACGTCGAACGCAGCTCGGCCGAAGCCGCCCAGCGCCTGGAGTTCCTGCGCTCGCAACTGCCGCTGGTGCGCCAGCAGCTGGAAACCTCGGAAAAAGCCCTGAACGACTACCAGAGCAAGAGCAAGTCGGTGGATATCACCCTGGAAACCCGCTCGGTGCTCGACCAGGTGGTCAACTTCGAAAACCAGCTTTCCGAGCTGCGCCTCAAGCGCGCCGACATGGACCGCCTCTACACCCGCCAGCACCCGGCCTCCATCGCCCTGAGCCAGCAGATCAGCCAACTCGAAGGCCAGAAGGCCGCCCTGCAGCAGCGCATCAAGGGCCTGCCGCAAACCCAGCAAGAGCTGCTGCGCCTGACCCGTGACATGCAGGTGACCACCCAGACCTACACCCTGCTGCTGAACAAGGCACAGGAGCAGGACATCATCCGCGCCGGCAACATCGGCAACGTGCGCATCATCGACAAGGCCGACAGCAACATCGAGCAGCCGGTCAAGCCGATGCGTGCACTGATCGTGGCCCTGGCCGCGCTGCTCGGCGGCCTGCTGGCAGTGGCAGTGGTGTTCCTGCGCCAGGCCTTCTACCGCGGCGTGGAAAACCCCGAGACCATCGAAAACCTCGGCATGCCGGTGTACGCCTCGCTGCCGCTGTCGCGCCAGCAGGAGCGACTGAAGAAGCAGCGCCAGGGCGAGGGCTCGCGCCTGCTCAGCGTGGCCGAGCCTGCGGAGCTGGCGGTCGAGTCGCTGCGCAGCCTGCGCACCAGCCTGCACTTCGCGATGATGGAAGCGCGCAACAACATCCTGATGATCACCAGCCCTACCCCGGGCGTGGGCAAGTCGTTCGTGTGCGGCAACCTGGCGGTGATCATGGCCCAGGCCGGCAAGCGCGTGCTGCTGATCGACGCCGACATGCGCAAGGGCTACCTGGCCAAGACCTTCGGCCTGCACCCTGAGCTGGGCCTGTCGGACGCCCTGGCAGCCCGCGCCGCCAACGCGCAGGTGATCAACGACAGCGGCATCGACAACCTGCAATTGATCAGCTGTGGCTACGCCGCGCCCAACCCGTCCGAGCTGCTGATGCACGACAACTTCAGCAAGCTGCTGCGCGAGCTGGCCCCACGCTACGACCTGGTGCTGATCGACACCCCGCCGATCATGGCCGTCACCGACGCTGCCCTGGTCGGCCGCCAGGCCGGCACCACCCTGCTGGTGGCGCGCTTCGGCCAGAGCACCGAGAAGGAAATCGAAACTTCCAAGCGCCGCCTGGAGCAGAACGGCGTGCTGGTAAAAGGCGCGATCTTCAACGCCGTGCAGCGCAAGGCCCGTACCGCCGAGTACGACACCGCCGCCTACGGCTACGACTATTCGCCGCGCAAACGCTGAGCAGGGAGCCCAGGCCATGACCCACACCGTCGCGATGATGCAGCCTTACTGGTTCCCCTATCTGGGCTACTTCCAGCTGATCGCCGCTGCCGACGTGTTCGTGCTGGGCGATGACCTGCAGTACGTCAAGGACGGCTGGATCAACCGCAACCGCATCCTCTGCAACGGCGAGCCGTGGACTTTCAGCCTGCCGCTGAAAAAGGCCGCCCACGGCCTGGCGATCAACCAGCGGGAGCTTGCCGGCGACGCCGAAGCGGCCATGGGCAAACTGTTGCGCACGCTGAACCTGCATTACGCCCGCGCGCCGTACCGCGAGCAGGTCATGGCGCTGCTGGAGCCGCTGTTGCTGCACCCGCAGGCCAACCTGGCGCGCTACCTGGAACACACCCTGCGCGGGCTGTGCGCTTACCTGCACATCGAAACGCCGATCCTGGTGGCTTCGGCCCTGCCGGTAGGCGCTGTGGCCGACAAGCAGCACCGGGTGATCCGCACCCTGGAGTGCGTAGGCGGCCGCCATTACCTGAACCCGATCGGCGGCCTGGGCCTGTACGACCGTGATTACTTCGAGGCAGCCGGCATGAGCCTGGAGTTCCACCGGATGAACCCGCTGAGCTACCCGCAGCTGCGCGAGCCCTTTGTGCCCAGCCTGTCGATCATCGATGTGCTGATGTTCAACCCGGTCGAGCGCATCCGCGCCTGGCTGCCCGACTTCACCCGTGTGCCGGCCCGCGCCGCCACCGAACACGTGGCTTGACCCCCATTACGTTGCACAGGATCGCGACCATGAATGCCTTCATCAATTTCGCTCAGCCACAGTGGTACCTCATCCAGACCAAGGCCCGCCAGGAAGCGCGTGCCGAGGAGCACCTGCGCCGCCAGCAGCTGGAGTGCTACCGCCCGGTGAAGGCAGGCGCCAAGGGTGCTGAACAGGCATTGTTCCCCGGCTACCTGTTCCTGCGCATGGCGCCGACCGACAGCTGGTTCCCGATCCGCTCCACCCGTGGCGTGGCCCGGGTGGTGGCGTTCGGCCCAGCGCCCTGCGCGGTGCCTGACGCGCTGATCGAGCAGATGCGCCAGCGCCTGGCCGAGCCACAACTGCAAACCCTGCGTGAAGGTGAACCTGTGCGGGTGCAGGCCGGCAACGGCGAGCTGCAGGCGATCTTCCTGTGCAACGACGGCGACCAGCGCGCGGTAATCCTGCTCAACCTGCTGCAACGCCAGCAGCGCGTCAGCCTGCCACGCGAACGCGTGGCGCGCCTTGCCACTGCCTGCTGAGGAAGCCGCCATGAACGCTCAAACTACCCTGGTCACCCTGACCTACGGCGACCGCGCCGCGTACCTGCGCGAGCTGATCGAACGCTCGCTGCAAAGCCCCTTCATCGGCCGGGTGATCGTGGTCAGCAATGCCGCCACGGCAAACCTCGCCAGCCTGGCCCAGCAATGGCCCGGCCAGGTCGAGGTGGTCGAGCTTGCCGAAAACACCGGCTCCGCCCACGGCTACCGGGTCGGCATCGAGGCCGCCTTGAATGCCGGCGCCGAGCACATCTGGCTGATGGACGACGACAACGCGCCCACCGCCGGCAGCATCGAGCGCCTGCACCAGTGCCTGGCCGAGCGCCAGGCGCAGATCGGCGAGGAAAACGCTGCGGTGATCGGTTTTCGCCCAGGCCACCAGGCCGACTTCGCCGCCGGTGTGCCGCGCGCCTTCGCCGTGCAATGGCGTTCGAGCTGCTTTGGCTTTCACATCCTGCAACTGCCCTACAAGGTCTGGCGCCGGCTGCCGTTCGGCCGCCCGCAGCCCAAGCCCAACCCGGCAGCACAGGTGCGCCTGCCTTTCACCACCTACGGCGGCCTGCTGGCCCACGCCAGCCTTTACCGCAAGATCGGCCTGCCTCGCTCGGAGATGGTGCTGTACGCCGACGACACTGAATACACCTGGCGCATCACCGCCCAGGGCGGGCAGATCACCCTGGTGACCGGCGCGCTGCTCGACGACCTGGAAGAGTCGTGGAACACCAAGGCGCGCACCCGCAACATCTACGAGACCTTCCTGCTCGGCGGCTCCGACCTGCGCGCCTACTACACCGCACGCAACCAGGCCTGGTTCGACAAGCATGTCTGGGCAGGCCAGCGCTGGCTGTATCGCCTCAACCGCGGGCTGTTCCTGTTGCTGCTGCGCCAGGTGGCGCGCCGCAAAGGCACCGGGCCGCGCCTGCAACTGATCGAACAAGCCATGCGTGACGGCGAAGCCGGGCGCCTGGGTGTGCACGAGGCTTTCGCGCTATGAAAATCCTGTTCCTGAGCAGCCTGTATTCGCCCCACATGGGTGGCGGAGCCGAGGTGGTGCTGCAGCGCACCGTCGAAGGCCTGCAAGCGCGCGGCGATGAGGTCGTGGTGCTGGCCACCGGGCCGCAGCCGGGGCTGGCTGCCAGCTACGTGCGCGGGGTGAAGGTGTACCGCGCCGGCCTGCTCAACACCTACTGGCACTACAGCGAGCAACGCCCCGGCGCCCTCGCGCGGCTGGGCTGGCACCTGCGCGACCGCTATAACAGCGGCATGAACCGCTTCATTGCCGAAGTGATCGAGCGTGAAGCCGTGGAGCTGGTGGTGTGCCATAACCTGGCCGGCTGGTCGGTGGCGGCCTGGGATGAAGTTCACAAGGCCGGGCTGCCGGTGGTGCAGGTGCTGCACGACCTCTACCTGATGTGCCCGGGCAGCAACATGTTCAAGAAACAAAGCCCCTGCACCACGCCCTGCACCCTGTGCCGCAGCTTTCGCCAAGGCCACGCCGAACGCTCGGCCAAGGTCGATGCGGTGGTGGGCGTGAGCAATTACCTGCTCGAACGCTTGCGCGGCCAGCGCTACTTCCGCGGTGCCCACGCGCAAGTGATCTACAGCGCCACACCCCGGCCGATGACTGGCTGAGCCTGGGCGCCGACGGCCCGCGTGAACTGGGCCAGCCGCTGCGCTTCGGCTTCATCGGCACGCTGTCGGAGCAAAAGGGCCTGCGCTGGCTGATCCAGCAGTTCCGCAAGCTGCCGTTCCCGGCCACGCTGAGCATCGCCGGCCGTGGCCAGCAGGATTACGAGCGCGAGCTGCATGCGCTGGCCGAAGGCGCGCCGAACATCGAGTTCGTCGGCTACCAGTCGGCCGACACCTTCTACCGGACGATCGACGTGGCGGTGGTGCCATCGATCTGGAACGAACCGTTCGGCCTGGTGGCAGTGGAAGCCTGCAGCCATGCGTTGCCGGTGATCGCCAGCCAGCGCGGCGGCCTGCCGGAGATCATCCGCGACGGCGTCAACGGCTTGATCTGCGACCCTGACGACCCTGCCAGCCTGGGCCTTGCCATGCGCCGGCTGTGGCAGGAACCGGTGCTGCGCGACCGCCTGGCCAGCCAGGCACGCGCCAGCGTCGAACGCTTCCAGGACCTGGACGCAATGCTTGAGCAGTACCAGCAACTTTTCCGACAGGTTCTCGAACAGCGAAGCCCGCGCCATGATAACGACCTTGCCCTACACAGCCTCTAAGCCGGCAGCCCGGCCGTGGCTGAGCGTGCAGATCTCGACGCTGATGGTGTGGACCGCCATCAGCCTGATCGTGACCGAGACGTTCTCCGGGGCGCTGCGCTACTACCTCGACCAGGCGCACCTGGCGCCGCTGATGTACCTGCCCAAGGCACTGTGCTCGATGATGTTCGCCCTGGAGCTGCTGCGGGTTAAGGTCAGCCGCACTTTCTGGGTGGCCTTGCTCGGCCTGGTAGCCTCCAGCCTGCTGGCGATGCTGCATGGCGCGGCGCCGGAAAACGTGCTGTTCAGCCTGTTCATGTACAGCCCGCTGCTGTTCGGCATGGTCTGCGGCGTGCATCTGGAGCACCGCAAGCGCCTGCTGGCCTGGGTGATCGGCCTGTGCCTGCTGGCCTCGATTCTCGGCCTGCTGCTGGACCGCTATTCGGTGGTGCCGTGGAAGGGCTACAGCTACAACCTTGGCGACACCGAACTCAAGGGCAACACCGCCTGGACCACCGGCGACGACGACCGCCTGGCCGGCTTCACCCGGCAATCGACCATGGCGGCGATGATCATCGCCATCATGGCGCTGTACCTGAGTGCCTGGACCCGCTCCTGGCTCAAGCTCGCCGTGCTGTTCGGCGCCAGCCTGGGTGCGGTGTACATGACCACCAACAAGTCCACCGCTGCGGCGTTCTTCTTCACCCTGATGCTGCTGCCACTGCTGCGCGCACCGCTGCTCAGCCGCCTGGCGCTGTGCGTGGTGGTGGGCATCGGCGTGGCGCTGCCGGTGATGGGCCTGACCATGGACTTCGACCCGTTGCAGGCCCAGGGCACCTCGGTGCTGGCCTCGTTCTACGACCGCCTGGTGAACACCTGGCCCAACGTTTACCTGCAACAGAGCCAGCAGGGGCTGGACTGGTCGCTGTTCGGTGCAGGCTTTGGCCTGTTCGGCAGCAGCGTGTCGCTGTTCCCGGTATACGGCGCCAGCGGCCCGGCGATCTGCGACAACACCTTGCTGTACCTCTGGGCCGCCTTCGGCGTGGCCGGGATCGCGCTGTACCTGGCGGTGCTGCCGCTGATGGTGCAACTGCTGCGCAAGCGTTCGCCGACCGCGGTGGCCTACCTCACCATCACCTTCTGCAACGTATTGGTGAGCTGGACCACCGACGTGCTGGAGCTGTCGCTGAGCAACCTGTTCCTCGGCATGGCGGTGTCGCACGTGCTGCTGCGTTCGGCGATGCCGGCGCCAGCGCCGTTCACCACTGCTGCCAGGGAGGCCGGCCATGAACGTGTTTGACTGGCGCGCGCTGGGGGCCGCCCTGTGCCTGGCATGGTGTGCCCAAGCTCAGGCTGACGCACCGGCGTTCATCGTCGGCGTAGGCACTCATCTGCTCAACGCCGAAACCGACGTGCGCCCGGCGCTGGCCAAAGCGCGTGAAGCCGGGATCGACTCGGTACGCGACGACGCCTGGTGGGGCCACGTGGAATTGCAGAAAGGCCAGTTCGGCATGCCGCCAGCCTGGGGCCGCTACCTCGGCGCCCAGCGGCAACTGGGCATGAGCAACGTGCTGATCCTCGGCTACGGCAACAGTTTCTACAACAGCAATGCCAAGCCCGCTTTCGACAGCGTGCGCGGCGGCTTTCTGGATTACACCGCGTTCGTCACCCGGCAGCTCAAGGGCCAGGTCGACTACTGGGAAATCTACAACGAGTGGGACATCGCCAAGCCGCGCTTCGGCATGGTGGGCGACAGCAAAAGCTACCTGAAGCTGGCCGAGCTGAGCGCGCCGGTGGTGCGTGCCCAGGCCCCGGGGGCGAAGGTGCTGGCCGGGGCGATCACCGCCGAGGGGATCAAGGCAGGCTTTGCCGATCGCCTGCTGCAAGGCGGCGTGATGAACTACGCCGACGGCTTGTCGTTGCACCCGTACGTGCACTGCGAAAAAGCCAACAACGGCTACAAGCCCGAGCACTGGATCGGCTGGTTGCGCGAGCTGTCGGCACGCTTCGATGCCGAGGCCGGCAAGCCGGTGCCGCTGTACCTGACCGAGATGGGCTGGCACAGCACCGGCGACCGCCACCCGTGCGGGGTCAGCGAAAGCACCCAGGCGGCGTTCCTGGCGCGCAGCTTCCTGCTGGCGCGCACCGTGCCGGCCATCAAAGGCATGTGGTGGTACGACCTGATCAACGACGGCAACGACCGCGCCGAACAGGAGCACAACTTCGGCCTGCTCAACCCGGACCTCTCGCCCAAACCGGCTTTCAATGTGCTCAAGGCCATCGCCCCGCTGGTGCAGAACAGCCAGTTCGACGCCTCCGCCAGCCAGCTTGGCGGGCCGTGGGCGGTGCTGTTGAGCCAGGGCGGCCATCAACAGCTGGCCGTCTGGGCCGACAGCCCGAACGCCTCGCTCAGCGTGCGCGTGCAGGGCGGCCAGCCCGGCCCGCTCAAGGCGCTGGACCTGGCCGTGCCCGAACAGGGCTACCGCGCCATCGACAGCCAGTGGCAGTGTGACGCCGGCCTGTGCCAGGCGCGTGTGCCGCTGACTGGTTTCCCCCTTGTGATCGACCTGGGCACTGCCCGTGGTCTGCCTTTCACCGCTGCGCAGGACTGACCCGATGATTATCGTCAATGCCCGATTTCTGACCCAGGAGCTGCGCGGCGTACAACGTTTCGCCGAGCAGATCTGCCTGGCCCTGCGCGAACTGCGCAGCGACCTGCGCTTCGTTTGCCCACCCGGCATTCGCATGCACGCGTCAGCCAAGGCGCTGGGCGCCGAGGTGATCGGCAGCAACGGTGGCCACCGCTGGGAACAGTGGGACCTGCCGCGTTACCTGGCAGGCCAGGGCAACCCGCTGCTGCTGTCGCTGGGTGCCACCGCGCCGCTGTTCTACCGCAACCAGCTGGCCACCCACCACGACATCACTTATGTGCGCCACCCGGAAAGCTACAGCCGCGCCTTCCGCCTGGCCTACCGCTGGATGACCCCGCTGATGCTGCGCAGCACCCGCGGGCTGATCACCGTCAGCCAGTTCTCCCGTGGCGAAATCAGCCAGTTCTACCACTACCCGGCCGAACGCATCCTGGTGGTGCCGAACGCGGTGGATGGCAGCTTCCGGCCGGCCGAGCCGCCGACGGCCACCACCCGTTACCTGCTGGCGGTGTCCTCGCCCAGCGCGCACAAGAACTTCAGCCGGCTGATCCAGGCCTTCCTGGCACTGGACGGCCATGACGACGTGCAGCTGCGGATCGTCGGCGGCGCCAGCGGCATCTTCGCCGATGACAGCCTCGCCCAGCAGGCCAAAGGCGATGCGCGCATTCGCTTCCTCGGGCGCCTGAGCGATGCCGAACTGATCGCCCAGTACCAGGGCGCCAGCGCGTTCCTGTTTCCCTCGCTGTACGAAGGCTTCGGCATTCCGCCGCTGGAGGCCCAGGCCTGCGACTGCCCGGTACTGGCAGCCAATGCGGCGTCCATCCCCGAAGTGCTGCAGGAAAGCGCGCTGTATTTCGACCCGCTGGACACCACCCAGATGACCGGCGCCATGCGCCTGGTGCTGGAAGACCCGCGCATCGGCCAACACCTGCGCCAGCTGGGCCGGCACAACGTTGCGCGATTCAGTTGGCAAACCTCGGCACAGCGCATCAGCGACCAGCTCGACACCTTGCTCGGGCAACCGGCCCAGGCCCCCTATTCAACCTCCCACGTGGCTGCGGCCAAGGAGATCGCATGAAAATCGCCGTCGTTCATGACTGGCTGGTGACCTACGCCGGCGCCGAGCGGGTGCTGGCTTCGATCCTGCGCCTGTGGCCGCAGGCCGACCTGTTCGCGGTGATCGACTTCCTTAGCGATCAAGACCGTGCACGCCTGGGCGGCAAGCGCGCCACCACCACCTTCATTCAGCGCCTGCCCAAGGCGCGCACCCACTACCAGCGCTACCTGCCGCTGATGCCGATGGCGATCGAGCAACTGGACCTCTCCGGTTACGACCTGGTGATTTCCAGCAGCCACGCCGTGGCCAAGGGCGTGCTCACCGGCCCCGACACCGTGCACATCAGCTACGTGCACTCGCCGATCCGCTACGCCTGGGACCTGCAGCACCAGTACCTGAACGAAAGCGGCATGGCCAAGGGCATCAAGGGCGCGGTGGCGCGCATGGTGCTGCATTACATGCGCCTTTGGGACCAGCGCACGGCGCCTGCGGTTGACTGCTTCGTGGCCAACTCGCGGTTCATCGCGCGGCGCATTCAGAAGGCCTACCGCCGCGAGGCCGAGGTGATCTACCCGCCGGTGGACACCCGCGGCTTCACCTTGCAAGCGCAGAAGCAGGACTACTACGTCACCGCCCAGCGCATGGTGCCCTACAAAAAGGTGCCGATGATCGTCGAGGCCTTCGCGCAGATGCCCGACAAGCGCCTGGTGGTCATCGGCGACGGCCCGGAGATGGATAAAGTGCGCAAGGCTGCCGGCCCGAACGTCACTGTGCTCGGCCATCAGAGCTTCGACGTGCTGCGTGAGCACATGCAAAACGCCAAGGGCTTCGTGTTCGCCGCCGAGGAAGATTTCGGCATCAGCCCAGTGGAAGCCCAGGCCTGCGGCACCCCGGTGATCGCCTTCGGCCGCGGTGGCGTGCTGGAAACCGTGCGCGGGCTGGAGCAGGAAAACCCCACCGGCGTGCTCTATCGGGAACAAAGCGCAACGGCGCTGGCCGAAGCGGTGCAGCTTTTCGAGCGCGAGCAGGCACACATCAGCGCGCAGGCCTGCCGCGACAACGCCGAGCGCTTCTCCGAGCGGCATTTCGAGCACCAGCTTCGCCAGTTGGTAGACCAGCATCTGGGCCTGACCGTCGAACCGCCGGCTCTGCGCCTGGCCGCGACGTCCGCCTGAACCTCTTGAACAGCAAACCGAACCCCAGGAAACCCGACATGATCCGCCACGCCCTGTTCACTCTGCTTTGCGGTGCGCTGTTGCAAGGCTGCGCCTTCGCCCCCGGCCAGCACATGACCCCGATGACGTCGGCGACGACGCCATCGCAGGCCCGGTCAACGTGGTGCAGATCACCAGCGCCACCGCTCGCCAGCAACAGGTGATCTACACCCCGGCGCCGGTCGCCCAGCAATTGCTGGCCTACAAGCCCGGCGACTACCGCATCGGCGCAGGTGACGGGCTGGTGGTGACGGTGTGGGAGCACCAGGAACTGAACGCCCCTGGCGGGCCTGAGCAGAGCAGCTCCAGCACCCGCGTGGTGCGCAACGACGGCACGCTCTACTGACCCCGATATCGAGTCGATCCAGGCGGGGGCAAAACCGTCGAGCAGTTCCGTAACGACCTGCAGGTGGCGCTTTCCAAATACCTGACCGTGGCACGGGTGGACGTGAACATTGAAAGCTACAACAGCCAGCGGGTAATTCCTCCGGCGCCTTCAGAAGCCCTGGCCCGCAATCGCTGAACAACATTCCGCTGTCGCTGGTCAACGCGGTCAGCCGCGCCGGTGGTGAAGCCGACAACGCCAACCTGGCCGGCCTGATCCTGCGCCGCGACGGCCAGGAGTACATGCTCGACATCGACACCCTCAACCGCGCCGATTCGCAGCTGGGCAGCATCTACCTGAAGGACGGCGACCAGTTGCACCTGGGCAACAACCGCGCCAACACCCTCTACGTGCTGGGCGAGGTGCGCAACCCGCAAACCCTGAACTACGGCACCAGCACCTACACGCTGATGCAGGCCCTGGGCAGCGCTGGTGGCGTGGCTCCGGAAACCGCCAACGCCGAGGCGATCTACGCTGATTCGCGGTGCACAGGCGGCGGAAAAACAGGCACCGACCGTGTTCTATCTGGACGCGAAAAAGCCGACCGCCTTCCTGCTGGCCAGCCAGTTCGACCTGCGCCCGGCTGACGTGGTGTTCGTCGGCCCGGCGAACATCACGCGCTGGAACCGCTTCATCAGCCAATTGCTGCCATCGGCGAGCATGGTCGGCGCCACCGCTGCACTGCGCAGCAATTGACCGTTGGCCCACCGGTGACGACCGGTGGGCGATACTGGCCCATGGCGCTGTCGTAGTGGCACATTAATCCGCTAGGATGTTGCGCCACTTGCCCAACGCACCGGAACGCCCGCCATGCCATTCTCCCCGCAGCCCCTGACAACGCCCTCGTGCTGGAAAACGGCCTGGTGCTGAAGGTGCTGCATGAGCCGCGGCTGCGCAAAGCAGCGGCGTTCCTGCGGGTGGAGGCGGGCAGCCATGACGTGGACCCGGCCTGGCCGGGCCTGGCGCATTTTCTCGAGCACCTGTTCTTCCTCGGCACCGAGCGCTACGACGGCGACCAGGCACTGATGGCCTACGTGCAGCGCCAGGGCGGGCAGCTCAATGCCAGCACCCGCGAGCGGCACACTGAATTCTTTTTCGAAGTTCCGCCTGCCGCCCTCTCCGGGGCGCTGGAGCGGCTGTGCGAAATGCTCGCCCGCCCACGCCTGGCGCTGGGCGATCAGCGCCGCGAACGGGAAGTGCTGCACGCCGAGTTCCTCGCGTGGTCGCGTGACGCCGAGGCCCAGCACCAGCTGTGGCTGGCCGAGCCGTTGTCAGCGCGCCACCCGCTGCGGGCCTTTCATGCCGGAAACCGTTACAGCTTGCCGCTGGGCAACGCCGAGTTTCAGCAAGGGCTGATGACCTTCTACCGGCGCTTCTATCACGGGGCGCAGATGAGCCTGCGCCTGGCCGGCCCCCAGCCCGCGGAAGCGTTGCTGACGGTGGCCCGCCGCTGCGCGCAGATCCTGCCCAACGGCAAGCGCCAGCCACGGCCTGCGCCCGTGCCCCTGCTCGACGGCAGCGGCCAGGCAGACCCTCCGGCAGACCCGCGCCGGCTCAGCCTGGCGTTCGCCTGCCAGGACCTGCCCGAATACAGCGCCAGCGCCCTGGCCTTTCTCACCGCCTGGGCGGCGCAGCCCCAGCCGGGCGGGTTGCTGGCCGAGTTGCAGAAGCGCGAATGGGTCGAGCGCCTCGACGTGAGAGTGCTCTACCACTATGCCGACCAGGCGGTTCTGGACTTCGACTTCCGCCTGACGCCGGCCGGCGTACGTGCGGCCGGCAACGTCGCGCAGCTGTGCCTGAGCTGGCTGGAGTTCTTCGAATCCCTTGGCGCCTGGGCACCGCTTGAGGAAGAGTACGCACTGCTGCGCAAGCGCCAGCAACTGGTGGCCGGTGCCCTGGAATTGGCCCGCCGTGAGGCATCCATCGCCAGCGCGCCCGTGACCGCTGCGTTGGGCGCGGTGCTCGCGCAGCTCAAGGCCGAAAACCTCATCCATCCGCTGCCAGAACCTTACGGCAGCGTGCCGCAGGTGGCCTGGCGGCTGCCGCAGCGCAACCGCTTCCTGCGCCCCACCCGGCGCCCGGACCAGACCCTGCCGGACCTGCGCTCGGTGCGCTACAGCCAAGGCTCGGCAAGCGCGCCAGAGGAAGGCGAGGTGTTCGTACGCTGGCGTGGGCACGCCTCGCGCCATCCCGGTATCACTCAAGTGCTGGACCACAGCCTGCGCCGCCTCGCCGACGAAGCGCGCCAGGCCGGCGTGCGCCTGACCTTCCATCGGCTGGGCGACGACTGGCAGCTGCGTTTGTCGGGCATCGCCGAGCCGATGCCGGCATTGCTGGAAAACGCCGCCCAGCACCTGGGCAGCCCTGCGCCAGAGGCCTGGCGCAACGCCGAGCCCGCCGAGCATGCCGCGCAGGCGCCGATCCGCGAATTGCTCAAGCGCCTGCCCGAGCATTGCCTGGGTTTCTTCAACGTCCAGCTGCGTGATACGCGCGAGGCGGTGCAGGCCAGCACCTTGGTCAAACTGTGGGGGATACTCGCTGGGAAGCCCTGGCTGTGGGCTTTGCCGAGCCTGCGCGCAGCGGCCTGAACCAGGCCCTGCGCCAGCTCCCTGGCCAGCCGGCCAGCCAGACTGGTGGCAGCGTGCCGCCCATGAGCGGCCGCCGTTGGAGCCACCTGCAAAGCGCAGCGGGCGAACATGCGCTGTTGCTGTTCTGCCCGGCGCCACACGGTTCACTGGCTGACGAAGCGGCCTGGCGCTTGCTCGCACATCTTTCGCAGACGGCTTTCTATCAGCGCATGCGGGTGGAGTTGCAACTGGGCTATGCGGTATTCGCCAGCTTCAGGCAGATCAGCGGCAGCGCCGGGCTGGTGTTCGGGTGCAGTCACCGGGCACGGCGTTGCCCGGCATTCTTGGGCATATGGAACAGTTCTTCGAGCAACTGCCCCGGCTGATCAACAACCTGGGGACCAGCACCGTGCTGAGCCAGGCGCAGAGCCTGGCCGCGCGGTTGTCCCGCGAGGAGCTGGACACCCCGCAGTTGGGCGAAACCCTGTGGCAGGCCGGCCTGGGCGGCAAGGGCCCGGATTACCTGGAGCAGCTTCAGGCAGCCCTGGCAGCGCTGCGCCCACAGCACGTGGCCGACGCCGCCCGCCAATTGCAGCAGGCGAGCAGCGGCTGGCTGGCACTGGCCAACGGGCCGGCACCGGACGATCGCTGGCAATCGGTTCGCTGAATCGTTACAGATGCGGAGAAAGTCCATTACACCGAAGTAACCGTTCGGGCCGTTTCATTGAGGTAGAATGCCCGGCACGATCATTCGAACGTTCTCGCCCCGGCGTGGACCAAGATATCAGTACCCCCCGAACCACCCTTGAAGGAGAGCGCCCCCATGTGGACCAAGCCAGCCTACACCGACCTGCGCATCGGCTTCGAAGTCACCATGTACTTCGCCAGCCGCTGATTCACGCAGCTGCAGCACAGCGCCTCGGTCGAACCGGGGCGTTTTCTTTTCAAAAGCGCCCATGCCGGAGGGGCCATGTACATTCAAATCCTGGGCTCGGCCGCCGGTGGCGGTTTCCCCCAGTGGAACTGCAACTGCGCCAACTGCAAGGGCCTGCGTGATGGCACCTTGCGGGCCACGGCGCGCACTCAGTCCTCGATCGCGCTGTCCGACGACGGCGTGAACTGGGTGCTGCGCAACGCCTCCCCCGACATCCGCGCGCAACTGCAGAGCTTCGGCCCAATGCAGCCGGCCCGCGCCCTGCGCGACACCGGCATCGCCGCGATCATCCTGCTCGACAGCCAGATCGACCACACCACCGGCCTGCTCAGCCTGCGCGAGGGCTGCCCGCATCAGGTGTGGTGCACCGACATGGTCTACCAGGACCTGACCACGGGCTTTCCGTTGTTCAACATGCTCGAACACTGGAACGGCGGCTTGCAGCGCAAGCGTATCGAGCTCTCCGGCAGCTTTACCGTGCCGGCCTGCCCGAACCTGCGTTTCACCCCCCTGCCGCTGCGCAGTGCCGCGCCGCCCTACTCGCCGCACCGTTTCGACCCGCACCCGGGCGATAACATCGGCCTGGTAGTCGAAGACCTGCGCACCGGTGGCACGTTGTTCTACGCCCCAGGCCTGGGCAAGGTCGACGACGCACTGCTCGAAACCATGGCCGGCGCCGACTGCCTGCTGGTCGACGGCACCTTGTGGAACGACGACGAGATGCAGCGCCGTGGCGTAGGCACCCGCACCGGTCGCGAGATGGGGCACCTGGCGCAGAACGGCCCCGGCGGCATGCTGGAGGTGTTCGAGCGCTTGCCCAAGCCGCGCAAGGTGCTCATCCACATCAATAACACCAACCCCATTCTCGATGAGGATTCGCCCGAGCGTGCAGAGCTGGCGCGCCGGCAGGTCGAGGTGGCGTTCGATGGCATGAGCCTGGAGCTGTGACATGACCACCGCCCTCACCCCCGCCGAGTTCGAGCAGGCCTTGCGCGCCAAGGGCGCGCTGTACCACATCCACCACCCGTATCACGTGGCCATGTACGAAGGCCGCGCCAGCCGCGAGCAAATCCAGGGCTGGGTGGCCAACCGTTTCTATTACCAGGTGAACATCCCGCTCAAGGACGCTGCGATCCTGGCCAATTGCCCGGACCGCGAGATCCGCCGCGAGTGGATACAGCGCCTGCTCGACCACGACGGCGCGCCGGGCGAGGACGGCGGTATCGAAGCCTGGCTGCGCCTCGGCCAGGCGGTGGGGCTTGACCCGGACCAGCTGCGATCCCAGGAGCTGGTGCTGCCCGGCGTTCGCTTTGCGGTCGATGCCTATGTGAACTTCGCCCGCCGCGCCAGCTGGCAAGAGGCTGCCAGCAGCTCGCTCACCGAGCTGTTTCGCCCCGCAGATCCACCAGTCGCGCCTGGACAGCTGGCCGCAGCATTACCCCTGGATCGACCCGGCCGGCTACGAGTACTTCCGCACCCGCCTGGGCCAGGCACGCCGCGACGTGGAGCATGGCCTCACGATCACGCTGGCGCACTACACCAGTTGGGAGAGCCAGCAGCGCATGCTGGAGATCCTGCAGTTCAAGCTCGACATTCTCTGGAGCATGCTCGACGCCATGAGCATGGCCTACGAGCTGCATCGCCCGCCCGATCACACCGTGACCAGCGAGCGCGCCTGGCACAAGGGGATCGCCCTATGAGTTTCGACCGTTCGAGAGTCCCGGCCTGGCGCCAGGGTTACCGCTTCCAGTACGAGCCGGCGCAAAAGGGCCACGTGCTGCTGTACCCCGAAGGGATGATCAAGCTCAACGACAGCGCCGCAGCCATCGGAGGCCTGATCGACGGCCAGCGCTCGGTGGCGGCGATCATCGCTGCGCTCGACGCGCAATTTCCCGGAGTGCCGGAGCTGGGCGACGACGTCGAACAGTTCATGGAGGTAGCGCGTGAAAAGCACTGGCTCGAACTTGCCTGAAAAAGCCGAAGTCGGCCTGCCGCTCTGGCTGCTGGCCGAGCTCACCTACCGCTGCCCGCTGCAGTGTCCGTACTGCTCCAACCCGCTGGATTTCGCAGCGCAGGGCCAGGAGCTGTCGACCGAGCAGTGGAAGCAGGTGATGCGCCAGGCCCGGGAAATGGGCGCAGCGCAACTGGGCTTCTCCGGCGGCGAGCCGCTGGTGCGCCAGGACCTGGCCGAGCTGATCGCCGAGGCGCGCGGGCTGGGCTACTACACCAACCTGATCACTTCCGGCATCGGCCTGACCGAAGCGCGCCTGGCTGAATTCAAGCAGGCCGGGCTCGACCACATCCAGATCAGCTTTCAGGCGAGCGATGAAGAGGTGAACAACCTGCTCGCCGGCTCGAAGAAAGCCTTCGCCCAGAAGCTGGCCATGGCTCGCGCGGTGAAGGCCCACGGCTACCCGATGGTGCTCAACTTCGTGACGCACCGGCACAACATCGACCAGATCGACCGCATCATCGAACTGTGCGTGGCGCTTGAGGCTGACTTCGTCGAGCTCGCCACCTGCCAGTTCTACGGTTGGGCGCACTTGAACCGAGTGGGCCTGCTGCCGACCCGCGCGCAACTGCGAGCGGGCCGAGCGCATCACCAATGAATACCGCGAGCGTTTCGAGGCCGAGGGGCGCAAGGTCAAGCTGATCTTCGTGACGCCGGATTACTACGAGGAACGCCCCAAGGCCTGCATGAACAGTTGGGGCAACATCTTCCTGACCGTGACGCCGGATGGCACCGCCCTGCCCTGCCACGGCGCGCGGCAGATGCCGATTACCTTCCCCAACGTGCGCGAGCACAGCCTGCAGCACATCTGGTACGACTCGTTCGGTTTCAACCGCTTCCGTGGCTACGACTGGATGCCCGAGCCGTGCCGCTCATGCGACGAAAAAGAGAAGGATTTCGGCGGCTGCCGCTGCCAGGCGTTCATGTTGACAGGCGACGCCACCCAGGCAGACCCTGTGTGCAGCAAGTCACCGCACCACGGAATGATCCTTGCCGCGCGCGAGGAATCCGAGCACGCCACCGAAACCATCAGCCAGCTCACCTACCGCAATGACCGAAACTCACGCCTCATCGCCCGCGGCCGAGCCGCTCAGCGCCGCTGCAGCGGTGGCCGCCAGCATCGACTTTGCCGAGCTCAAGGTGAGCCCGGCGGGCCTGTTCTGGAACGAGTACCGCCCCGAGGACGGCGCCTGCCGCCTCTGGCGTTGGCACGACGGCCAGGCACAGCGCCTGACTCCGGATGGCTTCAGCGCCCGCAGCCGGGTGTATGAGTACGGCGGCGGAAGCTTCTGCGTGGCAGGTGAAGCCCTGGTGTTCGTCAACGACGCCGACCAGCAGCTGTATCGCCAGCCCATTTCGGCGGCCAGCCGCAGCCATTGACTCAAGGCAGTTACCGCTACGGCGGCCTGGTGTTCGCCGAGGGCCTGGTGCTGGCGGTCGAGGAGGAAGCAGTTGAGCCTGTGGATATCCACAGGCTGGTGGCGATCAGCCTGGCCAGCGGCGCGCGCCAGGTGCTGGCCGAAGGTGCCGACTTCTACTCAAGCCCTGCGCTGGGCGACCGCGGCACGCGCCTGGCGTGGGTCGAATGGAGCCGCCCGCACCAGCCCTGGACGCAAACGCGGCTGATGTGCGCCGAACGCCGCGCCGACGGCGGCTGGTTCATGCCGGTGTGCCTGGCCGGCGATGGGGTGGTACCCGAAAGCTTGCAACAGCCCTGCTTCGACGAGCGCGGCCGCCTGCATTGCCTGACCGACCGCAATGGTTTCTGGCAGCCCTGGCGCGAGAGTGCCGACGGCTGGCAGCCACTGCCCAGCGCCCTGGCCGACCATGGCGGCGCACCATGGCAATCGGGCGCCAGCAGTTGGGCACCGATCAGCGACGATGAATACCTGGCCACCTGGTTCGAAGAGGGCTTTGCGCGTTTGGGCATCTGCCGGATCGGCGGCCCAGTGGAGGATTACACCGGCAGCTACAGCCGTTTTCGTAGCCTCGCGTTCGACGCGGACTGGCTTTACGCAATCGCCGAGTCGCCCAGCATGCCGGCGGCCATTGTGCGCATCAACCGCCACGATCATGGCTCCGAGGCCCTTGCCGGCGGTGCCAGCCCGCTGCCGGTAGAGGCTCTGAGCCAGCCCGTGCCCCTGCGCTTTCCGAGTGGCGACGGTTTC
The DNA here is from genome assembly GCF_021650705.1 of Pseudomonas sp. KNUC1026. Lineage (GTDB taxonomy): Bacteria > Pseudomonadota > Gammaproteobacteria > Pseudomonadales > Pseudomonadaceae > Aquipseudomonas. The sequence goes on along the minus strand of NZ_CP087138.1, from coordinate 5,145,582 downwards.
GCTTACGGCTTTTTCTACCCCGCTTTGGGGCTGCAGGCACCCGCGCCGCTGGTGGTATTCATCCATGGCGGGCCGACTTCCAGCTTCTACCCGGTGCTCGACCTGCGCGTGCAATTCTGGGCACAGGGCGGCTTCAGCGTGGCGCAGCTGAACTACCGGGGCAGCACCTGCTATGGCCGTGCCTTTCGCCAGGCGCTGCACCTGCGCTGGGGCGAGTCGGATGTGGAGGATGCCTGCGCGCTGGTGCGGCACCTGTGCGAGCAGGGGCTGATCGAGCCAGGCCAGGCCTTCATTCGCGGCAGCAGCGCGGGCGGCTATACCACGCTGTGCGCACTGGCGTTTGCCGATGTGTTCCGTGCCGGAGCAAGCCTGTATGGCGTCAGCGACCCGGCCGCGCTGGCAAGGGCGACGCACGAAGTTCGAGGCGGACTACCTGGACTGGCTGATCGGCGACCCCGTGCAGGATGCTGAGCGGTATGCGGCACGCACGCCGCTGCTGCATGCCAAGCGCATCGGTGTGCCGGTGGTGTTCTTTCAGGGGGAGTTGGACAAGGTGGTGGTGCCGGAGCAGACGCGCTCGATGGTGGCAGCGCTTGAGCGGCAGGGGGTGCCGGTGGAGGCGCACGATTATGCGCAGGAGCGGCATGGGTTTCGCCAGGCGGCTAACCTGGCGCATGCGCTGGAGGCGGAGTATCGGTTTTATCAGTGGGTTCTAGCGTGAAGCGTCGCGCGGCTAGCCGCCCTCCCACCATTTGGAGTGGGAGGCCGGCTAGCCGGGCGACGTATGACGCGGTGGCCCCTCAACGCCGGGCAATGATCCACACCGCATGCACGATACCGGGAATGTACCCGCACAGCGTCAGCAGAATGTTCAGCCAGAAGGCACCGCCGAACCCCACCTGCAGGAACACGCCCAGCGGGGGGAGGATGATTGCGAAAATGATGCGAATGATGTCCATGCGAGGCTCCGAAACGGTGGTTGCTACTACGACCACACTGCCAGCGAAGCGGTTCAGCGCCTGAAAAAACGCCCGGGCCCAAACAGCCGGCCCGGGGCGGTGCGCAGATACGCCAGACGGTATTCAGCAGCTCAGTTGCGCGGCATGCACCCGCGCCAGAGCACGGCCCAGGCGGGCCAGCATGTCATCGATGTTGCCACGGCTCACGCACAGCGCCGGAGTGAAACGAAGCGCATCTGACTGCGGGGCGTCGAGCAGCAAGCCCTCCTGCAAGGCAGCATTCACTACCTGGGCAGCGTTGCCTTGGGCAGCGGCAACCCCCAGAGCAGGCCCAGCCCGCGCGGCGCCAGCAATTCATAGCGTTGAGCGAGCCGGCCCAGGCCTTCACGCAAGTGGCGCCCGCGATCTTCGACCCGCCCCAGCAGTTCCGGCACCGCCTGGAAGACTGCGCGGCCCGCAGCGCAGGCCAGTGGATTGCCGTGATGGCTACCGGCGAAGTCCTCCAACCGCAGTGCGCAAGCGCGCTCGCGTGTCAGCACTGCCGCCAGGCCGACTCCGCCGCCCAGGCCCTTGCCCAGGGCGAGGATGTCGGCGCGTATGCCGTACTGCTCCTCTGCGAGCAATGTGCCGCAGCGGCCCATGCCAGTGCCGACTTCATCGAGAATCAGCAGGATTCCCAGCTCACGGCACAACCGCTCCACGCCGCGCAGGTAGCCGACGTCAGCAGGCAGCACACCTGCTTCGCCCTGCACCGGTTCGAGCATGATCGCAACCGTATCGGTGTCGATCGCCGCGCACAGGGCCGGCAGGTCGTTGAACGGGACTTGAGTGAAGCCTTGCAGTTCCGGCCCGTGCCGCAGCCGAGCGGTGCTGGAGCGGGCGCCGAGGCCATGGCCATGGCAGCCGCCCTGAGCGGTAATGATGCCGAACGCGCCGCGCCGGTTAGCCTCGCCCCACTGCCGCGCGAGCAGTACGGCGGCCTCGCAGGCTTCGCTGCCAGTGCCCAGCAGGTAACCGAAATCGCTGCCCGTGGCCCGGCACAGCTGTTGCAACAGGGCCAGCTCGCCCTGATGCTCCCAGCGCGCGCCGGGGTTGACCAGCTCTTGCGCCTGAGCCTGCAAGGCTTCGACCAGCGCGCTGGGGCTGTGCCCGAGGCTGTCTACACCCAGGCCCTGAGTGAAATCCAGATAGGCACGGCCAGTGTCGTCCCATAGCCAGGAGCCCTGGCCTCGCACGAACACCCGTTGGGGGCGCTCGCTCGGTTGCAGGCGATGGGCACGGGCAGCCTGCGCATCGAAGCCCGTCTCATCGGCCATGGGGCGAGCCAGACGGAACAGGTTCACGCCTGCCACCCGTTATCGTGCTGTTTCGCTTTGCCTATGCATCTTGCCTGGGTATGCACGCGGCTCATTTTCCTCATCGGCTCTTATGGCCCCTTATTCCAAGCTAGACTAGGCGCCTGGCTGGCCTTGAGCCATTTCGATTTAGCATCTCTTTCGATAAGCAGAACTTATGGATTTTCGACAGCTGCGTTACTTTGCCGCAGTCTACGAAGAGGGCCACGTGGGCCGCGCAGCGGAGCGCTTGTCGATCTCGCAACCGGCGCTTTCCCAGCAGATCCGCCAGCTCGAACACAGCCTTGACCTGGCCTTGTTCGAGCGCGGCGGCAAGCGCCTACTGCCCACACTGGCCGCGCACACCCTCTATGGCCACGCCCTGCCACTGCTCGACGGGCTGCAGCGCACCCATCAGGCCATGCGCGCCTTTCAAGGCCAGGCGCAGCGCACGCTGGCCATCGGCGTGTTGCAGACGGTTCATCCCAGCCTGGTGCCGCAACTGCTCGAACGCATGAGCCGCGCACAGCCGCACCTGGTGGTGCAGATCTACGAACTGTCGGGCCTGGAAATCGAGCGTCGCCTGCAAGGCGGCACCCTCGACATCGGCATCGGTTACCTGCCGCCGCGCCAGCCGGCGCTGCACGGGCTGGCGCTCTACGAAGACGAGCTGCAACTGGTGGTGCCGCGCAATCACCCCCTGCAAGCCTTTCGCAAGGTGTCACTGGCGCAGGCGGCCGACCAACCGATGCTGTTGCTGGGCGAGGAATTCCAGATCCGCCAGATGTGGCAAACCCAACTGGCCACCCTGGGCCGCCGCCCTCGTGTGCAGGCTGAGCTCAACACCATGGCCGGCATCCTCGACACCCTGCCCCATACGCGACTGGCCACCGTCCTGCCGGGGCGGGCACAGGTGATCAGCGATTCGGCGGAGCTGCTATGGAAGCCACTGACCGAGCCGCGAGTGCCGTTGAAGGTGGGGTTGGTGTATCGGGATGCGCAGCGGCAGCAGGCGTCGGTGGAGTTGTTGCGGCAGTTGTTGGAGGAGGTAATCAGAACTTGATGCTGGGGTCATCAGGTGGGAGGCCGGCTTTGCCGGGCGACGAAGGCGTCTGAACATGAAATAAGAAAACCCCGCACCATGGCGGGGTTCTACAGACGGTTTCCCGTTCATCCTTGAATAGCCACCTCCCTGGCAGCCTTCCTGACGTGTCCGCGTTTTCCTTTGCGCTATCCTGCGCGACGTCCTTGAAACAAAGATTAACCAAGCGTAGCGGCGGCGCCTATTGGGCGAACACCGCCGCGTGAAGTAAGCCATGGCTTACAGGGTCAGAACTGCGCCTCGCCCAGCAGGTAGAGCGACTCGCTGCCGGCCTTGACCGAGGCGGTGAGCGAATGAACGCGCGGCAACAGGCGGGCGAAATAAAGCGCGCCGTGCCCAGTTTGCCGGCATAGAAATCGTCATCACCCGTGCCCCGCTCCGCAGCCAGCGCCATGCGCGCCCAGAGCCAGGCGTAGGCGGTGTAGCTGAACACCTGAAGGTACTCGACCGAAGCGGCACCGATTTCCTCGGGGTTGGCCTTGGCGCTGTCCAATACCCAAGCCGTGAGGCTGTCGAGGTTGTCCAGCGCAGCCTTCAAGGGGTGCTGAATTCGCTCTCGTTGGCTTCGATGAACGCCCTGACTTCAGATGAGAAGCGCCGGTAGTAAGCGCCGCCGTTGGCCACGACCTTGCGCCCCATCAGGTCCAGCGCCTGGATGCCGTTGGTGCCTTCGTAGATCCGAGTGATGCGCACGTCACGCACCAGTTGCTCCTGGCCCCATTCACGGATGTACCCGTGGCCGCCGAACACCTGCTGGCCGTGCACGGTGGTTTCCAGGCCCAGGTCCGTCGAGGAAGGCCTTGGCCACCGGCGTCAGCAGCGCGACGAGCTCCTCGGCGGCGATGCGTTGGGCGGCATCTTCGGCGTACTTGGCGATGTCCAGTTGCATGGCCACGTAGGTGGAAACGCCCGGCCGCCTTCATTGAAGGCTTTCATGGTCAGCAGCATGCGCCGCACATCGGGGTGCACGATGATCGGGTCGGCCACTTTGGCCGGCGCCTGGGCACCGGCGTGGCGAACGGCTTTGCAGGCGCTCGCGAGCGTATTCGATGGCGTTCTGGTAGGAGCGCTCACCCGAGGCCAGGCCTTGAACGCCGACGCCCAGGCGCTCGTAGTTCATCATGGTGAACATGGCTGCCAGGCCCTTGTTGGCCTCGCCCACCAGGTAGCCGATGGCTGAATCGAAGTTCATTACGCAGGTGGCAGAGGCCTGAATGCCCATCTTGTGCTCGATCGAGCCGGCAGCTCACGCCGTTGCGCGCACCCAGGCTGCCATCGGCATTGACCATGAACTTGGGCACCAGCAACAGCGAAATACCCTTGGGCCCGGCCGGCGCATCAGGCAGCTTGGCGAGCACCAGGTGGATGATGTTTTCGGTGAGGTCATGCTCACCACCGGTGATGAAGATCTTGGTACCGGTCACCTCATAGCTGCCATCAGCTGCGGGGACGGCGCGGGTGCGGATGATCCCCAGGTCGGTGCCGGCATGCGGCTCGGTCAGGCACATGGAGCCCGCCCAGGTGCCTGCGTACATGTTGGGCAGGTAGGTTCGCTTGAGTTCGTCATTGCCGTGGGCGTTGATCGCCAGGCATGCGCCAGCGGTCAGCATGGGGTACAGGCCGAAGGAGAGGCTTGCGGCATTGACCATCTCCTCGACCTGCGCGGAGACGGCCTTGGGCATGCCCATGCCACCGTACTCAGGGTCGCCACCCACGCCCACCCAACCGCCTTCGGCGTAAGTGCCATAGGCCTGAATGAAGCCTTTGGCGTGCTGACGGCAGTCTCGTGCCAGTGGCAGCCTTCTTCATCTGCAGCGCGGCTCAGCGGCGCGATGCTCTGCCCGGCAACCTTGCCAGCCTCCTCCAGCACCGCCGCGACAGTCTCGGCATCGGCGGCTTCCGCCAGCGCCGGCAGTTGCGCCCAGAGCGCGGGCAATTCGAGCACCTCGTTCATGACGAAACGCATGTCGCGCAGGGGCTTCGTAGTCGGCCATGGGGACCTCGCAAGATAGGCAGGAAACAGGTGCGGCCAGTGTAGCCCAGGCACGTTTCAGAGACGTAGCGTCAAGGCGTGACCAGTAAGTTCCAAGAGGTCACGCGGCACCGCCGGTGCGTACAGCACCGCGGCGCTGGTTGCCTGCGGCCATCAGGCAGTTGCGGCCGGCGCCCTTGGCGGCATACAGCGCCTGGTCAGCGGCCTTCATCACCTCTTCTGGAGTACGCTGCTCCGGCTGGCGCTCGGCGACACCGACGCCGACCGTCACCGACACGCTGGTCGCTGCCGAGCCGCCACGGCGTTGCCGGCCCTGCTGGTCGTTTTGCGGGCGGTCGGCTTCGCGCAGGTGAATCACATACGCCTCGATCACCCCGCGGATCACTTCCAGATGCGGCATGCACTCTTCGAGCGTCTTGCCGGCGAACACCACCGCGAACTCCTCACCGCCGTAGCGGTACGCACGGCCACCGCCACCGACCTTGCCCAGCTTGCTGGCCACCAGTCGCAATACCTGGTCGCCGACGTCATGGCCGTGGGTGTCGTTGAATTTCTTGAACGGTCCACGTCGGCCATGGCCAGCACGTAGTCGCGCCCGCAGCCGCTGCAAGCGCTCGTTGAGCGCGCGCCGGCCAGGCAGGCCGGTGAGCTCGTCGCGAAACGCCATCTGGTACGCCTCGTGTGCCACGGCAGCGGCGAGCATCAGCATCACCTGGCTGCACATGATGTTCAGCGTGAACGGCAGATGAAAGTCTTGGGCAGCATCCAGAACAGGCCCACCAAGCCGATGATCAACGCCGCATGCAACGGCCGCGGCTTGCGCAGGTAGAGCGCGACCAGCACGCCCAGGCCGATGAAGAACACTGGGTAGCTCATCTGGATCAGGTTCATCCAGGGCCAGTGCAGGCTAGGCCAGCGGATGTCGGCCAGCCACGCCAGCAGGGCCTGGTGGAAAACTTTGCTCGAAGCCGAACGCCACCCCGCCCAGCGCCAGCATGACCGCCAGGCGCGCCAGCAGGTCCTGGCCCAGGTGGGTGCGTTCCTCCCAGAAACCGTAGAGGGTGTAGAGGATCGGCAGCAGCAGGCAGCACAGGTGGAAGACGACCGCCGCGTCGTCGCGCACCCGGCCGTTATCGCGGTAATAGTCGGTCTGGGTGTCGAGCAAAAAGTACACGGTGTACACCGTGACCATCAGAAACAGTTCACGCTGGCGTTTGGTAGACCGCGCAATAGGCGCCGCCCAACAGCACCACCAGGGTGGGCAGCACATTGAACAGCGAGGTGAAGAACACGTTGAGGTCGCGCACGTAGGCCGCGCCCAGCCCGGCTGCCAGCAGCGCCAGCGACGGCAGGAAGTGGCTGATCCGATAGGCTTTGAGTTGCAGCAAGGGCTTTGCTCCAGTCCGGCGTCGGGGCCTGATGCTCGCGTACGCAGCAGGCCAATATCATTGTGCCTGCATTCGTATCGGCCGTGTCTGGAAAAAGATGAAGTGCTGGATGAAATTTTGGCGTCAGGCTTTTGATCGAACAGGCATTTATTTTTCCCGAAGAAAAACCGCGCCTGAAGGCGCGGCATTCGGTGAGGCTCGCAGGCTCAGATGCCCAGGCTGAAAGACTCTTCGCTCATCGCCATCAGGTTGCCTGCGCCCGACAGCATGGTAGCGACCAGCCCGCGGGTACGTGGCAGGATGCGCTGGTAGTAGAACCGCGCGGTATCGAGCTTGGCCTGGTAGAAGGCGGTGTCGCCCTCGCCGCTGGCGACTTTCTCGGCTGCGACGCGGGCCATGTCGGCCCAGAAGTAGGCAAGGCACGCATAGCCGGAATACATCACGTAGTCCACCGACGCGGCGCCGACTTCCTCGCGATCTTTCATGGCGCCCATGCCGATCTTCATCGTCACCTCGCCCCACTCCTTGTTCAGCTGCGCCAACGGCGCGACGAACTCGGCAATGGCAGCGTTGCCTTCATGCGCCTGGCAGAACCTGTGCACCAACTTGGTGAAGCTCTTGAGCGAAGCGCCCTGGGTCATCAGCACCTTACGGCCCAGCAGGTCGAGCGCCTGGATACCGGTAGTGCCTTCATAGAGCATGGCGATGCGGGCATCGCGCACGTTCTGCTCCATGCCCCACTCGGCGATGTAGCCGTGGCCGCCGTAGATCTGCAGGCCGTGGTTGGCCGACTCGAAGCCCACTTCGGTCATGAAGGCCTTGGCGATGGGGGTCATGAAGGCCAGCAGTTCGTCAGCGGCCACTTTGGCGCTTTCGTCTTCGCTGTACTTGAGCACGTCCACCAGCTTGGCGGTGAAGTAGACCATCGCACGCGAACCTTCGGCGAACGCCTTCATGGTCAGCAGCATGCGGCGCACATCGGGGTGCACGATGATCGGGTCGGCGGATTTGTCCGGTGCCTTGGGGCCGGTGAGCGAGCGCATCTGCAGGCGTTCGCGGGCGTACTTCAGGCCGCCTTGAAAGCCGACTTCGGCGTGCGCCAGGCCCTGGATCGCAGTACCCAGGCGCGCGGTGTTCATGAAGGTGAACATGCAGTTCAGGCCTTTGTTCGCCGGGCCGATCAGGAAACCGCTGGCGCCGTCGAAGTTCATCACGCAGGTGGCGTTGCCGTGGATGCCCATCTTGTGCTCGAGCGAACCGCAGGTCACAGCGTTGCGCTCGCCCACGCCGCCTTCGGCAGACGGCAGGAACTTGGGGACGATGAACAGCGAGATGCCTTTGGTGCCGGCAGGCGCGTCGGGCAGGCGGGCAAGCACGATGTGGACGATGTTCTCGGCCAGGTCATGGTCGCCGGCGGAGATGAAGATCTTGGTGCCGGTGATCTTGTAGCTGCCGTCGGCCTGGGGTTCTGCCTTGGTGCGCAGCATGCCCAGGTCGGTGCCGCAGTGCGGCTCGGTGAGGCACATGGTGCCGGTCCATTCGCCGGTGACCAGGCGAGTGAGGTAGGTGTGCTTCTGCTCGTCGGTGCCGTGCGCCGACAGGGTGTTCATCGCGCCATGAGACAAGCCGGGGTACATGCCCCACGCCCAGTTGGCACTGCCGACCAGTTCGCTCAGCACCAGGCCCAGCGACTCGGGCAGGCCCTGGCCGCCGTGCTCGACGTCATGGGCCAGGCTCGGCCAGCCGCCGTCGACGAATTGCTTGTAAGCCTCTTTGAAGCCAGTGGGGGTGGTGACGCCGGTTTCGCTCCAGCGGCAGCCTTCGGTGTCGCCCACGCGGTTCAACGGCGACAGCACCTGCTCGCAGAACTTGGCGCCTTCTTCGATCACGGCATTCACGGTGTCGGCATCGGCACCGTCGCAGCCTGGGAGGCTCTGGTAGTGCGCTGGGTAGCCGAGCAATTCGTCGCGAACGAAACGAATGTCACGCAAGGGGGCTTTGTACTCGGGCATGGCAAACCTCGGCTGGCGAATTCACGGTAGGGCGACCCTTACTTGGCGGGTCAAACAGTTGTTTGAAACATACGTTTCCAGCGGAGAGATTGCAAGAGGCCGAAACCGCCATCGCAGGTGATGAATTTCCGGCGCCCAAAGCAGAGCCGCCCCGCTGCGGGCTAGCGCGGCGGAGGCGGAAATGTAATGCCAGGTGTCATGTTAAAACCGATGAAAGGCTCAGGCCCAGGTATCGATCAGCCGGCCCAATGCTTCGTCGGACGCTCTCTCGACCTTGGCGCCGGCCTGCACCTGCCGCTGGGCCTGCACAAGGTTGACCATCGACATAGCGATGTCCGGTTTGCTGCGGTCGACGCCGCGCAGGCGCTCATCCTGGTAATCGGTGGCCTGGCTTGCGATTTCACGCGCGGCACCGTTGGCCTGCGAGAGCCCTGCCTGAATAGCGCTCAGGCCGGTGCTGTAAAGGCTGTTGGAGGCAATGATCATAGCGACACCCTCAGGTGGCTTGGCAAGTTGCCACGACTTTAGCGCGGCGCCCGCCGCTCTGCCAGCGCCGTTAGGCGGCAATGCCGCTCGAGCTTGCTCAGGTCCAGATAGGCGGCCACCTGGTCGGGCGTGGCCGCCGGCAACCTCGGCACGCGGCCCAGGCAAGGGGCGAGTAACCGCTCGCTGAGCGTGGCGAGGTTCTCCTCCAGCCGCGAGGTCTGCGCATCGACCACATTGGCCACCCATCCGGCCAGCACCAGCCCGTCAGCGGCAATCGCCTCGGCGGTCAGCAGCGCGTGATTGATGCAGCCCAGGCGCACGCCGACCACCAGAATCACCGGCAACTCCAGCGCCACGGCAAGGCCGGAAAGGTATTCGCCACCGGCCAGTGGCACCCGCCAGCCGCCAGCGCCTTCGATCAGCGCGAACCCCGCCTGATGAGCCAGCACCTCCCGCATCGGTTGCGCCAAGGCTTGAACGGTCAACGCCACACCGGCTTCCTGCGCCGCCAGATGCGGTGCGATGGCGGGCTCGAAGGCATAAGGGTTAACCGCTGCGTAGGGCAGCTGCAGGCTGCTTTGGCCGAGCAGGGCCAGCGCGTCCTCGTTGCGCAAACCCTCGGCGGTGCGCTCACAGCCAGAGGCCACTGGCTTGGCGCCCAAGGTGGTGAAGCCGGCTCTGGCTGCAGCGTGCAGCAGCCCGGCGGCGATGGTGGTCTTGCCGATCTCGGTGTCGGTGCCGGCGATGAAATAACGGGCCATCGGCCTCTCCTTCAAGCGGGTTTGCGCAGTACGCCGCGGATCACCTGCCAGGTGGCAGGCAACCCGGCCGGCGTTCGGTGGCGCTCGTAGGCAGCAAGCAGCGCAGCGATGCGAGCGCGGCCGGTCAACCCGCCGGGCGGCCGGGGTTGAGGTTGTGCGCGCCCAGCGCCTTGAGTTCGTGGGTGAGGCTGCGCACATCGGGGTAATGCAACACCACCGGCTCCACCGCCAGGTGCTCGGCCCGCAGCGGGCTGGCCGCGCAGAGCGTTCGGTAGGCGGCCTCGGTGCGGAAGCGGTTCACATGCACGTCGCCATCTACCTCGCGCCAACTGGCACTGAGTTCGGCAAGGGTGCCGGCGCAGAGGCTGGTGAAAGCAAACACGCCGCCCGGGCGCAGCACCCGGTGCGCTTCATCGAGCACGGCGGCGAAATCGTCGCACCACTGCACTGCCAGGCTGGTGAACACCAGATCGGTGCATTCGGCAGCCAGCGGCAGGCACTCGGCATCACCTGCCAGGTAATGAGTGGCGCCGCCCAGGCCGCGGGCGTGCTGCAGCATGCCTTGGGCAATGTCCACCGCCAATCCATGGGCCTGTGGATAACGCGCCGCAAGCGCCCGGCTGAAATGGCCGGTGCCACTGCCCAGGTCGACCCAGCGCCGTGGCTGCAAGGTTGCTGGCAACTCGCTCAGCAATTGGCCGCCCACATCGCGCTGCAGCTGCGCGACGCTGTCATAGCTGGCCGCCGCGCGGGAAAAGGACGCGGCGACCTGTCGTTTGTCCGGAAGCACGTAATCAAGCATCGGCCCGCCCCCGCAGCGCCAGCATGGCCTGGGCGACCAGGCCGGGCGACTCGACCGGGAAGGCGTGGCAAGCCCCTGCCAGCACTTGGCTGCACAGTACGCGCCCAGCAACGGCTTGCGGCACCAGGCCATCCTGCTCGGCGAACAGGTGCAGTTGCGGCCCATCGAAAGCGCCCAGCGCCTGACGGGTGTCCAGCTCGCCCAACACCCGCAGCAGCGCAGGGCTCAGCGCACCCGGCGCGGCCTGCAGCTGGCGGGCAAGCCCTCGCGCCTGCCCGCTGCCTTGGGCGCAGAACAGCGCAAAGCGCTTGAGCGTGGCGCGGGAGTCAGCCTCGCAGCCGGCGAGGAAGGCGTCGAAGGTCGCCACCGGCATCGCCTCCGGCCAGTCATCATGGGCGACGAAACAAGCGTTGGCGGCCAGGCTGATCACCCCGGGCACGCCGCGCCGCGCCGAGCAGCGAGGGCCACCGCCAGCATGCCACCCAAGGACCAGCCGGCCAGCCAGGCGTGGGCGGGTATCTGGCGGTCCAGTGCATCCAGGCAAAGCTCGGCACTGCCGCGCTCCGGCAACGCCAGCAGCTTCACGTCCCAGCGCGAATGCAGCGCCTCGGCCAACGGTTTGAGCAGCTCAGGTGCCAGGCCCCAGCCTGGCAACAGATAAAGCGCCTCACGCATCGGCCGGCTCCAGCAGGGCATAGCCTTCGGCAAGCAGCGCAAGCAGGTGGTCCACCTGCTCGGCGGTGTGCGCGGCAGTCAGCGTCACCCGCAAGCGCGCGCTGCCGGCCGGCACAGTGGGCGGGCGAATCGCGCCGACCATCACCCCGCGCTCGCGCAGCCATTGGGACAAGCGCAGTGCTCGGGGCGCATCGCCCAGCAGGATCGGCTGGATGGGCGTCGGGCTGTCGAGCAGTTGCAGGCCGATGCGCTGCGCGCCTGCGCGAAATTGCGCGATCAGTGCTGCCAGGTGCTCACGTCGCCAGTGCTCATCGCGCAGCAATTGCAGGCTTTTGAGCGTGGCACAGGCGAGCGCCGGCGGCTGGCTGGTGGTGTAGATGTAGGGGCGGGCGAACTGGATCAGGGTTTCGATCAGATCTTCGCTGCCAGCAACGAAGGCGCCAGCGGTGCCAAAAGCCTTGCCCAGCGTGCCCACCAGCACCGGCAACTCATCGATCCCCAGGCCAAGGTGTTCGGCCACACCGCCACCGTGGCGGCCCAGCGTGCCGAAGCCATGGGCATCATCGACCATCAGCCAGGCGCCCTGGGCTTGCGCGGTGCGCGCCAGGGCCGGCAGGTCGGCGACATCGCCATCCATGCTGAACACCCCGTCGGTCACCACCAGCGTGTTGCCTTGGGCCTTGGCCAGGCGGCTGGCCAGGCTCTGGGCGTCGTTGTGCAGGTAGCGTGAGAAGCGCGCGCCGCTGAGCAGCCCTCCGTCGAGCAACGACGCGTGGTTGAGGCGGTCTTGCAACACGGTGTCGCCCTGCCCCACCAGCGCGGTGATAGCACCGAGATTAGCCATGTAGCCTGTGGTGAACAGCAATGCGCGGGGCCGGCCGGTGAGGTCGGCAAGCGCCAGCTCCAGCTCATGGTGTGGGCCGCTGTGGCCGATCACCAGGTGCGACGCACCACCGCCCACGCCCCAGCGCTCGGCGCCGGCACGCCAGGCGGCGATCACATCGGGGTGGTTGGCAAGGCCCAGGTAGTCATTGCTGGAAAACGCCAACAGCGGCTGGCCGTCGACGGTGACCTGCGGCCCTTGCGGGCTCTGCAGCAGCGGGCGCTGGCGGTACAGGCTGGCGGCCTGGCGTTCGGCCAGGCGCGCCTTGAGGTCAAAACCCATCGCCGATTATGCCGAGGCGGCGTCGTAGAACAGCTCGCTGCTCTTCTGCTCCACCAGCGCCTGCTCGATAGCGGCCTGGTGCACTTCATCGGCATGCTCTTCGCGGGCTTCGGGCTTGATGCCCAGGCGTGCGAACAGCTGCATGTCCTTATCCGCCTGCGGGTTGCCGGTGGTCAGCAGTTTTTCGCCGTAGAAGATCGAGTTGGCGCCGGCCAGGAAGGCCAGGGCCTGCATCTGCTCGTTCATCTGCTCGCGGCCGGCAGACAAGCGCACGTGGGATTGCGGCATCAGGATGCGCGCCACCGCCAGCATGCGGATGAAGTCGAACGGGTCGATGTCCTCTGCGTTTTCCAGCGGCGTGCCGGCCACCTTCACCAGCATGTTGATCGGCACCGATTCCGGGTGCTCTGGCAGGTTGGCCAGCTGGATCAGCAAGCCTGCACGGTCATCGAGCGACTCGCCCATGCCGAGGATGCCGCCGGAGCAGATCTTCATACCGGCGTCGCGCACATAGGCCAGGGTTTGCAGGCGCTCGCTGTAGGTGCGGGTGGTGATGATGCTGCCGTAGAACTCGGGCGAGGTGTCGAGGTTGTGGTTGTAGTAGTCCAGGCCCGCTTCGGCCAGCGAGGCGGTTTGCTCCTGGTCGAGGCGGCCGAGGGTCATGCAGGTTTCCAGGCCCATGGCCTTCACGCCACGCACCATCTGCAGCACGTAAGGCATGTCCTTGGCCGAAGGGTGCTTCCAGGCAGCGCCCATGCAGAAGCGGGTGGAGCCGATGGCCTTTGCGCGGGCAGCTTCTTCCAACACCTTTTGCACTTCCATCAGCTTTTCTTTTTCAAGGCCGGTGTTGTAGTGGCCCGACTGCGGACAATATTTGCAATCTTCCGGGCAGGCGCCGGTTTTGATCGAAAGCAGCGTGGAGACCTGCACACGGTTGGCATCGAAATGCGCGCGATGCACGGCCTGGGCCTGGAACAGCAGGTCGTTGAAGGGCTGGGTGAACAGTGCCTTGACTTCGGCCAGCGTCCAATCGTGACGCAGTTGGGCCTGGGTGCTCGCGCTCATGCAGGGGTCCTTTGATTATGCTGGGGCGGGGGACGCCGGGCAGGGAATAGCCACAGGCGTTACACGGATAAGCAATCGTCAGGGAAAGACCATGCGCTGTCAACTTGCTGAAAAACTCAGGGTTTACATCTGCTCAATATTTAATCAAACGTGTTTGCTATGCGATGAGCCCGCCCTCCCCGGCTTGCCCCTGTGCGAAGCCTGTGAGCTCGAATTACCCTGGCTCGCCCCCGGTTGTGCCCTCTGCGCACTGCCGATGCCGGGCGCCCTGTGCCACGAATGCCTGTTCAGCCCGCCGCCCTTCACCCGGGTAGAGGCGCCGTTGGCCTATGGGTTTCCCGTCGATGCGTTGGCCAGCCGCTTCAAGCACCAACGGCAGTGGCCACTGGGCCGGCTGCTGGCGGATGTCATGACGCGGCACCTGCGCCACCGCTTCGATGAAGGCCTGGCGCGCCCCGACCTGCTGTTGCCGGTGCCGCTCTCACGCAAGCGCCTGCGCCAGCGCGGCTTCAACCAGGCCGGCTTGCTGGTGCAATGGCTGAGCAGCCCATTGCGCATACCCACCCAACCCCGACTGGGTGCTGCGCCCTCGCCATACCCAGGCGCAGCAGGACCTGAATTTCGTGGCGCGGCAGGCAAACCTTCAGACGGCCTTTGCCCTGGCGCCAGGCGCCCAGGTAGAAGGCATGCACCTGGCGCTGGTAGATGACGTGATGACCACCGGCGCCACCGCCCGGGCGCTTGCGTACCTGCTCCGAGAGGCCGGTGCAGCGCGGGTGGATGTGTATTGCGCTGCGCGCACGCCACGGCCGGCTTGACGTGTGCGCGGCGGTGCAGCACCTTGCGCAAAACTCATGGCCCGCCTTCATATGCCCAACGTCATCGCCCATTACCTGCACCACCGCCCTCAGCGCCTTGCGCTGTTGCAGCACATCGCCGAACAAGGCTCGATCACCCGCGCCGCCAAGGCTGCCGGCCTGAGTTACAAGGCGGCCTGGGACGCTATCGATGAGCTCAACAACCTCACCGCCCAGCCTTTGGTGGCGCGCAGCGTCGGCGGCAAGGGTGGTGGCGGCGCCAGGCTGTCGGCAGAGGGGGAGCGGTTGCTTCGCCTGTACCGCAAGCTCATGGCGATGCAGGCCCAGGTGCTGGAGGCCGTGGAAGAAGAAGGCGACCTGGAGGTGCTCAACCAGTTGATGCTGCACACCAGCGCCCGCAACCAGTTGCGCGGCGCATCGCCGGCATTCAGGGGCAAGGGCGCAACGACCACCTGACGCTGGACTTGGGCGGCGGGCTGTCGCTGGTGGCGACGGTGACCCATGAGAGCACGGTGCGGCTGGGGCTGGCCGAAGGGGCTACGGTGGTGGCGTTGATCAAGGCAGGCTGGTTACAGCTGAACGCCGTAGGGGGCTTGGCAGCGCCGGAGGTCAATACGCTGGAGGGCCAGGTGCAGTCTGTGATCGAAGATGCCGACGGCCCGACCGAGGTTCGGGTGGGCCTGCCCAATGGGCAGGTCCTGTGCGTGTTATCGGAGCCCGCTCGGGTGGCTGAGTTGAGGCTCCGTGCCGGGCACCGGTTGCGGCTAGTTTCGAGGCGGGTTCAGTGTTGATTGGTACGCCGATGTAAAGCACGTCGCGCGGCGAGCCGCCCTCCCACTCGCTCTGGGTTGCGCCGCCGAACCTCTGATCTGCGCCCCTTTTGTTGGACACCATTCTGCTAGGCCATTGCCACCTGAGTCCTGTACGCCACAGGGCTCAGGCCACCCAGTTTCATCTTGATGCGATCGTGGTTGTAGTAATGGATGTACTCATCGATCGCAGCCGCCAGTTCTGCCGTACTGGTGAAACGCTGTCGATAATACATCTCCGATTTCAACGTGCCGAAGAAACTTTCCATCGCCGCGTTATCCAGGCAGTTGCCCCGGCGTGACATGCTCTGCGTCAGCCCGCGTTCCGCCAGTCGATGGCGATAACGGTAGTACTGGTACTGCCATCCCTGATCCGAGTGCATCAACGGGCAAATGCCTTCGGGTAACTTCGCCAGGGCCTTGTCCAGCATCCGCCCGACCAGCGCGTAATGCGGCGAAGTATCGACCTGGTAAGCCACGATCTCTCCATTGAACAAGTCCAGTACCGGCGAAAGGTAAAGCCGCTCGCCGTTGACCTTGAACTCGGTGACGTCCGTGACCCATTTGCAGTTGGGTCGATCCGTGTCGAACTGCCTTTCCAGAATGTTCTCTGCAATGCGCCCAGGCTCCCCTCGGAAAGACTTGTAGCGCTTGGGGCGAACTGTGCACTTCAGGCCCAACTCGGCCATCAATCTGCGTACTCGCTTGCCGTTGACGACATGCCCCTCATTGCCCAGCGCAGCCTCTATCCACCGATAACCGTATCGACCTTTATGCTGCGTCTGAATGCTCTGGATCAGTGCTTTCAGCGGGGCATGCTTGTCCGGGGCAGCCATTGCCTTGAGCTGGTAATAGTAAGTGCTGCGCGACAAGCCAATCAGGCTGAGCAGGTTATCCAGCGGAAACTGTGAGCGCAGCTCGCTGACTATCCGGGTTTTTTCTGCTCGAGTTCTCGTAGCCTCGCTTTCTCCTCGCGAAGCTCCTTGAGCTTTTTTAGGTAGGCGTTCTCCATGCGAAGGAATTCGACTTCTGCCAGCAAATTCTTGTAGGCGCGCTGTTCTTCGGTCAGGGGCGTGGCGACTTTCGACTTGGCGGGTTTCTTTGGCATGGCGGGAGGCTTTCCTATCTTTCGTGTAACCAAGGCTGGAAGTCCGCCACTGTAATACTGCTGCTCCCAGCTGCCTATCTGAGTGGAACAGACCAGGTTGAAAACCGCAGCGGTGCGGCGCAGTGACAGTTTCTCCCGCCACATGTGCTGGAGCACGGAAAGTTTGAACTGGGGGGTGTGATCCTTGCCACGTGGTTCGAGGCTGGCTTCGCCGTGCAGGCGATAAGCTTCGACCCAACGGCGAAGCAGTGAAGGGTCCATGCCGAATTGCTCGGCGATGAAGCGAAAGCCGAAGCCGCGCTCGAGGAAGGCCTGGATAGCGGATAGCTTGAACTGATGGGCGTACTTCTGCATGTGGAGCTCCCTGGAGTTGGTTGGTGTGTCCAACTTCAGGGGCGCAGATCACTCGGTGGGAGGCCGGCTTGCCGGGCGATGTACTCCCACTCGCTGAGCTGCACCGCCGAACCTTCGGTGGGAGGCCGGCTTGCCGGGCGATGCACTCCCACTCGCTGAGCTGCACCGCCGAACCTTTGGTGGGAGGCCGGCTTGCCGGGCGATGCACTCCCACTCGCTGAGCTGCACCGCCGAACCTTTGGTGGGAGGCCGGCTTGCCGGGCGACGACGCGGGTGGGGGCTTTACGGCATGGCGGCTGACTGGTTGCTGAGGCAAAGCCAGGGAAAGCGAATCCGACAATCCTTAGGCATTAGCTCCATCAGCCCGTACTAATGTGTTGCGGGATATGTAAGGAAAGAACCCTGTCACATCCCCTCCTGACCGTGGCGCAAAAACCCGCAGGGAGCCTTTCACCGTGACCCTTCTCCACGACGACCAGCCCACCGATCTGCAAACCCTCACCCAGGGCCTCGCCCGCCGCCACTTTCTCGGAGCAGGCGCGCTGCGCGGCGCCGCGCTGTTCTCGGCGGCGGCCTGCTCAGCCGTAGCGTGCTGGCGCAAAGCGTCTCGGCCGCCAGCCCACTGCTTGGCTTTACCGGCATCGCGGCTTCGACTGCCGACGACATTGCCCTGCCACCTGGCTACAAAGCACGCCCCTTGATCAGTTGGGGCCAGCCGCTGCAGGCCGGTGGCCCGGCGTTCGACGCCAAAGGGGGTAACAGCGCGGCCGAGCAAGAGGTGCAGTTCGGCGACAACAACGACGGCATGAGCCTGTTCCCCTTTCCGGGCGAGCCAGACCGCGCGCTGATGGCCATCAACAACGAATACACCAACTACAAACTGCTGTTCAGCCACGGCGGCGCGCCGCAGTCGGCCGAAGACGTACGCAAGGCATTGGCCAGCGAAGGCGTGTCGGTGATCGAGGTGCGGCGCCAGCAGGGCCAGTGGCAGTTCGTGCAGGGCTCGCCCTACAACCGCCGCATCCACGGCAACAGCCCGCTGCGCTTCAGCGGCCCGGCAGCGGGCGATGCGCTGCTCAAGACCGCCGCCGACCCCAGCGGCACCCAGGTGCTGGGCACCTTCCAGAACTGCGCCAACGGCAAGACCCCGTGGGGCACTTACCTCACGTGTGAGGAAAACTTCACCGACTGCTTCGGCTGCAGTGACCCCAATCAGGCCATGAACACGGCGCAGAAGCGCTACGGCGTCAGTGCCGCCAGCAAGGAAGTGAACTGGCACCCGCATGATCCGCGTTTCGACCTGGCAAAGAACCCCAACGAGCTGAACCGCCACGGCTGGGTCGTGGAGATCGACCCGTTCGACCCGAAATCCACACCGGTCAAGCGCACCGCGCTGGGCCGCTTCAAGCACGAGAACGCTGCCGTAGGCCAGACGGCCGATGGCCGTGCCGTGGTGTACATGGGCGACGACGAGCGCGGCGAATTCATCTACCGCTTCATCAGCCGCGACCGGATCACCCCGGACAACCCCAAGGCCAACCGTGACCTGCTCGACCACGGCACCCTCTACGTCGCCCGCTTCGACGAAGGCGACGGCAGCGCCGAGCATCCGCGCGGGCGTGGCCGGTGGGTGGAGCTCAGCCACGGCAAGCACGGCCTGGACGCCGCCGCCGGTTTCGAAAGCCAGGCCCAGGTGCTGATCCACGCGCGCCAGGCCGCGACCTTGCTCAAGGCCACGCGCATGGACCGCCCGGAGTGGATCGTCATCAGCCCGCGTGACGGGCAGGTCTATTGCACCCTCACCAACAACATCAAGCGTGGCGATGACGGCCAGCCGGTGGGCGGCCCCAACCCGCGTGCCAAGAACGTCTACGGGCAGATCCTGCGCTGGCGGCAGCTCGGCAATGATCACGCCGCCGACACTTTCGAGTGGGACCTGTTCGCTGTGGCGGGCAACCCGGTCGCCCACACCGAAGGGCCGGGCCGGGGCTCGCCGAACATCACCGCGCAAAACCTCTTCAACAGCCCCGACGGCCTAGCGTTCGATGACGGCGGGCGGCTGTGGATCCTCACCGATGGCGACATGTCCAACGCCGGTGACTTCGCCGGCATGGGCAACAACCAGATGCTCGCCGCCGACCCCGCCAGTGGCGAGATCCGCCGCTTCATGGTCGGCCCGGTGGGCTGCGAGGTGACCGGCATCGCCTTCTCACCCGATCACAAAACCCTGTTCGTGGGCATCCAGCACCCTGGCGAGAGCGGTGTGTCGACCTTCCCCGAGCATTTGCCGGGCGGCACCCCGCGCTCTTCGGTAATGGCCATCACCCGCGACGACGGCGGGGTCATCGGCGCCTGAAAACCTGCGGCACCGGGCCGGCCTGAGCTACCATTGGGCGCTTGGCCGCCCCGGCCCGCCTCGAGGAGTTGATGTACATGGCCCACCCCTTCGACACTCTCACCCCGGACCTGGTACTGGATGCCGTGGAGAGCGTGGGCTATCTGAGCGATGCGCGGGTGCTGGCGCTCAACAGCTACGAGAACCGCGTCTATCAGGTGGGCATCGAAGAGGCCCAGCCCTTGATCGCCAAGTTCTACCGGCCAGGGCGCTGGAGCGATGAAGCCATCCTTGAAGAACACGCCTTCAGTGCCGAGCTTGCCGAGCACGAAGTGCCTGTGGTCGCGCCGTTGCAGCTGGAGGGCCGCAGCCTGTTCGAGCACGGCGGCTTTCGCTTTGCCTTGTTCGAACGCCGAGGCGGCCGCGCGCCGGAGCCGGGCAACCTCGACCAGCTCTACCGCCTCGGCCAACTGCTCGGCCGCTTGCATGCGGTAGGCGCCACCCGCCCCTTCGAGCACCGTGAACACCTGGCTGTGCATAACTTCGGCGAGCAGTCGATCGCGACCCTCATCGAGGGCGGCTTCGTCGCTCAAGGGGTGCGCTCGGCATGGGAGTCAGTGGCACGCGACCTGCTCGAAGTGGTGCGCGAACGCTGGGCCGCAACGCCCCACACCGGCATCCGCCTGCACGGCGACTGCCACCCCGGCAACCTGATGTGCCGTGACGAGGTGTACCACGTGGTCGACCTCGACGACTGCCGCACCGGCCCCGCCGTGCAAGATTTGTGGATGATGCTCGCCGGGGAGCGGCACGAGCGCCTGGGGCAACTGGCCGAGCTGGTCGACGGTTACCAGGAATTCCACGACTTCGACCCGCGCGAGCTGGCCCTGATCGAGCCGCTGCGCGCGCTGCGCCAGCTTCATTACAGCGCCTGGCTGGCACGGCGCTGGGATGACCCGGCGTTCCCGCCGAGCTTTCCCTGGTTCGGCAACGAGCGCTACTGGGGCGACCAGGTGCTGGCCATGCGCGAACAACTCTCCGCCCTTGCCGAAGCACCGCTGACGCTTTTCTGATTCGACTCTGCCAACAAGGAAACACCGATGCACGCCGCCAATCCGCGCCGTGGGTACCTCTTGGGCCTGATTGCCTACGTCACCTGGGGCCTTTTCCCCATCTACTTCAAAACCCTGCAGAGCATTCCGGCGCTGGAGATCATCCTCGCCCGGGTGATCTGGTCGGCGCTGTTCGCGGCATTGGCCCTGCTGATCTGGAAACACCCGGCTGGTGGCGCTCGCTGCGCGAGAACCCGGCGCGCCTGGCGGTGCTGGCCGGCAGCGGCAGCCTGATCGGCGGTGAACTGGCTGATCTACGTCTGGGCGGTGAACAACGGGCGGATGCTCGAAGCGAGCCTGGGGTACTACATCAACCCCTTGATCAACGTGCTGCTGGGGCTGCTGATCCTGCGCGAGCGCCTGCGCCCGTTGCAATGGGCGGCGGTCGCGCTGGCAGTGGCCGGGGTGGCGCAGCAGGTGTGGCAGGTGGGCAGCCTGCCCTGGGTGTCGCTGGCACTGGCGCTGACCTTCGGTTTCTACGGGCTGATCCGCAAGAAGGCGCCGGTGCAAGCGCTGCCGGGCCTGGCGGTGGAAACCTGGCTGCTGCTGCCGGTGGCCCTGGGCTGGATGCTGTTCAACAGCGGCACCGCCATGACCACCCAGGCCAGCTTCTGGAACACGCCCCAGGCGCTCTGGCTGATCGCCGCAGGCCCGGTAACGCTGGTACCGCTGTTGTGCTTCAACGCTGCCGCACGCCATCTGCCGTATGCGACGCTGGGCTTTCTCCAATACGTGGCGCCCACCTTGGTGCTCGCCCTTGCAGTTGGGCTGTATGGCGAGCACTTGTCCACATCCACCCTCACGGCATTCGCCTTCATCTGGGCCGGTTTGGCTGTGTATAGCTTCGATGTGTGGATAGCTTTACGCCGAAAAAGCTGATCAAAAAGCGACCAAATCTCTGCAGGTCACGGCTGACGTGGCCTGCAGCATTGCTTCCCAAGCTTATCCACAACCCCGTCCACTTCCAGTGTGTACAAGCTGCCGAAATTGCTCGTTTTTTCGCCAACTCTCTGCAGGCCACGGCGCACTAGGGCTACAGCCGTAGGCCCCCAGCTTATCCACAGCCTCATGCAAGTTTTTGATGAATAAGCCAATTCACGGATCGCTGCGCAGGGCCAGGTCCACCATCAGCTCGTCGGCAAGCCCCTCCAGGCGGGCCTGCAACTCATCCAGCGTCATGCTCAGCGGCACGGCGAGTTGAGCCTGTGCACTGAACAGCGGCTCGCCGCTCATGGGTGCGGGCTGCACGTCGGTGGATAACTTTTCAAGGTTCACTCCCGCCGCTGCCAGTACGCGGGTGATGTCGCGCACGATACCGGCGCGGTCATTGCCGGTCAGCTCCAGGGTCACCGGGCGCCATTCACCTCCGGGTTGTACGCCGCTTTCGGCCACAAGCACCCGGATGCCGATGAGTATCCAGGCCTTGAAGTGCGACGATCAGTTCGTCGTAACGCTCCGGTGGCACGGCCACCCGCAGGATGCCGGCGAATTGCCCGGCCATCCGCGCCATGCGGCTCTCCAGCCAGTTGCCGTTGTGCTCGGCGATGCATTGCGCCACACGCTCCACTTGCCCCGCCTTGTCGGCGGCCAATACCGTCAATACCAGATGATCCACAGTCGTTCCTCCGTCAGAGGCCTTGAGTATAGTCAGCGGGCAATGGCCGCTCAGCGATGGCTGCGATGCCTTCGGATGTGACCCATTAGTCTGATTTTCTTCCTGCGCGGCGCTCATGTAGTATCGAAAACCCTGCACTACATAACCGACGAAAACCGACAAGAACGCGCCCTGCGCGCAAGAGTGAGGCAAGCGATGACCAACTACGTATCCGTCGGCGGCCTGAAGGTCGCCAAGGCTCTGTTCGATTTCGTCGACCGGGAAGCCATCCCCGGCACCGGCGTGAATACCGAGGCCTTCTGGGTAGGCGCCGAGCGCCTGATCAACGACCTTGCCCCGAAAAATCGCGTATCTGCTGGCCAAGCGCGACGACCTGCAGGCGCAGATCGACCGTTGGCACCAGGAGCGCGCCGGCCAGGCCCATGACCCGGCCACTTACAAAGCCTTCCTGCAGCGCATCGGCTACCTGGTGCCGGAACCTGCCGACTTCAGCGCCAGCACCGCCAACGTGGATCAGGAAATCGCCGAGATTGCCGGCCCGCAGTTGGTGGTGCCGGTGAGCAACGCACGCTTCGCTCTCAACGCCGCCAACGCCCGCTGGGGCTCGCTGTACGACGCGCTCTACGGTACCGATGCCATCAGCGAAGCCGGTGGCGCGGAAAAAGGCCAGGGTTACAACCCCGCTCGCGGCGAGAAGGTCATCGCCTTCGCCCGCCAGTTCCTCGACCAGGCGGCCCCGCTCGCCAGCGGCAGCCACAGTGATGCCCAGGCCTATGCCGTCGAACACGGTGCCTTGCAGGTAACGCTCAAGAGTGGCCAACGCAGCGCCCTCAAGCAGCCGGCACAGCTGATCGGCTTCCAAGGTGATGCCAATCAGCCGACCGCATTGCTGTTGCGCAACCACGGCCTGCATTTCGAGATCCAGTTCGACGCCAGCCACCCGATCGGCAAGACCGACGCCGCTCACATCAAGGATGTGGCGCTGGAGTCAGCGGTCACCACCATCATGGACTGCGAAGATTCGGTCGCCGCGGTCGACGCAGAAGACAAAGTGCTGGTGTACCGCAACTGGCTGGGGTTGATGAAAGGCGACCTCGCCGAAACCGTCAGCAAGCAGGGCAGCACCTTCACACGCACGCTCAGCCCTGACCGCCATTACCAGGCCGCCGCTGGCGGCGAGCTGACGCTGCATGGCCGCTCGCTGCTGTTCGTGCGCAACGTTGGCCACCTGATGACCAACGACGCAGTGCTCGATGCTCATGGCAACGAAGTGCCCGAAGGCATTCTCGACGGCCTGTTCACCGCCCTGGCCGCGATTCACGACCTCCAGGGCCAGGGCGCGCTGCGCAACAGCCGCAGCGGCTCGGTGTACATCGTCAAGCCGAAGATGCACGGCCCCGAAGAAGTGGCCTTCACCGTCGAGCTGTTCGGCCGCATCGAGCAGGTGCTCGGGCTGCCAGCCAATACCTTGAAAGTGGGCATCATGGACGAGGAGCGGCGTACCACGGTGAACCTCAAGGCCTGCATCCATGAAGCCCGCGAGCGTGTGGTGTTCATCAATACGGGTTTTCTCGACCGCACCGGCGACGAGATCCACACCTCCATGGAAGCCGGCCCGATGGTACGCAAGGCGGCCATGAAGGCCGAGCCGTGGATCGCCGCTTACGAAAACCAGAACGTCGACCTGGGCCTGGCTGCCGGCCTGAAGGGCCGGGCGCAGATAGGCAAAGGCATGTGGGCCATGCCTGATCTGATGGCCGAAATGCTCAAGCAGAAGGTCGGCCATCCACAGGCTGGCGCCAATACCGCTCGGGTGCCCTCGCCTACTGCTGCCACGCTGCATGCTCTGCATTATCACCAGGTCGACGTGCAGGCACGCCAGGCCGAGATCGCAGGCCGGCCACGGGCCTCGCTGGACGACATCCTGCACATTCCGCTGGCCAACGACCTGGGCTGGTCGGAGCAGGCGATTCAGGAGGAGCTGGACAACAACGCGCAGAGCATCCTGGGCTACGTGGTGCGCTGGATCGACCAGGGCGTGGGCTGTTCGAAGGTGCCCGACATCCACGATGTCGCGCTGATGGAAGACCGCGCCACGTTGCGTATCTCGAGCCAGTTGCTGGCCAACTGGCTGCGCCATGGGGTAACGACCGAGCAGGACGTAGTCCACAGCTTCAAACGTATGGCACCGGTCGTCGACCGGCAGAACGCAGGCGACCCGCTGTACCGGCCGATGGCGCCCGACTTCGACGACAACATTGCCTTCGAAGCTGCACTGGAGCTGGTGCTCGAAGGTGCGCGCCAGCCCAATGGCTACACGGAGCCGGTGCTGCACCGCCGGCGCCGGCAGTTCAAGGCCGCGCAACGCGGTTGAGGGAAAACGGGGCGGCCAAGGCCGCCCCGGTCAATTCAGGTTCAGCTCCCGCCGCACCAGCGTCAGCAGCTCGGCCACGTCGATGGGCTTGAGCAGAAAGTCCACCACGCTCAGGTGCATGGCTTCGATGGCGTCCCGCACCCCGGCATTGCCCGAGACGATGATGATCGGCAACGCCGCGCGCTCTGACGCGCGGACCTGGCGGATCAAGCTCAGGCCGTCATCGGGCCCCATGCGCAAGTCAGTCACCAGCAACCCTATCGAGCGATTGCTCATCAGCAGGTCGAAAGCGCTTTGCGCACTGTCGGCCACCAGGCAACTGATGCCGTGCAGGGCCAGAATTTCGGCCAGCAGCTCACGGGAGTCGCGGTCGTCGTCGACCACCAGCACGCGCCCAGCTGTCGGGCCAGGGGCCAGCAGCACTTCACTGAGTGCTTCGCGTTCGGCGTCGGTGAGGATATCCAGCTCGATCATGGGGCAGTGTCGGCTTCCAGCGGGTGAGCGCTCTGTCTACGATAGACCAGGCTTGATTTTGACCACGCACAGGGTGCCTTGCACACCCTGACGCGATAATTTCCACTTTGTCTGATTTTTTAGACTTACGTCCAATGGGCACGCCAAGGGGCAAAGCACAGCATGGGTTCTGATAACAAAAACAACGGTGCACGCCCATGAGCAAAGCCGACGCCCTCACCCAGGCCGGCCGCACGGCGGTACTGCAGAACGTGCAGGGCACGCTGCAGTTCCTGCAACGCTTTCCGCCGTTCAACCAGATGGACCTTGCCCACCTGAGCTTTCTGGTGGAGCAATGCCAGCTGCGATTCTTCGCCAGCGGCGAAAGCATCCTCAAGCCTACCGACGGGCCCGTGGAGCATTTTCATATCGTCAAGCAGGGCCGGGTGGTGGGCGAACGCCCGCACAGCGCTCGCGGCGGCAACGAAACCACCTTCGAAATCACCACCGGCGAATGCTTTCCGCTGGCCGCCCTGCTGGGCGAGCGCGCCACGCGCACCGAGCACCTGGCCGGCGAAGACACCTTTTGCTTCCAGTTGCCCAAAGCTGCCTTCATACGCCTGTTTGCCCTCTCCGAGCCGTTCCGCGATTTCGCCCTGCGCGGTGTGAGCAGCCTGCTCGATCAGGTGAACCTGCAAGTGCGCCGCCAGGCGGTGGAAACCCTGGGCACCCAGTATTCCCTCAACACGCGGCTGGGCGACCTGGCCATGCGCCACCCGGTCACCTGCGAGCCTGCGACGCCCGTGCGTGAGGCCGTGCGAGCGATGCATGAGCAACAGGTGGGCAGCATCGTGATCGTCGACGCTGAACAGGCGCCCTTGGGCATCTTTACCCTGCGCGACCTGCGCCAGGTGATTGCAGAAGGCGCGGCGGACCTGGCCAGCCCCATCGAGGCCCACATGAGCAAGGCGCCTTTTGCCCTGACGCCGGAGGCGAGTGCCTTCGACGCCGCCATGGCCATGACCGAGCGGCACATCGCGCACGTGTGCCTGGTCAACGGCGGGCGCTTGTGCGGCGTGGTGTCCGAGCGCGACCTGTTTTCGCTGCAGCGGGTCGACCTGGTGCACCTGGCCCGTGCCATCCGCCACGCGCCACGGGTGGAAACACTGGTGTCGCTGCGCGGTGAGATCGGCCAGATGGTCGAGCGCATGCTGGCCTTCGGCGCTTCCTCCACGCAAATCACCCGCATCATCACCCAGCTCAACGACCACACCACCTGCCGGGTGATCGAGCTGTGCATCGAGCAATGGGACGACCCTGGCCTGCCCTTCACCTGGCTCACCTTCGGCAGTGAAGGCCGCCAGGAACAAACCCTGCACACCGATCAGGACAACGGCATTCTGTTCGAGGCCGATGACGCCGTGCAGGCCGAAGAACACCGCCAGCGCCTTCTGCCGCTGGCGCACCAGATCAACCTGGCGCTGGCCCAGTGCGGGTTTGCGCTGTGCCAGGGCCAGGTAATGGCCGGCAACCCCGAGCTGCGCCTGTCCCGGGCCGAGTGGGCGCGGCGTTTTGCCGGGATGGTGCGCGAGGCGACCCCGGAAAACCTGCTGGCCTCCAGTATCTATTTCGACCTGCGTGCGGTGTGGGGCGATGAACAGCCGGTTCACCAGTTGCGCCAGGGCGTGATCGCGCAAATCGCCGCCAGCCCGCTGTTCCAGCGTTTCATGGCCGATAATGCCCTGCGCCAGCGCCCCCGTGGGGCGCTTCCGCGACTTCGTGCTCACCCGCAAGGGCAGCGACAAAGCCGCCACGCTCGACCTGAAGACCCAAGGCCTGGGCCCGTTCGTCGATGGCGTGCGCCTGCTGGCCCTGGCCAATGGCATCGACGCCAGCAATACCCTGGAGCGCCTGCGCCAGTTGGTGCTGCGCGAAGCGATCGACCCGCACGACGGTGCGGCTTATGAAGAGGCGTATCAGTTCATCCAGCAAACGCGCATGCAGCAGCACCAGAGCCAGGCCCGCAACAACCTCCCGCTGGGCAACCGGCTCGACCCGGACACCCTTAACCACCTCGACCGGCGCATCCTGCGCGAGTCCCTGCGCCAGGCTCAGCGCCTGCAAGCGAGCCTGAGCTTGAGGTATCAGCTGTGAGGCTGTTCGACTGGCTGCGCCCCACGCCTTGCCAGGACCCCACCCAACAAGCGCGCCTGGCTGCGCTGCCCCCGCACTGCCGTGGCAGGCCGCCCACAGCCTGGCCCAGCAGCGCTGGGTGGTGGTGGATGTAGAAACCAGCGGCCTGAGCCTGACCCGCGACGAGGTACTCTCCATCGGTGCGGTCGCCATCGAAAACGGCGCGATCTCGCTTCGGGCAAGCTTCCAGTGCACGCTAGCGCGGGAACACCGGCCGGGGCCCAGCGTGCTGTTGCACGGGCTCGGCCCTAACGCGCTGGCCGCCGGTGTGGAGCCTGCCGAGGCTTTGCTCGAGCTTTCTCAACTATGTGGGCGACAGCCCGCTGCTGGCCTACCACGCGCCCTTCGATCAACAGATGCTGGCGCGAGCGATGAAGCACAGCCTGGGATACCGCTGGCAGGCACACTTTCTCGATGTGGCGGAGCTGGCGCCGATGCTGTTTCCCGAGGGGCCGCGGCCGGGCTCAGGGCTGGATGACTGGATTGCCCACATGGGCTTGCACATTGCCGAACGCCATCACGCCGTGG
The DNA here is from genome assembly GCF_021650705.1 of Pseudomonas sp. KNUC1026. Classification (GTDB taxonomy): domain Bacteria; phylum Pseudomonadota; class Gammaproteobacteria; order Pseudomonadales; family Pseudomonadaceae; genus Aquipseudomonas. The sequence continues at coordinate 5,118,141 of NZ_CP087138.1, read as the reverse complement.
CCGATGCTCAGGTGACTGCAGAAATCGCCTTGATGCTGTTCGCTTACGCTCGCCGCGACGGTATCGAAACGCCGCAAGCGCTGGCCCAGCGGCTGGAGCAGTGGCGCCGGCGCCAGGCCCAGCCACGCATGTGAGCAGCCCTTATCGGCTCAGCCGCGGCAATCCGGCTGACCGGCCACATAGCGGCGTGCCGGGTTGACCGCAGCGTCGAACTCGCGCAGGCCTTTGGCGCCGATCAGCAGCGGGTAGTTGAAGCTGCTGCGGTCGGTGAGGTTCACCTCGATGGTGCGCTGCACTTCACCCAGGCACAGCGCCAGCTCGATCACTGGGCGCTTGGCCACCTCAGCGCCTTCATCATCACCGTCGTTTTCATCGGCGCGGCTCTTGATGCGGCTGATGCGCGCAATCTTGTGCTCGTAGACCTTGCCATCGCCACCTTTGGTCGCCAGGCGAAAGCGCACCCAATCCTCACCACCGCGGGTGAAGGTTTCGATGTCCTTCGCCGACAACGAGGCCGTCAACGCGCCGGTGTCCATCTTTGCCTTGAGCGTCTGGTCCAGCTCCGGCAGCTGGAAATACTCGTAACGGCCGTAAATGGTCGGTTGGTCGGCCAGGGCGGGAAGCGCCAGGAACGGCAGCAGGGCGAGCACGTATTTCACGTCGGAGATTTCCTTTCGTATCCAGGTGCATTGGCCAGTTCGACCCTTGCACCGACATTGGTTCGACTAAGGTACGGGCACGGTTGCAGTAATAAAAAGTAAAAATTTCATGAACTAACGCTCAGTCACGAAGATTTGGCGCCGCACGGCCGCCCCGTATCATTGCCAGCCAGAACAATTTCCCAAGAGTCGCCCCATGCTCACAGGCCTGGTCACTGCCCTGCTGCTATCGCTCAACACCCTGATACTGATCGGCCCACTGGTGCTGCTGGGCCTGCTCAAGCTGATCGCCCCAGGCCGCAGCCGCGATGTGATGTCCGCTGGCGTGATGTGGTTCGCTGAAACGTGGGCCGAGATCAACAAGGCGATCTTCGCTCTGTGTACACCGACTCGTTGGGACATCCGCGGCGCAGAGGCGCTCGACACTCAGACCTCCTACCTGGTCATGAGCAATCACCAGTCATGGGTCGACATCCCGGCGCTGATTCAGGCGCTTAATCGCCGTGCGCCGTTCTTCAAGTTCTTCCTCAAGAAGGAGCTGATCTGGGTACCGCTGCTGGGCCTGGCGTGGTGGGCGCTGGACTACCCCTTCATGAAGCGCTACAGCAAGGCGTTCCTGGCCAAGCACCCGCAACTGCGCGGCAAAGACCTGGAAATCACCCGCAAGGCGTGCGAGCTGTACAAGCGCCAACCGGTCACCGTCGTCAATTACCTGGAAGGCACCCGCTTCACCCAGGCCAAGCACGACGCTCAGGCTTCGCCGTTTCGCAACCTGCTCAAGCCCAAGGCCGGCGGGGTGGCCTTCGTGCTGGCGGCGATGGGCGACAAGCTCGACCGTTTGCTGGATGTGACGGTGGTGTATCCCGGCAAGCAGGCGCCGGGGTTCTGGGATCTGCTGTGCGGGCGTGTGAGCCAGGTGATCGTTGACATCCAGAGCCGCGAGATCGCCCCGGAGCTGATTACCGGGATTACGAGAATGACCCGGTTTTTCGCGAGAAGGTGCAGGGCTGGGTCAACCAGCTGTGGCGAGAGAAGGATGAGCGGATCGAACAACTGAGGTTGCAGATGGGGTGAGCTTGTAGCTCCAAGCTCCAAGCTCCAAGCTCCAAGCTCCAAGCGTGCGGCTTGCGGCTTGCGGCTTGAAGCTCCCAGATTCAGCGGAACGGCGGCTCGTCGAAGCTGCGCAGTTTGCGCGAGTGCAGCGAGTTGAGCTCGGTACGCAACAGGTCCAATGCAGCGATGCCGATTTTCAGGTGCTGGCTTACCGCGCGGTTGTAGAACGCGTTGGCCGAGCCCGGCAGCTTGATCTCGCTGTGCAGCGGTTTGTCCGACACGCACAGCAACGTCCCATACGGCACCCGCAGGCGGTAGCCTTGAGCGGCGATCGTACCGCTTTCCATGTCTACCGCGACTGCACGCGACAGGTTGATGAGCGGGCGCTCCTGAGCCCAGCGCAGTTCCCAGTTACGGTCGTCGTAGGTGAGCACGGTACCGGTGCGCAGGCGTTTCTTCAGTTCATCGCCACGCTCGCCAGTCACCTGCGCAGCCGCTTCCTGGAGCGCCAGTTGCACCTCTGCCAGCGCCGGGATCGGGATGTGCGGCGGCACCACGCGATCGAGGATGCCGTCACGGCGCATGTAGGCGTGGGCCAGCACGTAGTCGCCGATGGTCTGCGATTGGCGCAGGCCGCCACAGTGGCCGATCATCAGCCAGCAGTGCGGGCGCAATACGGCCAGGTGGTCAGTGATGTTCTTGGCGTTGGACGGGCCGACGCCGATGTTGACCAAGGTGACGCCATCACCGTCATCGGCGATCAGGTGGTAAGCCGGCATCTGGTAACGGTGCCATACCACACCGGCGACCAGCGCCTGGGCCTCGCCGTTGTCCATGCTCTTTTCGATGACCACGTTGCCCGGCATCACCAGGCGCACGAAGCGTGGGTCATTGCGCAGCTGCTCGAGACCGTGGGCGACGAACTGGTCGACGTAGCGGTGGTAGTTGGTCAGCAGGATCCATGGCTGCACATGGCGCCAATCGCTGCCGGTGTAGTGCACCAGGCGGCGCAGCGAGAAATCGGTGCGGGCAGCGTCGAACAGCGACAGCGGCATGGCGTCGGCGCCTGCCCAGTCGAGCAAGCCATCGGCCACGCTGTCGGTAACGGCCGAGAGGTCAGTGCTGGGGAATACGCGAGCCAGCTCTGCAGCGGTAACGCCGGTGCCGGCCAGCTCGTCGCCCTGATCGACCACGTAGGGGTACGGGATGTTCTGGTCACTGGGGCCCACTTCCAGCGACACGCCGAAATCGCGCAGCAGCGGGCGCAGTTGTTCGAGCAGGTATTTGCGAAAAGCCGCCGGCTGGGTAACGGTCACCGAATAGGTGCCAGGCACTTGCAGCTTGGCGTAGGCGCGCGTGGTGCTGGGGATCTCGCCGTGGGCCTGGTAGGCGACCCGCAGCAGCGGGTAGCGGAATTGCTGGCGCTGCTCGGCGGTGGGTTCGGTGCGGTCTTTCAGATAGCGCTTGAGCGCCTGGTTCAACGCGCCGGTAGCGCGTTCGTGCAGCGCCGCCAGGTGCTCTACCGCCTCTTCAGGGTGTTCACCCGGATGAAATCATCGGTGTTGTCGCTCACGGTGTTGATCCTTGTGCTCGGGCGTGCGCCCATCTTGCCTGCTTTGCACCTGCTCACTCAATGGGGCTGGCACGTGCCACCAGCGCCGCCACCGCCAGGCCTCGTGGCAATGTGCCGAAGGCCCGGTGTGCAGCACCAAGCCGGCTGGCGATGAAGGCATCGCTGACATCGCTGTCGCCGGCTTCGAGCAGCAGCTTTGCTTGTAGGGCCAGGGCGATGGCCTCGGTCAGTTGCCGGGCCCGGTAAGGGCCCTGCTCAGTATCGGCCAGGTCGTTTTTCAATCGCGTGATGGCGGCCGCCAGCGGCCGGCTGCCGTGGCCATCGCCCAGCTCGGCGAACAAGCTGTCGAGCACACCGGGCTCGCGCTCCAGCGCACGCAGCACATCCAGGCACTGCACGTTGCCCGAGCCCTCCCAGATGGAGTTGACCGGCGCCTCGCGGTAGAGCCTGGGCAGGATGCTGTCTTCGATGTACCCCGCGCCACCCAGGCATTCGGCGGCCTCATTGATCATCGCCGGCGCTCGCTTGCAGATCCAGTATTTGCCCACTGCCGTCACCAGCCGCACGAACGCTGCCTCACCTCGGTCCAGCGCTTGAGCCATGCGCAGGCTCAGCGCAAGCGCGGCCTCGCTTTCCAGCGCCAGGTCCGCCAACACGTTCTGCATCAGCGGCTGCTCGGCGAGCACCCGGCCGCCCACCTGGCGCCAGGCGCAGTGGTGGGAGGCCTGGGTCAGCGCCTGGCGCATCAGAGCGCTGGAGCCGACCATGCAGTCGAAGCGGGTGAGCGCGACCATCTCCAGAATGGTCGAGATTCCGCGCCCTTCATCGCCGATCAGCCAGGCCAGCGCCCCGCGCAGCTCGATTTCGCTGGACGCATTCGAGCAGTTGCCCAGCTTGTCCTTGAGCCGCTGGATGTAAAGCTCGTTGCGGCTGCCATCCGGGCGCTGGCGCGGCAGAAGAAAACAGCCCAGCCCGGCCTCGGTCTGCGCCAGCGTAAGAAAGCCATCACACATGGGCGCTGAGCAGAACCACTTGTGCCCCAGCAACTCATAGGCCTGCCCCGCGCCCCGCTGGCCCACCGGCCAGGCGCGGGTAGTGTCGGCGCGCACGTCGGTACCGCCCTGTTTCTCGGTCATGGCCATACCGAGGGTGAGCCCGGTTTTTTCCGCCGCCGGCAGGTCACGCGGGTCGTAACTGCGGGCCAGCACCTTGGGCAGCCAGATTCTGGCAATCGATGGCTCGCGATTGAGCACCGGCACGCTGGCGAATGTCATGGTCAGCGGGCAGCCAGTGCCGGGTTCGGCCTGGGTGTGCAGGTACGTAGTGGCGGCGCGGGCGACGTGAGCACCGGGCCGAGGCGCAGCCCAGGGTGCCGACGGCAGGCCATGCTCGATGGCCGCCTGCATCAACTGGTGGTAGGCAGGGTGAAACTCCACCCGGTCTATACGATGCCCCTGGCGGTCGTGGCTATGAAATTGCGGTGGGTACTGGTTGGCGAGAAACCCTGCGGCCATCAACGGGCCGCCGGCCAGCGCACCGTAGGCGTCGATGCCTGCTTCGGCCCAGCCTGCCCCGAAGCGCCGCACCCACGCCTGCAACGGCAGGTCGATGCGATAGAGGTTGCAGTCTTCCAACAGCGGTGGCTGGTCGGTGACCTTATGGGTCTCAGCGTAAGCACGCAGGTCCATGGATGGGCGCTCCTGGCAGTGAACCCTACCAGTGAAGCACGCCACAGCCCTACGCGCTGGCGGTCTGCTGCCCCACTCGGTTGGCCAGCAGCCGCTGCAGAGCGGCCTGCACGTCGTCGAACCGCGCCGGGCGCTCGACGAACCCGGCCACACCGGCCTCACGGCACTGCTCGCGCTCGGCTCCCTGCAAGCCCGCAACCACTGCAAGCAGCAGTGCGTCAGCGGCGCCGCGCAAGGCCAATGCACGTACAGCCAGGTCGGCCGCCGGCAACTGGCCGTCCAGCATCACCACGTCCACAGCCTCGGTGCGCAGCAGCGCGATGGCAGCCTCGTCACTGTCGGCAGTGCGGATGCGATACCCCAGGCGCAGCAACATTCCCCTCAACACCAGTTGCTCCACGCTGTGATCGTCGATCATCAGTACGGTAAAAGCCTGCGGCTCATACAACCCGTCAGGGAGGCTGAGGGCGCCTGCCTGTACCAGCACCGGCTCGCCCTCCACCACACCCAATGGCAGCTCTACTTCGAAGCGGCTGCCCTGGCCTGGCACGGAAAATGCCGCAAACGGCCGCCCATGAGCGTTACCAGTTGCTGGCAGATCGCCAAACCGATGCCCAGCCCGCCATGTTCACGGGTCATCGAACCATCCAGCTGCTGGAACCGCTGATAGAGAGCCTGGCTGTCGATGTCGAAGCCAATACCGGTATCGACCACGGCGAACCGCAGCGTCAGGTGTTGCTCGTCACTTTCGGCACGCGCCACGCTCAGGGCGACAGCGCCCTGGCGAGTGAACTTCACCGCGTTGTCGAGCAGGCAGCCCAGCGCGATCGCCAGCTTTTTCGAATCGCCGAGCAAGCGCTCGGGCAGGCCATCGCACAGGTTGATCGAGAACCCCAGGCCTTTGTCGCGCGCTGCACTCAGGTGCTGCATCTGCAGCCCTTCGAGCAGGGCACGCAAACGAAACGGCTCCTGGGCCATCTTCAGCCTGCCCGCCTGCAGCTCCGAAAGGATGAGGATGTCATCGATCAGGCCCATCATGTCGCGCGCGGAGCCCGCAGCGGTTTCCTGGTACTGGGCAAGCTCGGCGTCCATCGGCACTGTCTGCATCAACTCCAGCGAGCCGATCACCCCGTTCATGGGAGTTCGCAGCTCGTGGGTAAGGCTTGAGAGAAATTCGTCCTTGAGGCGGTTACTGACCTGCAACTGCTGGTTCATCGCTTCCAGTTTCTGGCCCGCTTCAAGCAGGATGCGCGCCTGTTGCTCGCGCATCACATTGATGCGGTCGGCCAGTGCCAGTGACAGCAGCGCCACTTCAAGGGTGGAGCCCAACTGGCTGGCATACATGGTGATGAACAGGTTGGGCAGCAGCCCCAGCACCATCAGCGTGTTGACCACTCCACCAAGCAGAAAGGCCGTCCAGGCGATCATGAAGTAACGTGCCTGGCGCAGCCCCCGCGCCCAGGCCACGACGCCGGTGAAGAAGATCACCAGGGTAAAGCTCAGCGCCAGGGCGGTGGCCAGGCGCAGCGACAGGCCATAGCTGGCCGAGAGCGCCAGCACCATCACCAGCACGCCCCAGGCCATCAGCGCCTTGAGCAGGCGATCACCCCAGCGGCTGTAGCGCGCCGTCTGCAGGAAACTGCGAGTGAACTGGCAACCGAAAAAGCCCGATGCGCCAATCAGAAACGGCGTGGCGGCATTGGCCCACCAAGGGTTCTCAGGCCAGAGGAATTCGACCCCTGCGCCATTGACCGACACCTGATACAGCCCGAAAGAGCCGATATAGAGGATGTAGTAGAGATAACTGGTGTCGCGCACGCTGAGGTAGATGAACAGGTTGTACACCAGCATCACCAGCAGCACACCGTAGATCATGCCCAGCACATACAGGCGTATCGGCTGGTCTTCGAGGTAGGCGATCGGCGACCACAGTTTCAGCGGCACCTGCACCGAGCCCTCGCTCTGCACGCGCAGGTAGGCCACCGTCTCCTGGCCCGGGTCGAACGGCAGCTCGAACAGGTAGTTGTTCTGGCGAATCGGCCGGCTGGCCCATGGCAGCTCGTCCCCGGTGCGCTCGGTGAGTTGATACTGGCCACTGGCGTCGGGCAGGTAGAGGTCGACGTGGTCCATCGGCGGATAGGCCAGTTCAAGCAACCAGCGGCGGGTGCCGCCGTCGGCCAGATGCGGCTGATAGCGCAGAGCCACGCGTATCCACCAGGCGGAGGTCGAATAGCCTGCGTTGATCACGTCGGTGTGGTTGCGCTGCAACTGGCCGGCGGCGGCCTTGGTGACCACCTGATCGATGGTCGCGCTGCCGCTTGGGTCTTCGAACACTTCGAGGGTTCGGCCCAGGGCGAGGGAACGGGTGCTGTCGTCGAAATCGACTGCCTTGGCGAGCATGGGCAGCCAGGCCAGCAGGAGGATGAGGAAGTAGCGCATTGAGCTCGGACCTGGCCTGGGCGCGACACGTCGGGAGCCCCTATTCCCTTTGAGACGACGCTGCGCAAGACCTGTTATCGGTGTCGCGGCATCCTAGCATAGCCTTGAGCCATTATGTACGGCTGGCTTACGACCGGCGCGGGGCCTGCTGAGCGCCCCAATGGAGGCCTGAGGAAACAAAAAACCCGTGCTGCGCCGGGGCCTGGCGCCGGGTTTGATGGTAAGCTCGCGGCCCATGAATATTTACAGCTCCCGCCCCGTAGTTCTCTGCCTTTCCGGCCACGACCCCAGTGGCGGCGCCGGCTTGCAGGCCGATATCGAAGCGCTGCTGGCACAAGGTTGCCACGCTGCACCGGCCGTTACCGCACTCACCGTGCAGGACACCGTCAACGTCAGCGACTTCCGTGTGCTCGACCGCGAGTGGGTGCTGGCCCAGGCCCATGCGGTACTGGCCGACTCCCCCGTCGCAGCGATCAAGCTGGGCATGCTCGGCTCGCTTGAAATGGTCGACACGGTGGTCGAGATCATCCAGGCCAACCCAACGATTCCGGTGGTCTGCGACCCCGTCCTTCGAGCCGGCGGCGGCGGGCGCCTGGGCAAGGATGAAGTGGGCTACGCCATTCGTGAAAAACTCCTGCCGCTGGCCACCATCGCCACGCCCAACCTGCCTGAAGCGCGCATCCTGGCCGAGCTGCCCGACGGCAGCGCCGACGAATGCGCCGAGCGCCTGCTGCCGGCGTGCCGGCACCTGCTGATCACCGGCGGGCACGGTGAGGAGAACGAAATCCACAACCGCCTTTACGGCCGTGGCGGCTTGAGGCAAACCTCGACCTGCCAGCGCCTTCCCGGCAGCTATCACGGCTCCGGCTGCACGCTGGCCAGCGCTCTGGCCGGGCGGCTGGCGCTGGGCGAGGCATTGGGCAGCGCGGTTGGCACCGCCCTGGATTACACCTGGCGAACCCTGCGCGACGCCGAACGGCTTGGCCGCGGGCAGTACGTGCCCCGCCGCCTGCCGCTGGACTACTGCAACTGATCCCAAGACCACGGGAGGCTCCAATGACACTGCGCGGCCTGTATGGCGTGACCGACAGCCAATTGCTGCACAACCGCTTCCTGACCTGGGTGCAGGCTGCCCTGGACGGCGGCATGGTGCTGATTCAATACCGCGACAAATCCATGGATGAGTCGCGAAGGCTTCGCGAGGCCAGCGCACTGATGAAACTCTGCGAGCCTTACCGGTGCCAATTGATCATCAACGACGACGCCGAGCTGGCGGCCCGGCTGGGCGTGGGCGTGCATCTGGGCCAGGGTGACGGGCCGCTGTCCGCTGCGCGCTCGCTGCTCGGGCGCCAGGCGATCATCGGTGCCACCTGCCACGCAAGCCTTGAGCTGGCCGAGCAAGCCACGCAACAGGGGGCCAGCTACCTGGCCTTCGGCCGGTTCTTCGGCTCGGGCACCAAGCCCGATGCGCCGCCCGCGCCACCGGAGCTGGTCAACCAGGCGCGCGAGCAGTTCAGGCTGCCGCTGTGCGTGATCGGTGGCATCACCCTGGCCAATGCTCCCGATCTGGTAGAGCGCGGCGCCGACCTGCTGGCGGTGATAGGCGGCCTGTTCGGTGCCGACAGCGCCACCGAGGTCACCCGCCGCGCCCGCGCCTTCAACGCCTTGCTGGGCCTTTGAATTCAACGTTTTCCGAGAGTAACCACCATGTCCCGTTCGCAAGCCCTGTTCGAAAAAGCCCAGAAGCACATCCCAGGCGGCGTGAACTCGCCCGTGCGAGCCTTCAAGAGCGTGGGTGGTACGCCGCTGTTCTTCAAGCATGCCGAAGGCGCTTACGTGGTCGATGAAGACGACAAGCGCTATGTCGACTACGTTGGCTCCTGGGCCCGATGATCCTCGGCCACAGCCACCCCGACGTGCTCGATGCCGTGCGCCGCCAGCTCGATCATGGCCTGTCCTATGGCGCCCCTACGGCCATGGAAACCGACATGGCCGATCTGGTGTGCAAGCTGGTGCCGTCGATGGAAATGGTGCGCATGGTCAGCTCTGGCACCGAAGCCACCATGAGCGCCATCCGCCTGGCGCGTGGCTACACCGGCCGCGACAGCATCATCAAGTTCGAAGGCTGCTACCACGGCCACTCCGACAGCTTGCTGGTCAAGGCCGGCTCCGGCGCACTCACCCTGGGCGTGCCCAGCTCACCGGGCGTGCCGGCAGCCTTCGCCCAGCACACGCTCACCCTGCCGTTCAACGACCTGGCTGCGGTAGAGCAGATGCTGGCCGAGCGTGGCCAGGACGTGGCCTGCATCATCGTCGAGCCGGTGGCCGGCAACATGAACTGCGTGCCGCCGGCACCGGGCTTTTTGCAAGGGCTGCGCTCGCTGTGCGACCAGCACGGCGTGGTGCTGATCTTCGATGAGGTGATGACCGGCTTTCGCGTTGCACTGGGTGGCGCGCAGGCGTACTACGGCATCACGCCGTGCCTCTCCACCTTCGGCAAGATCATCGGTGGCGGCATGCCGGTGGGTTGCTTCGGTGGCAAGCGCGAGATCATGTCGCACATCGCGCCACTGGGCCCGGTCTACCAGGCCGGCACGCTATCGGGCAACCCGCTGGCCATGGCTGCGGGGCTGGCTACGCTCAACCTGATCAGCCGCCAGGGCTTTCACGACGAACTCACCGCCTACACAACGCGCATGCTTCAGGGCTTGCAGGAACGTGCCGATGCAGCAGGCGTGCCGTTCGTGACCACTCAGGCAGGCGGGATGTTCGGCCTGTACTTCAGCGGGGCAGACGACATCGTGACCTTCGAGGACGTGATGGCCAGCGACGCCGAACGTTTCAAGCGCTTCTTCCACCTGATGCTGGAGGGCGGCGTGTACCTGGCCCCGAGTGCGTTCGAGGCCGGTTTCACCTCCATCGCCCACGGCGAAACCGAGCTCAAGATCACCCTGGACGCCGCCGAGCACGCCTTCGCCAAGCTCTGAACCGGGCCTCGCTCGCCGGCCCTGGCGGGCATGCTTGAAAAAAAGCCGGGGAAACACTTTGTAAGCAGTACCCGGCTTATTTCATAATGTATGCAATCAGATCCAGGGTGGCTTTTAGCCACTGCGCAGAGGTACCCCAACCCTCATGAACCACACCGGCCGCGCCCTCGCACTCGGTTGCCTTTTGCTCGTACAGCCTTTACTGGCCGTGGCGGACGGCAATGCGTTGCTGATCCCGGCGCAAGGCCGTTGCAGCCTCGATGCGCAGCCGGCAGACCTCGCCCAGGCCATCGATGCCTGCAAGCAGCAGGCCGATGCCGGGAATGCGCAGGCGCAGTACGAGCTGGGTGTGCTGTATTACGAGGGTAAGGTCGTGCCGCAGGACCTGCCGCAGGCACTGAGCCGTTTCGAGCAGGCGTCGCTGCAGGGCCACGCTGACGCGCAATATCGCCTTGGCTTGATGTTCTTCCATGGCGAAGCGGTGCCGGCGAACAATATCCAGGCTTACATCGTGCTGAAGATGGCTGCGGTCAATGGCGCCGAAGACGCGCTGGACAGCGCCGACGAGGTATCGGCACAGATGAGCCCGCAGGACCTGGAAAGCGCTACACAGGTGCTGGGGCAGATCTTCCGCAAATACCTGATGGAGCTGCAAACCGCCGACGGCGGCCGCACGCCCTTCTCGCCACTGCCCTGATCACTTGCTCGGCATGGGCACCGGGAACGGCATCGCATTGCTGCTGCCGTTGGCCTCGGTGATCTTGGCCACACCCAGGCTCTCGACTTCATCGATGCGCACGATCGAGTGCATCGGCACGAAACTGCGCTTGACGCCTTCGAACTGCGCCTTGAGCTTTTCCTCGGAGGGGTCGACGATCATCTGGGTGCGCTCGCCGAACACGAACTCCTCTACCTCCAGGAACCCCCAAAGCTCGCTCTGGAAGATCTGCCGGGCATACATTTCGAACACCTGGCCCTGGTTCAGGAAAATCACTCGGTACACGGCAGCTTCGCGTTTGCTCATCGGACAAGTGGCACTGGATGTGAGGGACGCGGAGCATAGCACAGCCATATAGCGGGCCACCCTAGGAACTGCGGCGCCGGGCCTTTATAATGCGCGGTTCATTCGAACACCCTGATGACCGCGCAATGGCCAAGAAGCTCTATATAGAAACCCACGGCTGCCAGATGAACGAGTACGACAGCTCGCGCATGATCGACCTGCTTGGCGAACACCAGGCCATGGAAGTCACCGCCAAAGCTGAGGATGCCGACGTGATCCTGCTCAACACCTGCTCGATTCGGGAGCGGGCACAGGATCGCGTGTTCTCGCAACTGGGCCGTTGGCGCGAGCTCAAGGAAGGCAAGCCGGGCATGGTCATCGCTGTGGGCGGCTGCGTGGCGAGCCAGGAAGGCCAGGCGATCCGCGACCGAGCGCCGTATGTAGACGTGGTGTTCGGGCCGCAGACGCTGCACCGACTGCCCGAGATGATCGACGCCGTGCGCACTACCCAGGTGCCGCAGGTCGACATTTCCTTCCCCGAAATCGAAAAGTTCGACCACCTCCCCGAGCCGCGCGTCGACGGCCCCACCGCGTTCGTATCGGTGATGGAAGGCTGCAGCAAGTACTGCACCTTCTGCGTGGTGCCCTACACCCGCGGCCAGGAAGTGAGCCGGCCGTTCGACGACGTCATCGCCGAGGTCATCCACCTTGCCGAGCATGGTGTGCGTGAAGTGACGCTGCTGGGCCAGAACGTCAACGGTTACCGCGGCACTACCAGCGATGGCCGCCTGGCCGACCTCGCCGAGCTGATCCGCGTGGCGGCGGCGGTCGAAGGCATCGAGCGCATTCGCTACACCACTTCTCACCCTCTGGAGTTTTCCGACAGCCTGATCCAGGCTCATGCCGAAGTGCCTGAGCTGGTCAAGCACCTGCACCTGCCCGTGCAGTCGGGCTCGGACCGTGTGCTGGCGGCGATGAAGCGCAACCACACCATCCTCGAATACAAGTCCAAGCTGCGCAAACTCAGAGCAGCGGTGCCGGATATCTGCATCAGCTCCGACTTCATCGTCGGTTTCCCCGGCGAAACCGAAAAGGACTTCGAGCAGACGCTCAAGCTGGTAGCCGACGTGAACATGGATTTTTCCTTTTCCTTCGTCTACAGCCGCCGCCCGGGCACACCGGCCGCCGACCTGGCCGATGACACGCCCGAAGAAGTGAAAAAAGAGCGCCTGGCACGCCTTCAGCACCTGCTCAACCATCAAGGCTTCGAAATCAGCCGGCGCATGGTCGGCAGCGTGCAGCGCATCCTGGTCACCGATTTTTCCAAGCGCGACCCCGGCGAATTGCAGGGCCGTACCGGCAACAACCGCATCGTCAATTTCAAGTGCGCCGACCCGACGCTGATCGGCCACTTCATCGAGGTGCACATCGACCAGGCCTTTCCACACTCGCTGCGCGGCTCGATCGTGCAATAGCCACTTACCGGTGCCAGCAGCGCGGCAGCTTTCGCGCTCTGGCATCCGGGGTTATCCTTGCCCCTATCTTCCAAGCCCGAGAGCGGCCATCCCCAACCTTGAACGTACCCATCGCCCCACATCGCTTTACCCTCGAACCTTTCGAAGCCCAACGCTTCGCAAACCTCTGCGGCCAGTTCGACGAGCACCTGCGGCTGATCGAACAGCGCCTTGGCATCGAAATCCGTAACCGTGGCAATCAGTTCGAACTGATCGGCGAACCCGGCATGACCAACTCGGGCGAGCTGCTGCTGCGCCGCCTCTATCGGGAAACCCGTGGTTCGGAGCTGTCGCCCGACACTGTTCACCTGTTCCTGCAGGAGTCGGCGGTCGAGGACCTGGAAAACCCGGCGGCCAACGAGGTAGCGGTGTCGCTGCGCACGCGCAAGGGCATGATCCGGCCACGGGGCGCCAACCAGCAGAAGTACGTCAAGGCGATCCTGGGCAACGACATCAACTTCGGTATCGGCCCAGCGGGCACGGGCAAAACCTATCTCGCCGTTGCTTGCGCCGTGGATGCGCTGGAGCGCGAGCAGGTGCGCCGCATCCTGCTGGTACGCCCGGCCGTCGAAGCCGGTGAAAAGCTCGGCTTTCTGCCCGGCGACCTCGCGCAGAAGATCGACCCCTACCTGCGCCCGCTCTACGATGCACTTTACGAGATGCTCGGTTTCGAGCACGTTGCCAAGCTCATCGAGCGACAGGTGATCGAGATCGCCCCCTTGGCCTACATGCGCGGGCGCACGCTGAACAACAGCTTCATCATTCTCGACGAAAGCCAGAACACTACGACCGAGCAGATGAAAATGTTCCTGACGCGCATCGGCTTCGGCTCCACAGCGGTCATCACCGGCGACATCACGCAGGTCGACCTGCCGCGCGGCACCAAGTCGGGCCTGTCGCACGTGATGGATGTTCTGGCCGATGTTCCCGGCATCAGCTTTACCCACTTCAAGCCCAAGGACGTGGTGCGCCACCCTCTGGTGCAGCGCATCGTCGAAGCTTACGAGCGCTACGATGGCGAACAGGCAGGCAAGCGCCACGATGGTTGAGCTCGATCTGCAGCGGGCCCATGAAGCGCCCGCCCCCGGCGATGCCGATTTCCAGCGCTGGTGCGAGTTGGCCCTACGCCAGCGCTCCGGCGACTCGGAGCTCACCATCCGGCTGGTCGATGAAGTGGAAGGCCGCGAGCTCAATCACACCTATCGTCACAAGGATTACGCCACCAACGTGCTGTCCTTCCCTGCCGATGTGCCCGACGAATTGCTGGACATCCCGCTGCTGGGAGACCTGGTGATCTGCACGCCGGTAGTGGAGCGTGAGGCGCAGGAACAAGGCAAGGCCAGCGAGGCGCACTGGGCGCACATGGTCATCCACGGCTGCCTGCACCTGCTTGGCTACGACCACATCGAAGACGATGAGGCTGAGGAAATGGAAGCGCTGGAACGGGAGTTGCTTGCCGAACTGGGCCATCCGAACCCTTATGCCGATGACGAAACCGAATTTCCCACCCCTGATGCACAAAAGGAACACGAGTAAACCGCTATGAGCGAAGATCGATCGAGCAACGGGCAGAAGTCCTGGCTGGAAAAGATCACCCAGGCTTTTGCCCACGAGCCGAAAAACCGCCAGGAACTGCTGGAGCTGCTGCGTGAAGCACACCAGAACAAGTTGCTGGACAGCGAAGCACTGACCATCGTCGAAGGTGCCATCCAGGTCGCAGACCTGCAGGTTCGCGACATCATGGTCCCTCGTTCGCAGATGATCAGCATCAAGGCCTCGCAAACACCTCGCGAGTTCCTGCCTGCCGTGATCGACGCAGCGCATTCACGCTACCCGGTCATAGGTGAAAGCCACGACGACGTCATGGGCGTGTTGCTGGCCAAAGACCTGCTGCCATTGATCCTTCAGGACAACGGCGGCATCTTCAACCTGAGCGACATGCTGCGCCCCGCCACGTTCGTGCCTGAATCCAAGCGCCTCAACGTGCTGCTGCGCGAGTTCCGTGCCAACCACAACCACATGGCCATCGTCATCGACGAATACGGTGGCGTGGCAGGCCTGGTGACCATCGAGGACGTGCTCGAACAGATCGTCGGCGAGATCGAAGACGAACACGATGTCGAAGAGGACAGCTACATCAAGCCGCTGCCCAGTGGCGACTTCCTGGTCAAGGCACTTACGCCGATCGAGAATTTCAACGAGTTCTTCGACAGCGAATTTTCCGACGACGAGTTCGACACCGTCGGCGGCCTGGTCATGAATGCTTTCGGGCACCTGCCCAAGCGCAACGAGACCATCGAAATCGGCGCCTGGCGCTTTCGCGTGCTCAATGCCGACAGCCGCCGCATTCACCTGCTGCGCCTGACTCCCACCTCGCGCTGACGCTAAGGAACCCCATGCGCTGGATCACTCGCCCCGGTTGGCCGGGCAACTTGCTGGCGGTGATCGCCGGTGCCCTGACCACCCTGGCGCTGGCGCCCTACGACTTCTGGCCACTGGCATTGCTGGCGCTGGGCGTTGCCTACCTTGGGCTGCGCCAGCTCAGCCCCCGCCAGGCGCTGGGGCGCGGCTGGTGTTATGGCTTCGGGGTATACGGAGCAGGCACCAGCTGGATCTACATCAGCATCCACACCTACGGCGAGGCGTCGGTCGCACTGGCAGGCTTTCTCACCTTGGGCCTGGTGGCGTGCCTGGCGTGGTTCTTCGCCCTGCCGGCCTGGCTCTGGGCACGCTGGCTGCGCCGCAACGAAGCACCGCTGGCCGACGCCTTGGCATTCGCGGCGTTGTGGTTCGCCCAGGAAGTCTTCCGTGGCTGGTTCCTGACCGGCTTTCCATGGATGTACAGCGGCTACAGCCAGCTCGATGGCCCACTGGCGGGCCTGGCACCGTTGGGCGGGGTATGGCTGATCGGCTTCTGCCTTGCGCTGAGCGCAGCACTGCTGTGCAACCTCTCGCGCCTGCGCGAGCGGCGTGGGTTTCTTGCGCTGGGCGTGTTGTTGCTGGCCGGGCCGTGGGCCATTGGCATGGCGCTCAAGCACTACGCCTGGACACATCCCGCGGGCAAACCGCTGTCGGTTGCCGCGGTGCAAGGTAACGTCGAACAAAGCGTGAAGTGGGACCCTGCCCACGTGAACGCGCAGTTGCTCCTGTACCGCGACATGACTTTCGCCACCCGCCCTGCCGACCTGATCATCTGGCCGGAAACCGCCGTGCCGGTGTTCCGGCACCAGGCGCAAGGTTATCTGGACATGCTGGGCAATTTCGCCATCGACCGCCACTCGGCGTTGATCACCGGCGTACCCATTCGCCAGGAAGTACACAAGCAACCGCGCTACTTCAATGGCATTACCGTGGTCGGCGAGGGCGAAGGCAGTTACCTGAAGCAGCGGCTCGTGCCCTTCGGCGAATACGTACCGTTGCAGGACCTGCTGCGCGGCCTGATCGCCTTTTTCGACCTGCCGATGTCCGACTTCGCCCGAGGGCCTGAAGGCCAGCCATTGCTGCAGGCGAAGGGGTATGAGATCGCACCGTTCATCTGTTACGAGGTGGTGTACCCGGACTTCGCTGCCGAGATGGCCGCCGGAAGTGACCTGCTGCTGACGATCAGCAACGACACCTGGTTCGGTACCTCGATCGGGCCGCTTCAGCACCTGCAGATGGCGCAGATGCGCGCACTCGAAGCCGGCCGCTGGATGATCCGCGCCACCAACAACGGGATCACTGCACTGATCGACCCTGACGGCCAGATCACCGAGCGCATTCCGCAGTTCGAGCAGGCGACGCTGTATGGCGAGGTTACGCCCATGCAGGGCCTGACACCTTACCTGCGCTGGCGCTCCTGGCCACTGATGGTGCTGGCCACGTTGATCCTCGGCTGGGCGTTGCTGGCTTCGCGCATGGCCAGAACCGCCTCAGCTCGATAGAACAACCTGTAGCCCAGGCTACCTGCTACCTCGTTGAGCAGCTGGGTGCTCTGCCAGAAGGCCTTGCCCTCTGGCAGCCAACCGCCCAGAGGCCGAGCGCTTTCCACACCCGCGAAACCTGTAGGTGCGCTGACCACCTCCAGCCCTGCGCGCTCGAAACACCACCTCGCACGCGGCGCGTGCCAGGCCTGGGTCACCACCACCACGCGCTGCACGCCTTCTGCCTTGAGCAGGCGCGCCGACAGCTCGGCGTTTTCCCAGGTCGTGCGGCTTTGCTCTTCCAGCCAGCGCGCCTGTACGCCGAAGTCTTCCTGCAGCGAGCGCGCCATCAACCAGGCTTCGCTCGGCGGTGAACCATAGTGCAGGCCGCCGCTGGTCAACACCGGCAAGCCGCTGGCCTTTGCCAGTCGGGCGCCATATCGCACGCGCTCCAGCGCCAGGGCTGTGTTCTGATCTTCACCACCCCAGGCAGCATCACCCCGCTCACGCCCAGCCCCAAGGATCACGATCGCATCGGCTTTTTCGCGCAGGCCGGCCCAGCTCTCCGGCGCCATAGCCGGTTCGGTTTCCAGGGCATGTGCAGCAAGCTCCACAACCGCAGGCGAACTCATTGCCCATAAGCCACCGAAACCCAACGTGAACATCAGGCCAGCCAGCCCGGGCCGCCGACGGCGCAGCCAGAACGCAAGCGCTATCAGCACCAGCAGGCAACCCGGTGCCATCAACAGTTGTTTGATTACATAACGCCAGAACATTTGCCGCCCCCCATGGAGCGGGCAGGCTAGCGTGCAAGAAGAAGGCGGGCAATGCCCGCCGAGGTTGGCCTTACCGGGCTCGGCGAGCCGGCGTGGGCGGAAGGGTCCTGTCGCTCGGTTCAGGACGTAGCCATACGACGTTGTCGCGCTCGGCGCGGCGGTTGGGTGCTTTGCCTACGGCAGGCTCACCGATGGCCTGCAAATAGGCATTGATCCATCTGATTTCGGCATGGCTCAGGCCACGCAGTTCAAGCTCGTCAGGAAGTTCGTTTCCAAGGCCGCACGCTGTGCGTGCTGCGTCCAGAGCCAGGCCCAGACGATCGATCAGGCGTTCGCAAAGCTGCGGCTCCAGCATGTTCGTCCGCGTTTTCACCATTCACTCACCTCGCTGATGACAAGAGTGACTCCCCAGAGATCAGCTTAGCCGCCCAAAGGCTGACGGCTCGTCGCCGCGACCAATGGCCGAGCCCGCGCAATCAGGGTTTCCCACGCCGTAGGGGGGTCATGTATGCTACGGCGTTTCATGACCGGGCGCGCCACCTGCCCGGCCGTCGTAGCCCCTTGCTCAAGCAACCAAGTAGCCATGCACGAAAACTACCAGCCCCGCGAGATCGAAGCCGCCGCCCGGAGCTTCTGGGACGAGCGCAAGTCCTTTGAAGTCAGTGAACAGCCTGGCAAGCCCACCTACTATTGCCTGTCGATGTTCCCTTACCCCAGCGGCAAGCTACACATGGGGCACGTGCGCAACTACACCATCGGCGATGTGATCGCGCGCTACCAGCGCATGCAGGGTCGCAACGTGTTGCAACCGATGGGCTGGGACGCCTTCGGCATGCCGGCGGAAAACGCCGCCATGAAGAACAAGGTCGCGCCGGCCAAGTGGACGTACGAAAACATCGACTACATGAAGGCCCAGCTCAAGAGCCTGGGCCTTGCCATCGACTGGTCGCGCGAAGTCACCACCTGCAAGCCCGACTATTACCGCTGGGAGCAGTGGCTGTTCACTCGCCTGTTCGAAAAGGGTGTGATCTACCGCAAGAACGGCACTGTCAACTGGGACCCGGTCGACCAGACCGTGCTGGCGAACGAGCAGGTGATCGACGGCCGCGGCTGGCGCTCCGGTGCGCTGGTCGAGAAGCGCGAAATCCCGATGTACTATTTCCGCATCACCGACTACGCCGATGAGCTGCTGCAAAGCCTCGATGAGCTGCCGGGCTGGCCCGAGCAGGTCAAGACCATGCAGCGCAACTGGATCGGCAAGTCGCGCGGGATGGAAGTAGGCTTCCCCTACGACACCGCCAGCATCGGCGAAGCCGGTGTATTGAAGGTCTTCACCACTCGCCCCGACACCCTGATGGGCGCTACTTACGTGGCCGTGGCCGCCGAGCATCCGCTGGCAACCCTGGCAGCGCAGCGTGACCCTTCCCTGCAGGCCTTCATCGATGAATGCAAGGCCGGCAGCGTTGCCGAGGCCGACATCGCCACCCAGGAAAAGCAGGGGCGTGCGACTTCGCTGTTCGTCGAGCACCCGCTCACGGGTGAAAAGCTCCCGGTCTGGATCGCCAACTACGTGCTGATGCACTACGGCGACGGCGCGGTCATGGCCGTCCCTGCCCACGATGAGCGTGACTTCGAGTTCGCGGCCAAATACAACCTGCCAGTCAAAGCAGTGGTGCGTACCAGCGCCGGCGACGAGACCCCGGCCCCGTGGCAGGCTGCCTACGGCGAGCATGGCCAACTGATCAATTCCGGCCAGTTCGACGGCCTGGATTTCGAAGGCGCGTTCGATGCCATGGAAGTGGCGCTGATCAACAAGGAACTGGGCAAGTCCCGCACCCAGTTCCGCCTGCGCGACTGGGGCATCAGCCGCCAGCGCTACTGGGGTTGCCCGATCCCAATCGTGCATTGCGACGCCTGTGGCGACGTGCCGGTACCGGAAAGCCAGTTACCTGTGGTGCTGCCTGAAAACGTCGTGCCCGACGGCGCAGGCTCCCCATTGGCACGCATGCCTGAGTTCTACGAGTGCGCCTGCCCGAAATGTGGCGCCCCCGCCAAGCGCGAAACCGACACCATGGACACCTTCGTCGAGTCCAGCTGGTACTTCGCCCGCTACGCATCCCCACATTACGACAAGGGGATGGTCGACCCGGCCGCTGCCAACCATTGGTTGCCGGTAGACCAGTACATCGGCGGTATCGAGCACGCCATCCTTCACCTGCTGTACGCCCGCTTCTTCCACAAGCTGATGCGCGACGAAGGCCTGGTGAGTTCCAACGAGCCGTTCAAGAACCTGCTGACTCAGGGCATGGTGGTTGCCGAGACCTACTACCGTACCGAGGCCAACGGCGGCAAGAGCTGGTTCAACCCCGCGGATGTGGACCTCGAGCGTGACGCCAAGGCCAAGGTCGTGTCCGCGACCCTGCGCAGCGACGGGCAGCCGGTGGAAATCGGTGGCACCGAGAAGATGTCCAAGTCCAAGAACAACGGTGTCGACCCGCAGGCGATGATCGACCAATACGGCGCCGACACCTGCCGCCTGTTCATGATGTTCGCCTCCCCGCCCGACATGAGCCTGGAATGGTCCGATTCCGGCGTCGAGGGCGCAAGCCGCTTCCTGCGTCGCGTCTGGCGACTGGCCCAGGGCCACATTGCCCAGGGCCTGCCGGGCACCGTAGCGCTGGCGAACCTGAATGACGAACAGAAGGCCGTGCGCCGCGCCATCCACCTGGCCATCAAGCAGGCCAGCCAGGACGTGGGCCTGCATCACAAGTTCAACACCGCCATCGCCCAGGTGATGACGCTGATGAACGTGCTGGAAAAAGCCAGCCAGGTCAGTGACCTCGACCGTGCGCTGTTGCAGGAGGGCCTGGAAGCAGTAACGTTGTTGCTGGCGCCGATCACTCCGCACATCAGCCACCAGTTGTGGGCCGAGCTGGGCCATACCGAGGCAGCCATCGACGCGGCGTGGCCGGCAGTGGATGAGAGCGCACTGGTACAGGACACCCTCACCCTGGTGGTGCAGGTCAATGGCAAGCTGCGCGGCCAGATCGACATGCCCGCCTCCGCCACCCGCGAGGAAATCGAAGCGGCAGCGCGGGTCAACGAAAACGTGCTGCGCTTCACCGAGGGCCTGACCTTGCGCAAGGTCATCGTGGTTCCGGGCAAGCTGGTCAATATCGTCGCCAACTGATCGGCCGGCGGCGCCCTGCGCGGCGCCCCTTCCGCTTGGCCTATAAGGTTTGAAGGAGCAACAAGCATGATCAAACGCAACCTGCTGGTCATTGGCCTTGCCACCGTGCTGGGCGGCTGCGGTTTCCACCTGCGTGGCACCCAGGTCGACGCCATGTCCATCAAGGAAATGGACTTCTCCGCACGCGACGCCTACGGCCCGCTCACCAAGGACATGCGCGCGCTGCTCGAACGCAGCGGGGTACGCATCGTCGGCGGTGCGCCCTACAAGCTCGTGCTGGGCCGTCAGGAAGAGACCCGTCGCAACGCCAGCTACAACGGCTCGGCGCGTAGCTCCGAAGTCGAGCTGACCACAACCGTCTACTACCAGATAGTTGGCCGCCGCGACCGCGTGCTGATCGATGATCACATGGACGTCCAGAAGATCTACGTGCAAGACAGCAGTAACCTCGCAGGCTCCGACGAGGAAGCCCGGCAGACCCGCATTGAAATGCGCCGCGACCTCGAGCAACGGTTGATGCTGCGCCTGGCTCAGCTCCAGCCCGCACAGCTCGACGAGCTGCAGGCCAAGGCTGATGCTCGCGCCGAGGCCGATGCAGCCGCCGCCGCCGAAGCCCAACGCGTGCAGGACAACACACCGCAGCAGTCGCCAGTGGAACTGCCGCCGGCGCGCTGACCGCCCACCCCGCCCTCGTGGCGGGGTCTTTTCCGAGGCCCCGATGAAACTCGCTCCCGCGCAACTGGGCCGGCACCTGCAAGGGCCGCTGGCGCCTGTCTACATCGTCAGCGGTGATGAACCCTTACTGTGCCAGGAGGCGCTGGACGCGATCCGTACTGCCGCCCGCCAGCAGGGGCACGATGAACGTCAGGTATTCAACGCTGAGGCCAACTTCGACTGGGGCACGCTGCTGGAGGCCGCTGCCAGCCTGTCGCTGTTCGCTGAAAAGCGTCTGCTGGAGCTGCGCCTGCCTTCAGGCAAGCCCGGGGACAAGGGCGCCGCAGCGCTGATCGAATACTGCTCCCGCCCCGCCGAGGACACCGTCCTGATCCTCAGCCTGCCCAAGCTGGACGGCAATCAGCAAAAAAGCAAATGGGGATCGGCGCTGGTCAACGGCGAGCACACCCAATTCGTGCAGATCTGGCCGGTGGACAGTGCGCAACTCCCACAATGGATTCGCCAGCGCCTGGCCCAGGCAGGCCTGGCTGCACAGCCCGAGGCGGTCGACCTGATCGCCGAGCGTGTCGAAGGCAACCTGCTGGCAGCCGCCCAGGAAATCGAAAAGCTCAAGCTGCTTGCCGAAGGCGACCAGGTAACGCTGGAAACCGTCCAGAGCGCGGTAGCCGACAGTGCGCGCTTCGATGTCTTCGGCCTGGTAGATGCGATTCTCGCCGGCGACGCCAGCCACGCGCTGCGCATGCTCGACGGCCTGCGCGGTGAGGGTGTGGAACCACCGGTGATCCTGTGGGCATTGGCGAGGGAACTCCGAACTCTGGGCAGCCTGGCGCAGCAGTTCAGCCAGGGCGTGCCGCTGGACAGGGCTTTCAGCAGCATACGCCCGCCCATCTGGGACAAGCGTCGCCCCTTGGTGAGCAAGGCTCTGCAACGGCTGTCTGCGGCACGCTGGAGCCAATTGCTGATCGATGCCCAGCATCTGGATGCCCAGATCAAGGGGCAGGCCGAAGGCTCGGTATGGGCGGGCCTTGCACGCCTGGCACTGTTGATGTGCGGCCAAAGGCTCACGCTCGACGCCCAGTGAGCCGCTTGGGGCCGGGCGCTGCGGCGTGATAAGGTGCAGGCCTGTGCGATCAACTGGAAGCCTGCATGTTCTTCAGCCGTACCTCTGCCACCTTCTGGCGGCGCGCCATTCTCACTACCGGCATGGTGTTGCTCAGTGCCTGCTCAGATCGCCCGTCTGCCGCTGATCCTCTTCCTGGCAGTGCCCCGGAACAACCCAAACCGGTTACCACCCTTGCGCCGCTCGATGGCGATGGGCAGCCGGTGCCTTCCGAAACCTTTGCCCAGTGGCAAGCGCGCTTCCGCCAGCAGGCCTTGCAGGCCGGTATTCGCCCGCAGGTCTTCGATGCGGCTTTCGCAGGCGTAGAGCCAGACCCGGCCGTTGTCACCGCAGACCGTTCGCAACCCGAGTTCACCCGGCCTGTCTGGGAGTATCTCGACAATGCCATTTCAGCCAATCGTGTAAGGCGCGGGCAAACGCTGATGAGCCAGTACGCCGCCGTGCTGCTGCAACTTGAACAGCGCTATGGCGTGGACCGCCAGGCACTGGTAGCGGTATGGGGCATGGAGAGCAGCTTCGGGCAAATACAGGGCGACAAGTCGGTGATCCGCTCTCTGGCAACGCTCGCCTACGAGGGGCGCCGCCCGACCTTCGCGCAGGACCAATTGATCGCGGCCCTGCAGATTCTGCAGAACGGCGACATCACTGCCGACCGCATGCGCGGCTCCTGGGCTGGCGCAATGGGCCAGACCCAGTTCATTCCCACCACCTACAACTCCCATGCTGTGGACTTCGATGGTGACGGTAAGCGCGACATCTGGGGCAGCGCTGCCGATGCGCTGGCCTCTACCGCCAATTACCTGGCTGCCTCCGGCTGGCAAAAAGGCCAGAGCTGGGGCTTCGAGGTGCAATTGCCAGAGGGCTTCGACTACGCTCAGGCCGACGCTAGCCTGCGCAAACCAGTGAGCCAGTGGCTGGCCGAGGGCGTGAAGCTGCCGGCAGGTTCCACCTTGCCGCCGGAGAGCGGTGGCCTGCAAGCCGCGTTGTTGCTTCCGGCCGGGTACCGCGGGCCGGCGTTCCTGATCCTCGACAACTTCCGCGTGGTGCTCAAGTACAACAACTCATCGTCTTATGCGCTGGCAGTAAGCCTGCTGAGCCAACGACTGGCGGGCAGCGGTGGCTATATCCTGGGTAACTGGCCCAAGGACGACATGCCGCTGACGCGTAGCGAGCGTATCGAACTGCAGACACTGCTTACTGCCAGCGGCTATGACGCCGGCAACCCGGACGGCATTATCGGCGCCAACACCCGCAAGGCGATCCGCAGCGCGCAGCAGCAGCGCGGCTGGCCGGCGGATGGATATGCCAACCATGCCCTGCTGGAGAGTTTGCGAAAGCGTTGAGTGCGTCGGCGTCGCCCGTTACACGGCGTCCGTTACACGGCGTCCGTTACACGGCGTCCGGCAAGTCGGCCTCACACAGGGTGACCCGGTTCCCTCGTGGGAGGGCGGCTTGCCGCGCGACATGCAATATGCCTCGGCAATCAGGCCAGCAGCAGGCGCCCCTCACTGGCGTCCAGCACGACCTCAGCCCCCAGGGGCAATGTGATATTGGGCTGGCAGTGGCCCGAACGCCAGCCGGCAAGCACCGGCACACCCAAGGGTTCGAAAAACTCCTTGACCAACGGCTGCAGTTGCTCCGCCGATATACCCGCAAAATCCCCTACGAGCACCCCTGCGAGCCCTTGGAGCTTGCCCGCCAGGCGTAACTGAGTCAGCAAGCGATCGACCCGATAAAGCGGCTCGTTCACATCCTCGATGAAAAGCACGATGCCTTCGCTCTGGAGCGCCCAGGGCGTGCCGAGGGTGGCGCACAGCAGAGACAGGTTCCCGCCTGCCAGGCGGCCACTGGCGCGCCCTGGTGCGACAGTGATCAATGGATGCCCTGCCGGATGAGGGATATCCCCGCCAATTTCCCCTTTTAGCATCGCCAGCAGCGCCTGCTCACCAGGCTGCAAGCGTGGCAGCAGCTCGGAGCGAAACAATGGGCCATGGAAGGTCACCAGCCCCGCCAACTGGTTGAACGCCAGATGCAGGGCGGTGATGTCGCTGTAGCCGACAAAAGGCTTGGGGTTGGCACGAATCAGCTCGATGTCCAGCTGATCCAGCAGCCGCGGCGTACCGTAGCCGCCACGCAGGCACAGGATCGCGTCGATCGACGGGTCGGCAAACGCTGCGTGAAGGTCGGCCAACCGGCGCTCATCGGTACCAGCGAGGTAACCGGTTTTCTCGAAAACACCGGGGTAAATGCGCAGCCGATAGCCCACTTGCTCGGCCCAGGCCTGCGCTTGCGCCACCTCCAGGCTGCCCGGCCCAGCCGGCGCGACCAGTGCAAGCTGGCCACCGGCAGGCAGTGGCTTGGGCCAGGTCAGCATCAAAGCTTGTTCTTGGCTTCGTGCGCCTGTTGGTCGGCGTGGTAAGAGGAGCGAACCAGCGGGCCTGAGGCTACGTTCTTGAAGCCCATCCGGTAGCCCTCTTCGGCGAACCAGGCGAAGGTGTCAGGGTGAACGAAGCGCTGCACCGGCAAGTGGCTTCGCGAAGGCTGCAGATACTGGCCCAGGGTCAGCATGTCGATGTCATGCTCGCGCATGCGATGCATCACTTCGATCACTTCCTCGTCGGTTTCACCCAGCCCCAGCATCAGGCCCGACTTGGTCGGCACATGAGGAACCATCTGCTTGAATTTCTGCAGCAGATCCAGCGACCAGTCGTAGTCGGAGCCCGGGCGCGCAGCGCGGTACAGGCGCGGCACCGTTTCCAGGTTGTGGTTGAACACATCCGGCGGCTCGGCGGCGGTGATTTCCAGCGCCACATCCATGCGGCCACGGTAATCAGGCACCAGGGTTTCGAGCTGCACACCGGGAGAAAGCTTGCGAATCTCGCGGATGCAGTCGGCGAAGTGCTGGGCGCCCCCATCACGCAGATCGTCGCGGTCGACCGAAGTGATCACCACATACTTCAGGCGCAAATCGGCGATAGCGACGGCAAGGTTCATCGGCTCGTCCGCGTCCAGCGCCTTTGGCCGGCCGTGGCCGACGTCGCAGAACGGGCAGCGGCGAGTGCAGATGTCGCCCATGATCATGAAGGTTGCGGTACCGCCGGAGAAGCATTCGCCCAGGTTCGGGCAGGAAGCCTCTTCGCAGACGCTGTGTAGCTTGTGCTTGCGCAAAAGCTGCTTGATACGATCGACCTCAGGTGAAACCGGGATGCGCACGCGGATCCAGTCGGGCTTTTTCGGCAACTCCTCGGTGGGGATGATCTTCACCGGGATGCGCGCGACCTTCTCGGCGCCGCGCAGCTTCACGCCCGCCTCGACCTTGGCCGGGCGCGGCTTGTCGGTTTTGGGGTCCAGGGTTGCCACGGTGTCTTGCGCAGTAGTCATATCAGTCGATTCCGCCCGTCAGGGTCGTCTGCTCAGCATAGTCGAGGTGTTTGACGAGCTGCACGCGCAGCCGGGCACTGACCTCAGCCATGTCGATCGGGCCCGTGTGCTCACGCACCTGGGTCATGGGTAGCCCGGCGTAACCGCAAGGGTTGATGCGCCGGAAGGGGGCAAGGTCCATGTCGACATTCAGCGCCAGGCCATGAAACGAACGGCCGTTGCGAATGCGCAGCCCCAGTGAAGCGATCTTGGCGCCGCCGACATAAACGCCCGGGGCGTCTGCCTTGGCCTGGCTGGTGATGCCCAGGCCTTCAAGCGTGTCGATCAGGCTGTGTTCGATGCGGCTGACCAGGTCACGCACGCCGAAATCTCGCGTTCGCACGTCCAGCAGCAGGTACGCAACCAGTTGGCCAGGGCCATGGTAGGTCACCTGGCCGCCGCGGTCGACCTTGACCACCGGAATGTCGCCCGGCAGCAGCAGGTGCTCGGGCTTGCCGGCCTGGCCCTGTGTGAACACTGGCGGGTGCTGCACCAGCCAGAGTTCGTCGCAGGCCGCAGCCGGCGGGTGGTCGGTGAAATGCTGCATGGCGCGCCAGACCGGCTCATACGGCGCCAGCCCCAGCTCGCGCACACCCAGCACGCCCGGCATCAGAGCACCATGTGCACGACACCGGTCGCGCGCAGGGCGCTGTTGATGTCGCGCAGTTGATCCTGGCCGGTCGCCACGATGTGCAGTTGCACCGTGGTGTATTTGCCATTGCTGCTCTGGCGTTCAGCCAGGGTGGCAATGTCTACGGTGGCGTACTTGGACAGGATCTCGATCACCAGGTCCTTGAAGCCGACCGTGGTGTCACCAATGACCTTGATCGGATAGTCCTCGCAAGGGAATTCGATGACAGGCGGCTTTACATCGGTATCAGTCATGGCAGTGACGGCCTCATCAAGCCGTTAAAAACAAGCCCGCCCCCACCACGCTGGCGGGGGCGGGCCGACAGGGCTGGTCAGTTGAACAAGCCGTAGAAGAATAGGCGAATGCTATCCCAGATGCGGCGCAAGATACCACCTTCGTCCACGGCATCCAGTGCGACGAGATCCTTTGTCTCAACCACTTTGTCGCCGTTCTTGACTTCGACCTTGCCGATCACCTGGCCTTGAGCGATAGGCGCGGTGAGCTGCGGGTTGAGGGTCATGCTCGCTTGCAGGTTCTTGAGCTGGCCGCGCGGCAAGGTCATGGCGAGGTCTTCGGCAAGGCCGGCCTTCACTTCGCTGGTGGTGCCTTTCCAGACGCTGGCTTTGGCAAGCTCGGTGCCAGACTTGTAGAAGGTCTGGGTTTCATAGAAACGGAAACCGTAAGTCAGCAGCTTCTGGGTTTCAGCGGCACGGGCCTGGTCACTTGAGGTGCCGAATACCACCGCGATCAGGCGCATGCCATCGCGCACGGCAGAGGCTGCCAGGCAGTAGCCGGCTTCTTCGGTGTGGCCGGTCTTCAGGCCGTCGACCGTCTTGTCACGCCACAGCAGCAGGTTGCGGTTGGGCTGTTTGATGTTGTTCCAGAAGAACTCCTTCTGGGAATAAATGGCGTAGTGAGCCGGGTCTTCATGGATGATCGCCCGCGCCAGGATGCCAATGTCATGGGCCGTGGAATAGTGGTCCGGGTTCGGCAGGCCAGTGGGGTTCATGAAGTGGCTGTTGACCATGCCCAGCTTCTGCGCCTGGGTGTTCATCATGTCGGCGAACGCATCCTCGGAACCGGCGATATGCTCGGAGAGCGCGACCGTGGCATCGTTACCCGACTGAATGATGATCCCGTGCAGCAGGTCGCTGACCGACACCTGCGAACCAACCTTGATGAACATCCGCGAACCGCCGGTGCGCCAGGCGTTTTCGCTGACGGTCACCATGTCGGTGTCCTTGATCTGGCCCCGGTGGATTTCCAGGGTGGCGATGTAGGCCGACATCAGTTTGGTCAGGCTCGCCGGCGGCAGGCGCTCGTCGCCATTGCTTTCGACCAGCACCTGGCCGCTGTTGGCTTCCATCAGCACGTAGGCCTTGGCCGCCAGTTGGGGCGGGGCGGGAACCATTTGTGTGACATCGGCAGCCCAGGCGGGCGTGGTCAACAGTGGAACGAGCAGGCACAGGCGTTTGGCAAAGGTGGTGATGTTCATCCGTCTCTCGAAATGGTTGTTAAGGCGAATCTTCTTGGTTCGGGCCCCCGACAGGGGCCGCTTGCTATCAGCCGCCCTCCATGGCAAGCCGCTCATTCGGTGACCACGCTCGGGTTCCCGAGGTTGGCCGTGCGAATCGTGTTCTGCATTTGTTGCGCATCGTTCTGCGAGGCGATCGGGCCCAGGCGCACACGGTACAGGGTTTGCTGGTTACGCACGATCGGGCTGGTAAAGGCCGGCGCGCTCACCATCGAGCCCAGCTTCGACCGTAGCAGTTCGGCAGCGTCCGGGTTGGCGAAGGCTCCCACCTGGAGAAACAGGCCAGTTGCTTGCGCAGAAGCGTTTTTTCGGGTCGATCGCCACCGGCTGCACGGCAGGAGCATGCTGCTCCGGTGGCGGGGTGTACTGCTCGATGGTCCCGGCGCTGGCGGTCAGGGCTGGCTGGCGCGGCGGGGTGCTGACCACAGGCTCCTTGAGCATCAGTGGCGCCGGGCGGCCACGGGAGGCCCAGCCACTGCGCAGGGTCGATGCCTTCGACGCGCACCCGCGCGGTACCGGTTTCGGCATAGCCGAGCTTCTTGGCTGCCGCGTAGGAAAGGTCGATGATGCGGTCGGAGTAGAAAGGGCCGCGGTCATTGACCCGCAGGATCACGCTGCGGTTGTTGTCCAGGTTGGTGACCCGCACGTAGCTGGGCAGCGGCAGCGTCTTGTGCGCCGCGCTCATGCCGTACAGGTCATACACCTCACCGTTGGCGGTGTTCTGGCCATGGAACTTGGTGCCGTACCAGGAGGCCGTGCCAGTGGCCACATAGCTTCTGGAGTCGGCCATCGGGAAGTAGGTCTTGCCCAGCACGGTGTAAGGGTTGGCCTTGTAGGGGCCGGTGTGCAGGGTGGGTACCGCGTCAGGGATCTTGTTGACGTCCACGTCCCACCAGGGGGCGCCGTCCTTGTGCGCGTGGTTGATGTCCAGCCCGGGCTGCGCTGCGACCTTGTAGCCGGTCGACGGCGTGCGGCTGCCGGTCGAGCAACTGGCGACCAACAGGGCCGCCGCGCCGCAGACCATCAGCTTCACGGGTGTACTTGTAACCAGAAACCGCATTTATTTACCGCCCCGTACCTGGATCAATCGATCCGCCAATTGGTGCACCGCCATTGCGTACATCGCGCTGCGGTTGTATCGCGTGATCACGTAGAAATTCTTTTGGCCCATCCAGTATTCAGGGCCTTGGTCGCCGTCGAGCTTGAATGCCGTGACGCGCTCATCGTCGCGCAGCGCATCATGACTCGACCACCCCAACGCTCGCAACTCCCCGACCGTCCGATCAGGGTCGAGCCCAGCGCTCAGGCCGCCCTCGCCCAGGCCATCGTGCAACTGGGCGCGGCTTGCCACACCCTGCCCGGTTACCCAGCCGTGCCGCGCAAAATAGCTGGCGACGCTACCGATCGCGTCGTCGGGGTCGCTCCAGATGTTGATGTGGCCATCGCCGTCGAAATCCACCGCATAGGCGCGGAAACTGCTGGGCATGAACTGTGGCAGGCCCATGGCACCGGCATAGGACCCCTTGAGGATAAGCGGGTCGACCTGCTCCTCGCGCGCCAGCAGCAGGAATTCACGCAGCTCCTTGCGAAAGAAGTCCGCACGCGGCGGGTAGTCGAAGCTCAGGGTCGACAGCGCATCGATCACCCGATAGTTGCCGGTATTGCGGCCAAAGAAGGTTTCGACACCGATGATGGCAACGATCACCGAGGCTGGCACACCGTATTGCTGCTCGGCGCGCGCCAGGGCGGCCTCATGCTGGCGCCAGAAGTCCACGCCCCGAGCGATGCGCGCGTCGGTGATGAACATCGGCCGGTAGTCTTTCCAAGGTTTGACTCGCTCGGCAGGCCGGGAGATGGCGTCGAGGATCGCCTGCTTGCGCTTGACCTCGTGGAACACCCCCATGAGCTGTTCACCAGCGAACCCGTAGTCGCGGGTCATTTCAGCGACGAACTCGGCTACCTGCGGCGAGCTGTCGTAATCCCCCGCCTGCGCAGGGCCGCTCAACAGGCCGGCAAGGCCGACCCAAGGGATGTGTCGCGTGGCCCATGCCCGCATTGACTGCATTGTTGACGTCACCTTGCTCAAACCTGTGCGATCCATTTGCGGTGGGTGTGGATCGACATCGAAAACCCCAAACGCTGACAGTAGTGTCACCAGCGAAGTTCCGCCGTAGCTAATGAAGGGCAGCGGCACCCCCACCACCGGCAGCAAGCCGCTGACCATCCCGATATTGACGAAGACATAAACGAAGAAGGTCATCGTCAGGCTGCCGGCCAGCAACTTGCCGTAGAGCGTCTGCGCCTGGGCGGTAATCACCAGCCCGCGGCCGATCAACGCCAGGTAGATCAGCAGCAATGCACAGATGCCCACCAGGCCGAACTCTTCGCCCAGCACCGCGATGATGAAGTCGGTATGGCTTTCAGGCAGGAAGTTCCAGATGCGATTGCGTGCCCATCAGCCAGCCTTTGCCGAATACCCCGCCCGAACCGATGGCAGCCTTCGACTGAATGATGTTCCAGCCAGTGCCCAGCGGGTCGCTCTCCGGGTCGAGGAAGGTCAGGATGCGCTGCTTCTGGTAGTCGTGCATGAAGAAGAACCACATCACCACCGCTGCCGGCACTGCCGCAGCGATCACGCTCAGTATCCAGCGCCAGCGCAGGCCAGCCATGAACAAAACGAAAGCACCTGAAGCCAGGATCAGTAGCGAAGTGCCGAGGTCGGGCTGGCGAACGATCAGCACGAATGGCACGCCGATCAGGCCCAGGCTTGCCACCACATGCTTGAGGTGAGGCGGCAGGTTGCGCTTGGACAGGTACCAGGCGATGGTCGCCGGCATGATGATCTTCATGAATTCCGATGGCTGGAAGCGGATCACGCCCGGGATGTTGATCCAGCGCGTGGCGCCCATGGCGTTGTGGCCCATCACGTCCACTGCCACCAGCAGCACCACCCCGATCACGTACGCAAGCGGCACCCAGCGCGCCATGAAGCGGGGCTCGACCTGGGCGATGATGAACATCGAGACCAGACCGATACCGAAAGACGAGGCTTGCTTGATCAACAGGTCCCAGCTCTTGCCACTGGCCGAATACAGCACGAACAGGCTGCCGGAAGCCAGGATCAGCAACAGGATCAGCAGCGGCCCATCGACATGAATACGCTGCAGGAACGATGCGCGGCGGCGCATCACGTCCTCGCTGGAAAGGATGCGGTCGAAATTACTCTTCACGTGCCGTGCTCCCGCTGTCGGTACTGCTGGCAATCTCGGGTTTGAGCTGGCCGTCGGGGCCCAGCAGCCAGGCGTCCATCACCTCACGCAGCACCGGCGCCGCCACGCCGGACCCGGCCTCGCCGTTTTCCAGCATCACCGAAATGACGATGCGAGGGTTCTCGGCCGGCGCGAAACCGACGAACAAGGCGTGGTCGCGGTGCCTTTCCTTGATCTTGCTACGGTCGTATTTTTCGCCCTGGCGGATCGCGACCACCTGTGCGGTACCGCTCTTGCCAGCCACACGGTATGGCGCGCCGAGGAACGCCTTGCGCGCAGTGCCACGGGCGTTCTGAGTGACCTGCTCCATGCCGTGAGTCACCCGGGCCCAGTCGCCTGGGTCGCGCAGCACGATGTTCGGGATCGGGTCCTGGTCGACAGGCGGCTGGCCACCGATAGCCTTGGCCAGGCGCGGGCGGTTCCAGCGGCCCTTGTTGGCGATCAGCGCGGTAGCCTGGGCCAGCTGCAACGGCGTGACCTGCATGTAGCCCTGGCCGATGCCGAGGATGATGGTCTCGCCGGGGAACCACGCCTGGCGGCGGGTCAGGCGCTTCCACTGGCGGTCAGGCATCAGGCCGGGCGCCTCTTCGAACATGTCCAGGGAAACCTTGCGGCCTATGCCGAAGCGGCCCAGGTAATCGGAGAGCCGGTCGATCCCCAGCTTGTGCGCCAGGTCGTAGAAATAGGTGTCATTGGAACGCATGATCGCGGTATCCAGGTCGACCCAGCCGTCACCGGAGCGGTTCCAGTTGCGGTACTTGTGGTCGACATTGGCCAATTGGTAATAGCCGGGGTCGA
The DNA here is from genome assembly GCF_021650705.1 of Pseudomonas sp. KNUC1026. Lineage (GTDB taxonomy): Bacteria > Pseudomonadota > Gammaproteobacteria > Pseudomonadales > Pseudomonadaceae > Aquipseudomonas. Next base: position 5,085,910 of record NZ_CP087138.1, on the reverse strand, counting down.
AGACGCGTGAGGCCGGCGTTACCACGCCCCCATCGAGCCCGGCGATGGCCACGGCCGGCTTGATGGTCGAGCCCGGCGGGTAAAGGCCACGCAGCACACGGTTGAACAATGGCCGATCGATCGAATCTCGCAGCTCGGCGTAGGCCTTGAAGCTGATGCCGGTGACGAAAGGGTTGGGGTCGAAGCTGGGCTGGCTGACCATCGCCAACACCTCGCCATTGCGCGGGTCGAGCGCGACAATAGCGCCCCGCCGCCCGCTAAGGGCCTTTTCTGCAGCCTCCTGCAGCTTCACGTCGAGGGTCAGGACGATGTCCTTGCCAGGCTCCGGATCGGTACGCTTGAGCACCCGCATCACCCGGCCTCGGGCATTGGTCTCGACTTCCTCGTAACCGACTTCGCCGTGCAGCTCGTCTTCGTAGAAGCGTTCGATGCCGGTCTTGCCGATCTGGTGGGTGCCGCTGTAGGCAACCGGGTCGAGGCTCTTGAGCTCTTTTTCGTTGATCCGGCCCATGTAACCCACCGAATGCGCAAAGTGCTCGCCTTGCGGATAGTGGCGCGTCAGTTGCGCAACCACGTCTACTCCAGGCAGGCGGAATTGATTCACCGCGATACGGGCAATCTGCTCTTCGCTGAGCTCCATCAGGATCGGCACCGGCTCGAACGGCCGGCGCCCTGGCGAAGGCGCTTTTCCAGAAGCGCCCGATCATCGGCGGTCATGCCCAACACTTCTATGATCGTGTCCAGAGTTTCCTGCCATTTACCGGCGCGTTCGCGGGTAATGCTCAGGTTGAAGCTCGGGCGGTTATCGGCGATCACTATCCCGTTACGGTCATAGATCATCCCCCGCGGTGGCGGGATGGGCTGCACATGAACGCGGTTGTTTTCCGAAAGCGTCGAGTGATACTCGTACTGGATCACCTGCAGGTAATACAGCCGCCCGATCAGCACGCACAGCAGGCACACCACCGCCACAGCGCCCACGAGCACGCGCGTACGCACAAGGCGCGCGTCCTTTTCGTGGTCTTTGAGGCGGATCGGCTGGGTCATCGCACGCTGCGCATGGCGTTATTTGTGATAGGGGTGCCCGGACAGCACGGTCCAGGCGCGGTAGATCTGTTCGCCGATCAGGATGCGCACCAACGGGTGCGGCAACGTCAGCGGCGATAGCGACCAGCGCTGCTCGGCCCGGGCACACACTTCAGGCGCCAGCCCCTCTGGGCCGCCGACCATCAGGTTCACGGTGCGCGCGTCCAGCCGCCAGCGGTCCAGCTCCACGGCCAGTTGCTCAGTGCTCCAAGGCTTGCCGTGCACCTCCAGGGTGACCACACGCTCGCCGGGCTGCACCTTGGCCAGCATGGCTTCGCCTTCCTGGCGGATCATCCGCGCCACGTCAGCGTTCTTGCCACGCGTGGTCAGCGGGATTTCCACCAGCTCCAGGGGCAGCTCGGAGGGCAGGCGCTTGGCGTACTCCTGCCAGCCCTGCTCAACCCAGCCGGGCATGCGCGAGCCCACCGCGATCAGACGAATACGCACGGCAGCGGCGCTTAGGCTTGTTCGTCAGGGCCGTGGGCGGCGCGGCTCTGCTCGGCACCCTGCCACAGGCGTTCCAGGTCGTAGAACTGGCGCGCGGCGGAGGTCATCACATGCACCACCACATCGCCCAGGTCCAGCAGTACCCAGTCGCTGTCGCCACGGCCTTCTTCGGACAACGGCTGCACACCTTGGGCCTTCACCTTCTCGCGCACGTGTTCGATCATCGAATTGACGTGGCGGTTGGAGGTACCGGTGGCAATCAGCATGAAGTCGGTGATGCTGGTTTTTTCTTTCACATCGATGCAGAGGATGTCCTGTGCCTTGATGTCTTCCAGTGCGGCGGTGGCCAGTTGCACCAGCGCTTCGCTGTTCAGGGTGTTCTTGCTGTTCATAGAAACTCGTATGTATTCAGTTCAAATGCGCGCCCACTAAGGGCAACGCCGGTATTCACAATGGCTGACGGTACAGACCGTGAGCCTCGATGTAGGCCAGTACAGCGTCGGGTACCAGAAACCGTACCGACTGGCCGTTGGCAAGCGATTGCCGGATTTGCGTGGCCGACACCGCCAGGGGCGTTTGCCAGACGAACGTGATGTTGCCGGCAGGCCCGATGAGCGCGTTGGGGTCGGTCACCTGGCGTGCCGCGAGCAGGTCGCGCAGTGCTTCCGGCGCCTCGACATCGGCGTCCGGCCGCTGCAGCACGATGATATGGCAATGCTGCAACAGTGCCTCCCAACGGTGCCAGCCTGGCAACCCGCAAAAGGCGTCCCAGCCCAGCAACAGAAACAACGGGGCTTGCTCGCCCAGCTCTGCACGCATCGACTCCAGGGTGTCGACGGTATACGAGGGCTTGTCGCGCATCAGCTCCCGCCCGTCGACCAGCAACGGTGCGGCGCCCTGCACGGCCAGCTCGACCATGCGCAAACGCTGCTCCGGCGCAACCTGTGGCGTGCTCCGATGCGGAGGGCGGAAATTGGGCACCAGACGCAGCTCGTCGAGCGCCAGCGCACCGGCTACCTCCAGCGCGCTGCGCAGGTGGCCGATGTGCACCGGGTCGAAGGTGCCGCCCAATACTCCAATGCGCCGGAGCCCGCCTGCCTGCCCGCTCAATGGCTGGACTCACCGCGCAGCTGGCCATCACCGATCACAACGTACTTCTCGCAGGTCAGCCCTTCCAGGCCGACCGGGCCACGCGCGTGGATCTTGTCGGTGGAAATGCCGATTTCCGCGCCCAGGCCATACTCGAAGCCGTCGGCGAAGCAGGTCGGGGTGTTGAGCATCACCGAAGCGGAATCCACTTCGGCGAGAAAGCGCCGCCCTTCGCCCTGGTGATCGGTCACGATCGAATCGGTGTGGTGCGAGCCATAGTGGTTGATGTGCTCGATGGCCGCGTCCAGGTCTTCGACGACCTTGACCGAAAGAATCGGCGCCAGGTACTCGGTGCTCCAGTCCTGCTCGTTGGCCACTTGCACGTCGACGATCTCGCGGGTGCGCTCGCAACCGCGCAGCTCGACCCCTTTTTCACGGAACTGCGCAACCATCGCCGGCAGAAACGCCTCGGCGACCACCTCGTTGACCAGCAGGGTTTCCATCGCTCCGCAGATCCCGTAGCGGTAGGTCTTGGCATGGAAGGCAATGCGCTGAGCCTTGGGCAGATCGGCGTAGGCCGACACGTAGACATGGCAGATGCCGTCCAGGTGCTTGATCACAGGTACCCGCGCATCGCGGCTGATGCGTTCGATCAGGCCGCGGCCGCCGCGGGGCACGATGATGTCGACGTACTCGGGCATGGTGATCAGCGCACCCACTGCCTCGCGGTCGGTGGTTTCGACCACCTGCACCACCGCGGGCGGCAGGCCGGCCTGCTCCAGCCCCTGGGCGATGCAACGGGCAATGGCGCGGTTGGAGTGAATGGCCTCGGAGCCGCCACGCAGGATGGTGGCGTTACCTGACTTCAGGCAGAGGCTGGCGGCATCGATGGTCACGTTGGGCCGCGATTCGTAGATGATGCCGACCACGCCCAGTGGCACGCGCATCTTGCCCACCTGGATGCCGGAGGGGCGGTAGCTCATGTCGCGGATGGCACCGACCGGGTCGGGCAAGGCCGCGACCTGGCGCAGGCCTTCGATCATGCCATCGATGCGTGCGGGGGTAAGCTCGAGGCGATCGAGCAGCGCAGGGTCGAGCCCAGCGGCGCGGCCGCCGGCCATATCCTGTGAGTTGGCGGCCGCCAACTCCGGGCGAGCGGCGTCCAGCGCTGCGGCAGTGGCCAGCAGCGCACGGTTCTTCTGCCCGGTGCTGGCACGGGCGATGGCTCGCGAGGCTTCGCGGGCGGCACGCCCGAGGCGGGCCATGTAGTCAAGAACGGACTCGGTCATGGGATCTGGGCTTGATCTGCAAGGAAAGCGGCTGATTATAGCGAGAGCGCTGCGCCACGCCCAGCGCTGCCGGGCAGAAGGTTGGTAAACAGCTGTAACAATCTCTGTTAAGGGCCAATTCAGCAGCGCATTGCTATCATCGGGGCTCCTTAGCCACTGCCGAGCGCCACTCCACGTGCCATCCCCTCTGCCAGACGCCTTTTTCGACCGCGACGCGCAATGCGTGGCGCGTGCCTTGCTCGGCAAGGTCATCCGCCATCGCCAAGGCTCGCTGTGGCTGGCGGCGCGAATCATCGAAACCGAAGCCTACTACCTGGCCGACAAGGGCAGCCATGCCTCGCTTGGCTACACCGAAAAGCGAAAGGCACTGTTTCTCGACGGCGGGCACATCTACATGTACTACGCCCGTGGCGGCGACTCGCTGAACTTCAGCGCCCATGGGCCGGGCAACGCCGTGCTGATCAAGGCCGGCTTTCCCTGGGTGGACGCGCTCAGCGATGCCAATGCCCTGGCCCAGATGCAGTTGAACAATCCCGATGCGCAAGGCAAACCCCGCGCGCCGGAACGCCTCTGCGCGGGGCAAACGTTGTTGTGCAGGGCGCTAGGCCTGAAGGTGCCACGCTGGGACGCCCAGCGTTTCGACCTCGATCATTTGTATGTCGACGACTGCGACATTGCCGTACCCCGGGTGATTCAGGCCGCAAGGCTCGGCATCCCCAGCGGGCGTGACGAACACCTGCCTTATCGCTTCGCCGACGCCGAATACGCCCGCCATTGCACCCGGAACCCGCTTCGCCGGGGCCAGGTCGAAGGCCGCGATTACCATATATTGACCGAAGGAATGCCCCTATGGCCTGGCTCGACAGCCTGAACGCCTGGCTCGGCGCCCACCCGCAGTGGTTGGGCCTGGCCGTTTTCATCACTGCCTGCGTCGAGTGCCTGGCGATCGCCGGGCTCATCGTGCCCGGCACCGTGATGCTGTTCGCCATTGCCGTGCTGGCCGGCGGCGGCGCCCTGAGCCTGGGCGAAACGCTGCTGCTGGGCTATCTCGGTGGCTTGCTGGGCGACGCCCTGTCGTACGCCATAGGCCGCGGGCTGCATCAGAACATTCGCAACCTGCCAGGGCTGCGCACCCATCCGCAGTGGCTTTCCGGTGCCGAAAGCTATGTCACCCGCTATGGCATCGCCAGCTTGCTGATCGGCCGTTTCATCGGCCCGCTGCGGCCGATGCTGCCGATGGTCGCCGGGATGCTGGAGATGCCCGTGCTGCGCTTCGCGCTGGTGAGCCTGCTGGCTGCCGCCGGCTGGTCGGTGGCGTACCTCATGCCGGGCTGGATGGCAGGCGCTGCCGTACGCCTGCCGCTGCCCGACGGTTTCTGGCCCCAGGCGGCGGTGGTGGCCTGCGGTATCGCAGCACTGGTAGGCCTGAGCGCTCACAGCGCCTGGCATCAAAAGCCTCGCACGATCTTGCTGGTATCGGGCGCCGCTTTCGTTCTGCTGCTGGCCATGCTCATTGGCTGGCCTTGGCTCAATGCCTTCGATCAGGGCTTGAGCGGCCTGATCCAGCAGCACCGCAGTGCGGCCATGGACCACGTGGTGGTGATGATCACGCGCCTGGGCGATTTCCGCACCCAACTGTTTCTGGGCGGCTTGCTGGTGCTTGCCCTGGCGATCGCCAGGCAGTGGCGCTGCGCGCTGTTCGCAGGCGGCACATTGCTTGCCACGGCAGTGGGCAACACGGTCTTGAAGGCATTCTTCGGGCGAGCGCGGCCCGAAGTGCTGCTGGACCCGCTCACCAGCTTCAGCATGCCCAGCGGCCACAGCTCCGGCACGTTCGCCTTCTGCCTCACCCTGGCCCTGCTCGCCGGCCGCGGCCAGCCCCCGCGCATGCGCCTGGCCTGGATCCTGGTGGGTTGCGTGCCGGCGCTGGCGGTGGCTTTCTCGCGGGTGTACCTGGGCGCGCATTGGCCGAGTGATGTGATCGCCGGCGCCCTGCTTGCGGCGACCATGTGCGCGGCATCGTTCGCGTTGAGCCAACGCTTCTACCGGCTCGCACCCATGCCGGCGCGTGCCTGGTGGCTGGTGCTGCCGGTGTGTGCGATCTGGCTGGCGTTCAGCGCCACGCATGCACTGCCGCACGCACTGATGCGCTACGAATACTGAGATTCGCGCGGCGCTGCCGCGCGAACACCGACGTCAGAAGCGAAACACTTCCATATCGGTACGGATAGGCGTCGCCAGCGGGATCTTGGACTTTTCCGGCGCATCGTCCTTGCGGGCCTGAGCCGGTGCCTTGCGTGGCTCGTCAGCCACCGCCTGGTTGCCCAGCGGCTTGAGCGACGCACTCAACTGCTCGGCAAGGCGCTGCAACAGAACACCTTGAGCCTGCACCTGCGCCGCAGCGCTGCCGGCATGCTTCTCCTCAAGGTGAACGATCTTGTTGTCGCGCACCTGGCCACGGCGGTCGATCAGGCGCCACTGTGCATCCAGAACGGCAGGTTGATCACTGCCTGAATCGAGCCGTGTAATCGACAACAGCACCTGCACATCCGGCGTGAAATTGTTCGCGGTCGGCGCCAGCATGATGCGCTGGCTGTCCAGCCGCCACGCCAGTTGGCGCAGCAGCAATTGGTCGATATCCGATGACAGGCTACCGGCCCAACGCCCTTCGGTTGAGGCTCTCAGGCTGCCGTCCGGCTGGCGTTGGAGCAGCGTTTCACGCTGCAGGTAATCGGCCACCGACACGGGCCCCAGCAGCACAGCCATGCCGGCCTGCCGAGGCTGGCCCGGATTGCCGCTGTCCAGCTGATAGAGCGCGGCGGGGCGCTGTGAACTACAACCGGCAAGGCCCAGCAGCCCCGCCAGTACCATCACCATAGGAAGACGCAACAAGGTCATCATTTCATCCAGGCGGCAATAACGTTGAACGCCGCAGTGCCATAGCTACAAGAAGAAGCGGCAGAGCAATCTGCCGTAACAAAGGCGCATATCATCCGCGAATATGCGCCATTTCTCCAGTGCTCAAGGGCTGATCGGCCAACCAGGCGCCACCGATGGTGCCTTTCGTTGACCTGGCCCCGCTCAGGCGGTTTTTTCCACCGTCAATGCGTCCACACGCTGGAACCCCCTCGGCAGCTTGTTGCCGCGCCGGCCGCGCTCGCCTTTGTAGTGCTCGAGGTCATCACCCTTGAGCGACAGCGTACGCTTCCCAGCCTGTAGCACAAGCGTTGCGCCCTGGGCGAGTACCGCGATGCCGGTGACGAACTCCTCACGGGTGGCCACACGGTCACCCGGCACACCGATGATCTTGTTGCCCTTGCCTTTGGCCAGCTGCGGCAGGTCGGCGATGCGGAACACCAACAACCGCCCTTCGGTGGTGACGGCCGCCAGGCAGTCGTTCTCGCGGTCGCCGATGGTTTGCGGCGCGATCACCTTGGCACCCTTGGGCAGGCTGACCAGGGTTTTACCGGCCTTGTTCTTGGCCTGCAGGTCTTCACCTTCGACCACAAAGCCGTAGCCAGCGTCGGACGCGATGACGTACAGCGCCTGATCATCGGGCATCAGCACACATTCGAACTGCGCACCAGGCGGCGGTGCGAGCCGCCCTGTGAGCGGCTCGCCCTGGCCTCGGGCCGAAGGCAAGGTGTGCGCAGCGACCGAATAGCTGCGCCCGGTGGAGTCGATGAACACGGCAAATTGGTTGGAACGGCCCTGAGCGCTCAGCTTGAAGCCATCGCCCGCCTTGTAGGAGAGCCCTGTCGCATCGATGTCGTGACCCTTGGCGCAGCGCACCCAGCCCTTCTCCGACAGCACGATGGTCACAGGCTCCGTGGGCATCAGCTCGTTATCGGCCAAGGCGCGGGCTTCGGCACGCTCGACGATCGGCGAGCGGCGGTCGTCGCCGTAGGTCTTGGCGTCGGCGATCAGTTCGCTGCGCACCAGCTTCTTGAGCTTGGCTTCACTGCCCAGCAGCGCCAGCAGGCTTTCGCGCTCCTTGACCAGCGCATCCTGCTCGTCGCGGATCTTCATCTCTTCCAGGCGCGCCAGCTGCCGCAGGCGGGTGTCGAGATGTAGTCGGCCTGGATTTCCGAGAGTGCGAAGCGCTCGATCAGCCGGGCCTTGGGGTGGTCCTCGGTGCGGATGATGTGAATCACTTCATCCAGGTTCAGGTAGGCCACCAGCAAACCGTCGAGCAGGTGCAGGCGGCGCTCGACCTTGTCCAGCCTGAATTGCAGCCGGCGGCGCACGGTGCGCAGGCGGAACTCCAGCCATTCCTGCAGCAGCGCGCGCAGATTCTTGAGCTGCGGGCGGCCATCCAGGCCGATGATATTGACGTTCACCCGGTAGCTGCTTTCCAGGTCTGTGGTGGCGAACAGGTGCTGCATCAGCGCCTCGACGTCCACCCGGTTGGACCTGGCAATGATGACGATGCGACAAGGGTTTTCGTGGTCGGACTCATCGCGCAGGTCGGCAACCATCGGCAGCTTCTTGGCCTGCATTTGCGCGGCGATCTGTTCCAGCACCTTGGCGCCCGACACCTGGTGAGGCAGTGCGGTGACGACGACATCGCCGTCCTCGACCCGGTAGACCGCGCGCATGCGCACCGAACCGCGGCCACTTTCGTAGATCTTCAGCAGCTCGCTGCGCGGCGTGATGATCTCGGCTTCGGTGGGGTAGTCGGGGCCGGGAATATGCTCGCACAGCTGCTCGACCGTGGCCTTGGGGTCGTCGAGCAGTCGCACGCAGGCGGCGGCGACTTCACGCAGGTTGTGCGGCGGCACGTCGGTGGCCATGCCCACAGCGATGCCGGTGGTGCCGTTGAGCAGGATGTTGGGCAGGCGTGCGGGCAGCACAGCGGGCTCGTCGAGGGTGCCGTCGAAGTTAGGCACCCAGTCGGCCGTGCCCTGCCCCAGCTCGCTGAGCAGCACTTCGGAATAGCGCGACAGCCGCGCTTCGGTGTAGCGCATCGCAGCGAACGACTTCGGATCGTCTGGCGCGCCCCAGTTGCCCTGGCCGTCGACGAGGGTGTAGCGATAGCTGAACGGCTGCGCCATCAGTACCATGGCTTCGTAGCAGGCCGAGTCGCCGTGGGGGTGGAACTTACCCAGCACATCGCCCACGGTACGCGCGGACTTCTTGTGCTTGGCGTCGGCGTCCAGGCCCAACTCGCTCATGGCGTACACGATGCGCCGCTGCACAGGCTTGAGGCCGTCGCCGATGTGCGGCAACGCGCGGTCCATGATCACGTACATGGAGTAGTTCAGGTAGGCCTGTTCAGTGAAGTCAGCCAGGGAGCGGCGTTCTACGCCATCCAGGCTGAGGTCCAGGGAATTGCTCATGCAAGCCTCATGGTGTCGGATGTTGGCGCAGCAGCAAGGTGCCGCCGCGCTGGTTGAATTCAAGTTGTTTGAGGGCACTCATGCCCAGCAGCACAGTGCTGTCGCCCATGCCCGGCATCACCACGGCGTTCACATCGCTCAGCTCGATGCCCCCCAGCGAGAGGCTGGCCAGCCGGCTACGGGAGCCTTCGGCAAGGCCGTTGGCCGTGCTGAGCGTGACAGGCGCGCCCGTGCGCAGCCCCAGGCTTGCGGCCAGCTCCGCCGGAACCGCGACCTGCGTGGCGCCGGTGTCGACCATAAAGGTGACGGGCTGCCCGTTGATCTTGCCACTGGCGACGAAGTGGCCTTGCCGGTTGGCCTGCAACCGGACCTCGACCACACCGTTGGCCACCTCCGTGGCGACCTGCTGATTGGGGTTCTCCTGGCGCTCTTCCCAGCTGCCGAAAAAGCGAGTGGCGAGGAAGATCCCCGCCGCCCAGGCCGCGATCAGCAACAGCTTGCCGGCACGCTTGCCCGGCTGGGCGCCACTCACGGTTTGCCCATCCAGCCGCCGGCGGGGGCGGCAAAGCGCCAGACCACCGGGCGGGTTTCGCCATCCTGGCGCTTCCATTCGTTGTTGTCGGTGCCCACCCAGGCGCCGGCGTCATCGATGACCAGCGCCTCGGTCAGGCCATAGATTTCCTGATAACGGCGTTGCGCCGCCAGCGCAGTGGTCGCAAACGACCAGCACGCTTCGACCTTGGCCGAGGCCGCATCGCGCCGGCAGATGCGGTAAGCATTGCGTTCCAGGGTGAACAGTTTGCCGCGGTAAAGCGACAGGTCAGAGAAATCCAGGCTCACGGCCGCCCTTGGGTTAACCGCACTGGGCTGGCTGCCACCTTCGCTGAGCAATACGCAGCTGCCGTCACAGCCCCAGACGCCATCGCGCTCCCGTACCCGCAACAGGCCGCGCTTTTCTCGCTCGGCCGCCAGCCACAGCTGCTTGCCGTCGGGCGACAGCGCAAGGCCTTCGAAAATCGCGTTGAAGTGCTGCAGCATCCCGGCCTTCTGGGCCTGGGCGATCACTTCGGGCGCGAATGCCAGCCATTGTGCCGGCCCTTGCTCGGGAACCTTGAGCACGGCGGCGTGAGCTTCGCTGACCAGGTAAGTGTTGCCCCGCGCATCGCAACTGATGCCTTCGAAATCGTGGGCGCCACCCCGCACCACCGCAGCGGCACTGGCAGTGGCGCGTAGCTTCCAGGCAAGGCCGGTGTCCGGCGCGTCAGGCACCTCGAAGGTGCGCGGCACTGCCTGCCAGGTGGCGCCGTTCTGCTCGAAGCGATAGATGCGATCGTCGTCGCGGTCCGATTCACCCCACAGCGCACCGCCGCATTCGGCAAGCCCGGACAGATTGCCCCTGGGCATGCCCTCGATGACATGCTCGCTCTGCAGCGCAAGCTCCGGCTGGGCGGCCTGCGCCAGCCCGGGTAACGCCAGCAAGCCCGACAGCAGCCCGGCCGATAGCCTCAAACCAGCACCTCGGCCAGGTTGCCCTTGGCCTCCAGCCAGCTCTTGCGATCGGCCGCGCGCTTTTTCGCCAGCATCATGTCCATGATCTCGCGGGTGGGCTCCAGGTCGTCGAGTGCAAGTTGCACCAGGCGGCGGGTATTGGGGTCCATCGTGGTTTCGCGCAACTGCGGCGGGTTCATCTCGCCCAGGCCTTTGAAGCGGGTGACCTGCGGCTTGCCACGCTTCTTCTCGGCCACCAAGCGGTCGAGGATGCCGTCACGTTCGGCTTCGTCCAGGGCGTAGTAGATTTCCTTGCCCAGGTCGATGCGGTACAGCGGCGGCATGGCCACATACACGTGCCCTGCCTCCACCAGCGGGCGGAAATGCTGCACGAACAGCGCGCAGAGCAAGGTGGCGATGTGCAAGCCGTCCGAGTCGGCGTCGGCGAGGATGCACACCTTGCCGTAGCGCAACTGCGAGAGGTCGGCGGCGCCAGGGTCGACACCGATGGCCACGGCGATGTTGTGTACCTCCTGACTGGCCAGCACCTCGTTGCCGTCTACTTCCCAGGTGTTGAGGATCTTGCCGCGCAGCGGCAGGATGGCCTGAAATTCCTTGTCGCGGGCCTGCTTGGCCGAGCCACCGGCCGAATCACCCTCCACCAGGAACAGCTCGGCGCGGGCCGGGTCCTGGCCTGCGCAATCGGCAAGCTTGCCGGGCAATGCCGGGCCTTGGGTGATGCGCTTGCGTTCGACCTTCTTGCTGGCCTTGAGGCGCCGGCCAGCGTTGCTGATGGCCAGCTCCGCCAGTTGCAGGCCCAGCTCGGGGTGCTCGTTGAGCCAGAGGCTGAAGGAATCTTTTACAACGCCTGAGACGAACGCCGCCGCCTCGCGGGACGACAGCCGCTCTTCGGTTTGCCCGGAAAATTGCGGGTCCTGCATCTTGGCCGAGAGGACGAACGCGATACGCTCCCAGACGTCTTCCGGGGCCAGCTTGAGGCCACGCGGCAGCAGGTTGCGGAATTCGCAGAACTCGCGCATGGCGTCCAGCAAACCCTGGCGCAAGCCGTTGACATGAGTGCCGCCCTGGGCGGTCGGGATCAGGTTGACGTAACTTTCCTGAATGCTCTCGCCGCCCTCGGGCAGCCAGAGCAGCGCCCAGTCGACAGCCTCTTTGTTACCGGCCAGGCTGCCACAGAATGGCTCGAGCGGCAGGCGCTCGAAGCCGGCCACCGAATCGGCGAGGTAAGAGCGCAGGCCGTCTTCGTAGTGCCACTGCACCTTCTCACCGGTGCTTTTGTCCTCGAACGTGACGTCCAGGCCCGGGCACAGCACAGCCTTGGCCTTGAGCACGTGCTTGAGGCGGCTGACGGAGAACTTGGGCGAATCGAAGTATTTGGGGTCGGGCGAAAAATAGACGCTGGTGCCGGTGTTGCGCTTGCCGACGCTGCCGACCACTTCCAGGTCGGTGGCCTTGAAGCCGTCGGCGAAGGTCATCTGGTATTCATTGCCATCACGCTTGACGCGCACCCGCACTTGAGTTGAAAGCGCGTTGACCACCGAAATGCCCACCCCGTGCAGGCCGCCGGAGAACTGGTAGTTCTTGTTGGAGAACTTGCCGCCGGCGTGCAGCTTGGTGAGGATCAGCTCGACGCCCGGCACGCCCTCTTCGGGGTGGATGTCGACTGGCATGCCACGGCCGTCGTCGGTCACTTCGAGGGAATGATCGGCGTGCAGGATGACCTGGATCGACCGCGCGTGGCCCGCCAGGGCTTCGTCGACGCTGTTGTCGATGACTTCCTGGGCCAGGTGGTTGGGGCGGCTGGTGTCAGTGTACATGCCCGGGCGTTTACGCACCGGGTCGAGGCCCGAGAGGACTTCGATGGCGTCGGCGTTATAGGAACTCGCGCTGGGGGTGGCCATGGGGTCTCGTCGTCAAAAGGTTGAATCGGGTTTCAGGCCCGCCAGCGCCAGCAGGCGCGGCAGGCGTTCGGCAAAGCCTTGGTAGCTGTGGTCGCCACCGGGTTGCAGGTCGACCACGCAGCCTTGGTAGAACTGCACGGCGTGGCGGTAGTCGAGGGTTTCGTCACCGGCCTGGAGCCAGACCTCGATGCAAGCGCCCCGCTCCGGCGGCGGCACTTCGAGCTCGGCCAACGCGGCGATGTGATCGAGCGTGAGTTCCCAGGTTTCGCCGCTGTACAGGTTGGCCTGGGTGCCCAGGTGGCCGTCGAACAGCCGGTGTGGGTTCACCGCCGGGTTGATCAGCAGCGCGTTCAAGCCAAGGCGATGCGCCAGGTGGGTGGCATAGTAGCCGCCCAGGGAACTGCCGACCAGCAATGGGTTGCCACCCAGTGTGTCGATGGCCTGTTGCAGTTGCACCATTGCCTGGCGGGGGTGATGGTGCAATGCCGGCACCAGCAGGCGTTCCGGAGCGCCCAGGCCCGCCATGGCCTCGCTCAACTGTTGGGCCTTGACCGATAACGGCGAGCTGTTCAAGCCGTGGATATAGAGGATGCCGCTGCTCATCAGTAACCGCTGCCGCCAAAATCGTCGGAAAACTCGAAACCTTCGACCCTCACCACGGCAGTGTCGATGGTGCCGTCAGGGTGCAGGCGCAACCAGCGGTAGCCAGGGGCGATGCGGTCCAGGCCGAAGTCCTCCGAGCGCGGTGCGAACTGAATGCAGGTTGAAGGCGAAGCGAGCAGGCGCACACCGTTGCGCTGAGTGTCCCACTCCTGGTGGATATGGCCCCACAGAACGGCGCGAGCCTGGGGAAAGCGGTCGACTACTGCGAAAAAGCGTCGGCATTGCGCAGGCCGATCGGCTCCATCCACTTGCAGTCGATGGACACTGGGTGATGGTGCAGGCAGATCAGGTGATGGCGATTGGGCTCGTCGGCCAAAGCGTCTTCGAGAAGCTTGAGCTGGTCGTTCGAAAGCAGGCCAGGCACCGAGCCCGGCACCGAAGAATCGAGCATGATCACCCGCCAGTTGCCCACGTCGGTCACTGGGTCGAGCAGTTCGCTTTGCCCGTACAGATCCTGCATCACCGCTGATTCATCGTGATTGCCGGGTATCCACCGTTTGGGCGCATCGATGCAGGCCGCCATGGCCTTGAAGCGCCGATAGGACTCCACCGTGCCATCCTGCGACTGGTCACCGGTGGCCAGCACCAGATCATAGCGGTGCCCGTCGGCCTGAACACGCTGCAGCACCTGCTCGAAGCTTGCGCGGGTTTCCATACCAAGCAGCTTGCCATCGTCCTCGGCGAACAAATGGCTGTCGGTCAGTTGCAAGAGCAGCACCGAATCTTCAGGCGTTGCATAAACGTTCGGCAAAACCATCCCCTTTTGGTTGAGCTACAGGCCTCTGGCGCCAAGCTGGAAGTAGAGTGCGCACTTCCAGCCACCCAGCCCGGCTTGAAGCTTACAGCTACAAGCTCGAAGCTTACCTGACAGTTTCGTATTCGTGGCCGCAGGCCAGGCAGTGGCTCAGCCATTCACCCAGGAAGAGGTTGAGCTGGGCCTTTTCGTCGGGTTGGTGCATGCCGGCGTTGGGGTAAGGGTAGATGCTGCGAAAACGCCGGGTGTGCTCGGCGCCGATGACCTCGGCCATGCGCGCATCGTGGTACACCTGCACCTCCATGTGTGGCACCGGCAGCCAGGGCAGGCTGTGCTGCTGGCTCACCCGCAGGGTGCTGGTATAAGGCCCGGCCTGGGTGACTTCCAGCACCAGCACGCCGAGCATCTGATCGCCCTGGGTCATGGCGATCCGCCGCGAACGCTGCTCGCCACGCATCCCGGGAAGCAGGCGCATCAGGCGGGCATAGTTGGCCTCGCAGGCCGCTTGCAGCGCGGCGAGGTCGACTCGGTAGCGTTCGCGGAACCTGATCACTTCCACATCCCCCTGATCTCTTCACGATTGAGCGCCAGCCACTGGATGGCGATGATCGTTGCTGCGTTGATGATCTTCCCGTCGCGCACCGCTTGCAAGGCGTCTTCGAAGGCCCACACCCGCACGCGGATGTCTTCGCCTTCGGCCTCCAGGCCGTGCAGGCCACCGGCATCGCTGCTATCGCACTGGCCCAGGTACAGGTGCACGTATTCGTCACTGCCACCGGGCGATGGGAAGTATTTGGTGATCGGCCAAAGCGCCTTGAGCTCGAGCCCTGCTTCTTCGACCGCTTCACGGCGGCCGACGTCCTCGGGGTTTTCCCCGGGCTTGTCGATCAGGCCGGCGACCATTTCCACCAGCCACGGGTTGGCGACCTTCTGCATCGCACCCACCCGGAATTGCTCGATCAATACAACCTTGTCGGCGGCAGCGTCGTACGGCAGCACGCAGACTGCATCGTGACGAACGAACAGCTCACGGCTGATCTGCTTGCCCATGCCGCCGGCGAACAGCTCATGGCGCAGGTACAGCTTGTCGACCTTGTAGAACCCCTTGAAGCAGTTCTCGCGCCTTTCGATTTCGACCTGGGTCGGTACGGACGCGCTGGCATCGGTCATGGTAATGCTCCTGTCTTCCATGGGGATTGGGCCGCATCGTAGCGCGGCACCAAGGCTTGCGCACGCTTTGCGGATCAGAGGCGCAAGTGGGGTTGCCTGCCGGTAATTCAAGCCCAAGGCTGGTGGCGAACCGCACGCGCCGTTTATAGTCCAAGCACGACTTCACACGTGCACAAGGATTTTCATGTCGCTGCCCCGACTGACCGCACTGGCCCTGTTGGTGGCCAGCCTCACTGCCTGCCAGAGCCTGTTCCAGCCCTCTGAAGACAAACCGCTGCCCAGCCAGCGCGAGGCCTGGGAACACACAAAGGCCGGCTGCACCGGCAACGAGTGCCCACTGGTCAATATCAGACACCCTGCACTTCGCCGACGAGCCCGCGCTTGACGCGCTGATCCAGCAGCGGCTGCTGGCGCTGACCGGCATCAAACCGCCGCCGGCGAGCCTGCAAGCCTACGAGCAACAGTTCCTGGCCAGTGCCGCCCCTCGCAATGCCACTTACCTGCAAGCCAAGGTACGCGAGCAGCATGACGGGCTGGTGATCGTGGAGCTGTCCAGCTACCTGGACAAAGGCGGTGATCAAGGCAATCCGGGCCGTAGCTTCATCAACTACTCGCGCACCCAGCACAAGGCATTGACGCTTCAGGACATGCTGGTGCCTGGCCAGGAAAGCACCTTCTGGCTCGCCGCCCAGGAAGCTCATCGTGGCTGGCTGATCGACGCGAAACTGGCCCAGGACCCAGGCTTTGTCAAACAATGGCCGTTCCAGACCACCGACAACATCGCACTGGGCCAGCGCGCCGTGTTGCTCAAGTACGACGTGAGCAGCATTGCGCCGTACGCGCTGGGCCATATCGAGCTGGCGATCCCCTACGCCCGGCTCAACGGCGTGATCAAGCCGGAGCTGGTGCCGGCGCGCCGCTGAACAGGCGCCCCAGTACCGCTTGCAACAGGGCCGCGACCAGCAACGAAGGCAGGGTCGCGCCCAGTTCCGGCCAATGGTTGGCCAACAGCTGGTAGGTGACGACGCCACCGGCCCAGGCCAACAGCGCCGGCCAGATCAGGGCCGGCAATGCCAGGCGGCTGCGGCGCTGGCGCAGCAGGAAGTGATCCACCAGCACCACCCCGAACAGCGGCGCGAATACCGACCCGATCAACAGCAGGAACGTCTGGTACTCGGCCAGCGGCGCGAACGCTGCAATCAAGGTGCACAGCACACCAATGCCGAGCGCCAGGTACCGCACCTCTATCCGCGCCAGCAAGCCCACCGACACCGCCGCCGAATGCACATCAGCGAAGGCGTTTTCCGATTCGTCGAGAAGAATCAGCAACAACGGAATGCCCACGCCCGCCCCCGCCAGCGCCAACAGCAGCGCGTTGGCCTCGCCGGTGGGCGCGAACGCCAGGGTGTAAGCCACGCCCAGCCCCATCAACCACAGGTTGCCCAGGAAAAAGCCAAGGGCCGTGCCGCCGAAGGTGCTGCGAGCGCCACGGCTGAAGCGCGAGTAGTCGGCAATCAGCGGCAACCATGAAAGCGGCATCGCAATGGCGATATCGAAACCCACGGCCAGCGCCATCGAACCATCGCCAGGCTGGCGCCACAGCGTGGCGAGGTCGGCATGGCGCAGCAGGTTGAACGTCAGCCACAGGCACGCCGCCAGCAGCAGCCAGATGCCCCATTTGCGCAGCACGCGGCGCACGAAGGTCAGCGGCCCCGCTACTGCCAGCAAGGTCACCAGCGCGCCGAACAACAGCGTCCAGGCCAGCGGGCTGGCGGCCAGGCTGCCTTCGCCGAAGGCGCGTGCCCCCAGCAGGCTCGCAGCATCGCGCATCACGATCACTTCGAAGGCGCCCCAACCCACCAGTTGCAGCAGGTTGAGCAGCGCTGGCAGCACCGCGCCATGGCGGCCCAGGCTCTGGCGCAGCGAAGCCATGGCCGAGAGGCCGGTGTCAGTGCCGATCACGCCGGCTGCCGCCAGCAGCGCCACACCCACCAGCGTGCCGAGCACGATGGCCAGCAAGCTCTGCGCCAGGCCCAGCCCCGGTGCAAGCAGGGCGCCGGTCTGCAGCACCATCAGGCCTACGCCGAGGGAAAACCACAGCGAAAACAGGTCACGGCCACCCAGCACACGCTGTTCGGCAGCCACGACGGCATTAGGGGAATGAGATTCGGGTTCATGTCGGTCTCGGTCGAACGATGCGGTGACGCCCCCGGCGGCGGGCTCTCCCCACCGCCGGGCCACGGTCACACCTTGTGGTAAAGCTGGCTGCCTTCGCTCTTGAAGCGCTCGGCCTGTTCACGCAGGCCCTGCTCGACCGTCACATCGACGCTGTCGATCTTCTGGCTGGCCGCGTATTCGCGCACTTCCTGGGTGATCTTCATCGAGCAGAATTTCGGCCCGCACATCGAGCAGAAGTGCGCGACCTTGGCCGACTCCTTGGGCAGCGTCTCATCGTGGTAGGCCCGCGCGGTGTCCGGGTCCAGGCCAAGGTTGAACTGGTCTTCCCAGCGAAACTCGAAGCGCGCCTTGGACAGGGCGTTATCGCGGATCTGTGCGCCGGGTGGCCCTTGGCAAGGTCGGCGGCATGGGCGGCGATCTTGTAGGTGATGATGCCGGTCTTGACGTCGTCCTTGTTCGGCAGCCCCAGGTGCTCCTTGGGCGTCACGTAGCAGAGCATCGCGCAGCCGAACCAGCCGATCATCGCGGCGCCGATGCCGGAGGTGATGTGGTCGTAGCCTGGGGCGATGTCGGTGGTCAATGGGCCGAGGGTGTAGAACGGCGCCTCGTCGCAGCATTCGAGCTGCTTGTCCATGTTCTCCTTGATCAGCTGCATCGGCACGTGGCCGGGGCCTTCGATCATGCACTGCACATCGTGCTTCCAGGCGATCTTGGTCAGCTCGCCCAGCGTCTCGAGTTCGCCGAACTGAGCCGCGTCGTTGGCATCGGCGATCGCACCGGGGCGCAAGCCGTCGCCCAGCGAGAAGCTCACGTCATAGGCCTTCATGATTTCGCAGATCTCTTCGAAATGCGTGTACAGGAAGTTCTCCTGGTGATGCGCCAGGCACCACTTGGCCATGATCGAGCCGCCGCGGCTGACGATGCCGGTCACCCGCTTGGCGGTCAGCGGTACATAGCGCAGCAGCACGCCAGCGTGGATGGTGAAGTAGTCCACCCCCTGCTCGGCCTGCTCGATCAGCGTGTCGCGGAACAGCTCCCAGGTGAGGTCTTCGGCAACGCCGTTCACCTTTTCCAGCGCCTGATAGATCGGCACGGTGCCGATCGGCACCGGCGAGTTGCGGATGATCCACTCACGGGTTTCGTGGATGTGCTTGCCGGTGGACAGGTCCATCACCGTGTCCGAGCCCCAGCGAATGCCCCAGGTAAGCTTGGCCACTTCCTCTTCGATGGAGGAGCCCAGCGCGCTGTTACCGATGTTGCCGTTGATCTTCACCAGGAAGTTGCGGCCGATGATCATCGGCTCGAGCTCGGTGTGGTTGATGTTGGCCGGGATGATGGCGCGGCCGCGGGCGATCTCGTCGCGCACGAACTCGGGGTGATTTCCTTCGGGATATTGGCGCCGAAGCTGTGCCCGGCGTGCTGTTCCTTGAGCAGCCCGGCCGCCCTGGCCTCTTGCAGCTTCATGTTCTCGCGGATGGCGACGTATTCCATCTCGGCGGTGATGATGCCTTTGCGCGCATAGTGCATCTGCGACACGTTGGCCCCGGCCTTGGCGCGGCGCGGGTTGTTGACGTGGGCAAAACGCAAGGCAGCCAGCGCCGGGTCGGCGAAGCGCTGCTGGCCAAAGTCCGAGGACAGCCCGGCCAGGCGCTCGGTGTCGCCACGGTCGTCGATCCAGGCCGAGCGCACGTCGGCCAGGCCTTTGCGCACATCGATCTGCACGCTGGGGTCGGTGTAGGGGCCAGAGGTGTCGTAGACCATTACCGGCGGGTTGATCTCGCCGCCGAAGTCGGTGGGGGTGGTGTCGAGGCTGATTTCGCGCATCGGCACGCGGATGTCCGGGCGCGAGCCCTGCACGTAGACTTTCTGCGAACGGGGAAAGGGTTTGACGGACTGCTCATCGACCTGGGCCGATTCGCTCAGTGCAATCTGTTGTTGTTTTTGACTCATCGCAGGCTCTCCAACGGTTGGTTGAGCCGGGGATGAACCTGAAGGACAGCGGGCGCGGCAGCGGCGTGCCAGGCACGAAAGGCGTGAATACGCATCCCGGGCCCAACACAAGAGGGCTCGCCGGGAAGCGAGCAATCTTGTTCCCTGACGCAGGCTTCAACCTGATCAGGTTCAACGGGATCCGGATATATCCGATCTCAGCCTCTCATATGAGGCACCCCGACAAGAACTGCCCGGGAGTGTAGCCAAGTGCCGGCCTTTTGGCCAACGCCAAGGATATAACCGCACTGCCCGTGGTCGGAAAAGGCGCCGGTTCGTATACTCAGCCGGCATTCATCAGGGAGCGAAGGGATGTTCAAGCATTGTGGCTGGCTGTTGGCGATGGGCGTGCTGGGCAGTTCGCTCGCCTGGGCGCAAGGGCAGTTGGCCAGCCAGACCGACCTGATGAGCGTGTACCGCGAAGCGGCAGGCAACAACGCTGACCTGGCCGCCTCCCGTGCCGATTACGCCGCGCGCAGTGAAGCAGTGCCGCAAGCCCGCGCCGGGCTGTTGCCTAATCTTTCCGCTGGTGCGGATGTGAACGACAGCCGCCAGAGCGTGCCGGTGAGCGGCCAGGACGTGACCGCCAGCCGCAGCGGCACCAGCTGGCGCGCAACCTTGAGCCAGCCGCTGTTTCGCGCCGACCGCTGGTTTCAGCTCAAGGCAGCGCACGCCAGTGACGAGCAGGCAGCACTGGAGCTCTCGGCTACTGAACAGAACCTGATCCTGCAGAGCGCCGAAGGGTACTTTTCGGTGCTGCGCGCTCAGGATGCCCTGGCCACCGCTCGCGCTGAAGAAAACGCTTTCAAGTATCAGCTCGATCAGTCCAGCGAGCGTTTCAAGGTGGGCCTGACCGACCGCACCGACATGCTCCAGGCCCAGGCCAGCTACGACACCGCGCGCGCCAGCCGCTTGAGCGCCGAGCGCCAGGTCGAAGACGCGTTCCAGGCGCTCGAAACCCTGACCAACCGCCACTACAACGCGCTGCAAGGTGTTGTACACACATTGCCGGTGCTGGCGCCGGTCCCCAACGACGCCCGCGCCTGGGTCGACACCGCCGCCCAGCAGAACCTCAACCTTCAGGCCACCAGCCACGCCATCGACGCCGCCGAGGAAACCCTGCGCCAGCGCAAGGCCGGGCACGCGCCTACGCTGGACGCAGTGGCCGAATACCAGCGTGGCGACAACGATAACTTCCAGCTCTCCAACCCTGCTCCGCGTGATGGCCAGCGCTATGGCAGCGATGTGACCCAGCAGACCATCGGCCTGCGCCTGAACATTCCTCTCTACAGCGGCGGCCTCACCAGCTCGCAGGTGCGCGAGGCCAGCCAGCGCCTGAACCAGGCGCAATATCAGCGCGAGGCGTTGCGCCGGCAGGTGGTTGAAAACACCCGGAACCTGCACCGGGCCGTGAACACCGATGTAGAGCAGGTGCAAGCGCGGCGCCAGTCGATCATCTCCAACCAGAGCTCGGTGGAGGCCACGCAGATCGGCTACCAGGTGGGCACGCGCAATATCGTCGATGTGCTGCAGGCGCAGCGCCAGCTGTTCGCCTCGGTGCGTGATTACAACAACAGCCGCTACGACTACATCCTCGACAACCTGCGGCTCAAGCAGGCGGCAGGCACTCTCAGCCCTCAGGACCTGGAGGCGCTGGGGCGCTATCTGAAGGCCGATTACAATCCGGACAAGGACTTCCTGCCGCCTGACCTGGAGGAGAAGGCCCGCGAGCTGCTCAAGCCTCAGACGGGCGGGCCGACCGCGCGCAACGCCGCCACCAACCTGCCCAGCGCACCCTGATTGGCGCGCATCACCTCAAGCCCCGCCACGCTCATGCGCTCGGCGGCTTGTGGCAGCTCGATCAACTCGCGCAAAGCCTCTGCCAGTTCCTCGGCGTTCTCCACCACTCGCAGGGCCTGGGCTTCGCGCAGCTGAGCGGCGATGTCGAGGAAGTTGAACAGGTGTGGGCCGCTCAGACAGGGCGGCGCAGGGCCGCCGGTTCCAGCAGGTTATGGCCGCCGGTGGGCACCAGGCTGCCGCCGACGAAGGCGATGTCGGCCACGGCGTAGAGAAACAGCAACTCGCCCATGGTGTCACCCACCATCACTTGGGTATCGGCTTGCACCATCTGGCCGCTTGAGCGGCGCACGCAGGCGAAGCCCTCGGCCATGGCCAGGCGATGGACGTCATCAAAACGCTCCGGGTGGCGCGGCACCAGCAGCAACAGCGCATCCGGGCAGCTTTGCAGCAACAGGCGATGGGCTGCCAGCACGTACTCGTCTTCACCCGCATGTGTGCTGGCGGCTATCCACAGCGGCCGCGCGCTGGCCTGCCATTGCTCGCGCAAGTGCTTCGCCTGCTCGGCGAGGCCGCCGGGGATCTTCAGGTCGAACTTGATCGAGCCCGTGACCTGCACGCAGTCCGGGCGCGCGCCCAATTGGCGAAAACGCTCGGCCTCGGTTTCGGTCTGGGCGGCAATCAGCTTGAGCGCGCCGAGCATTGGCCGGGTGAGCGTGGGAAAGCGCCCGTAACCCTTGGCCGAACGTGCCGACAGGCGAGCGTTGGCCAACGCCATGGGAATGCCGCGCACAGCGCACACGTCGACGTAGTTGGGCCACAGCTCGGTTTCCATCACCACCGCCAGGCGCGGGCGGATGTGGTCGAGAAAACGGCGCACCATCCACGGCAGGTCATAGGGCAGGTAGCAGTGGTGCACGCGAGGCTCGCTGGCGAACAGCGCGCGGATGCGCTCGGAGCCGGTAGGCGTCATGCAGGTCATGACGACTGGCATTTCGGGATATTCCGCCAGCAGCTCACGCACCAAGGGGGCGGCGGCGATGCTTTCACCTACCGACACTGCGTGCACCCAGATGCCCTGAGTGGGCAACGGTGGCAGGCCCAGGGCGAAGCGCTCGCCGATGCGCTGGCGATAGGCTGGCGCCTTGCGCCCGCGCAGCCACAGGCGCAGGGCGATCAGCGGCAGTGCCAGGGTAAATATCAGGGTATAGAAGTGTCTGTTCATGGCCGCGGAGTGTACCTCAGCCGGTCAGCCGATCGCGCGCAGATGCGCAGCGAAACGTTGTGCCAGCCAACTGGCGACCGGGCCGAGGGCTTCGTCGCGACGCCACAGCAACTCCACCACCAGTGCCGGCGGCACCCAGTCGCTGCGCAGCTCCACCATCCGCCCGAGGTAGGCCGGGTATTGCACCACATGCCGTGGCAGCCAGGCCCAGCCCAGGCCACGCATGAGCCATTCGGCCATGGCGTAGAAACTGTCGGCGCGCCAGGCCTGCGGGCTGATCTGCTCCCCGCCCGCGTAGCTGCTGCCCGGCATCGCCATCAGCAGTTGTCGATGCCGGGCCAGCTCACGGCGGGTGACGCTGGCAACCTCCGTCAGCGGATGGCCCACCGGGCACACCGTGACCATCTCCACGCTGCCGAGCGCCCGCCGCTCCAGCGCCTGCGGCATGCGCTCGTGGCTGAAGGCCAGGCCAAGGTCCGCCTCCCGCGCAAGCAAACGGGCCACCACCGCACCTTGGGCGGCGCTTGCCAGTTGCACTTCGATCAAGGGGTGGCGGTCGGCGAGCTCTGCCAGGCTGTCGAGCACCGGCTGGTAGGGCATGGCCTCATCGTGAGCCAGGCACAATCTGGGCTCCTGGCCACGTAGCAACGCCGCAGCGCGGCCGTCGAGGCGTTCGCTCTGCCTTAACAGCTCCCGCGCCTCCTCCAGCAACGTGGCGCCAGCCTCGGTGAGTTGGGGCTGGCGGCCGCTGCTGCGCTCGAACAGCTGCACACCCAGGTCATCCTCAAGCGTAGCCACCGCCGCACTGATGGCGGACTGCGCCTTGCGCCTGTCCCGAGCGACCGCCGAGAACGAGCGCTGCTCGGCTACGGCGACGAACAATTCGATCTGCTCCAACGTCCAACGCAGCGCCATAATCTATCTCCAAACCAGATAGGTAATGACTTTACCGCATCTGAGCCGAGCGGGAGAATCACCTCATTCACTGGCCCGTACTGAAGAGGGTTATCTCATGACTGCCTACTACTACCTGGTTATCGCCATCTGCGCCGAAGTGATCGCCACCTTGTCGATGAAGGCGGTCAAAGGCCTGAGCACTCCGTTGCCACTGCTGCTGATGGTGCTGGGCTACGGCATCGCGTTCTTCATGCTGACCCTGGTGATGCGGCAGATTCCGGTGGGGGTGACTTACGCCATCTGGTCGGGGCTGGGGATCGTGCTGGTGAGCGTGGCGGCGGTGTTCGTCTACGGCCAGAGGCTGGACCTGCCAGCCATCGCCGGCATGGGCCTGATCGTGAGCGGGGTGCTGGTGATCCAGCTCTTCTCGCAATCCTCCGGGCACTAGGTTGATATACTCGCGCCTTTGTCCCCCAACGAGGTGCCCGATGGCCGAGGTTGTTTCCACAGACGTGCTGATCGTTGGCGCGGGTATCGCCGGGCTCTGGCTCAACGCCCGCCTGCGCCGCGCCGGCTACTCGACCGTGCTGGTGGAAAACGCCACCCTGGGCGGTGGGCAGAGCCTGAAATCCCAGGGCATCATCCACGGCGGTACCAAGTACGCCCTGCATGGCGCCCTTACGGGTGCCTCCGAGGCCATTGCCGAAATGCCGGGGCGCTGGCGCGAGGCGCTGGCTGGTAATGGCGAGCTGGACCTTTCTCCCGTGCGGCTGTTGTCGGACGCGCACTACCTGTGGTCGCCGGGCACCCTGGCCGGTAACCTCACCAGCTTTTTCGCGAGCAAGGCCGTGCGCGGCCGCGTTGACGCGGTCAAGGGTGACCAGTTGCCGCCGGCGCTTCAGCATCCCAAATTCAAAGGCAAGGTTTATCGCCTGGCGGAGCTCGTGGTCGACACACCAAGCCTGATAGCCCGCCTGGCCGAGCTGGGTGCCGGTAGCCTGCTGCGCGGCGAACACATTACGGCATTGCATGAAAGCGGCGAGCTCACGGGCCTGGTCGTCGATGGCCGCGCTATTCGCGCCCAGCGTGTGGTGCTCAGCGCCGGCGAAGGCACGGCAAGCCTGCTCGCCGCTCTTGAGGTGAAGGAGCCGGCCATGCAGCGCCGGCCGTTGCACATGGTGCTGGCCAAGGGCGCTGCGCTCAAACCACTGTACGCCCACTGCCTGGGCGGCGGGCCGAAGCCGCGTATCACGGTGACCACGCACCCAGCCGCTGACGGCCAATGGGTCTGGTACCTGGGTGGCGATATCGCCGAGGGTGATGCAGTGGCACGCTCACCGGAGCAACAGATTGCCGCCGCCCAACGCGAGCTGGCCGACCTGATGCCCTGGCTCGACCAGAGCGGCCTGCACTGGGCCACCCTTCGCGTTGACCGCGCGGAGCCTGCACAATCCGGCCTGGTACGCCCGACAACGCGTTCCTCGCCGACCAGGGCCGCCTGCTGGTGGGCTGGCCGACCAAGCTCGCATTGGCACCGGACTTCTCCGACCGGGTCTTCGCCGCGCTCGAGCGTGACGGCATCCAGCCCCAGCCCCACCCGGCCCTGCCCGAGCTGCCCCGGCCGGCATTGGGCCAGGCCCCTTGGGAGGCCCTGCTGCCATGAGCCTGCCCACACTGCACGCGCACCATCGCCGCCTCGGCGCCAACGGCCCGCTGGTCTCACCTCTGGGGCTGGGTACGGTGAAGTTCGGCCGCGACCAGGGCGTGAAATACCCCAGCGGCTTCACCATCCCAAGCGACGAAGAAGCCCGCATGCTGCTGCGCCAGGCCCACGGGCTGGGCATCAACCTGCTCGACACTGCACCTGCCTACGGCGTGAGCGAAGAGCGCCTCGGCCCATTGCTGCGGGGGCAGCGCGATGAGTGGGTGATCGTCAGCAAGGTGGGCGAAGAGTTTGTCGGCGGCCAGTCCAGCTTCGACTTCAGCGCGGCCCACACGCGGCTCTCGGTGGAGCGCAGCCTCAAGCGCCTGGAAACCGACCGGATCGACCTGGTGCTGGTGCACTCCGATGGCCAGGATTTGCGGATCCTGCAGGAGGAAGGCGTGTACGAGACGCTGGCCGAGCTCAAGCGCGAGGGTAAGCTGCTGGGCTTCGGGTTTTCCGGCAAAACCGTAGAGGGTGGGCTGCTTGCGCTTGAACGCGGCGACTGCGCCATGGTCACCTACAATCTGAACGAGCGCGCGGAGCGCCCGGTGATCGACCATGCCCTGTCACATGGCAAGGGCATTCTGGTGAAGAAGGCTTTGGCCAGCGGGCATGCCTGTCTGGCCGGGCAAGACCCGGTACGCGCCAGCTTCCAGTTGCTGTTTGGCGAGCCAGGGGTCACCAGTGCTATCGTCGGGACCATCAACCCCGTGCACTTGGCACACAATGTGGCTACGGCCGCCGCCGTGATTGCCGGCCGATGATCGCGAGCGGCCCGGCGCCCTGACCAAGGACCCTGTATGCCGCAAACGTTGATCCGCAAGAACCCTGGCAACTTCAAGACCCTACCGCTGTTCGTGGAGGCCACGCCCCAGGCGCTGGCCTACCAGAGCGTGGGCATGCCGCAGAATTTCGCGCAAACCCTCGAGCGCCGCCAACCCATCCAGATCGGCGACCCAGAGCAATTCTCTACCGAGCTTGCCAACCTGGGCGTTTCAGTGCGCCTCACTCTGGCCTGGCAAGGCCGCGACTACTGGGTGCTGGTGCGCCAGCGCCGCGAAGACCGTGGCGACGTGGTGCTCAAGCTGATCTCCGGCTACGTTCCAGCCCATGAGTTGAACCTGCCATTGCACACTGCCGTGCAGGAAGTGGCAGAGGAGTGCCTGCTGGAAACGCCGAGCGGCTGGCTCAACGGCCGCTTCAAGGACACCTGGCTGCCGGATGCCTATGCCGGGGCGTTGAAGTACCGCGAAACTCCGAGCTTCGACCTGATTCCCAAAGCCGGTGCCGCGCGCACTGTGCTCTGCGGTGCCCAAGCGCTGATCGAGCAGCCGCGAGCGTACGTCCACCTGCCAACAGCCTCGCTGCAACTGGTCTACGACCTGCGCCTGGAAGTGCCCAAGGAAGCCAAGGGCCTGAGCCTCTATCACGTGGACGAGCGGCTGGAGAATGACCAGTTGGTGGCCCGCCTGAGCCGCAGACGGCCCGACCTCTACCTCATTCCGCTGGAAGGCGGTAACCCCCTGCCGGAGCTCTACACCTTGCGCAAGGGAGAGCTGCATGCCGCGCCCACGCGCGGGCTGTTCCTGGCCGAAAGCTTCGCCAGCCAGGAAGGTTGGGTGGTGCGCGAGGAGCGAGTGAAGTGGAAAGACTGGCTGCACCGCCAGGGCCTGGAAGTGCCGGCGGTGCGCAAGAGCGGGCTGAAGAAGGTGGCGACGAAGGCCAAGGCGTTGATCAGGCTGGCGCGGCACAAGCTGTGAACCGCGCCGGGTGGCCAACCGGTCAGCGGCTGCGGATTTTCTCGACGATCGCAGTGGTGGAGCTGTTTTCCACCAACCCCAGCACACGAACTTCGCCGCCGTAGGATTTGACGATGTCGGCGCCGACCACCTGGTCGATGCCGTAATCGCCACCCTTGACCAGCACGTCAGGGCGCACTTGCTCCAGCAGCTTCTCGGGGTGCCTTCGGCGAAGCTGATCACCCAGTCGACAGCGCCCAGGCCTGCCAGCACGGCCATGCGCCGGTCGACGCTGTTGATCGGCCGGCCTGGGCCCTTCAGGCGGCTCACCGACGCATCATCGTTGACCGCCACGATCAACCGGTCGCCTTGGGCGGCGGCCTGCTCCAGATAGGTCACATGGCCGGCGTGCAGGATATCGAAGCAGCCGTTGGTGAAGACGATGTTCTCACCGTGAGCGCGGGCGTCTTCGATGGCCAGTTGCAGTTGTTCAAGCGTCAGCACGCCACGCTCGGACCCCTCGGCCCGTGAAATCGCACGGCGCAGCTCAGGCGCGCTGATGGCGGCGGTGCCGAGCTTGCCGACCACGATCCCGGCGGCCAGGTTCGCCAGCGCCACGGCATGGGGCAGCTCTTCTCCGGCGGCCAGCGACGCGGCCAGGGTGGAGATGACCGTATCGCCGGCGCCAGTCACGTCGAACACTTCGCGGGCGCGGGCCGGCAAGTGCAACGCCTGATGGCCCGGGCGCAGCAGGGTCATGCCGTGCTCTCCACGGGTCACCAGCAGCGCCCCCAGTTCAAGATCAGCCATCAGGCCTGCGCCCTTGGTCACCAGCTCCGCCTCGTCGGCGCAGCGGCCGACGATGGCCTCGAACTCGCTCAGATTGGGGGTAATCAGGCTGGCGCCGCGATAGATGGAAAAGTCCTTGCCCTTGGGGTCGGCCAACACGGGAATGTTGCGCGCACGGGCGGCCTGGATCAGCTCCTGGTGGTTCTTCAATGCGCCCTTGCCGTAGTCGGACAGCACCAGCACCTTGACGCCATCGAGCAAGGCGTCGACTTCGGCGCTCAGGTGCACGGGGTCGGTGGCAAAAGGCTCTTCGAAGTCGATGCGCAGCAGTTGCTGATGGCGGCTCATCACTCGCAGCTTGACGATGGTGGGCTGGTGGGCGATGCGCTGGAAGCCGGTGCGCACACCGGCAGCCTTGAGGCTGGCGAGCAGGCTTTCGGCGGCTTCGTCTTCGCCGGTAACGCCCACCAGGGCAGCGGGCGCGCCGAGGGCGGCGATGTTGAGCGCGACGTTGGCGGCGCCGCCCGGGCGGTCTTCGATCTGCTCGACCCTCACCACCGGCACCGGGGCCTCGGGCGAAATGCGTGAAGTGCCGCCATGCCAGTAGCGGTCGAGCATCACATCGCCAACCACCAGGACCGGGGCCTGCTCGAAACGCGGCATCGACAACTTCATGGAACAACCCATCTACAAAATGAACAGGGCCGGGATATCAGCACAGCCCAGCCAGCGGCCCGACAGCCCCCTTCAACCTGCCTGCAACGCCGCTACCAACCGAGACGTGGCCTGCTCAAGCGGCAGCGCGGCGGTATCGATCACGAAATCAGCGCCCGCAGGGGCCTCGTAAGGGCTGTCGACCCCGGTGAACTGCCGTACTCGGCCTTCCCTGGCTGCCCGGTACAGGCCCTTGGGGTCCCGCCGAGCGCACTCCTTGAGCGATGTACTCACGTGCACAAGGAAAAATTCATGCTCGGCAAAAAGCGCACGAGCGGCCTGCCGGTCTGCCTCGAACGGTGAAATCGCCGCGACGATCACAATCAACCCGGCGTCCACCATAAGGCGGGCGACTTCGGCCATGCGGCGGATATTCTCCCGGCGCTCTTCCGGGCCCATGCCCAGATCCTGGCACAAGCCCGCCCGCAGGTTGTCACCATCGAGCACGAAGGTGTGCTGGCTGCGGCTGAGCAACGCCATTTCGAGGTGGACTGCAAGGGTCGACTTGCCGGCGCCAGAGTAACCGGTCAGCCAGATACAACGGCCACGCTGCCCCTTGAGCGCAGCCCGCTGCCAGGGCTGTACGGTAAGAGCGAAGGGGTGGATGAAGCCTGCCTGGGATAGGTCATTCATAGCCAAGCAACTCATAGTCGCGGCGATAGACCTGACGTATCCGCTCCCGCGTTGTGGTGCTGGCGACTTCCAGCGCACTGGGCACCTGGCGCTCGAGTGAAACGTTGCGCGTGGGCAGCGTCGACGTGATATCGAGGTGGCGGCAGACACTTGCGAAATCTTCCTGAAGGTTCTCGTGCCGCCCGATGAAATCCATGGCCAGCCGCCCCAGGCCATTGACCAGGAAACTGGGATGAACAGGCAGTGTTTGTCAGTAAAGGCTGAGGGGAATCGAATGTTGGCCGACATCGCACGGTTGACGACCTGGCGGTCGATCACTGACAGGCGGTGGAGCAGAAAAGTACGCTGCGCCTTGGGCAGCAGCTTCCATACGAAGCGTTGCAGCATCGCAGTGTCCTCGGTTCGTTGCGAAACCGGGACACTAGCAAAGCGGCTATGGCCTTATTATCGAGCAGTGGTATCGGCAGCGTCCGCGGCCGGATGCGAATACTGGCAGCATGCCCCTCAGATGGCTGGCTCGCTGCCAGGCTCCTCCAGCCCCATGGCGTGCAGGCGCGTGTAGTAGCCATTCATCGTGAGCAACTGAGCGTGTGTACCCCGCTCGACGATGCGCCCCTGATCCATCACCAGGATCAGATCGGCTTTTTCGATGGTGGACAACCGGTGCGCGATCACCAGCGTTGTGCGGCCTTTCATGACCTGATCCAGCGCACCCTGGATATGCCGTTCCGACTCGGTATCCAGTGCCGAGGTGGCTTCATCGAGGATCAGCAAGGGGGCGTTCTTGAGCAGTGCACGGGCGATGGCCAGGCGCTGGCGCTGGCCGCCGGAGAGCAGCACACCGTTTTCGCCCACAGGCGTGTCGAAACCTTGCGGCAACTGATCGATGAAGCCCTTGGCGAATGCAGCCTCGGCGGCGGCCTCGATGTCCTCGCGAGGGCATCGGCGAGATCACCGTAAGCGATATTGCGTGCCACGGTGTCGCTGAACAGGGTGACCTGCTGGGTAACCTGTGCGATGTGCTGGCGCAGGTTGAGCAGCGTGTAGTCCTGCACGTCGACGCCATCGAGCAGGATCTGCCCCTGGCCGTGCTGGTAGAAGCGCGGGATCAGCGCCGCCAGGGTGGACTTGCCACTGCCTGAGCGCCCGACCAGCGCAACCATCTGCCCGGGTTCGGCAACGAAGCTGATGCCATGCAGCACCTGCTTGTCGGTACCGGGGTAGGTGAAGTCCAGCCCCTGAACCTCCAGCCGGCCATTCACGCTCTCACGCGTGACGTTGCCGTGGTCGACTTCGCACGGCTCGTCGAGCTGCTCGAAGATGCTTTCGGCACCCGCCACGCCGCGCTGGACGGTAGAGCTCACTTCGGACAACTGGCGAATCGGCTTGGGCAACAGGCCTGCCAGAGTGATGTAGGCCACCAGGTCACCGGCGGATGCATCACCGCGCATGTACAGCACCAGGAACATCAGCACCGCCATGGCGCTGTAGATCACCAGCTGCAGCATGGGGGTGTAGATCGAGCCGGTGCGGGTCATGCGCAGTTGTTTGTCGGTGTTGCTCTGGCTGGCAGCCTCAAAACGTTCCCGCTCGTAGGCTTCACCACCGAAACTGCGCACCACGCGGTAGCCCTGGATGGTTTCCGACGCCACATGCGTGACATCCCCATGGCCACCTGAATCTTCTTGCTCTGCTTGCGGAAAGTGCGGCTGGCTCGGGTCACCATGAAGCCGATCAGCGGGAGGATGGCAACCATGACCAGCGTAAGGCGCCAGTTCATCAGCAGCAGCGAGCCGAACAGGAACACCACGGTCATGCCTTCGCGGATGACCACCTTGATCGCGTCGGTGGCAGCGCCAGTGACCATCGTGACGTTGAAAGTGATGCGCGAGATGAGGTGGCCAGAGTTGTTACGGTCGAAGTAACGGTTGGGCAACGTCAGCAAATTGTTGAACAACTGCACACGCAGGTCGTGCACGAGGCCCAGTGAAACCTTGGCCAGAAAATAGTTGCCCAGGTAGGAGCCTATGCCTTGCCAGGCGGCGATCACAATGATCAGCAGCGGCACCGCCTGCAGCAGTTGCAGGTCGCGAAGGATCGGCACGCTTGGGAAAAGCCGAGCGTTCGGGTCGGACAGGCCATCGACGAAATACTTCAGCACGTAACCCAACATCGGTTGAGTGGAGGCGAAGATCAGAAAGCCTACGATGCTGAGCAGAAAAAGGCCGATATACGGCCGGACATAACCTAACAGCCGGAAATAAATCTTCAGGCTCGAAGGGCTGGCGCTGGCTGGGCTTTCGGACATGGAGTGAACAACTGCTTGGCTGGGGAAATGGCGCACTTTAACACAGCACAGGTCGGTTGGACGTGGCAGTGCGGGCGCCATACCGTTAACATCGCGCCTTCGCAACGGGTTACAGGACAGCTTTCAAGACATGCCAGCCAGCCAACCGAGGGTTTACGCCGACCGGGCTTTCGATGCCATAACGCAATGGATATTGCCCTTCGGGCTGCTTGCCTTCCTTTGCGGCATGTTTGTACTGCCGGGTCGCGGGCCCCTGCAAACTCTCTATTACCTGTTCCTGGCACTCCCTACACTTGTGGCTTTGCTCCTGCGGCCCCGTGAGTTATTGGTAGCACTGCGCGAGCCGATCGTGTTGCTGGCACTTGGCTTGGCCGCGTGGGCGGTGGCAAGCATTGCCTGGAGCGACACCACTGACAGTGCAACAAGCCTGGCGAAGCGCCCACTGCTAATGCTGCTGCTTTTTCCTGCTCTTGCACTGATTGCCCGACACCGTCTCGAAGCCCTGCCGGCGCTCGTGAAGATTGCAGCGACAGTCACAACGCTGTTCACAGCCGAGTTTCTTGTCAGTTATGTTGCCTACCCCACCGTTGAAACGCGCTTTGTCGGCGGCGGAGCTTTCGACAATCCGCTATTGAGCGCGCACCTCTTCGGTTTTTTCTGTACTTATTGGCTCTACCGGTGCTTGAGCGAGCGTAACCCCTTCACTTTCGCCTGGTGTGCTGCAGGTGCCCTGATCACATTTGCCGCAGTTCTCGCTACAGGCTCTCGCACACCATTGATGGCGCTATCGCTGGCGGTGGGGTGGATGGCGCTGGTGAACAGGGACAAACGCAGCGTTGGCCTGCTGTTGGCAGGCTTGGTAGCTGGCGCCCTGACATTCCTGGTGTTTCATCAGGAGCTGATGAGCCGCGGTAGCTCATATCGCTTCGATATATGGAAAATCGTGGCTGGCCACATTGCCGATCATCCGTGGAAGGGGCATGGGTACGATGCCGAGCTGGTGGTCGATGTGAACGTTGGTTACATGCTGGCCGAGCCGCACAACTTTGCACTGGGCGCACTGTACTACTTGGGTATTATCGGCTTCATCCCATGGGCAGGGGTGCAGCTGGTCGCATTGAGGTGCGGCTTGCAGCTTCGGCACCAGCCGCTGCTGGTGCTGGGTAGTACATGGTTGATTTTCGGCATTAGTAGCGGCCTGACCGAGGGCGGCGGAGTGTTCTCGCCCTGAATGAACACTGGTATCTGCTCTGGTTGCCCTTGGCCTGGATCGCGGCACTGGCCATTGCGCACCGCAGCGGTGGGCTTCCCACAATCCAGCCAAGCGTGCCCTGCGCAGCGGATCGGCAAAGCATCGAACAAGGCAAGGTGATTGAGGCCGACGGCCTGGGCGCCAAAGTGGTCGAGCTTGCAGACGGCAGCTTCGTCAAACTGTTTCGCGCCCGCGGCCTGTTTACCAGCAACAGTTTTTATCCGCTGGCGCAACGCTTCGCCGATAATTGCTTTTTCCTGAACCAACGTGGCATCACCGCCCCTACGGTGCTGGCACTGTGGGACATGGGCGCAGGGGCCGCTGCTGTGCGCTATCGCCCCCTGCCCGGCCAGACGCTGCGCCAAGCGCACACAGGTACTGCAGACGCCGCAGGCCTGGCTCGTGCGTTCGGCGCCTTCATGGCCCAGGTGCACGAACAAGGCATCTATTTCCGCTCCATGCACTTGGGCAACGTATTGATCGACGAGCAGCAGCGGTTTGCCTTGATCGACGTGGCCGATATGCGCTTGCTGCCCTCACCGCTCAGGGCCAGCCTGCGCCAGCGCAACCTGAAGCACATCCATCGCTATTCGGAAGATGCCCAATGGCTGTTGGCCAGCGAAGCGGGGGCCTTCAGAGCGGGCTATGCCACACAGGCCGGCCATGGCCCTGCAGAGCGTTTGATGCTGACCTCAGCCTGATCAGGCTTTCCTGTAAGGCAGCACATAGCGAATCAGGCCACGGACGGTCTTGCCGTTGAAGCGTTTCAAGGGGATCTGCGCTAGCAGTTCTCGGGCGAACGTGCGGTCACGGTTGGAGACTTTCAGGAACATCGAGTTGAGAAAGCGGTACTTTACGTACTCATACTGCGGGTGGTCGCTGAACAACGCGTAGCTTCGCAGGATGGCATCTGTCATAAAGCGCAGGTTCTTGTAGGAGTTGGTGGCGTGCTTGCGATAGCGCGCCATAAGCACATTGAGCCCGTCGATGTAATAGCCTGCACGGGTGATTTTCAGCTCGATCAACAGGTCTTCCAGGCGGATGCGCGGGTCGAACCCGCCTACCGCCTCCAGTGCCTCACGGCGAATCAGCAGCGTCGGCGCAGGCGGATACGGCTTGCGCTCCATGAACATGTCGTCGAAATCCAGCCGACGAAACGGTATGTCACGATTCTGGCGCTTTTCCGGATAGAGCTTGCCATCGGCGTCGATCAGCTCGATGTTGCCGCAGCAGATCCCGACTTCCGGCTTGCCGTCCATGTGCGCGACTTGAGCACTGATGCGCCCCGGGAGCATGACGTCGTCCGAGCCGAACGGCGCAATCAACGAACCGCGGCAACGGGCGACAACGCCATTCAGGGTGTTGGTCAACCCTTGGTTCTGCTGCACCCGAAAGTCGAAACCATGCTGTGCCTGCAACCGCTCTATGCGCTGGACACTGTCGTCGGTTGAGCCGTCGTCGACCACCAGCAGCTCGATGTTGAGGTAGTCCTGTGCCAATACGCTGAGAATACATTCCTCGATGTAGGGACCATGATTGTAGGAAGCGATGATTACGCTTACCAATGGGAGGCTGTCAGCCACGAGTACACTCCATCGCAAGGCTATTTTCTATGAATTCAAGGTAGGCCTGGCGGAACGGCTCGATAGCGTGGTGCTGGCAGAGATAGGCGAAGGTTTCGCTCCCCTTTTCACGTAATTGCTCGTCCGGCATTGCCAGGTAGGTATCCAGGGCCTCGGCCAAGCTGTCGATATCTCCAGGCGCAACCGCAATACCACCTGCACCCTTGATCAGCGGGAGCATGGCCGGCACATTCGAGGCAATTACGGGTAGCTCGCCACTCATGCCTTCGAGCAGCGCAAGGCCAAGCCCCTCAGCCAACGACGGCATGGTCCACACGTCGAAGGCGCGCACATACTGCAGCGCATCAGCCTGGAACCCCAGCAGGTGAGCCCGCCCCGCCAGGCCCAGGTCACCGATCTGCCGCCGCAGGTTGGCTTCTTCGCGGCCCGCGCCGATGATGGCCAGCTCAACGTTCGGATAACGGTCCATCAGCCGCGCGAACGCTTGCAACAGGAAAGTATGGCCTTTGACCGGCACTAGCCGCCCCAAGGCACCGATCATCCGGGCGTCCTGGCGCAACCCCAGAGCGGAGCGGGCAGCTTGCCGTTCCAGTTGCAGGCCCCGCGCCTGGTCGATATCGATGGCGTTGGTGATGGCGACGGTATTGCCAGGTGTGAAGCCGCAACCCAGGCCCAACAGGTATTCGCGCACAGCTGGCGATACGCCGATGAAGCGCCAGTGCCGGTCGATGCTCTTGTGCGCTTGCCGGCGCCTGTAGGCTCGGTCGTATTCACCGAAACCATGTACGATTCCGATACACAGCGGGATCTTCAGCCAACGATTGAGCTGCATCATCATGTTCACCGGCTTGAACCGGTTGCAGATGACCGCGTCGAAGCCTTCTGCCTTGCAGAACCGATAGAGGCGCCACAAGGCGCCCAGCCGGCGCACACCCTTGAGCGCAGTCTCGCTCATATCGAAGTAGACACTGCGGGCAGCACGGCTTTCCGGCTCGCCAGCGCCGGGGCGACCCCGCAGGAACGCTTGCGTGACCTGGTAGCGCTCAGCCGGCAGGGCCTTGACGATCTGTTCGGACAAGTCCGCGAAGTCATGACGCTTGATGTTGTAGTCAGGGTGCAGCTGCAAAATCTTGAAGGGCTTGCTCATGGTTCTCCAGGGTGAAACCCCTCGGTGTCGACGATCCAATGCCCGCTTGCGGCGATGGCCGACAATATGGAGGCATTCTGGGGCGCGAGTTCGCGCCACTCGTTGCGTTTCCAGCAGGCGAAATGAAAGTAGGGGTATGGCCCAGCATCAAGATCGTTGCCGACCTTGCCTGAGCGCCAGTACCACCGTTCGGGAAACTCATGGCGGCCGTCGCGCCACGCAATGCAGCCATTCGGCGTGGTATAGGCCTCCTGAAACAGGCTGGCACGACGCAGCGGGTTGAACAGGCCAACTAACTTGAACAGCGGCCTGGGGAAGTTCTTGCGCCACACGAACAAGCGGCTGAACGCGCCTTCGTCCATCGCATGATGCTGGGGGTCGCTGAAACGCTGCTGCCACTGCTTCATTCGCATGAACAGCTGCCGATAGCGGGCAGTGTTGCGCAGCACGCACAGGTGCCCGGCCACTCGCCGGGCATGAGTGGTGAGCACATCGTAGCGCTTGAGCCGGGCGTCACTCAGCCAGGCGCGCAAGTCGCCATAGAACAGATCGAGATCGCCGAAAGCCCAGAATTCATAACCCTTGAGGTCATTCTCATGGATATGCCCAAGGGCTGGCTCGATATCGCACAGCTTGTAAGGGTTGGCAGGTGCGAACTCGATGCCCATGCGCTGCGCGGCAAGCGCGCAGTAGTCGGCGTAGCTGATCGAGCGCACGCGCACATTGGGCGGGAGGTTGTCCGGCACCGGACAATCACTGAACAGCAGCCAGTCAATGTCTGGGTTGGCACGGCAACTCTGCACAAAGAACGGCATCCAGAACGGCCAGGCGCCGAAATACGGGATCAGGAACAGGATTGGCGGGCGGTTCACAATGGCCTCACACTTCGGGGCCGCGGCTGGCCGGGCCAGGTTCGAGCCCTTGGACCCAGAACAACTCATGACGCCGAACCGCCTTGCGGAAGAATTCGTTTTCACCATAGCGCGGCCATTTACGGCCGCTCAACAACCGTTGCAACCAGCGCCGCAGGCGACGCTTGGCCGGCAATGGTGGCTGAAGGTCGTGCATCATGCCAAGAGCCATAGCCTTTTGCCATTGTTGATCGGGGCTGACTCGCACAACCCAGGGCTGGCGCAGCTGGCTGGCATCGAAACACGGTGGCAATGCCACGCCATCTCCCGCGTTACCCATGGGCCAACGGTCGTTGTCGTGAAGGTGGTTGGCATAACCGAGCAAAACAGGCGCCTGCCCGGCGTTCTCAAGCGCTTGCACTACCGCCTGGCGTGAAGCGATGTGATCAGGATGAGGGTCCAGGCCTGCGTCAGGCAGCACGATGGCATCCGGGCGGATACGCTCGAGCAGCTCAACCAGGTCGCCAATCAGGTTGGTCCACGTCGGGGCACCATCGCTGTCGCTGCGCAGGGCCACCTGGTTGAAGCGCCGAAACGGGCGCACATCGCACAATGGGGCCGTTCTGGAAGCGATGGGCGTGCCAGGCTGCTCGCGCATTGCCGGCAATTGCAGGCAAAAATAGCCCAACTGCACACAGCGCTCGGCCGGCACGCCGGCCCGCAGGGTACCGCAAGGCTGTCCCAGGCTCGCAGTTGGCCCTTGAGCCGGCTTGCCTGAGCTTTGGGCAGGCCCATGCGCTCATAGTGTTCAGCCTCGATTTCGCCGGCGGTCAATGTCACGATCCAGCTTTCGCGTGCCTGGCTGTAGAGCTGGAACGCTGCCAGCTCAGCATCGTCGGCATGGGGTGCAATGACCAGTACCCGGCCCAGCGCCGCCGCAGGCGGGCTGAACGCGAGCAAGGTGGCATCCGCCCCAAGGCGGCAATGGCGCGGAACCAACGCCAGGCCAGCTACCGGATCGACGCCCGTGAGGTTGAGGTAGCGAACACCGCGCGAGCCACGCTCGAAGGTCTGCCGGTCACTGCCCAGCGCAACATAGGGGTCGATGAAGCGCCCCGCCCAGGCGCTGCGCAGCTGGACGCGCAACACCAGCGTGTCGCCCTCGACGACGGCCGCTGCGGCCTCGGCCGGCAACGCCAGGCGGCCGCCTGCGAGGCTTACGGGCCATTGCCGCTCGGAGGGCAGGTCGTACTGGTAGTCCTGCGCGGGCGAATAGAACAAATGGTCGGAGAACCAGGCTTCATGGGCGACCCATGCCAGCAGCACGCCTAGCGGCATTACCCACCAGGCCAGCAGAACACCGAGCGCCAACAGCATCAGCAAGCCGATGATCAGCGTGACGCGCTTGTTGCGGCGGTGGCGGCGCAACAATGTCTGCTTGCGGCTCATGCCTGCCAGACCTCGACCGGGTTGCACCAGCGTGCTTCGTATTCTCGGTCGGCGCGGCCGAACGAGAAGCGCAGGGCTTTGCCCCTGGCGCGGGCATCTTCCCAGGCAGCCTGAGTGTCGAGAAAACTGAGCACGCTGCCAGGGCTGAATTCGCGCGTCTGAGGGTCGACACCGCCATTGACGTACTCGACGCTGATCCATCGAGGCGCCTCGACGCGATAGATCAACTGCGTGGCGATCGGCTCTCCTTCCAGGAAGATGATCGAGCCGATCAGAAAAGGCTGAAGCCTTTCGACCACCTCGGCCATGTGCGCAGCGCCCGTGGCGGCAAAGCCCCAACGGCGCTGAAACAGGTCGCAGTAGATCCGTGCCAGTTCGGTGGCGGAAAACTCGCTCACCGGGCGCACCACTCCGCCTGCCTCCTCCAGCAAACGCAGCTCGCGGCGCTGGTTGTAGCGAAATTTCTTGGACAGGTCTTCGGGTTCGCGGGCCAGCGCCAGTTGCTCCGGCTGAGCCTTCAGGCCCGAAAACCTGCCTTGGTTGAGCGTGGACAGGTAACGGGCCCGATGCCGCAACGGCGCTTGCGCCGTGTCACTGGCGGGCAGAATGATTTCTGCGTTCCCGAGGTCGAAGAGCCCCTTTTACCGGCTGCCTTCAAGCCTTCCTTGCTCAAAGCCAGGTGCCGCCCCCAGGCCGGCAGCGCGGCGACCAGTTCCCCACCGCGCTCGACCCCCAGATAGCGCACCGGCAGCCCGGCAAGGTTCGCCAGCCGCTGCACCACCTCGGGATGAGTGGCGACGCTGCCGCCGAACTGCGCCCAGGCTTGCGCGTAAGCCGCTGCATCGATCGGCGCCCAGCCACGTTCGCGCCAGAAGGCAAAGCGCTCGAGCATCAAGCCGGCCTCCGCGGCTGAACCATGGGCAGGCGCCAGAAGGTATCGGCAACGGCCTGGTCACTGAAACGGGCGGTTACGCGCTTACTCATCGCCTCGGCAAGGGCCCGGCGCTGCTCCGGATCCAGACTTGCAACGCGCACCAGCGCATTGGCCAGCGCCTGCGAATCACGTAGCGCGAACAACTCGCCAACCCCTTCGACCACTTCGCGCGCGCCGCCACAATCGGTAGCCACCAGCGGTACGCCAGCGCTCATTGCCTCCAGCAGCACCATGCCGAAAGGCTCATGATCAGAGGTGAGCGCGAAGGCGTCGAACGCCGAAAAATAGCGGGCGCCTTGAGGCACCTGGCCGGCAAACAACACCACGTCATCGATTCCGGCCTGCTCGGCCTGGCGCTTGAGCGCATCCTCCAGCCGCCCCTCCCCCATGATCACCAACCGGGCGTTGGCCGGCAGGCGACTGCGCGCCAGGGCGAACCCCTGCAAAAGGGTGGCCTGGTCCTTGTCCGGATGTAGCCGGCCAACGTTGCCGATCACCCAGTCGCCGTCGGCAAGCCCAAGCGCCTGCCGAGCCTCGCTGCGCGGCAACAGTTGCGCTTTGCGCTCGGCAAGATCGATGCGGTTGTACAAGGTTTCGATACGCTCAGCCGGCCACCCGGGCAGGCAGCGACGCATGTCGTCGCGCACGGCATCGGATACACCCAGCAACGACAGGCGCGTGCGAAAGAGGTTGGCGAACAGGCGCCGCCCTGCCCGCTCATAGTCTCCGAAGCCATGGTGCACGCCGATGACTGGCAAGCGCGTACCCAGCAGAGCCACGTAGAGCGGCTTGAAGCGGTGGGCGATGCAGAAAGCGTAGTCACGGGCACTCACCAGCTTGCGCAAGGCGGCGATGGCACCCAGCTTCAGCCCACGAACATCTGCGGAGCTGAAACCCAGGAACTGCACCTCGTCGCTGCCGCATTCGGCGGCCAGGTGCGGCGCTGCCTCGCCCGTCAGGAACGCCGTGGTCACCTTGTAGCCACGCCCGCGGAACAGGCTCGCGTACTGCCGGGCGCAGTCGAGGAACGGCCCCGAATAGCTGTGGCACAGCTGCAGCACATGGCGCTCAGCCAAGGCTGACATAAGGGTCGGCGCCTTCTTTGACCACGAGGATGTCTTCCATGATCAGGTATTGCAGGTCCGAGCCGTAGAACATGTTCAGGGCATCGGTTGGCGAGCAGATCATCGGCTCGCCACGACGGTTGAGCGAGGTGTTGAGCGACACACCGTTGCCGGTGAGCTCTTCGAGCGCTTTCATCATGTCGTAGTAACGCGGGTTGTATTCGCGTTTGAGCACCTGGGCGCGCGAGGTGCCGTCTTCGTGCACCACCTCGGGTACGCGAGTTTTCCACTCTTCATTCACTTCGAAGGTGAAGGTCATGAAAGGTGCCGGGTGATCGACCATGATCATCTGCGGTGCCACGGTGTCGAGCATCGATGGGCAGAAGGGGCGCCAGCGCTCGCGGAACTTGATCTGCTCGTTGATGCGGTCGGCCACGCCGGCAGCGCTCGGGCAACCGATGATCGAGCGACCACCGAGGGCACGTGGGCCAAACTCCATGCGGCCCTGGAACCAGGCCACAGGGTTGCCGTCGACCATGATCCGGGCGATGCGCTGCGGCATGTCGTCGAGCTTGCGCCATTCAGGCTTGTTCGGATGGCGTGCGCACGCGGCGATCACGTCTTCGTTGGAATACGCCGGGCCGAGGTAGACGTGCTCCATCTTCTCGACCGGCACGCCACGGGCGTGCGACACATAAGCTGCCGCCCCCACCGCAGTGCCCGCGTCGCCAGAGGCGGGCTGCACGAACAGCTCCTTCAGATCAGGGCGAGCGATGATCTTCTGGTTGAGCTTGACGTTCAGCGCGCAGCCGCCGGCGAAGGCCAGCTTGCCGGTTTCCTTGAGGATGTCGCCCAGATAGTGGTCGATCATCTGCAGCGCGAGCTTCTCGAACAGCGCCTGCATGCTGGCCGCGTAGTGGATGTAAGGCTCGTCAGCGACATCGCCTTCACGCTTGGGCCCCAGCCACTCGATCAGCTTGGGCGAGAAGTAGAAGCCCTTGCCGTTTTCCTTGTAGCGGCGCAGCCCGATGACGTTGGCAAGCTCGGTATTGATCACCAGCTCGCCGTTCTCGAAGCTGGCCAGGCGCGAAAAGTCGTATTTGCTGGCGTCGCCATAAGGCGCCATGCCCATGACCTTGAACTCGCCGTCGAGCATCTCGAAACCCAGGAACTCGGTGATCGCACCGTAAAGGCCGCCCAGCGAGTCAGGGTCGAAGAATTCCTTGATCTTGTGGATCTTGCCGTTTTCACCGTAGCCGAAGAAGGTGGTGGCGTACTCACCCTTGCCATCGATGCCGAGGATGGCGGTCTTTTCCTTGAAGCCGGAGCAGTGGTACGCACTGGAAGCGTGCGCCAGGTGGTGCTCGACCGGCTCGATCTTGACCTTTTTCGGGTCGAAGCCCAGTTGCTCGAGGCACCAGACGATCTTGTTACGGTAGCGCTTGTAGCGGCGGTTGCCCATCAGCAACGCATCCAATGCGCGGTCAGGGGCATACCAGTAGCGCTTGGCGTAGTGCCAGCGGGCCTTGCCGAACAGGCTGATCGGAGCGAACGGAATGGCTACCACATCCACATCGGACGGCTTGATGCCTGCCTGCTCGAGGCAGAACTTCGCCGACTCGTAGGGCATGCGGTTCTTCGCGTGTTTATCCCGTACGAAACGCTCTTCTTCGGCAGCAGCGACAAGCTTGCCATCGATGTAAAGCGCAGCGGAGGGGTCGTGGCTCAGGGCGCCGGACAGGCCAAGAATCGTCAATGCCAAGGTTGGGGCCTCATCGAACTCAGATCGGTGTGAATCGAAAGCGGCGAAGTATACCAGAGGATGTGCCGCCGGCATCCCCAACGCCCGGTGCGTCATAGTCTTAAATACCACCTCAGGTAACGGTGCACGCTCAGGCTTGGCGATTTCCCAACGCTCAGGAGCCTCTGCGCCATGAAAGACGAAGCCCCCCTCACACACCTGACCGCCTTGGAATCACAGCTGGCCCGAGCCCTGGAAACGACCCCAACGCTCTGGAGCCTGCTGAGCAGCAATCTTGCCTCGGCCTTGCGCTCACCTGCCAATTCAACGGCCCCGGATGCGCTCTACCTGGCCGAACAGCCCCTGACACATTGGCTGGCTGCGGCGATCGCCGCAGGTGGAGGCGAACCACCCACGCCGGTCGAGCACCTCACAGCCGAAGGCCAGGCGCCACTCCCGCCGGCCGAAACGCAAAGCCTCCTGCACCTGGCTCGGCAATTCAGCCGTGATGCCCGTACACGCTGGCTCGATAGCCTGTACGCCTTCTGGAATGTGCACGATTACCTGGGCCAGACCCGCTCCCGCTGGCTGGCCGGCTGGCTGCGCGAACAGTGGCAGGCGCAGCTCACACTGCGCGAGCAGGGGCGAACACTGGCCGAACCCGCAAGGGCACTGTGCCATGCGCCCCTCGGCAGCGAGCCTTGCTGGCAAGGCATGCCAAGGCTGTGGGCAGGCAACCGGTTCTGGTGGCTGAGCGGTGCCTTTGTGCTGGCTGCGACCAACCCGCTGAACAGCCCCCTGCAACCGGTGGTGCTGTCGACGCTGGCCTGGGGCATCGAGCCCTTCGACAACTGGCCGCTGCTTTATGCCGAGCTGGTCGCGCGGCTGGAAGACGACGTGCAGGGGCCGGCATTGCTCAGCGCCATGGCGCCCTCGGATGCCCGCAATTGCAGCGGTTGCGATCGACTGGAATGGGTCCCCATCCGCGGGCTGATCTTCGAAGCCCTGGCCAATTCGCTGATCCTGCGCCAACGCCACGCAGCTCAGGATGGCTGGGCTCAGGCCCTTGCCGAGCTGCGCTCGAAAGACATGCTGGCGGCGGACGAAACACTACGGGCCGCCTGCGACCTCAAGCCATTGCTGACGTCTACGGGGCTTCGCGAAACGCACGTCACCGCTCAATTGGTAGCGGCGATGCCAACCTGGCTGAAAACCCTCGGCAACGAGCGGATGCTCAGGCTCAACCGGGCGATGAGCGACCTGCGGGTCGCAACCGCTGCCGCCATGGCGCCCGAACTGATCCCTCTGCAGCGGTTCGCCTCGCGCGTCGGCCTTGAGGCCTTCGCTCGCGACAGGCTGGCCAGCGGCCTGCGGGCTCTGGGCATTGTGTTGCCGCCCGAACGCATTTTGGTCAGCGTGACTCGAACCCGCGCAACCGGCCCCCTGCTCTCACCGGCCAACCCCGCTGAAACCGGCTCCAGTGCTGGCCGAGTGCTTGACCGCACCGGGCCACCACTGGAGCACCTGACCCACACCCGCAACCTGCTGCAGCTGGCGCTGGATAACCTCAGCCCCCTCGATCTGGATTACCTGCTGACGGCACGCATACGAGACGAACATGGCAACGCCATCCCCGGCCTGGGTGCCGGGGCTGTACGCAAGCTGGTACGTCAGGCCAATGTCGGCGGCACTTATGGGCAGTATCTGACTGCACAATTGCGTACCGGGCATGAAGCCCAGTGGCGTCGCGAAACCTATCGCCAGCTGTTAAGCGCAAAAATGCGTTACGAAGGGCTCAAGGACGGCTATCGGGGCCACCTGGGCGGTGGCGACCGCCTCCATCCATGGATCGCAGCCCTGCTCGCACACCCGGAGAGCTCAGAGCTCCGCGTAGTAGACGGCCAACGCATCGAAGCCTGGCAACTGATGATTCGGCAGGCACCCGTTCACGGTGTCTATCTGATCGGCCCCGCTCCGGACGGCCAGGCAACCCCCGTTCTGGTCTATGCACCCGACAGCCCCGACCGACAGTACTGGGCACGATTCGACAACCGGGCGGCATTGGCACAGCAGTGGCTGAGCCGGGACGACGTCAGGCAATACCTGTGCGCCAGGGTGGCGCTACCGGAACAACCCGCCGTTCGCGCCTTGTTGAGCTCGCCCAAGCTCTACCGGCATATCGACGCCCAACGGATCACGGCTGACGTACTCAGCAACGGCTACCTGTCCGAGACACGCATGATCATCGCCAACGCCGATGCGCTGACCACCAGCAATCGCGAGGTGAATCTCGACACGGCGCAGCGCCTGGCGCTCACCCTGATCGAGCTGATCAGTTGCGTGCTTCCCGCAAAGGTTGTGGGCAGCTTGTCAGTGGCACGGGCAGCGTGGTCGGCCGTGACCTTCACTCAAAGCCTGGAAACCTCCAGCACCGAGGCGCAATTGCTCGGCGCGGTAGAGATGTATTCCCACCTGCTGGAGGCCGCCGTCGCGCTCTCCAGCAACCCGCTGACGAGCAAACTCGTTCGCAGCTTCCCGTTCAATACGGTGCGCCCGCTACACCCCCAATATGCCGCCAACCCCGCCAGCACGCACTTGCGCTATGAACTGAGCAACGCCGACCAAGTGATCGAGGCACGCGTGCTCACCGACGGCTACAGCGACTATTTCGTGCAGGACCGCCAAGGCAATCGCTACCAGGTGATGTTCGACGGCGAACACTGGCGGGTAATCGACGCCCGCAAGCCGGACGCACTCTACAAGCCGACGATCCAGCGCAATGCCAGGGGCGAATGGGAGATGCTTGGCCTGCCGCTGTGGAAAGGCATCGTCCCGGACATCCGAGCACTGCTGCAACGCCTGAGCGTGGCAGGCCCCGAGAATGCCACTGAAGGCGAGGTATTCGAAGACGAGGGGCGGCAGTTGCTCAAATTGGGAGGCACGCTGTTACAAGTGCGGCGCAGCCTGGCTGCGGGGCGTTACACCGTCGTGCATCCGACCCCGCAGCGCGGCGGCGACACCCTGACTTTGAAACTGCGCAGAGCGCCACACGGCTCAGGCTGGCAAGCCAAGCTCAAGCAACTGGCCATGGCCAGCGCCTGGCTGGACATCGACTAAGCCAGCGCAGCCTCAGGCCTGAGGCGAAGAGGTGGCAGGCAGGCGCGCTTCGAGCAACGTGCGAAGCGCACTGCCCGCCGGCCAGTTGCGCA
This sequence comes from Pseudomonas sp. KNUC1026, assembly GCF_021650705.1. Classification (GTDB taxonomy): domain Bacteria; phylum Pseudomonadota; class Gammaproteobacteria; order Pseudomonadales; family Pseudomonadaceae; genus Aquipseudomonas. The sequence continues at coordinate 5,041,459 of NZ_CP087138.1, read as the reverse complement.
GGAAGCGCTCGCGATCCTTGGCATAGGCGCTGGCGAAGCTGCCCTCGCTGCCGTGCTGGCACATGGCGTCCAGATCGATCAGCGCCCAACGGCCCTGATGCCAGAACAGGTTGTGGCCCTTGAGATCGCCGTGGCTGATGCGCTCGCGCAGCAGCGCTTGAAACAGCTCGTCGAGCGCCAGCAGTTCGGTTTCAGGCACCTGCCCACTCTCGATGCAGGGCGCCCAGTGCTCGATGATGTCGGGCCCTTCAAGGTACTCCGTCACCAGCCATGCGCGGCCGCGCAGGCCGAGGGTTCTGCTTTCCCGTACCGCCAGTGGCCTGGGCGTAGCGATGCCGAGGAATGCCAGGCGATGCCCGGCGATCCACGAATGCCAGGCCCGGCTGGGGCGCCAGAAGCGCTTGAGCCAGTGCAGTGCGTCCTTGATGTTGTAGCGCTTGATCACCAGCGTACGGCCTTGAGCCTGCACTCGTGCCACGGTCGCGGCACCGCCGGTCTTGTAGAGGTGGCCTGCATCGATCAGCGCATCGGCCTGTTCAAGCACTTCGGCCAGTGCCGGGGCCTGGTCACGGCGCATGGCCGTCAGCCCCGAGGCACTGCGCTGGACGCTGAACAGCGTGCAGTCGCGGCCGGCCTTGGCCAGGTAATCCTTCAGCCGCCAGGCGCGCACCTTGTCGATCTGCTTTTGCAGGGCCTCCAGCGGAAGGGCGTGCTCGCTGTTGGCCAGCAGATAATGCACCAGCAGCTCCTCGGTGAACGGCGCCAGGGCTGGCGGCAATTGGGCGAAGAACACACCGAGGTTTTCCAGCACACGCTCGCGCGGCAGGGGCTGGCCGGCCTCGGCAGCGCGCACGCCGGCGCCATCGATCAGGTACAGCTGGCCGTTGGCGCGCAGCAGGTTGTCCAGGTGCAGATCCTCTTGCCAGAGGCCTTTGAGGTGCATCTGGGCCACTGCCGTCAATGCCTCGCCGAGCACGGCCGATTGCTCGTCGGCCAGCACAGGCAGATGCTCGACCGCCTCCCATGCCTGGCCCAGGCTTTGTGCAGGGTCCAGCAGCTCGAACAGCAGCCAGCCCCCCTGTCCGCCCTCTAACCCATCCGCCAGCAATTGTGGTGTGGTCAGCCCCTGCGCCTGCAATAGCCGCACACCCGCCAGCTCACGCTCGAAATGCCGGGGCGCCTTGGGCCCCACCAGCAGCTTGGCCAGCACCGGGCGGCCGCGCCATACGCCGGCGCCGACATAGCGTTGGCCAGGCAGCACGCGCAGCAGGGTCAGCAAATGCAAGTCGGCCGCACCGGCGGCATCGGCCAGGGAAATGTCCAACGGCAGCGCAGGCGCGCGGCCGGCCTTTTGCAGATCGACCAGTTGCATCAGCGGTTTCCCTTGTGACGCCGGCGGCGGACCAGGCGGTCGAGCCAGGCGCCCACCTCGGCGCTCTCGGCAGGTTGCTGCAAGTACGCCGCCAGCAGTTGGCGCACCTCGGCATCGCTCCACATGTGCGAGCGCCGGAGCAACGGCTCGATGTCGCGTACGCGATCGCGCTGGCCGAAGATCAGTGGGCGCGTTTTTCGAGATCGATCAGGCAGGCCTGGAAGGCCCCAGCCTGCTCACGCAGGAAAATGTGCTTGGGGTAGAAGCAGTTGTGTACCTGCCCGGCGCCATGCAGAGTGCGGGTCAGTGCACCGACTGCATCGAGGATCGCTTTGCGGCCTTCGGGCGGCACCTCAGCCCACCTGTCGTTCCATGACTCAAGGTCCGCCCAGTCGTCCAGCGCACGCGTCAGCAGCACCGCCTGGGTGCCCTCAGGAGTGTTTTGCTGGCCGTAGAACACCGCTTCCAGCGAGGGAATGCCCATCTGCCGGTAGCGCTGGATGTTGCGAAACTCCCGGGCAAACGTTGGTTCACCGAGCGGCCGGCGCAAGGTGCGGGTGAGGTAACCGCTCTGGCGTTTGAGGAAGAACCCCTGGCCCTCAAGCTCGAGCCGGTAGACGCTGCTCCACCCGCCGCGGCCGGTATTGGGCTCGTCCACCGCCGTCAATTGCAGGTTCCACAAAGCCTGGAAGCTGTCCAGCCCATGGCGTGCCAGCAGCGCCTGGGCGTCGGCGCCATCGAAAGTGTTCATTCACGCCCCTCGAAAAAACTCAGGATGTGCCGGATGCGTTTCTTGTCCGACGCGTTAAGGCGCTCGCGCTTGCGGTATTGAAGGTAGAAGCGCAGGCGCTGGGTGCGCGAGAGGTGGTACTTGCCCACCTTGTCGAGGCACGCCAGGTCCTTTGTGATGCGGTAGCGCAACATGAAGCTTTGCCAGAACGCGCCGTTGGGGCAGTCGATGAAAAACACCGTGTCCTGATCATCCACCAGCAGGTTGCGCCACTTCAGGTCGTTGTGTGTGAAGTGGTGATCGTGCATCTGCCGAGTGTGGCGGGCCACCTGCTGGCTGACGTAATCGACCCAGGCCGGGTTGCGCAAACGCGCATCGCGCTTGCCGGCGAGATGGTCCAGGTCCTGGGTATGCTCCAGCTCACGGGTGATCAGCGCACCACGGCCGAAGGCCATGCCATCCCGCTCCAGCCCCCAGGCGACCACCTCGGCGGTGGGGATGCCCCATTCGGCGAAACGTTTGAGGTTCTGCCACTCCGCACGCACTCTCGGGCGCCCCATGTAGCGGCGCAGGCCGCGGCCGGCGCCGGTGTAGCGTTTGACGTAATACAGCACGCCATCCAGGCGCACCCGAATGACCTCCGAGAGGTTGTCGTAGGTCAGGCGTTCGCCTTGCAGAGCAAAGACGGCCTCCAGGCTGCCAAAGGCTTCGGCCAGGTGTTCGTACTCAGGCTCCAGAGTCCAGCCAGCCATCAGAGGGCGTCTCCATAGCGCTGCTTGCGCGCATAAAGGCTTGCCGCCTTGCGTTCGAGCCAGGCCAGCAGGCGCGCTTCGTCGCGCAACACCTGGCGCAGCGGCAGGCGGAAGTAATCTCGCAGGAAGCGCAGCTTGTCGCGGCGGGTCAGGCCGATATCAAGCGCCGAGAAGTACAGCGCCGCCAGGTCCTTGTCGCGCCAGCGGCGCGGGGTGCTGCTGCGGGTTTGCGCGCGGTGCAGGTCGATCACCGACACATGCAGCTCGGCCGGCGTGACGGGCCGGTCGGTGTGCAGCAGGAAGTGGCAGATGTAACAGTCGCGGTGGTTCACGCCGGCCCGGTGCATTCCACCGACCATGCTCGCCACTCGGGCGATCAAGGCGTGCTTGAGCGCAGGCGCTGGCGGCTGGGTGCGCCAGGTGAGGCTGTAGTCTTCAAGGCTTACGGTAGGCGCCAGCTCTTCGGTGACGATGAACGAGTGCTGCCGCGCGGGGTTGCTGCCGCGCTCGCCGTAGGCCACCGCCGTCATGGTGGCGATGCCCGCCTGGTGCAGCCGCTCGATGGCGCGCCACTCCTGGCCGGCGCCCAGCACTGGCAGCTTGGCGCTGGCGAGGTTCTTGACGATTTCGCCCCAGCCGATGCCGCGGTGGATCTTCACGAAATACCCGCGGCCCTGCACCTCGGTGCGCAGGGTACGACGGCCCTCCAACTCGCGGTACACCTCGCCTTGCAGGGCCTCGACGGCCTCGAACGGGTCACGCGCGGCCCACAGGCCTTTGAAGGGTTCCAGCAACATCAGGGTCATGCCTGGGCCTCGCTCGAGAATCAGATCGGCGGCATGCTCGGGCATGCTGTAGAGGTCGGCGTGCTCGGCGAACACCAAGCCCTGCGCGGCCCAGCGGGCGCGCGCAGCGTCGTCCTGGAGCATCTGCACCAGGTAGCGGTTGAGTTGGGCCTGCTCGAAGGGTTCGCTCAGCACCAGGCCGCTGCCGGCCTCGGCGATGTAATGGGCGTAGCCGCACACTGCGGTTACCAGCACCGGCAGCCCGGCTACCAATGCCTCCAGCAGCACCGTGCCGGTGTTTTCGTTGTAGGCGGGGTGGATCAGCGCGTCAGCGCCGAGCAGAAAACGCGGGATATCCGGCCGGCCCTTCATGAAGGTCACCTGCTCGCCCACGCCCAGGGCGCGCGCCTGCAGCTGGAAAACCTTAGGGTCATCCTGGCCGATCACGAACAGCCGAGTACGCTTGCGCAACGCCTCGGGCAACGCGGCCAGCGCCTTGAGGCTGCGGTCAGTGCCCTTGGTCTTGAAGCCCGAACCGATCTGCACCAGCAGGCGGTCCTGTTCGGCCAGGTCGAACTCCTGGCGAAATGCCGCACGGATGGCGTCGGCATCGGCCGGGCGGCGGCGATCCTGAGCGATGCCTGGGGGCAGCAAGTGAAACCGCTCGGCCGGGGTGCCGTAGTGCTTGACGAACAGCGGCTGCTGCACCTCGGAAATCATCAGGATCTGCGTTTTCGATTCGGGCGCGAACACCGCCCGCTCGTAGTCGGCGAAATGCTTGTAACGCCCGAAGTACCGATACAGCGGGTTGCGCAGCGTCTGCGCCTTGTCTTCGAAGCAGCCGTCGGCGGCGTAGTCAGACGTCCAGCCCCGGCATCTTGTTGAAGCCTACAAGGCGGTCGACCGGGTCGCGGGCGAGGTCTGCCTGCATCCAGGCAGTGAGCTTTTCATTGCGGTGGTGGTTGAACAGCGCCTTGGCCGGGACGATGCGCACATCGAAGCCCGCGGGCACCTCGCCCTGCCAGATGGGGGTATAGACGCGAATGGCATGCCCGCGCCGCTGGCATTCCAGGGCGATGCGCATGAAGTCGCGCTGCAAGCCGCCAAACGGGAAGTACTTGTACAAAACGAACGCCAGTTGCATCAACGCCTGCCCTCGGCCAACAACAGCGTGCTCAACTGCCCTGCCACACGCTCGGGGTTCACGCGGGTGAAGCACAACGGCCCTTCGCGTTTGAGATCGTGCCGCGCCAGGTCCTCCGGCGTGGGTTTGTAAGTGCACTGCTTCTGCAGGCACGGTGCGCAAGGCCAGTTGCTGGCCAGATGCACCTGGGTACGGCCGTAGGCGCCGGTGAGCCCTGGGTTGGTGGGGCCGTAGACGGACACCGTGGGCACATCCAGCGCGGCGGCAAGGTGGCCAAGGCCGGTATCGACCGCCACGCAGGCGCGCGCCTGCACCAGCACCCCGGCAACGCCGGCCAGGTTGAGCTTGGGCAGCACCTGCACGTTGTTCATGCCGGCGGCGATGCGGTGCGCGCGGCGAAATTCTTCTTCATTGCCCCACGGCAGGCGCACGCCGATGTTGGCCAGGCGCAAGCGCTCGGCCAGCTCGCGCCAGTACACCTCCGGCCAATGCTTGGTGGCCCAGGTGGTGCCATGCAGAAACACAACATAAGAGGTCGGGTTGGGAATGCTGAGCAGCCTGGAGCGGTTGAGCCCGTACTGGCCGGTGCCCGGCGGCAGGTCGTAGCCCAGCGCCAGGGCGAACAGCAGGCGCAGCCGCTCTACGGCGTGCTGGCCCTTGATCACCGGCACCTTGCGGTCGTAGAAGCGCGCAGCGATCGGCTCGCGGGCAGAGTCTTTGTCCATGCCGGCGACCGGCGCCTTCACATAGCGGGTGAGCCAGGCGCTTTTGAACAGGCCCTGGGCATCGATCACCAGGTCGTACTTCCGCTCGCCAACCGCCGCCTTGAAGGCCTTCCACTCGCCACCCTTGAAGGTTTGCCAGAGGCTCTTGCGCCAGCGGCGGATGGCTACGGGGATGACTTTGTCGACCGCCGGGTGCCAGGTGGGCAGCTCGGCAAAGCCCTCCTCCACCACCCAGTCGAAACGGATGCCGGGGATCGCCCGTGCCGCATCGGTGAGTGCCGGCATGGCGTGGATAACGTCGCCCAGCGACGAAGTTTTGATCAGCAGAACGCGCAAGTCAGTCGACCTCGGCCAGAACGTTGACCGGCTCGGGCCCTTCGAGCCCGCGAAGGGCCTCGGTGACCCGCTGGGGCTCGAGCAGTCGCAGGCAGTTGTAATGGCCAAAACGGCAAGTGCGGTCGAAGCACGGGCTGCAATCCAGGCCTAGCCGCACCACTTCGACCTGGTCGGCCAGCGGTGGGGTGAAGCCAGGCGAGGTGGAGCCGTATACCGCCACCAGCGGCAGGTTGAGCGCGGCGGCCACGTGCATCAGGCCCGAATCGTTGGAAACCACTGCCCTGGCACAGGCCATCAGGTCGATCGCCTCGGCCAGCGACGTGCCGCCACAGAGGTTGGCGGTTTCTTCGCGCAGCCCCGGAATCAGGCGCTCCTGGATCGCCTCGCCCACCGCATGATCCTTTTGTGAGCCGAAGATCCACACCTGCCAGCCCTGGCGGATACGCTCCTCGGCCACTGCCGCGTAGTGCTCGGAGGGCCAGCGCTTGGCCTCGCCGAATTCGGCGCCGGGGCATCGAACAAGTACCGGGCGGTCGAGCTCAAGGCCGAACTTGGCCAGCGCGGCGTCACGGCTCTGGGGCTCAATGCGCAAACGCGGCTGTGGATAAGGCTGGGGCAACACGGCGCCAGGCTCGTAGGCCAGCGCCATGAAGCGCTCGATCATCAGCGGGTAGCGGGTTTTGTCGAGCGTGCGCACATCGTTGAGCAGGCCGTAGCGGAACTCGCCGCGCCAGCCCGTGCGCTTCGGGATGCCCGCGAAGAACGGCACCAGCGCGGACTTGAGCGAGTTGGGCAGCAGGATCGCCTGATCGTACTGGCCCTTGAGCGAACGGCCGATGCGCCGGCGCGTGGCGAGGTCGAGCACGCCGTGGCCGAGCGGAAAGCTCAAGGCCTGGCGCACCTGTGGCATGCGTTCGAGAATCGGCCGGCTCCACTCGGGGGCGAGCACGTCGATCTGGCACTGCGGGTGGCGTTGCTTCAGGCACTGGAACAGTGTCTGGGCCATTACCATGTCGCCGACCCAACTGGGCCCAATGATCAGAATGTTCATGGGTTTTCCGAAAAACGCGCGGCCTGCCGTTCATTCACAGGCCGCTGCCATCACTCTAGCCCAGGCCGAGCCCGGCCCAGATCCGCATCACCTCACGACGCTCGGCCGCGAACTGATCCCCCGGCACCACCGAGGGTGCTTTCTGCAAGGCCTGCCGGTGGGCTGAAGCGCGATAGGCCTTGTAGGCCTCACGCAGCAGCACGGCATCGCTGGCCGGCAACAACCCGGCCTCTTCCAGGCCTTCGAGAATGCGGATGTTGTCGGGGTAGCGCAGCAGCGCCGGGTGCGTGCCAGACCACGCCAGGGCCGCGTATTGCACCATAAATTCGATATCGACGATACCTCCGGCGTCCTGCTTGAGGTCGAAGGGCACCGCTGCCTCGAAGGCGTTGCTACCCCGCCCGGCACCACTGGCGCGGGTGCCGAGGTTGTCGCGCATCTTGGCGCGCATCTCGCTGACCTGCGCGCGCAACTCAGCCAGCTCCCGGGTTTTGCCTAGCACGCCAGCGCGCACGCGCTCGAAGCCCTCGCCTACCTCGGCATCGCCCACCAGCACCCGCGCGCGCACCAGCGCCTGATGCTCCCAGGTCCAGGCCTCTTGCTGCTGGTAGCGCTCGAAGGCCCCCAGCGAACTGACCAGCAGCCCTGCCGCGCCGGACGGGCGCAGGCGCATGTCGACGTCATAGAGCTGGCCGGAGTTGGTCTGCGCAGTGATCAGGTGAATGATGCGCTGGCCCAGGCGGGTGAAGAACTGCGCACCGTCGATAGGCTTGTCGCCATCGGTCTCGGCCTGCGGGTCGCCGTCGTGGACGAACACCAGGTCCAGGTCCGAGCCGTGGCCCAATTCGATTCCACCGACCTTGCCGTAGCCGACAATGATGAACCCCGGCTCGCACGGCCGGCCATCGGCACGCAGCGGCACGCCATGGCGGGCGACGGTCTGGCGCCAGGCCAGCGCCAGCACCTGCTCCAGAATCGCCTCGGCCAGCCAGGTCAGGTAGTCGCTGACCTTCATCAGCGGCAAGGTACCGGCGATTTCCGAAGCCGCCACCCGCAGGCTGTGGGCCAGCTTGAAATGCCGCAGCGCCTCCATCTGCTGTTCCAGGTCGTCCTCGGGAATGCGTGTAAGCCGCTCGCGCAGCTCGGCCTTGAGCTCCGGCGCCTGGGGCGGGTTGAACAAGCGGCCTTCGTTGAGCAACTCATCGAGCAGCAGCGGGTAACGCGCGATCTGCTCGGCCACCCAGGGGCTGGCGGCACACAGCGCGAGCAATTGGCGCAAGGCGCCGGGGTTTTCCGTCAGCGGCACCAGGTAAGCCGAACGGCGAGTGACCGCCTCGACCAACGGCATTACCCGATCCAGCAACAGATTGGGTTCGCCCAAAGCCACCGCCTGGGCCAGCAACCTTGGGATGAACGCGTCGATGCGCTCACGGCCGATACGCTGAGCGGCGCGCAGCAGGTGGCTGTTGCGCAGGTCGGCCAGTTGCCGAAAGGCTCGGCCAGGGTCGGTGAACCCGGCCTCCTCCAGTTGACGGCAGGCATCCTGCTCGGCTTGTGCGTCCTGCCACAGCGGCATCCACTCGCCACCGACCGGCTCATCCAGTGCCGCGTTCTCGTCTTCGTCCGGGTCGGCGATCACCTGGCCGAAGTGCCAGGCCACCCGCCCGCGCCGATGAGACAACCGCTCATGAAAACTGGCCCAATCGGCGAAGCCCAGCATGGCCGCGACACGCAGTTGGTCGCGTTCATCGGCCGGCAGCATCTGTGTCTGCCGGTCGGCGATCGCCTGCAAGGCGTGCTCGGCATAACGCAGGAACTCGTAAGCTTCGCGCAGCTCGGCCACCACGGCCTGCGGCAGGTAGCCCTGCCCCTCCAGCGTGGCCAGCACTTTCAGCAATGGCCGCTGTTGCAGGCTCAGGTCTCGCCCGCCATGAATCAGCTGGAAGGCCTGGGCGATGAACTCCACTTCGCGAATGCCGCCCGACCCCAGCTTGATGTTCTCGGCCATGCCCTTGCGCCGCACCTCCTGCTGAATCAGTTGCTTCATGGTGCGCAGCGCCTCGATGGCGGAAAAATCGAGGTAGCGGCGGTAGACGAACGGCCGCAGCATCTCCAGCAATTGCACGCCGGCCTTGGCATCGCCACCCACCACGCGCGCCTTGATCATGGCGTAGCGTTCCCAGTCGCGGCCCTGGTCCTGGTAATACTGCTCCAGCGCATTGAAGCTGAGCACCAGCGCGCCGGCCGAGCCGTAAGGGCGCAGGCGCATGTCGACGCGGAACACGTAACCGTCGACGGTCACCGGGTCCAGTGCCTTGATCAAACGCTGGCCGAGGCGGATGAAAAACTCCTGATTGTCCAGCGAACGCTTCACCCCTTCGGTTTCGCCGCCTTCGGGATAGGCGAAGATCAGGTCGATATCCGAGGAAAGGTTCAGCTCGCCAGCGCCCAGCTTGCCCATACCCAGCACGATCATGTGCTGCGGCTCACCGCTACGCCGACCGACCGGGGTGCCGAACTGCTGGCAGTGGCGCGGGTAGAGCCATTGATAGGCCTCATCGATGCAGGCGTCGGCGAGCTCGGTCAGATCGCGGCAGGTTTGCCCCAGATCGGCGGCGCGTGTGATGTCGCGCCATACGATGCGCACCTGCTGGCGCGCGCGCTGCTGGCGCAGCACCTGCCCGAGTCGATCCTCGGTCTCGGCCGATTCCAGCGCGGCATGCACCTGGGCGCGCAACTCGCCTGGGCCGAATACCCGGCCAAGGTCGCCACTGGCGACAAGCTCGGGCAGCAACGCAGGCGCGCGGCGGATCTGCTCCACAACAAAGTCGCTGCAGGCGCACACCCGGCCGAGAGCTTGCCAGAAGACCTCATCGAACCCTTCGGCTGCTGGAGGGGCAATGGAAATGAACTCGCTGCGGCAGGCGTGGGCCAGATCATCGAGGGCAGCGGGAAGTGGTGCCACGGTCGGCTGGCTCATGGTCTATCCTTGAAGCCGCTAAATCCGGCAATTGCAGTTAAATGAAGGGAGGTAGTGCCCGAGCTACATGTCGAACAAAAGTGAAATATTGTTCGAGCTGGATGAAACCTGGCAGAAATCATCAAGAGCACCCGCTTGCTGACTTATTTTTGAACTACGGGATCGTTTATTCTCACAACCCTTGGAAGGCTATCGAGCCAAATCCCTGTAGTTTTACTACTGCCCGTGTCGTCCGCAAACATGAAAACCGAATTGATTTGTAGTAAAACTACAGCCCGCCGGGCCAACCTCCGGTAATCCAAGAATTCATGTCGTCTGCCCACAAGGCCAGTCGCAAACTCAGGCCATCCGATTCTGGTGGCCTTTCCGCCCTGGAGCAAGCCATGCAAGACCTCGATCCCGTCGAAACCCAGGAATGGCTGGACGCCCTGGAGTCGGTTCTCGACAAAGAAGGCGAAGACCGCGCTCACTACCTGATGACCCGCATGGGCGAACTGGCCACCCGGACCGGCTCCCAGCTTCCCTATGCCATCACTACGCCCTATCGCAACACCATCCCGGTCACGCGTGAAGCGCGCATGCCCGGCGACCTGTTCATGGAGCGCCGCATCCGCTCGATCGTGCGCTGGAACGCGCTGGCAATGGTCATGCGTGCCAACATGCAGGACCCTGACCTGGGCGGTCACATCTCCACCTTCGCGTCCAGCGCCACGCTGTACGACATCGGCTTCAACTATTTCTTCCAGGCTCCGACCGAAGAACACGGCGGCGACCTGATCTACTACCAGGGCCACGCTTCGCCCGGCATTTACGCTCGCGCCTTCCTCGAAGGCCGCTTGAGCGAAGAGCAGATGCTCAAGTTCCGCCAGGAAGTCGACGGCCAGGGCCTGTCGTCCTACCCGCACCCGCACCTGATGCCCGACTTCTGGCAGTTCCCGACCGTGTCGATGGGCCTGGGCCCGATCACCGCGATCTACCAGGCGCGCTTCATGAAGTACCTGGAAAACCGCGGCTTCATCCCCGCCGGCAAGCAGAAGGTATGGTGCTTCATCGGCGATGGCGAGACCGACGAGCCGGAAACCCTGGGCGCTATCTCCCTGGCCGGCCGCGAGAATCTCGACAACCTGATCTTCGTCATCAACTGCAACCTGCAGCGCCTCGACGGCCCGGTTCGCGGCAATGCGAAGATCATCCAGGAACTCGAAGGCGTGTTCCGTGGCGCCAACTGGAACGTCAACAAGGTCATCTGGGGCCGCATGTGGGACCCACTGTTCGCCCAGGACCACGACGGCCGCATGCAGCGCCGCATGGACCAGGCCATCGACGGCGAATACCAGAACTACAAGGCCAAGGACGGCGCCTACGTGCGCAAGCACTTCTTCGGTGCCGACCCTGACCTGCTCAAGCGCGTCGAGAACCTCTCCGACGACGAGATCTGGAAACTCAACCGTGGTGGCCACGACCCGTACAAGGTCTATGCCGCGTACCACCAGGCGGTCAACCACAAAGGCCAGCCGACCGTCATCCTGGCCAAGACCATCAAGGGTTATGGCACCGGTGCCGGCGAAGGCAAGAACACCGCGCACAACGCCAAGAAGGTCGATATCGAGTCGCTGAAGAAATTCCGCGATCGCTTCGACATTCCGTTGAACGACTCGCAACTCGAAGAGCTGCCGTTCTACCGCCCCGCCGAAGACAGCGCGGAAATGAAATACCTGCGCAAGTGCCGCGAAAAGCTGGGCGGCCACCTGCCGCAACGCAACCGTGGCACCGTCAGCATCCCGACCCCGCCGCTGGAGATTCTCAAGTCGGTGCTCGACGGTTCGGGCGACCGCGAAATCTCCACCACCATGGCGTTCGGCCGCATCCTGGCTGCCATGGTCAAGGACAAGGAGCTGGGCAAGCGCATCGTGCCGATCCTTGCTGACGAGGCCCGTACCTTCGGTATGGAAGGCATGTTCCGCCAGCTGGGTATCTACTCCCCGGTCGGCCAACTGTACGAGCCGGTCGACCGCGACCAGGTGATGTACTACCGCGAAGAAAGACGGCCAGATCCTTCAGGAAGGCCTGAACGAAGCGGGTGCATTCTCCTCGTTCATCGCTGCGGGCACCGCCTACAGCGACTACGACACCCCGATGCTGCCGGTCTACATCTTCTACTCGATGTTCGGCTTCCAGCGTATCGGCGACCTGGCCTGGGCAGCTGGCGACGGCCAGACCCGCGGCTTCCTGCTGGGCGGCACCTCCGGGCGCACCACCCTCAACGGCGAAGGCCTGCAGCACGAAGACGGCCACAGCCACATCCTGGCCAGCACCATCCCCAACTGCCGCAGCTATGACCCCACCTACGCCTACGAGCTGGCGGTGATCATGCGCGAAGGCACCTACCGGATGATGGAGAAGCAGGAAAACATCTACTACTACATCACCGTGATGAACGAAAACTACCACCAGCCGGCCATGCCGGAAGGCGTGGAAGACGGCATCATCGAAGGGATGTACCTGCTCGAAGAAGACAAACGCGAAGCAGCGCACCACGTTCAACTGCTGGGCTGCGGCACGATCCTCAACGAAGTTCGCGAAGCAGCCAAGATCCTGCGCAACGACTACAACGTCGGCGCCGATGTGTGGAGCGTGACCAGCTTCAACGAGCTGCGCCGTGATGGTCTGGCCGTGGAGCGCAGCAACCGTCTGCATCCGGGCAACGAGCCCAAGCAGAGCTACGTCGAGCAGTGCCTGAACGGGCGCAAGGGCCCGGTCGTTGCCAGTACCGACTACATGAAGCTGTTCGCCGAGCAGATTCGCCAGTGGGTGCCGGTCAAGGAATACAAGGTGCTGGGCACCGACGGCTTCGGCCGCAGCGACAGCCGCCGCAAACTGCGTGATTTCTTCGAAGTGGACCGCCGTTGGGTCGTACTGGCCGCGCTCGAAGCGCTGGCCGACCGTGGCGAGATCGAACGCAAGGTCGTGGCCGAGGCCATCACCAAGTTCGGTATCGACCCGGAAAAACGCAACCCGCTGGACTGCTAAGGAGACGCCTTGTGAGCGAATTGATACGCGTACCCGACATCGGCAGCGGTGAGGGTGAAGTCATTGAAATCCAGGTCAAGGTCGGCGACCGCATCGAAGCCGAGCAAAGCCTGGTGACCCTGGAGTCGGACAAGGCCAGCATGGAAGTGCCTGCGCCCAAAGCCGGCGTGGTCAAGGCCATCAAGGTCAAGATCGGCGACCGCCTCAAGGAGGGCGACGACCTGATCGAGCTGGAAGCCGACGGCGCTGCCGAAGCCGCCGCGCCTGCGGCCGCGCCTGCCGCCGAGGCTGCTCCGGCAGCCAGCGAGGCGCCAAAGGCCGAGGAAAACCCGCAGCCGCCCCGCGCCGGCTGCAGGCAACGCCGCGCCACAGAACGTCAATGTTCCGGATATCGGTTCTTCGGGCAAAGCCCAGGTGATCGAAATTCAGGTCAAGGTCGGCGACACGGTCGAGGCTGACCAGTCGTTGATTACCCTGGAATCCGACAAGGCCAGCATGGAGATCCCGTCTCCAGCTGCCGGTGTGGTCGAAAGCATCAGCGTCAAGCTCAACGATGAAGTCGGTACCGGTGACCTGATTCTGGTCCTCAAAGGGGCTGCCGGGGCTTCGGCTCCTGCGGCCGAAGAGGCGCCGAAGGCTGAGGCCGCCCAGGCCCCAGCCGCCGCACCGGCTGCTGAAAAACCGGCTGCGCCGGCTGCCGCCAGCGTTCAGGAAATCAAGGTTCCGGACATCGGCTCGGCCGGCAAGGCCAAGATCATCGAAGTGCTGGTCAAGGCCGGTGACACGGTCGAGGCCGACCAATCGCTGATCACCCTGGAATCCGACAAGGCCAGCATGGAGATTCCTCGCCCGCCGCTGGCGTGGTGGAGAGCGTGATCGCCAAGCTCGACGACGAAGTCGGCACTGGCGACCTGATTCTCAAGCTGAAGGTCCAGGGCGCAGCACCCGCGCAGGCTCCGGCCCAGGCCGCCGCGCCTGCTGCTGCACCGGCCAAGGCCGAGGCACCTGCCGCCAAGGCTGAGACTCCGGTGGAGCACGTGCACGCTGGTGCATCGGCCAAGCCCGGCGCCAAGGTTCATGCAGGCCCGGCGGTTCGCCAACTGGCCCGCGAGTTCGGTGTCGAGCTGTCTCAGGTCAACGCCACCGGCCCACACGGCCGCGTGTTGAAGGAAGACGTGCAGGCCTACGTCAAAGCCATCATGAGCAAAGCCAAGGAAGCGCCTGCCGCCTCCGCCGCTGCGCCCACCGGTGGTGCTGGCATCCCGCCGATTCCGACCGTCGACTTCAGCCGCTTCGGTGAAATCGAAGAAGTGCCGATGACCCGCCTGATGCAGGTCGGCGCTGCCAACCTGCACCGCAGCTGGCTGAACGTCCCGCACGTGACCCAGTTCGACCAGGCTGACATCACCGAGCTGGAAGCCTTCCGCGTTGCGCAGAAGGCTGTGGCCGAAAAAGCCGGTGTGAAGCTCACCGTGCTGCCGCTGCTGCTCAAGGCCTGCGCCTACCTGCTCAAGGAGCTGCCGGACTTCAACGCCTCGCTCGCGCCAAGCGGCAAGGCTGTGATCCGCAAGAAGTACGTCAACATCGGCTTCGCGGTCGACACCCCTGATGGCCTGCTGGTGCCGGTGATCAAGAACGTCGACCAGAAGAGCCTGCTGCAACTGGCCGCCGAGGCCGCTGCGCTGGCTGAAAAAGCCCGTAACAAAAAGCTGTCCGGTGACGACATGCAAGGCGCCTGCTTCACCATCTCCAGCCTCGGGCACATTGGCGGCACCGGCTTCACGCCGATCGTCAACGCGCCGGAAGTGGCCATCCTGGGTGTCTCCAAGGCAGCCATGGCACCAGTGTGGGATGGCAAGGCATTCCAGCCGCGGCTGATGCTGCCGCTGTCGCTGTCCTACGATCACCGTGTGATCAACGGCGCGGCGGCTGCTCGCTTCACCAAGCGCCTGGGTGACGTGCTGGGCGACATTCGCACTATCCTGCTGTAATCATGCAGCAGGGCGCCTAGCGCCCTGATGTGCAGGCAGATCCCCGCTCCCTTGACTGGGCAGCGGGGTTTTTTGCAATTTTTTGCCCTCAAAACCGCCTGAAACCCGCCTTCGCGACAAATCATTTCGTTATTACGGAATTTTCTTCCGTCGCCTTGCTCTATGCACCAGATTTTCCCCTGCACGAAAATGCCCGTGCATCAGGGCTGAAGAAATCTTCCCAACGGTCGACACACTGAAGGCATTACGCCACCCTGTCACTTGTCAGCGCCGTCGCCATGATGCAACCTTGGCCCATGCGTGGTCGTTGGCCCCGCACTTCAGAAGTGAGCACTCGATGAAAAGCCAGCCAGATGCTGCCACGCGTATGGCAGCCGAGGTAGTGACGCAGTTGCCGGTGCCCTCGCGCCTCGGCATGTTGCGTTTCGAGCGGCTGAACGAGGCCAACTGGGCGCTGCTTTATCTGGATCCCAATTGCGAGCGCGACTTCGGCCTGCAAGCCTCTGAGCTGTGCGCTCTGATCGGCTCACCCTACGCAAGCCTCATGGAGCCGGAGCAGCGCTACCAGCTGCACGATGCCATCCAGGAGCAGCTGGCTTATCGCAATTACTATCTGATCCGCTACACGCTGCACACCAACCATGGGCCAGTGAGCATTCTGGAGCTGGGCGAGCCGTATCGTCAGCATCACCGGCAACTGTTGCGTGGTTACCTGCTGATGGTCGATGACGCCCTCGGCGCGCCTCAGGCGCCCCAGAGCGACCGGCTGGAAATGGCCCTGGAACAAAACCAGCGTGCCCAGCAGGAGCAACTGCAGCACCTGGAAAGGGTCCGTGCACAGCAAGACCTGATCCTGCGCCTGGCGCGCCAACGCTATGTCACCAACGACCCGCTGCTCGAGGCCGCCGAGCTGATCACTCGCAGTGCATGCGACATCTACGCTGTGGACTCCGCGAGCCTCTGGCACCTGGACGGCAAATGCTTCGTGCCGATCACCGCCTGGTCGGCGCGCCACGAATGCCATACCGTGCCGGACGCGCTCAATGCCAGCGGCACCCCGGACTACCTCGAGGCCCTGCACAGCAGCCGGGCTATCGCCGCCGACAACACAGCCACCGACCCGCGCACCCACGAGCTGGCTGAGCGCCTGGCGCATCGCAATGTGACCGCGATCCTGGACGCCAGCATTCGCGTGGACGGCCAACTGGTGGGCGTGCTCTGCCTGGAACAGCAAGGTGCCGCGCGGCCCTGGCAATCGGACGAGGTTGCCTTTGCCGGTGAGCTGGCCGACCAGTTCGCCCAGGTCATCACCAGCCAGAACCGCCGCGCCGCTACTCAGTGCGCTGAACCTCTTCCAGCGTGCGGTCGAGCAAAGTGCCAACGCCTTTTTGCTGGTCAATTGCGGATGGCATGGTGGAGTACGTCAACCCCAGCTTCACCGCCATCACCCAGTACACCACTGAGGAAGTACAAGGCCATCGGCTTTCAGAGCTGCCGGCGCTGGAGAACCTCGGCGAGCTGTTGTTCGACGCGCCGTCTGCGCTGAGCCGCAACAATAGCTGGCAGGGCGAATTCAAGAGCCGGCGCAAGAACCTGGAACCCTACTGGGGCCAGTTGTCGATCTCGAAAGTGTTCAATGATCAGCGCGAGCTGACTCATTACATCGGCATCTACGAAGACATCACCCAGGCCAAGCTGGCCCAGCAGCGTATCGAACGGCTGGCCTACACCGACAACCTGACAAACCTGGGTAACCGCCCGGCATTCATCCGCGCCCTGGACGACCGCTTCTGCCGTGATGGCGAGGCGCCCATCGCCCTGATGCTGGTGGACATCGATAACTTCAAGCGCATCAACGACAGCCTCGGCCACCAGACCGGTGACAAGCTGCTGATCAGCCTGGCTCGGCGGCTGCGCAACAGCTTGAGCGCCTCAGGCACGCTCGCGCGTTTTGCCAGCAACGAATTCGCTGTGCTGCTGGATGCCACCGACCCCGAGGCTGCCCAGCAAACGGCGATGCAGGTGCTCAAGACACTCGACAAGCCAATGTTCGTCGACAGCCAGCTGATCAACGTGACCGCCTCGGTGGGCCTGGCCTGCGCGCCCTTGCACGGGCACGATCCGCAGACCCTGATGAAGAACGCAGGCCTTGCGCTGCACAAGGCAAAGGCCAACGGCAAGCATCAGGTTCAAGTGTTCACCGAAACCCTGCATGCCGAGGCCAACTACAAGCTGTTCGTGGAAAACAACTTGCGCCGCGCGCTTACCCAGAACGAGCTCGAGGTGTTCTACCAGCCCAAGATCTGCCTGCGCAGTGGCAGGTTGCTGGGCATGGAGGCGCTGCTGCGCTGGAATCACCCAGAACGCGGCATGATCCGCCCGGACCAGTTCATCAGCGTGGCCGAGGAAACCGGCCTGATCATTCCCATCGGTAAATGGGTGATCCGCCAGGCCTGCCGCATGAGCAAGTGCCTGAGCACTGCTGGCCTGGGGGACCTGAGCGTGGCGATCAACTTGTCACCGAAACAGTTCTCCGACCCGGATCTGGTTGCCTCGGTGCGCACGATCATGGAGGAGGAACAACTGCCCGCGCATCTGCTGGAGCTGGAGCTGACCGAAGGGCTGTTGCTCGAAGCCACCGAGGACACCCGGCAGTTGCTGAGCCAGCTCAAGGGCCTGGGGCTGTCGCTGGCGATGGACGATTTCGGAACGGGCTATTCATCGTTGAGCTACCTGAAAAAGTTCCCCATCGACGTGCTGAAGATCGACCGCAGCTTCATCAGCGAAATCCCGTCCAACCCGGACGACATGGAAATCACTTCGGCGGTGATTGCCATGGCGCACAACCTCAAGCTCAAGGTAGTGGCCGAGGGCATCGAGACCGCCGAACAATTGACCTTCCTGCGCCGCCACCGCTGCGACGTGGGCCAGGGCTACCTGTTCGACAAGCCCATTCCTTCCACTGAGTTGATCAGTGCCCTGGCGCGCTACCCGCGCGGCCCTGAGCACACCTGACAGCTGCGAAACCCTCAGGCACACTCGGTGGTCTATCGACCAACTGCCTGGAGGAAATGGCCCATGGTCCTGCGCTCTGAAATTCTCGTGAACAAGAACGCGCTGCCCAGCGCCGAGCAAGCACTGCCGGGCCGCGAATCACCCATGGCGGTGCCGGCCGAGCATTTCGTCAATGGCCACCCGCTGCAAGCGCCATTTCCGGCGCACCTGCAAACCGCGATCTTCGGCCTGGGCTGCTTCTGGGGCGCCGAGCGACGCCTTTGGCAACAGCCCGGCGTGTACAGCAGTGCGGTCGGCTACGCCGGCGGCTTCACCCCGAACCCCACCTATGAAGAAGTGTGCTCGGGCCTGACCGGCCACAGCGAAGTGGTGCTGGTGGTGTTCGACCCAACCGAAACCAGCTACGAGAACCTGCTCAAAGTGTTCTGGGAGTCGCACAACCCTACCCAGGGCATGCGCCAGGGCAACGACATCGGCACCCAGTACCGCTCGGTGATCTACGCCACCGACGAGCAGCAGCTGCATGCTGCGCTGGCCAGCCGCGAGCAGTATCAGGCAGCCTTGGGTGAAGCGGGCCTGGCCGGCATCACCACCGAAATCCAGATGGCGCCGACGTTCTACTATGCCGAGGCGTACCACCAGCAGTACCTGGCCAAAAACCCTGAAGGCTACTGCGGGATTGGCGGCACTGGCGTCTGCTTCATCTGAGCTGAGCTGAGCTTCAAGCTGCTAGCTTGGGGCTAGCGGCTAGCGGCTTCGGAAATAAGCCATTCGAGTTTGTAGCTGCCTTGGCTCTGGCCCAGCAACTGGGCCAGCCATGGCAGCAGCTCTTGCAGTTCTTCTTCCAGGCCCCAAGGCGGGTTCGAAATGGCCAGCCCAGAGCCGTTCAAGCTGTTAGGCGTGCTTTCGTCGTGAACGTACAGCTCTGCGTTGAGCAGCTTCGGCGCGCCGGTACTGGTCAGTTCCTGATGGAAACGACGCATGGCCCGGGCATCGTCCTTGATCGGGTACCAGATGGCCACGATGGTCTGGCGCATGCGGCCAATAGCCTCTCTCATCGCCTTTACACAGCGGTCCAGCTCGTCGAGCTGTTCGAACGGCGGGTCGATCAACATGATCGCGCGCTTTTCGGCCACCGGCAGCAATGCCCTCGGCAGGTGCCAGCCCTCACCCTGATGAACGGTGACGCGTGGGTCGCGCTGGTAGTTTTCCTTGAGCAACTGGCCGTCGTCGGGGTGCTTCTCGTTGAGCAGCACGCGATCTTGCTGCCGTGCCAGGCGGCGGGCCAGTTCGGGAGAGCCGGGGTAGTAACGCAGTTCACCGTCCGGGTTGAGCTTTCGCACGACGCGCAGGTAATCGTCGCAGCCCACTGGGGCGCCCTGGGCGCTCCACAGGCGGGCGATGCCTTCGAGGTACTCGCCGGTGCGGCTGGCCTGGTCGCCCTGCAGGTCATACAGGCCAAGCCCTGCGTGGGTGTCGATATAGGCGAACGGCTGCTCCTTGCGCAGGAACAGGCCGATCAGCCGAGTCAGGACTATGTGTTTGAACACGTCGGCATGGTTGCCGGCGTGAAAGGCATGGCGGTAATTCATCGTGTGGTATCGGCGGGCGGTGGCACCTATGGGCCGCGCAGTGTAACCGCACACGGCCCCACGGCCAAAGGCCGGGGGCCCAGTGGCATCAGCGCAGGGCCTGCCGATACGCCTGCTCGGCACCTTCGAAGCGTTCTGTGATCGCCAGCGACACCCGCCCCAGGCGGCTGACCACCACGATGGCAAGTGTGGCGGCGATAAAGCCCGGGATCATTTCATACAGCTCCCACCAGGCGCCCTCGCGCCACACCAGCACCGTCACCGCACCTGCCAGCATGCCAGCGATGGCGCCGTTGCGCGTCACGCCGCGCCACAACACCGAGAGCAGCACCAGCGGGCCAAATGCAGCACCGAAGCCCGCCCAGGCATAGCCCACCAGCGCCAGCACACTGCTGTTCGGGTCGCGAGCCAGCATGATCGCCACCAGCGCGACGACCAGCACCATCACGCGCCCTACCCACACCAGCTCACGCTGTGAAGCACGGCCGCGGATGAACTGCCGATAGAAGTCCTCGGTCAATGAGCTGGAGCACACCAGCAGCTGGCAACTCAGGGTGCTCATCACTGCCGCGAACACGGCCGAGAGCAAAACGCCTGCGACCCAAGGGTTGAACAGCAGGCGCGACAGCTCCATGAACACCACCTCCTGGTTCGCCACCACGGGAGTGGCCAGGTGCGGGTTGGCCTGGAAGAACGCCACGCCGAAGAACCCTACCGCACAAGCGCCACCCAGGCACAGGACCATCCAGGCCATGGAGATACGCCGCGCCCTGGTGATGGACTTGACCGAGTCGGCTGCCATGAAGCGCGCCAGGATATGGGGCTGCCCGAAATAGCCCAGGCCCCACGCCAGCAAAGACAGCGTACCCACCCAGGTGGCGCCCTTGAGCATCTCGAAATGCTCAGGATGGGCCGCATGAATCATCGCAACCGACGCCTCCCCTCCTCCCGTCGCGATCACCACCATCACCGGCGTTAGGATCAACGCGAAGATCATCAGCGTGGCCTGCACCGTGTCGGTCCAGCTGACGGCAAGGAAGCCGCCGATCAGCGTGTAGGCAATGGTGGCCGCGGCACCGGCCCAGATCGCCTGCTCATACGGCAGGCCGAAATTGCTTTCGAAGAATCGCGCCCCGGCCACCACGCCGGAGGAGCAGTAGATGGTGAAGAACACCAGGATCACCAGCGCCGACATCATCCGTAGCACACCACTGCGGTCATCGAAGCGGTTGGCGAAATAGTCCGGCAGGGTCAGCGCGTCGTTGCTGTGCTCGGTGTGCACACGCAACCGCCCGGCCACGAGGCGCCAGTTGAGCCAGGCACCAGTGACCAGGCCCACGGCGATCCACCCGGCCGAGAGGCCCGAAAGGTAGATCGCCCCGGGAGGCCCATCAGCAGCCAGCCGCTCATGTCCGAAGCGCCCGCCGACAGCGCGGTGACCACGCTGCCGAGGCGCCGCCCGCCGAGCACGTAGTCCGAAAGGTTCTGCGTAGAGCGATAGGCGTAAAAGCCGATTGCCAGCAGGAGCAGCGTATAGGCAAGAAAGGTTATCAGCGTGGGGTTGCTCACACTCATCGTTAGCCACCATGTTGTTATTAGGGGAGGTAGGCGCTACCGGGGTTGCACCACGAGGGCGCATCCTGCGGGCTGAACTCACATGGCTCAATGGGTTTGGAAGTCATATAGCCCTTTCCTACAACACTTTCAGACCATTCCTACTTTCTTGTTTTAAAAGGAAATAGTGCTCAAAAGCCTGAGAACGCACTGTTTCAGGGCATCTGGCCTCAGCATGGCAGCACAACTGCGATGCCCGGAAAAATTGGGTTGCACCTGGTTGCACCCGGCGTAACACCCGGATAATCTCTCGCCACCGCATCGCCCCGCCCTATGAGGACAATTACATGGCGACCACCACCCTCGGCGTCAAACTCGACGACCCGACCCGCGAGCGCCTCAAGGCCGCCGCGCACACCATCGACCGCACGCCGCACTGGCTGATCAAGCAGGCCATCTTCAGTTACCTCGAGCGCCTGGAGTCGGGCGCCAACCTGGCCGAGCTGGGGCAGGCCCCTGCGCGCGAGCATGACGACGTGGGCGAGCTCCCGGCCGATGCAGGCCCCCAGCCGTTCCTCGAGTTCGCTGAAAGCATCCTGCCGCAATCGGTGCTGCGCGCGGCCATCACCGCCGCCTATCGTCGCCCCGAGCAGGAAATGGTCCCCATGCTGCTGGAGCAGGCGCGCCTGCCGGCTACTCAGGCCGAGGCTGCCAACAAGCTTGCAGCCGGCATCGCCGAGAAGCTGCGCAACCAGAAGAGCGCCAGCGGGCGTGCCGGCCTGGTGCAAGGCCTGTTGCAAGAGTTCTCGCTGTCGAGCCAGGAGGGCGTTGCCCTGATGTGCCTGGCCGAAGCGCTGCTGCGTATCCCTGACAAGGCCACCCGTGACGCGCTGATCCGTGACAAGGTCAGCAACGGCAACTGGAAGCAGCACCTGGGCCAGAGCCCGTCGATGTTCGTCAACGCCGCCTCCTGGGGCCTGCTGATCACCGGCAAGCTGGTGTCCACCCACAGCGAGGCCAACCTCACCTCCTCCCTCAGCCGCCTCATCGGCAAAAGCGGCGAGCCGGTGATCCGCAAGGGCGTGGACATGGCCATGCGCCTGATGGGCGAACAGTTCGTCACCGGTGAAACCATCGCCGAAGCGCTGGCCAACGCCACGCGATTCGAAAGCAAGGGCTTCCGCTATTCCTACGACATGCTCGGCGAAGCTGCGCTGACCGAAACCGACGCCCTGAAGTACATGGCCTCCTACGAGCAGGCCATCCACTCCATCGGCAAGGCCTCCCACGGCCGCGGCATCTATGAAGGCCCGGGCATCTCCATCAAGCTCTCGGCGCTGCACCCGCGCTACAGCCGCGCCCAGTACGAGCGTGTGATGGACGAGCTGTACCCGCGCCTGCTGTCGCTCACTCAACTGGCCAAGCAATACGACATCGGCCTGAACATCGACGCCGAGGAAGCCGACCGCCTGGAGCTGTCGCTGGACCTGCTCGAACGCCTGTGCTTCGAGCCGTCGCTGGCCGGCTGGAACGGCATCGGCTTCGTCATCCAGGCCTACCAGAAGCGCTGCCCGTACGTGATCGACTACGTCATCGACCTGGCGCGCCGCAGCCGCCACCGGCTGATGATCCGCCTGGTCAAGGGCGCCTACTGGGACAGCGAGATCAAGCGCGCCCAGGTCGAAGGCCTGGAGGGATACCCGGTGTACACCCGCAAGGTGTACACCGACGTGTCCTACATCGCCTGCGCCCGCAAGCTGCTGGCGGTGCCGGAGGCCATCTACCCGCAGTTCGCCACCCACAACGCCCATACGCTGTCGGCCATCTACCAGATCGCCGGGCAGAACTACTACCCTGGCCAGTACGAGTTCCAATGCCTGCACGGCATGGGCGAGCCGCTGTACGAGCAAGTGGTAGGCAAGGTGTCCGAAGGCAAGCTCGGCCGGCCGTGCCGCGTGTACGCCCCTGTCGGCACCCATGAGACGCTGTTGGCCTATCTGGTGCGCCGCCTGCTTGAAAACGGTGCGAACACCTCGTTCGTCAACCGCATCGCCGACCACTCCATCTCTATTCAGGAGCTGGTGGCCGACCCGGTCGCGGTGGTCGAGCGCATGGCTTCGCAGGAAGGCGGCATCGGCCTGCCGCACGCCCGCATCCCGCAACCGCGCGCGCTGTATGGCACTGAGCGGGCCAACTCTGCCGGTATCGACATGGCCAACGAACACCGCCTGGCCTCGCTTTCCAGCGCTCTGCTGGCCAGCGCCCACACCGAATGGAAGGCGCTGCCGATCCTGGGTTGCGAAGCGAGCGCCGGCACTGCCGAGCCCGTGCTCAACCCGGCCGACCATCGCGACCTGGTAGGCCATGTGCAGGAAGCCACCGTCGAAGACGTCGGCAACGCCTTGCAGTGCGCACAGATCCACGGCGCCATGTGGCAAGCCACGCCGCCCGACGCGCGCGGTGCGATCCTCGACCGCGCAGCCGACTCCATGGAGGCGCAGATTCAGCCGCTGATGGGCCTGTTGGCGCGTGAAGCCGGTAAAACCTATGCCAACGCCATCGCCGAGGTGCGTGAGGCGGTGGACTTCCTGCGCTACTACGCTGCCCAGGCACGCAACGATTTCGCCAACGACACCCACCGCCCGCTGGGCCCGGTGGTGTGTATCAGCCCGTGGAACTTCCCGCTGGCGATCTTCACCGGCCAGGTGGCCGCGGCGCTGGCTGCCGGCAACCCGGTACTGGCCAAACCCGCTGAGCAAACCCCGCTGGTCGCAGCCCAGGCAGTGCGCCTGCTGCTCGAAGCCGGCATCCCGGAAGGCGTGCTGCAACTGCTGCCGGGCCGCGGCGAAACCGTCGGCGCCGCGCTGGTGGGCGATGAGCGCGTCAAGGGCGTGATGTTCACCGGTTCCACCGAGGTGGCTCGCCTACTGCAACGCAATGTGGCCGGCCGCCTCGATGCTCAGGGCCGCCCTATCCCGCTGATCGCCGAAACCGGCGGCCAGAATGCAATGATCGTCGACTCCTCGGCACTCACCGAACAGGTGGTGATCGACGTGGTGTCCTCTGCCTTCGACAGCGCCGGCCAGCGCTGCTCGGCCCTGCGCGTGCTGTGCCTGCAGGAAGACAGCGCCGACCGCGTGATCGAGATGCTCAAGGGTGCGATGGCCGAAGCCCGCATCGGCAACCCCGAATCGCTCGCCGTGGACATCGGCCCGGTGATCGACGCCGAAGCCAAGGCCGGGATCGAGAAGCACATCCAGGGCATGCGCGACAAAGGCCGCTCGGTCTATCAGGTCGCTCGTGTTCAGGGCGAAGAACTGCAACGCGGTACGTTCGTGCTGCCCACGCTGATCGAGCTGGACAACCTCGACGAGCTCAAGCGTGAAGTGTTCGGCCCGGTACTGCACGTGATCCGCTATGCCCGCAAAGACCTCGACGCGCTGATCCAGCAGATCAACGCCACCGGCTACGGCCTGACCCTGGGCGTGCACACCCGCATCGACGAAACCATCGCCAAGGTGGTGGAGAACGTCAATGCCGGCAACGCCTACGTCAACCGCAACATCGTCGGTGCCGTGGTCGGTGTGCAGCCCTTCGGCGGCGAAGGCCTCTCGGGTACCGGCCCGAAAGCCGGCGGCCCGCTCTATCTTTACCGCCTGCTCTCGACCTCGCCGAGCGACTCGCTGAGCAACGCGTTCGCCCGCAAGCAAACCGCCGCCCCTGACCTGGCCGCGCAAACCGAGCTGCTCAAGCCGCTGGCCGCGCTCAAGGCCTGGGCCTCGGGCAGCCAGCATGCAGCGCTGGCCGAGGTGTGCGAGCAGTTCGCTGCCCAGTCGCAGAGCGGCATCACCCGCCTGCTGCCGGGCCCGACCGGCGAGCGCAACAGCTACATCATCCTGCCTCGCGAGCACGTGCTGTGCCTGGCCGACACTGAGGCTGACCTGCTCACGCAGTTGGCTGCAGTCCTGGCGGTAGGTAGCAGCGCCGTGTGGGCCAATGCCGAGCCGGGCAATGCCCTGCGTGCCAAGCTGCCGAAGGAAGTGGTCGCGCGCATTCGTGTGGTCAGCGACTGGGCCAGGGATGACTTGGCGCTGGATGCGGTGATCCACCATGGCGATTCCGACCAATTGCGCGCGGTGTGCCAGCAGGTCGCCCAACGTGCCGGTGCAATCATCGGCGTGCAGGGGCTGGCCCAAGGCGAAACCCAAGTGGCGCTGGAGCGCCTGGTGATCGAGCGCGCGCTGAGCGTGAACACCGCCGCTGCGGGGGGCAACGCCAGCCTGATGAGCATTGGCTGACCGTCCCTGTTTGCGAAAAAGCCCAGGCGAGAGCCTGGGCTTTCTCGTTGGCGCTTACGGCAATCGTGCCCACCGTGAAGTGCGTGCCAGTGGCCACCGAGCGCAATCATGGTGCAGCGGCCTTTGACAGACGCTGCAACACTAAGGTTAGAATCGGTTGGCACGATACATGCTTTTCAAGTCTTTTCAGGGAGTACCGCCTTTGACCGCCAACGCCATCAACAGCTTGTTCTTGATCGGTGCGTTGCTGGTGGGGGCAAGCATTCTGGTCAGTTCCCTCTCCTCGCGCCTGGGCATCCCGATCCTGGTGATCATCCTGGGCGTGGGCATGGCCGCCGGGGTGGATGGCGGCGGTATCGTCTTCGACAACTTCCCGCAGGCCTACCTGGTGGGCAACCTTGCATTGGCGGTCATTCTCCTCGATGGCGGGCTGCGCACCCGGGTTTCGAGCTTTCGCGTCGCCCTTTGGCCGGCACTGTCGCTGGCGACCGTCGGGGTGATGATTACCACGGGGCTCACGGGCGTGCTGGCGGCGTGGTTGTTCGACCTGAACATGATCCAGGGCCTGCTGATCGGCGCCATCGTCGGTTCCACGGATGCCGCAGCGGTGTTCTCGCTGCTGGGCGGCAAGGGCCTGAACGAGCGGGTGACCGCTACCCTGGAAATCGAGTCAGGCAGCAACGACCCGATGGCGGTGTTCCTCACCGTGACGTTGATCGACATGCTCGCCACCCACCAGACCGGCCTGCACTGGAGCCTGCTGGGGCACCTGTTGCGGGAATTCGGCATCGGCGCAGTGTTGGGCCTGGGCGGTGGCTGGGTGCTGCTGCAACTGGTCAACCGCATCAACCTGGCCCACGCGCTGTACCCGATCCTGGTGATCGCCGGCGGCCTGGTGGTGTTCGCCCTTACCAACGCCCTGCATGGCAGTGGGTTCCTGGCGGTGTACCTGGCAGGCCTGGTACTGGGCAACCGGCCGATCCGCAGCCGCCACAGCATCCTGCACATGCTCGACGGCATGGCCTGGCTGGCGCAGATCGGCATGTTCCTGGTGCTCGGCCTGCTGGTGACACCGCATGACCTGCTGCCGATCGCCCTGCCGGCGCTGGGCCTGGCCCTGTGGATGATCCTGTTTGCGCGGCCACTCTCGGTGTTCATCGGGCTGGCGCCGTTCCGCGCCTTCCACGGCCGTGAAAAGGCCTTCATTTCCTGGGTGGGCCTGCGGGGTGCGGTGCCGATCATCCTGGCGGTGTTCCCGCTGATGGCTGGCCTGCCCAATGCACAGCTGTACTTCAACCTGGCATTCTTCATCGTGCTGGTCTCGTTGCTGCTGCAAGGCACCAGCCTGCCGTGGATGGCCAAGTTGCTGAAGGTGACCGTTCCACCAGACCTTGCCCCAATCTCGCGCTCAGCGCTGGAAGTGCACCACACCAGCGAGTGGGAGCTGTTCGTTTATCGCCTGGGTGCGGAAAAGTGGTGCATCGGGGCGGCCTTGCGCGAGCTGAAGATGCCGGAGGGCACGCGCATCGCTGCGCTGTTCCGCCACGAGCAACTGTTGCACCCCTCCGGCAGCACGGTGCTGGAAGTGGGCGACATGCTTTGCGTGATCGGCCACGAGCGTAACCTGCCGGCCCTCGGCAAGCTGTTCAGCCAGGCGCCGCAACGTGGCCTGGACCTGCGCTTTTTCGGCGACTTCGTGCTCGAAGGCGATGCGGAGCTGGGCGCCGTTTCGGCGCTGTACGGCCTCAAGCTTGAAGGCGTGGATGCCAGCACCCCGCTGGCGCGCTTCATTGCGCAGAAGGTGGGCGGTGCGCCAGTGGTGGGCGACCAGATCGAGTGGAACAGCACGATCTGGACGGTCGCGGTCATGGACGGGAACAAGATCGCCAAAGTCGGCGTCAGATTCCCGGAAGGAACCCGCCCAGGGCCCGGGCTGTTCCTTTAGAATCGTCCTATTTTTCCAAGGCCTGCCGCCACCATGCTCGATTTCCGCGCCTTTTTCGGCGCAGCCCTGCTGGGGCTGTGCCTGCTTTCGCCCATCGCACTGGCGGCCGACCCGCCCAGTGCCGAAAGCGTCCAGCAAAGCCTGGACCACATCGCCGACCGCAAGCTCTCCGACCCCGATCAAAAAGCGCTTGAGCAGGTACTGGAGCAAACGCTCACGTTCCTGGGCAGCGCCGACACCGACACCAAGCAACTGGCGCAAACCAAGCGGCAGATCGCTGACGCGCCACGCCAGAACAACGACAACCAGCGCGAGCTGGAGCGGCTCAAGGCGACCAAGGTGGTGTCCGTCACCCAACGCTACGCCAACCAAAGCGTGCCACAGCTTGAGCAATTGCTGGCCGACCGCGGCACCCAGCAAGGCGAGCTGCAACGGCAGCTGGCCGATGCCAATACGCTGATCATCAATTCCCAGACCCGCCCGGAGCGGGCCCAGACCGAAATCAGCAACGCACAAACGCGCATTCAGCAGATCAACAGCACACTCAAGACGGGCAAGGACGGCAGCAAGACGCTCTCCAGCGACCTGCGCAACCAGTACCTGGCCGAGCTCGCCTCGATCAACGCGCGCATTGCTCTGCGCCGCGAGGAGCTGGCCGGTAACAGCGCCCTGCAAGACCTGGGCAACAGCCAGCACGACCTGCTGCTGGAGAAGATCGGCCGCCAGGCCCAGGAAATCCAGGACCTGCAGTCGCTGATCAACCAGAAGCGCCTGGCGCAATCGCAGCAAACGGTCAACGAGCAATCGGCCGAAGCCCAGAAAGCCGGCAACAGTAGCCTGCTGGCCACTGAAAGCGCCACCAACGTGCGCCTCTCCGATTACCTGCTGCGCAGCACCGACCGCCTCAACGAGCTGACCCAGCAAGACCTCAAGACCCGCCAGCAGCTCGATTCGCTGAGCCAGACCGACCAGGCGCTGGACGAGCAGATCAACGTGCTGCGCGGCAGCCTGCTGCTGTCGAAGATCCTCTACACGCAAAAGCAGGCGCTGCCGCACCTGAAACTGGACCGCAACCTGGCCGACCAGATCGCCGACATCCGCCTGTACCAGTTCGAAGTGAGCCAGCAGCGCGAGGCGCTGAGCAACCCGCAAGGTTATGTCGACGGGCTGGTCGCCGCACACCCCGAGGAAGACATCACCCCACAGCTCAAGAAGAGCCTGCTCGACCTGGCCTTCACCCGTGCCGACCTGCTGGAGCGGCTGAACCGGGAGCTGGCGGCGCTGCTCAACGCTTCGATCAATCTGCAACTGAACCAGAAACAACTGCTCGACACCGCGCAAAACCTGCGCAGCACCCTCGATGAACAGATGTTCTGGATCCCCAGCAACAAGCCGCTTGACCTCGAATGGCTGGCCGGTGCGCCCAAACGGCTGATCAAACAGATCAGCACGCTGCCGTGGTGGTCGAGCGTGCAGCAGCTGGGCGACGGCCTGACCCAGCGCCCGCTGTTGTTCCTGCCGCTGGTGCTGATGATCGGCGGCCTGCTGTGGCGGCGCCGCTACCTCTACGGCAAGCTCAGCCAGGTGCACAAGGACGTTGGCCACTTCAAGCGCGACAGCCAGTGGCACACGCCGCTGGCTGTACTGGTGAACGTGCTCCTGGCATTGCCGGTGGCGCTGGTGCTCGGGCTGTGCGGCCTCGCCCTGCAGATCGACGCACGCGGCCAGAACGCAAGCCTGGGCTCCGCTCTGCTGCAGATCGCCCAGGCCTGGATCGTGTTCTACACCGCCTACCGGATTCTTGCGCCCAGTGGTGTGGCTGAGCTGCATTTTCGCTGGGAGCGCGCGCAGGTGGCGTTTTTGCGCGGCTGGGTGCGGCGCCTGGGTTTTGTGGTGCTTGCGCTGGTTTCGGTGGTGGCGGTGGCCGAGCTGCAACCTGCGGCACTGGCCGACGACGTGCTGGGCATCGGCGTGGTGCTGGCCTGCTATGGCCTGATGACCTGGCTGCTGGCGCGCCTGTTGCTCGCCAGCCCCACCCATGGCAATGCCTCGGTGTTTCGCCGGTTGATCGGTATCGCCTTCACGCTGCTGCCGGTGGCGCTGTTCCTGGGCGTTTGCTTTGGCTACTACTACACCGCGCTCAAGCTCACCGATCGGCTGATCGCCACGCTTTACCTGGCCATGGCGTGGCTGGTGATCGAGGCGATGTTCGTGCGCGGCCTCAGCGTAGCGGCCCGGCGCCTGGCCTACCAGCGGGCGCTGAGCAAGCGCCAGGCGGCCAAGGAAAGCGGCGACGACAGCCTGGTGATCGAGGAGCCGACGCTGGACATCGAGCAGGTCAACCAGCAGTCGCTGCGCCTGATTCGCCTGGTGCTGCTGGGTACGTTCATCGGCGTGCTGTACTGGGTGTGGGCCGACCTGATCACGGTGTTCTCGTACCTGGACAACATCGTGCTCTACCAATACACCAGCGGCAGCGGCACCAACATGAGCATGGTGCCGATCAGCCTGGGCGACATGATCGGCGCGCTGGTGGTGGTGGCCATCACCTTCGTGCTGGCCGGCAACCTGCCGGGGCTTCTGGAAGTGTTCGTGCTGTCGCGGCTGAACCTCAAGCAGGGCAGCGCCTACGCCACTACCACGTTGCTTTCCTACGCGATCGCCGGCTTCGGCTTCGTCAGCACGCTCTCCACCCTCGGCGTGAGCTGGGACAAGCTGCAATGGCTGGTGGCAGCACTTTCGGTGGGTTTGGGCTTCGGCATGCAGGAGATCTTCGCCAACTTCATTTCCGGCATCATGATCCTGTTCGAACGCCCGGTGCGCATCGGCGACACCATCACCATCGGCAACCTGTCGGGCACGGTGAGCCGGATCCGCATCCGCGCCACCACCATCACCGACTTCGACCGAAAAGACATCATCGTCCCCAACAAGACGTTCATCACCGGGCAACTGATCAACTGGTCGCTCACCGACACCGTCACTCGGGTAACGCTGCGCCTGGGTGTGGACTATGGCTCGGACCTGGACCTGGTGCGCAGGCTGCTGCTGCAGGCCGCCGACGAAAACCCGAGGGTGCTCAAGGACCCGGAGCCGATCGTCTACTTCCTGAATTTCGGCGAAAGCACCCTGGACCACGAATTGCGCATGCACGTGCGCGACCTGGGCGACCGCAACCCGGCACTCGATGAGATCAACCGGGCCATCAACCGCGAGTTCAAGGCCAACGGCGTGCGCATCTCGTTCCGCCAGGTCGAGGTCTACCTTAAGAACTCCGATGGCGGCGAGTACACCTTCCCGGTGGTAGACAGCAGCAGCAAACCGGAGCCATCCTGAACCTCAACTCGCATTGGGCCTTGCCATGAAACGCCTCGACGAACTGAGCTTCGACAACCGCTTCGCCCACCTGGGCGACGCCTTTTCCACCGAGGTGCTGCCCGACCCGATCGAGGCGCCCCGGCTGGTGGTGGCGAGCGAAGCGGCAATGGCGCTGCTTGACCTGCCAGTTGAAGAGGCGAATAACCCGCTGCTGGCCGAGGTGTTCAGCGGCCACAAGCTGTGGGACAGCGCCGAGCCCCGGGCGATGGTGTATTCCGGGCATCAGTTCGGCGGCTACACCCCGCGCCTGGGCGACGGCCGCGGCCTGTTGCTGGGCGAGGTGGTCAATGCCCGTGGCGAGCATTGGGACCTGCACCTCAAGGGTGCCGGGCAGACGCCCTACTCACGCATGGGCGATGGCCGCGCGGTGCTGCGCTCATCGATCCGCGAGTTTCTCGCCAGCGAGGCGTTACATGCCCTGGGCATCCCCACCTCGCGCGCGCTGTGCGTGACGGCCTCAGACACCACCGTATGGCGCGAGAAACGCGAGCACGCCGCCATGCTGCTGCGCCTGGCACCCAGCCACGTGCGCTTCGGCCATTTCGAATACTTCTACTACACCCGCCAGCACGAACAGCTGGGCGAGCTGGCCCAGCACGTACTCGAAGCGCACTTTCCCCACTGCCTGGAGGCCGAGAACCCGCACCTGGCGATGTTTGCCGAGGTGGTGGAGCGTACCGCCGAGCTGATCGCGTGGTGGCAGGCCTATGGCTTCAACCACGGGGTAATGAATACCGACAACATGTCGATCCTGGGGTTGACCTTCGACTTCGGCCCCTACGCGTTCCTCGACGACTTCGACGCCCGTTTCGTTTGCAACCATTCCGATGACCAGGGCCGCTACTCCTTCAGCAATCAGGTGCCGATCGCCCATTGGAACCTGAGCGCGCTGGCTCAGGCGCTGACACCGTTCATCGAGGTCGAGGCGCTCAAGGGTGCGCTGGAGCTCTACCTGCCGATCTTCCAGGCCAAGTACCAGGACCTGATGCGCCAGCGCCTGGGCCTGGCCACTGCCGAGGAAGGCGATCACGTTCTGGTCGAGCAACTGCTGCAGTGCATGCAGAACAGCGGCGTGGACTACAACCTGTTCTTCCGCCGGCTGGGCGATACACCTGCCGAGCACGCGCTGGCCGAACTACGTGACGACTTTGTCGACCGTGAGGCGTTCGACCGCTGGGGCAAGCGACTGCTGGAGCGGCTGGCCCAGGAGCCGGCCCAGCCGCAGGCGCAACGGCAGCAGCGCATGCACAACGTCAACCCGCTTTACCTGCTGCGTAACTACCTGGCCCAGCAAGCCATCGAGGCCGCCGAGCAAGGGGACTACAGCCTCGTGCGCCAACTGCATACCGTGCTCACTCGCCCGTTCGATGAGCAATCCGGGCAGGAACGCTTTGCCCAGCGCCCGCCAGACTGGGGCAAGCATCTGGAAATCAGCTGTTCTTCCTGACATCTGGCCGGGCTATGATCGGCGCATCGTTCACCCAGGCTCGCACACCTGATGGCCAAGAAGTCCTTCCGCAATACCCTGCGCCGCCTGTGGGCGCTGGACAAGTTCAGCTACAGCATTCGGGTGTTCATCGCACTCACCGGCAGCATGGCGCTGTGCTGGTGGCAGAACGAGATGCACCTGCTGATTCCTCTGTTCCTGGGCATCATCGCCAGCGCCCTGGCCGAAACCGACGATAACTGGCAGGGCCGGGCGACCGCGCTGGCCGTGACCCTGGTGTGCTTCAGCGTGGCGGCGCTGGCCGTGGAGCTGCTGTTCCCCTACCCCTGGTTGTTCGCCACCGCGCTGGCGGTGGCCGCCTTCTGCCTGACCATGCTCGGTGCCTTGGGCGAGCGCTACAACGCGGTGGCCTATGCCACGCTGATCCTTTCGGTATACACCATGATCGGCGTCGACCAGCGCGGCGGCGAGGTGCAGGACTTCTGGCACGAGCCAATGCTGCTGGTGGCCGGTGCAGCCTGGTACGGCTCGTTATCGGTGCTGTGGCAGGCACTGTTCGCCAACCAGCCGGTGCAGCAAAGCCTGGCGCGGGTGTTCCGCGAGCTGGGGCTTTACCTGAAGATCAAGTCTTCGCTGTTCGAGCCGATCCGCGGGTTGGACGTCGAAGGCCGGCGCCTGGAGCTCGCCCAGCAGAATGGCCGCGTGGTGGCGGCGCTCAACGCGTCCAAGGAAATCATCCTCAACCGCGTCGGCGGCAGCCGCGCCGGGGCCAAGACCAGCCGCTACCTGAAGCTGTATTTCCTGGCGCAAGATGTACATGAACGCGCCAGCTCCTCGCACTACCCCTACAACGCGCTGGCCGAGGCGTTTTTCCACAGTGACGTGCTGTTCCGTTGCCAGCGCCTGCTGCGCCAGCAAGGCAGTGCCTGCCAGCGGCTCTCCGAAAGCCTGCAACTGCGCCAACCCTTCGTTTACGACGACAGCTTCGCCGAAGCCTTGGGCGACCTGCACGCCTCGCTCGAGCACCTGCGCAGCCAAAGCAACCCAGCCTGGCGAGGGTTGTTGCGCTCATTGGGCGCCCTGGCGACCAACCTGGCAACGCTCGACCGGCTGCTCAGCGACGCCAGCAACCCTGATGCCCTGGCCGAGGCCACCGACAGCAGCCTGCTCAACCGCGCACCGCAGAACCTGCGCGACATGTGGGGGCGCATCCGCCAAAACCTTACGCCTACGTCGCTGCTGTTCCGCCACGCGCTGCGCCTGCCGCTGGCGCTGACGTTGTGCTATGGCACGGTGCATTTGATCCACCCTTCGCAAGGCTACTGGATCATGCTGACCACGCTGTTCGTCTGCCAGCCCAGCTACGGTGCCACCCGGCGCAAGCTCGGCCAGCGGGTGTTCGGCACAGCCATTGGCCTGACGGTGGGCTGGGCGCTGTTCGATCTGTTTCCGAGCCCTGTCATCCAGTCGCTATTCGCCATCTGTGCAGGCATGGTGTTCTTCATCTACCGCACCGGCAGCTACACCATTTCCACGGCCGGCATCACGCTGATGGTGCTGTTCTGCTTCAACCAGACCGGCGACGGTTACGGGCTGTTTCTGCCACGGCTGTTCGATACGCTGGTGGGCAGCCTGATCGCGGGGCTTGCGGTGTTCCTGTTCCTGCCCGACTGGCAGGGCCGGCGCCTTAACAAGGTGCTGGCCAATACTCTGACATGCAACGCGTTGTACCTGCGCCAGATCCTCGGCCAGTACGCCAACGGCAAGCGCGACGACCTCGCCTATCGCCTGGCCCGGCGTAACGCCCACAACGCAGATGCGGCGCTGTCGACCACCCTGGCCAATATGCTGCTGGAGCCAGGGCATTTTCGGAAGGAGGCGGACATGGGCTTTCGCTTTCTGGTGCTGTCGCACACGCTGCTCAATTACCTCTCAGGGCTAGGCGCGCACCGCGGCAGCGATTTGCCGGAGCCGGTGAAGCATGAACTGATCCTGGGCGTAGGCGAGCGCCTGGCGGGTTCGCTGGAGAGCCTGGCGCAAGGGTTGGCAGCGCGCACGCCGGTGCCATTGGAGGATGAGGCCGAGCAGACGTTGGCGGCGGAGCTGGAGCAGATGCCCGAGGAGCTGGGCGAGAGCCAGCGCCTGGTGCAGACGCAGTTGGCGCTGATCTGCCGGCAACTGGCGCCACTGCGCAACATGGCGGCGCACCTGGTGCGTGGCAAAGGGGAACGGACGGTGGCGAAGGTGGCTTGAGGGGCAATGCCGTCGCGCGGCAAGCCGCCCTCCCACCTTGGCCGGCGTGAGGAAGCAATGCTGTGGCGCGACGGCAAGCCACTTTCTCCTTTCATCAGCCGGTGGGAGGGCGGCTTGCCGCGCGACGCCCTGCTTCAATGCGCCTGGGCACCCATCAACTGCTCCAGCGTCCCATCCGCCCGCATTGAGTCGATGGCCTTATCGAAGTCCGCAACGATACGCTCGTAATCCGGCGTTTTGCGGCTGACCAGAATGTGAAGACTGTTTTCCGACAACGGTGGCCCTACGAACTTCACCGATTCACGCACTGCCTCCGGCTCACGCTGCAGGTAATAACGCGCGACATATTCATCTTCCAGCGCCATGTCTACCCGGTCCGCTGCAAGCATCCGCAAGGCCTGGGAGAAATTCTGCACCAGTACCTTGTGCAAGCTCGTATCAGCGTCGAACTGCGGTGAATAGGCGTAATCCCTTACGACCGCAATTGAAAAGGGCCGAAGGCTGGCAAGGCTGCCGTCGTAGGTTTGCTTGATCCGGCTGTTCTGCAGCAAACAGATGCGATTGTGCAGGTAGGGGGCGGAGAACAATCCGGCATGAAGCCTGGCCTCGTTGAACCAGGCATTGACCAGTACGTCATAGCGGCCGGCCTCTATCCCCAGCAGGGCTCTGGCCCAAGGCACTTGTTCGTATTGGGTGGTATAGCCGGCGCGGGCCAACGCACGGGTAACGATTTCGGTGGCAATGCCTTTGTTCGGCATGCTCTCGTCGGTGAAGGGCGGCCAAGGGTCGGCGACCAAACGCAAGGTCGCTGCGCTGGCCGGCAGTGATAACCACAGCCCCGTGAGCAAACAACAGCCCATCAGCAATCGCCGCATGCTTCACTCCCGTCCTGGGACATCACATATCGAAACACGATGCCACAAAACAACCCGAGGGATAATGCCCCGGTGGCAGCCTGTCGCGAATGAATGATTACTGTTCCGACAGCGACACCGGGTAACCCAACACCTTGCAGATCCGTTCGAGGTTCGCCTCTACCCATGCCGCATTGACCGCACCCCAATCCTGGATACGGTAGTGGCCGATCTGGTGGCGGCTACCGGCCTCCTGCTGAAACACACAGTCGATGTCCAGCTCGCCGAGCGCGGCGAGCGTGTCCTGCGCGGTACGCCGTGGCATGCCGGTCAATTCGGTGATTGCCGGAACGGTGGTTGCCTGGCCTGAATCGATCAGCCAGGCCAGGTAAAGGCGGCGATAAAAGCTGGTGCGGGTCTTGCTGACGTCCATGGGGCAGTTCCGTGTCAGGCGGCTCAGGGCCGAAGGTCGCGAGCCGTGAGGTAAAGCCGCAGGTCGAATTCGACCTGCTGGTAGCCCGGCTGCATGTGTTCGCACAGTTGATAGAAAGCTTTGTTGTGATCGGCCTCGCGCAGGTGGGCCAGCTCGTGCACCACGATCATGCGCAGAAATTCAGGCGGCGCCTGGCGAAACAACGCTGCGATGCGAATTTCCTTTTTGGCCTTGAGCTTGCCGCCCTGCACGCGCGACACCGCTGTGTGCAGGCCCAGCGCGCGATGCGTGAGGTCGAGGCGGTTATCGAACAGCACCTTGTCGATCGACGGCGCCGAACGCAGATACTGCTGGCGCAGCTCGCTGACGTAGCCGTAGAGGGCTTTGTCGTTCTGCACGCCATGCTGGCCGCTATAGCGCTCGTAGAGGTAGCTCTCAAGCCGGCCTTGTTCGATCAGTTTGCGCACCTGGGCAAGCAGGTCCGCGGGGTAGCCTTGGAGGTATCGAAGCGTAAGCATGGTGACCACATGCGACAGTGAGCCGCCAGTCTAACCTTGCTCACCGCTGGCGGCGAGTTGCCAGTCAAGCCGCGACGGGAAGCTGGCGACTTCGCTGGCCGGCACCGGCCCAGCTACCAGAAAGCCCTGGCCAAACTCGCAGCCATTGTCCAGCAGCCACTGATACTGCGCCTGGGTTTCTACCCCTTCGGCGACCACAACCACCGAAAAATCCCTGCACAGATCGATAAGGCTGCGCACCAGCGCCGCGTCGCGGTGGCTATCGGGCAGCCGAGCGATCAACTGGCGGTCGAGCTTGAGGGTGTCGATGGGCAGGTCACGCAGCAGCGCAAGCGAGCAGTGCTCGGCACCGAAATCATCCAGCGCCACTCGCACCCCCAGGCCACGCAGCATCAGCAACTGCTGGCGCGCCTCGTGGAGGTTGTGCAGCAGCGATGGCTCGGTCAGTTCGATCTCGACCTGCCTGGGCAACAGACCGTTCATGGCAATGGCCCGCTGCAGCTCGGCGACCAGATTAGGCATGCTGAATTGGGCGTTGCTCAGGCTGACACTGATGACGGCCTGGCTGCCGAAGCTGTCGCCCAGCGCACGGCGCGTAGCTGCGCTTTCCTGATAGATCCAGGTAGCCAGGCGGCTGATCAGCCGCGCCTCCTCCAGCAAGGGAATGAACAAGCCGGGTGGCACATCACCCACACTGGGATGATTCCAGCGCAACAACACCTCGAACCCCCTCACCTTGCCACTTGCGAGCGCGACCTGCGGCTGAAAGCACAGGCTGAAATGCCGCTGCTCGATGGCCTCCGCCACGCTTTCTTCCAACATCAAGCGTGAGCGCGCCCGCACGTTCAGGTCCTGGTCGTAATAGCGATATTGCTGCTTGCCCGCCTGTTTGGCAGCGTACATCGCGATGTCAGCCGCGCGTAGCAAGTGCTCGAGTGTAGAGCCGCACTCCGGGTAGGTCGCGATACCGATGCTGACCCCGAGAGAAACCTCGATGCCGTCGATTTCCTCGCAGATACGAATGCGTTCAAGGATTTTCTCAGCAACCTTGGCTGCCTGCTCCGGGTAGTCGAGGGTATCGAGCAAGGCGGTGAATTCGTCGCCGCCCATACGCCCGACAATGTCGTAGGGGCGCAGGCATTCCTTCAGCTGCATGGCCACCCAGCGCAGCACCCGATCACCGGCGTCATGGCCGTGAAAGTCGTTGATGCGCTTGAAGCCGTCCATGTCCATGTACAGCAAGGCTTGCGTCTTGTCCGGCCGCTCGTTGCGCAGCAACGCACCTTCGACCGTCTGGTGGAAGCCGCGACGGTTGAGCAAACCGGTCAATGGATCGGTCACCGCCTGGTACTCCAGCTGCTGATGAAGGCTGCGCACCACCGACATGTCCTGCACCGTCACCACCATTGCCTTGTCACCGGCAAGCGGCGCACACGAGAGCGAAACGGGCAGCGACTGGCCGCTGTAGGTGCGCATGACTGCGTCATGCAGGCGGTGGATGTCCTGCAGCGTATAGGCGCGAAAAAAATCGGATTCATGCCAGCTGGCCACAGCGGGCTTTTCGATGAAGTCCAGCAGGCGGGCGCTCTCCAGCTCATCGATGGTCGCCCCCAAGAGCCGTGAGATGGCCGGGTTGGCGAAGCGGATGTTGCCCACCTCATCGATGACCAGAATACCCTCCGCCGCATGCTCCAGCACGGAGGCGTTGAAGGCGCGCGCCGACTCCAGGTCTTTGCTCAAGCGCTGCAGCTCCTTGCGATGGCGCTGCTGTTCGAGCAGGGCGTGCACCTTGGGTTTGAGAATCTCGGGGTCGAACGGCTTGAACAGGTAATCCACTGCGCCGTTGGCATAACCCTTGAGCACTGCAGCCTCGGATTGCTCGTTGGCAGTCAGGAAAATGATCGGGGTGAGGCGAGTGCGCTGGCTGCCGCGCATCAACCGCGCAACTTCGAAACCGTCCATGCCCGGCATCTGGACGTCCAGCAGCACAAGATCGACCTCGTGCTGCAACAGCATCCCCAACGCTTCGACCCCGGAAGCGGCAGTTACCACGTCCCAATCCTGGCGCTCAAGCAATGCGCGCATGCTGATCAGGTTTTCTGGGTAGTCATCTACGACCAACAACACCGAACGATCATCGGCGGGTTTCGACTGCGCGCATTCCATGCTGCTACTCAACGTAATAATGGCTCGTTGCCACAACTGAACAACTACTCAAACAGCCTAGCCCGGCAGATGCCCCCTTGCCGAGAAAAAATTTTCACCTCCCCCCTTGCTGCCGACTAACGGTCGCGTTGCTGAAACTTCAGCAATCAAATGCTTACGAGAAGCCGACAAACGGATGACGCCAAATTCTGGACGCGGCCGATAAAAGAAGTATCTTCCGCACCACAGGGCATGGCAGCCCTTCTAAATCGCAGGTAGCGCGGAGTTTAACGACCCTTAA
This sequence comes from Pseudomonas sp. KNUC1026, assembly GCF_021650705.1. Lineage (GTDB taxonomy): Bacteria > Pseudomonadota > Gammaproteobacteria > Pseudomonadales > Pseudomonadaceae > Aquipseudomonas. The sequence continues at coordinate 5,002,830 of NZ_CP087138.1, read as the reverse complement.
CGCTTGTTTTACGAAGGTGAACATCGTGATCGACCTCTCTACCTGGAACCTGAGCATCCCCGTTGGCAGCCCAGCTACCACCATCGACACCCCTGCACTGTCTGCCGGTTACAAGGATCAGTACTTCCATGCTGACTCCAATACTCTGTTCTTCTGGGCACCGGTTACCGGCTCGGTTACCAAGAGCGCGAAGTACCCGCGTAGCGAGCTGCGCGAAACCTATGCCAATGGTTCGTTGCGTAACTGGAAGTACGCCGATGCCGATAACTTCCTGCGCGCCGCCCTGGCTGTGAACAAAGTACCGTCCAGCGGCAAGGTAGTGATTGGCCAGATCCACCAGTTCGGCAGCAACGAGCCACTGCTGAAAGTGGAATACCAGTACAAGGACAAGACCAAACTGGGCAACATCGTGGCCAAGCTGCGCCCAACGCCCGATCAGGACGAGCCGACGGTGATCACCATCGCTCAGAATGTGCCGCTCAACAGCCGCTTCACCTACACCATCCACCTGACCCCTGCCGGCAGCCTGGTCGTGAACGCCGCCGACTACCAGTGGAGCACCACCTTGGGCGCTGCCTGGAAAACAAAAGACCTGTACTTCAAGGCTGGCGTCTACACCCAGGACAACACCGGCTACGCCACTGAAGGCGGCCAGGTAACCTTCTATAAACTGGCCGCTACACACGCAGCCAAGGCCGATGCTCAAAACGTTGCGGCTCGCTGAGCAGTACAGTCAGAAACGAAAAAGCCCGGCACAAGCCGGGCTTAATCCTTGAAGCGTGGAAGCTGACCGAACGATCAGTTCACCTTGGCATCCAGCTCGCCACTGGCGTAGCGGGCGAACATGGCGTCCAGGGAGATCGGTTTGATCTTCGAAGCGTTGCCAGCGGTACCAAAGGCTTCATAACGAGCGATGCACACGTCACGCATGGCATCGACGGTCTTGGCCAGGTACTTGCGCGGGTCGAACTCACTCGGGTGCTTGGCCATGAACTGGCGAATGGCACCGGTAGAGGCCAGGCGCAGGTCGGTATCGATATTGACCTTGCGAACGCCATACTTGATGCCTTCGACGATTTCCTCGACCGGCACACCGTAGGTTTCCTTGATGTCGCCACCGAACTCGTTGATGATCGCCAGCCACTCTTGCGGCACCGACGAAGAGCCGTGCATCACCAGGTGAGTGTTCGGAATGCGCGCATGGATTTCCTTGATGCGCTGGATCGACAGCACGTCGCCGGTTGGCGGCTTGGTGAACTTGTAGGCGCCATGGCTGGTGCCAATGGCGATGGCCAGGGCATCCACCTGAGTCTTCTTGACGAAGTCGGCAGCTTCTTCCGGGTCGGTCAGCAGTTGGCTGTGGTCCAGCACGCCCTCTGCGCCTACGCCGTCTTCTTCGCCGGCCTGGCCGGTTTCCAGCGAACCCAGGCAACCCAGCTCACCTTCCACCGATACGCCGCAGGCGTGGGCAAAGGCTACCGTCTGCTGGGTGACACGCACGTTGTAGTCGTAGTCGGACGGGGTCTTGCCGTCTGCCTTGAGCGAGCCGTCCATCATTACCGAGCTGAAGCCCAGTTGGATGGAACGCTGGCAGATGTCCGGGGTGGTGCCGTGGTCCTGGTGCATGACCACCGGGATGTGCGGGAACTCCTCGATCGCCGCCAGGATCAGGTGGCGCAGGAACGGGGCACCGGCGTACTTGCGGGCACCGGCCGAAGCCTGAACGATCACCGGCGAGTCCGTTTTGTCGGCGGCTTCCATGATCGCGCGCATCTGTTCAAGGTTGTTCACGTTGAAAGCTGGCACGCCGTAGCCGAATTCGGCGGCGTGGTCCAGCATCTGGCGCATGCTAATCAGTGCCATGGTTTATTTCTCTCCCGCTCCAGGGTATTTATGCCGTGCAGGGTCGCTGAGCGACCTGCCGTTCATGCGTTTCAAATTCTTGCAGCCCGCGATCACACGTGCCGCTATCTGGCCTTGCAGCCACGCCCTATCAGGTCATTGGTCGCAACCCAGTAGACCAGCCCTTCATTACCTTGATTGTCGAAGGCCAGCACGCCGTCGCTGAACAGGGTGCCCTGTGCAGCACCCGGCTCTGCCTGCAGCGTGTACAGCTGCTCGCTGCCGTCCAGGCGCACCTCGACCACATCCTTGTGCGCCGGCACGTAACGCCACTGCACGCCTGCCTGGCTGTCGCACATCCAGTGTGCCCAGTTATCGTCTGCCTTTTGCGGCGTTGGCTGGAACCAGGCGCAACCGCCCAGCACCGCGCAACACACAAGGCCTGCTGCCCTTCTCATTACCACTCCAGGCCGAGCAACCCAGCGTGGCCGGCAAACACCCCGGCCAGGCACAAGCTACTGCGACTCACAATTTTGCAATTTGTTGCCGCCTCCGGTCGGATCACCGGTGGCATTGGTTTGTACACGCTGGTTGTCCTGATTGCTGGGGGTTTCAACCGATGCGGGGCTGAACACCTCACAGGTCTTGGCACGATCGCCGCCAAACACCGAACAACCTTGTAAAGCCAGGCAAGCGATCAGGGCCGCTGCTGCAATCTTCATGGTGAGCTCCTTTCACGAAACGTGAGTGACACTAACCATGCAGACCACAACCGCCCGCCGAAATTGCTATGGGCAACCACTCCCGGCGGGTTGTGCTTCGGGGTCATAGCGCTCCAGCGCCTCCTGGCCCTGGCGCTTGCTGATAACCGGTGCGGTTTCCGCCTGCCAGCCAGCCTGGCGGCAACCGCCCTGCGCCGGCACACCTTGCTCAGGTGTACCGGGCGCTTGAGCCTGGGGATTGGAGCAGGCTGCAAGCATCACAGCCAACGCCATCGAGGCAACATGCCTGATCATCGCTTTCAGCCCTTGGCGCGCTGTTCCAGCATTTCGACCGCCGGCAGCACCTTGCCTTCGACGAACTCGAGGAAAGCACCGCCGCCAGTGGAGATGTAGGAGATCTTGTCGCTTACGCCGTATTTGTCGATCGCCGCCAGGGTGTCACCGCCGCCTGCGATGGAGAACGCAGGGCTGTCGGCGATAGCCAGCGCCAGCGCCTTGGTGCCCTCGCCGAACTGGTCGAATTCGAACACGCCCACCGGGCCGTTCCACAAAATGGTTTTCGACGCCTTGAGCAGCTCGGCGAACTGAGCGGCAGTCTTCGGGCCGATGTCGAGGATCATGTCGTCGTCGGCGACGTCATCGACACCTTTGACGGTGGCTTCGGCGTCCTCGGCGAAAGCCTTGGCCACGACCACGTCCACCGGCAACGGCACGCTCACTTTGGCGGCGATGGCCTTGGCGGTGCCAACCAGGTCGGCCTCGTACAGCGATTTGCCAACCGGCTTGCCAGCAGCCGCGAGGAAGGTGTTGGCGATGCCGCCGCCAACGATCAGCTGATCACACACGCCGCTCAGGCTGTTGAGCACATCCAGCTTGGTCGACACCTTCGAGCCAGCAACGATGGCAGCCATCGGCTTGGCTGGGGCCTTCAACGCCTTGCCCAAGGCATCGAGCTCAGCGGCCAGCAACGGGCCAGCAGCAGCAACCTTGGCGAATTTGGCCACGCCGTGGGTGGAGCCTTCGGCGCGGTGAGCGGTGCCGAAGGCGTCCATCACGAATACGTCGCACAAGGCGGCGTATTGCTTGGCCAGCTCATCGGCGTTCTTCTTCTCGCCCTTGTTGAAACGTACGTTCTCGAACAGCACCACACTGCCAGGGGCTACGTCGGCACCGCCGAGGTAATCCTTGACCAGCGGCACATCGCGGCCCAAAGCCTTGGCCAGGTAGTCGGCGACGGGCTTGAGGCTGTTCTCTTCGGAGAACTCACCTTCGGTAGGCCGGCCCAGGTGCGAGCAGACCATCACCGCTGCACCCTTCTCCAGCGCAAGCTTGATGGTCGGCAGCGAGGCCACGATGCGGGCATCGCTGGTAACCTTGCCATCCTTGACTGGCACATTGAGGTCTTCACGGATCAGGACACGCTTGCCGGCGAGGTCCAGGTCGGTCATTTTCAACACAGTCATGTGTCAGTCCTTAGGCAGTTTGGCTGTTGGGTGGGTTGATGCCGAGCAGATGCGCCGCGACATCGAGCATGCGATTGGCAAAGCCCCATTCGTTGTCGAACCAGGCCAGCAGGTTCACGAGCCGCGGCCCGGAAACGCGCGTCTGGCTGGCATCGACGATGGCCGAATGCGGGTCATGGTTGAAATCACAACTGGCGTGCGGCAACTGGGTGTAAGCCAGCAAGCCCTTGAGGGGGCCTGCCGTGGCAGCTTCGTGCAGCAACCGGTTCACCTCGTGGGCGCTGGTATCGCGGCCCACCTGCAGGGTGATGTCCAGGCACGAAACGTTGACCGTCGGCACACGTACCGCTTTGGCCTGAATTCGGCCGGCAAGTTCCGGAAGCAGGCGCTCGATCCCTCGCGCGAGCCCTGTCGACACCGGAATCACCGACTGGAAGGCCGAACGCGTACGGCGCAGGTCTTCGTGGTGATAGGCGTCGATCACGGGCTGGTCGTTCATCGCCGAGTGGATCGTGGTGATCGAGGCGTACTCGATGCCCAGCGCACGGTCCAGCAGGCGCAGCAGCGGCACGGCGCAGTTGGTGGTGCAGGAGGCGTTCGACACCAGGCGCTCGGCGCCGGTGAGCTGGTGCTGGTTGATGCCGAACACCACGGTGGCATCGACATCCGCCTCGCTGGCCATCGGCTGGGAAAACAGCACACGCGGTGCGCCGGCAGCGAGAAAGCGCTCGCCATCGGCGCGGGTGTTCCAGGCGCCGGAACATTCCAGCACCAGGTCGAGATTCAAGGCTGCCCAGTCGATGCCTTCGGGCTCGGCACTGCGCAGCACGCGCAGGCTGTCGCCGTGCACGTTCAAACGGTCCCCTTCGATGCGCACCTCGCCTGGAAAGCGGCCGTGGGTGGAGTCGAAGCGGGTGAGGTATTCGAGGCTTGGCAGGTCGGCCAGATCATTGAGCGCGACCACCTCGATGCCGTCGCGCTCGCCACGCTCGTAAAGCGCGCGCAATACGCAGCGGCCAATGCGGCCATAACCATTGAGTGCAACTTTGTAGGGGCGCGTGGAGGGCATCGAGCAAGCTCAGGGTAGGCAGGGAGCCAGCCGGCACGCGGTGTGCCGGCTGGCCGTGCATCAGTCTTCCAGCAGCTCGCCTGCGGTGGCGACGATGTTGTCGACGGTGAAGCCGAACTCTTCGAACAACAGTGCGGCCGGCGCAGACTCACCGAAGGTGGTCATGCCGATGATGCGGCCTTCGAGGCCCACGTACTTGTACCAGAAGTCGGCATGGGCAGCCTCGATGGCGATGCGCGCGCTCACTTCCAGTGGCAGCACGGCCTGCTTGTAGGCAGCGTCCTGCTGGTCGAACACGCTAGTGCTCGGCATCGACACTACGCGCACCTTGCGGCCTTCGGCGGTGAGTTTCTCGAACGCCTGCACCGCCAGCCCAACCTCGGAACCGGTGGCAATCAGGATCAGCTCCGGCTCGCCAGCGCAGTCGTTGAGGACGTAACCGCCTTTTGCGACATTGGCCAGTTGGTCGGCATCGCGTGGCTGGTGCGGGAGATTCTGGCGGGAGAACACCAGTGCCGACGGGCCGTCGTTGCGCTCGATGGCGTATTTCCAGGCGATGGCCGACTCCACGGCATCCGCCGGGCGCCAGGTGTCGAGGTTCGGGGTGCCGCGCAGGCTCGCCAGCTGCTCGATGGGCTGGTGGGTCGGGCCGTCTTCGCCCAGGCCGATGGAGTCGTGGGTGAACACGTACAGCACGCGCTTTTTCATCAGGGCCGACATGCGCACAGCGTTGCGGGCGTATTCCATGAAGATCAGGAAGGTTGCGCCGTACGGCACGAAACCGCCGTGCAGGGCGATGCCGTTCATGATCGCGCTCATGCCGAACTCGCGCACGCCGTAATACATGTAGTTGCCGGCGGCGTCTTCAGCGCTCACACCCTTGCAGCCTTTCCACAGCGTGAGGTTGGAGCCGGCAAGATCTGCCGAGCCGCCCAGCAGCTCGGGCAGCAGCGGGCCGTAGGCATTCAGGGCGTTCTGGCTGGCCTTGCGGCTGGCGATGGTTTCGCCCTTGGCGGCGACTTCGGCGACCCAGGCGGCGGCTTTTTCGGAGAAGTCGGCCGGCAGCTCGCCACTGACGCGGCGGATCAGCTCGTTGGCAAGCTCAGGGAAAGCGGCGGAGTAGGCGGCGAAGCGTTGGTCCCATTCGGCCTCGGCCTCGGCACCCTTCTCGCGGGCGTTCCACTCGGCGTAGATGTCCTGAGGGATTTCGAACGGGCCGTGGTTCCAGCCCAGTGCCTTGCGAGTGGCGGCGATTTCGTCGGCACCCAGCGGCGCACCGTGGCACTCTTCCTTGCCCTGCTTGTTCAGGGAGCCGAAGCCGATGACGGTCTTGCAGCAGATCAGCGTCGGCTGCTCGCTCTTGCGGGCAGTCTCGATGGCGGTCCTGATCTCGTCGGCGTCATGGCCGTCGACGTTGCGGATCACCTGCCAGCCGTACGCTTCGAAGCGTTTGGGGGTGTCGTCGTTGAACCAGCCTTCGACTTCGCCGTCGATGGAGATGCCGTTATCGTCGTAGAAGGCGATGAGCTTGCCCAGGCCCAGGGTGCCGGCCAGCGAGCACACTTCGTGAGAGATGCCTTCCATCATGCAGCCGTCGCCCAGGAAGGCGTAGGTGTGGTGGTCGACGATGGTGTGGCCGGGGCGGTTGAACTGCGCGCCCAGCACCTTCTCGGCGATGGCGAAGCCCACGGCATTGGCGATGCCCTGGCCCAGCGGGCCGGTGGTGGTTTCGACGCCCGGGGTGTAGCCGTACTCGGGGTGGCCCGGGGTGCGGCTGTGCAGCTGGCGGAAGTTCTTCAAGTCATCGATGGACAGGTCGTAGCCGGTCAGGTGCAGCAGGGAATAGACCAGCATCGAACCGTGACCGTTGGACATGACGAAACGGTCGCGGTCAACGAACGACGGGTTGGCCGGGTTGTGCTTGAGAAAGTCACGCCACAGGACTTCGGCGATGTCCGCCATACCCATGGGAGCGCCGGGGTGGCCGCTGTTGGCTTTCTGTACCGCATCCATGCTCAGTGCACGAATGGCGTTGGCACGCTCACGACGGCTGGGCATCGTTTGTCTCCAGTATTAGATGAAACGGCAAAGGCCGGCATTTTCTATCACCGGCCCCGTGGGGGCAATCAAAGATGACAGCACAGCACAAGTGTATCGTTTCAGCCACAGCCGTATCACGGGCTTTTTGGCCGCACCCCGGCATCGCTCGCCTCACTCGGCAAATCTATATCAAAAAGTTTTGATATAGCCCTTGCAGGCTGCACGACCTGCTCCTAGACTCAGCGCCCATGAATGACCTCGCCATGGTGCTCGCACCTGCCCCCTTCGATGAGCTGTCCGCGCTGGCCAAAGCCAGCGGCGACCCATTGCGCCTGGGCGTGCTGCGTGCGTTGGCCAATGCCTCGTTCGGTGTGCTGGAGCTGGCAAGTATCTTCGACATCAAGCAGTCCGGCATGAGCCACCACCTCAAGGTGCTGGCCCAGGCTGGCCTGGTGACCACCCGCCGCGAAGGCAATGCGATTTTCTACCGCCGCGCCCTGCCTGCTCCGGCTCGGCTGGGCGGGCAGTTGCACCAGGCGCTGCTCGAAGAGGTCGACCGCCTCGGGCTGCCCGCCGCAACACTGGGCCGGCTCGCCTCGGTCGAAAGCCAACGCGCCAATGCACGGCAGAACTTCTACTCGCGCATGGAAGAAAATTCCGTGCCCAGCAAGACCTGATCGCAGGCCTTGCGCAGTACCGCGACAGCCTGCTGGCGCTGCTCGACAAGCGCGGCTTCGGCGCAGCGGCCACGGCGCTTGAAGTCGGCCCCGGCGATGGAGAATTTCTACCCGACCTTGCCGAGCGCTTCAGCACCGTCACCGCTGTGGACAACGACGCCAGCATGCTGGAGCTGGCGCGTGCCCTGTGCGAGAGCCAGCAGTTGACTAATGTAAAGCTGCACCTGGCCGATGCGTTGGGTTCAGAAGCAATGAACGCCGACTGCGTGGTGCTGAACATGGTGCTGCACCACTTCAGCGACCCCGCTATCGCGCTTGGCAGGCTGGCCGACCGGGTGAACCCCGGAGGCTGCCTGCTGATCACCGACTTATGCCGCCACAACCAGGATTGGGCCAGGGAGGCCTGCGGAGATCTCTGGCTGGGGTTCGAACAGGAAGACCTGGCCCAATGGGCCACCGCTGCGGGCCTCGTGCCCGGGGAAGGCCTCTATGTGGGCCTGCGCAATGGTTTCCAGATTCAGGCGCGCCTGTTCGGGCGGCCTGCTGGCACTAATCACCATCGGTAAATTTCAGGAAGCCCTCGAGATGAGCGAATACTCCCTTTTCACCTCCGAGTCCGTGTCCGAAGGGCACCCGGACGAAATCGCCGACCAGATTTCCGATGCCGTGCTGGACGCGATCATCACTCAGGACAAGCACGCCCGTGTAGCCGTCGAGACTCTGGTCAAGACCGGTGTTGCCATCGTTGCTGGTGAAGTGACCACCAGTGCCTGGGTCGACCTGGAGCAGATCGTCCGTGACGTGATCTGCGACATCGGCTACACCAGCTCCGACGTGGGCTTCGACGGCGCCACTTGCGGCGTGATGAACATCATCGGCAAGCAATCGCCCGACATCAACCAGGGCGTAGACCGCGCCAAGCCTGAAGACCAGGGCGCTGGCGACCAGGGCCTGATGTTCGGCTACGCCAGCAACGAAACCGACGTGCTGATGCCCGCGCCGATCCGCTTCTCCCACGCACTGGTCGAGCGCCAGGCCGAGGCGCGCAAGTCGGGCCTGCTGCCGTGGCTGCGCCCGGATGCCAAATCGCAAGTTACCTGCCGCTACGACGGCGGCAAAGTGGTGGGCATCGATGCAGTGGTGCTTTCCACCCAGCACAACCCCGATGTGAAGTACGCCGACCTGCGCGAAGGCGTGATGGAACTGATCGTCAAGCACTGCCTGCCGGCCGAGCTGCTGCACAAGGACACCCAGTTCCACATCAACCCCACCGGCCAGTTCATCATCGGCGGCCCGGTCGGCGACTGCGGCCTCACCGGCCGCAAGATCATCGTCGACAGCTACGGCGGCATGGCCCGCCACGGCGGCGGCGCGTTCTCCGGCAAGGATCCATCCAAGGTCGACCGCTCCGCTGCCTACGCCGGCCGTTACGTTGCCAAGAACATCGTGGCTGCAGGCTTGGCCGACCGCTGCGAGATTCAGGTGTCCTACGCCATCGGCGTGGCCCAACCCACTTCGATTTCGCTGAACACCTTCGGCACCGGCAAGCTGAGCGACGACAAGATCATCCAGCTGGTGCGCGAGCACTTCGACCTGCGCCCGTACGCCATCACGCGCATGCTCGACCTGCTGCACCCTATGTACCGCGCCACCGCTGCCTACGGGCACTTTGGCCGCAATCCGTACGAGCTGACCATCGGTGACGACACCTTCAGCACCTTTACCTGGGAGAAGACCGACCGGGCACAGGCACTGCGGGCCAGCGCCGGGCTGTAAGGCCAACGCAACACCCTGAAAAAACCTCCCATGGCCGGGAGGTTTTTTCGTTCTAGCCTTGCCCGGGTCGTTTCGAGCAAGGAAGCTCATCCATGGCTGTTTTCCTGTCCATTATCCTGCTGTTCGGCCTATCGACCGGAACGGCACTCGCCAGCGCCTGCCCGGACTGGTCGAGCCAGGAGGCAGCGCAGCACCTGCGCGCCCTCGATGCCCGATTGCGTCACTGGAACCAGCGTTATCATCGAGATGGCGTCAGTGAGGTCTCCGACGCGGCATACGATCAGGCTGAGCAACGGCTGGCCCGCCTTCGCCATTGCTACCCCGACATTCTGCTTGCAAAGCTCGATCCGCTGGCCAGCGCTGCCGGGCCGGTTCGCCATGCGGTGCCGCACACCGGCGTGCACAAGTTGCAAGACGATGCCGCTGTGGCAGCCTGGATCAAAGGCCGTCAGGATGTCTGGGCGCAACCCAAAGTCGACGGCATCGCCGCCTCCGTGGTCTATCGGCATGGCCGCCTCGCTCAAGTGATCAGCCGCGGCGACGGCACCCACGGCCACGACTGGACCGCCAACGCTCAAGGGATCGATGGGCTGCCGGACGAACTTCCCGAGCCCATCGACCTGCGATTGCAGGGTGAGATCTTCCGCATCGAAGCCGGTCACGTTCAGGCCAGGCACGGCTCGGCCAACGCCCGCTCGCAGGCAGCGGGCTGGATGGCGCGCAAGAACGCAGCTGCTGTGCCCCGGGCAGCCTCGGGTTCTTCGCCTGGGACTGGCCCGAAGGGCCGGCAGAGTTGCCAGAACGGCTCCAGGCACTGGAGCGCCTGGGCTTCGGCCTGGTCCGGCACTACAGCCAGCGCGTAACCACGCAGGAACAGGCCCGCCATGTGCGCGACACCTGGTACAACACGCCCCTGCCCTTCGCCACCGACGGCATCATCCTGCGCGACAGCAAGCGGCCGGAGGCCGGCCAATGGCAAGCGCAGGCACCGTACTGGATCGCTGCATGGAAGTACGAGCCCAAGACTGCACTGGCACAGGTGCAGGCCATCGAGTTTCAGGTCGGGCGCACCGGCAAGGTCACGCCGATGCTGCTGCTGGCTGCAGCCCGGCTCGATGACCGGACCGTGCGCAAGGTCAGTACAGGGAGTGTCGCGCGTTGGCGCGAGCTGGACATCCGCCCGGGCGACCAGGTGGTGATTGCGCTGGCAGGGCAAACCATCCCGCAAGTGCAAAGCGTGGCCTGGCGTGCCACGCCACGCCCGCCGCTTCCCGAGCCGCCTGCTGCCACGGACCCATTGGCCTGCTGGCGCCCTGCTCAAGGCTGCGAGGCGCAGTTCCTGGCGCGCTTGCAGTGGCTGGGTAAGCGCCAACACCTGAACATTACAGGGGTCGGCCCAGCCAGTTGGCGCAAGCTTATCGACGCCGGCAAGCTACCTCATCTGTTCGCCTGGCTTGAGCTGGATGCAGCCGCACTGGAGAACGTGGCAGGTATCGGGCCGGCTCAGGCGAAAAAATGGCTGCCCGCTTTGAGGCAGCCCGTTCACTGCCATTCCAACATTGGCTCAAGGCTATCGGCGTGCCGCCCGCCGGCTCCGCCGATCTGGGGCAGCATTGGCATCTGCTGGCCGCTCGCACCCGGCAGTCGTGGCTCGCCGAGCCTGGCATCGGCGCCGTTCGGGCCGAACGGCTGGAACGCTTCTTTGCCCACCCGGAAGTGGTCGCCATGGTTGGCTATCTTGAGCATCAAGAAGTTTCAGCCTTTTCGCGCTTGGAATTTCCGCTGGTTATCCGGTCCAATAGCTCGCTTGATCGACCTTCAGCCTCGGAGCCACCATGATCCTCAATCGCGTTCTTCCCCTGCTTGCAGGCCTGCTGCTCAGCCCGTTGGCGCTGGCCGACGAGCCAGAGCCACTGAAGGGCTGCGCCGCCAAGGAAGCCCACGTGCGTGCGGAGCTTGCCGCAGCTCCAGCCGGAAGTGCGCAACAGGGCGGGCTGCAGGAAGCGCTGGAAAACATCCAGCGCAACTGCAACGACGGCTCGCTGCACAAGGAACGTGAAAACAAGGTGCTGGATGCCAAACGGGAGGTCAGCCAACGCCAGGCAGACCTGGACAAGGCGATCAGGAAGGGCGACCCGGAGAAGATCGACAAGCGCAAAGATAAACTCGCCCAAGCCCGCAAAGAGTTGCAGCAGGCGGTCGACGAGCTGGACCGCTAGGCCGTCAGGCCGCCGCCACGAACAGCGAAATCACCAGCAGCAACCCCACGAACCAAACCAGTGAACGCAACCGGGCGTAATCTCCCAGGTAGCAGAGAATGTAGAGCACTCGGCTGACGATGAACGCCACTGCCAGGCTGTCCACTGTACCCTGCTGCGCGCCGCCGGCGAGGCTGGCGATGATCACCGCGGCAGCAAACCCCGGCAGCGCCTCGAAACTGTTCAACTGCGCAGCGTGAGCCCGGCGCGGCAAGCCTTGCAGGCCGTCCTGGAAGCCCCGCGGGTCGTGGTTGGCCTTGCGGTCGAAGCGGCCGCTGGCCACCTTTGCGATGCTCGTGCACACGTACGGCAAAAAGATTGCGATCAGCACACACCAGTAGGCGATAGTCATCAGGCAGTTCCTTGGCTTGAGTGCCCATCAGGGCCGTTGTTTCGCTGAGTTTCGAGCCAGCAGTGCAGTGAACAGTTCCCGCCCGCTGACCATCACAATCCCCGCCATCACCAGGCCCGCCCCCAACAAGAAGCCAGGCTCGACCTCCTCGCCCAGCAACATCACCCCCGCGAGGATGCCGAACAGTGGGGTCATGAACGAAAGCACGCCCAACCGTGAAGCCAGGTAGTGGCGCAGCAGCCAGAACCAGGCCAGAAAGCTGGCAAAGCCCACGACGAACGTCTGAAAGGCCAGGCTTGCCCAGGTCACGGCGGTCGGCTCGAACCTCAGTTGCCCGGTAAACGCAGCGCCAAGCAGCAGCAGGATGAAGGCCGTCACCAGTTGATAGAACAGCACCTGAGTGGCCGGCAGCCGGGCCAGCGCCGTGCAGCGTACCGCGACCGTGGTGGCGCCCCAGGCCACCGCGCCGAGCAGGCCCAGTGCGTCGCCCAGCAGCACATCGCCGGCCGCGCCGGCGAAACCGCCCAAGGCACGCTCCGCGAACGCCGCCACCACGCCGCAGAACGCCAAGGCGATGCCCAGCCATTGCAACGGTTGCAGCCGCTCGGCCGGGAGCGCCCAGTGCAGGCCAACGGCGGCGAAGATGGGCGCGGTGTAAAGGAAAATCACCATGTGCGAGGCACTGGTGTAACGCAGGCCCTGGCCCACCAGCAGAAACTCCAGCGCGAATAGCCCGCCCACCAGCAGCCCGAGCCGCCAGATGCCGTTGCGCCAGGCGAAGCCCGCGCGCTGAAGGCAGATCAACGCCCCCACCAGCAACGCGGCACCGCCGGAGCGCAAACCGATCTGCAACACCGGCGCAGCCTGGTCGGCCCCCAGCTTGATAGCGATCTGCTGCAGCGCCCAGATGGCGCACAGCACCGTCATCAGTGCGATGGCGCGCCCGTCGAGGGCCTTGGGTTGGGTCACGGAGGAGCTCCTTGGCAGGTCAGCGCTTCAAGCGCTCATAGGCGGCCAGCACGGTTCGTTCGGACTGCACGAGATAGCTTTCCAGCAAGCGCGTCGCCTCGGCTGCACGGCCTTGTTCAAGGCTGCGCGCAATGGCTGCGTTCATGTCGACGTAAGGGGCGTGAAGAAATTCAGCATTCTTGAGCAGGCCGAAGGCCAGCCTGAGCTCGGCAGAGATTTGCGCATAGAACGCCAGCAGGCGCGGGCTGTCGGCCAGCTCCACGATCGCAGTGTGGAACGCCATGTTCGCTGTGCCCACCGCAACCCAGTCCTGCTGCTCGCGGGCCTGCTGCGCAGCGTCCACGGCGGCGCGCATTTTCGCCGCGCCCGGGTGCTGGGGATACGACTTGGCCAGCGCCTGGCATTCGATGAAACGGCGCAGGCGGTAGATATCGATGATCGAGGCCATGTCCGGCACGGCCACGGTGACACCGCGATTGGGCTCGTGCTTGAGCAGGCCCTCCTGGGTGAGCACGCGGAAAGCTTCGCGCAGCGTGTTGCGCGAGATATCCAGGCTCTGGGCCAGCGCAGCTTCGGACAGCCGCTGCCCGGGCACCAGCTCGCCCTCTTCCAGCATCCGGCGAATCTGTTGAATCACCGATTCCCCCAGAGTGCGAGGGGCGGAAAGGGGCAGGTCGTTCATAAGGCGTCCAGAAAGGGGGGAGCGATTGGCGGGTGGATCTTCCCCTAACAGCTGCGCTACTGACAAGAACGGCAAGAGCAGGCTGTGCATCATTCGGTAGCATGCATGGGTAATCGAGTAACAATTTGGTGCAATCTGTATACGTATTAACAATTGATTGTTGAACAATATAAGCGCCCTGAAAGTGACCATCCGACCTATTTTTCCAACCGATGGCACGCCTATTGCTCTGCCTCAGGCACCTTCATTCCGGGATTGCTTGCCGTGACACAGACCGCGACCGAATTCACCAAAGCACGCCGCTCCTCCCTGATCGCCGCCGTTTTCATGATGGCCACCTCAGCCATGGGCCCCGGCTTTCTCACCCAGACCGCCACTTTCACCGCCACCCTCGGCGCGGCGTTCGCCTTCGGCATCCTCGCCTCGGTACTGATCGACTTCGTCGTGCAGCTCAACGTATGGCGGATCGTCACCCTTACCCGCATGCGCGCTTCGGACCTCGCCAACGAGGCGATTCCCGGCAGCGGCTACCTGCTGGCGGTGCTGGTGATCTTCGGCGGCCTGGTGTTCAGCCTCGGCAACATCGCCGGCGCCGGTCTGGGCCTGAACGCCCTCACCGGGCTGGACCCGAAATGGGGCGGCGCCCTCAGCGCTTTGCTCGCCATCGGCATCTTCATCTCGCGCCGCGCGGGCATGGCCATGGACAGGGCGATGATCCTGCTGGGCGTGCTCAAGGTCGGGCTGATCCTGTTCGCATGCTTCGCCTCGCACCCGCCCCTGGGCGAGGCCCTGCGCCAGGCGGTGTGGCCTGATTTCGTCGATTTCGCGGCCATCACCACCATCGTCGGCGGTACCGTAGGCGGCTACATCACCTATGCCGGCGCGCACCGGCTGCTGGACCGGGGCACCGTGGGCGTCGAGCACATCGACGTCGTCTCCAAGGCTGCGCTGAACGGCATCCTGGTCACCGGCATCGCCCGCTTCGTGCTGTTCCTGGCCATCCTCGGCGTAGTCGCCAGTGGCGTGGCGATCGACGTGTCCGGCCAGGGCGCCAACCCGGCGGCGCAAGCCTTCGGCGCAGCAGCCGGCCAGGCCGGGCTGATCGGGTTCGGCCTGGTGATGTGGGCTGCCGGCATCAGCAGCGTGATCGGCGCCTCCTACACCTCGATGTCGTTCATCACCGTCTTCACCCCGCGCATCAGCGAGCGCGGGCGCAACCTGGCCACCGTGGCATTCATCCTGATCTCGGTGGTCGTCTACCTGCTGCTGGGCAAACCGCCGGCCGCGCTGCTGATCTTCGCCGGCGGCTTCAACGGCCTGATCCTGCCGATCGGCCTGAGCCTGTTCATGTACGTCGGCTGGCGCCGTGCCGACCTGATGGGCGGCTACCACTACCCACGCTGGCTGTTGGTATTGGGCGTGCTGACCTGCATGCTGTCGTGGTACATGGCGTTCAAATCCGCCAGCGCTATCTTCGCCTACATCGGCGCGGCCTGAATTCAAGGGAGAAGCAACTGATGCGAACCATCGATCTGAACAGCGACCTGGGCGAGAGCTTCGGCGCCTGGCACATGGGCGATGACGAGGCGATGCTGGATATCGTCAGCAGCGCCAACATCGCCTGCGGCTTTCATGCAGGCGACCCTGCCGGGCTGCGGCGTACGGTGCAGAGCGCGGCGCGGCGCGGCGTGGCCATCGGCGCACATGTGTCGTATCCCGACCTGGTCGGCTTCGGCCGCCGCAACATGGACGTGGCCCCGGAGCAGTTGACCAGCGACGTGATCTACCAGATCGGCGCGTTGCAGGGCCTGGCCCGCAGCGCTGGCGCTCAGGTGACCTACGTCAAACCGCACGGTGCGCTGTACAACACCATCGCCCACGACCGCCGCCAGGCCGACGCCGTGATCCAGGCTCTGCTGCAACTAGACCCAACGCTCGCCCTTGTCGCGCTGGCCAACTCGCCCCTGATCGGCTGGGCGCGCGAGGCCGGGCTGCGCTGCGTGGCCGAGGCCTTCGCCGACCGAGCCTATACACCCGAAGGCACATTACTGCCGCGCAATCAGCCGGGCGCGGTGCTGCATGATGCCGAAGAGGTCGCCGAGCGCCTGCTGCGCTGGGTGCGCGAGGGCGTGATGCATGCGCACGATGGCTCGCTGGTGCGCATCGAGGCCGATTCGATCTGCGTGCATGGCGACAGCCCCGGCGCAGTGGCCATGGCGCAAGTGATCAAACAGCGCTTCGACCAGGAAGGCCTGCGCATCGCGGCCTTCGCCAGCGCCAAAGGCTAGGGGGTGGCCATGCGTTTACCCCGTCAACTTCGACGCGCTGCTGGTGGAGCTGGAGAACCTCGACCAGACCCTGGCCGCGTTCGACGCCTTACTGGCCGCGCCCATCCAAGGCGTGGAAGAGATCGTGCCGGCGGCGCGCACGCTGCTGGTGTCCTTTCGCCCAGCAGCCATCACCCGCGAGGCTCTGGCCAAGCGCATTGCCCACCTCGACCTGCACCAGCAGGGCCGCGCCGCCGGCAAGCAGGTGGAGGTCCCGGTGCATTACCAGGGCGAAGACCTGGAGGAAGTGGCCGCGCTGCTGGGCTTGACCGTGCCGGAGCTGATCCGCCGCCACACCGGCAGTGACTACAGCGTGGCCTTCTGCGGCTTCGCCCCAGGCTTTGCCTACTGAAGCGGCGGCGCAGGTTTCGAGGTGCCGCGACGGCCGTCGCCACGCATGCGTATCCCGGCTGGCGCGGTGGCGTTGGCTGGCGCGTTCAGCGGCGTCTACCCCAAGGCCAGCCCCGGCGGCTGGCAGTTGATCGGCGTTACGCCGCTGGACATGTGGGACCTGGAGCGCGATGAGCCGGCGTTGCTTAAGCCCGGTTACCGTGTGCGTTTTCGTGATGCCGGCCCGCAAGTGGCGGTGGGCGCAGCGCCTGTGCCGAGCAAGCAGGAAGCCGTGGCTGCATCTGTTCCTGACGGCCCTCACCTGAAAGTGCTGGCGCCCGGCATGCAGGCTCTTTGGCAGGACCTCGGCCGCCCCGGCCGGGCCGGTGAAGGGGTATCGCAATCGGGTGCATTGGACTGCGGTGCCCTGCGCGCAGCCAATCGTGCAGTGGGCAACGATGCCGCCACGGGCTGTCTTGAGATCCTGCTCGGCGGCTTCGAGGCACGTTGCCATGGCGGTGCGCTGCTGGCGGTGACCGGTGCCGAATGCAAGGTCGAGGTCACCAACAGCGAAGGCGCGGTTCGCTCGCCAGCCCTGTATCAGCCTTTCATGCTCGAAAGCGGTGATCGTGTGTTTATCGATGCGCCAACCGCCGGGCTGCGCAGCTACCTGGCCGCCCGCGGCGGTTTCGAGGTTGCGCCGGTGCTGGGCAGCGTCGCCACCGATACGTTGGCGCAAGTCGGCCCGCCTGCGGTGGCTCGCGGCGACCGCCTCGTAATCCGGCCCCAAACGGCCGGCCAAGCGGTCAGCACCGAGCAAGCACCGGCCTTCGAAGCGCCTCGCCCGGGCAGCACGGTTGTGCTCGATGTCGTGCCGGGCCCGCGCGCCGACTGGTTCACCGCGCAGGCGCTGAGCAACCTGGCCACGCAGGGCTGGCGGGTTACACCGCAGTCAAGCCGGGTGGGCATTCGCCTGGAGGGCGAAGTGCCGCTGGAGCGCCAGGTGCCGGGCGAGCTGCCCAGCGAAGGCACTGCGGTTGGCGCCATCCAGGTGCCTGCCAACGGCCAGCCCGTGCTGTTTCTGGCCGACCACCCGCTCACCGGCGGCTACCCGGTGATCGGCATGGTCGCCAACCATCATCTGGACCTCGCCGGGCAGATCCCGGTAGGTGCCACCCTTCGCTTCAATTTGCTGGGCGCGTTCGAACCCGTGTGCCCCAGCCTTCAGGATGACGAACACCCATGAAAAAGGTTCTGATCGCCAACCGTGGTGAAATTGCCGTGCGCATCGCCCGCGCCTGCCGTGACTATGGCGTGGCGTCGGTCGCGGTGTATGCCGATGCCGACATGGATGCCCTGCATGTGCGCATGGCCGATGAGGCTTACGCCCTTGGCGGCGAGCGCCCCGCCGACACGTACCTGGCCATCGACAAACTGCTCGCCGTGGCGGCACGCGCCGGCGCCGATGCCGTGCACCCCGGCTACGGGTTCCTGTCCGAGCGTGCCGACTTCGCTCAGGCAGTCATAGGCGCAGGCCTCATCTGGATCGGCCCGTCACCTGCCACCATCGAAGCCTTGGGCGACAAGGTGCAGGCACGGCGCATCGCCCAGAGCGTCGGCGCACCGCTGGTATCGGGTACTGAAGGGCCGGTAGAGAACGCTGCCGAAGTGCTGGCGTTCGCCGAACAGCACGGTTTGCCGATCGCCATCAAAGCGGCCTTTGGCGGCGGCGGCCGCGGGCTGAAAGTGGCCTGGCGCATGGACGAGGTCGCCGAGCTCTATCACTCGGCGGTGCGCGAAGCGACTGCCGCCTTCGGCCGCGGTGAATGCTTCGTCGAGCAGTTTCTCGACCGCCCGCGCCACATCGAAGCCCAGGTGATCGCCGACAGCCATGGGCGTGTACGCGTAGTGGGCACACGCGATTGCTCGTTGCAGCGGCGCAACCAGAAGCTGGTGGAAGAGGCGCCGGCGCCGTTCTTGAACGATGCCTTGCGCCAACGCATTCATGAGTCGGCCCAGGCCATTTGTGAAAAGGCCGGCTACGTCGGGGCCGGCACGGTGGAATTTCTGCTCAGCGAAGGCGGGACGCTGTCGTTCCTGGAGGTCAATACGCGCTTGCAGGTCGAGCACCCGGTGACCGAGGAAACCAGCGGCCTGGACCTGGTGCAGGAGCAACTGCGCATTGCCGACGGCCTGCCGCTGTCGTTCGACCAGCCGCCCGCGCCGCGCGGGCACAGTCTCGAATTCCGCATCAACGCCGAAGACGCCGGTAACGGCTTTTTGCCAACGCCCGGGCAGGTGACGCGTTTCGTGCCGCCCAGCGGGCCGGGTGTGCGCCTGGACAGTGGCCTCGAAAGCGGCGGGCGGGTGCCGGCGAACTTCGATTCGATGATCGCCAAGCTGATCGTCACCGGCGCCACCCGCGAGCAGGCCATCGCGCGCGCCCGCCGCGCGCTGGCCGAGTTTCAGGTGGAGGGCATTGCCACGGTGCTGCCGTTTCACCAGGCAGTGATGGCCCACGCGGACTTCACCGGCCCGGAGCGTTTCGCCGTGCACACCCGCTGGATCGAAACGGCATTTGCCGAGCAGATCGCCATTGCGCCCTACACAGCGCCAGAGGCTGGCCCGCAGGTGCTGCGCACTTTCGTCGAGATCGACGGCAAACGCCATGCCCTGGGATTGCCGGCGGCGTTGCTGGGCGGCTTCAACCAGGCCGCGCCCACGCCGGCGGTGGCTTGCGAAACAGCTCCGGAGCCGGGTGCGGTCAAGGCGCTGGTAGCAGGCAACCTGCACGCCTGGGTGGTGGACGACGGCGCACAGGTGGAGGCTGGCCAGGTGATCGCGGTGATAGAGGCGATGAAGATGGAGACGCAGGTGTTGGCGCCGTGTTCAGGCGTACTGAGCATCGAAAAGGCCGCCGGGGATTATTGCGAAGCGCGGTCGGTGCTGGGGCAGGTCAAGGCGGGTTGACCTAATGCTGTTTTATTCCAAAAGTGGGAGGCCGGTGGCATTTGCCAGGTGGATGAGATCTGTCAAATGGATGGGCCCACCAGGTAGGTTGAATCTGCCGAGTGGGAGGCCGGCTTGCCGGGCGACAGTTCGAAGCCAAGCGCATCGCGCGGCAAGCCGCCCTTGTATGGTGATACTTGAAGGGGGAGGAGGGACAAGCCGCCCATCTGATTGCTCTGACCAGCAATACAGCCAGTGAGAGAAAACGTCCCTCCCCCTTCACCCAAGCGCCGATAAAGAATGCTTCGGTCGTAAACGACGATAGCGACAAGGCTGCGCCACTGGGTGCCCCCTTCAAGTATCGTCAAAGCTAACCGGAGTGGCCGACCATGGCAAACCGTGTGCAACGTACCGAGTTGGGTGTCGATGTCGCCAAGGACGAACTGGTGATCTACCGCAGCGATTGCGACAGCCTGACGCGCATCCCCAATACAAAACCTCAAATCAAGGCCTGGCTTAGATCGCTGCCCGCCCAGGCCGCAATCGCACTCGAGCCTACCAATGCCTATCACTATGACGTGACGGAACTGGCTCATGCAGCCGGCTTCGACGTGTTTGTGATCGATGGCTACCGCTTGAACAATTACCGTAAGGGAATCGGCCAGCGGGCCAAGACCGACCCTTGCGATGCGCGTTTGCTGGCGCGTTATCTGAAAAACGAAGGTGACGAACTGCGCCCCTGGTCGCCACCCCCACCGGCCTACCGCAAGCTTCAAAGCCTCTTGCGCCGGCGCGCGGTGGTGGTTAAAAGCCTGCAGTGCATGCAGCTGAGCCTGGACGGCGAGCCGGCACTGAAAGCCGAACTTGCACAGATCAAGCGGCAGCTGGGGCTTGCGCTTCGCAGCATGGAAAAGAAGATCCACGAGGCGCTCAGAGAGGCCAACCTGCTGAGTCACGCCAAACGTATTCAGGCCATTGAGGGCATAGGCCCGTTGACGGCTGCTGGCTTGATCATGGCCTTCATCCGCGGCGACTTCACGTCTTCCGACGCCTTCATCGCCTTCCTCGGCCTGGACTTGCGCGTGTCGGACTCAGGCAGGAAACAGGGCCAGCGATGCCTGAGCAAGCGAGGCTGCGGTGAGATCAGACGCCTGCTCCACAACGCTGGAATGAGTGCCAGCCGCACCGCACAGTGGAAAGGATTCTACGAACATCACCGGGCCAGAGGGCTGGCAACGACACAGGTACTGGTCATGCTCGCGCGAAAACTGGCGCGTGTGGCATTCGCGTTGATGAAGGGTGGCACCGAGTACCAGGCCGTCACGAGAAGTTATGGGGCCACCGTTAGCGCCTGAAAAAGCTGCTGGAGGTTTGAAGCGGTGAGAACCAACCGAGGCGATTCTGTCACCTCGGCGCTTACGGCTGGGCGCGAGTACAGCTGTGGGGCCCGCATCGCCCGGCAAGCCGGCCTCCCACGCCATTGACAGCGTGACCCCGGCGCTACGCCGGGGCTGCAAGATGGTCAGAGACAAGGGTTGCAAAAACCATAGAATCTCCCACCAATGGTGGTCGCCATCATCATTGCGATGTGATGGTGCGACGAAACGCAGGCCTATCAGGACTTGTCCATGTGCCCTAAGGCCTGTGATGGCCTTCCTACACCCTGCCCGCACTTCCCCGGGCATGTTCATTGGACTCTAGGACGGGATGCCGAATGCTTGAAATTGTCGCAACTTTCATCTGCCTCACCACCCTGCTCACCTACGTGAACTATCGCTTCATCGGCCTGCCGCCGGCGATTGGCGTGATGGTCACTGCGCTGATGTTTTCCCTGATGCTGCAAGGCCTGAGCCTGCTGGGCTACCCCGGGCTCGAAGACCGAGTGCGCGCACTGATCGGCGAAATCGACTTCAACGACCTGTTGATGAACTGGATGCTGTCGTTCCTGCTGTTCGCCGGCGCCTTGCATGTGAACCTGGGCGACCTGCGCAGCTACCGCTGGCCCATCGGGCTGCTGGCGACCTTCGGCGTGCTGATCGCCACCTTCGTGATCGGCACCCTGGCGTTTTACATCTTCGCGATGTTCGGCTGGCACATCAGCTTCCTCTACTGCCTGCTGTTCGGCGCGTTGATCTCACCCACAGACCCGATCGCCGTGCTCGGCGCGCTGCGCACTGCCAATGCGTCCAAGCCGTTGAAAACCACCATCGTCGGCGAATCGCTGTTCAACGACGGCACAGCCGTTGTGGTGTTCACCGTGTTGCTGGGCATTGCCCAACTGGGCGAAGCGCCCACCGTCAGCGCCACAGCGATGCTGTTCGTGCACGAAGCCATTGGCGGCGTGCTGTTCGGCGGCCTGATCGGCTACGCGGTGTACCGCATGATCAAGAGCGTCGAGCAGTACCAGGTTGAAGTGATGCTGACGCTTGCCCTGGTGATCGGCGGCTCGGCGTTGGCCTACGAGCTGCACGTGTCGGCCCCCATCGCCATGGTGGTGGCAGGGCTGATCATCGGCAACCTGGGCCGCAAGCTTGCAATGAACGACATGACCCGCCGCTACATGGACGGTTTCTGGGAATTGCTCGACGACATGCTCAACGCCGCGCTGTTCGCGCTGATCGGCATGGAGCTGCTGCTGTTGCCGTTCTCGTGGACGCACCTGATGGCCGCCAGCATGCTGGCGGTGGCGATTCTGCTGTCGCGGTTCATCACCGTGGCACCGGCCATTGCCCTGGCGCGCCGCTGGCGCAACATTCCGCAAGGGTCGATCCGGGTGCTCACCTGGGGCGGCCTGCGCGGCGGTGTTTCGGTGGCATTGGCGCTGGCGTTGCCGGTAGGGCCGGAGCGTGACCTGCTGCTGAGCATCACCTACATCGTGGTGCTCTCGTCGATCCTGCTGCAGGGCCTGACCATCGGCAAAGTGGTCAAGGCGGTGACCGCGCCCAAAGCCGGTTGAAACCCGACGAAACGCATGGCACATCCCGAGTGTCTATCGCATGAATCCCATATGGAGTAGGGCCATGCTCAAGTTTCTCGGCGGTACCGTTGGCATCATTTTCCTGATCGGCCTGGTGGTGGTGATCCTGGCCTTCAAGCTGATCTTCTGAAAATACGAAAGGCCGGGCGATTGCCCGGCCTTTTCGTTTCAGGTCAAAGCTCTTCGCTGGAGAACTGGTCCTTGATGTAGCGGATTTCGGTGCGGCCGTGCGGGGCAGGCAGGCCGTCCTCGCCGAGGTTGACGAACACCAGCTTGTCGATGGTCAGAATGCTCTTGCGAGTGATCTTGTTGCGCACTTCGCAGCTCAAGGTGATCGAGGTGCGGCCGAACTCGGTGGCGGTGATGCCCAGTTCGATGATGTCGCCCTGGCGCGAGGCGCTGACGAAGTTGATCTCGGAAATGTACTTGGTCACGACCCGCTGATTACCCAGCTGCACGATGGCGTAGATCGCCGCCTCTTCGTCGATCCAGCGCAGCAGGCTGCCACCGAACAGGGTGCCGTTGGGGTTGAGGTCTTCGGGTTTCACCCACTTGCGGGTGTGGAAGTTCATGGCGCGCTCCTGCCGTCTGGGGATGTGCCGGCCATGATGGCAGAGCGGGTGCAACGCCCACAATCGTCCGATGGCCGGCTGTGCAAAACACCTTTGCGGGGATTCGACAGCCCCGAAACCCTTCCCTATAATCACACCGTTTTCGTTCAGCGCCCGCCACTGCCGCGGGCGTTCCCGCCACCTGTCCGAGGGGCGCTGCAGCAGGTGTTCACCTGTCAGGCTCGGATGGGGCGTGCTCCGGCCCGGTTCCGTGGCCAAACGCACAACGGCGCCCATTCGCACCTAACGAATGGAGGCTCTTCAATGAGCGCTGTAATGACGCCTGCCGGTTTTTCCGACTTCAAGGTCGCCGACATCTCCCTGGCTGCCTGGGGCCGCCGCGAAATCATCATCGCCGAGTCCGAAATGCCTGCCCTGATGGGCCTGCGCCGCAAATACGCCGGCCAGCAACCGCTCAAGGGCGCCAAGATCATCGGCTGCATCCACATGACCATCCAGACCGCCGTGCTGATCGAAACCCTGATCGCACTGGGCGCTGAAGTACGCTGGTCGTCGTGCAACATCTTCTCGACCCAGGACCAGGCCGCTGCCGCCATCGCCGCCGCCGGCATCCCGGTGTTCGCCTGGAAGGGCGAAACCGAAGCCGAGTACGAGTGGTGCATCGAGCAGACCATCCTCAGCGGCGGCCAGCCATGGGACGCCAACATGGTGCTGGACGACGGTGGCGACCTCACCGAAATCCTGCACAACAAATACCCGCAGATGCTCGACCGCATTCACGGCGTGACCGAAGAAACCACCACCGGTGTGCATCGCCTGCTCGACATGCTGGCCAAGGGCACCCTCAAGGTCCCGGCGGTCAACGTCAACGACTCGGTCACCAAGAGCAAGAACGACAACAAGTACGGCTGCCGCCACAGCCTGAACGACGCCATCAAGCGCGGCACCGACCACTTGCTCTCCGGCAAGCAGGCGCTGGTGATCGGCTACGGCGACGTGGGCAAGGGCTCGGCGCAGTCGCTGCGCCAGGAAGGCATGATCGTCAAGGTGTCGGAAGTCGACCCGATCTGCGCCATGCAGGCCTGCATGGACGGCTTCGAAGTGGTTTCGCCGTACAACAACGGCCTCAACGATGGCACCGAAGCCAGTGTGGATGCCGCCCTGCTGGGCAAGATCGACCTGATCGTGACCACCACCGGCAACGTCAACGTGTGCGACGCCAACATGCTCAAGGCGCTGAAAAAGCGCGCAGTGGTGTGCAACATCGGCCACTTCGACAACGAGATCGACACCGCCTTCATGCGCAAGAACTGGGCGTGGGAAGAGGTCAAGCCACAGGTACACAAGGTTCACCGCACCGGCGCCGGCAGCTTCGATGCGCAGAACGATGACTACCTGATCCTGCTGGCCGAAGGCCGCCTGGTGAACCTGGGCAACGCCACTGGCCACCCGAGCCGGATCATGGACGGTTCCTTCGCCAACCAGGTGCTGGCGCAGATCCACCTGTTCGAGCAGAAGTTCGCTGACCTCTCCGGCGCAGACAAGGCCGCGCGCCTGACCGTCGAAGTGCTGCCCAAGAAGCTGGACGAGGAAGTGGCCCTGGAAATGGTCAAGGGCTTCGGCGGCGTAGTCACTCAACTCACGCCCAAGCAGGCCGATTACATCGGCGTCACGGTCGAAGGCCCGTTCAAGCCCGACACCTACCGGTATTAATCGAGCTGCAAGCTTTTAGCTGCAAGCTGCAAGTCAAAGCAGATCTGCCTTGGCTTGCAGCTTGAGGCTTGGAGCTTGAGGCTGAGTGAAGGCTCTTCCATGACGACATCAGATAACATCAGTTTCGAGTTTTCCCCACCAAGACCGAGGCGGGGCACGAGAAGCTCATGGGTGTGGCGCGCCAGTTGGCGGCTCACAAACCTGCTTTCTTCTCCTGCACCTACGGTGCCGGTGGCTCGACCCGTGATCGCACGCTGGGTACGGTGCTGCAACTGGAGCGCGAAGTCAGCGTGCCCGCCGCGCCTCACCTCTCTTGCGTAGGCGACACCAAGGCCGAGCTGCGTGAGCTGCTGGCCGGATACAAGAACGCCGGCATCAAGCGTATCGTTGCGCTGCGCGGTGACCTGCCCTCGGGCATGGGCATGGCGGCAGGCGAATTGCGCCATGCCAGCGACCTGGTCGAATTCATCCGCGCCGAAACCGGCGACCACTTCCACCTGGAAGTGGCTGCGTACCCTGAGATGCACCCGCAGGCGCGCAATTTCGAGCACGATCTGGCCGCCTTCGCCACCAAGGCCAAGGCCGGTGCCAACAGCGCCATTACCCAGTACTTCTTCAACGCCGACTGCTACTTCTACTTCGTCGAGCGCGTACGCAAGCTGGGTGTGGATATCCCGATCGTTCCGGGCATCATGCCGATCACCAACTACAGCAAGCTGGCACGCTTCTCCGACGCCTGTGGCGCCGAGATCCCGCGCTGGGTGCGCAAGCAGCTGGAAGCCTACGGTGACGACAGCGCCAGCATTCAGGCTTTCGGTGAAGAAGTCATCACCCGCCTGTGTGAGCAACTGCTGGCCGGCGGCGCGCCTGGCCTGCACTTCTACACCCTGAACCAGGCCGAGCCTAGCCTGGCGATCTGGAACAACCTGCAGTTGCCTAGCTGACAAAACTGGCGGGTGGCCAAACGGTAGGCGCGCGCACTACCATGCCTACCGTTTGCCTTATCTGGCCCGCCCATGCTCCCTGACCGCTTGCCTACCCTGCCTGCCCTTTGGCGCTGGCTGGTTGCCGCCTTGCTGGCAACCTTGGCCTTGAGCGCGCGTGCGGAGCCATTGCGGTTGGTGACCGAACCCTGGGCGCCTTTCAGCTACCTGAAAGACGGCAAGCCGACGGGGCTGGATTACGAAATCGCCGCTGAAGTGTTCCGCCGCATGAATGTTCAGGTGCACTGGCAGTTCCTGCCGTGGCGGCGCTGCCTGGCGATGGCTCGCCAAGGGCAGGCGGACGCCGTGCTGGACATCCTTGAAACCCGCGAACGCGACGCCATGCTGATCTACCCCAGCGAGCCGCTGTCGGAGGTGGAGTTCCTGCTGTTCCAGGCCAACGAGCGCCCCCATGCGTTCAACACAATGGCTGACCTGCAAGGGCTGATCATCGGCACCCAGGCCGGGTTCCAGTATGGCGAGGCGTTCATGAAGGCGCCGGGCATCTACCGGGAGTCCGCGCCGACACTCGAGGCCAACCTGGGCAAGTTGATGCTGGGGCGCGTCGATCTGGTCATCACTGACCGCCGGGCCGGGCAATACGCGCTGGAACACCTCAACCTCCAGCAGCAGGTCAGCGCCCTGCCTACCGTGGTCAGCAGCGACCGCCAATACCTGGCGCTACGCCGCGGGCCGGGCATGGAAGAGCTTGCAGAGCGCTTTGCCAGTACCTTGCGCCAGTTCCGCGGTGAGCCGGCTTACGTCGAGTTGCTGGCGCGATTCGCCACCCCCGCGCCATGAAGGTGGCTGTTTTTTGTTCAAGAACATCATTACAATCGGTTGCTGTGGCCGAGCCTCTGTTATACTCGGCCTTCCCGCCAGGCTTACGCCCGGACGCCCGATCTCGCAAAAACGCCTATTGGCGCTACCTGCCCCAGGTAGCCATTTTCACCAATACGGCGGCGAA
This sequence comes from Pseudomonas sp. KNUC1026, assembly GCF_021650705.1. Classification (GTDB taxonomy): domain Bacteria; phylum Pseudomonadota; class Gammaproteobacteria; order Pseudomonadales; family Pseudomonadaceae; genus Aquipseudomonas. The sequence continues at coordinate 4,976,162 of NZ_CP087138.1, read as the reverse complement.
GCTCCGGCAGTACCGGTCGCCACGCGCATCCTCATGCCGTTCGCGCCAGGCAAGATTACCTTCGGGCACTAGCCCCCACATGAACAGGATTGCCCATGTCCTTTGCTTCCCTCGGTCTCTCCGAGGCTCTAGTCCGCGCTATCGAGGCCGCGGGCTACACGCAGCCAACCCCGGTGCAACAGCGGGCCGTTCCCGCCGTGTTGCAAGGTCGCGACCTGATGGTGGCGGCCCAGACGGGTACCGGCAAGACCGCCGGTTTCGCTTTGCCGATCCTCGAGCGCCTTTTCCCTGAAGGCCACCCGGACGAATCTCGCCGCCATGGCCCCAAGCAACCTCGCGTGCTGGTGCTCACCCCCACCCGCGAGCTGGCGGCCCAGGTGCATGACAGCTTCAAGATCTATGCCCGCGACCTCAAGTTCGTCAGCGCCTGCGTCTTCGGCGGCGTCGGCATGAACCCGCAGGTGCAGGCCCTGGCCAAGGGTGTCGATGTGCTGGTGGCGTGCCCCGGCCGCCTGCTCGACCTGGCCGGCCAAGGCAGCGTCGACCTGTCCCATGTCGAAATCCTCGTACTCGATGAAGCCGACCGCATGCTCGACATGGGCTTCATCCACGACGTGAAAAAGGTCCTCGCGCGCCTCCCTGACAAGCGCCAGAACCTGCTGTTCTCGGCCACCTTCTCCAAGGACATCACCGACCTTGCCGAGAAGCTGCTGGACAACCCCGAGCGCATCGAAGTCGCCCCACCCAACACCACGGTCGAGCGTATCGAGCAGCGTGTGTTCCGCCTGCAGGCGTCTCACAAGCGCGCGTTGCTGGCGCACCTGATCACCCTGGGTGCGTGGGAGCAAGTGCTGGTGTTCACCCGCACCAAGCACGGCGCCAACCGCCTGGCCGAGTACCTGAACAAGCACGGCCTCACCGCCGCGCCGATTCACGGCAACAAGAGCCAGAACGCTCGCACCAAGGCCTTGGCCGACTTCAAGGCCGGTACTGTGCGAGTCATGGTCGCCACCGACATCGCCGCTCGCGGCCTGGACATCGACCAGTTGCCCCATGTGGTCAACTTCGAGCTGCCCAATGTCGAGGAAGACTACGTACACCGCATTGGCCGTACTGGCCGGGCAGGTCGTAGCGGCGAGGCTATCTCGCTGGTCGCACCTGACGAGGAGAAGCTGCTCAAGAGCATCGAGCGCATGACCCGCCAGCGTATCCCTGATGGCGACGCCATGGGCTTCGACGCCAGCACCATCGAGGCTGAGAAGCCTGAGGTGCGCGAGCCTCGCCAGCCACAGGGCCGCGGCCGTGGGCAGGGTGCCAACAGCAACAATGGTGGGCGCAAAGACAAGCCTCGCAAGGACAAGCCGAAAGAAAAGGCCGCTGACCAGCCCGCTGGCGAAAGCCGTGGCGAGAAGCAGACCACAGGCGAGCGCCCTGCCGGTGAGCGCCGCAATCGCCGCCAACGCAGCGGCAAGAAGCCTGAGGGCCAGAGCCAGGCAGCGGGCGCAAGCTCGCAGGCAGCTCGCGACCCGGAAGAATTCCGTGACGACGACGTCGATAACTTCGGCAACCGCGCCGACTACGTCAGCCCCTACAAGGACCAGAAGCCCGGCGGCCGCAACCGCCGCCCGGCTGGCAGCGCCGGCCAAGGCCAGAACCAGGCGCAGCAACGCCGCCAGGGCCAGGGTCAAGGTCAAGGCCAGGGCGCGCCGCGCAGCAATGGCGGTGGGGCCAAACCAGCCAACAACAACCGCCGTGGCAGCAATGGCGGCGGCCAGAGCCGTCGCGACGGCGGCAGCCGCCGCGTGCTCACCGGCGACGCGCCGCGTGGCGAGTCGATGATCCCTTCTGCACGCCAGGACGCACCCAAGCCGAAGATCATCCACAAGGAGTCCCGCCTGAGCTCGCTCACGCTCGAGCAGTTGGACGAGCTGCAGCGCAGCAACAAGCCGCGCGGTGAAAAACCCGCCCTGCTGACCCGCGGCGAGAGCTGATTCAGGCTCCGTTCGCTGCAAATGAAAAGGCCGCGCTCAAGAGCGCGGCCTTTTCGTTGGTGCCAACCTTTACTTCTGCTTAACACCTTCGAAGGTGAAGTACAGGGTAACGGTGTCGGACTGCGGGCCCAGGTCCATGGTCTTGGGCGCGAAATCCTTGCGGTTGATGGTGGTCTGGCCTTCGAAACCTGCACGGTAGCCACCCCACGGGTCTTTGCCTTCGCCCAGGAAGGTCGACTTGATCACGACAGGCTTGGTGACGCCTTGCAGGGTCAGGTCACCGGCCACGTCAGCAGTCAGCTTGCCATCGGCATTCTTGCCGGTGGGGGTGACCTTGGTGGACTTGAAGGTCGCTTCCGGGTACTTGGCGACATCGAGGAAGTCTTTGCTGCTGATGTGCTTGTCGCGTTCTGCGTGGTTGGTGAACACGCTGGCGGTTTTCAGGGTGACCTGTACCGAGGAGTTTTCCGGCTTGTCGGCATCCCAGACGAAGGAGCCGTCGAAGTCTTTGAAGGTACCGGTGATGAAGCTGTAACCCAGGTGGCTGATCTTGAAGTCGACGAAAGCGTGCTGGCCTTCCTTGTCGATCTTGTAGTTGACCGGCTCGGCCATGGCTTGGCCTGCGGTCAGCAGGGCGGAACCGATAGCCAGGGCGGCCAGGGTTTTCTTCAACATAGCGATGTTCCTTTTGCTTGGATCGGGTGAGTGTAGGTCAGGCCTTGCGGCCCAGCATGCGAATGAAGGTAGCGTCACGGTCGATGAAGTGATGCTTGAGCGCGGCCAGGCCATGCAGTACCGCAAAGCTCACCAGCGCCCAGGCCAGGTACAGATGCACCGTCCCGGCGACCTCGGCCTGGCTGTCGGAGCCTGTGAACAACGCAGGAACGTCGAACAGCCCGAATACCGGAATGCCCACACCGTCGGCAGTGGAGATCAGGTAACCGGTGATCATCACCAGGAACAGGTCTGCGTAGAGAAACAAGTGCCCCGCCGCAGCGGCCAGGCGTGTCAGCCGGCCCTGATTGGGAGTAGGCGGCGGTGGCGCGCTGATGAAACGCCACACCACGCGCAACAGCATGAAGAAGAACAACGTCAGCCCGATGCTTTTGTGCAGGTCCGGGCCTGCCTTGCGCCAAGGATCGTAATAACCAAGGCCGACCATCCACAGGCCCAGGGCGAACATGCCGAACACCGTCAAGGCTGTGCCCCAATGCAGGAACATGCTGACGGCGCCATAACGGGCGGGTGAATTCTTGAGCTGCATCGGCGAAATCCTCGATAACCGTGGGAGCAAGCGTACCGGCTTAAACATCGAAAAAAAGCAGAATTTTTCGCTTTGATCTATCGAGCCAGGCGATGAAAAGTCTGAAATACATCTGTTAACTAACCATTAACGGCAGTTGCCCCTATCGCCCATGACGCATAGGCTTGCGCATCAATTTAGCCCAGCAGGCCAAACGTGCTGCCAGGAGAATCACCATGAGCTTGAACGACCAGTGGATGCAGCGTGACCTGAACGTGCTGTGGCACCCCTGCACCCAGATGAAAGACCACGAGACGCTACCGGTGATACCGATCCGCCGTGGTGAAGGGGTGTGGCTGGAAGACTTCGAAGGCCGGCGCTATATCGATGCGGTCAGCTCCTGGTGGGTCAACGTCTTCGGCCACGCCAACCCGCGCATCAACGAGCGTATCAAGGCGCAGGTCGACCAGCTCGAACACGTGATCCTGGCCGGCTTCAGCCACGCACCGGTGATCGAGCTGTCCGAACGCCTGGTGAAGATCACCCCCGAAGGGCTCGACCGGGTGTTCGATGCCGACAACGGTTCCTCATGCATCGAAGTGGCGCTGAAGATGAGCTACCACTACTGGCTCAACCGCGGCCAACCGGCCAAGAAGCGCTTCGTTACTCTCTCCAACAGCTACCACGGTGAAACCATCGCGGCGATGTCGGTGGGCGACGTGCCGTTGTTCACCGAAACCTACAAGGCGCTGCTGCTCGAGACCTTGAAAGTGCCAAGCCCCGACTGCTACCTGCGCCCTGAGGGCGTGAGCTGGGAAGAGCACTCGCGCACGATGTTCGCTGCCATGGAGCAGACCCTCGCCGAGCACCACGACAGCGTTGCTGCGGTGATCGTCGAGCCACTGATTCAGGGCGCGGGTGGCATGCGCATGTATCACCCGGTGTACCTGCAACTGCTGCGTGAGGCCTGCGACCGCTACGGCGTGCACCTGATCCACGACGAAATCGCTGTGGGCTTCGGCCGCACCGGCACGATGTTCGCCTGCGAGCAGGCCGGCATCCGCCCGGATTTCCTCTGCCTGTCCAAGGCCCTGACCGGGGGCTACCTGCCGCTGGCGGCGGTGCTGACCACCGATGACGTCTACCAGGCGTTCTACGACGACTACTCCACGCTGCGCGCCTTCCTGCACTCGCACAGCTACACCGGCAACCCGCTGGCCTGTGCCGCAGCGCTTGCCACGCTCGACATCTTCGAGCAAGACAACGTGATCGAGCGCAACAAGGCGCTGGCCACGCGCATGGCCAGCGCTACTGCGCACCTGGCCGACCACCCGCATGTGGGTGAGGTGCGCCAGACCGGCATGGCGCTGGCCATAGAGATGGTCAAGGATAAAACCACCAAGGCCGCCTGGCCTTGGCAGGAGCGCCGTGGCCTGAAGGTTTTCGAACATGGCCTTTCGCGTGGCGCGTTGCTGCGCCCGCTGGGCAGCGTGGTGTATTTTCTGCCGCCTTATGTGATAACGCCCGAACAGATCGACTTCCTCGCCGAAGTGGCCAGCGAGGGCATCGACATCGCCACCGGCAGCCGCGTGAGCGTGCCGGTCAAGACTGACTTCCACCCCGGTTTTCGTGACCCGGGCTAACCGCTGAACAGGTTATCGATGAAACGCTTTTACACAGACCTGCCCCTGAGCCTGGGCGACCACCCGCTGCCGGAGGCGCAGGCCCATTACATCGCGCGGGTGCTGCGCCTGGCCGAAGGCGACGCGCTGCAGTTGTTCGACGGTTCCGGCCAGGAGTACCGGGGGACCTTGCTGGAAGTGGGCAAGAAGCACGTGACCGTGCGCCTGATCGAGCAGTTGGCCGGCCAGCCGGACTCCGGGCTGCATGTGCATCTGGGTCAGGGGCTGTCGCGCGGTGAGCGCATGGACTGGGCCATTCAGAAGGCGACCGAGCTGGGCGTTGCCGAGATCACTCCGATCTTCAGCGAGCGCTGCGAGGTGCGCCTGAAGGACGAGCGTGCCGATAAACGCCTGGCCCACTGGCGGCAGGTCGCAATCAGCGCCTGCGAGCAATGCGGGCGCTCCAGCGTGCCGGTGATACATCCGCCACTGCTTCTTGAGCAGTGGCTTGGCCAGACAGAGGCAGACCTGAAGCTTGTGCTGCACCCGGTGGCAGAGCCGCTTGCCAGCCATCCACGGCCCGGGCGCCTGGCATTTTTGATCGGCCCGGAAGGCGGCCTCACCGAACAGGAAGTCGTTCAGGCCCAGGCTCAGGGCTTCCATCCCGCCCGGCTGGGGCCACGGGTGCTGCGCACCGAAACCGCACCAGTGGTGGCGTTGGCGCTGGCGCAGCAGTTGTGGGGCGATTTCTGATCGGCCTGTCGCGCGGCAAGCCGCCTTCTCACTTCATCGATCAGGCATATGAAGGTTTCAAAAAGTGGGAGGGCGGCTCGCCGCGCGACGGCCCCCTTCAGATCACATAAAAGAAAATCGCCACGAAGTGCAGCAAACTGCCGGCGATCACGAACAGGTGCCAGATGCCATGCCCATGGGGCATGCGCTCGCCAAGTGCGTAAAAGATGATCCCCACCGTGTACAACAGCCCTCCGCCGGCCAGCCAGCAGAAGCCGGCAGTGCCCAGCGCATCGAGCAGTGGCCCGACCGCCACCAGCACCACCCAGCCCATCACGGCGTAGATCACCACCGACAACACCCGCGCCGAAGACCGCGGCTTGAGCTCCTGCAACATGCCCAGCACCGCCAGCGCCCACACCACCCCGAACAGGCTCCACCCCCAAGGCCCGCGCAGTGACACCAGGCAGAAGGGTGTATAGCTGCCGGCGATCAGCAAGTAGATGGCGAGGTGGTCGAGCTTGCGCATCACCGTTTTCGCCTGGCCGCGCACACTGTGATAAACGGTGGAAATGGCGTACAGCGCCGTGAGGGTGACGCCGTACACCGCGGCACTGACGATCTTCCAGGGGTTGCCCTGGATACCGGCCAGCGCGGTCAGCCAAAGCGCACCGACGCAGGCCAGCACCGTGCCAACCAGGTGAGTCCAGGCATTGAGACGTTCGCCGTGATACATGGCGGCAAGGCCCTCTTGGTTCCTGAGTGAGGCCGCCATGCTGCAGCAAGCTTTGCCTACGCAGGTATTACAGCGCCGGCCATACCTGCTGCACCAGCCGCTCCAGGCCGTCCAGGTCCGGCACCCGCGCCACGCTTTCCCCCAACTGCACCGCTGCCAGTTCGAAGCGGTCCAGCGGCACATCCACGTAGCTGAGCTGGCTGTCGACCTTGAACGAGCGAGGGATCCCCTGCACCAGCATGGCGTAGAAGGCCAAAGGCCCGCCGCTCAAGGCGTTGAGCACCACGATGTGGTTGCGCTCGCCGCGCCGGGGCTCGGTGCCGCAGGCCGCCTCGAAGCTCAGCAACGGCAGCTCGCGATGGCGCCAGGCGATGTGCCCCAGATGCCAGGAAGGCGCGCCGGCCACCGGCACGCCGGGGCGGTCATCGATCAGCTCGGCGACCGCAACGTTGGGCAGCACCAACTGACGATCGGTCAACGGCAGCAGCAAGGCCGTGAGGCTGTGGCGCCGCTCGAAAGCACGTTCATGCATGGCGAGGGCTCCACTTTTCGATGCAGGCCAACAGTTGCGGCTCCTGGAACGGCTTGCCCAGGTACTCGTTGACCCCGAGGGCCATGGCACGGTCGCGGTGCTTCTCTCCGGTGCGCGAGGTGATCATGATGATTGGCAGGCTTTTCAGGCGGCTGTCGCGGCGCACCCAGGCTGCCACCTCGTAGCCGTCCATGCGCGGCATCTCGATGTCCAGCAGCAGGATGTCAGGACGCTGCTCTTCCATGCGCTCGACCGCCTCGACACCGTCCCGTGCGGTGCTCACGTGCATGCCATGGCGCTCCAGCAAGCGGCTGGTGACCTTGCGCACGGTCACCGAGTCATCGACCACCAGCACTCGACGTGGCCGAGCGGGAGCTGGCTCGGCGCGCTGCTCGGGGCTGCGCGCCGGCCCCTGGCGCAATTGCTGCGCGCGGATCAGGCCCAGCAAGTCGAGGATCAGCACCACTCGCCCGTCGCCCAGAATGGTTGCGCCATTAAGGCCCGGCACTGTCACGAATTGCGGCCCCAGGCTCTTGACCACGATGTCGCGTGAGCCGGTGATCGCATCGACCTGCACGGCGACCTGATGCTCGTGTGCCCGTACCAGCAGCACCGGCAGTGCCTGTTCCTGGCTCAGCAGCGCAGGCCGGGCCTGGCCATTCAACAACTGGCCGAGGTAACGCAGGTCGTGATTCATGCCGCCGTAACGGTACACCGGCGGAGTATGCCGGTAATGTGCATCCAGCTCGGCGGGCCCGACCCGCACGATGCCTTCCACGCTGTTGAGCGGCACCGCGTACAGCTCTTCGTTGCATTGCACCAAAAGCGCCCGGTTGACCGACACCGACAGCGGCAGGCGGATCTGGAATCGCGCGCCCACACCGCGCCGCGAGTCGATGGTCATGCTGCCGCCAAGCTGCTTGACCTCCTCATGCACCACGTCCATGCCCAGGCCGCGCCCGGAAATCTGCGTAATCTTCTCGGCGGTGGAGAACCCCGGCTGAAGAATGAACTGCATGACATCGTGGTCGCTCATGTCACTGCCCGCCGCCAGCAGGCCGCGCATGGCCGCCTTGTTGCGCACCGCGTCCAGCGGCACACCGGCGCCGTCGTCGGCCAGCTCGATCACCACCTCGCCGCCCTCGTGGGCCACGCTCAGGCTGATCAGGCCCGACTCGGGCTTGCCCGAGGCGCGCCGTATCGCCGCAGGCTCAAGGCCGTGGTCCACGGCATTGCGCAGCATGTGCTCCAGCGGCGCGACCATGCGTTCGAGCACCGTGCGGTCCATTTCGGCCTCGGCATGGCCGGCTTCGAAAATCACCTGCTTGCCCAGCTCTTCGGCCACCTGCCGTACTACCCGCTGCAAGCGTGGCAACACCCGTTCGAAAGGCACCATGCGCGTGCGCATCAGGCCTTCCTGCAATTGGCTGCTCACCCGTGACTGGTGCGCCAGCAGCGCCTGGGCCTCGTGGTTGCGCTCGTCGAGCGTGTCCTTGAGGTCGAGCAGGTCAGAGACCGCCTCGAACAGGCCCCGTGTGAGCTGTTGCAGCTGAGAATGGCGGTCCATTTCCAGCGGGTCGAACTCGGCGTAGGCCGTGCTTTCCTGGGCATGTTCGCGCTGGCCGGCCTGGGTTTCGCTGTCCAGGCGCAGCAGGTGGTCGCGCATGCGCTGGAGCGTCATTTCCATTTCATAGAGGGCCGAGCGGCTGTCGTTGACCTGCTGCTCGACACGCCCGCGGGCAATGGCCGCCTCGCCTGCCAGGTCGCCGAGCTCTTCGAGCACCAGCGCGGTGACCTTGACCATGTCCACCGGCCCGCGCTCCATCACGGCCGGCGCAGGCTCCATGCGCGGCGACTGGGCGCTGCCCCGTGGCGCGTGGGCCAGGCCAAAGCCGTTCATGCGAGCGATCAGCGCGGGGTCGGCCTGCACTTGCTGGCCAGAACGCAGGGCATCGAGCATCAGGCCGACGCGGTCATGGCCCTTTTGCAAAAGCTCGAACAGCCCGGCACTGGGCAGCAACGTGCCGGCGGCCAGCCGCTGGTAGAGGGTTTCCAGCTCATGGGCCAGGTCGCCGATCGGCGCAATTTCCACCATCCGCGCGCCGCCCTTGAGGGTGTGCAGGTCGCGCAGCAGGTTTTCCACCTCCAGCGTGTTGCCGGGCTCGGCTTCCCAGCGCAGCAGGGCCTCGCCCGCGCTTTCGACGATGTCGAAGCCTTCGTCGAGAAAGACCTGCATCAGCTCCTGGTCGGCAGGGCCTTCGTCGACGCCGTCGGTTTCTGGCTCTGGTTCCGGTTCTGGTTCCGGTTCCGGTTTCAGGGCTGGCAGCGCCTGCGCCTGGCCGTCGCTCAGGCGGCCGAGGGCGTCCGGCGGCAGCGCCTGGTCGAGCAACTCCCGCAGGTAACGCAATGCAAGCGGAGCAGGCGCAGCGCCTTGGCCTGCGGCCAACTGGTCGAACTGATCGATCAGCGCCTCGTGGCCACGGCCCATCCGCTCGAAGAACGCATCGTTGACCGGCAGGCTGCCCTCCTCCACCGCGCCGTAAACATCCAGCAGCGCTTCGCACAGCTCATCGACGGCCGACAGGCCTGCGTCGTGGGCGCCTTGTGCAAGGTCGGTCAATTCGTCGAGCAAGCCGGCCAACTCCTGGCGGCTGCGTGGCTGGCGCGCCCAGGCACGCAGGGCCGCTTCGCTGTCGAGCACGCGATCCATATGTGCGCGCAAGAAGCTCTGGGCGGCCGAAGGCGGCGCGGCATCTGCCCCGCCAAGCAGAGCATTGGCCTGGTCGATCACTGCCTGTGCCCGTTCGGCGGCCTCGCCGGCCAGGAGGTTTTCGATTTGCGCGGCGCCCTGCTCGAAGAGCGTGCGAACCTCAGGTTCGTCCAGCGGAGCACGCTGGGCGATGCGGTCAAGGGCCGCAGCCAATTCGCTGATCGCGCTGGCCCCAGCCATCGAGGCGCTGCCCTTGAGCGTGTGCAACGCCACGTGCAAGGCATGCCCAGGCACAGCTTCCGGCGTTGCCAGCCAGCGCTGCAGCACGGCGAGGTAACCTTGCGCCTCATCACGGAAGATCGCCAGCAACGAGGCCGGCGCGGGCGCCACAGGTTCAGGCGCGTCAGCAGCCAGCCCGGCTGCCGCGGAGCCGGCGCCCCGGCATAGCGCATCGAGCGCCCGCTCGGCACGAGCGAGGCTGGGCTGGTGCGGGCCGTCGGGATCGAGCAGCAAACGCTCCAGGTGGTATTCCAGCGCGCAGATCACCTCGGCCAGTGCCTCGGCAATCACTCGCCTGGGCGCGCCCGCCAGCCAGCGCGCCATCGCCTCCAATGGCGAGGCCACAGCAGGCAACGGGATCATCGCAAGCGCCCCTGCCAACGGGTGCAATTGCTCGGCCAGCGCCTGGCATTCGGCCGGAGGCCAGCCTGCCGCCCAGGCGCCTTCAGCCCCTGCGCGAAGCGCTCAAGGCCCGCGAGGGTTTCGCGAATCACCAGGCGGTGGATTTCGTCGATATCCGTGCTGGGGCCAAGTTCGTCGCTGGCGACCGGCTTCGGGCCCGACCATGCCGTTCAGTGTGGCCTCGATGTACAGCAGGGCGCTGGCCACGTCCATCAGCGCAGCCTCATCCGGCGCGCGCTGGCCCTGCACGAAGGCTTGCAGCACGTTCAACTGATCGAGGATCAACCGGCGTGGCTGTTCGAAACCCAGCACCGCCAGCGTGTCGGCTACTTGCCGCAAGGCCGGCAGGCGCTCGCCCAGTGCCTGTGGGCCACATTCCGGCGCTTCGAGCCAGGCTTCCAGGCTTTCATGATGGCGCACCAGCTCCACGCACAGCGCCTGGACCACCGCCCGCAGCGCATCGCGGTTGCCAGCTTCCAGTTTGCCGGCCAGTTCTGGCGGCAACACTTGCGCAGCACCCGGAGCGCCGCTTTGCAAGGCGCGCGCCTCGGTGAGCAGTGGCAGCATCAGTTCGGGCATATCACGCCGGGCGCGGTGTACGCGCTCCAGCCACTCAGGCAATTGCTCCATCACCCGCAGCAGCAGGCCTTGCACTGCCGGCTGTAGAGCATCAAGAAGCCCCAGCGCCTCGAGCAACGCGCCAGCACCTTCAAGCTCCAACAAGCGCATTGCCCCGCGCGCCTGGGCGAGCCATTGCCGGGCGAGGGCCGGGTCGCCGGCCAGCAGTGCCTGCCGTATGGGCGGCAGGCTATCGGCCAGCTCCCTGCGAACCCACTCGAGGGCCACGAAATCCACGGCCGCGTTCATGGCGCCGAGCCCGGCTCCGGCGGGCAAGCGGAAACCTGAGACCGAACGGCGCATTTCACTGGCCATGCGCGCCAGGTTCGCCATGCTGTCGGCCGTGGCGATGGAGTCGGAGGAGGTCTGGGTAGTGATTTCTTGGATGATGGCCATGGTGTGGGAAATCTGCCCGGCAGAAGAGGTCTGCTGCTGGGCCGCATTGGAAATACACTGGATGAGCGCGGCGAGGTCTTCCGACACGCCTTCGATTTCCTCGAGCGCCACCCCGGCGTCTTCAGCCAGGCGGGCACCGCGCACCACCTCGTAGGTGGTTTGTTCCATGGACATCACTGCCTCGTTGGTGTCGGCCTGGATCGCCCGCACCAGCAGCTCGATCTGCCGCAGTGCCGACGACGAACGCTCGGCCAGGCGCTGCACTTCGTCTGCAACTACCGCAAAGCCACGCCCGGCTTCACCAGCCATTGACGCCTGGATCGCTGCGTTGAGCGCCAGAATGTTGGTCTGGTCGGCAATCTCGTCGATCAGGCTGACGATGTCGCCGATTTCCTGGGAGGACTCACCCAGGCGCTTGATCCGCCGCGACGTCTCCTGGATCTGCTCGCGCACCGTTTCCATGCCGCGAATGGTGTTGTGCACCAGGCGGCTTCCGTTGTTGGCGATGTCCACCGAGCGTTCGGCGACCTTGGCCGACTGGTAGGCATTGTTGGACACATGGTCGATCGATTGGGCCATGTCGCTGATCGCCCGCGACGCCTCGCTGATCTGCTGGGCCTGATGCTCCGAGCCCTTGACCAGGTGGCTGGCGTTGCCCTCGGTGTGCTGGACCGCGTAGGCGACATCTTCAGCAGCGCGGTTGATGGTAGTCACCAGCTCGCGCAATTGGTCTATGGCGTTGTTGATCGAGTCGGCGATGGTGCCGGTAAAGGCTTCGGTGACCGATGCCGTAACCGTGAGGTCGCCGGCGGCAAGGTCTTCGATCTCGTCGAGCAAGCGCATGATCGCGGCCTGGTTGCGCTCGTTCTTCTCGGCTGTTTCCCGCAACCGGCGGTTGGTTTCACGCACCATCACCATCCCGATGAGGATGATCGAAGCCAGCGCCAGCAGGCCCAGCACGTAGCCGCCGACGGTATCGACCGAACGCCCGCCCGCCAGGTGCTCGAACCCTGTGGCCAGCCGTGAGGCGTCGTCGAGCAAACCTTGTGAAAGGTTGAAGATGCCCGAGCTGGCCTCGCGTACGCGGAACAGCTCAGGCGAGGTTTCCAGGATCTGGTCCACAGAGCCTGAAACGAACGCGAACAGCTCGGAGATTTCCTTGAGCAGGGCGCGGGCTTCGGGGTCTTGTACCTGGCTGATCTGCTGGCCGGAATTGCCGTTGAGCATGCCGGCCAGCACCACGCCGAAGCGGTTAGCGTCGCGGCCGAAGGCTTCGGCGGCCTGGCTTGCGTTCTCATCGCCAGCCAGCACCGTATTGACCGAACCGAGGATACGCTCGGCAAGCAGAGATTGACGCTGCGCCATTGCGACCTGATTGGCTGGCGCACCCCGGCGCAGGAGGATGTCCACGACCTTTTCCGATTGCAGCTGCAGCTGTGGCACGGTCTGGCTGAGGGTCGCGGCCACCTGATGCAGCGCAAGCACGGTTTGCTCGCTGCCCAGGATCGTGTCGGTGTTCTTGCGCAGGTGGTCCCAGCCAGCCTGCACCGCCTTGATCTCATCGCTGACTTCATGCGGCGCCGGCGGCAGCCCGGTGTGGCGATCGCCCTCGACCAGGTAGCGCCAGCGCCGCTCGAACTCGTTGCGCGCCTCGCTCAATTGACGAAAGGCCTCGGCTTTGCCCGCCGCGGCTTCGGTGGCGTTCTTGGCGATGCGCTGGGACACCACGCGCAGCTCGCCGGCATGGCTGATGTACTGCTTGTCGTAGTTGGCGCGGGTGTTGAGGTAGGCGAAGTTGGCGAACAGCAGCATGATCAGGATGATCAGCGCCACGAATAGCCCGGCGATCTGCGCCGCGCTGCGTGAACCTTGGACAGCCCGTTTCATCGAGCCCTCCGCGCAGGGGGGTTACAACGCCACATTCATGAACTCCGCAACATGCGTCAACGCCAGGGGGCTGAACACCGCCCAGTTGCGCTCACGCTGAAAGTGCCCCTGCACGTAGGGCGCCATCGACGGTGGCAGCCCCGGAGGGGAAGAAGGGTTCAGGCGTTGCATCGCAAAATGCTGCAAGCCCGGGACCTCGTCGACCATCAGGCCGGTGAACAGCTCCTCGTGATCGATCACCAGGATGCGCCGCTGCTTTTTCAACGGGCTCAGGCCCTGGCCGAAGAACCCGCACAGGTCCATCACCGGCAGCAGCCGGCCGCGCAGGTTGGCCATGCCCATTACCCAGTGGCGCACGCCGGGCACCTGGGTCAGGCGCGGCTCGGGCAGCACTTCGACCACTTCTGCCATGGGCGCGACGAACCAGTGCCCGGCCAGGCGAAAGCCGATGCCGCTCCAGTTCTGCAGGCGCGCCTGCTGCGACGGCAGCGCGGCAGCCTGGGCGCGGCAGCGGCGGTCGATCTCCAGCAGCAATTCGAAGGCGGTGCGCCCCGGTGTCATGCGCGCCTCTTCAGCCGGCCAGCACGGCGGCGAGGGTGCGCAGCAGGGCGCCCTCTTCCAGGGGTTTGGTGATGTACTCGCGCGCACCCTGGCGGGTGCCCCAGACCTTGTCGGTTTCCTGGTCCTTGGCGGTAACGATGATCACCGGGATCGCGCTGGTTTCAGGATCCTTGGCCAGCTGGCGCGTGGCCTGGAAGCCATTGAGGCCCGGCATCACGATGTCCATCAGTACGGCATCGGGTTTTTCCTGGCGCGCCAGGGCTACGCCATCGGCGCCGTTGTCGGCCTTGAGTACCTGATGGCCTTGCCTCTCCAGGATATCGGTGAGTTTGTGCAGCTCGGTCGGTGAGTCGTCGACAATCAGAATTCGGGCCATGCTCTTCCCCGTCAATGGCGGCAGCGCCGCCGTTATGGCTGCCCCTGCGGCACGCCGAAGCCTGGCACATGGGCCCGGATCGCGCCCAGCAGGGTTTCCTTGCTGAATGGTTTGGTCAGGAACTGGTCGGCTTCCACCACCCGCCCACGGGCGCGGTCGAACAGCCCGTCACGGGACGACAGCATGACCACGGCGGTGCTGCGGAACTGGCTGTTGTGCTTGATCAGGGCGCAGGTCTGATAACCGTCCAGGCGCGGCATCATCACATCGATGAAGATGATGCTGGGTTGGTAGTCGGCGATCTTGGCCAGTGCATCGAAGCCATCCACGGCGGTGATGACCTGGCAACCGGCTTGCTGCAGTAGCGCTTCGGCTGTGCGGCGGATGGTTTTCGAATCATCGACGACCATGACCTTGAGACCGTTGGAATGCTGCTCCATGATTGCTCTATCAGGCTGTGGATGCTTCAGAGGTGTCGTCTAAGGGGCTTTTCAGCACGCTACTGGAACGCGTTCCACGGCCTGCGCCTTGACCCACGCCGCGCCTGGCATCACCCTGACGGCCATTTCCATCGCCACGGGCCGTTCCGGCCCCCGCCCTATAGAGGATTTCCCCATGAGCGTACGCCTCGGGATTGTCATGGACCCCATCGCGCGCATCTCCTACAAAAAGGACAGCTCGCTGGCCATGCTGCTGGCCGCCCAGGCCCGTGGCTGGGAGCTGGTGTACATGGAGCAGCCCGACCTCTATCAGACCTCGGGCGAACCTCGTGCCCGGGCACGCGCGCTCAAGGTGTTCGCCGACCCGGCCCATTGGTACGAGCTGGGCGAAGAGCAGGACATCGCGCTCACCGAGCTCGATGCCGTGCTGATGCGCGAAGACCCGCCCTTCGACATCGAGTTCATCTACAGCACCTACCTGCTGGAGGCGGCCGAGCGCGCCGGTGTGCTGATCGTCAACAAGCCGCAGAGCCTGCGCGACTGCAATGAAAAGCTCTTCGCCACCCAGTTCCCGCAGTGCAACCCGCCTACGCTGGTGAGCCGCCGCCAGGACATCCTGCGCGCCTTTGCCCAGGAACATGGCGATGTGATCCTCAAGCCACTGGATGAAATGGGCGGCGCGTCGATCTTCCGCCACCGCGCCGGCGACCCGAACCTGTCGGTGATCCTCGAAACCCTCACCCACAACGGCGCACACCAGATCATGGCGCAGGCCTATGTGCCGGAGATCGTCAACGGCGACAAACGCATCCTGATGATCGACGGCGAGCCTGTGGATTACTGCCTGGCGCGCATCCCGGCCCAGGGCGAAACCCGTGGCAACCTGGCCGCCGGCGGCCGTGGCGAAGCGCGGCCACTGACCGAGCGCGACCGCTGGATCGCGGCACAGGTCGGCCCTTCGCTGCGCGAAAAAGGCCTGCTGTTCGTTGGCCTGGATGTAATCGGCGATTACCTCACCGAGGTGAATGTCACCAGCCCCACCTGCATCCGCGAGATTGATGCCGCCTTCGACACCGACATCGGTGGCAAGCTGATGGACGCCATCGCCCGCAAGCTGGGCCGCTGAGGCCAGGCGGCGCCTTTGGTCAACCCTGAGGCGCCGCATTCGCGGCCCATCTGTTATGATGCCGGCCGTTCGTTTTGCCCACGCACCGCAGGCGCTTGATGACCCGCTTCACCCACATTCCCGCCCAGTTGCTGCGCATCGCCCACCGCCCATCCGACCGCCTGGGCCTTGCTCTGGTGATCGCTGCGCTGCTGCATCTGGCGCTGCTGCTGGGCCTGAGCTTCAGCCCCACGCCGCCCCCGGAGATCACCCGTACCCTCGAGGTGACCCTGGCCAGTTTCCAGAGCGACAAAGCCCCGAAAAAGGCTGACTTTCTCGCGCAGAACAACCAGCAAGGCAGCGGCACGCTGGAGAAGAAGGCCATCCCGCGCACCACGCAGGTAGCGCCGTTCGAAGACACCCAGATCAACCAGGTGACCCCGCCGCCGGCCCAGCGTGTGCAACCGGTCGACGCTCCGCAAAAGCAGAAGGCAGTGGCCACCGTGGCGCCCGCCCAGCGCAAGACCGAGGCCGACCCGGATCGCAGCAAGCCGCAGGACAAACCGCAGAGCGCCACACCCGACTTCGACAGCCCGCAGATGTCCAGCCAGATCGCCAGCCTTGAAGCCGAGCTTGCCCGCGAGCAGCAGGCCTACGCCAAGCGCCCGCGCATCTACCGGCTCACTGCGGCCTCCACGATCCGCGACAAGGGCGCCTGGTATAAAGAAGACTGGCGCAAGAAGATCGAGCGCATCGGCAACCTGAACTACCCCGACGAAGCCCGCCGCGAACGCATCTACGGCAGCCTGCGCATGCTGGTGTCGCTCAACCGCGACGGCTCGCTCTACGAAGTGCAGATCCTCGAATCCTCGGGCAAACCGGTGCTCGACCAGGCCGCCATGCGCATCGTGCGCCTCGCAGCGCCCTTCTCGCCGTTCACGGGCGACCTTTCCGATATCGACCGGCTGGAGATCATCCGTACCTGGCGTTTCGAAAAAGGCGACAAGCTGTCGAGCAACTGATGGCAACACACCTGTGGGCATTGCCAGCTTGTATGTCTGCCAGCCCAGCGCCACACTTAGCCCCATGAAAAACTTCCAACCCACCTACTTGAAGCACCAGTTCCTGATCGCCATGCCGCACATGGCCGATCCGAACTTTGCTCACACCCTGACCTACATCGTCGAGCACAGCGACAGCGGTGCCATGGGGCTGATCATCAATCGCCCGCAAGGCCTGAGCCTTGCCGATATCCTCGAACAGTTGCAGCCCGACATCGAGCCGCCTCTGAGCGCGCAGCTGGTGCCGATCTACGCCGGCGGCCCGGTGCAAACGGATCGCGGTTTCGTGCTGCACAGCAGCGGGCCTACCTACCAGGCCACCGTCGAGCTGGGGGGCATCTCGCTGTCCACTTCACAAGACGCCCTCTTCGCCATCGCCGATGGCCTGGGGCCCAAGCACAGCCTGATCACCCTGGGCTACGCCGGCTGGGAAAGCGGCCAGCTGGAGGCGGAGCTGGCCGACAACGCCTGGCTCACCTGCCCGTTCGATGCCGACATCCTCTTCAACACCGAGCCCGACTTGCGCCTGAATGCAGCCGCAAGGCGCCTCGGCGTAGACCTCAGCCTGCTCACCAGCCAGGCGGGCCATGCCTGATGCCAGCACCTCGCCTGTTACTGGGTTTCGACTACGGCAGCAAACAGATCGGCGTCGCCGTCGGCCAGGCCATCACCGGCCAGGCTCGCGAGCTTTGCACCCTCAAGGCGCAAAATGGCGTGCCCGACTGGGCGCGGGTCGAGGCCCTGCTCAAGGAGTGGCAACCCGACGCACTGGTCGTGGGCCTGCCACTGAACATGGACGGCACCCCCAGCGAAATGAGCGAGCGCGCCGAAAAGTTCGCCCGCAAGCTTCATGGCCGCTTCAACTTGCCGGTACATACTCACGACGAGCGCCTCACCACTTTCGAGGCCAAGGGCGAACGCCTGGCCCGTGGTGGGCAGAAGGGCAGCTACCGCGACAACCCGGTCGACGCCATCGCCGCGCGCCTGTTGCTCGAAGGCTGGCTGGAGGCCAACCCCGGCTGATCGCTTCACTTTCCACTCATCGAGGACGCCATGACCCTACCCGACCCCGCCGCGCTGATCCGCCAGATGGCACAGGACCTGCCTGCGTACCTTGCCCGCAAGGGTATCGAGCAGCCGCGCTTCATCGGCATCCACACCGGCGGCGTCTGGGTCGCCCAGGCCTTGCTGGCGGCCATGGGCAGCCAGGCCGAGCTGGGCACGCTCGACGTGTCCTTCTACCGTGATGACTTCAGCCAGAGCGGCCTGCACCCCAGGTGCGGCCTTCCGCTTTGCCGTTCGAGATCGAAGGCCAGCATCTGGTGCTGATCGACGACGTGCTCATGAGCGGGCGCACCGTGCGCGCCGCGCTCAACGAGCTGTTCGATTACGGCCGCCCGGCCAGCGTGACGCTGGTGTGCCTGCTCGACCTCGACGACGCTCAGTTGCCGATCCGCCCGCATGTGGTGGGCGCCACCCTGTCGCTGCAAGCCCATGAACGGGTAAATTGCTCGGCCCCTCGCCGCTCGCCCTCGAGCGCCAGGCCCTCACTGCCTCCAGCCTTTAAGAGTCCCGCGATGACGCCATTCGACGCCAAGCGCCCGCTGCAGCTCAACGACCAGGGCCAACTGCGCCACTTCCTTTCGCTCGACGGGTTGCCCCGCGAACTGCTCACCGAAATTCTCGACACCGCCGACTCCTTCCTCGAAGTCGGCGCGCGAGCGGTGAAAAAGGTGCCGCTGCTGCGCGGCAAAACCGTGTGCAACGTGTTCTTCGAAAACTCGACGCGCACCCGCACCACCTTCGAGCTGGCCGCCCAGCGGCTGTCGGCCGACGTGATCAGCCTGAACGTCTCCACCTCCTCCACCAGCAAGGGCGAAACCCTGTTCGACACTTTGCGCAACCTGGAGGCGATGGCCGCAGACATGTTCGTGGTACGCCACGCCGACTCGGGCGCCGCGCACTTCATCGCCGAACACGTGTGCCCGCAGGTGGCGGTCATCAACGGCGGCGACGGGCGCCACGCGCACCCGACCCAGGGCATGCTCGACATGCTGACCATTCGCCGGCACAAGGGCGATTTCAAGAATCTGTCGGTGGCTATCGTCGGCGACATCCTGCACTCGCGCGTGGCGCGCTCGAACATGCTGGCGCTCAAGGCGCTGGGCTGCCCCGATATCCGCGTGATCGGCCCGCGCACCCTGCTGCCGGTGGGTGTGGAGCAGTATGGCGTTAAGGTCTACACCGACCTGGCGCAAGGTTTGAAGGACGTGGACGTGGTGATCATGCTGCGCCTGCAACGCGAGCGCATGGCAGGCGGGCTGCTGCCGAGCGAAGGCGAGTTCTATCGCCTGTTCGGCCTCACCACCCAGCGCCTTGCACTGGCCAAGCCTGATGCCATCGTGATGCATCCCGGCCCGATCAACCGCGGCGTGGAGATCGAGTCGGCCGTGGCCGACGGCGCCCACTCCGTGATCCTCAATCAAGTCACCTACGGCATCGCCGTACGCATGGCCGTGCTGTCCATGACCATGGGCGGTCAGGCCGCGCAGCGCCAGCTCGAACAGGAGAACGCCCAGTGAACCTCAGCATTCTGGGCGCACGCCTGATCAGCCAGGCTGACAACCTGGACACCGTCGCCGACCTGCACATCGAAGGCGGCAAGCTGCTGGCGATTGGCGTGGCTCCCGCCGGTTTCACCGCGCACGAGCGCCTCGACGCCCAAGGGTTGGTCGCTGCGCCAGGCCTCGTCGACCTCTCGGTCAGCCTTCGCGAGCCCGGCTATACCCGCAAGGGCTCGATCGCCAGCGAAACCCGCGCGGCGGCAGCCGGTGGCGTCACCAGCCTGTGCTGCCCACCGCAAACCCGGCCGGTGCTCGACACCACCGCCGTGGCCGAACTGATCCTCGACCGCGCAGCGGCCGCAGGGCACTGCAAGGTGTACCCCATCGGCGCGCTGAGCAAAGGCCTGGACGGCGAGCAACTGGCCGAGCTGGTCGGGCTGCGTGACGTCGGCTGCGTGGCCTTCGGCAACGGCCTGAAGTCCTTCCCGAACAACCGAACGCTGCTGCGCGCGCTGGAGTACGCGGCTACCTTCGACCTGGCCGTGGTGTTCCACTCCCAAGACCCGGACCTGGCTGCCGGCGGCCTGGCCCATGAAGGCCCGACCGCCAGCTTCCTGGGCCTGCCAGGCATCCCGGAAACCGCCGAAACCGTGGCGCTGGCGCGCAACCTGTTGCTGGTGGAGCAGAGCGGCGTGCGCGCCCACTTCACTCAGGTCACCAGCGCCCGTGGCGTTGAGCTGATCGCACAGGCGCAGGCCCGAGGCTTGCCGGTCACCGCCGATGTGGCGATGTACCAGTTGATCCTCACCGACGAGGCGCTGACGGGCTTCTCGAGCCTGTATCACGTGCAACCGCCACTGCGCACCCTGGCCGATCGCCAGGCGCTGCGTGAGGGCATCAAGGCCGGCGTGATCAGCGCCATCGCAAGCCATCACCAACCACACGAGCGCGACGCCAAGAATGCCCCGTTCGGGCAGACTGAACCTGGCATCAGCAGTGTTGAACTCTTGCTTCCTTTGGCGATGACATTGGTACAGGACGGCCTGCTCGACCTGCCTACCCTGCTCGATCGCTTGAGCTTCGGGCCTGCGAAGGCCCTGGGCCTGCCGGCAGGGCGGCTGGCGGTGGGAGGCGCGGCCGACCTGGTGCTGTTCGACCCTGAAGCCTCTACGGTCGCTGGCCAGGGCTGGCTGTCCAAGGGTGAGAACTGCCCGTTCCTGGGCCACTGCCTGCCTGGGGCGGTGCGCCACACGCTGGTGGATGGGCGCGTGATCTGAAGCAACTCGCGGCCAGCGACAGCGCTGGCCGCGCCTTCAATTGCCTGCGTTTTTCACAGAGATCTGGTCATTGAGTGTCCAGAAGTCATAGAGCACACCCAGGAAGAACAAGCCGCCCGTCAGCAGGTAGATGAGCCCCGACAGCCATTTGCCTTGATAGAAGCGGTGCACGCCGAATATGCCGAGGAAGGTCAGCAGCAGCCACGCCAGGTTGTAGTCGATGCGCCCGGAACGGAAGCGCAGGTCGGCCTGAGCGTCCATCGACGGGATGAGAAACAGATCGATCAGCCAACCGATGCCCAGCAACCCCAGTGTAAAGAACCAGATTGTGCCGGTGACCGGCTTGCCATAGTAGAAACGGTGCGCCCCAGTGAAGCCGAAAATCCATAGCAGGTAGCCCAGCACCTTGCTGTGAGTGTCATGGAAAGGGGCGTTTTGATAGCCATTCATGTGGGTACCGTTGGTCGCTGATAATTAAATTTTCTATTCAGGTATGTGACTTTTCTCAATCGGCCCGACAAGTGGTCACCGGACGGACACATAACCGTAACTCCCGGAAACAGAGGGCTCAAGCGGATCTTTACGACAGAATTTGCCGCCGCCAGTTCGAAACGACACAAAACCGGATCGACCAGCGGGGGGAAAACGACAAAAAAAGCTGTTATAAGATTGCGCGTCCATTCACTGAGCCTCGCCTAATGCGTCCATTCATCAAGACATGGCTGACTCTTTGCCTATTGTTGCCACTGGCTGCTCACGCCACCACCCGTGAGCAAAGACTTCCCGGCGGGTTCTCGGGCCACACCGCTCGCACCGAGACCACGCAAGCCAGCAAGACCGAAAACACGCCTACCCGCCAGCACACTCCACAGCTCGCACAGGCCGTCACCAAGGCCGACCCACGCAAGCGTGGCAGCCGTGTCGCCGACAACAGCAAACGTGCCAAGGGCGGCAAAGCTGTACCCGCTGTCGCCAAAGCCCAGACCAAACAGAGCAGCCAGGTCGTTGCCCGCGCGGTCGACGCCCTCGGCACCCCCTATCGCTGGGGCGGCAACACGCCTGGCAAGGGCCTGGATTGCAGTGGGCTGGTCAAGTACGCGTTCAACGACGTGAAATCGGTGAACCTGCCCCGCACTTCGCGCGATATGGCTTCCGGCCATGGCATTGAAGTGCCGCGCAAAGACCTCAAGCCCGGCGACCTGATCTTCTTCAAAACCCGCGGCCGCCAGGTCAACCATGTGGCCATCTACATGGGCGACAACCAGTTCATCCATGCACCCAGCCGTGGCAAGGCCGTCACCATCGACAGCCTGAACAAGCCCTACTGGAACGAGCATTTCGCCGTCGCCAAGCGCGTGCTCAAGCCGCAGCCACAAACTCAGCTGCGCCTGGCGAGCAACGATACGCGCCACCCGCGCTGATCGCTCTCCATGCAAAAGGCCCGCAACTGCGGGCCTTTTTCGTTTCCAAGCCAATGGCCGGTCAGAAGTTGTCCGGGATCTTGGCCTTCTCACGCGCGCTCTCGCGGCTGATCACCCCACGCGCCAGCAGCTCCTTCAGGCACATGTCCAGCGTCTGCATGCCGATCTGCCCGCCGGTCTGGATCGCCGAATACATCTGCGCCACTTTGTCTTCGCGGATCAGGTTACGGATCGCAGGGGTGCCGATCATGATTTCATGGGCCGCCACTCGGCCTCCGCCGATCTTGCGCAGCAGGGTTTGCGAAATCACCGCCTGCAGCGACTCCGAAAGCATCGAGCGAACCATGGACTTTTCCTCGGCCGGGAATACATCCACCACGCGGTCGATGGTCTTGGCAGCCGAGGTGGTGTGCAAGGTGCCAAACACCAGGTGCCCGGTTTCGGCAGCGGTCAGCGCCAGGCGGATGGTTTCCAGATCGCGCATCTCGCCGACCAGGATCACGTCCGGGTCTTCACGCAAGGCCGAGCGTAGCGCCGGGGCGAAGCCGAGGGTATCGCGATGCACTTCGCGCTGGTTGACCAGGCACTTCTTGGACTCGTGAACGAACTCGATCGGGTCTTCGATGGTGAGGATGTGATGGTGCTTGTTGCTGTTGAGGTAGTCGATGATCGCCGCCAGGGTGGTGGACTTGCCCGAACCGGTAGGCCCGGTCACCAGCACCAGCCCACGGGGCACCTCGGCAATACGCCGAAACACATCCCCCATGTTCAAGTCTTCCATGCTCAGCACTTTCGACGGGATGGTGCGGAACACGGCGCCCGCACCGCGGTTCTGATTGAACGCATTGACCCGGAAACGCGCCACACCTGGCACTTCGAAGGAGAAGTCGGTCTCCATGAACTCTTCGAAATCCTGGCGCTGCTTGTCGTTCATGATGTCGTAGATCAGCTCCTGCACTTGCTTGTCTTCAAGGGCAGGCAGGTTGATCCGGCGTACATCGCCGTCCACGCGAATCATTGGCGGCAACCCCGACGACAGGTGCAGGTCGGAAGCGCCTTGCTTGGCGCTGAAGGCCAACAGTTCGGTAATGTCCATGAGACTCCCCAAATACGGACAAGCAGGTAGAATGCCGCAGACCCAAGAGCCGCTGGCGCAAGTTATGTCCACGATAGCAGACAACGTTTCATCGGTAAGCGCCCGTATTCAGGCAGCTGCGGTGGCAGCCGGCCGCGGTGCCGGCGAAGTCGGCCTGCTGGCGGTGAGCAAGACCAAACCTGCCCAGGCGATCCGTGAGGTGTACGCCGCCGGCGTTGTCGATGTCGGCGAGAACTACCTGCAAGAGGCCTTGGCCAAGCAGGCAGAGCTCACTGACTTGCCCTTGATCTGGCATTTCATCGGCCCCATTCAGTCGAACAAGACCAAAGCCATCGCCGAGCATTTCGATTGGGTGCATTCCGTAGACCGCCTCAAGATCGCACAGCGCCTGAGCGAGCAACGCCCGGCCACGCTGGCGCCCTTGAATATCTGCCTGCAGGTGAACATCAGCGGCGAGGCCAGCAAAGCTGGCTGCACACCGCAGGAACTGCCCGCGCTCGTAGCCGCCGTAGCGGCGCTGCCGAACCTGCGCCTGCGCGGGTTGATGGCCATTCCCGAACCCACGGAGGCGCGCGCCGAGCAAGACGCGGCCTTCGCTCAGGTGCAGGCATTGCTGCAACAACCTGGCCTGGACCTGCACACCCTTTCGATGGGCATGAGCCACGACCTGGAAGCTGCCGTGGCCCACGGCGCGACCTGGGTTCGCATCGGCACCGCCCTGTTCGGCGCGCGCGACTATGGCTCACAGCCTTGATGCCGCGCCCTTCATGCACAAGGATCTCCCCATGACCACTCCCCGCATCGCCTTCATCGGCGCCGGCAACATGGCCGCCAGCCTGATCGGCGGAATGCGCGCCAAAGGCGTGCCCGCCTCACACGTCTGCGCCAGCGCGCCCAGCCAGCCGACACGTGACCGCCTGGCCGCCGAGTACGGCATCGCCATGCACGCCGACAACGCCAAGGCTGCCGAAGGCGCCGACGTCATCGTGCTGTCGATCAAGCCGCAGATGATGAAAAGCGTCTGCCAGGCACTGCAACCTTCGCTCAAGCCCGGCCAGTTGATCGTTTCGGTGGCCGCAGGCATCACCTGCCAGAGCCTTGCCAACTGGCTGGGCGAGCGCCCTGTCGTGCGCTGCATGCCCAATACGCCATCGCTGCTTGGCGAAGGTGCCAGCGGGCTCTATGCCAATGGCTCGGTGAGCCAGGAGCAACGCGATCAGGCCGAGCAGCTGCTCGGGGCTGTGGGCCTTGCGGTATGGGTCGACACCGAGGCGCAGATGGACGCGGTAACCGCTGTCTCTGGCAGCGGCCCGGCCTATTTCTTCCTGCTCATCGAGGCGATGACCGCCGCCGGTGAACGACTTGGCCTGCCCCATGCCACTGCTGCGCGCCTGGCAGAGCAAACCGCGCTGGGCGCCGCGCGCATGGCCGTTGGCAGTGACGTGGACGCCGCCGAATTGCGCCGCCGGGTGGCTTCACCGGCCGGCACCACGGAAGCGGCAATCAAGACATTCCAGGCCGAGGGTTTCGAGGCGCTGGTGAACAAGGCACTGGGCGCCGCTGCGGCGCGCTCGGTGGAACTGGCTGAACAGTTGGGCAAGTGAGGATTTGCATATGACGGCTTTGAACGGCGCTGCCGTGTTCGTGATCCAGGTATTCGGCGGCCTCTACCTGCTGCTGGTGCTGCTGCGCTTCATCCTGCAACTGGTGCGGGCTGACTTCTACAACCCGCTGAGCCAGGTGGCGGTACGCGCCACTCAGCCGCTGCTGCGGCCGCTGCGCAAAGTGATCCCCAGCATCGGCGGGCTGGACACCGCCTCGCTGCTGCTGGCGATCCTGGTGCAACTGCTGGTGATGGCGCTCACCTTGCTGCTGGCCTACGGCGTCACCGGCACCCCTGTGCAGATGCTGATCTGGGCCATCATCGGTGTCACCTCGCTGTTCCTGAAGGTGTTCTTCTTCGCCATGATCCTGATGGTGATCGTCAGCTGGGTGGCGCCCAACAGCCATAACCCGGCTGCGGAACTGGCCAACCAGATCTGCGAGCCGTTGCTGGCGCCGATCCGCCGCATCATGCCGACCATGGGCGGCCTGGATCTCTCGCCGCTGGTGGCCTTCGTGCTGATCCAGCTGCTGAGCACCTACCTGATCGGTGCGCTGGCCGACGCCACGCTGATGCCTGACATCATCTCCCGGCTGATCTGAGCGTGGTGAACAAGCGCTATGCCTGCGTCGGGCTGTTCAACCCCAAGTCCCCGGAGAACGTCGGCTCGGTGATGCGCGCCGCCGGCTGCTTCGGGGTCAGCTCGGTGTTCTACACCGGCAAACGCTACGAACGCTCGAAAGACTTCGTCACTGATACCAAGCGAGTGCACTACGACATCCCGCTGATCGGCGTAGAAGACCTGCAGGCAATCATCCCGTTGGGCTGCACGCCGGTGGCGGTGGAGTTGGTGGACGGCGCCCGCGACCTGACCACCTATACCCACCCCGACCGCGCGCTGTACATCTTCGGCCCCGAAGACGGCACCCTGAGCCCGGAGGTGCGGGCCTGGTGCGAGGAGACGGTCTACATTCCAACCAACGGCTGCATGAACCTCGCGGCAACGGTCAATGTGTTGCTTTATGACCGTATGGCCAAGGGCCTGAATACCCGTTCGGGCCCGAAATTCAAATAACCGGCCTGGCAGGCACCTGAGCCTGCCACTGGTACAAACCTCGCCCAATCCTTAGACTTGTGCCTCATTCACCCGAGAGCAGGCCAGATGTCCAAGGTCTTCGCCGACGACTCCGTCGGCCTTGTCACTCCCCAGACCGCCCATTTCCATGAGCCGCTGCCACTGGCCTGCGGGCGCGCCCTCGCTGCGTACGAGTTGATGTACGAAACCTACGGCACGCTCAACGCCGAGGCCAGCAACGCTGTGTTGATCTGCCACGCACTGTCGGGCCATCACCATGCAGCGGGCTACCACAGCGAGAGCGACCGCAAGCCGGGCTGGTGGGACAGCTGCATCGGCCCCGGCAAGCCGATCGACACCAACCGGTTCTTCGTGGTCTCGCTGAACAACCTGGGCGGCTGCAATGGCTCCACCGGCCCGAGCAGCATCGACCCGGAAACCGGCAAGCCCTGGGGCGCTCAGTTTCCGGTGGTCACCGTGGAAGACTGGGTACACAGCCAGGCCCGTCTGGCTGACCGCCTGGGCATCGAGGTATGGGCGGCCGTGGTCGGCGGCAGCCTGGGTGGCATGCAGGCACTGCAATGGTCACTCACCTACCCCGAGCGCCTGCGCCACTGCGTGGCCATCGCCTCGGCGCCCAAGCTTTCGGCGCAGAACATCGCCTTCAATGAGGTCGCGCGGCAGGCGATTCTTTCAGACCCCGAGTTCCATGGCGGTGACTTCCAGGCGCAGGGCGTGATTCCCAAACGCGGGCTGATGCTGGCGCGGATGGTCGGCCACATCACGTATCTTTCCGATGACTCGATGGGCGAGAAATTCGGCCGCGGGCTCAAGAACGAAAAACTCAACTACGACTTCCACAATGTGGAATTCCAGGTCGAAAGCTACCTGCGCTACCAGGGCGAGGAGTTCTCAGGGCGTTTCGACGCCAACACCTACCTGGTGATGACCAAAGCCCTGGATTACTTCGACCCCGCTGCCGCCCACGGCGACGACCTCGCCAAAACCTTCGAAAGCGTGAAAGCCGACTTCTGCGTGATGTCGTTCACCACCGACTGGCGCTTCTCGCCAGCCCGCTCGCGTGAGCTGGTCGATGCGCTGATGGCTGCGCGCAAGAACGTCTGCTACCTGGAAATCGACGCGCCCCAGGGCCACGACGCTTTCCTGATCCCGGTGCCGCGCTATCTGCAGGCGTTTTCCAGCTACATGAACCGTATTGAGCTTTGAGGGCCCCATGAGAGCCGATCTGGACATCATCCAGGAATGGATCCCCACCGGCAGCCGGGTACTCGACCTGGGTTGCGGTAACGGTGAACTGCTCGCCTGGCTGCGCGACCACAAGGGCGTGGGCGGCTATGGCCTGGAGATCGACCCTGACAACATCAATGCCTGTGTAGGCAAAGGTGTGAACGTCATCGAGCAGGACCTGGACAAGGGCCTGGGCAACTTCGCCAGCAACAGCTTCGACGTGGTGGTGATGACCCAGGCATTGCAGGCGGTGACCTACCCCGACCGCATTCTCGACGAGATGCTGCGGGTCGGCCGCCAGTGCATCATCACCTTCCCCAACTTCGGCCACTGGCGCTGCCGCGCCTACCTTGCGACCAAAGGCAAGATGCCCGTCTCGGACTTCATGCCCTACACCTGGTACAACACGCCGAACATCCACTTCTGCACCTTCAAGGATTTCGAGGCCCTGTGCCGCGAGCGCCGCGCTCAGGTGCTGGACCGCCTGGCGGTGGATAACCAGCACCGGCACAACCTGGGCAGCAGGCTGTGGCCCAACCTGCTGGGCGAAATCGGCATCTACCGGGTCAGCAGCCCCGGCCTTTCGGAACATAAAGTGGCGGTGTGAGCCGCCGCCCATGAGGTTTTTGCAATGAACATTCCCGAACTGGTCCTGGCCAGCCACAACGCCGGCAAGCTCAAGGAGCTGCAGGCTATGCTCGGCAGCAGCGTGCAGCTGCGCTCGGTAGGCGAATTCAGCCAGGTGGAGCCCGAAGAAACAGGCCTCTCGTTCGTCGAGAACGCCATCCTCAAGGCGCGCAATGCCGCGCGCTTGTCGGGCCTTCCGGCGCTGGCCGACGACTCGGGGCTGGCAGTCGATTTTCTCGGCGGCGCGCCGGGCATCTATTCCGCGCGTTACGCCGATGGACAGGGCGATGCCGCCAACAACGCCAAGCTGTTGCAGGCACTGGCCGGAGTGCCGGAAGCCGAGCGCGGCGCGCAGTTCGTCTGCGTGCTTGCGTTGGTACGGCATGCCGACGACCCGCTGCCGATCCTTTGCGAAGGCCTGTGGCACGGCCGCATCCTTGAAGCTGCGCGCGGCGAACACGGCTTTGGCTACGACCCGCTGTTCTGGGTGCCGGAAGGCGAATGCTCCAGCGCCGAACTGCTGCCTGAGCAGAAGAACCGCCTGAGCCACCGCGCTCGCGCCATGGCCCTGCTGCGCGAGCGCCTGGGCCTGGCATGAGCGAGCTGACTCTCAGTGGCGCGCTGCCGCCGCTGTCGCTGTACGTGCACATTCCCTGGTGCGTGCGCAAATGCCCTTACTGCGACTTCAATTCCCACACGGCCAGCCCAGAGCTGCCCGAAGATGCCTACGTGAGCGCCCTGCTCAGTGACCTGGACCAGGACCTGCCCTACGCCCAAGGCCGCGAGCTTAACTCGATCTTTTTCGGTGGCGGCACGCCCAGCCTGTTCAGCGCGCAGGCCCTGGGCCGGCTGCTGGAAGGTGTGCAGGCGCGCATCCCGTTCGCCAGCGACATCGAAATCACCTGGAAGCCAACCCGGGCACGTTCGAGCAGGCCAAGTTCGTGGCCTATCGCAAGCTCGGCATTAACCGGTTGTCCATCGGCGTTCAGAGTTTCCAGCCGGCCAAGCTGGAGAAGCTTGGCCGTATCCATACCGGCGATGAGGCGCTGCGGGCTGCGGAGATGGCGCGCCGTGCCGGTTTCGACAACTTCAACCTCGACCTGATGCACGGGCTGCCCGACCAGAGCCTGGATGAGGCGCTCGACGATTTGCGCCAGGCCGTCGCGCTGGCGCCCACGCACCTGTCCTGGTACCAGCTCACGCTTGAGCCGAACACGGTGTTCTGGAACCAGCCTCCGCAACTGCCCGAGGACGACATCCTCTGGGATATCCAGGAAGCTGGCCAGGCTCTGTTGACGGCCGAAGGCTACGCGCAGTATGAAGTCTCTGCCTACGCCAAGCCCGGCAAGCAGGCACGGCATAACCTGAATTACTGGTCGTTCGGCGACTTCATCGGCATCGGCGCCGGCGCCCATGGCAAGCTCACGGGCCTCGATGGCAGCATTCGCCGCACCTGGAAAACCCGCCTGCCCAAGGATTACCTGAACCTGGCCAAGCCCTTCAAGGCCGGCGACAAGCCACTTCCCGCCGATGAGCTGCCGTTCGAATTCATGATGAACGCGCTGCGCCTCACAGAAGGCGTCGATGCCGGGCTGTTCGAAGCCCGTACCGGCCTGCCGCTGGTGAGCCTGGCCGATGCCTGCCGTGAGGCTGAACAAAAGGGACTGCTCAAGGTCGAACCGGCGCGCCTGGTGGCAACGCCCGGGGCCAGCTGTTCCTGAATGACCTTTTGCAGCTGTTCTTGAATTAAGGATTGCCCATGGACCTGATACTGGACCTGCTCGCGACGGTTTCCCGCTGGAGCCGCAGCAACCTTTCGGAAATTTCCCTGGCCTTGGTGGGCTGCGTGCTGGTGCTGTTCGGCGCGCAATTCAAAAGCTGGGTAGAGGGCCGGCTGGGCGGCTTCGCCGGGGCCCTGCGCGTGCCGGCCATGGCGCTGGTGTGCCTGGTGGGCAGTGGGCTTGCACTGGTGTACGCAACGCCCTGGGTGATCAAGGGGCTGTCGCAGTTCAACAACTACAGCCTGGCGCCGGTGTTGTTGGTGGTACTTGTGTTGATCGGGGTGGTCGCAGACCGCAACTGATGCACAGCTTCACCCCGAACTCCAAGCCCGGGATTGTGGGCGGCTCGCCGCGCGACGGCCCGTCGCCCGTTGCACGTCGCCCGTTGCACGTCGCCCGGCAAGCCGGCCTCCCACGAACTAGATTTTCTCGAACTTCAAGTCCCAGGTGCCATGCCCGAGCCGCTCCCCGCGGCGTTCGAACTTGGTCACCGGCCGCTCTTCAGGCCGGGGCACGCAGCCGCCATCAGCCGCCTGGTTGCGATAGCCGGGCGCGGCATTCATCACCTCCAGCATATACTCGGCATAAGGCTCCCAGTCGGTCGCCATGTGCAGCACGCCACCCACCTTCAATTTGCTGCGCACAAGCTCGGCGAACGCCGGCTGCACGATACGGCGCTTATGGTGGCGGCTCTTGTGCCAGGGGTCGGGGAAAAACAGCAGCAGGCGATCGAGGCTGTTGTCGGCCACGCACTGCTTGAGCACCTCGATAGCATCACAATCGTAGACGCGCACGTTGCTCAGGTTTTGCGTCAGCACTCCGTTTAGCACCGCGCCGACGCCTGGGCGGTGCACTTCGACGCCGATGAAATCCAGCTCCGGGGAGGCGGCAGCCATTTCCAGCAGGGAATGGCCCATGCCGAAGCCGATCTCGAAGGTACGCGGCGCGGTGCGGCCGAACACCTGGTCGAAGTCGGTCAGGCCGGCATCCAGCGGCAGGATGAAGCGGGGGCCGCCGATGTCCAGCCCACGTTGCTGGCCTTCGGTCATGCGGCCGGAGCGCATCACGAAGCTTTTGATCGCGCGGCGGTGCGGCTGGTCAGCACCGGCCTCGGCCGGCGGTTGGTGCGAATCGGTCATCTTGCGCTCTTACTTGATCAGGCCGTCCAGCGGCGAGGACGCGCTGGCGTAGAGTTTCTTGGGCATGCGGCCGGCCAACCAGGCCAGGCGGCCGGCGATGATGGCGTGCTTCATGGCTTCGGCCATCTGCACCGGGTTCTGCGCGTGGGCGATGGCCGAGTTCATCAGCACTGCCTCACAACCCAGTTCCATGGCGATGGTCGCATCCGAAGCGGTGCCGACGCCGGCGTCCACCAGCACGGGCACCTTGGCTTCTTCGAGGATGATCTGCAGGTTGTACGGATTGCAGATGCCCAGGCCCGTGCCGATCAGGCCGGCCAGCGGCATCACCGCGCAGCAGCCCATCTCGCCCAGCTGGCGAGCGATGATCGGGTCGTCGCTGGTGTAGACCATCACGTCGAAACCGTCCTTGATCAGCACTTCAGCGGCCTTGAGGGTTTCGATCACGTTGGGGAACAGGGTTTTCTGGTCAGCCAGCACTTCGAGCTTGACCAGGTTGTGCCCATCGAGCAGCTCACGGGCCAGGCGGCAGGTGCGCACGGCTTCGGTGGCGTCGTAGCAGCCAGCGGTGTTGGGCAGGATGGTGTAGCGGCTGGGCGGCACCACGTCGAGCAGGTTCGGCTCGCCGGGGTTCTGGCCAATGTTGGTGCGGCGCACGGCCACGGTGACGATCTCGGCACCCGAGGCCTCGATGGCCAGGCGGGTTTCCTCCAGGTCACGGTATTTGCCGGTACCGACCAGCAGGCGTGACTGGAAAGTACGGCCCGCCACGGTAAAGGGCTTGTCGCTGCGAACGATGCTCATGGGGCATTCCTCGTTGTCTGGCGCGAAAAAGCGGTGGGCGGCGGCGCGCTCAGCCGCCACCGATCGCATGGACCACTTCGACCTGGTCGCCCTCGTTGAGCGCCGTGGCGGCATGCTGGCTACGCGGCACGATGTCGAGGTTAAGCTCCACCGCGACCCGCCGCCCAATCAGCTCCAGGTGCGCGAGCAGGGCCTCGACGGTCGCGCCATCGGGCAGTTCGAGGAGTTCACCATTGAGTTGAATGCGCATGCGGTGGCAGCCATCAGGTTCGTTTGGGGTTGGCATTCTACCCACAACTGCCTGCGCCACCAAGGTACGCCTGGGCCGTTCGTCTCAGCCCAGGCTCAGCGCGACCAGCCCCAGGCAGAGCCAGCCGGCCAGGAACATCAGCCCGCCTATAGGCGTGATGATGCCGAGCTTGCCGACGCCGGTCAGGGTCAGCAGGTAGAGGCTGCCGGAAAAGAGCACGATACCCAGCGTGAACAAGGCGCCTGCCCAACCCACTAACCGCCCAGGCAAGTGGCTCGCCAGTAGCGCTGTGCAAAACAGCGCCAGCGCGTGGATGAGCTGGTATTGGACACCGGTCTGGAAGATCGCGAGATATTCGGGCGTCAGCCGGTTTTTGAGGCCGTGAGCGGCGAAGGCGCCCAGCCCGACACCGGTGAAGCCGAAAAAGGCAGCCAGCATCAGGAAAATTTTCAGCATCACGCAGCTCCGTTTCCAATGGGGTTCGATCTGTATAATGGCCCGCTCTGAAGGCCGGGGCCAAGCTCATCATGCTGCGTGTGATCCTGCAACGCGTATTCAAGCTCATCAAATGGTTCGTGCTACTTAGCGTGGTGCTGGTACTGGTTATGCGCTGGGTGCCGCCTGTGGGCAGCGCACTGATGGTCGAGCGCAAAGTGCAGTCCTGGGTCAGCGGCGACCCCATCGACCTGCAGCGCAGCTGGCAGCCTTGGGAGCGGATTTCCGATGATTTGAAGATCGCAGTGATCGCCGGGGAAGATCAGAAGTTTTCCAGCCACTGGGGCTTCGACGTCGGCGCCATCCGCGCTGCCTTCGCTCACAACGAGCAGGGCGGTTCTATCCGTGGCGCCAGCACACTCAGCCAGCAGGTCGCGAAAAACCTGTTCCTGTGGTCAGGCCGCAGCTACCTGCGCAAGGGGCTGGAGGCCTGGTTCACCACCTTGATCGAGGTACTGTGGCCCAAGCAGCGGATCCTGGAGGTCTACCTCAACACGGTGGAGTGGGGTTCGGGCGTATTCGGTGCGCAGGCAGCGGCGCAGTATCACTTCGGGGTAACTGCGGCGAACCTGTCGCGGCAGCAGGCCAGCCAGCTAGCCGCCGTGCTGCCCAATCCGCGCAACTGGAGCGCCAGCAGGCCAAGCCCTTACGTGGCAAGGCGAGCGGCGTGGATCAGGCAGCAGATGGGCCAGTTGGGTGGCGACGAGTACCTGAAAACCCTGAACAGCAGCCGCGCCGCACCCTGGCGCTAGCGCAAAGCAAATCGCCCGGCACCACCTGCTGGTGGGCCGGGCGATCAGAACGTTGAGCGGATCAGGCCTCGATAGAGCCCTTGATCTTGTTCATCGCGTTCTTTTCCAACTGCCGGATGCGTTCCGCCGACACGTTGTACTTT
Organism: Pseudomonas sp. KNUC1026; assembly: GCF_021650705.1. Lineage (GTDB taxonomy): Bacteria > Pseudomonadota > Gammaproteobacteria > Pseudomonadales > Pseudomonadaceae > Aquipseudomonas. The sequence continues at coordinate 4,943,196 of NZ_CP087138.1, read as the reverse complement.
TCCGCCAGCTCATGCAACGTGGCCTTTTCTTCAGCCAGCCAGCGCTGATAGAGGATGTCGCGGCTGCGCTCATCGAGCACCTGCAACGCCTGATGCAGGCTGGTATTGGCGCTGTCGCTCCAGTCAGCCTCTTCGAGCTGCCTGGCAGGGTCGTAGCGGTGGTCTTCCAGGTAGTTCGCAGGCGACTGGTATGCGCTGTCGTCGTCCGCCTCGGACGCCGGGTCGAACGCCATGTCCTGGCCCGTCAGCCGGCTTTCCATCTCGCGCACTTCGCGAGGCTCTACCCCAAGGCTCTCCGCTACGCGGTGAACTTCTTCGTTGTTCAACCACGCCAGGCGTTTCTTCTGGCTGCGCAGGTTGAAGAACAGCTTGCGCTGCGCCTTGGTAGTGGCAACCTTGACGATGCGCCAGTTACGCAGAATGAACTCGTGAATCTCCGCCTTGATCCAGTGCACGGCAAAGGACACCAGACGGACGTTCATCTCAGGGTTGAAGCGTTTCACAGCCTTCATCAGGCCAACGTTGCCCTCCTGGACCAGGTCAGCCTGTGCCAGGCCATAGCCCGAATAGCTACGGGCGATGTGCACCACAAAACGCAGGTGCGCCATCACCAGCTCACGAGCAGCGCTCAGATCCTGCTCGTAGAAAAGGCTCTCGGCCAGCTCGCGCTCCCGCTCAGGCGACAGCAGCGGGATGCTGTTGACCGTATGCACATAGGCCTCAAGGTTCGCACCCGGGACCAGCGCATATGCAGGTTGCAAGGATTGGGTCATGTAATGAACCTCCGAAACTCAGATTCGCGCTCCGAGGAGCGCCGACCAATAAGACCGGGAACCTAAAACCAAGTTCCTTGATGAAGAACGGCCTTTGACGTCAAAAATTCAACCGATCAGCGCGGCGCCAGCTCTCTCAGATGCTTGGCGACGGCGATCCACGCCCCGATATACCCCAACAGGACGGCCCCAAGCAAGAGCGAAACCCCATCCGAAGCGGGGACGCCGCCGAGTGCGAAGTCACTGCCATACAGTTCCGATAGCCCTACCACAGACTGGTTCAACCAATTCAGCCCGTAGGCCAGGATTGCCCAAGCGAAGATACCCGCACCAAAGCCGTAGATCGCACCCATATAAAGAAAGGGCCGGCGCACATAGGCGTCTGTGCCTCCCACCAGCTTGATCACCTCGATCTCGACCCGGCGGTTCTCGATATGCAGGCGGATTGTGTTACCAATTACTAGCAAAAGCGCTGAAATCAGCAGCACAGCCAGGCCGAAGATAAAACGGTCACCCAATTTGAGAATGGCCGCCAGCCGCTCCACCCACACAAGATCCAGCTGCGCCTGCTGCACCTTGGGCAAACCGGCCAGTTGCTCTCGCAAGGACTCAAGCGCGCTCTTGTCGACTTCCAGCGGGGTGACGACGACGGTGCCCGGCAGCGGGTTGTCAGGCAGCTCCTTGAGCGCCTCACCCAGCCCCGACTGCTGCTGGAACTCCTTCAGCGCCTCGGAACGGCTGATGTACTCGGCTTCGGCAACGCCGGAGAGCGATTTGGCCCGGGCGACCAGCGCCTGCCCGTCGGCGTCGCTGGCGTTGATGTCCATGTACAGCGAAATCTGCGCTGCACGTTGCCAGGAGCCGCCGAGCCGCTCGATGTTCTTGAGCAACAGCGAAAGCCCCATGGGCATGCTCAGCGCCACGGCCATCACCAGGCAGGTGAACAGGCTGCCGAAAGGCTGCCGGCCAAGGCGCTTGAAACTGTCGGCGATGCTCGCGCGGTGGCTTTCGAGCCAGGCGTGGAACAGCGTGCCGAAATCTGGCCCCTCGTCATCACCCTTGCGGGGCTTTTTTTCCTTGGGCGGCTGCGGGTCTGCGGCCTTGGGCGCGACGCGATCAGACATCTTGGGGTTGCGAGTGGCACTCATTGGCCTGCCTCCCCGTCGCCGATCAAGCGGCCACGCTGCAAAGTGAGCATGCGGTGGCGCATGCGGGCGATCAACGCCAGGTCGTGGCTGGCGATCAACACGCTAGTGCCGAGCCGGTTGATATCTTCGAATACGCCCATGATCTCCGCTGCCAGCCGAGGGTCGAGGTTACCGGTGGGTTCGTCGGCCAGCAGCAGAGCAGGCCGGTGAACGATCGCGCGGGCGATGCCGACCCGCTGTTGCTGGCCGGTCGACAGGTCGCCAGGGTAGAGGTCGCCTTTTTCACTCAATGCAACGCGGTCGAGCGCGGAGTCGACGCGCTTGGCGATTTCCGGCTTCGAAAGGCCCAGGATCTGTAAAGGCAGCGCGATGTTGTTGAACACCGTGCGGTCGAACAACAACTGATGATTCTGGAACACTACACCGATTTGCCGGCGCAGGAACGGGATCTGCGCGTTGCTGATCTGGCCAAGGTCCTGCCCGGCGAGCAGCAGCTTGCCGCTGGTAGGCCGCTCCATCGCCAGCAGCAGGCGCAGCAAGGTGCTCTTGCCGGCCCCGGAGTGGCCTGTGACGAACAGGAACTCGCCACGGCGCACACGAAAGCTCAGCTCGTGCAGGCCCACGTGGCCATTGGGGTAGCGCTTGCCGACCTGCTCGAAACGAATCATGCCCGCTCCCGTTCAGCGAACAGCGCCTGTACGAAGGGCTTGGCCTCGAAGGTGCGCAGGTCATCGATGCTTTCGCCCACGCCGATGTAGCGGATCGGCAGGTTGAACTGCTTGGCCAGAGCAAAAATCACACCGCCCTTGGCAGTACCGTCGAGCTTGGTCAAGGCAAGGCCGGTGAGCTCTACCGACTGGTTGAAATGCTTGGCCTGGTTGATCGCGTTCTGCCCGGTGCCGGCGTCGAGCACCAGCAGCACTTCGTGCGGGGCCGACTCGTCGAGCTTGCCCATCACCCGGCGAACCTTCTTGAGCTCTTCCATCAGGTTGTCCTTGGTGTGCAGGCGCCCGGCGGTATCGGCGATCAGCACGTCGATGCCACGGGCTTTTGCAGCCTGCAAGGCATCGAAGATCACCGAGGCGGAGTCTGCGCCGGTGTGTTGTGCGATCACCGGGATACGATTGCGCTCGCCCCATACCTGCAGTTGCTCGACTGCTGCGGCGCGGAACGTGTCGCCTGCGGCGAGCATGACCTTCTTGCCCTCGAGCTGGAACTTGTGCGCCAGCTTGCCGATGGTGGTGGTCTTGCCGGCGCCATTGACGCCCACCACCAGGATCACGAACGGGCCAGGGCTTGCCGGAATCTGCAACGGCTTTTCGACAGGCTCGAGCATGCTCGCAAGCTCCGCCTGCAGCGCGCCGTAGAGCGCCTGAGCATCGGTGAGCTGCTTGCGCGCGACCTTCTGAGTAAGGTTGCGCACGATCACCGAGGTGGCTTCCACGCCGACGTCTGCGGTGAGCAAGCGGGTCTCGATTTCGTCGAGCAGGTCATCGTCGATAGCCTTTTTGCCCATGAACAGGCTGGCCATGCCTTCGCCAATGCTGGCGCTGGTCTTGCTCAGGCCTTGCTTGAGCCGAGCGAAGAATCCAGCCTTGGCGGGCTCCGGGGCGGGCTCCGGCGCGGCCGCAAGGGCGGGGATAGGGGGTTCAGGCTCTGGCTCGGCGGCCGAGTGCGCTGGCGGCAGCGGCGCAGGCTCGGGTTCAGGCTCGAACGCGACGGGCTCTTCGACCACAGGCAACGCAGGCACGCCCGCTGCCTCAGGTTTCAGAGCTTCGACAGGTTCGGGCTCCGGCTGAGCTTCGATAACCGGCTCAGGGGCCAGTACCGGCTCCGGCGCCAGAGCCACCGCTTGCTCAGGGAAACTTCGGCAGCCGAAGGCTCAGGCTCGGCGGCCGGCTCGGGCTCTGGCAAAGGCTCTGGCTTGGGCGCTACAGCCTCTTCCTGGGGCTTCTTGCGCCACCAGCCGAACAGGCCTTTTTTTTCAGCGGCCGGGGCCGAGGCTTTTTTGTCGTCGTTGGAACCAAACATGGAAGATGGCTATCTCACGCTAGCGAAACGCCAGTGCGGCGTTTCGAGGAATTCTCGACATCGCAGAACAGACTGCGTTTTACCCGGCACGTTCACGAGTAACGTTTTGTTCAGGTGATTGGCGGGATATCCGCTGACGCAGGCGCGGCGGAAGCAGTATCCTAGCACCTCATCGCCCTGCCGCGCTAAGCCCGGTTAGGCCCCTCGACAGGTTTGGATTCCCCATGAACGCATTAGCACGCCGCCTCGCAGGCCTGCTCGCCGGCGCGGTTTGCCTGCCCCTGGCGGCCTTTGCCGCAGAGCCCCAACCCACCACCGAATTCACCCTCGCCAACGGCCTCAAGGTCGTGGTGCGCGAAGACCACCGCGCGCCAATCGCCGTTTCGCAAGTCTGGTACAAGGTCGGCTCCAGCTATGAAACCCCGGGCCAAACGGGCTTGTCGCACGCGCTGGAACACATGATGTTCAAAGGCAGCAGCAAATTGGGCGCGGGCGAAGCCTCGCGCGTGCTGCGCGACCTCGGCGCCGAGGAAAACGCTTTCACCAGCGACGACTACACCGCGTATTACCAGGTGCTTGCCCGCGACCGCCTGCCGGTCGCCTTCGAGCTCGAGGCCGACCGCATGGCCACCCTCGCCCTCCCGGCCGATGAATTCAAGCGCGAGATCGAAGTCATCAAGGAAGAGCGGCGCCTGCGTACCGAAGACAAGCCCGCACAGAAAGCCTTCGAGATGTTCAAGGCTGCTGCCTACCCGGCCAGCGGCTATCACACCCCTACCATTGGCTGGATGGCCGACCTCGATCGGATGTCGATCGACGACCTGCGCCACTGGTACCAGAGCTGGTACACCCCCAACAATGCCACGCTGGTGGTCGTCGGCGACGTGAAGCCCGACGAGGTCAAGGCCATGGCGGAAAAATGGTTCGGCGGCATCCCGCGCCGCGATACGCCGCCGGCCAAGCTGCCGCTGGAGCTGGCAACGCCCGGCGAGCGCCTGCTTACGCTGCACGAACGCACTCAGCTCCCCAGCCTGATCATGGGCTTCAACGTGCCAGGCCTGGCCACTGCCAGCGATCCGCGCAGCGCCAACGCACTGCGCCTGATCGAAGCACTCCTCGACGGTGGCTACAGCGCGCGGCTGTCCTCGCGCCTGGAGCGCGGTCAGGAACTGGTATCGGGTGTTTCAGCCAACTACGACCCGTTCAATCGTGGTGACAGTCTCTTCACGCTCAGCGCCACTCCGAATGTGCAGAAGCACAAGACCCTCGCCGACGTCGAAAAAGGCCTCTGGCAACAGCTCGACGAACTCAAGGCCAAGCCGCCTGCCGCGCAGGAGCTTGAGCGGGTGCGCGCACAACTGATCGCCGGCATCGTGTTCCAGCGCGACTCGGTGAGCAGCCAGGCCATTGCCATTGGCCGGCTGGAAACCGTCGGCCTGTCCTGGAAGCTGATCGACAGCGAAGTGGACGACCTGCAGAAGGTCACCCCCGAGGATGTCCAGGCTGCCGCTCGCGCCTTCTTTACCCGTGACCGCCTGACGGTAGCCCACGTATTGCCTCAGGAGGCCGCCCAATGACCCGACCACTGGCCCTCTCGACACTGCTGGCCGCCTGCCTGCTGGCCACCGGCGCGCCTGCACTTGCCGATGAGCCCGCACCCGCCCGAAAAGGCCTCGAAAGCGTTGCCCAGCTCAGCCAGGCCGCACCCGTGCACCGCGAGTTGAACGTTCAGCGCTGGACCACCGAAACCGGCGCCCGGGTAATGTTCGTCGAAGCCCACGAGCTGCCGATGTTCGATCTGCGCCTGACCTTCGCTGCCGGCAGCAGCCAGGACGGCGAGCAGCCCGGCCTGGGCCTGCTGACCAACGCCATGCTCAACGAAGGCGTGGCGGGCAAGAACGTCGAGGCCATCGCCCAGGGCTTCGAAGGGCTGGGCGCCGACTTCCGCAACGGCTCCTACAAGGACATGGCAGTAGCCACCCTGCGCAGCCTCTCGGCCGGCGACAAACGCGAGCCCGCCGTGCAACTGTTCAGCGAAGTGGTAGGCCACCCGACCTTCCCTGCCGACTCCCTTGCGCGCATCAAGAACCAACTGCTGGCCAGCTTCGAGTTTCGCAAACAGAACCCCGGCTATCTCGCCAGCAGCGCTTTCGCCGAACAGCTCTACGGCCAGCACCCCTATGCGCACAACAGCGAAGGCGATGCAAAAAGCGTGAAGGGCATCACTCAGGAGCAGTTGCGCGCGTTCCACAAGCGAGCCTATGCAGCGGGTAACACCGTCATCACGCTGGTCGGCGACCTTACGCTTGAACAGGCCAAGGCCATCGCCGAGCAAGTCTCCAGCGCGTTGCCAAAGGGCCCAGCCCTTGCGTTGATGCCTGAGCCGGCCGAGCCGAAACCTGGGGTGACCCACATCGAGTTCCCCTCCAAGCAAACCCACCTGCTGCTGGGCGAGCTGGGCATCCAGCGCGATGACCCTGACTACGCAGCCCTGAGCATGGGCGCGCAGATCCTGGGCGGTGGCGCCTTCGGCACCCGCCTGATGAGCGAGGTGCGCGAAAAGCGCGGGCTGACCTACGGTGTCTACGCCGGCTTCACCGCCATGCAGGCCAAGGGCCCGTTCAGCATCAGCCTGCAGACCCGCGCCAACCAGAGCCAGGGCACTCTGGAGCTGGTGCAGAACATCCTGCGCGACTACCTGAAGACCGGCCCCACCGAGCAGGAGCTGGCCGATGCCAAGCGCGAGCTGGCCGGCAGCTACCCGCTGACCAATGCCAGCAACGCAGCCATTGCCGGGCAGCTGGGCGCCATGGGCTTCTACAACCTGCCGCCGAGCTTTCTCGAAGACTTCATGAGCCAGTCCCAGGCGCTGACCGTCGAGCAGGTGCGTGATGCCATGAACAAGCATCTGGATGCGGGCAAGCTGGTGGTGGTGAGTGTAGGCCCGACCGTGGAGCAACAACCGCTGCCGGCACCGTCCGACAAACCGACCGAACAACCCATGGGCGTCCCGGAGCACTGATGGCTATTCCTCAAAAGGCCAAGGCCCACGGCGGCACCGGCCAACTGCGCATCATCGGCGGCCAGTGGCGCAGCCGCCGCCTGAGCTTTCCGGAAGGGCCAGGCCTGCGCCCCACTCCCGACCGGGTGCGCGAAACCCTGTTCAACTGGCTGGCGCCCTATGTAGAAGGCGCGCGGGTGCTCGACCCCTTCGCAGGTAGCGGTGCGCTGTATCTCGAGGCACTCTCACGCGGTGCGGCCATGGCTCTGGCACTGGATGCCAACACTTCTGCCATCGCCAGCCTGCGGCAGAACCTTGACCTGCTCAAATGCTCCAGTGGCCAACTGCTGCATGCCGATGCGCTGCGCTACCTTGCCAACCAGCCGGCTCACCCCTTCGACCTGGTGTTTCTCGACCCACCCTTCCACCAGAACCTGCTGGAGCCCACCTGCCAACTGCTCGAAAGTGAGGGCTGGCTCGCGACGGGGGCGTGGGTTTACACCGAAAGCGAGGCGGCGCCCTCCCAGCTTGGCTTGCCTGGCAACTGGCGGCTGCATCGGGAGAAGAAGAGCGGCCAGGTGCATTACGCCCTCTGGCAACGCGACGCCTGAATTCAATGGCAGCACTCCCCTCTTTCAGCCCGGCCTTCGGGCTGGGCAACCCGCACTTGCAAACGCTTTGGGGGCCGTTGTGGCGCAAGATGCCGCCGCTCGATCGGCAACGCGAGCGTTTATGGCTTGCCGATGGCGACTTCATCGACATCGACTGGCATGGCCCCCACGAAGCCCGTACGCCGCTTGTGCTAGTGCTGCATGGCCTCACGGGCTCTTCCAACTCGCCTTACGTCGCGGGCTTGCAGCGCACCTTGGGCGCTCAGGGCTGGGCCAGCGCGGCGATCAATTGGCGAGGCTGCTCGGGTGAGCCCAACTTGCTGGCGCGCAGTTATCACTCTGGCGCGAGTGAAGACCTGGCCGAAATCGTTTCATTGCTCGCCGCGCACAGGCCCATGGCGCCGCTCTATGCCGTGGGTTATTCGCTGGGGGCAACATCCTGCTCAAGTACCTGGGAGAAACAGGGGACAAATCCCAGCTTCAGGCAGCCGTCGCGGTGTCGGTGCCTTACCGCCTCGATCAGTGCGCCGACCGCATAGCATTGGGGTTTTCACGCATTTATCAACGCCACTTCATGCGCGAGATGCTCGGCTATCTGCAGCTCAAGCAGGCGCGCTTTCAGCAAGAGGGCCGCCTGGATGCGCTGGCCAGCCTGCGAGCCTTGGGCACGCTCGAGGGAATTCGTGATTTCTGGCAGTTCGATGGCCGCGTAACCGCGCCGCTGCACGGCTTTGAAAGCGCTCAGGATTACTACAGACAGGCGTCAAGCCGCTATTACCTGGGCGGCATCACCACACCGACGCTGTTGATCCAGGCCGAAGACGACCCTTTCGTGTTTCGCCACAGCCTGCCAGAGGCCAGTGAACTGTCGCCCTGCACCACCTTCGAACGCCACGCCTGCGGTGGGCATGTCGGCTTCGTCGAAGGCAGCCTGCGTGCTCCAGGGTATTACCTGGAGCGGCGCATTCCGCAGTGGCTGATGGCTCAGGCGCCTGTGGCCTGAGGCCGCTGCGGGTCGGTGATCCATTCGCTCCAGGAGCCGGCGTAGAGCTTGCCGAGCGGGTAGCCCGCCAGGCACATGGAGAACAGATTATGGCAAGCGGTTACACCTGATCCGCAATAGGCTACCAGTTGCTCCGGTGGCCGCTTGCCGATAGCCGCTGCAAAGCGTTTATGAAGCTTCTCAGGAGCGAGAAAGCGGCCCTGCTCATCTAGATTGCCGGTGAACACCAGGCACTGGGCGCCAGGAATGTGCCCCGCGACCGGGTCGATAGGCTCAACCTCCCCGCGAAAGCGCGCCTCAGCCCGTGCATCCAGCAAGGTCAGGCGCTCCTGCCCCAAGCGGTCGTGCAACTGCTGTGCAGTTACCACCATGCTGGCGTCAGGCTTGCCCGAAAAATGCCCATGGCCCTTTCGGGGCGGATCCAGACTCAGCGGCAGACGTGCTTCGTGCCAGGCCTTGATACCCCCGTCGAGCAGATAGACGCCACTGCGTTTGCCCAACCAGGCCAGTAGCCACCATGCGCGAGCGGCGTAAGCACCGTTGCCATCGTCGTAAAGCACCACCTGGCTGTCGGCATTCACCCCGAACGCTTGCAATCGCTCGAGCAGGTGCCCGGGCGTAGGCAGCGGATGCCTGCCGGTCACGCCCTTGACCACCTTGCTCGACAGGTCACGCTCCAGGTCGGCGAAATGGGCTCCTTCCAGGTGCCCCTCGTTGTAGCTGCGCCGGCCATAGTCGGCGTCTTCCAGGGAAAAGCGGCAGTCGAGCACGACCAGGTTGCGCTCGCTCAGGCGCGGCGCCAGGGCTTGAGGTGTAATCAGTTGCGCGATGGGCATGGTGATATAGGTTCCGGCAGATGCTGGGTTGATCGGCGGCGGCGGTACAAGTTCCGCTTAGCCGAGTCCTTGTTCATCTCCCATCATGAGCGGTGTGAAGAACTCGTCCATCAGACTTTCGACACCCCCTCGCCAGGCGGGCTGAACCAGGCCATGAATCAGCGACAGCACCTGGTAGCAACCGCGGCGGATCACGTCACGCTCCGGGGCCGGTTGCGGGCCACTCGTGCAGCGGTAACGCACCCAGGCAGTCAGCACGATCCACAGGTTGAGCGTAAGCGCCTCGGCCTGGCGCTCGCTCAGCACCACGACTCCCGCTTCGTTGAAGGCAGCCACCAGTTTGCCTCCCTGCGCCACGCATTGGCGGGAGAACACGCGATAGCGGCCGGCAAGCACCTCGTCGCTGGCGAGCAAGTGCTCAAGGTCCCGGTAGAAGAACCGGTATTGCCACAGCAGCTCCAGCAAGCTGGTCAGGTATTCGCTCAGGTCGCCAATACCGGGCGCGCGCCCCTCCGGCAATTGCATGGCCTTCCTGACCGCCGCCTGGTAGCGCTCGAACAATACCGCCACGATCGCCTGCTTGTTGGCGAAGTGGTAGTAAAGGTTGCCTGGAGATATCTCCAGGTGCGCGGCGATGTGGTTGGTGCTGACACTACGCTCGCCCTGCTGGTTGAACAGCTCCAGGCTGGCCTGGACGATGCGTTCAGGGGTCTTCATGCAGTAGAACTACCTGTCTGTTGAGGGCGCCTATCTTAGCCAGCGAAGCGGCCGATGCAAAAGCCGCGATTGGCAGGCATGCTTGGCCGGTGCCGGTTGCTACGCTACCATGCGACACCTCAACCGGCCTCGACCAGGACACCGCGATGAACCGAGTGTTGTACCCAGGCACCTTCGACCCGATTACCCGGGGCCACGGCGATCTGGTCGAGCGTGCCTCGCGCCTGTTCGACAACGTGGTAATCGCGGTGGCGGCAAGCCCCAAGAAAAACCCGCTGTTTCCTCTGGAGCAAAGGGTGGAGCTGGCGCGCGAAGTAACCAGTCACCTGCCCAACGTGGAGGTGATGGGGTTTTCGAGCCTGCTGGCCCAGTTCGCGAAGGAGCAGGGCGCCAACGTATTGCTGCGCGGGTTGCGGGCAGTTTCTGACTTCGAATATGAATTTCAGCTGGCAAACATGAACCGCCAGCTGGCACCGGACGTCGAGAGCTTGTTCCTGACCCCTTCGGAGCGCTACTCGTTCATATCCTCGACCCTGGTGCGAGAAATCGCGGCTTTGGGCGGTGATATCTCCAAGTTCGTGCACCCTGCGGTAGCCGAGGCACTCAAGGCGCGCTTCCCCACCTGAGCCACAGGCGTGCATCGCACGCCACAATGGGGCAAAATGGCGCCTGTCCGTTTTGCCTATGCCCGTGTGCGCAAGCCTGGGCCGGAGTCTCAATGTCCCTGATCATCACCGACGATTGCATCAACTGCGACGTCTGCGAACCCGAGTGCCCGAACGCTGCTATTTCTCAGGGCGAAGAGATCTACGTGATCGACCCGAACCTGTGTACCCAATGCGTAGGCCACTACGACGAGCCGCAATGCCAGCAGGTCTGCCCGGTAGACTGCATTCCCCTGGATGAAGCCCACCCGGAAACCGAAGAGCAGCTGCTGGAAAAATATCGCCGCATCACCGGCAAAGGCGCCTGAGGCTCAGCGCTGGCGGTTATAGCCGCTTTCGGTGCAACCCAGGCAGCGCACGAAGGCCGCTTTGCCAGGCTCCACCACCAATGCCCTGCCTGACGCACCGACATTGCCGCCCGCGGCAGTGAACGGTAGTGCAACCACGAACAGCCCTGCCCCCACCACTGTCGCCGCGATCAGCAAGGGCCGGGCGACGAGCAGGTCGCCGATCATGGCGTACGCCGGCGGGTTCTGAATCTGATACGTCGCATCCCCTGTTGTGCTGGATTCACCACTGAGCTCGGCCGACGCGGGCATGGCCTGGGCGGCCATGGCCAAAACGAGCGAAAGGGATAACACGCGAAACGGCTTCATGGCACGGTCCTTCTGCAGCGCGGGCGCATGGTGGAAATACACCTCACTATATCAGCGGCGTTGGGTTTGTCAGTGCTCGGTGCGTAGCCTGTATGTATTCATTTTTGGCACGTGCCGCAGAACACGCTCGCGCGCTGGCCCAGCCGCACCTCACGCAGCGCTCGCCCACACACCTTGCACGGTTCGCCGCCGCGGCCGTAGGCGAACAGCTCTTGCTGGAAGTACCCCGGCTGGCCATCGCCGCCGATGAAATCGCGCAATGTAGTGCCACCCCGCTCGATGGCGTTGGCCAGGATGCGCTTGATCTCCAGCGCCAGGCGCAAATAGCGCGCACGGGAAACGCCACCGGCCTCCCGGCGCGGATCGATGCCGGCGGCGAACAATGCCTCGGTGGCGTAGATGTTGCCCACGCCCACCACCACGGCGTTATCCATGATGAATGGCTTGATCGCCATCACCCTCCCCCGGGACAACGCGTACAACCGCTCACCGTCGAACAGGTCGGTCAGTGGCTCAGGGCCCAGGCTCTTGAGCAGGTCGTGCGCATGGGGGTCGGTGCTCCACAGCATCGCCCCGAAACGCCGCGGGTCGGTGTAGCGCAGGGCCATGCCCGACTCCAGCTCGATGTCCACGTGCTCGTGCTTGAGCGGCGGCTGGTCAGCCGGCACCAGGCGCAGGTTGCCGGACATGCCCAGATGGCAGATCAACGTACCGACTTCGGCATTGATCAGCAGGTATTTGGCACGCCGCTGCACCTCGACGATGCGCTGGCCTGAAAGCCGCGCGTCGAGATCTTCCGGAATAGGCCAGCGCAGGCGACGGTCGCGCACGATCACGCGGGTGACACGTTGGCCTTGCAGGTGTGGGGCGATGCCGCGGCGCGTGGTTTCGACCTCTGGCAACTCAGGCATGTCAGTGGCTACCCAGCTCGCGAATGTTCACCATCAGGTTATCGAAGTCGTACTCGGACAACCCCACATAGTCCAGCACCAGCGCACCGATCGCTTCCCACTCATGGTCCACGCTCTGCCCGCCGATCACCTGGTAGGAGGCACTGATGTGCTCGGCCATCTTCAGGATCGACAGCAGGTTCTTCAGTGGTGCCTGTCGAGGGGAATCGTCGGTGAACACCGCCAGCGCATTGTGATGGTTGGCGATGGCCGCGCAAACGTTCTCCGGCAGGCGCCAGGAGCGCGCGGTGTAATAGCCCACCACCGCATGGTTGGTATTGAGCGCGTCGTTTTCGCTATCGACTATTCGAGTCTCGGGGCCTGCATTGGCATAGGCCTGCTCGAGCACCTGCATGTAGTCGGGAAAGCGCTTGAGCATCAACGGCACGCCGCAATCGTGAAACAACCCCAGCGCGTAGGCCTCATCCGACGCCTGCGAACCCAGGCGCTTGGCGAGCGTGGCGCAGCAGTTGGCCACGTCCTGGGCGGTGTCCCAGAAGCGATTGAGGGTGACGATGGTCTCGTCGCTCATCTCGCCCTTGATCGACTGAGCGTTGATGAGGTTGATAACCGACCGGCTGCCCAGCAGGTTCACTGCCTTCTGGATCGAGGCAATGCGGTTGGTGAGCCCGTAGTGGGGCGAATTGATGACTTTGAGCAAGGCGCCGGAGAGGCCCGGGTCCTGCGCGATCAGCCGGGCGATCGCGTTCAGGTCGGGGTCGGGCATGTACTGCTCCATCTGCAGATCGACGAGAATCTGCGGTTGCGGCGGCACGCTAATGCCTTGCAACGCCTGTTCGATCTGCTCGGGGGACAACTCTAACGACATGATGGGGCTCCCATGGAGGAGCCATTCTACTCTCCCAGGCCACGATCGTGCAGGCCCATCTGTCCACATAATGCAGAGCGCCACCCACGCACAAGAAACAGTACCTCTACACTACCTGTGCCGGGCAACATCCAAGTTTTTCCTGATTATCCTTCATCACTTTCATACTTCGCCTTGAATGCCTGATACTGCGTGCGCCAAACGTTATCGGATAGAACCTTGCCGAGGCAGAAGTTATACATAAGCACCGTCTGAGCCAACTGATATTGCACCAACACTTCGAGAGCGCCCTTTTCATCAGGCGCCAGCTTGTTAAAAACATCGTCCATACTCTTTATGACCGAGCAGATTTCATCGCTCAGAGATTGCAGCTTCTCAACATACTTCTCGACAGCGCTACCACGCAGATGGTCAGCAGGTATATCTGCAGCCTTCCTGAAGTCGTATATCTCTTTCGCGCTGATAATATTATCAGCGACCAAATTCTGTATCTTCCGGTCAACCTCTTCCAAGGATGACCGTACTTTCAACCGCTGCTCTACAATGCTCATACAACCTCCTACCCAGTGTTATGTACTTTATTGATTTAAGCACTTAAAAAACAAACTCCAAGTGGCGCAACAACATTTTCAGAGCAGAGCTTGGCAAATACGTGTGTGCAGGCAATCCACCTCTCGACGGATGACGAGCAAGCAGCGAAGGTTGAGCAAAGTTATCCCTGCCGCATCGATTGGCTATATACTCCGTGCCTTTTACCCGGATGCTTTCCCGATGCCTCTCCCCAGCCTTCGCCTCAAAGCCAACGCCGACCGCCGCCTGCGCGCCGGGCACCTGTGGGTGTACAGCAACGAGGTCGACGTGGCCGCTACCCCGCTCAATCGCTTCCAGGCGGGTGACCAGGCAGTGCTCGAGGCCGCCAACGGCAAGCCGCTGGGCATCGTGGGGGTGAGCCCCAACAACCTGATCTGCGCGCGGATGCTGTCGCGCGATCCGAAGCTTGCGCTGGACAAATCCCTGCTCGTGCATCGGCTGAATGTGTGCCTGTCACTGCGCGACCGCCTCTTCGACAAGCCGTTCTACCGCCTGGTGTATGGCGACTCCGATCTGCTGCCGGGCCTGGTGGTCGACCGTTTCGGCGATTACCTGGTGGTGCAGCTGGCCTCAGCCACCATGGAAGCGCACAAGGATGACGTTCAAGCGGCTCTGGTGCAGGTGCTTCAGCCGCGCGGCATTCTGTTCAAGAACGACTCGTCCGCACGCGACGCCGAAGGCCTCGAGCGTTATGTCGAGACGGTGTTCGGCGTGGTGCCGGAGTGGGTGCCGCTCGAAGAGAACGGCGTGAAGTTCGAAGCACCAGTGATGCAGGGGCAGAAGACCGGCTGGTTCTACGACCACCGCATGAACCGCGCGCGCCTGGCGCCCTACGTCAAAGGCAAGCGCGTGCTCGACCTGTTCAGCTACATCGGCGGCTGGGGCGTGCAGGCCGGCGCATTCGGCGCCAGCGAAGTATTCTGCGTCGACGCCTCGGCGTTCGCCCTGGACGGCGTCGAGCGTAACGCCGCCCTCAACGGCATTGCCGACAAGCTCACCTGCGTGGAAGGCGACGTGTTCGAAGCGTTGCGCGAGCTCAAGGCCGCCGAGGAGCGGTTCGACGTGATCATCGCCGACCCACCTGCCTTCATCAAACGCAAAAGGATCTGAAAAACGGCGAAGGTGCCTATCGCCGCCTGAACGAGCAGGCCATGCGCCTGCTGGCGCGCGACGGCATTCTGGTCAGTGCTTCATGCTCGATGCACCTGCCCGAGGACGACCTGCAGAACATCGTGCTCACCAGCGCTCGCCATCTGGACCGCAACGTGCAGTTGCTCGAGCGCGGCAATCAGGGGCCGGACCATCCGGTACACCCGGCCATCGGCGAAACCCGCTACATCAAGAGCATGACCTTCCGCGTGCTGCCCAACAGCTGACAGCCAGGGGCCGCCAGGCTGATCGGCGGCCCCATTCCGGTGAGGCTTTTTTGGTAAAGTTTCCTACAGACCCGTGGGAATTGGCTGCTAGCGCAGGCCCAAAGCGGTTCTCTATCCTGCGTCTTTCTCTGCCAGCCGTACCGTGCCGATGAAACCCCACAACCGCAACGCCACGCTATTCCTGATCCTCACGCTCATCGTTCTGGGTGCCCTGCCGGTCGACCTCATCCTGCCTGCGCTGCCCGCAATCGCCAGCCACTTCGGCCTGGCCCTGCCTGATGCCGCACTTTCGGCCAGCCTGTACGCGCTGGGGATCGCCGCTGCGCAACCGTGGATCGGCAAGCTGGTGCAGCGCTGGGGCCGCAAGGCGGTCCTGGTCGCGGGGCTCGCATTGTCGGGTGTCGCGGCCGCTTGCATCGTGCTGGTCGAGCAGGGCTGGGCCATGCTCATCCTGCGTGCGGTGCAGGGGCTGGGTTGCGGCACGCTGGTGCTGGTGCATCACCTGCTCAGCGGCAGGGGCGAGCGCGGCAGGCGCCTGCTTGCTGCATTGGCGCTGCTGGCAGCGTTGCTGATCGCGGTCGCGCCCTTGGCTGGCGCGTGGCTGCAGGCGCATTACGGGTGGCAAGCGGTGTTCCTGGCGTACGAGTTCCTCGTGCTGTTCGCGGTGGGCCTCATGATCGGGGTACTCGAAGACACCCACAGCGCCCCACAGCCGGCGCCGGCCAGCTTTCGCCACGAGCTTGCACAACCTGGTGTCGCCGGCTATTCGGTGCTGGCGGGGCTCGCGTTTGCCTGCCAGTTCACCTCGTTGTTGGCCATCCCGGTCGTGGGCACTCTGGTGTACGCATTGCCGCCCTCTCAGGTCAGTTTCGCCCTGCTCGGCTATGGCATGGCGCTACTGGCCAGCGAGGCCATCGCCAGCGTGCTGGGCCAGATGCTCAGCGGTAACAACCCCATACGCATCGGGCTCGGGCTGGTGGCGATGGCCTCCGCCGCGTTGGCGCTATCGTTGCGCGAGGCCAGCCTGGCCTGGTTCCTGGCACCATTGCTGGCCTGCACGGTCGGCACCAGCCTGGTACGGGCCACCGCGTGCAGCCAGGCGCTGGAGCTCGCCAGCGATCGGGGCGCGGCCCAGGCACTGGGCAACAGCCTCACATTTGCCTGCGCCGGCCTGTTGAGCCTGGCAGCGTTGCAGATCGAGGCCGATGTGCGTGTCGGTGTGCTGGTGCTGTTCATCGCGGCCACGCTGGTCGCAGCGTTGCTGCTGGCATCGGTGACCGAACATCAGGCCAGTGATCGCGACGCCGTCAAGCTTTGATACAAGGGCGTTCATTCCACGGGCCGGCGGTGTAGAATCGAGGCATTCATCGCCATTCACCCCCCGGCGGGTTTATGAGCTCGGCCCAGGTACGCGGCGATCCCGCAACGCTTCGGCCCCACCCAGGCGGCTGGCTATCTGCCAACTCTGCCCAGGCCAGGAAAGCTCTCTCTCACTCAAACCTGATTAGCCGTCCGGAGTGCTTCATGCCCGACTATCGCTCGAAAACATCCACCCACGGCCGCAACATGGCCGGCGCCCGTGCCCTGTGGCGCGCCACCGGCATGAAAGACGACGACTTCAAGAAGCCGATCATCGCCATCGCCAACTCCTTCACCCAGTTCGTCCCTGGCCACGTCCACCTCAAGGACCTTGGCCAACTGGTCGCTCGTGAAGTGGAGCGCGCCGGTGGCGTGGCCAAGGAATTCAACACCATCGCCGTAGACGACGGCATCGCCATGGGCCACGACGGCATGCTGTATTCGCTGCCGAGCCGCGAGATCATCGCCGACTCGGTTGAGTACATGGTCAACGCCCACTGCGCCGATGCCATCGTGTGCATCTCCAACTGCGACAAGATCACCCCCGGCATGCTGATGGCCGCGCTGCGCCTGAACATCCCGGTGGTGTTCGTGTCGGGCGGCCCGATGGAGGCCGGCAAAACCAAGCTGGCCAGCCATGGCCTGGACCTGGTCGACGCCATGGTCATCGCCGCCGACTCCAGCGCCTCCGATGAAAAGGTCGCCGAATACGAGCGCAGCGCCTGCCCCACCTGCGGCTCCTGCTCCGGCATGTTCACCGCCAATTCGATGAACTGCCTGACCGAAGCCATGGGCCTGTCGCTGCCTGGCAACGGCTCGATCCTGGCGACCCACGCCGACCGCGAAAAGCTGTTCCTCAAGGCTGGCCGCACCATCGTCGAGCTGTGCAAGCGCTACTACCACGACAACGACGAGTCGGTGCTGCCGCGCAACATCGCCAACTTCAAGGCGTTCGAGAACGCCATGACCATGGACATCGCCATGGGCGGCTCGACCAACACTATCCTGCACCTGCTGGCTGCAGCCCAGGAAGGCGAAGTGCCGTTCGACCTGCGCGACATCGACCGCCTCAGCCGCACTGTGCCGCAGTTGTGCAAAGTGGCGCCCAACACGCCCAAGTACCACATGGAGGATGTACACCGCGCTGGCGGTATCTTCGGCATCCTCGGTGAGTTGGCCCGTGGCGGGTTGCTGCACACCGACGTGTCTACCGTGCACTCGCCAACCATGGCTGCGGGCATCGCCGAGTGGGACATCAAGGTCACCCAGAACCCCGACGTACTGGACTTCTACAAGGCAGGCCCGGCCGGCATCCCCACCCAGACCGCCTTCAGCCAGGCCACCCGCTGGGACAGCCTGGACGACGACCGTGCCGAAGGCTGCATCCGCAGCTACGAGAATGCTTACTCCAAGGAAGGTGGCCTGGCCGTGCTCTACGGCAACATCGCCCAGGACGGTTGCGTGGTGAAAACCGCCGGCGTCGACGAGTCGATCCACGTGTTCGAAGGCACCGCCAAGGTGTTCGAGAGCCAGGACGGCGCTGTACGTGGCATCCTCGCCGACCAGGTGAAGGAAGGCGACGTGGTCATCATCCGCTACGAAGGGCCCAAAGGCGGCCCGGGCATGCAGGAGATGCTCTACCCCACCTCGTACCTGAAGTCCAAAGGCTTGGGCAAGGCGTGTGCCCTGCTCACCGATGGCCGCTTCTCCGGCGGCACCTCGGGGCTGTCCATCGGCCATGCTTCGCCTGAAGCCGCTGCCGGTGGCGCCATCGGTCTGGTGCGTGACGGCGACAAGATCCTGATCGACATCCCCAACCGTGGCATCAACCTTCTGGTGGACGACGCAGAGCTCGCCGCCCGCCGCGCTGAACAGGACGCAAAAGGCTGGAAGCCCGCCGAGCCTCGCGCTCGCCGCGTGACAACCGCCCTCAAGGCTTATGCCTTGCTGGCCACCAGCGCCGATAAAGGCGCTGTCCGCGACAAAGCCCTGCTCGACGGTTGATGCTCCACCACACGGGGGCCAGCCAGGCCCCCGTGCCCCGCCTTACTGAATCTCTTCAGGCTTGACCACCACCCACTGCTTGTCTGCGGTCACCTGCAAACCCTCGGCCTTCTGCGCCTCAGCGTTCTTTTTGATCATCGCATCGAGCTGGTCCATGTACTTGGCCTTGCGGTTGATCCACAGGTGAATGCCGCCTTTGGCGGTATCGACACCGTGAAACAACATATAGCCATCACTGCTCGGTGTATCGCCGCCCACCAGCACCGGTTTTTTCCACTGGTCGATGTACGTCAGGATGGCCGCCTGTTTGCCTGCCATCCAGGTGGCGGGGGTCCACAGGTAAGGCGTCACCACCAGGCCCATGTTGGCCTTGGGATCATAGTGGCCGGCAGCAATCTGCTTCCGGGCCGTGGTCAATTCGCCGGTCTTGGGGTCCTTGAGCAGGGTGGTCACACCGATCACATTCTGCGGTTTCACGTTGTAGCCGTACTTCGGATCGGCAGCCACCATGCGCACCAGCTCTTCATGGGCGGCAGTCACCACGTACACCTCTATGCCGTTTTCCATCAGCTTGTTGTAAAGCTCGGCCTGGCCGGTGAATACCTTCGGCGGCTGCACTTCGCTGTTGACCACCTTGCCGCCCTCGAAATAGCTGACCGGCACCGGTTTGCCGGAGGCCATCAGCTCATCCACGTAGCCCTTGAGTTGTTCGAGGGTCAGGCCCGAGAACACCTGTGCCACCCAGGGATAGCAAACCATGTCGTCGATTTCGCAAAGCCGGTAGTAGTAGCTGAACAGGCTTTCCTTGTGGCCGTCGACGTCCTTGAAGGGGATCAATTTCAAAGACGAGTCCAGATCCTCACGCGTCAGCACGCCTTTGTTTTCCAGGTAAGGCAGCAAGGACTCTTCGAGGTCGTAGCGGTAGCTGGTGTTATCCATGTCGAACACCGCGTAATTGCCCTTGTTGGCGTTGGCGGCAATCATGGCGTCGAGCTGCCTGGCCGCTTCGGCAGGCCAATGCTTGAGCTCGGTGGCAGCTTGCGCGGTGGCAGCCAGCGCGAGGCAGGCGGCAATGACGAGGGGCTTGAACAACGGCTTCATGGGCATCGCTCCGATGGGTAATCGGAGCACGCTAGCAGATCCGCAAGAAGCCGTTATTTCAGGAGCGACTTCCACCATCGCACGATCCAGGCGATCACGACTTGCCACCACGCCAGCGAAAGCGATCGCCCGCCAGGCTGGGGTTGCTTCAGTGCCTTGATACGCTCGTAGAGCAACGAACGCTCCTCATTGCTCAACAAGGGTTTGGCGAATTCGTCTATGAGGTCGGTGATGCGCTGCAGCTCCTTGGCCCGGTCAGCCGCATTGCCCAACACGGCAGCGCGGTCGATCAGCTTGGTCAGCACCAGGAAATTCAGCGGCCTGTGCGCCTCCAGCACTTCGAATAATCGCAGCTCGGTGCCGTCGCCGGCAGGCTCGCTCGCATGGCCCTTGTCGACCTGGTTATAGATGCCGGCATGAAACACATGAGGGCGTTTGGCACGAGCGCTGGAGAGTTGCTCTTTCAGCAAGGCAGTGCGAGTGCCCTGTTGAAAACGAATCTCGATCCACCCATCGGGCCATAAAGCCACACCAACACTGAACCGCTCTTTCAGGTCGATACGGTCGAACAATACCTTCTGAGGTGGGTCATCTTCGCCCCCGGTGCGCAGCCCCACCTTGAAGCTGGCGGTGAGGCCGCCGTCGCGGCTGTCGATGAAGCCTTTGAAGGTAGGGTCGTTGCCATCGTGGCAATGCGCCTGAATCAGGACGAACTTGCCGGCCCAGTTCACCCTGAGCACCTGAGCCGTAATCGAGACGCTGTGCTCGACAGCCACACCGGCCACATCGAAAGGGCCGCCCTTGAGCTCACATCGCGTGCGGTGAACGCTCTGGGTAGTGGCCCCACTGGTGGGCGCCCAAAGCCAGGCATGGTCGGCCTTGCAGCTCGCGAACTCCTTGACGTCCTCGACGCGCGTGCCGGGGACGGTCCAGGCCGTATCAGTGCCCGGCTTGGCCTTGGGAGTGGTGATATCGAAAGGAACCAGATCGAAGCGGGACATGAGCGCAGGCCTGTGCAGAGGGTAGAGGACAGCTCTGCTACACGCTAAAACGCCAGGCCCAGGCGCGAAACTGACAACCCTGTGAGGTAGCAGCAGGCTATCAGGCCCGCTCCCAGACCTCGAAGTGATAGGCCGGCTTGCCGCCCTCAGCAGGGTTGGGCGTATCTTGCACTTTCTGCCAGGCGGCGCGGTCGAACGCCGGGAACCAGGCATCACCTTCAGGGTTGAGCTCTACGCGGGTGAGATAAAGGCGGTCGGCCTGCGGCAGGCCCAGCGCATACAGCTGCGCGCCACCGATCAGCATGACCTCGCCAGCACCCTGCTCGCGTGCCCAGGCCTCGGCCCGCTCGATAGCCGCTGGCAGGCTGCCGAACACCTCTGCGCCATCAAGCGCCAGGCCGGGCTGGCGGCTGACGACGAGGTTGAGCCGCCCTGGCAAAGGCCTGCCGAGCGAGTCCCAGGTTTTGCGGCCCATGATGATGGGCTTGCCCAGGGTGGTGGCCTTGAAGTATTTGAAATCGCCCGGCAGGTGCCAGGGCATGCTGTTGTCGATGCCGATCACGCCGTTTTCGGCATGGGCGGCGATCAGGCTCAGGGGAAGTGACTTGTTCATGGCCGGAGCATAACAGAGCCGGCCTGGCGCAGGTTATGCTGCCCCGGCCGCCCTCGATGGAAGACGCTGTGACTGAACTGCAACGCCTCTGGTTGACCGAAGCCATTCATTGGCGAGAAACCCACGCCGGCCCCCTGGACGATGCCGAGGCCGTGCGCGTCGCGCGCCAGCAAGGCGGGAGCCTCGAAACACGCCTGCAAGGCCGCGCCCTGCATCTGGCCGAACGCCATGGGCTGAGCGCCGCGCTGCGCCGGTGGCGGCACGGTGCAAACCTGGCGCTGCTGCTGATGGCAGTGCTGGCCGTGCTCAGCGGTGCTGGCATGGCTGCTGCCGCCTTGGGTGACGGCACGCGGCCGGTGAACGTGTTCTGGGCAGTGGGCAGCCTGTTGGGCCTGAACCTGCTTATGCTCGCCCTCTGGCTGGGCGCCCTGCTGGCCGGCCAACGCCAGGCCGGCACCCTGGGCCGCGCCTGGCTGTGGCTCAGCGAAAAATGCGCCAGGGACGCCCAGGCCGCGCACCTGATTCCTGCGCTGATGCTGTTGCTGCAACGGCGCAACCTCACGCGCTGGCTGCTAGGAACGGCCGCCAATAGCCTGTGGCTGCTGTGTGCGGGGAGTGCATTTCTGACCTTGGCCCTGATGCTCGCCACCCGCCGCTATGGCTTCGTCTGGGAAACCACCCTGCTGGGCAGCGACACCTTCGTGAACCTCACGCAGGCACTGGGCGCGTTCCCGGCTGCGCTCGGTTTCAAAGTGCCCGATGCCGAGGCCGTGCGTGCCAGCGGCCAGAGCGCGATTGCAGGCGCGGGCCAGCCATGGGCAACCTGGCTGCTGGGCGTGCTGTTCTGCTACGGCGTGCTGCCCCGGGCACTGTTGGCTCTGCTGTGCTGGGGCCTGTGGCGCCAAGGCAAACCGCGGCTGGCCGTCGATACGGCGAGCCCCCTGGCACAAGCCCTGGCCGAGCGGCTGATGCCTACCAGCGAAGCCCTCGGCGTGAGCGATCCTGCTCCCGCACCTGCAGCGCCCGCCCTCTTGCCCAAACCCTATGGTGCCGGAAATGGCACCGTGGCCGTGGCGATCGAACTGGATGGCGAACATCCGTGGCCACCTCAGCTGCCCGGTGATGCCCACAATGCCGGGATCCTCGATGACCGCGCCTCGCGCAAACGCTTGCTCGAACAGTTCACCCAACACCCGCCGCAGCGCTTGCTGATCGCCTGCGACCCGCGCCGCTCCCCGACCGCGGCACGCTGGCGCTGCTGGGCGAGCTGGCCCGCTGCGCCACCCAGGCGCGTGTCTGGCTACTGCCGGCGCCAGCGGGCCAGGCCCTGAACGCCGAGCGGCTGGCCGACTGGGAAACGGCACTTGCCCAGGCGGGCCTGGAACAGGCCAACGTCCAATGGATGGAGGCCGATCATGGCTGATGCACTGAAGCTGGCCGTAGTCGGCCACACCAATGTCGGCAAGACCTCCCTGCTGCGCACCCTCACCCGCGATGTCGGCTTCGGCGAGGTGTCGCACCGGCCCAGCACCACACGCCACGTGGAGGGCGCGCGCCTGTCGGTGGATGGCGAAGCACTGGTGGAGCTGTACGACACCCCGGGCTTGGAAGACGCCATTGCCCTGCTCGATTTCTTCGACCGCCTCGACGGCCCCGGTGAACGCCTGGATGGCCCGGCGCGGGTCGAGCGCTTCCTGCAAGGCGGTGAAGCGCGCCAGCGTTTCGAACAGGAAGCCAAGGTGTTGCGCCAACTGCGCGCCTCCGATGCCGGGCTCTATGTGATCGACGCTCGCGAGCCGGTGCTGGCCAAGTACCGCGATGAACTGGAAGTGCTCGCCAGCTGTGGCAAGCCACTGCTGCCGGTGCTCAACTTCGTCGCCAGTGGCAGCCATCGTGAAGAACAATGGCAAGAGGCGCTGGCGCGGCTGGGGTTGCACGCGCGGGTGCGTTTCGACAGCGTTGCGCCGCCGCAAGACGGCGAGCAGCGCCTCTACGAAAGCCTCGCGCTATTGCTGGAGCCTGCGCGCCACACCTTGAAGCGGCTGGCCGACGACCATAAAGCACAACGCCGAATGCGCCTTACCAGTGCTCACCAGCTGATTGCCGCCTTGCTGATCGACTGTGCTGCCTGCCGCAGAGGCGTGAGCGAACAGGCGCAGGATCAGGCCACTGGCGCCCTGCGCCAGGCGGTGCGGCAACGCGAGCAAGCCTGCGTTGAAGCGCTGCTCAAGCTTTACCGGTTTCGCTCGGGCGATGCCCAGGCGTCGGACCTTCCCTTGCTCGATGGCCGCTGGGGCGACGACCTGTTCAACCCCGAAACCCTACGCCTGCTGGGCGTGCGCGTGGGTAGCGGCATGGCGGCTGGAGCAGCAGCGGGCGCTGGGGTCGATTTGATGGTGGGCGGCCTGACATTGGGCCTGGCGGCACTGGCCGGTGCCATTGCAGGCGGCGCGCTGCAGACCGCGCGGGGTTATGGCGGCCGCCTGCTGGGCAAGCTCAAGGGCGAGCGGGAATTGACCGTGGACGATGCCGTGCTGCGGCTGCTTGCGCTGCGCCAGCGGCAGCTGTTGCTGGCGCTCGATGCCCGCGGCCACGCTGCGCTCACTGCCGTGGCAGTGAGCAGCCCTGATGACGACCGCTGGCGCCAGGGCAAGCTGCCGGCCGAGCTCAACCGCGCGCGGGCGCATCCGCAGTGGTCGACGCTCAACCCCGGCGCCCGTCCCGATCAGCCCGAGCGCCAGCAAACGCTGGAGCAGCTGGCCGAACGCCTCAGCGCCGAGCCAGGCGAAGGCCGTTGAACACCACCAGCAGGCTCACGCCCATGTCGGCGAACACGGCCATCCACAGGGTGGCGTAGCCGGCCACCGCAACCGCCAGGAACAGCGCCTTGACCACCAGCGCCAAAGCGATGTTCTGGATCAGCACGGCGCGGGTGCGGCGCGAGAGCTGGATGAAGCTCGGGATCTTGCGCAGGTCATCGTCCATCAGCGCCACGTCGGCGGTTTCGATGGCCGAATCAGTGCCCGCCGCGCCCATGGCAAAGCCCAGGTCGGCGCGGGCCAGTGCCGGGGCGTCGTTGATGCCGTCGCCGACCATGCCGACAGTGCGGCCTTCGGCAACCAGCGATTCGATCACGGCCAGTTTGTCCTCTGGCAACAGGTCGCCCCGCGCCTCATCGATCCCCGCTTCGCGGGCGATGGCCTGGGCGGTGTGGCGGTTGTCGCCGGTGAGCATCAGGGTGCGCACGCCCAGGGTATGCAACTGCTCGATCGCCTCTCGGCTGGTCTGGCGCAGCGTATCGGCCACCGCGAACAGCGCCATCGGCCCTTCTGGCCCGCACAGCACCACGACCGTTTTGCCCTGGGTTTCGAAGCGCTCGAGGTGCGCCTCGAGCGCGGGCGAACAGACGCCCAATTCCTCGACCAGCCGATGGTTGCCAAGGTTGTAGAGAACGCCATCGTGCTCAGCACGCACGCCACGGCCGGGCAATGCCTCGAAACGCTCCACCGGAAGCGGTGATGCATCATGCGCCAGGGCTTGTGACACCGGGTGATCGGAGCGCGCCGCAAGGCTCGCCGCCAGTTGTCGCAGGCGCTCGGCCGGCAGGGTATCGATCAGCGGCATCCAGTCGGTCTGCACCGGCTTGCCGTGGGTGAGCGTGCCGGTCTTGTCCAGCGCCAGCACCGATAGCCGATGGCCGTTCTCCAGGTACACGCCCCCCTTGATCAGGATGCCGTGGCGAGCCGCAGCCGCCAGCGCGCTGACAATGCTCACCGGGGTCGAAATCACCAGCGCGCAAGGGCAGGCCACCACCAGCAGCACCAGCGCGCGGTACAGCCAGTCGAACCAGCCACCCCCCATCACCAGCGGCGGCAGCACGGCGATCAGCAAGGCCAGGCCAAACACCGCCGGTGTGTAGAAGCGCGAAAAGTTATCCACAAAGCGCTGGGTCGGTGCCCGCGCGCCCTGGGCCTGTTCCACCGCGTGGATGATGCGGCTCAAGGTCGAATCCTTGGCCAGCGCTGTCACCCGGAACTCCAGGCTGCCGGCCTGGTTGATGGTGCCGGCGAACACCCGGTCGCCAGGGTTCTTCTCCACCGGCAGGCTTTCACCGGTGATAGGCGCTTGGTCGATGCTCGAATGGCCGCTGGTGACCTCACCATCGAGCGCCAGCCGCTCGCCGGGGCGTACGCGCAAGGTTGCGCCGAGCGTTACGCTGGCGGCTGCCACTTCCTGCCAACTGCCATCGGGCTGGCGCAGGGTCGCAGTGGCAGGGGCCAATTGCAGCAACTGCCCGATGGCGTTGCGGGCGCGGGCCAGGGAACGCGCTTCGATCAGTTCGGCCACGGTGAACAGGAACATCACCATGGCCGCTTCCGGCCACTGCCCGATCAGCAGCGCGCCGGTCACGGCGATGCTCATCAGCGCGTTGATGTTCAGGTTGCGATGCTTGAGCGCGATCCAGCCTTTGCGCCAGGTGCCCAGGCCGCAGCCGGCGATCGCCAGCGCTGCCAATACGGCTGGCAGCCATGGCACACCAGGCACCAGCAAATGGGTGAGCTCCGCCGCCAAGGCGGCAGCCCCGCTGAGTGCCAGTGGCCACCAGGGTTTACGGGCAGGCTCTGGTGCAGGTGCTACATCGCTTTCAAGCGGCTGCGCGCTCATGCCGAGGCTGGCGATCACTTTGATGATCGGTTCGTCTGAGCCCAGGGAGTGGCGCACCGCCAGGGTGCGGTTGATCAAATTGAATTCAAGCGCGTGTACGCCGGGCTGCTTGCCCAGTGCTTGCTGGATCAGGGTCTGCTCGGTGGGGCAGTCCATCTGTTCGATACGGAAACGGCTCAGGGCGCCACCGGCATTGTCGTCCAGCGCTATCTTGGCCGGTGCATCACCGTGCGAACAGCAGCCACCATGAGCGTGCCCGTGGTCGTCGTTGCTGTGATCGTGGCCATGCGCGGTTTTTGAAACCGGCGCCAGAGGCTTGGGAGTGATGCGGGTAAAGGTAGGCTGGCTCATGCCGGGCAGGCTCCTGAAAAGGCAACTGTTGCCAAGTACACACCCTGTAGCCACTATAGGGTCAAGTCCCTTATCCACTCCCGAGGTTGCCATGAAGATCGGTGAACTGGCCAAAGCCACCGACTGCCAGGTCGAGACCATTCGCTACTACGAGCGCGAAGGCTTGCTGCCGCCACCTGCGCGCAGCGAAGGCAACTACCGGCAATACACCCTGAGCCACGCCGAACGGCTGACGTTCATCCGCAATTGCCGGGTGCTGGACATGACCCTCGACGAAATCCGCAGCCTGCTGGACCTGCGCGACAGCCGCATCGACCCGTGCGAGCAGGTCAATGCGTTGGTGGACGAGCACATCCAGCATGTGCGCGCGCGGATCCAGGGCTTACAGGCGCTGGAAAGCCAGCTGGTGGAGCTGCGCCATCGCTGTGACGCGCCCTCGGCGAGCGAGGCCTGCGGCATCCTGCGGCGCCTTGAGGAAAACGGCGCGGTGGTGGCGCCGGATGTGGAGCATTCGCATGTGGGGCGGGCGCATGGGCACTAGCGTAAGCCCGTACGTTGCGCGGCAAGCCGCCCGCCCATTGCCCTCGTGGGAGGCCGGCTCGCCGGGCGACGGGGTGCCTGAAAACGCCTATTCCTCTCGCCGGGAGAGCGTCAGCCGCTCGATCAGGCGCTGCGTCACCACCGGCAACAGCCGGTCGCGCAAATGGAACACTCCACCCTCGCGAACCAGGTGATAGAAGTCGTATCGCTCAAGCCGCACGAAATGTTCGCCCACCGGGCCCGAAAGCACTTCATCGCTCACATAACCCACCGCCAGGCCTTGATCCATGATCTGCGAACGCATGTCGGTGTCGTTCACCTCCCAGACATTCTTGAAGAAAAACCGGATTTTCTCCGGATAGGGCCGATCCTCGGTCTTGTCCAGGTAGGTCGATACCAATGAACACTGCTTGAGAATTGGCACATTGCCGCTGGCCAGCGCCTCCAGATGCGGATGGCCGCGGCTGGCCACCAGAAACCGGTTCTCACGATACATCGGCACCGTCAGGAACCGCCCCATGTTCTTCTGGAACGGACCAAAGCCCACGTCGTAAGACTCATCGATGATCGCGTAGATGACTTCTCGCCCAGGGATCGTGCGGATGCCTACGTTCAGATCAGGGTGCTGCCGGAGCGTGGCGTAGAGGGGCTCAAGCATCATGGGCTTGGGCGAGCTGCTTGCGATCGCGACCTTCAACCATGGCTTCTGCTCGTTCAACGCATGCGCCAGCTCAGCCTCCGCGCCCTGTACCGAGGCGTCGATGGACACGGCATATTTGTAGACGATCTTGCCCGCCTCGGTCGGCGCGCATCGGCTGTTACGGTCCAACAGCAGCGTGCCGATTCTCTCCTCCAATGAAGAGATTTTCTGGCTCACCGCTGACTGCGACAGGTTCAGCTGCGTCGCCGCTTTTCCGAAAGCGCGGTTATCCACCACCAATCGAAACGCGCGAAGCTCATCTATCTTGAAGTTGATCGCCATCCCCGAGTCCTTGTGCAGGCGGTGCCTGGGCGGCGAGTCTATCAGGCTGCCTCACTGCGGCCTGTACTGTGCGCGAGGGCGGATCAATTTGCGCACTGGCCTGAACTCCATGAAGTGCGCGACATACCCGAACACCCGCGAGCAGGCGAACACGCCGGTGTAATAAGCCGGCGCAATACCCAACGCCTCGAACACTGCGCCTTTGTAGAACTCAAGGTTCGCCCAGATATCCTTGCCCTTTTTCAGAAAACGCTCCCTGGAATAACGCTCGATTTCCTTGAGCAGCTCGAAGTTATCCCGCGCTGCGGCATCGTGGCAGAGCGCTTCGGCCATCGGTTTGAGGATCGCAGCACGCGGGTCCAGGCGTTTGTACTCGCGGTGCCCCATGCCCATCACTTTGCCCTTTTCACCCAGCAACTGGTCGATATAGGGCTTCACGTTATCCAGCCGGCCAATGCGCTTGGCCATGCCCATTACTGCCTCATCAGCACCGCCATGCAAGTTACCGAACAGCGTCCCGATCGATGCAGAGATCGAAGAGGCGATGGGGGCGTTCGTGCTGGCGCAGACGCGCCCGGCAAACGTGCCGGCGTTGTAGCTGTGTTCCAGTTGCAGAATCTGGACAGTGTCCAGCGCGCGTACTTGCTCAGCCGTCGGCAGGCTGCCGTGAAGCAAGAACAGAAAGCGCTCATTCAACGAGCTGCCTTCCTGCTGCTCGACGAGAACAAGCTTTTGGTCCTGGCGGTACTTGGCTGCCAGAAAAGCCGGTAACTTGGCGGCGATGAACAGACCACGCAACAGGTCCGGGTCTGCTTCGATCCCGGCAGGCGGTTGCAGCACCTGGGCAGCAAGCGCGGGAGCCGCCGACTGCAACACCTCCATGGTATGCAGGCTCGGCGGCAGCAGTTCGAGCCAGCTACGCTCGCGAGGCGACAGCTGGCAGTGGCCCAGCATCCAGGTGTTCCAGGCTTCGATTTGCGCGGCCGGTGCTCGCTTGCCCGTGATGACCAACAAGGCGACATCCAGATAGGGCCATTTGGCCAGCTCGTCGATTGCGACCCCGCGATAACTCAGCCGCCCTTGGGCGCCATCGACATCCGAGATAGCCGTCTGGCCAACCACCACCCCTTCCAAGCTCGGTGAATACAGTGCGTCGCTCATCGCAGCCTTTCCTCAGATTGAATGAGGAAAGCCTATCGCTGCGCTTGCAAGGGGGTCCAACGGGCAAAAGTGATCGGATTATCAGCGTTGCTTATCCGAAAACAGGCGCCCTCACCCGCGCCCTTCCAGCAAGTCATGCAATGCCACGAACTGCTGAGTGAGCTTGTGCTTGGGGTCGAGGTACACCAGTGGCAGGCTCGCCTCATGGGATTCGCGCATTTTCACCGAGCTGTTCAGGTACACCGGCAGCACTGGCAAGCCCTCGTCGAGCAACTGCTGCAGCATCTGCTGAGGCAGCGCTGCGCGAGGCTGGAACTGGTTAACCACAATCCCTTCAACTTCCAGCCGCTCGTTGTGGTCTTCCTTGAGCTCCTCGAGCTCCGCCATCAGGCCGTACAGTGCCTGGCGCGAAAAGCTGTCACAGTCGAACGGGATCAATACTCGATCAGCAGCTATCAGCGCCGAAACTGCGTAAAAATTGAGGGCCGGCGGGGTGTCAATGTAGATCCGCTCGTAGTCCTCATCCAACGCATCGAGCAGTTTGCCGAGCTTGTTGATCTTGTGCTTTGCCTCAAGCTTGGGCTGTAGCTCGGCAAGCTCCGGCGTGGCCGTGATCACGTGCAAATTGTCGAACGGTGTTTCGTAGATATCGACCTGGTTTTTCTTGGCCACACCGCCGCTGAGGGTATTCTTGAAAAAGTCCGCGATGCCCATCGGGATGTCGTTGCCGGTGAGGCCGGTGAGGTATTGCGTGGAGTTGGCCTGCGCATCCAGGTCGATCAGCAGCGTGCGGTAGCCTTCGCTGGCACTCACCGCTGCGAGGTTGCAGGCAATGCTCGATTTGCCCACACCACCTTTCTGATTGAAAACCACCCGACGCATCCCTTACCTCCTGTTATGGCTGTTTGCCAGCCAAAGCTTATGCAAAACCCGGACATATGTATAACGTCCGTCGGATAAATTTCCCCGGGCAAAGCCAGGTGAACTCCGGTTTTTCGGGCCGACGCCTCACCGGGCGGGCGAACTGATCGAGTAATGCCTTGAGAAAAATGTAACCACAATTTGCTACACACTCGGGTCACCGGGATAATGGCGCCGCCTGCGCCTTGCCGTGCCCCGCGCGCAGCATCCCCGAAGCGTCACCATGGACTGGAAGCCCCACAGAGGGCGGGATCGAACTCACGTGTTCACATTCGATATCGCGCATTGGCGAGCCTGGGCCCCGGGCGTTACGTCGGCGCAGGCCTGGCAACGCTGGAGCACCGCCTCGCGGCCCGACGCGTCGAGCGATTGTGCCCCGGACGTCTCCTTCCTGCCCGCTCTGCAGCGCCGCCGCCTGAGCCGCCTGGCGCGTATGGCGTTCCACGTGGCCTGGCCTATGGCAGAAGGTTATGACCGCCTGCCGTTCATTTTCGTTTCACGCCATGGTGAAACCCCGCGCACTTTCGAATTACTCACCGAACTCGCCAAGGGCGAACCCTTGTCGCCTACGCACTTCAGCCTGTCGGTGCATAACGCGGTGATCGGCCTGTGGTCGATCCTGCGCGGGCAAACCTGCGAGATGTCGGCCCTCTCCGCTCAGGGCGATGGCCTGGAGCATGGCCTGGTCGAGGCCTGCGCGCTGCTGGCGGAAGGTGCTCCGGCCGTGCTGGTGGTGGTAGCCGAAGAAACACCGCCGGCCCCGTACGCCGAGCTGGTGAGCGATGTGCCATTTCCCTATGCCGTAGGCCTGCTGGTCACCCCAGGCAGCACCTGGCAATTGAGCCTTGGCCAGGGCGGGGAGCCCTGCGACACCCCGCACGCGTTGAGCCTTGCCAGTGCACTGGCCAACGGCAAAACCCATTTGCGTCATTGCTGGAAGCATCGAGCATGGAACTGGCGGCGAACGCATTGAACGGGCGCCGCGGCGACCACTTCTACCTGCGCCTGCTCGCCACAGCGGTGAGCTTTCTGCTGTTTGGCCTCGGCGGGCTGTGCCTGCGCCTGCTGATATTCCCGCTGCTGGCGTGCCTGCCGGGTGATGCGGTTGCCAGGCGCCGCCGGGCGCGCCGCACCATCAGCCGGCTGTTCTGGCTGTTCGTGCGCTTCATGCAGCGCAGCGGCGTGCTGACGTTCGAAGTGGCAGGTGCCGAGCGCCTTGGCCAGCCAGGGCAGATGGTCATCGCCAACCACCCCTCGCTGATCGACGTGGTGTTCCTGATCGGGCTGATGCGCGAAGCCAACTGCGTGGTCAAGAAAAGCCTGTGGGACCACCCCTGCACTCACGGCCCGGTTCGTTCTGCGCAATACATCAGCAACGACGGCAGCCTGGACATGCTCGACACCGCCGTCGGGGCGCTTCAAGGCGGCCAAACGCTGATCATCTTCCCCGAAGGCACCCGCACCACGCCGGGCGAGGCCCCGCAATTTCACCGGGGCGCGGCAGCCATCGCCCTGCGCGGCGCGCGCGTGATCACCCCGGTGACCATTCGCGTGGCCCCAACCACACTCACCAAGGCCGAGCCCTGGTATCGCATCCCCACGCGTCGCGTGCATTTCAGTTTGCACGTCGGGGCCGATATATACCCTGCCGACTTCGCAGCCCTGGGCCCGCCGCCCAAGGCCTCACGGCTGCTAAACGATCATTTGCACCACTATTTTCTGAAGGAGCTCGCGCTGGATGAGCGAACTGAACACTGAGATCAAACTGTTGATCATCGAGGCTCTGGGCCTTGAAGACATTACCGTGCAGGACATCGGCGACGAGCTGACCCTGTTCGGCGAAGGCCTGGGCCTGGATTCGGTCGACGCGCTGGAGCTGGGCCTGGCCATCCAGAAGCGCTATGGCATCAAGATCGATGCCGACGACAAGGGCACCCGTGACCATTTCAACAACGTGGCGAGCCTGGCGGCTTTCGTGACCGCCAGGCAAGCAGCCTGAGGCCGCACCATGCAAACCCGTGAAGACATTTTCGAGACGCTCAAGGCGGCGCTGGTCGACCTGTTCGAGATCGAGCCCGAGCGCGTTACGCTTGACGCCAACCTGTATCAGGACCTGGAAATCGACAGCATCGATGCGATCGACCTGATCGATCACATCAAGCGCCAGACCGGCAAGAAAATCGCCGCCGAAGACTTCAAGGCCGTGCGTACCGTAGGCGATGTGGTCGAGGCCGTGCACCGCATGATCACTGCCGCCGCATGAGCCGCCTGATCGGTGCCGCGCTGGTGCTGGCCGGGTTGCTTTACCCGCTGGCTGTGCATTTCGGCGAAGGTCGCATCGCCCCGTGGCAGTTCGCGCTGCTGCTGGGCGCGCTCTGGCTGGGCCGCGCGCTGAGCGGCGGCGGCAACCGCTGGCTGGCCGCTGCGGCGCTGCTGTTCTGCGCGGTGCTGGCGCTGGCGGGTAACGCCCAGCTGTTGCGCTGGTACCCAGTGCTGCTCAGCGGCGCGTTGCTGGCCGTTTTCGGCGCCAGCCTGCTGCGCGGCATGCCCATTGCCGAACGCCTGGCCCGCCTGAGCGAGCCTGAGCTGCCGCCGCGCGCGGTGCGTTATACCCGCCGGGTCACCTGGGTGTGGTGCCTGTTTTTCTCGTCAACGGCCTGATCACCTCAGCCTTGACGCTTTGGGCGCCGCTGGCCTGGTGGACGCTGTACACCGGGCTGATCGCCTACCTGTTGATGGGCGCACTGTTCGCCGGTGAGTGGCTGGTGCGCCGCCGAGTGAGAGCTGCCGCATGACCCAGCCCTGGATCGAAACTCGCGACCTGCTGCTGCAAGGCCACCCTGGCCGGCCGGTCGCCCTGGCCCCAGCGCTGGATCACGCGCAATGGCAACAGCAAGTGCTGGCGCTGGCCGGCGCCCTGCACGCCCGCGGCACTCGCTGCGTGGCGCTGTATCTGGAAGACGCCGCGCAGTTGTCCATTGCCCTGTTCGCCGCCTGGCGCGCAGGCGCCAGCGTGCTGCTGCCCCCCGACCTGCAACCGCAGACCCGCCAGCGCTGGGCAAACGAAGCCGACCTGTGGCTCACCAGTGCCAGCGAGCCGCTGCCGCCTGCCGAGCCGTTGGCCGCTGCACCGCTGTGCCTGGAGGCCTGCCGCCTGAGCCTGTGCACCTCCGGCTCCAGTGGCGAGCCCAAGCGCATCGACAAGGCGTTGCCGCAATTGGCCAACGAAGTGCGTGCGCTGGAGCAACTGTGGGGCTCCGAACTGGGCAACGCTTTGATCATCGGCAGTGTTGCGACCCAGCACATCTACGGGCTGCTGTTCCGCGTGTTGTGGCCTTTGTGCGCCGGGCGCGCGGGCGTGCGCCGGCAACTGCCATTCAGTGAAGACCTGCAACAGGCCAGCCGCGAGCAGCCTGAATTTGCCTGGGTCGCGAGCCCCGCCCTGCTCAAGCGCATGGGCGACAACCTGGACTGGCCTGCGCTGCGCGGCGTGCGCAAGGTGTTCTCCTCCGGTGGCGCCCTGCCCGCCGATGCCGCCGCGAGCCTGGCCGAACGGTTGGGCCAATGGCCTGCCGAAATCCTCGGCAGCTCCGAAACCGGCGGCATCGCCTGGCGCCAGGGCACACCCTGGTGGCAACCCTTTGCGGGTGTGGAGCTGAACCTGGGCGAGCTTGGCGCCCTGCAAGTGCGCTCGCCTTATCTGCCCGATGGGCACGTCGAGCACACCCAGGACGCCGCGGAGCTCGACGCTCAAGGCCGGCTGCATTTGCTCGGCCGGCTCGACCGCATCGTCAAGCTCGAAGAAAAACGTATTTCCCTGCCCATGCTCGAACAGGCCCTGGCCACCCACCCGTGGGTGCAAGACTGCCGGCTGGGCATGGTGCAGGCCGGCCGTGCCAGCCTCGGCGCGCTGCTGGTACCCACCGAGCAAGGCGTGCAGGCCCTGCGGGGCCTGGGCCGCAAGGCGATGCTGGCGCAACTGCGCACGCACCTTGCCGAGCACTGTGAACCGATCGCCCTGCCGCGCCGCTGGCGCCTGCTCAGCCAATTGCCGCTGAACAGCCAGGGCAAACTGCCACAGGCCACACTCGATGCGCTGCTGCTGGCGCAGCGCCCACGCGCGCCGGAGGTGCTGAGCCAGCATCAGGACGAGGGCCAGTGGCAGCTCCGCGTGCGGGTGCCGCTGGACCTTGCCTGTTTCAGCGGCCACTTCCCCACCGCGCCGATCCTGCCGGGCGTGGTCCAGGTGGATTGGGCCCAGCGCCTGGGCCATGCGCTGCTGGCCCTGCCGCCGCGCTTCGCCGGCATGGAAGTGCTCAAGTTCCAGCAACTGGTGCGCCCCGGCGACACCCTCGACCTGGTGCTGCGTTTCGACGAGCCGCGCGGCAAGCTGCACTTCGCCTTCACCCGTGCCGGCGCCCCCTGCTCCAGTGGCCGCATCCTGCTGGAGGCCGCCCATGCATAAGCCTTGCGCGGTCATCCCGGTCTACAACCACGAGCGTGCGGTGCCGGCAGTGGTTGCCGCCCTGCTGGCAGAGGGCTTGCCCTGCGTGCTGGTCAACGACGCGAGCAGCCCGGCCTGTGCGGCGGTGCTTGCGCAACTGGCCGAGGCCGAAAACACCTGGCTGGTGAACCTGCCGGTCAACCAGGGCAAGGGCGGCGCGGTGATGGCGGGCCTGCGCGAGGCGCAGCGCCTGGGTTTTACCCATGCGTTGCAGGTGGACGCCGACGGCCAGCACGACCTGGCCGATGTGCGCAGGTTTCTGGACGCCTCGCGCCAACGCCCTGGCGAGCTGATCTGCGGCTACCCGCAATACGACGCCAGCGTGCCCAAGGGCCGCCTCTACGCGCGCTACCTCACCCACGTGTGGGTATGGATCAACACGCTGTCGCTGAGCATTCCCGACTCGATGTGCGGCTTTCGCGTGTACCCGCTGGCACAGGTACTGCCGGTGATCGACGGCCAGCGCCTGGGCCGGCGCATGGATTTCGACCCCGAGGTGCTGGTGCGCCTGCACTGGCGCAACCAGCCGATGCACTGGCTGCAGACTCGCGTGCATTACCCCAGCGACGGGGTTTCGCACTTCCGGCCGGTCGAAGACAACGTGCTGATCTCGCGCATGCATGCCCGGCTGTTCTTCGGCATGTTGCTGCGCTGGCCAGCCATTCTCTGGCGGCGGTGGGCGGCATGAGCGAGCCGAACGCCCACTGGGCGCAGCGCCGCGAACGCGGCAGCTTCTGGATGATGAAGCTCACGGCGGTGGGCGTGCGCCTGCTCGGCCGGCGCCTGCTCAGCCCGCTGATCTACGGCATCGTGCTGTATTTCTTCGTCTTCGGCCGCCGTGCCCGCCAGGCCACGCGCCAGTACCAGGCCAACCTGGCCCAGTGGGCCGGGCAGCCGGCGCTGCGCCCGACCCTGGGCAGCCTGTTCGGCCAGTTCATGGCCTTCGCTCAGGCGCTGCTCGACAAACTCGATGTGTGGAACGGCAAGCTGCGCCTGGAGCACATCGCCCTGGACGACCCTCACGGCGTGCGCCAGCAGTTGCGCGGCGAGCGTGGGCAGATGCTGGTGGGCGCGCACCTGGGCAACCTGGAGGTGTGCCGGGCACTGGCCGAGCTGGGCGAAAAGTGACCATGAACGTGCTGGTGCACACCCGCCACGCCGAGCGCTTCAACCGCCTGCTGGGTGAAGCGGGGGCCAGCCATTTGCGGCTGATCCAGGTCAGCGAGCTGGACCCGGCCATCATGCTGCAACTGAGCCAGCGCCTGGAGCGCGGCGAGTGGCTGGCGATCGCCGGCGACCGCGTGCCGCTGCACGGCGGGCGCACGGCCACGGTGGATTTTCTCGGCCAGCCGGCGCGCTTCCCGCAAGGGCCCTGGTTGCTGGCCGGGCTGCTCAAGTGCCCGGTGAACCTGTTTTTCTGCCTCAAGCAGCAAGGCCGCTACCACGTGAGCCTGGAGCCCTTCGCCGAAGCCATCGCCTGGCGCCGTGGCGAGCGCGACCAGGTGATCGCCCACTGGGCCGGGCGTTACGCCGAACGCCTGGGCCAGCGCGCACTCAGTGCGCCACGGCAGTGGTTCAACTTCTACCCCTTCTGGAACCTGGACAATGACTGACCACGTGACCTTCGGCCCGCAACCCCTGCGCATCGAGCAGGTGCTCGCACTTTGCGAGGGCAAGGCCCGCGCGCAACTGCAGGGCGACCCTGCCTGGCGCGAAGGCATCGCTCGCGGCGCACGCTTTCTCGACACGCTGCTGAACAAGGAAGGGGTGATCTACGGAGTGACCACAGGCTACGGCGACTCTTGCGTGGTGGCGGTGCCGCCGAGCATGTCGAGGCCTTGCCGCGCCACCTCTACACCTTCCACGGCTGCGGCCTGGGCCAGGTGCTCGATGCGCCGGCCACTCGCGCGGTGCTGGCGGCGCGCCTTCAATCGCTGTGCTTCGGCATGTCAGGGGTGCGCCTGGACCTGCTGGAGCGCTTGCAGGCGTTTCTGGCCGAAGACGTGCTGCCGATCATCCCCGAGGAAGGTTCGGTAGGCGCCAGCGGCGACCTGACGCCGCTGTCCTACGTGGCCGCAACCCTTTGCGGCGAGCGTGAAGTGCTCTACAAAGGCCAACGCCGCACGAGCGCCGAGGTGCATGCCGAACTGGGCTGGCAGCCACTGGTGCTGCGCCCAAGGAAGCGCTGGCGCTGATGAACGGCACAGCAGTGATGACAGGCCTTGCCTGCCAGGCCTTCGGACGTGCCGAGTACCTGCTGCGCCTGGCCACGCGCATCACCGCGCTGAACGTGGTGGCACTGCAAGGCAACCCCGAGCACTTCGACGAGCGCCTGTTCGCCGCCAAGCCGCACCCCGGCCAGGCCCAGGTGGCCGCCTGGCTGCGCCAGGACCTGGCCATCGACGGCCCGGCCGCGCCCCTGCACCGCCTGCAAGATCGCTACTCGCTGCGCTGCGCCCCGCATGTGCTGGGGGTGCTGGCCGACAGCCTGGGCTGGCTGCGCGGCTTCATCGAAACAGAACTCAACAGCGCCAACGACAACCCGATCATCGACGCCGAAGACGAACGCGTGCTGCACGGCGGGCATTTCTACGGCGGCCACATCGCTTTCGCCATGGACAGCCTCAAGACGCTGGTGGCGAACATTGCCGACCTGCTCGACCGCCAGCTCGCCCTGCTGGTGGACGTGCGCTACAACCACGGCCTGCCGAGCAACCTCTCCGGCGCGCCGGCCGAGCGCGCCATGATCAACCACGGTTTCAAGGCCGTGCAGATCGGCGCCAGCGCCTGGACCGCCGAGGCGCTGAAGCTGACGATGCCGGCCAGCGTATTCTCGCGCTCCACCGAGTGCCACAACCAGGACAAAGTCAGCATGGGCACCATCGCCGCCCGCGACGCTCTGCGCGTACTGGCGCTCACCGAGCAGGTCGCGGCCGCGACGTTGCTGGCCGCCAACCAGGGTGTGTGGCTGCGTACCCAGGCCAGCGATGCCCGCTCGCTGCCCCCTCGGCTGGCAGCGATGCACGCGCAGTTGCTCGGCGAGTTCGCCCCGCTGGAGGAAGACCGCGCGCTTGAGCCGGCCCTGCGCCATTGCCTGGTGCGCATCGGCCAGCGCCACTGGGAGCTCGGCGATGCGTAGCACGGGCGCCTTGCAAGTCGAAACCGAAATCCTTGTGCCGTTCTTCGACGTCGACAGCATGGACGTGGTCTGGCACGGGCATTACGTGAAGTACCTGGAAGTGGCGCGCTGCGCGCTGCTCGACCACATCGGCCACAACTACACGCAGATGCGCGACTCCGGTTACGCCTGGCCCGTCATCGACCTGCAACTGCGCTACGTGCACAGCGCGGTGTTCGGCCAGCGCCTCAAGGTGCGCGCCGACCTGGTGGAGTGGGAAAACCGCTTGAAGATCCATTACCTGATCACTTGCGCCACCACCGGCACGCGCCTGACCCGTGCCAGTTCCGTGCAGGTGGCGGTGGAGATCGCCACCCGCGAGATGCAGCTGGCCTCGCCCCGGGTGTTCACCGACGCCGTGGAGAAAGCCCTTTCATGAAACGCCTGATCCGTTCGCTGCTGGCACTGGTAATGCTCACGCCGCTGCTGGCCCATGCCCTGACGCTTGCCGAGCTGAGCACCCAACTGGCCAAGCCTGCGGTGATCCGCGGCCCGTTCGTGCAGGAAAAACACCTGCGCAGCCTGCCGCAGCCGCTCACCAGCACCGGCGACTTCGTGCTCGCCCGTGACCACGGCTTGCTCTGGCTGCTCAAGGCACCGTTGCGCCAGGACTACCGCATCGACGACGCCGGCATCGCCCGCCGCGATGCCAGTGGCTGGCAAACCCTGCCCTCGCGCAGCGCCAGCGCCCAGCAGAACCATTTGTTCTTCGCCGTGCTGCGGGGCGACAGCAGCCAGCTGGAGCGCGACTTCGAGCTGAGCGTGCAAGGCAGCGCCGAGCACTGGCAGGTGCGGCTGGTGCCGCGCTCGCTGCTGCTCAAGCAGGTGTTCGAGCACATCGAGCTCAGCGGCGGGCAGTTCGTCGAGCGCATCGAGCTGTTCGAAACCCAGGGCGACCGCACCGTGCTGCGCATGCCGTCGAGCCAGGCCAGCGATGCCTTGAGCGAACAGGAGCAGCATGACTTCGCGCGCTGAACGCAGCCTGCCCTGGCTGTTCATGCTGTTGCTGGCGGGGCTGCTGGCCCTGGCCGGCTGGCAGTGGCACAGCCGCCCGCCGGTGTCGGCCGACCTGATGGCGCTGGTGCCGGGGGCTGCCCCCGACCCGCTGGTGCAACAAGCCGAGCAGCGCATGCAGGCGCCACTTTCGCGCGAAATGCTGGTGCTGGTGGGCAACACCGACCAGCAGCAAGCGGTTGCCCTGGCCCAGAAGCTCGCCACCCAATGGCAGGCCAGCGGGCTGTTCGAGCAAGTGCAGTGGAGCGTGCAGGCCGACCTGCCGGCACTGCGCGAGCAATTGCTGCATGGCCGCCTGGCGATGCTCGCCCCGGCCGACCGCGTGCAGCTGGAAACCGCTCCGGAGGCGTTCATCCAGCAAAGGCTGCAAAGCCTGTTCGACCCGTTCACCGGGTTCAGCCTGGTGCCCAACCAGGATGACTGGCTCGGGCTCACCCAACGTATTCAGAACGGCCAGCCCCAGCACGGCAGCGTGCAGCTGGACCTCGCCAGCGGCGCGCTGGTGGCGCAAGGCGACGGCAAGGCGTGGGTGCTGCTGCGCGCTCGCACCGCCGGCAATGCCTTCGACCTGAACCTGCCAGTGAAAGTGGCCGCACTGCTGGCCCAGGCGCGGGAGCAGGCCGCAGGCGGCGGCAGCCAGTTGCTCGCGGCCAGCGGCCTGCTCTACGCCGCCAACGGCCAATTGCAGGCCCAGCGTGAGATCACCTGGGTCGGCGGCGGCGCCACGCTGGGCATTCTGCTGATGTTGCTGCTGGCCTTCCGCCGCTGGCGCGTGCTGTTGGCCTTTCTGCCGGTGCTGGTGGGCGTGCTGGCCGGCACCACGCTGTGCGTGGCGGTGTTCGGCCAGGTGCATGTGATGACCCTGGTATTAGGCGCCAGCCTGATCGGCGTGGCGGTGGACTACCCGCTGCATTACCTGAGCAAGGCCTGGAGCCTGCGCCCGTGGCGCAGCTGGGCGGCGCTGCGGCTGACCCGCTCGGGCCTGGCGCTGAGCCTGGCGACCAGTTGCATCGGCTACCTGGCGCTCGCATTCACGCCGTTCCCGGCCCTGACCCAGATTGCATTGTTTTCCGCCGGCGGCCTGTGCGGCGCCTGGCTGACCGCGACCTGCCTGTTGCCGGCGCTGCTGGCGGGCACCGAATTGCGCCCGGCGGCCTGGCCGCTGGCGCTGGGCCAGCGGCTGATCGACCTGCGCCTGGCGCTGCTGCGGCGGGTGAACAGCTATGTGCTGCTGGTGGCACTGCTGGCGCTGTGCCTGGGCGGTGTTTACCACTTGCAGGTGCGTAACGATTTGCGCCAATGGATCGACAGCTCGCCTGAGCTGATGGACCAGGCCAAGGCTGTAGCGCGCATCACCGGCTTTCAGCCCACCAGCCAGTTCTTTCTGGTGCAGGGCCGCGATGAAGGCGAGTTGCTGGAGCGCGAGCGCGCCCTGACCGAGCGCCTGGCCCCGCTGGTGACCGAGCACCGTTTGCAGGGTTACCTGGCGCTCAGCCAACTGGTGGCCCCCGAGCGCGACCAAGTGCGCACGCGCCAGGCGTTGCAGGGCCTTCATGCTTACTGGCAACCCCTGGCGTCGGCCGGCGTGCCGCCTGAGGCGCTGGCGCAGGAACTGGCCACTCTGCAGGCAATGCCGGTCATGACCATCGACCAGGCATTGGCAGGCCCGCTGGGCGAGCCGTATCGGCTGCTGTGGCTGGGCCGCGTTGGCAATGGCGTGGCCAGCACCGTCAGCCTGCAAGGGTTGGGCAATGCTCAGGAACTTGCTCGCCTCGCCGACGGCTTGCCGGGCGTGCAGTGGGTCGACCGGCTCGGCGAGTTGAACCGGGTGTTCGCGCAAACCCAGGTCAGCGCCGCCGAGCTCAAGCTCGCCTCCTGCGGGCTGATTTTGTTGCTGCTGATCTGGCCGTTCGGCCTGGGCGGGGCGGCCAGGCTGGTGGCGCTTCCATTGCTGGCGGCACTGTGCAGCCTGGCTGGGCTGGGCTGGCTGGGCCAGCCGCTGACGCTGTTCAGCGTATTCGGCCTGCTGCTGGCCACGGCCATCAGCGTCGACTACGCGATCCTGATGCGCGAGCAGGTGGGCGGCGCGGCTACCAGCCTGCTCGGCACGCTGCTGGCGGCCATCACCACCTGCCTGTCGTTCGGGCTGCTGATGGTGTCGGCAACGCCTGCGGTGAGCAACTTCGGCCTGTCGGTGAGCCTGGGCCTGGCGTTCAGCTTCCTGCTGGCGCCCTGGGCCGCGCCACGGGGCGGGAAGGTGCACGGATGATGGTGCTGCTGTTCTGGCTCACGGTGCTGGCGCTGTTCATGGCCGCCACTGCACTCGGCCGCCGGCTGGGGTTGATTCCTATCGTCAGCCAGTTGCTGATGGCCGGCCTTGGGCTGCCACTGCTGATGGCCTACGGTGTGGAGCCGCACTGGCACCTGCATGGCGCGGCGCTGGTGGCGCCAGGTTGGGTACACGCTTGCTACAGCCTGGCGTTCGCCCTGCTGCTGGGGCAGATCATCGGTGACGTGATCGACCTGAACCTGAACCGCGACAGCCTGCGTGTGGCCCTGCCCAGCTTCGCCGTGCCGTTCGCTGCGGGCCTGGCCTGCGCGGCCTGGCTGCTGCCGCAACTGAGCTGGGTAAGCCACCTGGCGCTGGGGCTGGTGTTCGCCATCACCGCCATCCCGGTGCTCTACCTCTACCTGCAACACATCCAGTACCCGCCGGCAGCCACACGAAGGCTGATGCAGGCAGCGATCTTCATCGACCTGGCCTGCTGGAGCCTGCTGGGCCTGGCCCAGGGCAGCCTGCACCTGGCCACCCTGGCCTGGCCGCTGCTGGCGGCGTTCGCGCCCTGGCTGCTGCACCTGTGCCGGGTGCGCCAGCCGCTGGCCTACAGCCTGCTGTTCTTCGCCCTGCTGGTGGCCGCCGAGCAGCTCAAGCTCAACGCGCTACTGATGGGTGTGGGCTACGTGCTGAACATGGCCTGGCTGAAGCTGCCGCTGGTGCCCCCGCTACCCAAACGCTGGATGGCGCCAGTGCAGAACGGCATCGCCATCCCGCTGCTGCTTACCGCCGGCATCGTGCAGATCGACCTGGATGGCGCGTTGGCAAGCCTAAGCCCTGCGCAATGGGCCGCCTGGCTGTTTTTGCCGATTGTGAGCAAGCTGGCCGGCAACTGGCTGGGCCTGGCCTGGGCCGGCCCTTCGCCAGGCGGCACGTCGCGCTGGCGCGAGGCGGTGCTGCTCAATATTCGCGGCTTGAGCGAAATCGTTTTTCTCAACCTGTTGCTCAAGCAGCAGTTGATCAGCGAAGCGGCCTACCTGGCGCTGATGCTGATGGGCCTGGTTGCCACGCTGCTGCCGGCATTGGCAGGGCTGCACCGCATTCCTTTGAACCGTATCGACCCCGCAAGGAGGCCACGTGCCTGACATGGACACGCCACTTCACCCCATCGTCGTCATCGGCGCAGGCCCTTCCGGCGCTATCGCTGCCGCGCTGCTGCGCCGCCAGGGCCACCGGGTGCTGATCCTGGAACGGCAGCGCTTCCCACGCTTCTCCATCGGCGAAAGCCTGCTGGCGCACTGCCTGGATTTCGTCGAAGAAGCCGGCATGCTGCCCGCCGTCGAGGCGGCGGGCTTCCAGCTGAAGAACGGCGCGGCGTTTGCCTGCGATGGCCGCTATACCGCCTTCGACTTCGGCCAGACCTCCAGCAAAGGCCGGCCGACCACCTTCCAGGTGCAGCGCGCCCGCTTCGACAAGATCCTCGCCGATGAGGCCGAGCGCCAAGGCGTGGAAATCCGCTACGAAGAAGAGATCATCGCGGCTGACTTCAGCGCGCAGCCGCAACTGCGCGTGCGCCGTGCCGATGGCAGCGAATACTTGCAATCGGCTTGCTTCGTGCTTGACGCCAGCGGCTACGGCCGGGTGCTGCCACGCCTGCTCGACCTCGAAGCGCCCAGCGCCTTCCCGTTGCGCCGCGCGGTGTTCACCCACGTCGAAGACGGTATCGATCCGGCCGGTGGCTTCGACCGCAACAAGATCCTCATCACCACCCACCCGGCGCACCGCGACATCTGGTTCTGGACCATCCCCTTCAGCGACGGCCGCTGCTCCCAGGGCGTGGTGGCGGCAGAGCATCACTACGAAGGCCGGTTGGGCGATCTGGATGCCTGCCTCAAGGGCTTCATCGCTGAAACCCCGGACCTGGCCAAAGTGCTGGAAAACGCCGTGTGGGACACCCCCGCGCGGACCATCGGCGGCTACTCGGCCAACGTCAAAACCCTGCACGGCGCAGGCTTTGCGCTACTGGGCAACGCTGCGGAATTCCTCGACCCGGTGTTTTCCTCCGGCGTCACCATCGCCATGCGCTCGGCGAGCATGGCCGCTGCCCTGCTCGGGCGGCAGCTGGCCGGCGAGGCAGTGGACTGGGAAAGCGAATTCGCCCAGCCGCTCAAGCGCGGCGTGAATGCGTTCCGTGCCTACGTCGAAGGCTGGTACGAGGGCTACTTCCAGGACGTGATCTATTACCCCGACGCCCAGGAAGACATCCGCGAAATGATCTGCTCGATCCTCGCCGGCTACGCCTGGGACGAGCGCAACCCGTTCGTCGAGGAACCCGCCCGGCGC
Organism: Pseudomonas sp. KNUC1026; assembly: GCF_021650705.1. Lineage (GTDB taxonomy): Bacteria > Pseudomonadota > Gammaproteobacteria > Pseudomonadales > Pseudomonadaceae > Aquipseudomonas. Next base: position 4,899,997 of record NZ_CP087138.1, on the reverse strand, counting down.
CTGCGCATGCTCGCCTCGGTGTGCCAGGGGCAGCTGTCGTGAGCGAGTTCTTCAGCCCGACGTACGTGGAAGAAACCCGTATCGGCTTTCACTTCCTGCGTACCCACACCTGGCAGCACCATGTGCTGCGCGTGGCGATCGACGACCTGCTGCGGCTGTTTCCCGGCCCGCTGCCAGAGCGCCCGGTGCTGCTGGATGCCGGCTGCGGGCAGGGCAAGTCGTTTCGCTACCTGATGCAGGCGTTCAACCCGTCGCAACTGATCGGCGTGGACGCCGACCCGCTGAGCCTGTCGCTCAGCCAAAAGGAGGGTGTGGCCCAAAGGCTGCCGCTGCAACTGCACGGCGCCGACTGCGCGGCCTTGCCCTGGCCGACGCCAGTGTCGACCTGGTGTTCTGCCACCAGACATTCCACCACCTGGTGGAGCAGGAAAAGGCCCTGGCCGAATTCCACCGGGTGCTCAAACCGGGCGGCTACCTGCTGTTCGCCGAATCCACCCAGGCCTACATCGATACCTGGGTGATCCGCTGGTTCTTCCGCCACCCGATGCAGGTGCAGAAAACCGCGCCGCAATACCTGGCCATGCTGCGCCAGCAGGGCTTTGCCTTCAGCGAGGCGAACGTGTCCTACCCCTACCTGTGGTGGAGCCGCGCCAAGGATTTCGGGTTGCTGGAGCGATTGAAGCTGCGCAAGCCGCCTGCGCCCGGGCAACGTGAGGAAACCCTGATCAACGCCGTGGTGCGCAAGCCCCTGGCCGAGGAGGCAGCATGCTGCGCACCCTGATGCTCGCTGCCCTGCTGTTGCTCGCGGGCTGCGTAGGCCGGCCGCCGCTGCCCGATACTTCGCCCCACCTGCAACTGCCGTTGCAATTGCACATCCAGCGCATTCAGGAAGGCCAGCGTGAAGACTGGCTGCTGGTGGTGCAGCAGGAAGGCGACTCGCTGCGCTGGTCGCTGCTGGACTTTCTCGGCATCCCCCAGGCGCGGCAGAAGCTGGTCGGCCATCGCTGGGAGGCGGACGGCTTGCTGCCGCCGAACCCGGCAGCGCGCGAGCTGTTCGCGGCGATGCTGTTCGCCCTCACACCTGACGACCAGTTGCTGGCCAGCTATCCGCAAGGCGCAGCGAGCCGGTACCGTGCGCTCGCTGGGCACGCGCTGGTCGGTCAACTACGGCCAGCCGCTGTATTTTTCCCTGAACCTCAAGCAGGGGCTGCATTACATGGTCAGCCCGTTGCCTGCCGAGATCACCGAATGACCGCGTTTCTCAACGCCCTGGGCGTCAATTGCGCCCTGGGCATGGACAAAGCCAGTGTTGCCCGCGCGCTGTTCGCCGGGGACAGCAGCGGCCTGGTGAGCCAGGCCGGCTGGCTGCCGGATGGCCCGGCGCTGGTAGGCCCGGCGCGCGGCGAATTGCCTGCGCTGCCGGCAGAGCTGGCCGCCCACGAAAGCCGCAACAACCGCCTGCTGCTGCAGGCCGCCGGGCAGATCGAAAGCGAGCTGCGCGACGCCGTGCAGCGCTATGGTGCCGAACGGGTTGCGGTGATCCTGGGCACCAGCACTTCAGGCATCGGTGAGTCGCGCGACGGCTTCGCCCACTTTGCCAGCACCGGCGAGCTGCCTGCCGACTACGCCTACGACCCGCAACTGCTCGAAGCCCCCGCCGAATGCCTGGCGCAGTGGCTGGGCTGCAAGGGCCTGGCCTATGTGATCTCCACCGCCTGCACCTCAAGCGGCCGGGCGTTGATGAGCGCGCAGCGGCTGCTGGCGATGGGCGCCTGTGACGCAGTGGTGTGCGGCGGGGTCGACAGCCTTTGCCAGTTGACCGTGGCTGGCTTCACCTCCCTGGCGGCGGTGTCGGCCAGGCGCTGCAACCCCTTCTCGGCCAACCGCGAAGGCATCAACATCGGCGAGGCGGCGGCGGTATTTCTGATGACCCGCGAGCGCCCGGCCCAAGGCGAGGCGATTGCCCTGCTGGGCAGCGGCGCCTGTTCCGATGCGCATCATATCTCCGCGCCCGACCCTACCGGCCACGGCGCGGCCCACGCCATGGGCCAGGCCTTGGCGCAGGCGGGCATGGCGGCAGGGCAAATCGGTTATCTGAACCTGCACGGCACCGCCACCCAGCACAACGACGCCATGGAAAGCCTGGCGGTGACGCAAGTATTCCCCGAAGGCGTGCCGTGCTCATCGACCAAGCCCATGACCGGCCATACCCTCGGTGCGGCAGCCGCGCTGGAAGCGGCCTTCTGCTGGCTGAGCCTTGCCCACCGCCAATTGCCCCCGCACCTGTGGGATGGAGTGGCCGACACCGCCTTGCCCTTGTTGCCGTTCGCCGTCGCGGGCCAAGCGCTGGAGAAGCCCTTTCTGATGAGCAACTCGTTCGCCTTTGGCGGCAACAACGTCAGCCTGATTCTCGGGGAGGCACCATGATCCCTTGGCCCTTGGCTGAACTGCTGCCCCACGCAGGCGACGTGATCCTGCTCGATGCGGTCGAACAGTTCGACGACGACAGCATCCTGGCCCGTGCCACGGTGCGCCCTGGCGGCCCCTTCAGTGACGAAGACGGCAGCCTGCCCGCCTGGGTGGGCGTGGAGCTGATGGCCCAGACCATCGCCGCCTACGCGGGCTGCCGCGCCCGCGCCAAGGGGCAGCCGGTCGAGATGGGCTTTTTGCTCGGCACCCGCAAGTACGAATGCACCGTGGAGCGCTTCCCTGCCGGCAGCGCCCTCACCCTGCGCGCCCTGCGCTCGCTCGAAGACGAGAGCGGCATGGGCGTGTTCGAATGCCAACTGGAAGGCCCAGGCTTCAGTGCCCAGGCGCGGCTGAACGTGTACCGCCCGCCGAACGCCTCCCAGTACCTGGCCCAAGCACAGGAAACACCCCATGACTGACACCATTCTGGTCACCGGCTCCAGCCGTGGCATCGGCCGGGCCATCGCCCTGCGCCTGGCGCAGGCAGGCTTCGACATCGCCCTGCACTGCCGCAGCGGCGTCGCAGAGGCACACGCCGTGCAAGAGCAGATCCAGCAATTGGGCCGCAACGCCCGTGTGCTGCAATTCGACGTGGCCGACCGCGCCGCCTGCAAAGCTGTGCTCGAAGGCGACGTTGAAGTGCATGGCGCCTACTACGGCGTGGTGTGCAACGCCGGCCTGACCCGCGACGGCGCCTTCCAGCACTCAGCGAAGACGACTGGGACCAAGTGCTGCGCACCAACCTCGACGGCTTCTACAACGTGCTGCACCCACTGACCATGCCGATGATCCGCCGCCGCGCGGCCGGGCGCATCGTGTGCATCACCTCGGTTTCCGGGTTGGTCGGCAACCGTGGCCAGGTCAACTACAGCGCCTCCAAGGCCGGTGTGATCGGCGCGGCCAAGGCCCTGGCGGTGGAGCTGGCCAAGCGCAAGATCACCGTCAACTGCGTTGCCCCCGGCTTGATCGATACCGCCATGCTCGATGAGCATTTGCCGCTGGAGGAGATGCTCAAGATGATCCCGGCCCAGCGCATGGGCACCGCCGAAGAAGTCGCCGGCGCGGTGAATTTCCTGATGTCGGCCGAAGCGGCCTACATCACCCGCCAGGTGATTTCGGTGAACGGGGGGTTGTGCTGATGAAACGGGTGGTTGTGACCGGCATGGCCGGCATCACCTCGCTGGGCAGCGATTGGCCGAGCATCCTGACGCAGTTCGAGGCGAACCGCAGCGGCATCCGCCGCATGGATGAATGGGACCGCTTCGCCGAGCTCAACACGCGCCTGGCCGGGCCTGTGGATAACTTCCAGGTGCCCGGCCACTGGACCCGCAAGCAACTGCGCAGCATGGGCCGGGTGTCACGGCTTTCCGTGGCTGCCGCAGAACGCGCGCTGGAAGATGCGGGCTTGCTGGGCGATGCGAGCATTCGCGACGGCCGCATGGGCGTGGCCTGCGGCTCCTCCACCGGCAGCACCGATGAGATCAAGGCATTCGGCAACATGCTGCTCAACTCGGTGGCCGATGGCCTGAACGCCAACTCCTATGTGCGGATGATGCCGCACACCACCGCGGCGAATATCAGCATCTTCTTCGGCCTGACTGGCCGGCTGATCCCCACCTCCAGCGCTTGCACAAGCGGCAGCCAGGGCATCGGCTATGCCTACGAGGCGATCAAGTTCGGCCGCCTGCCGATGATGCTGGCCGGCGGCGCCGAAGAGCTGTGCCCCACCGAAGCGATGGTGTTCGACGCGCTCTACGCCACGAGCCTCAAGAACGACACCCCGCACCTGAGCCCGCGGCCCTACGACAGCGGCCGTGACGGCCTGGTGATCGGCGAAGGCGCCGGCATGCTGGTGCTGGAGGAACTGGAGCACGCCCTGGCGCGCGGCGCGACGATCTACGCCGAGGTCGCAGGTTTCGGCAGCAATGCCGACGGCCAGCACAGCACACGCCCCGAGCAGGCAACCATGCGCCGGGCCATGGAGCTGGCACTGGAAGACGCGAGCCTGCCGGCGGAGGCCGTGGGTTATGTCAACGGCCACGGCACTGCCACCGAGCAGGGCGACATCGCCGAAACCCTGGCCACCAGCAGCCTGTTCGGGCCACGCATGCCAATCAGCTCGCAAAAGAGCTTCCTGGGCCATACCCTCGGGGCCTGCGGCGCGCTGGAGTCCTGGTTCAGCATCGAGATGCTCAACAGCGACCGCTACGTGCACACCCTGAACCTCGACGCCATCGACCCACGCTGCGGCGAACTGGACTACCTGCGCGGTGGGCTGCGGTCAATGAGCTGCGAGTACGTGATGAACAACAACTTTGCATTCGGCGGGGTAAACACCTCGCTGATCTTCCGCCGCTGGGCACAATAACCACAGGAGTGAACACCATGAACAACAAGCTCGCCCTCACCGCCGCCGCTCTGGCACTGGCCGTTCTGCCAGGCATCAGCCAGGCCCGCGACACCACCTTGATGCTGCCTTTCCAGCCCGTAGTGCAGCAGATGCTCAACGAGAAGAAGCTCGACGGCAGCGTGAAGTTCTACCTCAAGGGCACCGGCCCCAGCGCGCAAGTGATCAGCCCGAACGCTGTGACCAACAAGAAAACCAATGCCTTCAACAAAACTGACGAAGAAGCCTGCGCCTGGGCCCTGCAAAGCGCTCTGCTGACTCTGCAGGACGCCGCCAAGAAGGCCGGCGCCAACGCAGTGGTGAATATCGTGAGCTACTACAAGCGCAACGAGAACGCCAACAACGCCAACTACGAGTGCCATGCCGGCGCGTTCATTGGCGGGGTGGCCCTCAAGGGCGACTTGGCCAAAACCAAGTAAGAGCCAGGTTTCGATAGCCTGTCGAGGCCGGCACGTCGCCCGGCGAGCCGGCCTCCCACCAGTCAGCATTTCTACCGTGGGAGAGCGGCTGCGCCGGGCGACGCAGGTGCTCCAGCCTGCCCCCTCACCCCGCCAACAACCGCCCGAACGCCGCCACCCTCGCCGGCACCTCGCCCTTGCGCTGCACCAGCCAGATCGCCGTCTGCGCACCGTCGTCGAGCAACGGCCGGTAGACCACCCCGCCGATGCGCATCCAGTGAAACGAGGCCGGCAGCACCGACACACCCAACCCGGCAGATACCAACCCGATGATGGTCATCGCCTCGCTCGCCTCTTGAGAAAACCTCGGTGAAAACCCGGCATTTCGCGCCAGTTGCAACAGTTGCGCATACACGCTGCTGCCGTAGTTGCGCGGGAAGAACACGAACGGCTCATCGGCCAGTGCCGCCAGTTGCAAGCCTGCTTCGGTGCCCTGGGCCAACGGGTGGCTGGCACTGAGCACCGCAACCAGCGGCTCGCTGAACAACTCGGTCATCACCACGCTGTCGGGCAGTGGCACCGGGCGGGTGAGGCCGACGTCGATGTGGCCGGCAGCCAACTGGTCGACCACTTCGTGGCTGCTCATCTCCAGCAGGTTGAGTTGCACGGCAGGGAAGGCCTTGCGGAACTGGTAGATCGCTTGCGGGATATTCCCGGAGATGGGCGCCGAGGACGCGAAGCCCACCTTCATTTCGCCCAGCTCCCCGGCCTGGGCGCGGCGGGCGACGTCGGCGGCCTTCTCCACCTGCGCCAGCACCTGGCGGGCTTCGTCGAGAAACAGCCGGCCGGCCTCGGAAAGCTCGACACGGCGATTGGTGCGATTGAACAACCTGGCGCCGAGCTGTTCTTCCAGCGCTTGGATCTGCTGGCTCAAAGGGGGTTGTGAAATGCCCAATACCTGGGCGGCACGGCCGAAGTGCAACTCTTCGGCGACGGCAACGAAATAGCGGAAATGGCGAAGCTCCATAGGGCCTCCAGAACGATATGCAGCGCCTATCAATTAGGTCGAACAATATATTGGATGGATTAATTAGCCAGCTATATGATTTTTTGCAAAGCACCAGTGCTCTGCCCGAGGCCGACCGTGAAAGCCGCTACTGCCCATTGCCATACCGCCACCGCCCCCCTGCCCGACCTCGTCGAGGCCTTTATCGAAAAGGGCACGCCTACGTTCAAGCGCACGGTGCTTGCCTTGTTCGCTGGTGGTTTCGCTACCTTCGCGTTGCTCTACTGCGTGCAGCCGTTGATGCCGATTCTGTCGAAGGACTTCTCCATCAACGCGGCGCAAAGCAGCCTGATCCTGTCGATCGCCACCGGCATGATGGCACTGGGCATGCTGGTGACCGGGCCGCTGTCGGACGCGATCGGGCGCAAGCCGGTGATGGTCGCGGCGTTGTTCGGCGCGGCGCTGTGTACTTTGCTGAGCGCAGTGATGCCTACCTGGCACGGCATCCTGCTGATGCGTGCACTGGCAGGGCTGTCGTTGAGCGGGCTGGCGGCGGTGGGGATGGCCTACCTGAGCGAGGAAATTCACCCTGAGCACGCCGGCCTTGCCATGGGGCTGTACATCGGTGGTAACGCCATTGGCGGCATGAGCGGGCGCTTGATCAGCGGCGTGCTGGTGGATTTCGTCGACTGGCGCACCGCGATGCTGGTGATCGGCATTATCGCGCTAGGCGCGGCGGTGGCGTTCACGCGCCTCCTGCCGGCCTCGCGCAACTTCCGCCCGCGCCCATTGCAGCCGGCCACACTGGTCGAAGGCTTCACCCTGCACTTCAGGGATGCCGGGTTGCCCTGGCTGTTCTCGAAGCCTTCCTGCTGATGGGCAGTTTCGTGACGCTGTTCAACTACATCGGCTATCGCTTGCTGGCCGAGCCTTACCACATGAGCCAGGCGCTGGTGGGCTTGCTTTCGGTGGTGTACCTGGCGGGGATTTATAGCTCGGCGAAGGTTGGCACCCTGGCCGATCGCTATGGCCGGCGCACCACGTTCTGGGTGTCGATCCTGGTGATGGCTGCGGGGCTGGTACTGACACTGGCTCCTTCGGTGGCAGTGATTCTGCCGGGGATGGTGTTGTTCACCTTCGGTTTTTTCGGGGCGCACTCGGTGGCCAGCAGCTGGATCGGCCGGCGTGCGGAACGGGCCAAGGGGCAGGCCTCTTCGCTGTATCTGTTCGCTTATTACGTGGGGTCGAGTGTGGCCGGCACGCTGGGTGGGGTTGCCTGGACGTATGGGGGGTGGAACGGGGTTGGGGTGTTTATCGCAGGGTTGCTGCTGGCGGCGCTGTTCGTGGCATTGAAGTTGGCCAGATTGCCCAGCACGGCGCGGGATGTGGCTTAGCGTCGTCGCGCGGCAAGCCGCCCTCCCGCTTTGCATCTTCCAACATTTCGTGGGAGGCCGGCTCGCCGGACGCCGTGTAACGGACGCCGTGTAACGGGCGACGACGTACAACGGGCAGCGCTGCAATCAGAACTTGATGAAATGCTTGCGGTAGTGCTGCAGCTCGGCGATCGATTCGCGGATGTCGTCCAGCGCCAGGTGCGTGCTGCCCTTCTTGAAGCTGTCCTTGACCTCCGGCGCCCAGCGCGCTGCCAGTTCCTTCAGGGTCGAGACGTCCAGATTGCGGTAGTGGAAGTATTCCTCCAGCTTGCGCATGTGGCGATACAGGAAGCGGCGGTCCTGGCAGATGCTGTTGCCGCAGATCGGCGATTTGCCCTTGGGCACCCACTGCTCCAGGAACGCGATGGTCTGGGCCTCGGCCTCGGCCATGGAGATGGTGCTCTCACGCACACGCTGAGTGAGGCCGCTGCCGCCGTGCTGGCGGGTGTTCCACTCATCCATGCCAGCGAGAATTTCATCGCTCTGGTGGATGGCGATCACCGGGCCTTCGGCCAGGGTGTTGAGTTCGCTGTCGGTGACGATGGTCGCCATCTCGATGATGACGTCGTTGTCAGGGTCCAACCCGGTCATTTCCAGGTCGATCCAGATAAGGTTCTGCGGGTTTGCCATGCTGTGCTCCTCGGCGGTTGCTACGCAGTCTAGCCGATTGGGCGTGCTAAACTCGCGGGCTTGATCAGCCGGCGGATGATACCGCCCTTACACGAGATTTCCATGGCCAAACGCCAGCTCACCCGCCGCCAAGCCTGGCGCATCGACAAGATCCAGAACGAACGTGCTTCGCGCGCGGCCAAGCGTGAGAACCAGGCACAAGAGAGCCTCGAAGGCGGCGACCTGGGCCCCGAGCAGCACGGGCTGATCATTGCCCACTTCGGGGTGCAGGTCGAAGTCGAGGCGCTGGAAGGTGAACTGGCCGGCAACGTGTTCCGTTGCTACTTGCGGGCCAACCTGCCGACGTTGGTCACTGGCGACCGCGTGGTCTGGCGTGCCGGCCACCAGAGCGACGGGGTGATCGTTGCCCAGCTGCCCCGCCACAGCGAGCTGTGCAGGCCCGATGCCCGTGGCCAGCTCAAGCCGGTGGCGGGCAACGTCGACCAGATCGTGATCGTCTTCGCTCCCGCGCCCGAGCCCCATGCCAACCTGATCGACCGCTACCTGGTGGCAGCCGAGCACGCCGGCATTCGCCCGCTGCTGCTGCTGAACAAGGCCGACCTGATCGACGACACCAACGGCCCCGCCCTGCATGTGCTGCTCAAGAGCTACCGCGAGCTGGGCTACCCGCTGCTGGAGGTCTCGGCTCACCAAGGCGATGGCATGAAAACACTGAAAACCCGCCTCGACCGCCACACCAGCGTGTTCGTCGGCCAGTCGGGGGTGGGCAAGTCGTCGCTGGTCAACAGCCTGCTGGATGTGGGCACTCGGGTAGGCGAGCTGTCGCACTGGTCAGGCCAGGGCCAGCACACCACCACCACCGCGCGGCTGTATCACTTCCCGGAAGGCGGCGACCTGATCGACTCCCCCGGCATCCGCGAATTCGGCCTGGTGCACGTCAGCCGTGATGACGTGGAAGCCGGGTTCATCGAATTCGCCCCCCTGCTCGGCCGCTGCCGCTTCCGCGACTGCCAGCACGACCGCGAACCCGGTTGCGCGCTGCTCGAAGCCCTCGAAGCCGGCCGTATCCAGCCACAGCGCATGGCCAGCTACCGGTCGATCATCGCCAGCCTGCCCAAGAACGAGTACTGATACGCTTCGGAATACTCCTGGCCGGTTTTGGGAAAAAGTAACGATTTTCCCATTCGCTTGTTCCGCTACCTCGGCTTGCCCAACAGTGATGGCCCTCGACACTTCGTACGGGCCATCACCTCATGTACCACTTGTTCATCAGCCATTCATGGAAGTACGGCGATGCCTACGAGCGCCTGATGCGCTTACTGCGCAGCCAACCGCAATTGCCGTTTCGCGACTTCTCCGTGCCCTCGCACCGGCCGATCACCGGCTCCCCCACCGACGCTGACCTGGAGCAGGCGCTCGTCGACAAGATGCGCCGCTGCTCGGTGGTGCTGATCATGGCCGGGGTGTACGCCACCTACAGCTACTGGATCACCCGTGAAATCGCCATCGCTCAACGCCTGGGCAAGCCGATCATCGCCATCAAGCCCTGGGGTGCCGAGCGCATCTCTGCCCCCGTGCGGCAGGCCGCGCATCAGGAGTGCGCGTGGAACAGCGGCAGCATCGCCAAAGCCATCATCACCTGGGCTTCTTGAGGAGGCGCCATGCGCAAGGCTTTGTTCGTCGGCATCAACGACTACCCACACCTCACTTCCCTGAGGGGCTGCGTCAACGACGCCACGCAGATGAGCCACACCCTGGCCCGCCACGCAGGCGGCCAGCCCAATTTTCAGGCGCGACTGCTCACCACCGGCGAGGATGAAGTGGACCGCGCCTTGCTTGAGGCTCGGCTGCAGGAGCTTTTTCCGGCGAGTGCGACACAGCGCTGTTCTACTTCGCCGGCCACGGCCACTTCGACGATTCCCTCGAAGAAGGCCTGCTGCTGCCGCAGAATGCCCGCAGCGGCCGCGACGGTATTCGCTTCAGCGACATCCTCAACTGGGCGCGCAACGCCACCGGCATCCGCGACAAGATCCTCATCCTCGACTGCTGCCAGGCCGGTGCGGCCGGCGAAGCGCGCTCCCTGCGCGGGGGCGACAGCCAGATCAGCGAGGGCCTGACCATCATGACCGCCTGCCGCCGCCCGGAAGCGGCCAGCGAGAGCGGGCCCCACGGGGTGTTCACCAGCCTGCTGATACAGGGCCTGAATGGCGGCGCCAGCAGCGTGCTGGGAGACGTGACCCCGGGCGGGCTCTACGCCTTCGTCGACAACGCACTTGGCGCCTGGGAGCAACGGCCGGTGTTCAAGACCAATGTCTCGCGCTTCATTGCCTTGCGTGAGAACGAGCCCCTGGTGCCACGCGATGTGCTGCGCAAGCTGCCGCAGTGGTTCCCGGAGCCTGAAAGCACCTACCCGCTGGACCCCACCTACGAGCCCACTGCGCCTGAATTCGACGCCGCCAACGGCGAGGTCTTCGCGCAACTGCAACGCTGCAACCGGCACAGCCTGATCGAGCCTGTGGACGCCGACCATATGTATTTCGCCGCGATGAACAGCAGCGGCTGCCGGCTGACCGCGCTGGGCGCCTATTACCGAATTCTGGCCCTGAAGGAGCATTTCTGAATGAGCGTGTTCATTTCCTATCGCCACAAAGACAGGTCCCATGCGCTGGCAGTGGAGGAGTACCTGCGGGCCGCTGGCGTGCCCAGCTACCTGGACGTGATGGATGACGAGTCGCGAGCCACCTCGGACATCACCAGTGTCATCACCCAGCGCATCCGCGATGCCAGCCATCTGCTGGCGATCGTCTCGCATGAGACGGCAGGCTCGTGGTGGGTGCCGTTCGAAATCGGTGAGGCGACCATCACCGATGTGCGCATCGCGACCTTTCAGATCGACCACTTGCGCCTGCCGGAATACCTGGAGCACTGGCCGGTGATGCGCACACCAAGCGACCTGACACAATTTGTGAAGGAGTACCGCAAGGACTTGGCGATGGGGTTGGAGAGCCTGGAGAGGCGCGCCGGGGTGGAGGGTGTGTTCGGCAACGCCTCCCGGCGCACGGCGGATGACTTCCACCGCGCGCTGAAGGCTCGCCTGAAAGGCTAGAGTTGCTTGCCGCCGTTAGGGCTACCGTTGCCATTGCCCTGCATCTGCAGCGCGCCGTTGTCGAAGATGTTCATCTTCTCGCGCAGGTCACGTGGCTGCACCGGCTGGTTGCTCGGCGCCGCGCTGCTCTGGGGCGCACCGCTCGGCGCAGCGCCGCCCGGGGCGGGTTGGTCGGGCGAACCCGGCTGATGCTCATCCTGGTTGGCGTCACCTTCGATGGCGCGCTCAGCCTTTTTGGTCAGCACGGTGATGTCGATACGGCGGTTCACCGGGTTGAGCGGGTTCTTGCGGTCGAACAGCGCCGAGGAGCCAAAGCCCACGACCCTTGCCACCTGAGTATCGGGATAACTCCCCGCCAACAGTGCGCGGCGTGCAGCGTTGGCGCGGCTGGCCGACAACTCCCAGTTACCGAAATCGCCGGTGCCGGCGTAGGGCTTGGCGTCGGTATGGCCGCTGATGCTGATCTTGTTCGGCACTTCCTTGATGGTGTCGGCCATGGCCAGCAGCAGGTCTTCGAAATACGGCTTCAGGCGCGAGCTGCCCAGGTCGAACATGGGCCGGTTCTCGGCATCCATGATCTGGATGCGCAGGCCGTCCTGGGTGATCTCGAACAGGATCTGGTCCTTGAACTTGGCCAGTTGCGGGTTCTCGTCGACCTTGTTCTGCAGCTCTTGAAGCAGCAGTTCAAGGCGATCTTTCTCGACCTTTTCGGCGATGTTCTCAGCCTGCTCGGTATTGACCTGCGACTGGGTATCGGTGTCGGTCTTGGGCGGCGATTCCTTGGTTTCCGGGTTCAGGGTCGAGTCCGGAGACAGCTGCGGCGAACCGCCCAGGTCGATCACGTACGGCGAGCCGCTTTCGGTAAAGCCGATGGGGTCCTTGAAATAGCCGGCGATGGCCAGCTTTTGCTCAGGCGTTGCGTTGGACAGCAGCCAGAGCACCAGGAAGAACGCCATCATGGCCGTGGCGAAGTCGGCGAAGGCGATTTTCCAGGCACCGCCGTGGTGCCCGCCGCCGAAGCGCTTGACGCGCTTGACGATGATTGGCTGATTGTTCTCCATGGCTTAGCGACCGCGAACCGCTTCTTCAAGCTCCGAGAAGCTTGGGCGGTGCGCCGGGTAGAGCACCTTGCGGCCGAATTCCACAGCCAGGGTCGGCGGCATGCCAGAGGCGGAGGCCACCAGCGACGCCTTGATGGCCTCGTAGGTGTTCATCTCTTCCTTGGCATCGTGGCCCAGGCACTGCGAGAGTGGGCCGAAGAAGCCGTAAGCGGCCAGAATACCCAGGAAGGTACCCACCAGGGCCGCGCCCACGTGGCCACCGATGGCGGCTTTGTCGCCGTCGCCGAGCGAGGCCATGGTCACCACGATACCCAGTACCGCCGCGACGATACCGAAACCCGGCAGGCCATCGGCGATGCCTTGCACTGCGTGGGAAGGATGCTCGAGCTCTTCCTTCATGCTCAGGAGCTCCATGTCGAACAGCCCTTCGAGCTCATGGGGCGCCATGTTGCCGGACGACATGATGCGCAGGTAATCGCAGATGAAGGCCGTCATGCGCTCGTCTTTGAGTACGCCGGGGTACTTGGCGAAAATCGGGCTGGAGGCGGCGTCTTCGATATCGGCTTCGATCGCCATCATGCCTTCGCGGCGGCTTTTGTTGAGAATCTCGTAGATCAGGCTCAGCACTTCGATGTAAAAGGCATGAGTGAAGCGCGAACCGAACATCTTCAACGACTTCTTGAAGACGTGCATGGTCATGTAGCCGGGGTTGGCCTGAATGAATGCGCCCAGGCAAGCACCACCGATGATCAGTACCTCGAAAGGCTGGATCAGGGCCGCGATCTGGCCGTGAGACAGGACGTATCCACCGAGGACGCTCGCGAATACGACAATGATGCCGATAATTTTAGCCATAGGTCAGGAGCACTTCGAAATTCAAGGGGTGTGGCGGCGGCGCGGCCGGCCAGTTCAATCTCTGCTTCTACCTATCGGCAGAAGTGCGCCAGACTATAGTCACAACTTGTGAAAAGCCAGAATAGCCACATGGCGAGCCCCTCTCTATGACAGCCGTCAAACCCACCAGCGTACAGGCCTGGGCCCAGGCCCTCGGCGACCTGCGCCTGCCGGTTCCGAAACACAGCCATGACCGCGTTTGCGCCTACCTCTCCGACAGCAGCCGGTCTTTGCGTGACATCGCCGAGCGCATGCAGGAAAGCCCCGCTCTGGTGCTGAGCGTGCTGCGCGAAGCCAATGCCCACGCCAACGGTGGCCTGGTGGAGCCGGCCGAAAGCCTGGAAGTGGCCCTCAACAGGCTCGGCCTGCAACGCGCAGCCGACCTGATGCGCCGCTTGCCGGCGGTGGAGCCCGGCGAAATGCCGGTGGCTCTGCGGCAATTGCAGCTGGTGAGCCAGCACGCCACGCAGTTGGCCAATGGCCTGTTCGCTGCACGGCTGGCGCGTCTGTGGCAGGAGATTCATTGGGGTGCACTGCTGTTCCTGTCGCCGCTGTGGGCGATGGCGCTGGCCGAGCCCGAGCTGATCGAGCAGTGGGAGCGGCGCGTGGTGCAACGTGGCGAGTCGGCGCGCAAGGTGGAGCAGGAGCTTTTCGGCGTGCCGCTGCTGGATATCTGCCAGGCGCTGGTGGAGCTGTGGCGCCTGCCGATGTGGGTGCGCCAAGGCTACCTGGCGCTGGTGCAGGAGCGCCGTTCGCTGGCGACGGTGATGCTGATCGCCCGCGACCTGGACGACCCGCTGCGCCAGCAGCGCCGGCTCGATGCCGAACCGCAGATCCGCCGCTTCGCCAACCAGCCGGCCAACACCGTGCTGCTGGCCAACGGCCTGGCGCTGGCGGCCCAGCAAGGCTGGAGCACGCCGCATGTGCTGCGCTGGCAGCAGATGATCGCGCTGTATGCACAAATGCCCCTGGAAGAGGTTCAACAACAGGTACACCAACAGTCCGCGATCAGCGCTCGGCTGGTGGCCCAGCCTGACCTCTGGCACCCGGCGATCGGGCTGATCTGGCCGTGGGAAGATCGCCGGATCGGCCGCGTACCGCGCAAGGCGCCGCCGCCGTCGGCCGAAAGCCTGGTGCAGTGGCGCAAGCGCTGCGCGGACCTGCTGGTAGAACCCAGCCCGTTCAACAATGCCATCCACCTGACCACCTCCGCGCGTGATGCACTGGTCGCTTGCGGCATGCAGCGGGTGATGCTGCTGATGCTCGACAAAGGCGGGGAGTTCCTGCGCGTCCACCAGATCGCCGCCCTGCCCAAACCCGCTGCGGAGCTGACCTTCTCGCTCGAACAGGCGCCGCTGTTCAAGCGCCTGCTCAGCGAGCCGGGCCAGTTGCGCGTTACCCCGGAAAACACCGAGCAGCTCTCGCCCATGATGCCCGCCAGCCTGCGCGTGCTGTTTCGTGGTGAACACCTGCTGATCCGTTCACTGGCCAGCAATGGCCGGGTGGTGATGGTTGTCATCGCCGACCAGGGTGGCAGCCCGCTGGCGGATATCTCCGTGCAGGCCTTCGGCAAGACCGGGCAGTGCATCGAGCGGGCGCTCTCGGCCTTCAGCAACCGCAAGAAGTGAGGCTGGGGTACAATCGCGGCTTTCTGCCTTCGAGAGTGAGCACCGATGCCTGACTTCTCTGGCTTGCCGCTGGTGATCGAGCCTGCGCAATTGCAGGCGCGCCTGGGCGCCCCCGATCTGATCCTGGTCGACCTCACCAGCGCTGCCCGCTATGGCGCCGGGCACATCCCGGCGCGCGCTTCGTCGACCCCAAGCGCACCCAACTGGGCGGCCCGCCCGCCCCTGGCCTGTTGCCGGCGCTGGATGACCTGCAAGCGTTGTTCGGCGAACTGGGCCACCGCGCCGAAGCCACCTATGTGGTATACGACGACGAAGGCGGCGGCTGGGCCGGGCGCTTCATCTGGCTGCTCGACGTGATCGGCCACACGCGCTATCACTACCTCGATGGTGGCGTGCTGGCGTGGGAGGCAGAGGGCCTGCCGCTGGAAACCAGCGTTCCGGCCGCCGTCGGCGGCCCGGTAACCCTGACCCTCGATGACGCGCCCACCGCTACGCGGGATTACCTGCAAAGCCGCCTGGGCGCCGCTGACCTGGCCATCTGGGACGCGCGCAGCCCTGCCGAATACCGTGGCGAAAAAGTCCTCGCGGCCCGCGGCGGCCACGTGCCTGGCGCCGCCAACCTGGAATGGACCGCCGGCATGGACAGCACCCGCCAGTTGCGCATCCGCCACGACCTGCCCGAACGGCTCGCGGCGCTGGGCATCACGCCCGACAAGGAAGTGATCACCCACTGCCAGACCCACCACCGCTCCGGTTTCACTTACCTTGCCGCCAAAGCGCTGGGCTATCCCCGGGTCAAGGCCTATGCCGGCTCCTGGGGCGAATGGGGCAACCACCCCGACACGCCCATCGACGTTTAAGGATCGTTCATGAAAGATCGTTTGTTCATCCTCGCGCAGTACCTGCTGCCCCATCATCTGATTTCGCGCCTGGCCGGGTGCCTGGCCGAGTGCCGCGTGCGCTGGGTGAAGAACACCTTTACCCGCTGGTTCGCCGGCCACTTCAAGGTCGACATGAGCGAAGCCCAGGTCGAGGACGTGACCGCCTACGCGCACTTCAACGACTTCTTCACCCGCGCCCTCAAACCCGACGCCCGCCCGCTCGACCCTACGCCGGGTGCGGTGCTGTGCCCGGCCGACGGCGCCATCAGCCAGCTTGGCCCGATCGAGCATGGCCGCATCTTCCAGGCCAAGGGCCACAGCTTCAGCGTGCAGGAACTGCTCGGCGGCGACCCGGCCAACGCCGCGCCGTTCATGGGCGGCCAGTTCGCAACCGTCTACCTGTCGCCACGTGACTACCACCGCGTACACATGCCGCTGGCCGGCACGCTGCGCGAGATGATCTACGTGCCGGGGCGGATCTTCTCGGTGAATCAGGTGACTGCCGAAAACGTGCCGGAGCTGTTCGCCCGTAACGAGCGGGTGGTCTGCATCTTCGATACCGAGCGCGGCCCGATGGCCATGGTGCTGGTAGGCGCAATGATCGTGGCCTCCATCGAAACCGTATGGGCAGGCCTGGTGACGCCGCCCAAGCGCGAGTTGAAGAGCTGGCGTTACGACGAAGCCGCGCGCGGCCCGATCCATCTGGACAAGGGCGCCGAGATGGGCCGCTTCAAGTTGGGTTCGACGGTCATCGTGCTGTTTGGCCCCGAGCAGGTGAAATGGGCACACACTCTGGCGGCGATGGGCCCTGTCAAAATGGGCCAGGGGATGGGTTCGCCAGCCCAGGGCTGAGGCCGTTAGCGCCCGTTGCCATCATCAACGGGCGCTGATTCTCTTAATTGAGTGATTGCTGGTACATTGGCGTCAAACGGATGTGGCATTTTGGTGCCAGACTACGAACGAAGCGTAATCTAGCCCACCTCGGATCTAACAGGACCTCAGATTCAGATGTCTCGCCCCAGCCCCCACTTGTTATTGCGCGCCCCGACGCCTTCGCAGAAGAGCCTTACCTTTTGCGAGGCCAACCCGCGTGACTTCAAGGCCTGGATCGACGCCTTGCCCAAGGCGAACATCGGCGAAACTGCCCGCCTGCTGTACCAGGGCCTGGCCGAGCTCACTCAGCTCGCCTGCCCGGCCGACACCCGCTTGCCGTTGCTGGAGCTGCTGCGCCCCGAGGTGTATTACGTCTGCAAACACCTGGAAAAGCACTTCCTGAACCAGGCGGTTGTGCTCGATGAGCGTGCCCGCAAGGTCGTCAACCTCTGCCAGGCCCTGCAAAACCAGCTCGCCGTGGGCTACAAGCAGATCATCGTGCAACTGGTCCCCAGTGCTGCTCGGGACTGCAACACGCAAATGGCCATCGCTCTGGAGCGCGCGCTGCACGCACTGCACGCGCCGCTGGTGCGCTCGGCGCTGCTGTACTGCCCGGTGCCTGACGGCCTGTGGATCGAGCTGCACACCTTGTACCTGGTGGCCCAGGAACAGAAGCTGCAGCACACTTCGGTGGCGGATGAGCTGGCCCGCCATACTCGCGCCCTCACGCCTGAACAGGCTTATATCTGCTCGCTGTTACTGGGCAGCTCGCGCTGCAACCAGATGCGCCAGAGCGCTATCTCGCGGCTGGCCGAGGTGCTCGAAGCCTGGAGTGCGCAGGTCAAACTTCAATCTGCCCTGGCAGAAAGCAGCCTCTTTGCCGTGTCGCCTGCCGTGGATGGCCCGCCCCGTTACAAGTCGATGTTCGGTGAAGACCAGTGGCCTGCATTGGTCGGTGTCGACACCCTGCGCCTTTCGGACGCGATCAGGGAATACGTCACCTGCACCCCGGAAGAGCGCAGTGCCTCGCGGCTGGTGGTGCCACCGAGTTTCAGCCTCGACCTGCTGCAACACCTTTCAGCAGCCTGGGGCAATGTGTCCGAGCGCAGCTTCGAGCGCATGCCAGGCACCGGCAACCTCACCCTGTGCATGGGCATGAGCGCACTGCACTTCTACCTGGGCGGCGAGCGGTCGTTCGTCGAGCTGCTGCGCCGGCCTTCTGCTGGCCAGGCGCAATTCGGCGGCGGCCAGGGCTGGGCGCATACCTTCGAGGCTGACCACCACATCGTGATGGAAGAGATTCAGTACGAAGGCACGAGCGACCAGAGCAAACCACCCGTTGCAACGGCAGGTGCGAGCGACTATCCCACTTACAGCCTACAGATCGTCAATCACAGCCCCGGCGGTTATTGCCTGGCCTGGCCACGCGAGGTGCCGGCGCAGTTACAGGCCGGTGAGATGGTGGGTATCCAGGATGCGCCGGGCCAGGGCTGGAGCGTGGCAGTGGTGCGCTGGATCCGCCAGGTACGCACCGGCGGCACGCAGATGGGTATCGAACTGCTCGCCCCGCATGCCCAGCCGTGTGGCGTGCAACTGGTGCGGGGCAACGAGCCCAACAGCGAATACCTGCGTGGCCTGCTGCTGCCGGAAATCCGTGCCATCGACATCCCGGCCACGCTCATGGCACCCCGTTTGCCGTTTCAGGAAGGGCACAAGGTGCGCATCAACACCCATGGTGACGAGCGCAGTGCGGGTTTAGGCAAGCGAGTGGCCGCCACCGGCAGCTTCAACCAGTTCGAATACTTGACCCTGGAACAGCCTGGCGAGCAGGCCGGTACGCAGCGTGGTGCCGAGCAGAGCGCGCCGGAAGACAACTTCGATTCGCTGTGGCGGGACCTCTAGCCAGGCCCGCCGCTTCGGGTTGAGCGCTTTGCCAAAGGGTGCGGTCCAACGCCACACCCGCTTGCCATCCGCCCTTAGTACAAGGCCTTGCCATGCCTGAACGTCCCTTGCTGACACCCGCCACCGCGCGCTGGCTGCCCTGGGTGGTCGCCATCGCCTTCTTCATGCAGTCGCTGGACGCCACCATCCTCAATACCGCGCTGCCCTCCATGGCCCGGGACCTGGCCGAAAACCCGCTGCGCATGCAGTCGGTGGTCATCTCCTACATGCTCACCGTGGCGCTGTTGATGCCGGCCTCGGGCTGGGTTGCCGACCGCTTCGGCACCAAACAGGTGTTTTTCAGCGCCATCGGGCTGTTCACCTTCGGCTCGCTACTGTGCGCGGTGTCGCCGAACCTCACCACCCTGGTGTGCGCGCGGGTTATCCAGGGGCTGGGGGGCGCGCTGCTGGTGCCGGTCGGCAGGCTGGTCGTGCTGCGCGCCTACCCGCGCTCGGAACTGGTACGCATCCTGAGTTTCATCACCATCCCGGGGCTGTTCGGGCCGCTGATCGGCCCCACGCTGGGTGGCTGGATGGTGGAGTACGCCAGCTGGCACTGGATCTTCCTGATCAACCTGCCGGTGGGGGCGCTGGGGTGCTGGGCGGTCAAGCGCGCGCTGCCGGACCTGCGCGGCGAGCAGACGCCCTTCGACGGCCAGGGCTTCATCCTGTTCGGCGCCGCAATGGTGCTGATCACCATCGCACTGGAGGGGCTGGGCGAGCTGCACCTCTCGCACCTGCGGGTGATCCTGCTGCTGTTCGCCGGCATGGCATGCCTGGCGGCCTATTGGCTGCGGGCGGTGCATGACCCGAACCCGCTGTTCAGTGCCTCGCTGTTCCGCACCCGCAGTTTCGCAGTGGGCATCCTGGGCAACCTGTTCGCGCGGCTGGGCAGCGGGGCGTTACCGTTCCTGGTGCCCTTGTTGCTGCAGGTGGCGCTGGGCTACACGCCCTCGGAAGCGGGCATGAGCATGATCCCGCTGGCGGCCTCGGCGATGGTAGCCAAGTCGCTGGCGCGGCCGCTGATCGAGCGTTTCGGTTACCGCACCGTGCTCACCGGCAACACCCTGCTGCTGGGCGCGATGATGGCCAGCATCGGCCTGGTGAGCGAGCAGACGCCCTATGTGGCCTTGCTGATTCACCTCGGCGTGCTCGGAGCTGTGAACTCCATCCAGTTCACCGCCATGAACACCGTGACCTTGATCGACCTCAGCGATAACGAGGCCAGCAGCGGCAACAGCCTGCTCTCGGTGGTGGCGCAATTGTCGATGAGCCTGGGGGTGGCCAGCGCCGGCGCCTTGCTGGGGGGTTCACCTCCAGCGTGAGCGCCGATGGCGTAAGCACTGTGCTGGGGGCCTTCCAGCTTACCTTCCTCACCATCGGGCTGATGGCGATGCTGGCGGCGACGATCTTCGTGCAGCTCTCACCTGAAGTCGGGCGCAAGCGCAACTGACGCGCTGCGATGTCCCGAGGGCGGCCGCGCTGCTAAACTGCGCGGCATTTTCCCCTCGGTACCCGCCTGTGACCACCTTCTCCAGCCTTCCCCTGCCCGCCGCGATGCTGGCCAACCTCGACAGCCTCGGCTACCGGGAAATGACGCCGATCCAGGCCCAGGCGCTGCCTGTGATCCTGGCCGGCCGCGACCTGATCGCCCAGGCCAAGACCGGCAGCGGCAAGACCGCCGCATTCGGCATCGGCCTGCTGCACAGCCTCAACCCGCGTTACTTCGGCTGCCAGGCGCTGGTGCTGTGCCCTACCCGCGAGCTGGCCGACCAGGTGGCCAAGGAGCTGCGCCGGCTGGCACGGGCCGAGGACAACATCAAGATCCTCACCCTGTGCGGCGGCGTGCCGCTGGGCCCGCAGATCGCCTCGCTGGAGCACGGTGCTCATGTGATCGTCGGCACACCGGGCCGTGTGCAGCAGCACCTCGACAAGCAAACGCTGAGCCTCTCGGGCCTGAACAAGCTTGTGCTCGACGAGGCCGACCGCATGCTCGACATGGGCTTTTTCGATGCCATCGCCGCGGTGATCGAGCACACCCCGGCGCGCCGGCAAACCCTGTTGTTCTCGGCGACCTATCCCAAGGGCATCGACCAGCTGGCCGGGCAGTTCCTGCGCGACCCGCAGCAGGTCAAGGTCGAGGCGCTGCACAGCGACTCGCAGATCCAGCAGGTGTTCTGCGAGATCGCGCCCGATCAGCGCATCAACGCCGTGGCGCGCATCCTCGGGCATTTCCGCCCTACCACCTGCGTGGCCTTCTGCTTCACCCGGCAGCAATGCCAGGAGGTGGTCGAGCAACTGGCCGCCAAGGGCATCAGCGCTGCAGCACTGCATGGCGAGATGGAGCAGCGTGATCGCGACCAGGTACTGGCGCTGTTCGCCAACCGCTCGCTCACCGTGCTTGTGGCCACCGACGTGGCCGCGCGCGGGCTGGACATCGACGGGCTGGACCTGGTGATCAACGTGGAGATGGCGCGCGACGCCGAGATCCACGTGCACCGCGTCGGCCGAACCGGCCGCGCTGGCGAACAGGGTGTGGCGGTCAGCCTCGTGGCGCCGGCCGAAGCCCATCGCGCCCAGGCCGTGGAGGCTCTGCAAAAGGCGCCGCTGAACTGGCAGGAGCTGGACAGCTTCAAGCACGAAGGTGATGGCCCACTGGTGCCGCCGATGGCCACGCTGTGCATCGCCGCCGGGCGCAAGGACAAACTGCGCCCCGGCGACATTCTCGGCGCACTCACCGGCGACGCAGGCGTGCCGGGTACGCAGGTTGGCAAGATCGCTATCTTCGACTTCCAGGCCTATGTGGCAGTGGAACGCAGCATCGCCAAGCAGGCGCTGGCCCGCTTGAACAACGGCAAGATCAAAGGCCGTGCCCTGAAAGTGCGCCTGCTGTGATCCAGGCCGATGTCGTTGTGATCGGCGCCGGTGCAGCCGGCCTGATGTGCGCAGCCCAGGCCGGTTACCGTGGCCGCAAAGTTTCGCTGCTGGACCACGCCAACAAGCCGGGCAAGAAGATCCTGATGTCTGGCGGCGGGCGCTGCAACTTCACCAACCTGCACACCGAGCCTGCCAACTTCCTTTCGCAGAACCCGCACTTCTGCAAATCGGCCCTGGCCCGTTACACCCAGTGGGATTTCATCGAGCTGGTGCAACGCCACGGTGTGGAGTACCACGAGAAGAAACTCGGCCAACTGTTCTGCGACAACAAGGCCAATGACATTCTCCAAGTGCTGCTCACCGAGTGTGAATGGGCAGGCGTGGAACTGCACATGAGCACTTCGATCGAGCGCATTACTGCGCTTGAAAGTGGCGGCTATCAATTGAGCACCACACTCGGTGAAGTGCGCTGCCAGTCGTTGGTGGTGGCAACCGGCGGGCTGTCCATTCCGACGCTGGGCGCCACCGGTTTCGGCTACGACATCGCCCGCCAGTTCGGCCATACGCTGCTGCCAACTCGCGCAGGGCTGGTGCCCTTCACCATTACCGACCAGCTCAAGGCGATATGCACAGAGCTCTCCGGCACCTCGGTCGACTGCATCGCACGCTGCAATGGCCAGGCCTTCCGCGAAAACCTGTTGTTCACCCACCGTGGCTTGAGCGGGCCGGCGATGCTGCAGATTTCGTCGTTCTGGCAGGCGGGCGATACGCTTGAGATCGACCTGCTGCCCGGCCTCGATGCGCTGCAATGGCTGCGCGAACAGCAGGCGGCGCGGCCGAACATCGAACTGCGCACGCTGTTGGGCGAAGTCTTCACCCGCAAGATGGCGCAGTTGCTGACCGAGAGCTGGTTCGAGTCCAAACCGCTGAAGCAGTACAACCATGCCGAACTGGAAAGTGTGGCTGAACGGTTGAGTGGCTGGCAGGTGGTGCCGGCGGGTACCGAGGGGTACCGGACTGCTGAAGTTACGCTGGGTGGGATCGACACACGGGAAGTGTCATCCAAGACGCTCGAATCCCTGAAGAGCCCCGGGCTGTATTTTGTGGGTGAGGTGCTGGATGTGACCGGGCACCTGGGCGGGTTCAACTTTCAGTGGGCGTGGGCGTCGGGGCATGCGGCGGGGTTGGTGGTTTGATACAGGGGTACGGACTGTGATAGCTGGCGCTTGAAGGTCTTGATGAAGTGACGTTCGGCTTCTGCACCTTGGAGCTAACGCCGCTGAAACCCGGTGACCACCTGCATGGATAGTTTCGATGAAATGGGAAAGTGCGGTTCTGACACGGCCAGTCGTGACGTGAGAATGGAGCCATCAGGTAGTTAAGGATTGCTGGCATGTCACGTTTCAAGGCGCTACCGCCTCAGGCAATACCGGTCGAGTTCGACCATCACGAAAATTTCAACATAGCTCACCCCGCAACAGGCCTGGAATCCTGGGGATTGGTCAAGGTGACCAGCAAGTTGTTGCAGCAGCCTGGCGGGGACATATACCTCAGAGCGGGCAAACACATCGGGCCTCACAAAGGCTTTGGTGTACGCCACATTTGGCAAGAGCGTGGGCATGACCTGGTGAAGTGGGGCTACCCAACGGTCTATGACGTGTCGCGCTTTGTTTCCGACATCATCGTGCATGGCACGAGCATCGTTTGTGAGTTCAATTCGATGAAAGGGAACGACCGCCTGATCGTGCTCCGGGGCCGCAAGGGATGCGCAGTACTGGCAGCCTGGCCTGCCGGCGGGATAGGCTCTATTACAGCGTGGTAACCGCTTATCGAAACCGGGCACCTAACGGGAAGGCCGTCGGAGTGATTGAGGGTATTCAACCCTCGGAAACGCCAAAGGCGCCAGAAGGCGCCTTTGGCTGAACAAGATATGCGGGATGGTAGTCGCAGCGCTTGCTTAGCTAACCCCGAAAGGTTGGGTCACATGCCAACAGACCAAAGTCTGATGCCGCTACCACACGGCTGGCGTCTCCGTGCAATCCACACTCCAGATCCGATTTCGCCTGATGATCTTGGAGCCCTGCTCTTATTTCCCGCGCAATCACTATAGCGTTGCGGCCTGCATGACACAAGGTGAAATCCGATAGAGGGAAGTGAGGATCGGGCACCCTTCTCTAGGCGCTATCTCTGATGGCAAGCCGCAACTCCACCTCGCAGTAGAGCCAGGCACCTGCGCTAAAACCCTAAGGAAGAGTACGAAGCACCGCATCAAACCGCCATCGGCGCCGTCAACGGTGCATGGTGCTGGTACCCCTCCAGGGTAAAGTCCGAAGGCTCGACCTTCTCCAACCACTCCGGCGCATAGACCCCAGTATCCGCAAATGCAGGCACCCTGTCGGAGATCACCAGCTTCGGTGCCGGCAATGGCTCGCGGCTCATCTGCTGGTTGAGCATGTCGAGGTGGTTTTCGTATACGTGGGCATCACCGATGAAATAGGTGAACCAGCGCGGGGTGTAGCCGGTGAGGCGGCCGAACAGGCTCAGCAGCGCGGCGCCTTCGGTGATGTTGAAGGGCGTGCCCAGGCCCCTCTTCACCCCACCTTACTGCACATTACGAAGTTTCCCAGCGCCTTCCAAGCAACTTGGTATATGTGCATTATATGCTTTTGCACATTACTGAAGCAACCCCTATTACTGTATAAAGCACCAGTTTATTGATTTAGCTTTTCGGCCCACCTCCCGCCGAAAGGCTTGAACCACAGGGCCTCTAGCCAAAAGAAGCGAAACCGTCATGGCGATGTGCTCTCCATGATGTATCGGGAGTCTATGCTCCCAAGGTCAGCTCCAGCGCTGGCACAGATGTTAGAAGTCGAATGCCAGGGAGAATCGATGCGCCTAGACCAGATGCCGTACCACTCAATGCCTACGTTGGCCGTTTTTCCGTTTCGGCAATTCCGCATAGGTTGGACATGGCAACTGCGTGCACTCAAGCTCTTTCCAGAGTCTCAGCTGTCCTGGAGGCGCTACTTCTACGACAACGGTAACGGTAACGGCCATGCGAGGGTGGCTGTTTTCACGTCCTACGATGAAGCCATTGAGGCCGCGGATGAATTCAACAGCCGCACCAGCGAGCTGGTAGCACAGGCGGTAAAAGATCCTGTGCATCAGAGCTCGATCAGGCTAAAAGTCGAGAAGGCGCTGACGGCAGGACGCCGAATTCGTGATGAGGAAGAGCTGATGGAGCGTGAGGCAATTAAACGTAATGCCCATCTCCCGCGTCCCGCCATTCATAACCTCGAATTACCTAGGGGCATTGAGCGCCTGCGTGAGCCGCTATCGCAGCAGCTTGATGTTGCTCCATACCTCCAGCTTGTAGCATTTCCAGACTTCAAAGCCTGTTTGCGTCGCACGGGGGAATCAACATGGGAGTACCACGGTGCATTGGACGCGAAGCTTTCACAGGCCTGCTTGCGTGAATTGACGGCAAGGGGCTACGGACTATCAGGGTTCGATCACTGGGGCCAAACCAAAGCGCAGATTCGCGCATTGCTACTTCCTCGAGCCAACCAACTGCTGCAGTTAGCGAGCGTAAAACAAATGCTCGCCGAGGCAAGGATGCGCGGCCAGAGGGTACTGGTCTGGGGAGGCTTCGTGTTCTGGTATGAGGACGACGGGCTGCCAAGATGGATCGTGAAAAACACGGGTGGAGAGTCCAGCAGCGATGAAGGAAGTACTCTATGGCACGAAGGGACGATCCTATCCAAGAATCATGGACGGATTGTGGTGCTGCCCTACGTCAAAGAAAACGGCGAGTGCGTTCAGGGGCACACCAAGAACTCAGCCCACGATGGAAAGGCGCTACCACGGCATCCTGACCAGTACGTCACCCTGCCCTTTGAGATCCTGGACGGTGATCTGATGATCGGCCTGTTTGGTGAGCTCCACTATGAATAACTCACCGACTAATCGGGCACAGGCGCACCCTATATCCCAAAACAATGCATTAAAGCTTTTATTGAGTGGCCAAGTGCTATCTTACCAATTTCCACCTGCCGTCTCGCTGGAAGCATGACGTAGGGCAGTGGCAGTGCAGCGCAAATTGATATGTTCCCCACGTCGACGCTTGCTGATCACGGGGCTCTTTAACTCGCCATGCAGTCAGCGCCACGGCAAAACCGTTTTTCACAGCATGCAAGGAGTGCAAGATGCAATACGTGGCGTGTTTACGAGTTGGTCAGAATGACGTCAAGGCGCTGATAAATCTGGAAGACCACAGGCGGGACGTTGTAGCTCCGCTGCTGGACATGCGGGGTGACGAGGACAGACACCTACAAACGTTCCTGGCGAATTGGACTGAGCATCCATTTTTCCTAGACGTCTCAAGAGTAACGAAAGACGTAGCTGAAGCCTTCATCACTACGAATGACCTGCACAACCCTCACGGTACGTTTGAGAACAAACGGCGATTCTTTTCGGATGTGGCAGGCATCAACCAGAACGTTATACCAGTGGTGTCTTGGGTTGATGATGACCCTCAGCGAGCAGTCATCCAAAGCGCACTCGCTCTACAGGGCGATTTCCCCCATATAGCTATCAGGGTTACCTGCCCAGAAAAGCCTACCGCAACTTCGTGGAGCAGATTGCTGTCCATCTTGGATGCGCTTGAAAGCCCGGACACCGCGACGGTCATTTTGGACTTCGGTGCCACGGCTCCGGCCAATACTGCCTCAGGGTCGGATTTCAATGTGTCCCTGCGTCAACTCAACAGCTATCAGATACGGAATCTGGTTCTGATGAGCACCTCCTTCCCGATCGATAAACCTGCCTCAAATACCTCCCGTTCCTCCGCGTGTTACGACGTTGCGTGGCAAGCAAGGGTCGAAACCAGCGGTATAGAGTCAGATATCGTCTACGGGGATTACGCCGCCACCAACCCAACGGCCCCAATGGAATACATACGAGGCATGCCAGTGCTTCCTTTTGCCTGTTATTACACCCCGACGGAGTGGTGGCAACGGCGTAAAGGTACGGACAAGGAATTTGTACGGTACATTGAAATCGCCCAAGAAATCAGAGGGCTGCCTGGTTATCACG
This sequence comes from Pseudomonas sp. KNUC1026, assembly GCF_021650705.1. Taxonomy (GTDB): domain Bacteria; phylum Pseudomonadota; class Gammaproteobacteria; order Pseudomonadales; family Pseudomonadaceae; genus Aquipseudomonas. Next base: position 4,873,299 of record NZ_CP087138.1, on the reverse strand, counting down.
GCGATGACTTCTGCTGGGCTACTCGTGAGTACGGCAGAATTGTTGCCACATCTACCGGTTACGGGAACAACGGAACGTGGAATGGATACAGGATCAATCAGCATATCTGCGCCATGATCCAGTCCATTGTAGATACCGACGGTTTTGATGACCTTGACGACGATGACCTAATTTAACGGTAACGTTGTTTTAAGCTATCCAATACATGTGATCTGATCACGCTCATGGAGAGGGCGTCGCACAGCTGGCGGCGCACCTCTTTTATGAGGTCGCGACTTTTCGTTGCCACCCCATTCTGGCTCGCGAGTGCGTCCAACTCGCTACGCCACAAGAATCCCGTCAGGTGAAATTTATCCTGGAGCTTGTTGGGTTTCGCCCTTCGGATCATCGCCATGCCAGAATAGTCATCGACGACGAGTACGCCAACATGCGGAAGACAGGACTCAAGAGCCCTCACCAAATGCTTCGAATGGCAGCATAGCCAGACCTCGTCAAAGCACGCCATGTAAGCCTGCTGCTGACCCTCCCAGCGCACCAGGGTGTCAGCATGCGACTTGATTTCGAAAGCGGTCAGCTTCCCATTGGCGTGAACGAGATCGGCGCGTCTGGCCTTATCGATGAAGCACAGCTCCTCAATGAAGACGTCACTCTCGTCGTGGGACATCGCTTTCGTGACCCACTGCTTGAGGATTGGGCGGATTTCGGTCGGATTCAACATGCGCGGATTATAGACAGACAGTTGGGGCTTCTCACGCTAAAAAGCATCCGGTCGTCGACCAGTTCAGGGCTGACACCTGCGTGATACCTGTCCGATTCAACGTGAAGATAATGACGAAAAGCCAGGCGTGAGCCGTGCCATTTCCGCTTGACGAGCTTAACCCTGGCAGACCTCGCTCCTACGGTGATCGACTCGTAAGACAGGCGACGTCCGCGCACACGTGATGAGCGGACAATCCTGTACCGCACCAATCAGCCCCTGAGCCAGCCCTATCTCTAGGGGCGGGCTCATTCCACATTAGGTGTCCGCGATGCCTTTTTCTCAGCATCGCTACCGCTTGCCGGTACCGCTGATCAGTCGACGATCAGACCTTTGAGGCAGGAGCGTCAGGGTAGAAAGCCTCGAACTTATCATATGGAAAAAGTGACCGAATCTTGTACACCGCATTGGTCAGGAACTGCGTCCTTTCCGCATCGGCGTAGTCACCACTGTATCTACCCGAGAAGAAGTTAACTTCCCAATAGCCGTCCTTAGGCTTGATTTCACCAGCAATCCGAGCAGCTTGCATACCAGTCATACTGGGATGGCCGAGCTCATCCGGTTTGGGAATGTCCTCAGCGATAAACAGCTCACCATCCTTGCCGATGGCCCAGATGAGCTGGCTTTTTGAGCTTGGGTCGCTGGCCACTGCCTCAGCCAATTTTTTGTACGCTTCATGAACCTCAACCAATCGAATCTGCTGAGGATCCCAGAACTTTTTCGCGGTCGGGTTAGTACCCTTCCCGTTCCGCGCCACCTCGTTCTGTTTAATGTGGTTGGGCGCACGCAGCGTGCCATACATGCTGTTGAGATGGCTTTCGTAGTCATCTCGGCGCTGCTTGACGGCTCTGGTGAATGCTGGAAAGAAGTGCTGGTCATCCAGACCGGCGACTTGGCTCTCCTGGCCAATGAATCCGGCCAACATCGCATCGGCAAAAATCGGGTCAAGAATGTAAATGCCCGAAACCGCGTTGCCTAATGGGATATCGGTGGCATCCAAAAACACACGGAAGGCCGGTTCTGAATTCCAGTAGACGTCAATTTGCCACTGCAGGCGCGCCAGGTTGCCAGTCAGGAAACTGAGTTTCTCCTTCCGCCAGCGAATCATCCTCTCTTCATCAAGAGTGTAGCTGCCCAGCATATCACCCACCTTCCGGTGGGTACGATGTAACCGAACAACATCCCGCGCTTGAGCAATAGACGCCAATCTGACCTTATAGCTGACGTCCGGCACCTCAATGCCCAGTTCGGGACACATCTCATCCTTGAGGTAGCCTGCGACTTGGTCACGGATGCGCTCAGCGGTGCCGTGCGCAAACTTGAAATCGATACGGGTCTTTCTATCTGCCGGGATGATCGAAATGTCTGGAACGATGATCTCATGGGGGGGAACCCACGTGGTTGCATTCGGCTCGCGAACAGACATCGCCAAGCCCCATCGACCTTTTGCAGCCTCTGGGGTACGTTCCTTCAAGATGGCCTCAACCATGACCATCTCGGCTCTAGCGTACGGGCCAAGGCGGTCGTCATGGACATACACCCACTTTGAGTCTCCCCGGAAATCATAGCCAAGGGCGGTGATGGCGTGCCCTGCTTTGACATACTCACCCGATTCGTTAGGTTCCACACCATATACGGTACCGGTCAAAATGACAGGCAGGTCGCTATCGATATGGGCGACAAGGGCTTCGCGAAACGATTTCTGGCTCGACTCCTCAAGGCTACTGCTGTGATATCGCAGTCCTTCAACGTCAAGCGTTCGCTGAATCTGTTTGTTGGTCAGCTCTTTGTTAGGGAAGCCGTTACTCGAGCCATCCACAAAATTCAACGCAGCAGTGGTGATTTCGCTGCAGGACTTGATGTCCTTGACCCCTCGACCTGGCAGGCTGTGCAGCGCTGTCCAAATGGCGGTGGTGGCACAAGCAGCCACCACCTTGTCCTGCTCCTGGAAGGCAATCGAATTGATCGTAAGCTTGATGCCGAAGAGGTTCACATCGTAGGGCTTATCGATTTTTTTCTTGCCATCACCTCGGTCACCGCTCACACGCAGGCAGGTTTTACCCACGAATGTTCGAGTGAGCGGCTTGATCACCATGAAGCCGAGGTAGTGAGATTGCAGTTGCTCTACAGTCTTCACCGCGTTCTCATCGTCGTCATCGGCCAGCACCACACCTGCATCGCCAGCAAGCAAGGCATCAAGCCGCTTATGAGTCAGATCGCAATTGAAGAAGTGAAGCCGAGCGCATTTATAGCCGTCGTTGCCGAAACGCCCTAGATAAAAGCGGGAGTAGTCCTCAAGGAAATCTCGGTCGATATACTCATGCTCGAGCAGAATGCTCCCTACTGTCTTCTTGTCCTTCGGAATCTCTGGCATGAAGGATTTCAGATAGTTGTAGATGTACGTGATCTGAGGTTTGTCGAAAATGTCAGCATGATCGTAGCCATAAGGCTCATGAATCAAAGCTGCCAGCGTCGCTTCCTCGAAGCTGGTGATGAGATATGGAGTCATTATGATCGCGCAAAAAAAAGCAGCCCATCAGGCTGCTTTCGTATAAAGAGATTTGTTAGAGGCTGCAGGTCTTGGCCAGCAGTGTCGCGGTGACTTCTTGCTTAGCGAATTCACGTACCAGACGATTGTTGGTGTCGGCCATGCGGTCGCGAGCCGCCTTCAGGCTGGCTTCATGAGAACCCTTCCGGTTACGGGCCTCTTCGATCATACGCTCCAGAGTCATAGTTCCATCCTCTAAGAATATTGGCTCCACGATGCATCAACGAATCCAAGTGCGCGACCGCTGACTCCACTGGACAGCAACGTCGTACCGAAGCGTTTGCGCGGGGGCGCGGATTATCAATTCCGGTCGCCAGGCTCACAAGCAGTACCTGTGGTCAGCCGACAAGCGGTATCACGACTGTAGTTCAGACCGAGCTAAAGCTCCAAGGTTCATGAGCCAACAGCCTCAAGATCCGCCAAACGGTAGCACCATCATAATTTTGCTTCCCAACAAAATTTTGACGGTTCTCCCCTGCTAGTCGGCGTTGCAACGCCAAAACCTCCATCACAGAGGTGCCCTAGCCGGGCGAAAATCGTTGGATAAACCGAGTATGGCATATGGCACTCATACACTTAAAGTGTAGTTTACCATTAATTTTGCACCAAAATAGTGCAAATCATCCAATAACCTGAGCTTTTACGCCTCAGACTATGATGCCGGGACTTGGCGGACAGGAGGAGATGGGGGAATGAAAATCATCGAAGGGCCCTATTCCTCCAGTGCGGGCCCCCTCCTTTATAGGCATGTGGCTGGTCGTCCAAGATCAGAACCCGAGCCACGTCTTGAACCTGGCGATCAAGGACGGTTCATCGACTTGCTCTTGGGTTTGAGGCGCCGGCTGACGAGCCACAACCTCCTCCGTTCTACTCGATTGCAGCCGTGCTTTCGCTTCGGCATCACGGTTGCGCCCGGCGTTGATCGCGGCCTGCGACATGTCGCCGGCCCACTCTATCCGCCCAGACCGTACCCAGTAGTGAGAGCGGCACTTGAACGACCAGTTGCCGATAGAAGGCTTGAGCGACACCGTTTCACCATCGAATGACATCTGCCAATCGGTTGGTGAGAACGGGGTGATCACTTTATTGCCGCAACCACAGGCACACAGGTGCGCTGCGGTTGCGAACTCCATCGCCAGGTAAAGCTCACCTGGCTCCAGTTTCTGGGGGAAGCTCTCAACGAACTGAGGCGTGAGGCTCTTGATGATCATGGGCGCTCCTCGCTGTTGCCCATCTCGTTCAAGTTGGTCGAGTAGGTGAAGTGGTCGGCCTGGACTTGGTCGACGTAGAACCCACAGAGCCGTTTCCAGGTGCCAACCGCGAGTACCGCGTTGAGGGCATTCAGGTCAGCGATCTGAATGTTCGAACGATAGGCATCTTCTGCAGAGTTCTCGGTGAGCGGCATGGTGCGATTCGCGTGTTCATGATGCCCAGGCGTGAGCGTCGTTACGCGGCACATTCCCCAGACCTGTTGCTTATCGCCCACCAGGTGTACACCCATGCCGACATCAAGAAGCGAGGTTCGCGTGCCCCGGAGTGCTTTCACCACCAAATCCCGCACGGCAGCACTATCGACACTGAGGAATACGTAGTCGAAAGCGCCCAGCTCAGCGACATTCCCAGCAGTGATCATGCAGGGATGGGGAATGATGCTGCGATGCATCACCCCGTATTTCTCATTGAGGTACTCCACCTTCTTCATTCCCCGCTGAAGGTCGGTGAAGGACACAGCGCCAGGGTAGCGAAACGCATTGTGCTGCTGGAGCACATCACCATCGTACAGATGGATCTCTGCCACAGGCGTCTTAGCAACTTGATCCAAGATGTAAGCCCCGGTACCACCCAGCCCAACCACTGCTACCCTCAGCCCCTTGAACCTCCCGGTGGGTGCTCCTATACCAGCACGTGCCGAGGCCGTGTCGGTGTAAGCGAAAACCGTATCCTCGACATCGGATCGGAACGGTGCGAACGTCTTGGCAGTGACTTCCTTGTCTATCGCCTGAGCCTGGCCACTCAGAATCGAAACGTAGATCGAGACTTTCTCGTAGTAATCGGCATAGTTGCCCGTCTTGGGCTTGGCCGAGAAGAAGTGGTTCACGACCAAATCCGACAGCAGCTGATTGGTACCACTGCTGTTGATGATTTGCTCGAGGGGACGCCCTTGCGAATAGCAAGGGCAGTCACCAATGAAATGTGCCGTATGGTCGCTCGGGCTGACCGCTACATCAGCGGTCAGATTGAGCGCCATGACCAACACGCCTTTGCACACCTGGCGCTGAGCGTTCACGTAGGGCACATCTCGAACCAAGAGATAACCTTCTTTGGTCTCCAGGTTGTACCCCTCGTTACGCAGGCGCAGGAGGTGAGGACTACGACTTATCAGTTGGTGTGACATTGAAGTGCATCCCCTTCTTGATACGGACGTGTTGGCCATCGACCAGGTTGGTCATGGAGTTACCTTCGTGACCTTTCGCAAACGTAACGGTGAATTGGGCGTTCGGATCCGGTACGGCTTCCGGGTAGGCCAGCCGTACTACTTCCCAGTAGGTGAGGTTGCGCGAATGGACGAACACCGGCTCCGTGTTTACGAAGACCTTGATGTTGATCTCCACCGCAGCGAACTTCTCGACCCCAGGGCGCGCCAAGTCGAACAGGTCGCGGTCTTCGATCAGCTCATCGTCATCACTTGGGATCACCAAGAAGATGTCGTACAGCTTCGGATCGACGCCGGCGAGCGCTTTCAAGGTGCGCCCAGAAATGCGCTGTGCCCCCAGTCCTGTGCCCGCCCATCAATGAAGAAGCGGAAGGTGCGATCACTTTTGAACGCCAAGAACTTCTCGATGCCAGCCTGGCGCAGGTCAGTGGTCTCACCAGGGCTAAGCAGCTCCAAGTGGCCGTTGGTGAGTACCTGGAACAGCAGGTATTCGTCCACTGGACGGAGTTCAGCAGCCTCCAATACCTGCTGCCCTGTCGGAACAGGATCTACGATCACCAGTGGCCGGTACTCCAGCGCTTCGTTGCCGAGCTGGATTTTGTACGGGCCATGGTCACGCACCTCGCGGCCCCCCAAGAGGGCGGCAGCCACGTCCTCAACCTCAAAATCGTTCAATTGACTCATAGGTGAATCCTCGTATCTGAACCAAATGAGCTGTTGTCCACGCAGACAACACCACCGTCCTAAAAAAACGACCCAACGGTCGTTGTCCATCCAGACAACAGTGGACTTCAAAAAAAAGCCGCTTATCATGGATCATGAATCACGAGCTGTTGTCTGACTAGGCAACAGACTACTCCCGCCCGTTTGGGCAATGCAAGAGGTTGGAGAAAAAATGGATTTGGCCGGGTTCATCGCTACCATGCGTGAACGAAAGAGCTGAGCTTCCGTGACCTGGAGAAACGCGCAGGCGATCTGGATCACGCATACATTTGGAGACTTGAGAAGGGAGACCGAGCGGCCCCTTCTGAGGAGGTCGTCGACCGCCTGAGTCAAGCACTCGAGCTGGATGACCGCGAAAGTGAGGTGTTCAAGCTGCTGGCCAAGTCAGTTACTGTCGAGGACTCCCTGTACCGACTGATGGTGTCTCGAATGGACATCCCATGGGCGGACTTTGAAGACGTCGCAACGATGAGCTTCAGAGGTGAACGCCCGAACACGGAAGAGGCTTGGCTCAAGAGGATCCAACTCATCCAGCAAATGTAACTGCGAGGGGTTTCATGGACGAAAACGTTGTCATCTCACGAGCTAGAAAACTGCTGAAAGACGCCGGCATCAACACAGCTCCAGTTGATGTTGAAGCGCTTGCGATCCACTTGGGCTTCAAGGTCTCACGCGTGGAGCTTGAGGAGGGTGAAGCAGGTAACACTTTCGAAAGACGTGGGCAGAAGCACATCTGCGTCAACAAAAAGGACAGCCCGGTTCGACAGCGTTTCACGATCCTGCATGAGATCGCGCACCATGTCCTTGAGCTCCCGTCCAAACATGGCCTGAAGGTGCCCGGTGATGAGCTAGAGCGCTTCACAGGGCGTCACCCGGAAGAGGTTTCGTGTGACCTCTTCGCTTCCGAGTGCTTGGTTCCCTGGGCAATGATCCAGCCATTTACTGAGGAGCGAGACTTTTCCTTGGAGAGCCTTGCCGAACTGGCGGATTACTTCCAAGCATCCCGCTCCTGCATCGCATCCAAGTTCGCACAGGCCTCAGAGGGACATCTGGCTTTCGTTGTCGCAGAAGATGGCGTGGTCAAATACTCCATTGGCTCAAAGGCCCTGCGAGATGCAAGAGTGTGGATCTCTAAGGGGATTCCGCTTCCCCAAAACTCCGCCGCAGCCAAAGCGCACAAGGCCGGCATCAGCGGCCTTCATGAGGCAGACATCGAAGGAACTGATTGGAGTACCAGTAATGATGCTCGGCGGTTCGCCTGCTACGAACAAGCTACCTACCATGCTCCCACCAGACAGACACAATCGATCCTGAATTTCGAAGAGATGGATACTCGCCCTGTGTCGGACAGCTATCGCGCTAGAAGTGACGACGATGACCTTCTGGAAGAGCTTGATGGCCGGCCTGGGTGGTCAAAGTATTGATAGTGCTCAACGTTAATCCAGAAGGCTTCGAGCCGGTCTATTTGGGCATGGATATCGCCTTTTACCGTAGAGTCGCTTTTGCCCTCAATCAGATACTTTAGCTGATTTAGCTTTTCAGAAATGACTGCAATTATCGAAACTTACCAACCCGAAGTCCGCAGGTTGACCATAATCTACCTCTGATTACATGAGCAGGAGATGATATCTTCGGTGCTGCGGCTTTTCGATGATTTATCAATAGCATGCGTAAATACCGGCGACCGGTTGATGCCTAATACTAAAACCCGATGGTCGAAGTTGGTCACAGGGCAATCAATTTAACAATGAGGGCTATAACCGATTTAGACGACCCTGCAGCCTGCTAAAAATCAGCAAAATCTGCCTTAAACCACTACTCCATCGCGTTTGCTACCTCCGATTGTCTCTAGACAGAAGCCGACAGCATGCTGAATAATTACTCACTGATGGACACCGTTGGCCTTGCTTGTCTAAGCCCACCTATAAACATGTGAAAGATCAACGAAACTGACTTTCTTTGAAACTGAGGATTACTGGTGCAGATATTAACAAATGGAAGCCCAACCTACATACTTTTAAACGGAATAATTGCACATGAAGAAGTACTGCTCGATGACAATATTTGCCTGCAACCTGCAGACACCTCTCATTTGGATTTTGATACAGCCATTAAAACTTGCAGAAGGCCAGATGACATAGCCGTCATAGCAGCATATATACCTCGAATTACAGCACAGTTAAAGATAACTGCTAACACGAAGGAAGAGTTGACTGCACGCGCCTGGAACTCCATATGGGACGTCCTCATACTCAGCGCAATATTTCACACAGAGGTTGGATTCAATATTCAGTCAGACACTACAGCATCCAAAATAAATAAGGACAGTCATTTGAATTCAACTAGCCTTCACATGCGAGGGCTAAACTCCGAAAAACCATATAAACTCTCTACTGAAGATCTATCTTGGATTAAAACCCATTTCGCGGATGCAAGAAAACTTCTCGATGATGATCGTTTTCAAACTGCTATACATTGCCTCGCTTCATATCGATGGCATTCAATGCCCAGGATAAAGCTAGCAATACTGTGGGCAGGTATCGAGGGAATTTTTGGCGCAAGCTCAGAAATCAGATTTCGGCTCAGCCTGTACATAGCCCGCTTCTTACATCATGAAGATCAAATTAAGTGCAAGGACACATTTGAAACCATCAAAAAGCTCTACAATATTCGCTCTGCTGCTGTACATGGAGCAAAAATTAAAAGCAATACAGTCAGCGCTGTCGACGAGTCAGCGAAAATTCTTCGACTGGTTCTATTGCAGTGCATCACTTGCCAAGCTCTCCCTAATGAAAACGATCTAGTGCCGTAGGTAAGTCAGTTAGCCCAGCGCAGCTCAAATGCTCTAGAGAATAATTTGAAAAGACACACTCACCAGCATCGATACAATCAGGAAGGCAGCTCGAACCGATAGCCTTTCAACACCCATTCAGCAAATTTGGCCAGATTAGAAAAATCCCCTCTACCCGTACGGCTTAGATGAAACCCCGCAATCCCAGCAGCTCTGGCCCCATCCCGGTCACATCTGATCGAGTCCCCAACCATGTAGACTCGATCACCCCACATCTGCTGCCCCGACTGAACACCGAGGTCGCGACACACCGACTGATAGATGATTGGATTCGACTTCACCACACCCACTTCGTAACTGAAACCGTACGCATCCAAACCTGGCAGCAGCGCACGAACAGCCGGGCCATAGCCCGAAGCCAAGTTTGAGCACAAAGCGATTCTGATGCCTGCCCCCTGTAGAAGCTCAAGGGCGTCGGATGCGTCGGGGTAAAGCGTTATGCTCGACAGCTCTTCCTGTAGCTGCCGAGCCAGGCCATAGAGCTTCACGTACCCCGCACGGATACCCAATGCCTCGGCTGCTTCCCTCCAGTCAAGCTCACGGGTCATGAGCAACTGGAGATGCTCGGCGCAAGGGGAGACTCCTTGGGAGCGACCATACTTGAGCAGTTGAAGGTAAGGGTTCCGCCGGTCTTCGATGCGGATGAGCGTCCCGAAGACGTCAAAAATGATAGCGGTTTGCATTGTTTATCGCCTTAGGCCGCATGGAGGCCTGAATCCCTTGGCGCCCTTAAATACCCAGGTCAACCTGGAACTTGAGATCGCGGAGCTCATCACTGAGCGCACAGGCCGGCAGCGCGACTAACAGGCGGATAGCAGCATGATTCGTTGCCTTGGTGGAAACGTTGAACTGCCCATCCAGCACGAGGACTGACTGCCACTCAGGCAGGTAGCCCAGTGACAAAAGCCGAAGGAAGAACGGATCAGCGCGACGCGTTGTGTATTCGATGAGAACCTGGGTGTTCTCCAACACCATGAAGTCATCTCGGGCAGATTCAAGCGTAGTCTTCAGCTCTTCCGGATCCATCAGATCATGTGCAAGCCTGAAGATCTCCGCGTTGCGATCGCACTCTGGCGGGTCGCCCATTTCGTCCGACGCCGGGATTACCCTTCTGCTGCGTAGGTTCGGAAGTCCGACCTTGATCAGCTTTACCTCATCTTCATTTGCAAGCTCGATCTCATTCGAGAAATCAGGTTGGCGATCCGGATCAGCCAAAAACATGAGGTCGATGGGGCTGATGCCCTCTGAAAAATCCAGGCCGTCTACGGCTTCGTCAAAGCTTCGCCAGCTGGCGACCAGATAGAGGCTGCGAGACTGGGTGAGAAAAAGTCTATGGCCGGCGATCTCAAACCCAAAATTGATCCTTGAGCTCATGATGCGAGCGCCATCCCGGAGGCGCTTTTCTTTGTCGCCATGAATCTCGCCGCATAAGTATCCGTTCCAGACATAGACCTGGCTCATGACCGCCGTCACCTGGCAGTGCAAAGATGGCGATAACGAAGCCTTCAGTGCGTTCATTACGTCCAGCACTACTTATCCCCCCTGCTTCATTTGAATTTGCGTACTGATCAAGCTTTCAACGGGTGCCGCACATGACAGCGGTCGTGGATACACAGCAGCCTCGCCCAGACTGCTCAGACTGATTGAAGGCGCAGGGAGGCGAGCTCGGAAACAATCACGTAGTGATCATTTCCGGACTCGCTCTGCACCAGGCAGAAATCTCCACGTGACGTTAGCTTGCGTACAGGCGGGGTTACTACCGTCTCTCCGTTGCGTATCAGACGGGCGCAATCCAAAAAGAGCGTTGCAGTGAGTCGACTGCCGACCCTCGCAGCGTTTGTGAGGTAGCCGTCGATCAGCACGCCCCATTCGATACAGGCAGCCCTCTTCACATCAGCAGGTATGTTTTCTTTATCCACCACATCAATTCCTGGCAAAACTCAAAGATCAATCACCAAGGCAGGGCTGAAGCCTGTGCTCTCACCTGGGTAACCTTTCGGATTTGAGATCACCCTGCATCCATGTAGGTACGTATCGACCGCTCGATGGGTGTGACCGAACACCCAAACGTCCGCCTGAGCCAACAGCTGAGGCCAGTCGTTAGCGTACGCGGCACTGAGGTGCCCTTCGTGCTCGTCACCCATGACATCAGGCACAGGCGCATGATGGGTCACCACCATGGTCGGGCCGTCAAACGGCTTGCCCAGCTCACTGGTCAGCCAGGTGAAGGCAGCTCGATTTCGCTTGATCACATCTGCTGGACGTAGCTTGCGGTAGTTGTCGTCGATGCGAATACGCTTGTAATCATTCATCTGCTCCAACGCCTGGCGGCTTGCTGCCACGGCATCACCCGTGACCGAAAAATCAGTCCATGCAGTGCAGCCGAGCACACGAAGGCCTTTCCAGACGAACGATTCGTTTTCCAAGAGCCGCACGTGCGGAGCGGCTGCGTCTTTCATTTTTTGCCAGGTTCGATGGAGATGACCTGAGTAAAACTCATGATTGCCCGCGACCTGCACCACTTGGTATTCAAAGGCGTCGTTGGCCCACTGAACCGCCTTGACGCCCTTGCTGATATCTCCAGCCAAGACCACTAGCTCAGCCCCTACATCTGGAGGTTCAAAGCCTGCACCGAATTCCAGGTGGAGATCGGAGTAAATCAAAATTCTCATGCGAGTCCAGCACCTGTTTCGAATCGCGAATTAGGCATAAATTGCTCACTGCGCCTCCGGCGACTCACGATACCGCGCATCACCAGGCAGGATCATCCCGCTTTGGTGAATATATACATTTGAGAGGGCCAATTCAAACGCGGCATACAGTCGGATTTGCAGGAATGCCTCATGCTGCTTCGCCAAGCCCTTGCTGAAGCCCTGCTGCTGCTCCGGACACGCAAAGGGGTTACACAACGCATGCTCGCCGTAGAGCTAGATGCGTCCCAGGTAAGCCGACTGGAAAGGGCCCAGAGTGCGGCCACGCTCGAATCAATCGACCTGCTGGCCCAAGCACTGGAAATTCAGCCTTTGACGCTGCTCACGCTCGCATACGCGATCAAGGCAGGCTCTACCCCACACGACGCCTTGAAGTTGGTCAGTGAGGAGCTTGGTCTGCAGGATTTCCTGGATATTCAGGTTTCGACTCTGGTGCCCGACTTTGTCCACCCCCTGACAGCCAGAGGCATTGAAACCACCCACGCAGTCTTGGAACTCAAAGGTCAGGGTCTTAGCCAGGCACAGGTCGCAAGGTCGCTTGGCATTTCGACATCCACGGTTGGCCGACACTGGAACAGGTCTGCAGGGTAGGAACTTCGGAACGTAGATGAGTGAATGGATCGCAAGGAAGAACGACTGATTTGGGCCTGTGCGCTGGATTTATTCTCCGTACCAGTGCTGCAGAGCTTCGTGTTCAAAAGCATCGAGCATATCCAAACTGGCATGCGCGATTGCGACATTCCCAGGCTCGCTAGCGCTGAGGGCATGTCAGAAGTCGCCGGCCATCTGCTGGAAGACATCACACAAGGAAGGCGTCCACTGCTGCACGACTTTCGATCATTCCGTCGTGAGCATTTGCGGGCTTTGAAGGACATCAGGTTTGCGATTGCGGGCGGAATCCTCAGCCGGGTACCGGAGGATCATCTGACTCCACGCCTGTCTGAGGTCAAATTTCGGATCGAATTGGGGCTCTAGGGGTAGGCAGCCCACGAGCGAGATAGCTGTACCCACTCTTCAAACGGAGTGCAGTCGAGAAGCGCCTTGGCGTTTGATCTCACTGGCCTGCGCCGATAAGGCCTCAAAAACTTCGTAGGCCGTCGCTGAAGACCCCATGTTCTTCGACACGCCTATTGTAGTGGTCTATGGCCCTCCGGTTGTCTTTCGGCCAATCTTGACGCGAGTCCTGCACAGCATTGTCAGCACTCGCCTCAGAAGGCTTATCTTCATCCCGCGGCATGACTTTTCTCCGTTACCGGCAGCATGGATAGGGCGACCAGGCCCTATGCGCACCGGCAGCGGGTTGAACCTGACATCCCCTTACTCTACACATGAAGGCGCCCCATGATCACATTTGACTTGAACACAAATGACGCGGAAGCCTTGCTCAGACATTGCGAGTCCTATCAAGCACAGACAGGGGATGTACGAGAGGATCGCCGTCTTGATAACGCGCTAGAAGAGCTTGCAGAAGCATTGAGGGCGCACCTTGCGACCGGGCCTTAGCATGTGCGTTAATAGGGTGTTGGTCGATATCGCTCCACAGACCGGAGTAATTGTTATAGAATGCGCGCTTGCATCGAGCAGGCATCCTGCCTATCAACGTTACTAGCCGTGCGGCTAGCATTCGATGTTGAAAGGACTTACCTCCCGCCCACAACGCTGTAACCCAGTTTTTTACGCTGTAACCCTGGAAGGTTTAACGGTAAAAAAATTTGGTTTACATCGACCGTCAAATCCTTTGACTGGCTATCCTCGCCCGCCCAAAAGCTTAGCCGGTTTCGCCGATGCTCTAACGGTGTACCTCGCCTCGACTAATCAGAACTCCCATCCTGGCCAACCTAGTTTTGGCTGGCCAGGTACTGGCTCATTCAGATCGATACAGGCGCCGGAATGTGGGGATGTGGGTCATACCCGGCAATCTCGAAGTCTTCAAACTTGTAATCGTAGATGCTATCTGGCTTACGCTTGAACTCCAATTTAGGCAGCGGACGTGGCTCACGAGTCAGCTGGAGCTTTACTTGCTCAATATGATTCAAGTAAATATGCGCATCGCCCATTGTGACCACAACTTCACCAACACCCAAATCACACTGCTGGGCCAACATATGAGTTAGAAAGCTGACCCCTGCTAAATTGTAGGGATTTCCGAGTAGCAAGTCTGACGACCTTATGTATAAATGTGCTGACAATTTATTATTTGCCACATAAAACTGATATAACAAATGGCAAGGTGGAAGAGCCATCTTCCCATTTCGCGCATTCTCCTGTGGACTTACCGATTCATCGGGAAGGTACTCAACGTTCCACCCGTGGAAGAGGATGCGACGGCTGTTCGGGTTCGTCTTGAGCGTATGAACCACGTAATCGATCTGATTGATGGTATTGCCGTCCTGGGTAGGCCAGGCCGTCCACTGTTTGCCATAGATCGGGCCGAGATCGCCGTCCTCGGTCGCCCACTCATCCCAAATGCTGACACCGTGCTCCTTCAGCCATTTCGTGTTGGTGTCACCGTTCAGGAACCAGATCATTTCATTGATGATGCTCTTGAAATGCAGCTTCTTGGTGGTGAGAAGCGGGAAGCCATCCTCCAGGTTGTGGCGGAATTGGCGGCCAAAAACACTGAGCGTGCCTGTGCCCGTGCGATCGCCTTTCTCGACGCCGTTCTCCAGCACGTCGGCCAGCAAATCGTGGTACATCTTCATTTCGGATCCTCAAGGTTCGCGCTGACCAAGTCCAGCGCGTCACGCAGTTTCAAAATTTCAGTTTCTTGCTCTTTGATCTTCTTGCGCAGCCCATCTACGACCTGGACGTCAGTAGTCCCTGGACTCGCGGATGGTGGCTAACCTTTTGTCGAGCGTGGCGCAGGTGTTCTCAGATTCCTGGTGCCTATTGAACCAATAAAGCACTTCCAGTCGGCTCTTTTCAAGGCGCTGCATCAGAACCGTCTTGGGATCTTGCTTCTTCTCCGCCTTGACCCTCTGAGCGATCACTGCAATGCGGCGATTCTCCTTGATCGCCTCAAGCCGCTCCGACGGAAAGTCACGCTGACGGATAGTGTTGCGATGAATGCCAGTGATGCGACTGAGCTCAGCGATCGTTGGCCGCAGCTTCGGATCAGCAGCAATCCGCATGATCCCTTGAGCCAACAGCTCGGTATTCTTGTCGTAGTCGAGCTTGTTTTTGACATCAAACGCCTGGCCGGTCATACCTCGATCTCCTCGCCCAAGTGTTCAAGCACCCCTAGGGCTTCCTCCATGGCTGCCTTCAATTCCTCCTCAACGCCTGCGGAGTTTGGAGAGTTCAGTGCCAAGCTGTTCTGCACGTAGATTTCCCGCCACTTAGGAGCGTGTACCTTGGTAACCACGGCATTCGGGCAGCGATTAGGATTGCAACGCAGCCCCCAATGCATGGTAGAGACTCATCAAAATCTTCTCGCTGACCGCCATAGCAAAAGGCTTTTCCGACGTTGATGATCGCCATGCGCCTCTTGGCCATTTGGGTGATGATCTGCTCTTTGGTATAGCCAGCCGCCATGTACCCGTTGAATACCTTCTGCATCTTCGCCTTGTGCTTCTCTGCATTGGGCCCGGCGTAGTTTCCATCCGGATCGCAGTAACTGAGGATGTATTCCTCTTCTGCCATCTGAGTCGGCGTTCTACTCGAAGAACGCCCGCCCTTGGACAGGATCTCAGCAATCGCTCCATATCCCAACGTTACCTCGCTGAACGCCTTATTCTGACCCGCTCCTCCGACGAGATCACCAAAGTGCTTCAACTGATGTGAGACAAAGGGAAGGCCAAGCTCTGCCCTTGCCATGTGATAAGCCAAGGTATGGCGCAATGTGTAAGGCGAGAATTTAAGGGTCTCGAACTCCTCGTCCGTCAGGATCTCCTCGAAGAAAGCGCTGAACTGGCGAGCAATCCCAAGCGATGCCATCGAAGTCGGTTCAGCCCCTTGTGCGACAGTGTCCACGTTCGAGAACAGGTAAGGGTTTTGCTTTACCTTAGCGATGAGGCGGCTAGCTCGTATAGCATCACGAACGATAGGAATGGCAATCCACTTGTCATCGAACAGCTTCGTTAGGCCCTGGCGGTGTTTGATCACGTTGCTGATCAGCAGCCAGTAGTCGTTTTCTTGCTCCAAACACGACTCGACCAAAATCTCGGCAAGCTCCGAGGGCCGCATGCCGGTGTATTGCGCCACGAGATAGCAGGCGCTGTAGGAGACAAAATTAATGTAGAGACGAAAATCATTGTCCAGATTCGCATCTGAAAGATTGAGTAACGTTAGGACGGCCTTGAAGTCGTGTCGACCAGAGTCAGACTCAAAGTCTGCTGGGACATAGCCGAAAGCTGCGGACAGTGCATTTGCCATCGCGTTGGAATCATAGCCATTTCGACGCAGCCTCAGCGCGACGTATAACTCGAAATTGTAAGTCGACAATCCTTGATCGGTGGCCAGCGAGCAACCTCTGGCATTCTGTCGGGTCAGAGCCACCAGATCGTCAACAGGCTTGCCAAGTGCGCTCAGGAAGTCGACGACTGCGAATGAGGCTTCCCGAGAAGCCTTCTCGAATATTTCGTTTGGAAGAATCCTGCACGTCCTCTCGGACTCATCGACGTACTTGGCGACTCTGGCCCAGGTTAGTGCCTCAAGCTCAACATAAGGCAAGGGCTTGTCGAAGATCTGTTCCTGCAGAAAAGGCGACCTAAGTAGGGTAAAAAACTTCTTGAGATTAGGGCCAAACGCATACGAATGAATGCGAGCTGCATCGCGGTACATGCCAGCGTCGAAGTACATCAGGCCATGATATCCAACCTCAAAAAATTCATTCGTCAGAAGGTGTCGCGCCTGTCCAGACATCGTTTCCAGAAATGCCAGCCCCGCCTTCATGCACGCTAGGGCGGTGTTGGCCTTGATGCTCCGTGGAGAGGCAAACGTGCGCAGTGCCGACGGCATCTTCAACCAACAATAGAGAGCGACCTTGACCTCCAGGATCGCGGACTGATTGACCAGGGGGTACGACTCAAAGTTTAGCCGTAGCTTGGCTCCTTGGACGTTCATGGCAGCGTTCGGATAATCCTCGTTGAAGTCCCAGACAGGATCACCCAGTACAGACGTCTTACTGACAGGTAATGCCATCAGCGCCTGATACCAGGAGAGCGCCTCCAGCGACACTGGGGTCGGATCAACGATGTGGCTGTGCACCCCCAGCATGAGGGTGTGAGCGGCTGTCCGCCATTTCTTGTATGCAGCCAGCTCAGGCAACAGAGGTTGGGTCTGGACTCGGCTCATAGCGCAACCCCCTCAGCCAGAATGCTGGGCTGAACGTTTTCAGAGAGACGCTCAGCCTTGGCCAACTCTTCGGCAGAAAAGTCGGAGGTCTCCGGGTCGAGGATGTTGTTAAGCACATCAAGGTTGTCCAGGATGACGATTGCATAAGGCGTATCGAGCACTCGGTTGGTCTCAATCATTCGCTGGTAGCCACGCCTCATGGCAAACAAATCAGGCAGGTGCGACACGGTGATGATGCTGTTGCTGCATGAAAGGCACTTGTTGAACAGCGAGCAGGGCTTACTCGGATCGTACCCTGCCAAGGCCTTGATGAAATCTGGTGGGTCAAACACGTTCATGCAGGTCGCCAAGCCAGACTGCAGCGGAATCCCCTTCGGTGTTGGCTCGATCGTCTTGGTCGGAATGAGCTTTGGAGCCTCCTCCAGCGTGTCCTGATGCATTTCATGGAGAAACTTATTCAGCGTCCGGCGCGCCATGGGGTTAAAGTCCATCCGATCAAGATAGCCCATGGTGGTACTGAGGCTCTTGTGTCCAAGAAGCACCTGAATTTCGCGAGGAGAGACGCCACGCTCAATCAGCTCGCTCACAAAGCTGGGTCGAAATCGCGATGGTGATAGTTTGAGAGGACTACCATCTTCGTCGAGCAGTCCGTGATCCTGCGAGAGTTTCTGCAGAGCCTTGTGCAGCATCCTATCGCCAGACTTCTCAAAGGAGTTAATGACACCATATTGCCTGGGAGAGCTCGAACGATAAATGAACAGCTTGTTCTTCACGCCAATCGAAGCATTGAGCCGTACGTCATGAGTTAGAAGTTTTACATCATCAAATATCTGCTTCACCGCACGTCCTTGGGAGGTTGTCAGCCAAGAGATTTCCGCGTGGAACAGGTCAAGATGGAGCATCTTCTCGCCTTCAGATCGCTCTTTCCAATACAACAGGCAAGGGCGATCGGTTAAATCATGGCACTCAATATAATCATCTAACTCCAAACCTAGCAGCGTGTCAGTATTCATGCCGGTAATTTGGGCGAGACGAGCAATATAAGGTGCAATGGTGCGACCATCAATCTGATAATGAACCCCCCAAGATTTATAGATCTCAAAGATGGAAGATGAAGATTTGTCAATTATCCTCATAAATGCTTTTTGATAACGATCATCACGATCTACAGACTCGAAGCTCAGTGGCTTGCAGTCGAGCTTGTTCTCAAAAATCCATCGAGCGTTATCAAGCGTGCCAGCCCCCCGTCGTACCTTTCCATTAGGGCCCATAGGGTCTTCCCCTACATGGCTTCGGACGTAAGGCTGGGCTCGTCGATTGGTTTCCTCAATCTCTTGCTCAATGGCTTGCGAAATACGATTACGCACGCTTTGCGGATAGGGCTTGTACTGGTCGGTTTCACGCTCAGTATCGAATCCCGCAGTCTTCACAAAGCCGGTCATCCCCAAGCCTTCGACTTGGACTGCACGAGCCATCATCATCCTTGCCGCACTCATCATCGAACTGCAATGACTAGTCGACAGCAAACGTTCGAGGATCTTGTCCTGTAGATATGCCCTGAATTTTGGAAGGGTGTAGGGAGTTACGAGCTCTTGGATACTTTCCAACCCCGTGTAATTAGCTTCCTGGAGGTAAGCCCGATAATATTTGAAAGCCTCAATGAATTTGCCCTGACCTGACGCACTGCTGGCCTTCATTGATGACGCACTGAAGATATGCAGTAGGTGCTGGAAGGGGCGATCCTGTTCCGGGCTTGCCAAGTCGGAAAGGCGATGAATGTGGACTGTGCGCAAAGCCTGGAAGGCGTCTCGCAATGATTCAGTCTTTTCGACTACTACTTTGGAGGCAATACGCTGCTCGACGGTTTGGTAGTTCGCCTTGAGAACACCAAGCTCGCGAAGGTCATTGAGGATCTCTTCGTACGTGATCCGCACCAGTTCGAACTTTGTCCTCGCCGCACTGAAACCCGCCAGCTCAGAGATTTCGCTCAAAAAACCGCGTTCCTTGATGCCGTTGCCAAAAGTTGGAATGGTAAACTTTTCTTCTACTGGCATCCCTTCATACCAATAGAGCAGGCGGCGACGCCAATCACAGGCTGTGGATGAATGACCAGGGACGATGATTCCTTCAGCACGCATCGCATCTAAGATAAGCTCAAAGCTTGAGGCACGATTTGAGACAGTACTTGGGCTTAGACTGGTTTGTTCAATGATGTAATTGCGGGATACCGCCAAATCTTCGCCGCTACTGAGGCACACCTTCAGCAACGACGCACGATCATCGGTAACGCGTGCCACAAACGACTCAATAACTGCGTCCACCCCGAGACTGTTAAGCCGACTCATTTCATATCTCCCGCATCAATTTTTATGCGCGTCTGTTGAGAAAGCTCAGTCATCTCACCTGCTTTCGTCTTGGTCTCAGTTCCGGGGCGTACGAGCTTCTGATAGAGGTCGTAGGGAATCTGGGTGTAGATCTCAGAAGTCCTGAGCCGAGAGTGGCCAAGCGTCTTCTGCACTGTGACCAGCCGATCAAGGTGGTCACTGCCTATGTCTGGCGTCCTCAGCAGGGCATAGGCGTTCCCATGTCTCAACTTGTGCGGAGAGATCATCCTGTCGATTTTCAGAAGATTCAGCGCCCGCTCGGACACCCGCTCCAAAAGCTTGGAGATCGAACGGGGGGTGTATTCACCCCCTTCCGCATTCATGAAGGCAGGTGTGTTCTCAGCGCCTTTGAACTGCCGCTTGCACATCTTGTAAAGCGGCGAAGCATGGTATTTCTTAATGCGTAGCAATGTGGCTCGGCTGACCAACGTCTGACGAGGTTTGAAGGAGTCTGCAGGGCCTTTGCTGCCATCGATGTGCAGGGGGCAGTAGTCCGCGTTCACCGGCTCTGTCACACCAGGCGAGATGAATAGAGTGTCCTGGAACTGTATGGCGTCATCAATGGCCTTGAGCGTCACTCGCGGGACTTCTGAACGTCGCACGCCTGCGTCGTACATGAACTGGAGCAAGCAGCGCTCACGCTCACTTTGCGTGGACAAGATGAGCGCTGTGAGGTCATTCAGGGAACAGGCCACCACCAGACCCTTGTTTGGGCGGGGAGACAGATAGCCGCCAGTGTAGGGATTGGGCGCGGTGCGAGGCGCAGGCATATCGTCCACTCCCTTGCACAGTGAATCATTGAAAAACGCCATAAGCGACGAATCTCGATTACGCACCGTTTTCTTGGAGATACCCTCTGCCTCGCGCAGGTTGGCGAAGTACTCCTCAATGACATGGGTTCGGATCTCTAGGAACGCGGAGTCACGCTCGCAGTCCCGAAATTCAGGGCGGTGCATCAGGTACTCACAGGTGTACCCAAGGTTGCGACCATAGGTGATGGCGGTTTGCTCGGCAATCTGGGCGGTCTTGAGGCTGTGGGATAGGTAACCCGAGACCAGAGGCATCAGGCGCTCATCCTCATCAAAGACGGCTGCCCCTGTGACCTTCACGGCTTCCTGAACCTGCGATTCTTCGGATTTATCGTCCCGCCTGGTTGGGGACTCACTGAAATCCAGGGGCTTACCCCTAACTGCGATGACTTTCACGCTTTCCACCCTCCTCAAAGCGGCCCGTACTATACACAATGTGCATTTCGTATTAGGGCACAATAAATGAGCTTGGAAGGTGAAGCCTTGCTACGCGGCCATTGCGTACTGTGCGGTTTCTGGGAGGGGGTATAAAAGGCCCAGGTCGTTGGAGCGAATGTAGAGCGTGAGCGAAATCTCGCGCGTCTGCGGGTTGGGGTGGAACTGGTAGAGCAGGTGGCACGGCGGCAGGGCCATTTCGTCGAGCTGGGCGCAGTTCCAGCCGTGGAACAGGATGCGCCGGCTGCCGGGATCCTTATGGATCGTGTCCAGGCACTGGCGCACCTGGTCGATGGCCTTGTACATCACCACAAAGGGCGAGCCGCCCTCTTCGCCTTCGGCCAGTTGCACATAGCCCTGAGCGAGGCACTGAGCGATGGCCGCACCGTTGCTCAGCGGCACACGCTTGTAGGCCGGCCAGCTGCGCCATTGCACGCCGTAGATTTCGCCCAGGTCGTCGGTGCCCTGGCGAAACGGGTTGTTCAGCCACTGGCTGTTCTCGTTGGCGTTCTGGTCCCAGACCTTGCAGCCCAGCGCGCGGAATTCGGCGGCGTTGTTCACCCCGCGCAGGAAGCCGCACATCTCGCCCACGGCCGACTTGAACGCCAGCTTGCGCGTCGTCACCGCCGGGAAGCCCTCGGCCAGGTCGAAACGCAGCATGGCACCAGGGAAACTGATGGTGTCGATGCCGGTACGGTTGCTCTGGCGGCTGCCGTGCTGGATGACGTGGGCGACCAGGTCGAGGTATTGCTTCATGGTTTTTCCAGAAAATGGGCGGGGCTATGCGCCCCGCCGGGTGAATCAATGAGCTTTTGCGAGCTGCCCCTGGCGGCGGTAGGCCAGCCAGATCAGCGCCAGGCCGCCGATGATCATCGGCAGGCAAAGCACCTGGCCCATGGTCACCCAGCCGAACGCGAGGTAACCCAGCTGCGCGTCGGGCATGCGCACGAACTCGACCGCGAAGCGGAACAGCCCGTAAAACAGCGCAAACATGCCGGATACAGCCATGGTCGGGCGCGGCTTGCGCGAGAAGATCCACAGGATAGCGAACAGTGCCACGCCTTCGAGGGCGAATTGATAGAGCTGCGACGGATGGCGCGGCAGCTGTGCCGGGTCGCTGAAGGGTGGGAACACCATCGCCCACGGCAGGTCGGTGGGCTTGCCCCAGAGCTCGGCGTTGATGAAGTTGCCCAGCCGGCCAGCACCCAGGCCGATCGGCACGAAGGGCGCGATGAAGTCCATCAGCTCGAAGAACGACTTGTTGTTGCGCTTGCCGAACCACAATGCCGCCAGCATCACGCCGATGAAACCGCCGTGGAACGACATGCCGCCCTTCCACACCTCGAGAATCAGCGTGGGTTGCGCGATGTAGGCTGGCAGGTCGTAGAACAGCACATAGCCCAGCCGGCCGCCGACGATCACGCCCATGGCGCACCAGAACACCAGGTCGGAGAGTTTTTCGCGGGTCCAGGTGGGGTCGAAACGCGACAGGCGGCGTGAGGCGAGCAGCCAGGCGCTGCCGATGCCGATCAGGTACATCAAGCCGTACCAGTGGATCTTCAGGGGCCCGATCGCGACAGCGACCGGGTCTATCTGCGGGTAAGGCAGCATGCGGAATCCTCGAACAGGCGCAAAGCCCGAAACTATGCGCTACAAGCCGGGCCAGGCCCTAGCGTTGTTGGATGAAGAAAAGTTACTCGGCTGCGACTGCGAACCGGCGCACATGTTACCCCAAGCGTCACCTTGGCGTAGAGTTGAGCCACTTTTTAGACCCATGGAAGTGATATGTGCTTGATCGTGTTTGCATGGCGCCCCGGCCATGCCTTGCCGCTGCTGGTGGCAGCCAACCGCGATGAATTCCATAGGCGCCCCAGCGCCCCGGCGGCGCAGTGGGATGATGCGCCCGGCGTCTATGCCGGGCGCGACCTGGAGGCTGGAGGCACCTGGCTGGGCCTGAGCACCCACGGCCGCTTCGCAGCGGTAACCAATGTCCGCGACCCCTCTCAAACCCAAGGGCCACGCTCGCGGGGCGAGCTGCCTCGTGGCTGGCTGGCCGGCACCGACACGCTGGACCGTTACGCAGCCCGCGTACTCACCCAAAGCGAGCAATACACCGGTTTCAACCTGCTCCTCGGTGACGGCAAGCGCTTGTGCTGGATCAGCCAGCATCGCCTGACGTGGCTCACTGAAGGCATCTACGGGCTGTCGAACGCGCAACTGGGCACGCCCTGGCCAAAGCTGACCAAAGCCCGCCAGGCACTGGAGGCCGAACTGGAACATCCCGAACCTGAGGCGTTGTTCCGGCTACTGGCAGATACCACGCAGCCAGCAGACGACCAATTGCCAGACACCGGCATAGGGCTTGAGAGTGAGCGCATGCTCAGCAGCGCATTCATTCAGGGCGAACATTACGGAACGCGAGCCAGCACCTTGGTTTACGCCTGGGAAAACGGCGATCGGCGCCTGCTTGAACGCAGCTTCGGGCCGCACGGCCAGCCCCAGGGCGAGGCTGACGTACGCTTCAGAGCGTCTTGGGCGCCTGAGGATTGATCATCCGGCCAAGGCCCTGATTCTTCAGGGCCAGTTGCAGCGAGCTGTGAATGACCTGCGGATTGTCGATCTTCATCAACTGCGCCAGCAATTCGCGGGACTTGGCATAGCTCACCTGGCGCAGCATCCACTTTACCTTGGGCAGGTTGGTGGCGTTCATCGACAGGCTATCGAAGCCCATGGCCATCAACAGCACTGCAGCGGCCGGGTCCCCCGCCATTTCGCCGCAGATGCTCACGGGTTTGCCTTCGGCATGAGCCTCGTTGACCACATGTTGCAGCGCCTGCAGCACTGCCGGGTGGAGGTAGTCGTAGAGGTCTGCCACGCGCGGGTTGTTACGGTCGACCGCCAGCAGGTACTGGGTCAGGTCGTTGGAGCCGACCGAAAGGAAGTCCACCTGGCGCGACAGCTCGCGGGTCAGGTATACCGCAGCCGGGATCTCGACCATCACGCCCACTGGCGGCATCGGCACGTCGGTGCCTTCGTCGCGCACCTCGCCCCACGCGCGGTGGATCAGGTGCATTGCCTCTTCCACCTCGTGGGTGCCAGAAATCATCGGCAACAGGATGCGCAGGTTATTCAACCCTTCACTGGCCTTGAGCATGGCCCGCGCCTGCACCAGGAAGATTTCCGGGTGGTCGAGGGTCACACGGATGCCGCGCCAGCCGAGGAACGGGTTTTCCTCGTTGATCGGGAAGTAGCTGAGCGACTTGTCGCCACCGATGTCGAGGCTGCGCATGGTCACCGGCAGCGGGTGGAAGGCCTGCAATTGCTCACGGTAAATGGCCAACTGCTCTTTTTCGCTGGGGAAGCGCTGGTTGATCATGAACGGCACTTCAGTGCGGTACAGGCCAACGCCTTCAGCACCGCGCTGTTGCGCACGGGCCACATCGGCGAGCAGGCCGGTGTTTACCCACAGCGGGATGCGGTGCCCGTCGGTGGTCACACAGGGCAGCTCGCGCAGCGCATCCAGACCCTTGGCCAGCTCGCGCTCGTCGGCAACCACCGTCGCGTATTGCTTGGTGAGAATTTCGCTGGGGTTGGTGAACACTTCACCGTTGTAGCCATCGACGATCAGCTCGATGCCATCGACCTTGGAATACGGGAAGTCCACCAGGCCCATGACCGTCGGGATGCCCATCGCCCGCGCCAGGATGGCCACGTGCGAGTTGCCAGAGCCCATCACCGACACCAGGCCCGCCAGCTTGCCTTCAGGCACTTCGCCGAGCATCGCCGGGGTCAGCTCCTCGCTGACCAGAATGGTGTTGTCCGAATACACCAGCGCCTGCTGGTGGGCTTGCTGCAGGTAAGCCAGCAGGCGGCGGCCGAGGTCCTTGACGTCCGAAGCGCGCTCGCGCAGGTAGGCGTCGTCCATCAGCTCGAAACGGTTGACGTGCTCGGTGACCACCTGGCGCAGTGCGCCCTGGGCCCACTGGCCGGTCTTGATGATCTCGGTCACTTCGCTGCCGAGCGAGGCGTCGTCGAGCATCATCAGGTAGACGTCGAACAACGCGCGCTCTTCGGGGCGCAGCTGGGTCGCAAGCTTGGCCGAGAGGGTGCGCATGTCATTGCGCACCCCTTCGAGGGCGTTCTGGAACAGCGCCAGTTCCGCGTCGATGTCGGTGACGGGCTTGTCCGGCACCACGTCCAGGTCTGCCGGTGGCAGCACCACCAGCGCAGTGCCGACCGCCGCGCCGGGCGAACCTGGCACACCGACGAACTTGGCTTCCTGAGTACGCTTGCCGCCTCTGTCCAACCCGCGGATGGAGCCGGTCGCTTCGGCGTGGGCAATGACACCCGCCAGTTGGGCACTCATGGTCACCAGAAAGGCTTCTTCGCCCTCGTCGAACTGGCGGCGTTCCTTCTGCTGCACCACGACCACGCCGACTACACGGCGGTGGTGGATGATCGGTGCCCCCAGGAAGGACGCAAAGCGCTCCTCACCGGTTTCGGCAAAATAACGATAACGGGGATGAGCGGCGGCGTCTTCGAGGTTCAGCGGCTCTTCGCGGGTACCCACCAGGCCAACCAGGCCTTCGTTGGGTGCCATGCTGACCTGGCCTATCGAGCTCTTGTTCAGGCCTTCGGTGGCCATCAGCACGAAGCGATTGGCTTGCGGATCGAGCAGGTAGACCGAGCAGACTTGTGAGCCCATGGCCTCCTGCACACGCAAGACGATAATGCCCAACGCCGCCTTGAGATCCTTGGCGGCGTTCACTTCCTGGACGATCTTGCGCAGCGTATTGAGCATGGCTGGGGTTCGGACTCCGTCGTCTAGTCGCGTGCCAACAGGCGCGGCGCAAGCTCTTTGAGGGCCCGGCGGTAGACTTCACGTTTGAAGGTCACCACCTGGCCCAAGGGATACCAGTAACTGACCCAGCGCCAGCCGTCGAACTCTGGCTTGCCGGTCAGGTCCATCCTTACCCGCTGCTCGTTGGAAACCAGCCGCAGCAGGAACCACTTTTGCTTCTGCCCGATGCACAGCGGCTGGCTATGAGTACGCACCAGCCGTTGTGGAAGGCGATACCGCAACCAGCCCCGGGTGCAGGCCAGGATCTGAACGTCCTGGCGCTCCAGGCCCACTTCTTCGTTCAACTCGCGATACAACGCCTGTTCGGGTGTCTCGTCGGGGTTGATGCCGCCCTGCGGAAACTGCCAGGCATCCTGATTGATGCGTCGAGCCCATAGCACCTGGCCAGCATCATTGGTAAGGATGATGCCAACATTGGGACGGAAACCATCGGGGTCGATCACAGCAACAACCTCGCAAACGCATGTCGGGGCATTGTTCCACAAAGCTCGCCGGCCCAGCAACGAGGTGCCTACCTTAAGTAGGGGGTTTATGCAAAGCCCTGTAGTGTTTCCGCCTGTTCAAACCGGCTTGGCGGTCATCAGTACCAGCAACACCACCAGCGCCAGAAGGGCCAGCACCGCCAATATTGCTACCCAGCGTTGATGCCGCACGGACGGCTCGGTGCCTTCCGGCACTGCCCGCAACCGCCGGACCCGCATCAGCAGCCACAACCAGGCAAGTGCGCCAACAATATAGAAGCACGCCCCGCCCAGCAGCCAGGTTTGCCCCAGCGGCCAGCCGACGGTGTGCACCATCCACCAGCCGCTGACCGGAAAACTCACCATGCACAGCGCCATCACTACCCAAGCCAGGTACCACGGGCGGTCGAGGGAGCTGGCGAACAGACGGCGGTCACCGGCGCGCCAGGCACTCACACTGCGCCACATTACGGCGGCAACACTGGCGAGCAACAACGCTGTGGCTGCGATATGAAAAGCCTTGAGGGTGATCAGAGTGTCCATGGTGCCTCGCGCAGTTCAGTCAGCCCAGGAACAGCCGGTAGGCCGGGTTATCGGTTTCATCCCAGAAGGGATAGCCAATCTCGGCGAGCGCCGCCAACGCCTGCTCACGCTCATGCGTTGGTACCTGCAAACCGGCGACCACCCGGCCATCAGCGGCGCCGTGGTTACGGTAGTGGAACATGGAGATGTTCCAGCGCCCGCCGAGGCGGTTCAGGAAGTTGAACAACGCGCCCGGCCGCTCGGGAAACTCGAAGCGCAGCACCATTTCGTCGCCAACCGCCTCGGCGTGGCCGCCGACCATGTGGCGAATGTGCAGTTTGGCCAATTCGTTGTCAGTGAGGTCTTGTACCGGGAAGCCGTGCTCGCGCAGGCCGGCGATCAACGCGCTGCGCGGATCGGTGTCGGGGTGCGTTTGCACGCCAACGAAAATGTGCGCCTCGGTACCGGTGTGGTAGCGATAGTTGAATTCGGTGATCTGCCGCTTGCCTACCGCTTCGCAGAACGCCTTGAAGCTGCCGGGCCGCTCGGGAATGGTCACGGCGATGATCGCCTCGCGCCCCTCGCCCAGCTCGGCGCGCTCGGCCACGTGGCGCAGGCGGTCGAAGTTCACGTTCGCGCCCGAATCGATGGCGACCAGCGTTTGCCCGCTGGCGCTGCGGGCTTCGACGTACTTCTTGATCCCCGCCACGCCCAATGCACCAGCAGGCTCGGTGATAGAGCGGGTATCGTCGTAGATGTCCTTGATCGCTGCACAGATTTCGTCGGTGCTGACGGTAATCACCTCATCAACGTAGTGACGGCAGATCTCGAAGGTATGCAGGCCGATCTGTGCCACGGCAACCCCGTCGGCGAACAGCCCCACCTGCGGCAACACCACGCGCTCACCGGCCGCAAGCGCCGCTTGCAGGCAGTTTGAATCGTCCGGTTCGACACCGATGACCTTCACCTCGGGGCGCAGGTACTTCACATAGGCCGCAATGCCGGCGATCAGCCCGCCGCCGCCCACCGGTACGAAGATCGCATCCAGCTCGCCCTGATGCTGGCGCAGGATTTCCATGGCCACGGTGCCCTGGCCTGCGATGGTGTCGGGGTCGTCGTACGGGTGCACATAGACGTAGCCCTTTTCTCCCACCAGTTTGAGCGAGTACGCCAGCGCCTCGGGGAATGAGTCGCCATGCAGCACCACCTTGCCGCCGCGTGAGCGCACGCCCTCGACCTTGATTTCAGGGGTGGTCTTGGGCATCACGATGGTGGCCTTCACGCCCATTTCGCGCGCCGCCAGGGCCAGGCCCTGGGCATGGTTGCCGGCCGAGGCCGTTACAACGCCGCGGGCGCGCTCAGCGTCGGTGAGCTGCGCCAGCTTGTTGTAAGCGCCGCGCACCTTGAAGGAGAACACCGGTTGCAGGTCTTCACGCTTGAGCAACACCCGGTTGCCCAGCCGCTTGGAAAGCTGCCCGGCCGGCTGCAGAGGGGTTTCGACGGCAACGTCGTAAACGCGCGAGGTGAGGATTTTCTTTACGTACTGTTCAAGCATCGGAAAACGTCACGGCTGGGCGAAGGCAGGGACGGCGATTCTACCAGCCGGGGGCAGCGCTTGCAGCGCTGGCGGCTGTTATAATGCGCGCCCTTTCGCACCACACGACTCTCGCATCATGACCCAAGACCAGCTCAAACAGGCCGTGGCCCAGGCCGCCGTGGACTTCATCCTGCCCAAACTCACCGACAAGAGCGTCGTCGGCGTGGGCACTGGCTCCACCGCGAACTGCTTCATCGATGCCCTGGCGCAGCACAAGGGCGCATTCGACGGCGCCGTGGCCAGCTCCGAGGCAACCGCTGCACGCTTGAAGGGCCATGGCATTCCGGTGTACGAGCTCAACGCCGTGGGCGACCTCGAGTTCTACATCGATGGCGCTGACGAAAGCGATGAGCGGCTGAACCTGATCAAGGGCGGCGGTGCGGCCCTGACCCGCGAGAAGATCGTTGCCGCCGTGGCAGGTACCTTCATCTGCATCGCCGATGCGAGCAAGCTGGTGCCGGTGCTGGGCGCGTTCCCGTTGCCGGTCGAGGTCATCCCGATGGCGCGCAGCCACGTGGCGCGGCAGTTGGTGAAACTGGGCGGCGACCCGGTGTATCGCGAAGGCGTACTGACCGACAACGGCAACATCATTCTGGATGTTCACAACATGAGCATCACCGACCCTGTTGCTCTGGAGCGTGATATCAATGCCATCGTCGGCGTGGTCACCAACGGCCTGTTCGCAGCACGCCCGGCCGACCTGCTGCTGCTGGGCACGGCCGAAGGCGTCAAGGCGTTGAAGGCTTCCTGAACACGTAGAACAGGTTCGGCTCACTGACCAGGTAAAGGGTGCCCTGCTCGTCCAGGGCCATCCCTTCGGCCTGGGGCACCGCACGCAACAAGCCCGAGGCGCCGCCATGCAGTGCCAGTGAACCAACCACCTGCCCGGAAGTGTCGATTTCCAGCACCAGCCGGGACTCATCCGACAGCGCCAGCAAATGCCCCGTGACTTCATCGAACTGCAGGCTTGAAAGGTCGCGGACGAACAACCGCGCGTCACGCTCAGGGTTTTCCTGGATGTGTACGCTGCCTGCAAAGCCTGGCTCGGCAAACCCCTCCACTTCGAAAATCCGCATCGGGTCGCGCTCTTTGGCCACATACAACCGCTGGCCCTGGCGGTCGTAAGCAAGGCCTTCAAAACCTTTATTGCCGTTGCGGCCCAGCCCAAGGCTCAGGCGCGGGGCGGTACTGGCATCGATGGCAAGGGCGCCTTCACCCACCTCGATCCGTACCAATTGCTGTTCGCGCTCATCGGTGACAACGAACGTGTCGCCAGCGATGTATTCGATCGCTTCCGGGTCGGCGATGCCTTGGACGGGGACGCGCCGCAATACCTCACCCTGCAGCGACAGCTCGATCACCTCGGGGCGTTGGTTGGTAATGGTGAACAGCGTCTTGCGCTCGGTGTGGTAAGTCAGGGCTGACACATCCGAAGGCACGCCCGCCAAGGGCTCGCCTTCCACCACCACACGGTAGTCAGCCAGGCCAAGGGCGTGCTCGGCGGGCGCAAGCCAATGAACCAGGTTGAACCAGCCCCGCTCGAACCAGCGAAAATGCTGGCCAACGG
Organism: Pseudomonas sp. KNUC1026; assembly: GCF_021650705.1. GTDB lineage: Bacteria > Pseudomonadota > Gammaproteobacteria > Pseudomonadales > Pseudomonadaceae > Aquipseudomonas. The sequence continues at coordinate 4,843,344 of NZ_CP087138.1, read as the reverse complement.
CGGCCAAGGTGATCAGAAAGAGTGCCAGCAGCACAAGCCACCGGTGAAGCGAAGACAGACGCGCCATGGCGAGGCCTCGGATGGGGAAGGCCGGGATTTGAGCACAAGCGGTTGAATTTGCCCCCAACCACAGGGCGCTTTCAGATCAATGCCTGAACCGGTAGAACAGGTTCGGCTCGCTGATCACGTACAGGTTGCCTTGCTCGTCCGTGGCAACGCCTTCCGCCCTGGGGATGGTTTGCTTCAGCCCATTGAGGTGCCCGAGCAGCGTCATGTAGCTGACCGGTTTGCCCGCCGAGTCAGTCTCCAGAATCAGGTGCGAGTCTGCCGAAACCAGCAGTAGGTGCCCTGTGCGCCGATCGACATCCATGCCCGACAGGTTGCGAAGGTCCAGCGGGCCACCTGCCAGCGTCATGGGCTGGCCGATCAACGTGGTGCCGTCACTGCGCCAGCTTTCGAGAAACGCCGGCCGCTCCTGGCCGAACAGCACGCGCTGGCCCTGCGCGTCCCAGGCGACTGCCTCAGTGCCTTTGTTCTTTTCACGGGCCTTGCCCAGCGGAAACTGCGGGAAATCCTTGATGTTCAGCGCCGCAACACCGGCAGGCGCGGTGACGATGGTGAGCAACTGGCTGCGCTCATCGGTGATGGCGATATGGCCGTTTTCGAGCACCGCAACGCCTTCGGGATTCGCCCACCCCACCAGCTCGATCTTGCGCAGCACCTCACCCTCCAGGCTCAACTGCACCAGAAACGGGTGCTTGCCCATCACGCTGTAGAGGGTTTTGCTCGAAGGGTCGTAGGAAAGGTCGGAGGCTTCGTCGGTTTCCAGGCCCGGCATGAGCCTGGCGTCGATGTCGGCCTTGTAGGCCGGTAGCCACACTGCGGTAGCCCGTTCCTGGGCAGGTGTACTCCACTCGGCCAAAGACCAGCGCACACGGTCGTCCCAATGCATGGCTACGGCCAGCGCGTAGCTCGCCAGCAGGGCCAGCGACACCCCGGCCAGCCAGCGCTTGCGCTTGGCTTTGGCACCTGCGGGTACTTTGGTGAAAGTTTTTTCGGGCATGAGGGGACCGGATAACGTCAAGCGAAGCGGCGCATTATCCGGGTGCCGTGTGAAAAAAACGGTAAAGGCTGCAGGTTATTCCAGCACGCGCGTTTCGACGCGGGCCGCGCCCGGCAGCTCCATCACCAGCTCATCACCTACCGCCAACTCACCAACACCTGCCGGCGTGCCGGTAAGGATCACATCACCTGCCTGCAGGCTGAAGTGCGCAGCCATGTACTGGATCATCGGCACGATCGGGTTGAGCATCATCGCGCTGCTGCCGTCCTGGCGCACTTCGCCATTGAGCGTCAGGCGCACCGGGATGTCGGTGAAGTCGGTGAACTGGCTGGCAGCCACGAAGGGCGACAGCACACAGGCGCCATCGAAGGACTTGGCCAGTTCCCACGGCAAGCCCTTTTCCTTGAGGCGGGATTGCACGTCCCGCAGCGTGAGGTCCAGTGCCGGTGCGAAACCCGAGATGGCATCGAGCACTTCTTCTTCGCTGGGCGCAGTGGAAAGTGGCTTGCCCAGCAGCACAGCGATTTCGGTTTCGTAGTGAACGGAACCGCGCCCCTGGGGAACCTTGAAGCCGCCATCGGCTGGCACCACACAACTGCCAGGCTTGATGAACAGCAGTGGCTCGCTGGGCACCGGGTTGTTCAGCTCCTTGGCGTGTTCGGCATAGTTGCGGCCGATGCACACTACCTTGCCGAGGGGGAAATGGATGCGCGTGCCATCGACGTATTGATGCTGGTAACTCATGAGCCACTCCACTCGTTTTGAGGATGCCGGCGCAAGCCTTCCACGTGATTTGTTCATCGTCCAGATGAACAGCCTTCACGTCGCATACTGGCCGTCAAATGTCGCAACTATGCTAGCATAGGCGCCCGCCACGCAGGCCGCAGCGCCTCTGGCCAGCCCTTGGCAAGCCCTTCATAACGCTACTTTACTCTCCGGAGCGCAGGTTTAAAGCAGATGAGCAAGACTTCTCTCGACAAGAGCAAGATCAAGTTCCTTCTCCTCGAAGGAGTTCACCAAAATGCCGTCGATACGCTCAAGGCGGCCGGTTACTCCAACATCGAGTACCTCACTGGCTCCATTCCCGATGCCCAGCTCAAGGAAAAGATCGCCGACGCCCACTTCATCGGCATCCGCTCCCGCACCCAGCTTACCGCTGAGGTGTTCGACTGCGCCAAGAAGCTGATCGCCGTCGGTTGCTTCTGCATCGGTACCAACCAGGTCGACCTCAACGCTGCCCGCGAACGCGGCATCGTGGTGTTCAACGCCCCTTACTCCAATACTCGTTCGGTCGCCGAGCTGGTGCTGGGCCAGGCGATCCTGCTGCTGCGCGGCATTCCGGAGAAGAACGCTTCCTGCCACCGCGGTGGCTGGATCAAGAGCGCGGCCAACTCTTCGAAATCCGCGGCAAGAAGCTGGGTATCGTCGGCTACGGCTCGATTGGTACCCAGCTGTCGGTACTGGCCGAAAGCCTGGGCATGCAGGTGTACTTCTACGATCCGCTGACCAAGCTGCCGCTGGGCAACGCCAATCAGGTGCCAACGCTCAAGGAGCTGCTGGGCCTGGCCGACATCGTGTCGCTGCACGTGCCAGAACTGCCGTCCACCCAGTGGATGATCGGTGAAGCCGAAATCGCCGCCATGAAGAAGGGCAGCATCCTGATCAACGCTGCCCGTGGCACCGTGGTTCGCCTCGAAGCCCTGGCCGAAGCGATCAAGGCCAAGCACCTGATCGGCGCGGCCATCGACGTGTTCCCGGTAGAGCCTCGCTCCAACGACGAGATCTTCGAAAGCCCGCTGCGCGGCCTGGACAACGTGATCCTCACTCCGCACATCGGCGGCTCCACTGCCGAAGCCCAGGCCAACATCGGCCTGGAAGTGGCCGAGAAGCTGGTCAAGTACAGCGATAACGGCACTTCGGTGTCTTCGGTCAACTTCCCCGAGGTGGCCCTGCCGGCACACCCTGGCAAACACCGCCTGCTGCACATTCACCAGAACATCCCGGGCGTGCTCAGCGAGATCAACAAGGTGTTCGCCGAGAACGGCATCAACATCTCCGGCCAGTTCCTGCAGACCAACGAAAGCGTGGGTTATGTAGTGATCGACGTTGACGCCGAGTACTCGGACCTGGCGCAGGAGAAGCTGCAGCACATCAAGGGCACCATCCGCAGCCGAGTGTTGTTCTAAGCCGAATCGCCCGGCAAGCCGGCCTCCCACTTCGATTCTCTGCAAGCAGGGTTGAAGTGGGAGGAAGCTGCCGGGCGATGCTCAAGGGCAGGTCAGGTGTGTGAAGCTGGCCCACCCTGGATTCGCTGCTCAAGCAGAGTGGAAGTGGGAGGGCGGCTTGCCGCGCGACGCTACCCCGCCAGGCAAGCCGGCCTCCCGCATCCGAGTGCAGAGCCTGACTTCTAGAACGGCTCGCTCCCCCGCCGCCTGAACCACCCCGTCAATGACAGCCGCTCACAACCTGCCGGCAGCACCTCGTGCGGCAGCTCCCCCGACAAGAACACCACCAGGCACCCGCCACGCGGCGGAACGTCAAGGGTGCTACCGTCCTTGAAATACAGGCGCAGCTCACCGCCATGACCCTCTCGCCAGCCGTGATTCAGGTACAACACCGCCGACACCATGCGCCGATCGTCGTCACGGAAGCGGTCCAGGTGCCGCTTGTAGAACGCCCCTGCCGGGTACAACGCGAAGTGGCACTCGAAATCCTCGAGGCCCAGGAACAGGCCACGGTTGAGCGCTTCCCGCAGCCCATCCATCAACACCAGGTATTCATCCGTACACGTCGCTTGCCCGGGGTCGATCCACTGGGTCAGGTCGCCTCGAATACTTTCCCGCACCTCCTGCGCATCGCCACGGCCTATTGCAGCTGGTGCCAGCTCGCCCACGGCGGCACGCCGGCGGCACTCCAGGGCCAGCGCAGCGGTCAGAGCCTCAGGCAAAAAGCAGTCTTGCCGCGACCAGCCGTATTCAGCCAGGTCATCGACAATGCGTTGCGGCAGGGTTTCATCGAAGGATGTATGCATGGCGCGCATAGTAGCTCACGGCACTCACCGCCACAGCGCTGTTTGCATGCAAATGCGCGCGCATATCGCGCGTCTCTCGACAAAAGTTGTTCAGCCCACGGACAATAGCGGCCTGCCGACAGGAGTCTTTCATGCGTCGCCTTCTTTTCATCCTGCTGATCTGCTGCGCCCTGCCGGCCTGGGCTGATGCTTACGATCAGTTGTACAAGGCTGCCGGCTGGCCCGACCAGCGCGCTCACTTCAACGACGCGCTCAGGGCGGCCCAGCAGCGCTACCAGAACAGCCTGCCACCTGCGGTGTTCCAGGCCCTGGTCAACAACAGCAACCAGCGTTTTGGTGCCCAGGCGATGGACCAGCGCGCCGAAAACCGCCTGCGCCAGGCTCTGCGTAACCCCCAACCCGCGCTGGCCTTTTTCCAGGGCCCGCTGGGGCGCAAGATCGTGAGCGCCGAGTTGCTGGCTACTCGCTCGGATCAGCTTGCCAAAAATGCCAGCGGCCTGCCGCACATGCAGGCCTCCGATACCCGCCAACTGCTGATCGGCCATCTGGCCCGCGCCCTGCCCGCCCGTGAGGCCGGCGCCGAAGTGAGCCTGGCCATCGCAGGTGTGGCTGCCGATAGCCTCAGTTCGATGATTCCGGGCCTGCTGGGCGGCGGCTCGAGCCAGAATCTGCTCGACAGCCAGCGCGCGCGGCTGATGCAGCAGATCGGCAACGATATGAACAACACGCTCCTGTACGTATACCGCGACCTCTCGGACCCGGAGCTGGAAGAGTTCGTCAGCTTCGCCGAGTCGGCAGACGGCAAGGCCTACTACCAGGCGGCCCTGGCAGCGGTGAAGGCCGGGCTGGCGGTGGGCCAGCCGGCGCCTTGACCGGCTCAGGCCAGGTAGGGCGCCAGATAGTCGAAGTACTCGCGGCGCAGCTCCGGCAACTCGTTGGCCAGGTGATGCCGAGCACCGGGCAGGCGTAGCAGCTGCGGGCCGGCGAACTTGCGCTCAAGCACCGCAAGGTTGTGCCGCCAGTCGACGGTCATGTCCTGTTCGCCCTGAACGATCAACGGGCTGCGCGTGCTGGCTGGCGAGCGCTCGATGTGCCGCACCCACTTGGCCAGGGCACCCACCCAGGCAGTAGGCAGCCGGCGTGGTTGCAACGGGTCAGCCTCCAGAAACGGCAGGAAAGTCGGGTCATTGGTGTTTTCGCTGAAGCGCCGCGCGATGCTGCCCACGAACGGCCGCAGGGCGTGGTAGCTCAACTGCGACCAGCCCCAGGCGCGCGGCCGCACCAACGGAGCAAGCAGGATGGTATGGCCGTCCACCGGGCTGCCGGCATTGTTGAGCAGGTGGTCCACTGCGATCGCACCGCCGGTACTCTGCCCCAGCAGGTGCCAGGGCTTGGGCAAGCCATTGGCGCTCGCCTCTGCGAGCAGGCCGTCGAGCATCGCCTGGTAATGCGCAAAATCCCGAATGCTGGCGCGCTCTCCGCTGGACAGGCCATGCCCGGGCAGGTCGCAACCCAGCACCGCCAACCCCTGCCCCAATGCCCACTCGATCACATGGCGATAAAGCCCCATGTGGTCGTAATAGCCGTGCAGGAGAATCAACGTGCCGCGCGGCCGGGGCGGGCTCCATAGCTGGGCAACCAGCTGAAACCCCGCCGCTTCGAACAGGCCCAGGCGGGCCTCGCAACCGGCGATGCCCAGGCCGTAATAGCCTTGGTAAGCCAGCCCGTCGCGCGACAGTGCATCGCCCTTGGCCAAGGCCCGGAGGCTCTGGCGCAGGCTATCGGGCTGAAAGATCGCAGACATGAAAACGGCCCGTGTGGCAGAACGTGATCGCAATGTTCTGTCACACGGGCCGTACTGGCAAGGCTTAACGGCGTATCAGTGCGCCGGTGTGCGTCATGCCGGAGGAGTTGGCTACAGCCGCTTCCTCGATAGCTGCCTGAACCGCCTTGCGCCGCGCCTCCTCGGCTCGGCGGGTGAAGAACCACACCAGGAAGGTAAACAACGACACCACCAGCAGGATCAAGCTGGCAATGGCATTGATCTCGGGCTTCACACCCAGGCGAACCTGCGAGAACACCTCCATCGGCAGCGTGGTCGAGCCAGGCCCGGAGACGAAGCTCGCCAGCACCAGGTCATCCAGCGACAGGGCGAACGACATCATGCCCCCGGCTGCCAGCGACGGCGCGATCATCGGAATGGTGATCAACAGGAACACCTTCAGCGGCCGCGCCCCAGGTCCATCGCCGCCTCCTCGATGGAAAGGTCCAGCTCACGCAGCCGCGCCGACACTACCACTGCCACGTAGGACGTGCAGAACGTGGTGTGCGCGATCCAGATCGTGGTAACGCCGCGCTCGGCCGGCCAGCCGATGGCTTGCGCCATGGCAACGAACAACAGCAGCAGCGACAGGCCCGTTATCACCTCGGGCATCACCAACGGCGCAGTCACCAGGCCGCCAAACAGCGTGCGGCCCTTGAAGCGCGAAACGCGGGTGAGCACAAAAGCCGCCATGGTGCCCAGCACCACCGCCGAGACCGCCGTGTAGATGGCGATTTCCAGCGAGCGGAACACGGCGGAAATGAGCTGGGTGTTGTCCAGCAGGCTCACATACCAGCTCACCGACCAGCCGCCCCACACCGTCACCAGCCGCGAGGCGTTGAACGAGTAGATCACCAGAATGACCATCGGCGCATAGATGAAAATCAGGCCCACCCACAGCATGATGGTGGAGAAACGAACGCCCTGTTTCATGCCCTGCCCTCCATTTCACGTGCCTGACTGCGGTTGAACAGCAGGATCGGGATGATCAGGATGCCGAGCATCACCACTGCCAGCGCCGAGGCCACCGGCCAATCGCGGTTGTTGAAGAACTCTTGCCAGAGCACCTTGCCGATCATCAGCGTTTCAGGGCCTCCGAGCAGCTCGGGAATGACGAACTCGCCTACCACCGGGATGAACACCAGCATGCAGCCGGCGATGATGCCGTTCTTCGACAGCGGCACAGTGATTTTCCAGAAGCTGTTGAAGCGGCTGGAGCCCAGGTCGGCGGCGGCTTCGAGCAGCGTGTGGTCGTGTTTCACCAGGTTGGCGAACAGCGGCAGAATCATGAAAGGCAGGTACGAATACACAAGCCCGATGTACACCGCTGTGTTGCTGTTGAGGATCTGCAGCGGCTGGTCGATCAGGCCCATGTACTGCAGGAACCCGTTGAGCAGGCCGTTGTTGCTGAGGATGCCCATCCAGGCGTAAACGCGGATCAGGATCGCCGTCCAGGTCGGCATCATGATCAGCAGCAACAGCACCGTCTGGCTTTCTTTCTTGGCCACGGAGATGGCGTAGGCCATCGGGTAGCCGATCAGCAGGCACATCAGGGTGCTGAAGAACGCCATCTTCAGCGAACCGAAGTACGCAGCGAAGTACAGGTCGTCGTCACCCAGCAGCAAGTAGTTGGCCAGGTTGAGCGCGATGTTGATCTTGTCCTCGGCGAACTCCACAAGCGAGGTGTAGGGCGGGATGGCCACGTCTGCTTCGGCGAAGCTGATCTTCAACACGATGAAGAACGGCAGCATGAAGAACAGGAACAGCCAGATGAACGGGACACCGATCACGACCTGGCGGCCGTTCGGCACCCAACGATTGAGGAACCGCTTCACTTTTCGCGCTTTCATGACCGAAGCACCACCCCGCTGTCGTCTTCCCACCATACGAACACTTCATCGTCCCAGGTCGGCCGCGCGCCACGGCGCTCGGCGTTGGCGACGAAGCTCTGAACGATCTTGCCGCTGGCGAGCTCGACGTGAAACACCGAATGGCCGCCCAGGTAGGCGATGTCGTGGACTTTGCCACGCGCCCAGTTGTACTCGGTTTGCGGTTGCTCGGTGGTCACCAGGAGTTTTTCCGGGCGCAGGGCGTAGGTCACGCGCTTGTCTTCTGCGGCAGTGCTCACCCCGTGGCCCACGTAAATCGGCCGTTCCAGCTCAGGGGTGGAGATCAGCGCATAGCCTTCCATGTCCTCGACCACATCGCCGTCGAACAGGTTGACGTTACCAATGAACTCGCACACCAGGCGGCTGGTCGGGGTCTCGTAGATATCCACAGGGCTGCCGATCTGCGCGATCCAGCCCAGGTGCATGATCGCGATGCGCTGGGCCATGGTCATGGCCTCTTCCTGGTCGTGGGTCACCATCACGCAGGTCACCCCCACGCGTTCGATGATTTCCACCAGCTCAAGCTGCATCTGCGAGCGCAGTTTCTTGTCCAGCGCGCCCATGGGCTCGTCGAGCAGCAGCAGCTTGGGGCGCTTTGCCAGCGAGCGGGCCAATGCCACCCGCTGGCGCTGGCCACCGGAAAGCTGGTGCGGCTTGCGCTTGGCGTACTGGCTCATGTGCACCAGCTTGAGCATCTCGGCCACACGGGCGTCGATCTCGGCGGTGGGCATCTTGTCCTGCTTCAGGCCGAAGGCGATGTTCTGCGCGACGGTCATGTGCGGGAACAAGGCGTAGGACTGGAACATCATGTTGATCGGCCGCTCATAGGGCGGCAGGTCGGTGATGTCCTGGCCATCGAGGAAAATGCGCCCCTCGGTAGGCCGCTCGAAGCCGGCGAGCATGCGCAGCAGGGTCGACTTGCCGGAGCCCGAGCCGCCCAGCAGCGCGAAGATCTCGCCTTTGTTGATTTCCAGGGACACATCGTCCACGGCGATCGTCTCGTCGAATTTCTTCGTGACCCGATCGATTTTCACCAGCACCTGCTTAGGCTGCTGGCTGCCTTCGAGGGCTTTTTTGTAGGCACTGGAGGCAACGGCCATTAACGACACTCCCATCGGTGGTTCAGGTGGCCCGCTGCACGGGCGGGCCACTGGTTTTATTTGCCCGACTTGATCCGCGTCCAGGAACGGGTCATCAGGCGTTGAATGTTCGGCGGTAACTCATGGCTCACATAGGCCTTAGCCAGTACGTCCTGTGTCGGGTAAACCGAAGAATCGGTGGCAACCTTCTGGTCCATGTCGGCCTTGGCCTCCGGGTTAGGGTTGGCGTAACCCACCGCATCGCTGACCTCGGCGATCACCTTGGGTTGCAACAGGAAATCGATGAAGGCATGCGCCTCCTTGACGTTTTCGGCGTCCTTCGGAATCGCAAGCATGTCGAACCAGAGTGCACCGCCTTCCTTTGGCACCGCATAGGCCACCTGAACGCCGTTCTTGGCTTCCTCGGCGCGGTTGCGCGCCTGGAACACATCACCCGAGAAACCGGCGGCCACGCAGATATTGCCGTTGGCAAGGTCCGAGATGTACTTGGCCGAATGGAAGTAGGTCACGTACGGCCGCACTTTCAGAAACTTGGCCTCGGCTTTCTTGAAGTCGTCCGGGTTGGTGCTGTTGGGATCCAGCCCCATGTAGTTGAGCATCGCCGGGATCATCTCATCCGGCGAGTCGAGGAAGGCAACGCCGCACTTGCTGAGTTTCTTGATGTTTTCAGGCTCGAACAGCACAGCCCATGAGTCGATCTTGTCAGTGCCCAGCGCCGCCTTGACCTTCTCGACGTTGTAACCGATGCCGTTGGTGCCCCAGAGATACGGCACGGCGTACTGATTGCCCGGGTCGTTGGCCTCCAGCCGTTTCATCAGATCAGCGTCGAGGTTTTTCCAGTTGGGCAACTGCGAACGATCGAGCTTCTGGAATGCCCCCGCCTTGATCTGCTTGCCCAGAAAATGGTTCGAGGGCACCACGACATCGTAGCCGGTGCGACCGGCCAGCAGCTTGCCTTCAAGGGTTTCGTTGGAGTCGAAGACGTCATAGACCGGCTTGATGCCGGTGGCCTTCTGGAATTCGCTGAGGGTGTTTTCGCCGATGTAGTCGGACCAGTTGTAGATATGGACCTCGCCCGCGGCTTGCGCAGCAGTGCCGGCCAACAGGCCTGCGCCCAGTGCCAGGGCCTTGAAGAACAAAGATTTAGACAAGTGCAGTTCCCCCGCAGTGTGTTTCCAGGATGGCAGCAGCCCGGCCGGTTAATCCAAAACCGGCGCGCAACTTACCTGTGATGAACCTGCCCAGCAAAAAAAATTTTTGTTTCAGTGCACGAGGTAGCGGCTGGAGCGCCGCCACCTGTGCTCGCCACGGGCTTATTTGCCCGATTTGATCTTGGTCCAGCTGCGGGTCAACTCGCGCAGTGTGCCCTGCGGCAGGTCGGCGATCGCGTACAGCTTGGCCTTCACGTCGGCTGATGGGTACACGCCTGGGTCGGAGGTGATGTCCTTGTCGACCATGGGCGTTGCAGCGTCGTTGATGTTGGGGAAACGCACGGCGTTGGTGATCTCGGCCATTACTTCAGGCTGAAGGATGAAGTTCATCCACTTGTAGGCGAGCTCTTTGTTTTCGGCATCCTTGGGGATGGCGACCATGTCATAGAAGCTGCCAGCGCCTTCTTTCGGAATGGCGTAGGCGACCTTGACCTTGCCACCGGCCTCTTCGGCGCGGGATTTGGCCTGGTACACATCACCCGAGTAGCCGACGGCTACGCAGATGTTGCCGTTGGCCAGGTCCGAGATGTACTTGGAGGAGTGGAAGTACTGGATGCTCGGGCGGATCTTCAAGTAGAGGTCTTCTGCTTTCTTGATGTCGTCCTTGCTCTGGGTGTCGGTTTTCAGGCCCAGATAGTGCAGCGCCACCGGCATCATCTCGGTCGGCGAATCAAGGAAGCTCACCCCGCAGCTCTTGAGCTTGGCGATGTTCTCAGGCTTGAACAGCACGTCCCAGGAGTCGATCTTGTCGACGCCCAGTGCAGCCTTGACCTTCTCGGGGTTGTAGCCGATGCCGATCGAGCCCCACATGTACGGGAAGGCGTGGGCGTTGTCCTTGTCGCTGGCGTCGCCTACGGCCTTGAGCTGGCCGGCGTTGAGGTTTTTCCAGTTGGGCAGCTTGGACTTGTCGAGGGTCTCGTACACGCCGGCCTTGATCTGCTTGGCCAGGAAGTTGTTCGACGGCACCACGATGTCGTAGCCGGAGTGGCCAGCGAGCATTTTGGCTTCGAGCGTCTCGTTGCTGTCGTAGACGTCGTAGACCACCTTCACGCCGGGGTTGGCCTCTTCGAACTTCTTGACGGTGTCCGGGGCAATGTAGTCGGACCAGTTATAGACGTGCAGAACCTTGTCGTCAGCGTGCGCGGCACCCGCCATCGCCCCCATCAGCGCCATGGCCAGCAGCGATTTGCCCAGCTTATTCATGCGTAGTGCTCCAAATAGTGTTTAAACCAATCCGTCCTTCGGTGCGCGGCCCTGGCAACGGGCGTGCGGTGTGGGCGCGGGGCACTGCCCCCGCGCCGGCGCACAGCCTAGCATTTAGCCCTGCAGCGCATTAAGGGTCAGGTCCAGGCATTTGTGCGCCTTGCTCACCAGCTCATCGATCTCGCCACGGCTGATCACCAGCGGCGGGGCGATGATCATGGTGTCGCCTACTGCGCGCATGATCAGGCCATTGTCGAAACAGAACTGCCGGCAGAGCATTCCCGCACCGCGCCCTTCGTAACGCGTGCGGGCCTGTTTGTCGCGCACCAGCTCGATGGCGCCCAGCATGCCCAGGCCGCGAACCTCGCCCACCAGCGGATGGGCCTGAAGTTCGCGCAAGCGGCTTTGCAAATACGGTGCCGTTTCGCTGCGTACACGCTCGATGATCTTTTCTTCACTGAGGATGCGCAGGTTCTCCAGCCCCACAGCCGCCGCCACCGGGTGCCCGGAGTAGGTGAAACCGTGATTGAAGTCGCCGCCTTGCTCGATCACCTTCACCACTTCGTCGCGCACGATCACGCCGCCCATGGGCACGTAGCCCGAGGTCAGGCCTTTGGCGATGGTCATCAGGTCAGGCTTGAGATCGTAGTAATCGCTACCGAACCACTCGCCGGTGCGGCCAAAGCCACAGATCACCTCGTCGGCCACGAACAGGATCTCGTAGCGGGCGAGCACTTCCTTGATTTTGGGCCAGTAGGTATCCGGCGGAATGATCACGCCACCTGCGCCCTGGATCGGCTCGGCGATGAACGCGGCGACGTTTTCTTCGCCCAGCTCGAGGATTTTTTCTCCAGCTGCTCGGCAGCCCATACGCCGAACGCATCCGGGCTCATGTCGCCGCCTTCGCCGAACCAGTACGGCTGCGGGATGTGCGCGATGCCTGGAATCGGCAGGTCGCCCTGCTCGTGCATGTAAGCCATGCCGCCCAGGCTGGCGCCGGCGACGGTAGAGCCGTGATAACCGTTGATGCGGCTGATCAGGGTCTTCTTGTTTGGCTTGCCCTTGAGCGCCCAGTAATGGCGAACCAGGCGCAGCACGGTGTCGTTGCCCTCGGAGCCGGAGCCGGTGAAGAACACATGGCTCATGCCCGCCGGGGCCACGTCGGTGATTGCCTTGGCCAGCTCGAGTGCTGGCGGGTGGGCGGTCTGGAAGAACAGGTTGTAATAAGGCAACTCGCGCATTTGCCGGGCAGCCGCCTGCACCAGCTCCTCGCGGCCATAGCCCACCGCCACGCACCACAGCCCAGCCATGCCGTCGAGGATCTGCCGGCCTTCGCTGTCCCAGAGGTGCACGCCCTGAGCTTTGGTAATGATGCGCGGGCCCTTTTGCTTGAGCTGCTGGTAATCGCTGAAAGGGGCCAAATGGTGCTCACCGCTCAGGGCTTGCCAGGCTTGGGTTTGCGCTGCGTTGTCGCTCATTGCTCTCTCCTGTTCCCCAGCGCCCCGGGCGCCGGGCCCGATCAGACCGCGAACAGCAGGAACTCCCGTTCCCAGGAACTGATCACTCGTTTGAAGTTTTCGTTCTCTGCACGTTTCACCGCGACGAAGCCGACGATGAATTTCTTGCCCAGGTATTTCTCCAGGGTGCGGCAGTTTTCCATGCGCTCCAGCGCATCTTCGATGGTCAGCGGCAGGCGCAGGTTGCGGCGCTCATAGCCACGGCCGTGTACCGGCGCGCTGGGGTTGATGCCTTCGACCATGCCGATGTAACCGCACAGCAAGCTGGCGGCGATGGCGAGGTAGGGGTTGGCGTCAGCGCCCGGCAGGCGGTTTTCCACCCGGCGGTTCTGCGGCGTGGCATCCGGCACGCGCAGGCCGACGGTGCGGTTCTCCACGCCCCACTCCACGTTCACTGGCGCCGAGGTGTCGGGCAGGAAGCGGCGGAAGGAGTTCACGTTCGGCGCGAACAGCGGCAGTGCCTCTGGAATGAACTTCTGCAGCCCGCCCACGTGGTTGAGGAACAGCTGGCTCATAGTGCCGTCTTCGTTGGAGAAGATATTCTTGCCGGTCTTGATGTCGACGATGCTCTGGTGCAGGTGCATGGCACTGCCCGGCTCACCGGTCATGGGTTTGGCCATGAAGGTGGCGGCAACGTTGTGCTTGAGCGCAGCCTCGCGCATGGTGCGCTTGAACACCAGGATCTGGTCGGCCAGGTGCAGGGCATCGCCGTGGCGGAAGTTGATTTCCATCTGCGCGGTGCCGTCCTCGTGGATCAGCGTATCCAGGTCGAGGTTCTGCGCCTCGCACCAGTCGTAGACGTCCTCGAACAACGGGTCGAACTCGTTGGCGGCTTCGATGGAAAACGACTGGCGGCCGGTTTCAGGGCGCCCCGAGCGGCCGATCGGCGGCTGCAGCGGGTAGTCCGGGTCGTCGCTGCGCTTGGTCAGGTAGAACTCCATCTCAGGTGCCACGATCGGCTGCCAGCCACGGTCGGTGTAGAGCTTGAGCACGCGTTTGAGCACGTTGCGCGGCGACAGCTCGATGGGGTTGCCCTGCTTGTCATAGGTGTCGTGGATCACCTGAGCGGTTGGCTCGATCGCCCACGGCACCGAGAACACCGCATTCTCGTCAGGGCGGCAGAACATGTCGATGTCGGCCGGGTCGAGCAGCTCGTAGTAGATCTCGTCTTCGACGTAATCGCCGGTCACCGTTTGCAGCAACACACTCTCGGGCAGGCGCATGCCTTTTTCGGCGATGAACTTGTTTGTCGGCGAGATTTTGCCGCGAGTGATGCCGGTCAGGTCGCTGATCAGGCATTCCACTTCGGTGATCTTGTGTTTTTTCAACCAATCGGTGAGCTGGTCGAGGTTGCTGCTCATAAATACCTCAGAAGGCGACGTGGCATGGGGTGGCCCCAATGGCGGGGCGAACCTGCGGAGCAGGCACTACAGTTGAGGCACGGCGACGCAGCGCCGGCACAACAGATGCATTGAACCGTAAGCGGGCAGGTTTGGGCAGAGGATAATCGCGAGCCTGTGAAAGATCGTCGAGGTGCCATAGCCGGCTTTGATGAACGGCCAAGACTGTGGCACGCTGCAAGCAGGCGCTGGCATCGTCAGAATATCTGCCAGCGGCGCCTGCGGCATGTGTACCTTTGCCAGGCGGTTCGCAGGCGCGGTGCTAGAGCCGCCAAGGTGCTGGCATGCCATGAGGGTCCCCGTTGTTTTTGCTGTTTTGGGATGCATCGGAGCTTAGCGCTGTTCAATTTATTACACAACAGGCCGTAAATAATTTTATACGCCCTGCTCGTACGCGCAAAAGCTGAATTATTATTTAGCGCGAAAATGCTCCATTTTGGCCCCTCAAGCGCCTTTTTGCCCTGAATGGAAGCACGAACTGCCCGTCTTGACTTGCATGCGGGTTTCGGATTGACTGAGCTGGCTGTCAGTCATTGATTGAGATTTTTAACAAAAGGTGTTGCATCATGTCGGTCCCACCGCGTGCCGTTCAACTCAACGAGGCGAACGCATTCCTCAAGGAACACCCTGAGGTTTTGTACGTTGACCTTCTGATAGCGGATATGAATGGTGTGGTGCGCGGCAAGCGCATCGAGCGCACCAGCCTCCATAAGGTTTACGAAAAGGGCATCAACCTGCCCGCCTCGCTCTTCGCTCTCGATATCAATGGCTCCACCGTCGAAAGCACAGGCCTTGGCCTGGATATCGGCGACGCCGACCGCATCTGCTACCCCATCCCCAATACCTTGAGCAACGAGCCTTGGCAGAAGCGCCCGACCGCGCAGCTGTCGATGACGATGCACGAGATCGAAGGCGAGCCGTTCTTCGCAGACCCGCGCGAGGTGCTGCGCCAGGTGGTGAAGAAGTTCGACGACATGGGGCTGACCATCTGCGCCGCGTTCGAGCTGGAGTTCTACCTGATCGACCAGGAGAACGTGAACGGCCGGCCGCAGCCGCCGCGCTCGCCAATCTCGGGCAAGCGCCCGCAGTCGACCCAGGTGTACCTGATCGACGACCTCGACGAATACGTCGACTGCCTGCAGGACATCCTCGAGGGTGCCAAGGAGCAGCGCATCCCCGCCGACGCCATCGTCAAGGAAAGCGCCCCGGCGCAGTTCGAGGTCAACCTGCATCATGTGGCCGATGCGCTCAAGGCGTGTGACTACGCGGTATTGCTCAAGCGGCTGATCAAGAACATCGCCTACGACCATGAAATGGACACCACATTCATGGCCAAGCCCTATCCAGGGCAAGCGGGCAATGGCCTGCACGTGCATATCTCGATCCTGGACAAGACCGGCAAGAACATCTTCACCAGTGAGGATCCCGAGCAGAACGCCGCATTGCGCCATGCGGTCGGCGGTGTGCTCGAGACCCTGCCCGCTTCGATGGCCTTCCTGTGCCCGAACGTGAACTCCTACCGCCGCTTCGGCGCGCAGTTCTATGTGCCCAACTCACCGACCTGGGGCCTGGACAACCGCACCGTGGCACTGCGCGTGCCCACTGGCTCCGCCGACGCGGTGCGTGTTGAGCACCGGGTGGCGGGGGCAGATGCGAACCCGTACCTGGTCATGGCCTCGGTGCTGGCCGGCATCCACCACGGCCTCACCAACGAATGCGAACCCGGCGAGCCGCTGGAGGGCAACGCCTACGAGCAGACCGAGCCAAGCCTGCCGAACAACCTGCGCGACGCCCTGCGTGCACTGGACGACAGCGAGATCATGGCCCGCTACATCGACCCCAAATACATCGACATCTTCGTGGCCTGCAAGGAAAGCGAGCTGGAGGAGTTCGAGCACTCGATCTCGGACCTTGAGTACAACTGGTATTTGCATACGGTGTAAGCTGCGCTCCATCGCAACCTCCCGCATCGCCCGGCAAGCCGGCCTCCCACTTATGCAAAATCGTGGGAGGCCGGCTTGCCGGCGACGTGACGCACTGAACGGTTACAACCTCTTCCAAGGGCTACCGACGGGTACGGCGTTCGAGTAGTTGAACCTCGATGGACTGCTGAAGCATGTCATCCGTAGCCACTCCCCTGACAAAGTCCCAACGCATAAACGCCCTGCGATCAAACCGGATTACTGGTAGCCGTCGTGTAGACTGCGCCCAACTGCAACCTCCCGTGTCGCCCGGCAAGCCAGCCTCCCACCTTGGCAAAATCGTGGGAGGCCGGCTTGCCGGGCGACGGACGCACTGGACGCTCATATGCCCTCCCCGCAAACCTCGTGCGACCAGCCAGGCGCGTATCGGCGCGATCCTCGACGCAGCCCGCCAACTCCTGGCGACCGAAGGCGCCGCCAACCTGTCGATCCACACCGTAGCCGAACATGCCAGCATGCCGCCTTCATCCGTGTATCACTTCTTCGCCAGCGTCCCGGCCCTGCTGCACGCGCTCACTCAGGACGTGCACGCCGCCTTCCGGGCAACTTTGCAGGCGCCGGTCGAACTTGCCGAGGCCAGCACCTGGCGCGATCTATCCAAAACGCTGGAGCAGCGCATGCTGGCGGTGTACCAGGCGGACCCTGCCGCACGGCAGTTGATCCTGGCCCAGCACGGTTTGAGTGAGGTGATGCAAGCGGATCGCCAACACGACGCCGAACTGGGGCAACTGATGCGCCAGGTTTTCGGGCGGTACTTCATGCTGCCGGCATTGCCGGATGACGTGGACGTGTTCGCCCTGGCGATGGAATTGGGCGACCGGGTCTATGCCCGGTCAATGCAGCTGCACGGCGTGATTACGCCACGGCTGGCGGAGGAAGGGCTGCGCGTGTTCGACGCCTACCTGGGGCTGTACCTGCCGCCTTATCTGGCCAGGCAGCCCCAGGGCTGTGAACCTCACAGTTTGGCGATGGAGACTTCGGTGGATTTCACGAACGCGATTACCTCGCTACCCACACCCAGCTCAAGCTCGCGCACCGAGCGAGTCGTGATCACCGAAGTGACGATGCCCGACGCAGTCTGCACGTCGATTTCCGACAGCACCGGCCCTTCGATGATTTCCTTCACGGTGCCTTTGAACTGGTTGCGAACGTTGATGGCTTTGATGGTCATGGCAAAACTCCAGATAGGAACAAGGGTTCAGTAAGCCCAACGCAGTTGCGTGGGCAGAGGGGTCACAGGCTCGGCGACAGGGTCTTCGCCGGGCAATTGCAGGACACGGGCCAGCACTTCAGCCTCCAGCGCCGCCAATGTGGCGGAGCCGCGTGGGCGCGGGCGCGGCAGGTCGACTGCCAGGTCCAGGCCCACATGGCCGTCTTCGATCAAGATCACTCGATCAGCCACGGCCACCGCTTCGGCAACATCGTGGGTCACCAGCAGCACCGTAAAGCCATGCTGCTGCCACAGACGTTCGATCAATTGCTGCATGTCGATGCGGGTCAGTGCGTCCAGCGCGCCGAGCGGCTCATCGAGCAGCAGCAGGCGGGGCTGGTGGATCAGCGCACGAGCCAGCGCGACACGCTGCTTCTGCCCGCCCGACAACGCCGCCGGCCACTCATGCGCACGCTCCGCCAGCCCTACCGCTTCCAAGGCTTGCAGCGCCTTGGGCCGCCAGTCGCCTTTCAGGCCCAGGCCAACGTTGTCGATCACTCGTTTCCACGGCAGCAGGCGCGAGTCCTGAAACATCAGCCGCGTGTCTTCGCGGGCTGCCTCCAGGCTTTGCTCGCCCGCCAGCAGGCGCCCACCGGTGGGCTTGTCGAGGCCAGCCAGCAAGCGCAGCAAGGTGCTCTTGCCGCAACCGCTGCGCCCCACCACTGCAACGAACTGGCCAGCAGGAATGCTCAAATCGATGTTATGCAGCACTTGGCGCGTGCCGAACGCTTTGCTCACTTGCTCGATGCGCAGATCTGCCCCGCGCACTGGCCTGGATTGATTGAAAGCGGTCATGCGGCACCTCGCTTGGGCTGATACGCCGGGTGCCAGCGCAACCAGGCACGTTCAAGGCCGCGCGCAGCGAGATCGGCCAGCTTGCCGAGCACTGCGTAGAGCACGATGGCCAACACCACAACATCGGTTTGCAGGAATTCACGGGCGTTCATCGCCAGATAACCGATGCCGGAGCTGGCCGAAATGGTCTCGGCCACGATCAGCGTCAGCCACATCAGGCCCAGGGCGAAGCGCACGCCGACCAGGATCGACGGCAAGGCACCCGGCAGGATGACCTGCCAGAACAGCGAAAAACCGGACAAGCCGTAGCTTCGCGCCATCTCTACCAACGCCGGGTCGACGTTGCGGATGCCGTGATACGTGTTCAGGTAGATGGGAAACAGCGTGCCGAGGGCCACCAAAAAGATCTTCGCCGACTCATCGATGCCGAACCACAGGATCACCAGCGGAATCAGCGCCAGGTGTGGCACGTTGCGGATCATCTGCACCGAGGTGTCGAGGAACCGCTCGCCCCAGTTGGAAAGCCCCGAAATCAGCCCCAGCACCAGGCCGATGCCCCCGCCGATCAAAAAGCCGATGCCGGCCCGCCACCCGCTGATGGCCAGATGCGTCCAGATCTCGCCACTGCGCACCAGTTGCACACCGGCCTCCACCACAGCGCTGGGCGCCGGGAGGATGCGTGTCGAGAGCCAGCCGGCTGCCACTGCCCCCTGCCAGGCTGCCAGCAGCAGCACCGGCAGGGCCCAGGGCGCGAGGCGCTCGAGCGTTCGCTTCGTTGCGCTCATGTTCGCCCCCTCAGCTCTGCGATGCCGCTTTGGGCAGGATGTCGTTGGCGACCATCTCCCCGAACGGGCTGATGTAGCCGGCACTGGCCGGTTGCTCGGGGCGGGCGATGTCCAGGTGCGGGAACAGCAACTCGGCCACGCGATAAGACTCTTCCAGGTGCGGGTAGCCGGAGAAGATGAAAGTGTCGATGCCCAGCGCTGCGTATTCCTTCACCCGCGCCGCTACGGTCGGGCCATCGCCCACCAGAGCGGTGCCCGCGCCGCCGCGCACCAGGCCCACGCCGGCCCAGAGGTTGGGCGCCACTTCCAGGTTGTCGCGCTTGCCGCCGTGCAAGGCGGCCATGCGTTGCTGGCCCACCGAGTCGAACTTGGCGAAGGAGGCTTGGGCACGGGCGATGGTGTCGTCGTCGAGGTTCTCGATCAGCCGGTCGGCGGCTTTCCAGGCCTCTTCGGTGGTCTCGCGCACAATCACGTGCAGGCGAATGCCAAAGCGTACTGTGCGGCCTTGCTGGGCAGCCTTTTCACGCACCTGGGCAATCTTCTCGGCCACAGCGGCAGGCGGCTCGCCCCAGGTCAGGTACAGCTCGACCTGCTCGGCAGCCAGGTCCTGTGCTGCGTCCGATGAACCGCCGAAATACAGCGGCGGGCGCGGCTTCTGGATCGCCGGATAGAGCAGCTTGGCGCCTTTGACCTGAATGTGCTTGCCGTCGTAATCGACCACTTCGCCTTCGAGCACACGGCGCCAGATGCGCGTGAACTCGACCGAGGCTTCGTAGCGCTCCTCATGGGTCAAGAACAGGCCGTCGCCTTCGAGCTCGGCCGGGTCGCCACCGGTGACCAGGTTGAACAGCGCGCGGCCATTGGAAAGACGGTCCAGCGTGGCAGCCTGTCGGGCGGCAACGGTCGGCGAAATGATCCCCGGGCGCAGCGCTACCAGAAACTTCAGCCGCTGGGTCACCGGGATCAGCGACGCGGCGACCAACCAGGAGTCTTCGCAGGAACGGCCGGTGGGGATCAGCACCCCGCCGAACCCCAGCCGGTCGGCCGCCTGGGCGATCTGGGTGAGGTAGCCGTGGTCCACGGCACGCGCGCCTTCGGCGGTGCCAAGGTAGTGGCCGTCGCCGTGGGTGGGCAGGAACCAGAAAATGTTGAGGCTCATGAAGTGGTCTCCTTTGAGGGCACGCTTATTGGGCGGCCGCCACATTGGCGGGTGGTGTCCAGATCACGTCCTTGATGGTCAAGGGCTTGGGGATCAGCTTGAGGTTGTAGAAAGCGTCGGCAATCTTCTGCTGGGCCTGGGTCACTTCCGGGGTGATGAACCCGGCGCCGAAGCCCTGGCGTTTCACCGAGGTCAGCGTGATGGGCGCTGGAAGGCCCAGCAGCGGTGCGACCTGATCGGTCACCTCTTGCGGATTGTTCGAAGCCCACTGGCCGATCTCGCGGACTTGCTCGACGACCGCTTCGATCACTTTGGGGTGACCTTTGGCGTAAGTGCGAGCGGCGAGATAGAACTGGTGGTTATCCACAAGGCCGGTGCCGTCCTGCAGGGTGCGCGCCTGAAGCTGCTGCTCGGCGGCGGCCTGGTAGGGTTCCAGATCACCCAGGCATCGACGCTGCCGCGCTCGAACGCCGCACGGGCATCGGCAGGCGGCAGGTATACCGGGGTGATTTCGTTGTAGGCGATGCCGGCCTTGGCCAGTGCCTGCACCAGCAGGTAATGAACATTGGAGCCCTTGTTGAGGGCGATCTTCTTGCCCTTGAGGTCGGCAAGCGACTTGATCGCGGAATCCTTGGGCACCAGGATCGCCTCGCTTTTGGGCGCTGGCGGCTCATAGGCCACGTACTGCAGGTCGGCGCCTGCGGCCTGGGCGAACACCGGCGGTGTTTCGCCGGTCACGCCGAAGTCGATCGAGCCGACGTTGAGGCCCTCAAGCAGCTGCGGGCCGCCGGGGAATTCGGTCCATTGCACCTGTACGCCTTGCTCGGCGAGCTTTTTCTCCAGGGTGCCGCGGGCCTTGAGCAGCACCAGGGTGCCGTACTTCTGGTAACCGATACGCAGGGTATCGGCCTGTGCGAATGAAGCTACTCCGAGGGAAACGGTCGCGGCAAACAGTGCGACCAGCCCCTGACGCAAAAAGAATGTGCGCATTGCGCTCTCCTGATACTGATCGGGGTGCCGGCGCCTGCTTCCCGTGATCGGGTCAGAAGGTCAGGGCGGAATAAAAAGGCTCAGATGCTGAAACGCGACCTGAGCAAACGGTCATTGAGCGTTCCTGGCTCGACCGGCCGGGGCCGGCGCGCCAAGGCGCTGTGAAAGGTTTCGATGGAGCTTTCCAGACGCTGCGTGAGCACCGGGGCCAGTTGCGGTGCCGCACTCCCCTCGCCGTAGGCGATCTGGCTGTCGTCGGCGAAGATGCCGTGAAGCACCTCCTGGGCCTTGAGCGCCGCCAGCACCGGCTTGAGTGCGTAATCCACCGCCAGCATGTGGGCGATGCTGCCGCCCGTAGCGAAGGGCAACACCACCTTGTGCTCCAGCGCCCGCTCCGGCAGCAGGTCCAGCAGCGTCTTCAATGCGCCGCTGAACGAGGCCTTGTAGACCGGGTAGACACGATCACGCCGTCGGCGCGATCTACCACATCCTGCCATTCGAGCACCGCCGCACTGTTGAACCGGGCGTGAAGCAGGTCGGCCGGGTCGAAATCGCGCACCTGAAACGTCGCGACTTCCACACCCCGTGCCTGCAACAACTGGCTCGCCCGCTCCAGCAACACTCCGGAACGTGAACGCGCACTGGGGCTGCCCCCTGACGGCTACGACCAACATCGCTTGCTCCACTTCGTTGCGTGACTGAATGGCGCTCACCTTAACAACGGATTTTTATATCCTTAAATCATATTTATTCATTTGTTTATTTCCATATCGAATATATGGCTCAGGTTTCGTCATGTAGCTGTCACACGCTGGTGATATTTAGCCATCATGCAAACGACCCTCGCGCCCAAGGCAGCCGATGCCGACCCTTATGGCCTGATCTGTGGTTTCCGCTTCCGTGCCGGCGTCGCCGGCGATGAAATGGACGCCCAGGCCACCCTGCACGCCGTGCAAAACCTGCCCGTGGGTGATGAGTTCATCTGGGTGCACCTGAACATGGCGCATGCCGGCTGCAAGCGCTGGATGCTGCAGCACCTGGACCTGCCGGAGTATTTCTTCGAAACCCTCAGCGAAGGCTCGCGCTCCACGCGCCTGGAGCACGTGGAGGGCGCGTTGACGGCGGTGGTGAACGATGTGGTGTTCCGCTTCGGAGAGCCGTCCTCGGACATCGCCACGTTGTGGCTGTGCGTGCGCGAAAACATGCTGGTGAGCGTGCGCCTGCAACCGCTGCGCTCGGCCGACCGCCTGCGCTTTGCGGTCAAGCGCGGCGAAACCTTCGATTCGCCCCTGGAGTTGCTGGAGCACCTGATCGATGACCAGGCCGAGATCCTCACCCAGATGATCCGCGACACGCACCTGAACGTTGACCGCATCGAAGACCAGCTGCTTTCCCGGCGCCTGACCTACAACCGCGCCGAGCTCAGCGGCGTGCGCCGTACCCTGGTGCGCATGCAGCGGCTGCTGGCGCTGGAGCCGAACTCGCTGATGCGCCTGCTCAACCGCCCGCCGCGCTGGTTCGGCGAGGAAGAGGTACAGGCGCTGCGTTCGCAGACCGAGGAATTCTCCCGGGTGATCCACGACCTGGCGGCGCTGCTGGAGCGCATCAAGCTGATTCAGGAAGAAATCACCGCCCTGCAGAACGAGCAGACCAACCGAACCCTGTTCACCCTGACCCTGGTCACGGTGCTGGCGCTGCCAATAAATATCAGTTGCAGGGTTTTTCGGCATGAACGTCGGCGGCATCCCGCTCTCGGATTCACCTCATGGTTTCTGGATTCTGGTGGTGATCGTGGCCAGCTTCACACTGCTGGCCGGCCGCCTGGCGTTTCGAAAACGTACCGACACCGACTAGTCACAGGGCATACACGAGCCGCGCGTAGGCTCGCCTTATCGACACCTTACCGAGGGCCAGATCGTGGATTCGAACAATCATCAACAAACCCGCCTGCGCCAGGACCGCCTCGACCAGTTCGACGAAGAGCTCGAGCTGGAGCTGGCGGACGACAGCTTCCAGCTGGACGCTTTTTTCAGCGCCGACCTTTCGAATGCCCCCGAGCGGCTCCAGCGCCGCCACTACTTCGCCGAGCTGTTCCGCATGCAGGGCGAGCTGGTGAAGTTGCAGAACTGGGTGGTGAAAACCGGCGAAAAGATCGTGATCCTTTTCGAAGGCCGCGACGCTGCCGGCAAAGGCGGCGTGATCAAGCGCATCACCCAACGCCTGAACCCACGGGTGTGCCGCGTGGCCGCGCTGCCTGCGCCCAACGACCGTGAGCAGACCCAGTGGTATTTCCAGCGCTATGTGGCGCACTTGCCCGCCGCGGGCGAGATCGTGCTGTTCGACCGCAGCTGGTACAACCGCGCGGGTGTGGAAAAGTGATGGGGTTTTGCAACGACCACCAGTACGAAGAGTTTTTCCGCTCGGTGCCTGAGTTCGAGCGCATGCTCACTCGCTCCGGCATCCGCCTGATCAAGTACTGGTTTTCGATCACCGACGAGGAGCAGGAGCTGCGCTTCACCGCGCGCATCCACGACCCGCTCAAGCAGTGGAAGCTCAGCCCCATGGACCTTGAGTCGCGGCGGCGCTGGGAGGCCTATACCAAGGCCAAGGAAGTGATGCTCGAACGTACGCACATCCCCGAGGCGCCCTGGTGGGTGGTGGAGGCCGACGACAAGAAGCGCGCCCGGCTCAACTGCATCCACCACCTGCTGCACCAGGTGCCTTACGAGGGTGTCGAGCTGCCCACCGTTACCCTGCCCCCACGTGCGCGCCACGAGGACTACGTGCGCCAGCCGGTGCCTGAGCAGATTCTGGTGCCGCAGGTGTACTGACGCTTCGCGCACCGGGCAGCAAACGCCAGGTAGCGAGCAACAAGGCGGCCAGCAACATCAGGCACAGCAGGTTGCTGCCCGCCCAGCCCACCAGGCCGATCAGCACCGAAGGCAGGAATGCCCCAAGCGTCGCGCAGATGGCGATGGCCAGGTCATTCTTGCCTTGGGCATCCATGGCCTGGGGCGTGTTGCCCAGGACCTGCGCCAGCAGCGCGCCGCCGCCCACGTAAGTGAAGTTCCAGCCCAACCCCAGCACCACCAGCGCCAAGGCCAGGCCTTGGTGCCCGCTGCACCGCAAGGTTCATCGCCGAGCTGCCGGCCAGCAGCACCAGGCCAAGGCACAGCAGCGCCTTGAGCCCGATCCGGCGGATCAGCGCAGCGGTGAAGAACGACGGCGCGAACATCGCGATCACATGCCACTGGATGGCGCTGCGGATGTCGTCGAAGCCGGTGTGCATGTGGTTCATGTGCAACGAGGCCTGAATCATCAGCAGGTTCATGATGCCGTAGCCCAAGGCAGCGATGGCCATGGCCAACTTCGCTTGCACCGGCAGCGGGCTGCCGCCGTTGCGCCGAACGGGCTGCGCCGGGCGTGGCGCCTGCGGCTGCACCCAGGCCACTGCGAACGCCAGCACAGCCAGCGCAATGAAGCTGGCATAGCACAGCGCAAACGCCGGGTAACCGCCGGCGTCCTTGAGCAGGCCGGTCAGCGCCGGGCCAACGAACGCCGCCACCACACCCCCGGCCACCACCAGCGACAACGCCCGTGGCTTGAGCACGGCAGGCAACCCATCGGTGGCGGCAAAGCGGTTGAAGTTGGCGAAGGCCACGTACACGCCCAATGCCGAGTGGCTGAGCACCAGCAGGGCGAAGCTGCCGAGCCTTACGGCCTGGTAGCCGCTCAGGCCCGCTACCACCAGCGCGAGCGACCCGAGCATGAACGCGCGCTTGCGCCCCAGGCGCGCCATCAACCGCGCCGCAGGGTAGGTCGCCAGCATCAGCAACAGGAACTGAAAGCCATACGGCACCGTGGCCAAGGCCGGCGTGGGCGCCAGCGCCGCACCGACCATCGCGGCCATGGTTACCGACATCACGGCGGTGGTGAGGTTGATCGACTGGGCTGTGAAGTACAGCCAGGTTTTGCCGGGCAAGCGGCAGGGTTCGGGCATCGGGGTCACGCTCAGCGCTCCTGGATGATTGACCCGGCGATCATTGCACCGCCGCCCGCGCGCGGGGCGAACAGTCGACGGCGTTTCCCACGAACTGTTAGGCTGTTTCTTCTAACAGTGAGAGCTGCCCATGCTTGCCGACCCGTTCCACACCGCGTTGAAGGCGCGCCTGCAAGCCGGGGAATGGCCTGCCGGGCAGCGCTTGCCGTCGATCCGCCAGTTCGTGGCCGAGGGCAATGCCAGTTATCACCAGGTCACCCGCGCCTTCGCGCAGTTGGCAAGCGAAGGGCTGCTGAGCGCGCAACCGGGCCGTGGCCATTTCGTCACCCCGCTGGCGCAGGCCTCGGCCGTCAGCGCCAGCGAAGCGCCGGTGCGCATGCAGGGCGATGCGCTGTTCAAGCTGCTGCAAGGCGGCCCGCACCTCACCAAACTCGGCTGCGGCTGGCTGCCGGCGGCCTGGCGTGACACCGAGCTGCTGGCCAAGGCCATCCGCCGCACCGCGCGCCTTGAGCAAAGCGCGCTGGCCGAATACGGCGACATCTCCGGCTACCTGCCGCTGCGCAAACAGCTGAGCGTGCACCTCAAGCGCCAGACGCGCCTGGACGTGCCACCCGACCAATTGCTCACCACCCTGGGCGCGACCCAGGCGCTGGACCTGATCACTCGCCTGTTGATCCAGCCCGGTGACCACGTGCTGGTCGACGAGCCGTGCAACGGCAACCTGGTGCGGCTCATCCAGCTGGCCGGCGGCCACGTGGTGGGCATCCGCCGCACCGCAGACGGCCCGGACATCGAAGAAATGCAGCAGTACCTGGCCCGGCACAAGGTCAAGGCCTTCTACTGCAACAGCACCTACCACAACCCCACCGGCGGCAACCTCAGCCCGCACAACGCCTTCAAAGTGCTGCGCCTGGCCAGCGAACACGACTTCATGGTGGTGGAAGATGACGTATACGGCGACTTCAATCCGCACCTGCGCCAGACCTTCGCCGAGCTGGACAACCTGGAGCGCACGCTTTACGTGGGCAGTTTCTCCAAGTGCCTCTCGGCGTCGCTGCGGGTGGGCTACATCGCCTGCCCGGCGCACTTGGTCGAGCCGCTCACGCGCTTGAAACTGCTCACCTGCGTGGCGGTGCCGGCCTTCTGCGAGCGCTTCGTCAACACCATCCTGGTGGACGGCACCTACGCAGGCCACATGAAGCAGCTTCAGCAAAAGCTCATCGCCCAGCAGGTTCGCACCCAGCAAGCGCTGGCGCGGCACGGCTGGGAGCTGGAGATGCAGCCGCAGGGCGGGATGTTCCTCTGGGCCTGGCACCCGCAAGTGGAGGACCAGGCCGAGTTGATCACCCGGCTGGAGCGGCACGACATTTTGCTGATGCCGGGGGCTTCGTTTTCGGTGGGGCGGGACTACCGGCGCTACCTGCGTATCAACTGCACGCACTTCGCCCCGGCGGTGGGCAAGCACTTCAAGGTTTGAACCCCACCGCCGGCCCATGGCCCAACGGCAACCCAGCCCGCGTATGCGCCCATCATGACCGAGACACCGCCCGACCACCTGCCCACCGAACCCTACCGCTTCGTGCTGCATTTCGTAGGGCGCTTCCGCTGGGCGTACCTGGCCATCCTGCTGCTGCAGACCGCCTCGGTGATCTTCACGCTCGGCATTCCCTGGGCCTTGGGGCAAATCACCCGGCTGGTCACTCAAGGGGCTGCGCCACATGCGCTGGCCTGGCCGGTGGCGGGTTTCGTCTGCCTGCTGGTGCTGGAGATGTGCAGCCTGCGCCTGGCCAGCTGGTTCAACGTGCGCACCCTGCCCCGCCAGCGCCGGGCGGTGACCCATGCACTGTTCGGCTACCTGCAGCGCCACTCCCACCGCTTCATCAGCAGCGAATTCGCCGGCGCCCTCGCGCACCGTATTTCAGAGGTGTCGATGGGCACCAGCCAGACGCTGGTGATCCTGATCTTCGACCTGATCCCGCTGCTGGTGACCCTGGTGCTGTCGGTGGTGCTGCTGAGCAGCGCTGACGGCTGGCTGGGCCTGGCCATGGGTGCGTGGGCGGCAGGCTTCCTGACCTTGTGCTGGTTCCTCGCCCGGCGCAGCCACCCGCTGGCACGCGCGCATTCGGCCGCGCGCAGCACCACCACCGGCAAGGTGGTCGACGCCGTCACCAACCTCAGCAACGTGCGCCTGTTCGCCCGCCAGCGCTTCGAACACCACTACCTGGGCGGCTACCTCGATGAGGAAGTCGCCGCCGCACACCGCTCGCTGGGCTACATGGAACGCATTCGCTGGCTGCAGAACCTCTGCGGCGTGCTGCTCAAGGCCGGCATGCTCGGGCTGTCGCTGTGGTTGTGGCAGGCCGGCCGCATCGACGTGGCGACCTTCGTGATGGCCAGCAGCCTGTCGATGGTGATCATCAGCGACGTCACCGGCCTCTCCCGCCGCTTGATGGAGCTGTTCGAAGCCTCGGGCAACATCGCCAACGGCGTGCGCACGCTGGTGCGGCCGCACGACATCACCGACGCACCCCAGGCCCAGCCCTTGAAGGTGGAGCGCGGCGAGATCCGCTTCGAGCACTTGAGCTTTGGCTACCTGCCGGGCCGGCCGGTGTTCGAAAACCTCGACCTGCGCATCGCCGCCGGCCAGCGCGTCGGGCTGGTGGGCGCTTCAGGCTCCGGCAAGTCGACCCTGCTCAACCTGCTGCTGCGCCTGTACGACGTCGACAGCGGCCGCGTGCTCATCGATGGCCAGGACATCCGCGAAGTGACGCAGCAATCGCTGCACCAGCAGATCGGCCTCATTCCGCAAGACCCGGGCCTGTTCCACCGCAGCATTCGTGAAAACATCCACTACGGCCGCCTCGACGCTGATGAAACCGAGCTGCTGGCAGCCACCGAGCGCGCGGGTGCGCACAGCTTCATCGAAGGGCTGGAGCAAGGCTACGACTCGCTGGTGGGCGAGCGTGGCGTGAAGCTTTCCGGGGCCAGCGCCAACGCATCGCCATCGCCCGTGTGTTGCTGAAGAACGCGCCGATCCTGGTGATGGACGAGGCGACTTCAAGCCTCGATTCACTGACCGAACGCTACATCCAGGAGAAGCTCGACGAGATCATGGAACAGCGCACGGTCATCGTGGTTGCGCACCGCCTTTCGACGGTGGCGCATCTGGACCGGATCGTGGTGTTCGACCAAGGGCGGCTGGTCGAAGACGGTACGCATGGAGAATTGCTGGCGCAGCAAGGGTATTACTGGCGGTTATGGACTCGGCAGCAGCTTGGGGCCGAGAGCGAGTTGGCGTAGAGCGTGGTGCGGGTTTCAATGCACTCGCGAGAGCTTCAACGGCAGGAACACTGCCTTACCCAGGATATTTTCCTCCGGCACCATCGCGCGCAGCTCCGGGGCAATGGCCTCGTCGTCCCAGTAACGGCTGTCGTTGGAGTTGTCGCGGTTGTCGCCCATCACGAAGTAATGCCCGGCGGGGACTACCCAGCTTTTGGTTGGCCATTGCCTGTTCAAGCCTTCCAGTTGCTGGATCGAGAACCTCGCCTGCCCAATACGCTCTTCAAGTACCTTGCCCTGAATCAGGCCTGCGCGCGCCTCCCCTGCGGCCATATCGGGGATAAGTTCATCGTTGATATAGAGCTGCTTGGCTGTGGTGTAAACGATCCTGTCGCCCGGCACGCCGATAACCCGTTTGAGATGGATGACCGCTCGATCAGAGGGGAATTCGAACACAATCACATCGCCGCGTTGTGGCGTGGCAAAAGTACCGAGGCGAATGCCGAACCAAGGTGCACGCGTGCTGTAGGCCATCTTGTTGACGACAAAGTAATCGCCCACTTTCACGGTCGGCTCCATCGAGCCGGCGGGCATTGAGTAGACCCCGACCAAGGCGATGAATGCGCCTGCGGGTATGGCCATGGCGATGAGGGCGTAGAAGGTATAACGAGGCCTTGCCTTAAGCACTCGCAAAAGGCCAAAGCCGAGAAGTAATAGCGCTACGAGGGTGACAAGAAGGGGAAGCATGGGTATGTCCGTATAAGTGAGGTGCCTGGCCCGGGATGGCGCATGGTGACCGCCACGCAAAATGGTAGAGTGCCACCGCACATCAGCTCTGCGCACCCGAGCGCGCGGAGTCTGCCTTAAAACAGCTGAATTCCCAATGTTCGAGCGCCATGGAAAGCAAACGCCTTACCGACACCGGCAAGTTCCTCAGTTACGTGCTGCGGCACGAGCCCCACGCCATCGGGTTGCAACTCGACAGCGAAGGTTGGGCTGCCATCGACCAATTGATTGCGGGGGCGGCGGCTCAAGGCCGCGCACTCGACACGGCACTCATTGAGCAAGTAGTGCAATCCAACGCGAAGAAGCGCTTTGCCCTCTCGCCCGATGGGCAGCGCATTCGTGCGGTGCAGGGGCACTCCACGGCCTCGGTCAACCTGCAACATGCGCAGCAGGTTCCGCCGGAAGTGCTTTATCACGGCACGGCGAGGCGGTTTCTGGCTTCGATCCGGGAGAAGGGGTTGATTGCCGGTGAGCGGCACCATGTGCATTTGGCGCAAGAGGCTGCGACTGCGGTGGAAGTGGGTACGCGGTATGGGGAGCCGGTGGTGCTAAAGGTGGCGGCGCGGCGGATGCATGAGGCGGGATTTGTGTTCTATCGGGCGGAGAATGGGGTCTGGTTGACGGATGGGGTGCCGGGGGAGTGGATTGAGGAAGGGTAGAAGAGCCATTGGCTCCAGCCTTTCAGGCGCAAGAAACGAAACGTGGCCATATAGTCAAATGGCAGGAATCGCACTGCCATCTTCATATCTAAAGCACGGGAAGCTGGTAGAAAGTCACGACTGGCCCGTAATCCTGATCTGTGTTTGATAATTCGAGCTTGAAGGCTTTGCCAGGAAATCTATCCTGTAACGTCAACCGCCATGAGAGTGCAATTGCTTCGGCAAGTTGCTCAAAGACCTGCTCATTGACATATTCGGAACAACCATCAAAGATAATAGATAGGAGTGTGATTGATGACCTTTTTCAATCGCTACAAAGTTGCCTTCCGTGCTTGCGAAGCATTGCCTATAGGCGTCAGGGTCGTACTTTTTCTCGGGAGCAAAAATTTTGTAAAAAATACCTGTACAAGATCGGTATTAGTAAAGTACGTCCCACTCATACCTTCGCGGTCGCTCCTGATATCACACATAAAGCAGTAACAATTTGATCTGGATGGTCTTCCAGAGGGGCTCCCCAACCGGTGACCTCTCAGCCCACCATAGCCCTGGTCGGTATAGAACCAATCCTCAGCACTATCAAAATCCAAATTCGTAAACGCCAAGAAACTGGAAACCATATCACCTAACCCAATGCCTTCCGGCAGAAGGCCTCTGTAAACGAGTTTTTGTAAAACCTCCCCAGGAAAACTGAAATCGTAAACTTTAACAGCATGAACCCTCCACTTCCTAATCATTACTGATAAAGCAGGGGTCCCCTTTAGCAGCTTATTAATAGCGGACTCATCGAATAAAGAGAAAGAGTAACCGCCATTTCCGAACTCATCTAGGCTGTGAGTCCCTAATCGGAGACCTGGCGCATTTTCAAATTCATAGAGCTGAGTGGATGCATCAATTAAGTAATTAAGGAACACATGAGCCAGCACTTCTGCATCGATCCCCAGCGGTATGCCTGCAAGAGATATGGATGGCACAATTGGAGCCGTCCACGATATTGAAAAATAATTAGAATTCTTCATTTCGGCACCCACTTATTAGTAGAATAAACTCTTTTGATTTTTTATATAACGATACAAAGCCAAGCCTAGATCCACCTCGACAGGTTCGATGCCAAACTCCTCTAAAAATCATTTATGCTTGGAAATACCATCATAGCAACCCTCGACGAGACGGCAGGAATATGCTGGGCTTACGCACTCCATTATCGAAAACCCACACAACTATTGACATGTCAACTTACAATGGTTCTCTGCAACAACATAATTAGCTCAATTACATAAAAACTTCAGGTCCCTCCCTGCACACACTCAAACCATTCCAATTTAAAAGTTTTGCATAAATCTGGATACCTCAACCTACTTTTTTAGCAATGATTCTACATGTCTTAACCATACTGCTCCCCCGACCCAATCCGCAGGATAAAAATAGCCGCATCCGAATCTGTCAAAAATTATACTTCTTAGCTGCTTCTCATTCATGTCAGCGTTCAGCAGCATATCCAGCTCTTTTAAAGCTCTCTCTATTTCAATATGACTGGCATGACTGGAAAACGCTGCAATCGCATCATCTGCGTTAACAAAATCCAGATCAAAATCCTGATTCAAATACGCGCTAAACATATTTTTTATTACTGAAAATTCATTTTCATAAGTGCCGTCGATCTGGGTTGATGTCGCGGCCGGCCTGGATGCTTAAGCCCTGCCCGGCCACAACGGTCAAGCAGGTCTGGGTAAAACCGCTGCTGTTGTGGTTGGCGTGATGGTACAGGCTATTGCTGAACTGGGACGCGGCCACACATTAATTTTCAGTGGCATTTTTTTGAAACACTACGCTAGCTGGATTTCTGCCAATCCCACACAAATTCTAACCTTCGGCGACGCCTTAATTCGCCAACCCTCAGATATTATTTCAGGCTCTCCATTGATTGATTCAAGAGAGATAAAAAATCTTTGAGTTCCAAAGCCCACTTCTTTCCCTCGACAGGCGGGTAAATCTCAATTCTAAATGACTGGCCAGGCTCACGGGAGACCTCAGCCATCTGATCTCTCCCCGACCAAATTTCGAATACCAGATTCTCGCGATCTGGAGGACTGGTTACTAATGATGATAGATTTGTCATAGCTTCGGAGGCTCCAATAGACCGATAGACTTTCCATCAGAATCATAGCGCACTCCCCTTCCATCAGGAGCGAATATATCCATAACCTGTCCAAACCTGCTGGTATTTTTGAAGGTTACCGTAGAAGCAGGGTTGTTAAGAATATCATCAACGACCTTTTGACCTCGCTTGTTTATTTCCGAGGGGACCCCTTTGGCACTCGGAAATGCACTGCCTTCTCGCCCACCGTGTTTTTGTAGCGCTCGGCCGGCGAACGAAAGATTTTTCACATCTCAAACATTTCAAATCAAACAGCTCACTCGGCCCAGGCTGTTTTTATTCAAATTCAAAAATGAATATGGCTCAGCAGTTCTTTTATTTTTTGAGTATCTCCAGGGTGGCGTTGAAGATAAATCTCACAAGCTAATCGAATATATTCAGAGCAAACAGCTTCACTTACGACCACTGTATCTTCATCCGTAGGCAAATAGCCATACGCAAATTCCACCCCTCAAAATGATCTTCAACAAACATACTATTTTCATCAGGGAAGTTACAGCAAGCCCCATCCGTACTGAACCCCCACCTTTTAATGATATAGCCAATCGCCTCAACAAAGTATCCATCGCTATACATTCTATCAAAATAACCTTTAACGGCCCGATAAGGATCTGCCCCATCGTACGGCTGACCGAACAGTTCTTTCATAAACACTTCACCTTTACTTAGGATGGAAATTTGTCACAACCCTTGCGGCCTTATCTAAATAAACCCTAAACGTGACGCCCCCTGCAATAGAGCCATATTGAATCAAACTTTTAGATAACGCTTCTTTTCCTAGCTTTGAGGCATCAATGGACCTCCACAAAAAGCCATCATCCTCGTCGGGTACTGCGGCACCCCGCTTTTTGGCCGGCTTAAATATTACGCAATGTCCACCACCGACAGCTGACTTCAGGCTCAAATATTACCCGAGCTTCCGAGGTTGAATTGGACAAATTAAAAACGACACGAACGCCCGCCTCTGAGCTATCCCGCAACAACTCAATAGTCTCGACGCTCTCCGAAGAAATAACTGCCAACTCGTGCATTGCAACTCTCAGGACAACCTGAAAAGAGGCCATTGTAGCGCTGAAGGAAATATCAACCTCAATCTCACTATCTTTTGACTTTTTTATGTAACGACAAAAAGCCAAGTTCGAATCCACCTCAACAGGCTCGATACCAAACTGCTCTAAAAAATCATTTGTGCTTGGAAATACCATTATAGCAACCCTCAACGAAGCGGTATTAATGTACTGGGCCTACAGGTCCCATCATCTAGAACCTGGAAGGTACTTTGAAAATTAGCAGCTTTCCCTGACGGCCCTGATGAAAAGGGACTCTCTAACTTCAAAATTACCGTACTGATTGGTGAGAGCATTAACCACATCCTCCTCAGCTTTGGCGGAAATTGTTAAATGATCAGTCAGCTTTTGACGGGCAACTGCATTATCCGGGCCCCCTAGTCTTTTCATTTCAAGCGCGAGCTGGTTCGAACGAGGAGCATTATGGGAATTGCTAGACACACGACCGAACAAATAATCAAACTTACCGGCAGGCAAATCACAAGGCCCAGTATTGTGAACCCAGGTCTTCAGTTCTCCGACGTAGAACGTATGCCCCACATCGACCATCAGATTGTACGTCTTGCCCCTAGGCAGGTACAGCTCAAGCGACTCGACTTCGGACGACATATTTTCGCTGTCACCATCGGACAATGACTGCAGCAGATCACCCGGTTTGAGATCGATGACGGGAATAAAGTCGCGATTGGCAGGGACATAGAAGGGGTGGCTCGGCGTGACCAGCAAGGTCTCGCCTTCCGCTGCGCCTGCGCCACGCACACTTT
This sequence comes from Pseudomonas sp. KNUC1026, assembly GCF_021650705.1. GTDB lineage: Bacteria > Pseudomonadota > Gammaproteobacteria > Pseudomonadales > Pseudomonadaceae > Aquipseudomonas. Next base: position 4,809,477 of record NZ_CP087138.1, on the reverse strand, counting down.
TAAGTTTGAGCCGGTAGATCGGCTGATCCGAATGTTGATGCGTGGCCAGAATCGCAGCCGCGAACGGCTTACCCCCTTCTCAGGCTTGCTCCAGACAACATCCCCCACCTTGAGCGACTCGATGGTGCGGTCACTCTGAGGTGTAGAAACCTTCGTACCCGCAGTAAAGCAGCAAGGGCCTTCGTTACCGGCGTGGCGCCCCCTACTTTTGCATGAACTAAACAACTATGATGTCACCAGAATTTAAATAAATCGAATAGGATTCGTAGTAGCCGCCGCAGCCCTCGATTACGATTTTATTGTCCGACCCAAATAACACTGAAAGTGTAGCCGTTCCGCCTTTTCAACCAAAACAACATCTCGCAACAAGAAATCTAACAAGGGGGTACTGGTAGATGAGTCTGCAAACTCTCTCCTCCCTGAAACACTACCAACTTGATACGTAAGTCCTCCCTCAATACAGAAGGAAACCTGATATGGAGGGACACCAGGCGCTGTTTGAGGGCGTGAAAATCCAGCGTTGTGACACGCATACCAAAACAAACCATTTCCAAATAACACCCGGAAAGCAGCCGAAAATCAAAATCATCTGGCAATAAGTACATGTCTTCTCCTGATTGAAGCAATGCACTTCAACGACGAACAGGCGGTAAAGGTCCGGTGGAAGTGGAACATGTGTATCTCCCTGCCCTTTACCCGGCCTACCTGTCACCGGATTCATTGGTTGCTTGCCGGAATTCTGCCAGCGCCAGTATCCATACTCATATCCTGGAACAGCTGATGAGCCAGGTGGCATGACCCTAATGTGCTCCCCTTTGGCAGGATAAGTACCATCCGAAAAGTAAATTTCACCACCATTTCGCCCCGGTCGGCTGACCCAGCCCGACGGAATGATAGGTGCCTGTGGGGGGTTGATATTTCCTCTACAGTTTTTGGAGTCTTAGCGCCACCTTTTGCACCACCCCCGAAATAATCTGGAGGCAAATCACAAGGCCCGGTGTTATGAACCCAGGTCTTCAGCTCGCCGACGTAGAACGTATGCCCCACATCGACCGTCAGATTGTAGGTCTTGCCCCTTGGCAGGTACAGCTCAAGCGACTCGACTTCCGACGACGTATTTTCGGTGTCGCCCTCGGCCAATGAATGCAGCAGATCACCCGGTTTCAGATCAATGACCGGAATGAAGTCGCGGTTGGCAGGTACATAGCGTGGCCCGGCTCCGAAATGGCAGCAGCAATTGGAGGCCATCGACCAACCACCCAATAGCCAACAGAAATTCGTTGCGCAGATGCCTGATGCCCTGATCGTTCAAGCCACGACCAAAGCGAGCAGCGAAGGACGGGAGGTTTTGCAGTAAGCAGATAAAACAACACCGACGCATGGCCGGTGTTGAATAAATACCCCTATTGACTAGTTTTGGTAATCATCAAACTCCCAGGAAAATACCTTTCCTAGCTGTATCACGATAGTCTCCCAGCTGTCTCCGTCGCAGCTGCTCACATAATCATGAATCAACCCATTAATAGTCGAAAAATTATATTCTCGAACAATTAATAGGCCTCTCCCCCAACGAGCCTCCCATACTGTCTCTTCTAGCCACTTTGGAGTGCAGATGAAAAGCTCAAAATCATCTGCTCCTTGCGTGCAATCAAGCCCAACTCGAATACGAAGACTCAAAGAAAAATTGTCTACGTTCTCAGGGCAGTAAGTGTCAACATCAAAAACATCATTAGAAATACCTTTTATAACAGCACGCATCACTCCTCCTAATCAGCCACATTCAGTGTGATGCTGCGTGTGTTGCTGATGTCGCCGGTCAGGGTGGTCACGCTGACGTCGCGGCCCTGCACCAATGCGCCGCTGGTTGTACGTGTAGTCAATACCTGCTGGCCAGTCACTTTTATTGGATGAAACGGTAATTTGCGAAAACTTGATATCATCAGCCGCGTGAGCGGTAATACCCCACAGCTACGTGCGCTTCAGTTACTCAATCGAGAATGATGAGAAACAAAACGATAGCTTTTTATCTTCAAGATCACTCAGTCGATAACGCATTCTATCGAAGCCAGAACTTAGCCTTTCAACGCGCATGTGCATCAGTTGAGTTAATCCGCCCCCAAAATCATGAGCAGTAAATTGGCTAACATCAATGAACCTGATAGTCACCACATCAACCCCTAAGCTTTCAAAGGCTGAAATTGATAAAGATAAATTATAAGCCATATCGCCAAAGTCCAACTGAACAGAAAGTGCATGTAGGCAGTTGTGTGCAACAAGCAATTCATTCAACGCTGGAAGATTATTCATTATTGATCCTCGTCTCTTTCCCATTGGCCCCATAGCCTGGACCATATTCATAGGTATGCGTGTGGGGGTCGGAATGATATTCCGCAGGATTTTCTGGATTCCCATATCCATGATTGGTGTAATCCGTTCTCTTAACCTGTCGGCCATATTGGTCGTACTCGATCACAGATTCTTCCAGTTTTCCAGTTGCGGGGTTGTACCTTTCCTGTGTCACACTCCCTGTTCCAGGAGTCGTCTGATGCGGTTTCTTCCCAGTGAACACCTCGTCTGGAAACGTTCCTGTCGTTTCAGCAACTTCCCCCCGCCCGTCGCAGCTCTAGCTGCTGCTTCCTTCGCTCCACCCCCAAAATAATCCGGAGGCAAATCACAGGGCCCAGTGTTGTGAACCCAGGTTTTCAGCTCGCCGACGTAGAACGTATGCCCCACATCAACCGTCAGATTGTAGGTCTTGCCCCTTGGCAGGTACAGCTCAAGCGACTCGACTTCCGACGACGTATTTTCGCTGTCGCCATCGGACAATGACTGCAGCAGATCACCTGGTTTGAGATCAATGACGGGAATGAAGTCGCGCTTGGCAGGGACATAGAAGGGGTGGCTCGGCGTGACCAGCAAGGTCTCGCCTGCCGCTGCGCTCGTGCCACGCACACTTTTAAGCTTGAGCCGATAGATCGGCTGATCCGAACGCTGATGCGTGGCCAGAATCGCAGCCGCGAACGGCTTACCCCTTTCTCAGGCTTGCTCCAAACAACATCTCCCACCTTCAGCGACTCGATAGTGCGATCGCCCTGAGGCGTAGAAATCTTCGTACCCGCAGCAAAGCAACAAGGGCCCTTCGTCACTGGCGTGCCGGCTTCGCCTAGGGCCGGTTCTGAACGAGAAGGCTTACCCGACGATGGGGGAACCTTCGGCGCGTCCGAGGACGTGATTATCCGCCCCCCAACCTTGGTGCCTATTGAGAGCCCCGTGCTCAGAGCAACATCCAAAATGGTATTAGCGCCCAAGACATAAGGATTACGAGTCTGCTCGACCTTGCCTTGTTCATGAGCAAGCTGGAAGTTGCGATCACTCTCAGCCAGCTCCTGCCGGCTTTTGCTGCTTAACTCATCAGCGATTGTTAACGCCGCACCGTCCTTTAACGCTTTTATCTTTTCCCCAACCAAGGCCTCTACGACAACGTTACCCGCCAGCCCCACTGCTGCTTTGGCAGGCCCCATCGAGGCTTGCATTGCCAAAGTAACCAGCTCTGCCTTGACAGGGTTATCTTCCCGAAGCTGAGTTAGATACTCACCAACCAGTGAAGTTTGCGCCAGCAGCTTTTCACTTGGACTGTTTGGGTTAAGGCCGACTTTCGTAACGTCACGAAGAGTGCCATCGTCATTAAGGGTTATACGCTCCCCGTCCGACTGCTGTGAATTTTGAGAAGACGAAGTAGCACATCCACTATTCGAGCAAAGAGTAATTGCAGCGCTGAACTCACTAAACTTCTCAGCGATATAGCCAATCTGAAAAAGATCCTCGTCTGTCAGCGCACCCAACTCTTTAGGATCAATTCCATTCCGCACAAAGTTTTTTGCTATTGAAAGAGCGAGCGCGTCTCCGAATTTTTCTCGCGCAGTTTCTGGGACTTGATCGACCGAAACGGATTGGGCTTCAATCGACCGCCACGTCAGCTCCGCTACCCGTCTGGCGCTATCCACCATATAGGCCGCATCGGCCAGCGTAGCTTGGGCATTTTCCCCATACTGCGAAAGTTGCCGGCCCCACTGACTTGCCGTACTGACCGGACTGAGCGCAGCATCCAAAGAACTCGACGTCGCATACACCTGCGTCTTGTGCTCCTTGTCCCGCGTCACTTCATACGCAAGCGACGGATCCCGGTTCAGCCCTGCTGTCGAGTCCTTGCCGGTGCCCGCATCCCCACGCACCACGATCTCGCCCTGGCCCACCGTGGCGCGCACTTCCTGGCGGCGGTCGCTGGTGTTGTTGTAGCCCTGGACGCTCCAGTTGTTCTTGCCGGGATCCCCTTTGCCCGTCTGGCTGGCGTCCTGGCTACCACCGCCGCCACCACTGGTCCAGCTCCCGCCCACATTGAGGTAGTAGCCGTGCTCGACATCCAGCCCGGATAGGTCCGCGTAACCCAGCGTCTGGGTGTCGATCTTGAGCTTGCCGCTGGCGTCATTGATCAGCCCGCCGTTGATCTGGGTGTGCTCACCGGTTTTTACGTCGACGCCGTTCTGGCCGACGATGGCGGTCTGTTCATTGACCCAGTTGGTCTTGCCCGTGGTCTGGCCGTAACCGGCCGAGCCACTCACGCTCACCCAGCCGAAGCCCACGGCCACCGTGGCACTGACGTCCATCTCCTTGCCCGTCACCTTGCCGGTGTCGGGCACTGAGGTCACGGTGAGGTTGCGGCCGGTGTCCACCTTCACGGTGTCGCCTTCCAGGCGCGCGCCTGCCACGGTGGTGTCGCGGCCGCTGGTCACCGCCAGTTCCTCGCCGGCGTTGAGGTGCGCCATTTGCGCCTGTTCGCCAGTGCGGTCGAGGTTGCCACGGCCGATGTTCACGCTGGCGTAGACGCCCACGCCCTGGCTGCCCACCATCAGGCCGGCCTCGGCACCGCCGTTATGGCGGGCGTCCTGGCTGTTGCTGGTGTTGCGCGCCGCCAGGATGTTCACATCATTGGCGGCTTCGAGCTGGATGTTGCGTCCGGCGTTGGCCTGGGTGCCCACCAGCGTCAGGTCGTTGGTGGCGGCTGCGTTGATGTCATGCCCGGCATTGAGTTCGGTGGGCAACGAGTTCTGCCGCGTACCTTCCTGGGTCGCAATGCCGGAGGCACCCCCGATGCCGATCTTGAAGCCGTTGGTGGTGCCGCCCTTGATGCCACCGTTGCTCTGCGTTTGCTGGTCGTCGTGATCATCGCCGCCCTGCGCGACGCCAAGCTCAACGTTTCGGCCAGCCAGGTTGATGTCGCGCCCCGCGCCAGCACGCGTGCCGTTGAGCGACAGGTCGTTGCCTGCCACCAGGTTCACGTCGTTGCCCGCTTCGAGGCTGGAGCCGCGCATGCTGGTCTGGCTGCTGCTGGCGTGTTGGGCGTTCTGGTTGTTGCCCAACATGCCGTCGAAGGTCGCGCCGAAGAGGAACTGGCCGATCGCGTCGAACATCTTCAGCACGCTTGAAGCCTTGCTGACGCCGTCTTCGCTTTTCCCGGCATCGCTGATGGCATCGGCGGTGCTGCCGATGTTGTGGTTGACGGTCAGGCCCAGGCCAGAGCGTGAAAGGCGCGCGCTTTCGTTGGCGGTGTCCTGCTGCGCGGCAGCGCCCACCTGGATATCGCGCCCGGCGGTGTAGGTCACATCGCGGCTGGCGTATACATCCGAGCCGTTCTGGTGGATGTCCCGAGCCGCCTCGACCTGCACATCACGGCCGCTGAGCGCGCTTGGCGCGGCGCTCACGTGGCCCTGGCCTGCGTCCTTGGCAGCCTCTTCACTGCCGATGAACAGCGTGAAGCCGTTGCGATCACCACCCAGGCTGAAGCCGCCAGCGCTTCTGCTCGACCATTGGCTGGCATTGCTGCTGTTGCTTGCAGCATTGATGTTGACGTCGCGGCCGGCCTTTAACCCCAGCGTGTTCAGGGCTTGGACCTGGCTGCCGCTGAGGTTCACATCGCGTGCGGCTTCGAGGGTCGCGTCGTTGCCCGCGCTGACCAGGCTACCAACTGCCGTGTTTTCCTGGCTTCGCTGGCCTTCTTTGTTCTTCTGGTTGAAGGTGACGCTGAAGCCTTTTTCACCGCCACTCCCGGTGAGGCTCGCGCCGCCGCCTACGAACAGGCCTGTCTTTTTCTTCCAGGCGCTGCTGTAGAAATAAGCCTCGTTCTGCGCCGTAGCGAGCTGCACATCGCCAGTGCCATCGACTACGCCGGCACTGAGCTGCGCATCGTGGTCGGCAATCACCTGGCTGGCGGCCATCTGGATATTACGGCCGGCCATCACGATGGCGTCATTGCCGGCATTCAGCTCGCTCGCCACCTGTGTGAGCTGGCGTTGCTCCAGGCTCTTGCCACTTTCGTTGAGGCCCAAGGTGCCGGACTTGCTCTTCTGGCTGGAAGAGCCACTTTCACTCTGGCCAGAAGCGATAAGCACATCGCCGGTGGCACCGACCAACAGGTCATTGCCAGCGCTCAGGCTGCTACCGACCACCGCAACGTTGCGGCCTCCATCGAGGCTGACACTGCCGTCACTGCCCTGCGACGCGTTGATGGTCAGGTCGTTGCCTGCCTCAAGTACGGAGCCGACATTGGTACTGGCATAGCTCTGGCTTTCCTTGGAGCTGCTGCGGCCGAAACTGCCTTTATGCTTCTTCGCACTGGCCGAGAAATCTTCGTTCTGCGCGGAGCCAATCACCAGATCGCGTGCGGCATCCAGCTTGAGGTTCTGCCCCGCAGTCAGTTGGCTGGCAACGACGCCCATGTCCTGGCCGGCGGCCAGGCTGAGGTTGCCCCCGGCACTGACACCCGACCCCACCTGCCGAAGATGATCCTCCTGCGAACTCGAATGCCCACCCTTGAAGTAGCTGTGGCTTTCATTGGCCGCCGACCCGACCAACAGGTTTTCACCCGCCTTGAGGCTGGCGTTCTGGCCGGCCTTGATCTCGCTGGCAATGGTGTTCAGGTCTTTACCGGCCATCAGTGCCAGGTCGTTGCCTGCGCTTACCTGGCCGCCGGTTTGCGTGATCTGGCCACTGCGCAGGTTGGCGCCGTGCTCGGTGTTCACCTGGGTTTGCGTGGCAGTCAGGTTCAGGTCGCGCCCGGCGTTAGCCGCCAGGTTGCGCCCGGCTTGCAGGGTGCTGCCCTGGTTGATCAGGTCTTGCCCGCTTTTGAGCGCAAGTTCGTTGCTGGCCTCGATGCGCGCCCCTTCGCTGGCGAAATCCTGCCGCCAGGTGCTGTTGCCCATCTGGCTCTGGTAGCTGACAACCGTGCGCTCGTTGGTGAGGGTGCCCGTGGCGGCACTCAAGCTGACGTCACGCCCTGCGATCACGCCACCGGCGCGGTTGCTGAGGTCGTTGTTCGCTGCCAGGTTCAGGGCACCGCCGGCCTGCATAAGGCCGCTGTTGGCCAGGCTGCCGTTGGCCAGGGCGTTGAGCGTGCTGCCGGCTTTGAACGTGCCGGCGTTGGCGAGGTTGCCACCGCTGATCAGGGCCATATCACTGCCCTGGATAAGAGCACCGAGGGGCGCAGGCGGCCTTCGGCCTGGGCCAGGTAGAGCACTGGCACCAGCACGTGCTGGCCATTCACGACCTGGTCTTCCATCCACACGATGTCGTGCGTCAGCGCCGCGACCTGCTCGGAGGTCAGGCTCACGCCTACGCTCAAATCGAGCGCCGCCTTGCTCGCGATGGCGTTGTCCATCAGGTACTTGAACTGCGCTTCGTCGCTGGCCATGCCGTCGATGAAGCGCTGGCCGGTGCGGGCAATCACAGCCTGTTGCACCAGGCGTTGCTCGTACAAACCGTCGCCCAGGCGCTTCCAGTTGCTGTCGGGGTTGTAGCCGAGCAGGCCGAGCAGGTAGTCGGAGCTCATGAACTGGCGCAGGTCGGTGAGCGCGGGGTTGGTCTCGATCAGGTAGCGATGCGGGATGTTCGGGTTGGCTGCGGTGGTGACGCTACCCGCGCCGGCGGGCGCCTGATTGCCAGCGGCCTGGTCGCTCAGGTGGAACAGGCCGTTCCCGCTGCCGGGCAGGCTGAAGCCAGGCAGCGTGGTGGGGTTCACCTGCTGCTGGGCAAGGTCTGGGGGCAGCTGGCTGTTCACGGCAACCTGCACACCGTAAACACCTGCGGGGTTGTGGGTGCCAGTCGGTGTACCGGGGCTGACGAACAGGTAGCCCGGTTTCACTACGCTGTTGTCGATGCCATTGCTGGCCTGCACGTCGACTCGGCCGGCGGCCTGGATGACTGCCCCGTAGGTTTGCGCGTCGTGGCTCAGTTCACTGCTGGTTTTGTAATTGAAGTACTCGCCTTCGTAGTAAAAACCTGCCAGGCCTTGGGCATAGCCGCTGCTGTCGTTCGGGTCGAACGCGCTGCCATTCTCGGAATAGCGATCATTGAACGCCTGGGCCTGGGCGCTGGCTGCGCCGTAGGAGGTCTTGCGGCCGCTGCGCACGATGCGCGAGGTCAGCGTTTCGCCGGTCACCACACCCTGGTTGTTGAACGCCCCGACGCGTGCAATGAAATCGCCACCGGTGGCAACGGAGCTGCTGCTGTTGGTGAACGTATCGGCCTGAATGCCCATGCTGCCACCGGCAGTCATGCTCGAAGCGGCACTGGCCTCACTGACGGTCTGGCGATCGTACTGGTCGATGCGCCATACGTGCTCCCGGCGGCTGCCGCTGCAGTCCAGGCCGCCAGGATAGTTGCAGTCGATCTCGGTAATCAGGCCTTTCCACGGGCGTGACGGGTCGACGGCGAGCACCGTGCGCTCGTTGCGGACAGTATCTGCAGCCAAGGCCATGGCACCGTCGCTGGTGAGGTTGCCCGACTGGTTGAGTATCAGGCTGGCGCGCGTGCCGCTGGCGTCCCGGGCGATCAACAGATCACCGAGGCTGTAGACGTCCGCCTCGTGGTTGGTAAAGGTATCGGCCAGCAGTTGCATGTTGCCGCCGCTGGTGAGCAGGCCTTTGTCGTTGGTGATGCCACTGGCGGTGAGGCTGAGCGTGTCGTTGGCGGCCAAGGTGCCTTGGTTGAGCACGCTGCCTGCGCCGAGGTTCAGGCCGGCGCCGCTGATGAGCCGGCCGGCGTTGGTGAAGCTACGGCTGAGGTCGAGGCTGAATGCGCCATTGCTGGCGAGGGTGCCCGCGTTGGCCCAGTCGTCGCCACTACCTGTGAATGTGCCGCTGGCAATCAGCTTGCCAGTGGTTGCCTGGGTGAGCCGCTTCACGCGAACCGTCAGGTCACGGGCCTGCAGGGCACTGCTGTTGCTCCATTGATCGGCTTCGATCAGCAGGCTGCCATTGGTTGCAAGCGTGCCGCCGGCATCCTGAAGCAACGCTGCGCTCAGGCCGAAGGCACCGCCGCCCAGATGCAGTACCTTGCCACCGTCGTTGCTCAGCCCTGCGGCGGTTACTTCCAGCCGATTCGCGGCTGTTTCAAGGTTGCCGTTCTGGTTGTTCAGTGCACCGGCGAGGCTGAAACGGCTGACACTGCTGGTGCCATCGCCCAGGGCCCGCAATTGGCCGTTTGCGTTGTCCAGGCCTGCGGCTGCAAGGTCCAGGTTGCCGGCGCTTTCCACTACACCGCTGTGGTTGTCGAAGGTGCCGGTCAGTTGAGTGTCGATGTCGTGCGCAGCGACCTGGCCGTGGTTGGCAAAGCTGTCGCCGACGATTTTCAGCAAGCCTTGCGCCGCCAGTGTGCCGGTGCCGTTGTCGAACGCCCCGACGGTGACCAGCGCCGCACCACTGCGAGCGATGAGGTTGCCGCCCTGGTTGTGGGCGGTGGTGCCGGTGAGGCTAAGGGTTTCGCCTTGGGCCGTACCGCCCTGGTTGGCCAACTCCCCCGCCTCGATGCCAACACCGGCGCTCTGGCTGTAGAGCAGGCCGCCGCGATTATTCAACTGGCCTGCAATCAACAGGCTCAGCAAGCCGGCACTGGCTACGCTGCCGCCCTGGCTGTTGTCAAAAGAGCCTGCGAGCAGGCCCAGGCTGCCAGCGCTTTTGAGGTTGCCGCCCTGGTTGTTCAGGGCATGGCCGCTGCTGTCGATGTTCAGAGAGGTGGCGCTGTAGATGCTGCCGCCGTCGTTCTGGCTATCGCCTGCCAGCCCAAGGGTAACCGGGCCCTGTGCTTCGACAGTGCCACGGCGGTTATCCAGTTGCCGGGCAGTGGCCTCAAGCGTGCCGCCAGCCGCGAGCGCACCCTCTTCGCGGTTGTCCAGCTTGCCTGCGAAGGTGGCGCTGAGGTTGCCTTCACGGCTGGAAACGGTACCGCCCTGGCGATTGTCCAGGTCTTGGCCGCTGAGCGTTACACCCTTGCGGCCAGAAAGCAGCCCGGCCTGGTTGTTCTGGGCCGCAGCGGTGACGGCCAGATTGGCATCGGTGATGACCTGGCCGTTCTGGTTGGAAAAGGTGCCTGCTTCAGCCGTGAGGTTGCCACCTGCCAGCAACTTGCCCTGGCTGTTGTCCAGGGTTGCAGCCTTGGCACGCGCTTGGCCCGTAGCGCTCAGGGCGCCGGTGTTACGCAGCGTGCCGGTGGCTTGGGCATCCAGGTCACGGCTGGCGATCACCTTCCCGCTATTGGCAATCTCCCCCGCCCGCAGCACCACGTCAGCCGTGGCATTACGGCTGTTGTCCGGGTTAACCCCGGCCTCCACCGTGCTGCCGTTGCTCAGCGTGCCGCCAGCGGTGAGGTTGATGTTGCCGGCGGCGGCGAGGGTGCCGCGGTTCACCAGCGCGTTGTCGGCGCGGGCGTTGACGTTGCCTGCGGCATAGGCCGGGCCGTTGAGCTCGACGCTGCGGCCGTGGGCGTCGATATTGCCGCTGGCAGCGGCCTGGGCCACGCTCAGGTGGCCGTTGGCGTCGAGCTGAATGTCGCCAGCACTGGCGGCGAGGTTGCCGTCGAGCTTCACGCCCACACCGGCTTCGGTGCCCACCAGGCGGATGGTGTTGGCGTACATGCCGCCCAGTGCAGAGGCGTCTACCGCAAGCGCTGGGGCATTGCCGTCAGCGGCACGAGCGGTGGCGTTGAGGCTTTCGGCGTCTACATCGTTCTTGCCGGTGACCAGCGCCAGTTTGCGCGCGTGGATCTCGCCGTTGATCTTCGCCGAGCGGGTGATGATCTCGAACTGGTCGATGTTGCTGGCGTCCAGCCCGGTGCCTTCAATGCTCACCTGGCCGCCGTCCACCTGGTAGTGGTCGAGCTTGCCGTTGCCGTCGAGCACCGGCTTGCCGGTGGTGAGGGTGGCGCGCGGGGTGTTGATGAAGCCGCAACCGTTGCAGGTCACGCCGTAGTGGTTGGCGACGATCACCCGCGCGGCTTGCCCGGCCACTTCCGTGTAGCCGTTGAGCTGGCTGGGGCTGCCGCCGTTCACTTCGTTGAGGATGGTGCTGGCGGCGCGGCCTTGCAGGTTGGCGTTGCCGACGATGATGCCGCCCAGCTGGGTGGCCTGCACGTTGCCGGTGGCGTTGTTGAGGATCACCCCTTCCTGGCCGACGTTGTAGGCCTGGTACTGGTTGTGCGACAGGCCGCTGGCGTTGGGCGCGGCGATGTTCACCACCGGCACGCCATTGCCAGCCTGGCCCACCTGGGTGGCGCTGTTGCTCACCACGATGCCGGTGGCGGCCTGCGCCCAGATGGGTTGCCAGAACAGGGCGTTGATCAGCAGCAGTGCAATGCCGCGCGTGGGCAGGCCCCAGAAGGTGGCCTGGCGAGGGAAGGCGTCCATGTCGTTTCCTTTAAAGAGCGCTAAGCGGTGTTACAGGTAAAAGTCGACGCTGAAGTACAGCGGGTGCTCGCGTTTGGGTAGCGCCTCGGGGCGCTCCAGCGAGCGGGCCAAGGTGAGGCTCACGGCCACATGCTGGCCGCGGGCGAACAGCTCGAAAGCGTTGCCGGTGACCCGCCCGCTGGCGCCGCTGTTGTAGCGGCCGTGCTCGATCACGCCCTGGTCGTAGCCGATGCCGGCGCCGTACTGCTGGAACAGCGGCTGCAACGCAGGCTGGGTGACCGGGCGTACCCAACGCAGGTCGTTGCGCCAGTAACCGCCGGTGTCGCCGGTCAGGTACTGGTCTTTGAGGCCGCGCACCGAGGCCTGGCCGCCCAGGCTCATGCGCTGCGGGCTGTATAGGGCGTCTTCGCTGTGCTGCCAGGTGCCGAGGCTGGTGAATTGCAGGCGTTCGCCGAACAGGTCGAAGCCTTGCAGGTAGCTCAGGGTGCCGGTGTATTTGTTGTAGCGCGCGGTGGGCACGCCCGGGCCGGGGTCGCCTTCACCCTGGGCGTCGAAGGCGCCGATGCCGTGCTGCCAACCAAGGTCAAGGTTGACGAACGCGGTGCCGATGCGCCGGCCGTGGTTGAAGCCGAACTGCGCCTCGGTGATGCGGTTGCTGCTCAGGTTCAGGCGCGTGTCGTCGATGTAGCTGTTGGCGCGCAGCACCGAAAGCCCGGTGCTGAGGGACGTCTTGCTGAGGGCATCGCGGTGAATCACACGCTCGGCACGGGCGCTGTGGGTCTGGCTGTCGCCGGTCTGGGCAAAGGTCTGGCCCTGGGCATTAATGTTGGAGCGGTAGTCGCTCTGGCTGTAGTTGTAGTCGAAGGTCCACCAGCCCCAAGGCACGCTGTAGTCGATGCTGCCGTTCCTGGAGGTGCGGGTGTGGTCGCTTACCGCATCATGGCCGCCGCGCAGGCGCAGTTGATCGGCAAGGCCAAGCGGGTTGTCCCACTCCAGGCCCGCGCCCCACTGCTGCTCACCGGTGCTGCGCTGGCCGTTGTTGTTGCGTGACAGCGAAGCGCGCCAGGGCTTGGCCGGAGTGTTCTTGACCTGTACCTGGCTACCACCGACCTGCTCGCCGGGCAGCAGGTCCATCTGCACCTGGTTGGAGGGCAGGCGGTTGAGCTGGTCGACCATCTGCTCGATCTCGCGCAGGTTCAGCGGCTCGCCCTCGTGGCCGGGGAAGGCCATGCCCACTTCACGTGGCGAGAGCTGGCTGCCCTGGGCCGGGGCCACGCCTTCCAGATTGCCTTCGACCACTTGCACACGCAGCACGCCGCTGCCCAGATCTTGCTGGGCAGGTAGGCGCGGCTGGTCACGTAGCCGCGGGCGATGTATTCGCCGGTGATGGCCTTGAGGAGGTCGTTGAGTTGCGGCACGCCTACGCATTGGCCTTCGTACGACGCGACCAGGCGGCGTTGGGTAGCCAGCGGCAGCAGCGTGATGCCTTCGAACTGTACACCCTCGATGGTGAAGCAACGGGCAGGCGCATCGCTTGGCGCAGCGGGTGCGGCTTTTTTTTCGCCGGGCAGGTTGCGCAGGTCGTCGAGGCGGCGTTGCTGGTCGTCAAGCAGGCGCTGCTGGCGTTCGAGCAGCAGGTCTTGTTCGCCGGGAGTGGGGGCGGCGTGGGCGGCCAGGCTGGCGAGCAGGCAGGCGGCGGCTACTACGAGGTGTTTCATTTTACTTCCATGTAATGTTAAAGCGTCATCATTTGAGCGGGCGGCATTTTAGAGGCTCGTCCTTCGGAGGCCCAGCCCGTTCGTCAGGTGTTTCAGTGTGGATACATTTGCCGCATCGCCTAATTGAGAACCGGCGCACAATCCCCGCCGTTGAGCGGCCGGTTCGCAGGCTCGCGCCGGGCCAGGCGTATCAGGTGAGGGAGGGATTGATGCAAGGCGGGGAAGCCGGCCGCAATGGCGGGCCGTAACAGTCAAGGAAGGGGCATTGCACCCCTTCCGCTGAGCTGCTCAGGAATCGGCGCTGCCGGCCACGCTGATGTAGTCGGTATACAACTGCGGCGCTCCGGAGAACGAGGCCAGCTCACGCCACTCGTCGTTCATGCGCTCGGCATCCTGGTGAGCCTCGACGAAGGCCAAGGCCTTGGGCGTGGAAACGTCCAGCTCTGGGTGGAAGGCATTGAGCGATTCCAGGCTTTCGATTTCCAGCATCACCAGGTACTGGTCCAGGCGGCTGCCACCCTGGCACTTGAGCATGTGGAATTTCCAGCCAGGGTAGTCGGCGATGCGGTGGATGTTGCTGGTGATGAAGTGCTCGAAGGTCTCGGGGGTGACGCCCGGTTGCAGCGCCAGGTTGTGCAGGCCCACTACCCGCGCCACCGGGGGCTGGCCGCGCCTGGCCTGGTAGTTGGGGCCGTCGGCCAAGGTGCTGGCGGCGTTCTCGGCCACCTGGGTGTAGTAGGAGAAGATGGTCGGGCGCTCGGCGAAGGTGCAGAAGCGTTTCCACTGCGCGATCAGCTCGGTGGCCTGCGGCCTTGCCTGCCAGAATTGCCGGGCCATTAGGGTCGGGTCGCCCTGGGCGTCGATGTACTGCCCGTAGGCCTCGGCGCTGGGGGCCTGTTGCAGCATCAGGTACTGGTTCTGCCGCTCCCCGCGCAGGCCCTTGAGCAGCGTCCAGCGCCAGCCCGGGTACGCCGGAATGGCCGTGCCCTGCTCGCGGGCGAACTGTTCGAAGTCATCGGCGGTAACGCCTTTTTTCAGGTTCAGGCCCACGTAGTGCAGGCTGAAAACCGGGGAAGGAGTGTTCATGAAAGCTCCATGGCCTGTGTGCGAGGAAAGGAAATGAATCGGCTGCTGGCACACACCAGCAGCAGGATCACCACGCCGGCGCTGAAGGCGGCGGGCAAGCCGATGTGGCGGGCCACCATGCCGATCAGCGCCGGGCCGCTGAGCAGGCCGGTGTAGCCGACCAGGGTGACCGCCGCCAGGGCCGTGCTCGAAGGCAAGCCGGGGTGGTTGCCGGCGCTGCTGAACAGCACCGGCACGATATTGGCCAGGCCCACGCCGGCCAGGGCGAAACCGGCCAGGGCTAGCCCGGGCTCGGCGAACGACACGATCACCAACAGCCCTGCTGCCGCGCAGCCAGCGCCCAGGCCCAACGCCAGGGCCCGGCCGAGCCGGTTCACCAGGCGGTCGCCCCGAGAGCCTGGCCAGCGCCACGGCAGTGGCGTAGAGCGTAAAGCCAAGGCCCGCGCGGTCCGTGGCCAGGCCATGCTGGCTGTGCAGCAGCACGGCAGACCAATCAAGCATGGCGCCTTCGATCATGAAGATGAAAAAGCACAGCCCGGCGATGAACAGCAGCCCCGGCCGGGCCAGTGCCTGCCAGGCTCCGCCAGCCGTGCCGCTGTCACCAGGGCGCACGCCCAGCAGCGCGCCACGGGCCGGTATGCCGATCGCCGCGATCACGGCCACCACCACACCCACCGCCAAGGAGGGCCCGGCACCAGCGGCGAGCAACAGGCTCACGCCCCCTGCCCCGGCGACACTGCCCAGGCTGTAGAAGCCGTGAAAGCCCGACATCCGCGCCTGCCCGCTTTCTCGCTCGACGAGCACCGCCTGGGCGTTCATCGTCACATCGAGCAAGCCGTTGGCGGCGCCGAACAGCAGCAGGACCACGCCCATCTCCACCGGCGAGCGTGCCAGCATCATCAGCGGGAGCACCGCGCAGAACGCCACGGCGCAAGCGAGGATCAACACCCGGCAGCCGAAACGGGCGATGGCTCGCCCGGCCAGCGGCATCGCCAGCATGGAGCCGGCGGCGATGCAGAACAGCAACAGCCCCAGGGTGCCTTCGTCGATGCCCAGGCGCGCCTTGGCGTAGGGGATCAACGGCGCCCAGGCGGCCATGGCCAGCCCGGCGACGAAGAACACCCCGCGTGTGGCGTGCTGCTGGCGAAGGTTGGAAACAACCGGCCGGTCCATGCTCATCCCCCTTGGCTCTGCGCTACGGCCAGGTAATCGGTGTAGAGCTGGGGCGAGCCGGAGAACGACGCCAGCTGCTTCCACTCTTCGTACATCTGCTTGGTGTCGCGGTTCGCCTGGGCGAACACCGCCGCCTTGTCGGTGGCGATGTCCGGCTCGGGGTAGAACGCATCCAGCGCCTCCAGGTTGGCGATTTCCATCAGCACCACGTAAGGGTCCAGGCGGTTGCCCCGCTCCCCCTTTAGCAGCCGGAACTTCCAGTCCGGGTAGTCGACGATGCGGTGGTGGTTCTCGGTGATGAAGGTTTCGAAGGTGTGCGGCTGCACATCGGCGCGCAGGGCGATGGTGTGGATGCCGATCACCCGCGCCAGCGGCGCCTGGCCGGGCCGCTCCTGGTAGCGCGGCCCTGGCGGCACGGTGCTGTGGATGTTTTCGGCCAGCAGCCGGTAGTCGGTGAAAAGGGTCGGCAGCTCGCTGAAGGTGGCGTAGCGCTTCCACTGCTCGATCAGCGGCCGCGCATGGGCATGTTCTTGCCAGAAGTGCCGGGCCAGCGGCGTCTGGTTGCCATCGGCCGCCACATAGCGGTCGCGCTGGGCGGCGTTGGCGATTTCGAACAGCATCAGGTACTGCCCGGTGCGCTCGGCACGCAGGCCGCGCAGCAGCGTCCAGCTCCAGCCAGGGTAGCAGGGGATCTTCACCCCCTGCTCGCGCACGAAGGTTTCGAACTGCTCCGGCGTGACACCGGCCTCGGTGTCGATGGCGATGTAATAGAAGCTGAAAACCGGCGAGCCGGCGTTGTCGTCATGTGTCATCGGCTTTGGTCCTCAGGCCTGCGCGGCAGCGAATTGGGTGTTGATCACGGCCTCGACCAAGGTCACGCCATTGGGCGTGAGCTGCACCTGGTCGCTTTCCACGCACACCAGTTGCTTGGCCTGCAGCCCTTGCAGGGCCTGGCTGATGATCGGGTTGTCGTGGTAGCTGCGGCCCTCGAAGCGCCGGCGGAACACCTGGTCGTCTACCGGAATGAGCGTGGAGAGCGCCATTTTGAAGGCGTTGACCTCTCGGTGCAGCGGCGACACCCCGCGGCTCTGGTCGATGGGCAGGCGGCCCTCGTCCAGCGCCTGTTTGTAGGCGTTGTAGCCGGTGATGTTGATCGCTTCGGCGCGGGTGCATTTGGAGCTGCCGCCCAGCCCGATCGCCACCTCGGGGTACTGGGTGTCGAGGTTGGTGATCAGCCCTTTCCATTTTTCCGGGGTTGGTGCTGTTGATGGAAATACATGGTCGGCCGCTCGTGGTAACGCGGCGCCAGGTATTGCTCGACCAGCTCGCGCATTTGGTACTGCTTGCCCAGGCCGGGGAAGGTCATGTCGCCGATGTTGATCAGCCCCTTGCGCTGCCAGTGGCTCTGCCGCTCGCCCGACACCCCGGTGCGGGTCTTCATGAACTCCTCCATGTGCAGCTTGGCGATCACCACGTGCGACAGGTCCAGCTCCAGGGTTTTCTCCATGTCGTATTTCACATCGTCCACCGCCTGGCCGAGCATGCCGTAGATCAGGTCCACACTCACCCATTCCAGCCCGATCGCCCGGGCGTACTCGATGGTGTCGACGCACTCCTGGGCCGAGTGCATGCGCCCGCAGGCCGAGATGATGCGGTCGTCGAACGACTGCGCGCCGAAGCTGATCTTGGTGAAACCCAGCTCCTTGAGCAGGCTCAGGTACGGTTTGTTGAGCGTGCCCGGCTCACCTTCGAAACGCAGGGTGGCTTCGTCGAAGTTGAAATGGCTGCGGTAGAACGCCATCAGCCGCCGCAGCTCGGCTTCGGGCAACAGCGAGGGGGTGCCGCCGAAGATGTTGAACTCCCCGACCTGCGCATGCGCCAGGGCCGGCACCTTCTGCAACCAGAGGCTGGCTTCCTTGATGTTGTAGTCCACCACATCGGTGAACACTTGCTGCGAAGAAGGCGCCTTGGGGTTGAGGATCACCGTCGGGTACTGGCAGAAGTGGCAACGGTAGCGGCAGGTGGGAATGTAGGCCCAGAGGTGGATCTGCCGGGCCTGGCCGATTTCCTGGTTCATGTCCTGGAAGAACTGGCCCAGCGGGTAGCCTTCGATGTCGCCGGGAAACACGTGGCAGCCGAACGGGTCGTTGTACACGTAGTCGAGCATCGCGCTGTTGGCAGGGTCGGCGAGAAAGTCATACACCCGTGGCACCGGGTAGTTCGGGTCCAGATCGTTGAGCGAGCCGAGCGCTTGCGCATTCATCAGAACACCCCTCCATTGGCAAAGTAGTTGTGGGCTTCGCCCGATTCGCGGTCTTCGCAGAAGTAGTAGGCGAACCGTGAGAAGTCTTCGGGCGCCACGCCTTCGAAGCAGGCCGGCAGCGGCGGCGGGTAGCCGATGTCATCGCCCACGGCGCGGCGCAGCGCACTGAACAGCTCGTCGCGGAACTCGAAATACAGGCGGTAGGCGGGGGTCTTGTAGGCGTGGATCGGTTTGAAGTCGATGACCCGGGTTTCGTGCTCGATTTGAGCGATCCGCTCGTAGAGGCGGTCGGCCACAGGCCCGTGGAAAAAGGCGCGGATCTCCTCGCGCTCCAGCAGCCACTGCGGGTTGAGCAGCACCGGCAGCACGATGTTCTTGGGTACGTAGTCCTTGATCGAGTAGTCCCAGGCCTGCCGCGATTGCTCGGCACTGGTGTCGCAGAAGCCCGGCCCGCGTTGCTGGCCGGGGCGCACGTCCTTCATCACGATGATGCCGTCGCGCCCATAGGCATTGCCGGTGATCACCTCGTCGAGCAGGGTGTCGACCCGGCGGCTGTTGATCTCCACCCGCGAGCCGTGGGCGTACACCGGCTTGCCGCCCCAGGCGATCACGCGGATGCCGAAGTCCCAGTCATCGGAGAGGTGCTCGACGAAGCGGCCTTGGTCGAGCTGGTAGAAGATCTCGATGCCACCCACTCGCTCGTACAGCTCCCGCTCCACGGCGAAACCCTTGCCATCGGGGAAGCCGCCGAACAGCGAGAACGACATCCCCCGGCAACGCAGGGTCTTCTGGATTTCATTGAACAGATTGGGCCGCTCGGCGAAGGCGGCGGGGTCGTAGTAGTAGTTGCAGGTGCCCAGGTCTGCCTGCTCGGCCATCATTTTCTCGATCAGCGCATGCAGCCAGTAGGAGTCGACGGTGCAATCGGCGTCGGCAGAGGCGATGTAGTGCCGCCGGTGGGTGCCCAGCGCCAGGTCACGGGCGCGTGAGCGGATGGCGGCGTAGTCCATGCCGCACTTGCGCGCCGACGACACCCCCTGCGTGGTCTCGCGGATGACATGAATATCCAGCGACGGGTGCTCGGCCTTGAACGCCTCCACCTTGGCGACCGAATCATCGGTGGAGTTGTTGTCGACGATGATCAGTTCATAGCTGGCATGCGTCATCAGCCCATTGTGGGTTTGCTGCTGATACAGCGAACGCAGCACGGCGTCGATGCGGTCACTTTCGTTGTAGACCGGCAATACCACCGATACAAAAACCTGTTCACGCATGGTGCCTCCTGCGGCGTTGAAGTCGAGCATTGCAATGAGGTTGTTGGAGAGCGTTCGCTGGCCCAGGGCGAAGTTCTTCTGGGCAATGGCCTGCCGGCGCGGCGGGTCATTCAACAACTGGTAAACCGCTCGAACGAAGGCTTCGTCCGGCAGCCCATCGGCCTCCTGCGAAACGGCCATCACCGGTGCTTCGAAACCATATTGGCCGTACACCTCCTGGTAGTACTCATAGGCGGTGGTGATGTAGCACCGCTGGTGGCTGATCGCTTCGCCCACCGGGTTGCCGTAGCTGTCGTAGCCCCAGGAGGTCAGGAACGACACCAGGTCGCAGGCGTGGTAGAGGTCTTCGATGCGGATCGCTTCGGGGGCATGGCACAGGTCAGCGTGGGGCAAGGAGCCAATGAACTTGATGAACGGCTCCACTTGCAGTTGCACAGCCAGCGCCTGAAGTTGCTGGAAATAGGCCGGCTGCTCCTGAGGGTCGCCCGCGATCACCAGATACACCTTGCGCTGGCTCCCGGCTTCGGCGAACAGCCGGTTCAGCCGCGCCACCAGGTGAATGTCGCGGTCCTGGCGCTTCTGCTCGATGATCCGGGTGGTGCGGGCGATGAGCAGGTCGCTGTCGCGAATGTCTAGCTGCGGGCGCAGGCTGCGGCCGCTGCGCTGGCCACCGAAGTCGTAGGTATTCTTGCGCACCTGCACTTGCACCGCCTGATCGCACCAGGCCTCGAGCTTGTGCTTGAGGTGCTGGTTGAGCGTCACATAGGTGATATAGGGCGAGGGCACCGGCTTGACGGCATGCGGGTAGGGCTCCGGGCCGTATTTCAGAGCACCCTGCTCGCTGTTCCACATCAGGTCGTGATCGCGCCAGATCACGAAGTTGCCCAAGCCCTGGCGCGCACCGTGGATGTCGATCGCCAGGTACAGCGCCCGGGTGTAGATGATGTTTTCCGGCAGGGTGCCGTTTTCGACGATCAGGTAGCGGATATTGAGCCGCTGCCACAACTGCACCATGCGCACGGCCAGCGCCTGGGCGCTTTCGTTGACGGCCTCGAGCAGGCGCTGTCGCTCTTGCTCGGAAACGGCTTTGCGTTGCCTGATCAACACCTCGTTCACCTGCTCGATGAACGCGGCGCTGTAGTGGGGAAGCGTATCGACGTCTTCGACGCGCACCAGCGTGAAGACGTTTCGGTACAGCGCGTTTTCCTCCTCGTAGGGTTTATTGAAGTTGCCTTTGTCGACCTTGATGTCGTAACCCAGGTCCAGGTAACAAGTTACGCCTTTGGGTTCCAGGCTTTTGGCAGTTTTCAACGCTTCGACAGTAATACCGGAAACAGCGACAGCATCGAACGAAATGAACAAAGCGCCAGCATGCATACTCATGACCTCTACACAGTAGAAAGTTTCTGACTATCACGCAGTTGGCCAACTTCGATGCGAGGGCGGTGGTTCCGCCCCGGATCTGGTCAATAGGTATAGAAATGGACGAAGGATCAGTGCGCGGCAGCCGCCGCGGTGGGGACAGGGGAAAGCAGGTGGACCACCCCTTCGGCGAGCACCATCACGCTGGCGATACCCGCCGCCTGCAAGGCCGGCGGGTCCAGCTGGCTGGCGTCGCGCAGTTGCACCCGCAGCCGGGTGACGGCCACGCGCTGTTGCGAGGCCAGGTTCGCCGCACCGCCCAGCGCCTTCAGCACGGCCACCGGCAGCTCGGGATCGGCGGCAGCCGCCACGGGCCCAGGCCCGTCGGGTACCAGGTCCGGGGTGAGCGCTTTCCAGAACGCAGTTTGCAGCTTCCTTAACATACTCGACTCTCCATTACGTGAGAAACGACTCGCGCAGCCTGCGCTTGCCCGCGCAAGGCCTCGCGTACCTGCTCGGCGCTATCCAGGCCCAGCACCTGCTGGGCAAGGGCCTGGCAGCGGCTCAATTCGACTTCACGGATCGCCTGCTTGACCGCAGGAATCAGCGGCACGCTGACCGACAGCTCGTCCACCCCAAGCCCCAGCAACACCGGCACCGCCAGGGTTTCCGACGCCAGCGCGCCGCACACGCCCACCCACTTGCCATGGGCGTGGGCAGCCTCCACGGTACGCGCGACCAGCCGCAGCACGGCCGGATGAAGGCTGTCGGCCTGGCTGGCCAGGCGCGGATGGTCGCGGTCCATCGCCAGGGTGTACTGGGTCAGGTCGTTGGTGCCGATCGAAAAGAAGTCCACTTCCGGGGCGAAACGGTCGGCCATCAGCGCCGCAGACGGCACCTCCACCATGATCCCCAGCTTGGGCAGTGCCTGCAGCCCGGCTGCGCGGGCCTCTTCTTCGAGCACCTGCCGCGCCTGGCGCAGTTCGGAGAGCTGGCTGACCATCGGCAGCATGATGTGCAGCCGCGCAAGGCCGGCGCTGGCCAGGATGGCGCGCAGCTGCTCACGCAACAGATCCGGGCGCTCCAGGCACAAGCGGATGCCGCGCATGCCCAGGAACGGGTTGGCCTCGCTGTCCATGGGCAGGTAGGCCAGGGGCTTGTCGCCGCCCACATCCAGGGTGCGCACCACCAGGTTGTGCGATGGCCCTACCGCGCGAGCGATGGCGGCGTAGGCCGCGGCTTGCTCGTCCGGGGTGGGAGCGCTGGCACGCTCGTGGTAGAGGAATTCCGAGCGCAGCAGCCCGACACCCTCCCCGCCCAGCGCCATGGCATGTTCGGTTTCCAGCACCGACGCCACATTGGCCGTGACTTCGAAACGGTGGCCATCGCGGGTGCTGGCCGCCAAGGGCGCCTGCGCCAGCTCGTGGGCCTGGCGCTGCTGCTGCTCTTGGCGCCTGGCCTGGAACTGCTGCACTACGGCCGCCGGGGGGTCGACCCGCAGCTCACCCAGGTCGGCGTCCAGCAGCACGGCGGCGCCGCTTGGTAGCTCCAGCACTGCCTTGGGTAGCCCGCACAATGCCGGGATGCCCAGCGCTCGCGCCAGAATCGCCACATGGCTGGTGGCGCCGCCGGCCACCGTGGCGAAGCCCAGCACCTTGCGGGTATCCAGCGCGGCCGTCTGGGAGGGCGTGAGCTGATCGGCGATCAGGATGGCCTGGTCGGGCAGGGCCAAGCCGTTGTCCTGCACGCCCAGCAGGCACTTGAGCACGCGCTGGCCAACGTCTTGCAGGTCCAGCGCGCGCTCGGCCATGAAGGTGTTGCCACCGGCCTTGAACAACGCTGCGGTGGCCTCGGTCACCTCGCGCCAGGCGAAGGCGGCGCTCTTGCCCTGGCCGATCAGCGCGTGCGCCTGCTCGACCAGGCTGGGGTCGTCCAGCAATTGCTGGTGCGCCTTGAAGATCTGCGCCTGAGCCTCGTTACCGGCGCTGTCTTGCAATGCCTGCAAGGCCTGCATCGCCTCGGCAAGCGCACGGGCCAGGCTGGCTCGCTCGGCGGCCGGGTCGGCAGCTGTTTCCGGCAGATCCAAGGACCGCTCGCTCACTTGCACCACCTGGCCGAAGGCTGCACCGGGCGAGGCACAGACCCCGCGCAGCTGCCCAGGTTCGCCGGGTGCCGCCGGGGCAGCACTGGGCGCGGCGGCGGCAGGCGCGACGGCCTCACCGCTACCCTCCGCCAGCAACGTGCTCAATGCCGCCAGCGCCGCCTGCGCGTCCGGGCCTGCGGCGCTGATGCGCAGCGCATCGCCCTGGCGAGTATGCAGCGCCATGATCTCCACCAGGGATTTGGCGTTGGCGCTGCCCTGCTCGGTATACAGGCGGATGCGCGCCTCGAACCTCTTGGCAGCCTGGGCGAAGGTTCCCGCTGGGCGTGCATGCAGGCCGTTGGCGTTGGGCAGCGGAATCGCTGCGGAAAACACCGCTTCCTCCGCGCCCTGCTCGGCGAGGGGGGCCTGGTCGCCAGCACCGACTTGCAGCAGAGGCTGCAAGGCCTCGACCTGCCCTTCGCTGGCCAGCGCCTTGAAAGGCTGGCCGCTGGCAACCAGCATCAGCGTCATCAGGCTGCGTGCATGCAGGGCGATATAGTCGGCATCGAAGCGGATCAGCGGCTGCCCCGCTTCCACCCTTTGCCCCTGCTCGACCTGGGCGGCGAAGCCCTCGCCGGCCAGGTTCACGGTGTCCAGGCCAATGTGCAGCAGCACCTGCACGCCCTGGTCGTTGGTGAGGGTGAGGGCATGGCCGCTGCGCTGCAGGTCACTGACGACGCCGGCCATGGGCGCGCAGAGGGTTTCGCCGGTCGGGTCGATGCACAGGCCATCACCGATCACCCGCTCAGCGAAGACCGGGTCAGGGACATCGCTTAGAGGGATCAGCACCCCAGGCAGCGGTGCCATCAGTTGCAAGGGTCGAGGGTCGGTCATGGTTTCACCTGTGTTGTTGTTCTTCGACGGGCCAAGGGGGGCACCTTCGTTCATTTCCACCAGTACTCAACCTGCACACCGGCATTGGCCCCATGCAGTGCCGTGCCGAACGCGCCGGTGTCCGACAGCGCCGAGCCGGCGGCCAGTTCGTTGGCTGCCCGTTGGGCCGCTGCGTTCCAGCTAGCGTAGGTGTAGTACAGGCGCACCTCCGGCCGGGTCCAGAAGCCGGGGCCCTTGGGCGACCAGGTGGGGGCGAAGGTGGCCTTGCTGAGCTTGCGTGTGCCGCCGGGGGCATCGACCTGATCGTGGCCGAGCTCGGCGACCAGCTTGAACTGCTCGGTGATCGCATATGCCGGCCGGATGCCTACGGAGATCCAGGTCTGGTCGCTGCCGTCCGGGCGGATATCCTTCTGGTACACCGCCTCGAACTGGCCGCCGAAACGTGGCGTGACTTGCCAATCGAAAAACTCCACTACCCGATAGCTCTTGTTGCTGTCATCCAGCGCAGTGTCGCCGGTGTAGCCTAGCCCGGTGCCTGGGCCTTCGCCGTATTGCAAGGCCAATTTGTTCTTGCCGCCGAGAAAGTCCTGCTGCACGTGCTGGGCCGTGACCGCCCAGCCGGCGTGGGCATTGCGGCGGCTGGGCTTGTCGAGGTAGCTCAGGCCCAGCTCCAGCTCACCGCCGGGGTTGGTCTGGAAACCGCCGACGTTGAAATCCTGCCGGGTCACGTAGTCTTTCTGGTAGAGGTTGTCCTTGCGGGAAAACGCGTAGCTGTATTTCAGGCCGCCGATCTTAACGTCTTCGACCCCGGCGCCCGTGGCGCTCTGGTTCCAGTAGTAGAAGTCGGAGATATGGATATCGTTACGCTTGTAGTAGCGGCGGCCGGCCCACACCGACCCGCCATTGAGGCTGGGCAGGTTCGACCATTGCGCATAGGCCTGGGGCAGGCGCACGGTGCCGTTGTCGCCCTGGAAGGTCAGGGCCTGGCCGTAGCGGTTGTGCAGCGACGCCATGCCGTCGATGCTCAGTACCGAGCCATCGTCGAAGGTCGCCAGCGCCTGGCGCAGTTCCAGCTCGGCATACTGCTCGCACTCGTTGCCCAGGCGGTACTTGCTCTGGGCACCGGGCAGCGCGAAGCATGACTGCGTGTGGTTGTTGTCGGTACTGCCCAGGCCGCTGCGCAGGTAGCCGGCGAAATCCAGCGCCTGCGCCGAGAACGGCAAGGTCAGGTAAACGCACGAAGCGGCCAGCTTGAACGTCATCTTTGTTTTCAAAATCCACCCCTGTCTTTTTATTGTTGTAAAAGGTCTTGCGGGCCCAGCGCCCCTCTGCGGCAAACCCCCGCCGCAGAGGGGCCCAACGCCACGGCAGCCGCTTGGCTACCCGGTGCGATAGCAGGTGTCAGCCGTTACCGGCCAGGTGCAGCACGAACGATTCATAGGGTCTGAGCGACAGCCGCCGCTGGCGTTGTTCGCTGCCGGGATAATTGCTGATGAGCAACCGTTGTGACTGGGCGGCTCCGATCACCGGCTCAGGCAGCTCCACTTCACAGGCGCGGCCGTAGAAGTTGCTCACCACCAACAGCCGCTCGCCGCTGCCTTCGCGCAGGTAGGCCCACACCTGGGTATGCTCCGGCAGGAGGTCGCGGTAGATACCGGCCTGCATCAGGGGCGTTTCCCGGCGCAGGGCTATCAAGCGGCGGTAGTGGTGCAGCACAGAGGAAGGGTCGCTGAACTGCTGCTCGACGTTGATGTGCCCGGCGTTGGCCGGCAGGTCGATCCAGGGCGCTGCGGTGCTGAAGCCGGCATTGGGCTCGCCGCTCCACTGCATGGGCGTGCGGGCGTTGTCCCGCGATTTCTGCATGATGGTGGCCATGCACTGGGCGTCGCTCTCGCCTGCCTCGCGCTTGAGCCGATAGATGTTCAGGGTTTCGACGTCGCGGTACTGCTCGATACGGTCGAAGCCTGGGTTGGTCATGCCCAGCTCCTCGCCCTGGTAGATGAACGGGGTGCCCTGCAGAAAATGCAGCGCCGTGCCCAGCATCTTGGCGGCGGCGACGCGGTGCTCGCCATCGTCGCCGAACCGCGACACCACCCGCGGCTGATCGTGGTTGCACCAGAACAACGCATTCCAGCCGCCCCCTGCCTGCATGCCGGTCTGCCACAGCGAGAAGATGCGCTTGAGCTCGATGAAGTCGAAGTCGGCGTACACCCACTTCTGCATGTTGGGGTAGTCCACCTTCAGATGATGGAAATTGAAGGTCATCGACAGCTCTTTCGATGCCGGGTGCGAATAGCGGATGCAATGCTCCAGGCGGGTCGACGACATCTCGCCCACGTTCACCAGGTCATGGCCCTCGAAGACTTCGCGGTGCATCTCCTGCAGGTAGCGGTGCACGTTCGGCCCGTCCGTGTAGAAGCCGCGCCCGTCGGTGGCGTCTTCCGGGAAGTCTGCCGGTTTGGATATCAGGTTGATCACGTCCAGGCGGAAACCGCCAACGCCCTTGTCACGCCAGAAGCGCATCATCTTGAAGACTTCTTCGCGCACTCTGGGGTTGTCCCAGTTCAGGTCGGCCTGGGTGTGATCGAACAGGTGCAGGTAGTACTGGCCGGTTTGGGCTTCGTACTCCCAGGCCGAGCCGCCGAACTTGGATTCCCAGTTGTTGGGCTGGTCGCGCCAGATATAAAAATCGCGATAGGGGTTGTCCAGGCTGCTGCGCGCCTGCTGGAACCAGGCATGCTCGATGGACGTGTGGTTGACCACGATGTCGAGCATCAGCTTGATACCGCGCTTACCGGCTTCGGCGATCAGCAACTCGCAGTCGGCCATGGTGCCGTAGCTGGGGTCGATGGCGTAGTAATCGCTGATGTCGTAGCCGTTGTCGCGCTGCGGCGAGCGCAGGAAGGGCGTCAGCCACAGGCAATCGACACCAAGCCAGTGTAGGTAGTCGAGTTTGTCCACCACACCGAGCAGGTCCCCGGCGGGGTTGCCGGCGTGGCTATGGAAGCTTTTGGGGTAGATCTGGTAGATCACCGAATGCTGCCAGGCTTGCATGGCGCGAATCCTTCAGTGGTTGGAGCCAGGGCTTAGGCCACCCGGTAGCCGGGGCGGATGAGCTTGGCGCTGAGTGCGCAGGTGAGCAGGAAAGGCACGATCATGGCGATGACCATGCCGACTACGAACACCGGGATGTACTGGGGCATGATGGAAATGAAGCCGGGCAGGCCGCCGACACCGATGGCCGAGGCCTGCACCTTGTTCATCGACAGGAAGATGCATGCCATCGAAGAGCCGATCAGGGCGGAGTAGAACGGGTACTTGTAACGCAGGTTGATGCCGAACATCGCAGGCTCGGTGATGCCAAAGTACGCCGAGACTGCGGAGGTGGAAGCCATGCTCTTGTCGCGGGCGTTGCGGGTCATGTAGAACACCGCCGCTGCGGCACTGCCCTGGGCGAGGTTGGACATCACGATCATCGGCCATATGAAGGTGCCGCCCTGGGTGGAGATCAGTTGCAGGTCGACGCCAAGGAACATGTGGTGCATCCCGGTGATCACCAGGGGTGCGAACAGCAGGCCGAAGATGCCGCCGCCTAGCAGCGGTGCCAGGTCGAACAGCGCCACCAGCCCCTCGGTGATCAGGATGCCCAGGTGGCGGGTGACCGGGCCGATCAGGGCCAGGGCCAATACGCCGGTGATCACGATGGTGGTGATAGGCACCACCAGCAGCTGGATGGCGTTGGGCACCCGGGCGCGCAGCCACTTCTCGATCACGCTCATCACGTAGGCGGCCAGCAAAATCGGCAGGATCTGCCCCTGGTAACCCACCTTCTCGATCTTGAACCAGCCGAAAATGTCGAAGTACGGCATGCCCTGCCCGCCCAGGCCGGCTACCACCTTGCCGTAGTTCCAGGCGTTGAGAAGGTCGGGGTGCACCAGCATCAGCCCCAGCACGATGCCGAGGATTTCACTGCCGCCGAAGCGCTTGGCCGCCGACCAGCCCACCAGCGCCGGAAGGAATACGAAGGAGGTGTTGGCCATCAGGTTGATCAGGCTCCACACGCCGTCGAGCGCGGGGTAGGCCTCCAGCAACGTTTGGCCTTCGACGAACATGCCCTTGGCACCGATCAGGTTGTTCACCCCCATCAGCAGGCCAGCGATGATCAACGCCGGCAGGATCGGCATGAAGACATCGGACAGCACCCGCACCAGGCGCTGCACGCCATTGACCTTGGCGGCGCTCTGTTGCTTGAGGTCGGCGATGGTGAGGGCGGCCAAGCCGGTTTGCTCGCGCAGGGCGGCGTAGACTTTTTCGACTTCGCCGGGGCCGATGACCACTTGGAACAGGCCGCCACTGAAGAACGAGCCCTTGACCAGGTCGATCTGGTTCAGGGTGCCGCGGTCTACCTGGTTTGGGTCTTTCAGAGAGAGGCGTAGGCGGGTGACGCAGTGCGCGGCCTGTTCGAGGTTGGCCCTGCCGCCGAGGCTTTGCAGCAACGCGCTGGCGATGTTCGCGTAATCGTGGCTCATGCTTGTGCCCTGCTTTTTTTGTTATTGGGGTGCGTTGCCGCTACCGTGTGCATCCAACATACTCGTCTGTACGAGCTGGCGCAATAACTCGTACAGACGAGTTTGCAACAATAGTTACCACGCGGCCGTCGCAAGGCCATCGACAAACACGCATGCCATCCCTATGGTTCCCCCTTCGCGCACCCGGTACCGAGCCCACTTCATGAGCAAATACAACCAGATCTACAGCGATCTGCTTGCCAGCATCACCACCGAACGCCTGCAGCCAGGCGCTCGCCTGCCCTCCGAAACCGAACTGATGGGCAGCTACCAGACCAGCCGCGGTACGGTGCGCCGTGCCATCGAGCAGTTGCAAGAAAGGGGGTTCGCGCAGAAGGTCCACGGCAAGGGCACCTTCGTGCTCTCGCCCGCGCCGATCGAGTTTCAGCTCGGCGGTATCGTCAGCTTCCAGGAAACCTACCCCCGGCTGGGCAACGACGTGCGCACCGAGGTGGTGGAGTTCAGCCAACTGCCCTTGCAGGGCAGCCTGCTCGAACACATCCAGGCCGAGGAAGGCAGCCTGGTGACCCGCATCAAGCGTGTGCGCCGCATCGACGGCAAACGAGAGATCCTCGACATCAACCACTTCATGGCCGAGCTCATCCCGGGCCTGACGGCCGAGATCGCCGAGCAGTCGATCTACGCCTACATCGAACAGACCCTGCAGCTGCAGATCAGCTATGCCCGCCGCACCATCGAAGCGATGCCCCGCAGCAAGGACGATCAGCGGCACCTGGACCTGGACGGCCAGAGCCATGTGATCGTGGCGAGCAACCAGACCTTTCTGCAGGACGGCCGCCAGTTCGAATACACCGAATCACGGCACACGCTGGACAAGTTCTACTTCTCGGACGTTGCCCGGCGCTAGGGGCGGCACCAGCGAGCCGGCGATATGCCAAAGGCGTTCTTGAAATGCCGGCTCATATGGCTCTGGTCAAAGAAGCCAGCGTCCAGCGCAGCCTCGCTCAGCGGGCGCCCAGACAGGATCGACGCTTTGACACGGTCCAGCCGGCGCATGGTGATGTAGCGGTGGGGGCTGGTCCCGAAGAACACCCAGTAGTCCTTGGACAGGCTCCATTTGTCACGGCCGGTGCATTCGGCCAGGTCTTCCAGGCTCACGGGCAAGTGGAGGTTGTCGTTCATGTATTCGCGCGCCAGGTTCGCCGCCGTGAAGCAGCTGGCGTTGATGGCCGGCCGTTCGCCGCACAGGGTTTGCAGCCGGGTGAACAGCTGGAAAATCGCATCATCCTCGGCCAGCGGGTCGACCGAATCGTCGAGTGAGTGGAGGATGCTGTCGGCAGCGGCCGCCAGTTGCGGGTCGTCGGAGATGCCGCCCTGAGAAAAGGTAGGGGTTTGCCGTGAAGCACCTCCTGCGCAAGCGCTGGGGTGATGTAGAGCATGCGATAGCGAAAGCCCGACTCGCTGCCGGCATGCCCGTCATGCTCTTCATCCGGATGAAGTACCAGCGTGCTGCCAGGCAGGCTGTCGCGCCTCGCCGCGGTAGCGGAAACTCTGCACGCCCGCCAGGGTGCGGCCGATCGCATAGGTGTGGTGCCGATGCGGGTCGAAACCGTGACCACTGAAAAAAGCCTCGAGCTGCGAAAGTGGATGCGGCAGGCCGATTGGCCTGCTGAGCGCCCGAGAAGACCATAAGCGCTTGGCCTCAGGCTTTGCTTGTACGTTCGTGAAAATAGCGGGACATGCACAGCGGCTTTTCGGGGAGGGCGATGGCGCTGATCATGACGAAGGCGTGTGGCTTGCCGGGCCACGCACTGAGCTGCCGAACAGCCGGGTACGCGCTTGAATCAACGGAGGAAAAGACCCGCTCCATCCTCAAACCCTGCGCGTCGCGCGGCACAGCCGCTCTCCTACTCCATTCGGGGGCTGCCCTAGGGTTACGCCTGCGCAGCAAAACCGTAGTCTCACCCGCCAGGCGCAGCACCTCAGCCTGCACAAGGGCGGCTTATCCCGTGACGGGAAGGCAAAAAGGGCCGCTTTCGCGGCCCTGAAATCCCTGCAAGACAGGTTCACTTGTTCGGCTGTGGCGTCAGCCGCAAATAGGGGCGCACGACGCGGTAGCCTTTAGGGAAGCGCTGGCGGATTTCATCTTCGTCCTTGAGCGACGGCACGATCACCACCTCGTCACCGTCCTGCCAGTTGGCGGGGGTGGCCACCTTGTGGCTGTCGGTCAGTTGCAACGAGTCGATCACCCGCAGGATTTCGTTGAAGTTGCGGCCGGTGCTGGCGGGGTAGGTGATGGTCAGGCGCACCTTCTTGTTCGGGTCGATCACGAACAGCGAGCGCACCGTCAGGGTGTCGTTGGCGTTGGGGTGGATCAGGTCATAGAGGTCGGACACCTTGCGGTCGGCATCGGCCAGGATGGGGAAGTTGACCCGGGTGTTCTGGGTGTCGTTGAT
This sequence comes from Pseudomonas sp. KNUC1026, assembly GCF_021650705.1. Taxonomy (GTDB): domain Bacteria; phylum Pseudomonadota; class Gammaproteobacteria; order Pseudomonadales; family Pseudomonadaceae; genus Aquipseudomonas. Next base: position 4,778,908 of record NZ_CP087138.1, on the reverse strand, counting down.
GTCGTCGATCCACTTCACGTGGGACTCGACCGGGTCAACCGAGAGAGCAATGGCCTTGACGTTACGCTTGGCGAACTCGTCCTTGAGCTTGGCGGTGTAACCCAGCTCGGTGGTGCATACCGGGGTGAAGTCGGCAGGGTGCGAGAACAGCACGCCCCAGCTGTCACCCAGCCATTGGTGGAACTGGATATCGCCTTCACTGGAGGCCTGTTCGAAATCCGGGGCGATGTCGCCGAGTTTGAGTCCCATGGTGCGGTGTCCTCTGAGTGGGAGCGCGTTGGCATGGGTGTACTGTGCTAGATGCAGCGAAAAAATAAAAAGAATAGATAATGTTATTTAAATAACTTTTAGAAATATAAAAACTCGGGCAAAAGAAACCCCGCCGAAGCGGGGTTCCCTTCAACTCACACCCACCTCTGTTACCAGAAGGCGTAGGTGTAGTTCACGTAGAAGCGAGTCTGGTCGATGTTCTGCTGAGTGGCAGCCGGTAGCTCGGTGCGGTAGGTCGCATGGCGAGCCGAGAAGCCCAGGCCCTTGAGGGGGCCGCTCTGCAGGGTGTAGTCCAGGCGGTAATCGCTTTCCCACTCGTCGTAACGCGCGCGAGTCTGGTTGGCGCCAGCGCCACCCAGGCCACGTGCATCGCGGCCGCTGACGTAGGTCCAGGTGGCTTTCAGGCCTGGCACGCCCAGCTTGGCGAAGTCGTAGCTGTAGATACCGAAGGTGGAGTTCTCACCGGCACGGGTGAAGCTGTTGGCCATGATGTCGGTGTACAGGTAGTAGCTGTTACCACCCTCGCCTTCAGGGCGGCGGCGGCCGTCCTGGATGTTGCCGCTGTTGACTGCAGCCATGCCGCCATCGTCGCTCACGCGTTGATGGCCCAGGGTCAGCGAGTGGCCGCCCAGGGTGTAGGTGAACGCTGCCGACCAGGTGTTGTTGTCGACTTCGCCCAGGCCACCGGAGTTGTAGCCGTTGCGGTAGGCGTAACGGCTGTCTTTGCCGTTGGCACCATCGGAGTTGCTGTTGAAGTAGCGCAGGTCGGTCTTGAACGACTGATCAGGTGCGATCTGGAAGACGTGGGTAGCGCCCAGGAAGTTCTGGGTGTAGTAGTCGTCCAGCTTGGCGTAGTAGTACTGCAGGGTCAGGTCTTTGGTGACTTTCCAGTCGGCGCCGCCGAAGCTGAAGCCATCAGAGCCACGAGTACCGCCGCCGCCGATGCCGGCCCAGTTGCTCGAAGCACGGCCGATTTCGCGGTTCAGGCGACCTGCGGTAAAGGTCACGGTGTCCAGCTCTTTGGAAGTCAGGATCGCGCCTTGGTAGGAAGCAGGCAGCAGGCGGCCATCGTTGGCAACCAGGATCGGCAGGTTCGGCGCCAGGGCGTTACCAGCCTTGAGTTCGGTTTTCGAGAACTTGATCTTGCCGTTGGCGCCGATGCGGCTCCAGTTGTGAACCGGAGTACCGTCGCTGTCGACCGGAGTCACGGTGTTGGTGGTAGCCGGGCTCTGGTGATCGATCCCACCGGTGAGGTTAACGCCCACCAGGGCCTGCACGTCCAGGCCAAAGCCTACGGTGCCTTGGGTGTAACCGGACAGGAAGTCGAACTTCAGGCCAGTGACGGTCTGACGCTGATCCGCGCCACCCTGGCGTTGATCTTGTTCGAAATAAAGGCTGCGCGAGCTAACGGACGCTTTGCTGTCATCGATGAAACCGGCGGCGCTTGCCTGCTGGGCCAGCACGCCCATGGCGACAGCGAGTGCCAAGGTAGACTTGTTCACTGGTATTGCTCCTCTTGCTTTCTAGTTTTTGTCTTGCAGTTGTGGGGGGTCTTTGTGCCCCTTGGCGTCGCCTGGCGCTTGTGGCGCCGCCGGTCTCAACGTCCGGTTAAAGATTTTTTAACAATCTAATAACCATTTGTTGCAATTTCGTTAAGAACCGAGGCGCATAAGAAACCATATTAAAAAAACGTTGTCATCAACCGCTTCGAGCTAAGCATATCTCTTGTTGCAATTAGCGGGCTGCCCTTTAGAACCTTGAGGCCTAAGGAGTGGTATCACGTGATTGCGCTATCGGCCAGCGCTGGCGCGGCTTGAGGGGTGATTGCCCGATTCGGAGCAGCGTTTGCGGGTAGCTAACGTAATGCCAGAAGGACATTAGCCGCTTCACCGTGACATTCCAGTGGCGAGGCACTACCAGCCGTCAGGTTTCGTGAAAGGTGCGACATCCGACGAGCGGCGCACGCGTGAGGAGGGAGCGCCCCGGTGTGGCCCCGGGGCTGGCTGAAGGTTACTTCTGCGTGCCGTCGTCCAGCTGCAGGTTGGCCTGGGTGATGTTGCTGCCGGCCGGCACGCTGCGCGTGAGCCAGACGTTACCGCCTATCACTGAGCCCTCACCGATGGTGACACGCCCCAGAATGGTGGCGCCGGCATAGATCACTACGTCGTCTTCCACGATAGGGTGGCGCGGCAGGCCCTTTTGCAGGGTGCCGTTGTCATCGGTCGGGAAGCGCTTGGCGCCCAGTGTGACCGCCTGATAAATCCGCACCCGCTCGCCGATGATCGCGGTTTCGCCGATCACCACGCCCGTGCCGTGGTCGATGAAAAAGCTCGAGCCGATGCGCGCGCCAGGGTGGATGTCGATACCGGTGACCGAATGCGCAAGCTCAGCAGCGATGCGCGCCAGCAGCGGCAAGCCAACGCTGTAGAGATGGTGGGCAATGCGGTGGTGGATGATCGCCAGCACGCCCGGGTAGCACAGCAGCACTTCATCCACGCTGCGCGCAGCCGGGTCGCCTTGGTAGGCGGCCAGCACATCGGTGTCCAATTGCACGCGCAGGCTGGGCAATGCCGCCGCCAGGCCCTGCACCAGGCGCAGGGCGCTGGCGTCTAGGGACTCGACATCGCAAGGGCCCTGGCGGTTGGCATAGCGCAGCTCCAGCCGCGCTTGCAGCAGCAGGCCATTGAGAGCGGCATCGAGCGTGTGGCCTACGTAAAAATCTTCGCTTTCCTCACGCAGGTCCACAGGCCCCAGGCGCATCGGGAACAACGCGCTGCACAGCTGCTCGAGGATCTCGGCCATCGCTTCGCGAGAAGGCAATTGCCGGCCGCCACTGTTACCGCAACTGCGGCCGTTCTGCCGGCGCCACGCCTGGCGAGCCGTGCGCAACTGGCCAACGATCTCCTGCAATTGCCAAGGCTCCGATGGCGCCTGGCCAGGTACACGCTCGTTCAAGGTCGTTCTCCTGCATCAAAGGCCGATAGCGGGCCACTCTAAACTGCCAGCACGCGCGCGCGCCATCGCTGTCACACACCTGTGTGAGCGCCGCCAGCTGCGGCGGGTTCCGCTTCGATAGCAGTTGCCCGGTGCGTGGCCGGTACTTATAGTCGCAAGTCGCCTACCCTCGCTGCGGATGGCGCCCTGCCTATTCATTTATGCCAAGGAGCCAACATGCCCGCACCCGCAACGCTTCGCCCGTTCGCCCTTACCGCTCTGGTTATCGCTGGATTGCTTTCCAGCACGGTACAAGCAGGCGAGCAACTGCAACAGATCCAGGCCAACAAGGCCATCAGCGTAGGCCTCGAAGGCACCTACCCGCCGTTCAGTTTCGTGGATGAGAGTGGCAAGCTCACCGGTTTCGAGGTCGAGCTGGCACAAGCCATCGCGGCGAAGCTCGGCGTGCAGGCCAAGCTGCAGACCACCAAGTGGGACGGCCTGCTGGCGGCGCTGGAGTCGCGGCGGCTGGACGTGGTCATCAACCAGGTGAGCATCTCCGATGAGCGCCGCAAGAAATACGATTTCTCCACCCCCTACACCGTATCCGGCATCCAGGCCCTGACCCGCGCGGCCGACCAGGGCACCATCAAGACCGCCCAGGACCTGGCCGGCAAAAAGGTTGGCGTGGGCCTTGGCACCAACTACGAGCAATGGGTGCGCGCCAACGTGCCCAAGGCCGATGTACGCACCTACGAAGACGACCCCAGCAAGATCGCCGATCTGAACAACGGCCGCATCGATGTGGTGCTGGTTGATCGCCTGGCAGCGCTTGAAATGGTCAAGAAAACCCACAACAAGCTGGCTGCCGCTGGCGAGCCGTTCTCGCGCATCGAATCGGGTATCACCGTGCGCAAGGGCGAGCCTGAACTGCTCAAAGAACTCGACAAGGCGCTCAAAGCCATGCGTGACGACGGCTCGCTGGCGGCGCTGTCGAACAAGTGGTTCGGTGCCGACGTCACTCAGTGAACCAGGAAAGCCTCAACGTCGCCTGGCAATCGCTGCCGTTTCTGCTGCAAGGCGCCTGGTTCACCGTTGTGCTGAGCCTGGGCGGCATGTTCCTCGGCCTGCTGCTGGGCTTTGGCCTGGCCTTGATGCGGCTGTCGTCGGTGCCGCCCCTGCGCTGGATAGCGCGGGCTTATGTGTCGTTCTTCCGCGGCACGCCGCTGCTGGTGCAGCTGTTTCTGATCTATTACGGCCTGCCGACGCTGGGCATTCAGCTCGACCCGCTGCCGGCCGCACTGATCGGGTTTTCCCTGAACATGGCCGCTTACGCCAGCGAAATCCTGCGCGCCGCGATCAGCGCCATCGAGCCAGGCCAATGGGAGGCCAGCGCCTCGCTGGGCATGACGCGCTGGCAAACCCTGTACCGCACGGTATTGCCGCAGGCCGCGCGCACAGCGCTGCCGCCGCTGGGCAACAGCTTCATTGCGCTGGTCAAGGACACGGCGCTGGCGGCCACCATTCAGGTGCCGGAGCTGTTTCGCCAGGCGCAACTGGTCACGGCGCGCACCTTCGAGGTGTTCGCTATGTACCTGACCGCTGCCCTGCTCTACTGGGTGCTGGCTACGGTGCTCTCGCACCTGCAGCAGCGCCTGGAATCCAGGGTCAACCGCCATGCCGCAGAGCGCTGACCGATGATCGATGTAAAAGGCCTTAGCAAAAGCTTCAACGGCCAGCCCGTGCTGGAAAGCATCGACCTGCGCGTCGATACAGGCGAGGTGGTGGCGATCATCGGGCCCAGCGGTTCGGGCAAGACCACCTTCCTGCGCTGCCTGAACCTGCTGGAAATCCCCAACAGCGGCACCGTGCGCGTAGGCGACCTGCAAATCGACAGCAGCCGCCCGCTCAGCCAGCAACAAGCCCAGGTGCGTGCGCTGCGCCAGCAGGTGGGCTTCGTGTTCCAGAACTTCAACCTGTTCCCCCACCGCACCGCCCTTGAGAACGTGATGGAAGGGCCATTGGTGGTGCGCCGCGTACCACGGGAACAGGCGCAGGCAGCCGCCGTGGCGTTGCTGGCCAAGGTGGGCCTTGCCGGCAAAGAGGATGCTTACCCACGCCAGCTCTCCGGCGGCCAGCAACAGCGCGTGGCCATCGCCCGTGCGCTGGCGATGGAGCCGCAGGCGATCCTGTTCGACGAACCCACTTCCGCACTCGACCCGGAGCGCGTGGGCGAAGTACTGGAGACCATTCGTGGGCTGGCCGAAGAAAAACGAACGTTGCTCATCGTGACCCACGAAATGGCCTTTGCCCGCGACGTCGCCAACCGCGTGGTGTTCTTCGACCAGGGCCGTATCGTCGAGCAAGGTGACGCCAAGGCGCTGTTCGCCAATCCGCAGCACGAGCGCACCCGGCAGTTTCTCAGCAAGTTCCTCGCCCACTGAGCGCACGCTATAGTGGCCGCCCCCTGACACACAGGAGCTCGCCATGGCGCTCAGCCCGGCCGACCTGCAACACATCAGCACCCGCACCCTGGCCGATTACCAGGCAGTGGCCGAGGCGTTTCGCGAAGGCACCGCCAGCCATGATGTCAGCCAGAATATCGAGACCCTGCTGCGCTACCTGCCGGCCGACAACGCCTCGGTATTGGACTTCGGCTGTGGGCCCGGGCGCGACCTGAGCACTTTCAAGGCGCTTGGCCATTCGCCGATTGGCCTGGATGGCTGCGCGGCGTTCGTGCGCATGGCGCATGACGCCAGCGGTTGCGAGGTGTGGGAGCAGAATTTCCTGGCGCTCGACTTGCCCGCCGAACGCTTCGACGGCGTGTTCGCCAATGCCAGCCTGTTCCATGTGCCGAGCCAGGAGCTGCCACGCGTGCTCGCGCAGCTACACGCCACGCTCAAGCCCGGCGGCGTGCTGCTCAGCTCCAACCCACGCGGCGACGGCCAGGAAGGGTTCAAGGGCCAGCGCTACGGCGCCTTTCACAGCATCGAGCAGTGGCGCCAGGTGATGCAGGCCGCCGGCTTCGAGGAGCTGGAGCACTACTACCGCCCCGCCGGGCTGCCACGTGAGCAGCAACCCTGGCTGGCGAGCGCCTGGCGCAAGGCGTAAGCGCATCACTCCTTGATGCGGTACCACGCCACGTACAGGGCCGGGAGGAACATCAGCGTCAGCACCGTGGCGCTGATGATGCCGCCGATCATCGCGTAAGCCATCGGCCCCCAGAAAACCTCGCGGGCGATGGGGATCATGCCCAGACTCGCGGCGGCGGCGGTCAGCAGGATCGGCCGGCGGCGATGGCGAGTCGCTTCCTGCACCGCGTCCCACGGGCGATAACCCTCTCGCTCGAACTGCTCGATCTGGGTTACCAGGATCACCGAGTTGCGGATGATGATGCCGATCAGCGCCAGGATGCCGAGGATCGCCACAAAGCCCATCGGTGTGCCGGTGGGCACCAGCGCAAGCACCACACCGATGATGCCCAGCGGCGCGACGCTGGCGACCAGAAACATTTTCTGCACGCTGTGCAGCTGGATCATCAGGAAGGTGGCCATCAGGAACAGCATCAGCGGCACTACATGGGCGATCGGCCCTTGCGCCTTGCCGCTCTCCTCCACAGTGCCGCCCGTGGCAACCTTGTAGCCATCCGGCAAGCCTTCGGCGAAGCGGTCGATCTCCGGCTGCAGCTGGGTCACCAGGTCGGTGGGCTGCACGGCATCACGCACCGAAGCCTTGAGGGTGATGGTGGGCAAGCGGTCACGGCGCCACACCAGCGGTTGTTCCAGCTCGTAGCGCACCGTGGCGAAGGCCAGCAGCGGGATCGAGGTGCCGCTGGGCGTAACGATCTGCAGGTTCTGCAGGGTTTCCGGTGAGTCGCGTTCGGCGTCTTCGGCGCGGCCGATCACGTTGATCAGGTAGATGCTGTCGTTCACCTGGGTCACCGTCTGGCCCTGGGTCACCGAGTTCATCAGGTCGGCTACGTCCTTGGATGAGAGGCCCAGTTGCCGCGCGCGGTCCTGGGCGATGTCGATGCGCAGCACCTTGCCCGGCTCGCTCCAGTCGTAAACCATGTCGCCGATGTGTTCGTTGCGGTCCAGCAACGCGGCCAGCTCCATCGCATGCTTGCGCACCAGGTCGACATCGCGACCGCTCACCCGGTACTGGATCGGCCGCCCAACCGGCGGGCCCATTTCCAGCGGCTGAACAAAGCCGCTCACGCCCACGAAGTCGTCGCGCAGGTGCTTCTTCAGCCGCGCCATCAGCGCGCCGCGCTCTTCCAGGCCTTTGCTGACGATCACCAGCTGCGCGTAGAAGGGGTTTTCCAGCTGCTGGTCGAGCGGCAGGTAAAAGCGCACGGCGCCCTGGCCGATGTAGGTGCTCCAGCGGGCGATATCCGGGTCGTCCTTGAGCGATGCTTCGAAGCGGTCCACCACACGGCGGGTTTCGTTGATCGAGGCGTTCTGCGGCAGGTTGAGGTCAACCAGCACTTCAGGGCGATCAGACGACGGGAAGAACTGGTTCTGCACAAAGCGCATGCAGAACAGCGCCACAGCGAAGATCAGCACTGTGCCGATGATGGTCAGCCAGCGGTGGCGCATGGCGAACACCAGCCCGCCATCGAAGGCGCGCGCCACGCGGCCGGGCTTTTTCTCTTCATGTTTTTTGACTTTTTCACTGAGCAGATGCACACCCAGCACCGGCGCGAAGAACACTGCCACCACCCAGGACACCAGCATCGCCACCGCAATCACGGCGAACAGGGTGAAGGTGTATTCCCCTGCGGAACTGGCGTTCAGGCCAATCGGCACGAAGCCTGCCACCGTCACCAGCGTGCCGGTGAGCATCGGGAACGCTGTGGAGGTGTAGGCGTAGGTGGCCGCGTCGGCGCGGCTGTCGCCCGCCTCCAGGCGCGTGACCATCATCTCCACGGTGATCATCGCGTCGTCCACCAACAAGCCGAGGGCGATGATCAGGGCGCCGAGGGAAATCCGCTGCATGGTGATGCCGCTGTATTCCATGAACAGGAACACCATTGCCAGCACCAGCGGAATGGTACACGCCACTACCAGCCCGGCACGCAGGCCAAGGCTGATGAAGCTCACCACCAGCACGATCACCACCGCCTCGAACAGTGCGCTGGTAAAACCGCCCACGGCTTTTTCCACGACCTGCGCCTGGTCCGACACCACGTGCACGCCCACGCCCACCGGCAGCTCGCGGGTCGCCTCCTCCATGCGCGCATGCAGGGCCTTGCCGAAGGTCTGGATGTTGCCGCCGTCCTGCATGGCGATGCCAAGGCCTATCGCCGGCTGGCCGTTGAAACGGAACAACGGCGTGGGCGGGTCGGTGTAACCACGCTGGATGTCGGCGATGTCCGCAAGCCGATAGAAGCGCTGGCCTAGCCGCAGGTTGACCTGCCGCAGGTCCTGCTCGGAATGGAACTGCCCGCTGGTGCGCACGCTGATGCGCTCAGGCCCTGCTTCTATCACCCCGGCCGGCGTCACTGCATTCTGGGCCTGCAATGCCTGCACCACCTGGTTCTGGTCAAGCCCGAGGGCGGCCAGCTTGCGGGTGGAGAAGTTCAGGTAGATGACCTCGTCCTGCGCACCGATCACCTGCACCTTGCCCAGCCCCGGAACGGAGCGGATCTCGGCGCGCACCTGTTCGACGTAGTCGCGCAGCTGGCGCATGGTCAGGCCATCGGTGGTGAAGGCATAGATGGAGCCGAACACGTCGCCGAACTCATCGTTGAACGCTGGCCCTTGCAGCCCTTGGGGGAACTGGCCGCGGATGTCGTCGATCTTCTTGCGCGCCTGGTACCAGATCTCCGGGATGGCCTTGGCACTGGTGGTGTCCTTGAGGAACACCATCACCGTCGACTCACCGGGGCGCGTGTAGCTCTTGGTGTAGTCCAGCGAGTCCAGCTCTTCGAGCTTTTTCTCGATGCGGTCGGTGACCTGCTGCAGGGTTTCATCCTGGGTCGCACCGGGCCAGCGGGTCTGGATCACCATGGTCTTGATGGTGAAGGCCGGGTCTTCTTCACGGCCCAGGTTCATGTAGGAAAACACGCCCATCAACAGGGCCACGAACATCAGGTACCAGACGAACGATTGATGCCGCAGCGCCCAGTCGGAGAGGTTGAACGAACCCTTGCTCATTGCGCGCGTCCTTGTTCGGCTTTTACCGGTTGCCCGGGTTTGAGGCTATTGAGGCCGGCGGTCACCACACGGTCGCCGGGCTTGAGGTCGCCTGCAACGATGGCGTTGTCGGCCGTGCGGTCGAGCACCTGCACAGCGAGCGGGTTGACCGTATGGCTGGCGCTGTCCAGGCGCCAGACCTGCAGATGGCCGTCGACCTCCTGCACCGCGCGTGCAGGCACTTGCAGGCGCTCGGCGATGGCGCTGCTCAGGCTTACCCGGATTGGCGTGCCAAGCCGAAAGCCTGGCGGCTGCTCCGCCAGCGTCAGCCGTGCACGGCGGGTGCGCGTGGTGCTGTCGGCCTGGGGTTCGATCTCGCGCACCGTCGCGGCACTGGTGGTGGCCGGGTCGAGCTGGGCCTGCACCTGAAAGGCGACCTGTGGCGGCAACTGGTCCACCAGCTCGGCGGGCAGGTCGATCACGGCCTCTTTCACATCGGGCCGGGCGAGCACCGCGACCACCTGGCCGGCGGCAACCACTTGCCCGGCCTCGGCACGCCATTCGTTGACCACTGCGTCGTGGTCGGCACGCAGCTCGCCATAGGTGAGCTGGTCGCGTGCCTGGCTGGCCGAGGCTTTGGCCTGGTCCAACGAAGCTGCTGCGGTCTTGAGGTTGGCTGTGGCAGTGTCGAGCTGGGCGCGTGCGCCCACGCCACGGTCGAACAACTCCTGCTGGCGCCGGGCATCGGCCTGGGCATTGAGCCACTGCGCCTGCAAGCGGGCCTGGTCGCCTTCGCTCGCGCGCAGCCGGTTCTGTTGGTCGGTGGGGTCGAGGACTGCCAGCAATTGCCCCTTGTGCACTTCATCGCCCACGTCCACCAGGCGGCGGGCAATGCGGCCATCGATGCGAAAGCCAACCTCGCTCTGGTAGCGGGCCTGGATGTCACCGGCGAAGCGCCCCAATGGGCGATGCCAAGGCTTTCGACCGGGGCGGTCAACACGGGCCGCGGCGCGGGCTCGGCGGTTTCTTCCTTCGAGCAGGCGGCCAGCGCCAGCAGCCCTATCAGCCATAGGCGCTTCATTGATTCACCTGCCTGGCGACTTCCACTTCCATATCCGGATGCAGCAGCTGGCCGCCAGCGATCACCACGGTATCACCCGCCTGGAGGCCGTCCGCCACGATCACCTTGCCGGTGAGGTAACGCGCCACACTCACCTTGCGCAGGTTCACCTTGCCATCCTTGAGCAGCCACACGGCGGGGTCATGCTCGTCCTTGGTGAGCGCGGCCCATGGCAGCTCGACCATGGCCTTGCCAGGCGTCTCGACGCTGCCGCTGACCACTGCGCCCAGTCGCATGGCAGCCGGCAGTTCGGGCAAAGCCACTTTCACCTGCAAGGTGCCACTTTGCGACGACACGGCAGGCGTCACCTCGCGTACCTGGCCCACCACGCTGACGGCAGGGTTTTCCAGCAGGCTGACGGTTACCGGCGTGCCTTCGGCGCTCTGCCCCACCAGCGCTTCATAGACGTTGAACACCGCATCACGCGCGCCATCACGAGCCAGGTCGAAAATCGGTGCCGTCGCCTGCACCACCTGCCCGGCTTCGGCGTGGCGTGCGGTGATAACGCCGGGGGCATCGGCCACCAGGTCGGTGTAGCCGCGCTGTTCGCGGGCATTGGCCAGCTGCGCCTGTGCGGCAGCGAGCGAGCTTTCACTGGCGTGCAATTGCGCCTGCGCCGAATCGTATTCGCTGCGGCTGGTATAGCCCTTGGGCAGCAGGATGGCCTGGCGCTGGAACGCGGCACGGGCCTCGGTCACACGGGCCTGCTGAGCCAGCACAGCGGCATTGGCTGAGTCGACGTTGTTCTGCAGGTCTTTGGGATCAAGGCGGGCCAGGACTTGGCGGGGCGTGACGCGGTCGCCCACATCAGCCTTGCGCTCGGTGATCTTGCCGCTGACGCGAAAGGAGAGCTGGGTCTGAACCCGGGCGCGGATGTCGCCGGTCAGCTGCACGCGAGGGTTGTAGGTCGCGGGTTTGACCTCCAGCACCTGCACCCTCGGTGTATCCGGCTCTACCGGCTCTTCGCGGCCACAGGCGGCGAGCGCCACTGTGGCCATCAACAGCAGCGATGCTGCTGCTTTTTTACCCCTGTGCCCCATGCAGGCTCCCTTGCACGCCGGTTCCAATGAGCATGCGACTGTGCTCTGGCGATGGGGTTCCTGCAAGCGGGGCAGGAGTTTCGATCAGAATGCCGGCAGTACCGCGCCGTCGTATTTCTTCTCGATGAAGGCTTTGACTTCAGGGCTGGTCAGCGCCTTGGCGAGCTTTTGCAGGGCGTCGCTGTTCTTGTTGTCCGGGCGGGCAACCAGGTAGTTCACGTATGGCGAGTCGGAGCCTTCGATGATCAGTGCGTCCTTGGCCGGGTTCAGCTTGGCCTCAAGCGCGTAGTTGGTGTTGATCATGTCCAGGTCGACCTGGTCCAGCACACGCGGCAATACGGCCGACTCCAGTTCCTTGAACTTGAGTTTCTTGGGGTTCTCGGCGATGTCCTTGGGCGTGGCCAGTGCGTTTTTCGGGTCCTTGAGGGTAATCAGGCCAGCCTTCTGCAGCAGCAGCAGGGCGCGGCCGCTGTTGCTGCCTTCGTTCGGGATCGCCACGGTGGCGCCTTCAGGCAGGTCTTTGAGGCTCTTGTACTTCTTCGAGTAGCCGCCGAAGGGTTCGACGTGTACGCCGACCACGGTGACCAGGTTGGTGCCTTTGCCTTTGTTGAAGCTCTCAAGGTACGGCAGGGTCTGGAAATAGTTGGCGTCGAGGTTCTTCTCGGCAACCTGGGTGTTGGGCTGTACGTAGTCGGTGAAGACTTTGATCTGCAGGTCCACGCCTTCTTTGGCCAGCACCGGCTTGACCAGCTCGAGGATCTCGGCATGCGGAACGGGGGTGGCACCCACTTTAAGGGTCTCGGCTGCATGGGTGAGGCCCGCGAACGACAGTGCGGCGGAGAAGGCGGTCAGCAGAATTGTTTTTTTCATCGAGAAATCCAGTGGTTAGGCTCGGGTTACGGGCGTGGCGGCAACGATACCGTCATGTTCGATGCTGGCGAAATAACATTTACGTTTGTGGTTATAACTGAAGCAGATTCAGGTGTTCCGGCAAGATCTGGTCGCTCTCGCACACCAGCAGAGCAAAGTGCACCACGTTCTCAAGCTCTCGGGTATTGCCAGGCCATGGGTGGCGCTCCAGCTGCGCCTGCGCCTCAGCGCTGATCACCGGCACGGCCAAATCAAGGCGCTGGCAGTAGATGCCCAGGAAGTACTCCGCCAGCGGCAGGATGTCACCCGGCCGCTGGCGCAACGCCGGCAGCGCCAGGTGCCCCTCGTTCAGGTAACGAAACAGCCGGGCGTTGAATTTGCCCGCTGCTACCGCCAGCGACAGGTCGATGCTCGAAGCCACCACCAGGCGCACGTCCAGCGGCGTGGGGTGTTGCGCGCCAACACGGGTGACTTCGTGGTTCTCCAGCGCCGACAACAACGTGGCTTGCAGCCCCAGCGGCAGGTCGCCTATTTCGTCGAGGTACAACGTGCCGCCGTTGGCCGAGCCGAACCAGCCGGTACGGCCCGCCGCGCTGGCGTAAGTGCCAGCGGTGTAGCCGAACAGTTCTGCTTCGGCATGGCGCGGGCTGATCGCACCGCAATTGACCGATACGAACAGCCCTGCGCGGTTGCTGCCTTTATGCAGGTGGCGGGCGAGCAACTCCTTGCCGGTGCCGGTCTCACCGCGGATCAGCACTGGCACGTTGGTCGGCGCAAGGCGCTCGAGGTCCTGGCGCAATTGCAGCGAGCGCGGGTCGATGAACACCAGGGCGCGTGCACGGATCGACAGCGGGCTGCGCTCAGTGTCGGAAAAGGTCAGAAGCGGCTCCTGGCCGGCTTGGAAAACGGACATCTCAGGCTCCGGTCAGGTCAGGCAGCGCGCTGGCGCAGCCGGGTTTGCAGGCGGTACAGGTAGGCGAAACCTTGCTCCCACTGGTGAAAACCGGCCTTGGCGTTGATGTGGCCGGCGCCGGCCAGCACGCCCGCCTCACTGCCCCAGGCACGGGCCAGCTCCAATGCGCGGGCAGCGCTGGCGGCCGGGTCGTTGTCCGAGCCCACCAGCACGCTCGGAAATGGAAAAGGCTGGCGGGGGATGGGGGCGAAGCCGGCCAACGCGGCCGGGCAGTTGGCCCGCTCGACATCGGCGGGCGCCACCAGCAACGCACCACGCACTTTGGCCAAGGCAGCCGGGCTGGCCAGCGCCGCCCAATGCGCCACGGTGATGCAGCCCAGGCTATGGGCGATGAGCATGGCCGGCTGGTCACTGGCCGACAGCGCATCGTCGAGCGCCTGCACCCAGGCGCTACGAACGGGCGCTTGCCAGTCTGCTTGTTCGACCCGTGCGCTGTTGGGCAGCAGTTGCTCCCAATGAGTTTGCCAGTGGTCGGGCCCGGAGTTTTGCCAGCCGGGCAGGATGAGGTAGCGAATGGCGTCGGCGTGCATGGCAGCGTCTCCGGGAATGCGGGGGAACGGTTGCCAGTATAAGGAGAGGGTTTATATTCGTTAAGGAATAAGAAATTATTTATTAATAACCGAAATGCTTTTGAAGTTTTTTGTGGGAGAGCGGCTTGCCGCGCGACGTGCTGATATCGGCGTCGCGCGGCAAGCCGCTCTCCCACTTTTTCGAACAGAGTGCTCAGGGGCTAGACCTTCGGCCGGAAGAACAACGCCTGGCCCTTCTCCAACCCGGCCAGCGCATCGTGGTCCTTCACCACTTCCACCTCGATCAGGTCCGGCTGCCCTTCCACATTGAGGGTCACGCGGGTGGTAGCGCCCAACGGGCGAATATCACGCACGTCCGAGGCATGGTGCCCTTCCACTTCATGCCTCGACAACGACACCTCGTGCGGGCGGAACAGCACGTGGCGGTCGTCGCTCAGTTGCAGGCGGTTGGAGTCGCCCAGGAAGTGGTACACGAAATCGCTGGCAGGCTTTTCATACACCTCGCCCGGCGAGCCGATCTGCTCGATCACACCTTCGTTCATCACCACGATGCGATCAGCGACTTCCATCGCCTCTTCCTGGTCGTGAGTCACGAACACGGAGGTCAGGTTGATGTCCTCATGCAGGCGCGCCAGCCAGCGGCGCAGCTCCTTGCGCACCTTGGCATCGAGTGCGCCGAAGGGTTCGTCGAGCAGCAGCACCTTGGGTTCCACCGCCAGAGCGCGCGCCAGGGCGATGCGCTGGCGTTGCCCGCCGGAGAGTTGCTCGGGGTAACGGTCGGCCAGCCAGTCGAGCTGCACCATGTTCAGCAGTTCGTGCACTTTTTGCGCAATCACCGTTTCAGTCGGCCGCTCGTTGCGCGGCTTCATGCGCAGGCCGAAGGCAACGTTGTCGAACACACTCATGTGGCGGAACAGCGCGTAGTGCTGGAACACGAAGCCCACGTTGCGATCGCGCACATCAGTGCCGGACACGTCCTCGCCATGGAATACGATGCTGCCTTGGTCAGGCGTTTCGAGGCCGGCGATGATGCGCAGCAGGGTAGTCTTGCCGCAGCCCGAAGGGCCCAGCAGCGCCACCAGCTCGCCACTCTGGATGTCCAGGTCGATGGCGTTGAGGGCCTGGAAACTGTTGAAGCGTTTGCTGACGTTACGAACTTCGATCGACATGGTTCATTCCTCCGCGGCGCTGTTGCGCTGGCGGTCAAGGCGGGCTTCGCTCCACTGCTTGAGCAGCAGGATGAGCAGCGCAAGGATCAACAACAGGCTGGCCACGGCGAAGGCGGCGACGATGTTGTATTCGTTGTAGAGAATCTCGACGTGCAGCGGCAGGGTGTTGGTCTGGCCGCGGATGTGGCCGGACACCACCGACACCGCGCCGAACTCGCCCATCGCCCGCGCAGTACACAGCACCACGCCGTAGATCAGGCCCCATTTGATGTTCGGCAAGGTCACGTGCCAGAACATCTGCCAGCCGTTGGCACCCAGCAGCCGCGCGGCCTCTTCTTCCTGGGTGCCTTGTTCCTGCATCAGCGGGATCAGTTCGCGGGCCACGAACGGCACGGTCACGAACACCGTGGCCAGCACGATGCCAGGCAAGGCGAAGATGATCTGGATGTCGTGCGCCTCAAGCCACGGCCCCAGCAGGCCCTGCGCGCCGAACAGCAGCACGTAGATCAGGCCGGCGATCACCGGCGACACCGAGAACGGCAGGTCGATCAGCGTTACCAGAATGCTCTTGCCCTTGAACTGGTACTTGCTCACGCACCAGGCTGCCGATACGCCAAACACCAGGTTCAGCGGCACCGACACGGCGACCGCGAGCAAGGTGAGCTTCAGCGCGCTGATGGCGTCAGGCTCGATCATCGCTTCGAAGAAGGTGCCTACACCGGCCTTGAGCGCCTGGGTCAGCACGATGGCCAGTGGCAGCAGCAGGAACAGCGCGAACACCAGGTAACCCAGGCCGATCAGCGTCATGCGGGCTGCCGGGCTGCCGCGGCGCGCCGCGTTGGCGAGCGTTGTATTCGAACTCATGGCGGGGCCCTCAGGGTGTTTCGACACGGCGCTGCAGCAGGTTCACCAGCAGCAACAGGATGAACGAGACCACCAGCATCAACACGCCGATAGAAGTGGCGCCGGGGTAATCGAACTGGTCGAGCTTGGCCATGATCAGCAGCGGCAGGATCTCGGTTTTCATCGGCATGTTGCCGGCGATGAAGATCACCGAACCGTACTCGCCGACCCCACGGGCGAAGGCCAGCGCAAAGCCGGTAAGCCAGGCCGGCAACAGCGCAGGCGCCAGCACGTGACGGAACACCTGGAACGGCTTGGCGCCCAGGCAGGCGGCAGCTTCTTCGACCTCACGGGGGATATCCGCCAGCACCGGCTGCAACGTGCGCACCACGAACGGCAAGGTCACGAAGGTGAGCGCCAGGGTGATACCGAGCGGGGTGTAGGCGATCTTGAAACCCAGGCTGGTCGCCAATTGCCCGACCCAACCGTTGGGCGCGTAAAGCGCCGTCAGGGCAATGCCGGCCACTGCAGTGGGCAGAGCGAACGGCAGGTCGATCATCGCGTCGATGACCTTGCGCCCAGGGAAGCGGTAGCGCACCAGCACCCAGGCCAGCAGCAGGCCGATGATCCCGTTGATGACGGCGGCGAACAGTGCGGTGCCGAAGCTCAGCTTGAGCGCCGCAAGCACACGGGGGGCACTGATGATGGCCCAGAACTGGGCCCAGGTAAGGCTGGCGGCAAAGATGAACATGGTCGCCAGCGGAATCAGCACGATCAGGCTGAGGTACAAGAGCGTGTAGCCCAGGGTCAACCCGAAGCCGGGTATGACAGGAGAGATGCGACGCGACATAGGTGTCCTTTATTCGAACGAACGAAGCCCGGACGTGATCCGGGCTCGTGCTACGGCGGTGAATTATTGCGGCTGATAGATCTGGTCGAAGATACCACCATCACCGAAGAATTTAGGCTGGGCCTTGGCCCACCCTCCGAAAATCTTGTCGTCGATCTTCACCAGCTCCACTTTCGGGAATTGCTTCTCGAACTCCTTGGCCACTTTCTCGTCCCGCGGGCGATAGTAGTTCTGCGCAGCGATGCGCTGGCCAGCCGGGCTGTAGAGGTGCTCCAGATAGGCCTTGGCGATGGTGGCGTTGCCGTTTTTCTCGGCATTCTGCTCCACGACGGCCACCGGCGGCTCGGCCAGGATGGAGGTCGGCGGCACAACGATGTCGTACTTCGATTTGCCTTCGCCGTTGTTCTCGTCCAGCGCCAGGAAGGCTTCGTTTTCCCAGGCCAGCAGTACGTCGCCCTGGCCCTTCTCGGTGAAGGTGATGGTCGACCCACGGGCGCCGGTGTCGAGGATCGGCACATGCTTGAACAGCGCCTTGATGTACTCGTTGGCCTTGGCTTCATCGCCGCCGTTGGCCTTCAGCCCGTAGGCGTAGGCCGCCAGGAAGTTCCAGCGCGCGCCACCGGAGGTTTTCGGGTTGGGGGTGATGACAGATACTCCGTCCTTCACCAGGTCGTTCCAGTCCTTGATGCCCTTGGGGTTGCCCTTGCGCACGAGGAACACGATGGTGGAGGTGTAGGGCGTGCTGGCGTTGGGCAGTTGCTTCTGCCAGTCGGCCGGCAGCTTCTTGGTTTTTTCGGCGATGGCATCGATGTCACCCGCCAGTGCCAGGGTCACCACGTCGGCCTTCAGGCCGTTGATCACCGACAGCGCCTGCTTGCCAGAGCCGCCGTGGGACTGCTGCACTTCAACGGTGTCGCCGGGGTGGGCTTTTTTCCAGAAGTCGACGAACTCGGCGTTGTACTTCACGTACAGCTCGCGAGTCGGGTCGTAGGAAACGTTCAGCAGTTTGTAATCCTGGGCGATGGCGGGCCCCGCAAAAACCGCACTGATGGCGGCAGCCAGTGCATAACGGCGCAAAGACATGGTGTGTTGCTCCTGATGGCAATTCGTGGGGCAGTTCTAGTTAGTTGTGTTCAGCCGGCGTATGAGGCCAGCCCAGGCGTGAAGACAGGCAGCAGCGGTCAGTGCGATTTGCCGCTGGAGTTCTGCAAACGGAATTTTTCCTTGCGCTCGATCTGGACGACCTGAGCGTTGTGGACGGTGATTTCCACAGCGCCAAAACGCAGGTCACGCAGGGCGGCCTGGATCTCACGCAAGACGGCGGCTTCGTCCTGCCCATCGACGCTACGCAGTGGTGCGCTCATGAAGGTGCTCCTTTCACGGGGAAAAGCCGGCGTTTACCGCCGGGATGAGCGCACTATATGAGGAGGCGAATATTCTTAAAAATACTGTTTAAGAATGCTTATATGCCTTTCAGTTCTATTTGATCCGCAGGGACCGGGCGGCTGAAACCATACCCCTGGCCAAGCTCGCATTGGTGCTCCAGCAGAAAGCGCGCCTGCTCGGGATGCTCGATGCCTTCGGCGTGCACCGTCATGCCCATGCTGCGCGCCAGCACGATCACCGCCCGCACGATGGCCGCATCGCTGTCGTCGCCAGGCAGGCCGGCAACGAAGCCCTGGTCGATCTTCAGCTTGTTGACCGGCAGGTTCTTGAGCCGGAGCAGCGACGAATAGCCAGTGCCGAAATCATCGATAGCCAAGTGCAGGCCCAACGCACGCAAGCGGTGCAATTGTTCCAGTGCGGTGTCAGGGTCATCCATGACCGCGCTTTCGGTGACCTCGAGCTCGAGCAGGGCCGGCGGCAGGCCGGTTTCTCGCAGGGTTTGTGCCACCCAACATTCCACCTCCGGCCGGCCGAACAGGCGGCTGGAGAGGTTCACGGCCACGAAGCCGTCGCGCCAGCCTGCTTCGATCCAGCGCACGCGCTGGCGGCAGGCTTCGGCGAGCACCCAGCGGTCGATGTCGGCGATCAGCCCGCTGTGTTCGGCCACCGGAATGAACTCGCCCGGGGGCACCAGGCCACGCTCCGGGTGCTGCCAGCGCACCAGTGCCTCGACACCAGCCAGGCCGCCCGTGAGCAGATTGACCACCGGCTGATAGAACACTCGCAGCTCGTTCTGCTCGATCGCGCGGCGCAGCTCTGTGGCAATTTCCAGGCGCTGCTGCGCTTGCGCTGTGAGGGCTTCGGTGTAGAAGGCGTAACCCGCGCGGCCGCTCTGCTTGGCCTTGAACAGGGCCGAATCGGCGTTGCGCAGCAGTTGTTCGGCGTCGCTTGCATCGTTGGGGAACAGGCTGATGCCGATGCTGGCCGAGACGAACAGTGAGCGCCCTTCCAGCTCGAAAGGCTCGACCAACTGGTCGAGCAACCGCCGCGCGAGCGCCGCAGCCTCGGCCAGTTGGCCGCAGTGCTCATCGAACAGCGCGAATTCATCACCGCCCAGGCGCGCCAGGGTCTGGCTGGGGCTCAGCGGCACACTCAGGCGCTGGGCGACCGCGCGCAGCACTCGATCACCCAGGCCGTGGCCATAGCTGTCGTTGATGTTCTGAAAGTAATCGAGGTCGATCATCAGCAGCGTGCAGCCGTGCTTTTCCGACTGGGCCTGGCGCAGGCCCTGTTCGACGCGGTCTTGCAATAGCGCACGGTTGGGCAGCTCGGTGAGCGCATCGTAGTGGTCGCGGTGGGCTAGCTCCTGCTCGGAGCGCTTTGCCATCGACAGGTCGGAAAACACCGCAACGTAGTGCGTGATGCGTGCGAACTCATCACGCACTACGCGGATGGTTTGCCATTGCGGGTAGATTTCGCCGTTCTTGCGGCGGTTCCAGATCTCGCCACGCCACTGCCCTTGCTCGTTCAATTGCGTATACACACGGTGGTAGAACGCGGCATCGTGGCGGCCGGATTTGAACTTGCTGGGGTTTTGCCCCAGCACTTCATCCTGGCCGTAACCGGTGATATCGATGAACGCGCGGTTCACATGCACGATGACATTATTGGCATCGGTCACCAGCACGCCTTCCAGGGTGCTGTCGAACACGGCGGCGGCCATGTTGAGCCGTTCACGGTTGGCCAGGCGTGCCCGATACTCCCGGCCCATCAGGCGCAGAAGGCGGCTGCGCCAGACGAACAGCATCAACGCGCTCACAGCAGCCCAGACATATCCACTTACCATTTGCCCATGGGCAATGGCCGCGAAGTCGTCGAAAAGAGTGTTCAATAGCCGGCCGGTTAGCAGCCACCACAGCACGGAAGCGCTGAAATACGAGCCGGCGACCAGCAGGGCGCTGCGGTAGGGAGAAGCCATAAAACCAGAAAAGCCCTCACGGAGATGCGCCCGATTATAAGCCTTTTGGGCTCGCAGCCCATATCAGCCAAACGTGCTGTTGCAATAGGCAAAGCTGCCGATACAACAACCAGCGCTTCAATCTCGAGGTTATAGACCATGTGGTACGACGGTTTGCTCGACCTTTCCGCCTGGCAAGTGGCAGGCGCCACCCTGCTGATGACGCACGTCACCATCCTCAGCGTAACCATTTACCTGCACCGCTATTCGGCCCACCGCTCGCTCGAGCTGCATCCGGCGGTCAAGCATTTCTTCCGCCTGTGGCTGTGGCTGAGCACCGGCATGAACACCCGCGAATGGACTGCCATCCACCGCAAGCACCACGCTAAATGCGATACCGCCGAAGACCCGCACAGCCCGGTAGTGCTGGGCCTGGGCACGGTGATGCGGCGCGGCGCCGAGCTGTACCGCAAAGAAGCCGACAACGAACAGACCCTGCGCATGTACGGCAAGAATTGCCCGGACGACTGGATCGAACGCAAGCTCTACACCCGCTTTCCCATGGGCGGGATCGTGCTGATGGCGCTGATCGACCTGGCCCTGTTCGGCGTGCTGGGTATCACCGTGTGGGCCGTGCAGATGATGTGGATTCCCGTCTGGGCTGCCGGAGTGGTCAACGGCCTGGGCCACGCGGTGGGTTATCGCAACTTCGAATGCCGCGACGCGGCCACCAACCTTGTGCCATGGGGCGTGTTGATTGGTGGTGAAGAGCTGCACAACAACCACCACACCTATCCCAACTCCGCCAAGCTCTCGGTACGCCGCTTCGAGTTCGACATCGGCTGGTTCTGGATCCGGGTGCTCAGCGCCCTGCGCCTTGCCAAGGTACAACGCATAGCGCCCGTGCCGCATCGTGTGCAAGGCAAGAGCCTGCTGGACATGGACACCGCACTGGCGCTGGTGAACAACCGCTTCCAGTTGATGGCGCAATATCGCCGCCAGGTGATCGCGCCTTCGGTGCGCCTGGAGCTGAGCCAGGTCGACGCCTCTGTGCGCCATCGTTTTCGCCGCGCCAAGCGCCTGCTGGCACGGGAAACCAGCCTGCTGAGCGAGCAGCACCAGGCGCGCATCGAGCACATGCTCGAGCACAGCCAGGCGTTGAAGGTGATCTACGAGAAGCGCCTGGCCCTGGCACAGATCTGGGCCAAAGCCAGTGCCAATGGTCACGATTTGCTGGGCGCCACCGGCCAGTGGATTCACGAGGCTGAAGCCAGCGGTATTCAGGCGCTACGTGATTTCGCGCAGCAGCTCAAGAGCTATTCGCTGCGCCCAGCAGGGCATTGATCAGGGGCAATATGGCGCCCCGGCGGGGGCGCCAGGCGGGAACTTCGGGGCACTTTTCCGCTCTTACGACATGTTCTGCAACATCTGTGGGCCAGAGCTCAGGCGCCCGCCGGTGAGCCTATCCCGCACCGTGACGAGTAGCCGTGATGATGGTCGAGAAGCATCCGCCACAACCGCCCGCGACCCCGATACCGGAAGCCGCCGAGACGCTGCTGGCGCTGATGCACGCTCAAGGAGAAGCCGCGCGCCTGCGTGAGCGTGAATACCTGTTCAGCACCCTGCTTGCCAGCGTCAACGCTGTGCTGTGGGCGTTCGATTGGCAACTCCAGCAAATGATCTACGTAAGCCCTGCCTATGAGCGCATCTTCGGCCGCTCTGCCGGGCTGCTGCTCGCCGACTACAACGAGTGGCGCAACAGCATCTATCCCGATGACCTGGATTACGCCGAGCGCAGCCTGGCTGAGGTGCTGGAGCGCGGCTCCATCGAAGATCGCGAATACCGCATCATCCGCGCCGACGGGCAGATCCGTTGGGTGAGTGACAAGTGCTTCATCAGCCAGCAGCAAACGCCCGGCGAGCATGTCGTGGTGGTCGGCATCACCGAAGACATCACCGAAAAGAAGCACCTGGAAGCCGAACTGCAGCGCCTGGCCACCACGGACGTGCTGACTCAGAGCAGTAACCGCCGGCATTTTTTCGAATGCGCCCACCGCGAATTCGAACAGGCGCGGCTCAACGGCACGCCCATGTCGTTTCTGCTGCTGGACATCGATGACTTCAAGCAGATCAACGATACCTACGGGCACCAGGAAGGCGACAACGTGCTGCAGCACATTGCAGAGGCCGGCAAGACTACCTTCCGCCGGGGCGATGTGTTTGGCCGGATCGGTGGTGAGGAATTCGCTGCCGTGTTCCCAGGCTGCGGGCTGGAAATGGCGCAGCAGATCGCCGAGCGTTTGCAGCGTGAAATCCAGCGGTTGGGGTTCAGCTGCGATGGCCAGCAGTTCGGCGTGACGGTGAGCCAGGGGCTGACCACGCTTACTGAAACCGATGAGGCGCTGGATAACCTCTATGCGCGTGCGGATGCGGCGATGTACCAGGCCAAGCGGCAGGGCAAGAATCAGATCATCATTGGCTGATCGATTTTCTTGTCGAATGCTGCAGTACCGGGATTCATTCGAGTGGGAGGCCGGCTTCCGGCCTGCCACTTAGCTCCCCTTGATCTTCACTCCAGCGACTGGGCGGCGGCCCCTACCAGAGGCGCTTTGCGCAGGCGCCCGAGGTCTACCCGGCTTATCTTGAGCAACCGCGCAGTCTTGCCACCGGCCACCGCATCGAGCTGCTCGTCTTCCGGCCCTATCCGAGCCATCTGCCCCGCAAGGTTCATCACGAGATTGTCACGGGAGTACACACCGCCGCCCAGCGCATAGATCGATGCGATCAGCTCACGCAGCTCCAATGGCAGCCGCCAGCGAGTCCGCAATGCTGAACCGAACCCCGCGCCGAATCGGTCCAGCGCCGGTTGGATCTGCCCCTCCTCCAGCGCGCCACCGGCCAGCTTCCATTCCTGCAAGCAACGCAGCAGCGCAAGGTCACCCAGGCAGTGGAGCAGGCCCGCACAATAACAGCGCTCCTGATCGATGCCCGTGAGCCGCGCCAGCGTGCGGCCGAATTCAGCGGTGTGCAGCGACAGTTTCCAGTAAGTCTCCGCGTACCCCGACAACGCCGGATCCGTCAGCCGCGCGCTGCGCTTGAGTGCAAGGCCCAGAATCAGGTTCATGCTTTGCGTTGCGCCCAGGCGGGTAAGCGCCTGCATCAGTGTTTGCGCCACGCCCTCACGGTGACGCGCGGCGCTGTTGGCGGCGGAGATCAACACGGCGGTCACTTGCGGATCGGTGCGGATGTCTTCTTCCAGCTGCCGAAGGTCGAGGTTGCGCGCCTGCAAACTGCGCTTCACGGCGGCCTGTACATCGGCCATCACCGGGGCACCGTCAGAGATTTCGCGGCGCGATTCCAGGTAGCTGTCCAGCGTAATGCCCGGCATCAGCGAAGGCGTTTCGCAGTACACCTCCTCTTCCGGGTTGAGCAACATCGCATGCAATCGCTCACGCAGGGCTTCCACGTTCATGGGTTTGGTGAGGTAGGCGGTAGGCGCCAGCGGCAATGCTTCCCGCACGCTTGCCGCATCGCTGCGTTCGCTCATCAGAATGAATGGCAAACGCCGTTGTTGCTTGCGCACGCGTCGCAACAGCTCCAGGCCATCGATGCCAGGCAGTTCCCGCGCAGCGATGATCAGATGCGGGCTCCTCGCGATGCCCGCCCAGGCCTGGTGCCCGTCTTCGCACACCAGCAGCTCGGCATCGCAGCGTACATCGAGCATCAATTGGGTAAGCATCTCGCGGGCCCAGCTGTCGGCTTCAGCGATCAGCACGATGGGCTTTGCAGAATGTGGTTCGGCCATGATCCAGAGTCTCCATGAGAGGCGAATATCTACCGCCCCTTACAGCAGGTAAGAACATTAACGACCCGATTTTGCCATTGCGCAAAAAAAACCCGCCGAATGGCGGGCTTTTCTGCCGAATGGATCACATTTGGCTTACAGCTCGGCGAAGCACTCTTCGAGGATGGCCAGGCCTTTGTCCAGCAAGCCTTGCTCGGCGGTGAGCGGCACCAGGATGCGCAGCACGTTGCCGTAGGTCCCGCAGGAGAGCAGGATCAAGCCCTTGTCACGCGCCTTGGCCACAACCTGGGCCACCGCTGCTGCGTTCGGCTTGTGCGAATCACCGCCTTCGAACAGCTCGACCGCGATCATTGCGCCCAGGCCACGAACATCACCGATGACCGGGTATTTGGCCTGCATCTCACGCAGCTTGCCGGTCAGGTGCTCGCCAACGCTGACGCAACGCTCCAGCAGTTTTTCTTCCTCGAACACGTCCAGCACGGCCAGGGCCGCAGCGCAGCCCAGTGGGCTACCGGCGTAGGTGCCGCCCAGCCCACCCGGGGCGATGGCGTCCATGATCTCGGCCTTGCCGCACACACCGGCCAGCGGGAAGCCGCCTGCGATGGATTTGGCGAAGGTGGTCAGGTCCGGCGTGACGCCCATCTGCTCCATCGCGAAGAAGGTACCGGTACGGCCAGCGCCGGTCTGCACTTCGTCGGCGATCAGCAGGATGCCGTGCTGGTCGCACAGCGCGCGCAGGCGCTTCATGAAGTCTTTAGGCGCAACATAGAAACCACCTTCGCCCTGCACTGGCTCCAGGATGATTGCGGCGATGTCGCGAGGCTCGGCGTCGTTCTTGAAGATGCGCTCGATGCTGGCGATGGCGTCGTCGGTGCTCACGCCATGCAGCTCGCACGGGTACAGGGCACGGAACACACCGCCGGGCATCAGGCCCATGCCGGCCGAGTACGGCACGACCTTGCCGGTCAGGCCCAGGGTCATCATGGTGCGGCCGTGGTAGGCGCCAGTGAAGGCGATCACGCCAGCGCGGCCGGTGGCGGCACGGGCGATCTTGACAGCGTTTTCCACAGCTTCGGAGCCGGTGGTCACCAGCAGGGTCTTCTTGGCAAAGTCGCCAGGGACCTTGGCGTTGATTTTTTCGCACAGCTCGATGTAGGGCTCGTACGCCAGCACCTGGAAGCAGGTGTGGGTCAGCTTGTGCAGCTGGGCTTCGACTGCTGCGACCACTTTAGGGTGCAGGTGGCCAGTGTTCAGCACCGCGATGCCGCCGGCGAAGTCGATGAATTCGCGGCCTTCGACGTCGGTGACAGTGGAGTTCTTCGCATGGTCGGCAACGATCGGGTGGATCTGGCCGACGCCACGTGGAACGGCCGCCATGCGGCGCTGCATCAGGGATTCGTTGGTCTTGCTCATGACAGTCCTCTTTCGCCGCTCATCGTCGGCGTGGTTCAAGGATTGAGCGCCAGGGTGGGCCACCGCAGCATACGATGATCGACTGCCGTGGGCCCTGGCGCCTGGGGTAGCGGGCCTGAACGTTATGCCAGGCCCGTGCGCATCAGACGCTGATGCACAGGTATTTGATTTCGAGGTAATCCTCGATGCCGTACTTGGAGCCTTCACGGCCCAGGCCGGAGGCCTTCACACCGCCGAACGGCGCGACTTCGTTGGAAATCAGGCCGGTGTTGATACCCACCATGCCGTATTCCAGGGCCTCGGCCACGCGGAACACGCGCGACAGGTCTTTGGCATAGAAGTACGAAGCCAGGCCGAACTCGGTGTCGTTGGCCATGGCGACCACTTCAGCCTCGTCCTTGAAACGGAACAGCGGCGCCAGTGGGCCGAAGGTCTCGTCCTTGGACACCAGCGCATCCTTGGGCACGTCGGCCAGGATGGTGGGCTCGAAGAAGGTGCCGCCCAAGGTGTGGGCCTTGCCGCCGGAGATCACCTTGGCGCCTTTGCTCAGGGCGTCCTGAATGTGCTCCTGGACCTTGGCTACGGCTTTTTCGTCGATCAGCGGGCCGGTGGTGATGCCGTCTTCCAGGCCATTACCGATCTTGAGCTTCTCGACCGCAGCCTTGAGCTTGGCAGCGAAGGCGTCGTAAACACCGTCCTGCACGTACAGGCGGTTGGCGCAGACGCAGGTCTGGCCGTTGTTGCGGTACTTGGAAACGATGGCGCCTTCGACGGCTTTATCCAGATCTGCATCGTCGAACACGATGAACGGGGCATTGCCACCCAGCTCCAGGGACACTTTCTTGATGTCCTGAGCGCATTCGGCCATCAGCTGGCGGCCGATTTCGGTGGAGCCAGTGAACGACAGCTTGCGCACGATCGGGTTGCCGGTCAGCTCGCTGCCCACTTCCCCGGCACTGCCGGTGACGACGCTGAACACGCCTTTCGGGATGCCGGCGCGCTCGGCGAGTTCAGCCAGGGCCAGTGCCGAATAAGGGGTTTGCGAAGCCGGCTTGAGCACCATGGTGCAACCGGCGGCCAGAGCCGGGCCGGCTTTGCGGGTGATCATCGCTGCCGGGAAGTTCCACGGGGTGATCGCTGCGGTCACGCCGATCGGCTGCTTGATGACGATCAGGCGCTTGTCGGGCTGGTGGCCGGGGATGGTGTCGCCGTAGACACGCTTGGCTTCTTCAGCGAACCACTCGAGGAAGGAAGCAGCGTAGGCAATTTCGCCTTTGGCTTCGGCCAGCGGCTTGCCCTGCTCCATGGTCATCAAGCGGCCCAGGTCTTCCTGGTGCTCGATCATCAGCTCGAACCAGCGGCGCAGCTTGCCCGAGCGCTCTTTGGCGGTGAGTGCGCGCCAGGCTGGCAGCGCCTTGTCGGCAGCCTCGATGGCGCGGCGGGTTTCGGCCTTGCCCATCTTCGGTACGGTACCGATGATTTCGTTGGTGGCAGGGTTGTTGACCTTGATGCTCTGGCCGCTGTCGGCATCGACCCAGGCGCCATCGATGTAGGCTTGCTGGCGGAACAGGTTCGCGTCTTTGAGTTGCATGTCAGGTTCCTTGGGGCGGGGCTGCCGCCTCGCTGTTTATTGTGTGGGCCTGAGTTGGAGGCCGCGGGGGCGGTAATCATTCACCGCCCACCACAGAGCCCGCAAGGGCGTTCGAAATCTCAAACGTGATGCTAGGTTCTATGCTTATAAAGGACAAGAGGGTGTTCGAAAAAAGAACGGCCCCGAATTTGCGGCTGAAACGCTTCTGTTGTAGGGGCTGGAATAAGCAGCCGGCTCGTTAAAACGTTGCAGAGGTTTCAGGCATGGACGCGCGCGGCCGCGATGGGTATCATGGCGCCCGCGTTGCACTCGTAGCTCAGCTGGATAGAGTACTGCCCTCCGAAGGCAGGGGTCGTGGGTTCGAATCCCGCCGAGTGCGCCATACGAATCAGGGAGTCATCACCCTTCATAATCCTGCACCGCAGGTACAAGGTGAAAGCAAGCTCCGAACAACCCCGCCTGAGCTTTTGCCTTACGCGGGGTTTTTTATTGCTCAGAAACGACCGCATGCGAGCGGTGACCGTAGATATCCCATTGATGGTGCGCGGTACCCTGCGCGAGACATTGCAGCCTCTGTTCCCCCTCTCCAGACGGCTAGTGCAGTCCAGCTCCACAATTGACAAACCTGGCTATGTGAACGCCCATCTGCAGCAATCGCGCCCAGCCCTCTGGAGCCGGCAAGTCCGGCTCTATGGTTGGGCCTTCTCGTTTCCGGGATATGGGTATTGCGACAACTCGCTCCACCGAAGCCGTTCCGGTCGTACCGCGACCTGGCCAAACTCCTGGCGAGCCGAGGAATGGAGGTCGCTGATTTCCAGCGGGCTGAGCGCAAGCTTGCGCAGGTTGGCTGCTATCGACTGAGCGGATTCTGGTTTCCGGCACGCCAGTTTCTACGGAGCCAGCGTGGCGACATCAGCCTCTGCTCAATTACGAAAAAACCTCTCCGCCAGGACGCATTCATTGCGGGCGCGTCTTCCGACTCAGCCTTTGCGTTGTATCTTTTCGATAAAAAGCTTCGCCAACTCATGCTCGATGCCATTGAGCGCATTTAAATCCATGTGCGTTTGATCGTTGGTTAAGGCGCGAACCAGACGCTCCGAGGGTGCCCCCTCGTATTCACTGCTCTCATTCGCCGCGACGGCGAAGATACTCAGCGAAAAGAGGAACCGAAAAATCAAGGTAGCCGTGGTCTGCGCTGTAGATCATGCCCTTTGAAATAATGTTGGCCCGAGCCGGGCCCAACGATGACTGGTCGCGTCCCATCTCCTTGGCAATACCAGCCATGGGATAAGGGCCATCACCAAGGGCGGCCATAGCCATCACAAATTGGGTCTCGGCCTTTGTAAGCCGGTCATACCGCACCTTGAAGAAACCTTCATCAAGGCCGGCGAGGGTTTCAGGGTAAGCGCGCTCAACATCAGAAAGGGTGATCCCAGGGCCAGCTGCAACATCCCATGAGGTAGAACCCCACTCTTGCAAAAAGAATGGATAGCCTTTTGTTCGAGCGAAAATAGAATCCAGCGCAGCATCCTCTATCGTTTCCCCTTCCTCCTCGACAGGTTTGCGTACAGCAAGCTTTGCAGCTTCTTCATCAAGCGCGCCGACAGCTGGGTACTGGAACAGTCGCTCTGCGTAGGACTTAGCCTCGCCAGCCAACTTGGCAACCTGTGGAAGCCCTGCCCCCACCATAACCACAGGCAAACCGCGCTGAGCCATTCGATGCATAGAAACGATCAGCGCAGACAAATCATCTTCAGAGAGGTATTGAACCTCGTCGATGAGCAGAACCCATCCTTTACCAACAGCTTTTGCGCCCTCACCAATTACAGTGAACAGGTCGGGAAGGTCGTGCTGCAGATCGCCGCTATCGGCGAGGCCAGGCTCCGCGGCCTCAACCCCCACTTCAACGCCGCCAATTTCGATTTTGAAGATCGAGGCAAAATTACGAAGGGCGCCCATTCCTCGGCTGGCAATCTGCTTCGCCGCTTCGAATCCCGATAGAGAACGCATCACCCGCCGAAGCTCAGGATAAAGGAGAGTGGCGAGTGCATTCTTCTCCGGCGCCTCGAGCTGAGATACCAGCATCTCCCGCTCCCTGGCGATATTCCCGATTTCGTTGAGCAGAACCGTCTTGCCCACACCACGCAGCCCCAAGAGCATTAGCGATCGTGCAGGCTTCCCTTTCACTGCACGTCCGCAGGAAATGCGGGCCATCTCCAAAATAGGGTCTCGGCCAGCGAGCTCGGGTGGAGGAAAACCAGCACCGGGAGCAAAGGGGTTACGGTAAGGATCCATCAAGACCTCATATTGATAAATATCGAAAGATAAGGAAGGCTAGCATTTTTTACTAGCCAACCATAGGGTTTGATATAGCCATTACGGACGATCAGGTTCCACCCTCTTCTACTGTGTATCGGGAGGCACTAAAGACCCTTCTATCCCGGGGCCTACAGTGCGATCTCAAAGGCCCGTCGGTTGACGATCTGTCAACGCTCAGTAAGCTTGCTGTGGTCAAGACAGGCATGGCCTAGCTGGTGTGCTGGATCGAATCACACGCGCGGTAAACCTCCAGCCCACCGCCTAGCCCACAATGTTTGAACGCCAGTTCATAGTAAGCGTTAAGGAAATATCCCTCGCGCAGGTCAGCCCGGCATCCACTGATGCGGCAGCAGTTGCTCGATCTCGCCAGCCTTCTGCATCGGCAACTGCATCAGTGCATCCTTGAGATACGCATACGAATCATGCCCGTTCATGTGCGCCGGTTGGGTCAGGCTCATGATCGCCGCAGCTCGCTTACCGCTGCGCATTGATCCAGCGAAGAGCCAGCTCGACTTATCAAGCGCCCACGGCGTGATTTGGTTCCCCAAGGCGTTGTTTGCGTTTCCGGGCCTTCTCCGCACTCTCCGCTCAGCCTTGAGCCCCCTCCAACCGCATCTCCATGACGATAGTGCGCTCACCCTCGTGAAACACCTCACGAACCGCTCGATACCCAAGCGCCTCATAAAAGCCCTGCGCCGTAATGGAAGACGGAACCTTCAGCAGGCTCACCTCCGCGCTTATAGCAAAGGCGTGAACAGCCTCCATCAACAACCGGCCAATACCTTGCCCGTGGCATTCCGGATCGACGAACACGCTTCTCACCACGCTCCCCTCAAGGCTCGCAGTGCCGACCACCTGGCCATCGAGCGATGCCACGAATACGGCCCGCCTGCTCAGCAATTCGCAGACCGCCTCCGGCGTAAAGTTGCGCTCCACTTGAGCAATCAGCTCAGCTGGGTAATCCGCCGAATTGGACCGGCGCAGGGCGGCGATCACGATGCGGCTGATTTGCGCAGCATCTTCGGTGATGGCGCGGCGTATCTCGTATTTCATCCTTGATTCCCACATGAGTGATGGGCCAAGCCTCTATCTTCGAGAGGCCAGGAAGTGCAGCGGTCAGCCGCCCTCTCCAAACCTTTTGTGAAGGGCTCTCAGTACCGCCTCGATATGCCAGGTTTCCGGCCCCACTGAAACAGCACCGGCGGCGCTCGGGACCAATTCGATGACCGTGGCGACGCCCTGGCGCTCAAGCAATCGCTGAATATGCTCCATATGCCTGCGTATTCCAGTCAGCCACTGCCGACCGGCACCCGACAACAATGCAAAAACCTCTGGATATGAACACGAAAGCATTCGGCGCAGGTTGAGCAGCGCAACTTTGTCTTCGCGCGAGAAGGCCGGGCATAGCACATAGCTGTTGCCGGCGGCGACCTTGAGGGCATGCTTGTCCTGAAGATACTCCTCGACACTAAAGCAACTGGCCACTGACTCATGCTCACCGGTCACTACATCGATGAGATGAGCATTGACGCCGACGTAACAGTACTCAGCCTTGCCATGCACAACATAATCTTCACTGTTGCAGCGAATCACCCAGTAATCGCCACCCGCCGAAAGCTCGCAAGCCTGAATCACAAATCGCTCTGGCTGGCCGTCTCTGATGCGACCATCAAAAAGGGCGAGAACGATGGCGCTGGCTTGTTGTGCAGATAACATTTCTCAGTATCCGTAGGCCCTTGTTGTGGCCTGGAGTGAAACCAGCAAAGGGCCCGCTCAAACCACGCTGGCACGCAGCAAGTTACTGCGATGGCCCACACCGGCCGACTGCAGGCGCTGCACCAGATCTTCACGAGCAGCACGCCCGCCAGCACGTACGTAGTCGAGCTCCGCAGCCGTGATCAGCACGACGGGGATGAGCGTCACCGGAGACAACGGCATGCCGTCCAGCCGCGTCGCGAAGTCAGGTGCCGGGCCGCCTAGCAGAACGCCAACCGAGTCATCTTCGCTCACGAACATTGGGGGAATCTGCTCGCCCATGTGCCGCGACTGGCTTACGCCAGGCAGCTCCAGAGACAGCGCGCCGTATTGCTCGACCTGCCCGACGATGCCGCCAGCATCGGCCACGGTGCCCGCCACGTGTTCGATCAGCTCGAAAGCCCAGCTGTACTTGAGCGGGTCGACCTCGCCCGGCGTGCCGCGAGCCTGTTCCGGGATGTCTGCGGTTTCCAGAAACAGCTCCATCTCGAAGCCGTTGCCCTGCCCTTCTTCATCATCGAAAGGGTCTGAAAGGCCTTCGGTCGCCAGGATGATCGAATCACCACGGCGCACGACTCGATAAGCCTGCCGAGTGGATGGCCAATGCGGGCCTCCCGAAAAGCTCGGGCTCATCAGGTAGGCCAGCACATCCGGCTCCACGGTGCCCACCGACTGCCAGTGGCGATCCAGGCATTCAGCGCCGGCCTCACGGGCGGCCTGATTGGCTGCATCAGAGACGTTGTGGCTGCTGGGCGAGTGCTCGCCCTGTGAACTTGAGGGTGCTGGCTGCTCAGCGGCTTTAGGTGAGAGGCCTAACAACTTCCGGAAAAAGCTCATGAGTGATCCTTGCAAGGGGGCGCCGCCACGCGAGGGCAGCCTTTCCGCTGAATAAGGTAAAGAGCGTGATTATGGCCAGTTTGACCTAGAAGGGAAAACTTACGGAGCCTGCGGCGGATCCAGGAGTGGAATCCGCGCCCAGGCTCAATCCGTTGACCTGAGCTGTCGGCCTCGCGAGGTACCTCTCCAATTACGTAATCTACGACGAGCATCTTGCCGAACTCTTTTCCCTGACTGAGGAGAAATCCAATGCCTAAGAAATTTTCCGAATTAAGAGACGCAATGCCAGCGTCTGCTCGTGCCGTGGCACAGGAGCGCGCGGCACAAATGGAGCTTCAGATGAGCCTGAGCGAACTGCGTCGCGCTCGCCAGCTTTCGCAGGAAACGCTCGCCAAGCGGCTGGACATCAGCCAAGGCAGCGTCGCTAAGCTGGAAAAGCGTGCCGATATGTATGTGAGCTCTGTACGCCGCGTGATCGAGGCGATGGGTGGGCAGCTTGAAATCATCGCGAGGTTTCCAGATCACGCGGTTCATATTGAGGATTTGTGCACTAGCAAGCGTCCGGCCGACGCCTGAGTGGCAAGTAGTGATCACCTCAAAGCACACCAGATCAACGAAAGCCCACTGGCTTCTTATGGGGCTGGCGGCGTGCCATCTACCGCGCGCCGGCCGCCACTCACAATCATCCCCTCCTCAACTGAAACCACAACCCACCGCTAAACGCTAAATTAGCCCCATGACCACACCCAAGCCCCGCTCCCCGCTCACCACCGTGCTGACGATCTTCATGGTCGCCATCGCCGGCATCGCCTGCCTGGGGCTGATCGGCCTGGCCTTCTTCGGCATATTCCAGGGCATTGTGTTCATCGACGGTTTTGCCAGTGCGGCCTTGTTACTGGTGTTCTGCCTGATCGCCTGGAAAGCCCGGCTCAGTTGGGACAAGCCCGTTCCCGCAGCGCTGGTGATCGTGTTCTTCGCGTACATGGGGATGTTCCTCGACATGCGAGGCAACCCGCTCTACAACCAGCCGCTGGAATGGCTGTTCGCACCGGCCGGGGCGGTGTTGCAGACGCACGAGTCGGTGAGCCAGGCCGCTGGCACCACGGCCGTGAATTACGATTTCCGTTTCGTCGACGCCCAGGGTGCCGTGGTGCGTGAGCTGAGCGGCTGGGTAGTGGCGCCGTTCCGTTTCGTGGAGTACCTGGCAGTGCAGAGCCTGGTGATGTGGCCAGCAACGTGGCTGCGGCGGCGTTACGGCGGTTCGCAGTGGTTGCCGCCCGGGGCGTCCTGATCCATTCCGGTAGGTAGCGCCATCCAGCATCAGCGCTCAAATCGCGCCCACAAAAAAACCCGCCGAAGCGGGTTCTGTGCCCATCACCATTCCAGCATCCTGCCGGTAGCCTCCTGGCCATGGTCGACCTTCCTTGATCGTCGCGCTGCAATCCGTGGCAGCGCGTTGGGTAGGTGTAGATTCAGGGCCTGAGCCGTTCGGGCAATAGTGGACATTGCCACCAGTGCGTGTAAGCCATTGGCTATCACGCCTGCCGGAAATGGCTGAACAGCCGCGTTTGGCCGGTCACCGAGCCAACCCCAGGCTCTCCCGCAAGGTTGTCCCCTCATAGGCCGTTCGGTACACGCCGCGCTCCTGCAACAACGGCACCACCTCCTGCGTGAAACGCCGAAACTGTTCAGGATGGCCGATATAGATGTTGAAGCCATCCAGCGCACGCGCCTCGAACCAGGTGGCCATCTTTTCGGCGACGGTCGCGGCGCTGCCCACGAATGCACCTGGGCGCAGCTGGCGGCCGAACTCCACTGCCTGGCGCAGAGTGAAGCCCTTTTCGCGGGCCTGGTCGGCAATGCGCTTGGCATTGGTGAAAAAGCTGCTGCGCGCAGCCTCCAGGCTTTGTTGCGGGAACGGCGCATCGAGGTCGTACTGGCTGAAGTCATGCCAGCCGAAGTTACGGCCGAACTCCTTCAGGGCCAGCTCGAAGCTGTGGTCGGCCTGATGGTAGTGGCGCTCGATCTCGCGGGCGTGCTCGTCGGTGTCGCCCACATAGATCTCCGCGCCGGGTAGCACCAGCAACTGCTCAGGATCTCGGCCAAGGCGCTCGGCGCGGCCTTTGACGTCGCGGTAGAAGGCCTGGCCCTGCTCGATGCTTGCAGCGTGAGTGAAGATCACATCCGCTGTGGCGGCCCCCAGCTCGCGGCCCTGCTCCGAATCCCCTGCCTGGAAGATCACCGGCTGGCCCTGTGGCGAGCGCTGGATGTTCAACGGGCCGACGACCTGGAAGTGCTCACCCCTGTGGTTCAGCGCATGCAGCTTGGCCGGGTCGAGAAACTGGCCAGTGCTGCGGTCGCGCACAAAGGCACCGTCTTCATAGGATTGCCACAAGCCCTGCACCACCTTCACGTGCTCGGCGGCACGGCCGTAGCGGGTGTCGTAGTCGTAATGCTCATCGCGGCTGTAATTGCCCGCCGTGCCGGCATCTCCGCTGGTGACCACGTTCCAGCCTGCCCGGCCTTTGCTTATCAGGTCGAGCGAGGCAAGCCGGCGGGCGACATTGAACGGCGCGTTGTAAGAGGTGGTGAGGGTGCCCACCAAGCCCAGGTGGCGGGTTGCCATAGCCAGTGCCGAGAGCAAGGTCAACGGCTCCAGGCGGTTGAGGTAATGCGAGGGCGAGCCGGGGGTGATGAACTGGCTGTCGACGATGAAGATCAGGTCGAACAGCGCAGCCTCGGCCTGCTGAGCGATGCTCACGTACCAATCGATGTTGACGCTGGCATCGGCGGGCAGCTCGGGGTCCAGCCACAGGTTATGCCGGCCGGGGCCGCCGCACCCCATGGTCAGCGCACCCAGCTTGATCTGCCGCTTGCTCATTGGCGGACCTCCTGGCTACCGGCCAGCGCACCCGAGAATGAGGTGTCGAACAGCCCGGCGGCCGAGTAGGTTTTGATCAGGCCCAAGCCTGCCGAAGAAGTCGACGGTCTTCTGGGCGTTGGCCACGGTCTCGGCGCTGGGCGCGGTGACGTCGGTTTGCGCGCGGGCGAACCAGATGCGTGCGATCTCGCTGTCGGCGCGGCTGCTCCTGGCCCAGGCCTCGGCGTAGGCGGCGGTGTGTGCAGGGTCGCTCAGAGCCCAGTCGCGGGCCTTGCGCAGGCGCTTGAGGAAGTCTTCGATCTGCGCGCGTTTTTCCTTGATGGCGCCATCGTTGGCGACCACGAAACTCTGCGCCGGAATCAGCCCTTCGGCGGTGGCGAGCACCCGCGCGCCCTGGCGCTCCTGCTGAGTGACGTAGGGCTCCCAGGTGGCGATCACGTCGACCGAACCTCCATCCAGTGCGTGGGAGGCATCCAGAGCGCTGAGGTAGCTGTATTGCAGGGCATCGCGCGGCACGCCGGCTTTGTCGAGCGCGGTCAGCAGCAGTTGCTGGCTCCAGGAGCCTTTCCAGATCGCCGCACGCTTGCCGCGCAAGTCCTGAAGGCCGTGGATGTCGGAATCCTTGCGCACCAGAATCGCAACACCCTGCCGGCTTTGCTGGCTGACGCCGATTACCTTGATCGGCGCGCCCAGCGCGCCAAGGAACAAGGGTGGAGCATCGCCCAACAGGCCGATATCGAGGCTGCCCACGTTCAGGGCCTCAGCCACCGGCGAGCCCGCCGTAAATTGCTTCCAATCCAGCGTGTAGGGAAGGCCGTCCAGCACGCCGGCTGCCTCCATCACCGCACGGGCGTTGTAGCTTTGGTCGCCGACCACCAGCGTCTGAGCCAGGGCACTGGCGCTGAGCAGGGCAGCAGCAAGGCCTGCGGCGATTTTCTTGAAGTAACGCACGAATCGTCTCCAGATGCCTTTGCAGGCAGGTTGGGCCGATCCGCGCGCGCGGTCTCGCCATGAACTCGGGCCCGTTTCAGGGCGCTAGAAGTGAGCCGATGGTAGCGCAGTGACAAAAAAAGATAATGCAACATTTGCATATTAGCTTATGGCTATTTTTCGATAACCAAATAATGCCTCTACGATACTGGCCACTATTCGTCCAGAACGGCTCAAGAGGTTAAAGGAACGTTGAAGCAGGCCGAAAAACCGTTGAGCCTGACTGCGGTGTCTTTGCGTGCGCAAACCGACGGCCAGGTCCAAGAAAACCTATCGAGTGCCCCCTATGACGCTTAAATTCCGTCACAAAATCCTGTTGGCCGCGGCGGCAGTAGTGATCGTGGCCTTTGCCCTGTTCACGTTCTACAACGATTACCTGCAGCGCAAGACCATCGACCAGAACCTCGAAGCTTCGGTCAGCCAGGCGGGGGCACTCACCGCAACCAGCGTTCAGCATTGGCTCGGCGGCCGCGTGCTGCTGCTGGACAACCTTCAACAGAACGTTGCCGCGCAAGGTGTGCATAGCAACCTGGGCACGCTGATCGGCCAGCCCAGCCTCACCTCCACCTTCCAGTTCACCTACGTGGGTGACGACAACGGCGTGTTCACCCAGCGCCCCGACGTAGAAATGCCTGCCGGCTACGACCCGCGCAAGCGCCCGTGGTACACCAGCACCGTGGAGGCCAACAAGGCGATCATCAGCGCGCCCTATCAGGCTTCGGTGGGTGGCCTGGTGGTGACCGTGGCCAGCCCTATCCGTGAAAACGGCAAGGTAGTGGGCGTCGCCGGCGGCGACGTAAGCCTGGATACCCTGGTCAAGATGATCAACTCGGTCGACTTCGGCGGCATCGGCTACGCGTTCCTGGTGAGCGCTGATGGCCAGGTGATCGTCAGCCCCGAAAAAGCCCAGGTGATGAAAAACCTCAAGGACCTCTACCCCGGCCAGGCCATTACCCTCGACCGCCCACTGCATGAAGTGACCCTCGGCGGGGCCAAGCGGCTGCTTTCGTTCACGCCAGTCGAAGGCCTGCCGGGCGCGCAGTGGTACATCGGCCTGTCGATCGATGCCGAAAAAGCCTACGCACCGCTGCGCCAGTTCCGCAGCTCTGCGCTGGTGGCGATGGTAGTGGCGGTGGGCTTGATCGCGTTGCTGTTGAGCCTGCTGATCAGCGCGCTGATGCGCCCGCTGACCGACATGGGCCGCGCCATGCAGGACATCGCCCAAGGTGAAGGCGACCTGACTCGCCGCCTGCGCATTCAGGGCAACGATGAATTCGCCCAATTGGGTGGCGCGTTCAACCAGTTCGTGGAGCGGGTACACACCTCGATCAAGGAAGTGTCCTCGGCCACGCGCCAGGTGCATGACCTGTCGGAGCGGGTGGTGGAGTCTTCCAATGCGTCGATCATCGGTTTCGATGAGCAGAGCGCGCGCACCAGTAGTGTGGCGGCAGCGATCAACGAGCTGGGCGCCGCCGCACAGGAAATCGCCCGCAACGCCTCCGACGCCTCCAGCCAGGCCAGCGGCGCGCGTCATCAGGCCGAGGCTGGCCGCTCGGTGGTGGAGCAGACCATGCAGGCAATGACGTCGCTGTCGGCAAAAATCAGCGACTCCTGCGCCCATATCGAGAAGCTCAACGCCAGCACCGACAACATCGGGCAGATTCTCGATGTGATCAAAGGCATCTCCCAGCAAACCAACCTGCTGGCGCTCAACGCGGCTATCGAAGCGGCCCGTGCTGGCGATGCTGGCCGCGGTTTCGCGGTGGTGGCCGATGAAGTGCGTAACCTGGCGCACCGTACCCAGCAGTCGGCCGATGAGATTCACGGCATGATCGGCGAGCTGCAGGCCGGCTCTCAGGAAGCGGTGGTGACCATGAACCAGAGCCAGGCCTCTAGCCAATCGAGCATGGAAGTGGCCAACCAGGCCGGCGAACGTTTGCAGGAAGTGACCCAGCGCATCGGCCAGATCGACGGCATGAACCAGTCGGTGGCGGCGGCTACCGAGGAGCAGAGCAGCGTGGTGGAAACGCTCAATGTGGACGTTACCCATATCAACACGCTGAACCAGCAAGGCGTGGCCAACCTCAATGCCACCTTGGGTGACTGCGCGGCGTTGTCGCAGCAGGCAGGCCGGCTCAAGCAGCTGGTGGATGGCTTCAAGATCTGATGCCTTGAAAGTGGATGGGAGGCCGCATGTCGCCCGTTACACGGCGTCCGGCCAGCCGGCCTTCCACCAACGGTGATCGCCGATGGTGGGAGATTCTATGGTTTTTGCAACCCTTGTCTCTGACCATCTTGCAGCCCCGGCGTAGCGCCAGGGTCACGCTGCCAATGCGTGGGAGGCCGGCTCGCCGGGCGATGCGGGGCCCCACAGCTGTACTCGCGCCCAGCCGTAAGCGCCGAGGTGACAGAATCGCCTCGGTTGGTTCTCACCGCTTCAAACCTCCAGCAGCTTTTTCAGGCGCTAACGGTGGCCCCATAACTTCTCGTGACGGCCTGGTACTCGGTGCCACCCTTCATCAACGCGAACGCCACACGCGCCAGCTTTCGCGCGAGCATGACCAGTACCTGTGTCGTTGCCAGCCCTCTGGCCCGGTGATGTTCGTAGAACCCTTTCCACTGTGCGGTGCGGCTGGCACTCATTCCCGCGTTGTGGAGCAGGCGTCTGATCTCACCGCAGCCTCGCTTGCTCAGGCATCGCTGGCCCTGTTTCCTGCCTGAGTCCGACACCCGCAAGTCCAGGCCGAGGAAGGCGATGAAGGCGTCGGAAGACGTGAAGTCGCCGCGGATGAAGGCCATGATCAAGCCAGCAGCCGTCAACGGGCCTATGCCCTCGATGGCCTGAATACGTTTGGCGTGACTCAGCAGATTGGCCTCTCTGAGCGCCTCGTGGATCTTCTTTTCCATGCTGCGAAGCGCAAGCCCCAGCTGCCGCTTGATCTGCGCAAGTTCGGCTTTCAGTGCCGGCTCGCCGTCCAGGCTCAGCTGCATGCACTGCAGGCTTTTAACCACCACCGCGCGCCGGCGCAAGAGGCTTTGAAGCTTGCGGTAGGCCGGTGGGGGTGGCGACCAGGGGCGCAGTTCGTCACCTTCGTTTTTCAGATAACGCGCCAGCAAACGCGCATCGCAAGGGTCGGTCTTGGCCCGCTGGCCGATTCCCTTACGGTAATTGTTCAAGCGGTAGCCATCGATCACAAACACGTCGAAGCCGGCTGCATGAGCCAGTTCCGTCACGTCATAGTGATAGGCATTGGTAGGCTCGAGTGCGATCGCGGTCTGGGCGGGCAGCGATCTGAGCCAGGCCTTGATTTGAGGTTTTGTATTGGGGATGCGCGTCAGGCTGTCGCAATCGCTGCGGTAGATCACCAGTTCGTCCTTGGCGACATCGACACCCAACTCGGTACGTTGCACACGGTTTGCCATGGTCGGCCACTCCGGTTAGCTTTGACGATACTTGAAGGGGGCACCCAGTGGCGCAGCCTTGTCGCTATCGTCGTTTACGACCGAAGCATTCTTTATCGGCGCTTGGGTGAAGAGGGAGGGACGTTTTCTCTCACTGGCTGTATTGCTGGTCAGAGCAATCAGATGGGCGGCTTGTCCCTCCTCCCCCTTCAAGTATCACCATACAAGGGCGGCTTGCCGCGCGACGCACATCGCCCATTGCACGTCGCCCGGCAAGCCGGCCTCCCACTTTTTGATCCGTGCTGATCCCGGAGCGCTCGGTGGGCTTCGAGGTGGGAGGGCGGCTTGCCGCGCGACAAGCCCCCGCTCGCTGTCACCGCTTGAGCATTGCCCGAATATCCGCCAGCGCAGTGTTCCCCCGCGCTGCCTTTACCTCCACCGGCGCATCCTCCTGCCCCTCCCAGGCCAGGTCGTCCGGCGGCAGCTCGTCGAGAAAGCGGCTGGGCAGGCAGTCGATGATCTCGCCGTACTGTTTGCGCTTGGCTGCGAAGGTGAAGGCCAGTGTCTGCCGGGCTCGGGTGATGCCCACATAGGCCAGGCGGCGCTCCTCTTCGATGGTGTCAGCTTCGATGCTGGAGCGGTGCGGGAGGATTTCTTCCTCCATGCCCAGGATGAACACATAGGGAAACTCGAGCCCCTTGGACGCATGCAGCGTCATCATCTGCACGCCGTCGGCGCCTTCTTCTTCCTCTTGCTGGCGCTCGAGCATGTCGCGCAGCACCAGCTTGCCGATGGCGTCCTCGATGGTCATCTCGCCATCTTCGTCTTTTTCCAGCGTGTTCTTCAGTGCGTCGATCAGGAACCACACGTTGCTGATGCGGTAGTCGGCGGCCTTGTCGCTGGAGCTGTTGCTGCGAATCCAGTTTTCGTAGTCGATGTCCATGATCATGCTGCGCAAGGCCTGGATCGGCTCTTCCAATGCCACCTGCTCACGCACCTTGTCCATCCACCGCTTGAAGCGCTGCAGGCGTTCGACGAAGCGCGCATCCAGGTGCTGGGCCAGGCCCATCTCGTCGCAGGCGCCGTACATCGACACCTGGCGCTCGGTCGAATAGTTGCCCAGCTTCTCCAGCGTAGCCGAGCCGATTTCGCGACGCGGCACGTTGAT
The DNA here is from genome assembly GCF_021650705.1 of Pseudomonas sp. KNUC1026. Lineage (GTDB taxonomy): Bacteria > Pseudomonadota > Gammaproteobacteria > Pseudomonadales > Pseudomonadaceae > Aquipseudomonas. The sequence continues at coordinate 4,738,668 of NZ_CP087138.1, read as the reverse complement.
TACCCGCAAAAAGGCGTTGTCGTCATCGGGGTTCACCAACAGGCGCAGGTAGGACATCAAGTCTTTCACCTCCTGGCGCGCGAAGAAGCTGGTGCCGCCGGAGAGCCGATACGGCACCTGATGGTGCTGCAACTTCAACTCGATCAGCTTGGCCTGGTAGTTGCCGCGGTAAAGGATGGCGAAGTCCTTGTACGGTCGCTCGGTGCGAAGGTGCAAGGTGAGAATCTCCATCGCCACACGCTCGGCTTCGGCTTCCTCATTCTTGCAGCGGATCACACGGATCTCGTCGCCGTGGCCCATCTCGCTCCACAACTGCTTTTCGAAGGCGTGGGGGTTGTTGGCGATCAGCGTGTTGGCGCAGCGCAGGATGCGGCTGGTAGAGCGGTAGTTCTGCTCGAGCATCACCACCTTCAGGGACGGGTAATCGTCCTTGAGCAACATGAGGTTTTCAGGCCGTGCGCCGCGCCAGGCGTAGATCGACTGGTCATCATCGCCCACCACCGTGAACTGGTTGCGCATGCCGATGAGCATCTTCACCAGCAGGTACTGGCTGGCGTTGGTGTCCTGGTATTCATCGACCAGCAGGTAGCGCACGCGGTTTTGCCAGCGTTCGAGCACATCGGCATGCTCCTGGAACAGCTTGACCGGTTGCAGGATCAGGTCGTCGAAATCCACCGCGTTGAACGCGCGCAAGGTGCGCTGGTAATGCGCGTAGACGATGGCGGCGGTTCGCCGCGCGGGTTGCGCGCCTCGGCCAGGGCCTGCTCGGGGAGGATCAGGTCGTTCTTCCAGGCGCCGATCATGTTCTTGATCTCGTCCACGCCGTCGTCGCCGGAGTACTCCTTCTGCATGATGTCCGAGAGCAGGCTCTTGATGTCGGACTCATCGAAAATCGAGAAGCCAGGCTTGTAGCCCAGCCGCTCGTGCTCCTTGCGGATGATGTTCAGGCCCAGGTCGTGGAACGTGCACACCGTGAGGCCGCGGCCCTCCCCGGCACGCAGCAGGGTGCCGACGCGCTCTTTCATCTCGCGGGCAGCCTTGTTGGTGAAGGTCATGGCCACGATGTACTGGGCGCGGATACCGCATTGCTGGATCAGGTGGGCGATCTTGCGGGTGATCACGCTGGTTTTGCCGGAGCCGGCGCCGGCGAGCACCAGCAGCGGGCCGCCGACGTAGTTCACGGCTTCCTGCTGCCGAGGGTTGAGTCGGGACATGGGCACATTCGGGGATAGAGAAAAGGCCGCGCATTTTAGCAGGCTCTGCTGCGCTTGCCGCGTTTGCCTGACGTAGCGCAAAAGATCCTGTAACAAAATTTGCCGTATTTGTTACTTTCCATCAGGATGCGGGCGGGCGCTTTTGTTCCGATTGGAAATTTTTCTGGTTCCGTTAACGAAAACCATTACCATTGGCGCGCTTTTCGCTTGTGCCCTGGTTTGCCTCGAATAATAAGGAGCCTCTGTGTCGTTGCCTTTGCAACCCACGCGCCTGTTGCTGCTGGCTGAGCACACGGCCTGGGCTACTTTGCTGCACGAGTGCCTGGCCCCTTTGGGCGATGCTTACGTTCTGATCAGCGCGCCAAGCTGGGCGGCGGTCAGCAGCTTGTTTGCCAATGACCCCAACGCGGTGCTGCTGACGACGCTGGCCCTTCAGCCACAGGGCTCTGCCTGCGAAATGGCCCAGGTGCTGCTGCTCGAAGCCGAACCCGAACAGCCCCCGGCCGGCGCTGCCGATTGGCTGGTGCGCCCATCCGTTACCAGCGACACCCTGCGCCGCTGCCTGCGCCACGTGCGTGAACGTGCATCGCTCGAGAGCACCCTGCAACGGCTGGCGGAAGAAGACCCGCTCACCGGCATCGCCAACCGCCAAGGCTTTCATGCGCTGCTCACCACCTACCTGGCGGCCAATGATGGCCGGGGCCTGGTGCTCGGGCATCTGGACCTGGACAACTTCCGCCATGCCAACGATTCCCTCGGTCACCAGGCAGGCGACCGGCTGATCCGCCAAGTCGTGGCGCGGCTGAAAAGCGAGCTGGAGCCGTGCGACCAGCTGGCGCGGCTCGGTGGCGACGAGTTCGCCCTGCTGATCGACACGCGCGGTGAAGCGCAGCGCGCCGAGCGGTTGGCAGAGCGTATCGTCGAGGCGCTTGCCGAGCCCTACTGGATAGACGGCGAAAGCTTGCTTATCGGTTGCAGCCTGGGCCTGGCTCACGGCCGCGCCGCCTTGGGCGCCGACCCGTTGATGTGGCATGCGCACATCGCCATGCGCCAGGCCAAGGGCATCCAGGGCTGCACCTTTCACGTGTTCAACGAGCACATCAACCGCAATGCGCGAAGCCTGGCCGATCTTGAAAGCGAGCTGCGCCGGGCGCTGCGGCGTGAAGAGCTGGAGCTGCATTACCAACCCCGGCTGGATCTTGCCAGCGGCCAACTGGTCGGCCTCGAAGCCCTGGTGCGCTGGCGCCACGCCGAGCGTGGCCTGCTGCCGCCCAGCGAGTTCGTGCCACTGGCCGAGCAGAGCGGCTTGATCGTGCCTCTGGGTTACTGGGTAATCTCCCGGGCCCTGCACGACATGCAGCGGCTGGGCGAGGCTGGGTTCGCGCCCATGCACATGGCGGTGAACCTGTCGTTTCGCCAGTTCCAGGACAGCCAGCTGCTCTCGACCTTGCGCCGGCTGATCGGCGAACGTGATATCGACGCCCGCTGGCTGGAGTTCGAACTCACCGAAACCGCAGTGATGCGGCGCAACGACCTGGTGCGCCAGACCATGGATGCTCTGGGCCGGCTGGGGGTGCGCTTTTCACTGGACGACTTCGGCACCGGTTTTTCGTCCTTCGTGCATCTCAACAGCCTGCCGATCACCCTGCTGAAGATAGACAAAAGCTTCGTCGCCGAAATCGAAACCCGCGAAGAGAACCGCAAGCTGGTACACGCCATGGTGAACCTGGCGCACAACCTGCACCTGCACGTGGTGGCCGAGGGCGTGGAAACCGCCGGCCAGCTGGGTTTGCTCGAAGAGTTTGGCTGTGACCAGGTGCAGGGCTACCTGATCAGCCGGCCGCTGCCGATGGCGGAGCTGCAGGCGTATCTGCGCCGGGCGAGCGACGCTGCCAGCGCCGGATACGCCGGGTGAAGCCGTAGCACAGGCTTGCTGCCGCGCAGGCCAGGCCTGCCGCCAAGCCCCACCACACGCCCTGGGCGCCCCAGCCGGCATGGAACGCCAGCCACCAGGCGGTAGGTGCGCCGATCACCCAGTAGCAGCAAAGGCCAATGAAGAAGGTGAGCCGGCTTTCTTTCAGCCCACGCAGTGCGCCCATGGCGATGGTCTGCACACCGTCGAACAGCTCGAACCAGGCAGCGATGGCCAGCAGGCTCATCGCCAGCGCGAATACCGGCGCGAAGGCAGGGTCCGCTGCATCGATGAACAAACCGATGATGCGTGCCGGTATTGCCCAGAAGGTGGCCGCGAAGCACAGCATGATCGCCGCGCCAAAACCGATGCCGACCCAGCCTGCCTGGCGCGCCAGCATCGGTGCGCCGGCGCCGTAGTGATGGCCCACCCGCAGCGTGACCGCGTACGACAACCCCACCGGCACCATGAACGCCACCGATACCACCTGCAAGGCGATCGGTGCGCCGCCAGCTGCACGCTGCCCAAAGTGCCGATGCACAACGCTGCGTAGGCGAACAGCCCGACTTCCACAGCGTAAGTGCCGCCGATGGGCAAGCCCAGTTGCCACAGCTCGCGGATGCTCGGCCAGTCCGGGCGTGCCAGCCCTTTGCGCAAAGAGTAACCCCGGTATGCCGGTGCCTTGGCCAGCAGCAGCCAGAGTGCGCCGGCCATGGCGTTGGAGACGATCGCCGTGACCAGCCCGATGCCCAGCAAGCCCAGTTTCGGCAGGCCCAGCCAGCCGTTGATCAATGCCAGGTTGAGCACCGCATTGAGCCCGGCGCCCAGCAGGCTGATGATCATCACCGGCCATGCCTTGCCCACGGCGCTGGTGAAGCCGCGCAACGCCATGAATGTCATCGCCCCTGGCAGCGCCAGAGGCAGCAGGAGCAGAAAATGCCCAGCGTTCTCGACGTTCTCGGGGTTTGGCCCAGTGCCAGCAGCAGCGGTTTCAAGCTCCACAACAGCACAGCCCCAACTCCCGCCAGCAGCCACGCCAGCCAAAGCCCTGCCCGGGTCAGGCGGGCAACGCCGGCGCTGTCACCCGCCCCGTGGCGAATGGCTACCAGCGTGCCGACTGCCGCGATCACCCCGAAACAGAAGATGGAGACGAACGAATACGTTGCCGCGCCGAGCCCGCCCCCGGCCAGTGCCTCAGGGCTCAAGCGCGCCATCATCAGCGTATCGGTCAACACCATGAGGATATGCGCCAGCTGCGAGGCCACCAGAGGGGCCGCCAGGCGCAGCAGGGCAAGCAGTTCGGAGCGTTTGGTCAGAGGCATTTTCTGATTGTTCGGGCAGGTATCGGCTGGCATTGGAGTCTGCGCTCGAAGCTTCGCCAGCCGCAAGCGTTGAGCCGTATGTGCAGCATTTTCAGATGTGTAGCACGGGCGTACCACTTATCTCCAAGCGACCTACTCAAGTATCATGCGCGCCCGCCGATGCAGGAACGATCTGGCGCCATTCAATCTATTTTTACATCTTCGCAAGCCTTCATAGACCGGGCCCACCCGGCAGTGCGAACAGGAGCTATTGCCTTGAACCAGCCACGTGCGCGTATCGCTTCACAATTGGGCCTGGCCCTGGCCGCCATTCTGGTGGTGGTCATCAGCCTGAGTACCGTTTTTGCCTTGCGTTCGCTCAATGCGGCGAACCTTGCCACCCGCGAAGACCACATGGCCAGCGAAGCGCGACTGCTCGCCGACCAGCTCGACACCTTCCAGAGCACTTTGCGTATCAGCACTCAGCGCCTGAGCGGGCTGTTCGAGTCGCGCTTCGGCACGGGCCTGGCCGTGCAGCCAGACCAGCCGGTGAATGTGGCGGGAGTTGCCACACCCACATTGGCGTTGGGCGGTACGGTGCTCAACAACGATACCGGGCTGGTGGACGACTTTCGCAAGATGACCGAAGGCGTGGCCACGGTGTTCGTGCGCAGCGGCGACGAGTTCGTGCGGATCAGCACTTCGCTGACCAAGCAGGACGGCAGCCGGGCCATCGGCACCCAGCTCGACCATGCTCACCCCGCCTACCAGCGACTGCTGGCGGGGCAGGGCTACGTCGGCGCTGCGCTGCTGTTCGGGCGCAACTACATGACCCAGTACACCCCCGTGCGCGATGCGGGTGGCAAGGTGATTGCGGTGCTGTTCGTGGGCTTTGATTACACCGAAGCCCAAACGGCCCAGTTCGAAAAGCTCAAGCAATTCCGCATCGGCGACAGCGGCTCGCTGGCCTTGCTCGATGCGCAGAACCATTGGCTGGTGCCGCCGTTGGGCGCGCGTGAGCCGGATAAAGCCGCGCAGACGCTCGCACCGTTGCTCAAGCAACCCGGTGTCGGTGCTTTCTGGTCCGATGGCCAGGAGAGTTTCTACTCGCTGGCCGAGCCTTTTGCCGCCGGCCCCTGGAGCGTCGGTAGCGACAATGCCCAAGGCCGAGCTGGATCAGGTGACCTGGGAAGTCGGCGAGCGCCTGGTGATTGGCAGCCTGATCGCAACCCTGGTATCGGTGGGCGTGGCCGTCTGGTTGCTGCGCCGCCGCCTGGCACCGCTCAATGCCCTCCTGGCCCAGGCCAAGGCGCTGGGTAATGGCGACCTCAACGCCCGCTCCACCGTGGCCGGCCACGATGAAATTGCCCAGTTGGGCCACAGCTTCAACCACATGGGCGAGGCGCTGGCAGACATGGTCCGCCACATCCGCGATGCCTCTGCGCAGGTCAATACCCGCGCCAGGGCGCTGAATGGGCTGGCCAGCGGTGCTTACGCCGGCATGGATCAGCAGTCGGGCGAGATCACCAGCATGGCCGGTGCAGTGGAGGAGTTCAGCGCTACTTCCCAGCACATCGCGACCAACATGGCCAACACCGAGCGCGTCGCCCAGGAAAACACCGAGCACACCCGTGTAGGGCGTACATCGATGGAGCAGGCGTCCTCGTCGCTGGAGCAGATTGCTGGCGCTTCGGGCGAAACCGCCCGAGTCATCGATACCCTTGGCCAGCGTTCGCAGGAAATCGGCGGCATCGTCAGCGTGATTACCTCGATCGCAGAGCAGACCAACCTGTTCGGCCCTCAACGCTGCCATCGAAGCCGCACGTGCCGGCGAGCAGGGCCGTGGGTTCGCGGTTGTCGCCGATGAAGTGCGCAGCCTGGCCGGGCGTACGCGGCAGGCCACCGATGAAATCTCCGGGATGATTGGCAGCATCCAGCAGCAAACTGCGCAGGCCGTGCACACCATGGAGCAGGGTAACGAGCTGATGCGTGAAGGCCTGGAGCGCAATGCCAAGGTCGCGGCGGCACTGTCGAACATCGATCAGCAGAGCCGCGCTGCCGGCGAGCAATTCGCGAGCATCGCTGCCGCCACTCACCAGCAGAAGCAGCACCGCCACCGTGCTCAGCGCCAACCTGCAAAGTGTTGCTCAAGTGAATGACGAGCAGCGCCAGGTCGTGTCGGAACTGGCGCAGACCGCCAAAGAGCTTGAAGCCCTGGCCACAGAGCTTGGCCGGGAAGTGGACCGGTTTCACGTCAGAGGGTAACGCGGCAGGCCTTGTACGCCTGCCACGCGCAGGGCCTCAGCTTTCCATGTCGATCACGATTCGGCCGTCGATCTTGCCGGCGCGCATCTTGTCGAAGATCTCGTTGACGTTTTCCAGTTTGTCGGCGGCCACAGTGGCCTTGACCTTGCCTTCGCCGGCGAAATCCAGGGCCTCTTGCAGGTCCTGGCGGGTGCCGACGATCGAGCCACGCACCGTGGTGCCATTGAGCACCATGTCGAAGATCGACATCGGGAACTCGCCTGGCGGCAGGCCGTTCAGGGCGATGGTGCCCCCGCGGCGGGTCATGCCCATGGCTTGCTCGAAGGCCTTGGGCGACACGGCCGTGACCAGCGCGCCGTGGGCGCCACCGATCTGTTCCTTGAGGTACTTGGCCGGGTCCTGGTTGCGGGCATTCACGGTCACCTCAGCGCCCAGGCGTTTTGCCAGGTCCAGCTTGCTGTCGTCGATGTCTACCGCTGCCACGTTCATGCCCATGGCCTTGGCGATCTGCACAGCCATATGGCCCAGCCCGCCGATGCCTGAGACCACGACCCACTGGCCAGGCTTGGTCTTCGGTCGTCTTCAGGCCTTTGTAGACGGTCACGCCGGCGCAGAGGATGGGGGCGATCTCAAGGAAGCCCACGTTGTCCGGCAGGCGGCCTACGTAGCCTGCGTCTGCCAGGGTGTACTCGGCGAAACCGCCGTTGACCGAATAGCCGGTGTTCTGCTGCGACTCGCAGAGCGTTTCCCAGCCGCCCAGGCAATGCTCGCGATAGCCGCAGGCCGAATACAGCCACGGCACGCCCACCCGATCGCCTTCCTTGACGTGCGTGACCCCGGCGCCTACAGCCACCACATGGCCCACACCTTCATGGCCTGGAATGAACGGCGGGTTGGGTTTGACCGGCCAATCGCCTTCAGCGGCGTGCAGGTCAGTGTGGCGAACGCCAGAGGCGGCGACCTTCACCAGCACCTGGCCAGCCCCTGGCATGGGCACCGGCACTTCGCGGATGGCGAGCGGTTCGCCAAAGGCGTGGACGACGGCAGCTTTCATTGTTTTATTCATGGTCTTTCCTTGAACAAAGTTGTTGTTTGGAAAAAACGCGCGTTCAAACGCCCAAGCTGCCGAGCAATGCCGGGGCCAGTTTCGCCGAGGCCTGTGGGGCGGGGCTTTGCGGGAGCACGGTTTCCAGTGCGGGGCGCATCTGGTACAGCCCTTGGGGCAGAGTGTCCCGCTATTGCCACAGTGCTCGCATTGACCTGAAGCCAGAAAAAGGTTAATCAGCACGCCCAAACAGGGCCGCGTTCGCAACGGCCTACGGAAAGCCTCAGCAAGGAGCTCCTCGTTCATGAGCAAGTCTGTTTCGATCATCGGCGGCGTTGTCGTCATTCTGGCCGGCGTTGCCTGCGGCGGCGCCTGGTACACCGGCACGCAGATCGAGCCGCTGCTGCGCGCCGATGTTGACCGCAACAATCAACAACTGGCCGAGGCCCTGGCCGGCAATGACATTTCCGTCCACATGGACCTCACCGGCTACGAGCGCCGCTGGTTCAGCAGCACGGCCTACTACACCACCACGTTCACGACCGCCAAGCTCAACGACGGCCAACCGATCGAGGTACAAATCCGCGCCAATATCGAGCACGGCCCGTTCCCCTGGTCGCGGGTGAGCAGCCTCAAGCTGCTGCCGGTGCTGGCCGATGTGCATGCCGAAATGATCAACACACCACAGATGGCGGGCTGGTTCACCCTCACCAAGGGTGTTTCGCCACTGCAGGGGCACTCCACCGTTGGCTATGACAAGAACGTGCAGTCCACCTTCACCGCGCAGCCGCTGGTTCGGAAAGCAAAGAGGGCATCCTGACCTTCTCCGGCGCAACCATCGAAGGCAATGGCTCGTTCGACGGAACGCGCATGGACGCCAAGGGTGTGGTCGACAACATCGAACTGGCTTCGCGTGAGGGCGACAGGCCGGTGCGCATGCTGGCGAAAAACATCACCTTCAAAACCGGCGGGATCAAAGGCGCATCCGGCTTCTACCTCGGCAACAGCGAAGTCCGCTTTGGCGAGATTGGCTTGCAGACGCCAAGCACCCCGTCGGTTTCACTGAAAAACCTCGTAGGCCTGGGTTCTCTTGAGGAGCTCGATGGCAAGCTCAAGGGCTCGGTCGACTACACCCTGGAACAAGGCAGCATTGCCGACAAGCCGGTGGGCAGCCTGCAGATGCGCTGGGCGTTCCACGATTTCGACGTTAATGCCACCCGTGACCTGCTGGCGTTCTACAAGGCCAAGGTCGCTCCGCAGGCCGAGGCGGCTGCCCAGGCAGGGCAACCGTTCGAGCTCGAATTGAATGACGCGGACCAGGCCCAGTTGCAAGCGCTGGTGATGGCGCTGCTGCAAGCAAAACCCCATCTGGAGCTGGCTCCATTGGGCTTGAAGACTGCCAATGGAGAGAGCCACCTCAACCTGGCCATGGACTTCACTGCTCCAAAGAGCGTTGAAGTGCCGCCCCAGGAACTGGTGGAGCAACTGCTGAGCCAGCTCGACATGAAGTTGGTAGTGGCCAAAGGCACCATCCAGGACCTCGTCACCTTGCAAGGCCAGCTTGGCGGCCAGACCGACGCCGTGGCGCTGGCGCGCGACGCCGAAGGCACTGCCAACATGCTGGCCGGTGTGGCCGCGATGCAAGGGGTGGCGCGCGTCGATGCCAATGACATCCGCAGCGACCTGCACTACGAGAAGGGCGTGGTCGATTTCAATGGCCAGAAAATGACGCTTGAGCAGTTCATCCTGTTGATCGCAAGCAAGTCGCGCCTTTCGGCGGAGTAACCCCGGCGCCTTGCACGGTGGCGCCGCCCCTCCACTTCAGCGAGTGGGAGGGCGGCCGCGCCGCGCGATGTTCTGGCGAATCGCCCGATACTCACGCAAGCGCTGGCGCATCTGCCGATGGCGCTGGCTGTTGATTGCCAGCAGCGCCACAAGCGCCAGCCCCATTCCCACCAGCGCCATGCGCTGTTCGAGCGCCGCCCCCGCCTGCCACCAGGCCAGCAGATTTGCCCCGCCACCCAGCAACAGCATGGCCACCAGGCCCTGCGTGCCCCACGTGAAGCCTCTCACCATCGCGAAGGTCGCCAGCACCCAGGCGAGGGCGCAGCCCATCAGCGTGAAGAACGGTACTGCCAGTTCATCCCGTGCAGCGTGGAGCAGGCCCAGCAGAAAGTTGGCCGATGCCAGGGAAAACACGCCGCATAAAAACGCCACGATGAACAGTGCGAAGTGCTGCCGCAGGAAGCGCCGCAGCTCCAGCCGTTGTTCGATCATTGCACTTCCTCATACAGCGCCAGCGCGATGGAGTTGAGGTTGCCGCTGGCCCCGCTGCCAATCACCGAGAGCGCACCGCCGAGCGAGTCCTTGATCATCGTTTTGGTTGCGTGACGCAGCTCGGTGGCCGAATGGCGAACCGGCAGCTGGCCCGCGCGCTGTTCGAGTTTCAACAGCTTGCCGGTGAGCGTGGGGTCCTTGATTTTCAGCAACTCCTGAGTGAGGCGCTTGCGCTCGGCACGGTTGAGGGTGCCCGGAATCGACCGCCACGGTCGGCCGGTGGTGGCCTTGAGCGTGCGCACGTACTTGACGGTAGTCAGTGCCGAGCCGCCTGCGCCAGCCAGCGACACCACGTCCAGGATCGACATGGTGGTGGTGTACCACTCGCTGTCGTCCAGCGCGTCGTTGAAGCTGGGATCGGTGGCCTCCGCTGTGGTGCGTACGCCTCCTGCGACACATTGAAGCGTCGCCGCCGTTGCAGCCGCGCCCCCAGGTACGTCAGCGCCAGGCTGGCCCCGCCAGTGAACGGCACCGCCACCGTGCCGCTGAACACCACCAGCCAGCTCAGCACCGCGCCCGTGCACGACAACGCCATGTTGGCGGCCTCCACCACCAGGCGTGATTCGCGTCGGGTTGTTCTCCACCTTCTGAACGAATTGCTGCGGTGAGGTGTAGCGCGGCGTGGCGCGCAGGATGATGCGTTTCAGGGAGAATGCTGCAGATCGGCCGGAATTCACGCAGGGTGATGACGTTGAACTCTTCGTCGATGAACACCACCCCGGCACCGACGATACCGGGGTCGGCATCGATGGCAGCGAACATCTTGGGCAGGTCGAAACGCGCTTGAGCGCGTGCCCGCGCCATGCCATTGAGAGGGGAAAGAGAGTCGGGAAGTGCGGGAGGCACTGTGCGGGTCCTTGCTCAGTGGAGTGAGCGAGGGAGTATCGATGCTGGGCGAGGATCGCACAACCCGGGTGCGGATGACGCGAGAGTGGCTGGACACGTCGCGCGGCAAGCCGCCCTTGTATGGTGATACTTGAAGGGGGAGGAGGGACAAGCCGCCCATCTGATTGCTCTGACCAGCAATACAGCCAGTGAGAGAAAACGTCCCTCCCCCTTCACCCAAGCGCCGATAAAGAATGCTTCGGTCGTAAACGACGATAGCGACAAGGCTGCGCCACTGGGTGCCCCCTTCAAGTATCGTCAAAGCTAACCGGAGTGGCCGACCATGGCAAACCGTGTGCAACGTACCGAGTTGGGTGTCGATGTCGCCAAGGACGAACTGGTGATCTACCGCAGCGATTGCGACAGCCTGACGCGCATCCCCAATACAAAACCTCAAATCAAGGCCTGGCTCAGATCGCTGCCCGCCCAGACCGCGATCGCACTCGAGCCTACCAATGCCTATCACTATGACGTGACGGAACTGGCTCATGCAGCCGGCTTCGACGTGTTTGTGATCGATGGCTACCGCTTGAACAATTACCGTAAGGGAATCGGCCAGCGGGCCAAGACCGACCCTTGCGATGCGCGTTTGCTGGCGCGTTATCTGAAAAACGAAGGTGACGAACTGCGCCCCTGGTCGCCACCCCCACCGGCCTACCGCAAGCTTCAAAGCCTCTTGCGCCGGCGCGCGGTGGTGGTTAAAAGCCTGCAGTGCATGCAGCTGAGCCTGGACGGCGAGCCGGCACTGAAAGCCGAACTTGCGCAGATCAAGCGGCAGCTGGGGCTTGCGCTTCGCAGCATGGAAAAGAAGATCCACGAGGCGCTCAGAGAGGCCAATCTGCTGAGTCACGCCAAACGTATTCAGGCCATCGAGGGCATAGGCCCGTTGACGGCTGCTGGCTTGATCATGGCCTTCATCCGCGGCGACTTCACGTCTTCCGACGCCTTCATCGCCTTCCTCGGCCTGGACTTGCGGGTGTCGGACTCAGGCAGGAAACAGGGCCAGCGATGCCTGAGCAAGCGAGGCTGCGGTGAGATCAGACGCCTGCTCCACAACGCGGGAATGAGTGCCAGCCGCACCGCACAGTGGAAAGGGTTCTACGAACATCACCGGGCCAGAGGGCTGGCAACGACACAGGTACTGGTCATGCTCGCGCGAAAGCTGGCGCGTGTGGCGTTCGCGTTGATGAAGGGTGGCACCGAGTACCAGGCCGTCACGAGAAGTTATGGGGCCACCGTTAGCGCCTGAAAAAGCTGCTGGAGGTTTGAAGCGGTGAGAACCAACCGAGGCGATTCTGTCACCTCGGCGCTTACGGCTGGGCGCGAGTACAGCTGTGGGGCCCGCATCGCCCGGCAAGCCGGCCTCCCACGCCATTGACAGCGTGACCCCGGCGCTACGCCGGGGCTGCAAGATGGTCAGAGACAAGGGTTGCAAAAACCATAGAATCTCCCACTTCATGATCAGCCAAATTTCTCAAGCATCAGCTTGGTTCAAAAATGTGGGAGGCCGGCTGGCTGGGCGACGTGCAATGGGCGATGTGCGACCGGCAACCCGCGCTAGCGCGTCAGGAACACCAATGGCTCAGCCGGCTGCGTAGCTTGCAGCGCCGCCAGCAGCAGCCGTTGGTGCAGCTCCTCACGCAGCCCCTGGGGGCTGCCCAACTGCATCCGCGCAAGGTGCTCGGGAAACAGCTCGGGCTGCGGCGCGTCGAGTGCGGCCTTGCCAAGCTCCAGCAATTCGGTGAGGTGGCTTTTGCCTTCAAGCCATGCCAACGCACGCACCAGGTCACGCTCGGTCGCAGAGAAGTCGCTGCCTAGCGGGTACTCCGGAAACAACTGCGGATGGGCCGTGCGTATCGCTTCCAGGCGCTCCAGATTGTTCTCTGCATAACAAGGGTCGAGCCGGAAGTCTCGCGGTAATTTGCCGGCCATCTGCGCCTGGTCGATCAGTGCCGGCTGGAAGCGCGAATCGGCGATATTGATCAGCGCCTCGGCCACCTGAGCATCGGTTTTACCACGCAGGTCGGCGATGCCGTATTCGGTCACGACGATGTCACGCAAATGGCGCGGAATCGTGCATTGCGGGTGGTCCCAGACGATGTTCGAGCTCACCGCCCCTCCGTGCTCGCGCCAGCTGCGCAGCACCAGCACAGAGCGCGCATCCTCCAGCGCATGGGCCTGGGCGACGAAGTTGTATTGGCCACCCACACCGCTGACCACGGCACCATTATCGAGCTGGTCCGATACCGCCGCGCCCAACAGCGTCACCTTCATTGCCGTGTTCACGAAGCGCGCATGCTGGCGTTGCGCGCGCTTGAGTGCTTCATCACCGTACAGCTCGTTGATGAAGCTGATCGCCGTCATTTCGAACTGCCCGCGCAGCGCCATCGGCATTTCGTGCAGGCGCTCGTAGAAACGCCGGGGGCCCAGGAAAAAGCCACCATGCACCAGAGCACCGCCGGCTATCGTTTCACCTCGGTTGGCACGTACCTGGCTGGCTTCATCTGCGTGAACCCGGCGGCGCAACACACCTGCCTCCGCCAGCACCAGCAGGCCGTTGACGAACATTTCGCTGCAGCCGTAAAGGCCCTGGGCGAACGGACCAGTGCCGCCCTGGCGGGCGATCAATGCCTGAGCAGGGTCCAGCTGAAGCAGGTCTAGCACCGCCTGGTACTCACCGTTGTTCGCTTGCCGCGCCAGCAATGCGGCGGTCAGAGCATCGCCCATCGAGCCGATCCCGATCTGCAAGGTGCCGCCGTCCCGGATCAGAGTGCTGGCATATAACCCAATCAGATGATCCTGCGTGCCCACTGGCATGTTGGGCGTGGAGAACAAGGTGCTGCGGTCGGGCTCATCGATCAGCAGGTCGAAGGCATCCTCGCCAAGCTCCGAGGGGCCCGGCATGTAAGGCAAGTGCTCGTGTATCTGGCCCAGCACAAGAATGGTTTCGCCCTGTGCTCGGCGCTTGGCCAGCATTGGCAACAGGTCGAGGGTGATGTCCGGGTTGCAGCTCAGGCTGAGCCGGCCCGGCCGCTCTGGATGTTGAGCCACCAACTGAGCCACCAGGTTCAGGCCCTGAGCATTGATGTCGCGCGCCGCGTGGCTGTAATTACTGCTGACGTAATTCTGCTGAGCACTCGCGCTGCCCAGCAGGCCTCCCGGCTGCATGAAGAACTGCTCGACTCGCACATTCAGGCGGCAATGTGTCCGCGCGCAGGTCAGCAAGAAAATCCAGCTCCGGGTAGTCACCGTAAACGCCTTCCACGAAGGGTTTCGAGAAACCGACGCTGCAGGCCATCACCCAGCGCAGGGCGGCCGAGCACCAGTGCGGTGTAGATCGTCAGCTGCCGCTCCGGCAATTCCCGAAGGCGGGTATAGAGCGCATTGACGAACAGGTTGGGTTTGCCCAGCCCTAGCGGGAGGCCCATGCGAATGTGCGCGGGCAGGCGTTCCAGCACCTGATCCACGGCTTGATCGATCGAACACCTGGCCACCAGGGTGACTCCTTTCGGGTGGGGATGATGCTTTGACCGAACGGCATGCCAGGATGTTCAAGCAGGCCCCGAGCATCAGCGAAACACCCGGTGGCGTGGAGATCCGATCTAGAAATTGGCTGGGGTGGCGGCGCTGATCAGCCGTGCCGGCTGCTCGAAGGGGTTGCGAAAACGGTGTGGGCGGGAGCTTTCGAAGTAGTAGCTGTCGCCTACTTCGAGCACGAAGGTTTCAAGGCCGACAGTAAGCTCAAGGCGCCCCTCGATGAGGATGCCGGTTTCCTCGCCGTCGTGGGCGAGCATGTCGGCGCCGGTGTCGGCACCGGGTGGGTAGGTCTCGGTCGGGAACGAAATCGCCCGCCCGCCATGAGCTCGGCCTACCAGTTTCATGGTGACGGCCCCGTCGGAAATATCGATCAAATCATCGGCTTTATAGACGATCTGCGCCGAATTGTGCGTAACCACTTCTTCGGAAAAAAACTCGACCATCGACATCGGAATGCCGCTGAGCACTTTGCGAAGGGAGCTGATCGAAGGGCTGACGCTGTTCTTCTCGATCATCGAAATGGTGCTGTTGGTGACCCCGGCACGTTTGGCGAGCTCACGCTGGGACAGGCCTTTTATCCTGCGAATGGCTTGCAGCCGCTCACCGACGTCCACTGTGGTTGCCTCCTCACTACACCGGCTTCTTATGATCATTGGCCGGTATCATGGCAACCCCGTTCAGTATTTACAACACAGCCCGCCGGGTGCGGGCTGTGTGCTACCCCTGCCAGGTCAACGGAACGCGCCGCAGGTTGCAGAAGATCTGGTAGGGAATGGTGCCCGCAGCAGCGGCCACGTCGCTGGCCAACACATTACGGCCCCAGAACTCCACCGGGCTGCCGACGCCAGCGCCGGGCACATCGGTGAGGTCGATGCAGAGCATGTCCATCGAGACACGGCCGATCAAACGGCTGAGCGTGCCAGCTACCCACACGGGCGTGCCGGTGGGTGCGTGGCGTGGGTAGCCATCGGCATAACCCATCGCGACGACACCGACGCGCATCGGCCGGTCAGTGATGAACCTGGCGCCGTACCCTACAGGCTCGCCAGCAGCGAGCTCCTGTACGCAGATCACCTTCGATTCCAGGCTCATCACCGGCTTGAGCCGCTCAGCCTGAGCCTGCTCGCCCTCGAAGGGCGTGGCGCCGTAGAGCATGATGCCGGGGCGTACCCAGTCACTGGGCACCTGCGGCCAGGCGAGCACGGCCGGAGAATGCGCAGGCTGACCTCGCCCTGCAACCCTTCGGTAGCGGCGCGAAAAAGCGCTGCCTGCTCGGTGGTCGTGGGGGCGGTGGGCTCATCTGCGCGAGCGAAGTGGCTCATCATCACCACCTTGCTGACCTTGCCGCTGGCCAGCAGCCGCCGGTGGGCAGTGGCGTAGTCCCGCGGCTGCAGCCCCACTCGGTGCATGCCCGAATCCAGCTTCAACCACACCTGGATCGGCTGTGCCAGGTTCGCTTGCTCGATGGCCTCGACCTGCCACAACGAGTGGGCCACGCACCACAGCTGATGCTCGACGATCAGCGGCAGCTCGCTGGCCTCGAAAAAGCCCTCAAGCAGCAGAATCGGCGCGCGAATGCCCGCGGCGCGCAGTTCCAATGCTTCTTCGATGCAGGCGACAGCGAAACCGTCGGCCTCAGCTTCGAGCGCCTGCGCGCAACGCACCGCGCCATGCCCGTAGGCATCTGCCTTGATCACTGCCAGGGCACGCGAGCCTGCCAGTTCACGGGCATAGCGGTAGTTGTCACGCAGGGCTTGCAGGTCGATCAGGGCACGGGCTGGGCGCATGGCGGTCTTCTTGGTGTTTCGGAATTCAGGGTGTTCTGGTGTTACGTGCCACTCGGCCAGGCAGTGGCCGGGCAGCACGTATCGGTTTACTTGACGGCCGCAGTGACCGACATCTCGACCAGGATCCATGGCTCGCACAGCTTGGCTTCAACGGTGGCGCGGGCCGGCGCGGTGCCCTCAGGCAGCCACTGGTCCCAGACGCTGTTCATGCCGGCGAAGTTACGGTCGATGTCGCGCAGGTAGATGGTCACCGACAGCAGTTGGGATTTATCGGTGCCGGCCGCTTCGAGCAGGCGCTCGATATTGGCCAGGGTCTGGCGGGTCTGTTCTTCGACGCCGATGTTTTCGTCGTTGCTCACTTGGCCGGCGAGGTACACGGTGCCGTTGTGAACAACGATTTCACTCATGCGCTTATTGGTGTGCTGGCGCTGGATGGGCATGCTTTACGGTCTCCTGGTGCTTGCCGTAGCGGAAGATGTCGAGGCCTTCGGCGCTGATCTGCGGCGTCTTGCGGGCCATCAGGTCAGCGAGCAGGCGGCCGGAACCACAGGCCATGGTCCAGCCGAGCGTACCGTGGCCGGTGTTGAGGAACAGGTTGCTGTAAGGGGTGGCGCCTACGATGGGGGTGCCGTCCGGGGTGGTCGGCCGCAGGCCGGTCCAGAAGGTCGCCTCCTGCAGGTTGCCGCCGCGAGGATAAAGGTCGTTGATGATCATCTCCAGCGTTTCACGCCGGCGCGGGTTCAGCGAAAGGTCGTAGCCAGAGATTTCCGCCATGCCACCGATGCGAATGCGGTTGTCGAAACGGGTGATCGCCACCTTGTAGGTTTCATCGAGGATGGTCGAGGTCGGCGCCATGCTGCCGTCGACGATCGGGATAGTCATCGAATACCCCTTGAGCGGGTATACAGGCACGCGGATGCCCAGCGGCTTGAGCAATTGTGGCGAATAGCTGCCCAGCGCAAGTACGTAGCGGTCGGCGGTTTCCAGTTTGCCGTCGATCAGCACACCATTGATGCGATCACCCGCAAACTCCAGGCGCTGGATGTTCTGCCCGAAGCGGAATTCGACGCCCAACTGCCGGCACATTTCGGCCAGGCGAACGGTGAACATCTGGCAGTCGCCGGTCTGGTCGTTCGGCAGGCGCAGCGCACCGGCCAGCAGGTCGCCGGTCGCGGCCAATGCGGGCTCGACGCGGGCGATGCCAGCGCGGTCGAGCACCTCGTAAGGCACGCCTTCCTGCTCCAGCACGGAAATATCCTTGGCAGCGTTGTCCAGCTGCGCCTGGGTGCGGAACAGCTGGGTAGTCCCCAGGCTGCGGCCTTCGTAGCGGATACCGGTGTCGGCACGCAGCTCGTCGAGGCAATCGCGGCTGTATTCGGACAGCCGCACCATGCGCTCCTTGTTGATCGCGTAGCGGCTGGCGGTGCAGTTACGCACCATCTGCGCCATCCAGCGGTACTGCTCGATATCACCTGTGGCCTTGATCGCCAAAGGTGCGTGGCGCTGCATCAGCCATTTGATGGCCTTGAAGGGGATGCCGGGGGCTGCCCAGGGCGAGGCGTAACCAGGTGAAACCTGGCCGGCGTTGGCGAAGCTGGTTTCCATGGCGACGTCGGCCTGGCGATCGACCACTACCACCTCATAGCCCTGGCGGGCGAGGTAGTAAGCACTGGTGACGCCAATCACACCGCTGCCCAGCACCAGAATACGCATGATTTCCCCTGTGGCGGTTGCACCGCCTGGCCAATTGGTCTGAAACGTTCAATGGCGGCAGTATAGAAAGGCTCAGCCAGTGCTTTTCACTGTATAGCTGGTTATATTTGGCGATAATTCTCGGCAAAAACCGCTTCAACGGAGGGGCATCTCCTATGCGCACGCAGCATCAGAGCAAACGTGAGCTGGACAAGATCGACCGCAACATCTTGCGTTTGCTTCAGGCCGACGGGCGGTTGTCATTCACTGAGCTTGGGGAAAAGGTCGGGCTGTCGACCACGCCTTGCACCGAGCGCGTGCGGCGGCTGGAGCGCGAGGGCATCATCATGGGCTACCACGCGCGCCTCAATCCGCAGCAGCTCAAGGCAAGCTTGCTGGTGTTCGTCGAGATCAGCCTGGACTACAAGTCCGGCGACACCTTCGATGACTTTCGCCGGGCCGTGCTCAAGCTGCCGCACGTGCTGGAGTGCCACTTGGTGTCGGGTGACTTCGACTACCTGGTCAAGGCGCGGATTTCCGAAATGGCCTCCTACCGCAAACTGTTGGGGGACATCCTGCTGAAGTTGCCGCATGTGCGTGAATCGAAAAGCTACATCGTGATGGAAGAAGTGAAAGAAAGCCTGAACCTGCCCGTGCCGGATTGACACCGTTGCCTGCGCACGGCCTCGCGCTTATCCTGCGTTAAATTTTCCAAACACCCAGGACGCCCCATGGCCGCCACCGAGCATACCGCCTCCTATTACGCCGCCAGCGTCGGCAAAGCACCTGCCTGGCCTGCATTGGACGGCGACGTCCAGGCTGATGTGTGTGTCATCGGCGGCGGCTTCAGTGGCTTGAACACCGCCATCGAGCTGGCTGAGCGCGGCATGAGCGTGGTGCTGCTGGAAGGCCACCGCATTGGTTGGGGCGCCAGCGGGCGTAACGGGGGCCAACTGATCCGAGGTGTGGGCCATGACGTGGAGCAGTTCCACAACACCCTGGGCAGCGAAGGGGTTCTGGCGCTCAAGCAAATGGGCCTGGAGGCGGTGGAGATCGTCCGCGAGCGGGTGCAGCGCCACGCTATCGACTGCGACCTGGTATGGGGCTACTGCGACCTTGCCAACAAGCCGCGGGAGTACGAAGGGTTCGCGGCCGATCAATCCGAGCTGCACAGCCTGGGCTATCGCCATGAAGTGCGGCTGATCCCGCAACAGGATTTGCACACCGTGATCGGCGTGCAGGGTTACGCAGGCGCGATGCTCGACATGGGGTCGGGGCACCTGCACCCCTTGAAACTGGCCCTCGGCGAAGCCGCGGTAGCGCAAAGCCTTGGGGTGAAGCTGTTCGAGCAATCACAGGTGCTCGGCATCGACCACGGCCCACGTGTGCGAGTGCGCACCGCCAACGGCCGGGTGCTCGCCAACCACCTGGTGATCGCCTGCAACGCCTACCTCGATGATCTGGAGCCCAAGCTTGCCGGCAAAGTCCTTCCCGCCGGCAGCTACATCATCGCCACCGAGCCGTTGCCCGCCAGCCTGGCCCACAGCCTGCTGCCGCAGAACACCGCCATGTGCGACCAGAAGCTCACTGTGGATTACTTCAGGCTCTCGGCCGACAACCGCCTGCTGTTCGGCGGTGCCTGCCATTACTCGGGGCGCGACCCCAAAGACATCGCTGCCTACATGCGGCCCAAGATGTTGCAGGTATTCCCGCAGCTGGCGAGCACCCGCATCGACTACCAATGGGCCGGGATGATCGGCATCGGCGCCAACCGTCTGCCACAAATCGGCACCTTGAAAGAACACCCCAACGTGCATTACGCCCAGGCCTACGCCGGCCATGGCCTCAATGCCACACACCTGGCCGGCAAGCTGCTGGCGGAGGCCATCTGCGGGCGGGCAGGCGGCGGCTTCGAGCTGTTCGCCAAAGTGCCGCACATGACCTTCCCCGGTGGGCGTTACCTACGCTCGCCCCTGCTGGCGCTGGGGATGCTCTGGCATCGCTTCAAATCCTTGGGCTAGCCCAACCAGAACGGCTTGCTGCCCTCGCTCATGGCGTCAGCGCGGCTCAGGCCGAGGTCTTTGAGCTGCCCGTCGCTGAGCTCCAGCAACTGGCGGCGGCTGCGCCAGCGAAAGGCGAACAGCGCGAAACGGTTGCGGTAAGGCACACGCGGCTCGGCAGCCGCGCTCGGTGCTCGCTCGATAGCGATAGGCGAAAGTGGTAACGCGATTTCGTCGGCCCTTGGCATGTTTGCATCCTCCACGTTTCGATCTGTATGGAGAAAAATCATGCCTTCGGGACGCAACTGGATACAGACTCACAAAAAGACATTATTTAGCATACAGATATCCGGGTATAGGCTCTGTACGGTCATCCCCATTTGAATCTGTATTGCTACAGAGGCGCGCCTGATGACGCTGTATGCAGAACTGGCACATGTGCTGCGTGAACGTATCGAACAAGGCTTGTATCGACCGGGCGATCGGCTGCCGTCTGTGCGGGCGCTGAGCGCGGAGCATGGCGTGAGCCTGAGCACTGTTCAGCAGGCCTATCGCGTGCTTGAAGACGATGGCCTGGCCGAACCCCGGCCAAAGTCTGGCTACTTTGTCACCGCAAGCAGATCCTTGCCGTCGCTGCCGTCAATCAGCAAGGCCACGCAGCGGCCTGTGGATATCTCGCAGTGGGACCAGGTGGTGGAATTGGTGCGCCAGCCCCCGGGCAAGCAAGTGGTGCAGCTGGGCCGCGGCCTGCCCGACATCTCCAGCCCCACCCTCAAGCCGTTGCTGCGCAGCCTCGCTCGCCTGAGCCGGCGCCAGGACATGCCTGGCCTTTACTACGACACGCTCTACGGCACCGAAGCCTTGCGCGAACAGATAGCACGCCTGATGGTAGACGCCGGCTGCCGCGTCAGCCCTGAAGAGATCCTGATTACTGCAGGCTGCCACGAAGCGCTTTCGTGCAGCGTTCGCGCGATCTGCCAGCCGGGGGATATCGTGGCGGTGGATTCGCCCAGCTTCTACGGCTCGATGCAGACCCTGCAAGGCCTTGGTTTGAAGGCACTGGAAATTCCCACCGACCCGCTCACCGGCATCAGCCTTGAGGCGCTGGAGCTGGCACTGGAGCAATGGCCGATCAAGGTCATCCAGCTCAACCCCAATTGCAATAACCCGTTCGGCTACATCATGCCCGAGCCGCGCAAGCGTGAGCTGGTGAGCCTGGCGCAGCGCTATGACGTAGCGATCATCGAGGACGATGTGTATGGCGACCTCGCCTACGACTATCCGCGCCCGAAGGCGATCAAGGCGTTCGACCAGGACGGCCGGGTGCTGATGTGCAGTTCGTTCTCCAAAACCCTCGCGCCGGGGCTGCGGGTGGGCTGGGTGGTGCCTGGGCGTTATCAGGAGCAGGTGACGCACATGAAATACATCGGCAGTGGCTGCACCGCAACCCAGCCACAGCTGGCGATCGCCGATTTCGTCAGTGCCGGCCATTACGAGCCGCACCTGCGGCGCATGCGCGCGCAATACCAGCGCAGCCGTGACGAAATGACCGAGTGGGTACGCCGCTACTTTCCTGCCAGCGCCCGAGTGACCCGCCCCAAAGGCGGCTTCATGCTCTGGATCGAACTGCCGGAGCCCTTCGACAGCGTGGCACTGAACGAAGAGATCAAGGCCAAGGGCGTGCACATTGCGGTGGGTAATATCTTTTCGGCGGCGGGCAAATACCGCAACTGCCTGCGCCTGAACTATGCAGCCAAGCCCAGCGCGCAATTGGAGGCCGCGGTAAAGCTGGTCGGAGAAACCGCCTGCCGCCTTCTGGCCGAAGCGCAGGTGGGGTAACTTGTGCCCGGCAGCATTGTCGCATAGCCATTTGGCCGGCCCGGATCACGCCCCTTGAAACCAATCGCCCTGCTTCTGTTGCTGTTCACGGCCCTGGCCGGCTGCTCGGTGCACTATGGCCCACGCCAGGCCAGCGAGATGTTGCCAGCTGAAAGCTCGGTACTGGGGCGAGACGTCATGGCCCAGTCCCAGGCCCATGGCGGCCAGTCGGGTTTTCATCTGCTGCCCCGCAGCGCCGATGCGTTCGGCGCGCGGGCCGAACTTATCCACAACGCGCAGCGCAGCATCGACCTGCAGTACTACATCGTGCATGACGGCCTCAGCACCCGCGCGCTGCTCAACGAGCTGCTCGCCGCCGCTGATCGCGGTGTACGGGTGCGGATCCTGCTCGACGACACCACCAGCGATGGCCTCGACGACCTGCTGGCGGCATTGGCCAGCCACCCCGGCATCGAAGTGCGGCTGTTCAACCCGTTGCACTTGGGCCGTGCCAACGGCGTCACTCGCGGCCTCGGTAGGCTGATGAACCTTTCGACCCAGCACCGGCGCATGCACAACAAGCTGATGATTGCCGACGACAGTGCAGCGGTGGTCGGTGGGCGCAACATCGGCGATGAGTATTTCGACGCAGAGCCGAACCTGAACTTCACCGACATGGACTTGCTGGGCACCGGCCCCGTGGCTCAGCAATTGGGCTACAGCTTCGATCAGTACTGGAACAGCCGCCTCAGCCGGCCCATCAGCGAGGTGTACGGCGCGCCCTCCAGCAGTAAAGCCCTGGCCAGGCTGCGCAGTGACCTGAAGGTTTCGCTGAGCGAAGCCCAGGTCAAGCGCAAGGAGCTCTATGACCGGCTCATGGCCTGGCAGCAGCAGCCCAAGCTCAACCAATGGCGGCAGCAACTCATATGGGCCAACGCCCAGGTGCTCTGGGATGCGCCGAGCAAGATCCTCTCGCGCGGCGAGCCCGACCCGCACCTGTTGCTCACCACCCAGCTGGCGCCGGAATTACTGAAGGTGAATCAGGAGTTGGTGCTGGTTTCGGCCTATTTCGTGCCGCGTGAAACGGGCCTGCTGTACCTCACCGGGCGGGCCGACGCGGGCGTGCATGTCAGCCTGCTCACCAATTCACTGGAGGCCACTGACGTGCCCGCCGTACACGGTGGCTACGCACCCTATCGCAAGGCGCTGCTCGAGCATGGGGTCAAGCTCTACGAGCTGCGCCGGCAGCCGGGCGACGAAGGCAAGTTCAGCTACCGCCTGCATGGCAGTTCGGATTCGAGCCTGCACACCAAGGCGATCATTCTGGACCAGCGCAAGGTCTTTCTCGGCTCGTTCAATTTCGACCCGCGCTCAGTGCTGTGGAACACCGAGGTGGGCGTGATGGTGGATAGCCCGGAGTTGGCGAAAGCCGCGCGGGAACTGGCGTTGCAAGGGATGTCGCCGACCTTGAGCTACCAGGTGAAGCTGGCCCATGGGCAACTGGTGTGGGTCACTGAAGACGGCGGCCACCTGCACACCCTGACCAAGGAACCGGGCGGCTGGTGGCGCAGTTTCAACGCCTGGGTCAGCAAGGCGGTCGGGCTGGAGCGAATGCTGTAGTGTTCACCCGGCTCAACACCACCAGAATGGCCGCACCCACCGCCATCATCCACGGCAGCGCATGGCCGGTAAGCCACTGGCTACCGGCCCCCGCCAGCAACGGGCCGGCAAGGCAACCCAGGCCCCATAGCTGAGCCACGTGGGCGTTGGCGCGCACCAGCTCATCATCGCGGAAGCGCTCACCGATCAGCACCAGTGCCAGCGTGAACAACCCGCCCGCGCTGGCGCCGAACAGCACCCACAGCGGCCAGATGGCCCAGTGATGGATCGCCATCGGAATCATCAGGCTCGACAGCGAAAGCGTCACCGCACAGCCCATGAACAGGCCGCCGCGCGACATACGATCAGCCAAGGCACCAATCGGCAATTGCAGAAACGCATCGCCCAGCACCACGGCACTGACCATGTACAGGGCGATCTGCGTCGAATAGCCCTGTTGCAGGCAATAAACAGGCAACAACGTAAGGATCAGTGCCTCGAAACCCGCGAACAGCGCGATGGCCCAGGCGATGGTAGGCATACGCTGGCAAAAGCGCGCAAGCTGCCCGAACGTTACCCGCGTAGCTTCAGCCGATGGTGCGCCGCTGCGCCCTGCAAGCAGAACGGGTGAAACCAGCAACAACGCAGTGGCTAACCAAAAGCCGTAGTCATGGCGCGTGCCGATAGCGCCCAGCAACAAGGGGCCAGCCAACTGGCTCAGGGCATAGCTGCAGCCATACAGCGCCACCAGCCGCCCACGCCATTGCTCCACCACCAGTTGATTGATCCAGCTTTCACCGAGGATGAACACCAACGTGAGAATGCTGCCCAGCATCAGGCGCAGCACCACCCACAGCGGGTAGCTCGGCAACACCGCCAGCAGGCCGATGGACACAGCACCGCCAACCAGGCAGCAGCGCATCAGGCGTGCCGTACCAATGCGTGCAGCGAGGCGGCTTGACAGCGAGGCCCCCAGCAACACGCCGATCGCCGGCATCGCCGCCATCACACCGATGGCGAAAGCCCCGTAACCCCAGGCTTCAAGCCGCAGCGACACCAGCGGCATGCTCATGCCCAGTGCCAACCCGACACTGAGCACGGACGCCAGCACGGCGAAATAAGTCCCCCAACGCATTGCCATTCCCTCGGCGCGAGCCGAGGGCCGCGCGTTGCGTGTGATTCAGAGCTTGATCCAGGTGGCCTTGAGCTCGGTGTACTTGTCGAAGGCATGCAGCGACTTGTCGCGGCCATTGCCAGACTGCTTGAAGCCACCGAACGGGGCCGTCATGTCGCCACCGTCATACTGGTTCACCCAGACGCTGCCAGCGCGCAGCGCCTTGGCGGTAAGGTGGGCTTTGGAGATATCCGAACTCCACACGGCTGCTGCCAGGCCGTAAGGCGTGTCGTTGGCGATGGCGACGGCCTCTTCGGCGGTGTCGAACTCGAGCACCGACAGCACTGGGCCAAAGATCTCTTCCTTGGCGATGCGCATGGCATTGGTAACGCCATCGAAGATGGTTGGCTCGACATAGGTACCGCCTGTCTCTTCCATGATCCGCTTGCCGCCGACCACCAGCTTGGCACCTTCACTGTGCCCGGCGTCGATGTAGCCCAGCACAGTGTTCATCTGCTGGCCGTCGACCAGAGCGCCAACAGTGGTGGCTGGGTCCAGCGGGTTGCCCGGCTTCCACGCCTTGAGCGCTTCGACCACCATCGGCAAGAAGCGCGCCTTGAGCGAGCGCTCCACCAGCAGGCGCGAACCTGCAGTGCACACCTCGCCCTGGTTGAAGGCAATGGCACTGGCGGCAGCTTCGGCGGCAGCTTGCAGATCAGGTGCGTCGGCGAAGACGATGTTGGGGCTCTTGCCGCCCGCCTCCAGCCATACGCGCTTCATGTTCGATTCACCTGCGTACACCATCAACTGCTTGGCGATCTTGCTGGAGCCGGTGAATACGACGGTGTCGACGTCCATGTGCAGCGCCAGCGCCTTGCCTACGGTATGGCCGTAGCCGGGCAGCACATTGAGCACGCCTTTGGGAAGGCCGGCCTCGACCGCCAATTGCGCGATACGCAGTGCGGTGAGCGGGGACTTTTCGGAAGGTTTGAGCACCACCGAGTTGCCGGTCGCCAGCGCAGGCCCCAGCTTCCAGCTAGCCATCATCAGCGGGAAGTTCCACGGCACAATGGCCGCCACCACACCTACTGGCTCGCGCGTCACCAGGCCCAGTTGGTCATGGGGTGTCGCCGCAACTTCATCATAGAGCTTGTCGATCGCCTCGCCGCTCCAGGCCAGGGCATTGGCCGAGCCTGCGACGTCGATGTTCAGCGAGTCACTGATCGGCTTGCCCATGTCCAGGGTTTCGAGCAGCGCCAGTTCCTCGGCATGTTCGCGGACCAGCGCAGCGAAACGAATCAGCGTAGCCTTGCGCTTGGCCGGGGCCTGGCGCGACCACACGCCCGAATCGAAAACCTTGCGGGCATTTTCGACCGCAAGGTTGGCATCGGCCAGGTCACAGCTGGCCACCTTGGCCAGGAGCCGGCCATCGATTGGGCTCAGGCAATCGAACACAGCCTTGTCAGCCGCGTCGGTGTACTGGCCGTCGATGAAGGCGCGGCCTTCGATCTTCAGGGTCAGGGCGCGCTGTTCCCAGTCAGAACGAGTCAAGGTGGTCATTGGAGGTCTCCTGTGATGAGGGCGCCGCCCGCCTGATGGGCCAGCGGCGAATAAAAGAGGCTGACACAGCTTAGACGATCGCCCTCGTGGACGGCCATGATGATTTTGAATATTTTTGACAGCTCGCTTAGATTCTTGCAAAACCGTATTTTTTATTAAACACCCACGGAGCCTTGACCATGCACATCGATGCCATCGTCGATTTCGCCAGTGCTACGACGCCCGCCGAGCGCTACAGCCCGACACCGGAGAAAGTGCTTTCCGGGCAGCCCACGCAGGCGGTCTGCAACCACTATTCCAGCCCATGTGCGCAATTTCATGCCGGCGTATGGGAAGGCGAATGCGGCAAATGGCTGGTCAATTACACCGAGCATGAATACTGCGAGATTACCCATGGCGTATCGGTGATCCGCGATATCGACGGCAATGCGCGCACGGTACGGGCGGGTGACCGCTTCGTGATCCCGGCGGGGTTTCGTGGCAGCTGGGAAGTGCTGGAAGCCTGCCGCAAGGTGTACGTGCTGTTCGAGGCTCACGAGCAATAAGTCTTCCTCGCGAGCTGGCCGCAGCCTTGAGCATTCGGCCTCGCCTGGCCCATGGCGGCGGGGCATTCATGCACAAGGAGGTTCACATGAACAACGACGCTGTTCGCACAACGCTGGCTCACCTGGTGGGTACTGTCTATACAACGCACACCAAAGCGACCGTTACCGCTTTGACTGGCCGGATGCGCGTGGTTGGCCCCAATGAGATCAGCACCATGGAATTCGACCCGCAGCGCATTCACGTGCAGGCTGATGATGAAGGCAGGATCCTGGGGTTCGTTTTCGCCTGAGGCCCTGCCAGAAACGAAAAAACCGCTCCTGAGAGCGGTTTTTTCTTGGAGAGCAAGACCATTACTTGATCTTGGCTTCCTTGTAGATCACGTGCTTACGAACGACCGGATCGTACTTCTTGATTTCGATCTTGTCGGGGGTAGTACGCTTGTTCTTGTCGGTGGTGTAGAAGTGGCCAGTACCAGCGCTCGACACCAAACGGATCAATTCACGCATGATTCTCTCCCTTAAACCTTCTGACCAGCGCGACGCAGGTCAACCAGAACGGCTTCGATGCCGCGCTTGTCGATGATGCGCATGCCTTTTGCGGAAACGCGCAGACGCACGAAACGCTTCTCGGACTCGACCCAGAAGCGGTGATGCTGCAGGTTCGGCAGGAAACGACGACGGGTTTTGTTGTTTGCGTGGGAAATGTTGTTCCCGGTTACCGGACCCTTACCGGTAACTTGACAGACTCTCGACATGCCTCAGCCCTCTAAACCACATGCCCAACCCGGCATGGGTTGGCCGCTTAATCTCTAGTCATTGGCGCCAAGGCGCCGTAATCCGGGGCTCTTAAGAGGGTCCGCCACCTGTGCGAACGCCATGACCCCGGAAAAGAGCGCTGCTTTATATCAGAAAGCAAGGCGTACAACAACTGCGCCTATCATCGAAAACTTACTCAAGGCTCGCGCGGTCCATGCCCATGGGCGCTGCGTAAAGATGACCGCTCGTCGTGGCTTGCACATAAAGTTTTCGTGACAGCCCGGCGCCACCGGTTCTAGGGTAGAGCCTTTTCCAGACTGCACCGGCAGATGGCCGTTCATCTCATTGCCAAGGAACCGACCCATGCGTCTCGCGATCAAGCCGCTGCTGCTGGCCTCGTTCATTCTCCCCTTTGCCGCCCAGGCAAAGCCCCTGAGCGTATGCACCGAGGCAAGCCCTGAAGGCTTCGATGTGGTGCAGTACAACTCCCTGACGACCACCAACGCTTCGGCCGACGTGCTGATGAACCGCCTGGTGGAGTTCGATGCCCAGGCCGGCAAGGTGGTGCCGAGCCTGGCCGACAGCTGGGTGGTTTCAGCCGATGGCCTGGAATACACCTTCAAGCTGCACCCGGGCGTGAAATTCCACACCACCGCGTACTTCAAGCCTACGCGAGCGTTGAACGCCAGCGACGTGCTGCAGAGCTTCCAGCGTATGCTCGACCCTGCCAACCCGTGGCACAAGGTCGCCCAGAGCGGGTACCCGCATGCGCAGTCGATGCAGTTGCCCGCGCTGATCAAGAAGATAGACGCGCCAGACCCTATGACCGTGCGCTTCACCCTCGACCATCCGGATGCCACTTTCCTGGCGACGTTGAGCATGGGCTTCGCATCTATCTACTCGGCCGAGTACCAGGCACAGCTGCTCAAGGCCGGCACGCCAGAGAAGCTCAACACCCAACCCATCGGCACCGGCCCATTCGTGTTCGGCCGGTATCGGAAAGATGCAGTGATTCGCTACAAGGCCAACCCCGACTACTTCGCCGGCAAGCCCGCGTCGGACCCGCTGATTTTCGCCATCACCACAGACCCCACCGTGCGGCTGCAACGGCTCAAGGCGGGTGAATGCCAGATTGCGCTGTCGCCCAAGCCGCAGGACATCGTCGCTGCCGGCGAGGACAGCAACCTGAAGGCGGTCAAGACGCCGGCCTTCATGACGGCTTTCGTAGCGTTGAATACTCAGCACCCGCCGCTGGACAAGCCCGAGGTACGCCAGGCCATCAACCTGGCATTCGACAAGGCCAGCTATCTCAAGGCCGTATTCGAAGGTACCGCCGACACCGCTGACGGTATCTACCCGCCTACCACCTGGAGCTACGCCAAGAGCGCCACGCATTACGACTACGCGCCCGACAAGGCCCGCGCCCTGCTCGCCAAGGCCGGCCTCAAGGACGGTTTCAACACCACGATCTGGACGCGCCCTACCGGCAGCCTGCTCAACCCCAACCCGGGCCTGGGTGCCCAGATGCTGCAGGCGGACCTGGCCAAAATCGGTATCAAAGCCGAAATCCGCGTACTGGAGTGGGGCGAGTTGATTCGCCGTGGCAAGGCCGGCGAGCACGACTTGCTGTTCATGGGTTGGTCAGGTGACAACGGCGACCCGGATAACTTCCTCAGCCCGCAGTTCAGCTGTGCGGCCGTGCAGTCCGGGACCAACTTCGCCCGCTACTGCAACCCGGAGCTGGACAAGCTGATCAGCCAGGGCAAGGCCGGCACCGACCAGGCCAAGCGCTCGGCGCTGTACCAGAAGGCTCAGGCGCTGATCGCCGACCAGGCCCTCTGGGTGCCCTTGGCGCACCCGACCGTGACAGTGCTGGAGCGCAAGAACGTGGAGGGTTACGTGCCCAGCCCGTTCGGCCGGCAGTATTTCGCGCCGGTGCAGGCTGAGTGACCCGGCTCGCTACATGAGCCCCTTGGCGAGCATCGACAGAGGCTCGCCGTCGCCAACGATGAAGTGATCGAGCACACGCACATCGACCAGCCCCAGCGCATCGCGAATGCGGTGCGTGAGGGTGACATCGGCCTGGCTGGGCTCGGCGACGCCCGAAGGATGGTTGTGGCACAGAATCAAGGCGGCCGCATTGTGAGCGAGTGCGCGCTTCACGACCTGCCGAGGATAGACACTGGCGCTGTCTATAGAGCCGTGGAACAACGCCTCGTAGGCAAGCACCCGATGCCGTGCATCCAGGAACAGGCAGGCGAAGATTTCATGGGGCTCATGGCGCAATGTGGCCTTGAGGTAGTCCCGCACCGCGCCGGGGCTTTCCAGCGCGCCGCTGCGTGACAAGGTAGTCGCCAGATGCCGCCTGGCCATTTCCAGCACGGCCTGCAACTGCGCGTACTTGGCGCTGCCCAGTCCAGGCATGGCGCAAAAGCTTGTGATGTCGGCTTCGAGCAGCCTACGCAAGCCGCCGAAGTGCAGCAGCACGTCACGCGCAAGGTCTACCGCGCTGCGCCCCGGCAGGCCTGTGCGCAGGAAGATCGCCAGCAGCTCGGCGTCCGAAAGGCTCGCCGCACCCTGGGCCAGCAGTTTTTCCCTTGGCCGCTCCTGCGCGGGCCAGTCACGTATGCTCATTGGTCGCTCCTTGCTCACTGGGCTGGCCGCTGTTCCGTCAACGGCGCTGTGGTATCTTAGCCCGGTTTTTACGCGGCGCCCGGCGCCGCGTGCCTCTCCTCCAAAACCAAGGCAGGCCTATGCAGCGGCTGTATCGAAAACGCATCGTACTCGGCGTTGGCGGCGGCATTGCCGCCTACAAGAGCGCAGAGCTGGTACGGCGCCTTCTGGAGCACGGCGCCGAAGTGCGCGTGGTGATGACCCGCGGCGGCAGCGAGTTCATCACGCCGCTCACTCTGCAAGCGCTGTCCGGCCACCCCGTACACCTGGACCTGCTCGACCCGGCGGCCGAAGCCGCCATGGGCCATATCGAGCTGGCCCGCTGGGCAGACCTGGTGCTGATCGCCCCGGCCACTGCCGACCTGATCGCACGCCTGGCACAGGGCCTGGCCAACGACCTGCTGACCACCCTGGTGCTGGCCACCGACGCAACGGTGGCACTGGCTCCGGCCATGAACCAGGCCATGTGGCGCGACCAGGCCACACAGGAGAACCTCGAAAGGCTGGCAGGGCGTGGCATGAAGGTATTCGGCCCCGCAGCCGGCAGCCAGGCGTGCGGCGACGTGGGCCTGGGCCGGATGCTCGAACCCACCGAGCTTGCGCTGTGCGCAGCCGACTGCTTCCAGCACCTGGCACTCACCGGCAAGCACGTGCTGATCACCGCCGGCCCGACTCAGGAAAACATCGACCCGGTGCGCTACATCACCAACCACAGCTCCGGCAAGATGGGCTTTGCCCTCGCCGAGGCTGCGGCAGAAGCTGGCGCGCGGGTGACGTTGGTCACCGGCCCCGTCCACCTTCCCACCCCGGATCGTGTGCAGCGTATCGATGTAGTCAGCGCCCGCGACATGCTCGCGGCCTGTGAAGCGGCAATGCCCTGCGACGTTTTCATCGCCTCCGCAGCCGTGGCCGACTATCGCCCCGAAGTGGTAGCGCCGCACAAGCTCAAGAAAGACCCCACCACCGGTGACGGCATGCTCCTGCAGATGGTGCGCAATCCGGACATCCTGGCGACCATCGCCGGGCGCACGGACCGCCCGTTCAGCGTCGGCTTCGCAGCCGAGACCGAACACCTGCTCGACTACGCGGCGCGAAAGCTCAAGGACAAGAACCTCGACCTGATCGTGGCCAATGACGTCGCCAATCCGAGCATCGGCTTCAACAGCGAAGAAAACGCCTGCAGCGTCATAGACCGTGCCCTGCACA
Organism: Pseudomonas sp. KNUC1026; assembly: GCF_021650705.1. Taxonomy (GTDB): domain Bacteria; phylum Pseudomonadota; class Gammaproteobacteria; order Pseudomonadales; family Pseudomonadaceae; genus Aquipseudomonas. The sequence continues at coordinate 4,707,422 of NZ_CP087138.1, read as the reverse complement.
CCCATGTGTTGGCGCAGACCAGCAAGGGCAAGATCGCCCGCCAGCTGGTGGCGCTGATCGCCGAACGAACCTCCCAGGCCTCTTCAGAACATGCACGCACTGCAAGCCAAGATCCTCGACCCACGCCTGGGCAGCGAATTCCCGCTGCCCGCCTACGCCACGACCGGCTCCGCCGGCCTCGACCTGCGCGCCATGCTCCAGCAGAGCACAACCCTGGAACCCGGCCAGACCCTGCTGATCCCCACCGGCCTCTCCATCTACATTGCCGACCCGAGCCTGGCCGCGCTGGTGTTGCCGCGCTCGGGGCTGGGCCACGAGCACGGTATCGTGCTGGGTAACCTGGTAGGGCTGATCGACTCGGATTACCAGGGCGAGCTGATGGTCTCTTGCTGGAACCGTGGGCAGAGCGCTTTCACCATCCCTGTAGGCGAGCGCATCGCGCAGCTGGTGCTGGTGCCGGTGGTGCAGGCACGCTTCGAGCTGGTGGAAGCATTCGACGAAAGCCAGCGCGGCAGCGGCGGGTTCGGCCATACCGGCACTCATTGAGTCGCGTTTTTTTCAGGTAGATCCTCGCGGAGGCGCTCTGTGAAAGGCATCGCACGTAAAGCCGTAAAGCAAGCCCCATCGGCCGGCGTCGAGCCTGCCGACAGCCTGGCGTCGCTCATGCGCCCGGCCCTGATCACCGCCGTACTGGGCGTGTTGATCGCTGCGGTACTGGTGTGGGTGGGCCTTCCAGGCCCATCGCAGCAAGCATGGCGCTGGCAACTGGCACAGAGTTTCGGCAATGCGCAGGCCAGCAGCGTACGCCAGGCGCTGGCTCAATTGGTCGCGGACACCCAGGCTGCGGCCGCCGACCCGGCACTGGCGGCGGTACTGCAAAGCGGCGACAGCGCCCGCCTGCGAAACGCTGAAACCGCCCTGCGCTTTCGCGACGGCGTAATCGACGCCATCCTCACGCCCAGCGGCCAGGGCGTGCCCGATGATACCCGCGCAGCGCCCGTCACCTATGCGACGCTCGACCTGATGCGCCGCGCCGAAAGCGGCCCGCAACCGCTGGAAGCGCGGCAAGTGGGCCAGCGCTGGCTCGTTTATGGCGCCGCGCCGGTGCGCAGCAGTGAGCGAGTCGTCGGCAGCCTGCTGCTGGTGTTCGACATGCAGCGCCTGGCCCGCGCCTTGCCGCCCTTGGCAGCCGATGCCGGGCAGTTCCAGGTGCAGCAACGCTTCGCCGATGCAGCACCGGTGACGCTGCTGCAGCGAGGCGACGCTGCAGATGGCCCGGTCAGCCAATATGAACTGGGCAATGCAAACTGGAGCGCACGCTTCACTGCCGGGAACGCATTCGATGCACCACTGCCCTGGCTGAGCTGGGTGTTGATGGCCGTGGCGGCCCTGGTGGCACTCTGCGCCTTCTGGCTGGGCGCCTCGCTGGCGGTGGGCAAGCTGCGCGGGCTGATGCGCGAAGATGCCCGACAATTGGCTCAACTCATCCGAGAACTATCCGGCGGTAAAGCCGTCAAAGCGTTCAGTCTGCGCCTGGCAGAGCTGAACGGCCTGGCCGCGAGCCTCGCTCGCTTCTCCGTTCGTGAACACCAGGGCAGCCCCGCCGCCAAAGCGGGCAGCACCCGCGACACGGGCAGCGATGCCCAGGGCGCACCGGCTCCCAGCTGGATAACCCCGTCGCTCAAGGACTCTGAAATTCTCGACGTCGATATTCTCGACGATCAGGACCCCCTGCGAATGGAGCACCCTCCCGCTATGAACAGCATTGCAAACGCCGCCCCTACACTGCCGGCCAGCATTTCCGCGCCTATGACATCCGCGGCATCGTTGGCGATACGCTGACTGCCGAAACCGCGTACTGGATCGGCCGGGCCATCGGCTCGCAGAGCATTTCCGAGGGTGAGCCCAACGTGGCGGTGGGCCGCGATGGCCGCCTGTCCGGGCCAGAGCTGGTCGCGCAACTGATCCAGGGCCTGGCCGATGCCGGCTGCCACGTAAGCGACGTAGGCCTGGTGCCAACCGGTGCACTGTACTTCGCCGCCAACGTGCTCAAGGGCAAGTCGGGCGTGATGCTCACCGGCAGCCACAACCCGTCGAACTACAACGGCTTCAAGATCATCATCGCCGGCGACACACTCGCCAACGAGCAGATCCAGAAGCTGTACCACCGTATTCGCGACAACGACCTGGCCAGCGGCCAGGGCAGCGTCGAGAAGGTCGACATCCTGTCGCAATACGAAGCCTACATCCGCAAGGACATTGCCCTGGCGCGCAAGCTCAAGGTAGTCGTGGACTGCGGCAACGGCGTAGGCGGCGTGATCGCGCCCCAGTTGATCGAAGCACTGGGCTGCGAAGTGATTCCGCTGTTCAGCGAAGTGGACGGCAACTTCCCGAACCACCACCCCGACCCGGGCAAGCTTGAAAACCTCGAAGACCTGATCGCCAAGGTCAACGAAACTGGCGCTGACCTGGGCCTGGCCTTCGATGGCGACGCCGACCGTGTTGGCGTTATCACCAACAAAGGCAACGTGGTGTTCCCTGATCGCTTCCTGATGCTGCTGGCGCAGGACGTGCTCTCGCGCAACCCGGGCGCGGACGTGATCTTCGACGTCAAATGCAGCCGCCGCCTGAGCCCGCTGATCAGCGGCTGGGGTGGCCGCCCGGTGATGTGGAAAACCGGCCACTCGCTTATCAAGAAAAAAATTCGCGAAAGCGGTGCTTTGCTCGCTGGCGAAATGAGCGGTCACATCTTCTTCAAGGAGCGCTGGTTCGGTTTCGACGACGGCATCTATGCCGCCGCACGCTTGCTGGAAATCCTCAGCCAGAAGAAAGAAAGCGCCGAAGCGGTGTTCGATACCTTCCCGAATGATGTTTCCACCCCGGAAATCAACATTAATGTGACCGAAGAAGGTAAATTCGCCATCATTGCCGCGTTACAAAAAGACGCCCAATGGGGCGAGGCGAACCTGACCACCATCGACGGTGTGCGGGTCGACTACCCCAAAGGCTGGGGCCTGGTTCGTGCATCGAATACCACCCCAGTGCTGGTGCTGCGCTTCGAAGCCGACGACGAAGTTGAGATCGAGCGGATCAAGTCCGTATTCCGTGAACAACTCAAGGCTGTGCAGCCCGACATCAAAATTCCGTTCTGACCTTTCCCTCACCAGGAGCACTGCATGACCCTCGATCGCGATGCCGCCGCCAATGTTGCCAAAGTACTGTCCGAAGCGTTGCCTTACGTTCGACGCTTCGTCGGCAAGACACTGGTAATCAAGTACGGTGGTAACGCCATGGAGAGCGAAGAGCTGAAAACAGGCTTCGCACGTGATGTGGTGTTGATGAAGGCCGTAGGTATCAACCCGGTGGTGGTGCACGGTGGCGGCCCACAGATCGGCGACTTGCTCAAACGCCTGGAAATCGAGAGCCACTTCGTCGATGGAATGCGCGTCACCGACGCCAAGACCATGGATGTCGTGGAGATGGTGCTCGGCGGCCAGGTCAACAAAAGCATCGTCAATCTGATCAACCGCCATGGCGGCAGCGCCATTGGCCTGACCGGCAAGGACGCCGAATTGATCCGCGCGCGCAAACTGACGGTAACCCGCCAGACGCCGGAAATGACCAAACCGGAAATCATCGACATCGGCCATGTGGGTGAAGTCGCCAGTGTGAATACCGACCTGCTGAACATGCTGGTCAAGGGCGACTTCATTCCGGTGATCGCACCGATCGGTGTGGGAGCCAACGGTGAGTCGTACAACATCAACGCTGACCTGGTAGCAGGCAAGGTAGCGGAAGCTCTGCAGGCTGAGAAGCTGCTGCTGCTGACCAACATCGCAGGCCTGATGGACAAGGACGGCAAGGTGTTGACCGGGCTTACCACCGAGCAGGTCGATGGCCTGATCGCTGACGGCACCATCTACGGCGGCATGCTGCCGAAGATCCGCTGTGCGCTGGAAGCGGTGCAGGGCGGGGTCAACAGCTCGCACATCATCGATGGCCGCGTGCCCAACGCTGTGCTGCTGGAGATCTTCACCGACAGCGGCGTAGGTACGCTGATCAGCAACCGCAAGCGGGGCTGAACCCGAAGCATCGCCCGGCAAGCCGGCCTCCCACTGCAGATCAGTACTACTGCTTGAGCGGTGGGAGAGCAGCTCGCCGCGCGACGCCCTACTGATTACCCGAGCAACGCTTCCAACCTGGCCCGTTGCTGCTCATAGCTCGCCGCAACACTCCCCTTTTGCTGCTCGAGCCCGACCAATTGCTGGCCGATCTCGGCTTGCTGGCGCCGTATGCTGTCGATCTGGCCTGATAACGCCGGGGGCACGGCCTGGCTACCGCGTTCCATCGCCGCCGCCTGGCTTTGCAGCGAGCCTTGCTGCTGTTGAAGCAACGACAGGCGGTTCCTGGCAAGGCTTGCCTGATTATCCAGGTCCGCCAGGCGCCGGGTTTTTTCCTTGTCCATATCTTCGAGCGACGGATACCGCTCCAGCAACTCGCTGTCGGCCTGGGCCTTTGCCTGTGCAGCCTGGCGGGCCTGCAGCTCCGAAGCAGTGGGTGCAGGGGGAACGGTCTGGATCACCCGACCTTGCGCATTGAGCACCTGGTAGCCTTTGGACACGTACTCAGGCGGCACACCTTGCGTATCGAGCACCGTGATGCCTCGGCTGTCGATGTAGCGGTAAAGCCGCGTTCCCGGTGCGTCACCGGGCGCAGCGACCGACCAGCCCGGCAGTGCCAGGAAAGCGGCGAACAGCCAACGGCGCATCAGATGCCGTACTGCGCGCGATAGGCTTCGACCGCCGGCAGATGCTGCTTGAGCTGGGCGTCGTCGGCCAGATATTCGAGTACCTGATCGAGCGACACGATGCTGACCACCGGAATCCCGAAGTCGCGCTCGACCTCCTGGATCGCCGACAGCTCGGCCTTGCCGCGCTCCTGGCGATTCAGTGCAATCAATACACCGGCGGCCTTGGCCTGCTGCGCAGTGATGATCTGCATGACTTCACGGATCGCCGTGCCGGCGGTGATCACATCATCGATGATCAACACATTGCCGGTAAGTGGCGCGCCTACCAGGCTGCCGCCCTCGCCGTGCTCCTTGGCTTCCTTGCGGTTGAAGCACCAGGGCACGTCGCGCTGGTGCTGCTCGGCCAATGCGACTGCGGTGGCCGAGGCCAGTGGAATACCCTTGTAGGCAGGGCCAAACAACACATCGAATGCCAGGCCGCTCTCGACCACCGCCGCAGCGTAATACTTGCCCAGTTGCGCCAGCGCGCTACCGGTATTGAACAAGCCGGCATTGAAGAAGTATGGGCTGGTGCGGCCAGACTTCAGAGTGAACTCACCGAAACGCAGAACACCGCGTTCGATGGCAAAACGAATGAATTCGCGCTGGTAGGCGTGCATGTAAAAGCCCCGAATACTACGGATTTAGCTAATTAAGTTGACCTCGGGTATCATACACGCACGAGATTTACGAGGCCATTTATGCGGATCATCAGTGTGAACGTTAATGGGATTCAGGCAGCGGTCGAGCGCGGTTTGCTCAGTTGGCTGCAGGCCCAGAATGCCGACGTCATCTGCTTGCAGGATACCCGCGCTTCCGCCTTCGAACTGGATGATTCAGCCTACCAACTGGACGGCTACTTCCTGTATGCCGCCGACGCCGAAGTGCCTGCACAAGGTGGCGTCGCGCTGTACTCCAGGTTGCAGCCAAAGGCGATCATCAACGGGCTCGGGTTCGAAACCTGCGACCGCTTCGGGCGTTACCTGCAAGCTGATTTCGACAAGGTCAGTATCGCCACACTGTTGTTCCCATCCGGGCGCGGTGGCGATGAAGACCTGAACCAGAAATTCAAGTTGATGGACGACTTCGCGCGCTATATGGATAAACAGCGGCGCAAACGCCGCGAATATATCGTATTGCGGCTCGCTTTACGTGGCGCAGCAGAAGCTTGATGTGAAGAACTGGCGCGACAGCCAGCAGTCGCCCGGCTTCCTGGCACCAGAACGTGCCTGGATGGACGAAATCGTCGGCACCATGGGTTATGTCGATGCGCTGCGCGAAGTCAGCCGCGAAGGCGACCAATACAGCTGGTGGCCAGACAGCGAACAGGCCGAGATGCTCAACCTGGGCTGGCGCTTCGACTACCAGCTGCTAACCCCTGGCCTGCGCCGCTTCGTACGCAACGCCCGGTTGCCGCGCCAACCTCGCTTCAGCCAGCATGCGCCGTTCATCGTCGATTACGACTGGACGCTGACGATCTGAGCCCCAAGCTACAAGCTCAAAGCTTGCAGCTTGTAGCTTGTAGCTTGTAGCTTATTCCTCCAGTGCAGCCTTCTGCACGGCGAACAGCTCCGTAACGCCTTTCTGGGCCAGCGCCAGCATGGCGTTGAGCTCAGCCGGCTGGAATGGCGCGCCTTCAGCGGTGCCCTGCACTTCGATGAAGCCCCCTTCGCTGGTCATTACCACGTTGAGGTCGGTTTCAGCAGCCGAGTCTTCCAGGTAGTCCAGGTCCAGCACCGGCTCGCCCTGATAGATACCTACCGACACTGCACCGATCATCTGCTTGAGCGGGTCGCCATGCTTGAGGCCTCCCTGCTTCTTCACCACCTTGAGCGCATCGACCAATGCCACCATGGCGCCAGTGATGGAAGCAGTACGAGTGCCGCCATCGGCCTGGATGACATCGCAATCGACGTACAGCGTGATGTCGCCCAGTTTCGACATGTCGAGCGCAGCGCGCAGCGAACGGCCGATCAGGCGCTGGATTTCCAGGGTGCGGCCGCCCTGCTTGCCTTTGCTGGCCTCACGCTGGTTACGCTCGCCGGTGGCGCGCGGCAGCATGCCGTATTCGGCGGTCAGCCAGCCTTGCCCCTGGCCCTTGAGAAAGCGCGGCACCCCGCTCTCGACGCTGACGGTACACACCACCTTGGTGTCGCCGAACTCGACCAGCACCGACCCTTCGGCGTGCTTGGTGTAGTGGCGGGTGATGCGGATCGGGCGGAGTTGATCGGCGGCGCGACCGCTTGGACGTTTCATCTGGATACCTGTAGCTGGCTGAAAACGGGCCCACAGTATAGAGCCCATGGCGCCTGGGTCACACCCTGTGATGCCGCGGTTTGGGAAGGCATGCACCATTAGGCTACACTTCACCGCCTCGCACCCACCCGCCGTGAATGATTCGCGGCCCTGCCCTTGCTGGAGAACCGCGCCATGATCCACAGCATGACCGCCTTCGCGCGGGCCGAACGCGCAAGCGCCCACGGCACCCTCAGCTGGGAAGTGCGCTCGGTGAATCAGCCGCTATCTCGAACCCCATTTGCGCCTGCCCGACACCTTTCGCGAGCTCGAAGGCCCGGTACGTGACGCCTTGCGCCAGCAGCTTTCGCGCGGCAAGGTCGAGTGCACCCTGCGCCTGGCCGAGGAAACCAGCCGTGCCGCGCCCAGGGTAGATACCGCGCGCGCTGCGCAGCTGATCGCTGCTGCCGAGGCGGTATCGGCGCTGATCACGCGGCCTGCTCCGATCAACCCTCTGGAGGTACTGGGCTGGCCAGGCGTGCTGCAAACCGAGGGTGCCGACATGCAGGCACTCAGCGAGGAGGCCTCTGCGTTGTTCTCCCAGGTGCTTGCCGAGTTGAAGGCAGGCCGTGAGCGCGAGGGCCAGGAACTCGCCCGGCTGATCGGCGAGCGCCTGGATGCCATGCAGGCGGAGGTCGCCGCGCTGCGCGCGCTGGTCCCTCAGATGCTGGCCCTGCAGCGGCAGAAGATTCTCGACCGCTTCACTGAGCTCAAGGCCGAGCTCGACCCACAACGCCTGGAACAGGAGCTGGTGCTGCTGGCTCAGAAAAGCGACGTCGCCGAGGAGCTCGACCGCCTCGGCGCTCACATTCAGGAAGTACGCCGAGTGCTCAAGGCCGGCGGCGCTGCTGGCCGGCGCCTGGACTTCCTGATGCAGGAACTCAACCGCGAGGCGAACACCCTGGGCTCCAAGGCGTTCGACCCACGTAGCACGCAGGCGGCGGTCAACCTCAAGGTGCTGATCGAGCAGATGCGTGAACAAGTGCAGAACATTGAATAAGGCCCAGCCATGACCCACAGTACCGGAACCCTCTACATCGTCTCTGCGCCTTCCGGCGCCGGCGAGACCAGCCTGGTCAAGGCCCTGATCGACGCTCAGCACGACATTCGCGTCTCGGTCTCGCGCACCACCCGCGCCATGCGCCCAGGTGAAACCGACGGCGTGAACTACCACTTCGTCAGCCGCGAGGCGTTCCTCGGCCTGGTAGAAAAAGGCGATTTCCTCGAGCACGCCGAGGTGTTCGGCAACCTGTACGGCACCTTCCCGGAGCACGCTGGAGCAAACCTTGCAAAGCGGCATCGACCTGATTCTGGAAATCGACTGGCAGGGCGGCGAGGCAGGTGCGGCGGCTGATCCCCGGCACGCGCTCGATCTTCATCCTGCCTCCCAGCCAGCAAGCGCTGCGCCAGCGCCTGACCAACCGCGGCCAGGACAGCGACGAAATCATCGAGGGCCGCATGCGCGAAGCGGTCACTGAAATGCAGCACCACGTCGAATACGATTACCTGGTGATCAACGATGATTTCGCCACCGCGCTGGAAGACCTGAAAGGCGATCTTCCGTGCCAACCGGCTGCAGCACAAACTTCAGGCCCAACGCCATGGCGCGTTGCTGAGCGAACTGCTGTAAGGCGGTGGCGCCCCGCCACCGAGCGGCAGCCCCTTCCATTAATGGCGGGGTTTTTTCTAGACTATCGAGTCCGCTCGCCCACTTTGGGCGCTGCTCACTGTATTCGCTACGAGGAACACCATGGCTCGCGTGACCGTTGAAGACTGCCTTGACCACGTCGATAACCGCTTCGAGCTGGTCATGCTCGCGACCAAGCGTTCGCGCCAACTGGCAACCTGGTGGCAAAGAGCCCAAGGTCGGTTGGGAGAACGACAAGCCTACCGTCGTCGCGCTGCGCGAAATTGCCGCCGGCCTGATCGACTACGACGTAATTGCCGAAGCCGAAATCGTCGATGAAGAGCCGCTGTTCACCGCCTTCGAGGACGAATCCAACGAGGCCATCTGATCGATGCCCAGTCGACCGCAGCCGGCCACCGTGCCGCGCAGGCAGGAGCGCTGATCTTGCCCGGCATTGACGCACTCGCCGATCGCCTGTCGACTTACCTCGGCAAGGACCAGATCAACCTGGTCCGCCGAGCGTACTATTACGCCGAGCAAGCCCACGACGGCCAGCGCCGTCGCAGTGGCGAACCCTACGTCACGCATCCGCTGGCAGTGGCGAACATCCTTGCAGAGATGCACATGGACCATCAGAGCCTGATGGCCGCCATGCTGCACGATGTCATCGAAGACACCGGTATCGCCAAGGAAGCCCTGAGCTCCCAATTCGGCGAAACTGTCGCCGAACTGGTCGACGGGGTCAGCAAGCTGACCCAGATGAATTTCGAGACGAAGGCCGAAGCGCAGGCCGAGAACTTCCAGAAGATGGCCATGGCCATGGCGCGCGACATCCGCGTCATTCTTGGTCAAGCTCGCCGACCGGCTTCACGACATGCGCACCCTTGAGGTGCTCTCGGCGAAAAACGCCGGCGCATCGCCAAGGAAACCCTGGAAATCTACGCACCCATCGCCAACCGGCTGGGCATGCACAACGTGCGCGTGGAGTTCGAAGACCTCGGCTTCCAGGCCATGTACCCGATGCGTTCGGAGCGCATTCACCAGGCGGTGAAACGTGCCCGGGGCAACCGAAAGGAAATCGTCGCCAAGATCGAGCAGTCGCTCAAGCACTGCCTGGGTGTCGACGGTATCGACGGCGACGTCAGTGGCCGGCAGAAACACCTGTATGGCATCTACAACAAGATGCGCGGCAAGCGCCGGGCGTTCACCGAAATCATGGACGTGTACGCCTTCCGCATCGTGGTCGACAAGGTCGACACCTGCTACCGGGTGCTGGGCGCCGTGCACAACCTGTACAAGCCGCTGCCGGGGCGCTTCAAGGATTACATCGCCATTCCCAAAGCGAACGGCTATCAGTCGTTGCACACCACCTTGTTCGGCATGCACGGCGTGCCCATCGAAATCCAGATCCGCACACGCGAAATGGAAGAGATGGCCAACAACGGTATCGCTGCGCATTGGCTGTACAAGTCCAACGAAAACGAGCAACCCAAGAGCAGCCATGCCCGCGCCCGCCAATGGGTCAAGGGCGTGCTCGAGCTGCAGCAGCGCGCCGGAAACTCGCTGGAGTTCATCGAGAGCGTCAAGATCGACCTGTTCCCTGATGAAGTCTATGTGTTCACCCCCAAGGGTCGGATCATGGAGCTGCCGAAGGGCTCGACTGCCGTCGACTTCGCCTACGCCGTGCACACCGACGTCGGCAACAGCTGCATCGCTTGCCGTATCAACCGGCGCCTGGCGCCGCTGTCCGAGCCGCTGCAGAGCGGCTCTACGGTCGAGATCGTCAGCGCCCCGGGCGCACGGCCCAACCCGGCCTGGCTCAATTTCGTCGTCACCGGCAAGGCCCGTACGCACATCCGCCACGCGCTCAAGCTGCAACGCCGCTCCGAATCCATCAGCCTGGGCGAGCGTTTGCTCAACAAGGTACTCGGCGGCTTCGACAGCAGCCTCGACAAGATCCCGGCCGAGCGCATCAACGTCGCACTGGGCGAATACAAGGTCGAGGTGATCGAAGACCTGCTCGAAGACATCGGGCTGGGTAACCGCATGGCCTATGTGGTCGCCCGGCGCCTGCTGGCGAGCGAGAACGACCAGTTGCCCAGCCCCGAGGGCCCCCTGGCCATTCGCGGCACCGAGGGCCTGGTACTCAGCTATGCCAAGTGCTGCACACCGATCCCTGGCGACCCGATCGTGGGCCATCTGTCGGCAGGCAAAGGCATGGTGGTGCACCTGGAAAACTGCCGGAACATCAGCGAAATTCGCCACAACCCGGAAAAATGCATTCAGCTGTCCTGGGCCAAGGACGTTACCGGCGAATTCAACGTCGAGCTGCGCGTGGAGCTGGAGCACCAGCGCGGCCTGATCGCCCTGCTGGCCAGCAGCGTCAATGCTGCCGATGGCAATATCGAGAAAATCAGCATGGACGAGCGCGATGGTCGCATCAGCGTGGTCCAGCTGGTGGTCAGCGTTCACGACCGCGTGCACCTGGCACGGGTTATCAAGAAACTGCGCGCCCTCGCTGGCGTGATTCGCATCACTCGCATGCGCGCCTGACGCGCGTGCCCATCGTTCAAGGAGATACGCATGAGCAAGAGCGTCATTCACAGCGACAAAGCCCCGGCCGCGATCGGCACCTACTCCCAGGCCATCAAGGCCGGCAACACCGTTTACATGTCTGGCCAGATCCCGCTCGACCCGGCCACCATGGAACTGGTCGAAGGCTTCGAAGCCCAGGCCGTGCAGGTATTCGAGAACCTCAAGTCAGTCGCTGAAGCGGCCGGCGGCTCGCTCAAGGATGTGGTCAAGCTGAACGTCTTCCTGATCGACCTGGGCAATTTCGCCACTGTGAACGAAGTGATGGGCCGTTACTTCCAGCAGCCATACCCCGCTCGCGCGGCTATTGGTGTCGCTGCCCTGCCGAAGGGCTCGCAGGTCGAGATGGACGCGATCCTGGTTCTGGAATAAGCCCGGCGCGGGGCGCTTCATGCCCCGCCTCCCCTTTCGAAGCGCAAGGACCCTCGCATGCGCCATACGTTGCCCGCCCTGGCTCTGCTGGCATTGCTCAGCGGCTGCGCCAGCCACTCCGTGACCGACCCCAGCGGCACCTGGATCAACCAGAACGCCATCGACGATGCCGTCAAGGGTGGCAACTTGCGCCAGGCGCTGCTCGCCGATGGCCCGAACCTGGAATGGAAGATCGACGGCCAGGCCAAGGAAGCCACCTTCAGCAATGGTTTCGAGCTGGGAGAGGGCAGCCTCAGCCAGGGCGATGCGCATCAGTGGAATGTGGACATCTACGGCAGCGGCCAGGAAACCCTGACCATCGATGGCAGCCACCTGACACAGGCCGCCACCGACAACGGGCCGGAGCAGCACTTCGTCAAGGCCGATACCAAGGACCAACCCGACGCCCCGCCGGGTGCCGTGTTCGAAGCACGCTTGTACCAGGCCTTTCTGGGTGGCCAATGGTCCATCGCCGATGGCCAGGGCACCGGTGCTACCGTGGTGTTCCACCCGGATGGCCGCGTTGAGGGCCTGCCGGGTCTCGACCGTTACGCGCTATGCCTGGCTGGCGACTGCGCCGCGATGAGCGGCGAATACGACAGCATGTGGCTGGAGCGCGACAAGATAGGCAACGCCTATATCTTCCGCCGCGACGGCAAGCGTCTGGAGATCCTGGAGACGGTCAACACCGCCGGCAACGACGAAATGCCGAACCTGCAGCCCGGCGCGCGCCGCTGGTTACTCCAGCGCTAACAGCTCGGCGTACCCCTCGCGGTAACTTGCGTAACTGGGCACCCAGCCCAGTGCGCGAGCTCGAGCATTGCTGCAGCGCTTGCTGCCGGTACGGCGGATGCTCTGCTCGCCGTTGGATTGGGTAACGCCCATGCGCTCACGCAGCCACGTCACCACCTCGGCCAACGGCTCCGGAGCGTCGTCCACGCCCAGATAACATGCCTCGAGCACCTTGCCCTCAGCATCGGCGCGCAGCAGAAATGCAAGCAGGCCAGCGGCATCGTCTGCATGGATACGGTTGGCATAGACCGGCGGGTTTTCGCTGACCGCATAACCCTGGCGTACCTGATTCAGCAGCCGCGCGCGGCCGGGGCCATAGATGCCGCTGAGGCGGACTACCGTCGCCGGAGAGGTGCCAGCATGCGCAAGGGCTTCGGCCTCAAGCATGACCTGCCCGGAATAGCCCGCAGGCTCGGCCAGTGAGTGCTCGTCGACCCACTCCCCGCCACTTGCCCATACACGCCGCTGCTGGAGACGAACACCACGCGCCGGGGCTGCTGGCCTGCCTGTTCCAGCCAGCTCAGCGTATGCCGCAGGCCTTCGACGTAAGCTTGCCGGTAGCCGGCCTCATCGTGCTGGCTGGCGGCCACGCAATAGACGACGTAATCCAGTGGCCCCTGTGGCCAGGCAGAAGGAATGAGCGGGCTGGCCAGGTCAGCCTGCACCGGCAGCACGCCAACGGGCAACCGCGCGATATCCCGGCGCAGCCCGTGAACCGACCAGCCCGCACCCTGCAGCAATTGCGCAAGCCGGCCACCGACGTCGCCGCACCCCACCAGCAACACACTTGGCGATGCCATCGAATACCCCTTGATATGAAAAGGCTTAACACCGCCAGGACGGTGGCTGAAAAAAAATCATTTAACAACTTTTGCTAACAAGAATTAATTGCAATAATGCCAGCCCGTTTGTCCCAGGGCCGCGGCTCAGCTCTGCGCGCCTTCACACAAGGACAGCCACCTCATTCCCTCATCAGGTCCGGCCAGCATGAACCACGATACTCCGAACGCCTCGCCATCCCTACTCCTTCGCCAGCCTCGCGCCTGGGGCGCCATCGCAGCGCTGCTGATGGGCATGGCGGTTACTTCCGTGGCTCATGCTGACGAACCTGCCAACACTCCGCAGCACTCCGGCGGCCGCCAGTGCCCCAGCGCCCGAGGCAGCAGCGCCCGACGCGCCTGCCGCCGATGGTGCGGCAAGCGACACCGTGCCGGCGCAGGCTCAGGACAGCACTTTGGGCATGGGCAATGACCTGTCCCCGTGGGGCATGTACCAGCACGCTGACGTAGTGGTCAAAACCGTGATGATCGGCCTGGCCATCGCGTCGGTCATCACCTGGACCATCTGGATCGCCAAGGGCCTGGAGCTGCTGGGCGCCAAGCGCCGTGCACGCCGCGAAATCGCGATGCTCAAGCAGGCCGCCAGCCTCAAGGCCGCCGGCGACGCTGCCAGCAAGAAGGGCACCCTGGCCCACCTGCTGGTGCACGACGCCATGGAGGAGATGCACCTGCTCGGCAACACCCGCGAAAAGAAGGCATCAAGGAGCGCGTGAGCTTCCGCATGGAGCGCCTGGTAGCCGCCTGCGGCCGCAACATGAGCGCAGGCACCGGCGCTGCTCGCCACCATCGGCTCGACCGCTCCGTTCGTGGGCCTGTTCGGGTACCGTATGGGGCATCATGAACAGCTTCATCGGCATCGCCAAAACCCAGACCACCAACCTGGCAGTGGTAGCGCCCGGTATCGCCGAGGCACTGCTGGCCACGGCCATCGGCCTGGTCGCGGCCATCCCGGCGGTTGTGATCTACAACGTCTTCGCCCGCTCGATCACCAACTACAAGGCAATGGTCGCCGACGCGTCGGCGCAGGTGCTGCTGCTGGTCAGCCGTGACCTGGATCGCCAGCCGGCCGGTGAGCGCAGCAGCCATCCGCACATGGTCAAAGTGGGGTAAGCATGGGCCTGCATCTCAAGGAAGGTGCCGGCGACGAGCTGGCCGAAAACCACGAAATCAACGTCACCCCGTTCATCGACGTGATGCTGGTGCTGCTGATCATTTTCATGGTCGCCGCGCCACTCGCCACCGTTGACATCAAGGTCGACCTCCCCGCCTCCACCGCCAAGCCCGAGCCGCGCCCGAAAAGCCGCTGTTCCTGCAGCGTGAAGACCGACAAGAGCCTCTACATCGGCGACAACGCGGTCAAGAAGGAGCAGTTGGGCCAGTACCTGGACGAGAAAACCAAGGGCAAGAAGGACACCACGATCTTCTTCCAGGCCGACAAGGGCGTGGACTACGGTGACCTCATGGACGTGATGAACACCCTGCGCGCGGCCGGTTACCTGAAGGTCGGCCTCGTAGGGCTGGAGACGGCTGCCGAGAAATGACATCCAACGGCCAAAGTATCCTACGTTACGCAGGCGGCCTGGCCCTGGTGCTCGGCGTGCATGCCGCGGCGATCGTCATCGTGCTGAACTGGCCTGCGCCCGAGCCTGTGGAGTTGCCGCAGGCGGCGATGATGGTCGAGCTGCCGCCATTGCCCGGAGCCGCCGGCCCCCCGCCGCCGCCTCGGTGGTGCAGCCGCAGAGTGCCCCGGTCGAAGAACCGCCGATGCCAAAGCTTGCCGAAGCGCCCAAGCCCAAGATCGCCGTGCCCAAACCCGAAAAGCCGAAGCCCAAGCCGCAGCCCAAGCCGGTCGAGAAGAAGCCCGAGCCGCCCAAGGAGGTGCCGGAGCAGGTGGCCAAGAACGAGCCCACCGAATCCGAAAAGGCAGCAGCGCCCAAGCCTCAGCCGCCGCAACCGCCCTCGCCGCCGGCCAACAGCCAGGCCAAACGCACCTGGCAAAGCGATCTGCTGGCGCACCTTGGCAAGTGCAAGCGCTACCCCGACCGCGCGCGCTCGCGCCGAGCCGAAGGCACTGTACTGATCGAGTTCACCCTCGACGCCAATGGCAAGGTGCTTGATGCCGCACTCGTCACCAGCTCCGGCAACAGCTTGCTGGATGACGCCAGCCATCGCGCAGGTGCATCGGGCTTCGCCCATGCCCAAGCCGCCGGCTGACGCACTGCAATGGCAAGGATTCGATCAAGATCAAGGCACCGTTCAACTTCAACATCAAAGACGCCATGCGCTGACGTCTTTTGTGTTGCATCCGCCGCGCTGATAACGCTGCGTCTATCGGCGGCACCCGCTATGCTGGGGCCGCCGCTACACGGACGCACGTTATGACCCTCACCGAATTGCGCTACATCGTCACGCTCGCCCAGGAACAGCACTTCGGCCATGCCGCTGAACGCTGCCACGTGAGCCAGCCCACCCTTTCGGTGGGGGTCGAAAAACTTGAAGACGAACTGGGCGTGCTGATCTTCGAGCGCAGCAAAAGCGCCGTGCGCCTCACCCCGGTGGGCGAAAGCATCGTGGCCCAGGCGCAAAAGGTACTGGAGCAGGCTCAAGGCATCCGTGAGTTGGCTCAGGCCGGCAAGAACCAGCTGACCGCCCCGCTCAAAGTGGGAGCCATCTACACCGTTGGGCCGTACCTGTTCCCGCACCTGATTCCTCAACTGCATCGCGTTGCGCCGCAGATGCCCTTGTACATCGAAGAAAACTTCACCCACGTCCTGCGCGACAAATTGCGCAACGGCGAGCTGGACGCGGTCGTCATTGCCCTGCCCTTCGCCGAAGCCGATGTACTCACCCTGCAACTGTACGACGAACCCTTCCAGGTATTGATGCCCAGCGACCACCCATGGACGCGCGAAGAGGCCATCGACCCTGCCTTGCTTAATGACAAGAGCCTGCTGCTGCTGGGCGAGGGCCACTGTTTCCGTGACCAGGTGTTGGAAGCTTGCCCTACCGTGAAGGGCAGCGAGGCGTCGCGGCATACCACCGTTGAGTCCAGCTCGCTGGAAACCATCCGCCACATGGTCGCCTCGGGCCTGGGTGTTTCGGTGCTGCCGCTCTCGGCGGTGCACAGCCATCATTACGCACCTGGGGTGATCGAAGTGCGGCCGCTGACTTCGCCCGCGCCGTTTCGCACCGTCGCCATCGCCTGGCGTGCCAGCTTCCCGCGGCCCAAGGCGATCGAGATCCTCGCCGACTCCATCCGCCTGTGCTCGGTGGCCAAGGGGCCCGTCGCTACGGATAAAGTTGCGGTATGACCGAGTTGTCCCGGGTACCGGTCACGGTACTCAAGGGCGTCGGCGAGGCGATGGCTGAAAAGCTCGCCCGCGTGGGCCTCGAAACCCTGCAAGACGTATTGTTCCACTTGCCGCTGCGCTATCAGGACCGCACCCGCGTAGTGCCGATCGGGCAGTTGCGGCCCGGGCAGGATGCCGTGGTCGAAGGGACGGTGAGCGGCGCCGACGTGGTCATGGGCCGGCGCCGCAGCCTGGTGGTGCGCCTGAACGACGGCAGCGGGTCGCTGAGCCTGCGCTTCTACCATTTCAGCAATGCCCAGAAAGACGGTCTCGAACGCGGCACCCAAGTGCGCTGCTACGGTGAAGTGCGGCCCGGCGCCTCGGGGCTGGAAATCTACCACCCTGAATACCGTGCCATCACCGGCGACACGCCGCCTCCGGTGGAGCAGACGCTCACCCCGATCTACCCGTTGACCGAGGGCCTGACGCAGGCGCGATTGCGCCAGCTGTGCCAGCAAAGCCTGGCGCTGCTGGGCCCTTCGAGCCTGCCCGACTGGCTGCCGGACGAGCTGGCGCGCGATTACCGCCTGGCGCCGCTGCCCGACGCCATTCGCTACCTGCACAACCCTCCTGCCGACGCGAACATCGAAGAACTCGCTTTGGGCCATCACTGGG
Organism: Pseudomonas sp. KNUC1026; assembly: GCF_021650705.1. GTDB lineage: Bacteria > Pseudomonadota > Gammaproteobacteria > Pseudomonadales > Pseudomonadaceae > Aquipseudomonas. Next base: position 4,690,112 of record NZ_CP087138.1, on the reverse strand, counting down.
CTCAACATCGCCTGGCATTCGAGGAGCTGCTGACTCACCAGCTGTCTCAGCAGCGGCTGCGCGAACGCATGCGCACTCTGCGCGCACCCGCATTGCCAACGCCCAAGGTGCTGCCGCAGCGTTACCTGGCCAACCTCGGGTTCACCCCGACGGGCGCGCAGCAGCGGGTGGCCGCTGAACTGGCCTATGACCTGGCGCAGCACGAGCCGATGCTGCGCCTGGTGCAGGGTGACGTGGGCGCCGGTAAAACGGTTGTGGCCGCGCTGGCTGCCTTGCAGGCCCTGGAAGCGGGTTATCAGGTTGCGCTGATGGCGCCGACGGAAATCCTCGCCGAGCAGCACTTCATCAACTTCCAGCGCTGGATGGAGCCACTGGGCATCGAAACCGCATGGCTGGCTGGCAAGCTCAAGGGCAAGGCTCGCGTCTCGGCACTCGAGCGCATTGCAGCCGGCGCGCCTATGGTAGTCGGCACCCACGCGTTGTTTCAGGACGAGGTACGTTTCAAGAACCTTGCCCTGGCGATCATCGACGAACAGCACCGCTTCGGCGTGCAACAACGCCTGGCACTGCGCCAGAAAGGCGTGGATGGGCGTCTGAGCCCGCACCAACTGATCATGACCGCCACGCCCATTCCCCGCACGCTGGCCATGAGCGCCTATGCCGACCTCGACACCTCGGTGCTCGACGAGCTGCCACCCGGCCGCACGCCGGTCAACACCGTGCTGGTAGCCGATTCGCGCCGCGAAGAAGTGGTGGAGCGGGTGCGCGCTGCCTGTGCCGAAGGCCGCCAGGCCTATTGGGTGTGCACGTTGATCGAGGAGTCCGAAGAGCTGACCTGCCAGGCGGCCCAGTCCACTTATGAAGACCTTGGGTTGATGCTGGAAGGGTTGAAGGTCGGGCTCATCCACGGGCGCATGAAGCCCGCCGAGAAAGCCGAAGTGATGGCGAGCTTCAAGGCCGGCGAGTTGCAGTTGCTGGTTGCCACCACCGTGATCGAGGTGGGTGTGGACGTGCCCAATGCCAGCCTGATGATCATCGAGAACCCCGAGCGCCTGGGCCTGGCCCAGTTGCACCAGCTGCGCGGGCGGGTTGGCCGTGGCAGCGCAGCGAGCCACTGCGTGCTGATGTATCACCCGCCGCTGTCGCAGATCAGCCGAGAACGGCTGGGCATCATGCGCGAAACCAACGACGGTTTCGTGATTGCCGAGAAAGACCTCGAACTGCGCGGCCCCGGAGAAATGCTAGGGACCCGACAAACGGGGCTGCTACAGTTCGAAGTAGCCGACCTGATGCGCGACGCCGATCTGCTACCCTCTGTACGCGATGCGGCGCAAGCCCTGTTGGCGCGCTGGCCTGACCACGTGAACCCGCTGCTCGATCGTTGGCTTCGCCATGGGCAGCAGTACGGGCAGGTTTGAGCTGAATTACAACCGCAAAGCTTTCCTGCCCGCGCCTCAGGCGTGGGTATACTGTCGAACTTGTACAGGTTTGGACACAGCACATGACAGAAGTCGCCCTGGATACACCAATTCCTCACGCGCCCCCGGTGGTCCAGCAACTGCTGGAAAAACATGCCATCACCTGGCAAGAGGTCATCGACGAGCCGGCGATCGCCGAGCGGCGCAAGGTCCAGGCCATTCTACTGGGCGATGCCGTAGGCACCTTGGTAGTGCTGCTGCTCAAGGACCAGTTGCTCGACCTGAACCGCATCGCCGAACTCACAGGCCGAACCCTCACCGCGGTGCCGCTTGACCGCCTGCGGCGCATGCTCGACCCGCACGACCTGGTCCAATTGCCCGGCCTGCCTTCACTGGTGGCCGCACCCTGCCTGTACGACGAGCGCGTGCTTGACCAACCCAGCCTGTTGATCGCCTCCGGCACCCCGGGTGTGCTGCTGGAAATCAGCAGCGAAGATTTCAAGAAAACCCTGAGCAACGGCAGCGCGGCGCGTTTCGGCGAGTCGATGCAGGGTGTGAGCCTGGTGCACGACGCCTTGCCACGTACGCCCGCCGAGATCGGCGCCAAGGTGCAGGGCTTCACGGCAAAACGCATCCAGCAGCGCCTGGAGTCGACCATCGAGATCCCGCCGCTGGCCAAGACCGCACAGAAGATCATCAAGCTGCGGGTCGACCCCAATGCCAGCGTCGACGACATCACTGGCGTCGTCGAAACCGACCCCGCACTGGCGGCGCAGGTAGTGAGCTGGGCGGCTTCGCCCTATTACGCCTCACCCGGCAAGGTACGTTCGGTCGAGGACGCCATTGTCCGCGTGCTGGGCTTCGATCTGGTCATCAACCTTGCGCTGGGCCTTGCCTTGGGCAAGTCGATCAACCTGCCCAAGGACAACCCGCAGCAGGCGACGCCCTACTGGCAGCTGTCGATCTATACCGCAGCGGTGATCGAGGGCCTTACGCGCGCCATCCCTCGGGAATCTCGCCCCGAAGCGGGCCTGACTTATCTGGCTGGCCTGCTGCACAACTTCGGTTACCTGCTGCTGGCACACGTGTTCCCGCCGCATTTCTCGCTGGTGTGCCGCCATCTGGAAGTGAACCCGCACCTGAACCACAGCTATGTCGAGCAGCACCTGCTGGGCATCAGCCGCGAGCAGATCGGCGCCTGGTTGATGGGCTATTGGGACATGCCGGAAGAGCTGGCCACCGCGCTGCGCTTTCAGAACGACCCCACCTACGATGGCGAGTATTCGGTTTACGCGAACCTGGTGTGCCTGGCAGTGCGCCTGCTGCGCAGCCGCGGAATCGGCTCTGAAGCAGGGCAGGAGATTCCGCAGGCCCTGCTCGACCGCGTCGGCCTCACTCGGGAGAAGGCCGACGACGTCGTGAACAAGGTGCTTGAAGCCGAGAAGGTGCTGCGCGAGCTGGCTACGCAGTTTGGTTGAGGGCGAGCTGGGCGTAGCCCAGCGCCATCAATGACCAGGCCGTGAGCGGGTGGAACACCACCCGCCAGGCCAGAGCGCGAGGGTCGAAGCCGACCCGTGTGCATAACCCGCCGCAATCCCCCACATCATCAAGCTCAACAGCCCGTGGCTGTAGTGCCCTTGCGCGTCCAGCATCATGACCGGGTGAAGCAAAAGCACAAGGCTCAAGGGCACCGCCATCAGCAGTGAGAGGGCGCGCCATGCGCCCCCGCCGAGCCAGGGGCGCCGCGCTTCAGCGGCGATCATCGCGCACCTCGTCGAGGCTGCCGGACGCCTCCAGCCACATCGCGTTGATCACGCCGAAGCTGCACGCCAGCAGCACACCCAGAATCCAGGCGAAATACCACATGGTGTTATCTCCTCTCTCAATACAGGCCGTGGGGGTTGCCATCGATATGCGCAGTCGTGACCTTGCCCCACATCTTCACGTAGCACCATGAGGTGTAAGCCAGGATCAGAGGCACGAAGATCGCCGCTGCGCAGGTCATGATCACCAGGGTGGTACGGCTGGACACCGCATCCCAGACGGTCAGGCTCGATGCCGGGTCAAGGCTTGAAGGCATCACGAAGGGGAACAGAGCAAAGCCTGCTGTGCAGATCGCACCGACGATCGCCAGGCTGCTGCCCAGGAATGCCGTACGGCTGCGGCCAAGGCCAGCTGCGACGAAAGCCAGCAGGCCGCCCAGCATGCCTACCAACGGCGCCAAGGCGGTGATCGGGTAGCTGCGGTAGTTGGCGGTCCAGCCCGGGTTGCCGACCTCGACGGTTTTGGCCAGTGGGTTGAGCGCCACTGCAGGGTCGAAGGAGGACGTAATCACCAGCCCCTGGATGTTGCCCAAGGCCAGCCAAGCGCCCGCCGCGCCGAATGCAATCAGGAACACCAGCGCCAGCCAGAAGGTTGCGCGGCGGGCGCGTTCGCCCATGGCACCTTCGGTACGCATCATCAGCCAGCTGCCGCCGTGCAGGGCGAGCATGCTCAGGCTCGCCAGCACCGGCCAGCAGGCCGAAGGGGTTGAGCAATTGCCAGAAGTTGCCCTGGTAGCTTGCGCGCAGGGTGTCGTCGAACTGGAACGGCACGCCTTGCAGCAGGTTGCCGAAGGCTACGCCGAACACCAGCGACGGCACGATGGCCCCGGCGGAAGGTGCCCAGTCCCAGGTGCTGCGCCAGCGGGTGTTCTCCAGCTTGCTGCGGTAGTCGAAGCCCACCGGGCGCACGAACAGCGCGAACAGTACCAGCAGCAGCGCCCAGTAAAAGCCGGAGAAGGCTGCCGAGTACACCAGCGGCCAGGCAGCGAACAGCGCACCGCCGGCGGTGATCAGCCAGACCTGGTTACCGTCCCAGTGCGGCGCGATGGTGTTGATCACCACGCGGCGCTCGGTGTCGGTGCGGCCGACCACCGGCATCAGCATGGCTGCGCCGAGGTCGAAGCCATCGGTCAGGGCGAAGCCGATCAGCAGCACGCCGACCAGCACCCACCAGACCAGTTTCAGCATTTCATAATCGAACATGTTCAACTCCTCAGGCCGATGCGGGCTGGCCGGTGATGGGCGCCGCAGCGTGCTCGCCCTGCTCGAAGTGGTAGCGGCCGGTGTGCAGGCTGCTGGGGCCCAGGCGGGCGAACTTGATCATCAGGTACATCTCCACCACCAGCAGCACGGTGTAGAAGGCGATCAGCGCGAGCAGCGAACCCCACACATCACCACTGGAGACGCTCGAGGCCGACAAGTGCGTAGGCAGCACTTCGCCGATCGACCAGGGTTGGCGGCCATGCTCGGCAACGAACCAACCGGTCTGGGTGGCGACCCACGGCAGCGGCAGGCTGAACAGCGCCCACTTGAGCAGCCAGGTTTTTTTCCATTCGTTCTTGCGGGCCGAGGCGTAGAAGGCGCACACGAACAGCAGCAGCATGAGGAAGCCGCTCAGCACCATCAGGCGGAAGGTCCAGAAGATCGAGGCCACATGCGGGATCGAATCTTGGGCGGCCTGCTTGATCTGGCTGTCGCTGGCATCGGTGACCTGCGCTGTGTATTTCTTCAACAGCAGGCCGTAACCCAGGTCACCCTTGACCTGATCGAAGGCGCTACGTGTAGCGTCGCTGTGATCGCCTGCACGCAGTTTGGCCAGCAGGCTGTAAGCCACCATGCCATTACGGATGCGCTGCTCGTGCTCGGTGATCAGGTCCTTGATGCCGGTGACCTGTTTATCCACCGAACGTGTGGCGATGATGCCCATCACGTAGGGAATCTTCACCGCGTAGTCGGTGCGCTGGGTTTCCTGGTTGGGGAAGCCGAACAGGGTGAACGCAGCGGGCGCAGGCTCGGTATGCCATTCAGCCTCGATGGCCGCCAGCTTGGTCTTCTGCACGTCGCCGATCTCGTAGCCCGACTCATCCCCCAGGATGATCACCGAGAGGATCGAGGCCATGCCGAACGCCGAGGCGATGGCGAACGAGCGGCGGGCGAAGCCGATGTCGCGGCCTTTGAGCAGATACCAGCTGGAGATCGCCAGCACGAAGATCGCGCCGGTCACGTAGCCGGAAGCCACGGTGTGCACGAATTTGACCTGCGCCACCGGGTTGAAGATCAGGTCGGCGAAGCTGGTCAGCTCCATGCGCATGGTGGTGAAGTTGAACTCGGCACCCACCGGGTTCTGCATCCAGCCGTTGGCGATCAGGATCCACAACGCCGAGAGGTTCGAGCCCAGTGCCACCAGCCAGGTCACGGCCAGGTGCTGCACCCGGGTCAGGCGGTCCCAGCCGAAGAAGAACAGGCCGATGAAGGTCGATTCGAGGAAGAACGCCATCAAGCCTTCGATGGCCAGCGGGGCGCCGAAGATGTCACCTACGTAATGGCTGTAGTAGGCCCAGTTGGTCCCGAACTGGAACTCCATGGTCAACCCCGTGGTAACCCCCAGGGCGAAGTTGATGCCGAACAGCTTGCCCCAGAAGCGGACCATGTCCTTGTACACCTGCTTGCCGGTCAGCACGTAGACCGACTCCATGATCGCAAGCAGGAAGGCCATGCCCAGGGTGAGCGGCACGAACAGAAAGTGATACAGGGCCGTCATGGCGAACTGTAATCGCGAAAGGTCGACAACCGATTCAGAGATCATCTTTTGGTTTCTCGGGAAGGGCGGAAGAGGTGCCCAGCAGGTGCTGAGCGACAGGCTGGGTGTGGCCGGTCACGGTGTCCGGCGCGCTGAACCAGAGGCTGCGGATGCCTATGATCAGGGCGAGCTTGATCAGCAGGATCAGCGTTATCTCCCGAGCAAGGGGGTGCTTCAGAAAGCTGAAATGCGGGGCCATGTCCGGGGTACTCAGGTTTTGAAAGGATTGTCCTCCCCGGTGGCCGCCGAGAGTTGACAAGCGTCAATCAGTTCCCTGATACGCACGTGTCAGATTGCCGCAGCGCGGCACAGGGACTTTTTCGCCGCCGTGCTTACCTAACGGGAATAGCCGCCAGAACGGGCCTTTGAATGAAAATCCTTGATCACGTTTACCGCCGCCTGAACCCGGAGGCGAACCCCGCATCGCAAACGGCGTTCGAGCGCAGCGCCCAGCAACTGCCAACGGTGTGGCTGCTGGGCAAGACCGGTGCGGGCAAATCGTCATTGATCCGTGCGCTGACAGGGCTGGACCGGGTGGAGGTGGGCTCGGGCTTTCGCCCATGCACCCTGACAGCCGAGCAGTACGACTACCCGGCGCAAACGCCGGTGCTGGCCTTCATGGACACACGCGGGCTGGCCGAAGCCGACTACGACCCCAGCGCCGACATCGCCAACTGCGAAAGTGCGAGCCATGCGCTGCTGGTGGTGATGAAAGCCGAAGACCCCGAACAGTCGCAGGTGCTGAAGGCGCTCAAGCAGATCAAACGCTCGGGACGCATCCGCGAGGCCCTGTTGGTGCATACCGGCATCTACCAGGTCGAAAACGAGATCGAGCGCCAGCGCTGTATTGCCCACAACCAGCAGCAGGTCGAAGCAGTGTGGGGCACGCTGGACAGCGTGGCCGTGGACTTCAATGGCCCAGATGGGGTGCCGGCGAACCTTGAGGCGCTCAAGGAAAAGCTCGGTGAGCGTTTGCCGATCATCCTCGAGCTGTTCCGCAACCAGGGCCACAGTGATGCCGAGGAGCGTAATTTCAGCGAACTCAAGCGCGAGGTGATGTGGTATGCCGGTGCAGCCGGTGCCTGCGACGCGATACCCGCAGTGGGCCTGGTGGCTGTGCCCACGGTGCAGTTGAAGATGCTGCACAGCCTGGCCAATCAATACGGGCTGGAATATACCCGCCGGCTGCTCAGCGAGTTCGCCGCTGCAATGGGGACAGGTTTCGGCGTGCAGTACGCCTCGCGCCTGGGCCTGCGGCAGTTGGCCAAGCTCATTCCGGTGTGGGGGCAGACCGTCGGTGGCGCTTCAGCGGCGGTGGCCAGTTACTGCTTCACCTACGCGCTGGGGCGGGCGGCGTGCATGTACTTCTACCGCCTCAAGCGCGGCGAGCCGATTACCTCTCAGGAACTGCGCGAGCGCTTCAAGCAAGCGTTCGACCACATCGTGCCGGTGGCCCGCGATGAAAAGAGCCGTTAGTGCCTTGGGCGCCCTGGCGCGATTATCCGACCGGGCCGTGCCCTACGCGTTGCTGTCGTTGGTGATTCCGTTGCTGGTGCTGGCAGGCTTTGGTGTGTACAGCCTGTTCAGCGATGGCCGCTGGCTGCTGTTCATCACGATCCTGCTGGTGTGCACTCTGCTGTCGAGCCTTGGCCTGCTGCTGGCCCGGCGCAAGGTCAAACAATCCATCGCGCCCGCCGTGGAGCATGCGCTGGAGGCAGAGGCCAAGGTACCGGACTACTGGCGCGAGCGGGATCGCGCCATCCAGCGCGAAACCCTGCCCGTGGTAGCGGGCCTGCTCAAGGAGGAACCCGCCTGGCAGGCGCTGCCCCAGCATGCCTTGGCGATAGTGCGTGAAGTTGCCGGCCGCTATCACGACGATGCGCGCTACGCACAATGGGCGTTCACTGCGCCGGAGATGCTGGCCATTTGTGAGCAGGTCAGCCGCCGCTACCGGCGAGTGCTCCAGGCCCATGTGCCGGGCGTGGAGCACATTCGCCTGTCGACCTTGATGAACCTCAACGATCAGGTGGAGCGCTACGGGCCGCTGGCGATGAAGGTATTCAAGGGCTACCGGGCGCTGCGGATGTTTTCGCCGCAGGGCGTGCTGGCGGAGATGCTGACGCAGCTGCGAGGCGAGGTTTTCAGCGGGCTGAGCACGGAGTTGCAGAGCCGTTTGAAGTATTTGCTGCTGCTCGAAGTGCTGCGCGCGGCCGTTGACCTGTACGGTGGGCACTTTCGTGTTGACGATGGCCAGCTCAAGCCTGGGCGGGTCACTCAGAAGGATCAGGAGCGCCAGGCGCCCGAGCTCGACCCGGTGCGTATCGGGTTGTTGGGTCAAGTAGGGGCAGGCAAGTCGTCGTTGGTCAATGCGCTGAGCGATAGCTTGAGGGCGGAAATCAGCGCACTGCCGGCTACCGATGGCGTCACTGTGCACGCTTGCGCAGTGGAGGGCGCACCTGATTTGCGCCTGATCGACCTGCCAGGGCTCGATGGCAGCAAGAAGGTGCATGACCTGGTGTTCGAGCAGGTGCGGCAATGCGACCTGGTGCTCTGGGTACTCAAGGCCAACCAGCCAGCACGTGGGCTGGATCAGGCGTTTCGCCGTGAGCTGGATGACTGGTTCGCTGAACACCCTGAGGCCTCGCCGCCGATTCTGATCGGTGTGCTCAATCAAATCGACCGGTTGGTACCGGCCGGGAGCTGGCAAGAACCGTTCTCCCTGAGTGACGGCAGTGCCGCGTCGCAGGCTGTGGTGGAGGCCAAGGCGTGGAACGAGCAGTTGCTGGCATTACCGGGCATGGTGGCTGTGGCCCTGCCCGCGGGCAAGGCGCCGTTCAACCTGCACGGCTTGGTGGAGCGGGTGCAGGAGCAGTATGCCAATGCGGTGAATGTGCAGCTGGGCCGGCGGCGCCGAGAGGCGGGGGATTTTTCTATCAGCCGCGAGATGGAGCGGGTGCGCAAGGCGGCAGTGGGGATGTTCGGGTTGCTGCGGTAGGTGCCTGGAAGCTCGGCGCGTCGCGCGGCAAGCCGCCCTCCCACTGGGTGGACTGCCGTGGTCTAGATGAACTGCAGTGGTTCTGAAGTGGGAGGCCGGCTTGCCGGACGCCGTGTAACGGGCGCCGTGCAGCGGGCGACACACAAACTTCAGATCAACGGCGTCTCCTCATCGTTGATCAACCGCGCCGAAGCGCTGCCCAGCGATTCGCGCGCCTGGGTACGGCCGGTCAGCTTGGCCAATGCCGCCTGCGGCAGGTCGGTGACGGTAATCACGCCTTTTTCCACCAGCAGCTGGATCAGGTCATCCAGCACCCGAATCATCTCCAGGTCGCTCTGGCGCAGCTGCTCAAGGCTGCGCAGCGCGGTCTGGCTGGTGAACCACTCCTGAATCTCGACGTTGTCAGCCAGCAGCGTATCGGTCGCTTCGGCGAACGCCTCGGCCTCGACTCGCGACAGTTTGCCGTGTGCGTCACGCTGTACGTAAAACATGAGCCTTGCCCTCAAAGAAACGGCTGGCGATCGGCCGCCCGCGAAGGATAGGCCAGCCGCCGGCCGGATGATACAGCCCTAGCCGATGTACCGATAAATCGCCCGGCCGGTGAAGGCCAGGCGTGGGTTGCATCAGTGATGGTCAACCTTGATGGTGCTGTCGTGGATCAGTTGGGCCAGCGAGTTGTTGGTCCAGCCGGCACCGTCACCATGCACCTTGATCGTCACGTCAGCCTGGCTTTCGTTGGCGGTGGTCGCCTTCTGCACATCGTTGGCAGAGGTGGTGGCCGCCGTGGTGAGCTTGCCGGTGGTGCTGATCAACAGCTCGGTGGCACCACTGCTGTCCTTGGCGATCTGCAGGTATTTGCCGAGGTTGGCCGTGAGGTCGTCGGCGTGGTCCTTGAGCAGGTCGGTCAGGTCGATGGTGTCGCCCTGGGCATTGCTGAAGTCGGTGATCACGTCAGCGCCCTTCTGCACCGCACCCTTGCTGTCGGTGGTGTCGACGTTCAGGTCGCCACGCAGCCACATGAAGGTATCGGCACCGTCACCGCCGGTGAGGATGTCGTTGCCCTTGCCGCCGATCAGAATGTCATCGCCATTGCCGCCGTTGAGGGTGTCATTGCCCGCCTGGCCGAACAGGATGTCATTGCCGTTGCCGCCGTTGAGGGTGTCGTCACCGCCGCTGCTGCCCAGGTTGAACTCGCCCAGGTGGCCTTTGATGTAGGTGTAGATCTCCGAGTCGGAAGCGGTGTGGCCCACCTTCTCGGCAACGTACGCCTTGATCACCGAGGTCCCAAGGCCGTCGGCCGGGTTGATGCCGTTGAAGAAGATCGTGTCGCCGAAGAGGATGTCGTTGCCCTCCCCGCCGTTGATCACATCGTTGGCCGGCTGTGCGGTCACGGTCTTGCTGGCAATCACGCTGGAGAGGTTGTCCAGAGTCACATTCAGCGCCGCGTGGCCACTGGTGTCGTAGTTGTTCAACGAGCTCAGGTCGGTGCCCTGGTTCTGGTCGGTGCTCAAGCCCACGGCGTTGACCGTCGGCGACTGCGCCACGAGCAGGTCCCAGCCTTCCTTGGTGTTGCTGGCCAAACCACTTGCAGCAGACACCTCGTTAGCCATCTGATAGCCGCCATGGCCGTCGGCAACCCGCGTTGCGTTGCCACCGGAAGCGGTACCTTCGTTGATCAGGTAGCGGTTGGGCTGGCCGTCGGTGATGAAGAAGGTCTGGTTGACCGCCCCGGAGGTGCCGTTGTTGATGAACCAGTTCGCCGTGTCCTTGAACGCTTCCTCGTAGTTGGTAGCGCCGCCCTTGGTCGAGTTGTTCGTGGCGTTGGCAACTGCGGTGCTGATCTGGCTGTCCGTCATGTTCTTGGTGAGCACGATGGTCGAGTCGAGCGCATGGTCAGAGAACGTGATGATCCCGACCTTGATGTTCTGGCTCGAGGTCATGTCGTTACGCAGCTGCTTGATCGCGGCCACCAGCGCATCCTGCTCCTGGGTGTACTTGCCGCGCATGCTGCCGGACACGTCGACGATGAACGCCACGTTGGCGTCCTTGGCCGGGGTCACCGTGCTCTGGGCCTTGTCGCCGACGATGATGTCGTTGTTGCTTGTGCCGTTGAGGGTGTCGGCATTCGGTGAGCCGTCGGTGTAGGTGTAGACCGACTTGGACACCGAAACGGTAGTGTTAGCCACGTTCGAGGCCGCACCGAAGACGTCCTGCACGGTCACCGAGATAGTGCGGGTGCTGTCGCTGGCCACATCGGCGGTGTTGCTGAAGGTGATCGCCTTGATCGCGTCCTGGTACTGCGCAGCGGTGGCGGTGCCGCTGAGCACAACCTGGCTGCCATCGGCAGACAGCACAGCATTGACGCCGCTTGGCAGGCTGCCAACGTTCAAGTGGTCGCCCACCTGCGCGTTGTTGATCGCGATGGTTGCGCCCTTGATGCCGGCGTCGTCCAGGGTGATGGTTGCCTTGTCGCTGACCGACACGCCGTCATGGTTGGCGGCATAGCTCACGTTGTGGCCGGTACCGGCAACGCCGCTGTCCAGGTCCAGTGCCGGGGCGACCGGGGTCACCTGCACAGTCACGGTGGCATCTTTCACGCCATTGGTGCGCTGGTCCCACACGGTGTAGGTGAAGGTCGCCGGGCCCGAGTAACCGGCCTCCGGCGTGAAGATCACATTGCCGTTGGTGTCCAGCGTTACGGTGCCGTGCTGGCCATTGTGCACAGAGCTGATGCTCAACACATCGCCCTGATCGGCGTCGGTATCGTTCTTCAGCAGGTCTGCGGCCTTGATGGTCAGGCTGTGCAGGTTGTCGCTGTGGAGGTTCTCGCTGACGGTCAGCAGGTTGTGGCTCAGCGGCGAGGCCGTGTCACCCAGCACTTTGAGGGTGCTCAGGCTGCTGCCCAGCTCGATCTTCAGTGCGGCATAGCCGCCCTGATCCCAGTAGACCACCTGGATGTCGTGCAACCCGGAGTTGGCGACCGAGAAGCTGAAGTTGTTCACCGCCTGCGAGGTAATGCCGTCATACACTGCGGCCAGCTTGCCGTCGATCAGCACCATGTAGCCATCGTCAGCGGTTACGCGCAGCGCATAAGTGCCCGCGTTCAGCTGTACCTGGCCGGTCATGTTCAGGATCGCGTCCGAAGAGTCGATCTGCTTGCCCGAGAGGCTGTCGTAGTTGCCCTGGTTGGCAGCCGAGTTGTTGGTCAGGAACTTGACCAGGCTGTTGTTCGAGCTGTCGTAGTGCCCCAGGTTGTCGCTGACACTGCCGAAGTCGATCTTGTTGGCGTTGAACGTCGCGTTGGGCGTGTTGCCGGCGATCCACGCCAGCACCTGCGACACGCTGGTCAGGTTCGGGCGGCCCTGGCCGCTGTTTTCCTGATAGTTGTAGAACTCGGACTTCAGGCCGTTCTGAACCAGGTAGTCATCGTTGGCCACTGGCGGGTTGTTGCTCAGGGTCAGGCTCGGAGTGCCCGAACCTTCACCGGTCGCACGGCCGTCGTCGGCCACCAGGGTCACGCCCGGCAGGGTTTTGTTGTGGCTGTTGTAGTAGTCCACACCGGCCTGGGTCAGGGTGATCTTCTGGTTGGCGGTGTCGAGGCTGTAGTACACCACGCCGTCAGCGTTGGCCTTGACGCTCACGGCCAGTTTGCTGGCATCGCCTGCGTCCTTGTCGCTGGCGCTGTAGCTGCCGACCACGGTGCCCACGGCAGCGTTGTGCGGCTGCGAGTCGATGCTGGTGACGGTGACTTCCGGCGCCTGGTTGCTCAGGGTCGGGGTGTCGCTGGCTTCAGCAGTGGCGCGGCCGTCGGTGGCGGCGAGGGTGATCGGCGGCAGTTCGCCTTTGTGGCTGTTGTAGTACGCCACGCCCTTGTCGGTCAGGGTGACCGCGTTGTTGGCGGTGTCTAGCGCGTAGTAGCCGTTGGTGTTGCTGCCGGCCTTGAAGGCTACGGTCAGTCGGTCGCCGTCGGCATCGTTGGCGCTGTACCTGGCCACGGTGTCGCCAGCAGCTGGCGCATGCTGGGTCAGGTGGTTGGCGTCCAGCGTCAGGGTCGGCGCGGCGTTGCTCAGGGTCAGGCTCGGGGTGCCCGAACCCTCACCGGTCGCACGGCCGTCGTCGGCCACCAGGGTCACGCCCGGCAGGGTTTTGTTGTGGCTGTTGTAGTAGTCCACACCGGCCTGGGTCAGGGTGATCTTCTGGTTCGCGGTGTCGAGGCTGTAGTACACCACGCCGTCAGCGTTGGCCTTGACGCTCACGGCCAGTTTGCTGGCGTCGCCTGCGTCCTTGTCGCTGGCGCTGTAGCTGCCGACCACGGTGCCCACGGCAGCGTTGTGCGGCTGCGAGTCGATGGCGGTGACGGTCACCTCTGGCGCCTGGTTGCTCAGGGTCGGGGTACCGCTGCCATTGCCGGTAGCACGGCCGTCGAAGGCGGTCAGCTCCAGCAGAGGCAGTGCGCCCTTGTGCGAGTTGTAATAGTCGACACCGGCCTGGGTCAGGGCAACGCTCACCCCGTCGCTGGCCAGCTGATAGTACTTGGCCGAATCGCTACCCGACTTCAGCGTCACGGTCACCTTGTCACCGTCCTGGTCTTTGCCCAGGTAGGTAGCGACGGTGTCGCCGGCCTTCGGCGCATGCGGCGCCGGCGACAGGCTGCTGATTTCTACCGTAGGGGCTGCGTTGGTGAGCGTGACCGTCGGTGCCTTGCTGTCAGTGCCGGTGTGCAGGTCATCGCTGACCACCAGGCTGACGTTTGGTAGCGTGTTGCCAGCATTGGCGTACGCAGCGCCGGCGGCGGTCAGGGTGACCTTGTTGCCGCTGAGCTGGTAGTAGCCGTTGCTGTTGCTGCCGTCAGCGAAAGCCACCTTCAGGGCGCTGGCGACGGTGTCGCCGTCCAGGGTCTTGTAGGTTGCGACGGTTTCGTTGGCCTTCATCGCGTGCTCGGTGATGCTCACCGGCGTGATGGCGATGGTCGGCTGGGCAGCGGCGGAGACGTGCACCGTGACCTTGGCGTCTGTGGCGGCAGTTTTGTCGCCGTCGCTCAGGGTGTAGGTAAAGCTGGCGTCGCCCACGAACGTCTTGTTCGGCGTGAACAGCACGCTTTGCTGATCAGCGCTCAGCACTGCGGTGCCGACCACATTGCCCTTGGCATCGACCACGTTGCTGCTCACGCCGACGATCTTCAGCTGATCGTGGGCGGTGTCCACATCGGTGTCGTTGGCCAGCAGGGTGCTTGCCTTGATGGTCAGCGCCTGGCTCTCGGTGGTGCTGAGCGGGTTGTAGCTGACCGGATAGGCGCTGCTGCCCAATACGGCGTAATTGCCGGTGGCCGACTTCACCTCGACGGTGAGGTTGGCGCTGCCGCCCTGGTCCCAGTAGATGATCTGGATGTCATGGGCGCCGCTGCCGGCGACGTTGAAGTCGAACGTGCCGCTGCGCGAGGTGGTGTTGGCGTCGAACACCGCCACCTGCTTGCCGTCGATGAGGATCTGATAACCGTCATCGGCCGTGACCTTGAGGGTGTAGTTGCCGGCGTCCAGCCCGACCACGCCGGTCAGCTTGAGGATGGCGTCCGAGCTGCTGGTGTGGGTGCTGCTCAGGTCAGTGGCATGCGCCGTGACGCCTGCGACGTTCACGCCCAGGAACTTGCTGAGGTTGTCGGTGGTGCTGTCGGAGCGGCCCAGGTCGTTGTTCACGCGGGTCTGCGCAACGCTGCCGAAGTCGATCAGGGTCGCGTTGAAGGTCGCGGTCGGGCCATTGCCGGCGATGTACTTGACCGCCTGGGCAACGCTGGTGAGGTTGGCGCCCTGCGCCGAGTCGCTCCAGCTGAAGTACTGGCCCTTGAGGCCGCTGACCAGGCTCGGGTCATCGTTGGCCACCGGCGCGTCATTGACGGCGGTGACGGTGACGTCGGTCTTGGCAATCAGCGAGGTGGCCTTGTCCGAACCGTCGCCACCCGGCGTGCCGATATCGGTCACGGTCAGCTCGACGCTGCGCGGCGCGGTGTTCGGCGCGTCGCCCGGTACGGAGAACTGCACGGAGCTGAGCAGCTTCTGGAAGGCATCGATAGACGCCGGGCCGGTCAGGGTCACCACCATCGCGCCGTTCTGCACGGCGGTCTGGTAAGTGATCTGCTGGCCATCGACGGTCACGCTGCCCGAAGGCTGCAGCACTGCACCGTTGGTGTAGCTGGAGCTGAACGCGTCACCCGGCTGGAAGCCTTTGAGGGTGAGGGTGGCGTGGTCCAGGGTGCTGTTGTCGCTGTCCTTGATGGTCAGGCCATCGAACAGGGCCACGGCGCCTTGCTTCTCGGTGAAGGTCACGGTGGCAGCATCGTTCACCAGCGGGGCGTCGTTCACCAGGTTGGTGGTGACCGGCGCGGTGGCGTCGTTGCCCAAGGTGCTGTCCGTGCCATCGGCCACATGCAGGCTCACGTCCGGCAGTTTGTTACCGGCGTTCACCCAGTCGGCACCGGTCTGCGTCAGCACGACCTGGCCGTCCTTGATGGCGTAGTAACCCTGGCCGTTATTGGTCAAGCTGACCACAGGTGCCGGGGTCGGGCCGTCAGGGTCGACTGCGGTGTAGCGAGCCACCACCTGGTCGGCGCTGGCCTGGTGCTCGGTGACTGGCAGGGTCTGGACGATGCTGATGGTCGGCGCGTCGTTGACGGCGGTCACGGTCACATCGGTGTGGGCTACGAGCGAGGTGGCCTTGTCCGAACCGTCCCCGCCCGGGGTGCCGATGTCGGTCACGGTCAGGTCGATACTGCGCGGCGCGGTGTTCGGCGCGTCGCCCGGTACGGAGAATTGCACCGAGCTGAGCAGCTTCTGGAAGGCATCGATCGAGGCCGGGCCGGTCAGGGTCACCACCATCGCGCCATTCTGCACGGCGGTCTGGTAAGTGATCTGCTGGCCATCGACGGTCACGCTGCCCGAAGGCTGCAGCACTGCACCGTTGGTGTAGCTGGAGCTGAACGCGTCACCCGGCTGGAAGCCTTTGAGGGTGAGGGTGGCGTGGTCCAGGGTGCTGTTGTCGCTGTCCTTGATGGTCAGGCCATCGAACAGGGCCACGGCCGCCTGCTTCTCGGTGAAGTTGACGGTAGCCGCGTCGCTCACCAGCGGGGCGTCGTTCACCAGGTTGGTGGTGACGGGCGCGCGGTCATCGGCGCCCAGCGATGGGTCCATCGCATCGGCAGCGTGCAGGCTGACGTCCGGCAGTTTGTTGCCAGCATTCACCCAGTCGGCACCGGCCTGGGTCAGCACGACCTGGCCGTCCTTGAGTGCGTAATAGCCCTTGTCGTTGTTGGTCAGGGTAACGACAGGTGCCTGGTTGTCAGGGTCGGCGGCGGTGTAGGTGGCAACGACCTGATCGGCCTGGGCCGCATGCTCGGCCACTGGCGTAGTGGAGGTGATGCTGATGCTCGGTGCGTGGTTTACCGCATCGACCACCACGGTGAAGGTCTGGCTCTGGCCTTCGGCAACCACTGGGCTGACGCTTTCCTGTGCGGAGCCACCGAGGGTGAGCTCGAAGCTGCCGGCCTGGCCTGGTTTGGTCAGCAGGCTCAGGCTGTTCAGGTTCATCCCGGTGAGGTCCAGCGGCGTTTTGCCGTCGGAGGTCATCAGGTGCTCGCCGCCCGCGGTGTCGAAGGCCTTGAGGATGGTGCCTTCCGGTACACCGGACAGGCTGACCCGGTGGATTTCCGAACCGTCGTTGTCGACGAAGGTAGCCGAGAGGTTGCTCAGCTTGATCCACTCGTGTTCCAGGCCATGGTTGATGGTGCTGACGGTGTAGTAACCCTCACCGTTGTTCAGCACGTGGTGGGCAGCGCTGCTGCCCAGCTGATCGGCACCGGTATAGGTGAGCAGGCCGCTGTCGGCCAGGCTCTTGGCCGCGCCGCCATCGACTGCAACGGTGACGTTGTAGCTGCCTGGGCCGTTCTGGTTGAAGTGGTAGATGTCCACTTCGTAGTAGCCGCTGGCCTGCGGCGTGAAGCTGCCGCTGATGCCGCCGCTCTGGCCATTGACCACCGAGCTCCATTGCGCCGAAGCGACGGTCTTGCCACCGACGACTACCGCCAGGCTGTCGTCGGCGGTGCCGCCGAAGCTGTAGGCCTTGCCCGCTTCGAGGTAGACCAGGCCGAAGTATTTGGTGGCGGTCTGCTGGGCAACGTTACCGGCGCTGTCGATCGCCGGTACGCCGTTCAGGTGCTGCACGGTGGTATCGCTGGGCGGAGTGCGCAGCGTATCGACCAGCGTTTGCGGTGCGGCACCGCCGCCGCCATGGCCGAGCGTGTCGAAATCGGACGAGCTGACCTGCCAGGTGACTTTGTTGAAGCCGGTCGGGGCTGCGTCGGGCAGCGCTACGCTCAGGGTCGGGGCGTTGGCGATCGGGTTGACGTCCAGCAGCAAGGTGGCGTTGCCACTGCTCTGGCCGTTGTTGCTGGCCTCGAAAGTCAGCGAGTCGTAGTGCGACTTCTGGTCGCCTTCGCTGCTGCTGTCGCTGTAGTCGGGGCTGCCGGATTCGTGCGCCTTGGGCGTGAAGGTCAGCTTGCCGCTATCGATGTCCTGCTTGCTGATCACCTGGCCGGCGGTCACGGCGGTGCCGCCCAGGGCCAGCACACCGTTGGTGGGCAGGGTGGTGATTTTCACGGTCCAGGCCGAGGCGTCCTGCGCCTGGCCGCTGACGTTGAAATTGGCCCAGTTGAGGGTCAGCGGGGTCGCCTCGTCACCTTCAACTTCATTGCCAGCCACAACAGGCTTGTCGCCGTCGACGATGGTGGTGGTGGCTTGAGCGGCGGAATAATCCACGCTCTCGTAACCCGAATCGGCTACGCCGGTGACCTTCACGGTCAGCGTTTCAGCGCCCTCGATGAGGCCGTCGGCCTTGATCGGCAGCTCGATCGGGAAGCTGGTCACACCGGCCGGGACCTTCACGCTGGTCACGCCAGTGAAGTCCGAACCGTCAGCAGCCTTGCCCGAGTAGCTCAGGCTCACGGTGGTTTCGCTACGGGTCGGTGCGCCGTCGGCGTTGCTGAACTGCAGAGTGAAGGTGGCCACCTGGCCTTCGTTCACGCTCGGCGCGGTGGTCAGGGTGACGGTTGTCACGTCGTTGTCATCGGCAACGGGGGTGTTCACCTGGCCGTCGACCTTCAGGTTCGGCTGCGATGCGTCGTTGCTGACGATGTGGTTCTCGGCAACGCTGCCGCCTTGATACATGTCATCCGGCGCCGCCACAGGCTGGCTCGGCGCGGAGCTGCTGGCGCCGGCCGGGATCACCACGTCGCCGCCCTTTTCCAGCGTCACGTGGATCGGCTGGGTCGCCACGACCGGGTTGCCGGCGCTGTCGATCAGCTTGACGGTGTAGGTGATGGGGTCACCTTCCTTGGCATTGGCTGGCGCATTGGCGACCAGTTGCAAGGTGACCTGCTGCTGTACTTCGATGGTGCTGACAGCCGGCTGGTCGGAGCTGACCGCAGGCAGGCCGTCGCCGCCAGCGTCGGTCACGCTGACGCTGACCTGGCGCGGTTCGGTGCTTGGCGGATGCTGGTCGCCGGTGCTGAAGGTCAGCTGGCTGATCAGGTCCTGATAGGCGCTTTTCGGGGCCTCACCGCTCAACTGAATGGTCCAGGTGCCGTTGGCGAACGATTGGCTGTAGCTGATGCCTTCGAAGGTGCCGTTGGCGCCCGGGAAGCCGATCACGTCGGTGCCGGCCGCCTTGCTGACGGTGATGGTGGCCTTGCTCAGGTTGGCGCTGTCTTCGTCGGTGATGCTCAGGCGGCTGACCAGCGCGACCGGGTCGTGGTTTTCCTGGAACACGCTACCGCTGTCGGTTACCACAGGGGCATCGTTGACCAGCGTGGTCATCGGGGTGCCGGTGGTGTTGCCGGTGAGCAGGGTCGAGTCGGTGACGGTCAGGCCAATCTGCGGCAGTTTGTTACCCAGATTGACGTAGTCGGCACCCGCTTGAGTGAGCTGCACGGTGTTGCCGACGACCTGGTAATAGGTGTTGGCGCCCGATGCGTCAGTGCCGGCACTGCCAGGGGTGAAGCGCACAGTCACCGCGTCGCCGTTGGCGTCGAAGGTGCTGAAGTTGCCGACGACCTGATGTTCGACGGCCGAGTTTTCAGTCACGCCCACGGTTTGCAAGGTGATGACCGGGGCATCGGCATTGGCCAGCACATGCACGGTCAACGGCGTGCTCACCGCCTCGGGTGCGGCGTTGCCGTCCTGGGCGATGGCCGTCACGGTCAGTTGCACGTCACCGGTCGCAGCGCCAGCGGGCGCCTGGTAGGTCAGCGTGGCGAGGTTCCAGTTGGCGACGTCAACCGAGGTATTGCCGGCGCTGGCGACGAACACGTCATTGCCCGAACGCAGGGTCGCGCCCTCCGGCAGGCCGCTGATCATCACCTTCAACGACTCGGAACCGTCGATGTCGTTCAGTGTGCGCGGTAATAGGTTGCAAGGCGATCTGCGCGCCTTGCACGCCGGTGTTGTTGGCAGTGCTCAGAGAGATGTTGCCGAGCACGCCACCCACGGAGTTGTGGTCGCTGGCCACGAAGGTCAGGGTCTTGTCGCCGCCGGCGTTGGTCGGCAGCACCAGGCTGTAGTGCTGCAGGCCAAGCTGGCTGGTGTTGAGCGTGGCAACGACCTTGCCATCCCACATCACCTTGATTTCGGAATCGTTGCCCAGGCTGCCGCTGCGAGGCGAGTAGTCGAAGTTCAGGGTGTAGACACTGTTGGCCGCAGTGTTGGCGACTTTGGTGCTCAAGTCACTGGCATCGCCGCGGTTGCGCTCCAGCTCGATCACATGCGTATCGGTGGGCAGGCCGAAGGCCCTGCCACTTTGGATTTCGACCTGATTGCCACTGTTGCCGGTGGTCCATTCGCCGTTACCGATGTTGCGCACTGGCACGTTCAGCGACGCGCCGATGCTGTCGAAGTTGGTGCTGATGGCCCAGCTGCGGTCGCCGAGCGCCAAAGTCGGGATGTCGGTAACCGGCGCTACATTGATGGTGATGGTGCCGACGCTGCTGCTGGTCGCGTTGTTCGAGGCTTCCGTAGAGGTGCCGGTGACGGTCAGGGTGAAGGTGCCACTGGCGTCCTGCGGAGCCTGGTAGCGGATGGCACCGAGGTTCCAGTCGCTGACGTCCAGCGAGGTCTGGCTGCCGATGGTGACGCTGTGGGTGCCATCGGTCAGCTGCGCACCGGTGACCAGCGCGTTGCCGCTGAGCACCGTGGTATGGGTTTCGGAGCCGTCGTTGTCGGCGTAGGTGGCAAGCGTGCCCAGGGCGATAGGCTTGTCTTCGAAGCCATTGACGCTGCGATCGACCGGAATAGCCGGCGCGTCGGCCACGGCATTGACCTGAACGTTGATCTGCACGCTGGTCGAGGCGGTGTCCTGGTTCGATTTTTCAACCGCAGTGCCGGTCAGGGTCAGGCTGTAGCTGCCCGACACATAGTCACCTGCGTTGAAGGTCAGTTTCGACAGCGTCCAGTCGCTCACGTCGACGCTGGTCTGGCCTGCACCCAGCGTCACAGTGTGGGTGCCGTCGCTGACGGTTTGCCCGGCCTGCAGGCCGCTCAGGGTGATGGTGTGGTTCTCGGAGCCGTCCTGGTCCTTGAACTTCACCTCGTAGCCGCCGATGTCGATGCTGGTGCCTTCATCGCCTGCCACGTTCACCAGCGTGCCAGCCCCATTGGAGGGGGCGGTTGCCGGGTGGTCGACAGTGATGGTCGGGGCGTCGGCCACGGCCACGATGGTCAGGTCGATCTTGGCCTGTTCGCCAACCACTGGCTCGCTGGAGCTAGCGTTGTTCAGTGCGGTGAACTGGATGGAGCCGAACAGCGAGCTGTCGGTTGGGCTGCTGGCCTGGTCGGCTGCCGGGGTGAATACCAGCGTGCCATTGGCCAACTGCGCCTGGGTAACGATGTCACCGGCCTTGAGAGTGGTTTCCACGCCGCCCACGGTCAGCACCAGGGTGCCATTGCTCGGCACGCCGTCGATGCGCACACCCAGGTCAGCGTTGCTGCTGCCCTTCTGGACGTTGAAGCTGTCCCAGGTGAGGGTGGTGGCGGTGTCTTCGCGGCCTTGGATCGGGGTGTCGCCCGAGCCGGTAGCAGCCGGCGCGGTCTGGTCGACGATGCTGGTGTCGACGCTGTTGCGCTGTGGGTCGATCGCCAGTTGCTCGAAGTCGCCTGCGCGAGTGCCAGTGGCAGGCGAAACGCTGTCGATGGTGACGATCAGGTGCTCGGTGCCTTCAATGAGCTTGTCGTTCAGGGCAGCAACCGGCAGCTGTGCCGAAGACGAGCCGGCCTTGATCACCACCTGGGTTTCACCGGTGAAGTCCTGGCCGTCGGCAGTGCCGCTGTATTTGACGGTCACAGTCACGTCGGTTTTGGCCACCAGCGGCTGGTTGTTGCCGTCAGTGATGCTCACTGTGTAAGTGGCGCCGGCGCCCTCTTTCACCGAGGCCGAGCCGCTGATCGACACGTAGCTGGTATCCAGCGTGTCGGTGACCTGAGTGGTAGCCGGGGTCGGGTCGACGGTGACCGCCAGGCCCGCACCGCCGCTGGTGCCGGTAACGGTCACATTGAGATTGTGAGCGTCGATGTACGGAGTGTTTTCGTTGGCCATCGGCACGTTGACCGAGCCGGTGGTCTGGCCGGCAGCGATAACGATGGTCGCGCCATTGGACAGCGTGACAGTCAATGGGCTCAGCGGCGCCTGGGTCAGGGTCGCGGTGTAGGTGAGCACGCCGCCGTCTTCCGTGATCGAAGAGGTTGCGCTCAGGGTCAGCGTGGAAGGCCGCACGGGCGTGCCATCGGTCTGCTCGGCGCTCAGGCGCTCACGGCCGTCGAAGCCGGAGGTCTGAAAGCCCACGGTCGGGTCGACCGAGCCAGCGGTTTCATTGAGCATCACCACGCTGTGGCCGCCACCGCCGGAGCCACCGGTGTCGCCAGCCTCGTTACCGGCTGCAGTCGCTTCCAGATCCTGCGTCGGGTCGGCACCGGCGGCGATGGCCTTCTGCAAGTCCTCTACCGAAGTCGCCTGGACGGCGCTGGCCAGCTCGCTGTCATGGCTTGCCTCCACACGCGTCGGCGCCGATGCGCTCCACAGGCTGTCACGGCCAAGGTCAAGGGTGCGCCCATCCTGCAACTGCAGCGTGACTGCGCCGCCCGCCCCCGTTTCGACCTGCTCCCCTGCGAAAAGGCGATCGCCTTCGACCAGCACACGTTTGATCCCTTCAGGGGACACTGCGACAACCTGGCCAACAATGCTTTTGACGATGGCAACAACACTGCTCATGGGGGACTTCTCCGGGGGTTACCTTCTGGGTCGCTTCCTTACGACTGGCTGCTTTTTCGAGCCACTTCAGAGGGAGCGCAAGTTCCAATATATAAGTTTAAATGACGCCAATAATCCGACAATTAATTAGCAAGCTATATAGATGACAAACTATTGACCAATTGCGCGCCATCCTAAACAATCCGCGCCGCGATGTCACATTGATATTGCTTTAGGCGAATCGTCTTCCTTTGTATGCGTAGTTCCCTTCCTGCGGACTTCCGACATTCGGTCATTTCGGTTGCCATTCCCATGGCGGCCCCTCGTTCGGCCGCGATTGAAAACAGCACAAAAAACCTCGGGATCTACCTTCATGCGCGCGCCACTTCTTGCAGCCATTCCACTGACCCTCGCCGCTGCAATCGCTCAAGCACAAACCCTGCCAGAAGCCATGCAGCACGCGCTCGAGGTGCACCCCGAGGTGCAGGCCGGGGTGAATGCGCGCATGTCCGCCGACTACGCCGTGAAAGCCGCCCAGGGCGGCTACCTGCCGCGTGTCGACGTGCTGGCCGGCTACGGCCGCGAAGGCACCGACAGCCCTACCACGCGCGCAGCCAGCGGCGAAGACCGCTACAACACCCTAAACCGGGGTGAAGCAAGTGTTCGCCTGCAACAAATGATCTTTGACGGTTTTGCGACGCAGAATGAAGTTGCGCGTCAACAATCCACCGCCAATTCTCGTGCCTATTCTCTTTGGGCACCTCCGAAAGTACTGCCCTGAAAGTTGCACAGGCGTACCTGGATGTTCTGGCCCGTCGTGAATATGTCCGCCTGGCTGACGAAAACTTGAAGAACCACCGCCGAACTCTCGATCAGATCCAGTTGCGCACTTCCCGCGGTATCGGCCGCAATGCCGACCTTGATCAAGCCGAGGCCCGCGTTGCACAGGCCGAAAACAACCTGCTGACCGAGCAGACCAACCTCAACGACGCCAACACCACCTATTACAGCGTGGTCGGCATGGCGCCTGATCAGTTGGTAGCCCCGGCGCCGGGCGGCATCGCACTGTTCCCGGCCAGCCTGGACGAAGCCCGCGCCCAGATGGTTTCCAGCAGCCCCGTGCTGCGTTCGGCCGAATCGGATATCGCCGCGACCGAAAAGCAGTACACCGCCGCCAAGTCGACGCTTTATCCGCGCTTCGATGCAGAACTTGCGAAAAACGCCGATAACAACGTCAGTGGTGAAGAAGGCCACTACAATGGCTGGTCGGCGATGGTGCGCATGCAGTTCAACCTGTACGCAGGTGGCAGCAACTCGGCCGATCTGCAATCCAAGGCTTACCTGAGCAACCAGGCACTGGACATTCGCAACAACGCCCTGCGCCAGCTGAACGAAGAACTGGGCCTGGCCTGGAGCGCGTACGACAATGCCAAGCGACAGCGGCCGATCGCCGAGCAATACGTGACCCGTAGCGAGCGTGTGCGCACCGCTTACCAGTCGCAGTTCAGCCTGGGTGAGCGTACGCTGCTCGACCTGCTCGACAGCGAGAACGAAAGTTTCACCGCGCGCCGCCGATTGGAAGAAGTGAAATACCTGGAGCAGTTCAGCCAGTTCCGCATCAAGGCGGCCATGGGTGATTTGCTCAAGAGCCAGGGCGTCGTCGCGCCTTTGGCATCGGTTGTGCAACATGACATCAAGCCGGAGGTCAAACTCCCCGGCATGAACTGACCACGGTCGGTTCCGCCCCATCAACCCGATTAGGCAGTTAGAGAGTGCGCAGCGTGGAATCTGAAACCGGTGGAGCCCAACTCATTCATGATCCCAGGAGCCTGCACGATGATCCGCTGCTCGACGGGTTGTTAGCGCTTTGCTACCTGCACCAGAAGCCTGCCAGCAGGGCGATGCTCACCACGGGGCTGCCGCTGCCCGGCCAGAGGCTGTCGCCTGAGCTGCTCAGCCGTGCCGCAGCCCGCGCCGGGCTGCAAGGCCGCCTGCTGGTGCGCAAGCTCGAAGCCATTCCACGCATCGCCCTGCCGGCATTGCTGATGCTCAAGGACGGGCGCTGCGCGGTACTGGTGGGCTGGGAGGGCGACGACGCCCGCTTGCTCCTGGGCGAAAGCGATGGTGGCGAGGTGCGCGTAGCGCGTGACGTGCTGCTGGAGGACTACACCGGCAAGGTGTTCTTCGCCCAGCCTCAACACAAATTCGATATCCAGCGCGGCGAGCTGGTGCCTCGGGCCAAATCCTGGTTCAAGGACACCCTGAAGAAATCGCGCTGGCTATATATGGACGCGGTGGCAGCGAGCCTGGTGATCAACCTGATCGCCATGGCAGCGCCGCTGTTCACCATGAACGTCTATGACCGCGTTGTGCCGAACCAGGCCACCGAAACCCTCTGGGTGCTGGCCATCGGTATCTGCGGCGCCTACGTGTTCGACCTGCTGCTCAAGGGCCTTCGCAGCCTGTGCCTGGACCTTGCCGGCAAAAAGACCGACCTGATCATCTCCGCCACGCTGTTCGAGCGCGTGGTGGGGATGGCCTTCAAGGTGCGCCCGGCGCGTGTGGGCAGCTATGCGCAGAACATCCATGAGTTCCAGGGCCTGCGCGACTTCCTCACTTCGCTGACCCTCACCACGTTGATCGACCTGCCCTTCACGCTGTTGATCATGCTGGTGATCGGCTTGCTCGGCGGCTGGCTGGTGATGATTCCGCTGGTGGCCTTCCCGCTGGTGCTGATCATCGTTCACCTGTTGCAACGGCCGCTCACCTCCACCCTCGAGCGCACCATGGCGCTGAGCGCCGAGCGCCAGTCGACCATGATCGAGACCCTCAACGGGCTGGACGGCATCAAGGTCAACAACGCCGAAAGCGAGCGCCAGTACATCTGGGAACAAACCCTCGGCACGCTGAGCCGCCTCGAATTGCGCGTGAAGGTGCTCTCCAGCCTATCGATGAACCTCACCGCGTTCGTACAGGCGCTGGCGGGCGTGACCATGATCATCGGCGGGGTGTACCTGATCATCGCCGGCGACCTGAGCATGGGTGGCCTGATCGCCTGCTACATGCTCAACCAGCGCGCGATGGCGCCGCTGAGCGCGCTGTCCGGCCTGATCACTCGCTGGCAGCAGACCAAAGTGACCATGGGCTCGGTCAACCAGATGATGGAGCTGCCGCAGGAGCGCAACTTCGAAGAACGGCCGATGACCCGTCCCGTACTCCAAGGCAGCATCGAGTTCCGCAACATCGACTTCACCTACCCCGGCCAGCAGCACCAAGCGCTGCGCGGGATGAACCTGAACATCCGCCCCGGCGAGAAGATCGGCATCATCGGCCGCAGCGGCTCGGGCAAGAGCTCGCTGGCCAAGCTGATCGTCGGCCTGTTCGAGGCCGAAAAAGGCGAGTTGCTGGTGGACGGTGTGGACATCCGCCAGATCGACGTCAGCGAGTTGCGCCACAACATCGGCTACGTGCCACAGGACATCCAGCTGCTCGCCGGCACGCTGCGCGACAACCTGGTCAGCGGCGCCCGCTACGTCGAGGACGAGATGGTGCTGCAGGCTTCGGAGCTGGCGGGCGTGCACGAATTCGCAAGGCTCCACCCGCAGGGTTATGAATTGCAGGTGGGCGAACGCGGCCAGAACCTCTCCGGCGGCCAGCGGCAGGTTGTTGCCCTGGCGCGCGCGCTGTTGCTCAACCCGCCGATCCTGCTGCTGGACGAACCCACCAGTGCGATGGACAACACCGGTGAAGAGCGCCTCAAACAGCGCCTGCAAGCGGTGATCGAGCACAAGACCTTGGTACTGGTCACTCACAGGGCGTCGCTGCTATCGCTGGTCGACCGCCTGATCGTCATCGACCGTGGCCAGATCGTGGCCGACGGTCCGAAAGCGGCGGTAATGGAAGCGCTGCGCAAGGGGCAAGTCAATGTCGCTTAACATGCTCAAAAGCGGGATCGGCGCTTATTTCAAAGGCCGCGACTCCCTCGACGGCCAACCGCTGCCGGAAGTGAAAAAAGCCCTGATCGACGATGCACCGCGCATCGCCCGGCTGACCATCTGGGGCGTGATCGCGTTTTTCGCGTTCCTGCTGCTGTGGGCACACCTGGCGGTGATCGACGAGGTCACCAAAGGCGAGGGCAAGGCGATCCCGTCGTCGAAGATCCAGAAGATCCAGAACCTTGAAGGCGGCATCGTCGCGCAGATTTACGTGCACGAAGGCCAGATCGTGGAAGCCGGTGCGCCGCTGATTCGCCTGGACGACACCCGCTTCGCCTCCAACGTGGGCGAAACCGAGGCCGACCGCGTGGCGATGGAATTGCGCGTGGCGCGCCTGCAGGCGCAGATCGAGGATAAACCGCTGGTGATCAGCCCGGATATCCTCAAGAGCGTGCCGCGCCAGGCCAATGACGAATTGGCGTTGTACCAGAGCCGCAAGCAGCAGCTGGCCGATGAAGTGGGTGGCCTGCAAGCGCAGCTGGTGCAGAAGCAACAGGAACTGCGTGAGTTCGGCTCCAAGGCCGACCAGTACCGCAGCAGCCTGGGCCTGCTGCAAAAGGAAATCAGCATGTCCGAGCCGTTGGTGGCCCAGGGCGCCGTGTCGCCCGTGGACATCCTGCGCCTCAAGCGCAGCGAAGTGGAAACCCGCGGCCAGCTCGACTCCACCACACTGGCGATTCCGCGTGCTCAGGCAGCGATCAGCGAAGTGCAGCGCAAGATCGATGAAACCAAAGGCAAGTTCCGCAGTGAGTCGCTCACCCAGCTCAACGAAGCCCGCGCCAATTTGGCCAAGTACACCGCCACTGCCAAGGGCCTGGAAGACCGGGTCAATCGCACCATGGTCAACGCGCCCGTGCGCGGGGTGATCAAGCAGGTGATGGTCAATACCGTCGGCGGCGTGATCCAGCCTGGCAGTGACATCGTCGAGATCGTGCCGCTGGACGACACCCTGGTTGTGGAAGCCAAGATTCGCCCGCAGGACATCGCATTCCTGCACCCTGGCCAGAAGGCGATGATCAAGTTCACCGCCTACGACTACACCATCTACGGCGGCCTGGAAGGCAAGCTGGAACAGATCGGTGCCGACACCATCACCGATGAAGACAAGAAGCAGACCTACTACCTGATTCGCCTGCGCACCGACAAGAACCACCTGGGCACCGACGACAAACCATTGGTGATCATCCCCGGCATGGTGGCGTCAGTGGATATCATCACCGGCCACAAGAGCGTCCTGAATTACCTGCTCAAGCCAATCATCCGCGCCCGCGCCGAAGCGCTGCACGAGCGGTAGGAGCTTCAAGCTCCAAGCTTCTAGCTGCAAGTAAAAGCAGATTCGCTTTAGCTTGCAGCTTGGAGCTAGTGGCTTGAAGCTAATATCCTTATTCCTTAAGGATATTTAGATTTAGGTTTTTATTTCTTTAGACTCTGCTACCTGCGTACGAGCCGACCAATCGGTGCGCCGCACGAGAAGAACCACACGGGCAAACCCCGTGAGCGTCCAATCGTTGCGCGCCCGTCGGCGCGCTTGTGGGGAGAGTCACCATGCCATCGGCAGCCCATCTCGCGGCACCCGCTTCGCAGCCTTTTGAAATCCGCCCGTTCGCAGCCGGTACCGGCGCCGAAATCATCGGCCTGGACCTGGCCCAGCCGCTGAACGACAGCGACTTTGCCCGCATTCACCGCGCTCACCTCGACTATCACGTGGTGGTGTTCCGCGAGCAGAACATCACCCCCGCCCAGCAAGTGGCCTTCAGCCGGCGCTTTGGCGAGTTGCAGATCCATGTGCTCAAGCAGTTCCTGCTGCCGGGCCATCCGGAGATCCTCCGGGTGTCCAATGTGGTGGAGAACGGCCAGAACATCGGGCTTTCCGATGCTGGCAAGTTCTGGCACTCCGACCTTTCCTACAAAGAGCTGCCGAGCCTCGGTTCCATGCTCTACGCCCAGGAGCTGCCCAGCGAAGGCGGCGATACCTTGTTCGCCGACATGCACAAGGCGCTTGAAGCCCTGCCCGCCGAGCTGCGCAATGCCGTAGAAGGGCGCAAGGCGTCGCACTCCTACACCGCCCGTTACAACGAGCCTGCCATCAATGGCTATCAACGGCCGACCCTCACTGCCGAGCAGCTGGCGCAAGTAGTGGTGGTGGATCACCCGGTGGTGCGTACGCACCCGGAGACCGGCCGCAAGGCGCTGTTCGTCAGCGAGGGCTTCACCACGCACAT
This sequence comes from Pseudomonas sp. KNUC1026, assembly GCF_021650705.1. Classification (GTDB taxonomy): domain Bacteria; phylum Pseudomonadota; class Gammaproteobacteria; order Pseudomonadales; family Pseudomonadaceae; genus Aquipseudomonas. Next base: position 4,661,578 of record NZ_CP087138.1, on the reverse strand, counting down.
CGTCGGCCTGCCCGAGGACGAGAGCCGGCAGATCCTCGCCGAGCTCTACCGCTACAGCGTGCTGCCAGAGAACGTCCACCGCCACAGCTGGCGCGAGGGCGACATGGTGTTCTGGGACAACCGCTCGGTGATCCACCTGGCGGCCGGCTGCCCGGCCCATCTGCGCCGCACCCTTCACCGCACCACCATCCAGGGCGATGCCCCGTTCTGAAGCCAGGAGTTTCGTCATGTTCAAACGTATAGGTACCCTGGCCGCTGCGCTGGGGCTGGCCGGCAGCACGCTGCTGGCGCCCGCTGCGGCCCAGGCCGAAGGGCAGATCCGCATCGCCGAGCAGTTCGGCATTGTCTATCTGCTGCTCAATGTGGTGCGCGACCAAGGGCTGATCGAGAAGCACGGCAAGGCCGACGGAGTGGATATCAAGGTCGACTGGACCCAGCTTTCCGGCGGCTCGGCAGTGAACGACGCGCTGCTTTCAGGCTCAGTGGACATCGCCGGCGCCGGCGTCGGCCCGTTGCTGACCATCTGGGACCGCACCCATGGCCGGCAGAACGTCAAGGGCGTGGCATCGCTGGGCAACTTCCCCTACTTGTTGGTGAGCAACAACCCGAACGTGAAGACCATCGCAGACTTCACCGAAAAGGACCGCATCGCGGTGCCGGCAGTGTCGGTATCGGTGCAATCGCGCTTTCTTCAGTACGCCGCGGCCAAAGAGTGGGGCGATGACGCGTTCAACCGCCTGGACAAGTACACCGTGGCCGTTCCACACCCTGACGCCAGCGCTGCGATCATCAGCGGCGGCACTGAGCTGACCGGGCACTTCTCCAACCCACCTTTCCAGGAACAGGAGATCGCCGCGCCGAACGTACACACCGTGCTCGACACCTACGACCTGCTCGGCCCCAACTCGCCGACAGTGCTGTTCGCCACGGAAAAATTCCGCGAGGACAACCCCAAGACCTACCACGCCTTCATCGAGGCATTGGCCGAGGCCGCTGACTTCATCGAGCACAACAAGGCGCAGGCCGCCGACACCTACATCCGTGTGACCAAAGCCAAGATCAGCCAGCCTGACCTGCTCAAGATCCTCGAAAACCCGAAATACCAGTTCAGCATCGACCCCAAAGGCACCTACAAACTGGCCGAGTTCATGTACCGCGTTGGCGCAATCAAGAACAAACCTGCTTCCTGGCAAGACTATTTCTTCCAGGACACCCGCCCGCTCAACGGAAGCTGACCGCCATGAACGCCTATGCGCAAGGCCACGCGGCCAGCCAGAGCGCACTGCTGCAAGTGCGCGAGCTTGATCTCGAATACCGCACCGCACAAAGCGTGGTGCGAGCCACTCACCAGGTGAGTTTCGAAGTGGACCAGGGCGACCGTTTCGTGTTGCTCGGCCCTTCCGGGTGCGGCAAGTCCAGCCTGCTCAAGGCGGTGGCGGGGTTTCTGCCGCCGCAGGGCGGGTCGATCCAGTTGCAGGGCCAACCGGTGACCGGGCCCGGCCCGGATCGCATTGTGGTGTTTCAGGAATTCGACCAGCTACCACCCTGGAAAACCGTGTTGCACAACGTGATGTTCCCGCTGCTCGCCTCGCGCACGCTGGGCAAGGCTCAGGCGCGTGAACGTGCGCTGGAATACCTGGGCAAGGTAGGCCTGGCGCGCTTTGCCGATGCCTTCCCGCACCAGCTCTCCGGCGGCATGAAAGCGCGCGTGGCGATCGCCCGGGCGCTGGCGATGCAGCCCAAGATCCTGTTGATGGACGAGCCGTTCGCTGCGCTGGACGCGCTGACCCGGCGCAAGATGCAGGAAGAGTTGCTGGCGCTGTGGGAAGAGGTGAAGTTCACCTTGCTGTTCGTCACCCACTCCATCGAAGAAGCGCTGGTGGTCGGCAGCCGCATCCTGCTGCTCTCGCCCCACCCCGGGCGCGTGCGCGCCGAGGTGCACAGCCATCATTACGGCTTGCACAGCCTGGGCAGCGAGGCCTTGCAGGCCAGTACCCGGCATATTCATCGGCTGCTGTTCGACGAAAGCCCGGCCGAGGCACTCGACGCCGACCGTGCTTTCGCCGATGTGCGCATTTCCTACTGATCGGCCCGGAGTGCAGAACATGCGCCAGGAATTCGAAGTGGCCCTCGCGCCACTGGACGACCTCCCCCTGACCCGAAACATCCCATTGGCACAACGCCTGTGGCAGCAAGGCTGGCTGCGCAAGGGCGTGATCTTGCTGCTGGTGGCGCTGGCCTGGGAGGCGGCAGCGCGCTATCAGGGTAATGATTTGCTGCTGCCCAGCTTTACCCAGACCGCGCAGGCGTTATGGAGCGGCACGCTGAGCGGGGAGTTGCCCGAGAAAGTGATCGTTTCACTCGGGGTGCTGCTCAAAGGGTATCTGCTGGGCATCGCGCTGGCGTTCGGATTGACCACGCTTGCCGTCTCTACCCAACTGGGCCGAGACCTGCTGGGCACCCTCACCTCGATGTTCAACCCGTTGCCGGCGATCGCACTGTTGCCACTGGCGCTGCTGTGGTTCGGGCTGGGTGAAAAGAGCCTGGTGTTCGTGCTGGTGCACTCGGTGCTCTGGCCGCTGGCGCTCAATACCTATTCAGGGTTCATGGGCGTATCGGAGACGCTGCGCATGGCCGGGCGCAACTATGGCCTGCGCGGGCTGCGCTTCGTGGCGTTGATCCTGGTGCCGGCGGCGCTGCCGGCGATTCTGTCGGGCCTGAAGATCGGCTGGGCCTTCGCCTGGCGCACGCTGATCGCCGCCGAACTGGTGTTCGGTGCCACCAGCGGTAAAGGAGGGCTGGGTTGGTACATCTTCCAGAATCGTAATGAGCTGTATACCGACAAAGTGTTTGCAGGGCTGGCGGTTGTGATCCTGATCGGGCTGCTGGTGGAGAACCTGGTGTTCGATACGCTGGAGAGATACACCGTGAAGCGCTGGGGGATGGCGCGCTGAGATCGCTTGGAAATCCTTGACTGCAAGCTTGCGGATCGCCGCAGATTATCTGGCGGGAGGGCGGCTTGCCGCGCGACATGCGGGCCTCAAGCTCTCTACCAAACAGGCGTCGCCCGGCAAGCCGGCCTCCCACGAGGCTGAGCAACGGCGCAGATCAAAAAGTGGGAGGGCGGCTTGCCGTGCACATGCGGGCCTCAAGCTCTCTACCAAATAGGCGTCGCCCGGCAAGCCGGCCTCCCACGAAGGCTGAGCAACGGCGTAGATCACAAAGTGGGAGGGCGGCTTGCCGCGCGACATGCAAGCCCCAGGCTCTCTACCAAACAGGCGCCACGGGGGAAGACGGATAAGCGGCGGTTGACGCTCCAATAGGTTGGGAGGATATTAATAGTTAGCAAACTATGAATATGTACTACCTCCTCGATGACCCTCGAAAAACTCCAGCAAATCATCACCAGCGGCACCGTCACGGCCAGCCGACATTGGCGGCGCATCTGCCAGAACGTGCTGGCCAACTACGGCATCACCGAGGCCTGCGCCGTGCCCTTGCTGGTGATCCTGCGTCTGGGCGACGGTGTGCGCCAGGTGACGGTCGCCCACGCGTCAGGCATGGAAAGCCCGTCGCTGGTGCGACTGCTCGATCAGTTGTGCGCCCAAGGCTTTGTGCTGCGTACAGAGGACCCCGCCGACCGCCGCGCCAAGGCGTTGAGCCTTACGGCAGAAGGCCGCCGTCTGGCCGAGGCGATCGAAGGCGAACTGGTGCGCCTGCGTAAAGGCGTCTTCAAGCAAATCGACCCCGCTGACCTCGAAGCCGCGCAACGCGTGTTGCAGGCCTTCGAAGATGCCGCCATCCAAGGGCCTGGCACATGGGCCGGTTGAAGCCTTTTTTCAGCGACGTACCGCCAGCGCAGGACTGGTGGTACGGCGTGCGCACCTTCGCCGCCTCCATGCTGGCGTTGTGGATCGCCCTGAAGTTGGAAATGCCACGGCCTTACTGGGCGATGGCTTCGGTGTACATCGTCTCCAGCCCCTTCGTCGGCCCGACCAGTTCCAAAGCCGTTTACCGGCTGGTGGGCACGTTTCTCGGCGCCAGCGCTGCGGTGCTGTTCGTGCCGTTGTTCGTGCAGACGCCCTACCTGCTCGCCACGGTGATCGCACTGTGGACCGGTACTTTGCTGTACCTGTCGATGCACCTGCGCACCGCCAACTTCTACGCCCTGATGCTGGCCGGCTACACCCTGCCGCTGATTGCGCTACCGGTAGTGGATAACCCTTCAGCGGTGTTCGATGTGGCCTCCTCGCGCACCCAGGAGATCTTCATCGGCATTCTCTGCGCTGCAGTAGTCGGCGCGATCTTCTGGCCCCGCCGCCTGGTGACTGCGGTGGGCGGCGCGCACGACAAGTGGTTCAACGAAGCCAGCAGCTACGCGCTGCGCTACCTCACGCGTAGTGTGAGCGGCGAAGAAGTCGGGCCGCTGCGCGCCTCGATGGTGGTGAATTTCAACGCCCTGGAACAGATGATCGGCCAACTGCCCCACGAAGGCGCCACGCCCCATCACATGCGCAACACCCGCGAACTGCGCGGGCGGATGATTCACCTACTGCCGGTGATCGATGCCCTCGATGACGCCCTCGTGGCGATGGAGCGGCGTACCCCGGAACTGGTGGCACGCTTCACGCCGCTGCTGGAGCACACCCGTGAATGGCTGGCCGGCACCTTTAACGGTGCCACGCCAGGGCCCTGGCAAGACCTGCATGCCCACATCGAGCGCCTGCGCCCGGCGCCGGGCGAGCTGGACGACCGCCGTGAACTGCTGTTCGCCAACGCGCTGTATCGACTCGGCGAGTTGGCCGACCTCTGGCAGGACATGCGCGTCCTGCACGAGCTGATCGACCGCCAGAGCCGCGCCAACTGGCGAGCGGTCTACCGCCATTGGCGCCTGGGCCGGCTGCGCCCGACCTTCGACCGCGGCATGATGCTCTACTCCTCGCTCACTTCGGTCACCGCAATCATCGCCGCCTCCGTGATCTGGATTGAAATGGGCTGGGCTGACGGCGGCAGCGCGGTAATCCTGGCGGCCGTGTCGTGCAGCTTCTTCGCGGCGATGGACGACCCGGCACCGCAGATCTACCGGTTCTTCTTCTGGACCTCGGTCTCGGTTGTGCTTTCGAGCCTTTATCTGTTCGTGGTGCTGCCGAACCTGCATGACTTTCCGATGCTGGTGCTGGCCTTCGCCATTCCGTTCATCCCAATCGGTGCGCTGACGGTACAGCCGCGTTTCTACCTGGGCACCCTGCTGACGCTGGTCAACACGTCCACCTTCATCAGCATTCAGGGCGAATACGACGCCAACTTCATGAACTTTGTAAACGCGAACATCGCCGGCCCCGTGGGGCTGCTGTTCGCGTTCTGCTGGACGCTGATCATGCGCCCCTTCGGTACCGAACTGGCCGCGCGGCGCCTGACTCGCTTCAGCTGGCAGGAGATCGTCGAGCTGGGCGAGGCCGGCACGCTCAACGAACACCGCGCCAAGGCAGTGCGCATGCTCGACCGGCTGATGCAGTTGCTGCCGCGCCTGGCCAATACCGGCCAGGACACCGGTGCGGCGCTGCGCGACGTGCGGGTGGCGCTGAACCTGCTGGACATCCTGGCCTACGCCCCCCGGATCAACGGCACACCGCGCGCACTGCTGGCTCAGGTGGTGGTCGAAGTGACCAGCTACTTCGCCGCCTGCCTCAAAGCCCGCGAACGCCTGGCCGCGCCCATGAACACCTTGATGACCATGGACCGCGCACGCCGAGCCTTGAACCTGGCCGCCTGCCAGGCCGACGGCGCTGAAGACGCACGCGAGCAACTGCTGCTGTCACTCAGCGGGTTACGCCTGGCGCTGCTGCCCGGCTTGGAAATGCTGCATGAGCCGGATGAATACCACCAACTGCCGCCGCAAGGCCTGGACGGAGCGCCGCTGTGATCGGTGAACTGGATATCGGCGGGATCTTCCTGCCTACCCTGCTGGGGATCATGGCCTTGGCCTATGGTCTGTTCCTGCTGGTTCACGCGTTGCTCAACCGCGTGCATTTCTACCGCCTGGTCTGGCACCGGGCGCTGTTCAACGTGGCCCTTTACACCGTGCTGCTGGGCGCGGTCGACCTAATCTGCCGAAACCTGATGACATGAAAAAACCTTTGCTGACCTTTGGCCGCCTGGTCGTGACCCTGATCGTGGTGGCATTAGCCTGCGTCGTCATCTGGCGCATGGTGCTCTATTACATGTTCGAGCCCTGGACGCGCGACGGCCACATTCGTGCCGACGTGGTGCAGATCGCGCCGGATGTTTCGGGCTTGATCCAACAGGTGAAGGTGACCGACAACCAGCCGGTCAAGCGCGGTGACGTGCTGTTCACCATCGACCAGGACCGCTTCAAGCTGGCCCTGCGCCAGGCACAGGCGGCTCTGGCCGACCGCAAGGAAACCTTGGCCCAGGCCCAGCGCGAACTCAAGCGCAACCAAGGGCTGGGCAATCTCGTGGCCCGCGAGCAGCTTGAGGAAAGCCAGTCGAAAGTCGCCCGCGCCCAGGCTGCGCAGAACGCCGAGCAGGTCGCGGTGGATGCCGCCCAGCTGAACCTGGACCGCTCAGTGATCACCAGCCCCGTCAACGGCTTCATCAATGACCGCGCCCCACGTGATCGCGAATTCGCCAGTGCAGGCAAGCCGCTGCTGTCGGTGGTGGATGGCGATTCGTACCACATCGATGGCTATTTCGAAGAAACCAAGCTGGGCCACATTCACGTGGGCCAGGCCGTGGACATCCGCGTGATGGGTGATGACACCCGCCTGGGCGGCCATGTGGTGAGTATCTCCGCTGGCATCGAGGACCGTGACCGCAGCAGCGGCTCGAACCTGCTGCCCAATGTGAACCCAGCCTTCAGCTGGGTGCGCCTGGCTCAGCGCATTCCGGTGCGCATCGCCTTCGATCAGGTGCCGGAAGGCTTTCGCCTGATCGCCGGGCGCACCGCGACCGTGTCGGTGCTGCCGGATGCGCAGGGAGCGGCAAAATGAGCAAATGCCTGACCTTGCTGGCAGCAAGCGTGCTGGCGCTGGGCGGCTGCCAGGTGATGGGGCCGGATTACCATCTACCCCGGCAAGCAGCGGTCAACCGCGCAGATTTGCAGGGCGCGCTGGCCGGCCAGTCGCAGGATGTGGTGTCCGCGCCGGTGCCGGCCGACTGGTGGAAGCTGTACAACGACCCTCGGCTCAACGGCCTGGTGGAACAGGCACTGGCCGCCAACACCGACCTGCGGGTAGCGGCCGCCAACCTGGCGCGGGCGCAGAACCAGGTTGAGGTCGCCCAGAGCCAGGGCGGCTTCAGCACCAGCGTAAGCGGTGAGGCGCAGCGGTTGCAGGAGTCGGGGCAGGCATTTTTGCTGACTGAGAAGGTGCCAGTCGCCAACATTGCCGCGCTGTCGATCAAGACTTCGTACCAGTTCGACATGTGGGGCGTGTTCCAGCGCGGCGTAGAGGCGGCCAATGCCAACGCCGACGCTGCGCAGGCGGGCGCCGACACCGCGCGCATCAGCGTGGTGGCCAACGTGGTGCGGGCCTATACTCAAGTGTGCGCAGCCAATGAAGAGCGCGACATCGCCCTGCACTCGCTCGACCTCCAGCAGCAAGGCGTGCAACTGGCGCAGCGCCTGCGTGACGCCGGGCGTGGCGATGAAACCCAGGTCACCCGTACGCAAACCCAGTTCAAGTCACTGCGCGCGGAGCTTCCCAAATTCGAAGCCGAACGCCAGGGCGGGCTGTATCAGCTCGCCATGCTGCTCGCACGCCCAGTTGGCCAATTGCCCGCAGGCACCGATAGCTGCGCCGAGCTACCTCGAATCGCCCAGGCGCTGCCTGTGGGTGACGGGGCTGCACTGCTCAAGCGCCGGCCCGATGTACGCCAGGCCGAGCGCAAACTGGCGGCAGCGACCGCACAGATCGGCGTTGCGACCGGGCAGCTGTATCCGGACATCAGCTTTGGTGCGACGGTCGGCACCGTGGGGATTGCCAAGGACCTGGGCGAGCCCTCGACCAACCGCTGGGGCTTCGGCCCGTTGATCAACTGGAGCATTCCCACCAACGGCTCTCGCGCACGAGTGCGGGCTGCCGAGGCCGACACCCAGGCGGCGCTGGCAAGCTTTGACGGCGTAGTGCTCAATGCTGTGCGCGAAACCCAGACCACCCTGGCAAACTACACCGCCGCCCTGCAGCGCCGTGAGGCCCTGCAGGATGCCGAGCGCTCCGCCCACGATGCGGCAGAACAGACCCACAGGTTTTACACCGCCGGGCGCCAATCATTCCTGGAGGATCTGCAAGCCACCCGCACCTACACCGAAGTGCGCGGGCAGTTGGCCGTTGCCAATACTCAAGTGGCCATGCAGCAGGTCAACCTGTTCCTGGCCTTGGGTGGCGGCTGGCAGCCTCACGCCCAGGGGGCAGGCTCACCCACCAAGCGGCCCTGAACGCCTTCGATCCCCATCTCGGCAATGACCCGCAGCTCGCCTTCGGTCTCGACCCGCTCTGCCACCAGCGGCAGGTCGATACTGTGGGCGGCGCGCTGGATAGCCTCGATGAACAGGCGCTTGTGGGTTTCGCTGTCGATGGCGCGAATGTAGCTGCCGTCGATCTTCAGATAGGCCAGGCCCAGATGCGCCAGGTTGCCGATCATGCTGAAGCGCCCCCCGAAATGCTGCAGTGCCAGGCCGTAACCCAGGCTGTGCAGGCGGCGGGTGAGGTTGTCGAGCACCGTTTGCTCGGGCACCTGCTCTTCGGCCAGCTCGAATACCAGGCGTGGGCCCAGTGCCGGATGCTGGCCCAGCACCTCGAACAGCCGCGCCAGGCCTTGCGGGCTGGCGAGCGTCGGTGCAGACAGGTTCAGCGCGTAATGGCCGGAATGGCTGTGCATGTGCTGCAGCACCAGCTTGACCATCAGATGATCGAGCCGCTTGGCCCAGCCGAAGCGCTCGACCCACGGCAGGAAACGGCCGGCGACGATCGGGCTGCCATCGCTGCCGAGCAGGCGTGACAGCACTTTGTAATGCATGACACGCTCGCGATCCTCACTGCTCACCACCGGCTGGAAGTACAGCTGGAAGTGACCATTCTCCAGCGCGTGGTCGAGCAGCCGGTGCCAACTGTGATGATCTTCCACCACTGCTGCCACCGCCTGCCGCTCCAGGCATACCCACGGCGCACCGCCAGCGCGCTCGGCCTGGGCGATCGCTTCGTCCGCCAGCTTGAGCAAGTCCTGAGGCGTGTCACCTGCGGCATAGGAGGCAAGGCCGATGTGAGCCACTGGGCTGATGTCGCTGGCGCCGGTTTCATTGAGGCTCTGCAGCGAAGCTTCGAGCGCACCGGCCAAGGCCTGTGCCTGGTCGGCATGCAAGCCGGGGGCGAGCACGGCGAATTCGCCGCCACGGCTACGGCTGATCAGGTTGGCCGTTTCCGGATGGCGCTCGCAGAGGCGCACCAGTGTCTCGGCCACAGCCTTGAGCAACTGGTCGGCCTTTGCACCACCCAGGCGCTGGTTCAGGCCGATCAGGTCGTTGACTCGCAATAGCAGCAAGTAGCCGGGGCGGTTTTCTTCGACCTGGCTGACGCGGGCTTGCAGTTGCATGTCGAAATAGCGGCGGTTGGCGAGGCCTGTCAGCGCATCCTGGTAGGACTCGACTCGCAGCTTCTCGCTACGCTCGGCCTGCTCCATGAACAGCGCCTTGAGCTTTTCGACCATCTGGTTCATCGCCAGCACCACACGGCGCAATTCAGGCGTACTGGGCAACTGGGGCAGGGTCAGGAATTCACGCCGGGCGATGGCATGGGATTGCTCGACCATGTAGTCCAGCGGCCGCAACTGCCGGCGCAACAGCAGCGCGCCCAGCACACCGCTGATGATGCCGCACAGCAACAGCCAGCCCAGGCTGCCCAAGGCGCTTTGCCACAGCTTGGCAATGGCGAACATCGGGTGGCTGACCACCTCGACCCGGGCCGCCTGTTGCCAGCCACGGTTGACCAGCGCGTCGCCGCCTGCGGCGTCCAGGCCGATCAGGCTGATGAACCAGCGTGGCACGCCATTGGGGTCGGGCTCGGCTTCGCGCTCGACGATCACCTTGTTGTTGGCCAGGTCGACCACCTTGATGCTGGCGTAATAGCCGCTATCGAAAATGGAGCTGACCAGCAGTTCGACCATGGCCGGGTCGTCGATGTTGGGGGTCAGCGACAGGGCAAGCGCCGTGGCGGCGTCTTGTGCATGCGAGCGCAGCTGGTTGACGTACTGGCTGCGCGAGCTCTCCAGGCTGACCATGAAACTGCCGGTGAAGGCGACGGCCAGGAACAGGCATATGGCGATCAGCAATTGCTTGAACAGAGACATCGACGCTCCAGTTACTGTTCGACCGGCGTAGGGAAACCCTCGGCGGTCATTTTTTGAATGACATCTTGCCAGCGGGACAGCCGCTTGGCGTCTCCCACTCGTTTGTTCGAACCGCTTCCGGCGAGCCAGTATCCTTCGCCATTGAAGGAGTACACCGGCAACAGGTCGGTACGCTCGGTTGCGGGCTGAATCGGGTCCTGCAAGCTGTCCAGCACCAACGGCACCGCCTCTGGCGTCGCATAGTAGGTCAACACCATGTGCGCGCGGTTCTGCCGCAACGCCTTGACGTAGGTGATGCGCAGTTTGTCCGAGGCCACACCCAGGTGCCTGAGGCTGAAGTACTTGGCGATGGCGTAATCCTCACAATCGCCAGCGCCCTTCCACAGCGCCTCTATCGGCGTTTCCCAATAGTCGACCTGGCCCCACAGGTCGATGTCTTCCACGTAGCGCATCTGTCGGTTGAAGAACAGGTTCACCGCTGTGAGTTTTTCCATCTCGCTGCTCTGGCGTTGGGCCAACAGCAACTTCTGCCAGGCATCTATTCGCTGTTTGCCAGCACCGAGCGGGCCGTAAAGCGCCTCGGCCTTGCGGCTGATGGTGTTGAAGTCCCAGTCGGCCTGCAAGCCGGCCAGCAGCCCAATGCCAAGCCAGAATGCCAGCAACCATTGGCCCAGCCTGCGTGTGAACTTCGTACTTTTCGCCAAGGCGCCCGCCCTGCCCAGCACTGGAAAGGAGCGCATGGTGCGTGTACATTCAGCAAAAAACAATGGCACGATGCAATCACTTTTCATCAGATCATTCGCATGCGATGAATGGCACTTCCAAGTTCTTGTCCAAGTTATTGAACTTTGGGTGTAATTGCCGATTCGCCCTGTAGCGATTTTTAGTCGTTTCTGCCCGCTGGCATCAGGATGGCAACACAGCGGTAATCGCCTTGCTGTATGGCAGGGTTTCGGCAGGTGAAAACAAGGGATGACCCCTCCCGTCGAAAACAACCGCGTTCGCCAACCCGAAGGGGTGAAATCACGTGCCCAAGAAAAAAGCCCGGTTCGCGCAGTGCTGGAAGCCGAACAGCTTCAACCACACCTGGCTCGAGCCATCATTGAAGAACGGATCCGACTCGCCATCCTTGATGGTAGCCTGCCAACCGGCACTGCGGTGCGCCAGCAAGAGTTGGCGAACCTGTATGGCGTGAGCCGCATGCCCGTGCGAGAGGCCTTGCGCCAACTGGAGGCGCAGGGCCTGCTCACAGTGACTCACCACAAGGGCGCAGTAGTTGCGGAGCTGATCAACGATAGCGCCAGCGAAGCCTACGATCTGCGCCTGCTCCTGGAGCGGGAAGCCTTGTGCCTGTCGGTACCGCTGCTCGACGAGGCGGACTTCGCTGCGGCGCAACAGGCCATCGACCAGCTGGAGGTCGAGCAGGACTACAGCATGATGGCGCAATTGAATCGTGATTTTCATATGGCGCTCTACGCCAAGGCGAGCAATCGCCGCCTGTTGCGCCTGATCGACCAAGGCCTGGAGGAAGAAGAACGCTACCTGCGTTTCAACATGTTCGAGATGGGCCTGGCTGACCTCATTCATCAGGACCACCGCGACCAGCTTGAAGCCGCCAAGGCGCATGACACCGAGCGATGCCTGGCGCTGCTGGAAACCCATTTGCAGCGCGCGATCGACGCGATCACCCGGTATCGCGAGGATAAAGGCCAGGCAGCCAGTGCCTGAGAGTACCCCGCTTGCAAATCCCAGGCACGCCCGTGACAATGAGACTAATTATCATTTGTTACGGGTACGCAATTGCCTTCCTGTGTTCAAACCCTCTATCACCAGCACCATGGTTGGCTCTATACGTGGCTGCGTAGCCGGCTGGGCAACGCAGCAGATGCCGCTGACCTTGCGCAGGATACCTTCGTGCGAGTGCTGCAGAAGCCTGTGCCAGCCCAGGTATTGGCGCCACGGCCGTTCCTGCGCACCATTGCCCGTGGCCTGGTGATCGATCACTGGCGCCGCGAAGAGTTGCGCAAAGCCTGGCTGGAAACATTGGCAGCACTTCCTCCGGGTGAAGTACCGAGTGCCGAAGCGCGAGAATTGGCACTGGAGCTGCTCGATCAAGTGGCGCGCATGCTCGATGGCCTGAAGGCCAAGGCTCGCCAGGCTTTCCTTCTGGCCCAGTGCGAAGGCTGGGCGCATGTCGACATCGCCCAGCACTTGGGTGTATCTGTGCGCACGGTAGAGCGGTACCTGGCCGAGGCGCTGTTTCGTTGCTATCAGCTGCGCTATGACGCCTGAGCCGGATATCGTGCGCCAGGCCGCCCAATGGTGGGTCCGGCTGCGTGAACATCATGATGACCCAAGGCTTTGGCAGGCGTGCGAGCGGTGGCGCCGCGCCGCCCCAGATCATCAACTGGCCTGGGAACGGGTGAGCCAACTGAGCGCCGACCTGAACCAGGGCCTGCGGCAAACACCTGGGGCACGGCAGGCTTTGGAAACCAGTGAACATCGCCTGAGCCGCCGACGCACCCTGAAGCTACTGATCGGAGGGGTTGCCGTCGGGGGGGCTGGATGGTTGGCGGCCGAGCAAACACCCTGGCGACGCTGGGCTTCTGATTTTGCGACCTCCACTGGCCAACAGGGGCGCTTTACGCTGCCTGGCGGCGCGTTGCTGACGCTCAATACCCACAGCTCCGCAGACAGCCTGCACGAAGGCAACCTGCGGCTCAATGAAGGCGAGCTGCTGCTGGAAAGTATGCGGCCCATGCAGGTGCAATGCCGCGGCACGTCGATCAGCCTGAACTCGGCGCGCGTGGTCGTGCGCCAGAGCGCCAGTTATTCACAGCTAGCAGTACTGCATGGTGAAGCCTGGCTGGGAGGTTTTCGTGTGGGAGCGGGCCAGGTGGCACGTGCCGGCGGAGGGCAAGCCGACCTGATTACACCAGCCTTCGACCCAGCCGCTTGGCTGGAAGGTTTGATCGTCACTCAGGGCATGCCGCTGGGAGCGTTTCTGGATGAAGTCGGGCGCTACCGGAAAGGTTTGATTCGCTATACGCCCGAGGTTGCAGAGCTGCGGGTTTCGGGTGTCTACAAGCTGGCGGACACCGACCGCCTGCTCCAGTTATTGCCGCAGTCCCTGCCCGTGCGCGTGGGTGGCCTCACTCGCTGGTGGGTCAGCGTCGAAGCGGCAGGCTAACTCTTTTTGGCGGGTTTTGTGAGTTCATACGGCTTTGTCCTTGAGCGCTTCATGACATTCATTCAAGGACTCGGCCCGATGCTCACTTACGCGACACCCGGTTTCCCGCTGCACCCGTTCAAGCGCGCCATCCAGGCGGCCATTCTAGGCACCGCCGTTTCGCTCGTACCTCTTCACCTTGCACACGCGGCCGCTGCCATCGAGCAGCCGGCTGGGCAGCGTTTCGATATCCCGCCCGGCCCATTGAGCCAGGCGCTGAACCAATTCGCTCGGCAGGCAGGTATCAACCTTGCGGCCACTCCAGCACTGACTCAGGGTAGGCAGAGCAGCGGGCTCCGCGGCCAGTTCACTGTAAGCCAGGGGCTTGATCAATTGCTTCAGGGCAGTGGGCTCTACGCGCAATCTCAGGGAGGCGACGCCTACGTACTTCAGGCCATGCCCGACACCGCGTCTATCAGCCTGCCAGGCACCGATATAACCGCCTTCAGCCTGGGTAACGCCTTGGGCCATGTCGACGGCTACAACGCCACTCACAGCCAGGTCGCTACCAAGACCAGCAAGGCGCTGGCCGAGACGTCGCAAAGTGTTTCTGTGGTGACCCGGCAGCAGATCGACGACCAGGGTTCGCAGACAGTGGCTCAAGCCATGCGCTACACCCCCGGGGTGCTGACCAACCCTTATGGCGCAACGCACCGTTATGACTACGTGGCCATGCGCGGTTTCAATGACGGGGCTGTGGATAACATCTACGTCGACGGGCTCAAGTCCATGGGCGATAGTGGCACCTACAGCACCATGCAGGTCGACCCTTACTTCCTGGAACGAATCGACATTCTCAAGGGGCCCTCTTCCGTGCTCTACGGTCGCAGCTCCCCAGGCGGCCTGGTTGCTCTCACGACCAAGAAGCCGCTGTTCGAGGATTATCATCAAGTACAAACGACCATAGGGACGCAGGGTACTCGCAGCATGGGCCTGGACCTCAGCGGGCCAATCGATGACGACAAGCGCATTGCCTATCGCCTTACCGGCCTCGTTCATCGGTCCGATACTCAGTTCGACCATGCCGAAGAAAAACGCTACGCCCTGGTACCCTCGCTTGCGATCAACCTTACCGACGATACCTCGCTGACCTTGCAGGCTTACCTGCAGCATGACCCCGAAGGCGGCTATCACGGCGGCCTGCCGGCCGACGGCGCACTGCATCAGCGTAATGGCCAGCGCATCTCGGAGCATTTCTTCGAAGGCGAGCCAGGACTTGATCGTTATAAACGCGACCAACAATCCTTTGGGTACCAGTTCGAGCATCGATTCAACGATACTTTCACTGCCCGGCAAAACTTCCGTTACCTGGATTCACGGGTGAAACTGGACCAGACCTACGCCTACGGTTGGACATCCCCTACCAGCACCGAGTTGAACCGTTACTACAGCGGCGCTGATGAAACACTGCATTCATGGATTATCGACAACATGGTGCAGGCTGAGTACGACACTGGCCCGCTTGCCCATACCACGCTCTTGGGTGTGGACTATCAGCGGCGCAAGACCGTTGTAGATTGGGCCACTGGCAGCCTCGCACCTATTGATGCCTTCGACCCTCAATACGGCAACAGCGCCATTACGTATGGCAGCCCTACCAGTTACCTTCGCCGCCTCCAGCAAACCGGCGTGTACCTGCAAGACCTGGCTGATTTTGGCAATTGGCGGTTTTCCCTCGGGTTGCGCCAGGACTGGATGAAAACCTCTGACGAAAACCGCCTCGCAGAAGCAGCCCGGCCGGTTGGTACACGCATAAGCGACGACCGAACCAAGCTGACGACACGGGCCGGGGTGCTGTACCTGTTCGATAATGGCCTGGCGCCTTATGTGAGTTACTCGGAGTCGTTCAACCCCAACTCTTACTCAGACGCAGCAGGTAATCCACTGGCGCCCACGGAAGGTACGCAATGGGAGGCTGGCCTGAAGTATCAACCGCCGGGCACGAGCGACCTGTTCACGGCGTCCTTCTTCCATGTGGTTCAGGAAAACCTGGCGTCCAAGTTGCCGCAGGAGAATTTCTATCGGCCCATCGGGCAAGTTCGCTCTCAAGGTATCGAGCTGGAGGGCCATGCGCAGATTACCGATGCGCTGAAAGTCGTGGGCAGCTACACCTTCACCGATATCGAATACGCCAAGCGAATGATCAGCACGGTCGATGGGGTGACGGATAACAAGGGCAACTCGCCCACGCAGGCACCACGGCACATGGCATCGCTGTGGGCTGACTACGCCTTCCAAGGCGGGCCGCTGGCCGGCCTCAGCTTGGGAGCTGGTGTGCGCTATGTCGGTTCAAGCTGGGTGGATGCCGAAAACACACTCAAGGTGCCGGCTTATACGCTTTACGACGCATCCATTGGCTACGACCTGGGGCGCGCCGGCATCAAGGGCATGGAGGTGAGGCTCAATGCCAATAACCTCACCAATGAGCGGTACATCGCGACCTGCGCCAGCTTGAACTACTGCTACATGGGCGAAGCCCGCAACGCCAGCGTGACCCTCAGTTACCAGTTCTCAGGTATCTTTAGCCCGTAAATGACAAAGCCCCGAGCGTATTCGCGCTCGGGGCTTTGTGGATTTGAATCTTGACGATGACCTACTCTCACATGGGGAGACCCCACACTACCATCGGCGATGCGTCGTTTCACTGCTGAGTTCGGGATGGGATCAGGTGGTGCCAACGCTCTATGGTCGTCAAGAAATTCGGTAGCTGCCGCGCCGTGGCGCTTCAGCGAAATCTTGGGAAGCTAGTGCTTCTACTAATAAGACAAAACCCCAATCGTTTTCACGATTGGGGTTCTGCGGGTTTGAATCTTGACGATGACCTACTCTCACATGGGGAAACCCCACACTACCATCGGCGATGCGTCGTTTCACTGCTGAGTTCGGGATGGGATCAGGTGGTGCCAACGCTCTATGGTCGTCAAGAAATTCGGTAGCTGCCGCGCCTAGGCGTTGCAGCGAATTCAGGTATGTGATGTTTGTGTGTATCGGTGCGCATTTTCGGCTGTGTCGCTTCACCACCGCATCTGCACTTGGGCAGATTGCTTGGGTGTTATATGGTCAAGCCTCACGGGCAATTAGTATGGGTTAGCTCAACGCCTCACAGCGCTTACACACCCCACCTATCAACGTCGTAGTCTTCGACGGCCCTTCAGGGGATTCTGGATCCCAGTGAGATCTCATCTTGAGGCAAGTTTCCCGCTTAGATGCTTTCAGCGGTTATCTCTTCCGAACATAGCTACCCGGCAATGCCACTGGCGTGACAACCGGAACACCAGAGGTTCGTCCACTCCGGTCCTCTCGTACTAGGAGCAGCCCCTCTCAAATCTCAAACGTCCACGGCAGATAGGGACCGAACTGTCTCACGACGTTCTAAACCCAGCTCGCGTACCACTTTAAATGGCGAACAGCCATACCCTTGGGACCGGCTTCAGCCCCAGGATGTGATGAGCCGACATCGAGGTGCCAAACACCGCCGTCGATATGAACTCTTGGGCGGTATCAGCCTGTTATCCCCGGAGTACCTTTTATCCGTTGAGCGATGGCCCTTCCATACAGAACCACCGGATCACTAAGACCTACTTTCGTACCTGCTCGACGTGTGGGTCTCGCAGTCAAGCGCGCTTTTGCCTTTATACTCTACGACCGATTTCCGACCGGTCTGAGCGCACCTTCGTACTCCTCCGTTACTCTTTGGGAGGAGACCGCCCCAGTCAAACTACCCACCATACACTGTCCTCGATCCGGATGACGGACCTGAGTTAGAACCTCAAGGTTGCCAGGGTGGTATTTCAAGGTTGGCTCCACGCAAACTGGCGTTCACGCTTCAAAGCCTCCCACCTATCCTACACAAGCAAGCTCAAAGTCCAGTGCAAAGCTATAGTAAAGGTTCACGGGGTCTTTCCGTCTAGCCGCGGATACACTGCATCTTCACAGCGATTTCAATTTCACTGAGTCTCGGGTGGAGACAGCGCCGCCATCGTTACGCCATTCGTGCAGGTCGGAACTTACCCGACAAGGAATTTCGCTACCTTAGGACCGTTATAGTTACGGCCGCCGTTTACCGGGGCTTCGATCAAGAGCTTCGCTTGCGCTAACCCCATCAATTAACCTTCCGGCACCGGGCAGGCGTCACACCCTATACGTCCACTTTCGTGTTTGCAGAGTGCTGTGTTTTTAATAAACAGTCGCAGCGGCCTGGTATCTTCGACCAGCCGGGGCTTACGCAGTAAATGCTTCACCCTGGCCGGCGCACCTTCTCCCGAAGTTACGGTGCCATTTTGCCTAGTTCCTTCACCCGAGTTCTCTCAAGCGCCTTGGTATTCTCTACCCAACCACCTGTGTCGGTTTGGGGTACGGTTCCCGGTTATCTGAAGCTTAGAAGCTTTTCCTGGAAGCATGGCATCGACCACTTCGCACTCTAGGAGCGCTCGTCATCAGCTCTCGGCCTTGAACACCCGGATTTGCCTAAGTGTTCGGCCTACCACCTTAAACTTGGACAACCAACGCCAAGCTGGCCTAGCCTTCTCCGTCCCTCCATCGCAATAACCGGAAGTACAGGAATATTAACCTGTTTTCCATCGACTACGCTTTTCAGCCTCGCCTTAGGGACCGACTAACCCTGCGTCGATTAACGTTGCGCAGGAAACCTTGGTCTTTCGGCGTGGGAGTTTTTCACTCCCATTGTCGTTACTCATGTCAGCATTCGCACTTCTGATACCTCCAGCAAGCTTCTCAACTCACCTTCACAGGCTTACAGAACGCTCCTCTACCGCGTCACCTAAGTGACACCCGTAGCTTCGGTACCTGGTTTGAGCCCCGTTACATCTTCCGCGCAGGCCGACTCGACTAGTGAGCTATTACGCTTTCTTTAAAGGGTGGCTGCTTCTAAGCCAACCTCCTAGCTGTCTAAGCCTTCCCACATCGTTTCCCACTTAACCAGGATTTTGGGACCTTAGCTGACGGTCTGGGTTGTTTCCCTTTTCACGACGGACGTTAGCACCCGCCGTGTGTCTCCCATGCTCGGCACTTGTAGGTATTCGGAGTTTGCATCGGTTTGGTAAGTCGGGATGACCCCCTAGCCGAAACAGTGCTCTACCCCTACAGTGATACATGAGGCGCTACCTAAATAGCTTTCGAGGAGAACCAGCTATCTCCGAGCTTGATTAGCCTTTCACTCCGATCCACAGGTCATCCGCTAACTTTTCAACGGTAGTCGGTTCGGTCCTCCAGTCAGTGTTACCTAACCTTCAACCTGCCCATGGATAGATCGCCCGGTTTCGGGTCTATACCCAGCGACTAAACGCCCTATTAAGACTCGCTTTCGCTACGCCTCCCCTATTCGGTTAAGCTCGCCACTGAATATAAGTCGCTGACCCATTATACAAAAGGTACGCAGTCACAGAACAAGTCTGCTCCCACTGCTTGTACGCATACGGTTTCAGGTTCTATTTCACTCCCCTCTCCGGGGTTCTTTTCGCCTTTCCC
>NZ_CP087138.1:3620000-4637500 GCF_021650705.1 Pseudomonas sp. KNUC1026 | reverse complement strand
CGAGCTTGGGCAGGTACTTCTGTTTCTGTGCCTCGCTCCCGAATTCATGGATGGGCACCATCACGAGTGAGGATTGCACACTCATCATTGAGCGGTAGCCCGAGTCGATGCGCTCCACCTCACGGGCTATGAGCCCGTAGCACACGTTATTGAGGCCGCTGCCGCCGTATTGCTCGGGGAGCGTGGCGCCAAGCAAGCCGACCTCGCCCATCTCGCGGAAGATGGCGACGTCAGTGCGCTCATGGCGGAATGCATCCAATACCCTGGGCAAAAGGCTTTCCTGGGCGAACTGCGCTGCGCTGTCGCGCACCATTCGCTCTTCGTCGCTCAGCTGCTGATCGAGCAAAAGTGGGTCAGCCCAATTGAAACTCGCTTTGGCGGCCATCTGCATTACCTCGTGGAAGTCAGTGCATCAAGCCTAGCCAAGCCTGCCAACCCGCTCAAACGAAGAAATTGCAGCCTGTTGTGTTGATTTCTCACTCCGAAAAGCGCAAAACCCGATCTATCAACCAATTAAAAAGGCACAGCAAGATGCGCCGCAAGATTCCCAGCACTGCCGCCCTTATCAGCTTCGAGGCGGCAGCCCGGCATGAAAGCTTCACTCGCGCGGCGCAGGAGCTCTCACTCACCCAAGGCGCGGTGTGCCGCCAGATCGCATCGCTTGAAGCCTTTCTCAATGTCGAGCTGTTCAAGCGTACCCGCCGTGGCGTGAAGTTGACCGAGGCGGGCCTGGCCTATAGCCGCAGGGTCAGTGAGCAATTGGACGCCGTGGAGCGCGACACGCTGTCGATCATGGGCCAGCAGGGCAGCAATGCGCTGGAGCTGGCAGTAGTACCCACCTTCGGAACGCAATGGCTACTCCCCAGGTTGGGGGACTTTCAGCGGCAACATCCCCAGGCCATGGTGAACCTGACCAACCGCACACGCCCTTTCCTGTTCGCCGACACCCCTTTTGACGCTGCTATCTATTACGGCGATGCCGACTGGCCAGGCACCCAGGCCTTCCGCTTGATGGCAGAAAACGCGGTCCCCGTATGCAGCCCCGCATTATTGAACGATGGCGAGCCGCTGGCCCCTGCCGAGATCGCCAAGCGCCCCTTGCTTCAGCAGAGCACCCGCCCCTATGCATGGCGGCAGTGGTTCAACCACTGCGGGGTGCAGGCCGCCCGAGACATGACCGGCCCCCGCTACGAGCTGTTCTCGATGCTGGCCATGGCCGCCAGCCATGGCATGGGTATAGCCCTCATCCCCCCTTCCTGATCTCTCGCGAACTGGCTAGCGGGCAGCTTGTAATCGCAAACCCCTCGACCGCGCCCAGTGAAAAGGCCTATTACCTGATGGTGCCGGATCGAAAGGCGCAGAACAGCTTGGTCAAAAGTTTCAAGGACTGGTTGATCGAAAGTTCCGGCAAGTATTCCCGGAATGCATTGCACCTATAACTCAAAACAAATAACCCGAGAGAATAGGAGCTATAACTCGGCGAATTCCGGGGAAGAATAGGAGCTATGAATATTATTAGCCTGTGTGCTATTTCGAACACTGCGGCAAATTATCGCAAATCTAATTTTTCTATATAAATCAATTATTTATCAATAATAATCAACCACTTAAACGCTTCAACTAAAAACATTCAATTTACTCAGTTGCAACTTCTCCGCTTTCATACGCACAATGCATCCTCCCGGCTCCTCGGACCGGCCCCGACCCTCAACATTGGGCACACACGCGCTATCGGCGCGCGCGGCTGTTTGCGCAAAAAACCGCAGGAGAATAAAAAGGTGCATATAGGCGTCCCTCTCGAAACTTACCCTGGCGAAACGCGGGTAGCGGCAACACCCGAGACGATCAAGAAACTGCTCGGCCAGGGCCACCGTGTGACCGTGGAGCGTGGCGCAGGTACATCGGCAAGCATTACCGATGCCGCCTATGAGGCAGTTGGTGCTCAATTGGGAAGTGCGGACCAAGCGCTGGGTGCCGACGTTGTGCTCAAGGTAATAGCACCCTCCGAACAGGAGCTGGCCTCGATCAACGCCAGTGGCGTGCTGATCGGCATGCTCAACCCCTTCGACAACAGCAACATCGCCCGAATGGCAGCGCGCGGCATCACTGCGTTTTCGCTGGAAGCGGCGCCCCGCACGTCGCGAGCGCAGAGCCTGGACGTGTTGTCGTCGCAAGCCAATATCGCCGGCTACCGTGCCGTGCTGCTGGCTACCCAGTATTACCCGCGTTTCATGCCCATGCTGATGACCGCCGCCGGCACCGTCAAAGCCGCACGCGTGCTGGTGCTGGGCGCAGGAGTGGCCGGCTTGCAGGCCATCGCAACCGCCAAGCGCCTGGGCGCAGTGATCGAGGCTTCCGACGTGCGCCCTGCTGTAAAGGAGCAGATCGAATCGCTTGGCGCCAAATTCATCGACGTGCCGTTCGAAACCGATGAAGAGCGCGAGTGCGCGCAAGGCGTAGGCGGCTATGCCCGCCCGATGCCTGCCAGCTGGATGCAGCGCCAGGCGCAGGCCGTGCACGAGCGAGCCAAACAGGCCGATATCGTCATCACTACCGCGCTGATCCCTGGGCGCAAGGCGCCGACCCTGCTCAGCGCCGAGACGGTTGCGCAGATGAAGCCCGGTGCGGTGATCGTAGACCTAGCCGCCGTGCAAGGCGGCAACTGCCCGCTGACCCAGGCCGACCAGGTGGTGGTGCAGAACGGCGTAACCATTGTCGGCCCCAGCAACCTGCCCGCCCAGGTATCCGCCGATGCCTCGGCGCTGTACTCCCGCAATCTGCTCGACTTCACCCGGTTGATCTTCGACGCGCAAGGCAACCTGAACATCAACCTGGAAGACGACATCGTCGCCGCCTGCCTGATGTGCCGTGACGGCCAGGCCGTGCGCAAGAACGCCTGAGGAGTACTGCTATGGAAGACATGCTGATTTCCCACGGGGTCTACAACCTCATCATTTTCGTGCTAGCCATCTACGTGGGTTACCACGTGGTATGGAACGTCACTCCCGCGCTGCACACACCGCTGATGGCCGTTACCAATGCAATCTCTGCCATCGTGATCGTTGGCGCAATGCTGGCTGCCGCGCTGACCGTTACGCCTTTGGGCAAGGTCATGGGGGTTCTGGCCGTCGCCTTGGCAGCGGTCAACGTGTTCGGGGGCTTCCTGGTCACCCGCCGCATGCTGGAAATGTTCAAGAAGAAAGACAAGAAAGCCGAGGGCAACAAGCCATGAGCATGAACCTGGTCACCTTGCTGTACCTCATCGCTTCGGTGTGTTTCATCCAGGCGCTCAAGGGGCTTTCGCACCCGACCACCTCGCGCCGCGGCAACCTGTTCGGCATGGCCGGCATGGCAATCGCTGCGCTGACTACGGTCGCGCTGATCTTCAAGCTGGGCAGCGAACTGGCAGTCACCGGCCTTGCCTGGGTAATCCTCGGCCTGCTGATCGGTGGCAGCGCAGGCGCGGTCATGGCCAAGCGTGTCGAGATGACCAAGATGCCGGAGCTGGTCGCGTTCATGCACAGCATGATCGGCCTGGCCGCAGTGTTCATCGCTGTGGCGGCAGTGGTGGAGCCGCAATCGCTGGGTATCGTTGCGCTGCTGGGCGACCCGATCCCCGCCGGCAACCGCCTTGAGCTGTTCCTGGGCGCGGCTATCGGCGCGATCACCTTTTCCGGTTCGGTCATCGCCTTCGGCAAGCTCTCGGGCAAGTACAAGTTCCGCCTGTTCCAGGGTGCGCCCGTGCAGTTCAGCGGGCAACATATGCTCAACCTCGCACTCGGCCTGGCGACGCTCGGCCTGGGGCTGACGTTCATGTTCACCGGCAACTACACAGCCTTCGCCCTGATGCTGGCGCTGGCCTTCGTGCTCGGCGTGCTGATCATCATCCCTATCGGCGGTGCCGACATGCCGGTGGTGGTGTCGATGCTCAACAGCTATTCGGGCTGGGCTGCTGCAGGGATCGGCTTTTCACTGAACAACTCGATGCTGATCGTTGCAGGCTCGCTGGTCGGCTCGTCCGGCGCGATCCTGTCCTACATCATGTGCAAGGCCATGAACCGCTCGTTCTTCAACGTCATCCTCGGCGGTTTCGGTGGTGCAGTGGATGCTGGCAGCGGCGGTGGCAGCCAGGAGCAGCGCCCGGTCAAGTCTGGCTCGCCCGACGACGCTTCGTTCCTGCTGAGCAATGCCGACAGCGTGATCATTGTGCCGGGTTATGGCCTGGCCGTGGCGCGCGCCCAGCACGCGCTCAAGGAGCTGACCGAGAAGCTCACCCACAAGGGTGTGACGGTGAAATACGCCATTCACCCGGTCGCGGGCCGCATGCCGGGCCACATGAACGTACTGTTGGCCGAGGCAGAGGTGCCCTATGACCAGGTGTTCGAGATGGAGGACATCAACGCCGAGTTCGGCCAGGCCGATGTGGTACTGGTACTGGGCGCCAACGACGTGGTGAACCCGGCCGCCAAGAACGACCCCAAATCTCCGATTGCCGGGATGCCTATCCTGGAGGCGTTCAAGGCACGCACCATCATCGTCAACAAACGCTCGATGGCCAGCGGCTACGCAGGCCTCGATAACGAGCTGTTCTACCTGGACAAGACCATGATGGTGTTCGGGGATGCCAAGAAGGTCATCGAGGACATGGTCAAAGCTGTCGAGTAAGGCCCGGCTATCTTCAAACAAGCCCTGCCCCCTTGACCGGGGTCAGGGCTTTTTTGCGTGATCTGCAATAGTGTTTTGCACCAAAAGCCTACCCTAGAGCCTTCCCTTACGACCTTGGTAGCGGGACGCACTCACATTGGAGGCCCTAGACTTCGCACCCTGCTTCCGTGTTTCGAGATAACGATCATGTACTCCGACCGCATCCGCATGCCCGCCTTGCAGAACAAGGTGATGACCGCGGCAGACGCCGCAGCCTTTATCGAAGACGGCATGACCGTCGGCATGAGCGGCTTTACCCGTGCAGGCGAAGCCAAGGCCGTGCCGCAGGCGCTGGCCCAGCGCGCGCTCCAGCACCCGTTGAAGATCACCCTGATGACCGGTGCCAGCCTGGGCAACGACCTGGACAAACAACTGACCGAAGCCGGCGTGCTGGCAAGGCGCATGCCGTTCCAAGTCGACAGCACCCTGCGCAAAGCCATTAACGATGGCAAGGTGATGTTCATCGACCAGCATTTGTCGGAGACCGTGGAGCAACTGCGCAACCGGCAAATCCACCCGGTGGACGTCGCCGTGGTCGAGGCGATCGCATTGACCGAAGAAGGCCACATCGTGCCGAGCACCTCGGTCGGTAACTCGGCGAGCTTTGCGATCCTGGCCAAAAAGGTGATCATCGAGATCAACCTGTCCCAGCCGCTGTCGCTGGAAGGCCTGCACGACATCTATATCCCCACCTACCGCCCGACCCGCCAGCCGATCCCTGTGCTGCGCGCCGATAGCCGCATCGGCGGCACGGCCATCCCGATCGACCCGGCCAAGATCGTCGGTATCGTGATCAGCGAGCAAACCGATTCGCCTTCCACAGTGCTGCCGCCTGATGCTGAAACCAAAGCCATCGCCGACCACCTGGTGGCATTTTTCACCAGTGAAGTGGAGCAAGGGCGCCTGACGCCGCAACTCATGCCACTGCAAGCAGGCATCGGCACCATCGCCAATGCGGTGATGCACGGCCTGCTGGATTCACCGTTCGAAAACCTGAGCATGTATTCCGAAGTGCTGCAGGACTCAACGTTCGACCTGTTCGACTCAGGCAAGCTGGCGTTCGCCTCAGGCAGCTCCATGACCCTGTCGGCGCCCAAGCATGAGCAGGTGTTCGCTGATTTCGATCGGTACAAATCCCGCCTGGTGCTGCGCCCTCAGGAAATCTCCAACCACCCGGAAGTGATCCGCCGCCTGGGTATCATCGGCATCAACACGGCCCTGGAGTTCGACATCTACGGCAACGTCAATTCCACCCATGTGTGTGGCACCCGCATGATGAATGGCATCGGCGGCTCGGGCGATTTTGCCCGGAATGCTCACTTGGCAATCTTTGTGACCAAGTCGGTCGCCAAGGCCGGCGCGCTGTCGAGCGTGGTGCCGATGGTGAGCCATGTCGACCATACCGAACACGATGTGGACATTCTGGTTACCGAACAAGGCCTGGCCGACCTGCGCGGGCTCGCCCCTCGGGAAAGGGCGCGAGTGATCATTGACAACTGCGTGCACCCAGCTTACAGAGCAGCACTGAACAGCTACTACGAGCGCGCCTGTGAACGCGGCGGGCACACGCCGCACGTGCTCCGCGAAGCACTAGCCTGGCACATCAATGCCGAAGAGACAGGCAAGATGCTCATCGATTGACGGCCGATCTGTTTGACTGAGAGCGGTACAGTTTAGAGGGGGAGTGCGGCGCCCTGTCGCACCTCACTAAAACTGTTCTACTGTACCGCTCGAAAACACCCTATTCCCGTTATAAACCCCATCCCTTTCTTTATAAATGCACCAAACAGGTGCGAACCAGTACAGTTTGCCCCAAAATGAGCGCAACAGGGGGCTATAACAGCTGACTGACTGACCACAATATTGCACAACTGTACCTTTAGCGACGGCCTCGGGAAGCGCATCATTTGTTCCAAGTTCAAACCACTTCTCTAGTCCCGCCAAAAGCGGAAGGATGATCACCATGGAACGTACCCTCAGTTCCGGCATTCAGTTCAAACAACGCGCCGCTCAACCTACCTCGTTGATGCTCCGCGTAGCCGCTAACGTGAGCCTGTGGCAGCGCCGCATCGCCAGCCGCCATCAACTGGCTCGCCTGGATTCGCGCCTTCTGGCCGACGCCGGCATCAGCGAATCCCAGCGCTACGAAGAGCTGAGCAAGCCTTTCTGGCGTTGATGCCAGCGCGAGCGAAGCTCGCAAGGCATTCCAAAACCCGCACGGTGTTCCCGATGCGGGTTTTTTGTTGCCTGTTCAGAGGGTTATCGAATCCAATAACAGTTTCTATGAGTTAAAAAATTACCAGTACAGTTTTCGCTTGGCTTACCTACTCTGGAACCTTGCGGCAGGAAAGGCTCTAATGAGCCGCTTGCCTTCCGACTTCGAGACCCTGCCCATGAAAGCTGTCCATTACACCGGCGCCTTGTTACTGGTTATGTCCTGCGGCGCGAACGCCAGCAGCTTCGTCGTAACCACAGATGCACTGGTGCGTGGCGTGAACGCCAGTACCAATGCAACTTCCGACGCAACCTCCTCGCTGCGTGACAACAAGATCGTGCGCGCTGCCCGCGAAGACGCCGCCAGTTTCGTAGCCACCTCTGGCGAAGTGCGAGGGGCACAGCTGGAGAGCGCCTTTGCCTTCATCCGTAGCCAGCAGCCAACGCTGCAGGCCTCTGATGCCAAACTGGCGCAGGCCATTCTGGCCGCCCAATGACGGCGTCGGCGCGATGAAAGTTTGTACATTAATGTTTCCCGAGCCACCTTCAGGGCTAGCCCGCTCCAGAGCGTTCCGCTAGCCTTGCTGCTCATGTTTCACAGCTATTGGCAGTTCGATGCACAAACTCCTACCGCTTTGCCTCCTGTTGGCCTGGGCGAGCAGCGCTCAGGCGTTCGACACCACTACCCAAGGCGTGGTCATCAGTGGGTATGTCACCAGCAAGCTGACCAGCACGCCGTTCGAACACAAGCTTGTCAGTGCAGCTCAGGATGACGCGGCAGCTTTCGTCGCCAGCGGCGGTGATATCCGCGGAGCCAGGCTTGAAGCAGCGCTAGGCCACCTGCGTGAGCACCACCCCAAACTTCATGCGGGCGACCTTGAACTGGCGCAGGCCATCCTCGTCCAATGAGCACTTATCGTTACCGCAACCCCCGGAGACACCCTTAGATGCGCAAGTCGTTGATCGCGGCCACCCTCAGCCTGCTCGCAGTGGCGGACCTCGCCCAGGCCCACACCCTGGTGGCTACCAGTAACATCATCGTCCGTGCCTTCGGCCGCTCGATCGACTTTACCTCCGATACCACCACTTCGGTCCGTGACTCCAAGGTGGTGATGGCCGCCAAGGACGACGCCGCCAGCTACGTCGCCAGCAGCGGCGGCTACCGTGGCGTGCAACTGGAAGCTGCATTCAATACGCTGCGCGCGCACCTGCCCGAAGCGGAAGGTGCAAGCGATCAGCAGTTGGCAGAGGCTATCCTCGCACTGTGAGGTGCCTGGTCGGCTGGCTGCTGGGCGTGGTGCTCTGGGCCGGTACCAGCAGTGCGATGGCAGCCCTGGCGCTCGAACTGGATACCCAAGGTTTGAGCACAGCGCAGCAAAGCGCCAGCCAAACCCTGCTTGATGATGCCATGGCGCACCTGCCGCCAAGCTTCAAGCAGCGGCTCGACCGTACGGTCAGCGTGCGCTGGTCAGATGCCCTTCCGGCGGCGGCTTACGGCGAGGCCAGCCCAGTTTCGGAGTTGGAGCTCAATCTCAAGCTGCTGCCCGGCCTTACCGACGGCAGCGCTGCAACCCAGCAGACCGGCCGCCCCCACGGCACCGTACGCCAGGAACTGCTGGCCACTGTGCTGCATGAGCTCACCCACATCTATGACCGCGCCCGCCTCTGGCCTGCCGAGCAACGCGCGGTAATCCTGCGTTGCCAGCGGCAAATGCAGGCCAATGGTGATGTGGGCCTGGCCGACGATTGCCGTGGCGAAACCGACCGCCGCTTCACCCTGAGTGATGACCCTCGCCTTCTGGACCTGGCCGGCTGGCCGCAGTCGATCGGCCAACGCGGGCAGCGCGAGGTAGACAACCGCCAGATCGCGCGCAGCCCGGACCTCTACGAGACCACCAACGCTCGTGAGTTCGTGGCGGTCAACATGGAGTATTTCCTGCTCGACCCCAGCTACCCCTGCCGCCGGCCTGAACTCTTCGCATGGTACAAGGCGCAGTTCGGCTGGGCACCGGATAAGGCCGCGCAGTGCCCCAGCGAGTTGCCCTACCTGAACGCTGGCAGTGATTTCGCCCGCGAGCCATTGGGCAAGATCGACCCCGAGCGGGTCTATGAAGTGGACTATCTGCTGGCCGAAGCCAACCAGAACTGGGTAAGCCGCTGGGGCCACAGCATGCTGCGCCTGGTGATCTGCGCCCCGGCCGCCCTCGCGGGCCGGATTGCCGGCTGGACCTGGACCAGAGCCTGGTACTGTCGTATCGCGCGTTCGTCAACGATGTACAGCTCTCGACCTGGGGCGGCCTGAATGGCCAATATCCATCGCGGCTGTTCGTGCTGCCGCTGAATCAGGTCATCGACGAATACACCAAGATCGAACTGCGCAGCCTGGCGTCGGTACCACTCAAGCTCGACCGGGCCCAGATCGAATCCTTGGTGCGCCACGCCGCTGAAATGCACTGGAGCTACGACGGCAGCTACTATTTCCTCTCCAACAATTGCGCAGTAGAGACCCTCAAGTTGCTGCGCAGCGGTACCGACGTGGGTTCCCTGGAGGGCTTGGACAGTATCGTACCCAACGGCTTGCTGCGCGTGCTGCAAGGCCGGGGCCTGGCCGACACCCATGTGCTGGATGACAAGAAAGAAGCCCTGCGCCGCGGTTACCTGTTCGACTCCTACCGTGACCGTTACGACGCGATGTTCAAGGTGGTACGCGAGCGCTTGCCGATCAAACAAAAGAGCGTCGAACAGTGGCTTGAGCAAAACCCGGAAGATCGCCGCCCCTGGTTCGAGCAGGCCGACCTGCGAGCCAGCGCCGCCTTGCTGTTACTTGAACAGGCAGGCTTTCGGCGGCAATTGCTGCTGGCACAGGACGAGGTCAAACAACGCTACCTCAATGCTCGCGCCGCCAACGACCCGAACGTTGCCAATGCCAACGGCACTCTGGAAGCGATACTGGCCGGCAGCGGCTTCCTCAGCCGCCCGGCAGAGCTGCTGGGCAGCGATGGCTACGGGCTGCCCCAACAAGGCGAATGGCAGCGCCTGGAGCGCGAAAGCAGCGAACGGCAGAAGAAACTCCAGCAGCTCAACGTCAGCCTGGACAAGGAAATCCGTGCCCTGTTGAGTCCCGAGCGCGTGCAGGGCATCGAGGCCAGTGAAGCGAACCTCAAGCTGATCGGCCAGCACTTGCGCGACCTGCACAAGGCTAGCGGTGGGCTGACGCTGTAGCTCAAATACGAAACCGACCGAGTCCGGGTTTCAGAGCTTCGCCTATTCAACCGCCCGTTCCCGGCATGCTCCCATGCGCTTCCCGAGCAGCCGGAACGGGTTCCCCCCGCCATGAAGCAGCACTCCCCCTCGAAATCCTCCTGGCCGAGAACGACCCGGTGCCGGTGGGCCGTTGTGCCACCTGCCAGCGCGCTGGCTTGCCGATCCTGCCGCTGCGCAGTGCCTTTGCCACGCCGGCCGGTGATATCGACGCCGATGTAACCACAGCGCAATTGGGCCAGTTGCGCACACTGCGACAGGGTTACCTGTACGTCCTGCTCGACGCCCGGGTATGGCAGGCCTACGAGGTGACCGAGCAAGGCCTGTTGCGGCAGTTCGTGCCGTTGCAGATGCCGCTCGCCCCGCCGGCGCCGGTCACCGAGCAGTGCATCCGTAACAATCACCAGCTTCCTGCTTCGTTCATCAATATCGACACCGCCCGCTACAGCAAGGCCTGGCTGGCTTTCGCCAATGATCCCTGGCCGGGTGAGGTGCTCGATCTTTATAAAAAGGCCGTCCAAGGCGGGTCGCCGCTAGGGGCGCGCTTTCGGAAAGTGGACCTTGCGGTCGCCCGCGAACAGCCGGCGCAGCTCGGCATCGCCATGGCGGCTAAGCACATGGGCCTGGATTCGGTGCTGGAATTTGCAACCCGACAGCTTGATAAATTCGCCAGCACTCACGGCTTCTGCTCGCGCTGGAAACTGCCCCACGTATTTCAGGCCTACATCCAGACACTGACCGAGCGCGAAAAACTGCCGCAAGGCGTGCTGGCGATCACCCTCGATGACCCGGTCGGCGTGCTGCAAGAGCTCAACGCCCAGCGCCTGGCGCGGTTCGAGGCCATGCAGCAATGGCGGGCCGAGCCGCAGCGGCGGTTTGAATACTTCACCTCGCAAACGCTGCTTGGGCTGCGCGCGGCCTATGAGCGTAGTGCAGAGGCGCAGGCGGAGGAAGCGGTCAAAGAGAAGCGTGCGCGTCGCGAGAAATGGAACAGCGGCTATTTCGGAGAAAAGGCAGCGCTGCCGCCAGTCAGCGCCGCTGCGGTCACTGCACAGCATCGCAAGGAGGCATTGGCCCGGCTCGATGAACGCTATGACGAAAGTGCCCGAGCGGCATTCGATACGGCCTACCAACGCGAGCTGGATCGGTGGCAGAAGAGCGTCGATGATTTGGGCTCACTGTACGCACAGCAAAGCACCGATCCCTTATTCACCCTAATCGCTGAAAACGACTACAGCGCCGACTGCTCGCTGTCGCTTCAGGGTTTCATCCAGATGGTATCGGCCGTGCTGGCGGCGGGCCGACCGAGCGGCTATCCGTTGAAGATCAGCCACTGGGGCCGACCCAGGCACTATGGAAACGCCTGCTCGAAGACACCGACAGCCTGTTCTATCAAAGTCTGCTGGCCAAGCATCAAGCTTTGCTGGAACAAGTGAAAACCGGCCTCGCCGGCGATGAACTGTACAAGGTGTACGACAGTATCAAGGGCCTGATCACCAGCGATGAGGGCAAGAAGCTGATGACCGAGGCAGTGCAGAACGCCAGCGCCCAGCTGCTCGCCGCCGCCAACAATGCCCAGCACACCCTCGGCCCCCGGCTCAGCCAGCAGGCACGGGCGCTGGTCGGCCATCTCCACAGCATCGCCATGCTGCGCTATGCAGGCCTGTACTTCACGCCCATGATTGTGCAACTCACAGTTGGCGAATACCTCAAGCTGCTCAACAACACCCTGCGTACCCGCACTGAAGCCTTCATCAAGACGCTGGACGACAACCTGCGCAAACCGGGCCAGGCGAAAGTACGCGCAACAGTCATGAACGCCGCATTCACCGCTGCCATCTCAACCCGCAGCGAGAAGCTCATCACCGTCACACTCTGGACGCTGGAGAGTGCGGGTGCGCTCAACGCACGGCTTGCCCAGGCGGGCGAGCTCGCGCGTAACGGAGCAATGGCTAATGTGCGTGCCATCGGTATTGGGTTGGGCGGGCTGCAAAGTGGCCTGGCGAACAGCGTGCAGGAGCTGAAGATCAACGCCTCCATGGCGCAGTTGCTGGCCAGGAATGCGCTGTGGGACTTGCAGGATGCGGTGAAAGGATACAAGCCTGGGACCGCGCCGATGCTGCTGAGCCTGGGTGGGTTGTGGTTTCAGCAGGACAGTTTGCTGCGTAATTACAAAGCGCTGTTGGAGGTGGCGAGTGATGAACGGGCGGAGGCGCTGGCTGCAGTGGGGTCGGCAACATTTGGGGTGATCGGGATGGGAGTTGAGGCAGCGGGGTTTGCGGTGCAGGTGGCGCGGCCTGGGTGGGTGGTGGGCGCAGGGATAAATGCAACGACGTTGGGAGTGGAGATTGCGAAACGAGGTGCGGCTATCGCGGCGTTGGCTGGGATCGCGGATGCTGTTTCGTATTACACAGCAGCTATCAGAAGCTATCTGCAGAAAGATGCAGCAGCAGGCTTCGACTACGTGATTGCCGGGACAGCTTCCTTAGCTTCATCAGCCTTTTTTATTTACGCAGCACTAGGTGCCTCTTATGTCCTTGGCGCAACAGGTATTGGGATCGCGTTCATGCTGGTTGCCTATGTATTTTTCAAAAGCGCTAAAAACCTCGAGTCAGCCGCGATTGAAAATTGGGTAAGAAAGACTTTGTGGGGGTTGCCCATGGAGGCTAGGCAGTGGCTAAGCTCAAACCAGTTTGATATATCCACCAATGAACTGAACGTCGCTATTTTGGGGGCGTCGGCAGACGTTTCCGTCCAGATCAAATTGGTGGATGAGGGGGAGTCGTCCGATCAAACCGAAGCACCTATCTTCAGAGATGGTGCGTCAGTCGCAGCCCTAGCATATTTGAATTTCAAAATAATACTTCCGGAGTATCAAAAGGGACTGTCCCGCTATGCATTCAAGATAACGAGCAAGGCCACGGATTTTGATACGGCGCTTACATTGATATCGGGTAGTGAAGACGGCGATCTCGAGATACTCGATCCAACCTATTTTTCTGTACGCGCCATCAAATCACCTAGCGCTCGCAACGTAAGCATCTCGGAAAGCGAAAATGCTTTGAAAATAACGGGATCTCTTCAATTAAATCAAACGAATATCACTGATTTTCTTGAGGCTTCCGTGGATTATTGGCCTGATCATTCAAGAAATTCTCGGCCATTGAAAATCCTACATAAGAGCAAACAATGAGCTACAGTAGATCACCGAAATCCGACACGCCAAATTTAGCTCCGCCTTCACCAGGCTGGAAAAAAGACCTGGTCGATCCGGGAAGACATTTCGTATATACCATCTCGCATACGCCCATAAAACTTAATTTTAAAAGCAGGATTTTTTTAGAGATCCGCAGGTCCAGCTTATCGATTCGTGGGTTGGCGGCACTCTTTGGATTTTTATTCCTGCTATTGGTGCCTGTGTTGATTTACTTATTGGTTAACGGCTGGGCAACCATCGGCATCAGTTCCAAAGCAAGCGCAATTCTGATGCTGCCGATTATTCTTTGGATAGCTGTTATTGCACTGCGCATAGACTTGGAAACACCCTTGAACGAGCCGATCCGCTTCAACTACGCCCGCCAGAAACTATACGCTTATAATTTCAAATTCTGTCATTGGGCTGCTTGGCGCCCTTGGCCGATCAGAATCGTCATATACGACTGGCCACAAGTGCGTGCCGAACTTTGGTCAACTGGCTCTGGCACGCGCAATCGGTGCGGAATCATGCTATCAAT
Source organism: Pseudomonas sp. KNUC1026 (assembly GCF_021650705.1). Taxonomy (GTDB): domain Bacteria; phylum Pseudomonadota; class Gammaproteobacteria; order Pseudomonadales; family Pseudomonadaceae; genus Aquipseudomonas. The sequence goes on along the minus strand of NZ_CP087138.1, from coordinate 4,623,587 downwards.
CGTCAAACTCGGCACCAACAGAGTAATCGACCGATTTCCGCTGAATTACAACAACGCTTCCGAAGATCCCTGGCTTTATATCCACACCTACATGGAAAAAGGCCCCGACGCCCTCCCACCCTTCGACACCCCCCGCGACCCGAACGAACTCGTCTGGTACAGCCCCTTCCGCCGCTGGGCTCCCAAGGTCAAGTGGCCCGAAGACATCGACCGCGAATCCACCACCGCCCCCTGAGCCCGCCCGACGCACTCAGAAAGCCTCGTGAAAGCTTGCCCCAATACCATCGGCCCCAGAACACAAAAACAACAAGGGTGCTGCAATGTTGACTTTCCTTGGCTTTGCCATGGTCATCACCTTCATGGTGCTGATCATGACCAAACGGCTGTCTGCGCTCATCGCGCTGATCATCATCCCGATTCTCTTCGCCCTGTTCGGCGGTTTCGCCAGCAACATCGGCCCGATGATGCTCGAAGGCATCAGCAAACTGGCGCCGACCGGCGTGATGCTGATGTTCGCCATTCTCTATTTCGCCCTGATGATCGACTCCGGCCTGTTCGACCCGGCCGTGCGCGGCATTCTGCGCCTGGTCAAGGGCGACCCGCTGAAGGTATCGGTGGGTACCGCCGTCCTGGCGCTGGTGGTGTCGCTCGATGGTGATGGCGCCACGACCTACATGATCTGCTGCGCTGCGTTGCTGCCGCTGTATCAACGCCTGGGCATGAGCCCTCGGCTGATGGCGGGGCTGATCATCCTGGCGGGCGGTGTGATGAACATGACGCCCTGGGGTGGCCCGACAGCGCGCGCTGCCAGCGCCCTGCATGTGGACCCTTCGGATATCTTCGTGCCGATGATCCCGGCCATGCTCGCCGGTGTAGTGGCGATCCTGCTGATCGCCTACTGGTACGGCAAGCGCGAGCGCGTACGCCTTGGCGAGCTGAAGTTACCCGACGACCCGAACGCGCACAGCGAGATCAGCGTGTCGCAGTTCCCCGAGGCGCGCCGGCCCAAGCTGTTGTGGTTCAACGCCCTGCTCACTTTGGTGCTGATGGTGGCGCTAATCAACGGCCTGCTGCCGCTGCCGGTGCTGTTCATGGTGGCGTTCAGCATCGCGATGATCGTGAACTACCCCTGCCTGCAAGCGCAGAAAGAACGCGTCGCCGCCCATGCGGGCAATGTGTTGGCGGTGGTCGGCCTGATTTTCGCGGCAGGCATCTTCACCGGCATCCTCTCTGGCACCGGCATGGTCAGCGCCATGTCGAAAAGCCTGCTGGCAGTGATTCCGGACGCCATGGGGCCTTACCTGGCGCCTATCACGGCGCTGGTGAGCATGCCGTTCACCTTCTTCATGTCCAACGACGCCTTCTATTACGGCGTGCTGCCGGTGCTGGCCGAAGCCGCCAGCCACTACGGCATCACACCGGTGGAGATGGCGCGCGCGTCGATCGTCGGGCAACCGGTGCATCTGCTCAGCCCATTGGTACCCTCGACCTACTTGCTGGTTGCGCTGGCGGGTATCGAATTTGGCGACCACCAGCGCTTCACCCTCAAATGGGCGGTGCTGGTGTGCCTGTGCATCCTGCTCGCGGCCCTGCTGCTGGGAACCTTCCCGCTGGTTGGCAGCCTGTAACCCCACTTCAATGAACGCTTAAAGGAACACGCATGGCCTGGTTGACCAGCCCCGAAATCTGGGTGGCTTTTTTCACGCTGACCGCACTGGAAATCGTGCTCGGCATCGACAACATCATCATGATTTCCATCCTGGTCAGCCGCATGCCCAAACCCATGCAGAGGCGCACACGGCTGTTCGGCCTCGCGCTGGCGATGGTCACGCGCATCCTGTTGTTGCTGTCGATCACCTGGGTGATGCGCCTGACTACCGACCTGTTCAGCGTTTTCGGCCAAGGCATCTCCGGCCGTGACCTGATTCTGCTGCTCGGCGGCCTGTTCCTGCTCTGGAAGAGCGCCCAGGAGATCTATCACGGGATGGAGGGCGAAGAGGAAGGCGGTGACGAGCCCAAAGGCAAAGGCGGCAATTTCTGGTTCACCATCATCCAGATCGCGATCATCGACATCGTCTTTTCGCTGGATTCGGTCATTACCGCCGTGGGGATGGTGTCGCACGTTCCGGTGATGATCGCCGCCATCGTGGTCGCCGTGCTGGTGATGATGCTGGCCTCAGGCGCGATCAGCCGCTTCATCGATGCGCACCCTTCCCTGAAAATGTTGGCGCTTTCGTTTCTGCTGGTGGTGGGTACCGTGTTGGTCGCCGAGGCATTCGACGTGCACGTGCCCAAGGGCTACGTTTACTTTGCGATGGCGTTTTCACTCGCCGTGGAGGCCATCAACATCCGGATGCGTACCAGTGTGGGCAAACGTAAAAGCAAGCCCGACCAGGAGTGAAATATTACAGTTTTGTTTCAAAATGAGTGCGCGCTGTGCGATGCTGGAGCGCTTCACAGCATCACACTTCACCGCCTGGGATCAGGCGGCGCTCAACAGGGAGGCCGAAGTTCATGCTGACCCTGCTCAATCTGCTTTCTGCCGTGGCCCTGCTGGTGTGGGGCACGCACATCGTGCGTACCGGCATCCTGCGTGTCTACGGCACCGCCCTGCGCCGGCTGCTGGGCCAGAACATGGCCAAGCGGCCACTGGCGTTCATTGCTGGCATCCTGGTCACTGCGGTGGTGCAAAGCAGTAACGCCACCGCCATGCTCACCACCTCGTTCGTCGGCCAGGGGCTGATGACGCTCGTGCCGGCGCTCACCATCATGCTCGGTGCCGACGTAGGCACCGCATTGATGTCCCGGGTGCTTACGTTCGACCTCTCCTGGCTATCGCCGCTGCTGATCTTCCTGGGCGTGGTGCTTTTCTCTCGCGCAAGCAAACCCGCGTTGGCCAGATGGGCAGGGTCGGCATCGGCCTGGGGCTGATCATCCTGGCGTTGCAGCTGATTGTGGAGGCAGCGACGCCCATCACTCATGCGCAAGGCGTGAAAGTGTTGTTCGGGTCGCTGACCGGCGACATTCTGCTCGATGCGTTGGTGGGCGCGCTGTTCGCCATGGTGTCGTATTCGAGCCTGGCCGCTGTGCTGCTCACCGCAACGCTGGCCGAGGCTGGCGTGATCAGCCTGCCGGTGGCGATCGGCCTGGTGATCGGCGCCAATATCGGCAGCGGCCTGCTGGCATTCATATCCACCAACATGCAGAACACACCCGGCCGCCAGGTCGCGCTGGGCAGCCTGCTCTACAAATTATTGGGCCTGCTGCTCATCATTCCGGTGCTGGAGCCTCTAGCGCACTGGATGGACTCGCTCAATTACGACGCGCAGACGATGGTGATCGGCTTTCACGTGATCTACAACAGCTTGCGCTGCGCCCTTCTCCTGCCGACCACCGGTTGGATGGCCAAACTGTGCAGCGCGCTGCTGCAGCCACGCCCGGAAACTCAACGCGAAGCCGGGCCGCGCCACCTGGACCCGGCCGCCCTCAGCACACCTAGCCTGGCGCTGGCCAACGCCACCCGTGAAACCCTGCGCATCGGCGATATCGTCGAAAACCTGCTGCGGGCCATGCTCAACGTGTTGCGCGGCCAGCAGAGCGCCGTGACCCAGGAAGTGCGCCAACTCAGTGACGACGCAGAAGCGCTGTACAGCGCGGTGAAACTCTATCTGGCGCAGATGCCGCGCGAAGACCTGAGCGACCAGGACAGCCATCGCTGGGCCGAGACCATCGAGCTTGCGGTGAACCTGAACCTGGCCAGCGACCTGATCGAACGCATGCTGCGCAAGGTGCAGCAGCAAAAGACCTCGCAGCGGCGCTCGTTCTCCGATGTGGGCCTGGAAGAAATGGCCGAGCTGCACACACAGCTGATGGCCAATCTGCGCCTGGGCCTTAACGTGTACCTGAGCGGCAACCCTGAGAGCGCTCGCCAGTTGCTCAAGGAAAAGCGCACCTTCCGCGCGCTGGAGCGGCGCCTTGCCCATGCGCACGTCAGCCGCCTGCAACGCAAGGTCGTGCAAAGCATCGAGACCAGTTCGTTGCACCTGGAGCTGATCGCCGACATGAAGCGCCTGAACTCGCTGTTTTGCGCCAGTGCCTACGCGGTACTGGGCACTGCCGACACCGGCGCCCTGCTCGCCGAGGCGACTCAGGAAACGCCTTGAACGACAGCTTACCGGCGCAGTCTGTTGACTGAGCCCGTGCATGGCGTAGGCTTTGCCCGTTACCGCAAGGACGCCCGTATGCGCTGTCTGCTGTTGATCCTGCTGCTCTGCCTACCGCTGCCATCCTTTGCCGCCGACCGCCTGCAGGTCGAGGGCTACCTGCTCGATAACGGCCTGCAAGTGCTGCTCAAGCCCAGTACCGAGAGAGGCCACGTGGCGATTCGCCTGGTGGTAGGCGTGGGCTTCGACGACTTCCCCTGCGCGACCCAGGAGCTGCCGCACCTGCTCGAACACCTGTTGTTCAGCGGCCTGGACGACAGCGGTGAGGCCGGCCTCGAACAGCGCATGCAGGCCTTGGGCGGTGAGTGGAACGCTTTCACCAGCGATGTCGACACCACCTTCGTCATCGAAGCTCCAGCCAGCAACCAGCGCAAGGTACTCGACCTGTTGCTGGCCATCATCACCCGCACCGAAATCACTCAAGCCCGGCTCGAAGAAGCACGCAAGATCGTCGAGCACGAAGACGGCGGCCATGCCTCTCATCTGCAGCGCTGGGTCGATCGTGAAGGGCTGGCCCGGGAAGCCAGCGACCAGCTGGCTGTCGAGATGGGCCTGCGCTGCGCTGATCGCGCCTCCCCAGCAGGCCTGACGCTGGCGCAGGTCAACCAGGTGCGCCAGCAATGGTACGCCCCTAACAACATGACCCTGATCATGGTAGGGGAGCTGGACAAGCTGCTGCCCGCCTACCTTGAGCGTACTTACGGCAACCTGCCGGCCACCGAGCCGGGCGAACACTCCGCGGCCACGCTGGAAGGCCACGCAGCCCAGCGCGAGCGCACGCTCTATGCCGGCTGGGTGGGCGACGCTGCCACACTGCACTGGTATTTCCTGGAGCCCGACCTTCCAGACGACGTGCCCGCCGCGACCTGGGACGTGCTCCAGGATTACCTGGACTGGGCGCTCTACAGCCAGATGCGGCTCCAGCATGGGCTGTCCTATGGGCCATGGAGCGCCAATGAGGGGTTCGGCAACCAAGGCGTGATGAGCCTGAACGCAAGCGTGGACCGCATTGATCTGCCGGCTGCCCACCAGGCTCTGGCCGACATGCTGCAAAGCCTGCGCGAGCACGGCCTCGACCGCGCGACGTTCGACCGTATCAAGCTCGCCAGCGTCTCCCGCCAGGCCTGGGCGGTGCAGGGCAACAGCGCCTTGGCCGACTACTATTGGCAATCGTTGGCCGACTACGAAGACGGCCATTTTTCAGACCCGCAGAAGGCACTGCGCGCGGTGAACTTCGAACAGGCCAACGACGCCCTGCGGCGCATGCTGGCCGACCCTGGCTACGTGCGTGTCGAGCAGCGCATGGTGAGTTACGACCAGTTGCAGTCGGCGCTGGACTACGGCCCATGGGTGCTGGCCGGCCTGCTCATTCTGCTGGTGGGCGTGGTGCTTTTGATACGGCGCCGGCGTTGATGGGCGGGCAAGCACCGCAGGCCCTGAGCCGGTATCCTGTGCGCTTTCGTACCATTCCGGGCACCTTATGAAGCCATTGCCTCCGATCATCCTGCGCGTGATCGAACTGCTCAAACGTTACCCCGGCGTGGTCGCGCTGTTCGGCTTCTGCTCAGGCCTGGGCAGCTTCATGCTGGTCGACCGCCAGGCCAAGCTCGCCACGCCCATCGCCATCGTGCTGCTGGTGAGCTGGCTGTGGCTGATGGTGGAAAACGCCGTGACGGGGTTCTTCACCCGGCGCTTCAAGCGCGAGATCCCGCCAGCGGTGCTGCGTTACCTCACGCAGATGATCCACCAGGAAAGCCTGTTCTTCGTGCTGCCGTTCTTCTTCATCACCACTAGCTGGAACAGCGGCCAGCTGGTGTTCACCGGGTTACTGGGGCTGGTGGGGCTGGTGTCGATCGTCGACCCGCTCTACTACCACTGGGTAGCGCCACGGCGCTGGCTGTTCCTGGCTATGCACATGCTCACGCTGTTCGCGGCAATGCTCACGGCGCTGCCGATCATCCTGCACCTGACCACGTCCGAAAGCTTCCAGCTGGCGCTCATCACCGCCATGGCGCTGTCGTTCCCCAGCCTGGCCAGCAGTTTCCCGATCCGCACGTGGCGCCGCGGGTTGCTGCTGATTACAGTCACGCTTGCAGTGGGTGGCGCCGGCTGGTTGCTGCGTACCTGGGTGCCACCAGCCACCTTGTGGCTGACCGAAGACGCCATCACTCAGGACCTGGACAACCAGACCCGCACGCACGGCGAAGGCCTGGAAAGCCTGACTGCCAGCCAGGCCCGCAACGGTGTGTACGCCTACACGGCCATCAATGCGCCGAGGGGCCTGGACGAACGGATCTACCATGTGTGGGAGCTTAACGGCAACGACATGGACCGAATCCCCCTGGACATCCATGGCGGCCGCAAGGAGGGTTACCGCGCCTGGACCCGCAAGCAGAACTTCCCCGCCGACCCTACCGGCAAGTGGCGTGTCCGCGTGGAAACCGAAGACGGCCAGCTTATCGGGATGCTGAAGTTTCGTATCACGCCCGACGCCGCACCTGCGGCGCCGGCGGCCGATCAGGCGAAGAACCAGTAACACACCGCAATGGCCGCAATCACGCCGGCCAGTTCAGCCAGCAGCGCGCAGCCCACGGCATGGCGCGCGCGCTGGATGCCCACCGCCCCGAAGTACACCGCCAACACATAGAACGTGGTCTCGGTGCTGCCCTGGATAGTAGCCGCCACCAGGGCCGGGAAGCTGTCCACACCCTGGCTTTTCATGGTCTCGATCAACATTGCACGTGCAGCGCTGCCAGAGAACGGCTTGACCAGCGCCGTGGGCAAGGCATCGACGAAGCGTGTATCGATGCCTGCCCACTGCACCAGATGGCGAATGCCCTCAAAGTAACAGGTCGAGCGCACCGGAAGCCCGAAGCACCCCGATCGCGCACAGCATGGCCACCAGATAGGGCAGCAGGTTCTTGGCCACATCGAAGCCTTCCTTGGCGCCTTCGATGAACGTTTCGTACACCGGCAGGCGCTTGAATGCGCCTATCAGCAAGAACAACGTGATCAATCCGAACAGCGTGACGTTGCCCAGGATCGACGAGAGGCTGGCGAGCGCTGCAGCAGAGAGGGTACCCAGGAACGCCATGAATGCACCCAGCAGCAGCGCGCCCGGCACCAGGTAAGCGAGCACCACAGGGTCCCAGAGGCGCAGGCGCTGCACGATGGCCACACTCAGCAGCCCTACCAGGGTGGAGCAACTGGTGGCGAGCAGGATGGGCAGGAACACCAGGGTCGGGTCGGGTGCGCCTTGCTGGGCGCGGTACATGAAGATGGTCACCGGAAGCAACGTCAGGGAGGACGCGTTGAGCACCAGAAAGAGAATTTGCGCGTTGCTGGCGACCGTTGCGCTCGGATTGAGCTCCTGAAGCGCACGCATGGCTTTAAGGCCGATGGGCGTGGCGGCGTTGTCCAGCCCGAGGGCGTTGGCTGCGAAATTCAAGGTGATAAGGCCTAGGGCGGGGTGCCCAGGCGGCACTTCCGGCATCAGCCGGCTGAACAACGGGCCCAGCACCTTGGCCAGCCAGTCGACGATCCCTGCTTTTTCGGCGATGCGCAAAAAGCCCAGCCAGAGGGTGAGGGTGCCGAACAGCAGCACCATCACTTCCACAGACAACTTGGCCATGGCGAAGATGCTTTCGACCATGGCCGCAAAGATGCCGCTGTTGCCCGCAAACAGCCATTGCCCGAGGGCGGAAACTGCCGCTACCAGGAAAAAGCCGAGCCAAAGGCCGTTTAGCATCGAATATCCCCGTCAAATACGCTTGGCCGGGGATGATAACGTGCCCGTCAGGTGCGCTCCACCTCGCCAACCATCGGCGCCTGCTTGGCACGCCAGTGGGGCAGGCTGTTCCAGTAGCGCTCGCCTTTGGCATCGTCGTACATGCCTTCCCAGCGGGCGATGACCAGCACCGCAAGCGCGTTGCCGACCACATTCAAGGCAGTACGCGCCATGTCCATGATGCGGTCGACACCTGCAATGAACGCCAGCCCTTCCAGCGGGATGCCCACGCTGCCCAAGGTGGCCAGCAGCACCACGAAGGACACGCCCGGTACGCCGGCGATGCCTTTGGAGGTCACCATCAGGGTCAACACCAGCATGAGCTGCTGGCCAATGGACAAATCGATACCGTAGAGCTGCGCGATGAACAGCGCGGCGATGCTTTGGTACAGGGTCGAGCCATCGAGGTTGAACGAGTAACCGGTCGGCACCACAAAGCTGCTGATTGCCTTGGGCGCACCGTAGGCTTCCATCTTCTCGATGATGCGCGGCAGCACGGTTTCAGAGCTGGCGGTGGAATAGGCCAGCACCAGCTCATCCTTGAAGATGCGGATCAGCTTCATCATCGAGAAGCCAAACGCACGGGCGATCAGCCCCAGCACGGCCAGGGCGAAGAATGCGATCGCTACGTAAACCAGGATGACCAGCTTGGCCAGCGGCAGCAGCGAAGCGAAGCCGAAGTTGGCGACGGTTACCGCGATCAGCGCGAATACGCCCACCGGGGCGTAGTTCATGATCATGTGGGTGACCTTGAACATGGTCTCGGAGATGCCCTGGAAAGTGCGCACCAGCGGCTCGCGAGTTTCAGAGGGCAAGCTCGAAAGCCCCAGGCCGAACATGACCGAGAAGAAGATGATCGGCAGCATCTCGCCGCGGGCTACTGCGGCGAACACGTTGGCGGGGATGAGGTTGAGGATCGTCGCGATGAAGGCATGCTCATGCTGCACTTCAGCGGTGGTCTTGGTGTACTGGGAGATATCGACCGTGCCCAGCGTGCTCATGTCGATGCCAGTGCCGGGGTGGAAGAAGTTCGCCAGCGCGAGGCCCACGATAATGGCAATCGTGGTGACCACTTCGAAATAGAGAATGGTCTTGAGGCCGATACGGCCCAGCTTCTTGGCATCGCCCACACCCGCGATGCCCACGATCAGCGAGGAGATGACGATCGGCACCACGATCATCTTGATCAGGCGGATGAAGATGTCACCCGCAGGCTGCAATACGTTGGATATCCACCAGGCCTTCTCGGCGCTGTAGTGATTGAGCAGGGCGCCCATCGCGATGCCCAAGGCCAGGCCGATCAAGATCTGCCAAGCGAGGCTCAAACGTGCCTTTTTCATTATTGTGACCCTCTTCGAGTGGTGGAGGTGTTACGAGGTATTTCTCAAAAAAGGGGCAACTATTCAGAGGATTCTCGAAGGCGTCTAATGCCGGATACGGCTGGGGCATGCACAATCGGCATGGGAAAAAAGCCATTTCATTCAATAGGTTGGGGGATCTTTGCCAGCGTTCGAGCTGCCGAACGCGCAAAGTATCGGCATTCGGGGGTTGAAGGCATCCGCTGCCGAAATTGCCTGTCAATAGGTCGGAAATCCGAACGTTTTGCACAGCGGCCGTATTCAGGATGAATACCTTCTATACGGGCATAAAAAAACCGCATCGACCCTGCGCTTTCAAATGGCGCAGGTTCGACGCGGTTTTTTGCCTGATCCGGCCCTCGCGGAGGCACTCCCTGTACCCCTAGGTCACTCCGGCTACACAACAGCCAGAGCATCCCGGCCCCTTGATCATGCCACAGCCCCCTTCAGGCCCTGGCAGGTCGAGGTTCAACACGCTACCCCGTGGCTCAGTACCAGTTGGGATCTTTGCGCAATTGTTCCTTCAACATCTCTTGCATGCCCTTGTCGGGCTCGCCCAGCCAACGGTAGTCAGCGTGGCGGGTCGGTGACTTGTCCTCAGGCAAGCCGGCAGGTACCTGGACCCAGAGGGCGTAGGCATGCGACTTGTCCCAATCGAAGGCAACGATAATCTGGTTGTTCTTGCAGGCTTCCTGCTTCTCGCATACCTGGCCGACAAGATATTTGTCACCGTCTTCGGTGGTCGCACTCATCGGGGGCGAATAGCCGGAGAGGTTGATTACCCACTCGGGCAAACGCTCTTGCGATTTGATGGCCTTGGCCCATGCGGCACGGTAATCCTTGTCGGTGGAGATCAGGTCGCTGGCGCGATCCTGGCCATCATTACCGGCCCAGGCTGCAGCGCTGCTGGCGAGCATCAGCCCCACCAGCATCGGCTTGAGGATGCTGCGGCTCATGTCAGAGCTTGCCGCGACGGCCAAAGAAGAACGATGCGACGAACAGTACCAGGAAGACGACGAACAGAATCTTCGCGATACCGGCAGCTGCACCTGCGATACCACCGAAACCCAGCACGGCGGCGATGATGGCGATAATCAGGAAAGTAACGGCCCAACTCAGCATGGTCTTGCTCCTTCAACGAGAGTGATCGGTCAGAACACCCAGCGCGGTTCGCGCGGGGCTTGGTCGAACGACTCCACCGTGCCGGACGCCTGGAGGCGGCCGTTGGCCTGGTCACCATGAGCACTGACTTCGCTCAGGCGGGGCATTGCGGTGGCATGAGTTGTATGGATCAGCGGTTCAGCGGGCTGGTTCCAATAAATGAATTGCTGGCAGGCAATGAGTGTCACGAGCGTGGCCAGCAATGCGAACAGGCCCTTGCGGATGTCCAGGGAGGAAACGGCAACGCTTTCATAATGTTGACGGTTCATCCTGATAATCCTCTGCGGCTTGATTCATGGGGGTTTGCAAACAACATTGCAGCCCGCATGCCAAGTTTCTATAAAAAATTAACCCTTATAAATCAACAACATAGAGATGCTAATCCTACCCGGCCAGCAAGCAAGTTGCCCGATATCCGTGCCAGGGTCGGTCAACTTGCACGATCACTGCGTGGCGCCACTGAGCGAGACCTTCAAAAGGTCGGCATCCACGCCACGCACCCCTCTGAGCCTGCGGGCAACTTCAACGGCTTGGGTCTTCTGTTCGCTGCTGGCCACTTCGCCCGATAGCCTCACTACGCCCTCGCGCACTTTTACCTCGATGCTCAAGGCATCCAGGTTGCGGTCATAGAGAAAGCTCGCTTTGACTTTGCTGGTTATCCAGGCGTCGGTAACGCTTTCGTCGGTAGTTTTGGCATCGGTTTCGGCGCGGGTAGTCTGGGTGTCGGCAGCGCTGAGGCTGATCAGGTTGTTCACTACCGTTACGCCGTCGGTGGTGCTGGCCAACGTGCCCGCAACCAGCTTGGCGTCGGCGGTCAGCGCTCGCCCCTTGAGGGTTACCGTGCCGGTATCGGTGCTTACCATGATGTCCGAACCTGCGGTGGCGGCGTTCCAGGTCAGCTTGGCGCGAATCGTAGCGGTCAATGTGGCATCGTCGATCCGCTGGGCCACCGCTTGGCGCGCGGGTGGCTGCTCGGCCAGTGTTGGGTCGATTGTCAATTTGTTATCAACCTGGCTTGTGTCGCCGGCCGCTTGCGCTACCTCGGCCGCCAGGTCTTTATCCTGCTGGTTTTCAACCTTGCCAGTCAGCACAGCACGGCCCTCTGTCACTTGCACACCCAGGTCGTAAGGGCTTAGTCGCTTGTTCAGGGCAAAGGCCATCCAGATGGCGCCGGCCTGTTCGCCTGGTGGCTTGGCGGCAGGCGCTGCCAGTGCCATGTGAGCGACAGCCAGGGCGGCGCAGCCGGCGGCCCAGGCGCGAGGAATACGAAGCGGCATTGCACTCTCCTACATCGGGGATGAAGGCAAAGCCTAGCAAGCCATGGCCCTGTGCACGCAACCGCGCATTTTTGCAGAATTTCAGCGAGTTACCGTTGTCTGTTTGCAATGGCTACCGCGCGGGGTGCCGAATGCCTCACAATCGGGCATTGCAACCTGCCCGACCACCGGGTAACTACATCGTATTTTTTAGGAGAGCGTCGGACGATGGAATCCGAGACCGGGCACCAGGGCCGCATACTGCTGGTCGACGACGAAGCAGCCATCCTGCGCACTTTCCGCTATTGCCTTGAGGATGAAGGCTACAGCGTGGCCACCGCGGCCAGTGCCGCTCAAGCCGATGCGCTGCTGCAACGCCAGGTGTTCGACCTGTGCTTCCTCGACCTGCGCCTGGGCGAAGACAGCGGCCTGGATGTGCTGGCGCAGATGCGAGTACAGGCTCCCTGGATGCGGGTGGTGATCGTGACGGCGCACTCCGCAGTCGATACCGCAGTCGATGCCATCCAGGCCGGCGCAGCCGACTATCTGGTCAAGCCTTGCAGCCCCGATCAATTGCGCCTGGCGACCGCCAAGCAGTTGGAAGTTCGCCAGCTTTCGGCACGCCTGGAGGCCCTCGAAGGCGAAGTCCGCAAGCCCAAGGACGGCCTGGACTCGCACAGCCCGGCAATGATGGTGGTGCTGGAAACGGCCCGCCAGGTCGCGGTCACCGACGCCAACATCCTCATTCTCGGGGAATCCGGCACCGGCAAGGGTGAGCTCGCTCGCGCCATTCACGGCTGGAGCAAGCGCGCCAAGAAAGCCTGCGTGACCATCAACTGCCCGTCGCTTTCCGCAGACCTGATGGAAAGCGAGCTGTTCGGCCACAGCCGCGGCGCCTTCACCGGCGCCAGTGAAAGCACGCTGGGCCGCGTCAATCAGGCCGATGGCGGTACGTTGTTCCTCGATGAGATCGGTGACTTCCCTCTTGCCCTGCAGCCCAAGCTGCTGCGGTTCATCCAGGACAAGGAATACGAACGCGTGGGCGACCCGGTCACCCGCCGCGCCGATGTGCGCATCCTCGCTGCGACCAACCTCAACCTCGAAGACATGGTCCGCGAAGGGCGCTTCCGTGAGGACTTGCTGTACCGCCTCAACGTGATCACCCTGCACCTGCCGCCCCTGCGCGAACGCAGTGAGGACATCCTGACTCTGGCCGAACGTTTTCTGGCCCGTTTCGTCAAGGAGTACGCCCGCCCGGCCCGTAGCTTCAGCGAGGAAGCGCGCTCGGCGCTGCTCAACTACCGCTGGCCAGGCAACATTCGTGAGCTGCGCAACGTCATCGAGCGCGCCAGCATCATCTGCCCACAAGAGAAAGTCGAAGTCAGCCACCTGGGCATGGGCGAGCAACCCACTACCAATGCGCCGCGAATTGGCGCCGCCATGAGCCTGGACGAACTGGAAAAGGCCCACATCGGCGCGGTACTGGCCACCAGCGATACCCTTGATCAGGCGGCCAAGACGCTCGGCATCGACGCCTCGACCCTGTACCGCAAGCGCAAGCAATACAACCTGTGAGGCTGTCGATGAAGTTGCGCACGCGGCTGTTTCTGAGCATTTCGGCGCTGATCACCGTCGCCCTGCTTGGGCTGTTGCTCGGGCTGGTCAGTGTGATGCAGATCGCCGGTAGCCAGGAAGACGTGATGCGTGGCAACGTCGGCACGCTCGAAGCAGGGTTGAAGCTGCGGCAGAACCTGGGCGATCAGTTGGTGATGACGATGGCGAACACGCCAGACCCATCAGCGCTGGCCAAAACCCAGACCGACTTCCAGGCATTGCTGGACAAAGCCATAGCGCTGCCGGCAAGTGCAGCAGAGCGCTCAGCCTTCAGCCAGGCCAGCGAAAATTACCAGCGCTATCTGCAAGTTTATGAGCGAGTGATGGCCGAAGGCCGCGTGGTGAACACCGACCCAGAGCTGGGACTCGCCTTCAACACCGTACGCAACGACCTGATTGCAGCCTACAAAGCCACCATCGAGTCGATCGACGGCACCGGGCAGATTTCTCATCGCCACGCCGTTTGGATATCCGCGCTGTTGGGGCTGGTAGGCATCGCAGTGCTGGTGATCGGCTTCCTGACGGCAAATCGCGTTGCCCGTCGCTTCGGCGAGCCGATCGAAGCACTGGTCAAGGCTGCCGACCAGATCGGCAAGGGTAATTACGAAGTGGTGCTGCCGCTGTCTCGCGCGCCGGAAATGAGCCTGCTCACCCGCCGCTTCGGAAGCATGGCCAAGGCACTGCGCGAGCACCAGGCCACCAATGTCGACGAACTGCTTGCGGGCCAGCAACGCCTGCAAGCGGTGCTCGACAGTATCGACGATGGCCTGCTGATGATTGATCGCGAGGGCCTGCTGGAGCACTTGAACCCAGTCGCACAGCGCCAGCTTGGCTGGGAAGACGATCGCCTTGGCATGAGCCTGGGCCAGGCGCTGGGCCGTCCCGACCTGGACGAGCACCTGCGGCTGATCCTGTGCGGCGGTTCGCTTGAAAGGGCGCTGGAAGACCTTAGCTTCGAAGTAGGGGGCGAGCCGCGCCTGCTGGCCTGCAGCCTGACCCCGGTCACCCATCCCTCTGAGCAGATTCTCGGCGCGGTGATGGTGCTGCACGATGTGACCGAGCAGCGTGCGTTCGAGCGAGTGCGCAGTGAGTTCATCCTGCGCGCGTCTCATGAGTTGCGCACACCGGTCACCGGTATGCACATGGCGTTCGGGCTGCTTCAGGAACGTCTGCATTTTGCGGCCGGCTCACGCGAAGAGGACCTGTTCGTCACCGTCAAGGATGAGATGCAGCGCTTGATGCAGTTGATCAACGACCTGTTGAATTTCTCGCGCTATCAGAGTGGGCAGCAAAAGCTGACGCTGGCGCCCTGCAATGTGCAGCTGTTGCTCGAACGTGCCCATCAGCGGCATGCGCAGGCAGCACTGGCCGGCGGCATTGAACTGTTGATGGACGTCCCTGATGGCCTGCCACGGATGCAGTGTGACGAAACCCAGCTGGACCGCGTGCTGGACAACCTGCTCGACAACGCCATCCGCCACACGCCAGAGGGTGGGCACATTCGTTTGCAGGCACGCCGCCACGCTGAGCGGGTGATCATCAGCGTCGAAGACACAGGTGAGGGCATAGCCTACGGCCAGCAAGGGCGTATTTTCGAACCGTTCGTGCAGGTAGGCCGCAAGAAAGGCGGCGCCGGCCTGGGGTTGGCGCTGTGCAAGGAAATCCTGCAACTGCATGGCGGGCGGATGGGTGTTTACTCCCGCCCCGGCCAAGGTACTCAGTTCTACATGGCCCTGCCTATCTGAGCCTCAATCGCGCCTGAGCAAAGCGGGTAATACCGCTAGCAACTTCTGGCTGTCGAATGGCGCACGGATGAACCCACGCAAACGGCCATCGGGCCCAACCAGCGCCAGATTCCCACTGTGCTGTACGGTGTAATTGGGCTTGCTCGTATCGGCTGGCACGTACGGGATGCTGACAGCATCCGAGAATCTGCCCAACGTTTCAGGCGGCCCGCTCAGCCCCTTGAAGCTCTTGTCGAAATACCCCAGGTACTCCTTCAACCGCGCAGGCGTGTCCCGGGCTGGGTCAACACTCACCAGATACACCTGTAGCCGCTGTGCCGAGGCAGTGGGCAGCTTGCCGCGAATGTTGCGTAGCTGGGCCAGTGTGGTGGGGCAGATGTCAGGGCAGAAGGTGTAACCGAAGAACAGCAAGCTCCATTGCCCTTTTAGGGAGTCAAGCTGCACAGGCTGTTCGTTCTGGTCGAGCATTTGCAGCTGAGGCATGTCGCGGCCCTGCTGCAACAGGATAATGCCTGCACCCAGCAACTCTGGGTCGTCTGCCAATTGGCGCTGCTCAAGCAGGCGCGGCAAAAACGCGGCGGCCGCAATTGCGATAATGGCAAAGGCACCAAACAGCATTTTCTGGGTTCTGGACATGGCCAATGCGAGCAGTGAGGTTGGGCCGACACCTTACCGCATCCACGGATCAGGTGCAGGCGAGGTGGCTGATATAACCGGATTGACCTCTATGCCATTCAAATATGACAAATACGTCTTACAAGCGGCCAGTTGCCAGCTATCGTATCGACCCTCACGTTGGTAACAGAACATTTCGTGGAGAGTTCATGAAAACCGCCGCATTGCGCGAGCAGATCGAGCGCGCCCACGCTCATGAAGAGGCCACTGGCCAGTTACGTCAGCAGCTGGAAAAACAGCTGCCCGCCTTGCACCCGTCTATCAGTTTCGAAAACAGTGACCCGAAGCAGGCGCTGGCGCGCTTTGTCGGCGCCTACATCGAACAGGTGCCAGACCTGATCGATGCGGCTGCCTCGGTAGCCCGAGAGGCGGGTATCGAGTCGCAGATCAAGCCGGTGCTGAAGATCGCCGAAGACTACTTCTTCAAGCCGCCGCACATCACGCAGGATCACGAAGGCCTGGCTTGCCTGCTGGACGAGGCTTACCTGGCGCACCGGCTGGTGGAGGAAGTCAACGACCTGTACATCCGCCACTTCAGCCAGCCGCTGATCCCGTTGGACACTACAGTGGCCAATGTCATCGCGCATCGGTTGATTGGCGAAAACTTCGCCAATCAACTCGATGAGGTGGTGCATCATTCGGTCGACCACCTGCTGGACGAAGAGAGCTTCGAGCTGGAGGCGGTGCAGGCCTACAAGAGCACCCTTACCAGCCCCGAGACAGGCGCAGCCTGGAAACGCTGGCCTTGCCTGTCGCGCCAGCTGGGTATTGGCCTGGGCGTCGCTTGAGTCAACCCATACCGGCATGGGTTCGCAACTGCCCCTCGATCCTGCGTTTCAAGCCACGGCTCTCGATGATCATTCGTGAGCCGCTGGCCTGATTGGCACGGCCCCAGTCTTCAAGTAGCTCCAGGCACGAGTGGTCGATATAGCTGAGGTTACCCAAGGGCACGTACACCCGGGTGCCAGGCTTGATGCTGTCCAACGCCTTGGTCAGCGCAGGCACCTTGAGGAAGGTGGCCGCCCCTGCCATGCGCAATTCCACTTCGCCTTCGCCGGTGGGCACAACCTGGATCTTCAGGCGCGCCGCCTTGAAAGCGAGGCGTACCAATGTGAGCGCGAAACCCAGCAACACACCGGTCAGCAGGTCAGTGAACACAATCGCCAACGCAGTGGCCGCGTAGGTGAACATCGGCATGCGGCCGTAGCGGCCGAGGCCTCGCAGGGCTTTGAAATCCACCAGCTTGATGCCTGTGAAGACCAGCACGCCCGCCAGGCTCGCAATCGGGATGCTTTGCAGCAGGCTCGACAACAGCACCACGAAACCGAGCAGCCATACGCCGTGCATGACCGCCGAGTAGCGCGTCTGCGCCCCGGCCTGGACGTTGGCCGAACTGCGCACGATCACGCCGGTCATCGGCAGCGCGCCCAGGATGCCGCACAGCATGTTGCCCACGCCTTGCGCTGAGAGCTCTCGATCAAAGTCAGACCTCACGCCGCTGTGCATGCGGTCCACCGCAGCTGCCGACAACAATGTCTCGGCACTGGCGATGAAGGCTACAGCGACAGCTGCGATCAGAAGGGTGGGGTCTGCAAGGTTCATAAGCCCGGCCGGAGTGATCCAGTCGATGGCTTGGGCGAGATTGTCAGGTACTTCTACGCGGCGGACGGGAAGGGTGAAGGCCAGGCTTGCCAGCGTCGCTGCAGTCACACCCAGTAATGCACCGGGTACGAACCGAAGCCGTGCGGGCTTGAGCTTCTCCCAGGCATACATGATCGCAATGGTGAGAAGGCCGAGCAGCCCGGCCTGCCAGCCAGCACCGCCGCCCAGGGTAGGCAGGGATTCGGCGACTGCGCCTGGGAATTCCAAAAGGTTCTGCAGGCCCGAAGGTTGTGGCGCCTGATCGAGCATCACATGTATCTGCGATAAGACAATCAGAACGCCGATACCCGCCAGCATCCCGTACACCACCGCCGGCGCCGTGACACGGAACCAGCAGCCCAGGCGCAAGCGGCCGGCCAGCAGTTGCAGAAAGCCTGCCAGTAGCAGGATAGGCCCCAACATCGGCAGGCCATGTTGGCGCACCAGTTCGAATACCAGCACGGCCAGGCCGGCGGCCGGGCCACTGACCTGCAAAGGCGAGCCGGCCATCATGCCCACGACAATGCCGCCGATGATGCCGGTAATCAGCCCTTTGGCGGGAGGGACGCCCGACGCAATGGCGATGCCCATGCACAGCGGTAGCGCCACCAGGAACACGACCACTGAGGCCATCAATTCCCGTGGCATCGATGCCTTGGTTTGAGAAACGTTCATGTTCACTCTCCTGAATGAGCATTCAGGCCCGGCACCGCCGCGTCCCTGGCAGGCACGCGCGCACCATCTCCCGAGAACGATGCAGCAGCAGGCTGCCCCGTACTCGGAAAGGGTGCGCAATACCGTTGTTGTTGTTATTGGGAAACGGCGGTGGCCGTGGCTGCACGCAAGGAGTGAGCAGCCGTCGCTGGCCTGTGGATCGGATCGGCTAGGCGATCAAAAGCGGCCTTTGGGGCTCGCGCTGGGGATGTTCGTGGCTTGGCTCAGCGACAGGAAACGATCCTCGACTGCATCGTAGGCTTTGATTTCGCTGGTTTCGATGTTGTACACCCAACCATGGATGAACAGCTGCCCGCTGGCCAGGCGTGAGGCTACCGAGGGGTGAGTACGCAAGTGTTGCAGTTGCGCGATAACATTCTCCTCGGTAAGCACGCCCATGCTTTCGGCCTCGGTTGCGCAGTTACAGTTGTCATGCACCACTGTTTTAGCGACCTCAGCGTGGCGCAGCCAGGCTTTTACAGTGGGCATCTTTTCGAGGCTGTCAGGGTTGAGCACTGCGCGCATGGCGCCGCAGTCGGAGTGGCCGCATACGATGATGTGCTGCACGCCCAACGCCATGACTGCGTACTCGATCGCCGTCGAAACGCCGCCGTTCATCTGCCCATAAGGCGGCACGACGTTGCCGACGTTGCGGGTGACGAACAGTGTGCCTGGCGAGCTGTTGGTGATCAGCTCCGGAACGATGCGTGAATCCGCGCACGTGATGAACATCGCCCGTGGCGCTTGCGCGGTTGCAAGCTTCTTGAACAGCTCTTGCTGCTGCGGGAACACTTCTTGGTGGAAATGCCGGAAGCCGTCGACGATATGCTTGAGGGCCTCTTCCGCACTATTAACCGGGGTCTGGTCCTGGGATGTCATGCTCTATCCTCTTTAACGGGTCAAGTTTCCCACACAGATGGGTAATAGATCCTACACCGCTATTGAACGATGTCGAATTTTACAAATGTGACTGAATGAGACAATTCTTAAATTAAAGGATCAAGCTTAAAAGAAGCTTAAGGCGCAGCGCTCAACGCCGCGCTACGCAGGCGATTCATAGTGGATAGCGCAATGTCATACTAGTGGCAGCGCGACAAATTTTTCACAAGTTTGCCATCAATTGAATATCAACTTTTGGATCAACTATTTGACTGTTCACAAGAGTGTCATCTGCCGTCCCGGAGGACAGAACTGTGAAGTATCCAGTGATAAGGCATCACGTTTTTGCAAACCGCTGCGCTTGAGCGCCTGTGCAAAACGTTGCGCCAGCAAGTCCGCGAATACCCCTTCGCCGCGCATTCGAGCGCCGAAGCGCGAGTCGTACAACTTCACCTCCACGGCTTTGCCGTACCAGGCTCAGCACGTGGCTCATCCGTTGCGGGTAGTGGTCTTGCAGCCATTGCTCGAACAGCGGTGCGACCTCGAGCGGCAAGCGCAGGAGCATGTAGTTGCCACTAAGCGCGCCTGCATCGGCCGCAGCCCGTACCAGTGCCTCAAGTTCATGGTCGTTGACCATGGGAATCATCGGCGAACGCAGCACCCCCACCGGCACGCCCGCCTCGGCCAGCCGGCTGATTACCCGCAGCCGCGCACTCGGCGCAGCAGCCCTGGGCTCCATTACGCGCTTGAGGTCATCATCGAGGGTGGTGAGGCTTACCATCACCCGTACCAGCCCCCTGGATGCCAGTTCACCGAGCAGGTCGAGGTCGCGCAGGATCAGCGCCCCCTTGGTCACGATAGTGACCGGGTGACGATAACGGAGCAGCACCTCGAGCACCTGACGGGTGAGCCGATACTCCCGCTCGATGGGCTGGTAAGGGTCGGTGTTGGCGCCCAGATTGATCGGCGCACATTGGTAGCCCCTGGCGCCGAGTGCCTCTTCCAGGCGGGAGGCCGCGTTGGTCTTGGCGATCAGCCGGGTTTCGAAGTCGATGCCAGGCGACAGGTCCCAGTAGGCATGGCTGGGCCGGGCGTAACGATAGATGCAGCCGTGCTCGCAGCCTCGGTAAGTGTTGATCGAGCGATCAAACGGCAAATCCGGTGATGTATTGCGGCTGATGATGCTTTTGGCAATCTCGATGCGCACCTCCGTACTCGCGGTAGCGGGCACCTCCTGTTCCCAGCCGTCGCTTTCGAGGGTGCTTTGGCGAGGGGCAAAGCGGTTGTGCGGGTTGCTGGCGGTTCCCCGGCCTCGAACGGGAGCACTGGGCATGGCATACACCTCTATACTGTATGCAAATACAGTATCAGGGCGCCATGGCTATTTGAAGTACCGCTCAACCTGCGGTTAAAGATCTTCAGGCGGCTGGTAGTGCCGCAGGATTTCAACGAGCCTTTGCGCCGCCGGTGACAAGTAGGCGCCGCTGCGCCAGGCGACACCCACCTGGCGTGTGAATCGGGTTTCGTCGAGGGGCACCACTCGCAGCGGGGCCACAAAGCGCGCGTTTTCAAGCGACTGGCGAGTCATGAAACTCAACAGGCCGGTGCTGGCAACCATGCGCGGTGAAAGCGTGATCAGGTTGGTTTCTATCTGCACGAAAGGCGGCGGCAGCTGGTTCTGATGGAAAAGGTGGTCGATCCAGCGGCGCCCCAGCGTGCTGCTGGGCGGCAGGATCCAACGATACTTGCACAGCTCGGCCAGGCTGATCGGCCCTGAGAAAAGCGGATGGTCGGCACCGGCTACGACCATCGCGTGGTCTTCCAGCAGCACATGGGCCGTCAGCCCAGGGTCGGTGTGGTTCATCGGCCCGATGACGATATCCAGTTCACCCCGGCGCAGACCATCCTTGAGCACGTCATCCTGCCCGACCACCACTGACAGGGTGACTTCCGGCGCTTGCGCGATCAGCTCTGCGACCAGGTCGGGCAGCAGGTATTCGGTCATGGTGGCTGCACAGCCAAGGCGGATGTTGCCCAGTGCGCCGCTGGCGAAGTCACGAATCTCCCGGCGGGTCTCGTCTGCGCCTTGCAGCAGCGCCTTGCCCCTGGCCAGAAGCAATTGGCCCACAGGGGTGAGGCGGATACGCCGGCCTTCTCGCCTGAACAACTGCGCCCCAAGCGACTCCTCGAGCCGCTGGATGCTTTTGCTCAAGGCCGGCTGGCTTCGATTCAGGCGCTCGGCCGCCTGGCCCAGATGGCCAAGCTCGGCAATCGTCTCGAAGTACGCAAGGTCGCGAAGGTCCATGAACGTCTGCTGAAAAGGGTTGTGACAGCATCCTACCGCAACGCAGAGAGAAGGCTGTGCTCCAGCTGCGCTTACGTGCGTTACAATGTTGCGTTTCCTGCCAGCGTTGACGCCCTACCTTATGAAGCCATATCTCGCCTTGCTCTTCTTTGCCCTGCTCGCCGGGTGCGCCACAGGGCCACGCATCGACACCAGCCATCCTTCGGTGAATTACGACAGCCGTGTGCAGTTCGTGGTGATGCATTACACCTCTGCCTCCCAGGAGCGCTCCCTGCAGTTGCTCACCCACGGCCAGGTGAGTGCCCACTACCTGATCGGCGACGACACTCAGGCAACTATCTTCAAGCTGGTAGACGAGCAATACCGCGCCTGGCACGCCGGCGAAAGCGAATGGGACGGCCGCACCTGGCTCAATTCCAGCTCCCTCGGTATCGAAATCGTCAACCCCGGCTACCAGGACACCGCCAGTGGTCGTGTCTGGTACCCCTACACCGAGGCGCAGGTGCAGTCGCTGCTCTACCTGCTGCGTGATATCGCCAGCCGTTATCGCATCGACAAGCGCAACTTCATCGGCCATAGCGATATCGCCCCGCTGCGCAAGCAAGACCCCGGCCCGCTGTTCCCATGGAAGCGGCTGGCCGCCGAGGGCTTTGGGGTATGGCCTGCCGAACCCGCAGTGGCCCAGCAGAAAGCCCGTTTCGACATCAGTCCGCCAAGCATCACCTGGTATCAGGAACAACTGTCGCGCCTGGGCTATTCGATTCCACAGAGCGGCACTCTCGACACCGCGACCCAGCGCGTCATCGGTGCCTTTCAGATGCATTACCGCCCACAGCGCTACGACGGCGTGCCTGACGCGCAAACCGCCGCGCTCATTCAGGTACTGCTGAACATGCGTTGAGCTTGCGCCGCGAGGCGCTTTGGCTTAAATCGGAGGGCCGATTGGGCGTGAGGGCCCAATGTTTTCGGAATATTTGGCCCTCTGGTCATCGGGACAGCTTCATCATGCTGCTTTATCTCCTATTGCTGCGCCAGCGCATCAGCCGCCCTGGCGCCTGCGCACTGCTGATCGGCGGGCTTTCACTGGCCGTGCTGTGCACCTTCAGCCACTGGTTGATCCGCCATCAACAGCTCGAAAACGAGCGTGAGTTGATGAACGCCCGTGGCGAGCGTTTCGTTGGCCGCCTCGAGCAGATCTTCACGCAACTGCGCAGCGCCGTGGACGACCTGGACGCCCAGCCCATCCGTGGTTGCAGTGAGCCCATGCTGCAGTTGCTGCGCCAGGTCGGCATCGATTACCGGTTCGTGTTCGAAGCCGCTTACCTCCAGGGCGGCAAGGCCTGCTCCAACCGTGTCTCCATGCCTGTCGCCAGTACCGCCCACCAGCCTGATCTGCAAGGTGAAACCTACAGTTACTGGCTCAACTCCACCGAGGAGCCCGACGAAAACCGCGCAGCCCTGATGATGGGCAGAGGCGAGTTTCGCGTATCCACCTCGCGAGGGCACCTGAGCGATGTGGTCGAACTGCCGGCTCATGGCAGCTTGCTGATGGTGGTCGACCAGGGCCGCCAGGCGATTCCAGTGCTCGGCCCTGCCCAGGCCTGGCCGCCGCCCGGCATGCCGCCAACGCCAGCCAACGCCTTGTCGGTCACCGATGATCACCTGATCTACCGCATGGCTACCCGCTTTCCTGACTATCAGCTAGTGCTTATCACCCCCGTGCCGAGCTGCCGTCATTGATGGCCACACCTTTGTGGCTGTTCTACCCGACCAGCCTGCTACTGGCATTGCTGACAGGTTGGACGGTGTTCCAGTCACTGATCCAGCGCCAGTCGCTGGAGTCGGCGCTGCAAGGGGCGTTGCGCCGGCGCGAGATCCGGGTGATGTACCAGCCGATCTTCGACCTGCACAACCGCCGCTGCGTGGGCGCTGAAGCCCTGGTGCGCTGGCGCCGTCCCGACGGGAGCCTGACGAGCCCGGAGCTGTTCATTCCACTGGCCGAAAACAGCGGCCTGATCCGCCATATCACCGACTTTGTGCTGCAGAGCATTCTCGAACAGCTAGGCACAGTGCTGCGTGCCAACAAGGAGCTTTACGTCTCGGTGAACCTGGCAGCCTGCGATGTCACCGAGCCAAGGATCGCGGCAGTGGCCGCGCGCCTGCTCAAGCATCACCGAGTATTACCCGCGCAGATCGCGTTCGAGGTGACCGAGCGTGGCCTGGTGGACGTGACCCTGGCCCAGAAAACCCTCAAAGCCTTTCGCGAGCGAGGCCACCGGGTACTGATCGACGATTTCGGAACGGGCTACAGCAGCCTGGCCTACCTGCAGAACCTGCCGGTGGATTGCCTGAAAATCGACAAGGCGTTCGTGGATGCGTTGGGGAAGATGCCGCCAGCAGTGGAGTAGCGCCGCATATCATTCGCATGGCGCACGCGTTGGGCATGAAGGTGATTGCCGAAGGGATCGAGTCCGAGGCCCAGGCCGAGCTGTTGCACGGCGAGGGCGTGGACTACGGCCAGGGCTGGCTGTTCGCCGAAGCCCTGGATGCCAGGCAGTTTCGCGAGCTGGTGGCGGCGCCACCCGAGCCCCTGCCTAGCCTGGCTTAGAACGCAGGCACTACGGCGCCTTGGTATGTTCTCCTGAATGAACTGCTTGAGCTCCGGGCTGTGCAGCGCGGCGGCAAGCTTCTGCATGGCCGGTGAATCCTTGTTGTCCGGGCGGGCAACCAGGATGTTCACGTAGGGCGAATCCTTGCCTTCGATCACCAGCGCATCCTTGGAAGGATCGAGCTTGGCCTGCAGGGCATAGTTGGTGTTGATCAATGCCAGGTCGACGGTGGTGTAAACGCGGGGCAGGGTAGCTGCCTCTAGCTCACGGATTTTCAGGTCCTTGCTGTTCTCCACGATGTCCTTGGGCGTGGACAGGATATCGGTCGGGTTCTTCAGCTTGATCAGCCCGGCGTTTTGCAGCAGCAGCAGGGCACGGCCGCCATTGGTGGCGTCGTTGGGGATCACCACGGTAGCCCCGCCGGGCAGCTCGTCAAGCTTCTTGTATTTGCTGGAATAGGCGCCCAGCGGCTCCAGATGTACGCCTGTGACCGCGACCAGGTCAGTGCCCTTACCGGCATTGAACTCGTTCAGGTCAGGGCTGGTGCTGGAAGAAGTTGGCGTCCAGGCGCTTTTCGGCTACCTGAACGTTGGGCTGAACGTAGTCGGTGAACACTCGCACGTTGAGCACCACGCCTTCCTGGGCCAGCTGGGGTTTGACGAACTCGAGAATCTCGGCGTGCGGCACAGCGGTGGCAGCCACGTTGAGGGTTTCGTCGGCGTGTGCTTGCAGTGCGAACAGCGCGGCGCAGGCGACCAGCAGTTTTTTCATGAATCGACTCCTTGTGAAGGCCGCCGGCAAGGCGGCCAGGCAATCATTTACTTGCGAGAAAATGCGCTACCAGGCGATCACCCACCGATTGCACCACTTGCACCAGTACCACCAGAACTACCACCGTAACGACCATCACATCGGTCTGGAACCGTTGGTAACCATTGCGAATGGCCAGGTCCCCGAGCCCGCCGGCACCCACGGCACCCGCCATGGCGGTGTAACCCACCAACGCGATCGTGGTGACGGTGACCGCCGCGATAATGCCCGGCAGGGCCTCTGGCAGCAGCGCGCGGAACACGATCTGGCGAATGGTTGCGCCCATCGACTGCGTGGCTTCGATGATGCCCCGGTCCACTTCACGCAAGGCGGTTTCAACCAGCCGCGCGAAGAAGGGTGCCGTACCCACCACCAAGGGCGGAATGGCACCCGGCACACCCAGCGAAGTACCCGCGATCAATGGCGTGATCGGCATCATCAGTACCAGCAGGATAATGAACGGCAAGGACCTCAAAAGGTTCACCACCACCGAAAGGCACTGGTAAATACGGCGGCTTTCGAGCAGCTGCCGTGGGCTGGCCAGGAACAGCACCACGCCCAGCGGCAGGCCCAGCACCACAGTGAACAGCAGTGACCAGCCCAGCATCAGGAGTGTATCGCGGGAGGCCTCCCAGATCTCGAACACGTCGACATTAGGGAAAAGGCTCGAGAATGTCCATCAGCGCAGGACCTCCATATGCACATCGGCTGCCGCGAAGCGGGCGAAAGCGGCGTCCATGTCACCGCCGGTGATGGCCAGCGTGAGCTGGCCGTAGGGGCTGTCCTTGATACGGTCTATACGCCCCGCCAGGATGCTGTAGTCGACCCCGGTTTCACGTGCCACGGTACCCAGCAACGGTGCGTAGGTCGCCTCACCCTGGAAGGTCAGTCGCACGATGCGGCCCTGAACGTGGCGGAAGTCGTCGTGCTGCGCGTTTTCATCCACTTGCTCGTCTTCCTGAACGAAGCGTCGCGTAGTCGGATGTTGCGGATGCAGGAACACCTCGGCCACTGGGCCTTGTTCGACGATACGGCCGGCGTCCATCACCGCCACTTGGTCGCACACCCGGCGGATCACGTCCATTTCGTGGGTGATCAATACGATGGTGAGCTTCAGCTCCCGGTTGATCTGGGCCAGCAGTTGCAGCACCGACGCGGTGGTCTGAGGGTCCAGCGCACTGGTGGCCTCGTCGCACAGCAGGATCTTGGGCTCAGTGGCCAGCGCACGGGCGATACCTACCCGTTGCTTCTGGCCGCCGGAAAGTTGCGCGGGATACTTGCTCGCATGGTCGGCCAGGCCTACGCGGGCGAGCAGGCTGGCCACGCGCTCATCGATTTCCCGCTGGCTCAGGCCACCGGCGAGGCGCAGTGGCAAGGCGACGTTGTCTGCCACGGTTTTGGAGGCCAGCAGGTTGAAGTGCTGGAAGATCATCCCGACCTGCTGGCGGAAGCCGCGCAGTTGGCGGGCGTTCATGGCCGTTACATCCTCGCCGTCGACCATCACTCGGCCGCCGCTGGGCGCTTCCAGGCGGTTGATCAGGCGCAGCAGAGTACTCTTGCCGGCCCCCGAATGGCCGATGAGGCCGAACACCTGCCCTCGGGGCACCGTCAGCTGCGTGGGATGCAGGGCGGGGATGTCTTTCCCGGCCACGCGGTAAGTCTTGTGGACGTCGTGAAATTCGATCAAGGAGCGGACCTTTTGGGCACGAAATAGGGGCTGATAGCCAAAAAAGCCGGCCATTTTACCTGACGTCGCCGCAGCGCCTTAGCACTAATTTCATCCTGTGCCTTGATTTTGGCCATATGCCCGACCGGCTGCCTGAAAAAGGAACGAGCGCACAAGCACTTCAGTCACTACCCAGACACCGTCGATTGCATCCATGCGTTACGAGCCCTGCCAAGGGGCCTACGCAACTGAGGAGAGGGCAGAATGAAAGCAGGCAAAAGTGAGCTGGCCGGCACCGATACCCCGGACCGCGCCAACGACAACGCCAAGACCGACGCACTCGAGAGCTATCGCTCCGATGCGACCGGCCAGGCGCTGCGCACCAATCAGGGCGTCAAGGTCAGTGATAACCAGAACACCCTCAAGGTGGGTTCGCGCGGCCCGTCGTTGCTCGAAGACTTCATCATGCGCGAGAAGATCACGCACTTTGACCACGAGCGTATTCCGGAGCGAATCGTGCACGCTCGCGGTTGCGCGGCGCATGGCTACTTCGAGTCTTATGCCGATCACAGCGAGCTGAGCAAGGCAGGCTTCCTGCGTGGCAAGGGCAAGCAAACGCCAGTATTCGTACGCTTCTCTACCGTGCAGGGCCCGCGCGGCTCCGGCGACACCGTTCGTGATGTGCGAGGTTTCGCAGTCAAGTTCTACACCGATGAAGGCAACTTCGATCTGGTCGGCAATAACATGCCAGTGTTCTTCATTCAGGATGCGATCAAGTTCCCTGACTTCGTCCACGCAGTGAAACCTGAACCTCAGAACGAGATTCCTACCGGCGGCTCTGCACACGACACCTTCTGGGACTTCGTCTCTCTGGTGCCGGAATCCGCGCACATGGTCATCTGGGCAATGTCGGACCGTGCGATCCCCAAAAGCCTGCGCAGCATGCAGGGCTTCGGAATCCACACCTTCCGCCTGATCAACACCGATGGCAAAGCCGTGTTCGTCAAATTCCACTGGAAACCAGCGCAGGGCGTTTGCTCGCTGGTATGGGATGAGGCGCAGAAGCTCGCCGGCAAAGACACCGACTACCACCGCCGTGACCTCTGGGAAGCCATTGAAACCGGCGATTACCCGGAATGGGAACTGGGTGTGCAGATCGTGCCGGAAGAAGACGAACACAAGTTCGAATTCGACCTGCTCGACCCGACCAAGATCATTCCCGAAGAGCTAGTACCGGTTACCCCGCTGGGCAAGATGGTGCTCAACCGGAACCCGGATAACTACTTCGCCGAAACCGAGCAGGTCGCGTTCTGCCCAGGCCATATCGTGCCAGGTATCGACTTCACCAACGACCCGCTCCTGCAGGGCCGCCTGTTCTCCTATACCGACACTCAGATCAGCCGCCTCGGTGGGCCGAACTTCCACGAGATCCCCATCAATCGCCCGCTGGCACCCAACCACAATGGCCAACGTGACGCGATGCACCGCATGACCATCGACAAGGGTCGCGCGTCTTACGAACCCAACTCGATCGATGGTGGCTGGCCGAAAGAAACGCCGTCCGCCCCCCAGAACGGGGGCTTCGAGAGCTACCAGGAACGTGTGGAAGCGCACAAGGTTCGGGAGCGCAGCGAGTCGTTCGGCGATCACTTTTCCCAGGCAAGCCTGTTCTTCAACAGCATGAGTACGCCGGAAAAAGAACACATCATCGCTGCCTACAGCTTCGAGCTGGGCAAGGTCGAGCGTGTGCACATTCGCGAGCGCCAGGTGAACGAGATTCTGGCCAATATCGACGCAGAGCTGGCTGCACGCGTGGCCAAGAATCTGGGCCTGCCTGCGCCGGCTGCCGGCACCAAGGGCAAGCAGTCTTCGTTGAAAGAGTCGCCCGCTCTCAGCCAGCAAAACTTGCTGCCTGGCAACATCAAGGGCCGCAAGGTGGCACTGCTGGTGGCTGATGGCAGTGAAGCCAAGGCTGTGGATACGGTGCGCAAGGCGCTGGCTGACGAAGGCGCTCACGCCAAGTTGCTGGGCCCAACGTCAGCGCCTGTCAAAACCGCGGAGGGCAAGACACTTGAAGTGGATGCTTCCATGGAAGGCATGCCGTCGGTGGCGTTCGACGCCATCTGGGTAATCGGCGGCGATGAGGCGGTCAAGGCGCTGTCGCAGGACGGCGTGGCCAAGCATTTTGTGCTCGAAGCCTACAAGCACCTCAAAGCCATCGGCGCCTGCCCCGGCGCCAAGACCCTGATCGACAGCCTGCAACTGGACGAAGATGAGGGCCTGGTAATCGGTGACCCGGCCAAGTTCATCAAGGCTATCGGCCAGCACCGCGTGTGGGCTCGTGAGCCGAAAGCCAAGGCAGTACCGGCCTGAGGAACAGGATCAGGGCTTGGCCGGGCTAAGAATGATGATTGCCGGTTGAGCCCGATCTACCCTGTGCGAGAGTTTCCACTCAAGTGCAGGGTTCAACTTGTCGACTCGCTTGCGCAGCAGAGCCTCCAGCCAGGGGGCGTCTGCCTTGCGGGGCACCTGGACCACGACATCGCAGTTGTAGTTGACGACATCGGTCGCGATGTCATCGAGCTGTGCCTGCATCTTGCGAATATGGGTGGTATCCAGAGCTACCGGGGTGCTGGTAGCAGCCGGGTCGATGACCTTGGCGGCAGGTTTCGCTTCGGCTGCCTTCAGAGCAGCCTCGGCCTGTTCGAGCTCAGCTTTACGCGCCTGAGTGATGGCACCGTTGACACCCCCCACCAACGCAGGCGCCTTAGGCATAAGGGCGCGGGCGCGAGCCAGAGCAGTGGCCGCTGCGTTCACATCACCTTTTGCAGAGAGACCTGGCTGCGCTGCAGGTAAGCCTCGGCCAACTGCCGTTGCAGGTTGTCCAGCTCTGGATCGGCCGGGCTCTGTGCCTGCAAGGTGCTCAATTGGTCTTCGGCAGTGGCCAGCTCGCCGCTGGCGATGTTCTGCTGCAACACCTGCGCAGCCGACGGCGCGGCAGGGGGTGCCGGCTCGGTTGGCTTGCCCGCACAGGCGGCCAGGCCCAGCGAAACCCACGCGACCAGCAGACAGCGAAGGGCAGGAGATATCATTGCGGGCAATTCTCTAGTTGCGCAAAATCCGCGCAGTTTACACGCTAATCGGCCAGGCGAAAAAGCCCTAGGCACGCCGGGGCAAGGCAAAGCTGAGCAGGAACAGCAGCGCCGCGCTGACCACGATCGACGGGCCGGCCGGGGTGTCCTTGAACCAGGACAGCGACAGCCCTGCGCACACCGCCAGCACCCCAAGCACGCTGGCGCCAAGCGCCATCTGCTCAGGCGAACGTGCATGGCGCTGCGCTGCAGCCGCCGGGATGATCAACAGCGAGGTGATCAGCAACACACCTACGATCTTCATCGCCACTGCAATCACGATGGCGATCAGCAGCATCAACCCCAGGCGCAAGCTCGCCACTGGCAGGCCTTCGACCCTGGCCAGTTCCTCGTGAACCGTAATCGCCAGCAGCGGGCGCCACAGCAGGCCGAGGAGGGCCAGCACCACCAGGCTGCCGCCAACGATCCAGTAAAGGTCGCTGGGGCTGATGGCCAGCAAGTCGCCAAACAGATAGGCCATCAGGTCGATGCGCACATCGCGCATGAAGCTCAGCACAACCAGGCCCAACGAAAGCGTGCTGGGTGCCAGGATGCCCAGAAGGGTGTCAGACGCCAGCGGCTGGCGCCGTTGCAGCGATACCAGTATCACCGCCAGTAACAGGCAACCGGCAGTGACCGCCAGCGCCGGGCTTACATCGAGTGCCAGGCCCAGCGCTACGCCCAGTAATGCAGCGTGGGACAGCGTATCGCCGAAATAGGCCATGCGCCGCCAGACCACGAACGAGCCCAACGGCCCCGCGACCACTGCAAGTGAAAGGCCCGCCAGCAGGGCGTAGAGCAGAAAATCAGCCATGGTTGCAGTGTGTACCGTGCGAATGCGTGTGCCCCGCATCGGCGACCACTTCGCCGTGCAAGGTGTGGGCGTGGTCGTGATGGTGGTGATAGATGGCCAGGCTGCGCGCGGCTTCGCCGAACAGCTCGACGAAAGCGGGGTCGCCACTGACCTGCTCAGGGTGGCCTGAACGGCGAACATGCCGGTTCAGGCACGCGACCTGATCGGTGGTGCTCATCACCACGTGCAGGTCGTGAGACACCATCAGTACACCGCAGCGATGGCGGTCGCGCAGGCGCGTGATCAGGCTGTACAGCTCGGCCTGGCCGGCGACGTCGACCCCCTGAACCGGTTCGTCCAGCACCAGCAGCTCGGGCTCTCGCAGAAGGGCACGGGCGAGCAGCACTCGCTGCGTCTCACCGCCGGAAATCGTCTGGACAGGGCTGTCGATCACCTGCGCCGCGCCTACCTCGTGGAGTGCCGCCAAGGCTTGTTCACGGGTGACGCCAGGCACCAGGCGCAGAAAGCGCAGCACCGAAAGGGGCAGGGTCGCATCCACCTGAAGCTTCTGCGGCATGTAGCCGATACGCAGCCTGGACTTGCGCCACACTTTGCCGCTATCCGGTGTGAGCAGGCCCAGAACAGCGCGTACCAAGGTCGTTTTGCCGGCACCGTTGGGGCCGATCAAGGTGACGATCTCGCCAGGCCGCACGGCCAGGTCGATGCGTTCCAGGGTGTTCTGCCCAGCAAATGAAACCGTGACCTGCTCCAGGCGAATCAGCGCGTCGCTCATCAGGCCGCCTTGCAGTTGGTGCACAGGCCCACGACTTCAACGGTTTGCGACTCCACCGTAAAGCCGATGCCGGCGGCACCCGCCTCGATGGCTTGGGTAATGTTCACTTGCTCGAGCTCCACAGCCACATGGCATTGGCGGCAGATCAGGAACTGGCCCTGATGCGCATGCTCGGGGTGGGCGCAGCCCATGAAGGCATTGAGTGAAGCCAGGCGGTGCACCAGGTTGTTTTCCAGAAGGAAATCCAGGGCCCGGTAGACTGTAGGCGGCGCGGCGCGGCGGCCGTCCTGCTCGCTGAGCACGGCCAGGATGTCATAGGCACCAAGAGGCTTGTGGCTCTGCCAGACCAACTCGAGCACGCGCTTGCGCAGCGCAGTCAGGCGCAGGCCTTTCTGTGCGCAAATGGCATCGGCTTCGGACAGCGCGCTGTGCACGCAGCGAGAGTGATCATGAGGCTGGTTGGCCAAAGGCGTTTTAAGCATGGGCGACGACGACCTGGGCTAGAGACGTTATTATGTTACCCGCTAAACGGGCCTGAAGGGGTGCATTGTGCCGAGTTTTCTCCGTGTTTTCGTGTTTTTCGCGCTGAGTGCGCTGTCGCTGGGGGCCAGTGCCGAGGTCAAGGTACTGACCAGCATCAAGCCGTTGCAATTGATTGCCGCAGCCGTGCAGGAGGGCACTGGAACGCCAGAAGTGCTACTGCCCCCGGGAGCCTCGCCGCACCACTATGCCTTGCGCCCGTCCGACGTCCGCCGCGTGGCCGATGCTGACCTGGTGTACTGGATCGGCCCGGACATGGAAGGCTTTCTGGGCAAGGCTCTGCAAGCGCGCAGCAAACCGACCGTCGTGGTGCAGAACCTGCCGGGGCTGAGCCTGCGCCGCTTTACCGAGAGTGGCGATTCTCATGCCGAGGAGGAGGCCGACGAGCACGATCACGACCATCGCCCTGGCTCAGTGGATGCTCACCTGTGGCTGTCCACAGTCAACGCCCGAGTGATTGCAGCGCGCATGGCTACCGACCTGGCCAAGGCCGACCCCTCCAACGCCAACCGCTACCAGGCCAACGCCACGGCCTTCAGTCAGCGCCTCGATGCCCTCGACGCCCGCATCAAAGCCCGCGTTGCAGGTGTTCAGGGCAAGCCGTATTTCGTGTTCCACGAAGCCTTCGATTATTTCGAGGATGCTTATGGCCTCAAACACGCCGGTGTGTTTGCAGTGGCCTCGGAAGTGCAGCCCGGCGCACGGCACGTGGCTGCAATGCGCGCGCAACTTCAGGACGTGGGCAAGACGTGCGTGTTCAGCGAGCCGCCGCTGCGCCCGAGGCTGGCCGAAACCCTCACTGCCGGCCTGCCGGTGAAATTGGCCGAGCTCGATGCGCTAGGTGGGTTCAGCGATGCCCGCGCAGACGGCTACGAGCACTTGCTCGATACCCTCGCCGATAACCTCGCCGGCTGCCTTGAGAGCCTTTAAGGAGGTGGGAGGCCGGCTTGCCGGGCGACGCTCAGGCCTCAGGCCGATGCAGCCTGTCGCGCGGCTCGCCGCCACGACTTCAGGCCTAAAACGCGAAAGGTAACGCCAGCGACACCTGCTGGCGCTGAGCCAGGCGCTGTTCGAACTCTGCCGGGTCGTGCACCACCACGTCACGGCCGGCGAACGAGGCAGCTGCGATCAGGCGTGACAACCAGAACCGCACACACGCCACCCGCAGCAGCGTCGGCCACAGCTCGGCCTCGGCCGGAGTGAAGTGCCGCAGCGCCGAATAGCCGGCCAGAAATGCCCGCGCCCGAGCGAGGTCGAGGCTGCCGTCGGCATGGGAGCACCAGTCGTTCAGGCTGATCGCCACGTCGTACAGCATCGGCCCCGAGCACGCGTTGTAGAAGTCGATCACGCCGCTGATGTGGTTGCCTTCGACCATGACATTGTCACGGAACAGGTCGGCATGCAGGTTGGCCTGAGGCAGCGCCATGATCGCCTGTTGGTGCTGGCGGATCTCGGCGAGCGCAGCCTGCAGCAGGCTCGCCGCTTCCGGCGCCATGCCCCGGGCCAACTGCTCACCTTCTTCGAGCATCCAGGCCAGGCCACGGTCGGTACGGCGCTCGATCATCCGTTCGCCGCGCGTTGCGAGGTGGATACTGGCAACCAGCCGCCCGGCCTGGTTGCACAGCTCGGCATTGGGTTCATGCGGGTGCTTGCCCGAGAGCCGGGGTTGCAGAAGCGCAGGCTTGCCCTCGAGCTCCCGCAACGCGTCACCGGTGGTGGTGCGGATCGCGAACGGCACCGGCAAGTCGGCCTCATGCAGCACGTCGAGCAGCTCGATGAAGAATGGCATCTCGCTCACCGGCCCCCGCTCGACCAGCGTAAGCACGAACTCACCCGCTCCAGGCTCACGAAGAAGTTGGTGTTTTCACTGCCAGCGGCGATGCCCTGAAAGTCCAGCAGACGGCCCAGGCCATAGGGGCGAGGAAGGTTTCGAGCTGGGGCCGGGTCAGGGGCGTGAAAACGGACATGGGGAAGCGCGCCAGGTTGATTGAAAGGGCCGGCATTCTACCACTGCAACAGCGTCCATTGAGGGATGTGCAGCGTGGGTTTGTCGGCACGGGTCAGATCGTTGTCGCTGCCGTCCGCAGGTGCCAGCATGTAAGGCTTGCCATGCGCGGGAATAACCTTCACCTGATACAGCTCGGCCGCGAATACGGTATTCCTGGATCCGCGTATCGCCCTGGGCGTACTCGGTCACCTGTGTGCCGTCGGAGCGAGGCTCGCCCAGCGGCCAGGGCAGGGGTCGCGAAACCGGCCACAAGCGCGGCAATCAGCATCAGGCAGGGAAACGGGCGCATGTTAACCTTGTCTCTTTGTGGTCCTCGAACCCCGACATTCTACTGGGCAGGCACGCCAGCTGGCGCTGCCTTCCCGCCAAAAGGTTGATTCTGCCCATGAGCCAAGCGCCTCTCGTCCTGGTGGACGGTTCGTCCTATCTCTACCGCGCCTTCCATGCCCTGCCCCCCTGGCCACTACCAAGGGCATGCCCACCGGTGCGGTGAAGGGCGTGCTGAACATGCTCAAGAGCCTGCGCAAGCAATACCCCAAGAGCCCTTTCGCGGTGGTGTTCGACGCCAAGGGGGGCACCTTCCGCGATGAGCTGTACGCCGAGTACAAGGCCAATCGCCCGAGCATGCCGGATGACCTGCGCGTGCAGGTCGAACCGCTGCATCAGAGCGTACGTGCGCTGGGCTACCCGCTGCTGTGCATAGAAGGTGTCGAAGCCGATGACGTGATCGGCACGCTGGCCCGGCAGAGCGCAGCTGGCGGGCGCGAGGTAGTGATTTCCACTGGTGACAAGGACATGGCGCAGCTGGTGAGCGAGCACATCACCCTGGTCAACACCATGAGCGGTAGCTCACTCGACGTGCCGGGTGTGCGAGAAAAGTTCGGGGTGGGGCCGGAGCACATCATCGATTACCTGGCCCTGATGGGCGACAAGGTCGACAACATTCCAGGCGTGCCCGGCGTGGGTGAAAAAACCGCTCAAGGCCTGCTGGTCGGCATCGGCGGCGGGCTCAAAGAGCTTTACGAAAATCTCGACAAAGTGCCCGCGCTGCCGATCCGCGGCGCCAAGGGCTTGCCGGCCAAGCTCGAGGAACACCGCGACATGGCGTTCCTGTCCTATGAACTGGCAACCATCAAGACCGACGTGCCGCTGGATATCCATGTCGACGCGCTGATCTGCGGCGAGCCGGACCGCGAAGCGCTGATCGCGCTGTTCACCGAGCTGGAGTTCCGCGGCCCGCTCGACGACCTGACGCGCGAAGCGGCCGCAGCAGGCGCTGCCGAACCCGCAGAGGCAACGCCTGCGGCCGAGGTGAAGTACGACACCGTTCTCGACCAGGCCAGCTTCGACACCTGGCTCAAGAAGCTCGAAAGTGCCGAGCTGTTCGCCTTCGATACCGAAACCACTTCCCTGGATGCCCAGCGCGCGCAGCTGGTGGGGCTTTCGTTCGCGGTGCAGCCTCACGAGGCCGCTTACATCCCGCTCACGCACAGCTACATGGGCGTGCCGGAGCAACTGGACCGCGACACCGTGCTGCTGGCGCTCAAGCCGCTGCTCGAGGATCCGAAGCGGCCCAAAGTGGCGCAACACGCCAAGTACGACATGAACGTGCTGGCCAACTGCGCGATCGGCGGTGACCAGGCTGCCGGCATTCTGGTCCAGGGCGTCGCCTTCGACACCATGCTCGAATCCTACGTACTCGACTCCACTGCCACCCGCCATGACATGGACAGCCTGGCCCAGCGTTATCTGAACCACACCACCGTGGCCTTCACCGACATCGCCGGCAAAGGCGCCAA
The DNA here is from genome assembly GCF_021650705.1 of Pseudomonas sp. KNUC1026. Taxonomy (GTDB): domain Bacteria; phylum Pseudomonadota; class Gammaproteobacteria; order Pseudomonadales; family Pseudomonadaceae; genus Aquipseudomonas. Next base: position 4,588,080 of record NZ_CP087138.1, on the reverse strand, counting down.
GCAACTGACCTTCGACCAGATCGCCCTGGAGCAGGCGGCCCCGTATGCCGCTGAAGACGCCGACATCACCTTGCGCCTGCATCAGGTGCTCAGCGAAAAGCTCGCCGAGGTGCCGAGCCTGGAGCCCATTCTGCGCGACATCGAGATGCCACTGGTGCCGGTGCTGGCGCGCATCGAGCGCACCGGCGCGCTGGTCGATGCCAAGCTGTTGGGCGCACAGAGCCTGGAGCTGGGTGAAAAGCTGGTGGCGTTCGAGCGCGAAGCCTTCGAGATCGCGGGCGAAGAGTTCAACCTGGGCTCACCCAAGCAACTGGGCACGATCCTGTATGAAAAGCTCGGCCTGCCGGTAATCAGCAAGACCGCGACCGGCCAGCCGTCCACCGCCGAAGCGGTGCTCGCCGAGCTGGCCGAGCAGGATTACCCGCTGCCCAAGGTGCTGATGCAGTACCGCTCGCTGAGCAAGCTGAAAAGCACCTACACCGACAAACTGCCCGAGCAGATCAACCCGCGCACCGGGCGCATCCACACCTCCTATGGCCAGGCCGTGGCAGCCACCGGGCGCTTGTCTTCGAGCGAGCCGAACCTGCAGAACATCCCGATCCGCACCGCCGAGGGCCGGCGCATTCGCCAGGCGTTCGTGGCAGCGCCAGGGTATAAGCTGCTGGCAGCCGACTACTCGCAGATCGAGCTGCGCATCATGGCGCACCTGGCCAAGGATGAAGGGTTGCTCAATGCGTTCCAGAACAACCTCGACGTGCACCGCGCCACCGCCGCCGAGGTGTTCGGCGTCGAGCTGGACGCCGTGACCAACGACATGCGCCGTAGCGCCAAGGCCATCAACTTCGGCCTGATCTACGGCATGAGCGCCTTCGGCCTGGCACGGCAGATCGGCGTGGACCGCAAACAGTCGCAGGACTACATCGACCGCTACTTCGCCCGTTACCCCGGCGTGCTGGCCTATATGGAGCGCACCCGCGCCCAGGCCACCGAGCAGGGCTTCGTCGAGACCCTCTTCGGCCGGCGCCTGTATGTGCCGGACATCAAGGCCAGAAAACCCTGCGCTGCGCCGCGGCGCCGAGCGCACTGCGATCAACGCGCCGATGCAGGGCACGGCGGCCGATATCGTGAAGAAGGCCATGATCGCCGTGGACGCCTGGCTGCAGAGCAGCGGCGTGGACGCGCGCATGATCCTGCAGGTGCACGACGAACTGGTGCTGGAGGTGCGCGAGGATCTGGTCGAGGAGGTCAGCCAGCAGCTGCGTGAGCACATGGGCAATGCCGCCCAACTGGATGTGCCACTGCTGGTGGAAGTAGGCGTGGGCAGCAACTGGGACGAGGCTCGCTGAGGCAGATGAAGCGCGGCGCGTGTTTGTGAAACCTGCTTCATGAACACGCTGCAACGCCTCTGGGAAGGAACTTAACCTCTTTCCAGGCACTCAGAGTGTGCGAATGGCTTTTAAAGCCCTTCGATGCTCCTAGTGTTGTGTTAAGTGTTGGCAGATAGCCGGGTGAGCCGAAAGGCGCCCTGGCATTGAACCCCGGACCTTCCTCCTCCCCCACGTGAAGGCCGGGGCTTTTTCGCCCCGGGAAAAGCCCGCCGTTACTCTTCGGCAGTTCCCATCCACTGGGCCAGCACCTGATAGGCCTCGTCCAGGCCTTGACGCTTGGGTGCAGAGAACAGCTGCAGGCTTACGCTTTTGCCCCATCCTTTGTGCACCTCGCTCTGAACCTTGAGCAGCGTGTTCTTGGCTGCGCCAAACGTAAGCTTGTCGGCCTTGGTCAGCAGGATGTGCATCGGCATGCCGCTGGCGACGGTCCAGTCGAGCATCATCCGGTCGAAGTCGGTCATCGGGTGGCGAACGTCCATCATCAGGATCACACCCTTGAGACATTCGCGGCTTCCCAGGTAGGCCTCAAGGTGCCGTTGCCAGTGTTGCTTGAGCGGGATCGGCACCTTGGCAAAACCATAGCCGGGCAGATCGACCAGGCGCCGGTCGTCATCGAGCCTGAAGAAGTTCAGCAATTGCGTGCGCCCCGGGGTTTTGGAGGTGCGCGCAAGGCTTGCATGGGTGAGGGTATTCAGCGCACTGGACTTGCCGGCGTTGGAGCGGCCGGCAAAGGCGACTTCGTAGCCCGCATCGGCAGGGCATTGATCGACCTTGGCCGCGCTGATAGCGAAGGTGGCTTGCTGGCAAAGGCCAATGAGCGGATTCTTGAACGACATGGGCATCCCGGGGAGCAACAGGGCAAAGCCGGCAGTATATCGCCTTGGCCCTTGCTGTGCCGGCATGGCGTTAACCTTGGCTTCATCGAGTGAACATAAATTTGCTTCGGCGTTGCGGTTAGGTCGCCCCTCGAGCTACATCAGCCGTTACACTATCGAACTCACTCTTGTTTGCATCAGTCATAGCGCTCGTTGTATTCAAGCGATCCCTCAAGTGTCAGGAGTCAAGCATGCGTAACCTGATCGTCAGCGCAGCCCTTGCGCTGGTCAGCCTGTTCGGCCTGGCCGGCATGGCCAATGCCGCCGATATCGAAGCCGGCAAGCAGTACACCGTTCTGGAAAGCCCCGTCCCGGTGTCGCAACCCGGCAAGATCGAAGTGGTCGAGCTGTTCTGGTACGGCTGCCCGCACTGCTATGCCTTCGAGCCCTACATCAACCCATGGATCGAAAAACTGCCGGCTGACGTGAACTTCCACCGTATCCCGGCCATGTTCGGCGGCATCTGGGACGTTCATGGCCAGATGTTCCTGACCCTCGAAACCATGGGTGTGGAGCACAGCGTGCATACCGCCGTGTTCGATGCGATCCACAAGGAACACAAGATGTTCAAGACCCCTGAAGAGATGGCCGACTTCGTCGCCACCAAGGGTGTCGACAAGAACAAGTTCCTGGAAACCTACAATTCCTTCGCCCTCAAAGGCATCGTCGCCAAGTACAAGCAACTGGCAGTGGCTTACGGCGTGACCGGTGTACCGACCATGATCGTCAATGGCAAGTACCGCTTCGACCTCGGCTCTGCCGGCGGGCCTGAAGAAATCCTCAAGGTTGCCGATACTCTGATCGAGAAAGAGCGGCAGGCGAGCAAGTAACCACTCGCGCCAGCCCTGCGAAAGCGCTCTTTGCCCCGTAAACACGGCGGCGAAGGGCGCTTTTTGCGTTTCATGAGCCCAACTCATCGGCACCTAGCCCGCCATGACCGACGACGCCCAGCGCTGGAAAGAGAAATACCTCAAGAGCATCGAGGATCAGGAAAAGCTCGAGCGCCGTTGGAACGCGCGCCTCGACTTGCTGCGCCGGGGCCTTGTGCGCAGCACTCTGGCGGCCGAGGGTGCTGACAAGGCCGTCGACGCCTGCATGAAGGAAATGCGCGAAGTGGTGCGCACCGACAACATGGACGCCGCCCTCGCCACCCTGATCCCCCGTCTCGAAAAAGCCGTGCTCGACTCCGAGCAACGCCGCGGACACGCGTCACCCAGATCTCCACCGCATTGACGTCTCTGGTTACCCAGTTGCAGGCGCTGCCTTTGCCCAAGGAAGCCAGCCGGCCGCTGCGCAAGTTCGCGGGTTCCCTGGACAAGCGCGCCGGGCAGAGCCGCGAGTTGCCGGTGCTGCTGACAGAGCTCAGCAGCCTGCAAGGCCAGGCGCTTTCAGCCCTCGAACCTAACGAACACGCCGCGCGGCCAGGGTTGCTTGAGCGATTGTTCGGTAATCGCGCCGAGGCAGGAGGGCAGGATTCGGCTGAGGCGTCCGACACCGCAGTGCCGCAGGCGGCTCCGTTACCTGCAGAGGCCTTGGCCCGAGAGGAGCTGCTGGCGCCGAGCGCTGCTGCGGAGCCGGTGCAAAAGCCCGTCCAAGCCGAAATTGCGCAAGAACCTGCAGCCTTTGCCACGCCTCAAGAAGCTGCCCCCAATGTTGAACAGCCTGCCGCCAAAGCGGCCGAGCCCGAGGCCGGAGCAGAGCCAGAGCCAGCAAAAAACGCCAGCGCCGAGCACCCCGCGGCCGAGCCTGAACCCGCGCCCGCCCCCGAACGTGCCGAACCCGCACCGACAACAGCTGTGGCTGTACCCGTGGCCGAACCTGCACAAGAGCCGAGCGAGCCGCCGCCCACACGCCCGGTATTGCTCGACAGCCTTCCCTTGCCTGACCTGATGGCCCAGGCCATCGCCGCCGCAGACCCGGACGCCACCGACGAAGAGCTGCTCTACGTGCTGCCCGAGTCGCCCGAGCCATCCTACAGCTCGGTCGCCACGCACATCGAAAGCACGATGCTGGGCATGCTGGACGACCTGCACCTTGCCAGAGCGGCTGCTGCCGTTGGCTGAGTCCATGCGCGGCCGGCTGGCACACGGGCTCAACTGGTACGAGCTGCTCCCCCTGCTCGACGACGTCGCGGTATTGGCCTTGGGCATCAGCGACCATGGCCAGCTGGAGTTGCAACGCTACCTGGCCGAGCTCAACGAACGCTTCGACCACTTCATCGATCAGTTACACATCACCAGTGAAGGGCATAACCAGAGCCAGGATGCCGCTCACCAACTCGATCGGTCACTGCGTGAACAAGTGGGTGGCCTGCGTGACTCGGTCAACCAGGCGCCCGACGCGGCGGGGTTGCGTCGTGTACTGGAGAACCGGCTGGACGGGCTGGTTGGCACCCTGGATGAACACCGAAAGCAACGCGAACTGCGCGATCAGGAAACCGCCGAGCGCCTGCAAGGCCTTGCGCAGCGGGTCGCCAGCATGGAGCAGGAGGCCCAGCACTACCGTGAAAACCTCGAAGTACAACGGCAGAAGGCGTTACTCGACCCACTGACCGGCCTGCCCAACCGTGCCGCCTGGGGTGAGCGGCTGGATCGGGCGATCAGCCAGCGTGAACAGGAGGGCTCCGACCTTCAGGTGGCCATCTTCGACCTGGATCACTTCAAAGCCATCAATGACGGCTACGGTCATCTGGCCGGGGACAAGGTACTGAAGATCGTCGCCACCGTGCTCGGCAGGCGCCTGCGTTCAGGAGATTTCCTCGCGCGCTTCGGCGGGGAAGAGTTCGTACTGCTGATGCCTGAAACGCAGCCCGAAGCGGCCGCCGCATTGTTGGAAACCCTGCGAAGCTCCATCGAGGCCTGCCCGTTTCACTTCAAAGGCGAGCGCGTAACCATCACCGTCTCCATCGGCAGCACCGCCTTCGCCTCGGGCGAGCCGGGCGACTCCGCGCTCAAGCGTGCCGACCAGGCGCTGTACAAAGCCAAGGCAGCTGGGCGCAATCAGGTTCAGCAGAGCTGAGCCACTAGCTGTTAGCCCCAAGCCGAAAGAAAAGGCGGGCCACTCATCAGGCCCGTGGTGTGTCACCAATTTGCTGGACACCCTTTCAAACGGAGGGGTGTCCATGCAATGCCAACATCGTCGTCGCTTCAGCGACGCTTTCAAAGCTCAAGCGGTCAAGCGCTCAATCGAGTCTGCCGGTACGCTCACTGAAACCGCCAAAGAGCTGGGTATCCATCTCGCGGTACTCAGCCGTTGGCGTACTGAGTATTCTCGTACCGGCAGAATAGGGGCACACACCATGGCAGAAAAACCGGAACCGCCTGCTCGCAGCAATGCGGATCTTGAGCGCGAGAACAAGCGGCTGAAGCGTGAAATCGAGCGACTGAAGATGGAGACTGCCATCTTAAAAAAGGCCGAAGAGTACTTTGCAAAGCGCCAGCAGTAATTTATGTGGCCATTCGCGACCAAATGAACGAATGGCCCGTTGCGGTGTGCTGTCGGGTACTCAACGTCGCGCGCAGTGGTTACTACGCTTGGCTGGCCAGCTCTCAGGGGCCCGGCTCCCTGCGCAAGCAGGAGAATATGGCTTTGAGTGAGCGGATCGAGCAGTTGCATGACCAGTCCATGCAGATATTGGGCAGCCGTAAGATCCACCACCAATTGACTCAGGAAGGTGTCAAAGTCGGCCGCAATCGGGTTCATCGCCTGATGCGAAAAATGGACCGCCGCGCCTGTTACGTGCCTCGCAAACGTCGATATGCGCGCGTACTCGACCCTGCGCGTCCCAACTTGCTTGAGCGACAGTTCGACAACCCGCCGGCCAAGCAAACATGGGTCTCGGACATCACGCAACTGCGCCTGGAAAATGGATGCTGGTTTTATCTGGCGACCGTGCTGTCATTGCCCAATCGTCGTCTGATCGGCCATTCGATGAGTTTGCAGCCCCGGGAAGAGCTGGTGATCAAGGCCCTCGAGATGGCCAGAAGAGCAGAAGGACTAACGCACCAAGGGTTGTTTCATAGTGATCAGGGCGTCCAATATCGTGGCGAGCGGGTACGCCGCTGGCTCCTGCAACATGGCTTTGCCCAAAGCATGTCTCGGAAAGGTAACTGCTGGGATAATGCCTGCGCCGAGAGCTGGTTCAGTCTTTTGAAGCGCGAGTGGCTCAAGCGCTGGGGCGCCCAACCTCATGCGCGGACAAAACGGCTGATCCAGGAATATATCGAGTACTACAATTTCGAACGACCGCACGGCTCACTGGGATACAAAACCCCCTATGAAACCGTGCTGCCGCTCAAGTCAGGTGTCCAGTAAAGCGGTGACACACCACCCGCCTCTGCTAGCAGCTTGCAGCTCGCCGCTAGAGACTCACCTGACCAGGCAGGGCTTCTTGTTATCGAAGGTCCAGTTCGGGATCAGGAACTGCATGGCCACGGCGTCATCGCGTGCGCCCAGGCCCATGCCCTTGTACAGCTCGTGGGCCTTGGCGACCTGGTCCATGTCGATCTCCACACCCAGGCCAGGCTTGGCCGGCACTCGGACTTCGCCACCGACGATCTGCAAAGGCTCTTTGGTCAGGCGCTGGCCGTCCTGCCAGATCCAGTGAGTGTCGATGGCGGTGATGTTGCCCGGGGCTGCGGCTGCGACGTGCGTGAACATGGCCAGCGAGATATCGAAGTGGTTGTTCGAATGCGAGCCCCAGGTCAGGCCCCAGTCGTTGCACATCTGCGCCACCCGTACCGAGCCTTGCATGGTCCAGAAGTGTGGGTCGGCCAGCGGGATGTCCACTGACTGCAACTGAATGGCGTGGCCCATCTGGCGCCAGTCGGTGGCGATCATGTTGGTGGCAGTGGGCAAGCCGGTGGCGCGGCGGAACTCGGCCATCACTTCGCGGCCGGAATAACCGTTTTCTGCACCGCAAGGGTCTTCGGCATAAGCCAACACCTTGTGCTGATCGCGGCACAGGCGGATTGCCTCCTGGAGCGACCAGGCCCCGTTGGGGTCCAGTGTCACGCGCGCTTGCGGGAAGCGTTCGGCCAGAGCGGTCACCGCTTCGATCTCTTCGTCGCCGCGCAGCACGCCGCCTTTGAGCTTGAAGTCTTCAAAACCATATTTCGCATGAGCAGCTTCTGCCAGGCGAACCACCCGCTCAGGCGTAAGCGCCTCGTCGTGGCGCACACGGAACCAGTCGTTGTCGGCCTCCGGCTCACTGCGGTAGGCCAGGTCGGTCTTGTTGCGATCGCCTACATAAAAAAGGTAACCGAGCATTTTCACTGCTTCACGTTGCTGGCCTTCGCCCAGCAGCGCCGCTACAGGCACATCGAGGAATTGGCCAAGCAGGTCGAGCAGCGCGGCTTCCACGGCGGTGACCGCATGCACGGTGATGCGCAGGTCGAATGTCTGCAGCCCACGGCCACCTACGTCGCGCGCAGCGAACTCACGGCGCATGTCGTTAAGAATGCGCTGGTACTGGCCGATGGGCTTGCCGACCAACAGGCTGCGGGCGTCTTCGAGGGTCTGGCGAATCTTCTCGCCGCCTGGCACTTCGCCCACACCGACATGGCCGGCGTTGTCCTTGAGGATCACGATATTGCGGGTGAAGTAAGGCCCGTGTGCGCCAGAGAGGTTCATCAGCATGCTGTCATGGCCGGCGACGGGCACGACCTGCAGCTCGGTGATGATCGGTGCGCTGCCCACAGCATTGTTGGTGTTGTTCATGGGGGAGTGTCCTTGGAGGTCGATAACGGCATCGCAGCATTCGAACGCGAAACGCCAGTCGATAGACATCATACGACCTGATTTTAAAACTGACAACGCTGCCGTCCAGATGGCGTGCACCACTCATAAAAGCCATAAATTGCGGCCGATACAACGAACCGTATAGTTGTATTACAACTACCGTTCTTACATCATGCGCTCAAATTTTCACCAAGGTTTCGCCATGGTCAGCAACACCCCACGCAGACGTGGCCAGAGCCTCGCTCAAGGCCTGGTCGACGCCCTCAGCCAACGCATCCGTGCAGGTACGTACGCCGCAGGCAGCAAGCTGCCGCCGGAAAACACCATCGTCCAGGCATTCGGCGTCAGCCGTACGGTCGTGCGAGAAGCGCTTTCCAGGTTGCAGGCGGCGGGCATGGTCGAAACCCGCCATGGCGTGGGCACTTTCGTACTGGCCGGTGAGCCAGGCTTGCGCCTTGCCGCCGATACCGCGCAGGCAGTCGGGAGAATCCTTGATGTGCGCCTCGGGCTGGAAAGCCAGGCCGCCGCGCTGGCCGCGCGCCACAGGCAAATGGAACACCTGCAGGATATGCGCGAAGCGCTGGACGACTACCAGGCCCACCTGGGCGACGATGAGCGCTGCGCCGCGGCGGATTGGCGATTTCATCTGTTGATTGCCGAGGCCACCGGTAATCGCTACTTCACCGACCTGATGTTGCATCTGGGCCGGGGGATGATCCCGCGCACACAGGTAAAGCCCGTGGAGCGGGGCAGCAGCGACTTGTCCGCACTGGCATTGCCGGCAGCTCGCGAGCACGAAGGGATCTACAGCGCGATTCAGCGCCAGGACAGCGACGGCGCACGCGCCGCCATGTGGCTGCACCTGTCCAACAGCCGTGAACGGTTCAAGGCAGGTTGAGCGGCACGGGTGGGTACCCGCGCCGCGCCTGACATCTACTTCTTGAGTTTCGGGTTCGGGAAGAACTGCACCGTCTGAACCTTGGGCTTGGGTTTCACCTCGGCCTGGTTCACCCGCGTGCCGAGCTCACGCGGCACCGACTGCCCTTGCGCGTTGAGCGTATCGGAATAACCGCAGGCAACGCACTCACGGTGCGGCACGTCATCCTCGCTCCACATCATCAGCTTGTCCTGCTCGCTGCACGCCGGGCACACAGCGCCGGCGATGAAGCGTTTCGGGGTCTTGGTCACGGTAGGCTCCATCAGGCAGCACGCTCATCCGCCAGGCCGCTGTGGCGCAGCAGTGCGTCGATCGATGGCTCGCGGCCACGGAAGTCGACGAACAGCACCATCGGCGCCTGCGACCCACCACGGGCCAGGATCGCATCACGGAATGCACGGCCGGTATCGCCGTTGAGCACGCCTTCTTCTTCGAAGCGCGAGAACGCATCGGCCGACAACACTTCAGCCCACTTGTAGCTGTAATAACCGGCCGCGTAACCGCCAGCGAAGATGTGCGCAAAGCTGTTGGGGAAACGGTTGTAGGCGGGCGGGCGCATCACCGACACCTCGTCGCGCACCGCCTCCAGCACCTGCAACGCCGAGCGGCCGTCGCCATGGGTGGCGTGCAGTTCGAAGTCGAACAGCGAGAACTCCAGCTGGCGCACCATCATCAGGCCAGACTGGAAGTTCTTGGCGGCCAGCATCTTGTCGAGCAGGTCCTGCGGCAGCGGCTCGCCGGTTTCGTAATGGCCGGAAATCAGCGCCAGACCTTCAGGTTCCCAGCACCAGTTTTCCATGAACTGGCTGGGCAGCTCGACTGCGTCCCACGCCACACCATTGATGCCGGAGACCCCGGCGTGCTCGATGCGGGTGAGCAGGTGATGCAGGCCATGGCCGAACTCGTGGAACAACGTGGTCACTTCATCGTGGGTGAGCAGTGCCGGCTTGCCGGGAACTGCCGGGGTGAAATTGCACACCAGGTTTGCCACAGGGCTCTGCAGCGTGCCATCGGCGGTACGGCGGCGGTCGCGCGCACCGTCCATCCAGGCGCCGCCGCGCTTGTTGGCGCGGGCGTAGAGGTCGAAGAAGAAGCGGCCTACGTGCTGGCCGTTTTCCTTGATCTCGAACAGGCGCACATCCGGGTGCCAGCTGTCGAAACCCTCGAGCTCGGCGATCTGGATGCCATAGAGGCGCTCGACCAGGCTGAACAGGCCGCTCAACACTTTATCGATCGGGAAGTACGCCCGAAGCGCTTCCTGCGAAACGCTGTAGCGCTGCTCGCGAAGCTTTTCGCCGTAGTAGCCGGTGTCCCAGCTTTCCAGCGTCGGGCAGCCTTGCTCGGCGGCGTAGGCCTTGAGCTCTTCGAGGTCTTTGGCGGCGAAGGGCTTGCTGCGTTTGGCCAGGTCCCGCAGGAAGCTCAATACCTGGTCGCCGCTCTCAGCCATCTTGGTGGCGAGGCTTTTCTCGGCGTAGTTGGCAAAGCCCAGCAGGCTGGCCAGCTCCTGGCGCAAATCCAGCAGTTGCTGCATCACCGGGCCATTGTCGTTCTGGCCGGCATTCGGGCCCTGATCGGAGGCGCGAGTGCTGTAGGCGCGGTACACCTCTTCACGCAGTGCCCGGTCGTGGGCATAGGTCATCACTGCGTAGTAGCTGGGAAATTCCAGAGTGATCAGCCAACCTTCAAGGCCCTTGGCCTGGGCCGCAGCAGCCATCTGCGCCTTGGCCGAATCAGTCAGGCCGGCCAGTTGCGCCTCGTCGGTGACGTGCTTGCTCCAGGCCTGGGTGGCGTCGAGCAGCTGGTTGGAGAACTGGCTGCCCAGTTCGGAGAGCTTGCTTTGCACTTCGGCGTAGCGCTTCTGCTTGTCGGCCGGCAGGTCGATGCCCGATAGGCGGAAGTCGCGCAGCGAGTGCTCCAGCGTGGTTTTCTGCCCCACATCGAAACCGGCCGCTTCTGGGCTGTTCGCCAGGGCCTGGAAGGCGTCGAACAGCTCGCGGTTCTGGCCGATCTCGGTGGAGTAGGCGCTCAAGGCAGGCAGGCAGGCTTCATACGCCTGGCGCAGTTCGGGGCTGTTGCACACTGCATTGAGGTGGCTCACCGGGCTCCAGGCGGCGCCCAGGCGATCATTGAGCTCGTCCATCGCCAGCACCAGGCCGTTCCAGGTAGGTTTGCCCGCCTGGCTTTGCAAAAGGCCGACGAGGGCGGCACGGTTATCGCTCAGGATCTGTTCGATGGCAGGCTGCACATGCTCAGGAAGGATCGCGGAAAAGGGTGGCAGGTCGTAGGGCTGAAGCAGCGGGTTGTTCTCGCTCACGGTATTTGCACCTTGGCTCTGAAGAATCATGGGACCATCTTCAATTACAATCGACCCCGACCGCAGCAAATCGGCGGCATCAAAGGAGGCTATCGTGTCCATTCGAAGGTTCGAACAACATGCTCCCCAGTTGGGAGCCAAGGTATTCGTCGACCGCAGCGCGGTGGTGCTGGGCGATGTCGAGATTGGCGATGACAGCTCGGTGTGGCCGCTCGCAGTGATCCGCGGCGACATGCACCACATCCGCATCGGCCAGCGCACCAGTGTGCAGGACGCCAGCGTGCTGCACATCACCCACGCAGGGCCGTTCAACCCCGATGGCTTCCCGCTGCTGATCGGCGACGACGTGACCATCGGGCACAAGGTGATGTTGCATGGGTGCACCCTGGGCAGCCGCATCCTGGTGGGCATGGGCAGCACCATCATGGATGGTGCGGTGGTCGAGGATGAAGTGATCATCGGTGCCGGCAGCCTGGTGCCACCGGGCAAACGCCTGGAAAGCGGCTACCTGTACGTTGGCAGCCCAGCCAGGCAGGCACGCGAGCTCACCGACAAGGAACGCGCATTCTTCACCTACAGCGCGGCCAACTACGTCAAGCTCAAGGACCGCCACCTCGCGGCGGGGTACGACCGCACATGAGCCTGGACCACCGCAACATCCTGTTCGACCTCGACGGCACCCTGACCGACCCGCGCGAAGGCATCACACGTTCGATTCAGTACGCCCTCGGCAAGTTGGGTATCGATGAGCCAGACCTCGCCAGGCTCGAGCACTTCATCGGGCCGCCGTTGCTGCAAGCCTTCATGCAGTTTTATGCCTTGAGCGAGGCTCAGGCGTGGGAAGCCGTTAACCATTACCGAGACCGCTTCCGCGTCACAGGCCTGTATGAAAACGAAATGTTCGAAGGTGTCACCGAGTTGCTCGAAACGCTGGTTGCTCAAGGTCGGCATCTGTACATCGCGACGTCCAAGCCCTGGGAGTTCGCCCGTGAGATCGCAAGGCACTTCGATTTTGCCCGACACTTCAAAATGATCTACGGCAGCGAGCTGGACGGCACCCGCACCAACAAGGTCGAGCTCATCGCCCACCTGCTCGAGGAAGAAGGGCTGGCACCGGCCGATACCCTGATGATTGGTGACCGCAAGCACGATCTGATTGGCGCTCGGGCCAATGGGCTCGATTGCGTAGCGGTGGGTTATGGGTTCGGCAGCGAAGCCGAGCTGCTGGGCGAAGCGCCGACCTACCACTTCGCTACGCTCAAGGCGTTGCACCAGGCGTTTTCTCGCTCGCCGGCATAAGCGCCTGCAATGCCGCTGCACGTTCGGCGGGAGGAAGGGCGCCAAGGCGCTCGACCTCGGCGTAGAAACGTGGCCAGTCCTTCCCTTGCTGAATGAACACCGCAGCGAAGGCAGGCACCCATTGATCGTACAAGCCGAAGGGCAACAGCTTGGCATTGTTCAAAGGCGAGTAGACCCAGGCATCGTAACGGCGGTCGCCGTGCCACTGTTGATCGCGCAAGCGCTGGTAATCATCCCGCAGGCGTTGAAATTGTGCGGCCTTGGCCTCGCGCATGGCACCACTGGAAAGCGGCTGGCGATACAGCGCGTCCAGCTTTTGCCGAGCACTCAGCACCAGTTGCACGAACTGCTCACGCTGCGCCTGCTGGCCTTGATCGGCCGGCGGCAGCTTGCGCCATGCTCGCCATTGGCGAGTGCCTTCCTGCTCCACGAAGGTTGCGAAAGACTCATTGAATTGGGTGTCGTTCTTCACATAGAAACGCTGGTGCGCCAGCTCATGGAAGATCAAGGTGTCCAGCCGCTCCTGGCCCCAACCGGTCATGGTGCTGATGATCGGGTCATTGAACCAGCCCAACGTGGAATAGGTTTCGACCCCGCCCACGTAGACGTCCTTGCCCTGCTGGCGCAACAGCGCCGCCGCACCGCGTGCGGCGCCTTGAGCGTAGAAGCCCTGATAGGCGACACAACCGGCAATGGGGAAGCAGTGGGTCAGAGGCTGCAGGGAAAACTCATCGGTGGCGAAGACGTTCCACACCACGAATGGGCGATGAATATCGGCGTAGAGCCGGTAGCTGCGGTTATCGGGCAGGTGCAGTTGCTCGCTTGCGAAACGCCGCGCAAGCAGCGCCTGGCTCAAGTACTGCCGCAGCGCCGCAGGGCGTGAAGGGTCGGCGATCACGGCTTCAACGGGCTCGCGTGCGTGTAGCAGCGCCAATTGGCCCTCGGCAAGCTGGCTGTAGTAACGAACGCTGGAGCAACCGCTCAGCAGGCCGAGCAGCACCAGGGGAACCCAGGGCCGCTTTGAGTTGTCTCGTTTGCCGTGGCGGGTGTGCCGTTGCCAGATCATTTTCATCCCCCTGTGCAGCACCTGACGCGACAGAGATCGCCAGCCACCATTCGCCCCCATTTTGCTGCTTCGGAGTGCGCCAATGCGTGAAAAATTGTTACTTTGCGGCCTGCTGGCACTGCCAGGCTGCTCACTGATCGGCCTGCCCAGCCCCGACCCTCATCAAGCGTGGGTCGACCTTCAGGTGCCGCAGAACAATTCTCTGCACGCCCAAGAGGTCGATGCCAAGCAGTGGGAAGACAAACGCTACTTCGAAGTGCAGCCGGGCAGCCATGAGCTGACCGTGCGCTATCAATTCGCCGTTGCACCGACCAACATCGGGCCGGACGCCAACCCGCTTTGGCGTGACTGCCAGCTCAACGTCAAATTTGCCCACTTCAACGCCGGTGAGCGTTATCGCCTGCAGGCGGGCACTGTTGGCTTTACGCCTTGGGCGAAGCTCTACGACGAGCGGAACAAGCTGGTGAGCAAGGGGCAGCCGGCCGGCTGCCAGCGCGCTTGAGGCTTTGGCGTTATGCTGGCGCCAACGACGCCCTGGAGCTGACCGATGCGCTTAACGCTTGCCCTGCTGCCCACTCTGGCACTGCTCAGTGCTTGCAACACTACGCCGGTGCCACCACACGACCCGGCACAGGCATGGGTCGAGCTGAGCATGCTGAACGGCAAAGCGATCCTCGCCGAGCGGCTGGACGGCAAGCGCCTGGACGACGGGCGTTATTTTCAGGTTACGCCCGGCACTCACACGCTTGAGTTTCGCTACGACTACGAAGCCAACGCTCCGCTGGCAATCATGAGCCAGCCGAGTGAGCGGATGTGCTACATCACCGTGCAGTACAACGGGTTCAAGGCGGGAGGCCGGTATCGGATTCAGGCGCGCAATCTGGGCATCGAGCCCAGCGCCTTGCTGTATGACCCCAGCAATCAGGTGGTAGCGCAGGACAGAAGCAACTACTGCCTGTGGTAAAGGCTCAGCCGTTCTTCTGGTAGATGATCTTGCGAGTGCCGTTGGCGCAACTGCCGACGATCATTGACGGGTCCTTGGCCTCAGCGCTGTCCACAATCTCGAGGGTGTAGTCGGCCACACCATTGGACTGGATCTTGGCCTCGATCTCAGCCTTGAGCGTTTCACAATCGAGCGGCGCGGCGCTGGCACTGCCGGCCCACAGGGCAAACACACACCAGAACGCCGCGCGCCTCATCTCAATTCACCAACGAGGCATCGAGAGTGATATCGGCATTCAGCACTTTCGACACCGGGCAGCCAACCTTGGCCTTGTTGGCCAGTTCCTTGAACTGCTCTTCGCTGGCGCCCGGCACGCTTGCCTTGAGGGTCAGGTGCACAGCGGTGATGGCAAAGCCGTCAGGCTTCTCTTCCAGGGACACTTCAGCCTGGGTATCGATCGCAGTGGCGGTCAGGCCCGCTTCACCAAGGATCATCGACAGCGCCATCGAGAAGCAGCCGGCGTGGGCTGCACCGATCAGCTCTTCAGGGTTGGAGCCTTTGACACCTTCGAAACGCGCTTTGAAACCATAGGGCAGGTCGCTGAAAGCGCCGCTGCCGACGGAAATCTTGCCGGTGCCGTCTTTCAGGCCACCTTCCCAGTGAGCGGATGCTTGCTTCTTGATGGTCATGCTGCCTCCTTTGGCATTGTGCCGGTTCAGTAAGGGTTCTGAGGGCCAGCCACCAGGCAAGTTCACTCGGTTTGCACCGTTCGGCGAAAGCGTTCAATGTAGCCGCCTGACAATTAAAAAACGGCGCGGGGGTGTCATTTTTTAAGTGGAGTTTTCATGAGTACGTTGGCAAGCATCAAGTATTCGGCGCTGGACCTGGTACCAGTTCGGCAAGACCTGGGCCCGGCTCAGTCACTGCGCAACTCGCTGGACCTGGCCCAGCATGTGGAACGCTGGGGGTATAACCGCTTTTGGGTGGCCGAGCACCACAACATGGACGGCATCGCCAGCTCAGCCACGTCTGTGCTGCTGGGCTACCTGGCGGGCGGCACTTCCACCATTCGAGTAGGCTCGGGTGGCGTGATGCTGCCCAACCACGCGCCGCTGGTGATCGCTGAACAGTTCGGCACCCTTGCCAGCCTCTATCCGGGCCGGATCGACCTCGGCCTGGGCCGCGCGCCCGGCTCAGACCAGATGACCGCCCGCGCACTGCGCCGTGAACGCTCCGGCTCTTCTGACGACTTCCCCGATGACGTTGCGGAGCTGGCTGCCTATCTGGGCCCTCGCACACCAGGGCAGCGGGTGATTGCAGTACCAGGCAGCGGCACCGAGGTGCCCATCTGGCTGCTCGGCTCAAGCCTGTTCAGCGCGCAGCTGGCGGGCATGCGCGGCCTGCCTTATGCCTTCGCTTCGCATTTCGCGCCACGCATGATGCATGAGGCGATTCGTGTCTACCGCGATCACTTCACGCCATCAGCCGTGCTCGATAAACCGTACGTGATGCTGGGCGTCCCGCTGGTGGCAGCCGACTCTGACGAGCAGGCCGATTACCTGGCTACCTCCGTCTACCGGCGCATCCTCAACCTGATTCGCGGGCAAAGCCTGGTTCAGCAGCCGCCCGTGCCTAGCATGGAGGGGCTGTGGCTGCCGCATGAAAAAGACGCAGTAGGCAGCTTCCTGGGCCTGGCCATGATCGGCAGCCCGGCGAAAATCCGCGCGAAGCTGGAGGTGCTGCTGGAGCAGACCCTGGCCGATGAACTGATCTTCACCTGCGACCTGTACGAGCATGCCGACCGGCTTCACTCGTATCGGTTGCTGTCTGAAATCATGACTGCCTGAAGCACGAAGCCCGGCATCGGCCGGGCTTCGCTGTTCCTACACAAGGGCGGTGCTTCAGCCTCTTTTGTAGACGATCTCCTTGGTACCACCTTCGCAGCTGCCAACCACCTTGCCGTCGGCTGCGCTGCCCTTGTCGACCACTTCCAGGCTGTAGCCCGAAGCGCCCTTGGCTTTGATCTTGGCGTCGATATCGCCTTTAACGGTATCGCACGAAGTGCCCGCGGCGAACGCGGAACCCGCCATGCCCAACAACCCTACCGCCAACAAAAGTTTTTTCATCGGTCACGTTCCCTGGTCTGTTGATACTGCTCAGCTATCCTGGCCCATTCGAAGGGCACCACTGTATTAGCGTAAAAAGATTTTTTTAGCCAGTGCCTGGGTCAGCTGTTGGCGATCTTGAAGCCAACTTTGATGGTCACCTGGAAATGAGCGACCTTGCCATCGCGAATGTGGCCACGGGTTTCTACCACCTCGAACCACTCCATCAAGTCGAGCGATTTGTTCGCTTCAGCCAGGGCATTGTTGATGGCGTCCTCGACGCTGTTGGTGGAGGAACCTACCAGTTCGGCCTTTTTGTAAGTGTGATGATCAGACATGGGCTTACTCCTGTTCAGGGCGCACGCCACCGGCTGGTGGCTCATACCTTTAAGGGGCGAAGCGGAAGCAAAAGTTCAGCCCGACCGCACTTTCGCAACGTGTTGAAGTCCCACCTCTACACCGCAACTCACCTCGCAGGAGTGAACACCCAATGGCCAATTCGCTACGTAAAGCATCGCTGCAAAGCATGGAAGCCGAGATCGAGAGCCTGCTGCGCTCGCTCGAAGGCCTCAAGGACGACGCAACCGATGAGTCGCGCAAGACCATCAAGAATCTCAAGGCCAGCGCCGAATCCGCACTGAAGCAATCGCGCAGCCTGCTGGCCGACGCGTATGAAGAAGTGAAGGTCAAAACCCGTGAAACCGGCATCGCTACCCGTGATTACGCGCAAGAGCACCCGCTGACCACTGCCGGTATCGCCGTCGGCGCTCTGGGCCTGCTGGCAGCCTACCTGCTGTGCAAACGCTCCGACTGATCCTCGGCGCCCAGCGCAGTGGCGCCCAGCGCGGTGGCGAGCCATGCCGCCAATCGCTGGGCACGCCCGTCCGCGGCGCGCCCCGGCACCCATAGTGCCAGGCGCGCCGGGGTTTGGCTGAAGCCCCACGGCGCCGCCAAACGCCCGGCTTTCAAGTCATCGGCCACCAGCACTTCGGGCGCAATCGCCACGCCCAGCCCTGCCACAGCAGCCTCCAGCAAATAATACAGATGCTCGAAACCTTGGCCCTGCGTTAGCGCGTCGGGTGCGAGATCGTTGCGCCGTGCCCATTCGGGCCACGCCTGTGGCCGCGACAGCGTATGCAGCAACGGCTCGTCCAGCAGAGCACGGGCTGGCGCATGGGCCAGTTGTTCGAAGCGGGGGTGGCGCGGGCTGAGCACAGGGCCGATACGCTCCGGCACCAGTTCATGAACCTGCATCTGCGCAGGCCAGGGCGGCTCGGCGAACACCAGCAACGCATCCCAGGTCGCGCTGCGCGGGTCAACGTCGCCTTCGCCGGCCGACAGGTGCAGGCGCAGGTCGGGAAGGTCAGCGTTGAGCTGCCCCAACCGCGGAATGAACCAGCGTGCAAGCAGGCTTCCGGAGCAGCCCAGCAAAAAGGGCGCACCCTCCTGAGCCTGGCTCAACTGTGCGCATACCTGCCGTAAACGCCCGAAAGCCTCATCGCAAACATCTCGCAACCGAACGCCGGATTCTGTGAGTTTAAGGCCGCGCCCGTCCTTGGCGAACAATTGCACGCCAAGCTCATCTTCGAGCAGCCGGAGCTGCCGGCTGACCGCGCCGTGCGTAACGTTCAGGCTTTCCGCCGCCTGGCTGACGCTGCCTGAGCGAGCGGTGGCGTCAAACGCCCGCAGTGCATTGAGTGAAGGAAGGTCTCGGCGCATATAGGTGAGTTTTCCTGACAGGTTGAATCGATCTTATCGGTTTTCAGCCGGCTGTGGGCTGGGTAAAGTGGCTTCATCGTCAAGCCACCCTTCAGCGGGAGTGATTCATGACCCAAGCCCAATACCGCAGCGGCCCTGATACCAACGGCCTGTTTGGCCAGTTCGGTGGCCGCTATGTTGCCGAAACCCTGATGCCGTTGATTCTCGACCTGAACCGCGAATACGAAGCGGCCAAGAACGACCCAGCGTTTCTCGAGGAGCTGGCGTACTTCCAACGCGACTACGTGGGCCGCCCCAGCCCGCTGTACTTCGCCGAGCGCCTGACCGAACACTGCGGCGGCGCCAAGATCTACCTAAAGCGTGAAGAGCTCAACCACACCGGCGCGCACAAGATCAACAACTGCATCGGCCAGATCCTGCTGGCCCGGCGCATGGGCAAGCAACGCATCATCGCCGAGACCGGCGCCGGCATGCATGGTGTAGCGACTGCCACTGTGGCCGCGCGCTTCGGCCTCAAATGCGTGATCTACATGGGCACTACCGATATCGAGCGCCAGCAGGCCAACGTGTTCCGCATGAAGCTGCTGGGCGCCGAGATCATCCCGGTCACCGCAGGCACCGGCACGCTCAAGGACGCTATGAACGAGGCGCTGCGCGACTGGGTGACCAACGTCGAGAGCACCTTCTACCTGATCGGTACCGTCGCAGGCCCGCACCCGTATCCGGCGATGGTGCGCGACTTCCAGGCCGTGATTGGCAAGGAAACCCGCGAACAGATGCAAGCTGCCGAAGGCCGCCTGCCTGACAGCCTGGTCGCGTGCATCGGCGGTGGCTCCAACGCCATGGGCCTGTTCCACCCCTTCCTGGACGACAAGAGCGTGCAGATCATCGGCGTCGAAGCAGCAGGCCACGGCATCGCCACCGGCCAGCATGCCGCCAGCCTCAATGGCGGCCGCCCGGGCGTGCTGCACGGCAACCGCACCTTCCTGTTGCAGGATGAAGACGGCCAGATCATCGACGCCCACTCGATCTCCGCAGGCCTGGACTACCCCGGCATCGGCCCTGAGCACGCCTGGCTGCATGACATCGGGCGGGGCGAATACACGTCGGTCACCGATGACGAGGCCCTGGCAGCGTTTCACCAATGCTGCCGCCTCGAAGGCATCATTCCGGCGCTGGAAAGCGCTCACGCCCTGGCTGAAGTGTTCAAGCGCGCCCCTACGTTGCCCAAGGACCACCTGATGGTGGTGAACCTCTCCGGCCGCGGCGACAAGGACATGCAAACCGTGATGCACCATCTGGACCTTTCGACGCGGGAGAAACACTGATGAGCCGCCTGCAAAGCCGCTTCGACGAGCTCAAGCAAGCCAACCGCGCCGCGCTGGTGACCTTCGTCACCTCCGGCGACCCGGATTACGACACGTCGCTGGCGATTCTCAAGGGCCTGCCGCAGGCAGGCGCCGATGTGATCGAGCTGGGCATGCCGTTCACTGACCCCATGGCGGATGGCCCAGCCATTCAACTGGCCAACATCCGTGCCCTCAAGGCGCGCCAGACCCTGGCCAAGACGCTGCAGATGGCCCGCGACTTCCGCGCAGGTGACCGCAGCACGCCGCTGGTGCTGATGGGCTACTTCAACCCGATCCACAATTACGGTATCGAGCGCTTCATCGCCGATGCGGGCGAGGCTGGCGTCGATGGGCTGATCGTGGTCGACCTGCCGCCAGAGCATAACCACGACCTGTGCGACCCGGCCCAGGCTGCGGGCATCGACTTCATCCGGCTGACTACACCGACCACTGACGACGCGCGGCTGCCTACGGTGCTCAGCGGCAGCTCTGGGTTCGTCTATTACGTGTCGGTGGCGGGTGTGACCGGCGCGGGCTCGGCCACCACCGAGCACGTGACCGAGGCGGTCGCGCGGCTGCGTCGCCACACCGACTTGCCGATCAGCGTGGGCTTCGGCATTCGCACGCCGGAGCAGGCTGCCGATATTGCGAGGCTGGCAGACGGCGTTGTGGTGGGTTCGGCTCTGGTCGATCAGATCGCCAAGGCCGCCACCCCAGGTGAAGCAGTGGAAGGCGTGCTCGGGTTGTGCAAGCAACTGGCTGAAGGCGTGCGTGCTGCGCGCCTGTAACAGCGAACGTAAAGGCTCTGCCAAGGTGGGGTAAAGTTTCTGATACAGAGGAATTCCCTCGGTTTTTCAGGCACTAACGGGCAAGAACACAAGGGCGCGAGCACATAGGGTTCGCGCCCTTTTCGTTGCCCGCACGCGGGCATTGGCTGAGGAAACCTTGATGAAACTGCCCCACTCACTGATTGCCGGCCTGGGTATCGCACTGCTTGCGGCTGCGCCACTGGTTCAAGCCGGGCCAGGCCCGGATGACCATGGCCCAGGCCAGGGCGGCCCAGGAGGACCTGGCGGCCACCCACCGGCCGCGCATGGCCAGCCAAGCGGCGGCCCACAGCCGCCACGCGACTTCGGCCCCGTGCGCCAGAGCATCAGCGACCACCGCGGCGACTTCGGCCAGGGCCGGCCCATGCCGCCGGGCGTGCACCTGGTCAGAGGCCAACCCCTGCCTCACGGCTACGGCCGCCCACTCGACCGCCGTGCCATGGCGCATCTGCCGCGTTACGAAGGCTACGAATGGCGCCGAGTCGGCCCTGATGTAGTGCTGGTGGCCATCGGCACCAGCGTGATCTACGAGATCCTGAGCGGCGTGCTCGACTGACGCGCCTGGCGCCTCAGCGTGCAAAGCGCTCAGGCGCCAATGGGCCAACCTGCTCGACCATCAGCCAATCGACGAAGCGCTGGATCATTCGGCTGCGGCGCTTGCGTTGGGGCACTACCACGTAATAGCCCATGTTCGAACGGGCACTCTCCTGGAACGGCCGGCACAGCAGGCCTTGGTCGAGCAGCGCATCGACCAGGTGCCGCCAACCTATCGCCACACCCTGGCCGGCAATCGCGGCCTGGATCAGCAAGGTGTAGTTATCGAAACGCAACTGCCCCGGCGCAGGCTGTGCTGGGATCTCCCAATACCGGAACAGCCGCGCCCAATCGAACCACTGGCTGCTGGTTTCCCCGCGCAGGTGCAACAGTGGCAAAGCTTGCAGCGCCTTGAGCGGCAAGTGTGCGGCATCCGCTTCCAGAAGCCGGGGGCTGCACACCGGGAATACTTGCTCATCGAACAACCAATGGCTTTCACCCTGGCGAAACCGGCCATCGCCAAACAGCACGGCAATATCGATATCGCTGCGCAACATGCCGTGGCTGCGTTCGGAGGTCACAAGGCTTACGTCCACCTGCGGGTGTGCCTGATGAAAGCGATGCAATCGCGGCATCAGCCAATAAGCGGCGAAGGCGAAATCGGTCGCGACCTGCAGTACCTCATGCTGGCCCTGAGCAGTGATCGCGCCCAGGCCCGTATCGATGTTCTGCAAGCCTGCCTGTACGTGCTCGAACAGCGTGGCGCCGGCGTCGGTCAGGTCGATGCCCCGGTAAACCCGGTCGAACAGGCGTACGGCCAGTTGCTCTTCAAGGCGCTTGATCTGTTGGCTGATGGCCGGCTGAGTGGTGCCCAGTTCTGCGGCTGCGGCGGTGAAGCTGCGATGCCGCGCGGCGGCTTCGAAGGCGCGCAACGCGTCGAGCGATACCACACCAAGGCTCTCAAACATAAGTTGTGCTTATCCTAGGCATTATCGAGTGCGGGATTTACGCCACGAGCCACGGCGCTTCATCCTGCGTTCAGCAATATCGCATAACCCACCACAATGGAACGCTGCGATCTTATGAAGCGCAAGAACATTCTTTTCCTGATGGCCGACCAGATGGCCGCACCCTGCTGCCGTTTTACGCGCCGTCTCCGATCAAGTTGCCTCACCTGTCGCGCCTGGCGAGCGAAGCCGTGCTGTTCGACTCCGCCTATTGCAACAGCCCGCTGTGCGCGCCTTCACGCTTTACCTTGGTCAGCGGCCAATTGCCGAGCAAGATCGGCGCCTACGACAACGCAGCCGACTTTGCGGCGGACGTCCCCACCTATGCCCACTACCTGCGCAAGCTGGGCTACCACACGGCGCTCTCCGGAAAGATGCACTTCTGTGGCCCCGACCAATTGCACGGCTACGAACAGCGCCTGACCAGCGACATCTACCCCGCCGACTACGGATGGGCGGTGAACTGGGACGAGCCTGACGTACGCCCCAGCTGGTATCACAACATGTCGTCGGTGTTGCAAGCCGGGCCCTGCGTGCGCACCAACCAGCTCGACTTCGACGAAGAAGTGGTATTCAAGGCCCAGCAATACCTTTACGACCACGTGCGCGAGGCCAGCGGCCAGCCGTTCTGCCTGACCGTGTCGATGACCCACCCGCACGACCCGTACACCATTCCCAAGCCGTTCTGGGACCTGTACGGCGACGACGACATTCCGATGCCGGCGAACGTACCCGATCAGCAGGCGCTCGACCCCCACTCTCAGCGCCTGCTCAAGGTCTACGATCTCTGGGCAAACCGCTGCCGGAAAACAAGATCCGCGACGCTCGCCGTGCCTACTTCGGCGCATGCAGTTACATCGATCATAACGTCGGGCGGCTGCTGGCCACGTTGGAGGAGTGTGGTTTGGCCGATGACACCATCATCGTGTTCTCCGGCGACCATGGCGACATGCTTGGCGAGCGGGGGCTCTGGTACAAGATGCACTGGTTCGAGATGTCGGCGCGGGTACCTTCGCTGATCCACGCACCGGGCCAGTTCCCCGCCAGGCGGGTGAGCGCCTCGGTGTCCACTGCCGACCTGCTGCCAACGCTGGTGGAGCTGGCGGGTGGCGAGGTACAGCCACAGTTGCCGCTCGATGGCCGCTCGCTGCTGGGCCACCTCGACGGCAGCGGAGCTCACGACGGGGTATTCGGCGAGTACATGGCCGAGGGCACCAACAGCCCTCTGATGATGATCCGCCGGGGCGACTACAAATTCATCTACAGTGAGGCCGACCCTTGCCTGCTCTACAACGTGCGGCAAGATCCGCAAGAGCGTGAGGACCTGAGCACAGCGCCTGATCATCGCGAGCTGTTCGACCGGTTCCTTGCCGAGGCGCGGGACAAATGGGACATGCCGGCGATCCATCAGCAAGTGCTGGCCAGCCAGCGTCGGCGCCGCTTCGTCGCCGCCTCGCTCGCTCAAGGGCAACTCAAGAGCTGGGATCACCAGCCGCTGGTCGATGCCAGCCAGCAATACATGCGCAACCATATCGACCTGGACGATCTGGAGCGCAGGGCACGTTATCCACAACCCTGCCAATCCGAGTAAAAAGGGGAAGCCATGAAGACGATAACCACCGTGATGGCCGCAAGCGTAATGGCGATGAGCGCCGGCGCCTGGGCTGAGGACAGCTGTAGCCCGGTCAAGATGGCCGACCCGGGTTGGAGCGACATTGCCGCCACCAACGCCATCACCAGTTTTCTGCTCGAGGGCATGGGCTATCAGGTAAAAGTGGATTCGCTGGCAGTGCCCATCACCTATGGTGGCTTGCGCGACGGCCAGGTGGACGTCTTCCTCGGTAACTGGATGCCGGCTCAACAAGGTTTCCACGATCAGTTCATCGCCAACGGCAAAGTGGTGCAGTTGGCCAAGAATCTGGAGGGCACCGAATTCACGCTGGCAGTGCCGGACTACGTGTACAACGCCGGCGTGCACTGACTTCGCTGACCTCGACAAGCAAGCAGACAAGTTCGATCACAAGATTTACGGCATTGGCGCGGGCGCGCCGGCCAATCAGTCGCTGCAGGAAATCATCAAGAAAAACGACTTCCACCTGGGCGAATGGAAGCTCACCGAGTCCAGCGAGCAGGCCATGTTGGCCGAAGTGGACCGCGCCGTACGCCGAGAAAAATTCATCGTGTTCCTGGGCTGGCAGCCGCACCCGATGAATGTGAAGTTGAAGATGAAGTACCTCACTGGCGGCGAGAATACTTCGGGTCCACCGGCAGCGTGTTCACCCTGACCCGCCCGGGCTATGCCCAGGCCTGCCCGCAAGTGGGCAAGTTGCTGACCCAGCTGATGTTCACGCCCGAGATGGAAAACACCATCATGGCGGACGTGGTGGACACCAAGAAAAGCAACGCAGAGGCAGCCAAGGCCTGGCTCAAGGCACATCCCGAGGTGTTGGATAAGTGGCTGGCCGGTGTGAAGACAGTTGACGGCAAGGATGCGCTCGAGGCGGTGAAGGCCCGGCTCTGAGCGTGAGGTTCAGTGGGAGGCCGGCTTGCCAGACGCCGTGTAACGGGCGACGTGATGCCCTGAAATCAGCATGTCGCGCGGCAAGCCTCCCTTCCACCTGGAAAACAGTGGCATCTGCCAAGTGCTCTGGGGGTGTTTTAGCCTAACTGCTCGCGCAACTGGCGAAGCACCACCGCGCTGTCCACATCTACCCCTCGCCAGGCACGGAACGCCACCGCCGCCTGCTCTACCAGCATGCCCAAACCGTCGATTGCCTGAGCCGCCCCATGCTCGGTCGCCCATCGCAGGAAGGGCGTAGGCTCCTTGCCATACATCATGTCGTAGCACAGCGTGCGGCCCGGCGCGATGAGGCTGGCCGCGAGCGGCGGCAGCTCGCCAGCCAGGCTGGCGGCAGTGGCATTGATGATCAGGTCGAAAGGCTCTGCCAGCACGCCAAAAGCACTGGCACTCACGGGGCCCAGTTCAGCGAACATTTCCGCCAGCAGCTCAGCCTTCTCCAAGGTACGGTTGGCAATGACCAGCGCCTCGGGTTCTTGCTCAAGCAATGGCTCCAGCACCCCGCGCACCGCCCCTCCTGCGCCGAGCAGCAAAATGCGCTTGCCCACCAGCGTGGCGCCGGCATTGCTCATCAGGTCACGCACCAGGCCTTCGCCGTCGGTGTCGTCACCCGCAGGCTGCCATCTTCCAGGCGGCTGAGCATGTTCACCGCACCGGCTCGCTTGGCTCGCTCGGTCAGCTCGTCACACAGGCGAAAAGCTTCTTCCTTGAACGGTACGGTCACGTTGCCGCCCAGGCCGCCCTGATGAAAGAAATCCTTGGCGCAGGCTGTGAAACCGTCCAGCGGCGCCAGCTGGGTGCTGTAGTCGAGCTGTTGGCTGGCTTGTTCGGCGAACAGGCGGTGGATCAACGGCGATTTACTGTGGGCAATCGGGTTTCCAAATACGACGTAGCGGTCCATTACAGGCACTTCCCGTGGTCAGGCGCGTGATTGTCAGGGGTCAGGCCGAGCCAGTCGCGGTCCTGAAGAAAGTAGTCGGTCAGCCGCGCTTCCGCGCTGCCTGGGGCGGGGCGCCAATCGTAGCCCCAACGTACCTGAGGAGGCAGGGACATCAGGATCGACTCGGTTCGCCCGCCCGATTGCAGGCCAAACAACGTGCCGCGGTCGTAGACGAGATTGAACTCGACATAGCGGCCACGGCGAAACTCCTGAAATTCACGCTGCTCGGGCGTCCAGGCAAGATGGCGGCGGCGCTGCACAATGGGCAAATAAGCTTCGATGTAGGCGTCACCGATGGCCCGCATGAAGGCAAAGCTGGTGTCGAAATCCCATTCGTTCAGGTCGTCGAAGAACAGCCCGCCGATGCCGCGTGGCTCGCCGCGGTGCTTGAGGTGGAAGTAGCGGTCGCACCAGGCCTTGTAACGCGGGTAAACGTCGGCGCCGAAAGGCGCACAGGCGCGCTCGGCCACCCGGTGCCAATGCACGCAGTCTTCTTCATGAGCGTAATAAGGCGTGAGGTCGAAGCCGCCACCAAACCACCAAACCGGCTCTTCACCTTCTTTTTCGGCAATGAAGAAGCGCACGTTGGCGTGAGAGGTCGGGATGTGGGGGTTGTGCGGGTGGATCACCAGCGACACCCCCAGCGCCTCGAACCCACGCCCGGCGAGTTCCGGCCGGTGCGCACTGGCCGACGGCGGCAGGCCAGCACCGAAGACATGTGAGAAATTGACCCCGCCCTTTTCGATCAACGTACCTTCAGCCATCACCCGCGTGCGGCCACCGCCACCGGCCTCGCGCACCCACGCCTCTTCAGTGAAGGAGGCGCCGCCATCTTCGGCTTGAAGTGCCTGGCAAATGCGGTCTTGCAGGTCGAGCAAATAGGCTTTGACGGCTTCGGTACGGGGTGGCTCATGAACTGACCTCGACGCGAGGGGCCCCAGTGGCACTGCCGGGCCCGGTTAAAACGGCCCACAGCATATCACCGAGGCGGCCGCTCAGCAGTTGACGAAGCCTGCGCAAAGGCGTCCGATAGGTGTTTTGCCCTTGCCCGAAGGAGATCACCATGGCCAAACGTATCCAGTTCGACGCCACCGGCGGCCCGGAAGTATTGCAATACGTCGACTACACCCCGGCCGAGCCGGGCCCGAATGAAGTGCGCGTTCGCAACAAGGCCATTGGCCTCAACTACATCGACACTTACTTCCGTGGTGGCCTCTATCCGATCTCCAACTTTCCATCAGGCCTGGGTACAGAAGCGGCAGGTGAGATCGAGGCGGTGGGCAGCGCAGTGACCCATCTGAAAGTCGGCGACCGCGTTGCCCATGCTGGCGGCCCATTGGGAGCGTACAGCGACGTACACGTGCTGCCCTCCAACGTGCTGGTCAAATTGCCCGAGGCGATCTCTTTCGAGCAGGCGGCCGCTGTGATGCTCAAGGGCCTGACCGTGCAATACCTGCTGCGCCAGACCTACCGGCTGGAAGCCGGCGAGACTATTTTGTTTCATGCGGCAGCAGGCGGTGTCGGGCTGCTGGCCTGCCAATGGGCCAAGGCGTTGGGCGCCAGGGTGATCGGCACCGTCAGCTCCCCGGAGAAGGCCGCCAAGGCAAAAGCCGCTGGTGCCTGGGAAGTGATCGACTATAGCCATGAGAACGTTGCCCAGCGCGTGCTGGAGCTGACCGACGGCAAGAAATGCCCGGTGGTGTACGACGGCGTAGGCAAGGACACATGGGAAACCTCGCTCGACTGCGTAGCCCCGCGTGGCTTGCTGGTCAGCTTCGGTAACGCGTCCGGCGCGGTAAGTGGGGTAAATCTTGGCGTGCTGTCGAGCAAGGGCTCGCTCTATGTGACTCGCCCGACCTTGGCCACTTATGCGGTGCCTTCCGCGTTGCAAGGCATGGCCGACGAGCTGTTCGGCATGATCACCAGTGGCAAGCTCAACATCGAGATCAACCAGCGCTACCCGCTGGCCGAAGCCGCCAAGGCGCACACCGAGCTTTCCGGCCGGCGCACTACCGGCTCGACCATCCTCTTGCCCTAGGCTTTGTACGAAACCGCCTGAAACTTGGTTATGCCGCGTTGAAAACCGGCTCGGAATGCTCATTGACAACCAGTCAACTCCGCTTCCTCGCCGGTTTTCGCCTTGCCTAACCTGCGTTTCAGTCAGTTTCGTACAGAGCCTAAGGGCGGATGACTTCACCCGAGCGCAGGTCGCGGATCACGCTCGGGTTCTTGCGCCCGCCCAGGTGCCCACCGAGCACATGATCGACCTGGCCTCGGAAATACTGCTCGATACGCAAGCGCGTGCGGGCAGGGTCCTTGCCCTGGGGGTTGGCGGAGGTCGAGACGATCGGCCCGACCAGCGCACACAGCTCCCGCACCAGCGGGTGGTCGCTGACCCGCACCGCAACGCTGTCATGCTGGCCGGTGATCCATTCCGGGAGCAGGTCGCGGTGGGGGACCAACCAGGTATTGGGGCCTGGCCAGGTACAAGCCATCTTGTCGAGCCAGTCCTGTGGATAATCTTCGAACAGGAAGTCGAACTGGCGGATGTTGTCGGCGATGAGGATCAGCCCCTTGGCCATGGGCCGCGACTTGATCGCCAGCAGGCGAATCACCGCCTCCTCATCCCATGGGTCACACCCCAGGCCCCAGACAGCCTCGGTCGGATAGGCCAGCACCGCACCTGCGCGTATCGCTCGTGCGGCCTGCTGCGTGCGCCAACTGCTCACCATGTCTGTCACTCCCCGTTTCAACGTGCGCGCAGTGTATCCGGCAGCGGGCGGGCAAACCATCGCCCGGCTTCAGAAACGACCTGCCCGGTGATTTCGAGTTCAGTGAGTGCGGCCAGCAAGCGTGGCAACGACCAGCCCAGGTCACGTGCCAGTGCTTCACTGCCGCGGGCACCGGCGGCCAGCTCGCGAAGTATCGGGTCGTCCACGGTCGCCGGAGCGGGCAGGGCGGCACTGTGGGAAGTCCAGCCACTGAGCCCCTCCAGAATGTGCTCCACGCTCTCTACCAGTTGCGCGCCATCGCGGATCAACTGGTGGCAACCCCTGGCGCCAGGATGATGGATGGAACCGGGCACGGCATACACCTCCCGGCCCTGCTCGGCGGCCAGGCGCGCAGTGATGAGCGACCCGCTGGCCAATTGGGCCTCCACCACCAGTACACCGACGCTCAGGCCGCTGATCAAACGGTTGCGGCGTGGGAAGTTGTCTTTGGCCGGAGTAGTTGCCAGCGGATACTCGGAAACCAGCGCGCCACCCGCCTCGACCAATTCTTCCGCCAGGCCCTTGTGACGCTGTGGATAAATATTCTCGAGGCCCGTGCCCAGCACTGCGATGGTGCCGCCCCCAGCCTTGATCGCCCCCCGATGCGCTGCGCCATCTATACCCAGGGCCAGCCCGCTGGTGACCACAAAACCGGCTTTCGCCAATGCCTGGGCGAATGCCTGCGCGTTGTCCAGGCCTGGCGTGCTGGCACGGCGGCTGCCAACGATGGCGAGCTGCGGGCGTTCCAACAATGCGGGGTTGCCACGCACAAAGAGCAGTGGCGGGGGTCGGCAATTTCCTTGAGCAGGGCTGGGTAGATCGAGGCGTCCCAAGCGAGCAAATGCCGGCCTGGTTGGTCCAGCCAGCGGCTGGCGGCCAAGGCGGCGTCCCTAATTATGGGTTCGCGGCGTGCTGCGGCGCTACTGGCTTTCAGGCCCAACGCGCGCCAGGCTGCGGCGGGAGCCGCCAGTGCGGCGCAACCGCTGCCAAAGGCCTGGATCAGGCGAGCGAAGTGGATAGCACCGATATCGGGAAGCAAATGCAGGCGCAGGCGAGCATCCAGCTCGGCGGGCGAATGCCCGCAGGGGTCGAACAATGGCATGTGATCATCCTTGATCTCTGCGTCACAGGCTCAAATGCACAGCCTGTGGATAACTCTGTTGATGAATGTTGTACAAACGCCACTATGGGTTGGTGACTTTGTCCATGATTGACAGGGAACGGTTGGCGTTGAGCACTAGACCATAGCTGAGTTTTTCGTAGGTGCGGAACACCATCAGCATCCCCGCGCGTTCGTCAGGCACTTTCACCTGCTCGCCGGTGACTCGGTCACGGACCGTTTCCCCGGTCTTGTAGATGGCAAGCACGTTGCCCTCGACGAGCCCATCGCGGCGGCCGCGATTCAAGGTCACCACATCGTATTTGCCGATCTGCGTCACACCGCGGGGCACGTCCAGGATCGTGCCATGCACTTCGCGGGTGGGCGGGCTGGGGTAGAAGAACGAGTTCACCGGCGTCAGGCCGGTCGGGAACAACCGATCACCCAGGCGCACTTCGGCGTTGGAGGCCTGCAAGGCGAGGGTGGCTACGTCGCCCTCGGTGGCGATCACCTCGGCGCCGCCGATGTTGTCGGCGTTGATGCCCAGCACCTCATGAGTGGCCGGGTCGAAGTAGGTCTTGCCCTGGCGGAAGATCCCGTAGGCGCTCTGGTCTGGTGCAAACTGCCCGCGCCCATAGATGCGATCGCCTCGCCCGCTGAGTACACGCTCCTGATTGCCGGCGACGATGTAGGGGGCACGGGCAAAATCTTCCGCAGAATCCACTACGCGGTTGTCGAGAAGAAAGGCGTTGATTGCCCCGAGCGGAATGGTCGGGATCGCTTCGGCGACCGGGCTGGTACGCACGGTTGGCGAGAGCTCGATGGTGCCCCGTGACGCGCCGCGCTGCACCGAAAGCCGTGGCTGGCCATCGACGAAGGTGAGCACCAGAGTATCGCCGGGGTAGATCA
Source organism: Pseudomonas sp. KNUC1026 (assembly GCF_021650705.1). Lineage (GTDB taxonomy): Bacteria > Pseudomonadota > Gammaproteobacteria > Pseudomonadales > Pseudomonadaceae > Aquipseudomonas. Next base: position 4,557,681 of record NZ_CP087138.1, on the reverse strand, counting down.
GGTCGGGGTTGGCAATCTGCGGGTTGGCATGCCAGATCTCGGGCCACTGCCAGGGCTTGCTGAGGAACCTGCCGGAAATGTCCCAGAGTGTGTCGCCCTGGACTACCGTGTAGCGCTCCGGATAACCGTCCCTGAGTTGCACTTGCGCCTGCGCAAGGCCGCTGGCGGCCAACAACAGCAGGGCCAGTAGTGATTTCCTCATGCCGTGAATCCCTTTATCATGTACGCATTCGTCAATGCCCGCGCCCGGCGGGTCGCCCCTGAGCGCATCGCTGACATTACCTTAAAGTACGGCACTTGAGCATATGGCTATTTTAAACATTCTCGAATTCCCGGACCCTCGCCTGCGCACCCTCGCCAAGCCTGTGGCCGAGGTCGACGACAGCCTGCGCCAGTTGATCGACGACATGTTCGAAACCATGTACGACGCCCCTGGCATCGGCCTGGCCGCTACCCAGGTCAACGTGCACAAGCGCGTGGTGGTCATGGACCTGTCCGAAGATCGTAGCGAACCTCTGGTGTTCATCAACCCGGAGTTCGAATCGCTGACCGACCAGATGGACCAGTATCAGGAAGGCTGCCTCTCCGTACCGGGCTTCTACGAAAACGTCGACCGCCCGCAAAAGGTCAGGATCAACGCGCTGGGCCGTGATGGCCAACCGTTTGAAATGATCGCCGAGGGTTTGCTGGCAGTCTGCATCCAGCACGAGTGCGACCACCTCAATGGCAAGCTGTTCGTCGATTACCTGTCGACGCTCAAGCGCGACCGGATCAAGAAGAAGCTGGAAAAACAGCAACGCCAGCAAGCTTGACCACCCACTTCAACAAAGGCTTGCCCCGGCAAGCCTTTTTTATTTGATGGTTCGAACCGATGCGCATCGTTTTTGCCGGAACACCTGAATTTGCTGCCGAACACTTGAAGGCGCTGCTGGCCAGTGACCATGACGTGATCGCCGTCTACACCCAACCCGACCGCCCGGCGGGGCGCGGGCAAAAGCTGATGCCAAGCCCGGTGAAGCAGTTGGCCGTGGAGCATGGTATCGAGGTGTATCAGCCGCCCAGCCTCAAGCCTGTCGAGGCCCAGCAAGTGCTGGCGGCGCTGCAACCGGATCTGATGGTGGTGGTCGCCTACGGCCTGATCCTGCCGCAGGCAGTGCTCGACATCCCGCGCCTGGGTTGCATCAACAGCCATGCCTCGTTGCTGCCCCGCTGGCGCGGCGCGGCGCCCATCCAGCGGGCCGTGCAGGCAGGTGACGCAGAGAGCGGCGTGACGGTGATGCGCATGGAAGCCGGCCTTGACACCGGCCCGATGCTGCTCAAAGTGAGTACCCCGATCAGCGCCGGAGACACCGGCGGGAGCTTGCATGATCGCCTGGCGCAGATGGGCCCTGGCGCGGTGCTGCAGGCAATCGAAGGCCTGGCCGCCGGCACGCTGCACGGCGAGCGGCAGGACGACTCGCTGGCCACCTATGCGCACAAGCTCAACAAGGACGAAGCGCGCCTGGATTGGCAACTGAGCGCAGCTGAACTGGAGCGCGCCATTCGCGCGTTCTTCCCTTGGCCGGTCTGCCACAGCACGCTCAACGGTGAACCCGTCAAGGTGCTGGCTGCGGGCGTGGAAGAGGGCAACGGCCAGCCCGGTGAGGTGATCGCTGTGGATAAAACCGGCCTGCTGGTCGCCTGCGGCCAGGGCGCACTGCGCCTGACACGCCTGCAATTGCCCGGTGGCAAGCCACTGGCGTTCAGCGACCTGTTCAACAGCCGCCGCGAGCAATTCGCCCTCGGCACGGTGCTGGGCCAATGAGCCCGCGCCTGGCGGCTGCACGGGCACTGGCCGCAGTGCTGGCCGGTAAAGCGTCGCTGGGTAGCTCGCTACCGCCGCAGTTGGCCAAGGTCGAGCCGCGCGACCGTGGCCTGGCCCAGGACCTCGCCTTCGGCGCCGCACGCTGGGAGCCGGCGCTGTCGTTGCTGATCGGCAAACTGATGCAAAAGCCTTTCAAGGCCAACGACCTGGATCTCCAGGCGCTGTTGCTGGTGGGCCTTTATCAGTTGCTGCACAGCCGCGTGCCGGCGCACGCCGCTATCGCTGAAACCGTTGCCTGCGCCGACAAGCTAGAGAAGCCTTGGGCCAAGGGCCTGCTCAATGCCGTGCTGCGCAACGCGCAGCGTGATGGCGCGCAAACATTGCAGGACATGAGCAACGACCCGGTCGCACGCACTGCTTACCCGCGCTGGCTGCAGAAGGCCCTCAAGGCCGCCTGGCCAGAGCAGTGGGAAGCGCTTTGCCTGGCAAGCAATGCACACCCGCCCATGACCTTGCGCGTGAACGTGCGCCACCAACAACGTGACCATTACCTGCGCCTGCTGGATCAGGCCGGCATCGCGGCCCAGCCTTGTGCTTTCAGCGCCGACGGCGTGACGCTGGCCCAGGCCTGTGACGTGGACCAGTTGCCAGGCTTCGCTGAAGGCTGGGCCAGCGTGCAGGATGAAGCCGCGCAATTGGCAGCCGGGTTGCTGGAGCTCAAGCCCGGCCAACGGGTGCTCGACGCCTGCTGCGCGCCTGGCGGCAAAACCTGCCACATGCTCGAGCAAGAGCCCGGGCTGGCCGAGGTGGTAGGTATCGATCTTGAGCCCAAACGCCTGGTACGCGTGCAGGACAACCTCGCACGCCTGGGGCTGCAGGCCACCCTCATCGCTGCTGACGGCCGCGAGGCCAGCGCCTGGTGGGACGGCAAACCCTTCCAGCGCATCCTGCTCGACGCACCCTGTTCTGCCACTGGCGTGATCCGCCGCCACCCCGACATCAAGCTGGCCCGCCAGCCCGATGGCATTCCGGCGCTGGCCCAGCTGCAAGGCGAGCTGCTCGACGCCCTGTGGAAAACCCTGGAAGTCGGCGGCGTGCTGGTCTATGCCACCTGCTCGGTGCTGCCGGCCGAGAACAGCGAGAACATCGCTGCGTTCCTGGCTCGCACCCCGGGCGCGCGTGAGCTGGCACTGCCCACCGGGGCAGGCATCCCCCAGCCACATGGGCGCCAGTTGTTCCCCCAGGAAGGCGGCCACGATGGGTTCTATTACGCCAAACTGATCAAGATCGCCGCCGCCGCGGCCTGACGGGAGCCGATCATGAAGATCATCATTCTGGGTGCCGGCCAGGTTGGCGGCACGCTGGCCGAGTACCTGGCCAGCGAGGCCAACGACATCACGGTAGTGGACACCGATGGCGACCGCCTGCGTACCCTCGGTGATCGCCTGGACATCCGCACCGTGCAAGGCCGTGGCTCCTTTCCCACGGTGCTGCGCCAGGCCGGCGCCGAGGATGCCGACATGCTGGTGGCCGTCACCAGCAGCGATGAGTCCAACATGGTCGCCTGCCAGGTGGCGTACACGCTGTTTCACACCCCCACCCGCATTGCCCGGGTGCGCGAGTCGGCCTACCTCACGCGGGCAGGCCTGTTCGACAACGACGCCATTCCCGTGGACGTGTTGATCAGCCCCGAACAGGTGGTCACCAACTACATCCGGCGCCTCATCGAGCACCCTGGGGCCTTGCAAGTGATCGACTTCGCCGAAGGCAAGGCACAGTTGGTGGCGGTGAAGGCTTACTACGGCGGCCCGCTGGTAGGCCAGCAACTGCGCCAGATTCGCCAGCACATGCCTAACGTAGACACGCGCGTGGCGGCGATCTTTCGCCGTGACCGGCCCATCACACCACGCGGCGACACCGTGATCGAAGCCGACGACGAGGTGTTCTTCATCGCGGCGCGCAACGACATCCGAGCCGTGATGGGCGAGCTGCGCACACTGGATCAGAACAACAAGCGCATCGTCATCGCAGGCGGTGGCCATATCGGCGAGCGGCTGGCCGAAGCCATCGAAAGCCGCTACCAGGTGAAGATCATCGAGATGAGCCCGGCGCGCTGCCGCCAGCTTTCGGACACCCTCGACAGCACGGTGGTGCTGCAAGGCAGTGCTTCGGATCGCGACCTGCTGCTGGAAGAGAACATCGCCCAGGCGGATATCTTCCTGGCGCTGACCAACGATGACGAGGCCAACATCATGTCGTCGCTGCTGGCCAAGCGGCTGGGTGCGCGCAAGGTGATGACGATCATCAACAACCCGGCCTATGTCGACCTGATCCAGGGGGGCGAGATCGACATCGCCATCAGCCCGCAGTTGGCGACCATCGGTACGTTGCTCACGCACGTGCGCCGCGGCGATATCGTCAGCGTGCACTCATTGCGCAGGGGCGCGGCCGAGGCCATCGAAGCCATTGCCCACGGTGATGCCCGTTCGAGCAAGGTGGTGGGGCGCGCCATCGGGCAGATCAACCTGCCCAGCGGGACCACCATCGGCGCGATCATCCGCGCCGATGAGGTGCTGATCGCCCATGACAGCACCGTGATCGAGAGTGGTGATCACGTCATCCTGTTCGTTGTGGATAAAAAGCAGATTCGCGATGTGGAAAAACTCTTCCACGTCGGTTTGAGTTTCTTCTAGGAGAGCACCAGATGATCGAATCCCTGGAGAAAATGCTGGCCAAGGGTGTGGATAACTCACTGTTGCGCTTTGGCCTGGGCAAAGCCTACCTGGACCAGGGCGATTACCCGCAGGCGGCAGAGCATCTGGCACGCTGCGTTGCACATGACGCCAAGTACTCGGCCGCGTGGAAGCTTTTGGGCAAAGCACACAGGGCGGCTGGCGATCCCACCGCTGCCCGCCAGGCCTGGGAGCAGGGGATCGAAGCGGCTCGAGGGCAGGGCGATAAGCAGGCGGAAAAGGAGATGGCTGTGTTTCTGCGCAAGCTGAGTTGAGCAAAAAAACTCAACGAGACAACAAACAGCAGTGCTACATGCCAGGCGACCACTGCTTCCGAACGTTGAACGTGGGTAGGGCTCACCCTACCCACGCACACGGTTCAGGCTACCGCCAACATGCCCTGCTGGGGTTCCCAGTACGGCGCCTCTTGAGCGAACGCCACACCCGGGGCAGGGGCGAAGGCTGCCATGGCGTGCACCAACTGGCTGGCATGTGACGCCGCCTGACGGTCCGCACCGCCGCTGGGTCCGTCTACCGTATCAACCATGGAGGTTGGGGCAGTCGCCGCAAGCAAGCCGGCAAGTGGGCTCGCCAGGGGTTGAGGCGTTCCGGTCTCCATCGGCAAATGCTCACTGGCGAAAATAAAATCGCCAGCGTCCAGTTGCGCGGCCTCCAGAGCATCGAGGTACAGCAGTTTTACCGGCTCCCCCGCGCCTCGCAGCATTGGGGAGCTCACCTCCACACCGTGAATTTGCGAAATGCCATTGATGGTGCCACGGTTCAGCTTTTCCACCGAAAGCTCCTCAAAGCGGGTAACACCGACCTGGCTCAGGTCAATTTTGTCGACCCCATGGCGGAAGCCACGCAGAGCGTTTTTGTAGTTCTGAGCGTTGGGCTGGTGGCTGATCACGAAGTGATCGGCGCTGGCACTGTCACGGCTGTACACCTTACCGGCCAATGAGAAAACGAATTGGCCGTCGTCACCCGTGGTCAGGCTCACCCCTGCGCCACCACCATTGAGCACAACGATACCCGCCTGCGCAATTTCTCCAGTCGGAACCGGCGCGCTGTTCACATAGCGGGCGGGAGCGACGAAGTGGTCCTGGAACTGAAAGTGTGCGGCACCGAGCTGTTCCACGGTTTGCTGTGCAAGCAGGATGTGCTGGCCGTTGCCCAGCTCTACCCGCACATCCGCTTCCTGCTGGTTCAGGGCGAGGTCGGCAAATGACTTGCCGGTAAAACCAACCAGGTTGATCACCTCACCTTTCGCCGGCTCGAAACGCTGCAAGGTGTCCTGGCCACCCTCACGACGGTGAACCACGAACAGGTCCTGGCCGCCGCCGCCGGTGAGGCTGTTGTGCCCTCTGCCGCCGTCGAGCAACGCGTCGGCGGGGCCCGCCACCAAGGTGTCGTTGCCGTCGCCACTCACCAGGTTGTGGATTTCGGCCGGGTTTGCCAGAGCCAATGCCGCCCCAGCGATGCTGGCGCTACCGGTCTCCAGCGAAACGCTGACATCGCCACTGACTGCAGCGGCATTCAGGGTGTTACGCCCGCCTGCGGAGCCACTGCTCGCATCATCCAGCGTCCCACGGCCAGCGGCGCTCGCCAGCGACTGGGCGAATTCGTCAGTGTAGAAGTAGGTGTCGTCTGCAGTGGCCTCACTGCCGTACAGGCGCAGTGCCCAGTTGTTGAGCGTCACGGGTTCACCATTGGCGGCACTGTTTACCTCAAGTGTCCAGACGCCAGCCGAGCGCTCACCCCAACCATGGGTGCTCATGAAACTGTATTTGAAATCACCGGTACGGGTGCTGCCCACATCGCTGTCGCTGGCCCCCTCCATGCCTTGCGGCACCTTGCCAGCGCGGTCGAGCAGCGTGCTGCGGGTGCCGTCAGGCGAGACCAGGGTCACGGTAAGGTCACCGAGCCGGCCAACGGTGGTATCCAGGTCGACTTCAACGTGCTCGACCTTCACCCCTGCTTCCATCTGCAGAGTGTTGACCAACTGGCCGCCGCCGCTCAGGGCCAGGCCCAGAGCGCCGCTACCCGCTGCGAGCATACGCTCGTCCTCTCCCGTACTGCGGGCCATCCAGCTTTCGGCCAAACGCACGGCCGCACGAGCATCCACGTTTCCGAAGCCATAATCGTGGCTGGCATGCATACCACCGCCGTTCCAGTTGCGCGCACCGTTGTCGTGCCATCCGGCGTCGCCTTCAGCCACCCGCCGGGCAGACAACGCAAGAATCTGCTGCACATCGCGATAGCCCAGGTTGGGGTTGGCCTCAAGCATCAAGGCGACCACACCTGAAACGATCGGTGCGGCGAAGCTGGTGCCTTGCATGCTGCTGTAATCATTGCCGAACGTAGAGCCACGATCGGTTTCCACCTGCCGGCTGGTCGACAACACATTACTGCCAGGCGCTGACACCAGCAGGCTGGCACCAGGGTTCGAGAACGGCGTGCCCCCCACCTGCAAGGTAGACAGGTCACCTTTGGCGTTGATCGCCCCCACCTCGATCGAGAAGCGGTTGTTATTGGTCAGCGAACCTTGGGCGCTGCCACCTTTGGCGCGGTCATTGCCGCCGGCGGTGACGATCACCGTGCCCAGCCCTCCGCGGCCGTTGTGCGCGGCGTAACGCGCATTGCTCGCCAAGGCCGCCGCCGTGTTGACACTACTGCCATTTAGGTTGCCAAGCGCGAAGTCGGTCTGAAACCCCCAACTGTGGTTGGCAATATCATGGTTGAGCATGTGCCCCAGGCCTGTGAGGTCATCACCTTTGTTCGCCAGGTAATAGCCGCTCAGGGTCGCGCCGTGGGCGACACCCACACCGCCCTGGCCGTTGCGCGCCGCAACCATCACCCCGGCAACCATGGTGGCGTGGGTAGAGGCCAGGCCAGGCAGCACCCCTTTCTCGCGTTGGGACGCAAGCCAGGTGGGGTCCACGTTGGCCACCAGGTCCGGGTGCTGAATGTCGAAAGTCTCCGGTGCCGTGGCAAACTCGCCGCCTGGCTCGAACATGGCGATGCGTACGCCCTTGCCGGAGTAGTCCTGCCACACCGGGAGCACCCGGCTGTCGCTCAGGTACCATTGCTGGGCGGCCAATGGATCATCGGGCATGCCGGGCTCCAGCAAGGTCACACTGGCGCGCATCGGCGCACTCTGGCCGTCCCCCAGGTTGACCACAGCTGCTGCCGGGTTGCCCGCCGCATCGACGATCCCGTACTTGAAGCTCATCATCCCTGTGTAACCGGGCTCCGGGGTGAACAGTACATCGCCTTGCTCGGTCAGGCTCACCGAGCCGCCCATCGCATCACCGACGCTGTCCAGGCGCAGGCCTCCCTGGCTGGCCAGCAACAGGTCATTGGCAACCAGGGTGGCGGCGCTGATCAACTGCGCGCGGCTACGCTCGAAAGGCTCGCCCTGCTGGTTGGTGCGCAGCACATCGGCCACCGGCATGGCGTTGGGCAACTGCAAATCGACTGCGCAGATGTTCGAGAAATTCAGCTTCTGGATATTCTTCAAGGTGGCGGTGCCATCCCGCCCGGCAACATTGTCGGCGACCTCGAAGCCTTCGTCGGTTCGCGTAATGCGGTACTCGCCATGGGTGCCATGCAGGGTAACGATGTCGACTCCGCCGCCACCATCGATCGTTGCATTACCGTGGCCCACCTCGATCACATCGTCACTTGGGCCAGCGACGATCCGGTCATTGCCCCCACCGGCGTGGATGATGCTGCCGCTCTGTGCCCCGTAGATGGTATCGCCGTTGGGGCCGGCATAGATCACCGCCTTGCCACTGCCACCGATGATACTGTTTCGGCCGCTGCCCCCCACCAGCACGTCGGTGCCGCCACCGCCAATCATCACCGTATCGCCGGTGCCTCCCTTGAGGAACACGCTCGCGTAGCCGCCGCTGACCAACCTGTCATTACCATCACCGCCCTGGGCGATGGTCAGGCCGGCCTTGGCCATGTTCAATTCCACACCTCTTTGCCGACGATGATGGCGGTGTCACGGCCGCCGTTGCCGTGAATGTTCGCTGGGGCGTCGGACGCGCTGATGACGAACACGTCGTCACCGGCACCACCGTTATAGGTGTTGCTACCGGCACCACCGGCGAGCCAACTGCCAGCGGGCGCTGCGGTCAAGGTGTCGTCACCGCTGCCGCCATAGAGGTTATTCACCCCCAGCACTGCCGCATCCAGGGTTTGCGCGGTATCGCTCTGGCTGGCAAAGGCGGTGATCGTGCGGCTGTCGTTGCCGCCGGTGGTAGAGGTGATGCGCACGCCGCCTTCCTCACTGGCGACGCGGTTGCTCACAGCTTCGCTGACGAAGTCTACGGCCAGCATCTCCCGCGCTTGGCCATTGGCGGTAAACGTCCCGCTGGCGACCACGCGGTTGCCGTCGCGGGCCTGCGGCTCTCGGCCGGTGGGGCTCACCGTGAGCTGGCTGATGCCCAATTCGTCCAGGGTCTTGAGTTCACCGCCATCGACCTTGGCATCGTGGCTGCTGTCCACCCATACCCGCAGCTTGCTCCAGACCGGGTCGCTCGGGCCGATCACACCGTCCTGGTCGGCGTCCTCACTGGCCAGCGCAGCGAAGCCGTCCTTGAAGCGCCTCTCACCCGCCGCCCCGTCGGCCCCGGCCTGGCCGCCGTAGTATTCGGAGAACATCTGGCTGGCATTGCTGACCTGCCCACTGCCGTCGTCGACCACCAGCATGCCGGTGCTGGGGCCCGCCCAGCCGCTACGCTTGAGGGTGCCGCTGTGGTCGGTATCGAACAGCACGGCGTCGCTCAGGTCAGTCATGCGCACGCCTTCGCCGGTCAGGTCCAGCAGCAACGGATCGACATAGGTGTTGAAGCTCGCCTGGGTGGAAAGGCCGTTCAACGTCGTTGCGTTGCGCAGGCTGAAGTCCGGGCTTTCGGCGTCTGGCGCGGCGTAGAACGACGACAGATGCGCATTTGGCCGGGGGTTAGGGTCAGTCTGCACTTCGCCCGGGCGTACGCCGCCGCTGGCCATGCCGGCCATCTGGGTCGAGGCGAAATCGCTGTCGCTGAGCAGATTGCCCGAAGCGAAAACATTGTCCGTTGCCGTGTTCTTGATGAAGCCGTTGGAGACGTCTTGCTGGGCTTTGCTCTCTCCTTCAACGCGCTGTTGGGGTTGTGGGGAGGTGTTGATTTCGACGTTGATGGGGCTTGGGATGTCAGGCGCGGCTGTAACGTCGTCAGCAGTGAGCCAACGGCTTTGCTGACCGTCCTTCGCCTGATAGTGATCGCCGTGGCGATCAAGGTCGTGAAGGACGATATCGGCGCCGTAGTTGTATAGGAGCCTGTTGACATCGTCGATGTTTTCGGTTGGAAGAAGGTCGCCATGATAGTCAGTAGGATTATAGCCAAGGATATGTAGCGCTTTGAAAACGAAGTCTACACAGCTATTGCTAAGAACGTTGTATTCATCGCTATTAAATCCGTACTCCTTGGGTGAAATTGAAAAATTAGTCAGCGTAGTAAATTGTTCTTCTGTCAGTTCTATATCCATTTCATAGGTGGTCTGGCTGTAAGCGCGATCGTCATTATTGGTAACTGCGCCTTCACCAAAAGGTGATCCGAGTTTCGATGCGAATCCATAGCTCTGAGGTTCATCCACGCCATCTTCCAAAGAGTACCACATGTGGCCCCCTGAAGACTCGACTACATCACCCGCTTTATGATCGCCTTTATCGGCCTGATATTGATATGGAGATCCTGCCTCTGCAACTTTGAAGGTCACTCTATATCTTTTCTCTGCACTCATCTTTTCATCCTCTTGGTTAGAATATTAAACTTTCGGGTTGTGGTAGGAAAAGTAGGCAAATATCTCGATGGCTTTAAACTCTGCGGTATCATGCAATGTACGCATTTCTACAACATAATCACCCGGCGGCAGATTCAGTATGCGAACTGCACGTAGCGAGGTTTCAAAGTGCCGACCCTCCCACCAAAACCCTTTATGCCAAAATGTCCCTGCAGTACGCACGTTTTGATCCAGCATCAAAAACCCGTTTCGAACAATCCGGATATTCATGTCAATTCCAACACCGTCTCTATAGGAGTCACCCCAAATAATCTGCTGCTCCTTAATTTTTTCGAGAACGTTATCTTTTACAAGCATAAGTGAAAAGCTGTAGTTGCCTGAACGCCTTACGGTGAATTGAGCTGACACCTCCTGCCCCGCACGGTATGCCTCAAATGGCTTGATTATAGAAACGGGTTCAGCACAGGCCTGGAGCAACAAGCAAGCGCCCACAACTAATACAGTTTTCCATACTCTTCTAAGAGAAAATTTGAAAACGATCATACTTTGCTCCTTTACAAGCAGTTTCGGATATCCGTTTGGCACATGCTGCACCCCCACCAGAGCATTGGCGCACTGGGTGATGAGGCGTTCCATGACCACGAGGATATTCATGGTTGGAAAAAGTGCGCACTTCAGCTCACCTATATTCGCTTGGTAATGATATGCATACCCTGCTGCAAAAAACTTGGAGGTCGACATGGGGCTTTTCGGCGCACCAAACTTTTTACTATCATGGTTAAGGCATCAAACTTTCGGGTTGTAGTAGGAAAATTCAGCAAATGTTTGAATACCCTTAAATGCTGGGGTATCAACTATCGTGCGCATTTCTACAACATAATCACCTGGCGTCAAATTCAGTATACGAACTGCGCGCAGTGAAGTTTCGAAGCGTCGACCCTCCCAACGAAACCCTTGATGCCAAAATGTCCCTGCAGTCCGCACGTTTTGATTCAGCATCAAAACCCCGTCTCGAACAACCCGGATATTTATGTCAATTCCAACACCGTCTCTATAGGAGTCACCCCAAATAAGCTGCTGCTCCTTAATCTTTTCGAAAACATTATCTTTCACAAACACAAGTGAAAAGCTGTAGTTGCCCGAGCGCCCCACGGTGAATTGAGCTGATACCTCCTGCCCGGCACGGGACACTTCAAATGGCTTAGCTATAGTAACGGGCTCAGTACAGGCCTGGAGCAATAGACAAGTGCCCACCACCAATACAGCTTTCCATACTCTTTTAAGATAAAACTTTAAAACGGTCATGCTCCGCTCCTTTACAAGTAGTTTCGGATATCCGCCGAGCACATGCTGCATCCCGCGCCAGAGCATTGGCGCATTGGGTGATGAGTCGTTCCCTGACTGCGAGGATATTCATGGTTAGAAAAAGTGCTCCCTCAAAATCACCTTTATTCAATTGCTACTGATATACACGCCCTGCTTCAGCATCCCTAAGGGGCACAATGTATATTTTCATCGCACACATTTTTAAATGACTCAAACTTTCGGGTCGTCGTAGGAAAACTCAGCAAACGTCTCGATATCTCTGAACTCTGGCGTCTCACGCAATGTACGCATTTCGACAACATAATCTCCCGGAGGCAACCCAAGAGTATGAACTACACGTGCTGAGGCATTGATGTGTCGACTTCCCCAATAAAACCCTTGGCCCCACGATGTCCCTACAGTACGTACGTTTTGATTCAGCATCAAAACTCCATCTCGAATAATTCGAATATTCATATCAATTCCAATACCGTCTTTATAAGGGCCACCCCAAATGATCTGTTGCTTCTTGATGTCTTCAAACACAGGCGCTTTCACGAACATAAGCGAAAAACTGTAGCCACCCGAGCGCCTCACAGTGAATTGTGCAGATACCACCTCCCCGGCACGAGACACTTCAAACGGCTTTCTTATGGAAACGGGTTTGGTGCAGGCCGCGAGAAACAAGCACGCACACATGACTACTACAGCCTTCCACGTTCTTTCAAGCGACAATCGGAGAACCAGCATCTTCCGCTCCTTTACAAGTAGTTTCGATTACTCATCGGGGCTCGCGCCCCTACACTCAACATGCGAAGCCTTAACCTCCGTAGGGCGCAACTAGGTTGCGCGACGCGACGACCGTGAACCACTCAAGAACTTTGCGGGTGTGTAAATCTCCGCGTCGCCCGGCGCAGCCGAGCTCCTACGCAAAAATCTGGCATTCCCCTGAAGCCTCAACTAACGCTCTCCCAAACTTTCACTCACCACCACCTTCAAAGGGCTCAACAAATAATCCATTACTGTTCTGCGCCCTGTTTTTACTTCCACTTGCACCGCCATCCCCGGGCTCAACTTGCGCTCCACCCCCTCCACCATCAGCGCGTCCCGCGCCAGGGCGACACGCATGCTGTAATGAAGCGCGCCGTGTTCATCGGCGATCGCATCGCGAGAAACCGTGCGCACCGTGCCGCCCAGCAACCCGTATTTGGTGAACAGAAAAGTCTCTACCTTCACTTTCGCCGCCTGGCCGGCGTGAACGAAGCCGATGTCCTTGTTTTGCAGGCGTGCTTCGATTTCCAGTGGGGCGTTGTCTGGCACGATCACCATCAACGGCTGGGCCTGGGTGACCACGCCGCCCGTGGTGTGCACGGCCAGTTGCTGTACGGTGCCGGTGACCGGGGCGCGCAGTTGAGTGAGGCGTAGGCGGCGTTGGGCTTTTTGCAGTTGGCTGTGCAAGGTGGTGCGTTGCACAGCGCTTTGTTGCTGCAGCTCCAGCCATTGCCGACGGGTTTGTGCATTCAGCCAGGCAAGGTGGGTACCGGCCTGGCGGTGGGCGGCGCGCAGTTCTTGCTGGCGTGCCTGTTGTGCCTGCTGCTCGCGCTCTTGCTCGATCAATGCCTGCTGTTTTTCCAGCAGGGCATGCTGGGGCACGTAACGCTCGCTGTGCAGGCGCTGATCATCGGCAGCCAGCTGCTGCGCAATGGGCAGAGAGCGCGCCAATGCCGCTAGGCTGGCTTGCACTGCCTTTAGTTGCGCCTGGCGCTGGTCGATGTCGGCCTGGGCTTTGTCGACGGCACGGCGCCACTCATGGTATTGGCTTTGCACCCAGCGCTCTGCGCCTGCCCGTTGTTCGGCGGGGATGCCGTCGACCTGCACCGGCGGCGGCGGGAGGTGATTGTCGGCGGCGAGCAACAGCGCACTGGCACGGGCGTAGTCCACCTGGGCAGCGAGCCACTCGCTGTTCAGGCGCGTCACGTCTGCATGGGCGTCGCCGGCGTCCAGCGTCAGCAGTATGTCGCCGGCCTGCACGGTTTGGCCGTCACGTACGTGAATAGCACTGACGACCCCGGCCTCGCTGGGCTGGATAAGTTTGCTGTTGCCGCCTTGCACCACTTTGCCGGCTGCGGTTGCAACGACATCGACCTTGCCGAACACCGCCCATAGCAGCGCCAGGGCGATCAAAGCCAGCAGCACTCGCAGCGCCAGGCGCGGCGCAGGGTGAGCCGGGGTGTCGCGCAAGGCCAGCGCGGCGGGTTGAAACTCGAGCTCAGCCCGCTGCAGGTTTGGCCCGGCCATCTGCACGCGCTGCGCCCACGCCTGTTGCCAGGCTTCGCGGTAGCGCGCCATCAGTGCGCGGAAACGCTGCCTGCGGTTCATAGGCCACCGCCCTGTTGCAACTGGTGCAGGCGCGCGTAGATGCCGCCGGGCACACTCATTAGCTGCTCATGACTGCCTTGCTCGGCCAGCTGCCCACGCTCCATCACCAGAATGCGGTGGGCATGGCGCACGGCACTGAGGCGGTGGGCGATAATCACCACGGTGCGGCCGTCACAGATGTGCTGCATGTTCTGCTGAATGGCCCGCTCGGATTCGTAATCCAGCGCACTGGTGGCTTCGTCGAAGATCAGGATGCGCGGGTCGCCCATCAACGCGCGGGCAATGGCAATGCGCTGACGCTGGCCGCCGGACAGTGACGCCCCCTGCTCACCCACGACTGTGTCGTAGCCTTCGGGCAGCTCCAGAATGAACTCGTGGGCGCCCGCCAGTTGTGCAGCCGCCATCACCCGCTCAAGCGTGGCGGCAGGGTCGGCCAGGGCGATGTTGTCGCGCACCGAACGGTTGAACAGTACGTTGTCTTGCAGCACCACGCCGATCTGCCGGCGCAGCGAGGTGGGGTCGGCCACGGCCAGGTCACAGCCGTCGACCAGCACACGACCGCTTTCCGGCACATGCAGGCGTTGCAGCAGGCGGGTAAGCGTGCTTTTGCCAGAGCCGGAGCGGCCCACTACGCCAATCACTTCGCCCGGCTGGATGGCGAAGCTGACCTGTTGTAGCACTGCGCTGGCACCCGGACGGTAGCGAAAGCTGACCTGATCAAACTGCACCGCGCCGTGCAGGCGTGGCAAAGGGCTGCGTGAGGCTTGCTGCAGCTCCGGCGGCTGGTCGAGGATGTCGGCCAGCCGCTGCATCGACACACCGGCCTGCTGAAACTGCGTCCACAACTGCGCCAGGCGCATGATCGGCTGTGCCACCCGGCCAGCCAGCATGTTGAAAGCGATCAATTGCCCCACCGACAACTCACCGTCGATGACCAGCCGCGCGCCCAGCCATAAGGTGGCGACGGTCACCAGTTTGCCCACCAGCCCCACCCCTTCGTTGGCCAGGGTGTTGACCCACTGAGTGCGAAAGCTGGCCTTGACGTACGCGGCGAGCTGGTCGTCCCAGCGCCGGGCGATGTTGGGTTCCACCGCCAGTGCCTTGAGTGTGCCGATGCCGCTGAGGGTTTCGACCAGAAATGCCTGATTCTCGGCACCCCGGGCAAAGCTCTCGTTCAAGCGTGCACGCAGCACAGGGGTGATGAGCACTGCCAGTACGATGTACACCGGCAAGGACAACAGCACCACCAGCGTCGAGCCAGCCGCTGTACACCCACATCACGGCGATGAACACCACCGAAAACAGCACATCCAGCACCACGGTGACGGTACTGCCCGTCAGAAACGCGCGAATGTTTTCAAGTTCGCGGACCCGGGCGATGGAGTCCCCACCCGCCGTGCCAGGAAGTACCCCAGCGGCAAATTCAGCAAGTGGCGGAACATCCGCGAACCCAGTTCGACGTCCATACGGCTGGTGGTGTGGCTGAACACATAGGTGCGCAGCACACCCAATGCGGTTTCGAACAGCATCACCGCCAACAGGCCCACAGCAATCACGTCAAGTGTCGACAGCCCTTGGTGCACCAGCACTTTGTCCATCACCACCTGGAAGAACAAAGGCGTGGCGAGTGACAGCAAGTGCAACACCAGTGACACCAGAAGGACTTCCAGCAACAGGCTGCGGTGCTTCACGACCGCTGGGATGAACCAGCTGAAGTCGAACCGGCTGCTGCCGGCGCTGGCGGCCGCCTGGGTTTGCAGCACGATCACTTCGCCGCTCCAGCGCTGTTGCAACGCGGCAAGGGTGATGGTCTGCGCGGCCTGGCAAAGAGGATCGTGGATGAGCACCTCATCGCCCTGCACGCGGGCGACGATAAAGAAACCACCGTCAACGCCCAGGGCAATCGCCGGCCACGGGAAGCTCGCCAAGGTGCCTTGGCCAGGCGCCAGCGACCTTGCCTTGAAACCATGGTGCCGCGCAGCGGCGATCAAACGGCTCGCGTCGAAGTGCCCGCCATCTGTATTGAACTGATGCGACAACTGCTGGGCTGACAGTGCGACTTGATGCAGCTGCGCCATTATCAACAAGCAAGCCAAGCCCGTGTCTGGAGACTGTTCCCCGAACATTTTTTATTCTCTTTAACAGTTTCTTACAGTTTTAAAAATTCAAACTTCAGGCCAATCACCATTCGCCAAAAGTTGTGCATTCAACGCCACGACATCTTCGCGTGTTAGGGGTGCTACGGCATGTTTCAGTTTCAAATGACTGACCCATACATCGAGCCTTGCGTGTTCTCTATCACGTTGAGCGCTGTACCAACGACGCTCTGCTTCAATAACGTCCTGCGTATTGCGCGTGCCCAGGTCGCGACCCACCCGCGTCGCCTTCAACAACTGCATGGCTGAATATTCGGCCTCTCGATACGCTTTGACTTGCTGGCGGGCAAC
This sequence comes from Pseudomonas sp. KNUC1026, assembly GCF_021650705.1. Taxonomy (GTDB): domain Bacteria; phylum Pseudomonadota; class Gammaproteobacteria; order Pseudomonadales; family Pseudomonadaceae; genus Aquipseudomonas. The sequence goes on along the minus strand of NZ_CP087138.1, from coordinate 4,541,221 downwards.
ACGCCATTCACTGTGGTAGACACTGACCTGAGTCGCGATTTCCTGACGCAATGCCGCCTGCTCGTACTCGGCCGCTTGCAATTGCGCTGCTGCTGCGCGCACGCGTGACTGCGTGCCGCCCCCGTCGAACAGTGGCACATTCAATTCCACTGCCCACAGGGTTTGCGACAATCCGGGTGCTGTTCGGCTTCCGGTACCCGACAAATCGCTGCGGCTATGGCTGACCACAGCATCGAGCGTCGGAGCATGGGCACCACGGGCCGCTTTCACGGCGGCCCCTGCCGTGCTTACCTGCGCCTCGGCACGTTTCAGCGAAGCGCTATGCTGTAACGCCTGGGCCAGCAGCGTGCCCGGCGTATCTTCCAGCACTTCGACAGGCTCAATGGCTAACGGCCGTAGCGTTTGCGGCCGTAACCCGGTGAGTTGCCGGAGCTTCGCCTGAGTTGCCGCCACCGCGTGGCCCGCAGACGCCGATTGCGCCCTTGCCTGATCCAGCGCCGCACGGGCTTCAGCCAGGTCGACGATGGTAGCCATGCCGCTGATCAAGCGCGCATGGGTCGAAGCCACATGCTGCGAGAGCCCTTGAACCTCCTGCTGAGCGCTATGGGCTGTTACCTGCGCCTTGAGTGCTTGGCCATAGGCTTGTGCGACCTCCAGGACGAGGCCGCTGATGGCAAGCACATAATCCAGCTCGGCCTGCTCAGCCTCATGGCCCGCACCTTCGAGCCGGTACCAGCGTGCAGCGTCGAACAAGGGTTGACGCAACGCTGCGGTGAGCCTGGGCGCTTGATACGTACCTGCCATCCCCTCACCTCCATGGCTACTGACCTGCTGATACGCCACACCCGCTCGCAGGTTCGGCAGCAGTTGCGCTTTCGCCTGGGGGATTACTTCCACGGCCTCGCGCCTTCTCGCTTCAGCCGCCGCCAGGCTCGCGCTATTCAATAGAGCTGCCTCATAGACATTCAGTAAATCTGTTGAACGGCTCTCTGCTTGCGCTCCCTGCGCCAGATTCCATAAAAACACCGCTAACATGCATCGCCACATATGAAATCTCACTCGATAGCAATATCTACCACACACTTACCAAATTAAGCTAAACCGGACGAACAGATAAATCTTAAGACCATGATTGACGAGACGAAAACCAGTATCTTATGCCGAGATGTTTCTTACAGATATTTCATCGAATACATATTTTGCAACTCTGGCTTTACATTAAAAACATCCGTTGCTGATTATTTCAATGATGCCGAAAACGGCTCCGTCTCTACATCTCCGGGAAACTCCCGAAAAACTTCGTAGATCTGCTCGAAAAGCCCTAGTCAGCAATTGCGTTATCAAACATATTACTTGCGCAGGCTATTGGAGAAACGCAGCCTGGCAGCGGGGATTCTGGAGGCGATCAATCAATACCCTGGCAGCCAAGGTCAGATTTGGCCAAGGATCACGCGCAGATGATCACTTGGTTTGCCTTACCGAATGTGTGGATGGCGCGACGACGTATATCGGAGATGGCAGAACAAGTGCGTCGTAATCAGGCGAATGGCTCTGGACAGTCGCAGGCAGGGCGGATTAACGGTTTTTCAGCTTGTCTCTGGGCGGGTTGAAGCTGGGGATTCGAGTACTTCAGGCCATCCCCAGCTTCTGCTTCATCAGTACCACCGCGCCTCACCCGCAGGCCGCTTCTTGAAGCGCTTCATGCTCCACATGTACTGGTCGGGGTATTCGCGCACATAGCGCTCCACCACCGCGCTCATGGATGCCACGGCCTCTTCGGTGTTTGCGCTGTACATGCCTTCCGGCGCGGCTTCGATAATCACCTTGAAGCCGCTGCCGTCGGGCAGGCGCAGTGCGTGCAGGAATACACCCACCGCCTTGCCGCCGCTGAGCATGTTGGGCACGAACTTGCTGGTCAGGGCGAGCGTGCCCAGAAACGGCACGAACAGGCCGGCGGATTCGGCCGGTTCCGGGTCTGCCGGGATGCCGACCTGGCCACCTTTGCGCACTTCCTTGATGACGCTGAGGATGCCTTCCTTGGTAGAGGGGGCGACGCGGTTGCCCAACTGCACGCGCTGTTTGCGCAGCAGGTCGTCCACGGCCTTCTGCTTCGGCGGCCGGTAGAAGATGATCGGGTTACACTGATGGCAGTAGAAGTGGTTAAGCACTTCCCAGTTGCCCAGGTGGCTGGTGATGCCGACTACCCCCTTGCCGCTGGCCAGCGCCGCCTGCAGTACTTCGAGGCCCTGCACTTCACGCACCAGTGCCAGCGAGCGCTCGGCCGGCCAGATCCAGGCGCAGGCGCTCTCGGTGAAGGAGCGGCCGATGCCTTTAAGGCTGCGCCCGACCAGTTGCTCACGCGCTGCGGGGTCCATTTCCGGAAAGCATTTGGCCAGGTTTATGCGCACCACCTCGCGGGAGCGGTTCGGCAGTTTCCACATCAACCAGCCGATACCAGCGCCCACGCCTTGAACGGCGCGCCAGGGCAGCAAGGCGAAGGTTTTGAGCGCGCCCACCAGCAGGGCGCCTTTGAAGGTTTCCACAGCATCGTCCCGTCGCAGCTTTCGGTTGCGCGGCATTCTAACCGATGCGCGCTACCCGGCCAGCGGTGCGTAGCGATCGCAGTCGGTGGTGTGGTCCATCACCATGCCACTGGCCTGCATGAAGGCGTAGCAGATGGTCGGCCCTACGAAAGTGAAGCCAGCCTTCTTGAGGGCTTTGCTCATGGCGCGCGCTTCTTCGGTTTCTGTGGCGATGGTTTCGCGGCCAGCATGGTGGTTGATGATGGGCTGGCCGCCGACGAAGCTCCACAGAAAGGCTGCAGGGTCAGGCAGCTCCAGCCAGGCCTGTGCGTTGCGCCGGGCAGCCTTGAGCTTGAGCAGATTGCGGATGATGCCGGGGTCTTGCATGCGCGCTTCGATTTCTTCGTCGGTCATGCGTGCCAGGCGCACCGGATCGAAGCCGAACAGCACCTGGCGATAGCGCTCACGTTTGCGCAGCACTGTGATCCAAGACAGCCCAGCCTGGAAGCCTTCGAGCAGCAGCAACTCGAACAAACGCCCTGGGTCCCGCAACGGCACGCCCCACTCCTGATCGTGGTAAGCCTGATAGAGGGGGTCATCGGAACACCAGAAACAACGGGGCATCTTGCCGTCCTTGGGGGTGGTGGGGGTGGGGCGATTCGCGGTATACTCCCGCTCTTTACATGTGCAGCCCAAGAGACAGGTGACTTCGTGACCCAGCCTACGCCAGCCGTGCGTACCTTCCAAGACTTGATTCTCGCCCTGCAACAGTACTGGGCCGAGCAAGGTTGTGTGGTGCTCCAGCCCTACGATATGGAAGTAGGCGCGGGCACCTTTCACACGGCCACCTTCCTGCGCGCCGTCGGCCCTGAAAACTGGAATGCCGCCTACGTGCAGCCCAGCCGCCGCCCCGGTGACGGCCGCTATGGCGAAAACCCCAACCGCCTGCAGCATTACTACCAGTTCCAGGTGGTGCTCAAGCCGAACCCGGCGAACTTCCAGGAGCTGTACCTGGGCTCGCTCAAGCACATCGGGCTCGACCCGCAAGTGCACGACATCCGCTTCGTCGAAGACAACTGGGAATCGCCGACTCTGGGCGCGTGGGGCCTGGGCTGGGAAATCTGGCTCAACGGCATGGAGGTGACTCAGTTCACCTACTTCCAGCAGGTTGGCGGCATCGAATGCTATCCGGTCACTGGTGAAATCACCTACGGCCTGGAGCGCCTGGCCATGTACCTGCAGGGTGTGGACTCGGTCTACGACCTGGTCTGGACCGACGGCCCATTCGGCAAGGTCACCTACGGCGATGTGTTCCACCAGAACGAGGTGGAGCAGTCGACCTACAATTTCGAGCACGCCAATGTCGAGAAGCTGTTCGAGCTGTTCGACTTCTACGAAAGCGAAGCCAACCGCCTGATCGAGCTGCAACTGCCGCTGCCAACGTACGAAATGGTGCTCAAGGCCTCGCACACCTTCAACCTGCTGGATGCGCGCCGGGCCATTTCGGTCACCGAGCGCCAGCGCTACATCCTGCGCGTGCGTACCCTGGCCCGCGCCGTCGCGCAAAGCTACCTGCAAGCCCGTGCTCGCCTGGGCTTCCCGATGGCATCCCCCGATATACGAGACGAAGTGTTGGCTAAGCTGGAGGCTGCGCAATGAGTGCTCAAGATTTCCTGGTAGAACTGGGCACCGAAGAACTGCCACCCAAGGCGCTGCAGGCGCTGGGTGAAGCTTTCCTGGCCGGCATCGAGAAGGGCCTGCAGGCTGCAGGCCTGAACTACACCGGCAAGCAGTTCTATGCTGCCCCCCGCCGCCTTGCCGTACTGATCAACAGCCTTGATGTGCAGCAGGCCGACCGCGCTATCAACCTCGATGGCCCGCCCGTGCAGGCAGCCTTCGACGCTGAAGGCAACCCGACTCAGGCCGCCCTGGGCTTTGCCCGCAAGTGCGGTGTGGATATCTCCGAAGTCGACCGCAGCGGCGCCAAGTTGCGCTACAGCCAGAACATCAAGGGCAAGCCCACTGCCAGCCTGCTGCCGACCATCGTCGAAGACTCGCTCAACGACCTGCCGATCCCCAAGCGCATGCGCTGGGGTGCGCGCAAGGAAGAGTTCGTGCGCCCGACCCAATGGCTGGTGATGCTGTTCGGTGACGAAGTCGTCGACTGCACCCTGTTGGCACAACGGGCCGGCCGTGACTCCCGCGGCCACCGCTTCCACCATCCGGAGGCCGTGCGTATCCAATCGCCCGCCAGCTACCGCGAAGACCTGCGCAAGGCCTACGTGCTGGCCGACTTCGTCGAGCGCCGCGAGCTGATCGCCAAGCGCACCGAGGCGCTGGCCCTGCAGCAGGAAGGCACCGCTATCGTGCCGCCAGCGCTGCTCGATGAAGTGTCCGCGCTGGTCGAATGGCCGGTACCGCTGGTGTGCTCGTTCGAAGAGCGCTTCCTCGAGGTGCCCCAGGAAGCGCTGATCACCACCATGCAGGACAACCAGAAGTACTTCTGCCTGCTGGACGCTGACGGCAAACTGCTGCCGCGCTTCATCACCGTGGCCAACGTCGAGAGCAAGGACCCGCTCCAGATCGTCTCGGGCAACGAAAAAGTCGTGCGCCCACGCTTGACCGATGCCGAGTTCTTCTTCAACCAGGACAAGAAGCAACCGCTCGAGAGCTTCAACGAGCGGCTGCGAAACGTGGTGTTCCAGGCTCAGCTGGGCACCGTGTACGACAAGGCCGTGCGTGTATCGCAACTGGCTGCCTGGGTCGCGCCGCGCATTCAGGGCAACGCCGACCGCGCCGCGCGCGCAGGCCTGCTGTCCAAATGTGACCTGGCCACTGAAATGGTCGGCGAATTCCCGGAAATGCAAGGCATCGCCGGTTACTACTACGCCACTCACGACGGTGAGCCCGAAGACGTCGCCAAAGCGCTGAACGAGCAGTACATGCCGCGCGGTGCTGGCGCCGAGCTGCCTGAAACCCTCACCGGTGCTGCCGTAGCACTGGCCGACAAGCTCGATACCCTGGTCGGCATCTTCGGCATCGGCATGCTGCCCACCGGCAGCAAGGACCCGTACGCACTTCGCCGCGCCGCTCTGGGCGTGCTGCGTATTCTGATCGAGAAGCAGCTGGACCTGAACCTGGTCGAAGCGGTGGAAAAAACCATCTCGCTCTACGGCAACAAGGTGCAGGCTGCGGCGCTGTGCGAACAGGTGCTGGAGTTCGTCTTCGATCGCCTGCGAGCTCGCTACGAAGATGAAGGTGTGGACGTGGCCTGCTACCTCGCAGTGCGTGCACTCAAGCCTGCGTCCGCGCTTGATTTCGACCAGCGCGTGCAGGCCGTTCAGGCCTTCCGCAAGCTGCCCGAGGCCGAGGCTTTGGCCGCAGTGAACAAGCGTGTGTCCAACCTGTTGGGCAAGGCCGAAGGCAATGTCGCGAGCAGTGTCGAGCCCAAGTACTTCGACAACGCCAACGAGTTTTCGCTGTATTCGGCCATCCAGCAAGCCGACCATGCCGTGCAGCCGATGTTCCAGGCGCGCCAGTACAGCGAAGCCCTGGCTCGCCTGGCTGCGTTGCGCGAGCCGGTAGATGCGTTCTTCGAGGCCGTGATGGTCAACGCCGAGGACGCCAACGTACGTGCCAACCGCTATGCACTGCTGGCACGCCTGCGCGGGCTGTTCCTCGGCGTTGCCGACATTTCTGTGCTGGGGTAAGCCGTGAAGCTGCTCATTCTCGATCGTGACGGTGTGATCAACCAGGATTCCGACGCCTATATCAAGTCGTTGGAAGAGTGGGTTCCGATCCCCGGCTCCATCAGTGCGATCGCTGAGCTGAGCAAAGCCGGCTGGACGGTGGCTGTGGCCACCAACCAGTCCGGCATCGCCCGCGGCTATTACCCGCTGGCAACACTCGATGCCATGCACGCGCGGCTGCGCGAGCTGGTAGCGGGCGAGGGCGGCGAAGTGGGCATGATCATCTACTGCCCACATGGGCCGGATGAACACTGCACCTGCCGCAAGCCATTGCCCGGCATGCTTGAACAGATCGCTGCCCACTACAGCGTCCCGCTGGAGGGTGTCTGGTTCGTCGGCGACAGCGCCAGCGACCTGCAGGCGGCGCGCGCTGCGGGAGCCCAACCTGTGCTGGTGAAAACCGGCAAAGGTGAGCGAACTCTGAGCAAGGGCCTGGAAGCCGACACCCAGGTTTTTGAAGACCTGGCCGCCGTGGCACAGGCACTTATCCACCTTTAGAACAACCAGGAGGCGGGTGCAGAAGCACCCAGGCTCCGCTACGGAACACAACGCCATGACCAAACAGTCGACCGGTCGCGTCGCCTTGTTCTACTTCATTCTGGCCAGCAGCTCGCTGGTCTGGTGCACTTTGAGCTTCTTTGTCGCCCCGTTCCTGCCGTTCGCCAAGCGCTATCGGTTCGTCAACGGTCACTGGTGCCGTTTTGCGATCTTCCTGGCGCGCATTGTGCTCAAACTGGATGTACGCATCACCGGGGCCGAGAACGTGCCGGCGCAGCCCTGCGTGATCGTGTCCAATCACCAGAGCACCTGGGAAACCTTTTTCCTGTCCGCCTACTTCCAGCCTATGAGCCAGGTGCTGAAGCGTGAGCTGTTGTTCGTGCCGTTTTTCGGCTGGGCCATGGCGATGCTCAGGCCCATCGCAATCAACCGCGACAACCCTAAAGAGGCGCTCAAACTGGTGGCCGCCGAAGGCGACAAGCTGCTCAAGGATGGCGTTTGGGTGCTGATATTCCCCGAAGGCACCCGCGTGCCTTATGGCCAGGTAGGCAAGTTCACCCGCAGCGGCGCGGCGCTGGCGGCAAACGCCGACCTGCCTGTGCTGCCTATTGCGCACAACGCTGGCAAATACTGGCCTAGAGAGGGCTGGGGAAATACAGCGGCACCATCGAGCTGGTCATTGGTGAACCGCTGTATGCCCAAGGCAAGGGCCCGCGTGACATCGCAGCGCTCAATGATCGCGTACAGGCCTGGAATGAAACCGCACAGCGCGCGATGGGTTCACTGCCCGAACCCATCGAAGCGCCGAGTGCCTGATTGTGGATAACTTGTGAGCAACACTTGGAATAACTTTTGAAATAAGCAGCTAAGCTCATGAATTAGCTGCTTATTTCTTTATCTTCCAATTGTGAATGACGTTGAAACGCTTCACGTCTTGGTGATATCAACGTGCCGGGTTTCCTTGAGGCAGGCCAGGCTCACGATGACGCTGACTGCCGTCACAATCACCGGGTACCACAGCCCGTAGAAAATATTTCCCGTATACACCACCAGCGCAAAGGATACGGTCGGCAGCAAGCCGCCAAACCAACCATTACCGATGTGATAAGGCAATGACATCGAGGTGTAGCGGATGCGCGTGGGGAACAACTCCACCATCACCGCAGCGAGCGGGCCGTAACACAAGGTCGCGATCAGGATCAGCGCAAAAATGACGACCACCACCATCACCTGGTTGACCTGCCCGGGATCTGCCTTGGCGGGGTAGCCTGCCGCATTCACAGCGTTAGCTAACGCGGCCTGATCGAACCCTGCGATTCGCGTATCACCCACCGACACCACCACATCACTGCCTGCGGGTGCAGCCTGGCTCGTATAGGGCAGGCCGGCCTTTACCAGGAAGGTCTTGACCTTGTCACAAGGACTGTCGAAGCGGGCCTTGCCGACCGGGTCGAACTGGAAGGTGCAGGTGGCGGGGTCTGCCATTACTGTAATGGGCGCCTGAGCACTGGCCCTGTCGATGGCAGGGTTGGCATAGTGGCTGAGCGCTTTGAACAATGGAAAGTACAGTACGGTGGCCAATATCAGGCCGGTTACCAGAATGGGCTTGCGGCCAATGCGATCCGACAGCCACCCGCAAATCACGAAGAACGGCGCGCCCAGTATCACCGCGACGATCATCAGGCTGTTGGCCTGGCCGGGGTCCATCTTCAGGATCTGGGTGAGGAAGAACAACACGTAAAACTGTGCGGTGTAGAACGTGACTGCCTGGCCTGCATTGATGCTGAACAGTGCGATCAGCACGACCTTGAGGTTCGGCCACGAGCCAAAGGACTCGCGGATCGGGGCCTTGCAGGTCTTGCCTTCGGATTTCATCTTCAGAAAGGCAGGGGACTCATGAAGGCTCAGCCGAATCCAGGTAGAGATACCCAGCAACACGATAGACAGCAGAAACGGTAGCCGCCAGCCCCATGCCTCGAATTGGTCACCGCTGATATAACGGCAGCCCATCACCACGACCAGCGACAACAACAACCCCAACGTTGCCGTCGATTGTATCCAGCCAGTGTGATGGCCACGCTTGTTCGCTGGCGCATGCTCAGCGACATAGGTAGCAGCCCCGCCATATTCTCCTCCAAGGGCCAGCCCCTGCAGCATGCGCAGCACAATCAGGATCACGGGTGCGGCGATGCCGATGCTGCTGTAGGAGGGCAGCAGGCCTACCGCGAAGGTCGACACGCCCATCAGCACGATGGTGACGAGAAAGGTGTACTTGCGCCCGATCATGTCGCCGAGCCGGCCGAACACCAATGCACCGAATGGCCTGACCAGAAAGCCTGCAGCGAACGCCATCAGCGCGAAAATGAACGCCGTGGTGTCATTCACCCCGGAGAAGAACTGCTTGCTGATGACAGCGGCGAGAGCGCCGTACAGGAAGAAGTCATACCATTCGAAAACGGTACCCAGAGAAGAGGCGAAGATGATCTTGCGCTCTTCGCGCCGTGCGCCAGGCGCAACGGCGCCTGGATGTGGCTGGATGTAGTCCGACATGGGTCTGGTCCTCGGCCCCGGTGGGGCACAGTGATTATTGTTGTTGTCCACTGTCAGCTCCGGTCGACTGCACTGTCGGAGCCCTGCTGTTGCATCAGCTAGCTACAGGCTGCGGCGCCTCCTTCGGGGTGTGGTTGATTACCTGGGCGCCCCGGGAAGCACCCTGCAAGATCAATTGGGCTGCCTTTTCCGCGATCATCAGTGTGGGTGAGCAGGTATTGCCGGACACGATGGTAGGCATGATCGAGGCGTCAGCCACGCGCAGCCCCGCCACGCCTTGCACTCGCAGTTGATCATCCACTACCGCCGCGTCGTCATGGCCCATGCGACATGTACCGGCTGGGTGAAAGATCGTGGTTCCGATCGCACTGGCGGCCTGGTGCAATGCGTCCTCGGTTTGCAGGCTGGCACCGGGCAGATATTCCTCTGGTGCAAAGCGAGCCAGTGATGGCGCCTGAACGATACGCCGAGTCAGCCGAATGGCACGGGCGGCAACGTTCAGGTCTTGGGGTGGCTGAGGTAATTGGGATCAATCCTGGGCGCATCCCCGGCGGCAGTTGACTGGATGAGCACACTGCCCCGGCTCATCGGCCTCAGGTTGCAGACTGAAGCGGTGAAGGCGGCGAAGGTGTGCAGCGGTTCGCCAAAGCGGTCCAGTGACAACGGTTGTACGTGGTATTGCAGATCGGCGCTGGCTTGCTCGGGGCTGGATTTGGCAAAGGCCCCCAGTTGGCTTGGCGCCATAGCGAGCGGGCCGCTGCGGTCGTAAAGATAACGCAGCCCCATGCCCATCTTGCCCCACAGTGAATTGGCCACCTGATTCAGGGTGCGGGCGTTGTTCACTTTGTAGATCAGCCTGAGTTGAAGGTGATCTTGCAGGTTCGCCCCCACGCTCGGCATGTCACGCCTAACTTCGATCCCCAATGCGTGCAACGCGCTACGAGGGCCAAGCCCGGAGCGTTGAAGGATAGCCGGTGAGCCGATAGCGCCAGCGCAGAGGATTACTTCCCGGCGCGCATGGAAGCGGCGCCGGGCACCTTGGCAGATGGCCTCGAGGCCCTTGACCCTGCTGCCATCGAAAATCAGCCTGTCAGCTGTAGCTTGGGTTAACAGCGTGAAATTCGGCCGCTTCAGAATAGGCCGGATGAAGGCTTTGGCCGAATTCCACCGAACACCGCCCTTTTGGTTGACCTGAAAATATCCACAGCCTTCGTTGTCGCCGGTATTGAAGTCATCCACAGGCGCGATGCCGGCTTCAGCCGCTGCACTGCGGAAAGCGTCCAGGATTGGCCAGTGATAACGCTGGCGCTCGACTCGCCATTCGCCACTGCCACCATGCCATTGGCTATCACCTCCGAAGTGGTTCTCGCTTTTCTTGAACAGCGGCAATACGTCGTTCCAACTCCAGCCACTGCAGCCTTGCGCGGCCCACCCGTCGTAATCGCGTGCCTGGCCGCGCATGTAGATCATGCCATTGATGGAGGAGCAGCCGCCCAGCACCCTGCCGCGAGGGTAGCTCAGGCTGCGGCCACCAAGGCCGGGTTGCTCTGAGGTTTTGAAACACCAGTCGGTGCGTGGGTTACCGATGCAATAGAGATAGCCCACCGGGATGTGAATCCAGGCGTAGTTGTCGTTGCCGCCGGCTTCGAGCAGCAGCACTCGGGCTGTTGGGTCGGCCGAAAGCCGATTGGCGAGCAATGCACCCGCCGGGCCGGCACCAACGACGATGTAATCCCAGGTTTCGCTGGCTGGTGGCATAAGCCCCTCCGCTCCTGTTTTTATTGTTCGCCTTTGATAGTGGTTGATTGAAACCGCCTTGCCCACCGGCGTTTTCGCCCACTGGCTGTGCGTTTTCGCACAACTGTGCTGAGCTGTAGGGCAAGAATAAAAACACTTACGGGCCGGCCATGTTCGACTGGAATGACCTGAAATTCTTTCTGGAGCTACACCGCAGCGGCCGTTTGCTGGCGGCCGCCAAGCGCCTGGGAACGACGCATACTACGGTCGCGCGGCATGTCGAGCGCATCGAGCAAGCGCTGGGTACAGCGTTATTCGTACAGCACGCCGCCGGCCATGTTCTTACCCCTGCGGGGCAGGCGCTGGTTACCCATGCAGAGGCCATGGAGAACGCGGCGCTGTTGGCCCAGGAGGCTATTACACAAAACCTTGTGCCTTTGGGGAGGGTAAGGCTCGGGGTAACCGAAGGGTTGGGTGTGGCATTCCTCACTCCACGAATGAACGAATTGCTCACACGCTACCCCGGGCTGGAAATGGATATGGTCGCGGTTCCCCGGTTCGTGAGCATCCTCAATCGGGAAGCAGAGATCAGCATTCAGCTTGAGCGCCCGCAGGCCGACTTGCTGATCACACGCAAACTCACCGACTACCGCCTGGCGCTCTATGCCAGCCCCGGCTACCTGGATCAGGCGCCACCCCTCGAATCACGCGAACAATTGGGCCTGCATCAGTGGATCGGCTATGTGGACGATCTGCTGTTCAGCCAGGAACTGCTGTTTCTCGATGGTTTCTGCCGGTCGCCTAACGTGGCGTTTCGCAGTACCAGCGTAATCGCGCAACAGTTCGCAGCCCGCGCAGGGCTCGGGATTGCGGTATTGCCCAACTACATGGCTGCTGGGGATCCTGAGCTGGTGAGGGTATTGCCCGGCGAGCATCTGCAGCGCAGTTACTGGATCAGTTCGCGGCGCGAACTTCATAAGGCCGTGAGGCTGAGGGTGGTTTGGGACGCATTGCTTGATTTGTGCGACAGAAATCAGGACCTGCTCATGGCGACCTAGCTCATTCGTACTTTATCGTACTTCTAGATTCATTAAACTCCATTAATTATTGGAGCCATACGAAATAAAACCTAATACGTAACACATACCAAAATCCGCTAAGAACAGTAGCTAAGCTCGCGCTCGTTGCCATCGTTGCTGCAAAAAGCAGCTTTGGCTCTGCACACAAACCTATGGGAGCCCCGTAATGCGAAAGCTGGACCGTGCCGACATCGGCATCCTCAATGCGCTGCAAGACAACGCACGTATCACGAACGCGGAGCTCGCGCGTTCGGTCAACCTTTCGCCCACACCCTGCTTCAATCGAGTCAAGGCGATGGAGGAGTTGGGGTTGATTAGACAGCAGGTGACTTTGCTGGCGCCTGAGCTTCTGGGGCTGCACGTGAACGTTTTCATACACGTGAGCCTGGAAAAACAGGTGGAAGACGCCTTGGCTCGCTTCGAACAGGCGATATCTCAGCGTGATGAAGTGATGGAGTGCTACTTGATGAGCGGCGACGCGGACTTCCTGATCCGCGTGCTGGTGCCCGATATCCACGCGCTGGAACGCTTCATCATGGACCACCTGACGCGGTTCCCAGGGTGGCCAATATCCGCTCGAGCTTTGCACTCAAGCAGGTCCGGTATAAAACGGCGCTACCACTGCCGGCAAATGGGTTGATCGTGGGCGGCTAGAGAAGCAACTCTGGCCGCCCCATTTTGCGCCGATTATCCCGATGAGCGATGACAGGGAATCAGTTGGGCAAGTAGTTATCCAGTTCCTTGGTGCGCTGTTCGGTGTGCTGCTGTTTACAGCCCAGCAAAACCAGGCCTCGCAACGTTCCACCGATATGGGCTTGATACTGCGCATCACAATCAGCATCTCGAAATGCAATCCAGGCTTTCTGGGCATTGATCAGCTTGCGCCTGGAAGCGGCATTGTCTTCGCCCGGCGCCGAACTGCCAGAGAGGCGCTTGAGTAGCTTCTGATAGGACATGTTGAGGTCGGCATCAGCCGCCTTGAGCGACTTCTGAGCGCACTCCTGCATATCCACGGTACTGACAGCACCTGAGCAGTCCTGGGCCGCTTGAGCGGCACTGCAGGCGCTTGCAAGCAGTATCGCGGAGAGGGCAGGGCGGATGAGTTTGAGCATGTAACCTCCAGTCAAAGATTGAACTGGAGGGTAGCAGAGAGTATTCAGGCCGAAAAACAAAAGGCCCGGCTGTTGGGCAGCCGGGCCTGAGTGCATGCTGGGGCTGTCAGAAGTCGAGGTTAGACACCGCCAGGGCGTTGCTTTCGATGAAGTCGCGACGTGGTTCAACCGCGTCACCCATCAAGGTATTGAAGATCTGGTCGGCCGCGATGGCGTCTTCGATGGTGACCTTCAACATGCGGCGAGTTTCCGGGTCCATGGTGGTTTCCCACAGTTGGTCAGGGTTCATCTCGCCCAGCCCTTTGTAGCGCTGGATAGTGTGGCGTTTGGTGCTCTCGTTCATCAGCCATTCCAGGGCTTCCTTGAACTCGCTCACAGGCTTCTTGCGCTCGCCACGCTGAACGTACGCACCCTCATCGAACAGGCTGCTCAGCTGAGCCCCCAGCGCCGTGACGGTCTTGTAGTCATTGCTACCGAAGAAGTCACGGTTGAAGGTCACGTAACTGGAAAGGCCATGGGAACTGACTTCCACCTCTGGCAGCCAGACATTACGCTCGCGATCTTCGCGCAGGGTCGCCTTGTAAGTGAGGCCTGACTTTTCAGAGCGCTGCAGGCGGGCAGAGAACTTCTCCAGCCACTGGTTCATATAGGCCTGGTCAGCCAGTTGCTCCAGAGACACTGCCGGAACATAAACGAAGTGCTCGGTAATCTCCTGCGGGTAGAGGCGGGAGACACGCTTGAGGGTCTTCATCACGGTGCGGAAGTCGTTGACCAAACGTTCGAGCTGTTCGCCACCGATGCCTGGCGCGCCTTCACCCAGATGCAGGCTCGCATCTTCCAGGGCCGACTGGGTCATGTAGTCTTCCATGGCCTCATCGTCCTTGATGTATTGCTCGTGCTTGCCGCGCTTGACCTTGTACAGCGGCGGTTGCGCAATGTACACATAGCCACGCTCGACAAGCTCGGGCAACTGGCGGAAGAAGAAGGTCAGCAGCAAGGTACGGATGTGCGAACCGTCCACATCAGCATCGGTCATGATGATGATGTTGTGGTAGCGCAGCTTGTCGATGTTGTACTCCTCGCGCCCGATACCGCAACCCAGCGCGGTGATCAGGGTGCCCACTTCCTGGGACGAGATCATCTTGTCAAAGCGTGCTTTCTCGACGTTCAGGATCTTGCCTTTGAGGGGCAGGATGGCCTGAGTCTTACGGTTACGGCCCTGCTTCGCGGAGCCGCCGGCGGAATCACCCTCCACCAGGTAAAGCTCGGAAAGGGCAGGGTCCTTTTCCTGGCAGTCGGCAAGCTTGCCTGGCAAACCAGCGATGTCCAGAGCGCCCTTACGGCGCGTCATCTCACGGGCTTTACGAGCAGCCTCACGAGCACGGGCCGCATCGATCATCTTGCCGACTACGGCTTTGGCTTCGTTCGGGTTTTCCAACAGGAAGTCAGAGAAGTACTTGCCCATCTCCTGCTCGACCGCGGTTTTCACCTCGGAAGAGACCAGCTTGTCTTTGGTCTGCGAGCTGAATTTCGGGTCAGGCACTTTCACCGAAATGATGGCTGTCAGGCCTTCGCGCGCATCGTCACCAGTGGTCGCAACTTTGTTCTTCTTCGCCAGGCCTTCCTGCTCGATATAGGTGTTCAGGTTTCGAGTCAGGGCCGAGCGAAAACCCACCAGGTGCGTACCGCCGTCCCGTTGTGGGATGTTGTTGGTGAAGCACAGCAGGTTTTCGTTGAAGCCGTCATTCCATTGCAGAGCGATTTCAACACCTACGCCGTCTTCACGTTGAACGTTGAAGTGAAAGACCTGCTGGTTGATCGATGTCTTGTTAGTGTTCAGGTACTCCACGAATGCGCGCAAGCCGCCTTCATAGCGGAAGGTCTCTTCCTTACCCGAACGCTCATCCCTCAGCACAATGCCAACGCCCGAGTTAAGAAACGACAACTCACGGATGCGCTTGGCCAAAATATCCCAGCTGAAATGGATATTTTTAAAAGTCTGGTCAGAGGGCTTGAAATGGATCTCGGTGCCGCTGGTTTCGCTATCGCCAACAGCCTCGATAGGTGCCTGGGGCACGCCGTGAACATAATGCTGTTCCCAGATCTTGCCTGCGCGACGCACGGTCAGTCGCAGCGATTCAGACAACGCATTGACCACTGACACACCAACGCCATGGAGGCCGCCGGATACTTTGTAGGAGTTATCGTCAAATTTTCCGCCGGCGTGCAGAACGGTCATGATGACTTCGGCTGCAGAAACACCTTCTTCCTTGTGGATATCCACAGGAATACCACGGCCGTTGTCACGTACCGAGATCGATTCATCGGTGTGGATAGTGACGGTGATGTCATCACAGTGACCAGCCAGTGCCTCGTCAATAGAGTTATCCACCACTTCGAAGACCATGTGGTGAAGGCCCGTGCCATCGTCGGTATCACCGATGTACATGCCAGGCCGTTTACGTACGGCGTCTAGGCCCTTGAGTACTTTGATACTCGAGGAATCGTACGTTTGATTTTCGCTCATGCCTTACTCCCGAGGGTCGAGGTGCTGGGTGATCTCACCGTGTTCCACGTGGAACATCGATACCGGCGTATCCGCCTGCCAGTCCCCACTCAACAATTCATGTTGTACGCAGGTGATGAACACCTGGCACTTCAATTCTTCCAATAATCGGCACAGTGCCCTACGGTGACGCTCATCCAGTTCGGACGGTAGGTCGTCGACCAGGTAGACGCATTGACCACGGCGCACTTGGCTTACCAAGTGCCCCTGTGCAATTTTTAGCGCACACACCACCAGCTTCTGCTGGCCTCTCGACAAGATATCTGCCGCGTTATGCACACCTATCTTGAGTCGAAGGTCGGCGCGCTGAGGGCCGGCATGGGTATGGCCAAGCTGCTGATCCCTGTGCAGGCCCGCAGCAAGCACATCACTTAACGGCCGGTCTTTATCCCAACCTCGGTAGTAACTGAGGGTTAGCCCCTCCAGCTCCACAAGCTGAGCCAGAACTTCCTCGAATACTGGTTTCAGCGCTTTGATGTAAGCACGCCTGAATTCGTCGAGCTGCTCACTGGCTCCGCATAATTCACGGTCCCAGGCCGCCTGAGAAATGGCATCAAGTGTACCATGGCGCAACCATGAGTTCCGCTGCTTCAGCGCCTTCTGCAAACGCTGCCAAGTAGCCATGAATCGAGGTTCCACGTGGAACACTCCCCAGTCCAGAAACTGGCGACGCACCTTGGGCGCCCCTTCGAGCAAGCGAAAGCTGTCAGGGTTGATCAACTGCAAAGGAAGAATTTCTGCCAACTGGGCCGTACTTTTTGCGTTTTGCCCATCAACCCTGATGGTGAAATCGCCCTGCCTTTCGCGGGAAACACCCAAATTGCTGATACGGCCTGATCCAAGGTCTACCTGACCAAACACAGTGCAGGCGTCCTGCTCATGCTGAATCACAGGAAGTAATTTGGCACTACGGAAGGATCGAGCCAAGCCAAGCACATGGAGCGACTCCAGCAGGCTGGTTTTACCGCTGCCGTTTTCGCCATAGAGGATATTGATACGAGGGGAGGGGAGTAACGTCACCGCGCGCAGGTTGCGCAGCGCGGTGACGGTGACGCGACACAATGCCATCTACAGGTTAGAGGCGCATCGGCATAACAACATACGCCGAGTCTTCGTTATCCGCTTCTTGCAAAAGCGCACTGCTGCTGGAATTGGACAATACCAAACGAACCTGCTCGGTCCCCATGACACCGAGTACGTCGAGCAGGTAACTGACGTTGAAGCCGATCTCCAGGGAGTCGCCTTGGTAGTCAACGCCGATCTCTTCTTCAGCCTCTTCCTGTTCAGGGTTGTTAGCCTGAATTTTCAGCAGGCCGCTTTCGAGCAACAGGCGAATCCCGCGGTATTTTTCGTTGGACAGAATTGCCGTTCGGCTGAATGCTTCACGCAGCGCCTGGCGATCACCGACCACGTGCTTGTCACCGCCCTTAGGCAATACGCGTTCGTAGTCAGGGAATTTACCGTCGACCAGTTTCGAGGTGAACGTGAATTCGCCTGTAGTGGCTCTTATGTGATGCCGGCCCAGAACAATAGCGACCTGGCCATCAGGCTCGGTCAACAAACGCGCAAGCTCGAGGATACCCTTGCGAGGCACGATCACCTGATGGCGATCAGCCTGGCCTATATCTACATTCATCGAGCACATGGCAAGGCGGTGGCCGTCGGTGGCGACTGCGCGAATTAGGCCGGCACTGACTTCCAGCAGCATGCCATTGAGGTAGTACCGAACGTCCTGTTGCGCCATGGCGAAGCCAGTCCGGTCAATCAACCGGCGCAGGCGGCTCTGCTCAAGCGAACAGGTCAGTGAACCCGGGCCTTCTTCGACAGTAGGGAAATCCTTGGCCGGCAGCGTGGAAAGCGTGAAACGGCTGCGGCCCGCCTTTACCATCAACTTCTGTTCGTCGACACGCACATCGATCAGTGCGTCGGCAGGCAGGCTTTTGCAGATGTCCATCAGCTTGCGCGCGGGAACGGTAATCTCGCCGGCTTCGGCAGGTTCATCCAATTGCACACGACCTACCAGTTCGACTTCAAGGTCAGTGCCGGTCAGCGATAACTGCTGGCCGTCGACGATCAGCAGCACGTTGGAGAGCACTGGGAGTGTCTGACGTCGCTCTACGACACCTGCAACCAGCTGCAGTGGCTTCAACAGGGCTTCGCGTTGAATGGTGAAATGCATGGTCTGGTCCTTGCCTTAAAGTTCTACGAGCCGTGGCGTCATGTGGTCAACGTCCGCAGCAGGTTTTTATAGTCTTCGCGAATGTCCGCGTCAGACTCTTTGAGCTCATTGATCTTTCTGCATGCGTGCAGAACTGTCGTATGGTCACGGCCACCAAACACATCGCCGATTTCAGGCAGGCTGTGGTTGGTAAGCTCCTTCGACAACGCCATGGCAACTTGCCGCGGCCGGGCGACTGAGCGCGACCGACGCTTGGACAGCAGGTCAGAGATCTTGATCTTGTAGTACTCGGCGACAGTGCGCTGAATGTTATCCACACTCACGAGCTTGTCCTGGAGCGCCAGCAAGTCCTTGAGCGACTCACGAATCAACTCGATCGTGATATCGCGACCCATGAAGTGGGAATGCGCGATCACACGCTTGAGCGCGCCTTCCAGTTCACGGACGTTGGAGCGGATGCGCTGGGCAATGAAGAACGCCGCGTCATGAGGCAGCTCGACTTTAGCCTGGTCGGCCTTCTTCATCAGAATCGCGACCCGCGTCTCAAGCTCAGGAGGCTCAACCGCCACTGTGAGGCCCCAACCGAAGCGGGACTTGAGACGCTCTTCCAGGCCTTCGATTTCCTTTGGATAGCGATCGCTGGTGAGGATGACCTGTTGGCCCCCCTCGAGCAGGGCGTTGAAGGTGTGGAAAAACTCCTCCTGGGAACGCTCCTTGCGCGCAAAGAACTGGATGTCATCGATCAGCAGCGCATCGACGGAGCGATAAAAGCGCTTGAACTCGTTGATGGCGTTCAGCTGCAGTGCCTTGACCATGTCAGCGACGAAACGCTCCGAGTGCAAGTAGACCACCTTGGCATTCGGGTTCTTCTTGAGCAGATGGTTACCCACAGCATGCATCAAGTGCGTTTTACCCAAGCCCACACCGCCATACAGGAACAGTGGGTTGTAACCGTGCTTGGGGTTGTCTGCTACCTGCCAGGCAGCCGCGCGCGCCAACTGGTTGGACTTGCCCTCGACGAAGTTTTCGAACGTAAAGGTGCGGTTCAGGTAACTGGTGTGCTTGAGCGCACCCTCGACCTGAACATCACGCTTTTCACCCTTGCCGCCGGGAGAAGCCGGGATGTCATGAACTTCGCTAGCAGGAGGCGTTACCACCTGGGGCACTTCCCGGGGCGCTGCCGGTTCAGCAAAAGGCGCTGCGGCACTGGGAGCAGAGATTACAGGCGATGCTGCCGGAGGTGGCGCACTAGGGGATTGCCGAGCAGTAGGGCTACGCCGGCTGCCGATCATCAACGACACGGCGGGGACGCCACCCTTGTCGCCCATGAGCTCAAGCAAGCGGCCCAGGTACTTTTCATTGACCCAGTCGAGAACGAATCGATTAGGCGCATAGACACGAAGCTCTGCGCCTTCCATCTCCACTTGAAGTGGGCGGATCCAGGTATTGAACAATTGAGCAGGCAGCTCTTCGCGTAGCAGCTCTACGCATTGCTGCCAGATTTCCACTGACACGGACATCCCCTGAGAGAAAAACAGCGAGGGCAAGATCGACCCGCCATTGTACCGGTGTACCCCTAACTTATCCACACCGAGGCACTGATCTCTAGGACGGGCGGAGCGAAAACTGGCATAGACCTCCCGAAATACAAACTCAGGAGGTCTGTGCATAACTGACCTGGAGCTCTAGGGAAAACCACTCTGTGAAAGCTGTGCATAACTATGCCTGTGCATAACAAACGTATTTACCCACAACCCGTGCACGGGTAGCCCACCCCCGCCGCACCGCTTTTAGGCCAGTTTCCATTTCTCTACGGGCTGCGTACTCTGTGGCCTACAGTAGCTTATCCACAGAACCGGGCTTCTCTAAGTACTACAACATCTTCTAAGAAGCTTTATATGCCTTTTTCTTTTTTACTCCTTGAGCACGTGGGTCGACCGCTCGTCCGTATGAAGCAACGGAGAAATTGGTCGGAAATTGACCTGCGTGCGGGCTTTCACTAGAATCGCCGGTCTCTTAAAAACAGGGGCCATCCCGGCCCTGGTTGACGAACCAGGTAACTACCCATGAAACGCACTTTCCAACCCAGCACCATCAAGCGCGCTCGCACTCACGGCTTCCGTGCTCGCATGGCCACCAAGAACGGCCGCACCGTTCTGTCGCGTCGCCGTGCCAAGGGCCGCAAGCGTCTGGCAGTCTGATATAGCCGGCACAGGTAGGTGAGTCAGGACTTCAGCCGGGGCAAGCGACTGCTGGTACCCGGGCAATTCAAGGCGGTCTTTGACTCCCCGACCGGCAAGGTTCCGGGGAAGAACCTCCTGATCCTTGCGCGCGACAATGCGCTCGATCACCCGCGCCTGGGTTTTGTGATTGGCAAGAAAAGCGTGAAGCTTTCGGTCCAGCGCAATCGGCTCAAGCGTGTAATTCGCGAATCATTCCGCCAGCACCAACACCAGTTGGCTGGATGGGATGTGGTCATCGTGGCCCGCAAAGGCTTGGCCGACACAGAAAACCCCGAGCTGCATCAGCACTTCGGCAAACTCTGGAAACGGCTGGCACGGCTACGAGCAGCACAACCTTGCGCTGAAACCGATTCAAAGGGGCAGCACAGTCAAGATGCGTAAACTGGTCCTGCTTCCGATCCAGTTTTACCGTTATGCCATTAGCCCGCTGATGGCCAGCCACTGTCGTTTCTACCCAAGCTGCTCAGCCTATGCCATTGAAGCCATCGAATTGCATGGCGTGTGGCGTGGTGGCTGGATGGCGACCAGGCGGCTATGCCGTTGCCACCCTTGGCATCCGGGCGGTGTCGATCCGGTTCCGCCTTCCTCTCCTTCTCGATCTTCTCCGATAGCCGAGTAATCATGGATATTAAACGCACGATCCTGATGGTCGCCCTGGCAGTCGTCGCCTACACCATGGTCCTGAAATGGAACCAGGATTACGGCCAGGCGCAACTGCCGGACGCTCAGGCCAACCATCAGGCCCAAGTGCCGAGCGATGTGCCGCAGGCTCCTTCGGACAACGCCACGGTGTCCGACGTCCCTAACACCACGCCTGCTGCCCCGGCTGCTGAAACCGCCCCGGCGAGCGCATCACTTGTGCATGTACGCACTGATGTCCTTGACTTGGCCATCGACCCCAAAGGCGGGGACGTGGTGCAGCTGACACTGCCTGAATATCCGCGCCAGCAAGGCCGCCCGGACGTTCCGTTCCAGTTGTTCGACAATGGCGGCGAGCGCCTGTATGTAGGCCAGAGTGGCTTGATTGGCGCCAATGGCCCCGATGCCCAGGCAGCCGGCCGCCCGCTTTACGTTTCGACGCAAAAAAGTTATCAACTGGCCGATGGCCAGGATCAACTGGTGGTCGACCTGACCTACAGTGCCGCCGGGGTCAACTACATCAAGCGCTTCACCCTCAAGCGGGGCGAATACGATGTGCAGGTGAGCTACCTGATCGATAACCAGAGCGCACAGCCCTGGACTGGCAACCTTTTCGCTCAGCTCAAGCGCGACAGCAGCGCGGATCCGTCCGCCAGCACTGCTACCAGCACCGCCACCTACCTCGGCGCTGCGGTGTGGACACCTTCCGAGCCCTACAAAAAAGTGGCGATGAAGGACATCGACAAAGGCAGTTTCAAGGAAACCGTGCAAGGTGGTTGGGTTGCCTGGTTGCAACATTACTTCGTGACTGTCTGGATTCCGTCCAGGGATGACAGCAACGTTGTCTCCACTCGCAAGGACAGCCAAGGCAATTACATCGTCGGTTTCACGGGTTCCACGATCACCGCGGCCCCTGGCACCAAGGCGCAAGCGAACGTCACGCTTTACGCAGGCCCGAAAGTCCAGGACAAGCTAAAGGCACTCTCGCCAGGCCTGGAATTGACCGTCGATTACGGCTTCCTGTGGTTCATTGCCCAACCGATCTTCTGGCTGCTGAAACATATCCACAACCTGCTCGGTAACTGGGGTTGGTCGATCATCTGCCTGACCATCCTGATCAAGCTGCTGTTCTTCCCGCTTTCTGCCGCCAGCTACCGTTCGATGGCGCGCATGCGTGCTGTAGCGCCACGCCTGGCCGCGTTGAAGGAACAGTTCGGTGACGACCGTCAGAAAATGTCCCAGGCGATGATGGAGCTCTACAAGAAAGAGCGCATCAACCCGTTGGGCGGTTGCTTGCCAATCGTCGTACAGATGCCGGTTTTCCTGGCCTTGTACTGGGTACTGCTGGAAAGCGTCGAGGTTCGCCAACAGCCCTGGATGTTCTGGATCAGCGACCTGTCGATCAAAGACCCCTTCTTCATCCTGCCGATCATCATGGGCGCCACCATGTTCATTCAGCAGCGGCTGAACCCCGCACCGCCGGATCCGATGCAGGCCAAGGTGATGAAGCTGATGCCGATCATCTTCACCGCGTTCTTCCTGATGTTCCCGGCTGGCCTTGTGCTGTACTGGATCACCAACAACACGTTGTCGATCCTGCAGCAGTGGGTAATTACCCGTAACATCGAGGCCGCAAGCAAGAAAGCCGAAGCCTGACGCGGCTTATGCTGTGGACAAAACGCCCCTGCTTCAGGGGCGTTTTGCTATCTGACATTTTCATCACCAGGAGCAGGCTGTGAATAAAGACACCATTGCCGCGATCGCGACTGCCCAAGGCAGGGCTGGAGTGGGGATCGTGCGAGTCTCAGGGCCTCTGGCGTTGGAGGTGGCCCACCAGGTTGCTCACCCCGCTCCCAAGCCGCGATACGCCCACTACGGTCCTCTCAGAGATGCTCAGGGCTCGGTAATAGATCAAGGCCTGGCGCTTTACTTCCCGGGGCCGCACTCGTTCACCGGTGAAGATGTACTGGAACTGCAAGGGCACGGCGGCCCCGTGGTACTCGACCTGTTGCTCAATGCCTGCATCAACGCCGGCTGCCGCCTGGCGCGGCCCGGTGAATTCAGTGAACGCGCCTTCCTCAACGACAAACTTGACCTGGCACAGGCCGAAGCGATCGCTGACTTGATCGAGGCGAGTTCAGAGCAAGCCGCGCGCAATGCGCTGCGCTCATTGCAAGGTGAGTTTTCACGGCAGATCCATGAGCTGGTGGAGCGCTTGATCGCCTTGCGCATCTACGTTGAAGCGGCCATCGACTTTCCGGAGGAGGAAATCGACTTTCTTGCCGATGGCCATGTGTTGAGCCAGCTGACTGGCGTTCGCCAGCACTTGGCTGAGGTGATTCGGCAAGCAGCCCAAGGGGCTCTTTTGCGCGATGGGATGACTGTCGTGATCGCTGGCAGGCCTAACGCCGGTAAATCCAGCTTGCTCAACCTGCTGGCGGGCAAGGAAGCGGCAATCGTGACGGACGTCGCCGGCACCACTCGTGATGTGCTGCGTGAACATATCCACATCGATGGCATGCCGCTGCATGTGATCGACACTGCCGGGTTGCGCGACACCGAAGACCGCGTGGAAAAAATCGGTGTGCAACGTGCATTGGATGCGATCGCAGGTGCAGACCGCGTATTGCTGGTGGTGGACTCTACCGCGCCGGAAGCTGCCAATCCTTTTGCGCTATGGCCCGAGTTTCTGGATCAGGCGCCACCCACGGGCAAGGTAACCCTGGTGCGCAACAAGGCAGATCTATCCGGCGAAACTGTGCAAGCAGTGACAGACACTGACGGCCACGTCACGTTGAGCCTGAGTGCCAACAGAGCAGATGAGGGCCTGCAACTGCTCAGAAACCACCTGAAGGCTGCAATGGGCTATGAGCAGACCTCCGAGAGCGGCTTCAGTGCACGGCGCCGTCATCTGGACGCCTTGCGGCGGGCAGGCGATCAGCTGGAGCACGGCCATCTGCAGTTGACCGAGGCCGGCGCAGGGGAGCTGCTTGCAGAAGACCTACGGCTGGCACAACAGGCCTTGGGCGAAATTACAGGTGCTTTTACGCCGGATGACCTTCTGGGGCGAATATTCACAAGCTTCTGCATCGGCAAATAGCCCGATCCAGAATGGCATCAAGCCGGCGCAATGCCGGCTTTTTTGCGCCCGAGCGCTGGATAAGCCCTGTGGAAAACCCTACGTGAGGGGTATTGATAAGCACAGGGATAACCCTGAGGAAAACCATGCCTGTGCGTAACTGCAGATTTATGCACAGGCTATTCCAGGTTTTCCAAGGGGCCCACGCCGGGATGATCACAAGGTTTAAATTCTCTGTACACCACGATTGGCGGTGGATGTAGCTCTTTATCCACAGATATTGGCCTCTGTATACATAAACATAAAAACAAAGCTTTTATACATTTTTTCTTTTTTATCTCTTTTAGCTGAAAGGCTTCGAAACCGCTCGTCCATCTCTGGCTATTTTTTGCTCAACCGCTTCATTCCGCTTATTGGTTTCCCTATACTGCGCGGCTATCCCTATTTCCCATCTACTAACAGGCACGAGGTGCGTGGTGGATTTCCCTTCCCGTTTTGAAGTGATCGTCATTGGTGGCGGCCATGCCGGGACCGAGGCAGCACTGGCTTCGGCACGCATGGGCGCGAAAACCCTGTTGCTGACCCACAACGTGGAAACGCTGGGGCAGATGAGCTGCAACCCCGCGATCGGGGGGATCGGCAAAAGCCACCTGGTCAAGGAAATCGATGCGCTCGGCGGTGCAATGGCATTGGCCACCGACAAAGGCGGCATCCAGTTTCGGGTGTTGAACAACCGGAAGGGCCCGGCAGTGCGCGCTACTCGAGCGCAGGCCGACCGTATTCTTTACAAGGCCGCAGTACGCGAAATCCTTGAGAATCAGCCCAACCTGTGGATATTTCAGCAAGCCTGCGATGACTTGATCGTCGAACAAGATCAGGTCAAGGGTGTAGTCACCCAAATGGGCCTTCGCTTTGAAGCCGACTCGGTGGTGTTGACAACTGGCACCTTCCTTGGCGGGCTTATCCACATCGGGATGGAAAACTATTCCGGTGGCCGGGCAGGTGACCCGCCTTCAATCGCATTGGCACGCCGGCTTCGCGAACTGCCCCTGCGTGTGGGCCGTTTGAAAACCGGTACGCCGCCGCGTATCGACGGCAAGTCTGTGGATTTCTCGGTAATGACCGAACAGCCGGGAGATACCCCTATTCCGGTGATGTCGTTCATGGGCGACGCTCAGATGCACCCGCGTCAGGTCAGTTGCTGGATTACCCATACCAACGCGCGGACCCATGAAATCATCGCGGCCAACCTGGATCGCTCACCCATGTATTCGGGTGTGATCGAAGGGGTCGGGCCACGCTACTGCCCGTCGATCGAAGACAAGATCCATCGATTTGCCGATAAGGACAGTCACCAGGTATTCATCGAGCCGGAAGGCTTGACGACCCATGAGCTGTATCCAAATGGCATCTCGACGTCGCTGCCTTTTGACGTGCAACTGCAGGTGGTGCGTTCGATCAGAGGGATGGAGAACGCGCACATCATGCGTCCGGGTTATGCGATCGAATATGACTACTTCGATCCCCGGGACCTGAAGTACAGCCTGGAAACCAAAGTGATCGGCGGTTTGTTCTTCGCTGGCCAGATCAACGGTACAACCGGCTACGAAGAGGCTGGCGCACAAGGCCTGCTCGCCGGCACCAACGCCGCGTTGCGTGCCAAAGGGCACGAGAGCTGGTGCCCACGTCGCGACGAAGCCTACATCGGGGTACTGGTTGACGATCTGATCACCTTGGGAACTCAAGAGCCTTATCGGATGTTCACCTCTCGCGCCGAATACCGGTTGATCCTGCGGGAAGACAACGCCGACCTGCGCCTGACCGAGCAAGGTCGCAAACTGGGCCTTGTGGATGATGCCCGCTGGGCTGCCTTCAGCGCCAAGCGCGAGGCTATCGAACTTGAGGAGCAACGGCTACGAGGCACCTGGGTGCGGCCCAATACGCCGATAGGCAATGCGATCAGTGAACGCTTCGGCACGCCGTTGACGCATGAATACAATCTTTTGGCATTGCTGAGCCGCCCTGAAATCGACTACGCCACGCTTGCGCAGGTGACCGAGGCAGCCGTGATTGACCCACAGGTCGCAGAGCAAGTCGAGATTCGTACCAAGTACGCCGGCTACATCGACCGCCAGCAGGATGAGATCGATCGGCTGCGTGCCAGCGAAAACACCCGCCTGCCTGTGGATATCGACTATCTTGGCATCTCTGGGCTTTCCCGCGAGATCCAGGGCAAGCTCGACAAGGCGCGCCCAGAAACGCTCGGCCAGGCTTCACGCATTCCCGGTGTGACTCCCGCCGCTGTGAGCCTGTTGATGATTCATCTGAAAAAACGCGGCGCGGGCCGCGAGCTGGAGCACAGTGCGTGAGTGAAGTGGTGAATGGCAGGCATGCCGAAGAGTTGTCCACAGGTGCACGAGCGCTCGGCATAGAGATGACCGAGGCGCAACACAATGGGCTGCTCGGATATCTGGCGCTGTTGATCAAGTGGAACAAGGCCTACAACCTGACCGCAGTACGCGATCCGGATGAAATGGTCTCCCGGCACCTGCTCGATAGCCTGAGCATCCTGCCTTGGATCGATCCCCACGCCGAGCGTTGGCTCGATGTGGGTAGCGGTGGGGGAATGCCCGGGATTCCACTGGCGATCATGTTTCCGGAAAAACAGATCACTACGCTCGACAGCAACGGCAAGAAGACCCGCTTTCAGACTCAGGTCAAGCTGGAGCTCGGCCTGACGAACTTGCAAGTTGTCCACAGCCGGGTCGAGCAGCATCAACCTGCCGAGCCCTATCACGGCATCGTTTCGCGCGCGTTCAGCAGCCTGGCTGACTTCACTGGCTGGACACGGCATCTGGGCGACACACAAACCCACTGGTTGGCAATGAAGGGTCTGCATCCTTCCGATGAACTGGTAGCATTGCCGCCGGATTTCGAAATGCAGAGCGAGCAGGCTTTGGCCGTCCCTGGTTGTCAGGGCCAACGCCATCTGCTGATACTGCGCCGCACGGCATGACTGGGAACACAGGCAACAATGGCTAAGGTATTCGCGATCGCGAACCAGAAAGGGGGTGTGGGTAAAACCACAACCTGCATCAACCTTGCGGCATCGCTGGTGGCGACGCGTCGGCGCGTCCTGATGATCGATCTCGATCCCCAAGGTAACGCGACGATGGGCAGTGGTGTGGATAAACACGCCTTGGAGCATTCGGTCTACGACGTGCTGATAGGTGAGTGCGACCTTGCTCAAGCCATGCATTTTTCCGAACACGGCGGCTACCAGCTGCTGCCAGCCAATCGTGACCTCACTGCGGCCGAAGTCGTACTGCTTGAAATGCAGATGAAGGAAAGCCGTCTGCGCACTGCGCTGGCGCCGATCCGGGAAAACTACGACTACATCCTCATCGACTGTCCACCATCGCTGTCCATGCTCACGCTCAACGCCCTGGTGGCCTCCGATGGGGTGATTATCCCCATGCAGTGCGAGTACTACGCGCTCGAAGGGCTGAGCGACCTTGTGGACAACATCAAGCGTATCGGTACGCTGCTCAATCCGGACCTGAAGATCGAAGGCCTGCTGCGCACCATGTACGATCCTCGGCTCAGCCTGATCAACGATGTATCGGCCCAGCTGAAGGAACATTTTGGCGACCAGCTGTACGACACGGTGATTCCACGCAACGTGCGCCTGGCCGAAGCACCCAGCTTCGGCATGCCCGCGCTGAGCTACGACAAGCAGTCCCGGGGGGCGCAGGCCTACCTGGAACTGGCAAACGAAATGGTTCGCCGGCAGCGCCGCAAAGCGCGCAGCGCCACCGCCATCTGAGGAATCACCATGGCTGTCAAGAAACGAGGGCTCGGCCGCGGGCTCGACGCACTGCTCAGTGGCTCCAACGCGACCGTGCTGGAAGAGCAGGCGGCCAGCATCGACCAAAGCGAGTTGCAGCACTTGCCGTTGGACCTGATCCAGCGTGGCAAATACCAGCCGCGCCGCGATATGGACCCGCAAGCGCTTGAAGAATTGTCGCTGTCGATCAAGAGCCAGGGCGTGATGCAGCCGATCGTGGTACGCCCGATCGGCCAGAACCGTTACGAAATCATTGCCGGGGAACGGCGGTGGCGCGCCAGCCAGCAAGCGGGCCTGGACACTATCCCGGCAATGGTGCGCGAGGTGCCCGACGAAGCGGCTATCGCCATGGCGCTGATCGAGAACATCCAGCGCGAGGACCTCAACCCGGTCGAGGAAGCCATCGCCCTGCAACGCCTGCAGCAGGAATTCCAGCTGACCCAGCAGCAGGTCGCGGACGCTGTGGGCAAGTCCCGTGTCAGCGTGGCGAACCTGATGCGTTTGATCGCCTTGCCGGATGTGATCAAGACCATGCTTTCCCACGGTGACCTGGAAATGGGGCATGCGCGCGCGCTGCTCGGTTTGCCTGACGATCAACAGGTCGAGGGGGCGCGACACGTTGTCGCACGAGGGCTGACCGTACGCCAGACCGAGGCGCTGGTTCGGCAATGGCTCAGTGGCAAACCTGCGCCAGCCGAGCCTGCCAAACCCGACCCGGACATCACCCGGCTCGAGCAGCGCCTGGCTGAGCGTTTAGGCTCTGCGGTGCAGATTCGGCATGGCCAGAAGGGCAAAGGCCAACTCGTGATTCGCTACAACTCGCTGGATGAACTTCAGGGCGTTCTTGCGCACATTCGCTGAAACATATCTGGTGTGGTCGCCCAGTCGGAAATGCCCCTGCGGCAGTTGAACAGGGGCTGAACCACCCCTATACTCTGCGCGCATTTTGCCGGCACATTTTATGCCAAGTCGTTGATTCAAGGCAGGCCGGCCAAAAGGAGCCAAGTCGATGGAAACCCGCACGCCAAACCGCTTGCCCTTTCATCGGTGGCCGGTGTTCCCGGTTCTTTTGGCGCAAATGTTGGTTTCGTTGGTAGCTGCCGGTGTAGTGTGGCGGGCTTACGGAACGGTCAGCGGTTACTCCGGCCTGATTGGCGGCGTGATTGCCTGGCTTCCGAATGTTTATTTTGCTTATAAGGCGTTCAGGTATTCCGGCGCCAGGGCAGCCCAAGCCATCGTTCGGTCGTTCTATGCCGGCGAGGCGGGCAAAATGATTCTCACGGCAGTGCTGTTTGCACTGGCGTTCGCGGGGGTTAAGCCACTGGCGCCGTTGGCGCTGTTTGGCTGCTTTCTGCTGGCCCAATCGGTCAGCTGGTTTGCGCCCCTGCTCATGAAAACAAGATTTTCGAGACCTTAGGGCGTTTGAGGCAACCATGGCAGCAGAAACCGCATCGGGCTATATACAGCACCACTTGCAGAACCTGACCTTCGGGAAACTTCCTGACGGCACCTGGGGCTTGGCGCACTCTGCTGCCGAGGCCAAGGCAATGGGCTTCTGGGCATTCCACGTCGATACCCTGGGTTGGTCCGTAGCACTGGGCCTGCTGTTCGTGCTGCTGTTCCGCATGGCTGCACGCAAGGCCACTTCCGGCCAACCCGGCCGCTTGCAGAACTTCGTCGAAGTGCTGGTGGAGTTCGTCGACACCAGCGTCAGGGACAGCTTCCACGGCCGTAGTGCCGTCATCGCACCGCTGGCCCTGACCATCTTCGCCTGGGTCTTCCTGATGAACGCCGTCGACCTGATCCCGGTCGACTGGATTCCTCAAGTGGCCGCAAAGCTGTCCGGTAACCACGAAATCGCCTTCCGTGCCGTCCCCACGACCGACCCGAACGCAACGCTGGGCATGGCTCTGTCGGTGTTCGCCCTGATCATCTTCTACAGCATCAAGATCAAGGGGATCGGCGGCTTCCTGGGCGAGTTGACCCTGCATCCTTTCAGCAGCAAGAACATTGCGGTTCAGATCATTCTGATCCCGGTCAACTTCCTGCTCGAGTTCGTCACCCTGATCGCCAAGCCGGTTTCGCTGGCACTGCGACTGTTCGGCAACATGTATGCCGGCGAGCTGGTGTTCATCCTCATCGCTGTGATGTTCGGCAGTGGCATTCTCTGGCTGAGCGGCCTGGGTATCGCACTGCAATGGGCGTGGGCTGTGTTCCACATCCTGATCATCACGCTGCAAGCGTTCATCTTCATGATGCTGACCATCGTCTACCTGTCGATGGCCAACGAAGATAACCACTAAGGCTCGTCTGGCGCGTCTTGTGTACTGTTTCTGCCCTTCTGGGCGGGAACAGGGGCCGCGCCCCGGCAGGGCCCCTGTAACGACTTTGCTTTACCGTTAAAAACCTAAGAAACCTAACCAATACGACGTAAAAAGTCGGGAGGAAAGATGGAAACTGTAGTTGGTCTGACCGCTATCGCTGTTGCTCTGCTGATCGGCCTGGGCGCTCTGGGTACCGCAATCGGCTTCGGCCTGCTGGGTGGCAAGTTCCTGGAAGGCGCTGCTCGCCAGCCAGAAATGGTCCCGATGCTGCAAGTCAAAATGTTCATCGTCGCCGGCCTGCTCGACGCCGTGACCATGATCGGTGTGGGTATCGCCCTGTTCTTCACCTTCGCAAACCCCTTCGTCGCTCAAGTCGCCGGTTGATCACTCGTTTTCGAGTGACCGGGTGTGATGGACTAAGAACGAGCGAGGTGTTGGCGTGAACATTAATGCAACCCTGATAGGCCAGTCCGTTGCGTTCTTCATTTTCGTGTGGTTCTGCATGAAGTGCGTATGGCCTCCGGTCATCGCGGCATTGCAGGAACGCCAGAAGAAGATCGCTGATGGTCTGGACGCTGCCAGCCGTGCTGCTCGCGACCTGGAGTTGGCCCAAGATAAAGTGGGTCAGCAACTGCGCGAAGCGAAGGCTCAGGCAAGCGAAATCATTGAGCAGGCCAAGAAGAGCGGCAACCAGATCGTCGAGGAAGCTCGCGAGCAGGCTCGCGTCGAAGCCGATCGTCTGAAAGCTCAGGCGGCAGCGGAGATCGAGCAGGAAATCAACGGCGTCAAGGACGCCCTGCGTGCACAAGTCGGCAGCCTGGCTGTCGTTGGCGCGGAGAAGATTCTGGGTGCTTCGATCGATCAAAACGCACACGCGGATCTGGTCAATAAATTGGCCGCAGAGATCTAAGCGAGGGCGATCATGGCAGAACTGACCACGTTGGCCCGACCTTACGCTAAGGCAGCCTTTGAGCATGCCCAGGCCCACCAGCAGCTGGCCAATTGGTCAGCGATGCTTGGCCTGGCCGCTGCGGTGTCGCAAGACGGCACCATCCAGCGCATGCTCAAGGCCCCGCGTCTGACGAACGACGAAAAGGCCGCCGCTTTCATTGAAGTGTGCGGCGACAAGTTTGACGCCCAGGCACAGAATTTCATTCATGTTGCCGCGGAAAACGAGCGCCTCCTGCTGTTGCCGGAGATCGCTGCGCTGTTCGACCTGTACAAGGCCGAGCAGGAAAAATCCGTGGACGTGGAAGTCACCAGTGCTTTTGCGTTGAACCAAGATCAGCAAGACAAACTCGCCAAGGTTCTCAGTGCACGGCTCGGCCAGGAAGTTCGCCTGCACGCGTCGGAGGATGCCAGCCTGATCGGCGGCGTCGTCATCCGCGCCGGCGACCTGGTAATCGATGGCTCGGTTCGCGGCAAAATCGCGAAACTGGCCGAAGCATTGAAATCTTGAGTTTGAAGGGGCAGCAGAGCAATGCAGCAACTCAATCCTTCCGAAATTAGTGAAATCATCAAGGGGCGCATCGAGAAACTCGACGTGACCTCCCAAGCCCGCAACGAAGGTACCGTCGTCAGCGTTTCTGACGGTATCGTGCGGATCCATGGTCTGACCGACGTCATGTACGGCGAGATGATCGAATTCCCGGGCAGCGTCTTCGGCATGGCCCTGAACCTCGAGCAAGACTCGGTGGGTGCAGTGGTCCTGGGTGCTTATACCGACCTGGCAGAAGGCATGAGCGCCAAGTGCACCGGCCGTATTCTGCAGGTTCCGGTAGGCAAGGGCTTGCTGGGTCGCGTTGTCGACGCACTGGGTAATCCAGTCGATGGCAAGGGCCCGCTGAGCACCACCGAAACCGACGCTGTCGAAAAAGTTGCACCGGGCGTGATCTGGCGTAAGTCGGTCGACCAGCCTGTGCAGACTGGCTACAAGGCCGTCGATGCCATGATCCCGGTAGGCCGTGGCCAGCGTGAGCTGATCATCGGTGACCGTCAGATCGGCAAGACCGCCCTGGCCATCGACGCCATCATCAACCAGAAAGACAGCGGCATCTTCTGCGTGTACGTGGCCGTTGGCCAGAAGCAGTCGACCATCGCCAACGTCGTGCGCAAGCTTGAAGAAGCTGGCGCCCTGGCCAACACCATCATCGTTGCCGCCAGCGCATCGGAATCGGCTGCCCTGCAGTTCCTGGCTCCGTACTCCGGCTGCACCATGGGTGAATACTTCCGCGACCGCGGCGAAGATGCTCTGATCGTGTACGACGACCTGTCCAAACAGGCCGTTGCCTACCGCCAGATCTCGCTGCTGCTGCGCCGTCCGCCAGGCCGTGAAGCCTACCCAGGCGACGTGTTCTATCTCCACTCCCGCCTGCTGGAGCGTGCCTCGCGCGTTTCGGAAGAGTACGTAGAGAAGTTCACCAACGGTGAAGTGAAAGGCAAGACCGGTTCCCTGACCGCCCTGCCGATCATCGAAACCCAGGCTGGCGACGTTTCCGCGTTCGTTCCGACCAACGTGATCTCCATCACCGACGGTCAGATCTTCCTGGAAACCGGCATGTTCAACTCGGGCCTGCGCCCGGCGGTCAACGCCGGTGTGTCGGTATCCCGTGTTGGTGGTGCAGCCCAGACCAAGATCATCAAGAAGCTGTCCGGTGGTATTCGTACCGCTCTGGCTCAGTATCGTGAACTGGCTGCTTTCGCTCAGTTCGCTTCCGATCTCGACGAAGCGACCCGCAAGCAACTGGAGCACGGCCAGCGTGTTACCGAGCTGATGAAGCAGAAGCAATACGCGCCTATGTCCATTGCCGATATGTCCCTGTCGCTGTATGCCGCCGAGCGTGGCTTCCTGACCGACGTGGCCATCGACAAGGTGGGCAGCTTCGAGCAGGCCATGATTGCTTACTTCAAGCGTGATCACGCCGCACTGTTGGCGAAGATCAACGAGAAGGGTGACTTCAACGACGAAATCGACGCAGGCCTCAAGGCTGGCATCGAGAAGTTCAAGGCCACCCAGACCTGGTAAGCCGCAGCGGGGGCGTAAGCCCCCGCTTGCTAACCTGATAGGTGATACATGGCAGGCGCAAAAGAGATTCGCAGTAAGATTGCGAGCGTAAAAAGCACGCAAAAGATTACCAGCGCCATGGAAAAAGTGGCTGTCAGCAAGATGCGCAGAGCACAAATGCGCATGGCTGCCAGCCGCCCGTACGCGGAGCGTATCCGCCAGGTGATCGGTCATCTGGCCAACGCCAACCCGGAGTACCGCCATCCCTTCATGATCGAACGCGAAGTAAAGCGTGTCGGTTACGTGGTGGTGAGCAGTGACCGTGGCTTGTGCGGTGGCCTGAACACCAACCTGTTCAAGGCCTTGGTCAAGGACATGTCGGCCAACCGCGAGAAGGGTGTCGAGATTGACCTCTGCGTGGTGGGCAGCAAGGGCGCAGCCTTCTTCCGCAACTTCGGCGGCAACGTCGTAGCCGCAATCAGCCACCTGGGCGAAGAGCCATCGATCAACGATCTGATCGGTAGCGTCAAGGTGATGCTCGATGCGTATCTGGAAGGCCGTATCGATCGCCTGGCCGTGGTGTCCAACAAGTTCGTCAACACCATGGTGCAAAAGCCCACCATCGAGCAGTTGGTGCCGTTGGTTGCAACCCCGGATCAGGAACTCAAGCATCACTGGGACTACCTGTACGAACCCGACGCCAAGGAGCTGCTTGACGGCTTGATGGTGCGTTACGTGGAGTCGCAGGTCTACCAGGCGGTGGTCGAGAACAACGCGGCCGAGCAGGCTGCGCGGATGATCGCGATGAAGAACGCCACAGACAACGCCGGTTCCGTTATCAAGGAACTGCAGTTGATCTACAACAAGGCGCGTCAGGCTGCGATCACCCAGGAGATCTCGGAAATCGTCGGCGGCGCTGCCGCGGTTTAACGGTTCAAATATTCAGAGGATCCAGCTATGAGTAGCGGACGTATCGTTCAAATCATCGGCGCCGTCATCGACGTGGAATTCCCGCGTGACAGCGTGCCGAACATCTACAACGCCCTGAAGGTTCAAGGCGCTGAAACCACTCTGGAAGTTCAGCAGCAGCTGGGCGACGGCGTGGTGCGTACCATTGCGATGGGTTCCACCGAAGGCCTCAAGCGTGGCCTGGACGTGGTCGACACCAAAGCGGCCATCTCTGTCCCGGTTGGCAAGGCCACACTGGGCCGTATCATGGACGTGCTGGGCAATCCGATCGACGAAGCCGGCCCGATCGGCGAAGAAGAGCGCTGGGGCATTCACCGCGCCGCGCCTTCCTTCGCTGAGCAAGCTGGCGGCAACGACCTGCTGGAAACCGGCATCAAGGTAATCGACCTGGTTTGCCCGTTCGCCAAAGGCGGCAAGGTCGGCCTGTTCGGCGGCGCCGGCGTCGGCAAGACCGTGAACATGATGGAGCTGATCCGTAACATCGCCATCGAACACAGCGGTTATTCCGTGTTCGCAGGTGTGGGTGAGCGTACTCGTGAGGGTAACGACTTCTACCACGAGATGAAGGACTCCAACGTTCTCGACAAGGTTGCCCTGGTCTACGGCCAGATGAACGAGCCACCAGGGAACCGCCTGCGCGTTGCCCTGACCGGCCTGACCATGGCCGAGAAATTCCGTGACGAAGGTAACGACGTTCTGCTGTTCGTCGATAATATCTACCGTTACACCCTGGCCGGTACCGAAGTGTCTGCACTGCTGGGCCGTATGCCCTCTGCCGTAGGTTACCAACCGACTCTGGCCGAAGAGATGGGCGTGCTGCAAGAGCGCATCACTTCGACCAAGCAAGGTTCGATCACCTCCATCCAGGCCGTATACGTTCCTGCGGATGACTTGACCGACCCGTCGCCTGCGACCACCTTCGCCCACTTGGACGCCACTGTCGTACTGTCCCGTGACATCGCCTCGCTGGGTATCTACCCTGCGGTCGACCCACTGGATTCGACCTCGCGCCAGCTGGATCCGCTGGTTGTTGGCCAGGAGCACTACGAGACCGCTCGCGGCGTTCAGTATGTGCTGCAGCGCTACAAAGAGCTGAAGGACATCATTGCTATCCTCGGTATGGACGAGCTGTCCGAAACCGACAAGCAGCTGGTATCCCGCGCTCGTAAGATCCAGCGCTTCCTGTCCCAGCCGTTCTTCGTGGCTGAAGTCTTCACCGGTGCCTCGGGCAAGTACGTTTCGCTCAAGGACACCATTGCAGGCTTCAAAGGCATCCTCAACGGTGACTTCGATCATATGCCGGAACAAGCGTTCTACATGGTCGGTAGCATCGACGAAGCGATCGAGAAAGCCAAGAAACTGTAATCCTGGTGCCCGCTTGCGGGCACCCCTCAGGTTGAGGCAAACAGATGGCTATGACTGTCCATTGCGATATCGTCAGCGCGGAAGGGGAAATCTTCTCCGGCCTGGTCGAGATGGTAATCGCGCACGGTAACCTGGGTGATCTCGGTATCGCTCCGGGCCACGCGCCCTTGCTGACCGACCTCAAGCCGGGCCCGATCCGTGTGATCAAGCAGGGTGGTGAAGCCGAGGTGTTCTACATCTCCGGTGGGTTTCTCGAGGTGCAGCCTAACGTGGTGAAGGTCTTGGCCGACACCGTGCAACGCGCTGCCGACCTGGATGAAGCCTCCGCTCAGGAGGCCGTCAAGGCCGCCGAGAAGGCTCTTAACGAAAGAGGCGCAGACTTCGACTACAGCGCGGCTTCCGCCCGCCTGGCCGAGGCCGCTGCCCAGCTGCGTACCATCCAGCAGATCCGCAAGAAGTTCGGTGGTTGATTTCATCGGCACCTTGCGTTGAGTAGAAAGGGTAGCTTCGGCTACCCTTTTTCTTTTTCTGGCCACGCGTGTTTCGGGTGGTCGATCAGAAACGGATACTTCACCTTATGTCTCTCGATATCGTCGTACTCGCCGCTGGCCAGGGCACCCGCATGCGTTCCGCATTACCCAAGGTGCTTCATCCTGTGGCCGGCCGCTCTATGCTCGGGCATGTTATCCACAGCGCACGAGCGCTTTCCCCTGTGGGTATCCACGTCGTGGTGGGGCATGGCGCGGACAAGGTCAAAGAACAGCTTCAGGCCCCCGACCTGGATTTTGTCATCCAGGCGGAGCAACTGGGTACAGGACATGCAGTGGCGCAAGCGCTGCCCGTTCTGTCAGCCGCCACCGTGCTCATTCTCTACGGCGATGTCCCGCTGATTCAGGTAGATACCCTGCAACGCCTGCTGGCCCGTGTGACTGACAACCAGATCGCATTGCTCACCGTGACACTGGGCGACCCGACCGGATATGGCCGAATCGTCCGTGACGAGCAGGGCAAGGTTGCCTCCATCGTCGAGCAGAAAGACGCAAGCGAAGCGCAGAAGGCGATCTCCGAGGGCAATACTGGCATTCTTGCAGTGCCTCGTGAACGGCTCGCCCAATGGTTGGGCCGCTTGTCCAACAATAACGCCCAAGGCGAGTATTACCTGACAGATGTCATTGCCATGGCTGTGGCCGATGGTTTGGTTGTAGCCACTGAGCAACCGCTCGATGCCATGGAAGTGCAGGGCGCCAATGATCGCCGGCAGTTGGCTGAGCTGGAGCGCCATTATCAGCACCGTGAAGCGTTACGGCTGATGGCAGCGGGTGTGACATTGCGCGATCCAGCCCGTTTGGATGTCCGTGGCAGCGTAACAATCGGCCGCGACGTGCTGATCGACGTGAACGTCATCCTGGAGGGCGAGGTGGTCATCGAGGACGACGTGCATATCGGCCCAAACTGTGTGATCAAGGACAGCACTCTGCGCAAAGGCGCAGTCATCAAGGCCCATAGTCACCTTGAAGGCGCCGTGGTAGGCGAGGGTGCCGATGCTGGCCCATTTGCTCGTCTACGCCCTGGTAGCGAACTGGGGCCCCGCGCACATGTGGGTAACTTCGTCGAGCTCAAAAATGCTCACTTGGGTGAAGGCGCCAAGGCCGGCCATCTGAGCTACCTGGGTGACGCTCGGATCGGCGCGCGTACCAACATCGGCGCTGGCACCATAACGTGCAATTACGACGGTGCGAACAAACATCAGACTGTGATGGGCGAGGACGTGTTTGTCGGCTCGAACAGTGCGCTGGTGGCACCTGTGACGTTGGGCGATGGCTCCACTACTGCAGCGGGTTCCACCATCACCCAGGATGTACCCGCCAACGAGCTAGGCGTTGCACGAGGCCGCCAGCGTAACGTGCAAGGTTGGGCCCGGCCGGTGAAGAAGCCCAAGCTTTAAAAGTTATGCACAGTCCAGGGCCGGTGAACACTGGCCTTGACCTCAGCTGCATTTTAGGTTTTGATTCGCGCACTTAACTTTCGAATCGAAACTTAATGATCCCAAAACGTAATACCCCACAACGCCGGCACCGCATTCTTGCGCTCCTCTCAGAGGCGGGTGAAGTGTCTGTGGATAACCTTGCGCAGCACTTTCATACCTCGGAGGTGACGATCCGCAAGGATCTCGCTGCGTTAGAAAGTAACGGATTGCTGCTGCGCCGTTATGGTGGGGCTGTACCGGTACCTCGCGAAATGATCGAGGAGCCTGTGCATAAGGTATCTGTGCACAAGCAGGCGATCGCACAGGCCGCTGTTAAGCTCATTCGTGAACACGCCCGCATCATTCTCGACAGCGGCAGCACCACGGCCGCCATGATCCCGCAGTTGGGTCGGCAGCCTGGGCTGGTGGTGATGACCAACTCCCTGCAAGTTGCCACGTCGCTGCGCGAGCTCGAACATGAGCCCGTTCTGCTGATGACCGGCGGCACCTGGGACCCCCATTCCGAATCTTTCCAGGGCCAGGTCGCTGAGCAGGTGCTGCGGTCTTATGACTTCGACCAGCTGTTCATTGGTGCTGATGGCATCGACCTGGAGCGTGGCACCACCACATTCAATGAGCTGCTGGGCCTGAGCCGCGTCATGGCGCAGGTTTCTCGCGAAGTCATCGTGCTTGCCGAATCGGACAAGATCGGCCGCCGTATTCCCAATCTGGAGCTGCCTTGGAGCAGTGTCCATGTACTCATTACCGATGATCGCCTGGCGCCCGAGGCGCGCGATCACATCCGGGGCCTCGGCGTTACGCTGATCTGCGCCCCCGCTACCCAGGAGATTTGAACCATGTGTGGAATCGTTGGCGCAGTCGCCGAACGTAATGTCATCCCTGTGCTGGTCGAGGGGCTCAAGCGCCTTGAGTACCGCGGCTACGACAGTGCCGGGGTGGCGGTGGTCACCCGTGACGGCCAACTCGAGCGCCGGCGCAGTATCGGTAAGGTCAGCGAACTGGCGGCCTCCCTTCAAACCACCCCGCTCAACGGTGGCCTGGGGATTGCCCATACTCGCTGGGCTACACACGGCTCGCCTACCGAAGGCAACGCTCACCCGCATTTTTCCAACGGTGAGCTGGCAATCGTGCACAACGGCATCATCGAGAACCACGAGCCTCTGCGCGCCGAACTGCAAGGCCTCGGATACGTCTTCAGCTCGCAAACCGATACTGAGGTGATCGCTCACCTGCTGCATCACAAACTCAAAGAGCACGGCGAATTGGTCGCTGCGCTCAAGGCCACTGTCAAGCAACTGCACGGTGCCTACGGCCTGGCAGCCATTCGCTTGAGCCAGCCCGATCGCCTCGTCGCTGCGCGCAGTGGTAGCCCGTTGGTGATCGGGTTGGGCCTGGAAGAAAATTTCCTGGCCTCCGACCAGCTCGCCCTGCGCCAGGTCACCGACCGCTTCATGTATCTGGAAGAGGGCGACATCGCACAGATTACTCGTGAGTCAGTGCAGATCTGGGCGGCCGATGGCCAACCGGTGCATCGCGAAGTAGTACAGCACCAAGAAGGCGCCGAGGCGGCCGACAAGGGCGAATACCGCCACTTCATGCTCAAGGAAATTCACGAGCAACCCAGCGTAGTTCAGCGCACGCTCGAAGGTCGCCTGGGTCAAGGGCAGGTGCTGG
Organism: Pseudomonas sp. KNUC1026; assembly: GCF_021650705.1. GTDB lineage: Bacteria > Pseudomonadota > Gammaproteobacteria > Pseudomonadales > Pseudomonadaceae > Aquipseudomonas. The sequence goes on along the minus strand of NZ_CP087138.1, from coordinate 4,502,098 downwards.
TGCCCTCTTTCGGGCCACAGGCGCCTGCGTTGTTTGCCCAGGTGCGCAATGTGCAGATCGTGGCGTGTGGTACTAGCTACCATGCGGGCATGGTCGCGCGTTACTGGCTTGAAGGTTTGGCGGGTGTGCCTTGCCAGGTGGAAGTGGCTTCCGAGTTCCGCTACCGCAAGGTCGTAGTTCAGCCAGGCACCTTGTTCGTCACCATCTCCCAGTCGGGTGAAACAGCCGATACTCTCGCAGCACTGCGTAATGCCAAGTCGCTCGGGTATCTGGGGAGCCTGGCGATCTGCAACGTGGGCATCAGCTCCCTGGTACGCGAATCCGATCTTACATTGCTCACCCAGGCAGGCCCGGAAATCGGCGTAGCCTCAACCAAGGCTTTCACCACGCAACTGGTGGCGCTGATGCTTCTGACATTAGGGATCGGCCAGGCTCAAGGGACTCTGGAGCAAGGCGTTGAGGCTCACCTGGTTGAAGAGCTGCGTCGCCTGCCGGTGCGCTTGGGCGAAGCGTTGGCGATGGACAGCACCATCGAGCAAGTCGCGCAATTGTTCGCCGAGAAGCACCACACCCTGTTCCTTGGCCGCGGCGCGCAATTCCCCGTGGCCATGGAAGGTGCCCTCAAGCTCAAGGAAATCTCCTATATCCACGCCGAGGCATACCCAGCCGGCGAGCTCAAGCACGGCCCTCTGGCGCTCGTAGACGCGGACATGCCCGTGGTGACCGTGGCCCCAAACAACGAGTTGCTGGAAAAGCTCAAGTCGAACCTGCAGGAAGTGCGTGCACGCGGCGGTGAGTTGGTGGTGTTCGCTGATGCTCAGGCGCAGTTGAGCAATGGCGAGGGTACTACCGTGGTTGCGATGCCTCATGTCGATGACGCATTGGCACCGATCCTCTACACCATTCCGTTGCAGCTGCTTTCGTATTATGTGGCAGTGCTCAAGGGCACCGATGTGGACCAGCCGAGGAATTTGGCGAAGTCGGTGACGGTGGAGTAAAGCAGGAGTCAATGGGCGCTGCGCAGGTGGGTCAATCAGCTTCAGGCTGAGCGAAACAGCCTGCCTCCGCCCGAACGCAGGTTTCAAACAAAGGAACAAGAAATGGCTGAAGTCAGTAAGGTGCCTGCTAACCTGGTAGAGGAACTCAGCGTTTTGATAGACCAGGGGCTCGGCTTACTGGGCCTTACCCAAGGCCACGCTCCGGTTGATGTGGTGGCGGCGATTACGGAGTGGATACGTAATTGCAAAGCGAATGGCACCCCGCCCTCTGAAGGTGAAATATTCGCGCTTGGCGCGTTGCTCGGCCATCAATACGTAGAGGGGCAAGGCTGGCACTGGGGCGATGTCGTTTGGGATTTTGATGAGACCACTGCGGCTGTCGGAGTGCTGAACCATGACAATTCGTTGTTCATCAACCCTATTGGTTGGGTGGCTGAAGTGGCTGAGTCCGAAGGTAGCGTGGGCTTCCTGCTCAACTACAACATGGTCAGCGCGCATCAGGTTCCGGTATGCGAACCTGGTAGTGCAACCGGCCTTTACTGACTATTTGTTCTGGAGAAGGGTGAGGAGCGACTTTCCATGGGATGTACACTCCACCCGTTTTCTCGCAAATGTACCTGATCAAACGCTGGTCGGCCGCTATAGCTGACATCGTGCGGGGCGAGGCCATCTTTTTATAGGGTCACAACCCCTTTCGCTGCCGGAGCCCTCGAGCGCTGACTCGAAGCCTCACATTGCGCTCCCAGAGGGCGTCTGAGCCACCCGATCCCGGACACCGAACGCATCCACCGGGAGTTCACTTCGGGTCAGTTGGAATACAGCTCAAAGCTGTTCCCCAGGCTCTCCGAGTAACGTATTGAACGGATAGATTTCACTGGGGTGAAAGTTGATTCGTTTACCCACCACCGTCACCAGCGTGCCATCGCTGAACACTTTCAAACGATGCCCATTTCGAAAGCTCAGGGTGTGCAATACACCATCGTTCTCTTGGGCGATCTCATGGCTGACCAGCCCTAGCAAGTTCATCAGGCCGATCTGCGCATCGGGCGTGTTGATACTCAAACAGCTTTCAATCTCATCGCTTACGGACAAGGTGGTTGGCTCGGGAAACAGGTTGTGACTGTGCATCGGTATGCCCTCATGAAAGTGATGAGGGCATTAGATGATGCCTGCGCTGCGAGCGGATGCAGGACGCTTCTGCATTTTCTGTCAGAAAACTCTGTAGTTTTACTACAGCACCGGGGCGATCAGCCGAGCGATGCGCATACTCATTTTCTGCAGGCGGTGGGTATCGGTGATGTCTGCTGCACTCAGCTCATGCGACTGGCTGAAGTCGTTTTCCAGCATGGCCTCCACTTCACTCGTAAACCCTGCATCAACGGTCAGTAGCATCACCTCGAAGTTGAGGCGAAACGATCGGTTGTCCATATTGGCGCTACCGATGGCGCTGATTTCATCGTCGATCAGTACGACCTTCTGGTGCAGGAAGCCAGGTTGGTAGCGAAAGACTCTCACGCCCGCCCGCACCGCTTCGAAGGCATACAGGCTGGACGCGGCATACACGATCTTGTGATCGGGCCTGGACGGCAGCAGGATGCGAACATCCACACCGCGCAACACTGCCAGCCGCAATGCGGCACTGACCGCTTCGTCCGGCACAAAGTAGGGGCTGGTGATCCAGATTCGCTGCCGAGCGCTGTGGATTGCTTCCATGAAGAACAGTGCGCATGTCTCATGCTCGTCTGCCGGCCCACTGGCCAGCACCTGGCAGAGCAGTCCGTCGTCGGGGTATTCATCAGGTAGCAGCAGCGGAGGCAACCTACGGGTTGCCCAGTACCAGTCCTCGGCGAATGACTCCTGCAGGCACGCCACTACCGGCCCTATTACCCAAACATGAGTGTCGCGCCAAGGTGAAAGAGGGGGGTGGTCGCCCAGGTACTCATCACCGACGTTATGGCCGCCCACAAATCCCTTCTCGCCGTCGACCACGACAATCTTGCGGTGGTTTCGAAAGTTTACCTGGAAGCGGTTGAACAGACCCTTGCGGGTAGAAAATGCTCGCATCTGCACGCCGGCCTTGGTCAGGGTGTCAATGTAGCGCTTGGGCAGGGCATGGCTGCCCACCTTATCGTAGAGAACGAAGATCTCGACTCCCGCAGCTGCCTTCTCTATCAGTAACGCCTGGAGGCGGCGGCCGATCAGATCATCGTGGATGATGAAAAACTGGATCAGCACCACTTGGCGCGCGTTGCGGATGGCGGCAAATATTTCGGTGAACGTCGCTTCTCCGTTGACCAGCAGGCCAACCTTGTTATTGGCAAGGCACGGCATTCGCCCCAGCTTGCGCAAAGCACGAAGCTCTCCATAGGAGCTTGAAGCTTTGGCTGCCAGAGCTTCTTCGATCCAGGGCCGCCAGTTCAGATCAGCGATTGCGCTGTGCATCTCCCTGTTGGCCTGCCGCCGCGCGTCGATGTAAGCGTCGAACGCCCGGCGGCCAAACATCAAATAGGGAATCAGCGTGAAGTACGGGATGAAGAACAGCGACATGGCCCACGCAATGGCACCTTGAGAGGTGCGCACGGTGAACAGCGCATGCACGGCGGCGATGACACCGAGTGTATGCACCAGGCCTAGCAGCAATCCGAAGAACAACGGGCTATGGACGTCCATGAAAGACCTATCAAGCGAAACGGCTCGTTCTGGTTGGACAAGCATAGTTGCCGGGAGTGGCACTGCTGTGCCCATTCGGGCAACGTATGAGCTTATTGCTGGTCCATATAGCCAGTTAACCTGACCGGAGTTTGCCATGCGTTTCAAAGCCGCCACCCTTGCCGCCGTGCTGATCGCTTCTCCTGTTGCCTACGGCCAGATGCTGCAGCCTGGGCTGTGGGAGTTGACCACCAGCAATATGCAAGTTGATGGCAAGCCACTTCCTGACATGCAATTCCTGCTCGGCCAGTTGCGTAATTTACCTCCGGAACAACGCGCCATGATGGAGCAAACCCTGAGCAAGCAAGGCATCACCGTAGGCGGTAACGGCGTCCAATCGTGCCTTACACCTGAACAGGTGAAGGCTAACGACATTCCCCTTCAAGATCCCAAATCCGGCTGCACCCAACGCATCACCGAGCGTAATGGCAACGTGTGGAAATTCACCTTCAGCTGCCCGCGAGCGCAAGGTAACGGTGAAGCGCGCTTCGCCAGTGACAAGGAGTTCACGACTACCGTCAATGGCACCTTCAATGCCTCAGGAACTCAACAAAAAGGCAGCATGAACACTCGCGCAGTGTGGCTGGGGCCGAACTGTGGAACAGTGAAACCACGTACTTGAAATGTTCCACGTGAAACACGTTAATTTGTTATAACGTAACACTAAGCGTATAGTCCTCGCTCCCATGATTTTAATGAGCGAGGGGCTGCCATGCCTGACAACCGCCTTCCTGTCACCGTGTTGTCGGGCTTTCTCGGCGCCGGTAAAACCACCGTGCTCAATCATGTGCTGCGCAATCGCGATGGCCTGCGCGTAGCGGTGATCGTGAACGATATGAGCGATATCAACATCGACGCTCAGCAGGTTCGGCAAGGCGTAAGCCTCAACCGAACTGAAGAAAAGCTCGTCGAGATGAGCAACGGTTGTATCTGTTGCACGCTTCGCGAAGACCTCTTGGTAGAGGTCGGAAGGTTGGCGGATGCAGGCTGCTTCGATTATTTGATCATCGAATCTACCGGCATCTCCGAACCCATGCCCGTCGCAGAAACTTTCACTTTCGCAGACGACGAGGGCCGCAGCCTGGCTGATCGTGCCCGGCTCGATACCATGGTGACTGTGGTCGATGCGCGTACTTTCATGGCGCGCTACACCGCCGCCGAGGCGCTCATCGATGGTGAACAGCACCTGGGTGAGGATGACGAGCGCACTGTTACGGACCTGCTCATCGAGCAGGTCGAGTTCGCTGATGTGATCATCATGAACAAGGCTGACCTGGTGAGTGAAAGTGCGCTGCTTTCGTTAAAGGCAGTGCTCGCCAGCCTGAACCCACGGGCGCGCCTGGAGACCGTAAGCAACGGTGAGATCGAACCGATGAGCATCCTCGGTACGGGCCTGTTCGACTTCCAACAGGCCGAGCAGGCGCCGGGATGGCTGGCAGTGATGCGTGGTGAGGAGGTGAGTGAGTCGGATGAGTATGGCATCCGCGCCTTGACCTACAATGCGCGTCGCCCATTTCATCCACAGCGCTTTTTCGAATTTATCAACAGCCCTTTCGAGCAGGGCAGTTTGCTGCGCTCAAAAGGCTACTTCTGGCTCGCGACTCGTCTTGAAGAAGCCGGCAGTTGGTCCCAGGCCGGTGGAATAGGGCGGTTCGGCGGTGCGGGCAAATGGTGGAGGTACGTCCCGAAAGCGCAATGGCCTGTGGATAAAGACGAGAGGGCAGCGATTGATCGAGTGTGGCGAGCCGGCACCGGCGACTGCCGCCAAGAGCTGGTATTCATCGGCCAGGATTTGAACATTGACAGCCTGACCGCTGCTTTGGACAAATGCCTGCTCACCGACGATGAATGGGCTACGGACCCGGCCACATGGGCGAGGACAGAGGACCCATTTGGCAGTTGGTACTGATCATTTCGGTGTTATCCACAACCCTTTGCTCTTTTGTTCACAAAAGGGTTTGAGGAAGCGTGCATCTGACGCTATGCCGTAATAATAGATGTCTTGCTGATAGGGCATGTTATCCACATACGCTTCGCTGCAAACACCGAAGGCACCCGTGGGGCATTGATCCGCAAAGCTCACGGAGACCTTCTGGCCTGGCAGGTGGGGCTGGCAAAAGCCGTCGTGGAACAGCCCCGAGGGTATGTTACGGTTCTGCTGGCAAACCTTGACGTCCAATCGATCGGCTGTGCTGTGCACGATACAGGCCTGTGCCCAGGCGACCTGGCCTATGGCCCACAGCACGATTACCCACACCACTCGCATCTCTGCCCTCATTGACTGCCTTGTATGCTCAGCCAGATTACCACCCATTTGATCGCTGGGCCCTTAGGAGCCGGCAAGACCAGCCTGATACGCCAATTGCTGGCACACAAGCCCGCCAGTGAGCGCTGGGCAGTGCTGGTCAATGAGTTTGGCCAGATCGGCCTGGACGCAGCCTTGATGGCAACCGACGACACGGGAGTCTCGATTGCCGAGGTGGCGGGCGGGTGCGTGTGCTGCGTCAACGGGCTGCCCTTTCAGGTGGGGCTCGGGCGATTATTGCGCAAGGCCAGGCCAAACCGTTTGTTCATCGAGGCATCAGGGCTTGGCCATCCTGCCAGCTTGCTTGAACAGTTATGCCAGGCGCCTTGGGCCGGTGTGCTGAATGTGCAACCGCTGGTGCTGGTACTGGACGCGCTGGCCTTGGCCCAAGGCCAGCTACTGCCGGAACAGGTACAAGCCAGCCTCCCTAAGGCTGGTCGGATCCTTCTGAGCAAGGTGGACCTGCTTGAACAAAGCCGGGTGGTGGAATTGATGGCAGGGTTCGCGCCAGGGCTGGCAGTGTCTTTGATCCTCGAATCTGCAAGGCTGGAAATGTTGCCGGTGGATATGAGGGCATCTGTGGATAAGCCGGTTGTGGCGCTGCCTTTCGGGTTGGAAATGCCCGGCCCTGCCACTGACATGCAAATCAATCAGTCAGCCCGACACTGGTCGATCGGGAGATGTTGGCCAGCGGAGCAACTTTTTGACTGCGACAGGCTGGCAGCTGCGTTGAGTCGTTGGCCGTGGGTACGCGCCAAGATGGTTATCCACAGCAGGAAGGGTTGGTTTTCAAGCAACGGTATTCAGGGGCAACCTCTGGTGTGGGCGCCCAGCCTCTGGCAACGAGACAGCCGCCTGGAGCTGATCTTCGAACATTCTCAGGATGCTGCAGCATTGTCCGCTGTACTGGAGGCTTGCCTAATCGCTCCTCACGGCTGACGCTTCTTGTGCTCTTGCCGCCACTGGCTCAATTCGATGATCTCTGCAGTGGGCTGTGGCGTCTTGATCTCGAAGGGGTAGGGCGCCAGTTCGATCTGCACAGAGTGCGGGCCAAACTGAGTGACATTGCCCGGGTGGCGTTGCTCGCCAGTGACGGTGAACTCGAAACTGTAGAGCCGAGCGAAGCGGCGCTGGCCTTTGGCATCGCGGACAAAGGCAAAGCGCTTGAAAGCGACGTTCTCGTCCAGCAGTTCCAGCTCCAGTTGCGCGCAATGGGCTTTCACTTTTGCAAGCGCCTTTTCGCGAAGGCCATGGTTGTGCCAGAGCCAGCCGCCGGCTGCAAGGAACAGCAACAGCACCATCAGGTTCTCGAGGGTCAACATTGCGTCAGGCTCCGGCGGAATGCAGTCAGCTTACCTGTGTCTCAGGCCTGTCGTACAGGCCAGCTTGCCGCCATACTGAGCGGCATCAACCAGTGTTTTATCAGTCGTTACGGAACCACCATGCCACGCACACCCCACCTGCTCGCGATTCAATCTCATGTGGTTTTCGGCCACGCCGGAAACAGCGCTGCCGTGTTCGCGATGCAGCGGTCGGGGGTCAACGTATGGCCCTTGAATACCGTGCAGTTCTCCAACCACACTCAGTATGGCCGCTGGACCGGAGAAGTGCTCGACAGCGCGAAAATTCCTCAGCTGGTCGATGGCATCGCTGCAATTGGCGAATTGGGCAACTGCGATGCGGTGCTCAGCGGGTACCTGGGCAGCGCCGAGCAGGGCGAAGCAATTCTGCAGGTGGTCGAGCGCGTCAAGGCTGCCAACCCCAAGGCCATCTACCTTTGTGACCCGGTGATGGGCCACCCGGAGAAAGGCTGCATCGTTCCGGAGGCAGTCACCCGCTTTCTGCGCGACAACGCAGTGCCACGCGCCGACCTGCTATGCCCCAATCAGCTCGAGCTCAATACGTTCGCGGGGCGCGAGCCTGAGTCGCTGGCTGACTGCGCGACCATGGCCAGGGCGCTGCTCGTTCAAGGCCCGGCGGTGGTGATGGTCAAGCATTTGAACTACCCGGGCCGAAAGCCGGAGGACTTTGAAATGCTGCTGGTGACCCAGCAAGGCACCTGGTTGCTCCGCCGACCGTTGCTGGCCTTCCCAAGGCAGCCAGTCGGGGTAGGGGACCTGACTTCAGGCCTGTTCCTTTCACGCTTGCTGTTGGGCGACTCTCCCCTGGCAGCCTTCGAAGCGGCTGCTGCGGCGGTCCACGAAGTCTTGCTCGAAACCCAGGCTTGCGGCAGCTACGAGCTCGAGCTGGTGCGCTCGCAGGATCGGATCGCGCACCCCAGGGTTCGCTTCGAAGCGCGCTCCCTCTCAGTTCGTCTCTTCGTTGCGAAGGTCCTGATAGCGCTTTTCCAGTTCCTGGCGGATCAGCCGACGTTGCTGGGCCTGGGCGAACCGCCGCTTGCCGTCGGCGGTGTCTGGCTGCAGCGTTGGCACCGTAGCGGGCTTGCGCTGCTCGTCCACCGCGACCATGGTGAAGAAGCAGCTATTGGTGTGGCGCACCGAGCGCTGCTGGATATTCTCGGTCACCACCTTGATGCCTATTTCCATCGAGGTGTTGCCGGTGTAGTTCACCGATGCAAGGAAGGTAACCAGCTCGCCCACATGTATAGGCTCACGGAAGATCACCTGATCTACCGAAAGCGTGACCACGTAACGGCCGGCGTAGCGGCTGGCGCAGGCATATGCGACTTCATCCAGATACTTGAGCAGAGTGCCGCCATGCACATTGCCGGAGAAATTGGCCATGTCCGGGGTCATCAGCACGGTCATTGTCAGCTGGGCGTTTCCAGGTTCCATAGAGAAGCTCACGGTTTGGGCTGAAGGGCGCGCTTGAGGCGCCGCTTGGGTGCACCAGCGCCGCTCTGCGGGCGGGCTTCGGTACGCTATAGATCTGTTTCCGTATATTGCACGAACCCTAGGAAAAGTGTGCCGGTGTTATCTTGGCTTCTATCGCGCCCGTGGCGGAAGAAAGGAGTTTTCACCATGCACGCAGTGGCCTTCATCCAGGATCTTGCAGTGATCATGCTCGTAGCAGGCGTGGTCACCGTACTGTTTCACCGCCTGCGCCAGCCCGTCGTGCTGGGCTACATTGTTTCGGGCTTTCTCATAGGGCCTTACACCCCGCCCTTCGGCCTCATCCACGACGAAGAAACCATCAAGACGCTCGCCGAGCTTGGCGTGATCTTCCTGATGTTCTGCCTGGGCCTGGAGTTCAGCCTGCGCAAGCTCTTCAAGGTAGGCGCCACCGCATTCATTGCCGCGTTCCTCGAAATCATGCTGATGATGTGGATCGGCTATGAAATTGGCCAGGCGTTCGGCTGGGGTTCGATGGATTCATTGTTCCTCGGTGCGATCCTGGCGATTTCCTCGACCACCATTATCGTCAAGGCGCTCAACGACCTGAACATGAAGCACCAGCGCTTTGCGCAGTTGATATTCGGGGTGCTGATCGTCGAGGACATCCTGGGCATCGGCATCATCGCGTTGCTTTCGGGAATCGCGGTCAGCGGCAGTGTCAGTTCTGGTGAGGTCTTTTCCACGGTAGGCAAGCTCACTCTCTTCATGATCGTCGCTTTGGTGGTTGGCATCCTGCTGGTGCCCCGGGTGCTGGCGTATGTGGCTCGTTTCCAGAGCGATGAGATGTTGCTGATCACGGTGCTGGGGCTGTGCTTCGGGTTCTGCCTGCTGGTGGTGAAGCTGGAATACAGCATGGTGCTGGGCGCCTTCCTGATCGGCGCGATCATGGCCGAGTCTCGCCAGCTGCCCAAGATAGAACGATTGATCGAGCCAGTGCGTGATCTGTTCAGCGCCATTTTCTTTGTGGCGATAGGGCTGTTGATTCAGCCTGCCATCCTGCTTGAGTATGCCTGGCCCATCGCGGTCATTACCTGCGCGGTGGTGCTCGGCAAGGTCATATCCTGCAGCCTCGGTGCATTTGTCGCTGGCAACGATGGGCGCACGTCGCTACGGGTGGGGATGGGCCTTTCACAGATCGGCGAATTCTCGTTCATCATCGCCGCGCTGGGTATAAGCCTCAAAGTAACAAGCGACTTTCTCTATCCTGTTGCGGTGGCAGTGTCCGCTATCACGACATTGCTGACCCCCTATCTCATCCGTGCAGCTGATCCGTTGGCCGGCATACTCGGGCGTGCCGTACCGCAACGTGCCAGCCGGGTACTGGGCTTGTATGGCGAGTGGCTTCGTAATATCCAGCCTAGCGGCGAGCGTGCGCAATTAGCGGCCCTGGTTCGCAAGATATTGCTGCAAGTAGGAGTGAACCTGGCGCTGGTGATCGCGCTGTGCCTGGCAGGCCGGTATTTCGAACCACGGCTTGGAGAGTGGTTAGGGGCCTGGATCAGCGATGAGGCTGGGCAGAAGGCCTTGCTATGCGGCGCGCTGTTGGTGCTGGCGTTGCCATTCCTTATCGCCGCTTACCGCAAGCTCAAGGCGCTGGCGATGCTGCTCGCGGAAATGAGCGTGGGTGACGACTTCGCCGGCAGGCACACCTACAGGGTTCGAAGAATCATTGCGGAGGTAATTCCGGTCGCATCGTTGGCATTGCTGTTCGTGGTACTGGCTACGCTTTCGGCCAGTATGTTGCCGACGCTTGAAATGCTGCTGGTGATCGTAGGGGTGACATTGGGCGTTGCCGCGCTGCTATGGCGCTGGATGATCCGCCTGCACACCAGAATGCAGGTAGCGCTGCTGGAGACGCTCAACCACGCTCAAGAGGAGCGTGGCGAGCACAAGCACTGAAACGCCTCAGGACTCCAGCCAGACGTCACGGGCCCAGGTCCATACCGAATCCCAGCTCTCTTCGGTGACGGCTTCTTCATCGCCGTCCCACAGCAACACCGTGCCATCCTCTTCCACGGCGTAGTAATTATCCCCGTCCTGGCAGAGCGGCACGTACTCGCGAGGCATCCCCACATCCCATGCATTGGCGGCAACTTCCGGCAGATAGGTGTGTGACTGAGGATCGGTAACGGTCACCGGCTCCAGGCTACCGTAGACCACATCGCTGACAGTGAGCAGGAACGCCTTCATGTCATCGGGGATGTGAATCAGAAGCAGCTCCTGAATCTCAACCAAAAGGTCTTCATCTGGCAATTCCAGCGCAACCGGCACGGGTTCATTGGCTTCACGAAGTTGTTCCATGACGTCTTCCACGGGGTGTCCTTCCATAAAACGGCTGAGCGACTGATGCGGCGCTTGCCCCAAAGCCAGCGCCGACTGCTGTGTTTGACCGATAGTAGAGCAATTTGCACAAAGCAAAACCCCGGGCCGTGATGCCCGGGGTTTTGTTGAAGCGCTCAGCCGCTGGACGGCGTCAGCTGTTCTGGCGAATACCTGCAATGATCCAGGGCTGGTTCTCACCCTGGGCGCGTTCCATGTTCCAGCTTTCACTGAAGGGCTCGCCCTGATCGAAGCGCGACTCCTTGGAAACACCAGTGAAGGTCAGCGTAGCGATGGTACGGTCTGCACGGTCGTCTACACCGTCGAGCTGCACGTGCAGGTTCTCGATGTGAGTGGCCTGGTAGCCATCACCGAGGCTGGCACGCTCTTGCTTGAGTGCTTGCAGCAGCTCAGGGGTTACGAACTCGCCGATCTTGTCCATCTCGTTCGCGTCCCAGTGCCGCTGCAGTGCACCGAAATGTTCGCGAGCGGCGCCCAGGAAATTCTGCTCGTTGAACCAGGCCGGGGCGTTGGCAGCAGGGTTGTGGGCTGGCGCGCCCTGGCGACCGAACAGGCCACCAGAAGCAGGTTGCTCATGTGCTTCGCGCTGGAACGGCACCGGGCCGGCAGGAGTAGCCATCTGCGCCTGCTGCTGGCGGCGGCGGGCAGAGATGAAGCGAAACACCAGGAAGGCGATCAGGCCAAGGATCAACATATCGAAGAACTGGAAGCCCTCGAAGCCGTCACCCATGAACATGGAAGCCAACAGGCCGCCTGCGGCAATGCCAGCCAACGGGCCGAGCCAGCGCGAAGCGCCGCTGGCGGCCGGGCGGCCAGCCTGTGCAGGCGTAGTGGCGGCAGGCGAATTTGGCGTGGCCTGGCGAGTTTGGTGGGTTGGCGCGGCACCCATGCTCTTGCCGCCGCCGAAGCGCTTGGCTGCGGAGGCATCCAGGCTCATGGTCAAGCCTATGCACAGCGCCATGGCAATGCTGAGAAAACGTTTCATCGAGTAATTCCCATAGTGAACGGATATCACAAGCGCCATGTTGCCCCTGGCCATCAGGGCTGACTAGGGGGAGATTGTTTCCATGTTTGTCGAAAAAGGCGCTCGAGGTTGGCGGATCAGCCTTCTAGAGGTACCAATTTGGCGTAGCCCAGCATCAACCACTTGCTGCCTTCGTCAAAATTGACCTGTACCCGCGCCTGTGCCCCGGAGCCTTCGAAGTTCATGATGATCCCTTCGCCGAACACCGCATGCTGCACGCGCTGCCCCAGGTTGAAACTGGTTTGTGGAATGCCCGCATTGGCGAACAGGTTGCTGGTTGTGGCGGCTGATGAAGAAGAGCCGCTCCAGGGGCGGCTGACGCTGCCGGACAGCCGAACCTCGCGCAACACCTGCGGTGGAATCTCGCGAACGAAGCGCGACGCCTTGTTGTACGTCTCGCTGCCGTAGAGCCTGCGTGTTTCGGCGTAGGTCAGCACCAGGTGCTGCATGGCGCGGGTAATGCCGACGTAAGCCAGGCGGCGCTCTTCTTCCAGCCGGCCTGGCTCTTCCATGCTCATCTTGTGCGGGAACAGCCCTTCTTCCAGCCCCACCAGGAACACATACGGAAACTCCAGCCCCTTGGCGCTGTGCAGGGTCATCAGCTGGATGCTGTCCTCATGCTCATCGGCCTGGGTATCGCCCGCTTCCAGCGAAGCATGCCCGAGGAATGCGGCCAGCAGAGTCTGGTCGTCCTCGGGCTCTTCTTTCTCGAAAGCGCGGGCGGCGCTGACGAGTTCTTCCAGGTTCTCCACCCGAGCCTGGCCTTTTTCGCCTTTTTCCGCCTCGTGGTATTCGATCAGCCCGGATTGCGAAATGACCGTCTGGGTCATCTTGTGCAGCGGCATCTCTTCAGTCGCGGCTGCCAATGTCTCGACCAGCTCGATGAAGCCTTTCAACGCATTGGCCGCACGGCCCTTGCCTTCGGCGGCGGTCACCGTCGCCTGCCAAAGCGATACACCGGCCTGACGCGCCATCACGCGAAGATTTTCGATGGTTTTTTCGCCGATGCCGCGCGGTGGCAGGTTGATGACTCGCTCCAGTGCCGCATCGTTGCCACGCCCGTCGAGCAGGCGCAGATACGCCATGGCGTTCTTGATCTCAGCACGCTCGAAGAAGCGCTGCCCACCGTAGATGCGGTAGGGAATGCGCTCACGCAGCAGCGCCTCCTCCAGCACGCGAGACTGTGCGTTCGAGCGGTACAGAATTGCGATTTCGCTACGTGCCAGGCCCGTTTTGAGCGCGCTCTCGATGCTCTCGACAACATAGCGGGCTTCGTCGTGTTCGTTGTAGGCGGCATAGAGGCTGATCGGCTCGCCTTCGCCTACATCGCTCCACAGCTCCTTGCCCAGCCGGCCGCTGTTATTGGCGATCACCGCGTTGGCAGCGTTGAGAATGGTGCCGGTGGAGCGGTAGTTCTGCTCCAGGCGGATCAGCTCGGCATCGGGGAAGTCGGTGCTGTATTGCTGGATGTTCTCGATCTTGGCCCCGCGCCAGCCATAAATCGACTGGTCGTCGTCGCCCACCACCATCAGGCTTTGGCCACCGCGTGCCAGCAACTGCAGCCAGGCGTATTGCACCGAGTTGGTGTCCTGGAATTCGTCGACCAGCACATGGCGGAAGCGCCGTTGGTAGTGCTCCAGCAGCGTCGGATGGTCGCGCCACAGGTCGAGCGCGCGCAGCAACAGTTCGGAGAAGTCGATGACCCCGGCACGCTCGCACGCCTGCTCGTAGGCTTCGTAGATCGAGCGCATCGTGGTAACGAACAGGTCGCCGTTGGGCTGCAGGTTATGCGGGCGCAGGCCTTCGTCTTTCTGGCCGTTGATGAACCATTGCGCCTGGCGCGCGGGCCATTTGTTGTCATCCAGGCCCAACTCGCGGATCACTCGCTTGACCAGCCGTTGCTGGTCATCACTGTCGAGGATCTGGAAGTTCTGCGACAGCCGCGCCTCTTGCCAATGCGCGCGCAGCAGGCGGTGCGCCAGGCCGTGGAAGGTGCCAACCCACATCCCGGCCGGGCTCACTCCGATCAACTGCTCGATACGCTGGCGCATCTCGCTGGCAGCCTTGTTGGTGAAGGTCACCGACAGGATCGAATGTGGCGAAGCGCCCTCGATCTGCATCAGCCAGGCGATACGGTGCACCAGCACGCGGGTTTTGCCCGAGCCGGCACCGGCGAGCACCAACTGGCGCCCGAGGCTGGCGGCTACCGCCTGGCGCTGGGCATCGTTGAGAGAGTTGAGGAGAAACGAGAGGTCATCATGCATCGGGGCATTCTATGGCGCGGCGCGGCGCGGGGCAAACCTTGCACGCCCGGCCGCCGGGTAACCACTGTCGTAGACACAATTGTTGTGTATGCTGCGTGGCCTCAAAGGCCCTACAACAAGAACATGCCTATGAATGAAGCAACCGGTGCCACGGAGCCTCTGCATGCCCTGCCGGGCGACTTCACCGCGCAATTGGCGGCCGAGCGCACGCGCCTGCTGTATCAGGGGTCATTGCTGCCCACATTGTTGATGCTGCTGGTCGGCATGCTTTGTACCTGGCTGTCCTGGCTGCCGGGCAATCATCTGCTGGTCAGCGCCTGGCTGATCTGGCTGATGGCCCTGATCGCCCTGCGGGTGATCCTCATGGCAGCCTTCGATTCCGCTTTGCCGCCGGACCAGGCTTCGCCTCGCTGGATGCGCCGCTTCCTCGTTGGCGCCTGCGCCAGCGGCCTCACGTTGGGTGTGGCCGCAATCGCCCTCACACCTCAGGACAATTTCATCCAGCAAGCCTGGATCTTCGGCCTGCTGGGCGCTGCAGCCTTGTCGGCAAGCATCGCCTATGCCGTGAGCATCAACGCATTCCTGGCTTTTGTGCTGCCCTGCCTGGGCCCGCCCATCGTTTACCTGCTGGCCTTCGGTGGCCTGCATGAGCGTGGCTGGGGGTGGCTGGGGCTGATGCTGCTGGTTTCGCTGTGCCTGGTGGCCTGGCAGGTACACCGGTTGATCCGTCGCGGCTTGCTCAGGCGTTTCCAGAATCAGGCGCTGATCGAATCTCTCCAGCAGGAGCAGGTGGCGATTTCGCGCCTGAACCAGGAGCTGGCGATCGAAATGGAGCGGCGCAGCCAGGCACAGGCGCAGTTGCATCAGGCTCATGCAACCCTTGAACAGCGTGTAGAAGAACGTAGCCGTGCGCTGGACAGCGCCCACCAGGCGCTGAGCAAGAGCGAGGCGCGCCTGGCCATGGCGCTGGAGGCGAGCGAGTTGGGGCTGTGGGATTGGAACTTGCGCACCGATGAGGTCCACCACACGCATCTTCAGAGCCTGTTCGGCCTCGCCGAAGACACCAGCGCGCGGGTGTTGGAACATCTCAAGCCACGCATGCACCCCGACGACCTGCCGGTGCTGCGCCGCGCTTTGGTCAGCCATATGAAAGGCCGCACCGATGCTTACCGGGTCGAATACCGGGTGCGCCATAGCGACGGCCGCTGGTTGTGGATAGAAGACCGCGGGCGTGCGGTGGAGCGTGAGGCCAATGGCCGGGTGATCCGAATGCTCGGTACCCGCCGTGACATCAGTGCAAGGCGTGAGCAAGAAGAGCAGCAGCAATTGGCAGCCAGCGTGTTTGGCGCAATCAGCGAAGGCATCGCGATCCTGGGGCCTGATTTCCACCTGCAGGCCCTGAACCAGGCGTTCACCCGAATCACTGGCTATACCGCCACGGATTGCAAAGGCCTGCCTTTCCATGACTGGCCCTGCAGCCACGACACCCGCCGGCATTGGCCCCAGATCGAACAGGCCATGGCTACCCGCGGCAGTTGGCAAGGTGAGGTAGTGGAGGCGCGGGCTACCGGTGAGCTGTACCCGCAATGGCTGCAATTGAGCGTGGTGCGGGACGACAAGGGGCAAACGCGCAAGGTCATTGCCTTTGTGTCGGACCTGTCCTCGCGGCGTGCTTCCGAGGAACGCCTCTATTACCTGACGAACCATGACGAGCTGACAGGGCTGGGCAACCGCAGCCTGTTTCGCCAGCGCCTGTACGAGGCAATCCAGGGGCTGCGCCAGGGTGGCCGCAGCCTGGCGTTGCTGCACATCGACCTGGACCGCTTCAAGCTGCTCAATGACAGCTTCGGCCACGACCAGGCCGACGAAGTGTTGCGCCAGATGGCCAAGCGCATCAGCGCCGCGCTGCCGGAAGCCAATACCATCGCCCGCCTGGGGGCCGACGAGTTCGTGGTGCTGTTCGATGCCTACAGCCACCTCTCCAGCCTGATCCGCGTGACCACTCGGCTGTTGGCCAAGCTGCGCGCTCCGCTGCTGCTGGACGGCCGCGAGGTTACCCTGGGCGCTTCGATCGGCATCAGCCTGTTTCCTGACAACACCCGCGACCTCAACGAGCTGATGAGCCAGGCCGAGCTCGCCATGCAAGCCGCCAAGCGCCTGGGCGGAGACAACCTGCAGTTCTACACCGAAAGCCTGCAGGCTGACGCCCACCAGCGCCTGCAACTGGAGCACCAGTTGCGCAAGGCGCTGAACGAAGGGCAACTGGACGTGCACTACCAGCCCAAGGTCAGGCTCAGTGACAGCCGAATCGTCGGCGTCGAGGCCTTGGTGCGATGGCACCATCCAGAGCGCGGCCTGCTGTTGCCAGGCGCCTTCATCGACATCGCTGAAACCACAGGGCAGGTAGTGGCCATCGGCGAGTTCGTGTTGCGCCAGGCTTGCCGCCAGTTGTGTACGTGGGCCGGTGAGGGCATCACGGATGTGACGGTGGCGGTGAACCTGTCGAGCCAGCAATTGCGCCAGGGCAACCTGGTCAGCCTGGTGCGCCAGGCACTGGCCGAGCATGGGGTTTCGGCTAAGCTGCTGGAGCTGGAACTCACGGAAAGCCAATGGTTGGAGAACATCGACGCCGTTCGGGCTACGTTCGAGCAACTGCGTGCGATGGGCGTGAAGGTCAGTATCGATGATTTTGGTACGGGCTATTCCTCGCTCAGCTACCTCAAGCGCCTGCCGGTGGACTACGTGAAGATCGACCGCTCATTCATCATGGAGCTGGGGAACGCGCGCCAGGATGCTGCGATTACTCAGGCGATCATCGACCTTGCCCACGCGCTGAAACTGGAGGTAGTGGCCGAAGGCGTCGAAACCGCCGAACAGCGCGACATTCTGGCGCAGCAGGGGTGTGACCAGGTTCAAGGGTACCTGTACGGAAGGCCCGTACCCGCGCAGGCGTTGGGTTTGCACCTGTAACCAGCGCTGCTCGTGGGTTGTGCTGGGCGCGCGAGCAGGCATGTAGTATAACTACAAAACTTGGCCCACAAGGCCAGCCAAATAAAAGTCGAGTCCTCCATTGAATCTTTTGCAGCACATCACCCAGTCACGCCACCTGCTTCGTAAATCGGAACTGAAGGTGGCCGATCATGTACTGCAGGACCCCGCCGCGGTCATGCACAGCTCGATGGCTGATCTGGCACACCATGTGGGTATCAGCGAACCCACCATCGTGCGTTTTTGCCGGGCGATCGGTTGTGGCGGTTTCCAGGACCTCAAACTCAAGCTCGCGCAGAGCCTGGCAGCGGGCGCCAGCTTCGGCCAGTTCGCGATCCACGAAGACGACTCGGTCGAAGACTTCAGCCTGAAGATCTTCGATACCACGCTGCATACTCTGATGGAAGTGCGCGAGCAGCTCGATACGCAAGCCTTGCAGCGCGCCGTGACCGCCATGGCCCAGGCTCAGCGCGTCGAGTTCTATGGTTTCGGCGCCTCCGGCGCGGTCGCCGCCGATGCCCAGCACAAGTTCTTTCGCCTGTTGCTCAGCGCGGCAGCCTATTCCGACCCCCACATGCAGGCGATGTCGGCGGTCACGCTCAAACCCGGTGATGTGGCCGTGTGCATCTCGCAGTCGGGCCGCTCCAAAGACTTGCTCATCACCGCCAACCTGGTGCGTGAGACCGGCGCTTCGCTGATTACCCTGTGCCCCAGCCAGACGCCATTGGCAGAGCTCTCGACAGTGAACCTGGCGATCGATGTGCATGAAGACACTGAAATCTACACGCCACTGACCTCTCGTATCGCTCACCTGGTGGTGATCGACGTGCTGGCCATGGGCGTTGCCATGGCTCGCGGCCCGGCACTGGTCAACCACCTCAAGAGTGTCAAACGCAGCTTGCGCGGGCTGCGCCTGTCGCCCAAGTCGCTGCACAAGCCTCACGAAGACTGACCTTCGAACCGTTCATCTGCCGGTCACAGGCACGCCGTCAAATCGTCACGCTCGCTCGCCATGCTCAAGCTTCCCGTAGCTCAACAGGATGCTTGTCATGGCTCGTCCTTACGACGTTCAGGTCAACAGCAAGACCCGCCGCCAACAGGAAGACTCGCGCCGCATGGCCTTTCGCCGTGCCATCGAAAGCCGCGAAGACGAACGCCGCCTCACTGACATGCTCAGTGACTTTCCAGATTCGACGCTGTGGCAGGGTGTGGCGCTGAAGGATTGGCAAAGCGCTCAGCCAGCACACTGATCTGCTGGCGTTGCTCGCGGATGAACGCCAGGAACGCCATGGATACCGGCGACTGGCGCCGGAGCTTGGACTTGACGATGCACCAGCTGCGGTAGATCGGCAGCTCATCGACCGGCAGCTCGCGCAGCACACCCGTGCGTAGCTCCAGGCTCGCGGCGTGGCGCGTCATCAAGGCAATCCCAAGGCCTGCGATCACGCACTCCTTCTGGGCCTCCTGAGACGCCACTTCCAGGGTCTGGCTGAAGTGCACGCGCTTTTCCTTGAAAAAATCTTCGCAGGCCTGGCGCGTGCCCGAGCCCTGTTCGCGCAGTAGCAGTGTTTCGGCTTCCAGCTCGTGGAGTTTCAGGTGCTGGCGCCGGCATAGCGGGTGTTCGGGTGGGGCCAGCGCTACCAAGGGGTTGTTCAGGAACGGCAGGAAGTCCAGGCCCATGTCCTGGGCACCATCGACATGATGATCAGGTCGTCGCGGTTATCCGACAGGCGGCGGATCACCTGAGCACGGTTGGCTACCGTCAGGTTGAGGTTCACTTCCGGATACTGGCGCTTGAACGCGGCAAACAGGTGAGGGACGAAATACTTGGCACTGGACTCCACCGCCAGCTTCAATTGCCCTTGCAGCGCACCCTGCATGTCAGCCAGTTGCATGTCGAAGCTTTCGAGCCGGCCGAAGATGTCGCGGCTGGCCCGTTGCAGTGCTTCGGCCGCTTCGGTGAGGTAGAGCTTTTTGCCCACGTATTCGAACAATGGCTGCCCCACAACGTCTTCGAGCTGGCGTATCTGAAGGCTGACGGCCGGTTGCGTCAAAGACATTTCCTGCGCCGCACGGCTGTAGGAGCGCAGATCGCAGACTTCGTTGAACACCTGAAGCTGGCGCAAGGTGATACGCATCAATGACTTACGCATGAGCAATGGACGCCTGTAAACGTTGAAGCGCAGGAATATAAGCGATTGCTTATGTGTAACCTAACAAAGATTGATTTTAGTTAATTGTTGCGCAGCGTTACTTTGGCGGTGCGACAGGTTACTGGCGTTCCGGTCGTGGGCCAGCTCTGCTGGCCCTTTTCGATTTCAGGTCGAGGTGAGCCCAAGTGATAAGAAAAATCCTCATCGCCAACCGTGGTGAAATTGCCGTGCGAATCGTACGCGCTTGCGCCGAAATGGGTATCCGGTCCGTCGCGATCTATTCCGATGCAGACCGCCATGCTCTGCACGTCAAGCGCGCCGATGAGGCGCACAGCATCGGTGCCGAGCCGCTCGCCGGATATCTGAACCCGCGCAAGCTGGTGAACCTGGCAGTCGAGACTGGCTGTGACGCGCTGCACCCCGGTTATGGGTTCCTCTCGGAAAACGCTGAGCTGGCGGAAATCTGCGCCGAGCGAGGTGTGAAATTCATCGGGTCGAGTGCCGAAGTCATCCGCCGAATGGGCGACAAGACCGAGGCCCGGCGTACCATGATGGCTGCCGGCGTGCCCTGCACACCCGGCACCGAAGGCAACGTAGGCAGTATCGAGGAAGCGCTGAGCGAGGGCGACCGCATCGGTTATCCGGTAATGCTCAAGGCTACCTCCGGCGGTGGCGGCCGCGGTATCCGCCGCTGCAACAGCCGCGAAGAGCTCGAGCAGGCCTACCCCCGGGTGATCTCCGAGGCCACCAAGGCCTTTGGCTCTGCGGAAGTGTTTCTGGAAAAGTGCATCGTCAACCCCAAGCACATCGAGGCGCAGATCCTCGGCGACAGCTTTGGCAATGTGGTGCACCTGTTCGAGCGCGATTGTTCGATCCAGCGGCGCAACCAGAAGCTCATCGAGATCGCTCCGAGCCCCCAACTCACCCCCGAGCAACGCGCCTACATCGGCGACCTGGCCGTGCGCGCTGCCAAGGCCGTGAACTACGAGAACGCAGGTACCGTGGAGTTTCTGCTCGCCGAAGGCGAGGTGTACTTCATGGAAATGAACACCCGCGTGCAGGTCGAGCACACCATCACCGAAGAAATCACCGGTATCGATATTGTCCGAGAGCAGATTCGCATCGCTTCGGGGCAGCCGCTTTCGGTCAAGCAGGAAGACATCATTCACCGAGGCTTCGCGTTGCAGTTTCGTATCAACGCCGAAGACCCCAAGAACAACTTCCTGCCCAGCTTCGGCAAGATTACGCGCTACTACGCCCCCGGCGGCCCGGGCGTGCGCACCGATACCGCCATTTACACCGGCTATACCATTCCGCCGTACTACGACTCGATGTGCCTGAAACTGGTGGTGTGGGCGTTGACCTGGGAAGAGGCCATGGACCGCGGCCTGCGCGCGCTGGACGACATGCGGGTGCAGGGCGTGAAGACCACCGCCGCGTACTACCAGGAAATCCTGCGCAACTCGGAATTTCGTAGTGGGCAGTTCAACACCAGCTTCGTGGAAAGCCATCCGGAGCTGACCAACTACTCGATCAAGCGCAAACCCGAAGAGCTGGCCCTGGCCATTGCCGCCGCGATCGCCGCCCACGCAGGCCTATGAATGAGTAGCTGAAAGCTTCAGGCCCCGCGCCGAAGCTTGCGGCTGATGAGGAGATACCAATGTCCAAGAAGATCTTCGTTACCGACACCATCCTGCGTGACGCCCACCAGTCCTTGCTGGCCACCCGCATGCGCACTGAAGACATGCTGCCGATCTGCGACAAGCTCGACAAGGTCGGCTACTGGTCGCTGGAAGTGTGGGGCGGTGCGACTTTCGACGCCTGTGTGCGCTTCCTGAAGGAAGACCCGTGGGAGCGCCTGCGCCAGCTACGTGCCGCGTTGCCCAATACGCGCCTGCAAATGCTGTTGCGCGGGCAGAACCTGCTGGGGTACCGCCATTACAGCGATGACGTGGTACGTGCCTTCGTGGCCAAGGCGGCCGAGAGCGGCATCGACGTATTCCGCATTTTCGATGCCATGAACGATGTGCGTAACCTGCAGGTGGCCATCGAAGCGGTCAAAGCCTCCGGCAAACACGCTCAGGGCACCATCGCTTACACCACCAGCCCGGTTCACACCATCGGCGCCTTCGTCGCCCAGGCCAAACAGATGGAAGCCATGGGTTGCGATTCGGTCGCGATCAAGGACATGGCAGGCTTGCTGACCCCTTTCGCCACCGGCGAGCTGGTCAAGGCACTCAAGGCCGAACAATCGCTGCCAGTGTTCATCCACTCCCATGACACCGCAGGCCTGGCTGCCATGTGCCAGCTCAAGGCAGTGGAAAATGGCGCAGACCACATCGATACGGCCATTTCGAGCTTCGCCTGGGGCACCAGCCACCCTGGTACCGAGTCGATGGTCGCCGCCCTCAAGGGCAGCGAGTTCGATACCGGCCTGGACCTTGAGCTGCTGCAAGAGATCGGCCTGTACTTCTATGCCGTGCGCAAGAAGTACCACCAGTTCGAAAGCGAATTCACCTCCGTCGACACGCGTGTGCAGGTCAATCAGGTGCCCGGCGGCATGATTTCGAACCTGGCCAACCAGCTCAAGGAGCAGGGCGCGCTCAATCGCATGAACGAAGTGCTGGCCGAGATCCCGCGTGTGCGTGAAGACCTGGGCTTTCCACCGTTGGTGACCCCGACCTCGCAGATCGTAGGCACCCAGGCGTTTTTCAACGTGCTGGCCGGCGAGCGCTACAAGACCATCACCAACGAGGTGAAGCTCTATTTGCAGGGCGGCTACGGCAAGGCGCCCGGCCAGATCAACCATCAGCTGCAACAACAGGCCATCGGTAGCGAAGACATCATCGACGTGCGCCCGGCCGACCTGCTCAAGCCGGAAATGGACAAGTTGCGTGCTGACATCGGTGACCTGGCACGCAGCGAGGAGGACGTGCTGACGTTCGCCATGTTCCCCGACATCGGCCGCAAATTCCTGGAAGAGCGCGCTGCGGGCACGCTGACCCCGGAAGTGCTGCTGCCGATTCCCGAGGCTGGCGCACCCACTACCGCTGCGGGCAGTGGCGGCGTGCCGACCGAATTCATCGTTGACGTGCACGGTGAAAGCTATCGCGTAGATATCACCGGTGTGGGCGTCAAGGCAGAAGGCAAGCGCCACTTTTACCTGTCCATCGACGGCGTTCCGGAAGAGGTTGTGTTCGAGCCGCTCAACGAATTCATCGCCAGCGGCGCCAGCGGCAAACGCCAGCAGGCCAGTGCGCCTGGGCATGTCAGCACGACCATGCCGGGCAACATCGTCGACGTTCTGGTCAAGGAAGGTGACCAGGTCAAGGCCGGCCAGGCCGTGCTGATCACCGAGGCGATGAAGATGGAAACCGAGGTACAGGCGCCGATCGCCGGTAAGGTCGTGGGCATCCACGTTGCCAAGGGTGACCGGGTCAACCCTGGCGAGGTATTGGTCGAGATCGAAGGCTGAGCTCGACACTGCTGTTCACTGGTTCACCTCAGGGGGCTTCGGCCCCCTTTTTTAAGCTCGGGATATGCACATCGCGTGGCAGGCCGCCCTCCCGCTTGTTGATCTGCGCCCCTGAAGTTGGACACACCGACCAACTACAGGGGAGCTCCACCTACAGCTTCACCTTGCCCAGCAATCCGCCCAGTGTTTGCTGAATATCCGCCGGCAAAACCACCGTCTTGCTGTTGCTGCTGGTCGCCAGCGCCTGCATCGCGGTGATGTAACGCTCGCCCAGCAAGAACAGCGCGGGCGCGGTTTCGGTGCCAACGGCCCTGGATACACGCTCGATCGCTATGGCCGAAGCTTCGGCCAGTTGCACGGTGGCCGCCGCATCACGCTCGGCAGCTTCCTTGCGTGCCTGGGCCGCCAGCACTGCGGCCTGGCGCTCACCCTCGGCGCGCGTGACCGCCGCTTTACGCTCACGCTCGGCCGCAGCCTGGCGCTCCATCGCCACCTGCATGGATTCGGATGGCTTGATGTCCTGGATTTCCACCGAGCGCACAGCGATGCCCCAGTCGTCGGTCTGCACCGTCATCGCTTCGGCCAGCCGGGCCTTGATGATCTCGCGGCTCGAAAGGGCTTCGTCCAGGTCCATGGTGCCGATGATCGCGCGCAGTGCGGTCATGGTCAGGCTGGCCACTGCGAACTGATAGTTCTCCACCCCATAGGCGGCCTTCTTCGGATCTACCACCTTGGCGAAACACAGCGCATTGGCAACGATCACCGCGTTATCGCGGGTGATGATTTCCTGCTGCTTGATATCCAGGATGATGTCTTTGGTCGGCAGCGTGTAGCGCACCCGGTCAACGTAAGGAATGGTGAAGTTCAAGCCGGGCTTGAGGGTCACGTGGTAGCGGCCAAGGCGCTCTACGATGCGCTCCTCACCTTGCGGAACGATACGCACACCCTTGAGCAGGGTAACGAAGACGAAGGCGATCAACGCCAGGGTAATGATCAGGCTGCCGGTCATGGAGTGAGTCCTTTGCTTGAGGCCGGGGAGAGGGGTTCGACACGCATGGCGCCGCCGAGCACGGCGGTCACGCGCACGCGTTCGCCGGCACGGATGGGGATATCGGCGACGCATGGCCATTCGTCGCTGCCCAGGATGGGCTTTTGAAAACGCACGCGGCCTTTTTCGAAGGCGTCGGCCGCAACCGTGAGCAGGCCGACTTCGCCCAAGGCCTCATCGGCTGTCCAGCGTTTGTCTGCAGGTTTGTTGCGAGCTCGCCACAGGAAGCCTGCGAAGATCGGAGCGCTGAGCATCAGCCAGATGAGCAGACAGGCCCATAGAGCCAGCGAGGGGATCAGCAGCAGCACAAGGCTCACCAGTGCCGCACCTATGCCGAAGCAGAGCAGGGCGAAGGTGCCGGTGAAAATTTCCAGTACCGCCAGGGCCAGCCCGAAGACCAGCCAGTAATGCCAGGTGACGTCCATGATCGCGCTCGTGAGCCGTTGGCAGGCCGTGGATCACGGCCGCGCCTTCGGGGAGGGGTGAGCGCTCATTATAGGGAGTGAGGGTGGTGGGGCAATTAGGCGCAAGCCTGAAAAACGTGTGTATGAAAGCTGCCCCGTGCTTTGCTCAGCGCCCGCGAATCTCTTCGAGCGTACGTAATTGTCTGCCTTGCTCGAAGTTGCCATCGCTCAGCCAGGCCTCAAACGAGGCCTGCAACGCCGGCCACTCGTTGTCGAGCATGCTGAACCACGCCGTGTCGCGGTTCTGGCCCTTGACCACCATGTGCTGGCGGAACGCCCCCTCGAAGATGAAACCACTGCGTTGCGCTGCACGCCGTGAACGCTCGTTGGCGTTGTCGCACTTCCACTCCACGCGCCGGTAGCCATGCTCGAACGCAAAGCGAGCCAGCCGGTAGATGGCTTCAGTACCCTTGGGCGTACGTTGCATCGCCGAGGAAAACGCCACATGGCCGATCTCGATGCGGCCGTGAGCCGGCACGATGGACATCAGGCTCATGATGCCCTGTGCCTGGCCTGTGGCGTTATCCACAACGCAGAACCCCCAGGGATCGGGGCTGACCGCATAACCATCGAGCCAGATGTCGAAACGCTCGCGATCTGCGAAGGGCCCGTAGGGCAGGTAATCCCAGAGCTTCGGGTCGGCATCTTCGCCTTGCAGCAGCGTCCAGAGGTCGTCGCCATGCCTTGCGGGGTCGAGCTTTTCCAGGCGCATGAAGCGGCCTTCGAGCGTTTGCGCTACCAAAGCCTGAGGGGGGCTCCACTGCAAGGTATCAGGCATGAGTGCCTCCTAGAGCGTTTTGCGAAATTGGATGAAACCTGGCCTGTCGGCCACGTGTTCGTACAGACCAATCGCTGTGGTGTTGGTTTCCTGCGTTAGCCAATGGACACGCGTGCAGCCCGCCGTTTTGGCTTGAGCGTAGACGTACTCGATCAACTGCCGCCCAATGCCCAGGCCGCGCTGGCCTTCGTTGACCAGCAGATCCTGCAGATAGCAGGAGGGTTCGATGGTCCAGCAGGAGCGGTGAAAGATGTAATGCACCATGCCCACCGCCTTGCCGTCATGCCAGGCCAGCGCAGCGTTCACCGGCTCGTAGGCGTCGTGCATGCGTTGCCAGGTGCTTTCGGTCACGTGGTCAGGAATCTGCACGTTGTAAAAACGCTGGTACGCCTGCCACAACGGCAGCCAGGCGGAGTGGTCTTCACGGATGACAGCACGAATCTGGATCATAGACATAAGCGTAGCTCCTGTGGATAAGTCATTTACATGAATGCTGCGAGGGCGCGATCACGCGGGTCGGCGCTGTCTGCCAGGCGCTGCCGAACGCCGTCGATGTCGAGTTGAGCGCGGTTCTGGCTGAGTTTCCGCTTGCCCTCGATGCGCTCGATGACCAACTGCACGCCGACAATGGCCTTGAGCATGCCGGCGATGTAGCCAGCGGGGGCGTCGCCGACGGCCCATGGCTGTGCCTGGCCCGCTTCGTGCCGCTCGGTCAGGCCTTGCACTACCCCCAGTAACCGCGCCGCATCGTCGAACACCTCGGGCTTGGCCCAGGCGTGCACCGCGGTGTAGTTCCACGTGGGCACGACCTTGCCGTGCTCGGCCTTGGCTGCATAGGCCGAAGGGCTCACGTAGGCGTCTTCGCCCGGAAAGATCACCAATGCGCTGCCGCCCTGAGCCAAGATTTTCCATTGGTCGTTCGCGCGCGCCAGGTGCCCCAGCAAGGTGCCATGGGGGCCACTGTCTTCGATCAGCAGCGGCAGGTGAGTGGCCTGCAGGTCGCCTTTGTCCTGAGTCACCAGAATCGCCAGCCGCGCTGCCAGCAGATGCCGGCGCAAGGAGGCAGGATCGGTGTCACGAAAGGCGGCGGGAGTGTACATGGCATTGCCCATCCAATGAGTTCACCCCATGCTAGGCGGCAGATTGGCCCTGTGTAAGGTCCATTTTCATGCAGTTAAGGGAGTCCATTGAAGATGCAGCCCCCAACGCTTCCCTTCGACCCGGCAGGGTTGAGCCTCGATCCTCAGGGCGGGCTCAGCCGGCAGCTTTACCAAGGCTTGCGCGCGCGCATACTGGACGGCCGACTCGCCAGCGGGGTGCGCATGCCAGCGAGCAGAGTACTTGCACAGGCACTCGGGATTTCCCGCAACAGCGTCGTGAGGGCCTACGACCAGCTGTTCGCTGAAGGCTTCATCGAGGGGCGCGTGGGGGACGGCACCTATGTTTCACAACTGGCGTTACGTAGCGTGAAACAATCCACAAAAATATCCACAGGTTTTAACCCCCTGTTATCTACAGCCTTATCCACAGGTGAGCCGGAGAACTCGCTGATCCCAGACCCTATCCTCCCATTGCAAAGCTGCGTTTTACCCCCTCTGGCCTATCCGCGTGGCGGGCCACCCCGGGCGTTCAGAGTGGGCATCCCCGCTATCGATCTGTTTCCTTTTCCCATATGGAGCAAGCTCAGCGCAGCCTTCTGGCGCTCTCCATCTCCAGCGCAACTGGGCTACCAGCATCCTGCGGGGATGAATCGCTACGCGAGCTGATCGCAGCCTATCTGCGCAGCTCCCGTGGCCTGAACTGCTCAGCTGAACAAATTCTGCTCACCTGCGGCGCCCAGCACGGTATTGAGCTTTGTTCACAAGTGCTGCTGGGGCCGGGGGCGGAGGCGGCTGTGGAAAACCCCGGCTACCGCGCTGGGGCTCTGGCCTTGGCAAGCAGTGGCGCAACCGTGCATGGCGTGGCTGTTGATGCTGACGGCATTCAGGTCGACGCATTGGCCAAACTGCCCGGCTGTCGCCTGGCCTATGTGACACCCGCGCATCAATACCCCAGCGGCGGCACTTTGAGCCTGCCCCGGCGCCTGGCGTTGCTCGAATGGGCGCAGCGCCAGCAAGGCTGGGTGCTGGAAGACGATTACGACGGCGAGTACCGCTACAGTGGCGCGCCGTTGGCCCCACTGGCTGCGCTCGACCGGGCCGGGCGAGTGATCTACATCGGCACCTTCGGCAAAGTGGCCTTTCCTGCACTGCGGCTGGGTTACCTGGTGTTGCCAGAGGCGTTGGTGGGGGCATTCGTGCAGCGCTCGGCCTGCTCGGTCCGCCACCACGAAGTCGGCACTCAGAAAGTGATGGCGCAATTCATCGTGCAGGGGCATTTCCATCGGCATATCCGCCGTATGCGCAAGGTTGCGGCAAGCCGGCGTGATGCGCTTTTGAAACACTGGCCTGACGCAATTTCCGGGTGCGCGCCCATGCCAGCCGTTGACGCTGGGTTGCACGTAGCGGTCAGGGTGGAAAGCCTGGCGCGTGAAGCCGAGCTGATTGAACAGGCTGCTGCAGTGGGCGTGGAGATGAACCCTTTGTCGGCCAACGCCTGGCCCTCCAATCAAGCGGCTGTGGATAACCTCGCGGGGTTGGTTCTGGGGTTCGCGGGCGTGGATGAAGCCGTGATTGCGCAGGCTTGCCGTCTGCTACGCAATGCATGGCGCCGCTGAACCCTTCCAGCACTTTGCATTCGAAGCTTGGAACTATTAGGGGGAAACTCAATGGGCAAAAGCCTCGAAAACAGATTTCACATCGCGCAAAAAATGCTGCGCTATGTAGGCTGGTCGCTGGTATGGCTGTTGGTCTGGGACGTGATCGTCACGGTCGACTACATGATCTTCCTCGACCGCAAGATCAAACTCCCGAACCTGCCGCTGACATTGCTGGGCTCGGCACTGGTGGTTCTGACGAGCTTTCGCAACTCCAGCGCCTACGCCCGCTGGTGGGAGGCGCGCACGCTCTGGGGGACCATGGTCAACAGTTCGCGCAGCTTCGGCCGCCAGGTGCTCACGCTGATCGACGACCAGGACGGCCAGAACCCGCTCAAGGCTGTGCTGCTGCGCCGGCACGTCGCATATGTGCGCTGCCTGGCGGCGCATTTGCGGGGCGAACCGATGCCCGAGAGCGTTGAAGCGCTGCTGACACCGGCCGAGTATGCTCGCCGCCAGCAGACCAAGAACTACCCGAACGACATTCTCAACTTCACGGCCGGGCTCATTGCGCAGGAGTACAAGGCCGGGCGCCTGGACAGCATCCGCCTGGCGCGGATCGAGTCGACATTGGTGGATATTTCCAATGCCCAGGGCGGCATGGAGCGGATCGCCAACACGCCGCTGCCTTACCCTTACGTGGCGTTTCCGCGGCTGTTCATCACGCTGTTCTGCATGATAGTGCCGATCGGCCTGGTGGAAACGCTGGAGTGGTACACGCCGCTGGCGTCCACGGTGGTGGGGTTCATGCTGCTCGCAATCGAGCGCATCGGCACCGACCTGCAGAGCCCCTTCCAGCCCAGCGAGCACCAGATCCGTACCAACGATCTGTGCGACAACATCGAAGGCAACCTGCTGACCATGCTGCGCGACGCCCAGAAGGTGGGCGCCGCGCCAGCCGAAGGCGTTTAGCGCAACTCGCCGCAGAGGTCCTGCTCGACCAGCGTGCGCACCTCACGCTGGCTCAGGCCGATGCCCAACAGCCCGTGCAGCTTGCCGAAGGCGGCTTCTCGGGTCATGCCGCCGCCGGAGAGCACGCCGGCTTCACGCAAGCGGCTGCCCGCTTCGTACACATCCAGTTCCACACCGCCTTCATGGCACTGGGTGATCGCCACCACCACTACATCGTGGCGCCGGGCGTGTTCCAGTGCCTCGATGAACGCCGGATTGTCGCTGGGCCCTGTGCCACTGCCGTAGCACTCCAGCAACAGGCCCTCGATGCCGCTGTCGACCGCCGCGCGCAGCAACTGTGCGTCGAAGCCGGGCGTGAGCGGCAGGGTGGCAACCTTCGCCAATGCCTTTTGCTGGCGATAGGTGAGTTGTGGGGGCAAATGCTCGGCCGGCTTCACGCCGCCGTTGCGCTGCAGCGCCGCGAACGGGCGGCGGCCGAAGCTGCGGATCTTGGCACAGCGGCTGGGCGAGATCAGCTCGCCATGAAAGTACAGGCGCACTCCGGCAGGCTGGCCTTGGGCCAATGCACTCAAGGCACCGTTGACGTTCTCCCAGGCATCGCTGTCGCGTGCGCCCGCAGGCAGCATGGAGCCGGTGAACAGCACCGGAGCAGGCAGCCCAAGCAACTGGAAGCTCATCGCTGCGGCACTGTACGCCAGCGTATCGGTGCCGTGCAGCACCAGTACCGCGTCACAGCCGTCGGCGTCGACCGCCTGCACGATGGCCTCGCGCAGTTGCTGCCAGTAGGCAGGGGTCATGTTGGCGCTGTCGATCAGCGGCTGCATCTCGCGAAAGCTCCAGTGCGGCACGTTCTGCGCAGGCAGGCTGGCCAGCTGCTCGCGCATGCGCGCTTCGAAGCCTGAGGCTGGGGCCAGGCTGCCGTTGGCATTTTGCAGCATGCCAATGGTGCCACCGGTGTAGAGCACGCGAACGTGCTGGGCGGGAGTCGCGGTCATGATCAGTTCTCCGTGGCGATCACGCCGCTGCGGTCGAGCAGGGCCTGGGCCACCAGTTGGGTAACATCAACCAACGTTTTGTTGGTGTTCAAGGAGGCCAGCAGCGGCAGCTCGGTGCATGCCAGCAGGACGGTGTCGGCCTCGATCTGCGACAGCAGCGCCTCGAAGCGCGCGTTCAGGCCCGGATAGGCGGCGCCGTGAGCCTTGATGTCGTAGATCAGCTGGTGCAATGCCTCGCTGTTGGGGGCTGCTTCGCAAACGGCCACTTGCGGCAGGTTGCGGTAGGGCGACCAGTTGCCCAGTGCTGCGACCTGGCGCCCGCCCAGCAGGCATAGCCGGCGCGTTCCGCTGCGGTGTATCCAGTGTTCGAGCACCCCCTGAAACGACACGAACTCACTGTTGAGTCGCAGGTCGAGGATGCGTTCGGCGAATAGGTTCAAGGTATTGCAGGCGATGGCGAAAGCGGCCACCTGGCCGTCGAGTGCGTAGATCGCATCGCGCAGTGCCTGCCAGACCTTTTCTTCGGTTCTTTCCAGTTCCATCGACAGGCCCAGTTCCGGCTCGGAAACCAGGCGCACTGCCGGGGCGTCGATGTCGCCCCGGAAGGCCGAGCCCAGCCGCCGGCGGTTTTCCACCAGCAGCTTGGCCCACATGTCCATGCCCGCTTCGGGGCCGGAGCCGGTGATGATTCCCAACCGCGGGCGCGCTTTGTACAGCGCGCCCGACAGGTCGGTGTCGCTCATCAGTGTTGCGCCTGCGGCGCGGCTTGAGTGTTGGCCTGGGCGTTGGCGCCAGGCTTGGTCGGCCAGGCCTGGGGGTCCAGATCGAGGTCGGCGAACTTGCTGGCGTCGAACACCGGCACCTTCACGCCCGCCTTGCGCTGGCCGTCGTAATCGGCCAGCAGGCGCAGGCCGATGTTGAACAGCAGGAACAGCGCGATCAGGTTCACGAATGCCAGCAGGGTCATGGTGATGTCGGCGAAGGCGAAGACGGTCGTCAGGTCTTCCATCGCGCCCCACACCACCAGTGCCAGCACCAGCGCGCGGTAGGCCCAGACGGCATCCTTGCGCTCACCCACGATGAAGCGCAGGTTGTTCTCGCCCAGGTAGTAGTTGTAGAGCATCGAGGTGAACACGAAGAGCGACAGTGCCACGCTGATGAAGATCTTGCCCCATGGGCCTACCACAGCAGCCAGTGCATCCTGGGTCAGGACGATGCCGTTGATGGTCGAGCCGGCGGTGTAGATGCCCGACAGCAGGATCAGCAGCGCGGTGCAGGTGCAGATCACGAAGGTGTCGAGGAACACGCTGAACGCCTGGACTACGCCCTGTGCAACCGGGTGCTCGACCGAAGCCACGGCGGCGACGTTGGGCGCACTGCCCAGGCCCGCTTCGTTCGCGAACACGCCGCGCTTGACGCCCATGATGATGGCGCTGCCGACCAGGCCACCGAACACCTGGTCCAGGCCCAGGGCGCTCTTGACGATGGTCATCAACATCTCGGGAACCAGCTCGTGTTGCAGCACGATCACGTAGAGGGTTACGCAGATGTAGGCCAGGGTTTTGACCGGTACCAGCAGGTCGGCGACCTTGGCGATGCGCTTGATGCCGCCGATGAACACCAGGGCCATCAGCACCGCCAGGGCGATGCCCGAGTAGCGGGTGTCGAAGGCGAAGGCATCGTTGAGCGAGGTGGTGACGGCGTGCGATTGCAGGCCGTTGAAGGCGAAGCCGAACGTTATCAGCAGCAGGAAGGCCATGACCATGCCCAGCCAGCGCTTTTTCAGGCCGTGCTGGATGTAGTAGGAAGGGCCGCCGATGTACTGGCCATCGGAGCCGCAGCGCTTGTACAACTGCGCCAGGGAGCATTCGAAGAAGCTGCTGGCCATGCCGACCAGGGCGGTGACCCACATCCAGAACACGGCGCCTGGGCCGCCGAGGGTAACGGCGACGCCGACACCTGCGATGTTACCTGCGCCGACGCGGCCTGCCAGGCTGAGCATCAGGGCCTGGAACGACGACAGTTGGGAGGAGCTGCTGCGCAAGCTGTCGCGGAACACCGCGAACATGTGGCCGAAATGACGCATTTGGACGAATCGCGAACGAATCGTGAAATAACTGCCCAGGCCGACGATGAGTACGATCAGTACCTTGCCGGAGAGGAAGTCGTTTAGGGCTTCCAGCATTGAGTAAACCTCGCTGATGTTCTTTTTCTGATGGCGAACTCGGCCGGTGCGGGCTTGTGGCCGCAACCCCGATCCGAGGGCGCAAATGGTTGGCGATTGTGCCGCCGCTAACAAGTTCGCGGGTTGTTAGAAAATGGCGCTGGTTGATGCTACCTTCGCACCATCCAGCGCCAATCCGACGAGCCGAATCATGCGCGAGCATTTTCCGACCAACCTGCAGTTGCTTTGCCGTCACTACCGCTCAATCGCCGAGGTTTGCCGGCAACTGGGCATCAACCGTGCCCAGTTCAACAAATACCTCAGCGGCCAGACCCAGCCCACCCCCTTCAACCTCAAGCGCATCTGCGACTTCTTCGGGGTCGAGGAGTATGAAATCGGCCTGCCGGAAGAGCAGTTCTCCCGATTGATCGGCGTACGCCGGCGCCCGTCCAGCGTGAAGGCGGACAAGTCCGCCCCGCGTGGCATTCTCGAGCACCTGCGGCAGTGTTCGTCCCCTGAACTGAGGGCCCTGACGGGGTACTACTACGAGTACTACCATTCCATGTCCATGCCCGGGTACATCCTCTGCGCGCTGGTTCACCTGCGCGAAGAGGGCGGGCACTATACCTATGAACGCAGCGAACGTCTGCAAAGCCGGGCCGGGCCCAGTGAGGAGTTCGAGCGCTATCGATACCTGGGCGTGGCCTATTACCTGCAGAATCGGCTGTTTTTCCTCGACTACGAGTCGCTGACGTCCAACGAGATTTTCTCAGACAGTTCTCATCCCCAGTTACAAGTCACGCATCACTCGGCTCAACGGCCTGAAGATTGGCGTTTCTTCCACCGACCACCGCGCACCGGCCTGCAGCCGCGTGGTGTGGGAGTTCCTGGGCCAGCAGATCAACCGGGTAAGCACCTACCGCAAGGTGCGCTTGCATACCCCGGACTCACCCGATATCGATGACGACATCAAGGCTCGGCTGGCCGATACGCGCTTGAACAATGGGTTGTTCCAGATCGGCAGTTGAAGTCCGCAGGAGCAGGAATCCAGCGCGGCGCCGTTCGTCGCCGGGCATAACAATAATGAAAAAGGAGGTTTCCGATGCCACGCTTGAAGCTTGCTGTAGCCGGTACCGGCGCAATGGGCCGCCGCCATATCGAGCTGATCGGGCAAAGCCCCGACTGCGAATTGATTGCAGTGGCCGATCCGGTGGCGCTGGCCGTTGGCGATCTGAATGTTCCTCGGTACGCAGACCTGCCCAGCCTGCTGGCTCAGGCGCGGCCTGACGGTGTGATTCTGGCCACCCCGAACGCCTTGCACGCCAGCCAGGCTCGGCAGTGCATCGAGGCCGGTGTCGCGGTGCTGGTGGAGAAACCCGTGGCTCACAGTGTCGAGGAGGGCCGCCAACTGCTCCAGCTCGCACAATCCTCGAAGACGCCCGTGCTGGTCGGCCACCATCGTGCCCATAGCCCCGTGCTGGCCAAGGCCCGCGAGATTATCGCCAGCGGCGTGCTGGGCGATCTGGTGGCAGTGCAAGGCAGTGCGCTGTTCTACAAGCCCACGGAGTACTTCGATGCAGCGCCCTGGCGGCAGCAGCCCGGTGGCGGGCCGGTGTTGATCAACATGGTTCACGAAATCGGCAACCTGCGCTCGCTGTGTGGCGAGATCGTGGCGGTTCAGGCCTTGCAGTCGAGCGCCGCACGGGGCTTTACCGTCGAAGACACCGTCAGCGTTGGCCTGCGCTTCGCGAACGGGGCCTTGGGCAGCTTCCTGCTGTCGGACTCGGCCAGCAGTGCACGCAGCTGGGAGCAGACATCAGGGGAGAACCCCGACTATCCCCGTTATGACGATGAAGACTGCTATGTGATCTGCGGCAAAGGTGGCTCACTGGCGATCCCGACCCTGCGCCTGAAATACCACGCCAAACCGGAAAGCCGCTCCTGGTGGCAACCTATGCAGAGCGAAATTGAGAGTTTCGAGCGCCAGGACCCGCTGGTGGCGCAACTGGCGCACTTCTGCCAAGTGATTCAGGGCAACGCCGCTCCTCTGGTCAGCGTGCATGATGGCCTGCGCAACCTGATTATCGTCGACGCTATCGCCGAGGCAGCGCGGACCGGGCAGGTGGTGCTCACGCCGCTGTAAAAGCGCGGGGCATGATCCTTGCCTCAGGTGGCCAGGTAATGACGCTGCGCGGGCTAATTGACGCCCGCCGACCCCGGACCGAGCAAGAGACTGCACATGGCCATCCCCTTAAGCGTAAAGATGTCGTTCCTGGACTTTTTCAAGGGCCTGTTCAAAGGGCGCCTGCTGATCCAGCGGCGCCTGATGAAACACCTCAAGGCACAACGTGAAAACTGGCCCAAGCACAAGCAATACACCCAGGGTTATTACTACCAGGGGCTGGAAGAGTTGGGCATCACCGGGGCCAAACCCACCGGTTTCCGCTTTCGCCAATACGACGTCGACCCCTTGCTGGCCAACGCCGATGTGCTGGATATCGGCAGCAACTGTGGATTCGTCAGCGCCTACTGCGCCAAGCGGGCGCGTTCGGTAACGGCAGTAGAGCTGAACCCTTATCTGAACCGAATCGCCGTCGACACGGCGCAGTACCTGAAACTGAACAACGTCACTGTCGTCGAGGCTGACTTCGCTCGCTTCGACTGCGAGCGGACCTTCGACGTGGTGCTGTCGTTTTCCAACCACCACACGATCGACGGCAACCTGAACATGGGTTTTGCCAATTACATGGAAAAAATCGCCAGCCTGCTCAAACCGGGTGGCTACCTGCTGTTCGAAAGCCACAATGTCTACGGCCCGGGCACCGGCGGGGAGGGCGATGACGGTGACATGGAAGAAAAGGTGCGCATCATGAACCGCTGGTTCAGCCTGGAGCGCTATCGGATGGTGCATTGTTTCCTGGAGCACGGCGTACATGACGTGAACAAGCTGTTCATCGTCGCGCGCCGCGCCGAGCAACCGGTGCCAGCAACGTTCAGCCTGCCGGAAGCGATTACGCGCTTTCACTACTGATGTGATTTGCCGCCGCGGTTCTTCAGCCATCGCCCAAGGCTCACCGGTGATCGACCTGTTCGGAGTACCCAATTGTTAGAAAACTTGACTAAACTTGATTTCCAACCTGCCAATCCCTACATTTCCGTCCATGCAAAACACCCTACATACCGAGTCGCTACGTGCAGCCCTTTCTCAACGTGGCTGGACGCAAAAAGAGCTAGCAGAACAGGTCGGCGTGTCAGCGCAGTCGGTCACTAACTGGCTGAAGGGAAAGGACTTTCCTCGTCCTGACAAGCTTCTCAAGCTAGCTACCCTGCTCCAGCTTTCGTTTTCTCAACTGGTTGTTCCTCCAGAGGGGCAACCGGTAGTGGCCTTTCGTAAAAAAGCCGGCACCAAGACCACCGATCAGCACATATCCAAGGCTATGGGTATCGGTAGCCTGCTTGTGCCCCTTGTCGCATTCCTGCCCAGGCTGCCAACCCTGCGCACGAAAATTTCGCTGCCTTCCCTGGCCTACTCACGCTTGCAAAGCGACGCTTTGCAGGTGCGTAACAAGCTGGGTGTTGGTGAGCTAAGCGTGCTGGGCTACGAGGCGTTGATTTCCGAATTCAAGGCATGTGGAGCTGTGCTTGTGCCGGTCCTGTGGGGGCACAAACAACAACACAAAAATGCTCTGCACATTTTGCTGCCGGCCTCTGATGTCACTTTTGTATTCGTCAACCTCGATACGAAGCTGGAGGATTTCAAGTTCTGGATGGCTCACGAGCTAGCGCATGTCTATACCCCTGAGCTGGCTGGAAGTAACGAAGGAGAGGATTTTGCGGATGCTTTCGCTGCAACCTTGTTATTTCCCGAGGCGTGTGCACGCTACGCCTACGAACAAGTCAAACAGGCAAAGAGCATTGCTGGTGAGATTGAAGCCTTTCAGCGCCATGCCAGGCATCATCAAATCTCTTTGAATACGGTGTTTCAGCAAACGCGACGATTTGCCGCCGAAAAAGGCCTGCCGCCGTTGCTGGTGGATGAGAAGACGATTCATCAAGTACGTAACCGTCGCGAGCCTAAGATGGTCAGCTCGACGTTGTTCGAGCCGACACCACCCGAGCCCGCCCAGTATCTCGCCGCAGCATCGAATATTTTTCAGTCGGAGTTTTTTTTGGCACTCAGGCGCATGATCCGCGAGCACTCAACCGGGCCGTCGTATGTGCAGCAGATCATGGACGTTTCGCTCCGTGACTCAATCGCTCTGCACGGAGAGATGGCACGTTGAGCGGTCCGTCCACGCTTGTCCTGCTTGATACCAATGCCTACCTGAGGCTTGCGAAACGCATACGCCCCATGCTCGGCATTGCGTTTGGTCAGAAGAGATATGTTCTGACCATTCTGGATGACGTGGAATCCGAGATGCATCGAAGCAGCACGCTCAAGTCGAAGTTTCCATGGTTCGATGCTGAGGACCTGGCGGCAGAACGACTTGCAAAACGGATTCGCCTGAGCGGCGAAGAAAAAGCTCAGCTGGAGGTAGCCCAAAGTGTTTTGAGAGGCTGGGTTCTCATGAATTCGGCGATCTATACCACTGGCGGCAGATCACCACCTTCGCCGACAGACTGTCGAGTGCTTGCTTTTGGTCAGATCAGAAACTCTGTCGTTGTGACAGACGACTTAGGTATGCACACCCTGGCGGCAGATTTCGATATTTCGGTATGGCATGGTCCTGAGCTGCTCGAAAAAATGCTCACGGCCAAGCTAATTGATAATTGCCAGGTCAAGAGTATCTTTGATGCGCTGGAGCTTAATGGTGACTTGACTAGAACATGGCGTGACGCGAAACACACGGTTTTTGTGAAGCTATTCGGTAAGCGCGGAATGTAAAGATAGGGCATGAGAGCGTCCTCAAGCCTTGCGACGTATGCATCGAAGCTTGTGAACCTTTTTTACGGTCTGTTAATCACCCTGGTCTTTGCCGGCAAGACCAAGGTTTCCGATGCTGTAAAAAAAGCCCCAAAGGCAGCGCCTTCGGGGCTTGAAAGGTGAGAGGTGTCTAGTCCCTCGACCTGGTGAGACGGTTCGGCGATCAGGCCTTCAGCGGCACCAGCCGCGGCGCGATCATGTTTTCCGGGCGCAGAATGTCGGCCAGCATGGCCTCATCGAGCAAGCCCTCTTCACGGACCAGTTCCAGCACGCCGCGGCCGGTTTCCAGCGCAGTGCGGGCGACGCGGGTGGCGTTCTCGTAGCCGATGTAGGGGTTCAGTGCAGTGACCAGGCCGATGGAGTGTTCCACCAGCTCGCGGCAGCGCTGTTCGTTGGCGGTGATGCCGACGATGCAATGCTCACGCAGCATGTCCATGGCCCGTTGCAGCAGGCGGATCGAGTCGAAGATCTTGTAGGCGATCAGCGGCTCCATCACGTTCAGTTGCAGCTGGCCACCTTCTGCGGCGACGGTCAGCGCCAGGTCGTTGCCCATGATTTCGAAGGCGACCATGTTCACCGCTTCCGGGATTACCGGGTTGACCTTGCCCGGCATGATCGAGCTGCCTGGCTGGCGGGCCGGCAGGTTGATCTCGTTGATGCCGGTGCGCGGGCCGCTGGAGAGCAGGCGCAGGTCGTTGCAGATCTTCGACAACTTGACCGCGGTGCGCTTGAGCATGCCGGAGAACAGCACGAAGGCACCCATGTCGGAGGTGGCTTCGATCAGGTCGGCAGCCGGTACCAGCGGCTGGCCACTGATGGTCGCCAGGCGCTGTACGGCCAGGGCCTGGTAGCGCGGGTCGGCGTTGATGCCAGTACCGATGGCGGTGCCGCCCAGGTTGACCTCGGTCAGCAGCTCAGGCGCCAGGCTGCGCAGGCGGTTCAGGTCTTCGGTCAGGGTGGTGGCGAAGGCGTGGAATTCCTGGCCCAAGGTCATCGGCACGGCGTCCTGAAGCTGGGTGCGGCCCATCTTCAGCACGTGCGAGAACTCCTGGCCCTTGGCTGCGAAAGCCTGGATGAGGCTGTCGAGGCTGGCCAGCAACGCGTCGTGGCCCAGCAGCAAACCCAGGCGAATGGCGGTTGGGTAAGCGTCGTTGGTCGACTGCGCCATGTTCACGTCATTGTTGGGGTGCAGGTGCTTGTATTCACCCTTTTGCTTGCCCATCGCTTCCAGAGCGATGTTGGCAATCACCTCGTTGGCGTTCATGTTGGTAGAGGTGCCGGCACCGCCCTGAATCATGTCCACCACGGAACTGATCGTGGAAATCACCGCGAATCAGCCGTGCGCAGGCTTCGCTGATCGCCGCATGCTTGGCATCGCTCAAGTGGCCCAGCTCGCGGTTGGCATCGGCGGCAGCCTGCTTGACCATCGCCAGGCCCACTACCAGCTTGGGGTAGTGCGACAGCGGAACGCCGGTCAGGCGGAAGTTGTTGACCGCCCGCAGGGTCTGAATGCCGTAGTAGGCATCGGCCGGAACTTCGAGAACGCCGAGCAGATCTTTTTCGATGCGAAAGG
Organism: Pseudomonas sp. KNUC1026; assembly: GCF_021650705.1. Classification (GTDB taxonomy): domain Bacteria; phylum Pseudomonadota; class Gammaproteobacteria; order Pseudomonadales; family Pseudomonadaceae; genus Aquipseudomonas. Next base: position 4,463,374 of record NZ_CP087138.1, on the reverse strand, counting down.
ATGCAGCGGAGGACATGATAGAGGTAGTCTCTGTGTTGGCCCGGCCAGTGCCGGAATGCAGGTAATACTGCGCCTGGAGCCCGAAACAGGCCAATGCTGTTCCTCGCTGGCCTATGCACAAACGGCATAACGATACGTGTGACCTGCTCTTGTGCACGAGCGTGTGCAACCAGGTGCAACTCCGAGCGAGCTTGATGAACCTTGAAACCAAATGGCTGGAAGATTTCAGCGCCCTGGCCGCTACTCGCAGTTTCTCCCAGGCTGCCGAGCGGCGCTTCGTGACCCAACCGGCGTTCAGCCGGCGCATCCGCAGCCTGGAAGCGGCCTTGGGCCTGACACTGGTAAACCGCTCGCGAACGCCGGTCGAGCTCACGGAGGCAGGCCAGCTGTTTCTGGTCAGCGCACGCACGGTGGTCGACCAATTGGCCGAAGTGCTGCGCCACCTTCATCATCTGGAGGGCGGGCAGGGCGAGGTGGTGCAGGTCGCCGCTGCGCATTCGCTGGCACTGGGGTTCTTCCCGGGCTGGGTCGCGCAGTTGCGCAACGAGGGGTTGCCCATGGCTACGCGCCTGGTAGCGACCAACGTCGGGGATGCTGTGCACGCTCTGCGCGAAGGCGGCTGCGACATCATGCTGGCCTTCTACGACCCGGATTCTGCGATGCAGATGGACCCGGAGATCTTCCCCTCGCTGCACCTGGGCACTACCGAAATGCTCCCGGTGTGCGCGGCCGACGCTGAAGGGCGGCCGCTGTACAACCTCGATGCCGACGCCAGCGTGCCGCTGCTGGCATACAGCGCCGGGGCTTTCCTGGGCCGATCTGTCAGCGGCCTGCTGCGCCAGCGCAATTTGCGATACACCACGGTTTACGAGACCGCGATGGCCGACAGCCATAAATCCATGGCGCTGGAGGGCATGGGCGTGGCCTGGGTGCCGCGATTGAGCGTGCGTTCGGAACTGGCGCGTGGCGAGCTGGTGGTGTGCGGTGAGCCGCATTGGCAGGTGCCGCTGGAAATCCGGCTGTACCGCTGTGCGCTGGTGCGCAAGGCCAATGTTCGCCTGCTGTGGCGCAAGCTCGAAGCCAAGGCGGCTCAGGGCGAATAGCCGACGATTGCTGCGCGCGCATGGCAAATGATTGCGATATACTGCGCGGCCTTCGGCCGGTCAGCGTACAGGCCGGCCCTTTTCCCAAGCCACGCCCTGCTGCGTGGCTTGTTGTTTTTTGACGCGCCGCGCGGCGCCACGATGAATGAGGCTCGACGATGAGTGCACTGGTTGGCGTGATCATGGGCTCCAAGTCCGATTGGTCCACCCTTAGCCACACCGCCGATATGCTGGAAAAGCTCGGTATCCCCTTCGAAGTGAAGGTGGTCTCGGCCCACCGGACCCCCGACCTGCTGTTCCAGTATGCCGAGCAGGCCGAAGGCCGCGGCATCGAGGTCATCATCGCCGGTGCCGGCGGCGCGGCTCACCTGCCGGGCATGTGTGCGGCCAAAACCCACCTGCCTGTGCTGGGCGTTCCTGTGCAGTCGTCGATGCTGTCGGGCGTAGATTCGCTGCTGTCGATCGTGCAGATGCCCGCTGGCGTGCCAGTGGCCACTCTGGCTATCGGCAAGGCGGGCGCGATCAACGCCGCGCTGCTCTCGGCGAGCATCCTCGGTGCCAGGCACCCCCAATTCCATCAGGCGCTCAAGCAGTTCCGCGACGAGCAGACCCGTACGGTGCTCGACAACAGCGACCCGCGCCAGGCTTGAGGTTCAGACCATGAAGATCGGTGTCATCGGTGGCGGCCAGCTGGGCCGCATGCTGGCCTTGGCGGGTACTCCGCTGGGCATGAATTTCGCGTTTCTCGACCCAGCGCCTGACGCATGCGCGGCGGCGCTCGGCGAGCACCTGCGCGCCGACTACGGCGACCAGGATCACTTGCGCCAACTGGCCGACGAAGTCGACCTGGTGACGTTCGAGTTCGAAAGCGTACCGGCTGAAACCGTCGCCTTCCTTTCGCAATTCGTGCCTGTTTTCCCCAGTGCCGAAGCCTTGCGCATCGCTCGCGATCGCCTGTTCGAGAAGTCGATGTTCAAGGACCTCGGCATCCCGACGCCCGCGTTCGCCGACATCCTCTCCCAGGCCGACCTGGACGCGGCCGTGGCGAGCATCGGCCTGCCGGCGGTACTCAAAACCCGTACGCTCGGCTACGACGGCAAAGGCCAGAAAGTGCTGCGCAGCACTGATGATGTGGCCGGCACTTTCGCCGAACTCGGCAGCGTGCCTTGCCTGCTCGAAGGCTTCGTGCCTTTCACCGGCGAGGTGTCGCTGGTGGCCGTTCGTGGCCGCGACGGTGAAACCGCCTTCTACCCGTTGGTGCACAACACCCATGAAGCCGGCATCCTGCGTTTGTCCGTAGCCAGTTCCAGTCACCCGCTGCAGGCGCTGGCTGAAGACTACGCAGGCCGCGTGCTGGACAAGCTGGGCTATGTCGGCGTGCTGGCATTCGAGTTCTTCGAGGTCGATGGGGGGCTTAAGGCCAACGAAATCGCACCGCGCGTGCACAACTCCGGGCACTGGACCATCGAAGGCGCCGAGTGCAGCCAGTTCGAAAACCACCTGCGTGCCGTTGCCGGCCTGCCGCTGGGCTCCACGGCCAAGGTGGGTGAGAGTGCGATGATCAACTTCATCGGCAACGTTCCGGATGTGTCGGCGGTGCTGGCAGTCGAGGATTGCCACCTGCACCATTACGGCAAAGCCTTCAAGGCCGGCCGCAAGGTAGGCCACGCCACGCTGCGCAGCGAAGACGCGGCCACTCTGGAAAAACGCATCGCGCAAGTGCAGGCCCTGGGCTGAGCTGGAACCAACGCCCGGCCCCGGGCCTCTGATGGCTGACGCCGCGCTACGCGGCACGCTATCAGGAGAGTGTCATGGGGATTATCGGAACGATCATCATCGGTTTCATCGTTGGCCTGCTGGCCCGGTTTCTGAAGCCAGGCGATGACAGCATGGGCTTCATCATGACCGTGCTGCTGGGGATCGGCGGTTCGCTGCTGGCCACTTATGGTGGCCAGGCGCTGGGTATCTACCAGGCCGGCCAGGCGGCAGGTTTCCTCGGCGCGCTGGTTGGCGCGATCGTGCTGTTGGTCATCTACGGATTGATCACCAGGAAAAACTGAGCCTTGCCAGGGGCGCCCTTGCGGGCGCCGCTGCGTCAGAACCGCTTGTGGATGTGATCTCCGATGATGGCCCGATTCTGGTCGCTGTATCGGTAGCAGTTGGAGCGTAAACTCACGCGCTCCGGGATCATGTAGGTCTCGCAGAACCAAGGGTTGTTCAGTACCTGGCTGGCTTCATGGGTAGCTGTGAGCATATGCCCCAGCTCGTGCCCGGGTGCTGCATAGGCAGAGGTGCTGGCGATCCCGTAAGCCCCGCCAATTTCCGCAACGCCGCGTAGCCGGTCATTGATGTCATCTCCTGTAAACAGCAAGTACAGCTTTGCCCCGTTGTGGTCCCGCGTGCTGAAGGTAGCGTCGTCGGTGCCTCCCACCGCTTGGCGGAACTGCCTGATGGCCCGTGCTTCATCCGGGGCCTGGTATGGCACGTCGGTGATGCCGGGCACAGAGCGCCGGTAGTCGATCTCTACCGGGTACGGCTGTATTTTGTGCATCTCGTCCAGCCAGGGGTCGAAGTACTCCTGTGGCGATGCCGCGATGGGCTCGGGCACATCGTCGTGGATGAACACATACACCTTCAGGCTATTGGCCTGTGCTCCGGCCGCGAAGGCCACGGCGAGGGCAAGTGCCAGGGTTTTAAGCAATGCAAGCATGTAATCAACGTCCATGTTGTGAAGGGGCGGTGATTGTGCAGAGCTCGGCCCTGAACCTGCGGGGTAGTTGAGAGTTCGAGCGGGTAGGAGTACTCAAAGCGAGCTGTCAGACCAATCTTCGCGTTTTTGATATAGGTGCGTAATCGATGCTTCGAATGTTGTTATGCGGGCTTTGTGTATGGGCGGGCGTGGCCATCGCTGCCGAGCCACCGGAAACCGACTGGTTGGCGTTGATGCCCAAGTCCGATCAGAAGGCGCTGGAGCAGATGCCCGAGATCGACCACAACTCTCCGGAGTCGGCTGGCCAATTCACTGGCAAGGGCGGCCTGGAAAACCCCAAGGGCTTGCCGGCGGTGATGTACTCGACAAAGACAGTCCCGGCCATGGACGGCAAGCTGATCCGCATCGGTGGCTACCCGGTGCCGTTGGAGACCGACGCCAAGGGCCGAGGCACGCTGTTCTTCCTGGTGCCCTACCCGGGCGCCTGCATCCATGTGCCGCCGCCACCGCCTAACCAGCTGATCCTGGTGCGCTATCCCAAGGGGCTGAAGCTTGCTGATATCTACACGCCGCTTTGGGCGATCGGCACGCTGAAGGTGGAAAAGGTGAGCAACGACATGGCCGACGCTGCGTATGCGATGGATGCGTCGACCGTGCGCGTCGTGAAGGAAGAAGATCTTTAAAGCGGCTCGCTGCTCAGGCGATAGCCCAGGCTATGGCTTTCACCCGGTGCGAGGGTGGCCACATCGCCCAACACGTTTGCAGTCTCGATGCAGAACATGTGCTGCCAGCCGTCGTTGGCCATGTCCACGAACGCGGCAGCGCGCTCGATCCATGGGTTCCAGATAACGGCTGAAGCCGAGCCGTGAGTGTCGATCAGCACTCGGCGCTTCCATTCGTGGTCGGTGATGGCCAGGCGCTTGGGCGTATCGAGGTAGATGCGGTCGGTTTCCCCGGCCACTTCCAGTGCTCCTTCCTGGGTACGGGTTTCCCAGTTCTCGAGGGTTTCGATGTAATCCAGGCCGTCGACTTCGTCCACGCTGATCTGGCGTACGTCGCTCACGGCGAAGTAGGTGTGCAGCGCCTGGCTCAGCGTGATCGGCTGTTGGCCGAGGTTGCGTGTGGCCAGGTCTATCGACAGGTCGTCACCTAGCTCGATGGTCAGGCGCAGCTCGGCCTGCTGGGGCCAGCCAGGCAGTTGGCCATTGGCCTGGGGCAGGCTGAAGGTCACGCGCACTGGGCTACGATCGCTTTCGATCCCCTCGAGTACCCAGTTCATCGCACGTACCAGGCCGTGGGCTGGCGCTGCGTCTTCTGCCTGGCGCATGGCCTGGACCGAATCCGGGTTCTTCGAAAGGTTACCGAACCATGGCCAGCAAACAGGCACACCGCCCCGGATCGGGGTGCCAGGCTTGAAGGTGGCCTGGTCGTTGAGCCAGATCAGCGGCTGTTCGCCGTGGCGGCGGTAGCTGACGACCTGCGCACCCTGCTCGGTGACCAGCAATTCAGCACGGCCATCGTCGATGCGCCAGCATTTGAGTTCACCCAGGGTTACGGCTTCGACCTTCGGCGTTGGCATTCGAACTTCCTCGTTCAGAGAGCTTTGCGTGGGCGATTGACCACGCGCACGCCGGCAAGTTTAGCTGCGCCGTGGCACCGAGCGGGTGCGGCCGCGGCTGTCGATGGCAACGAACACGAAGGTGGCTTCGGTGACCTTGCGCCACTCGCTGGACAGCGGATCGTCGCTCCACACCTCGACCATCATGCGGATCGAGCTACGGCCGGTTTCCAGTGTGCGGGTATAGAACGACAACTGCGCGCCAACCGAAACAGGCACCAGGAAGGCCATGCGGTCGATGGCTACCGTTGCTACGCGCCCACCTGCCAGCTTGCTGGCCATGGCGGTGCCGGCAAGGTCCATCTGCTGTACCAGCCAGCCGCCGAAGATATCGCCGAAACCGTTGGTTTCGCGCGGCAGGGCGGTGATCTGCAAGGCCAGATCGCCTTGCGGTATCGGATCTTCCTGTTCGAGTTCGATCATGCGGGGTGCCTCTGGCCCAGGCGTTGAACGATGGTAAGCGGCTCAGTATATAGAGCTGTACTAGCGCGCATAACCGTTCAACCACAGATATATGTGCTTTTTCAAGCTATTTGCTATCTTCGCACGCCTGCCAGCCTTCACTTATAAGAGAAATCCCATGAGCAGTGTGCCCTCCGACGCCGTGCCCAGCGCGCGGCCGTTGACTCGCAGTGATTACAAAACGCTTTCCCTGGCCGCTTTGGGCGGCGCCCTCGAGTTTTACGACTTCATCATCTTCGTGTTCTTCGCGACGGTGGTGGGGAACCTGTTCTTCCCGGCTGAAATGCCTGACTGGCTGCGCCAGGTGCAGACGTTCGGTATTTTCGCTGCGGGCTACCTGGCCCGGCCGCTGGGCGGGATTGTGATGGCGCACTTCGGTGACCTGCTGGGGCGCAAGAAGATGTTCACCCTGAGCATCTTCATGATGGCGTTGCCGACCCTGCTGATGGGCCTGTTACCCACGTACGCACAGATTGGCATGGCCGCCCCGATTCTGCTGCTGGTGCTGCGGGTGATCCAGGGCGCTGCCATCGGCGGAGAAGTGCCGGGTGCCTGGGTGTTCGTCTCCGAGCATGTGCCCGGGCGTAATGTGGGCTTTGCCTGCGGCACACTGACCTGTGGCCTGACCTCAGGCATCTTGCTCGGCTCGCTGGTGGCCACCGCCATCAACAGCATTTATGACGCTCAGCAGCTTGCGGATTTTGCCTGGCGCATCCCGTTCCTGCTGGGCGGGGTGTTCGGCTTCTTCGCCGTTTACCTGCGCCGTTGGCTGCACGAAACTCCAGTGTTCGCCGAGCTGCAGCAGCGCAAGGCCCTCGCCGCTGAACTGCCACTGCGCGCCGTGCTGCGCGACCACCCGGGTGCAGTCGTGGTGTCGATGCTGCTGACCTGGCTGCTGTCGGCCGCGATCGTGGTGGTGATCCTGATGACGCCCACGCTGTTGCAGAAGCTGTTCGGCTTCAGCCCGCGCGAGGCGTTGCAGGCCAACAGCATTGCCATCGTGTTCCTGAGCCTGGGCTGCATCGGTGCCGGCTATTGGGCGGATCGCGCCGGCGCCGGGCGAGTCTTCGTGGTGGGGAGCCTGGGGTTGGGCGTGTGCACCTGGCTGCTCTATCACACCTTGGGTGACCACCCGAACTGGCTGTTCCCGCTCTATGCCCTGACAGGCCTGATGGTCGGGACCATCGGTGCGGTGCCTTATGTGATGGTGAAGGCATTCCCGCCGGTGGTCCGCTTCAGCGGGCTGTCGTTCTCCTACAACCTGGCCTATGCCATTTTCGGCGGCCTTACGCCCATGGCGGTCAGTATCATGATGAAGACCAATCCGATGGGCCCGGCCGTTTATGTAGCAGGCGTGTGTGTGATCGGTGTGCTGGTGGGGCTTTACCTGCTGGCTAAAAAACGCTGAGCGAGGTGGGCCCAGGCGGGGTGGCAGCTGGCCAGTCATATTAGTGTCATGCAAGTTTCATAAAGTGGCGCCGCCGGATACCTCTCGTTCTGGCCCTTTCCAAAAGCCTGCCGGGAGTACGGGTATGACCTTCAAGCTGTACGCGGGCGTGTTCGCCCTGGCCATGGCAGGCCTGAATGTTGCGCAGGCCGAGGTCGACCCCGCCCTGGCGGTGTACCAGAAAACCAGCGGTATCGCGGGCAACCTCAACAGCGTCGGCTCCGACACGCTGGCCAACGTGATGACACTCTGGGCCGAGGCCTTTCGCCGCGAATACCCCAGCGTGAATGTGCAGGTCCAGGCAGCCGGCTCATCCACGGCGCCCCCGGCACTGACTGCGGGCACCTCCAACCTGGGGCCGATGAGCCGCAAGATGAAGGACGTCGAGCTGCAGGCCTTCGAACAGAAGTACGGCTACAAGCCAACGCCCGTTCCGGTCGCGGTAGATGCCCTGGCGCTGTTCGTGCACAAGGACAATCCTATCCCCGGGCTGACCCTGGCCCAGGCCGATGCGATCTTTTCCTCGACCCGGCTCTGTGGCGCGCCGGCCGAGGTCAAGAGCTGGGGTGACCTGGGCGTGAAGGGAGACCTCGCGAACAAGTCCCTGCAATTGTTCGGGCGCAATTCGGTGTCAGGTACCTACGGCTTTTTCAAGGAACAGGCGCTGTGCAAGGGCGACTTCAAGCCCAACGTCAACGAGCAGCCGGGTTCGGCGGCCGTTGTGCAGGCGATCAGCAGTTCGCTCAACGGTATCGGTTATTCGGGATCGGCTATCGCACCGCCAGCGTGCGCACGGTACCCTTGGCGCGCCAGGCCGGCGGGCCTTATGTAGAAGACAACGAAACCAACGCGCTCAATGGCAGCTATCCATTGGCGCGTTACCTGTACGTTTATGTGAACAAGGCGCCCAACCAGCCGTTGCCTGCGCTGGAAGGCGAGTTCATCAAGCTGATGCTGTCCCAGGCGGGGCAGCAGGTAGTGGTCAGGGATGGCTATATTCCTTTGCCGGCCAAAGTGGTGCAGCGCACCCTGGCCGAGCTTGGGCTCAACGCCGGTAAAACGCCTGCCGCTCTCTGACGGCAGGCAACGCCCGACCCCCGTTTCGCCTAGCGCCGACGGGGGTTTGGCATGCCTGATCGATGTAATCTTTCTGTCACATGACGCCGTTAGGGTGTGCGGATGAACGACCTGACCCCTCCACCGGTGGCGCCCGGCTACCCGGCGCCCCGCATCGACTTCAATGCGCCGGCGTTTCGCCGCAAGCGCCGGCTGCGCGCGTGGGTCGACCGGCTGACGCGGGGCTATGTGCTGGTAGGCGGCCTGAGTGTTCTGGCGGCGGTCACTCTGATCTTCTTTTACCTCGCATGGGTCGTGCTGCCCCTGTTCCAGGGAGCCAGCCTCAGCGCTCAGCCCATGGTGGCGCCTGCCTGGCTCAAGGACAGCGGCAAGCCGCTGTTGCTCACCGTCGAGGAACAGAACCTCGTCGGGCTGCGGGTATCGAGCCAGGGCGAGGCAGTGTTCTTCAATACGCAAAGCGGTGCGCCGCTGCAGCGCATCACCCTGCCGGTGCCTGCGGGCACGCACTTGGTTTCGGTCGCCAAGGGCCAGCCGGGTACGCCATGGTTGGTTGCGGGCCTTTCCAACGGCGAGGCGTTGGTAATGCGCAGCAGCTACAAGCTGGAGTACCCGGATAACGTCAAGACGGTCAGCCCGGTGCTTGAGTTTCCCTACGGCAGGGCCCCACTGACAGTGGACACCCAAGGCCAACCGTTGGAAAACGTAGCGATCACCGTATCGGACACCACGCTGCTGATCGCTGCCTCAAGCGGCGCCACGCTCAGCGTGCTGTCGGTGGCCGAGCGCGAAGACAATCTGGCCGGGCAAACCCGCCGCGAGCAGGCCAATATCGTGCTCCCGCAAATGGCCGAGCCGGCCAAAGCCCTGTTTCTCGACCCGCGCCAGCAATGGCTCTACGTACTCAACGGGCGCGCTCAGGCGGATGTATTCGACCTTCGCAAGCGCAGCCTCAATGGCCGCTACAAGCTGCTCGAAGATGGCAAGTCGGAAGTGACCGCCAGCCGCCAGCTGGTGGGCGGCACCTCCTTGATGATCGGCACCTCCAAAGGCGTCATCAGCCAATGGTTCATGGCCCGGGACGTAGACGGCGAGCCGCGGCTGAACCACATCCGCGACTTCAAGCTCGGCGATGCGCCCATCGATTTCATCCGTGCCGAAGAGCGCCGCAAGGGCTTCATTGCCCTGGACCGCGACGGCGTGCTTGGAGTGTTCCACAGCACAGCACACCGCACACTGCTGACCCAGCAGGTGGTGCGCCACGGCGAAGCGCTGGCGCTGTCGCCGCGGGCCGACCACGTGCTGGTCGAAGAGCAGGGCCGCTGGTTCCCTTTCGCATTGCACAACCCGCACCCGGAGGTGTCCTGGAGCGCGCTCTGGGACAAGGTGTGGTACGAGAACTACGACAAGCCCGAGTACGTCTGGCAGTCGACCGCCGCCAACAGTGATTTCGAGCCCAAGCTGAGCCTTGCGCCGCTGACCTTCGGCACCCTGAAGGCTGCGTTCTACGCCATGCTGCTGGCTGCGCCGCTGGCCATCTCGGCCGCTATCTACACCGCCTATTTCATGGCCGCGCCCATGCGCCGCAAGGTCAAGCCGGTGATCGAGATGATGGAGGCGATGCCCACGGTGATCCTGGGCTTTATCGCCGGGCTGTTCCTGGCGCCCTACGTCGAAGGGCACCTGCCCGGCATATTTGCGCTGTTGCTGTTTACGCCTGTGGGCATTGTGCTCGCAGGCTGGTGCTGGAGTCGCCTGCCGGCCGATTGGCGGCTGAGCCTGAAGCCTGGCTGGGAGAGTGCGGTTCTGATTCCAGTCATTCTCGGGGTGGCCGGGTTGTCGCTGTGGCTGAGCCCGCGCCTCGAAACCCTGCTGTTCGATGGCGACATGCGCCAGTGGGTGGGGACTTATCTGGGCCTTGGCTTCGACCAGCGCAACGCGTTGGTGGTGGGCCTGGCGATGGGCTTTGCGGTGATCCCCAACATCTACTCGATCGCCGAAGACGCCATCTTCAGCGTGCCACGCGGCCTTACCCACGGCTCGCTCGCACTGGGCGCTACGCCCTGGCAAACGCTCACGCGTGTAGTGATCCTCACCGCGAGCCCCGGTATTTTCTCGGCGCTGATGATCGGCCTGGGCCGCGCGGTCGGTGAAACCATGATCGTGCTGATGGCCACCGGCAACACGCCGATCATGGACATGAACCTGTTCGAAGGCATGCGTACCCTGGCGGCCAACGTGGCCGTCGAAATGCCCGAGGCTGAGGTGGGCTCCAGCCACTATCGGGTGCTGTTCCTGGCAGCGTTGGTGTTGCTGCTGTTCACCTTCGTGATGAACACCCTGGCCGAGGTGATCCGCCAGCGTCTTCGCAAGAAGTACTCCTCGCTGTGATCAAGGTAGGCAGGGTGAAGAAACAGACATTACCGGTTGGGTCAGCAGTGGCGCGCCAGCGGTGTGGCTCAGCGCCGGCGCCGTCTCGGCTGCCGTCATCATGACCGTCGGCCTGCTGCTGGTGATTGCAGTACGCGGCCTGGGGCATTTCTGGCCTGCCGACCTTCAGCAAGCGAGTTATCAGGTGCCGGGCCTGCCGGCGCAGGTGCTGGTGGGCGAGGTGGTACAGCGTGAAGACGTGCCGCGCGAGCGGCTGCAGGCCAATGGCTTGCCGGTGAGCGCCGATGGCCCGCCGATGATGACCCGCGAGCTGCTCAAGGTGGGCAACCGCGACGTCTACGGCAGTGATTTCGTCTGGGTGATCGCCGATTGGCTGAAGGCACCGCAGGCGCCCGCCGACCTGGTGGCATTGGAGCGGCGGGAATGGGGCAACTTCTACGGCCGGCTGATGGACGTGCGCGAGGATGGCCGGGTCGTAGCCCAAGGCAATGATGCCTGGGCCGCCCTGCAGCCGCGTTTGCTGCGTGTGCAGCAGTTGCAGGCTGACCTCGACCGCTTGCAGGGCAAGGACATCAGCGCGATCAACCACCAGCTTGAGCGCTTGCGCCTGCAGGCGCGCAAGGACCAGTTGCAAGGCGAGCACAACGCATCAGCGCAGGCCGACCGCGAAGCGCGTGAGGCTGAGCTCAAGGCCAGTTATCAACAGGTCGAGGCGCATCTCAACACCTTGCGCCAGCAGATCGAGCGCGACAGCATCACCCTGGCCGAGGCCGGCGGCAAAGCCGTAACGGTCAACCTCGGCCAAGTGGTGCATGCCTATCAGCCCAACGGCATGGGCGTGTGGGACAAAACGGGTTTTTACTTCACCAAGCTTTGGGAGTTCCTCAGTACCGGGCCACGAGAGGCCAATACCGAGGGTGGTGTTTTCCCGGCCATCTTCGGCACGGTGATGATGACTCTGATCATGGCCATTATCGTGACGCCGTTCGGTGTGCTTGCAGCGGTCTACCTGCGCGAGTACGCGCGGCAGAATCTGGTGACCCGGCTGATCCGCATCGCGGTGAACAACCTGGCCGGTGTCCCGGCCATCGTCTACGGTGTGTTCGGCCTGGGCTTTTTCGTTTACATGGTCGGCGGCTCGCTCGACCAGCTGTTCTTTCCCGAGGCACTGCCGGCGCCGACGCTGGGCACGCCGGGCCTGCTCTGGGCTTCGCTCACCCTCGCATTGCTGGCGGTGCCGGTGGTGATCGTGTCTACCGAAGAGGGCCTGGCGCGTATTCCGCGCAGCCTGCGCGAAGGCTCGCTGGCGCTGGGCGCTACCCAGGCCGAAACCCTGTGGAAGGTCGTGCTGCCCATGGCGAGCCCGGCGATGATGACCGGCATGATCCTGGCCGTGGCGCGCGCCGCAGGCGAGGTGGCCCCGCTGATGTTGGTGGGGGTGGTCAAGCTGGCCCCTTCACTGCCGGTCGATGGCAATTTCCCCTATGTGCACCTGGATCAGAAGATCATGCACCTGGGTTTTCACATCTACGACGTGGGCTTCCAGAGCCCCAACGTCGAAGCGGCGCGGCCGCTGGTCTACGCTACCGCCTTGTTGCTGGTGCTGGTGATCGCGCTGCTCAACCTGTCTGCCGTGGCGATTCGTAACCGCCTGCGGGAGAAGTACAAGGCACTGGACAGCTGAGGCTGCCCGGGCATCGAAGAGAGTTGCCATGGAGCGTTATACCCAACCCCCACGAGGCCGCGCGGAACTGGCGGCCCAGCGACGCAGCCGCAGCCAGGCGCTGGAGCCGCAGAACATCGCCTTGCAGGTCAGCGGGCTGAACCTGCATTACGCCAAGAGCCAGGCGTTGTTCGACATTTCCCTGAGCATCCCGCGCCAGCGAGTGACGGCCTTCATCGGCCCGTCGGGTTGCGGCAAGTCCACCCTGTTGCGCACCTTCAATCGCATGAACGACCTGGTCGACGACTGCCGCGTGGCCGGCGAAGTATGCCTGGAAGGCCAGAACATCTATGCCAAGGGCCAGGACGTGGCGGAGCTGCGCCGCCGTGTGGGCATGGTGTTCCAGAAGCCCAACCCGTTCCCCAAGACCATCTATGAGAACGTGGTTTATGGGCTGCGCCTGCAGGGGATGAACAAGAAACGCGCGCTCGATGAATCGGTGGAGTGGGCGCTGCGCGGGGCGGCCCTGTGGGATGAGGTCAAGGACCGCCTGCACGAGTCGGCGCTGGGTTTGTCGGGCGGCCAGCAGCAGCGCCTGGTGATCGCCCGCACTATCGCCGTAGAGCCGCAGGTGCTGTTGCTCGATGAGCCATGCTCGGCGCTAGACCCGATCTCTACGCTGAAAGTCGAAGAGCTGATCTACGAACTGAAATCGCGCTACACCATCGTGATCGTGACGCACAACATGCAGCAGGCGGCGCGGGTATCGGACTACACCGCCTTCATGCACATGGGCCGGCTGGTGGAGTTCGGCGATACCGACACCTTGTTCACCAACCCGGCCAAAAAGCACACCGAAGACTACATCACCGGCCGTTATGGCTGAACACAACCCAGCACGCTGTCTTATCCCTCCCACCGGACGCTCCAAAGGGCTTAGATCATGATTGACAAGCACAGCCTCACCCACCACATCTCCCAGCAGTACAACGCCGAGCTCGAAGAGGTTCGCAGCCACCTGCTGGCCATGGGCGGCCTGGTCGAGAAGCAGGTCAACGACGCCGTCACCGCGCTGATCGAGGCCGATTCGGGCCTTGCCCAGCAAGTGCGTGATATCGACGACGAGATCAACCAGATGGAGCGCACCATCGACGAGGAATGCCTGCGCATCCTCGCTCGCCGCCAACCGGCCGCTTCCGATCTGCGGCTGATCATCAGCATCTCCAAGTCGGTGATCGACCTGGAGCGCATCGGTGACGAATCCACCAAGATCGCCCGGCGCGCGATCCAGCTGTGCGAAGAAGGCGAGTCGCCGCGTGGCTACGTGGAAGTACGCCACATCAGCGGCCAGGTACGTGCGATGGTGCGTGATGCGCTGGATGCGTTCGCCCGCTTCGATGCCGACCTCGCCCTGTCGGTGGCTCAGTACGACAAGACCATCGATCGCGAATACAAGTCCGCGTTGCGCGAGCTGGTCACCTTCATGATGGAAGACCCGCGCTCGATCTCGCGCGTGCTGAACGTGATCTGGGTACTGCGTTCGCTGGAGCGCATCGGTGATCACGCGCGCAACATTTCGGAGCTGGTGATCTATCTGGTGCAAGGCACCGATGTGCGCCATCTGGGCCTTGAGCGCATGCGCGAAGAAGTTCAGCGTGGCGGTGCCGAACGGGCTAATGTTTCCCCTGAAGCGGGCGATAACTGAGATTGCCTGCGTTCCCGCGCCCGGCTTTGGCCGGGCGTTTTTGTCTGGGTCACACGCAGGCTGACGTTCCGCCGGCGGGCGGCATCCCTTTTTTTGGCATTGGCTTGGCGTTGGTTTGGCAATTGGCCATTAAGCAGCGGTATGCTGGGCGGGTAATCTTCAGGAGTGGTCGATGGCTAAGGTCAGTGTTCTGGTTGTGGATGATGCGCCCTTCATCCGCGACCTGGTGAAGAAGTGTCTGCGCAATGCGTTTCCGGGTATCCATACCGAAGACGCCGTCAACGGCCGCAAGGCCCAGGCCATGCTGGCCAAGGAAAGCTTCGACCTGGTGCTGTGCGATTGGGAGATGCCGGAAATGTCCGGCCTCGAGTTGCTGACCTGGTTTCGCCAGCAGGAGAGCGGCAAGGGCGTTCCATTCATTATGGTAACCAGCCGTGGCGACAAGGAAAACGTGGTGCAGGCCATTCAGGCCGGCGTTTCCGATTATGTGGGCAAGCCGTTCACCAACGAGCAATTGCTGACCAAGATCAAAAAGGCCATGCACCGGGCGGGCAAGCTCGACTTGCTGCTCGGTGGTGGCGCACGCCCGGCGCCGACCAGCGCCTTGAACGAGTCGCTCAGTGCCCTCACCGGTGGGCGCCCCGAGGCCGTCGCCCCACGTGCGGCAGCGCCAGCTCCGGCGACTGCAGCCGCACCTCGGCCCGCCCCGGCAGCGGCCTCGGCAGCGGCCTCGGCAGCACCGTCCGGCCGCGGGCAGGCTCAACTGCGCCTGGCCAGCGGTGGCTCGATGCAGGCGGTGATCAAAGCGCTGAGCCTCAAGGAGGCCCTGCTGCTGGTCAAACGTGGCGAACAATTGCCACAGGTGCTCGAGCACGCAGTGATCGACCTCGAGCAGGGTGACAACGCAGAGACCGCGCGCCTCAATGGTTATCTGCATGCCATCATGGCCTTCGAGCCCAAGCCCGATAGCGACTGGTTGCAGCTGAGCTTCCGCTTCGTCGACCAGGATGCGCAGAAGCTCGACTACCTGTCGCGGCTGATCGCCCGCGGCACCGCGCAGAAGCATTTCGTCCCAGGGGCATGACTCGGCATTGGCCCCCGGCTATGCTCCGGGGGGCCAACTGCTGCGGTATAGCCATGCCGATTCGCCCGACCCTGCTATTGCTTCTTCTGGCCCTCGCTGCGCAACCGGCCGGGGCGCGGCCTACCGTCTATAAATTCGTCGATGCCAACGGCGTGACCAACTACACCGACAAGCCCACCAAGGGCGCGCAGGTGTTCGTGTTCAACGACCGCATGGACGAGCACCTTGAGCGCCAGGTTCACCTTGAGCAAACCAAGGCACGGGGCAAAGTGACCTTCACCGCGCGCAACGATCTGTTCGCGCCGGTGCAGGTGCGCCTGAGCTTCAAGGGCCTGGGCAATGTGGCGGGGGCGCCTGCGAGCATCAGCCGGGTGATCCCGGCGCGTGGTCAGGTCACGCTGCTCACCCTGGCGGCCCAGGACGCTGGCCGCCCCCTTCGCTACACACCGGTATTCAATTACTTCCTCGGCGACCCCGGCTCCGCTGTCGGCGGCTATCGCTATGCATTGCCGTGGGTGGGCGGGCCTTTCTACATCAGCCAGGGTGCCAACGGCCAATACAGCCATACGGGGCCGAAAAGCCGCTACGCCCTCGACATCGCCATGCCGGTGGGCACGCCGATCATCGCCGCACGCGCCGGCACCGTGGTGAAGGTGGAGAACAGCCAGAGCGGGCGAGGGCAGAACCCTGCAGGCAACTTCGTGCGCATCCTGCACGACGACGGCAGCATGGGCGTTTACCTGCACCTGATGCAGGGTTCTGTGGTGGTGCGTGAAGGCCAGCGTGTGAGCGTTGGCACAGCGCTGGCCCAGTCGGGCAATACCGGCAACAGCACCGGCCCGCATCTGCACTTCGTGGTGCAGCGCAATACGGGCCTTGCGCTGGAGTCGATCCCGTACCAGTTCGACCGGCCGGTGGCGCCGTTGCCCAACTTCGCGTTGGGCAAGCGTTGATCAATCGAGCTTGAGCACCTTGGCCAGCACGATCTTCGGGCCTTTCATCTTCTTGATGATGATGCGCAGGCCTTCGACCTCCAGCACTTCCTCATCCTCGGGCACGCGCTTGAGGCTGTCGTAAACCAGCCCTGCGAGGGTTTCCGCCTCGATGTGGTCCAGGTCAACGCCCAGGAGGCGTTCCAGCTTGAACAGCGGTGTGTCGCCGCGCACCAGCAGTTTGCCAGGCTGGTAGGCCAGCACGCCGCGCTCGGCCTTGCGGTGCTCGTCCTGGATGTCGCCGACCAGCACTTCCAGCACATCTTCCATGGTCAGGTAGCCGATCACCTTGCCATCGGCCTCCTCGACCAATGCGAAGTGCGCCGAGCCCTGGCGAAACTGCTCCAGCAAGGCGGACAACGGCATATGCCGCGAGACACGCTCCACCGGGCGCAGCAGCTCATCGAGCTCGAAACGCTCGGGCGTGTAGTCCTTGGCGGCGAGCTCCAGCAGCAGGTCCTTGATGTGCAACAGGCCGACGAACTCGCCCAGGTCGCTGTTGTACACCGGGAAGCGGCTGTACTTGTGGCGGCGGAACCGCTCCAGGATCTCCGGCAACGTGGCGTTGTGCTCAAGGCTCACCAGGTCTTCGCGGGAGTTCGCCCAGTCCACCACTTCGAGTTCGCCCATCTCCACCGCCGAGGCGAGCACGCGCATGCCTTGGTCGGAAGGGTCCTGGCCACGGCTGGAGTGCAGGATCAGCTTGAGTTCGTCGCGGCTGTAATGGTGTTCGTGATGCGGCCCGGGCTCGCCCTGGCCTGCGATGCGCAGGATGGCGTTGGCGCTGGCGTTGAGCAGCCAGATGGCCGGGTACATCATCCAGTAGAACAGGTACAGCGGCACTGCCGTCCACAGCGACAGCAGCTCGGGCTTGCGAATCGCCCAGGACTTGGGCGCCAGCTCGCCGACCACGATGTGCAGGTAGGAGATCACGAAGAATGCGGTGAAGAACGACGCACCCTTGATGACCTCCGGCGATTGCACACCCACCGCCGCCAGGGCGGGCTCCAGCAGGTGCGCGAAGGCCGGCTCGCCGACCCAGCCCAGGCCCAGAGAGGCAAGGGTGATGCCCAGTTGGCAGGCAGAGAGGTAGGCATCGAGCTGGCTGTGAACGGTGCGCAGGATGCGCCCGCGCCAGCCATGGCGCTTGGCGATGCCTTCGACCTTGGTGGCGCGCAGCTTGACCATGGCGAACTCGGCGGCCACGAAGAAGCCGTTGAGCAGTACCAGGACGAAAGCGAAGATGATCATGCCGAAGTCGGCGAACAGGGCGTACAGCGATAAACCGGGGGAAGGGTCCATGATGGGGTGTTTGGTAGTCCGTAGAGAGCGTTAGAGATGCACGCACGGGAAAAATCCCACGCGAACGTTGCAATTTAGCGACTGATGCAAGCATTGCCTAGAACAAATATCAGCCTTGGGTTCCATCGGCCTGTTCTGGATCAACCGAACGGGCAGCACGCAAGTTACGAGCCTGCGGGATCTGCGCCGGGGCGAAGTGGCAGATGAAGGTGCTGCCGTGGTTGGGCACGCTGGCGATTTCCATGCGCCCACGGTGGCGCATCAGCACGTGCTTGACGATCGCAAGGCCCAGGCCGGTGCCGCCGGTGTTGGAGTTTCGGCTGGAGTCGACACGGTAGAAGCGTTCGGTCAACCGCGGGATGTGCATCGCCTCGATACCAATACCCGAGTCTTTCACGCTCAGGTGCGCGCCCTGGCCATCCTGCCAGAAACGCACCAGCACCCGGCCCTTGTCCGGGGTGTATTTCACCGCGTTGAACACCAGGTTCGAGAAGGCGCTGCGCAACTCCGGCTCGCTACCCTTGAGCCAGCAGTTGGCATCCACTTCCAGAGTGATGTCATGGCCACGCGCGCCGGAGAGCGCGCGGGCGTCGCTGACGATGCTCTTGAGCAGGGCCTGTACGTCCACGGGCTGGTTTTCCGAGGGGTAATCGGTGGCTTCAAGGCGCGCCAATAGCAGCAGGTCGTTGAGCAGCGTCTGCATGCGCCCGCCTTGTTGCTGCATCTGCTGCAGGGCGCGCAGCCAGCGCGGGTTGATGCCGTCGCTGTTGTCGAGCAGGGTTTCCAGGTAACCGGTAATCACCGTCAGGGGTGTGCGCAGCTCATGGGAAACGTTGGCAACGAAATCCTTGCGCATCTGCTCCAGCTGGTGAACACGGGTCACGTCGCGCACCACCAGCAGGTGTTCGTTGTTGCCGTAGCGGGTGATGACCAGCTGAATGCGCACCTGATCCTGAATGGGCGAGGCCATCTCGATGGGCTCGGCATAGTTGCCCGCGTGGAAGTACTCGAAAAACCGCGGGTTGCGCACCAGGTTGGTGATCGGCTGGCCGCCGTCGCCGGGCGAGCGCAGCCCCAGGAGGGTTTCGGCGGCGTTGTTCCACCACTCCAGGTTGCCGTCGCTGTCGAGCATGATCACCCCATCGCGCAGGGCGGCGGTGGAGTCCTGTACACGGTCGATCAAGGCTTGCAGGCGGTCGCGGGCACGGATGTCGCGACGTTGCACGGTGTAGATGCTGTCGAACACATCGCCCCACAGGCCGCCGGCTTCGGGCGGCGGCTCATCGGGCTTCTGGTGTTTGAGCCAGTGGTTCAGGCGCAGCAATTGCTTGAGCGTGGCGGCCAGGTAAAGCCCCAGGCCTACGGCCAGGCTGGCACCGTAGTGGTTGGTGATAAGGCCCACCAGCAGGCACGCGGTAACCAGAAGCGCCAGGTGGCGTATCAGGATACCGAGCCAGTTCTGATTCAATTACCGCGCATCCCTTCGGCAGAGCCAGGCGTGCTAGCTCTTGGTGGAGAAACGGTAACCCGTGCCGCGAACGGTCTGTACCAGGTTCTCGTAGGCGTCGCCCAGTGCCTTGCGCAGGCGGCGGATATGCACATCGACCGTTCGCTCTTCCACGTAGACGTTGCCGCCCCAGACCTGGTCGAGCAGCTGGCCACGAGTATAAGCGCGTTCCTGGTGGGTCATGAAGAACTGCAGCAGGCGGTATTCGGTAGGGCCCATTTCGGCCGGGCGGCCGTCGATGGTCACGCGATGGCTCACAGGATCCAGCAGCAGCCCGCCCACCTCGATCGGCGTTTCGCCATCGCTGGCGCCGGCACGGCGCAGTACAGCCTTCAGACGTGCTACCAGTTCGCGCGGGGAGAAAGGCTTGGTGATGTAGTCATCGGCGCCCACTTCCAGGCCCTGGATCTTGTTGTCTTCCTCACCTTTGGCCGTGAGCATGATGATCGGCGTGCCCGCAGTGAGCTCGTCACGCTTGAGGCGGCGCGCCAGCTCGATGCCGGAGGTGCCGGGCAGCATCCAGTCGAGCAGGATGAGGTCGGGCTTGCGGTCGACGATGATGGCGTGAGCCTGGGGCGCGCTTTCGGCCTCGAGGCAATCATAGCCAGCCATTTCAAGGGCGACGGCGATCATCTCGCGGATCGGGGCTTCGTCGTCGACGATGAGAATGCTTCTGCCAACCATGCTTAACCTCGTGTCAATCTTCTGCAATGCGCAGCATTAGATAACGGAATTATTGCAGCGATGTGACAGATGTTCCTTGGGCACTTGCCTGAAATGCCCGCCAGGGCACGTCAGCGCAGGGCGTAGTCCAGCACCAGCCCCACGAAAATGGCCAACCCCGCCCAGTGGTTATGCAGGAACGCTTCGAAGCAGGCCATGCGTTCGCGGGTACGGGTTTTCCAGGATTGCCAGGCGAAACAGCCCACTGCCACGGCAATGCCGAGGTGAAACCAGCCGCCCAGCCCGAAGCGCACACCTGCCAGCAACAGGCAAGCCACCATCAGCCCTTGAAGGATGGCGATGATCAGGCGGTCGGAGTTGCCGAACAGGATTGCAGTGGACTTAACGCCGATGCGCAGGTCGTCGTCGCGGTCGGTCATGGCGTAGTAAGTGTCGTAGGCGACCGTCCAGGCCAGGTTGGCCAGGTACAGCAACCACGCGGCGGAGGGCACGTGGCCGGTTTCGGCGGTGAACGCCATCGGCATGCCCCAGGAAAAGGCCGCGCCCAACACCACTTGCGGGTAGTGGGTATAGCGCTTCATGAACGGGTAGCAGAAGGCGATCAGCAAGCCCCCGAACGACAGCCATACGGTGGTAGCATTGGTGCACAGCACCAGCGCGAAGCTGGCCAGCACCAATACGGCGAAGAACACCAGCGCCTCGCGGCCTGCGCACCCGGCCGCTGACCAGTGGGCGCTGCTCGGTGCGTTCGACGTGGCCGTCGACCTTGCGGTCGGCGAAGTCGTTGATGACGCAACCGGCGGCTCGCATCATGAACACGCCGAGTACGAAGATCAGCACGTTGCCAAGCGACGGTGAGCCATCGCCGGCAATCCACAGCGCCCAGAGTGTGGGCCACAGCAGCAGGTAGATGCCGATGGGCTTGTCGACCCGGGCCAGCTGGATGAAGTCCCAGGCGCGCGGGTGCAGGCGGTTGAGTGAGCGCAACATCTGTTGGTAAAGCATCAGCAGGCCTCGCTCGGGCAACCCGGTGGCACGCCACAGGGTAGGCAGGAACACCTCGGTTACCAGTACTGCAAGCCCCGGCTGGCCAGCGGCCTGGCGGTCGAAGCGCGACCGCCGCGCCCACAGATCGTGAGCAGCCACTTCGCGCGGCAACCAGCGGTAGGGATAACGGCAGGTTTCGAACGGCTGGCGGGCGAAGGCCGGGTCGCTGAACAGCAGTTGCCCCAGCGACCGAGTACCCAAAGCCTGCAATGCGAAGTCACATGCCTCCAGCGCCTGGCGGCCGGCGACGCTGCGGGCGAACACCCAGGGCTCGCCACGCCCGCGCAGAAACACCTCACGCACCCAACCCTCGCTGCCCTGGGCAAGGCCCAGTGCCTGGCACTCGTCGGTGCGCAAAGGCTGCCAACCTTCACGCAAGGGCGTGACGGTAAAGCGGTGCTCGGAGGCAAGGGTGAGGCGCTGGGTCAAGGAACCTGCGTCGAACAGCCATTGCCGCACGCTGGCGGAGGCTTGGTCGGCATCGGGTGCCCAGATAACGGGCTCGTCTGGCGAGAAAGAGGCTGGCACGGTGGCATTGGCAGGCAATGATAAGGGCCTGGAGCTTAGCATGTTTGCCAAGCGGGTTGAGCCGCTGCGGCGCCTGCCCTGGGGCGGCTACGGCTGGCCCTTGGCGAAAATAGCCTGCACTCCGTCCGAAACAGCATTGCCCGAGCGCAGCAAAGCGGCAAAGCCCACTGGCGCGGCAGGCAGGGCCATGCCATTCTCACCGCTACCCGCCGCGCGGCAGAGCCTGCGCCCGGGCCAGCCCCGCCAGAGCGCGGGGCGCATAACAACAAAAACCGAAAAGAGGTTTCTTACATGCGCAAACCCGAACTGGCCGCCGTTATCGCTGAGCGCGCCGATCTCACCAAAGACAAAGCCAACGAAGTGCTGAACGTGCTGCTGGAGCAGATCACGCTGGGGGTCAGCAAGGGCGAGAACGTCACCCTGGTCGGCTTTGGTACGTTCGAAAAACGCCACCGTGGCGCGCGCCAGGGCAAGAATCCGCAAACCGGTGAGCCGGTGAAGATCCGCGCAAGCAACACCGTGGCCTTCAAGCCGGGCAAGTTCCTCAAGGAGTGCCTGGTCTCCTGACCGGCCAGGAACCTGCAGCGCAGCGGCCGTGTCACTGTGGTACACGGTCGCGATGCCGGGGGTAGGCGCTGATGAGTAAGGTATTTCGCTGGGAAGCTCAACAGGGGCGGGGCATCGAGCACCTGGCGCTGACGTTTCGCGAAAGCCAGGTCATGGCCAACAGTGTTGTGATCGGCGACGACTACGCCTTCATCTACACCCTTAGCGTCGATGCGCAGTGGCAAACGCGCCTGCTCGATATCGCCAGCCCGTCCGGCACCCCCTCACTGCGGTTATGGTCTGACGGCAACGGCCATTGGCGAGATGTGGAAAGCGATGTTCCGCTGCCCGCGCTCGACGGCTGTATCGATGCCGACATCGCCATCACCCCCTTCACCAACACCCTGCCGATCCGCCGGCTCGACTGGCAGGCCGGCCAGAGCCGCACCTTGCGCATGGCGTATGTCAGTGTGCCGAGCCTTGAGGTGCGCGCTGTCGAGCAACGTTACACCTGCATCGAGCCGAACAAATGGTTTCTCTACGAGAGCCTCGACACACCCTTCAAGGCCCAGATAGAACTGGATAACGATGGCGTCGTGATCGACTACCCCGGCTTGTTCACCCGCATTCCCTGATCAGCGCAGCTGTGCAAGGCAAGCCTCGATCGAGCGCCGTTCGGTGGCGTCATACAGCGCCATTTCATCGATCACCTCGCGCCCCAGCGCGTGCTGGAACTGCGCCTGGTTGGCGTTCTGCCCGTAATCGTTTTGCGCGCCATCACCCAGGTTCGACTGGAAAATCCCTGCCGCGCTGACCGGCAAAAAGTCTTCGTAAACGATAGGTTCGAACGCCACATGGCCGGCGGCAATCCACTCATCCAGCCCACCCTGCAATGGCCGCAGGCGCAGCCCGCTGGCCGTCGGTACATAGCGAAACCAGGCGAGGCCTTGTTCGCGCATCTGGCGGGCATCGTCCGGGAACGCTGAGAAGTGCTCGCCCAGCAAGCGCATGTACTGCTCGGCGTTGCCTTCGCTGGGCACACCGGCCAGTGCATCGCGCGAGGTTGCCAGCAGCTCGTCGTAAAGCGCGCGCCCTTTTGGCGTAAGCGCTGCGCCGCGCTGTTCGATTTCGCCGAAGCGGGCGGTGTGGCTGCCCTCCGTGCCCGCCTGGTCGGTGAACGCGACACGCTCCTGCAGCGCCTTGAAGCTGGTCTGGCGCAGCAGGATCGGCTCCTTGCGCGGCGGTGGGCCTTCGATCACGGCCTTGGGGGTGATCCCGCGCGCTGGCATCCCGGCCTGGATCTGGTCGATGTCCAGCGTGCGCGGCGTCAGGTGGTTGATGTGCGGGCCTTTGAACGCCACCACGTCGGCGATCAGCCGGTGCTGGTCGTGCAACTGTTGATACTGCTGCGCGGTGACCGTCGCGCGCTGGTGCCAGCGGAAGGTTTCCAGCGCCTGCTCTACGAATTCCTCGGCCTGGGCTTCATCCAACCCGCCGACGCGTTCGTGCTGTTCGATCAACGCCAGCGCGCGCGGGGTAAAGATCTGCCGGCGCGCAAGAATGGCGGCGGCCTGTTCGCGCAGCTCGGCGTTGTCGACCAACTCCAGGCGCAGCAGCGAGGTGAACACCCGGAACGGGCTGACCGCCAGAGATTGCTCGTGCACCGCTCGGAACGCGGTGGAATGCACCGGCACCCCGGCCGGCGTGAGGTCGTAATAGCCCACCGGCTGCATGCCCATCACGGCGAACAGGCGGGCGAGGGTGGCCAGCTCCTGCGCCGTGCCCACCCGGATCGCGCCATGGCGCTCAGCGTCGAGGCGCTCCAGCTCGCCGTTGTGGCGCAGCCGCTCGTGCAGCGCGGGATCTGCCGCCAGCACCTGTTCGTTGGTTTGCGCCACCAGCTCCAGCAGCGTGCCGTACAGCGGCACCTCCTGCTTGTACATCTCGGACATCGCACGTGAAAAGCGGGCGCGGATGTCATCTGGGTGGGCAAAACCTGAAGCGGGCATGGGCTGTCTCCGGCGGGTGGGATGGCTATCATCAAAGCGTTGAACCGGCACCGCCCGCAAGCGAAAAAAAGGCGTGGGGTCATTCCTGAAAGTGGCGAAGTGCGCTCCTTCAAGCTGTATGGACGGATGTTTTCGGATTCCGCCAGGGAATGATGTGCTGCCTATTCCTCGCTTGTTGCCTTGTGCAGCCCAGCTGATACTCGCTGCCATGTTCCGTTTATTCACCGGTTTCACAGGAGAGTTCTCATGATCGACGGCCTGCTCAAGCGCCTGGGTGTTCCCGCCACTGCCTACCAGCAAGGTGGCCACCCTGTCTTCACCCCCATCGACGGCAGCCAGCTCGGTGCTGTTGCGCTGGTGAGCAAGGCTGAGGCAGAGCGCAGCATCGGCCTGGCGCATGAGGCCTTCCTTGCCTGGCGCAGCGTACCGGCGCCGCGCCGTGGAGAGCTGGTGCGCCTGTTCGGCGAGGTGTTGCGCGAACACAAGGCCGACCTGGGCGAGCTGGTCAGTGTCGAAGCCGGCAAGATCACCCAGGAAGGCCTGGGTGAAGTGCAGGAAATGATCGACATCTGCGACTTCGCCGTCGGCCTGTCGCGCCAGCTCTACGGCCTGACCATCGCCTCCGAACGCCCAGGCCACCACATGCGTGAAACCTGGCACCCGGTCGGTGTGGTCGGGGTGATCAGCGCCTTCAACTTCCCGGTCGCGGTGTGGGCCTGGAACACCGCCCTGGCGCTGGTGTGCGGAAACTCGGTGGTATGGAAGCCTTCCGAGAAAACCCCGCTTACCGCCATCGCCTGCCAGGCACTCTTCGACAAGGCCCTGGCCCGTTTCGAAGGCGCGCCCGCCAACCTGGCGCAGGTGCTGATCGGTGCACGCGATGCGGGCGAAGCCCTGGTTGACGACCCGCGCGTACCCGTGGTCAGTGCCACCGGCAGCACCCGCATGGGCCGTGAAGTGGGCCCACGCGTGGCGGCCCGCTTCGGCCGCAGCATCCTGGAGCTGGGCGGCAACAACGCCATGATCGTCGCCCCGAGCGCCGACCTGGACCTGGCCGTTCGCGGCATTCTCTTCTCTGCCGTCGGCACCGCCGGCCAGCGCTGCACCACCCTGCGCCGGGTGATCGTGCACAACTCGATCAGGGCCGAGCTGGTCGAGCGCGTCAAGGCCGCCTACGGCAAGGTGCGCATCGGCGACCCGCGTGAAAACAACCTGGTAGGCCCGCTGATCGACAAAGCCTCGTTCCAGGCCATGCAGAACGCCTTGGCCCAGGCCCGCGACGAAGGCGGTGCAGTGTTCGGCGGCGAGCGCCAACTGGCCGAGCGCTACCCCAACGGCTACTACGTGGCGCCGGCCATCGTCGAAATGCCCGGGCAGAGCGCCGTGGTGCGCCATGAAACCTTTGCGCCGATTCTTTATGTGCTGGGCTATGACGATTTCGAACAGGCGCTGGCGCTGAACAACGAAGTGCCGCAGGGCCTGTCGTCGTGCATCTTCACCACCGACCTGCGCGAGGCCGAGCGTTTCCAGAGCGCGGCCGGCAGCGACTGCGGCATCGCCAACGTCAACATCGGCACCAGCGGCGCCGAGATCGGCGGTGCCTTCGGTGGCGAGAAGGAAACCGGCGGCGGCCGTGAATCCGGCTCCGATGCCTGGAAGGCCTACATGCGCCGCCAGACCAACACCATCAACTACTCCCGCGAACTGCCGCTAGCGCAGGGCATCGTGTTCGACTGACGCCGACCTTGCCGGCACGTCGCGCGGCAAGCCGCCCTCCCACCAAGTTTCAGGGGCACGACGTGGGAGGCCGGCTCGCCGGGCGATGCGGCCTCCAGGCCTTCCCCAGGACTTCAAGACCATGGCCACCAACGCGCTCCACCAGAAATGCCTGTGGGAACACATACTCCCCCCACCTGCGCCGGCCCAGCCGCTCACCGGTGAGCACAGCGCCGACGTCTGCGTGATCGGCGCCGGCATCACCGGCCTGTGCGCAGCCATTCACCTGCTCGAACAAGGCAAGCGCGTCATCCTGCTCGACGCTCACCGTGTCGGCCACGGCGGCTCGGGCCGCAACGTCGGGCTGGTGAACGCCGGCACCTGGATCAAGCCCGACGACGTGGCCGCCACCCTCGGCACCACTCAGGGCGAGCGATTGAACAGCGTGCTGGGCAACGCCCCTGCCGAAGTCTTCGAGATGATCCGCCGCCACGGCATCAACTGCCAGGCGCGCAACGAAGGCACCTTGCACATGGCCCACAACGCCACCGGCGTTGCCGACCTGCAGGCGCGCCACGAGCAATGGAGCCGGCGTGGCGCTCACGTCGAGCTGCTCACCGGCGCCCGTTGCGTCGAATACTGTGGCACCGACAAGGTCGACGCCGCACTGCTCGACCACCGCGCCGGCACCATCAACCCCATGGCCTACACCCGTGGCCTGGCCGATGCGGTGAGGCGCCTGGGCGGCGTGCTGTTGGAAGATTCGCCTGTTACCGCCCTGGTGCGTGAAGGCTTCGCCTGGCGGGTCAAAGCCGCCAACGGCAGCGTGCTCGCCGACCAGGTGGTGCTGTCGACCGGCGCTTATACCGAAGGTGAATGGAGCCAGATCCGCAACAACCACTTCCGCGGCTATTACTACCAGGTCGCATCGCGCCCGCTGGAAGGGGCCGCGGCTGAGCGCGTACTGCCTCACGGCCAAGGCTCCTGGGACACCCGCACCGTGCTCAGCAGCATCCGCCGCGATGAGCAGGGCCGCCTGCTGCTGGGCAGCCTGGGCCGGGTGGACAACAAACCCGGCTGGTTCATCAAGGGCTGGGCCGATCGCATCCAGCGCCACTACTTCCCCAGCCTCGGCAAGGTGGAGTGGGAAATGCACTGGACCGGCGTGATCGACTTCACCCCCGACCACCTGATGCGCCTCTACGAGCCGGCGGCCGGCCTGGTGGCCGTGACCGGTTACAACGGCCGCGGCAATACCACCGGCACCGTGCTCGGGCGGGCGTTGGCGCAGTTTCTGCTGACGCAGCGGGCCGATGAGCTGCCAGTGCCGTTCTCGGCCAATACGCCAGTCAGCGTGCCGGCATTGCGGACGGCGTTCTACGAGACCGGGTTTTCGCTGTACCACGCAGGGCAGTGCCTGCGGGTGGTTCTCTAGTTCAAGCGCTCGCCATTGCCCACCCGCACAACCGATGGCGAGCGTAATTTTCAACGCCCAACTCTCCGAAATTGCGGTGGCATCCCTGCCAACGGCTGCGGCTGATTTGCCCGTTCGCGGCAAAACCTGACATATGGCATTGTCGGAACATTGACGACAGAAACACGTCGAAATAGAATTTTCGATATCAATGTGCCATTTCAGGGATGTTCTGGGCGCGTTTTTTCCTTCCCGTCATTTCTCCGCACCTGATCCACGCACGCTCCTGGCCGTTTGCCTGAGCGCTGCCTTGCTTTGCCCGAATTTCTCGCTCAACACCTTTCGAGACCTGCGACATGGACGCCCGCCAACTGGCTTTTCTCGCCCGACTGCCCTCTGCCCGCCTGATCGAGCGCCAGCGTTTCTGGGGCCTGCCCAAGCGCGGGATCGCGCTCATCCTGATCAATGCGTTGTTCTGGCAACCGATCTGGGCACAGGCAGAGGGCATCGCGGTCAGCGGCGGCACCAACACGTCGGTGTCGCAGGCCGGCAATGGCGTGCCGATCGTCAATATCGCTGCGCCCAACGCGGCCGGGCTTTCGCACAACCAGTATCAGCAATACAACGTGGGCAGCGAGGGCGTGATCCTCAACAACGCCACGGGCAAAACGGCCAGCACCCAGCAAGGCGGCATCATTCTGGGCAACGGCAACCTCGGTGGCCGGGCGGCCGGCACCATTCTCAACGAAGTGGTTGGCGCAAACCCCTCCCAGCTCAAGGGCTATACGGAAGTTGCGGGGCAGGGCGCGCGGGTCATCGTCGCCAACCCCCATGGTGTGACGTGCGACGGCTGCGGCTTCATCAACACGCCACGCGCCACCCTCACCACCGGTACGCCGGTGCTCAATGGCAACGGCCAGCTGGACCACTTCCAGGTAGACGACGGCAACGTTGCCATCGAAGGCCAAGGGCTGGATGCCAGCCAGGTCGGCCAGTTCGAGATCATCACCCGCGCCGCGCAGATCAACGCCCAGATCAACGCGCAACAGTTGGCGGTGGTGGCGGGGCGCAACGATGTCGATGCGCAAACCCTCAACGCCACGCCGAGGGCGGGTAACGGCAGCGCCGCTCCGACGGTGGCCATCGACAGCTCGGCCCTGGGCGGCATGTACGCCGGTTCCATCAAGCTGGTGGGCACCGAAGCCGGAGTGGGCGTGCGGGTAGCGGGGAACCTGGCGGCCAGTGCGGGCGATATCCAGCTGGGTGCCAACGGGCAACTGACCGTTGGCCAGGTGGCCGCCACCGGCGCGGTGAGCGCCAAGGCCGCCAGTGCCAACATTCAGGGCACTGTGTACGGCAGCAGCGTCGACGTGCAAACCACCGGCGCGCTGAACATCCAGCAGAACGTCGCCGCCCGCGACCGTATCAACCTGGCCAGCAATGGCCAGATCACCAACAGCGCCATCGTCGAAGCCGGCGTGAATGCCGACAACAGCCGCAACGCCACCGCACAGCTGACCGTTACGGCGCAGAACCTGCGCAACAGCGGCAGCCTGAGCGCCAGCCACACCGTGCAGGCGACGGCCAGCCAGGCGCTGAACAACCAGGGCGGCACCCTGAGCGGCCAGGCAAGCACACAGGTGAGCGCGGGCACCCTGGACAACCGCAGTGGCCGCGTACTGAGCCAGAACGCGCTTACCGCGACCGCAGGCCAGGTACTCAATGGGCAGGGTGGGCTGATCGGCAGCGCGAATACCGTGACCCTCAACGCCGACCAACTGAGCAATGGCGGCGGCGAAATCTCAAGCCAAGGCACCCTCACTGCCCAAGGCCGCCAGGCCGACAACAGCAGCAACGGCCGCGTGCTCGCCAACGGTGACCTCACCCTGAATTACGCCACCCTGGCCAACCAGGGCGGCAGGATTGCCGGCCAGCAGTCGGTAAACCTCAACCTTGGCAGCCTGGACAACAGCGCGCAGGGCAGTGTGAAGGCTGCACGTAACGTAAACCTGGCCGCCACTGGTGCGGTGAACAACAGCCAGGGCGGCGAATTGGTTGCTGGTAGCGCCCTCACGCTGGCCAGCGCCAGCCTGGACAACAGCCAGAACGGGCGTATCGCGGGTGCCGGCGTGGCAGTCCAGACCGGAGCGCTCAACAACCGGGGCGCCAGCCTGACGAGCAGCGGGGCGCTTGCGCTCACCGCCGCCCAGGTCGACAACAGCGCGGCAGGCCGGATCGCCAGCGCCATGGCGCTCACCGCGAGCATGACGGGGCTGGATCAGCACTCCGGCGGGCAGCTGTTCAGCAATAGCGACCTGAGCCTGGACCTCAACCACGGCCAGCTCGACAACCAGGGCGGCTTGATCAACGCCCTGGGCGTTGTCGTCGCGCAACCTCGCCGCCGTGAACAACCAGCAGGGCGAGATTTCCAGCCAGCGCGCCTTCGCCCTCGAAGCCGACACCCTGCAGAACAGCCATGGCTCGCTGCTCAGCGGGCAGGCGCTGAGCGTGCGTATCCACCAACTGCTCGATAACAGCGCAAGCGGTGTGGTCAGCGGCAACGGCCTGGACCTGCGAGCTGGCACCCTGCTCAACGACAGCGGCAGCCTGCGCAGCACGGCGGCCCTGGCGGTGACGTCCGATGCAGCACTCTCCAACCAGAACGGTGAGCTGCTTGCCAGCGGCAACGCTACCGTGAACGCTGGCAGCCTCGACAATGCCGGTGGGCAGGTCAGCGCCGATCAGCGCCTGGCACTGAATGTGGCGCACGCCCTCGACAACCGCGCCGGCACCCTCGGCGCCGGCAGCGGCCTCGACCTTCAGGCGGGTAGCCTGGACAACCGCCAGGCGGGCGACGCGCTCACCGACGGTGAGCTCAACCTTGTCCTCAGTGGCGCCTTGGCCAACCAGGCCGGTAACGTGCGTGCCCTGGGCGCCTTGAGCGTGCAGGCCGCCAGCGTACAGAACGATGCCGGCCGGCTATCCAGCCAGCACGACCTCAACCTCACCACCGGCACCCTGAGCCAGCAAGGCGGCAAGCTGATGGCCGGCGGCAGCCTGGCCGTCAACGCCAGCGCCCTGGACAACCGCCTGGGCGGCCTGATCGGCGCAAACAACGCGCTGAACCTGACCGTCGGCCAGGTGGACAACCGCGCCGGTGAAATCTCCAGCCATGCCGGGGTGGCCCTGAGCGGGCAGCAACTGGACAACAGCGACGGCGGCAAGCTGATCGCCGGCACCGCCCTGCAGCTGGCGGTTGCGCGGGTTATCAACAACACCCAAGGCTTGCTCAGCGGCGGCACCCTGCGCCTCGATGGCAATCAGCTGGACAACAGCGGCGGCCGGGCGACGGCCCAGAACGGCGCCATTTTCGACCTCACCGGCAGCCTGCTCAACGCCGCCGGGCGCATCGGCAGCGAAGCGGCCTTGAGCGTCACTGCCGCAATGCTCGACAACACTGCCGGTAGCCTCTCAAGCGCAGGTGACCTTACGATCACCGCCAGCGGCGCAGTCAACAACCAGCAGGGAACGATCAGCACCGACCGCAACCTGGCCCTGGCCAGTGCGAGCCTCGACAACCGCAACCAGGCAAGCCTGAGCGGCAAACTGGCCAGCAACGTCACCACCGGTGCCTTCGACAACAGCCACGGCGGCCAACTGACCAGTCTCGGCACCCTGACCCTCACCGCAGGCCAGGTCACCAACCAGGACCGTGGCCGGCTCGCTGCGGCCCAAGCGGTAAACGCCAGCGTAACCGGGCTCGACCAGCAAGGCGGTGAGCTGTTCAGCCAGGGCCGCCTGGCCTTGAACCTGAACCACGGCCAGCTCAACAACCAGAACGGCCTGATCCATACTCCCGGCGCACTCTTGCCGAGCGCTCTTGCCGGCGGTGAACAACCACGGCGGTGAAATTTCCAGTGATCAAGGCTTCGAGCTTACCGCGCTGAGCCTGGATAACAGCGGCGGCCAGTTGAGCTCTCTCGGCAGCCTCACCCTGGCCGGCACCCAGCTGGACAACCGCCAGAACGGCCTGGTCAGCAGCAACGGTGCCCTGGCTCTGAACGTCGACACTGTCGACAACCGGGGCGGCGAGGTCTCCAGCAAAGACGCGCTGCACCTCACCGCTCAGCAGCTGGAACAGCGACGCAGGGCGCGTGATCGGCGAAAAAGCCCTCACGCTTGCGGTCGGCCGGCTGACCAACCAGAACGGCGGCGTGCTGTCTGGCCGTACCGGCCTGTCGCTTGCCGGCACGCAACTGAGCAACCGTGGCGGCACCGTGCTCCAGCAACCAGGCCATCGACCTGCGTTCGAGCGGCGACCTGCTCAACGAAGCCGGGCAGGTCAGCAGCGAAGGCACCCTCAGCGCGCACAGCGCAACCCTCAGCAACGACGGCGGCCGTTTCTCCAGCGCCGGCGCCCTGGTTCTCGACAGCACTGGCGCCTTCAGCAACCGCGGCGGCACGCTGGTCACCGACGGCGCCCTCGACTTGCACAGCGCCAGCCTGGACAACAGCCACGGCGGCACCCTCAGCAGCAAAGGCCCGCTGGCCCTGCGCACAGGCAGCCTCGACAACAGCCACAGCGGCCGCCTGAGCAGCGCCGACACGCTGCAACTGAGCACCGCACAACTGACCAACCAGGACGGCGGCAGCATCGGCAGCCACGGCCGGTTGAGCGCCAGCGTCGCCGGCCTGGATCAAAACGGCGGCCTGCTCTTCAGCGACAGCGACCTCACCCTGGACCTGAACCACGGCCAGCTCGACAACCAGAACGGCGTGATCAACACCCCCGGCGCCTTGCTTTTGCGGCAGTTGGCCGGAGTCAACAACCAGAGCGGCGAAATCTCCAGCAGCCAAAGCTTCGACGTGGCGGCCCTGAGCCTGAACAACCGCAGCGGCAAGCTGTTGAGCGACCAGGCACTCAGCGTGCGCGTAGCCAATGCCCTGAACAACGTCAGCGGCCTGATCGCCGCCGCGAGCCTCGCTGCGCACGCCGGTGAGATGGACAACCAGGCCGGGCAAGTGATCAGCCGCAGCCAGCTCGGCCTGAGCGTCGATGGCGGGCTGGCCAACCATGCCGATGGCCTGATCAAGGCTCAGGGCCTGCTCGATGTGAGCGCCGCCGGCCTCGCCAACCAGGGCGGGCGCCTGCTGGGCGGCAGCGGCCTGGCCCTGCACGCCACCACGCTGAACAACAGCGATAACGGCCTGATCAACAGCCAGGGTGGCCTGGACCTCGTGGCCACAAGCCTGGACTCCGGTAATGGCGGCGAAGTGTCGGCCAAGGGCGACCTGGCCCTGAACCTCGCCAGCTTCAGCCAGAACGGCGGCCGCCTGATCGGCGAGCGCGCGGTGAACCTCAGCCTCAATGGCGGCGACCTGAACAACCAGAACGGTTTGATCAGCGCCCAAGGCCAGCTGACCTTCAACGCACTGCGTGACCTCGACAACCGCGCCGGGCAGGTTTCAAGCACCGAAAGCTTCAGCCTCGCCCTCGGCAACCTGAGCAACGACAACGGCCGGTTGATCAGCAACCGGCAATTGACCCTGAGCGCCGGCAACATCAGCAACCAGGCCGGTTTGCTCTCCGGCTGGGAAGGCCTGAGCGTCACCGCAGCCAACCTGGACAACCGCAACAGCGGCACCCTCTCAAGCCGCAACCGCGACGTGAGCGTGAGCCTCGCCGGAGCCTTGCTCAACGGCAATGGCGGTGCGCTGGTCAGCCAGCAGGCGCTTAGCGTCAACGCTGCGAGCGTCGACAACCGCGGCGGCATCCTCTCCAGCGCCGCCGAGCAAACCCTGGCCGTCAGCGGTGTGCTCGACAACAGCGACAACGGCCTGATCGATGCCGGCACCACCCTGGCTGCCCGTGCAGCGACCCTGAACAACGCCGCCGGCACCCTCAACGCACAACAGGCCCTGAGCGTGGCCGGTGGCGACCTCAACAACCGCAGCGGTCACCTGATCGGCAACGCCGACCTCAGCCTCGACCTGCTCGGCAGCCTCGACAACACCCTCGGCACCCTCGCCAGTGGCGGCGACCTGGTGCTCGCCCGTGCAGCACAGGTCGACAATCAGGGCGGCCAGCTCGCCAGCCAGCGCAACATGACCTTGGCCACAGGCGGGCTGGACAACCGCAATGGCGGCACCATCGCTGCGGCCGAGGCGGTTACCGTCAGCGCCACTGGCGCCGTGCAGAACGGCAATGGCGGCCAGCTCTACAGCAAAAACGCAGGCCTCAGCGTGCAAGCCGCCAGCCTCGGCAACGGCCAGGGCACCCTGCAAAGCCTGGGTGCGATGACCCTGGCCCTCACGGGTGACCTGGACAACCAGGGCGGCAAGCTGATCGCGCAAAACGGCGCGTTGAACGCCAGCGCCAACGCCCTCGACAACCGTGGCGGGATGCTTACCAGCCTGCGCAATGCGATGACGGCACGCCTCACCGGCGTGCTGAAGAACGGCTACGACCTCAACCGCCAGGGCGGTGTTGTGCAAGCGCAGCGCCTGGACATCCGCGCCCTCGGCGGGCTGGACAACTACGGCGGGCGCGTCGCCGCCCAAGCCGGTGATGCGCTCATAGACACCGGCAACGCCAACATCGACAACCGCAACGGCGGCGTTTACGCCAGCGGCCTCACCCGGGTAACGGGCCACGATTTCGACAACAGTGGCGACAACGACGGCCAGATCGCTGGGCAGCAGATCGACCTCGGCCTCAGCGGAGCGCTCAACAACCGCCTCGGTGTGATCGAAAGCGACAGCACGCTCAGCATCGCCGCTACCAGCCTCGACAACCAGACCGGCGCCATTCGTGCCCTGGGCCGCAGTGGTGCCACCCAACTGAACATCAGCGGCCTGTTCGACAACCGCAACGGCACCCTCGAAACCGCCAACACCGACCTGGCCCTGAACGCCGCCAACCTGCTCAACGCCGGGGGCAGCGTGCTGCACGTGGGCAGCGGCACCTTTGGCCTGTCCACAACCAACGTCATCAACGCCGGCGGCAGCCTGGTCACCCGTGGCGGCCTGACCCTCAACGCCGACAGCTGGACCAACAGCAGCGTGCTCCAGGCCGGGCGTTTGACCATTAACGTCGGCACCTTCACCCAGACCGCAACCGGGCAGTTGCTGGCTTCCACGGCGCTGGTGGGCACCGGCGCAAACTGGGCCAACGACGGTGTGCTCGCCAGTGACGGCACGCTGAACCTCAGCCTGACTGGCGGGTATTCGGGCAACGGCCGGGCGAGCGCATTGGGCGCGCTGGGCATCAGTGCCGGGCAACTCTCGCTGGGCAGTGCAGGCAGCATCGCCGGCGGCACCCAGGCCACGCTCAACCTCAGCGGCACCCTGGCCAACAGCGGCCGGTTGACCTCCGCAGGCGATATGGCGCTGACGGCAGGCCGTGTCGACAACAGCGGCACGATCGGCAGCACCGGCAAGCTTGTGCTCACCACCGGCGCCTTGACCAACGATCACGGGCTCATCTTCAGCGGCGACGACATGTCGCTGCGTGTCACCAGCTTCAACAACACCTATGCAGACGTCTACAGCCTGGCCAACCTGAGCATCGACCGTGACGGCGCGGGGGGCCTTGCCGACAGCATCGTCAACAGCTCCGCCTCGATCCAGAGCGACGGCAGCATGCGCCTGGCGGCCAGCACCATCCAGAACGTCCGGGCCATCCTGACCGTCAGCAATTCCGGCATCTACACCGCCAAAGTGACCGAGACCGCCTGCATCGAGGGCTACAACGCGGGCGACTGCAGCGGCAAACGCAACCACGTATGGGAGCTGGTGCAGCGTGACAAGCTGGAAGTGACCCAAGCCAGCGCGGCATCGAGCATCACCGCTGGCGGCAACATGACCCTGACCGGGGGCGACCTGCTCAACAAGAGCAGTACGCTCTCCACTGGCGGCAACTTCCAGGCCACGCTCAACAACCTCGACAACACGGGCGTGGAAAGCTCCGATACCGAAACCTCGCGGATCTTCCGCACCCAGCGCGTCAACAACGCCAGCGGCTACCAGGCACTGGCTAACGCTGTCACCAGCAAGTACTGGTATCAAAGCGCCGGCTACAACGCCAATGACCTGAGCGGCATGGAAGGCGCCATCGCCCGCTTCATCGCCTCTACCGAAGCCGAACTGACCCAGTTCCAAACCACCCGCAACCTGTCGTCAGGCGGGCAGAGCTACGCCGCCGTGATCCAGGCCGCGGGCAATGTGAGCGTGGCCGCCCAGAACAACGTGAACAACAGTGTGGTGCGCGCCGGCTACAGCTACATCGGCAGCGGCACCCGCACCGACACCACCGCCGTCGGCACCCAACACGCCACCCGCGTTACCCTCAACCAGCAACTCGCCCCCGACCTGGCACAGCGCCAGATCAACCCCCTGAGCCTGCCCGGCTTCAGCCTGCCCACCGGACAGAACGGCCTGTTCCGCCTGAGCGGCACCGCTGGCACTGCGGCTACGGCAACCCAGCCCGGCGCCACTGCCCAAAGCTGGACAATGACCGGCGCCACCCTGACCACCGCCCAGCGCGACCAAACCCTCTCGGCGGCACCGGTCAGAGACATTCAGGGCGCCGCGCTCGGCCAGCTCTCCAGCACCGGCCACCAGGCTTCTGGCGGCATGGCCAGCGCTTCGGCACTGGACACCAGCGTCCCGGGCGGCGCGGCGGCGCCCGGCGCGGCGGCATCAGTGCGCCTTGCCGACATCGCCGGCGCGCCCGCCGTTGGCGCCGTTGCCAGCGGCAGCACAGCAACCCCCGCGCAGGCCGCCACCGACCAGACCGTCTCCAGAGTTCAAGGGCTGCCGACTACCGCCAGCAAGAGCAACCCCAACAAGTACCTGATCGAAACCAACCCCGCGCTCACCGACCTGCACCAATTCCTCAACTCGGACTACCTGCTCGGCAAGCTCGGCTACAACCCCGACGACAGCGCCAAGCGCCTGGGGACGGCCTCTACGAGCAGCGCCTCGTTCAGCAAGCCATTACCGCCCGCACCGGCCAGGCCTTGCTCGATGGGCAAGCCAGCAACGAGGCGCAGTTCAAGTACCTGATGAACAACGCCATCGCCAGCAAGGATGAGCTGAACCTCAGCGTGGGCGTGACGTTGACCTCCGAGCAGGTGGCGGCGCTGACTCACGACATCGTCTGGCTGGAGAGCCAGGAAGTGAACGGCGAGCAGGTGCTGGTGCCGGTGGTGTACCTGGCCCAGGCCAGCGGCCGGCTGGCGCCCAACGGCGCACTGATCGCCGGCAACGACGTGAGCCTGATCGCCGGCAAGGACCTGACCAACGTCGGCACCCTCAAGGCCAGCAACAACCTGAGCGCCAAGGCCGCCGGCGACCTGACCAACAGCGGGCTGATCCAGGCCGGCGGCAGCCTGGACCTGCTGGCAGGCAACACCATCGTCAACAAGGCCGGCGGCATCATCGCCGGGCGCGACGTGAGCGCCACGGCGATCAACGGCGACGTGATCAACGAACGTACGCTGACCACCCACCAAAGCAGCGCCGGCACCAAGACCGAACAGCGCGGCTTCGCCGACAGCGCCGCGCGCATCGAAGCGGCCAACGACCTGGCGATCAGCGCCGGGCGTGACATCAGCAACACCGGCGGCGTGCTGCAAAGCGGCCGCGACCTGGCGCTGCGCGCCGGCCGCGATGTGAATGTCGACGCCACCCAGGTGAACAACAGCCTGTACCTGGACAGCAACCGCAACAGCA
This sequence comes from Pseudomonas sp. KNUC1026, assembly GCF_021650705.1. Taxonomy (GTDB): domain Bacteria; phylum Pseudomonadota; class Gammaproteobacteria; order Pseudomonadales; family Pseudomonadaceae; genus Aquipseudomonas. The sequence continues at coordinate 4,426,637 of NZ_CP087138.1, read as the reverse complement.
GCGACATCACCCAGCTAGGGGCTCGCGCCACCGCCGGGCGTGACCTGAGCATCCAGGCCGGGCGCGACGTGAGCCTGGTCGCGAGCCAGCTGGAGGCCAAGCGTGATGTGGCGGTGGCGGCGGGTGAGAACCTGCTGGTGAGCGCGGCGGCGGATGAGTCGCACCTGTATGCCAAGACGAAGAAGGTGACGGCGCAGGAGGATCATGTCAGCCAGGTGGCGAGTGGCATTACTGCTGGCGGCTCCGTGATCGCGACGGCGGCTAATAACGTGGCTGTGGTTGGTAGCCAATTGAAGGCCGCAGATGAAGCGTATGTTTATGCGGGCAATAACCTTGAGTTGTTGGCGGCACAGAACAAAGACTACAGCTACTACGAGAAAACCAAAAAGAAGAGCGGTGCATTCAGTAGCAGTAGCAAAACCACTCTGACTGAAACCGATAACGCTTTGGCAGTGGGTGCGTCGATTACTGCTGGCAACGCCGTCACGCTGGCCGCAGTCAATGACTTGAAAGCTTCAGGTGCAAGTGTTTCCAGTACCAGTGGCGCACTCAAAGCCAGTGCAGGCCGAGACATTACTATCGAGGCGGCACAAAGCACCTATGCCTCACTCAACGGCAGCAGTACTTCCAAACGGGGCGTATTGTCTGGCTCTTCCAAGCTGAAAAATGATGCGAGCCAGCAGTCCGTAGCCGAAAGCTCGACGTTCAGTGGCAACACTACTTCGTTGAGTGCAGGGCGCGATGCGACTATCCAAGGCAGTAACGTTGTATCTACTGAGCAGACGACAGTCGTTGCAGGCCGAAATGTACTGGTAGACACCAGTGCTGAAGCTGAACGCTCGCAACACCTTCAAAGTGTGAAGCGATCAGGCCTGATGGGAACCGGCGGTATCGGCGTTACCGTCGGTAGTTCTCTCAATAAAGCCACTCAGGACGCCACTGCGCAAAGCCAGAAAGCAAGCACGCTTGGAAGCGTGGAGGGCAATGTGAGTGTGATCGCCGCGCACGATGTAGTGGTGCGTGGCGCTGACGTGATTGCGGGTAAAGACATCAGCTTTACCGGCCAGAATGTAAGTGTATTGGCAGCCGCCAGCCAGGTTGACCAACGGCAAACCACTGAAAGCCGCAAGAGCGGCCTGACCTTGGCGCTGTCCGGGGTCGTTGGCAGTGCCTTGAATACGGCTGTTCAAAACACCAATGAAGCACGCAAGGCCGACACCGGGGATAGCCGGCTAAATGCTCTTCAAGGCATCAAGGCAGGGCTGAGCAGCTACCAGGCATGGCAAGCCGCTCAGGTGGCAGATGCTTCATCTCCGACAGGTGATGCTGGCGCCTACTGGGGCATCAGCCTGTCCTTGGGAGCCCAGCATGCCCAGTCTGTCTTGGCTCAAACGCAGACTACCCAACAAGGCACCTCCCTTACAGCTGGCCGTGATATCACGATCAATGCGACCGGCGATGCAGGCCTCGGTGGTGATATTTTCGTTCAGGGGGCCAAGGCGAAGGCAGGCCGAGATGTGGTGCTCAACGCCAATCGGGACATTCTGCTTAACGCTTCGGCGGACACCCGAAACCGTCTCTGGAAACAACACCAGCGGCGGCGGCAATGTAGGGATTTCATTGGGTGGCGGCACCAACGGCGCCGGGCTGAGTATCTTCGCCAACGGCAACGCGGGCAAAGGTAGCGAGAAGGGCAGCGGTGTCACCTGGAATGAGACCACGCTGGACGCAGGACGCCAGGCCAATTTGCACAGTGGCAGGGATACCGCACTGGAGGGCGCACAAGTCACTGCTGAGCAAGTGGTCGCAAATGTTGGCCGTGACCTCTTGGTACGGAGTGTTCAAGACAACAACAGCTATGACGCGCGGCAGCAGAATGTAAGCGGTGGCCTGAGCTTCACGATTGGGACAATGAACCTCAGTGGTTACCTAAGCGTCACTCTGGATCGGCTCAAGTCCAACTTCGATAGCGTACAAGAGCAAACAGGTTTGTTTGCGGGTAAAGGCGGGTACCAGGTTGAGGTGGGCAACCACACCCAGCTGGACGCGGCCGTTATCGCAAGCACTGCAGATCGCTCGAAGAACAGCCTGGCTACCGGTACGTCGGGTTGGAGCGATGTTGAAAACAAAGCTGACTACAAGGCGCAACATCAAGGCATAGCAGTCAGCAGCGGCGGTGGGGTAGGCAGCCAATTTCTGGGCAATATGGCTAACGGCTTGCTTTCTGGTGCCAACAGCAGTGGTCATGACAGCAGCACTACCTATGCAGCGGTTTCTCCGGGGTCGATTCTGCTGACCAAACCTGCCCAACAGGCGCAGGACATCGAATCACTCAACCGTGATGCGGAACATGCTGCTAATGCTTTGAGCCCTATTTTCGACAAGGAGAAAGAACAACGGCGCTTGCAACAAGCTCAAGCGATTGCGGAGCTTGGCAGCCAGGCAATGGATGCAATACGCACACAGGGTCAGATCGCCGCCCTGAAAGCTGCCCGGCAAGAGTTAAAGTCTCAGGGGAATGCGACTCCTACTCTGGAGCAGTTGCAAGCCAGTAAAGCGTATGAGAAAGCACTCTCGCAATATGGCACTGGTAGCTCTCTTCAGCGCGCGGCCCAAGCTGTAACTGCGGCCATCCAAGGCTTGGCTGGCGGAAGTGTTCAAGCAGCGATCAGCGGAGCCGCAGCGCCTTATCTAGCCAACACGATCAAGCAGATCACTGGCGACAACGATGAAGCCCGGATCATGGCTCAGGCTGTGCTCGGCGCCTTCGTAGCTAAAGCACAAGGCAATTCAGCAGCGGCCGGCGCGGCTGGAGCAGCCACGGGCGAATTGATCGCAGCAACGCTTTACCCCAATACCAAGACTGCGGATCTGACCGACGAGCAACGCCAAACGGTATCTGCCTTGTCAACGTTGGCGGCAGGGCTGGCTGGTGGGCTGGCCGGAGGAGACGCGGCCAGTGCGATGGCCGGTGCGCAGGCTGGGCAGAACGCGGTGGATAACAACCATCTGAGCGACATCGAGCGTGTGTCTCTCGACATGGATCGGAAAAATACGCCCAGGGATGTCAAGGCGCTGCGGGAGCTTCTACCGAGTGCCAGAAGCTGCGTACCGAGATCAATGCGCTGGAGGATAAAGGGGCGAGCATACTGCAGGAGGAACTGATTTCAGTCGGTAGCGATATGGGTACCGACTTGGAATTGACGCACACCCTAGGATCTGTGGTGCCCTGCGCAGGTTCCGCCAACGGTTATTGCGTCGTCACCAGCGAAACCAAACAGACGCCCGACGGCCAGGAATGGAAACTCGCCCCGGCCACTGATATCGTCGCCCAAGCGCAGATGGCAGAGGATGCTGCGCTGAGTGCGCAAGCGGATAAAAGCGCTCAGGAGCTCGGGCAGAAATTGTTCGAGAGTGGTTGTGGGGAGTAGGTGCAGCAAGCGCGCTCTGTCAGGCGTACTTTACGGCCGGTGGGACCAATCCGTTTACTGGGGAGCAAGACTCTCTTGAACAACGGATAGTTTCTGGGGCAGGGTTGCTGCTGGGGTTGGTGCCGGGTTTGGGGCTGGCTTCCAAGGTCACGAAAGGGGCAAAAGGCGCAGGTGCCGCTGGGAGTGATGTTGAAAAGGTTGTAACAGTCAGCAAAGGCCGCTTTCCTGAGTCAGCACAACACATCGAAGATGCTATTGACGCGGGTAAGCCTGACATTCTGACCATAGATCGCGCGAATACGGCATCAAATAGGCGTGATTCTTTGCGCGGTATTGAAACTAAACCAGGCCTTGATCGTGATGAGTATCCACCTGCAATGTTCCAAGAAGGTGGTCAAGGGGCCTCTGTAAGACATATCAACCCTAGCGACAACCGTGGGGCTGGTGCTTGTATTGGTGCTCAATGTAGAGGGTTGCCAAACGGAGCAAAGGTTCGAATAGACGTGGTGGATTAGAATATGACTAGTTTGAATAAATTGTTATTGAACGCAAGTTCATCTTTGAGCGAGCATGAGCCGGAAATGTTAGGGCAATCGCGTAGGTTGGCAGGTGATTTAGTCGATCAACTTTTGAGAATGCTGTGTCAGCGTAATGGTTTTTATGCTCTAGAAAGCGCTTTGCATGTATTTCCAACACACTCTAGTCAGAACGAAATTGGTATTTGTGATTGGAACGAGAGTGCTCTGTGGCGCAGCTGCTACAAAGGCATGGCCGATGGTTGCCTTTTTTTGCTGAAGATGTTTTTGGTGGGCAGTTTTGCATTAAGGATAGCAAGGTCTATACTTTTGACCCAGAAACAGGCTCGTTAGAGTACTTGGCTGATGATATTGAAAGCTGGGTGCAAATACTCCTCAGTGATTATGAGGTACTTACGGGCTATCCGTTAGCGCATCAATGGCAAAAGCAGAACGGTTGGCTCCCTGCCGGGAAGCGTTTGTTACCTAAGGTACCGTTCGTACTGGGTGGTGAATTTGTGCTGGATAATTTGTACTTGGCTGATGCTGTAGAGGGGATGAGATTTAGAGCTGATATAGCCAGTCAAATTAAAGAACTGCCGGACGGTTCCCAGATTAGATTAAATGTTGTCGGCTAATTTTTGATGGTGGGTAACAGATTTATATAGAATCATACTCGATCTGACACCGGCCTCGTGCCGGTGTTGTTTTTCCGCTTTACTGCAACACTACCCTTCCTTCGCTATTCGCTTTAGTCACGGCCTGAGCGATCAAAGGACGGCGGCAAATACTGAGTGCAACCCCTAGCCGTCCTTGCACGGTGTCGCTGTATCGTTGCCATTAACGACAACAGAGGCTAAGTACAACATTCTGTCGCGCTATGATTTCAGTTTTCCTACTTGGGAGCTTAATTTAGGGCGCCGCTACTCAAATTTCAAACAGTACGATCAATACCTTTTGGCGGCGAGACATCCAGGTCGCTACCGCTGGCCAGCTCTCCAGCACCGGCCACTAGGCTTCCGGCGGCATCGCTAGCGCTTCCGCACTGGACACCAACGTCCCGGGCGGCGCAGAGAACCTCGTTCGCCTTGGCGACACCAACGGCCTGCCGGGCGCAGGTACCATCGCCCGATTCCAGGGGTTGCCGACCACCGCCGGCAAAAGCAACCCCAACAAGTACCTGATCGAAACTAATCCCGCGCTCACCGACCTGCACCAGTTCCTGAACTCGGACTGCCTGCTGGCCAAGCTCGGCTACGATCCCGACGACAGCGCCAAGCGCTTGGGCAACGACGTGAGCCTGATCGCCGGCAAGGACCTGACCAACGTCGGCACCCCTCAAGGCCAGCAACAACCTGAGTGCCACGTCGCTTGGGCTTGCCACCGGCAACTGCATCTCAGGTGGTGCAGTTGCGGTGAATGCCGCGACCGGGGTTGAGCTCTACAACCGGCGTTTGCATGCCGATGAATCGGCAGTGCTGAGTGCGCTGGAAAAAGAAGACCCACAGTGCGCCCACCGATGGAGAGACGCCGCGTGCGCGATGGTGTCGTGTCGCGCGGGTGTGCCGGAGTCCGACCCAGAGTACGCAAGCCTGCATGCGCTGGAACTGGAAGAGGCGAAATACCCAGACCTGCAAGCGAGCTTGGGCTCGCAGGGGATGTCCCAGCGGACGTGGAACGAGTCTGTTGCGGATTGGTACTCCAGCCATGGGAGGGACGCTATTACGTCAATGCCAGCAGCGATGTTGCGAAGGGAGGCTTGTTGACAGTCACCAGCGGCGTAGGCGCCGTACTGACGCGTGAAACCGGCGTGGGTTGTATTTTGGCCGGTATCGGGTTCGCTGCAGGCATCGACCAATACCGTGACGGCTTGAATAAAATTGCGGATGGGTTTACCAGCGAGGAAGGAAAGCTGGTATTGGCCTCGCTCAAGCCCGAGACGTTCCCCGAGGAGCAAAGCCTGACCCAAGTGATCACCAGTGCAGTGGTGGACACGATTGTGGACGAATTGCTGACCCGGGTGGGTGGGAAGCTGGAGGCTGTTGCGTCGAAGGAAGCTAAGGCGGAGGCTGATAGGCTAAGCAAAGTTGACGGAAATGGAACCCCAGTCGATAAGTTTTCACAAATTATGGAAAATCGACAAAATGGTTCTGCATTTGAAAAACAGGTGATCGATGCCTTTGAACATGTCGGGGGAGAGAAAAATAACACACCGATCACTGTGCAGTTGCCGAACGGAAAAGAAGTTAAGACATATCCTGATATGTGGGGAAGGAACTCAGGCGGAATACTTGAGGTTAAAAATATTAGGGAGCTTTCCATGTCTGATCAGCTGCGTGCTCAGTTGGAGCTCTCAGAAATTACTGGGCAGCCTTTTAATTTAGTAGTCAGCCCTAGGACCCAGAGAATTAGTGCCCCCTTGCAAGCAAGAATTGACGAAGTAACAAGTAAGGTTGGCGGTGGAATATATAGGTATGACCCATCCATCGGCGAGCTTTCAAAGTTCTAAAGGGGTTTTTATGATAGTTATTTCAGTAACGACGGATGCAGATACAACTCCGTGGTCTGTGGGGTCTAGGTTGATATCCATGTTTGTGGATGAAAATCCACGACTTGCCCCTGAAGTATTGTTTCAATGGGAGAATAAGCTTGGCGACTTCGAAAGCGTTGCTGCATGCGAACCCTACTGGGCGCCGTCAGGTTCCGTCAAAGCTCAGGGTATTGAGTTAAGTTTTCCCATTGGTCTTAGATGGAAGAGAAAAGTAGTCAAGTATGATGCTGAAATAAATCATACTCGACGAAATTTGAAAGGGGAGAAAATCAATGGAAAGTTAAGGGTTCAGGCAGATTTTAATCAGAAGGTAAACTGGTTTGAGATTTTTAAAAGGATATGCGAGATACTTTCTCCGATATATGCGTCCATGCATTTTTTTTCCAAAGAGGCGCGCTCGAACTTTAGGCCGGGAAGCCTGGAAAGTTATTTTTTTTCAGGTGTTCTGCAACAGGGTAAAGTTGCAGATGTGAGTTGGGGTATGTTTTTGGGTAAGAGTGTTTCTTTAGGGTTTGACCTTTCCGAGTTTAGGAGCAGAGGATTCGCTGTGCAAAAAATAGGAGAAGGGGCTCTTATTACAGTGACGGACAGCATTCACGACGTGGTTGAGCAGTCTTCGTATTTTTACGAGAAAAAAATGAATTGAAGCTATTGTTTGGTGATGATTTTTTTATCATGGGCGGTAATGAAAAATAATCAAGCTGGAATGTTTGCTCTAACTGTAGTACTAGGCTCTGTACGAAACCAACTGTTTTAAACATCGTAAAGAGCACGCCAGCGAGACCATAGCGGCAAAGCTCTCCGCCAGCTTGTCGTAGCGCGTACCAATTCGGCGGTTGTCTTTTAGCCAGCCAAACATCCGCTCGATGATGTTCCGTTGCGCGTATTTCGGCTTGTCGAACAGGCGAGGCAAGCCCGGTTTCGGCTTGCGCTTCATCATCCGAAGGGGAATGACGGGCTGCATTCGATAGCGGTCGCAGTATTGGCGTAGCGCCTCGGCGTCATAGCCTTTGTCTGCCAGAAGCCATCTGCAGCGCTTGCGTGGCCGGCCACGAACAGTCGGGAGGTGGGCGCCGTCCAGGAGGGGTTGGGCGTAGTTGATGTCGCTGGCATTGCCGCCGGAGAGCAGAAAGCGAAGAGGAATGCCGTTAGCGTCGCACAGCATGTGAATCTTGGTCGTGAAGCCCCCGCGGCTGCGGCCTAGAGCATGGTCGGCAGGTTCGTCAGGCCCCCTTTTTTACCCGCGCCGGAAGCCGAGCGGGATGCGCGTATGGCGGTCGAGTCAATCATCCAGGTCTTCAGATCGATGCGGCCTTTTTCATTGAGCTTCAGTTGCAGCCGTTTGAGCATCTGGCTGAAGACACGTTGGTTTCGCCAATCGCGAAAGCGCTGATAGACGCTTGACCAGGGCCCGAAATCCTCCGGCATGTCGCGCCATGGTGCTCCCGAACAGAGTACCCACAGGATGCCATTGAGCATCTGCCGGTCATCACGACGCGGGCGGCCTTTGCGCTGCGGGCCTATGAAAAGATCCGCAATCAAATCCCAAGCTTCATCTGAAATATCGTATCGACTGGCCATCAGAGGATTCCTTTCCCTGGATGGCGGGAGACTCTACGGCAAATGGCCTGAAGCATGGGCTTGGCTGAGTTTCTGCCAATTACGTACAGAGCCTAAAGCGCAGTTCGCTAGGCTCTGTACGAAACCAACTGTTTTAAAAACCGCTCTTGCAGCAGGTTTAGGCGGAACCGGTGCTGCAACGACCGTGGGTATCGTCGCCAACACGACTGCTCAGGACGTTGCCAAACGCATCGCCGACTACTCCGACAGCAAGGCTCAGGAAGCCACGGATGCCTCGACTCGCGCGGCATGGGAGGAGGGCGGAGCTGCACGCGTGGCGCTCCACGCGGCCGCTGGTGCATTGCAAGGCCTTGCGGGCGGGAGTGTGCAAAGTGGTGCGATCGGTGCGGGGCTTTCAGCAGCATTGATGCCAGGCATCGAGGACATGCTTGGGAAGAGCGGGCTTGCCAAGGATGAGTTGAACCGTAAAGCCATCTCTACCTTGGTCGCCGCTTCCTTAGGTGCAGCGAGTGCTACCGACACCGCTGGCCGAGCTACGGCCGGGCAGGCAGCTGCAACTGTGGAGGCCTTCAACCGTCAGCTTCATGAGAAAGAAAAGAAGCTGATCGCGGAAGAGGCTGACCGCCTCGCCGAGTTGACCAAGACAGAGTTGGCTCTGAATAGCCTGACCTGGAAGGACCTGCTGCTGATTGTTAGCAGCGCCACTGTCGATGAGAAGGAGTCTCAGAAGCTCAGCGATTTGATAGCCGCCCAAAGGGACAAAGGATCAAACAGCTATCAGGTTTTCCTGAATGTCCTGGCCACTGCCTACAACTCTGTGCAAAGGATGGCAGATACAAAGACCGCTGTTACCTGGGCAGATGGCAGCCCGATAGTTGCAGATGGCGAGCCTGTCTATGCATTCCAGGCGTCCAAGGCGCAATACAAGGATGCTCTGCTGTTCAACACCCTGGCGCGTGATGTCACGTTCGATCTGGACGGGGCGCTGCCCGGTCAGGACCCGGTCCCGGAGACGTGGAAAGCGCAATTCGGTGATGCGACAGCAGCGAAGAAGTTTTTCGAAATCGCCTATGGATCGACGAATCCATCTCATCTTTCTGAAATGTATGAGGATTTGGCGCTTGCTGCCATTGGTGGGGGTAGGCCGTTCACCGCTGACATTGAAATCATTCTAGCTTTGGCCGGGCCCGGCGGCGCGGGCTCTGTGATCAAGGCGTTCTTGCGTAACAGCGCTGAAAAGGCCGCAGTAGAAGTGGCTGGCAAGGAGCTGGCCAAGTCAGAGATTCCGAATTTCATATTGGTGGGAAGTGCCGAGAAGCTTGGCAGTGCTGAGATTCAAAAGGACACGACTGTTCTTTTGACCAATGACGTTTTGCTGAAAAATGGGATCAGCTGCACCCAGGGGCAGTTTGGTTGTAGTGGATGGTGATACGATGAAGGTCACCATGCCGGATGGTAAGGTATTCGAGGGAAGCTATTCGGCATCGGTTGGTGACTTGCCCAAGGCAAGCTTGCCGAGCCCACTACCCGACTCTGAAACCATACCTTCCAACGGTGCAAAAGGGCCCGGAAGCAAGGTCGATGATCTACTCCCAAACCTCAATACTCGGGTATTTACCGAGACTGAGGCAAGAGCCTTAGTTGGTGAAAATAAAGGTCTGATTTATGTTGCGGAAGGTCCAAAAGGAAAGCCTGCGGCGCAGGACTTTCAGGCGGGTACCAATGGCCCGTTTACTGATTTATCGACAGGTAAGGGAGGGGGTGCCGGCGCTGCGCTACACCCACCCTAATGAAAACGGCGTCAATTTTGTAAAATTTGATGGGATTGAGGCGGCAGCTGATGGTTCGTTGGTTATGTTAATTGATGCAAAGACAAAGCTGGCCATCTGGAGCCCCTCAACGCAGAAGGCGGTTTTGGATACTCTGCAGCGTGTTAAATCTGCCGTTGAGCAGAATCCCGGGTATAAAGTTGTATATGAGTTTCCAAACCAAAAAGTCGAGGCGCAGGCTAAAGTTTTTATCCGATCCAATGGTTTCGATAGCATTGTTAGTACTAGGACGAGAACCCCATGAGTGCAGCAGATATAGAGCTATGGTTTTATGCGCGTCCTGATAGAGCGCTATCTATAAATCAGCGACATGCTGAAATCATCGATAGGATGTCCCGGATTGACGCTCCTTTAGGGTTTGCGGGTCTTGAGCTTCCGGCTGCTCCGAGTTGTGGCGACGGGTTAGTTGCTACCTATACAGTTAAATTTCCCATCAGAGGGCTCCGGTGCGTGGGGGATTATGCATACCGTGGTGATCGATACATATATGAAGATAGGGCATCCTATGACGAACACTTGCGGTTTGGGTTTAAGGCATCAAACAAGGCTATTGATTATAGGCTTATTGTGAATGTGTACTTGCCAAGATTAATTGAGGCTTTCAAGGGTTATAGGGCCCATGTATCCTATGACCTATATAGTCTTTATTACCAAGGAGGACTAAGCGATAACAATGCGACTTATAATCGGTTGCGAGAAGATAAAACTTTAGACGTTGATGGTCGCAACAATATCTATACTCTACATCCTGCCCAGTTCTGGGATGCAGACCTTTGTCAGAGCGCTCTAGGCTATGGCCCTGATGAAGTCATTGCACGACTGGAAGGAAAGTGTCGTATGGCGGTACCGCTGATGGGGGGGTCTATTTAATTCTCAACGATGACCCGAACATGTGCTATGAGACTTTTGTACAAATGAATGAACAGATCAAGCCTATCTTGGGGCTGGCTTAGGCTCTGTGCGTAATTGGCAGAAACTCAGCCAAACCCGTACCGCAGGCCATTTGCCGTAGAGTTTCCCGCTATTAATTGAAAGGAATCCTCTGATGGTAGACTGGTGTTCTCAGAAGTGAAAAGTTCATCAGTGGGGAATATCGCAAATTTATCGGATCGGCAAAAGTCTATGGACTTTTTTGTTCAAGATGTGTTGGAACAAGCAGCAAACGGGCAGGGGAAATATAAAAATATGCCAGTTGCTGAAAAATATAAAGCTCAGACCTTGCTTGACGAGGTGCTGGCTGATAAGGAGTTGGGTCTACAGAGTGTTAGTGGAAATGCAATTGGAGTCGACCTTCGGAATAAGGTTGTCCGTGTTTCTCTGTGGGTAAGATAAATATGTCTAGCTATCTCGATTCAAATATCAAGGCCGCGCGAAAGTGGCTAGCTAATAACGAGGAAGGCCTCGATCTCTACACACAGGGTCTTATGCTGGCCCTTTCTAAGAAAGACCGACCTAGCATGATGAGCGTGGCCAGCCACCTTAGAGCATTATCAGTTCATCATGGGACGCAGGCCCAAGTTTATTGCTACGATAGTGACCTTGATCAAGGGGTGGTCTTTTCGAAGTCTATTATATATTCGTACTGGAGTATTAAAATCTCAATCGAGTGCATAATGGCTGGATTTGGGAGTCAGGAAGAGAAAAGCACAAGATTACTTCATGTCATTGATTTACTTTGTTGTACTCTTGCGGCTGTCATTGCTGTGAACGAGAGATACTTGTCCGACGAATTGGGAGAGATGCTGCTGAGGGTTTACCGTTTTGAATCTCTTCGAGAGGTTTATTTTAAAAAAAGGCCTTTTGAATCTTTTATGGTCTGGCTATATATGATGAAGAAAGATCCATCTCAGGTCAGCGTGGATATTCAAGATAGTATCTTTAAGACAGTTTCTGTTGAGTTCGCTAGGGTATCTGTTCAAGGATTTTTCGAGCTCGTTGACTATCATAAAGCCCACTCCAGTGATGGGAACGATCAGTGGCGAGCAGAGTTTATATTCTCACCCTTCAATGTTTTCGTTTTTGAGGTTGTTGCATTTGCCAAGGTCGTTGGGACAGCTGCCCTACCTAATAATGAACTAATTGATTTTTGCTTAAGTGCATGCGCTTCATTTAATGCGGTTTCCGATGAGGTTTCTCAAAAAGTAGAAGATGCCTATAATGAGGTTTTTATTTTCTAGGTGCAATTTTTAATTGGCTTTTGAACATTATGCTTGAAGAATCTATTCTCAAGGACCTCTGGAACGGAGACAAAGGAATTTGTTTCTATGTGCATTTTGGAAGAAGCTACTGGGTCGTGGATGAAAAGTACAATATTTGCCTCGATGCGGAAAGAGACTATCAATCTTATCTTAAGGATGGGGAAATAACGCAAGAGCAATACGAGCAATCATGTAGAGAGTTCCGAGGTGGGGTATTGAAATTAACCGCTGATAACTTCTTGCAATATCTAACTTCTTCGAGCGTAAAAATCCTATCTTCAGATGATTTAAGAGGATGCTTAGGCGGAGGCCAGAAAATATTCGAAGATATTGAGCGTTATTTCTTGACCGGTGAAGGTCTGACGCAGAAGTTATTTGAGCAAGCTAACGTAGTAAAATCCAGACTTCCAGGATTTTACATAAATTTCGACAGAAAAATATTCATGCACATGGATGATTATCGTGACCATGAAAGCTCAGCATACCCGGACTGGTTCGCTCAATGTGCAGATTTTAATTTTCTGATTCCAACCTCCGAGCGATATTGGATGGTTGATGGTGATGATTATTGGAAGTTTTTGTTTATATGATCCCGTGGTGAAGACAAGGCTCGAACTGGTCGATCTTAATGACTAGAACTTTTCGTGCATTTGCTCAAAGGGTAGAGTTCTGAATTGATGAAATTGAATCCAGTGACTGCCGTTCGATAAATTTGATCGACTTCATTAATTAGGGCGTTCTGAATAAGAGCCTGTAGTCTGCGCGATCTGAGATTAGTCGGCTGTGGCGGATGCTGTTAGATCGATGGTCGCTACCTGCGCAGTAAGCGTGGTCGGGAATGGGGAAAAGTCGTAAGCGGTTGCAGAAGATTAACCTTTGCAAGCATCAGCGTGTTATTCAAAGGGCTAGGGAGCAGCTGAAAAAGCATTTGGTACTTAATATGAAGAATAATAACGAGCTAATGTTTTTGATCGAAGCAATTGTGTCCTCTGAAAAGTATGAAGGTAATTTCGGTTATCGCGTGAAAGATGTAAGTGTGGTGTCGGTAGATATTGATAAATCGCTTCAGCATAGGGTTCCATCAGATTACTTAGAATTTGTCCGTGAGTTTGGATATGGAGAGCTAGACGCAGCATTCTATCTCGATGACGGGCTGAATAAATATTCAGATATATGTGGTCGCCCAATTGAAGGGTATGAAGCTTTATATGTATTTGGCGGAAACTCAAGTGATGTGTTGTATGCTTTTGACGCGAAAATGATTGGAGGATTATAGAGATCAACTCTGAGTGGGATGAGCTTGATGTTCTGAGTCAAACATTTTCTGATTTTATATTGGAAAAGCTGAAATACATAAAGACATTGATTGAAAAACGCTCGAGTGTATGAGCAGGTCGTGGTGTGAAAATTTCACCAACGCTTAACTGCAATGTGGGGTTGGCGACTATCTGCTCACTGCGTGTGGCTTTGAATCATTCCCAGCTGTATGACTTTCATGAATAGAATCTTGAATTTTTAAATGCGGAAGGTTTATTGGAGTGGAATGGCGAAGTATTCATGAGTTCGCAAAGCCTTGCGTCATCGAAACACAAGGCTTAGTTACAGTAGCTAATGAGGACTGTTTTGAAAACAACAGCCGACTATCCGAGCGCCTCATCCAGAATACAACACGCCCGGTAGATTGAGTTTTTCACAGGTAACAACAAACAGTGCAGGTCGTTGCTCCCAATCTGTGTGCTATCCGCAGCATCCAGTACCTTTAGAAATACAGTTGCTGCACAACAGTTATCGCTCAGTCGCTGCCGTGAGTCTTCCAGAAGCTTATTGATTTCTTTGAGAGACTCGATTTCGAGTCTTAAGGCATGCCTGAAATTTTGTGGCAACCCACCGGATAGCGTTTCTAGATAGGTGCAAATTTGGGAGACTGAACTCATTTCGCACCTCCAAGCATCACCATATTCACTTGAGTGCCCGGTGGCAGGCGATTGAAATATCCCCTTGTTTCATTTAGCCCTTTCGGGCCATGAGTTAGTGGATGCACCTTTCCAATATTCGAGTAATTCATTTCTATACGCCTTTGCCGATTGAAGCTGCCACTCCCGTCGCCAAACGAGATGGGTGGCAGCTGTACGCAGGTTGGCGAACCGGGGCAAAGGAACCCGGCAGACCCGAAAGTCTCCCGCGCACAGCCGCCATAACACTTAACTCGAGGCACAAAAAAGCGCCCAAGGTTAAGAGCGGTAGGCGCTGATACGCCTTTGCCTGTCCGAGTCGCCAAACCCGGTCGCTGGATTGACAGCGACGCGCAAGGGTAGCGATTCCTTTCCATACCAGCAACCCGCCCGATCAAAACCGATCCAGCCCTCACCGACCTGCACCAGCTCCTGAACTCGGACTACCTGCTCGGCAAGCTCGGTTACGATCTCGACGACATCGTCTGGCTGGAGAGCCAGGAAGTGAACGGCGAGCAGGTACTGGTGCCGGTGGTGTACCTTGCCCAGGCCAACGGCCGGCTGGGCCCCAACGGCGCACTGATCGCCGGCAACGACGTGAGCCTGATCGCCGGCAAGGACCTGACCAACGTCGGCACCCTCAAGGCCAGCAACAACCTGAGCGCCAAGGCCGCCGGCGACCTGACCAACAGCGGGCTGATCCAGGCCGGCGGCAGCCTGGACCTGCTGGCAGGCAACACCATCGTCAACAAGGCCGGCGGCATCATCGCCGGGCGCGACGTGAGCGCCACGGCGATCAACGGCGACGTGATCAACGAACGTACGCTGACCACCCACCAAAGCAGCGCCGGCACCAAGACCGAACAGCGCGGCTTCGCCGACAGCGCCGCGCGCATCGAAGCGGCCAACGACCTGGCGATCAGCGCCGGGCGTGACATCAGCAACACCGGCGGCGTGCTGCAAAGCGGCCGCGACCTGGCGCTGCGCGCCGGCCGCGATGTGAATGTCGACGCCACCCAGGTGAACAACAGCCTGTACCTGGACAGCAACCGCAACAGCAGCGACATCACCCAGCTAGGGGCTCGCGCCACCGCCGGGCGTGACCTGAGCATCCAGGCCGGGCGCGACGTGAGCCTGGTCGCGAGCCAGCTGGAGGCCAAGCGTGATGTGGCGGTGGCGGCGGGTGAGAACCTGCTGGTGAGCGCGGCGGCGGATGAGTCGCACCTGTATGCCAAGACGAAGAAGGTGACGGCGCAGGAGGATCATGTCAGCCAGGTGAGCACCACCATCACCTCTGGCGGCAACCTCGATCTGAGCGCTGGGCAGGACATGACCGTCACCGCCAGCAACCTAACCGCCGCGAACGAAGCGTACCTGGTGGCCGGCGGGAAACTGAACCTGCTCGCCGCCCAGGACAGCGACTACTCGCTGTACGACATGAAGAAGAAGGGCGGCTTCGGCAGCAAGAAGACCCAGCGCGATGAGGTGACGGATGTCACCAACGTTGGCAGCCAGGTCAAGGCGGGCGGGGATATCACCCTGGCCAGCGGTGGCGACCAGACCTATCAGGGCGCCCGGCTTGAGACCGCGAAGGACCTGACCATCGACAGCGGCGGGGCAGTCACCTTCGAGGCGGTGAAGGACCTGCATCAGGAGAGCCACGAGAAGAGCAGCAACTCGGCGGTCTGGAACAGCATGAGCGGCAAGGGCCGCACCGACGAAACCGTGCGCCAGACCGAAATGGCGGTGCAGGGCGAGCTGATGATCCAGGCCGCCCAGCGGATCACCGTGGACGTGAAGGAGGTGAATCAGCAAAGCGTGCACCAGACCATCGACGCGATGGTGGCGGTGAACCCGGACCTGGCCTGGCTGAAAGACGCCGAAGCCCGCGGTGACGTGGACTGGCGGCAGGTCAAGGAAGTGCACGACTCGTACAAGTACAGCCACTCCGGGCTGGGCGGGGCGGCACAACTGGTGATCGCGATCATCATTGCGTACTTCACGGCGGGCGCGGCCAGTGGGTTGGTGGCGGGTGCTGCAAGCAGCGCAGGCGCGAGCGTGACTGCCGGCAGCGCCTGGGCCGCCAGTACCGCTGCAACCGCGACGACTGCTGGAGCTGCGGCCGGTTGGGCCAACGCCGCAGCCTCAGCTGTGTTGGTCGGCATGGCCAGCAATGCAGGAATCGGGTTCATCAACAACGGCGGCGACCTGGGGCTGACACTCAAACAGGTCGTGTCCAAGGATGCGCTCAAGGGCTATGCGGTTTCCGGCATCACGGCCGGTTTGACGGCGGGGCTGTATGACGAATGGACCAGTACTCAAACCGGGCAAAGCGCAGTGGAAGGGGCTGCAAAAACCTCCAGCACTTCCAACGCCCTCAGCAATACCGCTGCTGTCACGGCAAAGAACGGGCTGTCCACCTGGTCGGGTATTGGCCAGTTCGCAGCTAGCCAGACACTGCAAAACAGTACCTCCGCGCTGTTGAACAAGGCGCTGGGGCAGAAGGGTAGCCTGGGTGATGCGCTGCAACAGAGCCTGGTGAACACCTTCGTGGCTGCCGGGTTCAACCTGGTGGGTGACATCGGCAGGGACTACGGCTTCGACGACGGCAAAGCGGCGAAGATCGGCCTGCACGCGTTAATGGGCGGCTTGGCTGCCGAAGCCATGGGCGGTGATTTCAAAACGGGTGCGCTGGCGGCCGGTGTGAATGAGGCGATCGTGAAGTCGCTGTCGGACGCCTACAGCGGTATGGCGCCAGAGGACAAAAAACGCCTGCTGGTGATGAATTCGCAGTTGATTGGTGTGTTGTCTGCGTCGTTGCAGGGCGGGGATCAGAAGAGTGTGGAAGTGGCGTCAGCGGTGAATGCCAGTGCTACGCAATATAACTTTCTTAGGCTCTGTACGTAATTGGCAGAAACTCAGCCAAACCCACACCGCAGAGCAGTTGCCGTAGAGTCTCCCGCCATCCAGGGAAAGGAATCCTCTAATGGCCAGTCGGTACGATATTTCGGATGAAGCTTGGGATTTGGTAGCGGATCTTTTCACAGGTCCGCAGCGCAAAGGTCGCCCCCGTCGTGATGATCGGCAGATGCTCAATGGCATCCTGTGGGTACTCTGTTCGGGAGCACCATGGCGCGACATGCCGGAGGATTTCGGGCCCTGGTCAAGCGTCTATCAGCGCTTTCGCGATTGGCGAAACCAACGTGTCTTCAGCCAGATGCTCAAACGGCTGCAACTGAAGCTCAACGAAAAAGGCCGGATCGATCTGAAGACCTGGATGATCGATTCAACCGCCATACGTGCCTCCCGCTCGGCCTCCGGCGCGGGTAAAAAAGGGGGCCTGACGAACCCGCCGATCATGCTCTAGGCCGCAGCCGCGGAGGCTTCACCACCAAGATTCATATGCTGTGCGACGCTAACGGCATTCCTCTTCGCTTTCTGCTCTCCGGTGGCAACGCAAGCGACATCAACTACGCCCAACCCCTCCTGGACGGCGCCCATCTTCCGACTGTACGTGGCCGGCCACGCAAGCGCTGCAGATGGCTACTAGCAGACAAAGGTTATGACGCCGAGGCGCTGCGCCAATACTGCGACCGCTATCGAATGCAGCCCGTCATTCCCCTTCGGATGATGAAGCGCAAGCCGAAACCGGGCTTGCCTCGCCTGTTCGACAAGCCCAAATACGCGCAGCGGAACATCATTGAGCGGATGTTCGGCTGGCTCAAAGACAACCGCAGAATTGGTACGCGCTATGACAAGCTGGCAGAGAGCTTTGCCGCTATGGTTTCGCTGGCGTGCTCGTTGCGGTGTTTAAAACAGTTGGTTTCGTACAGAGCCTAGCCACCAGGCCCGAGAACGGCTTGAAGAGCTCAAGAAAAAGGTAATGGAAGACCATGACCCGGCTGCTTCTGCGCAACTGATTGCACTCTACGAAGCCGATCAGCAAAGTGATTATCTTCTGGAAAAAGCTCGTCTTAGCCCTGAGCTCATGACGGCCCAGGATAGGACTGATTTACAGGCCTACCTGCAGGTGTACACCTATCAGCAGCAGCAGGTGTACGGAACTGCAGTCGCCCAGCAGCTATTGAAAGGACTGTTGACTGAAGGTCCCGGCTACCGAACCTATCCGAACTACTTTGCTGCGAGCGAGGAGGCGCAGAAGCAGGAGGCAGTCGTAAACCGGGAACACAGCGATAGCCTGTTGGGCAATATTGCTTGGCTGCGAGGAAAGGGGCCCGACGAAAAGATTTATGACAAAGCAAAGCAATACATCACTATCAATAACCATACGCAGGGCGAGGCGAATATCGGCCAGGCGGCGCTTGAGTTTTTAGGTGGTTTGCCAGGACGTGCGATTCAGGTTTTATCGCTAAGTGCGATGGGGGGTGGGTCAGTCGTTGGCGGCCTGAAGGCCATTGACGACAAGAATGGATGGGCGTTGGCGGGTAATGCAGTAACGGGTGCGCTTGCTGCCGTTGGGCTGGGAACAACGGCAAAAGGGTTGGTTACGGCCGGGGGGAAGGGCGTTTCTGCCGGTGGCGATGTGGTGGAGAGAGCGTATTATCCGTCTGACTTGGTTGGGCCTGCAACAGGTACAAAAGCTACTGGGACGGCCGTCGATGACACAATTAAGGCATTGCCAGCGCCGAAACAAATAGATGCATCATGGGGCGCGAACACATATAAAAAAGGCGGTTTGATGACAGGTATCGAGCATGTATTCTATCGGCATGGGCCTGATTCAGGATTTGTGAATATTGGTAAGTTTTCGGAGGGAACATCTATTAAAGATGTCTCTAATTATGTTGATAGCGCACTAAGATATGGGAAGGTAACTCCTAACGGCCCAGGGGGATACATTGTTGAGTACAATGCAGGTAAGGTGATTGGAACTAATATTTCAGGCGCTCCAACGTCGACAATCAAGATAAATGTTCGGGATGGAGTGATTCATACTGCATTCCCATACTAGTAAGGGATGGCTATGAGTAGTGTTGACACACTAATAGATCGATTTGTCGCTCAGGAGTTGGACGACAGCGTGCGCTCTATTCTGAAAAACGCCTTTGATGAGCGAATTTGCTCAAAAAGCGTCCTGCTTAGGGAATTCGAATTTAATTGCTTTGACGTTTCTTTGAATTTTGAAAAAGGCATCGTCCGGTTGCAAGATGTTCTTTCCGCTGGGGCGAATAGCTTTCTTGATATGCCGGTGCATGATTTTATCTCTGCTTGCGGTTTGAATGTTTCTTGCTAACTGTAAATACCTAGGGTTGATCTGAAGTAGACGCTATTTTTCCGCCTCGGAGCCCTCGGCACGAGCCTTACCGGCAGTGGCAGGCGATCCAGGCGCATACATTGTTCCGATGGGGCGTGCAATTGGGACGCTGGGGGAAACCAGTATCAAAATCATTGTTGGATGATATTAAGGATCAAGCTTTAAAGAATATAAGGTCAGGAAATTTCAAGGCGAATACTGTTGGAGCTGGAGCAGCGAAAAACTCTGTCCCAGCTGTTTATGTTAACGGTAAGAGAATATGAATGTGAAAAGCTTGGATATGTTTGATAGAAAAAAACATGTGTTGAGTTCGGGGTTGCGTTCGCTAAAGGAAAAGCCGGAACAAAGTGTTGCGCTTGGAAATTTAGCGTGTCACTCGATAGACACCATATTTTGGGGGTGGCTTGTTGGGTGTTATGATCAAGTTCAATGTTACATGCCCGAAATGATATCTAGAATTGAATTGGCAATATCGAGGAAGGATAGCTTCGGGGGCGATCTTGATTTTTATATGGCTCGGCTACATCAGTATCGCAGTATCGGAGCTTGGGTTATGCAGGACCAGGCTGAAGTTTCATGTTGGGCCGTAGCATCCAATTGGTTGGAAAAGTCCGAAAATATACAGAATTGGGGTAAGGCAGGGCTGGGTAGTTGGTTTTTAGACGAGTATGTCACAGCATGCTTTCTTGCGGAAGAATATGAAAAAGGTATTTCTGCCTATGAAAAATATCACGGTGTTTCAGAAATAAAGTCGCCTGGAAAATCGCAACGCAAATATGCGTATAAATTATGCAGATCCAAAATCGAAGGGGTTTTCGATAAAAACAAACTTTTTGATATGGGGAAAAAGTTCTTGAGGGAGAATCTCGAAAAAGACTGGCTTAGCAAGGGGCAGGTCAGCACAGCAGTGAAGTGGATTAATATAGTAAATTGCAAATTGGGCGGTGTTGACGCCCCCTTGGATGCAGTACTGATGGCCTATCAATACATGCCTGATGTGAAGTCACCTTTTTAATTAAATAAATGAGCTAGCGCCGAATACGTTCCGGATTTTTGTAAATGATTGGCAGAGGATCAGAAAAGTCTGTTCAGGAAGTTGGTTGCATTGAAGCTGACCATGGTGAAAACTCCCGGCTGTGCAAGGGTTTAGTTTAAATAGATGCTCAGTTGTTTAGGTTCTGTTTTCTATAGGCCTTGCGCTTTCAAATGGCAAGGCGAAGCTGAGTTGGTGGGAGAAACTACTATTAAAAATTAGCTGGCTATCCTAAATTGATTTAAAAAAGTGCTGAGATAAAATCCAAGAAATTATAAATCAAGTAAGTGGATGTGTGAGTAAAAGTATATGTTGCCATTTATCTTTGTAGACGATTTGCCGTCTCGCGATTTCGCAGAAAGCTTCTGCGTTCGAGTTAATCCTTTTATTAAAGACAAGGATGAATTATTTAAAGCAATTTATTATATGCTTTGGTTTCCCGGATATTTCGGTTTCAATTGGGATGCTTTATACGATTGTTTGAGAGATTTTGATTGGATTCCACTTAATGAGATCGTGGTTGTTCATGAATCGCTACCTGGCTTGCCGCGAAATGAATTGAAGTTGTATATAGAAATTCTTCGCGATGCAGTTTTGGACTGGGGTTTTGATAATAAGCATACGCTCAAGATTTTTTTTAAAAATAATGATAGGGCTGCTATTGAGGAGATTTTAAAAATTTAGCTTACGTTTTATACGTGAACATAGTCACTGAAAGGCAAAGCGCACTGGCCAAAGCCTGCTCGACGGCTTGGCCAGCAACGCGGCGCAGTTCAAGTATCTGATCGACAACGCCATCTCTAGGCTCTGTACGAAACCAACTATTCTAAACACCGCAACGAGCACGCCAGCGAAACCATAGCGGCAAAGCTCTCTGCCAGCTTGTCATAGCGCGTACCAATTCTGCGGTTGTCTTTGAGCCAGCCGAACATCCGCTGTTGCCACCGGAGAGCAGAAAGCGAAGAGGAATGCCGTTAGCGTCGCACAGCATATGAATCTTGGTGGTGAAGCCTCCGCGGCTGCGGCCTAGAGCATGATCGGCGGGTTCGTCAGGCCCCCTTTTTACCCGCGCCGGAGGCCGAGCGGGAGGCACGTATGGCGGTTGAATCGATCATCCAGGTCTTCAGATCGATCCGGCCTTTTTCGTTGAGCTTCAGTTGCAGCCGTTTGAGCATCTGGCTGAAGACACGTTGGTTTCGCCAATCGCGAAAGCGCTGATAGACGCTTGACCAGGGCCCGAAATCCTCCGGCATGTCGCGCCATGGTGCTCCCGAACAGAGTACCCACAGGATGCCATTGAGCATCTGCCGATCATCACGACGGGGGCGACCTTTGCGCTGCGGACCTGTGAAAAGATCCGCTACCAAATCCCAAGCTTCATCCGAAATATCGTACCGACTGGCCATCAGAGGATTCCTTTCCCTGGATGGCGGGAGACTCTACGGCAACTGCTCTGCGGTGTGGGTTTGGCTGAGTTTCTGCCAATTACGTACAGAGCCTAGATCTTCTGATCAGGCTGCAGTAAGGCGAGGGCCCCCGCAAAAGAGCCCTCCACCCTCACGGACTAAAAAAATACCGCGTCACATGAAAAAACACCGGCGCCGCAAAGCAGATCGAATCCATCCGATCCAGCATCCCGCCGTGCCCCTTGATCATCGTCCCCCAGTCCTTCGCACTCAGGCTGCGCTTCATCGCCGACATCACCAGCCCACCGAGAAAGCCCATGGTCACGATCAGCAACGCCATGGTCAGCGACTGAACGAAGCTAAACGGCGTCATCCAGAACAGCCCACCGCCCACTAACGTCGCCGCCAGGCCTCCACCTACCAGGCCTTCTACGGTCTTGGAAGGGCTCACCGACGGCGCCACCTTGTGCTTGCCGAACAACTTGCCGAACACGTACTGCAGCACATCACTGATCTGCACCACGAAGATCAGATAGAACAGCAGCAAGGCGTTCTGGCCCTGATAGCCGGGCAGGTCGAGCAGCAACAGCGCGGGGGCGTGGCTGATGCAGTAGACGCTGATCATCACCCCCACTGAATCTTCGCGGTGCGCTCCATGAACTGGCTGGTGTCGCCGCTGAGCACGGCGATGGCCGGCAGCAGCAGGAAGGCATACACCGGGATCAGCAGGGTGAACATCGAGTACCAGTGCGTGCCGATCAGCCAGTACTGCGCCGGGATCAACACGAAGAACGCCGCGAACAAGGCGTAGTGGTCCGCAGGCCGGGTCGGCGCCAAGGTGATGAATTCACGTAGCGCGAACAGCGAGATGAAGCCGAACAGCACCAGCGTGGCGGTGGGGCCGATCCAGAACGACACCAGGAAGATGATGACCATCCACCACCAGGCGTTGATGCGCTCGTTGAGGTTCACGATCGTGGCGACCAGGCTTTCACGTTTGAGCGTGCGCGCCAGCACCCAGCCGGTGGCCGAGGCGATGGTCAGCAGCGCCAGCACGATGCCGACGAACCAGAGAAATTTGGACATCATGCTCATTGGGCCAACCTCACCACCGCCTCGCGGGCGCGTTCGAGAAACACCGCTTTGTCTTCACCGGGCAGCGCCGGGATCGGGTCGCCGATGCGGATGTTGCACAGGATCGGCAGCGGCACGCGCTTGCCCTTGGGCAGCGAGCGGTGGAAGTTCTGCAGGTACACCGGCACCAGCTCCACGTCAGGGAATTGCTGATGCAGGCGGAACAGCCCGCTCTTGAACGGCGCCGGCAGGGGCTGATCGCCGCGAGTGCCCTCCGGGAAGAGGATGATCGAATCACCCTGCGCCAGCGCCTCCACCACGGGCGCCAGCGCATCGCGCCCTGGCGGCCCGTGGCGCTCGATCAACACCGCGCGCAGGCCTTGGCCGGAGATGAAGCGCAGGAAGGCGTTCTTGCCCCAGTAATCGGCGGCGGCCACGGGGCGCGTGTGCCGGCGAGCGGCTTTGGGCAGGGCCGAGATGATCGCCAGCGTGTCCATGTGGCTGGAATGGTTGGCGAAGTAGATGCGCTGGCGGCCCAGCTGCGGCGGGCTCTGCCAGCGCGCAGTAATACCCAGCAGCAGGCGCAGCAGCGCCACCAGCAGTTCACTGAGCCACATGCTTGGCCTCCAGGTCGCGGCAAAGCGCGCGGGTGCGGGTAACACAGGTGAGTGCCGAGCCCAAGGCGATCAGCCAGAGCGCGGCCAGCAGCGCGTGATGGCTGCCCCATAGCGGGGTTTCGAATGCGTTGAGCACCATTGCGCCGGTCATCACTGCCATGCGCTGCTGCTTGGCGAAAGGGCCGAGAAAGCGCTGCGCCAGCCCGAGCGAACCACCGAATACGCGGATATAAGCCGTCAGCGCTGCCGCCAGGGCGGCGAACCAGCCCAGCGCGGGCCATGCGCAGGCGTAGCCCAGCGCGATCAGCAGCAGTGAATCGGCCACGCGGTCGGGGAATTCATTGAACAGCGCGCCCAGCGGTGATTGCTTGCCGCCGTCGATGGCCACCATGCCGTCGAACAGATTGCACAGCAGCCGGCCCTGGATGCCAATGATGCACAGCACCGAACCTGCGATGCCCTGGTCGAGCACGATCGCCACAGCGCCGAGTGCCGCGAAAGCGATGCTGATGAGCGAAATCTGGTTGGGGGAGATGCCGGTGCGGATGAGAAAGGCGGTGATGCTGTTCGCCCAACGCGACGAGCGTGCGCGTATAGGACGTCGATTGCTGTCCATGGTGATCCATCCTGGAAGGGGTGAGCCATGATAGCGGGTGTTTCAGAGAATGGGAGGGGGCAGTGCTAGCTCTTGCAATCTGAGCTGAGCCTTGGTGGGAGGCCGGCTGCGCCGGGCGACGTGTATCTGTCGCTCATCTTAAGCGGGACTGTCAGATTTTTTGTGTGCGGGCGGTTAACGCCCGTCACCTGACGGACAGTGAAATCACCAGGTTGGCCTGGTAAAGCGATCTTCATACAGGATCGCAAATTGATTCATCGCACTTTTCCAGTCATGCGCAGCCTTGCCCCAGTTGGCGGTGATGTTTCGCAGTCCCAGCCAGATCAGCTTGGTCGCCGCTTCGTCATTCGGGAAGTGCCCGCGCGTCTTGATGATCTTGCGCAACTGGGCGTTGATGCTCTCGATGGCGTTGGTGGTGTAGACCACCTTGCGTATTGCCTGCGGGAACACGAAGAACGGGATCACGCGATCCCAAGCCCGCCGCCACGCGGCAACAACCGTCGGATACTGCTTGCCCCAGGGCCCAGCCTCGAAGTCGTTCAATGCCTGCTCGGCGGCCTCGGCATTGAGTGCCTGATAAATCGGCTTCAGAGCTTTGGCCAGCCCTTTGCGTTTGTCCCAGGAGGCGTATTCAAGGCTATTGCGGATCAGGTGGACGATGCAGGTTTGCAGAGTCGTTTCAGGGTAAACAGCCGCCAGTGCTTCCGGCATGCCCCTGAGTCCGTCCGTGACGGCAATCAGCACATCCTCAACGCCTCGGTTGCGCAAGTCGTTGAACACTTTCAACCAAAACTTCGCACCCTCGGTGTTCTCGATCCAGATACCCAGAATGTCACGGGTGCCGTCCGGCAAAACGCCCAGCGCCAAGTAGATCGCCTTGTTGCGGACCACACCTTCATCGCGGATCTTCACCCGCAAGGCATCGAAGAAAATGACCGGATACATCGGCTCCAGAGGCCGCTGTTGCCATGCACCCACTTCTTCCATCACGGCGTCAGTAACAGAACTGATGAAGTCATGAGAGACGTCCGTGCCGTACTGCTCCAGCAGAAACGCACGGATCTCGCGTACCGTCATGCCACGGGCATACATGGCGATGATCTTGTCGTCGAACCCTGTGAAGCGGCGCTCATGCTTGGGAATCAGGATGGGCGCGAAACTGCCGTCGCGATCGCGGGGAATGTCCAGCTTGAGCGGGCCATCGTCAGTCAGCACTGTCTTGCCGCTGGTGCCGTTGCGCTGGTTATCGGTGCCTTCCGGGCGCGTCTCGCCGGACGCATAGCCCAAGTGATAGCCAAGCTCCGCACCCAGTGCGCGCTCGACCAACGCCTTCTTGAAGGCCATCGAGATGTCCTGGATCGCCTCAGCTGTCATCGGGCCTTTGACGAACTGTTCGACCAGGTCTTTGGGGATCTCTGGGAGGTCTTTTCTGGCCTTGCCGGCCGGGGTCTTTTTGCTTGGCATGTCATGCACCTTAAACGCATGTGATGCCCGAACACAAAATTACTGATAGTCCCTCTTAAGCACCAACCGACTGGGTGCTCGGACTAACCGCGTCGCTCGGCACAGCCGACCTCCCACGGGTTGAACATTCTGTTCGCTGATTTACATGCCCCCAAACCCTGAACCCTCCCTGAACCACCCTTTTTTCATCTCGCGCCCCACGACATTTTGACCCCCATCGTTATATCGTAACGGTAGATTGCGAAATGTTTCGGGGTGGGGATGGGTATCGATCTGCAAGCAGCGGCCACAGAGGTGCGCGAGCTGCCCAGCGTGCTGAGCGCGGCGGGGCAGGCGCGGGTGCTGTTGCGTTATGGCCTGGCATGCGCCGCGCTGGTAGCCGTGTTGCTGGCCTCGGCCACCTTCGCAGGCTTGTTCGCGGCCACCACGCTGTGGCCGACCGTGCTGTGCAACCTGGCCGCAAGCTTTCTGCTCGCAGGGGCGGCTGTACAGGCCGCCCGGGAGCCGGCACGCTGGCGTGCGGCGTTGCTCGCCACCGTGCCGGCCAAGGCTGAAGTAGCTGCCGAGGCCACTGGCTGGTACGAACGCACGCTGGATCGCATCAGCCGGGGCCTGCTCGGCAGCGCCCGGAGGCTGGGCCTGGCGTCGCTATGGCTGCTGGGCTGGAGCCTGTTGGCGATGCTGTGCATCCGCCTGCCTTGGGACCTTGCGATCCCCGGTGGCCAGGCCGGGATGGCTGGCAACATCGCCGTCGCCCTGAGCCTGTTGCTGGCGTTCGGCCTGCTGGTTGCCGAGCGCCACCTCACGCAGGCCAACCTCGCGCAATGGCCCGAAGCCAGGGCACTGGCGTTGATCTTGCGGGTGGCGCTGGCCGAGCTGCTGATCAATGCGCTCTGCCTGCTGTTCTACAGCCCCGACAACCTCTGGCCTGCGCGAGTGGCGACCCTCAGTGGCCTGCTGCCGGCGGCGGTTGCGTTGGAGCTGGCGGTGCGCGCGGTGCTGTCATGGTTCAGCCCGCGCCGGCCCAGCCTGGAACCGCCGATGCTGGCCGACAGCTTCGTTGCCGGGCTGCTGCGCTGGCCGCCGCGCCCGCTGCAGGCGCTGCAACAAGAGCTCAAAGGCCGCTTCGGTATCGACCTGCGGCAGATCTGGGCCTTCAACTACATGCGCCGCGCCGCGCTGCCGGTGTTTACCGTGGTGGCGCTGCTGGGCTGGGCACTCAGTGGCGTACGCCAGGTGCCACTGGACGGCCGGGGCGTGTACGAGCAGTTCGGCAACCCGCTGCGGGTGCTCGGCCCGGGCCTGCATGTGGGGCTGCCTTGGCCGCTGGGCCGAGTGATCCCGGTGGAAAACGGCACCGTTCACGAACTCGCCACCGGCCTGGAAGGTGCCGCCGCGCCCAGCGCCGCCACCGCAGACGGCCCCGCCCCGGTGAGCGCCGACCGCCTCTGGGACGCTACCCACGCGCGTGACAACACCCAGGTGATCGCCAGCAGCAGCGGCGCGCAGCAGAATTTCCAGGTGGTGAACATGGACGTGCGCTTCATCTACCGCATCGGCCTGAGCGACGCCGACGCCCTGGCTGCCACATACCACAGCGCCGACGTACCGCAACTGATCCGCGACACCGCCAGCCGGGTGCTGGTGCACAGCCTGGCCTCCAGCACCCTGGATGGCCTGCTGGGCGAGGATCGCCAAGGCCTGTCGCAACGCATCGGCGAGGCCGTGCAGGCAGACCTGCACAAACTCGGTAGCGGCGTGGAGGTGCTG
Source organism: Pseudomonas sp. KNUC1026 (assembly GCF_021650705.1). Classification (GTDB taxonomy): domain Bacteria; phylum Pseudomonadota; class Gammaproteobacteria; order Pseudomonadales; family Pseudomonadaceae; genus Aquipseudomonas. Next base: position 4,399,325 of record NZ_CP087138.1, on the reverse strand, counting down.
GCCACGGTGGTGGAAGCCATTCACCCGCCGGCCGGTGCCGCCAACGCCTATCATGCCGTGCAGGCTGCGCAGATCAGCGCCCAGGCGCTGGTGGCTCGCGAGCGCGGCGCGGCCGCCGAACAGATGAGCCAAGCGCAGCTGGTAGCGTTCGACGTCAGCACCCAGGCCGAAGCCTCGGCCCGTGAGAACCACGCCGCCGCCCAGGCTGCCGACCGAACCTTCGAAGCCGAGCGCCAGGCGTATGCCAGCGCCGGCCAGGCGTTCATCTTCGAGCGCTACCTGGCGCAACTGAGCCTGGGCCTGGCCCAAGGCAAACTGCTGATACTCGATCACCGGCTCGGAGGCGGCAGCGCGCCGACCCTCGACCTGCGCACCTTCTTCGCCCCGGTGGACGCCACGCCACCGCGCGCCGTTCGTTAAGGAGTGGCTGACTTGAGCAACCCGACCCACACCCACGATGACCACCACGGCCATCATCACCATCACCACGGCCACCACCATCACCACCACGGTGCGCCAGAGCACGCCGGGCCCTGGCCCTGGGCCGGCTTTGCCGTGGCCTTCGTGCTGGTCGCGTTCGCGGCCATCGCCGCGAGCCTGGTGCAGGTACGCTCGGGCGAGGCCATGGTGGTGACGCGCTTCGGCAACCCGCAGCGGGTGCTGCTGGAGCCCGGCCTTGCCTGGCGCCTGCCCACGCCGCTGGAGGCAGCGGTGCCGGTGGACCTGCGCCTGCGCAGCACGTCGAGTGGCCTGCAGGACGTCGGCACCCGCGATGGCCTGCGCATCATCGTGCAGGCTTACGTGGCCTGGCAGGTGCCGGCCGACCAGAACGCTGTGCAGCGCTTCATGCGCGCGGTGCAGAACCAGCCCGATGAAGCCGCACGGCAGATCCGCACGTTTGTGGGCTCCGCGCTGGAAACCACCGCAGCAAGCTTCGACCTGGCCAGCCTGGTGAACACCGACGCCAGCCAGGTGCAGATCAACGCCTTCGAAACCCGCCTGCGCGACCAGATCGAAAAAGCCCTGTTCGACACCTACGGTGTGCGCGTGCTGCAAGTGGGCGTCGAGCGCCTGACCTTGCCTTCGGTAACCCTTAACGCCACGGTCGACCGCATGCGCGCCGAACGCGAAACCATCGCCACCGAGCGCACCGCCGAAGGCAAGCGCCAAGCCGCGCAGATTCGTTCGCAGGCCGAGCGCGATGCGCGGGTGATGGAGGCAGACGCCTCGGTGCAGGCCGCCGACATCCAGGCCCAGGCCAAAGTGCAAGCCGCGCAGATCTACGGCAAGGCCTACGCCAGCGCCCCGCAGCTGTACAACCTGCTGCGCTCGCTGGACACCCTCGGCACGATCATCACGCCCAGCAGCCGGCTGGTGCTGCGCACCGACGCTGCGCCGTTCCGGGCGCTGGTCGAAGGGCCAACGCCTGGCGATGGCAAGGCGCCTGTGCAGCCATGAGCCAGCTCAGCGAACGGGGCGTTGGCCCTTGGCACCAAGCGACGCGGCTGGCCTTCATCGGCCTGTATCTGGTGACGCTGCTGGCGGCGCTGGCCTGGCTGTTCTCCAACGTGCGCCAGGTGGCGCCGCAGGATCGTGCCGTGGTGCTGCGCTTTGGCGCCATCGAGCGGGTGGCCGGCGCCGGCCTGCTGATGGCCTGGCCGCAGCCGGTCGAACAAGTGGTTACCGTGCCGGGCCCCGAGCGCGTGCTGCAATTGCACGTGCAAGGCCTGCAACGTAGCAACGCGGCCCGCGACGCGGAGCTCAAAGCCAGCTACGTAACCCCGGTGAGTGATGCGCTGGCCGGTTCCGGTTACCTGCTCACGGGCGATGCCGGCGTGGTGCAGCTGGACCTGCAAGTGTTCTACCGAGTCACCGACCCGCGCGCCTGGGTGTTGCAGGGCGATCATGTGCTGCCAGCGCTGGACCGGGTGATTACCCGCAGCGCCATCGGCCTGGCTGCTGCGCGTGACCTGGATACCATCCTGGTGGCGCGCCCGGAGATGCTCAGCCAGGGCAACCAGGCCGCCGAGCGCCGTGAGCGCTTGCGCGCCGACCTGGTGCAAAGCGCCAACCAGCGCCTGCGCGAGCTGGAGGCCACTGGCCAGGGCCTGGGTGTGGAACTGGAGCGGGTGGACGTGCAGTCCAGCCTGCCGGCCGACGCGGTAAGCGCGTTCAATGCGGTGCTCACCGCCACGCAGGAGGCAGACAAGGCTTTGGCCACCGCCCGCAACGACGCACAAAAGACCCTGCAAGCCGCTACCCAGAAGGCTGACCGCCTGCTCGCCGTGGCCCACGCTCAAGCCAGCGAACAGGTGGCGCAGGCCCAGGCCGCCACGGCCACCATCACCGGCCTCGCCCGCAGTGATGACCCCGGCCTGGCGCTGCGCCTGTACCGCGAAAGGCTCCCGGCGATTCTCGGCAAGGCCGGCTCGGTCACCACCGTCGACCCCCGCGACGACAGCCGTTTGATCCTTCAGGGAGCCGACCGATGAGCGCCCACGTACACACAGCGCCCCTGCTCAGCCAGGGCGAGCAACGCCGCGCTGCGCGGCAACTGACCCTGGCCATGCTCGCACTCGGCCTGTTGCTGCTGGGCCTGGGCTGGCGCGCCTGGGCGGCTGACCAGGCTCAGGTCGGCGATTGCCTGCTGGGCCTGGCCTCGTTGCTGGTGGCGGTGCCGGTGCTGCGCTCGGCCTGGTTCAGCCTGCGCCACCCCAGCCTGCACGGCATCACCGATCAACTCATCGCCCTGGCGATGATCGGCGCCTGGGCCAGCGGCGACCTGCTCACCGCAGCCTTGCTGCCGATCATCATGATCTTCGGCCACGTGCTGGAGGAGCGCAGCGTGATCGGCTCGCAGCAGGCCATCGACGCCTTGGGCCAGCTGACGCGCAGCCAGGCCCGCCTGTTGGCCGATGGCGGCATCCGCGAAGTCGACAACAGCACCTTGCAGGCCGGCGACCAGGTCGAGGTGCGCGCTGGCGACCAGGTGCCCGCCGATGGGGTGGTGCGCAGTGGCCAGGCCAGCCTCGACACCGCAACGCTCACCGGCGAATCGGTGCCCCAGCGCGTGCGCGAGGGTGAAAGCGTACTGGCCGGCAGTATCAACCTCGACGGCTTGCTGCGCGTGGAAGTGACTCGCACCGGCAGCGATTCGACGCTGGGCAAGGTCATTGCCCTGATGCAGAGCGCCGAGCGCGCCAAGCCACCGATTACCCGCCTGCTGGAGCGCCACGCCGGGGCCTATCAGGTGCTGGTGCTGCTGGTGGCGGCGGTGACCTGGTTCGTGACCCAGGATGCCCAGGCCATGCTCGCCGTGCTGGTGGCCGCCTGCCCATGTGCGCTGGTGCTGTCGGCACCGGCCACTGCCATTGCCGGGGTCGCCGTGGCCGCGCGGCATGGCATTCTGATTCGTGGCTCGGCCTTCCTCGAAGAGTTGGCCGACCTCACCAGTGTGGTGCTCGACAAGACCGGCACGCTGACCCACGGCGCCCTGCGCCTGCAAGGCATCGACGCACAACAGGGCGACACCGCAGCGCTGCACCGCTTGGCCGCAAGCCTTGGCCACGCCAGCAGTCATCCGGTCAGCCGTGCGCTGGCGAGCCTGGTGCCTCACGAGCAGATGCTGGCGCTCGATGGTATCGAGGAGCGCCAGGGCCTCGGTGTGTTGGCCAGTACCGAGCAAGGTGTTGCCGCGCTGGGCCGCCCTGAATTGTTCGACGCCTTGGGCGTGGCGACCGCCCCGGTGCCCGATCATGACGGCCCTATCGCCGGGCTGGCGCTGGGCGGGCGTTTCCTCGGCTGGCTGTTGCTGGCCGACACGCCCAAGGCCGAGGCCGCGCAGGCACTGGCCGAGCTCACCGAACTGGGCCTGGGCCGGCAGCTGCTGCTGACGGGCGACCGCCAGAGCGTGGCCGACCGAGTGGCCGCGCAAGTGGGCATCCAGGCAGTGCAGGCGCAGGCGTTGCCCGAGGACAAGCTCAACCGCGTACTGGCAGAAATCGACCAAGGCTTTCGCCCGATGGTGGTGGGCGATGGCATCAACGATTCGCTGGCGCTCAAGGCCGGCGTGGTGGGTGTGGCCATGGGTGCCGGCGGTGCCGACATCGCCCTGGCGTCGGCCGACATCGTGCTGATCGGCAGCGACCTGCGCCGCCTCGGCACCTGCGTGCGGCTGAGCCGCCAGTGCCGGCGCACCTTGCACGCCAACGTCATCATCGGCATCGGCTGGACCATCGCTATCGTCGCCTTTGCGGCCTTCGGCTGGCTGGGCGCTGCCGGGGCGATGATCGCCGCGGTGTTGCACAACCTGAGCACCTTGCTGGTACTGGGCAATGCCGGGCGGCTGCTCAGGTTCGAGGAGCACCTGGGCGAGGGCTTGTGAGGCCGGCGGGCATTGTTGTGAGCATCGGCCTGGCATCTGCCGGGCCTGCGAGCGGGGCAGGATAATGACGGGTTTCCAGCCTACCCGAGGATGCCCCGATGACGACCCCGCAGCAGCCTGATCCACTTTCCAGCCTGGCCGGCACACTCAGTGCCGAGTACGACCAGTCGCGCGAAGCCCAGCGCCACCGTGTGATAGCCGAGCTCAAGCAAGTCGTGGAGCACGTACCGGAGCAGACCGAGCTGACCAATACTCGGCGCTTTCTGATAGTGGGCCCACTGCTGATTGCCTTCTCGCTGATCGGCGCGTTCCTGGGCGTACATCAGGGCAAAACCGGGTTGGTGATCTGTGGTGTGGTCCTGGCGCTGGTGTTCGCCTTCCTCACCTGGCAGCACCGCGATGCCGGCAAACACCCCTTCATGCGCCTGACCCGCCGCCAGCTGTTCCACGATGCCCTCAGCGGGCCGGTGGAATTGGCCGACGTGGTCGACATCGGTGTGCATGAAGGCGGCTGGTTACTGGTGCAGAACCTCGCCATCGACCCTGAGGTGGCCATGCCCACCCATCGCCCTGTGAAGGTGATGTTCGGCAACCAGGCCATGGCGCTGAAAAAGCCAGAACCGCACATCCTGATTCAGTCTGCCGGGCTGATGGCTCGCGGCCAGAAGCTCAAGCCTGAAGACGCAGGCGCCTTGCTCAACGCCTACGTACTGGCTGCTAAAGCGCAACGCCAGCTCGACACGCTGCGCTGAGATGGATGACCTGGAGCGGCAGGCGCATCTGCAAGCCCTGCAAACCGCCGCCGAAGGCCCGCAACACAGTTGCGAGCTGAGTGAACGCTGCCGAGTGCAGGCCTGTTTGCTGGGGCTCGCAGCAGGCGCGCCCTTGGTAATCGGCGCCTGGTTGCTCTGGGCCAACCAGGCGTTTGCGCATTCGATCCTGGTATGGGGGCCGGCCTTGCTGTTCATCGCAGCCGGTGGGGCCGGGCTGGCCATCGCGCGGGCACTGTGGCGGCGGCACGGCTGCGTGGTGCTGGCGCTCACGCCTGATACCCTGGCCTTCGCCAACTCTCCGGAGCCGGCTCAGTTGTACCAGTTCAGCGAGTTCGTTCTGGAGCAGAGTTACCTGCACACCACACTGGCGTTTACCGTGCATGCGCCCAAGGGCGCGCCACCGCTGAGCCCCCGTTGTTACAGGTCGCTGGCCGTGCCAGACGCCTGGCCCATCGCAGGCGGCCTTCAGATCAAGCTGTGGTATGTGCGCCTTACCCTCGACGGCGAACCGCTGAAGCACAGGCAAGTCGTCCAACTCATTTACAGCTATGTCGAAGCCGCCCAGGCCAGGCACACCCTGGCGTTGTTGTTTCCCGGCGTTCAGCGGCTTGGCGAAGTCCGCCACAGCACTGGCCAGTAGGCCTGGGCCAGGCCCATGCAGGCGCTCATCTGGCGGGCGTCTACCAAGGCGAAGCCACTGCCGTCGAAGCGCCAGCGGATCGAGGTGCCGCAACCGCCCATGCCCATCGCCATGAACTCGCTCGTGAGCTCGCCGCTGGCCGGGTCGAAGCGGAAATCGCCGCCCGGCATGTCGTCATCCACTGGCACTGGCTGAGGCAGCTCAATTCGCCGCGCCTGCTCGGGATGCGCCAGCGGCGTCTGGTAGAGGCTGTAGGTGCAGTTGTAAGCGGCGCAGCCGGTCTTGATCAGCACCAGTGCCTGGCTGGCGTTCAGGGCATAGGCCTGTGCTTGTGCAGGGCTGTCGTCGTCCAACGTTTGTTTCCAGTCCTCGCGGGTCGCGGCGATGGCCGCCTCGCCGATGCGCTGGGCGGTGGCTTCGCTCATTGGGGCCGGCGCTTGCCAGGTCGGCGGCTCAGGCGCTACTGGCGCCAAGGGCACACTGCTGGCAGGGTTGTCGCCTGGGCGGGCCAGTGCTGTTTGCGTGCCTACCCGGCCCTGCACGGCGTCCATCTGCAGCAAGGCGGCGCTCATCCCAGCCAATGAGGCGAATGCCTCTCCCTCCTGGGTGGGCAGCACCAGGTTGTGCCCATCGCGCAGCTCGCGGACGAGCGCCAGCGCCTGTGCGCCCGTAGCCGCGAATTGCTCGGGCACTTCACCCTCGTTGAGTTGGCCGGGGCCGAAGGTGGCCTTCAGCGGCTTGCCGTCCAGAGAAGGTGGGCCTTTGGCCGGGTTGCTGTCGAATACGCCGATGCGCAGCGCACCTTCAGGCCCGGCTTCACGGGTGATGCGCAGGCTGAAGGTAGCGTGGCCGGTGTCATCGCGCTGCTGCACGGCGCCGATGGCGGTGCAGGTGCGGGTGTTGTCGCAGCCGATCAGCCAATCCTTGTAGGTGGCGTACAGCGGTGGCTGGTCAGCGGCCAGGGCGGTGTTCGCAACCAGAGCGAGTAGCAGAGTAGGGGCGATGCGGTGCATGGGGCAGGCCTGTTGCAGGAAAACGCCGCTATTAGGGCAGGGCGGGGCGGGCTTGCCTATGGTTGCGGCCGGCGGGCACAAGTGAAGCTGCGATGCGCACAAGCTGGATAGATAACTAGCCCGCTGCCGGCCGGTATTGCAGGGCCTCGGCGACATGGGCGCGCGCAATCGAGGCTTCACCGTCCAGGTCTGCCAGCGTGCGGGCTACCTTCAGCAGGCGATGTGCTGCGCGCAGTGAAAGCGTCAGCCGTTCGCAGGCCGCCTCCAGCCATTGCTCGTCTGCCTGTTGTAACTGGCAGTGCTGGCGCAGGCCGGGCAAGTCGAGAAAGGCATTGGCGCAGCCCTGGCGTTGAAGTTGTAAATCCCGTGCGGCAGACACCCTCTCGGCAGCCTGGGCCGTGCTTTCGCCATCGCCCCGGACTGGGTTGAGGCTAGTGGTTTCTCGGGCCACGGTCAGGTGCAGGTCGATGCGGTCCAGTAGCGGGCCGGAGAGCTTGTTGCGGTAGCGCTCGATCTGGTCGGGGCTACAACGGCAGCGACCGGTGGTGTCGCCCAGGTAGCCGCAGGGGCAGGGGTTCATCGCAGCGACGAGCTGGAAGCGCGCAGGGAAGCGGGTTTTGTCGCGGGCGCGGGCGATGATGATCTCGCCAGACTCCAGCGGCTCACGCAGCACTTCAAGCACCTTGCGATCGAACTCGGGCAGTTCATCGAGAAACAGCACGCCGTGGTGGGCGAGGGTGATTTCCCCTGGCTGGGGCCGGCTGCCGCCCCCCACCAGCGCCGCGCCCGACGCCGAGTGGTGCGGGTGGCGAAACGGCCGCTGCGGCCAACTGCTCAAAGGTACGTAGCTGGTGACCGACTGGATGGCCGCCACTTCCAGCGCCTCGTGTTCGGCCAACGGTGGCAGCAGGCCCGGCAAGCGGCTGGCCAGCAAGGTTTTGCCGGTGCCCGGCGGGCCGCTGAACAGCAGGTTATGCGAGCCGGCCGCTGCCACGATCAGCGCGCGCTTGGCCGCTGGCTGGCCTTGTACCTCGTTCAGGTCAGGGTAAGGACGCGGCACCAGCAGTAGCCCGTCGGAGCGAAACAGCGGCAGCTCCTGCTTGCCATTGAAGTGTGCCACCAGCTCGATCAAGTGCTCACTGGCTAGCACCTTCAAACCATTGGCCAACGACGCTTCCTCGGCGTTCTCGCGCGGCACCACCAGCGTGCGCCCGGCGTCCCGCGCAGCCAGCGCTGCCGGCAGCACGCCTTGCACCGCACGAATGGCACCCGACAGCGCCAACTCGCCGAGGCATTCGATGTTGTCGAGCGCGGCAAGCGGAATCTGCCCGCTGCTGGCCAGGATGCCCAGAGCAATGGCCAGGTCGAAGCGCCCGCCATCCTTGGGCAGGTCGGCCGGGGCCAGGTTGAGCGTGATGCGCTGCGCCGGAAAGGACAGCCCCGCGTTGATGATCGCGCTGCGTACACGGTCCTTGCTTTCCTTGACCGAGGTTTCCGGCAGGCCTACCAATGTGAGAGACGGCAGCCCGTTGGAGAGGTGCGCTTCGACCAGCACCGAAGGGGCACTGACACCGACCTGGGCGCGGCTGTGGGCGATGGCGAGGGGCATCCGTGCCTCCTTGGGTAACCGTTGAGCGGTGCAACGGTAGCCGGGAAGGGGCAGGGCTGCCGGGGTGGAGTGTCAGGGGATGTTTCCCTGCCAATATCAAGGTAGAGGCAAGCCATCCTTTCGGTCTCCCATATAAAACTCCAACCTAGACCGCAACCACCGCTCTGCCGGGTCACTGTCGGTAATGCTCAGCCACACCATCGACAACTCCAGCGCCGGCGTGTCGAACGGCAGCGGCTCCACATACAGGTTGCCCCAGCCCAGCATCGCTGTGGCGGCGTAATCGGGGCAACCGGCGAGCAGGTCGGTGCCCGCGAGAATGGCCGGCAGCGAGCTGAACTGCGGCACTGACAGCACCACATGGCGGGAGCGACCGATCTCATCGAGCCACTCATCGGCGATGCCGCGCGTATTGGCTGTGTGCGACACCAGCACATGGGGCCGGGAGCAGTACTCATCGAGGGTCAGCGGGGCATCGGAAGGGTCGGCGCGCAGCACCCGTGCGTACATGCGCCGCAGCGATTTGCGCTTGGCATTGGCCGGCAGGCCTCGGGTTTGCGAGATGCCTACGGTGATGTCACCTGAAGCCAGTAAATCGGGGATGCGCCAGTAATCCACGTGTTGCACCACCACTACCACGTTCGGCGCCTCGGCGCGCAAGGCTCGCAGCAGTGGCGGCAGCAGGCCGAACTCCACATCGTCCGACAGGCCGATGCGAAAGGTCATGGTGCTTTGAAGCGGCTCGAAGTCGTGCGAAAGGCTGAGCGCGACGGACATGGCGTCCAGCGCGGGGACAGGTGCTTGATGATTTCCCCGGCCCGCGCAGTGGGCTCCATGCGGTGCCCGACTCTCACGAACAGTGGATCGTTGAAGAGGTTGCGCAGCCGGTTGAGCGCAGCGCTCACCGTAGGCTGGCCAAGAAAGAGTTTTTCCGCGACGCGGGTGACGTTGCGCTCCTGCATCAGGGTTTCGAACACCACCATCAGGTTGATGTCGGCCTTGCGCAACTCGTTGCGGTTCATCCTGGCTCCGGTAAACACCCTGTAACAACTCGGAGTGTAGGGAGCGGGCAGGCCGCCCGTCCAGCGCGCCTTCAGTCTGGGCGCTGCGCCTGCGCGGCTTCTAGCTCAGCCAGGCGAGCTTCGAGTGCCTCGACCTTGGCCCGGGTACGTGCGAGAACTGCCATCTGGCTGTCGAATTCGTCGCGGCTGACCAGTTCGAGCTTGTTGAATGCGCTCTGCAAGAGTGCGTGCAACTGGCTCTCGATTTCAGCGCGTGGGGCGCTGGCATCGCCACCGATCAGGCGGGCGGCCTGGCCTGCAAGAGAGTCCAGAAAAGCTTTAGGGGCAAGCATGGTCGATGTCCTCCAAGTCGAGCGGCGCAGTCTAGCATGGGTGGAGTGCACTGCCGGAACGCGGGCGTGCTGCACCCTTTTCGAGCAATCGGATGAGGCGGCGCGCACCAGCGTTGTGCGCTCGTGGTAAGTGGTGCGTTATCCACAGGGCACGGAAACGGGCCAAATGGCCTTGAACCGTGGTTTTGGAGGAAGTGGCAAGCTTTCTGCTTATGCCTGCACGACCCTGCACTGAAGCAGCCTCACAAGGTAAGGCAGTGCGCAGGCGGAGCGGGCACTGTTTCGTCAGGAGCGGTCGCTGGCAAAGGCTCCAGGGTTGGAGCCGCTTAAGCGTTACAAAGCCAGGCACTGCGCTTAGACTTGAGCCGGGTTTGTTTTCCTGGGGCAAGTCCACCAATTCGGGAGAGAGTTTCATGAAGCTAGTCACTGCCATCATCAAGCCGTTCAAGCTCGACGACGTTCGCGAGTCGCTGTCTGAAATCGGCGTGCAGGGCATCACCGTTACCGAAGTCAAAGGCTTCGGTCGCCAGAAGGGCCATACCGAGCTGTATCGCGGCGCAGAGTACGTGGTCGACTTCCTGCCCAAGGTGAAAATCGACGTTGCCATTGGCGATGACCAGCTCGATCGTGTGATCGAAGCCATCACCAAGGCGGCCAACACCGGCAAGATCGGCGACGGCAAGATCTTCGTGGTGCCGTTGGAACAGGCGATCCGAATCCGTACCGGCGAAATCGGTACCGACGCGATCTGACCTCGACCGCCGACACACACAACTAAAAAAGCCCCAGGAGTAAACAACATGACTCTGCGTCGATTCGCAGGGCTAGGCGCCCTGTTGTCTGCAGTTCTACCAGGCATCGCCCTGGCCGATGAGGCCGCGGCACCGGTGCTCAATTCCGGCGACACCGCCTGGATGCTCACTTCCACCGCGCTCGTGCTGTTCATGACGATCCCGGGGCTGGCGCTGTTCTACGGCGGCATGGTGCGTTCCAAGAACATTCTTTCGGTGATGATGCAGTGCTTCGCTATCACCGGCCTGATCTCGATCCTGTGGTTCGTCTACGGCTATTCGATGGCCTTCGACACGACCGGCATGGAACAGGGTGTGATCAACTTCAACTCCTTCGTTGGCGGCATGGCCAAGGCCTTCCTGCAGGGCGTGACTCCCGCAAGCATCACCGGCCCGGCGGCCTTGTTCCCGGAAGCGGTGTTCGTCACCTTCCAGATGACCTTCGCGATCATCACCCCGGCGCTGATCGTTGGCGCTTTCGCCGAACGCATGAAGTTCTCCGCGATGCTGGTGTTCATGGGCGTGTGGTTCACCCTCGTCTACGCACCGATTGCGCACATGGTGTGGGCGGCAATGGTGGCCTGCTGTGGGACTGGGGCGTGCTGGACTTCGCCGGTGGTACCGTGGTGCACATCAACGCCGGTATCGCAGGCCTGGTGGCATGCCTGGTGCTGGGCAAGCGCAAAGGCTACCCAACCACCCCGATGGCGCCTCACAACCTGGGTTACACCCTGATCGGCGCGGCCATGCTGTGGGTCGGCTGGTTCGGCTTCAACGCAGGCTCCGCCGCAGCCGCCAACGGCACTGCCGGTATGGCCATGCTGGTTACCCAGATCGCCACTGCCGCTGCTGCACTGGGCTGGATGTTCGCCGAGTGGATCGCCCACGGTAAACCCAGCGCACTGGGCATCGCCTCTGGTGTGGTTGCAGGCCTCGTCGCCATCACCCCGGCCGCGGGTACCGTAGGCCCGGTGGGCGCCCTGGTGATCGGCCTGGCGGCGGGCGTTGTGTGCTTCTTCTGCGCAACCACCCTAAAGCGCAAGCTGGGCTACGACGACTCCCTCGACGCTTTCGGTGTACACGGCATCGGCGGCATCCTCGGCGCGCTGCTCACTGGCGTGTTCGCAGCACCTTCGATGGGTGGCTTCGGCACTGTCACCGACGTTGCCGCGCAACTGTGGGTACAAGCCAAAGGCGTCGGGTTCACCGTGATCTACACCGCTATCGTCACCTTCGTGATCCTGAAGGTGCTGGATGTGGTGATGGGCCTGCGCGTCAATGAAGAAGACGAATCGGTCGGCCTGGACTTGTCCGAGCACAACGAGCGCGGTTACAACCTGTAATCAACCGTTTGCGAAAAAATGCCCGGCTCGCCGGGCATTTTTTTGTCTGCGATGTGTCGATGAGGTTATACGCAGGTGCCCTGGAAGGCCCACATGGCAAGGGTTGCGCCGGTTTTCAAGTGCATCGCCTCTGTAGGATTTTTTGCCGTGCGTTCAAGCACTTTGCTTTTTTCACAGCGCGCTAGAATGCGCCCCGAGTAATGGGAGAAAGCCATGTGGCAACAAGCGACGATTACCCTGAAACCTCGGCCTCGGGGCTTTCATCTGGTAACCGACGAATTGCTTGCGGGCATGCCTGAACTGTCGCGCTGCCGTGTCGGTCTGCTACATCTGTGGCTGCAACACACCTCGGCCTCACTGACGGTGAACGAAAACGCCGACCCGGCAGTGCGCCGCGATTTCGAGCGTTTCTTCAACCGCCTGGTGCCGCAGGGCCAGCCCGGTTACGAGCACAACGACGAAGGCGACGATGATCTCCCGGCGCATTTCAAGGCCAGCTTGCTGGGCTGCCAACTCACGTTGCCGGTACGCGACGGGCGCTTGGCAGTAGGCACCTGGCAAGGGGTTTACCTGGGTGAGCACCGCGACCACGGTGGCGCCCGGCGGGTGATCGCGACCCTCAACGGCGAGGGGTAGGTTTTCTAAACTGGCAGGCTTCATCCGGGCCTGCCTGGGCTATAAACACTCAGCTTTGGCGATTCATGAGGTAGGACAATGAGCGACGACGATCTGGAACAAGATGATCTGGAAGTAGGTGACGAGGACGATAGCGAGGAAGGTGGCCTGGAGGCTGGCTCCGAGGACGTCCCGGCTGAGGACGACAGCAGCGAAGAGGGCGATGCACCCGCGCCTGCGAGCGGCAAGGGCAAGAAAGCCCAGGTCGCTGTAGACGAAATGCCGAGCCTTGAGGCCAAGCAAAAGGACCGTGACGCGCTGGCTCGCGCCATGGAAGAGTTCCTGGCGCGTGGTGGCAAGGTGCAGGAGGTCGAGCCCAACGTGGTTTCCGACCCACCCAAAAAGCCCGACAACAAATACGGCAGCCGCCCTATCTGAGGCGCCTTGCTGGCCTGAACGAGCCCGTCGTCGTCGCGGGCTTTTTCTTGGCCGGCGTTCAGCCCTGTTGCCAGCGCTCCAGCAATGCCGGCAGCTCGGCCAGGCTGGCGATCTGCGCATCGGGCAGTGTGCCGGCTTCCCAGGGCAACTGCCGCGGGTTGTACCACACCGCACGCAGGCCGGCCTGCTGGGCACCGGCGATGTCATCGCTAGGGTTATCGCCCACATGCACCGCGTGCTCGGCGCGGGTGCCGGCGCGGCGCAGCGCCTCTTCGAATGGAGCCGGGTCTGGTTTGCCAATGCCCACATCTTCGGCACACAGCGCGAAACTGAAATAATCTGCAACGCCCAGGCGGCGCACATCTGCATTGCCGTTGGTGAGTGCGGCCAACTTGTAACGGTTGGCGAGCATTTCAAGCGTCGGGTGCACCTCGGGGAAGAAATCCACCTGGTGGCGCGCATGCAGGAAAGCTTCGAAGGCACGTTCGGCCAGCGCCTTGGCCTCCGGTTCCGGATAGCCTGCCTCAAGCAAGCCGTGGAACAGCACGCGCCGGCGCAATTCGCTGATGCGGTGCTTCAGCCCCGGCTCTGTACCTACCAGCCGTTGCCGGATCGCAAACAGCTCCTCCGGAGGAAAAGCACCGATCCGTGGCGCGTGCTCGGCAAGCCAATGGCGCAGTACCAGCTCGGCGTTCCCGATCACCGGGGCGGTATCCCACAGGGTGTCGTCCAGGTCGAACGTGACCAGCTCGATGTTCATCCTTCTTTCTCCTTGGTGCCGCGGCGTGCCCTGGGGTGGGCCTTGTCGTAGACCGAGGCCAGGTGCTGGAAGTCCAGATGGGTGTAGATCTGTGTGGTGGTGATGTCGGCGTGGCCGAGCATTTCCTGGACCGCTCGCAGGTCCTGCGAGGACTCCAGCAGGTGGCTGGCAAAGGAGTGGCGCAGCATGTGCGGATGCAGGTGCTGGCCCAGTTCGCTGGCCCCGGCCTTTTGCAGCATCACCTGAATGGCGCGTGGGCCAAGGCGGCGGCCCTGCTGGCTGACGAACAACGCTGCGTCCGTTGGCCTGGCCGTACTGCGATAGGGCAACCATTGGCGGATCGCTTCCTGAGCCTTGCGCCCCACCGGCACCACCCGCTGTTTGCTGCCTTTGCCGAGTACCTGTACCAGGCCGGCATTGAGATCCAGCGCGTCAACGTCCAGCCCGGACAGCTCGGACAAGCGCAGCCCCGAGGAGTAGAACAGTTCGAGCACGGCGTGATTGCGCCGGCCCAGGAAGTCTTCCTCGACCGCACCGTCGAGCAATTGCTGGGCCCGATCGGTGTCGAGCACCTTGGGCAGCTTGCGTTCGGCCTTCGGCGCGCTCAGGCCGATTGCCGGGTTGTGATCGCACAGCCCCTCGCGGTTCAGCCAGCGGTACAGGCTGCGCACCGAAGAGAGCAGCCGCGCCAGGCTTCGTGGCGCCTGGCCGTGCTGGTGCAGCCTGGCGACCAGCCGCCGCAACTGCGCGGTGGTCAGTTGTTGCCACTGCAGCACGCCAGCGGGTTCGCACAGGGTGATCAGCTTGCCCAGGTCGCGGCCATAGGCGCCCACCGTGCTGGGCGAGCTTTGCCGCTCGGTGCGCAGGTAGTTGCAATAGGCATCCAGCTGCGCCTGCATGCTCAACGTACCGAGCGCAGGGTGTGGGTGAAGTGCGGCAGGACTCGGCCGAGCACTTCGGCGATGTAGTTGAGAAACAGCGTGCCGACCGAGCTTTTGTAGTGGTTCGGGTCGGCGCTGCCGATGGCGAGCACCCCGTGCAGGCCCTGGTGCATCAGCGGCGCGAGGGCGGTGGAGCCGATCTCCGTGGCAGGTTTTTCCCCGAACAGAAAGGCCAGCTCATGGGGCCGCAGCGATCCGCTCACCGGCTTGCCTTCGTTGAGCAGCCCAGCGATAGCCTGCTGCGCTTCGGCCAGAGGCACAGAACGGCCGACGGGCGTAGGCAATTCGCTGAACAGGATCAGGCTGACGAAGGGCACCTTGAAGTCCTGGCGCAGGCTGTCGTCCACGCTCATCACCACCTCTTCGAGGCTGGTAGCGTCGAGCAGGGCAAGGATCAGCCGGCGGGTCTTGTCGAACAGGCGGTCGTTGTCGCGGGCCACATCCATCAACTGCGCCATGCGCTGGCGCAGCTCGGTGTTGCGTTCGCGCAACAACTTGAGCTGGTGCTCGACCAGCGAAATGGTATCGCCACGGCGGTGCGGGATGCGCAGCTCGGCCAGCAGCTCTTCGCGGCCGACGAAAAAGTCGGGGTTGGCGTGCAGAAACTGCGCGACCGCTTCAGCCCCGGGCGCCAGCGGCGCGCCTTCGGTGGAGGGCTTGCGTGCGGTAGCGCGGGGCTTGTCGGTCATGGTTTCACTCGCTTTAGAGGCGTACTTGGCCTTCGAAAACCCGGGCGGCCGGGCCAGTCATCATCACGGGCTGGCCAGGGCCTGCCCACTCCAGCGTCAGGCGCCCTCCGGGCAGCTCCAGCTCCACTGGCGAGTCCATCCAGCCCTGAGCAATCGCCGCCACGGCGGCGGCGCAGGCGCCCGTGCCACACGCCTGGGTTTCACCGGCGCCGCGTTCCCATACCCGCAGCTTTCCATGGTGCCGGTCGAGCACTTGCAGGAAGCCTGCATTCACTCGCGCCGGGAAACGCGGGTGGTTTTCGATCTTCGGGCCCAGCTCGCGAACAGGGGCACTGCTCACTTCCTCGACACGCAGCACGGAATGCGGGTTGCCCATCGACAGCGCGGCGACTTCCAGCACCTGGCCGTCGACTTCAAGCGTGTAAGCCAACGCCTGGGCCTGAGCCTGAAACGGGATATCGGCAGGTACGAAACGTGGCGGGCCCATGTCGACACGCACCTGGCCGTCGTTACGCACGTCCAGCTCGATCACGCCGCTCTTGGTTTCGACGCGAATGCGCTTCTTGGTGGTCAGGCGCTTGTCGAGCACGAAGCGGGCGAAGCAGCGCGCGCCGTTGCCGCACTGCTCCACTTCCGAACCGTCGGAATTGAAGATGCGGTAGCGAAAGTCGACGTCCGGGTTGGTCGGCGCCTCGACCAGCAGCAGCTGATCGAAGCCTACGCCGGTATTGCGGTCGCCCCATTGGCGAGCGTGCTTGGGTGTGACATGGGCATGCTGGGTGACCAGGTCGAGCACCATGAAGTCATTACCCAGGCCATGCATCTTGGTAAAGCGCAGCAGCATCGATTCACTCCGGCAACAGGCTTTCGCCGGCGTACAGTTCGGCCACGGTTTCACGGCGGCGCACTTCGAATGCCTGGCCACCGTCGACCAGCACTTCGGCACAACGGCCGCGAGTGTTGTAGTTGGAGCTCATCACGAAACCATAGGCGCCGGCGGACTGAACGGCCAGCAGGTCGCCTTCTTCGAGCACCAGCTCGCGGTCCTTGGCGAGGAAGTCGCCGGTTTCGCAGATCGGCCCGACCAGGTCATAGGCCTTGGCCTGGCCTTCGCGCGGCACCACGGCGTCGACACCCATCCACGCCTGATACAGCGCAGGACGGATCAGGTCGTTCATGGCAGCGTCGATGATGGCGAAGTTCTTGTGCTCGGTATGCTTGAGGTACTCGACTTGCGTGAGCAGCACGCCGGCGTTGGCGACGATGAAGCGGCCCGGCTCGAACACCAGGGCCAGGTCGCGGCCTTCGAGGCGCTCGCGTACGGCTTTCATGTAGTCGCCTGCGACCGGCGGCTCTTCGTCGCGGTAGCGCACGCCCAGGCCGCCGCCGAGGTCGAGGTGTTTGAGGTGAATGCCGCATTCGGCCAGGCGATCGACCAGCAACAGCAGGCGGTCGAGGGCATCGATGAAAGGGGCCAGGGAGGTCAGCTGCGAACCGATGTGGCAGTCGACACCGACCACGTCAAGGTTCGGCAGGTGCGCGGCGCGCACATACACAGCCTCGGCCTCGGCGATGCTGATGCCGAACTTGTTTTCTTTCAGCCCCGTGGAAATGTAGGGGTGGGTGCCGGCGTCGACGTCAGGGTTCACGCGTAGCGAAACCGGTGCGCGCACGCCCATTTCGGCGGCGACTTCCTGCAGGCGCTCCAGCTCGTTGGTGGATTCGACGTTGAAGCAGTGCACGCCCACTTCCAGAGCGCGCCGCATGTCGGCGCGGGTTTTGCCGACGCCGGAGAACACCACCCGGTCGGCACGCCCGCCAGCGGCCAGCACGCGCTCCAGCTCACCGCCGGAGACGATGTCGAAGCCTGCGCCGAGGCGCGCCAGCACGTTGAGAACGCCCAGGTTGGAGTTTGCCTTGACTGCGAAGCACACCAGGTGCTCGGTGCCGCTCAGGGCATCGGTGTAGGCGCGGTACTGGCCTTCGATGTGAGCACGGGAATAGACGTAGGTAGGGGTGCCGAAGCGCTCTGCGATATCGGTCAGCGCGACGCCCTCCGCGAAGAGCTGGCCTTCGCGGTACTGGAACGGGTTCATGGAGGGCCCTTAGAAAGTACGCTGATGCGAGTGCGAGCCGGATTGTTCGGCGGTGGATTTGCTGCCGTCCGGCAAGTAGAGCGGGCCCTTCTGGCCACAGGCGGACAACAGGCAGGCCACGGCGAGCAGCGCGGCGAACGAGGCGATCAGACGCTTCATGGGGAATCCTTTGTGCAAATCGGCAATTGCGCCCGAGTATACCGGTGCACCACGCCCTTGCCTACGCAATGGGCGCCCGCCGGGCGGCGCGGCGCGGGCGGTGGCTGGTCAGATAGTCTTTGCAATCGCCTGCGCCTGCTCGTATCGTGCCGCGCTTGCGCCAACAACCGAAGGTGAGCACATGAGTTTGACCGAAGCCCGCTTCCACGACCTGGTCGATGCGACCCAGCAGAACCTGGAAGACGTATTCGACGACAGCGACCTGGATGTCGATATGGAAAACTCCGGCGGCGTGCTGACCATGCGTTTCGAAGGCGGCAGCCAACTGATCTTCAGCCGCCAGCCCGCCTTGCGCCAGCTGTGGCTGGCCGCTCGCTCCGGGGCTTTCATTTCGACTACGACGCCGAGTCGGGCAAGTGGATGTGCGACAGCACCGACGAACTGCTCAACGAGATGCTGGTGCGTATCGTCTTCGAGCAGGGCGGCGAGAAGCTCGACTTCGACGAGATCTGAATGGCCAGCGAAAAACCGCTCTATATCAATGCCAGCAATGCGGTGAAGTCACCGTGCGTGAGCTTGTGCCGGCTGGATGAAGAACGCTTTTGCCTGGGATGTTTCCGCCACGTGGAACACATCCGTCAGTGGCGCGCGGCGAGCGACGAGCGCCGCCGCGAAATCTGCGAGCAGGCGGCCTTGCGCAAGGCGCAAATCAGTCCAGCGCCGTGAGCGCGGCATTGATCGCCTGTTCCAGGTCGGTTTCGTAGCGCAGGTACACATTGCTCGAAAAGGCCTGCTCGTTGCCCAGCGCCGAGAGGTCCAGGTCGGTGATGTAGCAGCGGTAGCGCTGCGCGTGGCTGCGCTGGCCGAGGATCTCCCGGGCCACCACCTGATAAAGCGCCACACCGTGCTCCAGCTCGCTGAATTCCTTCTGATTGCAGTAGAGCACCACACGCGTCTGCTGAGCGTTGCTCTTGAACATGATCGCCTGCACGTCGAAGAACGGCGTCATGTCGGTATCAGCCGGCAGCGCCAGGCGCTCTACCGTGCGCGCGCGGTTTCCCTGGCCCGGCTGCAGCCGATAGAACAGCGTCTCCAGATGCTGTGGGTTGGCCAGCACCCAGCGCGCCTCGCGGCGGTCGCCAATCGCGCGCAGGAACCGCCGCAGCGGCTGCAACAGGCTGGCTTCATCGTGAAATGGCAGGCGCTGGCGCCAGAGCGAGTTGAATTCGTCGAGCACGTACAACTGCGCCTCATCGCCCTGGGCGAAATAGAACACCTGCACGCAATCGGGGTGAGCATGCGGCAGGATCAGCGCCAGTTCCTGATCGTTCAGCGCGTGAGGGTCCAGGTGAAGAGGGCTATAGCGCTTCAGCGGCCGCGACAGGTAATCGAGCAGCACTGACAGGCTCAGGCAGCGGGAAATGCCGAACCTGCCCGGCGGCAAGCTCCAGCACATGGTATTGCTGCTGGATCTGGATCAGATAACGATGGCCCAGGCCCCGCTCCAGCAACGTTTGCGCGGTGCTGAACAGCTCCTCTACACGTGCCGAGATGGCGGCTGCACGGTTCTGGCAGTAACAGCGCACAGTCACTTTCGGCGCCGGCCTGCCTTCGGGCAATCCATTGAGAAAGTCACGCAGGCAGTCGAGCAGCGCATGCCGGCCATCGAAGCGGCTGACGGTGACTTCATTCCAGCTGTTGAGAGTCACCTGGTCGAGCGTGAGCACCAGGTTGTCACGGGCGCCGGCATAGCTGAGCGAGTCGGTGCGCTCAGTGGTCAGCAGGATGTTCAGCTCCCGGTGGTGCTTGAGCGGGTCCACGCCGACGTTCACCAGCAACAGCACCTCGGTCGCGATCGCCGGTTGCAGCAACTGCGCATCCTCGACGCGCGGCATCGGCAGCGGCATCAGTTGCTGCAAAGCGCCCAGCAAATTGAACAGCTCGAAGTCGTTCACGTCACTGTTGCCCGGGTGCACGGCCAGGCGCGTGCTGCTGTCGATGATGCCGTTGCGGTGGCCCCAGGCGAGCAGGTCGACCAGACAATGGCTGCGTTTGAAGGGGGCGTAATGCTCCCACTCCAGTGCGTTGAGGTTCCCGTGGAACAGCGCCCACTGGGTTTGCCCTGCCTCACGACGGTTGGGCGCCTGGATCAGGGTGAGCGTGTCTTCGGAAAGGTCCGGAGCGATCCCGGATTGATCAGCTCTACCTTCCCGGCGCGGCGCTCGAAGGTTGCATACAGGCGCCGGCCCAACACGTTCAGATCCTGGCGGTTGGCAGAGCTGGTTGCGGGATGCAGGCGGGCGAAGCTGGTCAGGAAGCGGTAGCTCTGGTTGAGCGCCGCCACCAGGCCGCGCCGCTCAAGCGTCACCTGGCGCACCTTCCAGGAGGGGCGGGCGTCGAGTACCGCAAGGTGCCGGTCATCCCAGCCCCACTCGGCCACCAGTTTTTCCATCAGCGGCCGTTGCCAGCCTTGGGCACGGCTGCGTGCAATGCTGCTGAGCCGCTTGTTGACCTTCAGGTAAAGGCGCGCCGCACCAGTTCCAGGCGCTCCAGATCGCCGGTGCCTTGCAGGTAGGCTTCGATGCGCCGGTAGACCATCAAGTAAGGGTCCAACTCGTCCGGCGCCAGGCGGTTTTCGAAGACTGCCTGTTTATAGTCCAGGCCCAGGCAGCGCACGTGCGGGTGCTCGGCAGCATAGAGCTCGGTGAGCAGCAGCTTGATTACCGACTTGAACGGCGAGTCGATACCCTTGAACAGCTGCCAGAGCCCTGCGCCGATGAACTCTCCCGGCGGGATACGCGAGAGGTTGCCCAGGTCCAGCACTTCGTCTTCGCGGATGAAGCGCTTGCCCAGCAACGTTTGAGTGAAGTGCTCGTAGCGGTGCTCTTCGTAGGCAGGCACCAGCCACCACAACGGTGTACGCCCGGCGACCCATAGCGCGGTGCGGTAGAACTCGTCGAGCAGAAGGTAATGCTGGGTAGCCCCGCTGTCTTCGGAGCTCAGGCGGTTGTCGCGGTCCTCGCGCACGAAGCGTTCGCAGTCGATCAGGAAAAAATGCGCCTCGGCACCCAGGCTCTCGGCCCAGGCCTCCAGCAGCCGGCATTTTTTATCGAGCTCCTGTAGCTCGCCTGCCTCAAGGCCTGGCGCATGGCAGACCCACATGTCCATATCGCTGCTTTCGTCCTGCGCCAACGTGCCCAGGCTGCCCATCAGGTAGAGCCCAAGAATGGGCGCGGGTGCGTTGCGGCGGGTTTTGTAGGCGAACGATCGGGCCAGGCGCTGGCCCTCTGCAAGCACTTCGTCACTGGGTTCGTAGCCACTGATGCCCGCAGGCGTAAAGCCCGACACGTAACCGGGCAGCAACGGATGGTTGACGTGAAACAGCAGGGGCAACAAGGCCAGCGCCTGCTTTTGCCGGGTGGAGAACCCGTCGCAGGCACGCGCCAGGCGCACACTGCTCGCCGCGAGAAGCGCGCGCGCACGGTCGCCAAGGCCTTGCGGTCGATGCCGTCGTCAAGATCCGGGCGAATTTCGTGGTGGCGAGTCATGTTGCTCTCGGTCGATGGCCGACGATAACGTTCAGCTTTACGGCGTTATCGGCAGCCGGCGACGGAGTTTGAGCGCCTCAGGCCGCTTCTTCCTTTTGCTCCAGAATGCTGAGCAGGCTTTGCGCGTGCTCGGCAGCTTCCAGGCCCAGGTGGGTGAGGTAGCCGCCATCGGCCTGGCTGATCAGCCCCTTGGCATGCAGGCGCCGGGTGGCTGCGACCAGCTCGGGCGAGGCGTCATGGTGGACCTTCAGCCCTTCCTGGCTGTTACCCAGGTTGAAATGGGCAAGCATCTGGACTTCTGCTAACAGTTCGGCATGTAACGTCATGGCAGCTCCGGTGTTGTTGTTTTCAGGAGCAGTGTAGACGTTCAACGGCTTTCGGGAAGCTCAGGCAAACCGCGCAGCGTGGTTTCGTACCACTGGCCATCGAAGGGGCGGTCGGTTTCGAGCATGTCGTCGATCTCCATGGCCAGCACCTGCGCCATCAATTCGAGGATTTCTTCACGCTCGTAGCCCACCAGCGTGAGCTTGTTGAACACCGCCTTTGCGGCAGCCGGCTCACCGGTTTCGATCTGGTTTTCAATGGCCTGGATCAGGGTGCTTTCAACGAATTGTTCGTCTTCGGGTTGTTCGCTCATGTTCGGTTCCTGGCGTGAAAAACCCGCGGCCGTGGCCGCAGGGGAGGGTCATGCGTTGCGGCTGGCCAGCAACGCCTGGCCGCGAATCACCGCAGCCTGCACTTGCGCCGGGGCGGTGCCACCGATGTGGTCGCGGGCATTGACCGAGCCTTCGAGAGTCAGCACCTCGAACACGTCCTGCTCGATACGGTCACTGAAGCGGCGCAGTTCTTCGAGGCTCATTTCTGCCAGATCCTTGCCGGTATCGACGCCGTACTTGACCGCGTGCCCGACGATTTCGTGGCAATCGCGGAATGGCAGGCCGCGGCGCACCAGGTAGTCGGCCAGGTCCGTGGCGGTGGAGAAACCGCGCAGGGCCGCCTCGCGCATGTTGGCATGGCGCGGCTTGATGGCCGGCACCATGTCGGCGAAGGCGCGCAGCGAATCGCGCAGCGTATCGGCGGCGTCGAACAGAGGCTCCTTGTCTTCCTGGTTGTCCTTGTTGTAGGCAAGGGGCTGGCCCTTCATCAGGGTCAACAGGCCAGTGAGCGCACCGAACACACGGCCGCTCTTGCCGCGCACCAGTTCCGGCACATCGGGGTTCTTCTTCTGCGGCATGATCGAGCTGCCGGTGCAGAAGCGATCAGGCAGGTCGATGAACTGGAACTGCGCGCTGGTCCAAAGCACCAGCTCTTCGGAGAAACGCGACAGGTGCATCATCGCAACGCTGGCGGCAGCACAGAATTCAATGGCGAAATCGCGATCCGAAACGCTGTCCAGCGAATTGCCGCCGATGGCCTCGAAGCCCAGCAGCTCGCAGGTGACTTCGCGGTCGATCGGGTAGGTGGTGCCAGCCAGCGCGGCGCTGCCCAAGGGCATGCGGTTGGTGCGCTTGCGGCAGTCGACCAGGCGTTCGTGATCGCGGCTGAGCATTTCGAACCAGGCCAGCAAGTGGTGCCCGAAGGTCACCGGCTGTGCGGTTTGCAGGTGGGTGAAGCCCGGCATGATGGTGGCCGCTTCGCGCTCGGCCAATTCCAGCAGGCCCTTTTGCAGGCGGGTGATTTCGCCGAGGATCAGATCGATCTCGTCACGTAGCCACAGGCGGATGTCGGTGGCGACCTGGTCGTTGCGGCTGCGGCCGGTGTGCAGCTTCTTGCCAGTGACGCCGATGCGGTCGGTGAGGCGTGCTTCGATGTTCATGTGCACGTCTTCGAGGTCGACGCGCCACTCGAACTGGCCGGCTTCGATTTCGCCCTGGATGGTCTTGAGCCCATCGATGATGGTGTCGCGTTCGGCCTCGGTGAGCACGCCTACCCGCGCCAGCATGGTGGCGTGGGCGATCGACCCCATGATGTCATGGCGGTAGAGGCGCTGGTCGAAGGAAACCGATGCGGTGAAACGGGCGACGAAGGCGTCCACGGGCTCGCTGAAGCGGCCGCCCCAGGACTGGTTGGTCTTTTCAAGGCTCATTGGTCTGGCTCGGTGAAGGCTCGAACGGAAAGGTCCACATCATAGCAGGGTTGCCGGCGCGGGCGGGGCGTGAGAGAAGAGCGGTACCGACACCGCCCACGCAGGAGGGAACGATGCACAGGGAAGCGGCCACGGCCCAGCCCAAGGAGTTTTCCTGCCTGAGTTGTGCGCGCCTCGGGCCTTGTTGCTATTGATTCTGCTGGCCGAGCTGCTGGTGCTGGTACTGGTGTTGTCGGAGTCGATGGCGGCCGGTTTCAACTGGGTGCGGCTGGCGCTGACGTCGCTGTTCGTGCAGTGGATCGTGCTGCTGTCGGCGGCGGCGCTCTGCTACTTGCGCCCGCACCTGGCCAGGCTGCACCCCGGCGTTGCCGGGGGTTGGTGCTGCCTGCTGGTGATGCTGCTCACCCTTGCGGGCACCGCGCTGACCGACCATTACCGCCTGAGTACGCCGCAGGCGCCGGAGGGGATCTTCCGTTACCTGCGCCACGGCGTGATCGCGCTGATCATGTCCGGGCTTTCACTGCGCTACTTCTATTTGCAAAGCCAGTGGCGCCGGCAACAACAGGCCGAGCTCCGCGCCCGGCTGGAGGCATTGCAGGCGCGCATCCGGCCTCACTTCCTGTTCAACAGCCTCAATAGCATTGCCAGCCTCATTGCACTGGACCCGCCCAAGGCCGAGCAGGCGGTGCTGGATTTGTCGAGCCTGTTCCGCGCAAGCCTGGGCACGCCGGGGAGCCTGGTGACCTGGGGGCAGGAGCTGGCACTGGCACGGCGTTATTTATCGATTGAGCAATATCGCCTCGGTGAGCGTCTACAGTTGGAATGGAGGATCAGCGGCGTGCCTGAGGATGTGCCGATCCCGCAGTTGACGCTCCAGCCGTTGCTGGAGAATGCCCTGATCCATGGAATCGCCCCACGCGTCGACGGTGGGTTGGTGAGTGTCGAAGCGCAATACCAAGGGGGAGTTCAGCTTGAGCATCACCAATCCCTACGACGAAGCCGCCGCTGCCCGCTTGCCGGGCGGTACGAGGCAAGCGCTGGCAAATATCGAAGCCAGGCTCGGGGCACTTTTTGGCCCGAAGGCGAGTCTGAGCGTGGTACGCCGTGACGGTCGTCACTCCACTTGTCTACGCTACCCTTGTGCGAGACTCACGCAGGAATCCGGCCCTTTATGAAT
Source organism: Pseudomonas sp. KNUC1026 (assembly GCF_021650705.1). Lineage (GTDB taxonomy): Bacteria > Pseudomonadota > Gammaproteobacteria > Pseudomonadales > Pseudomonadaceae > Aquipseudomonas. The sequence continues at coordinate 4,374,909 of NZ_CP087138.1, read as the reverse complement.
GTCCTGATCGTTGATGACGAACCCTTGGCCCGCGAAAGGCTGACCCGGATGGTCAGCAATATCGAGGGCTATAGCGTCCTGGAACCCAGCGCCTCCAATGGCGATGAGGCCTTGACGCTGATTGACAACCTCAAGCCTGACGTTGTGTTGCTCGATATCCGCATGCCCGGGCTCGATGGCCTGCAGGTCGCCGCTCGCCTGTGCGAACGCGATACCCCACCGGCTGTGGTGTTCTGTACTGCCCACGATGAGTTTGCGGTGAACGCCTTTCAGGTCAGCGCCGTGGGCTACCTGGTCAAGCCAGTGGGTGCCGATGAGCTGAGCGACGCATTGAAAAAAGCCGAGCGCCCCAACCGCGTGCAGCTGGCTGCGCTTACCCGGCCCGCCTCGGAAAGCGGCACTGGCCCACGCACCCACATCAGCGCTCGCACCCGCAAGGGAATCGAGCTGATTCCGCTGGATCAGGTGATCTACTTCATTGCCGACCATAAATACGTGACCTTGCGGCACGTGGGCGGAGAAGTGCTGCTCGACGAACCCCTCAAGGCGTTGGAAGACGAGTTCGGTGATCGGTTCGTACGCATTCACCGCAATGCGCTGGTGGCGCGCGAACGCATTGAACGCCTTCAGCGTACACCGCTGGGGCACTTTCAGCTCTTCCTCAAAGGCCTGGGCGGTGATGCCCTGACCGTAAGCCGCCGCCATGTCGCAGGCGTTCGCAAGATGATGCAGCAGCTTTGATCCAGCGCAGAGTACATGGCAGGGTGGCTCCGCGCCGCAAGTTCTGAACTGGCACGCATCCCGGCCTTTACCCGCCATGGATCATCACATGCCTAGTCGAACCCTCCGTATCGCCACGCGCCAGAGTGCGCTGGCTCTCTGGCAGGCCGAGTATGTCAAGGAGCGCCTGCAGCAGGCGCACCCGGGGCTGGTGGTCACGCTCGTACCGATGGTCAGCCGTGGTGACAAGTTGCTCGACTCGCCGCTCGCCAAGATCGGTGGCAAAGGCCTGTTCGTCAAAGAGTTGGAAAACGCGCTGCTCGAGGGCGCTGCCGACATCGCCGTGCATTCGATGAAAGATGTGCCGATGGACTTCCCCGAGGGCCTTGGGCTGTTCTGCATCTGCGAGCGTGAAGACCCCCGCGACGCGTTCGTTTCCAATACCTACGACAGCCTTCACGCGCTGCCTCCCGGCAGCGTGGTCGGCACTTCCAGCCTGCGCCGCCAGGCCCAGCTGCTGGCCGCGCGGCCTGACCTTTCGGTGCGCTTCCTGCGCGGCAACGTCAACACACGCCTGGCCAAGCTCGATGCCGGCGAATATGACGCGATCATTCTTGCCGCTGCGGGGCTCATCCGCCTGGGCCTTGGCGAGCGCATCCGCAGCAACCTGAGCGTCGAAGCCAGCCTCCCGGCTGGTGGGCAGGGTGCGGTGGGGATCGAGTGCCGGACGGCCGATGCCGACCTGCACGCGCTGCTCGAACCTCTTCACCACTTGCCCACCGCCGTGTGCGTGACTGCCGAGCGTGCGATGAACAAAGCCCTCAATGGCGGCTGCCAGGTGCCTATCGCCTCTTATGCAGTGCTCGAGGCCGGTGAGTTGTGGCTGCGCGGCCTGGTGGGCGACCCTTCCGGCAAGCGCTTGCTGCAGGCCAACGCACGCGCACCGCAGGAGCAGGCGCAGGCCTTGGGCGAGCGCATCGCCCAGGCGCTGGTTGAGCAAGGCGCGGGCGAGATTCTGGCGGCAGTCTATGGCCAGGGCGAGAGCTGATGAGCCCCTGGCGGCTGCTGGTCACGCGTGCCGAGCCTGAAGCCAATGAGCAATGCCTGGCGCTGGCTGCGCAGGGCGTCTTCGCCAGCGTGCTGCCCGTACTGGAGATTCAACCGCTGCCTGTAACGGCCCACCAGCAGAGGCTGCTCGCAAACCGTTATGACGCGGCGATCGTCGTCAGCAAGGCTGCGGCGCGGCTGTGCCTCGAGCGGCTGGCTGGCCAGCCCCGGCCTGCCGAACAGTGGTTTGCGGTAGGCGAGGGCACTGGCCGCTTGTTGATAGAGGCCGGGCTTGGCGCGCATTGGCCATTGCAGGGCGAGGACAGCGAAGCCTTGTTGGCGCTGCCTGCGCGAACCTGCGCCCTGGCCGGCCCCGCCCCCCGCGTGTTGATCGTGCGCGGAGAGGGCGGCCGGGAATTACTGGCCGGCAGCTTGCGCGAGCGCGGCGCCCGCGTGGATTATCTGGAGCTTTATCGGCGCGCCTGCCCTCCCGGCAGTGCCGGCGAGCCTGCCGCCCGCGTAGCAGCGGAACGCTTGAACGGGCTGGTGGTCAGCAGTGGGCAGGGCCTTGAGCACTTGCACGCGCTGGCGGCCGAGCGTTGGCCGGAGCTTGCCGGGATTGCACTGTTCGTGCCGGGCCAGCGGGTCGCCGCGCAGGCGCGCCAGTTGGGTGCGCAGCATGTGATCGACTGCCAGGGCGCCAGTACTGCGGCACTGGTGTCAGCCCTGGCGGCACACAGCCCAGGCGCCACCTCATGAAGAAGGATGGATACGTGAGCGAAAAACATCGAGCGAACAGCCGGCGATCACCAGCGCCGAGCAAACCCCGGCACCGGCACCCGCGAAGGCCCGCAGTGGTAAAGGGTTGGCGGCTTTCGCGCTGCTGGTGGCCGCCGTGGGCGTTGCCGTGGCGGGCTGGGGCGTCTGGCAGTTGCATACGCTCACACAGAGCCACCAGCGGCAGTCTTCGCAGATCGAGACGCTCAGCGCCCAGTCGCAGGTGCTCAAGCAAAGCGAGCAGCAGCTGGATCAGCGCCTGGCACAGTTCCCGTTGCCGCAAGAGCTCGAAGAGCGCCGCCAATTGGTGGCGCAATTGCAGGGCGATCAGCAGCGTATCAATCAGCGCCTCGAAACCGTGCTGGGTTCAAGCCGTCAAGGCTGGCGCCTGGCTGAGGCCGAACACCTGTTGCGTCTGGCGGCACTTCGGCTTTCGGCCTTGCAGGACGTAAACAGCGCAACCGCACTGGTGGAAGGCGCTGACCAGATCCTGCGCGAGCAAGATGACCCTGCAGCCTTCGCCACCCGCGAGCAACTGGCGCGCAGCCTTGCGGCGCTCAATAGCGTCGACCAACCCGACCGCACCGGGCTGTTTCTGCAATTGGGCGCGCTGCGCGATCAGGCGGTCGAGCTTTCGGCCCTGGCGCCAGCGTTCCAGGCCCAGCAACAGGTAGAGCCTTCCGAGGCCGCCGATGACAGTTGGATGCACTGGCGCAAGTACTGGCAAAAGATTTCCGGTTTCTTCCGGGTCGATTTCAACCCTGACGCCAACCTGCGGCCGCTGCTTGCCGGGCAGGCGCTGGATCAGGTTCGCATGGCTTCGAGCCTGGCGCTGGAGCAGGCCCAGTGGGGCGCTCAATGGCCAGCAGGCGGTTTATCAGCAGGCAATGAAGCAGGCAGGCGACGTGGTCAAGACTGCCTTCAACCAGGAAAATGTTCAGGCCCGCAACCTGGCGGAACAGGTGGCCAAGCTGGCGCAGGCCCCTGTGCAGGTACAAACCCCAGACCTAGGGCCCAGCATAAAGGCGCTTCAAGCCTATCTGGCGCAGCGCCAGGCGCCTGAACCTGCCTTCCAGCGGGAGGCCAAGCCATGAAGCGGCTCGACGCGATCATTTTCGTCGCGGTGCTTCTGGCGCTGGTGATCGGCCTGGGTATCGCCAAGCATCCTGGTTACGTATTGATCGATTACCCCCATGTGTTCAGGTATGAATCGGGGCTGTGGTCTACGCTGGCCGCAATGTTGGCCATCGGGCTGGTGGTGCTGTTGGTTACCGGTTGCGTACGCTTGCTGCTGACGTCCACCGGGGTGGTCAATCCGTGGTCGCGCCGCAACCGCCGGCGTCGGATTCAGTCGGCGGTGTCCCAAGGGCAGGTAGAGCTGGCCGAGGCGTTGGGCCAACGCCCAACGCCATTTGCGAATCGCCGCCGAGGCGGAGCGGTTTCCGCTGTTCTACTACCTGGGCGCAGCACGCGCGGCCAATGAGCTGGGTGAATACGAGAAGAGCGACGCGTTGCTCGAGCGGGCGCTCGATCGCCAACCCGACGCCGAGCTGGCGGTAGCGCTGAGCCACGCGCAATTGCAGGTCGACCGAGGTGAGCCTGAGGCCGCCCAGGAAACGCTGGCAGTGATGCGAGAGCGCTATCCGCACAATGTGCAGGTGTTGCGCCAGTTGTACCGGCTGATGCACGAACGCGACGATTGGGCCGGGCTGATTCGCCTGTTGCCCGAGCTGCGCAAGGCCAAGGCGCTGCCTGCCCGCGAGCTGGCGGCTCTGGAGCAGCAAACCTGGCGCGAAGGCTTGCTGATTGCACCGCTTGAGGGGCAGGGCCAGCGTGAGGCGCTAGATCAATCCTGGAATGCCTTGAGCTCTGCGCAGCGCCAGGAGCCTGCACTGGTTCTTGCGTACGCCGAGCAGCTTCGTCGCCAGGGGGCGAGCGCTGAAGCCGAAGCGGCGCTGCGCGGGGTACTCAAGCGCCAATACGACAGCCGCCTGGCGCGGTTCTATGGCCTGGTACGAGGCCAGGACCCGCTCAAGCAACTGCAGCTCGCCGAGGGCTGGGTGAAAGAGCATGCTGACGACCCAGGCTTGCAACTGACCCTGGCGGCTGTGCTTGCAAAACAGCCTGTGGGGCAAGGCCCGCGATTATCTGGAAGCAAGCCTGCGCTTGCAGCGCCATCCTGAAGCCTGCGCCGAACTGGCACGCCTGTTGGGCCGGCTGGGGGACACCGAACGCAGCAATCAGTTGTTTCAGGAAGGCCTGGCTCTGCTCGACGAACGCTTGCTGGCGTTGCCATTACCTGCGGCGCGCTGACTTTCAGAGCGCTCTGACCGGGCCGCTCTTGATAGCGGCGCGGGCGATGTTCTACCGTTGCCGTCCAGTTTCCGGCCTTCAGGTTTGCACATGCCGCTGGTTCGTTCGCGTCGCCCCTTCATCCTGGGTTTTCTGATCGCTGTCTCAGCGTTGGGCGCGGCCCTGTATCTGGAAAAAGTCGTGAACCTGGTGCCTTGTTCGTTATGCATTGTGCAGCGCTTCTTTATCGGCGCAGTGGGCGCATTGTGCCTGGTTGCCGCGCTATGCGCGCCGGGGCGGCACGGCTTGCGCGGTTATGCGCTTGCCTGCGTCGGCTGCTGTGTATTGGGCGCGGCATCGGCCATTCGGCAGTTGTGGCTGCAAAACCACGCAGGCCCCGCCGATGCCATGTGCTTTTCCGGGGCCTGGCATGTGCTGGCCTCGCTGCCCTTCGGGCAGGCTGCCAGTGCACTATTGCTGGGGACGCCAGACTGCGCGAACGTGAGCTGGACACTGCTGGGCATGAGCCTGCCTGAATGGAGCCTGCTCGTTTACTGCTGTTTGGCCGGCTTGGCAATAACCGCATTGGTTCGCCGTTGATGGCGGTTTGCTGGCGATCAAACGAATGTATGAAGTTATTGACCCGCATCGCTTGAAGGCGCAGGCGAGCGGGCATACCTCGCAAAAGTACTGGACGGTGACGTCACTTCGAGGCGGTTTTCGCCAGCGCCATCGAGGCCCATAGGGAAGAAAAGATCATGTTGGAAAGTTGTCGAAATGCCCAGGAACGTTGGGGCGGTGTGCATTTGCTGATCGACCGTTGGTTGCAGGAACGTCATCAGCTGATTCGCACGTTCAACTCCCTGGTCGAGCTGCCGGATGAGCAGAGCCTGACCCGCACGCAGTTGAATGAATTCTGTGGCAGCCTGGTCGATTACTTTTCCGCTGGCCACTTCGCCGTCTACGAGCAACTGATCGGTGAGGCTCGGGCTTTCGGAGACGATGCTGCAGTGGAGTTGGCCGAACGTATCTGCCCGCGCCTGGAAGCCCTGACCGAGCGAGCGCTCACATTCAACGATCATTGCGAGAAGAGCGACTGCAGCGACCTCCCGGATGTCGTGGCTCGCCTTGAAGAGCTGGGCAATGCGCTGTATGAGCGGTTCGAACTGGAAGACTGCCTGATCGAAGTGCTGCACACCGCGCACCGGGAAGAGGACGCGGAGCCCGCCTGATCGAAACGGTCAGGGAGCGAAATCGAGCAACTCGATTTCAAACGTCAGGGGCGTGTAGGGTGGTATGAGGCTTCCGGCGCCATCGGCGCCGTAGGCTTGAGCGGAGGGCACTACCACCCGCCACTTGGCGCCTTTGGGCATGTCTTGCAAAGCCGTTTTCCATCCGTCTATCACACTACCCAAGCGGAACCATTGGGGTGTGTCGCTCTGATCGAACACGGTGCCATCCGGCAGGCGGCCCAGATAGCGCACCTCTGACCTTGTCTGTGGCCGCTGGCCTGGTGCCGCTGCCGGGCGACAATTCGGTTACCAATACGCCTCCTTCCAGCTCGCGTACGCCGGCTTTGCTGCGCTCGGTCGCCATGAAGCGCTTCTCCGCCGCCAATGCCTTTTGCAGGTCGCTCTCGTCGCCACTCCCCGCTTGGCTGTCATGTTCGGCCAGCACCTGCCGCATGCGCTCCTCGCTCAGAGCCAGAGGTTGCTGGTTGTAGGATTGGCGAAGGGCCTGTACCAGCGTATCCAGATCAAGCCCTGGCATGTCCTGGCGCAGGCGTTCGCCAAGGCTGGCCCCCACGCTGTAGGACAGGTCATGCGAAGAAGGGCTGGGTGCATCCTGGGCCATGGCCAGTGATGAACCCAGGCACAGTGTCAACGACAGGCACCGCAACATGTTAAGGCTCCAAGGCAGAAAGCATCGATTATGGCCCTGAGTAGGCCGATAGTTGAACCGCCGCAGCGACTGCTTGAGGAAACAATAAAATTTGGCTCGATAGTGTGCAATTTCCCGTCACATGATCTAGCAGCTGTCAAAGGGGAGGTCTAACATGGCCCATGTCCATGTCCGCCAGGAGGAAAGTCATGTCGGCTAAAAAGAAGCCTGTAAACACTCCGCTGCACCTGCTCCAGCAACTGACCGGCAATCTGCTCGAAACACTCGAAGGCGCGTGCTCCAAGGCACTGGCTGATGCAGAGAAGCTGCTCGCCAAGTTGGAAAAACAACGTGTCAAAGCGCAGGACAAACTTCACAAGTCGCTCGGCAAGATTGAAGACGCCGCTGTCGCTGGCAAGAACAAGGCCCAGTCCAAAGCCACTGCCGCTGTAAGCGCGCTTGAAGCACTTCTGGAAAACCTGCAGAAGCACCAGGGCGAGACTCGCCAGTACATTGCAACTCTCAAGCGCGACTCTCAAGAGAGCCTCAAGCTTGCCCAAGGCATTGGCAAGGTTCGTGAGGCTGCCAGCAAGGCCCTCGAACAGCGCCAGGCCAAACCCGCTGCCCAACCTGCAACAGGCCGGGCCACGGCGGCGAAGGCCGCTGCTCCAAAAGCAGTTACCCGCGCGTCCGCAGCCGCCAGCAAGCCAGCTGCAACCAAACCTGTGGCCACCAGAAAACCTGCTGCTTCCAAGGCTCCAGCTGCAGCCAAGCCGGCCACTACTGCGAAACCGGCCTCGACTGCTCGCAAACCTGCCGCAGCCAAACCGGTAGCCGCTGCCGCCAAGCCTGCCGCTGCTGCGCGCAAGCCTGCAGCCGCGAGCAAACCCGCAGCAGCCACCAAGCCTGCTGCCCGCAAGCCGGTGGCCAAGCCAGCGACTCCTGCGGCCAAACCCGCTGCAACCCCGGCACCTGCTGCTCAGCCCGCACCGGCTGCAGCCAGCGAGCCGTCAAAAACCGCCTCTTAAAGGGTGTCGAACAGCGCCTGGGCGGTATCGGTATCGATGCCTTCCAGGCTGCTGGCAAGCCACGCTTCCAGGCTTTGGCTGGTGTTTTCCGGCCATTGCGCCAAGGTTTCCATCCGCGTCAGCAATTCTCTCTCAGCTGCAAGCTCCAGCGTTTTTATCTGCTCGCGCCATTGCGCCAGTGCAGCATCGTGAACGGCCAGCCCTTTCCACTGAATTCTCACCGAGCGCAGCGGCGCTATCACATCGCTTTGCCAATCGTTGGCAAGCGTTGCCAATGCCTGCGCGCGTTCAGTTTGCCAGGCCACCCCGCGCAGCCCGAGCCAGGCGGCGCACAGCACCAGGCACACATTGCCACCGGCAGCCTGCAGGGCCAGGCAAGCGGCTTCCACTTCGGGGCGGGCGTACCACTGTTGCGCAAACGCCCATAGCCCTTTACTCATTACACACTCCACGCCACTTCGGCCCGAAGCTGGTAGACTCCGGCGCCATTATGATCCGAATCCAGAACCTTACCTTACAGCGCGGCCCCAAGCGTTTGCTCGAAGGCGCCGACCTGACTCTGCACGCTGGCCAGAAAGCCGGTTTGATCGGCGCCAACGGCGCGGGCAAGTCTAGCCTGTTCGCTTTGCTGCGCGGGGAACTGCATCCCGATGCGGGCGAGTGCGACCTGCCTGCCGACTGGCGTATCGCCCATATGCGCCAGGAGGTCGATGACCTGGAACGCGTAGCCGTGGAGTACGTCCTCGACGGCGACTTGCACCTGCGCCAGGTACAGCGCGAGCTGGCCGCCGCAGAGCAGGCCCAGGACGGCACTGCGCAGGCGCGCTTGCACGCCCAGCTCGACTCCGCCAATGGCTATACCGCCAATGCCCGCGCACGCAAGCTACTGGCTGGCCTGGGCTTCAGCAACGAACAGATGGAGCGCCGCGTCGGGGATTCTCCGGCGGCTGGCGTATGCGGCTCAACCTCGCCCAGGCGCTGATGTGCCCCTCGGAGCTTCTGCTGCTCGATGAACCGACCAACCACCTGGACCTGGACGCGATCCTCTGGCTGGAAGACTGGCTCAAGAGCTACCCCGGCACACTGTTGCTGATCTCCCACGACCGCGACTTTCTCGACGCTGTGGTCGACCACGTTGCCCACGTCGAACAGGCCAAGCTCACGCTCTATCGTGGCGGCTACACGGCCTTCGAACGCACCCGCGCCGAACGCCTCGCCCAACAGCAGCAGGCGTTCGAAAAGCAACAGGCACGCCGGGCGCATATGGAGAAGTACATCGCCCGTTTCCGCGCCCAGGCCACCAAGGCTCGGCAGGCCCAGAGCCGCATCAAGGCACTGGAGCGGATGGAAGAGATCAGCGCCGCCCACGTCGATTCACCTTTCGAGTTCGGTTTCCGTGAGGCGCTGAAAATATCCAGCCCGCTGCTGGACCTGTCCGAAGGCCGCCTGGGCTATGGCGAAAAAACGGTTCTGGAGAAGGTAAAGCTGCAACTGGTGCCAGGAGCGCGCATCGGGCTGCTTGGCCCTAACGGCGCAGGCAAGTCGACCCTGATCAAAACCCTCGCTGCGGAGCTCGAGCCTTTGAGTGGCCGCTTGCTGCGGGGCGAGAACCTGGTCGTTGGCTACTTCGCCCAGCACCAGCTCGATTCGCTGGATGACAAAGCCAGCCCGCTGCTGCATCTGCATCGCCTGGCACCTACCGAGCGCGAGCAGACGCTCAAGGATTTTCTCGGCGGCTTCGATTTTCGTGGCGCACGGGTCGATGAGCCGGTGCTGAATTTCTCCGGTGGCGAAAAAGCCCGCCTGGCCCTGGCCCTGATTGCCTGGGGCCGGCCCAACCTGTTGCTGCTCGACGAACCAACCAACCACCTCGACCTGGAAATGCGCCTGGCCCTGACCATGGCCTTGCAGGAGTTCGGTGGCGCTGTGCTGGTGGTATCGCACGATCGCCATTTGCTCAAGAGCACAACCGACCAGTTCCTGCTGGTAGCCGAAGGCCGCGTTGCGGACTTCGACGGCGACCTGGACGACTACGCCCGCTGGCTGGCGAGCTATCGGCAGAGCCTGGCCCCAGTTGCCGCCCAGCCGGCCGGCGAGAAGACCGACAAAAAGGCTCAACGCCAGGCCGCTGCGGCCCTGCGCCAGCAGTTGGCACCGCACAAAAAGCAGGCCGACCAGCTGGAAAAGGAACTCGGCAAGGTGCAGGCCGAGCTTGCCAGCGTTGAAGCTGCGTTGGGCGATAGCGGTTTGTACGACGCCGCAGGCAAGGACAAGCTGCGCGAGCTGCTGGCCACGCAGGCCCGGCTGAAGGCGCGTGAAAGCGAACTTGAGGACGGCTGGCTGCAAGCGCTGGAAACCCTGGAGGCCATGCAGGCCGAACTGGAAACCTTGAACGACTGACCCCTGTAAAGGAACGGCATATGGCACTGCAGACGTGGTTGGGATTCTTTCTGGCGTGCTGGGTCATCAGCCTGTCGCCCGGTGCTGGTGCGGTGGCATCGATGTCGTGTGGCTTGCAGTACGGCTTCTTGCGCGGTTACTGGAACGCATTGGGTTTGCAGCTCGGCTTGCTGCTGCAGATCGTCATCGTTGCATTGGGTGTTGGCGCATTGCTGGCCACCTCGGCGGCGGCGTTCGCAGCGATCAAGTGGTTTGGTGTCGCGTACCTGCTTTACCTGGCGATCAAGCAATGGCGAGCGGTGCCGGAAGATCTGGACCAAGGCGTCGCCCTGCGCCCGATCGGCAAGCCGCTTGCCTTGGTGTTCCGGGGCTTTCTGGTCAACGCCAGCAATCCCAAGGCAATTATCTTCATGCTGGCCGTGCTGCCCCAATTCGTTGACCCGCACGCTCCGCTGCTGAGCCAGTACGTCATCATTGCCATCACCATGATCACGGTCGACCTGATCGTGATGGCCGGTTACACCGGCCTGGCTTCCAAGGTGTTGCGCCTGCTGCGCACGCCGGCGCAACAGCGCCGCATGAACCGCACCTTTGCTGCCCTGTTCGTTGGAGCTGCGACCTTGCTGGCGATGGTGCGCCGCGCACCCGCCTGATCAGGCGGGTGCGTGAGTAAGCTCGATAACCCGGTCGACCAGCTTGTTGATGCCGGCAGCGGCTTCAGTGATCGACTGGGCCAGCATGTAGGCTGGTGTAGTGACCAGTTTTCGCTCGACGTCCTCGACGATTTCATCGACCGCACAGGCCTGATGAATTGCACCCATCTGCTCCACGGCCTTGGCGGTTTCTGCATCGTTGCCGATGGTGCAGGTTACGGTCGGGCCGTAGATCTTGGCGGCTATCGCGGGTGAAATGCAGATCAGCCCGACGGGCTTGCGCTCCTCGGCGAAGGCTTCTGCCAGCGCCAGCAAGTCGGCCTGCACGCTGCACTGCGCGCCTTCATGAGCGAAGGTCGAGAGGTTTTTCGCCGAGCCAAAACCACCGGGCACGATCAGCGCGTCGAAGTCTTCGGCCCGGGCGTGGGTGATGTTCTTCACCTGCCCGCGAGCGATGCGAGCAGCCTCCACCAGCACATTACGCCGTTCGCCCGTGGGTTGGCCGGTGAGGTGGTCTACCACATCGAACGAGATATCCGGCGCGAAGCACTGCACCTGGCAGCCCCGCTGCGAGAGGCGCAGCAGCGTAAGCACGCTTTCATGAATTTCGGCGCCGTCGTAGACGCCGCAGCCGGAGAGAATGACGGCAACGCTCGCTGTCATGGTGACGTTCCTTTAGTGGGCTTTGACGGTTGATTCCTTTCGCCACCCAGCGTTCCACCGGCTCAAGGCTTGTCGTTTTGCTCAGCCTTGCGGGCGATACGGGCCGCCTTGAAGCGCCGGCTGATCCACAGTAGTGCGCCGAATACCAGCAGGGCGCCCAGTACCCAGAGCTCGTATTTCTTGACGCTGCCAAGAATGCCCTCAAGCACCGAGCCGAAATGGTAAGCCGCCTGAGCCAGCACGATCGCCCAGACGATGGCGCCGATGCCATTGAGGATCAGGTAACGCCTGGGCGGATAGCCCGACAGGCCAATGGCTACCGGCATCACTGTGCGCAGGCCATAGACGAAGCGGAAGCTCAGTACCCAGAGGTCAGGATGCTTGCGTATGTGCTCAAGCGCCCGGTCGCCCATCAACTGCCAGCGTGGTTTGCGCGCGAGCAAGCGGCGGCCATGGCGGCGGCCTAGGAAATACCAGAGCTGGTCACCGGCATAGCTGCCCAGAAAGGCAACCAGCATGACGAGGTTGATGTCCATGTAGCCACGGAACGCCAGAAACCCGGCCAGCACGAGAATGGTCTCGCCTTCGAAGAAGGTGCCGAGGAACAGGGCCAGATAGCCAAAATTCTGTAGGAAATGTTGGAGCATTTTCTAGGTGCTGGCGAAATGAACGCGCAGCCTAACCCTTACGGGGATTTCATGAAAGTGTCGAGATGTGTCAACACGTGAACAATTAAGCTGTTGCAAAGGTGTTTTTGCCTTCGTGGCCTGTCATGGCAATGTCATACAATCGTCTTATAACAGGTCGCATTTCTCATTCGCGCAGCCTTTCGGCCCGTTACCGTGCGCCGGCGGCCTCGATCCGCGCGCGTGATCATCTGTTCGAGGGGCTCTGGCCCTGCAGGGAATTCGCATGAATAATGAAGCGCTGAACGATATCGCCGCCCCAGAGGCCATTGCCGTGTTGGAACCCGTTGTCGAGCCGCCCGCCGAGGTGCCTGTCGAACCCAGTGAACCCGCCGCTCCCGCATTGGTAGTGCCGAGCCTGGATGACAGCAGCCTTTATATTCACCGCGAGCTGTCCCAGCTGCAGTTCAATATTCGCGTGCTGGAACAGGCGCTGGACGAGAGCTACCCGCTGCTGGAGCGTTTGAAGTTTCTGCTGATCTTCTCCAGCAACCTCGACGAGTTCTTCGAGATCCGCGTTGCAGGGCTGAAAAAGCAGATCAACTTCGCCCGCGAGCAAGCCAGCGCCGATGGCATCCAGCCCCACCAGGCTCTGGCGCGCATCAGCGAGCTGGTACACGTGCAGGTGCAGCGCCAGTACGCGATCCTCAACGACATTCTCCTGCCGGAGCTTGAGAAGCATCAGGTGCGCTTCATTCGTCGCCGTTACTGGACGCCCAAGATCAAGACCTGGGTACGCCGTTACTTCCGTGACGAGATCGCGCCGATCATCACGCCCATCGGCCTCGACCCAACCCACCCGTTCCCGCTGCTGGTGAACAAAAGCCTCAACTTCATCGTCGAGCTCGAAGGGGTCGACGCCTTCGGTCGCGACTCGGGCCTGGCGATCATCCCTGCACCTCGCCTGCTGCCGCGTATCATCCGCGTGCCCGAGGACGTAGGTGGCGCCGGCGACAACTACGTATTCCTTTCGTCGATGATCCACGCTCACGCCGACGACCTGTTCCAAGGCATGAAGGTCAAGGGTTGCTACCAGTTCCGCCTGACCCGTAACGCTGACCTGGCGTTGGACTCCGAAGACGTCGAAGACTTGGCCCGAGCCCTGCGCGGCGAGCTGTTCTCGCGCCGCTATGGCGATGCGGTGCGACTGGAAGTGGCCGATACCTGCCCAAAACAGCTGTCCGATTACCTGCTCAAGCAGTTCAGCCTGAGTGAGTCGGAGTTGTATCAGGTCAATGGGCCGGTCAACCTCACGCGCCTGTTCAGCATCACCGGCCTGGATAGCCACCCTGAATTGCAGCACGCACCGTTTACCCCGGCCATCCCGAAGATCCTGCAGAACAGCGAAAACATCTTCAGCACCATCAGCAAGCAGGACGTGCTGCTGCTGCACCCGTTCGAGTCCTTCACCCCGGTGATCGACCTGCTGCGCCAGGCAGCCAAAGACCCGCACGTGCTTGCGGTCCGCCAGACGCTGTACCGCAGCGGTGCAAATTCGGAGATCGTCGACGCGCTGGTAGATGCGGCCCGCAACGGCAAGGAAGTGACTGCCGTGATCGAGCTGCGTGCCCGCTTCGACGAAGAGTCCAACCTGCAATTGGCCAGCCGCCTGCAAGCGGCTGGCGCGGTCGTGATCTACGGCGTAGTGGGCTTCAAGACCCACGCCAAGATGATGCTGATCCTGCGCCGCGAGGGCGGTGAAATCGTCCGTTACGCGCATTTGGGTACGGGCAACTACCACGCGGGCAACGCGCGCCTCTACACCGACTACAGCCTGCTGACCTCCGATGATGCGCTGTGCGAAGACGTCAGCAAGTTGTTCACGCAACTGATCGGCATGGGCAAGACCCTGCGCATGAAAAAGCTGCTGCATGCGCCGTTCACCCTCAAGAAGGGCATCCTGGACATGATTGCCCGGGAAACCCAGTTCGCGCTGGAGGGCAAGCCTGCGCACATCGTGGCCAAGTGCAACTCGCTGACCGATGCCAAGGTGATCCGCGCCCTGTACAAGGCCAGCCAGGCGGGGGTTCGCATCGACCTGGTAGTGCGCGGCATGTGCTGCCTGCGCCCGGGCATCCCAGGCGTTTCGCATAACATTCAGGTGCGTTCGGTGATTGGCCGCTTCCTGGAGCACACGCGAATCTACTACTTCCAGAACGGTGGGGAGGAGCAGTTGTACCTTTCCAGCGCAGACTGGATGGAGCGTAACCTGGACAAGCGTGTGGAGACCTGCTTCCCGGTCGAGGGCAAGAAGCTGATCACGCGGGTGAAGAAGGAAATGGAGTCTGACCTTACCGACAACACCCACGCCTGGATCCTGCAGCCGGACGGTACTTACAGCCGGCAAACTCCCACCGGCAACCAGAACCCGCGTAACGCCCAGGCGGCGCTGCTCGACAAGCTGAGCCTGCAGGCGCTCATCGTGCGCTAAGTGCCTGGTTGGATCGGCGCGCCGCTCGGCGCGGCCGATCCGCTACGAGTGACGCAGCTTCAGTTCACGGTCAGTACGAAATCAACGCGCGCCAGCCACTGCGCTTCCAGGTCGAAGTCAGCCTGCGTCAGCTGGTTCTCGCTCAGCCACCCTTCCGGGAATCGAACTTCCAGGCTGTTGCCATCAGCCTTGAGCTCGACTGTGGGCATCTGCTGGGTACCGCGGATGTGGTGGAAGAGGATGGCGAAGCGCAGGAGCACGCACAGGCGTATCAACTGGATGCCTTCGTCCCCGAACTCGGAGAACTTGTCCTTGGGGATATTGCGGCGATGGCCGCGAACGAGCAGGGCAAGCATCTGCTGGTCTTCACGGGAGAAACCTGCCAGGTCGGAGTGTTCGATCAGGTAGGCGCCGTGCTTGTGGTAATGGTAGTGGGCGATGTCCAGGCCCACCTCATGCACCTTGGCAGCCCAGCTCAGCAGGTCGCGCCAGGTGCCGTCCTCGAGTGCCCAGGTGGCCGCAACCTGATCGAACGCGTGCAGGGCCTTGCGCTCGACGCGCTCGGCCTGGTCGCGGTCGACGTGGTAGCGGTCCATCAACGAGTTGAGGGTGCGCTCGCGCACATCCTCGTGCTGGTGGCGGCCCATCAGGTCGTAGAGCACCCCTTCACGCAGCGCGCCTTCGCAGTGGTCCATGCGCTGCACGGCCAGCGCGTCGAAAATGGCTTCGAGAATCGCCAGGCCTGCCGGGAAAATGCTGCGGCGGTCGGGCTTGATACCGTCGAAGTCGATCTTTTCCACGTCGCCGAGCTTGAACAGCTTGCGTTCGAGCCAGCCCAGGCCGTCGGATGTGATTTCTCCGGTGGTCTGGCCGCCAGCTTTCAGTGCAGCGCCAATGGCGCGAATGGTGCCGGACGAGCCGATACCTTCATCCCAGCCCAGCCGATGCACAGCGGTTTCGATGTTCATGATTTCAAGGCGCGCGGCCGTATACGCCTGGGCGTAGCGGGCCGGGGTGATCTTGCCATCGCGGAAATAACGCTGAGTGAAGCTCACGCAGCCCATTTGCAGGCTCTCGCGCATCAAGGGTTCGAAACGCTGGCCAATGATGAACTCGGTGCTGCCGCCGCCGATATCGGCAACGAGGCGCTTGCCGGGGGTGTCGGCCAGGGTGTGGGATACGCCGAGGTAGATCAGGCGCGCTTCCTCGCGGCCCGAGATGACCTCTACCGGGTGCCCGAGAATCGCTTCGGCGCGGACGATGAACTCATTGCGGTTGCGGGCCTCGCGCAGCGCGTTGGTGCCGACGATGCGAACGGCCCCCAATGGCAGGCCATTGATCAGTTGCGCGAAGCGCTTGAGGCAGTCGAGGCCGCGCTGCATCGCCTCTTCGCTGAGCAGGCGCTGGTCGTCGATGCCTGCGGCCAGTTGCACTTCTCGCCCAGCCGCTCGAGGATGCGAATATCGCCCTGATGAGGCTTGGCGACCACCATGTGGAAGCTGTTCGAGCCCAGGTCGATTGCGGCGACCAGGGACAGGTTCTTGACTTTTAAAGGTGGCATGGCGGGGCGTTCTCTGTGGGCCAGGCGGCCATCCTGCCATTTTCTGGCGGCAGCGCCAATGCGTGGGCGTGGGGAGCATGCGTTGTATCAACGGTGTCGATAGTGACTGTCAATCATGCAAGCCTTCCGGCTTCAGGCTTGGCCAGCTATGATGGCTTCACTTTTTTCGAATATGTTGACCACGGAGACACTCATGAGCGACAAAATCAAGCACGTCACCGACGCCAGCTTCGAAGCTGATGTGCTGAAGGCACAGGGCCCTGTGCTGGTCGATTATTGGGCTGAATGGTGCGGCCCGTGCAAGATGATCGCACCGGTTCTTGACGAAATTGCCTCTACTTACGAAGGCAAGGTCACCGTTGCCAAACTGAACATCGACGAAAACCAGGACACCCCCGCCAAGCACGGCGTGCGCGGTATCCCGACGCTGATGCTGTTCAAGAACGGCGAAGTGGCGGCCACCAAGGTGGGCGCACTGTCGAAGTCGCAACTCGCGGCTTTCCTCGACGCCAACATCTAAGCTGCAATTGCCGCTTGAAATATAGCCTCGCAAAATGCGGGGCTATTTTTTTGCAACGCTGGACGCGCCTATGCTCCGGTGTTAAATTCGGGTTCGCGCTGTCATCTTCAGTGCCCTTCGCTAGTCGCCGCCGACACATTCCAAGTCGAATACCCGCGATCCTGTCGCCTTCCCGGCGCGGCCTTTCCTGAGCCCAACGCTTAATCCCTCCATCCAGAACACGTCACTCCTCTATGAACCTCACTGAACTCAAGCAAAAGCCGATTACCGATCTGCTCGAAATGGCCGAACAGATGGGCATCGAAAACATGGCCCGTTCGCGCAAGCAGGACGTGATCTTCTCCCTTTGAAGAAGCACGCCAAAAGCGGTGAGGAAATCTCCGGTGACGGCGTGCTGGAAATCCTCCAGGATGGCTTCGGCTTCCTGCGCTCGGCCGACGCTTCGTACCTGGCCGGGCCCGATGACATCTACGTATCCCCCAGCCAGATTCGCCGGTTCAACCTGCGTACGGGCGATACCATCGTCGGCAAGATTCGCCCGCCGAAAGAAGGCGAGCGTTACTTCGCACTGCTCAAGGTCGACTCGATCAACTTCGACCGCCCCGAGAACGCGAAGAACAAGATCCTGTTCGAAAACCTGACGCCGCTGTTCCCGAACAAGCGCTTGAAGATGGAAGCCGGCAACGGTTCCACCGAAGACCTTACCGGCCGCGTCATCGACCTCTGCGCGCCTATCGGCAAGGGCCAGCGTGGCCTGATCGTCGCACCGCCCAAGGCCGGTAAAACGATCATGCTGCAGAACATCGCGGCCAACATTACCCGCAACAACCCAGAGTGCCACTTGATCGTCCTGCTGATCGACGAGCGCCCGGAAGAAGTGACCGAGATGCAGCGCACCGTGCGCGGCGAAGTGGTCGCCTCTACCTTCGACGAGCCGCCGACCCGCCACGTACAAGTGGCCGAAATGGTCATCGAGAAGGCCAAGCGCCTGGTCGAGCACAAGAAGGACGTGGTTATCCTGCTCGACTCCATCACTCGCCTGGCGCGTGCCTACAACACCGTGATCCCAAGCTCCGGCAAGGTGCTCACCGGTGGTGTCGATGCCCATGCGCTCGAGAAGCCCAAGCGCTTCTTCGGCGCCGCCCGTAACATCGAGGAAGGCGGTTCGCTGACCATCATCGCCACCGCGCTGGTCGAAACCGGCTCGAAGATGGATGAAGTCATCTACGAAGAGTTCAAGGGTACCGGCAACATGGAGCTGCCGCTTGACCGTCGCATTTCCGAGAAGCGCGTGTTCCCGGCCATCAACATCAACCGCTCCGGCACTCGCCGTGAAGAGTTGCTGACTGCCGATGACGAGCTGCAGCGCATCTGGATCCTGCGCAAGCTGCTGCACCCGATGGATGAGGTGGCCGCGATCGAGTTCCTGATCGACAAGCTCAAGCAAACCAAGACCAACGACGAGTTCTTCCTGTCGATGAAGCGCAAGTAAACACTGCTTGCCGCTTTGAAAATGGCGCCCCCATCGGGCGCCATTTTTTTTAGCAGGTGCTAACAGGTAGGATATAGCCCTCAATCTGTCAGTGGCGTGGCCAATGGAATTCAAGGACCTTCGGGACTTCGTGCAACAGCTGGAACAGCGCGGCGCTCTCAAACGCATTCAGGTGCCGGTGTCCCCGGTGCTGGAAATGACCGAAATCTGCGACCGTACCCTGCGCCGCAAGGGCCCTGCGCTGCTGTTCGAAAACCCGGTGGGCCACTCGATGCCGGTGCTGGGCAACCTGTTCGGTACCCCAGAGCGGGTGGCGTTGGGCATGGGCGCTGAAGACGTCGGCGAGCTGCGTGAAATCGGCAAGCTGCTGGCGTTTCTGAAAGAGCCTGAGCCACCTGAAGGCTTGCGGGATGCCTGGTCGAAGCTGCCCATTTTCAAGAAGATCATCTCGATGGCGCCCAAGGTGCTCAAGGATGCGCCTTGCCATGAGGTAGTGCTCGAAGGCGATGATGTCGACCTGGGCAAGTTGCCGATCCAGCACTGCTGGCCAGGCGATGTGGCACCGCTGATCACCTGGGGGCTGACTGTCACCAAAGGGCCCAACAAGGACCGGCAGAACCTGGGTATCTATCGCCAGCAGGTGATTGCTCGCAACAAGGTGATCATGCGCTGGTTGAGCCATCGAGGCGGCGCGCTGGATTATCGTGAGTGGTGCGAAAAGCATCCCGGCGAGCCTTTTCCAGTGGCCGTCGCCCTCGGTGCCGACCCGGCTACCATTCTCGGCGCAGTCACGCCCGTTCCCGACTCGCTGTCCGAATACGCCTTTGCCGGCCTGCTTCGCGGGCACCGCACCGAGCTGGTCAAATGCCGCGGTAACCAGCTGCAGGTACCCGCCAGCGCCGAGATCGTGCTTGAAGGGGTCATCCACCCCGGTGAGATGGCGCCCGAAGGGCCCTATGGCGACCACACCGGTTACTACAACGAAGTCGACAGCTTCCCTGTGTTCACCGTGGAGCGCATCACTCATCGGCGCAACCCGATCTATCACAGCACCTACACCGGTCGGCCGCCGGATGAGCCTGCCATTCTCGGTGTGGCGTTGAACGAGGTGTTCGTGCCGATCCTGCAGAAGCAGTTCCCGGAAATCACCGACTTCTACCTGCCCCCGAAGGCTGCTCCTACCGCATGGCGGTGGTGACGATGAAAAAGCAGTACCCTGGCCATGCCAAGCGCGTGATGTTGGGTGTGTGGTCGTTTTTACGTCAATTCATGTATACGAAGTTCGTTATCGTTACCGATGACGACATCAATGCCCGCGATTGGAACGATGTGATCTGGGCGGTGACCACGCGCATGGACCCCAAGCGTGACACCGTGATGATCGACAATACCCCGATCGACTATCTGGACTTCGCTTCCCCTGTTTCCGGGCTGGGCTCGAAAATGGGCTCGATGCCACTCATAAGTGGCCGGGCGAAACCAGCCGCGAGTGGGGCGGGTAATCGTCAAGGACGACGCGGTCACTCGGCGCGTCGACGAACTCTGGAACCAGTTGGGAATCGACTGATGCGCGTGACCTTGCAGCCCTCCGGGGCGGTATTGGAGGCCCTGCCGGGCGAAACCATTCTGGCGGCTGCCCAGCGCCTGGGCCATGAATGCCCCAACAGCTGCCGCAACGGCAATTGCCACGTATGCGCGGCGTTGCTGGTGGAAGGCACTGTGCGCCAGGACGGTGAAGTTCGCGACCATGGCGAGTTCTGATGCCTGCATCGCGCAGCCGCTGGAGGACTGCGTGGTGCTATGGGACGGCGTACTTGCGTTGGGCGAGCTGCCTGCGCGCGCTTACGGTTGCCAGGTCAGCGAATGCGTGCCGGTGGGGGGCGATGTGTGGCGGGTAGGCCTGCGCGCCCCTGCGGGCAGGCTGCCAAGGTATCACGCCGGGCAATACTCGATGATCGAGCGCGATGGCGGCGGGCAGTCGGCGTTTTCACTGGCGTCTTCGCCGCACGCCGGCCGCGAGCTCGAGCTACATGTGCTGGGCCGCGAGCCGAGCGCCAAGGCATTGCTGGCGCAGCTTCAGCGCGACGGCAACGCGCGGGTACATCTGCCCTATGGGGACACGCACCTGGCCGAGCTGCCTGGCGGCCCACTGGTGTTGATTGCCGCCGGTACCGGCATGGCGCAGATGCAGAGCCTGATCGAACATTGCCGCGAGCACGGTTTTCACCACCCCGTGCACCTGTACTGGGGCGTACGGCGGCCTGAAGACTTCTACCGCCTGGAGCACTGGGCGCAGTGGGAGAGCACCCCCAATCTCTACCTGCACAAGGTGGTCAGCGATCTGTGCGGCTGGGAAGGGCGCTGCGGCCTGTTGCATGAAGCCGTGCGCGAGGACATCCCGGAGTTGGCGGGTGTGCATGTCTACGCCAGCGGCTCGCCGAATATGGTCTATGCCACGCTCGATGCACTGGTGGAGGCAGGCATGGACGCCCACCAGATGCGCGCCGATGTATTCGCCTACGCGCCACGTACCTGAATAACCTTATACCGCACAGGTGCTTGCCAGGCAGGCAGGCACTGCCGTACGGTAAAGCCAGAGGAACTTGCTTTGGCTTGAAGTGTATAGCGCCCGCCGTTATGCACGGGGATATTAGGTTCGCGTCATGTCGTCCATCGAACCCACCGCGCTTTGCCGGCCAGCCTATCCACCGCTGCTGGATTTCGGCCCTCAGCAGACTGACGAACAACTGGCTCGCTCACTGGAGCAGACCATGCGGCTGCACGATGGCGGCCCGGTGTGGCTGTTCGCATACGGCTCGTTGATCTGGCGGCCGGAGTGCAGCAGTGTCGAGCGCCAGCGTGCGCGGGTGTTCGGGTATCACCGTGGGCTTTACCTATGGTCCCACGAGCATCGTGGTACGCCCACCCAGCCGGGGCTGGTGTTCGGCCTGGACCGAGGTGGCTCTTGCAGTGGCTTTGCCTTCCGCTTGCCTGAGGAAGGGCTGGAGCAGGCCCTGCTGGCCCTCTGGCGCCGGGAGATGCCCTATCCCTCCTATCGCCCGCACTGGTTGAGTTGCCGATTGGAAGACGGGACGCGAGTCAGGGCTCTGGGCTTTGTGCTTGAGCGCCACCTGCCGTGTTACGCGGGCAACCTGCCCGATGACCTGCTGCTGCAGATACTGGCAAGTGCCTGCGGCCGCTATGGTACTACTCGTGACTATGTGGAGCAGACCATTGCCGCGCTGCGCAGCCACGCCATGCCCGACCTGCCACTCGAAGCTCGCATCAGGCGCTGCCTGGCCGCTAAGGCTTGAGCGCGGGCGGCCGATAAGCTCCTGTATGTTTTTGCGCCTGCCGCTATGCTTGGCGCATCTATCAAGGAGTCGACCACGTGAAAGCCTGGACCCTGCTGTTTCTCGCCCTGGCCCTGCCGGCCGGCGCCTTCGCCGAAGAAGGCGGGAAAGAAGCCAATGCCAACAAAGTGACCTACTACAGTTTCAACCCGCCGTTCGTGGGCAACTACGCACTCGACGGTGGCCCGCGCCTGCATGTTTACCGAAGCGGACATCGCGGTAAAGGTCACCGGTGCCGAGGCCGAGGCGGCTGTGAAGCATCACGAGCCCTTGATCCGTAACCAATTGGTGCAGCTGTTCACCCAACAGACCACCGAAGCGATGAGCACCATGGAAGGTAAAGAGAAGCTCCGCCAGGAAGCGCTCAAGCAAACTCAGCAAGTGCTCAACGACGAAGAGGGCAAGCCAATCGTCGAAGACCTGCTGTTCAACAACCTCATCGTTCAATAAGGCGGCTCAGGCCAGCGCCAACACCGCTTGCCACTGCGCTTCGGTCACTGGCATCACCGACAGGCGGCTGCCTTTTTGCACCAGTGGCAACTCGGCGAGTGCGCTCTGCTGCTTCAGCGTTGCCAGCTCGATAACCTGCCTGAAGCTCTGCACATGCTCGACATCCAGAGCGCTCCAGGGGTTCTTCTCCAGGCTGGCTTTCGGGTCGTGGTAGTGGCTGGTGGGGTCTAGCGCCGTGGGGTCGGGGTAGGCAGCTGCAGTGATGCGCGCGATACCCGCAATGCCCGGTTGCGGGCAACTGGAGTGGTAGAAAAAGAAAGTATCGCCCGGCTGCATCGCCCGCAGAAAGTTGCGGGCCTGGTAGTTGCGCACGCCGTCCCAACGGGCTGTGCCGAGCCTGGCCAGGGATTCGATGGACAGCTCGTCGGGTTCTGATTTCATCAGCCAATGGGCCATGCTGGAACGTCCTTTGCTTTGGAATGGGGGCTGCGCTGGCAAGGCAATTCGCCAGCTCAGAAATAACCGACGGTTGGTCGGAAACTGCGTTTGCGCCAGGGGAACTCTTGGCGGAGAATGCGCGCGATTTTGGATCAACTGCACCACGAAGGTGAAGTTGCCAGTGATCTTCTCGATGCCTGGAGGGGGCAAACGATGCGTCGTAAACCGGATATGTTGTGGGTGTTGGTCTTGTTGTTCGGTTTGGGCATTGTCACCACCGGGTATGCACAGAGCCTCTGGGGCAAAGGCAGCCAGTCGCGGCTTGAGGCCAACTACTCAGTGCCGCTGCGCTAAGGCGCCGGTACTTTTCCCACAGCGCTCAAGCCAGATACCAGCGCCGGTCGGTCAAGGTGCCGGCCAGCGGTACATCCCAGCTGGCTTGCGCCAGCTTGTCGACGCGCTGGCATTCATGCGCCAGCCCCAGCAGCACCGGCTTGTGCCATTGCTGCCGGCGTGCCCGATACGCAAGGCTCCTGTCATAGAAGCCGCCCCCATTCCCAGCCGGCCACCGGCATCGTCGAACCCCACCAAAGGCAGCAGGATAAGGTCCAGTGCCCAGATGGCGCGTTGCCGCTTGGGCGTAATGACAGGTTCGGGAATGCCGAAACGGTTGCGCCGCAGCCGCTCACCCGCATCGATGCGCTGGAAGCGCATGTGGGTACGCGGCCAGGCGCTCAGTACGGGCAGGTAAGTACGTTTGCCACGCTTCTGCGCTGCGCGCAGCAAGGGGCGAGGATCGATTTCACCGTCGTTGGGCAGGTACAGGGCAATGTGTTTGGCGCGGCGAAACAGCGGGTGCTGAGCCAACTGCCGGTAGAGCCCCAAGGCAGCACTGCGCTGCTGGGCTGAGCCAAGCGCCTTGCGGGCATTGCGTAGTTGGCGGCGCAGTTGCGCGCGAGAAAGGGGGCAGCTTCGATCATGGGCGAGACGGCCCCGGCCTGTTCGAGAATGGGGCTCCCCGACGAACCGCTGTCGGTGTAGCCCTTGAACCCGAAAGTTCAAGGTGGAGGTTACAGGAGGCTTTAAGGCTTTCCGTCGAGCGGACATGCACACCAGCCTAACGTGTAACTTCCGTGGTTGTGCGTATCGGCTCAGGGACATAACCGACTGGCGCATACTTCAGGGAGCGAGAGGGAGTATATCGCAATGCGCCGCCGGATTCAGCCCTTGGGCTCCTGGTCGGGAGCCAGGGCCAGGTCGACGCGCTCGAGCAGGCTGCGCACCTGATCACGAGTTGCGCCGCTGGCCGGCAACTCGGGGCTGTCCTTGCGGTTGAGCAGGTCGTGGGCAATGTTCAATGCGGCCATTACCGCAATGCGCTCGCCGCCGATCACTTTGCCGCCGCTGCGGATCTCGCGCATCTTCCCATCCAGGTAGCGTGCGGCCGCCAGCAGGTTGCCGCGCTCCTGAGGCGGGCACATGATCGAATACTCTTTGTCGAGGATCTGCACGGTCACGCTATTGCTCGAACTCATGAATCTTGCTCCAGGGCCTTGAGGCGGGAAATCATCGATTCCACTTTGCGCCTTGCGATTTCGTTCTTCTCGATCAGTTGGGCGCGCTCTTCACGCCAGTGCTTCTCTTGCGCAAGCAATTGGCTGTTCTGCCGCTTGAGGTGCTCGACGCGGTCGATCAGGCGTTCGAGCCTGTCCATCAATTCTTGCAGGTCGTTCTGTTCCATGGGGTGCGTGGCAGTCCTGAAAATGGGGCGTCCGAACGAATGAAGACCTGAGGATAGCCACGGCGTTCCACCTTGGCCCCGGTCATGGTCTTGGCTTACCTGCCGGTGTAGGATACAGGGCCATCATTCTAGACATTGCGCTGCCTGGCGCCTAGCTGCCCATGACGACCCCCAATTCGCCCTACCAAGCCTTCGCCACGCTGCTCTCGGCGGCTGGCCATCCCGTTTCGCCCGCCGAGTTGCATGGCCTGCTGCTGGGCCGCTGCTGCGCCGGTTCAGGCTTCGAGGCAGATGCCTGGCTGGCAGACGCCGCCGAGCTGCTGGCTGCCGAACCCGCAGACAACATCCGCCAGGCGCTGCTTGGCCTGCTGGAGATGGTCAAGACCGAACTCAGCGGTGACGACGTCACCGTCGTCCTGCTGCTGCCCAATGACGACGCCCCGTTGCGCGAGCGCGCCGCTGCCCTGGGCCAGTGGTGTCAAGGCTTTCTGGGCGGGTTCGGCCTGATCGCCGGCGACCGGGCCCTGAGCGGCGATGCGCGCGAAGTGCTGCAGGATCTTGCCGCCATCGCTCAGGTGCAGGACGCTCTCGAAGAGTCCGAAGACGGCGAGGGCGACTACATGGAGGTGATGGAATACCTGCGTGTGGCGCCGCTGCTGCTGTTCACCGAGTTGGCCAAGCCCGAGCCGGCCCAGCCGAAACCTTCCCTGCACTGATCGACGGGAGTACACCGCCTGCCCATGGTTCAGATACCCAAGCCCGAATACGCGCGCCGGCGCAAGGCGCTGATGGAACAGATGGTGCCTAACAGCATCGCCATCCTCCCCGCCGCCGCCGTGGCCATCCGCAACCGTGACGTTGAGCATGTGTATCGCCAGGACAGCGACTTCCAGTACCTGAGCGGCTTCCCCGAGCCTGAGTCGGTGATCGCCTTGATCCCGGGGCGAGAGCACGGCGAGTATGTGCTGTTCTGCCGCGAGCGCGATCCTGAGCGCGAGCTGTGGGATGGCCTGCGCGCCGGCCAGGATGGTGCCATCGAGCGTTTTGGTGCCGACGATGCATTCCCCATCACCGACATCGACGACATCCTCCCCGGCCTGATCGAGGGCCGCGAGCGTGTGTATACGGCAATGGGCAGCAACCCTGAATTCGACCGCCGGTTGATGGAGTGGATCAACACCATCCGCGCCAAGGCCAGGCTGGGCGCGCAACCGCCGAACGAATTCGTTGCGCTCGACCATTTGCTGCACGATATGCGCCTGTACAAATCCGCCGCCGAGGTGAAAGTGATGCGCGAAGCCGCAGCCATCTCCGCCCGCGCGCATGTGCGTGCCATGCAGGCGGCCCGGCCGGGGCTTCACGAGTACAGCCTGGAAGCGGAGCTGGATTACGAATTCCGCCGCGGCGGTGCTCGCATGCCGGCATACGGGTCGATCGTCGCCGCCGGCCGCAATGCGTGCATCCTGCATTACCAGGAAAACAACGCCGCGCTCAAGAATGGTGACCTGGTGCTGATCGACGCCGGCTGCGAGATCGATTGCTACGCCAGCGACATCACCCGCACATTCCCGGTCGGCGGCCGTTTTTCTCCCGAGCAACGGGCGATCTACGAGCTGGTGCTGGCGGCCCAGGAGGCCGCGTTCGCCGAGATTGCACCCGGCAAGCATTGGAACCAGGCACACGAAGCGACCGTGCGCGTGATAACCGAAGGCCTTGTACGCCTTGGGCTGCTGGAAGGTAGCGTCGATGCGCTGATCGAGGCCGACGCCCACCGCGAGTTCTACATGCACCGCGCCGGCCACTGGTTGGGCATGGACGTGCATGATGTAGGCGAATACAAGGTTGGCGGTGAGTGGCGCGTGCTGGAGCCCGGCATGGCGCTGACGGTCGAGCCGGGCATTTACATCTCACCCAGCAACACCCGCGTTGCGAAGAAGTGGCGCGGCATCGGTGTGCGCATCGAGGACGATGTTGTGGTTACCCGCCAAGGTTGCGAAATCCTCACCAGCGGCGTGCCTAAGTCGGTCGAGCAAGTCGAGGCCTTGATGGCGGAGGGGAGGGCGCAGTGAGCCGTTTCGATATCGCGATCATCGGCGGCGGGTTGGTCGGCGCCAGCCTGGCGCTGCTGCTGCAAGCGCAGGCCAAGGCGCGCGGCTGGTCGATCCTGATGGTCGAGCCTTATGCGCCCGGCGACAGTTACCAGCCCAGTTACGACGCACGCAGTTCAGCCCTGGCGTATGGCTCGCGGCTGATCTACGAGCGGCTCGGCCTCTGGCAGGCGATCAGTGAGCGCAGCGCGGCCATCGAACAGATTCACGTCTCCGAGCAGGGCCGGCTCGGCGCAGCACGGCTCAACGCGGCCCAGCAGGGCGTGCATGCCCTTGGCTATGTGGTGGAGAACGCCTGGCTAGGGCACTGCCTGTGGCAGGCACTCGACCCAGACGTAGTGCAGTGGCGCTGCCCGGCGCAGGTGGAACGGCTGGAGGCCTGCGAAAGCGGCTATCGGCTGACCCTCGACGACGAGTCGCAGGTTATCTGCGGGTTGGCGGTGCTGGCAGACGGGGGCCGCTCGGGCTTGCGCGAGCAATTGGGTATTGCCGTGGCCACCACGCCTTACCAGCAGACCGCGCTGATCGCCAACGTGTCGTTCAGCCAAGGCCATGCTGGCCAGGCGTTCGAGCGCTTCACGCGGGATGGCCCACTGGCGCTGCTGCCGATGCCTGAGGGCCGTTGTGCGCTGGTGTGGACCCGCAAACCCGCCGAGGCCAAGCGCCTGTTGGCCCTGCCCGAACGTGAATTCATCAGCCAGTTGCAGCAGGCGTTCGGCTATCGCCTGGGTGCTCTGCGCCAGCTCGGCGCTCGCCATGCCTATCCACTGGCCCTGGTGGAGGCGCAAGAGCAGGCACGCCCGCACCTGGCAGTGCTGGGTAATGCCGCACACAGCTTGCATCCCATCGCCGGGCAAGGCTTCAACCTGTCGTTGCGCGATGCTTATGCGCTGGCGCAGGCATTGGCCGCCAGCGAACAGGCCCCCGGGTGCTTCTCGACCCTCCAGGCCTGGCAGGCAGCGCAGCACCGTGACCAGTTGATCACGGTCGGTTTCTCCGATCAGGTCACGCGGCTGTTCTCCAGCTCCGCACGGGGCCTCGCCGGCGCCAGGGGTGCGGGCCTGTTGGCGTTGGACCTGCTCCCTCCTGCAAAACAGGCTTTCGCACGCCTTGCCATGGGCTTGGGCACTCGGCCAGGGTTCGCCCTGGGATGAACACATTGGATAGAGACGCAGGCATGCAGACAGACGCCCAGGTCACGATCGTCGGCGCGGGCATGGTCGGCAGCGCTCTTGCACTGGCATTGCGTAACAGCGGCTTGAGCGTGGTGCTGATCGATGCGAGCCCGTTACAGCCACAGCCGTTCGACCCTGCCGCGGCCTTCGAGCCACGGGTCAGCGCCCTGTCGGCCGCCAGCCAGCGAATGTTCGAACGCCTCGGGGCGTGGGCCGGCATGCAGAGCCGCCGCGTGAGCCCTTACACCGACATGCGTGTGTGGGACGGCAGCGGTACCGGCTCGATTCATTTCAGCGCCGAGTCGGTGCATGCCCCGATGCTGGGTCATATCGTCGAGAACCGCGTGGTTCAAGATGCGCTGCTGGAGCAACTGCTGGGCAGCGATATCAAATTGATACCGGATGCCCGCCTTGAGCAGCTGCGCCACTCCGGTGATGGCTGGCTGCTTACCCTGAGCAATGGCCAAGCGGTGCGCACGCCTCTGGTGGTCGCCGCCGATGGCGCCAACTCCGCCGTGCGCCGCCTGGCCGGCTGCCCGACCCGCGAGTGGGATTACCTTCACCACGCCATCGTGACCAGTGTGCGCACTGAACGCCTGCATCAGGCGACTGCCTGGCAGCGCTTCGCCGATGACGGCCCGCTGGCTTTCCTTCCATTGGCGCACCCTGCGGGCGAGCATTGGAGCTCGATCGTCTGGTCGACTACGCCCGACCAGGCCCAGGCGCTGATGGCGATGGATGACCAGGCCTTCGCCGCTGCACTCTCGCGCGCTTTCGAAGCGCGCCTGGGCCCTGTGCTCGCTGCCGATCCCAGGCTCTGCGTGCCGCTGCGCCAACGCCATGCCAAGCGCTACGTGCAGCCGGGCCTGGCGCTGATCGGCGACGCGGCCCATACCATCCACCCGCTGGCAGGCCAGGGGGTGAACCTTGGCCTGCTCGATGCTGCGGTGCTGGCCGAAGAGTTGCTGCACGCTCGGCAGCGTGGCGAGCGATTGGCGGATGTGAAGGTGCTGGAGCGTTACGAGCGCCGCCGCATGCCGCACAACCTCGCGTTGATGGCCGCGATGGAGGGCTTCGAGCGCCTGTTCCAGGCCGATTCGCTGCCGCTGCGCTGGTTGCGTAACACTGGGCTCAAATGGGTGCAGGCGCTCCCGGATGCCAAGGCTTTGTTCGTGCGCCAGGCTTTGGGCCTGAGTGGCGACCTGCCGGAGTTGGCCAAGCCGTAACATCCGGTAACTGGTTAGCTTTGTCTGGGAAAATGAGATTGCCTATCATCCGGCCTCCGTTTTCCTAGCGAGGCTCTGCCCATGTCGGCATGCACCCGTCTTCTGGCTTCCATTGCCCTGCTGGCGTGTTCTGCGCTGGCCCAGGCCGCCGACGAGGTGGTGGTGTACTCCTCACGTATCGATGAGCTGATCAAGCCGGTCTTCGACGCCTACACGGCGCGCACGGGTGTGAAGGTCAGCTTCATTACCGACAAGGAAGCGCCGCTCATGCAGCGCATCAAGGCCGAAGGCGAGCATGCCAAGGCTGATCTGCTGCTTACCGTCGATGCCGGCAACCTCTGGCAGGCCGAGCAGATGGGCATCCTGCAGCCGTTCGATTCGAAGGTGATCGACGCCAACATCCCGCCTCAGTACCGTGCGGCTAGCCATGCCTGGACCGGCCTGAGCCTGCGCGCCCGCACCATCGCCTACTCCACCGAGCGCGTTCAGCCCGCCGAGCTGTCCACCTATGAGGCCTTGGCAGGCAAGGCCTGGGAAGGGCGGCTGTGCCTGCGCACTGCCAAAAAGGTCTACAACCAGTCGCTCACCGCCACCTTGATCGAAACCCATGGCGCCGAGCAGGCCGAGAAACTCTCAAGGGCTGGGTGAACAACCTGTCCACCGATGTGTTCTCCGACGACATCGCAGTGCTTCAGGCTATCGCAGCAGGCCAGTGCGACGTCGGCATCGTCAACAGCTACTACTACGGGCGCTTGCACGAGCAAGACCCGTCGATGCCAGTGAAGCTTTACTGGCCGAACCAGGCTGACCGAGGCGTGCACGTCAACCTTTCCGGTATCGGCCTGACCCGCTACGCTCCGCACCCGGAGGCCGCCAAGGCACTGGTGGAGTGGATGACCGGGCCGGAGGCGCAGGCGATTTTCGCAGGCGTCAATCAGGAATTCCCCGCCAACCCGGCCGTGCCGCCTTCGGCTGAGGTCGCCAGTTGGGGAACGTTCAAGGCCGACACATTGCCCGTCGAGGTTGCCGGCCGCCGCCAGGCCGAGGCCATCCGCATGATGGACCGCGCGGGCTGGAACTGACCCTTGCCACCAAGCAGGCGTAGCCATTGGTGGCTGATCGCCGCAGCGGCAGCCGCCCTGGTGGTGCTACCGCTGAGCGTGCTGGCCTTGAGCTGGCAAAGCATCGACCACGAAATCTGGGCTCATCTCTGGAGCACTCAATTACCGCGCTTGCTGGGTAACACGCTGGTGCTGGTAGTGGGCGTTGGGGTGGGTGTCACTGTGCTCGGGGTGAGCCTGGCGTGGCTCACCGCATTGTGCGAATTCCCTGGCAGGCGCTGGCTCGACTGGGCCTTGATGCTGCCGTTCGCGATCCCTGCCTATGTGCTGGCCTTTGTCTTCGTCGGCCTGTTCGACTTCGCAGGCCCTGTGCAAAGCCTTTGGCGTGAGTGGTTCGGCAGCGGGCTGCGCTTTCCCCGAGTGCGCTCCACCGGCGGGGTGATTCTCGTGCTGGTGCTGGTGTTCTACCCCTACGTCTACCTGCTGGCGCGCACAGCATTCCTGTCCCAGGGCGAGGGCTGATGGAAGCGGCGCGTTCACTGGGCCATTCTCCGTGGCGTGCGTTCGCCAGCGTCGGCCTGCCGATGGCGCGGCCGGCCATCGGCGCAGGCGTGGGCCTGGCGCTGATGGAAACCCTCGCCGATTTCGGTGCCGTGTCGGTCTTCAACTTCGACACCTTCACCACTGCCATCTACAAGACGTGGTACGGCTTCTTCAGCCTGAGCACGGCCGCACAACTGGCGAGCCTGTTGTTGCTGATGGTGATGCTGATGCTCTACGGGGAGCGTGCAACCCGCCGCAACATCGGCGTCGGGCAGGAGCGCGTGCGTACTCAGCCGCTGTATCGCTTGAGGGGCTGGCGCGCGCTGTTGGCCAGCGGCTGGTGCCTTCTGGTGTTTGGCTGTGCGTTCGTTATTCCGTTGCTGCAACTGCTGGTGTGGGTGTGGCAGCGCGGGCGGTTCGACCTGGATGAGCGCTATCTGGCCTTGGTCGCTCACACGCTGTCGCTGGGGGCGGTGGCTGCCGTTGTGACGGTCGCAGTGGCCTTGCTGCTCGCCTTCGCCCGGCGCCTCACACCCGGGCGTGGCATGGGCGCCCTGGTGGGCCTGGCAAATCTGGGGTATGCGCTGCCGGGGTCGGTGCTGGCGGTCTCGATCATGCTCGCGTTCAGTTACCTGGACCGGGTACTGGTGATCCCTCTGGCCGGGCGCGCCTGGTTATTGGGCAGCCTCGGTGCGCTGGTGCTGGCCTATCTCGTGCGGTTTCTGGCAGTGGCCCATGGGCCACTGGAGCATGCACTGTCGCGTATCAAACCGTCGTTGCCGGAAGCCGCTCGCAGCCTTGGCGTGAGCGGTGCGCCGCTGCTTCGCCGGGTTTACCTGCCGCTGCTGTTACCCGGCGCCCTGAGCGCTGGCCTGCTGGTGTTCGTCGACGTTCTGAAGGAAATGCCGGCTACCCTGCTCATGCGCTCCTTTGGCTGGGACACGCTGGCAGTAGAAGTATTTGAAATGACCAGTGAAGGAGAGTGGGCGCGCGCCGCGTTGCCTGCGTTGTCGCTGGTATTGGTGGGGCTGCTGCCGGTCATCGGCCTGATTCGCCGCTCCGCGCGGCTGCATTGAGGTGCCTCGCTGGCCGCTTGCGGCTACAATGCGCGGCAAAAAAAGGCACAAGGGGCCGTTTCGGCCCGCGAGCCTTTCGCAACGCCCGGAAGGAGACACCCATGGGACAGCGTACGCCTTTGTATGACCTGCACCTGGCCCTAGGGGCCAAGATGGTCGATTTTGGCGGTTGGGACATGCCCCTGCATTATGGATCGCAGGTCGAAGAGCACCATCAGGTACGCAGCGATTGCGGCGTGTTCGATGTTTCCCACATGACAGTCATCGATGTCGACGGCATCGAGGCCAGCCAATGGCTGCGCCAGGTGCTGGCCAATGATGTAAACCGCCTCGCCGGCCCCGGCAAGGCCTTGTACAGCGCCATGCTCAACGAAGCGGGCGGGGTGATCGACGACCTTGTCGTCTACCGGTTGGGCAGCGGTTATCGGCTGATCGTCAATGCCGCAACCCGCGAGCGTGACCTTGCATGGCTGCGCGAACGTGCCAGCGGGCATGCGGTGAGCCTTGCCGAGCGCCTCGATCTTTCGATCTTCGCCATTCAAGGCCCGCGTGCCCGCGAGCGCCTGGCGTCGCTGCTCAGCCACGCACGCGCCGATCTCGATACGTAAACTGCGCCCGTTCGAAGGCTGCCAGGATGGCGACTGGTTTATCGCCTGCACTGGCTACACCGGCGAAGACGGTGTGGAAATCCTGTTGCCTGCCGACCAGGCCGTGGCCTTCTTCAACGAGCTGGTGGGCGCCGGGATCTCGCCCATCGGCCTGGGCGCGCGTGACACCTTGCGGCTGGAGGCCGGGCTCAATCTGTACGGGCAAGACATGGACGAGGAGCATTCGCCTCTTTCATCCAACCTTGCAACGGCCATCGCGCTGCAACCCCGCGAGCGTGAGTTCATAGGCCGCAGCGCACTGGAAGCCGAAGCGGCCCAGGGCCCCTGCGGCAAGCTGGTAGGCCTTGTGCTGGAGGAGCGTGGCGTGTTGCGGGCCAGGCAGGTTGTTCGTATCGCCGGGGTTGGCGAAGGGGCCATTACCAGTGGTAGTTTCTCACCTACGCTGAACAAGTCCATTGCGCTGGCCCGGGTGCCATTGGCTACAGGCGAGCGTGCCGAGGTGGAAATTCGCGGGAGGTGGCTCCCGGTACGGGTAGTCAAGCCTACCTTCGTGCGCCATGGCAAGATTCTGGTCTGAATACATTAAACAAGGCGAAACGCCACCGAACTGCTGAGGAGTGACCCATGAGCAACATCCCCGCCGACCTGCGCTATGCCGAAAGCCACGAGTGGGCCCGCCTGGAGGCTGATGGCACCGTAACTGTCGGTATCTCCGACCATGCCCAGGAAGCCTTGGGCGACGTCGTGTTCGTCGAATTGCCGGAAGTGGGCAAAACCGTCGAAGCTGGCGGCAACCTGTCGGTCGTCGAATCCGTCAAAGCAGCTTCGGATATCTACGCACCGGTGGCCGGTGAGGTGATCGCAGTCGATGAAGAACTGGCCAACTCGCCGGAGCTGGTCAATGAACAGCCCTACGACGCGTGGTTCTTCAAACTCAAGCCCGCCAATGCAGCTGAGCTCGAAAAGCTGCTCGACGCCGCTGGCTATAAGGCGCTCATCGGCGAGTAGGCAGAGCGGCCGGGCGCATCGCCCGGCCCGGTCAGGCCGCGTTACTGGTCGGCAACGGCGTTCTTGGCCAGGATCGCGTTAGCCAGGTCCATGTCGCTTGCCTGCATCCCTGGGTTGTCGGTGCGGATCTTCTGCATCGCCGCTTCCAGGAATGGCCCGCGGATGGTGCCATCGCTCGCCACGAAGCTACCGGCGTCGTCCTGCGCGGCTACGACCATCTTGTGGTCCTTGAAGGTGAGGTAAGTCGAGCCTGTGGTTGCGCCCGAGGACAAGACGTTGCGCCAGAACGTATCGGCCATGGCCGAGCCTACAGGCAGTGACAGCAGAGCAGCGGTGGCGACAGCGGTTTTCCAGCGCATGTTTGAACTCCTAGGTGTGGATTTACTCAGGCTTTGATCTGCCTTTTCTGCGTTGAGTTCAGCGACCCGGCTTGAATTTCAGCGCTAGGTGCTGATTACCCGCAAGACTTCCTCAAGGCTCGTATGGCCCGCTGCCAGGCGCAGCGCTGCTGCAACTCTCAAAGGGCGCATGCCTTCACTCATTGCCAGCTGCCCCAGCGGTGCTCTGTTGCCGATCGCCTCTCGCAGCGTGTCATTGGGCGACATCAGTTCATAGATGGCCAGCCGGCCCTTGTATCCCTGATTGCAGTGTTCGCAGCCCATCGCTCGATAAACCTGTTCGGGAGCACGGCAACGCCAGGGATGTATCAGGCTCTGCCATTGGGCTTCCACCAACGGCTGGGCCTGCTTGCAGTGATCGCACAATAGCCGGACCAGCCGCTGGGCCATCACTGCGACCAGCGTTGCACTTATCAGATAAGGCGCTACGCCCAGTTCACGCAAGCGGCTCACTGCGCCCGGTGCATCGTTGGTGTGCAGGGTAGAGAGCACCAGGTGGCCGGTAAGCGCCGCCTGCGTGGCCATGTGCGCGGTCTCCTCGTCACGTATCTCGCCCACCATGATGATGTCTGGGTCTTGCCGCATCAGTGCGCGCAGGCCGCTGGCGAAATTCAGGTCGATGGCTGGGCGCACCTGCATCTGGTTGAGCGCCGGATGCACCAGCTCGACGGGATCCTCGACGGTAGAAATGTTCACTTCCGGGTGCGCCAATTCATGCAGCGTTGCGTACAGGGTGGTGGTTTTGCCTGAGCCGGTCAGGGCCTGTAACCAGGATGATGCCGTTGGGTTTTCTGATCGCTTGCTGCCAGCGTTCCAACAGCTCGCCGGTCAGCCCCAGGTCTGTGAAGGTCTTGGTCAGCACGCTGGCGTCGAACAGCCGCAACACCAGCTTTTCGCCATAGGCGGTAGGCAATGTCGCCAAGCGCAATTCGACGGCCGTGCCTTCACGGGTGATGTGCCGATAGCGGCCATCCTGCGGCTTGCGCCGCTCGGCCAGGTTCATGCCTGCCAGGCCCTTGAGCCGGCTGGCCATGGCCAGTGCCACCGCAGGAGGAAGCGAGTGAACAGGCCGCAGCGCGCCGTCGATGCGCAGGCGGATATGCGCTTCGGCCTCTCGGGGTTCGAGGTGGATGTCGCTGGCGCGTTGCTCGAACGCGTGGCTCAGCAGCCAGTCGACCAGATCGACGATGGGTGCGTCCTGAGCCTCCGGGGCGCGCTGCAGTTGCTCGAGCTGGGCCTGAGCCACGCACGCGCCGGTCATCGAACGCGCCAGTTTGAACAACGCCTCGATCTGCCGCGCGATGTCTTGCGGGTTGGCCACCACCCTTTCGATTTCAAGCCCCGTGGCTGTGGCCAGGTCTGCCTCCCAATCGACCACCCACGGCTCGGCGCTGGCAATCACCACCCGTTCGGCATCGATTTCCAGCGGCAGCAGTTGGTGATGCCTGGCAAACGCCGCCGACATCACGCCGGCCAGTCGGTGAGCATCCAGGGCTTGGGAGTCGATTCGCCGCCAGGGCAAGCCCGCTTCTCTGGCCAGCCAGCGAGTGAGCCAATCGAGTGTGAGGTGTTGCCCAGGCTGGGCAGGGTCAGGCAGATGAAACTCGGCCAATTGCACAAGGGGGTGGCGAGTGTCCCCTGACGGCTGGCGCAGTAGCAACGAGTGGATATCGCTTGGGTTCACCAGGCCTTGCGCCAGCAGGCGCTCCAGCAGTTGGCCGAGCGCCAGGGGCTGGCTGGGCTGGCGGGTGTAGTTGAGCATGGCATGCTGCCTTGTCACAGGGCCATCCATGGCCGGGGACTGGCAAGCATAGCGGCTGGCATGATTGAGCCAATGCCGCTGTGTCACGAAGCATTACTGCGAAGCGTCGTTTCTCAGCTTTTGACCAGCGCCTTCCAGCCGACCAGGCGCGAGACTGCCAGAGCGTGCTCGCTGCGCTGCGGCCGGCTTTCTTCGGTCAGTGGCTGGCAGGCCAGCAGGTGCAGCTTGCTCAGCTCGCCATAGACGCGGTCCAGCTCCGGGACGTCCAGCACGTTGCGCGCATGATGCAGCCACACCAGCAGGCGCTCCAGACGTGGCAGTTGCTCGGCCAGGTCTTCGGGTTGCTGGCGGTAACGGTCCAGTTGCAACGCCTTGCCTTCCTCGGCCAGGAAGGTGGCCAGCCAGTTGGCCACTGGCACTGTGCCGAGCTTCTCGCCGCGATTGTTGCGTTCTACCTTCCAGCCAGTGCCCAGCAGCCATCGCGAAAGGCTCAGCGAGAAGTGGCCCCAACGCGGGTCGGTGAGCTCTTCGGCAAATTGCTCGGGTGCGGCCTGGCGAACGTCTTCGTCTTCGATGCCTGCTTCCACCAGCGGGCGCCAGTCTTCCAGCAGGGCGTCCAACGCGCCGCGCAGCTCGCGGGTTGTCGCACGTGGCGCTGCCTGGCCGAGGCTGCCGAGCACCGCGCGCAGTTCGCCCAGGCACTGAACCCAATCCTGCAGCAAGCGCCAGTGACCATTGAACCGGTATTGCTCAGCCAGGCGCTGGCTGCTGCCCAGCAGGTACCAGGCGATGGCCGCGAAGGCGTCGTCCAGCGATTGTTCGGCGTCCAGCGCTGGCTGCGGCAAAGCCACGCTATAGCTGCCGGCGTCGAACAGGCGATAGCCGCGTTCGGCCTTGCTGATGTCACACGGCATCAGTGCCAGGGTTTGCGCCAGCTCTTCGGCCAGCTCCAGCAACGCTGCCGGCTCGCCCTCGCGCAGTTCCAGCTCCAGCTCGCAGATCGGCTCCTTGAGCTTGCCGGCGGTGACCTGGCCTTGGTCCAGAGCGGCCTCGATCACGACCTTCGCCTTGCCGCGGCCCCAGGCGATCTCGGCTTTTTCACGGGTGAAGTCAGTGCTGAAGGCTGGCTTGATGGCCTTTTTGTCGAGCTCGGCCAGCGCGGCAGGCCAGCACTGGTCGTCGAGCTTCTTGAGGTCCAGCTTGGGCTTGTCCAGATCCCAGTTGAACTCGTTGCGCTCGGAGAGCCCGGCAACGCTCTGGCCGCGGGTCTTGAGTGTCTGGATGATCTGCTCGCCGTCGCGGCGGATGCGCAGGGCCACCCTGGCGCCGGCCAGGTCGCGCTCAGCGGTGTCGAAGTACTGATTGGCCAGTTCATGGCGAGACCAGCCGCTCTTGTTGCGCTTTTTCAGCAACGGATGCTCGCGCAGCGCGGCCAGGGTTTCGGGGCTGACCCGCAGTTTGATTTCGGTTTCTTTATGCATGGCAGGATGAATCCAGGCGCCGTAAAAGGCGTTGCGTCGAAGCGGAGAGAATGCGCAAGTGTAACTCACCCGGGCACCCCACGGTTTATTCCAGTGGCCCAATGGTTCTATAGTGAACGCCAAACCGGGAGAAGCCCTATGCCATTGCCGACACTCAAAGAGCAGTTTGCCGCGCTGATCGCAACGCCCTCGGTCAGTTGTACACAGGCCTCGCTCGACATGCCCAATCAGCCCATCATCGACTTGCTCGCCGGCTGGCTGCACGAACTTGGCTTTCGCTGCGAGATCCAGCAGGTGGCGCCGGGCAAGGCCAATTTGCTGGCCACCTTCGGCACCGGCCCCGGCGGCCTGGTGTTGGCCGGGCACAGTGACACCGTGCCGTTCGACGAGAGCCTGTGGCAGACCGACCCGCTGAAGCTCACCGAAAGTGGCGACCGCTGGCTGGGTTTGGGCGTGTGCGACATGAAGGGCTTTTTCCCGTTGATCATCGAAGCCGTGCAGCCGCTGCTGAGCCAGCCATTCCGCCAGCCCCTGATCGTGTTGGCCACCTGCGACGAGGAAAGCTCGATGTCCGGCGCCAAGGCGCTGGCCGATGCGGGCCGGCCGTTGGGGCGTGCGGCAGTGATCGGCGAGCCGACCGGGCTCAAACCGATCCGCCTGCACAAGGGTGTGATGATGGAGCGCATCGACATTCTCGGCCAAAGCGGCCACTCCTCCGACCCAAGTCTCGGCCACAGTGCCCTGGAGGCCATGCATGCGGTGATGGGCGAGCTGATGGGCCTGCGCCAGCAATGGCAACGGGAGTTCAACAACCCTCAGTTCGGGGTGCCGTCACCTACCCTTAACCTGGGCTGCATCCACGGCGGCGATAATCCCAACCGCATCTGCGGCCAGTGTGCGCTGGAGTTCGACCTGCGCCCGTTGCCCGGCATGGACCCAGCAGCCTTGCGCGCGGCGATCCAGCAGAAGCTGCAGCCGCTTGCCCAGCGGCATCAGGTCAGGATCGACTACAAACCTTTGTTCGGCGAGGTGCCGCCGTTCGAGCAAAGCGCCGATGCCGAACTGGTGAAAGTGGCCGAACGGCTCACTGGCCACACAGCCGAGGCAGTGGCTTTCGGCACCGAAGCGCCGTACCTGCAAGCGCTGGGCTGTGAAACCCTCGTGCTGGGCCCAGGCGACATCCGTTGCGCGCACCAACCCGGGGAATATCTCGAAATGTCACGTTTGCAGCCTACCGTGCGTCTATTGCGTGAACTGATCCAGCACTACTGCCTCGAACAAGGCTAAATGCTGGCCCGAGCCACTCGTATTCAATCTGCCTACCAAGGAGTGCCCGCGTGTTGCCAAGCCTGTTACGACGATGATCCCCGCCCTTGTTGCCCCGCGCTTTCGTCCCGAACTGCTTACAGGCCCTCGTCTCATGCCCGAATACGTCAATTGGCTGCGCCACGCTTCTCCCTACATCAATGCCCACCGGGACTGCACCTTCGTGGTGATGCTTCCCGGTGACGGGGTCGAGCACCCCAACTTCGGCAATATCGTTCACGACCTGGTGCTGCTGCACAGCCTGGGTGTGCGCCTGATCCTGGTGCACGGCTCGCGCCCGCAGATCGAGGCTCGGTTGCACGCACGTGGCCTTGAGCCGCGTTACCACGAGGGGTTGCGCATCAGTGACGCAGCTACCCTCGAATGCGTGATCGACGCCGTCGGCAGCCTGCGCCTGGCCATCGAGGCACGGCTGTCGATGGACATGGCATCCTCGCCGATGCAGGGCTCGCGCCTGCGCATCGTCAGCGGCAACCTTGTCACTGCCAAGCCAATCGGTGTGCTCGATGGCGTGGATTATCAGCACACCGGCGAAGTGCGTCGCATCGACCGCAAGGGCATCAACCGGTTGCTCGATGAGCGCGCCATCGTGCTGCTGTCACCCATCGGCTATTCGCCCACTGGCGAAATCTTCAACCTGGCCTGCGAAGA
Organism: Pseudomonas sp. KNUC1026; assembly: GCF_021650705.1. Classification (GTDB taxonomy): domain Bacteria; phylum Pseudomonadota; class Gammaproteobacteria; order Pseudomonadales; family Pseudomonadaceae; genus Aquipseudomonas. The sequence goes on along the minus strand of NZ_CP087138.1, from coordinate 4,336,353 downwards.
CGTCGCCACCCGCGCCGCGATTGACCTGGCGGCCGACAAACTGCTGCTGTTCGGCGCCGAACCAGGCTTGCTGGACGCCGAGGGCCGCCTGGTGCGGGAAATCAGCCCGCAGCAGGTGCCTGCGCACCTTCAGCGGCTGGGCCTTGCCAGTTATCAGAGCGAATTGCTCGATGCCGCCGCCCAGGCCTGTAAAGGTGGCGTGGCGCGCAGCCACATCGTCAGCTACGCCGAGAATGGCGCACTGCTCAGTGAACTCTTCACCCGCGCCGGTAGCGGCACCCTGGTAGCGCAGGAGCAATTCGAGCGAGTACGGGAGGCGAACATCGAAGACGTCGGCGGCTTGATCGACCTGATCAGCCCGCTGGAAGAGCAGGGTATTCTGGTACGCCGTTCACGCGAGGTGCTGGAACGAGAGATCGAGCATTTCAGTGTGGTGGAGCGCGAAGGCATGATCATCGCCTGCGCCGCGCTGTACCCGATCGCCGATTCCGAAGCCGGTGAGCTGGCGTGCCTGGCGGTGAACCCTGAGTATCGCCATGGCGGGCGGGGAGATGAGTTGCTTGAGCGTATCGAAGAGCGCGCCAGGGCGGCTGGGCTCAAGAACTTGTTCGTGCTAACTACCCGCACTGCGCACTGGTTCCGCGAGCGTGGGTTCGCCCCGAGTGGCGTCGAGCGGCTGCCGGCGGCGCGGGCCTCGCTGTACAACTTCCAGCGCAATTCTAAGATCTTCGAGAAGAGCCTGGTTTAAAACTCGGGCTGGAGGCCCAGCTTGCGCATCGCCCGTTACACGGCGTCCGGCAAGCCGGCCTCCCACTTCAGAACCACTGCAGTTCATCAGAACAGATGCAATTCACCCAGTGGGAGATTCTATGGTTTTTGCAACCCTTGTCTCTGACCATCTTGCAGCCCTGGCGTAGCGCCGGGGTCACGCTGTCAATGGCGTGGGAGGCCGGCTTGCCGGGCGATGCGGGCCCCACAGCTGTACTCGCGCCCAGCCGTAAGCGCCCAGGTGACATAATCGCCTCGGTTGGTTCTCACCGCTTCAAACCTCCAGCAGCTTTTTCAGGCGCTAACGGTGGCCCCATAACTTCTCGTGACGGCCTGGTACTCGGTGCCACCCTTCATCAACGCGAATGCCACACGCGCCAGTTTTCGCGCGAGCATGACCAGTACCTGTGTCGTTGCCAGCCCTCTGGCCCGGTGATGTTCGTAGAACCCTTTCCACTGTGCGGTGCGGCTGGCACTCATTCCAGCGTTGTGGAGCAGGCGTCTGATCTCACCGCAGCCTCGCTTGCTCAGGCATCGCTGGCCCTGTTTCCTGCCTGAGTCCGACACGCGCAAGTCCAGGCCGAGGAAGGCGATGAAGGCGTCGGAAGACGTGAAGTCGCCGCGGATGAAGGCCATGATCAAGCCAGCAGCCGTCAACGGGCCTATGCCCTCGATGGCCTGAATACGTTTGGCGTGACTCAGCAGATTGGCCTCTCTGAGCGCCTCGTGGATCTTCTTTTCCATGCTGCGAAGCGCAAGCCCCAGCTGCCGCTTGATCTGCGCAAGTTCGGCTTTCAGTGCCGGCTCGCCGTCCAGGCTCAGCTGCATGCACTGCAGGCTTTTAACCACCACCGCGCGCCGGCGCAAGAGGCTTTGAAGCTTGCGGTAGGCCGGTGGGGGTGGCGACCAGGGGCGCAGTTCGTCACCTTCGTTTTTCAGATAACGTGCCAGCAAACGCGCATCGCAAGGGTCGGTCTTGGCCCGCTGGCCGATTCCCTTACGGTAATTGTTCAAGCGGTAGCCATCGATCACAAACACGTCGAAGCCGGCTGCGTGAGCCAGTTCCGTCACTTCATAGTGATAGGCATTGGTAGGCTCGAGTGCGATCGCGGCTTGGGCGGGCAGTGATTTGAGCCAGGCCTTGATTTGAGGTTTTGTATTGGGGATGCGCGTCAGGCTGTCGCAATCGCTGCGGTAGATCACCAGTTCGTCCTTGGCGACATCGACACCCAACTCGGTACGTTGCACACGGTTTGCCATGGTCGGCCACTCCGGTTAGCTTTGACGATACTTGAAGGGGGCACCCAGTGGCGCAGCCTTGTCGCTATCGTCGTTTACGACCGAAGCATTCTTTATCGGCGCTTGGGTGAAGGGGGAGGGACGTTTTCTCTCACTGGCTGTATTGCTGGTCAGAGCAATCAGATGGGCGGCTTGTCCCTCCTCCCCCTTCAAGTATCACCATACAAGGGCGGCTTGCCGCGCGACGGCGCTCAGTGGCTGATCGCGAGAATGCTCGCCTGGTAGGACGCCACGAACAAGTCGAAATCACCCACTTCTTCCTGCTCCATCTGCGCCTGGCGCAGCAGCGACTCGCGCGCCTGGAGGTCGAAAGCCTGCTGCTCTACCGCGCTCAGCGGCTGGCTGCGCAGGTAGTCGGCGTGGGCACGGCTCTGGCGCAGGGAAAACTCGATGAAGCTTTCCTTGTTGTCCTGAAGATTGGCCAGCACCTGCGCTGACGGGGTGACGGTAGGGTCGTCGACCTTGGCCTGCTGCGCCGCCATGGCCTGGGCATGTGCGTCACCGCCGTGAGCCTGGTCAAGCAGCGTGGCAATCGGTGCGATCTTCTCCAACAGTTCGCTTGCCCAGGCCTGCAGGCCCACCGGGCCATCCTGGCGCGCCAGCTGCAAACCGGGCTTGCGGCCCTCTTTGACCACGCTCAGGAAGTTATCGGTGCAGTGGCTGCAGGTGTCGCTGTCCAGCAGCGGGCTTTCTTCGAGCGCGCAGTAGAGCAGGAAGGCATCGAGGAAGCGTGCTTCGGGCAGGTCGACACCCACCGGCAGGAACGGGTTGATGTCCAGGCAACGCACCTCGACGTACTGCACGCCGCGCGCGGCCAGCGCCTGGATCGGCCGTTCGCCGGGATAGGTAACGCGCTTGGGGCGAATATTGGAGTAGTACTCGTTTTCGATCTGCAGCACGTTGGTGTTGAGCTGTACCCACTCACCGTCCTTGTGCGTACCGATTTCCTGGTACGGCGCATAAGGAGTGGCAACAGCCTCGCGCAGGCTGTCGGTGTAGCTGGCCAGGTCGTTATAGCAGGGCGTGAGCCCAGCCTGGGCGTTGTTCTGGTAGCCCAGGTCACTCATGCGCAGGCTGGTAGCCCAAGGCAGGTACAGAGTGCTGGTGTCGAGTTGCTCCAACTGGTGTGGGCGGCCGCGCAAGAAGCCTGCGTCCAGCGCTGGCGAGGCGCCGAACAGGTACATCAGCAGCCAGCTGTAGCGGCGGAAGTTGCGGATCAACCCGATGTAGGCGTCGGACTGCAAGTCGCGTTCGCTGGCAGCCTTGCCTTCGCTGGCGCCCAGCAACGGCCACAGCGCCTCGGGAATCGAGAAGTTGTAATGGATACCGGCGATGCATTGCATGGTCTTGCCGTAGCGCACGGCCAAGCCCTTGCGGTAGACATGCTTGAGCTGGCCGATGTTGGAGGTGCCGTACCAGGCGATCGGGATGTCGGCCTCGGCCGGTAGCGAGCACGGCATCGACGGGCTCCACAGCAGCTCCTCGCCAAGCCCTGTATAGGCATAGCGATGGATGCTCTCCAGGCTTGACAGCGTATCGGCCGGGTCAGCCAATGCCGGGGTGATGAACTCCAGCAGCGACTCGGAGTAGTCAGTGGTGATCTGTTCGTGCGTCAGGGCCGACCCAAGCGCCTCCGGATGCGGCGTTTGCGCCAGCCGGCCTTCAGGGGTCACGCGCAGGCATTCACGTTCGATACCGTGCAGGCACTGTGTGAGCAGGCTCAGGTTGGCAGGCTCGCCCAGCAGTTGCAGGCGGCGGTTGAGAAGATCGCTCAAGTTCGGTTCCTTCACGCATCGGTCGCCCCGATATGGGGGTGGATCGATCGGTTACAAGGGTCAGGAGTGCACCGGCGTGGTCGCCTGGCAAAGAAGCCCCGGTTCAAGGTGCCAGCATCCATTTGCGCTGACACTACTCCAACCGGGGCGCTTCGGCTACAGAGCCGCGAAAGTGGCCTGTGCCTTGGCCATCAGTTTGTCGTTCTGGAACACTTCGGCGTCGACCACGAGCGTGCGCCGCCCGGCGTGGATCACCCGTGCGACGCAGGCCACCTCGCCGTCACTGACGGCGCGGATGTAGTTGATCTTGCACTCCAGCGTCACGCTGTTGTTGTCGAAGCCATGGGCAGTAGAGCAGGCCAGGCCCATGGCCACGTCCACCAGGCTGAACATCGCACCGCCATGCAGCTTGCCCAGGCGATTGCGCAGCGGCTCGGCCAGGGCCATGGCGACTTCCGCCACGCCCTCTTCGAGGCGCACCACGCGGCAGCCCAGCAACTGGCTGAAGGGGCTGGCGACGAAGCCTTCAGGAATGTCCATCAACGCTTCTTGAGCTGCTTGGCATTGGCGAACAGCGCAGCCATCGCGTTGTTGGCCGGCGCGGCAGCCGGAGCCGCCGCGCGAGCGTTGCCCTGGCCTGTGCGCGCGCCGCCTTGTGGGCGGCTGCCGCCGCGTGGGCCTTCGGTTTTTTCGCCGGGGGTGTCGCTCATGCGCATCGACAGGCCCACGCGCTTGCGCGGAATGTCCACTTCCATGACCTTCACCTTGACCACGTCACCGGCCTTCACGGCCTCACGTGGGTCCTTGATGAACTTCTCGCTCAGCGCAGAGATGTGTACCAGGCCGTCCTGGTGCACGCCGATGTCGACGAAGGCACCGAAGTTGGTGACGTTCGTTACCACCCCTTCGAGCACCATGCCGGGCTGCAAGTCTTTCAGGTCTTCGACGCCTTCCTGGAACTCGGCGGTCTTGAACTCCGGGCGCGGGTCACGGCCGGGCTTGTCGAGCTCCTGAAGAATGTCGGTCACAGTCGGCAGGCCGAAGGTGTCGTCGGTGAATTTCTTCGGGTCCAGGCGCTTGAGGTAAGCGCTGTCGCCAATGAGCGAACGGACATCGCGATCGGTGTCCTGGGCGATACGGGTCACCAACGGGTAGGCCTCGGGGTGAACGCCGGAGGTGTCCAGCGGGTTGTCGCCGTTCATCACACGCAGAAAGCCCGCCGCCTGCTCGAAGGTTTTTTCGCCCAGGCGGCTGACCGCTTTGAGCGCCGCGCGAGTGCGGAAGGCACCGTGGGTGTCGCGGTGGGTAACGATATTCTGCGCGAGCGTGGCGTTGAGGCCGGAGATGCGCGACAGCAGCGCCACCGAGGCCGTGTTCACGTCCACGCCCACGGCGTTCACGCAGTCCTCGACCACCGCGTCCAGGCTGCGCGCCAGCTTGAGCTGCGAGACATCGTGCTGGTACTGGCCGACGCCGATGGATTTGGGGTCGATCTTGACCAGCTCGGCCAGTGGGTCCTGCAGGCGGCGTGCAATGGATACCGCGCCGCGCAGCGATACATCGAGATCGGGAAATTCGCGCGCGGCGAGTTCCGAGGCTGAGTACACCGAAGCGCCGGCTTCAGAAACCATCACTTTGGTCATCTTCAAGCCTGGGTACTTCTTGATCAGTTCGATAGCCAGTTTGTCGGTTTCGCGGCTGGCGGTGCCGTTGCCGATGGCGATCAGGTCGACGGCGTGCTTGGCACACAGCGCGGCGAGCACGGCGATGGTCTGGTCCGACTGGTTTTTCGGCACATGGGGATAAACGGTGGCGGTGTCGAGCACCTTGCCGGTGGCATCGACCACCGCCACCTTGCAGCCGGTGCGCAGGCCAGGGTCAAGGCCCAGGGTGGCGCGTGGGCCGGCGGGAGCGGCCAGCAGCAGGTCGTGCAGGTTGCGGGCGAACACGCTGATCGCTTCGCCTTCGGCGCCGTCGCGCAGTTCGCCGAACAGGTCGTTTTCGAGGCTGGTGTAGAGCTTGACCTTCCAGGTCCAGCGCACCACCTCGGCCAGCCATTTGTCGGCCGCGCGGCCGTGGTTGGCCACGCCGAAGCGTTCGCCGATCATCAGCTCGCAAGGGTGCAGAGTGCCTGGCTGCTCTTCGCCGACCTTCAGCGCAGCGCTCAGAATACCTTCGTTGCGGCCACGGAAAATCGCCAGCGCGCGGTGTGACGGGGCGTTCCTGAAGGGTTCGTCGTGCTCGAAATAGTCGCGGAACTTGGCACCTTCCACTTCCTTGCCCGGCACCAGGCGCGCGCTCAGCGTGGCTTCCTGTTCGAGGAACCCGCGCAGCTTCTCGAGCAGCGCTGCGTCTTCAGCGAAGCGCTCCATGAGGATGTACTTGGCGCCTTCGAGCACTGCCTTGGTATCGGCAAAGCCTTTTTCGGCATCGATGAAGCGGGCAGCTTCCGCTTCCGGGTTCAGCTCAGGGTTGCCGAACAGGCCGTCGGCCAGCTCGCCCAGGCCGGCTTCCAGGGCGATCTGGCCCTTGGTGCGGCGCTTTTGCTTGTAGGGCAGGTAAAGGTCTTCGAGGCGGGTCTTGGTATCGGCCAGCTTGATGTCGCGGGCCAGCTCCGGGGTCAGCTTGCCTTGCTCCTCGATGCTGGCCAGGATGCTGGCGCGGCGGTCGTCGAGTTCGCGCAGGTAGCGCAGGCGCTCTTCGAGGTTGCGCAGCTGGGTGTCGTCAAGGCTGCCGGTCACCTCCTTGCGGTAGCGGGCAATGAACGGCACGGTGGAACCTTCGTCGAGGAGGGCGACGGCTGCGGCGACCTGTTGCGGGCGCACGCCCAGTTCTTCGGCGATGCGGCTGTTGATGCTTTCCATAAAACCCCTGCACTCGTTGCTGGATGGGGCCGGGCGACGCGCGCCGGGCAGGCCCCTGGATCAAAAAAGCCGGCATTATACCCAGCGATGCGCAGCCCGGGGCAGGGCGAGGCGGTGGCGGGATGGGCGGTTGGCTGCTTGTCGAAGAAAAATCTGCTAACAATGCATACAGCACGGCCTCGCCCTGGCGCGTCATAATGCGCGCCGCCCTGAACAGGAGTCTTTCATGAGCAGCACCGCCCAAACAGCCGAAGGCGAGAAATTCTCATCGTGGACGACGATCCCGGCTTGAGCAGCCTGCTCGAGCGTTTTTTCGTCAGTAAAGGTTACCGCGCACGCGCCGTGCCCAACGTCGAACAGATGGACCGCCTGCTTTCACGCGAGGTGTTCAACCTTGTAGTGCTCGACCTGATGCTGCCTGGCGAAGACGGCCTTTCCGCCTGCCGCCGCCTTCGCGCAAGCAACAACCAGATCCCGATCATCATGCTCACCGCCAAGGGCGACGAACTCAGCCGCATCAAGGGCCTGGAGCTGGGGGCTGACGACTACCTCGCCAAACCGTTCAACCCCGACGAGCTGATGGCGCGAGTAAAGGCCGTATTGCGCCGGCAACACAGCCCTGTCCCTGGTGCTCCGGGCAACTCCGATGAGCAGGTCACTTTCGGTGATTACGTGCTGTCGCTGGCCACCCGTGAGCTCAAGCGCGGTGATGAGGTCCACATGCTCACCACCGGTGAGTTCGCGGTGCTCAAGGCCCTGGTGATGCACGCTCGTGAGCCGTTGACTCGCGACAAGCTCATGAGCCTGGCCCGAGGCCGTGAATGGGATGCGCTGGAGCGCTCCATCGACGTGCAGATCTCCCGGCTGCGGCGCATGATCGAGCCCGACCCTTCCAAACCGCGTTATATCCAGACCGTGTGGGGTGTCGGCTATGTCTTCGTCCCCGATGGCAACGCTGGCCGCTGATCTCTCTCGTACACCCCGGCGACTTGCCCGCACCGAGCTTAGGCTGGCGTGCGGCAAGTCGCTTTTACGTGCCTGCCTGTTGATAACCCCATGAAAGCACCCGTCTGGTTTCCGCAAAGCTTCTTCGCCCGCACCTTGTGGCTGGTGCTGGTCGCCGTCCTGTTCTCCAAGGCGCTGACCCTGGTGTACCTGCTGATGAACGAGGATGTGCTGGTCGACCGCCAGTACAGCCACGGTGTCGGCCTGACCTTGCGGGCCTATTGGGCAGCCGACGAGAAGAACCGCGAGCGCATCGCCAATGCTGCCGGCCTGCTGCGTGTGGCGGGTACCAATGTGCCTCAGGGCGAGCAGCACTGGCCGTACAGTGAAATCTATCAGCGCCAGATGCAGGACGAGCTGGGCGAAGACACCGAGGTGCGCTTGCGCGTGCACGCCCCGCCAGCGCTGTGGGTGCGCGCACCGAGCCTTGGGCCTGACTGGATGAAAGTGCCGCTGTACCCGCACCCGCTGCGTGGGCAGAAGATCTGGAGCGTGCTGGGGTGGTTCCTGGCCATTGGCGTGCTATCCACGGCCTCGGCCTGGATCTTCGTCAGCCAACTGATCCAGCCGCTCAAACTGTTGATCAACGCAGCGCGTGAACTGGGCAAGGGGCGCAGCGTAAGGTTGCCGATCAGCGACCAGCCCAATGAGATGACCGAGGTCTACAGTGCCTTCAACCAGATGGCCGAAGACGTCGAGCAGGCAGGGAGAGAGCGGGAGCTGATGCTGGCGGGTGTTTCCCACGACCTGCGCACACCGTTGACGCGGTTGCGCCTGTCGCTGGCGATGATCGGCGAGCGCAACGAGTTCGCCGACGACATGGTGCGAGACATCGAGGACATGGACGCCATCCTTGACCAGTTCATGGCGTTCATCCGCGATGGGCGCGATGAGGCGCTGGAGGAGGTGGACCTCGGCGATCTGGTGCGCGAGGTTGTCGCGCCGTTCAACCAGCCCGAGCACCGTGTGGGGCTGGCGCTGCAGCCGATCCCGCCAGTGCCTTTGCGGCGTATATCGATAAAGCGGTTGCTGATGAACCTGGTAGGCAACGCGCTCTACCACGGAGGGCAGGAGGTTGAGGTCGCCGCCTATGTGGCGGGTGACTCCAGCGCGCCTTACGTAGTGCTCAGCGTGCTGGACCGCGGTGAAGGCCTGACCGACGAGGAATTGGAGGGTATTTTCAACCCATTCACCCGGGGCGACCGAGCCCGTAGCAAAGGCACCGGCCTGGGTTTGGCCATCGTGCGGCGTATCGTCGCCATGCATGGCGGCACCGTGGAACTGCGTAATCGTGAGGGCGGTGGGCTGGAAGCGCGGGTGCGGTTGCCCTTGAACCTGATGCTCCCGCGCGACGCCGTCTAGCCTTTACCCTTGGTGCGGGTCATGTTTGGCCCGCTGTTTTTCTCAAGGTGCTCGATGATGATCGAGGCGACGTTCTTGCCCGTTGTTTCCTCGATCCCCTCAAGGCCCGGCGAGGAGTTCACCTCCATCACCAGCGGGCCGTGATGGGAGCGGAGGATATCGACGCCTGCTACCGACAGCCCCATTACCTTGGCAGCGCGAATGGCGGTGACGCGCTCCTCGGGAGTTATCTTGATCAGGCTTGCGGTGCCGCCCCGGTGAAGGTTGGAGCGAAACTCCCCCGGCTTGGCCTGGCGCTTCATGGCAGCAATCACCTTGTCGCCCACCACGAAGCAGCGGATGTCGGCACCACCTGCCTCCTTGATGTACTCCTGCACCATGATGTTCTGCTTGAGGCCCATGAAAGCCTCGATCACCGACTCTGCAGCCTTGGTGGTTTCGCAGAGCACCACGCCTATGCCTTGGGTGCCCTCGAGCACCTTGATCACCAGCGGGGCGCCGTTGACCATCTGGATGAGGTCGGGGATATCATCGGGGGAATGGGCGAAGCCTGTGACCGGCAAGCCCAGGCCGCGGCGGGATAGCAGTTGCAGTGACCGCAGCTTGTCGCGCGAGCGGGCGATGGCTACCGATTCGTTCAGCGGATACACGCCCATCATCTCGAACTGGCGCAATACCGCACAGCCATAGAACGTGACCGAGGCACCGATCCGAGGGATGACCGCATCGAAACCCTCCAGCGGTTTGCCACGGTAGTGGATCTGCGGATTGTGGCTGGCGATGTTCATGTAGGCGCGCAGGGTATCGACAACGACCATTTGATGGCCACGCTCGACCCCGGCTTCGACCAGGCGGCGTGTGGAATACAAACGCGGGTTTCGCGAAAGTACGGCGATCTTCATGCAGCACCTGTGGATTCAGGAAGGGAGACCGGAAATACCGGCTTGTCCTGGACGTACGTGACGCCAGGGTTTACGACCAATTGGCCCGTTACCAGAGCCTTTGACCCCAGTAGCAGGCGATAACGCATTGCCTTGCGGCAGGCCAGAGTGAATTCCACCTGCCACACCCGATCGCCCAGCGCCAGCGGCGTGCGGATGGTGTAGCGGGTTTGCGCCTGGCCATTGGAGCTTTTGATGGTTTTGATCGCCACCAAAGGCGCTTCACAGCGGCGGTGGCGAAGTTGCACGACGCTGCCCAGGTGGGCATTGAAACGGACCCATCGTTCGCCATCGCGTTCGAAAGGCTCGATCTCGGAGGCATGCAGGCTCGAGGTGCTGGCGCCTGTGTCGATCTTGGCACGCAGCCCGGCAACGCCTAGCTCGGGCAGTGCAACCCACTCGCGCAGGCCGATCACCGAAAGATGGTCGAATGTTTTCAAATTTTCAGTCACCGGTGTGGGTGAAAGGAAGGTTTCGCATAGAGTAGCCTTCCGCCCGTTCGCCGGCACCCCCGCGCTGCACGGCAAGCGTTGCATCGGATGTCAGTGGGAGTAGAGTGGCAAAAGGTTCCCGATAGAGGTGAGTGCGTGGCGAAGGCGGCGGAGCAGGACGACGATAAGGTGCGGCTCGACAAGTGGCTATGGGCGGCGCGTTTCTACAAAACGCGTGCACTGGCCAAGGCCGCTATCGAGAGCGGCAAGGTGCACCACCGCGGTGAGCGGTGCAAGCCTGGCAAAGAGCCGCGAGTGGGCGACCTCTACGAGTTGCGCACAGGCTTCGACGAACGAACGGTAGAGGTCAAGGCGCTCTCTGCAGTGCGCAGAGGCGCGCCTGAAGCGCAGAGCCTCTACGAAGAAACGCCAGAGAGCATTGCCCGCCGCGAGAAGGCAGCGGCGATGCGCAAGGCAGGCGCGGTAGGCATCGAAACAGACGGCCGGCCCACCAAGAAGCAGCGCCGGCAATTGTTCGACCTGCTGCGCGGTTAGGCGCTGACCACGCTCAGGCGGTTCACCACTGGCAGCTTGCGCAGCAGGTTGAAGATCGGCGCGCTGACGCGCGTGAGCCAGCCACTGGCATGGGCCACGAACGGGTGCAGTAGCCCCAGCCCAATGCCAGCAAAGCCATCAACACACCACCGATATAATCGTCCTGCCCCCAATGCGCGCCTGCTACCAGGCGCGGCATGCTGAACAGCAATGCCAGTGCCCAGGGCAGCAGCATCTGGCTGGCGCGTCGAGCGCAAACGCTCATGTAGAGCGCCCAGATGAACAACACCGAGGCGTGGTCGCCCGGGAAGCTGTTGCTGGATTGGTCTTTGAGCTGCCAGTGCTTGTCCAGGTGCGGGTACCAGTCGCTCAGGTGGACGGCGTTCTGCACCACCATCGAAATACTGTCGTGCTGCCAGCCCATCGCATCGCACAGTTTCGAGAAAAGCGCGCGAATCACCAGCAGCAGCAGCAACACCGAGATGAAGCCCCAGAAGCCTCGGCGTACTTCGTTGGCCTTGAAGATCCAGCCACCGCGAATCAGCAAAAACAGTAGAATGAGCCCCACCAATGCATCGAATGGCCGCAGGCTGCCGACCGTCCAGATGTAACGCCAGGCCGCGTTACTGGCCAATGGCGGGTTTACTACGGCATAGAAGGCCTCGTCGGCCCCTGTCATTGCGGCGTTAGCCACAGGCCACAGCCATAAACCCAGCAGAGCCAGGGCGATCACGTTGCACAGGATCAGGCCGCGGGAGTTCCATCTAGGCTGGAACAGTGCGGATGCATTCATAAAGGGACCTCGAGCTTGGCAGCTTCCAATGCACCGGAGTGGTGCGTACCAGTTGGTAAGTTCATTTACATTGATACTGATTTTGTCATCTTTTCTCGATAGGCGGCCCCATGTCCGAAGCTTCTACCACCGACTATTCCCAACGTTTCATCTTCGACGACGCCGATGTGCGCGGCGAGATGGTCGCCCTGCGTACCAGTTACGCCGAGGTTCTGGCACGTCATCCCTACCCGCAACCAGTCGCAGAGTTGCTTGGCCAGTTCATGGCGGCCGCCGCATTGTTGGTGGGGACGCTGAAGTTCGATGGGCTGTTGATCCTGCAGGCGCGCTCCGACGGCCCGGTGCCGCTATTGATGATCGAGTGCTCCAGTGAGCGCGAACTGCGCGGGCTCGCCCGTTACGACGCCGAAGCTTTGGGCGATGCCCACGACCTGCAATCGCTGATGCCCGACGGCACGCTGGCGATGACGGTCGACCCGGCCCGTGGGCAGCGTTATCAAGGTATCGTCGCGCTGGACGGCCACACCCTGGCCGAATGCTTCGATCACTACTTCAAGACCTCCGAGCAGCTGGGTACGCGCTTCTGGCTCGAAGCAGACGGGCAGAGCGCCCGTGGCATGCTGCTGCAGCAACTGCCCGTCGAGAAGCTGCCGGACGCAGAAGAACGCGCGGCCAATTGGGAGCACCTGGTTACCCTGGCACGCACGCTCAAGGCCGAGGAACTGCTGACCCTGGACAACGACACGCTACTGCATCGCCTCTATCACGAAGAGCAGGTGCTGATGTACGACGCCCAGCCCCTGACCTTTCGTTGCAGCTGCTCGCGCGACCGTTGCGCCCGTGCGCTGATCAGCCTGGGCGAAAGCGATGCGTTGTCGTTGGTGGAAGAGCAAGGCGGCCAGGTCGAAATCGACTGCCAGTTCTGCAACGAGCGCTACTTCTATGACGCTAGTGACATCGCGCAACTGTTTGCAGGAGGAGGGGTCGAAGGACCGTCAGAGACCCGTCACTGAAGCGATTAACCCGACGGTACAGCTCCGCAGGTGCCGGAATAGCGCCGTTTTCGCCCCGGGGGCTCTACTTTTCCCGAGCGGTTCTGGCATAATCCGGCCCACTTTTCAGCTGTAGTAGTGTTGTAAATTTACTACAAAACGTATGAAACACTCGGCCCAGCGCCGACGGGGATTCACATGACGCAAGCCAAAAACGCCGTGTATACCGACATCAGCACCGCTCAACTGGTCGAGGAAGCCCTCCGCCGCGGTGAAGGTGAGCTTGCCGCCAATGGCTCGCTGGTTGTGAAAACAGGCCATCGTACCGGGCGTTCCCCGGTCGATCGCTTCATCGTTGAAGAGGCTTCCAGCCAGGACCAGATCGCCTGGGGCCCGATCAACCGCAAATTCCCTGCCGACAAGTTCGACGCCCTCTGGGGCCGTGTCGAGGCTTACCTGGCTGAGCGCGACCATTTCGTTTCCCACGTTCACGTAGGGTCCGACGACAGCCACTACCTGGCTGTGAAGATGACCACCGAGACCGCCTGGCACAACCTGTTCGGCCGTTGCCTGTTCATCAACCCGGAGCAGTACAACCCGGCTGGCAACGATCAGTGGCAGATCCTCAACGCCCCATGGTTCGTGTGCGAGCCAGAGCGTGACGGCACCAACTCAGACGGCACCGTGATCATCAACTTCGCGGCCAAGAAAGTGCTGATCGCTGGCATGCGCTACGCCGGCGAGATGAAAAAAGCCATGTTCTCGGTGCAGAACTACCTGCTGCCGGCCTCGGGCGTGCTGCCGATGCACTGCGCTGCCAACATGGGCGAAGACGGCGACGTCACCCTGTTCTTCGGCTTGTCCGGCACTGGCAAAACCACCCTCTCGGCCGACGAAAGCCGCTACCTGATCGGTGACGATGAGCACGGTTGGGGCGATGGCGTGGTCTTCAACATCGAAGGTGGCTGCTATGCCAAGTGCATCGACCTGACCGAGAAGAACGAGCCGGTGATCTGGAAAGCCATCCAGTTCGGCGCAGTCCTCGAGAACGTCGTGCTGAACCCGGAAACCCGCCTGCCCGACTACACCGACGACAGCCTCACCCAGAACAGCCGCGCCGCCTACCCGCGCGAGCTGATCGAGAAGCGCGCGCCGAAGAACCTCGGTGGCGAGCCGAACGCTGTGATCTTCCTGACCTGTGACCTGACCGGCGTGCTGCCGCCAGTGTCGATCCTCAACGAAGAGCAGGCGGCCTATCACTTCCTGTCCGGTTACACCGCCCTGGTCGGCTCGACCGAAATGGGTTCGGGTGCCGGCATCAAGTCGACCTTCTCGACCTGCTTCGGCGCACCGTTCTTCCCGCGCCCAGCCGGCGTGTACGCAGAGCTGCTGATCAAGCGCATCCGCCAATTCGGCTCCAAGGTGTATCTGGTAAACACTGGCTGGACCGGTGGTGGCTACGGCGTCGGCAAGCGCTTCAGCATCCCCACCACTCGTGGTGTGATCGCAGCCATCCAGAGTGGCGCGCTGATCGGTGCTGAAACCGAGCACCTGGACATCGTCAACCTGGACGTGCCAAAAGCCGTGCCGGGCGTCGAAACCAACCTGCTCAACCCGCGCAACACCTGGGGCGACCAGGCCGCGTACGACGCTGCTGCCAAAGGCCTGGCTGGCCTGTTCACCGAGAACTTCAAGAAGTTCGAAGTCAGCGATGCCATTCGCGAGGCTGGGCCGAAGGCCTGACACCAGGCTTAGGCCGCACGGCAAACCCCCCGCCCTCGTGCGGGGGGTTTGCTTTGTGGGAGACTCTATGGTTCTGAGGAATCCGTCTAAAAGCTCTGTATGAAATTGCGCAAGCACAGCTGGGCTCGACGTGACGTGACGTGACGTGCGGAGCCTTTACCTCACCGCCTAGGAGTGCAGCTCCGCTGCGCGACGCGAAGATCACGAACCACTGAAAAACGTCGCAGGTGCATAGACCTTCGCGTCGCGCAGCGGAGCTGCACTCCTACGAGGTGACCGCCAGATTTGCCGTGGGAGGGCAGCCGTGCTGCGCGACGCGAGGATCGCAATCCACTGAAAAATGCTGCCGGTGCATAGATCTTCGCGTCGCCCGGCACAGCCGGCCCACTCGAAAATTATCGGCCGTACTTGCGAAACACCACATTAGAAGGCTTGCTCAGGACCATAGAATCTCCTACAAAAAATCTGGAGGCCTCGTGGGCGGGCGGCTTGCCGCGCGATGCGCAGATTTCAAGCTGTCGACGCATCACGCCTCCCAAGGCCCGAAGATCCACCCCTCTGGCCGCCAGGCCAATCGATGCGTCAACTGCAGTGCCTGCAGAAATGCCCGGTCATGGGCACTCACCACCAGCGCCCCCTGATACTGACGCAGTAGATGCTCCACGGCCTCCAGCGCCGCAATGTCCAGATGGTTGTTCACCTCATCGAGCAACAGCAATTGCGTTTGTTCAGGCCCACCGGCCAACCACGCAAGGGCTGCGCGCAGGCGTTCCCCGCCGCTCAAGGTGCCGAACGGCGTTGTCATTTGCCGGGCATCCAGGCCGGCGTTGGCGAACACCTGGCGCAACCGCCCCTCTTCAGCCGTGCCGTATTGGCTGCGCAGTACTTGTTCGATGTTCTGCTCGGGCGGGAAGGTTTGCGCCTGCTGATCAATCAGGTGGGTACGCTCGGCGCAGCGGGCCGAGCCGCTGGCCGGCGCCAGCATGTTGCCGATGACCTTCAATAATGTGGATTTGCCGCAGCCGTTGGGCCCCAGCACCCCCACCCGCACCGGGCCTTGCAACGCCAGGTCGATAAAGCGGCTCGCCGCCGGCCCGTAGGGCAACTCGCACGCCTCCAGTGCCACCACCTGCGCAGCGTTCGCCACGTGCCCCTGGGGCGTAATCAACTGGCTGGGCCGTAGCAGCTCTACCCCGGCCCTGGCTTCGTCGAGCTGTGTTTGAGCGGCTTGAGCCATGCGCGCCTGTTGAATGCGCTGGTGGCCGCTGTGCTGCTCGGCCCGCTCAGCCTGTGCGTTGGCGACGATGGCTGGAGTGCCGGTGGCGCGTGCCACCTTTCGGCCGTGGCTGGCACGCTGCACCTCGCGCTGGCGCGCCGCCGCAATGTTCTGTTCCAGGCTGTCGCGCACTGCTTTTGCTTTGGTCAGCGCCGACTGCGCGTTGCTCCTCTGTGCCTCTCGCTGTTCTCGGTACAAGCTGTAGCCGCCGGTGTACGGCGCAAGTTGGGTGGGGCGCAGCTCAAGGATTCGATCAGCACGCTCCAACAATTGCCGATCGTGTGAAATCACAATGCGCGTTTCGGTGCCTCGGCCGAGCGCGTCGACAAGTTGCTCGCGCGCCTGAGCATCCAGGTGGTTGGTCGGCTCGTCGAGGATCAGCACCGTGGCACCGCCCAGCCGAAGGCCTGCGAGCATCAACCGAACCGTTTCGCCGCCGCTCAATGCCTGCGCTGGGCGGTCGAGCGGCAGGTGAGCCAGGCCCGCCCTTTCGAGGCAGGTACACACGTCACTGGCCAGCGCCCAGCGGTCATCGATCACATCGAAAAGTGCGGGGTCGCATGCACCGGCTTCTATCCGGGCCAACGCGTCGAGCGCCTCGCGTACACCCAGGAGGTCCGCGACCGTTCCGGGCAGCGGGCCGAGCCATTGCGGCAGGTAGCCCACACGCCCTGCGCACCCTACAGCGCCCTGCGTTGTGGCCACGCGCCCGGCCATGATCTGCGCCAACATCGACTTGCCGCTGCCATTGGGGCCGACGATGCCGGTGAATTGCCTGGCGCAGAAGGTAGCGTTCAAGCCGTTGAACAGCTCGCGGCCGTCAGGCAGGCGAAGGGCGAGGTCTTTGATGATCAGTGTGGCGGCGTCGGTACTGATAACTTACCTCCGGGCCTGGATTCGAATATCGAAGTGGACCGGAGATCGGCGCGTCGCTCGGCGCAGCCGATCTCCTACGGCAGGGCGGTTATGGCTCAAAGGATGCGGGCAGTTTCACTCCCACGCTCGATGCGAATCGCCACGAACTTCGATGTTGGTGTATGGCTGCCAGCGCCCACGCTCTCCAGTGGCACCAGCGGGTTGGTCTCCGGGTAATAGGCCGCTGCCTGCCCGGCCGGGATGTCATAGGCCAGCAAGGTGAAGTTCTTCACCCGGCGCTCCACACCATCCTCCCACAGCGCCACCAGGTCGACCTTCTGCCCAGGCTGATAGCCCAAACGGATGATGTCGGCTTCGTTGGCGAACACCACGTCACGCTGGCCGTACACGCCGCGGTAACGATCATCCAGCCCATAAATGGTGGTGTTGTACTGATCGTGCGAGCGCATGGTTTGCAAGATCAGGTCCGGCAAGCTGCCAGAAGCGTGAACCTTCTCGTGCAGCAGGTCGCTGGGCAGCTCGTTGGGCTTGAAGTTGGCGCGCCCGCTCGGAGTGTTCCAGCGCCGTGCCGCCGCACTGTTGCCCAGGTAGAAACCGCCAGGCTGATTGAGTTTGGCGTTGAAGTCGGTAAAGCCGGGGATGGTGTCGGCAATCAGGTCGCGGATGCGGTTGTAGTCGGCGATCAGCCAATTCCAGTCCACCGGTTTGTCGCCGAGCGTAGCCTTGGCGATGCCCGCGACGATCGCTGGCTCCGAGCGCATCTGGTCGGAGATCGGGCGCAACTGGCCGAAGGAGGCATGCACCATGCTGAAAGAGTCTTCCACTGTGACCGCCTGCGGACCATTGGCCTGCTGGTCGATGTCGGTACGGCCCAGGCACGGCAGGATCAACGCCTCTTTGCCGTGCACCAAATGGCTGCGGTTGAGCTTGGTGCTGATCTGCACGGTCAGGTCACAGTTGCGCAGGGCTTGCACAGTGCGTGGGCTGTCGGGCGTGGCTTGAGCGAAGTTGCCGCCCAGTGCGATGAACACCTTGGCGCGGCCTTCGAGCATCGCGTGGATCGATTCGACCACGTTGTGGCCGTTGGTGCGCGGTACCTTGAAGCCGAAACGCTTCTCCAGCGCTTCCAGCAGAAAGGCCGGCGGGCGCTCGTTGATGCCCATGGTGCGGTCGCCCTGCACATTACTGTGGCCACGAACCGGGCACAGGCCGGCACCGGGCACGCCGAGGTTGCCGCGCAGCAGCATCAGGTTGGAGATTTCCTGAATGGTCGGCACCGAATGGCGGTGTTGGGTGATGCCCATCGCCCAGCACATGATCACCCGCTTGCCGGTGACGTACATGCGCGCAGCCTGCTCGATCTCGTAGAGCGCCAGGCCCGACTGCTCGACGATTTTCTCCCACGGCGTTGCGTCCACTACCGCCAGGTATTCGGTGACGGTCGCGGTATGGGCGTTGATGAAGTCATGGTCGAAGATCGCCGGCTCGCCTTTCTCCTGCGCCTCACGCTCCCACTGCAGCAGGAACTTGGCCATGCCGCGCAGGATCGCCATGTCGCCGCCCAGCGCCGGGCGGAAGTACGCGGTGTTGGTGGGGCGGTTGCCGTTGGTGAGCATTTCGATCGGGTGCTGCGGGTGCTGGAAGCGTTCCAGGCCGCGCTCCTTGAGCGGGTTGATGCACACCACCTGCGCGCCGCGTTCAACTGCTTCGCGCAGCGGTTCGAGCATGCGCGGGTGGTTGGTGCCAGGGTTCTGGCCCCAGACGAAGATCGCGTCGGCATGTTCGAAATCGGCGAAAGTCACCGTACCCTTGCCCACGCCGACGCTCTGCGACAGCGCTACGCCACTGGCCTCGTGGCACATGTTCGAGCAATCGGGGAAGTTGTTGGTGCCGAATGCGCGCACGAACAGCTGATACAGGTATGCCGCCTCATTGCTGGCACGGCCCGAGGTGTAGAACTCGGCCAGGTCCGGCGAGGGCAGGGCGTTGAGGTGACGGGCGATCAGCGCGAAAGCGTCGTCCCAGCTCAGCGGCTTGTAGCGGTCAGTCTGGGCGTCGTAGACCATCGGGTGAGTGACCCGGCCCTGATACTCAAGCCAGTAGTCGCTCTGCTCCAGCAGCGAGGTCACGCTGTGGCGGGCGAAGAAGGCCGGGTCCACACGGCGCTTGGTCGCTTCCCAGTTCACCGCCTTGGCGCCGTTCTCGCAGAACTTCACCACGTCGCTTTCCGGCGAGTCACCCCAGGCGCAACCAGGGCAGTCGAAGCCGCCGTTCTGGTTGGTCTTGAGCATCATGCGGATGTTCTTCAGCGCATTGCCGCTTCCCAGCCAGGCGCGGGTTACGCTCTGCAGTGCACCCCAACCGGCCGCCGCGCCTTTGTAGGGTTTGTAGCGGGGGGCGGAGGCGGGTGGTTTTTCGGTCTGTCCGGTGCTCATGGGCGTTTCTCCAGGGCGGGGCTGTAGACCCGCGGCGCACTGTGGTGCGGTAGATGAATCAGGTTCAGGTGATGTTGGCGTGCCCACTGCACCGCAAGGCCAGTGGGCGATGAAAGGCTGACCAGCGTGCCGAGGCCTGCACGCAGGGCCTTTTGAATGAGTTCCAGGCTGCAACGGCTGGTGACCACGGCAATGCCGCCAGTGGCCGGGATCTTTTGCTGCGCTAGCGCACCGATGAGCTTGTCCAGGCCGTTATGCCGGCCGATGTCTTCACGGCCCAGCAGCAACTCACCGTCGCTGCCCATGAACACGGCTGCGTGCACGGCACCGCAATGCCGGCCCAGCGGCTGGAAGGCGCTGATGCGGTCGCGCAGGCCGGCCAGCCACTGAAGCGGCGGCAGCGATGTGGCGGGTAGTACGGGCAGCTCCGGCAGGGCCTGCTCGACTGCCTCCACACCGCACAACCCGCAGCCGCTGGTGCCGGCCATTTGCCGGCGGTGGTCCTTGAGTGCCCAGAACGCCCGGCTGGCAATCTCGACTTCAGCCTGCCAGGCCGCGCCGCAGCCGCTCAGGCGGATGTCATAGATTTCGCTGGCGTCCTGGACGATGCCGCTGCCGATGCTGAAGCCCACCACGAAGTCTTCGAGGTCGCCGGGGCTGACCAGCATCACTGCCTGGCTGATGCCGTTGAAGGCGATCGCCAATGCCACTTCCTCGGCGAGCGCAGCGTGCCCCGGCGCTTGCCCGGCAAGATCGCAGTAGTCGTAGGAGTGGCTGGCCTCGGGCACCTGCTCGGCAGGCACCGCAACGGCAGGCTGCGAGGCATTCATGTGATGGGCACGCGCGTGGCTGGGTGATGGTTTCAGCCTATGCCCGATTGCCAGCGCCGTCTAATCGCCAGTGCCGATGCGCCGATAGAGGGGGTCGATCATTGTGCGCCCGGCTCGGGCGGCTGCTGGCAAAAGGCGAAGCACGCCTCGGCGAGCGCGGAGCGCGGTGCGGCCCGGCGCATGATCAAACCGACCCTGGCCAGGGTGTGGGCGTTGTCGATGGGCTCCAGCCGGAGGTGCTCGGTGAGCCCCTCCAGCCCGCCGTCCAGCGGCATGATCGCGCAGCACAGCCCGGCGTGCACAGCCTGCAGCAACTGGTGAACCGCATCGGTTTCGATCAGTGGGCTGGGCGCGAGGCCGCGGCTGTTGAACGCGTGGTCGATGGATTGGCGAAAGTGCATGCCGGTGCTGAGCATGCCCAGCGGCAGCGCGGCCACGGTTAGCCAATCCAGCGCCTGGCCTGCCAGATCGAAATGCCGTTCGTCGAATAGCAGGCCCATGCGCGTGGCGGCCAGTGGCAGTGAGTCGAAACGCTCGCTGTCGAGGCGCTCCAGAAACGAAACACCCAAGTCGATGCGGTTGCTGGCCAACTGCTCGAGATCTGCTCGGAGCTCAGAGAGCTCAACTCGAAGCGCAGGTTCGGGTGCAACGCGTGCAGGCCGGTCAGCAACGGCACCGGGTCGAAGCTCGACAGCGGCACCACGCCCAGGCGCAACGTGCCCTGCAACTGGCCACGACACGCAGCGGCCTCGGCTTGCAGCCCGTCGTACGCCGCCAGCACCGTGCGTGCCCAGGCCAGCACGCGCTCGCCCGGCGCGGTGAAGCCCTCGAAGCGCTGGCCACGCACCACCAGCGGCAGTTCGAGCTCCTCTTCCAGGTTGCGCAGGCGCATCGACAGCGTCGGCTGAGTGATGTGGCAGCGTGCGGCGGCCTGGCCGAAGTGGCGGGTTTCATCCAGGGCGATCAGGAAGCGTAATTGTTTGATGTCCATCCCGAGGCTCGGCGATTCAAGTAGCGGCCATTCAAACGGGTTAGAGGCGGGGGTGCAAGGCTGCGTAGTCAATCACCGCCTCGAACTCCTCGGTCTGCTTGTCGGGTTTGGCGCTGTCTGGCGAGCGCACCGCCAGCAGGTGGCCAATGCCGAAGGTGCGGGCGCTGCGCAGGATCGGCAGGGTGTCGTCGATGAACAGGCTGCGCGCCGGCGTGAACGCCACATCCGCCGCCAGCGCCTGCCAGAACCCGGGGTGCTCCTTGGGGAACCCGTATTGGTGAGAGCTGATCAGGCGGTCGAACCAGGGCGCCAGGGCGATGCGTTCGAGCTTGAGCGCCAGAGTATCGGGGTGCGCGTTGGTGATCATCACCACCTGCTTGCCCGCAGCCTTGAGCGCGTGCAGGAACTCCAGCGCACCGGGGCGCAGGCGGATACGCTCGGCGGTTTCGCGCTTGAGCTCCAGCACGGGGACCCCGAGGGTGGTGGTCCAGAAGTCCAGGCAGTACCAGTTCAGGGTGCCGGCATGCTCGTCGAACAATGCAGCCATGGCACCCAGTGCCTGCTCCACGCTGACGCCGCGCAGTTGTGCATAGCGCTGCGGCAGGTGTTCGAGCCAGAAGTGGTTGTCGTAATGCAGGTCGAGCAGGGTGCCGTCCATGTCCAACAGCACGGTGTCGATCTCTGGCCAATCAAGGGCGGCCATGGCAGGGCTCCTGGGCAGGTCAAAAAAATGCGGTGCATGTATAGTAACCCGTTCACGCCAAGGAGCCGCTCATGCGCCAGAAGCCCACCGTACTTGCTCGCGAAATCGTTGCCAGCAGCCGAATCTTTCGTGTCGAGCAGGTGCAGCTGCGGTTTTCCAATGGCATTGAAAGGGTGTACGAGCGCTTGGTGGGGCGAGGCACCGGCCACGGCGCGGTGATGATCATCGCCATGCTCGATGCCGAGCATGCGGTGTTGGTCGAAGAATACTGCGGCGGTACCGAAACCTATGAAGTGTCGCTGCCCAAGGGCCTGATCGAGCCGGGTGAAGACGTGCTGGCCGCCGCCAACCGTGAATTGAAAGAGGAGGCGGGCTTCGGTGCCCGCCACCTTGAACACCTGACCGAGCTATCGCTCAGCCCTGGCTACATGAGCCAGAAAATCCAGGTAGTGCTGGCCACCGACCTGTACGAAGAACGGCTCGAAGGCGACGAGCCCGAGCCGATGCGGGTCGACAAGGTCAACCTGCGCGAGCTCAGCGCCCTGGCGCGCAACGCACAGTTCAGCGAAGGCCGTGCTCTGGCCGCATTGTACCTGGCCCGTGACCTGCTCACCGAGCGCGGGGTGTTCAAGCCATGAACTATCCCCATCCATTGCTTGAAGGCGTCATCGAACTGGCGGCTCTCGCTGGCGAAGCCATCCTGCCGTTCTGGCGCGCGGGTGTGGAAGTCGCCACCAAGGCCGACGAGTCGCCGGTTACCGCCGCAGACCTGGCAGCGCACAAGGTGATCGTCGAAGGGCTGCGCGCCTTGGCGCCGGATATCCCGGTGCTGTCGGAGGAGGACGCCGACATTGCACAGGCCGAGCGCAGCCAGTGGGCGCGGTGGTGGCTGGTCGATCCGCTCGATGGCACCAAGGAGTTCATCGCTGGCAGCGAGGAATTCACCGTCAATATCGCCTTGATCGAGGCCGGGCGCGTGGTGTTCGGCGTGGTGGGCATGCCCGTGGCCGGCCATTGCTGGTTCGGTGGCCAAGGTCTCGGCGCCTGGCGCGCTGACGCCGGCCAGGCGCCTCGGCCGATCGCGGTGCGCCAGCGCCAGCCCGCTGGCGAGCCGTTCACCGTAGTCGCCAGCCGGCGCCACAGCAGTGAGCAGCAAGAGCGCTTGCTGGCGGGCCTCGCCGAGCGGGTGGGTGAGCTGAAGTTGTCCAATATCGGCAGCTCGCTGAAATTCTGCCTGGTGGCCGAGGGCGCCGCCGATTGCTACCCGCGCCTGGCGCCTACTTCGCAATGGGACACGGCCGCCGCCCAGGGCGTGCTGGAAGGTGCCGGCGGGTTGGTATTGACGCTGGCTGGCGAGCCATTCAGCTATCCGCCGCGGGAGAGCCTGCTCAATGAGTTCTTCCTGGCCTTGCCGGCAGGGGTGGCCTGGCAGGCCGAGCTGATCGCTCTCAGCGGTGCAGCACGAACTGCCCGCTGAAACGCACCGCGTCTTCACTGTTGCCCAGGTTGCGCACCTGGGTGTGCAGCTCCAGGCGTGCCCGGCCATGGCGCGCCCAGCTCTTCAGAAAGCGCGCCCAATGCGCCTCGCTCGGTGCGTCACACACCACCATCGCGTCTCCGGTGACCGGCAACGGATAGTCGATCTGGCCTTGCTGGATCACGATGTGCCCGCCCTCGACGCCTGCCTCACGCAGTGCCAGGTGCAACCAGCCCCAGCCCGCCAGCACCGCCCCGCAGTACAGGCTGCCGCCGAACATGGTGTGCTTGTGGTTGACGTTGGGCGCCAGCGGCAGGCCCAGCACCAGTGTGCGCTGCGCCCAGCTCTGCACGGTCAGGCCCATTTCGCGGGTGAGCGGGATGTCGTGGTGAAGGATCGCTTCGAGTTCACGCATGAGGCTATTCCGTATCGTCGCCCGCCGCGAAGTGCAGGCCGTGCTTGCGCAGTTTGTCATGAAGGGTCTTGCGCGGCATGCCCAGCGCCTCGGCCAGGCTGCGCAGCGAGCTGTGCGAGCGCGCCATCTCGGCCTGGATCAGCCCGCGCTCGAAGCTCTCCACCTGTTCGCCCAGGGTGCCGGTGCCGAGGGCAGGTTCATCGATGGGGTAAGCCACCGGGGCCTGGTTGTCCAGCGCTAGCTCAAGGCCCAGGGCGAAGCGCTCTGCGGCGTTTTGCAGTTCGCGCACGTTGCCTGGCCAGGAGTGGCGCATCAGCAGTGCACGCTGGGCAGGCAGCAAGGCATGAGCCGACAGGCCGTGGCGCTGAGCGGCTGTGTCGGCGTAATGCTGGAACAACAGCAGCAGGTCTTCACCGCGTTCGCGCAGCGGTGGAATGCGCAACGAGGCCACGTTGAGCCGGTAATACAGGTCGGCACGAAAGCGCCCCTGGTCGGCGGCCTGGCGCAGGTCTTCCTTGGTGGCGGCGATCACCCGGATATCCAGCGGGATCTGCTGATTGCCGCCCAGGCGTTCGACCATACGTTCCTGCAACAGGCGCAGCAGCTTGACCTGCACGTCCAGGCTCATGCTTTCGATTTCATCGAGAAACAACGTGCCGCCGTTGGCGAACTCGAACTTGCCGATGCGGCGCTTCTGCGCGCCGGTGAACGCCCCGGGTTCGTGGCCGAACAGCTCGCTCTCCACCACGGATTCGGCCAGGGCACCGGCGTTGATCGCCACGAACGGCCCGGCCCGGCGCGGGGAGAGGTCATGCAGTGCTCGCGCGACCACTTCCTTGCCGGCCCCGGTCTCACCCAGGATCAGCACATCGGCCTTGGTGTTGGCCAACGCGCCGACCTGCTCGCGCAGCCGCGTCATGGGGGCTGACGCGCCAATCAGCCGCGTGCTCAGCTCCTGGCGGTCGTTCAGGGCCAGGCGCAGGCTGCGGTTCTCCAGCACCAGCCGGCGAACGCCGAGCGCGCGGCGCACGCTGTCGAGCAGCGCATCGTTGGCGAATGGTTTTTCCAGAAAGTCGTACGCCCCGCTGCGCATGGCCTGCACCGCCAGCGGCACGTCGCCGTGGCCGGTAATCAGCAGCACCGGCAGCTCCGGGTCTACCCCGTGCAGGCGCTCGAGCAGCTGCAGGCCGTCCAGGCCAGGCATGCGAATGTCGCTCACCACCACGCCCGGCCAGTCCTTGTGGACGCGCTCGGCAAGGCCCGCTGCATCGCTCAGCGGCAGCACAGCCAGGCCAGCCAGGTCGAGGGTCTGGCTCAGGGCGCGGCGCAGGTGCGGGTCGTCATCGACCAGGATGACTTCCACTTGGCTGTCGATGGGAATGCCGGCGCTCATGCGAACTCCTCGGGTGGCTGCAGATTAGCGCCGGGGCGGGCGGGAAGCAGGCGCAGGGTCAGCAGCGCCCCGCCCTGGGGATGGTTGGCCAGCACCAGCTCGCCGCCGAGCGCGCGCATCAGGGTCTCGCAGATGGCCAGGCCCAGCCCCAACCCCTGAGTGCGGGTTTTGGTGGTGAAGAACGGCTCACGCGCGCGGGCCAGGGCCTCACGGGTAAAGCCTGGGCCGTTGTCGCGGATGTACAGGTTCACGCCCTGGGCGGTTTTCTCGGCACTGATCCACAGCCGGCGCGGGTTGGCTTTTTCCGTCAGCGCATCGAGCGCGTTGGCCAGCAGGTTGCCCAGCACCTGGCGCAGGCGGGTTTCACCGGCCTGAACCCACAGCGGAGCATCGGGCAAGTCGCGAATCAGCTCCACGTCCATG
This sequence comes from Pseudomonas sp. KNUC1026, assembly GCF_021650705.1. Taxonomy (GTDB): domain Bacteria; phylum Pseudomonadota; class Gammaproteobacteria; order Pseudomonadales; family Pseudomonadaceae; genus Aquipseudomonas. The sequence goes on along the minus strand of NZ_CP087138.1, from coordinate 4,311,006 downwards.
GCACGGCGGCGTTTGGCGAGCAGCGCCAGGGCATCCTCGATGGCCGGTTGCAGCGCCACGCTTTCCGGCGCGTGGTGATCGCGGCGGGCGAAGGCGCGCAGGTGAGCGATGATCGACGCCATGCGCGCGGTCAGCTCGGTGATCAGCTTGAGGTTGCCGCGGGCGTCGTCGGTGCGTTGGTGGTCGAGCAGCACCTCGGCGTTTTCAGCGTAGCTGCGGATAGCGCCCAGCGGCTGGTTGAGCTCATGGCTGATGCTGGCCGACATGGTGCCCAGCGCGCTCAGCTTGCTGGCCTGCACCAGCTCATCCTGGGCCTGGAACAGCTTCTGCTGAGCGTGCTCGCGTTCGAGCACTTCCTGCTTGAGCCGGGTGTTGAGCCGCTCGAGCGCGCTGGTCCGCTCGGCCACGCGCATTTCCAGCTCCTGGCGCGCGCGGGCTTCGAAGGCGATGCGGTCCAGGTAATTGCGCCGGCGCTGCATCATCAGCCCCAGCGCCAGCATCAAGGCGAGCAGCGCTCCGGTGGCGATCGCCAGCACGCTGCGCACCGGGCGGTCGATCAGGCTGCGCGGGGCGAGCAGGTTGGCGGTCCAGCCGGTTTCGGTAATGGCGCGGCTTTGTACCACCCAGGCGTTTTCATCCAGCGCCAGGGGCTGCGGATCGCGGGTGGGGTAGGCCAGGTTCGCCTCGATAGCGAGGTGCTCACTTTCGCTGAGCGCTCGCGTGGCGCGATATCGCCAGTCGGGGCGCGATGTGAGAATGACCACCCCGTAGTCGTCGGTCAGCGCCAATTGTTCAGGCGTTTTACCCACAGGCGCTCGGTGTGATCCAGGTCGACCTTCACCACCAGCACGCCGATCACCCGCTCGCCATCGCGCACGGCGGCTGCGAAAAAGTAACCTCGCTTGGCCGAGGTGGTGCCCAGCCCGAAGAACCGCCCCAGGCGCCCATCGACGGCGTCGCGAAAGTAGGGCCGGAAGGCGAAGTTGCGGCGCAGGAAGCTGTCTTTCTGGTCCCAGTTGGAGGCCGCCAGCGTCTCGCCGGTGGCGTCCATCAGGTACATCACTTCAGCGCCGGTCTGCTGGCTGATCTGCTTGAGCAGGGCGTTGGCGTTATCGGCAGCCTGCTTGTCGGCCGGGGCCTCCAGCACATGGCGCAAGGCAGGCAGCCCGCTGAGGATCTGCGGCAGGGTTTCGTAGCGGTGCAAGGTGCCGAGCAGGTTGGCTACGTACAGGTCGAGGGTCTGGCGGTTCTGGCTGGCCAGCTCGTTGCGGTAATAACGGTCGGCGAGCTGCTGCACCGGCCACAACATCGGGGCCAGGCACAGGGCGAGAATGGCCAGGCTGCGCCAGCGAGGGCGGCGGGGCAAGGCGTTGGCGGTGGGGGTGGTCGGCATGGGGCGATTATGCCCCATGCGCGCGGGCGCGTCAGGCCAGGCAGTGCAGCAGGGCGGAGTGCCACTCAGGCTGGCTCACGCCCCACTGTTGTTGCAGCAGGGTGCAATCGAGCCGGGAATTGGCTGGGCGCTTGGCGGGCGTTGGGTACTGCGCGGTATCGATCGGCAGCAACCGGGCACAAGGTTTGCCGGCCGCTTTGAGCTGCTCGCCGATCGCCTCGGCAAAGCCGAACCAGGAGGTGCTGCCGCTTGCGGTGAGGTGATAGGTGCCCCAGGCGCCGGCCTGGCCTGCCTGCCAACGCTCGATGAGCGCGGTGGTGCTTTCTGCGATGGTGCCGGCCCAGGTGGGCGCGCCGAACTGGTCGGCGACCACGCGCAGCTCTTCGCGCTCCTGCAACAGGCGCTGCATGGTCAGCAGAAAGTTGCGGCCGGTGAGCGAATACACCCAGCTGGTCCGCAGGATCAGATGCTCACCGCCCACAGCCGCGATCGCCTGCTCGCCAGCCAGCTTGCTGGCGCCGTATACACCCAATGGGCCGGTGGCGTCGCTCTCCACATAAGGCTCGGCTTTGGCGCCGTCGAACACGTAGTCGGTGGAGTAGTGAATCAACGGTGCGCCCAGGCGCGCGGCCTCTTCGGCGAGCACGCCGGGAGCGATGGCATTGATCGCCTGTGCCAGCGGCGCTTCGCTCTCGGCCTGGTCTACGGCGGTGTAGGCCGCCGGGTTGATGATCAGGGCCGGCGCGAGCTCACGCACCTGTGTGCGGATCGCCTGCGGGTCGGCGAGGTTCAGTTGCTGGCGACCCAGCGCGTGCACCTCGCCCAGGCCCGCCAGGCGCGCCTGCAAGGCAAGGGTGACTTGCCCCTGAGCGCCAGTGATGAGGATCTTCACGCAAAGGTCTCCGCCGCTTTGAACGGCGTGCCGTTCTGGTCCTTGGCCGACAGTTGCGGGGTGATATCGCCCAGCTCCCAGTCGATGGCCAGGTCCGGGTCGTTCCAGGCGATGCAGCGCTCGGCGGCGGGGGTGTAGTAGTCGGTGGTCTTGTAGAGGAACTCGGCATAGTCGCTCACCACCACGAAACCGTGGGCGAACCCCGGCGGCACCCACAACTGATGCTGGTTGGTGGCCGACAGCCGGGCGCTGACCCACTGGCCGAAGGTCGGCGAGCTACGGCGGATGTCCACCGCGATGTCGATCACCTCGCCAGCCACCACCCGCACCAGCTTGCCCTGCACGTTCTGCACCTGATAGTGCAGGCCGCGCAACACGCCTTTTTGCGAGCGGGAGTGGTTGTCCTGAACGAATTCGAGGGCATGCCCGGTGGCCTCTTCGAAGGCGCGGGCATTGAAGCTTTCGAAAAGAATCCACGATCATCGCCGAATACCCGGGGCTCGATCAGGAGCACATCTGGGATGGCCGTAGGGGTCACTTTCATCGGTCGTCTCTCACCAGGCTGAACAGGTATTGGCCGTAGCCAGTCTTGCCGAAAGCTTCGGCGCGGGCCAGCAGCTGATGCTGGTCGATCCAGCCCTGCTGGTAGGCGATCTCTTCGAGGCAGGCGACTTTCAGGCCCTGGCGGTGCTCGACCGTCTGCACGTACTGCGAGGCTTCCAGCAGGCTGTCGTGGGTGCCGGTGTCGAGCCAGGCAAAGCCGCGGCCGAAGCGCTCCACACGCAGGTCGCCACGGGCGAGGTAAGCGTTGTTGACGTCGGTGATTTCAAGCTCGCCGCGCGGTGAGGGCTTGACTGCCTTGGCAATCTCCACCACGTCGTTGTCGTAGAAGTACAGCCCTGTCACCGCGTAGCTGGACTTGGGCTCCTTGGGCTTCTCTTCAATCGACAGCGCTTTGCCGTTGGCGTCGTACTCCACCACGCCGAAACGCTGTGGGTCTTTGACCCAGTAGCCGAACACGGTAGCGCCGCTGGGGTGCGAAACCGCCCGTTTGAGCTGGTCGGAGAAGTGCTGGCCGTGGAAGATGTTGTCGCCCAGCACCAGGCATACCGAGTCGCTGCCGATGAACTCTTCACCGATCAGGAAGGCCTGGGCCAGGCCATCGGGCGAGGGCTGCTCGGCGTAGCTGATGCTTACGCCGAACTGGCTGCCGTCGCCCAGCAGGTTGCGGAATTGCGGCAAGTCGACGGGCGTGGAGATCACCAGAATCTCGCGGATGCCGGCCAGCATCAGCACCGAGATCGGGTAGTAGATCATCGGCTTGTCGTAGATCGGCAGCAGTTGCTTGGAAACGCCCAGGGTGATCGGGTGCAGCCGGGTGCCGGAACCGCCGGCCAGAATGATGCCTTTCATGCAATCAGATCCTTGTGTTCAGTGTTGCCCAGGCGTTCGCGCTGGTAGCTGCCGTCCTGTACGTGGCGGCACCATTCAAGGTTCGCCAGGTACCATTGCACGGTTTTGCGCAGGCCGGTTTCGAACGTTTCAGCCGGTACCCAGCCCAGGTCGTGCTTGATCTTGCTCGCATCTATAGCGTAGCGCTGGTCGTGGCCGGGGCGGTCCTTGACGAAGGTGATCAGGTCGGCGAAGTGGGCAACGCCTGCCGGGCGCTGGGGCGCCAGCTCTTCGAGCAGGGTGCAGATGCCACGTACCACCTCGATGTTCTGCTGCTCGTTGTGGCCGCCGATGTTGTAGGTTTCGCCGACCTTGCCACGGGTCGCCACTTCGACCAGCGCGCGGGCGTGGTCTTCGACGAACAGCCAGTCGCGCACCTGCTTGCCATCGCCGTACACCGGCAGCGGCTTGCCTTCCAGCGCATTGAGGATCACCAGCGGGATGAGCTTTTCCGGGAAGTGATAAGGGCCGTAGTTGTTCGAGCAATTGGTGACCACCACCGGTAGCCCGTAAGTGCGGTGCCAGGCGCGGACCAGGTGATCGGACGCAGCCTTGCTGGCGGAGTACGGGGAGCTGGGGGCGTAGGGCGTGGTTTCGGTGAACAGGTCATCCACGCCATGCAGGTCGCCGTACACTTCGTCGGTGGAAATATGGTGGAAGCGAAACGCCGAACGGCGCGCCTCGGGCAACTGGCTCCAGTAGCCTCGGGTGGCTTCGAGCAGCGCGTAGGTGCCGACCACGTTGGTCTGGATGAAGTCGCCCGGCCCATCGATGGAGCGGTCAACGTGCGACTCGGCCGCCAGGTGCATGATCACATCCGGCTCGAAGCGAGCCAGCAGCCTGGCTACGGTGGGCTGGTCGGCGATGTCGGCCTGCACGAACTCGTAACGGCTGTTGCTGGCGATCGGTTGCAGCGATTCGAGGTTGCCGGCGTAGGTGAGCTTGTCGAGGTTCAACACCTCATGCTCGGTGTTGGCGATCAGGTGGCGGACCACCGCCGAACCGATGAAGCCGGCGCCGCCGGTGACGAGAATTCTCATGTGTTGACTGTTCCTTGAGTCGAAGGGTGCAACGTGCGGGCTAGCTTGGAAGGATCGCGGGTTGGACGCAAGCTTGACGCGTGTAGCTGCGCCGCCTGCCGGGAAACTGACGTGCTACTTAACCTTTATAGGCAGGCCCTTGCGCGGCGCGAGCGGGCATGGCGTTATTGGCGCCTGAAAATCGCCGAGGCCTGCTCCCATGCTGATCGAATCGCTCACCCACCGTGCCAGCCTGCTCCCGCCCGACCTGAGCGCTGATGGCGCCATGGCGCTGCTGGAGGAGCATTACGGCCTGAGTGGGCAGCTCACGCCGTTGGGCAGCCAGCAGGATCGCAACTTCCTCCTGGAAACGCCGCAGGGCTGCTTTGTGCTCAAGGCCTGCCGGGATGACTACAGCCTGGCCGAGCTGCAAGCCCAGCACCAGGCCATGGCGCATCTCGCCGAGCACGGTTTGCCGGTGCCTCGCGTGATTGCCAGCCTGAACGGAGAAGGCATCATTCATGTTCAGGGGGCGTTCGTGCGCCTGCTCAGTTACCTGGACGGCCAGCCGCTCACCGACCGTGGCTGGTTCGGCGAAGCGCTGAACATACGCATGGGGCAGATGGCCGTGCGCATGAGCCTGGCGCTGGCCAGTTTCGAGCACCCCGGCCTTGCGCGCGCCTTGCAATGGGACCCGCGCCACGCGTGGGCAATGACCGAGCATTTGTTGCCAAGCCTGGCCGACACCGAGCTGCGTGAGCGAGCTGAAGCCTGCGCCAGGCAAGCCTGGGCGCGATTGCAACCTTTGGCCGATTCGCTGCCCCAACAGGCTGTTCACCTGGACCTGAGCGACGACAACAGTGTCTGGAAGCTGGATGAGCAGCGGGAGTGGGCGCTGCACGGGGTGATCGATTTCGGCGACCTGAGCCACACCTGGCGCGTGGCCGAGCTGGCTGTCACCTGCTCGGCGCTGCTGCATCACAGCGAGGGAGACCCGTTCGCCATCCTGCCGGCCGTCCGCGCGTGGCACGCCGAATGCCCGCTCACCCGCGGAGAGGCACAGGCGCTCTGGCCGATCATCGTCGGCCGCACGGTAGTCGTGGTGCTCAGCGGTGCGCGCCAGCTCGCCCTCGACCCTGGCAACACTTACGTGCAGGCCAACGCCGCGAATGAACTGGAGATGCTCGAAGCCGCCCAGACGTTGCCACTGGCGCTGATGGAGGCCGCGATTATCGAGGCCTGCGGTTTCGAGCTGGCGGCTACGCCGGTGTGCCCGGGGCAGTTGTTTGCCGAGCCAGTGGCTGGCGCTATGCGCAGCGTAGACCTGAGCGTGCTCAGCCCACATTTCGAGGCCGGCAACTGGGAGCAGCCAGGTATCGAAGCGGTGCTGCTCGCCGAGCACGCGCCGGCCAGCTCGCGCTACGGCGAGTACCGCCTGGCGCGCACGCTGGTGGACTGCCCGCACACCCCTGAAACCTTTGCCCTGCACGTAGACCTGATGCTGGCCGAGCCGGCTGAGGTGCGGGCGCCGTTCAGCGGCCATTGGCGTGAGCATCCCGAGGGCGGCGCGCAGCTGTGTGGCGAGCACCTGACTTTGCGCCTGTGGGGGCTGGCACCGATCGATGAAGGCCCGCTACAGGCTGGCGATGCACTGGGCACCCTGAGCGGCCCCGCGCGGGTGCAATTGCTGCGCGCAGGCCTTTGCAGCGCACCGCTGTTCTGCACCGCCGTGCGCGCTGCCGCGTGGCGCCAGCTGTGCCCATCGCCCGCCGCGCTGCTGGGCTGGGATTGCGACGCGCCCGCCTTCGAAGATGCACAAGCGCTGCTGGCTCGCCGCGACGCCAGCTTCGCCCGCTCGCAAAAGCATTATTACGCCGCTCCGCCGCGCATCGAGCGGGGCTGGCGCAACCACCTGATCGACCTGCAGGGCCGCTCCTACCTGGACATGCTCAACAACGTCGCCACGCTCGGCCACGGCCACCCGCGCATGGCCCAGGTGGCCGCCAGGCAGTGGTCGCTGCTCAACACCAATTCGCGCTTTCATTACGCGGCCATCGCCGAGTTCTCCGAACGCCTGCTCAAGTTGGCGCCAGCCGGCATGGACAGAGTGTTCATGGTCAACAGCGGCACCGAGGCGAACGATCTGGCCATCCGCCTGGCCTGGGCCTACAGCGGCGGGCGCGACATGCTCAGCGTGCTTGAGGCCTACCACGGCTGGTCGGTGGCAACCGACGCCATCTCCACCTCCATCGCCGACAACCCGCAAGCACTCAGCACGCGCCCGGGCTGGGTGCATCCGGTGATGGCGCCCAACACTTACCGTGGCGCCTATCGCGGCCCCGGCAGCACTGCCGATTACCTGCGCAGCGTCGATGAGGCTCTGGCCGCCATCGACCAGAGCGCAAGGCCGCTGGCGGGGTTCATCTGCGAGCCGGTCTATGGCAACGCCGGCGGCATCGCCTTGCCGCCGGGCTACCTTGAGGCGGTGTACGGCAAGGTCCGCGCGCGCGGCGGCGTGTGCATCGCCGATGAAGTGCAGGTGGGCTATGGCCGCCTTGGCGAACACTTCTGGGGCTTCGAAGAGCAGGGCGTGGTGCCCGACATCATCACCATGGCCAAAGGCATGGGCAACGGCCAGCCACTGGGGGTGGTGATCACCCGCCGCGAGATCGCCGAGGCGCTGGAGGCGCAGGGGTACTTCTTCTCCTCGGCTGGCGGCAGCCCGGTCAGCTGCCAGGTCGGCATGGCGGTGCTGGATGTAATGGAGGAGGAGGGGCTGTGGAACAATGCGCGTGAGACCGGCCGCTACTTCAAGGCACGCCTTGAGGCATTAGTGGAGCGCTTCCCGCTGGTGGGCGCCGCTCACGGCTCGGGCTTCTACCTGGGCCTTGAGCTGGTGCGGGATCGCGAGACGCTCGCGCCGGCCACCGAGGAAACCGCGCGCCTGTGCGACCGCCTTCGCGACTTGGGCATCTTCATGCAGCCGACCGGCGATCATTTGAACATTCTCAAGATCAAGCCGCCGATGAACACCACTCGGCAGAGCGTGGATTTCTTCGTGGACAGTGTGGCGCGGGTGCTGTCTGAGGGAATATGAGCCCAACCATTTGCCGACATTAATCGGTCAAAGTGCGCCTGGTGAAGAATGTTTTGGTTCTCTTGCCATTCATAAGCCGACTTCTATCCGGTATAAACCACGTTTACCCAATACCAGGAGCGCACACCGCATGGCTACTTTGACCACCACGCCACGGGCCGACGGCTTCCACATGCCCGCCGAATGGGCTCCGCATAGCCAGACCTGGATGGTATGGCCCGAGCGCCCGGACAACTGGCGCCTGGGTGGCAAGCCAGTGCAGGCGGCCCATGTAGCGCTGGCCAAGGCCATCGCGCGCTTCGAGCCGGTCACCGTGGCCGTGTCGGCCGCACAGTATGCCAATGCCCGCGCCCGCCTCGACGTGCCGAATATCCGCGTGGTCGAGATCAGCAATGACGACGCCTGGGTGCGCGACACCGGCCCCACCTTCGTCATCGATGGCAAAGGCCGGGTGCGTGGCGTGGATTGGGCTTTCAACGCCTGGGGCGGTTTCAATGGCGGCCTCTACAGCCCGTGGAACCGTGACGAGGAGCTGGCCGCCAAGGTGCTGGAGATCGAGCATTGCGACCGCTACCACACCCCTGGCTTCGTGCTCGAAGGTGGTTCGATCCATGTCGACGGCGAAGGCACAGTCATCACCACCGAAGAGTGCCTGCTCAACGCCAACCGCAACCCGCACCTGAACCGCGAGCAGATCGAGGCGGTGCTGCGCGATCACTTGGCCGTGGACACTGTCATCTGGCTGCCCGACGGCCTGTACAACGACGAAACCGACGGCCACGTCGACAACTTCTGCTGTTACGTACGCCCCGGCGAGGTGTTACTGGCCTGGACCGATGATCCCGAAGACCCCAACTACGCACGCTGCCAGGCGGCGATGAAGGTGCTCGAAAGCACCCCCGACGCCCGTGGGCGCACCTTGGTGGTGCACAAGATGCCGATTCCGGGGCCGCTGTATGCCACCGAAGAAGAATGTGCAGGCGTCGACCAGGCCGCCGGCAGCCAGGAGCGCAACCCCTCCGTGCGCTTGGCCGGCTCGTACGTAAACTTCCTGATCGTCAACGGCGGGATCATTGCTCCGAGCTTCGGCGACCCGCTGGACGCCACGGCCGAGGCGATCCTGCGCAAGATCTTCCCCGAGCACGAAGTGGTGATGGTGCCGGGCCGTGAGCTGTTGTTGGGTGGCGGCAACATCCACTGCCTCACTCAACAGCAGCCGAAATAACCGGTTCCGATTGCCTCTATCGCGCCAGATACGGGCAATCAGCTGGCACAGCTTTTGTATCGTTTTGTTCAGCAGGTTGGCCGCAGGCCCATGTCGCCAACCTGTCATAAACATTGGATAGCTTTAGCGCTCGTTGAAAACCGGGAGTGCCACCATGAACCCGACCCACGGCGCGGCGCAGCCTAAAAATGACCCTGTGTCCCTGCAAATGCTTGCCCTGTGGCTGCGTGCCAACGGCGGCCGGCAGATCCTCCATACCGACCCACGCAAGCTGATGAGCGAACGCTACCCACGCGGTTTGTTCAGCGATGCCGAGATGGAAGTGCTCGCGGGCGTGTTCAAGCCGTAAAGCACCTGTGGCAGGGAGCCACCCTCCTTTTAAGCCTTTTCTGAAGCTCGGCCCCTTCAATTGACACACCTGGACCTGCTGGCTAGCATGCCGCCGCGCGCCCGGAGCCAACCGTTGCCCCTTCTGCCCAAGCCCGCCCTGTTGCGGGCTTTTGCGTTTCTACGCGGGCCACGCGCGCCAGTCTGCCTGCCAACAAGGAAAAGAAAATGCTGAATTACCGTTTGGGCGCGCTCGCCCTGAGCGTTCTGGCCGCAAGCCAAGCCATGGCCAGTGACCAGTCCGACGCCAAGGGGTTCGTCGAAGACAGCCACCTGAACCTGCTGCTGCGCAACGCCTACATCAGCCGCGACTACGACCACAACCGCACCGACCGCGCCGAGTGGGGCCAGGGCTTCATCGCCAACTTCAGCTCCGGCTTCACCCAGGGCACCGTCGGCGTGGGCGTCGATGCCTTCGGCCTGTACGGGCTGCGCCTGGACGGCGGCAAGGGCCGCAGCGGCGCCGGTGGCATCGACTTCTTCAAGCGTGGCGACGACGGCACCGGTGCTGCCGCCAACGACCTGGCCCGCGCCGGCGCTGCGGTTAAATTCCGCGTCTCCAACACCGTGCTCAAATACGGCGACATGATGCCGACCCTGCCGGTGCTCAACCACGACGACTCGCGCCTGCTGCCCGAGAGCTTCACCGGCACCATGATCACCTCCAAGGAGATCAAGGGCCTGGAACTGAACGCCGGCCACTTCACCTCTGAAGCGCGCAAGAGCGCCGAAGGCCGTGACAGCGGTGATCTGAAGCAGATCGACGTACTCGGCGGCAAGTATCAGTTCACCGAAAGCCTCAGCGCCGCTCTCTACGCCTCCGACGTCGAAGACCGCCTCAAGCGCCAGTACCTGGGCGCCACCTACGTGCTGCCGCTGCAAGCCGACCAGTCGCTGACCTTCGACTTCAACGGCTACCGCACCCACCTGAACCAAGGCTTCGCCGACTCCATCGGCAGCGGCCAGGACAACAAGATCTGGAGCCTGGCAGCCACCTGGGCCTTCGGCCCGCACTCGCTGACCCTGGCTCACCAGCGCAGCACCGGTGATGCCGGCTACGTCTATGGCGGCTACCGCAGCGCCGGCTACGTGGGCGACGGCGGCAGCACCATCTACCTCGCCAACTCCTACTGGTCGGACTTCAACGCCGAAGACGAGCGCTCCTGGCAACTGGCCTACGGCCTGGACTTCAGCGCCTACGGCCTGCCGGGCCTGAGCTACCGCGTGGCCTACGTGCGTGGCGACAACATCCGCACCAACGACGGCGAAGGCAAAGAGCGCGAGATCTTCAACCAGCTGCAATACGTAGTGCAGAGCGGCCCGGCCAAAGACCTCAAGCTGAAACTGCGCGGCTCGTGGTTGCGCGTTTCGGACAACGCCAGTGCCTACAACGTCTCCGGCAACGAAGTGCGCGCATTCGTGGAATACCCGATCAGCATCTTCTGATCCTCTAACGAAAAGCGGCGGGGCAATGCCCGCCGCTCTTCGTGGCTGTTTCGGTAGTTCGAGTGCTTCAACTGCCGAACCAGCTCTTGGACTTGTTCACCTCGGCATCGCCCGTGCTTTCCATCAGCGACTTGGCACCGGTGCTGATATTGCGGTTGGCGTCCGCCTCCGACTGAATCACATCCGAGCGCGCTGCCTTCTCGCGCAACTCGGCATCGATGTAGTCATTGGTGCGTGCCGTACGCGCTTTCATCGCATCCAGCTTCAGCCGCCGCTCTTCCAGCGCCATGGCGCGCTCTTCATCCACGAACTTCTCGTCGCGGTTCTGCAGGCGCTTTTGTTCAGCTCGCTTCTGCTCGGCTATCGCTTCGCGCTTGCGTGCCGCGGCCTGTGCCTGCGCACGTTGCTGCGCCACTTCCGCGTCATACGCTCGCTTTTGCTCGGCCCGTCGCGCGTCCTCGGCCTGCTTCTGCTGCACTTCGATCTGCTGCAACTGATCGAACGGCCCGGCCAGCGCTGGCGAAGCGGCCAGCAACAAGGCCAACCCCAGGTATCGGCTCTTCATTGCGCACCTCAGCTTTTAGCGGGTTCCGGGCAAGTCGCATTGGGCTGAATACGTGTTTCATTGCGCATCGTCTTCACCATCAACGACACCTCACCCACCTTGAACTCGCACAACTTGCCCACCTGCGCCGAGGTATAGATCTTGCCGCCTTCGGCATAGCCGATCAGCACACCCGGCACCAGAGAAGTGGAATCCACCATCGACCCCGCCAACACCCCTGCGCCGCCACCCGCCACACCGCCGACGATCGCCGTATCCCGATTGTTCTGCGCCCCCAAGGCACCGCCTGCCACCAGGCCCAATGCACCGCCGACCAACTGCGCAGTTTGGCGATTGCGGGTGTTGTCCACTTTGATCCTGGTGGGCGAGACCGTAACGATCTTCACCGTCTTGGCCTCTTGCTGCGTGTTCACCTGCGCCGAATCGAACACATCGGCCTGGTACTCCTCACCGGTGGATTGGCAACCGGCAACGAACGCTGCCATGGCGAGCACGAGCGCACCTTGTTTGAACATGGGGGGTGATCCTTTTGAGTTATTGGAATGGGGCGCACGGGTATTGCCGGGAGTGCGCGAATTACGGGGTGGAATGGTAGCGGCGGGGTGGGGCGGATATAAGCGGGAGAGTTCTGAGTTATTGTTTTGAAGCGTTGCGAGCGTTGGGAAAAGTCTAATAATTCGAAAGCACGTTGCAATCGAATATCAGCCTGCTAGATGATCGCCGGTTTTGCCAAACCCTGCGCAGAGCACGAATCCCGCAAGCCCTCTACGACGTAGGAGCGCGGCTACGCCGCGCGACGCGCCGAACTCAGCTACACACCCCAACTCCACACTCTCTGCCTTGCATAAGTTGAAACCATGACCTCGGTCATCAACTGGCCTCCGCTTCATGAGGCATCTTCAAATAGCGGCGCAACAAAGGCCATAGCCGCACCTAGGTATCAATAAAGGAACATTCCCTGCCTGAGAAACTTCAGTGCAAAAGAAATCCGACCGAAATCTAATTTCGCATGAATGGAGAAAAACCATGGCATGGTATCGCGACACCTCAAACGTTCTAAGAACAGCTGACCAACGCAAGGGTGAGTACGAAAAAGTCTGGAAGCCCGGCAACACTCCAGAATACCCAGGGATCTACAAATGCCAGGTCTGCACTTGCGAAGACGTCATCAACCGTGAATGCACCTCGCCGCCCTGCAGTAACTGCGGGCACGGGTCCATGACATGGAAGTTGTTGGTTCGCGCGGCAGATGCCTGACAGCAGCGCCAGCCGGAGCACACAGGTGGCAGCCCCAGGCCGTCACCTGCGCGCTGTGCCTGATCACACCAAGCCGCGAAGCAACGTGTAGGAGCGAGGCTACGCCGCGCGACGCGCCATTCTCAGCCACACCGAAACCCATCCCGCAAACGCTCCAAGGCGCCTTCAAGCTTCTCCTGCAACGGCCCCAACAAGCACCGCACCTGCTCCGCGCTCATCTTCTGGTCGTGAGCGGCATCGAGCAACACCATCAATAGCGCCAGCGCATCGTCCACTTCCCCAATCTGAATCACTGCCCTTTCACGCTCACGAGTTTTTGGTATGTATCCTATATCACGCGTAGTCACAGCAACCTCCTGAAACCGCTATCACGGAATTTCATATCTGACGATTTTCTGCACGACTAGTCTGGCGGATTGAGTACATATTGGGTTGACGTCGGGTCGTCAGTTATTTCCCCACTCTAATCTACTGCCGGTGTTTGCGCAGTGGTACCCATCATGATAAGTAGTTTCCGGCTTTCTCTCCTCATAACGTTCATTGAATGTAAGAATTGTATCCTGGCCCAAGGACCAATAGGCTCTCAGATTTCTGAGCACTTTGTGCTAAGAGTTGCTTAGTGGTTAAGCTCGGTCATGCATGAAATAATGGCTTGTCGGCGATAATGGAGCTATTGAGCAAAATATAGAATCAATTAAAGTAAATGTCTCAAATGCATGGGCTTAGCTAAGGTGCTCGCATAGGGAGAAAAAATGAATAATCGCAAAGATAAAAATAATCTTGGCGAAGTCGAGGTGGTAAGGGTTACTGATATCTATGTGGACGAAATACAAGCTTGCGAAAATCAGGATTTAGCAAGTCGCATAATAGCTTTTTCAGCGCCAGTGGGTCAGGCATCGCAAAAAATAGCTGAGCAAGGGCGTCTAACTCTCAAGCCAATGCCGAAAACTGAGGATGACAAGGCCCTAATTGCAAAAGTTCGCAAACGGTTGGTAAGTTTACGGCGGCTGAAAATTTCGTTAGATGACTTGTAGGCGCGAGTTAAATATGTGGGCTTTCGAAGTGTCGTGTAAACCTAGTCATGCCTCATGCTCAGATTCCATGAAAAAAGCTTGCGACCAACTGCGAAGTCTACATATTGAAGAAAAACTATCTATAAGTTCCGTTTGAGTAATATAAGATTAAACTGCTAGCGGCGAGTTTGAATTCGAGACCAGTGGCAGCGATGTTTTGGGGTTGCCTCGATGCTTAAGTCAAGCTACTAGCACCAAACTGTCTAATAGGGTTACTCAAATGAACTTATACAAGCTGTCAGGTGTAAAAAAGCTCGATTTGTGCTTGACAGCCGATGCAATCTATAGGCATGGCGGATATGGTGCGTCACATTGTATTCAGCGTTAGATAGTACTGCGAGCCAGCCGACTGCGTTAGCCGTACGGTGAGATGCATATGGCGGCACCAAGAGCCTAACTAATTTATATATATTTGATTAATATAATTTTTATTGAATTATTCAAAAGGATTTATCTCTTCGAATATCCTTTTCCCGGGCGTTGATCAATGCATCGTAGCGAGAAAAAAGTGGACGTTTTAATAAAATTAGTCGACCTGCATGCGTTCTGTGCCGAAACGCTTAAGAGCAAGCTCATGAAGGTTGTTTATGCCACGTATGAGAGTAAACTAAAGGCAAGAAGAGGAGGACTTCATAAAACAACACCGAAATCTATCCCCTTACCTGCTTGTCACCTGATTAAGTTTTCAATATTTTCATCGTGGATCGTTTTACGTATTCTAAGCGTGACACCATGGCTTTTAGCTATTGATTTGGTTGCGCGCTGAATCTCAGTGGCGCTCATTGGTGACCGAGTACAGATTACGTATCCCCATTTTTTTGGTGGCGAGTCGCTAAGCTGCTCAACGGTTTTGCTTATCTGATCTACGGCATGCTCAACATCTGAACCTTTAAGTTCGATGTATATTTCAGTTTTTGTCTTTTCTTCCACAAGCATCCAATCGCACTTAATTCCGCTTTTTATGAGGCAGCCATCAACTTGGTGGCGCAATAATTTTTTCCTGTTTTGGTTATGGATTCTTAGTATTGATCTGTTTTCTTCGAACTTTTCAATGCTGTTGTTTGTGCTAATAGAGCAGGATGCAGTCATTTACTCAATCCTCTACTTGCGAAGCTTGTATTTCAAGTTCGATAAGTTTTTCGAATTTTTCGGAGAAATACTGAGAAACTACGTCTACTGCATCTGCTTGTATTAATTTTAATTCTTCATCGAGAATTGATTTTGTAGTGCCTTTGTCTACTATGTAAGCTGATATATGTTCAAATTCAATGGCTTGATCAGACGGAACCACTTCATTGATTGATGCCTTGTCTGCGTTGGGTTGTTTCGATGCGTTTGCGGCCTGAATTAGATTATTTATTGCCGTTAATATATACGGGCTGTGAGTTGTAATCGTGAATGTGCCTTGACGGTTGTGAGCGTTATATGCGCATGCTATTAAAGAAGCTACCTGTCCTTGGGCTATAGGGAATAGATGAGCTTCTGGTTCTTCGATTACAAAGCTTCTTCTGTAGACTGACGAGTTCGCAAAGGGCCAATTGGAAAGTACCATCGCCATTGGCAGAACTTCCTGTTGGCCAGAGCTAGAGTTTGAGACATTAACACGGCCGTGATCCGTGATAATCCAGTCTTGCCCTTTCTCACTTTGATAGCTTCCGCAGATAAGATCGTTGACAAGCTTGCTTACGCTTTTGGGACGTTGCGGATCAACGAAGTTACGAAAGCCTTTATCCCGGGTTTGTTCGTAAATTGCGCCAAATTCTTTTAGGAAATAATCAATTGGAATGCTGGTCGAGAGAAATGAAAAAACGTTTTTTTGTAAGTTGGCAAAAAAAGATCTGCCTGCTGGGATGTAGATAACTTGCTCGATTTTAGAGCCTCCAAATCTAGAAAGATTGGAAGCAATAAGTTCCCGCATTTCCCGATACACAGCATTTCTACGTCCTAGAACCGATCTTGCTTCACCGTCGTAAGGCTGAGAAAGTTTCTGATAGCATCTTCGAGCTGCAGATAGCGCTCTAGTTATTTCTTCTGTATATTTAATGCAAAGTTTGGATTTTGAGTTGTTCTTTTGGTGACTGATTTCTACTCCATACAGTGCACTGGTATAACTTATTTTAAAATCGCTTTTTTCCCAGGCGTAATTTGGAAATATGTTTTCGAATTTTCTTATAAGCTCTCTGTCGAACTCTCGTTTGCTTTTTTCTTCTACTACTGTTTCAAAAATGCCAAATGGCACTTCTTTACAGAAGTGAATGATCTTTGAGATTAGGCTCTTGCCTTTTGCTTGAGGTCCAATAAATATATTTATCTTATTAAGTTTTATTGACGCCCGTTTAATAGATATGAAATTTTCAATTTCAAGCAGTTCCATAAGCCTCTCCATGTGCACTCAAAAAAGCGATCTAGCTTAGCTCGGCTGAAGGCAGAATGCCATCCTGCCGGTGTCGCTTCAGGAGAGATGGCATGGAGATTGGGAGGGTGTGATAAGGGGACGGATTTTGCTGGCCGATTTAGGCTGCGAGAGCTTTCGTCGCGGCCATCAGGCTGCACTCAGAGCTTGAAAGCCCATGACGTTTGTAGGCACCGAGCGAGCAGCCGGATCGTCAGCCAATAGTAATGCTGCGTCGCCTCGGTATTCAGTACCGTTCGGAAGTAGGTTTCTACGCTACCTGCCTTCTCAAACCGTCCGGTCAGCCAGTCAGATGGCATGAGCAGCTCAGCCGCAAAGCGATTTGCCTCCGCCTCCATGCGCAGGTAGGAAGCGTCTGCTTGATGGGGGTTGAGGTGAGAAACGATGGTCCTGGTATGCCAAGGAATGACGATGTGCCCCAATTCGTGTGCGAGGGTGAATTTGCGGCGAGTTGGCGGGGCCGCGTCGTTGACCAGTATCCGGGGTTTTTCGGGCCGGCCTATCCCGATGGTGATGCCGTCAACGTCGTATGGGAGGTTGAGGTATTCGAGCTCGGCGTACTCGGCCGCCAATGCATCTAGATCGAACGGTGGTAATAAGTTGCGTAAGGCGAGCACACCACGTGCCATTTTCTCCTCTGGCACCATCAGATCTTGCCAGCGTTTCGCAACAGGCTTCCACTTTAGTCGCTTCTGCCACCGAGCCAGCCAAGGCTGCCATCGCGTAGCGGTCTTGGGCCAATTCCTGGTCAAGCGTCGTGCCACGTTTTCTAGTGGTCAAGACAAACGCCAATACCGAGGGGGTTGTCGCCCAGAGCTGGTACTCATCCCAACTCATGCCCAAGTACTCGTGCAGTTCCATATCTGCACCTTGGCGGCCCTCATGCCAGTCTTCGACAAAACGGTCGATTTCTTCCTCAAGCACGCTGCCTTCCAGGCATAGCTCAACAAACGCAACGCTCATGCCGCTGACTATAGAGGGTGTAGGCCTAGGTTTGCCGCCCATTGCGCCTTCCTTTTCACACCTGTCGCTGGCATCACTGCCGTGAAATGCGCGAGTCTACAGCAGCCGTTCCTCTGTGATTGGCAGCAAAACCGCCGATTTCGTATCACGATGTGGCTTTTCTAGCGGCAACAAAAAACCCGCCAATTTGGCGGGTTTCTGTTAGCCCCAACACGTTCGCAAGAACCGCATCGAGGCTGGATTTGGTGCCGGCACCAGGAGTCGAACCCGGGACCTACTGATTACAAGTCAGTTGCTCTACCAACTGAGCTATACCGGCAAGGGCGCTGATTATAACGTCTTCATCGCCGCTGTAAACCCCGTTATGCCTTCCCCGTAGCGCAACGGCCCACCCCCTTCCTTGACCCAGGTCAAAAACCCCGCCAGCCCACTGCGGCATGGTCCCCTGCTGCCAGACAAAAGGAACACCCATGAAGACTGCAGTAGTGATCGATGACCATCCATTCGTGCGTGCGATCGTGCGGGAATTGCTCTGCCAGGATGGCATCGAGGTTACGGCGGAGGCGGGGGATGGGATCGATGCGTTTGCGCCGATCAGGGAATTTTCACCGGACCTGTTGGTGCTGGACATCGACATGCCGCGTTTGGGCGGTTTTGAATTGATGGAGCGGTTGCCGGTGGAAACGCGGCCCAAAGTGTTGATGCTCAGTTCGTTTCCTGCGCAGTTCTATGCGGCGCGTTGTGTGAATGCCGGGGCCAGTGGGTATGTTTGCAAAGAAGGGGAGTTGGCTGATTTTTCCATGGCGGTGGCGGCGATCCGTTCCGGGTATGTGTACTTCCCGCAGGTGAGCCTGCTGCCGCAAGCCCTGAGCCAGAGCCATCACGACGAGGCCTCGTGCCTGGGGGCGCTGACAGCCAGGGAGTTTCAGATCTTTCGTTACTTGAGTTTGGGAATGAGTAACAAAGCCATCGGTGAGCTTCTTGAGATCAGCAGCAAGACGGTGAGCTCGCACAAGTCGCGTTTGCTGGCGAAGTTCAGGGTGGGTTCGGTGGTGGACTTGGCCTTGATTGCCGAGCGGCACAAGGTGGTGTGACTTAAGGTTATTCACAATTGCTCTAGCGGCGGGGCAAAAGTTCATAAAGGTATGTTCGCAGCAGCAAGTTGCCGGCTGGCGGGAGGTTGAGGGCAATAATCCGCAATTGGCAAGCCTTGGAAAAGCGCCGAAACGGAGCATTTCCAAGGTTGGTCCACACACCTTTCCACAGAGTTATCCACAGCTTTTAGCCAGGCAACTCGGCGAGCAGCATCAGGTTGCGAGGCGTCAGCTCGCGCGTGCAGAAAGTGCCGAGGGCCGCTTCGTATCCGTGCTCCTGCATATAAAGGGCGCGGTCCAGCGCTAGCCACAGCTCCAGCGGGCGGCGGAACAGGTTGCGGGGCAGTTCGAGATTGCGCACGTGAGCCAGGCGCTGCCAGCCGCGTGCCTCCAGCACGGCCCAGTCCGTACCCGGCAAGGCCAGGCCTTTGAGTGCTGCCATGGCCTGGCACCACTGCGGGAAGGGCTGGGCGAAGGCGGCGCTGGGCAGGGGTGGGGTAGGCAGGTACTGGTCGCTGCCCTGGGCTTCGCGCTGCCAGAGGTCGAAGGCCAGGCGCCAGGCCATCGACTGGTCGCGCTGGCGGCGTACGCGGGCGCCAGCAGTGACGGTTTCGCTGGCGGGCAGGCCGAGGTCGTCCTTGTCGAGCATCAGGCCCAGTGCGCGGGCAGGTTGTGACAGCGGGGTGTAATGGCTTGCCTGGATGCGGTTGTAGCAGCAAGGCGCGATGGCCAGCTGTTGCACGCCACGTTCAGTGGCGAGGGCCAGCAGGCGCACGTGGAGATCGCCGCAGGCGTGTAGCGCGACCGGAGTCATGCCGGGGCTGAGCTGCTGTTCGCAGGCGCTGGCGAGCACGTCTTGTTGAATGTGTTCGGCGGGCAGGCCAAGGCGCTGGCTCAAGGCCGTGCCACTGGCTATCAGGGCGGGGTCGTATTCCAGGCAAGTGAGCTGCTGGCCGGGCTGGGCCAGGCGGCGGCCGAGGTGGCCTTTGCCGGCGCACCAGTCCAGCCAGTGGCGAGGGGTATGGGCAAAGCTCAGGTGCTGGGCGAAAGCGTCGATCTGCTGCCATTTGCGCCCCGGCACATCCACGCTCAGCCGTGCGGCGGGCGGTGGCGCAGGTTGAACGGGCAGGGGGCCAATCTCGGCCAAGGCCTGGGCTTGCCGCGCCCACTCAGGGAGCGGCGCGGGTGCGGCGAGGGTACCGGGCGTGTGGTGTGCCGCTTCGGCGTGCTCCAGGCTTTGCTCGCGCAGCCAGGTTGCGAGCGCTGGCCATTGCTGTTCCCAAGGGCACTGCAGCAGAGTGAACGGGCGCGGCCGCCAGATGCCCTGGTGCTCCAGCAAGAAGGCGCCGAGCGCGTCGAAGCGCTGGCGCAAGGCAGCGCCGCGCAGTGCCTCGGCGGCCATCAGCGGATGCTGAAGGGGAAGTACTTGTCGTTCAGGCGCTTGAAGGTGCCGTCGGCGATCACGTCCTTGAGCGCAAGGTTCAGGCGCGCGCGTAGTGGGTCGTTCAGGCGCACGGCCATACCGATCTGGTCGCTGTTCTCCACCGGGTCGCCTTTGAGCGAGAAGCCTTTGCCGGCGTCAGTACGCAGCCATTCGTAGGTGGCGTACTTGTCGGTGAGCACGGCATCGATCTGGCCGGTGGCCAGGGCGTTGTAGAGCTGGTCCTGATCTTCGAACAGTTGCACGTCAGCCACCTGAGAAGCGTTGGCTTCGAGCCAGGCCGAGGACAAGGTGTCGTGCTGCGCGCCCACATGCTTGCCCATCAGCGTGGCCGGGTCGTTGGTTACGTCGGAGGCGTCCGGTGCCACGAACTGCAGGCGGTTGATGTAGTAGGGGTCGGTGAAATCAGCGATTTCCTTGCGCTCGGGGGTGATCGACATCGACGACATGACGAAATCGAACTGGTTGTCGGTGAGTGCCGGTAACAGTTGGTCCGAAGGCGTGGTAACGATTTCGCACTCCACCTTCATCTTGGCGCACAGCGCGGCGCCCAGGTCTGCGTCGAAACCCACCACCTGGCCGCTGGCGTCGACGTTATTGAACGGTGGGTGGCTACCGTCGATACCCATGCGCAATTTTTCCGCAGCCTGTGCCGAGCCCGCTGCCAGCAAGGCAGCCAGGCAAAACGTGATCATTCTGTACATCGTGGGCTCCGCAAAGCAGTCGGGAAATTACAAACTTGGACACTCATTAGTGCAAAAACATCACGCGCGGCAAATAAATAGCCCGGCCTACCTTAAAGGTTGCACCTGTAACCCTCTAGTACTTTGGTAGTAAATGAGGGGCGGTTGCGCTGCCGGTTGCACCCGTTTGGCACCGGGGTGTTACCTTTGCCTCGATTTGGTGCGATCATGCGCGCGTTTTGGGAATTCTGGTAATGGACAATTCCCTATTACGAAGATTGCCGAGCTTCTAGACCCGGCTGGAGGGCGCGAAATTCGCGCTTTGCGAAACATTTTGTAATTCTTGGCGCAGTTCTTGCGTAAAGTATTTGCAACGGCGTGTTGTTTTCTTTTTACGAAAACGATGTAAGGTGCCGGACGTTCGCTATTTCCTCCTGAAGGTAGTTCTATGAGCAACACGACTAACAATGGCTTGGCACAGGGGCTCAAGCAGCGCCATGTGACCATGCTCTCCATCGCCGGGGTCATCGGCGCGGGTCTGTTCATCGGTTCGGGCAAAGCCATCGCTTCCGCAGGCCCTGCGGTTCTGCTGGCGTACGCTGCCGCGGGCGCGCTGGTGGTTCTGGTCATGCGCATGCTGGGTGAGATGGCTGTCGCGCAACCGGATACCGGGTCCTTCTCCACTTACGCTGACCGCGCTATCGGCCATTGGGCCGGCTTCACCATCGGCTGGCTGTACTGGTGGTTCTGGGTGCTGGTGATTCCACTGGAAGCCAACGCCGCTGCTGCAATTCTCAATTCCTGGTTCCCTGCGATCGACATCTGGGCCTACACCCTGGTGATCACCATCGCGCTGACCATCACCAACCTGTTCAGTGTGAAGAACTACGGCGAGTTCGAGTTCTGGTTCGCGCTGATCAAGGTATTGGCGATCATCGCTTTCATCGTGGTTGGCCTGGTGGCCATGTTCGGCTGGTTCCCGGGTAGCCAGGTGTCGGGCGTCAAGCACCTCACCGACACTGTTGGCTTCATGCCCAACGGCCTGGGCGCGGTTGTCGCAGCGATGCTGACCACCATGTTCTCTTTCATGGGTACCGAGATCGTTACCATCGCTGCGTCGGAATCCCGCGAGCCTGGCAAGCAGATCTCCAAGGCCACCAACTCGGTGATCGGCCGTATCTTCCTGTTCTACCTCGTGTCGATCTTCCTGGTCGTCGCGCTGGTGCCATGGAACGACCCGATTTTGCCAAAAATCGGTTCGTACCAGGCCGTGCTCGACCTGATCGGCATTCCGCACGCCAAGCTGATCGTCGACATCGTCGTGCTGGTCGCGGTGACCAGCTGCCTGAACTCGGCGCTGTATACCTCTTCGCGCATGCTGTTCTCGCTGGGCAAACGTGGCGATGCTCCGGCAGCTTCCCAGCGCACCACCCGCGCTGGCACGCCGCACATCGCTGCGCCGATGTCGACCGCCGCTGCGTTCCTGGCGGTGTTCGCCAACTACGTCGCGCCGGCTGCCGTGTTCGACTTCCTGCTGGCCAGCTCCGGCGCCATCGCGCTGCTGGTGTACCTGGTGATCGCCTTCTCGCAGCTGCGCATGCGCCGTGCTGCCGAGGCCAAGGGCGAGAAGCTGGAGTTCAAGATGTGGCTGTTCCCAGGCCTGACCTACGCTGTGATCCTGTTCATCATCGCCATCCTCACCGTGATGGCGCTGCGTGAAGATCACCGCTACGAGATCGTCGCTACCGCCATTCTCACCGTTGCCGTGGTGATCGCCGGCCTGATCGTCGACCGCCGCAAGAAAGGCACCGCCGGCTCCGTCGCGCGCACTGCCTAAGCCGCAAGGCCACTGAAAAGGCCGCTGCCCTCACAGGCAGCGGCCTTTTCGTTTGTGCTTACCAGGGGCGGTACCAGCCCGGAGGGGGCGGTGGCGGGCCTGGCTGGTAATACACCACCCGTGGCGGCGGCGGAGGCGGCGGTGCGTAGTACACCGGGCGTGCCTCGTAGTAATAGCGCGGCTGCGGTTGTGGCTCGTAATAGCGCTCGCGGTAGTGGTGGTGGCCACCGCCGCCGTCCATGGAGCCTGCGATGATCGCCCCGACTGCCACACCGGCCAAGGCTGGGACGATGACGTCACTGGGCCGGGCTGAGGCGCTGGTGGATGCGACGCTCGCACCGATCAGGCACCCCGACAGCAGCAGGATCTTTGTCATCTTCGAAAACATGTCGTTCTCCATCGGCGAAAACCGTTCGCCGTGGGTGTATGAAACGACATCCGTTTGTAAGGCGGGGTCTGGGTTGGGTAAAGAATGCGTAAAGCGAGGCGGTGGTGCAGGGAAGGCCTCGTCGCCCGGCTAGCCGGCCTCCCACTGGGTACAAGGTTGTGCCTTGAGAATCGAGTGGAAGGGCGGTTTACCGCGCGACGTGCGTACTGAGGTCAGTCCGCGTCAGTCCCATTCCCATCGACCTTGCTGATCCGCCAGCCATCGGCGCCCTTGGTCAGCTCTACGGTCAGGTCGATGCTCTCGGCAGGGTCATTGCCCAACACCACATCCTCGGTAACGGTATTGCCCTTGCTGGCCTGCTCGGTCACCTTCACGTGGCCCACCCAGCTTTCTTCGTAGTCCGGGCCCTTGAGGAAATAGTCCTCATCCAGCCCACTGTCGCTGCTGGCCTGCTTGTTCAGGTCGGCAAGCAGGCTGTCGGCCACGTACTTCTTCATGTCCGCAGGCTTGTCGGTCAGCGGGTTCACGCTACCGTCGCCAGCCAGGGTCTTGAGGTACCAGGCGTAGAAGCGCTCGGTGGTCTGCTTGGCGCTGGGCGCGGTGTCAGCCCAGGCCAGGCTCTGCTGCAGGCAGAGCGCGGCGAACAATGCGATGAAACGTGCCATGGGTGTGTTCTCGACAGTAAATGCTCAGTCCTGAGCTTCGGTGGCTACGCCGTCGACCTTGCTGATGCGCCAGCCGCTTGCACCCTTGGTGAGCTGAACGCTCAGGGCATTGGCGTTTTCCTGGGTGGTGCCGAGCACCACGCTTTCAGTGGCGACATTGCCCTTGACCGACTGCTCGGTCACCTTGATGTTCTTCAGCCAGCTGTCGTCATAGTCCTGGGACTTGGTGAAGTAGTCCTCTTCCAGGCCTTCGTCGCTGTCCATCTGCTTGCGCAGGTCGGCAAGCAGGGTGTCGGCAACGTAGGTCTTCATCTTGTCGAGGTCGTCCTGCAACGGCGCCTCGTCCTTGCTGAAGGCCTCCAGGTACCAGGCATAGAAGGAGCGGGTTGTTTGCTGCGCCGTGGGCGAAGTATCCGCCATGGCCAGGCTGGTTTGCAGGCAGAACAGCATGAGCAGAGCGAATAGCTTTTTCATCGATAGGACCTTACGGAGCCGCGCAGGCGTATGCGTAGCGGTAGACGGTAAAGGGCGGGTGGTGTTTGCGGTACGACTGCCCCGGGTACATGGTGCGCTGGCGGAAGTCTGAAATCCAGATCTTGCCGTTGTACATGGTCATGTGGCCGTGCGGGTGGCCGGGAATGGGCTGGATGATCGCGACGTCGCCGGCCTTGAGCGGAGTCTGCTCGCCTTTTTCGTTCTTCAGCTCGATGGGCTGAAAGCCCACCAGGAACAGCGAGCGGCCGTAGTCCTTGGCGGACTGGTGCCGCGCCAGCGTTACGCCACCGGCTTCAACGGCCTTGCGGGTGAACTCCGCACAGCGGCCAAGGCTATGGCCGGTCGCGTGGGTGTTGAGGTAATCCACAGCACGATTAGCGTTCCACATTCCTTCGTTCTTCCATGAGGCGGGGGATATGCGGTGCATTCTATCGGCGAGAGTTTGTCATCGCCAGATACAAAATCATTGCGCCGAACTGTTGCGCGCCACGATGGCTTCTGAAGCCGCTACGTAGTCCTGCTGGAAGGCTTCGCTTTCGATCCAGGCTACAGCGGTGTCTTCATCGCACTTGTCGCGCCAGATCTTGTAGCTGAGCAGGCTGCCGAAGATGAAGTCGGTAAGCGGCTCCTCATCCCAGAACTGCGCCAGGCGCACCATCGGCTTGCTCTGCAGGAAGGCTTCGCACATGGCCTGCTGGCTCTGCTTGTGAGCCTCGGCCAGTTGCTGGAAGAGCTCGTCCAGCTCGCCGCTGTCTTCCATGGCATCAAGCAGCAGGTCTGGGGTGACGTCGCCATGCTCGTTCATGGGGTTGTCGGATGCCTGAGCGGCGAACGGATCGCGGCGCGGTTCGTTGTTGCGGGCGATGCGCTTTTCCTTGGCCTTGGCCGAGGCGCGGGCTTTTTGTTTCTGCTGCTTGCGTGCGGAGGACATGGCAGTTTCCTGAGCGTTGGAGCGGTACAAAGCAAAACCCCCAATACCTTGCGATATCGGGGGCCGGAAGAGGGTTGGCCGGGGACGGAATAAAACCGCCGGCGCGAGCTGCTTCGCCGTGAACCTGACAGGTGTCACAAAGCCAGCCGAGGGCAGAGTTTACTGGGATTGCGAACCGGCTACAACGCCGACACCGGCAGGCCGTCGGGCAGGACGCCCGGCACGGTTTCGCCATAGGTGCTTATCGTTTCAAGAAATATCCAAAAGACTTTTTATTATTTTTAGGAAATATGAGCGCATGTTACCAAGAGGTGTCTTCACACTTTCTGGTGCAACGCTTTCATGGCCCGATACCTCGACGACGCACACCGTCACGACATTGCGCAGCTACACCGCACCTTCACTGTCCGTAGCGAATGGCCCACCTGGCTGTTGCTGATCGGGTTCTATGCCAGCTGGGCTGCAGTGATCTTCGGCGCAGCATCACTGGGCAAAGCCGCCAGCGTGGCGGTGCTGGTGCCGCTGCTGGTGTTGTGGATGTCATTGCAGCACGAGTGCATTCATGGCCACCCGACGAGGTCGGCGCGCCTCAATGCGTGCCTGGCCTATTTGCCGTTCGCGCTGTGGTACCCCTATCCGCTCTACCGAGATTCGCACCTGGCCCATCACAACGAGCACACCCTGACCGTGCCGGGGCTCGACCCTGAAAGCCGCTACGTCACGGCTCAACGCTGGGCTGAGGCCGGCCCTTTCGCCCGGTGGCTGCTCTGGGCCAACAAAACACTCGCTGGGCGCCTGATGCTGGGGGTTTTCACATCCCTGGCGGCGTTGCTGAGCGACGACATCCTGCCTGCCTTGAAAGGCCGGCAAGGCCAGCAGCGGGTGTGGTTGATACACCTGTTGCTGGTGGCGGTGATCCTGTATTGCGTCCAGCGATTCAGCGCCCTGAGCGCTCTGGAATATGTCGGCTACGTGTCGCTGCCGGCGCTGGCCATCACCCTGATCCGGTCGTTCAGCGAGCACCGCCCCGCCACGGATCCGGCCCACCGCACGATTTTGAATGAGTCACGTGGGCTGTTGAGTTGTCTGTTCCTGCATCTGAACTTGCACCTGGTTCACCATGACCTGCCGAGGTTGCCGTGGTACTGCCTTCCAGGCGTGTATCGGGCCAGGCGGCTATGCTGGATCGCACGAAACGACGGGTATGTGGTGAGCGGTTACACAGCGCTGTTGCGCCGCCACTTCAGCCGGCCGATCGACTCCCTCGATACCCCGGCCAGCTCCCCGTCTAAACCGCTGGCTGGAAAGGCTTGATGATCGAATTTGATGCCGTTACGAAGTTTCACCCAGGCAAGAGCGAGCCGGCGGTCAGCGACCTGAGCCTTGAAATTGCAGCCGGTGAGCTGTGTGTGTTCATCGGCCCCAGCGGCTGCGGCAAAACCACGAGCCTGCGCCTGATCAACCGGCTCGAAACCCAGAGCAGCGGCGTAATCCGCGTGAACGGCGTGGCCAATGACGCCATGGATGTCGTGACCTTGCGCCGCAGCATCGGCTTCATGATGCAGAACGCGGCGCTGTTCCCGCATCGCACCGTCAGCGAAAACATCGCCACAGTGCCAAGGCTGCTGGGTTGGAAGCCTGCCGACATCGGCGCGCGGGTTGAAGAGTTGACCACCTTGCTGGGGCTGCCGGCCGAGTTGCTGGGCCGTTACCCGGGCCAGCTTTCCGGTGGGCAGCAAAGCCGCGTTGCGCTGGCCAGGGCCTTGGCCTCCGACCCGCCGGTGGTATTGATGGATGAACCCTTCGCAGCCCTCGACCCGGTGATTCGCGAACACCTGCAGGATGAGCTGGTCGCCCTGCAGCGCCGTTTGCGCAAAACCATCATTCTGGTGACCCACGACATGGACGAAGCCATGCGGTTGGGCGACCGTATCGCGGTGTTCGAAGGGCACGGCCAGTTGGCGCAGTTCGAAGCACCCGCGCAGTTGCTCGCTCAGCCAAAGAACGACTTCGTGCGCCAGTTCGTAGGCAGCGACCCATCGCTGAAAAGGCTGGCGTTGATGAAGGTCTCGGACCTGGAAACCGGGCCTGCGCCTGATACCAGCCATGTGGCTTCGATCGGCCACCCGCTCGACAGCCGCTTCACTCTGGCGTTGAACGAGCGCTCGCAGCCGCTGGCCTGGCACAGCAGCAATGGCGCCAAGGCGCCGAAGCTCGCTGTGGTCACGGGCGAGGAAACCTTGCAGCAGGCGCTGCTGAAGATCCTCAACAACGCTGGCAGCACCGCTGTACACGTCGACATCGAGGGCAGGTACAAAGGTTGCGTCACCTGCTACTGCCTCTACAAAGCCTTGAACTCATAGTGGGCGGCCCTGCGCGATGATCGATTTCTCCTGGGTGATGGACAACAGCTCGCAGATCGTCAGCCTGCTGCTTGACCACCTGTTGTTCGTGGCCAGCTCCCTGGCCATCGGCACCGCCATCGCCAGCGCCATGGTGCTGCTGACCCTGCGCTGGCCGGTGCTGGCTACGCCCTTTCTTGCAATCAGCGGCCTGCTGTTCACGGTGCCGTCGCTGGCGATGTTCATCTTGCTGATGCCGTTCACGGGGCTTTCGAAAACCACCTCGGTGATCGGGCTGAGCCTGTATTCGCTGTTGATCGTGTTGCAGAACGTGCTGGCCGGCCTTGCCAGCAACCCGCAAGACATCATTGAAGAGGCCCGCGCGCTAGGCCATACCCGTTGGCAAACCTTCGTCCACGTTGAACTGCCCCTGGCGATGCCGGCTTTTCTGGCCGGGTTGCGCACCACGGCGGTGAGCCTGGTCGGGCTGGTGACGGTCACGGCCATCATTGGCCAGGGCGGCCTCGGGCAGTTGTTCATCACCGGCCTTACGCTGGGCTTCACCACGCCCGTAGTGGTGAGCCTGGCGCTGACGGTGGCCCTGGCGCTCTGCCTGGATGCAGGGTTCTGGGCTGTGGAAAAAGCCGTGATCCGGTGGGAGAGGTAATGGATATCCTGACCGGCGTGATCCATTGGTTCCTCAACCCTGAGCACTGGCTGGGCGAGGAGGGCGTGCTCACCCGGCTGCTGGAGCACCTGTATTACGTGGCGTTGAGTATCGCCATCGCTGCGGTCATCGCGATTCCGCTGGGTGCGTTGCTGGCCAACTATCGCAAGGCCGCGCAGTGCGCGGTGGGCGTGTTCAACGTCGGCCGTGCACTGCCGTCGCTGGGCGTGGTGATTCTGGCGATCATGGTGGTGGGCTATTCGCCCAGCACAGTGATCTTCGCGCTGGTGATCATGACGCTGCCGCTGCTGCTGACCAACACCATCGTCGGCATCTCGCAGGTCGACAGTGAGCTCAAGCGCGGTGCTGTGGCGATGGGCATGTACCGCTGGCAGGTGTTCGTGCAGCTCGAATGCCCGCTGGCATTGCCGCTGATTTTCGCAGGCATTCGCGCTGCGCTGATTCAATTGATCGCCACGGCCACCATCGCCGCATATGTAGGCTTTGGTGGGCTGGGGCGCTTCCTCATCGATGGCCTGGGGCGCAACGACACTCCACAGATCATCGCCGGCGCATTGCTGGTGTGCGCCGTCGCCATCCTCAGCGAATGGGGATGTGCACGCATCCAGCGGCGTTTGAGCCGCGCCTCCCAGCCTGCCGCATACAGTGGCAGAGCGAATACTGAACCGCCTCGCGCATCCGCGCCCTCAACCGAGACCACGCCATGAAGCCGACCCGCACCACACCCGCAGGAAAGAAACCACGCTGGGCCCTCGCCATCGCTTCGGGGCTTGCCTTGTTCATGGCAGGCAGCGCTGCGAACGCAGCCACCGTCACCGTGGGCGGTGCCAACTTCTCCGAGCAAACCGTGCTCGCCAACCTCTACGCAGCAGCCTTGCGCAAAGAAGGCTTCGAGGTGAAGACCCGCCTCAACCTGGGCAACCGCCAGATCATCGCCAAGGCCATGGAGACCGGTGAAGTTGACGTGGTCCCGGAATACCTCGGCGCGTTACTTGCCTTCCACGATGGCAACAATACGCTCACCGATGCGGGCAAGATCGAAGAGGCCCTCAAGCCGCACCTGGGCAAGGACCTTACGTTGCTTGAACCCGCGCCAGCTGGCTCCATCGATGCCTGGGCGGTGAAGAAGAAAACCGCCGAGAAATACCACCTGGCCAACATGAGCGACCTGGCGCCGATCGCCAAGGACCTGGTAGTGGGCGGCCCACCTGAGGTGAAAACCAATGCGCTGGGCCTGCCGGGCCTGAAGAAGGTCTACGGCATCGAATTCAAGTCGATGAAGTCATTGGACATGGGCGGCCCGCTGACACGCCTGGCGCTGAACTCGGGCTCTATCGATGTGGCGACTGTGGTGTCCACTCAAGGCATCCTGGCCACAGAAGACTGGGTAGTGCTCAAGGACGACCGCCATCAGCAGCCACCGCAGAACGTCGTGCCTGAAGTGCGCACCGCCGTGCTCAATGACCAACTGGCCAAGGCGCTCAACGCCCTTTCCGCGAAGCTGACCGATGAGCAACTGATCGCCCTGAACCGCCAGGTAGAAATCGACCACAAGGACCCGGCCAAAGTGGCTGAACAGTGGGTGAGCACGCACCTGCAGGCGCCGTGAGGGCTGGCCTATCGATGTATGTGGCGCCTGCGCGAGTGGTCGAGGCGCAGGCAGCGTGGCTGCGCGCGGCGGCTGGCTATATGGGTGAAGCCTGGCAGCCGTTTCAAGGCGATGAGCTCATGGCGCAATGGCTGGCGCCTGATCTGCGGCTGGCGCACACCTGCGGCTATCCGCTCGTGACGCAGTTGTGGGGGAAGGTGAGGGTTGTCGGCACGCCTCGGTATGAGCTGGTTCACAGCAGCGGGGGCACCCACTGCAGCCTGGTGCTGTGCCGCGAGCAGGCGCCGTTTGTCACCTTGGCAGATGCGGTCGGTAGCCGGGGGTTGGTCAATGGTTGGGATTCGAATTCAGGCATGAACCTGTTTCGCCACACGTTACAGGCCGTTCACGATGGGGCGTTTTTCTCTGAGGTCATCGTGACGGGTGGGCACAGGGCGAGCATGCACAGCCTCAGGCAAGGCCTGGGCGATCTTGCTGCGGTGGACAGCATTACCTATGACTACCTGGCGCGCGAGTACAGCGAGGAGGTTCAGGGCTTGAGAGTGCTGGCGCGCAGTGTGCGTAGCCCGTGCTTGCCTTTGATTACTTCGCTTGGGAGTTCGGATGCGGAGGTGGAGGTGCTGCGAGAGGCGCTCAACTGGACGTTGCCGGAGTTTGCAGTGGCGTTAGGTATCGAGGAGGTGATGCCGGCTGCGGCGTATGGAGGTCTTTTGCAGCTGGAAGCTCAAGTAATGGAAAGTCGGTTTAGCTGGGCCTAGATTGGCGCGTCGCCCGGCAAGCCGGCCTCCCACCTCACAATGGGAGCAGTTGATCGAAATCAGAGCAGATCAAAATGATCTGCGCCCCTGAAGTTGGACACACCAACCAACTCCAGGGGAGCTCCACATGCAGAAGTACACCCATCAGTTCAAGCTGTCCGCTATCCAGGCCTTCCTCGAGCGCGGCTTCGGCTTTCGCTTCATCGCCGAGCAATTCGGCATGGACCCTTCACTGCTTCGCCGTTGGGTCGAAGCTTATCGCCTGCACGGCGAAGCCAGCCTCAAACCACGTGGCAAGGATCACACCCCCCAGTTCAAACTTTCCGTGCTCCAGCACATGTGGCGGGAGAAACTGTCACTGCGCCGCACCGCTGCGGTTTTCAACCTGGTCTGTTCCACTCAGATAGGCAGCTGGGAGCAGCAGTATTACAGTGGCGGACTTCCAGCCTTGGTTACACGAAAGATAGGAAAGCCTCCCGCCATGCCAAAGAAACCCGCCAAGTCGAAAGTCGCCACGCCCCTGACCGAAGAACAGCGCGCCTACAAGAATTTGCTGGCAGAAGTCGAATTCCTTCGCATGGAGAACGCCTACCTAAAAAAGCTCAAGGAGCTTCGCGAGGAGAAAGCGAGGCTACGAGAACTCGAGCAGAAAAAACCCGGATAGTCAGCGAGCTGCGCTCACAGTTTCCGCTGGATAACCTGCTCAGCCTGATTGGCTTGTCGCGCAGCACTTACTATTACCAGCTCAAGGCAATGGCTGCCCCGGACAAGCATGCCCCGCTGAAAGCACTGATCCAGAGCATTCAGACGCAGCATAAAGGTCGATACGGTTATCGGCGGATAGAGGCTGCGCTGGGCAATGAGGGGCATGTCGTCAACGGCAAGCGAGTACGCAGATTGATGGCCGAGTTGGGCCTGAAGTGCACAGTTCGCCCCAAGCGCTACAAGTCTTTCCGAGGGGAGCCTGGGCGCATTGCAGAGAACATTCTGGAAAGGCAGTTCGACACGGATCGACCCAACTGCAAATGGGTCACGGACGTCACCGAGTTCAAGGTCAACGGCGAGCGGCTTTACCTTTCGCCGGTACTGGACTTGTTCAATGGAGAGATCGTGGCTTACCAGGTCGATACTTCGCCGCATTACGCGCTGGTCGGGCGGATGCTGGACAAGGCCCTGGCGAAGTTACCCGAAGGCATTTGCCCGTTGATGCACTCGGATCAGGGATGGCAGTACCAGTACTACCGTTATCGCCATCGACTGGCGGAACGCGGGCTGACGCAGAGCATGTCACGCCGGGGCAACTGCCTGGATAACGCGGCGATGGAAAGTTTCTTCGGCACGTTGAAATCGGAGATGTATTATCGACAGCGTTTCACCAGCACGGCAGAACTGGCGGCTGCGATCGATGAGTACATCCATTACTACAACCACGATCGCATCAAGATGAAACTGGGCGGTCTGAGCCCTGTGGCGTACAGGACTCAGGTGGCAATGGCCTAGCAGAATGGTGTCCAACTTCAGGGGCGCAGATCAAAAAGTGGGAGGGCGGCTTGCCGCGCGACGAAACACACCCATTCCCAGCCCAAAAAGCAAAACCCCCGATACCTTTCGATATCGGGGGTTTTCGGTATTAGTGGTGCCCAGGGACGGAATCGAACCGCCGACACGGGGATTTTCAATCCCCTGCTCTACCGACTGAGCTACCTGGGCAACGGGGCGCATTAAACGGGTTTTTCAGGTAAGCGTCAAGCAAGTTTTGAAAAAAATTTTCAATCAAACCACGCGCTTACGTTCCTGGCCCGGTTTTCCGGGGTTATTCGGAGGGTGGCACGTAGCCGTCGGCCTTGGCGTAGTCCTCGCCGGAGAGGTACTTGTCCATCTCCTGCTGAATGAACTTGCGGTCGTCGGCGTTCATCATGTTCAGCCGGCGCTCGTTGATCAGCAAGGTCTGGTGCTTCTGCCAGTCGGCCCAGGCTTTCTGCGAAACGTGCTCGAAGATGTCCTGGCCCTTGGGGCCGGGGTAGGGCGGGCGATCCAGTGCCGGGAGTTCTTCGTGGTACTTGCGGCACATGACGGTGCGGGTCATTGCGGTTCTCCATTCAGTGCATCGGCCGCGTGCCTGAGCAGCTTCTTGACCGGGGCGGCCAGGCCCAGGCGCGGCGGGGTGGCGAGGTTATACCAGAGCCAGTCGGCGTCGGCCATGTGCGCATCGGTGGCGCGAACCCGCACCAGCCAAGGCTCGATGGCCAGTTGGAAATGGCTGAAAGTGTGTGTCAGCCCCGGCATTGGCTGAGCGCCTACCTGCACTAGCGCGTGCTGCTCGACCAGGTCATCGACCTCGGCCAGTTCGTCGAGCTGCGGCAAACTCCACAGGCCGCCCCACAAACCACTCGAAGGGCGGCGGTACAGCAAGATGGCGCCCTCTTCGTTGGCCAGCAGCGGCATCAGCGTGCGCCGCTGCGGGATGGCCTTGCGCGGCTTGGGCTCGGGAAAGCGAGCCTCCTGGCCCAGCAGGTGCGCCCGGCAACCCTGCTGCACCGGGCACAACAGGCAGGTGGGTTTGCTACGGGTGCACAGCGTGGCGCCCAGGTCCATCATCGCCTGGGTGTAGTGGTTGGCCCGCTCATGGGGCGTGAAGCGCTCTGCGGTGGCCCACAGCGCCCGCGCCACCGCAGGTTCACCCGGGTAGCCGGCCTGAGCGGTGAAGCGCGCCAGTACGCGCTTGACGTTGCCGTCGAGAATCGGCGCGCGTAGCCCCATGCTGATGCTGGCGATCGCACCGGCTGTGGAGCGGCCAATGCCAGGCAGCGCCTCCAGTTGCTCGAGGTCGCGGGGGAATTCCCCACCGTGCTCGGCCACTACGATTTTCGCTGCCTTCTGCAGGTTGCGTGCGCGGGTGTAGTAGCCCAGGCCCGTCCACAGGTGCAGCACTTCGTCCTCCGGCGCCTCGGCCAGCGCCTGCACGGTCGGCAGCGCCTCCATGAAGCGGTCGAAGTAGTTGAGCACGGTGCTCACCTGCGTCTGTTGCAGCATGATTTCCGACACCCACACCCGATAGGGGTTGATGCCTTGCTGCCAGGGCAGGTCGTGGCGGCCGAACTGGTCATACCAGGCCAGCACGGCGCCGGAGAATTGCTCGGGGCTCATCGCTTGAACAGCCCCTTGATCGCATCGCGCACTTGCGGGCTCACCTTGTCGCCGAGTTTTTCATCGATCTTGTCTTCAACACGGTTGCGCAGCAGCTGCGCACCGACGCTGGCCATGCCTTCGCGGTCGATGCGGCAAGCCTTGGCGCCCAGCTCCAGCGGCCCGCGGCAGCGGATGGGGACCTCGACGTTGGCGAAGCGCTCGTTCACCTGGCAGGCCGGGTCAGGCATGTCGCTCTTGTCGCCTTCGACGATCACCCCGAGGGTGTAATCCATACCGAGCACGCGCAGGTCCACGTCGCCCTGGCCGTTGACCGTCAGGCCAGGGATGGCGGCCTTGAGGTCGGGGTTGCTGGCCACGCCGTTCTGGAAGTTCAGGTTGCCGCTGAGCTGGCGGAAAGGCGTGTCCTTGCCGCGAGGCTCGCTGCTCAGGCTCTTCTGGTTGAGGGTGGCGATGCCGCGGCACAGCTGTTGCTCAAGGTTGGCGTTGACCAACACACCATTGGCCAGGTTGAACCGCGCAGTGCCGGTGAGGGTGTCGATCAGCGCCTTCTGGCTGTTGCCGCTGGCGGTGAGGTTGCTGGCCAGGTCCAGCTCACCGCGCAACGGCGGCTCTGGGTTGCGGGTTTGCAGCACCAGCTCCACCGGCACGCGTTTGATCTGGCTTTGCAGCGCCAGCTTGGGCACTTCAGGGCGCACGTCGAGGGTGCCGTGGGTTTCGAAGCTGCCCCTGGCCAGCTCGCCGGTGAGGGTTTGCAGGGTGGCCAGGCCACCCTGGCTTTGCGCCTTCAGGCCGGCGTTCTGGAGTGCCAGTTTCTTCAGGGTCAGCTTGCCGAAGGCGAGGTCTGCCTGCAGGTCGAGGCCGCGCAGGGTTTCGATGGGGAACAGGCGGTCGTCGCTCCACGCGCCCTTGCTCGGCTTATCAGGCAGCGGGCCAGTGCCCGCGCCGATGGCGGCCTGCTCGGTGCTGTCCACCTCGGCCTGGCGCGCAGCGCTCTGGCCTTGGGCGTCCTTGCTTTCCGGCGGCAGGTAGCGGTCAGCGTTGAAGCTGTCAGCCTTGAGCTGCACGCGCAGCGCCTGGTGGGCGAAGTCGTCCACCGCCAGGCGGCCGTTGAAGGTGCTGCCGTCGAGCTTGGCCGTCAGGTCCTCCAGCGCCAGGCTGTTACGCGAGGCTTGCAGGCGCGCCACCAGCTCGACCTGGCTCAACGTCGTGGTGTCGGCCATCGCTGGCAGCGGCTGGGCGATGCCAGCGAGGAAGGCTCGCAGGTCGAATTGAGCAATCGACAAGGCGCCGCTCAATTGCGGGTCGCTGTCGAGGTTGCGCACGTGCAGCTCGCCCAAAGCGCGCAACTGGTTGGCCGAGAGCTTGAGGTTGCTCCAGTCCGCCACGTTGGCGGCCAGGTCCACCAGCAACTGGCCCTGGGTGGAGTAGGTCACGGTCTTGCCTTGCAGAGTGTCGCCGGACACTTCGCCGGACAAGCGCATATCTTCGAGCTGGTAGCGCTTGAGCGCGGTGTCGTAGCGCACCTGGCCGGCCAGCTCGGTGCGCGCGCGCATCTGCGGCAGATTGGTGCCGATGAACGCAGTGAGCTTGAGCGGGATGCTTGCGCCTTCATGCACCGCGCCGGTGCTGAGCTGGATGCTCTCGGCGGTGTAGTTGCGGCCGCTCTGCTCGTCGCTGTAGGTCACGGTTGCGTTGTTTACCGTGAGGCTGTCGATGTCGAGTTTCATGCGCCGGCCGCCGTTGGCAGGCTCGCGCGGTTGCTCGGCAGGGGCCGATGGCTGTGCAGCGCCGGGTTCGCCGGCCGGGGCCTGGGCAGCCTCCAGTGGCTTGCCGATGTCTTGCCAATTACCGTGGCCATTGGCGTCGCGCGCAAGCTTCAGGTTCAGGCCGTCTACGCGGATATCGCTCATCTGCACCTGCTTGCGCAGCAGCGGCAGCACGCGCACCGACAGGCCGATCATCTGCAGGTCGGCAAAAGGCTGGTCGGGCGCCTGCAAGGTGGCGACGCTGGCATCGTGCAGCTCCAGGCCCAGCCAGGGGAACAGGCTCCAGCCGATGTCGCCCTTCAGGGTCAGCTCGACGTGGGCTTTGTCCCGGGCCAGTTGGCGGATCTCGTCCTTGTAGTCGTTGGGATCGAACAGGTGCGTCAGGGCAAAGCCCAGTGCCACCACGATCAACAACAACCCGAGCACGAAGATTCCCAGGATTTTGCCGAACGCTTTCATGGGCGTGTCCTTAAGAGTGTGGGGATTTCGAGAGCGGCCCAGTATAGGCGGTGGGCCAGCATGGTTAAAACCACGGCACAGAGGTTCGCTGGTCTGACAGCGACATGGCCGGTTCATTGCAGCCCGCGTCGCGCGGGCTTGGCTACGCTTTGGAGGCGGCCGCAAGGCCGCCGCTTGACCGCTGGTCAACACCGTCACAGAAACAATAAAAAAGGTGATATCGAAATGACTTCAATGGCCGTCACAAATGGTAACCTCGGGCCCGCTTGCAGCACCCGATGCGACAGAGTGTCGCGTTTTTCCAAAGCCTGCCGATAAAACGACCACCGCCTTGCGTGCAGACAAGGTCGTGGGCTGCTTCGTGCTGCAAAGCCAAATCTCATCTGGGGAATTACAAAATGAGCGCAAGCGTTCCGAGTGGCGGCCACGCCACTCAGCCTTCGTTCCTGTCCAAGGAACGCATCATCGCCCGGCCGGGCTTCAACCGTTGGCTGGTGCCACCGGCGGCCTTGGCGATCCACCTGTGCATCGGCATGGCCTATGGCTTCTCGGTCTTCTGGCTGCCGCTGTCGAAGGCCGTAGGAACGGCCTGCCCTGTTGGAATGGATTTCATTAGCCAAGTATTTGCCAGCACCTGCGACTGGCAAATTTCCATGCTGGGTTGGGTCTACACGCTGTTCTTCATCTTCCTGGGCTGCTCGGCAGCCATCTGGGGTGGCTGGCTGGAACACGCCGGGCCGCGCAAGGCGGGTGTGGTGTCGGCTGCTTGCTGGTGCGGCGGCCTGCTGATTTCGGCATTGGGCGTCTATACCCACCAGATCTGGCTGATGTGGGTCGGCTCGGGCGTGATCGGCGGTATCGGCCTGGGGTTGGGCTACATCTCGCCGGTATCGACCCTGATCAAGTGGTTCCCCGACCGCCGCGGCATGGCGACCGGCATGGCCATCATGGGCTTCGGCGGCGGCGCAATGGTTGGCGCACCACTGGCCACCGCACTGATGAGCCACTTCGCTGCCCCCGGCATCGTTGGCGTATGGCAGACCTTTGTGGTGATGGCCGTCATCTACTTCGTGTTCATGCTCGGTGGCGCACTGACCTACCGCGTGCCGCCGACCGGCTGGAAGCCTGAAGGCTGGGTGCCGCCGGTCAAGAAGGCCGGCAACACCATGATCACCGACCGCCACGTACACGTGAGCGTGGCCTGGAAAACCCCGCAGTTCGCTCTGGTGTGGCTGGTGCTGTGCCTGAACGTTTCGGCCGGTATCGGCATCCTCGGCATGGCGTCGCCGCTGCTGCAGGAAGTGTTCGGTGGCCAGTTGATCGGCACCACGCTGTCGTTCAAGGAACTGTCGGCCGACCAGCTCAAGCAAGTGGCTGCAATCGCCGCCGGCTTCACTGGCCTGTTGAGCCTGTTCAACATCGGCGGTCGCTTCTTCTGGGCCTCGTTCTCCGACTACATCGGCCGCAAGTACACCTACTTCGTGTTCTTCGCACTGGGCGCTGCGCTCTACGGCCTGGTGCCGAACCTCGGCCACCTGGGCAACGTCGCGCTGTTCGTGGCTGCGTTCTGCATCATCCTGTCGATGTACGGCGGCGGTTTCGCCACGGTACCTGCGTACCTCGCTGACCTGTTCGGCACACAGATGGTCGGCGCGATTCACGGCCGCCTGCTCACTGCCTGGGCCGCTGCCGGCGTGCTCGGCCCGGTGCTGGTGAACTACCTGCGTGAATACCAGCTGTCGATCGGCGTGCCGCCATCGGCGGTGTACGACAAGACGTTGTACATCCTGGTAGGCCTGCTGGTGCTGGGCTTCATCTGCAACGCACTGGTGCGCCCGGTCGCCGACAAGTACTTCATGAGCGACGAGCAGCTGGCCGCAGAACGCGCGCTGAGCCATGACAAGGCCGCAGGTTCGGCCAACGTGCTGGAATGGCATGCCGCTTCCGGCACCTGGCCGGTGGTGATCCTGGCCTGGCTGGCCGTGGGCATTCCGCTGGCCTGGGGTGTGATCGTCACCCTGCAGAAGGTCGCGGTACTGTTCTGACCCTCCTTTCCCCGACGCGCAGCCTTGCGCGCCGGGGAAATCCTGCTGCATGCAGGCCTCTCACGCCGTATACCGCCCGCCTTTTCGCCCTTGATTCTTTGCGGAGCTGGTGATGGCCGAACGTAAGGCGTTCGTCGAGCGCAACACCCTGGAAACCCAGATCAAAGCCTCGATCAACCTGGATGGCACTGGTAAGGCCCGGTTCGATATCGGCGTGCCTTTTCTTGAGCATATGCTCGACCAGATCGCCCGCCACGGGCTGATCGACCTCGACATCGAGTGCAAGGGCGACCTTGCCATCGACGACCACCATACCGTCGAAGACGTCGGCATCACCCTGGGCAAGGCGTTCGCCCAGGCTGTTGGCGACAAGAAGGCATCCGCCGCTACGGCCATGCCTACGTGCCGCTCGACGAAGCGCTGTCGCGCGTGGTGATCGACTTCTCCGGCCGCCCCGGCCTGCAGATGCACGTGCCCTACACACGCGCCGTGGTAGGCCGCTTCGACGTCGACCTGTTCCAGGAATTCTTCCAGGGCTTCGTCAACCACGCCCAGGTCACCCTGCACATCGATAACCTGCGTGGCATCAACACCCACCACCAGATCGAAACCGTGTTCAAGGCCTTCGGCCGCGCGCTGCGCATGGCTGTGGAAGTCGACGAGCGCATGGCCGGGCAGATGCCCTCCACCAAAGGCGTGCTGTGATGCAAACGGTAGCGGTGATCGACTACGGCATGGGCAACCTTCACTCGGTAGCCAAGGCGCTGGAGCACGTCGGGGCGGGCAAGGTGCTGGTCACCAGCGACGCCGCCGTGATCCGTGAGGCCGACCGCGTGGTGTTCCCCGGCGTGGGCGCGATTCGCGACTGCATGGCCGAAATCCGCCGCCTGGGCTTCGATGCCCTGGTGCGCGAGGTCAGCCAGGATCGCCCGTTTCTGGGCATCTGCGTGGGCATGCAGGCGCTGCTCGACCACAGCGAGGAAAACGACGGCGTCGACTGCATCGGCCTGTTCCCGGGCAAGGTGCGTTTCTTCGGCAAGGATCTGCATGAAGAAGGCGAGCACCTGAAAGTGCCGCATATGGGCTGGAACGAAGTCTCCTGGCAGTCGACCATCCGCTCTGGCACAGCATCCCTGACCGCGCACGGTTCTATTTCGTGCACAGCTATTACATCGAGGCCGCCAAGGCCGGCCAGGTCGTCGGCCGCGGCCATTACGGCCTCGACTTCGCCGCAGCACTGGCCGACGGCTCGCGTTTCGCCGTGCAGTTCCACCCCGAGAAAAGCCACACCCATGGCCTGCAGCTGCTGCAGAACTTCATCGCTTGGGATGGCCGCTGGTAGGAGCTGCAAGCTGAAAGCCTCAAGCTAGAAGCTAGAAGCTAGAAGCTAGAAGCTAAAAGCCCCTAAAGCTTGCTCCATCCCGCAAGGGCACCGTTAACCCATTGAGCCTTGAGCCAGGCTAATGCTTTGCGCCACACCGGCACACCGCTTGTAGCTTGTAGCTTGCAGCTTGAAACTGATTCCAAAGGAATCCCCCGTATGCTGATCATCCCCGCAATCGACCTCAAAGACGGTGCCTGCGTGCGCCTGCGCCAAGGCCGCATGGAAGACTCCACGGTGTTTTCCGATGACCCGGTCAGCATGGCCGCCAAGTGGGTCGACGCCGGCTGCCGCCGCCTGCACCTGGTCGACCTCAACGGCGCTTTCGAGGGCCAGCCGGTCAACGGCGAGGTGGTCACCGCCATCGCCAAGCGCTACCCGAACCTGCCGATCCAGATCGGCGGCGGCATCCGCTCGCTGGAAACCATCGAGCACTACGTGCGCGCGGGCGTGAGCTACGTGATCATCGGCACCAAGGCGGTCAAGCAG
This sequence comes from Pseudomonas sp. KNUC1026, assembly GCF_021650705.1. GTDB lineage: Bacteria > Pseudomonadota > Gammaproteobacteria > Pseudomonadales > Pseudomonadaceae > Aquipseudomonas. The sequence goes on along the minus strand of NZ_CP087138.1, from coordinate 4,271,603 downwards.
CCTGAGTTCGTGGCCGAAGCCTGCAAGGCGTTCCCGGGCAAGGTCATCGTCGGCCTGGACGCCAAGGACGGCTTCGTCGCCACCGACGGCTGGGCCGAGGTCAGCAGCGTACAGGTGATCGACCTGGCCCGTCGTTTCGAGGCCGATGGCGTCTCGGCGATCGTCTACACCGACATCGCCAAGGACGGCATGATGCAAGGCTGCAACGTGCCCTTCACCAAGGCATTGGCCGAAGCCACGCGCATCCCGGTGATCGCCTCCGGCGGCATTCACAACCTGGGCGACATCGAAACCCTGCTCAAGGCCAACACCCCGGGCATCATCGGCGCCATCACCGGCCGCGCGATCTACGAGGGCACCCTCGACGTCGCCGAGGCTCAGGCGTTCTGCGATAACTACGCATAACCGGTAACCGCCCCGGAGGCTTGCAGCATGGCTTTAGCGAAGCGAATCATCCCTTGCCTGGACGTGGATAACGGCCGGGTGGTCAAGGGCGTGAAGTTCGAGAACATCCGCGATGCCGGTGACCCGGTCGAGATCGCCCGCCGTTACGACGAGCAGGGCGCCGACGAAATCACCTTCCTGGACATCACCGCCAGCGTCGATGGCCGCGACACCACGCTCCATACCGTCGAGCGCATGGCTAGCCAGGTGTTCATCCCGCTCACCGTTGGCGGCGGTGTACGCACCGTGCACGACATCCGTAACCTGCTCAACGCCGGTGCCGACAAGGTGTCGATCAACACCGCCGCGGTGTTCAACCCTGAGTTCGTCGGCGAGGCTGCGGCCCGCTTTGGCTCGCAGTGCATTGTGGTGGCGATCGATGCGAAGAAGGTGTCCGGGCCGGGCGAAACGCCGCGCTGGGAGATCTTCACTCACGGCGGCCGCAAGCCTACCGGGCTGGACGCGGTGGAGTGGGCGAAGAAAATGGAAGGCCTGGGCGCCGGTGAGATTCTGCTCACCAGCATGGACCAGGACGGCATGAAGAACGGCTTCGACCTGGGCGTCACCCGCGCCATCAGCGACGCACTGGGCATCCCGGTGATCGCCTCCGGCGGTGTGGGCAACTTGCAGCACCTGGCCGATGGGGTTATCGAAGGCCACGCCAGCGCCGTGCTGGCGGCGAGCATCTTCCACTTTGGCGAGTACACCGTGCCTGAAGCCAAGGCCTACATGGCGGCGAGGGGCATTGTGGTTCGCTGAGAGGGCTTGCGCGTGTCGCGCGGCGAGCCGCCCTCCCACTTTGGATTGTGTTTCAACTCGAGTCATCCAGTGGGAGGCCGGCTAGCCGGGCGACGGGCGACGAGCCGCCCTCGCACTTGGATTGTGTTTCAACTCAAGTCATCCAGTGGGAGGCCGGCTTGCCGGGCGACGTGCAACGTGCAACGTGCAACGAATGGCCCTAGTGGTAAACCCCATCCTTCCCATGCCCGGCCATCGCCCGGTTGCCGCGCTCGGCAATCAGCTGCCGGATCGGAATCCACTCAACCCCGGCAGCCTTCAGCCGCGGCAGTTCGCGCTCCAGCACATCCAGCGTCACCGGATACGGGTGGCCGATTACCACGGCCGAACCCTGCTTCCTGGCCACTCGAATAGCGGCCTGCAACTGGCCGCTGATCGCTTCGGCGGTGCGCGTGTCATCCAGGAACACATCCCGTGATGCGCTGGCAAGGTCGATGGCCTGAGCCTTGGCAGCAGCGACCGTCTTGGCGCTGGTGCGGCTGTCGATGAAGAACAGCCCGCGCTGCTGCAGTGTTTGCATGAGCATGGCCATCGCCTCGGGCTGGGCGGTCATGCGGCTGCCTTCGTGATTATTGATGCCGGCAGCGTAGGGCACGGCCTTGAGCGCAGCGGCGAGCCGCTCGGAGAGCTCGGCCATGGGCAGGTCAGGCCGCCAGGCGAACGGGCCGCCGGCAGGGTCCATGGGCATATGGAGCATCACTGTTTTGCCGGCCTTGTGCGCTTCGCGGGCGAATTCGGCGGCGTGAGGTGTGTCAGGCATCACCGCCAGTGTCACCGGCCCCGGCAAGGCCAGGGCGCGGCGGTCGCGGGGCAGGTTTTGCCCAAGGTCGTCGATGATCAGCGCGATATAGGCATGCTTGTGCGGCTCATCGGCATGGGCGGCGCCTGGCAGCAACAGGGCTGCAAGGGCCAGCAGGCAGGCGCGCCACATCTCAGTTGCCGCCGCGCGTTACCTTCAAGCCTTTGAGCAGCGACAATGCCTGGCTGAGCTGGAAGTCGTCATCCTGCGGGCGGGCCTTCTTGCTGGTACCTGGCGCGGCATTGCGGGTCGGGCGGTCGGCGCCGCCGTTGCCGTTACCCAGGTGGCCCTGCAGGTCGGCTTCCTTGAAGTTCTCGCTGTCGCTCTCGGCGGTGACCTTGGCCTGGCGCACTTCCACGTCCGGCGTGATGCCTTGGGCCTGGATCGAGCGGCCATTGGGGGTGAAGTACAGCGCCGTGGTGAGCTTGAGGGCGCGGTCGTTGGTCAACGGCAGCACGGTTTGCACCGAGCCTTTTCCGAAGCTGTCGGTGCCCATCAGGATGGCGCGCTTCTGATCCTGCAGGGCGCCGGCGACGATCTCGGAGGCCGAAGCGCTGCCACCGTTGATCAGCACCACCAGCGGCACACCTTCACTCTGGTCGACCGGGTCGGCATTGAAGCGCAGCTCGGAATTGGGCAGGCGGCCTTTGGTGTAGACGATCAGCCCGGAAGTGAGGAAGTTGTCCGCCGTTTGCACCGCCGCTTGCAGCACGCCGCCCGGGTTGTTGCGCAGGTCCATCACCAGCCCGTTGAGCTTCTTGTTGCCGTTCTGCTTCTTCAGCTGGGCCAGGGCCTTGGCTACTTCATCGCCGGTCTTGACCTGGAATTGAGTGATGCGCAGGTAGCCGTAGCCGTCCTCGAGCATCTGCGCTTTTACGCTCTTGACCTGAATGATCGCGCGGGCAAGCGTCACGTCGAACGGGTTGCCGCCGTCACGCACCAGGGTCAGGGTGATTTTTTCGCCGACCTTGCCACGCATGCGGTCCACCGCCTCGTTCATGCTGGCGCCGCGAGTAGGCTGGCCGTTGATCTTCACGATCAGGTCGCCAGCCTGGATGCCGGCGCGGCTGGCCGGAGTGTCGTCGATGGGCGAGACGACCTTGACGAAGCCGTCTTCCACGCCGACCTCGATGCCCAGGCCGCCGAATTCGCCGCTGGTGCTCTCTTGCAGCTCGGCAAAATCCTCAGGCCCCAGGTAAGCCGAGTGCGGGTCGAGGTTGCTGAGCATGCCTTTGATGGCGTTTTCCAGCAGGGTCTTGTCGTCGACTGGCTCGACATAGGCCGCCTTGATACGGTCCATCACCTCGGCGAAGGTGCGCAGCTCGTCCAGCGGCAGCGGGTCCTTGGTGGTGACGGTGGCCGCCGGCGCTGGTGCTGCGGGCTTGGCAGGTGCCGGTTCGGCCGCGTGCACCAAGGGCGCGCCAGCCACCAGGGCAACGGTGAAGGCCAGCGAGGTAAGGCGGGGCAAATGCAGCATGTCGAACGAACTCCTGATCCGATTTACCGGCGCCGCGTCAGCCGCGGCACCACTGTGCAGGGTCGGTTGCCCGACCTTGCTGGCGAATTGCGAAATACAGCGCTGGCGTATCCTGGCCACCGCTGTTGCCGACGGTAGACAGCGCCTCGCCAGCCTTGACCACATCGCCGGCATGCTTGAGCAGCGTCTGGTTATGCCCGTACAGGGTCAGGTAGCCGTCGCCATGGTCGAGAATGACCAGAAGCCCGGCGCCCCGCAACCAGTCTGCAAACACCACGCGGCCGCCGTGTACTGCTCGAACGGTAGCACCGGCGGGGGCGGAGATCATGACGCCATCCCATTTGGTGCGTTCGTCCGAGCCGCGTGTATCGCCGAAACGCGCCAACAATCGACCATCGACAGGCCATGGAAGTTTTCCACGGGCCGCGCCAAATGCGCCGCCGAAATTCTCGCCCGCGCTTGAAACCATCTGCCCGGGCTACGGCGCGGCCGAGCAGGGGCTTCGTCTTCGTCATCCTTGGGCGCTGGGCGTGATGCGGCAGCCGCTGCTTCACGGCGCTTGCGCTCCTCTTCCTGCTGAGCGAGCAGCGCACGCTGGCGAGCCTCTTCGGCCTCCTTGGCTATGCGCTGCTCGATAGTCTTGAGGACCTGGTTCAGCTCGGCCTGGTCTTGCCGGCGCGCCTGCAATTTGTTGTCGCCGGCCTTGTACTGGTCGTTGAGCTTGGCCAGCGCGTCGCGGCGCTGCTGGCGCACCTTGTCGAGTTCGCTGCGCTGTTCGGTCAGCTGGCTTTGCTGCACCAACTGCTGGGCCTGCTCCATGGAGATCTGCTTTTCCACATCGGCCAGTTGCCGCAGGGTTTCGTTGAAGCTGCGCAGCTGCTGCAGCCGCGCTTTGCTCATGTAGTCGTAATAGGTGAGCGTTCGGGCGAATTTTTCGGGGTTTTGCTGGTTGAGCAGGAGTTTGAGGTATTCCTGGCGGCCGCCCTGGTAGGCGGCCCGGGCCTGGATAGCGATCAGTTGCTGCTGTTCAGTGCGCGCGCTCTGGAGTTTTTTTCTCACCGTCGAGGCGTTGCAGCTCGCTGTCGCTCTTTTTTAGTTCGTTTTGCAGGGCCTCCACCTGCTTTTCCAGCTTGCCCATTTCGGTTTCGGTATCGCGCAGGTCTTTTCTGCACACCGCCGCGCTCTTGCTGGATCTGGCCCAGCGTTTTCTTGAGGTCGGCGATGTCCTGGCGGGTTTTTTCCAGTTGCTGCTGGGTCTGGGCGCGGTCGTCGTCGGCCATGGCCGGCAGAATCACGCACGCCAGTGCTAAGGCGAGGAGGGTGCGAAGCATCGAGAGGAGGGCACCGTTAGTGGGGACCGGCCTAGTATGCCCGCCCCGGGAAAATGTTTCGAGATCAAACAGGGGCGGCACGGGCCGCCCCACTTATTGCCTCAAGCGTCGGCCAGGATGCTGGTGCCGGTCATTTCCTGCGGCTTGGCCAGGCCCATCAGGAACAGCATGGTGGGCGCCACGTCGGCCAGCACTCCGCCTTCGCGGACGCGCACGTTGCGCTTGCCCACATAGATGAAGGGCACGGGCTCGGTGGTGTGCGCGGTGTGCGCCTGGCCGGTGTCTTCGTCTTCCATCTTCTCGCAGTTGCCGTGGTCGGCGGTGATCAGCGCTTCGCCACCGACTTTCTCCAGCGCAGCGGTGATGCGGCCCACGCAGGTGTCGAGGCACTCGACCGCCTTGACCGCAGCAGCCAGCACGCCGCTGTGGCCGACCATGTCGCCGTTGGCGTAATTGACCACGATCACGTCGAAGCGCTGGTGCTCGATGGCATCGACGATCTTGTCGGTGACTTCAGGCGCGCTCATTTCAGGCTGCAGGTCGTAGGTCGCGACCTTCGGCGAAGGGATCAGGATGCGCTCCTCGCCTTCGAAGGGCTCTTCGCGGCCGCCGGAGAAGAAGAACGTGACGTGGGCGTACTTCTCGGTTTCGGCGATGCGCAGCTGGGTCTTGCCGTTCTTGGCCAGGTACTCACCCAGCACGTTGTTCAGGCCGCTGGGGCCGAAGGCGGCCGGGGCTGGGATCTTCGCCGAGTACTGGGTGAGGCCCACATAGGCGGCAAGCTTGGGTTGGCGCTTGCGTGGGAAGTCGGCGAAACCGTCTTCGACGAACACGCGCGACAGCTCGCGGGCACGGTCGGCGCGGAAGTTCATGAAGACCACCGAGTCGCCGTCTTCGACCCGGACCGGGGCGCCGATGGCCGTGGCTTTGACGAACTCGTCGCTCTCGCCACGCTCGTAGGCAGCTTCCAGGCCCTCGACAGCACTTGCGGCCTGGTATTGCGCAGCGCCGTCGACGATCAGCTCATAGGCAGCGGCTACGCGATCCCAGCGGTTGTCGCGGTCCATGGCGAAGTAGCGGCCGATCAGGCTGGCGGTGCGGCCTTTGCCCAGCTGGGCGAAAGTGGCGTCCATCAGCTCGAGCGAGGCCTGTGCGCTCTTGGGCGGGGTATCACGGCCATCGAGGAAGACGTGCAGGTAGAGTTTCTCGGCGCCGCGTTCGGCAGCCAGTTTGGCCATGGCCACGATGTGGTCCTGGTGGCTGTGCACGCCGCCATCGGAGAGCAGGCCCATCAGGTGAACGGCTTTGCCAGCTTTCACGGCTTTGTCGACCGCGCTCACCAGCAGCTCGTTGCTGAAGAAGTCGCCATCGCGGATGGCCTTGGTGACCCGCGTGAAGTCCTGATACACCACGCGGCCAGCGCCAAGGTTCATGTGGCCGACCTCGGAGTTGCCCATCTGCCCATCAGGCAAGCCCACATCTTCGCCGGAGCCGGAGATCAGCCCGTTGGGCTGCTGCGCCACGAGGCGATCGAGGTTGGGCTTTCTGGCGGCGTAGACGGCGTTGTTCTCGTGGTGCTCGCTGTGCCCGAATCCGTCCAGAATGATCAGGACCAGGGGCTTGGGCGTGGTAGTCATGGCGATGGGCTCGCGGCTGTTGTCATGGGAAGCGGGCATTTTAGGGCAAAACGCCCGCGGCTGACGAAAAAGGTTGGCTAGCCTGCCAATGACCGGCAAAGCCCGCCCCGGTTCCGTGAAACTGGCGCCGGGCGGGCTTTGGCCGGCCCTGCCGGGCGCGGTATACTGGCCGCCATTTTAACGCCGTGGAACCCGCTTGATGGTCGCTCATCTGCTCGAATTCGCCACCAATCACTACCTGCTCGTCGGCCTCTTCGCCGTGCTGCTCGCTTTGCTGCTGGCCCATGAAATGAAAGGCGGTGGCCGCTCTATCGGCACCCGTGAACTCACGGCCCTGGTCAACGCCGACAAAGGCGTGGTCATCGACATCCGCACCAAAAAGGATTTCGCCGGCGGCCACATCGTCGATGCGATCAACATCCCCCAGGACAAACTCACCGCGCGCATGGCCGAGCTTGAAAAGCACAAGGCCAAGACGCTCATCATCGTCGACGCCATGGGCCAGCAGGCCGGCGCCGTCTGCCGCGACCTGCTCAAGGCCGGCTTCAACGTCGCGCGCCTGAGCGGCGGCATCTCCAGCTGGCGGGGCGACAACCTGCCGGTGGTGAAGTGACATGGCACACGTCATCGTCTATTCCAGCGACTGGTGCCCCTACTGCATGCGGGCCAAGGGCCTGCTGACCGGCAAAGGGGTCGAGTTCCAGGAGATCAAGGTCGACGGCAAGCCTGCGGTACGCGCCGAAATGGCCAACAAGGCCGGGCGCACTTCGGTGCCGCAGATCTGGATCGACGATCAGCACGTCGGCGGTTGCGACGACCTTTACGCCCTGGAGCGCGCCGGCAAGCTCGACACGCTGCTGGGCCTCTGACTTACCCAAACTCACGCCAAGAAGGCCAATGCCATGAGCGAACAGAACAACGCTGCGGAAAACGAACCGCAATTCTCCCTCCAGCGCATCTACGTGCGTGACCTGTCGTTCGAAGCGCCCAAAAGCCCGGCGATCTTCCGCCAGGCGTGGGAGCCGAGCGTTTCGCTGGACCTGAACACCCGCCAGAAGTCGCTGGAAAACGACTTCCACGAAGTGGTGCTCACCCTCTCGGTAACGGTCAAGAACGGCGACGAAGTAGCCTTCATCGCCGAAGTGCAGCAGGCCGGCATCTTCCTGATCAAGGGCCTGGACGCACCGTCCATGAGCCACACCCTGGGTGCGTTCTGCCCCAACCTGCTGTTCCCCTACGCGCGTGAAACCCTCGACAGCCTGGTGGTCCGCGGTTCGTTCCCGGCGCTGATGCTGGCCCCGGTGAACTTCGACGCCCTGTACGCGCAAGAGCTGCAGCGCATGCAAGCCGCTGGCGAGGCGCCCGAGGCCTGAGCCCCGGGCCACGGCGGTTATGCGAAGCCTTGCTGGCGCCAGGCTTCGTAGACCGCCACCGCGACGGTGTTGGACAGGTTCAGGCTGCGGCTGCCCGGCCGCATTGGCAGGCGCAGCCGCTGCTCTGGCGGATACTGTTCACGCACCTCTTCTGGCAGGCCCCGGCTCTCCGGGCCGAACAGAAACGCATCCCCTGGCTTGAATGCCACGTCATGAAACGGCTGCGACCCTTTGGTGGTGAACGCGAACACGCGCGGGTTGCCCAAGGCTTCGAGGCATGCCTCAAGGTTTTCATGGCGTTGCAGCGGCGCGTATTCGTGATAATCCAGGCCAGCCCGGCGCAGGCGTTTGTCATCCAGTTCGAAGCCCAGCGGCTCGATCAGGTGCAGGTGGCAACCGCTGTTGGCGCACAGCCTGATGACGTTGCCGGTGTTCGGTGGGATTTCCGGTTGAAAAAGGATGACGTGAAACATGCACGGCTCCGAGCAAAAAGACGGCCGCCATTCTAACCCCGAAGCACTCCCCCCACGCGCCTCTCTGTGGCCGCGGGTGCTGGTGTCGCTGGCGATTGTCGGCCTGATGGTGGGGTTGATGATCGGCCGCCTGACTGAAACCGTGCCCAGCTCCCTGGACCGTATCGAGCTGCACCCGGACCAGTTGGTACTGTGGTTCGACCGTGAGCCTGAGGTGCAGGCCGATACTTACGAAGGCGCCTTCGCTGTGCGCTTCCAGGCCCATGGCGCTGACGCTTCAGGCGAATTGCTGGTGGGTGGGCATCCGGCCAAATGGCGTGTGCGCCAGGCCGGCCAGCAGCAGCTGTTGCTCAGCGTGGTCGCTGCGCGGCACTTGCAGGGGGATTGGACGGGGAGAAGGTCGATGGGCGCTGGAGGCTGAGCGTCAGCCTCCGGGAGCAGCAATAAAGAAGGGGAGCACCCGGCCTGCCTGTACCAGGGTCCCCGAAGGGAATGAAGGGTGGCGCTGCCACAACCTTCGACGTAAAGCGGGGGTTCTCCGGCCTGCCTGTACCAAAGGCCCCCAAAAGCGTGGTGGGCTCACGGCCAGTTGGGCCTGCGAGTCCCGGTCATAAAGTGGGGATTCCCCGGCCTGCCTGTACCAAGGTCCCCTAAACGGGTTGTGATTGGACTATTGCAGTGTGCGTGCCAGGTTTTGATTTTGGGTGTGTATTCTTTTTAACTTTTTGATTTAAAAGAACTTAATTTCACATCTTTGATATTTTGGCTCAGCAGGCTATGCCTGCGGTGTCGGCTGGCTATGTGGTACGCCTTCGCGCGGTGCAACATAGGGCGCCCGTGCACCGTGCTGAAACAAAATGACACTTATGAAAAACCCCGCCGGCGCGGGGTTTTGCCAAGTCAGTGACGCGCTCGGCCAGTCAGGTCGTAGGAGGGCGGCTCGCCGCGCGACGTGCCGGTGTGATCAGATCAAGCTGGCACGTCGCCCGTTACACGGCGTCCGGCAAGCCGGCCTCCCACAGCTGTTCAGCTATCCTCGCCGTCCTCGTCATCCCCGCCATCGACCTTCATCCCCAACTCCTTGATCTTGCGCGTCAGGGTGTTGCGCCCCCAGCCCAGCAACACAGCCGCGTCGCGCCGGCGGCCGGCAGTGTGCTTGAGCGCAGTTTCGATCATGATCCGTTCGAAGCTTGGCACGGCGCTGTCGAGCAGGCTCGATTGGCCACGGGCCAGCGCCTGGTCGGCCCACTGCCGCAGGGCCTGTTCCCAGTTGGTGACCGGTGCCGAGTCTTGCGGCACGCTCAGCAGCTCTGGTGGCAGGTCGCTGATATGCACTTCGCGGCCCGAGGCCATGACGGTGATCCAGCGGCAGGTGTTCTCCAGCTGGCGTACGTTGCCGGGCCATGGGAGGTTCTTGAGGTAGTCCTCGGTTTCGGTCTTGAGCAGTTTGGGCTCGACCGCCAGCTCCTGCGCGGCACGGCCCAGGAAGTGCTTGGCCAGCGTGGGGATGTCCTCGCGGCGGTCGGAGAGCCGCGGGATATGGATGCGGATCACGTTCAGCCGGTGGAACAGGTCCTCGCGGAACTTGCCGGCATGCACCAGCCCTTCGAGGTTCTGGTGGGTCGCCGCGATGATGCGCACGTCTACCTTCACCGACGTGTGCCCACCGACGCGGTAGAACTCGCCATCGGCCAGCACTCGCAACAGGCGGGTCTGGGTTTCGGCCGGCATGTCGCCGATCTCATCCAGAAACAGCGTCCCGCCGTCGGCCTGTTCGAAGCGGCCTCGGCGCAGGTTGGCCGCCCCGGTGAAGGCGCCCTTTTCATGGCCGAACAGCTCCGACTCCATCAGGTCTTTCGGGATGGCCGCCATGTTCAGCGCAATGAACGGCGAGGCCGCACGCGGGCTGTGGCGGTGCAGAGCGTGGGCGACCAGCTCCTTGCCGGTGCCGGACTCACCGTTGATCAGCACAGTGATGTTGGAGTGGCTCAACCGGCCGATGGCGCGGAACACCTCCTGCATCGCGGGCGCCTCGCCGATGATCTCGGGCGTGCGCGTAAGCGTGGGCGCAGCTTCCAGGCCTTGCTGCTCCTGGGCGTGCTGGTTGGCACGCTTGACCAGCGAAACGGCTTCATCCACATCGAATGGCTTGGGCAGGTATTCGAACGCGCCACCCTGGTAGGACGCCACCGCGCTGTCGAGGTCCGAATGCGCGGTCATGATGATCACCGGCAGGCGCGGATGCTGCTCGCGAATGCGAGCCAGCAGGTCCAGGCCGCTCGCGCCCGGCATGCGGATGTCGGAAATGATCACGTCGGGCTGCTGGCGGGCCAGCCGGCTCATCACCCCGTCGGCGCTGTCGAAGCTCTGGGTGGTCATGCCTTCCTGTTGCAGGGCTTTTTCCAGTACCCAGCGGATGGAGCGGTCGTCATCGACGATCCAGACGGTTTCACTACGGCTCATGACGAGGCGGCTCCTTGTTCAAGCGGCAGGAAGATCGAGAAGACCGTGTGGCCGGGGTGGCTCTCACACTCGATCAGGCCTTGATGCTGGCTGATGATGTTCTGGGTAATGGCCAACCCCAGCCCGGTACCGTCCGGGCGGCCGCTGACCATAGGATAGAAAATGGTTTCCTGGAGTTCGGCCGGGATACCGGGGCCGTTGTCCATGATGTCGATCTTGGCCACCAGGCGATGACGCACGTGGCCGATGGTGAACTGACGCATGGCACGCGTACGCAGGGTGATGCGGCCCAGCCGCAGCTCGTTTTGCCCGCTGATGGCCTGCATGGCGTTGCGCACGATGTTGAGCACGGCCTGGATCATTTGCTCACGGTCGATCAATACATCCGGAATGCTCGGGTCGTAGTCGCGCACCAGGGTCACGCCGCCCTGGGTTTCGGCGTCCACCAGGTGGCAAACGCGCTCCAGCACCTCGTGGGCGTTGCACATGGCGAGCGACGGTAACTTGTTCGAGCCCAGCATGCGGTCGACCAGGTTTCGCAGGCGGTCGGCTTCTTCGATGATGACGTTGGTGTAGTCCTTGAGCTGCTCTTCAGGCAGCTCGCGTGCCAGCAATTGGGCGGCCCCGCGAATGCCGCCCAGCGGGTTCTTGATCTCGTGGGCAAGGCCGCGCACCAGCATCTTGGTGGTTTCCTGCTTGGACAGCTGCGCCTCTTCCTTGGTGATGCGCAGCAGGCGGTCGCGCGGCAGCACCTCAAGCAGCAGCAGGGTCTGGCCCTGGTTGAGGATGGGCGTCACGGCGTAATCGACAGTGATGCTCTGGCCAGTCATGCCCGTGAGCTGCGCTTCGCGCTTGGTGAACGGGTGTGCGTGCTCCACAGCCTGGCGCAAGGATGCCAATGCTTCAGGCGACTCGGTGAACAGCTCACTGATGAACTGGCCATGGCTGCGCTGGCCGCTGATCGCCAGCAGCATCTCGGCCGCAGGGTTCATGTACTCCAGGCGCAGGTCGGCATTGAGCAGAATCGTTGCAGTGGTCAGGTTGTCCAGTAACAGCCGGTGCAGCGCATCGCTGATGGTCATGTTGGGCGTGTGACCTCTTTTGGTACAGGGCAGCCGGGCTCAAGCCGGTGCCGGTCCCGTTTTTGGGCGCGGGCAATCCGCTGGTGCACTGAAAATGCAAAATCCAAACCAAGGCTCTGAAAACAGGCAGGATTATTGGCGCGCGCTGCAAACAGGGGCCTGAGCGTCGCTCGCGGGCAAGCGGAGGCTGCGATTATGTGCCGAATCCGTGCACAGCTGTGCGCCTTTTCGGTGCATCAGTCGTCAGCAGGCTTCATCGAGGGTGGGCATTCCGGCCGGCTGCCGTAGTCGTCCTTCTGGCAGGGCTTCATTCGGCGCTTTTGCGACAGCGACATGCGCTGCATGAAGAAGCTTTGCGAGGCGGTTTGCTCAACCACCCGGCCCTGAGCGTCGATGATGCGCACTGCCAGCCTATGCTCGCCCCGGTCGACGTTCGCCAGCGGGATTACCGGGCTGGTGCCTGCGGTGCCGACGGGATTGTCGTCCAGCAGCAGCTCGAACAGGTCCCCCGGCATCAGCGCCGGCTCGCTGGTCAGGGTGACCACCACCTCTCCGCCTGCATGGCTGACGGTACCCTCGGGGCCGGCGACAGAATGCGCAGCAGGTCGTAGTGAGCGATACGAGCCGGCTGGCGACGCGGGCTGGCCTTGCCAGGAGTTGCGGCGGGCGCCGCCTTGGGCACCGAAATGGCGGGAGTGGTGGGTATCGACATCGGCTTGGCCCCCGGCCGGGGCTGGTCGGTATAGGCGCGGTTACCGTTGCTGTCGATGTAGGTATAGACCTGTGCCGAAGCTGCAGTGCATATCGAAAGCAATACAGGGAACAGCCAGCCACGCATCAACGATGTACCCGCTGCACGGTGAACGTCACGGTTTCGCTCTGCTGCACCATCACATCGCCTGCGATCACCCGCACGGCCAGGTTGTGCTCGCCGCGGTCGGCGTTGACCACTTGCAGCCGTGGCACGTTGCCAGGCTCCCCATAAGGGTTGCCGTCGAGCACCAGTTGCAACATATGCCCGGGCTTGAGCTTGGGCACCAGGCTTACGCCCACGGTGAACGTGCCATTGTTCGCTCGGAGGGCTTCTTCGTTAGGCAGGTCGGCCAGCGCAAGTACGCTGTATGCCTGGCTCTGCGCGTTAGGGCGTGAGGCCGGGGGAGGGGCCGGCTCCGGCTCGGGAGCTGCTGTTGGCGGGCTGGGCGATACGCTGTTGAGCGGAGGCAGGTTGACCTCCTTGGCCTTGCTGCCGCCCGGTGGCTGGTTGGTGTACACGGTATTGCCGTTGGCATCGGTGTATTTGTAGATCTGCGCCACGCTCACCGATGAGGCCAGCAAGGCAAGCAACAGAACGAGACAGCGCATGGTGAACACTCGCACGGTGGCCAGCCTGTGCGGCCGCCTTCGGTTGCCAGCATAGAACAGCTCGGGGAGCGGGAACACCAGCAGGGCGCTCCGGGCTGCAATCGGAAATGAAAAAGGCCTCCCGAAGGAGGCCTCTTCAACACGCTACGCGGGGATCAGACGCTGTAGTACAGGTCGTATTCCAGCGGGTGAACGAAGGTACGGACCTTGATCTCTTCTTCGCTCTTCAGGGCGATGTAGGCGTCGATGAAATCGTCGCTGAACACGCCGCCCTTGGTCAGGAACGCACGGCCAGCGTCCAGCGCTTCCAGGGCTTCCTTCAGGCTGCCGCACACCTGCGGGATTTCCTTGGCCTCTTCAGGCGGCAGGTCGTACAGGTTCTTGTCGGCAGCATCGCCTGGGTGGATCTTGTTCTGGATACCGTCCAGGCCGGCCATCAGCAGTGCAGCGAAGGCCAGGTAGGGGTTGGCAGCCGGGTCCGGGAAGCGCGCTTCGATGCGGCGAGCTTTAGGGCTCGACACGTACGGGATGCGGATCGAGGCGGAACGGTTGCGAGCCGAGTAGGCCAGCATTACCGGCGCTTCGAAGCCAGGCACCAGGCGCTTGTAGGAGTTGGTCGACGGGTTGGTGAAGCCGTTCAGGGCCTTACCGTGCTTGATGATGCCGCCGATGAAGTACAGCGCGATGTCGGACAGGCCGGCATAGCCTTCGCCTGCGAAGGTGTTCTTGCCGTCTTTGGAGATCGACATGTGCACGTGCATGCCCGAGCCGTTGTCGCCATACAGAGGCTTGGGCATGAAGGTCGCGGTCTTGCCATAGGCATCGGCGACGTTATGCACAACGTACTTCAGGGTCTGGGTTTCGTCGGCCTTCTTCACCAGGGTGTTGAACTTGACGCCGATTTCGTTCTGGCCGGCAGTCGCCACTTCGTGGTGGTGAACTTCGACGGTCAGGCCCATTTCTTCCAGGGCATTACACATGGCAGTGCGGATTTCGTGGTCGTGGTCGACCGGCGGAACCGGGAAGTAGCCACCTTTGACGCCCGGGCGGTGGCCCAGGTTGTTGCCGCCTTCGATGTCGCCATCGGTCATCCACGAACCTTGATCGGAGAAGATCTTGAACATGGAGCCGGAGATGTCGGACTTGAACTTCACGCCGTCGAAGATGAAGAACTCAGGCTCGGGGCCGACGAACACGGTGTCGCCGATGCCGGTGGACTTGAGGTATTCCTCGGCGCGGTGGGCGATGGCGCGCGGGTCGCGGTCGTAACCTTGCATGGTCGAAGGTTCGATGATGTCGCAGACCAGAATGATGGTCGGCTCTTCGGTGAACGGGTCGAGCACAGCGGTTTCGTCGTCCGGCATCAGGATCATGTCGGAGGCTTCGATGCCTTTCCAGCCGGCGATCGACGAGCCGTCGAACATCTTGCCGCTTTCGAAGAATTCGTCGTCCAGCGCATCACGGGCCGGCATGGTGACGTGCTGTTGTTTGCCTTTGGTATCGGTGAAACGCAGATCAATCCACTTGACGTCATGATCTTTGATGAGTTGAACCGTCTTCGACATGTTGTCCTCCGGGTAATCAGGGCCAGGTTGAGTGCGGCCCTGCAATAGGGGTGATGGCCGGCGACCAATAGTCGACTGCGGCAACCTGCCTCACAAGGGAGCAATTTGCATGCCAGTGCCCAAAGTTGGGCCAGAGCGGCGAAATCGCTGTTTTCGCGGGGCTTTGTATGAATAATCGCCAATCAGTGTGGGCGGTGTTGGTGCGCGGGACTTTCTTAATGCACTGATTTGGTGCTTTGGCGTGCCTCTCATAATAGTTGGTCAAAGGTTGAACAATTTCCGCTATAATGCCGCCCCTTTTTCCACCAGGCTTATCGCGCACGCGGCTCCATGAAACTCATCGTCAAAGTCTTTCCAGAAATCACCATCAAGAGCCGGCCGGTGCGCAAGCGCTTCATCCGCCAGCTCGCCAAGAATATCCGCGTGGTGGCCCGTGACCTGGACCCTGACCTGGCGGTGACTGGCGTATGGGACAACCTGGAAGTCAACACCCGGCTCGAATGCGAGAAGGCCCGCCGCGAACTGGTCGAGCGCCTGTGCTGCACGCCGGGCATCGCGCATTTCCTGCAGGTGGATGAGTACCCGCTGGGCGATTTCGACGACATCGTCGAGAAGTGCAAGACGCATTTCGGCCACCTGTTGCCCGGCAAGATCTTTGCCGTGCGCTGCAAGCGCGGTGGCCACCACAGCTTCAGCTCCATGGACGTCGATCGCTACGTCGGTAGCCAGCTTCGCCAGCAATGCGGCGCCGCCGGCATCGACCTCAAGCGCCCGGAAGTGGAAGTGCGTATCGAGATCCGCGACCAGCGCCTGTTCGTGGTGCACAACCAGCATCAGGGCATCGGCGGCTACCCGCTCGGGGCGCTGGAGCAGACACTGGTGCTGATGTCCGGCGGCTTCGACTCCACCGTGGCGGCCTATCAGATGATGCGCCGCGGCCTGATGACGCACTTCTGCTTCTTCAACCTCGGTGGCCGTGCCCACGAGCTGGGCGTGATGGAAGTGGCTCACTTCCGTGGAAGAAGTACGGCAGCTCGCACCGCGTGCTGTTCATCAGCGTGCCGTTCGAGGAAGTGGTTGGCGAGATTCTCGCCCAGGTCGACGACAGCCAGATGGGCGTGATCCTCAAGCGCATGATGCTGCGCGCCGCCACCCGCCTGGCCGACCGGCTGCAGATCGACGCGCTGGTGACCGGCGAGGCGATCTCGCAGGTGTCCAGCCAGACGCTCACCAACCTGTCGATCATCGATTCGGCCACGCCCCGCCTGGTGCTGCGCCCGCTGCTGGCCACGCACAAGCAGGACATCATCGACACCGCCACGGCCATCGGCACTGCGGACTTCGCCAAGCACATGCCCGAATACTGCGGTGTGATTTCGGTGAACCCCACAACTGCTGCCCGCGGCTACCGCATCGAGCGTGAAGAAGCACGCTTCGACATGCTGGTACTGGAGCGCGCCCTGGAGCGCGCCAGGCTGGTCCCGATCGACAATGTGATCGACGAGCTGGGCAAGGAAGTCGAGGTAGAAGAAGTCGCTGAGGCGCTCCCGGGCCAGGTAGTGGTCGACATCCGCCACCCTGACGCTCAGGATGATGCACCGCTGGCGCTGGAAGGCGTCGAGGTCAAGGCCTTGCCTTTCTATGCGCTGAACAGCCGCTTCAAAGAGCTGGACGCCGATCGTCAATACCTTCTGTACTGCGACAAAGGTGTCATGAGCCGCCTGCATGCTCATCACCTGCTCAGCGAGGGGCACGCCAATGTGCGCGTTTATCGTCCGGCATAAAGTGCCGGGCCTGAACGGCGGCAGCATTCGGCACCGCCCTCCCGACGCCTGAACTGCCCGCTGCACCCGTTCACTCTGCCTGGCGCACTGGCGCCGGCCTTACGCATTCATCGATCGAGACACGCCCTGTGAGAAACAATCTCCGCAACATCGCCATCATCGCCCACGTTGACCATGGCAAAACCACCCTGGTCGACAAGCTCCTGAAACTGTCGGGCACCCTGGACCGCAAAGAAGCCGAAGGCGAGCGGGTGATGGACTCCAACGACCAGGAACGCGAGCGCGGCATTACCATCCTGGCGAAAAACACCGCTCTGAAGTGGAACGGCTACGACATCAACATCGTCGACACCCCCGGCCACGCCGACTTCGGCGGTGAAGTAGAGCGCGTGATGTCGATGGTCGACTCCGTGCTGCTGGTGGTCGACGCCCAGGACGGCCCGATGCCACAAACCCGCTTCGTGACCCAGAAGGCGTTCAAGGCCGGCCTGCGCCCGATCGTCGTGGTCAACAAGATCGACCGCCCGGGCGCGCGCCCTGACTGGGTCATCGACCAGATCTTCGACCTGTTCGACAATCTCGGTGCCACCGACGAGCAACTGGACTTCCCGATCGTTTACGCCAGCGCCATCAACGGCATCGCCGGTGATGATCCGGAAAGCATGGCCGAAAACATGGACCCGCTGTTCGAAGCCATCATCAAGCACGTGCCGGTTCCGGTCGTCGATGCTGACGGCCCGTTCCAGATGCAGATCTCCCAACTGGACTACAACAGCTTCCTGGGTGTGATCGGCATCGGCCGCATCGCCCGTGGCCGCATCAAGCAGAACACCCCGGTGGTGGCCATCGACGACGACGGCAACAAGCGTACCGGCCGCGTGCTGAAAATCATGGGCCACCACGGCCTGCAGCGCATGGAAGTTCAGGAAGCCGAAGCCGGTGACATCATCTGCGTCAGCGGCATGGACGAGCTGTTCATTTCCGAGACCCTGTGCGACCCGCAGAACGTTGAGGCGCTGCCGCCGCTGACCGTTGACCAGCCGACCGTGAGCATGACCTTCCAGGTCAACGACTCGCCGTTCGCCGGTAAAGAAGGCAAGTTCGTGACCAGCCGCAACATCAAGGACCGCCTGGACAAAGAGCTGCTGCACAACGTGGCCCTGCGCGTCGAGCAAGGCGATTCGCCCGAGAAGTTCAAGGTCTCCGGCCGTGGCGAGCTGCACCTCTCGGTACTGATCGAAAACATGCGCCGCGAAGGCTTCGAGATGGCCGTTGGCCGCCCTGAAGTGGTGATCATCGAGAAGGACGGCGAGAAGCAGGAACCCTACGAGAACGTCACCATCGACGTCGAAGAGCAGCACCAGGGCCCGGCAATGGAGCAGATGGGCTTGCGCAAGGGCGAGCTGACCAACATGGTGCCGGACGGCAAGGGCCGCCTGCGCCTGGAGTACGTCATTCCGGCACGTGGCCTGATCGGCTTCCGTAACGCCTTCCTGACCATGACTTCCGGTACCGGCATCCTGACCAGCACCTTCGAAAAATACGGCCCGATCAAAGGCGGCGCTGTAGGCCACCGCCAGAACGGCGTGCTGGTTTCGATGGCAGCGGGCACTGCGCTGACTTACTCCTGGAAACCCTGCAGGACCGCGGCAAGCTGTTCCTCTCGCCAGGCGACGAGGTTTACGAAGGCATGCTGGCCGGCATCAACTCGCGCGACAACGACTTGGTGATCAACCCCACCAAGGGCAAGAAGCTCGACAACATGCGCGCTTCGGGCAAGGACGAAACCATCCAGCTCACTCCGGCAATCAAGTTCACCCTGGAGCAGGCCCTGGAGTTCATCGATGACGACGAACTGGTTGAAGTCACGCCGAAGTCGATCCGCCTGCGCAAGAAACTGCTGAACGAGAACGAGCGCAAGCGTGCTTCGAAGGGCTAAGAGCCTTTGAGCTACGAGCCTCTGGCTACGAGCCGCAAGCTGGTTTGCTTGTAGCTTGTAGCTTAAAAACCGGCCCTCAGCGGGCCGGTTTTGGTTTATAGGCGCAATACCCCGGCCGTGGCCCGATCTTCGGGTGGTTGCGGCAGGTGTCAGGGCGGCGCTCATAGATGGTGCACAGCCGGCTCTTTCGGTCCAGATACAGGCAATCGTCGTTGCTCATGCGTACCAGAGTGAAGATCCCGCTTTTCTGGTTGAACCGCTCCACAATCCCTTCTTTCTGCAAGCGTTTGGCTACGTTTTTCGGTGGTTCGTCCTTTTCGAACTCATCCACCACGCCGATGCGGATCAGGTCCTTGATGCGCACCTCCACCGGCAACGTGCAGCAGCTGGACATGCAGCTCCCACACATGTGGCTGGCGTACTTCTGCCAGGTTTCCAGGCGGTCGAGTTCAGCGGCGGCAATCAGGGTCGGTCTCATGGCATTCACGCAAGGTTCAACGAAGGCGCGCGATGATACCCGCGCGGCTGATCAATAAGTATCCATCGGCCGGTTTTTTGCTTTCTTGGGAGCAAATGTACTCGAACCCGACACGCCGCCTTCTGTCAGAGCGTCTAGTCTGATCTCATTCGCCTTCTTTTCCAGTGCCGAGGACGCCTCATGTCTCAGGAACCCCGCAAAGTTAACGTCGATGTAAACGAATTTCGTGATGCAGTACTCGCCAAACTGACCTACGCGGTGGGCAAGGACCCCGAGCACGCTTTTGAGCACGACTGGTTTCAGGCCATCGCCCTGGCGGCCCGCGACCAGATGGTCGATCACTGGATGGACCACACCCGGCAGATCTACCGCAGCCAGCAAAAGCGGGTGTATTACCTCTCCCTGGAATTCCTCATCGGCCGACTGCTCACCGACAGCCTGAGCAACATGGGCCTGTTGGATGTCGCCCGTGAGGCGATGGATAGCCTTGGTGTGGATTTCGACAAGATCAAAGTGCTAGAACCGGACGCGGCGCTGGGCAACGGTGGCCTGGGGCGCTTGGCAGCGTGCTTCATGGAAAGCATGTCGACCCTGGGTGTGGCCGCTCACGGTTATGGCATACGCTATGAACACGGCCTGTTCCGCCAGGCCGTGATCGATGGCTGGCAGCAGGAACAGACCGAGACCTGGCTGGATTTCGGCAACCCATGGGAGTTCGAGCGCCCCGAGGTGATCTACCCGATCAGCTTCGGTGGCCATGTCGAGGCCAGCAGCCTGGGCCGGCAGGTGTGGGTGCCGAGCGAAACAGTCCGTGCAGTGGCCTATGACACCCCTGTGGTGGGCTGGCGCGGCAAGAGCGTGAACACACTGCGCCTGTGGCGCGCACGGGCGATGGAAGACTTGCACCTGGAGCGCTTCAACGCGGGCGACCACCTGGGTGCAGTTGCAGACGTGGCCCGCGCCGAAAGCATTTCGCGCGCGCTGTACCCCGCCGACAGCACCGAGGCAGGTCAGGAACTGCGGCTGCGCCAGGAGTACTTCTTCGTTTCTGCGTCGCTGCAAGACCTGCTGCGCCGCCACATCAATATGCACAACACCGTCACCAACCTGGGTGAGCACGTTGCCATCCAGATGAACGACACGCACCCGTCCATCGCCGTGGCCGAGCTGATGCGCCTGCTGGTGGATATCCACGAGCTGCCATGGGCGCAAGCCTGGAAGGTAACGGTAGACCCTCAGCTACACCAACCACACATTGCTCCCCGAGGCGCTCGAAACCTGGCCGGTAGGGCTGATGGAGCGCATGCTGCCGCGCCACATGCAGATCATCTACCTGATCAATGCTGAGCACATCGATGGCCTGCGCGCCGAAGAGATGCATGACTTCGACCTGCTGCGCTCGGTGTCGCTGATCGACGAAGCCAACGGCCGCCGCGTGCGCATGGGCAACCTGGCGTTCCTGGGCTCGCACAGCATCAACGGTGTGTCTGCACTGCACACTGACTGATGCGCAGCACCGTGTTCGCCGACTTCAACCGCCTGTACCCGGACCGCATCAACAACAAGACCAACGGCATCACCTTCCGCCGCTGGTTGTACCAGTCCAACCCCAAGCTGACCTCCATGCTGGTCGACAAACTCGGTGAGAGCGTGCTCGATCACCCCGAGACCGAGCTCAAAGGGCTGGACCAGTTTGCTGAAGACGCCACCTTCCAGCGCCGCTTTGCCGACCAGCGCCTGCACAACAAGGAGTTGTTGGCGCAGATCATTCAGGAGCGGCTGAGTGTGACGGTCGACCCGAAAGCGTTGTTCGACGTGCAGGTCAAGCGCATCCACGAGTACAAGCGGCAACTGCTCAACCTGTTGCACACCGTGGCGCTGTATCAAGCCATCCGCGCCACGCCCGAGAAGCCTTGGGCACCGCGGGTGAAGATCTTCGCCGGCAAGGCAGCGGCCAGCTATCACCAGGCCAAGTTGATCATCAAGCTGGCCAACGACATCGCCCGCACTGTGAACAACGACCCGACCGTGCGCGGCCTGCTCGAAGTGGTGTTCCTGCCCAACTACAACGTAAGCCTGGCGGAGCGCATCATTCCGGCGGCCGACCTTTCCGAGCAGATCTCCACGGCAGGGTATGAAGCCTCGGGCACCAGCAACATGAAGTTTGGCCTCAATGGTGCATTGACCATCGGCACCATGGATGGCGCCAACGTCGAAATGGCTGACCACGTGGGCCAGGAGCACATGTTCATCTTCGGCCTGACGGCGGATGAAGGTGGAGGCACGCAAGCACAATGGCGATTTCAGCGCCCACGGCGAGGCCGCCAATTCGCACCGGCTCAACGATGTGCTGCAGGCGATTCGTGGCGGTACTTTCTCGCCGGATGACCCGTCGCGCTATGCAGGCCTGATCGAGGGGCTGCTCAACTACGACCGTTTCCTGCTGTGCGCTGACTTCGAGTCGTACTGGGCCGCCCAGATGCGCGTGGAAGAACTGTGGCGCCAGCCCAAGCAATGGTGGCGTTCGGCGATTCACAACACAGCGCGCATGGGCTGGTTCTCCTCCGATCGCACGATCGGCGAATACGCCAAGGACATCTGGAAAGCGCTCTAGAAGCGCCCTGGGGGCGAAAGCTGCAAGCCGAAAGCTTCAAGTGGAGCCAGAGCCGCATGGTGATGCACCAGCGGCTCTTGCTTGAAGCTTGAAGCTGGAGGCAACTTCCGCCGTGCCGGACGGTCTGACGGGCTGCGCTGGTGTACACTGCGCGGGTTCCAACATCCCCCTCGAAGCCGGAGTTCCTCCATGTCTCGCGTTACCCTCAGCCGCTATCTGATCGAGCAGACTCGCAGCAACAATACCCCTGCCGATTTGCGCTTCCTTATCGAAGTGGTCGCGCGTGCCTGCAAGGAAATCAGCTACGCCGTGTCCAAGGGCGCCCTGGGTGGCGTACTGGGCAGCATGGGCACTGAAAACGTCCAGGGTGAAGTGCAGAAAAAGCTCGACGTGCTCTCCAACGAAATTCTGCTGGAAGCCAACGAGTGGGCGCGGCCACCTGGCCGGCATGGCGTCCGAAGAAATGGACAACGCCTACCAGATTCCCGGCAAATATCCCAAGGGCGCGTACCTGCTGGTATTCGACCCGCTCGATGGATCTTCCAACATCGATGTGAACGTGTCGGTCGGGACCATCTTCTCGGTGCTGCGTTGCCCTGAGGGCTATCTGAGCCAGAACGACAGCCTCGATGAAAAAGCTTTCCTGCAGCCTGGCACCAAGCAGGTTGCGGCCGGTTACGCGATCTACGGCCCACAGACCATGCTGATCCTGACTCTGGGTGACGGCGTGAAGGGCTTTACCCTCGATCGCGAGATGGGCAGCTTCGTGCTGACTCACGAGAACATCCTGATCCCTGAAAGCACCGCTGAATTCGCAATCAACATGTCGAACCAGCGCCACTGGGAAGCCCCGGTCAAGCGCTACGTCGATGAGTTGCTCGAAGGCAAGGAAGGCCCGCTGGGCAAGAACTACAACATGCGCTGGATCGCCTCGATGGTGGCCGACGTGCACCGCATCCTGACGCGCGGTGGTCTGTTCATGTACCCGCGCGACGCTCGCGAACCCTCCAAACCCGGCAAGCTGCGTTTGATGTACGAAGCCAACCCGATGTCGTTCATCGTCGAGCAGGCTGGCGGCGTATCTACCGATGGGCACCAGCGGATTCTCGACATTCAGCCTGAGGGGCTGCACCAGCGGGTGGCGGTGTTCCTCGGTTCGAAGGAAGAGGTCGAGCGGATCACCGGGTACCACAAGTAACCAAAGCCTGAGATGTCGCGCGGCGAGCCGCCCTCCCAGGGGTGAACTGCAGGAGCGCAGATCACGAAGTGGGAGGCCGGCTAGCCGGGCGACGTGCAATGGGCATCTTGGAATGTCGCGCGGCAAGCCGCCCTCCCACCGAATGATCTGCGGGGGTTTTATTTCAGATCCTGAAACTGCCTACCAGCTGCTTGAGCCGGCTCACCTGCTGCTCCAGATCACCACAGGCACGCAAGGTCGCCTGCAAGTTCTCCACACCCTCCTGATTCAGCATGTTGATCTCTGAAATATCCTGATTGAGGGTGTCGACCACGGCGGTCTGCTCTTCCGTGGCAGTCGCCACCGACTGATTCATCCCATCGATCTCACCAATGCGCAGGGTCACGCTGCTGAGGCGTTCGCCCGCCTGATTGGCGATGCCAACACTGCTTTCGCTCTGCACCTGGCTTTCGGTCATCTTGCCGACGGCCTGGCGCGCGCCCACCTGCAACTCCTCGATCAACGTCTGAACCTGCTGCGCCGACTCCTGGGTGCGGTGCGCCAGGTTGCGCACTTCATCTGCCACCACCGCGAAGCCGCGGCCGGCCTCGCCGGCGCGTGCGGCCTCGATCGCCGCATTGAGCGCCAGCAGGTTGGTCTGCTGGGAAATACCGGTGATCACCTCGAGAATCTGGCCGATGTTCACTGTATTGGTGTTCAGAGTTTCGATGGTGCCGCAGGAGTCGCTGATCTTCGCCGACAGTTCTCCCATCGCCGCGATGGTGCTGTCGACCACCTGCTGGCCCTGGCTCGCCAGGTTGCGGGCGTCGCTGGAGTGCTGCGAGGCGAGGGCAGCGTTCTGCGCGATTTCCTGAGCGGCCGCGCCAAGCTGGTTGATCGCGGCCGCCACGCTGTTGGTGCGCTGGGCCTGCTGGTCGGAGTTGCCCATCGAGGCGTTGGATGCCTGCACCACACGGCCGGCCACCTCGTGCACCTGTGCCGCCGCCGAGGACACTTCGCGGATCGACTCGTGAATCCTCTCCAGGAAACGGTTGAAGGCGGAGCCCAACTGGCCGAACTCGTCGTTGCCGTGAATGGCCAGGCGGCGCGTGAGGTCGCCCTCACCCTGGGCGATATCCTCCATGGCCTTGCCCATCACGCGCAAAGGCGCCATCAACACACGGATCAGCACGCCGAGCAGGCCAATGATCACCAGCACCGCGATGGCCGTTGCAATCAGTGCCGAGGTGCGGAATTCGCCGAGCATGCTGTAGGCCGCGTCCTTCTCCAGCATCAGGCCGACGTACCAGTTGGCGCTGGCGATGCCGCTGACCTGTGTAAAAGAGATCAACTGAGGCTTGCCGTTGAACTCCACTTCCTTGAGGCCGGGGGTGAGTGAGGGCGCGCCCTGAGGGAAGGCCTCGATCAGCGGCTTGAGCACCAGCTTGGGGTCTGAGTGGATCAGGATCTTGCCGCTGGCGCTGACGATGAATGCCTGGCCATGGCCTTCGAAGTTCAGCGAGTTGATGATTTCGCTGATACGGGCGAGGTCGATGTCTGCGCCAGCCACACCAATCAACTGCCCGGCACGCTGGACGGGTGCGGCCACGGTGACCACCATCTTGCCGCTGGAGGCCGCGATGTAAGGCTCGGTGACGGTTGCAGCGCCAGCGGCGGTCGCCGCCTTGTACCAGCCGCGTGCGCGCGGGTCGTAGTCGGCGGGTCGATTGCCGGCCGGTACCGAGAACATGAGCCCTTCGGCGCTGCCGAAATAGCTCAGCTGGAAATTGGCTGGATACACCGGCAGCCCGACGATGCCGGGCAACTGGGCGGGCTCTGTTCCTTGGGCAGCCAGTTGTTGTGCCATCGATTGCAGCAGCTCGATCCTGCCTTGCAACCAGGTCTGCACGTTGCTGGTGGTCAACGCACCAAGCTCGTTCATGGTCGATTCGGTGTTCTGGCGCAGCGATTGGCGTTGGCGGTAGTCGTTGAACAGGATGAAGCAGGCAAAGGCCAGGGCCACGATCAAGGCTGCGACCAGCAGGATCTTGTGGCTGAATTTCATGTTTTGAGTTCGCATGGCACGTAGGCTCGAGGCAGGGGCGGGGACGGGGCGTGCATTATTTTTTTGGACGTAAGTGCACGTTGTCAGGCGTTTCGGCAGGTGTTTGGAAAAGATGAGCCCTTTCGTCGTGGCCAAGCGAGGCGGTAATTACCCGGTGGTCGGGAACCCGAAACCCTTTTGCCCCTCAAACGAACACCGCCTGTTCCGGAGTTGTTCCATGTATTCCCGCGTTTTGGCTCTGTTTGCGTTGTGCCTGGCTTTGGCCGGTTGCAACAAATTGACCTTGGAAAATTACAAGAAGATTGAAACCGGCATGAGCCGGGCCGCTGTCGAGCAGGTGCTCGGGCAGCCCGAGAAATGCACCGGCACGGCTGGCATGGCCAGTTGCACCTGGGGTGACGAGCAGCGCTTCGTGAGTGTTCAGTACGCCGCCGACAAAGTCGTGCTCTATACCGAGCAGGGCTTGCAATGAGGGCATGGCTGGCCGCTGTAGGGTTGATGGTGCTTGCAGGCTGCGCGACTCAGGGGGAAGACCTGGCTCCCAACACCGTGGGCAAGGTGAACCTCAAGCGGTACCAGGGCATGTGGTACGAGCAGGCGCGCTTGCCGATGTTCTTCCAGCGTGACTGCGCCCAGTCCGAAGCTCACTACCAGCTCAAGGCTGACGGCAATGTCGATGTGCTCAACCGCTGCCGCACGCTTGAGGGGCAGATGCAAGAGGCCCACGGCACCGCCCGGAGCGTTTCGCCAGGTACTGATGATCGGCTCAAGGTCAGCTTCGATACATGGTTTTCCGGTGTGCTGCCGGGTATCGCCACGGGTGACTACTGGATCATCTATCTCAGTGATGACTATCGCTACGCCATAGTCGGGCACCCCAGCCACAAATACCTCTGGCTGCTGAGCCGCAGCCGGACCGTGCCTGAGGACATCCGCCAGTTGCTCATGGCCAAGGCGCGGCAACAGGGCTACGACACCAGCCGCTTGATCTGGCGTACCCCTGACAGCGACATCCGGCATTGACGCAGGTTGGCAGAAGGCCAAGCGCTTCTATCTCCCTGCGCCGATAAGGGTTTATGATGCCATCTGGCTGAATCTTCCCCGACGGAGCGCCTGATGCAGACCTTGTACCCTCAGATCAAACCTTACGCCCGGCATGATCTGGCCGTGGATGAGCCTCATGTGCTTTATGTGGATGAAAGCGGCTCACCGCAGGGGTTGCCGGTTCTGTTTATCCATGGCGGCCCCGGTTCGGGCTGCGATGCCGCGAGCCGTTGCTATTTCGACCCCAATCTCTACCGCATCGTGACCTTCGATCAGCGCGGCTGCGGTCGCTCCACGCCCCATGCGAACCTTGAGAACAACACGACCTGGGACCTGGTGCAGGACATGGAGCTCATCCGTGAGCACCTGGGCATCGACAAGTGGGTGCTGTTCGGCGGTTCATGGGGGTCGACACTGGCGCTGGCTTACGCCCAGAAACACCCTGAGCGCGTTCATGGCCTCATCCTGCGTGGCATCTTCCTCTGCCGCCCGCAGGAAATTCAGTGGTTCTACCAGGAAGGCGCCAACCGGCTGTTCCCCGATTATTGGCATGACTACGTGGCACCGATCCCGGCGGACGAGCGCGGCGATCTCCTCGGCGCCTTCTACAAGCGCCTGACCGGTGCCGACCAGATCGCGCAAATGCATGCGGCCAAGGCCTGGTCCCTGTGGGAAGGCCGCTGCGCGACCCTGCGGCCGAACCCGTTGGTGGTCGACCGCTTCTCCGAGCCTTCCCGGGCACTCTCGATTGCCCGCATCGAAACGCACTTCTTCAAGCACAGCGCGTTTCTGGAGCCAAACCAATTACTGCGTGACGTACACAAGATCGCGCACTTGCCGGCGACCCTGGTGCACGGCCGCTACGATGTGATCTGCCCGCTGGAGAACGCCTGGGAACTGCATCAGGCGTGGCCTGGCAGTGAACTCAACGTCATCCGCGATGCAGGCCACGCCGCTTCCGAACCGGGCATCACCGATGCGCTGGTACGTGCCGCCGATCGCATGGCCCGTCGCCTGCTCGACCTGCCGCTCGAAGAAGCATGAAGGGGCTGTTGCAGCGTGTGCGCTGCGCGCGAGTGGAGGTCGAAGGTGAGGTAGTGGGGGCAATCGACCAGGGTTTGTTGGTGCTGGTGGCTGTCGAGCCTGGTGATACACAAGCCCATGCCGACAAACTGCTGCACAAGCTGCTTAACTACCGTGTGTTCAGCGATGCTCAGGGCAAGATGAACCTGTCATTGGCGGATGTCGCCGGCGGCTTGTTGCTGGTGTCGCAGTTCACGCTGGCGGCCGACACTCGCAGCGGCATGCGGCCAAGCTTTTTCAGCGCCGCACCGCCTGCGTTGGGCGAGCAGCTGTTCGACTACCTGTTGGCGCAGGCGCGACTGCGCCATCCGGTTGTGCAGAGCGGCCGGTTCGGGGCTGACATGCAGGTCCATTTGATCAATGATGGCCCTGTGACATTCATGCTGCAGGCCTGATTAAAAAAAGTCGGCCAGCAGTGCGGAAAAATGCCGTTTTGTAGCATAAATTCTTCACTTGCCCTGATGCGCGATTCAACGCGCTACGAGATAATCGCGCGCCAGTGTTCCAGGATTTTACCGATCCGTTTTTTTCAAACCTGAGGTGAGCCGGCATCCCGGAGGGAATCATTCAGCCCTTTTGGAGTCGGAACAATGCTCGCCAACCTGGCTATTCGACAGCTGGCCGTTGGTTAAATGATCTGTTTTCGGCGAGGGTAGCTCGTGATTGCTAGTGCTTGTACCAAAGAATCCACAACCGGAAAGCGACTGTTCTCTGCCCTGATGGCAGGTTCCGTGCTCCTGGGCCTGCTAGGCGCAGCGCCTGCTTGGGCCTTCAGCCTGGAAGACGTTTCGGCAAAGGCCAAGGAGCTGGCGGGGCAGAAGTTTCAAGCACCCAAGAGCAACTTGCCACCTGCCCTGCGCGACCTGAAGTTCGCTGACTACCAGAAGATCCACTTCCGCCGCGACAAGGTGGAGTGGGCCCAGGACAAAACGCCGTTCAAGCTCTCCTTCTATCACCAGGGCATGCAGTTCGACACGCCGGTGAAGATCAACGAGGTTACCTCCTCGACGGTCGAGGAAATCAAGTACGACCCTGAGCGGTTTGACTTCGGTGATCTGCAGATCGATCCAAAAAGTATTGAAAATGTTGGCTGGGCCGGCTTCCGGGTGATGTACCCGATCAACAAGTCCGACAAGCTCGACGAAGTGATGACCATGTTGGGCGCCAGCTACTTCCGCGTAGTGGGCAAGGGCCAGGTATACGGGCTGTCCGCGCGTGGCCTGGCTATCGACACCGCCGCCCCGTCGGGCGAAGAATTCCCGCGTTTTCGCGAGTTCTGGATCGAGAAGCCCAACCCCGAAGACAAGCAGCTGATCATCTACGCACTGCTCGACTCCCCGCGTTCCACCGGCGCCTACCGACTGGTGCTGCGCCCCGGCACCGACAGTGTGGTCGACGTGCAATCGCGCGTTTATCTGCGTGATCAGGTCAGCCGCCTGGGCATCGCGCCGTTGACCAGCATGTTCCTGTTCGGCCAGAACCAGCCTTCCAAGGTTCTGAACTACCGCCACGAGCTGCACGATTCCACCGGCCTCTCCATTGCCAACGGCAACGGCGAGTGGATCTGGCGCCCACTGAACAATCCCAAGCACCTCTCGGTGAGCAGCTTCACCATCGAGAACCCCAAAGGCTTTGGCTTGCTGCAGCGCGGCCGCGAGTTCTACCGGTATGAAGATCTCGACGACCGCTACGACAAGCGCCCGAGCGCCTGGGTCGAAACCCGTGGCGATTGGGGCAAGGGCACTGTGAACCTGGTCGAGATCCCGACTGCGGACGAAACCAACGACAACATCGTGGCGTACTGGAACCCCGAGAAGCTGCCCGAAGCCGGCCAGCCGCTGGAGTTCAACTACCGCCTGCACTGGAGCATGGACGAAGACTCCCTGCACTCGCCGGATGTTGCCTGGGTCAAGCAGACCATGCGCTCCACAGGTGACGTGAAACAGTCCAACCTGGTTCGCCAGGCCGACGGCAGCATGGCGTTCCTGGTGGACTTCACCGGGCCCAAGCTCAAGGCGATGCTGGACGACGCCCAGGTGCGCGGCCAGGTCAGCGTGAGCGACAACGCCGATGTGGTCGAGAACAACGTGCGCTACAACCCTGAGACTCAGGGCTGGCGCTTGACCCTGCGTATCAAGGTCAAAGACCCGAGCAAGAACGTCGAGATGCGCGCTGCGCTGGTGCAGGATGTGACCAACCCGGACGACGCCAAGCCGGCTGCCAAGGCTGAAGAAGCCAAAGAAGTCAAAGAAACCAAGGTCGCTGCCAACGACGCCAAGGCTGAGAGCAAAGGCAAAGCCAAGGCCGACAAAGCCGACAAGGCCGCGCCTGCGAAGGCTGACGACAAGGTCGCCGCCTCAGACAAGCCTGCCGAAGGTAAGGCCGAAGAAGGCCAGGCCGCTGCTGAGCAGCCAGCCGACGCCGCTGCGCCGGCAAAACCGGTCACGACTGAAGAAGTCCTGACTGAAACCTGGAGCTACCAGTTGCCTGCCGATGAGTAACGCACAGCCAAGGCCAGAGTCGCTCGATGAGTACCTGGCCCACCTGCCCTTGAGTGAACAGCAGCGCGCGGAACTCGCGAGCTGCTCCTCCTTCGCCGAGCTTCACGAACGCCTCGCCTGACCGCCCCTTGCCTGCCGAAGGCAGCCAGGGCTCGGTAGGCGCGCGGCTGACCGTGGGCAGTGCCGCCGATCTGCAGGAGCAGGAAATGCTCGTGCTTGACGCTGCTGGCCGAGTGAAACTCAAGGCTACCCCGCCTATCAACCGTACCCGTGTAGTGCCCGAGCCGTGGAAGACCAACGTGGTCACCCGTGGCTGGCGCCGCATGACCGGCAAACGCCCAGCTCCGCAGCCCACCAGTGACGTGCGCGACCTGCCCAAGGCGCGTTGGCGCACAGTGGGCTCTATCCGCCGTTACATCCTGTTGCTGCTGATGATCGGCCAGACCATCGTCGCCGGCTACTACATGAAAGGCATCATGCCCTACCAGGGCTGGGCCTTGATCGACCTGCAGGAAGTTGCGCGCCAGCCGATTCTGGTCAGCGCACAGCAAGTACTGCCCTACGTGCTGCAAACCAGCATCCTGATCCTGTTCGGGATCCTGTTCTGCTGGGTGTCGGCAGGCTTCTGGACTGCCTTGATGGGCTTCCTGGAGTTGATTACCGGCCGCGACAAGTACCGGATTTCCGGCGCCAGTGCCGGTAACGAGCCAATCGAACCCGGCGCCCGCACTGCGCTGGTGATGCCAATCTGCAACGAAGATGTGCCGCGCGTGTTCGCCGGCTTGCGCGCGACGTTCGAGTCGGTCGCCGCCACGGGCGATCTGGACCGTTTCGACTTCTTCGTTCTCAGCGATTCCTACGATGGCGACATCGCCGTGGCCGAGCAGCAGGCCTGGATGGATGTATGCCGTGAAACCGGCGGCTTCGGCCACATCTTCTATCGCCGCCGCCGCCGCCGCGTAAAACGCAAGAGCGGTAACCTCGACGACTTCTGCCGCCGCTGGGGCGGGGACTACCGCTATATGGTGGTGCTCGATGCCGACAGCGTAATGACCGGCGAATGCCTGACCAGCCTGGTTCGGCTGATGGAGGCATCCCCGGATGCCGGCATCATCCAGACGGCGCCCAAGGCATCGGGCATGGACACGCTCTATGCTCGCCTGCAGCAGTTCGCCACTCGTGTCTATGGCCCGCTGTTCACGGCCGGCCTGCACTTCTGGCAACTGGGTGAATCGCACTATTGGGGCCACAACGCGATCATCCGCATGAAGCCTTTCATCGAGCACTGCGCCTTGGCGCCGTTGCCGGGCAAGGGCTCGTTCGCGGGCGCTATCCTCTCGCACGACTTCGTCGAAGCGGCGCTGATGCGGCGTGCTGGCTGGGGCGTGTGGATCGCCTACGACCTGCCGGGCAGCTACGAAGAGCTTCCGCCGAACCTGCTCGATGAGCTCAAGCGCGACCGGCGCTGGTGCCACGGCAACCTGATGAACTTCCGGCTGTTCCTGGGCAAAGGCATGCACCCGGTGCACCGCGCAGTGTTCCTCACCGGCGTGATGTCCTACTTGTCGGCGCCGTTGTGGTTCTTCTTCCTCGTGCTCTCCACTGCGCTGCTGGCAGTGAACACGCTGATGGAGCCTGCCTACTTCCTGGAGCCTCGCCAGCTTTACCCGCTGTGGCCGCAATGGCATCCGGACAAAGCCATCGCGCTGTTCTCGACAACTGCCGTGCTGTTGTTCCTGCCCAAGCTGCTCAGCGTGGTGCTGATCTGGTTCCAGGGGGCGAAGGAGTTCGGTGGGCGCTTGAAAGTCACCGCCTCGATGCTGATGGAGATGCTGTTCTCCATGCTGCTGGCGCCGGTGCGCATGCTGTTCCACACCCGTTTCGTACTGGCCGCGTTCCTGGGCTGGGCAGCGGTCTGGAACTCGCCACAGCGTGACGACGACTCCACCCCGTGGAGCGAAGCTGTACGCCGCCATGGTTCGCAGTTCGTGCTCGGCGCGCTGTGGTCGCTGCTGGTGTGGTGGCTGAACCCCAGCTTCCTGTGGTGGTTGGCGCCGATCGTGGTGTCGCTGATTCTGGCGATTCCGGTGTCGGTGATTTCGAGCCGTACCAACCTCGGCCTGCAAGCCAAGGACGACAAGTTCTTCCTGATCCCTGAGGAATACGAAGTGCCCCAGGCACTGGCGTCTACCGAGGCGTACACCCAGGAAAACCGCTACCACGCGCTCAAGGATGGCTTCGTGCGCAGCGTCGTCGACCCTCGGCAGAACGCGCTGGCCTGTGCTCTGGCCACCGCGCGGCACAAGCCGGGTAATGCAGTGATCGAGGCGAACCGTGAGCAATGGATCGCCAAAGCGCTGGAGGGCGGCCCTGCAGCACTCAAGGGCAATGATCGCCTGGCGTTGCTGAGCGACCCGGTCGCCCTGGCTCGCTTGCACCAGCGGGTGTGGGAAGAGCACAACGAGTTGTGGCTCAAGGCCTGGCGTGAGTCTCACGCGTCGGACGCGCATGCGCCGCAGCTGCCGTTGCAGCCTCAAGGTTCGGCGCAGCCGGCCTGATCGCGTTGGCACGAAAGGCCCTGGCCGGTAATCCCGGCCGGGGCCTTTTTCTTTCTGGCTTCAGACCTTGAAGCGTGAAACCAGCGTTCGCAGGTCGTTGCCCAGCCGTACCAGCCTTACGCTGGACGCAGCGGTCTCTTCGCTGCCGGATGAGGTCTGCTCCGAGACCTCGCGCACATTGACGATGTTCTGGTTGATCGCCTCGGCCACCGTGGCCTGTTGCTCGGCTGCGGTTGCGATCTGATAGTTCATCGACTGAATACTGGCCACGGTCTCGTTGATATTGCCCAGGGCACTGCCGGCCTGGCGTGCGAGCTGCACGCTGCTCTCAGTGAGCGAGCGGCTGGTAGTCATGGCGTTCACGGCTTGTTGGGTACCGTTCTGCAGCGCCGTGATCAACCCTTCGATTTCTTCGGTCGATTGCTGGGTGCGTTGCGCAAGGCTTCGAACCTCATCGGCCACCACCGCAAAGCCCCGGCCGGCCTCACCAGCCCGCGCTGCCTCGATGGCAGCGTTCAGCGCCAGCAGGTTGGTCTGCTCGGCCACCGATTTGATGACCGTCAGCACCCCGCCGATCTTGCCGCTTTCATGCTCCAGCCGCGTCATCGCTTCGCTAGAGCGTTCGACTTCGTCGGCCAGGTTTTCGATCTGGGTGATCGCCTCATTGACTACCCGGTCGCCTTCACGCGCCTGCTGGGTGGCGGCAGTGGCCGCCTCGGAGGCTTGCTCGGCGTTGCGCGCTACATCCTGTACGGTCGCGACCATCTGGTTCATCGCTGTGGCGACCTGATCGGTTTCGAGCCTCTGCGCGCTCACGCCTGCGTTGGTCTGAGCGGTCACGGCCGAGAGTTGCTCTGCGGCATTGGTCAATTGCTGGACACCCTCGCCGATGCCGTCGACAAGATCGCGCAGGCCTTGGTTCATGCCTGCCACGCTCTGTTGCAACTGGCCAAGTTCATCGTGCCGCGAAGAGGCTTTCACTTCCCGCAAATCACCTTCGGCGACCTTATCCACGGTTTTGATGGTTTGCCTCAAGGGCGCGATGATCTGCTGGGAGATCAACAGCGCGGCGCCCATCCCCAGCAGGAGCGCGAGCAGCGACATCCCGCCAAGCAGGGCCTTGGCCTTGGTGGTGTCATTGTCGCGCTTGTGTGTCTGAGCCTGGCTGATGGCTTCGCTTGCGCCGATCAGGTCGTCGCCGAGGGTTTTCATCTGGTCGAGCATGGCCTGGCTTTCCATCGGGCGTTCCGCCTGGATCGCCGCCACGGTACTGAACAGCTCTTGATACTTCTTCAGAGCGGCGAGGATGACGTCCATCTGCGCAATGTCGTCCGGGTCGCTGAGTTTTCCACGCAGCGACTGGGTGGCGTCGCCCAGGCGCGCCATTGCAGCGTGCAGTTTTCGAGACTCGGCCGGGAGGGGCGCAGTGAGTACCTCAGGCGCTGAATGCGCATCTCGCGGGCCATGTCGGCGATATCGGCGACCTCGGCCAGCTTGTCCCCGCGTTGGGTGAGCAATGACAGGCCGAGCCAGCCTATTGCGGTGACGGCCAGAGTGAGGCACAGCACCAGGCCGAAGCCCAGGGTGAGCTTGCGTTGTACGGTGAGGTTGGCCAGCAGCCCGTGGGACGGTAATGGCATTGGAAACACTCCTTGTGAGGTGGGAACACAAGGGGGTGCGTCGGCCAGCGGATCAGATCCTGAAGGGGGCTAATGCTTCGGGATGTTTCATTGGCGTTATCGGCACAGAATTAAGCATTTTCGCCGGAATAAGGCCGCCAAAGCGGCCAGAAAACCACGGCATTTATGCTCAGAAAAGTCTCGCAAGCAGGGCGGTGACTGCCGTTTCGACACGCAGAATGCGTTCGCCCAGCTGCACCGGCGAAAGCCCGGCACGCTGCATCAGTTCGACTTCGTAGGGTATCCAGCCCCCTTCCGGGCCGATCGCCAGCGTTACCGGTTGGCTCACAGCACGGGGGCACGGTGGGAAGTCTCCAGGGTGGCCAACCAATCCCAGGGTGCCTTGAGTGATCGCAGGCAGGCGATCTTCCACGAAGGGCTTGAAGCGTTTTTCGATGATCACTTCAGGCAGCACTGTGTCCCGCGCCTGCTCAAGCCCGAGCACCAGTTGCTCGCGGATGGCCGCTGGCTCCAGAAAGGGGGTTTGCCAGAAGCTTTTCTCGACCCGGTAGCTGTTGACCAGAATCAGCCGAGGCACACCCAGGGTAGCGATTGTCTGGAACACGCGGCGCAGCATTTTGGGCCGGGGCACGGCCAGCACCAGAGTCAGGCCGAGTTTGGCCGGCGGCTCGCGCTCCAGGGTTACGGCAAGCTCAGCCTCGCGTTCGCCCAGGCGCAGCACCTGGGCCTGGCCCATCAGGCCGCCGAGCTGGCCAACACGCAGGGTGTCGCCAGCCTCTACGCGCTGCACCTGCTGCATGTGCACCAGTCGGCGGTCACGCAATACGGCGCGCCTCTCGGCGATGAAGTCGCCGTCTTCGAGCAGCAGCAGGTTCACGCGCGTGGCACGGGTGGTTGATCGCCAGGCTCCGAGGCCTCGTCATGGTCACTGCGCTTGCGAATCAGGCCACCACACAGCACGCCCACTTCGAACAGCATCCACATCGGCACGGCCAGCAGGGTTTGCGAGAAGATGTCGGGAGGGGTGAGCAGCATGCCGACTACGAAGCAGCCGATGATCACGTAGGGGCGGGCTTTTTTCAGGTACTTCACGTCCACTACGCCGATCCATACCAGCAGCACCACGGCGACCGGAATTTCGAACGCCACGCCGAAGGCAAAGAACAGCGTCATGATGAAATCAAGGTAACTGGCGATGTCGGTCATCATCGACACACCCTCTGGAGTCGCCGCCGCAAAGAACTTGAACATCAGCGGAAACACCAGAAAGTAGGCGAATGCCATGCCTGCGTAGAACAACAGGATGCTCGAGACCAGCAGCGGCACGGCCACGCGTTTTTCATGGCGGTAGAGGCCCGGCGCGATGAAGCCCCAGATCTGGTAAAGGACGAAAGGGATCGCTGCGAACAGCGAAACCATCATCGTCAGCTTGAACGGCGTCAGAAAGGGCGACGCCACGTCGGTGGCGATCATCGTTGCGCCAGGCGGCAGGTACTGGCGCAGTGGCGCCGAAACAATCGTGTAGATCTGCTGGGCAAACGAAAACAGGCCCGCGAACACAAGGAAGATGGCTGCCACGCAGCGCAGCAGGCGGTTGCGCAGTTCGGTCAGGTGCGACACCAGCGGCATGGGCTGGTCGTGCTCGGGCAAGTCACTCATGGGGCTTTTTCGGTTCCGTTGCCGGTGTCGGTTCCGATCCCGGTTGTGACCCCGGTGCCGGTTGTATTGCGGGTGCTGGTATCGGTGCGAACCCAGGTTCGTTTACCGCAGCTGCCGGCGGCGGGTTGATCACTGGCGGCAATGGCAACTCACCCTGGGCAGGGTTGTGCTCGGGCACAACAGGCGGCGGCTCGGCGGGCTTTGGCTCGGGCTTGTGTTCAGCCTCGGGGTTGAGGATCTTGCGAGCCTCCTGCTCCAGCGACTGGATGTGCTCGTTGTGCAGTTGCCGGCGGATCTCGTCCGCACCTATCTCCCGTTCGATCTCGTTCTTGATCGAGTTGAAGCTGCGCTTGAGCCGCCCGATCCACAAACCCGCCGTGCGTGCCGCGCCGGGCAAGCGTTCGGGGCCTAGCACCAGCAGGGCAACCAGCCCTACCAGCAGCAATTCACTGAAACTGATCCCGAACATGGGTCAATCCTTGCGCACAGGCTCTTCGACCTTCTGGTGCTGGCCGTCGATGGTGTGCGGTGGGGTCAGCGGCGCGCCGGGCTGGGCGTTTGTTTGCGCCTGTGCGTGAGCTTGCTGCTCGCGCTTTTCTTCTTCCTTCTCGCCGTCGTTCATGGCTTTGCGAAAGCCCTTGATGCCTTCGCCCACGTCGGTGCCCAGGTTCTTGAGCTTCTTGGTGCCGAACACCAGCACCACGACGATCAGAATGACGACCCAGTGTTTCCAGTCAAAAATACCCATTTACAGTTCCTCGAATTCAGACAGTCAGGCGGAGGGCTCGCGGGCAGCCTTTTCGTCGTGCCCCGACAAACCGAAGCGGCGATCCAGCTCATCCAATACCGCCTGTGGATGCTGGCCTAGCGCTGACAGCATCACCAGGCTATGGAACCACAGATCAGCGGTTTCGTAGATGACATCACTGAAATCTCCGCTTTTTTGCGCATCCTTGGCGGCGATGATGGTTTCGATCGACTCCTCGCCGACCTTTTCCAGGATTTTGTTCAGGCCCTTGTGATAGAGGCTGGCCACGTAAGACGTGTCGGCGGGTGCCTGCTTGCGGGCTTCCAGCACCTCGGCCAGGCGGTGAAGGGTGTCACTCATGGCGATGCCCCTCGGCGTAGATGGCGTGCGGATCCTTGAGCACGGGATCGACGACCTTCCAGTTGCCGTTCTCGAACACGCGGTAGAAGCAGCTCTCGCGGCCGGTATGGCAGGCGATCTGGCCCAACTGCTCGACCATCAGGATGACGACGTCGGCATCGCAGTCCAGGCGCAGCTCGTGCAGCTTTTGCACGTGGCCGGACTCTTCGCCCTTGCGCCACAGCTTGCCCCGCGAGCGTGACCAATAGATGGCACGCTGCTCGGCGACAGTGAGTGCCAGCGATTCGCGGTTCATCCAGGCCATCATC
The DNA here is from genome assembly GCF_021650705.1 of Pseudomonas sp. KNUC1026. Taxonomy (GTDB): domain Bacteria; phylum Pseudomonadota; class Gammaproteobacteria; order Pseudomonadales; family Pseudomonadaceae; genus Aquipseudomonas. The sequence goes on along the minus strand of NZ_CP087138.1, from coordinate 4,234,841 downwards.
AACACGCGCCCGGTTCGGTGATCCTGGGCGATGGCCGGTACCAGGCCGTCATCGGTCCATTTGATCTCGTCCAGCCAGTCTTTCATCGTCTACTCCGCGGCAATGGCCGCCTATAGTGCCAGCGCATGGCGCCAGTGGCTATCCACGCACGACCAGATACAGGCCTGCGGCGAGCATGATCCAGGCCGGCCAGGATTGCACAGTGTGAAGCGCCGCGCCGCTGCTGGCCATTACCCCGCCGCCTGCCAGCAGGATGCCGCCGACCAGGCGCAGGGCGAATACTTCGCTGCTGCGCCGCCAAGGCGGTGGAGGGTCTTCGCGATGAGGCGTTGCCATGCGCTCCAGCAGGTCGCGGGTCATGCTGGCGATGTAGGGCAGTTGTTCAAATTGTGACTGGGCATTTCGCAGCAGCCCCTTGGGGCTCATGCGCTCACGCATCCAGCGTTCGAGGTAAGGCTGGGCCGTGCTCCACAGGTCGAGGTCGGGGTACAGCTGGCGGCCCAGGCCTTCGATGTTGAGCAATGTCTTTTGCAGCAGCACCAGTTGCGGCTGCACTTCCATGTTGAAGCGCCGCGCGGTCTGGAACAGGCGCATCAGCACCTGGCCGAAGGAGATGTCTTTCAGAGGTTTTTCGAAAATCGGCTCGCACACAGTACGGATCGCTGCTTCGAACTCGTTCAGTTTGGTTTGCGCAGGCACCCAACCCGAATCGATGTGCAACTGCGCCACGCGCCGATAGTCACGCTTGAAGAAGGCGAACAGGTTGCGGGCCAGGTATTCCTGATCTTCCGGGGTGAGGCTGCCGACGATGCCGCAGTCGATCGCGATGTATTGCGGGTCCCAGGGATTGACAGTGCTGACGAAGATGTTGCCCGGGTGCATGTCGGCATGGAAGAAGCTGTCGCGGAACACCTGGGTGAAGAAAATCTCCACGCCGCGCTCGGCCAGCAGCTTCATGTCGGTGCGCTGATCGGCCAGGGTGGCAAGGTCGGTGACCGGCACACCGTAGATGCGCTCCATCACCAGCACCTTGGGCCGGCACCAGTCCCAGTAGATCTGCGGTACGTACAGGTGCGGCGAGCCTTCGAAGTTGCGCCGCAGCTGGCTGGCGTTGGCGGCTTCGCGCAGCAGGTCGAGCTCGTCGTAGATGGTTTTTTCGTAGTCGGAGACCACGTCCATCGGGTGCAGCAGGCGTGCGTCGGCAGAGAGCCATTCGGCCAGCCGCGCCAGCAGGAACAGCCAGGCGAGGTCAGAGCTGATGATCGGGCGAAGGCCGGGGCGTACCACTTTCACTACCACTTCTTCGCCGGTGCGCAGGCACGCGGCGTGAACCTGGGCCACCGAAGCGGAAGCGAGCGGCTCGACGTCGAAGCGGCTGAAGGCCTGGCTGATCGGCACGCCAAGCTGCTCCTCGATCAGTTGCATCGACTGCTTGGGGTCGAACGGCGGCACGCGGTCCTGCAGCAGCATCAGCTCGTCGGCTATGTCGCCCGGCAGCAGGTCACGGCGGGTGGAGAGGATCTGCCCGAACTTGATGAAGATCGGCCCGAGATCTTGCAGGGCCAGGCGCAGGCACGCCCCGCGCGAAAGCTGCCGATTGCGCCGCGGCAGGGCGCGCCAGGGCATGGCAAAGCGGAGGATGCGCAGCCACCATGGCAGCGGTAACGCGAGAATCAGGTCATCGAGGCGGTAGCGGATGCCCACGCGCAGGATACGAAACAGACGGCGGACGGCGAGCAGCTTCATGCGTTTTCGCTGGAATCAGGGGTGGGGAACAACCGCGCCAGGCGGGCCTCGATGCGGTCGGTGGCCAGCTTGAGCTCATCGAGCTCCTGCCAGCGCGCTTCGGCCTCACGCTTTCCGACCAATGCGCGGGTTTCTTCGTTCAGGTAGTCGGCGAGTGTTTCGCGCAGCCTGCCGGCGCCTTCTTTCGCCCAACGCGCGCGCAGCCGCATGTGGCCGCTGAGTAGCGCGGTGCCGACCGGCCCCAGCCAGCGCGATACTTCGTGCTCCCGATCCAGCTCCAGGTTCTGCAGCACGTCGCTCAAGGCCATCAGTGCACCGGTATCGCCTTCCAGCTCGACATCCGCACTGTGCAGCACCGCAGTCTTGTCACGGCGCAAGGCCAGCTCCAGCAAGCGCCCGGCCGGTGCACGCAGCGTGCAGGTGGCGGGTGCCTCCCAGTGGCTGGCCAGGGTCAGGCCATGGCTGCCGGGCAGGATGAACACGCGGCGGGCGGGGCGTGGGCAATCGATTTCGATGACCGCGCCACTCAATGGCGCCAGGCGCGGCAGCGCCGTGGCATCGAGGCGCAGGGCGCGGTTGATGCCGGCTTCGGCGCTGGCCAGTAGGGCGCGTTCGAGCATCAGGGTTTGATACCCCTGTGCAGGGCTACGATGCCGGTGGTCATATTGTGGTAGGTGACACGGTCGAACCCGGCATCGGCCATCATCGCCTTCAGGGTTTCCTGGTCAGGGTGCATGCGGATCGACTCGGCAAGGTATCGGTAGCTTGCCGCGTCGTTGGCGACCAGCTTGCCTACCAGTGGCATGAAGGCAAAAGAGTAGGCGTCGTAAGCCTTGGCCATCAGTTTGCTGGTGGGTTTGGAGAATTCCAGCACCAGCAATCGGCCGCCGGGCTTGAGCACACGCAGCATCGAGCGCAGCGCGTCCTCTTTATGGGTTACGTTGCGCAAGCCGAAGGCGATGGTCACCACATCGAAGTGGTTGTCGGGGAACGGCAGCTTCTCGGCATCGGCCTGCACGAAGCGCACATTGCCGGCCACCCCCAGGTCGAGCAGGCGGTCACGGCCGACTTTCAGCATCGAAGCGTTGATATCGGCCAGCACGACTTCGCCGGCCGGCCCGACCAGATCGGAGAAGCGGCGGGTAAGGTCGCCAGTGCCACCAGCGATATCCAGCACCCGGTTGCCTGGGCGCACGCCCGACAGCTCAATGGTAAAGCGCTTCCACAAGCGGTGCATCCCGCCAGATAGCAGGTCGTTCATCACGTCGTACTTGGCAGCGACGGAGTGGAACACCTCGGCGACCTTCTCCGCCTTCTGGCTCTCCGGCACGTGCTGGTAACCAAAGTGAGTGGAGGGTTCGGCTTCGTTGCCTTTGCGCTGTTCAGTCATATCGCCTGCACCGGAAAAAATTACCGGCCATTCTAATCCCGCTATGCAGGCTTTGTCTTGAAGGGCCCTGTGCCGGGTAGAATAAACCCCTTTGAATTGACCGAGATTGCCGATGAGCCAGATCACCGTTGAACGCCAGCACACGCTGGGCCGTGAAGTCGCCCGCGAGCGCGCCGGCAAGCTTGTGGAAAAGTTGCAGAGCAAATATGACATGCAAGCCGAATGGGAAGGCGACACCGTAGAACTCAAGCGCAGCGGCATTACCGGGCAGGTAGCTATCACCGAAACACTGGTGCGGGTCGAGATCAAGCTGGGGATGATGCTGTCGATGATGGGAGGCATGGTCGAGGCCGAGATCAACAAGGCGCTGGACAAATACCTGGCGTGATAGCCTGAACTGGCCTATCAAGGAAGGAAGAGCCCGCATCGGTGCTCTGAACCAGATCGGTTTTTGGGAGCTGCCTTGTGACCAAGCTTGCACCTACCGAATATCGAGCGCCGGCCGGGGCCATCGTAGTTGTCGACGATGACCCTCTGTTGCTCAGCCTGATGGTCGACATGATCGAAGAGCTTGGCCTCCCGTGCCATGGGTTCAAAACCGCAGACGATGCCCTGATGTTCGTGATGCGCCATGAAAGTACGATCGGCCTGGTGTTCACCGACATGGTGATGCCTGGGCAGATCGCCGGGGATGAGCTTGCACTGATGTTGCATCGGCGTTATCCGGATCTTGCCCGTCATCGTTACCAGCGGCTTTGGCGATGAAGCCGGCCGGTTCGGCCCGGGCATCACGTTCGTGCCCAAACCATGGGCACTCGAGACTATGTCGGCACTGATTCTCAAGTTGGTTCGGCATCCCGAGGTGCTTGAGCGTTGAAAGTGGGCCCGTGGTAGCCGCAGCTCTGTAAAGACGATAGTGTTGTTTCCGCCTCTCGGATACTGTGCCTATTCTCTGCTGGCAAATCCCCTTCCAGCGTCTACCGGCCACAGGTCCCATCCTTGCATTCGAACAATCTCCCCGAAACCGTATCGGAGCCAGAACAGGCGTTGATAGAAGCCCGTGCAGAACTTGTGCATGCACATGAATATCATCGTCTGATCCTCGATAGCGCGGTCGATTACGCAATCATTGCAATCGACCTGACGGGCAAGATTGTGGAGTGGAACGAAGGCGCTGAGCGCATTCTGTTCTGGGCACGCGATGAGGCCATCGGCCAGCCAATCCAGATGATTTTTACCGAGGACGATTGCCAGGCTGCTGTAGTCGAGCGTGAAATCGGCCTCGCATTAAGCCAGGGGCGCGCGGCTGACGACCGTTGGCATTTGCGCAAAGACGGCTCTACGTTCTGGGCCAGTGGCTCGATGATGCCGATGGTCGCCAAAGGCCAGTTCGTTGGGGCGCTCAAAGTCATCCGTGACGGTACTGAACAGCTCGCAGCGCTGCTGAAACAGCGTGATGCCGAGCAATTGGCCGAAGCGAGGTTCGCCTCCCTCACCAATGCAATGCCGCAACTGGTCTGGACAGCGGATGCGTACGGTAACGAACGCTGGTTCAACTCGCGCTGGCAAGTGCTCACAGGCCTGAGCAATCCGGCGCTGATGCGTCGTGGCTGGCTTGCAATGATCCATGACGACCAACGCAGTGAAGTTCTGAGCTTGCTCGAGCAGTGTTTTTTGCAGAGGCGAGTGTTCGAGGCTACGTTCTCCATGCGGGACTGCGACGGCATTTATCGGTGGTTTCTAAGCCGTGCCCAACCTATCTACGACGAGCAAGGCAAGCTTCTTCAGTGGTATGGCACCTGCACAGACATCGACGCCTTTCAGATTGAATACAACCGGCAGAAATGGGTTTCCGACGGGCTAGAAGCGGAAGGTCGACAGCATCAAGCCGACATGGCTGACTCGAGCCGTCGCCTGAATGAGCAGGCGGTTGCATTGCGGGCTGCCGAAGGCAAGGTTCAGCAATTGCAGAAGATGGAGGCCGTCGGCCAGTTGACCGGCGGTATCGCTCACGACTTCAACAATATGTTGACCACAGTGATTGCCAGCCTTGAATTGTTGAGGCTGCGCCGAAATCGCACCGAGCAGGATGTTCTCAAGTACAGCGGCATAGCCTTGGAGGGGGCGCAGCGGGCAGCCTTGCTGACACAGCGGCTGCTGGCGTTCTCTCGGCAGCAACCATTGGCACCTGAGCCTTTGGATATCAATCGCCTGACCGCCGGCCTGGCCGATATGCTCGAGCGGACGCTCGGCGATCAGGTTGGGTTCGAGAATGTTCGCTACGCCGGGCTATGGCATACCTATGCCGATGCCGCGCAATTGGAGAACATTGTTGTAAACCTGGCTATCAATGCCCGTGATGCGATGATCGACGGTGGGCAACTCACCATAGAAACGGCGAACATCTATTTGGATGAGCATTACGCGAGCACGTATCAGATCAAGCCGGGCCAGTATGTCATGCTGGCGGTTACCGATACCGGGACCGGTATCGAACCGGAATTGATCGAGCGTATCTTCGAGCCCTACTTCACAACCAAAGGTGTAGGCAAAGGGACTGGGTTGGGCCTGGCCCAGGTATATGGGTTCGTCAAACAGTCGGGCGGCCATATCAATGTGTATTCGGAAGTTGGAGTAGGGACGACCTTCAAGCTCTATTTTCCGCGTTACTATGGCGGCGCCGTCGCCAAGTCGCATATTCGAGAGCTGGAAGAACAACACAACGACTACCGCGCGCGTAGCGGAGAAGTGGTGCTGGTTGTAGAGGATGACGCCATGGTGCGTGCGTTGTCGGTCGAAGCCCTGGCAACTCTCGGCTACGTTGTACTGGAGGCTGGTAACGGCCCGGACGCACTCGATGTTCTCAGAGCAAACTCGTCCATTTCGCTATTGTTCACGGACGTCATAATGCCTGGGATGACCGGAAGGCAGTTATCTGATCATGCCGGGTTGCTCTATCCTGGGCTGAAAGTCCTCTACACCACCGGATACACGCGCAACGCTATCGTTCATAACGGGATGCTCGACCACGGTGTTCACTTCTTGCCCAAGCCTTTCACCGTCCGTGAGCTGGCGCGCAAAGTTCGTGGGGCGCTTGATAGTTGATACCTGGCGCTGGGCGCCAAGCGTTTCAAAGCATCAATCGAACCACTGATTCAGCCGGGTCGCGTGACTTGCCTGCCTTGCGCAGCTCGTCGAGATAGTCTGCCCAGAGTGCTTCCTGGCGGGTACACAGCTCGTAAAGGTACTCCCAGGTGAACAGCCCGCTGTCGTGCCCGTCGTCGAAGCTGAGCTTGAGTGCGTACTGCCCAGCGGGCTCGACCTTGCTCAAACCTACGTTCAGCTTGCCGTGCTGCAAGATGGGCTTGCCGTGGCCCTGCACTTCGGCCGAAGGCGAATGCACGCGCAGCAACTCCGCCGGCAGGCTGTATTGCTCGTCGGGGGCGTAGCTGAGCACCAGGGTTTTGCTGGCTTTGTGCAAGTTGATCGCGGTGGGAAGTTTGTGCATGGTGTGGCCTCGCGCGCCGGGGCCAGGCCCCGGCGCTTGGCAGTCAGAGGATGTAGCGAGACAGGTCTTCGTTCTGCGCCAGCTCACCGAGGTGGCTGTTGACGTAGTCAGCATCGATGCGGATCGGCTCGCCGTTCTGGGAACCTGCCAGGTCGCCGGCGCTGAACGAGACTTCCTCCAGCAGGCGCTCCAGCAGCGTATGCAAGCGGCGGGCACCGATGTTCTCGGTCTTCTCGTTCACCTGGAAGGCGATCTCGGCCAGGCGCTTGATGCCGCTGTCGACGAACTCGATACCCAGCCCCTCGGTTTTGAGCAGCTCGCGGTATTGCTCGGTGAGCGAGGCGTGCGGCTCGCTGAGGATGCGCTCGAAATCGCCTGGAGTGAGTGCTTTGAGCTCGACGCGGATCGGCAGCCGGCCCTGCAGCTCGGGCACCAGGTCGCTGGGTTTGCTCAGGTGGAAGGCACCCGAAGCGATGAACAGGATGTGGTCGGTCTTGACCATGCCCAGCTTGGTGTTCACGGTGCAGCCTTCGATCAGCGGAAGCAGGTCACGTTGCACGCCTTCGCGCGAAACGTCAGCGCCGCCGACGTTGCCGCGCTTGGCGACCTTGTCGATTTCGTCGATGAAGACAATGCCATGCTGCTCGACGGCTTCGAGCGCTTTGGCCTTGAGCTCTTCCTCATTGACCAGGCGGCCGGCCTCTTCTTCACGCACCAGCTTGAGCGCTTCCTTGACCTTGAGCTTGCGGGTCTTGCGCTTGCCCTTGCCCATGTTGGCGAACAGGTTCTGCAACTGGCTGGTCATTTCTTCCATGCCAGGCGGGGCAGAGATGTCTACGCCTACCTGCTCGGCAACCTCGATGTCGATTTCCTTGTCGTCGAGCTGGCCTTCGCGCAGGCGCTTGCGAAACAGCTGGCGGGTGTTGGAGTCAGCACTGGAAGGGGCGTCGTCACCAAAAGTACGCGCCTGCGGCAGCAGGGCGTCGAGAATGCGATCCTCGGCGGCGTCCTCGGCGCGGTGACGCACTTTGATCACCTCCTGCTCACGCAGCAGCTTGAGCGAAGCGTCTGCCAGGTCGCGGATGATCGACTCGACGTCGCGACCTACATAACCCACCTCAGTGAACTTGGTGGCCTCGACCTTGAGGAAGGGCGCGTTGGCAAGCTTGGCCAGGCGCCGGGCGATCTCGGTTTTACCTACGCCGGTGGGACCGATCATGAGGATGTTCTTCGGCGTGACCTCAGGGCGCAGCTCGGCCGGCAACTGCATGCGGCGCCAGCGGTTGCGCAGAGCAATGGCCACGGCGCGCTTGGCGTCATCCTGGCCGATGATGTGGCGGTTGAGTTCGTGGACGATTTCGCGGGGGGTCATGGACATGTGGGTCAGGCGAACCTTTGCGCGGATCACTCCGCCAGGTCCTGCTCCTCGATAGTCAGGTTGTGGTTGGTGAACACGCAGATGTCTGCAGCGATGTTCAGCGCGGCCTCGGTGATATCCCGGGCGGAGAGTTCGGTATTTTTCAACAGCGCGCGGGCCGCGGCTTGTGCGTAGCCGCCACCGGAACCCATGGCGATCAGGCCGTCTTCGGGTTCGACGACATCGCCGTTACCGGTGATGATCAGCGATGCGTCTTTGTTGGCGACGGCCAGCATCGCTTCGAGGCGGCTGAGGGAACGGTCGGTGCGCCAGTCCTTGGCCAGTTCGACGGCGGCTCGGACAAGATGGCCCTGGTGTTTTTCCAGCTGGCCTTCGAAACGTTCGAACAGGGTAAAGGCGTCGGCAGTGGCGCCGGCAAAGCCTGCGATGACCTGGCCGTGATAAAGGCGGCGTACCTTCTTGGCATTGCCTTTCATGACGGTGTTGCCCAGCGACACCTGGCCGTCGCCGCCCATGACGACTTTACCGTGGCGGCGAATGGATACGATGGTGGTCAAGGGGTTGTCTCCACGCAGCGGGGCGAAAATGCCCGGATGAAGACCTATATAGGGACGGCGGGTTCAAGCTTCAAGCCTCAAGCCTCAAGCTGAAAGCAAGAGCGGACTGCGGCGTCGATGCAGGCACGCCGCAATCCCCGCCACTACGCAAGCCGCTCTTTCTTGAAGCTTGCAGCTTGAAGCTCGCAGCTGCTCTACCGGCTTTGCCGTTGTTGCAGCAGCAAGTTGTTGAAGCCGCTGCCGGCTAGCATCTTCTGCGCGGCGGTGAGCTGTTCGCGGTTGCTGAAGGGGCCGACCAGTACGCGGTACCAGGTGTCGTCCTTCACCGTGCCGGATTCCACTTGCACCGCCTGGCCCAGCAGGATGATCTGCGCACGCACTCGGTCGGCGTCGGCCTGTCGGCGGAAGGAGCCAGCCTGCAGGAAATACTGCGTGGTGGCGGCCGGTTTGGCGACCGGCGGTGCCGGGGGGCGTCTGGCCGGAGAGGGCGGCCTGGGCGCGCGCGGTGTCGATTTTCGCAGCGACTTCTGGCGTTACCGGCTGGGCCGGTACCGGGGGCGTTTTCTCCGGCACGGCTTCGGGCGGTACGATCACCTCCGATTCAGGCAGCAGCGTGTAGAAGTCGTACTTGGGCTTGACCTGGGTCGGGCTCGGCGGGGTCTTGTTCGCCTCGGCGATCTTCTCGGCCTTCTGCTGTTCGGGCCGGGTGCGCTTGACCTCGTCCTTGCTGGGGTCGAGTTTCATCAGAAATACGACGAACGCGCCGACCGTGAGGCCCACGGCCAGCCATACCCATCCTGGAATCGGTTTTTTCTTTGATGCAGGCTGGGTGCGGCTGGCGCCTCGTTTGGGTGCTGGTTTTTTCGCAGCCAACTTACATGCGCTCCAGGGTTTCCAGGCCCAGCAGTTCCAGGCCTTGTTTCAAGGTACGGCCTGCCAGGGCCGCCAGGCGCAGGCGGCTGGCCTGCTGGGCGGGCGTCTCGGCCGTAAGGATCGGGCAGTTCTCGTAGAAGCTGGAGAACAGCCCGGCGATGTCGTACAGGTACGCGCACAGCACATGCGGCGTGCCCTTGTCGGCGACAGTGTTGAGCACCTCGCCAAACTGCGCCAGGCGCGCGGCCAGGTCCTGCTCATGCGCAGCGTGCAGCTCGATGTGCCCGTCGGCCTCTTCGAAACTCTTGCCCAGCTTGCGGAACACCCCTGCCACGCGGGTGTAGGCGTAGAGCAGGTAAGGCGCGGTGTTGCCTTCGAAGTTCAGCATCAGGTCGAAATTGAACGAGTAATCGCTGGTGCGGTGCTTGGAGAGGTCGGCGTACTTGACCGCGCCGATGCCCACCACGCGAGCGATTTCACGCAGGGTGGCCTCTTCGACCTCGGGGTTTTTCTCTTTCACCAGCGCGTACGCACGCTGCTCGGCTTCGGTGAGCAGGTCGATCAGCTTGACCGTGCCGCCGTCGCGGGTCTTGAACGGCCGGCCATCAGCGCCGTTCATGGTGCCGAAGCCCATGTGTTCGGGGCGCATGCCGTTGGTGATGAAGCCGGCCCGGCGAGCCACCTCGAACACTTGCTGGAAGTGCAGCGCCTGGCGCTGGTCGACGAAGTAGAGCGCGCGATCTGCCTTGAGCACATTGCTGCGATAGCGCACGGCGGCCAGGTCGGTAGTGGCGTAAAGGTAGCCACCGCCTGCTTTCTGCACGATCACCGGCAGCGGGTTGCCTTCGGCATTCTTGAACTCTTCGAGGAAGACGCACTGAGCGCCGTTGTCTTCTTCAAGCAGGCCCTTGCTGCGCAGGTCAGCGACCACGCTGGGCAGGTCGTCGTTGTAGGCGCTTTCGCCCATGACGTCGTTGGGCGTCAGGCGCACGTTCAAACGCTCGTAGGTGGCCTGGCAATGCGACAGCGAAATGGCATTGAAGCGTGTCCAGAGCGCCAGGCAATCCGGGTCGCCTGCCTGCAGCTTGACCACCAGGCCGCGCGCGGTCTTGGCGAAGGCTTCGGATTCGTCAAAGCGCTTTTTGGCGGCGCGGTAGAAGTTTTCCAGGTCGGCGAGTTGGTCGCTGTCGGCGGGGTTTTCCTGAAGGTACGCCAGCAGCATGCCGAACTGGGTGCCCCAGTCTCCGACGTGGTTCTGGCGGATGACCGTATCGCCCAGAAACTCAAGCACATTGGCTACCGCATCGCCGATGATGGTCGAGCGCAGGTGGCCAACGTGCATTTCCTTGGCAAGGTTAGGTGCCGAGAGGTCGACGACGACCTTTTCAGGCGCGCCGGGCTTGCGTACGCCCAGGTGGGCGTCGGCCAGCGCGGCATCCAGGCGCTGGGCCAAGGCCTGAGTGTTCTGGAAGAAATTCAGGAAGCCGGGGCCAGCGATCACGACCTTGTTCACCTGCTCGTCGGCGGGCAGGGCGGCGATGAGTTTTTCGGCGAGGTCCCGCGGCTTCATCCCGGCAGGCTTGGCGAGCATCATGGCGATGTTGCTGGCGAAGTCGCCGTGGGCCTTGTCGCGCGCGTTCTCGACCTGGATGGCCACATTCAAGCCTTCGGGCAGCACGCCCTCGGCCACCATGCGGGCAAGGGCTTGTTGGATCAGCAGGCGAATGGTGTCTTTCATGGGTATCTCGTTCGAGCGCGCGGGCAGGTCGCCCGGGGCTGGCTTTAAAACCGGGCATTATCCGGTTCGCAGGCAGCCTTGCCAACCCTGCTCAAAACAGATCGACCGGGTCCACGTCCAGTGACCAGCGCACCGCGCGGCCTGCCGGCAGCGCCTCCACCTGCGCCATCATTGCTGCCAGCAACCGGTGCAGCGGTGCGCGCGCCGTGGATTGCACCAGTAGCTGCGCACGAAACCGCCCGGCACGCCGCTCCATTGGCGCAGGCACTGGGCCGAGCAGCTCCAACCCCTGCACGCCATGCTCGGCCAGCCACCCTTCGGCGAGCGAGCAGGCCTGATCGAGAAATCCTCGGCCTGGCCAGGTTTGTGCGCCTCGGCGCGCAGCAGGGCCAGGTGAGCGAAGGGCGGAAGGCCCGCGCCGCGGCGCTCGCTGAGCGCCTGCTCGGCAAAGGCGAAATAGCCATCTTCGGTGAGCTGCACCAGCAGCGGATGGTCAGCCAGATGGCTTTGGATGATGACCTTGCCTGGCATCTCGGCACGCCCCGCGCGCCCGGCCACCTGCACGATCAGTTGAGCCATGCGCTCGGGCGCGCGAAAGTCAGCGGAAAACAGCCCGCCGTCGGCGTCCAGAATCGCCACCAGGGTCACTTGGGGAAAGTGATGCCCCTTGGCGAGCATTTGCGTGCCCACCAGGATGCAAGGCTCGCCCTGATGAACGGTCGCAAACAGGCGATCCATCGCGCCCTTGGCGGTGGTGGTGTCACGGTCGACGCGGTGCACGGGGTAATCGGGAAACAGCACTCGCAGGCGCTCCTCGGCACGCTCGGTGCCCGCGCCTACCGGGCGCAGGTCCACGGAGCGGCAGCTCGGGCAATGCCGTGGTTTGTATTCGACATGGCCGCAATGGTGGCAACGCAGCTCGCCAGAGCGCTGGTGCAGCGTAGTGCGCGCGTCGCAGCGTGGGCATTCCGAGAGCCAGCCGCATTCATGGCATAGCAGCGTGGGCGCGAACCCGCGTCGGTTGAGGAACACCAGCACTTGCTGGCCCTGGGCGAGCGTCTGGCCAATGGCTTGCTGCAAGGGCTCGCTGATGCCGCTGTCCAGTGGCCGGCTTTTCACATCCAGGCGCAGAAAGCGCGGCGGCTGCGCGTTGCCCGCGCGCTGAGTGAGGCGAAGCAGTGCAAAGCGGCCGCTGTGGGCGTTGTGCCAGGTTTCCAGGGAGGGCGTAGCTGAGCCCAGCACCACTGGCACGTTTTCCTGATGGCCGCGGACGATGGCCAGGTCCCGTGCGTGGTAGCGCAAGCCCTCCTGCTGTTTATAGGAACCATCGTGTTCCTCATCGATGATGATCAGGCCGGGGTTCTTCAACGGGGTGAACAGTGCCGAGCGCGTGCCGATCACGATGTCGGCATCGCCATCTCGCGCGGCAAGCCAGGCGTCCAGGCGCTGGCGGTCGTTGACCGCTGAATGCAGCAAGGCAATGCGTGCATTGAAACGCTGCGAGAAGCGGCTGAGGGTCTGTGGGCCGAGGTTGATTTCCGGGATCAGCACCAGTGCCTGCTTGCCGGCTTGCAGGCATTGGTGGATCAGTTGCAGGTAGACCTCGGTCTTGCCGCTGCCGGTAACGCCGGCCAGCAAGTAAGTGTGGTAATGGCCAAGGCCTGCGCGGATCGCCTCGAAAGCAGCGCTTTGCTCGGTGTTCAGCGGCAGCTCAGGCTGCGCCAGCCAGTGCTCGTGGCGCGGCGCCACAGCCTGGGTGCGAGTCTCTACCGCTGCCAGGCCCTTGGTCAGAAGGCCATCGAGTGCATCACGGCCCAGCTGAAGCTGGCTCAGGAGTGAGTGCGCCACGCCGTGCGGATGCTGCGCCAAGGTGGTCAACGCCTCACGCTGGCGCGGTGCGCGCTTGAGTCTGGGGTCGTCGGGGCTCGCAGCGGGTGCGGCGATCCAGAACCGCTCCTGATGCGCCTGCGCAGGCTCCCCCTGGCGCAGCAGCACCGGCAGCGCCCAGCTGAGGGTGTCACCCAGGCTGTGCTGGTAATACTGGGCCGTCCACAGGCACAGCTGCATCAGGGCCGGTGACATCGGGCTGCTGTCGTCCAAGCGGCCAATGGCCGGGCGCAGCTTGCCTGCTGGCACCTCGGAATCGTTGGCAATCTCTATCACCACACCGATCATTTCCCGCCGCCCGAACGGCACACGTACACGCATGCCTGGCTCGAAGGAGCTTGTGCTCATCCCTGTAGGCGGAAGGTAGTCGAACAGCCGGCGCAGGGGCGAGGGCAGGGCAAGGCGCAGCACGGCATTTGGCAAGGCAATGGCTCGCGGGGGCAGAGGGGAATGGGGGCAAGCCTGAACAGACCACCGGTGTGGCGCGCAGCTTGATTCCCCAAGCGGCTCTGGTAGTATGCGCACCCCTATACGTGCGGTATCCGGCAATGGTGCTGGGTGGCGGCACGCTAAACACGAGGATTTTCCCATGAAGCCTGACGTTCATCCGAAATACGAAGCCATCACCGCTACCTGCAGCTGCGGCAACGTGATCGAAACCCGTTCCACCCTGGGCGCTCCCTGAGCCTGGACGTGTGCAACGAGTGCCATCCGTTCTACACCGGCAAGCAGAAGACCCTCGACACCGGCGGCCGCGTGCAGCGCTTCACCGACCGTTTCGGCGTTTTCGGTGCCAAGACCAAGTAAGGCTTCGAGCCTGCCTTTCGGGGCGGGTAGAGCAGAAAAAGGCGCCCCGTGTGGGCGCCTTTTTCGTGCCCGTTGAAAAAGCGGTCGCATGGCAACCTGCGCTAAAAGTCTAATTCCCTACCACTTGACAGGCGTGACCGGCCAGTCTTGTGGGCATTTTCCTCAGCGCGTATGCTCGGCGATCCAAAAAGTTCAACAGTCAAAGCGGAACGCCACCATGTCAGACCTGAAAACTGCCGCTCTCGAATACCACGCACAGCCACGCCCCGGAAAGTTGAGCGTAGAGCTCACCAAGCCCACCGCCACTGCTCGCGACCTGTCCCTGGCTTACAGCCCGGGCGTTGCCGAGCCGGTACGTGAAATTGGCCGCGACCCTGAGCTGGCCTACAAGTACACCGGTAAAGGCAACCTGGTCGCCGTGATCAGTGATGGCACTGCGATCCTCGGCCTGGGCAACCTTGGCCCACTCGCGTCCAAGCCGGTGATGGAAGGTAAAGGCGTTCTGTTCAAGCGTTTCGCCGGCGTTGACGTGTTCGACATCGAAGTCGATGCCGAAAGCCCGCAAGCTTTCATCGACACCGTGAAGCGTATCTCCATCACCTTCGGTGGCATCAACCTCGAAGACATCAAGGCGCCCGAGTGCTTCGAGATCGAGCGCACGCTGATCGAGCAATGCGACATCCCGGTATTCCACGATGACCAGCACGGCACCGCCATCGTCACCGCCGCCGGCATGCTCAACGCTTTGGAAATCGCCGGCAAATCGCTCGAAAGCGCCAAGATCGTTTGTCTCGGTGCCGGCGCTGCTGCCATCTCCTGCATGAAGCTGCTGATCAGCATGGGCGCCAAGGTCGAAAACATCTTCATGATCGACCGTGTGGGCGTGATCCACTCCGGCCGTGATGACCTGAACCAGTACAAGTCGGTGTTCGCCCACGAGACTGACAAGCGCAGCCTGGCTGACGCTCTGCAAGGCGCCGATGTATTCGTTGGTCTGTCTGGCCCGAACCTGCTGAGCGCCGAAGGCCTCAAGAGCATGGCGGCCAACCCGATCGTGTTCGCCTGCTCCAACCCGGACCCGGAAATTGCCCCGGAGCTGGCTCACGCTACGCGCAGCGACGTGATCATGGCCACCGGCCGTTCTGACTACCCGAACCAGGTCAACAACGTGCTGGGCTTCCCCTTCATCTTCCGTGGCGCCCTGGACGTACGCGCCAAGCGCATCAACGAAGAGATGAAGATCGCTGCCGCCGTCGCCCTGCGCGACCTGGCGAAGCTGCCGGTGCCCAAGGAGGTGTGCCAGGCGTACAACGTCGAATCGCTGGAGTTCGGCCGCGAATACATCATTCCGAAACCGCTCGACGCCCGCCTGATCACCATTGTTTCCGACGCCGTGGCCAAGGCCGCCATCGAATCTGGCGTTGCGACCCTGCCGTATCCGAAGCACTACCCGCTGCAGAGCGTGGATGACGTTTTCAACGGCTGATCCTCAGCCTGATACAAAAAAGCCCGGCTGTTGACAGCCGGGCTTTTTATTGCGCATTGCCTGAGTTGGTGGCTTCGAACAGGTCCATAGGCGCCGCTTCATCTGCCGGCAGCGGGCTGCCAGGTGCGTGGCCATTGTCGATTTCGTTGACCGACGGAGGAGTGTCTTCGCTCTTGAACAGCTCGAAGTAGGCATCCGGGGTGCTGGCGGTGGCAGCGCGGCCACTGACCGGGTCGACCCGCAGGCTGATGATGCCTTCAGGCTCTGGCTGGGTATTCGCAGGCTTGCCCTTGAGGGCGGCGCCCATGTAGTCCATCCAGATCGGCAAGGACACCGTACCGCCGAATTCGCGCTTGCCGAGGGTGTCGGGTTGGTCGAAGCCGCTCCATACGGTGGTGACGTAGTCGCCGTTGTAGCCAGAGAACCAGGCGTCCTTGGACTCGTTGGTGGTGCCTGTTTTACCGGCGATGTCGGAGCGGTTCAGGGCCATTGCGCGGCGCCCGGTACCCTTCTTGATCACATCTTCGAGCATGCTGTTGAGGATGAAGGTCGTTCGGCCGTCGACCACGCGCTCTGCCAGGGCCGGGACGCCCGAAGCCGGGACGCCCGAAGCCGGTACGCCCGGAGCCGGTACGCCCGGAGCCGAGGTGGCAGCGGTGGTGTCGGTGGCACCGGCACTGGTTGCCAGCGGCACGGCTGGGCTGGCAGCCTGGGCTTGCAGACGGGCGGCTTCTTCCTGAGCGGTGGGCACGCGCGGCGCATTGGCGGTGAACAGCGTTTCGCCGCTGCGGCTTTCGATTTTCGAGATCAGGTAGGGCTGAATCTTGAAGCCGCCATTGGCGAATGTGCTCCAGCCGGTGGCGATTTCCATCGGGGTGAGCGTCGCAGTGCCAAGCGCCAGCGACAGGTTGCGCGGCAGGTCCTGCTTGTTGAAGCCGAAGCGGGTGATGTAGTCGATGGTGCGGTCTACGCCCAGGCTTTGCAGTACTCGGATCGAGACCAGGTTGCGTGACTTGTACAGCGCTTCGCGCAGCCGGATGGGGCCGAGGAAGGTGTTGGTATCGTTCTTCGGCCGCCAGACCTTGTCCATGTAGTCATCGACGAAGACGATGGGCGCGTCGTTGACCAGGCTGGCCGGGGTATAGCCGCTGTCCAGCGCCGCGCAATAGATGAACGGCTTGAAGCTGGAGCCGGGCTGGCGTTTGGCCTGTGTAGCGCGGTTGTAATTGCTCTGCTCGAAGGCGAAGCCGCCCACCAGTGATTTGATTGCGCCGTCGTGCGGATCCAGTGACACCAGCGCGCTCTGGGCGTTGGGCACCTGGCTGAACTTGAGCGAGCCATCAGGCTGGCGCTGCACCCGAATCACGTCGCCAACCTGTGCGACATCCGAAGGCTGTGCAGGCGCGCGGCCGATGCTGTTGGCGTTGATATACGGGCGGGCCCACTTCATGGTGTCCCAGGCGACGTGCTCGTCCTTGCCTTCGCGGGTAACCACGGTGAAGCCATCTTTGCTTACCTGGCTGACGATGGCTGGATCGATACTGTTGAAGGAGCGCAAGCGCTGCAGCTCACTCACCCAGGCGTCACGTGGTTTGCCAGGCAGCCGTGCCTCCGGGCCGCGGTAACCATGGCGTTCGTCGTAGCTCACCAGCCCCGCCAGCACTGCGGTATTGGCGTCGGCCTGCAGGTCGCTGGAAATGGTGGTGGTCACACGGAAGCCTTCGGTGTAAGCGTCGCTGCCGTAACGGCCAACCATCTCGGCGCGGGCCATTTCGGCGATCCACGGGGCGTTCACTTCGGGAGTAGGGACGTGGTAGCTGGCGTTGATCGGTTCGGCGATCGCGGCCTGATAGGCGCTCTGGTCGATCTTGCCCAGGCGATACATCCGCCCCAGGATCCAGTCGCGGCGTTCCTTGGCGCGCACCGGGTTGGCCAGCGGATTGAAACGCGACGGTGCCTTGGGAAGGCCCGCAATCATTGCCATCTGTGCCAGCGACACATCCTTGATGGATTTGCCGTAGTACACCTGCGCAGCGGCATCGATACCGTAGGCGCGGTTGCCCAGGTAGATCTTGTTCACGTAAAGCTCGAGGATCTCGTCCTTGGTGAGCTGGCGTTCGATCTGCAGGGCCAGCAGGATCTCGGTGCTCTTGCGCGAAAAACTGCGCTCGCTGCTGAGGAAGTAGTTCTTGGCCACCTGCATGGTGATGGTGCTACCGCCTGTCTGAATGTGGCCGCTGCTCACCAGCTGGCCGGCGGCACGCACAAGGCTGGTGGGGTCCACGCCGTAGTGATTTTCGAAATTGTCGTCCTCGGCAGACAACAGCGCTGCGATGAACTGCGGCGGGATTTCCGAGAATTTGATGGGCGAACGGCGCATTTCGCCGAACTCTGCAATCAGTTTGCCATCGCTGCTGTATACCTTCAGCGGAATTTGCAACTGGACACTCTTCAGTGCCTCGACGGAGGGCAGGCTGGGGCTAAGATACAGGTACGCGCCGCTCAGCCCGAGCAAAAGCCCGCACACGAGGGCGAGGATTGACCAGCAGAAGAACTTGAGCAGGCGAATCAAGATAATCGGATTTCCAGTGAAAATAATGAGTTAGGCACGCACAGGCGGCGCAGGGAAAAAAGCGCTCGGCATTATAAGCAATTTGGTACTGAGCGTCATTTGCGCTTCTGTCAAGACTGCTATTAAATGCCTTGTAACATAAACGGTCCGTAAGTCGCGGATAATGCTAGGGAATCGGTAGTGCTAGGACTCTTCAGCAAAAAAGCGCATTCGCTTCTGGGGATCGATATCAGCTCCACCACGGTCAAGCTCCTGGAACTGAGCCGCTCTGGCGGCCGTTTCAAGGTGGAGTCTTATGCCGTGGAGCCGCTGCCCGCCAATGCCGTGGTCGAAAAGAACATCGCCGAACTCGAGGGTGTCGGCAACGCACTGGCACGCCTGCTGGTCAAGGCCAAGGCGGCTTCGCGCACCGTAGCCGTTGCGGTGGCCGGGTCTGCGGTGATTACCAAGACCATCGAGATGGACACCGGCCTCTCTGAAGACGAGATGGAAAACCAGATCAAGGTCGAGGCCGACCAGTACATCCCTTATCCGCTCGAAGAGGTCGCCATCGACTTCGAAGTGCAGGGGGTGTCGCCACGCAATCCGGAACGTGTCGAAGTGTTGCTCGCCGCCTGCCGCAAGGAAAACGTGGAGGTTCGCGAGGCTGCCCTCGCGATCGCCGGGCTCACCGCGCGCGTGGTGGATGTCGAAGCCTACGCGCTCGAGCGCGCCTATGGGCTGATCGCTCCACAGTTTGCCCAGGGTGATCGCCCCCTGACCGTTGCGGTCATGGACATCGGCGCAACCATGACCACGCTCAGCGTGTTGCATGCCGGGCGCATCATCTACACCCGCGAGCAACTGTTCGGCGGGCGCCAGTTGACCGAGGAAATCCAACGTCGCTATGGGCTGACCTTCGAAGAAGCCGGCCTCGCCAAGAAGCAGGGCGGTTTGCCGGACGACTACGTGAGCGAAGTGCTGCAGCCTTTCAAGGACGCGGTAGTCCAGCAGGTGTCCCGGTCGCTGCAGTTCTTCTTCGCCGCCGGCCAGCACAATGATGTCGATTACATAATGCTCGCGGGGGGACCTCATCCATCGCAGGGCTCGATCAGCTGGTACAGCAGCGCCTCGGAACCCCGACCATGGTCGCCAACCCGTTCGCGGAGATGGCACTCAACAGCAAGGTCAACGCCGGTGCGCTGGCCAGCGATGCACCTGCGCTGATGATTGCCTGTGGCCTGGCCCTGAGGAGTTTCGACTGATGGCCACTATCAACCTGCTGCCGTGGCGCGAGCAGCGCCGTGAGGAGCGCAAGAAGCAGTTCTTCATCCTGCTTGGCAGCGTTGCGGCGTTCTGCCTGCTGGTGTTGTTCGTCGCCGATCAGGTGATCAGCAGCGAAATCGCTACGCAGACTGCCCGCAACAATTTCATTCAGTCAGAGAACGCACGGCTAGATGTGCGCATCAAGGCGATCAGCGATCTCAAGGCCCGGCGCAAGCAACTCATCGCGCGGATGAAGATCATCCAGGACCTGCAAGGCAACCGCCCGGTGATCGGGCGTGTGTTCGATCAATTGGTCCGCACCTTGCCGGACGGTGTGTATTTCACCGAGGTCAAGCTTCAGGGCACACAGATTTCCATCAGTGGCGCCGCAGAATCGAACAACCGAGTATCGGAACTGATGCGCAACCTCGACGCCTCGCCCTGGCTGGATGCCCCTAGCCTGGCCGAGGTCAAGGCCGGCACTGGCGAAACCGAGCAGAACAACCGCTTTCAGCTGACAGTTCAGCAGACCCGCCCGCCCGCCGATGCGGAGGCTGATGCCCAATGAACCTGGATATAAAAGGATGGGTCGCCAGCCTGCGCGAAGTTCAGCTCAGCGAGCTGGACGCCAGCAACATCGGCTCATGGCCAGGGGTGATCAAAGGTTTGTGCGCCGCTTTGCTGGCTGTACTGCTGCTGGGGCTTGGGTATTACTTTCACCTTCAGGACCTGCAAGGTGACCTCGATACCCGAGCAGCGCAGGAAGAACAGCTCAAGCAGCAGTACACGGACAAGTCGTTCCAGGCTGCGAACCTGGAGGCTTACACCGCGCAGCTCCAGGAAATGGAAACCACTTTCGGCACCATGCTGCGGCAACTGCCCAGCGATACCGAAGTGCCTGGCTTGCTGGAGGACATTACTCGCTCCGGCCTGGGCGCGGGCCTGGATTTCGAGGAAATCAAGCTGTTGCCGGAAGTGACCCAACAGTTTTACGTCGAACTGCCGATTCAGATGACTGTAACCGGCACCTATCATGACCTGGCGACCTTCGTCAGCAGCATTTCGAGCTTGTCGCGAATCGTGACCTTGCACGATTTCGATATCCAACCCGCTGACAAAGACTCCACAAGCCCATTGCGCATGACCATCCTGGCGAAAACGTACCGCTATAACGAGAAGGCTGACGCTTCCAAGCCTGCTTCGCCCGTGCAGGGGGCCAAGCCATGATGCGTGTGGGCAAGGCGTGGGTATCGCTGGTGGCTTGCCTGGCGCTCAGCGCCTGTGGTGGTGGTGAGTTTTCCGACATCAAGGCGTGGATGGCCGAGGTCAATGCCAGGCCCAAGGGCCGGATCGAGCCGATCCCGACCTTCCAGGCTTACGAGCCATTCACCTACCAGGCATCGAACCTGCGCAACCCGTTCGAGCCTCCGGTGCGTATCGTGGTGAACAAGCCCAAGGGGTCGCGCCTGATCAAGCCTGACCCCAATCGGGTCAAGCAGTTTCTCGAAGGCTTCAATATCGAACAGTTCGAAATGGTGGGCCTGCTGGAGAATCCCAAAGGGCGTTTTGCCCTGATAAAGGGCGCAGGTGGCGTACACCGGGTCAAGGTAGGCGACTACCTTGGCCAGAACGATGGCAAGATAGTGGCGGTTACGGACAGCGAAGTCGATGTGGTGGAGCTGGTGCCCGATGGCGAGGGAGGCTGGATAGAACGGCCGCGCAGCATCCCGCTCAAGGAGCATTCGTAATGGTGTGGTCTAGCATGCACAGTGGAATTCGGTAATGAAGAGAATTATTAGCGCGCTGGGCGTTTCGCTAGGGATGGCATTGCTGTCGCCGGCGCTGCTGGCTGCCAGCCTCAAGGCTATCGATGTTGCGAATCTGCCCGGCAATCGCATGGAGCTCAAGCTCTCGTTCGACAGCCCGGTGCCCGCCCCGCGCGGCTATACCACCGACCAGCCCGCACGCATCGCGTTGGACCTGCCCGGCGTTACCAATCGCCTGGCCAGCAGTGGCCGCGACCTGGGTTCGGGCAACGCACGCAGCCTGGTAGTGGTAGAGGCGCAAAACCGTACGCGGCTCATCGTCAGCCTCAATACTCTGGTGCCCTACAGCACCCGTGCTGAAGGCAACAATGTCTACGTACTGATCGGTGAGGGTGCAAGCGCCCTGCAAGCGGCCAATCGCTCCCCTGCCAATGTGCCGCCGCCGGTCGCCAGCGCCCGAGCTGCCGCCGCAGCGCAGGCGCCAGTGGGCAAGGCCATCCGCAACATCGACTTCCAGCGCGGTGAGCTGGGTGAAGGCAATGTAGTGATCGACCTCAGCGAGCAAGGTGTGGCCCCGGATATCAAGGAGGTCGGCGGCAAGATCATGCTGACCTTCGCCAAAACGCAATTGCCCGACCCGTTACGCGTACGCCTGGACGTGAAAGACTTTGCCACGCCGGTGCAGTACGTCAGCTCCAGCATGGCCGGCGACTCCGCCGCTATCAGCATCGAACCTGCCGGCACTTACGATTACTCGGCCTATCAGACCGACAACCGGCTGACCATCAGCGTGCGCCCGTTGACCAACGAAGACCTGGCCAAGCGCAACGCGGACAAGAACATCTACACCGGCGACAAGCTGTCGCTTAATTTCCAGGACATCGATGTGCGCTCGGTGCTGCAACTGATCGCAGACTTCACCAACCTGAACCTGGTCGCCAGCGACACGGTGCAGGGCAACATCACACTGCGCTTGCAGAACGTGCCATGGGACCAGGCATTGGACCTGGTGCTCAAGACCAAGGGCCTGGACAAGCGCAAGGTCGGCAATGTGCTGTTGGTTGCGCCGGCTGACGAGATCGCTGCGCGTGAACGCCAGGAACTGGAGTCGCAACGGCAGATCCAGCAATTGGCGCCGCTGCGCCGCGACCTGATCCAGGTGAACTACGCCAAGGCTTCCGACATTGCCAAGCTGTTCCAGTCGGTCACAGGCACCAGTGGGCGTAACGGCCAGGCCGGTAGCAATGCCGACAGTGGCAGCGACAATCGTGGCTCGATCACCGTCGACGACCGTACCAACAGCATCATTGCCTATCAGACCCAGGAAAGCCTGGACGAGCTTCGCCGCATCGTCGCTCAGCTCGACATCCCGGTGCGCCAGGTCATGATCGAGGCCCGCATCGTCGAGGCCACGGTCGATTACGACAAGCAATTGGGCGTACGTTGGGGTGGTACATCCAGAGGCCATGGCAACACGTCGGTCGGAGGCTTGAACGCGCTGGGCGATATCGATGGCAAGACCGGCACTGCCGCTGGTAGCAACGTGCCTTTCGTCGACCTGGGCGCCGCCGGCGCCACCAGCGGCATTGGTATCGGATTCGTGACCAACAACACTCTGATCGACCTGGAGCTCTCCGCCATGGAGAAAACCGGTAACGGCGAAGTGGTTTCGCAGCCCAAGGTGATCACCTCCGACAAGGAAACCGCCAAGATCCTCAAAGGCACTGAGGTGCCTTATCAGGAAGCCAGCTCCAGCGGCGCAACCACCGTGTCGTTCAAGGAAGCTTCCCTGTCACTTGAGGTAACCCCGCAGATCACGCCCGACAATCGCATCATCATGGAAGTGAAGGTCACCAAGGATGAGCCTGACTACCTCAACGAAGTGCTCGGCGTGCCGCCGATCAACAAGAACGAGGTGAACTCCAAGGTGCTGATCAACGATGGCGAAACCATCGTGATCGGTGGCGTGTTCTCCAATTCGCAGAATAAGACCGTCGACAAGGTGCCATTTCTTGGCGATGTGCCGTATGTTGGTCGCCTTTTCCGTCGGGACGTCGTTTCGGAGACCAAATCCGAGCTGCTGGTATTCCTGACTCCGCGTATCATGAACAACCAGGCGATTGCGGTGAGTCGTTGATTCTGTGCGAAATTTGATCCTCGTTGGGCCGATGGGGGCTGGCAAGAGCACCATCGGCCGTTTGCTTGCCAAAGAACTGCGGTTGCCGTTTCGCGATTCCGACAAGGAAATCGAAGCGCGTACAGGCGCCGACATTCCATGGATCTTCGACCAAGAGGGCGAGGCGGGTTTCCGCGCGCGCGAAACTGCAATGCTGTCCGAGCTGTGCACCTATGACGGTGTCGTGCTCGCCACCGGTGGCGGTGCGGTTATGCGCGACGAGAACCGCCAGGCCTTGCACGCCGGGGGCGGGTGGTTTACCTGCACGCCTCGGTCGAGCAGCAAGTAGGCCGCACAGCGCGTGATCGCAATAGGCCATTGCTGCGCACTGCCGATCCAGCGGGTACTCTACGTGCGCTGCTTGAGGTGCGAGACCCGCTTTACCGGGAAATCGCAGACATCATCGTTGAAACCGACGAGCGCCCACCGCGCATGGTGGTGCTGGACATTCTCGAACGGCTCAAGCAACTGCCTCCGCGTTGAGCGTTGCAGGCAACGGAACATGCACAGGGGCGCAGCCCCGATCTGGCGGACTGAATGCAGACACTGAAGGTTGACCTTGGCGAGCGTAGCTACCCGATCTACATCGGCGAGCAACTGTTGGCCAATCCCGAATGGTTCGTGCCGCACCTGGCCGGGAAGCAGGTGGCCATCGTCACCAACGAAACGGTAGCGCCCTTGTATCTTGAGCAGCTAAGCACCGCACTGGAGGGGCGCTCGGTGATTTCCGTGGTGCTCCCGGACGGTGAAGCCCACAAGAACTGGGAAACCCTGCAACTGATCTTCGACGGGCTGCTTACCGCCCGCCATGATCGGCGCACCACTGTCATCGCCCTGGGTGGCGGGGTAGTCGGCGATATGGCGGGCTTCGCTGCCGCCTGCTATCAGCGCGGCGTAGAGTTCATTCAGGTGCCGACCACCCTGCTGTCCCAGGTCGACTCCTCCGTTGGTGGCAAGACGGGCATCAACCACCCGCTGGGCAAGAACATGATCGGCGCGTTCTACCAGCCCAACGCTGTGGTCATCGACACCGCCACCCTCCGCACGCTACCGGCCCGCGAGCTGTCGGCCGGCATGGCCGAAGTGATCAAGTATGGGCTGATTTGCGACGAGCCCTTTCTCGGTTGGCTGGAGAGCAATGTCGAGGCTCTGATGGCGCTCGACCCTGCGGCGCTGACCGAAGCCATTCGCCGTTCATGCCAGGCCAAGGCTGATGTGGTCAATGCCGATGAGCGCGAAACCGGCGTGCGCGCCACGCTCAACCTGGGGCACACCTTCGGCCACGCCATCGAGACGCACATGGGCTATGGCGTATGGCTGCACGGCGAAGCCGTCGGCGCCGGCACTGCCATGGCGCTGGAAATGTCCATGCGCCTGGGCTGGATTGGCGAGGCCGAGCGTGATCGTGGCATCCGCCTATTGATGCGCGCCGGTGTTCCGGTGGTGCCGCCTGCCGAGATGTCGCCCGAAGATTTCCTGCGGCACATGGCCGTCGACAAGAAAGTGCTCGACGGGCGTATGCGCCTGGTGCTGTTGCAGGCCATGGGCCAGGCGACAGTGACCGATCAATACCCACAAGATGTACTTCAGGCCACGCTGGCTGCCGACTACGCAGCCATCGCCGCCCAGTTGCAAGGTGAATGAGGGTTCAATGTCCAGTCTTCATGCCGACGAGGCTTTTCTCGGCCATTACCAGCTTGATCATGACCCGTTTGCACCTCGTGTCCCGGGTTTCAAATTCTTCCCCGCCCAGCGCAAGCCGGTGCTTGGGCAGCTGCACCACCTGGCGCGCTACAGCCAGATGATGCTCGTCGTCACTGGCCCGCAAGGCAGTGGCAAAACCCTGTTGCGCCAGGCGCTGGTGGCAAGCACCAACAAGCAGTCGGTTCAGAGCGTCGTGGTTTCCGCCCGCGGCGCGGGGGATGCAGCCAGCGTGCTGGGGCAGGTTTCCCAGGCCTTGGGCGTGGCTCAGCCTGAAGTTGGCGATGCGCTGGCACAGGTGGTGCAGCTCGGGCTGACCGGTCAGGAAGTCTACCTGCTGGTCGATGACGCGGAACAACTCGACGATTCGGCGATCGAAGCGCTGCTGGCGCTGGCTCAGGGAACGCCGGAAGGGCGCCCGCACGTGTTCCTGTTCGGTGAGCCGTCGTTGATCGCCGCACTTGGCCAGGCCAGTGTGGGTGAAGACCGCTATCACATCATCGAACTGCAGCCGTATACCGAGGAAGAGACCCGTGAGTACCTCGCCCAGCGCGTGGAAGGAGCAGGGCAGGGTATAGGGGTGTTCACCAATGACCAGATCGCCGAGATTCACGAGGCGTCCGGTGGCTGGCCTGGGGCGATCAACCAGGTAGCCCGCGACTCGATGATCGAGGCCATGATCGCCAGCCGCTCTGCGGTGAAGCGTCCAACGATGGGGTTCAAATTCAAGATGCCTAAGAAGTATGTGATTGGCGTGGCCGCTGCCGTAGTAGTGATTGCGGGCGCCGCAGGGATCATGTCGGGCCGCAGCAAGGCGCCGAGCAACGCACCGGTGCAGGCTCAGTTGCCGCTGGGGCAGGGCCAGCCGGGCAACGCCCAGCCTAACCAGGATGGCAACCCGTCCGTTGAGTTCTCGGGTAACAGCCGCCCGCTGCCGATGAATGGCCAGCAGCCGGTCATGCGTGAGCCGCTGGCCTCGGCTGCCGGTGGTGACAGCGATGAAGGTGGTGTGCCCGTGCCCAACGGTTCTACTCCGCCCCCTACCGTGACCACCAGCGCGCCGCCGGCCAATTCGGTCGCCAACGCCCAGAATACAGTGCCCGCGCAGCCTGCCGCCGTGCCTTCGCAGCGCCCGATCGAGCCTGCTGCCAACAAGCCCCAGCCCGCCAAGCCTGCTGCTCAGCAGCAACTGGCCACGGCCAAGCCTGCGCCCAAGGCAGCTGAGAAGCCGGTTGAGAAAGCCGCAGAGGCCAAGCCAGCCGCTGCCGGCAGCAGCTGGTACACCAGCCAGTCGCCTGGCAGCTATGTGGTGCAGATCCTTGGCACCAGCAACGAAAGCGCCGCGCAAGCTTACGTGCGTGAGCAGGGCGGCCAGTACCGCTACTTCAAGAAAACCCTTCAGGGCAAACCGCTGTATGTCATCACCTACGGCAGCTTCCCCAGCCGCGACGCGGCACAGGCGGCCATCAAGAACTTGCCAGAGAAGGTTCAGGCTGGTAAACCTTGGCCTCGCACCGTGGCAAGCGTCCAGCAAGAGCTGAGCGCCTCCCACTGACAGGAGGCGCCCAGGCGCGCCTCTCGCTCTCTTTGCAAAGCCCGCCGCGCCTCGCTCGGCGGGCTTTTCTGCCCAAGGCGGCGCACTCGTGCCGCCCTCCCATTGCACCTCGCACGTTTTTTCAGCAGACTCGCCCGAGTCGCATACGCGAAAGTTCTGCAAAAAACATTCAGATTGGCGACACGTATTTGCAGCATTTCGTCGCAAAATTTGTGAGGCTTAATCCTGCTGTGTACAATGGCTGCCCTTTTGCCCCGCAAAGCTGGCGTACGTTCAGCGTGGATGGTAAGTGGTTGAATCGTAAAGAATTCGCCTGAATAACAGGCGAGCCTGGTGAGATAGTGTCTATGAAAACAGGTCTGTACCGTCCCGATGAATTCAAGGATAACTGCGGATTTGGCCTGATCGCCCATATGCAGGGCGTCCCGAGCCATGATCTGCTGAATACGGCTATCGCCGCCCTCACGTGCATGACCCACCGTGGTGGGATCAATGCCGACGGCAAGACGGGCGACGGCTGCGGCTTGCTCATTCAAAAGCCGGACCTGTTCCTGCGTGCGGTGGCCAAAGACGCCTTTGCCCGCGAGCTGCCCCGCCAATACGCCGTGGGCATGGTGTTCCTGAACCAGGACAGCGCCCGCGCCGAGGCTGCCCGCGAGAACATGAACCGCGAAATCCTCGCTGCCGGCCTTGAGCTGATCGGCTGGCGCCAGGTACCGATCGACACCTCCGTGCTGGGCCAGCTGGCGCTTGAGCGCCTGCCTCAGATCGAACAAGTGTTCATCGGCGGTGAAGGCCTCACCGACCAGCAATTCGCCATCAAACTGTTCAGCGCTCGCCGCCGCTCATCGGTCGCCAACGCAGAAGACACCGAGCACTACATCTGCTCCTTCTCGCACAAAACCATCATCTACAAAGGCCTGATGATGCCGGCGGACCTCGCCGCCTTCTTCCCGGACCTGAGCGACGAGCGCCTGCAAACCGCGATCTGCGTGTTCCACCAGCGCTTTTCCACCAACACCATGCCCAAGTGGCCCCTGGCCCAACCGTTCCGCTTCCTGGCGCACAACGGCGAGATCAACACCATCACCGGTAACCGCAACTGGGCTGTGGCGCGCCGCACCAAGTTCGCCAACGACCTGATTCCCGACCTCGACGAGCTGGGCCCGCTGGTCAACCGCGTAGGCTCCGACTCCTCGAGCATGGACAACATGCTCGAACTGATGGTCACCGGTGGCATCGACCTGTTCCGTGCCGTGCGCATGATCATTCCGCCGGCCTGGCAGAACGTCGAGACGATGGACTCGGATCTGCGCGCATTCTACGAATTCAACTCCATGCACATGGAGCCGTGGGACGGCCCGGCCGGTGTGGTGATGACCGAGGGCCGCCACGCGGTGTGCCTGCTCGACCGTAATGGCTTGCGCCCGGCGCGTTGGGTGACCACCAAGAACGGCTATATCACCCTGGCGTCGGAGATCGGCGTGTGGGGGTACAAGCCCGAAGACGTGATCGCCAAGGGCCGCGTAGGCCCAGGCCAGATCCTGGCGGTAGACACAGAAACCGGCCAGGTGCTGCAAACCGATGACATCGACAACCGCCTGAAGTCGCGCCACCCCTACAAGCAGTGGCTGCGCAAGAGCGCGCAGCGCATCCAGGCCACCCTCGAAGATCATGACCATGGTTCGGCGTTCTATTCGCCTGAACAGCTCAAGCAGTACATGAAGATGTACCAGGTCACCTTCGAGGAGCGTGACCAGGTGCTGCGCCCGCTGGGCGAGCAGGGCTACGAAGCGGTCGGCTCGATGGGCGACGACACTCCGATGGCAGTGCTGTCGCAGCGCGTACGCACTCCGTTCGACTACTTCCGCCAGCAGTTCGCGCAGGTCACCAACCCGCCGATCGACCCGCTGCGTGAAGCGATCGTGATGTCGCTGGAAATCTGCCTGGGCGCTGAGCGCAACATTTTCCAGGAGTCGCCCGATCATGCCTCGCGGGTAATCCTCAGCTCGCCGATCATCTCGCCCGCCAAGTGGCGCACTCTGATGACCATGGAGCGCGAAGGCTTCCAGCGTTACGTCATCGACCTGAACTACGACGAAGCCACCGGCCTCGAGGCTGCCGTGCGCAACATCGCCGATCAGGCCGAAGAAGCCGTGCGTTCGGGCTGCACTCAGATCGTGCTCAGCGACCGCCATATCGCGCCTGGCAAGCTGCCAGTGCACGCGGCAATGGCCACTGGTGCCGTTCACCACCGCCTGACCGAACAGGGGCTGCGTTGCGACAGCAACATCCTGGTCGAAACTGCGACCGCGCGTGACCCGCATCACTTCGCGGTGCTGCTTGGCTTCGGCGCCTCGGCGGTGTACCCGTTCCTGGCCTACGAAGTGCTGGGCGACCTGATCCGCACCGGTGAGGTGCTGGGCGACCTGTACGAAGTTTTCAAGAACTACCGCAAGGGCATCACCAAGGGGCTGTTGAAGATCCTCTCGAAAATGGGCATCTCCACCATCGCCTCCTACCGCGGTGCTCAGTTGTTCGAGGCCATCGGCCTTGCTGATGAAGTGACCGACCTGTGCTTCCGGGGTGTGGCCAGCCGCATCAAGGGTGCGCGCTTCGTTGATCTGGAAGCCGAACAAAAAGCTCTGGCAAACGAAGCCTGGATCGCGCGCAAGCCGATTCAGCAAGGTGGGCTGCTCAAGTTCGTGCACGGTGGCGAATATCACGCCTACAACCCTGACGTGGTCAACACGCTGCAAGCCGCCGTCCAGAAGGGCAGCTACGAGAAATTCAAGGAATACTCGGCGCTGGTCGACCAGCGCCCGGTGTCAATGATCCGTGACCTGCTCAAGGTCAAGGAAGCCGCGCAGCCGTTGGCGTTGGATGAGGTCGAGCCGCTGGACGCAATCCTGCAGCGCTTCGACTCTGCCGGTATCTCGCTGGGCGCACTGTCGCCTGAAGCGCACGAAGCGCTTGCCGAAGCGATGAACCGCTTGGGTGCGCGTTCCAACTCCGGTGAGGGCGGCGAAGACCCTTCGCGCTACGGCACCATCCGCAGCTCGAAGATCAAACAGGTGGCCACCGGCCGTTTCGGTGTTACCCCCGAGTACCTGGTCAACGCCGAAGTGCTGCAGATCAAAGTGGCTCAGGGCGCCAAGCCCGGCGAAGGCGGCCAGTTGCCTGGCGGCAAGGTCAATGGCCTGATCGCCAAGCTGCGCTATGCGGTGCCTGGGGTGACGCTGATCTCGCCACCGCCGCACCACGACATCTACTCCATCGAGGACCTGGCCCAGTTGATCTATGACCTCAAGCAGGTCAACCCGGCGGCGCTGGTGTCGGTCAAGCTGGTATCCGAAGCGGGCGTGGGCACCATCGCAGCCGGTGTGGCCAAGGCCTATGCCGACCTGATCACCATCTCCGGCTACGACGGCGGCACCGGTGCCTCACCGCTGACCTCGATCAAGTACGCTGGCTCCCCTTGGGAGCTGGGCCTTGCCGAAACCCACCAGACCCTGCGCGGCAACGACCTGCGCGGCAAGGTGCGGGTGCAGACCGATGGCGGCCTGAAAACCGGCCTGGACGTGATCAAGGCCGCTATCCTGGGCGCCGAGAGTTTCGGCTTCGGCACTGCGCCGATGATCGCCCTGGGCTGCAAATACCTGCGCATCTGCCACCTGAACAACTGCGCCACCGGCGTTGCCACCCAGAACGAGAAGCTGCGCAAGGATCACTACATCGGCACCGTCGACATGGTGATCAACTTCTTCACCTACGTGGCCGAAGAGACCCGCGAATGGCTGGCGCGCCTCGGCGTGCGCAGCCTGGGCGAGCTGATCGGGCGGACTGACCTGCTGGAAGTCATCAGCGGCCAGACCGCCAAGCAGCAGCATCTGGACCTGACCCCGTTGCTGGGCAGCGACCACATCCCGGAAGACAAGCCGCAGTTCTGCCAGGTGGACCGCAACCCACCATTCGACAAGGGCGAGACTGCCGAGAAAATGGTCGACATGGCCCTCTCGGCCATCGAAGGCCGCAAGGGCGGCGAGTTCGAACTCGACCTTTGCAACTGCGACCGCTCCATCGGTGCGCGCATTTCAGGCGAGATCGCCCGCCGCTACGGCAACATGGGCATGGCTGATGCGCCGATCACCTTCCGCTTCAAGGGCACGGCCGGGCAGAGCTTCGGCGTATGGAACGCGGCAGGCCTGAACATGTACCTGGAAGGCGATGCCAACGACTACGTCGGCAAAGGCATGGCTGCCGGCAAGCTGGTGATCGTGCCGCCCAAGGGCAGCCCGTTCAAGACCCAGGAGTCGGCGATCATCGGCAA
Source organism: Pseudomonas sp. KNUC1026 (assembly GCF_021650705.1). Taxonomy (GTDB): domain Bacteria; phylum Pseudomonadota; class Gammaproteobacteria; order Pseudomonadales; family Pseudomonadaceae; genus Aquipseudomonas. Next base: position 4,204,126 of record NZ_CP087138.1, on the reverse strand, counting down.
CACCTGCCTGTACGGTGCAACCGGCGGCAAGCTGTTCGCCGCGGGAACCGCCGGTGAGCGCTTCGCCGTGCGCAACTCCGGTGTTCACACCGTGGTGGAAGGCACAGGCGATCATTGCTGCGAATACATGACCGGTGGCTTCGTGTGCGTGTTGGGCAAGACCGGCTACAACTTCGGCTCCGGGATGACCGGTGGCTTTGCCTACGTGCTGGACCTGGACAACAGCTTCGTGGACCGTGTGAACCATGAACTGGTGGAGATCCAGCGGATCAGCGGCGAGGCGATGGAGGCTTACCGTAGCCATCTGGAAGGCGTGCTGGCCGAATACGTGAAAGAGACAGGTAGCGAATGGGGGCATAACGTCTGGGAAAACCTCGACGATTACCTGCGCCGCTTCTGGCTGGTCAAGCCCAAGGCTGCCAGCCTCAAGAGCCTGCTCTCGAGCACGCGAGCCAACCCGCAGTAACCGACGCCTAGCGGGCATGCCCAAGGGCTGCCCGCCGCACTTACGACTTTGCTTGCAGCTCGCAGCTTGAAGCTTGTAGCTGCGCCTATGAGGCGACCATGTCCGAACGTTTGAGCAACGATTTTCAATTCATCGAAGTGGGCCGCAAGGACCCGAAGAAAAAGCTGCTGCGCCAGCGCAAAAAGGAATTCGTGGAGATCTACGAACCCTTCAAGCCGCAGCAGTCCAGCGAACAGGCGCACCGCTGCCTGGGTTGCGGCAACCCCTATTGCGAGTGGAAGTGCCCGGTCCACAACTTCATCCCCAACTGGTTGAAGCTGGTCTCCGAAGGCAACATCCTCGCGGCGGCGGAGCTCTCGCACCAGACCAACACCCTGCCTGAGGTGTGCGGCCGCGTTTGCCCGCAGGATCGCCTGTGCGAGGGTGCCTGCACCCTGAACGACGGCTTCGGTGCAGTGACCATCGGTTCGGTCGAGAAGTACATCACCGACACGGCGTTCGCCATGGGCTGGCGCCCGGATATGTCGCGCGTGGTGCCGACCGGCAAGCGCGTGGCGGTGATCGGCGCTGGCCCTGCAGGCCTGGGTTGCGCTGACGTGCTGGTGCGCGCGGGCGTGACGCCGGTGGTGTTCGACAAGAACCCTGAAATCGGCGGCCTGCTGACCTTCGGCATCCCCGAGTTCAAGCTGGAAAAAAGCGTGCTGCGCAATCGCCGCGAAGTGTTCACCGGGATGGGTATCGAATTCCGCCTGAACACCGAGATCGGCAAGGACGTGACCATCGAGCAACTGCTTGCCGAATACGACGCCGTGTTCATGGGCATGGGCACCTACACCTACATGAAAGGCGGCTTCCCGGGCGAAGACCTGCCTGGCGTGCATGACGCGCTGGACTTCCTGATCGCCAACGTCAACCGCAACCTGGGCTTTGAAAAGGCGCCGGAAGACTTTGTCGACATGAAGGGCAAGAAGGTGGTGGTCCTCGGCGGTGGCGACACCGCGATGGACTGCAACCGCACCTCGATTCGCCAAGGCGCCAAGGCCGTGACCTGTGCCTACCGCCGTGACGAGGCCAACATGCCTGGCTCGCGCAAAGAGGTGAAGAACGCCAAGGAAGAAGGCGTGAAGTTCCTCTACAACCGCCAGCCGATCGCAATCGTCGGTGAAGACAGGGTCGAGGGCGTGAAGGTGGTGGAAACCCGCCTGGGCGAGCCTGATGCGCGCGGCCGCCGCAGCCCTGAGCCGATCCCGGGTTCCGAAGAGATCCTGCCGGCCGACGCTGTGGTCATCGCCTTTGGCTTCCGCCCAAGCCCGGCGTCGTGGTTCGAACAGCACAGCATCGGTGTCGACAGCCAGGGCCGCGTCGTCGCACCGGCGCAGGCGACCTTCAAGCACCAGACCAGCAATCCGAAGATCTTCGCGGGTGGTGATATGGTGCGCGGCTCTGACCTGGTGGTGACGGCGATCTATGAAGGGCGCAATGCGGCGGAAGGGATTCTGGATTATCTGGGGGTCTGATTGAAGATGCGGCTGCGGCACTGGCTGGAAGGTTGCCGCGGCCGCAGGCTTCAGCTCGGATGGGCGCTCAACCTCAGGCCCAGCGCGCTGATCAGGCGTAGCACCGTGTCGTACCTGGGTTTGGCGCCCGGCGCCAGGGCTTTGTAAAGACTCTCGCGGTTCATGCCCGCGTCTTTGGCCAGTTGCGCCATACCGCGTGCTTTCGCAACTTCCTGGAGGGACCGGAGAAACACATCGGGGTTGCTGTCCTCAAGGGCGGCAGAGAGGAATTCGCCGATGGTCGCTTCGTCGACAAGATATTTCGAGGCTTCGAATCGGGTGAGTTGCGTCATTGGCGTTCTCCGTGATCGATTTTGGCCAAGATGGATTTGGCGGTGCGTATGTCACGAGCTTGCGAAGATTTATCTCCGCCACAGATCAGCAAGTAAACGACTTCTTCACGCCTCGTGTAGTAGAGCCTATAGCCTGGGCCGACGAAGATTCGCATCTCCGATATGCCATCACCCACCTGCTTTACTGGCCTCTCATAGCCTGCTCTGCGAAAATGCCCGCACTTTCCTCCCGGATGCCGTTATGACTGCCCTGAAGAACGACCGATTCCTTCGCGCCCTGCTCAAGCAGCCCGTGGACGTGACCCCCGTGTGGATGATGCGCCAGGCCGGCCGTTACCTGCCGGAGTACCGCGCCAGCCGCGCCAAGGCCGGGGACTTCATGAGCCTGTGCAAGAACCCGCAGTTCGCCTGTGAGGTCACGCTGCAGCCGCTGGAGCGCTACCCGCTGGACGCGGCGATCCTGTTCTCCGACATCCTTACCATCCCCGATGCCATGGGCCAGGGCCTGTATTTCGAAACCGGTGAAGGCCCGCGCTTTCGCAAGGTGATCGACACTCCGGCCGACATCGAGGCGCTGCCGGTGCCCGATGCAGAAAAAGACCTGGGCTACGTGATGGACGCCGTGCGCACCATTCGCCAGGCGCTCGATGGCCGCGTGCCGCTGATCGGCTTCTCCGGCAGCCCCTGGACGCTGGCCACCTACATGGTCGAAGGCGGTTCCTCCAAGGACTTCCGTAAAACCAAGGCCATGCTCTACGACAACCCGCAGGCGCTGCATCTGCTGTTGTCCAAGCTCGCCGAGTCGGTCACCAGCTACCTGAACGGGCAGATCCGTGCCGGCGCCCAGGCGGTGCAGATTTTCGATACCTGGGGCGGCAACCTCTCCAGTGCCGCCTATGAAACCTTCTCGCTGGCCTACATGCGCCAGATCGTCAGCGGGCTGATCCGCGAGCACGAAGGCCGCCCGGTGCCGGTGATCCTGTTCACCAAGAACGGTGGCCTGTGGCTCGAGAAGATCGCCGCTGCGGGTGCCGACGCGTTGGGGCTGGACTGGACGTGCGACATCGGTGAAGCGCGCCAGCGTGTGGGCCATCAGGTTGCGCTGCAGGGCAACATGGACCCGACCGTGCTCTATGCCAAGCCTGCGGCCATTCGCGCCGAGGTGGGGCGAATCCTCCAGAGTTACGGCCATGGCAGCGGCCATGTCTTCAATCTGGGCCATGGCATCACGCCGGAAGTCGACCCGGCCCACGCCGGTGCGTTCATCGAAGCGGTGCATGAGCTTTCGGCTCAGTACCACCACTGAATTAAGCGTGGTTTCAGTTAGCCTCGATAGGATCCACCCATCGACACTCACTACGAGGCTTTAACCATGAAACCACGTCATCTGCTGTTCTGCCTGCTGCCCCTGGTCGCGGGCGCCGCCCATGCCCAGAATGCCGGCAACTACACCGGCCCGAACTCCGCCGCTGGCGGCTACACCGGCCCTAACGCTGGCAACATCACAACGGTCGCCGCTGCGCAAAACGCACCGGATGATGCACCGGTGGTGCTGGTGGGGCAGGTGATCCAGAAGGTCAAAGGCGACACCTACGAGTTTCGCGACAGCACCGGCAGCATTCATGCTGAAATCGACCACGACAAATGGCCTGCCGGTGTGGCGGTGAACGAGAAGACTCGCGTACGCCTCTACGGTGAAGTCGACAAAGAAATGACCAGCCGTGAAATCGATGTCGACCGGGTCGAAGTGGTCAACTGAACGTTAAACCTCGATCTCCAGGCCATGCCGAGCCATGGCCCATTGGACGTGTTCACGGACCAGTTCAGAAGGGTGGTGCTGGCGGGCCTTGAGGGCCTCCAGCACAGGCACGCTGGACGGCGCGTTGCCCAGCCCGACCGCAATGTTGCGCAAAAACCTTTCATAGCCGGCCCGGCGAATGGGCGAGCCTTCCGTCCGGGTGAGGAAGGTTTCTTCATCCCAGCGGAACAGGCTGGCCAACTCGCTGTTGTCCAGGCCGTGGCGCGGTTTGAAGTCAGCCTCGCCCGAAGGGCGCGCGAAGCGATTCCAGGGGCAGACGATCTGGCAATCGTCACAGCCGAACACCCGGTTGCCGATCAGCGGGCGTAACTCAAGCGGAATGGCGTTTTTCAGTTCGATGGTCAGGTACGAGATGCAGCGCCGGGCATCGAGCTGATAGGGGCCTGCGAAGGCATTGGTGGGGCAGATGTCCAGGCATGCCTGGCAGCGGCCGCAGTGCTCGCTGGCGTGAGGCTCGTCCACGGGCAGTGGCAAGTCGACGAACAACTCGGCCAGGAAGAAATAGCTGCCTGCCTTGCGATTGAGCACCAGGGTGTTCTTGCCGATCCAGCCCAGCCCGGCCTGCTCGGCGATGGCTTTTTCCAGCACCGGCGCGCTGTCGACGAAGGCACGGTAGCCGAACGGGCCGATGTGCTGCTGGACGCGTTCGGCCAGCTGCGTGGCGCGCTTGCGGATCAGCTTGTGATAATCGCGGCCCAGCGCGTAGCGCGAGATGTAGGCCTTTTCCGGTTGGGCCAGGCGCTGCGCCATCTCGCTGTCGCCGGGCAGGTAATCCATGCGCAACGACACCACCCGCAGGGTGCCCGGCAATAGCTCATCGGGCCGATAGCGCTTGCTGCCGTGCGCTGCCATGTAATCCATTTCGCCGTGGTAGCCTGCCTCCAGCCAACGCTGCAAGTGCGCCTGATGCTCGCCCAGCTCCACCCCGCTGATGCCGGCTTGTTGAAAGCCGAGCTCGCGCGCCCAGGCCTTGATCTGGGCAGCCAGTTCGGAAAGATCGTCGACGGAGCGGGGCATGGGGCAGGCAATCGGCTGAGCGGAGGTATAATTCTGCCAGACATCTCGCCAAAGGTTGAAACCCGGTGCCCACCCACTGCGAACTTCCCGACCTGCTGTACACCGCTGAACAGGTCCGCGACCTCGATGCCCGCCTTATTGCCGCAGGCACTCCCGGCCTTGAACTGATGCAGCGCGCCGCCAGTGCAGCCTGGCGCGCGCTGCGCCGCCGTTGGCCGGTGAGCCGCCCGGTCACGGTATTAGCCGGGCATGGCAACAACGCAGGCGATGGTTATCTGATTGCCAGCCTCGCCCAGCGCGCCGGCTGGAACGTTCGGTTGTTGATCGTGGGTGACCCGGCGCGGCTGCGTGGCGATGCTGCACAGGCCTATGCCATGGCTCAGGCCGATGGCGTTCCCATGCACGCCTGGCATGCCGACGCAGTGCTCGAGGGTGTGCTGGTCGATGCGCTGCTCGGCACGGGCCTGAAGGGCGATGTTCGCGAGCCTTATGTGGATGTCATCCAGGCCATCAATGACAGCGAGCTGCCGGTGCTGGCTGTGGACCTGCCCTCGGGCCTGTGCGCTGATACCGGGCGAGTGCTGGGTGTGGCAGTCAGAGCGAACCTTACGGTCACGTTCATCGCCTTGAAGCTGGGCTTGTTCACGGGTGACGGCCTGGCCTGCGCGGGCGATCTGGTATTCGACGACCTGCAGGCCGATACGGCGTTGGTCGCTGCCCAGCCTGCCAGCGCGCAGCGTTTGGCGGCGGGCAACCTGCGCCGCCTGGCCCCCCGCTCGCCAGTTGCCCACAAAGGCCAGTTCGGCCGCGTGCTGGCCATTGGCGGCGACCACGGTACCGGGGGCGCCAGCCTGATGAGCGCGGAAATGGCGCTGCGCGCTGGTGCCGGCATGGTCAGCCTGGCGACCCGCCCCGAGCATGTGGGCCCGGCGCTTGTGCGTTTGCCGGAAGTGATGGCGGCGGGGGTAGAGTCCGCCAACCAACTGCTGGCACTGGTGAAAGCGGCCTCGGTGCTGGTTGTCGGCCCAGGCATGGGGCAGGGGGCGTGGGGCCGCGGTCTGCTTTCGGTAGCGGCCTCGGCTGGCCTGCCCCAGGTGTGGGACGCCGACGCACTCAACCTGTTGGCCAGTCACGGCCTGGCGGTGCCTGCAGGCAGCGTGATAACGCCCCATCCGGGTGAAGCTGCCAGGTTACTCGGTATCTCGACCGCAGAAGTCCAGGCCGACCGCCCTGCAGCGGTCCAGGCCTTGGCCAAACGCTACGCTTGCGTCGTAGTGCTCAAGGGTTCCGGCAGTCTGGTAGCTGAACCCGGTGGCCGGCTGGCGTTGTGCAACCATGGCCATCCGGCGATGGCCACTGCCGGGTTGGGGGATGTACTGGCCGGGCTGATCGGCGCGCTGATGGCCCAGCACATGGCACCATTCCATGCGGCGTCCCTGGGCGTATGGCTGCATGCCCGTGCCGGCCAGGCACTGGGTAGCACCGGGCGCGGACTGGCGGCGACCGACCTGATCCCGATGATTCGTCAATTGCTGGAAGAGTACGCACCATGCAAGAAGTAACCCTTTACCTCGAAGGCGAAGACGCCATGGCCGCCTTCGGCGCTCGCTTGGGGCTGCTCACCGGCGGGGAGGGCACGCTGTTTCTCAATGGCGACCTGGGGATGGGCAAAACAACCCTCTCGCGCGGCATGATTCGGGGCCTCGGCCACCACGGGCCGGTCAAGAGCCCAACCTTCACGCTGGTAGAGCCGTACGAGATCGGCTCGGTACGGGTTTTCCATTTTGACCTGTACCGCCTGGCCGACCCCGAAGAGCTCGAATACATGGGCATCCGCGATTATTTCGAGGGCGCAGCACTGTGCTTGGTCGAATGGCCCGAAAAAGGCCACGGCTTTTTGCCAAAACCCGACATGGTCATTAACATAAGCGCCCAAACGCCGGGGCGTTCGCTGCAATTGGCGCCTTGTAGCGCCGTCGGCGAAGCATGGGCCGCCGAGCTGGCAACCGAATTCATGTAGGGGTGGGGTAAATATGCGCATTCGCGCACTGGTCGCGGGGCTGCTGTTAGCGGTGTTCGCGGCCCAGGCCTGGGGTGTTTCCCAGGTCAAGAGCATGCGCCTGTGGCGCGCCCCGGATAATACCCGCCTGGTCTTCGACCTGTCTGGCCCGGTTCAGCACAGCGTGTTCACGCTCACCTCGCCTGACCGCCTGGTGATCGATATCAATGGCGCCACCATGGCCGCGCCGATCAACGTGGCGACTGCCAACACGCCTATCACCAGCGTGCGCACTGCTCAGCGCACGCCCACAGACCTGCGTGTGGTCGTCGACCTCAAGAAGTCGGTAACGCCCAAGAGCTTCATGCTCGCGCCCAACCAGCAGTATGGCAACCGCCTGGTGGTCGACCTCTACGATCAGGCCTCCGATGCTGCCGAAGCCAGCGCGCCGACGCCGCCGCCAGCAGTGGCCACCACGCCTGCGCTGCCTGTCACGCCCGCCCGGCCAGACATCAAGCTGTCGCCTGCTCCCAGCGGCAAGCGCGACATCATCGTCGCAATCGACGCCGGCCATGGCGGTGAAGACCCTGGTGCCTCCGGTGGCCGCGGCCAGCATGAGAAGGACATCACCTTGCAGATCGCCCGCGAAGTGCAGCGGCAGATAAACGAAGAGAAGGGTTTCCGCGCCGAACTGACCCGCTCGGGCGACTACTTCATTCCGCTGCGTGGGCGCACCGAGATCGCACGCAAGAAAGGCGCCGACCTGTTCGTGTCCATTCATGCTGACGCCGCGCCGTCGTCCGCCGCCTTTGGTGCCTCCGTGTTCGCCTTGTCCGACCGTGGCGCCACCTCCGAGACCGCGCGCTGGCTGGCCGATACCGAGAACCGCTCCGACCTGATCGGCGGTGCGGGCAATGTCAGCCTCGACGATAAGGACCGCATGCTCGCCGGTGTGTTGCTCGACCTCTCCATGACCGCCACGCTCACCAGCAGCCTGAACGTCGGCCAGAAGGTCCTCAACAACATTGGCCGGGTGACTTCACTGCACAAAGGGCGTGTCGAACAGGCCGGCTTCATGGTGCTCAAGTCGCCTGACATCCCGTCGATCCTGGTCGAAACCGGGTTCATCTCCAACGCCGCAGAAGCCGCAAAATTGCAGAGCCCGGCGCATCAGCAGGCGCTGGCGCGGTCGATTCGGGCGGGCGTCAAGGCGTTCTTCGAGCAGAACCCGCCACCCGGCACCTACATCGCCTGGCTCAGGGATCAGGGCAAGATCGCCGCCACTTCGCGGGATCACCGGGTCGAGCCGGGCGACAGCCTTGCAATGCTGGCGGTGCGATATAACGTGCCGATCGAGGCACTGCGCAGCAGCAATGGGCTCAAAAGCGACGAACTCAAGGCCGGGCAGATGCTGACCATCCCGCCGGCGACTACAGTGGCGGCCCAATGATGAGCGATACCGGACGCATCGAGCTGCTCAGCCCGCGCCTGGCCAACCAGATCGCTGCGGGTGAGGTGGTCGAGCGCCCGGCATCGGTGGTCAAGGAATTGCTGGAGAACAGCCTCGACTCCGGCGCCACGCGCATCGATGTGGATGTGGAGCAGGGCGGTGTAAAACTGCTGCGTGTTCGCGACGACGGCCGCGGTATCGAAGCCGACGACCTGCCACTGGCTCTCGAGCGCCACGCCACCAGCAAGATCCGCGACCTGGAAGACCTCGAGCGGGTGATGAGCATGGGCTTTCGGGGTGAGGCTCTGGCGTCGATCAGTTCGGTGGCCAGGCTCACGCTCACCTCGCGCACCGCCCAGGCCGAGCAGGCGTGGCAAGTGGAAACCGAGGGCCGCGAGATGACACCGCGCGTGCAGCCGGCAGCGCATCCGGTGGGTACCTCGGTCGAGGTCTGCGACCTGTTTTCAACACGCCGGCCCGGCGCAAGTTTCTCAAGGCCGAGAAACCGAGTTCGATCACCTGCAGGAAGTCATCAAGCGCCTGGCGCTTGCGCGCTTCGACGTGGCCTTTCACCTGCGCCATAACGGCAAGGCTGTGCTGGCGCTGCATGCTGCGCATGACGAGGCTGCTCAGGCGAGGCGCGTTGGCGCGATTTGCGGCGCCGGCTTTCTCGAACAGGCGATGCCGATCGAGGTTGAGCGTAACGGCCTGCGGCTGTGGGGCTGGGTTGGCCTGCCGACCTTTTCGCGTAGCCAGGCCGACATGCAGTACTTTTTCGTCAACGGCCGCGCAGTGCGCGACAAACTGGTCGCCCATGCCGTGCGCCAGGCTTATCGTGACGTGCTCTTCAATGGTCGCCACCCGACATTCGTGCTGTTCCTTGAGGTCGACCCGGTCGCGGTGGACGTCAACGTTCACCCCACCAAGCATGAAGTGCGGTTCCGTGATGGCCGCATGGTGCACGACTTTCTCTATGGCACCCTGCACCGGTCGCTAGCCGACGTGCGGCCGGAGGATCACCTGGCCCAGGCCGATCCCGCGCAACCGCAGGCCGCACGCCCCGGTGGCGCTCAGGCGGGGAGTTCGGCCCGCAGGGTGAGATGAGCCTGGCGGGCAACCTCATGGAGCCCAGCCCGGCAGCTCGGCAAAGCTTCTCCGGCGGTGGCAGCGGCTACGGATTCAATCCGCGGCCCAGCCCAGGCCAGGTGCTTCCGGCGGCAGAGGCCGAGGGTGTCTATAAAACCTTTTTCGCGCCGCTGCCTGGTAACGCCTCCTCGCCTGCACTGCCGGCCAGTGACAGTGACATCCCGCCTCTGGGCTATGCCCTGGCGCAGCTCAAAGGCATCTATATCCTCGCTGAAAACGCTCAAGGCCTGGTGCTGGTGGACATGCATGCCGCCCATGAGCGTACTACCTATGAGCGCCTGAAGGTGGCCATGGCCAGCGAGGGGCTGAGCGGGCAGCCGCTGCTGGTGCCTGAAACCCTGGCAGTAAGCCAGCGCGAGGCCGACTGCGCCGAGGAACATGCGGCGTGGTTCTTGCGCCTGGGCTTCGAGCTGCAGCGGCTAGGGCCTGAGACCCTGGCGATTCGCCAGATACCCGCGTTGCTTCGCCAGGCCGAAGCCAATCGCCTTGTGTTCGACGTGCTCACCGACCTGATGGAGTACGGCAGCAGTGATCGCATCCAGGCACACCTGAACGAGCTGCTCGGCACCATGGCCTGCCACGGCTCGGTGCGCGCCAATCGGCGCCTCACGGTGCCTGAAATGAACGCCTTGCTGCGCGACATGGAAATCACCGAGCGCAGCGGCCAGTGCAACCACGGCCGGCCGACCTGGACCCAGATGGGCCTGGACGACCTCGACAAACTGTTCCTGCGCGGCCGCTGAGATGGCTCAACTTCCTCCCGCCATCTTCCTGATGGGGCCGACGGCGTCCGGTAAGACTGACCTGGCGATCGAACTGTCGCAGGTGCTGCCGTGTGAGTTGGTCAGCGTCGACTCGGCTCTGGTTTATCGCGGCATGAACATTGGCACCGCCAAGCCCGCGGCCGAAGTGCTGGCGCACCATCCGCACCGGCTGGTCGATATCCTCGACCCTTCGCAGCCCTACAGCGCTGCCGAGTTTCGTCGCGATGCACTGGAGGCAATGGCCGATATCAGCGGGCGCGGCAAGATACCGCTGCTGGTGGGCGGCACGATGCTCTACTTCAAGGCGCTTTGCGAAGGCCTGGCCGACATGCCCAGCGCCGACGCCGCCATACGCCAGGCGTTGGAGGCCGAGGCAGCCAGCGAAGGGTTGCACGCCCTGCATGCGCAGTTGGCGGCTATCGACCCGGTGTCTGCGGCGCGTATCCACCCCAATGATCCACAGCGCTTGATCCGGGCGCTTGAGGTTTACCGCGTCAGCGGCCTGAGCATGACCGAACTTCGCGCCCGGCAATTGGCCGAAAGTCGCGAAACAGGCGCCTCACCGGGCGCACAATTGCCCTATACTGTCGCCCACTTGGCGATCGCCCCGCAGGACCGTGCGGTGTTGCATCGGCGCATCGCCCAGCGTTTCGACCAGATGCTCGAGCAAGGTTTCGTCGATGAAGTCATCGCCTTGCGCGAGCGGGGCGACCTGAATCCGAACCTGCCCTCCATTCGTGCGGTGGGTTACCGGCAAGTCTGGGAACATCTTGACGGCGCGTTGTCGTATGAACAGATGCGCGAGCGAGGCGTTATCGCCACGCGGCAACTGGCCAAGCGGCAATTCACCTGGCTGCGTAGCTGGCAGGGCCTTCACTGGCTCGATAGCCTGGCTTGCGACAATCTGACGCAGTCCTTGAAATACCTCGGGTCAATCTCCATATTGGGCTGAGTTCCGCAATTGCCGTCTATCTTTGGAAGAGGCACGGCAGGCGCCATTATTTTCGACGTTTTTTACTATTGATCCTTAAAGGAGTGCGGCACATGTCAAAAGGGCATTCGCTACAAGACCCTTACTTGAACACATTGAGAAAAGAGAAGGTCAGCGTCTCGATCTATCTCGTCAACGGCATCAAGCTGCAAGGCTCCATCGAGTCGTTCGATCAGTTCGTTATCCTGCTCAAGAACACCGTCAGCCAGATGGTCTACAAGCACGCGATCTCCACTGTCGTGCCTTCCCGCCCGATCCGCCTGCCCAGCGCCGGTGAGTCGGACAGCGCCGACGCCGAGCCTGGCAACGCGTAATCCTGCTTTAGGAGCCTGCTTTGTTCTTTGAGCGCCACGGAGGTGGTGAACGAGCCATTCTCGTTCACCTGGAAGGTCAAGACCCTGAGGCGCGCGAAGACCCGCAGGAGTTCCAGGACCTGGTGTCTTCGGCCGGTGCTGAAACGGTGGCCTTCGTCAACGTTTCCAGGCACCAGCCGACCGCCAAGTTCCTGATCGGGAGCGGCAAGGTCGAGGAGCTTCACGACCTCGTCCATTCCGAGAAGGCCGATCTGGTCATCTTCAACCACACCCTTACCCCGAGCCAGGAACGCAACCTGGAGCGGGCGTTCGAGTGCCGTGTGATCGACCGTACCGGCCTGATCCTCGATATTTTCGCCCAGCGTGCTCGCACCCACGAGGGCAAGCTGCAAGTAGAGCTTGCCCAGCTCGAGCACATGAGCACGCGGCTGGTCCGCGGTTGGACTCACCTTGAGCGGCAAAAGGGCGGTATCGGCATGCGCGGGCCGGGTGAAACCCAGCTCGAAACCGACCGCCGCCTGCTGCGAGTACGCCTGCGTCAGATCAAGGCCCGCCTCGAGAAGGTACGCAGCCAGCGTGAGCAGGCCCGCCGTGGCCGGCGCCGTGCCGATATTCCCTCGGTTTCGCTGGTGGGCTATACCAACGCTGGCAAGTCCACACTGTTCAATGCCGTTACGCAGGCCCATGTGTACGCGGCCGATCAGTTGTTCGCCACCCTCGATCCAACCCTGCGCCGGCTGGAACTGGCCGACCTGGGCCCGATCGTGCTGGCCGACACCGTAGGCTTCATCCGCCACCTGCCACACAAGCTGGTCGAGGCGTTCCGCGCCACGCTGGAAGAATCCAGCAACTCCGACCTGCTGGTTCACGTGATCGATGCCCATGAGCCGGAGCGGCAGGCGCAGATCGAGCAGGTACTGGCGGTGCTGGGTGAAATCGGTGCCAAGGACCTGCCGATCCTGGAGGTCTACAACAAGGTCGACCTGCTTGAGAACGTCGAGCCGCAGATTCAGCGCGGCGAAGATGGCAAGCCTCAGCGTGTATGGCTGTCGGCGCGTGACAGCAAGGGCCTCGAGCTACTGGAGCAGGCAATCGCCGAATTGCTCGCCGAGGACTTGTTCGTGGCTACGCTACGCTTGCCGCAGCAGCTGGGGCGCTTGCGTGCTCAGTTCTTCGCCATGGGCGCGGTGCAAAGCGAGGGGCATGACGAGGCAGGGCAAAGCCTGCTGGCGGTTCGCATCCCTCGCGCCGAGCTCAACCGTCTTGTCAGCCGCGAGGGGATGGAGCCCGACGCCTTCGTAGAGCAACACACTTTGCAATAAAAGCTTTTCGCCGCCATTTGGTGAGCGGCGTGGGCATTCTGTAGCATTGGCCGACGCGCCAGCGGGTGCGTCTTTGCTTTATCAGATGGAGAGCGCTATGGCTTGGAATGAGCCGGGTGGCAATTCGAACAACCAGGACCCTTGGGGCGGCCGCCGCGGCAACAACGGTGGTGGCGGCGATCGCAAGGGGCCGCCGGACCTGGACGAAGCCTTCCGCAAATTGCAGGACAGCCTGAACGGCCTGTTCGGCGGTGGGAAAAAACGCAGCGGCGGTAGCGGCGGCGGTGGTTCATCCAGCGGTGGTGGTTTCGGCCTGCTCGGCATCGGCCTGGCGGTGCTCGCCGCTATCTGGCTGTACAGTGCCATTTACGTCGTCGACGAACAGGAACAGGCAGTGATCCTGCGCCTGGGCAAGTACTACGAAACCGAAGGTGCGGGCCTGCACATCTATTTCCCGCCGTTCGACCGCAAGTACATGGAAAACGTCACACGTGAGCGTGCGTACACCAAGCAGGGCCAGATGCTCACCGAAGACGAGAACATCGTCGAGGTGCCGCTGACCGTGCAGTACCGCATTACCAACCTGCGTGACTTCGTGCTCAACGTCGACCAGCCGGAAGTCAGCCTGCAGCACGCGACCGACAGCGCCCTGCGCCATGTGGTGGGTTCTACCGCGATGGATCAGGTGCTGACCGAAGGCCGCGAGCAGATGGCCGGTGAAATCAAGGAGCGCCTGCAGAAGTTCCTCGACACCTACCGCACCGGCATCACCGTGACTCAGGTGAACGTGCAAAGCGCGGCCGCACCTCGTGAGGTGCAGGAAGCCTTTGACGACGTGATCCGCGCTCGCGAAGACGAACAGCGTTCGCGCAACCAGGCCGAGACCTATGCCAACGGCGTAGTGCCTGAAGCTCGAGGCCAGGCGCAGCGCATCATCGAAGACGCCAACGGTTACCGCGACGAAGTGGTAGCTCGTGCCAAGGGTGAGGCCGATCGTTTCAGCAAGCTGCTCGGCGAGTACCGCAAGGCACCTGAAGTCACCCGTGAGCGTCTCTATCTGGAGACCATGCAGGAGGTGTACAGCAACACCAGCAAGGTCATGGTCAATGGCGACAAGGGGCAGAACCTGCTCTATCTGCCGCTCGACAAGATGATCGAGAAGTCGCGCGCGCCTTCGGCTTCGTCCTCGAGCCCCGCGTCGGGCAACTCGGCGGATGCTGCGGCACGTACTGCCACCGACCAGCAACAGCAGCGTGATCTGCGTACCCGGGAGAGCCGCTGATGGGCAATAAATCCATAATCGGCCTGGTCGTCGCCATCGTGCTCGCGATCGTGGCCTGGAACAGCTTCTACATCGTGCTGGAGACCGAGCGGGCCGTGTTGCTTCAGTTCGGCCGGGTCGTGCAGCCCAACGTCGAGCCGGGCCTGCACGTGAAAGTGCCGGTGATCAACCAGGTGCGCAAGTTCGACGCACGCCTGATGACCCTCGATGCGCCTACCCAGCGGTTCTTGACGCTGGAGAAGAAGGCCGTGATGGTCGATGCGTACGCAAAGTGGCGGGTCAAGGATGCGGAGCGTTTCTACACCGCCACCTCCGGCATGAAGCAGATCGCCGATGAGCGCCTGGCTCGTCGCCTTGAATCCGGGCTGCGTGACCAGTTCGGCAAGCGCACCCTGCATGAGGTGGTGTCCGGGGAGCGCGATGCGCTGATGAACGACATTACTCAGTCGCTCAATCGTATGGCGGGCTCCGAGCTGGGTATTGAAGTGCTGGACGTTCGCGTCAAGGCTATCGACCTGCCCAAGGAAGTGAATCGCAGCGTGTTCGAGCGTATGAGCACCGAACGTGAGCGCGAAGCACGTGAGCATCGCGCCAAGGGTAACGAACTGGCCGAAGGCATCCGTGCCGACGCTGACCGCCAGCGCCGTGTGCTCTTGGCCGAGGCCTATCGTGAGTCCGAGGAAGTGCGCGGTGATGGCGATGCACAGTCCGCAGCGATCTATGCCAAGGCTTACTCGCAGGACCCTGAATTCTACGGTTTCTATCGTAGCTTGCAGGCCTACCGCGACAGCTTCACCAGCAAGAGCGATGTACTGGTCCTGGATCCGAAGAGCGAATTCTTCCGCTACATGGAAAAGGCCAAGCCCTGATATGAGCGTCCGCCGGGCGGCCAAGCCGCCTGGCGGGGTGCCCGTTGGGCAAAACGTGTGTATGATGCGGCAGCCGGGAAATTCCCGGCTTTTTTGCGTCTGCGGGTTTGCGTGCTCCTCGAGGCCGCCTAAACCCATGAACAATCGAGGATGCGGGCTCAGGGCCTGGCTGCGATCAAGCTGCCGGGGGCCGTGGCCTGCGTCTGCTTCCGTGAGGGCCAGGCTCAGCGCTGGCCGCCCGAGACAAGGGGATTGGCGTCATGGCAACGGTAGACCGCTGGCTACTGCCGGATGGGATCGAAGAAATACTGCCACCTGAGGCAGCGCGTATCGAGATCGCGCGCCGCAAGGTGCTGGACCTGTTTCAGAACTGGGGCTATGAATTCGTCGTCACTCCCCATATCGAGTACCTGGAGTCGCTGCTCAGTGCGGCTTCCGATGATCTCGACCTGCGCACGTTCAAGGTAGTGGACCCTCTCTCCGGCCGGCAGATGGGCTTTCGGGCCGACATCACGCCACAGGTCGCGCGCATCGACGCTCATTCGCTGCGGCGCAAGGGCCCAAGCCGCTTGTGCTACGCCGGCAGTGTGTTGCATGCCAAGCCACGAGCGCTTTCCACCTCGCGCAGCCCGATCCAGCTGGGTGCAGAACTCTACGGCGACGCCAGCACCAGCAGCGATGTCGAAGTCATCAGCCTGATGCTGGCTATGCTGGAGTTGTGGCAGGTGCCGGATATCCATATGGACCTCGGCCATGTCGGCATCTACCGCGGCCTGGCTCGGGCCGCTGGGCTGTCGGGTGATGCGGAACAGCAGCTGTTCGACGCCTTGCAGCGCAAGGCGCTGGATGAGGTGGTCGAGCTGACTGCCAATCTGCCGGCAGAGCTTGCGACCATGCTGCGTGCACTGGTGGGCCTGTGCGGTGGCCGTGAGGTGCTGGGCGAGGCGCGCCAGGTGCTGGCGCGCGCGCCGGCACCGGTGCTGGCTGCCCTGGATGAATTGCTCGATATCGCCGAGCGCCTGGCGGCACGCTTTCCAGAGCTGCCGCTGTATTTCGACCTGGGCGAGCTGCGCGGCTATCACTATCACACCGGTGTGGTGTTCGCTGCGTTCGTACCCAGCGCCGGAGGCTCCATTGCCCAAGGCGGCCGCTACGATGATATCGGTGCGGATTTCGGCCGGGCGCGCCCGGCGACCGGTTTTTCCACCGACCTGCGCACCCTGGTAACGCTGGGCAACGTGGAAGTCGAATTGCCGGCGGGTGGCATCTGGGCTCCTGAAGCGGGCGATGCCACTTTGTGGCAAGCGGTACGCCGCCTGCGCGAGCAAGGGCTGCGCGTGGTGCAAGCGTTGCCAGGCCAGCCGCTCAACGCGGCGCACGAGGCCGGCTGCGACCGCCAACTGGTTTTGCAAGACGGGCAATGGCAAGCCGCCGCCCTTTGATCGAAAGTTTTCCGCCGGCCACGCCGGCAACCGTTTGCGCGAATGAGGACAAGTGTTATGGGTAAGAATGTCGTCGTCCTGGGCACCCAGTGGGGTGATGAGGGCAAGGGCAAGATCGTCGATCTGCTGACCGAACATGCTGCCGCCGTGGTGCGCTACCAAGGGGGCCACAACGCTGGCCACACCCTGGTGATCAAGGGCGAGAAAACCGTTCTGCACCTGATCCCTTCCGGCATCCTGCGTGAAGGCGTCAAATGCCTGATCGGTAATGGCGTGGTGGTCGCCCCCGACGCGCTGCTGCGCGAGATCACCAAGCTCGAAGAAAAAGGCGTTCCGGTGCGCGAGCGCCTGCGTATCAGCCCGGCCTGCCCGCTGATCCTGCAGTACCACGTCGCCCTCGACCAGGCGCGTGAAAAGGCCCGTGGCGAGCACAAGATCGGCACTACCGGCCGCGGCATCGGCCCAGCCTACGAAGACAAGGTCGCGCGCCGCGGCCTGCGTGTGGGCGACCTGTTCCATCGCGAGCGTTTTGCCGCCAAGCTCGGCGAGCTGCTGGACTACCACAACTTCGTGCTGGTCAATTACTACAAGGAAGAGCCAATCGACTTCCAGGCTACCCTCGATCAGTGCATGGCCTATGCCGACGAGCTCGAGCCGATGATGCAGGACGTCACCGCCGAACTGCACGCGCTGCGCAAAGCCGGTAAGGACATCATGTTCGAAGGCGCCCAGGGCTCGCTGCTGGACATCGACCACGGCACCTACCCCTTCGTCACCAGCTCCAACACCACCGCCGGCGGCATCTCCACCGGTTCCGGTTTTGGCCCGATGTACCTGGATTACATCCTCGGCATTACCAAGGCCTACACCACCCGGGTCGGCTCTGGCCCGTTCCCGACCGAGCTGTTCGATGACACTGGCGCCTACCTTGCCAAGCGCGGCCATGAGTTCGGCGCCACCACCGGCCGTGCCCGCCGTTGCGGCTGGTTCGATGCCGTCATTCTGCGCCGCGCCATCGAGATCAACAGCATTTCCGGCCTGTGCCTGACCAAGCTCGACGTGCTCGACGGCCTCGAAACCATCCGCATCTGCGTTGGCTACAAGAACGAAGCAGGCGATGTGATCGAGGCGCCTACCGACGCCGACAGCTACATTGGCCTGGTGCCGGTCTACGAAGAAATGCCGGGCTGGAGCGAGAACACCGTGGGCGCCAAGTCCCTCGATGTACTGCCAGCCAATGCCGTCGCCTACATCAAGCGCCTGGAAGAGTTGGTCGGTGCCCCGATCGACATCATCTCCACCGGCCCCGACCGCGACGAAACCATCGTGCTGCGCCACCCCTTCAACTAGGAGCTACGAGTTACGAGCTACAAGCAGCAAGTAAGAGCAAGATCTGCTTCGTCTTGAAGCTTGCAGCTACAAGCTCGTGGCTGACAAAGGGCCCCTCCGGGGCCCTTTGTCTTTCTGGCGCCAAAATAGCTGCAACGGCACGGTGTTTGCTGTATAGATCTCTGAACAAGAAATAGCCATTACTTTGATGGCATGCAAGCAGAGGATCTCACCGTGTCGGCCGTTCTCTCGTTATTGCGCAGCCGCTTGCTGCTGCCCGTCTTCATTGCGTTGGGGCTTGCCCTTTTGGTGCAGGTGATTGTGGCTGTTGCGCTGACACGGAGCACGGTAGGTGCTCTGGAACAGGACTTGGGCCAGCGCATGGGTGCAGACAGCCAGCAGCTTGCCAGCGAGCTCGACAGTGCGAGCCGCGAAGTCACCAGTGGCCTGGATGAGCTTTCGGCCTCTACACGCAAGACGCTTGCTGCCGGGCTGTCGAGCCGCCTACAGGACGAGCAGAAAAAATTGCGTGAGACGCTTGAGCAGAATCTCAAGGATTCCGCCAATGATATGGCGCTGCTGCTGGCCTCGGTAGCGCCCAGGGCGATCTGGGACAACGACATTCCGACGCTTTCCGAATTCGCCCGCCGCGCGCAGCGCAATCCCGATGTGTTGTTCGTGATCTACGATGACGCCCAGGGCGAGCACCTCACGCGCTATCTGAACCGCGAAAACCCGATCGTCCAGCGCCTGGTGGCGAACGGCCAAGGCGAGCGGGCGATGGACAAGGCGCTGGACTCCGCACCCAAGGATGCCGGCGTGTATTACACCGAACAGTCGATCAACCCCAATGGCGTAGAGATCGGCAAGATACGCATGGCGGTGTCTACTGCTTCCGTCGATACGCAGCTGGCCGCTCTCGACCAGCGCTTCAATACACTGATTTCCAGTAGTGATCGCCTGGTAGGTGAGAGTGTGGCGGGCGCGGCTGCGCAGAGCGGCAAAGTGCTGCGGGACCGGCTACAGGCGGCGCAAGGCGCAGCCGAGAAGATGCAGGCCAATACACACAGCGCCGTATCGGAAGCCGCCGAAACTCTCCGTTGGCGCATTGGTGCGGGCCTGGCTGTAGTGGGTGTGCTGGTGTTGCTGGTGGTGGCGGTGGTGCTGGGGCGTCGGGTACTGAGCAAATTGCGGTTGCTGATTACCGCGCTCGATGACCTGGCAGCCGGGGAGGGCGACCTGACCCGACGCGTCAGTATCGACAGCCGCGATGAAATCGGCGAAATGGCAGGGTCGGTCAATCGCTTCATCGACAAGCTGCAGCCCATCGTGCGCGAGGCGGGAGAGGTGGCCCAGCGCACCGGCGTGGAGATCAACGCAATGGCGCAGCGCAGTGCAGGTGCCGGGCAAGCCGCTGCTCGCCAGCGCGACGAAGTGGCGGCGAGCCTGGATGCGCTCTCTACGATGGCCGACGAGGCTCAAGCGGAAAGCCAGGCCATGCGCGCGGCGTTGGCCCAGGTGGCTGAGATTCGCCAGGCAACCGATGAAACGACCCGAGCCTCAAACCAGGTGGGCACGTTGATCGAAGCCTTGGCGGGCCAGGTTCAGACTGGTTCGCGGGTGATCGAGCGGTTGGCCGATCAGAGCCAGCAAATCGAAGTGGTGCTGGAGGTGATTCACGGCATCGCCGAGCAGACCAACCTGCTGGCCCTCAACGCGGCGATCGAAGCGGCCCGCGCCGGCGAAACCGGACGCGGTTTCGCGGTAGTCGCCGATGAGGTGCGCGCGCTGGCGAGCAAAACCCAAAGCTCCACTGGCGATATCCAAGCGCATATCGTGGCTCTGCAGGCTGGCGCCAAAGAGGCAGTTACCGCCATCGGCCAGGCCGGCCGGCAGGCCAGTGAAGGCTTGTTGGTACTGCGTGACAGCGCCCGCCTGCAGCAAACGGTACAGGCCTCGGTGCAGGAAATTCATGCAGCTATCGGGCTGGCTACGAAGGCATCCGAGCATCAGGCGGAGGGCGCACACGCGGTCAAGAGCCGGGTGGAGGTGATTCACGCCCAGGCTGAGCGCTCGGCGCAGGCGGTGATGGAGACCACTGCCAGTAGCCAGGTTCTGGATGGGCTGGCTGCGCAGCTCAAGGCGAGCCTGGGGCAGTTCAAGGCCTGAAACGAAAAAACCCGCTCAGTGAGCGGGTTTTTTGTATTCGAAATTGGTGCCCAGGAGAAGACTCGAACTTCCACGACCGTAAGGTCACCAGCACCTGAAGCTGGCGTGTCTACCAATTTCACCACCTGGGCAATGGCGCGCACTATACGGGGCGCTTTGGGGGCTGTAAAGCCCTTGCTGCAAAAAATATTTCTGAAAGCCAGATACGACAAAGCCCGCTTTCGCGGGCTTTGGGGTGTCACGTGAGTGACTTGAAATTGGTGCCCAGGAGAAGACTCGAACTTCCACGACCGTAAGGTCACCAGCACCTGAAGCTGGCGTGTCTACCAATTTCACCACCTGGGCAATGGCGCGCACTATACGGGGCAGCTTTTTGGGTGTAAACCCCTGAGCTTAAAAATATTTTTCGCATGCCCAATGGCGCGGCAAAAAGGTGCCGGCGGGGCTGTCCAACCCTTGTATTTCCGGTTTCAATGCAGCTATGCCACACTAACCCGCACTATGCACAAGGTGAACCTTATCTAATGGCCGACTGGCAGTCCCTCGATCCCGAGGCCGCTCGCGAAGCGGAAAAATACGACAATCCCATCCCTAGCCGCGAATTGATCCTCCAGCACCTGGCTGATCGTGGCTCGCCCGCCAGTCGTGAACAGCTGGCCGATGAATTCGGCCTGCGCGAAGAAGACCAGATCGAAGCGTTGCGCCGTCGCCTGCGCGCCATGGAGCGTGATGCTCAGTTGATCTTCACCCGCCGGGGCACTTACGCACCGGTCGACAAGCTCGACCTGATCGCCGGTCGCGTCAGTGGCCATCGCGACGGCTTCGGCTTCCTGATTCCTGACGATGGCAGCGACGACCTGTTTCTCAGCCCTGCCCAGATGCGCACGGTGTTCGACGGTGACCGCGCCTTGGCGCGGGTTTCCGGTACGGACCGCCGTGGCCGCCGCGAAGGGGCGCTGGTCGAGGTCGTCAGCCGTGGCCACGAAACGATCGTTGGCCGCTACTTCGAAGAAGGCGGCATCGGCTTCGTGCAGCCAGACAACCCGAAAGTGCAGCAGGAAGTACTGGTCACTCATGGCCGCAACAACGGCGCCAGGATCGGCCAGTTCGTCGAAATCCGCATCACTCACTGGCCAACCCCACGGTTCCAGGCCCAGGGTGACGTGGTCGAGGTGCTGGGCAACTACATGGCGCCGGGCATGGAAATCGACGTTGCCCTGCGCAGCTACGATATTCCCCATGTATGGCCTGAGGGTGTAACCCGCGAGGCCTCCAAGCTCAAGTCCTTCGTCGAGGAAAAACACAAGGAGCACCGCGTCGACCTGCGCGGGCTGCCTTTCGTGACCATCGACGGCGAAGACGCTCGGGACTTCGATGACGCGGTATATTGCGAGCCTTTGGGCAAGCTCAAGATGTTCAGCGGTGGCTGGCGCCTGTATGTAGCCATCGCCGACGTGTCCAGCTATGTGAAGGTGGGGTCTGCGCTCGATGACGAGGCGCAGGTGCGCGGCAACTCGGTGTACTTCCCCGAGCGCGTGGTGCCGATGCTGCCCGAAGAACTCTCCAACGGGCTGTGTTCGCTGAACCCGAAAGTCGATCGCCTGGCCATGGTTTGCGAGATGACCATGAACAAGGCCGGCCAGATGGTCGACTACAAGTTCTATGAAGCGGTTATCCATTCACATGCACGGCTGACCTACAACAAGGTCAGCACCATGCTCGAGCATACGCGTACCAGTGAGGCCAAGGGCCTGCGCGAGGAATATGCCGAGGTCGTGCCGCACCTCAAGCAGCTCCATGCGCTCTATAAGGTGCTGGTAGGTGCGCGCCACGTGCGTGGCGCCATCGACTTCGAGACGCAGGAAACCCGCATCATCTTCGGTGCCGAGCGCAAGATCGCCGAGATCCGCCCGACCCAGCGCAACGATGCGCACAAGCTGATCGAGGAATGCATGCTGGCGGCCAACGTCGCAACCGCAGCATTCTTCCAGAAGCACGAGATCCCTGCGCTTTACCGCGTCCACGACGGCCCACCCCCGGAGCGCCTGGAAAAACTGCGCGCTTTCCTTGGCGAGCTGGGCTTGTCCCTGCACAAGGGCAAGGACGGCCCGACGCCCAAGGACTACCAGCAGTTGCTTGCAAGCATCAAGGATCGCCCGGACTTCCAGCTGATCCAGACCGTTATGCTGCGCTCGCTCAGCCAGGCGGTGTACACATCGCAGAACAATGGCCACTTCGGCCTGAACTACGAGGCGTACACCCACTTCACCTCGCCGATCCGCCGCTACCCCGACCTGCTCGTGCACCGCGCCATTCGTAGCGTGATCCGCTCGCGTCGCGAAACCCCGCATGTAGTGCGTGCGGGCGCTGCGAGCGTGCCCAAGGCGAAGCTTTATCCGTACGATGAGCCGGCGCTGGAGCAACTGGGCGAGCAGTGCTCGATGACCGAGCGGCGTGCCGATGAAGCCACGCGTGATGTGGTGAACTGGCTCAAGTGCGAATACATGCGCGACCGCGTGGGCGAAAGCTTCCCGGGCGTGATTACCGCGACCACCGGCTTTGGCCTGTTCGTCGAGCTCAAGGACATCTACGTCGAGGGCCTGGTGCATGTTTCGGCACTGCCGGGCGACTATTACCACTACGATCAGGTGCACCATCGCCTAACCGGCGAGCGGACTGGTCGCAGTTTCCGCCTTGGTGACACCGTCGAAGTGCGGGTCATGCGGGTCGACCTCGACGAGCGCAAGATCGACTTCGAGCTGGCAGACCCGTCCTCGAAGAATGAGCCGCGCAAGCGGGGCGCCAAGAAAGAGTCTGCTCCTGCCAATCCGCAATCGCATTTCGACGAGTTGCCGGCCGCCGAGCCTGCGGAGCCTGCCAAAGCGCGCAAGCGCAAGGCCGACAAGGACCCTGCCGTGGCCGATGCCTACCATTCGTCCCACGCCATCGCCAACAACACCGAAGTGCGCAAGAGCCGCGAGATGAAGAAGGCGCTGATGTCGGAAGCGCGCCACGGCGGCAACAAGCCGGCTTCGAGCAAGAAGGCAACTGACGCCAAGCCGACGAAGCATCGCAAAGGCACATCGAAGTCGCGCAGCAGCAGTAAAGGTAAAGCATGAGCCAGCTGGAAAAAATCTACGGCGTCCACGCCGTTGAAGCGCTGCTGCGCCACCATCCCAAGCGCGTCAAGCAGATCTGGCTGTCCGAAGGGCGCAGCGAACCGCGCCTTCAGGCGTTGCTTGAGCTGGCCAGTCAATACCGCGTCACGGTAGGTGCGGTAGACCGCAAAGAAATGGACACCTGGGTCGAAGGTGTTCACCAGGGCGTGGTTGCCGACGTTAGCCCCAGCCAGGTCTGGGGCGAGGCGATGCTCGAAGAGCTGCTCGAGCGCAGTGAAACTCCGCCGCTCCTTTTGGTGCTGGATGGCGTGACCGACCCGCACAACCTCGGCGCCTGCCTGCGCAGTGCCGATGCTGCCGGCGTGACCGCAGTGATCGTGCCCAAGGACAAGTCTGCGACCCTTACTGCGGTGGTTCGCAAGGTCGCCTGTGGCGCGGCTGAGGTGGTGCCGCTGGTGGCGGTCACCAACCTCGCGCGTACGCTGGAGAAGCTCCAGCAGCGCGGGCTCTGGGTTGTAGGCACGGCCGGCGAAGCGCAGACGCTGATCTACGATCAGGACCTCACCGGCCCGCTGGTGATGGTGATGGGCGCAGAAGGCAAAGGCATGCGCAGGCTCACTCGCGAGCATTGCGATTACCTGGTCAAGCTGCCCATGGGCGGCAGTGTCAGCAGCCTGAACGTTTCGGTAGCCGCTGGCGTGTGCCTGTTCGAGGCCGTGCGCCAACGCCGGCCGTTGCTCAAATAATCGCCAGTTTTCCTTGCTTCACCTCGCACCCTTCTCTACAATTGCGCGCCTTGCCCGTCGCGGCAGGGTCTGCCCTGCCTCGCATCGAGGCAGGCTAGAGAACATCCACTCCTTGTCTGATCGCGCAAGCGGCAGGCTACAACCCGTAAGGAGCATTCATGCGTCATTACGAAATCATCTTTCTGGTCCACCCGGATCAGAGCGAGCAAGTCGGCGGCATGGTTGAGCGCTACACCAAGCTGATCGAAGAAGAAGGTGGCAAGATCCACCGTCTGGAAGACTGGGGCCGTCGCCAACTGGCCTACGCAATCGACAACGTTCACAAGGCTCACTACGTGATGCTGAACGTCGAGTGCTCCGGCAAGGCCCTGGCCGAGCTGGAAGACAACTTCCGCTACAACGACGCCGTTATCCGCAACCTGATCATCCGTCGCGATGAAGCCGTCACCGGCCCATCCGAGATGCTGAAGGCTGAAGAGAACCGCAGCGAGCGCCGTGAGCGTCGCGAGCGTCCTGAGAACGCTGACAGCGCCGAAGGCGACGACAGCGATAACAGCGACAGCAACGACAACGCTGACGAGTAATCCACGGATCTTTAGAGGAGCCTGTTAAATGGCACGTTTCTTCCGCCGTCGTAAATTCTGCCGTTTCACCGCAGAAAACGTCAAAGAGATCGATTACAAGGATCTCAACACCCTGAAAGCTTACGTATCCGAAACCGGCAAGATCGTTCCTAGCCGCATCACCGGTACCAAAGCCCGTTATCAGCGTCAGCTGGCTACCGCTATCAAGCGCGCCCGCTTCCTGGCCCTGCTGCCTTACACCGACAGCCACGGCCGCTGAGACCAGGCTTGAGTACGCAGTAAAAGGATAGATCCATGCGCCCGTTGGCTGATTTCATCATGCGCGGTCGCGTGCAGGCCACCCTCGTGGTGGCTGGTTGTGCGGCATTGCCGCTGTTGTTCTGGTTGAGTGCTGCCGCTGCGTGCCTTGTGCTGCTGCGGCGGGGGTTCGAGGGCGCTTTCGGCGTCCTGGCCTGGGGCCTGCTGCCGGCGTTGGTCTGGTGGTATTTCGGCGAGCCGCGCACCTTGATGGTGTTGCTTGGTTCTGTCGCGCTGGCGCAGCTGTTGCGCGCCGGCTGGCCCTGGAGCCGCGTGCTGCTTGCCAGCATCGGGCTTGGCCTGGTGTATGGCGTGGTCCTGGGCTCGGTGTTTCGCGAGCCGATCGACGACCTGGCGCAGATGGTGCAAACCCATCTGCCACAGGTGCTCGAGGGGGCCTACCAGCGATTGACGCTGGAGGAGCAGGCTCGCCTTGAGGCGTTGATCGCCCCGGTACTCAACGGTTTGATAGCGTCGGTGCTGCAAGCGTGCAGTGTGCTGGCCCTGATGTTGGGCCGCTACTGGCAAGCAACCTTGTATAACCCCGGTGGGTTCGGCCGCGAGTTTCGCGCGGTTCGCATCCCCGGCGCCGTGGCCCTGGTGCTGTTGGCGTTGATGCTGGTGGGGCCGCAGTTCGGTGCCCAGGTCGCCATGCTCACGCCGTTGTGCAGTGTGCCACTGATGTTCGCTGCGCTGGCCCTGATGCATGGGCTGGTGGCGATGGGCAAGCTGGGCCGGTTCTGGCTGGTTGGGTTGTACTTGATGCTTGTCGTGTTCATGCAGGCTATCTATCCATTGCTGGTGCTTCTGGCCATAGTCGACAGCCTGATTGATTTTCGCGGCCGCCTGGCGCCTCCTGGAGGCACTGACAAAGGCCCCGCGAACGGTGAAGGTTAAAAGTTAAGAGGTTAATACCAAATGGAACTGATCCTGCTGGAAAAAATCGCCAACCTGGGCAACCTGGGCGACAAAGTAAGCGTAAAAGGTGGTTACGGCCGTAACTACCTGCTGCCGCAAGGCAAGGCTACCGTTGCGACCGAAGCGAACATCGCCTCGTTCGAAGCCCGCCGCGCCGAGCTGGAAAAACTGGCCGCCGACAAGAAAACTTCGGCTGAGACCCGCGCTGCCCAACTGGCAGAGCTGGAAGTCACCATCACCGCCACCGCTGGCGATGAAGGCAAGCTGTTCGGTTCGATCGGCACCCACGACATCGCTGATGCCCTGACCGCCTCCGGCGTCGAAGTGGCTAAAGCCGAAGTTCGTCTGCCGAACGGCACCATCCGTCACGTTGGCGAATACGACGTAGCCGTGCACCTGCACAGCGACGTTGAAGCCACCGTTCGCGTGGTCGTTGTCGCTGCCTGATTGCCCTCAGGCATTTAGCCCGCCGGTGGTATTCCCTCTGGCAGGCTAATAAGATGAAGGCGCGCTCGCTTATGCGATGCGCGCCTTCATGTTTTTCTACCCCTAAAGAATTCCCGTGGCCATGAACGAGATTTCCTCGCCCGAACAATTCGACCTGCAAACCGCTGCGTTGAAGGTCCCGCCGCACTCCATCGAGGCCGAACAGGCCGTGCTCGGTGGCTTGATGCTGGACAACAATGCCTATGAGCGGGTGCTGGACCAGGTTTCGGACGGCGATTTCTACCGCCATGACCACCGTTTGATCTACCGCGCTATCGCAAAGCTCGCCGAGCAGAACCAGCCGTTCGACGTGGTCACGCTTTCCGAGCAACTCGACCGTGAAGGGCAGGGCAGCCAGACAGGCGGGCTCGCCTACCTGGGTGACCTGGCGCGCAACACCCCGTCGGTGGCCAACATCAAGGCCTATGCCCAGATCGTTCGCGAGCGTGCCACGCTGCGCCAGCTGATCAGCATCAGCAACGATATCGCCGACAGCGCCTTCAACCCGGAAGGCCGCAACGCCGGTGAAATCCTTGATGAAGCCGAACGGCAGATCTTCCAGATCGCCGAGGCGCGGCCTGAAACGGGCGGCCCGGTCGGGGTGAACGACTTGCTGACCAAGGCCATCGACCGCATCGATACCTTGTTCAACACCGATGCCGCCATCACGGGCCTCACCACCGGCTTCGCCGACCTGGACGACAAGACCAGCGGTATGCAGCCTTCGGACCTGATCATCGTGGCCGGCCGGCCTTCGATGGGTAAGACCACTTTCGCCATGAACCTGGTGGAAAACGCGTTGATGCGCACCGACAAGGTGGTGCTGGTCTACTCGCTGGAGATGCCAGGCGATTCGCTGGTGCTGCGGATGCTCTCATCGCTGGGCCGCATCGATCAGACCAAGGTCCGTACCGGCAAGCTCGAAGACGACGACTGGCCGCGCCTGACCAGTGCAGTGAACCTGCTCAACGACCGCAAGTTGTTCATCGATGACACCGCCGGCATCAGCCCATCGGAAATGCGCGCCCGCACCCGCCGCATCGTGCGTGAACATGGCGAGGTGGGCATGATCATGGTCGACTACCTGCAGCTGATGCAGATCCCTGGCTCCAGTGGCGACAACCGTACCAACGAGATTTCCGAGATTTCGCGCTCGCTCAAGGCGCTGGCAAAGGAATTCAACTGCCCGGTGATCGCGCTTTCCCAGCTCAACCGCTCCCTGGAGCAGCGCCCCAATAAACGCCCTGTGAACTCCGACTTGCGGGAATCCGGAGCGATCGAGCAGGACGCCGACGTGATCATGTTCGTCTACCGAGACGAGGTGTATCACCCCGAGACCGAGCACAAGGGCGTAGCCGAGATCATCATCGGCAAGCAGCGTAACGGCCCCATCGGCACCGTGCGCCTGGCCTTCATCGGTAAATACACCCGCTTCGAAAACCTCGCCCCTGGCAGTTACCAGTTCGATGACGAATAGAGGCAGCTGCGAGTTTCCAGCTGCGGGCCTCAAGTGAGCGCAGAGCTGCGGCGTATGGTGATCAGCTTGCGGCTTGAAGCTTGCAGCTCGTAGCTTCCTGGCTGTTTTTGGTTATTTTTTGTGCTATCTTGCGCGCCCTCGCGTTATTTCAAAACCCATTGCCTAACTGACCGGTGCTAGCCATGCAAGCCGCCATGCCGTTGTTCGACTATCCCAAATACTGGGCCGAGTGTTTCGGGCCAGCACCTTTCCTGCCCATGAGCCGGGAAGAGATGGATCAGTTGGGCTGGGATTCGTGCGACATCATCATCGTCACCGGCGATGCGTACGTCGATCACCCATCGTTCGGCATGGCGATCATCGGCCGGCTGCTGGAGGCTCAGGGCTTTCGTGTAGGGGTGATTGCCCAGCCCGACTGGCAGTCGAAAGATGACTTCATGAAGCTGGGGGAGCCGAACCTGTTCTTTGGCGTTGCTGCCGGCAACATGGATTCGATGATCAACCGCTATACGGCCGACAAGAAAGTCCGCTCCGACGATGCCTACACCCCTGGCGGCCAGGCCGGCTCACGCCCGGACCGCGCCAGCCTTGTGTACAGCCAGCGCTGCAAGGAAGCCTACAAGCATGTGCCTATCGTGCTGGGCGGCATCGAGGCCTCGCTGCGGCGCATCGCCCACTACGACTATTGGCAGGACAAGGTCCGCCACTCGATCCTGATCGATGCCAGCGCCGACATCCTGCTGTTCGGCAATGCCGAGCGCGCAGTGGTCGAAGTGGCCCAGCGCCTCGCGGCCGGTGAGCCGATCGAAGCGATGACCGACATCCGCGGCACTGCCTTCGTGCGCCGTGATACGCCCGAAGGCTGGTTCGAGCTGGACTCTACCCGTATCGACCGGCCGGGCAAGGTCGACAAGATCATCAACCCCTACGTCAACACGCAGGACACCCAGGCCTGCGCCATCGAGCAGGCCAAGGGCGAGGTTGAAGACCCCAGCGAGGCCAAGGTGGTGCAGCTGCTGCCCAGCCCGAGCATTGCCCGCGACAAGACGGTAATCCGCCTGCCGTCGTTCGAAAAAGTACGCAACGACCCGGTGCTCTACGCGCACGCCAACCGCGTGCTGCACCTGGAAACCAACCCCGGCAACGCTCGGGCGCTGGTGCAAAGGCATGGCGATGTGGACGTGTGGTTCACCCCGCCGCCCATTCCCATGACCACCGAAGAAATGGACTACGTGTTCGGCATGCCATATGCGCGCGTACCGCACCCGGCCTACGGTAAGGCGCGGATCCCTGCCTACGAGATGATCCGCTTCTCGGTGAACATCATGCGCGGCTGCTTCGGTGGCTGCACCTTCTGCTCGATCACCGAGCACGAAGGCCGGATCATCCAGAACCGTTCGCACGACTCGATCATCCGTGAAATCGAAGAAATGCGCGACAAGGTGCCAGGCTTTACCGGTGTGGTGTCCGACCTCGGCGGCCCGACCGCGAACATGTACCGCATCGCCTGCAAAAGCGCGGACATCGAGAAGCACTGCCGCAAGCCTTCATGCGTGTTCCCTGGCATCTGCGAGAACCTCAACACTGATCACAGCTCGCTGATCGAGCTTTACCGCAAGGCACGTGCCTTGCCGGGTGTGAAGAAGATCCTGATCGCCTCGGGCCTGCGTTACGACCTGGCGGTCGAGTCGCCCGAGTACGTCAAGGAACTGGTAACCCACCACGTGGGCGGGTACCTGAAGATCGCGCCGGAGCACACCGAGCGTGGCCCACTCGACAAGATGATGAAGCCAGGCATCGGCAGCTATGACCGCTTCAAGCGCATGTTCGAGAAGTTCTCCAAGGAAGCCGGCAAGGAGCAGTACCTGATTCCTTACTTCATCGCTGCCCACCCGGGCACTACCGATGAAGACATGATGAACCTGGCGCTTTGGCTCAAGGGCAACGGTTTCCGCGCCGACCAGGTGCAGGCGTTCTACCCCTCGCCCATGGCCTCGGCCACAGCGATGTACCACTCGGGCAAGAACCCGCTGCGCAAGGTGACTTACAAGAGTGAAGGCGTGGAGATCGTCAAAAGCGATGAGCAGCGCCGTTTGCACAAAGCGTTCCTGCGCTACCACGACCCGAAAGGCTGGCCGATGCTGCGTGAAGCATTGCAGCGCATGGGCCGTGCCGACCTGATTGGCCCGGGCAAGCACCAGTTGATTCCGCTGCATCAGCCCGAGACCGACAGCTACCACAGTGCCCGGCGCAAGAACTCGACACCTGCCGGCAGCCACAAAGCGGGCGGTGGCCAGAAGGTGCTCACCCAGCATACCGGCCTGCCGCCGCGCGCCAGTGATGGCAGCAAGCCTTGGAGCAAGCGGGAGGAAGCCAAGGCGGCGGCTGAGGCGCGGCGCCAGCAGGAGAAGCGTGGCCAGCCTGCCACCAAGGGCAAGAAAAAACCGGCGCGCCAGCCTGTTCTGCCTCGCTGAGCTCAAGGCCCGAGCGTCGCCCGGCAAGCCGGCCTCCCACAACACCCGGGGGAGAACGGCTCGCCGCGCGACGTTCAGGCCGAGTTTTACGGTGGGAGGGCGGCTTGCCGCGCGACAAGCAGCCCTCAATCAATCAGGCATGCGATCCGTCCACTTGGGCAGCACCGTCGGCTCCCACCGCTCCAACCCATCGATCAAGCCATCGGCCTCATGCCCCAACTGCAGCATCGCCCGATGCTCCTGGCGCACGAAGTTCTCCGCTACCAAATGGTCAAGAAAACCGGTGAGCTTCTCGTAGAAGCCATTGACCTCCAACAGCCCCAGCGGCTTGCCGTGGTACCCCAACTGGCCCCACGTCCAGACCTCGAACAGCTCCTCCAGCGTGCCAAGCCCACCCGGCAAGGCGATGAAAGCGTCGGACAGCTCGGCCATGCGCGCTTTGCGCGCGTGCATTCCATCCACCACTTCAAGGCGTGACAGCCCGGCATGGCCGACCTCCAACGCCTTGAGCGCCTCGGGGATGATCCCGATCACCTCGCCACCGGCAGCCATTGCGGCATCGGCGACAACGCCCATCAGCCCCACTTTGCCGCCGCCGTAGACCAGCGTCAGTCCCCGTTCGGCCAACACGCGCCCCAGTTGCCTGGCGGCCTCACTGTAAGCGAGGTTGGTGCCGCTGCTGGCGCCGCAGAATACGCAAACGGATTTCAAAGCCATGGCAGTTCTCCTGTGCAAGCCGCACAGGGTACTGCATCAGCTCTGAACGGAAAAATCACAGCCGCTGGCGGCGCTGGCGTAAGCGGCAAGAAAACTCTGTAGCAATGTGCTCATGACCGTGGCTCCTGCTGTCGATGTTGTTGACGGTAGACCACCAAGGCATCATGACGCTCGTTAAATGTTTCGATTTCCCTGATAGAGCCGTTTCAGCTCTGGAGCACACCGATGTTCACCAAAGCCGCTTTGTTCACCACGCTCACGCTGCTCAGCGTTTCGGCCATGGCAGCCGAGTGCGAAGTCACTGTCGACTCCACTGACACCATGACCTACAGCACCCAACAGATCTCCATCAGCAAAAGCTGCAGCACCTTCACCGTGAACCTCACTCACTCCGGCAGCCTGCCCAAGCAGGTGATGGGCCATAACTGGGTGCTCAGCAAGGCAGGGGACATGGAAGCGGTCGGCCAGGACGGCATGAGCGCCGGGCTGGACAGCGACTACCTCAAACCCGGCGATGACCGCGTCATCGCTCATACGAAAATGATCGGCGCCGGGGAAAAAGCCTCTGTCACTTTCGATGTCTCCAAACTCAACGCCGGTGAAAGTTACACCTTCTTCTGCAGCTACCCGGCGCACATGTTCCAGATGAAAGGCGACATCAAATTGGTGGACTAAGCGCCCACCTTGAAGACGTGCCGCAGGTAAGACACGAAGTTCTCGTCGCGGCACTGGGTCTTGTTGGCTTCATCGGAAATCTTCGCCACCGGTTGGCCGTTGCAGTCGGTCATCTTCATCACCACGCTCATGGGCGTGACGCCGGGTATGTCGCAGGTCAGGCTGGTGCCGATGCCGAAGCTCACATTGATGCGCTCGTGCAGCGCGCGGTAGATGGCCAGCATCTTCTTCAGGTCCAGCCCGTCGGAGAACACCAGCGTTTTGGTCTGCGGGTCGATGCCAAGCTTGCGGTAGTGGGCGATAGCCTTTTCTCCCCATGCCAGCGGATCACCCGAATCGTGGCGCAGGCCGTCGAAGAGTTTGGCGAAGTAAAGGTCGAAATCGCGCAGGAAGGCATCCATGGTGATGGTGTCGGTCAGGGCGATACCGAGCAGCCCTCGGTACTCTCGCACCCAACAGTCCAAGGCGGCGATCTGGCTGTCGATCAAGCGCGGGCCCAGCTGTTGATGAGCCATCACCCACTCATGCGCCATGGTGCCCAGCGGCCTGAGCCCCAGTACCCGCGCCAGATGCATGTTGCTGGTGCCGACGAACCGCCCCGGGAAATCGCTTTGCAGCCCCCGCACCACGGCTTCCTGCACCTTGTATGAAAAGCGCCGGCGTGTGCCGAAGTCAGCCAGTTGCAAGCCTGCCAACTCATCGGCACTGGCGCTGGCGCGCAGCCAGTCGAACTTGCGATGGAGTTGGTCAAGTGCGTCTTGCACCCCGACATCCGGGTGCAGGTAACGGTTGCGCACTTCGCTGACTGTCGCCAGCAATGGCACTTCGAACAGGATCACGTGCAACCATGGCCCACGCAGCCGAATGAACAGCTGGTCGTTCTCGATGCCGGCCTGGATATAGCGCAGATTGAAGCGAAACAGCCGCAGAAAGCGCAGGAAATCCGGCTTCATGAAACTGATGCCTTCCAGGAAGGCCATCTCCTGATCGTCCAGTGCCAGTTCCGCCAGGCGCTCGAGCTGATGGCGGATTTCGCCAAGGTAAGGCCGAAGATCTTCGCCGTTGCGGCAGCGGAACTCCCACTCCACTTCGACGTTGGGATAGTTGTGCAGCACGGCCTGCATCATCGAGAGCTTGTACAGATCTGTGTCGAGCAGGTTCTGCACCAGGCGATCGGCGAATGGGCTATCGGTCATGAGGGCTCCGACGGGCATTCCAAAAGCGACAGTTGCTCATATTTGCCGACGCTCTGGCCAGCACTATTTCCATCAGACGAGACCTGCGTGCCCCGGATCAGGGCAACACACTCATGCATCCGCGTAATGGCGCCGCGGCCACTATGCTTGAGGGTGCCGGCAAGTGGGCGAAACAGTGCGCGGCGTAGCAGTGGCGCACCGCGACTGTGCACTTAGGTGACAACACTCCCAGGCCATCGGGTTGCACTTGTCCGAAGTGCCCGGTTGCAATAGTGGCATTTTGTAGTTGCTCCTTTTGGTGTGCGGGGTGCTACCGCCTCGGAGTTAGACGGTTGCACGTCCCGTTACCTATGGCCAATGCCCGCCGCTCACTGCCGCTGCCCACTAGACTTTCGGCGAGTCTTCAAAGCAATGGCACGGCGCTTGCTCCGAAGCTGTTCGCTTGAAGTTGTAGTGCCAACCATAATGATCAGGAGCACCACTCATGTCGCAATCGTTTTACGCAAAAGGCTTTTTGGCGCTGGCTGTCACCGCCGCGCTCGGCACCGCGGGCGTTGCCCAGGCTGACATCAAGATCGGCGTGGCAGGCCCGATGACCGGTGCCAACGCCTCGTTTGGCGAGCAATACATGAAGGGCGCGCAGGCCGCTGCGGATGCGATCAACGCTGCGGGTGGGGTAAACGGCGAGAAGATCGTGCTGGTCAAGGGCGACGACGCGTGCGAGCCCAAGCAGGCCGTGGCTGTAGCGAACCGCCTGGTGGATCAGGACAAGGTCAAGGGTGTGGTGGGGCACTTCTGCTCGTCCTCTACCATCCCTGCCTCCGAGGTGTATGCCGACGCCGGCGTGATTGTCATCACCCCTGGCTCAACCAACCCCACCGTGACCGAGCGTGGCCTGTCGGCAGTGTTCCGCATGTGCGGCCGTGATGATCAGCAAGGCGTGGTCGCCGGCGACTACATCGTCGATGTGCTCAAGGCCAAGAAAGTGGCCGTGATCAACGACAAGGACACCTACGGCAAGGGCCTGGCTGACGCCACCTCTGCCGAACTTACCAAGCGCGGTGTGAAGCCTGTGCTTGAAGAAGGCCTGACCCGTGGCGAGAAAGACTTCAGCGCCCTGGTGACCAAGATCCGCGCCTCCGGTGCCGAGGTTGTGTACTTCGGTGGCCTGCACCCTGAAGCCGGCCCGCTGGTTCGCCAACTGCGTGAGCAAGGCCTGAAGGATGTGAAGTTCATGTCCGATGACGGCATCGTGACCGATGAGCTGGTGACCACCGCAGGCGGCAAACAATACGTCGATGGCGTGTACATGACCTTCGGCGCCGACCCGCGCATGGTGCCGGACTCCAAAGCCGTTGTGGATAGCTTCCGCAAGACCGGCTATGAGCCTGAAGGCTACACCTTGTATGCCTACGCCTCGGTACAGGCCCTGGCTGCGGGCTTCGCTGGCGCCAAGTCCGACAAGGGTGAAGACGCTGCCAAGTGGCTCAAGGCCAACCCTGTCAAAACCGTGATGGGCGAGAAAACCTGGGACGGCAAGGGCGACCTGAAAGTCTCCGACTACGTCGTGTATCAGTGGAACGCAGACGGCAAGTACAAGCAGCTCGAACAGCAAAAATAACCATGCAGGCGGCGCGCGGCCAACCCGCCGCGCTACCGCCTCAGCCCGCAACCTTTGCCTCAACTGCCACCGGTCGCCCGCCGGGCCTTCGGCCCGTGCCCGCGGGTGGCAGCCCACCCGGTACACGAGAGCGCAAGATGGACGGTATCTTTCTGCAGCAAATGGTCAATGGCCTGACCCTGGGGTCGGTCTACGGGCTGATCGCCATCGGTTACACGATGGTCTACGGCATCATCGGCATGATCAACTTCGCCCATGGCGATGTTTATATGGTCTCTTGCTACCTCTCGGCCATCGGCCTGGCGGTACTTTCCTTCTTTGGGGTGGAATCCTTCCCGTTCCTGATCCTCGGTACCCTTGCATTCACCATCGTGGTCACCGCCACCTACGGCCTGGCCATCGAAAGGGTGGCCTACAAGCCGCTGCGTAACTCCACGCGGCTGGCACCGTTGATCAGTGCGATCGGTATCTCGCTGATCCTGCAGAACTACGTGCAGCTCAGCCAGGGCTCCCGCCAGCAAGGCGTGCCGACCCTGCTCGAAGGCGGCTGGCGCTTCGATGTGGGCACCGGCTTCGTGCAACTGAGCTACACCAAGGCGTTCATCATCATCGCGGCGTTCGCTGGCATGGCGATCCTCACCTACATCATCAAGTACACCCGCCTGGGGCGGATGTGCCGCGCTACCCAGCAAGATCGCAAGATGGCCTCCATTCTGGGCATCAACACCGACCGGGTGATTTCCTACGTGTTCATCATCGGCGCCTCCATGGCGGCCCTTGCCGGCGTGCTGGTGACCATGAACTACGGCACCTTCGACTTCTACGCAGGCTTCATCATCGGCATCAAAGCGTTCACTGCCGCAGTGCTGGGCGGTATCGGCTCGCTGCCGGGTGCGATGCTCGGTGGCCTGATCCTGGGGGTGGCCGAGTCGCAGTTCTCCGGGCTGGTCAATTCCGACTACAAAGACGTGTTCAGTTTCGCGCTGCTGGTGCTGATCCTGATTTTCCGCCCCCAAGGCCTGTTGGGCCGCCCGCTGGTGACGAAGGTGTAAATCATGGAAACCACCAAGCAAACACCTATCGATTTCAAGAAGGTTCTCGTCGACGCGGTCATCGCCGGCCTGATGGCGCTGATCGTGTTCGGCCCGGTCATGGGCGTGGTCCTCGACGGTTACACGTTCACCACCGAACCCGTGCGCACCGCCTGGATGGTGCTGGCCGTCATGGCGGGCCGCGGCGTGCTGAGCCTGTTTCTGCAACTGCCTGCAGGCAAGGCCATGCAGCACAGCCTGGAAGGCGGCGGCGCCGGCGTGCACGTGCGCCCGCCGGACTACAAGAGCCGCCTGCGCTGGATCATTCCGCTGATGATCGTGATCGCACTGGTATTCCCGGTGTTCGCCAACAAGTACCTGCTGGGTGTGGTGATCATCGGCCTGATCTACGTGCTGCTGGGCCTGGGCCTGAACATCGTGGTGGGCCTGGCCGGCCTGCTGGACCTGGGCTACGTAGGCTTTTACGCCATCGGCGCCTATGGCCTGGCGCTGGGCTATCAGTACCTGGGCCTGGGGTTCTGGTCCGCGATCCCGCTGGCCGCCATCGCAGCAGCGCTGGCGGGCTGCATCCTGGGCTTTC
Source organism: Pseudomonas sp. KNUC1026 (assembly GCF_021650705.1). GTDB lineage: Bacteria > Pseudomonadota > Gammaproteobacteria > Pseudomonadales > Pseudomonadaceae > Aquipseudomonas. The sequence goes on along the minus strand of NZ_CP087138.1, from coordinate 4,167,956 downwards.
CGGTGTTACGCATGCACGGCGATTACCTGGCCATCGTGACGCTGGGCTTTGGCGAGATCATTCGCCTTGTGCTGAACAACTGGATCGACTTCACCGGCGGCCCCAATGGCCTGCCGGTGCCATCGCCGACAGTGCTGGGCCTGGAGTTCGGCCGCCGCGCCAAGGATGGTGGGGTGCCTATCCATGAGTATTTCGGCTTCGCCTATAACGGTGACCTCAAGTTCGTCTTCCTCTACGGTGTGTTGTTTCTCATCGTGCTGCTGGTGCTGTACATCAAGCACCGCCTGACGCGCATGCCGGTCGGGCGTGCCTGGGAAGCGCTGCGCGAGGATGAAATCGCCTGCCGCGCGATGGGCCTGAACCACGTGCTGGTGAAACTCTCCGCATTCACCCTCGGCGCCTCCACGGCGGGTATCGCGGGCGTGTTCTTCGCCAGCTACGCAGGTTTCGTCAACCCAACCTCATTCAACTTCTTCGAGTCGGCGCTGATTCTGGCCATCGTGGTATTGGGCGGCATGGGCTCGACCCTTGGCGTGGTGATCGCAGCGTTCGTGCTCAGCACCATGCCCGAGCTGCTGCGCAGCTTCGGTGAATACCGGGTTCTGCTGCTGGGCATCATGATGGTGCTGATGATGATCTGGCGGCCGCGCGGCCTGATCCGAGTTGGCCGAACCGGCGTAACCCCGCGCAAAGGAGTGGCGCCATGAGCGACGATATCATTCTGTCCGTCGAGCACCTGATGATGCAGTTCGGTGGCATCAAGGCGCTGGCCGATGTGAACCTGCAGGTCAGGCGCAATTCGATCTTTGCTTTGATCGGCCCCAACGGCGCCGGCAAGACCACCGTGTTCAACTGCCTCACCGGCTTCTACCGGGCCACCGGCGGCAAGATCCACCTCAACGCCAGGGGCCGCCAGGTGGACGTGATCAAGCTGCTGGGCGAGCCGTTCCAGGGCGCCGACTTCGTCTCACCCGCGCGCTTTGGCAGCCGGCTGTATTACAAGATGTTCGGTGGTACTCACCTGGTGAACCGCGCCGGCATGGCGCGTACCTTTCAGAACATCCGCCTGTTCAAAGAGATGTCGGTGGTGGAAAACCTCCTGGTGGCTCAGCACATGTGGGTCAACCGCAACCTGGTGGCCGGCATCCTCAATACACCCGGCTACCGCCGTGCCGAGGAAGATGCGCTCAACACAGCGTTCTACTGGCTGGAGGTAGTCGACCTGGTAGACCACGCCAATCGCCTTGCCGGGGAGCTTTCCTATGGCCAGCAGCGCCGCCTGGAGATTGCCCGGGCCATGTGCACGCGTCCACAGATCATCTGCCTGGATGAGCCAGCAGCGGGCCTCAACCCTCAGGAAACCGAAGCGCTGAGCGGGATGATCCGCCATCTGCGTGACCACCACGACATGACCGTGGTGTTGATCGAGCATGACATGGGCATGGTGATGAGCATTTCCGACGACATCGTGGTACTGGATCACGGCAACGTGATCGCTGCAGGCAAACCTGAAGACATCCGCAATGATCCGAAAGTGATCGCCGCCTACCTGGGTGCGGACGAGGAGGAAGTGGCATGAGTGGCGCAATCCTCGAGTTTCGCGATGTGGACGCGTTCTACGGCCCGGTGCAGGCGCTGCGCAAGGTGTCGCTGCACATTCAGCCGGGCGAGACGGTGAGCCTGATCGGCGCCAATGGCGCGGGCAAGTCGACGCTGCTGATGTCGATCTTCGGGCAGCCCCGTGCGACGTCGGGGCAGATCCTTTACAACGGCACCGACATCACTCGCAAAACCCCGCACTACATCGCCTCTAACGGCATTGCTCAATCCCCTGAGGGGCGGCGGGTGTTTCCCGACATGACCGTGGAAGAAAACCTCATGATGGGCACCATCCCCATCGGAGATCGCCATGCCAGCGAGGACATGCAGCGCATGTTCGAGTTGTTCCCCAGGCTCAAGGAGCGGCGCAATCAGCGTGCGATGACGATGTCAGGCGGCGAGCAGCAGATGCTCGCCATCGCCCGGGCATTGATGAGCCGGCCCAAGCTGCTGCTGCTCGATGAGCCATCGCTCGGGCTCGCACCGATTGTGGTCAAGCAGATCTTCGCCACGCTGCGCGAGTTGGCCAAGACCGGCATGACCATCTTCCTGGTGGAACAGAACGCCAACCATGCGCTCAAGCTTTCTGACCGGGCGTACGTGATGGTCAACGGCCAGATTCGCATGACCGGAACCGGGCAGGAACTGCTGGCTAACGACGATGTGCGCAACGCCTATCTGGGCGGGCATTGACCGATGCCTCCCTCGTGCAATGCGAGGGAGGCTGAATGTGGAAAACCTTTTGAAAAATACCTCGCAATGCGACGTTTGGGCGCGGTTTTCGCGCTCAGGCAGGCCATCCTGGTTATCCCCCAAAAGTGTGCAATCACCTGTTAGCAACTTGGTAGCACACGGCCACACCCCCCGTGAGCCGTGGCTTGTAGAGGGGTGGTTGTTTTTTGATCAGTGTTCGTGTTCATACCTCAGGGTTCAATTTGTCAACTGGTTTAATATCCAGTAACAGTGCTGTCGCATCCTGTGGATAACTCTGTGGGAAAGGTTTGGGCAGAGTTTCCCGAGTGGCTATTTTCAAGGCCTTCGAAAGTCAATGGCTTTTCCGAGGGCCGGCGGTGGAGCGCCACTTTGTGCCTGGGTCAAGCTGAAAATTTTCAGCCAAACGATGGGCAGCAGATCTCGAGCGAATATTGCCGCAGCAATGTTGCTCACGGTTTTTGTGGAACTGGCTGTGGATAAACTGGGTGAAAGGCCCGCCGAGCCTTGCATACCAAGGCTTTCAGAGTGCTGGTCATTTTTTGTTCATATAGCGGGCCAGCCTTGCTGCGATGTGCCTGAGCGATGCATTCTGTAACGCTTGGCCCGAACCGGCACCCACTAAAGGAGAACAGCATGGCTTCTACCGTCTTCATCACTGGCGCCACATCCGGCTTTGGCGAGGCCTGCGCGCGGCGCTTTGCAGACGCTGGATGGGCACTGGTGCTCACCGGCCGCCGCCAGGACCGCCTCGAAGCGCTCGCCCGTGAGTTGGGCGAGAAAACCCAGGTGCTGCCGCTGGTGCTGGATGTGCGTGACCGTGCAGCCATGGAAGCGGCCATCGAGGGCCTTCCAGCGCCATTCGATAAGCTGGCCGGCCTGATCAACAACGCAGGCCTGGCCTTGGGCACGGACCCTGCGCCCAAGTGCTCCCTGGATGACTGGGACACCATGGTCGATACCAACGTCAAAGGCCTGATCTACGCGACTCGCTTGCTGCTACCACGCTTGATCGCCCACGGCCGTGGCGCCAGCATCGTTAACCTGGGCTCGGTCGCCGGCAATTATCCCTACCCGGGCAGCCACGTTTATGGAGCCACCAAAGCGTTCGTAGGGCAGTTTTCGCTGAACCTGCGCTGTGATTTGCAAGGCACTGGCGTGCGGGTAACCAACCTTGAGCCGGGCCTGTGCGAAAGCGAGTTTTCGTTGGTGCGCTTCAATGGCGACCAGAGCAAGTACGACGCCACCTACAAAGGCGCCGAGCCTGTGCAGCCGCAAGACATTGCAGACACCATCTTCTGGATCATGAACCAGCCAGCGCACCTGAACATCAACAGCCTGGAGATCATGCCGGTGAGCCAGTCCTGGGCCGGCTTCGCTATCGACCGTAATCGCTGAGGGCTGCGTAGGCGGTGGCGAGGTGGTAGGGGGTGGTGGACGGCATGTCATGCCGGCTCACCTCTCCCTTGCCGTCTCGGCATTCGTACCAGCCGTCTGCAGGCAGGTAGTGCGCTTGAAAGTGCCTGAGTTGCTCAAGCACCTGACCGGCTGCGCTTTCGCGCACAGTGAGGGCGCGAAGGTACTCCGCCTGCGCCCAGATGCGCCGGGTCGGGTCTTTCACCTCCCCATCGGCCGCCAGCATTGCCAGCACGTGGCCGTTATCCACACCGATGCGCTCGCTGTAGGCAAAGGTTTTGTCGAGCTGCGCACACAGTGGGTGCGTGCTCAATAGCGGCGAGGTTTTGAGCAGGTAGTACCACTCGAACTGGTGGCCGGGTTCGAACCAGTTGCCCTGGCTGCCGGCCGGCTTTTCCATCAGCACACCGTGCTCAGGGTCGATGAACTGCGCGTGCATTGCGTCGCATAGCGCGACCAATGCGGCCTCGCAGTGTGCATCCGAGCGCACCTTGAGCACGGCAAGGAATGCTTCGGCCAGGTGCATCAGCGGGTTTTGCAGCGGGCCCTGGCCCAGGCTCGACCAATCTTCGGCCAGCGCCGCCCAGTACAGGCCGTCGCCACTGGCAAATCGTTCGAAAATCACCGCCAGCGCGGCATCCAGCCGTGCCTGAGCCTGCTCCGTGCGCACCAGGCCCAGGTAGTGAGCGCTGGCGAATACGATGAAAGCATGGGTGTACAGGTCTTTGCTGCGATCCAGCGGCTGCGATCGAGCGTCGACGCTGTAGAACCAGCCGCCGTGGCTGGCATCGAGAAAATATTGGTCGAGTGAGCGGAACAGAGTAGCGGCGCGTTCCGCAGCGCCTTCGCGCTCGCTCAGGCACGTGAACAGGAACAACTGCCGGGCGCAGGCCATGGCGCGGTAGCGTTGCACCGGCATTGGCGCCAGGTCGCGGCCCAGAGCTTCATAGGCAAGGCTCAGGCTCGCGTTCCAGCCCGGGCCCTCCCACAGTGGGACGACCTGTTCCAGGAAGTGGCGGTGAACCCGCTGGAAAACGGCAGGGAGGGAAGTCTGGGCGGGCATGGTCGTCAGTCGCGCGAAAAGCGAAAGCGCGCACTGTACCAGATCGCCACCTTCACGGCGCCAGCCTCGCCAAACCTGGCCAGTGCTTGGCACCGATGAAGATGAAGCGCAGCTGCTGGCGGATCTTGTCGGCCGGCGCCAGGCCCGTGCCGTCGCGCCCTTCGGGTTCAAGCAGTTCGGGGAGTGTGGCGAAGACCGTTTTGACTACAAGGTCGGCCATCACTTCCAGCGACGGTCGATCCAGATGCGCCCAACGCGGCATGCGTGAGAGGTCTGCCGCCAGGTCGGAGCTGATGGCCGAACGTAACCGCAATAGCCCCTGTCGCACCCGTGCCGAGCTGCTGAACTGCTCGCGCGCCAAGAACAGAAAGTGGGCGCGGTGGCTGTCGACCGCGTCCAGAAAGATACGCACAGAAGCGTCGGTGAGGCCGCCAAGCACCAGCTCGTTGTGGCGCACCAGGCGAATGGTGTCGCGGAAGGCTTCGCCGACTTCATTCACCAGGGCCAGGCCCAAAGCGTCCATGTCATCGAAATGGCGGTAGAAACCGGTAGGCACGATGCCGGAGGCCCGAGCGACTTCGCGCAGGCTCAGGGTTCCGAAGGCCTTGCCGCTGGCGATCAAATTCAGCGTGGCGTCCAGCAGGGCCTGGCGGGTCTGGCGTTTTTGCTCGGCGCGGGCGGACAGAGGGGCGGCGGCGCGTTCATGACTGATCATGGGGCGCAATGTAACAAAATCGGATGGGCTGGTGTGGCGGGTGCTCAGAAAGTACAAGCCCGGCCATTGTGGGCCGGGCGTGTCGAGGCGTTACATGCCAAGGCGATCATGCAACGTCGCTAAGCTGACGATCGGCACCGTCCTGAGCGACGGCGTTCAGCGTGCGATCGGCGCCATCTTGAGCGACGCTGTTCAAAGTACGATCAGCGCCATCCTGTGCAACGCTGTTCAGGGTACGGTCGGCGCCGTCCTGGGCAACGCTGTTCAGAGTGCGATCGGCGCCGTCTTGGGCGACGCTGTTGAGGCTGCGGTCAGCACCGTCCTGAGCGACCAGCGTGTAAGTGGTGGTTTCCACTTGAGCACTGTCGTGGGAGAGGCTACGAGCCTGGGCGCTTTGAAGGCCAATCACGCTGGCGGCGATGGCAGAGAGGGTCAGGGCAAGGATTTGGCGTTTCATGAGTGTTGCTCCGTAAAAGGGCTGAATGTCGTTCACAGAGCAGATGTTACGCCCAGTATTTCGATACAAAAGTCGATAGGTAGAATGGTAACAATCAACAGAATTGATTGTTGTGTAAATGCTCGGTTAATCAAAGGGTAAGGTCTTCCGGAAATGCCCTGTTACCGGGCGCCGAGGAACTTTTTGCGCTGCGCCGGTGCGGCCGCCTCTATCGAAAAACCTGTGGTATCGATCATCGAGCCGAACCGCTGGCAACCCGCAGCGCTCTAAGCTTCAAGCTTTTTTACAAGGAGTACCCGCCATGACGCGGCCCCAAAAGATTCTGTCCTGGACCGCCGCGGTTCTCGTCCTGCTGATTGTTGCCGTGGTGATCTTCATCGCAACGTTCGACTGGAACCGCATCAAGCCCACTCTTAATGCCAAAGTCTCCGAGGCGCTGCACCGGCCTTTCGCGATCAATGGCAACCTGGCAGTGCATTGGGCGCGCGAACAGGAAGAGGGCGGTTGGCGCGCCTGGGTACCATGGCCGCGTTTCGTCGCCGAGGACATCACGCTGGGCAACCCGGACTGGTCGCAGAAGCCGCAAATGGCAGGCCTGAAGAAGATCGAATTCCGCTTGTCGCCCCTGCCGTTGCTGGCGCAGCGGGTCGTGATCCCGCGTATTGACCTGACCGAGCCCAATGCAGAGCTGTTCCGCCTCAAGGAGGGCCGTGACAACTGGACGTTCGACTTCGGGCCTAAAGACCCGAACGCAGAACCATCGAAATGGGTGGTCGACATCGGTGCGATCAAGTTCGACAAGGGCCATGTGATCTACAACGACCAGGTCCTCAACACTGACGCCGACGTGGTGATCGATCCGCTTGGCAAGCCGGTACCCTTCAGCGAGCTGGCCGGCAAGAGTGGCGCCGCCAAAAGCGTGCGCGACAGTGGCGCCAATGCGCAGGACTACGCGTTCGCCTTCAAGGTCAAGGGCCATTACAAGGGCATGCCTCTGGACGGCGACGGTAAGGTCGGTGGCCTGCTGGCGCTGCAGGACGCCAGGCAGCCGTTTCCGGTGCAAGTGCGTGTGAGCATTGCCAAGACCGAAGCGCAGGTGGTGGGCACCTTGACCGACCCGCGCAACCTCGGCGCGCTGGACCTTCAGCTCAAGCTTGCCGGCAGCAGCCTGGGCAACCTCTACCCGCTCACTGGCGTCACGCTGCCAGACACTCCGCCCTATGCAACCGACGGCCGCCTGGTCGCCAAGCTTCACGACCCGGCCGGCGCGAATTTCCAGTACCAGGGCTTCAACGGCAAGATCGGCGACAGCGATATCCACGGCGACCTGGCGTTCGTCGCCGGCAAGCCCCGCCCGAAATTGAGCGGCAAGTTGCAGTCCAACCAACTGCTGTTCTCCGACCTCGCTCCGCTGATCGGGGCTGATTCGAACCAGGAACAGAAGGCCCGGGGCGGTGCCAGCAAGCAGCCAACCGGTAAGGTATTGCCGGTCGAGGAGTTCCGCACCGATCGCTGGCGCGCCATGGATGCGGACGTCGAGTTCACTGGCAAGCGCATCGTCAAAAGCGAGAAGCTGCCGTTCGACAACCTCTACACGCACATCATCCTCGACGACGGCAAGCTCAGCCTGCAGCCGCTGAACTTCGGCATGGCCGGCGGCAAGCTCGAAGCCAGCGCCACACTCAACGGCCGGGCGACGCCGCTGCAAGCGCAGGCGCAGCTCAAGGCCCGCGGCTTCCAGCTCAAGCAGCTGTTCCCGGACTTCGAACCCATGCGCACCAGCTTCGGCCAGCTCAACGGCGATGCCGACATCGCCGGCAGCGGCAACTCGGTCGCAGCGTTGCTCGGCGGTGCCAACGGCAAGTTGCGCACAGTGATCAATGACGGTGCCGTGAGCCGCGACCTGATGGAGATCGCCGGCCTGAACGTGGGTAACTACATCATGGGCAAGATCTTTGGCGACAAAGAGGTGAAGATCAACTGTGCCGCGGCTGATATCGGCATCAAGGACGGCCTGGCCAACACAAACCTGTTTGTGTTCGATACCGAGAACGCTGTTATCTATGTAGATGGCACAGCCAACTTCAAGAACGAACAGCTGGACATGAAGATCACTCCGGAGTCGAAGGGCTTTCGCATCATCTCGCTGCGCTCGCCGCTGTACGTGCGCGGCCCGTTCGCCAAGCCTTCGGCTGGCGTGCAGGCCATGCCGCTGATTCTGCGCGGGGCCGGAATGGTTGCGCTGGGCGCGGTGGTTGCGCCTGCTGCGGGCTTGCTGGCGTTGGTCGCACCGAGCGGGGATGAGCCCAACCAGTGCGCCCCGCTGTTGCAGCAGATGCGCGAAGGCAAAGTGCCGAAAACGGTGAAGCCGTAAGTCCAACCTTTGGGAGTGCGGCTTGCCGAGCGACGATGTGAATTTCATCGAGGCAAACGGACGCAGGCCCCAAAGCCAATCGCCCGGCAAGCCGGCCTCCCACCAAAAGCCGTGAAGCGGTGGAAGGGCGCCCGGCAAGCCGGCTTCCCTCCAAAGCCGTGAAGCACCCTATAGCCCGTGGGAGGGCGGCTTGCCGCGCGACGAGGTGAATTTCATCGAGGCAAACGGGTAGGCCCACAAAACAAATCGCCCGGCAATGCCGGGCGATTGTGTAACTCGAAGGCTGCTTATTTGCTGCCTTCGATCTCCTCGTAGATGTCCGCCATGTCATCGGCGTGCTCTTCTTCCTGAGCGAGGATGTCTTCGAAAATACGGCGAGTGGTCGGGTCTTTGTCGCCGATGTACTGGATGATTTCACGGTAGCTGTCGATCGCGATGCGCTCGGCTACCAGATCTTCGTACACCATCTCTTTCAATGTATTGCCCGCGCGGTATTCGGCGTGGGACATCTTCGACAGCACGTCGGGGTTGAACTCCGGCTCGCCACCCAGTTGCACGATGCGCTCGGCGAGTTTGTCGGCGTGCTCGGACTCCTGGTTTGCATGCTCCAGAAACTCGTCAGCGGCAATGCTCGCCTTCAGGCCGTTGGCCATGAAGTAGTGGCGCTTGTAGCGCAGGGTGCAGACCAGCTCAGTGGCCAGCGACTCATTGAGCAGGCGCAGGATCTCTTCGCGGTCGGCCTGGTAGCCCTCGGTCACGGCGCCGTTGTCCACATGCTGGCGAGCACGCTCACGCAGGGTGTTCTTGTCGGTCAGTTGCACGTTGGTCATTTCAGTCTCCAGAAAAGGCTTGATGGTCACGGGGAGCTGTCTCGCTCTAGGCGGCGTGATCAGTTCTCATGGGAGTGGCCGGGGCGCTGAAAAGTTTTACCTCCAGCGCCCAACGGCAAGAACGGTACAAGTGGGGCCGCTCTCTTACATTGCTGCTTTTTCGTTGTTCTTGCGCTGCTCGCAGGTCATGAAGCCTTTGGTCGCAACGTGCCCGGAGGGATCGAAGCTGACGTAGTAAGGCTGCTGATGGCCTTCGCGGTTGAGGATGTAATTGTTGCAAGTGCCATCAGGCGAGCCAGCGGTGCCCGCCACCACGGTCGAGGGTGGGCCGGCCACTGCGGTCACTTGCTGCATGGTCATGCCTTTTTCCACTTGCTTGACCAGTGGCTCATTGCGATAGGTGACGAAATCCACCGGGTTTTGCGGGGTGGTATTACAGCCGGCCAGCAGGCCGGCCACGCACAGTGCGGTCAATGTTTGCTTGTACATGGCGTCGCTCCTTCGAGATGGCCGTTCGCGGCCCAGTCCTTCTTTCAGAGCCACAGCCCGCGCGGAGAGTTCGATGTTTCTGTTGAGCTAAAGGTTTGTAAGCAGTTTTTTCGAGAATTGCCGCAAAGCCGCTCAATCCGCGGTCCCAGGCTGTTGGTGAGGTGTCGTTCGGCGCTGGCTGTCCTGCCGCAAGGCTGGCAGACTGCCGTCTCTCTCATGCCGTACCAGAGGCACTATGCTCACGTTTTCCCAGCGTCACGTTCAGATCGCCAGTTTGCTGATCATGGTTGCCGGCCTGTTGCTGGTACTGCCTCTGCGATTGTTGCCTAGCCTGCTGGCAGGCCTGCTGGTGTTCGAGCTGGTGAACATGCTCACCCCGCAGCTGCAACGCCTGATCGCCGGGCGCCGCGCGCGGTGGCTTGCCGTGGCTCTGCTCGGCACCTTTATCGTCAGTGTGCTGGCGCTGATATTCGCTGGCGCCATCAGCTTCGTGCTGCATGAGGTGGAAAACCCCGGTGCTTCGCTGGACAAGTTCATGACTGTGGTCGACCGTGCCCGCGGCCAACTGCCGCCGGCGGTGGACGCCTACTTGCCGGCCAGTGCTGCCGAATTTCGCACGGCCATCGGCGCCTGGGGCAGCAAGCACCTCTCCGACCTGCAACTGATCGGCCGCGATGCGGCTCACACCTTCGTGACCCTGCTGATCGGCATGGTGCTGGGCGCCATCATCGCCCTGCAGCAAATCCCTGCGCTGCACGAGCGCAAGCCTCTGGCCGCCGCTCTGTTCGACCGCCTTTACCTGTTGGTGCAGGCGTTTCGCAATATCGTCTTCGCGCAGATCAAGATCTCCGCGCTCAACACCGCCTTCACCGGGATTTTCCTGGCCGTGGTGCTGCCGATGTTGGGCATCAAGCTGCCGCTGACCAAAACCCTGATCGTCATGACCTTCCTGCTGGGCCTGCTGCCGGTGATCGGCAACCTGATGTCGAACGCGCTCATCACCATCGTGGGCCTGTCGATTTCGATCTGGGTGGCGGTGGCGGCGCTGGGGTATCTGATCCTTATCCACAAGGTTGAGTACTTCCTCAACGCCCGCATCGTCGGCGGCCAGATCCGCGCCCAATCCTGGGAGCTGCTGCTGGCGATGCTGATCTTCGAAGCGGCGTTCGGCCTGCCGGGCGTGGTGGCAGGCCCCGTCTACTACGCCTACCTCAAAAGCGAACTGCGCGGGGCAAACCTTGTTTGAGTTGCGAGCCTCTAGCTTCTAGCTGCAAGTAAAAGCAGATTTGCTCTTGGCTTGCAGCTTGCAGCTCCTACCCGTAGCGGCGGCGGGCTTCGATAGCCAGGCCGCTGCCGATGCTGCCGAAGTTGTCGCCTTCCACATGGCGTGCCTGTGGCAGGAGGGCTGCAACGCTCTGGCGCAGGGCCGGGATGCTGCTCGAGCCGCCGGTGAAGAACACCGTGTCGACTTGCCCGGCGGCCACGCCAGCCTGGGCCAGCAGTTCGGTCACGCCGCCGCGTACGCGTTCCAGCAAGCCATTGATCGACGCTTCGAACAGCTCACGGGTGAGGTCCACGCTCAGGTTCGGCTCGATGCGTGTGAGGTCGATATTCCGGTGGGTGACCTCGGTCAGTTCGATCTTGCTGGCTTCCACTTCCATGGCCAGCCAGTGGCCGGCGCGCTGTTCGATGAGGCGGAACAAACGGTCGATGCCCAGGGTGTCTTCGATGTCGTAGCGCATGTTGGCCAGGGCCAACTGTGACTTCTGCGCGTACACGGCATTGATGGTGTGCCAGGTCGCCAGGTTCAGGTGATAGCTGGTGGGCATCAGCGCCTGGCTTTTCATGCGGCTGCCATAGCCGAACAGCGGCATCACGCCCTGTACGTTGAGTTGCTTGTCGAAGTCGGTGCCGCCGATGTGTACACCGCCGGTGGCGAGGATGTCCTGCTGGCGGTCGTTGTCGAAGTGGCGCTCAGGCGCCAGGCGCACCAGCGAGAAGTCCGAGGTACCGCCGCCGATGTCGACGATCAGTACCAGCTCCTCGCCATTGATGCCGGACTCGTAGTCGAACGCTGCAGCCAGCGGCTCGTACTGGAACGAAACGTCCTTGAAGCCGACTTTGCGTGCCACCGCTTCGAGGGTGTCCTGCGCCTCCTGGTCGGCAGCCGGGTCGTCATCGACGAAGAACACCGGACGGCCCAGCACCACCTGCTCGAAGGCGCGGCCGGCGCTGGACTCGGCGCGTTTCTTCAGCTCACCGATGAACAGGCCCAGCAGGTCCTTGAACGGCATCGCCGTGCCGAGCACGCTGGTGTCGTGCTTGATCAGCTTGGAGCCCAGCAGGCTTTTGAGCGAGCGCATCAGGCGACCTTCGTAGCCCTCCAGGTACTCCTGCAAGGCCAGGCGGCCGTAGACCGGGCGGCGCTCCTCGGCGTTGAAGAACACCACCGAGGGCAGGGTGATACGTTCGCCTTCCAGCGCCAGCAGGCTGGGCACGCCAGGGCGGTGCCAGCCGGCGGTGGAGTTGGAGGTGCCGAAGTCGATGCCCAAGGCGTGGGCTGGGGTGGTGTGCTGCATGATGCTGCCCTTGGGGAAAACGGCCGCGCAGTGTATGCCAGCACGGCACGGAATCGAAGGCAGGTTGTCCGTTATTTCTGCCCCGCTGCCTTGAAAGCGGGCGGGTGGCCCCAATCTTGGAGCCATTGACCGTGCACACTTTCTCGCCCCGCCCAGCCTGTGGGGCGCCCGACGTGCGCATTGCCCCTTTCGAGGTGAGTTTTCCCATGGATTTCAAAGATTATTACAAGGTGCTGGGTGTAGACCCCACGGCCGACGAGAAGGAAATCAAGTCGGCCTACCGCAAGCTCGCTGCCAAGTACCACCCCGACAAGAGCAAGCTGCCGGGCGCCGAAGACAAGTTCAAGGAAGTCTCCGAAGCCTATGAGGCCCTGAGCGACCCGGCCAAGCGTGCCGAGTACGATGAAATCCGCCGTTACGGCGGCCAGCACGGTCGGCCGTTCCAGGCGCCGCCCGGCTGGCAGGGCGGCTTTGGTGGTGGCCCCGGTGCAGGTGCGGGGGCTGGCGACTTCTCGGACTTCTTCAGTGCGATCTTCGGCAACCAGCGCGGCGCCGGCAACCCGTTCGGCGCTGGCAGCGGAAGCGGCCGAGGCCCGGGCCGCGCCGCTGCGCGCGATGGTCAGGATGTCGATCTGAACCTGGCGGTGTTTCTGGAAGAGGCGCTGTCCGAAGAGCCCAAGCAGGTCACTTTCAAGGTGCCGCAGTACAACGCCGCCGGGCAACGCACCAGTGATGTCACCAAAACCCTGAAAGTGAAGATCCCGGCCGGCGTCAGCGACGGCGAGCGGATTCGCCTCAAGGGCCAGGGCGCCCCGGGCGTGGCTGGCGGTGCCGCAGGCGACCTGTTCATCACCCTCACGCTGGCCCCGCACCCGCTGTTCAAGGTTGAAGGTACCGACCTTGTGGTCGAAGTGCCGGTCGCCCCGTGGGAGCTTGCACTGGGTGCCAAGGTGGAGGTGCCGACCCTTTCCGGCAAGCTCAGCCTGACCGTGCGCGAGGGCAGCCACAGCGGCCAGCGGCTGCGTGCCAAGGGCCATGGCCTGCGCGCCAAGGCGGGTGGGCGCGGCGACCTGCTGGTGCAGTTGAAAGTGGTGATGCCACCGGCCAGCGAAGCCAGTCGCGAGCTGTGGAAAAGCTCGCAAAGAGCGCGGCATTCGACCCGCGCGCCGGCTGGGGCCGCTGATCAGCGGCCCGGTGGCTGCGCGCCGGGGTTGAGGATCAACTGCATGAAGGTGAGGTCCAGCCAGCGGCCGAACTTCACCCCCACTTGCGGCATCTGCCCGGTGGTGTCGAACCCCAGCTTTTTATGCAGTGCAACCGAAGCCGCGTTGCCGCTCTCGATCGCCGCCACCATCACATGCTTGCCACAGGCCCGCGCCCGCTCGACCAGCGCAGCCATCAGCAACGGGCCAAGGCCCTTTCCCCGTTGGCTGGGGTGGATGTACACCGAATGCTCCACGCTGTGCTTGAACCCCTCGAACGGCCGCCAGTCGCCGAACGAGGCGTAGCCCAGCACCTGGTCCTGTTCATCCACGGCCACCAGAATCGGATATCCCTGCGCCCGGCGCGCGTCCAGCCACGCCTTGCGGTTGGCCAGGTCTACCGGCTGTTCGTTCCAGATGGCAGTGGTGTTGAGCACTGCGTCGTTATAGATCTCGAGCAACAGGGGCAGGTCGGGTTCGTGGGCGTCGCGCAAGGTGATGGGCATGGGGGCCTCAGGCGGGTAGGGCGGGGCGGCAAGGTTAGCATGGGCGGTTGCCCGTATGTCGCGCGGCAGGCCGCCCACCTGATGAACTAGTGAGGGGTCGGCTTGCCGGGCGCCGTTTAACGGGCGACGCTCATCTGTGGTGGGAGGCCGGCTTGCCGGGCGACGTCTCGTCCCCTGAACCCCTACGCTCAATACATGAGCACCAGGAGCGTCCTGACCTGATTCGCCCCCGATGGCGCCCATCCCACCCACTGCTCAAATCATCCGTTTGGACACATACTTCAATGCAATGGACTTCCAGCTCGCCGCCCGCTTTTTATGTGCGAACTCGACCCCGTCCATGCCCTTTTTCGGCACTTTCGCCGGACACAGCGTGAGTAAGGTCACTACATCCTGATCGCCCTGCTCTGAAGGCTGGCCGGTCCAGGATTTGTCCACCAATACCATCGCATGGTCTGCATCAGGCCAAGCCAGGTCGCTCAAGCCAGGGTCAGTGGGCAGGAATACCTGGCCTGCACTGAACAACTCGCCTTGCTGCCGCCGAAGCGCAAGGCGTTGCAGCAGTTCCACCGGAAACGCAGCCGGGTGATCTGGGGGATGCCTTCGCAGGGCAGTGGCCAACAAGCATCCAGGCACACCAGCAGCTCCATTCTCGGCTCGAGATTCACCAGGCCCGATGTAAAGAGCACCTTCTGGTTGTTTTTGGCCTCCACCAGGCTGAGTTTCAACCCCACCGTACCCTGCCGTGGCTGCGGGACCACCGCTTGCGTCGTTACCCAGCCAATCGTGTTGTGAATGAAGGTCTCGACAGTGCCCTCAGCGCTCTGGGATGGCTCATCCGAGGCCTGAATGCTGCATTGCCCGGCGTGCTTGAGCAGCTCGACAATAGCCTCATGTTCCCAACCCAGGGCATGGTCCAGCGCCGTCCGGTTAGCCCATGCATGCAGCCGGTTCAAACTGGCCCCTTTTTCGATCAGCCAGGCGACGACCGCTTTGCGATTGGCAATGGTGGCGGCGATCAATGGGCTCAGCAAACCGTCCGGCTGGCCATTGATATTGGCGCCAGCCGCCAACAGCACCTCACAGGCCTCCAGGTGCCCGTGGTCCGCAGCAATTTCCAGCGCCGTAGCATTTCCCTCATCCGTGTAGGGAACATCCACTGGGCAGCCGTTGGCCAGCAGAGCCTCGAGTACCTCCCGGTTACCCTTTTCGGCGGCTACGTGTAGCAGGTATTCACCCAGTTCAGGGTCTGAAGAGGCCCTGGCGAGTGAGGGGTCGTTGCTCAACTGGTCGAGGACGAACGCGTTGTCTTTCTTTTTGATGGAGGATTTCAACTTTTGTAGCAACTTCATTTAAGGGGTTCCGGTGCGCCTACTCATATGAGCTTTACTTTCCCAATAAAAGTTTCCATTTTCACTGCATCCTCCTGAAGATATCCACCCGACCGCTGGGGCCTTCAAACCAGAGGCAGGCAACAGCCTCTTCATCATATTCCACGTTGATCACAGTGCCTGGAACGCTATTGGAGGCGTAGGCGATCAGGTTTTGCACCCTGCCATCGTTACAGGTGTATTCATAGCACCAGTACTCTCCGTCGCTGTCCACGCGGCAAGCCCAGGACGGTTGTTCGTCGGCGAGCACTGTTAGCGTGAGGCTTTCGCACGTGCCACGTTTGTCGAATTTCCTGCTGATGATTCGCTCTGGTGTGTATTCATAGCCCACAACTTCCAGCAGTTTTTCCTTGGCATCGTATTGCTCGCTGCGGCTGACTTTGTTTTGGGTGGTGTAGTAGGCAAAGATGCCCTTGCGGGATTTTGGTTCGGTGCGGTAAACCCGCCCCGGCGCAAAGCCTGAGAGCTCCATGAGCAGCGGCATCGTTGTATATGCCGGGCTTTTGCTCCAGAAGGCAACTGTGAGGCCTGCCTGCTGAACTGTGCGGAGTGTGCTCTGGGCCAGTAGGGTACGAGCTTGGTCAACTCTTGCGGCGGCGGTATCAAGGTTCATGATCGGCTCTTTGACTTGCAATTCAGCAGGTAGGAGCGCGGCTGTGCCGCGCGACGCGGAGATCGTCGTCCTGCCCACAGTTCCAGTACCCATTTTCAGTCACACGTTATTTCGACGCAAAAAACAGGCAACAGGCACGGCATACTTGGCCAATCATGAGCCCAAACAATCATAGCCGGCGATTCGCGGCGGTGTCGGACCATCCTAATAGACATTCACACCAGCACTAGCATCTATCAACGAAAATCCTGAAAGCTGGGCGTGGGTCAATGCATCCCCGAGTGCTGTCGATACGAATATTTCTCCATGCGATTCACTCGCACGCACAATTCCGTCGCTTGCCAGGTCGGTATCCGATAGCGAATGAAGATGATGGAAGCGCAGGCCGTACTCTGGCATCCCTTCAATAGTGGGGCGGTAATCTGAGCGAGAGAGATCGATACAGGGTTTTTGCTTCAGGATATTCAATACGCAGTATCCAGTGATAATTTCAGTGCCGATCCGTATTTCAGCTGAAAACAATTCTATTTGTGCGGCATGCTTTTTTATTACTTCGCCCATCGCTTGGCTGATGAGTAAGGGGCCGTCACTTTCTATAAAGTCTGTTTTTTTCAGTTTTTGTATGTTGGCCTTGGGCTTGCCCGTAAACAGAGCGATGACGTCACCTTCGACAGGCTGGCATATCCTGAAATCGACCAGATCGTTGCTTTTGTCATGATCGTAGAAAAGTACGAGGCTTTCGGGATATTTTTCATCCACTCTTAGCAAGAGCATTCGATTTTTCAAACCTCAATTTTGACAGGCGTCCAATCAATGCCACTTAGCTTATGAGATTCTACATCTTTTTTGAAATCGTCCGAGAAGAAGAGAGTGGTCCTGTCTTCCGGGATCATGAAAAGATACTCATGGGCGACAACGCCTGCTCGTAGAGTCGGCGTATACAGAATCCTGCCGCCGCTCTCTTCTCGGAACTTTGACATCTCCCATATCACTGAGTTTTCCACTACACGGGTGACATGAAACCCTACGTAGTCAATATAAGGTTCATGCAGTGGGAAAAATTGCCCCAGTGGTTTGAGCTTTTCTTCGAGAATATCCAGGGCGCGCGCGCTCAACACAATGATGGAGTCGGCCCCCAGTATGTTGACGTCCGCAGATTTTTTTTTGGCTTGGGCTGGGTCCTGCGCAATGCGCATGGGGAACTTTTCAGCAGGCATGGGCGTGCCGAAGTGATCAAGAACATATTTGGCGTCTGAGTCTTTCCAGGCTACGGAGTCGTCTGCGTTGTCTTCGAATGTGAAAGACCTGTGCTTGTCACTCACGACAACTTGGTAAATTTTTTTCATATGTTTTCCTCAGATAACGGTTGCCCAGGCGGCGGTTCTCGGGCCCCCAGAAGCTCCTGCTTGATAAGCCCGAGTTCGTTCAGTACCGCCGATTTACCACCTGCTCGCTCGGCTTTCACGATCCTTTTATTGACGGCGTCGAAGTAGGCATCCGGATGCTTTCCATTGTGAAGAATTCCCGGCAAATTGCCTTTGTTATTTCTGTTCGGCAGCCACACGCCGTTCTCCGCAGAGTCGATATCTATACCGTGGCTTTGAAGAATCTTGCGTGCCGGTCCGGCGCGTTTAGCGGTATCGCCCACGATATGGTGAGCCGCCGAATCTTTGGGCCTGTTTTTCAGGTTTCGACCCAGTTTCCGAGAGCACCACCCCCACGGATCCACCCAACCCATCGGCTCCGGCGCGTACTGATACAGGTTCACCCCACCCGCCAACCCAATCGGGTCCGGTGTAGTAAAGCGCCCCACCTCCGGGTCGTAGAACCGGAAGGTATTGAAGTGCAGCCCCGTCTCGCGGTCCAGGTATTGCCCCTGGAAACGCAGGTTCTGCTCCTCGATGAACGCCGGGTCGCGCTGTTCGTGCAGCGTGCTGCCCCACACCTTGTACTGCGCGCTCCACACCGTCGAGCCGTCGCTGTCGGTCAGCTCCTCGGGCATGCCGTTGAGGTCGGCGTGGTAGTAGCGGATGCGCTGCTGCTCGCCCTGGCCGTCGATGCGCGCCAGCGGCGTGTAGCTGTCGTCTTCGTAGACGTACAGGCTCACCCGGCCGTGGCGCTGTTCGCTGAGCAGGCTCAGGCCGTCCCACTGGAACCGCGTGTCGCTGAGCACCTGGCCGCTGGCGTCGCTGTGGGTTTTGCCCACGCGGCGGCCGAGCGGGTCGTAGGCCATGCGCGTGACGGTTTCGCGCAGGCCCTGGCGGTCGCGCACGGCAATCAGCCGGTGCTGGGCGTCGTATTCGAAGCGTTGCACCCGCTGGCTGCCGCTGCGTTTTTCCGCCAGGCGGCCGAAGCCGTCGTAGCGGTAACGCCGGTCTTGCCAGGTGAGCAGCTGGTTGTGTTTGACGTAGCCGCCGGGGTGGGCCGGGTCAAGCAGGTTGGCGGCCGGGTCGAAGGCGAATTGTTCGTGGGCCAGGTTGCTCTGGCTGGCGATGATGCGGCCGCTGGCGTCGTAGTGCAGGTGTTGGCGCAGGTCCAGCGCCGGGCGCTGTTCGTGGCGCAGCACCAACTGGTCGCTGGCGTCCCAGCGCAGGTGCTTCAGGGCTTGTGCCGGCAGTTGCGGCGGCGTGCTCAGCGGCCGGCGGCTGCGCGCGGTGAGGCGGCCGCAGCGGTCATAGTCGCTATGAGCCAGCAACGCGCCTTGTGTGCGTGACACCTCGCGGTGCAGGCGGTCGCGGGTGAAGTCACTGATCAGTTGGCCATCGAGGTTGAGCTGGTGCAGGTGGCCACTGCCGTAGTACAGGCGGTTCAGCCAGCGGCCGTCCGGCAGCCCGGTGCGCTGGCGGTTGCCCAGCTCGTCGTAGGCGAAGGCCAGGGTGCCGGCTGTGCCCTGCTGGGCGGTGACCTGGCCCAGCGCGTCGTAGCTGAAGGCGGCCGTGGTCTGGTTGCCCGCCAGGTCGGTGAACGCGGCTTCGAGCAGTTCGCCGTTGGCGCCCAGTTGGTAGCGGGTGGTGCCGTCGACCGTGTGCAGGGCGACGAGCTGGCCTGCGGCGTCACGCTCCAGCTCATGCGCAATGGGCGCTTCCGGGGCTTGCGGGCGGGGTTGCCAGGTAACCTGTACGGCTTGATCCAGCGCGTTGTAGGCGAACTGCTGGCCGCTGCCGTCGAGGTTGGCCTGGGTCACGATGCGGTCGCCCATGTCCCAGCCAAAGCCGTAATGCTCGCCGTTTTCGTTGGTCAGTCGCTGCAGCCGGCCATAGGCGTCGTACTGGTATTGCTGGCGCCGGCCCAACGGGTCGATGCGCTCCTGCGCCTGGCCACGGGCGTTGTAGCGCAGTTGCACCACGTTGCCGGCCGGGTCGATGTGGCGCAGCAGGTTGCCGGCGGCATCGCGCTCGAAGCGCTCCACGCGCCCATCGGGCAGCTGCTGGCTGAGCAGCGCGCCATGGCTGTCGTAGCTGAAGCGGGTGCGCTCGCCCAGCGCATCGGTCACCTGGGCCAGGTTGCCCTGCGCGTCATAGGCGTAGCGGGTGCTGTAGCCCGAGCAATCGGTGTACTCGGCCAGCAGATGGTTGGCGGCCCAGCG
This sequence comes from Pseudomonas sp. KNUC1026, assembly GCF_021650705.1. Lineage (GTDB taxonomy): Bacteria > Pseudomonadota > Gammaproteobacteria > Pseudomonadales > Pseudomonadaceae > Aquipseudomonas. The sequence continues at coordinate 4,148,425 of NZ_CP087138.1, read as the reverse complement.
CAACACCTTGCGTTTGCCGGTGGCATCGATGATCTCCACCGGCAGCCCATCCGCGTCGTAGCGGTACTGAGCGCCGTGCCCCAGCGGGTCGGTCTCGGCGCTGAGGTTGCCGCGCGGGTCGTACTGGTAGCGCCAGCTGTGGCCGGCCGCGTCGGTTTCGCTGACCGGCAGTGGCCAGTGCCCCAGCCACTGCGTGCTGACGGTCCGGCCCAGCGGGTCGCGGCGTTCGCTGAGGTTGCCGGCCGCGTCGTAGGCCATGGCCCACTCGCCGCCTTGCGGGTCGAGCATGGCGATGAGCTGGCTGTCGTCGTTCCAGCGAAACTGCCAGTGCTGGCCGAGGGTGTCGTGGTAGTCGGTGATCAGGTTCGCCGCGTTCCACTGGCGCTGGCTCACCCGGCCCAGGCCGTCGCGCACGTGCATCCGCCGTTGGGCCAGGTCGTAGTGGAAATCGTACTGCTCGCCTTCGCCGGTCCAGTGCCGCACCACGCGCCAGTGGTCGCCGAACCCGGCCCACTGGTAATGGCACTCCAGGCCTTCGGCGCGGCGGTGGTAGACCATGCGCCGGCCGCTGTCGTAGGCGAAGCGCCGGCACAGGCGGCCTTCGGCGTCGATCACTTCGGCCAGGTCGCCCTGGGCGTCGTAGCGATAGCTGACGCGCACGTCGCGTTGCTCACCCAGCACCTGGCTGACGCTGGCGGCGCGCCGTGCATGCACCGGGTCGAAGGCGATTTCCACACGCCAGTGGCCGCTGTCGTCGGCCAGCGCACATAGGCGGCCCAGCGCATCGTATTCAGGCAGCAGGCGGTTGCCGTTGCGGTCGCCGAGCAACACCAAGCGCATCCGCCCCGGCTGGCCGGGCGTGGCCTCGAACAGCCGGTACAGCCCGTCGTCGCCCTCGATCAGCACCGCGCCGCTGGCGTGGCGGCGCACCACCAGGCCGAAGCCTGCGCTGTAGGTGGCGCTGCCGGGAGCGATGGCGCCCATCTCGATGGGCCGGCCCTGCTCGTCGGTGTACACCAGTTGCTCGCCGCCCCCGTCCAGCGGCGCGCTGTGTACGCTGACCTCCCACGGCAGGCTCCAGCCGGCGCCAAGCAGGCCCTCGCGTCGTGCGTCATGGCTGTTGTAGAAGCGCTGCCACACCAGCGGCACCAGGCTCGGCAGGCTGAAGTCCAGCTCCTGTTCATCACCCAGCACCTTGGCGCCGGTGCTGGCATGCACCGGGTTGGGCGACGCGCTGATGGCGCGGGTGATCGCGCTGGTGACCTGGCTCATCACGAAGCCGTTGACCATGCCCAGCATCATGCACGGCAGCTTGCTGAGGAATTTGCCCGGCCGCCCGCGCAGGGCCGCGAGCACCGTCAAGGCCAGGCCGATGCCTGGGGTCTTGCCGCTCTTGATCGGCCGAACCGTGACCGGTGGCCCGCCGATGCGCACATTGGGCGAGATGTTGCCGGCGTCCACCACGATGGCCTCGCAGGTGGACTTGTCGCCACTGCGCACCGCCGGTTGCCCTTCGATGCCGACCTTGCTCGAGCCTTGTGCCATGTACTGCGGCGTGCCGGGCGGGTGTTTGTCGCAGAGAATCTTGTCGTCGTCGCAGGGCACCGCGAGCGGGTGCGGCGCCGGTTCGACCGTGGGCTGCCAGAGCTCGGAGAAGATCGACTTGGCGATGTCCAGGTAGCTGGGCTCGGCCTGCTTGATCGCCGCCTCGCCGGCCAGCGGCTGCGGCGCACCGAGCTTGCCGGCAGCGCGGGCGGCGGGCTTGCCGTTGGTGAAAGTCTTTTCGCGCCGGTGGCGATGTGCGCCTGCACCGTTGGCGGGAACAGCCCGCTGCCGATGGCGTCGCACATGTGGGTGAGGCCGGTGTCCATGCCGCTCAGGCTCATGCCCACGCCCACCGCAATGCCGACCACGGCGCCGAGCACGCAGGCGCCCACGCCTGCCGTGAGCACCGTCAGGCCCACCGCCGCCACGGCCGCGCCGGCCAGTGCGGTGGCGGCGGCGCCTACGGCGGCATAGGCGGCCAGCTCCAGCACACCGGAGGTGAGGTCGGCCATGAACGAGGTGTGAAACAGGTCGTCGCCCAGGCGGGCGGCGAAGAGGGCGTCAGACATGTACCGGCCTCAGAGGAACTGCGCGCTCTGCTTGAGCTGAGCCCAGTGGGCCGCCTCGGCATCGCCCATCGGCTGGTTCTTCACATAGCTCAGCGCCAGCAGCTGCGTGCGCTGCGGCACCACCAGCGCGGCCTGGTACTGCCACACCCGGTTGCCGCCCTGGCTGAACTGGCTGCGCACTTCCAGAGCGGCTACTCCATCGATACTCACGGCCTGCGGCTCGGTGGCCTGGAAGCCCTGCACCTGGCTCTTGAGCTTGTTCAGTTGCTCCAGGAACGTGGCCTGCAGCGTGCTATCGGCCGGCAGCGGGCTGCGGCTGATGATCAGCGAGGTGCCTAGTGCCGCAAAGCGCAGCACGTTGAGCGAGCTGTCCTGGTAATCCTCGCCCGGCAGGTCGAGGGCCAGTTCGTTGAGGCGGTAGAGGGTCATGTCAGGCACCTTGGTCGTTCTTGAACAGCGCTTCGACGGCCGCGTCGATGGTGCCTTGCACCCCTTGGCCGTCAGGGCTGGCGCCGGCGTCGCCGCCAACGTTCATGTTGTAGTGGCCGCCGGTGTCGATCTGCGCGTCGCCACTGGCGAAGAAGTTGATGCTGGTGCCGGTGAGGTTGATGTGGCCGCTGGCGTTGAGCTCCAGCACGCTCTGGCCGCACACCAGGCGCAGGTTCTGGCCCACTTCGATGATGTACTGCTGGCTGACGCTGTCGCGCTTGTTCAGGCCCACCACCAGGCTGTCGTTGCGCTGTACCGCGCGAAGGCGATCCTGGCCAATGAACACCTGCTCGTTGATGCCGATGCTTTTGACACGGTTGCTGCCCACCGAATGGGTTTCGTCCTTCTCGACGACGATGTCCTGATTACGCTCGGCGTGGATGTACAGCTGCTCGGCGCCGAGGCGGTCTTCCATGCGGATTTCGTCGAAGTTCGCCGGGCCGCCGCCCTTGCTGGAGCGGCTTTTCGTGCCGCTCTGGGTGGCGTTGGCCGGCAGGTCGTAGGGCACGGCCTGCTCGGCGTTGTACACCCGCCCGGTGATGATTGGCCGGTCGGGGTCGCCTTCCAGAAAACTCACGATCACTTCCTGGCCGATGCGCGGGATCTGCATCGCGCCCCAGTTCTTGCCGGCCCAGGCTTGCGACACGCGAATCCAGCACGAGCTGTTCTCGTTGGATTGATCGTGCCGGTCCCAGTAGAAGTGCACCTTCACCCGGCCGTACTGGTCGGTCCAGATCTCCTCACCGGCCGGCCCCACCACCTTGGCCGTCTGCGGCCCACGCATGAGCGGCCTTGGCGTGCTGGCCAGCAGGCGGAAGCTCTGCTGCGCCTCGATGCACCCGACCTGGCACTCGAACTGGCCGCCGTCGCTGCCCGCGCCGCTCTCCATGGCTTCCTGGCTCAGGTAGTAGCGGCTGCCGATTGCCAGGTATTCGCGGTTCTGATCCGGGCGCGGCATGTTGCTCAGGCTGAACAGGTGCCCGGCGCCCACCCCGCGCACGCTGCCGTTGAGTTCCAGCTGCTCGAACTGCGCCTGCAGCGCCTCCAGGCGGGTGCGCGCATAGTGCTCGCCGTCTTCGCTCTGCACGTAGGTGCCGGGGTAGTCGTACAGCGGGTAGTCACCGGCAGTGTGCGGGCGCGGCATGGCCGAGCGCACGTCGATGCGCGCGCTGGGGCGCTCGAAGTCGTAGTCGTTGAGCTCAAGCGAGCCGGGCTGCACCTGCCGTGCAAGCGTCCAGTCGCTGAAATGGTCACGCTCGCGCAACTGCCCGTCAGGCGGGAAGTACGGCACCTCGGCGTAGCCGGGGGCCATGCTGTGGGCGCCGTAGGCGTCGGCCAGCACCAGCACGTGGCGGTCGGCTTCGTGGCGGAAGTAGTAGTAGATGCCTTCCTGCTCCATCAGGCGGCTGACGAACTCGAAGCTCGTCTCACGGTACTGCACACAGTATTCCCACTCCCGGTACGGCTTGCTCAGGGCGTCTTCGAAGTCCGAGAAACCCAGGTCGCGGAACACCTGCTTGATGATCTGCGGCACGGTCTGGTGCTGGAAGATGCGGCAGTCCGAAGTGCGCGTGAGCAGCCACAGCCAGGGCTTGAGGTTCACCCGGTAGGCGGCGTACTGGCCGTGGCCGGCGCTTTGCGCACAGTGCGCAACGATGCCGTGGAACGGCCGCGTGCCGCCGCCTTGCAGTTGCACCTGCACGGTCATCGGCTTGCCCAGCAACTGGTTGAGGTCAAGGCTCTGGTCCCAGCTCACCAGTTGCAGGTTGAAGTCGAACAGCCGCCCCAGTTCCTCGTGGCCGCTCAGGTTCTGCAACAGCAGCACGTTATCGCCCAGCGGCGTGTGCACCTGGGCCAGGCGGGTGGTCTGGGACAACTGCATGGGATCAGGCTCCGAAGTGGTAGTGGAAGTCGCCGTCCACCACGCTGATGTTCACCGCCTCCGGCTCGCGGCCTGCGAGCATGCGCTCCAGGAACTCGCGGCTCAGCGCCGGCAGCAAGGTGTTGGTGAGGATGGCATCGATCATGCGCCCACCGCTCTCGGCTTCGGTGCAGCGCGCCACGATCTGCGCCAGCACCGCGTCGTCATAACGCAGCGGCACCTGGTGGGTCGCCTCCACACGCTTGCGCACGCGCTCCAGTTGCAGGCGGGCGATGGCCTTGAGCATCTCTGGCGATAGCGGGTAGTAGGGGATGGTCACCAGGCGGCCCAGCAGCGCTGGCGGGAACACCTCAAGCAGCGGCTGGCGCAGGGCCTTGGCGATGTCTTCCGGGTCGGGCTTGGCGTTGCCGGCGCACATCGCGGCGATCTGTTCGGTGCCGGCGTTGCTGGTCAGCAGAATCAAGGTGTTCTTGAAGTCGATCACCCGGCCTTCGCCGTCTTCCATCACGCCCTTGTCGAACACCTGGAAGAACACCTCGTGCACGTCCGGGTGGGCCTTTTCGACCTCGTCGAGCAGCACCACGCTGTACGGCCGGCGGCGTACCGCTTCGGTCAGCACGCCACCTTCGCCGTAGCCTACATAGCCGGGCGGGCGCCCTTGAGCGTGGAGACGGTATGGGCTTCCTGGTACTCGCTCATGTTGATGGTGATGACGTTCTGCTCACCGCCGTAAAGCGCCTCGGCCAGTGCCAGTGCAGTTTCGGTCTTGCCGACGCCTGAGGTACCGGCCAGCAGGAACACGCCGATAGGCTTGTTGGGGTTGTCCAGCCCCGCGCGGGAGGTCTGGATGCGACGGGCGATCATGCTCAGGGCATGGTCCTGGCCGATGATGCGCTGGGCCAGGTGGCGGTCGAGGTCGAGGATGGTCTGCAACTCGTTGCGCGCCATGCGGCCTACCGGGATGCCGGTCCAGTCGGCCACCACCGAGGCCACGGCCTGGTAGTCGACGCTGGGCAGGATCATCGGGCTTTCGCCTTGCAGCGCGGCGAGGCGCTGCTGCACTTCTTGCAGTTGGCGGCGTTGCTCGGTGTCTTCGCCTTCCACCTTGCCATGGCGCTCGCGCAGGCTGGCACGCAGCATCAGCAGTTCGTCGACCAGCGCTTTCTCGTCATTCCAGCGCTGCTCCAGGTTCAGCAGGCGAGTGCGTTCGGCCTCCAGTGCAGCCTGGGTTTTTTCAAGGCGCACGCCGGTGTCGATGCCGATGGCGCCTTCACGCTCGATGATCGCAAGCTCGGTTTCCAGCGCTTCGATGCGGCGTCGGCTGTCGTCCACCTCGGCCGGTACCGCGTGCAGGCTCACGGCCACGCGGGCACAGGCAGTGTCGAGCAGGCTTACGGCCTTGTCGGGCAGCTGGCGTGCCGGGATGTAGCGATGCGACAGCTTCACCGCCGCCTCCAGCGCCTCGTCGAGCAACTGCACCTGGTGATGGCGCTCCAGCGTCGAGGCCACGCCGCGCATCATCAGCAGGGCTTTGTCCTCGCTCGGCTCGGGCACCTGCACCACCTGGAAGCGGCGGGTCAGTGCCGGGTCTTTCTCGATGTGCTTCTTGTACTCGGCCCAGGTGGTGGCCGCCACGGTGCGCAGCGCGCCACGGGCCAGCGCCGGTTTGAGCAGGTTGGCCGCATCACCTGTGCCGGCTGCGCCGCCAGCACCCACCAACGTATGTGCCTCATCGATGAACAGAATGATCGGCTTGGGTGAGGCCTGGACCTCTTCGATCACCTGGCGCAAGCGCTGCTCGAACTCGCCTTTCATGCTTGCGCCGGCCTGTAGCAGGCCCACGTCGAGGGCGCGCAGCTCGACGTCCTTGAGCGCTGGCGGCACGTCGCCTGCGACGATACGCAAGGCGAAGCCCTCGACCACGGCGGTTTTGCCAACGCCGGCCTCACCTGTGAGGATCGGGTTGTTCTGCCGGCGGCGCATGAGGATGTCGACCATCTGCCGGATTTCCTCGTCGCGGCCCACGATCGGGTCGATCTTGCCGTCACGCGCTGCGGCGGTCATGTCGACGGTGAAGCGTGCCAGCGCTTCCTGCTTGCCCATCTGCGCAGGTGCCACGGCGCCGGAGGCTTCGCCCGGTGTGGCAGCGTTGAAACCGTCGCTGGCGGCCAGCGCGCTTTCCGGCGAATCGCCGAGGATGGCGCCAAACTGTTCAGTGAGGGCTTCGAGCTTGATCTTGTCGAACTCGCGCGACAGGCCCAGCAGGCTGTTGCGCAGGCTCGGTGTCTTGAGCACGCCGATCAGCAGGTAGGCACCGCGCACCTGATGCTCGCCGAACGAGAGGCTGGCATACACCCAGCCGCGCTCGACCGCCTCTTCCAGGTTCGAAGCCAGGTCCACGCTGGCGGTGGAACCGCGCGGCAGGCGGTCCAGGGCGTCGGTCAGGTCCTTGGCCAGGCGCGCAGGCTCCAGCTGAAAGTGGCGGATCAGCCGGTGCAGGTCGCTATCTTGCAGTTGCAGCACCTGGTGCAGCCAGTGCACCAGCTCCACATACGGGTTGCCGCGCAGTTTGCAGAACACGGTGGCGGCTTCCATGGCCTTGTAAGCCAGGCTGTTGAGCTTGCCGAACAGGGCGGCGCGGCTGATCTCACTCATGAGTACGGTCTCTTTCCTTGAAGTCGTTGGCGTAGTGATGCGATAGCAACAGGTCGGCGGCATCGCCCACAGGCTTGCCCAGCCAGCTGTCGAAGCCGAGGCGGCCGCTGCCGTCGAGCGGCAGCGCGGGGATGTGCGCGTGGCCGAGCACCAGGTTCAGTTCCCAGTCCAGCTCCAGGCCCTGGTATTCGCGCACCCAGGCGGCCACGTCGTTCCAGGCGGCCGCGCCGGGCAGCAGGTGGTGGTACTGCGCCAGAGTGAGCGGCCCCAGGCGCATGCGGAATTTATGCTGGCGGTCCCAGACGTGGCTGCCCAGGCAGGTGTCCACGCCCAGCTGGCAGCGGCCGAGCTGGCTGTGTTCAGGGAGCGGCAGCCATTGGCCGATGAACTCTTCCAGTTGCACCGGCACGCCCAGGTACTCGCTGAGAATCGCGCGCAGGCCGTCGGGGTAGCGGTCTGCGCCGCCAGGTGGCCGGCGTAGTGGTGCTTGGCGTCTTCCGGCAACGGCCCGATGCCACGCAGGCTCGGCATGCCGCGCCCGGTGCAGGGCGGCCAGGCGCGGCGACCAGTAGTCGCTCATCGGGGCGGTCATGGCTGGCAGTGGGCCGGGCTTCGGCCCAGGCGCGATAGAAGAGGCTGAGCAAGCGGTGGTGGAACAGGTCCAGAAACGCCTTGGGCGTGGCATCGCCGAGGTTGCGTTCACGGTCGCGGATGAAGTCGGTCAGGTGCAGCGGCAGCGGGCCGTTGGGGCCGGTCAGGCCGAAGAAGTGCTGCTCAAGCCTGGGCGGTGCGCCATCCTCGCCCGGCACCCAGGCGGCCAGCGTCGAGGGCGCAAAGGCCATGTCCGGGCGCTGGCCAAGGCGCAAGGGGTCTTCAGCCAGGCGCAGCGAATGGCCGAGCCGAGGCAGCTCCGGGCGCTCGCACTGGATACGCCGCAGCGCCTGGAAGAAATCGTGCTCCCAGGGCTCGCCGGCCAGCGCCGTTTGCGGCTTCACAGCGTCGGGCGCTTGCCCGGCTGGGCTTTCCATCGCATCACCTCGCCCCGGTCGGCGCCGTCGAGCACCGTCTCGGTAAAGCTGTTGATCGACACATAACGCGCCAGGAACCGCTCGAACACTGCACCGAGCAGGAAGATCCCGGTGCCACGGAATGCGTTTTCATCGAAGGTCAGGCCGATTTCCAGGCCACGGCCGAACACGATCGGCCCCGGCATCGGCAGGCGCCGGGTCACTGCCTGGCACGTCACGTTGCGCAGCCCTTCGATCTGCTGGTGCAACGCGCTGTCCTTGTCGTCGCCATACAGGTGCAACAGCTCGCGCAGTGCCGAAGCGCCCTGGCCCTGTTCGGTGAGCGACAGGTAGTTCAGCGAAAGCTGGCTGATCAGCCGCCAGGCGCGGTTCTCGTTGGCGTGGCTGGGCCGTGGCCGGCTCGGCCCGGCCAGGCAGCGCACCGCTTGCACCGGGGCGCTGTCGGAAAGGGTGAAATCGCTCTGGCCACCGGTGTTCATGAACAGCGGCAGGTCGCGGTTGGTGCACAACGCGGTCACACCCAGCTGGCGCAAGTCGTTGCGCCAGGGCGCCTGGCGCGCATCGACCAGGCTGACGAAGGTTTCGCTGCCGATGTAGTTCGAGCGCGGGCCGTTGCGCCGCTGGTTGCTCGACAGCACGCGCTGCTCACGGCGCAGCAGGTAGTAGGCCTGGTGGTGGCCGTAATGGGACGGGTCGCGCACCGCGTAGAACGGCAGAAAGGGCTGGTCTGGCCCGCTGCCATGGCCAGTGATGCCGGTGATCGAGTGCACCTCGAAATCCAGCGGCCGGGTGCGGTCGGCAATCACCTGGTGCTCGTGGTTGCGCTCGCTCAGGTGGATGCGGTCCAGGCGTTTGCTGAACAGGTTGATCGCCGGGGTGCAGAACGGCCGCAGGCGCTGTGCGCCGATGCTGCCTTCCAGCGCCGCCTGGTGGCGGTCGAACAGCACGATCAGCTCGAGCACCTGGCCTTTGCAACGGCGCACGCCGGTTTGCAGCCCGCTGAGCTCGACGAACAGAAAGCGCTGCGGCAGCGCGAAGTATTCCTGCAACAGGCGATAGCCCTGGAACGCACGCGGCACCACCGGCAGGGCGGCGTCGCGGTCATCGAAGCCGCGCGGGCGCAGGCTGCTGGCCGGCAGGCGCTCGGCCCAGTCGGCGCCCGGCTCGCGCAGGAATACCGCGCAGGCGTTGCCCAGCAATTCGCTCGTACAGCTGAAACGGCTGCTCGTCGGCGCCGCTCAGGTACAACGGCAGCTCATCGAGCGCCAGCTGGTTGAACGGCAGCTCGCCGCTGGTGCGCAGTTGCAGGCGCAGGCCGGCGCGCGCGTTCGGCTCGCTGGCGGCCAGGCGGCCCAGTTGCGCGCCGGGGTTGCCGAAGTACTCGGCGTGTTGCACCTGCACCGGCCAGAGGGTTACCTCGTGGGCGCTGCGGTATTCGCACGCGGTCTGCCCGCCGGCGGCGAGCGGCGCGCGCAAGGCAGTGCCGCGCGGCAGGGTGAACCCTGTGGCCAGCGCGCTGCCCTGAGCGTCGGGCTGCATCTGCACCACGGTCATCGACGGAGTAGGCGCCAGGTAATGCGGGTAGGCGATTTCCAGCAGATTATGGGTGAAGGTCGGGTATTCGGCGTCGAGCTTGAGCTGCACGCGCGCGGCCAGCCAGGCGAAGCCTTCGAGCAGGCGCTCGACGTAAGGGTCGGCGCACTCCATGCCGTCGAGCGACAGGCGGCTGGCGATCTTGGGGTATTCGCGGGCGAACTCGGCAGCGCTGTCGCGCACGTGTTGCAGTTCCTGGTTGTACAGCTCCAGCAGGCGCGGGTTCACGTGCGCCTCCGGTGCTCGGCCGAGTAGACGTTCACTTCACCGGTTTCCAGGTCCAGGTCGGTTTGCAGCAACAGGCGCAAGGGCACCGGTTCTGCCCACAGGTCGCCTTCGATCTCGAAGGCCAGGGCGTTGTTGCCACGTTGGTCGGGGCTTCCAGCGCACGCACACGCAGGCTGCCGGGCAGGATGCGCGGCTCGAAGGTGGCGATGGCGCGGTGGATCTGTTGTTCGAGCTGGTGCACGTCCATGCCCGAGGCGCTATGGCCGGCCAGTGCCGGCAAGCCGTAATTGATCACCGAACTGCCTGCCGGCAGCGTACGGCTGGCCTCGGCGTCGAGCAGGGCGGTGCTGTTGAGCAGCCAGGAAAGGTCTCGCAATACCGAGGCTTTCAGCTGGGTGCGGCTCAGTACCCGCTGTTCCGGGCCTTCCTGCAGGTGGCCGGGCGCATCGTCCAGAAGCCGGTCGAGCAACGAAGGTTGCAGGCGATCGCGAGAAGTCAGCGGCGTGGCCATGGCGGGGGTACCGAGCGCGGAGATCAAGCCCGGCGCGCCTGTGGGCGCCGGGCACGTTGCATTACAGCTTGACGTTCTGGCGAACGTTCCAGCCGTAGTTGATGGCGCCGCCGTCTTTGGCACCGTCGGATTTCTGCGGCTGGTAGTCGACCTTCACCTGGGCGAAGTTCAGGGTGATGTTCTCGGTCAGGCGGTCGTCGTGGTTCGAGCCACCGGTGCTCACCGACGACACCAGCACTTCCTTGAGGGTGATGATCATGTACTCGACCTGCGCTTCACCGCCGGCTTTGCGGATGGTCAGCTTGGCCTCGGGGTAATGCTTGCCGCTGGAGCAGGCCATCATCAGGTTGGGGTGGACTTGTCCAGGTACTTGGTGAAGTGCAGGTCCTGGATGTCGACCTTGCCGGCGCCGCCGCCGCTGCCCATGTGCATGTTGCCCGACTGGCTCATGCCCCAGGCCCAGTTGATGACGTCGATCTCGCCACTGTGGACTTTGTCCTGGGCTTCGCCTTTGACGTCGCCGATCTTGATGAACATATCTACGGCCATGATGCCTCCAGATTGTGCAGCGGCCGGCCTTCATGGCCGGCGCTGTGATATCAGGCGCCCTTGACGGACGGCAGTTTCGAAACCAGGCGCAGCGACACGGTCAGCCCTTCGAGCTGGTAGTGCGGGCGCAGGAAGAATTTCGAGGTGTAGTAACCGGGGTTGCCCTCGACTTCCTCGACCACCACTTCGGCATCGGCCAGCGGCTTCTGCGCCTTGGTGGTTTCGGTGGAGTGCGCCGGGTCGCCGTCGACGTAGTTCAGGATCCAGTCGTGCAGCCAGCGCTGCATTTCGTCCTTCTCCTTGAAGGAGCCCAGCTTGTCGCGAACGATGCACTTGAGGTAGTGCGCGAAGCGGCAGGTGGCGAACAGGTACGGCAGGCGCGCCGCCAGGTTGGCGTTGGCGGTGGCGTCCGGGTCGTCGTATTCGGCAGGCTTTTGCAGCGACTGGGCGCCGATGAACGCGGCGAAGTCGGTGTTCTTCTTGTGCAGCAGCGGCATGAAGCCGTTCTTGGCAAGCTCGGCCTCACGGCGGTCGCTGATGGCGATCTCGGTCGGGCACTCCACGTCTACGCCACCGTCGTCGGTGGGGAAGGTGTGCGCCGGCAGGCCCTGCACTTCACCGCCAGACTCCACGCCGCGGATGCGCGAGCACCAGCCGTAGTGCTTGAACGAACGGTTGATGTTCACCGCCATCGCATAGGCCGCGTTGGCCCAGGTGTATTTGCTGCTGTCGGCGCCGTCGGCGTTTTCCTCGAAGGCGAAGTCTTCCACCGGGTCGGTCTTGGCGCCGTAAGGCAGGCGCGCCAGGAAGCGCGGCATGGTCAGGCCGATGTAGCGGGCGTCTTCGGACTCACGCAGCGAACGCCAGCCGGCGTATTCGGGGGTGGTGAAGATCTTCGAGAGGTCGCGCGGGTTCGACAGCTCCTGCCACGAGCCCATGCCCATCACGGTAGGGGAGGCGGCAGAGATGAACGGCGAGTGCATCGCCGCGCACACTTTGGATAGCTCACCGAGCAGCTCGACATCCGGTGGCGACTGGTCGAAGTAGTAGTCGCCTACCAGGCAGCCATAGGGCTCGCCGCCGAACTGGCCGTACTCTTCTTCATAGAGCTTCTTGAACACCGGGCTCTGGTCCCAGGCGGTGCCCTTGAATTTCTTCAGGGTCTTGTGCAGCTCGGGCTTGGAGATGTTCAGCACGCGAATCTTCAGTTGCTCGTCGGATTCGGTGTTGTTCACTAGGTAATGCAGGCCGCGCCAGGCGCTCTCGACGCTCTGGAACTCGCCGTGGTGCAGGATCTGGTTCACCTGGGCGGTGAGCTTGGCGTCGATCGAGGCGATGATCGATTCGATCGACTTGATCGCGTCGCTGGAGACCAGGTCGGTCTGCGCCAGGGCCTGTTCGGCCAGGGTGCGCACGGCGCTTTCGACCGCTTCCCTGGCACGCTCGGTCTTGGGCTTGAATTCCTGCATCAGCAGGGCGGAGAAGTCACTGGCCTCGGCGGTGGTGCCGGCCTGGGCCTGGTTCTGGGCTTTCAATTCGCTCATGGCGGTTATCCTCAGGCGGGCTCAGCGTCGTTTTTCGGGGCAGCGACCAGCGCCTTGAGCAGCGCAGGGTCCTGGATGGCCTTGAGGATCGCTTCCTCGGCGCCGACCTTGCCGTCCATGTAGGTCAGCAGGTTCGCCAGTTGGGTGCGTGCCTCCAGCAGCTGGCGCAGGGCATCGACCTTGCGCGCCACGTTGGCCGGGCTGAAGTCGTCCATGCTCTCGAAGGTGATGTCGACCGGCAGGTTACCCTCGCCGGTCAGCTCGTTCGGCACGGTGAAGGCTACGCGCGGCTGCATCGCCTTGAGGCGCGAGTCGAAGTTGTCGACGTCCACTTCCAGGAACTTGCGCTCGGCCACCGGCGCCAGCGGCTCGGCGGGCTTGCCGGCAAGGTCGGCCATCACGCCCATCACGAAGGGCAGTTGCACCTTTTCTCGGCGCCGTAGAGCTCCACGTCGTACTCGATCTGCACGCGTGGCGCGCGGTTGCGCGCGATGAATTTCTGAGAACTGGTGTTAGCCACGTGGTTTCTCCTTGTCGCCGAGGCGGCATATTGGCTTGCCCCACGGCCCATGCGCGGGTGAGGGGCGGGTTGCTGGGCCCTTCGCTTACTCCGGGTCAGGCCCGCGCAGGGTTTCGAACTGGCTCATGCCATCGGGCAGCAGGTTGCGCACGATGGCGGCGAAATCGGCATGCACCAGCTGCCGGGCCCGTGACAGCAATACCGGGACGGGGCTTGAGGGTTCATGGCGCTGGTAGTACTCCAGCAGGCGGTCGAGGGTACGTTGCACGTCGTCGCGGCTGCCGACCGCACCGGCCGGGCGCTGTACGGCGTGCTGGGGGCTGTCATGTGCTGGCGCGTCGCCGGCCTGCGGCTCGGCTTCGGTGCTGGCCGGTACAGCGTCGCTCAACAGCTGGCGCGCCAGGCGCAGTGGCTGGCGCAGCGGGGCCAGGTCGATGCCCTGGCTTGCGCCCAGGTGCTCGCCGACCATCCTTTCGATGGCGTCCAGGGCTTCGAGTGCGTTGTTCAGCGCGGCCACGGTGGCTTGCAGCGCGTCGGCATCGGCGTCGATCAGCGCACCACCGAACTGTTCGGCAGTGAGGGTTTCGCTCTGCCAGTGTTGCAGGCCGGCTGCGTTGGCCGCCGCGCGCAGCGTGACCGGGCCGAAGGCGCGCGAGCGCAGCAGCGGGGTGTCACGCAGCAATTGCAGTGTGGTGTCGCCGCAAAGGCCCATCAGCGCATTCAGGCGCAGGGTAGGGTCGTTGTGGTCATCGGCGTCGAGCTGTGGGTAGAGCGGCTCCCAATAACGGTCGAGCAGCTCCCGTACCAGCATCAGCGCATCGGCAAGGCCTGCGAAGCCTTCGAGGGCCAATTGGCTGTGGGTAAGAAAGTGGGTGATGCGCAGGTCTCTGCTGCGGCCAAGAAGTTGCAGCGAAAGTTGCTGGATATCGCGCCACTTCGGTGGCTCGGCGGGCAGCACCGAATCGCCCATGGCGCGCTCGGGCTGGCCCTTCGCTTCACGTTCGAGTTGCAGGAAGTCGGCGTCGTACTCCAGGTCTTCGCCGCAGGGCGATGCCTCGGAAACCGCGCTGAGCAACAAGGTGAGGTCCAGCAATTCCGATCTCCCTATCGGTTGCAGCGCGCAGCTTTCATAAAAGAAAGTTCAGCGAAACTTCGCTGAATTTACGCGCTGCTTTTCGTCCGTAAATATCGATATGCCACTATGAATCGCGGCGAAAAGTGCGGCATTGTTGGACGCTCGTATCAGGGTTGTCAAGATTTCGGATTGGTCCTTGTTGACAAGCGTGATGCCCTCTACAATCTGCGCCCTTACTGTTATGCAAGTTGGATGCGTGCCTTTTCGCTGTCGCGAAGTACTGGCAAACTCCAGCGAAACAGCCGCCAAAATCAGGGATTAGAGCCGTCGGCGAAATGGGCAGGGTAGTTGTACCCGCGTCCCATCACGCTACGTCGAGGCGGGTCTAGAGAGGAACTCGATGCCACTGCAGCTGACCATCACCAGCTATCACAAGATCACCCCGGGCCAGCGCGCCGAGGTGTGGGTGAGCGAAGGTGTGCTGTCGATCGGTCGCGGCACCGACAACGACTGGGTGCTGCCCGACCCCGAGCGCCTGGTTTCCTCGCGCCACTGCCTGGTGCAGTACCGCGATGGTCATTACTACCTCACCGATACCAGCACCAACGGCGTCGAACTGCTCAAGGCCGGCATTCGCCTGCGCCGGGGCAACAGCGAGCGGCTGGAGCATGGCGAGGTGATTCGCCTGGGTGACTACGAGATCGAGGTGGGTATCGAGCAGGCTTCGGCTGCCGGCTTCGACCTGGGCGGGCAGGGCGTGGAGAGTTTCGAGGCGTTGCTCAACCCGCCGCCGGCGCCCGAGCCGCTGCGGTTTCCGGCGCAGTTCGAACAGGCTTCGGCGATGGACACCCTGCCAGACCTGTTCGACTTCCTCGCCCCGGCTGCGCCGGCCCAGGATGCGCGCCACGATCACGTACCTGCCGAGCAGCATGACTTCCGCCCGCCGCAACCACTGGCGCCTGCGCCGCCGCCCGAGCCCATGCCCGCGCCCCAGAGTGGCGCGCCGATCCTGCCGGAGTGGGACTTTCTCAGCGACGAGCCCGCGCCTCAAGTGGTGCCTGAGCCGGCGCCTGCTCCAGTGCCCGAGCCGCCCCGAAAGCCAGCCGCCCCGCCGCCCCAGCAGACCCTGCCGCCCACCCCGGTAGCGCCCGCCACGCCCGTGCCGCCTGTTGCCCAGGCCACACCTGCCCCCGCCGGCGACGCCGTGTTGCAGGCTTTTCTGCGTGGCGCCCGGCTGGAACACCTGCGCATCGACGCCGAACAGGCTGCCGCGCAGATGGAGCACCTGGGCCGCAGCTATCGGCTGATGGTCGAAGGCCTGATCGACGTGCTGCGCGCGCGCAGCAGCCTCAAGGGCGAGTTCCGCATGCAGCAGACCACCATCCAGCCGTTGGAAAACAACCCGCTCAAGTTCGCCCCCAATGCCGACGAGGCGCTGATGTTGCTGCTGCGCCACGGCAACCGGGCGTTCATGGCCCCCGACGAGGCGGTCAAGGACAGCTTCGATGACCTGCGTGCCCACCAGCTGGCCGTGATGGCCGGTGTGCAGGCGGCGATTCGGCATCTGCTGGAGCGCTTCGAGCCCAAGGCGCTGGAGGCCCGCCTGGCCCCGGCCGGCGGGCTCACCGGCCTGCTCAGCTCACGCGACGCCCGCAACTGGCAGCAATTCACCGAGCTTTACCAGAACATCGCTCGCGAGGCAGAAGACGACTTCCAGGACCTGTTCGGTCGGGAGTTCAGCCGCGCGTATGAACAACAGAGCGCACGACTGCGCCGAGAATAGAGCTGCCTGGACAGACTGCCGATCATGACGATCCTCAAGCCACTGATGGCTGCACGCCGCGCCAGTTTATTCCTGGCCTGCGCCCTTGCTCTGGCTGCCTGTGGGCATGCCCAGCCCGATGAGCCGGTTGCCGCCGACCAGGGCCCGGCGCAGTTGGTGCTGCATTTTTCTGCCAACCCTTCGCTCAACCCTGGCACTGAAGGCCAGCCGACCCCGGTGCGGGTTCGTGTATTCGAGCTGCGCAACGCCGGGCGCTTTCGCGGCGCCGACTACTTCGCGCTGGCCGAACAACCCGGCCAGGCGCTGGGCGACGACCTCATCGACCGCGACGAGCTGCTGGTGCAACCCGGCGAACAGCGCGACCTGGTGCGCCGCGTGAACCCGGCCACGCGCCAGGTCGGCATCGTGGTGGGCTATCGCGCACTGGACCGTGCGCAATGGCGCGACGTCATCGAGCTGCCGGCCGACGGCCGCGGCGACTATCAGATCAGCCTCGACGTGCATGCCATCCGCAGCGCGCCGGTGCTCACTCCGTAAGGCCCGGGAGGCAGCATGTCGTGGAATAACCGTGTGATCTGGTCTGAGGGCATGTTCCTGCGGCCGCAGCACTTCCAGCAGCACGACCGTTACCTGGAGCAACTGGTGGAAGCGCGCAGCCGCCCGTTCGGCGCAGGCGGCTGGGGCTTCTCCGAGCTGATGATCGACACCGCGCTGCTGGCCCAGGGCAAGCTGGGCATCGTCTCGGCCAAGGGCCTGCTGCCCGATGGCACGCCGTTCGATATCCCGCGCCACGATCCGGCCCCCGCACCGCTGGCGATTGCCGATTCACTGCGCGATGGCGTGGTGTACCTGGCGATGCCGCTGCGCCGGCCCGGCAGCCGCGACACCGTCGATGAAGGCGAGCCGAGCGGTGGCGCGCGTTATCTGAGCCAGGTGCGTGAAGTGCGTGACGATAATGCCGCCTTCGAAAACCGCGCCCCGGTGGCGGTCGGCAGCCAGTTGCTGCGCCTGCTCACCGAGGCCGACGGCCTGGCCGAGCACGCGGCCATCGGTGTGGTGCGGGTGCGCGAGAAGCGTGCCGACCGCGCTCTGGTGCTCGATGAACAGTACATCCCGCCAGTGCTCGACATCGCCGCCAGCGCGGTGCTGTCGAACTTCGCCCGTGAAGTGCCGGGCCTGCTGCGCCAGCGCGGCGAAGCCCTCGCCGGGCGGGTCGTCGCCAGCAGCGCCGGTGGTGCCTCGGAAATTGCCGATTTCATGCTGCTGCAACTGTGCAACCGCACCGAGCCGCTGTTCAGCCACCTGGCCAACCTGAGCCCGGTACACCCCGAACGGCTTTACACCGAGCTGCTGGCGCTGGCCGGCGAGTTCGCGACCTTCTCCAGTGCCGAGCGCCGCGCCGAGCCTTTCGCGGTGTACAACCACGATGACCTGCAAGGCACCTATGCCCGGCTGATGGCCGCGCTGCGCGAGGCACTGGCGATGCTGATCGACAGCAAGGCGGTGGCCATTCCCATCGTCGAAAAAGCCTTCGGCGTGCACGTGGCCATGCTCAACGACCGCAGCCTGCTCGAAAACGCCACCTTCGTGCTGGTGGTGCGCGCCGACATGGACGCCACCACCCTGCGCAACCACTTCGTGCAGCAAAGCAAGGTCGGCCCGGTGGAGCACATCCGCGACCTGGTCAACCTGCAACTGCCCGGCATCGGCCTGCTGCCACTGCCCGTGGCGCCACGGCAACTGCCGTATCACGCAGGCTCCAGCTATTTCGAGCTGGACCGAGGCAACGAGCTGTGGAAGCAACTGGCGCAGTCCGGCGGCTTCGCCTTCCACATGGGTGGCCAGTTCCCTGGCCTGAGCCTGGCCTTCTGGGCCATCCGAGGGTAAGCCGCAATGAGCCAGGAACCGCCGATCAACGACCGCACCCTGATCATGCCGCGCCCCGGTGGGCGGGGCGCACCTGCCGCCGAGCCCGCGCCTGCACCCGCACCACAGCGGGCGGTGCCTCAGGGCGCACCTTTGCCGGTGGGCCAGGGCCTTGGCATGAACCCGCTCGAAAGCGCCGCCGCGCCGATGCTTGCGCTGCTCACGCGCTTGCGCAACACCCTCGCGCACCCTGCTCCGGCGAGCCTGCGTGCCCAGCTGTTGGGCCATCTGCGCCAGTTCGAGCAACGCGCCGAGGGCGCGGGCGTGGCGCGTAACGAGGTGCTGCTGGCGCGTTACGTGCTGTGCACCGCGCTGGACGAAGCCGTACTCAGCACCCCATGGGGCAGCAGCAGCGAATGGAACAAGCAGAGCCTGCTGGTGACCGTGCACAACGAGGCCTGGGGCGGTGAAAAGTCTTTCCAGTTGCTGGAGCACTGCCTGCAAAGCCCGCGTGAGCGGCTCTACCTGCTGGAGCTGTTGTACCTGTGCATGAGCCTGGGTTTCGAAGGCCGTTATCGCGTGCTGCAGAACGGCCGTAGCCAGCTTGAGGCGCTGCGTGAGCGCACGGCGGCAGCAATCCGTACCGCCCGTGGCGAGCACGAGCGCGAGCTGTCGCCGCATTGGCGCGGCGTGGTGGTGGCGGCTGATCGGCTGCGCCAGTTCCTGCCGCCGTGGGTGGCCGTGGCGGCCGCCGTGGCCTTGCTGCTGGCGTTGCTGGTGACGCTGCGCATGTTGCTGGCGGCCGATGCGGAGCCGGTGTTCAAGCGCATTCATGCCCTGGGCGAAATCCCGGTGCAGTCGATCGCGCCTGCGGTGCCGGCACCGCGCGTGGTCGAGCAACCGCGCCTGGCAGGCTTTCTGGCCGAGGAAATCCGTGCAGGCAAGGTGTCGGTCGAAGACGCCGCCGACCGTTCCATCGTGACCATCCGGGGCGATGAGCTGTTCGCTTCGGCCAGCGCCAGTATCAAGGGCAACTTCCAGCCGCTGATGCAGCGCATCGGCGAGGCGGTGCGGCAGGTCAAGGGCCGGGTGCTGATCACCGGGCACAGCGACAACCAGCCGATCGCCACCTTGCGCTTCCCGTCGAACTGGAAGCTGTCCCAGGCCCGCGCCGAGGAAGTGCGGCAGATTCTCGTGGCCGCCACCGGCCAGCCACAACGCTTCAGCGCCGAAGGCCGAAGCGACACCGAACCCAAGGCCAGCAACGCCACCGCCGACGGCCGTGCGCAAAACCGCCGAGTGGAAATCACCGTATTCGCGGAGGGCGCGCAGTGAAGGCGTTTCTACAGTTCATGGTGCGCTGGGTAGTCCCGGTGCTGGGCTTGATCGCGCTGTCGCTGATCATCTGGTTCATCGGGCCGGTGTTCGATGCGCTGGTGCCCGAAGGGCGCCGCTGGGCGCTGATCGTGCTGTTGTTCGCGCTGTGGGGCCTGTGGCGCGCCTGGCGCTGGTGGCAGGCGCGCCAGCAGGCGGCCAAGGTGCTCGCCAGCATGGCCCAGGACACTCCGCCGGATGCCGCCAGCGTCGCCACCGCCGAAGAGCTGGCCACCCTGCGCCAGCGCATGGACGAAGCCGTTGCCCTGCTCAAGAAGGCCCGCCTGGGCGGTGACGAGCGGCGCAGCCTTTACGAGCTGCCCTGGTACGTGATCATCGGCCCGCCCGGCGCCGGCAAAACAACGGCGCTGGTGAACTCGGGCTCAACTTCCCGCTCGCCGCACAGATGGGCGCCGGCGCTGTGCGCGGTGTGGGCGGCACGCGCCATTGCGACTGGTGGTTCACCGACCAGGCGGTGCTGCTCGACACCGCCGGCCGCTACACCACCCAGGACAGCCACGCGCAGGTCGACAAGGCCGCCTGGCAGGGTCTCGACCTGCTCAAGCAGAACCGCGCGCAGCGCCCCATCGACGGTGCGTTCGTTGCCATCAGCCTGGCCGACCTGTTGCTGGGCAGCGAGCAGGAGCGCGCCGCCCATGCCGCAGCGATCCGCGCGCGCATTCAGGAACTGCAGACCCGCCTGGGTGTGCGCTTCCCGGTGTACGTGATGCTCACCAAGCTCGACCTGCTGCCCGGCTTCATGGAGTTCTACGACGACCTGGACCGCGAAGCCCGCGCGCAGGTGTGGGGCATGACTTTCCCGCTCGACGACGCCAGGCAGGCAGACGGCGCGCTCGGCCTGGTGCCGGCCGAGCTGGACGCACTGGAGCAGCGCCTGACCGAGCGCCTGGTCGATCGCCTGCAACACGAGCGCGACCCGGCGCGGCGCGACCTGATCTACGGCTTCCCGCAGCAGTTCGCCGGCCTCAAAGCCTTGCTCGCCGGCTTTCTGAATGCGGTGTTCCAGCCCAACCCCTACGAGCAGCCTGCCTTGTTGCGGGGGCTGTACTTCACCAGCGGCACCCAGGAGGGCAGCCCGATCGACCGCATGATCGGCGCCATGGCCCAGAGCATGAACCTGGACCGGCAACACCTGGCGCGACAGAACGGCACCGGCCGCAGCTACTTCCTGCAACGGCTGTTCAACGATGTGGCCTTCGCCGAACGCGGGCTGGTAGGCAGCGACCCGGCCGTGGAGCGCCGCCGCCGCTGGGTGGCTCGTGGCACCCTGGCGGCCACCGCCGTGCTGGTATTGGCGGTGTGCGTTGTGTGGGCCTTGAGCTACCGTGCCAACCGCGCCTACATCGATGCCGTTGACCAGCGAGTGACACCGCTGGCCGAAGCGGTGCGCCAACTGAGCCCGGCACAGCGGCAGATCATCGCCACGCTGCCCTTGCTCGACACCACCCGCCACCTGGCCGGCGACGCTCCGGCCTGGGCCCAGGGCAGCGGCCTGTACCAGGGCGACATGCTGCAAAGCGAAGCGGCCAGCGTGTACCGCAAGCTGCTGATCGCGACCTTCGCGCCGCGCCTGGTGACCCGCGTCGAGGAGCAACTGCACGGCGACGGGCATTCGGACTTTCTCTACGAAGGCCTGAAGGCCTACCTGATGCTCGGCGACAGCGAGCATTACGATCCGGAGTTCCTGATGGCCTGGGTTCGCCTGGACTGGGACCGCAACCTGGGCAACGCCGTGACCCCGCAACAGCGCGCGGCCCTGGATGAGCACCTGCAGGCGCTGTTCGCCGAGCAACCGCCCAGCGCCCGGCTCGACCAACGGCTGATCGACGACGTGCGCCGGCAACTGGCGCAACTGCCGGTGGCCCAGCGCGTGTACGACCGCATCAGGCGCCAGAAGCTGCCGGCCGACGTGCCCGGCTTCAGCATCGCCGATGCCGCCGGCCGCGACGCTGCACTGATCTTCACCCGCAAGAGCGGCAAACCCCTGGCCGAGCCGCTGAGCGGGTTCTACACAGCCAAGGGCTACCACCAGGTATTCCTGCGCGGCAGCCTGAGCCAGGCCACCACACTTGCCGAGGAACAGTGGGTGCTGGGGCGCAGCGTCAACGGCGCCGAGGACGCGCTGAACCTTGCGCAGGACGTACGCCGGCTCTACTTCGCCGACTACCAGCGGCAGTGGGATGCCTCGCTGGCCGACATCGACTTCGTGCCGGTCACCAGCATCGGCCAGGCCGCCGATGTGCTGCGGGTGATCTCCGGGCCTACGTCGCCAGTGAAAAAGCTGCTTGAAGCGGTGGCCGAGCAGACCAACCTGCAAGCCCAGGACCAGGCGCTGGTAGCCAAGGTGGCGCCGGCTGACGGCACCGCCGACAAGCTGCGCCAGCGCCTGGGTGCGCTGGTCGGCCAGGATGCGCCGGCGGCGGCCGAAGCACCGGTTGCCAGTACGGACCCGGTCACGGCGCATTTCGCTGAGCTCAACGCCATGGTCGCCAAAGGCGATGGCCCGGCGCCGATCGACGCGCTGCTCAGCGACCTGAACGCGCTGTACGTGCAAGTGAGCGGGATGGTGGGTGCCAGCGGCGACGCGCTGCTGGGCGAAGCCAAGAACCAGGCCGGCGCTGCCGCAGCGCGCGCCAGCCTGACTGCCGAGCGCACTCCGCCCGTATTGCAGGGCATGGTGAAGTCGGTGGTCGCTAGCACCAATGCCATGGTCATGGGCGGCGTGCGCAGCCAGCTCAACGCCGCCTGGGCCAGCGATGTGGTCAGCGTCTGGCGCCAGTCGCTGGCCGGGCGCTACCCGCTGGTCAGCAGCAGCCCGCGCGACGCCACGCTGGATGATGTCGGCCAGTTCTTCGGCGTGGGTGGGGTGCTGGACACGTACTTCCGTCGCTACCTGCAACCCTACGTGGACACCTCCGCCAACCCGTGGCGCTGGCAGCCGGGTGCTGCGCAGAAACTGGGGATTTCGCCCGGCGCGCTGGCGACCTTCCAGCGTGCACAGGCGATTCGCGATGCCTGGTTTCGCAGCGGCGGCACTCAGCCTTCTGTGCGCTTCGAGCTCAAACCAATCGACATGAGCCCTGAGATCAGCCAGTTCCTGCTCGACCTGGACGGCCAGCAAGTGAGCTACGACCACGGCCCCGCGCGGCCGGTCGCGTTGCAATGGCCCAGTGCCAATGGCGCGGGCCTGGTGCGCCTGGCGATCACGCCACCGCCTGCCAGCGGCCGCTCGGGCCTGACCCTCGATGGCCCGTGGGCGTGGTTCCGCCTGTTGCAGCAGTCGGACCTGGCCAGCAGCGGCTCGCCTGACCGCTTCACCCTGCGCCTGAAGGTCGACAACGCCAGCATCAGCTATGAGCTGCGCGCCAGCAGTGCCTTCAACCCTTTCCGCAACCAGGCGCTGGCCGGGTTCAGCCTGCCGGAGCGTTTATGAGCGGCACAGGTTTCTACGGCAAGCTCGCCAGCCGCGGCGACTTCGTCAGCCGCGGGTTGCCGCCGTCGTTCATCACTGCGTGGGATGCCTGGCTGGCAGCGGGCATCGCCCACAGCCAGGCGGCGATGGGCGAAGGCTGGTTGCAGGCTTACCTGGTCAGCCCGTTGTGGCGATTCGCTGCGGCGCCCGGTGTGTGTGGCGAGCAGGCAGTGGCCGGCGTGGTGATGCCCAGCGTTGATCGCGTGGGGCGGTATTTTCCGTTGACGGTGGCCTGCGTGCTGCCGGCCGATGCAGACCTCGCCGGCCTGCCGGGCGGGCATGAAGCCTGGTTTGGCCAGGCCGAGGCGCTGATGCTGCACAGCCTGGAGGAGGGCGCAGGGTTCGAGGCTTTCGAGGCGGGCGTGCAAGCGCTCCCGCCGCTGGTGTTGGGCCAGGCCGCCAAGGGCGAGCAGCACGGCCCTTGGGCACGGCTTGCCAGCCTGGACAACAACGTTGCGCGCCACTGGTTGCAGCACTGGGCTTGCCAGGGCGCAAGCCTGTGGTGGGGCGAGGGCAGCGAGCAGGTGGCCGCCGGCGTGCGCCGCTGCGATGGCCTGCCTCCCGCGCCGGCCTTTGCCGGCCTGCTTGGCGCACAAGGAGCATGAGTGTGGCGTTGGTATTCAAGTCGGCCAGCTACAGCCACGTCGGGATGGTCCGCCAGGTCAACGAAGACGCGTGCCTGGATCTGCCAGCGGCAGGCCTGTGGGTGGTGGCCGACGGCATGGGTGGCCACGCGGCCGGCGACTATGTAAGCAACCTGATCGTCGACCGCCTGCGCGGGCTGGAGAGCGCGTTGTCGCTGCCGGTGTTCACCAGCCTGGTGTGCGCCGAGCTTGACCGCGTCAACACCCAGGTGTGCGAGCAGAGCCAGCGCGTCGACGGCCAGCGCATGGGCAGCACCGTGGTGGTGCTGGCCATGCGCGAGGCCCAGGGGTTTCGCCTGTGGGCCGGCGACAGCCGCCTGTATCGCCTGCGTGAAGGCGCTTTGCAGAGCCTGTCCAAGGACCACAGCTACGTGCAGGGCCTGGTCGACAGCGGCCTGCTCAGCGAGGCCGACGCACGGCTGCACCCGCGCTCGAACATCGTCACCCGCGCCGTCGGCGTGGCCGACGACCTCGAACTGGACAGCGCCAGTTTCGAGGTACGCGAGGGCGATACCTACCTGCTGTGCAGCGACGGCCTGAACAAGACGGCCGACGACGACGAAATCCGCGGCGTGCTCGCCCATGCCGACCCTTACACCGTGGTGCGCAGCCTGGTCCACCTGGGCCTGACCCGCGGCGCCCCCGACAACATCACCGCAGTGGTCGTGAAGGTCAGCCGATGAAAGCCCCCTTAACGTGCAGATCCCCGGCTACACCCTCGACGGCGAGATCGGCGAAGGCGCCATGGCCAATGTATACCTGGCCACCCAGGTGTCGCTGGAGCGCAAGGTAGCCCTGAAGGTGATGAGCCAGGCACTGGCCGCTGACCCGGTGTTCTGCGAGCGCTTCCTGCGCGAGGGGCGCACGCTGGCGCGGCTGTCGCACCCCAGCACCGTGACCATTCACGACATCGGCAACGTCGGCGAGCTGTACTACATGGCCATGGAGTACCTGCCCAACGGCACGCTGCGCGAGCGTCTGGCGGAAGGCATCAGGCCCGAGCAGGGCCTGGCATGGCTGCGGCAGATCGCCAGCGCCCTGGGCTACGCGCACCGCCAGGGCCTGGTGCACCGTGACGTGAAGCCGGCCAACATTCTGTTTCGTGCCGACGGCACAGCCGTGCTGTCGGACTTCGGCATCGCCAAGTCCCTCGATGACCGTACCCAGTTCACCCAGGCCGGCTTCGCGGTGGGCACCCCCAGCTACATGAGCCCGGAGCAGGCGCGCGGCCAGGAAGTCGACGGCCGCGCCGACCTCTACGCGCTCGGCGTGGTGATGTATGAAATCCTGGTGGGCGAGCTGCCCTACCGCGGCAGCGATGCGCTGTCCACGGCACTGGCGCATTTGACCGAACCCTTGCCGGCCCTGCCGCCGCTGCATGGGCGTTACCAGCCCATTCTCAGCCGGTTGCTGGCCAAGGCGCCGGACGAGCGCTTCAGCACCGCCGAAGAACTCGTCGCAGCGCTGGATGCCCTGCCAGCCGACGATGAAATCACCTTGATCCGCCCGGTGCCGGCGGTTTCCCAGGCAACCGAGCAGAGCCTGGCGGGCATGACCCCGGTCAGCATCGACATTCCCCGAGGCGCGCCGGCTTCGCCTGCCGCCGTTGCCGCCGCCACGCGCCCGGCACCCCCGGCCAAAGGTGGCCGTGGCCCGTTGCTGGCAGTGAGCGCACTGGCGCTTGCCGTGGCGCTGGCTGCCGGTGGCTGGTGGTCGTTCAAGCCCGCCGGCCAGGCGCCAGCCAGCGCCAGCAAGGCCCCGGCCAGTGCGCCGGTGGCCGCCCAGGCTGGCACACCGGCTGCAGCGCAACCGCCTGTGGACAACGGCAGCCATCCCTTGCTGATGCCGGGTAAGAAAACCCTGTACCAGCGCGTGCTCAGCCAGCCCGGCGCTACTCTGCGCGAGCAGCCCGGTGGCAACGCTGGCACAGCGATCCCGACCTTCTCGGTGCTCTACGTCTACCAGCGCCAGGACCAGAACGGCCAGCCGTGGTTGCAGGTAGGCGCTTCCAGCGACGGCCAGCCCGAAGGCTGGCTGCCTGCAAGCCAGGCCAGTGACTGGAAGCAAAGCCTGGTGCTCAAGTTCACCGAGCGCTCCGGGCGCGACCCGGTGATGTTCCTGCGTGACCCGAAAACCGTGGAGAAGCTGCTCGCCAACCCCGGCAGCGCGCGCAAGGCACTCGACCAGGCCCAGGCCAACCCCAGCGACAACAGCCAGGTGCTGGCGCTGGAACCCAAGGCCAGCGCTGTGCCGCAGGATCGCTTCTACCTGCTGCCGATCTTCGAGGCCAAAGAGAGCTTCGATCAGAACGGCCTGCCGGTGCAGTTGCTCAACATCGCCTCCATCGACCCTGGCCAGGCGGCGCCCGCCAGCACGGGCGCTGCGGCGCAGGCCTTCCGTACCGGCGTGGTGCTGGTGGTCGACACCTCCATGTCGATGCAGCCGTACATCGACCAGGTCAACGAGGTGGTGGGCAACATCCAGCAGCGCATGGCCGAGCGTGGCGAACTGGGCAGCGTCGATTTCGGCATGGTGGGCTTTCGTAACAGCGTGAAGAAAACTCCGGGCCTGGAATACCTGGCCAAAACGCTCATCCCGCTGGGCAAGGGCAGCGACCCGCAGGCGTTTCTGAACCAGGCGCGGCAGGTCAAAGCCACTGCCGTCAACAGCGCTTCGTTCGATGAAGACGCCTTCGCCGGCGTGATGCAGGCGGTCGATGAGATGGACTGGTCGCCCTATGGCGCGCGGGTCATCCTGTTGATCACTGATGCCGGCGCCCTGCGCAAGAACAACCCGCTGAGCTCCACCGGCATGAACGAAGCCGAGGTGCGCCAGGCCGCAGCCGGCAAGCAGATCAAGATTTTCGCGCTGCACCTGCAAACCCCGGCCGGCACGCGCGACCACGGCTTTGCCGAGCAGCAGTACCGCACCCTCACTGCCGACGCCAACCCGCGCATCGGCGACCTGTATGTGCCGGTGCCCGGCGGCGACGTCGCCCGCTTCGGCGAGCGTGTGGGCGAGATCGGTGCGGTATTCGCCGACCTCGCCCATCAGGTGCGCCAGGGCCAGGCCCTGCCATCGCCACAACTGGCCGGCGCGCCGAGCCTTGTGGATAAGTCCGCTGCAGTCGGCTACGCGATGCACATGGATTTCTCGGCCGCCACGACAACAACCGTGCGCCCGCGCTGGTCAGCGCCTGGACCGCCGACCGCGACCTGGCCAACCCGGCGCTGCCGGCCTTTCAGGTGTGCGCGCCGCCGAGCAAGTTGCAGCTCAACGAATTGCAGCAGTCGCTCAAGCTGATCGTCGATGCCGCGCGAGCCACCAAAACTTCACCCAAGGACTTCTTCCAGCAGATCGCCAGTGCCAGCGCCTACATGAGCCGCGACCCCAGCGCCTTGCGCCAGGGCGGCAACCTGGCGGCCAGCGGCGTGCTGGGCGAATACCTGCAAGGCCTGCCGTATCGCAGCAAGGTGCTGGGCATGACCCAGGACCTCTGGCTGTCGCTGAGCGTGGCCGAGCAGGAAGACTTCATCGACGAGCTGGAGTCGAAGATCCGCCTGTACGAAACCTTCCACAACGACGTGGCCAACTGGGTGCGCTTCGGCAATGCCGAACCGGGCGACGCCTTGTACCGCGTGCCACTGTCGACGCTGCCATGATTCATTTGCTCAACGTGCGCAAGCAGCGTGGCCAGGGCGCCCAGCGCTACACCCTGGAAGTGCCGGCCTGGCACATCGCGCCGGGTGAGCGCTGGGCGCTGGTCGGCCCCAGCGGCAGCGGCAAGAGCAGCGTGCTTGACCTGCTGGCGCTGGTGGCCGCGCCCAGCGAGGCCGAACGCTTCAGCTGGCGCATGGCGGGTGTGGAACACGATGTGGCGCGGCTGTGGCAGCAAGGCCGGCAGGAGCGGTTGGCCGGGCTGCGCGGCGAGCACCTGGGCTATGTGCTGCAAACCGGCGGGCTGCTCGGCTACCTGAGCGTGCGCGGCAACATCGCGTTGAGCCGTGAGCTGCTGGGGCTGGCCGATGGTGGCGAGGTCGAGCGCCTGGCCGAGCGGCTGGACATCACCGGGCTGCTGCGCCAGCGCCCGTCGCAGTTGTCGGTGGGCCAGCGCCAGCGCGTGAGTTGCGCGCGGGCGCTTGCCCATGGCCCGGCGCTGGTGTTGGCCGATGAGCCCACCGCCGCGCTCGACCCGCTCAATGCCGAGCGGGTGATGAGCCTGCTGCTGGAGCAAGTGCGTGAACAGCAGGCGGGCCTGGTGATTGCCAGCCACGACGAACCTGCCATGCGTGCGGCGGGCCTGCGCATCGCCCGGCTCAACCTGCAGCGCGACACCGACGGCGGCGTGACCGCGCGCCTGGAGGCTGCATGATTCGCACCTCGTTGATCGGCCGCCTGGCCTGGCAGGATTACCGCGACGAATGGCGGCTCTCTGCCTGCGCAGTGCTGGCGCTGGTGGCCGTGCTGGCCCCCCTGCTGGTGCTGTTCGGGCTCAAGGGCGGGCTGGTCGGCAACCTCACCACACAGTTGGAGCGCAGCCCACAAACCCGTGAAATCGTGCCGTTGGCCGGCGCGCGCTTGAGCGGCGAGCAGGTCGACCGCCTGGCCATGCGCGGCGATGTGGCCTTCGCGGTCCCGCGGACCCGGCAGATCGCCGCCACGCTTGAGCTGCGCAAGACCGGTAGCGAAGCCTTGCTGAACACCGCCGAAATGATCCCCACCGCGCCTGGTGACCCCTTGCTGGGTGAGGCCCAGGCACCCGCCGGGCTTGGCTCCGTGATTCTCAGCCATACCTTGGCCGCCAAGCTCGGCGCACAGGCCGGTGACCACCTCGAAGCCTCGATTGGCCGGCAAGTGGCCGGCCAGCCGCAGGCCCGGCAGGTGCCGTTGCAGGTCAGCGCGGTGCTGCCCATCGAAGCATTCGCCCGTGATGGCGTGTTCGCCTCGTTGAGCTTGCTGGAAGCGGCCGAAGACTATCGCGACGGCCGCGCGGTGCCATCACTCGGCTGGCCAGGGGCGGAACCTGCCAACCCTGCCACGCGGGTGTACCCGGCGTTCAGGCTGTATGCGCGCGGCCTCGACGACGTGGAGCCGCTACGCCAGTGGTTCGCCAGCCAGGGCATCACCGTCGCCACCCAGGCCGAATCCATCGCCCAGGTGCGCTCGTTGAGCCACAACCTGTCGGTGGTGTTCTGGATCATCGCTTCGCTGGCCCTCGGTGGCGCCTTCGCCGCCATCGGTGCAGGCACCCTGGCAGCGGTGGAGCGCAAGCGCAAACCGCTGGCAGTGCTGCGGCTGATGGGCTTTCCCCTCGCCGCATTGCTGCTGTTCGTGCAGTTTCAGGCGCTGTACAGCGCTGCCCTGGCGAGCCTGCTCAGTGGCGTGCTGTACCTGCTGGCCTCGCGCTGGCTCAACGAATTGTTCGCAGGCGAACGCGGCGACACTGCCTGTTACCTCGCGGCAGGCCATTACCTGCTGGCGTGCCTGGCCACCTTGGCGCTCAGCGGCCTGGCGGCCACCGCCGGCGGCTGGCGCACCACCCGAATCGAGCCCGCGGAGGGCATTCGTGATGTCTAGAACCTTGATCGCGCTGATGCTGGCGCTGTGCTCGCTGGGGGCTGTGGCCGATGAGGCCGAAAGCACCCCGGACAACCCCAAGCCGCTGGCCGGAGACCTGAGCCTGCCGCTGCCATGCGATGGCGAGATGGTGTTCCGCTATGTGTACGTGCTGGCCCATGGCGCATTGGATGACCGCGAAATCAATCTGGGTTACCCGTTCAGCGAAGGCGAGCCGGGCTACCAGCAGTCGTTCATGTCGGGTTACCGGCGCGACTACATCAGCGGGCCGTTCTCCGTGGGCGACCTGCCCACTGGCTGGCGCAAGGCGGTAACCCCGCTGCTGCCCAAGCCCGAGGCCGGTTCGCCGCTCAAACCGATGATGTACTTCATGGGCAAGTACGAAGTCACTCGGCGCCAGTATCAGCAAGTGATGGCCCAGGCCGACGCGCTGGCAAGCGGCGGCGAAGCGCCAGCGTGCGAAGCCGAGGAGGGCATGGCTGTGCGCCTGCCGGAGGTGAACCTTTCGCACTTCGAGGCCGAACGTTTTGCGGCGGTCTACAGCGCCTGGCTCAACCGTTACCACAAGGACCTGCTGCCGGTCAGCGGCCGTGATGGCAAGGGCGATGACGGTGGCCTGGGCTTCGTGCGCCTGCCCACGGAAGTGGAGTGGGAGTACGCCGCGCGCGGCGGCCAGGCGGTGAGCCGGCAGGAGCTGGAAGCGCGCCTGTTCCCACGGCGCCAGCCGGGCAGCGACCAGGATGCGCCGTTGGCCGACTATGCCGTGTTCAACCAGGTTGCTGGCGGCACTGGCCAGGGCGCGCGGCTGTTGCCGGTAGGCACCAAGCTGCCTAACCCGCTGGGGTTGTTCGACGTGATCGGCAACGCCGCCGAGATGGTCCAGGAGCCGTTCCAGCTGGTGCGCGCCGGGCGCCGCCAGGGCGCTTACGGCGGTTTCGTGGTCAAGGGCGGCAACTACCTGGAAGGTGAGCTGACGCTGTTCACCGGCATGCGCCGTGAGTACCCGCTGTTCGGTGCAGACGGCACCGAGCAGAAGAACGAAACCACCGGCTTTCGCGTGGCTATCGGCGCGCTCTCGGCACCGCGCTCACGCTACAAGGAGCTGTTCGACCAGTGGAAAAAGGACGGCCGCCTGGCCAACCTGACCGACGCCATCGACAACACCCAGGACCCTACCCAGCGCCTGGACGGCATCATCGCCGCCGCCAGCGCCGACCCCAAGCTCCAGGCCGAGCTGGGCCAGGTGAACGAGGAGCTCAAGCGCAACGTGGCGTTGATCGCCCAGCAGCGTGAAGAGGCGGCCGGCAACCTGAATCCAGTCGGCTGCGTTGGTGGCCGAGACCATCAACAACTACAACATTCGCCTGACCAACCTGGCCCAGGGCCGCGACAAGGCCAAGGCTGCCGGCAACCAGGCTGCGGCGCAGGTGTTCGACGCCGCTATCGGCAATGGCCGCAACGCGCTGGACGGCGCCGTGGCGATCTACATCGACAACCTTGCCAGCGGCGCGCGCTACACCGACGCGGTGATCCAGGCGCAGTTTCAGCGGGTCAAGCAAGAACTCGAACGCAAACCCGTGCTGGGCGACAGCCTGGTCGCGCGCGCGACGTTGTTCGTTCGCCATGTAAGCGAATACCGCAAGAACCAGCGGGCCGATGCGCCCGCAATCCTCAAGCAGCTGCTTGCCACAAGCGGCCGCCCAACCAGCCACTCCACCGAAGGAAACCCATGACCATGCAACCGAAGGTATCCCTGACCGCTTTTTCGACCCGCCGTTACGCCTATGCATGCCTGGGCGCCGCATTCGGCCTGGTGCTCGGCGGCTGCGCCGGTAACCCCAGCTCCAAAGTGGGGCAAACCACTCAGGTGCAGTACTACCCCACCTGCTACCAGCCGGTGCAGCAACTGCGTGACAGCGACTCGGCCATGACCAAGTCGGTCGCCACCGGTGCGGTGATCGGCGGCCTGCTCGGCGCTGCTACCGGTGCCCTGGCAACCGACAACAAGGACAAGCGCGGCCGCAACGCTGCCCTCGGCGCCGCCGGTGGTGCCCTGGCCGGTGGTGCAGTGGGTTACTACAACCAGAAACAGCAGCAGATCACTGACGACAAACAGCGCATCGGCTCCTACGCCAGCGACATCGACGCCAGCCGCCAGCAGATCGACCGTAGCGTTGCCTACGCCCAGGCTTCGCAGAACTGCTACAAGACCGAGTTCGCCAACCTGCTGCAAGCGCGCAAGGCCAAGACCGTCAGCGATGACGAAGGCCGCAAGCGCCTGGCCGAAATCGTTGCCGGCCTGCAGGAATCCAACGCTCTGATCGCCCAGGTCGATGGCCGCACCAGCGAAGACCTGAGCTCTTACACCCAGGCCTACGAAAAAGACCTGCAACAAGTGGGCGTTCAGCGCCAGGACGTGGTTGCCGCAGCCACCCCAGCGCCGGTACCGGCCGCCACCACCGGCAAGAAAAAAGCCACCCCGGTGAAGAAGCCTGCCGCCAACGTGCCGGCTGAAGCGGTCAGCACCGAGACCAGCCTGCAGAAAGCCAACGCCAGCCGCGCCCAGAGCAAGCAGGTTGCCGACTCCGGCAAGGCAGCCCTGGAGCTGGTGTGCCGCAGCCCTGACCTGGGCGACTGGGCTCCTTCGACCTGCAAAGCTGCAAGCTAAGCTTCTAGCTTCTAGCTTCTAGCTTCTAGCTTCTAGCTTCTAGCTTCTAGCTTCTAGCTTCTAGCTTCTAGCTTGCAGCTTGCAGCTTGCAGCTCGAAACTGCCTAAATCTCCAGTTCTGCCTTTGTCCAGAACGTCCTGCCTGGCTCATTGATCCGTTTCGGGTCATGGGCCGGGTAGCCCCACCCTGCATTGCCAGCCAGGTTCAGGTGTTCGGTGTAGGTTTTGCCGAACAGGTTGTCCACCCCCGCACTGAGCCTGAAACGCCGCGTCGCCTGCCAGGCGGTGTTGAGCGAGAGCACCCCGAAGCCGCTCGAGGCCTCACGATCCCTGCCCACCACATTGCCCTTGCCGGGGTCGATGCGGCGCTGGGCGCTCACCACCCGCCAGAGGGCGCCCACGCTGAATGTGTCATGCTGCCAGGTGAGGCTCACGCGGGTATCCAGCGGGGGCATCTGCGGGAGCGGCTGGCCGCTGCTGCGGTTGTGGCCATGGGCGTAGGCCAGGCTGGCACCGGCCGCCCAATGCGGCGCGAAATGCCAGTCGGTGCCTGCCTCTGCGCCCAGATCGTTGCGTCGATGTTGCGCGCGGTGCTGCGGGGTGCGGTGTAGTCGAACAGGATGTAGTCGCGCACCTGCCCGGCGTAGGCGGAGACCCACGTGCGCGTGTATTCGCCGCGACGTTGCGCTCCCACATCCAGTTGCGTGGCTTTTTCCGGGCGCAGGGTGGTGAACGCCGAGTTGGCAGGTGAGAACAGCTCCCAGTAATCAGGCTGACGCTGCACGTGGCCGAGGCCTGCGTACAGGCTCGCACCCCGGGCAAGGTGTGCTCCCAGCGGGCGAAGCCGGCAGGCAGCAACTCTGCGCGGGTGTTGCTGGCGCCTTGGACGCGCAGGTCGCGGGCCTGGTGGTGATCCAGGCGCACTCCGCTCACCAGCCGGGTGTTATCGCTCAGTTGGCGGGTGAATTCCCCGAAAACGCCGGCCTGGGTGAAGCTTGCATCAGCCTGGCGCGGCAACTGCCGGTAACGCTCAACGCCCATGGCCACGCGCCGCCGGTGCTCACTGGCCTGGGCATCGACGCCAGCCAGCAGTTCCCATAGCTCGCCCTCCCAGGTGCCTTTCACGCGCACACCCTGTGTGCGGCGGTCGGGATTGCTGGCTCGCTCTCGGCCGGGTGCGAGGCTGCGCAGGCTGTAGTTGTCCATCACGTGGTCGGCGTAGTTGTAATAGAACTGCCCTTCGAGGCGAGCCAGGCCGAACCCAGGGTTCGCCTGCTCGGCACGCAGGCCCAGGCTTTCGCGGCGAAAGCGGCTGCCGTCCATGCCGCGGGTGGCGTAGCGGGCGCTGCCGTCGCCCATGCCGGCGCTCAGCTCAAGCAGGGTGCCGGGTTGCGGCCGCCAGCCCAGTGCCACGTCGTTGCTCCATTTGCCCCAGGCGGAGGGTACATGGCGGCCGTCGCCATCGCGGTAGTCGCCGCTGGCTGCGTCGGTGGCGCTCAGGCGTGCGTAGCCTTGCGGGCCACCGGCGGCGGCGTCGAGCACCTTGTCGAAACGCCCGCCACTGGCCAGGGTGGCGCTGCTGTACAGGCGCCCGCCCAGATGGCTGAAGTACTCCGGGTCGCGCTCGAACATCACCGTTCCCGCCGATGCGCCGGGGCCCCACTGCACGCTTTGCGGGCCTTTGATCACTGTGAGGCGGTCGTAGGCTTCGGGGGTGATGTAAGCACTGGGGCGTCCATTCGGCCGGGGCAGGCGCCAAGCACATTGCCGCCATTGCTGAGCAGGTTGAGCCGGGAGCCGAATTGGCCGCGCAATACCGGGTCACCATTGGCGCCGCCGTTGCGAATCACGCTGAAGCCGGGAAGGTTTTCAGGTAGTCGGCGGCGTCACTGGCCGGCACTGGCTGGCGCGCGGTTTTGGTATCGGCACTGAGGGTGGTGTTGGCCTCTGGCGCAACGGCGGTGATGACCGTGGGTGCCAACTCGGGAATTGCCGGGTCGGCAAGGGCGAGAGGGCTTATCAGCATCAGCGGCAGGCAACAGAGGGCAGCAGGCGATCCGGGCATGTTTCATCCAGTCAGAAATCGTGGGCATGAGGGTGCCTGCCCCGGGTGCGTGGGCCCGAGGAGGCGGTGAAATCAGAAGGGTGGGTTGCGGTCAGGTGCCGTGGTCGTGGGCCGGGGCGTCCTGAAGCACCTGCACGTCGACGGTAATGTCGCCGGCCTGCTTGAAGTGCAGCGTGAGAGGGAAGTGGCTACCAGGTTGCAGCTCGGTGCCCGGTGCGATGCCCATGAGCATCGCGTGATAGCCCATAGGCTGGAAAGTGAGGTTGCCGGCGGCGGGCACCACCGCGCTGGAAATGGCCTGCATCTTCATCATGCCGTCTTCGCCGGTGCTCTGGCGCATGCCGGCCTCGCCGGCGATGGGGGAGGCGATACCGGTAAGTACGTCGTCCTCGGTACCGTCGTTGTGCACGGTGAAGTATGCGGCGATAGCAGGCGAGCCGGGCGGCAGCGCCTGTGACCAGGGCGCGCTCACGGTGATGGCGGCCAGGGCCTGGCCGGTAAGCAGGAGCAGGGGAATGAAGGCCAACCTTGGCAAGCTGCGCATGATCGCGAACTCTAGGGAAACGGTGCCCGCCATTTAGCCAGAAGCCCTGGCTCAAGTAAAAAGCCAGTTTGGGTCGGGATACTACAAAGCCGCCGCCAGCGCCTGGACGCTCGAGAATTCACGGTCTGCGGTAGGCAAGGGCGGGCGCCGCAACACCAGCACCGGAATGCCGCGTTCGCGTGCGACCTGCAGTTTCGGCTCGGTCGCACCGCTGCCGCTGTTCTTGCTGATGAGCACATCGGTTCGGCAGCGCTCGAACAGGGCACGCTCACCTTCCAGGGCAAAAGGCCCGCGCGCGCCGATCACTTCGCAGCGTGCGTTGCCCGGCACTGCCTCCAGGGCGCGCAGGGTCCAGAACTGGTGGGGTGGAATCTGATTCAGGTGCTGCAAGGGCTCGCGGCCGAGCGTGAACAGCGGATGCCTGAACGGCTGTAACGCTTGCACCAGCTCGGCCCAATCGGCGACCTCACGCCAATCATCCCCCGGCTGCGCCACCCAGCCTGGCCGGCGCAGCGCCCAGCACGGGATGCCGCTGATGCGCGCGGCATTCACGGCATTGGCACTGATGCGCGCCGCGTAGGGGTGAGTGGCGTCCACCAGCAGGCTGATGCTTTCGGCGCGAATGAAGGCGGCCAGGCCCTCGGCACCGCCGTAGCCGCCCACCCGCACCGGGCAGGGCAGGCCCTGCGGCACCAGGCCCACGCCGGCCAGGCTGTAGAGGTCGTTTGCACCCAGCCCGCGCGCCAGGGCGATGCCTTCGGTGGTGCCGCCGAGCAGCAGGATGCGCCTCATGCCCAACCCCCGGCACGGCCGACGATGCCACCCTGGCGGTCGATGGCGAACACCTCCACCGCCACCTGCGCCGGCACCACGCTGCGGGCGAAGGCCAGGGCGTGGCCGCACACTGCGTCGCCCAGCGCCACGCCTTCTGCATGAGCCAGTGCCAACGCTTGCTGGCTGGTGTTGGCCTGGGTGATTGCGGTTTGCAGTGCGCTGCTTGCGCCGTGCTCGGCGGCCCAGCGGGCCAGTTGCGGCAGGTCGATGCTGGAGTGGCGGCTGTGCAGGTCCATGTGGCCGGCGGCCAGCTTGCTGACCTTGCCGAACCCGCCGCACAGGCTCAACCGCGCCACAGGCACTTTGCGCAAATGCTCGAGCACGGCACCGACGAAATCGCCCATCTCGATCAAGGCGATGTCGGGCAGGGCGTAGACGCTGCGCATGGTGTCCTCGCTGGCGTTGCCGGTGCAGGCGGCGATATGGGTGTAGCCATTGGTGTGGGCCACGTCGATGCCCTGATGGATCGAGGCGATGTACGCGGCGCAGGAGAACGGCCGCACGATGCCGCTGGTGCCGAGAATCGACAGCCCACCGAGGATCCCCAGGCGTGGGTTCATGGTCTTGAGCGCCAGCGCCTCGCCGCCGTCAACACCCACCGTAACCTCGAAGCCGCCGTGGTAGCGCTGTTCATTGGCCAGAGCACCGAGGTGCTCGGCGATCATGCGCCGTGGCACCGGGTTGATCGCAGGCTCCCCCACGCCCAGTACCAGGCCCGGGCGGGTCACGGTGCCCACACCTGGGCCTGCATGAAAGCGCACCCCTGGCTCTGCACTCAGCCGCACGTTGCTGTGCACCAGCGCGCCGTGGGTCACGTCGGGGTCGTCGCCGCCGTCCTTGAGCGTGCCGGCCTCGGCACAGCCTCCGGCCAGGCGGCAGAACTCCAGGCGCATCTGCACCGTTTTGCCTTCGGGCAGGGTGATCCAGGCGGCATCGGTGAACGGCACGCCCAGCAGCAGGCGCGCGGCGGCGAGGCTTGTGACCGTGGCGCAACTGCCGGTGGTCAGCCCGGTGCGCAGCGGGGCTGGGCGTTCGGGGGTTTCTTCACGCATCGAAAGGCTTGGCCAGGTCGAGCAGGGTGATCGGCAGGGCCTGGCGCCAGGTGTCGAAACTGCCCAGTGGCTGCGCGTGTGCCACGTGCAGGCGGGTCGATCGCCGCCGTGCCGCTCGCGCCAGTGCATCAGCGCCAGCTCGCTTTGCAGGGTAACCGCGTTGGCTATCAGGCGGCCGCCGGGCTTGAGTGCTGCCCAGCAGGTGTCGAGCATGCCGGGCACGGTGACGCCGCCGCCGATGAAGATCGCATCCGGCCGCTCCAGCCCGGCCAGCGCCTGCGGTGCCTGGCCTTCCACCAGGCGCAGGCCGGGCACGCCCAGGGCATCCCTGTTGTATTCGATGTGGCGCTGGCGGCCGGCATCGGCCTCGATGGCGATGGCCCGGCATGCCGGGTGGCTGCGCATCCACTCGATGCCGATCGAGCCACAGCCGGCGCCCACGTCCCAGAGCAGCTCGCCGGGCAATGGTGCCAGGTGGGCGAGGGTGACCGCGCGCACGTCGCGCTTGGTGAGCTGGCCGTCGTGGCGGAAGGCGTCGTCCGGCAGGCCGGGCACTCGCGCGCGGCGCACGGCGGAGAGCTCGGCACGGCAGTCCAGAGCGATCAGGTTCAGCGCCGCGCACGTTGCGCGTGGCCAGTCGCTGGCCAGCCCCTCTGCATGCTGCTCCAGAGGGCCGCCCAGGTGCTCGAACACATGCATCAGGCTTGGCCCGTAACCGTGCGCTGTCAGCAGGCGGGCGACCTCGCCAGGGCTGCTCGCATCGCGGCTGAGCACCAGCAGGCGCTGGCCGCTGGCAAGCCAGGGCAACAGCACGGGCAACGGTTGGGTGACCAGCGACACCAGCGTGGTGTCGGCCAGCGGCCAGCCCAGGCGGGCCGCAGCGAGTGAGCAGGAGGAGGGCGCAGGGTGGATGCACAGCTCATCGGCGGGCAGTTGGCGGCTGAGGCTGGCGCCCACGCCGTGGAACATCGGGTCACCGCTGGCCAGCACGCACACCGGCTCGCCACGCAGGGCCAGTAGTGGCTCAAGGCTGAACGGGCTGGGCCACGGCACACGCTGTGCGCCCATGCAGTGCGGCAACAGGGCCAACTGGCGCGGGCTGCCGAACACGCGGCTGGCGGCCAGCAGTGCCCGCCGCGATTGCTTGCCCAGGCCGCTGTAGCCGTCTTCACCGATGCCGATCACCGTCAGCCATGCCGACATGAAACTTCCTCATGCAATGCCCGCCCGGCAGGCTGGATTTTCATGCTGCCGGGCAAAGCAGGCATAATATCGCGCCTTCAGCCTTTTAACGATTCATGGACCCCCTCTGAACGAACCGGTGCCCCCTCGCAGCGTTCGCCCCTCGGCTTGCCCGGGGTTGCGCCGCATCGTGCCGGCGCGCGACGGGGGCATCTGCCGGATCAAGCTGCCCGGCGGTGTGCTGAGCCTTGAGCAAGCCCGCGCCGTTGCCAGCGCTGCCGAGCGATATGGCAATGGCGTTATCGAGGCCACCAACCGCTGCAACCTGCAGCTGCGCGGCATCGTCGACGAGGCGGTAGCCGATGCCTTGCTGGCGGCAGGGCTGGGCAGCGAAGAACCCGGTGCTGACGATGTGCGCAACCTGATGCTCAGCCCGCTGGCCGGCCTGGCCCCGGCACGGTTGGCCAACACCCGGCCCCTTGCGGCGCAATTGCTCGGCTGGCTCGAGTCCACGCCGCGCCTGCATGCGCTGTCGCCCAAGTTCGCAATGCAGCTCGATGGCGGCGAGCCGCTGGTGCAGCGCGAGCACGCGCACGACCTGTGGCTGTCGGCTTTCGAGTTGGAGGGAGAACTGCATTGGGGCTGGGCCTTGCCAGCAGCCTTTCGCAGGGCCGGATGCACTTGGCCGTGCCGCTGGCCGACGGTTTCGGGCTGGTGAGTGCGGTGCTGGAGCGCTTTCTGGCATTGGCTTCTGCGCAACAGGCACGCATGCGTGAGCTGCTTGCCGAAGTTGGCCTCGAAGCGTTTCTGCAAGGCCTACCGGGGCAACGGATCGACCTGCCAGTGCGCGGCGAGGCGGTCGCCGATCTGGGTGTACACGCTGTGGGCACGTCAGATAGCCAGGCGCTGGCTGCTCGTTTCGAGCTGGGCCGGCTGAGCGCCCCCCAGCTGCGCGCCCTGGCCACACTCGCCGAGCACGCCGGGAGTTCGGCACTGCACCTCACCCCTTGGCAGGGCGTGCTCATCCCCAACGTGGCCGTCCGGGAGCTGCCGGCGCTGCAAGCCAGCCTTCAAGTGCTTGGGTTCATCACCCGGCCCGAAGCGCCCTTGGCGCAGATGCAGGCCTGTACCGGCTCGCCCGGCTGCGCCAAGGCCTTGGCCGACACCAAGGCCGATGCTCGCCACCTGGCCAACCTGCTAGCGCCGCCGCGCGCGGTGCACCTGACCGGCTGCCCGCGTTCCTGCGCCTCGGCCCAGGTGGCGCCGGCCACGCTGCTGGCGGTCGCCCCAGGCCGCTATGACCTTTTTTGCGCGATGGCGCCGAGCCTGGCCTTGGCCGCTTGCGCGCCCGCGAACTGACCCTGCAAGCGGCAGCTGCCTTGTTGAACGGCCTGCCACGGAGCGAGACCCGATGATCGACTACATCCGCGATGGCCAGGAAATCTATCGCAATTCCTTTGCCATCATCCGCCGCGAGGCCGACCTGAGTGGCATCCCGCCTGACCTCGAAAAGCTCGCAGTGCGTGTGATCCATGCCTGCGGCATGGTCGATGTGGTCAAGGAACTGGCCTTTTCCGAAGGCGCTGGCACGGCTGGCCGCCAGGCGCTGCTGGGCGGTGCGCCGATCCTGTGCGATGCCCACATGGTCGCCGAGGGCGTGACCCGTGCGCGCCTGCCGGCGAACAACCCGGTGATCTGCACCCTCAAGGACGAGCGCGTGCCGGGCATGGCCAAAGCGGCAGGCAACACCCGTTCGGCCTTGGCCCTTGAGCTGTGGCGCCCACATCTGGAAGGCAGTGTGGTTGTGATCGGCAACGCACCGACGGCGTTGTTCTATCTGCTGGAAATGATCGATGCCGGCGCGCCCGAACCTGCGCTGATCCTGGGCTTCCCCGTGGGCTTCGTCGGTGCGGCCGAGTCCAAGGCGATGCTGGCGGCCGACAGCCGTGGCGTGCCGTTCGTAGTGGTGAATGGGCGCCGGGCGGCAGCGCCATGGCTGCCGCTGCGGTCAACGCGCTGGCCACGGAGGTGGAGTGATGGAGGTACGGGGGCGGCTGTTCGGCCTGGGCGTGGGCCCGGGCGACCCTGAGCTGATTACCGTCAAGGCCTTGCGCCTGCTGCGCGAGGCCGCCGTGGTGGCCTACTTCGTGGCCAAAGGCAAGAAAGGCAATGCATTCGGCATCATCGAGGCGCACCTTCAGCCTGAACAGGCCTTGCTGCCGCTGGTGTACCCGGTCACCACCGAAGTGCTGCCGGCGCCGCTGTCGTACGAGCAGGTCATCAGCGACTTCTACGACCAGGCTGCCCTCGATGTTGCGGCGCACCTGGACGCTGGCCGTGACGTTGCGGTGATCTGCGAAGGTGACCCGTTCTTCTACGGCTCCTACATGTACCTGCACGACCGCCTCGCCGAACGCCATGCCACCGAAGTGGTGCCGGGGTGTGCTCGATGCTCGGCGGCGCCTCGGTGCTCGGCGCGCCGCTGGTGTATCGCAACCAGTCGTTGTCGGTGCTTTCTGGCGTGCTGCCACACGACGACCTCAAGCAGCGGCTGGCGCAAGCCGATGCGGCGGTTGTTATGAAGCTGGGCCGCAACTTCCCCAAGGTGTACGCGGTGTTGCGCGAGCTGGGGCTCGACGGCCGTGCGTTGTACGTGGAACGCGCGACCATGGCCAACCAGAAGGTGGTGCCACTGGCCGAGGTGGACCCGGCCTCGTCCCCTTACTTTTCCCTGATCGTGGTGCCCGGCCAGCGGTGGCAAGGGTGAGCCCCGCGATCATCCTGCTCGGGCAGGGCGGCATGGCCACCGCGCGCCAGCTCAAAGGGCTTTATCCACAGGCCAGCATCTGGGGCCTAGCCACGCGGGTGCAAGGCGCCGATCAGGCGTACGAGCATTTCGGCGACACCCTGCGCGCGCTTTACCGTGCCGACACCCCGATCATCGCGCTGTGCGCGGCGGGTATCGTCATCCGCACCCTGGCGCCCGAGCTGGCTGCCAAGCTCGCCGAGCCGGCCGTGCTGGCGCTGGCCGAAGACGGCAGCGCCGTGGTGCCGTTGCTCGGTGGCCTGGCCGGTGCCAACCGGCTGGCCCGTGAGATCGGCGAATGCCTGGCCGTGGCGCCCGCGATCACCACCAGCGGCGAGTTGCGCTTTGGCCAGTGCCTGCTCGACCCGCCTGCCGGTTACGCGCTGGCTGATATCGAGCAAGGCAAACGCTTTGTCAGCGACCTGTTGGCCGGTGAGGCGGTGCGTGTCGAAGGCCAGGCGCCGTGGCTTGCGCAGGCGCCACTGGCGTTGGCCGAGGATGCAGCGCGGGTGATCCATGTGACCCCGAATGCGCGCCCGGCCGCGCGTGACGAGTTGGTGATTCACCCGCGCAGTGTCGTGGCGCAGGTGCGTGAGGCGGGTGCCGGCCTGGCCGAGCAGATCGGCCAGCAGCTCGCCGAACAAGGTTTGGCGGCAGCTTCCCTTGCCTGCTCGCTAGCGCCTCTGGACATCATGGCGAACCCTGAACTGCACGCCGGTGCACAGGCGTTGGGCGTGCCCGTCCGTTTTACCCCAGCGCTGCCTGCCGGCGATGCCCTGGAATTGCAGGTGCATGCTCAGCCGATAGCCCCGGACGCCCTCGGCCAGCGCCGCGGCCGGCTCGCCGTGATCGGCCTGGGCCCAGGCGACCGTACGCTGATGGCGCCTGCCGTGGGCACCGAGCTTGCGCGCGCCCAGGATGTTCTGGGCTACGAAACCTACGTGCGCATGGCCGGCCCGTTTCGCCACGATCAGGTGCTGCACTGCACCGACAACCGCGAAGAGCTGCAGCGCGCGCGGCATGCCTTCGAGCTGGCAGCGCAGGGGCGCGATGTGGTGGTGGTGTCCTCCGGCGACCCCGGCGTGTTCGCCATGGCCAGCGCGGTGCTGGAAGCGCTCGATGGCGCCAGCGACCCAGCCTGGCACGGAGTCGACCTGCAAGTGTTGCCCGGGATTTCCGCATCGCTGGCAACCGCTGCCTGGGCCGGCGCGCCGCTGGGCCATGACTTCTGCCTGATTTCGCTGTCGGACAACCTCAAGCCCTGGGAGGTGATCGAGCAGCGCCTGCACCTGGCAGGTGAGGCGGACATGGCGATGGCGTTCTACAACCCCATCTCGCGCTCCCGGCCCTGGCAGTTGGGGCGCGCGCTGGAGATCCTGCGCCAACACCGTGCTGCGCATACGCCGGTGGTGCTTGGGCGCGACGTCGCGCGGCCAGGCCAGCGCCTGCGCGTGGTCACCCTTGGCGAGCTGCAGCCTGAGATGGTCGACATGCGCACCATGGTGATCGTTGGCAGCTCCACCACTCGCCTCATCGAACGCCCAGGCCAGGCGCCCTGGGTGTATACGCCGCGTTGGTACCCAGCAGCGGTGCCGCGCTGAGGAAAGCCTTCACTCGCCATTGCCTTGCCGCAAGCCCCTAGAGTGGCCGCCCCCTGATCGAGGGGGCCCACTTCTACAGCAAAGGATCATGGACATGACCACACTCGCCAACGCCGCCGTTCTGGATGACGCTATCGTCGCTTTCGGTTCTGGCCTCAGCGCCGAAGAGGTCAGCGCGGCGCGCAACCTCTACCGCACCGCCACCCTGGTGGCCAATGCCAAGTTCGACAAGGACGCCGACCCCAAGGGTTGGTACAAGCAATTCAACACCGTGATGGTCGACCTGGGCTGGGTGGCTCAGCATTACCAGTTCGACAGCAACAGCCACAGCGATAAAGGCCTGACCGTCGATAACGTGATCGGCGAACTGATGGGTGTCGCCCTGAGCGGGATCAAGGCGCAGCTGGCGGCTCCTGCCGTGTTGCTGGACATCGCCAGCAAGGCGCTGGAGAGCCTGCCGGAGGACGCCGAGGCCTACGCCGTGTTCAAGTCCAACAGCAAGACTTCCGCAGGTGGCCGCGTGTCGGTAGCAAGCTTCGCCAAGCTCGACGACAACACTCTGTACCTGGCGATGGGCGTGATGGATGTGCGCAGTGACTCGGCACCCAAGGAAGTGCTGATCCTGAACTGGAACTCCAGCTGCGGCGAAACCTACGAGGGCGCCATCGCACTGAACATCGGCGTGAACGAGCTGATGGACGGTGCGGGCGACATCCACGCGCGCCTGAATGGGGTCAAGGCCACCAAGCGCAATGCCTACCTGGACTTCATCGGCTGATGCCGCCCGGGGCTCTGGCAACAGGGCCCCTCCGCATGAGGATGCACCATGAGCAATGCAATCATGAGTGTGGTGGGTTCAGGGCTGTTGAGTTTCGATTCCAGCATCGAGCCGACGCAGCGAGAGGCGGTAACCTACGCACTGCGTTTCGCCCATCGGGCCGCCATGGACCTCTACGCCGAGACCGGCGGGCAATGGTACGACTACTACCGTCGGCAACTGCGCTTTCTGGGATGGGATGCTCAACCCGCCGACCACGCCTGGAACCCTGACATGAGCCGGGTGGCCGTTACCGACCGTGCCTGCAAGGCAATTGCAGGCCAGAGTGAACACTTCGCAACGCTTGCTCGGCGCGCCAGCCAGGCGCTGAGTGTGGCGCCCACCGCCGGTATGTTCCTGCAGCAGCACGCCAGGGCTCACAAGCATGGGATGTTTCAACTGTTGCCGTGTACGCAGCGAAAGGCACCCTCGGGTGTTTCCCGGATCGAGCTGCTGATTTACCACGAAGAGCTGGACCTGGCCGGCAGCGACGGCTTGTTCAGTGCTGCTCGGCCACCGCTGCTGACGCAGGCCCATATCGGCCTGGTTCGCTTCGATGTTCGCAGTTTCGAAACCACTCACCTGCCCAGAATCCGAGCGCGCTTCCAGAAAATCCAGAGTGACTACCTGTCGCTGCTGGAGGGTTGAACCGGTTCGGCTGCCTCGCCTGGCGCCGATGCCCGGCCCTGACGTTGCTCCACCCAGTGCTCGACCAGGTCGCGCAGTTGTGACAGCTCCACCGGCTTGGCCATGTGGCCGTCCATGCCGGCCTGCCGGGCACGCTCTTTATGCTCGCTGAGGATATGCGCCGTCAGCGCAACGATCGGCGTGCGTGGGCGCTGGTTGCTCAGCTCCCAGGCACGCAGCTGCTGGGTGGCGCTGAAGCCGTCGAGAATCGGCATTTCGCAATCCATCAATACCAGGTCATAACGCTGGGCCTTCATGGCCCGCAGAGCCTGCTCGCCGTTGCTCGCGGTGTCAGGTTGCAGGTTGAGCTTGCCGAGCATGCCGCGAATCACCTTGGTGGAGATCGAGTTGTCTTCGGCTACCAGGATGCGGAAGTCACCCGGCAGGCCCGGCTCGCTGGGCGCTGTGGTGCCGGGCAGTTCAGGCGGCGGTACAGCATTCTTGCTGCGCTGGGCCAATTCGTCGGCAAGCGTGGTCTTGAGCGTATAGCCCGCCACAGGTTTGGCCAGGATGCGTTTGACGCCGGCATTGCGTGCGTTGATCTTGCTGGGTGCATTGCTGATGCCGGTCAGCATGATCACCAGAATGTCGTGGTTCAGGCTCGGGTCTTCCTTGATGCGTGCGCCCAGTTGCATGCCGGTCATGCCGGGCATGTTCTGGTCGAGCAGCACCACGTCGAAGTAGTCACGCAAATGCGCCTTGGTGCGCAGCAGCGCCAGCGCTTCCTTGCCTGACGACGCAGCGCTGACGCTCATGCCCCAGGCGCTGCATTGCTGCACCAGCACCTTGCGGCAGGTGTCGTTGTCATCCACCACCAGCACCCGGGCATCCTTGAGCGGGCTGTCCAGGTCGGGGATGCCATGCTCCATGCGCAGAGGGTCCAGCGGCAGGGTCAGCCAGAAGGTGCAACCATCGTGGGCGCCGC
The DNA here is from genome assembly GCF_021650705.1 of Pseudomonas sp. KNUC1026. GTDB lineage: Bacteria > Pseudomonadota > Gammaproteobacteria > Pseudomonadales > Pseudomonadaceae > Aquipseudomonas. Next base: position 4,104,320 of record NZ_CP087138.1, on the reverse strand, counting down.
CCTTGATGCCGAAGTCCCCGTGCATCAGCGTGACCAACTGCCGCGCAATCAACAGGCCCAGGTGCTGGGCGCTGGGTTTGTCGGTTGCCAGCAGGTCCTGGCTGCGCAGCTCGGTATGCAGCAGGGCCTCGCGTTCTGCGTCGCTCATGGCGCAGCCGCTGTCTTGTACGGCGATGCGCAGGCGCGGCGGGCCGCTGCGCTGGTCCAGTGCCACTGCCAGCAACACTTCGCCCTTGTCGGTGCGGCGCAGGGCGTTGTCGAGCATCGCCAGCAGGGCCTGGCGCAGGCGGGTGGGGTCGCCGCTGATCACTCGCGGTACCTGCGGCTGGGTAAAGCTGATCAGCTCCACTTCCTGCTGCTCGGCCTTGCCACGGAAGATGTTCAAGCAGTCTTCAATCAGCGCGTTGAGGTCGAACTGCACGTCATCGAGCTCGATCTGCCCCGATTCGATCCGAGAAATGTCGAGGATCTCGTTGATCAGCGTGAGCAGTTCATTGCCTGCACTGTGGATGGTCTGGACGTAATCACGTTGCTTGACCGACAGCGGTGTGCCCAACAGCAGCTCGGTCATGCCCAGTACACCGTTCATGGGCGTTCGGATCTCATGGCTGAGCCGGGACAGGAATTCGGTCTTGGCGTTGTGTTCGGCATCGCTTGCAGCCAGCGCGCGGCCTGCCTTGTAGCGTTCATCGCTGATGCGCCGAAGGCGGATGGTCAGGGCCAGGTTCAACCAGAACCCTGCCACCACCGTGCTGCCGAGCAGGCCGAAGATCAGCCATTGCGCAGGCGTGCGAGTCAGCACCAGCAACGCGGGGATGACAAGCAGGAAGGTTGCGCACACCACTGCCATGCCGATGCTGAAGAAGCGTGCCGGGTAATAACCGTGTTGCAGATGCCAAAGACTGGTGGCCAGCATGCTGAGGCAGGTCATTGCCACCAGCGTGTAAGTGATCAGGTTCAGCGGCAAGGCGCTCACGAACAGCAACACAACGCTGCTCAAGCCAATCAGCACCACCATGCCGAACAGCAGCCGTGTGGCCTTGGGCTCGCGCCGCACGCTGAAGAACCGCAACGTGAACAACAGGGCGCAGATGCTCGCTGCCAGCATGCACAGATACGCCGCCGGCGTACGCGCCAGGCTCCAGGGCACGGAGGGCAGGCCCAGGTTGACCAGGATCATCGCACTGGCCAGCACCAGCGCCTGGGTGGCTGCCAGCCACAGGCTGCTGGTGGAGCGGCTGTAGGTGTAGCGGCTGATGTTGTGGACGATCAGCATGAACATGGCGCCCATCAACAGGCCGAACAGCAACGGCTCGCTCTGGTTGGCGGCCGCGTCGATGGCGTTTTCCAGTGACAGGGTGGGGCGGATCTGATGCTCGGACCTCAGGCGCAAGTAGACGTCGACCGCCTCCGGCACGCGGGGCAGCGGCAGCAGCAAGTCGCCACTGCGGGTCGGGGGTTGGTCTTGCGTGGCGTCGTAGCCGATTCGGCGGTGCAACAGCAGTGTTTCGCCGTCGAGCACGTAGAGGTCCAGGCGGGCAAGGTCGGGCGCGAACAGGCGCAACAGCATTTCATGCTGGCGTGGGGCGAGCCGGTAATGCAGCCATTGCGCGCTTTGCGCGGGCGCAGCATTGAGCATGCGCAGGTCGATGGGCGCGAACTGGTTCTGGAAGCGTTCGGAGCGGATATCGGCCAGCTGGAGAGTTGCATCGTCGTCGAGCAGTGCTGACCAGCCGGTCGCAGGCTCGGCGTGTGAAAAGACGGCGCGCCCGCCAGCATTAGCAGGCTGAAGCACAGCAGCAGCGCGGTCCTGAGCCGATGCACGAAGGTGAAGTCCTTGTCGTGAAAGCTGAGCTGCCCCTGGGGCAGCAGTCTGGAAACGGTGCCGGGAAGTATAACCGGCCGTGCTCAGGCTCGCGCCTGGCCGGGCGGAAAACAAGGATTTCCCGCCCGGTGGTGCTTATTTGCCGCCTTGCTCGCGGGCGATGGCGCGGTAGCCGATGTCCTTGCGGTAGAAGGCACCGTTCCAATCCACCCGCGCAGCCAGGGCGTAAGCCTGCTGCTGAGCCTGGAGGACGGTATCGCCCAGCGCCGTTGCGCAGAGGACGCGGCCGCCAGCGGTAACCACCTGGCCATCCTTGAGGCTGGTGCCGGCATGGAACACTTTGCCCGGCAGGGCTGCTGCGTCGGCCAGGCCCTGAATGGCGTCACCCTTGGCGTAGTCGCCCGGGTAACCGCCAGCGGCCATCACCACGCCCAGGCTCGGGCGTGGGTCCCATTGGGCTTCGATCTTGTTCAGCGCCTTGGCCAGCGCCGCTTCCACCAGCAACACCAGGCTCGACTGCAGGCGCAGCATGATCGGCTGGGTTTCCGGGTCGCCGAAGCGGCAATTGAATTCGATCACCTTCGGGTTGCCGGCGGCGTCGATCATCAGGCCTGCATAGAGGAACCCGGTGTAGACGTTGCCTTCGGCGGCCATGCCGCGCACGGTCGGCATGATCACCTGTTCCATGGCCTTCTGGTGCACCGCGTCGGTGACCACCGGGGCCGGGGAGCAGGCGCCCATGCCGCCGGTGTTGGGGCCGGTGTCGGCATCGCCGACGCGCTTGTGGTCCTGGCTGGTGGCCATCGGCAGCACGTTCTCGCCGTCGACCATGACGATGAATGATGCCTCCTCGCCATCGAGGAACTCCTCGATCACCACGCGCGAACCGGCGTCGCCGAAGGCATTGCCGGCGAGCATGTCGCGCACGGCGGCTTCGGCTTCATCGAGGGTCATCGCCACGATCACACCCTTGCCGGCGGCCAGGCCGTCGGCCTTGATGACGATAGGTGCGCCTTTCTCGCGCAGGTAGGCCAGCGCGGGCTCGATCTCGGTGAAGTTCTGGTATTCGGCGGTGGGAATGTTGTGGCGGGCCAGGAAGTCCTTGGTGAAGGCCTTGGAGCCCTCGAGCTGGGCGGCACCGGCGGTGGGGCCGAAGCACTCCAGGCCACGCTCGCGGAACAGGTCGACCACGCCGGCGACCAGTGGGGCTTCGGGGCCAACGATGGTCAGTTGCACGTTGGCAGCAGCGAACTCAGCCAGTTGCTCCAGCGCCAGCACGTCGATGGCGACGTTTTCGCATTTGGCTTCGGTGGCGGTGCCGGCGTTGCCCGGGGCGACGTACACCTTGGCGATGCGCGGGTCTTGCGCGACTTTCCAGGCCAGGGCGTGCTCGCGGCCGCCGCTACCAATGATCAGGACGTTCAATTCGGTCTCCTTCGGAGAAATTGCAAGCTTCAGGCCACCAGCGTTTCGCTGGCGGCCTGGGCTGGGGCTGGAAATTAGTGGCGGAAGTGGCGCATGCCGGTGAAGACCATGGCGATGCCGGCTTCGTCGGCGGCGGCGATCACTTCGGCGTCGCGCATAGAGCCGCCTGGCTGGATCACGGCACGGATGCCGGCCTTGGCTGCGTTGTCGATCCCATCACGGAAGGGGAAGAACGCGTCCGATGCCATGACTGCGCCTTCGACCTGCAGGCCGGCGTGCTCGGCTTTGATGGCAGCGATGCGCGCCGAGTTGACGCGGCTCATCTGGCCAGCGCCGACGCCGATGGTCTGGCGGCCCTTGGCGTAGACAATGGCGTTGGATTTGACGAATTTGGCGACCTTCCAGGCGAAGATCAGGTCGTGCACTTCCTGCTCGGTAGGGGCGCGCCGGGTAACCACCTTCAGGTCATCGGCGCCGATCATGCCGATGTCGCGGCTCTGTACCAGCAGGCCGCCGTTGACACGCTTGTAGTCCCAGGCCGGGCGCGAGTGGCGTCCCACTGGCCGCAGGCGAGCAGGCGCACGTTGGCTTTGGCCGCGACGATGGCGCGGGCTTCTTCGCTCACGCTCGGGGCGATGATCACCTCGACGAACTGGCGCTCGACAATGGCTTTGGCGGTAGCGGCGTCCAGCTCACGGTTGAAGGCGATGATGCCGCCGAAGGCCGACTCGCTGTCGGTGGCGTACGCCAGCTCGTAGGCCTGGCGGATGCCGCCTTCGGCATCGGGGCTCACGGCCACGCCGCACGGGTTGGCGTGCTTGACGATCACGCAGGCGGGCTTGGTGAAGCTCTTCACGCATTCCAGGGCGGCATCGGTGTCGGCCACGTTGTTGTACGACAGCTCCTTGCCCTGAAGTTGTACTGCGGTGGCGATGCCGGCCTCGGCAGGCTTGGCTTCGACATAGAACGCCGCGCTCTGGTGCGGGTTCTCGCCGTAGCGCATTTCCTGAGCCTTCACGAACTGGCTGTTGAAGGTGCGTGGAACTCGCCACGGCCTTCGGTGCTCAGGGTGGCGGCCTGCTGGTCGATGGCGCCGAAGTAGTTGGCGATCATGCCGTCGTAGGCGGCGGTGTGCTCGAACGCCTTGAGCATCAGGTCGAAGCGCTGGGCGTAGGTCAGGCCGCCGGCCTTCAGGCCTTCGACCACACCGGCGTAGTCGCTGGCGTTGACGACGATGGCGACGTCCTTGTGGTTCTTGGCTGCCGAACGGACCATGGTCGGGCCGCCGATGTCGATGTTCTCGATAGCGGTGGGCAGGTCGCAGCCAGGCTTGGCGACAGTGGCTTCGAAGGGATACAGGTTGACCGCAACCAGGTCGATGGGGCGAATACCGTGCTCACCCATGATGGCGTCGTCGGTGCCGCGGCGGCCCAGGATGCCACCGTGGATTTTCGGATGCAGGGTTTTGACCCGGCCGTCCATCATCTCGGGGAAACCGGTGTAATCGGCCACTTCCACGGCGGCTACGCCGTTGTCGCGCAGCAGCTTGAAGGTGCCGCCGGTGGAGAGGATCTCGACACCAAGCGCCTCGAGCTCACGGGCGAACTCGAGGATGCCGGTTTTGTCTGAGACGCTGATCAGCGCGCGGCGAACGGGCAGGCGGGTGGTCTGGTCGGTCATTTCAGGTTCCATTCAGAGCGTTGGCAAAAAAGGCGAGCAGCCTGTTGGCCGTCGCCTTTTCGGAATCTTGCGGGTTTCAGAGCAGGTCGTACTGCTTGAGCTTCTTGCGCAGAGTGCCTCGGTTGAGCCCGAGCATCTCGCTGGCCTTGGTCTGGTTGCCCTTGACGTAGTGCATCACCGATTCGAGCAGCGGTGCTTCGACTTCGGACAGCACCAGGTTGTAGACGTCCGTGACCGTCGCCCCCTCCAGATGCGCGAAGTAATTGTGCAGCGCCTTCTCGACGCTCCCGCGCAGGGTCTGCCCCTCTTCACTGGGCGTGATCAGGTGCTGTTTGAGGTTGACGTTGTCGCTCACGGGCGTTGTTCCACTCACTATTGTTTCGGTCATCATCGTCATGCGGCCACCCCTTCTGCGTCCTCTGCGACGAGGCTTTTGTAATGTTCGCGGATGAATTCGCGAACGTTGGCGCATTGCGCGTGCTTATCGTCCAGCTGATTGAAAAGGGCGCGAAATTCCCGTGCGCCCGGCAACGTTGCCAGGTACCAGCCCACGTGCTTGCGGGCGATGCGCACGCCCATCACATCGCCGTAGAAGGCATGCAGCGCGGCCAGGTGCTCCAGCAGGATCTGCTCCACTTCCTCCAGCCCCGGCGCAGGCAGCGTTTCGCCTGTGCGCAGGTAGTGCTCGATTTCCCGAAAGATCCACGGCCGCCCCTGGGCAGCCCGGCCGATCAGCAAACCGTCGGCACCGGTGGCATCGAGCACGTACCGGGCCTTTTGCGGCGAGGTGATATCGCCATTGGCGAAGACGGGAACGGCCACCGCCTGCTTGATCGCGGCGATGGTTTCGTACTCGGCCTCGCCGGTGTACAGGTCGGCGCGGGTGCGGCCGTGAACGGCCAGCGCGCTGATGCCGGACTGTTCGGCGATGCGCGCGATGGCAACGCCATTGCGGTTGTCGCGGTCCCAGCCGGTGCGAAACTTGAGTGTTACCGGTACATCCACGGCGCCGACCACGGCCTCGAGAATCTCGGCCACCAGCGCTTCGTCGCGCAGCAGGGCAGAGCCCGCCGCCTTGTTGCATACCTTTTTCGCCGGGCAACCCATGTTGATGTCGATGATCTGCGCGCCGGCGTCGACATTGGCCTTGGCAGCAGCAGCCATCATTGCCGCATCACCGCCGGCGATCTGTACCGAGCGCGGCTCGGCATCACCCTGGTGAATACGGCGCAACCGGGATTTGCGGCTGTCCCACAGCGACAGGTCGGCCGAGACCATCTCCGACACCACCAACCCTGCACCCAGCCGCCGGCAAAGCTGGCGAAAGGGCTGATCGGTGACCCCTGCCATCGGGGCAAGGACCAGGCCGTTGCTGATTGTGTAGGGGCCGATGCGTACCGCCGACATGCTGATTACCTGTGGTAAGGCCGGATTCGTACGAAGCCATGAGTTCGAAAAGGGAGGGCATGATACCCGCTCTCGATGACCGGATAAAGATTGATCTGGATAAAATCTGAACAACTTTTTGCCGCCGCTCGATTGGGCGGCGGGCGCGACTCACTCTGGAGATCGGAACGAGAGGCTGTAGTTCACCGCTTTTGCGCCCGGATCAAGAATGTCCAAGGCGATGTGAATCGGTGTTTGCGGGGGCATGTCGGCCTGGCCGGCAAGGTCACCGGCCAGATACTCGGCAGGCTTGAAGCGCCGGCTGGCGATCGATTGGCCATTGAGGTCGGCGAAACGCAACTCCAGCAGCGGAAACGGCTGGGAGAAGGGCGCGCGGTTGTAGATGATCGCGTCCACGACCAAAGCCCCTGCGAAATCCGGGTGGCTGCGCACCACCAGGTTGCTGCTCTTGATCTGGTTGATGTCCACGCGCGAGGGCAAGGTGCAGCCGGCGACCTGGCAGAAGGTTTGTACCCAAGGGCGGTACTGGTCCTGCCGGGCGACCTCGTCGAAGTGGTAGAACAGGTACTGGGCCAGCAGGCCAAGTGCGGCCAGCAGTGACAACAGGCTCCACAGCAGGCGCTTGCCCCAGGAAGAGCGGCTGCGTTGCCACTGCAACTGCAGCGGGTCGTCCTGCAGATCCAGCAGATGCTCGTTGTGCAACCCGGGCTCGGTGCGTGCAGCCTTGCCACGCACGGGAGCGGGCTCGTCGTATTCCTCGTCGAGGTCGCGAGCATTGCCCAGGCGTGGGTCTTGCTCGGCAGCCTGCGAAAGCAGCTCGGTTTCGAGGGTTTGCTCGGGCTCGGCGCTCAGGCCTTCATCACGCGTGGAGTGCGGCGGTGTGTCGAAGTCATCCAGCGGGCCGGCCTCGAAGGATGGCTCCTGGCGGACCGGGTCGAGCTCCGGCGGCACCAGTATTCCGGCGGGTTCGTCTTCTTGGTGATGGCTGCCGAACGGTTCTTCGTGCCAGTGCTCTTCCCGGCCTCGCGGCTTGCGCTAAGGCCGGGAGCGATGGCGGGGCGTGGAGCGGGGCTGCGGTGCTCCAGGTGCGCCAGCTCGCTGTCCAGGTCCAGCTGGTCGAGGTGGGCAGCTTGCCATTCGAGCTGGTTCAGGGGTTGCCGGGGTGGTGCAGGAGGCGTTTCAGCAGGTACGGCAGGTTCCAGCGCAACGGGAACCTCCACCGCAACCGGTTGTGGCAGCGACTCTCCGGGCACCGCCTGAGCATTCGGCGGCAGTGCCTGCGCGCTCTGTTCGAGCAATTGCCGAGCAGCATTGAACACCTGCTTGCACGCGCCACAACGTACCGCACCGCGCGCCGCGCCGAGTTGGTTGTAGCTGACGCGAAAACGGGTCTGGCAATGCGGGCACTGGGTGACGAAGCTGTCGGTCATGCGGCGGTCCGGGTCGGGCAAGCGGGCATTTTAGTGTGGCGTTTCACAAATAACGACCCTAATCTGCGGCGTTTTTGTACCCATGCTGCGTTGCCACTCCTCGCCGTAGCTGGGCCACGGCGAGGAGTGGCGGCTTGCCTGAGCGCAAAAACCACTCGCAGATGATTGGCCGTATTTGCAAAAGCACCACACCAGGTTTTATGGGCGGCGCCGGCCACTGATGCGTACCCAGCCCTCGCGCTCGGCGATCGGGTCGAGCTCGAACGCTTCGGCGTAGGCGTCGGCAACCTCCTGGCCCTGCTCGGCGAGGATGCCCGACAGTGCCAGCAGGCCGCCCGGGCGCACCAGCGTTTGCAACTGCGGTGCGAGCGAAACCAGAGGCCCGGCGAGGATATTGGCGACCAGCACATCGGCCTGTACCGCTGGCAGGTGCTTGGGCAGGTACACCGGGAACCGCTCGGCCGCGATGCCATTACGCCCGGCGTTGTCGCGCGAGGCTTCCAGCGCCTGCACGTCGATGTCGGTACCCAGCGCCTCGCGGGCGCCCAGCAGCAGGGCAGCGATGCCCAGGATCCCTGAACCGCAGCCGAAATCCAGCACCTGGCTACCTTCCAGCGCCTGGCCGTCGAGCCATTCCAGGCACAGGGCAGTGGTGGGGTGGGTGCCGGTGCCGAAGGCCAGGCCCGGGTCGAGCAGCAGGTTCACCGCATCCGGTTCCGGTGCCTCGTGCCAGCTCGGCACGATCCACAGCCGCCGGCCGAAGCGCATGGGCTGGAAGTTGTCCATCCAGCTGCGCTCCCAGTCCTGATCTTCGATCACCTCGGCGTGATGCTCGGGCAATGGCTCGCCGGTCAGCAGCTTCAAGTGCGCGAACACCGCTTCGGCCTGGGTATCGGCCTCGAACAGCGCCAGCAGGTGGGTGTGCTTCCACAATGGAGTGGTGTTGAGCTCAGGCTCGAAGATGGGTTGGTCTTCGGCGTCCATGAAGGTGACCGATACCGCGCCGATCTCCAGCAGGGCGTCTTCATAGGTTTCAGCGTGTTCCGGGCCGATGGCCAGGCGGACTTGCAGCCAGGGCATGGCGGCTACCTCGGGAAGGGGCAAAGGGCAGGGAGTTTACACCAAGGCAGGGTTTTAGCCTCAAGCCGCGAGCTGCAAGCTTCAAGAGATTGAGCGAAATCGGTGGTATCACCACTGCGCTGCGCGATAGGGCCGTTGGAGCTCACGAAGATCGGCGAGCTTCAACGGCCTCTTCACTCGGTACAGTCCGGTTGCTATGGGTTCAAGTCAGATTGCGGCGGGCCAGGTGGTGTTTTGTGGTGTGACGATGATCTTGACGTTCTGCTCCTTGTTGTTGACCAGCTCCTGGAAGCCCTCACCCACGATATTTTCCAGTTCGATTCGCCCCGTCACCAGCGCACTCACATCGATCCGCCCCTCGGCGATCCCGGCGATCACATCCGCGAACTCGCCGTTGTAGGCCAGCGACCCGATCACCTGTTTCTCCGTTGCGACGACCTCGAAGAAATTGAATTCGCTGGCCTCCTCGAAAATCCCCACCAGCACGCAGGTGCCGGCCTTGCGCACGGTGTCGATGGCCAGTTTCGCGGTGCGCTTGTTGCCGATGCATTCGAAACTCACATCGGCGCCAAGCCCGCCGGTCAGGCGTTTGATTTCCTCAAGTACATCGCATTCGTTGGGGTCGAGGATGTGATCGGCCTGCACCTGCCGTGCCTTGGCCTTGCGTGCCGAGGACATTTCCAGGGCGATGACCTGTTTCGCCCCGGCGGCCTTGGCGCACAGGATGGTGCACAGGCCGATGGTGCCGGCGCCCACCACCACTACGTTGCGCCCGTTGAGGTCACCGGCTTTCTTGACGGCGTGCATGCCCACCGCCAACGGCTCGATCAGCGCGCCGGCCTCCGCCGGGAACCCCGCTGGCAGCGCATAGAGCAGGTTGGCCGGCACGTTCACCCACTCGGCAAAGGCGCCGTTGTTCATCAGCCCGGTGAAGGCCAGGTTTTCGCAGAGGTTGTATTGCCCGCTCTTGCAGAAGAAACACTGGCCGCAGTGCTGGCAGGCGTCCGCCGCCACCACATCACCCACCGCATAACCCTCGACGCCTGCACCGAGCTTGTGAATCTCGCCGCAGAACTCATGGCCCAGGATGCATTGGCCCTGGATGCCGGTGAGCGGGTGGGGTTTGTCGACGGGGATGAACACAGGCCCGGCGACGTATTCGTGCAGGTCCGACCCGCAGATGCCGCACCAGTGCACGCGGATCTGCACCCAGCCCGGCGCTGGGTCGCCGGGCACGGGCACGTCTTCGACGCGGATATCCTGGCGGCCGTGCCAAACCGCGGCGCGCATGTGGGTGGGGGTGATGGCTGTTGTCATTGTCTTGCCCCTCGTGTGGTTATCAGGCGTTGTCGATGAACCGCTGGATCAGGCCGTTGACCTGCTCGGCGGCCTCCATCTGCACCATGTGGCCCTGGCCGGAAAGCACCTCGACCTGCGCGCCAGGCAATTGCGCATGGATGGCAGGGATGATCTGGTCGCCGTCGCCCCAGATCACCAGCACGGGGATGCCTTCGGCGGCCTGGCGCAGGTCGTGGCGTTGCTGGCTACCCTCGGCCAGCGCAGCGCGCAGGCTGGCCAAGGCCTGGCCCACGCCCTCCAGGCGCTTGTACTTGAGCATGTCTTCGAGCATTTGCCGGGTCACCAGGCCGGGGTCGGAGAACAGCTGCGTGAGCTGGGGCTTCAAGCCGTTGCGGTTGCTGGCTTCGGTAAACCCTTGCAGATAATCGCCGTTGATCTCCCGGCCCAGCCCGGCGCTGGCGATCAGGCTGAGCGAGGCCACTCGCTGCGGCGCCAGGCGTGCCAGGTTCAGGCTGACCGCGCCACCCATGGAATGGCCGGCCAGGTGCGCCTTGTCGATGCCAAGGTGATCGAGCAATGCGAGCACCGCCTGGCTCAGCTCATCCAGCGTGCCGGCCTGCAACGCCTTGCCCGATTCGCCGTGGCCAGGCAGGTCGAGCGCGATCACCCGGCGTTTTTCCGAAAGTGGCGCGTGGTTGAAGAGCCAGTTGTTCAGGTCGCCGCCAAACCCGTGGATCAATACCAGGGGCGTGCCACCTTCGCCCAGTTCCAGGTAGCGCACGATCCGCCCACCCAACTCCACCTTTTGCGATGCTGGGCCGCTGTCGGCCTCGCTGGCCTCGCCCGGTTTGAAATCGGCCAGAAACTGCGAAATCAGTGCATCCACCTCGGCATCGCTGGCGTCCCCTTCGGCGACCACGCCCAGCAACGCACCGACCGGCAGCGTTTCATCCGGCTGCGCCACGCAGCGGCGCAGCACGCCGGCGAAGGGCGCTTCGACACTGCTGGAGATCTTGTCGGTTTCCACGTCCAGCACTTCATCGCCCTTGGCGATGGTGTCGCCTTCCTCCTTGAGCCAGGCGTCCACCCGGCCCTCGGTCATCGACAGGCCCCATTTGGGCATGGTCAGCGTATGCAGTTGGCTCATGCGGCTTTCCTCTTCTCGGCGATCTTGCGCACAGCCGCTTCGATCTTGGCCGCGTCAGGGATGTACAGGTCTTCGAGCGCATCGGAGAACGGCACCGGCGTATGCGGCGCGGTGACCATCTCGATGGGGGCCTTGAGGTAGTCGAAGGCCTTTTGCGCAGCCAGTGCGCTGATATCCGTGGCGATCGAGCAGCGTGGGTTGGCCTCGTCGATCACCACCAGGCGGCCGGTTTTCTCGACGCTTTCCAGGATGCTGTCTTCGTCCAGCGGGCTGGTAGTGCGCAGGTCGAGCACTTCGCAACTGATCCCCTGCCGGGCAAGGCTCGCGGCTGCATCCATGGCCAGATGCACCATGCGCCCATAGGTCACCAGGGTGACGTCGTCGCCGTCGCGCAGGAAGTTGGCCTCACCGAAGGGGATGGTGTAACTCTCCTCCGGCACCTCGCCTTGCAGGCTGTAGAGCAGCTTGTGCTCGCAGAAGATCACCGGGTCGTCGTCGCGAATCGCCTGGATCAACAGGCCTTTGGCTTCATAGGGCGAGGAGGGGCAGACCACCTTCAGGCCAGGAATGTGGGTCCATAGTGAGGTGAGCATCTGCGAGTGCTGAGCGGCAGCGCGCAGGCCGGCACCGACCATGGTGCGCATCACGAAGGGTGTGCGCGCCTTGCCGCCGAACATGTAGCGGAATTTGGCGGCTTGGTTGAGGATCTGGTCCAGGCAGCAACCGGCGAAGTCGACGAACATCAATTCACACACCGGGCGCATGCCCTGGGTGGCGGCACCGACCGCCGCGCCGACGTAGCCGATCTCCGAAAGCGGCGCATCGAGCACCCGATCAGGGAATTGCGGATACAACCCTTTGGTGACCCCCAGCACGCCGCCCCAGGCGTCCTGCTCCCCCGGTGCGCCGGCGCCACCGGCAACGTCCTCGCCGATGATGAACACGCTTTCGTCCCGGCGCATTTCCTGGGCCAGTGCTTCGTTGATCGCTTGTTGGTAGCTGATTTTGCGAGCCATGAGGCTTCTCCTTGTTCTGGGCAGGTCAGGCGTAGGCGACGTAGACGTCGGTGAGCAGGTCGGCGGCGGTGGGCTTGGGGTCGGCCTTTGCGCGGCGCACCGCGTCCTCGATCAGTTGCTCCACTTCCTGATCGATCTGGTCCAGTTGCAAGGCTTCGAGCTGGCCGGCGCGGGTGGTGCGCTCACGGAACTGCATCAGGCAATCGCGGGTGTCGCGGATGTTTTTCACCTCATCCGGCGCACGATAGGTTTGCGCGTCGCCCTCGAAGTGGCCGTAGTAACGGCTGAGCTTGACCTCGATCAGGCTCGGGCCTTGGCCTGCGCGAGCGCGGCGGATGGCTTCGCTGGCGGCTTGCTCGACGGCGAAGAAGTCGAAGCCGTCGACCGTGACCCCAGGCATGCCGAAGCCCACGGCGCGGTCGGCGATATGGTCGCAGGCAACCGACCATTTCGACGCGGTGGCTTCGGCATAGCCGTTGTTCTCGGCGATGAACAGGCACGGCAGGTTCATGACCGAGGCCAGGTTCATCGCCTCGAACACAGCGCCTTCGTTGGAGCCGCCGTCGCCGAAGAACACCACGGCCACCCGGCCGTTTTCTTGAGCTTGGCCGCCAGTGCCGCACCCGCTGCCAGTCGGGCACCGGCACCGACGATGCCGTTGGCGCCGAGCATGCCTTTGTCGAGATCGGCGATGTGCATCGAGCCGCCTTTGCCGCCGCACACGCCGGTCTTCTTGCCGTAGATCTCGGCCATCATTCCGTACACGTCCACGCCCTTGGCGATGCAGTGGCCGTGGCCGCGGTGGTTGGAGGCGATGCAGTCTTCGTCGTCCAGGTGCGCCATTACACCTGCGGCCGAGGCTTCCTCACCTGCGTACAGGTGCACGAAGCCGGGAATCTCGCCGGTGGCGAACTCGGTGTGCAGGCGTTCTTCGAAGGTGCGGATGGTGCGCATCACCTTGTAGGCGTGCAGCAGCTTTTCGCGGTTCAGTAGGTTGGCCATCTTGTTGTTCTCCTTGTAGGGCTGGGTGCTGCAGGGCAGTGGAGCAACAGCGGTGCCAACCTCGCCGGACAGGCCGGGCCAGAGCGGTAGGGCGCGCCTTGCGTGCACACTGGCTGAGACGCGCAGTGCCAGTCCGGGCGCGCCAGCGACGAGACTCTGAGACAACCCGTCTCAACCCAGCCGGCTGGCGCCCCCGGGTTGTCGAAAGCCCGCGCGGGCGCTATAGAGAAGGCACAACAATAAATAGCCAGAGACGGAGGGCTTGATGCTTGCCGCACACTCCAGGGCTCACGTAGACGCGGTCAGCCGCGTGCTGCGCAATGCCGGCCGCCAACCCGTGCTGCCGGTGCCCCACCTGATCGTCGACTCCTGGCGGCGGTCGATGGAGCAACACCACCTTGACCCCGCCTCCCAGCAGGGCCCGCGTATCCTTTCGCAGACGATGCTGGCCGAGTGCCGTGAGCGCTCGGAGCTGTTCCTGCGCATTGCTCGCGAAGAAGTGGCAAGCCTGCATGCTCAGGTACGCGGTGCCGACTACTGCGTGATGCTCACCGACGCCCAGGGCAACACCATCGACTACCAAGTGGAGTCGACCATCCGCAGCGATTGCCGCAGGGCCGGGCTTTACCTGGGCACCTGTTGGGACGAAGGAGAAGAGGGCACCTGCGGTGTCGCTGCGGTGCTGACCACCCGCGTCGCGGCTACGGTGCACAAGCGCGACCATTTTCGTGCTGCCTTTATCGGCCTGACTTGCTCGGCCGCGCCCGTGTTCGACCCGCAGGGCGAGCTGCTCGGAGTGCTGGACGCCTCGGCCCTGCAATCCCCGGATGACCGCCGCAGCCAGGTGTTGATCGCGCAAATGGTTGCCCAGAGCGCCCGGCGCATCGAGAACGCATTCTTCATGCACAGTGCCCAGGGCCAGTGGATGCTGCGCGCTCACAGTGCGCCGGGCTATGTCGACAGCCAGCCTGATGTGTTGATGGCCTGGGACGCCCACGGCCAGCTCACCGCCCTCAACAGCGGCGCCCGGCAGGTGCTGGCCAGGCAGTTGGGGCATGTGCCTGCGCACGTAGGGGCGTTGTTCGACATGGAGCACCTCAGCGCCCTGGCGGATGAGTCGGCCCAGCCGTTGGCCTGGGCCGGTGGGCAGCCGTTGCACGTGCGGGTCAGCTCGCCTCGCCGGCGCCCTGCGGCCAAACCACTGGCTCAGCCACAGGCGGACGCACGCATTACCGAACAGTTGCGCCTGGCCGTGAGGGTCAAGGATTGCAACCTTCCGGTGCTGGTGCATGGCGAGACGGGCGCAGGCAAAGAGGTGTTTGCCCGGCAGGTACATGCACTGAGCGCACGTCGCGGCGCGCCTTTCGTGGCGCTCAACTGCGCCGCGATTCCTGAAACCCTGATCGAGAGTGAACTGTTCGGCTATACCGCCGGAGCCTTCACCGGCGCTGCCGCCAAAGGCATGCGCGGGCTGTTGCAGCAGGCCGACGGCGGCACGCTGTTTCTCGACGAGATCGGTGACATGCCGTTGGGTTTGCAGACACGGCTGCTGCGCGTGCTGGCCGAAGGCGAGATCGCCCCGCTCGGCGCGGCGTGCCGCACGCAGGTCGACCTCCAGGTGATCTGCGCCACGCACCGGGACCTGGCGAGCCTGGTGGCAGAGGGCCGTTTTCGCGAGGACCTGTACTTCCGCCTGGGCAACGCACGCTTCGAACTACCGCCCTTGCGCGAGCGTAGCGACCGCCTGGGGCTGATCAATCAAGTGCTGGTCGAGGAAGCCAAAGCCTGTGGCGTGATGACCCAGCTCAGCACGGCAGCGCTGGAGTGCCTGTTGGGTTACCAGTGGCCGGGTAATCTGCGCCAGCTGCGGCAGGTGCTGCGCTATGCCTGCGCGGTGTGTGGGGGCTCGGCGGTGCAGGTGGCGGACCTACCCGCCGAAGTTCGTGGTTGCACACGCTCGCCAGCACAAAGCCCGGTGGCCAATCCACAGCGGCAGCTTCTGCTCAGAGGCCTTGATACGGCATCGTTGGAAGCCAGCAGATGCGGCGCAGGCATTGGGGATTTCCCGGGCGACCTTGTATCGGCGGGTGAACGAGCATGGGATCGAAATGCCGGGTAAGCGGCAAAGATAGCCAGCGTTCAGAAGTAGTCGAGATTGCCGGGAGAGGTTTTCGATAGCCAAAGAAAAGCCGAGCTTTCGCTCGGCTTTTGATTGATCAGGGCCAGGCAGGCCCTTGAAACATCAACGACCCTGAGGTCGAGGGGTTAGCCGCTGCCTAACCTTCCCATTACTTGCACTTTACGAGCCGACCATGGGGGGTGCTACGCGGGCCTCATCTGGATTTAGAGAGCGGGGAGGCTCATGCACACTCGCCGGCAATCGTAGCCAGGTGGTCAATGCATGTAAAGCTCAAACATCGCTGAAGAGGCAAACCGCCTCCACCGAAGTGACACCGGGCAGGGTCAGGACAAGTTGCCGGGCGACACTGAGTGTGCGGCCTGTAGCAAGCAGATCATCCACCATGACCACTCGGCCCATAGCCATGTCACCGCAGAGTTCATTCAGGCGAACCGGGCTGAAGAACTGCCGAAAGCCTATTGGAATAGCCTTGAGCGAAAATACGTCTGCGGCCTTCAGGCGGAAGTGGAGCCGCTTGCGATCTTGGGTGGTAATCGCGCCTTGCGCCAGAGCCAGTTCGATCATCTGGCAGGCTTCAGATCTGGTCGTTTTTACAAACACTTCATGGGCCAATGCCGCCTGGAACTTCAATGCGCATCGCCTCGCGACAATTTTGCTCAGGCTGTGACTGGACGGCATGTACACCACGGTGTCTGCCTGAAGTTGTTGGGCAAGCGTAGACAGAATGGCGTTGCCACTTTCCAGGAGCCTTTTTATCGAGGTGATATCGGTATTCAGGCCCTGTTTGCGTTTCAATGCATACAAAAGCGGGCAGTTGTCGCCTATCACCGACTGTTTGCGGTCACGGCTTGTTTTAGCGGAGTTTTTGATACGAGTGAACAACTGATGTAACCCTCAGGCCGCAACGGCGCAAATCGCTTTTTGGATTGCCGTCCACCGTGGTGATCAAGTGTTCCTTTACTGCGTGATCGACAGTGACCAATTTGCCTTTGATTGAAAGCCCCAACGCATAAGCCTCGATGCACACTAAAGAGGCAGGAGATGATGCCAGCCGCTTGCGGTGTAGATACGATCAACGTTGAGCCTGAAGAATGCTGAAACTATTTCGCCAATGAGCGGCAATCAAGTGAGCCCAAAAACAACAAACCCCGGCCGCTCACGCTAACCGGGGTTTGCCTTCATTCACTGGCCGCTCACTTGGCTGCTTTCATTTCTTCGAGCAGGTGTTCGAGGTAGTGAATGTTCACGCCGCCCTTGCAGAAGCCTGGGTCGCGGGTGAGGTCACGGTGCAGCGGGATGTTGGTCTTGATCCCGTCGACCACGATCTCGTCCAGCGCATTGCGCATGCGCGCCATGGCTTCGTCACGGGTGTTGCCCCAGACGATCAGCTTGCCGATCAGCGAGTCGTAGTTCGGCGGTACCGAGTACCCGCTGTACAGGTGCGAATCCACCCGCACGCCATTACCGCCCGGCGCGTGGAAGTGTTTCACGGTGCCGGGGCTCGGGATGAAGGTGCGTGGATCTTCGGCGTTGATCCGGCATTCCAGGGCGTGGCCGCGGAAGGTGACCTGCTCCTGAGTGAACGACAGCTTGTTGCCAGCGGCGATGCTGAGCATCTCCTTGACGATGTCGATGCCGGTAATTTCTTCGGACACCGGATGTTCCACCTGTACGCGGGTGTTCATCTCGATGAAGTAGAAACGGCCGTTCTCGTAGAGAAACTCGAAGGTGCCCGCACCGCGGTAACCGATCTCGACACAGGCATCGACGCAACGCTTGAAGACTTCCTGGCGGGCCTTCTCGTCGATGCCCGGGGCCGGCGCTTCTTCCAGCACCTTCTGGTGACGGCGCTGCAGCGAGCAGTCGCGGTCGCCCAGGTGAACGGCGTTGCCCTGGCCGTCGGAGAGCACCTGCACTTCCACGTGGCGTGGGTTGGTGAGGAACTTCTCCAGGTACACCATCGGGTTGCCGAACGCAGCACCGGCTTCGGTCCGGGTCAGCTTGGCCGAGGAGATCAGGTCTTCTTCCTTGTACACCACGCGCATGCCACGGCCACCGCCGCCGCCAGCGGCCTTGATGATGACCGGATAGCCCACTTCACGGGCGATGCGCAACGCTTCGGCTTCGTCTTCAGGCAACGGGCCATCGGAACCCGGCACAGTGGGCACCCCGGCAGCTTTCATGGCGTCCTTGGCCGATACCTTGTCGCCCATCAGGCGAATGGTGTCGGCTTTAGGCCGATGAAGGCGAAACCGGACTTTTCCACCTGCTCGGCGAAGTCGGCGTTCTCGGCCAGGAAGCCGTAGCCGGGGTGAATAGCGGTAGCACCAGTCACTTCGGCAGCGGCGATGATGGCCGGGATGTGCAGGTAGGAACGTGTCGAGGGCGCCGGGCCGATGCAGACCGACTCGTCGGCCAGGCCCAGGTGCAT
Source organism: Pseudomonas sp. KNUC1026 (assembly GCF_021650705.1). Classification (GTDB taxonomy): domain Bacteria; phylum Pseudomonadota; class Gammaproteobacteria; order Pseudomonadales; family Pseudomonadaceae; genus Aquipseudomonas. The sequence continues at coordinate 4,086,438 of NZ_CP087138.1, read as the reverse complement.
CAGCTCGCGGTCGGCCGTGGAATGCACGGCGACGGTCTTGATGCCCAGCTCTTTGCAGGCACGCAGGATCCGCAGGGCGATCTCACCACGGTTGGCGATAAGTACTTTTTCCAACATCGCAGGCTCTCCCTTCGTCAAACGATGGTGAACAGCGGCTGATCGAACTCGACCGGCTGGCCGTCTTCTACCAGGATCGACTCGATGGTGCCGCTGGTTTCAGCTTCGATGTGGTTCATCATCTTCATGGCTTCGACGATGCGCAGGGTGTCGCCTTTCTTCACGACCTGGCCGACTTCAGCGAAGTTGGGCGAAGTGGGCGAAGGCTTGCGATAGAAGGTACCGACCATCGGCGAGCGCGCCACGGTGCCGTTGAGTTTCGGCGCGGCAGGGGCGGCGTCGGCAGCAGGGGCGGCAGCAGCGACCGGTGCGGCAGCCGGGGCAGGCATCGGCGCAGGTGCGTAGAACTGTTGTGCGGGGGCTTTGCTGTGGCGGCTGATCCGTACGGACTCTTCGCCTTCCTTGATTTCCAGTTCGTCGATGCCGGACTCTTCCAGCAGCTCGATCAGTTTCTTGACTTTACGAATATCCATTAATCATCAACTCCCAAGGATGTTCAGGGGTTTCAAGGCAGACTATGCAAGCCATTGCGTTCGGCCCGCTTGTGGGCCGATGGCCGCCGCCGGGCCTGAAAGGGCTCGTCGGCAGAGGCCAGAGTGTCTGTGAATGCTCAAGGTGAAAAACGCGCATCGAACAGTGGGATGCTCAACGGCGCTGGCACGTCACGTTCGTGAATGGATCACTGGATGAAAACCGGCGCGAGGTCGTGGGCATGGCGTTCCCTTGGTTCTGGTTATCGTTCGACGGCGGCGACTATGCCGGAAAGCCGGCCCTTTTGTCCAGTTAGCCGCAGTAACCCGCAAGTTGGGCGAAAACAGATGACTAATTATCGCCTTGCGGTCACGGAGTGGCGAAATGCGGCTACACAGGGGTATAGCCGCTACTGAGCGGCAGTGCCGGGAATGTTCGCCGTGAAATCGGCGGCGTTCGTTTCGCCCACTACCCGCGCACTGCGCAGTTCTTCGCCGGAAGGGGCGAAAAACTGGATAGCAGGCGGGCCGAACAGCCCGTAGTGGTCCATCACCGCGCGTTGCTCGGCATTGCTCTCGGTCACATCGAAGCGCAGGCGTTCGTAGCCTGCGAGCCTGGCTTGCACCTGCGCATCGGGCAGCACTTCGTGCTCGATCACCTTGCAGCTGATGCACCAGTCGGCGTACCAGTCGAGCACCACGGGCTTGCCTGCGTTGCGGGCCTGGGCGAGGGCATCGTCCAGCGCCTGCGCCGTGGTGACGGTGCGCCAGGTGTTGGCTTGCGGACTGCGCCCCGGTGGCGGCGCTGGGCTGTGGCAGGGGTTGCAGGGGGTTGCCGCCGCCCTGCAATGCGCCGAACCAGCACGCCAGGCCATAGCAGAGCAGCAACAGGCCGAGCAACTGTGCAAGGCGCTCGCGCGGCGGCTTGGGCACGAAATCGAGCGCTCCCAGGAACAACCCGCAGCCCGCAGCCAGCGCGCCAGCCAGCAGTAAGGTCATCGGGCCTGGCAACACGCGTTCCAATAGCGAGATCGCCACCGCCAGCAACAGCACACCGACAGCCGCCTTGACTCCATTCATCCAGGCCCCGCTGCGCGGCAGCAGTGCTGCGCCGCCGGTGCCTGCCACCACCAGCGGCACGCCCATGCCCAGGCCCAGAGCCAGCAGCTTCAGGCCGCCGCCCACTGCATCGCCGCTGGCGCTGATGTAGAGCAGGGCGCCGGCCAAGGGCGCTGATACACAGGGCGATACCAGCAGGCTGGATAGCACGCCCAGCGTTGCGGCTCCCACGATGGAGCCACCCTGTGTACGATTGGCCACGGCATCGAGGCGGTCTGTAATCGATCGCGGCAGGCGCAGTTCGAACAACCCGAACATCGCCAGGGCGAACACCACGAAGAACAGGGCGAAGGGCACCAGCACCCAAGGCGATTGCAGGCGTGCCTGCAGGTTGAGGCTGGCGCCGAACAGCCCGATAAGCGCGCCCAGCAACGCGAAGCACGCTGCCATCGGCAGCACATAGGCCAGGGACAGGGTGAAGCCGCGCAGGCCTCCGGTTTGGCCACGCAGCACTACTCCCGAGAGAATGGGCAGCATCGGCAGCACGCACGGGGTGAAGGTCAAGCCCAGGCCGGCCAGGAAATACCACGCGAAATCCTTCCAGCTCCAGCCAGAGGCGGGCGCTGGTGCTACAGCGCTGGCATTGCCGGCAGGTTCCGCACCAGGCAAGGCTGCAATGGCCAGCCGCTGAGTTTCAGGCGGGTAGCACAAGCCTTTGTCGGCGCAGCCCTGGTAGGTCACCAGCAGTGTGAAAGCTCCACGGGCGTTCGCCGGGCGCGGCAACGTGACATCGACGATGTTGTGATACACCTCGACCTCACCGAAGTACTCGTCGTGCTTCTTCTCTCCGTCCGGGAATTCAGGTTGCCCAAGCACTACGCCGGCGGGCTCGGCCTTGAACGCGAACTTCTGGCGGTAGAGGTAGTAGCCTTCGGCAGCCACGAAGCGCAGGGTGATCTGCTCGGGCCGGCTGTCGGCCTGGCTCAGCTGGAACGCTTCGCGCACCGGCAGGAAATCGCTGCTGTTGTCCAGCGGGGCGCCCAGCCCGGGGTTGGGGCGGCTGCCGAACACATCGGCGCCGGCAGGCAGGGCAAGGCAGAGCAGCAGGAGCAGGAAAAAACGACGCATGGCAGTCTCACGGCAAATCACTGCGGCCGATCATACCTGCTGTATCTATAACTGCCGATTAAGGCGCTCTTATCAGCCGGCCGGCAAGACGCGATTCCGCCCGGCGGCCTTGGCACGGTACAGCGCTTCGTCCGCCAGCGACGCCATCATCAGGCTGTCGATGCCGCCGCTGAGTTGCACCACGCCTGCGCTGAAGGTGCAGTGCAGCTCGTCGGGCATGCCGGGATAGAGAATTTCGGCGAAACGCTCGCGAATGTCGTTCAGCGCTGCGCAGGCCGAGGCTGCATCAGTGCCCGGCATCACGATGGCGAATTCTTCGCCGCCGTAGCGGCCGATCAGGTCGGTCTTGCGCAGGCGCTGGCGCAGGAACAGCGCCAGGCTCTTGATCACCCGGTCGCCCATAGGGTGGCCGTAGGTGTCGTTGACCTTTTTGAAGTGGTCCAGGTCGAGCATCGCAAAACACAGCGGTGCCTTGCTGCGCCGTGCCGTGAAACACGCATCGTCGAGCTCGCGCAGGATGTGGGTGTGGTTGTACAGGCCGGTGAGCCCATCGCGCACCATGCGCGCACGCAGTTCGCGGGCGCGTTCGGCACGGGTGCGCACCGCGCAGATCAGCTGGCGCGAGCGCACCGGCTTCACCAGGAAATCGTCGGCACCTTCGCTCAGGGCATCCAGCTGCCGGTCCAGGTCGTTTTCAGTGGACAGGTAAATGATCGGCAGGCCCACGTAGCGCTCGTTCTGGCGAATCACGCGGGCCAGCTCCGGGCCTGAGCAGGTTGGCATGTAGAGGTCCAGCAACACCAGGTCGGGCTGGAAGTCAGCCAGCTCGGCCATCGCGCGCATCGGGTCGCTCAGGCAGCGGGTGAGAATGCCGGCGTTGTTGAGCATGCGCTCGCTGTTCATGGCCTGGGCGCGCGAGTCGTCGATCACCAGTACCCGGTAAGGCTCGAAACGGGTGACGCGGGTCAGCCGCTCCAGCCGCTCCAGCAGCGCCCAGGCTTCCAGGGCGCCGGTGAAGAAATCCAGCCCGCCACTGCGCACGGCAGCCAGGCGTGTGGGGGTATCGGCCGGTTGCTGGCTGAAAAACAGCAGCGGCACGGGCGAGGCGAGCCCGTCCTGGATTTCGGCGGCCAGGCCCAGGCCGCCGCCGATACCGTGGAAGTCCACGTCCACCACCATTGCCGAAGGTTGCGCATGAGCCAGTGCTTGCCTGGCAGCCAGGGGGCTGGGCAGGGCGATGGCGTCCAGGCCGAATGAGCCTAGCTGGCGCGCCAAGCGCTCGGCTGCGTCCTGGTTGAACAGCATCAGGTACACAGGCCCCGGTGGGTAGGGCAGCGGCGTGCCCTCAAGGGTGTCGCCATGGCGCAGGCTGCTGCGGGCGAGCTTGTTCATCAAACGGTTGAAGTCTTCGAGGGTGTCCTGGCTCAACTGCCCGGAGTTGCCACGCAGCCGCGCCAGGCAATCGCTCAGTGCCATCGACAGCAACAGATGCTCGACCTGCTGTAAACGCTCGGCGCTACGGCCCAGGCGTTCGTTGGCAGCATCGAGCTGAGCGAGGTCGGCATGGCCCCAACCCTTTTCACCCAGGCGCTGCCAGATCGCCAGAATCTCCCTCGCCTGGTTGGCCAGCCGTTGCGCCAGATGCCGGTGCAGGCGATCGCGCGTGGTGTCTTCGAGCAAGTGCATAAGCCAACGACCGTGCCGAGGCAGCGTGGAAAGGTGATGGCTCTATGATATCACTCAATCCCATTACGTTCTCTGCCGCGCGTCATGTTCCGGCTCAAAGGGCCTGTGGCGCGACGGACGGAACGGGGCGATGAGTGTCGCTCAAGGCCCGGCCCCTGTCGCGGCCGATGGATTATCATGTGCCTCGTTCGGCCGGCCGCACCTTGAGTGGGTGGCGTGGTCGAAGGATGTTGAATTCGCACAGCACAAGGACCACGCCATGCTGGACTGGAAAAAGCGCACGGGCAAAGCGGATGCCCCTTCCGATGCCGCCGCCGACGCCGCCGCGAACCCTTCGGGCAATGCTTCGGCGAACGCCAGCTCGAAGAAAGATCGGCGAAATCGCCGCGCCGATAACGTTGGCCAGCCGCGCCGCGGCCACTGGAAAGCGCTGCTGCTCAGCCGCGCGGTGCTGGGCGTGGTGGGCCTTTACCTGCTGATAGCCGTTGGCATCGGCATCTATTGGAGCCGTGAACCTGCGCTGTTCCAGGTCCAGCAGAACGCCCAGGCCCACGCCCAGCGTGACGGCCGCCAGATGGTGATCGGCTACACCACCGTCGAGACGCTCAAGACGATCACCCAGACCCTGCTCGACAAGCCCGGTGGCTACCTGGCCAATGACAGGTTCCCGCCAGGCCTGTGGCTCGACAATATGCCCAGCTGGGAATATGGGGTTCTGGTTCAGGTGCGTGACATGAGCCGCGCCCTGCGCAAAGACTTCTCCCGCTCGCAGTCGCAGTCCGCCGAGGATGGCGACCTGGCTCAGGCAGAGCCACGCTTCAACTTCGATAACCGCAGCTGGATGTTCCCGTCGAGCGAATCGGAATACCAGCGCGGTATCGACCTGCTGGACAACTACGAAAAACGCCTGAGCTCGCCGGATCAAAAAGCGGCCTTCTTCTACACCCGGGCTGACAACCTCAACAATTGGCTGGGCGACGTCTCCACGCGCCTGGGTTCGATGTCGCAACGCCTTTCGGCCAGTGTTGGCCGCGTCAAGCTCAACGCTGCCTCCAAGACCGACACGGTAGTCGCAGGCCAGGCGCCTCAGGTTGACGAGGAGTACGAAGAAACCCCGTGGCTGAAGATCGACAACGTGTTCTACGAGTCGCGCGGCCAGGCCTGGGCTCTTTCGCTCTTGCTGCGTGCGATCGAAGTGGACTTCGCTGACGTGCTGGCCAGAAGAACGCGACCGTGAGCGTGCGCCAGATCATCCGGGAGCTGGAAGCTGCCCAGGAGCCGCTGTGGAGCCCGATGGTGCTCAACGGCAGTGGGTACGGCATCTTCGCCAACCACTCGCTGGTGATGGCCAACTACCTCTCGCGGGCCAACGCTGCAGTGCTGGACCTGCGCCAGTTGCTGTCGCAGGGCTGACCGGTGCCAGTCAGCGAACAGGAGGTGGCGCACCGCGCCGCCTCCGACGCCGAACACATTGCCTGGGTGGATGAGCACGACCAGTTGCTGGGGGCGTTGCCGAGGGCCGAGCTGCGCACGCGCGGGTTGATCGGGCGCGGCACGTTCATTCTGCTGTTCAACAGCGCCGGCGAGTTGTGCGTGCAGCAGCGCACGATGAGCAAGGCCGTGTACCCCGGCTACTGGGACGTGGCCGCAGGCGGTATGGTGCAGGCCGATGAGAGTTATGCGCTCTCGGCCGCCCGAGAGCTTGAAGAAGAACTCGGGGTGTCGGGCGTTGTGCTGAACGAGCACGGGCGCTTTCTCTTCGACGCACTGGGCAACCGGCTCTGGTGCGCGGTGTTTTCCGCCTGCTGGGATGGGCCGCTGCGATTGCAGCCCGAGGAGATCAGCCAGGCGCACTTCATGTCGCTGCAGGCGATCGGCGAGCGCACCCCTGACGCGCTCTGGTGCCCCGACTCATTGCTGGCGCTCGAGCGCTACCTTGCCTCCAAGGTCGCATAAACCCGGCAAAATGCCGCGATTGTGTACTTAGCACTGGGCGGCTTTGCCGTTAAACTGCGCGGCCTTACACCTGTCAACGCGCAAGAGGCAACGATGGCCAGCAAAGCCTCATCCTTCGCCGCTCTCGGCGGCCTCGTTTACTCCACCGACAGCGGCCGGCATTGCCCCGACTGCGGCAAGCCTGTAGCCGAATGCATCTGCGGCCAGCCCCAGGTGCCGGAAGGCGACGGAATCTGCCGCGTACGCCGCGAAACCAAAGGCCGTGGTGGCAAGACCGTCACTACCGTCAGCGGCACGCCCCTGGCCGGCGAAGCCCTCAAGGCGCTCGCCACCGCTCTCAAGAAGCGCTGTGGCACCGGTGGCGCGCTCAAGGATGGGGTGATCGAGATCCAGGGTGATCACGTCGACGTGCTGCTGGCCGAACTGGCCAGGCAGGGGCTCAAAGCCAAGAAGAGCGGCGGCTGAGGCAACCATGGTGCAGGGCCTGGGGTCTACCCAGGGGCCTGCCCGACACGCACAGGGTAATTCTGTCATTCCCCGCGCGGCGCGTGCCGCAGCGGGGCCTTGGACCTGATACAGGGGGCTTCGATGTCCGTACGACGCACACGCAAAGACGATGGCAGCCAGTGGACCGTGGCCGACAGCCGTGGGGTCTATGGCATTCGGCACTGGGGTGCCGGCTATTTCGCGATCAATGAGGCCGGGCGCGTCGAAGTGCGCCCCAATGGGCCCGACAGCCAGCCGATCGACTTGTATGACCAGGTCAACGAACTGTGCAAGAGCGGCCTGTCGTTGCCGCTGCTGGTGCGCTTCCCCGACATCCTCCAGCACCGCGTGCGCGCGCTCACCGGCGCCTTCGACGACAACATCGCCCGGCTCGGTTACCAGAGCGCCTACACGGCGCTGTACCCGATCAAGGTCAACCAGCAGGAAGCGGTGGTGGAGAACATCATCGCGACGCAAAACGTGTCCATCGGCCTGGAAGCCGGTTCCAAGCCTGAGCTGCTCGCCGTGCTGGCACTGGCCCCCAAGGGCGGCACCATCGTTTGCAACGGCTACAAGGACCGCGAATTCATTCGCCTGGCCCTGATTGGCCAGAAGCTCGGCCACAGCGTGTTCATCGTGATCGAAAAAGAGTCCGAAGTCGGGCTGGTGATCGAGGAAGCCACCGAGTTGCAGGTGCAGCCGCAGATCGGCCTGCGCGTGCGCCTGTCGTCGCTGTCGTCGAGCAAATGGGCTGACACCGGCGGCGAGAAATCCAAGTTCGGGCTCTCCGCCGCGCAGCTGATTTCCGTGGTCGACCGTTTTCGCGCGGCCAGGCTGGAGCAGGGCATTCGCCTGCTGCACTTTCATATGGGTTCGCAGATCGCCAACCTCGCCGACTATCAGCAGGGCTTCAAAGAGGCCATCCGCTACTACGGCGAACTGCGCGCACTCGGCCTGCCCATGGACCACATCGACGTCGGCGGCGGTTTGGGCGTCGACTACGACGGTACCCACTCGCGCAACGCCAGCTCCATCAACTACGACATCGACGACTACGCCGGTGTGGTGGTGGGCATGCTCAAGGAGTTCTGCGACGCGCAGGGCATTCCGCACCCGCACATCTTCTCCGAAAGCGGCCGGGCGCTGACCGCGCACCACGCGATGCTGGTGATGCAGGTCACCGACGTGGAGCGCCACAACGACGCCCCGCCGGAACTGCCCAGCCGCGATGAGCTGCCGCCGACCCTGCAATGGCTGGCCGACCTGCTCGGCCCGGTCGACCCGGAAATGGTCACCGAGATCTACTGGCGCGCCACTCATTACCTGGGCGACATTGCCGCGCAATACGCCGATGGCAAGGTGACGCTGGCGCAGAAGGCACTGGCTGAGCAGTGCTACTTCGCCGTTTGCCGCAAGCTGCACAACATGCTCAAGGCGCGGCAGCGCTCGCACCGGGTGATTCTGGACGAGCTCAACGACAAGCTGGCCGACAAGTACATCTGCAACTTCTCGGTATTCCAGAGCCTGCCCGACACCTGGGCAATCGACCAGGTGCTGCCGATCCTGCCGCTGCATCGGCTCGACGAAGAGCCGGTGCGCCGCGCGGTGCTGCAAGACCTCACCTGCGACTCCGACGGCAAGATCAAGCAGTACGTCGACGAGCAGAGCATCGAGACCAGCCTGCCGGTGCACCCGGTGAACCCGGGCGAGGACTACCTTTTGGGCGTGTTCCTGGTGGGCGCGTACCAGGAAATCCTGGGCGACATGCACAACCTGTTCGGTGATACCGACTCGGTGAATATCTACCAGACCCCGAGCGGCAGCGTGTACCACGCCGGCATCGAAACCCACGACACCATCGAGGACATGCTGCGCTATGTGCACCTCTCGCCCGAGGAGCTGATGACGCACTACCGCGACAAGGTCGCCAGTGCGCAGATCAGCGCGCGTGAGCGGACGCAGTACCTGGATGCGTTGCGGTTGGGGCTGACGCGGTCGTCTTATCTGTCGCCGTGAAGGGTTGAGGTGCCGGACGGCGAAAGCAAGCGTCGCGCGGCAAGCCGCCCTCCCACTACTTGATCTGCGCTACACAACCAAAAAGTGGAGGGGCCGGCTTGCCGGGCGCAAGCCTTCCCACTACTTGAACCGCACCACACAACCAAAAGTGGGAGGCCGGCTTGCCGGGCGACAGGCCCCCACTACTCAACCGCACCACACAACCCAGCCAAGAGGGCGGCTCGCCGCGCGACGCGCCCATCCACGACTGATCAAACCCAAAGCCTTCGCACATCCAGCCGCCACGCCACCCACCCCAGCGTCACCCCCCGCAAGGCCATGAACCACAGAAAGCTGATCCACAACCCATGGTTGCCCAACCCCATCGTTGCCAGTGCAACAGGCGCTGCCAGCGCCACGCTCGCCAACATGGTGTTGCGCATCTCCCGCGCCCGTGTGGCACCAATGAACAGCCCGTCCAGCAAGTAGCTCCACACCGCCACCAACGGCAGAAGCGCCAGGTACGGCAGGTACGCAGCTGCCGCCTCGCGCACACTGGGGATGTCTGTCTGCAAGGTGATGAACGGGCCGCCAGCGACGAGAAAGAACAGCGCAAACGCCACACTCGCCAGCAACGACCAGCCGGCGCTGACCACCAGTGCCCGGCGCAGAGCGGTGCGGTCGCGTGCGCCGATGGCGTGGCCGCACAAAGCCTCCACCGCGTGAGCGAGGCCGTCCAGCGCCTGCGCGGTCAGCACCAGGCCGTTGAGCAGCAGGGCATTGGCGGCCACGGTTGCATCACCCAGGCGTGCGCCTTGCACCGTAATCAGGAAGAACACGCCTTGCAGCGCCAGGCTGCGCAGGAAGATATCCCGGTTCACCGCCAGCAGTGGCCGCCAGCTTGCCCAGCGCTTGAGCGGCGCGACGGCCAGCCGCCCTGGCCAAGCCCGCAAGGCCGGGCGCGTGAGGGTAAGCCCCAGCAGCAGCGCCGCCCATTCGGCCACCACCGACGCCCAGGCCGAGCCTTGCACGCCCCAGCCCAGCCCCAGCACCAGGTACAGATTGAGCACGATGTTCAGGCCGTTGGTGCTGAGCATGATCCACAGCGGCGCCCGGGCGTTGCCGGTGCCGAGAAACCAGCCCGTCAGCGCATAGCCGCCGAGGGTTGCAGGCAGTGCCAGCAAACGGATGTAAAGGAACGCCAGAGCGCTTTGCTCAAGCTCCGCGCTCGGGTTCATCCAATGCAACGCCCAGCCAGCGAAGGGGATTGCCAGCGCGCCCAGCAACAGCGAGAACCCCACCGCTAGCGCCAGGCCCTGCGCAAGAATCTGCCTCAAGGCCGCACCGTCCTCGCGCCCGGCCGCCTGCGCAGTGAAGCCCGTGGCGCCCATGCGCAGAAAGCCGAATGCCCAGGCCAGCAGGTTGAACAGGCTTGCCCCCACCGCCACCGCGCCCAATTGATGAGCGTGGGGCAGGTGGCCGATGACGGCGCTGTCTACCAACGCCACCAGCGGCACGGAAGTGTTGGAAAGAATCATCGGCGCGGCGAGCGCCCAGACGCGGCGATGAGTGGGGCGGTGCTGCCAATCCTGGTACATGAAATTCATCGGTTTATTCAGGTTGATTGATTTTACGCAGCCGACGCTAAAAAGATCCTCCCGTGAGATATAGTTGCCGCCGTTTCGGTACCTGCCTGAAGAGGGATTCATGTTCAACAAGGGATTGTTGCTGGGGTGCGCGTTGGCATTGCTCAGTGCCTGCGATTCGTCCAGTTCCGGCAAGGCGCCGGCCAAAGCCGAGGCCCCCGTGGCCGCCCAGGCCCAGGCGCCGCAGGGTAAGCCCGCCGCTGCGCCGGCCGATACCGCCGCGCTGGCCAAGCGTTACGCCAATCGCGACCTGGCCATCTCCGACGTCTCCGAAGTGCAGCTCGAGGGTGCCAGCGCACTCTCTGTCACCTTCAGCGTGCCGCTCGATCCCAAGGCCGACTACGCCAGCCGCCTGCACCTGGTCGACTCCGTCAGCGGCAAGGTCGACGGCGCCTGGGAGCTCTCCGACAACCTCATGGAGGCGCACCTGCGCCACCTGGAGCCCAAGCGCAAGCTGGTGCTGACCGTGGACGCCGGCCTGCGCGCGGTCAATGGCAAGGCACTGCCCAGCGAATACTCCGCGCGCCTCGAAACCCGAGACCTGCAGGCCACCGTAGGCTTCGCCAGCCGCGGCTCGCTGCTGCCCACCCGGCTCGCCGAGGGCCTGCCGGTGATCGCGCTGAACGTGAACCGCGTCGACGTCGACTTCTTCCGCATCAAGCCCGAGCAGGTGCCAGCCTTCCTGTCGCGCTGGGGCCGTGGCAGTTCGCTGGAGTACTACGAATCCAAAGACCTGCTGGGCATGGCCGAGCTGGTGTACACCGGCCGCTTCGACCTCAACCCGGCGCGCAACACCCGTGAAAACCTCATGCTGCCGCTCTCCGGCGTGAAGCCGTTGCAGGAGACCGGCCTGTACCTGGCGGTGATGCACGCTGCGGGCACCTACAACTATTCGCAACCGGCCACGCTGTTCAGCCTGAGCGACATCGGGCTCTCGGCGCACCGTTATCAGAAGCGCCTGGACGTATTCACCCAGGCCCTGGAGGGCGGCAAGTCGCTTGGCGGCGTAGAGGTCGAGCTGCTCGATGCCGAGGGCCACTCTCTGGCCCAGGGCAAGACCGACAGCGACGGCCATGCTCAACTGCCTTTGGCGCCTAAAGCCGATGTGCTGCTGGCGCGCCAGAATGGCCAGACCAGCCTGCTGCGGCTGAACAGCGCCGCACTCGACCTCGCCGAATTCGACATCGCCGGCCCTGCCGCGCACCCGCTGCAATTCTTCGTGTTCGGCCCGCGCGACCTCTATCGCCCCGGCGAAACCGTGCTCATCAACGGCCTGCTGCGCGACAGCGACGGCAAGCCGACCAAGGCCCAGCCGATCACCGTCGAAGTGCGCAAGCCGGACGACCAGGTCAGCCGCAAGTTCGTCTGGGAGGCAGGCGCCAACGGCCTGTTCCAGTATGCGCTGCCGCTGGCAGGCGAAGCGCCCACCGGCCGCTGGCAACTGCTGTTCGACCTGGGCGATGGCCGCCCGGAGGTGTACGAATTCCAGGTCGAGGACTTCCTGCCCGAGCGCATGGCGCTCGAACTCAAAGGCAGCGACACGCCGCTCGCACCGGCCGACACCGCGCAGATCAGCGTCGAGGGGCGTTACCTGTATGGCGCGCCGGCTTCGGGCAATCGCCTGAGCGGCCAGATCTACGTGCGCCCGTTGCGCGAGGCGGTGCCTGCGCTGCCGGGCTATGAATTCGGTTCGATCACCGAAGAGCAGCTCAAGCAGGACCTGGAGCTCGAAGAAAGTGCCTTGGGCGAAGACGGCACAGCCCAGATCGACATCGAAAGCCAATGGGCCGAGGCCCAGTCGCCGCTGCAGATCATCGTCCAGGCCAGCTTGCAGGAAGCCGGCGGCCGCCCGATCACCCGCACGTTCAAGCAACCGGTGTGGCCGGCCGAGCGCCTGCCGGGCATCCGCCCACTGTTCAGCGGCAGCGGCAGCGATGAATACGGCGAAGAAGACGACACCGATGCCATGCCCCACATCGACGGTGATGGCCCGGCCGAGTTCGAGATCCTGGTTGCCGACGCCGAGGGCCACAAGCTGGCAGCCAAGGGTGTGAAAGTGCGGCTGATCCGCGAGCGCCGCGATTACTACTGGAATTATTCCGACAGCGACGGCTGGAGCTACAACTACAACGCCAAGTACCTGAACCTGAGCGAAGACAGCTACGACATCGCCAAGGACGGCACCGTCAAGGTCAACTTCCCGGTGGAGTGGGGCCCGTACCGCGTCGAGGTCGAAGACCCTGAAACCGGCATGATCAGCAGCCTGCGCTTCTGGGCCGGCTACGCCTGGCAGGACAACACCGACGGCGGCGCCGTGCGCCCCGACCAGGTCAAGCTCGCCCTCGACAAACCGGCCTATGCCGATGGCGACACCGCTACCGTCACCGTGACCCCGCCCGCCGCCGGCAAGGGCTACCTGATGGTCGAGTCGGCCGAAGGCCCGCTGTGGTGGCAGGAGATCGACGTGCCCGCCGAGGGCAAAGCCTACTCGGTCAAGATCGACCCCAAATGGCAGCGCCACGACCTGTACCTGAGCGCCCTTGTGGTTCGCCCTGGCGAACGCAAGGTCAATGTCACGCCCAAGCGGGCCGTCGGCTTGCTGCACCTGCCGCTGGACCGCAATGCGCGCAAGCTGGCCGTGAACCTCGACGCACCTGCCACCATGCGGCCCAAGCAGCCGCTGAAGGTGAAAGTCGCCGCCAGGAATGCGGACGGCAGCCCGGCCAGCCAGGCTTATGTGCTGGTGTCGGCAGTGGATGTCGGCATCCTCAACATCACCAGCTTCGCCACCCCCGACCCGTTCACCGGCATGTACGGCCGCAAGGCCTATGGCGCTGACCAACTGGACGTCTATGGCCAGTTGATCGAAGGCGGTGGCCGCCTGGCGAGCCTGGCCTTTGGCGGTGACGCCGGCATGGCCAAAGGCGGCAAGCGCCCGGACACCAGTGTGACCATCGTTGCCCAGCAGGCTGTGCCGGTGCAGCTCGATGCCAACGGGCAGGGTGAGGTGAGCGTCGATATCCCGGACTTCAACGGCGAACTGCGGCTGATGGCCCAAGCCTGGAGCGGCGACCATTTCGGCGTTGCGCAGGGCAAGACGGTGGTGGCAGCGCCGCTGGTGACCGAGCTTTCGGCACCGCGCTTTCTGGCAGGGGGTGACCGCGCCCAGGTGGCGCTGGACTTGACCAACCTCTCCGGCAAGGAACAAACCCTGACCCTCAACCTCAGTGCCAGTGGCTTGCTGTCGTTGCCCGAGGCAGCGCCGCGCAGTATCAAACTGGCCCAGGGCCAGCGCACCACCCTGCGCTTCCCGGTGCTGGCCGCTGGCGGCTTCGGCCAGGGCCAGTTGCAGGTCAAGGTCAATGGCCTCGACCTGCCGGGCGAGCCTGCCGAGGTGTTCAGCCGTGAATGGAAAATCGGCGTGCGCCCGGCCTATCCGGCCGTACAGCGCCACTACCGCGCAGTGCTCAAGGATGGCGAATGGCGCCTGCCCGAGGGCGAGCTCGAAGCGTTCGAGCCGGCCGGCCGCCAGGCGTTGCTGAGCCTCTCCAGCCGCCCGCCGCTGAACCTCGGCGAGCAGATCACCGAGCTCAAGGCATACCCCTACGGCTGCCTGGAGCAGACCACCAGCGGCCTGTACCCTTCGCTCTACGCCGACGCCGCCACCCTCAAGCGGCTGGGCCTTACGGGCGATTCGCAGGCCGACCGCGAGCGCAAGGTGGAGCTGGGCATCGAGCGGCTGCTGGGCATGCAGCGCTACAACGGCAGCTTCGGCCTGTGGACCTCCGACAGCCCAGAGGAATACTGGCTGACCGCCTACGTCACCGACTTCCTGCTGCGCGCCCGCGATCAGGGCTTCGCTGTACCGGCCGACGCACTCAAGAAAGCCAGCGAGCGGCTGCTGCGCTACGTGCAGGAACCCAACCTGATCGAGATCGACTACAGCGACGACACCGAAGCCACCCGTTTTGCCGTACAGGCTTACGCAGGGCTGGTGCTCGCACGTAGCCAGCAGGCGCCGCTCGGCGCGCTGCGTGCAGTGTTCGAACGCCGCGACCAGGCCCGCTCCGGCCTTCCGTTGGTGCAACTGGCCATCGCCCTGCAAAAGATGGGCGACCAGCCGCGTTCGCAACAGGCGCTGCAAGCGGGCCTGGCCATCTCACGCAAGCCCAACGCCTGGCTGCACGACTACGGCTCGCCGCTGCGTGACCAGGCCTTGATCCTGTCGCTGCTTCAGGAAAACAAACTCGCCAGTGGCCAGGTCGACGAGCGTTTGTTTGCGTTGGCCGATCAGGTGGCGGCCAACCGCTGGCTGTCGACCCAGGAGCGCAACTCGCTGTTCCTGGCCGGGCGCGAGCTGCTGAGCAAAGACGAAAAACCGTGGAAGGGCGAGCTGGATGTAGCTGGCCAGGTTCAGGCGGTCTCCAACAGCCAGCCGGGCATCCGCCTGGAAGGCGCCGGGCTGGCATCGCCGCTGGCATTGCGCAACACCGGC
This sequence comes from Pseudomonas sp. KNUC1026, assembly GCF_021650705.1. Classification (GTDB taxonomy): domain Bacteria; phylum Pseudomonadota; class Gammaproteobacteria; order Pseudomonadales; family Pseudomonadaceae; genus Aquipseudomonas. Next base: position 4,071,400 of record NZ_CP087138.1, on the reverse strand, counting down.
AGCGAAACGATCTACCAGCAGCTGACCGTCTCCGGCTACCCGCTGCAGGCACCGGCGCCGGTGTCGAACAACCTGTCGATCAGCCGTGACTACCTGAGCCTCAACGGCCGGCCGCTGAACCTGGCGCAGGTCAAGAGTGGCGACCTGGTGCTGGTGCACCTGGCGGTGAAGGCAACCCAGCGGGTGCCGGACGCACTGGTGGTCGACCTGCTGCCAGCGGGCCTGGAGATCGAGAACCAGAACCTGGCGCAAAGCGCTGCCAGCCTGGACAACGCCAGCAGCAACGTAAAGGAGTGGCGTGACGCGATGCAGAATGCCGACATTCGCCACCAGGAGGCCCGCGACGATCGTTTCGTGGCGGCGCTGAACCTGGACGGTTACGCCACCACGCACCTGCTGTACCTGGCCCGTGCCGTTACCCCCGGCACTTACCGCGTGCCGCCGCCGCAGGTGGAGTCGATGTACCGGCCGAACCTGCAAGGCACCGGCGCGGTGCCGGGCGACCTGACCGTACGCGGCAACTGAGCCGGTAACCCTGCCGCAAGCCTGGCTTGCGGCAGGGCATTTAGTGAATGATCCAGCTCAGCAGCCACAGCCCCAGCAAGGCCCAGATGATGCCAAGCACGATGGAGGCGCGCATGAACGCGCGCACCGCCGCGTACAGCATGCACAGGCCCACTATCAGGGCGAGGATGCTGATCAGCGAAGTGTCCATGCCCAAGGTGCGGGCCATGCCTTCGACAAAGTTGCCGCCGGCGTTGGCCAGGCCACTGAATACCCAGGTCAGGGCGTCGACGATCCCGCGGATGATCGCTCCCAGGGCCTGGCCAAGCCATTCGAAAAAGCCTTCTACATGCATGTTGTCTTCCTGATCGATCCGGCACCCATGCCGGGCTTGCTCCTTTGGCCGCAGCGGCCATGGGCGAGTTCCCCAATGGCGGTTGCGCTGTGAAGTGGCTGCGCCGGCTGGGCGCCAGCGTGGTCGTGCTGTGTGCATCGCTGTGGCTGGCGGATCGGATCTGGCCGCTGCCGTTGCCGGGCGATGACATGGCGCGGGTGGTGCTGGCCGAGGATGGCACGCCGTTGTGGCGCTTCGCCGACAGTGAAGGGGTGTGGCGTTATCCCGTCACGGTGGAACAAGTGTCGCCGCTGTACCTGGATGCGCTGCTCACCTACGAGGACCGCTGGTTCTACGAGCACCCTGGCGTGAACCCATTGGCCCTCGGCCGCGCGCTCTGGCAGAACCTCACCGGCGGCCATATCGTCTCCGGCGGTAGCACGCTGTCGATGCAGGTAGCGCGCCTGCTCGACCCCCACTCGCGTACTTTCGCCGGCAAGCTGCGCCAGCTGTGGCGTACCGCGCAATTGGAATGGCATCTGTCCAAGCGCGAGATTCTCACCCTGTACCTGAACCGCGCCCCGTTCGGCGGCACGCTGCAAGGCGTCGCCGCCGCCAGTTGGGCGTACCTGGGCAAACCGCCAGGCCAGCTCACCCCCGCCGAAGCTGCCATGCTCGCAGTGTTGCCGCAAGCGCCGAGCCGGCTGCGCCCGGATCGGCACCCCGAGCGGGCACAGCAGGCACGCGACAAGGTGCTGCTCCGGCTGCAGGCCTTCGGCGTGTGGTCGCCCAAGGTGGTGGCCGACACCTTGCAGGAGCCGGTGTGGCTGGCCCCGCGCCAGGAGCCGGCGCTGGCGCCCCTGCTGGCAAGGCGGCTGAACGGGCCGGGCAGCCCGGAGCTGATCCGCACCACCCTCGATGCCCCTTTGCAACGCCGCCTGGAAGACCTGCTGCTCGGTTGGCGCGCCCGGCTGCCGGCGCGCACTTCGGCGGCAGTGCTGGTGGTGGAGGCGCAGACCATGGCGGTGCGGGCCTATGTCGGCTCGGTAGACCTCAACGACACCAAGCGCTTCGGCCACGTCGACATGGTGCAGGCAACCCGTTCGCCGGGCTCGACGCTCAAGCCGTTTCTCTACGGCATGGCCATCGATGCGGGGCTGATCCATTCCGAGTCCCTGTTGCAGGACGTGCCGCGCCGTTACGGCGACTACCGGCCGGGCAATTTCGATTCCGGGTTCAGCGGCCCGGTGGCGGCCAGCTCCGCGTTATCGCTTTCGCTCAACCTGCCCGCGGTGCAATTGCTCGAAGCCTTGGGGCCCAAGCGTTTCGATGGGCAATTGCGCAATGGCGGCCTGCAACTGAGCCTGCCGCAAGGGGCACAGCCGAACCTGGCGCTGATCCTTGGTGGGGCCGGCACGCACCTGGACGACCTGGTAGCCGCCTACAGCACCTTCGCCCGTGCTGGCCGCACGGCGAGCCTGCGTTTCCAGCCCCAGGACTTGCTCCGCGAACGGTCGATGATGTCGCCCGGTGCCGCGTGGATTGCTGCGGCGCATCCTCAGTGGCCATGCCCGGCCCGACCTGGACCCCACCGCCGCCTTGGCTCAACGCCAGGCGCTGGCCTGGAAGACCGGCACCAGTTATGGCTTCCGTGATGCCTGGGCCATCGGCGTAGGGCCGCGCTTTCTGGTCGGCGTGTGGATCGGGCGGCCCGACGGCACGCCGGTGCCCGGCCAGTTCGGCCTGGCCTCGGCCGCGCCACTGCTGCTGCAAGTACACGACCTGCTCAGCAACCGCGACGCGCAGCGCGGCATCAACCCGCCCGCCGACCCTATCCCGCCGGGTGTCGGCGTGGCGGCGATCTGTTGGCCGCTGGGCCAGCCCCTCTCCCGGCAAGACCCGAACTGCCGCCGACAGCGCTTTGCCTGGACCCTGGAAGGCACCACGCCGCCCACTCTGCTCGCAGCCGACCAGCCGGCCGGCACGGGCCTGGTGGAGAAGGTGTTCGTCAATGCCGCGGGCTTGCGCGTGGCTGCTGGCTGCCCGGGTGCGCAGCCGCGCGACATCGCCCTGTGGCCTGCGCCGCTCGAACCCTGGCTGCCCAACGCCGAGCGCCGCGCGGCGCGCCTGCCCGCTGCGTCAGTTGAGTGCCCGCCGCGTAACCCCGGGCCGCTGCCGGGGCTGTCGATCGTGGGGGTGCGCAACGGTGACCACCTGCGCCGGCCGGCCAACAGTGAAGGGCCCCTGCGCCTGGCGCTGTCGGTCATCGGTGGGGCAGGGCACCGCTGGTGGTTCGTCGACGGCGCGCCGTGGGTGGACAACGACAGCGACCGGCCGGTGAGCCTGAGCCTTGAAAAGACCGGCCGCGTAGAAGTCAGCGTGCTCGACGAAGCCGGCCAGACCGCGCGGGTCGAATTCGAAATCTTCTAGACCCAGATCAGCGTGCCGACGAAGCCTGCCAGCATGAACGGGCTCAACGGCGGGGCATCCCCAGCTTTGGGTGCCAGTGCTGCCAGGCGCTGCTTGACCTTGCGGCTCAGCGGCTTCCATATGCGCTCGCCCAGCATCAGCCAGGCCAGCACGAGCAGCAGCGCGCCGCACACGGTGGCGAGCAGGTGCATGCCGTCGGTGGCCAGGGCCAGGGTGCCGAGCAGCTTGACGTCAGCGCCGGCCAGGCGGCCTGCGTGGTACAGCGGCAGGGTCAGCAGCATGCTCAGCGCAAGAGCCCAGGCGCCATCGGCAGCCGGGGCGCCAAGCCAGGTATGGCCGGTGCAGAACAGATAGAGCAGGGCGCATACGCCACCGCCCAGGGTGAGGTTGTCGGCAACGCGGCGCAGGCGCACATCCTGCTCGGCGCACAGGGCAAACCAGATCAGCAATACAAGGCTTTGCATGGCGCGCGCCATCCCTTACAGACCGATACTTCGCCCGCAGCAGGCGCCACGGGCATTCCTTGGCAGAGGTTCTCCCCAAAGCTCAGTACCGAATCGCACGGCCGTCAAGGGCGATGGCGTGTTCTGGAACGCACCGCCCCCGGCATTGCGCCGTCAGCGAGGCGGATAGTTGGCCAGGATGCGGTCGATGCCCCGACGAATGGTCTCGTTGCGCTGTGCTGGCGTGGCGTCGGGGTTGAGCATCTGCTCGGTGCTGCCACGCCACACCAGCTTGCCATCACGGCCGTCGAGCAGGTCGACCTGAAGCGTGGTGACCTGGTAATCCACCGTTCGGGTTTCGGCCCAACCGGGTGCGCCCCACGGGCCACCCAATAGCCCCAGGGGCCGACCGGTTGGGTGGTGATTTGCTGCTGGCGGTTGTCGACGATCAGGTACGCCTGGACCTTCACATCGGCTGCCGCATTCGGTGCGGCAGGGCGCAGGCCGCGCTGGTCAAGGCCGCTGGCCAGGGCTTCACGCACGCGCTGTTCGGTGAGGTCGCTGCGCAGCCGCGGGTCGTCGGGGCGGTATTGCAAGGCCGGGGTTTGCCAGCTCCAGCTGCGGTAGGCGGCAAAGTCGCGGCTGGGGTCGTAATCCTTGGTGGCCATGGGGGCCTGGCATCCAGCCAGCAGGGTGGTGAAGCACAGGGCGGTCAACAGGCGGCGCATGATGGATTCTCCGAACGGTGCTCAACGCGGTGGAAAGGCACTCAGGGCTTTGCCCACGGCTGCGCGCAGGGCATCGGCGCGCTGGGATTGGCTGCCTTGGCTGGCAGTCTCGGCTTGGGTGTTCCAGACCTCTTGCAGGCTGCTGCCATCGAACAGGCGCAGGCGCACTACGGTGACCTGGTATTCGTAGGTGCGCACCACTGGCGGCGCGTAATAGCTACCCCGTATGGCCCTCCGTAATAAGGGCCACTGGCGTAGTTGTCCTGCACCTGGCGCAGGCGGCGCTCGGTGGTGACTTCAGCGGCCACCCGCAGGCCAGGCATCGTCCCGATGCGTGCAGGGCGCAGGCCGCGCTGGTCGAACCCGGTGCTGACCGCTTCGGCGATCTCTTCAGGTGAAGCCAGCGCGTTGCCCGCAGGTAGATGGTCGTTGAGCCAGGCCCAGCTCTGGTAGCGCGAATAGTCGCGCGGGGCAGCGGGGTAGGCGCTGGCGTCGAAGGTGTGTGCCGCCTGTGCCGGGGCTGGCGGCAGCGGCAGGGAGCTGGCCACATAAGGGTTGGGGCTGGAGCAGGCCGCCAGGGCCAGGCAGGCCATTGCGAGGAGCAGGCGACGCATAGGTTTACTCCTGGCCGGCACTGCGTGGCCGGCAGATCCAGTGCAGGTAACGCCCAAGGCCTGCGAAGGCCGGGTGGCGGCGGTGGGCCAGTTCCATTTCCAGCAGCGCGTCCAGCGGCGCCTTGGCCTGAAACTCACTGGGCATGTAATCGTGGAACACTCGCACCCCGCTACGTTGTTCGACCTGCCAGCCCATTGCGAGTTGCGCATCCAGCTCGCGCGGGTCGACCGGCATCTGCGGCGTCAGGCTTTGCTTTTCACCGGCCAGGCTGTCCTTGCGCAGTTTGCGGAAGTGGCCCTTGAGCAGGTTGCGGTACACCAGCGCGTCGCGGTTGTAGAACGCCAGCGACAGCCAGCCTTCAGGGGCTGTGAGGCGGTGCAGTGCGGGCAGAATGGCGAACGGCTCGGCCAGCCATTCCAGCACGGCGTGGCACAGCACCAGGTCGAACGGCGGCAGCTCGGCTTCGGCCAGGCCTTGCCAGGGGCTGTGGATGAATTCGGCATTGATACCGGCTTCGGCAAAGCGCTCTCGTGCGCCGTCGAGCATCGGCAGGGCTGGTTCGGCGAGTGTCACCTGATGCCCTTGCTGGGCCAGCCACAGGCTCATGTGGCCAAGCCCCGCACCGATGTCGAGCACGCGCAGCGGCCGCGCTGGCAGGGCCTCGGTGAGGTCTGCCTGCAACACCGCGAGGCGTATCGCACCCTTGGCGCCGCCGTAGATCTTTTCGGCAAAACGGGTGGCCAGTGCATCGAAGTGGCGATCGCTCATTTGGCAAAGCGCCGTTCGCTGTCGGCCAGCTTGGCGCTGACCACCGTGTTCATGTCCAGCCCCAGCTCGCTGCACAGCAACAGCAGGTACAGCACCACATCGCCGATTTCCTGGCCGGCATGGGCCAGTTGCTCAGGCGGGAGGCGGCTTGACTCGCTTTCGCTGAGCCACTGGAAGATTTCCACCAGCTCGGCCATTTCGACACTGGCGGCCATGGCCAGGTTCTTCGGGCTGTGAAAGCGCTTCCAGTCGTTGGTGTCGCGGATGCGGTGCAGGCGTTCGGTCAGGGCTTGGAGGTTCATCGCACAATCAATGGCAGGTGCGCCGCAGGCCGCGGCGCGATGGGCATAGCTTCCTCTGCCGGCGCGCCCGAATCAAGCACGCAGCAGGGCGCCCCAGGATGAAAGAAACAGCACGATCGCCAACGTCCGGTTCATCCAGCGCAGCCCACGTTCCGAACGCAGCCAGCGTGCCGAGCCTGCGCCGAGCAATGCCCAGCAGGCCATGCACGGCAGCGCGATCAGAAAGAACAGCAGCGAAAGATGCAGCACCTGCCGCGAAGGCTCGCTGCTGCCGGCGGTGAATACCCCGACCGTTGCCACGGCCATGACCCAGGTTTTGGGGTTGACCCACTGCAAGGCGGCAGCGCTCCACAGGCCCAGGCGGCGCCCATTGCTGTTGGTATCGATTACGCCGGGGGCGTTGAACAGGCCCCAGGCCAGCCATGTCAGCCACGCCAGGCCCAATGCCGTCATGCCCAGTTGCACACCGGGCACGCGCAGTAGCGTCTGGCCCAAGCTCGTGCCCACCAGGCAGACCACCAGTGCCGCGCCGGCGCAGGCGCCGAACACCGGCGCGATGCTGGCACGCAGGCCGAAGCGCGCGCTGGTGCTGAGCACCAGCAGGTTGGTGGGGCCGGGGGTGATGGAAGAAACGAACGCGAACAGCATGAAAGCGAGCATGAGCAGGCTCCGGCAAGGGCAGAGTGCTCAGGCTAATGGCGGCGAACGGTGGCGTCTGGAAGGTTTGGGCAGTCAGTTGCGAGCGTTGCGGTACTGGCCAGGGCTCATTCCATAGGCGCGCACGAACCAGCGGCCCAGGTGGCTCTGGTCGGCAAAACCCAATTGCGCGGCGAGCTCCGCCGGCTCCGCCCCGGCAGCAAGGCGCTGGCGAGCCAGGGCCAGGCGCAGTTGCACAAGGTACGCATGCGGCGGCAGGCCGAAGGCGGCCTTGAACGCGCGAGTGAGGCGGTAGCGGTCAACGCCGCAGGCCTGGGCCAGCGCTTCCAGGCTGAGGTCGGTGAAGGCGTGGGCGTGGATCACCTCACGTGCTCGCAGCGCCACCGCGGGCAGGCGCGGGTCCCGTTCATTGCGCTGGCGCCATTGCAGGTGCCGGGTCAGGCGTTCGAGCAGGCCGTCCACTGCCATCTGCCGCACGATGCGCAGCTCGTTCTGGTGCAACGCGCTGAAAGCGAACGTCGCAGCGCGGGCCAGTTCGGGGTCGTGCTGCAGGGTGTCGCCGAAACCGGGCAAGGCGCCGGGCGGGGCGTGTTCGAACTGGCCGGCCAGGTGCTGCTGCAGCCAGGCGGGTTCCAGATAGAGCATGCGGTAGGTGAAGCCTTCGGCATGCGGCGCGTCGCCGTCGTGAATCTCGCCGGGTTCGACGATGAAGGTTTTGCCGGGGGTACTGTCGTGCAGGGTGCGCCGGCAGTTGAAACGCTGGATGCCCTGCTCGGTCACGCCCACCAGGTAACTGTCATGCCAGTGCGGGTCGTAGGCCCGGCCTTCACCGAAATGCGCGCGCAGCGTTTCGATGCCGGTGTCGGCGTCGCGAGCCAGGTCGATCCAGTGTTTGCTGTGCATAAGCTGCAGTTAGCCACCCGTGCTGGGTGGCGTCTAGAAGAAATGTGCAGGCTAGCCCAACGGCTGCCAGAGCCCGGCCAAGTGCAATGAGCCGTCGCCGCCGGTGAGCGAAAAACACCCGTGCTCGCCGCCGCTGCTGGCCTTGAGCACCACTTCACTGGGCAGCGAGATGGGCTTGAGAAATTGCGCCTGAATTTCGCAGCCCGCCGCAGGTACTCGTGAGCCAAGCGCCGCCAGGGCACGGGCCAAGGCCCACATGCCGGGGGCGATGGCCTGTTTGAAACCGAACAGCCGCGCACTGGCCTGGCCCAGATGGATAGGGTTGAAGTCGCCCGCGACCCGGGCGTACTGGCGTCCGATGTCTTTACCGGCGAGCCAGTGTGCGACTTCGTCGGCAGGCAGGTCGGCCGGCTGCGGGTCTGCCAGGCTCTGCCCATCGACCTGTGCCTTGCGGCACAGCAGGTCGGCTTCGGCCTCCCAGAGCAGCCCAAGGGCGTCATCGATGCGCGTGACCAGCGTGAAGACCGCACCGTGCTCATGGGGGCGCAGGCCTTGCACGCTGACGCTGGCGCTCACTCGGTTGACTGCACCCAGCGGACGATGCAGGCGCAGGCGTTCGGCCAACTGCACCAGCCCGGCCAGCGGGTAGGGAAAGCCTGGATCGGTAAGTAACGCCAGTTGCAGGTTGAACGCCAGCACCTGCGGGTAGGTGGCCGGCAGCAGGCCGTCGTTATCGTAGCCGCACACCTGGCGATAAGCGCCCAGGCGAACCGCGTCTGGCGCCAGCACGCAACGCAGGCCGATATCAGGCAGGGCATTACCGGTGACGCGCTGGCGCAGCGCCGCCCGTGCATAGAGACCAGCGGTGGCCGGTGGTTGGTCCAGCGTCTGCCATTGGGTCATGTTCAGGCCCCCAGATAACTGTGGCCGCACACTCGCAGCACCTGGCCACTGAGCGCGCCGCCAACCGGTTGCGCCAGCCAGGCAACGGCTTCGGCAACATCCTGCGGCTGACCACCCTGGCCGAGCACGTTCATTCGCCGGCCGGCTTCGCGCAGCGCGAAGGGCATCTGTTCGGTCATCCTGGTTTCGATAAAGCCTGGTGCAACGACCGATATGCCGATGCCTCGCTCGCCCAGCCGCGGTGCCAAGGCATGCGCCAACGCCACCAGCCCGGCCTTGCTGGCGGCATAATTGGCCTGGCCGCGGTTGCCGCCGATGGCGCTGACCGAACCGAGCAGTACCACTCGGGCGTCGTCACGCAGGGTTCCGGCAGCGAACAATGCCTCGGTGATCAGCCGCGGCGCTTCAAGGTTGATGGCGATTACCGGGTCCCACAGGTCCGGCGAGAGGTTGGCAACCGTTTTGTCCCGGGTGATGCCGGCGTTGTGTACGAGTATGTCCAGGCCCTCGCCAAACGTCTTCACCAGTTGCTCCGAGGCATCTGCGGCGCTGATGTCCAGCGCAAGGCTCTGCCCGCCCAGGCGCTGGGCCAACGCATCGAGATCGGCCTGAGCGCTGGGCACATCCACCAGCAGCAGTTGCGCGCCATCGCGGGCGAGGGTTTCGGCAATGGCTGCGCCGATGCCGCGCGCGGCGCCGGTGACCAATGCGCGGCGGCCTGCCAGTGGCCGAACCCAGTCACCGGGTGCGTGGGCAGCGGGGCGCAGGTGCAGCACCTGGCCGCTGATGTAGGCGCTCTTGGTCGACAGGAAAAACCGCAGCGCACCTTCGAGCTGAGGCTCGGCACCTTCGTCGACATACAGCAATTGTGCCGTTGCGCCGTCGCGCAACTCCTTGGCCAGCGAACGGCTGAAGCCCTCCAGCGCACGTTGGCTGACGTAGCCTTCGGTATCGGCGGCAGGGTCAGGCAGGCGGCCGAGGATCAGCACGCGAGCGTGGTTTGCCAGGTGGCGCATCAGTGGCTGGAAGAAGTTGGGCAAGGCACTAAGCTGCGCAGTGGTCAACAGGTCGCTGGCGTCGAAGACAACCGCCTTGACCGGCGCGCTGCTCTCGGGAAGCCATTCATCGAGCGCCAACGTCGCCTGTTGAAAGCGCAGCGCCTGTGGCGCCAATTGTTTGCCGATGTCGGCAGCTTGCGCTGCCAGCGGGCCGCCACCCACCACCAGGGGGCCGCCCACCGAGCCTTGCTGGCCAGGTTGCCAGCGCTCCAGCGGTGCGGGCTGTGGCAAGCCCGCAGCGCGGGCCAGTTTGCGGCCGAATTCGGAATTGACGAATCTCAGGTAGGGGTCGTTCATGTCACGCTCCACCGCAGGTCAGTCCTTTTGTGGACCGCCTGCGAGGAGCAGCGTTCAGGCGGTCGCCGCCACCTGGGCGCTTTTGAAGCGGTGCGAATAACCCTCGGCCATCACCGAGCAGACGATCAACTGCAGGGGGTGATAAATCATGATCGGCAGCAGGATCAGGCCCAGCGCGCCGTTGCCCTGGAAGATCAGCGCAGCCATCGGCGCGCCAGCGGCCAGGGACTTTTTGGTGGCACAGAACACCGCCGCCACGTGGTCGGCATGGTTGAACCCCAGCAGCCGCCCGGTGCGCGTGGTCAGGAACAGGATCACCGCCAGCAGCAGTGCCACCCCGGCGAAGGCGGTCACCAGCACGCCGTCACCCTGTTGCTGCCACAGGCCCGAGACCATCGAGTCGCAGAAGGCCGCGTACACCAGCAGCAGAATCACGACCTTGTCTATGACGCTGGTGTAGCGCTTGTAGCGAGCGAACCATTTGCCCAGCAGCGGGCGCAGCAACTGGCCCAACACCAAAGGCAGCAACAGCATCAGGCACAGGCTCAGCAGGGTAGGGCCAAGGTCGATGCCGCCAGCACCGCTGCCCACCACCAGGCTGCACAGCCACGGTGTGATGAAGATGCCCAGCACGCTGGAGAGGCTGGCATTGAGGATCGCTGCCGGCACGTTGCCGAAGGCGCTGCCGGTCAGGGCCACTGACGACGAAATGGTCGAGGGCAGGGCGCAGAGGTAGAAGAAACCCAGCATCAGCGCTGGCGAAATCCGCTGGCCCAATACGAAGTAGGCGAACAGCCAGATCAATGGGAACACGATGAAGGTGAAGCCTTGCACCATGGCGTGCAGCTTCCAGTTCTTCATGCCATGGCGGATCTGCTCGCTGGAGAGATTGATGCCGTGCAGGAAGAACACCACGAACACGCCGACATTCACCACCAGCTCGGCGTGCATGGCGCCGCCGTGAGCGCCGAAGCCTGGGAAGAAATACGCAAGCACGGTGGCCAGCACCATGCCGCAGAGGAACCAGTCTGTGACCAGCCGCTTGAGTTGGTTGAGCAATTGCATCGCAAGACCCGCTGCTTCGTAAAATTGAGTGACGGTTTTTCAGGCTCAGGGTACTGTTTCAGCCTGTTTCCGTCTTGCGCTATAAGGCCAAGCGATGCCGCCAAACGGACAAATCCCTCTGCCGCGCGCCATTCCTGCACTCTCGCAACTGCCGCGCCCGCTGTACGCGCGCGCCGAGAGCCTGTCGGCCGGCTCATGGACGCCGCCTCACCGCCACGGCTGGGTGCAGTTTTCCTACGCAATCAGTGGCGTGCTGGGTATTCATACCGACCATGGCAGCTTCTTCGCACCGCCACAGTGGGGCGTGTGGATACCGGCGGGGCTGGAACACCGCGTCACCACCAGCATGCGCGCGCAGATGCGCAGCCTGTACGTCGACGCCCAGGCCTGCCCCTGGGCCGAGGCGCGTTGCCGAGTACTGGAGGTGACGCCGCTCGCACGCGAGCTGATCAAGGCGTTCTGTGAGTTGCCGGTAGAGTATCCACAAGGCGACAGCGCCGAGGCGCGTTTGGTGAGCGTGTTGCTGGATCAATTGGCGCTGCTGCCGGAGGTGCAATTTTCTTTGCCCATGCCCCACCATGCGCGGCTCCTGGCGCTGTGCGACAGCTTGATGCACCGCCCGGATGCCGACGCGAGCCTGGAGCGCTGGGCGGCGCAGCTGGGGATGGCCGGCAAGACTTTGACGCGGCTCTTTCAGCGGGAAACCGGACTAGGGTTTCGTGCCTGGCGCCAGCGCATGCGCCTGTTGGCCTCGCTTGAGGCCCTGCAGGATGGCGCCGGAGTGACCCAGGCCGCTCTAGGCTGCGGCTATGAATCAACCTCCGCCTATATCGCCGCCTTCAAGGCATTGTTCGGGCAAACACCGGGGAATTGTTCCACTCTTGAACAAACCCGCTATGCTGGCGCGTTGGCGGGCTGCTTGCATGCCCGTGCATGGACAAAAGCATTCGCCCGCTCCGGTGACCCGAGGACCGATACCGAACCGATGAAAACGCCAAAACGCATTGAACCGTTGATCGAAGACGGCTTGGTCGATGAAGTGCTGCGCCCGTTGATGAGCGGCAAGGAGGCTGCAGTGTACGTGGTGCGCTGTGGCCGTGAGTTGCGTTGCGCCAAGGTATACAAGGAAGCCAACAAGCGCAGCTTCCGCCAGGCGGCCGAGTACCAGGAAGGCCGCAAGACCCGTAACAGCCGGCAGGCCCGGGCCATGGCCAAGGGCAGCAAATACGGGCGCAAGGAGGCCGAGGAGGCCTGGCAGAACGCCGAGGTGGCGGCATTGTTTCGCCTGGCCAACGCCGGGGTGCGAGTGCCCAAGCCGTACGATTTTCTCGACGGCGTGCTGCTGATGGAAATGATCGTCGGCGCCGATGGTGATGCTGCGCCGCGGCTCAACGACGTGGACCTGGAGCCGGATCAGGCGCGCCAGTACCACGCGTTCCTGATCGAACAGATCGTGCTGATGCTGTGCGCCGGGCTGGTGCATGGCGACCTGTCGGAATTCAACGTACTGCTCGGCCCCGACGGGCCGGTGATCATCGACCTGCCCCAGGCGGTGGACGCTGCGGCCAACAACCACGCGTTCTCGATGCTTGAGCGCGACGTGAACAACATGGCCAGCTACTTCGGCCACTTCGCGCCGGAATTGCGCAGCACCCGTTTCGCTCCGGAAATGTGGGCCTTGTACAAGGCGGGTGAGCTGACGCCTGAAACCGTCTTGACTGGTCAGTTCAAGGAAGAAGAGCACAGCGCTGACGTGAATGCGGTGATGCGCGAAATCGAGGCAGCCAAGCGCGAGGAAGCGCGGCGCCAGGCGTTACTGGCGGGCGACGATGAACGCCAGGAAGAGCCGACGCCGCCCTGGATGCACTAGCCGCAGTGGGCGCAGCCAGCGCCCAGCTGTTCGAGGATCGGGCAGTCCGGCCGGTCGTTGCCCTGGCAGTGGTCCACCAGGTGCGCCAGGGTGTCGCGCAGGCTGGCGAGCTCCGCGATGCGGGCCTCCAAGGCCGCAATGTGTTCCCTTGCAACGGCCTTGACGTCGGCACTCGCGCGGCCGCGGTCTTGCCACAAGGCCAGCAGCCGCGCCACCTCTTCGAGCGAAAAGCCCAGGTCACGTGCGCGCTTGATGAAGCTCAAGGTGTGCAGGTCCTGCTCGCTGTAAATCCGATAGCCGCTCGCGCTGCGCTGAGCACTGGCGAGCAGGCCGATCGCCTCGTAATGGCGGATCATCTTCGCGCTGAGGCCGCTGCGTTGCGCGGCCTGGCCGATATTCATGGGGTGTCCTCCAGGCTTGCGGGTTTCCATGTCTTGAGCAGCAACGCATTGCTCACCACGCTGACGCTCGACAGCGCCATGGCAGCGCCGGCGAATACCGGGTCGAGCATGCCCAGTGCGGCCAGCGGGATGCCGACCAGGTTGTAGATGAACGCCCAGAACAGGTTTTGCCGGATCTTGCCACAGGTGCGCTGGCAGATGTCCAGCGCGTCGGCCACGCGCCGTGGGTCACTGGCCATCAGGGCAATGTCGGCACTGTTGATGGCCACGTCCGTGCCGCTGCCCATGGCGATGCTCAGGTCTGCGGCGGCCAGTGCCGGCGCATCGTTGATGCCGTCGCCGACCATGGCCACGGCTTGCCGGGCGCTCAAAGCGTGCAGGTAGGCGGCTTTGTCCTGCGGCAGTTGCTGCGCCTGGGCATGCTCGATGCCCAGTGCCTGGGCCGCGTGGCGCACTGCGCCCTGGCCATCGCCGCTGAGCAGGTGCACCGTGATGCCGTGCTCGTGCAGGCGTTGCACCGCCGCCTTGGCGCCAGGCCGCAACTGGTCGCCGAAAGCCAGAACGCCCAACACGCGAGCAGGCGCTGTACCGATCAGCCATGACACCGTACGCCCCTCGCCGGCCCAGCGCTCCGCCTGTACGGCAAGCGTGCCAGGTTGCAGCGCGTGGTCATGCAACAGGCGCTCATTGCCCAAGGCGAGGGTTTCACCTTCCACTTCGCCTTCGATGCCACGGCCCGGCAGCGATTTGATGTTTTGCGCGGCAGGCGTGGCCACACCTCTTTCGTCGCAGGCCTGCAGCACGGCGTGGGCCAGCGGGTGTTCGCTACCAGCTTGCAGGGCTCCTGCCAAGGCCAGGGCATGTGAGGTGTCGTCGCCTTCAAGGCCTACCAGTGTGGGCTTGCCGAGCGTGAGGGTACCGGTCTTGTCGAACGCCACGGCCTCGATGCGAGTACCGCGCTCCAATGCCTGGGCATTGCGGATCAAGATGCCGTGGCGTGCGGCTACCCCGGTCCCTGTAATCAGCGCGGCCGGGGTGGCCAGCCCAAGCGCACAAGGGCAAGCGATCACCAGCACGCTGACGGCATGAACCAGCGCTTGCTCAAGGCCCGCGCCATAGAGCCACCAGCCAATCAGCGTGAGCGCTGCCAGGCCGATGATGGAGGGTACGAATATCTGGCTGATGCGGTCGACCCGCTGCTGGATCGGCGGCTTGCTGGCCTGGGCGCTTTCGACCAGGCGGATGATGCGTTCGAGCAGGCTCTCCTGGCCAACTGCGCAGGTTTCTACCAGCAAGCGGCCCTCACCGTTGATGGCGCCCGCGCTGACTGCATCGCCTGGCGCCTTGCGAACCGGCAGGCTTTCGCCTGTGATCAATGCCTCGTCGACCTGGCTCTGGCCCTCGCGTACCCGGCCATCGACCGCGAAGCGCTCGGCAGGGCGCACCACCACCAGGTCGCCCACGCGCAGGCTGCTCACCGCCACCCGCTGCTCCTGGCCTGCGTGCCACAACGTAGCCTGTTCCGGGCGCAGTGCCTGCAGCGAGCGGATCGCGCTCAATGCCTGGCGCTTGGCCCGTGCTTCGAGGTATTTGCCGAGCAGTACCAAGGTAATGATGGTGGCGCTGGCTTCGAAATAGAGATGGAGAGGATGGCCAGCGGGGGCGGCCCACATCAGGTAGAGGCTCAGCCCGTAACCCGCTGTGGTGCCCAGTGCGACGAGCACGTCCATGTTGCCAGTGCCTGAGCGCAGCGCGTGCCAGGCGCCACGGTAGAAGCGCGCGCCCACGATCCATTGCACCGGGCTTGCCAGCAGCCATTGCAGCCAGGCCGGCAGCATCAGAGCTGGCCAGAGCATAGGCAGCAGCAATGGCAGGGTCAGCAAGGCGGAGGCAATCAGCATGAGCAATGCGTGGCGGTCGTGTACCTGGGCTGCGTGTGCCTGCTCGGGTGCCGAAGCTGGCACTTGCGCGCCGTAACCGGCTTGCTCGATACGTGCGATCAACGCCTCGGGGTAGCGGGTGCTGTAAAGGCGACGCGGGCGCGTTCGCTGGCGAAGCTGACGCTGGCCTCGTGCACGCCATCGACCTTGCGCAATGCCCGCTCCACGCGCCCGGCGCAGTTGGTGCAGGTCATGCCATCGATGGCCAGGTCCAGAGATTGCGTGCTGCCCATGGGCGCCTCCTTGTAGTCAGGCCATGAGCATCAACCTTGCCACGCGGGCAAGGTCAAGCGATCAGTCGGGATAGTTCAGCGCGGCAGGGGTGAGGTACAGCCCGTTGAGGCCGTTGACCACGCGATACTTCTGGATTTGCCCGGCGCGCAAGGCGATGTTGGTGGCGTTCGGGGCGCCCATGCCTTGTTCGCAGCCCGGCGCCGCGCCGGGCAGGGTTCGCAGGCGGATCGACACCTGTCCCGGCGGCAGGTTGAACGACATCGACTGCTCCTGGAACAGCCGGCCGACCAGTTGGTCCTGCATGTACAGGCCGATTTCGCAGGGCGTGCCCACTTCCAGGCGCTCGCGCGAAATGATCAGCACGGTGTAATCCGAAGGGCCGGCCGCCATGGCCATGGGTGCAAGAGGCCAGGCGAGCAGGGCGAGGAACGAGGCAGCGAGCCGGCGCATGGCAATACTCCTGTGAAAAGCGCGTTCACATATGGCAAGGGCTGGACAGGGCATCGGCCGTACGGCGCGAAACTTGACCTTGCCCCCATGGCAAGGTCGAGACTGTGCGGCATCGATTCCCAGGAGGCAACCCATGCACACTTTTTCCGTACAAGGAATGACCTGTGGCCACTGCGTTCGTGCTGTGACGCAGGCCATCCAGGCGCAAGACCCCAAGGCGAAGGTAGACGTGAACCTGGCTGAGGGGCGTGTTCAGGTGCAAAGCCAGCTGGACGCGCCCAGTGTGGCCAAGCTGATCGAAGAGGAAGGCTATACCGCCCGGCCCGCCTGACAAGCAATTGCCTGCCTGCGGGGTTAGACTTGGCGGTTTAATCCCCGCAGGCTTTCCATGAACCTCACCACGCTGCTGATCCTTGGCGCGCTCAGCGCCTTCGGGCCGCTCGCGATCGACTTCTACCTGCCCGGCTTCCCGGCCATGGCCCACGCCTTCGGCACCGACGAAGCGCATGTTCAGGCGACCCTGGCTTCCTATTTTCTGGGGCTGTCCATCGGGCAATTGGTCTATGGGCCCATTGCCGACCGATATGGGCGGCGCGTGCCATTGCTCGTCGGTATCGCCTTCTTTTCGGTGGCCTCGTTGGGTTGCGCGCTGGCGCCGGATTTGCCGACGCTGGTGGTGGCGCGGTTCGTCCAGGCGCTGGGCGGCTGTGCCGGGATGGTGCTGTCGCGGGCGATCGTGACCGACAAGTGCGACACGGTAGGGGCCGCCAAGGTGTTCTCGCAGTTGATGCTGGTGATGGGCCTTGCCCCGATCCTGGCTCCAATGCTGGGCGGGATTCTGGTCAACACGGTGGGCTGGCGCTGGATCTTCGTGTGCCTGACCCTGTTCAGCGGCCTGGCATTGGCCGCAGTGGCGCTGCGCTTGCCTGAAAGCATGCCGGCAGGCAAGCCGCGGCAGCCGTTGAGCGGGGCCTTGCGCCAATATGCCCGCTTGCTCGTCGACCGCCTGTTCATGGGCCATGCGCTGATCGGGGCGCTGGCCATCGCGGGCATGTTCGCCTACATCACCGGTTCGGCTTTTGTGGTCATTACGCTGTATGGCGTGCCTGCCGAGCATTTTGGCTGGGTGTTCGGCGCCAATGCCTTTGGCTTCATCGTGGCAGCGCAGGTCAATGCACGCCTGCTCCCGCGCCTGGGACCGGGGCGTATTCTTTCGCGGATGGTGTGGGTGCACGCAGCAGCCGGGCTTTGCCTGCTGCTGGTGGCCGCCTGGCAACCTCCGGTTCTGTGGCCGTTGCTGGTGCCGTTGTTCGTGTGCATGGCCACATTGGGCTGCATCCTGCCCAATGCCTCGGCTTGCGCCATGAACGGCCAAGGGCACCGTGCCGGCAGCGCGTCTGCGCTGCTGGGGTGCCTGCAGTTCAGCATCGCTTCGGTAAGCGCCTCGCTAGTAGGCAGGCTCGCTGATGGCAGCGCCGTGCCGATGGCGGGCGTGCTTGCTACCTGCGGTCTGCTGGCAGCTTGCGTGTGCCTGGCCACCGGCCGCTTGCGCACAACGAGCGGTTGAAGTGCCTCAGACTGCCATGGACGGCTGCTGGGGCAGGTGATGCGGGGCCTGCAGGCGGCGCTGCAACGTGCTCACGAACTGCTTGGCTTCCATTTCGCTGCGGAAGCTGACCGTGTTGTGCCCCATGCGTACCTGCCAGAACTGCCCTTGTGGTTTCAGGATTTCAGTCAACTGAATCTTCATCGCCAAGCGCCTCATGTGATAGGGGTGGCCAAGGGCCGTGGGCTGCGTTGATTCACTCTGGATAGCAAAATGCGCCCGCCAAGGTGCGCGATCAGTCTAGTTCTCGCGCAGGAAATTTCCACAGATGTTGCAGGGAAATGCTTTGTTCTTTGTGGGATAAAGCTGAACGGTATCGAACACTCTCCCGGATTTGCTGGCTTTGCCTTTCGGCCGCATGCCGGGCATTAGCTCACAACCCTGAAAAACACGATATGCAGCCTTTCCCACTGCCATTCCTGGCTGGCCGGCTCTGCTTATAATCCTTGGCAGCGGCGCGGCAGCCAGGCGCCTGATTACGTGTTTCTTACAAGGATTGAGCATGGAATACGCCCCCGCCATCAGCCAGGTGGCCACGCTGCTAGCCGACCCCAAGCGTAGTGCCCTGCTTTGGGCCCTGATCGACGGAGCCTCGCGAGGGGGCGATGAATTGGCACGCCTGGCGGGGGTGTCTCTGTCTTCGGCGGGGGCCCATCTGTCCAGGTTGTGTGCAGCAGGGCTGCTTACCCCCGAGGCCCGTGGCCGCAAACGCTACTTTCGTATCGCCGGGCCCGAAGTGGGTGCGGCGGTGGAGGCGTTGGCGCATGTGTGCGTCATCAGTGCGCCGCGGCCTGCGCAACCCGCCGAGTGCGGGTCACCGGTTACGGCCACCATGCGCCAGGCACGTTGCTGCGGCGAGCACCTGGGCGGTGAAGTGGCAGCAGCGCTGTTGAGCCGCTTGCAGGCAGGGGGCTGGCTCGAGCTCGAGGGGCCGCAGCTGCGGCTGACGCCCGGGGCGCATCGGGCTTTGCGGCGCGGGGCGTGTTTGTGCAGGCGTTACCCGCACGGGAGCGGCAGCGAGCCATCCTTTGCGAAGGTTGGTGCGGGGCCGGTGCGCATATAGGCGGTGCTTTGGGGGCTTGCCTGTTGCGCACCGCCTTGCAGATGAACTGGCTGCGCCGGGTGGAAGGGGCTCGGGCTTTTGAAGTGACGCGCCAAGGCCGCGAGGCATTGGCGCGATTCGGCGAGGGTTAGGCTGTCAGCCGAGCGTCGAGGCTGTTTTGAGCCAGTCGCCTGGCCTGGTCTTGCGTCATGCCCAGGTGTTCGTGAAGCGCATGGAAGTTTTCGGTCAGGTACCCGCCGAAGTACGCAGGGTCGTCGGAATTCACGGTCACCTTCACACCACGCTCCAGCATCTGCAGGATGTTGTGTTCACGCATATGGTCGAACACGCACAGTTTGGTGTTCGACAGCGGGCACACCGTCAGCGGGATCTGTTCATCGATGATTCGCTGCATCAGCCGCTCGTCTTCGATGGCGCGAACGCCGTGGTCGATGCGTTGGATCTTGAGCAGGTCCAGTGCCTCCCAGATGTACTCGGGTGGCCCTTCCTCGCCAGCGTGTGCCACGGTCAGGAAGCCCTCGGCTCGTGCGCGGTCGAACACGCGTTTGAACTTGCTCGGCGGGTGGCCTTTCTCGGAACTGTCCAGGCCCACGGCGATGAACTGGTCACGGTAGGGCAGCGCCTGGTCGAGTGTCGCCTGGGCCTGTTCTTCCGGCAGGTGGCGCAAGAAGCTCAGGATCAACCCACTGTCGACGCCAAGCTGCTTCTTGCCATCGGCGAGCGCCTGGCTGATGCCGTTGAGCGCGACCTCGAAGGGGATACCGCGGTCGGTATGGGTCTGCGGGTCGAAGAAGGGTTCGGTGTGGATCACGTTCTGCGCATGGCAACGCTTGAGGTACGCCCAGGTAAGGTCGTAGAAATCCTGTTCAGTGCGCAGTACGTTCGCGCCCTGGTAATAAAGGTCGAGAAATTCCTGCAGGTTGTTGAAGGCATAAGCGGTGCGCAGAGTCTCCACGTTGTCCCAGGGCAAGGCGATGTTGTTGCGCCGGGCGAGCTCGAACATCAGCTCCGGCTCGAGCGAGCCTTCCAGGTGCATGTGCAGTTCTGCCTTGGGCAGCTGATTCAGCCAGTCATACATGGTGTTACTCCAGCGTGTTGCAAAACGCCATTCTACCGGGGAGTCCGGAAACCATCATGCAATCCATGTAGTCTTTAGCAACAATTTGTCGATTCTTTCGTAAGGAAACACATGATCAGGGTCATCCTTGAGGAAAAGCTGCTGGTGGTGGCAGTGCTCGCCGCAGTGCTTGCCTACCCGCTGGAACACAGCCTGCTGGGCAACGGCCAGGGCGTGGCCCTGGCTGCTGCAGGTGCGTTGATCGCGGCGATCGTTTGCGCCTCGCTGCGGGTGGCACACCATGCCGAGGTGCTGGCCGAGAAAGTCGGCGACCCCTACGGCACCATGATCCTCACCCTTGCAGCGGTGCTGGTGGAGGTGGTGATCCTGGCGATCATGATGAGCAACGAGCCGTCACCGACACTGGTGCGCGATACCATTTACTCGGCAGTGATGCTCGACATCAACGGCATTCTGGGCCTCGCCGCGTTGATGGGTGGTATCAAGCATGGCGAGCAGCCATACAACGATGACTCGGCGCGCACCTACAGCGTGATGATCCTCACCGCTATGGGGGTGTCGATGGTGGTGCCGGAGTTCATCCCAGAGGCCAACTGGCATTTGTACTCGGCCTTTACTATCGGCGCGATGGTGCTGCTTTACGGCGTGTTCCTGCGCATGCAGGCAGGCCCGCACAGTTATTTCTTCAGCTATCACTACCCGGAGAAGAAGCGCTCGCGCAATTCGGAGCACGAGCCCGCCGGTAGCACGAGCGCTTCGGTCGCAGTGCTTGTGTTTGGCGTAGCGTTGATCGGTGCACTGGCCGAGGTGATGTCCCAGGCCATGGATGTAGGCCTGAAAGGGACCGGCGCGCCACCGATGGTGGCAGCGATTCTGGTGGCGGGCATTTCCGCAGCGCCCGAGATCCTCACTGCATTGCGTGCAGCGCTGGCCAATCGCATGCAGTCGGTCGTCAACATCGCGCTGGGCGCATCGCTTTCGACGGTGATCCTGACGGTGCCGGTGATGGAGCTGATGGCGCTGGTCAACGGCCAGCCCTTCCAGATGGCGATGACACCGGTGCAGACGGTGATGGCCTTCATCACGCTGCTGGTATGCGCCATCAACCTCAATGACGGTGAAACCAATGCCATTGAGGGGATGACGCACTTCGTACTGTTCGCGACGTTCGTGATGCTATCGCTGATGGGGTTGTAGCGAGTTACCAGGGCAATACGTCGCCGCGGTAGTTGATGAAGTGATGGCCGCCTTTGCCTGCCCAGGCCTGCAGCTGGGCGAACATGCCGCTGGTGCTGGTGAGCACGTCGATCTCGGCGTCCTCGCCGCCCATATCGGTCTTCACCCAGCCCGGGTGCATCGACAGTACGGTGGGGCGCGGTTCAGGCAGTTGGCTGTTGAAGGTGTTCACCATCGAGTTGAGTGCGGCTTTGCTGGCTTTGTAGAGCGCGGCTTCGACAGCATCTGGCGATTGCACGCTGCCAAGGCCCGAACTCATGAACGCCAGCACGCCGGTATTTGGCCGTAATTGGCCAGCCAGGGCTTTGGCCACGCGAATGGGCGAGAGGGCGTTGGTCAGGAAAAGCTCGCCGACCTGTGCTTCGGTGACCGGGCCCAGGTCGCCCACCGGGCCCATGATGCCGGCGTTGATGAAGATCACATCGAAGACCTGCCCGGCCAGCCGTTGGGCCAGCGCGGTAATCTGATCAAGATGGTTCATGTCCAGCGACTCGACGCTGACATTGCTCAAGGATTGCAGCGCGCTTGCGCCATCAGGCGAACGAACAGTGGCGGTGATTGCCCAGCCTGCTTCGCTGAAACGCTCGGCCAGCCCGAGGCCCAGGCCACGCGAGGCGCCGATGATCAATGCGGTTTGGTTGGCCATGCTTGTTTCTCCCGGCAGATGTGAATGGGCAAGCATACTGCAGCGTGTGCGATGTTGGGTTAAGGCTGCGATAGCCTGAGTCGAATGCGCCCACGGCTCAGATCGGTCAGTTGTTCCGCCAGCGCCGTGGCCGCCGGCGGCGGCAATGCGATGCGCAGGTTTACGCCTTCGGCGGTGAAAGCTTCGTCCTCGATCAGGCCACCTGCTTCCTGAATACGCAGGCGTACCAGAGCATGTTCGCTGAAGGTGCAGGCCAGTATGAATTGCTCGCGCATGACCAGTTCGATTTTGGCTGCCTGCTGCAGGCATTTGTTGGCGCAGCCGCCGTAAGCACGAGCGAGGCCTCCGGTACCTAGCTGGATGCCGCCGTACCAGCGAATCACCAGCACGACGACCTGATCGCATCCTTGCGCTTCGATTGCCGCCAGGATCGGCCGGCCAGCGGTGCCGCCGGGCTCGCCATCGTCGCTGCTGCGGTACTGGCTGCCCAGCTTCCAGGCCCAGCAGTTGTGCGTCGCGCCGATGTCGCTGTGGCGCGCCAGAAACGCCTGCGCCTGTTCGGGGCTTTCGGCTGGACCAGCCAAGGCAATGAAGCGGCTTTTGCGGATGTCTTCCCGGTATTCACACAGGTCGATGAGCGTCGAAGGCATGGTGCTGGGCGTTCAGGGTTGCGGCGCCCTGATACCACATCCTTTGAGCACGATGTGAATCAGGTTGTCAGTGGCGATGTTGAAGTCGTGCCGGCTCAAGCGCTTGCTGCCGGTGATCTGGCAAATCTGCGTGGTGAAGTCGGCGTAGTGCTGTGTGCTGCTCCAGATCAGGAAAATCAGGTGGATCGGGTCGACCGGGTCCATCTGTCCGCTGGCGATCCAGTGTTCGAACACTGCTGCGCGGCCGCGAAACCACTCGCGGTAATCCGCTCCGAAATGTTCGCTCAGGTAAAGGCCGCCGCTGATGACTTCCAGCGCGAAGACGCGCGAGGCCTCCGGATGCTGGCGGGAAAACGCCATTTTGGCGCGAATATAGTTCCCCAGGGCCTCGCCGGGGTCATCCGATGCACGAAGGTGGTTGAAGCTGCTTTCCCATAGCTCCAGTACGTTGCGCAGCACCGCGATATACAGCTCGAGCTTGGTACTGAAGTAATAGTGCAGGTTGGCCTTCGGCAGCCCGGCATTGAGTGCGATGGTGTTCATGCTGGTGCCTTTGAAGCCGTGGCAGGCGAATTCCTGTTCGGCTGCGCGCAAGATGGCGGCCTGGTTCTTCTGGCGGATACGTGAAGCAGGTTTGGCAGTATCAGGGGTTTCGTGGCTGGCGGGCATGCGTGTGAGTCCGTCGCGTTCAGTGAGTGCGTTGATAGTTCAGGCGCAGTGCATGAGCAAGGCCGAGCGGCTGCACGATGTCATCGGGCCTGGCTCAGGCTTTCGATGAAGCTTTCCAGCACCAGGTTCGGCCGGCGACCTTTGCGGGTCACCCACGCCAGGTTCAGGTCATGGAACCGCTGGCTGGGCTTGAGCGCGCGCAGCCGGCCTTGTTGCACCCAGCTTTGCGCGTAGTGGTCAGGGAGGTAGCCAATGTACCGGCCGGTCAAGATGAGAAACGCCATGCCTTCTCGGTCGGAGGCGCTGGCGGTGCAATTCAAGCGCTGGTAACTGGCCTGAACATCGGCAGGGAGGCGAAAGGTCGGAGCGATGGCATCCTGGCTGTCCAGGCGGGCCTCTTCTATATAAGTGTCGTCGGCATAGAACAACGGATGGCCTACGGCGCAATAAAGCAGAGAGCGCTCGCTATACAGCGTCTGATACTCAAGGCCGGGAAGCGGGCTTGCCTGAGGCACCACGCCAATGTTGAGGCTGCCGTCGAGCACGCCTTGTTCGACCTGATTGGGGGCGATCATGCGGATCTGGATGCGCACGTCCGGGCCGCGATCTTTCAACTGGGCCAGGGCATGGGTGATGCGCATGTGGGGCACGGTGACCAGGTTGTCGGTCAGGCCGATGTTCAGCTCTCCGCGCAGGTGCTGGTGCAGGCCGTTGACTTCTGTGCGGAAGGTTTCCATCGCACCCAGCAGGCGCAGTGAAGATTGATAAACCTCTCGGCCCTCCTCTGTCAGCGAAAAACCAGCCCTGCCGCGTTGGCACAAGCGCAGGCCCAGGCGCTGCTCCAGGTCACTCATCTGCTGGCTGATCGCCGAGCGGCCTATGCCCAGCACGTTCTCTGCTGCGGAAAAGCCACCGCTTTCGACCACACTGCGAAAGACCCGCAGCAGGCGGATGTCGAAGTCGCTGACCTGGGCAAGAGTCTCTCGACGGCTCATTGTTTAGTTCTCGCCGGAATGAGGATAGGTAAAACAGCCTTTTCGAGACTTTAGCCGCGTGCCAACGTAGGCGGCAACAACAAACGCTGTCGACTCGAGGGCTTGAGATGAACATGCTGGAAAATGCACCCCAAGGGCTGGCCAGCCAGCTGAAGCTGGACGCGCACTGGATGCCTTATACGGCCAACCGTAACTTCCAGCGTGACCCGCGCCTGATCGTGGCGGCTCATGAGCGGCACCTTGTCGATGATCGCGGCCGCAAGATCTATGACAGCCTCTCGGGCCTGTGGACTTGCGGCGCTGGCCATACCCGAAAGGAAATCCAGGAAGCGGTAGCGAAGCAATTGGGTGTGCTCGACTATTCGCCTGCCTTTCAATATGGGCATCCGCTGTCGTTCCAGCTGGCGGAAAAGATCACCTCTCTCACGCCTGGCAATCTCAATCACGTCTTTTATACCAACTCGGGCTCCGAATGCGCCGACACGGCGCTGAAGATGGTCAAGGCGTACTGGCGCCTCAAAGGCCATGCGTCCAAGACCAAGATCATCGGCCGGGCACGCGGCTACCATGGCGTCAACATTGCGGGCACCAGCCTGGGCGGGGTCAATGGCAACCGCAAGATGTTCGGGCAACTGCTGGACGTGGATCACATTCCTCATACGCTCTTGCCTGGCAACGCCTTCTCCAAGGGAATGCCAGAGGAGGGCGGTATCGCCCTGGCCGATGAGTTGCTCAAGCGCATCGAGCTTCACGATGCATCCAATATCGCGGCGCTGATCGTGGAGCCAATGGCCGGATCGGCTGGTGTGCTGCCGCCCCCGAAGGGCTACCTCAAGCGGCTGCGTGAGATCTGCGATCAGCACAATATCCTGTTGATCTTCGATGAAGTCATTACCGGGTTTGGCCGCACGGGTACTTTATTCGGCGCCGAAACCTTCGGTGTGACGCCGGACCTGATGTGCATTGCCAAGCAGGTCACCAACGGTGCAATTCCCATGGGGGCGGTTATCGCTACCAGCGAGATCTATCAGACCTTCATGAGTCAACCCACGCCGGAGTACGCCGTGGAATTCCCGCACGGCTACACCTACTCGGCGCATCCGGTTGCCTGCGCGGCCGGGATCGCAGCCCTGGATATCCTGTTGAACGAGCAATTGGTTCAGGCTGCTGCCGCGTTGGCACCGGACTTCGAGCGTCACCTGCATGGCGTGAAGGGGGCAGCGAACATAGTGGATATCCGCAACTTCGGCCTGGCGGGTGCGATCCAGCTGGCGCCGCGCGATGGCGACGCCATCGTGCGACCGTTCGAGGCTGCCATGAAGTTGTGGGACAAAGGCTTCTATGTACGTTACGGCGGCGACACGCTGCAGTTCGGGCCGATGTTCAATGCGACTGCTGCAGAGATGGCAACACTGTTCGATGCGGTGGGCGAAGCGCTCAATCAGGTCAGCTGATAGGCGTTATACCGGGCAATAAAGCTATTGCCCGGTTATTTCGAAATAAGTGTTGACGGCGTTTCCAATCCCCTTATAATGCGCCCCACTTCCAGCGACAACGGAACGCGAAACTCCTTGAGATTCAACGAGTTAGCGATTTTGGAGCGGTTGGAGGGGCTTCAGTCTCCGGATTGAATGCGGTGAAAAAGGTGGTTGACAGCAGGTTGTAACGCTGTAGAATTCGCCTCCCGCTTCAAGAGGTAGCGAAGCGAGTCAAGTGGTTGATGTTTCAAAGGTTTTAACGAAAACTTCTGAAAATAAACGCTTGACACGAAATGAGGAAAGCGTAGAATGCGCGCCTCGGTTGAGACGAAAGAATCAACCAACCGCTCTTTAACAACTGAATCAAGCAATTCGTGTGGGTGCTTGTGAGTTGGACTGATGGTCAACAGATTATCAGCCTCACAATGACTCATACGAGAATTCGAATGAGTTTTTCTTCGTTATACGAAGATTGCGATGGCTGAGCCAAGTTTAGGGTTTTCTCAAAACCCAAAAGCAGTATTGAACTGAAGAGTTTGATCATGGCTCAGATTGAACGCTGGCGGCAGGCCTAACACATGCAAGTCGAGCGGCAGCACGGGAGCTTGCTCCTGGTGGCGAGCGGCGGACGGGTGAGTAATGCCTAGGAATCTGCCTGATAGTGGGGGATAACGACCGGAAACGGTCGCTAATACCGCGTACGTCCTACGGGAGAAAGTGGGGGATCTTCGGACCTCACGCTATCAGATGAGCCTAGGTCGGATTAGCTAGTTGGTGAGGTAATGGCTCACCAAGGCGACGATCCGTAACTGGTCTGAGAGGATGATCAGTCACACTGGAACTGAGACACGGTCCAGACTCCTACGGGAGGCAGCAGTGGGGAATATTGGACAATGGGCGAAAGCCTGATCCAGCCATGCCGCGTGTGTGAAGAAGGTCTTCGGATTGTAAAGCACTTTAAGTTGGGAGGAAGGGCTGTAGGTTAATACCTTGCAGTTTTGACGTTACCGACAGAATAAGCACCGGCTAACTCTGTGCCAGCAGCCGCGGTAATACAGAGGGTGCAAGCGTTAATCGGAATTACTGGGCGTAAAGCGCGCGTAGGTGGTTTGCCAAGTTGAATGTGAAATCCCCGGGCTCAACCTGGGAACTGCATCCAAAACTGGCAGGCTAGAGTATGGTAGAGGGTGGTGGAATTTCCTGTGTAGCGGTGAAATGCGTAGATATAGGAAGGAACATCAGTGGCGAAGGCGACCACCTGGACTGATACTGACACTGAGGTGCGAAAGCGTGGGGAGCAAACAGGATTAGATACCCTGGTAGTCCACGCCGTAAACGATGTCAACTAGCCGTTGGGGTCCTTGAGACTTTAGTGGCGCAGCTAACGCATTAAGTTGACCGCCTGGGGAGTACGGCCGCAAGGTTAAAACTCAAATGAATTGACGGGGGCCCGCACAAGCGGTGGAGCATGTGGTTTAATTCGAAGCAACGCGAAGAACCTTACCAGGCCTTGACATGCAGAGAACTTTCCAGAGATGGATCGGTGCCTTCGGGAACTCTGACACAGGTGCTGCATGGCTGTCGTCAGCTCGTGTCGTGAGATGTTGGGTTAAGTCCCGTAACGAGCGCAACCCTTGTCCTTAGTTACCAGCACGTTAAGGTGGGCACTCTAAGGAGACTGCCGGTGACAAACCGGAGGAAGGTGGGGATGACGTCAAGTCATCATGGCCCTTACGGCCTGGGCTACACACGTGCTACAATGGTCGGTACAGAGGGTTGCCAAGCCGCGAGGTGGAGCTAATCTCACAAAACCGATCGTAGTCCGGATCGCAGTCTGCAACTCGACTGCGTGAAGTCGGAATCGCTAGTAATCGCGAATCAGAATGTCGCGGTGAATACGTTCCCGGGCCTTGTACACACCGCCCGTCACACCATGGGAGTGGGTTGCACCAGAAGTAGCTAGTCTAACCTTCGGGAGGACGGTTACCACGGTGTGATTCATGACTGGGGTGAAGTCGTAACAAGGTAGCCGTAGGGGAACCTGCGGCTGGATCACCTCCTTAATCGACGACCCAGCCACTCATGAGCACCCACACGAATTGCTTGATTCGATTGTAAAGACGATTAGACCCTATATAGGTCTGTAGCTCAGTTGGTTAGAGCGCACCCCTGATAAGGGTGAGGTCGGCAGTTCAAATCTGCCCAGACCTACCAGTTTAGGGGCCATAGCTCAGCTGGGAGAGCGCCTGCCTTGCACGCAGGAGGTCAGCGGTTCGATCCCGCTTGGCTCCACCATGTCCCTTGTGAGAATACAGAAATCAATGTTCGTATCGAACCTTGCTTTCTGGTTTTTCCAGAATCGTTCTTTAAAAATTTAGGTATGTGATAGAAATTGACTGAAGCTGTGCTTTCACTGGCACAGTTCAGGTCAAGGTAAAATTTGTGAGTATCTACTTGCGGATTTTCGGCGAATGTCGTCTTCACTCATACAGCCTCAGATTGTTTGGGGTTATATGGTCAAGTGAAGAAGCGCATACGGTGGATGCCTTGGCAGTCAGAGGCGATGAAAGACGTGATAGCCTGCGATAAGCTCCGGGGAGTCGGCAAATAGACTGCGATCCGGAGATCTCTGAATGGGGGAACCCACCTAGGATAACCTAGGTATCTTGTACTGAATCCATAGGTGCAAGAGGCGAACCAGGGGAACTGAAACATCTAAGTACCCTGAGGAATAGAAATCAACCGAGATTCCCTTAGTAGTGGCGAGCGAACGGGGACCAGCCCTTAAGCTGTATCGAGATTAGTGGAACGCTCTGGAAAGTGCGGCCATAGTGGGTGATAGCCCCGTACACGAAAATCTCTTTGCAGTGAAATCGAGTAGGACGGAGCACGAGAAACTTTGTCTGAACATGGGGGGACCATCCTCCAAGGCTAAATACTACTGACTGACCGATAGTGAACCAGTACCGTGAGGGAAAGGCGAAAAGAACCCCGGAGAGGGGAGTGAAATAGAACCTGAAACCGTATGCGTACAAGCAGTGGGAGCAGACTTTGTTCTGTGACTGCGTACCTTTTGTATAATGGGTCAGCGACTTATATTCAGTGGCGAGCTTAACCGAATAGGGGAGGCGTAGCGAAAGCGAGTCTTAATAGGGCGTTTAGTCGCTGGGTATAGACCCGAAACCGGGCGATCTATCCATGGGCAGGTTGAAGGTTAGGTAACACTGACTGGAGGACCGAACCGACTACCGTTGAAAAGTTAGCGGATGACCTGTGGATCGGAGTGAAAGGCTAATCAAGCTCGGAGATAGCTGGTTCTCCTCGAAAGCTATTTAGGTAGCGCCTCATGTATCACTGTAGGGGGTAGAGCACTGTTTCGGCTAGGGGGTCATCCCGACTTACCAAACCGATGCAAACTCCGAATACCTACAAGTGCCGAGCATGGGAGACACACGGCGGGTGCTAACGTCCGTCGTGAAAAGGGAAACAACCCAGACCGTCAGCTAAGGTCCCAAAATCCTGGTTAAGTGGGAAACGATGTGGGAAGGCTTAGACAGCTAGGAGGTTGGCTTAGAAGCAGCCACCCTTTAAAGAAAGCGTAATAGCTCACTAGTCGAGTCGGCCTGCGCGGAAGATGTAACGGGGCTCAAACCAGGTACCGAAGCTACGGGTGTCACTTAGGTGACGCGGTAGAGGAGCGTTCTGTAAGCCTGTGAAGGTGAGTTGAGAAGCTTGCTGGAGGTATCAGAAGTGCGAATGCTGACATGAGTAACGACAATGGGAGTGAAAAACTCCCACGCCGAAAGACCAAGGTTTCCTGCGCAACGTTAATCGACGCAGGGTTAGTCGGTCCCTAAGGCGAGGCTGAAAAGCGTAGTCGATGGAAAACAGGTTAATATTCCTGTACTTCCGGTTATTGCGATGGAGGGACGGAGAAGGCTAGGCCAGCTTGGCGTTGGTTGTCCAAGTTTAAGGTGGTAGGCCGAACACTTAGGCAAATCCGGGTGTTCAAGGCCGAGAGCTGATGACGAGCGCTCCTAGAGTGCGAAGTGGTCGATGCCATGCTTCCAGGAAAAGCTTCTAAGCTTCAGATAACCGGGAACCGTACCCCAAACCGACACAGGTGGTTGGGTAGAGAATACCAAGGCGCTTGAGAGAACTCGGGTGAAGGAACTAGGCAAAATGGCACCGTAACTTCGGGAGAAGGTGCGCCGGCCAGGGTGAAGCATTTACTGCGTAAGCCCCGGCTGGTCGAAGATACCAGGCCGCTGCGACTGTTTATTAAAAACACAGCACTCTGCAAACACGAAAGTGGACGTATAGGGTGTGACGCCTGCCCGGTGCCGGAAGGTTAATTGATGGGGTTAGCGCAAGCGAAGCTCTTGATCGAAGCCCCGGTAAACGGCGGCCGTAACTATAACGGTCCTAAGGTAGCGAAATTCCTTGTCGGGTAAGTTCCGACCTGCACGAATGGCGTAACGATGGCGGCGCTGTCTCCACCCGAGACTCAGTGAAATTGAAATCGCTGTGAAGATGCAGTGTATCCGCGGCTAGACGGAAAGACCCCGTGAACCTTTACTATAGCTTTGCACTGGACTTTGAGCTTGCTTGTGTAGGATAGGTGGGAGGCTTTGAAGCGTGAACGCCAGTTTGCGTGGAGCCAACCTTGAAATACCACCCTGGCAACCTTGAGGTTCTAACTCAGGTCCGTCATCCGGATCGAGGACAGTGTATGGTGGGTAGTTTGACTGGGGCGGTCTCCTCCCAAAGAGTAACGGAGGAGTACGAAGGTGCGCTCAGACCGGTCGGAAATCGGTCGTAGAGTATAAAGGCAAAAGCGCGCTTGACTGCGAGACCCACACGTCGAGCAGGTACGAAAGTAGGTCTTAGTGATCCGGTGGTTCTGTATGGAAGGGCCATCGCTCAACGGATAAAAGGTACTCCGGGGATAACAGGCTGATACCGCCCAAGAGTTCATATCGACGGCGGTGTTTGGCACCTCGATGTCGGCTCATCACATCCTGGGGCTGAAGCCGGTCCCAAGGGTATGGCTGTTCGCCATTTAAAGTGGTACGCGAGCTGGGTTTAGAACGTCGTGAGACAGTTCGGTCCCTATCTGCCGTGGACGTTTGAGATTTGAGAGGGGCTGCTCCTAGTACGAGAGGACCGGAGTGGACGAACCTCTGGTGTTCCGGTTGTCACGCCAGTGGCATTGCCGGGTAGCTATGTTCGGAAGAGATAACCGCTGAAAGCATCTAAGCGGGAAACTTGCCTCAAGATGAGATCTCACTGGGATCCAGAATCCCCTGAAGGGCCGTCGAAGACTACGACGTTGATAGGTGGGGTGTGTAAGCGCTGTGAGGCGTTGAGCTAACCCATACTAATTGCCCGTGAGGCTTGACCATATAACACCCAAGCAATCTGCCAAGCGCAGATGCGGTGGTGAAGCGACACAGCCGAAAATGCGCATCGATACACACAAACATCACATACCTGAATTCGCTGCAACGCTCAGGCGCGGCAGCTACCGAATTTCTTGACGACCATAGAGCGTTGGCACCACCTGATCCCATCCCGAAACTCAGCAGTGAAACGACGCATCGCCGATGGTAGTGTGGGGTTTCCCCATGTGAGAGTAGGTCATCGTCAAGATTCAAACCCGCAGAACCCCAATCGTGAAAACGATTGGGGTTTTGTCTTTTGGGCGTTGAAAAGTGCGGTTTCATCCGCTGTACAGTGCTTTGCAATGCGCACGTCGGTGGCTATCATTCGGGCCGGATTCCAAGGCAGGTTCAGGCATGCTGGCGTTGTTGAGATTATTGGCTGACGGCCGCTTCCATTCGGGTGAGGCGCTAGGGCGAGCTCTTGGAGTAAGCCGTAGTGCTGTGTGGAAGCAATTGCAGCAGTTGGAGGCCGAATACCAGATACCCGTCTATAAGGTGCGAGGGAAAGGGTATCAGCTTGCTTCTCCCCTACATCTATTGGATGAGGCCGTGCTCCAAGGTGCGCTGGGCGAGCAGGGCGTGGCCGTTGAGGTGCATACCATCCTGGATTCCACTAATGCGGAAGTGCTGCGGCAGGTTGCTGCCCACCGTGCCATGCCTCTGTTGGTCCTGGCGGAGGCGCAAAGTGCAGGTCGGGGGCGCCGTGGTCGGCAATGGGTAAGCCCGTTTGGGCAAAATCTCTATTTCAGTATGGGATTACGCATTGAGGGCGGAATGCGTAGGCTGGAGGCGTTGAGCCTGGTAGCCGGCCTGGCAGTACTCAAGCTCGTCCGCGAATATGGCATCGATGCAGGCCTTAAATGGCCGAACGACGTGCTGTGCGATGGTAAAAAGGTGGCAGGCATTCTCCTCGAGCTGGTCGGCGACCCTGCGGATGTTTGCCACGTTGTCCTGGGCATTGGTATTAACGTCAATATGTGCGCCGCAGAGGCCATTGATCAAGCCTGGACTTCTTTGCAATTAGCCTCGGCGAAGTCGATTGATCGGAACCAGTTGGTGCAAGCGCTCTGTCGCCACCTGCTGGGCTATCTGAAACTGCATAGCGACTACGGGTTTGCAGGGCTGCAGGCTGAGTGGGAATCGAACCATCTCTGGCAAGGCCGCTCCGTGCAGCTCGCTTCAGGGGGGCTGCAAGTTTCAGGTGTGGCGCTTGGTGTGGACGCTCAAGGTGGATTGCGCCTGGAGGTGAACGGCGTGGAGCAGGTGTTCAGTGGTGGAGAGTTGAGCTTGAGGCTGAGCCATGATTCTTGAGCTCGATTGCGGAAACAGTTTTGTTAAGTGGAGAGTACTGGCAGCTGATAGCTCAGTGGTGGGTGCGGGTGCGGTGGAAAGCAATAACGAGCTTCTCCACGTGCTCAGTGCGGCCAGTGATGTGCATCTGCGCGTGTGCCGGGTGGTGAGTGTGCGTAACGAGGAGGAGACCCGCAAACTAACCGATCTGGTGGAGTCTGCCTTTTCCATTCCCACGCACTTGGCGATCCCTGCACAAGAATGTGCCGGCGTGCAAAATGGCTACGATGATTATCACCGGCTGGGCATGGATCGTTGGGTTGCAATTCTGGGTGCCTATGCGCAAGCGGGTGGCCCGTGCGTTGTCATCGACTTTGGCACTGCAGTCACTTCTGATTTTGTCGATGCCGATGGGCAGCACCTTGGTGGTTACATTTGCCCTGGTTTGCCCCTCATGCGAAGCCAGCTGCGTACACATACGCGGCGTATTCGATACGATGATGACTCGGCCAATACAGCCAAGGCTCGTCTTGCTCCTGGTACGGCAACTGTGCAAGCGGTCGAGCGCGGTTGTGTGCTTATGCTCCGAGGTTTCGTCGCCACCCAAGTCGAGCAGGCGAGGATGTTGTCGGGTGCGGATTACCGCCTTTTTCTCACAGGGGGGATGCCGCTTTGGTAAGTGATGTCGCCCCCGATGCCCGCTACATTCCGGATCTGGTATTCAAAGGGCTGGCCATCGCTTGCCCTTTGTCCTGAGGTGCTCATGCGTTGGTTGTTTTTGCTACTGCTGGTTCTGAACATTTTCTATTTCGGATGGAGCCAACTGGAGGCACCCGTTCGACCCAAGGAAATCACTTCTCTGATGCCAAAGCGTAACGGAGCAGGTGATATCCGCCTTTTGAGCGAAGCCTCTACACCCGCAAGCCCTCAGCCTCGTGGGCAGTCGTGTTTGTTTCTTGGGGGGTATTCCACGGCTGCTCACTTGGAGGTGCTGGCCGGGCGGCTCAAAAGTGCACGAGTTGAGGCGTCGGTTTACCAGGCGCAGGAAGGCGCTGCCCACCTGTATTGGTTGCGTGTGGCGCCTGCCAGCAGGGAAGTGGTCGATGATGCATCGCTTTCGGAGGTGGCCGGCGATATCAAAGACTTGAAACGGAAAATAATGCCGTGCGAGGGCATTGCAACTCCCGAATAAGTTGAATAGAATAGCGCCCGCTTCACAGGGATAAGCAACACTGTAAAGCACTGTCGTAATCGCTAACCTCAAGATTTTAATGAGAAAAAGCTTGACAGCAGGGTGGAGTAGGTTAAAATGCCGCCCACGTTCGGAGGGGTTCCCGAGCGGCCAAAGGGATCAGACTGTAAATCTGACGTCTTCGACTTCGAAGGTTCGAATCCTTCCCCCTCCACCATTTTAGCGAGAGCTGCAGGCTCCGCGGGTATAGTTTAGTGGTAGAACCTCAGCCTTCCAAGCTGATGATGCGGGTTCGATTCCCGCTACCCGCTCCAAGTTTGCTGTTGTTGCACAGTGTTATGCTCTTGTAGCTCAGTTGGTAGAGCACACCCTTGGTAAGGGTGAGGTCAGCGGTTCAAATCCGCTCAAGAGCTCCACTTTTGCAGAGGCAGATATGAAAATATCTGCCTTTGTTTTATCAGGTGATTCGCTTAAATCTTCCCGCGGAGATCGAATAGATGGCTAAGGAAAAGTTCGAACGGAATAAGCCGCACGTCAACGTCGGCACCATCGGTCACGTTGACCATGGCAAGACCACGCTGACCGCAGCGCTGACTCGCGTTTGCTCCGAGGTTTTCGGTTCCGCCAAGGTTGACTTCGACAAGATCGACAGCGCCCCGGAAGAGAAGGCTCGTGGTATCACCATCAACACCGCGCACGTTGAGTACGACTCTGCCGTACGTCACTATGCGCACGTTGACTGCCCGGGTCACGCCGACTACGTCAAGAACATGATCACCGGTGCTGCGCAGATGGACGGCGCGATTCTGGTTTGCTCGGCCGCCGATGGTCCGATGCCTCAGACCCGTGAGCACATCCTGCTGTCCCGTCAGGTAGGCGTTCCTTACATCGTCGTGTTCCTGAACAAGGCCGACATGGTTGATGACGCTGAGCTGCTGGAGCTGGTCGAGATGGAAGTTCGCGACCTGCTGAGCACCTACGACTTCCCAGGTGACGACACTCCGATCATCATCGGTTCGGCTCTGATGGCCCTGAACGGCCAGGACGACAACGAGATGGGTACTTCGGCTGTCAAGAAGCTGGTCGAGACTCTGGACGTTTACATTCCTGAGCCTGAGCGTGCCATCGACAAGCCGTTCCTGCTGCCGATCGAAGACGTGTTCTCGATCTCCGGCCGCGGTACTGTTGTGACTGGTCGTGTAGAGCGCGGCATCGTCAAGATTCAGGAAGAAGTGGAAATCGTCGGCCTGCGTCCGACCACCAAAACCACTTGCACCGGTGTCGAGATGTTCCGCAAGCTGCTGGACGAAGGCCGTGCTGGCGAGAACTGCGGCGTGCTGCTGCGTGGTACCAAGCGTGACGACGTCGAGCGTGGTCAGGTTCTGGCCAAGCCAGGCTCGATCAAGCCGCACACCAAGTTCGTTGGCGAAGTCTACGTTCTGTCGAAGGAAGAAGGCGGCCGTCATACTCCGTTCTTCAAAGGCTACCGTCCTCAGTTCTACTTCCGTACTACTGACGTGACTGGCGACTGCCAGCTGCCGGAAGGCGTTGAGATGGTCATGCCTGGTGACAACATCCAGATGACTGTCACCCTGATCAAGCCAATCGCCATGGATCAAGGTCTGCGCTTCGCAATTCGCGAAGGCGGCCGTACCGTTGGTGCTGGTGTTGTAGCAAGCGTTGTAGAATAAAGGCTTGTAATGTCTCCATCGGGCCGGCATAATGGCCGGCCTGATTCAGTTTTAGGTCAGTAGCTCAATTGGCAGAGCGACGGTCTCCAAAACCGTAGGTTGGGGGTTCGATTCCCTCCTGGCCTGCCAGATTCACTCTCGGTGGACCTGGCTTTCTTTTCACAGGATTTCCCTAATGACTCCTAAGGCAGAAGCCCAAGACACTCGTTTCGACCTGCTCAAGTGGCTTGCCGTCGTAGCGCTGGTTGTGGTGGGTGTCGTCGGTAATCAGTATTTTGCTGGTTCGCCGCTGCTGTACCGCGTCCTGGGTCTGCTGGTCATTGCTGCTGTTGCCGCTTTTGTAGCGCTTCAGACTGGTAAAGGCAAGTCGTTCTTTACCCTTGTGAAGGAAGCTCGTACCGAGATTCGTAAAGTCGTTTGGCCGACTCGCCAAGAGACTACCCAGACCACCCTGATTGTAGTGGCAGTGGTCTTGATCATGGCTTTGCTGTTGTGGGGTTTGGATTCCCTGCTAGGCTGGCTGGTTTCCTTGATTGTAGGCTAAAGGTGTCTCGTGGCTAAGCGCTGGTACGTTGTTCATGCTTACTCGGGTTACGAGAAGCATGTTATGCGCTCATTGATTGAGCGTGTGAAATTGGCTGGTATGGAAGAAGGCTTTGGCGAAATTCTCGTCCCCACTGAAGAAGTGGTAGAGATGCGCAATGGTCAAAAGCGCAAAAGCGAGCGCAAGTTCTTCCCCGGCTACGTCTTGGTTCAGATGGAAATGAACGAAGGGACTTGGCACTTGGTCAAGGACACCCCTCGTGTCATGGGCTTCATTGGTGGTACTGCCGACAAGCCCGCTCCCATCACCGACAAGGAGGCTGAAGCTATTCTGCGTCGTGTCGCCGACGGTAGCGATAAGCCCAAGCCTAAAACCTTGTTCGAGCCAGGCGAAGTTGTGCGCGTCATCGATGGTCCTTTTGCGGACTTCAATGGCAGCGTCGAAGAGGTTAACTACGAAAAGAGCCGCATTCAGGTTGCAGTGCTCATTTTCGGTCGCTCCACTCCGGTGGAGCTCGAGTTCAGCCAGGTCGAAAAGGTCTGACTGGCGCAGAGGTCCCATACCCCGCAGGCAATGGCTGCGGGGTTTTGTCGTCACTGGGATAAACGAAAGCAAACCGGGGAGCCGCCAGTGCGGCGCTTGAACCCGATAGTGGAGTAGCTCATGGCTAAGAAGATCACGGCTTATATCAAGCTGCAAGTCAAGGCCGGCCAGGCCAACCCTAGCCCACCCGTTGGTCCGGCTCTGGGTCAACATGGCGTGAACATCATGGAATTCTGCAAGGCCTTCAACGCCCGTACCCAAGGTATGGAAGCAGGCCTGCCGACTCCAGTTATCATCACTGTTTACAGTGATCGTAGCTTCACGTTCGAAACCAAAAGTACCCCTGCTTCGGTACTGCTGAAAAAGGCTGCAGGCCTGGCCAGTGGTTCGGCTCGCCCGAATACCGTCAAGGTTGGTACCGTAACTCGCGCCCAGTTGGAAGAGATCGCCAAGACCAAGCAGGCTGATCTCACCGCCGCTGACATGGACGCTGCCGTGCGCACCATCGCCGGCTCTGCCCGCAGCATGGGCCTGAACGTGGAGGGTGTGTAATGGCTAAGCAGACCAAGCGTCAAAAGGCGATCGCCGCCAAGATCGAAGCTGGCAAGCTGTACGGTTTCGAAGAGGCCGCCACTCTTCTGGCTGAGCTGTCCAAGGTCAAGTTCACCGAGTCGTTCGACATCGCCGTGAACCTGGGCGTTGACCCGCGTAAATCCGACCAGGTCGTTCGCAGCGCTACCGTGCTTCCGCATGGCACTGGCAAGACTGTTCGCGTTGCTGTCTTCACTCAGGGCCCGAACGCTGAAGCAGCGTTGGCGGCGGGTGCTGACCGCGTCGGCATGGACGATCTGGCTGCCGAAATGAAAGCCGGCGACCTGAACTATGACGTCGTGATCGCATCGCCTGATGCCATGCGCGTTGTGGGTCAGCTGGGTCAGGTGCTCGGCCCGCGCGGCCTGATGCCTAACCCGAAAGTCGGTACCGTGACCCCTGACGTGGCCACTGCGGTCAAGAACGCCAAGGCTGGTCAGGTTCGCTATCGCACTGACAAGAACGGTATCATTCACACTTCCGTCGGCAAGGTCGGTTTCGAAGCTGACAAGCTGAAGGAAAACGTTGAAGCGCTGATCGCTGATCTCAAGCGTATCAAACCTGCTTCTTCGAAAGGTATCTACATCAAGCGCGTCACCCTGAGCACCACCATGGGCCCAGGCTTGGTCATCGACCAAGGCTCGCTGACCGCTTGATGCAAGGCGGCGCGCATTGCGCGCCGCAACAAGATTGGGGTCCCTGCCTGGCGGGGGCTATCCAAGACCGTAGGCGGCGAAAGCCTTAAACCTACAGCCTACGCAGATGGTGCTCCCGATTCGTTACCGAATCAGACACCAAAACGACATCCGGCCTCGGCTGGATGAAACGGTTAACACCAGGAGTAAACCCGTGGCAATTAAACTCGAAGACAAGAAGGCCATCGTCGCTGAAGTCAACGAGGCTGCCAAAGTCGCTCTGTCTGCTGTCGTGGCCGATGCCCGTGGCGTGACTGTAAGCGCAATGACCGGACTCCGTAAAGAGGCCCGCGAAGCTGGCGTATACGTACGTGTCGTACGTAACACCCTGCTGCGCCGCGCCGTTGATGGCACTGCTTTCAGCAACCTCAATGACGCGTTCAAAGGCCCGACCCTGATTGCATTCTCCAACGAACATCCGGGCGCTGCCGCTCGTATCTTCAAGGCGTTCGCAAAGGGTCAGGACAAGTTCGAGATCAAGGCGGCATCGTTTGAGGGCCAGTTCCTCGCAGCCAATCAGATCGACGTACTGGCAACTCTGCCGACCCGCGACGAAGCCATTTCGCAGCTGATGAGCGTGATTCAAGGCGCTACCAGCAAGCTGGCTCGTACCCTGGCGGCTATTCGCGACCAGAAAGAAGCAAGCGCGGCCTAAGCCTCGCCAACCCTTTCAGTTTATTTGTTTATTGTGATGGCCGAGAAGGCCGTCCCCAATACAGGAATTAGAGTCATGGCTCTGTCTCAAGAAGATATCATCAACGCCGTTTCCGAAATGTCGGTTATGCAAGTCGTTGAGCTGATCAAAGCGATGGAAGAGAAGTTCGGCGTGAGCGCTGCTGCAGCTGTTGCTGCTGGCCCGGCTACCGCTGCTGCCGCTGTTGAAGAGCAAACCGAGTTCAACGTTATTCTGAAAGCCGCTGGCGAGAAGAAAGTTAACGTGATCAAGGCTGTTCGTGAAGCCACCGGTCTGGGCCTGAAAGAAGCCAAGGACATGGTTGACGGCGCTCCTAAAGCCATCAAAGAAGGCGTCTCCAAAGCCGAAGCAGAAGCTCTGCAGAAAGCTCTGGTTGAAGCTGGCGCTGAAGTCGAAGTCAAGTAAGTTTCGACCTTGGAGCAACAGCCTGAGGTTTACGCCCAAGGCTGACGGCTGGTGGCTCGCGCCACCGGCCTTTTTCCGTTACAGCTGCTGCGAGTTCGTGGCGCTGCAACGTGCAAGATCCACCCTTGAGAGGGTGCTGCGAGCCATGGGGTTCGCAAGATTTTCTGGCTACTCCCGCCGGGAGAGGCCAAACAAGCAGGTGACCAAGCTGGGGAACGCTGATGGCTTACTCATACACTGAGAAAAAACGTATCCGCAAGGACTTTAGCAAGTTGCCGGACGTCATGGATGTGCCTTACCTCCTGGCCATCCAGCTGGATTCTTATCGTGAATTCCTGCAGGCGGGAGTGTCAAAGGATCAGTTCCGCGACGTCGGCCTGCACGCGGCCTTCAAATCTGTTTTCCCGATCATCAGCTACTCCGGCAATGCTGCCCTGGAGTACGTTGGTTATCGCCTGGGCGAGCCCGCGTTCGATGTCAAAGAGTGCGTGCTGCGCGGTGTTACCTTTGCCGTTCCGTTGAGGGTGAAGGTGCGTCTGATCATTTTCGACAAAGAGTCGTCGAACAAAGCGATCAAAGACATCAAGGAACAAGAAGTCTACATGGGCGAAATCCCATTGATGACTGAGAACGGTACCTTCGTTATCAACGGTACCGAGCGCGTTATCGTTTCCCAGTTGCACCGTTCGCCGGGTGTGTTCTTCGACCACGACCGTGGCAAGACTCACAGCTCGGGCAAGCTGCTTTATTCCGCTCGTATCATTCCCTACCGTGGCTCCTGGCTCGATTTCGAATTCGACCCCAAGGACTGCGTGTTCGTGCGTATCGACCGTCGTCGCAAGCTGCCGGCCTCCGTGCTGCTGCGCGCGCTCGGTTACAGCACTGAAGAAGTGCTCGACACCTTCTACACCACCAACGTGTTCCATATCAAAGGCGAGCAACTGAGCCTGGAACTGGTGCCGCAGCGCCTGCGTGGTGAAGTCGCGATGATCGACATCACTGATGGCGCCGGCAAGGTGATTGTCGAGCAAGGTCGCCGGATCACCGCGCGCCACATCAATCAGCTGGAAAAATCGGGCATCAAAGAGCTCGAAGTTCCGCTGGACTATGTACTGGGCCGTACCACCGCCAAGGCGATCGTGCACCCGGCTACCGGCGAAATCATCGCCGAATGCAATACCGAGCTGTCCACTGACGCTCTGGTCAAGATCGCCAAAGCACAGGTCGTCCGTATCGAGACCCTGTACACCAACGACATTGACTGTGGCCCGTTCATCTCCGATACCCTGAAGATCGACTCGACTACCAACCAGCTCGAAGCGTTGGTCGAAATTTATCGGATGATGCGCCCTGGCGAGCCACCAACCAAGGATGCCGCCGAGACCCTGTTCAACAACCTGTTCTTCAGCGCCGAGCGTTACGACCTGTCCGCTGTCGGCCGCATGAAGTTCAACCGCCGCATCGGCCGTACCGAGATCGAAGGCTCCGGCGTACTCAGCAAGGAAGACATCGTCGCCGTGCTGCGTACCCTGGTCGATATCCGTAACGGCCGCGGCATCGTCGATGACATCGACCACTTGGGTAACCGCCGCGTTCGTTGCGTGGGCGAGATGGCCGAGAACCAGTTCCGTGTTGGCCTGGTGCGCGTTGAGCGTGCAGTCAAGGAACGTCTGTCGATGGCTGAAAGCGAAGGCTTGATGCCGCAGGACCTGATCAACGCCAAGCCGGTGGCTGCTGCGGTGAAGGAGTTCTTCGGTTCCAGCCAGCTCTCGCAGTTCATGGACCAGAACAACCCGCTGTCCGAGATCACCCACAAGCGCCGTGTTTCCGCACTCGGCCCTGGCGGCCTGACTCGTGAGCGCGCAGGCTTCGAAGTTCGCGACGTACACCCGACTCACTATGGTCGCGTATGCCCGATCGAAACGCCTGAGGGTCCGAACATCGGGCTGATCAACTCGCTGGCCGCCTACGCCCGCACCAACCAGTATGGCTTCCTCGAAAGCCCGTACCGCGTTGTGAAGGAAGGCGTTGTTTCCGACGACATCGTGTTCCTGTCCGCGATCGAAGAGGCCGATCACGTCATCGCTCAGGCTTCGGCCTCGATGAACGAACAGAAACAACTGATCGACGAGCTGGTGGCTGTTCGTCACCTGAACGAGTTCACCGTCAAGGCGCCGGAAGACGTCACCCTGATGGACGTTTCGCCCAAGCAGGTTGTGTCGGTCGCCGCATCGCTGATCCCATTCCTGGAGCACGATGACGCCAACCGTGCATTGATGGGTTCGAACATGCAGCGCCAGGCTGTCCCCACGCTGCGCGCCGACAAGCCGCTGGTAGGTACCGGCATGGAGCGCAACGTCGCCCGTGACTCCGGTGTCTGCGTGGTTGCTCGCCGCGGCGGCGTGATCGATTCCGTGGACGCGAGTCGTATCGTCGTGCGCGTAGCGGACGATGAAGTCGAGACAGGTGAGGCCGGTGTAGATATCTACAACCTGACCAAATACACCCGCTCCAACCAGAACACCTGCATCAACCAGCGTCCGCTGGTGAGCAAGGGTGATGTGGTACAGCGCAGTGACATCATGGCTGACGGCCCGTCGACCGACATGGGCGAGCTGGCACTGGGCCAGAACATGCGTATTGCGTTCATGGCGTGGAACGGCTTCAACTTCGAAGACTCCATCTGCTTGTCTGAGCGTGTGGTACAGGAAGATCGTTTCACTACCATCCACATTCAGGAGCTGACCTGTGTCGCACGCGACACCAAGCTTGGCCCAGAGGAAATCACCGCGGACATCCCGAACGTGGGTGAGGCTGCGCTGAACAAGCTGGACGAAGCCGGTATCGTTTACGTGGGCGCCGAAGTTGGCCCGGGCGACATTCTGGTCGGTAAGGTCACACCGAAAGGCGAGACTCAACTGACTCCGGAAGAGAAGCTACTTCGCGCGATCTTCGGTGAAAAAGCCAGTGACGTTAAGGATACTTCCCTGCGCGTGCCGACCGGCACCAAGGGTACTGTCATCGACGTCCAGGTCTTCACTCGTGATGGCGTCGAGCGTGATTCGCGCGCGTTGTCGATCGAGAAAAGCCAGCTCGACCAGATCCGCAAGGACCTGAACGAAGAGTTCCGCATCGTCGAAGGCGCGACCTTCGAGCGCCTGCGTTCGGCTCTGGTAGGCCAGGTCGTCGATGGTGGTGCCAACCTTAAAAAGGGCACTGAGCTCACCGACGATGTTCTGAACGGTCTCGAGCACGGCCAGTGGTTCAAATTGCGCATGGCTGAAGACGCGCTCAACGAGCAGCTTGAAAAAGCTCAGCAGTACATCGTTGACCGTCGTCGCCTGCTTGACGACAAGTTCGAAGACAAGAAGCGCAAGCTGCAGCAGGGTGATGACCTTGCGCCGGGCGTGTTGAAGATCGTCAAGGTGTACCTGGCTATTCGTCGTCGCATCCAGCCGGGCGACAAGATGGCCGGTCGCCACGGTAACAAGGGTGTGGTTTCGGTAATCATGCCGGTCGAAGACATGCCGCACGATGTCCATGGCACTCCGGTCGACGTGGTCCTGAACCCGCTGGGTGTACCGTCTCGTATGAACGTCGGTCAGATCCTCGAAACCCACCTGGGCCTCGCGGCCAAGGGCTTGGGCGAGAAGATCAACCGCATGCTCGAAGAACAGCGTAAGGCAGCGGAAATCCGTGGTTTCCTCACCGAGATCTACAATGAGATCGGCGGCCGCCAGGAAGAGCTTGAAACCTTCAGCGATGCAGAGGTACTCGAGCTCGCCAGTAACCTGAAGAAAGGCGTGCCGATGGCTACGCCGGTTTTCGATGGTGCGAAGGAGAGCGAGATCAAGGCGATGCTCAAGCTCGCCGACATGCCAGAGAGCGGCCAGATGGTGCTGTTCGATGGCCGTACCGGTAACAAGTTCGAGCGTTCGGTGACCGTCGGTTACATGTACATGCTGAAACTCAACCACCTGGTGGACGACAAGATGCACGCGCGTTCCACCGGTTCCTACAGCCTGGTTACCCAGCAGCCGCTGGGTGGTAAGGCTCAGTTCGGTGGTCAGCGTTTCGGGGAGATGGAGGTTTGGGCACTGGAAGCGTACGGTGCAGCCTACACCCTGCAGGAAATGCTGACGGTCAAGTCGGACGATGTGAACGGTCGGACCAAGATGTACAAGAACATCGTGGACGGCGATCACCGTATGGAGCCGGGCATGCCCGAGTCCTTCAACGTGTTGATCAAGGAAATCCGTTCCCTGGGTATCGACATCGATCTGGAAACCGAATAACACGTGACGTGAAGGGGAGGGGGCATTAGCCCTCTCCCTGCTCCGCCAGGAGGAAAAGGCCTTGAAAGACCTGTTGAATTTGCTGAAGAACCAGGGTCAAGTCGAAGA
Source organism: Pseudomonas sp. KNUC1026 (assembly GCF_021650705.1). Classification (GTDB taxonomy): domain Bacteria; phylum Pseudomonadota; class Gammaproteobacteria; order Pseudomonadales; family Pseudomonadaceae; genus Aquipseudomonas. The sequence goes on along the minus strand of NZ_CP087138.1, from coordinate 4,028,585 downwards.
ATTCGACGCCATCCGCATTGGTCTGGCCTCGCCTGAAATGATCCGTTCGTGGTCGTTCGGTGAAGTCAAGAAACCAGAAACCATCAACTACCGTACGTTCAAGCCTGAGCGTGACGGCCTTTTCTGCGCCAAGATCTTTGGCCCGGTAAAGGATTACGAGTGCCTGTGCGGCAAGTACAAGCGCCTCAAGCACCGCGGTGTGATCTGCGAGAAGTGCGGCGTGGAAGTTGCCCTCGCCAAGGTCCGCCGCGAGCGGATGGCGCACATCGAACTGGCGTCGCCTGTTGCCCACATCTGGTTCCTGAAGTCGCTGCCGTCCCGTATCGGCTTGCTGATGGACATGACCCTGCGTGATATCGAGCGCGTTCTCTATTTCGAGAGCTACGTTGTGATCGATCCGGGCATGACCACCCTGGAAAAAGGCCAGCTGCTCAACGACGAGCAGTACTTCGAGGCACTGGAAGAGTTCGGTGACGACTTTGACGCCCGCATGGGTGCGGAAGCCGTTCGCGAGCTGCTGCATGCTATCGATCTGGAGCACGAGACTGGCCGCCTGCGCGAAGAGATTCCGCAGACCAACTCCGAGACCAAGATCAAGAAGCTGTCCAAGCGCCTCAAGCTGATGGAAGCGTTCCAGGAGTCCGGCAACCTGCCTGAGTGGATGGTCCTGACCGTCCTGCCCGTGCTGCCGCCTGATCTGCGCCCGCTGGTGCCGCTGGACGGTGGTCGCTTCGCGACGTCCGACCTGAACGACCTGTATCGCCGTGTCATCAACCGTAACAACCGCCTGAAGCGTCTGCTGGATCTGTCTGCGCCCGATATCATCGTGCGCAACGAGAAGCGCATGCTCCAGGAGGCGGTTGACGCATTGCTGGATAACGGCCGCCGTGGCCGTGCCATCACCGGTTCGAACAAGCGCCCGCTCAAGTCGCTCGCCGACATGATCAAGGGTAAGCAAGGTCGTTTCCGTCAGAACCTGCTCGGTAAGCGCGTGGACTACTCCGGTCGTTCCGTGATCACCGTGGGCCCGACCCTGCGTCTGCACCAGTGCGGTCTGCCCAAGAAAATGGCTCTGGAGCTGTTCAAGCCGTTCATCTTCGGCAAGCTGGAAGTGCGTGGCCTGGCCACCACCATCAAAGCCGCCAAGAAGATGGTCGAGCGCGAGCTGCCCGAGGTCTGGGACGTTCTGGCTGAAGTGATTCGCGAACACCCCGTTCTGCTCAACCGCGCGCCGACTCTGCACCGTCTGGGCATCCAGGCGTTCGAGCCCGTGCTCATCGAAGGCAAGGCCATTCAGCTGCATCCGCTGGTCTGTGCGGCGTACAACGCCGACTTCGACGGTGACCAGATGGCTGTGCACGTTCCGCTGACCCTCGAGGCACAGCTGGAAGCTCGCGCGCTGATGATGTCGACCAACAACATCCTCTCGCCAGCCAACGGCGAGCCGATCATCGTGCCTTCCCAGGACGTGGTTCTGGGCCTGTACTACATGACTCGTGAGGCGATCAACGCCAAGGGTGAAGGCCGCGTATTCGCTGACCTGCAGGAAGTCGACCGGGTATTCCGTGCCGGCGAGGCAGCTCTGCATGCACGCATCAAGGTCCGCATCACCGAGACCGTCAACGAGCGTGACGGCACCTCGCAGACCAACACTCGCATTGTCGACACCACTGTCGGCCGCGCGCTGTTGTTCCAGGTGGTCCCGGCTGGCCTGCCGTATGATGTCGTCAACCAGCCGATGAAGAAAAAGGCGATTTCCAAGCTGATCAACCAGTGCTACCGCGTGGTGGGTCTGAAGGAAACCGTCATCTTCGCCGACCAGCTGATGTACACAGGTTTCGCCTATTCGACCATTTCCGGTGTGTCCATCGGTGTGAACGACTTCGTCATCCCTGATGAAAAGGCACGCATCATCGGCACTGCTACCGATGAAGTGAAAGAAATCGAAAGCCAGTACGCCTCCGGCCTGGTAACCCAGGGCGAGAAGTACAACAAGGTGATCGACCTGTGGTCGAAGGCCAACGACGAAGTGTCCAAGGCGATGATGGCCAACCTCTCGAAAGAGAAAGTCATCGACCGCGAGGGCAATGAGGTCGATCAGGAGTCCTTCAACTCCATGTATATGATGGCTGACTCCGGGGCCCGGGGTTCGGCTGCTCAGATTCGCCAGCTGGCCGGTATGCGTGGCCTGATGGCCAAACCGGACGGCTCGATTATCGAGACGCCGATCACGGCGAACTTCCGTGAAGGCCTGAGCGTTCTTCAGTACTTCATTTCCACGCACGGTGCGCGTAAAGGTCTGGCCGATACCGCGTTGAAGACTGCGAACTCGGGTTACCTGACTCGCCGTCTCGTGGACGTAGCGCAAGACCTGGTGGTGACCGAGATCGACTGCGGTACCGAACAGGGTCTGCTCATGACGCCGCACATTGAAGGTGGCGACGTGGTTGAGCCGCTGGGTGAGCGCGTGTTGGGTCGTGTGATCGCTCGCGATGTGTTCAAGCCAGGCACCGAGGACGTTATCGTTCCTGCCGGTACGCTCGTCGACGAACGTTGGGTCGAGTTCATCGAGCTCAACAGCATCGACGAAGTGATCGTTCGCTCGCCGATCAGCTGCGAAACTCGTTTCGGCATCTGCGCCAAGTGCTACGGTCGCGACCTTGCTCGTGGTCACCAGGTCAACATCGGTGAAGCGGTCGGCGTTATTGCTGCCCAATCGATCGGTGAGCCGGGTACCCAGCTGACCATGCGTACCTTCCACATCGGTGGTGCGGCAAGCCGTACTTCCGCCGCGGACAGCGTACAGGTCAAGAACGGCGGCATGGTTCGCCTGCACAACCTCAAGCACGTCGAGCGTCTGGATGGGAACCTCGTTGCCGTATCCCGTTCCGGCGAGCTGGCAGTAGCCGATGAGTTTGGCCGTGAGCGTGAACGCTACAAGCTGCCTTACGGTGCCGTGCTTTCCGTGAAGGAAGGCGACAAGGTCGACGCTGGTTCCATCGTCGCCAAGTGGGACCCGCACACCCACCCGATCGTTACCGAGATGAAAGGTACGGTTAACTTCGTTGGGATGGAAGAAGGCATCACCATCAAGCGCCAGACTGACGAGCTGACTGGCCTGACCAACATCGAAGTGCTGGACGTCAAGGACCGCCCCGCTGCAGGCAAGGAAATTCGCCCTGCGGTCAAGCTGGTTGGCGCTGACGGCAAGGACCTGCTGTTGCCGGGCACCGACGTGCCTGCGCAGTATTTCCTGCCCGCCAACGCACTGGTCGGTGTAGCCGATGGCGCCCAGGTGGGTGTGGGTGACGTGGTTGCGCGGATTCCACAGGAAACCTCGAAGACCCGTGACATCACCGGTGGTCTGCCACGCGTTGCCGACCTGTTTGAAGCCCGCCGGCCCAAGGAAGCTTCGATCCTGGCAGAAATCAGCGGGACTATCGCATTCGGCAAGGAAACCAAAGGCAAGCGCCGCTTGGTTATCACTCCGACCGATGGCAGCGACCCGTACGAAGAGCTGATCCCGAAATGGCGCCACCTGAACGTGTTCGAGGGTGAGCAGGTCAACAAAGGTGAAGTTATCTCGGACGGCCCGAGCGATCCGCATGACATCCTGCGCCTGCTGGGTGTGAGCGCGCTGGCCAAGTACATTGTCAACGAGATCCAGGACGTTTACCGCCTGCAGGGTGTGAAGATCAACGACAAGCACATCGAGACTATTCTGCGGCAGATGCTGCGCAAGGTCGAAGTGAGCGAGTCGGGCGACTCCAGCTTCATCAAAGGCGATCAGGTCGAACTCACCCATGTTCTGGGCGAGAACGAGCGCCTGGTTACCGAAGAGAAGTTCATCGCCAAGTACACTCGTGTGCTGCTCGGTATCACCAAGGCCTCGTTGTCGACCGAGTCGTTCATTTCGGCGGCTTCGTTCCAGGAAACTACCCGCGTTCTTACCGAAGCGGCAGTGACTGGCAAGCGTGACTACCTGCGCGGCCTGAAGGAAAACGTCGTTGTTGGTCGCCTGATCCCGGCCGGTACCGGCCTTGCCTATCACAGCGAACGCAAGCGTCGCCGTGATGCGGACAAACCGCTGCGTGTCAGCGCCAGTGAGGTCGAAGCCGCACTGACCGAAGCGCTGAACTCCAGCGGCAACTGATCGAGACGGGCGCCACCCCACCGGCATCAGCCGGGGAGGGTGGCGCCCTCGTCTTGACGGGGCGGAGTATCCTCTTTAGACTCTTGTACCCCTAAATTGGCGGGGCCTCGGCCCTGCCACTTTTGTTTATGTCGAAAGACAACAGTGGAGCTAGTAGATGGCAACTATCAACCAGCTGGTACGTCAGCCGCGCAAGCGTATCGTCGAGAAATCCGACGTGCCTGCGCTGCAGAACTGCCCGCAGCGTCGTGGCGTGTGCACCCGCGTGTACACCACCACGCCGAAAAAACCTAACTCGGCACTGCGTAAAGTATGCCGTGTGCGTCTGACCAACGGTTTCGAGGTTTCCTCGTACATCGGCGGTGAAGGCCACAACCTGCAAGAGCACAGTGTCGTGCTGATCCGTGGCGGTCGTGTAAAAGACTTGCCAGGTGTGCGTTACCACACCGTTCGCGGTTCTCTGGATACCTCGGGTGTCAAGGGCCGTAACCAGGGTCGTTCGAAGTACGGTACCAAGCGTCCGAAATAAGGCTCGCTTGTTGCAGTTCTGCAGTCACCATTTTTACTGAGTCGATAAGAGTAAGGTCGGGCAGCGAATCGCCAGTCCCGGGCTAACCTGAAGACCGTTTGAGGGCTTATCATGCCAAGACGTCGTGTAGCAGCAAAACGTGAGATTCTCGACGATCCTAAATACGGATCGCAAATTCTCGCCAAATTCATGAACCACGTGATGGAAAGCGGCAAGAAGGCTGTGGCCGAGCGCATCGTTTACGGTGCTCTGGATACCGTCAAGTCGCGCAAGAACGCCGATCCCCTGGAGATCTTCGAGAAAGCTCTCGACGCCATCGCTCCGCTGGTCGAAGTCAAGTCCCGCCGTGTAGGCGGTGCTACCTACCAGGTGCCGGTTGAAGTTCGCCCATCCCGTCGTAACGCTCTGGCCATGCGCTGGCTGGTAGACTTCGCCCGCAAGCGCGGCGAGAAGTCCATGGCGCTGCGCCTGGCTGGTGAGTTGCTGGATGCTGCTGAAGGCAAAGGCGCCGCAGTCAAGAAGCGTGAAGACGTCCACCGTATGGCTGAAGCCAACAAGGCGTTCTCGCACTACCGCTTCTAATCTCAGCGTATTTAACCTTGCGAGGGCTCTATGGCTCGTACAACTCCGATTAATCTGTACCGTAACATCGGTATCTGTGCTCACGTGGATGCGGGTAAAACCACTACCACCGAGCGGATCCTGTTCTACACGGGTGTGAACCACAAGCTGGGCGAGGTGCATGATGGCGCCGCGACCATGGACTGGATGGTTCAGGAGCAGGAGCGTGGTATTACCATTACCTCCGCGGCTACCACCACCTTCTGGCAGGGTTCTACCAAACAGTTCCCGAACCAGTATCGCTTCAACATCATCGATACCCCCGGCCACGTTGACTTCACCATTGAAGTAGAGCGTTCGCTGCGCGTGCTCGACGGTGCTGTCGTTGTGTTCTGCGGCACCTCCGGTGTTGAGCCTCAGTCCGAAACCGTATGGCGCCAAGCCAACAAGTACGGCGTTCCACGTATCGTTTACGTGAACAAGATGGACCGTGCTGGTGCCAACTTCCTGCGCGTGATCGGCCAGATCAAGAACCGCCTGGGTCACACCCCGGTTCCGGTCCAGCTGGCTATCGGTGCAGAAGATGACTTCGAAGGTCAGGTCGACCTGATCAAGATGAAGGCCATCTACTGGAACGAAGACGACAAGGGCATGAACTACCGTGAGGAAGAAATTCCTGCGGAGCTGCTTGAGTTGGCCAAAGAGTGGCGCTCGAACATGATCGAGGCGGCCGCCGAGGCTACCGAAGAGCTGATGAACAAGTATCTCGAAGGGGGTGAACTTACCCTCGAAGAGATCAAGGCAGGCCTGCGTGCGCGCACCCTGGCTGGCGAGATCGTTCCTGCGGTCTGCGGTTCGTCGTTCAAGAACAAGGGTGTTCCGCTGATGCTGGACGCCGTTGTCGACTTCCTGCCGGCACCTACCGAGATCCCTGCGATTCGCGGTATCCACCCGGACCTGGCTGAAACGCCGAAGGAAAACATCACCGACGAGCAGTACGATCGTCGTGAAGCCGACGACAATGCTCCGTTCTCGGCGCTGGCGTTCAAGATCGCAACCGACCCGTTCGTAGGTACTCTGACCTTCGCTCGCGTCTACTCGGGCGTATTGAGCTCCGGTGACTCGGTCATCAACTCGGTGAAAGGCAAGAAAGAACGCGTCGGCCGTATGGTCCAGATGCATGCCAACACCCGTGAAGAGATCAAGGAAGTTCGCGCTGGCGATATCGCTGCGTTGATCGGCATGAAGGATGTCACCACTGGTGAAACCCTGTGCGCCATCGACAAGCCGATCATTCTTGAGCGTATGGACTTCCCTGAGCCTGTGATTTCGGTAGCTGTCGAGCCGAAAACCAAGGCTGACCAGGAGAAGATGGGTATCGCACTGGGCAAGCTGGCCCAGGAAGACCCGTCGTTCCGCGTCAAGACCGACGAAGAAACCGGCCAGACCATCATCTCCGGTATGGGTGAGCTTCACCTGGACATCCTCGTTGACCGTATGAAGCGTGAGTTCGGTGTTGAGGCCAACATCGGCAAGCCGCAGGTTTCCTACCGCGAGCGCATCACCAAGGACAACGTCGAGATCGAAGGCAAGTTCGTTCGCCAATCCGGCGGCCGCGGCCAGTTCGGTCACTGCTGGATCCGCTTCTCGCAACCCGATGTGGACGAGAGCGGCAACATCACCGAAGGTCTGGTGTTCGTCAACGAGGTTGTAGGTGGTGTGGTTCCGAAGGAATTCATCCCGGCAATCCAGAAGGGCATCGAAGAGCAGATGAAGAACGGCGTTGTTGCCGGCTACCCTCTGCTGGGCCTGAAGGCGACTGTATTTGACGGTTCGTACCACGATGTCGACTCGAACGAAATGGCGTTCAAGGTCGCTGCATCGATGGCAACCAAGCAGCTGGCGGCCAAAGGCGGCGGTCAAGTGCTTGAGCCGATCATGAAGGTCGAAGTTGTGACTCCGGAAGACTACATGGGTGACGTGATGGGTGACCTGAACCGTCGTCGTGGTCTGATCCAGGGTATGGAAGACTCGGTCTCCGGCAAGGTTATCCGTGCCGAAGTGCCGCTGGGTGAAATGTTCGGTTACGCAACCGACGTTCGTTCCATGTCCCAGGGTCGTGCCAGCTACTCCATGGAATTCTCCAAATACGCCGAAGCTCCGTCGAACATCGTCGAAGCTCTGATCAAGAAACAAGGCTAATTCAGCCCTTTAGGCAAGAGGTTCACAGTCGTGGCTAAAGAAAAATTCGAACGTAACAAACCGCACGTCAACGTTGGCACCATCGGTCACGTTGACCACGGTAAAACCACCCTGACCGCAGCGCTGACTCGCGTTTGCTCCGAGGTTTTCGGTTCCGCCAAGGTTGACTTCGACAAGATCGACAGCGCCCCGGAAGAGAAGGCTCGTGGTATCACCATCAACACCGCGCACGTTGAGTACGACTCTGCCGTACGTCACTATGCGCACGTTGACTGCCCGGGTCACGCCGACTACGTCAAGAACATGATCACCGGTGCTGCGCAGATGGACGGCGCGATTCTGGTTTGCTCGGCCGCCGATGGTCCGATGCCTCAGACCCGTGAGCACATCCTGCTGTCCCGTCAGGTAGGCGTTCCTTACATCGTCGTGTTCCTGAACAAGGCCGACATGGTTGATGACGCTGAGCTGCTGGAACTGGTCGAGATGGAAGTTCGCGACCTGCTGAGCACCTACGACTTCCCAGGTGACGACACTCCGATCATCATCGGTTCGGCTCTGATGGCCCTGAACGGCCAGGACGACAACGAGATGGGTACTTCGGCTGTCAAGAAGCTGGTCGAGACTCTGGACGTTTACATTCCTGAGCCTGAGCGTGCCATCGACAAGCCGTTCCTGCTGCCGATCGAAGACGTGTTCTCGATCTCCGGCCGCGGTACTGTTGTGACTGGTCGTGTAGAGCGCGGCATCGTCAAGATTCAGGAAGAAGTGGAAATCGTCGGCCTGCGTCCGACCACCAAAACCACTTGCACCGGTGTCGAGATGTTCCGCAAGCTGCTGGACGAAGGCCGTGCTGGCGAGAACTGCGGCGTGCTGCTGCGTGGTACCAAGCGTGACGACGTTGAGCGTGGTCAGGTTCTGGCCAAGCCAGGCTCAATCAAGCCGCACACCAAGTTCGTTGGCGAAGTCTACGTTCTGTCGAAGGAAGAAGGCGGCCGTCATACTCCGTTCTTCAAAGGCTACCGTCCTCAGTTCTACTTCCGTACTACTGACGTGACTGGCGACTGCCAACTGCCGGAAGGTGTTGAGATGGTCATGCCTGGTGACAACATTCAGATGACTGTCACCCTGATCAAGCCAATCGCCATGGATCAAGGTCTGCGCTTCGCAATTCGCGAAGGCGGCCGTACCGTTGGTGCTGGTGTTGTAGCAAGCGTCGTCGAATAAGTTCGGCTCGCTGGTAGAAAAGGCCCCCGCTCAGCGGGGGCTTTTTTTATGCGGTTGACACTGTAATTGGCCATCTATAGAATCACGCCTCCTTTTAACGGGCATATTGCGCCCGTTGGGAATGAGCCTGGAGTCTGAAATCCAATGCAAAATCAGCAAATCCGCATCAGGTTGAAGGCATTTGACCATCGCCTGATCGACCAATCCACCCAGGAAATCGTGGAAACCGCGAAACGTACTGGTGCACAAGTGCGTGGTCCGATCCCACTGCCTACCCGTAAGGAGCGTTTTACCGTTCTGGTTTCTCCGCACGTCAACAAAGACGCGCGCGATCAGTACGAAATTCGCACCCACAAGCGCGTTCTGGATATCGTTCAGCCCACCGACAAAACTGTCGATGCGCTGATGAAACTGGATCTCGCGGCAGGCGTGGAAGTACAGATCAGCCTCGGCTAAGCAGAAGCTTGGTCGTGTAACGCTCTGAAATGGGCGGCCATAGCGGGTGAAAGCCCCGTACACTCATGAGGTTTACAACATGACTATTGGTGTAGTCGGTCGTAAGTGCGGCATGACCCGCATTTTCACCGAAGATGGTGTCTCTATTCCGGTTACGGTCATCGAGGTCGAGCCGAATCGCGTCACCCAGTTCAAAACCGAAGAATCCGATGGCTACCGTGCAGTTCAAGTGACTGTCGGCGAGCGTCGTGCTTCGCGCGTGACCGCTGCTCAGGCGGGTCATTTCGCTAAGGCAAACGTTGCTGCGGGCCGTAGCGTCCTGGAATTCCGCCTTGAAGAAGGCGATTACCAGGCCGGCGACCTGATCAAGGCAGACCTGTTCGCTGCTGGCCAAATGGTAGATGTTACCGGCCAGTCCAAAGGTAAAGGCTTCGCCGGTACCATCAAGCGCTGGAACTTCCGCGGTCAGGACAACACCCACGGTAACTCCGTTTCCCACCGCGTCCCGGGCTCCATCGGCCAGTGCCAGACTCCTGGTCGTGTATTCAAGGGCAAAAAGATGTCCGGTCACATGGGCGCCGAGCGCGTGACCGTTCAGTCCTTGGAAATTGTCCGCGTCGACGCTGAGCGCAATTTGCTGCTGGTCAAGGGCGCCGTTCCTGGTGCAACTGGCGGTGACGTGATTGTGCGTCCAGCTGTTAAGGCTCGCGGTTAAGGGGAAACTGACATGCAACTGAATGTAAATGACGCGCAAGCGATCGAAGTTTCCGAGCTGACTTTTGGTGGCGAATTCAACGAGACCCTGGTTCACCAGGCCGTTGTCGCTTACATGGCTGGCGGCCGTCAAGGCAGCAAAGCTCAAAAGAGCCGTTCGGATGTCGCTGGTGGCGGTAAGCGCCCATGGCGCCAAAAAGGCACCGGTCGCGCCCGTGCCGGTACTATCCGTAGCCCGCTGTGGCGTGGCGGTGGTACCACTTTCGCGGCTCGCCCTCAAGATCACTCGCAAAAGCTCAACAAGAAGATGTACCGCGCCGCGCTGCGCTCCATCCTCGCTGAGCTCGTGCGTACCGATCGCCTGGTCGTGGTTCAGGACTTCGCTGTTGAAGCCCCGAAAACCAAAGACCTGCTGGGCAAGCTCAATGGTCTGGGCCTGACCGACGTGCTGATTGTTTCCGAAGCCGTTGACCAGAACCTGTACCTGGCCGCTCGCAACCTGCCGCACGTTGACGTTCGTGACGTCCAGGGTTCTGATCCGGTCAGCCTGATCGCCTACGACAAGGTGCTGATCACCGTGTCCGCCGTGAAGAAATTCGAGGAGCTGCTGGGATGAACCAGGAACGCGTATTCAAAGTTCTGCTTGGCCCGCACGTCTCCGAGAAGGCCACCGTTCTGGCTGAAAAGAAAAGCCAGTTCGTCTTCAAGGTCGCGACCGATGCTACCAAGCTGGAAATCAAGAAGGCCGTTGAAAGCCTGTTCGACGTGAAAGTCGCCAGCGTCACTACCCTGAATGTTCTGGGTAAGACCAAGCGTACTGCTCGCGGTCTGGGCAAGCGCAATGACTGGAAGAAGGCCATCGTTGCCCTTCAACCAGGCCAAGATCTCGATTTCAGCAGCAGTGCTGAGTAAGGAAGGGGTGCATCATGGCAATCGTTAAATGCAAACCGACTTCCGCTGGCCGCCGTTTTGTGGTCAAGGTCGTCAACAAGGAGCTGCATAAAGGCGCTCCTCACGCTGCCCTGCTCGAAAAGAAATCGAAGTCTGGTGGTCGTAACAACAATGGCCGCATCACTACGCGTCACGTAGGTGGCGGCCACAAGCAGCACTATCGTCTGGTCGACTTCCGTCGCAACGACAAAGACGGCATCGCCGGCACTGTCGAGCGTATCGAATACGATCCGAACCGTACTGCTTTCATCGCACTGGTTCTGTTCGCTGATGGCGAGCGTCGTTACATCCTGGCTCCGAAAGGCGTCAGCGCTGGCGATCAGGTCATCTCGGGTGCTCTGGCTCCTATCAAGCCAGGCAACACCCTGCAGCTGCGCAACATTCCAGTCGGTTCCACCGTTCACGCGATCGAACTGAAGCCTGGTAAAGGTGCTCAGATCGCTCGTTCCGCTGGTGCTTCGGCTCAGCTGGTCGCTCGTGAAGGTGTATACGTGACCCTGCGTCTCCGCTCTGGCGAGATGCGTAAAGTGCTGGCTGAGTGCCGCGCGACCCTGGGCGAAGTCTCGAACTCCGAGCACAGCCTGCGTTCGCTGGGTAAAGCTGGTGCCAAACGCTGGCGTGGCGTTCGCCCAACCGTTCGTGGTGTTGCCATGAACCCGGTTGACCACCCGCATGGTGGTGGTGAAGGTCGTACGTCCGGTGGTCGTCATCCGGTATCGCCATGGGGCTTCCCAACCAAGGGTGCGAAGACTCGTGCGAACAAGCGTACCGACAAAATGATCGTCCGTCGTCGCAAGTAAATAGAGGGATACGACAGTGCCACGTTCTCTGAAAAAAGGTCCTTTTATCGATCTTCACCTGTTGAAGAAGATCGAAGTGGCGGCGGAAAAGAATGATCGCAAACCGGTGAAAACCTGGTCGCGTCGTTCGATGATCCTGCCGCAAATGGTTGGTTTGACCATCGCTGTACACAACGGTCGTCAGCACGTTCCTGTGCTGGTGAGCGAAGACATGGTTGGCCATAAACTGGGCGAGTTCGCCGCTACCCGCACCTATCGCGGGCACGCAGCTGACAAGAAAGCCAAGCGCTAAGGGGTATGGAAATGGAAGTAGCCGCTAAGCTGTCGGGCGCTCGAATCTCCGCCCAGAAAGCCCGCTTGGTCGCCGACCAGATCCGCGGGAAGAAGGTGGGCGAAGCGCTCAACCTGTTGGCCTTCAGCAGCAAAAAAGCCGCTGAAATCATGAAGAAAGTCCTTGAATCGGCCGTTGCCAACGCCGAGCACAACGAAGGCGCAGACGTCGATGACCTCAAGGTTTCGACCGTTTTCGTCAACGAAGGGCGTTCGCTGAAGCGCATCATGCCGCGTGCCAAAGGCCGCGCTGATCGCATCGTCAAGCGGTCTTGCCATATCACTGTCAAGGTTGCGGACAAGTAACGGAGTCGATCAGATGGGTCAGAAAGTACATCCCGTTGGCATCCGCCTGGGAATCGTCAAGGAGCACACCTCCGTCTGGTATGCAGGCGGTAAGACTTACGCCGATTATCTGCTTGCAGATCTGAAGACGCGTGAGTACCTCCAAGACAAACTAAAAAGCGCGTCCGTTAGCCGTATCGATATTCATCGCCCGGCTCAAACCGCACGCATCACCATCCACACCGCTCGTCCCGGCATCGTGATCGGCAAAAAAGGTGAGGATGTTGAAAAACTGCGTCAGGACCTGACCAAGCAAATGGGTGTGCCTGTGCACATCAACATCGAAGAGATCCGCAAGCCGGAACTCGACGGTATGCTGGTTGCCCAGAGCGTAGCCCAGCAGCTGGAGCGTCGTGTGATGTTCCGTCGCGCCATGAAGCGCGCCGTTCAGAACGCCATGCGCATTGGTGCCAAAGGCATCAAGATCCAGGTCAGCGGTCGTCTCGGCGGTGCTGAAATCGCACGTACTGAATGGTATCGCGAAGGTCGTGTGCCTCTGCACACCCTGCGTGCCGACATCGACTATGCAACCTACGAAGCTCACACCACTTATGGTGTGATCGGTGTAAAGGTTTGGATCTTCAAAGGCGAAGTGATTGGTGGTCGCCAGGAAGAGCTGAAGCCTCAAGCACCAGCGCCTCGTAAAAAAGCTGCCAAGTAAGGGGTACGCCAAATGTTGCAACCAAAGCGTACAAAATTCCGCAAGCAGATGACCGGCCACAACCGTGGTCTGGCTCAGCGCGGTAGCAAAGTCAGCTTCGGTGAATTCGCACTGAAAGCTGTCGCTCGTGGTCGTCTCACCGCTCGTCAGATCGAGTCCGCGCGTCGTGCGCTGACCCGTCACGTAAAACGTGGCGGCAAGATCTGGATCCGCGTGTTCCCGGACAAGCCGGTTACCAAGAAGCCTCTCGAAGTGCGGATGGGTAAAGGTAAGGGTAGCGTGGAGTACTGGGTTGCCCAGATTCAGCCAGGCAAGGTCCTGTATGAAATCGAGGGTGTTTCCGAGCAACTGGCTCGCGAGGCATTTGCCCTGGCCGCTGCCAAGCTGCCACTGGCAACCTCCTTTGTTAAGCGGACGGTGATGTGATGAAAGCGAACGAACTTCGTGAGAAATCAGCACAGCAACTGAACGAGCAACTGCTCGGCTTGCTGCGCGACCAGTTCAACCTGCGTATGCAGAAGGCGACTGGTCAGTTGGGGCAGTCTCACCTGCTCTCGCAAGTGAAGCGTGACATCGCTCGCGTGAAGACTGTGCTTAACCAGCAGGCAGGTAAGTGATCATGGCTGAAGCCGAAAAGACCGTCCGTACGCTGACTGGCCGTGTCGTCAGCGATAAAATGGACAAAACCATCACCGTTCTGATCGAGCGTCGCGTAAAGCACCCGATCTACGGTAAATACGTCAAGCGTTCGACCAAGCTGCACGCCCACGACGAAAGCAATCAGTGCCACATCGGCGACAAGGTCACCATCCGGGAAATTCGCCCGATGGCCAAGACCAAGTGCTGGGCTCTGGTTGAAGTCGTTGAGCGCGCTGTTGAAGTCTAAGGGCTAGGGGTCGGAGATATTTTATGATTCAGACTCAATCGATGCTCGATGTGGCCGATAACAGCGGCGCTCGTCGCGTCATGTGCATCAAGGTACTGGGCGGCTCGCACCGTCGTTACGCCGGTATCGGTGACATCATCAAGGTAACCGTCAAGGAAGCGATTCCTCGTGGCAAGGTCAAGAAAGGCCAGGTCATGACAGCGGTCGTCGTTCGTACTCGTCATGGCGTTCGTCGCCCTGATGGTTCGATCATCCGCTTCGACGGCAACGCCGCGGTCCTGCTGAACAACAAGCAGGAGCCTATCGGCACCCGTATCTTCGGGCCAGTGACCCGTGAACTTCGTTCCGAGAAGTTCATGAAGATCGTCTCGCTCGCCCCTGAAGTGCTGTAAGGAGATCCGACATGCAAAAGATTCGTCGTGACGACGAGATCATCGTGATCGCCGGCAAGAGACAAGGGCAAGCGCGGTAAGGTGCTGAAGGTGCTCGCTGACGACCGTCTGGTCGTTGGTGGGGTCAACCTGGTCAAGCGTCATACCAAGCCGAATCCGATGGCTGGCATTCAAGGCGGTATCGTCGAGAAAGAGGCGCCGCTGCACGCTTCCAACGTTGCCATTTTCAATGGCGAGACCAACAAGGCTGACCGCGTTGGTTTCAAAGTCGAAGACGGTAAGAAAATTCGTGTCTTCAAGTCGACCCAAAAAGCGGTTGATGCTTGAACACTGCTAGGTAAATGACCATGGCACGACTGAAAGAGATTTACCGGAAGGAAATCGCGCCCAAGCTTAAGGAAGAACTTAAGCTGGCAAACGTGATGGAAGTTCCGCGCGTTACCAAAATCACCCTGAACATGGGTCTGGGCGAGGCGATCGGTGACAAGAAAGTCATTGAGCACGCTGTTGCCGACCTGGAAAAAATCACCGGTCAAAAGCCGATCGTGACCTACGCTCGCAACTCGATTGCAGGCTTCAAGGTTCGTGAAGGCTGGCCGATTGGTGTCAAGGTGACTCTGCGTCGCGAACGTATGTATGAGTTCCTGGATCGTCTGCTGTCGATCTCCCTGCCTCGGGTCCGCGACTTCCGCGGCCTGAATGCCAAGTCCTTCGATGGCCGTGGCAACTACAGCATGGGTGTCAAAGAGCAGATCATCTTCCCGGAAATCGATTACGACAAGATCGATGCTCTTCGCGGTCTGGACATTACCCTGACCACCACTGCTCGTACGGACGAAGAAGGCCGCGCTCTGCTGCGTGCATTCAAGTTCCCGTTCCGCAACTGATTGGAGTCGGATAATGGCTAAGAAGAGCATGAAAAACCGTGAGCTGAAGCGCCAGAAGACGGTCGCCAAGTTCGCAGTCAAGCGCGCTGCGCTGAAAGCAACCATCGTGAATCTGGAAGCTACTCCGGAAGAGCGCTGGAACGCTACCATCGCACTGCAGAAGCAACCACGTGACGCCAGCGCCTCGCGCATGCGTAACCGTTGCCGCCTGACCGGTCGTCCTCACGGTGTATACCGTAAGTTCGGCCTCTCGCGTAACAAGCTGCGCGAAGCTGCAATGCGCGGCGACGTACCAGGCCTGGTCAAAGCCAGCTGGTAAGTCGTTGGCTGGCGGGCCATTCGTCCGCCAGCTTCCGCTATCTACGATCAAGCCCCTTGTGGGGCTTGATTCGTTTCCGGGGTATCTCTAGAATGATCGGCTCGCCCGAGCCCGGGCATCGTTGCCGTGGCCGTTCGGGCGATCTATGCAGCCGCAAGGCTCGTTTATCTTGTATCAGGAGCATCTAGCCCATGAGTATGCAGGACCCGTTAGCGGACATGCTAACTCGCATCCGTAATGCCCAGATGGCTGAAAAGTCCGTTGTAAGCATGCCTTCTTCCAAACTGAAGGTAGCTGTTGCCAAAGTTCTCAAAGACGAAGGCTACATCGCGGGTTATCAGGTCACTGGCGACGCGAAGCCATCGCTGTCCCTCGAGCTGAAATACTTCGAAGGCCGTCCGGTCATCGAAGAGGTCAAGCGCGTTAGTCGCCCTGGCCTGCGTCAATACAAAGCTGTCGAAGACCTGCCGAAAGTACGCGGCGGCCTCGGCGTTTCCATCGTCTCCACCAACAAAGGTGTGATGACGGATCGCGCTGCGCGCGCTGCCGGTGTCGGCGGCGAAGTGCTCTGCACCGTGTTCTAAGGGGAGCCAAGCATGTCTCGCGTTGCTAAAAACCCCGTCAAGGTGCCCTCTGGCGTTGAAGTAAAATTCGCCGGTCAGCAGCTGTCGATCAAGGGTGCCAAGGGCACTCTGGAACTGAATGTTCATAACTCGGTTGAAGTGACCCAGGAAGGTGGCGAACTGCGTTTCGCTGGCCGCAATGGCGATCAGCAGACCCGCGCCATGGCCGGTACTACCCGTGCACTGGTGAACAACATGGTTATGGGCGTAAGCCAAGGCTTCGAGCGTAAGCTGCAACTGGTTGGTGTGGGCTACAAGGCTCAGGCTAAAGGCCAGGTTCTGTCGCTGTCGCTGGGCTTCTCTCACCCTGTGGAATATGAACTGCCACAAGGTGTATCCGCTGAAACCCCAAGCCAGACTGACATCGTCATCAAAGGTGTCGACAAGCAGCTCGTGGGCCAGGTTGCCGCGGAAATCCGCGACTTCCGCCGTCCAGAGCCGTACAAAGGCAAGGGTGTCCGTTACGCGGATGAAGTCGTCCGCCGTAAAGAAGCCAAGAAGAAGTCAGGGCCTAGCAAATGACCGACAAAAAAGTTACTCGTCTGCGTCGCGCTCGCAAAGCACGCCTGAAAATGCACGAGCTTCGAAACCGTGCGTCTGTGCGTGTACCGCTCTTCGCAGCATATCTACGCCCAGGTCATCTCGGCCGACGGCAGCAAAGTCCTGGCCAGTGCTTCGACTTTGGACAAAGAGCTGCGTGACGGTGCTACCGGCAACGTCGATGCCGCCACCAAGGTTGGCAAGCTGGTTGCCGAGCGTGCTAAGGCCGCCGGTATTTCTCAAGTCGCTTTCGACCGTTCCGGCTTCAAGTACCATGGCCGTGTCAAAGCACTGGCTGATGGTGCTCGTGAAGGCGGGCTGGAGTTCTAAGTTATGTCGAACAACGAGCAAAAACGCGACGAAGGCTACATCGAGAAGCTGGTTCAGGTTAACCGCGTAGCCAAGACCGTCAAAGGCGGCCGTATCTTCACCTTTACCGCATTGACCGTGGTAGGTGATGGCAAGGGTCGCGTCGGCTTCGGCCGTGGCAAATCCCGCGAAGTGCCTGCTGCCATCCAGAAAGCGATGGAAGCTGCACGCCGCAACATGATTCAGGTAGACCTGAAAGGCACTACTCTGCAATACGCCACCAAGGCCGCTCACGGCGCCTCGAAGGTGTACATGCAGCCTGCTTCGGAAGGTACCGGCATCATCGCCGGCGGTGCAATGCGCGCCGTTCTGGAAGTCGCCGGTGTGCAGAACGTTCTGGCCAAGTGCTATGGCTCCACCAACCCGGTGAACGTGGTTCACGCCACTTTCAACGGCTTGAAAGCCATGCAGTCTCCTGATTCCATCGCCGCCAAGCGTGGCAAGAGTGTTGAGGAGATTCTCTGATCATGGCTACCGTCAAGGTTACTCTGATTAAAAGCACTGCTGGCCGCCTGCCCAACCACAAACTGTGCGTTAAGGGTCTGGGTCTGCGCCGCATTGGTCACACCGTAGAAGTCCAGGACACCCCGGAAAATCGCGGGATGATCAACAAGGCTTACTACCTGCTGCGCGTCGAGGGTTAATCGATGAAACTCAATGATCTGAGCCCGGCTCCGGGTTCTCGTCCCGAGAAGCACCGTCCTGGTCGCGGTATCGGTAGCGGCCTGGGTAAAACCGGTGGTCGCGGCCATAAAGGCCAGACTTCCCGTTCCGGCGGCTCTATCGCTCCGGGCTTCGAGGGTGGTCAACAACCTCTGCACCGTCGTCTGCCGAAGTTTGGCTTCGTCTCCTTGAAGGCTATGGATCGCGCCGAAGTGCGCACCTCCGAGCTGGCCAAGGTGGAAGGTGATGTGGTTTCTGTTCAGTCTCTGAAGGAAGCCAACGTTATCAACCAGAACGTTCAGCGCGTGAAAGTCGTGCTGTCCGGCGAAGTTACTCGTGCAGTGACTCTGAAAGGTATCGGCGCCACCAAAGGTGCGCGTGCGGCTATCGAAGCAGCTGGCGGCAAGTTCGAGGAATAAATGGCTAAGCAAGGTGCTCTCTCTGCGCTCGGCAAGGGCGGGTTGTCCGAACTCTGGGCTCGTCTGCGTTTCCTGTTCCTGGCGATTATCGTCTACAGGATCGGCGCACACATCCCGGTGCCCGGCATCAACCCGGACCGCCTGGCGGATCTGTTCCGACAGAATGAGGGGACCATTCTTAGCCTTTTCAACATGTTTTCCGGCGGCGCGCTGGAGCGCATGAGTATCTTTGCACTGGGGATCATGCCGTACATTTCGGCGTCGATCATCATGCAGCTCATGACCGCGATCAGCCCGCAACTGGAGCAGTTGAAGAAGGAAGGTGAAGCTGGCCGTCGCAAGATCAGCCAGTACACCCGCTATGGCACCGTAGTGCTGGCATTGGTCCAGGCCATTGGCATGTCCATTGGTTTGGCCAACCAGGGCGTTGCGTTCGCTGGTGGGTTCGCGTTCTATTTCGTGGCGGTGTCGACCTTCGTGGCCGGCGCACTGTTCATGATGTGGCTCGGCGAACAGATCACTGAGCGCGGCGTGGGCAATGGCATCTCGATGCTGATTTTCTCAGGCATCGTCGCTGGCTTGCCACGTGCAGTTGGGCAGTCTTTCGAGTCTGCCCGTCAGGGCGATATCAATATCTTCGCCCTGATTGCTGTGGGTCTGGTTGCAGTAGCGATCATCGGTTTCGTGGTCTTCATCGAGCGTGGCCAGCGTCGCATTGCGGTGCACTACGCCAAGCGCCAGCAGGGCCGCAAGGTCTTTGCCGAGCAACGGAGCCACTTGCCGCTGAAAGTGAACATGGCAGGCGTTATTCCGGCCATCTTCGCAAGCAGCATCTTGCTGTTCCCGGCTTCGCTGGGCGCCTGGTTCGGTCAGTCCGAAGGTATGGGCTGGCTGCAGGACCTTTCGCAGTCGATCGCTCCTGGTCAGCCGTTGAACATTCTGCTGTTTAGTGCAGGGATCATCTTCTTCTGCTTCTTCTACACGGCATTGATGTTCAACCCGAAAAGACGTAGCGGAGAACCTGAAGAAATCCGGTGCCTTTATTCCGGGTATCCGTCCGGGCGAGCAGTCGGCGCGCTATATTGATGGCGTTCTGACCCGCTTGACCATGTTCGGTGCTCTATACATGACGGCCGTGTGCCTGGTTCCCCAGTTCCTGGTGGTAGCAGCAAACGTTCCGTTCTACCTTGGCGGGACCTCGTTGCTGATCGTGGTCGTGGTTGTGATGGACTTTATGGCCCAAGTACAATCCCACCTCGTGTCTCACCAGTACGAATCCCTGATGAAGAAAGCCAACCTGAAGGGCTACGGCGGCAGCAGTCTGCTGCGCTACAGTGACCCGTAAGGTTCGAGGAGTTGGTGATGAAAGTTCGCGCATCGGTGAAAAAGCTGTGCCGCAACTGCAAGATTATCCGCCGTGAAGGTATCGTGCGAGTGATCTGCAGCGCGGAACCACGCCACAAACAGCGCCAAGGCTGAGTGTGAGCTGTGCCCAAACCCAGCAGCTAGTGTGCTGCTGGGTTGATTATTTGTTACTACAGCGATATTATCTCGCGCCCTATTTCTTGGCTTCCGGGGCGTAGGTAGCTGTCAATTGGAGTCCCACTGAATGGCCCGTATTGCAGGCGTTAACATTCCAGATAACAAGCATACTGTTATCTCGCTGACCTACATCTATGGTGTAGGGCGCACTACTGCCCAGAAAATCTGTGCAGACGCTGGTGGTCAACCCAGCCGCGAAGATCAAGGATCTGAGCGACGAGCAAATCGAACAGCTGCGTGGCGAAGTCGCCAAGATCACCACCGAAGGTGATCTGCGCCGTGACATCAACATGAAGATCAAACGCTTGATGGATCTGGGTTGCTACCGCGGCCTGCGTCATCGCCGTGGTCTGCCGGTTCGCGGTCAGCGTACCAAGACCAACGCGCGTACCCGCAAGGGCCCACGCAAGCCGATCCGCAAGTAATCGCACCAGCGAATCGACAGGAATTTAGACATGGCAAAACCTGCTGCTCGTCCTCGTAAGAAAGTCAAAAAGACAGTGGTTGATGGCATCGCCCACATCCATGCGTCTTTCAACAACACCATCGTGACCATCACCGACCGTCAGGGCAACGCTCTGTCGTGGGCGACCTCCGGTGGTTCGGGCTTCCGTGGCTCCCGCAAATCCACCCCGTTCGCTGCCCAAGTGGCTGCAGAGCGTGCTGGCCAGGCTGCCCTGGAATACGGTCTGAAGAACCTCGACGTCAACGTCAAAGGTCCAGGCCCAGGCCGTGAGTCTGCTGTTCGTGCTTTGAACAGCTGCGGCTATAAAATCGCCAGCATCACCGATGTGACGCCAATCCCGCATAACGGGTGCCGTCCTTCGAAGAAGCGTCGCGTGTAATCCAGGAGACAGTAGAAAATGGCACGTTACATTGGTCCAAAATGCAAACTGTCTCGTCGTGAAGGCACTGACCTGTTCCTGAAGAGCGGCGTTCGCGCTCTGGAATCGAAGTGCAATATCGAAACCGCACCGGGTATTCACGGCCAACGCCGTGGCCGTCAGTCCGACTACGGCACCCAGCTGCGCGAGAAACAGAAAGTTCGTCGCATCTATGGTGTTCTCGAGCGCCAGTTCAGCGGTTACTACAAACTGGCTGCCAGCAGAAAAGGCGCCACTGGCGAAAACCTGCTGCAACTGCTTGAGTGCCGTCTGGATAACGTCGTTTACCGTATGGGCTTTGGTGCTACCCGCGCCGAGTCCCGCCAGCTGGTTTCGCACAAGGCGATCAGCGTCAATGGCGTTACTGTAAACGTTCCGTCGTATCAGGTTCGTCCAGGTGATGTAGTGGCCGTTCGCGAGAAATCGAAGAACCAGCTGCGTATTGTTCAAGCCCTTGAACTGAACGCCCAGCGTGGCCGCGTTGAGTGGGTCGATGTAGACAGCGAGAAGAAATCCGGCGTGTTCAAAAACGTCCCGGCTCGCGCTGATCTGTCCGCCGACATCAACGAAAACCTGATCGTCGAGCTCTACTCCAAGTAAGGGCTAGAAAGTAGGTGCATCCATGCAGATTTCGGTAAATGAGTTTCTGACGCCCCGCCATATTGATGTGCAGGTCGTCAGCCCAACCCGCGCCAAGATCACGCTCGAGCCTCTCGAGCGCGGTTTCGGTCACACTCTGGGCAACGCGCTGCGTCGCATCCTGTTGTCCTCCATGCCTGGCTGTGCAGTCGTAGAAGCCAGAGATCGATGGCGTACTCCATGAGTACAGCGCCATCGAGGGTGTTCAGGAAGATGTCATCGAGATCCTTCTGAACCTGAAAGGCCTCGCGATCAAGCTGCACGGTCGTGACGAAGTGACGCTGACCTTGTCGAAAAAAGGTTCGGGGGTGGTTACCGCTGCCGATATCCAGCTGGATCATGATGTCGAGATCGTCAATCCCGAGCACGTGATTGCGAACCTGGCTTCCAACGGCGCGCTGAACATGAAGCTCGTCGTTGCCCGGGGTCGTGGTTACGAGCCGGCCGACGCTCGCCAGAGCGACGAAGACGAGAGCCGTAGCATCGGCCGTCTGCAGCTGGACGCCTCGTTCAGCCCGGTGCGTCGTATCGCCTATGTGGTCGAGAACGCCCGTGTTGAGCAGCGTACCAACCTGGACAAGCTGGTCATTGACCTGGAAACCAACGGTACCCTGGACCCTGAAGAGGCTATCCGCCGTGCCGCGACCATCCTGCAACAGCAGTTGGCCGCGTTCGTCGACCTCAAAGGCGACAGCGAACCAGTGGTGGTAGAGCAGGAAGACGAGATCGATCCGATCCTGCTGCGCCCGGTAGATGATTTGGAACTGACTGTTCGTTCGGCGAACTGCCTTAAGGCGGAAAACATTTACTACATCGGTGACCTGATTCAGCGCACTGAAGTAGAACTGTTGAAGACTCCGAACCTTGGCAAGAAGTCCCTGACCGAAATCAAGGACGTTCTGGCCTCCCGCGGTCTTTCCCTCGGCATGCGCCTCGACAACTGGCCGCCTGCAAGTCTTAAGAAGGACGACAAGGCTACGGCCTGATCGTCGTAATCACCGAACGTAGAGTTTCGGTAAGGAATTCACCATGCGTCATCGTAAGAGTGGTCGTCACCTGAGCCGCACCAGTTCGCACCGCAAAGCCATGTTCCAAAACATGGCGGTGTCGCTGTTCGAACACGAGCTGATCAAAACTACCCTGCCGAAAGCCAAGGAACTGCGCCGCGTTGCCGAGCCGCTGATCACCCTGGCCAAGGTAGACAGCGTCGCCAACCGCCGCCTGGCTTTCGACCGTACCCGTTCGAAAGAAGCAGTCGGCAAGCTCTTCAAAGAGCTGGGCGTTCGCTATGCCAACCGTAACGGTGGCTACCTGCGTATCCTCAAGTGCGGTTTCCGTGCTGGTGACAACGCACCTATGGCTTATGTGGAACTGGTTGACCGTCCGGTCGCTGGTACCGTGGAAGCTGCTGAGTAAGGCACGCGCCACTCAGAAATAAAGAACCGGGCCTAGGCCCGGTTTTTTATTTCCCAAAATTAAATCTATCAGGCGCAGTGGCTTAATAAATTAGAGCTTCTATCCAGGCTCCATATACTGGGCCCATGCGGCAGTGTAGGCCGCTCGCTAGAGCCACCTGATAGAGGACGAATTCAGCATGAGCCAGGGAAAGATCCTGACCACCGCCAGCGGCGCCCCAGTCGCAGACAACCAGAACTCCCGCAGCGCCGGCCCACGTGGCCCGCTCTTGCTCGACGACTTCCACCTGATCGAGAAGTTGGCTCACTTCAACCGTGAAAATATCCCCGAGCGCCGTGTACATGCCAAGGGGTCAGCAGCCTTCGGTACCTTTACGGTAACCGCCGATATTACCCGTTACTCTTGCGCCAAGCTTTTCAGTGAAATTGGCAAGCAGACCGAAGTGCTCCTGCGTTTTTCCACGGTAGGTGGCGAGCGAGGCTCGGCCGACACTGAGCGCGACCCGCGGGGTTTCGCAGTCAAGTTCTACACCGAAGAAGGTAACTGGGACATCGTGGGCAACAACACCCCGGTGTTCTTCATCCGCGACCCGCTGAAGTTTCCCGATTTCATTCACACTCAGAAGCGCCATCCGCAGACCAACATGAAGAGTGCCCAGATGATGTGGGACTTCTGGTCGCACTCGCCGGAAGCCACTCACCAGGTCACCATTCTTTTCTCCGATCGCGGCATTCCTGATGGCTACCGCCACATGCACGGGTTTGGCAGCCATACTTTCAGCCTGATCAACCAGGATGGAGAGCGGCACTGGGTCAAATGGCACTTCAAGAGCCAGCAAGGCATCAAGAACCTCGCTCCGGCAGAAGCTGCGCGCCTGGCCGGCACAGATCCGGATTACGCTCAGCGCGACCTGTTCAGCGCCATCGACTCCAATGACTTTCCAAAATGGCGTGCCTGCGTCCAGATCATGAGCGAGGCGCAGGCCCAAGCTCATCATGAGAACCCCTTTGACGTCACCAAGACCTGGTCCCAGAAAGAATATCCGTTGATCGAGGTCGGGATTCTCGAGCTGAATCGCAACCCCCAAAATTACTTTGCTGAAGTCGAGCAGGCGGCTTTTGCTCCAAGCAACGTGGTGCCAGGTGTCGGCCTTTCGCCAGATCGTATGTTACAGGGCCGGGTATTTGCCTACGCCGATGCGCATCGTTATCGCGTGGGTACCAACCACCAGCAACTGCCGGTAAATGCCCCTAAATCCCCAGTGAACAGTTATCAGCGTGACGGCGCGATGGCCTTGGGCAGTAATGGCGGCGGTACCCCGAATTACGAACCCAACAGTTATGCGAACGCCCCCAAGCAAGCGCCACGCTACTCTGAGCCGCCGTTGGCCCTCAGTGGTGCTGCAGGCCGTTGGGACCATCGTGAGGACGGTGATTACTACAGCCACGCAGGTGCGCTGTTCCGCCTGATGAGTGATGAACAACGGGCACTTCTGATCAGCAACATCGCCGGCGCAATGGCTGGGGTCAGCCCGGATGTGCTTCAGCGGCAGCTGCAGCACTTCTACAAAGCAGACCCCGCTTATGGCCTAGGTATCGCCGATAAACTGGGTGTTAGCCTGGCGTAACGCGTACCGTATTCGCAACGATAAGGAGAACCGCCCTCAATTGGGCGGTTTTCGCGTTTTTAAGCATATTTTTCGGCGAATTTTAGCCTGATATCACCGCATGGCAGGTGACCTGAGCAATCCCTTGGTTCACAATATCGACTTTGCAACTTGTGGAGATGTGGCCCCATGCAAGGTCATCCAGATGTCATCGATTACCTCAACACGCTGTTGACCGGCGAGCTGGCGGCCCGCGATCAGTACTTCGTTCACTCGCGTATGTACGAAGACTGGGGCTTTACTGCTCTCTACGAGCGTATGAACCACGAGATGGAAGAAGAGGCGCAGCACGCTGACGCCTTGATGCGTCGCATCCTGATGCTTGAAGGCACGCCCCGCATGCGGCCTGATGACCTGGATGTTGGCACCAGTGTGCCGACCATGTTCGAAAGTGACTTGCGCCTGGAGTACAAAGTGCGCGAGGCATTGCGCAAGGGTATCGCGCTCTGCGAGCTGCACGGCGACTACGTGAGCCGTGAGATTCTGCGAGTGCAGCTGAGCGACACGGAGGAAGACCATACATACTGGCTTGAGAAGCAGCTGGGCCTGATCAAATCCATTGGACTGGAGAACTACCTGCAGTCTCAAGCGCGCGCCTGAACCACTGCTGACAAAAAACGCCGCCCCAATAGGGCGGCGTTTTTGCTCATGCCCGGTCGCGCTCCAGTAACGGCTTGAGGTACTTGCCCGTGTAGGACTGAGGCATTTGCGCCACTTCCTCCGGCGTGCCGCACGCGATGATCTGGCCGCCCTTCGAGCCGCCCTCAGGCCCGAGGTCCACCAGCCAGTCGGCCGTCTTGATCACGTCCAGGTTGTGCTCGATCACCACCACCGTGTTGCCGTGGTCACGCAACCTGTGCAGTACATCCAGCAACTGTTGGATATCGGCGAAGTGAAGACCTGTCGTCGGTTCGTCGAGGATGTACAGCGTCTTGCCGGTATCACGCTTGGACAGCTCACGTGAGAGCTTGACCCTTTGCGCCTCGCCCCCTGACAGGGTTGTGGCCGACTGCCCAAGCTTGATGTACGAGAGGCCGACATCCATCAGGGTTTGCAGTTTGCGCGCCAAGGCAGGCACTGCATCGAAGAAACCGCGGGCATCTTCGATCGTCATGTCCAGCACCTCGTCGATGCTCTTGCCCTTGTAACGGATCTCCAAGGTTTCGCGGTTATAGCGCTTGCTCTTGCAAACGTCGCAGGGCACGTAGATGTCCGGCAGAAAGTGCATCTCCACCTTGATCAAACCATCGCCCTGGCAAGCCTCGCAGCGGCCGCCCTTGACGTTGAACGAGAAGCGGCCCGGGCCGTAACCGCGCGCGCGGGCCTCCGGAACACCTGCGAACAGTTCGCGAATCGGGGTGAACAGGCCTGTGTAGGTCGCGGGGTTGGAGCGGGGCGTACGGCCGATCGGGCTTTGATCGATGTCTACGACCTTGTCCAGATGCTGCAGGCCATTGATGCTGTCGTGCGCCGCAGCTTCGAGCGTAGTCGCGCCGTTGAGCGCGGTTGAACTCAACGGAAACAGAGTGTTGTTGATGAGCGTCGACTTGCCCGAGCCAGATACGCCCGTGACGCATGTTAGCAGGCCTACCGGAATCTCGAGGTCGACCTTTTGCAGGTTGTTGCCACGAGCCCCTTTGATGGTGACAGCGAGCTTCTTGTTGCGCGGGGTGCGCTTGGCGGGTACCACGATCTTCTTGCGCCCCGACAAGTACTTGCCGGTCTCGGAATCCGGGTGTGCCATCACTTCGTCCGGTGTGCCCTCGGCGACGATCTGCCCGCCATGTACGCCGGCCCCGGGCCGATATCCACCACATAGTCCGCCAGGCGAATCGCATCCTCGTCGTGCTCGACCACGAT
The DNA here is from genome assembly GCF_021650705.1 of Pseudomonas sp. KNUC1026. GTDB lineage: Bacteria > Pseudomonadota > Gammaproteobacteria > Pseudomonadales > Pseudomonadaceae > Aquipseudomonas. The sequence goes on along the minus strand of NZ_CP087138.1, from coordinate 4,002,554 downwards.
CACTGTGTTGCCGATATCGCGCAGATGATTGAGCGTCGCCAGCAGCCGGTCGTTGTCGCGCTGGTGCAGGCCGATTGAAGGTTCGTCCAGGATGTACATGACGCCCACCAGCCCCGCGCCGATCTGGCTGGCGAGCCGAATACGTTGGGCCTCGCCACCGGAGAGGGTGTCCGCACTGCGGTCCAGAGTCAGGTAATCCAGGCCCACGTTCACCAGGAACTGCAGGCGCTCGCGGATTTCCTTGAGGATCTTGTCGGCGATCTCGCCACGCCGGCCGGTCAAGCTCAGTTGGCCAAAGTATTCCCAGGCTTCGCCGATAGGCATGCCGGTCACCGCCGGCAGCGTTTTCTCGCCGACCCACACATGGCGAGCCTCACGGCGCAGGCGCGTGCCACGGCAATCCGGGCAAGGTTGTGTGCTCAGGAACTTGGCCAGCTCCTCGCGAACCGTGTTGGATTCGGTCTCCCGGTAACGCCGTTCAAGATTGGGGATGATCCCCTCGAACGGGTGCGAGCGCTTGACGATGTCACCCCGGTCATTGAGGTATTTGAAGTCCACGCTCTGCTTGCCAGTGCCATACAGCAGCACCTTTTGCACATCGGCCGGCAGGCTTTCGAATGGCTCTTCGAGGCTGAAACGGAAGTGCCCGGCGAGCGAGCCAAGCATCTGGAAGTAGTAAACGTTACGCCGGTCCCAGCCACGTATGGCACCTTCGGCCAGCGTCAGCTCGCCATTGACCAGGCGCTTGGCGTCGAAGAACTGCTTCACGCCCAGCCCGTCGCAGGTCGGGCACGCACCAGCGGGGTTGTTGAAGGAGAACAGCTTCGGTTCCAGCTCGCTGATTGAATGGCCGCAGATGGGGCAGGCGAAGCGTGCGGAGAAGATGGTGTCTTCGCCACCTTCTTCGTCCATCGACGCCACCAGCGCAATGCCATCGGCCAGGTTCAACGCGGTCTCGAAGGACTCGGCCAGCCGCTGTTGCAGGTCGGCGCGAACCTTGAACCGGTCCACCACGACCTCGATGGTGTGTTTCTTCTGCTTGTCCAGCTTGGGCAGTTCGTCCAGCTCGTGAAGGCGGCCATCCACACGGGCCCGCACGAAGCCTTGAGCACGCAGCTCTTCGAATACCGCCAGATGCTCGCCTTTGCGCTCCCGGATCACCGGGGCGAGCAACATCAACCGGCGGCCTTCCGGCTCAGCCAGCACCTGGTCGACCATCTGGCTGACGGTCTGCGCCTCGAGTGGCTCGTCGTGGTCCGGGCAGCGCGGTGTGCCGACGCGTGCGTAGAGCAGGCGCAGGTAGTCGTAGATTTCGGTGATGGTGCCGACGGTGGAGCGGGGGTTATGCGAAGTGGACTTCTGCTCGATGGAAATCGCCGGCGACAAGCCCTCGATAGTGTCCACATCGGGCTTTTCCATCATCGACAGGAACTGCCGAGCATAGGCCGACAGCGACTCGACGTAGCGGCGCTGGCCCTCGGCGTAAAGTGTGTCGAAGGCGAGGGAAGACTTGCCTGAGCCAGAGAGCCCGGTAATGACGATCAGCTTGTCACGGGGCAGGGTCAAATCGATGTTTTTCAGGTTGTGGGTACGTGCCCCACGAATCAGGATCTTGTCCAAAGCAGCCTCGCTCGGCGGGCGGAAACCTAGCAGTATACGGGGGCGCGGCAACGCTCTGTACAGCTGTATGAAAGCACGCTGGAGCATGTAGGAAACTCGACGGGTGGCCGTGAAGATCCCTTAATGTGGCAAAGCGTCGCCGGCCGTGCCGTTAACCGATCCGACTGGTAGAATCGCCGCCGGTTCATACGAGGTTTTTTCATGCACGATCTTCATCGCGAACGCATGAGCGCCGGCGAAACACGCGCCGCTGGCAGCCTGGCGCTGGTGTTCGCTTTCCGCATGCTGGGCATGTTCATGGTGCTGCCAGTGCTGGCCACCTACGGCATGGACCTGGCCGGCGCTACCCCGGCACTGATCGGCCTTGCCATTGGCGCCTATGGCCTGACCCAGGCGCTGCTGCAGATCCCCTTCGGTATCGTTTCCGACCGCATCGGCCGCCGGCCCGTGATCTATGTGGGGTTGGTGCTGTTCGCACTGGGCAGCCTGCTGGCGGCGCATGCGGATTCGATCTGGGGCGTCATCGGCGGGCGCGTGCTGCAAGGCGCGGGGGCCATCTCGGCAGCGGTGATGGCGCTGCTTTCCGATCTCACGCGCGAACAGCACCGCACAAAGGCCATGGCGATGATCGGCATGAGCATCGGGCTTTCGTTCGCAGTCGCGATGGTGGTGGGGCCTTTGCTGACCCGCGCTTTCGGGTTGTCGGGGCTGTTCCTGGCTACAGCGGTGCTGGCGATGGTCGGCCTGCTGCTGGTCGCCTTCGTGGTGCCGCGCGGCAATGGGTTGCTGCAACACCGCGAATCGGGCGTGGCGCGCCAGGCGCTGAAGCCAACCTTGCGCAACGGCGAACTGTTGCGCCTGAACGCTGGTATTTTCATTCTCCACGGCGTGCTGATGTGCAGCTTCGTGGCGCTGCCGCTTGCCTATGTGGAGCGCGCCGGCCTGCCCAAGGAGCAGCATTGGTGGGTGTACCTCACCGCGTTGTTCGTCTCATTCTTTGCAATGGTTCCGTTCATCATCTACGGCGAGAAAAAGCGCAAGATGAAACGCGTCCTCCTGGGGGCGGTTGCGGTTCTGATGCTCACCGAGCTGTTTTTCTGGGTATGGGGTTTCGGCCTTGAGCGCCTGGTGGTGGGCACGGTGGTGTTCTTCACCGCGTTCAACCTGCTCGAAGCATCCTTGCCTTCGCTGGTGAGCAAGGTGTCGCCGGCAGGCGGTAAGGGCACTGCGATGGGGGTGTACTCCACCAGCCAGTTTCTGGGCGCAGCGCTCGGCGGCATTCTCGGTGGCTGGCTCTACCAGCACGGTGGCCTGAGTGGTGCGTTCCTCGGAAGCGCCGTTTTGCTCGCCCTGTGGCTGGTGATTGCTGGTACCATGCGCGAACCACCCTACGTCACCAGCCTGCGCATGCCGCTGGCGAACCAGGCATTGGGCGATGCCAGCCTGAGCGAACGGCTGATGGCCGTCCCGGGAGTGACAGACGCCGTGGTGGTGGCCGAAGAGGCCGCCGTCTACATCAAATTCGATACTAAAACAGTGGATCGCTCCGCCATCGAAGCGCTGGTCAATCCGGCTTGATAGGGGCGTTCCCGGGAGAACGATATGGCCCGCGGGGTTAACAAAGTCATTTTGGTCGGCAGCGTCGGCCAGGATCCGGAAGTGCGCTACCTGCCCAACGGCAACGCGGTCACCAATCTCAGCCTGGCGACCAGCGAGCAGTGGACCGACAAGCAGAGCGGCCAGAAGGTCGAGCGCACCGAATGGCACCGTGTTTCGCTGTTCGGCCGTGTTGCCGAAGTCGCCGGCGAATACGTGCGCAAAGGCTCGCAGATCTACGTCGAAGGCAAGCTGCAGACCCGCGAGTGGGAAAAAGACGGCATCAAGCGCTACACCACCGAGATCGTCGTCGACATGCAAGGCACCATGCAACTGCTGGGCAGCCGCCAGCAGGGCCAGGGTGGCCAGCAAGGCCAGGGTAATTACGACCAAGGCGGTGGCGGCGGCAACTATGCGCAGCAAGCGCCTCGCCAACAGGCCCAGCGCCCACAGCAGGCCCCGCGCCAGCAGCAGGCTGCGCCTCAGCAAGCGCAACAGCCTGCGGCGGACTTCGACAGTTTCGATGATGATATTCCGTTCTAGAGCCAACCTCGGAACTTTTTGTAAAGTTTCAAGCCAAGACCCCCGCGCTGCGGGGGTTTTGCGTTTTATGGCTGTAAAGTTTTTGTTGACGTGTTTTCTATGTTCTGCAACCATGTAAAAGTGTTAAGTATTGGTGCGGACATGGATATCTCAATACGACGGTTCAGAGGGTCGGACGGCGAAAGGTTTTCGGTCTTGGTCGATGGCCAAGGCATGCCGCTTTTCTATCCCACTCTGTTCGCAACCTGGGTGCTGCGAGCTCGCTCACTTGCCGCCAGCTCAATCACGAATGCGCTCAACGCACTTAAGGCCTTCTGCGCCTGGGAGGCTCATTCTGGCCTCAGCGTGGAGTCGATGCTTTCGCGTAGCGAGCTGCTTGATCAAAACCAGATCAGAGACCTGTGCGACTTCCTTCAGCGTTCGTTGCTCACCGATAAGACGCAAAAGGTCACCCCAATCAAGAAAAAGCTGAAGGTGGTAGGCGTCAGCGTTCACTACTTCCGGCTATCTATCGTCGCCAGTTATCTTGAGTTCCTGGCGCACAGGCAGGCACCGGGGGTTGATGACGAACGAATCAAGAAGATGGTTGAGGCCATCAAGGCGCATCGGCCCAGTAAGCCTCAAAAGTCTTCCCAAGACCGGGATGAAATACACCTCACCGATGAGGTGATCCAGGTGATTGAAGATGCCCTCAGGCCAGATGCTCCGAACAACCCAGCTAAGCAATATGGTGTCCAGCTTCGGAACGCATTGGTTTTCTTCATCCTCAAGCTGACAGGGATCAGGCGGGGGGAACTGCTTAATCTGAGGATTTCAGATTTCGATTTTGGTGCGAACACCATGTCGGTAGTGCGGCGACCAGACTCGGTTGCCGATATGCGAAAGCATCAGCCAACTGTCAAAACCTTGCCAAGGCGCTTGCGCATACATCCTGAGCTCATGAAGCGGGTCTACGAGTACGTCTCGAAGCAGCGTACTAAGGTGCCTGGTGCTCGTCGGCATGACTTCTTGTTCATCACGCACAAATCAGGCCCCACAGAGGGGGCACCGCTCTCCATCGGCGCGTTCGGCAAGTGGATGGGAGCGCTGGGTGATCTTGTTGAAGGGGCTGGTTTTCATGCCCATGCGCTGCGGCACAACTGGAACTACGAATTCTCTCGTATAGCTGAGGAGCGTGGAATGAGCCCCGAGGAAGAGGAAAAAACCCGTTCCTACTGGATGGGCTGGAGTGAGACCTCCGGAACTGCAGCTATCTACAACGTTAGGCGTACGAAGGAAAAGGCGCAGAAAGCGGGCCTTGAGCTTCAAGAGCGATACATGAACCGTAAGCCAGGAGCTGGTGATGAGTGAAATGCTCGCCTCGGCGGTGGAAACAAACAGAGTTGTCCATCAGCATCAGGGTGAGACGTTTCTATCCCGTGAAGGCTACGTCGTCGAACTCGGTGGTGATCGCTGGCGCCTCAGTAAAGATATTGATATGCCTGTTGGAAACTTCTGTAATGAGTTTCCTGGCAATGCCTTTACTTTTAGGCAAGTGCTGGCATTCTATGCAAAACATAGCTCCCCGTCCCATGTGAAAAATCTCATGGAGCGTCTTGCTCACTACGTCCGAGAACTCAACGGCGCAGTGTTGTTCTCGGTGGAGTCCGTCATTTCCTACAAGGCAAGCCTAGACCGCAATCGAGAGTGGTATCTATCCACAACCCGAGTATTCCTCAAGCAATGGGCGAGGCTGGGTTATTCGGGTATTCCGGAGGAAACGCTCACTCTCCTCGACAACCTTGTCATCAAGGGAAATGAAAAGGGACGCGCTGTTCAGTCCATGTGCCCTGACGAGGGGCCGCTCACAGACATTGAGATGCAGGGTGTTATTGAGGCTACTACGCATGCATTTGTGCAAAAACGCCTTACCTTGTCAGATACATGCCTGGTGATGGCGTTGGCTATGACTGGGCGCCGCCCAGCGCAAGTCTCTGCACTGAAAATCAAAGACCTAATTCACGTTGGGGAAAAATATTTCGTAAATTTTCCCCGCGCCAAACAGCGCGGGATGAAATGGCGTTCGACTTTCAAGAAATTTGCGGTAATCGAAGATCTTTGGCTGTTGCTAAATCAGCAGGCAGATGAGGTTACGAAACTGTTTTGCAGGGCGCTGAAGGTTAAATCCATCCCGCCTGAAGTAAGGGGTGAGCTCCCACTGTTCCCTAATGTCGGTGATCACCTTTCACCTGACGATATCCGCTCAGTACTGAGCTCCGACCAGCTACACATCCCATCTCATGACGTCGGCGTCATTGTCAGAGAAGCAGGTGTCACGCTAGGGGTCGTAAGTGAGCGCACAGGATTTCCGCTGCACCTAAACCCCAATCGCTTTCGCTATACCCTCGGGACAAATCTGGCCCGTGAAGGTCAAGGCGAATACGTGATTGCAGAGGCTCTTGATCATTCGGACACCCAAAATGCTGGTGTGTATGTCCGAAACATCCCTGAAATTGTAGAGCGGATAAACAAGGCCGTCGCAATGCAGCTAGCTCCGATTGCTCAGGCATTCAGAGGCGTCCTGATCTCGTCGGAAAGCGATGCGCTTCGCGGGAGAGACCCATCTAGCAGGGTAACGAATGGAAGGGCCGGGGTTGGCAACTGCGGCAGCTATGGTTTCTGCAACGCCCTGGCTCCGCTTGCGTGCTACACCTGCGCTTACTTTCAGCCTTGGCTGGATGGCCCACACGAAGAGTCTGGAAGGGTTGATAGAGCAGCGTGATCGCGTCAGAGACCTGACGGGTGACCTAAAAGTCGCATCGACGAATGATCGGCTGATTCTGGCGGTGAGCGATGTGATTCATCGGTGCGAAGTGGCCAAAGGAGTGATTGCACGTGGCTGATATTATTGTCTTTGTACCTAAGGCTGAAAAAGATGCCCGGCAAAACCTCGCCGAGTTCATTGAGCTCTGCCGTGACCGCCTAACTGTATTCGGCGCAGATCTGGACTGGTACTCAAACGCCTGGCCGAGTGTTGGAAACTTTACGATCAAAGGTGCGCCTTCGCGAGGCTACACCTCTGCCCAGCTTCTTAACTCGGAAATTATGCCGTTTGCTAAAGCCTATGTGCGCTATCAGCAGGGCATCAATAGGACGAAATTAGTCAACGAGCTAAAGGCATTGCGCTGCATAGAGCCTGCATTGCTGTCAGTAAAAGGTGTTGCCGATATTTCTCTCGTGGACACTACGGTACTTGATGTCGCTGGTGGTATCGCTCGTGAATATGAAGCCTCCAGTTACCAAGCAGGAAACGCGCTAGAGAGACTGGTCAAATTTCTCAACGAAAGCAAGATCGTTCCTAGTCGCTTGGAGTGGAGAAATCCAATTTCCAAACCAAAGGAGATTGACCGGACTGACCCGGCGACTAAGGCAAAGCGCGATGGGACGTTACCCGACGATGCTCATATGGCTGCTATGGCAGAGATTTTTGCTAACGACTCCCTGCATCCACGTGATCGATTCACATCGTCGATCTTTGCCTTGCTGATGTCAGCTCCATCAAGGATTACTGAGGTTCAGAAGCTTCCCTTGAATGTCTTACATCGTCAAAAAGACAAAAAGGGTGTTGAACGGCTTGGCCTTCGCTTCTTTGCGGGTAAGGGGTACGCCTGGGATATCAAATATGTGCTTCCATTTATCGAAGACATCACTGAGGAGGCTGTCAGGCGTCTCACCGAGCTATCCGAAGAGGGTCGGGCTCTGGCGAGGTGGTATGAAACCAATCCTACGAAATTCTACCGGCATGATGAATGCCCAGACGTTTCAGAGGATGCACCGCTGACAGACGAACAAGCCTGTCTTGCGCTGGGGCTGCGAGCTGACAACAGCCGTTCGGCTATCGAGGCTTACTTCCAAAATTATGCGCCCTACAAGCAATGGCGACAGCGCAATGAACCACTAACGCTCTCGTTCCTCAATGAGTACTGCCATTCAGTACTGCCCAAAGGATTCCCCTGGCTAGATGTCGAGCGGAATCTCAAGTACTCGCAAGCCTTGTGTTGCTATCGAGCGCATGAGTTTCGACTGGACTTGACCACCAGCCGGGTAAAGCTATGGGTTCCTGGTAAAAGTGCATTCACAACTGACCTGAACTTCATTAATGGACAAGAGCGAAGTATTTGGAGTCGCAACGGATATAAAAACCCAGACGGCTCCGAAATTACAATGACGTCTCACCAGATTCGGCACCTCCTCAACACCGCTGCTCAACGTGGGAATGTTGGGCAGTTGGATATTGCGAGATGGTCTGGGCGGGCAAACATCCATCAGAACCCTGTGTATAACCACATGTCTGAGGACGAGTACGTCAAGATCAGCGAGAACGCTTTACCTGAAGGGGTACTTGATAAAGTTCAAGCCAACGCCCCGGTGACTCTGGCCGACCTGGAGGCCATTGGGGATGCCATCGCCCATATCACTATTTACGGTTACTGCGTCCACGACTACTCGATGTTGCCATGCCAGAAGCATATGGATTGCTTGAACTGTACGGAGCATGCCTGCGTAAAAGGTGACGTTGAAAAACTGGAGCGGCTCAAAATGCAGCGACAGCTCACATGTGTTCAGCTTGAAAGGGCTAAAGCTGCAGATGCGTCGGGATACTTTGGGGCTGATCGTTGGAGTCAGCATCAAATTAAGACCTTGGAGCGGCTCGACCAGCTTATCGAGATCATGGAAAACCCTGACGTGCGGGATGGCAGCGTAATCATGCTCAACAATGACCAGGAATACAGTCTGCTGAAGCGCGAGGTTTCTGCCCGCCAGGATGCAAAGCAGCTGTCCGAACCTGTTCCTGAACTACCTTTGCTGGATTTCGCGATGGATATGTTCTGACATGGCCATGCACCTAACGAAACGTCACACCCAGATACTGGTAGACCTCATCGACGCTTGGTCAGGAAAGCTCACCTGGGAGGGGCTTTGCAGCAAAGGGGCGGAGGTACTTGGCTTTCGCCCGACTCGTCAGACTCTTTATGCCCATCAGGCGGTGAAGGAGGCATACGACGCAAAAAAACGTATCTCAAGACGGGGCTTATGCCCAGTAAGCGCCCCGAAAGCCTCGCGATTGCCGAGCAAAAAATCCGAAAGCTTGAGAGCGAAGTCGCTCGATTGACCTCTGAAAATGAGCGTTTCACGGAGCAGTTCATTCGCTGGCAATACAACGCACAGAAACGCGGGATATCAAGGGCAGTGCTTGATGATCAGCTTCCTGTGATTGACCGAGATTCGGCGGAGAAGAAAACCTGATGGCTAATGGTCAGCAAAAAGGCGGGGATAACCTCGCTGCGTTTAGAGCGTGGGCCCAGTCGAAGTCGGATGATGATTTCCGAGAATATGTGTATCGAGGTCAGCTCAAGCGCTCTGAGATTTTTGCTGAATGTGGCTTCGCCCGGAGTGCTCTAGCTCAAAACCCAACCATCAAGGCCGAATTGGAAGAGCTGGAGGCGGAACTACGCAAGCGCGGAGTCCTACCTGCTGAGGGTGATGGCTCTAATCAAATGGCAGACAAGCCAGTCATCAGGGATGTCCAGGCCAAGCAACGCCGCCAAGATAGTCAGCGACTTAATAACCTTGAGCAGGAAAACGCTTCGCTGCGAGCGGAGCTGGGTAAGGCCAAATCCATGCTTGAGCGCTGCAGGCTAATGTCTGCATTTTTGGATGAAACAGGGCGGATGCCACGATGAATGGCTCGTATCCTTCATTGTTGAACGTCACCGTGCGTGTGACCCGCATTCGATCCGCAAACCGCAAAGGATGCATTGCCTTTGGGCACAGGGTGGATGTTGAGTCGGGCGTCAACGATAGATCGACAGCCATTGTGATTGCTGTGCCTGCCAGCACGGCCCCCAGCTCGACGGTCGAGGTTGGCGGGATCTACGACGTGTACGGCGAAAGTACGGTCGTGCATCGTGAGCACTCTGGCTTCAAGGTTTCGGAGATTCAGGTCAACGCTCAAGATATTCGGCTGGTACGACCAAGTGGTAGCCAGCTTATTCAGTGGCTCGCAGACAATGCGCCAGGCGTGGGTGAAGTCAAAGCCACGAAACTGTGGGACGCTCACCAGGAGGCTCTCTACGACATCCTGGACTTCTCAAACCACCACGCGATCAGCAAGATCCTCCCGTCCGAGAGCGTCCGAACTGACCTATTTAGTGCCTGGCTTGAGAATGGCGATGCCAAGACGCTGAGGTTTGTTCAGGACAAGGGTATTCCCCTTGATCTGGCTCGTAAGGCCATCAAGTTTCACAAGGGCAACACCATTTTGGCGCTTCAGGACGACCCGTACCGATTGCTCAGTTTCAGCGGTAGCTGGGCGACGGTAGATGGGGTCGCTCGTGAGCGATTCTCTGTTCAACTCGATGATCCTCGGCGTCTTCGGGCGGCTATGGAGGAAGCGCTCTATCGTATTGCCGAGAAAGGACATACCTGTGCGACGATCTCCGATCTCCACCAGACGGTCAGCAGGCTATTAGCCCCTCACCGGGCACCCACGGCTGCACTGGCCAAGGCGCTGCTTCAGGGCACAACAAGTGGGCAGTTCATCGCTCGAGAGACAGCGAGCGGTGATGTGATGCTTCATGCTCCAGGCACGTACATCATGGAGCGGAGCTGCGCAGAATTCATCCTGTCATTGCTGCGTGAGCCAGATGTCCAGTTGCCGCTGTTTCAGACCGATGTCACTCGCATCATTGCTGATTTCGAAGGGTCTGAGCGAGACCACCTGGGACTGAGCGCCTTTACGTTGAATGACGCTCAGCGTGATGCTGTGAAAACGTCGTTTAACAATCGCTTCAGCATCATTACTGGCGGAGCCGGTGTTGGCAAAACGACCGTGCTCAAAGCCCTTTATAAAGCGCTGGATACGCTTGGCCGGCCAAGGTTTCAAATGGCCTTGTCGGGGCGGGCGGCTGCTCGTATGACTGAAGCGACGCAAGAGACTGCGATGACGATTGCGGGCTTCCTTCGCAGCGTGACGGAAGGGGATATGGGCGAGTGCCCAGTTGTTGTGATCGACGAAGCTTCTATGTTGGACGTCGTCACCTTCTACAAGCTCACGCAGAAGCTGCCAGCCGGAACGCACCTAGTGCTTGTCGGTGATCCGTTCCAGCTTCCACCGATTGGTGCCGGCCTGGTCTTCCACGTGCTCTGCCAGCTTGCAGCGATCCCAGTTACCCGTCTGACTGAGGTTAAGCGGCAGGCCAAGGGATCTGAGATTCCCGTTGCAGCAAGCGCTATTCGAGAAGGCAAGTGGCCCGCTTTCAGTGCGCTGGAGAGTGCAGAGGTGGTCTTCGTCCCATGTGCAGAGGCGGAAATCATCTCTGAAACAATGCGTCTCTATGAAATGGACAGGGGCAACTCTCAGATCCTGGCCGCTACTCGGTCGAGCCCATACGCAGGAGTTGAGCCAATCAACCGACTGTGCCACCTGCGCTATGCGGCAGGTGCTCGTCAGCTTGAGGTGATTAATGATGATTCGGGCGTTCTCGAACAAACAGGGTTTTGTGAGGGCGATCTGCTTATCTACACGGCCAACGATTGGAGCAGGAACCTACAAAACGGTCGGCTAGGTCGGTTGTTGACCGTCTTTGATGAGCCCATCAATGTCAATATAGGTACTGAGGAGCGACCGCTGTGGCGTTCAGCGCTCGCCCGAGCTGATTTTGAGGGTGCTCAGCACTACCTGTTCCACTCTGACGTTGACCTCATTCAGCACGCGTATGCGATCACCGTTCACAAGAGCCAAGGCTCCCAGTTCCGACGGGTCATCATTCCCGTGGTGAAGTCCAAGGTGCTTGATCGCACGTTCGCTTACACAGCGCTGACCAGAGCCCAGATCCAGGTCATATTCGTTGGCGACGTTGATGCCGTGAAAGAGGCGGTTGCTCTGCCTCCACGCGCATTCTCCCGCCAGGTGGGTCTCAAGGCCATGCTTGAAGATGCCCTGCCGTCGCTGTGCCAAGCCGCCTGACGAGCGAGTCATTGCAGCTTTTGCAAAAGAGCCGGCAGTGCCTAGATGAGCACGTCCATTGATCAGCTGCTGTTCAGCTGTCAACACTTCGCCATACCTGCACGTCGGGTCTCGCGACAGCGGGTAAAGCCGAATTTTTCTGGAGAATTCTGGGTATACAGCTAACCTTGATTGCAATACGCCACTTTTTCAGGTGATTGATGCGCGTTGAGCAGTTGAAGGTCAAGAATTTCAGGGGCATCAAGCATCTCGAATGGAACCTGATGGAGCAGTCAATCTGCTGCCTGATCGGCGTAGGCGACAGTGCCAAGACCACCGTTCTGGACGCGGTGGAGGCAGCGCTTTCTCCTCGGTGGATGACCTTCAACGAGGCTGACTTCCACCACGCCAATACCGCTGAGGACATCGAGGTCGAGGTTTCAATTGGCGAGTTGTCGCGTGCTTTGCTATCAGATGGTCGTTTCGGCCTGTATCTGCGTGGCCTTTCTCCAAGTGGTCAACTGAACGATGAGCCTGAAGACGCCGATGAGCCTGTTCTCACGGTGAGACTTTCGGTCGACGCTACCATGGAGCCGGTTTGGTCTTTGGTCTGTGATCGGTACCCCGTACCTCGGGTGCTTTCGAATAGGGACAGGGCAATGTTTTGTCTTATTCGTCTCGCTGGGGACGAAGCGCGGCATCTCACTTGGGCCCAAGGGTCAGTCCTTTCGAAAATGACGGAGGCGAACGACGAGACCGCTCAGATGCTGGCTCATGCTTACCGCTCCGCTCGCCAGAGCGCGAATCTTGGTGCAATCACGGAGCTGGCGCAGGCAGCTGCGTCTGCGGAAACCGCCGCTCGTTCTCTTGGTGCTTACATCAATGAGTCCTACTGCCCGGATTTGGAATTGGGGCGGGGAGGATTTAACTCGGGGTCGATTGCATTGCACGATGGTTCCGTACCACTGCGGCTGGCAGGGCTCGGAACCCGGCGCTTGGCGACATTGGCTGTACAGCGTAAGCGGCTGGTGAACACGTCTTCCATTTTGATGAGGGCATCGCGTGGCCCCTCATCTGGCGTTGGCCGACGCAAAATCCTTGATCACACTGAAAAAGGTTTCAAGAGAGCGAGAGATAAACTTGTCCCTGTGATAAACCGCGTGCAACTGCCGCTTGTGCTCAGGAATCACGTGGTTCAACGAGATCAGGCTGCCTTCGGCGATGAGGTCTCCGACTACCCAATAGGAAAGGCAACTGATTCCGACGCCCGCCGCTACCATCCGCTTGATGGCTTCTGAACTGCCAATCTGCCGGGCATTGCGCCAGGCACCCAGGTGTGGAAAAAGCCAGCGTTGCACCTCTTCAGCCGTGCCCGATCCCTCTTCGCGCACCAGCCATCGCGCGTCTTGCAGGTCACCAAGCGAGAGCCGCCCCTTGTGGGCCAGCGGGTCATCTGCCGCTGCGACAATGATCAACTCGTCTTCACACCAGGCCTGCACGGCCAGAGTGGGCTGGTGGCTCGGCCCTTCGACCAGGCCAACGTCAATTGACAACTGTGCCGCCTGCCGGGCGATCTCTGCGCTGTTGCCCAGGATGACATCGATCTGCATCCCGCCGGCGCGCTTGGCCATGTCTTGCATCAACTGCGGCATGATGTAGTTGCCAATCGTCGTGCTGCAACCTACTTGCAGCCGCGCGACCACGTCAGTCCGAAAACCATCCTCGATCTCCAGCGCAGCCTCCAGCAGGCGGATAGCCTTGGGCAACAGTGTCTGGCCGTTTTCGTTCAGCACCAGGCGTTTGCCGACGCGGTCAAAGAGTCGAATACCCAATGCGCCTTCGAGTTCATGGAGTGCCGCACTGGTGGCTGATTGCGACAGGGCAAGGGCTGCACTGGCTTGGGTGGTTGAACCCAGTTGGGCGATAGCGCGGAAGATATCCAGTTGCCGAAGTGTGAGCTTCACTTTCTTACCTTTAAAATAGGTATGCCATATTCAAAATACCCGTTTTTCCAGATAAGCGCATGCCGCTATTCTGAACCTGTTGCCGCATCGCAATCATTCGGAGGTTTTATGCGCGAGATCAGCCTTACCAAGATCATGCAGGGCGGCCAGCCACTCTCGGCGCTTTCCAATCCCAAAGAGGCGATTCGGCAGTTCACGCCTAATTGGTTTGCCGCCACGATGGGCACCGGCATTCTTGCCTTGGCCCTGGGGCAGTTGCCAGGTCACAGTACGCTGCTTGCAAGTGTTGGCGAGGCCCTTTGGCTATTCAATATCCTGCTGTTCACCGTCTTCACCTTGATGTACGCCGCCCGCTGGGTGTTCTTCTTCGATGAAGCTAAACAGATCTTTGGGCATTCCACGGTTTCGATGTTTTTCGGCACGATACCGATGGGGCTGGCAACGATCATCAACGGCCTGGTTCAGTACGGCCTCCCAAACTGGGGAGACGGTGTGATCCCCTTGGCTCATGTGCTCTGGTGGCTGGACGTCGCCATGGCACTGGCGTGTGGGGTGTTGATCCCGTTCATGATGTTTACAAGGCAGGAGCACAGCATCGATCAGATGACTGCTGTATGGCTGCTTCCGGTGGTAGCGGCGGAAGTGGCAGCGGCGAGCGGCGGTACCATTGCACCGCATCTTGCTGATACCAGCGCTCAGTTCACGATGCTGATCACCAGCTACGTCTTGTGGGCCTACTCGGTTCCAGTGGCCTTGAGCATTTTGGTTATTCTGGTACTGCGTCTGGCACTTCATAAGTTGCCCCATGAGAGCATGGCGGCGTCCTCTTGGTTATCGCTGGGGCCGATTGGTACCGGTGCTCTGGGCATGTTGGTCATTGGCAACGATGCACCCGCAATCTTCGCCGCTCACGGCATGCCAGGCATCGGCGCGGTGGCCGGGGGGATCGGGGTGGTGTCGGGTGTCCTGTTCTGGGGTTTGGGCTTATGGTGGATGCTGTTGGCGCTGTTGATCACTGCGCGTTACGCCAAGGGCGGCATACCCTTCAATCTTGGCTGGTGGGGCTTCACCTTCCCGCTGGGGGTGTATGCGGTGACAACGTTGAAGCTCGGCGCGACGCTGAACCTGGCCTTTTTTGATGTGCTGGGCGTTATCCTGGTGATGCTGCTGGCCATCATGTGGCTGGTGGTTGCAAGCAAAACTGCTGCCGGTGCATACCGTGGCAATTTGTTCGTATCGCCTTGTATCGCGTCACTGAACGCCAAGCGCGCCAGTCGCTGACGATTAGACGCTTGCCAGTTGCGCCGCTCGGGTGAGCGTGGAGACGATTTCTTTAGTGACATCGGGGTGCTGACACACTGAAAGCGGGCTTGGGTGAGGCATGGCGAGTAGCCTGAGCTCGGGGCGATAATGTTCGATTCCCGGTGCCCCTCTCTGCGCCACGCGTCCGGCCAAGACCACCACGCGAAGGCGCGGGAGCAGATCCAGTACCTCTTTCAGGAGTTCGACGCCCTCAATGATTTTCGAGCGGCTGATGGCTTGTGCAGGGCTGCCCAGATCCGGCAGCCATGGATAGAGGTTCCACAAAATGGTCTGCTCACGCGCGAGGCATGCCTGTTCCAGGAAGCGCTTCAGGTTTCGCTGCGCAGGCCCTGCATTGTCGCGAGAAACGAAGCGTGGCCATGAGCTGTCCCTCGCCGGAGACTCCAGCAATATCAGGATACGAGCATCCACTCCGCCATCCAGTGGATCAAAGTAAGGCAATTTTCTGCACCCTGAAGCAGTAGGCTTCCACCCATCTATTCAAGGCTGCAACGGAGCGATAGTACAGACGATGTCTGCGCGCATCTTCAATATTCATCAACCCCCTGGACATCGATATAAGTGACGCTCGCATCGTTGATCGTAACGCGCTATTTACCTGACAATTATGGGAGTGATATGTTGCCTCCAAGGAGATGGCATTCCTCCTCACAACCGCCCCGTGCTGATGATGCCTACGCTAACCCCTGACAGGGTGCGTAGGTGCGCCCTGTCCATAGACGAGGACAGGAAATGTATTTTCGACGTTACTACCTATTAAATCAGCGCTTGCCTTATCCCACCGTTCTGTGGGAAGGGTTCACATCGTGCTGAAGTCACTGATGGCTATCGCTGGAGGTGCTGCGCTTGGCGCATGGCTTCGCTGGGCGCTGGGCCTGAAACTCAACAGTTGGTTTCCTTCGTTACCGCCAGGTACCGTCGTCGCCAATTTTATAGGCGCCTACATCATAGGCGTCGCCGTTGCGTTTTTTGCAAACCTGCCTGGTATTGCTCCTGAATGGCGGCTTTTCCTGATCACAGGCTTCTGCGGAGGCTTGACGACTTTCTCTACATTTTCCGCCGAGACCATGGTCTTGATCCAGCAAGGACGACTGTTGATGGCGCTTGCAGCGATCACAGTGCACGTGGTTGGGTCTCTGTGCCTGACTGCGCTAGGAATGGCCACCTACTTTTTATTCAATCCAAGGTGAGGGTTATAGCATGAATTCTGTTAATGGTTACTTGGTTACATTTTATACCCAGCAAGATCGCCGTCACGGCCATCAGCAAATCAGTGAATGGCTCATGGATCTTGCACGCGACCTAGGCTTTGAAGGAGCGACACTCAACGTAGCAACAGAAGGATTTGGTCGAGACCGAAAGCTGCACTCCGCGCACTTTATCGAACTATCTGACATGCCAGTTCAACTGAGTCTCGCGATTACGGAGCAGGAATGTAATACGCTTTTCGAGAGGCTTGAAGCAGATGGTGTTCAGGTGTTTTTTATTAAAGTGCCCATTGAAATGGGAACCTCTGGTAGGCATAGCTAGTGGCTGAGAGTATGGAACTCTTGCTTTAGTGATGGATGAGCGGTGCAAGACGGCTGCCAGAAGCTTGGTAGCAGTTCATCAATCTCGCTAAACCTCTGTGTCGGCAACCGCGTCAACACATCCTTCAGGTACGCGTACGGATCGTGCCCATTCATGCGGGCGGACTGGATCAGGCTCATGATCGAGGCTGCCCGTTTACCGCTGCGCAGTGATCCTGCGAAGAGCCAGTTCGATCTACCGAGCGCCCACGGCCTGATCTGGTTCTCCACGGCGTTATTGTCGATAGGCACAGCCCCATCATCCAGGTAGCGTGTCAGCGCTATCCAGCGTTTCAGGCTGTAATCCAGTGCCTTGGCTGTGGCCGATCCCTCGGGCACAAGCGCGCGTTGAGCGATCATCCACTCGTGCAACTTTTCAGCGATGGGCACCGCAACTTCCTGGCGTAATCGCCAGCGGTCTTCATCGCTCATGTCCTTGGCCTGCCGTTCGATTTCGTACAACCCGCCGATGGAGTGCAGCGCCTGTTCGGCCAACTGGCTTTTGTTCGCCACATGCAGGTCGAAAAACTTGCGCCGGGCATGGGCCATGCAGCCGATTTCGGTAATGCCCTGCTCGAAGCCGGCTTTGTAGCCTGCGAAGTCATCGCACACCAGCTTGCCGTCCCAGGTGCCCAGGAAATTGCGCGCATGTCCGCCTGCACGGCTGGGGCTGAAGTCGTAGACCACCGCTTTCAGTGCCGAGAACGGTGTCGTGCAGTAGGCCCAGACATACGCTCGGTGCGTTTTCTTTTCGCCCGGGGCCAGCATCTGCACCGGTGTTTCATCAGCATGGACGACTTGCTGGGCCAGCACGGCTTCACGCAGCGCATCTACCAGGGGTTGCAGTTGTACGCCGGTTTGGCCGACCCACTGAGCCAGCGTCGAACGCGGTATCGCCAGGCCGGCACGACCGAAGATCTTTTCCTGCCGGTACAGCGGAAGATGGTCAGCGAATTTTGCCACCATCACGTGGGCCAGCAAGCCAGCGGTGGGGATCCCCTTATCGATCACCTGCGCCGGTACCGGCGCTTGAGTCAGTGTTTCGCAATGACGGCAGGCCCATTTGCCACGTACATGTTGCTCAACAGTGAACACGCCAGGGGTGTAATCCAGCTTCTCGCTAACATCTTCGCCGATGCGTTGAAGTTGGCAGCCACAGGAGCATTGAGTGTTCTCTGGCTCGTGATAAATGACGGTACGCGGAAACTGCGGCGGCAGCGGCGCACGTTTAGGTTGTTGGCGTGCTTCGTCCGGTGCAGGCGCTGGACGAAGTGCTTTCAACTCGGCGTCGATGGCTTCGAGGTCAGTGCTGAGCAAGTCATCCAGCAAGCTGCCTTGCGCCGGACTGATCTGCTCACTGCGCTTGGCAAACTTGTGGCGTTTGAGAATGGCGATTTCGTGAGAGAGCTGCTCGATGATCGTCTCGTCACGATGGATCTTGCGGCCCATGGTGTCGACCTTCGACAGCAACTGCGCAGCGAGTGCGCGCAGTTGATCAGGGGTCATTTGGTCGAGATTAGGCGTGGAAGTCATGCCGTGGATTTTACCAAAGCAGCCCACCCGACACAGCTAAAGGCCCCAATTCAGAGCAGCGTAATCGCGCCGTTAGCGCCAACCCGTTGCCAAGGCAGGCCCAGCACCAGCGCTTGAAGTTGTTCGGCGTCGAGTTCGACTTCCAGGCCCCGGTGTGTGCCAGGCCAATGGAATTTGCCCTGGTTCAGGCGGCGCGCGGCCAGCCAGATACCCACGCCGTCGTGCACGAGTACTTTCATCCGATTAGCGCGGCGGTTGGCGAACAGATAAGCGCAGTGCGGCTTCGCCGCACCGAACACGGCGATCACACGGGCAAGGGCAGTTTCGGTACCGGCGCGCATGTCCATAGGCTCGGTGGCGAGCCAGATGGCGTCGATGCGAATCATTGGGAGAGGCTACGGATAAAGCGGGCGCAGCCGTCCGGGTCGGAGATCGGCCAGTTCACAGTGACTGCTTGCTGCCCTGAGGAAATATCGATGCGGGCTACATCCTGCAGAGCAGGCGTCGCCGCAGCGTTCTCAAGCTTCAACTGTACAAATGCAGGCAAGGCAGAAGCCTGCCGGTCACGATAGATAGGTATCCACTTGCGAACCAGATTAGCGTTGATGCCGTGCCGCAGCGCCACGCTGGCAATGGATACATCGGGGCTCAGGCATTCCTGGACAACTTGGGCCTTGAAGAGTTTGGGATAAGAGGTGCGCTGACGCATGGTGTTCCTCTGAATTAAGGACGATGGTGTCCACGTATTTTAAGGTGGACACCATCGCCCTTAATCTGGGGATTCTGAAGGTGTGTTCGCCATCCGCTTACTGTACAGCGTTCGGCGATAAGTGAAGGGGCGATTGTCCTAGTAGACGAGTTGGAACAAGGTCTTGAACCTCATCGCGTTCTTGGGGCCATGGCGCAGTTGAAGAAATGGCAGAAGGAACCTGAAGGCGATCAGCTCGCAAAAGGCCAGATCTTGATGACCACACACTCGGATGTGGTTCTCGCTGAGCTGCCGCCACCCTCCTTGTTCATCGTATCTCGGTCGCCGGCTGCTATCGCTGACATTAAGCATGCCTCATCGAATGGAGACATATCCCGCGTCATGAGGGGGCTCCACGAGCACTATTCGCTCGGCGAATCCTTCTCTGCGAGGGAGCGACAGAATTGGGCTTGATGCTCGGCTTACGGGAGCATTACCCAGACCGGCACGATGGCGTCCCTATCGAGCAATTAGGTGCAGCCATCGTCGATGGTGGCGGATCTGCAGGGCCGCCGTTGGCTCTTGCCCTACGCGCCCTAGGGTATCAGGTTGGTCTGTTCCGGGATTCGGATCGGAAACTGAAGACTCATTTTGTCACCAATCTCAAATCTCAAGGTGTAAAAGTCATTGAGTACGGTGACGAGCTTAACACCGAGATGGCAGTTTTCCTGTCGGCCTCGAACGACCATGTCGATGGCCTGCTGGATTTGGCCGCAGGATTTGTGAGTGAGCCGACGCTCAATGATCACCTAGCAAAAGAGTTTCCAGAGGTAGATACCTTAGAAAGCTTCAATGACTGGGATTTGGCGACCGACCTCACCGAATATCGTAAGCGTCTGAGTAATCTGGCTGCAGCGAAAAGCTGGTTCAAGACCGCCGAGCGTGGCCGGACGATATCCTTCCTGGTTTCGAATATCGTGGCGGGCTCGCCCGGTTCTCCGCTAGGAGCCTGCCTTAACTCTGTCGAGCAGTGGCTATATGGTGACGCCTGAGTCGATTCTGGCCCTGAGCCGAAAGGCTGTAGTTGCTCCAGCCGGCCATGGGAAGACGGAGCTGATTGCCAAGGTCGCCGGGCTGGGCCAAAGGACTCTGGTGCTCACCCATACACATGCGGGCGTGCATGCCATTAGGTCACGGCTGAAGCGAATGCATGTGCCCAGCGAGTCGGTGGTGGTGGATACCATTGCTTCGTGGGCGCGGAGATATGTTCAGGCCTTTCCTAATCGCTCCGGGAGGCAGGCGCTGCATCCCACTAAGCCCAACTGGGACGATGTCTATCTCGGTGCTATATCAATCCTGCAAAGTCCTGTGGTTCAAGAGGTCATCAAGGCCTCCTATGACCGGGTACTGATCGACGAATACCAGGATTGCGAGCAGCACCAGCATTCCATTGCCATGTGGCTATCGTGCATCGTCCCGACCGTAGTGTTTGGGGATCCGATGCAGGGGATTTTTGAGTTTGTTGAGACCAAAATTTCCTGGAACACCACTGTTGCAACCGGCTTTACTCCAGCATTCGATCTCGTCGTGCCTCACCGCTGGGCCAGTGCGAATGTGGAGCTAGGGCGATGGATTGCTGAGACTCGGCAGAAGCTCATGATCGGCCACCCGATTGACCTTCGAGATGGGCCTATCACCTATATCCAGAGCAATGATGCCTTTGACATGTCGTTGTTCTTCGATGGGTTCGATACCCGGTCAGGTACCACAGCAGCCATCAACTGTTGGCGTAAGACATGTGATCAACTGGCCAAAAGTACCAGAGGTGCCTTTCAAGCGATCGAAGAGATAGCTGCACGGCGTCTGATGATTTTCGCAGAAGTCTGGGACATGCCGGGATCGACACCACAGGCACGTGCTGATGCGCTGAGGTCGCTGGTCGATGACGCGATCACCCGTGCTGCCCCTAGCCCTGAAAAGCCTTCTGATCCAGTGCTCGACATTGAGATTTATGCCGCATGGGCAAAACTCTCGGTCGGTGGCTCTGCAATCAACGCACTGGACGTCCTGAAGCTAGAAAGAAGCCATCCCCTTTCGAGGACATTCCGTGGCGAACTCATCGCAGACACGAGGCGCGCTTTGAGTGAGCTGGTAGAAGGACGGCATCATAGCTTGGTAACGGCCTCTGAAGCGGTAAGGCAACGCCTAAGCCTTTCAGGTAGGGCACCTATTGCCAGAACGATCTCAACCCCTCTGCTATTGAAGGGGTTGGAGTTTGACCATGTGCTGATTCCCGACGCTTCGCATTACACCACACAGAGATTTGCCGCTGCGAAACTGTTCTACGTGGCTATTTCGAGAGCTAGACACACGCTCACGATATCCAGCAAATCGCCGATTTTACAGTTCCCGTCGCCTAACCTTTAGGTGGCTTCCCGTTTCTTGAACTGCCAAAGAACGGCTCGTAACTCCCATATGGCGTTTCTGTAGCTAATAAGTCTGCAGGGACGTGTTGCTTCAGGGGGAATAGTCTCCGAGGCAACTTTCAATCCATAGTACGGCGCAAGATGAAGCCCGATACGCGTTTCTGGTACTCTCACCATCCTTTTGGCAGGGACGCGCATGAGGCCTTGCTCCTTAGCGACCTGCCATCCCGCATTGCTAGGTAGTACGCTCGATGGCCATCAAGAAATCCGAACTCTATTCTTCCCTGTGGAAATCCTGCGACGAGCTGCGTGGCGGGATGGACGCCTCGCAGTACAAGGACTACGTCTTGGTGCTGCTGTTCGTGAAGTACGTGTCGGACAAGTACGCGGGCGATCCCAACTCGCTGATCGAGGTTCCGAAAGGCGGTAGCTTTGCCGATATGGTGGCGCTCAAGGGTGACAAAGAGATCGGCGACAAGATCAACCAGATCATCGCCCGCCTGGCCGAGGCCAATAACCTCACCGGCGTCATCGACGTGGCCGACTTCAACGACCAGGAGAAGCTCGGCAAGGGCAAGGAAATGGTTGACCGCCTGTCCAATCTGGTGAGCATCTTCAATTCGCCCGGCCTCGATTTCCGCAGCAACCGCGCGCAGGGTGATGACATCCTCGGTGATGCCTACGAATACCTGATGCGGCACTTCGCCACCGAGTCCGGCAAGAGTAAAGGGCAGTTCTACACCCCTGCTGAAGTTTCACGGATCATGGCCCAGGTTATCGGCCTGGCCGGTGCTACCGATAGCAAGCAGAGCATCTATGATCCCACCTGTGGCTCGGGCTCGCTGTTGCTCAAGGCACACGACGAAGCCAAGAGCGTCTCCGGCCTGGATCTGGCCATCTACGGTCAGGAAATGGACAACGCCACCAGCGCCTTGGCCAAGATGAATATGATCCTGCACGACTGCCCCACGGCGGAAATCTGGAAGGACAACACCCTGTCCGCACCGCATTTCAAAGACCCGATGGGCAACCTCAAGCTGTTCGACTTCATCGTCGCCAACCCACCGTTCTCCACCAAGGCCTGGAGCAATGGCTTCAAACCGGCAGAAGACGAGTACAACCGTTTCAGCTACGGCATTCCACCTGAGAAGAATGGCGACTACGCGTTTCTCCTGCACATGCTCACTTCGTTAAAAAGCACCGGCAAGGCAGCGGTGATTCTGCCCCACGGCGTGCTTTTTCGGGGCGGAGCTGAAGCAGCCATCCGCAAGCGAATCCTTCAGCAGGGTTACATCAAAGGTATCATCGGCCTACCGGCCAACCTCTTCTACGGCACCGGCATTCCTGCCTGCATCATCGTGCTGGACAAAGAAGGCAGTGCCGGGCGTAAGGGCTTGTTCTTGATCGACGCCAATAAGAGGTTTATCAAGGACGGCAACAAGAACCGTCTGCGTGAGCAGGACATCCACAAGATCGTCGATACCTTCACTCAGCAAATTGAGGTGGAGAAATTCGCGCGTCTGGTGCCGATGGCCGAGATCGAAGCCAACGACTTCAACCTGAATATCCCGCGCTATATCGACACAAGCGAAGAAGAGGATCTTCAGGACATCGAGGCCCACCTGCATGGCGGCATTCCCGAGCGTGATATCGACGCCCTGCATGCCTACTGGCAGGTAATGCCAAACCTGCGCGGCGCGCTGTTCGAACCAATGCGCCCCGGCTACCTCAGCCTCAAAGTCGCCGTCAGCGAGATCAAGCCGACCATCTTCGGCCACCCCGAGTTCGAAGCCTTTCGCCAAACGGTAGCGTGCCTGTTCGAGATCTGGCTTGCCGAACATCGCCCGAACCTAGCCGGCATCGCTATTGGCGACCAGCCCAAAGCGCTGCTCAAAGAGTTGGCCGAAGATCTGCTGCATCGCTTCGAAGCCGCACCGCTGCTGGATGCCTACGACGTCTACCAGCATCTCCAAGACTATTGGTACTCCACCTTGCAGGACGATGTATACCAACTGGTTATCGATGGCTGGAGGCCCCTAATAGCCAGTGGCTCAAGCCAGGGTGAACCCAATATCGATCTGCTGCCGCCCGAGCTGATCGTGCGTCGCTACTTCGCCACCGAAGCTACCGCCATCAGCGAACTAGAGGCAAAACGCGACGCTGTCAGCCGTGAGCTGGAAGAGCTTGAGGAGGAGCAGGGCGGTGAAGATGGCCCACTGGCTGAAGGCAAGACCGACAAAGGCAAGCTCACCGCCACCAGCGTCAAGGCACGTATGAAAGTCATCAAGCACAACCAAGACGCCGATGAAGAATACCAGGCGCTGGAGCAATGCCTGGCGCTGATCGAGCGAGAGGCCGAAGCCAACAAGAAGGCCAAAGCGGGGCAGAAGATGCTGAATGCTAAGGTGCTGGCGCACTATGCCCAACTCAGCGAGGCTGAGCTGAAAGCCCTTGTCGTGGACGATAAATGGCTGGCCACCCTGCGAGCCGATGTGCAGACCGAACTGGATCGGGTTTCCCAGGCCCTCACTGGCCGTATCCGCCAGCTGGCCGAACGCTATGCCATACCGCTGCCGGCGCTGAATGCCGAGGTGGAAGTGCTGACGGCAAAAGTTAATATGCATCTGGTGAAGATGGGGTTTGCGGTATGAATCCAGCAGATGAGATAAGCATGCCTACGGAGGCAGACGTCACAAGACACGATTGGGAGGAGGTATTACTAGACTCCATAGCCAAGCGTGGAAGTGGCCATACACCGGATAAGAAGCACCCTGAATACTGGGGCGGCCCTATCAAGTGGATTTCTCTTCAGGACTCAGCTCGACTCGATTCAGTTTACATTGAGGAAACTTCGGCAACGATAACGGTTGAAGGTATCAAGAATTCTTCTGCTGTTATGCATCAGAAAGGCACGGTAGTGCTCAGCCGAGATGCCGGGGTAGGGAAAAGCGCAATTATGGCTGCTGATATGGCTGTCAGTCAGCACTTCATGGCCTGGACTTGCGGCCAGCGACTGGACAACCATTTTCTGTATTACTGGCTCCAATCTAAGAAGCCCGAGTTTGAACGAATCGCTAACGGAAACACCATCAAAACAATTGGTCTTCCGTACTTTAAAGTTCTGGCCATCCCTCTTCCGCCACTAGAAGAGCAGAAGTATATTGCATCAGCAATGTCGGGCATAGACACCTTAATCAGCAGTCTGGATCAACTGATCGTCAAAAAGCACGACATCCAGCAAGCCACCATGCAACTGCTCCTCACCGGCCAGCGCCGCCTGCCGGGGCTTAGTGGGGAGTGGGAGGCAAAGCGCTTAGGAGAGGTGGCAAAGATCCAACGCGGTGCATCACCGCGTCCTATTGATAGTCCACAGTGGTTCGATAAAGGTTCAACCGTAGGCTGGGTAAGGATTTCGGACGTGACCAGTTCAGGCATGTATCTGGAGTCAACAACGCAGCGACTTTCATCTGCTGGAGTTGCTCACAGTCGTCCTGTTGAAAATGGCAGTCTCATCATGAGCATATGTGCAACGGTTGGCCGCCCTGTAATCACGAAAATTGATGTTTGTATCCACGACGGATTTGTCGTGTTCGACAATCTTCAAGCAGACAAGTGTTTCATTTACTACGTACTCAAATGGATTGAGCCGGGCTGGTCGAAGCATGGGCAAACTGGTTCGCAAATGAACCTCAACACCGGCCTCGTAAGTTCAACTTTAATCAAGCTACCGCCAATCGAAGAGCAAGCTGCCATCGCCACCATTCTCTCGGATATGGACACCGAACTCGCTGCTCTCGAAGCCCGCTGCGACAAAGCCCGCCAACTCAAGCAGGGCATGATGCAGGAACTCCTAACCGGTCGCATTCGGCTTGTTGGATAGAGGGTGCAGGGATGCTGAACCAGTTCGCTAAAGGACTAATGGTTGCCACCTCCATGGCTCCCATTCTTGGAGCTGTGGCCGTTAACCAAATAGCTCAGGATCGCCCATGGAGTCAGTGGCTTCCGTGGCTTGCTGACTGAATAGGCATTAATTTGCAGAAGGAAGTGCACCGATGAACTCAGTCGGCCAGATCGAAAAAAAGACTCAGCAACGCGTGGCCAAACTGTTTCACCAGGCGCTGGGCTATGAGCACCTCGGCGACTGGGCCGAACGCCAGAACAACGCCAATATCGAGGCGGAACTGCTTCGTGGCTGGCTACTTGAGCAGGGCACTGAAGCTAATCTTGCCAGCCGGGCCATCTTCGAACTAAACCGGGTCGCCAACGATGCCAGCAAGGGCCTGTATGACCGCAACAGAGCAGTTTACGAGCTGCTGCGCTATGGGGTGAAGATCAAGCCTGAGGTGGGTGAAAACACCCAGACCGTCTGGCTGATCGACTGGAAGCAGGCTGACAAGAACCACTTCGCCATCGCCGAGGAAGTCACTATCAAGGGCGCCGATGCCAAGGCCCATACCAAGCGCCCGGATATCGTGCTCTATGTGAATGGCATCGCCCTTGGTGTGCTAGAACTCAAACGCTCGGTGAAGGCGGTCAATCACGGCATCCGCCAGAATCTGGATAATCAGAAGACCGAATTTATTCAACCGTTCTTCTCTACCATGCAGTACGTGATGGCCGGCAACGATACCCAGGGCCTGCGCTACGGCACTATCCAGACTGGCGAGAAGTATTACCTGACCTGGAAGGAAGAAAGCGAGGAGGGCGCCGCATCCTACAATCTGCTGGATCGGCATCTGCTTCAACTGTGCAACAAGACGCGCTTTTTGGAGCTGATCCACGACTACATAGTGTTCGACAGCGGGGTCAAAAAGCTCTGCCGGCACAACCAGTACTTTGGCATCCGCGAGGCTCAGCGCTATCTGCGTCGACGCGAGGGTGGGATCATCTGGCACACCCAGGGTTCGGGTAAGTCCCTTACCATGGTTTGGCTCACCAAGTGGATTCGGGAAAATATCAAGGACTCACGGGTGCTGATCATCACCGACCGCACCGAGCTGGATGAACAGATCGAGAAGGTGTTTACCGGCGTCAACGAGCAGATCGTGCGTACCACCAGCGGTGCCGATCTGATCGACAAGCTCAACCAGCCATTGCCCTGGCTACCGTGCTCGCTGATCCACAAGTTCGGCACCCGCGAGGATGCGGATATAGAAGACTTTGTGGAGGAGCTGCGCAAGAGCCTGCCGCCGGACTTCCACGCCAAGGGCGACCTCTATGTATTCGTCGACGAGTGCCACCGCACCCAGTCCGGTGAGCTACACAAAGCGATGAAGGTCATCCTGCCCAATGCCGTATTTATCGGCTTCACCGGCACGCCTCTGTTGAAGGCAGACAAGCAGAAGAGCATCGAGGTGTTTGGCCGCTACATCCACACCTACAAATTCAATGAAGCCGTGGCAGATGGCGTGGTACTTGACCTACGCTATGAAGCCCGCGACATCGACCAGAACATCACCTCGCAGCAGAAGATAGATCAGTGGTTTGAGGCCAAGACCAAGGGCCTGAACAGCCTAGCCAAGGCCCAGCTAAAGCAGCGCTGGGGCACCATGCAGAAAGTGCTGTCGAGCCAGTCGCGGCTGGAGAAAATCGTCGCCGATATACTGCTGGATATGGCCACCAAGCACCGCCTGGCCGATGGCCGGGGTAATGCCATGCTGGTGACCAGCAGCATCTTCGAGGCATGCAAATGCTATGAGTTGTTCTGTAAGGCTGGGATGGGCGACAAGTGCGCCATCGTCACCAGCTACAAGCCTTCGCTAGCGGATATAAAGGGCGAAGCCACTGGAGAGGGGCTGACAGAGAAGCTGCGCCAGTACGAAATCTACAACCAGATGCTGGGTGACAAAGACCCGGAAACCTTCGAGAAGGAGGTGAAGCAGCGCTTCATCAAGGAGCCAGGGCAGATGCGCCTGCTCATAGTGGTGGACAAGCTGCTGACAGGCTTTGATGCGCCTTCAGCGACCTACCTCTACATCGACAAGCAGATGCGTGACCATGGATTGTTCCAAGCTATCTGCCGGGTCAATCGCCTGGATGGTGAAGACAAGCAGTACGGCTACATTGTCGACTACAAGGACTTGTTCAAGCAGTTGGAAGGCGCCATCGGCGATTACACCAGCGGTGCACTGGACGGCTACGACAAAGCCGATGTGGCAGGCCTGCTGGAAGATCGGCTGAGCAAGGCCCAGGAAGACCTGGAGGAAGCCCGCGAGGCGATCAAGGCCCTGTGCGAACCGGTGGAGAAGCCTAAGGACACGCCTGCCTACATTCGCTTCTTCTGCGGCGCCGATTCAGGTAACGCCGAGGTACTCAAGGCCAACGAGCCGAAGCGGCTGAACCTGTACAAGATGACCTCGGCGCTGATTCGCAGCTACGGTAATTTGGCGAATGAGCTGGAAGAGGCCGGCTATAGCGTTAGGGAAATCCGCGAGATCAAGGATGAGGTTGATCACTTCACCAAAGTACGAGACGAGGTGAAGCTGGCCAGCGGTGACTACATCGACCTCAAGGCTTACGAGCCGGACATGCGCTTCTTGATCGACACTTACATCCGCGCCGATGACAGCGAGAAGATCTCCGCCTTCGACGATATGTCGCTGATCCAGCTGATTGTAGAGCGTGGCGTTGATGCAATTGACGTTCTACCCAAAGGTATTCGACAAAGCCAGGAAGCCGTGGCCGAGACCATTGAGAACAACGTGCGCAAGTTGATCATTGACGAGTCGCCGATCAACCCGAAGTATTACGAAACCATGTCCTCTCTGCTCGGTGCGTTAATCGCCAAGCGTAAGGAGGATGCAATTAGCTACCAGCAATACCTGGCAGAGGTGGTGGAGCTGACCAAGCAGGCGAAGAATCCCACCAGCGCCAACAGCTATCCTCGCTCGATCAATAGCAATGCGCGAAAGCATCTGTATGACAACCTCGGACATGATGCAGGTCTAGCCCTAGCAGTGGACGCGGCTGTGCTGGACAGCCGGCAGGACGACTGGCGAGGCAATGCGATGAAGATCAAACGCGTGCGCCTGGCGATCAAAAACGTGCTGGATCAGTGGCGCAAAGACGCAGCCGAATCTCAGAGCAGCTACTCGGCGGGGCAGGACAACGAGCGGCTGGAAGCCGTGCTGGAACTGGTAAAGCATCAGAATGAGTATTAAGTCCCGCAATATTACGGTCAGCGGTTTGACCGTTGAGGTCGTGCGTAAGCCGATCAAGAATCTGCACTTGGGCGTTTATCCGCCACAAGGGCGCGTACGCGTGGCCGCGCCGTTAGCAGTAGATGACGAAGCTGTACGCCTGGCGGTGGTAGGCAAACTGGCCTGGATCAAGCGCCAGCGTGCGAAGTTTCAGGCTCAGCCCCGGCAGTCCCAGAGGCGTATGGTTAGCGGCGAGAGCCATTATTTTCTAGGGCAGCGGTATCGGCTCAGGGTAATAGAGGAGTGCGGCATGCCCAAGCTGACGCTCAGAGGGAAGGCTTCTATGCTTTTGACTGTGCGCCCTAACACGACGCCAGAGGAAAAGCAGAAAATTCTCCATGCCTTTTATCGCTCAGAACTAAAAAAGCTAGTGCCAGAGCTATTGGACAAGTGGCAGCCAGTCCTAGGTGTTACGGTTAGCGCTTATGGAATCAAGCGCATGAAAACCAAATGGGGTACGTGCACCATCGAAACGCGGCGCATTTGGCTGAATCTGGAACTTGCGAAAAAGCCAGTGCAATGCCTGGAGTACATCCTTGTGCACGAGCTGACGCATTTGCTGGAGCGTCATCACAACGATCGGTTTACCGGGCTGCTTGATCAGTATCTACCGCAATGGCGAATGTTGCGTGACGCGCTGAACGGATCCGTATTGGCGGACTTTTAGGAAAAAACTGAAGAATATTTCTCAGGTTGAGTGCAGTAAGGGGTCAATGTTACTCGTATCTCGATAGATTTTTCGACTTTGGCTTCGGGTCGTATCATGAGTGGCTTTGAAAATAATCAGAAGCGCAGTGTCCAAGATCATTTACCTGCTCTGTATTTGGTGGCTACGGGGCGTTTACGTTGGCCACGACCATCTCTGCAAAATCGACCAGATTCGAGAAATCTCCTCCATCCCGGCGGTTGATCCAAAAGCCGCTTATTCCGTTCGCCCTAGCTCCATCCCTATCGAATGGTCGTGAGTCACCGATCATCAGAACCCGCTCCCCTGTTGTTAAAAGCTCTCCCGGCGCGACTCCAAGCAATTTACAAGTTTCCATGTACATAACGGGGCTGGGTTTGGTCGCGCCGATCTGGTAGCTGAACCCGAAGGCATCAAGGCCTGGCAGCAACTGTTGCACCGGAGGCCCATACACGCTGGCGAGATTGGAGCATATTGCGATCCGAATACCGGCCTCTCTCAGCATGTCTGATCGCCTCCAACGCATCAGGAAAGAGCGTCATGCTATCGAGCTCCTCCTCCAGGAGGCGCTCAAGGCGCTGCAGGCCCAAGTAACCTATTCTGATCTCTAAACTCAGTGCTGCCTCGGTTAGATCCAAGTCTTGGGTCATGATGATCTGTGTGTCGCCACCCCTATATTTACGCCCTTGTCGCCTGCCGTGCTTCAGCAGTTGTAGGAATGGGTTTGTGCGCTTTTTGACATCAATCAAAGTGCCGAAAGCATCGAAAACAACTCCCGAAATTTTCATAAAATCACCAAGCTCAGTGTTTTTGAAGCGAGCAAATGTCCCTGAATCCAATTGAGACGCTACGCCCTGTATCAGAAAATCCGTGAGGGAAGTAATAGTTGCAAATCACGTAGTGACTTCCAGTTCTTGTATGGGCGACGTGTCGGGGGAGGTCTACGCTGATTTCGGTAACCGAAGAGGTCGATATAAGTGCCCCGTCTTCGAAGCGGGACTTTGTGTCGCAGAAAATGTAGGCAAATATTAAATCGTCACTCTGTAGTTGAGCGTTGACCAGATAACCAGTGATAGGGACTGGGTACTGGAATTGCTGGGCCTCATAGACAATGCGTGGAAGTTTCATTAAGTATTTTCTAAGGTAAATTTTAAGGCGAGTTTGTCCACTCTGCGTAAGTGGAGAGCAATACCATTTGGGGGCTAGATGGTTATTAGCAGGCTAGGTCGAAAGCCAGTCAGTTCTTGTGGATACCCTCGGGCATTAGAAACGAACCGGATGCCCCCAATTGCTTCATCGACTGAGTGGTGAGTGTGTCCAAATACCCATAAGTCGATTTTGCAATCAAGAAACTCTGGCCAGTGGTTTGCGTAAGCCGCATCGAGATCGCCAGGACGGTGATCAGCAGGGAAGAACTGCATCAGAGGGGGCATATGGGTAACTACGACTGTTTTTCCGGAATAGGGCTTCCGCACCTCTTCTAAAAGCCACTCCTTAGATGCTTCTGCGATGGCTCTAGTGTCGTTGGGTAGCAGCCTCCGATATCTGGGTTCGTACCGTATAAATCGGTAGTCGTTCATCGTGGCCTGCGCCTTCAGCATTGCTATGGCCTGCGCCCCTGTAGAGTTGAAATCAGTCCAACACGTACATCCCAGGAATCTGACGCCTTGATGCTCAAAGGCCTCGTTTTCCAGGAAATGGACTTCATCCCCTGCATCTGCTCGCAGATGGCGGTGGGCACTTTGCAAGGATGTCTGGTAGCTGTCGTGGTTCCCTGCGATCAAGATGACTGGTGTCCCCGGTGGGAAATTTACCTTCGCCCAGCGGGCTGCGCGTGCCTTTGTATAGATGTCCCCAGCAAGAATCACCACATCTGTTTCAGGCGGTACCGATGGTGAAAACTCTTCAAATTCGACATGAAGGTCGGACAGGACGTGGAGGTTCATAAAGAGTATTTAGCTATATATTGATTCGTGGCTTGGAGCCTTGGGTGAGGCGGTTCGGCTGACGGAGTGTATCCTATAGTGATCTATAAGTCATCGTGCATGGTCATCGGGGTGTGGCCATATGCTCGCTTTTGCGAGCGCTAGAATTGTCTGATATCCACCAAGGGCTCGGGCGCGCGATTCGTATGTTGCGCGTTCAGCGAGGGCTTAGCCTTGAAGCGTTTGCCGACGTCTTGGAGCGACGGTTCTTGATCTCCGTCGAGCAAGGTCGCAAGTCGCTATCGCTGCGCAGCCTAGCGGCGATCTCAACTGTTTTGCAGGTGAGTCCGAGCACTCTCTTGCTGCTAGCTCAGGCAGCAGAAGCCGGATCTGATCCACGTGTGACTCAGCGCCATGAAGCTCTCTTCCTGGATGCATTGATCGCGGACGGTATCGTCACGCTTCCGATCCCAGCAAGTGACGATTTGATTGGCGGGGTGCGCGCCAAGCGCACGGATGAACTTAAACAAAAGGTGCAAGAGTGCCAAGGACAGGGCATGACAAAGGCTGAAGCCGTCCGTTTCCTGAGAGTCGCAAGGACGACTGTCAGTCGATACTGGCAGTAGATGTCCACCCCATGAGTGTTGATCGCATGTCCTGAGCGCTGAGCTCGTCTTTACATTGTTCGGCATCTAATGCCAGGTGCGCTTCTAGCGCTTCTGCAAGCTCCCCGAGCGCGCTATCGAGACGTCGATCCTCACAGACGTCCCCGGACTTTGATCTATGGGCTTTGCAATGCCTAGGCAGTGTCAGCTATTCATGGGCCGTGTGATGATATCGGAGATGGTTTATGTCTTATGGTGACGATCCTCAGCCCTGTGAAAAGGGTTCAGACGATGTAGGGCAGTCAGCGTGTCATGAATGGCTGGTTGAGAACCGGAGGGCTATTGAGCGCTACAACGAGCGCTGCGAGGAGGATGGGGTCTTCAGCGACGGTCTGAGCAGCTTTTGAGATCTGGCCAGCCAGACCATGGTGTGTTTCGGGCATCTGCATCGTAGCCGTCGACCACTTGGGAGGCCCATCCTCGTGATGGTTTGCTTTCTCAAGGCCGGCGATGAGGCACCTTGAAGTCCGACGAACGGTATCCTGCTCATTGACCGTTTCGTTTTTGTAAAGTTTTTGGGCCAAAAACCGATGATTCCTTACAAAAAAATTTACGATTCTTCTTGGTGTATTGCTGGGTATGCGTCTGTAGGCCTCTTATAAATTGGTTTTCACTCACTCACTCACTGGGTTTTTTTGAGTTTTTGGTAGTCATTACCGTTCTGATTGAAACGTGCGCTGCATCGAACCCCGGCCCCCGCGCCGGGGTTTTTCATTCCACCGTGAAACGTCGTGAAATCTTCAACGCGTTGTGAATTGCTGTGAAAGCGCAGGCTTTTCCCGAATTCCTTCATGGTAGTGTCACGGTCATGGCACATCGTGAAGGTGCCATCCTCACCTCTCAGGGAAGCCGCCATGACCAACGTCTCGCCCACCAGCAATAACGGCTCATCGCCGAGCAATACCGGCAACGCATTCGACAGCCGCCTGGACATTGCCAAGTCCAGCAAGACCATCGCGGACTACATGCGCCAGAAAGGCAAGGGTGCTATCACCGCCGATGAGCTCAAGCAGTTGGCCATCAGCAACAGCGCGCCGGCGGACGTGAAGGCCGCAGCCAACTACATGGTCACCCACCCGGATGTATTCACTGCCATCGAAACCCATGATGTGGCCGGCGCCGATAACCTTTCGGGCGGTTGGAACTTCGACTGGGCAGCCAACGGCGGCTTGAAAGGCACCGCGACCGAGGCGATTGCCAAGATGCAGGACACCTTCGATTTCGCCATCGCCAAATCTGCGCAGATCACCGAGATCAGCACTGGCAAGAAGGCAGAGCTCGACGGTACCAAGCAACGCCCGCAAAACTGACTCGCCTCACGCGTCGCCAATACGCTCTACACTGATCAGCCATTCTGATCGGTGTGGAGCGTTTTTCATGAAGGCGATGGTGCTCAAGGCCCCTGGTGGGCTGGACAATATCGAACTGCGCGACCTGCCTGACCCAGGCCAGCCCGGCAAGGGCCAGGTGCGTGTGCGGATACACGCAAGCTCGCTGAATTTCCACGACCTGCTGGTGGCCAATGGTGGCATCCCGACTGAGGATGGCCGCCTGCTGCTGTCCGATGGCGCTGGTGTCGTCGAGGCTGTCGGCGAGGGGGTGAGCGAATTCAAGCCAGGCGACCACGTGGTGTCGACGTTCTTCCCTCACTGGCTATCCGGCCCCGCATTCGCCGCAGTTGGCCATTTCGGCCATACGCCCGGTGACGGCATCGATGGCTTCGCCTGCCAGTACGTAGTGCGCGATACCCAGGCGTTTACCCTGGCGCCCCGTGGTTGGAGCCATGCCGAGGCGGCGACCATCACAACCGCCGGGCTGACGGCATGGCGGGCCCTGGTGGGCGATGGCCAACTCAAGGCCGGCGACACCATTCTTACCCTGGGCACCGGCGGAGTGTCGATCGCAGCATTGCAGATCGGCAAATTGATGGGCGCGCGGGTGATCGTGACCTCTTCCTCCAACGACAAGCTTGAGCGTGCTCGGCAGTTGGGCGCCGACGCCACCATCAATTACCGCGAACACCCGGAGTGGTCCGAGCAGGTACGCGAACTCACTCAAGGCAAAGGCGTAGACCACGTCATCGAACTGGGTGGCCCAGGTACGTTGGGCCAGTCGATACGCGCTGTGAGGGTAGGCGGCCATATCTCGCTGATCGGCGTGCTGACCGGCCGCCAGGGCGACGTCCCCACCGCGCTGTTGATGGCCAAACAAGTGCGCCTGCAGGGGCTGATCGTGGGCACGCGCTTGCAGCAGCAAGAGTATGTGAAGGCGCTGGAGCTGAGCGCGGTGCGCCCGGTGATCGACCGCAGCTTCCCGCTGGATGGCCTGGCCGAGGCGTTCCGCCTGCAGGAGGCGGGCGGCCACTTCGGCAAGATCAGCGTGGAGTGGTAATCAGCGCACGCCGGGGATCAGCAGGTCATTCTGCTTGCACTGCCCTCTGAGTGCTGCGCCGCAGGAGGTGGGCTGCAGGTCTTTACCCAGGCACACCCGCACTTCGCTCAGTTGCCCCCGCGCGCAGTACACCGCCAGGCCATCTTCCGGGATGGCCGGGTTGCGTTCTCGAAACAGTGCCTTGATCTGGCGAGCGCCCAGCCGTTGGGCGTTGTCGGAAGGCTCAAGTGGCGCCGGTATAACCACAGCTGCCAACGCTTTATCCGAGGCGTCCAGGTAACCCTGAGCGCCCAGGCCACTGCAGGTGCCGTGTTTTTTCCATTCGTGGGCCATCAGTGCGGGCGAAGGGAACAGCGTCATGCCTTTTGCTCGCTCTGCCGCGCTTAGCGGCACGAAGGGTTCACAGAATTGCGGCCAGCCATTGTTGGCGTACTGCGGCCAAAGCCCGTGCAATACGAAGCCGTAGCCTTTGCCTTGGCACTGAATATCCTGCGGCTTGCTCAGGCAATAGCTGGGCGACCACGACAGGCTCAGCACGTAGAAGTCGAACACCCCGGTGTGCCTTCGGCACGAACTGAAGCCAATGGGGTGCTGGCCAGCAGGATGAGCATCAGCAGGTTGCGCAAAGGGTTTGCCATGCAGGTGGCTTCCGGAAAAGGGGCGGGTGCGCACCATAGCGTGTTGCTGCCCTTACGTCATGGGGTGACTAACGCCCCCAAAACCCGCAAAATGGCCGCTTTATTCCAAGCGTGGGCACCATGAACTCGCTCAACCGTTACCGGACCCGCTGAACCAATGCGAATGCGCCTGATGCTCCTGGGCGGCGGCAACGCCCTGGGGCAAGCTCTGATCCGCCAAGGGGCCGAAGAAGACATCAACTTCCTCGCCCCGCGCCCGCCCGAGGCCGGCTGGGACGCCCCAAGCCTTACCCAACTGCTCGATGAGAACCGCCCGGACGTGGTGGTCAACCTGGCGTACTACTTCGACTGGTTCCAGGCAGGCGGTATCGACGCGCTGCGGCTGGCAAAACAGGAGCGGGCAGTGGAGCGGTTGGCGGAGCTGTGCACGCACCATGGCGTGGTGCTGGTGCAGCCTTCCAGTTATCGCGTGTTCGATGGCGCGCGCGCCACAGCCTACAGCGAGAAGGACGAACCCTTGCCGCTGGGCCTGCGCGGCCAGGCGTTGTGGCGGATCGAGCAAAGCGTGCGGGCGATCTGCCCACAGCATGTGATGCTGCGCTTCGGCTGGCTGCTCGATGAAAGTCGAGACGGCATCATGGGCCGCTTTCTCGATCAGGTCATCCGCGCCCAGACGGTTCAACTGGCCGATGACCGCCGCGGCAACCCCACACCTGTAGACGATGCCGCTCGGGTAATCCTGTCTGTGCTCAAACAGCTCGATTGCGAAGCGCCGTTGTGGGGCACTTATCACTACGCCGGCAACGAAGCCACTACGGCGCTGGCGCTGGGCCAGGCGATTCTCGGCGAAGCGGCGGCGCTGCATTCACTGGCCGCCGAGCAGATCAGCCCGCAGTCCCATGCCGCGTTGCCCGATGCCTTCGAAGAGCCCCAGCACGCGGTGCTGGCGTGCAAGAAGATCCTTCATACTTTCGGGATCAAGCCCCGCGCCTGGCGCGCCGGCCTCCCGGCCCTGCTGGAACGTTACTTTCGCCATGGCTGACGCCCCTGTCCTGATCACCGGCGGCGCCGGCTTCATTGGTTCGCACCTGGCCGACGCGCTGTTGGCCGCGGGCTACCCGGTGCGCGTGCTGGATGACCTCTCGACCGGCAAGCGCAGCAATCTGCCGCTGGCCAACCCGGCGCTGGAACTGGTCGTGGCCGACGTCGCCGATGCCCAGGCTGTGGCCGCTGCGGCACAGGGTTGCCGTGCGGTGGTTCACCTGGCAGCTGTGGCCTCGGTACAGGCATCGGTGGACGACCCGGTCAAAACCCACCAGAGCAATTTCATCGGCACCTTGAACCTGTGCGAAGCGATGCGGCTCGCCGGCATTCGTCGGGTGTTGTTCGCGTCCAGCGCTGCGGTGTACGGCAACAACGGTGAAGGCGCCGAGGTGCTGGAGAGCACGCCCAAGGCACCGCTGACGCCCTATGCCAGCGACAAGCTCGCCAGCGAGCAATACCTGGAGTTCTACCAGCGCCAGCATGGCCTGGAGCCGGTGATCTTTCGCTTCTTCAATATCTACGGCCCGCGCCAGGACCCTTCCTCGCCCTATTCCGGGGTGATCAGCATCTTCGCCCAGCGCGCCCTGGCCGGTGTGCCCATCAGCGTGTTCGGCGACGGCGAGCAAACGCGCGACTTCTTCTACGTCGAAGACCTGGTGAAGCTGCTGGTGCAGGCGCTCGAATCCGAGCAGGTAGAGGAGGGGGCGGTGAATGTGGGGCTGAACGAGGCCACTTCGCTCAACGGGTTGCTGGCGGCGCTCGGGGAAGTGGTAGGTGCGATGCCTGCGATCAGCTACCAGCCGGCGCGGGCGGGGGACATTCGCCATTCGCGGGCGAATAACCAACGGCTGCTGGAGCGCTTCGATGTCGCGGCGCCCACGCCGTTGGTGGAAGGTTTGCGCAAGCTGCTGGCGGAGTAGCTCCGCCGGCAGCGTTGGCGGCTTAGAACTTGTAGCCCAGGCCTACCATGTAAACCCATGGGTCGACATCCACATCGACCTTGGTTTTGCTGGCGCCCAGCGCGGTCGGGCCGTCCACGGTGCCCTTGGTATCGATGTCGACGTACCAGACCGAGGCGTTGAACATCACGTGGTCGGTGAGCTGGTAATCGAAGCCCAGCTGGCCAGCCAGGCCCACAGAGTTCTGCATCTTCAGGTTGCTGAAACCCTGCGCCTTGCGCTCGCTGGTGAGATCTTCATCGAAGAACAGCGTGTAGTTGATGCCGATACCTGCGTAAGGCTGGAACTTCGAAGTCGGCGCCAGCGGGTAGTACTGCAGCGACAGAGTCGGCGGCAGTTGCTCGATATCGGCCAGCTTGCCGTCCAGACCCGCACCTTTCACGCCCACGCTGTGGTTGAACGGAGTGGCAGCCAGCAGTTCTACGGCAAAGTGGTCGTCGAGCATGTAGGCGAAGGCAAGGCCCAGCTGGGTGTCGCTATCCAGAGTGGCCTTTGTGCTGCCGACGCTGACGCCGTCTACACGCAGGTTGCCGCTGCCTTCGTTGGGCGCCACGGTGGCGGCGCCAGCGCGGACGATGAAATCACCCGCCTGGTGGGCTTGGGCGAGGGAAGGCAGGGCCATGGCCAGTGCGGCCAGAGAGGCGCCGAGCAGCGCGGTTTTCATGGGTGCTCCTTAGGCATTCAAAAAGTTCTGAAGCCATGATAGAAGCCCTGAAAGCCGCGGAATTGACCTGACGCAACGTTAGCCGTGATTGATCATTCCGATAACTCATAAACGGCTATACGCTCACCGACCATCTGATAGCCTGCTTCGGCCAGCTCGCTGCTGCTGGCCTTGACCTGCAGTGGCCCTTCGATCCAGTAGGGCTGGTACAACTCCTCGACCTTCACCCCCAGCTCCGAGGTCACGTGCACGATCTGGTTCGATGGCGGTGGCGGCACGTGGATGCAGGCGCCGTAGTAGGGCACCAGCAAAAAGTCGGTCGTGCGGCCTTCTTCGTTTACCTCCAGCGGCACGATGTAGCCGGGCAAGCGCACCCGCTGGCCATCGAGGCCCTGCACCACCGGCGCGTGGGGCGCCTGCTGATGGGCGGCCGGGGCGTCTTCCTGCAACGCCGTGCCCATTTTCGAAAGGTCATGCAGTGGCGCCATCTGCGGCGCGAGCTTTGGCGCGTCCGCAGGTATCAGGTCATCCCAGGTCAACACATGCACCGGCGCCGCCATTGCCACGGCGGCCATGGCCCACAAGGCGAGGCCTGCCATCCATGCCCTACACATGGATCGACAACCCGTCAGCCAGCGACTGCCGATAGGCGCGCCAGGCCGGCACCGTGCCCATGAGCACCGCACAGCCCAGGATCAGGCCCAGCAGGCTCAGCTCGTAGGCACTGGGTAGCGACAACGGCAGGTAGATGCCGTACTGGGCCTGAACGTAACCCTGGGCACCTGCGATGCACGCATACAGCAGGGCCACGCCGGCTGCTATGCCGACCACGGCCAAAGCCGAGGCCTCGGCCACCAGCAGCCCGGCGATATGCCACGGCCGTGCGCCCACCGAGCGCAGGATCGCCATCTCGCGGCGGCGTTCGTTGAGGCTGGTGAGGATAGCGGTGAGCATGCCGATCAACCCGGTCAACACCACGAATGCCGAAACCACGAACAGCGCCTGCTCGGCAGTGCCCATCAGGCTCCAGAGCTCTTGCAGCGCAACGCCTGGCAGGATCGCCATCATCGGCTCGCCACGGAAGTCGTTGATCTCGCGCTGCAGTGTGAAGGTTGTGACTTTGCTGTTGAGCCTCAGCAGGAACGCCGTGATCGCGTTGGGCGTCAGGTCCATGTGCCGCGCCTGTTCGGCGCTCACTCGGCCCTCGCCACGTGCGGGCACACCGTTTTGCCAGTCGATGTGGATCGCCTCCATGCCGCCCAGGCTGATGTGCAGTGTGCGGTCGACCGGTGTGCCGGTACGCTTGAGCACACCCACAACGGTAAAAGGCTTGTCGTCGTGCTTGACCAGGCTAATGGTCGACACCCCATGTGCCAGCACCACCTTGTCGCCCAGGTGGTAATGCAGCGCCTCGGCCACTTCCGCGCCCAGCACGACCTCGAACGGGTCGTCGGCAAACGGCCGGCCTTCGGCCAGGGCCAGGTGCTGATGGTGGCCGTATTCGTAGTGCTCGAAGTAATTGTGGTCGGTGCCCAGCACGCGATAGCCGCGGTGCGAATCACCCAGCGAGAGCGGGATCGCCCACTTCACCCTCGGGTCCTGGGCGTAATGCTGGTAACTGTCCCAGCGAATATTGTTGGTGGCGTTACCGATGCGAAACACCGAATACAGCAGCAGGTTGACCGAACCCGAGCGCGCGCCGACCACCAGGTCAGTGCCGCTCAAGGTGGCCGCAAAGCTGGCGCGGGCCTCGGTGCGCACGCGCTCCACGGCCAGCAGCAGGCACACCGACAAGGCGATGGCAAATGCTGTGAGGAAGGCGGTGAAGCGGCGGTTGGCAAGGCTGGCCAGGGCCAGGCGCAGCAGGTACATCAGATCGCCTCCGGGCGCGTGGCGCGGTTGAGCTCGGCCAGTGAGGCCGCGCGGTCGAACAACGGTGCCAGGCTCTGATCGTGGCTGACGAACAGAAGCCCCGCGCCGGCCTCGCGGCATTCCTGAAACAGCAATTGGATGAAAGCTTCCCGCGCATCGGCGTCCAGTGCAGAAGTCGGCTCATCTGCGATCACCAGTTCCGGCTGGCCAATCAATGCACGTGCCGCAGCGACTCGTTGCTGCTGGCCGATCGAAAGCGCACCGGCGCGGCGCGCCAACAGCCCAGAATGTTTCAGGCCCAGATGCTCCAGCAGCGCCGCGGCGGCAGCGCTGACACTGCCGTGCCGTTGTTCGGCCCGCTGGCGGCGCAGGGCCGAGAAACGGCACGGCAGCTCTACGTTCTCTTGCACCGAAAGAAACGGCAGCAGGTTGAACTGCTGGAAGATATAGCCGGTGTGATCGACCCGGAAGTGATCGCGAGCGCCTTGGGAGAGCTGCGCCAAATCCTGCCCCAGCACCTGGATACGCCCGCGCTGCGGCTTTTGCACACCGCCGAGCAAGCCCAGCAGGGTGGTCTTGCCGCTGCCACTGGGGCCACGCAGGAACAGGCTCTGGCCACGGGCCAGGTTCAGCTCTGGGATGTCCAGCAGTTCAGGCTGGCCGGGCCAGGCGAAACCCACCTCGGCCAGGTCGATCAGGTCGGCGGCCATCTCAGAACTTCAGCAAGCTGTTGGCGGGCGTGGCCTGCAGGCCTTTCTGGCCGTTGCTGGTGATGGCCTGCACCACGATCTTGCGGGTACCCGGGAAGGCCTTGAAGAACGGCGCGAAATCGATACTGGCCAGTGCCGACGGGTTGTCGCACTGGAACTGGTAGTGGGCATCGACATCGGCGTGCTCGTGGCCTT
Source organism: Pseudomonas sp. KNUC1026 (assembly GCF_021650705.1). Lineage (GTDB taxonomy): Bacteria > Pseudomonadota > Gammaproteobacteria > Pseudomonadales > Pseudomonadaceae > Aquipseudomonas. The sequence goes on along the minus strand of NZ_CP087138.1, from coordinate 3,962,359 downwards.
CGTGACCTTTGCTCTCGGCGGCGTTACCGAACACAGGGCTGCCCACATCGCTCTGGGCGGTGGTGCATTGGGCCGCAGTAGGCAGGGCGAACAGCGTCTCGGGCTCGTCGAGGCGCTGCTGGGCGGCGGCGGCCTGGGCCTTTTGTTCAGGCGTGGTGGGCGCGTGCTCGAAGCCGACGATGTTCATCGCCGGGCTGTCCAGCTCGATTTCCAGGGTTTCGCCATCCAGGGCGACGTTGAGTTGGGCGGTGCCGTGTTCATGAGCGCCAAGGCTGCCGTGTTCGTGTTCATCGTGGGCGTAAGCGGCAGTGAAAGGCAAAAGGGCGAAGGGCAGGGCGAGCAGCAGAGGGCGCATCGAATAGGGCTCCACAGCGATTCTGAAAAAGGTGGGTAATGTTATAACGCATTTTGCGCCATCACCAGCCTTGCGCTATGGTCGCCGCTGAATTTCAGGCGAGCACCAGCATGATCAGAATCAAGGGAACTGTAGGGCCGTGGCCAGTGGACCTGGCCATCGAACTGGACGACGCCGACTGGCAGCGCCTGGGCAGCCAATTGGCAGTGCAGCCAGTGACAGCGCCAGCGCCGGTGACGCCAGGCGCGCCAGGCGCGAAGGCGAGCCCCGACGACGCTAAGTGGCTGGCCGCACTGCGCCTGGTAGAACAGGCAGGCCAGGTGCCAGGCCCCGAGCTGATGGAACAGCTCGAAGGCCTGGCAGGCAGTGCGGGCGCCGCCAAGCGCCTGCTGGTGCGCCTGCGCCACTGCGCGCAGGTGCGGGTGCAGACAGATGCCGACGCGCCGCTGTATTGCTGGGTGGGTTAGAACGTATCCGGGTCCGGCCCGAGGCGCTCGTGCCGATCGAGCCGCGCGATGGCTGCCATGTCCTCGGCATCCAGCTTGAAGTCCAGCACCTGCGCATTGCTGCGAATGCGCTCTGGCGTCACTGATTTGGGGATCACGATCAGGCCGCTGTCCAGGTGCCAGCGAATGATCACTTGCGTGGCGTTCTTGCCATGCTTGCGCGCAATCTCTTCGATGGCCGGGTCTTCGATGGCCTTGCCTTGTGCCAGCGGGCTCCAGGCTTCGGTATGGATGCCCAGCTCCTGATGCAGTGCACGCAGTTCCTTCTGTTGAAGGTAGGGATGCAGCTCGATCTGGTTGACCGATGGCGTTACGCCGGTTTCGTCGATGATGCGGCGCAGGTGCGGAGCGTGGAAGTTCGATACGCCGATCGAGCGCGTCAGGCCGCGTTTCTTCAACTCGATCAATGCCTGCCAGGTTTCCACGTAGAGGTCTTTCGACGGCTGCGCCCAGTGGATCAGCAGCAGGTCGACGTGGTCCATCTTCAAGCGTTGCAGGCTGCTTTCCAGTGCGCCGATGGCCGAGTCATGGCCTTGGTCGTCATTCCACACCTTGGTCGTGATGAACAGGCTGTCGCGCGGCTTGCCAGCCTTGCGCACACCTTCACCGACGCCGGCTTCGTTCTTGTAGATCGCGGCGGTGTCGATGGCCAGGTAGCCGGCCTGGATCGCCTCGCTCACCGCCAGCGTGGCTTCGCTGTCGCTGGCCTTCCAGACGCCCAGCCCCAGCTGCGGCATGCTGATGCCGTCGTTGAGGGTAACAATAGGGTGTGAGGTGCTCATGGGCTTCTCCCGGGTCAGTTGCAAAGAAATACTGACCCGGGCGCCCGGCAGGCGTTCAGTAAAGCGCGGCGAACAGCTTGCGGCGGTAGGTAGTCACCAGCGGGTGATCGTTGCCCAGCAGGTCGAACACCTGCAGCAGCGTCTTGTGCGGCAAGCCTTCGTTCCACGCGCGGTTACGCACGAACAACTTGAGCAGGGTATCCAGTGCGGCTTCGTACTGCTGGCGCGCCAGCTGGCGCACGGCCAATTGGTAAACCGCTTCGTCGTCACCAGGGTTCTGCGCCACACGGGCCTTGAGCTCGGCAGCGTCGGGCAAGGTTTCGGCCTGGCTCAAAAAGGTGAGTTGCGCCTTGGCGCCGGCGAGCTCAGCCTTGTGCTCATCGCTCTTGATCGAGTCGAGAATGGTGCGCGCCTCGGCCAGCTCACCGCGTTCGGCCAGGCAACGGGCGTAGAGATCAGGGCGCCAACCTGGCTGTTGTCTTCGCTGAGCAGCGCCTTGAGCGTGGCTTCGGCCTGAGCGTACTGGCCTTCGCTGAACTGCGCCTGGGCCAGTTCGAAGGGGTCGTCCGCTGCGGGTGGGGGCATCTGCACGTGCGGTTCGAGCATCGCCCGCACTGCCGACTCGGGCTGGGCACCGGCGAAGCCATCGACCGGCTGGCCATCCTTGAACAGCACCACGGTCGGCAGGCTGCGGATGCCGAACATGCCCACCACCTGCTGCTCGACGTCGCAGTTCACCTTGGCCAGCAACAGCGCGCCCTGGTAACTCTCGGCGATCTGCTGCAGCATCGGCATCAGCACCTTGCACGGCGCGCACCATTCGGCCCAGAAATCCACCAGCACGGGCTGGTTGAACGAGGCTTCGATCACCTGCTGCTGAAAATCGGCATCGGTGACATCGAAGATGTAAGAAGTGTCCTGGCTCATCGTGGTTTCCAACATGACCGTTAGGCAATGCCAGCCACTATAAAGGCTCTACCCCAGCGCCGGAAGTCAGGGCCGCCGGGCGTGGTACAGGCTGACCTTGCGAAAGGCTTCCGGCTCGGCCAGGTCCGGCAGCGTCAGGGCATCCAGCGTGCCAAGCGGGCGGTACAGCGGATGGTTGAAATCGCGCACGCGTGAGTCGGCTACCAGCGCCTCGCGGCCGCGGCTGAGGAACTGGCCCAGCAGTGGCAGGTTGGCGCGGTCATAGAGCACGTCGGCCACCAGGATCAGGTCGAAACGGTCGGCTTCACTGAAGAAGTCTGTGCTCAGCGACAGGCTCACGCCGTTGAGCGCCGCATTGGCCTGGCAGGCTTGCAGGGCCAGCGGGTCGAGGTCGCATGCAACAACTTCGGCCGCCCCCGCGCGGGCTGCGGCAATGCCGGCGATGCCGGAGCCTGCGCCGAAATCCAGTATCCGCTTGCCAGCGACCCAGTGTGGCGCCTCAGCTAACCAGCGTGCCAGGGCAAGGCCGCTGGCCCAGCAGAAGCACCAGTAGGGTGGCTCATCGAGGATGCGCCGGGTTTCCTCAGGGCTGAACGGCCGCGCCATGTGCTCAGGGTCGATCAACCAAAGGGCAAGCTCGGTGCCCGGCAGCTCGGTACGCGCCAGGCTCGCGTCGCCAAGCAGTTGCGCCAGTGCCTGCCCGAGGGCGGCCGTGGCCACTCAGGGCGCCTTGTACATCTGCAGGTTGCCCAGGTTTTGCGTGGTGCCCTGGCTGATGGTCTGAGGTGCCAGGCGCAGCGTCAGGACACCCGCCTGGCTGGCGCGGCCGCGCAGCTCGACACGAGCGTTCTGCGGAAAGGCTTCGGGCGCGAAACGCAGCTGGAACGCGAGCGCGCGGTTGGTACCGGCCACGGTGGTGCTCGCCAGCAGGCGCTGCGGCCGGCTTTTTTCATCGACCACCAGCAGCGCCAGCTCGACCTGCGCGCCGGCGGGCACGCCTTCGAGGGTGCCGCTGATTTCCCGTTGCCACGCCGGCAGCGGGCCCGGGGCTTCGGGGGCGGTGATATCGGGGGCGGGCACCTGCGCGGCGGGTTTGGCAGGTTGAGGCTTTGGCGCGTCGCTGCCGCAGGCGGCAAGCAGCCCGCACAGTCCGAGCAAGGCTAGTGAACGTACTTTCATGGGGCCGGGGTCCTGGCTGTGGCGGCATCACTGTATACCGCAAAGCCTCGGCCTTGTCTTGCCGGGTGGATGCGCTACCATGGCCGTCCTTTATTGCAAGCGCTGTGGCCTGCCCTCATGCACTGTCCCTTCTGCGGTGCCAACGACACCAAAGTCATCGACTCCCGCCTGGTCGCCGAAGGCGAGCAAGTGCGCCGCCGCCGCGAATGCCTGGCGTGCGGAGAGCGCTTCACCACCTTCGAAACCGCCGAGCTGGTGTTGCCGCGCCTGATCAAGCAGGACGGCACGCGCCAACCCTTCGACGAAGAAAAACTCCGCGCCGGCATGCTGCGGGCGCTGGAGAAGCGCCCGGTGAGCATCGAGCGCCTTGAGGCTGCGCTTGGCCACATCAAGCACAAGCTGCGGGCAACGGGCGAGCGCGAGGTCAAGTCGCTGGTGGTGGGCGAGCTGGTGATGGGCGAGCTGCGCAAGCTCGATGAAGTGGCCTACATCCGCTTCGCCTCGGTGTATCGGCGCTTCCAGGACCTGGACGAGTTCCGCGAGGAGATCGACCGGCTGGCTCGTGAGCCCGCTGATCCATGAGCAACGCCGCCGAGCAAGATGCACTCGATCACCGCTACATGGCACGGGCACTGGAACTGGCGGCGCTGGGCCTGTACTCGACCCACCCCAACCCGCGCGTTGGCTGCGTGATCGTACTCGGTACCGAGGTGGTGGGCGAGGGCTGGCACCGCCGTGCCGGCGAGCCGCATGCCGAAGTCCATGCTTTGCGCCAGGCCGGCGAGCAGGCGCGGGGCGCCACGGCTTACGTCACCCTTGAGCCTTGCAGCCATTTCGGCCGCACGCCGCCGTGCGCCAATGCACTGATCGACGCGGGTGTTGCTCGGGTAGTCGCCGCGATGCGTGACCCGAATCCGCAGGTCGGCGGTGCGGGCCTTTCGCGCCTGGTCGAGGCCGGTATCGAGGTGCGTGTCGGTGTGCTCGAGGCCGAGGCCAGAGCGTTGAACCCCGGCTTCATCAAGCGCATGGAACAGGGCCTGCCTTTTGTGCGCGCCAAGCTTGCCATGAGCCTGGACGGCCGCACCGCCATGGCCAGTGGCGAAAGCCAGTGGATCACCGGCCCCGACGCCCGCCGCGCCGTGCAGCGTCTGCGCGCCAGTGCCAGTGCCGTGCTCACCGGCGCCGACAGTGTGATTGCCGATGGCGCGCGCATGACGGTGCGCGCCGCTGAGCTGGGCCTGCCCGATGAGCAGCAAGCCCTTGCCCTGGCGCGCCCACCCTTGCGCATTCTGATCGACGGCCGCTTGCGCGTGCCGCTGGATGCGCCGTTTTTCAACGCCGGCCCATCGCTTGTGGTGTGCCACAGCCTGCCGGCCGATACACAGGCTTATGCCAAAGCTCAGGCCGAGCTGCTGGCATTGCCGGGTGACAACGGCCAGGTTTGCCTGCCGAGCCTGCTGCGCTTGCTGGCGGCTCGCGGTATTCACGAGCTGCTGGTGGAGGCGGGCGCGCGCCTTGCAGGCGCGTTCGCCCGGCAAGGCCTGGTCGATGAGTTCCAGCTGTTCATGGCGCCATGCCTGCTGGGCTCTGCGGCCCGCCCGCTGCTTGATTGGCCACTGGCCCATATGGCTGATGCACCGCGGCTGAAGATCACCCAGGTGCGCGCGGTGGGCGACGACTGGCTGATCACCGCCGTGCCCATCGTGGCCGCGTAAACCGATTTCTTCTGGAGGCACTTTCATGTTCACCGGCATCATCGAGTCGATCGGCAGCATCCGCACGATCACCCCAAAGGCGGTGATGTGCGTGTTTACGTGCACACCGGCAAGCTACGCCTGGCCGACGTCAAGCTGGGCGACAGCATCGCGGTCAACGGCGTATGCCTTACCGCGGTAGAGCTGCCAGGCGACGGCTTCTGGGCCGACGTCAGCCGCGAAACGCTCGACGTCACTGCATTCGGCGACCTGAAAGCCGGCAGCCCGGTCAACCTCGAAAAGGCCCTGACACCCACCAGCCGCCTGGGCGGCCACCTGGTCAGCGGGCATGTCGACGGTATTGGCGAGGTGGTGTCGCGCGCCGATAATGCTCGCGCTATCCAGTTCCGCGTGCGTGCACCCAAGGCGCTGGCCAAGTACATCGCCCACAAGGGCTCGATCACCGTCGACGGCACCAGCCTCACGGTCAACGTGGTAGACGGCGCCGAGTTCGAGCTGACCATCGTGCCGCACACCCTGGCCGAGACCATCATGGCCGACTATCGCCCAGGGCGGCGGGTGAACCTTGAGGTCGACCTGCTGGCCCGCTACCTGGAACGCCTGTTGATGGGCGACAAAGCCGCAGAGCCCACGGCCTCCGGCATCACAGAAAGCTTCCTGGCCGCCAACGGCTATCTGAAATCCTGACTGCAAGGGGGTGCCGCGTGGCGCTCAACACGATCGAAGAACTGGTCGAAGACATTCGCCAAGGCAAAATGGTCATCCTGATGGATGACGAAGACCGCGAGAACGAAGGTGACCTGATCATGGCCGCCGAATGCTGCCAGGCTCAGCACATCAACTTCATGGCGCGCTTTGCCCGCGGCCTGATCTGCATGCCGATGACCCGCGAGCGCTGCGAGACCCTGCGCCTGCCACTGATGGCGCCGCGCAATGGCTCAGGCTTCGGCACCAAGTTCACTGTCTCGATCGAGGCCGCCGAAGGCGTCACCACCGGTATTTCCGCTGCCGACCGCGCGCGCACCGTGCAAGCGGCCGCCGCCCGCGAAGCGGTCGCCGAAGACATCGTAAGCCCCGGCCATATCTTCCCGCTGATGGCCCAGCCTGGCGGCACCCTTGCCCGCGCCGGCCATACCGAAGCGGCCTGCGACCTGGCGCGCATGGCCGGTTACGAGCCGGCCGGGGTGATCTGCGAGATCATGAACGACGACGGCACCATGTCGCGCCGCACTGAACTCGAAGCCTTCGCCGCCGAGCACAACATCAGGATCGGCACCATCGCCGACCTGATTCACTACCGCATGATCCACGAGCGCACCGTGCAGCGTGTGGCCGAGCAGCCGCTGGACAGCGAGCTGGGCCATTTCAAGCTGGTCACTTACCGCGATTCGGTCGAAGGCGAGGTGCACATGGCGCTGACCCTGGGCGAAATCGGTGGCGACCTGCCGACGCTGGTGCGCGTTCACAACATGGACCCGCTGCGTGACCTGCTCATGGTGCGCCAACCTGGCCGCTGGAGCCTGCGTGCGGCGATGACGACCGTTGCAGAAGCGGGCAGTGGCGTGGTGCTGCTGCTGGGCCACGCGCCGGATGGCGACGCGCTGCTGGCGCAGATTCGCGAGGCCACCGACCACACCCCGGTCAAGAAGCCCACCACCTACAGCATCGTCGGTGCCGGTTCGCAGATCCTGCGCGACCTGGGTGTGCGCAAGATGCGCCTGATGAGCTCGCCGATGAAGTTCAACGCCATTTCCGGCTTCGACCTGGAAGTTGTAGAATACGTCCCATCGGAGTGAGTGGCGCCCGGCGCCACTTGCCTCGACTACTCTCCCACGGGCCGCAATGATGCGGCCCGGCTCTTTAAATACGAGACCCGCAATGACCGTGAAGACCATCGAAGGTACTTTCATCGCCCCCAAAGGTCGCTTTGCCCTGGTGGTCGGCCGCTTCAACAGCTTCGTCGTCGAAAGCCTGGTCAGTGGCGCCATCGATGCCCTGGTTCGCCATGGCGTGAGTGAAAGCGACATCACCATCATCCGCGCACCTGGTGCGTTCGAGATTCCGCTGGTGGCCCAGAAGGTCGCCCAGCAGGGTGACTACGACGCTATCGTCGCGCTGGGCGCGGTCATTCGTGGCGGCACCCCGCACTTCGAATACGTCGCTGGCGAATGCACCAAGGGCCTGGCCCAGGTATCGATGGAATTCGGCCTGCCGGTTGCCTTCGGCGTACTGACCGTCGACTCGATCGAACAAGCCATCGAGCGCTCCGGCACCAAGGCCGGCAACAAAGGCGCCGAAGCCGCTCTCTCGGCCCTCGAGATGATCAGCCTGCTCGGGCAGTTGGAGGCCAAGTGAGCAACGACGACAACGAGCGTTTCAACCCGCGCAGCCCCCTCGACCCCGCCCAGGCCAAGAACCGTTCGGCCCGCCGCCGCGAGGCGCGCAAGCTGGCGACTCAGGCGCTGTACCAATGGCAGATGGCCGGGCACTCGCTCAACGAGATCGAGGCCCAGTTCCGTGTCGACAACGACTTCTCCGACGTCGACGGCGCCTACTTCCGCGAGATCCTGCACGGCGTGCCGGCGAGCAAGACCGAAATCGACGCAGCCCTGGTGCCGTGCCTGGACCTGGCCCTGGACGAGCTCGACCCGGTCGAGCTGGCTGTATTGCGGCTTTCCACCTTCGAAATGCTCAAGCGGGTCGACGTGCCTTACCGCGTAGTGATCAACGAAGGCATCGAGCTGGCCAAGCTGTTCGGCTCCACCGACGGCCACAAGTTCGTCAACGGCGTGCTCGACAAGCTCGCGCCGCAGCTGCGTGGGCCTGAAGTGAAGGCGAACAAGCGCTGAGCATCGTGAACATGGGTGAGTTCGAACTCATCGGCCGTTACTTCGCCGCCGCGCCCTGTGCAGGGCACGGCGGCGAAGTCGCTTTGGGCATCGGCGACGACTGCGCGCTGCTGGCCCCGGCGGCGGGCGAGCAGTTGGCGGTGTCTACCGACACGCTGGTCAGTGGTGTCCACTTCCCCGAGCGCGCCGATCCGTTCCTGCTCGGCCAGCGCTCGCTCGCCGTGGCCGCCAGCGACCTGGCTGCAATGGGCGCTCGCCCGCTGGGCTTCACGCTGGCCTTGACCCTCCCTGCTTTTTCCGCCGACTGGCTTGAGCGTTACGCCGCCGGCCTGTCGCGCATGGCCGAGCGTTGCGCCTTGCGGCTGATCGGCGGCGACACCACCCGTGGCCCGTTGAGCCTGACGTTGACCGTGTTCGGCAGTGTGCCTGCCAGGCAGGCGCTGGTGCGCTCCGGCGCGCGTGCAGGCGAGCTGTTCTGCGTGGGCGGCCCGCTGGGCGATGCTGCCGGTGCGCTGCCTTTGGTGCTGGGCCAGTTGCAGGCGCCTGCCGAGCTGGCCGAGCCACTGCTCGCCCGCTATTGGTCGCCAGAGCCGCAACTTGCGCTGGGCCAGGCCCTGCGTGGCCATGCCAGCGCGGCGCTCGACATTTCCGACGGGCTGCTCGCCGATGCCGGGCACATCGCCCAGGCATCGGGCGTGGCGATCCGGATCGAACGATCCCGGGTGCCGGTGTCTGATGCCTTGCGGGCCGTGCACGGCGAGGCGGCCGCATTGCAAGCGGCACTGGCCGGCGGTGACGACTATATTCTTGCTTTCAGCCTGCCCGGCGAGGCCCTCGCGCCTCTGCAAGCAGCGGGCTGGCCGATCCTGGCGATCGGCCAGGTGCTGGCCGGGCAAGGCGTCCAATTGATCGACGACGCAGGGCAGGACATCACGCCCGCCGTGCGCGGTTATCAACACTTTCGGGAGACCCCGTGAGCGAACATCCTCATCAGGTGCCAGGCGAGTTCGTACCGCCCTCGGTATGGCGCAATCCCTGGCACTTCATCGCCTTCGGCTTCGGCTCCGGGACCTTGCCCAAGGCCCCCGGTACCTGGGGCTCGCTGGTAGCCATTCCGTTCATTCCCCTGTGGCAAATGCTGCCCGACTGGGGCTACTGGCTGATGCTCGGCGTGTCGATGCTGTTCGGCTTCTGGCTGTGCGGTAAAGTCGCCGACGACCTGCGCGTGCACGACCACGAAGGGATCGTCTGGGACGAGATCGTCGGCATGTGGATCACGCTCTGGCTAGTGCCGGCGGGCTGGCACTGGTTACTGATCGGGTTCCTGGTATTTCGCTTCTTCGATATTCTCAAGCCTTGGCCGATCCGCTGGATCGACCGGCATGTGCATGGCGGAGTGGGGATCATGCTCGACGACGTGCTCGCCGGTGTGTTCGCCTGGGCTAGCATGCAATTGATCGTCTGGGCGGTGGGCTGACCACCAGGGAGTCACGCGGTGGCTAAATGGATTTGGCTGGTGCTGTTCATGAGCCTGCCTCTGGCGGGCCGTGCCGAGCCTGGGAACATCCGGGTGGTCAGCGAAGAATGGGCCGACTACACCAATGCCGACGGCACTGGGCTCGCCTGGGACCTGTTACGGGCGATCTTCGAGCCGGCCGGTTACAAGGTGCAGGTACGCACCGATCTCTACCTGCGGTCCATCGGGCTGGTGCGCGACGGGCAGGCCGATATCTGGGTCGGCTCCTACCATCAGGAGCGCGAAGTGCTGTACCCGCGCTGGCCCTACGACGTCGATCACATCTATGCCCTCGGCTCAGCCCGCAACCCGGCGCCCAAGCCCGACCACTTGGGTGATTACCGGCTGGCCTGGGTGCACGGCTACGAACTCCAGCGCTACCTGCCAGGTGTTCGTGACTACCAACAGGTGCAACGCCGGGTCGGCATCCTGTCGATGCTCGACAAGGGCCGCATCGACTACTACATCGACGCACACAGCGAAATCCAGGTGATATTGCAGGCCGCGCCCAACCCTCAGGATTACCGCCTGTCTCACCTGGCGGAGTTACCGCTTTACCTTGGCTTTGCCAATACCAGTGAGGGCCATCGCCTGCGCGACCTGTTCGACAGGCGCATGGACGAATTGGTACCCGCTGGCGCTCTGCGGCCAATCTTCGCCCGCTGGCAGCAACCTTACCCATTCGACCGCATCGGCAAGCCAGGATCGACCGCTTCGATAGGTGTGGGCGATAATTTGGAATAAGCCTCCGCCCGAGGCTGCTGTTACACTGTCACACTTTTCTTTCAAGCCCGTTCAGGAGCGCCCTGTGCCTGTTGCGTTCGTTGCCGCCTGCCAACTCCCCACCCCCTTTGCCACCTTCACCATGCATGGCTTTCGCGAAGAGGAAAGCGGGCGCGAGCACGTTGCCCTGACTTTGGGTGATATCGCCGACGGCGCGCCGGTGCTTGGCCGTCTTCATTCCGAATGCCTGACGGGCGACGCCCTGTTCAGCCAGCGCTGCGACTGCGGTTCGCAGCTTGAGGCGGCATTGCAGGCCATCGCTCGCGAAGGCCGCGGCGTGCTGCTGTACCTGCGCCAGGAAGGGCGCGGGATTGGCCTGTTGAACAAGATCCGCGCTTACGAACTGCAAGATGGCGGCGCTGACACGGTCGAGGCCAACGAGCGTTTGGGCTTTGCCGCTGACCAGCGGGATTACCGGATCGTCCAGCCGATGCTCGAACACCTGGGGGTGAAGGCGATGCGGCTGATGACCAACAACCCGCGCAAGGTCAAGGCGTTGGCTGACCTGGGCGTGGCCGTGGCCGAGCGTGTGCCGCTGCACACCGGGCACAACCCGCACAACAAGTATTACCTGGCAACAAAAGCCGTGAAGTTGGGGCACATGATGGGGACGCCCGCCAGCTGAAGCCTGGCGGGCAAGCGGCTACTTCGCCAGGCGTTGGCGAATGGCCGCTTCGATGCCGGCGGCGTCCAGCCCGCACTCGGCAAGCATTTGCGCCGGCTTGGCGTGTTCGACGTAGGTGTCTGGCAAACCCAGATGAAGCAACGGCCTGGTGACGCCCTCACGCGCCAGGAACTCGCCCACCGCGCTACCAGCGCCACCCATGATTGCGTTTTCCTCGACGGTCACCAGCAAGTCGTGGCTGGCGGCCAGCTCCAGAATCAGGGCCTCATCCAGTGGTTTGACGAAGCGCATGTCTGCCACTGTTGCATCCAGTGCCTGGGCTGCGACCAGCGCGTCGGCCAATTGCACGCCGAATACCAGCACCGTGACCTTGCTCCCTTGGCGGCGCAGAACGCCCTTACCGATTTCAAGCGTCTGCAGGCCGCCTTCGATCACCGCATTCGGGCCGCTGCCACGCGGGTAGCGCACCGCAGCTGGGCCTGGATAGTGGTAGCCAGTGCTCAGCATCAGGTGCAGCTCGTTCTCGTCGCTCGGCGCCATGATGAGCATGCCGGGCACGCAGCGCAGGTAGGAGAGGTCGAAGCTGCCGGCGTGGGTCGGGCCGTCTTCGCCCACCAGGCCCGCGCGGTCGATGGCGAACAGCACGTCGAGATTCTGCACGGCCACGTCGTGGATCAGCTGGTCGTAGGCACGTTGCAGGAAGGTGGAATAGATCGCCACTACCGGCTTGGCACCTTCGCAGGCCATACCGGCGGCTAGCGTTACGGCGTGCTGTTCTGCGATGGCGACGTCGAAATAGCGCTCCGGGAAGCGCTCGCTGAACGCCACCAGGTCGGAGCCTTCCTTCATGGCCGGCGTGATGCCCACCAGTTTCGGGTCGGCTTCGGCCATGTCGCACAGCCACTGGCCGAAGACGGCCGAGTATTTCGGGCCGCTGGCCTTTTTCGGCACAGCCGGCGGGTTCAGCGGCTCGAGCTTGGTGATGGCGTGGTAGCCGATCGGGTCGACCTCGGCCGGCGCGAAGCCCTTGCCCTTTTTGGTGACGATGTGCAGGAACTGCGGGCCTTTGAGGTCACGCATGTTGCGCAACGTAGCGACCAGCGTGGGCAGGTCATGGCCATCGATAGGGCCGATGTAGTTCCAGCCCAGCTCTTCGAACAGCGTGCCGGGCACGAGCATGCCCTTGGCGTATTCTTCGGTGCGGCGGGCGATTTCCCAGGCACCGGGCAGGCGTGACAGCACCTTCTTGCTGCCCTCGCGCATGCTGGCGTATGTGCGGCTTGAGAGAATCTTGGCGAGGTAATTGGACAACCCGCCCACGTTGCGCGAGATCGACATGTCGTTATCGTTGAGGATAACCAGCATGTTGGCGTTCACTTCCGGCGCGTGGTTGAGCGCCTCGAAGGCCATGCCCGCAGTGAGCGCACCGTCGCCGATCACCGCGATCGACTTGCGCTCGCTGCCCTGCAGGCGAGCGGCAATGGCCATGCCCAGCGCGGCGCTGATCGAGGTACTCGAGTGGCCGACACCAAAGGTATCGAAGGCACTTTCACTGCGGCGCGGGAAGGCGGCGAGGCCGTCCTTCTGGCGCAGCGAGGGCATGCGCCCACGGCGTTCGGTGAGGATCTTGTGCGGATAGGCCTGGTGGCCGACATCCCACACCAGGCGGTCGTCGGGAGTGTCGAAGACGTAGTGCAGGGCGATGGTCAGTTCGATCACACCCAGGCCTGCGCCAAAATGCCCGCCGGTCAGGCCGACCGAATACAGCAGCTCCAGGCGCAGTTCGTCCGCCAGTTCTTCCAGCTCGGCTTCACCCAGCCGGCGCAGGCCAGCGGGAGACGCGGCGCGGTCGAGCAGGGGCGTGAGCGGGCGTTCGCGGGGAATCTCTTGAAACGTCGTAGGCATCAGGCGGGTCGTTTTTTTGGCGTGTGTAAAAGGCCGCAGTTTAACCCAATGAGTGCCAGGGAACAGCTACCCAGCACTCATTGGCGGCCAACCAGGGCGTCGAAGGCTCAGTGCCGGCGTTCGACGATGTAACGCGCCAGCTCGCGCAGAGGCTCGGCGGCGGCGTCGAAGGGGCGCAGCGCATGCAGGGCCTGGTCGCGCAGCTCCAGCGCATAGGCTTTGGCCTCGGCCAGGCCCAGAAGTGCCGGGTAAGTCGGTTTGTCGCGGGCGATGTCGGCGCCCTGGCGTTTGCCCAGTGTCGCGGTATCGCTCTCCACGTCGAGGATATCGTCCTGCACCTGGAAGGCCAGCCCCACGGCCTGGGCATAGGCTTGCAAGGCGTTGAGGTCGCTGCTGTCGGCGCGTTCGCTGGAAAGCGCACCCAAGCGCACGCTGGCTTCGATCAGAGCACCGGTCTTGTGCCGGTGCATGCGCTCGAGCGCTGCCTGGTCCAGGTGCTTGCCCACCGAGCCCAGGTCGATGGCCTGGCCGCCCACCATGCCAGCCGGCCCTGCCGCGCGGGCCAGGGTGCGGACCATTTCCAGGCGGGTGGCATCGCTCAGCTCGCCCAGAGCAGGCGAGGTGAGGGCGGTGAAGGCCAGGCTTTGCAGGCCGTCACCTGCCAGGATCGCGCACGCTTCGTCAAAGGCTTTGTGGGTGGTCGGCTGGCCGCGGCGCAGGTCATCGTCGTCCATCGCCGGCAGGTCGTCGTGCACCAACGAATACGCATGGATCAGCTCTACCGCACAGGCTGCGCCGTTGGCACGCTCGGGCGCTGCGCCCAATGCCTGGCAGGCGCCGTAGGCCAGCAGCGGGCGCACCCGTTTGCCGCCGTTCATCACGCTGTAGCGCATCGCTTCATAGAGGCGAGCGAGGTCAGCCAAAGGCGGTTGGAACAGTGTCGCCAGCGCTTGATCGACCCGCGCCTGGCACTGGGCCTGATACTGCGTGATCATTCGGCGCCGTCCAGGTCCAGGGGCGCCTCAACCAGCTCGCCGTCACGTTCGAGCAGTTGTTGTACCTTCTGCTCGGCCTGGCTCAGGGCATCCTGGCATTCGCGAGTGAGGCCGATGCCTTTTTCAAAGGCGGCCAGCGAGTCTTCCAGCGACAGCTCGCCGTTCTCCAGGCTTTCGACCAGCGTTTGCAGTTCCACCAGGGACGCTTCGAAGTCTACGGGAGCTTTTTTACGGGCCATGTCAGGCGCCTCGGTAACCGGTTATGAACGGCCGCGACGTTAGCAGAGCCGGGCTGGCTGGGCAAATCGCCTGCACTGGGCAAACCCGCGCGCGCGGGCTAACGGAAAGCTGCGCAGCCAGGCGGCGGGGGCTATAGTCGCAGGCATTACACGCCATGCAGTACTTCAGGAGCCACCACCGTGACCGCCTACTCCAAAGAAGCCACCGGCCAGCAATACAGCCTTGCCGCCATGCAACAGGCCCAGGCCAGTACCTGGCAAGTGATCGAACGCCTGGCCGCGCGCATCGAGCCGGGGATGCGCGAGTCCGATGCGCGCGCCGTCGGCAAGCAGGTGCTGGCAGAACTGGAAACCCCGCGCATCTGGCATCCGTTGCTCGTGCGTTTCGGCGCCAACACACTGAAGATGTTCCACCAGCGCTCCGATGGCGACCCGGTACTGGGCGAGAACGACATCTATTTCATCGACCTGGGCGCGGTGTACGGTGGCCACGAAGGCGATGCCGGCGCCAGCTTCACCACTGGCAACGATCCTGAAATGATTGCCTGCGCTGCGGCCGCCAAATCGCTCTATGTCGAGGTCGAGGCGCAGTGGCGCACCACCGGCGCCACCGGCCCCGAGCTGTACGATTTCGCCCGGCAGCGTGCCAGCGAGATGGGCTGGGAGCTGAACCTGGACATCAAGGGCCATCGCGTCAGCGACTTTCCCCATGCCATCTACAAGGCCGGCGACCTGGGCGACTACCCGGGCCGGCCGTCGTCGGGCCTGTGGATTCTCGAAATCCAGATCCGCCACCCGAGCAAGCCATACGGTGCGTTTTTCGAAGATTTGCTGGTGTAGCGGCGCGACACCACGGGCCGGCTCGAGTGCCTTGAGTTAGTACATCCGTACTATTGGTGCGAAAAGGGGTGAGGTGTTTACTGTCGCGGCAAACGCACCCTCATTCACTTTGCATACAACAGCGCCATGGACCCGGCGAGCTCGCAGTACCCCGAACGGGGTGTGGCGGGGGTCCCGCGCAAGGAACCGGACCTGTGAAAAAGCCTCTTTTCGTGATCGCTGCCTTGACCCTGGCGGGCTGCGCCAACATGCCCAATGGTGGCGGCGGTGGGCTCAATGTGATCAACAGCCTGACCGGCCAGCCGGCGCAAACCCGACCCTTCGACCTGGTGCAGCTCAACCGCACCCTGGTGCCCGGCAAAACCACTTCCGACCAGGTATTGACCGCCATGGGCGCGCCGACCACCCGGCAGGCCACCGGCGCTGGTGAGGAAACCTGGCAATACCTGCGAGACACCGGCACCGCAAGCGCCAGCGATAACGGCCCGTTGAGTGGCCTGACCAACTCGCTGCCCACCCAGACGCGCAACCGGGTCAACAGCAGCATCAACCGCAACACCTCACAGGGCGGCTATGCCTCCGACATCTTCGAGTTCGCCAACAGCGCCCTCAAGGGGCAGGGCGGGGCGGCAGGCAACGGCCCGCGCAACGTCACCGTGCGTTTCGCCAAGGGCGTCGTGAAAGACTTCAGCTACCAGTGATCGGTTGCCCGGCAAGCGCGCTGCGGCTGCTCAGCAGCACCGAGCGCAGTTGCGCCGGGTCGACCGGCTCGGCCAGCGCCAAGGCGCCGTCATGATCGCCCGCCGCGCCGATGATGACCTGGCGCGCGGGATGGCCTGGCAGCCAATGGCGCGCGATGCGCACCTCGTGCGCCTGCTCAGGTCCTACCACCTCGCAGCCCCAGGCGCAGAGCTGCTGCTCGACTGCCAGCAGGCCATCGCTCGGCTCAAGCCACACGCGCAGGCCTTGGAGCAAGTCGAGCGGCGGCGCAGCCGTGATCGCCCGCAGCGGGCCTGTGCTGGCGCTTGTGCCGTGGCCAGGCCGGGAGTTGACCTTCACTTCCATATTCATGCTGCGAGCGAGCTTCTTGACGATCGCCAACCCAAGGCCCTGCCCTTGAACCGAATCGCTCGCCTTGCTGCGATAGAACTCATCGAACAGCCGGCCCAGTTGCCCCTTCGCTATACCCGGCCCCGCGTCATGCACCTGCACCGACCAACCTGCAGCGCAGCGCCGCGTGCCCACCAGGATGCGGCTGCCGGGCGCGTATTTCAGCGCGTTGGCGATCAGGTTCTGAAGCATGCGGCTGAGCAGGGCCGGGTCGCTTTCCACGAAATGCCGGGTCACCCGCGCGCGGAGCCTGGCGCCGCTGGCCTGGGCGTCCTGTTCGAACGTGCGAAGCACTTCCTGAACCAACTGGTGCAGGTCAACGGCCTGCACCACTGGCAACAGTGGCCGGCGATCCATCTGGTAGCCGTCGAGAAAGCGGCGGAACAACTGCGATGCGTTGAGCAGCGACTGGTCGATGTTGTCGACCATGCGCTGTTGCGTGGCATCGAGCGGGCTCTCGCGCAGGCAGTTGGTGAACAGCCCGATCGACTGGATGGGCTGGCGCAGGTCGTGGCTCGCCTGTGCCAGAAAGCGTGCATTTTCCAGATGGCCGCGCTGATGCTCGGCAGCCAGCCGATGGGCTTGCCGCGTGAGGAAGCAGGCATAGCTGGGCACGGCAACCATTGCCAGCCCCAAGGTAGCCACCATGAACGGGTGCGCCCGCCACATCGGCGTCATGTACCAACTCAACGCCAGCGACCCCAGCCCCAATGCAGTGGCAATGGCCAGGTCCCGGCGGCCAAAGCGCAAGCCGTTGCCCACCGTGACCCACAACAGCACCGCGTAAAGCGGAAGCGCAGCTTCGCCACCCAGCACCATGGCGAAGGTGATGGCGGCGTAGTCATGGAGCATTTCCACCAGCCGGCGGCGCGGATAGTAGCCGGGCCGGCACTTGATTTCGCGGCGTAACAGTGCAGATACAATCAGAAAAAAACACTATAGGCCAACACCGGAGCGAACGATGCGAACACCGAACCGGGCAATACAGACACCACCCCCACATACAGCGCAGCGCAGCCAGCGACCGCCAGCCTCACGCTGGCTTGCTCCAGTTCGTTGTCCTTCAAGGCGCGCATGGCGGTGCTTTCCTCAGGCGTGGGGCGTGTAAGCCAGTGGCCGATCGCATCATAGTCGCCGACGACCACCCGCTGTTCAGGGAAGGGGTTGTGCGCAATGTTAAACGTTTGATGCCCAATGCCACCATCGAGCAGGCAGCGTCGGTTGCGCAGGTGTGGCAACTGGCCAAGGCGGGAAGCGAGCCACGGCTGATTGTGCTCGACCTGTGCTTCCCGGGTACCCACGGCACCGCCCACATCGCCGACTTGCGCCAGGCGTTCCCACGCACCGTGATTGTGGTGGTGTCGATGCTCGAGCGGCCTTCGGTAGCGCGGCAGGCAATGGCGGCGGGCGCCAACGGATTTATCGGCAAAAGCGTGGCCGCCGGGCAATTTTGCGACACCTTGCTGGCCGCCTGCGCGGGCCAGGCGCTGGTGTGCCTGGCCGATCAACCGGCTCTGGCCTGCGCTGCACCCGTGCCGTTGACGCCAAGGCAACAGGATGTGCTGCGCCTGATCACCGCCGGCAAGAGCAACAAGGAGATCGCCCGAGCGCTGGGTATCTCGCCATTCACAGTGCGTATTCACGTTTCCTCGCTGTTCAAGGCCCTTGGTGTGGGCACTCGCACTGAAGCCGCACTGCGCGGGCTCGGCCTGTAAGCGGCGTTCAAAACCAATAGATTTGCCAGCTTTGCGTTCGAGCCGTTGTCCCTAACATGGGTGTCGGCGACACACCTGTCGCCTTGCGCTTGCCCTGCAGTCCTGCGCATCGACCTACTGAGGACTGAAAGCATGGCCAAGCCAATTCGCTGGTTCGAGCGCGCCGCCGATGCGCTCAAGGCAAGGATCGCGCGCAAGCGATCGAAAGCGGGATTGCCGCTCGAAGATGCCGCCAGCGCGATGCCCGATTTGCGCGGCAAACAGATTTTGATGGGGTTCTGGCATAACTGGGCGCCCAACCCGGGTGGCGACGGTTACCAGCGCGGCGAGTTTGCCGAGTTGCAGCTGACTGACGTACCAACCCCCTACAACGTCGTGGCGGTGGCCTTCATGAAGGGCCACGGCATCCCCACCTTCAAACCTTACGCACTCAGTGACGATGCCTTCCGCCAGCAGGTCGGTGTGCTCAACGCCCAAGGGCGCGCGGTGCTGATTTCGCTGGGCGGCGCCGATGCAGAGATCGAGTTTGCCGAGGGCGACGAACAGGCCTTTGCACTGGAGCTGGTACGCCTGGTGGAAACCTACGGTTTCGACGGGCTGGACATCGACCTTGAGCAAAGCGCGATCAAGGCTGGAGCCAACGCTGTGGTGATCCCACAGGCGCTGAAGCTGGTGCGCGAACACTACGCAGGCCTTGGCAAGCACTTCATCATCAGCATGGCGCCGGAATTCCCCTGATCTCAAGCCCGGCAACGCCTACGAGCCCTACATCAGCAACCTGGAGGGCTACTACGACTTCATCGCTCCGCAGTTCTATAACCAGGGCGGCGATGGTGTCTGGGTCGATGAAATAAACACCTGGCTGACCCAGAACGACGACGAGCTCAAGGAAGACTTCCTCTTTTACCTGACCGACAGCCTCGTGCACGGCACCCGCGGCTACCTGAAGATTCCAGCCGACAAATTTGTGATAGGCCTGCCCTCCAACGTCGATGCGGCCGCTACCGGTTACGTGGACCAACCGCAAAAGGCCTTGAACGCTCTGCGCCGGCTTGCCGAGCAAGGTAGCGCGGTACGCGGGCTGATGACCTGGTCGATCAACTGGGACGCAGGCCACAGCAAAAGCGGCGCGCCTTACGGCTGGGAGTTCGTCGAACGTTACCGCTCGATCACCGAAGGCGGCGAAGGCCCAGACCCAGATCCAGATCCAGACCCGGAGCCCGATCAATGGCAGGAAGGTACTCAATATGTGCGGGGGGACGGTGTGATGTGGAAAGGCTCGAGTTACCTGTGCAAAGGCAAGCATACCGCCCGAGCGGATTGGGCACCGGACCTGGCGCGCAATCTCTGGGCAGTAACGAGCAGCCGGGGCGCGCCCATCACGCCGGCTCACGGCGGCGTATTTCTACCCAAGTCCCGCGCAGTGCTGGCTTGGGAGCGCGGCGTGGCGGGGATGGACGCCTCGATCCCGTATTCGCTGGAGGCGGGCAAGTTCTTCCCGGCCTACGAAGTGGGCCTGATCGACCCTGTCGGGGGGGCCGATGATTCGCCCAGCCACTTGCAACCGGCCGATGGCGAGATCGCCAGTGCGGGCCACCCGCAGGCACGCTTGCTCGATGAAGTGGCCAGCGAAACCGGAGCGCCCTGGCCGACACACGCAGTTCAGCCACGGCAGAGCCTGCGCTTCGAATGGCATTACGCAGCGATTCATGCGGCGCGGCGTTGGAATTACTTCATCACGCGCCCCGATTGGGACCCGTCGAAAAAACTCAGCCGCGCGCAGTTCGAGGCCGAGCCGTTCAGCACGGTGCAATTCGATCTGGTACCGACCTGGCAGTACCGCGATGAACTGCTGCCGCCTGACCCGACCGTGCACGAAATCACGCTGCCTTACCGTGAGGGTTACCACGTACTGCTGGCCGTATGGGAAGTAGCCGACACCGGCATGGCGTTCTATCAGGCGGTCGACCTGGACTTCAAGGGCGGCTCGGCTGGCAAGCCTGGCACCCCGTCCAGCCTGCACGTCAGCACGCGCACTGCGAACAGCCTCGGCCTGGCCTGGCAGGCCAGTTCCTCCGGGACCCTTGCAGCAGGCTATGAAATCTCACGCGATGGCAAGCCCGCTGCCTATCTGAGCGCCGGCGAGCTGCAGTGGCTGAACGAAGGCCTTGAGCCTGGAACGACCTATGCCTATGAGGTGGTCGCGATAGACGCCCAAGGCCAGCGCTCGGAGCCTGCTCGCGTGAGCGCAGCCACTTTACCGCTGGAGGGGGTGGTAAACCGAGCGAGCCACTGGCGTTGCACGCGATGGGCACTACCGCCAGTTCGGCCAGCCTGATGTGGGGCGCGCCTGCCAGCGGGCAGGCAGGCGTCGACGGCTACCGTGTTTATCGCGATGGCAGGCTGCTGGAGCAAGTCAAACCGCCAGCGTTGGCTTACGATGCGGTAGGGCTTGCAGCAGGTGTCGAGTACGAATTCTTCGTCACCGCCTTCAGCGCCGAGGGAGAATCGGTACCCAGCAATGTGTTGCTGGTAACGACTGCTGGAGAGGGGGGTGCCAGTGAGTGGAGTTCTGCCGGTGTGAGCTATCGCGTCGGTGACCTGGTCACTTACAAGGGTGCACGCTACCGCTGCGTCCAGGCACATGTCTCCAATCCAGGCTGGAGCCCTGAAGGCGCACCCACACTGTGGGCGCCGCTCGGCTAGATAGGCTCGGGCCCACGCTCTGGAAGCGGCGTGGGCCTCTTTTCCTGTAATCGGTAATTAATCCTACAGAATCATCAGAATCGTCTGATGGATGCCTCCCGCTCTGCCCGCTAAGGTTCGCCCCCACTCACATTTGCTGACAACCACTGGAGCCGGGCGGCCGATGAACATCACTCTTCACATGCTGACTGACGATCCGGAGATCGCCGTACTTGCCGAGCGCTATTGGGCAATTGACGCCGATGGCCGTTTCCAGGAGCGGGTGCGCGACCTGTTGCCGTTTCGCGACCTGCGCCAGTCTTCCCAGGTCACCCAGCTTCTGCGTGAACATTGCCGGGTGTTCGACGAAAACCAGCGTTGCCCGCGCTGCCAGGCGGCCATAGAGATCAACAGCCGCTCTGCCGTGCGCTCTTCGCTGGCAGGTGCGCACCGGCCTTGCGACCCTTGCGCAGCCAGGCTGGGCGAAGCGATGTTGCAGGCCAGGGCCCAGGAAGAGCGCGACCTGGCCGAGCAACTCCAGGCGTACATGCAGGCCCAACCTGTGTCTGCGCCCAGCTACAGCGCCCTGGCGGATGACAGCGCTCTGCTGTTGCTGGCGCTGGACGCGGTTCTGGCGCCGCGCCTTTGCACGGCGGAGTTTCGCACCACCGAATGCCACGGGCTGGCACCTGCCCATGTTCCCCAGTTTCTGGACCGGCTGCGCCTGGCGGGGGTGCTGCGCGAAGAACCGTCGAAGGCCAGTGAGGGCACCTACTATCTCAAGAATGGCAACCTGGTGGGGCGGCCAGCGTCCAAGGTCTATGCCCTGGCGCCCGCACCTTCCGGCGAAGCGCTGCCTGCGCTGATAAAAGCCCAGCACGGCCGGTTGTTCGACGACGCCCCGCGGCTCTACGACCTGTGGCTGGATTATTCGGTGGCCGATTGCATGGCCTACTTCGAGGTTCAGGCAGCGCTCTACGCCCATGAACTGTTCGAAGAGGAGCGCGCCGAGATATGCAGCATTCTGCGTGTAGGGCTTGAGCACTATTGCGTGGCGCAGCTGTGGTCGGTGATCTGGCGAGTGGTGCGCGATGCCGCGAGCCTGGCCCGGCACACCTACTACAACCGGGCCAAGGCCGCCGCCACCATCCCCGGCAAACTGCGCCGCTACATTGAACGGGCTCGGCGCGAGGCGCTGGAAGTGCGCTGCTGGCGGCGGCCCGAGCAACAGCCGGCCGGCACCCTGGGCATGGTCTTCGAAGACCTTTTCGGCTTGAGCGAGAACAGCGCAGGTTCCTTGGCCTGGGCTGCGTTCTCCCATCGCAGCGAAACCTGGGCCTGCTTGCCCTCCGAGCCCGAAACCGGCGCGTTGGCGCGCCGGCTGATGATCCGCTCGCTGAGCGCAGACCAGGCCCTTGCGTCGATCAAGCAGGTGGGCGAAGCGCTGGCCAGCGGGGTGCCGTTGGAGCACGCCCTGGCCCAGGCACTCGAGCGCCTGCCTGATCCCGCAGCGCTGGCTGGCTGAGGCGCCGTGGTTTCACCCTGCGGCTACGGCCCCATCGCTTCGGGGGTCGCTACCGCCCTGGAGCGAACCGTCGGGGTAACGGATCAAACAACCAGCATGGCCACAGGTTTCATCGTAATCAGCCAACAGCTCGACCTCATGCCCCAGTGCTCGCAACTGGGCCACGGTGCTCTCCGGGAAACGGCCCTCAAGTTTCAACGAATCCGATGCCTGCCCCCAGGTGCGCCCCAGCAGCCAGCGTGGAGCGCTCACCGCTTCCTGGGCACTGAGCCCATGAGTCGCCACGCGAGTGAACACTGCTGATTGGTTCTGCGGCTGCCCATCGCCGCCCATGCTGCCGTAGGCCAGCAGCCGGCCATCGGCCAGGTGCGCCAGCGCTGGGTTGAGCGTGTGGAAAGGGCGTTTGCCCGGTGCCAGTGCATTGATGTGGCCAGGCGCGAGCGAGAAGGAGGCGCCGCGGTTCTGCCAGTTCACTCCGCTCTCTGGCAGCACGATGCCGGAGCCGAACTCGTGGTAGATGCTCTGGATCATCGACACCGCGTTGCCTTGGGCGTCGATCACGCCCAGCCAGACGGTATCGGCCGGGCCTTTGCCCGCGCCCCAGGGGGCGGCGGCCAAGGGGTCGATGCGGGCGGCCAGCGTATCCAGGTGCGCCGCCTCCAGGAAGCTCGCCGCGTCGACGCTCATGTGCCGTGGGTCGGTGATATGCCGGTCACGCACTGCGAACGCCTGTTTGGCCGCCTCTACCGCGCTGTGTACATAGCTGGCGCTCAAATGGTCGGCCTGCGCACCAGGCTGGCGGTCCATCAGCCCGAGGATCATCAGCGACACCAGCCCCTGGGTGGGCGGCGGCAGGTTGTACACCAGGCCCTGGCTGTGTTGCAGCACCAGCGGTGTGCAGGTTTGCGCACGGTGCTGCTGGAAGTCTTCCAGGGCCAGGGCGCTGCCCAGGCGCGAAAGGTCATCGGCCATGCTGCGTGCCAACTCGCCCTGGTAAAAGTCGGCGAGCCCGGCCCGGCTCAGATGCTCCAGGGTGTTTGCCAGGCGAGGCTGGCGGAACCTGGCCCCCACTTCAGGTACCGCGCCGCCTGCCAGGAAGGTCTCTGCGAAACCTGCCACCTGCTCAAGCTCCGGCAACTTGCTCAGGGTGCTGCGGTGCTGGCTGGCGGTGACCGGCACGCCGTTGCGCGCGTGGGCGATGGCGTCCTCGAGCAGCCGTGAGAGCGGCAGTTGGCCGCCGAGCAGGCTGCGTGACAGTTCAAGGCTGCGTTCCCAGGCGCTGACTGTGCCCGCCAGGGTCAGCGCGGCTTTCGGGCCGCGAAAGAGGACGCTCTGCACCCCTTCGAAATAACCCTCGGGTAGCTTCAAAGGCGCACTGCCGCAGCCCTCCACGCCGATGACCTGCCGGCCAGTGGTGGTGTTGGCGCTGATCAGCCAGAAGCTGTCGCCGCCAATGCCATTCATGTGCGGGTAGGCCACTGCGATGGTGGCTGCTGCAGCGACCATCGCTTCGATGGCATTGCCACCGTCGCGTAGCACGGCCAGCGCGGTGTTGGAGGCCAGGGCGTGGGGCGCCACGGCGATGCCGTGGGCAGGAAGGTTCGCTGGCTGCATTGGTCAGGCTCCGGCGGCGTTTGCCACGTCGGTGATCCAGTGGGTGTAGGCCTGCACGGCGAGGCTCACGTCTTCAACGCTGACCGCTTCGGCCGGGTGGTGGCTCACGCCCCCTGCGCAGCGCACGAACAACATTGCCGACGGCCAGTGCTCGGCCAGTGCGATCGCATCATGGCCGGCCCCGCTGGGCAGCGAAAAGCTGCAGCCCTGCACACGCTCCAGCACCGCTTCAGCACTGTGTTGCAGGCGCGGGTCGCAGCCAGTGGCTTCGATGCGATAGAACTCCTCGGCGCTGAAACTCAAGCCGCGCGCCTGGGCAAGCTGTTCGGCGTGCGCCAGCAACTCGGCCAGCAAGCGATTCAGTGGCGGGCTTTCCGGGCCTCGAACATCGAGCGAGAGCTTCACCTCGCCAGGGATCACGTTCACAGCGCCCGGGTAGCATTGCAAGGTGCCAAAGGTAGCGACCTGATGCCCAGGGGCCTGAAGCGTGTGTTGCTCGGCCCAGGCCATCCAGTGTGCAGCGCCCGCCAGCGCATCCTGGCGATGCCGCATCGGCACCGTACCGGCATGCCCGGCGTGGCCTGTGAAAGTGCAGTTGAGCCGGCGCGCGCCGTTGATGGCGGTCACTACCCCGAGAGCGAGGTCTTCGCGCTCAAGGCACGGCCCTTGTTCGATGTGCAGTTCCAGATAGGCCGCAATCTGTTCACGCGGGCGAGCGGCGCTGGCGACCTGAGCGATGTCCAGCCCCGCTGCGGCCATCGCCTGGGCAACGGTGATGCCCTCGGCATCAGGCGTGTCGGCCCACTCGGCGGGCCAGGTGCCGGCCAGGCCGCGGCTGCCAAGCAGGGTGATACCGAAGCGTGTGCCTTCTTCATCGGCAAAGCCCACCACTTCGACCGCCAGTGGCAGGCGAATGCCTTGGGCATTGAGATGGTGCACCGCTTCGATGGCGCTGATTACCCCGAGCATGCCGTCGTAGCGGCCGGCATTACGCACGGTGTCCAGGTGCGAGCCGAGCAGCACCACCGGGGCGCCGGCCTGCTGGCCTTCGTAGCGGCCGCAGATGTTGCCGACGCTGTCTTGCCACACACGCATCCCCGCATCCCGCATCCACTGGCCGACGCACTGGTTGGCGCGCAGGTGCTCGGGCGAGAGGTACACCCGAGTGAGGTGCGTAGAGCTTTCACTGATCGCCGCCAGCTCGTCGCAGCGGGCCATGATGCGCGCGGCGGCGCAGCGAGCCTGCTCGCTGTTCATGGCTGCGGCTCTTGGTAGTGGTTCCAGGCGGCCTGCATCGCAGCGCCCTGGGTGGTGCGCAACCCCGAATGGTTGAGCACCGCCTCCAATGCGCTGAGGGTCTGCATCACACAGTCCTTGCGGGCGTTGTAGCCCATGGTGCCGACGCGCCACACCTTGCCAGCCAGGGGGCCGAACGAGGTACCTATTTCGATGCCGAAGTCTTGCAGCATCAGCTGGCGCACCTGCTCGCCATGCACGCCTTCAGGGATGTACACCGCCACAACGTTGTTCATTTTGTGCGCCGGGTTGCCGAACACCTTCAGGCCCATGCCTTCCAGGCCTTTGCGCATCGCATCGCCGTGCAATTTGTGGCGGGTGATGCCGGCCTCCAGGCCTTCTTCGAGCAGGATACGCGCGCACTCGTGTGCGCCAAACAGCGCCGAAGTCGCCTCGGTGTGGTGGTTCAGCCGCTGCGGGCTCCAGTAGTCGAGAATCATCCCCAGGTCGAAGTAATTGGAGTAGATCAACTGGTCGTCGCCGTCCTGGTCATCGGCACTGCGGATGCCGGCCTCGACGCACTTGCGCTGGCGGATCAAAGCTTCCATGCGCGGGCTGAGGGTCACCGGCGCGGTACCGGGTGGCCCGCCGAGGCACTTCTGCAGGCCGGCTGAAACCGCGTCCAGGCCCCAGGCATCGGCCTCCAGCGGGTTACCGCCCAGCGATGCGGTGGCGTCGGTGTAGAACAGCACTTCGTGGCGCCGGCAGATCTCACCCAGTTCCGCCAGTGGTTGCAGCATCGTGGTGGAGGTGTCGCCATGCACTGTCAGCAGCAGCCGGGGCTTGACCTGCCTGATCGCGTCTTCGATCTGCTGCGGGTCGAACACTTCGCCCCACGGCACCTCGATGCTGTGCACCTCGGCACGGCAGCGCCGGGCGATCTCGCACAGCAGGTGGCCGAAGCGCCCGAACACCGGCACCAGCACCCTGTCGCCCGGGCGGATCGCCGACACCAGCACCGCTTCGATGCCGGCGCGCGAGGTGCCGTTGATCAGCAGCGTGGCCGGGTTCCGGGTGCGAAACACACCGCGGTACAGCGCCATCACTTCATTCATGTAGCCGGTCATCGCCGGGTCGTACTGGCCTACCAATTGATTGGCCATGGCGCGCAACACACGCGGGTCGGCGTTGATCGGGCCGGGCCCCATGAGCAGGCGCGCGGGCGGGTTGACCGGGGCAAAGGCAGAGGTGTTCATCGGCAGGCAACTCTCGTTCAAAGGCAGGGGTCAGTTCAGCCCGCGCACGGAGGAAATGAATTGTTTGAGTTCGGCGGTCTGGGGGTTGGCGAACAGCTCGCGGCTGGGGCCTTGTTCCCACACCCGGCCCTGGTGCATGAACACCACGCGGTCGCCGACTTCGCGGGCGAAGTTCATCTCGTGGGTGACCAGGATCAGCGTCATGCCTTCGCTGGCAAGCTGTTCCAGCACCTTGAGCACTTCGCCCACCAGCTCCGGGTCGAGCGCCGAGGTGATCTC
The DNA here is from genome assembly GCF_021650705.1 of Pseudomonas sp. KNUC1026. Lineage (GTDB taxonomy): Bacteria > Pseudomonadota > Gammaproteobacteria > Pseudomonadales > Pseudomonadaceae > Aquipseudomonas. The sequence continues at coordinate 3,935,723 of NZ_CP087138.1, read as the reverse complement.
GTCGCACAGCAGCACCTTGGGCGACATGGCCAGGGCGCGAGCAATGGCCACCCGTTGCTGCTGGCCGCCAGAGAGGTTGGCGGGGTAGTAGTCCAGGCGGTCGCCCAGGCCGACTTTCTCCAGCATGCGCGCGGCCAGTTCACGGCATTCGGCATCGCTTTTCTTCAGCACCCGGCGCGGTGCGAGCATCACGTTTTCACGCGCGGTCATGTGCGGGAACAGGTTGAAACTCTGGAACACCATGCCTACCTGGCGGCTGATGTTGCGCGCCTGCGATTCGCGGTCGGTGACGGTCATGCCCGCCAGCTTGATACTGCCTTGCTGGTAGCTTTCCAGGCCGTTGATGCAACGCAGCAAGGTGCTTTTGCCCGAGCCGCTGCGGCCGATGATCGACACCACCTCGCCCACTTCGATGTCGAGGTCCACGCCCTTTAGCACATGGTTGTCGCCGTAGTACTTCTGCACCTGATCAATGGTGATGAGCGGCATTGAATTTCTTCTCCAGATACTGGCTGTAGCGCGACAGCGGGTAGCACATCAGGAAATAGCCCAGCGCGACCAGCCCGAACACCTTGAACGGCGCAAAGGTAACGTTGTTGAGGATGGTGCCGGCCTTGGTCAGTTCGACGAAGCCGATGATCGAGGCCAGCGCCGTACCCTTGACCACCTGCACCGCAAAACCGACTGTGGGCGCCAGGCCGATGCGCAACGCCTGCGGCACGATCACCCGGTACAGCGCCTGGCCGAAACCGAGGCCCAGGCAGCGGCAGGCTTCCCACTGGCCACGGGGCAGGGCGCGGATGCTGCCGTGCCAGATGTCCACCAGAAAGGCGCTGGTGTAGAGCGTCAGGCCCAGCGCTGCGGCCGTCCAGGGCGAAACGTCCACGCCAAGCAGGGCCACGCCGAAAAAGGTCAGGAACAGTTGCATCAGCAGCGGCGTGCCCTGAAACAGTTCGGTGTAGGCGCGGATCAGCCGGTGCGCCCAGCGGTGGCGCGACAGCCGCGCGACCACCAGCGCCGAGGCCACCAGTGTGCCGCCGATGAACGCGGTCAGCGATAGCAGCACCGTCCAGCGCGCGGCCAGCAGCAGGTTGCGCAGGATGTCCCAATCGGTGAATGCACCACTCATGGCTGCTCTCCAAACCATCTGCGCCCGGCCGCCAGCAGCAGTTGGCGCATGGCGATCGACAGGGCGAGGTACATCAGGGTGGTCACCAGGTACACCTCGAAACTCAGGAAGGTGCGCGACTGGATCAGGTTGGCCGAGAAGGTCAGCTCTTCATAAGAAACCTGCGACACCACCGAAGAACCCAGCATCACGATGATGCACTGGCTCACCAGCGCCGGATAAATGCGCTTGAGCGAGGGCGGCAGGATCACCCGTGTGAATGCTTGAGCGCGGGTCAGGCCCAGCACGCGTGCCGCTTCCCACTGCCCACGCGGGGTAGCCTGGATACCGGCCCGGATGATCTCGGTGCTGTAGGCCCCCAGGTTGATCAGCATTGCCAGCAGCGCCGCTTCCCCAGCGGTCAGCTTCATGCCCAGGCTGGGCAGGCCGAAGACGATGAAAAACAGCTGCACCACGAACGGCGTGTTGCGGATCAGCTCGACGTAAATGCCCCAGAGCCGGCTGGCAATGCCGGGCCGCCCGCTGCGCAGTGCGGCCCCAGCAATGCCCAGTGCCACCCCGCCGACCGTGGCGGCGACGCTGAGCTTGATCGTCACCCACAGGCCGGCCAGCAGTGCCGGCCAGTACGGCCAAAGGGCCATGAAATTGAGCTGGGCCATGGCAATACTGGCTCAGGCGCCCAGGTCGGCCGGCAGCGGCGCCTTGAGCCACTGCTCCGACAGGCCGTTGAGGGTGCCGTCTTGTTGCGCCTGGTCGATCAGCGCGTTGACCTTGGCCTTGAGCGCCGGCTCATCCTTGCGCAGGCCGATGAAACAGGGCGAATTCTTCAAGGTGAACTTGGCCACCGGCGCCCGCTCGCTGTTCTGCCGCGCAATGGCCGCAACCACCTGATTACCGGTGGCGAGGAACTGCACCTGCCCGGAGAGGTAGGCCGAAAGCGTGGTGTTGTTGTCTTCGTAGCGCTTGACCTCGGTACCGGCCGGCGCCACCTGGGTGAGCACCATGTCCTCGACTGCGCCGCGGGTCACGCCCACGGTTTTACCGGCCAGCTCGCTTGCATCTTTGAGCACTGCATCCTTGCCACCGAACACGCCGAGGAAGAACGGCGCGTATGCGCGGCTGAAGTCGATGACCTGCTCACGCTCGGGGTTCTTGCCCAGGCTGGAGATCACCAGGTCGACCTTGTCGGTTTGCAGGTAGGGCACCCGATTGGCACTGGTGACGGGTACCAGTTGCAACTTCAGTTTCATCTGCTTGGCCAGATAGGCGGCCATGTCGATGTCGTAACCCTGTGGCTGCAAGTCGGTGCCCACCGAGCCGAACGGTGGAAAATCCTGCGGCACTGCAACGCGCAGCACGCCGCGTTTCTCGATGTCCTGCAACTGGTCAGCCAATGCGCTGGCGGCTTGGGTCAGCAACAGCGCGCCTGCCAGTACCACGGTCAATGCCTTCTTCATGTTCGCACCTGGGTCGAGAGGGTAGTGAAACGAAAGGTTCGTTGATTGTGATTTTGCAACCAATGTGCCATTCAGCGATGAGGCAGTGCATTTCTTGTGCGGGCCTTGCGTTCAGAGGGTTTGCAGGGACAGCAGCCACTTTTCGGGCATGTGTGGTGTGGTTCGGGCGGGTAGAGACAGGGCGCCAAAATGGCGCCCCTTTCAGGCGGTTGCGCTGAAGTGGTGCGTCAGCGGTGCTCCAGCTCGTCCAGGGCCTCATACAGTTCGGCAATCTGGTGAATGCGCTGGCGGCCCTGGCTCAGGTGCTCGTGCAGCACCGCATTGGCCAGCAGGTTGATCAGGCTGTTGGCGCTGGCGTAGCTGTCGAAGGCCGACACGCTGTCCAGCGGCGTACACAGCTGCCAGGTGCCCAGCTCGATGATCGCCTGGGCCTGCGGCTCGCACATTACCAGCGTAGGCACCTGCCGTTCCCGCAAGGCCTGCAGCAGGGTGCGGATGATCTTTGGCCTGCGCCGGTAGGCCAGCACCACCACCATGTCTTCAGGGCTCAGGTCGACCAGCTCCTCGGCGAGCGTTTGCCCTGGTTGCGGCAGCAGATGAACCTGCCCACGGATCTGCAACAGCTGCTGGCGCAAGTGGAGCGCAGCGGGGTGAGCATTACGCATGCCCAGCACGAATACCCGCGCGCTTGTGCCGAGTGCCCGCACCACCTGGCCGAACTGCTCGGCATCGATGGTGCTGACCCAGTGCGCCAGGTTCGCCAACTCCTGCTGATAGTGGCGCGCGAGCAACGTGTTGCCTTGCACCACATCGCGGTTGTCGGCCACCGGCATGCCGGTCTGGCGCAGGGTGCGCAGCTCTTCGCGCAGGTCCTTGAACTTGTCGTAGCCCAGGCGCTTGAACAGGCGGCTCACGGTCGCTTTCGAAACGCCGGTCAGCCGCGCAAGCTCAGCACTGTTGTAGCTGGCAAGGTCGTTGTAGTGGTCAAGCACGAAATCAGCGATACGCTGTTCCTGAGGCGCCAGCTGGGCGTAGTGCTCGCGCAAGCGTTCATCGAGTGGATTCATGGAGTGCCTTGTAACTTTCGTTTCATTGGCGCGATGATAATGCAACACGAACCCGGCCCATAGGCCCGACGGAGGAACAGCATGTCACAGACACCCGTGGCCGATTGGGCTGCCTACCTTGCTCAGATGGAACAGGTGCTGGCGCTGGAACTGGATGCGCCGCGCCGCCAGGAATTGCAGGCGCAGTTCACCCGTATCGCTGCGATGGCCGAGCCGTTGATGGCGTACCCACTGGATGAGCGTGTGGACGTCGCGGGGGTGTACAAGGCATGAAGATCGCCGCCTGTTCGATTATTGATATCCGCCGTGAATTGGCCAAGGACGACATCACCGCCGGCGAAATTGCGATACACACCCTGGCAGCGATCACCGAGCAGAACAAAGCGCTCAATGCCTGGACGAAGTTCACCATGCAGCGCCTGTTCGAAGAAGCTCACGCGCTCGACAACGCTATCGGCAAGCGCAGGCCCTTGCCGCCCTTGGCCGGCGTGCCCTATGCGGTGAAAAACCTCTTCGACGTGGCCGGCCAGGTTACAGTCGCCGGTGCCCGATTGTTCGAAACGCGCCCGCCGGCCGAGCGCGATGCCTGGGCGGTGCGCCAGCTCAGCGCCAACGGCGGCCTGCTCACCGGCCTGCTGAACATGGACGCCTATGCCTACGGCTTCACCACCGAAAACACCCACTACGGCGCCACGCGCAACCCGCACGACACTGATCGCATCGCTGGCGGCTCCTCAGGTGGTTCGGCTGCAGCGGTTGCGGCGAAACTGGTCAATTTCACCCTGGGCAGCGACACCAACGGTTCTATCCGCGTGCCTGCCTCGCTCTGTGGCGTGTTCGGCCTCAAGCCCACTTTCGGCCGCTTGTCACGCGCCGGCACCCACCCGTTCGTAGGCAGCCTCGACCACATCGGCCCCATGGCACGGCGAGCAAGCGACCTGGCCTATGTTTACGATGTGCTTCAGGGCCTGGACCCGGACGATGCGTTCCAGGCCGATCAGCCGGTAGGCCACACCGTCCCGGAACTCGCCCGCGGCGCCGAGGGTTTGCGCGTCGGCGTGCTCGGCGGTTACTTCCAGCAATGGTGCGACGAAAACGCCCGCGAAGCCGTTGCGCGCGTTGCTAAAGCCTTGCAGGCCAACGAAGAAGTGCTAATGGCGGATGCAGAGCTGGCACGCACGGCCGCGTTCATCATCAGCGCCAGCGAAGGGGGCAACCAGTACCTGCCGGCCCTGCGAGCAACGCCCGAGCTGTTCGAGCCACTCTCGCGCGAACGCCTGCTCGCTGGCGCGATGATCCCCGCAGCCTGGTACGTGCAGGCCCAGCGCATGCGCCGGCACTTCCAGCAACAGGTGCTGCCGCTGTTCGACACGTTCGATGTGCTCATCGCTCCGTCCACGCCCACCACCGCCACACTGATCGGCCAGGAGACGATGCGCATCAACGATACCGACCTGCCGACTCGCGCCAGCATGGGCATGCTCGCACAGCCGATTTCCTTCCTCGGCCTGCCGGTGGTCAGCGTGCCGCTGCAAGCCAAAAATGGCTTGCCGATCGGCGTGCAACTGATCGCCGCCCCGTTTCGCGAAGGCGTCTGCCTGCGCGCCGCCCGCGCCCTCGAGCAGATGAAGGTGACCTATGTCGCCTGAGCAGATCGACCAGCCCCAGGTGCTCGCCGAGGTCACCGCCGCGTTCGAGCGTTACGAACAGGCCTTGGTCAGTAACGACACCGCCGTGCTCGATGAGCTGTTCTGGAACGACGAACGCACCGTGCGCCTGGGCGCTACCGAAAACCTCTACGGCATCACCGCCATCCGCGCGTTTCGCAACGCACGGCTGGCGGCGGGGTTACAGCGCGCCTTGCGCAATACGGTTATCACCACCTATGGCGATGCGTTTGCGCTGTGCAGCACCGAGTTCACCCGTGAGGGGAGCGAGCGGGTGGGGCGGCAGCAGCAAACGTGGGTGAAGATGAAAGGGCGATGGCGGATCGTGGGAGCGCAGGTGAGTTTGATGGGGTGATAGGGAAACTGCAAACCGCCTCAAGACTCATGACGTAAAACATTTGCGAATTCAGGTGTACGGCACTGCCGTATTCCGGGTGCATGTATACGATTATCGAGATAGGCACCTTCAAGCGCTGCGCCAAACCCGTATGGGCTGATGCGGAGCGTCTGGAGTTCATCACTTGGTTTGCCGTAAATCCGTTTGCTGGTGATGTGATACCAGGCAGCAGTGGGCTCAGAAAGGTGCGCTGGTCACGGGCCGGGATAGGCAAGCGAGCAGGCGCGCGCATTATTTACAACACGCTTTGCGATGGATGTTTTTGGCTCCTGATTCTATACACCAAGGCGAAATTCGATAACTTGCCTGCCGTGTTCCTGAACCAGTTAAGAGAGGAGGTCGATCGTGGATCATGAAATGGAGCAGTTCCAAGAGGAATTACTGGCCTCGGTGCGAGAAATGAAGGCTGGCCAAGCTGCTCGTGTTACGCAGGTCGAGGTGTCAGTAGCTGCGCAGGCAAGGGCGAAGGTGGGGGTGTCGCAGAACGCTTTTGCACAATTGCTGGGCGTCAGCTTGCGCACGTTGCAAGACTGGGAGCAGGGCCGACGCCAGCCGACGGGTGCTGCTCAGACGCTGCTGCGTATCGCAAGTCATCACCCCGAGGCTTTGATAGACCTTCCCGCTTGCTGAAAAGAGGCTCCAAGGCAACTGCAGGAATGGATTTCAAGGCATTAAAAAGCCGGCTTGTGGCCGGCTTCTCGCGGACGGGCTTGGGTTGTTTGTGACACCCCGCACTCGCCGTTAAACAGTTCAGCCACAAGGGCCGACGAAGAGGATAGCAGGCGCGCTACGGTAGGCCGCCTGCCGATGGCCCGGAGCCGGGCCACGCTGTGGGCGGCGATCATACTGAGATGAGTGCGCCCCCGCCAGCGGAGTTTTCCGAGACTCAGCCCTTGTAGGCGGCGACGGCCTTGGTGATCTCGGCACGGGCCGACTCGGCGCCTTCCCAGCCCTTGACCTTCACCCATTTGCCTTTTTCGAGGTCTTTGTAGTTCTCGAAGAAGTGCTTGATCTGCTCCAGCAGCAGGGCGGGCAGGTCGGTGTATTCCTTCACGTCGACGTACAGCTGGCTCAGCTTGTCGTGAGGAACGGCCAGCACCTTGGCATCGCCACCGCTTTCGTCGTCCATGTGCAGCACGCCGACAGGGCGGGCGCGGATGACTGCACCCGGGGTGACCGGGTACGGGGTGACCACCAGCACGTCCAGCGGGTCGCCGTCGTCAGCCAGGGTGTTGGGGATGTAGCCGTAGTTGGCCGGGTAGAACATCGGGGTGGCCATGAAGCGGTCGACGAACAGCGTGTCGCTGTCCTTGTCGATTTCGTACTTGATGGGCGCGTGGTTGGCCGGGATTTCGATAGCGACGTAGATGTCGTTCGGCAGGTCCTTGCCCGCAGGGATCTTGCTGTAGCTCATTGGGTGTTGCCCCCGTTTATCAGTCGGATCGATTTGGCCGTTGCCGGCAAAAGTGGCGGCGATTATAGGCACATACGCCCGGCCGTGCCACGCATCGGACCGTGCCGCTCGACCATAGTGCTATGGCGCCGGCTGTTCGTGGGCCAGGCGCAGGCGTTCGAAACGTGCCAGCGGGTCTTGCCGGAAAAAAGCTTCAGTTGCTCGTAAACGGCGGGGTAGGCGCCGGCCAGCAAATCCGGGGCGTTGAAGAAGTATTCGCAGGCTACGGCGAAGAATTCGGCGGGGTTTTCGGCCGCGTAAGGGTCGATGGCCGTTTCGCGGTCGGGGTCCTCGTCCAGCTGTTGATTCAGGTCGTCGTAGGCCGCCTGCATGGCCTGCGCCCAGGCCTGTATGCGCATGTTGCCATGCAGCGGAGGCAGGCCATTGGCATCGCCGTTAAGCATGTCGAGCTTGTGCGCCAGCTCATGCACCACCAGGTTGTAGCCCTCCCATTCGCCACTGGCCAGCACGCCTGGCCAGGCCAGGATCACCGGGCCCTGCTGCCAGGCCTCGCCGCTGTGCTCTGCATCCCATTCATGCTCGATGCCGCCAGCGTCGCGGTGGCGCTGGGGGCTGAGAAAGTCGTCGGGGTACAGCACGATCTCGTGAAAGCCCTGGTACCAGTCCAGCTCCTCCAGGTGCAGCAGCGGCAATTGCGCCAACGCTGCCAGGTGAACGCGAGCGGCATCGTCCAGTTCAAGGCCCGGCAAGGCGGTCAGGGCCTTTTCCTGCAGAAACAGGGTGGCCCGTTCCCGCAGCAGGTCGGTTTCTTCGTCGCTCAGGCCGTCGAGCACTGGCAGGCGGTGGCACACCTCGGCCCACAGCGCATCCGGGATCGGCTGCCGCGCCAGAGCCCTGCGCCGGCGCCAGGCGCGCCACCAGCCCATCAGTGGCTTTTCGCTGTGCGGTTCAGGCGCGAGCGCACCAGGCCGATCAGCATCGGCAGCAGCGAAAGCACGATGATCGCCAGGATCAACCCAGTAAGGTGCTGCTTGATGAACGGCACGTTGCCGAAGAAGTACCCCAACGCCACCAGCCCGCCTACCCACGCCAGGGTGCCCAGCACGCTGAAGGCAAGAAAGCGCGGATAGGGCATCTTGCCGATACCGGCCACGAAGGGCGCGAAGGTGCGGATGATCGGCAGAAAGCGCGCCAGCGTTACCGTCTTGCCGCCGTGGCGGGCATAGAACGCCTGGGTCTGCTCCAGGTAGTCGCGGCGGAAGATCTTCGAATTCGGGTTGCGAAACAGCCGTTCGCCGAGCGTGCGCCCGACCACGTAGTTGGTGCTGTCGCCCAGGATCGCCGCAGCCATCAGCAGCGCCGCAAGCAGTACCGGGTCCATCCCGCCGCCGGCAGCCACTGCGCCGCCGATGAACAGCAACGAATCGCCCGGCAGGAAGGGCATGACCACAAGGCCGGTTTCGCAAAAGATGACGGCGAACAGGATGGCGTAGATCCATGCGCCGTAATGATTGACCAGCATGTCGAGGTAAACGTCGAGATGCAGGATGAGGTCAAGCGGGTTGAAGTCCATATGCACACCTGTTCAGCGGCCTGCGTCAGGCAGGCGAAAAAGTGCGCAGTATACGGCAGGCGGAAGGAGGAAGCTGCAAGCTGCCCACCAGGCCGGTGAGCAGCTTGTAGCGGGTGGGTCAGAAGAACCCGAGCGGGTTGATGTCGTAGCTCACCAGCAGGTTTTTGGTCTGCTGGTAGTGGTCGAGCATCATCTTGTGGGTTTCACGGCCAATGCCGGACTTCTTGTAGCCACCGAACGCGGCGTGGGCCGGGTAGAGGTGGTAGCAGTTGGTCCACACACGGCCGGCCTTGATGCCGCGGCCCATGCGGTAGGCGCGGTTGATGTCGCGGGTCCAGACGCCAGCGCCGAGGCCGAACTCGGTATCGTTGGCAATCGCCAGGGCTTCGGCTTCGTCCTTGAAGGTGGTCACGCTCACCACCGGGCCGAAGATTTCTTCCTGGAACACGCGCATCTTGTTGTTGCCCTTGAGCAGCGTCGGCTGGATGTAATAGCCCGATGCCAGGTCGCCCTCGAGCTTCTGCACCTGGCCGCCGGCCAGCAACTCGGCGCCTTCCTGCTTGGCAATCTCGAGGTAGGAGAGGATCTTGTCGAATTGCTGCTCAGAGGCCTGAGCGCCGACCATGGTGTCGGTGTCCAGCGGGTCGCCACGCTTGATCTGCTCGACCTTCTTCATCACCTCTTTCATGAATGCCGGGTAGATCGACTCCTGAACCAGCACGCGTGATGGGCAGGTGCATACCTCACCCTGGTTGAAGAACGCCAGCACCACGCCCTCGGCCGCTTTTTCGATGAAGCTCTGCTCGGCCTGCATGATGTCTTCGAAGAAGATGTTCGGCGACTTGCCGCCCAGCTCGACGGTGCTGGGGATGATGTTCTCGGCAGCGCACTTGAGGATGTGCGAGCCCACCGGGGTGGAGCCGGTAAAGGCGATCTTGGCGATGCGCTTGCTGGTGGCCAGGGCTTCACCGGCTTCTTTGCCGAAACCTTGCACCACGTTCAGCACACCTGGCGGCAGCAGGTCGCCGATCAGCTCGACCAGCACGGTAATGCCCAGTGGCGTTTGCTCGGCCGGCTTGAGCACCACGCAGTTGCCGGCAGCCAGGGCAGGGGCGAGCTTCCAGGCGGCCATCAGGATCGGGAAGTTCCAGGGGATGATCTGCCCGACCACGCCCAGCGGCTCGTGAATGTGGTACGCGACGGTGTTGCCGTCGATTTCCGAGGCGCTGCCTTCCTGCGCGCGCAGGCAGCCCGCGAAGTAGCGGAAGTGGTCGGCCGCCAGCGGGATGTCGGCGTTGAGGGTTTCACGAACGGCCTTGCCGTTGTCCCAGGTTTCGGTGATGGCCAGGGTTTCCAGGTTTTGCTCGATACGGTCGGCGATCTTGAGCAGCACCAGCGAACGGGCCTGCACGGAAGTAGCGCCCCAGGCCTCGGCGGCAGCATGGGCGGCGTCGATTGCTTTTTCGATGTCTTTGGCAGTGGAGCGAGGAAACTCGGCGATCACTTTGCCGTTGATTGGCGAAGTGGTGGAGAAGTACTGGCCATCGACCGGCGGGACGAACTCGCCATTGATGTAGTTCCCGTACTGGCTCTTGTAGGAAACCTTGGCGCCCTCGGTCCCGGGATGTGCGTAACGCATGGTAGGTGTCTCCTGGCTCTTGTTTTAGGTGAGAACACGCGCTCTGTGGCGCTATCAAGCGTAGAGCAAAGGTCGGGCCAGCGCCTTGGGCAGGGCCTCAATGGCAGCATCGGAGCAGAAAAACCGAGGATCTGTGTCATTTATGGGACAGTCCTGAGTGACATTTCGTACGACTTTTGGTGCATTCCCTTGCTCCCATGGTCGTAGCGGGATTGCCTTGCGCCGGAGCCTGGCCCATGCTGGCCGGACCCGAACAGGGAGCCTGAGTACCATGCACAGCGAGCAATTGCGCCGCCACGCGCACCACGTCATGACCGTTGCCGCAGGCGAGCCCGGCGGGCCGCTCAGCGACCCTTCCATTGCTCGCTCCTGGCAGCGCTGCCTGCGTGACTATCACCTGGACCCGTCCCAGGCGCTTGCGCCCTCGGTGGTCGAGCACAGCCAGGTACTGGCGGGCCGCGAGCGCCTGCGCCAGGTGCTGATGATCGCCGACGGCGAAATGAACCACCTGCACCAGCAGTTGGCTGGCGCCGGCCACGCGGTGCTGCTCACCGACGCGCGCGGCGTGATCCTCAACTGCGTCACCGCCCCGAGCGAACGCCAGGTGTTCGAGCGTGCCGGGCTGTGGTTGGGGGCCGACTGGAGCGAAGCGCGCGAAGGCACCAACGGCATCGGCACCTGCCTGGTGGAGCGCCAGGCCATCACCATCCATCAACAGGAGCACTTCCGTGGCCGCCATACGGGCCTGACCTGTTCGGCCAGCCCGGTGTTCGACCCTTACGGTGAATTGATGGCGGTGCTGGACGTATCCTCGGCCCGCGCCCAGGACTCGCGCCAGAGCCAGTTCCACACCATGACCCTGGTCAACCTCTCGGCCAAGATGATCGAGAGCGCGTATTTCCTCCGGCACTTCGAGCACCAATGGTTGCTGCGCTTTCACCTGCAGGCGGACCCCACCGGCCTGTTCAGCGAGGGCCTGCTGGCGTTCGACAACGAAGGGCGCGTTCTGGCGATCAACCAGAGCGGCCTGAACCTGCTGCGCCTGCCGCGCAGCGCGGTGGAGCAGCAGTCGTTGGAGGCGCTGTTCGATTGCCGCCCGAGCGAGCTGTTCGGCCGTGCCAATGACAGCGCGGCCCTGCGCTGGCCGTTGCGCTGCCACGATGGCCGCACGTTGTTCGCCAGCGTGCGCGGCGTTGCTCCTCTGGTAGCGCGTGCCCCGGCCGCCGCGCCGCCCACCTTGGCCAAGCGCTCGCGCTGGTGCCTCGAAGACCCGGTGGTGGCGCGTGAGCATCAGCGGGCATTGAAGGTCTACGAGCGCGATGTGCCTCTGTTGATTCAGGGCGAAACCGGCTCGGGCAAGGAAGCCTTCGCCCGGGCCGTGCACCAGGCCAGCAGCCGGGCCGCGCGACCATTCGTGGCCTTGAACTGCGCTGCCTTGCCAGAGAGCCTGATCGAGAGTGAGCTGTTCGGTTATGCCGCCGGCAGCTTCACCGGAGCGCGCAAGGAGGGCATGCGTGGCAAGTTGCTGGAGGCCGACGGCGGCACCTTGATGCTCGACGAGATCGGCGACATGCCGCTGGCTTTGCAGACCCGCTTGCTACGGGTGCTCGAAGACCGCCAGGTCGTGCCCATCGGCGGCGAGCCGCAGGCGCTGGATGTGCGCATCATCAGCGCAACGCATCATGACCTGCGCGAGCGGGTCGACGCCGGCACCTTCCGCGAAGATCTCTACTACCGCCTCAATGGCCTGGAAGTGAGCGTGCCGCCCCTGCGCCTGCGCGCCGACAAGGGCACATTGATCGATCACCTGCTCGGCCTTGAGGCCTGCGGCGAAACCGTGCGGCTGGAAGCGGCCGCGCGCCAGGCGTTGCTGGCACACGACTGGCCGGGCAACGTGCGGCAGTTGCGCACCGTGCTGCGCACGCTGGTGGCACTGTGCGAGGAAGGCATTGTGCGTTTCGATGACCTGCCGGCAGAACTGCGCCGGCATCGGCCGCTGGAGGAGCCGGTCGCGCCGCTGGCCGATGCCGAGCGCGCAGCCTTGCTGCGTGTGCTCGAGCAGGAGCGCTGGCACATGACACGGGTAGCGGCCAACCTGGGCGTAAGCCGCAATACGCTGTACCGCAAGCTGCACCGTCACGGGCTGGCGCGATGACCGGGTGAGATTTTCTGCCGCTTGGGCTACCCTGCGGCAAGATTTCCCGAGGTCGAACATGCATATTCACATTCTTGGTATCTGCGGCACTTTCATGGGCTCGCTGGCGGTGCTGGCCAAGGCACTGGGCCACCGCGTGACCGGCTCCGACGCCAACGTCTACCCGCCGATGAGCACGCAGCTGCAAGCCCAGGGCATCGAACTGATGCAGGGCTATGACGCCGCCCACCTGGAACCGGCCCCCGACCTGGTCGTGATCGGCAACGCACTGTCGCGCGGCAATCCGGCAGTGGAACATGTGCTGAACCAGGGGCTGCCTTATGTTTCCGGCCCACAGTGGCTGGCCGACCATGTGTTGCAAGGCCGCTGGGTGCTCGCGGTTGCAGGTACTCACGGTAAAACCACCACCAGCAGCATGCTGGCCTGGGTGTTGGAGCACGCCGGCATGGCGCCGGGTTTTCTGATCGGCGGTGTGCCGCAGAACTTCGCCGTGTCGGCGCGGCTCGGTGATACGCCGTTCTTCGTGGTCGAGGCCGATGAGTACGACAGCGCCTTCTTCGACAAGCGCTCCAAGTTCGTGCACTACCGCCCGCGCACCGCAATCCTCAACAACCTGGAATTCGACCACGCGGACATCTTCCCGGACCTGGCTGCCATCGAGCGGCAGTTCCACCATCTGGTGCGCACCATTCCCGGTGAAGGGCTGATCGTTTACCCGGAAGCCGAAACCGCGCTGCACCGCGTGCTGAGCATGGGCTGCTGGAGCCCAATGCAAACCACTGGCGAAGGCGGCCAATGGCAATCACGCTTGCTGGCAGACGACGGCTCGCGCTTCGAAGTGCTGTTCGATGGCCAGTTGCAGGGCGTGGTCGAGTGGGGCCTGACCGGTCAGCATAACGTCGCCAATGCTCTGGCTACGCTCGCTGCGGCCCGCCATGTAGGCGTGGTGCCGGCCATGGGCATCGCCGCGCTGTGCGAATTCAAGAGCGTGAAGCGGCGAATGGAGCTGGTCGGGCAGGTCAACGGTGTGGCCATCTATGACGACTTTGCTCACCACCCTACCGCGATTGCCCTGACCCTCGACGGCCTGCGCAAGCGAGTAGGCCGGGCGCCGGTGATCGCGATCATCGAACCACGCTCCAACTCCATGAAGCTCGGCGCGCACCGTGACGGGCTGCCCGAGAGTGTGCTCGATGCCGACCAGGTGATCTGGTACGCCCCGCCCAACCTGGGTTGGGACCTGGCCGCGACTGCTGCTCAGTGCACAGTCAAATCCACCGTGGCCGATAGCCTCGACACCATCATCGAGCAGGTCAAGGCCGCCGCTGTGCCAGGCACCCAGGTAGTGATCATGAGCAATGGCGGCTTCGGCGGCCTGCACGGCAAGCTCGCCGAGGCACTGAAATGACCGGCCCGCAACGCGTGACCCTGGCCATGACCGGCGCCTCTGGCGCGCAATACGGCCTGCGGCTGCTCGATTGCCTGGTCAGTGAAGACCGTGAAGTGCATTTTTTGATCAGCAAGGCGGCGCAGTTGGTGATGGCCACCGAAACCGACGTGGCGTTGCCGGCCAAACCGCAGGCCATGCAGGCCTTCCTGACCGAATACACCGGCGCTGCCAATGGCCAGATTCGTGTGTATGGCAAGGAGGACTGGATGGCGCCGGTGGCGTCCGGCTCCGGCGCTCCATCGGCGATGGTGGTGGTGCCTTGCTCCACCGGCACACTCTCGGCCATCGCCACCGGCGCCTGCAACAACCTGATCGAGCGTGCCGCCGACGTCGCCCTCAAGGAGCGCCGGCAGTTGATCCTGGTGCCACGCGAAGCGCCTTACTCCACCATTCACTTGGAGAACATGCTCAAGCTGTCGCGGATGGGCGCGGTGATCGTGCCGGCTTCGCCGGGCTTCTATCACCAGCCGCAAACCATCGATGACCTGGTGGATTTCGTGGTGGCTCGGGTGCTGAACCTGCTCGATATCCCGCAAGACATGCTCCCGCGCTGGGGCGAACACCACGTGGCGCACGATGAATAAGCAGCTGCTGTTCTGCCTTTGCCTGGCGCTGCTCAGCGGCTGCGCCAGCCTGAGCGTGCTCGATGCCGACAAACCGGGCGGCCCGCTGGTGTACGCCGGCACTCGCCTGGACTGGTACGCCGCGCAGGGCGGTTGCTGTGCGAAAGATCACTTCGGGACAGAAGCGCCGAGTTGGCCGCGGCTGGACATGCCTGCTAGCGCGGTATTCGATACCATCGTGCTGCCGCTGTCATTGCTGGCGACCCTGGGTGTGAGTTATCACGCCGAAGGCGGTAACTAGGTGCGTAATTTCGACTGAGACTTATCGAATGTTTTGCCCCAGTGTCCTTTCAGGCTTTGCAGGTCCAGCGAGTGTTCGGCAGGTACGAAGACTGTATTGCCATCTACTTTGAACGCAATATTCAGCCCTTCAAGAGTCTTGGTGTCGAGTTTGAGGTTATGGGCAATGCTCGCGTCCGGGATACCGGGGTTTCGCAGTGCAAGTTTTATCTCATGTTTTCCGAAGCCTGCCTTGGGTGTCATTCTGGTGAAATACACGCCCTTGCCGAGGTTTCCGGGGCCTGCGAGGAGCTTTCCTGTTTTCTGGATACCTAGTTTTCCCACCGTGGTCGTGTAATGAAAGATAGAGAATCGCCGTATGATCTGTTGGATGAAGGCGCCTGAGGGATCGCTATGATTGACAGGGTCGCCGATGCAGTAAACGTAGGTATTTCGCCCCCCGGCCCCAAACGGGCTCAGAGTGTCCGCAGAGTGGAACTGTTGTAAAGAAGAGCTGTAAGCCCGATATCCATTGCCGAGTAAATAAAGAGGTGAGTGCTGCTCCAGCGCTTGCCCATTGAAGCCAACTCGCCGCGAGACGCTTGCTGCGTAGCCATATGGCCCATAACAGTTTCGAGCACCGGCGTGTTGCGCAATTACGCTTTTTGTAGCTGAAGTAGCCAGAAGATTGATATTCATCTTGGTCGCTCGATCCAACCTTACTTCCAGCAGATTAGTAACAGAGCGACCATGAGCCAACTGGCAACATTTGCAGGTGGCCGATTTCACCGGCCCAGCCTTCTTAACTCATCGGACTCAACGGTTCTGACACCTTCCTGCTCTTCCAGCGCCAGCCGCCACAGAGCTCTGGCCAGGTGCGAGGCTTCGATACCGTGGTATTTGCCCGGAATCAGCCTGGACAGCGGCCCGGCCAGTTGCTCGACCAAACGTGTTTCCTGGCGCTGGCCAAGCAACAGGGAAGGGCGCGCCAGTGTCAGTTGCGGCCAGTTCTGCGACTTGAGCGACTCCTCCATCTCGCCTTTGACCCGGTTGTAAAACGCCGAGGCATCGGGCGAGGCGTCCACCGCACTGATCACCAGCAAGTGCCTGGCGCCGAGCTCACGGGCGCGGTCAGCGAAGGCAACGACCAGATCATGATCGATGGCGTGAAAGGCGCCCTGTGACCCTGCCTGCTTCAACGTACTGCCCAGGCAGCAGAAGGCGATGTCTACCCGCCCACCCAGGGTCGGAAGTATGTCGGCCAGTTCACCGACCGGGTTTTCAAGGTGTGAATGCGGAGCAAGCGGCCGGCGGCTGGGCGCCAGCACGCGGCTGACAGTGGGTTCGCTGAGCAGGCGGTCGAGCAGGTGCTCACCGGTCAGGCCCGTGGCCCCGGCAAGCAAAATGTGCTGCGGTGTGAGATACATCGGAAGTCCCTCTCATGGCCATCAACCTGACTGTAGCGCAGAGCAGCCAAAGCTGCGTGCTTGCCAGGTTGGACCTTCGGCAGGGCGCGATGACTCAGTGGCGGCTCAGCCCGGCGCTTTGCAGGGCGCGGCTGGCCTGCTGGGCGCGCAGCAGGCGCCAGTGCTCCAGCACAGGCTTCGGTGCCCACAACTGCGGCTCGGACGGCTCGTAGTTTTCGCTCAGCTCCCGCGCCGCGACGATCGCGCTGGCCTGGTTGAAGGCCTGTTCAAGGTCGTCCGTCTGATGCAGGGCCTGAGCGAACAGCGCATCGCCGAAATAGGTGAAATCTGCCTCCTCCGAGCAACCGAAGGACACATGGTCGGCGCTCGCCGCGGTCATCACTGAAGTGTGGTTGTCCTTGATCGCCGGGATGAACCCGCCGGAGTAGCAGGCGGAAATCACCACCACCTTGTCGCGATTCTTCAGTGGGGCCAGCAGCGAAGCCAGCTCGTCAGCAGGCAGGTTGCCCAGCTCCAGACGCGGCTGGTCGAGTACCAGGTCGTGGTCACGGGTGCCGTGGCTGGTGAGGTAGATGAAAATCAGGTCTTCCGGGCCACTGCGCCGGGCCAGTGCCTGGATGGCGCGGCTCAGTGTCTCGCGGCTGGCCATGGGGCGGTCGGCCAGGTGATCGCGGTGGTTGACCAGCGTCACCTGCCCACGGGCGCCGAAACGGGTAGCCAGCAGTTGGGTGACGTAGTCCGCTTCGCGCATGAACACGCTTTGCTGGCCGTCACCGGCGAGCACCAGGCTGTACAGCTCGGTCGCCGGGGTGGATTGCGGGATCTGCGCCAGGGCGTTATCCAGCAACTGGCCTTGCTTGAGCAGGCCGACCTCCAGCGGGTCGGGCAGCAGGCGGCCCTGGCCGTCGCGCACGCGCTGGCCATTGGCCCAGGCGCCGCTCTCGACCTTACCGTCCTTGCGTGTCAGCGTGCCGCGGCCTTGATAGGCGTCGTTCTGGAACTGGCCCTGGTAGATCGTGCCGTCCGCCAGGGTCAGGCGGCCGTTGCCGTTGAAATGCCAGTCAGCGAATTCACCGACATAACGGCTGCCGTCGGCGCCGATCAGCTCTCCCAGCCCATTAGGCGCGCCGCTGTGGAAGGTGCCGACCCACACGTCGCCGCCTTGAGTCTCGTAACGGCCGTGGCCCTCCATCTGGTCCTTGCTGAAGGCGCCGGTGTACTGATCGCCATCGGTGCCGACGAAGTTGCCGTGGCCGTCCAGCTGGCCGTTGACGAAGTGGCCGCTGAACTGATTGCCGGCGTCGTCGCTGCGCAGCCCTTCGCCGTTGAGGCGGCCTTGCTCGAACTGGCCCTGCAGCGTGGTGCCGTCAGCCAGCTCGAGGTGCCCATTGCCAGAGAACTGATCGTTGTGGAAGTTGCCGCGGTAGGTGCGGCCCGGTTCTTTGAGCGTGCCCTCACCCTCGCGCTTGCCTTGGCTGAAGCCGCCGCTGTAGCTGCCTTGGGCGTGGTCAGGCTGCCCTGGCCATCGAACAGGCCACCAGCGAAGCCGCCGCGGTAGATGTGCCCGTCGCTGCCGTGCCACTGGCCCTGGCCGTTGTATTGGCCATGCTCGAATTGCCCTTCGTACCAACTGCCGTTGGGGTAGTCGATGCGGCCGTTGCCTTGCAGCACGCCATTGACGATATCGCCCCGGTAGCGGCCGCCGTCGGGCAGGCGCGCATCGGGAGGCAGCAGGGATTCACCCTCGCCGCACGCAGAGAGCAGCAAGGCCAGGGCGAGGGGGTAGATCAGGCGCATGGTCCGGTCCGGAAAATCGAGGCGCCGAGTATGCCGTAGATAATGGCCTTAAGACACAGCCGTCAGATGAAACACAATGAAAGCAGCTCGGCGACACAGGCGGGCTTCTCCCGCCCAGCGATTTCGAGGGTTGCACGCGCCCGCAGCAGCCACTGGCCAGGGTGTTTTTCACGGGCCTCCAGCAGCTCTGCCGCCAGGCGCACCTGCGAACCTGCGGGCACCGGCTGAAGAAAACGCACGTGCTCGACACCGTAGTTGACGGTCATCTTCAGGCCTTCGGGCAACACCATCACGCCTGCCATCAACTGGGGCATCAACGACAACAGCAAGAAGCCGTGAGCGATGGTGCCTCCAAATGGCGTAGCGGCCGCGCGCTCGGGGTCGACATGAATGAACTGGTGATCGCCGGTGGCGTTTGCGAACAGGTCGATACGTGCCTGGTCGATCAACAGCCAATCCGAGTGGCCCAGGTGTTGGCCGACGTATCGAGGCAGGTCGGCAACGGGAACATGTCGCATCGTGTCGATTCTCCAGAAGGGGCAGGCAGCGGCATCCGACCATCGTACGGCCGGGGCGGGTTCGCTTGCCGGGTTCGGTGGGTATACTGCCGCGACCAACGAAGGGGGCGATTCTATGCTGTTGCGCGGCCTGACATGGCTGATTTTCTTCCAACTGCTGGGCACGGGCCTCAACGCGCTGGGCCTGTCGCTGCTGCCCGGGCCGATCATCGGGCTGTTGCTGCTGTTCGCATGGCTGATGTGGAACGGCGAAGTGCCGGCGGCGGTGAGCGAAGCTTCTGCATCACTGTTGCGTTACCTGCCTTTGTTGCTGGTGCCGCCGGCGGTGGGCGTCATGGCCTATGCCGGGGTGATTGCCGAGCACTTCTGGGCGATCGTTGGCTCATTGTGTGTATCGGTGGTGTTGAGCATCGCCTTCGCCGGTTGGCTGATGAACCGCTTGTCGCGCGGAGGTGAGCGATGATGCTGGCCTGGCAGCAAGCCGTGGGCGCGGTGGTGCATCACCCGTTGTTCGCCTTGGGCATCACCCTGGGCGCCTACCAGTTGGCGCTCAAACTGTTCGAAAAAACCCGCCTGGTGCTGTTGCAGCCGGTGTTGCTGTCGATGGTCGCGGTCATCACCGTGCTCTGGTTGTGCGGCCTGGCCTTCGATGAATACAAGCGCAACACCGAGATCCTCGGCATTCTGCTCGGGCCTGCCACCGTGGCCTTGGCTGTGCCGCTTTATCTGAATGTGCGGCGCATCCGCCAATTGCTGTGGCCGACCTTGGCTACGCTGGTGGCAGGGGGTGTGTTTGCAACGCTGTCAGGCCTGGCACTCGGTGCCTGGCTGGGCGCCGACCGCTTGCTGCTGATGACCTTGGCGCCCAAGTCGGTCACCTCGCCGATCGCCATGCTGGTGGCTGATCAGCTGGGTGGTGTGGCCGGCATGGCGGCGGTGTTCGTATTGATCACAGGCGTCGTGGGCGCCATCGTCGGCCCTGGCGTGCTGCGCCTGCTCAAGGTCGAGGCACCTGCCGCGCGGGGTATGGCGCTGGGCATCTGTGCCCATGCCGTCGGCACCTCGGTAGCGCTGGCCGAAGGCGAGGAGTGCGGCGCCTTTGCGGCGCTGGGCATGAGCCTGATGGGGGTCAGTACCGCGATCCTGTTGCCGTTGTCGATCAGCCTGTTCGTTTGATGAAGGATGCAACCATGAATGTGCCGCTGTTTCCCCTCAATACCGTGCTGTTCCCGGGCTGCACACTGGACTTGCAGATATTCGAGGCGCGCTACCTGGACATGATCGGCCGCTGCATGAAAGCCGGCACCGGGTTTGGCGTGGTGTGCATCGTCCAGGGCCAGGAAGTCGGCGCGCCGCCCAGCGAGCATGCAAAGGTCGGCTGCGAGGCCCTGATTCGGGATTTTCAAAAGCAGGACAACGGCCTGCTGGGTATTCGTGTGGAGGGAGGGCGGCGCTTCAGAGTGCTCGACACTCACACCCAGAAGGACCAGTTGCTGATCGGTGAGGTGCAATGGCTCAACGAACTGCCTGATGCGCCTCTGGAAGAGCGTGATGACGACCTGCTGGCCCTTTTGGTGGCGCTGGCCGAGCACCCGATGGTGGAGTCCCTGGCGATGGGCAGCCATGCCAGTGGCCAACATGCGTTGGGCAACAAGCTGGCTTACCTGCTGCCCTTCGAGGATCAGGAAAAACTGCGCCTGCTGGAAACCGACGACCCCGGCCTGCGCCTGGATGCGATCCAGGGCTTGCTGGAACGCATGCAGGGCGATCTGCTTGTCTAGTTGCGGTCGGACATCCGCGCCAACTGGCGCTCCAGCAGTGACGGGTACGGCTCCAGCAGCCGCTCGACGCAGCATGCACCTTCGGGGCTGGCAATCGGGCGGATACGGGCGCGCTGGCGTATCAGCAGGTCCTCGCCTACACGTCGCTCCACCAGCAGCAGGTTGCGGCTGTGTTGCGACAGCGCCAGCGCAGCCTGGGCAGGCTCGGTGAGCAACAGGTCGACCTGGCTGATGCCATAGAGGTCATCGGCGAGCATCAGGCCAAGCTGCAGTTGCAGGGTGATGCCGCTGTCGGCGACTTCGATCTGCAACTGGTGGCCCATCGCACGCAGCAGTTCACCGCAGCACAGGCCATTGGTGAGGTAGTCGTCACCACAGTCGTCGCTGTGGAACAGGATCAACGAGCTGCCGTCGCTCAAGGTATGCACCACACCCTGATACACCGATGCCGCTTGTGCCAGGACGTCGCGATAACGCTCCAGCAGCTCCAGCAGGCGGGTGCGAGGCAACCGGCGCAACTGTTCCTGAGCACCCAGCTGAACGGCCAGCAGCGCCGTGAATTGCGGCGCGCGTGGAGCGGCCGGTGTTGCTGCGGCGTTTGCAGGTGCTGCCACTTTGCGTGGGGCCTGGCCTTCATCGTCGAAACTGCCCAGGTCGGCGAAGACATCGTCGTCTTCGTCATCTTCTTCTGCGCGTACCTGGCGCTGCGGCGCCGGTTTGCTGCCGAAGGCTGCCTTGGCGTTGGCAGGTGGCGGGCTTGCTGGCTCGTCGTCATCCTCATCAGCCTCCGGTTCCAGCACAGGTTCTGGCTCCGGCTCGGGCATGGGCGCGGCGAATTTCTTCTGAAGGTTACGCGCCAGGTCGCCGATCTCGTCCTGGCGTTCGACGCCGGGTGTGTACGGGTCAAGGTCACGCAACCAGACGCGCAGTTGCAACAGCGGCAGCGTGATGTTGCGCCTGATGCGCAAACTGAAAGCCAGCGACAGCGCCAGCAGGATCACGCTGAGAATGCCCATGCTTTGCAGGCTGATGGTCATCGGCTGCTGGAACTGGCTCATGTCCAGGCTCACGCGCAAGGTGCCGGTGTTCACATCCTGAAAGCTGATCTTCTGCTCGTATACCCCGCCAGACATCGTCAGCAGGCCGGTCCTGGGCTTCTGCCCGGCTTCGGCGATGGTTCTGCCGTCGGCGCTGTAGATGGCAGCGTGCGCCACCAGCGGGTTCTTGGCGAGGTTGCCCAGCAGCACGTTGAGGCTGAGGATGTCGTTGGACATCAACAGTTCGGTCGCGGAGGAGGCAGTCTGGGTGGTCAGGCTGGTGCCCACCGCATCGGCCTGCGTGTGCATGGCTTCCTTGAACTGCAAACCCATCACGCAGGTGTAGATCACCAATGCCACGGCCACCAGAATGACGTTGTGGCTGGCGATTCGCAGAGCGATCGGGGTGCGGCGATGGCGCAGGGCGCGAAAGATCAGCAGGAAGAAATTATCGTTTTTGACAGGCGCGGGCCGGTTCACTTCGCTTTTCTCTGGCCATAAATTTGTTGCGCAGTATAGCGAGGGGCTATTAGGCGTCAAAGCGCCGTCCGGCACGGAAACTGGGTAGAATGCGGTTTTTTTCGTGAAACTGAGGTGTGCCTTGGCTCAAATCGTCCTGATCAACATCACCACCGAGCAAACGCCTGGCTTGTTTGGCGATGTTACAGCCTTGCTGGTGAAGGCCGGTGCCGAGTTGCTGGAGGTCAAAAGTGACACAGTACTCGGTACTCAAAGCATCGGGTTGATCGTGCGCGTGGCTGCAGGGCGTTGCGACGCACTCGAGGATGAACTCGAAGCCCTTGGCGTGAACCTGGATACCTTCACGCTCAGCGAGGCGCAGTACGCCACCTATATGCAGCACGAGATGCAACCGCGCCATGTTCTGTCGTTACTGGCACGGCGGGTGACTGCCGAGCAACTGGCCCGGGTGACGGCAATCGCCCAGGCTCACGGGCTCCAGGTTGAAAGCGTGAAGCGCTTGTCAGGCATCACGCCGCTGCAAGGGGGCGACAGCGCTTGTGTAGAGCTGATGCTGCTCGGTGAGCCCGCCGATGCCCAAAGCCTGCGCGCCGATTGCCTCGCCGCCGCCACCGAGCTTGATATGGATGTCGCCATCCAGGCGGCCACCCTCGAACGCAACCACCGCCGCCTGGCGGTGTTCGATATGGATTCCACGCTGATTCAAGCCGAAGTGATCGACGAGTTGGCCAAGGCCGCTGGGGTCGGCGAGCGAGTATCGGAAATCACCGAGCGCGCCATGCGCGGCGAGCTGGACTTCCGTGCCAGCTTCAAAGAACGCCTGGCCTTGCTCAAGGGCCTGGACGTGAGTGTGCTGGATTCGATCGGTGCCTCGCTGCGCCTGAGCGAAGGTGCCGAAGAGCTGTTCGCTGGGCTGCGCAAGCTGGGCTACAAAACCGCGATCCTGTCTGGCGGGTTCACGTATTTCGCCAGGCAGGTCCAGGCGCGCCTGGGTATCGACTATGTGTTCGCCAACGAGCTGGAAGTCGTCGATGGCAAATGCACAGGTGTTGCCATCGAGCCCGTCGTCGATGCCCAGCGCAAGGCTGACCTGCTGCGTGAGCTGGTGAGCAAGGAAGGGTTGACCCTGGCCCAGACCATTGCCGTGGGCGATGGCGCCAACGACCTGCCAATGCTGGCCCTGGCCGGCCTCGGCGTCGCCTTCCGTGCCAAGCCGTTGGTGCGCCAGTCGGCCCAGCAGGCTATTTCCACGTTGGGCCTGGACGGCGTGCTGTATCTGCTGGGTGTGCCGAGCTACCAGCTTCAGGCGCAATAACCCGTTACCGACGCTTCGGCAGTATCACGCTGGAGCGTGAGGTTTGGCTAATAGCTGGTCCACGTAGTCGAGCGCGATGCGCTGGGCTTGCGCGGTGTCGAAGGCGTCACCGGAGAGCGCACCGCGCAGCCACAGGCCGTCGATCAACGCGGCGAGCCCTCGCGCGCTGCTGCGGGCTTGCGCAAGCGGCAGGGTGCGGCGGAACTGGCAGCACAGGTTCGAATACAACCGGTGATCGTTGATCCGTTGAAGGCGATGCAGTGAAGCCTGGTGCATGCTGGCGGCCCAGAAGGCGAGCCAGGTTTTCATCGCGGCGTTGCTCACCTGGCTGGCATCGAAGTTGCCCTCGATGATTGCCTGCAAGTGCGCGCGCGGGCTGCCGCAGGTCAATGCGCGGCGGCGTTCGGCGGTCTTGGTCGACAGCTCCTTGAGCAGGTAGCTCATGGTGGCGAAGATCAAGCCGTTCTTGTCCTGGAAATAGTGGCTGATGATGCCGTTCGATACCCCGGCCATCCTGGCGATCTTTCCGATGCTCGCCTCGGCCATGCCTACTTGATCGACCGCTTGCAAGGTGGCCTCGATCAGCTGTTGGCGGCGTATGGGTTGCATCCCGACTTTAGGCATCGGTGAATCTCCTCACGGCCCATGTGCCCATGGCGAACCATCTGGCACTGGCGAGGGCCAGTCTATTTTATTTTGATTGGTCGTTCAATTAACGAAAACGACGTCGTCAATGGCTATGCAAGGGGAGGGATTGTACTCGCCACGACAAACTTCACACGCTACAAACGCAAAAGCTGCAAGCCCAAGCCCAAAGCACCTCGCTTCGAACTTGAGACTTGCAGCTATGAGCTTGCTGCCGGGTATCAGTTGGCTTTACGAAGCGGCACTACTTGCCCGTGTTCTTCGTGATGGCCGAGATTTTTACCCAACAGCGCATGGTACAGCTCGGTGTCACCCAAAATGCCCACCACGCGGTTGTCGTCGTGCAGCACCAGTTTGTTGCCGGTGTGGTAGCGGATCGCCAGGGCGTCGCGCATCGAGATGTCTGCGTGTACCAACGTCGGCCGGCGCGCCAGGCTCTCGATATCCTGCCCGTTCGCCCAGTTCTGAACGTCCAGCGCCGCACTGCCTTGGCGGGCACCCTGCAGGTAGCCGTTTTCCGAGAGGCTCAGCCAGGTGTCGCTGCCCGGGTCGAGCAACGCATCGCGGCCACTGCCGGTGCAGGCGGTGAGCGGACGCATCAGGCTGCGGCCGCGCAGCACGTTGAGCGGGTTGGTGTGGGCGACGAAAGTGCGCACGTAGTCGTCGGCCGGGTTGAGCACGATGTCTTCCGGTTTGCTGTACTGGATGATCTTGCCGTCTTTCATGATGGCAATGCGCGTGCCCAGCTTGAGCGCCTCGTCCAGGTCGTGGCTGACGAACACGATGGTTTTTTGCAGCTTGCGCTGCAGGTCCAGCAGTTCGTCCTGCAGGCCTTGCCGAATCAGCGGGTCGAGTGCCGAGAACGGCTCGTCCATCAGCAGGATGTCGGCGTCCATCGCCAGCGCACGGGCCAGGCCCACGCGCTGCTGCATGCCGCCGGAGAGCTCGTCGGGCTTCTTGTTGCGCCACTGGGTCAGGCCCACCAGCTCGAGCTTCTCATCCACCAGCTTGCGCCGCTCCTCGGAAGGGCGGCCCTGCATCTCCAGGCCAAAGCTGATGTTTTCGCGAACGGTCAGCCAAGGCATCAAGGCGAATTTCTGGAACACCATGGCGATGCGCTGGGTGCGCATCATCTTCAACTGCGCAGGTGTGCAGTTGGCTACGTCGATCTGCGAGCCTTCGTGCTCGACGAACAGCTTGCCGCGGCTCACGGTGTTCAGGCCGTTGATGCAGCGCAGCAGGCTCGACTTGCCCGAGCCGGACAAGCCCATGAGCACGCAGATCTCGCCTTTGTTGATTTCCAGGTTGGCTTTTTCGACACCCACCACCAGGCCGGTCTTCTTGAGGATTTCCGGACGTGACAGGCCCTGGTCGAGCATCTCCAGCGCAGGGCGCGGGCGCTCGGAGAAAATGACGTCGACATCTTCGAAACGGATGATGCTCATGCGTCACCTCCAGCTTTGACTTCACGCTGCTTGCAAATGCGGTCGAGCATGATCGCCAGCAACACAATGGCCAGGCCAGCTTCGAAGCCCAGGGCGATATCAGCGGTGTTCAGCGCGTTGACCACCGGCTTGCCGAGGCCGTCGGCACCGACCAGAGCGGCGATCACCACCATCGACAGAGACAGCATGATGCATTGGGTAACGCCTGCGGCGATGCTCGGCATGGCATGCGGCAGCTCGATGCGGGTGAGCAACTGGCGGCCGGAGCAGCCGAAGGCCTTGCCGGCATCCATCAGTTCGTGAGGCACGTCGCAGATGCCCAGGTACGTCAGGCGGATCGGTGCGGCGATGGCGAACACCACCGTAGAGATCAGGCCAGGCACAACGCCCAGGCCGAACAGAGTCAGGGTAGGGATCAGGTACACGAAGGTCGGCACCGTCTGCATCAGGTCGAGCATGGGGCGCATGCCGGTATAGAACCAGGGCTTGTGTGCCGCGATGATGCCCAGTGGTACGCCGACGACCACGCACACCGATGTTGCGAAAGTCACTTGGGCGAGGGTTTCCATCGTCTCCTGCCAGTAACCCAGGTTGAGGATCAGCAGGAACGACAGGGCGACGAAAATGGTAAGGCTGAGTTTGCGCTGGATGTAGTACGCCAGGGCCGAGAACAGCACCACCAGCACGTAGGGGTTGAACCAGGTAAGGCCGCTGGTGAAGCCGTGGATGATGCCTTCGAGCGTCGCGGCAATCCAGTCGAAGACATTGGCGCCGTGGCGCGTGAGCCAGTCGACGAAGGCGGCGATGTACTCGCCTAGAGGAAGTTTGTGATCTGTCAGCATGGTATCGGGCATCCACCTGCGGTTTGTCTACAAATCCCGGCGGCCCTGGCCGCCGGGAGCTCAGCGGCTTTATTGGGTCAGTTTTGCTTTGGCGGCCTCCAGGCCAGGTTTGCCATCGATGGTGGTCACGCCGTTGAGCCAGCTGTCGAGAACCTGTGGGTTCTTCTTCAGCCAGGCTTTCGCGGCTGCATCGGGTTTTTGTCTATCGTCCAGGACGTTACCCATCAGGGTGTTTTCCATGTCCAGGGTGAAGCTCAGGTTCTTCAGGAACTGCGAAACGTTCGGGCATTCCTGCTGATAGTTCTTGCGGGTAACGGTGTAGACGGTCGCCTGGCCGAAGTTCGGGCCGAAGGAGTCATCGCCACCGGTGAGGTATTTCATCTTGAACCGCTTGTTCATCGGATGCGGTTCCCAGCCCAGGAACACGATCGCGGTGCCGCGTTTTTCGGCCCGGTCGACCTGAGCCAGCATGCCGGCCTCGCTCGACTCGACCACCTTGAAGCCTGCGTCTTTCAGGCCGAAGGCGTTCTTGTCGATCAGCGTCTGGATGGTGCGGTTGCCGTCGTTGCCTGGCTCGATGCCGTAGATCTTGCCGCCCAGCTCATCCTTGAACTTGACGATGTCGGCGAAATCCCTGAGGCCCTTTTCCCAGAGTGCCTCTGGCACCGCGAGGGTGTACTTGGCGTTCTCCAGGTTGGCGCGGACCTGCACCACGGTGCCGGCATCACGGTATTGCTTGATGTCGTTTTCCATGGTGGGCATCCAGTTGCCCAGGAACACGTCCATGTTCTTGCCGTCGGCCAGGCTTTTGAAGGTCACCGGCACGGAGATCATGGTGGTGTTGGTCTTGTACCCCAGGCTTTGCAGCACGGCGCTGGCTGTAGCGGTGGTAACGGTTACGTCGGTCCAGCCGACGTCGGAGAAGTTAACGGTGGAGCATTGCTCCGGTTCGGCAGCATGGGCCATGACCGGCAAGCTGAGCAGCGTAGCCAACAACACGGAAGGTGAAGCTTTCATCGAGAGGACTCCTTGGCGATTCACGTCGACGACCCAGGGGGCGTCGTTTCTTTGGTTGCTGCGAGATCACATGAGGATTCGCTGCCTGCGGCTGCTCTGGCCGACTTCACCTTGCAAGCGGGTCGTTTTCGATAATCCCCCAGCGGGTTTGCTTCGCCTACTGGGGGGTCGTAACCAGTACAGGCAGGGTCGCATCCAGTGTCGATGAGGTCGCATACAGTAGCGATCCACTGGGCTAGGGCCGCTAAATCGACCGTTTGGCGCCTGAAAACGGCCGCTTTTGAGCCGGGGCGTTGCTGGACAAGAGCAAGTCGGTTGCAGACGACGAATCCACCACCAAAAGGCCGATGATCAAGGCAAATGGCGGTATGCGAGCGTGAGCGTAGCAGGATCGCAGACTGCGATTAGCCCAGGAGGTTTAAAAATAATGGCCATCAGTGTGTTCGACCTGTTCAAGATCGGGATCGGGCCGTCAAGCTCGCACACCGTAGGGCCCATGCGGGCGGCAGCGCTCTTCGTTCAGGGGCTGCGCGAGCGCGGCGAGCTGAACCGCGTACGCCGCGTCGAGGTGCGCCTGTACGGTTCGCTGTCCGCCACCGGTATCGGCCATGGCAGCGACAACGCGGTCATCCTCGGCTTGATGGGGCAGTGGCCCGATTCGGTCGACCCGTCGATCATCGGTGCAAGCGTGGCGCAACTGCGTGAGCAGAATATGCTGCAGCTCGACGGCCGGTTCGCGGTGCCTTTCGTGTGGGAGCGCGACATGCGCTTGCTCGAAGAAAATCTTCCTTACCACCCTAACGCGATGACGCTGGTCGCCGAGGGTGATAGCGGCGTACTGCACGAAGACACTTATTACTCGGTAGGCGGTGGTTTCGTGGTCGATGCTGCGCAAGCTGCCAGTGGCGTGCTGGATGCCGACAACACCGAGCTGCCTTACGATTTCAACAGCGCCGAAGAGTTGCTCCGGTTGTGCAAGCAGCACAACCTGCGTATTTCCGAGCTGATGATGGCCAACGAGAAGGTGTGGCGCAGCGAAGATGAAATTCGTTCCGGCCTGCTCAAGCTCTGGCACGCCATGCAGGACTGCGTGATCCAGGGCCTGCGCGAAGAAGGCATCCTGCCAGGCGGGCTCAACGTACGCCGCCGCGCTGCACGCTTGCACCGGAGCCTGCAGGAGCTGGGCAAGCCCAATGTGATCGGCTCGACCCTCAACGCCATGGAGTGGGTGAACCTCTATGCGCTGGCGGTAAACGAAGAGAACGCTGCCGGCGGGCGCATGGTGACAGCGCCCACCAATGGCGCGGCGGGCATTATCCCGGCCGTGTTGCATTACTTCATGCGCTTCAGCGATCAGGTCAGCGAGGCCAACGTCGTCGATTTCTTCCTCGGCGCAGCGGCGGTGGGCATTCTGTGCAAGAAGAACGCCTCCATTTCAGGTGCTGAAGTTGGCTGCCAGGGCGAGGTCGGCTCTGCCTGTGCGATGGCTGCGGCGGGGTTGGCCGAGGTGCTTGGCGCTACGCCCGAGCAGCTTGAAAACGCGGCCGAGATTGGCCTTGAACACAACCTGGGGCTTACCTGCGACCCGGTCGGCGGGTTGGTCCAGGTGCCGTGCATCGAGCGCAATGCCATCGCTGCGGTGAAGGCTATCAACGCCGCGCAAATGGCATTACGCGGGGATGGCTCGCATTTTATTTCCCTCGACAAGGTCATCCGCACCATGCGCGACACGGGCGCGGACATGCACGACAAATACAAGGAAACTTCTCGCGGCGGCCTGGCCGTGAATGCCATCGAATGCTGATGGCCCATGCCCGCTTTTCGTACACGCAGCGCCTCTAGCGCTGCCTTTTGGCGCAGTACCCCACACCTCTTCCAAATGTGCTTGCGGTGACACCTCTGGGGCCGGTAACGGCCCCTTTTTTATTGAGGGTGCTACTAAAGTGCTCAAACCCTTTGAGCACGCATGTTTCAGCATGTTTCGGCATAGGCGAATTACCCCCGCCACAGACCGTTTGCGACGTCGCATACAGGTTTCTCTAAGCGACCCCACCGTTCTCGGCACGGCATTTGCTCTCTCATTGCCAACGACGGCCGACCTCGGCCGCGAATACAACAAGAGCCTCCCTATGTGAGGCCAAACCGCCTTGTGAGGAGACACAGTGATGACGTCTTTCAATGCCGGCACCGCCGCCCAGACCCGTACCCCGCAGTCGATCGGATTTCTCCTGCTGGACAACTTCACCCTGATCTCGCTGGCCTCGGCGGTCGAGCCGCTGCGCATGGCCAACCAGCTCTCCGGGCGCGAGCTGTATCGCTGGACCACCATGACCCTGGACGGCGGCCAGGTATGGGCCAGCGATGGCCTGCAGATCACCCCTGACGCCTCGGTTGCCCAGGCGCCTGCGCTGGACACCGTGATCGTCTGCGGCGGCGTGGGCATCCAGCGCGCCGTCACCCGTGAGCACGCGAGCTGGCTGCAGGCTCAGGCTCGCCAGTCGCGCCGCCTCGGCGCGGTATGCACCGGTAGCTGGGCGCTGGCTTGTGCCGGCCTGCTCGACGGGTTCGAGTGCAGTGTGCACTGGGAATGCCTGGCCGCGATGCAGGAGGCCTTTCCGCGTGTGGCCATGAGCACCCGCCTGTTCACTCTGGACCGCAACCGCTTCACCAGCTCCGGTGGCACCGCGCCGCTGGACATGATGCTGCACCTGATCAGCCGCGACCACGGCCGCGAGCTGTCGGCGGCAATCTCCGAAATGTTCGTGTACGAGCGCATTCGCAACGAACAGGATCACCAGCGCGTACCGCTCAAACACATGCTCGGCACCAACCAGCCGAAGCTTCAGGAAATCGTCGCGCTGATGGAGGCCAACCTCGAAGAGCCGATCGACCTTGACGAGCTGGCGGTGTATGTGCAAGTTTCGCGGCGCCAGCTGGAGCGGCTGTTCCAGAAGTACCTGCATTGTTCGCCGTCGCGTTATTACCTCAAATTGCGCCTGATCCGCGCTCGGCAATTGCTCAAGCAAACGCCGATGTCGATCATCGAGGTGGCTTCAGTGTGCGGCTTCGTTTCCACGCCGCACTTCTCCAAGTGCTACCGCGAATACTTCGGCATTCCTCCGCGTGATGAACGCGTCAGTTCCAACACCACCCAGCAGGTGGCGATGATGCCAATTCCGCAAGCCATGGTGATGGCGCCGCTGTCCGGGCCTATGGCTGCGTTGAGCCAGGCGCGTAACGAGTCGACGTTTGCCAGTGTGAGGGTGTGACCAAGGCGCACGTTGCTTTAGCGGCAGCGTGCGCGGTCTGAGGCGGGCCCTGGCCAGATCCAGCGGTGCAGGGCCCAGCAATGCTCAACCGGCGCGTTGCTGAAGAAACCGCGCCAGCGCTGGAAGCAGCGTCTTGTCCAGCGCTTCACGTACCGCCGGCAGAATAGTCGCGTTGCCGCGGAGCAACTGCTCAACCATTCCTCTGAGTGCATTGGCACGTGCCGAGTCCAGGCCGCGTACCGCGCACTCGCATGCCTGCTCGGCAGACGCGCCAGGAGGCACTTCGAAGCCGATACAGCGCAACTTGGCGATCAGGTCGTCTTGGTCGATGAGGTCAGCGTGCATCATGGTGAAGGTCCTTGTGCGGGCAGATAGGCTGATTCTGGTAAACCGCGCGCGGCTGGGCAAGCAGGTGTCGTTGCGTTGGCAGCCATGAGCATGAAAGCGTCGCTTTCAAAGTGCTGAAGTACCGGGCAGCCCTGCACACTGGCACCCAGACCATGGTCGCAAGCGGTTTGGTCACCGCAAGCGCCGGCCTGTTTCAAGCGTCAGGGAACGCCTCGCTTTTACGGCTTTAAGCGGGGTGTTCCCTGGATTTCGCATCACTTTATTGCCTTTGGCATTCCGATCATTCGCCCGGTCCATTCCGGCTTGGGCCCTTTGCTGTGTTGCCTTGCCAAGTCAGCGAGGTGTGCTGCCATCGAGTCCTGAAAGGGCACTGCTTTCGGCCCATCGAGCGCTACATGCAATAGCATCTGTTCACTGGCGGCCAGTGTCAGTGTTTCTCCTTTGATGTGCAGGCTGTGGTAAAGCTGCACCCGCTTGTGGTCGCACGCCAGCAACTGCGTATGCACGGCAACTTCCGCGCCTTGATGCACCTCGTGCAGGAAGTTGAGGTGGCACTCCAGCGTGAACAACGAATGCCCACTCGTTTCCCGCTGCGCTTCCCCCAGCCCGATGTGCTCCATGAACCCATCGGTTGCGTAGCTGAAAATCAACAAGTAGAACGCATCGCGTAGGTGGCCGTTGTAGTCGGTCCACTCACTCGGTACTTCCCCGTGCCAGGTAATCAAGGGTTCAGGCATCGACGTCCACCCCATGCTCTGCGCGTACCTTTTCGAGCGCAGCCATCACTGCCAGCAGGGCGTCATCGCGGTAACGCTCCAGTGCCTCGATGCGATGCTGGCCCAGCTGCGCCGTGGTGCCATCGACCACATCATCGATCAACTGATCAGTCAGTGCCGGGGCGGGCAGGTAGGTCCATGGCAGCTGCAAGGCCGGGCCGAACTGCTGCATGAAATGGCGCATGCCGGATTTGCCACCGGCCAGGGTGTAGGTCAGGAAGGTGCCCATGAACGACCAACGCAGGCCGGCACCGTATCGAATGGCATCATCGATTTCACCAGTGGTGGCCACGCCGTCGTTGACCAGGTGCAATGCCTCGCGCCACAGCGCTTCCAGCAGCCGGTCGGCGATGAACCCCGGTACTTCCTTGCGCACGTGCAGAGGCCGCATTCCCAGGCGCTGATAGACCAGCCGGGCGGCGTCGATGGCCGCAGGAGCGGTATGCTGCCCGCCTACCACCTCCACCAAAGGCAACAGATAGACCGGGTTGAACGGGTGCCCCACCACGCAGCGCTCCGGGTGGCTGGCCTTGGCGTAGAAATCGCTGGGTAACAGCCCCGAGGTGCTCGAGGCGATCAGCGCATCAGGGCGTGCTGCCGCGCTGATGGTGGCATGCAGTTCGAGTTTCAGCGTCAGCCGTTCCGGTGCGCTTTCCTGAATGAAGTCGGCCTCGGCCACACAGTTTTCGACCGTGCTCGCCATGCGCAGGCGTTCAGGTGAAGCGCCTGCTGCCAGCCCTTGTTTTTCCAGCGCCGGCCAGGCGTTGGCAACTCGCTCCCGCAGCGCTGCTTCGGCGCCGGGGGCAGGGTCCCAGGCGACCACGTCCAGCCCGTTAGCCAGCGCGCGTGCAACCCAGCCGCTGCCGATCACGCCGCTGCCCAGTGCCGCAAAGGTCTTGATGTCGGTGATATAGCTCATCTGCAGTTCTCCGGGTCAGCCGCGTTTGGGCAGGTTCATACGGGCACGGCCTTCGGCAGGCGTAAGTACACCAGCCCCCAGGCGGTGAAGGATCTCGCTCACACGCTCCACCAGCTGGCCGTTACTGGCGAGCACGCCTCGGTCGAGATAGAGGTTGTCTTCCAGCCCTACGCGCACATTTCCGCCGAGCAGCACCGCTTGCGCTGCCATCGGCATCTGCATGCGGCCGATGCCAAAGCCGGCCCAGGTCGCGCCCGCAGGCAGGTTGTCGGCCATGGCCTTCATGCTGGTGGTATCGGCCGGCGCGCCCCACGGGATGCCCAGGCACAGCTGGAACAATGGGTCGTGCAGCAGGCCTTCCTTGATCATCTGTTTGGCGAACCACAAGTGGCCGGTGTCGAAAATCTCCAGTTCAGCCTTCACACCCAGCTCGGTGATGCGTTTGGCGCCGGCACGCAGTTGTGCGGAGTGGACACATAAATGGTGTCGCCATCACCGAAGTTGAGCGTGCCGCAGTCCAATGTGCAGATATCCGGCAGCAGCGCTTCGACATGCGCCAGGCGGGCGAGGGGGCCGACCAGGTCGGTGGCAGGGCCGAATTCGGTCGGGGTTTCACCCGGGCCGATCTGCAGATCACCGCCCATGCCTGCGGTGAGGTTGACGATCAGGTCGGTGTCGCGTTCGCGGATTCGCTCCATCACCTCGCGATACAGCGCCACGTCGCGGCTGAACTGGCCGGTGCGAGGGTCGCGCACGTGGCAGTGCACCACGGTCGCACCGGCACGCGCAGCCTCCAGCGCGGCCTCGGCAATCTGCTGCGGTGTGATAGGCACCAGGTGGCTCTTGGCGGTGGTGTCTCCAGCCCCGGTCAGGGCGCAGGTAACGATGACTTCAGGGTTCACGGCGTGGCTCCAGTGCGTTGATGAGCGCCACGTTACGCAGCCAGGGCTGGCCACAGGCTCACGCAGGCGACCGGCACTTGCACCCGGTCGACCTGCCGGAGCGCGCCCTCGATGCCACTCAGCCAGACTGCGCACTTGATCACCGACCCCTGGCTGCGGTATGAACCGCCATCGTGGCGCGGAGGCCAGCATGCCTGAGGACTACTGTTTCATTCTGATGCCCGGCTTTTCGGCGATCGGTTTCATCAGCGCCATCGAGCCTCTACGCGTCGCCAATCGCTTTCGCCCAGGTGCGTATCGCTGGACGGTCGCAAGCCTTGAGGGTGGGCCGGTGGTCGCCAGCAACGGCATGTCGGTCGACGCCGACATGCGCCTCGACCAACTGGCCGGCGCCGCTTACGTATTTGTGGTCGCCGGTTTCAACCCGCTGGCGCATTACAGCCAGGCGCTGGCGCGCGCACTCAGGCAGCAAGCCCGCGACGGGGCTACGTTGGGGGGCGTAGACACGGGTGCGTTCATCCTGGCGCAGGCGGGCCTGCTGGGCGGCTGCCGCGTCGCGCTGCACTGGGAGGCGCGCGATGCCTTCAGCGAGCGGTTTCCTCAACTGGAAACCACGCCTGAACTGTTCGAGGCCAGCGGCGCGCGCATTACCTGCGCCGGCGGCACTGCCAGCATCGACCTGATGCTCGACCTGATTACCCAGGCGCACGGCGCAGAGCTTGCGATCCAGGTCTCGGAGCAATTCGTGCTGGGCCGCATCCGGCCGCGCAAGGATCACCAGCGCATGCAGGTGGTTTCACGCTACGGCACCAGCAATCGCAAGCTGGTGCAGGTCATCACCGAGATGGAGCAACACAGCGAGCCACCGTTGACGACGCTGGAACTGGCTGAGGGAATTGGCGTGACGCGGCGCCAACTGGAGCGGTTGTTCCGCGCGCACTTGAACGAGACGCCCAGCAACCTCTATCTGCGCATACGCCTGGACAAAGCCCAGCACCTGCTGCGCCAGACCGACATGAGTGTGACTGAAGTGAGTGTCGCCTGTGGCTTCGAGCTGCCGTCGTATTTCGCCCGCCGTTACAAGGCCCGGTTCGGCAAGAGCCCGCGCGATGATCGGCGTGGCTAGAATCCTTCGAGCACGCTCGGCGCAGTTTGTGCGCCAGCTGCCAGGCGCTGGTGCAGTGTGGGGAAATCCTCGACCGTAAGCACAGCGAGCCAGGTCACGTTCGTCAGTGGCAGGCGCAGTTTGGGTGCGTTTGGATCGGGTTGGCCGCTCAAGTGGTAGAGGCTCAAGGCGATGCTGCCGTCGGCGCGCTCGACGAAGTCGTGAAGCACGTGGGCGGCGGCATTCCTGTCGCTGGCGCGGGGCCGCAAGGGTTGGTGATCGTTGAAACCTGCATCGATCAGATGGCGGGTGAGTTTTCGAAAGCGAGTGTTGGGCGCCTGGGGAGCGGGGAGGGTGCCTTTCATCAGGGTAGGCAGGAGTTCGGCAGCCGGGGTGAACGAGTAGGTCTGGCTGTGCTGTTCGGTGGCTTGCCAGCCAAGTGTCCGAATATGCGCCATATAGGCCCCGAGCCATTGCAGCGGTGCAGCTTCGAGGTCTTCAGCGGCGTTGGCCGCCAATGTCGCCTGGCGAATGCTGGCCAGTACGTCTTCATGCAGGGAAGGGGTCACAAGGTTCACTCGGCAGGTGCCGCGCGCCTCGGCTCAAGGCGCGCGGCGGGGCATCAATCCAGGCCCAGCACGTCGTCGGCGCGGCTTTCCAGCTTGGCGGCGATCTTGGCGCGAAGGGTTTCGAACTGGCGCAGGCTGAAGGTGCCTTGCTGGGAAGCACGGTAGACCTTGGTGGAGGCCGATTCCAGCTTGCGCAGCACGCCGCCTTCTGCGGCTTTGCTTTGGTCGTAGGCGATCTGGAAGCTCTTCATGTGCATGATCGGCATGCCCTGCGCGCTGAGCTCGCAGTCCACGGCCTGGAAGGTGCTGGATTTGCCCGAAACGCTGGTGCTGCTGCGTTCGAACAGCGCCTTGGCTTGCGGCGTGGAGGCGATTGCTGTGAAGCCGCGGTTCAGGCAGCGGCTCAGGCGATGGCCGGCACCCATTTCACGGGTGACCAGCTTCACAGCGACGCTGCCCAGAGTTTCGTTCTCGGCCTCGACCGCTTCCTCGGCATGCGCCGCGCCGGTCATGGTCCAGCCCAGTTGAGCCAGGCCTTTGGTGTAGTTGTTGTACCACTCGCGCTGCTGGGTTTCCTTGTCGAACTTGCTGTCCGAGGACATATCCATGATGCGCATGCAGGCGGCAACGTCCTCGGCCACTTTCAGCGGGACGTTTTCAGCGAAGATGCACAGGGTGCTGCCGACCAGCAGTACGCGCTCTTCACCTTCTTTTTTCAGGATTTCGATAGCTTTATCCATGCTCATGATTGCATTCCTTGAGTCTGTGGCGCCGGGGCGCCGTTCGGGTTGGCTCGTGAACGAGCGGGCCGGACTATGGATGCGAATCGAGCGACGTATAAGGCGCAATATTTCCTGAGGTGGGATCAGTTGTCGGGCGTATCGGTCTCGTCGGCCTGGGTGCCGATCCCTTGCAGGTACTCCGAGCGCTCGTCGCTGCGCTGTGCCATGCAATCGTTCTCGGCGGTCTGGGCAGCGTTGGCGTCCTTGTCGGCCTCCATGACCTCCACGGCACAATCGGCAGTGCGCAGGGTGCGCCAGATATCCTGAGCCGCGCCGATCTTGGCCAGGTAATCCTTGAGCAGCTTGGGCTGGTCGCCATACTGGGCGCTGATGCGGGCAGTCAGGCCGTTGTAGGCGTCTTCGAGCTCGCTTTCGGCGGTCTTGCGGTTGTAGGCCGAGCAGTCGAGGCTCTGCTGGGCGGTTTCCACGTTGTCGCAGGGCGTGGGCCCGTCGTCATCGGCCGCATAAGCCCCCACCGAAATGAATGCCAGCAGCCACAGCAGTGATTTCATCGGACGACGCTCCCCGTCGTGTAACTAAATGTGATGCCCGGATTCTGGCGCATGGGCGTCGCAAATGACAGCGCGACCTTGGTATTTCATCTGGCCAACCCCGCCCTGTGCGCCCATTGGCAGGCGTTGACGCTTTCGGAAACTCCCCTGTCGTTTTTGCATCCGAGCGACCAAGGCCGCAGGCATATGCTCCCCCCAAAGCGCCGGCAGCCAGTTCGGTGCCACCACTACAAAGGGGACTGCCTGATGAGACCAGCCGAACTCCACGCTGACAGCATCGTCATCGATGGCCTGATCATCGCCAAATGGAACCGCGAGCTGTTCGAAGACATGCGCAAAGGTGGCCTGACAGCGGCCAACTGCACCGTGTCGGTCTGGGAAGGCTTCAAGGCGACTGTCGACAACATTGCCGCCAGCCAGAAGCTGATGCGTGAAAACAGTGATCTGGTGCTGC
This sequence comes from Pseudomonas sp. KNUC1026, assembly GCF_021650705.1. Lineage (GTDB taxonomy): Bacteria > Pseudomonadota > Gammaproteobacteria > Pseudomonadales > Pseudomonadaceae > Aquipseudomonas. The sequence goes on along the minus strand of NZ_CP087138.1, from coordinate 3,898,993 downwards.
AAGTGCGCACCACTGCCGACATCCGCAAAGCCAAGGAACAGGGCAAGACCGGCATCCTGTTCGGTTTCCAGAACGCCCACGCTTTCGAAGACAAGATCGGCTATGTGGAAGTGTTCAAGCAACTGGGCGTAGGCATCGTGCAGATGTGCTACAACACTCAGAACCTGGTTGGCACAGGCTGCTACGAGCGCGATGGCGGGCTCTCAGGCTTTGGCCGCGAGATCGTTGCCGAGATGAACCGCGTCGGCATCATGTGCGACCTGTCCCACGTTGGCTCCAAAACCTCCGAGGAAGTCATCCTGGAGTCGAAGAAGCCCGTCACCTACTCCCACTGCCTGCCTTCGGGCCTCAAAGAGCACCCGCGCAACAAGTCCGACGCGGAACTGAAATTCATCGCCGACCACGGCGGCTTCGTCGGCGTGACCATGTTTGCGCCGTTCCTGGCCAAGGGCATCGATTCGACCATCGACGACTACGCCGAAGCGATCGAATACACCATGAACATCGTCGGTGAGGACGCCATCGGCATCGGCACCGACTTCACCCAAGGCCATGGCCAGGACTTCTTCGAGTACCTGACCCATGACAAGGGCTATGCCCGCCGCCTGACCAACTTCGGCAAGATCATCAACCCGCTGGGAATCCGCACCGTAGGCGAATTCCCGAACCTCACCGAAACCCTGCTCAAACGCGGCCATTCCGAGCGCGTGGTGCGCAAGATCATGGGCGAGAACTGGGTGCGCGTGCTGGCCGACGTCTGGGGCGAATGACCCCGCTTTCCTGATGCCCGCCCCGGCCAAGCGTGCCGGGGCTCTCGAACCTTATTTGATGGAGTTGAGTTTCCATGGCCAAACACGCCCCCGAATTGCCGATCGAAGTCGACAGCGAGACCGGAGTCTGGACCTCCGACGCGCTGCCGATGCTCTACGTGCCGCGGCATTTCTTCGTCAACAACCACATCGGTATCGAAGAAGTGCTGGGCGCCGAAGCGTACGCCAGCATCCTCTACAAGGCCGGCTACAAGTCCGCCTGGCACTGGTGTGAAAAAGAAGCCGAATGCCACGGCCTTGAAGGCGTAGCGGTGTTCGAGCACTACATGAAGCGCCTGTCGCAGCGCGGCTGGGGCCTGTTCAAGATCCAGGACATCGACCTGGACGCCGGCACCTGCAGCGTCAAGCTCGAGCACTCGGCCTTCGTGTACGTGTATGGCAAATGCGGCCGCAAGGTCGACTACATGTTCACCGGCTGGTTCCGCTGGCGCCATGGACCAGATCCTGGCAGCCCGTGGCAGCTCGATCCGTACCGTCGCAGAACAAGTCTACGGAGGCTCCGAAGAGGGCCACGATGACGGGCTGTTCGTCGTCAAACCGCTGTAAGCCGAGGACCGTGAGATGGCTTTCGAAGCAATGTTCCAGCCGATACAGATCGGCAAACTGACCATCCGTAACCGCGTACTGTCCACGGCCCATGCCGAGGTGTACGCCACCGACGGCGGCATGACCACCGACCGGTACGTGAAGTATTACGAGGAGAAAGCCAAAGGCGGTATCGGCCTGGCCATCTGCGGCGGCTCGTCCGTGGTGGCCATCGACAGCCCCCAGGGCTGGTGGAAATCGGTGAACCTGTCGACCGACAAGATCATCCCGCACTTCCAGAACCTGGCTGACGCCATGCACAAGCATGGCGCCAAGATCATGATCCAGATTACCCACATGGGCCGCCGCTCGCGCTGGGACGGCGAGCACTGGCCGACGCTGATGTCGCCGTCCGGCATCCGTGAGCCTGTGCACCGGGCCACCTGCAAGACCATCGAGCCCGAAGAGATCCAGCGGGTGATCGGCAACTACGCCCAGGCCGCGCGCCGGGCGAAGGAAGGCGGCCTGGACGGCGTGGAACTGTCGGCGGTGCACCAGCACATGATCGACCAGTTCTGGAGCCCGCGCGTTAACAAGCGCACCGACGAATGGGGCGGCAGCTTCGAAGGCCGCATGAAGTTCGGCCTGGAAGTGCTCAAGGCCGTACGTGCCGAGGTCGGCGACGACTTCTGCGTGGGCATGCGTATCTGCGGTGACGAATTCCACCCCGATGGCCTCAGCCACGAGGATATGAAGCAGATCGCCGCGTACTACGACGCCACCGGCATGGTCGACTTCTTCGGCGTGATCGGCTCGGGTTGCGACACCCACAACACCTTGGCCAACGTCATCCCTAACATGAGCTACCCGCCGGAGCCGTTCCTGCACCTGGCGGCGGGCATCAAGGAAGTGGTCAAGGTCCCGGTGCTGCACGCGCAGAACATCAAGGACCCGAACCAGGCCCAGCGCATCCTCGAAGGCGGCTATGTCGACATGGTCGGCATGACCCGCGCGCACATCGCCGACCCGCACCTGATCGCCAAGATCAAGATGGGCCAGGTCGATCAGATTCGCCAGTGCGTGGGCGCCAACTACTGCATCGACCGCCAGTATCAGGGCCTGGACGTGCTGTGCATTCAGAACGCTGCCACCTCCCGTGAATACATGGGCGTGCCGCACATCATCGAAAAAACCACCGGGCCCAAGCGCAAGGTAGTGATCGTCGGTGCCGGCCCTGCGGGCATGGAGGCTGCGCGTGTCTCGGCCGAGCGCGGCCACGACGTGACCCTGTTCGAGAAGAAAGACCAGATTGGCGGGCAGATCACCACGGCCTCGCGCGCGCCGCAGCGTGACCAGATCGCCGGTATCACCCGTTGGTATCAGCTGGAGCTGGCGCGGTTGAAGGTCGACCTGCGCCTGGGCACTGCGGCGGACATCCCGACCATCCAGGACCTGCGCCCGGACGTGATCGTGCTGGCCAACGGCGGCCATCCGTTCATGGAGCAGAACGAGCACTGGGGCGCCGAAGAGGGCCTGGTGGTCAGCAGCTGGGACATCCTCGACGGCAAGGTCGCACCGGGCAAGAACGTGCTGGTGTACGACACCATCTGCGAGTTCAGCGGCATGTCTGCTGCTGACTTCCTGGCCGACAAGGGCAGCCAGGTGGAAATCGTCACCGACGACATCAAGCCAGGCGTAGCGATGGGCGGGACCACCTTCCCCACCTACTACCGCAGCATGTACCCCAAGGAAGTGATCATGACCGGCGACCTGATGCTGGAAAAGGTCTACCGCGAGGGCGACAAGCTGGTGGCGGTGCTGGAGAACGAGTACACCGGCGCCAAAGAAGAGCGGGTGGTCGACCAGGTGGTCGTGGAGAACGGTGTACGCCCTGACGAGGCTCTGTACTACGGGCTCAAGGAAGGGTCGCGCAACAAGGGCCAGATCGACATCGACGCACTGTTCGCCATTGCGCCGCAGCCGATCCTCAGCCAGCCGGGCGAAGGCTACCTGCTGTATCGCATCGGTGACTGTGTGGCCCAGCGCAACGTGCATGCGGCGATCTACGACGCTGTGCGCCTGTGTAAAGACTTCTAACTGCAGTTGCCAGCTGCAAGCTGCTAGCTGCAAGACAAGGCCGACTGCGCCTGGCTTGCAGCTTTTAGCTTGAGGCTTGAAGCTCGAAGGTGCTTGCTTATGTTGAGCGTGATCCTGCCCATTCTGCTGTTCTCCGCGCTCGCATTGGCTGCGCTGGGGGCTGCGCGGCGCGTAGCGATGTGGCGGCGTGGCCGGCCGTCGAAGGTCGACCTGGTCGGCGGCCTGTTCGCGATGCCCAGGCGTTACATGGTCGACCTGCACCATGTGGTCGCCCGTGACAAATACATGGCCAATACCCACGTGGCCACGGCCGGTGGCTTCGTGCTGGCTGCAGTGCTGGCCATCCTGGTGCACGGCTTTGGCTTGCACAACCGTATTCTCGGCTTCGCCTTGCTGGCGGCCACCGTGCTGATGTTCTGCGGTGCGCTGTTCGTATACAAGCGGCGCCTCAACCCGCCTGCGCGCCTTTCCAGAGGCCCGTGGATGCGCTTGCCCAAGAGCTTGCTGGTGTTCTCGGCGAGCTTCTTTATCGCGACCTTGCCGGTGGCCGGCATTCTGCCGGAGAACTTCGGCGGCTGGGTGCTGGCGGTGATCCTCGGCATCGGTGTGGCCTGGGGCGTATCCGAGCAGTTCCTCGGCATGACCTGGGGCGGGCCGATGAAGCACGCCTTCGCCGGCGCTCTGCACCTGGCCTGGCACCGCCGCGCCGAGCGCTTCGGCGGCGGCCGCTCTACCGGCCTCAAGCCGCTGGACCTGCTCGATTCCAGCGCACCGCTGGGTGTGGAAAAACCCAAAGACTTCACCTGGAACCAGTTGCTGGGCTTCGACGCCTGCGTGCAGTGCGGCAAGTGCGAGGCGATGTGCCCAGCCTTTGCGGCCGGCCAGCCGCTGAACCCGAAAAACTCATTCAGGACATGGTCATCGGCCTGGCCGGTGGCAACGACGCCAATTTCGCAGGCTCCCCGTATCCGGGTAAACCTCTGGGCGAGCACAGCGGCGGCCCGCACCTGCCGATCGTGTCGCTGCAAGGCAAGGCGTTGGTGGATGCCGAGACGCTGTGGTCGTGCACCACCTGCCGCGCCTGCGTGGAAGAGTGCCCGATGATGATCGAGCACGTGGACGCCATCGTCGACATGCGCCGCCACCTCACCCTGGAAAAGGGCGCGACCCCGAACAAGGGCGCCGAGGTGCTGGAGAATCTGATCGCTACCGACAACCCCGGCGGCTTCGCGCCCGGCGGGCGGATGAACTGGGCGGCAGACCTGAACATGCCGCTGCTGGCTGATGTGAAACAGGCCGATGTGCTGTTCTGGGTAGGCGACGGTGCGTTCGACATGCGCAACCAGCGCACTCTGCGCGCGTTCGTCAAAGTGCTCAAGGCAGCAGGCGTGAATTACGCCGTGCTTGGCCTGGAGGAGCGCGACAGCGGTGATGTGGCGCGCCGGCTGGGCGATGAGGCGACCTTCCAGGCGCTGGCCCGCCGCAATATCCAGACCCTGAACAAATACAGCTTCAAGCGCATCGTCAGTTGCGACCCGCACAGCTTCCATGTGCTCAAGAACGAATACGGCGCTTTGGGTGGCAACTATGAAGTGCTGCACCACAGCACCTTCATCGCCGAGCTGGTCAGTGCCGGCAAGCTCAACCTGGGCCAGCACAAAGGCGGCAGCGTGACCTATCACGACCCGTGCTACCTGGGCCGATACAACGGCGAGTACGAGGCGCCGCGCCAGGTGCTGCGTGCGCTGGGGATCGAAGTGCGCGAAATGCAACGCTCTGGCTTCCGTTCGCGATGCTGTGGTGGTGGCGGCGGTGCGCCGATCACCGATATCCCTGGCAAGCAGCGGATTCCCGACATGCGCATGGAAGACATCCGTGAAACCGAGGCGGAGCTGGTGGCTGTGGGCTGCCCGCAATGCACGGCGATGCTCGAAGGCGTGGTCGAGCCGCGCCCGGCGATCAAAGACATTGCCGAGCTGGTCGCCGATGCGCTGATCGAAGCGGATGCCGCACCGGCCAAGCCGGCTGTGCGCAAGGCTGAACCTGCGGAGGTGAATTGATGAGCGACATCATCCGTCGCGACCCTCGTGCCGAGTGGATCGCCCGCAACCGGCTGCACCCGCTGCACGCAGCGATGCAACCGCAACAACAGCAATGGATGGGGCCCAATGGCATCATCCGCAAGAACCCGCATGGCCTGGGCTTCATGGGGCCTAACGGCCTCAAACGGATCGACCGCAGTGGTGCGCAGCAAGGCGGCAACGTGCGCCGTGCGGCGAGTGCCGAGGTCAAGTTGCCGCTGCACCAGGTCGCAGAGCCGGCGTTCTACATTGCCGTAGTGCCCGACATGGTCGGTGGCCGCCTGAGCAGCCACGACCGCGACCTGCTGGGCATGGCCCATCAGTTGGCCGGCAAGGAGGGTGCGGTGCTGGCGGTGATCTTCGGTGAACACAAGGAGAGCGCGTTCGATACCGCTGGTGTCGACCGCTTGCTGCAGCTCAACGGCTCTGAATTCGAAGGCTATGTGCCCGAGCAACGCATCCGCGGGCTGCGCGCTGTGGATAACCAGTTCAACCCACGCCACTGGCTGCTGCCCGACAGCCGCACCGGTGGCGGCGAGCTGGGCCGGCGCCTGGGCGCCAGCCTGGGCGAACGCCCTGCCACGCGTGTGTGGCAGGTCAAGGACGGGCTTTGCACCGGCCGCGCCGGGGCAGGGCAGCAGGACGTTACCCGGCCGCTACCGCGCCTGGTGCTGGCGGCCGCCGAGTGCGCCGAGCCAGTGGACGAGACTCGCCATGAGGTGCTGCCGGTCGCCCTCGACAGCGACGTGGTGCGCAGCCTGCCGCGCGTTGAAGACCTGGGCGCAGTAGCAGTGGACCCCGCCGCCATTCCCATGGCCGAGTCCGAGTTCATCCTGTCTGGAGGCAACGGCATCACCGATTGGGCGCTGTTCCACAATGCTGCCGAAACTCTGGGTGCTACCGAAGGGGCGTCGCGGGTGGCGGTGGACAACGGCCACATGGCGCGCAACCGTCAGGTGGGCGCCACCGGGACCTGGGTCACGGCGCGGGTGTACATGGCTGTGGGCATCTCCGGCGCTATCCAGCACTTGCAGGGCATCGGTGCCTGCGAAAAAGTCATCGCCATCAACATGGACCCTGGCTGCGACATGATCAAGCGTGCGGACCTTTCCATCGTCGGCGACAGCAGTGAAATCCTGAAAGCGCTGATCGACGCGGTGCACAACTACCGAAACGGCGCCAAGCGCGAAGCGGCATAAGGTGAAGCCATGACTGTGAAGATCGTAAGCCTGGTGTCGGTGGGCGCCCACCCCACCTCCGGCCGTGCGCGCCGCGCCGAGCAGGATGCCCGCGCCGTGGAGCTGGGCCTGCAACTGGCAGGGAGCGATTTGCAAGTGGTGCACGCCGGGGATGCCAATGAGCCTTCCCTGCGCGCTTACCTGGGGATGGGCCTGCCGAGCCTGCAGGTGCTCGAGCAGCCTGCGGGCGCCGATGCACTGCCAGCACTGGTGGACTACCTGCGTGAGGCCAAGGCGCAGATCGTGCTCAGCGGCACACAGGCTGAAACCGGCGAAGGCTCGGGCATGCTGCCGTTCCTGTTGGGCGAGCAACTGGGTTGGCCGGTCGTGGTGGGCCTGGCTGAGGTGGAGTCGATCGACAATGGCTCGGCTCAGGTGCTGCAAGCCTTGCCACGGGGCCAGCGGCGCCGGCTCAAGGTGCGCCTGCCGATGATCGCCACGGTCGACAATGCCGCACCCGGCCCGCGTCAGAGCGCCTACGGCCCCGCGCAGCGGGGCGAGTTGCAAGCCCATGAGGTCGAGATTGTCGACGACGTATTGCTGGGCGACGCTGAGCTGCAACCGGCCAAGCCAAGGCCGAAGCGGCTCAAGGTGATCAAGGCCAAGAGCGGCGCCGACCGCATGAAGGCTGCAACGGCCAAAGCCAGCGGGGGCAGTGGGCAGGTGCTCAAGGGTGTCAGTGCCCAGGAAGGCGCCGAGGCGGTGTTGAAGCTGCTCATAGAGGAAGGCGTTATCCGCTGAACCTGAGGCGCCCGCTCGGGTGCATTGCTTCCCTGGCAATTCTTGCAGCTGGCAGCCCTGCCGAGTTGCGGTAGGGTGATTGCGACGTTCCATTCGGATCGAGCCGTGGCCACCCTTTCGCTGTACACCGACATCCAGCGCTCAGTGCTGTTCAGCTCAAGCACCGGGCGCTGGTGTTACTCACCGTTTGGTACTGGCTGCCCGAACCGGGCAGGCCGCCTGGGCTACGTCGGTGTCTACGTGGAGCCTGTGGCCGCCCTGCAGGCGTTTGGTAACGGTTACCGAGCCTACAGCGCTCTCATGATGCGTTTCCTCTGGCCGGACCGGTGCTCACCTTTCGGTGAGGGCGGAGTGAACGCTTATGCCTATTGCCTGGCGGACCCGGTGAATCGTATCGACCATTCAGGGCAGTTCAGCACAGCGCTGACAGGGCCGCTTCTGACCGTAGCCATCAACACCCTCACGCTCGGTGCTCTGGGCGCTCTTCAGGTTGACAGGCAGCCAAAAGGGTATCTGCGCCGCAGCACTCAAGTGGGCGCTTTGGCTGCGCTCGTGGGAGTTGGAGGGGCGATCTGGAGGATGGTGGATTCCGAGTCCAGTAGGGCCCAGGTCATGATGTGGAGCGGTACCGGGGCAGGGATCGTGTCGGCAGGGTTTCGCAACCTGCATTATTGGAAGGGTATCAGGGCCCAGAAGGTGAACATGCGGGAGGCGGTGTCGCGGTTGTCGCGCCTCATGCCTGGCTTCGGAATAGGCTTCAAGCCTCGTTCACCCTTGTGGGATATCTCGATGTTCTGAGCGCTCGCCAAACAGGCAAGGCCAGCCTGATAAGCAGGCTGGCCCAGCGCCTTACTCGTGAACCTTCACTTCCTTCAGATACGGCGCAGGCTCTGCGCCCAGGTTGGCCAGCACACGCTCGCTGTACCAGTCGATGAAGTTCACCACACCGAACTCGTAGGTCTTGGAATAAGGCCCAGGCTGGTAGGCGGTGGAGTTGATGCCGGTCTGGTTTTCTTCAGCCAGGCGACGGTCCTGGTCGTTGGTGGCGTCCCACACTTCGCGCAGGCGGGCGATGTCGTAGTCTTCGCCTTCGACCGCATCCTTGTGTACCAGCCATTTGGTGGTGACCATGGTTTCCTGGGCACTGATCGGCCACACGGTGAACACGATCACGTGGTCGCCCATGCAGTGGTTCCAGGAGTGCGGGAGGTGCAGGATGCGCATCGAGCCCAGGTCGGGGTTCTTGATGCGGCCCATCAGTTTCTTGCTGCCCTGCTTGCCGTCCATGGTCATCGACACGGTGCCCTTGAGCAGCGGCATGCGCACGATGCGGTTGCGCAGGCCGAAGCCGGCGTGCAGGTACGGGATCTTCTCGGCTTCCCAGGCGGCGGCAGACTCGGCCACGTGGTCCTTGAATTCCTGGCTGGCGCGCGGGTCGTTGGTGTCGTCCCATTCCAGCAAGGTGTGCAGCAATTCAGGGTGCGAGCCGCTGCAGTGGTAGCACTCGCGGTTGTTCTCCAGCACCAGCTTCCAGTTGGCTTTCTCCATCAAGGTGGTTTGCACCGCCACCTTGGTGTTTTCCATGTCGTAGGGCTCCATGTAATGGGCCAGGGTGCTGAGGAAATTGTCGATTGCCGGCGGGTTTTCGGCCAGGCAGATGAAGATGTAGCCACCGGCGACCTTGGTATGGACCTGCTTGAGGTTGAAGTTCGACATGTCGAAATCAGCGCCCATTTCGGTACCGGCGTACAGCAGGCGGCCGTCGAGTTCGTAGGTCCACTGGTGGTACGGGCACACCAGCTTGGCGACCTTGCCTTTTTCCTTGGTGCACAGCCGCGAGCCGCGGTGGCGGCAGACGTTGTGGAACCCCTGGATGCTGCCGTCGGGTTTGCGGATCACCACGATCGGGTTCTTGCCGATCTGCAGGGTGAGGTAGTTGCCCTTGGCCGGCACTTCGCAGGTCATGCCGGCGATCAGCCACTCCTTGTGGAAAACCTCCTGCATGTCGATGTCGAACACGCGCTCATCGCAATAGAAAGGCTGCGGCAGCGAGTAGGTGCGCTCGCGGGTCTGCAGCATCTCGGCAGTGGCCTTGCGGGCCGGTTCCAGTGGATCGCCCAGGGTCAGTTTTTGGGTGACGTCCATCGATATTCCTCATGGCCACCCACGGTGGCCGGCGATTGGGTATTAGGGCGCCCTTCGGCGCTTCACGGTAGGCGACGCAAGGCGGATGAAATCAGTGTTTCATTTGCGGTGGAGTGTGCGACCGGCGATGGCCGGAACCTTGCCCAAACGCGACACGGCCAAATCCGTTCCCGACGCGCCAATGCAGCCCTGATGGGGCTGGTCGCCATAAGTATGTGAATGTCGCGAATAGGAAAGTCGGCGGCAATGGGCGCTTGCAGAATCGCTCCCATGAAAGGCCGGCAGTCGGCCGTGGAGAGCATCATGTCCAATAACTTCCTGAACCCGGTGACAACCCAGACCTGGGCCAACGGTCGCCACGTGGTTCGTTGTGTGAAAGTCATCCAGGAAACCTGGGACGTGCGCACGTTCTGCTTCATGGCCGACCAGCCGGTGCTGTTCTTCTTCAAGCCCGGCCAGTTCGTGACCCTGGAGCTTGAAATCGACGGCCAGCCGGTGATGCGCTCCTACACCATTTCCAGTGCGCCCTCGGTGCCTTACAGCTTTTCCATTACCGTCAAGCGCGTGCCGGGCGGCAAGGTCTCGAACTGGCTGCACGACAACATGCACGAAGGCTTCGAACTGCCGGTGCACGGCCCGGTGGGGCTGTTCAACGCCATCGACTTCGCGGCGCCGAAAGTGCTCTACCTCTCGGGCGGCGTCGGCATCACGCCGGTGATGTCGATGGCCCGCTGGTTCTACGACACCAACGCCAACGTCGACATGGTGTTCGTGCACAGCGCCCGCTCGCCCAAGGATGTGATCTACCACCGCGAGCTGGAGCAGATGGCTTCGCGGATTCCCAACTTCGGCCTGCACGTGATCTGCGAGCGCCACGGCCTGGGCGAGCCCTGGGCGGGTTACCGTGGCTACCTGTCGCGGCACATGCTGGAACTGATCGCGCCGGATTTCCTTGAGCGTGAAGTGTTCTGCTGCGGCCCGACGCCGTACATGACGGCCGTCAAGCGCCTGCTGCAGGACGCCGGCTTCGACATGAGCCGCTATCACGAGGAATCCTTCGGCGCCACACCGGCCGAAGCCAAGGCCGATGCCGTCGAGCATGCCGAGCAGGCCGCGGATGCGCCGGAAGTGCCAGCGGCCGAACTCAACATGGTCGAATTCACTGATTCAGGCAAAAGCATTCGTGTGGCGCCGGGCGAAACCGTGCATGCCGCTGCCGCGAAACTGGGTTTGTACATTCCCAAGGCCTGCGGCATGGGGATCTGCGGCACCTGCAAGGTGCTCAAGGTCAGCGGCGAGGTGGAGATGGACCACAACGGCGGTATCACCGAGGAAGACGAAGCCGAAGGCTACATTCTCTCGTGCTGCAGCGTGCCGAAAGGGGATGTGCGCGTAGAGTATTGATAGCTCTGTCGCCCGTCGACCCTTGCACGTCGCCCGGCTAGCCGGCCTCCCACCAAGTGATCCGGCTGCGCCTTCAGCCAATTGGGAGGGCGCCAAGTGGGAGGGCGGCTCGCCGCGCGACGAATATTGATCGCCCGGCAAGCCGGCCTCCCACCAGGTGATCCGGCAGCGGCGCCTTCAGCCGAGCGGGAGGGGCGGCTTGCCGCGCGACGGCGCACACGGCTCAGCCCTGAGTCAGCCCCTTCAGCGTATCGGCCACCGCCTTTGTCCGCCGCGAGGTCTCGACGCTCTGCTGAGTCGAGTCCTCCAGCGAGGCCAGCATCTCCCCCAGCGCATTCACATCGCCCGTCTGCTGCTGGATATGCCCCGCCACCTGCTCGATCGCCTGTGACAACTGCTGCACATCCACGCCAATCTCAGCCGCGTTCTTGTGAGTGATCTGCGCCAGGTTGCGCACTTCGTCGGCAACCACCGCAAAGCCCCTGCCCATTTCCCCCGCCCGCGCCGCCTCGATGGCCGCATTGAGCGCCAGCAGGTTGGTTTGCCCAGCGATCTGCTGAATCACCTGCACGATGCTCTGGATGCGCAAGCTCGACTGCGAAAGGGCGTTGGCGCTTTCCACCACGGTTGCACCCTTGTCGTTCAGGCTGCTGACGGTCTCTTCGGCGCGGCGGCTGATATCGCTTTGCTGCGCGATGGTTTCGGTCAACGTGTCCATGCTCTCGTGAAGCGCCTGGGCCTGCTCGCTGAGCTGTGTGTCGAGCACCTCGCGGCCGGCTTCGGCCTCTTCAAGGATATTGCCTAGTGCCGCCATGCCCTCGAACACCGGGCGGATGTGATCGTCCAGGCCGGCGTGGTCGATGTCGCTGTGGTAGTTGCCCTGCTTGAACGCTTCGATCTGGCTCACTACCACCTGGCTGAGCCCGGCAAGTTTCTTGATCTGCCGGTGCAGGAAAAACGCCTTGAATTCACCGTAGTGAGCCGGGAAACGGTCGACGTAGTCGTCGTCGAAGCGCGCGCCTGGCGGCACCTGGAAGAAGAACACGGCGGTGAGGGTCTGGTTGAGGTTCAGGCCCAGGATTTCACCGAAGCTGGAGAAGCCGATCACCGGTACGTCGCCGAAGACGTTGCCCATGCGGTCCAGCTCTTGCGGGTTGTTCAGCCTGCGCAGGATGCAGTCGTTGAGCAACCCGGCAACCGCGCGGCCTGGCTTGTTGCGCAGGAAGGTCTCGAAGTCGCGCTGGGTGCTGGCAACCAGTGGTGTGCGTTTGACCAGCACCAGTTCCTCGCCCGGTGCGACGTCGCAGAACAGGTGCACCACCTCATTGGCCACATCGATGTTGGCCACTGAGCGCACGAACAGCTCGCCGCCCACGCGAATGGCGAATGAGTAATCTGCCAGGCGCTTCTCCAGTTCGGCCGGCTGGCAACCCAGCACATCGCACAACGCCCGCACCAGCGAGGCGATACGCCCCTTGTTGTCGATGACCTGGCGGATGGTACGGCTTTCAAGCGAGGCGGTGAGGACGCTGAAGGTAGTAGGGGTGGGCTCGAAGTTCTGGCTTTTGAACACGCTGAAGCGCACGCCAGGCGCGCTTTTGAGGAACGTGATGAGCGCGTGGTTCTCGTAGCGTTTTTTGCCGTCGTGCAGCCAGGTGTGCTGGAAATCCGACTTGCCGCCGGCCGAGCCGCCGACGAACAGGCAGGGGAATCGCCCCGACTCGTACAGCGCCTCCATGAAGAACGACTCCGACGCGCTCAGGCCGTCGAACAGGCTGTACGCCAAGGTATCGCGGGCGTCGACAGTGGTGTTGACCCGCACCTGTCGCAACGATTGCGCAATCGTGCGTACGCGCTCGGGCAGGCTGAGGCGCACGTTGCCCTGGCGAATGTCCTCGCAGTGCAGCGGCACGCTGACCACCTCGGCGCTGGCGATGATCGAGGCATCGAAAACCGCCAGCACGATCTGGTCCCAGGTGCCGGAGGCCGCGCAGTACAGGCGGTTTTGCCCGGTGCACAGCTCGCCGGCGCTGGTGCTCAGCGCCATCGGGCAGCCAGGGAAACGCTCATGGACCTGGCGAGCGACCGCGTCGATGTCCAGGTGCGGGGAAACGAAGCCGGTGATGAACGTAGGCTGGCAACGCAGCCGCGCCAGCTGCTCGCGCAGCCCGGCCTGGCTGCACTGGATCGTGTGCGCCTGGGCGGCGGCAGGGCCGGCACGGAAACGTTGGAATAAAGACATGGCAGGGGCTCTGGAAAGGTCGTTCTTATTACTGGCTGTGTCGGCCGCCCGCAGGCGGCCTTGAGTCCTACCAAAGGCCTAGACGCGGAAGCGCCCGACCATGGTGTTCAGGTCTACGGCCAGCTTCGACAGCTCCGTGCTGGCCGAGCTGGTTTGCTGTGCACCGGCGGCGCTCTGCACCGACAGGTCGCGAATGTTCACCAGGTTCTTGTCGACCTCACGGGCCACTTGCGCCTGTTCCTCGGCGGCGCTGGCGATCACCAGGTTGCGCTCGTTGATCTGCGCCACCGCTCCGTGGATGGTCTCCAGCGCCATGCCCGCGCCGCGGGCGATGTTCAGGGTCGACTCGGCGCGGTCGGTGCTGCTGCGCATCGCGTCCACGGCTTTGTCGGTACCGCTCTGGATGCTGCCGATCATTCGCTCGATCTCGGCGGTGGACTGCTGGGTGCGGTGTGCAAGCGCGCGCACTTCGTCGGCAACCACGGCGAAACCACGGCCAGCCTCGCCTGCGCGCGCCGCTTCGATGGCAGCGTTGAGCGCCAGCAGGTTGGTCTGGTCGGCCAGGCCACGGATCACATCCAGCACCTGGCCGATGTTGCGCGATTCGTTGGCGAGGTTGCCTACCAGGTCAGAGGTAGCCTGCACGTCGCCGCTCATGCGCTCGATGGCGTTGAGGGTTTCGGTGACCAGGTCGCGGCCGTCGCTGGCGGAGCTGGTGGCTTCACGCGAGGCTTCCGAGGTGCTCACAGCGTTGCGGGCAACTTCTTCCACTGCGCTGGTCATTTCGTTCACTGCCGTAGCGGCCTGTTCGATTTCGTTGTTCTGCTGGCTGAGGCCACGTGCGCCTTCTTCGGTGACGCTATTGAGCTCTTCAGCGGCCGAGGCCAGTTGCGTGGCGGAACCGGCGATGTGCTGCAGTGTGTCGCGCAGGCGGCCTTGCATGCGCTGCATGGCGGTGAGCAGGCGTGCAGCTTCATCCTTGCCGTCTACGGTGATGGCCTGGGTGAGGTCGCCTTGGGCGATCTGTTCTGCGGCATCCACGGCGCGGTTGATCGGCTGGGTAATGCTGCGAGTCAGCAGCCAGGCGAACAGCAAGGTCAGGGCGGTGGCCAGGATCAACATGGCAATCACCAGCACGAAGGCGGTGTCGTATTGCTCGGCTGCCACTGCGTTGGATTTACGGGTTTGCTCGGTGTTGATGGTGACGAGCTGGTCGAGCACCTTGTTCACCGCATCGGAGTTGCTCAGCAGGTCGCTGTTGAGCATGCCGCGCAGTTCCTCGAGCTGGCCGGCCGCCGACAGCTGGCGCATGCGCGCTTCGAGCTGGCGATATTGGGCGAGCAGGGTCTTGTACTGCTCGTACGCCTGGGTTTCCTCAGCGCCGTCGATGAGTTTCTCGTAGCGGGCCTGAGCCGCGCGGATCTGCTCGTTGCGGGTGTCGAATGTCTGCAGGGTCTTGTCCAGTACCTCAGGCTCGCGATTGAGCAGCAGGCGGTAGGAGAGCACGCGCAGGCGCAGGGTGAGCTGGGTGAACTGGTCGAGGTTGGTGATGCTGGGCAGGCTGTTCTGCTCGATGTTCACGCCTGCCGAACGGATCTTGGTCATCTGGCTCAGGGCAAAAACGCCTAGGGCGATCATCAACAGGCCGATCACAGCAAAACCCAGCAGCGAGCGCTGGGCGATTGAAAAGTTACGCATGGCCATTCGGGAGGTACCTGAGAGTGAAATGGCGCATCCCTGCCGCCGATTAAAGGGTTGCTGCTGTATCGGTCAAGTCGACCTTCGCATTAGGGCCAATCGTGAACGTAATGGTGCCGTTGGTCCGGCTTCACCTCTGGCGGGGAACATCACCCCTTAAACACAGTCCATGCCCCACCCGTGATTGGCTTGCTGATCACGGAATTTTCCGACAATGAAATCATCCGGATGTGTCGGAAGTTGGCTGGCTACGCAGAGGCTTTTTTACTATGGTAGCCGCCTTGCTAAACACCTGAAAAACCCGGGAAATCATTATGTTGGAAGCGTCTCTGAATCATCTGGAAACACTCGTCAATGAACTGCTGCAGCGTAACCAGGCGCTGGAGCACAGCAACGGCGAATTGAATGCCCAGTTGGCCCAGGCCCGAGAAGAGAACGACACCCTGCAACTGTCGCTGCTGGAGCAGGAAGAGCAACAAGGCGCTACCGCCGCGCGCATTCAGGCGCTGATCGATCGGGCGTCACCCGGGGCGGTGACGGCATGACCGACCGATACGAGCGCACTGAAGTCGTGACCATTCTGGATCACGACTACACGCTCAAGGCCCCGCCTGGCGGGGAGCAAACACTGCTTCAGGCTGCACAGATGCTGCAGGAGGTCCTTGCCTCCACCAAGAAGCAGTTTCCCAGCCTGGTAGGGGACCGCTTGCTGGTGCTGACGGCAATGAATCTGTGTTCACAGTTGATCGAGGCCCGCCAGCAGGTCGACAGCACGGTCGAAGATCTCGAGCGTACGCTGGAGCAGCGCTAGGCCGTCGCCCGGCGAGCCGGCCTCCCACTAAGGTTCGGCGGTGCGGTTCAGAAAGTGGGAGGGCGGCTTGCCGCGCGACGGGGCCTTCTCGATCAGCTTGTCGCCCGTTGCACGGCGCCCGGCAAGCCGGCCTCCCACCCAGTGCGCGGGTCAGGCAGCCATCACCGCCCGAATATCCGCCGCCAGCTCCCGCACCCTGTGCTCCTCGGTATCCCAGGAACACATGAAGCGCGCAGCCCCGCCAATGAAGGTGTAAAAGCGCCAGCCGCGGGCGCGCAGCGCTTCGATTGCCGGCTCCGGCATCTGCAGAAACACTCCGTTGGCCTCGACCGGGAACATCAACTCCACCCCCTGCACATCCGCGATCAGAGTGGCAAGCAGCTGTGCGCAATCATTGGCATGCGCGCCATAGCGCAGCCAGGCCCCGTCCTCGAGCAGGCCTACCCAGGGCGCTGACAGGAAGCGCATCTTCGAGGCCAGTTGCCCAGCCTGTTTGCAGCGATAGTCGAAGTCTTCGGCCAACTCATGGTTGAAGAACAGGATGGCCTCGCCCACCGCCATGCCGTTCTTGGTGCCACCGAAGCACAGCACGTCCACGCCCGCTTTCCAGGTCAGCTCCGCTGGCGTGCAGCCGAGCGACGCGCAAGCGTTGCTGAACCGAGCCCCATCCATGTGCAGGTGCAGGCCCAGCTCCCGGCAGGTCGCACTGATCTGTGCCAGCTCGGCGGGTTGGTAGACCGTGCCCACTTCGGTGGACTGGGTCAGCGTCACCACCCGTGGCTTTGGGTAATGAATGTCCTGGCGCTTGAGCGCAACCTCACGGATCGCTTCGCTGCTGAGCTTGCCGTCTACAGTGTTGGCCGTCAGCAGCTTGGAGCCGTTGGAGAAGAACTCCGGCGCCCCGCATTCGTCGGTTTCGACGTGCGAGCTCTCGGCGCAGATCACGCTGTGGTAGCTCTGGCACAGCGCCGCCAGGGCCAGGGAGTTGGCGGCGGTGCCGTTGAAGGCGAAGAACACTTCGCAGTCGGTTTCGAAAATCCGGCGAAAGTGGTTGGCGGCGCGGGCGGTCCATTCGTCGTCGCCATAGGCGCGCTGGTGGCCCTGGTTGGCTGCCTGCATGGCGGCCCAGGCTTCAGGGCAGATGCCTGAATAGTTGTCGCTGGCGAACTGCTGGCTGTTGTTGTTCATCGGCCATTCCCTGTGGTTCGTGTAGCCAGGCCTCGTGAGCCGGGCGAGGGCCTATCCTACCCATCTGCTGCGCGCGGGGCGACTGGCCGCTTCAGAATGTCGCTTTTCGGCGCCTGCGGCGCCACGCCGCACCGTCTCGAAGCAATGGCAGAAGGCCCGTTCAGGGCCCCGAGCCACTGGAATAACGGGCTTTGAGCCGCCTCAAGCCCTGCCGCAGGGCGTTGCAGGCACGCCCTTGCATGGCATGTCGTAAATGCGCCGGTGCGTGGCGCGGGCAGGCATCTGATAGGGAAGGGCTGGCCCTAACATCGCTGGCAAGGGCCCCTGCCGTGCGCTGGGCCTTCCTCATAACAGGCCCCGAAGGCGCCGCCAGGAGATCAGCGATGTTCAGCAAGCAAGACACCATCAAGGGTTACGACGACGAACTGCTCAAGGCCATCAATGCCGAAGAACAGCGCCAGGAAGACCACATCGAGCTGATCGCCTCGGAGAACTACACCAGCAAGCGCGTGATGGAAGCCCAAGGCACCGGCCTGACCAACAAGTACGCCGAAGGCTACCCGGGCAAGCGCTACTACGGCGGTTGCGAGCACGTAGACGTGGTCGAGCAACTGGCCATCGACCGCGCCAAGCAACTGTTCGGCGCAGACTACGCCAACGTCCAGCCGCACTCCGGTTCCTCGGCCAACGCCGCGGTGTACCTGGCGCTGCTGCAAGCCGGCGACACCCTCCTGGGCATGAGCCTTGCCCACGGCGGCCACCTGACCCACGGCGCCAAGGTCAGCTCGTCGGGCAAGCTCTACAACGCCGTGCAGTACGGCATCGACGAAAAAGGCCTGATCGACTACGACGAAGTCGAGCGCCTGGCTGACGAGCACAAGCCCAAGATGATCGTGGCCGGTTTCTCTGCCTACTCGCAGGTGCTGGACTTCGCCCGCTTCCGCGCCATCGCCGACAAAGTGGGCGCGCTGCTGTTCGTCGACATGGCCCACGTTGCCGGCCTGGTAGCCGCTGGCCTGTACCCCAACCCGATTCCGTTCGCTGACGTGGTCACCACTACCACCCACAAGACCCTGCGCGGCCCGCGTGGCGGCCTGATCCTGGCCAAGGCCAACGCCGACATCGAGAAAAAGCTCAACGCAGCCGTGTTCCCTGGCGCCCAGGGCGGCCCGCTGATGCACGTGATCGCCGGCAAGGCCGTGTGCTTCAAGGAAGCGCTGGAGCCTGGCTTCAAGACCTACCAGCAACAAGTGATCGATAACGCCGAGGCCATGGCCGGTGTGTTCATCGAACGTGGCTACGACGTGGTGTCCGGCGGTACCAAGAACCACCTGTTCCTGGTCAGCCTGATTCGCCAGGGCCTGACCGGCAAGGATGCTGACGCTGCCCTGGGCCGCGCGCACATCACCGTGAACAAGAATGCGGTGCCCAACGACCCGCAATCGCCGTTCGTGACCTCGGGCCTGCGCATCGGTACCCCGGCCGTCACCAGCCGCGGCTTCAAGGTCGAGCAGTGCGTGAAACTGGCCGGCTGGATCTGCGACATCCTCGACAACCTCGGTGACGCCGATGTGGAAGCTGACGTTGCCCGCAACGTCGCGGCCCTGTGCGCCGAATTCCCGGTTTACCGCTGAGCCTGCTGGAGTAAACGAGCATGCAACGTTATTCAGGCTTCGGCCTCTTCAAGCATTCCCTGAGCCACCACGAGAACTGGCAGCGCATGTGGCGCACGCCGGTGCCCAAGAAAGTCTACGACGTGGTGATCGTCGGCGGTGGCGGCCACGGCCTGGCCACGGCCTACTACCTGGCCAAGGAACACGGCATCACCAACGTGGCGGTGGTCGAGAAGGGCTGGCTGGGCGGCGGCAACACCGCCCGCAACACCACCATCGTGCGTTCGAACTACCTGGTGGACGAGTCGGCCAAGCTCTACGAGCACGCCATGAAACTGTGGGAAGGCCTGTCGCAGGACCTGAACTACAACGTGATGTTCTCCCAGCGCGGTGTGTACAACCTGTGCCACACCCTGCAGGACATCCGTGATTCGGAACGCCGCGTCAGCGCCAACCGCCTTAACGGTGTAGACGGTGAACTGCTCAACACCGAGCAGGTAGCGGCTGAAATCCCGTACCTGGACTGCTCCAAGAACACCCGCTACCCGGTACTGGGCGCCACCGTGCAGCGCCGCGGTGGCGTGGCCCGCCACGATGCCGTGGCCTGGGGCTTCGCCCGGGCGGCCGACGCGCTGGGCGTCGACCTGATCCAGGAAACCGAAGTGATCGGCTTTCGCAAGGAAAACAACACCGTGATCGGTGTGGAAACCACCAAAGGCTTCATCGGTGCCAAGCGCGTCGGTGTGGTGACCGCAGGCAACTCCGGGCACATGGCCAAGCTGGCGGGCTTCCGCCTGCCGCTGGAATCCCACCCGCTGCAAGCGCTGGTGTCCGAGCCGATCAAACCCATCATCGACAGCGTGATCATGTCCAACGCCGTGCACGGCTACATCAGCCAGTCCGACAAGGGCGACCTGGTGATCGGCGCCGGTATCGACGGCTGGGTCGGCTACGGCCAGCGCGGCTCCTACCCGATCATCGAGCACGCTATCCAGGCCATCGTCGAGATGTTCCCGGTGCTCTCGCGGGTGCGCATGAACCGCCAATGGGGCGGCATCGTCGACACCTGCCCGGACGCCTGCCCGATCATCTCCAAGACCCCGGTGAAGAACCTGTTCTTCAACTGCGGCTGGGGCACTGGCGGCTTCAAGGCCACCCCGGGCTCGGGCAACGTGTTCGCTGCAAGCCTGGCCAAGGGCGAGATGCACCCGATCGCCGCGCCGTTTTCCATGGACCGTTTCTACAACGGTGCGCTCATCGACGAACACGGCGCCGCCGCCGTCGCCCACTAACAGGAGCAGCCATTCATGTTGCAGATTTTCTGCCCCCATTGCGGCGAGCTGCGGTCCGAGGAAGAGTTTCATGCCTCGGGCCAGGCGCACATCGCCCGGCCGTTGGACCCCAACGCCTGCTCCGACCAGGAGTGGGGCACCTACATGTTCTTCCGCGACAACCCGCGCGGGATTCACCATGAGCTGTGGGATCACGTCGCTGGCTGCCGCCAGTACTTCAACGTCACCCGTGACACCGTGACCTACGAGATTCTGGAAACCTACAAGATCGGCGAGAAACCTCAGGTGACCGCCAAACCGGCTGCAGCCGTGCCTGAATCAGCGGCGCGGGAGGAATAGGCATGAGCCAAGTCAATCGTCTGTCCAATGGCGGTCGCATCGACCGCAACAAGAAGCTCTCCTTCAACTTCAACGGCCAGAGCTACACCGGCTACGAGGGTGACACGCTGGCCTCGGCCCTGCTGGCCAACGGTGTGGACATCATCGGCCGCAGCTTCAAGTACTCGCGCCCGCGCGGCATCATCGCCGCCGGTGCCGAAGAGCCCAACGCTGTGCTGCAGATCGGCTCCACCGAAGCCACCCAGATCCCCAACGTGCGCGCGACCCAACAGGCGCTGTACTCGGGCCTGGTGGCCTCCAGCACCAACGGCTGGCCGAACGTCAACACCGACATGATGGGCATCCTGGGCAAGGTCGGCGGCAAGATGATGCCTCCCGGCTTCTACTACAAGACCTTCATGTATCCCAAGTCCTTCTGGATGACGTACGAGAAGTACATCCGCAAGGCGGCGGGCCTGGGCCGTTCGCCGACCGAGAACGATCCGGACACCTACGACTACATGAACCAGCACTGTGACGTGCTGGTGGTCGGCTCCGGCCCTGCCGGCCTCGCCGCTGCCCTGGCTGCCGCACGCAGCGGTGCGCGCGTGATCCTGGCCGACGAGCAGGAAGAGTTCGGCGGCAGCCTGCTCGACACCCGTGAAACCCTCGACGGCAAACCTGCCAGCGAATGGGTTGCCGGCGTGATCAGCGAACTGGCCAAACTGCCAGAAGTGACCCTGCTGCCGCGTTCCACCGTGAACGGCTACCACGACCACAACTTCCTGACTATCCACCAGCGCCTGACCGACCACTTGGGCGACCGCGCCCGATCGGCCAGGTTCGCCAGCGCGTGCACCGTGTCCGTGCCAAGCGCGTGGTGCTGGCCACCGGCGCCCACGAGCGGCCGCTGGTGTACGGCAACAACGACGTGCCGGGCAACATGCTCGCTGGCGCCGTGTCGGTGTATGTGCGCCGTTATGGCGTGGCGCCTGGCAAGAAACTGGTGCTGTCGACCAACAACGACCACGCCTACCGCGTCGTGCTCGACTGGGTGGACGCTGGCCTGCAAGTGGTCGCCGTGGCCGATGCCCGCAGCAACCCGCGTGGTGCGCTGGTCGAGGAAGCCCGTGCCCGTGGCGTGCGTATCCTCACCGGCTGCGCGGTGATCGAGGCCCGTGGCACCAAGCGTGTGAGCGGTGCCCGCGTGGCCACCATCGACGCCAAGGCCATGAAGGTCACCAGCAATGGTGAATGGCTCGACTGCGACCTGATCGCCAGCTCCGGCGGCTACAGCCCGGTGGTTCACCTGGCCTCGCACCTGGGCGGCCGCCCGGCCTGGCGTGAAGACATCCTCGGCTTCGTGCCCACCGAAGCACCGCAAAAACGCGTGTGCGTCGGCGGCATCAACGGCGTGTACCCGCTGGGCGACGCACTGGCCGACGGTTTCGAAGGGGGCGCCCGCGCCGCTGCCGAAGCCGGCTTCAAGATCGTCGAGGGCACGCTGCCCAAGGTGCTCTCCAAACCTGAAGAACCAACGCTGGCGCTGTTTCAGGTGCCGCACGACAAAGGCACCGCACGTGCGCCCAAGCAGTTCGTCGACCAACAGAACGACGTGACCGCTGCCGCCATCGAGCTGGCCACCCGCGAAGGCTTCGAGTCGGTCGAGCACGTCAAACGCTACACCGCGCTGGGCTTCGGCACCGACCAGGGCAAGCTGAGCAACATCAACGGCCTGGCGATCGCGGCCCGCAGCCGCGGCATCTCGATCGTCGAGATGGGCACCACGATGTTCCGCCCCAACTACACCCCGGTCACCTTCGGTGCCGTGGCCGGCCGCCACTGCGGTCACATCTTCGAGCCGGTGCGCTTCACCGCGCTGCATGCCTGGCATGTGCGCAATGGCGCCGAGTTCGAGGACGTCGGCCAGTGGAAGCGCCCGTGGTACTTCCCAAGCGTGGCGAAGACCTGCACGCCGCTGTGGCCCGCGAGTGCAAGGCTGTGCGTGACAGCGTCGGCCTGCTCGATGCCTCCACCCTGGGCAAGATCGACATCCAGGGCCCGGATGCGCGCGAGTTCCTCAACCGCGTGTACACCAACGCCTGGACCAAGCTGGACGTGGGCAAGGCCCGTTATGGCCTGATGTGCAAGGAAGACGGCATGGTCTTCGACGACGGTGTGACCGCCTGCCTTGCCG
This sequence comes from Pseudomonas sp. KNUC1026, assembly GCF_021650705.1. GTDB lineage: Bacteria > Pseudomonadota > Gammaproteobacteria > Pseudomonadales > Pseudomonadaceae > Aquipseudomonas. The sequence goes on along the minus strand of NZ_CP087138.1, from coordinate 3,876,573 downwards.
AGAACCACTTCCTGATGACCACCACCACCGGCGGCGCCGCCCGCGTGTTGCAGTGGCTGGAGATCTACCACCAGACCGAATGGCCTGAGCTGAAAGTGTGGTTCACGTCGGTGACCGACCACTGGGCCACCCTGACGCTCTCTGGCCCCAACAGCCGCAAGCTGCTGGCCGAAGTGACCGATATCGATCTGGACAAGGACGCTTTCCCGTTCATGACCTGGAAGGAAGGCAAGGTTGCCGGCGTGCCGGCCCGTGTGTTCCGGATTTCCTTCACCGGCGAGCTTTCCTACGAGGTGAACATCCAGGCCGACTACGCGATGGGCGTGCTGGAAAAAATCGCCGAGGCGGGCAAGAAGTACAACCTGACCCCGTACGGCACCGAAACCATGCACGTGCTGCGGGCCGAGAAGGGCTTCATCATCGTCGGCCAGGACACCGACGGCTCGGTAACCCCGGACGACCTGAACATGGGCTGGTGCGTTGGCCGTAACAAGCCGTTCTCCTGGATCGGCTGGCGCGGCATGAACCGCGAAGACTGCGTGCGCGAGAACCGCAAGCAGCTGGTGGGCCTCAAGCCTGTGGACCCGAACAAGGTACTACCGGAGGGCGCGCAGCTGGTGTTCGACACCAAACAGTCGATTCCGATGGACATGGTCGGCCACGTGACTTCCAGCTACATGAGCTCGACCCTGGGCCGCTCCTTCGCCCTGGCCGTGGTCAAGGGTGGCCTCAAGCGCATGGGTGAGCGGGTGTGGGCGCCGATGGCCGATGGCACCAACATCGAGGCAGAGATCTGCTCGTCGGTGTTCGTCGACCCGAAAAACGAACGGCAGAACGTATAAGCCCAGGCGCCCCGGCCGGCCTTGGCAGGCCGGGGTGTTCCACGATTTGTGAAGGTGTCGAAGATGAGCACAGCCAATGTTTACCAGCAGCGCCCGGGCGATGACGTCAAGGTCGAGTCCCCGCTGCACCATGCCGACCTGCCCAGCCTGGTCGGCAAAGGTCGCAAGAACGCAGGCGTGACCCTGCGCCACAGACAACTGCTCGGCCACCTGACCCTGCGCGGTGATGGCCATGACTCTGCTTTCGCCGAAGGCGTGCACAAGGCCCTGGGCCTGGAGCTGCCGGGTGCGCTGGCAGTGGTGGCCAATGAGCGGCTTTCGCTGCAATGGATGGGCCCGGACGAGTGGCTGCTGATCTGCCCGCGTGGCGAAGAGCTGGCCCTTGAACAAGGCCTGCGCGACGCGCTGGCCGGCCAGCACATTCAGGTGGTCAACGTCAGCGGCGGGCAGAGCCTGCTGGAACTGACCGGGCCGAACGTGGTGGACGTACTTAAAAAGTCCACCAGCTATGACGTGCACCCAAGCAACTTCCCGGTAGGCAAAGGCATCGGCACGGTGTTCGCCAAGTCGCAACTGGTGATCCGCCGCATGGGCGAGGACACCTGGGAGCTGGTAATTCGCCGCAGCTTCTCGGACTACTGGTGGTTGTGGCTGCAGGATGCCTCCGCCGAATACGGCCTGGCCATCGTCGAATAAGGAGCTGCCCATGAGCCGCGCACCCGATACCTGGATTCTCACCGCCGACTGCCCCAGCCGGCTGGGAACGGTGGACGCGGTGACGCGGTTCCTGTTCGAACAGGGCTGCTACGTGACCGAGCACCACTCGTTCGACGACCGCCTGAGCGGGCGCTTCTTCATTCGCGTGGAGTTTCGCCAGCCCACCGGCTTCGACGAGCAGGTGTTCCGCCAGAGCCTGGCCGAGCGTGGCCAGGCCTTTGGCATGATTTTCGAGCTGGTGCCGCCGCAGTACCGGCCCAAGGTGGTGATCATGGTCTCCAAGGCCGACCACTGCCTGAACGATTTGCTGTACCGCCAGCGCATTGGTCAACTGGCCATGGACGTGGTCGCGGTGGTCTCCAACCACCCGGACCTGGAGCCGCTGGCGCGTTGGCATTCGATCCCTTACTACCATTTCCCGCTCGACCCTAACGATAAGCCCGCACAAGAGCGCCAGGTCGTCGAGGTGATCGAGCGCACCGGCGCAGAGCTGGTGATTCTCGCCCGCTACATGCAGGTGCTTTCGCCTGAGTTGTGCCGGCGCCTGGACGGCTGGGCCATCAACATCCATCACTCGTTGCTGCCCGGCTTCAAGGGCGCCAAGCCTTACCATCAGGCCTACAACAAGGGCGTGAAGATGGTCGGGGCAACGGCGCACTACATCAACAACGACCTGGACGAGGGCCCGATCATCGCTCAGGGCGTGGAGGTGGTGGACCACAGCCACTACCCCGAAGACCTGATCGCCAAGGGCCGCGACATCGAGTGCCTGACCCTGGCGCGGGCGGTGGGTTACCACATCGAGCGCCGGGTGTTTCTCAACGCCAACCGTACGGTCGTTCTTTAACGGCGCAAGTGGTGCCTTTGGCTACGCTGATGTCGGGATCGGCAATGTTCCGGCGTTGGCGAACTGCGATTCTGTGAGTGTCTGCACGCAACAACAACAGCGAGGTGAAAGCATGTCTGGCAACCGCGGAGTGGTGTATCTGGGCGCTGGCAAGGTCGAGGTACGCAATATCGACTACCCGAAAATGCAAGACCCGCGCGGCCGCAAGATCGAGCATGGTGTGATCCTGCGCGTCGTTTCCACCAACATTTGCGGCTCCGACCAGCACATGGTCCGCGGCCGCACCACTGCCCAGGTCGGCCTTGTGCTCGGCCACGAAATCACCGGTGAAGTCATCGAAAAGGGCTCGGACGTCGAGAACCTGAAAATCGGCGACCTGGTTTCTGTTCCCTTCAACGTTGCCTGCGGCCGTTGCCGCTCGTGCAAAGAGCAGCACACCGGCGTGTGCCTGACCGTCAACCCGGCCCGTGCCGGTGGTGCCTACGGCTACGTCGACATGGGCGACTGGACCGGCGGCCAGGCCGAATTCGTACTGGTGCCTTACGCCGACTTCAACCTCCTCAAGCTGCCTAACCGCGACAAGGCCATGGAAAAGATCCGTGACCTGACCTGCCTTTCGGACATCCTGCCCACCGGTTACCACGGCGCTGTAACGGCCGGTGTTGGCCCAGGCAGCACTGTGTACGTTGCGGGTGCCGGCCCGGTCGGCCTGGCCGCTGCCGCTTCGGCTCGCCTGCTGGGCGCGGCTGTGGTGATCGTCGGCGATCTCAACCCTGCTCGCCTGGCCCACGCCAAGGCGCAGGGTTTCGAAGTGGTCGACCTGTCCAAGGACACCCCGCTGCACGAGCAGATCGTCGATATCCTCGGCGAGCCTGAAGTGGACTGCGCGGTCGACGCAGTGGGCTTCGAAGCCCGCGGCCACGGCCACGAAGGTGCCAAAAGCGAGGCCCCGGCCACTGTGCTCAACTCGCTGATGCAGGTGACCCGTGTGGCCGGCAAGATCGGCATCCCTGGCCTGTACGTGACCGAAGACCCGGGCGCCGTCGATGCCGCCGCCAAAGTCGGCGCGCTGAGCATTCGCTTCGGCCTGGGCTGGGCGAAGTCGCACAGCTTCCACACCGGCCAGACCCCGGTGATGAAGTACAACCGCGCGCTGATGCAGGCGATCATGTGGGACCGCATCAATATCGCTGAAGTGGTGGGCGTGCAGGTGATCAGCCTGGACCAGGCACCGCAGGGTTACGGCGAGTTCGATGCGGGCGTGCCGAAGAAGTTTGTGATCGACCCGCACAAGATGTTCAGCGCGGCTTGACTGAATTGGCCGCCCTTGTCCTGCAAGAGCGGCCATGCTTCTTTGAGTTTTTAGCGGTCTACAAATTTGATGTTTGATGGCGCGTAACTCAATATCCTCGTATTTCTGCCTTGAAACCCAGTCCTATGATGTGGTCTCTGACCCACTCCAAGGTGTCCAGGCCAGGGAGGAAGTGCCCGGAGTGATTACTGATCTCCCAACTGCTTTCAGAAACACGGGTAAGGTATCCGGCACTGATGACTGGTGACGCCGAATGGTGGCCAATGACCGCGTGTGTCACGCTGTCGTCATGCTCTTTGAGCACTAGAAAGTCGTAACTATCGTGGTAGGTAAATTTCCTGGTTGTTTTGATTTTCAGTTTTTTGAATTCTGAGGCTGAGTGAAGATTTATCAAGGTGTTATGACTTTGGAAATTGCCTAAATCAAAAGCGAGCTCTGAACTCTGTCGATCAATCAGGCGCGGTGCTCCGACTTTTTTGGGAGAAATCCATAAGTCACTCAAAGCTTCGCCCATTTCAAGATGTTCAGTGGCTGAGATCTTGGTGCCGGTTTTATATTTCCCGGCCCAAAGGCGAGCTCCTTTTCTATACAGCCAATTGAAAATAGAATTTCTTCCACTTGGGTCCTGTCGATTGACGGGATCTTGCTCGCAGTAAACATATGAATTTAGTGCTGCCCTGAAAGGGCCAGTCGAATCAGGCTGCAAAATTCGTTGTAATGAAGGACTGTATATTCTAAAGCCGTTGCCTAAAGGATAAATCGAATCAGCGGCCTGAACGCGAATTGAAGCGAATGTTAGCGCTCTGTGTGCGTGCCCTGTAAAGCCGAAAGGCGTAAATTTTCCATGAATGCTGGTGCACTGGGGGTCAACTTTCACAAAGTAGGTCGTTTGATGTTGAGTTTTCATATGGATCAATCTTTAATCGTTCTTTAAATCATGGAGAATAGCTACTCTGGCGGCAGTAGGTGTTGGGCTGGTTATTTCGAAAGGAACTTTTCAAAGCAGAAATGGCCTGAATGATTCAAACCGCACCTCAGGTTTTACAAATGAAATTCAAGGAACTCATCGCTACCGCTTCGTTGTTTCTCATTACTCCTGCCTTCGCCTTCAACCTCAACGACGCCGTGAATGCCGCCTCGACCTTGCAGAACGGCAATCAGAACGGTGCCGCCGTTGCGGCTTCGCCCAAGGCAGCCGGTTTGCTCAATACCCTAGGTACCCAGCTCAACGTCACGCCAGAACAGGCTGTCGGCGGCACAGGTGCCATGCTGGGCCTTGCCCGGAACAAGTTGCAGCCGTCGCAGTATGCGGAGCTGACGCAGAAGGTGCCGGGGCTGGATCAGTTGTCGGGCAACAACGCGCTCGGCGGGCTGGAGGGGCTTTCCGGGCTGTTGGGCCAGTCGGGCAAATCCGCCGGCCTGAGCAAGGCGCTGGGCAATGTGCAGTCTCAAGGGGATATGAGCAGTGCCTTCGGCCAGCTGGGCATGAACAGTGGCATGATCGGGCAGTTCGCACCGATCATCCTGCAATACCTGGGGCAACAGGGCACCAGTGGCTCGACCTTGCAGAGCCTGGCTTCGATTTGGGGGACCAAGGGCTGAGCCGGTAGATATTCAAGATGGTTTGGGTGGCTGGAAGATCATCGCGTCGCGTGGCCAGCCACGCTCCTACCTTGACAGGCCCAGTTCACCGCGTAGGAGTGCGGCTTGCCGCGCGACGCGAAGATGCTGAGGGCTGCCTTGCTGCCCCCGGCCTTGCTGCTTAAGCTACTCGCTTCAAAAGCCGACCTGCCCCAGACCATGCCCGCCCCCTCACGCCCGCCATTCAAACGCCGCACGCCCAAGGCCCCGCCGGCCAGCCCGCGCCTGCTGCTGCTGAACAAGCCCTTCGACGTGCTCACCCAATTCAACGACGAAGCCGGCCGCGCCACCCTCAAGGACTTCGTCGACGTCCCCGGCGTTTACCCCGCCGGCCGGCTGGATCGCGATAGTGAAGGCCTGCTGCTGCTCACCAATGACGGCCGGCTGCAGGCACGTATCGCCGACCCGAAGCACAAGCTGCCGAAAACCTACTGGGTGCAAGTTGAAGGTGAGCCGACCGACGAGCAAATCCGGCAGTTGGCCCAGGGCGTACAGCTCAACGACGGCCCGACCCTGCCAGCAGAGTGCCGCCGGCTGGAGGCGCCTGAGCTGTGGGAGCGCAACCCACCAGTGCGTTTTCGCAAAAGTATCCCTACGGCTTGGCTGGAGCTGGTGATCCGTGAGGGGCGCAACCGCCAGGTGCGGCGCATGACCGCCGCTGTGGGGCTGCCTACGCTGCGCCTGGTGCGGGTGCGCATCGGCCCGTACGCACTCGACGGCTTGCAGCCGGGGCAGTGGCGCGAGGTTGCCCCTCAGCTCTGATTGCGCAGGTGGGTAAGAGGCATTTCGGTGCTGGCCAGCACCTGATTGAGCACGAAGCTCGAACGCACGCTGGTCACCCCTTCGATGCGCGTGAGGTGGCCCAACAGCAGCTGCTGGTAGTGGTCCATGTCCTGCACCACCACCTTGAGCTGGTAGTCGGCGTCCATCCCGGTTACCAGGCTGCATTCCAGCACCTGCGGCAGGCCGCGGATGATCGACTCGAACTTCTCGAAGCGCTCCGGGGTATGGCGATCCATGCCGATGAACACGTAGGCAGTCAGGCTCAGGCCCAGTTTCTTGCGGTCCAGCAGGGCGACCTGGCGCGAGATGTAGCCGTCGTCCTCCAACTGCTTGACCCGCCGCGAACAGGGCGAGGGCGACAGGCCGATGCGTTCGGCCAGTTCCTGGTTGGAAATACGGGCATCGCGCTGCAGCTCGGCGAGAATGCTCAGGTCGTAGCGGTCCAGCTTGCTCATGGGCAGGGCCTCAATTTTTACCAATTGCGTCGAATTATGATTGCTGAGCGAAAAATTGCGCAAGTACCGATTATCCCGGCAATCTTCGCAAACACCTGCCGGCGGGGCTGGCCTAAGATTTCCAACAGAATCACTGCCCGGACAATCGTCCACAGCGAACGGCCCTAGCGGGCCCTTCGCGGCCGCCGGCCCCACAGGGCCGCGCCTGGCCACCGGGCTGCGCACCGTCCCAGCAGAGGGTGCGAGGTGAGCCTGCGCCACAAGCGTTGAGCCGGACGCCGTATCGATCGAGGAAGGCCCTGAGCCTTCCTTTTTATGCCCGCATGAAATGTGCGCCACGGCCCATACGCCCGGCCAGCGCGCTGGTAGAGTAGCGGCGAACCGCCTTCGGTTTTTCCAGTCTTATCCGGTATGCCCCTTTCCCCTATGAGCAGTCCCATGAACGCAAGCATGTGGCGCCTGGCCAGTGCCGGGTTGTTGAGCCTTTGTATCGCAGGGCACGCCCAGGCTGACACCAACGGCCCGCCGGGCATGTTCCAGGATAACAAGGGGCCGGCCGGTCGATTCCAGCAAACCCCTACGCCGCAGCCGCAGGCACCCAGGCCTTCACAGCCTGCGCCGCAGCAGCCACCACAACAGCCGGTTCAGCCGCAGCAGCGCGGGCCGATGGGGCGTTTCCAGCAAACCCAGCCGCCAGCACCGCAGCCGCCGAGCTGGCAGGCCAACCCCTATGGTGGCCAGCCGCAGCCTGGTTACAGCAACGGCAACCCGCTGCAGCCCCATCCGGACAGCGTGCGCCAGACCGAGCCTCCCATTCGTGGCGACTACCGCGACCTGCAGCCGCAAAACCGCCGCTACGAAGCGGGCGGCCCGGGCCAGCGCCGTGGTGACGACCGTTGGGGCCCGCCCCGGGGCAATGGTTGGGGCCCAGGGCCGCGTTATCGCCCCGGGCAGATGATTGATCGCTTCCCGGGGCAGAACTGGCGCGTGCCCTACGGCGGCCGGGACTTCTACTACTCCGGCGGTTATTGGTATCAACCGCAGGCTGGCCGCTACGTCGTGGTTACGCCGCCTTACGGCATCCGCACCCGTGCGCTGCCCGACTACGCCACGCGTACCTGGATCGGTGGTTCTGTGTTCTTCCTGGCGGCCGGGACCTGGTACCAGTGGATGGACAACGAGCAGGACTACGTGGTGGTCAACCCGCCTGCCAACGCAACCTACAGCGAGCCTGTGCCCGCACAGCCGGTGGCTTCCAATGCAAACACCTGGGATGTGCAGGTTTACCCAAGCAACGGGCAGAGCCTGGAGCAACTGGAGCGTGATCGCTTCGAATGCCAGCAATGGGCGACCCAGCAGAGCGGTTTCGACCCACGCGCCGCTACGTACGCCCCGGCTGACGCGGTGGTCTACACCTACCGGCAGACTTTGGCGAACTGCCTGGTGACGCGCGGCTACGGCGTCAACTGACGCTTGAGCACTTCATGAGGGTCGGCGTGCACCAGCACCTCGGCCTTCGGGAACTGCGCCACGATGGCCGCCTCGGCCTGCTCGCACAGCGCGTGTGCAGCCGACAGCGTCAGTTGCCCCGGCAGCTCCAGATGCAACTGTACGAACCAATGGTTGCCCGACACGCGCGTGCGCAGGTCATGCGCGCCCAGCACGCCGGGCACTGCGCAGGCCAGGTCCATCATCTGTTCGCTCACATCCAGCGGCAGCTCCTTGTCCATCAGGATCTCGATGCTTTCCCGGGCGATCTGCACCGCGCTCCAAAGGATGTATACCGAAATGCCCAGGCCGAACAGCGCGTCGAGCTGAGGGAAGCCCGCAGCAGCCAGCACCAGCGCTACCAGAATGCTGCCGTTGAGCATCAGGTCGGAGCGGTAATGCAGCGAGTCGGCGCGCACGGCGGTCGAGCCGGTTTCGCGGATCACCTTGTGCTGGATCACCAGCAAGCCCACGGTCAGCACCAGCGACAGCACCATGACTGCGATGCCCAGCCCGGCTTCGCCGATAGGCTCGGGGCTGTGCAGGCGCTCGGCCGCCTGCACAGCGATGATCACCGCACTCACGGCAATGAACAGCGCCTGGCCCATACCCGCCAGGGCCTCCGCCTTGCCGTGGCCGTAGCGATGGTCGTCGTCGGCCGGGCGCAGCGCGTAATGGATGGCCAGCAGGTTGAGAAACGACGCAGCGCCGTCCAGCACCGAGTCGGTCAGGCCTGCCAGCAGGCTCACCGAGCCGCTCAGATACCAGGCAACGGCCTTGGCCACGATCAGGGTGCTCGCCACGCTCAGCGAGGCGCGGGTGGCCAGGCGCAGCAGGCGAGCGTGGCGGTCGGCGGTGGCGGCAGGCATCAGGCTGCAGGCACCAGGCCGAAGGCCGCCAGTTGCTGCACGCTGCCTTTGTGCTCGATCAGGCGCGGGTCATTCAGCGGCAGGTGCTGGCCCAGTTCCTGTTCGAGGATGGTTTGCAGGCGTGCTTTGTCGACGCTGCCGTCGGGGTTCACGGCGGGGCGCAGCTTGGCCGGGTCGACCTGAGCCTGGGTACCGTGGGGCAGGTAGATCGCGCCTGTGGCGAAGTCGACGCCAAAGGCGATCAGGCCCGGGATCACATAGAACAGGATGCCGACGGCATCGAGCACCGCCACCACCGGGTCGACCTTGCCGTCGATCTGGCCACGGCGGTCGGGCCAGAACAGGGTGCCGCAGGCGGTGAGTTGAGTGAGCAGGGTGGCGACCAGGGCGGTGCCGATCACACGGTGGGCAATGCGCATGAAATTCTCCAGAAAGCGAAGCGCCGCAGGGGAGGGCTGAGGTTCAGACCGCGCCGGCAGGGGCGCGGTTCGCAGTTATACCGTGGTGGCCGTTGCGCTTCTACCCTTGAGCGTCACGCTGTGAAGTAGCGGCCGATCAGCATCAGCCCCGACGCCAGCACCACCAGGTTGATCACCTTCAGAAACTGCTCGCGGGACATCTTCAGGGTCAGCCGCCGGCCGAGGGTGATGCCCACCAGCATGCCCGGCGCCAGCAGCAGCGCCAGCCACAGCAGGCGGGTGTCGAGGTAGACGCCGGCGACGGTGAACAGCACCACGCGTGTCAGCGTGCTCATGCCGATCAGCGTGGTCTGGGTGATGCGCAAGGCGTTCTTGTCGCGCAGCCGCCCGCTCAGGTAGATGGCGTAGATGAAGCCACCGCTGCCGAACAGCGCGCTGAACACGCCGCCGATGGCGCCGAAGGGTAGGGCATGGCGCGGGCTGAACTCACGGTCGGGCTTGAGCCCGCTCAGGGAATACAGCGAATAGCCCACCACGAACACGCCCAGCGCCAGCAGCAGAAAGTCGGGCCGTGTAGTGAGCAGGATCGCCGCGCCGATCAGGCTGCCCACGATCATCAGCGGCACCAGCCGGCGCAACTCCTGCCAATTGGCCTGGCGCCCATCGCGGCTGACGTTCACCACGGCAGCGCCCAGGTCCAGCAGCGCCAGCAAAGGGACGATCTGCGATACCGGCACGTAGAGCGCCAGGATAGGGCTTGCGACCAGCGCCGTGCCGAAGCCGGCGATGCCGAAGATGGTGTAGGCGACCAGCAAGGTCGCGAAGATCACAAGGTAGCCAGGCAGGCCGAGGGCAATCAGGTCCGTCATGTGGGGTGCGTTCCTTCACGTACCGGGTGTGGGCGTGGCCATGCTACCCAAAGTACGCCATTGCCGGAGGTGCTCAGCTGATAGCTACCGATTCGGCCTCGGCAATCTGCCGTAGCTGCGACAACCGGCTGCGGGTGCGCACGATGTCGGCGATCTCGCAGTGGTCCACTGCCACTTCCAGCGGCCACGGGCTGTTGAGGTAGAGCTCGCAGCGGTTGTCGTAGAGCACGTCGACCACGTTGAGAAAACGCTGCTGCGCGGCTGCCGACGCCGTGGAGATGCGCGGTACCTGCTCGATCACCCAGCGCGGGTAGGCCTTGATCAGCGCCAGGTAGTCCATGGTCGCGGTGGGCGCTTCGCAAAGGTCGGCAAAGCGCATGTGCAAGGTGCCCTGGGCGGCGCTGATGACTTTGATTTCACGGTGGTTGATCGCCAGGCGCTCGGCCGCCGGGGCGTCCCCGGCAAGCCCAGCGCCTGGCGCTGGCCTGCATCTGCGGGGCTGACGAACGCGCCCTTGCCGAACGGGTCGGGCTCGGCGGTGGCCAGGGTGCGGTAGTCCACGCCGCCTGCAATCGACAACACATCCATGCGCGCTTCGATCAGGCGAATGCTCGGCAGGAAGCGCTCGTGGTACAGCGGGTTGGGCAGCAGGCCTTCAGGTGCGTAGTTGGAGGTGGTCAGCAGCAGGCAATCGCGCTTGAACAGCGCCTTGAAGAACCGCGTGATCAGCATGGCATCGCCGATGTCATGCAGGTGGAACTCGTCGAAGCACAGCAGCTTGCAGCCATGGAGCATTTCTTCCAGCGCCTCTTCCATGGCGTGTTCGCTGCTCGAATGTTGGAACTGGCGTTCGTGCAGCTCACGAAAGAAGGCGTGAAAGTGCACACGCCGCTTCTCGGTGATCGGCAGCGCGGAAAAAAAAGCATCGAGCAGGAAACTCTTGCCCCGGCCCACCGGCCCCCAGATGTACACGCCTTTGGGCTTCTTCAACCGCTCCAGCCAGGCCGGCGACAATGCAGCGGCCAGCTCGCCGAGCCGAATCACCGCAGCGTTCTGTTGTTCATCGAGGGTGTAGCCACGGCGTTGCGCCTGGGCCTGGATATCGGCGATGACCGCTTCGGCGTTCACATGGGGCATGAGGGGTTCCTGATGGCGTGCACGGCGCTGATCTTAGCGCAGTTCGGCCAGGCCATCGCGCTGGCCAACGCCGTATACTGCGCGCCTGCGATCTGGAGGCCCCATGAATTCCCTGCCCATCGATGCCGTGCTGCCGGCGCTGCGCCAAGCCTTGCTGGCGCGCCACGAAGTGGTGCTGCAAGCGCCACCCGGCGCCGGTAAAACCACCCGTGTGCCGCTGGCGCTGCTCGATGAGCCGTGGATGGCCGGGCAAAGCATCCTGATGCTCGAACCACGGCGCCTGGCCGCGCGCGCGGCCGCCCAGCGCCTGGCCTCTGAACTGGGCGAAGCGGTTGGCGAAACCGTGGGCTACCGGGTGCGGCTCGAAAGCAAGGTCGGCCCGCGCACGCGCATCGAAGTGGTGACCGAGGGCATCCTCACCCGCCGCCTGCAGGCAGACCCTGCGCTGGACGGCGTGGGCCTGGTGATCTTCGACGAGTTCCACCTGCGCAACCTGGAAGGCGACCTGGCGCTGGCACTGGCGCTCAACGGGCGCGAGCTGCTGCGCGAGCAGCCTGCACTCAAGGTGCTGGTGATGTCTGCCACGCTCGACGGTGAGCGCCTGGGGCGGCTGCTCGATGACGCGCCGGTACTGACCAGCGAAGGGCGCATGTTCCCGGTGGCCACCCACTGGAGCCGGCCGGCGCAGCCAGGCGAGCGCATCGAGCCACGGGTGGTGCAAGCCTGCCTGCAAGCGCTGGACGAGCAGGCAGGCAGCTTGCTGGTGTTCCTGCCGGGCCTGGGCGAGATCCGCCGCACCCACGAGCAACTGGCCGAAGCGCTGGGGGAACGGGCAGACGTTCGCCTGTGCCCGCTGCACGGCGAGCTGAGCCTGGATGCGCAGCGCGCAGCCATCGACCCGGCGCCGGCCGGCCAGCGCAAGATCGTGCTGGCCACCAACATCGCCGAAACCAGCCTGACCATCGAAGGCGTGCGTGTGGTGGTCGACTCGGGCCTGGAGCGGGTGCCGCGCTTCGACCCGCGCAGCGGCATGACTCGCCTCGACACCCAGCGCATCTCCCGCGCCAGCGCCACCCAGCGTGCCGGCCGCGCGGGCGCCTGGAGCCAGGTGTGTGCTACCGGCTGTGGTCGCAGGACCAGCACGAACAACTGGCAGCCTTCAGTCCGGCGGAGATGCTCCAGGCAGATCTATCCGGCCTTGCTCTGCAACTGGCCCAGTGGGGCGTCGCACCGCAAGACCTGCGCTGGCTCGACCTGCCGCCCCAGGCCGCCTGCGCCCAAGCCCGTGACCTGCTGGCGCGGCTCGGCGCATTGGACGAGCAAGGCCGCCTGACACCGCACGGCCAGGCCATGGCCGAGCTCCCGGCGCACCCGCGCATCGCCCATCTGCTGCTGCGTGGCCAGGCCCTGGGCCTGGCTGACCTTGCCTGCGACGTAGCCGCATTGCTCAGCGAGCGCGACCTGCTGCCCGGCAGCGGCGCCGACCTGCACAAGCGCCTTGCGGCCATCGGCCAGGGCCGCGGCGGCGCCCAGCGGGTGCGGCAGGTCGCCCGGCAATACCGCGCCGGCTTGCGTGGGCAGCCTCGTAAGCCTGTGAGCGACCCCGGACACTCCCGTTGGGTCGGCGCGCTGCTGGCCTTCGCCTACCCCGACCGCATCGCCCAGCAACGACGTGCCGGTGGGGCCGACTACCGCCTGGCCAACGGCCGTGCTGCGCAGTTCGGCGAGGCGGATGCGCTGATGAAGCACCCTTGGCTGGCGATTGCCGACCTTGGAAGCCGCCAGGGCCAGCGTGAGGAACGCATCTGGCTGGCCGCTGAATTGGATGAAGCGTTGTTCGATAGCGTGTTGAGCGACCAGCGCCGGGAAGTGGACCTGCTCGATTGGGACGAGCGTGAGGGCGTGCTCAAGGCCGAACGCCAGGTGCGCGTGGGTGAGCTGGTGATCAGCCGCCAGGCCTTGCCCAGCCTGAGCGACGAAGCGCGTGCCAGCGCCCTGCTCGGGCTGGTGCGGCGCAAGGGCCTGGAGCTGCTGCCCTGGACGCCTGAATTGCGCCAATGGCAGGCCCGCGTGCAGCTCCTGCGCAGCCTCGACGGCCCTGGCAGCACTTGGCCTGATGTCAGCGACGGCGCATTGCTGGCAACGCTTGAAGACTGGCTGCAGCCCTACCTGGGCAAGGTCAGCCGGCTCAGCCATTTCAGCCAGCTGGACCTGGCCTCGATCCTGCGCAACAGCCTGCCCTGGCCTTTGCCGCAACAACTGGACAGCCTCGCGCCGGTCAGCATTGGCGTGCCTTCCGGTTCCAATATCCGCCTGGACTACAGCGAGCATCCGCCGGTGCTGGCGGTGCGCCTGCAAGAGCTGTTCGGCCTGGCCGACACCCCGCGCATCGCCGGCGGCCGGCAAGTGGTCAAGCTGCACCTGCTCTCGCCGGCGCGCAGGCCGGTGCAGGTGACGCAGGATCTGGCGAGCTTCTGGCGCAATACCTATGCCGAGGTGAAGAAGGATTTGAAGGGGCGGTATCCGAAGCATTATTGGCCTGAAGATCCATTGGTGGCCGAGCCTACGGCGCGGGCGAAGCCGAGGGGGACTTGATGGGGCCCCGACGGGGCCTCGCAAACCCGTTTGGCTTTAGCTGTCCTGTGGTCCTGTACAGCAGCCATACAGCGCCTGAAGATTATTGAACAAGGCCAGGTCAAAAGCTTTATTTTTGATGATCTTGTTATTGGATAACAGCCTATCCAGCATCTGTTTATCGATACACGCAGGGTTGCACGTTATCGCGGAATGAATAAATACAGCAGGATAGGCGTAATCCGTCGGCGACTCTAAAACATTCTGAACAGTGCTGTGATTTGGAATGATACATCCAGCGATCAGCGGAACGTAGTAGCCCTCTAACGATCGCCGGATACGCTGACACATACTAGCGACTTCGTCTAATTTAGGGGCGCCAATATCACCACATACATTATCGCTAAATTTTTTATCCTGCCTTCCCGATGTGGTAAAGGAAAAACATCCTTCGTTATAGATATTGCTTCTGTAAGGTGGAATATGTTTTTGGGAGCATTCAAATATCGGCCCGCCAAACACACGCCCCTGCAGAGTGTATGAATTTGCCCTCAACACAAACTGAAAATCAAGCTCAGCAACGACGGTTTTGTTCCAGAGGAATTTCACACCTGCTTTCACGACCCTGATTGTCAATCCAGGATATTCAATACCGCGCAGATGTTTGGTGAGTTCTTTTTCAAAATAAATTCTATCTTCCTTGCTCATTATGCACCCCTGCTAAAACATCAAACGCGAACACCAAAGCACAATATCCTGCCTATATCCACTGCACTCCTTTACGGCTATCAAACTCTATAAATATTCCTCAAACCAGAACTTCAGTGCAGCTTCATTGACACCAAACTGGCCCTTCCAGAAATCTGCAGGATAGCTCCACTCACTGGAGCGAGACTTTCTGGGCATTGTGCCGATATTTTTAAACCCTGACAAAAAGCCTTTATGCTCAGGGCTTTCCAAAACACTGAGATGCCCTAACAGATCAATCAAACCGCGCGCCTCATTTTTTGTCAGTTTGCAAGAAGAAAGCGATCTCATCTTTCTTTCAAGCGTCATAAGAGTATCGTCATCGCTCAAATTTCTTAGAAGCATCAAGAGCTCACTAAACGCAGAGAGTGATACGGCTTCTTTGATTTCAGACTCATTGTGCTTTTTCAAAAAAATATAGAGCTGTTCAGGCGCTCCACTGTTGGTAGCGCCGTCTACATATCGCATAATGTTATAAAGCGTGAAATTCATGCTTCGAGTTTTAAAGCCCCCGCATATATCGCATTGCACAGCGTCATTTGACTCAAAAGAATGATGCGGTAATTTAGAAGCGATCGCGAATGCAGGCAAAGCCGCTCTATACTCGGCACGGCCATGTTCCAAACCAAACAGAAAGGAATCCACTACTCTTTTTTTGATCGTTAGATTTATTTGATGATGAAGCTTATCCAAAAGCTCATCATGGCTCATATCGATGCTCGGTATGATTATGTCGTTTTCGCGGAGAGCCGTTATCAGTGATTGATCTTGCATTTTTTCCAGGGAGCCAGCTGAAAGAAATGCCTTGAGCGCTTTCTTCAATGAGTTGTCCATTTTTGCTCCTGTCACGCAACTGATTTCGCTACTTTTATTGTAAGTCCAATATCAACAACACAATTCGCTACCCGATGGGTTCAAACCTTACTAACAACTTATGCTTTTTGACCTTTTCAACCAAGAGCTCCGACACGACTGGATCTATCCAAATCACGTTGTTGACGAATAAAAAATCCAACCCTTCAGATGATGACGCATCAACGACAAATTTTTTGACTCCTCGAACTCTATGATCTTTCGCCAGCACTCCCGATTGTTTATTTTTGATAGTCAGTGCTTTTCCAGAGTACTCGGATTGAAAATAGTCGAAACAGGAAATTTTTCTACTATCATGAATAAAATAGTATTTCTTTTCCGTAATCTCGCCATTGAAATATTTGGTCTCTGCAGGAATGAAAACCAGCTGATTTTTACAGTCGTCGACTACCTCCTTCATTTCCTCAGACATGAAGAAAGCTCCGCAAGTGGTCAAAAAGAAATCAGATGTCAATCTCTTGACTTTCTTATCCATGATAAGAGAAACCGATGTGTTCGAAAAACAAAAATCCCTTCCCGTTTGATAATGATCTTCAAGCGCCGGAGAAAACTTTACGTTCCCATCAGTAAAACCGTCGATCAAGTACTCATGGCAAAGCGAATAGTAATTCATGTATTTCCTTTAACATGCTGATCTAGTGCCTTTCGGCCCTGGGTCCTTGTCTTGCAAACGCAGTGTATCTGCTCCAAAGCTCATCCTGATACGTCGCTCGACGGAGCCAGTTTTCCTGAGAATCTGCTTAACAGGCGCGGTAAAAAAATTGAGGTTTTCGTTGGACCACGTGCTGCCTCAGCCATGCTGCTCTCAGATCCCTTGCCCACCCGACACCTCGATCCGCTGCCCCGTCACCCAACGGTTCTGCGGTGCCAGCAGGCTGGCGACCATCGGCCCGATATCCTCTGGCACCCCTGTGCGCCCAAGGGCAGTCATCGCGGCGAATTGCTGGTTGAGTGCGGGGGTGTCGCGCACTGCGCCGCCGAGAAAGTCCGTTTCGATGGCACCAGGCGCGACGCAGTTGGCGGTGATGCCGCGCTCGCCCCATTCGCGGGCCATGTACACGGTGAGCATTTCGACCGCTGCCTTGGCGGCGGCGTAGGCGGCGAAGCCGGGCATCGACACGCGGGTCAGCCCCGAAGAGAAGTTGACGATGCGCCCGCCGTCTTCGAGCAACGGCAGCAACGCCTGGGTGAGGAACAGCGTGCCTTTCACGTGGGTGCCGAACAGCGCGTCGAACTGCGCTTCGGTGGTGCTTGCCAGCGGCGCCATCTCGCCTTGGCCTGCGTTGTTGATCAGGTGGTCGAAGCGTGGCCGTTGCCAGTGGCTGGCCAAGGCTGCGGAAACCGCTTCGGCGAAGGCGGGCAGTGTGTGCAGGGCGCTGACATCCAGTGGCAGAGCGAGCGCCTGGCGGCCCATGGCGCGGATTTGCTCGACCACCGCCTGGGCCTGCGCCTGGCCTTCGCGGTAAGTGAGGATGACGTCGCCGCCCTGGCGGGCGATGGCCAGCGCGGTGTTGCGGCCCAGGCCGCGGCTGGCGCCGGTGATGATCGAGACGGTGGCCATGCTGAGCTCCTTGAAAGCTGTGAGGGAAACCCACGATAGGGCCGTCCCGGTGATGAAGTTGCCTGATCCTCGCCAGGCCTTGCCTGTTCAGCCGGCGTGGGTTGTGCGCAGGGCCTGGGCGCGCTGAAATGGGCTCGCTTCAACTGCGAGTGCTCACTCATGCCCACCTTGCTCGACGTCGCCCGCCGGTATGCCGATGCCCATCAACACCAAGGCGTGGCCCGTACACCGTTTGCCGGGGTGTCGGTGTTGCGCGAAACCTCACCCACGCAATTGCTCTACGCCATCTCCCGGCCCTTGGTGGCGCTGGTGCTGCAAGGCAGCAAGCGAGTGGCTATCGGCAATCAGGCGTTCGAGTTCTCTGCGGGGCAGTCGCTGGTCATCAGTGCGGACGTGCCGACCGTCAGCCAGATCACTCAGGCCAGCGCCGGCCGGCCTTACTACGCGTTCGTGATCGAGCTGGATCTCGGGCTGATCGAAGCGTTGGTGATGGAGATGGGCAGCGCGCCGTTCAGCGCCAGCTCGGGGGTGCGCGTTGAGCCGACCGATGCCGAGGTGGCCCAGGCGGCCTTGCGGTTGCTGAACTTGCTCGAACGCCCCGCCTCTGTGCCGATTCTCCAGGGCCCACTGATGCGCGAGTTGCATTACTGGTTGCTGGCTGGCCGCCACGGCGGTGCCTTGCGTGCGCTGGGCGTGCCCAGCAGCCATGCGCGAAAAGATCAGCCGGGCGATCGGGCGGATCCGCGCCGAATTCAACCAGCCGCTGCGCATGGAGCAATTGGCCGAAACTGCTGGGCTGAGCCTGTCGGCGTTTCACGCGCACTTTCGGCAGGTGACCACGCTCACGCCGTTGCAGTACCAGAAGCAGTTGAGGTTGATCGAGGCAAGGCAGCGTCTGCTGGAGGGGCTGCCGGTCGCCCGCTGCGCTTTTGAGGTGGGTTATGAAAGCGTGCCGCAATTCACCCGAGAGTACGGGCGCCTGTTCGGCCTGCCGCCAGCCAGGGATGTGCGGGAAATGAAAGCGCGGCTCAGCCGGGCAGGCTGAGCCGCGGTGGGGCGTTACTCGTGGTGCTCGGCGCCGACGAACGTCAGAGAGCTGAAGTAGCCGTACGAATCGATGGCCTTGTTGCCCTCGACCTTGGCGTCGCTGTAGGCGGCGATCACGTTCAAGCCCTCGTTGCGCACGGTGACCTGCGCGCGGCCGTCCTTGTCGGTAGTGACTCCGGCCTGTTCAGGCATGTTGCGGAAGTCTTCGTAGAGTTTGACCCCTTCGACCGGCTTGCCGTTGGACAGCACCTGCACGGCCAGCGGCTTGCCCTGGCCGACAGCGGTCGGGTCCACTTGCGGCACGATCACCAGGCCCAGTTTGTCGAGCTTGGGCAGTTGGGTGTAGTGGTCGTTGATCGCCAGGCTGTAGCGCAGGCCCTGGGTGGTGGATACGGCGTTCTTCACCTCGGCTTTGGGTTTCTCGGCCCATTGGCCTTCGGCGTCCTTGGTCCAGACGCCTGCGTCGAATTCCACGGCCACCACCGCTGCGCCCTTGGCGGGCACCACGCGGGCGTGGTCCTTGAGTTTCTCGATCTCGACCTTCAGTGCATCGCCTTTGCCATTCCAGGCGTGGGCGGCTTTGACCTGGGCGGGGTTGAAGGCGTCGTCTTCGGCGCCTTCGCCGACCACCACTTCGATGTGGCCACGGCGTTGTTCGGTCCAGAGGCCGTGGGCGCTGGCGTGGGTGGCGGCGAGCAGTGGCAGGGCGGCGGCGAGCAGGTGCAGCGAGAAACGTTTCATGTAGAGCCTCGTTGTCGGAAGGAGCACTAAGCTAACGAAGCGGCGGTGGTAAAATCCTGTTCGGTACTGTTACCAGATTTTGCCGATGCTCATTGTTCGGGGTCCACGGGGGCATCGGGCAAGAGCAGGCGGGCGATCAGCGGCAGGTGATCGGAGATGCCGAGAGTGTCGCCTTGGCGCACCTGCGCCTCCAGGCGGCTCAGCGCCGGGCTGTGGAACAGGTAGTCCAGGGTGCGGCTCGGGCCCGGCTGCGGGCTGCCGTTGGGGCGATGACTCAGCCAGTGCTGGCGTTCGGCGCCGCTGGCTTCGGCGTTGCTGGGGATCATCGGATAGCGTTCCCACAGCAGGTGCAGGTCGTTGGTGGGTGAGTAACGCTCGCGGTGTTCGGGCGCCAGCAACGGGTGTTGGCCCAGCGGCAGCGCGTTGAAGTCGCCGCCCACCAGCCAGGGCGTGCCCTGGCTCTCCAGCTTGTCGATGTGCCGCAGCAGGGTGATCAATTGCTCGCGCTGGGCCGCGTCACCTGTGCGGTAGTGATCCAGTTCGGTGTTGAGCACCGCCAGCGGCGTGCTGCGCTGCACCGGTAGCCAGGTGGTCAGCACCGCATGGCGCGGGCCGAACAGGCGGCTGATGGCATTGCCGGGCAAGGGTAGAGCGCTGCGTTCGGCCTGGCTGATGCGATAGCGGCTCAGCGTTGCCAGCGTACGCCCGGCGCTGCCGAGGATGTGGCGATCTGGTACGAAGCTCGCTTTCCAGGTGTAGGTTTGAGCGGCGCAAGGGTAGAGGTCGGCCAGGCGTTCGCGCAGCAGGGCCAACTGGTCTTGATAGGCGGAGGCCTTGGCGCCGTTGTCCACCTCCTGAAGCAACAGCACGTCGGGGCGCTCAGCGCGGATCACCCGCACGGCTTCATCGAGCGTGTGGGCAAGGTCTGCCTCAGTGGGGCGGGTATCGCTGCCGTGGTTTTCGTCGTACCAGAACACGTAGCGGGTGCCGGCCAGGTACTGGAGGTTCCAGGTCATCACCTTCAGCGCCTGGCCAGGCACCAGGTCTGGTGCTTGCTTCTGGCATTGCACAGCCAGGGGCTCATGTTTTGGCGGGTGCCAGCTGGCTTTGTAGGCCCATAGCCCGAGTGCGACCAGCGCCATCAGGGCCAGCATCCAGGCTGTCCGCAGGTGTTTCACCAGTTTGCCTTAGCGCTGCTCACGCAGGCTGGGGTCGGCCACCAGCATGAACAGGCGATACAGCACGACCGTGGTGAACAGTTGCAAGAAGCTGTTGAGGCTATCGATCACCAGTTGCACCAGCCTGTTGCCGCCTTCCGGCGGGTAGACCTGGCTGCTCGCCCAATCAATTGCCCACAATGGCACCAGCACCAGCAGGATGCACGACAGGATGCGCCAGAAGTGGCCCTGCGTGAGCAGAAAGCTCTGTTTGACTGCAGTGAGCGGGGGCAACCCCCGCAGCACCATCAGGTATTCCGAGAACGCCAGCTTGGCCATCACCCACAACCCCGGCAGCACGAACAACGACATCCCCAGCATGATGCACAGCGTATTGAGTGCCGCCAGCAGGGCAAAAGTCGGCCACAGGCGCAGGGCCATGGCCCAAAGATCCTGGGTGCGTGGGTTGTCACCGTGGCTGCGGGCGTCGAGGAACAGGATCAGGGCGCCGGTGTA
Source organism: Pseudomonas sp. KNUC1026 (assembly GCF_021650705.1). GTDB lineage: Bacteria > Pseudomonadota > Gammaproteobacteria > Pseudomonadales > Pseudomonadaceae > Aquipseudomonas. Next base: position 3,855,978 of record NZ_CP087138.1, on the reverse strand, counting down.
CAAGGGATAGAACAGCAGGCCGACGAGGATGTCGAACACAGGTGAGCCCTTGGGCCCGGTGCTGTGGGCTACCAGTTGCTCCGCCAGCGCTTCCAGCACGATCGGTGGCAGGCACAGCGCAGCGATGGCCAGCAGGTGGCGGCGGAAGAAATACAAGGCGTCTTGGACAACGGTCAGCGGATTCATCGGGTTCGCATCGAGATCGGGTGGGCAAAGCAGGCGTCACTGTAGCCGATCAGCCGGCTGGATAAATTAACTTTAATGCGTGGTATGGATTGAAAGGCCCAGGGCCGGGCCGCATTGTTTTCTCGTCTGGCCAATGCGCCAATTCTTTGGGCAACTTGCGAGGTCGCCATGAACAGTGATGAACAAACCCTGATCGATGGCCTGTTTACCCGTTTGAAAAAGGCCGAGGCCGAGGGCGGCGCGCGCGACGCTCAGGCCGACCAGTTGATCAAGCAACACCTTGCTGCACAGCCGTCTGCGGCCTATTACATGGCCCAGGCCATCCTGGTGCAGGAAGCTGCGCTCAAGCGCATGGACGAGCAGAAGCGCCAGCTCCAGGCCGAGCTCGATGAGGCGCGCAGCCGCGCTCAGGCGCCGGCTCAACAGGGCGGTGGCGGCTTTCTCTCCAACCTGTTCGGTGGCGGTAACCGCGAACCTGCGCCGGCTCCGCGCAGCGCAGGTGGGTGGCGTGACCCCAACAGCGGCTGGGGCCAGCCTGCGCCGCAGCAGAATTACGCGCCGCCGCCACAGCCCCAGGCTGCGCCGGCCGGCGGCGGTTTCATGCGTGGCGCGCTGCAGACCGCTGCGGGCGTGGCCGGTGGTGTGATGCTGGCCGAGGGCATCAGCAGCCTGTTCCACCACAACAGTGCCCCGGAGGAGATCGTCGAGGTAATTCGCGATGAGCCGGCAAACTACGATCAAGGCCAGGTGGCCGACCAAGGCAACCAAGGCAACTGGAGCGACCAGGACCCAGGCGGCTTCGCCAACACCGATTGGGGCAGCGACGGCGCCGACGGCGGCACCTTCGACGACGATGATTACGTCTGAACCCCCAAGGGCTGGCATACTGCTCGCCTGACCACGCAGCGCCGCCTTCGGGCGGCGCTTCCGTATCCAGCCGAAAAGGGGCAGGTGTGAAGACCATCGCTGTGTTCGCCGATGTACAGAACCTGTATTACACCGTGCGCCAGGCCTACGGTTGCCACTTCAATTACTCGGCCTTCTGGCAGCAGATCAGCCGCGAGGGCCAGATCGTCAAGGCTTATGCCTACGCCACCGAGCGTGGCGACCCGCGCCAGCAGCAGTTCCAGCAGATCCTGCGCAACCTGGGTTTCACCGTGAAGCTCAAGCCCTACATTCAGCGCGCCGATGGCTCGGCCAAGGGCGACTGGGACGTTGGTATCACCATCGATGTGCTCGACGCCGCACCTGACGTCGATGAAGTCGTGCTGGCTTCCGGTGACGGCGATTTCGACCTGCTGCTGCAGCGAGTGATCGAGCGCAATGGCGTGCAGGCCACCGCCTACGGTGTGCCGGGGCTGACCGCAGGCGCATTGATCCGCGCCGCCAGCCGCTACATCCCCATCGAAGGCAGCCTGCTGCTGCGCCATTGAGCCGGGCAGTGGCGCTCGGCGGGCGCACACTGGTGTAAACTGCGCGCCCGCATTTGCCCCACCCTGATTGGTACCGCCATGACCTTCGCCTCCCTCGGCCTGATCGACCCTTTGCTGCGCACCCTGGAAGCCCTGGGCTACAGCGAGCCCACGCCAGTCCAGCAAAAGGCCATTCCTGCCGTGCTCGCTGGCCGCGACCTGATGGCCGCCGCTCAGACCGGCACCGGAAAGACCGCAGGCTTTGCCTTGCCGCTGCTGCAGCGCCTGGCGCAGGAGGGGGCAAAGGTTTCCAGCAATTCGGTGCGTGCTTTGATACTGGTACCCACCCGCGAGCTGGCCGAGCAGGTGCACGCCAACGTGAGTGCCTACGCTGAGGCGCTGCCGGTCAGCACCTATGCGGTGTACGGCGGCGTCAGCATCAACCCGCAGATGATGCGCCTGCGCCGTGGTGTCGACCTGCTGGTGGCAACGCCCGGGCGGCTGATGGACCTGTTCCGGCAGAACGCGGTCAAGTTCAACCAGGTGCAGGCGCTGGTGCTCGACGAAGCCGACCGCATGCTCGACCTGGGCTTTGCCGAGGAGCTGCGCGGCCTTTATGCCAGCCTGCCCAAGCGCCGCCAGACGCTTCTGTTCTCTGCCACCTTCTCCGACGAGATCCGCCTGCTGGCCGGGCAGATGCTCGACGAGCCGCTGTCGGTGGAAGTCAGCCCGCGCAACGTTGCTGCCAGCAGCGTGAAGCAATGGCTGGTGACGGTGGACAAAAAGCGCAAGGCCGACCTGTTCTGCCATCTGCTAAAAACCAAGCGCTGGAAGCAGGTGCTGGTGTTCGCCAAAACCCGCAACGGCGTCGACCAACTGGTCGAGCGCCTGCAAGGCCAGGGCTACGCCGCCGACGGCATCCACGGCGACCGCCCGCAGGCCACACGCCAGCGCGCGCTGGATCAGTTCAAGGCCGGCGAGCTGGCGATTCTGGTCGCCACCGACGTGGCTGCGCGTGGGCTGGATATCCAGGACCTGCCGCAGGTGGTCAACCTCGACCTGCCCATCAACGCCGAAGACTACGTGCACCGCATCGGCCGCACTGGGCGCGCGGGTAACACAGGTGAGGCCGTATCGCTGGTGTGCGCCGATGAAGTCGACCAGTTGGCCGCAATCGAACGGTTGACCCGGCAAGTGATCAAGCGGGTCGATGAGCCTGGCTTCGAGCCCGACCACCGCGTGCCGGAAACCACCGCAAGCGGTGAAGTGATCAAGAAACCGAAGAAGCCCAAGAAGCCGAAAACCGCAGGTGCCAAGGGCTCGCTGGGGCGCTGGGTGGAAAACAACGACACGCCGCAGCCGGAGATTCAGGCGGTGCGCAAAGTGCCCAAGTTCAATACCGGGCCGCGCAAGCGTAAGCCTTGAAATAGATCGAGAACGGCCAGCGGCTTTTTCCGCTTGAGCATTGGCCGATCATTATTCGGCTCACCCAATGAGCCGAATAATCTCGCTAATCGGCTCATGGCCTAAATCAAAACGCAATTCTTGGCTCTATTTAACTAGGCCAATACTACCTAATGTGCGTCCAGTTATTTCCACAGCATAGGTAGCATCCATGACCCAACGCCTCGACTACACCCAACTCGCCGCCGAAGCCAGCGCCAAATACCTGGACTTCACTCTCGAACTCACCCGCAGAACGCCATGGCTGGCACCGCTCAAGCACCTGGTGATGCTGCGTTCTTCGCAGCTCAACGGCTGCGCTTTCTGCGTGGACATGCACGTAAAGGAAGCGCGCATTCACGACGAGCGTGAACTGCGGTTGCACCACGTTGCGATCTGGCACGAGTCGCCGCTGTTCTCGGCCCGCGAGCGCGCAGCCTTGGCCTGGACAGAGGTGCTCACGCACCTGCCACCCAAGGGCGTGAACGAGGCCGAGTACGCTCAGGTGCGTGAGCAGTTCTCCGAGAAAGAAGTGGCTGAGCTGACTTACCTGATCATCGCCATCAATGGCTGGAATCGGTTGGGGGTGGCCTTCACCGCAGTGCCGGGAAGCTGCGATGAACTGTATGGATTGGATAAATCCGGGCTCAATTAAAAACCTGTTAGGCGCCGGATGGCCTGGCCCAGGCGAAACGCATCCGCTGGGTCGCTGCAATGGGTGAAGCCAATCAGCAGGCCCGGAACAGCGGGATCCGCTGCGTACCACTGCGACAACGGCTGCACAGCCATGCCTTGGGCGAGCAGTTGTTGGGCCAGCCATCGGTCATCCAGATGCGCGGCCAGCTTCAGCAGCAGGTGCATGCCGCCAGGTGCAGGCTCCGCTCTCATCCCGGCGCCCAGCCCTTGTGCCAGCGCATCGGCCGCCTCGAGGCGGCGCTGAGCATAGAGCTTGCGCATGCGCGCGATGTGCCGGGTGAAGTGCCCCTCAGCCATGAACGCCTGAACCTGCGCCTGCACCATCGCCGGCACGGCGCCCGCGAAAAAGCAGCGGCTGGTGTGCTCGAAGCGCTCTACCTCACTTGCCGGCACCACCAGATAGGCCACGCGCAGGCCGGGGAACAGCACTTTGCTGAAGGTGCCCGAGTAGAGCACCCGGCAGCTCGCATCCAGGCTGGCCAGGGCCGGCAGAGGCCGGCTGCTGTAGCGGAACTCGCCGTCGTAGTCATCTTCCAGCACCCAGCTGTTTGCCTGGCTCGCCCAGGCCAGCAACGCCTGCCGGCGCGGGAGGGAGAGGCTCACCGACAGCGGGCTTTGGTTGGCGGGCGTCACGACCGCCAGGCGCGCGTGGGCGGCTTCGATGATGCCTTGATCCACATTCAGGCCCTGCTCATCGACCGCGACCGGCACTGGCGTAAAACCTGCTTCGCGCAGCAACTGGCGCGTGGGCGGGTAACCGGGGTTTTCTACCCACACCGCATCCCCTTGGCTTAGCAATGCCTGCGCAACCAGCGCCAGGCTGTGCCGCCAGCCGCTGGTGATGAAGACTTGCCCTGCCTCGCAACGCAAACCGCGCGCCATCTGCAGGTACGCCGCAATGGCTGCGCGCAGATCGGGCAGGCCGTGGGGCGGCGGATAGTCCAGTGCTTCTGTGCCCATGGCGCGCAGGTAGCGTGCGCCCATGCGTGCCCACAGCTTGCGCGGGAATGCGTCGAGCGCCGGCACACCCATCTGGAAGGGGAGCAGGGTGGCGGGGCGCCAGAGGGTGTCGGGGAAGTGCGCACCCTGCGCTGGCAGTGTCTCGGGTTTGGCATGCGGAGTGTTGGGCAGGCGCAGGTTAGGGTTCACCACCGTGCCGGCTGCGCCGCGAGCCAGCAGGTAGCCCTCGCCGGTCAACTGGGCCCAGGCCTGGTCGACGGTACCCCGCGCCACGCCCATTTCCTTGGCCAATGCGCGGACCGAAGGCAGGCGTTCGCCTGGCTGGAGTGTGCCGGTTTCGATGGCGGTGCGGATGCGTTGGTAGAGTTGGTGGTGGAGGGGGAGCTTGATCATTGTTGGACAGTCAGTAATTGCGGATGCGGCCAGGCCCAGATTACCTTGGCGCCAGCGCCTTTGCTTGCACTGGATTCGCGTATGACCATCACCTTTGAAGTCGAATCTGCGCTGACTGACCGCAAGTATGAACAGGTCGTGCCGGGTTTGTAATTGGATGGCGAAAGGTACCGTGGGTGGCTAGCCGTAGACACATGCCGAAAACGCAAAAGCCGCGCAATTGCGCGGCTTTGGGGATGTCTGGTGGGCCCACACGGACTCGAACCGTGGACCAAAGGATTATGAGTCCTCTGCTCTAACCAACTGAGCTATAGGCCCTGACAGGCCGCCGATTATAACCAGCTCCTACGCCTGGCACCATCCGAAAAACCATTCAGAAATAAAGACGTGCAGATTTTTTCACGCGTTCACTTCTTGATCCTGGCACCGCCCCATTCGTCGAAAAACCAAGCCCAAAAAAATCCCCGCGACTGATCACTCAGAGGCGGGGATCGGTGTTTCAACGCCAGCTATCACTCATCCAGGAACGAACGCAGGTGCTCGCTACGGGTTGGGTGGCGCAGTTTGCGCAGGGCCTTGGCTTCGATCTGGCGGATCCGCTCGCGGGTCACGTCGAACTGTTTGCCCACTTCCTCGAGGGTGTGGTCAGTGTTCATGTCGATGCCGAAGCGCATCCGCAGTACCTTGGCTTCACGGGCGGTGAGGCCTGAGAGCACTTCGCGGGTGGCTTCCTTGAGGCTTTCGACGGTGGCCACATCGATCGGCGACTGCATGGTGGAGTCTTCGATGAAGTCGCCCAGATGGGAGTCTTCGTCGTCGCCGATGGGAGTCTCCATCGAGATCGGTTCCTTGGCGATCTTCAATACCTTGCGGATCTTGTCCTCAGGCATTTCCATACGTTCGCCCAGCTCTTCCGGGGTAGGTTCGCGGCCCATCTCCTGGAGCATCTGCCGGGAAATACGGTTGAGCTTGTTGATCGTTTCGATCATGTGCACCGGGATACGGATGGTGCGCGCCTGGTCGGCGATCGAACGGGTGATCGCCTGGCGGATCCACCAGGTGGCGTAAGTCGAGAACTTGTAGCCGCGGCGGTATTCGAACTTGTCCACCGCCTTCATCAGGCCGATGTTGCCTTCCTGGATCAGGTCGAGGAATTGCAGGCCGCGGTTGGTGTACTTCTTGGCGATCGAGATCACCAGACGCAGGTTCGCCTCGACCATTTCCTTCTTGGCGCGGCGGGCCTTGGCCTCACCGATGGACATGCGACGGTTGACGTCCTTGATCTCGGCGACGGTCAGACCGCATTCGTTCTGCAGTGCGACGAGCTTTTCCTGGCAGCGCTGTACATCAGCCTTCAGGCGACCCAGAGCTTCGGCGTACTTGCTCTTGCCGGCGGCCAGGCCTTCGGCCCAGGCGGTGTCGACTTCGTTGCCCGGGAAGGAGCGCAGGAAGTCGGCACGCGGCATGCGGGCATCACGCACACACAGCTGCATGATGGCGCGTTCCTGAGTGCGGACGCGATCCAGAGCACCGCGCACCATTTCAACCAGGCCTTCGTACTGCTTGGGCACCAGCTTGATCGGCATGAACAGCTCGGCCAGGGCCAGCAGTTCGGCAACGCCTTCCTTGCTGCCACGGGCGTGCTTTTTCAGAACCTTCTGGGTGACTTTCAGCTGATCCGCTACAGCGCCGAAGCGCTGGCGAGCGATTTCCGGGTCGGGGCCGCTTTCGGTCTCTTCCTCGTCGTCGCTGTCGCCGCTTTCCTCTTCTTCCTCTTCATCCTTTTCAGCGGGCGCCGCTTTGGCGTCGGCAGGAGGCGGAGGCTCGGAAGGCTCGGCGATGGCATCATCGGGGTCGATGTAGCCGCTGAGGACGTCGGACAGGCGGCCACCTTCAGTGGTGACGCGGTCGTATTCGCTCAGGATGTGATCGACGGTGCCGGGGAAGTGAGCGATGGCGCTCATCACCTCGCGAATGCCTTCCTCGATGCGTTTGGCGATTTCGATCTCGCCTTCGCGGGTCAGCAGTTCGACGGTACCCATTTCGCGCATGTACATGCGGACCGGGTCGGTGGTGCGGCCGATATCGGTTTCAACCGCAGCCAATGCGGCAGCGGCCTCCTCGGCGGCGGCTTCGTCTGTGTCGGCCTCGGCCAGCAACAGGGCATCCGCATCCGGGGCACTCTCGAATACGTTGATCCCCATGTCGTTGATCATGCGGATGATGTCTTCCACCTGTTCCGGATCTGAAATATCCTCCGGCAGGTGGTCGTTGACCTCCGCGTAAGTCAGGTAGCCCTGCTCACGACCGCGGGTGATCAACTCTTTGATACGAGATTGCTGTTGCGCTTTTCCGGACATAACACCCTATCCACTTAAGGTCTTGGCGGGCAAAAAACAAGCCGAGGATTATACCGCAGCTAGGACCTCACACGCCAGTTGAGGTCGGGGTTTGTGCGTTCGCCTTGCTGTTGAAGAGATCGCGCAGCTGGTCTTTTTCCTCTGCGCTAAGCGAGTGGCCCTGCCGGGCCTTGTTGAGCAGCAGCTCCAGGGCGCGCTCACGCTGGCGCGCCGACAAGCTGGTTATGGTGTCGAAAAACTGTTGTTCAAGGTTGTCGGCATCGATCAACCACTCCTTTTCGGCCAGTGCAGTCAGCAAGCGGCCCTGATCGGTGCCGTGCCAGCGTGCGATCAACTGTAGGGAGCGTAGCTGAGGATTCTTCTGAAGTGCCTCCAGCAACGCCACCAGCAATTGCGAGTAAACCTGGTTCTCATCGGCGAAATGGCTGGCGTCTTCGACCTGGCCAGCCAGTTGCGGATGGTGCAGCAAACTTCGCAGCGCGCTGAGTACCGGAGCTTCGACGCTCACTGGCGGGCGCGGGGCACGTGGTACGAAATCGCCACGGCCTTTGCCCTTGTGCCACGGTTTGCCGCCTCCGCCGTCCTTCTTCCATGGCTTGCGCTCGGCGCCTTGGCGCGGCGCCCATTGCTGCGGCTGGGCGTCGGCAGCGTAATCGGCGTAGGCCGGGGCGTAGTCGCCGCCATGGCCGTCGAAGTCGATGCCGCCGACGTCAAATTCCGTTGCCGCAACCGATTGAGGCGCAGCCGGCGCCTGTTGCGCCAGTTGGCTCAATGCCTCGCCCGACAGCCCGGTGATTTCCGCCAGGCGCGCACGCATCAGGGCCTTGAGGTTGGCGCCGGGAATGCGATCGATCAGCGGTGCCGCCAGGGTGACCATGTGCGCCTTGCCCTCGAGCGAGCGCGGGTCGGCTTCTTCGGTCAGCTGCTGGAAGAAATAATCGGCCAGCGGCTGCGCGTGCTGATGAATACGGGCGCGGAAGGCATCGGTGCCTTCGGCACGCACCAGTGAATCGGGGTCTTCGCCTTCGGGCAAAAACAGAAAGCGCGCCTTGCGCCCATCCTGCAGGCTGGCAAGCGTTGACTCGAGCGCGCGCCAGGCGGCGTTGCGGCCGGCCTGGTCGCCGTCGAAGCAGAACAACACACTGGGCACGAGGCGAAACAGCCGTTTGAGGTGCTCTTCGCTGGTGGCCGTGCCCAGGGTTGCCACGGCATTGCGCAAGCCCTGCTGGGCGAGCGCAATGACGTCCATGTAGCCCTCGACCACGATCACTTCGTCGAGGTTGCGATTGTGCTTGCGTGCTTCGTACAGCCCGTAGAGTTCCTGGCCCTTATGGAACACCGGGGTTTCCGGCGAGTTCAGGTATTTGGGCTTGTCGTCGCCCAGCACCCGGCCACCGAAGGCGATCACCCGGCCGCGGCTGTCGCGGATGGGGAACATCACCCGGTCACGGAAACGGTCGTAGCGCTTGCCGGAGTCGGCGTTCTCGATCAGCAAGCCCGCATCGATCATCACCTTCTGTTGCAAGGTGTCGGCGCCCAGGTGCTTGAGCAGGTTGTCCCAGCCCGGCGGTGCGAGGCCCAGGCCGAAGTCTCGCGCCACCTCGCCGGACAACCCGCGGCCCTTGAGGTATTCCACCGCCGCCCGGCGTTGCGGGTGGTTCTTCAGGGCCTGGCGGTAGAACTCGGCGGCCGCCTCCAGTAACGGATACAGCGGCGAGTCGGTAGGCTGGCGCGGTTTGTTGCTGCGCCGGCCGTCCTCGCGCGGCACCTCCATGCCCAAGGCCTTGGCCATTTCCTCGACCGCCTGGGGAAAGTCCAGGTTGTCGTGGTCCATGACGAAGCCGAGTGCGTTACCGCCGGCGCCGCAGCCGAAGCGGTGATCGAACTGCTTGTCGGGGCTGACGGTGAAGGAGGGGGTCTTTTCCTTGTGGAACGGACAGCAGGCGGAGTAGTTCTTGCCGGTTTTCTTGAGCTGCACGCGCGAGCTGACCACATCGACAATGTCGGTGCGGTTGAGCAGGTCGTCGATGAAGCTCTGTGGAATCAGCCCGGCCATACGGGTTCCTTCAGGCGTTGGCGCCAGTGGGTCACGTTAAGCCCTTCAATGAGGAGCGTATCGGGCGAGGCGGGAAAAACTGGAGGGAGACATCAGGCAACTGACAGCAGAGTGCCACTTTCCAAAAACACAATTGCCAAAAGCCCGGCTTTTGAGGGCCGGGCCAGGCAGAAGCTTGCAGCGTGCGACTGTATCAGTACAGGCGTACGGCGCGGCGCTGTTCGCGCTGAACTTTCTTGGCGTGACGCTTTACAGCGGCAGCAGCCTTGCGCTTGCGCTCGGCGGTGGGCTTTTCGTAGAACTCGCGGCTACGAACTTCGGCCAGTACGCCGGCTTTTTCGCAGGAGCGCTTGAAACGACGCAGAGCTACGTCGAAGGGTTCGTTCTCTTTAACTTTGACGGCTGGCATCCAGAGCTACCTTCATTCATTACCGGGGCAACGTACCCCATGGCGGAAAGCGCTCTGGATACGTCAGTTTTTAAGGGTTGCGAATAGTACCCCTTGCGTAAGGGGTTTGCAAAGCCTCTGATCGAAAACCGCTGGCCGGCATGGCGAGCGGCGACTATCATGCGCGCCTTCTTCATATGCCCAAGGCCCGAAACCAGAAGCCATGCTAGTACTGGGAATGGAAACATCCTGCGACGAAACCGGCGTAGCCCTCTATTGCAGCGAGCGCGGCCTGCTGGCAGATGCGCTATTCAGCCAGATCGACCAGCACCGTGTCTACGGCGGCGTGGTGCCCGAGCTCGCTTCACGCGATCACGTCAAGCGCATGCTGCCGCTGATTCGGGAAGTGCTGGCCGGCGCCGGCTGTGAAGCCCGCGACATCGACGCCATCGCCTATACCGCCGGCCCCGGCCTTGTCGGGGCCCTGCTGGTAGGCGCTTCCTGCGCGCAGGCGCTGGCGTTCGCCTGGGGCATTCCGGCACTGGGTGTGCACCACATGGAGGGCCATCTGCTGGCGCCGATGCTCGAGGAGCAGCCGCCGGTTTTCCCCTTCGTTGCATTGCTGGTGTCCGGCGGGCACACGCAATTGGTGCGGGTCGATGGTATCGGCCAGTACCAGTTGCTGGGCGAGAGCCTGGATGATGCCGCCGGCGAGGCCTTCGACAAAACCGCCAAGCTCATGGGCCTGCCGTACCCTGGCGGCCCCGAGATCGCTCGCCTGGCCGAGCAGGGCACGCCCGGGCGCTTTACCTTCCCAAGGCCAATGACCGACCGCCCTGGCCTGGACTTCAGCTTCAGCGGCTTGAAAACCTTCACCCTCAATACCTGGCAGGCCTGCCAGGCGGCCGGTGACGATGGCGAGCAAACCCGCTGCGACGTGGCCCGCGCTTTCCAGCAGGCCGTGGTAGAGACGCTCGCCATCAAATGCAAACGGGCTCTCAAGCAAACCGGCCTCAAGCATCTGGTGATTGCGGGCGGCGTCAGTGCCAACAAGGCCCTGCGCGCGGAGCTCGAGCACATGACCGCAGCCCTCAAGGGCGGTGTTTTCTACGCCAGGCCACGGTTTTGCACCGATAACGGCGCGATGATCGCCTATGCCGGTTGCCAGCGTTTGTTGGCAGGGCAGAAGGAAGGCCTGGGCATCCATGTGCAGGCGCGCTGGCCAATGGAACAATTGCCTGCGATTTGAGCCAGATCAGCCATTCATAACTCACAGGTTATGAGTGGCCATCGTCTTTTCAGTATTTAAACGCCGCCGGTTGTTCGACACTGGCCGGCATGCGCCCCGTGAGCGCGTGCCCTATAACTCGAACAACAGGAGCTCGACGTGTCTGATCAGGATCAGAGCCGCTTCGTCATCCGTGACCGTAACTGGCACCCCAAAGCCTTGACCCCCGACTACAAAACCTCGGTAGCCCGCTCCCCGCGCCAGGCGCTGGTGAGCGTTCCGCAAACTGCCAGCGAAAGCACCGGCCCCAATTTCTCTCATCTCAAGTTCGGCGAGCACGACAACGACCTGCTGCTCAATTTCAACAACGGCGGCCTGCCGGTGGGTGAGCGCATCATCGTTGCCGGCCGTGTGCTGGACCAATACGGCCGCCCGGTGCCGCATACGCTGGTGGAAATGTGGCAGGCCAACGCCGGTGGGCGTTATCGCCACAAGAACGACCGCTACCTTGCCCCGTTGGACCCGAATTTCGGCGGCGTCGGCCGCGCCCTGACCGATGCAGACGGCAACTACCAGTTCCGCACCATCAAGCCGGGCCCGTACCCCTGGCGCAACGGCCCCAATGACTGGCGGCCGGCGCATATCCACTTTTCCATCAGCGGCCCGTCGATTTCCACCCGGTTGATCACCCAGCTGTATTTCGAGGGCGATCCGCTGATCCCGATGTGCCCGATCGTCAAGTCGATCGTTGACCCCGAAGCGGTCCAGAGCCTGATCGCCAGGCTCGACATGGCCAATGCCAACCCCATGGATTGCCTGGCCTACCGCTTTGACATCGTTCTGCGCGGCCAACGCCAGACCCACTTCGAGAACCGCTGAGGAGCCGCCCATGCCTATCGAATTGCTCAAGGAAACCCCCTCGCAAACGGCCGGCCCTTACGTGCACATCGGCCTGGCCCTGGCTGCAGCCGGCAACCCGCCGCGCGACCAGGAAATCTGGAACCAGATGGCCAGGCCCGGCGCGCCCGGCGAGCACATCCTGTTGCTGGGTAACGTCTACGACGGCAACGGCCACCTGGTGCGCGACTCGTTTCTGGAGTTCTGGCAGGCCGATGCCTCCGGCCGCTACGACACTGCGTTCGACCTGGAAAAGCCCTTCAACAGCTTCGGCCGCACCGCCACCACCTTCGACGCGGGTGAATGGACGCTGAACACCATCAAGCCTGGCGTGGTGCACACCGGGGCCGGCGTGCCGATGGCGCCGCACATCAACGTCAGCCTGTTCGCCAGGGGTATCAACATCCACCTGCAAACCCGGCTGTATTTCGATGACGAAGCCCAAGCCAACGCCAAGTGCCCGATCCTCAACCTGATCGAGCAACCACAGCGTCGCGAGACGCTGGTAGCCAAGCGTTGCGAAGTGGATGGCAAGACGGCCTACCGTTTCGATATCCGCATCCAGGGCGAAGGTGAAACGGTGTTCTTCGACTTCTGACTTCACTGCGCTGGGCCAGGAGCCGCTGAGCGTGATAGCGCATCGGTGTGGAAAAGCGGAACCATGTTCCATACTCTATGCCGCATTGCCCTATCACCCGCAGCGCCCTGCGAAATCGCTCGCTGGGCGCCATCGCCTCCTGACGAGATGCCCCATGGCCGGAAGCCAGATCGAACGCGCCATCCACCTGATCGAACTGCTCGCGCAAGCGCCGCGGGGCCTTGCCCTGCAAAGCCTTGCTGACGAAGCCCAAGTGCCCAAGAGCGCGGCTCACCGCATGCTGGCCGAGCTTTCGCGCCTGGGTTATGTCCGCCAGAACGCTGAGAACGCGCGTTACCTGCTTACCACCCGGCTGGTGGCCATGGGCTTCCGACACCTGGCTGGCAGCGGGGTAGATGTGGTGCAGCCGATTCTCGACCGCCTTGCCCGTGACAGCAGCGAGCTGGTGCGGCTGGGTGTGATTGCCCAGCAGCGCCTGACCTGGATCGCCAAGGCCCAGGGCGCTGGCGCAGGGCTGCGCTATGACCCGGACATGGGCCGCGATGCGCCGCTGTTCCCCACCGCCTCCGGCCACGCCTGGCTTGCGACTCTCAGCGACGCCCAGGCGTTGGCTCTGGTAGAGGCGCAAGGGCCATTGACGCCAGATGCCATCGGGCCGGGCGCACCCAGGCACAACGCCGAGCTTCTGGAGCGACTTGGCCGGGCACGCCAGCGCGGCTACGCTCAAGTGCGCGACAGCTCGGCGATCGGCACCGCCGCAATTGCCTGCGCGGTGCTGCACCCGCAGCATGGCGCGGCGGTAGGAGTGCTGAGCATTGCCGGGCCTGGTGCGCGTTTGCCGGATGAGAAACTCACAGCCCTGGCCCCGGCCCTGCTGGCAGCCGCCGCCGAGATTTCTGAAGCGGTGCTGGTGTCGGAGTGGTTTGGCTGAGGCGCTTGCGCAGGCTTCGGAACATTGTTCTAAATAGGTAAAACCCGTCGCGTACTGGAACGCCTCCCGCCGATGACTTCCCCCGACACCTCGCTCAACGCCGCGCAACAGCCTCTTCGGGGCATGCTGCTGATGGTGGTGGCCACGCTGCTGTTCGCCAGCCACGATGTGCTTTCGAAATATTTGTCGGGCTTCTACCCGGTGATGCTGGTGATCTGGGTCCGCTATCTGGTACACACGCTGCTGATGATGGGGATCTTCCTGCCGCAATCGGGCCTGCGCATCCTGCGCACACGCAGGCCGTTGCTGCAGGTGGCGCGGGCTTTGTGCCTGCTGGGTACCAGCTTGCTGTTCATCTCGGGCCTGCAATACATCCCGCTGGCCGAGGCCACGGCGGTCAATTTTCTCTCACCGTTGATGGTCACGGCGCTATCCGTGCCGCTGCTCAAGGAGCGGGTCAGCACCGGGCAGTGGCTGGCCGTGCTTGTTGGCTTCAGCGGGGTGATGGTGATCGTGCATCCGGGTGGTGAGTTGTTCACGCCGGCGATCCTTTCCCCTTCGGTTCGGCGTTGTGCTTCTGCGCCTACCAGTTGCTCACCCGTATCGTTTCCAGAACCGACAGCCCAACCACCAGCAACTTCTTCGCCGGCATCTTCAACACGATCATCATGAGCGCCATCGTGCCGTACTTCTGGCAATGGCCAACGTTGACGCACGGCTTGTTCATGCTGGTGTTGGGCGGCTGCGGCATGGGCGCCCACTTGTTGCTCACCCAGGCCTTCCGCCACGCGGCGCCTGCCTTGCTGGCACCGTTCGGTTACTGCCAGATCGTATTCGCCGGGATCTACGGCATCCTGATCTTCAATCACACTCCGTCGCCCAGCGCTGTCGTAGGTATCTGTGTGATCTGCCTGTCGGGCATTGCCGCCGCCTGGTTGCAGCGCCGAGCCCAGAAACAGGCGCGGCACTGATCCATCCACATGGAACGCAACAACCGTTCGATAATCGAACGAAAAGTAACCAGGCAGTACGCGAGAAACTCTGCCATATACGGTATAAGAACCCTCACAAAAACGCGTAGACCAGGCGCTCGACAGGCCACTTTCCAAGGCCTGCCCGCTGCCTTCTGGAGCCAGTCATGCATCGTTCCATCGCCACGGTATCCCTGAGCGGTACCCTCCCGGAAAAACTCGAGGCGGTGGCCGCCGCGGGCTTCGACGGCGTCGAGATCTTCGAAAACGACCTGCTCTACTACGACGGCAGCCCGCGCGAAATCCGCCAGATGTGCGCCGACCTGGGCATCGCCATCACGCTGTTCCAGCCGTTCCGGGATTTCGAAGGCATGCCGCGTGAGCGCCTGCAGCGCAATATCGACCGTGCCGAGCGCAAGTTCGACCTGATGCAGGAGCTGGGCACCGATCTGGTGCTGGTGTGCAGCACGGTAGCGCCCGACTCGGTGGGCGATGAGCGCATCCTGGTCGACGACATGCGCCTGCTGGCCGAGCGCGCGGGCGCTCGTGGCCTGCGCATCGGTTACGAAGCGCTGGCGTGGGGCCGGCATGTCAACCGTTACAGCCAGGTCTGGAACATCGTGCGCCAGGCCGATCACCCGGCGCTGGGCGTTATTCTCGACAGTTTCCATACCCTCTCGCTCAAGGATGACCCAGCCGGCATCGCACAGATCCCCGGCGACAAGATCTTCTTCGTGCAGATGGCCGACGCGCCGGTGCTGGCGATGGACGTGCTGGAGTGGAGCCGGCATTTCCGCAACTTCCCTGGCCAGGGTGACTTCGACCTGCCGGGTTTCCTGGCGCCGATCCTGCAAACCGGCTACAGCGGCCCGTTGTCGCTGGAGATTTCAACGACGGCTTCCGCGCCGCGCCGCCGCGTGCCAATGCTGCCGACGGTTTGCGCTCGCTGCTGTACCTGGAAGAGAAAACCCGCGAGCGCCTGGCTGGCAGCGAGCCGAAGCCCGAGATCCTGTTCGCTCCGCCAGCGGCGGCGCCCTATGACGGTGTCGAGTTTCTGGAATTCGCCGTGGATGAGACGACCGGCGCCAAACTGGGCCACTGGCTGGGCCAACTGGGTTTTACCGAAGCCGGCCGGCACCGCTCCAAGAACGTGACCCTGCTGCGCCAGAACGACATCAACCTGATCCTCAACTCAGAACCCTACTCGTTCGCCCACAACTTCTTCGAGGCTCACGGCCCCTCGCTGTGTGCCACCGCCGTGCGCGTGCAGAACAGCGCCAAGGCGCTCGAGCGTGCCGTGGCCTACAAGGCCCAGCCTTATCGCGGCCTGGTCGGCCCTAACGAGCGCGAGCTGGCCGCCGTGCGCGCGCCCGATGGCAGCCTGATCTACCTGGTCGACGCCGATGCCCAGGGCCGCACCATCTACGAGACCGACTTCAACCTAAAGCCCGCGCCTGCCACCCCCGGCCCGCTGGGGCGCATCGACCACATGGCGATGGCCTTGCCGCCGGATGCGCTGGACAACTGGGTACTGTTCTACAAAAGCATCCTGGACTTCAAGGCTGACGACGAAGTGGTGTTGCCCGACCCCTACGGCCTGGTGAAAAGCCGCGCGATCCGCAGCCGTTGCAGCACCGTGCGGCTGCCGCTGAACATCTCGGAGAACCGTGGCACTGCCATTTCACATGCGCTGAGCACCTACCGCGGCTCCGGTGTGCACCATGTCGCGTTCGATTGCGAGGACATCTTCGCCACCGTCAACCACGCCAAGGAAGCCGGCCTTCCGCTGCTCGACATCCCGCTCAACTACTACGACGACCTGGCCGCGCGTTTCGATTTCGATGATGAATTCCTGAGCGAGCTGGCCTACTACAACGTGCTGTACGACCGCGATGCCAACGGCGGCGAGCTGTTCCACGTGTACACCGAGCCGTTCGAGAACCGGTTCTTCTTCGAAGTGCTGCAGCGCAAGGGCGGTTACGCCGGCTATGGCGCAGCAAACGTGGCAGTTCGCCTGGCGGCGATGGCCAAGGCACGCAGCGGCGCGGGCCATAAAGCCAGGCTTTGACTGGCGGCCTTTCAATCGGGGCCCGCGCCGGATCATAATCGGCGCTGGACCCTCCGGCCGTGAGCCCCCAATGACAACAACAGACGA
Source organism: Pseudomonas sp. KNUC1026 (assembly GCF_021650705.1). Lineage (GTDB taxonomy): Bacteria > Pseudomonadota > Gammaproteobacteria > Pseudomonadales > Pseudomonadaceae > Aquipseudomonas. The sequence goes on along the minus strand of NZ_CP087138.1, from coordinate 3,839,304 downwards.
AGCTCCCGCCGCCCTCCCGGCGCGCAGAAGCCGCAAGAACAATCCCGAGAAAACCCGTGAAAACATCCTGCAGGCGGCCATCGTCGAGTTCGTCTCGCAGGGCCTGGCCGGTGCGCGGGTGGATGCCATCGCCGAGCGCACGCAAACCAGCAAGCGCATGATCTATTACTACTTCAACAGTAAAGAGCAGCTCTACATCGAAGTGCTGGAAAAGCTCTACGGCGATATTCGCAACACCGAAAGCAACATGCACCTGGCCGAGCTGCCACCGGAAGAGGGCATCCGCCGGCTGGTGGAATTCACCTTCGACCACCATGACCGCAACGTGGATTTCGTGCGCATCGTCTGCAACGAGAACATCAATTGCGGGCAGTACGTGAAGCAGTCCAAGGCCATTCAGTCGATGAACACCACCGTGCTCAATGCGCTCGACGAGATCCTGCGCCGTGGCGAGGCGCTGGGTGAGTTTCGGGAAGGGCTGAAGGCCATCGACGTGCACATGATGATCAGCGCCTTCTGCTTCTACCGCGTTTCCAACCGGCACACCTTCGGTGCCCTGTTCGCGGTGGACTTCGACGACCCGGTGCTCAAGGCGCATCACCGGGAGATGTTCGTCGATACGTTGCTGCGCTTTGTGCGCAAAGGGTAGGGCGCAGCCCCGCTACCCGCGGGTTTCGCGAAGGATCGCGTCGGGCCGCCGTTTCACTTCCGGGCGCAGCGCCGTGCCCAGGCCGGGCGCGGAGGGCGCCAGTGCATGGCCGTCGACGATGCGCGGCAGTTCGGTCACAAGCTCGCCGTACCAGGTCGAAAGCGACGCCCGCACCACTTCCTGCAATACCGCCGTGGGCGCATGCAATGCCAGTTGCAGGCCTGCGAACAACGCCACCGGGCCGGTGCAGTCGTGGGGTGCGAGGGGTTTGTTGTAGGCCTGGGCCAGGGCCGCGATCTTGCGGGCTTCGGTGAAGCCGCCGCACCACACCAGGTCCAGCATCAGGTAATCCAGGCTGCCGGCAGCCAACAGGTCGCGATAGGCCGTGCTGCCGCCCAGGGTTTCGCTGGCGCAGATCGGTACCTGGGTACGGTTGCGCAGGTCGGCCAGGGCCTTGGCGTCGTCCATCTTGCACAGGGGGTCTTCGACCCAGTAGAGGTCGAACGGCTCCAGGGCCTGGCAGATGCGCAGCGCAGCAGTGCTGTCCCACAGGCTGTGCAGCTCGCACATGATCTCGATGCGGTCGCCCACTGCTTCGCGGATCTGGCGGAAGGTTTCAGCGCCTTGGCGCACTTCGGCCAGGCTGATGCTGTTGGCGCCCGGCTGGCGAGCGAAGCGGTCGAACGGCCAGATCTTCATGGCCGTGTAGCCTTCCTCGACCAGGCTGCGGGCCAGGGCTGCCGGGTCACGGGCGAAGGCGAGCTGGTCGTCGTAAGGGCCTTGGGCGCGGTCGCTGGCAGCGATTTCGCGGCGGGCACCTTGCTGGGTGTTGAAGTCGTAGCCCGCGCAGGTGTTGTACACCCGGATGCGCTCGCGGCAAGCGCCGCCCAGAGCTTCGTGGATGGGGATGCCGTGGCGCTGGCCTTTGAGGTCCCACAGGGCAATGTCTACGGCGCTAGCGGCGCGGATTTCGGCGCTGGCGCTGTGAAAGCCTACATAGGGCGTAGTCAATTCCAGGGAAATGGCTTCGATCTGGCGAGCATCGCGGCCGATCAGCACCGGGGCGATCAACTCGTGTACCGCCGCTTCGACCGTGGCCGCACCGCGAAAGGTTTCACCCAGGCCCACAAGGCCTTCGTCGGTTTCGATTTCGACCCATAGCAGCTTCGGCCGCTCGGGCAGGCGCAGGGTTCTGACGCAAGTGATCTTCGACATATTGTTCTTATCCTGAAGCGGCGCAAGCGCGAATGGTATCGCTACCATAGCGCTAACAGGGCGCTGCACTCAAGGCCCTTTGGCAGGGCAGTGCCTTGAGTGCAGCTTGGATGTCAGGAAGGGTCGTTGCTCAGATCATGCGCTTGAAATGCGCGGTCATGCGCTCTGCATCTGCGGGCAGGCCGGTGAACAGCTCGAAGGCCTTCACTGCCTGGAAGACCGCCATCGTCCCGCCATCGAGGGTGCGGCAGCCCAGCGCGCGGGCGTCGTGCAGCAATTGGGTTTCCAGCGGGAAGTAGACGATCTCCGCCACCCACAACTCCGCGCGCAGCAGCTCGGCAGGCACCGGCGTGCCGGGCAGCTTGGCCATGCCCATGGGCGTGGTGTTGACGATCCCCTGTGCCTGGCCAACGGCTGCGGGCAGGTCTGTGCCTGTGCGAGCGGGGGCGCCGGGGAAATGCGCGTTGAGGTTGTCCACCAGCGCCTGCGCCTTTTGCGGGTCCACATCGAACACGGTCAGTTGCTTCACGCCTTCGAGCAGCAGCGCATGAGCCACTGCCGATCCCGCGCCACCGGCGCCCATTTGCACTACGCGCTCACGCGGCGCGCCTTCCAGCCCACGACGAAAACCTTCGGCAAAACCCAGGCAATCGGTGTTGTGGCCCACCCGTTTGCCATCCTTGAGCACTACGGTGTTCACCGCGCCGATGCCACGTGCTTCCGGTGACAGCTCATCGAGCAGCGGGATGATCGCCTGCTTGGCCGGGAAAGTGATGTTCAAGCCGGTGAAACCGGTGCGCTCGGCGGCGACCAGCAGCTCCTGGAGGTGCTCGTTACCGAGCTTGAGCACGTCGAGGTCGATCAGCCGATAGACATAGCCCAAACCTTGGCTGGCACCTTCGGCCTCGTGCATGGGTGGGGTTTTGGATTGCTGGATACCAGCGCCGATCAGACCGGCCAGAATGGTTTTGCGCGACATGCGGTTTACTCGTGTCGAGGGCTTCGATTGTTGTTCTTGGAGATTGCAGAGCCTTCTGGGCGCTGCATGGTTTTTAAAATGAACCAGCCGGTTACACAAATCAACGGGTTTTGTACCGGCTGGTGAACAGGGTTTGCGAAAGTGGGCGGCAATCGGTCAATGCCTGGCAAGCCCATGCCCAGACACCTGCGCGCCTGCATCCCTGGGCAACCGCAACAGGTCGGCCATCGATAGCAGGGTCGCCACCCCAATCAAGGCAAAGGCCAGGTGATAAGCCGAAAGGCTGCCGTCCGCCACGCCCAATACCGTTTGCGAACCGCGCAGGAAAATCACCGCCAGCGCGATGCCCAGCCCGAACGCCAGTTGCTGAGCCATGCTGAACAGCGTGTTGGCCGAGCTCATCAAGGGGGCTGGCATGTCGACGAACGCCAGGCTGCTGTACGCCGTGAACCCCATCGAGCGGGCCATCCCGGAGATCACCAGCAACGGCGCCAGCAGCCACAATGGCGTTGCTGGCGTGACCAGCGCGCAGGCGAAGGTCGCCAACGTGAGCACCGTGCCGCTGCCGAACAATGTGACGCGAAACCCCCAGCGCCGCAGCACGGCATTGGTCATGGGCTTCATGCCGATATTGCCGGCGAACAGGCACAGCACCAGCAATCCGGATGTCACCGGGCTCAGGCCGAAGCCCAGCTGAAACATCAGTGGCAGCAGGAACGGGTGAGCGCTCACCATCGCGCGAAACAGCGATCCGCCATTGAAGGTGACGCGGTAGGTTGGCACCTTGATCGCTTCGAGCCGCAACAAAGGCGCGGCATGGCGGCGGCAATGCCAGGCCAGTGCAGCGATCAGCAGCACGCTGGCCCCGAGCAGGCCCCAGCCAGCCAGGGCCGTTGGCGCTCGGCCGACTTCATCCAGGCCATGCAGCAGCGCAGCGCAACCGCCGGCGCACAGCACGAAGCCCAGCCAGTCAAAGCGCCGTGGAGCTTCTTGCGCTTGCCCGGCAGGCATCAGGCGCAGGGTGAGCAACAGCGCGATCAGCCCCAGTGGCAGGTTCAACCAGAAGATCCAGTGCCAAGAGGCGCTGGAAGTGATCAACCCGCCCAGCGGCGGCCCGAGCACAGGCGCCACCAGCCCGGGCCAGGTGATGAAGGCGATGGCCGTTAGCAGGTCTTTTTTCTCGGTGCTGCGCAGCACCGCCAGGCGCCCCACCGGCACCATCATCGCGCCGCCTACGCCTTGCAGCACCCGCGCCAGCACGAACTGCCAGAGCGTCTGCGACAGCCCACACAGCACGGAGGCCAACGTGAAAGTCGCCAGCGCGAGCAGGAATACACGCCGATAACCCCAGCGCTCGGCCACCCAGCCACTGGCCGGGATGAACACCGCCAGGGTCAGCACATAAGCGGTGATGCCCACGTTCAGGTCCACCGGGTTCACCCCGAAGCTGGCCGCCATGTCGGGCAACGCCGTGACGATCACCGTGGCGTCGAGGTTTTCCATGAAGAACGCTGCAGCGACCAGCAGGGCCATCAGGCGTGCGCGTTGTGGGGTGAGTGGGGTGGTCACGGAAGGTCCTGTGGTATGCGCAGGACGTTGCAACTGCAACGTATGAGCGTGGCGAGTAATACCCCAGCGCGATTAGCCCTCAGCGCCAAGCACCTGGCTTACTCTGCCCGCTGCGCGCGCCAGGCTCGGGGAGTTTTCTGCAGCTCGTTTCAGGCTCCAGCCTTCGGCCAGGAAACTCTCAAGGTGAAGCACATAGCCCAGCCCCACAGGTGCGCGGCTCTGCTTGGCGGGCAGCATTTCTTCGCGAAGGAGTCGTTTTTTGCTTTTCCGGATCAGGGTAAGCAAAGATTCTTTGGGCGCACGCAGTTCATCCGGGGCTGCTGGGATGTGTGCCATGCTGATGTCCAGAAATGCTGCAAGCCCTTGGCGGTCAGCAAGAACCCAGCTTTCAGATTCCCTTACTGCCAAGCGCAGCATTAACCGGGCAGCGGGTTTTGGCGGCAGCCACGCCTTGATCTGCTCAACAGGGCAGGGCGCCTGATCGCCATCAGCAAGCATCAGAACCGGAAGCGTAGTGCTTGCTACCTGATTCATCTTCGCGACGTATTTGACGAATTCGCCAAATCCGGAGGTGTTCTGTTCATAACCGGTATGCCATGACGTCGTGCATTGCCTGACAAGAGCCTTTGCAAGCGCACAACAGAGGCCATCCTCACCCACGATATAGAGCGCTCCGGGCATCAGGAAAAACCCAGGGCTTTCAGGCCAGCAGGTTGGGCCTTGGGCAGCAGAACTGCCGCTGGCGACAGGCCAGCGTCCATCAGTTGCAGTTCCTGATCGGTGGCTGTACGGGCTTGGCTGCTCTCGGCACCGGTTTCCAAAAGGATGATGGAGCGCCCGTCCAGTGGGTTGTCCAACAGCGCCTCGCTATGAGTGGTAATCAGTACTTGCCTGCTCGAAGCTTTCTGCTCGCGAAGCAGGCGGTCGATCATCAGCGGTATGAGTGCAACCACGGCTTCGTTCAAGGAAAGCTCTGGTTCTTCGAGCAGCAGTAGAGAGGCTTCCTGCTGAAGGCTCCACAGCATTCCGATCAGGCGCAAGGTGCCATCAGAGAACTGCTGCTCGTTTTGCCATTGCGCCGCGCCCTGTTGGCCAAAAACAGCTTCCAGATGCGCGGCTCCCGTTTCGGCATCTCGCTCGAAACGTAGCGTCTGGAATGTCGGGACAACCGCCGACAGGGCGGCCTGCAAGCGCTTTAGCTTGGTCGCCCGGTTTTTCTCAGGACACGCGGCGATACGTTCAAGCAGGCCCTGCCCGAAGGGATCGTCATCCAGCATGCCGGCACTGGCGTGCTTGTGCTTGAGCAGCGCAGGTACCAGATGCTGGTACTCGGTGCTGGCAAAAAAATGAGCGATCTCGCGAAAGGCTTTGTTGGCAGTGCTTTGCTCCAGGAAGGTCTGGCTCAGCAGAAGCGCATCTTCCAGATCGCCAGCATTGGGGCGATCCAGAATCAGCTCAGTGTGCCTCCAGACCTTTTCCTGCCCGACACGGGCGTCTGCCTTGAAACTCAGCGAATAAATCCATTGCGCAGGTTCACCTTGAGCATTGCTCAGCTCAACCTGGATCAGGACCTCGCTATTCTTTTTGCGCCCAGCCAGCGAATATGCTGGAGCCCACCACGTTTTCGCACGGCCGCCTGCAGCCCTCCACCGCCAGGCTTGCAGACGTCGCGCAGAAAGCGAAGCGCATCCAGCAAGTTGGATTTGCCTGAAGCATTGGGCCCCAGAACGTAGGTTGTGGGGCTTAGCGCGATATCCAGCTCTTTGAAGTTTCGCCAGTTCTTCAGTTTCAGCCGGGTGATCAGCATTGTCGGGTCTTCTCAAAAGCCGCCAGGCGTTCCAAGCGGGGAGGGCCAATGTCCCGCGAGTCTAACGCCCACCCCAACAGCGCTCAAGGGTGGCTGGTTGCCTCACCGCTTGCACCCCGCAAACAGATCCAGCGGCGCCTGGTACAGGCTGGTGCTGACGTCGAACCAGCCCAGCAGCGAGTGGAACACATAGTCGTGGCTGAGCCCGGCCTGGTTCTGCCGGCCCTCCAGGCAATCGCGGTTCAGGCCGGCATCAGCCAGCGTGCCCTGGCCGAACCACAGCACCATCGGCACATGGGTCTGGGCTTCGGGGGCGATGGCGTAGGGCGCTGCGTGCAGGTAGACCCCGTTCTCGCCCAGCGACTCGCCGTGATCGGAGACGTACCACATGGCCGTGTCGAAGCGTTGCTGATTCTGCTTGAGCAGGCCGACCACCTGAGCCAGGAAGTGGTCGGTGTAGTGGATGGTGTTGTCGTAGACGTTCTGCAGCTCCTGCGGGGTGCAGCTGCCGAGCTGGTTGGTGTGGCACACCGGCTTGAACACCTCCTGGTCGGCCGGGTAGCGGTCGTAGTATTCCGGCCCGTGGCTGCCGTCGGAGTGCAGGACGATGAGGGTGTCCTCATCCAACTTGTCGATGTAAGGCTGCAGGCCCACCAGCAATGATTCGTCCAGGCAACGCTTGCCGTCGCAGAAGGCACTGGGCTGGATTTTCGGGATGTCCTGATGCGGTACGCGCAGGCACACTCCTTTGCAGTCACTGTTGTTCTCGAGCCAGAGCACTTTCATGCCGGTGCGTTGCAGCACGTCGAGCAGGCTTTCGAAGCTCTTGCCCTTCTTGTCGGTGTACTCCTTGCGCGGGAACATCGAGAACATGCATGGCACCGACACGGCAGTGGACGTGCCACAGGAGTGCACCTGGGTGAAGTTGAGGATGTCCAGCTGGCCCAGCTCCGGGGTGGTCGGGCGCGGGTAGCCGTTGAGGCCGAAGTGATCGGCGCGCGCGGTTTCGCCCACCACGAAAATCATCAGCTTCTTGCGCTGCCCGGAGGGTGTGCGAGCGGCGTCTGCCGCGATCGGCTGCACCACTGTCTTGCGTTCGAGCATGAGCTTTTCGCTGGCGGTGCGCGCGGTGGCGTAGATGTAGTTGGTGGGGTTGATGAAGTGAGTGAGCTTGTCGGGCTCGCGAAAGACCGGTGCATAGGTGGAATAAAAGCTCACCACCGACAGCACCAGCAGCACGCTGGCGCTGAAGGCCAGCGCCAGCTTCGTCAGCAGGCCATGCAGCACCGGCCGGTAGCGCACCGGCCAGTACCAGGCCAGCGCCGCTGGCAACACGCCCAGCAACAGCACATAGGCAGCCATCTTGCCGCTGATCAGCGCGCCCACTTCGCCGGCGTCGGTCTCCATCACGTTCTGCATCATCACCCGGTCGATGGTGATGCCGTAGTCGTTCATGAAGTAGGCCGCCAGCGAAGCAGTGATAGCCACCAGGCTGATCACCGGGCGCAACAGCGGGCGGAATGAAAACGGCAACAGCAGCAGGCAGAATGCCGACCACAGCAGCACCGCGAACGAGATCTCGAACAGCACCCGCTTGATGCCGGTGAGCTGGATCAACTGCACCAGCGCGCCCCACGCTTCGAAGTTGTAAAGCGCCACCAGCAGGGCAGCGAACAGCATGATCAGCCGGTTCAGGGCTCAAGGCGGGAAGACGCTGACGCAAACGCATTACTGGACCTTTCCTTACCAAATAGCGGGGCCGCATCGGGGACGGCCGCACGCTAGTGACCTCATGGTCAAAAATTTGTAAAAAAAGGATAGCCCGGCAGTTACATTCCGCCTTCTTCATTTAGCCATCGCAGCGCCTGGCGCAGCGACGCGGCGAGCATCGGGCCATGGCCCAGCCCGGGGAAGCCCTGGTAGCGCACCGAAAGCCTGGGCACTGCGCTCAGCACCCGCGCAAGGCCTGCGGCGGTTTCCTGCGCCGGTGGCAGGTTCGGCCGGGGCCGCGCGGGTTCTGCCTCACCGTGCATCAGCCACAGCCGGCGCGGCGCTTCGAGCCGGCCAGCCAGCCCGAGACTGCGCCGGGTCGCCCAGCCTGGTGCCCACCACAGCGAGGGGCTGGCGGCGATGTAGGTGGCGAAGGCCGAAGGCTGGTCAAGCAGCACGCCTAGGGTGAACAGGCCGCCATAGGAGTGCCCCCACAAGGCAGTACGCTGTGTATCCACCGGTGCAAGGGCGTTGACCCTTTCGGCAATGGGGCCTTGCAGCAGCCTCAGGAAAGCCTGCGCGCCGCCGCTGGGCTCGCCGGTCATGGGGTCGCGCTGTTCACCGGCCGGGCGTTGCGGGGTGTAGTCGAAGGTGCGCCCACTGCGGTCGATGCGCTGCCCTCCGGCGTAACCCACTGCCACCAGGACCGGCGCCTGGCCCTGGTCAAGCTGCGCGAGCAAGGCCGGGTCCAGCGCCTCCACCGCCGCATTGCCGTCGAGCATGTACAGCGCCGGGTAGCCTTTCGCGGGTGCAGGCCGATGCGGCAAGCCTACCCACACCTGATAGTGCCGCTGCCCGTCGGCCGAATCGAGGGTGAACGTCTCGAAGCGGTAGGCAAGGTCGTTGCGTTGCAGCAGGCGCGTGTCCATGGGCGCATCCTGTGGCGCGGCCTGCGCCAGGCCGCCGAGCGCAAGCCCGGCCGCCATCAGCCAGTGAGCCAGCGCGCGCATCGGAACGACGCGCTGACGCTGGTGTAGAACGTGCGGCCCGACTCGTTGTAGGTGGCGGCCCCCGCCCCGTCGATGTTGTTCACGCCCTGAGCATTGCCTTCGCGCCAGTGGCGCTTGTCCAGCAGGTTGTCGATGCCGGCAGTCAGGCTCAGGTGCTGCGTCAGCTGATAGGTGCCGCGGGTGCCGACGATGGCGTAGGGCGCCAGTTGCTGGCGAGCGCTGCCGGTGACCGGGTTACCGTGGTAGTCGTATTTCTTGGGCTTCTGCTTGCCGTAGTAGGCCACGTCCAGTTGCAGCGAGAGCTTCTCGCTGGCCTGCCAGTCGAGCATCGAGTTGAGCGTGTACTTGGGCGTGACCGACAGCACATCGCCGGTTTCCCTGTTTTTCGAGCGCAGCATGTAAGTGAAGTTGTTGCTCCATTTCAGATCAGGCGCCAGGTCCATGTTGAAGGTGCCTTCCAGCCCCTCCACCAGTGCCTTGGGCACATTCTCCCACTGGAACACCGAGGCATTGGCAGTGCTGCCGGTGCCGCCTGTTGCGGTGCCTACCGGCGCCATGCCCGACTCGATCTTGTTCTTGTAGTCGTTACGGAAATAGGTGAGGCCTGCCACTACGTCGTCGTGCCTGTACTCGATGCCCAGCTCCTTGTTCACCGAGGTTTCGGCGCTCAGGCCGGCATTGCCTTGCAGGTAGCAGGAAGTGGTCTGGCCATAGCAACCCTGGCCGTTCGAATAAAGCAGGTAATTGGGGTTGAGCTGGTACAGGTTCGGCGCTTTGTAGGCACGGGCGATGCCGGCCTTGAGCGTGAGGGTGTCGGTGAGCACTTGCGAAAGGTTCAGGCCCGGGCTCCAGTTGTCGCCGACCACGCTGTGGTGGTCCAGGCGCAAGGCCGGGGTAAGCATGGTGCCGGGGCGCAGTTCGATGTTGTCCTCGGCAAACACTGAAGCGATGCGCGCCTCGCTCGAACCACTGCGGCCAGTGGACGCAAGCCCACTGACGGCGCCGCCAGCGGTGGTGGCCTGGGTGTTGGCCAGCGGGTCGTCGAGTTTTTGCTCCACCCATTCGGTGCCCAGGGTGAGGTTCTGGTCCACGCCCCAGTGCAGCGGCAGGCTCACCTCACCGTGCGCGGTCAGGCTGCGCAGCTCGCTGGTGTAGAAATGGGTGTTGCTGAAAATACCTTCGGTGCCGCCGGCCAGGCCTTCGTTGATGCGTTGGTTACGGGTTTTCTCGTACTGCACGTAGGCCAGGCTGTCGCCGAAATCCCACGCGCCGCGATGGGTCAGCGCCCAGGTGTTGCGGTAGAGGATATTGGTCTGGTGCCCCAGCAGGCTTTTGACGTTGGCGTTGCTGTTGGTGTTCTGGGTATCGCCGGTGTAGAGGTTGCCCTGGCGGCCGAACCCGGCTTCCAGTTCCAGCGTTTGCTCAGGCGTCAGTTGCCAGGCGAGCAAGCCGTTCACGTCCTTGTTGCGCACGCCCTCGCGCCCGGCTGGCAGGGTGCCGACCTGGTTGCCATAGCGGGTGGACTCATGGCCGCTATTGATATCGGCGTCATCGGCGTCGGTTTTGGCGACGTTGCCGTACAAGCGATAGGCAAGTGTGTCGCTCAGCGCTCCGGACAACCCGAAATCCATCCGCTGGGTCGCGCCTTCGTCCTTGTGTTGCGGGAAGGCGGTGTAGACCGTGGCCGAGCCGTGGGTTTCCTGGGTCGGCTGTTTGGTGATGATGTTCACCACCCCGCCGGCAGCACCGTTGCCGTAGCGCGCGGCGGCCGGGCCACGGATCACCTCGATGCGCTCGATCATGTCGGCCGGCACCCAGTTGGTGTCGCCCCGGCTGTCACGCTCGCCGCGCCAGCCGTAGCGCACCGAGCTGCGGCTGCTGACCGGCTTGCCGTCGATCAGGATCAGCGTGTTCTCCGGGCCCATGCCGCGAATGTCGATCTGCCGGTTGTTGCCGCGCTGGCCGCTGGTGGAGTTGCCAGTGAGGTTGACCCCCGGCATGGTGCGGATCAGCTCGGAGAGGTCGTTGGCCGGTGGGCGCTTCTTGATGTCCTCGGCGGTGATGACCGACACGCCGGGCGCTTGCTTGGTTTCTTCCTTTGCCGTAGCAACTATGTTTTGCGCTTCCAGCTCGATGGGCTGGTCAGCAGGAGAGGCCTGCTCGGCATGGGCAAGCGAGGTGCTGGTCAGTATCGCAAGCAGAGCGGGCAAGGGCAGGCGAGAGGCCATGGTGATCTCCAGAGGCGGCTGGCCAGCACAGGCGGGCCTTGAAAGATCACGAATGATATTGACTGTTATTTGAGAGTAAAGCGCATTAACTTTCTTAACCTTGCGCTGGTATCCGCAGGTGCAGGCATAGCCCGGGTTCGGCGCGGCTTGCCCAGAGCGTGCCGCCCTGCAGGGTGATGGCCTTGCGGGCGATGCTCAGGCCCAGCCCGAAGCCTTGGCCCTTGGCGCCATCGAGCCGCAGGTAAGGTTCGAAGATCCGTTCCAGGTCCTGCTCATCCACCCCGGGCCCTTGGTCGGTGACAGTCAGGTGCCAGAAATCGCGCTCGCGTTGGCCGGCCAGGCGCACCGTGCCGCCCTCGGGTGAGTGGCGCATGGCATTGCGCAGCAGGTTTTCCAGGGCCTGGGCAAAACTATCCAGGTGCACGCTCACTACGCATTGCTCATCCAGATCGCAGGGCAGGCGCTGCGCGGCCCAGCCCTGCTCGAAGCACGCATCAGCCACCAGCGCCTCCCAGACCGAGGCTACCACCACTGGCTCGGCTGCCAGTTGGGGGCGTTCAGTGTCCAGCCAGGCCAGGTTCAGCGAGTCGTCCACCAGCCGCTGCATGCTGTCGACCTCTTGGCCCAGGCGCTCGCGCAGGGCCGTTTCGCCCAGCGGGCTGTCACCGGCAATGCGCAGCCGCGCCAACGGCGTGCGGATTTCGTGGCTGAGGGTGCGCAGCAACTGCCGTTGTTGCGCCAGGCTTTGGCGCACGCGGATGGCCATATGTTCGAAGGCCTGAGCCAGTTCGCCCAGCTCGTCGCGGCGCCGCGCCAGATGGCCGCCGGCCGGGCTGTCGAGGTTGTCGGCGCGCAGAGCGTTGGCCCGCTCGCGCAGCTCGGCCAGCGGCGCCACCAGCAGGCGATACAGCAGCAGGCCCAATCCCAGCGCCAGCAGGCCTGGCACCACGCCATGGGTCAGGGCATAGGTGGTCATGGTCACCCCGGTGGGCAGCAGGCGCTCGGGCAATTGCAGCACCAGGCGGCCATCTTCGGGGTGGCGTGGGAAGTCGATGCTGACGAAGGGCAGCTCGTCCTTCAGGCGTTTGCTCATTGGCCAGTCGAGTTTGCGCATGAAGGTCAGGTGCGCCATCTCGTCATCGCTCAGCGCGGTGGCAGTGAGGCTTTGCAGGCGCGGGCCGAGCACGGCGGCCCAGGTATGCTCGCGAGCCTCGAGCGCCTGGCGCCAGCGCTCGAGGCCAGGCGGGCCCTGGTGGTCCCAGATGTCTTCGGCCTCGGCGGCATAGTCGGCCAGATACTGGCGCTCACTGGAGGACAGGAAATACGTGCTGCGCTCAACCTCCAACCCCCAGCTGTACAGCAGCCAGGCGAGCAGCAGGCAAAAGCCGACCTGCAGCAGAGCAAGCTTCCACAGCAGCGAGTGGCGGGTTTTCATTCAACAGGCCTTGAGAGTGAGCTGGTAGCCCTGATTGCGTATGGCCAGCAGCTGGAGGTCGGCACGGCCGATCTGGCCGAGCTTGCGCCGCAGGTTGCAGATGTGAACGTCCAGCCCGCGGTCGAGGCGAGTATAGGCGCGGTGCAGTACTTGCTGATAGAGAAAGGGTTTGCTCAGTGGGCTGCCCATGTGATCGCGCAGCACGCACAGCAGGCGGTATTCGGAGCGGGTCAGGCTGGCGCAGCGGCCTTGATGGCTGACGTCATGATTGTGCTCATCGAACGCCAGGCCAAGGCTGGGTGCCGGCGCGGGTGCCGGATGCAACGCCGCTCGGCGCAGCAGCGCGTCGATGCGCGCATCCAGCTCGGCCAGGCTGAACGGCTTGGGCAGGTAGTCGTCGGCGCCCTGGGTGAAGCCGGTAATGCGATCCTGCTCCGCACCGAGGGCCGACATCAGCATCACCGGCACGTTGCAGTTGCTGCGCAATTGGCGCAACAAGCCCAGGCCGTCGAGGCCAGGCAGCAGAATGTCGAGCAGGATCAGGTCGAACCGTTCGCTCGTCGCGAGCGCCAGCGCCTGTAGGCCATCACGGCATTGCCTCAGGCTGAACCGGCGGCGATACAGGTGTTCGCCCAGGGCAGCGCACAGCGTCGGGTCGTCTTCGACCAGCAGCAGGCGAGGGGTGGGGTGCTCAGGGCTATATGAGAATGGTTCACAGTGGCGGCAGTATCGCACCGGCCGCCGCCTTGGGCAATTCAGAGCATGCCCAGTTGCTCTTTTACCCCGCACCACGACATCCCGTGAGCACACGGCGAGCCATTGGCCAGGGCGACGCGAATCGCATCGACGTCGGCCTGCTCCAGGTACTCCACTGCATCGGTCATGTCGTCTTCGCTGCCGAAGCCGTTGTTCTGCATTTCAGCCAGCGCAGCCTCTCGGCTCCAGCCATCGAACGTGATGCGATACATCGCCGCGACGATGCCGGTGCGGTTGTTGCCGTGTTTGCAGTGGATCAGCACCGGGCCCTGGGCTTGCGCCGCGCGCACGGTACGCAAGGCTTGCAGGATTTCGTCGTCGGTCACCCGGTCGGCGTGCATGGGCTGGCTGTACAGGCGAATGCTCGGATCTTTGACCCACTCGCGGTCATCATCTTTGATGAAGCTGACCACGCTGCGAACTCCCAGCGCCTTGAGCTGCACGTCGCGGTCGTCGCTGGGCAGGCCGCTGCGGTAGAGCACCGGGCTCATCTGGAACAGGTTGATCGACGGGTCGACCGAGCGTGCCCATTCGGTGTGGTGGGCCGGGCCGGAAACCACCACGGGCGCGGCAGCCTGAGCACGTGAGCGGTGGTGGCCTGCCAGGCTTGCCCCAACCAAGGCAGCCACCAGCAAGGCGGCGATGGCAAGGAGCGGAGCACGGCGGCGGGTGAAGAAGGCGGTTGCCTGCATCGGCATGCTCCTGGCCAGTAAGTCGAAACGGCCGCGAGCATGCGGTGCAGCAGGTTGGGGAATAGTGAGTTGAATGTGAAAAAAACGTTTAGCGGCGAACCAGCATCACGCCCGCTTCCATGTGGTGCGTGTAGGGGAACTGGTCGAACAGCGCGCAACGCTCGATGCGATGGGTATCGTGCAATTGAGCGAGGTTGGCCGCCAACGTCTCCGGGTTGCAGGAGATATACAGAATGCGCTCGAAGCGACGCGCCAGTTCGCAGGTGTCCGGGTCCATGCCGGCGCGGGGCGGGTCGACGAAGATCGTCCCGAAATCGTAGCTTTTCAGGTCAATGCCTTCCAAACGACGGAAAGGGCGCACCTCGTTGAGTGCCTGGGTCAGCTCTTCGGCAGACAAGCGCACCAGCCGCACGTTCTCCACGCCGTTGTCGGCAAGGTTGTGCAGGGCGGCGTTCACGCTCGTCTTGCTGATCTCGGTGGCCAGCACCTGGCGCACGCGGGTGGCCAAGGGCAGGGTGAAGTTGCCATTGCCGCAGTAAAGCTCCAGCAGGTCGTCGCTGCGCTCGCCGAGCGCTTCGTATGCCCAGGTGAGCATCTTCTGGCACACCTGGCCATTGGGCTGGGTGAAGGCGCCTTCGGGTTGGCGGTAATGAAAGGGCCGGCCGGCAACGTCCAGGGTTTCGTTGGCGTAGTCGCGGCCTATCACTACCCGTTTGCCTTTGGAGCGGCCGATCAGGCTCACGCCCAACTGCTCGGCCAGCGGCCGCGCCGCCTGCTCCCAGGCCTCGTCCAGCGGGCGGTGGTAGCACAGGGTGATCATCGCATCGCCCGCGAGGGTGGTCAGGAACTCCACCTGGAACAGCTTGAAGCCCAACGCCGGGCCTGCCTGCCAGGCAGCTTTGAGCTGCGGCATCAGCGCATTGATCGCCTCGCTGGCGATGGGGAATTGCTCGATGAGGATGGGCGTGTGTTTCTCGCCCGGGGCGAACATGGCGTAGTGGCGCTGGTCGCCCTCGCGCCACAGGCGAAACTCCGCGCGCAGGCGATAGTGCTCGCGCGGCGAATCGAACACCTGCGCAGGTGGCGCGTCGAACGGCGCCAGCAGCTCGCGCAGGCGTTCGGCTTTCTCGCCAAGCTGCGCTTCGTAGTTGGCCGGGTTGAATGTATTGCCGCTCATGCGTTGAACCACCCCAGCTTGATCACGAACAGCACCGAAAGGATCACCAGCGCCGGGTTGAGCTCCCGCACCTTGCCGCTGGCCAGTTTCATCCCGGTCCAGGCGATGAAGCCGAAGGCGATGCCATTGGCGATCGAATACGTGAAGGGCATGGCCAGTGCAGTGGCGGCCACCGGAGCGGCTTCGGTGATGTCGTCCCAGTTGATTTCAGCCAGGCCCGACATCATCAGCACGGCCACGAACAACAGGGCTGGGGCGGTGGCGTAGGCTGGCACGCTATCGGCCAATGGCGAGAAGAACAGCGCCAGCAGGAACAGCACCGCCACCACACAGGCCGTAAGCCCGGTGCGCCCGCCCGCGCTCACGCCGGCGGCCGATTCGATGTAGCTGGTGGTGGTCGAGGTGCCCAGCAGCGAGCCGGCCATGGCAGCGGTGGAGTCGGCGATCAGTGCCCGGCCCATGTTCGGCATGTGGCCGTCCTTGCCCATCAGCCCGGCGCGTTTGGCAACGCCGATCAGGGTGCCGGAGTTGTCGAACAGGTCGACGAACAAAAAGGCAAAAATCACGCTCACCAGGCCGATGTCCAGCGCGCCCTTGATGTCGAGCTGCAGGAAGGTCGGTGCCAGTGACGGCGGCATGGAAGTCACGCCCTTGAACGGGCTGTAGCCCAGCAGGATCGAGACCACAGTGATCGCCAGGATGCCGATCAGCACCGCGCCGCGCACTCTGAGCGCTTCCAGCCCGACGATCATGATGAAGCCCAGCGCTGCCAGGATGGCGCCCGGTTGTTTCAGGTCACCCAGGCCCACCAGGGTGGCAGGGTTGTCGACCACGATGCCGGCGTTCTGCAGTGCGATCAACGCCAGGAACAGGCCGATGCCGGCGGCGATGGCGGAGCGCAGTGGCAGCGGGATGCTGTTGACGATCCACTCGCGTATACGCAGCACCGACAGCAGGAAAAAGCACACCGCCGAGATGAATACTGCTCCCAGCGCCACCTGCCAGGTATGGCCCATGTGCAGCACCACGGTGTAGGTGAAGAAGGCGTTCAGGCCCATGCCCGGTGCCAGGGCGATCGGGTAGTTGGCGATCAGGCCCATCACGGCCGAGCCGATGGCGGCAGCCAGGCACGTGGCGACGAACAGCGCGCCTTTGTCCATGCCGGTGCTGCCCAGGATGCTGGGGTTTACGAACAGGATGTAGGCCATGGCCAGGAAGGTGGTCAGCCCGGCAAGGATTTCGGTGCGCACGTTGGTGCCGTGCGCGTTGAGTTTGAACAGCCTTTCGAGCATGCCCGTTCTCCGGAGGGTGATGAGGTTTCGCCGCAAGCGAAGCACAGCCTGTGCCAGGGGGCGAAAAAGCCGCGCATGATAGCAAAAGGTGGAAGCTGCGAGCCGCCGGCCGTAAGAAAAAGCGGGCGGTGTTAGCGGCGCCCGTTGCATGTCGCCCGTCGCCCGTTACACGTCGCCCGGCAAGCCGGCCTCCCACTTCAAAACCATTGCAGATCATCGAGTGGGAGGGCGGCTTGCCGCGCGACGCTCTTCTGAAGAGCAATCAAGCAGTCAAAGCATTAGGGCAGGCCACCCCGTGCGCAAAACACCGCAAATTCCCCAGTGTGGTCTCGGCGATCTGCTCCAGCGCCTCGACTGTGAAAAACCCTTGGTGCCCGGTAATGAGCACATTCGGAAAGCTCATCAACCTCAGGAACACCTCATCCTCGATCCGGTCACTGGAGAGGTCCTGGAAAAACAGCTGGTTCTCCTGCTCGTACACATCGATCGCCAACGCCCCAGATGGCGCGTTTTCAGGGCGTCGATCACCGCCTGGGTGTCGATCAGTGCACCGCGCGAAGTATTGACCAGCATCGCGCCCGGCTTCATCGCCGCCAGCGCCGCCGCCCCGATCAGGTGGCGGGTGCTGCTGCTGAGCGGGCAGTGCAGCGTAACCACATCGGCATGCTCCAGCAGCGCCGGCAGCGGCACGTAGTTGCCCAGGGCCTGAAAGGCCTCGGCAGGGTAGGGGTCATAGCCCAGCACGCGGCAGCCGAAGCCTTTGAGAATACGCGCCACCGCCAGGCCGATCTGACCGGTGCCGATGACACCCACCGTCTTGCCATGCAGGTTGAAGCCCTGCAGCCCTTCGAGCATGAAGTTGCCTTCGCGCACGCGGTTGTAGGCCCGGTGGATGCGCCGGTTCAGCCCCATGATCAGTGCCAGGGTGTGCTCGGCCACCGCTTCGGGGAGTAGGCCGGCACGCGCGCCACGAACAGCCCGATGCGCTGGGCGTGCTCCAGATCGAGCTGGTTGAAGCCCGCGCAGCGCAGCAGAATGGCGCGCACGCCGTAGGCTTTGAGCGCGTCCAGCACGCCCGCATCGAGGGTGTCGTTGACGAAGGCGCACACCGCGTCGAAGCCTTCGGCCAGTGCCACGGTGTCGTGGTCCAGCGCCGCAGGCAGGTAAGTCACGCTCAGGCCGTCCCGAGCGTATTCGCAAGCCAGGGCGTGCTCGAAGCTGCGCACGTCATAAGGCTGAGTGCTGAACAGGGCAAGTTTCATCGGGCCGTCCTCAGATTGAATACCCGCTCAAGCCTAACCCAGCCTGCACAGCGCGCTATTGACCTGGCGCGGGCCGGTGCATGTGGTCGCGCTGGGCAAGGCTGGGGAACAGCTTGATCCAGGTACCGCACACCACAAGGGTGCCGACGCCGCCCAGCACCACCGCCGGCACCGTGCCGAACCAGTGCGCGGTAGCGCCGGACTCGAACTCGCCCAACTGGTTGGAGGCGCCGATGAACAGCCCGTTGACCGCGCTCACCCGGCCGCGCATTTCATCAGGGGTTTCCAGCTGCACGAAGGCGCCGCGAATCACCATGCTGATCATGTCCGCCGCGCCCAGCACTGCCAGCACCAGCAACGAGAACCAGAACGAGGTCGACAGCCCGAAGGCGATGGTCGCTACACCGAAAACGCCCACACCGGTGAACATGATCCGCCCGACGTTGCGCTCGATAGGAAAGCGCGAAAGCCAGAACGACATCAACAGCGCGCCCACCGCTGGCGCTGAGCGCAGCATGCCCAGGCCCCAGGGGCCTGTGAGCAGGATGTCGCGGGCGAACACCGGCAACAGCGCGGTGGCGCCGCCCGATGGCACAGCGAACAGGTCCAGCGAGATGGCGCCGAGGATGTCCGGGCGGCTGCGGATGAAGCGGATGCCGGCAAGCAGCGAGTCCAGCGTGGCCTTGCCGACGGTATTTATCCCCTCCCGCGCCGGCAGGCTCGAAACCAGGCCGATGGCCAGCAGGTAAAGCGCGGCCGAAGGGGCGTAAACCCACACACTGCCCAGGGCATAGAGAAAGCCGCCCAACGCCGGCGCGACGATAGTGGCCGCCTGCATGGCAGAAGCCGAAGCCGCCACCGCGCGCGGGAACAGCCCCGCGGGCACGATGTTCGGCAGCAGGGCCTGCGTGGTGGGCATTTCGAACGCTCGTGCGCTGCCAAGGCAGAAGGCCATGAGGAAGATCAGATTACGCGTGACGCTGTCGTTCAGGCTGCACAGCACCAGCGTGAGTGCCACCAACGCCTGCAAGAACTGGCAGATGGCCGCAACCCGGCGACGGTCGTAGCGGTCGGCCACATGCCCGGTGTGCAGCATGAACAGCACCCGCGGCGCGAACTCGACCAGCCCCACCAGGCCCAGGTCGAGCACGTTGCTGGTCAGCTCGTACAGGTGCCAGCCGATCGCCACCGTGAGCATTTGAAAGGCGCTGGCAGTGCAAACGCGAGCCAGCCAGAAAGCCAGGAACGGGCGGTGGTGCCGCAAGAGCGTGGGCGAAGCCATGGGCGCGATGACAGCCGTGTGAACATAGAAGGGTGCGGCGAGCGTAGCACTTGTCTGTTTCAGAAAGTTACTTGGCTAACGAATTTTTCACTTTGTAAAGGCGGTGAGGCAACGTGCCGCGCGTCGATCCACCACATAAACCTGCGCACGTGATGGGTCTACTCTTGCTCTACGCATTGACCTGGATCAATGCCCTTGCCTGAGAGGAGCCACCCATGTTCGGTTTAGAGGCCCTAGATCTCGCCCGAATGCAATTCGCCTTCACTGTGTCGTTTCACATTCTCTTCCCTGCCATCACCATCGGCCTCGCCAGCTTCCTGGCCGTGCTCGAAGGGCTGTGGCTGAAAACCCATGAGCAGGTCTATCGCGACCTCTATCACTTCTGGTCGAAGATCTTCGCCGTGAACTTCGGCATGGGCGTGGTCTCGGGCCTGGTCATGGCTTACGAATTCGGCACCAACTGGGGCGGCTTCTCTGACTTTGCCGGCGCTGTCACCGGGCCCTTGCTCACCTATGAAGTGCTCACTGCGTTCTTCCTGGAAGCGGGCTTTCTGGGCGTGATGCTGTTCGGCTGGAACCGCGTGGGGCGAGGGCTGCACTTCTTCGCAACCGTCATGGTCGCCATCGGCACCCTGATCTCGACCTTCTGGATTCTCTCTTCCAACAGCTGGATGCAGACCCCTCAGGGCTACCAGATCGTCGATGGCCGGGTGATCCCGGTGGATTGGTTCGCGGTGGTGTTCAACCCATCGTTCCCTTATCGCTTGATGCACATGGCGATCGCCGCCTTCGTGGCCACGGCGTTTTTCGTGGGCGCTTCGGCGGCCTGGCACTTGCTGCGTGGCCGCGACAACCCGGCAGTGCGCAAGATGTTCTCGATGGCCATGTGGATGGCGCTGCTGGTGGCACCGGTACAGGCATTCGTCGGCGACATGCACGGCTTGAACACCCTGGAGCACCAACCGGCCAAGATCGCGGCCATCGAAGGCCACTGGGAAAACGTGCCCGGCGAGCCCAGCCCGTTGATCCTGTTCGGCTGGCCCGACATGAAAGCCGAAAAAACCCGCTTTGCGCTGGAGGTGCCCTACCTGGGCAGCCTGATCCTGACTCACAGCCTCGACCGGCAGATCCCGGCGCTCAAGTCGTTCCCGCCTGAGGACCGGCCCAATTCCACCGTCGTGTTCTGGTCGTTCCGAGTGATGGTGGGCCTTGGCCTGCTGATGATCGCCGTGGGTGTGGTCAGCGCCTGGCTACGCTGGCGCGGCACGCTTTACAGCTGCAAGCCCTTCTTGCGCGTGGCGCTGTGGATGGGGCCGGCAGGGCTCGTCGCCATTCTCGCGGGTTGGTTCACCACCGAGATCGGCCGCCAGCCGTGGGTGGTCTACGGCCTGATGCGCACCGCCGATGCTTCCTCCAACCACGATGCGGTGCAGATGAGCATCACGCTCGTGCTGTTCGTGCTGGTGTATTTCTCGCTGTTCGGGGTGGGCTTTGGCTACATGATGCGCCTGGTGCGCAAAGGGCCCAAAGCGCACGAAGGCGATGCGCAGGGTAGCGGTGGCCCGGGCCAGGCCCGTACACCGGCACGGCCGATTTCCGCCAGCCATGAACACAAGGAGGCCTGAGCCATGGGCGTCGATCTTTCGCTGATCTGGGCGGTGATCATCATCTTCGGGGTGATGATGTATGTGGTGATGGACGGGTTCGACCTGGGCATCGGGATTCTCTTCCCGTTCGTCAAGGCCGAGGCCGACCGCGATGTGATGATGAACACCGTCGCGCCTGTATGGGACGGCAACGAGACCTGGCTGGTGCTGGGCGGAGCAGCGCTGTTCGGCGCCTTCCCGCTGGCCTATTCGGTGGTGCTCTCGGCGCTGTACCTGCCGCTGATCTTCATGCTGATGGGGCTGATCTTCCGCGGCGTGGCCTTCGAGTTCCGCTTCAAGGCCCGCGCCAACAAGCGCCACATCTGGGACAAGGCGTTCATCGGCGGCTCGCTGACCGCAACCTTCTTCCAGGGCGTGGCGCTGGGCGCGTTCATCGATGGCATCCCGGTGGTCGAGCGCCATTACGCGGGCCCGGCGCTGGGCTGGCTGACGCCGTTCTCGCTGTTTTGCGGCCTGGGCCTGATCGTGGCCTACGCGCTGTTGGGCAGCACCTGGCTGATCATGAAAACCACCGGCCCGTTGCAGGCGCGCATGCACCAGGTCACCCGGCCTTTACTGCTGGTGTTGCTGGCGGTGATCGGCATCGTCAGCCTGTGGACGCCGCTGGCCCACGGCGACATCGCGCAGCGCTGGTTCAGCCTGCCCAACCTGTTCTGGTTCCTGCCGGTGCCGCTGCTGGTGCTGGCAACCGTGGCCGGGCTGTGGGTGAGTGTGGGGCGCGGCGCCAACTACTCGCCGTTCCTGCTCACGCTGGCGCTGATTTTCCTCGGCTACAGCGGGCTGGGCATCAGCCTGTGGCCGCATATCATCCCGCCGTCCATCACCATCTGGGATGCCGCGTCACCGCCGCAAAGCCAGGGCTTCATGCTGGTGGGCACGTTGTTCATCCTGCCGTTCATTCTCGGCTACACCTTCTGGAGCTACTACGTGTTCCGCGGCAAGGTGAGCGCCGAAGACGGCTACCACTGAGGTGCCGGCCATGGTCGAACAGACGAAAAAGCCCCTGTGGCAGCGGCTGGGCTGGCTGGCGCTGATCTGGCTGGGCAGCGTAGTGAGCCTGGCGGTGGTTGCCGGCCTGATCCGCCTGCTGATGTCGGCGGCAGGCATGCGTACACACTGAGCCGAAGCGCCGTACCTGACACATCTGCCAGTTATGCACACGGGCGCGAGCACTTAGGCTTGCCTGAGTTCTCTGCCCTGTGAGCAACCCGATGGTCGCGCGCTCCTCCTTCCTGCGTTATGCCTGCATTGGCATGGCCAACACCCTGCTGCACGCTGGTGCCTTCTTCGCCCTGGTTTACCTGGCGCAGGCCAGCCAGTCACTGGGCAACACCCTGGCGTTCCTGTTCGCCGCCACCTTCAGCTACCTGGCCAACGGGCGCTTCACTTTCGAATCGCCGCGATCAGCCAGCGGGTACTTCATGTTCCTGGGGTTCATGGGCCTGTTGGCCTGGAGCACTGGCCACCTGGCGCAGCGCCTCCAATGGCCACCCTTGGCAACGTTCTGCACATTCAGCCTGCTCAGTCTGTTCGTGGGTTACACGTTCTCCCGCTACCTGGTGTACCGGCCCAGGTGCCGGCCATGCTGATTTCACTGATCGTCCCGGTCTACAACGAACGCGACGCGATCCCGCTGTTCTACGCGGCAGCGATCACGATGGCCCAGCGCCAGGCCTTCGACCTGGAGCTGGTATTCGTCGACGACGGCAGCGACGACGAAAGCGAAGCGTTGATACAGGCGTTGGTGGCTCAGGATGAACGGGTGGTGCTGATCAGCCTGAGCCGCAACTTCGGCAAGGAGTCGGCCTTGCTGGCGGGCCTGGAACACTGCCTGGGCGATGCTGCCATCCCCATCGATGTGGATTTGCAGGACCCGGTCGAGCTGGTGCCGCGCTTGGTCGAGTGCTGGCTCGCCGGGGCTGACGTGGTGCTGGCCAAGCGGGTCGACCGGCGCGCCGATGGCTGGCTCAAGCGGGTGACCGCACGGGGCTTTTATCGAGTGCTCAACGCCCTCAGCCAGAACCGTTTCGAAGAAGACGTCGGCGACTTTCGACTGCTCTCGCGCAAGACCGTCGAGCAGATCAAGGCCATGCCCGAGCGCAACCTTTATATGAAGGGCTTGATGCAATGGGTGGGCGGGCATCAGGCCATCGTCGAATATACCCGTCCCTCCCGCGCGGCGGGCACCTCCAAGTTCAATGGCTGGAAGCTGTGGAACCTGGCGCTCCAGGGCATCACATCGTTTTCGACCTTGCCCTTGAGGGTGTGGACCTACATTGGCATCGCCGTCGCGTGTTCGGCCTTGCTGTTCGGGGGCTGGATAGTCTTCAAGACTCTGATGTGGGGCAACCCTGTGGCGGGTTATCCCTCATTGATGACGGCGCTGTTGTTCCTGGGCGGTGTGCAACTGATCGGCATCGGTGTGCTGGGCGAGTACGTCGGGCGTATCTACACCGAAACTCAGTCGCGGCCGCGCTATATCGTCGATCACATCGACCCTGGCCAGCGCCGCAGCCCGAGTGGCGAACCCTCGGCCGACAAGCCATGAGCGCTCGGTGGATGGGCCAACTGGTGCACCGACAGTTGCGGCCGGCACAGGCCGGTTGGCTGTTCTGCGCGGCACTGATGCTCTACAGCCTGCCGCTGCTGATCAACAACTACCCCTACATCGACGACAACGCCCGAGCCTTGACGACCTCGACCGTCTGGGGCGAGGAGGGCCGGCTGCTGGGTAACTGGTTGCTCAGTGCCTTGAGTGCCACCACTGTGGCGCCGGATATCTTCCCGCTGACCCTGTTCGCTGGGCTGCTGGCCATGGCCTGGGCCATGCAGCGCCTGGCGCGGCGCTGGTTCGGCAGGCCCACGCCAATGCAGTGCGCGATCCTGTTGCCGCTCTGGTACAACCCCTTCTACCTGCAGGTGCTGTCCTACCACTACGACTGCTTCACCGTGAGCTCCGGCATCGCATTGACGGTGTGGGCCATCAGCCATCGAAGCCGATCGCTTGTGCTGCGATGGGTGGTGCCTGGCCTGCTGCTGGGGGCTGCCCTGAGCACCCATCAACTGACCCTGAACGTGTTCCTCGGCCTTGCGTGCGTGGATGTACTGGCTCGCGCCATGCGCCAGGCCAATGGCAAGCGCTTGTTGAAGTTGGCAGGGCGGCACGCGCTGGTGGCAATGGCTGGCTGTGCGCTCTATGGCATCACCGGTTATCAGAGCTTGACGCGTGACCGTGGCGGTTTGGTGCTGGGGCCGCCACAGGAGTGGGTGACGAGGGCGGGCCTGATCGCGGAGCGGCTTGCCGGTTTTCTCAACCCGGTGAGCACGGTGGTGTTTTCTGTGCTGGCGCTTGGCGCGCTGGTGGGGCTTGCGGTCATCATGGCGCGCGGTAGTCGGCGCCCGCAGCCGGGGCTGTTCATCAGCCTGTGCCTGCTGGCGGTGCTGGGTGCGAGCCTTTCGGTCGGCGGCTTGCTGCTGCTGGTGAGTGACATCCGCAACAACCTCGGAGCGCGCGCTCTGATGGGGTTCTCTCCCTGGCTGGTGGGCCTGTTTCTGCTGGCGTATGTCGGGTTCGAGCGCCTTCGCCAGGCACTGGTGCTGCTGCTGTTGCCGGCGCTGTGGTGTTTCCTGGCCTTCGCCTACGCGCATGGCCAGGTGATGCACGCCAAGCAGAGCCTTGAGCAGTTCACCCGCACGCTGCTGGGCGCAGACTTGCTGGCCCAGCCTCAGGTGCAAGCCAGCCGCGAGATCGTCATCCTTCGCGAGGGTAATGGCCCGTTGTTCACCCCCAGCTGCATCGGCAAGGCCTGGCCGGCGATGGACTATATCTTCGGCAACCATTACCTGATGCTGCCCGAGCAATTGACGCCCTGGGGTTTTGAAACGGTACGCCTGCGCTATCGCTACACCGTGCCGGAACTCGGCGAGCCGCTGCTGGTGCGGCCCTGGTATCGCATTTACGTGCAGGGCGAAGTGGCGTACGTGCGCTTCACCGTGAAACCTGCGCCAGTGGAGTGCCGGATGCAATGAGCGCCAGGCTTACTTGTAGGCCAGCAGCACCACGAACTTGGGGTTGGCCGCAACCTGCTCCACGCCTCGGAACAGCCGCGCCAGCTTGGTGTGGTAACCCAGGTGCCGATTACCCACGATCAGCAGGCCGCCTCCCGGTACCAGTGCTTCACGCGCCTGCTGGAACATCCGCCAGGCGAGGAAGTCACCCACCACTTGCTGCTGGTGAAACGGCGGGTTGCACAACACCATTTCAAGCGATGCGGCGGGTTGCCCGGCCAGGCCGTCGGCAGCCCGAAACGTGGCTGGGCGCTCACCAAGTGCTGCCTGCCAGTTCTCCCTAGCCGATTGCACGGCCATGAAAGACTCGTCCACCAGCGTGAACTGAGCCTCCGGGTTGGCCAGGGCTGTGGCGATCGCCAGCACGCCATTGCCGCAGCCCAGGTCGGCTACTCGTGATTCACCCAGGTTGCGCGGCAGGTGCGGCAACAGCGCACGGGTGCCGATGTCCAGCCCCTCGCGGCAGAACACGTTGGCGTGGTTGACCAGTTCCAGCGCGGGCTTGTCGAGGCTGTAACGGGTCGGGTAGGGCGAGCGCTCCTGCTCCCGAGGCACGTAGCGCGAAGCCAGCAAACGGGCCTTCTTGACGGCCAGCGATGCCTGCATCGGGCCGATCAGGTCTTCGAGCAACTGCCCGGCCGAGCGCGGCAAATGCTTGATCATGCCGCCGGCCACCACCATCGCGCCTGGCTTGAGGTGCGCCTGCAGCCGAATGAGCTGCTCCTCCAGCAGCGCCAGCGCCTTGGGCACCTTGACCAGCACATGGTCGAACAGGCCGTCGAAGGGCGCGCTGGCCGGGAGCACTTCCAAGGCATCGAACGCCCGGCCGTTGCGGATGAGGTTCTTGCCCAGGGCGATGGTGGCCAGGTACGAGTCACCACTGCTGACGACCTCGAAATGCCCCATCAGGCTTGCGCCCAGCGCACCGAAACTGTCGTTGAGCACCAGCACCCGGGCGCTCGGCGGCAGGTTTTGCTCGGCCAGGTGAGCGAGCAGGTACTCGTCCGCCGCGTCGAACGCGAACAACGGCTCATCGGCCATCTCGGGGTGGCGGATCAGGTCGAGGGAGGCGAAGGGGCTGGAAAAGACGGGCATCGAGGCGAGCTCAAAACGGGCGAACGCGGATTTTACGAGGTTTTGCCCGATGCCACTACAAAGCGCCGGTGTTTGTCGACGGCCGATTGCGCCACACTAGGCGCCTTGTTCCCGGAGGCCCCATGAGCGACGAGAAATTCACCCGGCAAACCCTGCTCGACGTGCAGACGCTGACTCCCAGCCTGTTCACCCTGCGCACCACCCGCGATAAGGGGTTTCGCTTTCGCGCCGGGCAGTTCGCGCGCCTGGGCGTGACCAAGGCTGACGGCAGCGTGGTGTGGCGTGCCTACTCGATGGTGTCGTCGCCGCACGATGAATTTCTCGAATTCTTCTCCATCGTGGTGCCTGGGGGGAGTTCACCAGCGAACTCTCGCGGCTCAAGCCGGGAGACGAATTGCTGATCGACCGCCAGGCGTTCGGCTTCCTCACGCTGGACCGCTTCGGCGACGGTCGCGACCTGTGGATGCTGGCCACCGGCACTGGCATCGCGCCGTTTCTGTCGATCCTGCAGGACTTCGAGGCATGGGAGCGGTTCGATCGCCTGCTGCTGGTGTACAGCGCGCGCGAAGGCAAGGAGCTGGCCTATCGCAATCTGATTGCAGGCCTTGAACAACGCGACTACCTGGTCGAGTACGCTGGCAAGTTGCAGTTCATCCCCTGCGTGAGCCGCGAGCAGTACCCCGGCGCGCTGGAGGGGCGCATCACCACCCTCATCGAAAACGGCGGCCTCGAAGCCGCCGCTGGCGTGGCGCTAAGCCCCGAACACTCCCGGGTAATGATTTGCGGCAACCCACAGATGATCGAAGACACCCGCGGCTTGCTCAAAACCCGTGACATGCAACTGGCCCTGAGCCGCAGGCCAGGGCAGGTAGCGGTCGAAAACTATTGGTAGGTCACGCCTGCTGGGTTTTGCGCAGCGCCACCAGGATCTGCGCAACCCTGGGCTTGCGCTCGGGCCAGTGATGCTCGAACAGTTCGGCGGGGTTTGCGTGCCCGCTCAGCGCCTTCAGCCGCCGTAACCAGGCTGCCCGCTTCGCCGCCTGAGTGGGTGACGCGTAAAGGATTTGACTGACGAACACTCGAAGATCGGCCTCACTGCACTCGCTCAGGCATTCGGCCCGCTTGATGGCCCCGGGTATCGCCAGGCAGCCCTGAAAGCCTGGCAGGTCCTCGACATGCCGCCACGCCAGCACGTCTTCGAGAATGCCCTCGGCAGAGCGGTCTGCGCCCGGCTCGGGGTAATAGAGCAGGTCGGTGGCTTTGGGGTGCTGCGAGGCGTAGGCGAACTGGGTGATCCAGGCCAGGTGCTCCTCGTTGTCCTGGGTGCGGTGTTCGAGGATGCAGGTGATCAGGTCGAGGAATTGGGTGTGGGTGTAGTGTTCTAGGCGTTTGTGCATGATGTGGGAGCGCCGAGGGCAATCGTAGCTTCAGAGAAAAATTTTTGAAGTTGAACGAACGGCACAGTAGGTTGGGTTGTTTACGAGAGCAAACCGAATATGAAATCAGGTTGTGAGCTCATTTTTTTTGAGGTTTCAATTTGTTTCTATTGAAAATTTTCTGGTAAAGCAAAGGCTAATTATCGATTTCTGGACTGGGGGATTTTGTGGCCTGGTAGCCGTAAGCAAAAAGACTGGTGTGAAACACAATTATTTTTTCATGATATTGCTTATCTATTACAGAAAAGTTCTGGGCAGTCGTTGAGTGCCGCCAGCCTAGGGGCCAGCGGCTGGCGAGCTCAGCTTTCTTGGGACTGTCAGATTTTTTGTGTGCGGGCGGTTAACGCCCGTCACCTGACGGACAGTGAAATCACCAGGTTGGCCTGGTAAAGCGATCTTCATACAGGATCGCAAATTGATTCATCGCACTTTTCCAGTCATGCGCAGCCTTGCCCCAGTTGGCGGTGATGTTTCGCAGTCCCAGCCAGATCAGCTTGGTCGCCGCTTCGTCATTCGGGAAGTGCCCGCGCGTCTTGATGATCTTGCGCAACTGGGCGTTGATGCTCTCGATGGCGTTGGTGGTGTAGACCACCTTGCGTATTGCCTGCGGGAACACGAAGAACGGGATCACGCGATCCCAAGCCCGCCGCCACGCGGCAACAACCGTCGGATACTGCTTGCCCCAGGGCCCAGCCTCGAAGTCGTTCAATGCCTGCTCGGCGGCCTCGGCATTGAGTGCCTGATAAATCGGCTTCAGAGCTTTGGCCAGCCCTTTGCGTTTGTCCCAGGAGGCGTATTCAAGGCTATTGCGGATCAGGTGGACGATGCAGGTTTGCAGAGTCGTTTCAGGGTAAACAGCCGCCAGTGCTTCCGGCATGCCCCTGAGTCCGTCCGTGACGGCAATCAGCACATCCTCAACGCCTCGGTTGCGCAAGTCGTTGAACACTTTCAACCAAAACTTCGCACCCTCGGTGTTCTCGATCCAGATACCCAGAATGTCACGGGTGCCGTCC
Organism: Pseudomonas sp. KNUC1026; assembly: GCF_021650705.1. GTDB lineage: Bacteria > Pseudomonadota > Gammaproteobacteria > Pseudomonadales > Pseudomonadaceae > Aquipseudomonas. The sequence continues at coordinate 3,810,962 of NZ_CP087138.1, read as the reverse complement.
GGCAAAACGCCCAGCGCCAAGTAGATCGCCTTGTTGCGGACCACACCTTCATCGCGGATCTTCACCCGCAAGGCATCGAAGAAAATGACCGGATACATCGGCTCCAGAGGCCGCTGTTGCCATGCACCCACTTCTTCCATCACGGCGTCAGTAACAGAACTGATGAAGTCATGAGAGACGTCCGTGCCGTACTGCTCCAGCAGAAACGCACGGATCTCGCGTACCGTCATGCCACGGGCATACATGGCGATGATCTTGTCGTCGAACCCTGTGAAGCGGCGCTCATGCTTGGGAATCAGGATGGGCGCGAAACTGCCGTCGCGATCGCGGGGAATGTCCAGCTTGAGCGGGCCATCGTCAGTCAGCACTGTCTTGCCGCTGGTGCCGTTGCGCTGGTTATCGGTGCCTTCCGGGCGCGTCTCGCCGGACGCATAGCCCAAGTGATAGCCAAGCTCCGCACCCAGTGCGCGCTCGACCAACGCCTTCTTGAAGGCCATCGAGATGTCCTGGATCGCCTCAGCTGTCATCGGGCCTTTGACGAACTGTTCGACCAGGTCTTTGGGGATCTCTGGGAGGTCTTTTCTGGCCTTGCCGGCCGGGGTCTTTTTGCTTGGCATGTCATGCACCTTAAACGCATGTGATGCCCGAACACAAAATTACTGATAGTCCCGCTTTCTTTGAAGCCTGGAAGGTTATTGGTTGCTCGCCATTGCTTCACCTCGTTGACTACACCTGATGGGGTATTGTCTTCGCCTGCTATGGGATAAAAAATCAGATCCCAGCTGCGGGGGTGTTGTGTCACTTCTCCGAAATGTATGGCCCAGCGCTCATGCTCTTTTTCGCTGGTCGTATTCATTTCAAAATGTCTTGGACAAATTTCAGAAATTCTCCCTCTGTGTAGTCTTCGAGCTTCTTATTCATTGCCTTCTCCTGTTTTTTTATGGATCTTAACGTGAGCTTTCGGAGTTAGTATTGTCAGGTTTTCCAGGTTCTGTACGTAATTGGCAGAAACCCAGCCAAACCCACACCGCAGGTCAGTTGCCGTAGAGTCTCCCGCCATCCAGGGAAAGGAATCCTCTGATGGCCAGTCGATACGATATCTCAGATGAAGCTTGGGATTTGGTAGCGGATCTTTCATAGGCGCGCAGCGCAAAGGCCGCTCCCGCCGTGATGACCGACCATGACACTGAGGCAGCACTGCGACTGCTCTCGAATGCAACCCGTCATTCCCCTGCGGATCATGAAGCGCAAGCCTAAACCGGGCTTGCCTCGCCTGTTCGACAAGCCCAAATACGCGCAACGGAGCATCATTCGAGCGGATGTTCGGGTGGCTAAAAGACAACCGCAGAATTGGTACACGGTACGACAAGCTGGCGGAGAGCTTTGCCGCTATGGTTTCGCTGGCGTGTCGTTGCGGTGTTTAAAACAGTTGGTTTCGTACAGAGCCTAATACAGAAAGGTTCTGGGCTGCCGCTGAGTGCCGCCAGCCAGACGACTGGCGGCCGCCGGGCTCAGTTTTCTTTGAAGCCTGAAAGGTTATTTTCGGCTCTCCATTTCTTTATGTAAGCGACAATGCCGGTGGGGGTGTTTTCAATTCCATCAATGTAGCGGAAAATTAGGTCCCATCCGCGGGGGTGTTGTACAAGCTCAGCAAAGTCCCCCATCCATTCCTGATGTTCTCTGTCGCTCTCAGTGTTCATTTCATATATGTCTGTGACAAATTTTAAAAATTCGTTTTCGGTATAGTCTTCCAGTTTTCTACTCACGTGTCTTTTCTCTCGTTTTTTATGTTCAAGTACATGCTGCTTAGGTGTGAGTATCACTAAGTTGCTAAGATCGTAAACTCCGCCTCCGTGCTTTATAGGTACCCTGTGGTGTATTTCATAAGCTTTCCTTTTGCCTGCCGTCTCATCGTAGCTCACTGACGGAGCTGCTCCCCTAGCCATCCGTTTCAGATCAGCAGTCGTAAACGCCTTGGATAACTCAGGGTGGCTAGCTGTCAGTTCGCCATATCGCTTGGCGAAAGGTATCGAATGAACTGTATGTTTTTCCTAAAAGCAGCTCCTCGATTTGCAGTGGTATCCGTGCCCCTTCGTCAACTGCTGCGGCCATCCAGCCTGGTCCTGCTTCTAGCCCATGCCCGGTAACCACCCCTGGCAAATACCGCGGACTCACATACATCACATAAATCGGCGCCATCCCGCTGTCTACCGGGAAGATGATGATCAGGTCATCGATCTCCACCGGTTCGGCGACGGGCAACTCAAGCACCTGCAATTCGACCGGCTCTACAGCAGGCCCTTCGTAGGCTTCAGGCTCTACCGTTTCTGCTGGCAAGGCAGTGGAGGGGTCTGGCGGGTTGACCGCTGGTGTCCACAACAGGGTGCGCGGTGGTTGCTCAGCGGTTTGCGCGGTGTAGTTGCCAGTGGCAGGGTCATGTGTGGCGTGCACCACCTTGACCGTCGCCGGCACCGTTGCCGTCGGCTTGAACGCTGCCAAAGCGACCTTGTCGCTGTCCTCACCAATGGCGGCGGCGGTCAGGCGCAGTGGCACTTCAGCTGCGCGCTGGGCCTCTACCGCCTCACGTGCCTCGGTCAGGCGCTGCGCCAGCTCTGGTGCCAGCAGTTCCAGCGGGAAGCTGGTAACCACGGGCTTGGCGGTGAGTGTAGGAGCCTCCAGCTTTGAGGGATATAACAACGCCGTAACACCGAGCATCAGACCACTGCCGGTACCTGCAGCCGCCGATGCTGCCCAGCCAGCAGCACTACGCAGGCTGGCCACGAACGCTTCGCTACCGCCCGCAATGATGGGGTAAAGGCGGGTTGCATCGAGAACCATGGGGCGAGCAGCCGCCAATGCAGCGGGCAACCTGTGCGCAGTGCCGGATGTCGCCTGGATGTTTTCCTGCTGACGGGCTTCATTCTCGGCCTGCTGACGAGCCTCATTCTCGGCAGCTTGCTGCGCAGCCAATTTCTGTTCATCTTCAAGCCGCTGTTGCTCGGCCTGTGCGCGAAGCTGAACGGCGTAGAGCTTTTCGTTGAGTTCATCTACTGACGCCGTCAACAGCTTGATATCCAGCGCTGCCCGAAGGTACTGCATGTCCTGGAGACGTTTGGAGCTGTTTATACGGCTTTCAATTCGCGGAACTTTTGTTTCGATCAGTTGCTTGATAATTTCCTGCTGTTGTTGAAGTCTCTCCGATTCGGTGGCTGGGGGTGTCAGGGAAGAAAGTTTTTCGGCTATTTCTCGATCCAGCTCCACAGGAAGTGCTGCTATTTTTCTTGTATTCTGCCTCTGCCAGCTCATGGCCAAGAGGTGCAGGTTTTCATTGCTAACTCCCGGCTTTCGGAGCGAATTCAATGCACTTGCGTCAAGTTCGAATGTGAATTTTCCTTTCACACTCGCTTGGAAGTGCTGGATCTCCTGGCTTGCAGAGCCAATACCTGTTCCCGAGCCGATTACCAATCCTTTGCTAGGTTTGAGGTCGTTGCCGGTAGTAACCATTATGTTTTTTAGTTCGGATTGTGCCACTGTGTGCGCCCGTAATTAATTAATCTCGATAGTTAAGCTCGCTGGCCAGCGGTCGAGAAATTTAATCGCGTGCGGTGAAGTGTTCAATATTGGTTTTGTATTGAAATGTCTAAGTTGTATGCGGGGTTAAAAAAGCAGATAATTTTGTATCTATTGATTTCTTTTTTGTGCAGTTCGTAGTTTCGTCCAGGCCGCTCAAGCATTGCACTCGAACGGCCCAGTATTAAAAATTACAGCGCTGGCGGCACCTTCCCGCTCTGCGCCTTCAAAATATCCCGAATATCAGTCAACAACACTTCCTCCTTGCTCGGCGCCGGCGGCAGTGTAGGCGCCTTGGCCTCTTCACGCTTGAGCTTGTTGATCGCCTTCACGCCCACGAAGATCGCAAACGCGACGATGATGAAGTCGACGATAGTCTGAATGAACTTGCCATAGGCCAGCACCACTGCCGGGGCGGTGCCTTCGGCCGGCCGTAGCGTGACGGCAAGGTCGGTGAAGTTGATGCCGCCGATCAGCAGCCCCAGCGGCGGCATGATGATGTCGCCGACGAACGATGAAACGATCTTGCCGAACGCCGCGCCGATGATGATACCCACGGCCAGGTCGACCACGTTGCCTTTGACCGCGAAGGCCTTGAACTCTTGAAGAAAGCTCATGCTTTTACCCCCAGTAACAAAATTTAGTGTGCACGCAGTGTAATCCACGCGGTAACGCATTGCGCTGCGCCACTTGAAGTGACACAGCCTGGCCTCAATAGTTTGCTTCGATCAAGCGCCGTGCTTGACCGGTTAGCGGGTTATCATGGCGCCCTTTTGCGAAAAAAACGGAGGCGGGCATGGCCAAGGCCAAGCGCATGTACGGCTGCACCGAGTGTGGCGCGACCTTTCCCAAGTGGGCGGGGCAGTGTGGCGAGTGCGGTGCCTGGAACACCCTGGTCGAAACCTTGGTGGAAACACCCCAGCTGCCGCCAGTGGCCGCAGCGGCTGGGCTGGCGAGCAGGCGCAGCTCAAGACGCTGGCTGAGGTCAGCATCGAGGAGATCCCGCGTTTCAGCACCGCCTCGGCCGAGCTCGACCGCGTGCTTGGCGGCGGCCTGGTCGACGGCTCGGTGGTGCTGATCGGTGGCGACCCCGGCATCGGCAAGTCCACCATCCTGTTGCAAACCCTCTGCGCCATGGCGGCGCGCATGCCGGCGCTGTACGTCACTGGTGAGGAATCCCAGCAGCAGGTGGCCATGCGCGCACGCCGGCTGGGCCTGCCGCAAGACAAGCTCAAGGTGATGACCGAAACCTCCATCGAGCAGATCATCGCCACCGCTCGCCATGAAAAACCCAAGGTGATGGTGATCGACTCGATCCAGACCATCTTCACCGAGCAGTTGCAGTCTGCCCCGGGCGGGGTGGCGCAGGTGCGCGAGAGCACGGCGCTGCTGGTGCGTTTTGCCAAGCAAACGGGCACGGCGATCTTTCTGGTGGGCCACGTCACCAAGGAAGGTTCGCTCGCCGGCCCGCGTGTGCTGGAGCACATGGTCGATACGGTGCTGTATTTCGAGGGCGAGTCCGATGGGCGCCTGCGCTTGCTGCGCGCGGTGAAGAACCGCTTCGGGGCGGTGAACGAGCTGGGCGTGTTCGGGATGACCGACCGCGGCCTGAAGGAAGTGTCCAACCCATCGGCGATTTTCCTGAGCCGGGCGCAGGAAGAGATTGCCGGCAGCGTGGTGATGGCCACCTGGGAAGGTACGCGCCCGATGCTGGTGGAGGTGCAGGCGCTGGTGGACGACAGCCACCTGGCCAACCCCCGGCGCGTGACCCTGGGCCTGGACCAGAACCGCCTGGCCATGCTGCTGGCGGTGCTGCACCGCCATGGCGGCATTCCCACCCATGACCAGGACGTGTTCCTCAACGTTGTGGGCGGGGTCAAGGTGCTGGAAACCGCTTCCGACCTGGCGCTGATGGCGGCGGTGATGTCCAGCTTGCGCAACCGCCCGCTGCCGCACGGGCTGCTGGTGTTTGGCGAGGTCGGCCTGTCGGGTGAAGTCCGGCCGGTGCCCAGTGGCCAGGAGCGCCTCAAGGAGGCGGCCAAGCATGGCTTCAAGCGCGCCATCGTGCCTCAGGCCAATGCGCCCAAGGAAGCGCCTCCCGGTTTGCAGATCGTCGCTGTCACGCGTCTGGAACAGGCGCTTGACGCATTGTTCGAATAACCTGTTCATCTTTTGCCAACGCCAGGAGCCACCATGAGCCAACGCCCCCTCATCAAAGCCGTGATCTTCGACATGGACGGCCTGCTGCTCGATACCGAGGGCATCTACACCGAAGTGATGCAGATCATCGCCGGGCGCTACGGCAAGACTTTCGGCTGGGAACACAAACAGCACATCATCGGCCGCGGCTCCCGTGACCTTGCCACCTACGTGGTGGAGAACATCGGGCTGCCGATTTCGGTGGATGAGTTTCTGGAGATGCGCAAGCCGCTGATGGTGGAGCGCTTTCCTTCCGCGCTGGGCATGGCCGGAGCGGAGGCGCTGGTGCGCCACCTCAAGGCGCACAACGTGCCGGTGGCCGTGGGGACCAGCTCATCGAGCGGCTATTTCGAGCTTAAAACAGCGCAGCACAAAGAGTGGTTTTCGCTGTTCGACACCATCGTCACCGCCGACGACCCTGAAGTCGCTGCTGCCAAGCCTGCACCGGACATCTTCCTCACCGCTGCCCGGCGCATGGGTGTCGCGCCGGCCGACTGCCTGGTGTTCGAGGATTCACCCTTTGGTGTGACGGCAGCGAAGGCTGCGGGCATGTATGCCCTGGCGGTGCCGGATTCGGCGATGGACCCGGAGAAATACACCCACGCCGATGGCAGGTTGGAGAGTTTGCTGGCGTTCGAGCCCGAGCAGTGGGGGTTGCCGGCGTTCGATTAAGGGGCCGGGGCCAGCAACGCCCCCAACTCCCGCTCCAGCTCTGCAGGGTCGCCCAGGTTGAGCTCCACCAGCCGGCGCAGGTGGGTGGCCGACTCGATGTCGATCTGTGTGCATTGAAACCCAAGGTGCTCGCCCTCGTTATGGGCGAGCGTCACTTCCATTTTCACCACTGCCTGGTTACCCAGGTCGACCTGGGCGCCGAATGGCTGGCTGGCGTCGCCGGCCCAGTCATCGGGCCGCTGCACCAGCAGCCCCTTGAGCGAAATGTCCAGCAGATGCACTGCCCAGGTGGCACCGCCCTGGGCGAGCAGGGTGGGCTTGTCAAAACCGATGCGGGTGAAACGACGGCGTTCTTGGCTCATGTAAAACACTCCTTGGCGTCGGCTGACTATAGCCCAGTTGCATGGCGGCCGTGGGAACCCTGCGCGAGCCGCTCTAGACCAACGTGGGGATGAGATTTCCCTTGAGTCTGGCTAGACTCAGGGCGTGGTCCTCGAAAACCCATCTGCCGGATAAAAATAACTATGAAAAACACAGCAAGCCCAGCCCGCCATTTGCCATGGCTCGTGCTGGCGGTGATAGGAGCCTGTGCCCTTGGCGTGGTCGCGTTGCGCCGGGGTGAATCGATCAATGCCTTGTGGATCGTGGTTGCAGCGGTCTCGCTGTACCTGGTCGCGTACCGCTATTACAGCCTGTTCATCGCCAACAAGGTGATGCAGCTCGACCCACGCCGGGCAACGCCTGCCGTGGTCAACAACGACGGGCTCGACTACGTGCCCACCAACAAACACATTCTCTTCGGCCACCACTTCGCGGCCATCGCGGGCGCAGGGCCGCTGGTCGGGCCTGTGCTGGCGGCGCAGATGGGATATCTGCCCGGCACCTTGTGGCTGATCGCCGGCGTGGTTTTCGCCGGTGCCGTGCAGGACTTCGTGGTGCTGTTCCTTTCCACTCGCCGCAACGGCCGCTCGCTGGGCGACATGGTGCGCGAGGAGATGGGCCAGATCCCCGGTACCATCGCGCTGTTCGGTTGCTTCCTGATCATGATCATCATCCTGGCGGTGCTGGCGCTGATCGTGGTCAAGGCACTGGCCGAAAGCCCGTGGGGCGTGTTCACAGTGATGGCGACCATCCCGATCGCGGTGTTCATGGGCGTCTACATGCGCTACATCCGCCCCGGCCGCATCGGCGAAATCTCGTTGATCGGCGTGGTGCTGTTGCTGCTGTCGATCTACCTGGGCGGCCAGGTCGCCGCGGACCCCACCTGGGCCAAGGCCTTCACCTTCACCGGCGTGCAGATCACCTGGATGCTGATCGGCTACGGCTTTGTGGCCGCAGTGCTGCCGGTGTGGCTGATCCTCGCCCCGCGTGACTACCTCTCCACCTTCCTCAAGATCGGCACCATCATCGCCCTGGCGATCGGCATCCTGATCACCATGCCGGAGCTGAAAATGCCGGCGCTCACCCAGTTCACCGACGGCACAGGGCCGGTGTGGAAGGGCACGCTGTTCCCGTTCCTGTTCATCACCATCGCCTGTGGTGCAGTGTCGGGTTTCCACGCGCTGATTTCCTCGGGCACCACGCCCAAGCTGCTGGATAACGAAGTCAACGCGCGTTACATCGGCTACGGCGGCATGCTGATGGAGTCGTTCGTCGCAATCATGGCCATGGTGGCGGCTTCGGTCATCGAACCAGGCGTATACTTCGCCATGAACAGCCCAGCGGCAGTGGTCGGCACCGATGTAACGGCGGTGGCGGCGGCGGTCAGCAACTGGGGCTTCGCTATTACTCCCGATGCCTTGCAGGCAGTAGCCAACGACATCGGCGAGCACACCATCCTGGCTCGCGCTGGTGGCGCGCCCACGCTCGCTGTCGGTATCGCGCAGATCCTCCATCAGGTGCTGCCCGGCCAGAACACCATGGCGTTCTGGTACCACTTCGCGATCCTGTTCGAAGCGCTGTTCATCCTGACTGCGGTCGATGCAGGCACACGGGCTGGCCGCTTCATGCTGCAAGACCTGCTCGGCACCTTCGTGCCCTCGCTCAAACGTACCGAGTCGTGGGGCGCCAACATGATCGGCACCGCAGGTTGCGTAGCGTTGTGGGGTTACCTGCTGTATCAGGGCGTGGTCGATCCGCTGGGTGGCATCAACACCTTGTGGCCGCTGTTCGGTATCTCCAACCAGATGCTGGCGGGTATCGCGCTGATGCTCGGCACCGTGGTGCTGATCAAGATGAAGCGCGAGCGTTATGTGTGGGTGACTCTGCTGCCGGCAGTATGGCTGCTGATCTGCACCACCACCGCAGGCCTGATCAAGTTGCTGGACCCGAACCCGGCCGTGGGCTTCCTGGCGCTGGCGCGCAAATACAGCGATGCCCTGGCCGCAGGCCAGGTGCTGGCGCCGGCCAAGAGCGCCGAGCAGATGCATCAGGTGATGGTCAATGCCTATACCAACGCCACCTTGACCGTGCTGTTCCTGATCGTGGTGTTCAGCGTACTGATCTTCGCGTTGCGCACTGGCTACAAAGCGCTGGGTCGCAAGGAGCGCACCGACAAGGAAGCCCCGTTCCAGGCCCTCGGTGGCCAACAGTGAGGAGGGCTGCACGTGTTCAATGACCTCGGCAAGCTCGGCAAATACCTGGGCCAGGCGGCCCGCCTGATGGTGGGCATGCCTGACTACGACAACTACGTGGAGCACATGCGCAACAAGCATCCCGACCTGCCTGTGATGAGCTATGAGGCGTTCTTCCGGGAACGCCAGGAAGCCCGTTACGGTGGAGGCAAAGGCTCGCCGCGCTGCTGTTGACTCCCGCTTACCCTCGCCGCGGCCAGGTGTGCTGCCCGCGGCGTTTTCTTGCCTGGAGGTTTCGTGAGCCCAATCCCGGTCACCATTCTCAGCGGCTTTCTCGGTGCAGGTAAAACCACGCTGCTGCGCTACCTGCTCAAGGCCGAGCATGGCCTGAAGCTCGCTGTCATCGAAAACGAATTCGCAGAAACCGGCATCGACACCGAGTTGCTCGGCGACGAGGCGGTGCAGGTCCTCACGCTTGCCAACGGTTGCGTGTGCTGCAGCGTCAATTCCGACCTCACCAAAGGCCTGCGCTTTCTGTTGCAGCGGCTGGACAGCGGCGCTATCCATTTCGAACGGCTAGTGATCGAATGCACCGGCCTGGCCGACCCTGCACCGGTTGCGCAGACCTTCTTCACCGACGAAGACATCCGCGAGCGTTACCTGCTCGACGGGATCGTCACGCTGGTCGATGCGGCTCACGCCGAGGAGCATTTGAAGCAGACCATCGCCCAGGCGCAGGTAGGGTTTGCCGATCGCCTGTTGGTGAGCAAGACCGACCTGGTCAGCCCTGAGGCTTTCTCAGCCTTGAGCGAACGCCTGGGGCGCATCAACCCGCGTGCACCGATCCGGGTGGTGGAACATGGCGAGGTCGACCTGCCGGAGTTGCTCGATATTCGCGGCTTCAATCTCAATGCGGATGTGGGCGCCGGCATGACCTTGCGGCCCGTGGTTAAAGGTGCAAGCCATGATCGAATCCGCAGCCTGGTATTGCGCCGCGAAGCACCGCTGGATATCGACCGCCTGAGCGAGTTCATGAACCAGTTGCTGGAAGACCATGGCCGGCAATTGCTGCGGTACAAGGGCGTGTTGAACATCGAGGGAGAAGATCGACGCCTGGTGTTCCAGGGCGTACTCAAGCTCTATGGCTTCGATTGGGACCGCGCCTGGGAGGAGGGGAAGGCGCGGGAAAGCGTGATCGTGTTCATCGGCGATGACTTGCCAGAAGAGCGAATCCGCATCGCCTTCGAGCAACTTTAGGCAAGCCAGTCAGCTTCGCGCTCCACGATATTGAGGCTCAGCCGAGTACGTGAGCCGGCGCCCGCCACTTTCAGGTAGCCGCCATTGTGCCGGTCACCTATGCCTTCCAGCGATATGCTGCGCTGGGCACCTGGCGGTTCCAGGCAGATCGGCGTTCTCCCGGTTGGCATCTTGTCGAGGGTCAGCACCTGATCGCTGTAGGCATGGCGCAGCGTCCAGAGCGGGGGCGGCACACTGATGCCTTGCTGAAGGCGAGGCACCTGGTCTGCGCAGGTGTACCAGCCAAACCCTGCGTAGGCACCCGTGCGCACATACACGCGGTACTTGCCTTGCTGATGGCGAAAGTACAGCAGGCACGCGGAGCAAGGGGCAGTGTCGAGCAGGTGAAAATCGATCAGGCCGCTGTCTCGTTCACTGTCCCATTCAGCGTCCGGCCCCATCAGCACGCCTAGTGCCTGGGATACATCGACAGTAGGGTTTCCTGCATGAGCGCCCACCGTTACCGGCAGGTCGGTGAATTCATCCATGGCACGGACGGGATGGCCATTGATCAAAAGCGTCGCGGTGAATGACATCTTGAAGTCGTTCGGCATTGGCGATTTCCTTATCGCTAGGGATGGGGTGTTTGGCAGGTCACTTGGGGGGTTGGCTCAATCGACCCGATGTTCATGGATTGTCATTGTGAAAGCCTGGGCTGGCACGCAGGCGTGATTGATCAGTACACCCCCTGAATCGATACCGATGCAGCTTATGCACGGTCGGATGGGGGCGTTTCAGGCTACGGCGCAGGCAGGCGACGGCGGAGATGGAAGGCTTTCCCAGTAAGGCGCGGGGCATAAAAAAGCCCGGCTTGATGGCCGGGCTCTTTTAGATGGTGCTATTTAGTTGCCGTATACCGGCAGTTTTTTGCAGATGTCGGCAACCTTGGCTCGAACGGCATCGATCACTGCTTCATTATTCAAGTCTTCGAGGATGTCGCAGATCCAGCCGGCCAGCTCGCGGCACTCGGTTTCCTTGAAGCCGCGGGTGGTAACGGCCGGAGTGCCGAAGCGCAGGCCCGAGGTAACGAAAGGCGAGCGCGGATCGTTGGGCACCGAGTTCTTGTTCACGGTGATGTGAGCACGGCCCAGCGCAGCGTCTGCGTCCTTGCCCGAGATGTCCTTGCTGATCAGCGACAGCAGGAACAGATGGTTCTGGGTACCGCCGGAGACCACGTCGAAGCCACGCTGGATGAACACTTCGGCCATGGCCTGGGCGTTCTTGACCACTTGCTGCTGGTACTGCTTGAACTCAGGCTGCAGCGCTTCCTTGAAGCACACGGCCTTGGCCGCGATCACGTGCTCCAGCGGGCCACCTTGAGCGCCAGGGAATACAGCAGAGTTCAGCTTCTTCTCGATGTCGGCGTTGGCCTTGGCGAGGATCAGGCCGCCGCGCGGGCCGCGCAGGGTCTTGTGGGTGGTGGTGGTGACCACGTCGGCGAACGGGATCGGGTTGGGGTAGACACCTGCAGCGACCAGGCCGGCCACGTGAGCCATGTCGACGAACAGGTAGGCGCCTACCTTGTCGGCGATGGCACGGAAGCGAGCGAAGTCCAGCACCTGGGAGTAGGCCGAGAAACCGGCGACGATCATCTTGGGCTTGTGCTCGACGGCCAGGCGCTCGACTTCGTCGTAGTCGATCAGGCCGTTGCCGTCGATGCCGTACTGCACAGCGTTGTAGAGCTTGCCGGAGGAGGACACCGAGGCACCGTGGGTCAGGTGGCCGCCGTGGGCCAGGCTCATGCCCAGGATGGTGTCGCCAGCTTGCAGCAGCGCAAGGTAAACGGCAGCGTTGGCCTGGGAGCCGGCGTGTGGCTGGACGTTCGCGTAGTCGGCGCCGAACAGCTCCTTGGCACGGTCGATGGCCAGTTGTTCAACGACGTCTACGTACTCGCAACCACCGTAGTAACGCTTGCCCGGGTAACCTTCGGCGTACTTGTTGGTCAGCGCCGAACCCTGGGCTTCCATCACTGCGGGGCTGGTGTAGTTCTCCGAGGCGATCAGCTCGATGTGCTCTTCCTGGCGGCGAGCTTCCTGTTCCATGGCGGCGAACAGGTCGGCGTCAAACTTGGCAAGGGTCAAATCACGGCTGAACATGGGCGGTCCTCGGGGATCGGCGGTGGTAATAAGGCGCGCATTCTACCTGATCTGCCCGAGGTAGGCACATGACGCAAGATCATTGCCGGGGTGAGGGTGGCTCACCTGCCTGGCATATATGCCGGGTGCTGGCGTGAGGCGCGCAGCGTATAACCGGTTGAAACTCTGATCGGATGATCGCCATGCACGTTGCTACAGATTGCTCCCGTTCGGTCATCCGTTGCGGCTTGGCGAGCGTCGGCTACACGCCCTTTGGCGTTCGGCCGAGCATCGCGACACGTGTCGGCTTCAATGGCGAACTGGTTGAGCCCCGCAGGGGTGATTATCTGTTGGGAGCCGGGCACCGCCAGTACGTCGCCAGCCTTGGGAGATTCGCCAGCCCCGATGTACTCAGCCCGATGCAAGAGGGCGGGATGAACGCTTATGCGTTCTGCCAGGCTGATCCGGTCAATTATTCCGATCCAAGTGGCCGCAGCTTTATCCCCACCTCGATGTTCATGAAAGAGTTGGGACAAATAGCCGCCGATGTTCGTGGGCAAACTTCGATGAAGACACTGATCCCTTTGCCGACCCGAGAATATGTCTCACGAGTAGTGGAGCTCCGCCGTGGCCATCCCTTCAACGAAAATCTGCGCGGCGTGAATCGAAACTTCCTGGCGGCTGGCCGGGAAGGGCTCAGCCCGCCGCATGCCGAGCTATATGACGATCTGTCCGCAGCCGTATACGCCGGCGACATCAGTGGCACTACCGCGGCCTGGCGTACCGGTATGCAATGGGCGCACGACGCGATGGCCACGCTGGCCCATATGAATGCTTCAGGGCCTGTTCCCGGTGCCGTTGTTCAATTGGCCAATACGGTATCGGGGGCGGCCACCAATTTCGCATCGCTGTCCATGATGGGCGCTATAGACCATATCGGCATGAAGCGTTATGGCCTGTCCGGTTATCAGTCACCAAGGCACTTCATTCGAGCATGAACAACGCATCATTGCTGAACTGCCCGGCGAACCGGTTCGCCGGCATCGGGCGCCCGAAAAGATACCCCTGAACCTCATCACAGCCATGCTCGCGCAAGAAGCCCAATTGCTCATGGGTTTCCACACCCTCGGCGATCACCGCGAGGTTCAGGCTGTGGGCCATGGCGATGATCGCGCGGGCGATCTGCGCATCCTGTTCGCCGTCGGGCAGCCCGTCGACGAAGGTGCGGTCGATCTTCAGTACATCGATCGGGAACTGCTTGAGGTAGTTCAGCGATGAGTAGCCGGTGCCGAAGTCATCCACCGCGATCGACAGCCCCAGTTGCTTGAGGCTGTCCAGGATCTGCATGGCCTCGTTCACTTCGCGCATCAGGATGCTTTCGGTCAACTCGAGCTCCAGGCATGCCGGCGGCAGCTCGGTCTCTTCGAGGATGCAAGCGATGCGCCGGCCGAGGTGGCCATCGGCGAACTGCCGTGCCGAGATGTTCACCGAGACTTTCGGCACCCGTACCCGTGCCTGATGCCACGCCTTGAGCTGGCGGCAGGCTTCATGCAATACCCACTCGCCTACATCCACCACCAGGCCAAGCTCTTCGAGCACCGGGATGAAGTCCCCGGGCGGCACCAGGCCGCGGCGCGGGTGGTTCCAGCGCAGCAGGGCCTCGGCGCCGGTGAGCCGGCGGCCATCGCCACTGAATTGCGGTTGGTAATAGAGCACGAACTCGCGCTGTTCCAACGCATGGCGCAAGTCGCTTTCCAGCTCCAGTCGCTCAAGCGCCGACGCGTTCATGTCGGCCTGGTAGAACTGGAAGTTGTTCTTGCCACGCTCCTTGGCGTGATACATCGCCGTGTCGGCGTTTTTCATCAGTTGCGACAGCTCGTTGCCATCCTGCGGGCTGAGCGCGATGCCGATACTGGCAGTGACGAAGAACTCGCGCCCTTCCAGCACGAACGGCCGCACCAGGCTTCCCAGGATCTGCTCGGCCACATGCACGGCGCGGTTCAGCGCCTGCTCGCGGCTTGCGCGAGGTTGCAACAGCAGCGTGAATTCGTCGCCACCCATGCGTGCCACGGTGTCGTCATCGGCCACACAGGCCAGCAGGCGCACGGCCATGTCCTTGAGCATACGGTCGCCGGCGGCGTGGCCAAGCGAGTCGTTGATCGGCTTGAAGCGGTCCAGGTCCAGGAACATCAGCACCACCCAGGTTTTCTGCCGCTCGGCCTGTTGCAAGGCATTGTGCAGCCGGTCCTGGAACAACGTGCGGTTGGGCAGGTGGGTCAGGGCGTCGTAGTACGCCAGGCGGTGGATGCGCTGCTCGCTGGCCTTGCGCTCGCTGATGTCGCTGAAAAAGCACACATAGCTGGCCAGGTCGCCTTCGTCATCGAACACTGCGGTAATGCCGACCCACGCAGGGTAATGCTCGCCATTGCGGCGCTTGAGCCAGATCTCGCCTTCCCAGCTGCCGCGCTCGCCGAGCTGGCGAACCACGTACTGCAAATGCGCCTGTTGCTGGTCCGGCACGGTGAGCAGGTTGGGCAACTGGTCCAGCACCTGGTCGGCCGAGTAGCCGGTCACCCGCGCGAAGGCTTCGTTGGTTTGCACGATGTAGCCGGCCGGGTCGGTGATGATGATGGCCGAGGTCGAGTGCTCGAATACCGTGGCAGCCATGCGCAGGTCTTTTTCTGCACGGCGCTGCTGGCTCACGTCGCGGCCCACGCCCAGAATGCCTTCGAAATTGTCTTTCTCGTCCCAGATCAGCACCAGCCGCAGTTCGATGGGGATCTTGCGGCCGTCGGCGCGCAGGCAATCGAACAGGAAGAAATCGGTCTTGACCTGCTGGCGCAGTTCGGCCAATGCCAGCGGGTTGCCCAGGGCCGTTTCGACACGCTCCAGCAATGCCTGCAGGTTCTGCAATTGTGCAGGGTTGGCGATGATCGACTGCCAGCCATGGTCGAACACGGCTTCGACTTCATAACCCAGAACAGTCACCACCGAAGGGCTGACATAGTTGAGCGACAGCTGGCTATCGGTCGAGAAGATCACGTCACTGATGCTCTCGGCCAGCAAGCGGTAGCGGCGCTCGCTTTCCCGCAGCGACTGGCTGGCCTCGACCTGATCGGAAATGTCCTTGGCCACGCCGATGATGCGCGCCACCTTGCCGTCGGCATCGGTGCTGAGGGTTTGCTCGCGAATCTCGAAACGGCGCCAGCCACCTTCCTTGTGGCGAAAGCGCAGCTGGGTGTGCAGTGGTTTTTCGTATGCGGTGTCGCGCTGGCGTTGGCGCAGGGCAGTCGCCAGCGTCAGGTCTTCGGGGTGCAGCATGCTCTCCCAGTAATTGGGCCCCATCTGCTCCAGCTCGCCTTCTACATAACCCAGCGCCAGGCCCAGGTGCTCATTGCTGTAGAGCAATTCGCGATTGCGCACGTTGGCAACATAGAGGTGGTCGGGGACGGTCTGGATGACCTCTGCCCAGAATGCCTCGCGCTCAGCCAGCGAAAGCTCTGCCTGCTTGCGCTGAGTGATGTCGTCCAGGCTCAACACCACTTCGTCGGCTTCGGCCTCGGCGCTGGGGCGCAGGGCGAACCACAGGTACTGCTTGTTGCCGCTAGCGTCGTGGGTCTGCAGCTCGACTTCGTGCGCGTAGGGTTGGCCCAGGGCCAGGTCGAGCAGTGAGGTGATCAGCGGCGTGGCATCGGCCGATGCGCCGAACAGGCGGTCGTGCAATTGGGTAGCATCGGCTACGGCCAGCAGTTCCAGTGCCAGGTGGTTGGCTTCACAGATGCGCATGGCCGCCAGCAGCGTCAGGCGATGCTGCGGGTTTTTGCCCTGCCATTGCGCCAGTTGTTCAGGGCCATCGATGCCATGGTTGTGCAGGGCGGCACGCAGCGCGGCGAGGTCGAGCACGCACAGGCCGACGCCGGCGCCTTCGAAAATATCGTGATAACGGCGTTTGCCTTCTTGTAGAGCGCGTTGGCGGCGGCGAATGTCGCGCAGCACCAGCGCCGGCAGGATCGCGCACAAGGCGCCCAGCAACAGCTTGCCGGCAAGCCCTTTGAACAGCGCAACGCGGGCGCTCTCGGCGTCGAACAGGCCGCGCATGGCCCAGTCGCTGCCGGCGAGCGGCACCACCAGAACACTCTGGTTCTGCTCTGTGTCGCTGACCGGCGTGGTATCGCCGGGCTTGCCATCGCGCAAGACAACCTGGCGCGTTTCGCTGTTTTCCAGCAGCCAGGCGCGGCCGCGCGCTTGCTGGATGTCTTCGCTGAACTGGTCGAACAGTGCTGGGCTGAACGTCAGCAACCAATGCCCGCGCTCTGCTGCCGAGGGCTCACGCAGCAACAGCACCAGGCTTTTGCTGTCGCGGCCCTGTGCATAGTGAAAGCCCTCCGCGCCAGCACGAACCAGCAGGTCATTCAGTGCATCGCTGGCCAGCGGCACCGCGCCTTGTGGTTGGCCCTGGGCGTCGATCCAGGCAACGCTTGCCAGGCTTGGCAGCGTGTTGCGCAATTGCCCGAGCAGGGCAGGGCGGTTGGCCGGGCTCAGGGGAGGGTCGACATTGGCCAGCTGATTCAGGGCGGTCTGTGCCAGCAGCGCCATGCTCATGCTCAGGTGATCGGCCTGGGAAGTTGCGAATTCGACGGCACGATCATGCTCGGCCTGTTCGCTGCGCAGGTATTGATCCAGCAATTGCCAGAACAGCAAGCCTGTGAGCATCAGCACCAGCAGGGCCAACGTGGCACGCAGTGAACCCGACCAGTGGCGTGCCGGTCTGGCAGCCTGGTGGCGCAATGGGGGCTTGGGCAAAGTGCTCAACGGGTATACCTGCGCTGGAGCCGTGCGGATGACGGGAAACGAGACGGGAAATAGTCGTATACCGGGTCCTTGGCTAGCGACGAAATAGCATGACGCGTGCTGTGGCAAAGTGCCAGCCCTGTTTGTCGGCTGTTTGCCGACGGCGTCGCATTCCGGTAGCTTTGACGCCCTTGGCAAGCGCCCGCTTGCGTCCAGTTATCTTTGACCATCGTCATCGTCACCCAAGTCAGGTTTCCCATGGCCCAATACGTCTACACCATGCATCGGCTGAGCAAGGTCGTTCCGCCGAAACGTGAAATCCTCAAGAACATCTCGCTGTCGTTCTTCCCCGGCGCCAAGATCGGCGTGCTGGGCCTGAACGGCGCGGGTAAATCCACGCTGCTGCGGATCATGGCCGGGGTCGACAAAGAGTTCGACGGCGAGGCCCGCCCGATGCCGGATCTCAATGTAGGTTATCTGCCTCAAGAGCCACAACTTGACCCCGCCAAGACGGTCCGCGAAGTGGTCGAGGAGGCTGTTTCGGTGGTCAAGGACGCCCAGGCGCGCCTGGACGAGGTCTACGCCGCCTACGCCGAGCCCGATGCCGATTTCGACAAGCTGGCCGCCGAGCAGGCCAAGCTCGAAGCGATCCTGCAGGCCAGCGACGGCCATAACCTGGAGCGCCAGCTGGAAGTGGCTGCCGACGCACTGCGCCTGCCGGCATGGGATGCCAGGATCGAGCACCTTTCCGGTGGTGAAAAGCGCCGCGTGGCGCTGTGCCGCCTGCTGCTGTCGGCACCCGACATGCTGCTGCTCGACGAACCGACCAACCACCTGGACGCCGACTCGGTCGCCTGGCTGGAGCAGTTCCTGCACAACTTCCCGGGTACCGTGGTAGCCATTACCCACGACCGTTACTTCCTCGACAACGTCGCCGGCTGGATTCTGGAGCTGGACCGCGGCGCCGGTATCCCTTACGAGGGCAACTATTCCGGCTGGCTCGAAACCAAATCCGACCGCCTGGCCCAGGAGAGCAAGCAGCAGTCAGCTCACGAAAAGGCCATGAAGGAAGAGCTGGAGTGGGTGCGCAAGGGCGCCAAGGCCCGCCAGGCCAAGTCCAAGGCCCGTTTGGCCCGGTTCGAGGAGATGCAGTCTCAGGAATTCCAGAAGCGCGCCGAAACCAACGAAATCTACATCCCGGCTGGCCCGCGCCTGGGCGACAAGGTCATCGAATTCAACAACGTCACCAAGGGTTATGGCGACCGCGTGCTGATCGACAACCTGTCGTTCTCCATTCCCAAGGGCGCTATCGTCGGCGTGATTGGCGGTAACGGCGCGGGTAAATCCACCCTGTTCCGCATGCTGATGGGCAAAGAGCAGCCAGACTCGGGCAGCATCGAGATCGGCGACACCGTGCAACTGGCCTGCGTCGACCAGAGCCGCGAAGACCTCGACGGCAGCAAGACTGTGTTCGAACAGGTGTCCGATGGCTCCGATGTGATCCGCATCGGCAGCTACGAAATCCCGTCGCGCACTTATGTGGGCCGCTTCAATTTCAAGGGCGGCGACCAGCAGAAGTTCGTCAAGGATCTCTCAGGTGGTGAGCGTGGCCGCCTGCACATGGCGCTGACCCTCAAGGAAGGCGGCAACGTGCTGCTGCTCGACGAACCGTCCAACGACCTGGACGTCGAAACCTTGCGTTCGCTGGAGGAAGCACTGCTCGACTTCCCCGGTGCTGCGATCGTGATTTCTCACGATCGGTGGTTCCTGGACCGGGTGGCTACTCACATCCTGGCGTACGAAGACAACTCGCAAGTGGTGTTCTTCGAAGGCAACTACACCGAGTACGAAGCCGATCGCAAGAAGCGCCTCGGTGACGCGGCCGCGCAACCCAAACGCGTTCGTTACAAAAGCCTGGCCTGATACGGTAAAGCTCTGCGGCCAAGTTGCCAGGGCAGAGCACTTGTGGGAGGCCGGCTCGCCGGCCTCCCACCAAGTTTTGGCGGCGCGCTCGCGGTTGCTGGCAATCAGGCTGAGGGTGTAACACTGATCCGCACGATCTCGATCACCGCATCGCCCGCTGGCCTTGACCACTTCACCTCATCCCCTTCGCGCGCCCCCAGCAGTGCCTTGCCCAGCGGCGAGGCCCAGTTGATCAACCCCACCGCGACATCGGCCTGATCTTCACCCACCAGGCACACCTGAGTATGGTCATTGTTCTCGTCCGCGAAAATGACCCAACTGCCGATCTGTACCTTCTCGGTCGCGGTCACCGGCGGCACTACCCGGGCGCTGGCCAGCCGTTGCTGAAAATATCCCAGGTCCCGTTCCAGGTCTGCCATCGCCTGCTTGTCTCCACGCTCACCCAGCGCCACTTGCTCGCTGCGCAGGGCGTTGAGCTCGGCGACGCGTGCATGCAGCTGCGCCTGGCCACTCTCGGTCACATAGTTCGGTTGGTCGCTGATCGGCCGCTGCACCGGTGCGCTGGCCTGTGCGGCGGCGTGGTCTTCGTTCACAAAAGCTCGGCTCATGGTTTCTCCTTCCTTGAAGCGTTAGGCCATCACTGGGTACTTCAAGTTTCAGCCGCAGCCCGCAAACGTGCTCAGTTACCGTGGTAGGCGCGGTAGGTCATGCGCGTTTTTCCTGCTCCCACTCACGGTCGCGGTCGTTTAGCACGCGGTTCTGCACCTCTTGCTGGTCACGGCTCACCGCCTGTGCCTGGCACTGTCGAAAGCCATCGTCCCAGCCTCCGCCATAGAGCTTGTCGCTGCTGTAGCGCGTCACATTCTTGATGTACAGGCCACCGAATGAGGCGGCGGCGGCACGGCCGCTGCTGCAGCCGTCGTGATAACCATCAGCAAAGGCGGGTGGGTAACCTTGCTGAACCATCTGATCATGCGCACTTTGGCAGCCGGCAAGCGCCGCCACGAGCGCCAATGCACACCCATACCGCTTCATCGTCCGATACCTCACGGAGCCACGAGCGAATTGCCCGGGTTAGGTAAAAGGTTAGACCCTTCCCGGTGGGGTTTTTGTCAAACCATTGCAAAGTTTCAGTAGTGATACCAGCGCAGCTCCAGCATCGCTTCGTTGCGGGCCCCGCCCAGGTGAGTGAAATCCCGACCGGCGGTCAGTCGTAACCCAAGGTCGCGGGTCAACTCCCACTGCTGCCCGATGCTCAGCCGCCTGCGTACTTCGCCATTGGCGAAGTAATCGCCCTTGGCTTGCAACGTCAGATTGCCCAGCCCGTTGCGCCACAGGATGCCACTGTCGAAACCTACAGCCGGTACAGCGAAGGCTGAGAAGTCATTGTTGTGCTCCACGCGCCCGGTGCCCATCGCATAGAACAACGCCTGGTCGGCCAATGCCCAGGTGCCGCCTGCGCCACCGCTCAGGTGGGTGGCAAGCACCTGGTCGCCATGGCGGCCGGGCACTCGCTCAAGGCCGCCGCCCACCTGCCATGACAGCGGCTGCAACAGCTCGGTGCGCGGTGTCAGTGAGCGGATGTTGGCCAGGTCCAGGCGCTGCAATTGCCAATGGTTGCCCTCGTACTGGCGCAGCTTCAGGCCGAGGATCTCGATCTGTGCTCCCAGCGGGAAGCCATAGCTGTTGTCGGCCAGGTCATGGTAGGCCATGCGCAGGCCGTACTCACCGAACGCCTGGCCGTCTCGGCTGCCCACCCGGCGCTCCAGTTGCGGGAAGGGTGGCCTTCCTCAGGCAGGCCGGGGCGTTCAAGCTCCAGGGGCGGTGGCGGCTGTTCGTTCATGGCCCGCAACAGTTCGAAGCTGCGTTGCGCGCGTTTGGGGTCGCGCTCCTGGCCGGTTGCGCGATAGCGCTCCAGGCGGTAGGCGGTGTCTTGTATCAGCGCTCGGCGGTCGGCAGGCAAGGCCCTGAATTCCGGGCTCTTTAGTAGTGCGGTATCTTCCGAAAGGCGCAGCGCCCACTGGTTTTCTTCAGACGTCAGCGGCTTGGCCCGGCCCAGCAGCTCGCGCTCGCGGGAGGGGCGATAGTCGGTCGATGCGATCAGCCCGGCACGCTTGACCGCTTTGACCGTGTCGGTCGGGATTGCGGTCAGCGGGAACTGTGAGGTCAGGTTCAGGCCCGGGCGGGCCACCTGCAGCAATTCCAGCAATCGGTAGGAGCAGTTTTCGTCGAAGAAGTAGTAATCGAAGCGAACCTGGCGCAACTCCCACACATGCTCGACCATTCGCGAGGTTTCTTCGGCCGTGAGGTTCAGGTGGTATTCCCACAGGTCGCGGTTTTCCAGGCTGTTGTACTCGGCGAGCTTCTGCTGGTAGGGCACCAGCGAGAACAGGCCCGGATAGCCGCCGGCCAGGCCCTTCCAGGCGTAGAGAATGCTGTTGTCGCCGGGCGCTACGTAGGCGCCGAAATTGATCGCGTAGCTCAGCAGGGCGGTCTGGTTGGCGCGAGTATCGGCCTGGTCGATACGCAGCAGTGTGTGGCCAAACATCGAAGACGGGCTGTTCAGGTACGCGGCAGGGAACACCAGTACGGTGCTGGCCGGCGCGATGGCCTGGAACCACTGGTCGAATTCGCCGCAGTGCACCTGGGGCAGGTCGGTAAGCGATAGCTGCGACCTGAGCCAGCGAGCCCGTGCCGGATAGCGGCATTGCGCGTTCTGATCTCCCGAAGCTGCCGGTGCGTACAAGGCGGCCAGAGTGGCCTTGAGCTCGGCGTCAGGGTGGTGGGCGCCGTCGGCAGCCAGGAAGAATGAGTCGTCATCGACGTAGCTGCGCCAGCCGCCACCTTTTGCCGGGGTGTAATGGCCCAGCGAAAGCCAGTAGGGCGCCTGTGCCAAGCGTTCGATGTCAGAGGTGGTTGCGGCGTGGAGCGGGGCGCACAGCAACAGTGCCAGCCAAGCCAGGCATTTGTGCATTCAGGGGGTTCCAGCGAATCGAGCCCTGCCCACGAGGGGCAGGGCGGGGAGGTCAAGCCTGTTCGGCGTACTTGGCCAGGCGAGCATCGCCCTTCATGACGCTCAGGGTGTTGTTGTGCACGTCTTCGGCGGTCACGTCGGAGCTGCTGAAGATCTGGTTGAAGTGGCTGTGGGTCACCGACTCGAAGTAGGCGCGGTCTTCAGGCTTCACACCCATGACCACCGCGTAGGTCGTCAGCGCTTCGCCCTGGCCCTTGGCCATGTCTTCGGAGAGTTCGTTCATCATGCCGTTCATGGCGATCCACGACTTGCCGCCGTAGGTGAGTGCGCCAGAGGTGTTGCAGCCGTTGGTGCCGCTGGTCATGCCGAAGGTAGCGTTGCCGGAGGTGCCGTTGGTGGTGGAAGCCAGGAAGTGGGCGGGGGTGCCACGCTGGCCTTCGAACAACATGTTGCCCCAACCGCAGTCCGGGCCGCCTGGGGCCTGGGCCATGGCGTTGAGCGAGGCGGCGGTGAGCAGGGTACCGAGCAGAATCCGTTTCATAGCTTTATTCTCGTCGTTGTGTGATCCATTGGCTGGGCCGACTGCAGGAACGGCCACGCGATTTGGAGTCTGGCTCATGTTGAGCGGTTCCGCTCCATCTCGCCCGGAAAAAAATAAAATCGCACCGCACCGGGAACCTCGCAGCCGAGCCTGAACGTGCGCCTTGCATGGCACCGCGCGAGGGCGCCAGAATGCCGACATCTGCCTCGCACGAACAAGGACACCCGATGCCTGACTCTGTCGCCACCCGCCTGCGCCTGTCTCCCGAAGCGCTCGCCCGGCCTTTCACCGCCGAGCAGTTCAGCTTCGCCAGCACCGATGACCTCGAACCGTTTCGCGGGGTGCTGGGCCAGGAACGCGCGGTCGAGGCCCTGCAATTCGGCGTCGCGATGCCGCGACCGGGTTACAACGTCTTTGTAATGGGCGAACCGGGCACCGGCCGCTTCTCGTTCGCCAAGCGCTACCTGAAAACCGAAGCCAAACGCCTGCACACCCCGTGCGACTGGCTGTACGTGAACCACTTCGATGAGCCGCGTAATCCCAAGGCCCTTGAGCTGCCACCTGGCAGCGCAGGCACCCTGGTGGCCGACATCAACGGCTTGATCGACAACCTGCTGGCCACCTTCCCGGCAGTGTTCGAGCACCCTTCTTTCCAGCAGAAAAAAAGCGCCATCGACCGCGCCTTCAACCAGCGCTACGACCGCGCTCTGGACGTGATCGAGCGTGCGGCGCTGGAAAAGAACGTGGCGCTGTATCGGGACAGCAGCAACATCGCCTTTACCCCGATGCTCGAAGGCAAAGCGCTGGACGAGGCTGAGTTCTCGCAACTGCCTGACGCCGAGCGCGAGCGATTCCACGAAAACATTTCAGGCCTCGAAGAGCGCCTGAACGAGGAACTGGCCAGCCTGCCGCAATGGAAGCGCGAGTCGAGCAACCAGCTGCGCCAGCTCAATGAAGAGACCATCACCCTCGCCTTGCAACCGCTGTTGGCGCCGTTGTCGGAAAAGTACGCCGAGAACGCCGGTGTTTGCGCTTATCTGCAAGCCATGCAGGTCAACCTGCTGCGTACGGTGGTCGAGCAGTTCGTGGATGAGCCGAAGAACGACGCCGTCGCGCGCAAGATGCTCGAAGAGCAGTACGCCCCAGCCTGGTCGCGGGCCACGCCGCAGGCGCGGGCGCGCCTGTGGTGTTCGAGCCCCACCCGACCTACGACAACCTGTTCGGCCGCATCGAATACAGCACCGACCAGGGCGCGCTCTACACCTCATACCGACAGCTGCGCCCGGGTGCGTTGCACCAGGCCAACGGCGGCTTCCTGATCCTGGAAGCAGAAAAACTCCTCAGCGAACCCTTCGTGTGGGAAGCACTCAAGCGCGCGCTGCAATCGCGCAAGCTGAAGATGGAATCGCCAGTGGGCGAGTACGGCCGTTTGGCCACGGTCACTCTGGCACCGCAGATGATCCCGTTGCAGGTCAAAGTGGTGATCGTCGGCTCCCGGCAGATCTATTACGCGCTGCAAGACCACGACTCGGACTTCCAGGAGATGTTCCGGGTGCTGGTGGACTTCGATGAAGACATTCCGATGGGCGACGACAGCCTTGAGCAGTTCGCCCAATTGCTCAAGACGCGCACCTCCGAAGAGGGCATGGCGCCCCTGAGCGCCGATGCCGTCGCGCGCCTGGCCACCTACAGCGCGCGCCTGGCCGAACATCAGGGCCGCTTGTCGGCGAAGATCGGCGACCTGTTCCAACTGGTCAGCGAGGCCGACTTCATCCGCCAGGTAGCCGGTGACGAGCGCACCGACGCCGGCCACATCGAGCGCGCACTCAAGGCCAAGGCCACCCGGACCGGGCGCGTCTCGGCACGCATTCTCGATGACATGCTCGCGGGCATCGTGCTGATCGATACCGAGGGCGCGGCAGTGGGCAAGTGCAACGGCCTGACAGTGCTGGAAGTCGGCGACTCGGCCTTTGGCGTGCCGGCACGCATCTCGGCCACGGTTTATCCTGGCGGCAGCGGCATCGTCGACATCGAGCGCGAGGTCAACCTGGGCCAGCCGATCCACTCCAAGGGCGTGATGATCCTGACCGGCTACCTCGGCAGCCGCTATGCCCAGGAATTTCCGCTGGCGATTTCCGCGAGCATCGCGCTGGAGCAGTCCTACGGCTACGTCGACGGCGACAGCGCTTCGCTGGGCGAGGCCTGTACGTTGATCTCGGCGCTGTCGAAAACGCCGCTCAAGCAATGCTTTGCCATCACTGGCTCCATCAACCAGTTCGGCGAGGTGCAAGCGGTAGGAGGGGTGAACGAGAAGATCGAGGGCTTCTTCCGGCTGTGCGAAGCGCGCGGGCTCACGGGCGAGCAGGCTGCGATCATTCCCAAGGCGAACGTGGCAACCCTGATGCTCGACGAGCGGGTGGTCAAGGCCGTGCGCGAGGGTCGTTTCCATGTGTACGCGGTCAGCCAGGCTGATGAAGCACTGAGCCTGCTGGTGGGGCAGGACGCCGGCGCGCCGGACGACGACGGCCAATTCCCCGAAGGCAGCATCAATGCACGGGTGGTGGAGCGCCTGCGCGCCATCGCCGAAGTGGTCAGCGAAGAAGAGTTGAAAGAAGCGGAGAAGGAGCATCACGTCGAGGCGCTGGCGGAGGTCAAGCCCTGCCAGTAATCGGCCGGCTGGGTGGAACCGGCGCGCTCTTCTAAGCTCAATAGACCATTGGCCAACGCCGCGAGGGAGCAAGCGCATGGAACACGCTTTGAGCCTGTCCCGCAAATGCCTGGGGCTGCAAACCCGTATCGAATGCATGATCCGGCCAGTGGCCGGTGAGCAAGGGATCTGGACGCTGCTGTTCGCCGCCGGGATGGCCGGCGAGCAGCCTTCGGCAGTCAAGGCCCAAGGCCCGTTCAGAGGGCCGAAGGTTGCCGAATCGGTGCTTGGGGCGATCGTCGACAGCCTGACGCTGCACGGCTATCAGGTTGACGAGGACCCTCAGATCTGGAACCTGCATCTGCACGGTGAGCTGCGCAAGATCAACGCCGAGCGCGGCAGGCACCTTGGCGAGTCGCTTCACCGGCCGGAGTGACCATCGGCCGCATCCTGCTTTGCCCCGGCGCTCCCGGTATACTGGCGGCCTTTTATATGGCCGCTGGTTCAACCGCACTATGGAACGCTTGCTCGAAAAAACCATGTATGCCTCTCGCTGGCTGCTGGCCCCCATCTACCTGGGCCTCTCGCTGGGCTTGCTCGCACTGGGGCTGAAGTTCTTTCAGGAAGTGCTGCACGTGCTGCCGCACGTATTCGACCTGGCCGAAGCCGACCTCATCCTCGTGTTGCTGTCGCTGATCGACATGGCGCTGGTGGGTGGGTTGCTGGTGATGGTGATGATTTCCGGCTACGAGAACTTCGTCTCGCAACTGGATATCGACGAGGGCTCCGAGAAGCTCAGCTGGCTCGGCAAGATGGACTCCAGCTCGTTGAAGATGAAAGTCGCAGCCTCGATCGTGGCGATCTCGTCGATCCACTTGCTGCGCATGTTCATGGACGCCGGCAACATCCCTTCCGAACGCTTGATGTGGTACGTGATCATCCACGTGACCTTCGTGGTGTCGGCCTGTGCCATGGGCCTGCTGGATAAGCTCACCAAGCATTGATGTGGTAGGCTGCCCAACCCTTTTTGCCGGGCCGCCTGTCGCGGCCCCATGACGGAGCTGTTGCATGTCCGAAGTCAATCTGTCCACCGACGAAGCCCGCGTAAGCTACGGGATCGGCCGCCAGCTGGGCGACCAGATCCGTGACAACCCGCCACCCGGTGCAAGCCTGGAAGCAATCATCGCCGGCCTGTCCGATGCCTTCAACGGCGAGGCAAGCCGCGTCGATGCTCAGGCGTTGAACGAAAGCTATCGCAAGATCCGCGAAATCATGCAGGTCGAAGCCGAAGCCAAGGCTGCTGCTGCCGCCGAAACGGGCCGCGCGTTCCTGGCCGACAATGGCAAGCGCGAAGGCGTGACTACTCTGGCCTCGGGCCTGCAGTACGAAGTGATCAACAGCGGCAGCGGCGCGCAGCCCACCCGCGAAAGCACCGTGCGTACCCACTACCATGGCACCCTGATCGACGGCTCGGTGTTCGACAGCTCCTACCAGCGTGGCGAGCCGGCCGAGTTCCCGGTGGGCGGCGTGATCGCCGGCTGGACCGAAGCCCTGCAATTGATGAACGCCGGCAGCAAATGGCGCCTGTACGTGCCGAGCGAGCTGGCCTACGGCGCGCAAGGCGTGGGCAGCATCCCGCCGCACAGCGCGCTGGTGTTCGACGTCGAGTTGCTGGAAGTTCTGTAAGCCTGCTTCTCCCACCTCACGGGTTCAGATCACCCGGTGGGAGGGCGGCTTGCCGCGCGACGCTTCTTTCAGCACTCAGTGCAATGCCACACCCGGGCGCAAGGCCCGGGCGTAGCAGAACAGGAAAAGGTTGCGCACCAGCTCCTTGAGCACTACCGGTTCGCTTGAGTTGAGCCCGGTGAAATCCAGGTCGCCCTGATCACGCAGCTCCTCCAGCGCTTCAGCTTCCAGCACCGCACATACCTCGCCGGTTTCCCGGTGAAGAATGCGCAGGTAAGGTTGCGGCCGGTCGAGCCAGGCATCGATGAGGTAGGTCATGGCATTCTCCTTGAAAGTCAGCTTTCAATGAGAATAATTCTTATTTTCAGGAATGCAAGTGACTTCGATCAAGCCTTGCGGACAAACTCCGACTTCAGCTTCATTGCACCGATGCCATCGATCTTGCAGTCGATATCATGATCGCCGTCGCACAGGCGGATGTTCTTCACCTTGGTACCGACCTTCACCACCAACGACGTGCCCTTGACCTTCAGGTCCTTGATCACGGTGATGGTATCGCCGTCCTGCAGCACGTTGCCTACCGAATCACGCACCTGAGCACTGTCGTCCTCGGCTGGAGAGGCGCCGGCCTGCCACTCGTGGGCGCATTCCGGGCACACCAGCTGGGTGCCGTCTTCATAGGTGTATTCGCTGTTGCACTGGGGGCAGGGTGGCAAGGTGCTCATGGCATGGGCCTCGAAGGAGAAATGACAGCGCCACGGCCGGGTCTGTCCGGGCCGTGGCGCGTGTGGTGCAGCACGTGATCAGTGGGTGCGGGCGACGGCGAACTCGGTGAGTTCCACCAGTGCATCTCGGTATTCGCTGGCTGGCAGCAATTCCAGGCAAGCGATGGCCTTGGCTGCATACTCTTGCGCCAGGCGTGCGGTGTAGGCCAGTGCTCCGGATGCCTCCACGGCTTCGCGGATGCGCTCCAGCTCGTCGATGCCACCCTTCTGGATGGCCTGGCGCACCAGTGCAGCCTGTTCCGGTGTACCTGCGCGCAGGGTATGGATCAGAGGCAGGGTCGGTTTGCCTTCGGCCAGGTCGTCACCGACATTCTTACCCAGTTCTTCGGCGTTGCCCTTGTAGTCGAGCAGGTCATCGACCAGTTGGAAAGCTACGCCCAGGTGGTCGCCGAACTGCTGCAGCGCCTGGCGCTGGGCTTCGGGTGCCTTGGCCAGGGCGGCGGCGCTGTGAGTGGATGCCTCGAACAGCATCGCAGTCTTGCCGCGGATCACTTCCATGTAGGTTTCTTCGGTGGTGCTGGCGTCGCGCACCTTGGTGAGCTGCAGGACCTCGCCTTCGGCGATCACCCGGGTGGCGTGCGAGAGGATCTGCATCACCGGCATCGAGCCGAGCTGCACCATCATTTCGAATGAACGTGAATAAAGGAAATCGCCCACCAGTACGCTTGGGGCATTGCCCCACATGGCATTGGCAGTGGAGCGGCCGCGGCGCATGCCCGACATGTCGACAACATCGTCATGCAGCAGGGTAGCGGTGTGCAGGAACTCGATGGTTGCCGCCAGCAGGCGCAGGTCGCCCTCGGCATAGCCCAGTGCCTTGCCGGACAGCAGCACCAGCAGAGGGCGCAAGCGTTTGCCGCCAGCCGAGGTGATGTAATCGCCGATTTTCGAGACCAGCGGTACGCGCGAAGTGAGCTGCTGCTTGATGATTTCATCGACGGCGATAAAATCGTCCGCCACCACGCGGTAGAAAGCTTGGGGTTGCATCAGCGACTCAGGCTCCAATAAGGTTGCGCGGCATGCTAGGTGCCGCGTGGGGGGCTGTCAAGGCAAAGCCCCGTGTGGCGCGGGCCGCGTCCCAGGGCGGGCGGCCTGCGTTCTGTCGCTTCACCGGCCGCGCCCTTGCGCGGTGCTTGAACGTTGCGTACAATCGCGCACCCTGAACTTCCTGGGCATCACCTGCCTTACGCAATTGCAGCCAAGGTTTCCAGCCCGCTGCAGCCATGCCAGCCACCATACCTTCTATAAAGCGCTGGGTGAGCAGGATTATCGGAGAAATATCCATGTACGCTGTAATCGTTACCGGTGGCAAGCAATACAAAGTCGCCGAAGGTGAATACCTTAAGGTCGAGAAACTGGAAGTCGCCACTGGCGAATCCGTTACCTTCGATCGCGTTCTGCTGGTTGCCAATGGCGACGACGTGAACATCGGCGCGCCTGTCGTCGCCGGTGCCAAGGTGGTAGCTGAAGTCGTTTCGCAAGGCCGTCACGACAAGATCCGCATCATCAAATTCCGCCGCCGCAAGCACCACATGAAGCGTATGGGCCACCGCCAGTGGTTCACCGAGATCAAAATCACCGGTATTCAGGCCTGATCTTCGCCTGAAGCCCCAACAGGAGTATTGAACTCATGGCACACAAAAAAGCTGGTGGTAGTACCCGTAACGGCCGCGACTCGGAAAGTAAACGCCTTGGCGTTAAAATCTACGGCGGCCAGGCAATCAAGGCTGGCAACATCATCGTTCGTCAGCGTGGCACTCAGTTCCACGCCGGCTACGGTGTTGGCATCGGCAAAGACCACACCCTCTTCGCTAAAGTCGAAGGCGTGGTCAAGTTCGAAGTCAAAGGCGAATTCAATCGTCGCTATGTGAGCGTCGTCGCGGCCTGATCGCGCGTTCGCTGGAAAAGCCCTGTCCTGCGACAGGGCTTTTTTGTTTGTGCTGAGCCTCTTGCAAAGGTCGGCATGGGCGATTGGGGCATGTGGCGCTACGCTCATTTTTGCAAGAGCCTTAAATTTTCCGTTCAACGCTCGCCATGAGGCGAGAGGCGTGAATCATGAAGTTTGTAGATGAAGTATCCATCCGCGTTAAGGCGGGTGATGGTGGTAATGGTTGCATGAGCTTCCGGCGCGAGAAGTTCATCGAGAATGGCGGCCCCAACGGCGGCGACGGTGGTGACGGCGGCTCGGTGTACCTGGTGGCCGACGAAAACCTCAACACCCTGGTGGACTATCGCTATACCCGCCACTTCGACGCCCAGCGTGGCCAGAACGGCGGCAGTACCGACTGCACCGGTGCCAAGGGTGAAGACCTGGAGCTGCGTGTGCCGGTGGGCACTACCATCATCGATGCAGGCACCCAGGAAGTGATCGGCGACCTGGTCAAGGCCGGGCAGCGCATCATGGTAGCGCAGGGCGGCTGGCACGGCCTGGGCAATACCCGCTTCAAGTCCAGCACCAACCGTGCGCCGCGCCAGACCACTCCCGGCAAGCCGGGCGACCAGCGCGACCTGAAGCTTGAGCTCAAAGTGCTGGCCGATGTGGGCCTGCTGGGCTTGCCCAATGCTGGCAAGAGTACTTTCATCCGCTCGGTGTCGGCAGCCAAGCCCAAGGTGGCGGACTACCCGTTCACTACCCTGGTGCCCAACCTGGGTGTGGTCAGCGTCGATCGCTGGAAGAGCTTCGTGATCGCCGATATCCCCGGTTTGATCGAAGGCGCTTCGCATGGTGCGGGCCTCGGTATCCGCTTCCTCAAGCACCTGGCGCGTACTCGCCTGCTCCTGCACCTCGTTGACATGGCGCCACTCGACGGCAGTAGCCCGGCCGATGCCGCTGAAGTCATCGTCAACGAACTGGTCAAGTTCAGCCCTGCGCTGGCAGATCGTGATCGCTGGCTGGTGCTGAACAAGTGCGACCAGTTGCTCGAAGAAGAGCACGAGGAGCAGGTCAAGGCCGTGGTCGAGCGTTTGCAGTGGGAGGGCCCGGTGTACGTGGTCTCTGCGCTCACCAAAGAGGGCACTCGCCAGCTCAGCTACGACATCCTCGATTACCTCGAGCAGCGCGCCGACCGCCTGGCCAACGACCCGGTGTTCGCCGAGCAGATCGCCGAACTCGACCAGCAGATCGAAGATGAGGCTCGTGCCCAGCTTCAGGCGCTGGACGATGCG
Organism: Pseudomonas sp. KNUC1026; assembly: GCF_021650705.1. Taxonomy (GTDB): domain Bacteria; phylum Pseudomonadota; class Gammaproteobacteria; order Pseudomonadales; family Pseudomonadaceae; genus Aquipseudomonas. The sequence goes on along the minus strand of NZ_CP087138.1, from coordinate 3,780,065 downwards.
CGCGCACTGCGCCGCAGCGGTGTGAAGAGCGTCCATGACATCGGCGATGATGACGATGACTGGGACGAAGAGGACGACGAGGACGGCCCGGAAATCATTTACGTCCGCGATTGACGCATTGCAGTACACTTAACGCCGCTTGCCTGCACTGCCGGGCAAGCGGCGTTTTCGTATGTGCGGCGTTTTGTTTCCCTATTGGATTTGATCGGGTTGAAGATGATGCGGAGCAAGGTGACAGGGGCGCAGCGTTGGGTCGTGAAGATCGGCAGCGCGCTGTTGACGGGCGATGGCAAAGGGCTTGATCGCGAAGCCATGGCTGTGTGGGTGGAGCAGATGATCGCGCTGCATGAGGCTGGCATCGAGCTGGTGCTGGTGTCTTCTGGTGCAGTGGCAGCGGGCATGAGCCGCCTGGGCTGGGCAAGCCGCCCCAGCGCAATGCATGAGCTGCAGGCCGCAGCGGCCATCGGCCAGATGGGCCTGGTACAGGCGTGGGAATCGAGCTTCGGCAAGCACGGCCGCCACACCGCGCAAATCCTCCTTACCCACGACGACCTCTCCGATCGCAAGCGTTACCTGAATGCGCGCAGCACGTTGCGCGCGCTGGTGGGGTTGGGTGTGATCCCGGTGATCAACGAAAACGACACCGTGGTGACCGACGAAATTCGCTTTGGCGACAACGACACGCTGGCTGCGCTGGTGGCCAACCTGGTCGAAGCTGACCTGCTGGTGATCCTCACCGACCGCGATGGCATGTTCGACGCCGACCCGCGCAACAACCCCGATGCTCAGCTCATCCATGAGGCCCGTGCCGACGACCCTGCGCTCGACGCTGTGGCTGGTGGCACGGGTGGCGCGCTGGGCCGTGGCGGCATGCAGACCAAGCTGCGCGCTGCGCGGCTTGCGGCCCGCTCGGGTGCGCACACGCTGATCGTCGGCGGCCGCATCGAGCGCGTGCTCGATCGCCTCAAGGCCGGTGAGCAGCTGGGTACCCTGCTGACGCCCGAGCGCGGCATGGTCGCGGCGCGCAAGCAATGGCTGGCCGGGCATCTGCAGACCCGCGGTGCGTTGACCCTCGACAACGGTGCCGTGCAAGCGCTGCGCGAGGCCAATAAAAGTTTGCTGCCGGTAGGGGTGAAGGCGGTGGAGGGTGCGTTCCGCCGTGGCGAGATGGTCGTGTGCCTGGCGCCGGATGGGCGAGAAGTGGCGCGCGGCCTGAGTAATTACAGTGCAGTCGAGGCGCAGAAGATCATCGGCCTGCCCTCGGACGCTATCGAAGGAGCGTTGGGTTATATGGCTGAGCCTGAATTGGTGCACCGCGACAACCTGGTGCTGGTGTAATGGGCCGCGCGATGAGGGTGTGCCTGGCGGCGCTGGTGCTGCTGCCGGGGCTGGTGCGTGCGGAACAGGTGGGCGAAGTGTCTACGGTGTTCAAGTTTGTCGGGCCGAACGACAAGATCGTGGTCGAGGCCTTCGACGATCCGAAAGTGGAGGGCGTGACCTGCTACCTTTCGCGCGCCAAGACCGGTGGCGTCAAGGGTGGCCTGGGCCTTGCGGAGGATCGTGCCGAGGCGTCCATTGCATGCCGGCAGGTGGGGCCTGTTCGCTTCGCCAAGCCGCTGCAGGATGGTGAGGTTGTATTCAAGGAACGCACCTCGCTAGTGTTCAAGACCATGCAGGTGGTTCGCTTCTTCGACCAGAAGCGCAACACGCTCGTCTACCTGGTGTACAGCGACCGCATGATCGAGGGCAGCCCGCAGAACGCAGTCACGGCCATTCCTATTCTGCCGTGGAGTAATCCGCCGGCGCCCTGAGAGGCGCCCTGTGCCGGCGCCCTCTGCAGGCGCCCTTAATCGCAGGCATTAAAAAACCGGCTCGAGGCCGGTTTTTTCGAACAGAACGCGGATCAGGCAGCTTTCAGTGCCTTGACGTGTGCGTTCAGGCGGCTCTTGTGGCGAGCAGCCTTGTTCTTGTGGATGATGCCCTTGTCGGCCATGCGGTCGATTACAGGCACGGCCAGGGTGTAAGCGGTCTGGGCTTTGTCGGCGTCTTTGGTAGCAATGGCTTTGACTACATTCTTGATGTAGGTACGGACCATGGACCGCAGGCTGGCGTTGTGGCTGCGACGCTTCTCAGCCTGTTTTGCGCGTTTTTTGGCAGAAGGTGAGTTGGCCACCGTCGAGCTCCTTGGAAAGACTTGGGGTTAAGCAGACAAATAAGGCCGCGAATCATGCCGATGCGCAGCCGGGATGTCAAGGGTGATGCGGCAGTTCCGCTGAATGGTCGTTCACGCACGATCATCGTTTTTTTCGCAGCAGGGGCGGGTACACTCTGCGCCTTTCGTCAACGCGCGCCGGCTATCAATGAATCTGCTCAAGTCCCTTGCTGCGGTCAGCTCCATCACCATGATCTCGCGGGTGCTCGGGTTTGTCCGCGACACCCTGATCGCGCGAATCTTCGGTGCCGGCATGGCCACCGATGCTTTCTTCATCGCCTTCAAGCTGCCCAACCTGCTGCGCCGCATCTTTGCCGAGGGCGCATTCTCGCAGGCCTTCGTGCCGATCCTGGCCGAGTACAAGAACCAGCAGGGCGAGGAGGCCGCGCGCACGTTCGTGGCCTATGTGGCGGGCCTTCTCACGCTCGCCCTGGCAGTGGTCACGGTGCTGGGCGTCATTGCCGCGCCCTGGGTGATCTGGGTCACCGCGCCGGGGTTTGCCGACACACCCGAAAAGTTCGAGCTTACCAGCGCCCTGCTGCGGGTCACCTTCCCCTACATATTGCTGATCTCGCTCTCTTCGCTCGCCGGCGCCGTGCTCAATACCTGGAACCGCTTTTCGGTCCCGGCGTTCACGCCTACCTTGCTCAACGTCAGCCAGATCGTCTTCGCTTTGTTCCTCACGCCGTATTTCCACCCGCCAGTGATGGTGCTGGCCTGGGGCGTACTGGCGGGCGGGTTGCTGCAGATTCTCTATCAGTTGCCGCACCTCAAGAAGATCGGCATGCTCGTGCTGCCCCGCATCGACTGGCGCCACAGCGGCGCCCGCCGCGTGATGAGCAAGATGCTCCCGGCGATCCTCGGGGTTTCGGTGAGCCAGGTGTCGCTGATCATCAACACCATCTTCGCCTCGTTCCTGGTGGCAGGTTCGGTGTCCTGGATGTACTACGCCGACCGCCTGATGGAGCTGCCCTCCGGCGTGCTGGGTGTGGCGCTGGGCACGATCCTGCTGCCGACGCTGGCCAAGACCTACGCCAACAAGGACCGCCACGAGTATTCGCGCATTCTCGACTGGGGGCTGCGGCTCTGCTTTCTGCTGGTGCTGCCGTGCTCGGTGGCGCTGGCATTGCTGGCCGAGCCGCTCACCGTCTCGCTGTTCCAGTACGGCAAGTTCGACGCCACTGACGCCGCCATGACCCAGCAGGCGTTGATCGCCTATTCGGTAGGCCTGCTGGGCATCATCCTGATCAAGGTGCTGGCGCCGGGCTTTTATGCCCAGCAGAACATCCGCACCCCGGTGAAAATCGCCATCTTCACGCTGGTGGTCACCCAATTGCTCAACCTGGTCTTCATAGGGCCGCTCAAACATGCGGGCCTGGCCCTTGCGATCAGCGGCGGCGCAACGCTCAACGCGTCGCTGCTGTACTGGCAGTTGCGCCGCCAGGCGCTGTTCCAGCCCCAGGCGGGCTGGCTCTGGTTCCTGGCCCGGCTGGGGTTGGCGGTGCTGGCCATGGCTGCCGTGCTGTGGGGGCTGATGCAGGTGATGCCGGCCTGGAGCGATGGGCTGATGTACGAGCGTTTCGCGCGCCTCGGCCTGCTGATCGGCGCCGGGGTGGCGGTGTATTTTGGCATGCTGGTATTGCTGGGCTTCCGGCTGCGGCATTTCGCTCGGCGCGGCCTGCACTGACGGTTTCATCCGGCAAGCGCCGGGCAGGGCGTCTCTTGCCTGTCGCTTGTGCCCTGCTGTGGTTATAATCGCCCACTTTATGAGCAAGAAGCGCGTTATGCAGCTGGTTCGAGGCCTCCACAACCTGCGCCCCCGGCACCGGGGTTGCGTCGCCACCATTGGCAATTTCGACGGCGTTCACTGCGGCCACCAGGCGATCCTGGCGCGCTTGCGCGAGCGCGGCGCGGAGTTGGGCCTGCCCACTTGCGTGGTGCTGTTCGAGCCGCAGCCGCGTGAGTATTTCACTCCGGGTGAGGCGCCGCCGCGGCTGGCACGCCTGCGCGACAAGGTCGAGCTACTGCGCGCCGAGGGCGTCGATCAGGTGGTGTGCCTGGCGTTCAACCAGCGTTTTCGCCAGCTCAGCGCCGAGGCGTTCGTTGACACCGTGCTGGTGCAGGGTTTGGGGGTCAAGCATCTGGAAGTGGGTGACGATTTCCGCTTCGGTTGCGATCGCCTGGGTGATTTCGCGTTCCTGACTGATGCCGGCGCACGCCTGGGCTTCACCGTGGAAGCCGCGCACACCGTAGAATCGGCCGGCACGCGCGTGAGCTCCACGCAGGTCAGAGCGGCGCTGGCGCAGGGTGATTTCGCCCTTGCCGAACGCCTGCTGGGGCGGCCCTTCAGCATCACGGGCCGGGTGCTGCACGGGCAAAAGCTCGCCCGTCAGCTCGGCTGGCCTACCGCCAATGTGCAGCTCAAGCGCCGCCGCGTGGCGTTCACCGGGGTTTACCTGGTGAGCGCCGAAATCGACGGCCAGGCCCGCCCGGGTGTCGCCAACATCGGCGTGCGCCCTACCGTTGCCGGCGATGGCCGCCCGCACCTGGAGATTCACCTGCTCGACTACACCGGCGATCTCTACGGCCGCCGTATCACGGTGGTGTTCCACCACAAGCTGCGCGACGAGCAGCGTTTCGCCTCGCTGGAGGCGCTCAAGGCCGCGATCGGCGCCGATGTCGCCGCCGCACAAGCCTACTGGCAAGCCCATTGGCAGGGGCAACCCGCCTTAACGAAGAGCCTGAAATGACCGACTACAAAGCCACGCTTAATCTTCCGGACACCGACTTCCCGATGAAAGCCGGCCTGCCTCAGCGCGAGCCGCAGACCCTGGCGCGCTGGGACAGCATTGGGCTGTACCAGAAGCTGCGCGAAATTGGCAAAGGCCGGCCCACCTTCGTTCTGCACGACGGCCCGCCCTACGCCAACGGCAGCATCCACCTTGGCCATGCGGTCAACAAGATCCTCAAGGACATGATCGTGCGCTCCAAGACCCTCTCGGGCTTCGATGCGCCTTACGTGCCCGGCTGGGACTGCCACGGCCTGCCGATCGAGCACAAGGTCGAGGTCACTCACGGCAAGGGCCTGCCCGCCGACAAAACCCGCGAGCTGTGCCGCGCCTATGCCAGCGAGCAGATCGAGGAACAGAAGGCCGGCTTCATCCGCCTGGGCGTGCTGGGCGACTGGAGCAACCCCTACAAGACCATGAACTTCGCCAACGAAGCCGGTGAGATTCGCGCGCTCGGCGAAATGGTCCGCGCAGGGTTCGTGTTCAAGGGGCTCAAACCCGTGAACTGGTGCTTCGAGTGTGGCTCGGCGCTGGCAGAAGCCGAGGTCGAATATGCCGACAAGGATTCGGTCACCATCGATGTGGCGTTCCCGGCGGCCGACGCTGCTGCCCTTGCCAGTGCCTTCGGCCTGCCAAGCCTTGCCAAGCCCGCCAGCATCGTGATCTGGACCACCACCCCGTGGACCATCCCCGCCAACCAGGCGTTGAACGTGAACCCCGAGTTCACCTACGCGCTGGTGGACGTTGGCGACCGCCTGCTGGTGCTGGCCGAGGAGTTGGTCGAGGGCTGCCTGAAGCGTTACGGCCGCGAAGGCCAGGTGCTGGCCACCACCGTTGGCGCCAAGCTCGAACACCTGAATTTCCGCCATCCGTTCTATGACCGCCTGTCGCCGGTGTACCTGGCCGACTACGTCGAGCTCGGCGCGGGCACGGGCGTGGTTCACTCGGCCCCGGCCTACGGTGAGGACGACTTCGTCACCTGCAAGCGCTACGGCATGAGCAACGACGACATCCTCACGCCTGTGCAAAGCAACGGCGTCTACGTCGACAGCCTGGAGTTCTTCGGCGGCCAGTTCATCTGGAAGGCGGGCGCTGCGATCGTTGAAAAACTGCGCGAAGCCGATGCGCTGATGCACACCGAGAACATCAAGCACAGCTACATGCACTGCTGGCGCCACAAGAGCCCGCTGATCTACCGCGCCACTGCGCAGTGGTTCGTGGGCATGGATCGCGAGCCGGTCGAGGGCGCCACGCTGCGTGAGCGCTCGCTGGCCGCCATCGAGCAAACCGAGTTCGTCCCCGACTGGGGCAAGGCGCGCCTGCGTGACATGATCGCCGGCCGGCCTGACTGGTGTATTTCGCGCCAGCGCAACTGGGGCGTGCCGATCCCGTTCTTCCTGCACAAGCAGACCGGTGAACTGCACCCGCGCACCGTCGAACTGATGGAAGAAGTGGCCCTGCGTGTCGAGCAGGAAGGCATCGAAGCCTGGTTCAAGCTCGACGCTGCCGAGCTGCTGGGCGCCGAGGCCGCCGACTACGAGAAAATCAGCGACACACTGGACGTGTGGTTCGACTCCGGCACTACTCACTGGCACGTGCTGCGTGGTTCTCACCCGCTGGGCCACAGCGAAGGGCCGCGCGCCGACCTGTACCTGGAAGGCTCCGACCAACACCGTGGCTGGTTCCACTCGTCCTTGCTCACCGGTTGCGCCATCGACGGCCACGCGCCGTACCGCGAGCTGCTGACCCACGGCTTCACCGTGGACGAGAACGGCCGCAAGATGTCCAAGTCGCTGGGCAACGTGATCGCACCGCAGAAGGTCAACGACACGCTCGGCGCCGACATCCTGCGCCTGTGGATCGCCTCTACCGACTACTCCGGCGAGATGGCAGTCTCCGAGCAGATCCTGCAGCGCAGCGCCGATGCCTACCGGCGTATCCGCAACACCGCGCGCTTCCTGCTTTCCAACCTCAAGGGCTTCGACCCGGCCCAGCACCTGCTGCCGGCCGAGCAGATGATCGCCCTTGACCGCTGGGCGGTGGACCGCGCGTTGCTGCTGCAGCGCGAGCTGGAAGAGAGCTACCGCGATTACCGCTTCTGGAACGTTTACTCCAAGGTGCACAACTTCTGCGTGCAGGAGCTGGGTGGCTTCTACCTGGACATCATCAAGGACCGCCAGTACACCACCGCCGAAAACAGCGTGGCACGGCGCTCCTGCCAGACCGCGCTCTATCACATCGCCGAGGCGCTGGTGCGCTGGATCGCACCGATCCTGGCTTTCACTGCCGAGGAAGTCTGGCAGTACCTGCCCGGCGAGCGTAACGAGTCGGTGATGTTCAACACCTGGTACGAAGGCCTGGCCGAGCTGCCCGAGGGTACAGAGATGGGCCGTGCGTACTGGGACCGCGTGATGGCGGTCAAGGGTGCGGTGAACAAGGAGCTCGAGAACCAGCGCTCCGCCAAGGCGATCGGTGGCAACCTGCAAGCCGAAGTGACCCTGTTCACCGATGAGGCCTTGAGCGGCGACCTTGCCAAGCTGGGTGATGAGCTGCGCTTTGTGCTGATCACCTCCCGCGCAAGCCTGGCGCCGTTCGCCCAGGCCCCGGCCGAGGCGGTGGCAACCGACGTGCCGGGCCTGAAGCTCAAGGTGGTCAAGAGCGGCGGTACCAAGTGCGGCCGTTGCTGGCATTTCCGCGACGACGTGGGCGTGAACCCTGAGCATCCGGAAATCTGCGGCCGCTGCGCCGACAACATCGCAGGCTCCGGCGAGGTGCGCCACTATGCCTGATCTGACGGCACGTTTCGGGCGCCTGGCCTGGTTGTGGTTGAGCGTTCTGGTGGTGGTGATCGACCAGGTCAGCAAGGCCTGGTTCGAAGGCCACCTGGGCCTGTACGAGCAGATCGTGGTGATTCCTGACCTGTTCAGCTGGACCCTGGCCTACAACACCGGCGCTGCATTCAGCTTCCTGGCGGACCATTCCGGCTGGCAACGCTGGCTGTTCGCGCTGATCGCCGTGGTGGTCAGCGTGATTCTGGTGGTCTGGCTCAAGCGCCTGGGCAAGGGCGACACCTGGCTCGCCATTGCGCTGGCGCTGGTGCTGGGCGGTGCGCTGGGCAACCTGTACGACCGCATGGTGCTGGGCCACGTGATCGACTTCATCCTGGTGCACTGGAAAGACACCTGGCGCTTCCCGGCCTTCAACGTGGCCGACAGCGCCATCACCGTGGGGGCGATCATGCTTGCGCTGGACATGCTCAAATCCAAGAAGCCCGCCGGAGAAAAGGCCCATGACTGACGTACGCATCGGCCAAGGCACCGAAGTGACCCTGCATTTCGCCCTGCACCTGGAAGACGGCAACACCGTCGACAGCACCTTCGACAAGGCGCCCGCCGTATTCAAGGTGGGCGACGGCAATCTCCTGCCGGGCTTCGAGGCTGCGTTGTTCGGCTTCAAGGCCGGCGACAAGCGCTCGCTCACCATCCTGCCGGAGAACGCCTTCGGCCAGCCCAACCCGCAGAACGTGCAGGTAATGCCGCGTTCGCAGTTCGAGGGCATGGAGTTGTCCGATGGCTTGCTGGTGATCTTCAACGATGCCGCCAACACCGAGCTGCCCGGCATTGTCAAAGCCTTCGACGCCGCCCAGGTGACTGTGGATTTCAACCATCCGCTGGCCGGCAAGACACTGACTTTCGAAGTCGACATCATCGAGGTCAGGGCGCTCTGAGCCCTGGCCGCTGGCCTTGCGCCGGGAGCCTTTATGCAGATCAAACTCGCCAACCCACGCGGCTTCTGTGCCGGTGTCGATCGCGCCATCGAGATCGTCAACCGTGCTCTGGAGGTGTTCGGCCCGCCCATCTACGTGCGCCATGAAGTGGTGCACAACAAGTTCGTCGTCGAAGACCTGCGCTCGCGCGGGGCGATCTTCGTCGAGGAGCTCGACCAGGTGCCGGACGACGTGATCGTCATCTTCAGCGCCCATGGCGTTTCCCAGGCCGTGCGCCAGGAGGCCGCCGGCCGCGGCTTGAAGGTTTTCGATGCGACCTGCCCGCTGGTCACCAAGGTGCACATAGAAGTGGCTCGCTACAGCCGTGACGGCCGCGAAACCATCCTGATCGGCCACGAAGGCCACCCGGAGGTCGAGGGCACCATGGGCCAGTACGATACCGCCAATGGCGGTGCCATCTACCTGGTCGAGGACGAGCATGACGTTGCCAGCCTCCAGGTGCACAACCCCGAGAACCTGGCCTTCGTGACCCAGACCACGCTGTCGATGGACGACACCAGCCGGGTGATCGACGCTCTGCGTGCGCGCTTCCCTCACATTGGTGGCCCGCGCAAGGACGACATCTGCTACGCGACCCAGAACCGCCAGGACGCGGTCAAGCAACTGGCCGATGAGTGCGACGTAGTGCTGGTGGTGGGCAGCCCGAACAGCTCCAACTCCAACCGCCTGCGTGAGTTGGCCGAGCGCATGAGCACCCCTGCGTACCTGATCGACGGTGCCGAAGACCTCAAGCGCGAGTGGTTCGAGGGCGTTGAGCGTATCGGTATCACTGCCGGTGCCTCGGCCCCTGAAGTGCTGGTGCGTGGCGTGATCGACCAGCTGCATGCGTCGGGCGCCATTGGCGCCGACGAGCTGGCCGGGCGCCCGGAGAACATCACCTTTTCCATGCCCAAGGAACTGCGGGTCAGGCAGGTCAGCTGATCGGCCTGTCGCACAGCGCCGTTGCCGGTGGCTCGGTGCTGATGCGTATGCGGCCGGTGCGGGCGATGATCACGCGGCGGTGGCGCTCGGGGTTGCGGTTATCGCAGAAGTGAAACGAGCCAGCCAGGGCACCGTTGTTTTCCAGAGCGGGGCGGCCGAGGTAGTCGAACGCGACCTGTTCCTGAACGTTGCGAGTAGGGATCACGCGTGTGCTGGCAATACCGAGGGCTTCCCGGAGCACCAGGTGCTCAGATGCCCTGGGCACTACCACTTGCCAGCCGTTGCTCCAGCCTCCCTCCAGCGGGACCAGTGCGACGCGCTGGTTGCGCATGACCGCCTCGAGCCTTGCGCTTCTGAGCGATTGCGCCAACTCCTCCGCCAGCACGGCTCGCCTCTGCTGCTCGACCAGAGGCGGCAGGTGATGCAGGCCAAGCGCCGCCATTATCGTTATCACGATAGTTGCCGATAACAGCTCAACCAATGTCCAGCCTCTCTGGCAGGCGCCCTCCATGGCGTTCTCCTCCTTGAAAAGAATTTTCCAAAACCAGTGCTTCCGTGCGCTGGTCCTTCAAAAATAACCGTATATCCTGTGCCCCGGTGGTCCGGTGCCGGGGCGCGGTTATAGTCGGCGCGTCGAGGAGAAGTGGCAATGCATCAACGTTTAAAGGGTTTTACGCTGGTGGAATTGATGGTCACGATCGCGGTGCTGGCGATAGTGGTCACCATTGCCGTGCCGTCATTCATCACGATGATGGCGCGAGGGCGGGCCGACACCGAAACCAACGATTTCTATCGGGCGCTCAACTATGCGCGGCTCGAGGCGATCAATCGTGGGTTGAATGTCCAGGTGAGACCAGTCGATGGCACCGCTAACTGGGCGGGAGACTTAAAGGTGGTGTTAACCAACGATCAGAATAACCCTCTTCGTATTGTTCCGGCTTTGGCCTCGGGCTCGGCACTGGCCGGTTCGGGCACGCCACTATTTCTGGAGTTCAACAATCTGGGCTCGATGGTCTCGCCAGCGAGCGCTCTGGTGTTCACCTACACCAACGGCACCATCACCCGCAACATCGTGGTGTGCCCCACCGGCCGCATGATCCTCAACAACGGGAACGCCTGCCAATGATGCGCAACCAGCGGGGCTCGACCCTGATCGAGGTGATGGTGGCGCTGCTGATCATGGCCATCGGCTTGCTGGGCGCTGCTGCCATCCAGCTCAACGCCTTGAAATTCACCGACAGCTCCACCTTGCGCACCAAGGCCAGTTACATCGCCTACGACATGATGGACCGCATCCGCGCCAACCCCGGGGCCAACTACACCTTGGCCAACCGAGCGGCTGCACCCACTGCCGGCAGTGCCACCCCTTGACCCAGGACCTGTTCGATTTTTCCAGTGCCCTCAATAACCAGTTGGGATCCACTGCCGATGCCAAGATCGAAAAGAATGGCTACCAGTACACCATCACCGTGCAATGGGATGACTCCCGCGCTGCGAGTGCTGTGAACACCTCCAACGCTGCTACCGGTGAGGCCAACCTGCAGACCTTCAAGCTGGTCAGCCGCGTGGCAATGGACACGGTGGTAACCCCATGAACCAGTACCAGCGTGGCCTCAGCCTGATCGAACTGATGGTGTCCCTGGCTCTGGGCCTGGTCATCACCCTGGGCGTCACCAATATCTTCATCTCCGCGCGCGCCACCTACAGCGCGCAGAACAGCTCCGCAGCCATGCAGGAAGACGCGCGTTACCTGCTCAGCCGCCTGAGCCAGGAGATCCGCATGGTCGGCATGTACGGGTGCATCGTGGTAGTGCCGAACAGCGCCAGCGACCTGAGCACCAACCAGAGTTTTTCGACCCTGCTCAACAACAATGCCTGGATCACCTCAACCACCAATGCGGCCGGGACTGTGCTGACCCTCAATACCGCCGACGTTGGCGGCAATGGCAGCGGGGCGCCCGCGTGGACGGTGGTGTCCGACTGCCGCTCCGGCGCCACCGTGTACACCGGCACGCCACCTCAAGGTGCGGTGGCTGCCGATCAGTCATCATTCCCGATCCGCCAGACGGTCTACACCTACAAGTCGGCGAACATGGCCATCTATACCGGTACCGGCAATGCGCAGCAGGTGCTGGTGAGCAACGTATCGGCATTCGCGCTTTCGTTTGGCCTCTCGAGTACCGATGCCGACAGCGACGTGGCTGTTACCAGCTATGTCAACGCCGTGACGGTTGCCCAGGCAGCGCGCATTCGCAGCGTGCGCATCAGCTTCACCGTGACCGACCCCGTCGGTAACGCCAACGTCGCCGCAGGGGTAGCCGACCAGCGCTTCAGCGTGACGGCAGCCCTGCGCAATCGGATGCTATGACCATGGCCCGCCCCTTTATTCAGTGCCCACCCAATGCCGCAGGCCAGCGCGGAGCTGTGCTGATCGTGGCGTTGGTATTTCTGCTGTTGCTGACGCTGATCGGCATCTCCTCCATGCAGAACGCCACATTGCAGGAGAAGATGGCCGGGAGCGTCGCGACCCGCAACACCACCTTGCAACTGGCCGAGTCGGCGCTGCGCGTCGGTGAAAAAGCCGTGGCGGCGGCCAATTTCAATCAGGCAGTGTGCGCCAGCACCGCAGCCTGCAAACCGCCCATCGACACCTCCACTGTCGCCGCACCCGGCAATGGCCAGAACAGCGTGGTGTGGAAGGGCACCCTGGCCGATGGGCTGTACGCGATTCAATACCTGGGCATCACCGGCACCGCGCCGGTCAATTTCGATGCGGCCGAAGGCTCCTCAGTGATGCTCTACCGCATCACGGCGGTGGGCATGAACCCGAACAACACGGCCGTGCGCACGGTGCTGGAGAGTATTTATGCCAAGAAACCCTGAAGCGCGGCGCGGTTGGATGGCCTGGCTCTACGGCCTGGTGCTGGGCATGTACCTGAGCACCCCTGCCTGGGCTGCTTTCACGCCGTCGCCATCGCCGCTGCTCAGCGCCGCCGCCGTGCCGCCGAACCTGATGATGCTGGTGGACAACTCCGGCAGCATGAACAACCTCATCCGCTCCACCGCCTTCGATCAGACCGTCACGCGCCCGACCATCTACGCCTGCGCATCGAACGACAACTGCAACTCGATCTACGGCGTCGACATGACCAGCGAGAACATCCTGGTCGGTTACCTCTACCGTGGCGGCTGCTCGACCGGTTATACCGGGCTTTACCGCGGCAACTCGCGCTACTGCCTGAAGTTGCCCGACCCGGTCGGCAATGGCGGCACCCGCTATTCGTCCAATTACCTGTCTTACCTGATCGGCCTGATGGGCAACTCGACCACCAAGGATTACACCGACGGCTCGATCCCCAACGATTACCGCATCAACGTGGCGCGAACCGTGGCCTCGCAACTGGTCTCGGCCAACCGCTCGCTGCGCATCGGCCTGGCCACGTTCAACCCGCCCGTGAGTGGCAACCCGGGCCCGGGGGCAAGATCTCGCAGTCGATCACCGACCTGCAGGCCACCAGCACCACCACGCAAACGCAGGCCAACACCAACTACAACAACCTGATCTCGGCGATTGGCGGGCTGACCGCCTCGGCCAACACGCCACTGGCGGAAACCTACTACGAGATCACCCGCTACATGCGCGGCATGTCGCCGTTCTACAACAGCTCGCCCGCTACCTACACCAGCCCCATCCAGTACCGCTGCCAGAAGAACTTCGGCGTGGTCATCACCGATGGCCTGCCGACCTATGACCGGACGTTCCCTACATCGGACCCTGCGTACACCTCGAGCAACACGCTGCCGAACTGGGACAACGTCAACAACGATGGCGATAACCTCAACGGTGACGACGAGGGTGACACGCTCTATCTCGACGATGTGGCCAAATTCGCCTACGACATCGACATGCGTACCGCAACCAACGGCAACGACCTTGCTGGCAAGAGCTGGGACGCCACCGACTTCACTCAGCAGAACATGCTCACCTACACCGTGGGCTTCACGGCGGCCAACCAGATGCTCTCCGATGCCGCCCGCTATGGCCACGGCACTTACTACCAGGCCAGCGATGCCAACTCGTTGACTACGGCGCTCACGGCCGCGCTCAACGCCATCAGCGCGCAGTCCGGCTCCGGGGCTACCGGTACAGCGAACAGCTCATCGCTCACCTCCAGCTCCTATTACTATCAAGCCACTTACAACCCGCTCGACTGGCGCGGAACCATCAAGGCGTTCAGCTTCAACACCGATGGCAGCCTCAACAGCGGCACGCCTGCCTGGAACTCCGATTCCACGGTTGCGGTGGGCACTTCCACTGGCCTTTACCAGTCGTGGAATACGTCCACCAATGCAGCAGTGACCTTCAACTTCGCCAACCTGTCCGCCGCCCAGCAAACGGCCATGACCACCGGGCTGCCGCTCGGCACCACTGGCAACGACCTGGTGGAGTGGACCAAAGGCACCAACAAATCCAGCCTGCGCACCCGCACCGTGCTGATCGGCGACGTCATCAACTCGCCGGTCGCCTATGCCTCGCCCACCGATATCAACGCCTCCGACACCGCCGGTGACACCAGCTATTCCACCTTCATCACCAGCAAGGCTACCGGCATGACCCCAAGCGTCGTGTTCAACGACAACCTGGGCTTCACCAACGTGCTGACCGCTTCCACTGGCGTGCGCCGCTACGCCTACATGCCGTCGACTGCGCTCAACGGCCTGATCAACGTGGCCGATACCGGCTACGCCAATGGCACCGCGCACCGGTTCCAGAACGATGGGCAGGTCAGCATCTACGACGCGCAGATAGGCGGGGCCTGGAATACCGTCGCGCTGGGCGGTACGGGCGCAGGGGGCAAGGCTTACTACGCGATCCGGCTGTACAGCAACGGCAACAACGCGCCGTCATCCCTCTGGGAAATCAACAGCACCACCACCGGCTTCACAGACCTGGGTTACGCCTATGCCAAGCCGCAGGTCGCGCGGCTGGCCGATGGTACCTGGGCGGCCTTTATCGCCAACGGCTACGGCAGCACGTCGGGCAATGCGGCGTTGTACGTGGTCAACCTGTCGACCGGAGCGCTGATCCGCAAGATCACCATCAATACGTCGGAAACCGATAATGGCCTGTCATCGGTGGCGTTGCGGGTCAATGCCTCGGACACCGTGCAATACGCCTACGCCGGCGACCTCAAAGGCCGCCTGTGGAAGTTCGACCTGACCAGCAGCTCTTCGGCGAATTGGGGTGTGGCGTTTTCCGGCAACCCGCTGCTGACCACCAGCGGCGGCGCCAACCAGCCCATCACTGCACAGCCTTTGGTGGTGGCCAACCCGGCCGGGGGTTACAACGTGTTCGTCGGCACCGGCAAGTTCATGGAAACCACCGACAAGACCAGCAGCACCGTGCAGGCCTTCTACGCCGTGCGCGACACCGACTCCAGCACCGCCAACTACACGGTCTCCGATCTTGTCGCGCAGTCGATCACCGGCAGTTACAGCTCCGGCGGCGACACCTACATGACCACCAGCCAGAACACGGTCGACTACACCAGCAAGAAAGGCTGGTACATGCCTTTGAGCTACAACAACACATTGGTAGGCGAGCGAGTGATCTTCCAGGCGAGCTATTCGCGCGGGCGGATCATCTTCACCACTGCGGGCGTCGATACCTCCGACCCCTGTTCAGCCCAAGGCTTTGGCCGGATCGTGTTATTGCAGGCATTCAGCGGGCGCATGTTCGTGAACTCGATGATCAGTGGTACCACCACGCCCAACAGCGGGCTGGTACTCGCCTCCGGCTATGCAGGGGGTGTAGCGGTGCTGTTCGGTGACAGCAATGGCACCGACGTGTTGCAGGCGAACACTTCCAGCGGCGCTCTGGTAACGCGACAGCTCAACAATTCAGGTGGTGAGTGCACCGTTGGCTGTGGCGGAGACGTACTGCCCCCGCCCGGCGCCAGCCGGCGTATCATGTGGCGGCAGATCCAATAGACGGAGCAGTTCATGGATTCCAGGCAGCGCGGCTTTACCCTGATCGAGATGATGGTAGTGGTCGCCATCATCGGCATCCTTGCGGCGATTGCGTACCCTGCGTACACCAAATACGTCAAGCGAACCCAGCGCGCGGCGGTGGTGGAGCAAATGGGTGAAATGGCCCAGGCGGCCGAGCGCTACTACACCCGTAATAACGGCAGCTACTTGAATTTTCAGCCTGTAGCCGATAACAGCTATTACAGCTTCAATTTCCCCGCGCCTACCGCAAGCGCCTGGACACTGACTGCCACGCCCAGGCCAGGAACCCTGATGGCGGGCGATACGTGCGGCACGTTCACCCTGACCAATACCGGCTTGCGTACAGTTTCCGGTAGCGACTCCGTAGCTACCTGCTGGGGCCGCTGACCCATGCAAACACTCATCGTCGGCGCCGGTGCCATCGGCCTGCTGACTGCACTGAATCTGGCCGAACTGGACGGCCAGGTCACCGTTATCGACCGCCAGGGCGCGGGCCTCGAATCCTCCTGGGCTGGCGGCGGCATCGTCTCGCCGCTGTACCCCTGGCGCTACAGCCAGGCGGTAACCGCACTGGCGCACTGGTCGCAGGATTTCTACCCGCAACTGGCCGACCGCCTGTTCCTTGACACCGGCGTCGACCCCGAAGTGCATGTCACTGGCCTGTACTGGCTCGACCTCGATGACGAAGCCCGGGCACTGGAATGGGCCAGGCGCGAACGCCGGCCGCTCAGCGCCGTGAGCATCGAGGCCACCTATCGCCAGGTGCCAGCCCTGGGGGCAGGTTTCGAGCGGGCGATCTACATGGCTGACGTCGCCAACGTGCGCAACCCTCGGCTGGTAAAATCCCTCAAGGCTGCCTTGGCCCATTGCCCGAACGTCACATTGCGCGAGCACTGCTGTGCGCAAGGCTTCGTGCTCGAAGGTGACCAGGTGGTGGGCGTGCGCACGGCCGAGGGCGAATTGCGCGCCGACCGCGTGGTGCTGACCGCCGGCGCCTGGAGCGGTGAACTGCTCGCGACCCTCGGCATGGCGTTGCCCGTGGAGCCGGTGAAAGGGCAGATGATTCTGTACAAATGCGCCAGCGACTTCCTGCCACGCATGGTGCTGGCCAAGGGGCGCTATGCGATTCCACGGCGCGACGGCCATATTCTGGTAGGCAGCACCCTTGAATACGCAGGGTTCGACAAAACGCCCACGGCCGAAGCGCTGGAAAGCCTGGAGGCCTCAGCCGTGGCGCTGCTGCCGGGATTGGAAAAGGCTGAAAGGGTAGGGCACTGGGCGGGGCTGCGGCCTGGGTCGCCGGAAGGCATTCCGTTCATCGGCCCGGTAAGCCGCCATCCTGGCCTGTGGTTGAACTGCGGGCACTTTCGCAATGGCCTGGTATTGGCCCCGGCTTCGTGCCAGTTGCTGGCGAATCTGGTTGCCGGCAAGGCGCCGATCATTGACCCGGCGCCCTACGCGCCAGATACGCGGCTCAGTCCAGCCCAAGTTTCTTGAGGCGATAGCGCATCGAGCGGAATGACATGTTCAGCCGCTGAGCCGCTGCAGTGCGGTTCCAGCGGGTTTCCTCCAGCGCCTGGAGGATCAGTTTGCGCTCGATGCCCTCAAGGTAATCCTCCAGGTCCTCGACCTGAGCGAGGTTCGGCTCACCTTCGCCGCCTGCGGCCTGTGGCGTGGCCTGCTTGAAGCGCAGGTCGCCCACATCGATGATGTCGTCTTCGCAGAGCGTGTAAGCGCGCTCGAGCATGTTCTCCAACTCCCGCACGTTGCCGGGGAAGCGGTAGCTCTTCAATGCCTCTGCGGCGGCGGGTGACAACGTCACCGGCGCCAGGCCGCTGCCTTCTGCGAGTTTTTCCAGCACCCGCGCGGTAATCAACGGGATGTCTTCGCGGCGCTCGCGCAGGGGTGGCACCTGCAATTCGATAACGTTCAGGCGGTAGTAGAGGTCCTGGCGGAAGGTGCCGGCAGCGACTTCCTCCGCCAGGTCCTTGTGCGTGGCGCACAGGATGCGCGTATCGACTACCACCTCTGCCTGGCCGCCCACGCTGCGCACGGCCTTCTCCTGGATGGCGCGCAGCAGCTTGACCTGCATCGGCAGGGGCAGGTCGGCGACCTCATCGAGAAACAGCGTGCCGCCATTGGCCGCCTGGAACAGACCTGGCTTGTCTTCTACCGCGCCACTGAAGCTGCCTTTCTTGTGGCCGAAAAATTCGCTCTCCATCAGTTCGCTGGGTATCGCACCGCAGTTGACCGGCACGAAGCTTTTGTCGGCACGCGGGCCTTGCTCATGGATCAGCCGCGCGACCAGTTCCTTGCCGCTGCCGGACTCACCACTGATGTAAACCGGCGCCTGGCTGCGCGCCAGCCGGTCGACTTGCTTGCGCAGGCTCTGCATCGGCGCCGATTGGCCGAGCAAGCGGGTGCCGTTGCCGGCCTCGCTGGCCGCTGCCACGGCGGGTGGCTGGCTCAGACGCAGCGCACTGGCCACCAGCTCGCGCAGGCGTGCAAGGTCGACCGGCTTGGTCAGAAAGTCGAACGCGCCGGCCTTGAGGGCCTGGATGGCGATGTCCATGCTGCCGAAGGCAGTGATCATCGCGACCGGCAACTGAGCATGGCGCTGCTGGATGTGCTGCACCAGCTCAAGGCCCGTGCCGTCTGGCAGGCGCATGTCGGTCAGGCACAGGTCGAAGGCCTCGCGGCTCAGCCAGTCGCGGGCTTCCCTGACGTTGCGGGCGCTGCGAGTGTCGAGCTTGAGGCGGCCGAGGGTGATCTCGAGCAATTCGCGGATGTCCGGCTCATCGTCGACGATCAGGATTTTTTGCCGTGCACTCATGGCTCAACCTTGTTTGTTGGCGTGGGCGAAGGTAATGCGCAGGCAACTGCCGCCCTGATCGCGTGGCCTGTAGTCTAGGTGGGCCTGGTTGCTTTCGCACAGCTCGCGGGAGATGTACAGGCCAAGGCCCGTGCCTTTGGTCTCGGTGGTGAAGAATGGTTCGAAGATGTGTTGCAGCTTGTCGGGAGCAAACCCTGGGCCGTCGTCCAGCACATCCAGCACCGCCAGGCCGCTGGCGGGCTCGACGTACAGGTGCAGCCATACCTGCGCCAGCGCGTGCTGTTGGCCGCTGTAGCGCAGGCCGTTTTCCACAAGGTTGGTGACCACCTGGGTCAGGTGGTTGGGGTCCATGCGCGTTCGAATGTTGCCCAGGCCTATGCGTATGTGCAGCTGCTGGCTTTCGCGTGCCGTCGCGTTGAAGTCATGGCTGAAGGTATCCAGCCAGGCCCGCAGATCCAACAGCTCAGGCTCTGCCTGGCGCCGCCGAGACAGCTGCAACACGTTTTCGATCAGCAGGTTCATCCGCTTGGAGTGGTCCAGAATGATCTGCACCAGCCGTTGATCGGGCTGTTCCAGGTCGGTGGATTCCTGCAACAGTTGCCCGGCATGGCTGATGGCGCCCAGGGGATTGCGGATTTCATGGGCGATGCTGGCGGTGAGCCTGCCCAGCGCTGCGAGCTTGAGCTGCTGCGCTTGTTGCGCGACCTGCGACAGGTCTTCCAGGAACACCAGCGTCTGCTGGCGCTCGCCGTGGCGCAGCGCCACGAAATTGGGTTGCACCGAAGGGCCGCTGTCCCTGAGGCGCAAACTCTTGACCCGCAGCGCCGGGTTCACGCGCCACTGCAGCAGCCGCTCGATCAGCTCTGCCGAATGCACCGCCATCAGTTGGCCGGCCAGGTTAGGCATGCCGAGCAACGCCAGCGCGCCCTGGTTGGCCAGCTGCACGCGGTTCTCGGCGTCGAGCACGATGATGCCGGTGCGCATGCGTTGCAGGATCAGGGCATTGAGCGCTTCGAGGCTGGTGACATCGCTGGCGCGCTGCTCGGCAAGGCTCTCACTGGTGCGCAGCAGGCGCGTGAGCCCCTGCACGATCAGCGCCACAGCAAAGCACAGGACGCCCAGCGAGCCGGCTTGCAGATAGTCGTTCGGTGCCACACCGCGCGCGTAGTTGAGGTAGAAAGTGATGTAGATGATGCCGATAGAGGCCATGGCCGCGATCAGCAAGCCGGCACGGCTACGTAGCAGCAGGTTGCCCATGGCCACCGAGGCGATCAGCAGGTTGCCGATGCCGCTGGGGATGCCGCCGCCGGCGTAGAACAGCCCGGCGAGCATGATCACGTCCGCTGCCGCCAGGGTGAAGGCGCGTACCGGGTGGCGGGCATGGCGCAACAGCAGCACCGCTAGCAGGTTGAGCCCCAGGTAGGCCCAACTGCCGGCGCGGAACAGCGTAACGTTGGCCAGCTCCATGAGCCGGCTGTCGAATTCGCTGGAAATCAGCAGCACCAGCGACAGGCCGATGATCAGCCGATACACGTGGTAGAGGCGCAGCATGCGCTGCGCCTGGCTGGCGTTGACGTTACCGAGCACGGCCAGCGGGCCCTTGCTCCAGGTGTGCGGGGCTGCAGAACCAGTGCTCGCCGCGCTTGAGGGCGCGGTCGTCAGGCAGGTGCACGCCGCAGTGGGCGCAGCGGACCATGGTCAGGGTATGGCCCTTTTTACCGGCAGGTGCCTTGCGCTGGCCTGCCAGCTTGTAGCGGCGCCAGAGCCAGAAGGCTACGTAGATCACGGCGGCCCAGAAGAGGATGCGTATCATGATGCTCGAAAGGTATCCCGCATGAAAAAGCCCCGGCAGGCCGGGGCTTGTTGCATCAGCCGAACAGGCCGAAAGTCATGTAGCTGAGCCAGGAGCGCTTCTTGGGCTGGTCCACTGGCTGGTCAGTGTCCTCAGCGGTACCGCCCTGGGATTTGGGGAACAGTTCCTTGGGCATGGCGTCCTTGTCTTCCTGGTACTTGCGCATCAGGTCTTCCTGGGCGCGAGTGGAAGTGGGAGGCGAGGGCGCCTTGCCTTCGATCAGGCCCAGCGTGGCTTTGGACAGCCAGCTGCGGTTCTCGTCGTCAGACCGTTGCGGTACGAACTTGCCGTTCTTCAGGCTCGGGTGGTTCGGGTAGTTCTGCTTGAGGGTTTCGAGGCTGGTGGCAGCCAGGTCGTCCAGGTGCATGTGCTCATACGACTCGGTCATCACCGCCAGGCCATCGCCGACGGACGGCGTACCCTGGTAGTTCTCGACTACATAGCGGCCGCGGTTGGCGGCAGCGACCCACGCCTGGCGGGTGATGTAGTAATCGGCCACGTGAATCTCGTACGCCGCCAGCAGGTTGCGCAGATACACCATGCGCTGCTTGGCATCGGGTGCGTAGCGGCTGTTGGGGTAACGGCTGGTGAGCTGGGCGAACTCGTTGTAGGAGTCGCGAGCGGCGCCCGGGTCGCGGCGGGTCATGTCCAGCGGCAGAAAGCGCGCGACGATGCCGCGGTCCTGGTCGAAGCTGGTCAGGCCCTTGAGGTAATAGGCGTAGTCGACGTTCGGGTGCTGCGGGTGCAGGCGGATGAAGCGCTCGGCTGCGGCCTTGGCGGCCTCGGGCTCGGAGTTCTTGTAGTTGGCGTAGATCAGCTCGAGCTGAGCCTGGTCGGCGAAACGGCCGAACGGGTAACGCGAGTCCAACGCCTTCAACTTGGCAGTCGCGGCGTTGTAATCGCTGTGGTCGAGGTCTTTCTGCGCCTGCTGGTACAGTTCCACTTCGCTCAGGTTTTCGTCGACCACTTCCTTTTTAGACGAACAGGCGGCGGTCAGGCCGATGATGGCGATCAGCAGCAGGTGTCTTGCTTGCATAGCGGCTTGCGTCCCCCAACGGTCCCTGTCTTGAGAGCGACCGTCCTGATATGATGAGCACCCCCGTGGAACTCCCCGGGCAAAAGTCGCCGTATTTAACCACAAGCGCGCAGCCGATCCAAAGGCTTGCCGCCCGCCTTGTTCTTTACTTGTAGCTCAAGCATGTCCGAAACCATCCAGTTACGCGCCGAAGTCACCTCCGACCTGGGTGGCCAGCGCCTCGACCAGGTCGCCGCCCAGCTGTTTTCCGAGTTCAGCCGCTCGCGCCTCGCCGGCTGGATCAAGGACGGCCGCCTCACCGTCGACGGCGCCGTGCTGCGGCCTCGCGACGTGGTTCACGGCGGCTCTGTGCTGCAGCTCGAGGCCGAGCAGGAAGCCCAGGGCGAGTGGGTGGCCCAGGAGATCGAGCTCGACATCGTCTACGAAGACGACCACATCCTGGTCATCAACAAGCCCACTGGCCTGGTGGTGCATCCTGCCGCCGGCCACGCCGACGGCACCTTGCTCAATGCATTGCTGCATCACGTGCCCGACATCATCAATGTGCCGCGTGCCGGCATCGTGCACCGGCTCGACAAGGACACCACCGGGCTGATGGTGGTCGCCAAGACGCTGCAGGCCCAGACCAACCTGGTGGCCCAGCTCCAGGCACGCTCGGTGAGCCGCATCTATGAATGCGTGGTGGTAGGCGTGGTAACTGCCGGTGGCAAGATCAACGCCCCCATCGGCCGCCACGGCACCCAGCGCCAGCGCATGGGCGTAATGGACAACGGCAAGCCGGCGGTCAGCCACTATCGTGTGCTGGAACGCTACCGCTCGCACACCCATGTGCGGGTGAAGCTGGAAACCGGCCGTACGCACCAGATTCGCGTGCACATGGCCCATGTGAACTTCCTCTGGTGGGCGACCCCGTTTACGGCGGCCGCTTCCGTATTCCCCGGCCGCGAGCCCTTCGCTGGTCGACGCACTCAAGACCTTCCCGCGCCAGGCACTGCATGCGCGCTTTCTGGAGCTCGACCACCCGCACACCGGCGAGCGCATGGGCTGGGAAGCTCCCATCCCGGACGACATCATCTGGCTGCTCCAGTTGCTGCGCCAGGACCGCGCGGAATTCGTCGGTTGAATACCCTGCCTGGGTTGATCCTGCCGCAATGGCCGGCGCCGGCCAACGTGCGGGCGTGCGTTACCACCCGTGAAGGTGGAGCGAGCATCGGCCCCTACGCAGGCTTGAACCTGGGTGATCATGTTGGCGATTCGCCTGAGGCGGTCGCCAGCAACCGCAGTGCCTTGGCTCAACCGTTCAACATCCAGCCGGCCTGGCTCCGGCAGGTGCACGGCACCGCTGTCGCTCACGCCAACCCTGCACAGGTCGATGAGGCTGATGCCAGCTGGTCGGCCACGCCCGGCATCGCCTGCACGGTAATGACTGCCGACTGCCTCCCGGCTCTGTTCTGTGACCGCGCGGGCACCCGCGTGGCTGCCGCTCATGCAGGTTGGCGCGGGTTGGCTGCGGGCGTGCTGGAAGCCACCGTCTCCAGCCTGGCCGTGGCGCCGGCCGAGGTGCTGGTGTGGTTGGGGCCTGCCATCGGCCCTCGGCAGTTCGAGGTCGGGGGCGAGGTGCGTGAAGCGTTCGTCGGCTCGCATCCAGAAGCTGCTGCAGCGTTCGTTGCTGGCCAGGCACCGGGCAAGTTCATCGCCGACATCTATGCACTGGCGCGTATTCGCCTGGCTTCGGCTGGCGTGAGCGCAGTGTATGGTGGCGGGTTCTGCACCGTCGAAGACGAGCGTTTTTTCTCCTATCGCCGCGCCAATCCCACCGGCCGCTTTGCATCGCTGGTATGGCTCGAAAGCTGAGTACTGCGCCAGGTCAACGTCTGCCCGCTTGAATCTCCCGGAATCGGCCCTATCTAAGCGGGTATCTCGGGCAGGTTGTCTCTTCATCTCTCAGGGGTTCGCGCTCCGGCCTGCCTTTCTTCAGGAAGGTACCTCCATGCGAATAGACCGTTTGACCAGCAAGTTGCAAATGGCGCTCTCCGACGCCCAGTCGTTGGCAGTGGGCCACGACCACCCGGCCATTGAGCCGGTGCACCTGATCCAGGCGCTGATCGACCAGCAGGGCGGTTCGATCAAACCGCTGCTCATGCAGGTGGGTTTCGACGTAACCGCCTTGCGCAAGGCGCTCACCGAAGAGCTCGACCGCCTGCCAAAGATCCAGAACCCCACGGGCGATGTGAACATGTCGCAGGACATGGCGCGCCTGCTCAATCAGGCCGACCGCCTGGCGCAGCAGAAGGGCGACCAGTTCATCTCCAGCGAGCTGATGCTGCTGGCGGCGCTCGATGAAAACACCAAGGCCGGCAAGCTGTTGCTCAGCCAGGGCGTGACCCGCAAGGCTCTTGAAAACGCCATCAACAACCTGCGCGGCGGCGAGGCTGTCAACGACGCCAACGTCGAGGAATCGCGCAAGTCTCTGGAAAAGTACACTGTCGACCTGACCAAGCGCGCCGAAGACGGCAAGCTTGACCCGGTGATTGGCCGTGACGACGAGATTCGCCGCACCATTCAGGTACTGCAACGCCGCACCAAGAACAACCCGGTGCTGATAGGCGAGCCGGGTGTCGGTAAAACCGCCATCGCAGAAGGCCTCGCGCAGCGCATCATCAACGGCGAGGTGCCCGACGGCCTGCGTGGCAAGCGGCTGCTGTCGCTGGACATGGGCGCGCTGATCGCCGGCGCCAAGTTCCGCGGTGAGTTCGAGGAGCGCCTCAAGAGTGTGCTCAATGACCTGGCCAAGCAGGATGGGCAGGTGATTTTGTTCATCGATGAGCTGCACACCATGGTCGGCGCCGGCAAGGGCGAAGGCTCGATGGACGCCGGCAACATGCTCAAACCGGCCCTGGCCCGCGGCGAGCTGCATTGCGTCGGGGCTACCACGCTCAACGAGTACCGCCAGTACATCGAGAAAGACGCAGCGCTGGAACGGCGCTTTCAGAAAGTGCTGGTCGACGAGCCGAGCGAGGAAGACACCATCGCGATTCTGCGTGGCCTCAAGGAGCGCTACGAGGTGCATCACAAAGTGGCTATCACCGATGGCGCGATCATCGCTGCTGCCAAGCTCAGCCACCGCTACATCACTGACCGCCAGCTGCCGGACAAGGCCATCGACCTGATCGACGAGGCCGCCAGCCGCATCCGCATGGAGATCGACTCCAAGCCCGAAGTGCTGGACCGCCTGGAGCGCCGCCTCATTCAGTTGAAGGTCGAGTCGCAGGCGCTGAAGAAGGAACAGGACGAAGCCGCGCTCAAGCGCCTGGAGAAGCTCACCGAAGAGATCGCACGGTTGGAGCGCGAGTACGCCGACCTCGAAGAGATCTGGACATCGGAGAAAGCTGAAGTGCAGGGCTCGGCGCAGATCCAGCAGAAGATCGAGCAGTCGCGCCAGGAGCTTGAGGCCGCGCGCCGCAAGGGCGACCTGAGCCGCATGGCCGAGCTGCAATACGGGGTGATCCCGGACCTTGAGCGCAGCCTGCAGATGGTCGACCAGCACGGCAACAGTGAAAACCAGTTGCTGCGCAGCAAGGTGACCGAGGAAGAAATCGCCGAGGTGGTCTCCAAGTGGACCGGTATCCCGGTGAGCAAGATGCTCGAAGGCGAGCGTGAAAAGCTCCTGAAGATGGAAAGCCTGCTGCACCAGCGTGTGATCGGCCAGAACGAAGCCGTGGTGGCAGTGGCCAACGCGGTGCGCCGCTCGCGCGCCGGGCTTTCCGATCCGAACCGCCCCAGCGGGTCGTTCATGTTCCTCGGCCCTACCGGCGTGGGCAAGACCGAGCTGTGCAAGGCGCTGGCTGAATTTTTGTTCGATACCGAAGAGGCCATGGTGCGGATCGACATGTCCGAATTCATGGAGAAGCACTCCGTCGCTCGGCTGATCGGCGCGCCGCCCGGCTATGTGGGTTACGAAGAGGGCGGTTACCTCACCGAAGCCGTGCGTCGCAAGCCGTACTCGGTGGTGTTGCTCGATGAAGTGGAAAAGGCTCACCCGGATGTATTCAACATCCTTCTGCAAGTGCTGGAAGACGGGCGCCTGACCGACAGCCACGGCCGGACTGTGGATTTCCGCAATGCTGTGGTGGTGATGACTTCCAACCTCGGCTCGGCACGCATTCAGGAGCTGGCAGGGGATCGCGAAGCACAACGTGCGGCGGTAATGGATGCCGTGAGCACGCATTTCCGCCGAGTTCATCAACCGGATCGACGAGGTGGTGATCTTTGACCCGCTCGGCCGCGAGCAGATTGCCGGTATCACGAAAATCCAGCTCGGCCGCCTGCGCAGCCGCCTGGCCGAACGTGACCTGACGCTGGAGCTGTCGGACGAGGCTCTGGATAAGCTGATTGCGGTGGGCTATGACCCGGTGTACGGCGCACGGCCGCTGAAGCGGGCCATTCAGCGCTGGATCGAAAACCCGCTGGCGCAGTTGATTCTGCAGGGCAGTTTTCACCCGGGCGACACAGTGCGGGCTAACGTATCCGGAGACGAATTGGCTTTTTCCTGAGGCCCTGACTAAAAGTTTTGCATTTTTCGCGAACCGGTTTTAGAATGCGCCCCGCTGTCACAGTGGGGCTGTTTCAAAAGCTCCGGGCTTCGTAGAAAAGAATTGGCAAAACAGCCAGTTAAATGAAAACGAGGTGTTGACAGCGAAGTTTGAAGGTGTAGAATGGCGCGCCTCAACGATGCGAACGCAACAGCGTAAACGAGTCGAAGGGTTCATCGCTTTGTACCAACAAGCTTTGAAGTAGTACCGAGTAAGTCGTTCCGCGATAGCTCAGTCGGTAGAGCAAATGACTGTTAATCATTGGGTCCCTGGTTCGAGTCCAGGTCGCGGAGCCAATTCGGGGTGTAGCGCAGTCCGGTAGCGCGCCTGCTTTGGGAGCAGGATGTCAGGAGTTCGAATCCCCTCACCCCGACCATTTTTGGGTCGTTAGCTCAGTTGGTAGAGCAGTTGGCTTTTAACCAATTGGTCGTAGGTTCGAATCCTACACGACCCACCATATAACGAAGAGGCCCCGCTAATGCGGGGCCTTTTTGTTTCTAGCGGTTCTATATCCAGTGCGTCAGCACGTGCCGCACCAATGCCTGGCGCCATTCCCTCACGCACGGGTCGTCCGTTGCCCTGAGCGCGCCATGCAGCAAGCCGGGCCCCTCGACCAGCACGCCGCCCGTGCGCTGTGCGTAGCGCACTCCGTCATCGTACAAAGGGTCGTGTTCCGCGACCGCTACCCATGCCGCTGGCAGGCCGCTCAGGTCGGGGGCGAGCAACGGCAGCGCGAAGGGTAAAACTCGTTGCGCTTCATCAGGCAGGTAAGCCGCCATGCACGCCTGCACATCGGCTGCACTCAGCATGGGCGCATAGGCTTTCGCCTGCCACGAGCCTTCACCGCCAGGCCCCAACAGTGGATAGATCAGAGCCTGGGCGCGCGGTTGCGGCCCAGCCTGGCCGCGTAAAGCCAGGCAAAGTGCCGCAGCCAGGTTACCGCCTGCACTGTCGCCGGCCACTGCCAGCCGCGAGCAGTCGATGCCTTCTGCCTGTGCCAACCAGCGCCACGCCCACAGGGTATCTTCCAGGGCCGCCGGATAAGGTGCCTCCGGCGCCAACCGATAATTCACTGCGACCACCTGAGCGTCAAGCTCAAGCGCCAGTGGCCGGCAGATGAAATCGTGGGAGTTCAAGTCGCCGACCATCCAGCCCCCCCGTGCAGGTACAGCAACGTGGGCCAACCTGCCGGCGGCCGAGGGCCAATGGGGCGGTAGCAGCGCAAGGTCGGGTGGCCGGGCGCGAGCACGTCTTGCTCCTCCAGGCCGGTTGGGGCAGGAGGCGTGAACGCTGCGGCCATGCGCGAGTAGGCCGCGCGCTCCTCTGCAAGGCTGGCGCCGGCGGGGCAGGCGTGGGCCATTGTTTTGGCCACCAGCGCCTGCATTCCGGGGCTGAGCTTCATCTACTTGAGCGCAGCCTGCATCGCAGGCAAAGCATCCTTGCCGTCACGGGTTGTAACGCCCTTCAGCCAAGGCTCCAGTGCTGATGGATTGGCCTTGAGCCAGGTTTTGGCAGCCTGCTCCGGCGCAGTGCGCTCCAGGATCGGCGCCATCACCGCGCTCACTTGGCCCGAGGTGAAGCTCAGGTTGTGCAACAGCTTGCCGACGTTCGGGCAGCGCTGGTCATAACCGGCGGCGGTCATGACCGACACGGTAGCGGCGCCTTCGTCAGGGCCGAAGGCGTCCTGGCTGCCGGTGAGGTAAACCATGTCGATCTGCAGGTTCATCGGGTGCGGCTTCCAGCCAAAGAACACCACCCATTCCTTGCGCGACACCGCACGCTTGACCGCCGTGAGCATGCCCGCCTCACTGGACTCCACCAACTGGAAGCCTTTGAGGCCAAAACGGTCCTGAGCGATCATCTCCCCTGTAATACGGTTGGCGCCGCTGCCTGGCTCGATCACATAGAGTTTGCCGCCGAGCTTTTCCTTGAATCTGGCGATGTCGTCGAAGGTTTTCAGGCCTGCGTCGTAGGCATAGCGGGGCACCGCGAAGGTGGACTGCGCATCGCCCAGTGCAGCGGGGCTGTAGACCTCGATCTGTTTTTTCTCAAGGTAAGGCTTGGCGACCGATTGCATGGTCGGCTGCCAGTACCCCAGAAACGTGTCGAGCTTGTTGTCGGCCATGCTGCCCAGAATGATCTGCTGCGAAGCTGTCGTCTGCTTGACCTCATACCCCAGGCTCTGCAGCACTACTTGCGTCATGGCGCTGGTGGCGATCACGTCGGTCCAGTTCACTGCGCCCAGGCGCACGTTGCTGCACTCGGCAGGCTCGGCCGCCCACAATCCACTGCTGGCCAGCATCAGTGCGGCGCAGGCGGTGAGTTTCATCGCTTTCATAGGGTGCCCTCGGTTTTCGTTATAGGAATGGCAGGCGAGGGTCAGGCTAGCAGGGGTGTGGCGGGGCAATCGCACTGTGGCGACCGAATCTGCCAAGGTAACGACACGCAGGCGAAGAGGGAATGTGCCAGGCCCAGCCTGAGCTGGGCGCTGGCGGTGGGAGGTCAGTAGTTGGCGTTGGGGTTGCCGACGTCTATGTAGCCGTTTTCCGGCGCGATGATCACATCGAGCGGTGGTGGCGTGACGCCGAAGCCTTTGAACTGGTCTGCCAGCCCGCTGTACCACTTCTGTTCCTGCTTGTTGCGGGCGTCATCGGCCTTGATGCTGGCGACGATGGCGTAGATCAGCCCGCCCACGGCCGCGATGCCGCCAACGGCGCCCGCCACGGCACCTGCTGCCCCGCCGATCAGCCCTGCCGCTTCGGCGACACCGGTTGCCACTGTGGTGATACGCGGCACCACGTAGGTGGCGACTTCAAGAGCGCCCGCGACTGCAGAGATGCCGTTCAGGCCGGCAAACGTGCCCTGGAAACCTGCCGCGACCTTGTCACCCTTGGCGGCCGAATCTTTCGCTGAGATGGCGCCGGTCACCAGCCCAAGTATGTTGCCCGCCACGCCGCCCACGCTCTTGCCGACGTTTTCCACATCCTTCACGTATTTGGGCGCGTTGAATTTGTAGTCACCCTGCTGCGTGCGGTCGAACTGGTCCTGCACGAACTTGGCCCCGCCTTCCAGGAACAGGCCCGCCGCCTGGAACGACTGGCCGACGGTTTGAGCAGTGCTGCCGCCCTGGCCGTTGGCCATGCGCACGCCGATGGCCCCGGCCAGCAGCGCACCCGAGGCGATGTGCATCACGCCGGCCTTGTAGGTATCGCTGACCCCCGACGGCAGCTTGCCGCCCCAGGTTTTCTCGACCTTCTTGATCGCGTCATCGTACTTGGCGCCGCCGCGGATGGCGTCCTCGACATTGCGAATGGCGCTGATCACATCGGCGGTCTTGGGCGCTTCCTTGCCCGGCTCGGCGAGATTGGCGATGTTGTCTTCGATGACCTGGGCCAGGCGCGGGTCGTCCGCGCCGGTCACGCCCAGGCCGCGGTAGAGGTCATCCATGCTTTTGTCTTTCAGCACGTCGTCGCGGCCTATCTTGGCCACGGCGTTGAAGAACTTCTCGGTGCCTTCCTGCTTGGTCTTGTCGTCGACCACGGCGTCGTACACCGCTTTGTTCACCGCCGACTGGATCACTGCCTTCTTGGGATCGGTACCGCCATCGCTCAGGCTCTGGATTTCCTTGCCGGAGGTAATGTTGTCGTAGCCTTCCTTTACCTTGTCCTTGATGCTCTGCGGCGCATTCTCGAGGGCCTTCTTGTAATCAGGCTGTTTGCCAAGGGCCTGGGCATAAAAGTCGGGGTACTGGATGAAGTTGCTCAGCGCTTCGTTGGTGCTGACCGGTTTGCCATCCTTGCCTTTGGCGGCGAAGGCCTGCTCCAGGGCGGTGGTGCTGGAGCTGGCGGTGAGGCGGCGCTCAAGCTCGGCTTTCAGGGCCGGGTCTTTGTTCACCAGCTTCTGCAGCGCCTCGGTGCCCTTGGTGTTGAGGAAGGCCTGGACGTCCTTGTCCTGGCTGAGCTTGTCGATCTTGCCCTGCACGTTGTCGATGAAGTCCTTACGCTGCTGGCCCGGCGAGGGGCCTTCGCCTTCCCAGGTGTTGGACGCGTTGGGGCCTGTGTCGTGAAAGGCATCCTGGCCGGCCTTGAAATTGGCCAGGCCCTCGGACAGCTGGATGATGGCGGCAGCCTTGTCGGCGCCGCTCGCGCTGCTGGTACCGTCCTTGAAATATTGCTCGCCCACTTTCGAAGCGTCGCCGCCGGCATCCTTGACCGCCTGCTCGGTCGAGCGCGCATTGAGGTCCTTGATCTGGTCGTCGGTGCTGCCGCCGTCCAGGCCCTTGAGCGACTCGTAGCCATATCTGCCGAAGTCCTGCAGGCGGCCGGCTTCGGTGCCGTGGCGGGCTTCACCGCTTTTGGTGAAGCCGTCGATGCGGCCGTTGCCTACGTCGCCGCCACTGACCTTCTTGCCTTGCTCGTTGTAGTTTTCCACGTAGTTGAGCACCTGGACCGCGCGCCAGGTGGCGTCGGCATCGTGCTCGAAATCACCGACACGTTCCTTGAGCTTGTCTTTCACCCCGCTCTGATTGCCCAGGTTCTTGAGCAGCGGGTTGGCATCGATGATCTGCTGTGCCGAGCGCTTGTCGTTGTCAGGGCGCGCTTCGCCAGGCAGGGGCAAGTGGTTGGAGGGCGCATCGCCTTTGGGTGCTTGCTTGGGCTGGGTGCTGGGCAGGTCGCCTTTCAGAAAGCCGTAGCCATATTTACCGAAATCCTGCAGGCGCCCGGCCTCGGTGCCGTGGCGGGCTTCACCACTTTTGGTGAAACCGTCGACCTTGCCATTGCCGGCCTCGTTGCGCTCGGAGATCTTGCGCGTAATCAGCTTGCCGTTTTCGTCGAGCTTTTCGATGTGCTCCAGCACCTGCGTGGCTCGATAGGCGGCATCCGGGTCTTTCTCGAAATCGCCGACGCGCTCCTTGAGCTTGTCCTTGACGCCACTCTGGTTGCCCAGATTTTTCAGCAGCGGGCTATCGTCGATGATCTGTTGGGCGCTGCGGTAGTCGCCTTCGGGGCGTTTCTGATTGGGGCCGAATGCGTTGTCGTCGTGTTGCTGCCCGTCCTTATCTACCGCCTTGTTCACGGCGCTGTTCCAGAGCGGGTTGTCCTTGGGATTATTGATGCCGTCGACCGGGGTGA
This sequence comes from Pseudomonas sp. KNUC1026, assembly GCF_021650705.1. Classification (GTDB taxonomy): domain Bacteria; phylum Pseudomonadota; class Gammaproteobacteria; order Pseudomonadales; family Pseudomonadaceae; genus Aquipseudomonas. The sequence goes on along the minus strand of NZ_CP087138.1, from coordinate 3,748,899 downwards.
CCTGCATGGCAGTCCTCCTGTAAGCACCCGCTGGCCTGACTGCCTGGCTAGAACGCAGGGGGCGGGCTCGCAGCAGTGCGAGCCAGGTGAGAATGGAGGAGCCATTCTCTGACACAACTCGCAACACTTTCATGACGGCAGGATGACGCGACGGCTTTAACTCGGCTGTTGAGGCGGCTCGAAGGGGTCTGCCTCGGCCGCGAGCGCAATCAGCCCGCCAGGGTCAGCCAAGGTGCCCAGCAATACGGGCTCTGCAAGTGCTCCATCGCTGGCAGCCAGGTGCGTATCGGCCGGGAACAGTGGCGGCAGGCCATGGATGGAGCGGGCGCGGTCGCAGGCCTCGTTCGGGACGCCTTCGTACCACGCTGCCTCGAACTCGCGGCAGGTGCTCGAGCGCTGGCCGTAGATGCCGCAACTGACCTGCTCTCCGATCTTGCCCAGCAGCGCTGTGCAACGGGGCGGTTTGGTGTCGGTGCCGCACATGGCCACCAGCGTGGGGCTGATCTGGGTGGTCAGCTCATCAGGCACCGGGCCACCGGCCGAGGCGCACTCGCCCCGATAGAAGGACACACGAAAAGACCCGCAGCAGGCGCCGCAGGTCAGGCATGGATTCGGTTCGGACATAGTGGCGAGAAGCCGGAGGGGTAGGGTCGAAGGTCCGGCTATCTTAGACAAAGGCGGCGATTTGAGAAGAGGGCCGCCTTGAAATATTTCACTTCAAACCGCCACCCCGGCCCGGTGCAGCAGTTCGCGGCAGCGTTGCGACAGGTGCGTAAGCTGCACCTGCTTGCCGGCCTTGGCATAGCGGCCCAGCAAGCCCTCCAGTGCAGCGATCGCTGAGTGGTCTGCCAGGCGCAGATGGCCGCAGTCGATGATTACGCGTTGTGGATCGCTGGCGGGGTCGAACAGCGCCTGGAACTGCGTGGTCGAGGCGAAGAACAACGTGCCGCGCGGGGTATAGAGGCGCGCGCCGGTGTCATCGTCGTGGCTTTCGGCATGGATATCCCGCGCATGCTGCCAGGCAAAGTTCAGCGCCGCGATCACGATGCCGCACAGCACCGCCGTGGCGAGGTCGGTGAACACGGTGATGACGGTCACCGCCACGATCACCAGCGCATCGTTGCGCGGCACCTTGCCCAGCACTCGCAGCGAGCCCCAGGCGAAAGTCTGCTGGGCAACCACGAACATCACCCCCACCAGCGCGGCCAGCGGGATGCGCTCGATCAAAGGCGACAGGAACAGCACGAACAGCAGGATCATCACCCCACTGGTGATGCCCGACAACCGGCTACGGCCGCCCGAACTCAGGTTGATCACCGTTTGCCCGATCATTGCGCAGCCGCCCATGGCACCGAACAGGCCGCAGGCCATGTTCGCCGCGCCCAGGGCCAGGCACTCGCGATTGGGCTGGCCGCGGGTTTCGGTGATTTCGTCGGTGAGGTTGAAGGTGAGCAGGGTTTCCAGCAGGCCCACCAGCGCCATCAGCACCGCATAGGGCAGGATGATGCGTAGTGTCTCGAAGTTCCAGGGCACCTGTGGCAGGTGAAAGCTGGGCAGGCCACCGGCGATGTGCGCCATGTCACCGAGGGTTTTGGTGGGCAACTGCAACAGTTGCGTCAGCACACCTACACCGACGATCGCCACCAGCGCCGGCGGCACGGCGCGAGTGAGCCGCGGCAGCAGCCAGACCACCGCCATGGTCAACGCCACCAGAGCCAGCATGGTCAGCAGCGGGGTGCCGCTAAGCCAGTGCTCGCCATTGCGAAAATGCTCAAGCTGCGCCAGCGCGATGATGATCGCCAGGCCGTTGACGAACCCCAGCATCACCGGGTGCGGCACCATGCGTACCAGCTTGCCCAGGCGCAGTGCGCCGAACAGCAGCATCAGCACGCCGCTGAGCAAGGTAGTTGCCAGCAGATATTCCACCCCGTGCTGCACCACCAGCGCCACGATCACCACGGCCATCGAACCGGCAGCGCCGGAAATCATGCCCGGCCGGCCTCCGGAACAGCGCGGTGAGGGTGCAGATGATGAAAGCCCCGTACAGGCCCATCAGCGGGTTGACCTGAGCTACCAGAGCGAAGGCGATGCATTCGGGTACCAGTGCAAACGATGACGTCAGCCCCGCAAGGATGTTTTGACGTACTGCAGTGAAATTCATACCACTCCTTCTTTACAGCCCAAACGCCCTCCGCAGCCCGCGAGCATCGCTCGCGGGCCGGGGAGGTGATCTGGATTGGGGTTTTGCGCGGCACTGGACGTGCCTGAAGTGCGGTAATGATATGAAATAGTTAGCTTGCTGGCTACCCTTCGAAGGGCCCCGCCACGACGAACGCACCGCCCTGGTAAACCCGCAATGGGTCATCGGCGGCCGGCTGCGGCTGCGCCATCACCTGTGCGCGGAAGGGTTCGGAACTGTCTTGTGGCTGGTAGCCCAAGTGTGCAGCCAGGCGGTTGTCCCACCAGCTGCCAGCGTTGGCCGATGCGCCGTAAACCACCGTGTGGCCGATGGCTTCGCAGAACAGCCCGCGTTCCACCAGTTGGGTGAGGTCGTCGTAGCTCAGCCAGGTGCTGAGCATGCGCACGTTCTGCGGCTCGGGGAAGGAGGAGCCGATGCGGATGCTCAGGGTCTCGATGCCGTAACGGTCGAAATAGAACGTCGCCAGGTCTTCGCCGAAGGACTTGGATAGCCCGTAGTAGCTGTCGGGGCGGCGTGGGCTTGCGGCGTCGAGGGTTTCGCTCTGCTTGTGAAAACCGATCACGTGGTTGGAGCTGGCGAAGATCACCCGCTTGACGCCGTGCCGGCGCGCCGCTTCGTAGAGGTGATAGGTGCCGCAGATATTCAGGGCCTAGAACAGTTTCGAAGCTGTGTTCGGTAGAGACGCCACCGAAGTGCACGATGGCATTACAGCCGGCCACCAACTCGTCTACAGCCTGTTTGTCGGCCAGATCACAGCGGCGCAACTCTTGCGCAGGGTTAACCGCGTCGGGCATCGGCGCGATGTCCGACAAGCGCAGCACGGTTGCAAAGGGTTTGAGGCGTTCGCGCAGGATCTGGCCCAGGCCGCCAGCGGCTCCGGTCAGCAGAATACGGTGAAAGGAAGGCTGTGACATAAGGGTCTCGGCTGCTTATTGTAGGTTGTCGTACGACTTGTGATGCCGATACTGAGATGCCGCAGCCGGCCTGTCAATGGGCGAGCAATCTTTGCAAACAGTGCCCGGCTTTACGCCGCTTGACGCTGTGAAGGGCCTGTGGGGTAATCACCGGCTCAGGCCCGGGTGGCCTCGTTTATCGATCACAAGAGGTGTGTATGTTCGAACATTTGCCCCTGTACGCCGGCGACCCGATCCTGGGGTTGATGGGGGAGTTCGCCGAGGACCCGCGGCCGAACAAGGTCAACCTTGGTGTGGGCATCTATTACGACGAAGCCGGGCTTATCCCGCTGCTGCCGTCGGTGCGTGAAGCCGAAGACGCGCTGGTGGCCGAACATACCCCGCGCACCTACTTGCCGCAGGAGGGCTCGGCGGCCTATCGCAAGGTGGTGGCTGAACTGCTGTTCGCTGGCAGCGTGCTGCCCACCCACGGCGTGGCGGTCATCCAGACCGTTGGCGGCTCCGGCGCACTCAAGGTGGGTGCCGACCTGCTCAAAAGCGCCTGGCCCGATTCCGCCGTGTGGGTCTCGGACCCTACCTGGGACAACCACCTGGGCATCTTCCAAGGGGCGGGTTTCGAGGTAAAACGCTACCCGTACTTCCACCCGCAAACCCGCCGCTTCGATTTCGACGGTGCGCTGGCTGCCTTCCAGGCCCTGCCGGCCAAGGCTATCGTGCTGCTGCACCCGTGCTGCCACAACCCCACCGGCGTGCAACCCACCCGCGAGCAATGGCTGCCGCTGCTCGATGCACTGCAGGCCCGTGACGCCATCGCCTTTCTCGACATCGCCTATCAGGGTTTTGGCGACGGCCTGGACGACGACGCGTGGCTGGTTCGCGAGTGCGCCCGCCGCGGCATGCAATTTCTGGTCTCCAGCTCGTTCTCCAAAACCTTCTCGCTCTATGGCGAGCGCGTTGGCGCGCTGAGCCTGCACACCGTCAAGGCGGACGTGGACCGTGTGTTCGGGCAAATGAAGCTGAACGTGCGCCGCAACTATTCGAGCCCGCCCATGTTCGGCGCCACGCTGGTTGCGAAGGTGCTGGGCGATGCGCGATTGAATCAGCAATGGCAGGGTGAGCTGGCCGAAATGCGCGAGCGCATCACCGCCATGCGCGCGGCGTTGGTGCAAGGCCTGAAAGCCCGTTTGCCGGATCGTGATTTCGACTTCCTCGCTCATCAGCAAGGCATGTTCGCCTACACCGGCCTATCGGCTGAGCAAGTGCGCACGCTCAAGGCTGAGCATGGCGTCTATGCGGTGGAAACCGGGCGCATCTGCATTGCGGGCCTGAACCACTCGAACCTGGACCAGGTTATCGAGGCGTTTGCCCAGGTTATGGGATAAACGGTTAGCGGCAAGCTGCAAGCTGCTAGCTGCAAGTTAAAAGCAAAAAGCAGATTTTCGTTTGGGCGAAAATCTGCTTTTTCTTGGAGCTTGGAGCTTGGAGCTTGGAGCTTGCAGCTCGCCTTTAAACCTTGATGACCCAACCGGCCGGGCCTTCGACTTCACCGAACTGGATGCCGGTCAGCTCCTTGTAGAGCTTCTGGGTAACCGGGCCGACCTCGGTTTCGCTGTGGAACACATGCAGCTTGCCATTGTGCTGGATGCCGCCGATGGGCGAGATCACCGCGGCAGTGCCGCAAGCGCCGGCCTCGACGAAGCGGTCGAGGTTGTCGATGTGTACGTCGTCTTCGATCACGGTCAGGCCCAGGCGGGTCTGCGCCAGCTCCATCAACGACAGGCGAGTGATGCCTGGCAGCACGGAGGCAGATTTGGGTGTGACGAATTCATTATTGGCTGTGATGCCGAAGAAGTTGGCCGAGCCGACTTCCTCGATCTTGCTGTGGGTGGCCGGGTCGAGGTAGATGCAGTCGGCGAAGTGCGCCTGCTTGGCTTCAGCGCCCGGCATCAGGCTGGCGGCATAGTTGCCACCGACCTTGGCAGCGCCGGTGCCGTTGGGCGCGGCGCGGTCGTAGCCGGAGATCGAGAAGTTGTGCGGCTTCATGCCGCCCTTGAAGTAAGGGCCGACCGGCACGCAGAACACCGAGAAAATGAATTCGGGAGCGGTGCGCACGCCGATGTTGTCGCCGACGCCGATCACGAAGGGGCGCAGGTACAGCGCGCCGCCTTTGCCGTAGGGCGGGATGAAGCGTTCGTTGGCCTTGACCACCTGTTTGCAGGCGTCGATGAACATTTCGGTAGGCACTTGGGGCATCAGCAGGCGGCCGCAGCTGCGTGCCATGCGCAGGGCATTCTGGTCAGGGCGGAACAGGTTGATCGAACCGTCCTTGGCGCGATAGGCCTTCAGGCCTTCGAAGCATTGCTGGCCGTAGTGCAGGGCAGTGGAGCCTTCGGCGATGTGCAGCTTGTTGTCTTCGGTGAGCACGCCCGGCTGCCAGGCGCCATCACGCCAGTAGGCCAGGTAGCGCAGGTCGGTCTTGATGTAGTCGAAACCCAGTGTGTCCCAATTGATGCTTTCGTTGCCCATGACGCCCTCGAATGCTGATGGCGGCCGCGAGTGGGTGCGGCTACCGAAGTTCACCCAGTGATAATAATGATTTCTGCGGATTTGTCCGAGGCTTTGCGCGCAAAGTTGATCGTCGGCGCACAGGTTCGATGGGGCCAACCGCATTGCACGGCCGGCCCTTTGCTTGCCTAATCAGTGCAGCTTCAGGCGCGGCTCGGTGCCACGGCCCAGGCGGCTGCCGAGCATGCTCATCAAGGTGCGGAACGGGCCGTACAGCGCCACCTGGTGCATGCGGTACAACGACACGTAGAACATCCGCGCCAACCAGCCCTCCAGCATCACGCTACCGGTCAGGTTGCCCATCAGATTGCCCACCGCCGAAAAGCGCGACAACGACACCAGCGAGCCGTAGTCCTTGTAGCGATATTCCGACAGAGGCGCGGTGCTGCCAGCCAAGCGCGCCTTGAGTGTTTCACCAGCAGCGATGCCTGCTGGTGCGCTGCTTGCGCGCGCGGTGGTACGTTGCGGTCGGTGCCCGGTTGTGGGCAGGCCGCGCAATCCCCGAAGGCGAAGATATTGTCGTCAAGCGTGGTCTGCAGCGTTGGGCGCACCACCAGCTGGTTGATGCGGTTGGTTTCGAGCCCTGCGATGTCCTGCAAAAAGCCCGGAGCGCGGATGCCGGCCGCCCACACTTTCATCACCGCCGGGATCACCGTGCCGTCCTGGGTTTTCAGGTGGTCGGCAGTGACTTCGCTGACTGCTGCCCCCAGCATCACCGTAACTCCGAGTTTCTCCAGGGTGCGGTGCACCGGCGTGCCGATGCGTTCCGGCAACGCTGGCAGCACCCGCGGGCCGGCTTCGATCACCGTGATGCGCAGGTTCTCGGGTTTGATCCGGCCCAGGCCATAGGCCGCCAGCTCATGAGCCGCATTGTGCAGCTCAGCTGCCAGCTCGACGCCGGTCGCGCCTGCGCCGACGATGGCCACGTTGATTTCACCCTCATGCGCTTCAGGCTCGGCGTGGGCCCGCAGGTAAGCATTGAGCAGTTGCTGGTGGAAACGCTCGGCCTGCTTGCGGGTGTCGAGGAACAGGCAATGCTCGGCCGCGCCTTGAGTGCCGAAATCATTGGTGGTGCTGCCCACCGCGATCACCAGTGTGTCGTAGGCGATGCTGCGCTCAGGCACCAGCTCGGCGCCTTGCTCATCGAGGGCCTGCTCCAGCGTGATGGTGCGGGCGTCACGGTCCAGCGCGCGCATGCGCCCCAGCTGGAACTCGAAGTGGTTCCACTTGGCTTGCGCGACGTAGTTCAGCTCGTCGGCGTAGGAGTTCAGCGAGCCGGCGGCCACCTCGTGCAGCAGCGGCTTCCAGATATGGGTGAGGTTCGCGTCGACCAGGGTGACCTTGGCCTTGCCCTGTTTACCGACGCTCTTGCCCAGGCGGGTCGCCAGTTCCAGGCCGCCGGCGCCGCCGCCAACGATCACGATGCGATGTGTCATGGAGATATCTCATAAGGTTGGGAAAGCGGGCAGCCACCCTCGCCGCGAGCGCAAGGCAGCTCGAGCAGGGCAAGGGGGCAGAAAGTCGGGAAGCACGCGGCCGACACCTGCCCGGCCGTGCGATCGCGCGGCGCATGAGGGGGAGGGTAGGCACAGTTGGCATCTTTTCAGGTGACCGCGAGCGGAAACGATGGAGCTTCAGATGCAGGAAAAGCTACAGGGTTCACTGACGGGGATCAATTGCTGGCTCGGAAATATATCCGCAGTGGCACAGGGCCACAGTTTTGTCCGGTGGGAGGCCGGCTCGCCGGGCGACGTGCCTTACTCCAGGGCTCCCATTACAGCGTAATCCCCACATCAAAAATCAAACTGCGCCCAAGATTGGCCCTTAGAAAATCCGGCGCATCCGGATGCGCATACAGCACCCGCACGAACGTCGGCCCCACCAGCGACAGCGACCGCCAACCCTGGCGCAGGTACTCGGTGGGCGCCGGGAAGTGACTGTTCAAATCCAGCACTTCCCGCTTCAGGCTGGCGAACGCCACCAGGTCCAGCTCGGACAGGTCGATCCCCCGCTCATGGTAACTGGCTGCCTTCTTGCGCAGGGTTCGGCCCGAGCCGCTGAAGCAAATCCTTGGCACGAATGCGCCGCGGCCGTGCCTGGCGCTGAACCAGCTGGCTGAGCGACAGCGCGCTGCGCCGGCGTGTCAGCTCCTCGCGCCATTCGTCGTTCAGCCGCCGGCCATGGTCGAGCACGAAGAACACCTCGAAACGCGCCTCGCGAAACGACACGTCCGGGGGCTCCTGCCCGGCCGGCATGAACTCCTCGCCGCGATAGCTGAGGTTCAGGCCTTGCAGCAAGCGCTGGCACACCCAGCGCTCCCGCTCCCACTTGCGCGCATTGGAAAGAAACGCATTGGCCTGTTCGGCCTGGTCGGTGAGCAGGCGCAGGTAGTCGATGTCGTCCATAAGGCCGGCCTCGGCGCGGGAACTTCAAAAGGTTCGATCACCTGAGGCTAGCAGCTAAATCATGAAGCAGTGATGGCAGGGTTCAGTGCTGGCGCGGCATCAGGTCTTCGGAAAACAGCTCGTCCTCGGCATCAGGCGCCACCGGGATCTTGTGCTCTTCCGAGGCCCAGGCGCCCAGGTCGATCAGCTTGCAACGCTCCGAACAGAACGGCCGCTGCGCCGATGCCGGGCCCCATTCCACAGGGGCGTTGCAGGTAGGGCAGTGAACGATGGTCGGGCTCATGCAGGTGCTCCAGGTAAAGTCAGGTAAAACGAATGCAGGCGGTCGACCTCGGCGTGCAGCCAGGCGAGGTCGCGGTCATTGACGATCACATCATCGGCCCAGGCCAGGCGCTGCTCGCGGCTGGCCTGGGCCTGCAGAATGGCACGCACCTGTGCTTCGGAGGTGCCGTCGCGGGCCAGGGTGCGTTGCACCTGCAGCTCGCTGGGCACATCCACCACCAGCACCCGGCGTGCGCCACGGCGGTTGCCGGTTTCCACCACCAGCGGTGCCATGTAGATCGCATAAGGCGACGTTGCCCGCGCCAGGCGCGCCTCGATCTCCGCGCCAATCAACGGGTGCAGCAGCGCCTCGACCCACTGCCGTTCATCGGGGTCAGCGAAGATCAGCTCGCGCAGCACTGCGCGGTTCAAGGTGCCCTCGGCGTTCAGCACGCGCTCGCCGAAATGCGCCACCAGTTGCGTCAACGCCGGCTGGCCCGGCTCGACCACCCAACGCGAGGCGTGGTCGGCATCCACCACTTCAATGCCGTGGGCCATGAAACGCTCGGCGGCGGCGCTCTTGCCGCTGCCGATGCCGCCGGTGAGGGCAAGAATCCAGGGAGTGTGGGTCATCTAAATCCAGCGAATTGCAGGTACAGGCCGGTTATTTGATCACCCCAGAGCAAAGCGATCCACCCCGCCAGTGCAATGTACGGCCCGAACGGGATCGGCGTGCTGCTGCTCGCACCCCGCGCACGCAACAAAATCACCCCCAATACCGCACCCACCACCGACGACAGCAGCACCGTCAGCGGCAGCAACTGCCAGCCACCCCAGGCGCCGAACATCGCCAGCAGCTTGAAGTCGCCATATCCCATGCCTTCCTTGCCGGTCACCAGCCGGAACAGCTGAAACACCAGCCACAACGAGCCGTAGCCGAACACCGCGCCCCACAGCGCGTCCGGTAGTGGGGCGAAAACGTTTTGCGTGTTGAGGATCAGGCCCAGCCACAGCAGGGGCAGCACGATCACATCTGGCAGCCACTGGCGGTCGATGTCGATCAGGCTCAGCGCCAGCAGGCCCCAGGTGAGCACCAGCATCGCCGCCATCTGCCAGGTAGCGCCGAAATGCCAGGCGATGAAGACGCTGAGCACGCCGCTGGCCAGCTCCACCAGCGGATAGCGAGCGCTGATGCGCGCCTTGCAACCGGCGCAGCGGCCTTTGAGGAACAGGTAGCTGAGCAGCGGGATATTCTCGTGGGCGCGGATCGGGCGCTGGCAGTGCGGCAGCAGGAGCGGGGAGTGACGAGGTTGTAACGCTCGGGTTGGGGTTCCTCGGGGAGTTCGGTAGTCCAGCGCCTGGGCTCGCCATTGGCGGTCGAGCGTGATGGGCAGGCGATGGATGACGACGTTGAGGAAACTGCCGACGAGCAGGCCGAGGAGCAGGGTGCAGAGGGTCAGGGCCAGGGGGGAGGTGGCCAGGAGGTCAAGAGCGGGCATGGGTTAGACGACGGAGCCGAGTTGGAAGATGGGGAGGTACATGGCGATGACGAGGCCGCCGACCAAAATGCCCAAGACGGCCATGATCATGGGCTCCATCAAAGTCGTAAGGCTGCCGACGGCGTTGTCGACTTCCTCTTCATAATAGCCCGCTACCTTGTCAAGCATGTTATCGAGAGCGCCCGACTCTTCCCCTATCGCTGTCATCTGTATAGCCAAGCTTGGAAATACCTTTGCCGACCGCATAGAGGTGTTTAGAGGCGTGCCTGTGGAAACATCTTGCTTTACCTGGTTGACAGCGGTTTTGAAAACAACATTTCCCGTCGCACCTGATACAGAGTCCAACGCTTCAACCAATGGAACGCCAGCTGCGAAGGTGGTGGAGAGGGTCCTGGCAAATCGGGCGATAGCAGACTTATAGAGAATGCCCCCGATAATCGGAATTTTCAGATAAAAATGATCCAGCGCATCTCGAAACCGCTCGCTTTTTTCTGAACCTGTACAACTGCGAACCCAGCTATAAATAAGGCTGGCAATATGATGTACCACCAGTTTTGTACAAAGTCCGACAGAGAAATAACCATCTGTGTGAAAGCAGGTAGCTCCGCTCCAAAGCCCTGAAATACGATTTGAAACTGCGGCACGACCTTTATAAGCAAGATGCCCGACACTACGAACGCTACAATCAGCACCGCTATAGGATAGGTCATCGCCTTTTTGATTTTTGCCTTGAGTGCTTCGGTTTTTTCCTTATAGGTCGCGACGCGATCAAGCAGCGTCTCGAGCGCGCCTGCTTGTTCGCCAGCGTCGACAAGGTTGCAATAGAGGTCGTCGAAGTATTTAGGGTGCTGCCTCAAGGCATGAGCCAGCGTATTACCAGAAGAGACCTCGTTTTTCAAATTCAAAACAAGATTTTTGAAGTTGACGTTGTCTACACTCTCGGTAATGATGTCAAAAGCCTGCAGTAACGGTACTCCGGCGCGCATCATCGTGGCCATTTGGCGTGTAAAGAATGCAATGTCCAGAGGCTTTATTCGTTTCCCTCCGCCGAACAATGGTCTGGATTTCTTTTTGATTTTGCCAGGTGTAATGCCCTGTTTTCTAAGTTGAGCCTTGACCAAGGCTATGCTCTGGCTGCTCAGCTCGCCCTTTACAGAGTTACCTTTACGGTCTAACCCTTCCCATGCAAATGAAGTTTCTTTAGAAGTCGGAGTGGCCATTATCAATCCTTGGTCACACGGTTGACTTCTTCTAGGCTAGTAATACCCAGCATGACCTTCTCCAGGCCGGACATCCGCAAGTCATTGAAGCCCTCCTTACGCATTTGCATAGAAATTTCGATCGAGTTTCCGCCTTCCATAATCAAACGCTGCAAGGCGGGGGTGATCTTAACCACCTCATATATGCCTTGACGGCCCTTATAGCCCGCGTTGCAATGGCTGCACCCTACGGGCTCGTAGATTTTGAACGACCCTAAGGACTCAACGGGGAAACCTTCAGCGATCAAAACGTCCTTTGGAACATCGGCCTCTTTTTTGCAAAGTGGGCACAGCTTTCGAGCAAGCCGCTGCGCAATGATCAAGTTGACAGACGTTGCAATGTTGAAGCTTGCCACACCCATGTTCTGAAGGCGCGTCAATGTTTCGGCAGCACTGTTTGTGTGGAGGGTGGATAGCACCATATGCCCTGTCTGAGCAGCCTTGATTGCAATCTCGGCTGTCTCTAGGTCCCGGATCTCACCGACCATGATTACATCAGGGTCTTGTCTGAGAACGAACGCAGTGCTGATGCGAAATCCAGCCCCTGCCTGGGGTTGACATTTACCTGGTTGATACCCTCCATATTGATCTCCACTGGGTCTTCGGCTGTGGAGATGTTGATGTCAACGGTGTTTAATATATTGAGGCCGGTATAAAGAGATACGGTTTTACCGGACCCGGTAGGGCCGGTAACCAAAATCATTCCTTGTGGTTGCTTGAGGGCGCTCAGATAAAGTTCTTTTTGGGATGCCTCATATCCCAGTGCATCGATTCCCATTTGTGCACTTGATGGGTCGAGGATACGCATTACGATCTTTTCACCCCACAGCGTTGGCAGGGTATTAACGCGAAAATCAATAGCTTTATTTTTAGATATCCGCATTTTTATACGGCCGTCTTGAGGTTTCCGTCTTTCCGAGATATCGAGACTCGCCATGACTTTTAAGCGAGCGGCAATACGACTCGCCAGCGAGATGGGCGGCCTCGCCATTTCTCTCAACATTCCATCGGTCCTGAACCGGACACGATAGGCTTTCTCGTACGGTTCGAAGTGCAGATCGGAAGAGCCGCCCCGGATGGCATCCAGCAACATCTTGTTGACGAATCTAACAACCGGCGCATCATCTGCATCCGCAGTGATGGGCTCGTCTCGTTCTGTAGACGCGGAGTCTATATCCACTCCGTCGAGATCTACGTCGGCCAGATCCTCCAGGCCAGTAGTTGCAGCCTCAAAATACTGGTCTATAGCTGCGGTGAGTTTATCGTCTTCTACTAAAATAGCCTCGGCGGTCAGGCCGGTGCTGAACTGTATATCGGTGATTGCCTGGTGGTTAGTGGGGTCAGCCATACCAATGAAAAGCTTGTTGCCGCGTTTCCAGAGCGGCAACGCACGATGTTGGCGTACAAGCTTTTCGCTTACTGCAGCCTTGGGCTGGCTGCTGCGATCCATTGCCGCAATATCAAAGAGAGCCACTCCGAACTGGTCGGACGCAACCTCAGCCAGTACTCGACCTTCCACGAGCTTGTTCTGGACCAGATAGTGAACAAGCGATACCCGCCCACGCTGGGCCTGCAGGTAAGCTTGCTGGGCGGCCTGCTCGGTGAGAAGCTCAGTGACGACCAGCTGTCTGGCCAGGCCGGTAAGGGCGATATCATTCATTCGGAGATCCGGATACTGCGCAATTGCAGCTGTTATAGCCTAGTCATGCGAGTGTGCCAATAAGATTGGGTGGGGGTGACAAATTTTGTCAGACATGGCTCATTAGTGGCATGTGATACATGTGAAGAAACTTTTTCAGATCTGAAATTTCGACGATTTCAGGTCTGGCATATGAATTGCTGGTGCGTAACCTGACAGGGCTTTCCCCTGAATCTGGAGATGTACGATGAATAATCAGAAGGGCTTCACGCTCATCGAACTGATGATCGTGGTAGCAATTATCGGTATCCTTGCTGCAATCGCTATCCCGCAATACTCGAAATATCAGTCGAAGTCGAAAATTGCTGCCGCCATCGCAGAAACCTCTGCGCTGAAAGTAGGTGTCGATGATCGTATTCAGAGTGGTTCCGACGTTGCAAAATCCACAGATGTTGGTGCCGCGGCTGAATCCACTTCTAACTGTTCTGCTTTGACTGCCGTCGGTAAAGCTTCCGATGGATCTGGCTCCATTCAATGCGTCATGCAGAATGGTCCAGTTGCGATTCAAGGCAAGAAGGTTACTTGGACGCGTGCCAACGGTACTTGGTCTTGTGCCACAGATGTAACTGATGGGACTCTGGTTCCGAAGAGCTGCGGTGGCTCTTGATTAGTTGAGCAGGAGAAGAGCTATTAAGGCGGACAGGGCCTTCACGCTCATTGAGCTGATGATCGTTATAGCGATCATCAGCATCTTGGCGGCCATAGCATTTCCCGTATATAGTCAGTTCCAAGTCAAGTCGAAGGTCGCGGCTTCTTTGGCAGAGTTGTCTGCGTTGCAGGTCAATGTCGATCAAGCGCTTGCAGGTGGAAAAACTTCGCCCAATCTAGCGGATATAGGTGCTGATACTCTTGTTTCAGCCAGCTGTTCTGTATCTATCTCATCAGATGCCAACGGCCAGTACCTTGCGTGCACGATTGTTAACCCTCCTGCGGCGATATCAGGTGGAATTTTATCGTTGCGTCGAGACCCTGCCGGCGTCTGGACCTGCTCTGCCAATACCAGCATTTCACTCAATTTTCTTCCAAAAGGATGCAAATCCCAATAGTGGGGCTGTTGCCTTGCTGTCTCGGGGTGCTACCTTGCCGCCCCACCGCCGGTGTAGCTCAGTCGGTAGAGCAGCGCACTCGTAACGCGAAGGTCGTAGGTTCGATTCCTATCTCCGGCACCATCCCCCTCCCAACCCCGCCCTCCAGCACCTACCCCACCGCCTTCAACCCCACCACCCCCCGCAACCGATCCAGCATCGTCCCGCAATACCAATCATCAAACTGGCAAACCCCATTCTCCGCCACCTCCGAGAACGGCCCCGGCTCGTACGACGGCGAATTCACCCCGCCTGCGTTCCCTCCACCAATTGCCGATCCTGGTCATTGGTCGCAATCCACACCTTGGTCAGCCGCTCCAGGTCATAGTCCACCCCTTCGACCGCCGAGGCCGGCACCAGCCATTTGGTCGTGACCAGCGTCTCGTTAGGCCCGATCGGCAGCACGCGAAAGCTCAAGGCGTGGTCGCCAAGAAAGTGGTTCCAGGTAGACGGATAGTTGAAGTACAGCAGCGCGCCAATGTCCGCCTCACCGCTGGCATCCAGGCGCCCATTAACGGCAGGCTGGCCGTCCATGGTGTAGCTCACTGCGCCTTTGGACAGCGGAATGCGGGTCATGCGGAAGCGCCCATTGATGTCCATCACCAACTTGCTCGGCAGCCCGGCGCGTTCGCAGCGGGCCCAGTGCGCGGCAAGTTCCGGGTCGTCTTCGCCGCCAACGCCCGCCACTGAAAGATTTTCAACGAACGAGTTGAGCAGCTCGGGGTGTGTCCCGTCGCAGTGGTAGCACTCGCGGTTGTTCTCGAACACCAGCTTCCAGTTGCCTTTCTCGATCAGGTCAGCTTTGAACGCCACTTTGCAGTTGTTCAGCAAGTGCGGCTGGATGAACGGCGTGACCGACGCGCGAAAGGCTTCGAAGTCTGGCGCTTTGGCTGCGACGCACACATAGATGTAGCTCTCCACCACCTCCACATGCACCGGCTTGAGGTTGTACTGAGCCTTGTCGAAGTCGGCACCCATGTTGCCGGCGAACAGCAGGTTGCCGTCCAGTTCGTAGGTCCACTTGTGGTAAGGGCATACCAGCTTGGCGACCTTGCCCTGTTCGTGTTCGCACACTTTGGCGCCGCGGTGGCGGCAGGCGTTGTGGAAGGCGCGTACTTCACCGCCTTTGCTGCGCACGACGGCCACGGGGTAGTCACCGATCTGCAGGGTGAAATACTGGCCGGGCTTTTCGATTTCGAACGTGTGGCCGGCGAATATCCAGTCTCTGTGCCAAAGCTGTTCCAGGTCCTGCCGGTACACCTCAGGGTCGCTGTACAGCTCGCGCGGCAGTGAGTGGCGGGGTTTGCGCTGCGAAATCAGGTCGATCACGGTTTGTTTGTCGCTCATGGCGATCCTCCGGAACAGGGTGCGTGCGGGTTATTGGGCGGCCGCGTTGAACAGCGGGGCCAGGGCGTCGATGGCAGAAGGGGCAGTTTCCAGGCTCTTCACGGCCTGTTTCACCTGGGCGCAGGCAGCGGGGCTGAGGTTCACGCTGGCGAACAGGTCGAACTTGGCGTCAATGTCCTCGGGCGTCATTGGCCGCTCCGGGTCGCCGAGCGCAGCCGTGATGGGCGACACGAAGCGCTCGCCGTTTTTCAGCGTCACGATTACCCGCGAGAGAATTTCCTCGGGGAAGCGTGCAGAAATGTCCACAGCTTCCACGATCTCGATGCGGCCACTCACCGCCAGAATGTCCGGCGCATGGATCGACTCACCGGTCACCTCCGCCGGGCCTACCTGGCCCCGTGCGATCAATGCGGCGAGCGGGAAGGCGAGGGCGTACTGCGCCTGGTCGGCATCGGCGGGGCGGTGGCCTTGCAGGCACATCGACTCCCAGAAGGTTTCGACGCGGATTGCCTCGACCGTTTCTGCGCTGATGCCCGGATGCTCGGCCAACAGCGCCGTCATCGCGGTCAAGGCAGGCTGCGCCCATCGGCACACCGGCCAGGGCTTGAAATACTGAGCGTCGATTTCCCAGCGCTCACCGAGGTCGCGCCAATAGGGCTGGGCGACGTCGCCGGTCACTGTCTCGGCAGGCGCACCGGTGATGCCTTCACGGGCCATCAGCAGCGCGTTCAGGCCCACATAAGCGCCCGAGCCATGGGCGTCGCGCAGCATGGTGGGGTGCTGGATAAGGCGCATCATCGGGCAACGCGCACTGAAATATTCAGCGATGCCGAGGGCGTGGTTGAAGGTGGCTTCGTCCAGCCCCATCAGGCGTGCGCCGCCGCACACCACGCCAATGGCGGAGAAGCCGCCCGAAGCGTGGTAGGTCGGCGAGGTGGAGATCAGCGAAACCCCCGCTCGCAGGCCGGTTTCATAGCCCACGCACAGCGCTTCCAGTAATTGCAGCCCGGTGATGCGCTGGCCCTGCTGGTGCAAGGCGTCGGCCAGCGCCAGCAAGGCTGGCACCACGGTCGCGCCGGCATGGCCTTTGGAGGTGAAGTGGCCTTCGTGCGCGTCGAGGCTGTCGGCGGTGAAGCCGCCGGCCCAACCGGCGCCCAGCAGGCCGACCCGCTCCCCGTCGAAGGGCAGCCGGCTGGTGAACTGGCCACTGGGATAATGCAGGCGTGCATAGCGATAAAGCGCCTGGCTGGTCTGGTTGGAGACCGCACCGGCCATCACGCCGACGATGTCGAGCACGCTTTTCTTGAGGATGGCCTGGGTGGGAACGGGAACGTGCGCGAACGAAAAATCGCGGCAAAACGCGTAGAGCGACATGCAGCAGCACCTCATTGTTGTAGGTTTCAGGGCGGCAGAATTCAAAATCTAAGATGAAGCGCCCGCTTGCCAGGCTCCAGCGACTTTTTAGTCGCTCAAACGATAACCACAGCTCAGGCGTTGCGGTGCGCCAGGCGCCCCAGCAGCCACTGCTGGAAGTGCCGAACCGCTTCGGTGTCTTCGGCCTCTTCGCGCACCGACAGGTAATGCCGGCTGTTGCGCAGCACCACTTGCTCCTTGATCGGCCGCACCAGCAGCCCTTGTTCCAGCAGCGCCGCCACCAGGTGATTCCAGCCCAGCGCCACGCCCTGGTGGGTGAGCACCATGCTGATGATCAGGTTGTAGTCGTTGGCGTTAAAGATCTGCGGGCTGCTGGCAGGGCGTTCATCGATATCCACACCCTGAAAGGCCAGCCACACGCCCCAGTCGACATGCTCGGCCACCTGCGAGCGGCCATAAGGGCTGAGGTTGAGCAGGGCGGCTTCGCGCACGCCTTCCAGGGTAGCGATCTGCGGGTTGCGCTCCAGGTAAGCGGGCGAGCACACCGGGTAGATCACGTCATGAAACAGCGCGGTGCTGCGGTAGCCATCGCGCACCTTCGGCAGCTTGGTAATGAACACATCCGGCTGCACCCCCGGCTCCATGGTCAGGAAGCTCTGGGTGGTAATGAGGTTCAGCTCGATGTCCGGGTGTTGGGTGAAGAAGTCCGGCAGGTGGTGCGCCAGCCACAGCGCTGAGAACGCGGGCGAGCAGCACAGCGTCAGCATTCGCTTGGCAGCCTGATTGTTGCGGATGCGTTCGGCGGCCTGGGCGATGTTGACGAACGATAACTGCGCCGCATCGAAGAACAGCTCGCCGGCGCTGGTGAGTGTGACTGCACGCCCGACGCGGCTGAACAACTGCGCACCCAGATAGCTTTCCAGCTCACGAATCTGCCGGCTGATGGCCGCCTGGGAAACGCACAACGCTTCGGCAGCGCGGGTGAAGCTTTCATATTTCGCGGCCGCCACGAACGCCTTCACTGCGCGCAACGAAGGCATTTTCAGCAACAGGGCATCGGGGTCGACGTGTTTGGACATCTCGGGCCTCGGCATGGGCAAAGTGGCGGCGGGCGTGGCGTTGGCAGGTTAGGGGCCGGGTTGGGGGTACATCCCCACTGGCGGCGCTTTTTAGCCTGTTCGCGACCAATAACCTCACGTTATCAAATCGCCTCTGGAAATGTTGTTGGATTTGCGCAGGCCCAGCCTATAGATTTGCCTGAAAGCCCTATTCCGCGGGCAAACAATAACAATAGGAATTTCGTCGTGAAGATACAGACGCATTGCTCCTGCCCATCTAGATACATTTTTCATAACTACGCGTTAGGTGAAGTTGTGCGCGCGGGACACGAAGGAGGCATGCGATGAGTCACTCCGACGAAATTATTTCCGTCCGAAACGTCTACAAAGTATTCGGGCCGCAACCGGAAGTTGCGCTCTCAATGGTAAAGGCTGGCGCCTCCAAAGCCGAAGTGTTCGAGAAAACCGGCCAGGTCATCGGTGTATTCGATGCCAACTTTGCCGTGATGCGGGGCGAGATCTTCGTGATCATGGGTTTGTCCGGTTCGGGCAAATCGACCATGGTGCGCTTGTTCAATCGCCTGATCGAACCCAGTTCCGGCTCCATCTTTCTCAATGGCAAGGAAATCACCGGCCTGGGCGATAAAGCCCTGTTGCAAGTTCGCCGCAAAGACATGGGCATGGTGTTTCAATCCTTCGCCTTGATGCCGCACATGACCGTGCTCGATAACGCAGGCTTCGGCTTGCAAATAAGCGGCGTTGCCGAAAAAGAGCGCAACCGCCGCGCGATCGAGGCGCTTCGCCAGGTGGGGCTGGGCGGCCAGGAGCACTGCTTCCCGCATCAGCTCTCCGGCGGCATGCAGCAGCGTGTGGGCCTGGCCCGGGCGCTGGCCAACGACCCGGCGATCCTGTTGATGGACGAGGCGTTTTCCGCGCTCGACCCCCTGATCCGCAGCGAGATGCAGGGCGAGCTGATCAAGCTTCAGAAAGAACAGAACCGCACCATCATCTTCATCTCCCACGATATCGAAGAGGCCGTGCGCATCGGCCACCGCATCGCGATCATGGAAGGGGGCAAGGTTGTGCAGATCGGCACGCCGCGCGATCTGCTCTGCAACCCCGCCAACGATTATGTGCGCACCTTCTTCAACGGCTTCGACGCCAGCCGCATCCTCAAAGCCGGCGACATCGCGCAGGTCGATGCCCACAGCAACTATGAGCCTGGCCGGCAAACACCGCTCAACGCAGAAACGCCGATCAAGGAAATCTTCAACATCATTGCCCAGGCCACGGCGCCGGTGCCGGTGGTGGATGAAGTAGGCACCTATAAAGGCAGCATCTCCCAGGGCCGCTTGCTGAGTTATCTGGGCGGGCATTGATCGCGGTTTTTTCACTGGCCCGAGTTGATCGGGCCTGAGGTATCGTTCATGTCGGATTTCAATATTCTTGACCCGTTCAAGTCCATCAACGTGCCGCTGGGCGCGTGGATTGAAAGTGCATTGCGTTACTTGGTGCACAACTTCCGTGATGTGTTTCGCTCGATTCGCTGGCCGGTCGATCAGGTGCTCGATGGCATTCAGGCCGCATTGATGGCAGTGCCGCCCGGCCTGTTCATCGTACTGGCCGGCCTGGTCGCCTGGCAGGTCGGTGGCCGGCGCATCGGCCTCCTCTCGGTGGTGTTGCTCACCGCGCTGGGCCTGATCGGCGTGTGGAGCGATGCGATGGTCACCCTGTCACTGGTGCTCACCTCGCTGTTCTTCTGCGCAGTGATCGGCATCCCGCTGGGCATCATCTGCGCCCGCAGCGACCGTTTGGAGATGATCATCCGCCCCGTGCTCGACGCGATGCAGACGCTGCCTGCGTTCGTGTACCTGGTGCCGGTGGTGATGCTGTTCGGCATCGGCAACGTGCCTGGGGTGATCGTCACCATCATCTTCTCGGTATCGCCGCTGGTGCGGTTGACCAACCTGGGCATCCGCCAGGTGCCTGAAGACAAGGTCGAGGCCGCCCGCGCCTTCGGCTGCACGCCGTGGCAGATGCTGATGAAGGTGCAGTTGCCGCTGGCCGCGCCGACCATCATGGCCGGCGTCAACCAGACCCTGATGCTGGCGCTGTCGATGGTGGTGGTTGCCTCGATGATTTCGGTCGGCGGCCTCGGCCTGATGGTGCTCAGCGGCATCGGCCGTCTCGACATGGCCTTGGCCAGTGTCGGCGGTATCGGCCTGGTGTTGCTGGCGATCTTCCTCGACCGTTTCACCCAGGCGCTGGGCGAGCGCAGCTCGCACCTGGGCACCGGCCAGCGTTGGTATCACACCGGGCCTGTCGGGCTGGTGATGCGCCTTAAAAAGAAGAAAAAAGCAGTAGCACAAGCGGTAACCCACTGAACTTGCCTTTCACCTAACTCAAAAAACTCAAGCAGGTGATTCATGACTTTTTCCAAGTGCAAGAACGCAATCCTGGCCAGCGTCGCCGCCTCGGTATTGGGGCTCGCCCTGGCGTCCACCGCGCAAGCCAGCGCTGAAAAGCCCGGCGAAGGGGTGAAGGTCACGCCGATCTTCCCGACCATCGCCGAAGAGCGCTTTCGCGGCGAGATCGCCATCGCTGGCCTGAAGGCCTTGGGTTACGACGTGCAGACGCCGAAGGAGACCGACTACCCGGCGCTGTTCCTGGCGCTGTCCTACGGTGATGCCGATTTCACCGTGCACATGTGGGACAAGCTGCACGCCGCCTTCTATGAAAAGGCCGGTGGCGACGATGCCATGGTCAAGGTGGGCGACGTGATGCCGGGCGTGCTGCAGGGCTTCATGATCGACAAGAAGACCGCCGAGAAATACAACATCAAGGACGTCTCGGACCTGAAGAAACCCGAGATCGCCAAGCTGTTCGACAGCAACGGCGATGGCAAGGCCGACCTGACCGGCTGCAACCCTGGCTGGGGTTGCGAGCTGATCGTCGAGCACCAGCTCAAGGCCTACGGCCTGACCGACACGGTGGTGGATAACCGCGGCTCGTACTTCGCGCTGATGGCCGACACCATCGCCCGCTACAAGGAAGGCAAGCCGATCCTCTATTACACCTGGGTGCCGCAGTGGATCTCCGGCGTGCTGGTCGAAGGCCGTGACGTGGTATGGCTGCCAGTGCCGTTCACCTCGCTGCCAGACGGCAAGAACGACGTGAACACCACCTTCGAAGGCAAGAACCTTGGCGCGCCGATCGACTCCGTCAAAGCCGTGCTGAACAAGGACTTCGCCGAGAAGAACCCCGCCGCGCGCACCTTCCTCTCCGAAGTGCAGATCGCCACGGGCGACGAAAGCGCCCAGAACCTGCGCATGCAGAAGGGCGAGAAGTCGCTGGACGACATCAAGAAGCAAGCCCAGGAATGGATCAGGGCGCACCAGGCCGAATGGGATGGCTGGCTCAAGGACGCGCGCGCAGCGGCGCAGAAGTAACTCTCAAGGCACGCACAGGCAGGTGATCGCATGAACGGCTCGACCCAGCACCCAGTGGCATTGCGCAACCCCGGCTACGGCTTGAGCCTTGTACCGGCCAGCCGTTGCGTGCGAGTGGCGTTCATCCTGCCTGAGCGGTTTTCGCTGACGGCGTTTTCCACCGCTCTCGACGCGCTCAACAGCAGCGCTGCGCTGGATGGCATCGACTACCAGATCAGCAGTTGGTCCATGCACGGCGGCCCGGTGCGCAGTGACGTCGGTGTGAACCTCGACACCCACACCATCGTGCCCGGCCGCTGGCACCATGATGTGCTGGTGGTCGTGGGTGGGCACCGGGTGAAGCTGGCGCCAGACCCTGCGCTGAACCGGGTGTTGCGCAGCGCGGCCGCCGACCGTGTGGTGGTGTGCGGGTTGTGGAACGCCGCCTTTCACCTGGCACAGGCCGGGCTGCTGCAAGGCCGGGCGTGCGTCAGCCACCCTGATAGCTGCGCACCGATCAAGGAATACCACCCCACCTTGGCGCTGGGCAGTGCCGGCCATGTGTTGAGCGACCGGGTTGGCACCTGTGCCGAGGCGAGTGCCGCGCTTGGGCTGATGCTGGAAGTGCGTGCGTTGATTGCCCAAGGCCGGCCCCTGGTGGATGCCGGCGAGATCAAGCGGCTGCATCAACCGGAGCAGATTGCCGCTATCCAACCGGCCCGGCGTTTGCCCAAGTCGCTCAGCGTTGCGGTGGCGCTGATGGAAGACAACATCGAAGAGCCGCTGGACATCGACCAGATCGCCGGCCGGATCGGCGTTTCCCGGCGCCAGCTGGAACGCCGCTTCGCCCGTTACCTGCAGGCGCCGCCGGTGCGTTACTACCTGGAGCTGCGGCTGGCCCGAGCGCGGCAGTTGATCGTCAACAGCGACCGCTCGCTCACCGACGTGGCCCTGGCCACCGGGTTCATCAGCTACCCGCACTTCTACCGGCGCTTCAAGGACCTCTTCGGCCTGCCGCCGATGGAGTTTCGCGATACGCACAGCCCGCAATTCAGGCGGCCCCAGGCGTTACCCGCCCTGGCGGCACACTGACTTAACGCATGACCAACCCCACCCGCCAGCGGGTGGGCCAGCCCTGTACGCCCTGCGAACAGGCCCACACCCAGACGAACATGGCTCAGTACCGATGAAAGTGCTTCTCTGCCCGCCGATGACGCCAGCTGTGGCTGGTTCCACCTCAGCGCCGCGCGCACGCCGCGGCCGAGCCACCGTGGCCACCACGAAGCCCCTTGGGTAGTGGTGGGTGCAGGCTTTACCGGGCTCGCTGCCGCACGGCAACTGGCGCTGAATTTCCCCGATGACGAAGTGGTGCTGGTCGAAGCCCAGGAAGTGGGCCTGGGCCCGTCCGGGCGCAACGCAGGCTTTGCCATCGACCTGCCCCATGACATCGGCGCGCCGGACTACATCGGCGACATCGCTGTGGCCAAGATCGTGCTGAAGCTGAACATGGCCGGGCAAACCCTGCTGCGCCAGCAAGTGGAAGCCAACGGCATCGACTGCCAGATGACCGCGTGCGGCAAGTACCAGGCGGCAGTCGAGGAGCGCGGCCTGGCGGTGCTCGATGCCTATCGGGGCGGCCTCGACAAACTCGAACAGCCTTACCAGATGATTGGCGAGCAGGAATTGCCACAGCACCTCGGCACGCATTTTTACCGCCGGGCGCTGTACACGCCCGGCGCCGTGCTGGTGCAGCCCTCGGCGCTGGTCAAGGGCCTGGCCGACAGCCTGCCGGCGAACGTCACCCTTTATGAGCGTACGCCGATTCTGGACGTGGACTACGGCTACGACCGTACCGTGCTCACCCACGCTGGCGGCTCGATCACCGCGCGCCGGCTGGTGCTGGCCGACGATTCGTTCGGCCAGCACTTCGGCTTCCTGCAAGGGCGCATGCTGCCGATCTTCACCTACGGCAGCATCACTCGCCAGTTGACCGAGGAGGAGCAGGCGCGCCTGGGCGGCAAGCCCTACTGGGGCGCCATCCCGGCCGACCCGTTCGGCACCACGGTGCGGCGCACCCCGACAACCGCTTGCTGATCCGCAACAGCTTCAGCTTCAACCCTGACGGGCGCAGCAACCCCAGATACTTGCAGCGCTTTTGCAGCGCCACAAGGCGTCCTTTGCCCGGCGCTTCCCGATGCTGCCCAACGTCGACTTCCAGTACACCTGGGGCGGCGCGCTGGCGATGACCCGCAACCACAGCGGCTTCTTCGGCCAATTGGCGCCCAACGTGTATGGCGCACTGGGCTGCAACGGGCTGGGCGTCACCCGCGGCACCATCACCGGCACCTTGCTGGCCGACTGGCTTGCCGGCGAGCGCACCGACCTGACCGATTTCTTGCTGGCCGCACCCGGCCCGAACGCCAACCCGCCGCAGCCGTTCCTGTCGGCGGGGGTGAACCTCAACCTGTTGTGGGGGCAACGCCGCGCAGGGCGGGAAAGCTGAGGCCAGCACACTGCCGAGCCGCAGGGCCTGGCCCTGCCTTTTACGCATCACTTGATGGAGGCAACACTGTGAACTTCGACGGCATCTTCACCCCCGCGATCACCCCGCTGCAGGCCAGCGGCCAGATCGACCACGCAGGTTTTGCGCAGGTGCTTGAGTACCTGATCGAGGCCAAGGTCCACGGCATCGTGATCGGCGGCTCCACCGGCGAGTATTACGCCCACTCCAACGAGGAGCGCCTGGCATTGATCGCCCAGGCCCGCGAGGTGGTCGGTAACCGCATCCCGCTGGTGATCGGCACCGGTGCGATTCGTACCGAAGACTCGATCCAGTTCGCCGAGGCCGCCAAGGCGCACAAGGCCGAGGCCATCCTGGTCGGCACGCCGCCTTATGCGCTGCCGACCCGAACAGGAAATCGCCGAGCACGTGCTGGCGGTGGATAAAGCCGCAGGCCTGCCGATCATGCTCTACAACTACCCCGGCCGCATGAACATGGCCATGGGCCCTGAGTTCTTCGAGGCCGTTGCCGGTTGCAAGAACATCCAGGCGATCAAGGAAAGCTCCGGCGACATGGCCAGCCTGCACCGCCTGTCGACCACCCAGCCGAACCTGCAGTTGTCCTGCGGTTGGGACGATCAGGCCCTGGAGTTCTTCGCCTGGGGCGCCCGCAGCTGGGTATGCGCCGGCTCCAACTTCGTACCGCGCGAGCACGTCGCGCTGTATGAGGCCTGTGTGCTGGAGAAGGATTTCGACAAGGGCCGCCGCATCATGGCCGCCATGCTGCCGCTGATGGATTACCTGGAAGGTGGCAAGTTCGTGCAGTCGATCAAGTACGGCTGCGAGCTGGCAGGCCTGCCCAACGGCGGCGTGCGCGCCCCGCTCAAAGGCATGACCGCCGAAGAAAAAGCCGCGCTTGAGCAGGTTGTTGCCCAGCTCAAGAAAAACGTCTCGCTGATCACTCAAGGAGCCTGAGCATGGCCGACCTGCTGAGCAAACAAGCCTACGCCGACATCGCCGCGAGCCTTGAGCTGCGCACCCAGGCGTTCATCGATGGGCGATTCGTCGCCGCCAAAAGCGGCAACACCTTCGTGACCACCAACCCGGCCACGGGCGCCGAGCTGGCACGCATCAGCGCCTGCGACAGCCAGGACGTGGACGTTGCAGTGGCGGCCGCCAAGGCCGCATTCGAGGACGGCCGCTGGAGCGGGCTGCACCCGGCGGCGCGCAAATCGGTGCTGCAACAATTTGCCCAACTGCTTGAAGACCACGCCCACGAACTGGCGGTGCTCGAGAGCCTGGACAGCGGCAAGCCCGTTCGCGAGTGCCAGAACATCGATGTACCGGAAACCATTCACACCCTGCGCTGGCATGCCGAGCTGATCGACAAGATCTACGACGCCACCGCGCCCGTGGGCAACGGTGCCGTCACGATGGTGGTGCGCGAGCCGATCGGCGTAGTGGGCCTGGTGCTGCCGTGGAACTTCCCGCTGCTGATGCTGGCCTGGAAGATCGGCCCGTCGCTGGCCGCCGGGTGCTCGATCGTGGTCAAACCGGCCAAGGAAACCACCCTCACCGCGCTGCGCGTGGCGGAGCTGGCTCACCAGGCCGGCGTGCCTGCGGGCGTGTTCAACGTGGTGCCTGGCAGCGGTAAAGAGGCCGGCGAACCGATTGGCCGCCACCCGGACATCGCCGGCGTCAGTTTCACCGGTTCCACCGACACCGGCCGGCTGTTCCTCAAGTACGCCGCCGAGTCGAACCTCAAGCGTGTGGTGCTGGAGCTGGGCGGTAAAAACCCGGCCGTGGTGATGAATGATGTCGAAGACATCGACCAGGTCGCCCAGCACGTAGTCAACGGCGCGTTCTGGAACATGGGCGAAAACTGCTCGGCCTCTTCGCGCCTGATCGTTCACAGCCAGGTGAAGGATGAGCTGCTCGAGCGGGTGCAGGTGCACCTGCGCGACTGGAAACTGGGCGACCCGCTCGACCCGGACAACCGCTTGGGCTCGATGGTCAGCAAGGCGCACTTCGAAAAGGTGCGCTCGTATCTGGAGCACGCCAGCGAGGCGCAGCTCAGGGTGGTAACCGGCGGGCAGACCGAGCAGGGCGTCTATGTACAGCCGACCATCGTCGATGGCGTAACGCCCGAAAGCCGCTTGTTCAAGGAGGAGATCTTCGGCCCGGTGCTGAGCGTGACCACGTTCGAAACCCTGGAAGAAGCCATCGAGCTTGCCAACGACACGAACTACGGCCTGGCGGCGTCTGCCTACACCGGCAACCTGCGCAATGCGCTGAAGCTCTCGCGCGGTATCCGGGCCGGCATCGTCACCGTGAACTGCTTCGGTGAGGGCGATGCCTCCACGCCGTTCGGCGGCTACAAGGAGTCGGGCTTTGGCGGGCGTGACAAATCGCAATGGGCGCACGACCAGTACACCGAGCTCAAGACCATCTGGATCGACGCTTCGTAATACCTGAACGCGTTGCCTGATCCGTTGACGACCGCCGCTGCTCAAGCGGCGGTCGTTGTTTCAGGCGCACTACCGGTTTTTGTGGGGAAACATCATGGAACGGCGCACTTTCAGCGGCGGCATCAAGGGCAAGAACCTGCGCTACCTGCAAGGTGGGCAAGCGGCGCCGACCGGCTGCGCCCATGTGGGGTTCGTGTTGCTCGATCACTTCTCGTTGCCGGCATTCACTCAGGCACTGGATACGCTGGTGACGGCCAACCTGCTGCGGCCCAACCTGTTTCGCACCACCACGTTCAGCCTGGAGATGGCGGAGGTGTGCAGCGACCTGGGCATCGTCATCCGCCCGGACCAGGCGCTGAGCGCCGCCAGCCTGGAGGGCCTGAGCCTGCTGGTGATCTGCGGTGGCCTGCGCACGCCGCTGCGTGCCCACGCCGAGCTCAAGGTGCTGCTGCGCAAGGCATCGGAGAAGGGCATTGCCCTGGGTGGGTTGTGGAATGGTGCGTGGTTCATCGGCCACGCCGGCCTGCTCGACGGTTACCGCTGTGCCATCCATCCCGAACATCGCCCGGCCCTGGCCGAAACCGCCCAGCACAGCCAGGTCACCAGCGAAAGCTACATGGTCGACCGCGACCGCTTCACTGCGGCCAGCCCCAACGGGGCGTTCTACATGGTGCTGGAATGGATCGGCTTGCAGCAGGGCACTGACCTGGTAGACGGCATCGTCGACATCCTGGCCTTCGAAGCCTCGCGCTACCGCCGGGTAAACCCCAAGCTGCGGGTGAAGATGACCGCACCGCTGCGCGATGTGGTCAAGCTGATGGAGGCGAACCTGGAGGAGCCGCTGGACCTGGCACAGATCTCCGGTTACGTCGGCCGTTCGCGGCGGCAGATCGAGCGGCTGTTCAAAGACCAGCTCAACACCACGCCGCTGCGTTACTACCTGGAACTGCGAGTGACAGAAGGCCGCCGGCTGCTGCAGCATTCGACGCTGTCGATCGTGCAGGTGGCAGTGGCCTGCGGGTTCGTATCGCCCAGCCACTTCAGCAAGTGCTACACCGCGTATTTCGGGCACCCGCCGTCGAAGGAAAAGCGGCTGGAGTTTTGAGAGTGTGCTCGTCGCGCGGCTGAACTTTGGTGGGGAGCTGTCGCCCGTTACACGGCGCGCGGCAAGCCGGCCTCCCACAAATTCGGTGGGAGGACGGCTCGCCGCGCGACGTGTCAGCCCCCCAACCGCGCTGTCAATTCACTCATCTGCCCCGACAACCGATTCAGGTTCCCGCTCGCCTGCTCGGTGCGCTGCACGCTCTGCTGGTTCTCACTGGCGATCGCGGTGATTTCCGTGAGGTTCTGCGCAATGTCCTCGGCCACCGACGTCTGCTCCTCGGCCGCGGTGGCGATCTGGCGGTTCATGCCGCGAATGGCTTCGATCGCCTCGCTCACCTGGTGCAGGATCTCGCTGGTGCGGTTGATGTGCTCGGCGCTTTCGCTGCTGCGGGCCTGGCCGCTTTCGATGGCTTTGGCCGCATCGGTGGTGCCTAGCTGCACGGCGTCGATGATCTGGTTGATTTCGCTGATGGACGAGGAGGTGCGTTGCGCCAGGCTGCGCACTTCGTCGGCGACCACGGCAAAACCGCGGCCCGCCTCGCCCGCGCGGGCGGCCTCGATGGCGGCGTTCAGGGCCAGCAGGTTGGTTTGCTCGGCAATCCCACGGATCACCTCAAGCACCTTGCCGACGCGGCCGCTGTCGTTTTCCAGCTTACGGATCACCTCGGCGGTGGTTTCTATTTCGCGGCGCATGTGGTCGATGGCGCCGATGGTCGTCTTCATCACCCGATCGCCCTGGCGAGCCGAAGCGTCGGCATCATCGGCCGCCTGTGCGGCGTCCTGGGCGTGGCGGGCCACCTCCTGGGCGGTGGCGGACATTTCTGTCATGGCCGTGGCCACCTGGTCGGTACGCTGGAACTGCTCCTCGCTGCCCTGTGCCATCTGCCGGGCGATCTGGTGCAGCTCGGAGCTTGCGCCGTCGAGCTCGGTAGCGTTGCGCTTGAGGCGAGTGAAGGTTTCGGCGAGGAAGTCACGCAGTGTATTGGCGGCATTGGCCAGGCGGCCCAGCTCGTCCTCGCGGTCGCTGCTCACGCGTTCGGCGAAGCGGCCTTTGCTGAGGTCGTCGACATAGCCGATCAATTGGGTGATCGGTTGCACCAATTGCCGGCTCACCAGCCACAGGCTGAGCAATGCGATCAGCACGCCGGAGGCGAGTAGCACCGAGAAGCCCAGCCACACGGTTCGCTCGGCAGTGGCGCTGATACCCTCGGCTTGCGCCTTGGCGTCTTCGGCGATTCGTTTGGCCAGTGCACTCATCTGGTCACTGATGGCGCGGTCGATACCGGTCACGCTCTTGTCACCAGCGATAGGGTCGGCGCCGCCCGCGACGAAGGTGTCACGGCCACGCGCATATTGCGCGAGCAAAGCCTGGTGGCCTTCACGCAACTGGTCGATCTGGCCTTTGGCTTCAGCGGCCAGGCCCGGCTGTGCAGCCAGCTGCCCGAGCAGGTTCTGCACATCACGGTGGCGGGCTTCGAACTGGCTCCAGTATTTGTCCAGGTCGGCCGGCTGCTTGCCGCGCAGCAGCACGTTCTTCCACTCCTGTACCTGGATCTTGAATTGCAGGTTGGCCTGTTCGACCAGTTGCGAGGTGCGCACAGGGCCGTCGACCAGTGCGCGGTAGTCGCGCACATTGCCGGCGAGGAAGTGAAAGCAGGCGACGGAAATCAACAGGATGGCCAGCAGGCTGCCGCCGATGAGGGCGAGCATGCGGGCCTTGAGGGAGCGTTTGATGGACATGGCAATGGTCTCGGAGCGAAGGCGTTTGGGGGTGGTTGTGCAACCCGCGGACGATCCGTATCCCTTGTTATGCCATGCCATCGGCAGCTTGCCCGAGATCTTTAGCGCAGCCTTTTCAGCGCCGATCAGAAGTTGGCTGGTGTATTGGCGCTGATGATCTCCGCCTCATCCTGGCCGATGTTCTTGAAGCTGTGGGGCAGGGTGGTGGGGAAGTAGTAACCGTCGCCGGCCTGCAGGATGCTCACCTCGCCATCGATGGTCAGCTCGATGGTGCCACGGGTGACCAGCCCGCACTCTTCGCCCTCGGGGTGCACGATCGGCTCGCCGCTGTCGGCGCCTGGTGCGTAGAGCTCGCGCAACATGCGCATCTGCCGGTCCTTGACGGTGGCACCCACCAGCAGCAGGCGCACGCCCCGGCGGCCCAGGTCTGGCTGGCTCCCGGCGCGGTAGATGTAAGGGTTTTCGGCAGGCGGCTCATCGCTTGCGAAGAAGTCTGCAAGGGTCATGGGAATGCCTTCGAGCAGCTTCTTCAATGAGCTGACCGAAGGGCTGACGCGGTTCTGCTCGATCAGCGAGATGGTTGCGTTGGTGACTCCACTGCGCCGCGCCAGCTCGCGCTGCGAGAGTTGATGGCGTTCACGTACGGTTTTCAGTCGTGGCCCGATGTCCATAGCACCCTTGATGTCAGAAAGAAAAAAGGCCGATCACAGTGACAGGCGCATCGACAGGTCGACCGCTTTGACGTCTTTGGTCAGGGCTCCGATGGAAATGTAATCAACGCCGGTCTCGGCGATCACCTTCAAGGTGCTGTCGTTGATGCCGCCGCTGGCCTCGAGCTTGGCGCGGCCATGGGTGAGTGCGACGGCGGTGCGCATGTCGCCCAGGCTCAGCTCGTCGAGCATGATGATGTCGGCGCCGGCGGCCAGGGCCTGTTCCAGCTCGGCGAGATTCTCGACCTCGACTTCAACCGGCTTGCCCGGCGCGATGCGATGGGCCGCCTCTACAGCCTGGGCGATCCCGCCGCAGGCTGCGATGTGGTTTTCCTTTATAAGGAAAGCGTCGTACAGGCCGATGCGATGGTTATGGCAGCCACCGCAGGTGACCGCGTACTTCTGCGCCAGGCGCAGGCCGGGCAGGGTCTTGCGGGTGTCGAGCAGGCGCACGCCGGTGTGCGCAACCTGATCGGCCAAGGCCTGGGCGCGTGTGGCCACGCCGCTGAGCAGTTGCAGGAAGTTCAGGGCGCTGCGCTCGCCGGTGAGCAGCGAGCGAGCCGGGCCCTCGAGCCGGAACAGCGGCTGGTTGGCCTGGGCGCGCGCGCCATCGGCCACTTGCCAGTGCACAGCCACACGCGGGTCGAGCTTGCGAAACACTGCGTCCACCCAGGCGCTGCCGGCGATCACGCACGCCTCGCGGGTAATCACGGTTGCGCTGGCCAGGCGGCTTTCGGGAATCAGCTGGGCGGTGATGTCGCCGGTTCCGACATCTTCTGCCAGGGCCCGGCGCACGTTGGCGTCGATCTCGGCGCTGAGGGAGGCGAGGCTGAGGTTCGGCATGGGCGGCTCCAGGGCAAAGTGCGGCGGATTATAGGGCACGTGGCGAGGCGCGCGAACCCTTGGTGCCGGCTTGGGCGGGTTTTTCCACAGGTGAAAAAGCGCCTTTGATCGGAACGGCTGAGCAAAACGCAAATTCTGTTGTCAATCACTCTACGAAAGAACCGTCCCTGCCTTGAAAGTAGCCTGCCTGTAATTTGGCGACTTTTTAATGGCGTTTCCGCCGAGCGGATGAAACCAACCTCAGGTTTGCCTCTCAAAGGCTGCACGGTTCATGTCGGCCGCGCTTGACGCGGCTATTCACTCATAGCGTATGGATTCGCCGATCATGGAGTCGAGCATGCAAAACGACGGCAAAGTGGTGCACCTTAACGCGGCGGCCGACCCGGCTGCCAGTGCGCCGCTGGCACGCTTGCCGGTGGTGGTGCTGCAGGTGCGCGACAAGGCCGCCCAGCAACTGCGCGAGGGCTTGCAGGCGCTGTTCGACAATGCTGACGACACGCTCTTCGAGATGGCCGACAAGGCCCCGAGCAATAACGAGCAGAACTTGTTCTTCGAAGCCATGCGCGACCTGCGCCTGAAGCGCAAGAACATCGAGCGCGGTTTTCTCGACAAATTCTATGAAGCCTTCGTGCGGGTAGGCCAGTACGACACCGGTCCCTCGCGCCCTGCGCCGCTCAATTATGACAAGCTGGCGCTGGTGCCCAATGAAGAGTTGGAGCGTACCGTTGCGCTCGACTCGATGGTCAACAAAGTGCTGGCCCGCGACGGCCTGTCGCTTACTCAACTGACCACTCGCCTCAATGCCCTGGTGCCGCGCGTGCTGACCGATGACAGCAACCCGCTGGGCCCGGCGATGCTCTGCGATTACTTCGTGCAGGCCGGGCAGACGCTGGGTGTCGAGATCAAGGTCAAGCTGATCATTCTCAAGCTGTTCGATCGCTATGTGCTGTCCGATACGGATCATTTGTATTTCGATGCCAACCAGTTGCTGATCGCCACTGGCATCCTGCCTGAGCTGAAGGTTGCGCCTGCACGGCGCGCCGATGACCGCCCTGGCCGGCGGCGTACCCCCGAGGACGACACTGCACCCGCTCAGGCAATGCCGTTGGAAGAACCACTGGATGACAGCGTCCGCGAAGTGTTCACCGCCCTGCAGGAGCTGGTGCACCAGGTGCGTGGCAATCCGCCTGTGCGCCGTGAGCCGGCCGCTACCGTGATGCCCATCTCCACCAACGACCTGATGCGCCTGCTGTCGCACCTTCAGCAATACGTACCGCAGCAGCCGGAGCACTCCGAGGATTACGACCTTCGCCAGCAACTCGAGCAACTGCTCAACCGCGTAAGCCTGAAAAGCGGCAAGGCGCGTGTCGTGGGCACGGTCGATGAAGACGTGATCAATCTGGTTGCGATGTTGTTCGAGTTCATCCTGGATGACCGCAACCTGCCTGATTCGCTGCGCGCACTGATTGGCCGCCTGCAGATCCCGATCCTGAAAGTCGCGGTGCTCGACAAAAGCTTTTTCAGCCGCTCCAACCACCCGGCGCGGCGCTTGCTCAACGAGATCGCCCAGGCGGCCATGGGCTGGAGCGGGCGCGACGATTCGCAGCGTGACGCGCTGCACGGCCGCATCGATCAGATTGTGCAGCGCCTTCTCAATGACTTCGTGGACGACACGTCGCTGTTTTCCGAGCTGTTGGTGGACTTTCTGGCCTTCACCGCAGAAGAGCGCCGCCGCAGCGAGCTGCTCGAGCAGCGCACTCGTGACGCTGAAGAGGGCCGCGCGCGGGCTGAGCTTGCGCGGTTGCATGTGCA
Organism: Pseudomonas sp. KNUC1026; assembly: GCF_021650705.1. GTDB lineage: Bacteria > Pseudomonadota > Gammaproteobacteria > Pseudomonadales > Pseudomonadaceae > Aquipseudomonas. The sequence continues at coordinate 3,716,628 of NZ_CP087138.1, read as the reverse complement.
GTTCGAGCTCAACCGCCGCTTGCTGGGCAAGACCTTGCCGCAGGTAGTAGTGCGGTTGCTGGAAGAAGCGTGGAGTAAGGTGCTGCTGCTGACCTGGCTCAAGCACGGCGAACAGGCGCCTGAGTGGCAGGCTGCGCTGGAGACCATGGACGACCTGGTCTGGAGCGTTGAGCCCCACGATGGCATTCAGGCTCGCAACCGCCTGCTGAGCCTGGTGCCAGGCCTGCTCAAGGCGCTGCGCGAGGGGTTGACCAGCGCTGCGTTCGACCCTTTCGCCACCAGCGATTTCTTCAGCCAGCTGGAGGCCTTGCATGTGCAGGCCATCCAGCGCACGGCCATGGCCCTGCAGCAGGGCGATGACGATATCGCTCTGGTGCGGGTGGAGAGCGAGATTGTGCTGGGGGCAGGCGCCTTCGACGGTGGCCGAGGTTTCGCCTGAGTTTTCCGATGAAGACCCCGCGGCGCAACAGGCTGCCGCGCTGCGCCCTGGCACGTGGGTCGAGTTGTTGGAGGAGGACGGCGAACCTTTGCGCTGCAAGCTCACCACCATCATCGAAAGCACGGGCAAGTATGTGTTCGTCAACCGCACTGGCATGAAGGTGCTGGAGCGCTCGGCTGCCGCCCTGGCACTGGCGATCCAGCGCAACGAGCTGCGCGTGCTGGACGACAACCTGCTGGTGGATCGCGCCATGGACGCCGTCGTCGGGCGGCTGCGCTTGCTCAAGACTGCGTGAACCCTTCCTGATGCCGCCTTTGCGCGGCATACTCGCAGGCCAGCGGTTTACGACGGCAAGGACGGTTTATGCTCCCCGAGGCGATCCATCTGGATCCCCAGACAGGCTGGTGCCATGGCGCACAGCACTGTCCCTCTCCCAATTTCAATGAACGCCCTGGTGGCGAGGTCTCGCTGCTGGTGATTCACAACATCAGCCTCCCCCTGGGCAGTTCGGCACCGGCCGGCCAGCGGCGCTGTTCCAGAACCGGCTGGACCCGGCCGAGCATCCCTATTTCGAAGGCATCGCGCACCTGCGCGTTTCGGCGCATTTTCTGATCGAGCGCGACGGGGTGCTGACTCAGTTCGTCGGTTGCCACCAGCGTGCCTGGCATGCGGGTGTGTCCAGCTTCGAGGGGCGGGAAGGGTGCAACGACTTTTCCGTGGGGATAGAGCTGGAGGGCACCGATGAGTTGCCGTTCACAGAGGCTCAATATGCTTGCCTGCAACAGCTGACGGCCGAGCTGTTGCAGTGCTTTCCGGCCATCGGTGCAGCACGCATCACCGGCCACAGCGACATCGCGCCGGGGCGCAAGACCGACCCGGGGCCATGTTTCGATTGGGCGCGTTATCGTGCCGAGTTGTTCGGGAGGAGGGGAAATGACTTTTCTGGTGCTGCTGGTGATCGTGTGGGTCGAGAAGTTCTCGGCGCTGCGCCAGCGCCTGCAACGTGATGGTTTCCTGTTGGGTGAATTGGCACGCCTTGAGCGTGTGCCCGCGCTGGCCCGCGATCCTTGGTTGATCCTGCTGATCCTGGCCGGTGTACCGATGGCGGTGCTGGGCTTGCTGCTGGTGGTGATCAAGCCGGTCGGCTACGGCCTGCTGGCGCTGCCGGTGCACCTGCTGGTGCTCGGTTACAGCCTGGGGCGAGGAGACCCCAAGGCTGCGCTGGGCCCGCTGCGCGATGCCTGGCGCCGGGGTGACGACACCGCCGCCTTGCACGTTGCTGAGCGTGATATCGGCGTGGGCGCCGAAACGCCTGCGCAATTGGTCGGCGAGGTGCAGGGTTGGTTGCTGTGGCGTGCGCTGGAGAGTTTTTTCAGTGTGGTGTTCTGGTATGCCTTGCTGGGGCCGGTCATGGTGCTGGGGTATCGCCTGGTGGCACTGGTGGCCGAGCACAGCCGGCATGCGCCGCTGGTCGAGCGCGCCGCGCAGTTGCGCCATGCGCTGGACTGGCTGCCGGCGCGTTTGCTGGGTGCCAGTTTTGCCTTGGTGGGTAACTTCATCGCGGTGATGCGCTTGATGCTGCAAGAGCTGCTGCATTGGTACATCGGTGCGCGTGAACTGGTTGGCCAAGCCGGCCAGTTGGCAACCGGCGCTTCGCCCGAACAGCCCGTCGAAGGCCTGGACGCACTGTGGTCGTTGCTGCAGCGCGCGGCAGTGCTCTGGTACGTGGTGCTGGCGGTGGCCACATTGCTCAACTAGGCGAGGACAGGCTGAGCAACTGTGGTGGTGGGTTGTCGCGCGGCGAGCCGCCCTCCCACCAAGTGATCTGCACTGCTGAAGTTTTGGTGGGAGGGCGGCTCGCCGCGCGACGGGGCCATTGGCTTGAAAGCGCGATCAGGCCTGTGCCTTGCGCGCCACGGGCCGCAGCAGCTCGTCGGCAGGCATTTCGCAGCTGATCTTGCGCCCCAGCAGGGCCTCGATGGCGGGCAACTGGTAAGCGTCGTCTTCGCCGGCGAAGCTGATCGAAACCCCGGAGGTACCGGCACGGCCAGTGCGGCCAATGCGGTGCACGTAGTCGTCCGGGTCTTCGGGCAGGGTAAAGTTGATCACGTGGCTGATGCCGTCGATATGGATGCCGCGGCCAGCGACGTCAGTGGCCACCAGCACGCGCACCTGCCCTGAACGGAAGGCTTCGAGCGTCTTGATGCGCTTGTGTTGCGGCACGTCGCCAGACAGCTGCGCGGCGCTCACGCCATCACGCACGAGGCGCTCTTCGACGCGGCGCACTTCATCCTTGCGGTTGGCGAATACCATCACCCGTTCCCAGCCGTTGTCGCTGACCAGGTTGTACAACAGCTTGTACTTGTCGGCCGCAGCCACCGCGTAAACGTGCTGCTCTACCGTTTCGCTGGCGACATTCTCGGGCTCGATCTCGACGATGGCCGGGTTCACCGTCCATTGCCGGGCCAAATTCATTACGTCGTCGGTGAAGGTGGCCGAGAAGAGCAGGGTCTGACGTTCGCTTTTGGGCGGAGTCTGGCGAATGATCGAGCGGACCTGCGGGATGAAGCCCATGTCGAGCATGCGGTCGGCTTCATCGAGCACCATCACTTCGACCATGTCCAGGTACACCTCGCCGCGCTGCTGGAAGTCCAGCAGGCGACCGGGAGTGGCCACCAGGATGTCGCAGTAACGGCTTTCCAGCTGCTTGAGCTGCTTGTCGAAGTCCATGCCGCCGACGAAAGTCATGACGTTCAACGGTGCGTGTCGGGTCAGCGCTTCGGCATCCTTGGCAATCTGCACCACCAGCTCGCGGGTCGGGGCGATGATCAGCGCGCGCGGCTCGCCCATGAAGCGCTCTTTCGGCGGCGGAGTCTGCAGCAACTGCTTGATGGTGGAAATCAGGAACGCGGCGGTCTTGCCGGTGCCGGTCTGGGCGCGGCCGATGGCATCCTTGCCTTTGAGCGTATGCCCCAGCACCTGGGCCTGGATCGGCGTGCAGTAGGGAAAGCCAAGGTCGTGGATGGCGTGCATCAGCTCATCGCCAAGCGGGAAGTCGTGGAAGCGGGTTTTGCCTTCCTGCGGCTCTACTGTGAAATCCTCGGGGCGCCAGGCGGGGGCGGCAGGCTTGGCAGGGCGCGGCTTGCGTGGGCGCTCGGCTGCGCGTTCGCGGCGCGGTTGTTCATTTCGAGGCTCGGGGGCCTTGGCGATGGCTTGGGGAGCGGCGGGCGCAACAGGCGCTTCACGAGCGGGCGCTACGGTCGGCGCCGGGGCGGCCGGCAACGGCTCGGCCTCAGGTTTTGCAAATATTTTTTGAGTGCCTTGAGCACGGTCTTCTCATCGATTGGTTAAGGAATGTACGCCGGGCAGTGTAATGCAAGAACCGGGCGCAGCGTAGTGCCGCGCCGGTGGCTGTTTACGCCAGCCGCGCGGCCAGCCAGTCGCCGATGTCGTCGATCTCCTCCATCACCACTTCGTGGTCCATCGGGTATTCGCGCCACTGCGCCTCTACGCCAGCCGCTTCGAGCTTGTCGAACGCCGAGCGGCCCATGGGCCGCAGCACGACGTTGTCGTGAGCGCCGTGCAGGCTGAGCAGGGGAATCGCGCGCTGGCCGTCGCTGAGTGCAACGCTGTCATCGAAGGTCGGCGCGTAGGTGGAAAGCGCAAGCACACCGCCGATGGGCCGATCCGCTTCTATATAAGCGGTGTGCAGCACCACCGCGCCGCCTTGGGAGAAGCCCGCCAGCAGCAGGCGCTTCGGGGCGATGCCCTGGGCCTGCTGTTCGTCGAGCAGATTGAGGACCTGATGCGCCGAAGCTTCGAGTTGCGGCCGGTCGATCGCACGTTCGGGGCTCATGGCAAGAATGTCGTACCAACTCGGCATTCGATAGCCGCCGTTGATGCTCACCGGGCGAGTGGGGGCCTGGGGCAGCACGAAGCGGACAGTGGGCAAACGTTGCTGCAGCATCCGTGCGACCGGCTCGAAGTCGGTGCGGCTCGCCCCCAGGCCATGCAACCAGATGACACAGGCGTCGGCAGGTTGGGTAGGTTCGAGGATCAAGGGTGGGGTCATGGTTGCTCCAAAATGGTGCCAGCGTTACCGCCCTGTGCACTGAAGGGTGCACTGGATCAGGGCGCAATGTGGGGATATCTGAACAAGTTGTCGCAAGGTTACAACTTTGCCGCTTGACGCGCACTTAAAGGGAATTTTTACCCGGTGTGGTATGGGCTTTGCTAAGGCAAAAAGGATCGTTCGTTTCTCATCAGCCGGTAACACACAGGCTAGAGACTCTGGACCGGTCTCCCCGTTGCATTGTGTTCCGCCAACGAGTGGTAGCAAGGCGAACGGGCCTGCGTCAGCGGGATGATCCACGGCGCAACGAGGCAGTGATTTTCAACGGTAAGGCGCACACCTTTTCCCGATCGCTTCAAGCTCGTAGCGCCGCTCGGCCCAATAACAAGCCAGCACAGGGCCGGCAAGTGCCTCACAAGGGTGCGGCGCAATTTAAAGCTCGGACACAACACAGAGCCCATTGGAGGTTTGAATGAAGATGTTGAAATCCACCCTGGCAGTACTGGCCGTCGCTGTTGCCTTCGGCGCCAGCGGCCTGGCTCAGGCAGGGGCCACTCTGGATGGCGTGAAGAAAAAGGGCTTCGTCCAGTGCGGCGTCAGCGACGGCCTTCCAGGCTTCTCCGTTCCAGACGCTTCGGGCAAGATCGTCGGTATCGATGCCGACGTGTGCCGTGCAGTCGCCGCTGCAGTGTTTGGCGATGCTTCCAAGGTCAAGTTCAGCCAGCTGAACGCCAAGGAGCGCTTCACCGCGCTGCAATCGGGTGAAATCGACGTGCTGTCGCGCAACACCACCTGGACCAGCTCCCGCGACGCAGGCATGGGCCTGATTTTCGCCGGCGTCACCTACTATGACGGCCAGGGCTTTCTGGTGAACAAGAAGCTGGGCGTTAGTAGCGCCAAGGAACTCGATGGCGCCACCATCTGCATCCAGGCTGGCACTACCACCGAGCTGAACGTCTCGGACTACTTCCGCGCCAACAACCTCAAGTACACCCCCATCACCTTCGAAACCTCCGACGAAAGCGCCAAATCGCTGGAAAGCGGCCGTTGCGACGTGCTGACCTCCGACAAGTCGCAGCTCTATGCACAACGCTCCAAGCTGGCGAGCCCTGCCGACTACGTCGTGATGCCTGAAACCATCTCGAAGGAGCCTCTGGGCCCATTGGTACGCAAGGGCGACGACGAGTGGCTGAACGTGGTCAAGTGGTCGCTGTTCGCCATGGTCGATGCCGAAGAAGCCGGCATCACTTCGAAGAATGTCGAAGAAATGGCCAAGAGCAGCACCAACCCTGACGTGCGCCGCATGCTGGGCGCCGATGGCGAGTTCGGCAAAGACCTTGGCGTGGCGAAGGACTGGATGGTGCAGATCGTCAAACAGGTGGGTAACTACGGTGAGGTGTTCGAACGCAACCTCGGTAAAGGCACTCCGCTGCAGATCGACCGCGGCTTGAACGCCCTGTGGAAGAACGGCGGTATCCAGTACGCACCGCCCGTGCGCTGATGCCACCGCCGGTGCGCGGGTTCCTCGCGCACCGGTACGGGTAACCGAAATCATCTGAAAGCAGGCGCAGGGACGCGGCCCGATGGGTTGTGCCCCTGCCTTGCCGTTTTCGTTTGCTCAAGCTTTGTCTACATTCGTCGGGGCATCCCATGCATAACACATCTGGCGCACCCAAAGGTTCATTACTGACCGACCCGCGTGCGCGAGCCTGGATATTCCAGATTTTGACTGTCGTTCTGGTGATCGGCATCGGCTGGTACCTGTTTCACAACATGCAGGTCAACCAGCAGCACCGGGGCATTACCTCGGGCTTTGGCTTTTTCCAGAACTCTGCCGGCTTCGGTATCGCTCAGCACCTGATCGACTACACCGAAGCAGACACCTATTCCCGCGTGCTGGTGATCGGCATCCTCAACACCTTGCTGGTGAGCGTCATCGGCATCGTGCTGGCAACCCTGCTGGGTTTTTCGCTCGGTGTGGCGAGGCTGTCGAAGAACTGGCTGATCAACAAACTGGCTACGGTGTACATCGAGACCTTCCGCAACATTCCCCCGTTGCTGCAGATTCTCTTCTGGTACTTCGCGATTTTCCTCAGCCTGCCCGGCCCGCGCCAGGCGCACAGCTTCATGGACCTGTTCTTCGTCAGCGCCCGTGGCCTGAACATGCCGAGCGCCATCCCTGCCGAAGGCATGCGAGCGTTCCTCGTGGCGCTGGTGCTGGCGGTGGTGGGTGTGGTGCTGATGGCCAAATGGGCCAACAAGCGCTTCGATGAAACCGGCCAGCCCTTTCACAAGTTCTGGGTGGGGCTGGCGATGCTGATCGGGCTGCCGGGCCTGTCGATCCTGGCCTTCGGCTCACCGGTGCATTGGGAAGTGCCCGCGCTCAAGGGCTTCAACTTTGCCGGCGGCTGGGTACTGATCCCTGAGCTGCTCGCCGTGGTGATCTCCTTGTCGGTCTATACCGCCGCGTTCATCGCCGAAATCGTGCGCTCCGGTATCCGTTCGGTCAGCCATGGCCAGAGCGAGGCGGCTCACTCGCTGGGCCTGCGCAATGGGCCGACCCTGCGCAAGGTGATCATTCCGCAAGCCCTGCGGGTGATCGTGCCGCCTTTGACCAGCCAGTACCTGAACCTGATGAAGAACTCGTCGCTGGCCGCTGCGGTGGGCTACCCGGAAATGGTTTCGCTGTTCTCCGGCACCGTGCTCAACCAGACCGGCCAGGCGCCGGAGGTGATGGGCATCACCATGACGGTGTACCTGGCGATCAGTATCAGCATTTCCCTGCTGATGAACTGGTACAACAAGCGCATTGCGCTGATCGAGCGGTGAGGACACGCGCATGAGCACCCATCAATTCAAGCCCGACCTACCGCCACCGGTGAAAACCGTCGGCGCTGTGGCCTGGCTGCGCAACAACCTGTTTTCCAACTGGTTCAACACCCTGCTGTCGCTGCTGGCGTTGTACCTGATCTGGCTGGTGGTCCCGCCTTCGCTGAGCTGGGCGATCTTCGATGCTACCTGGCTGGGCGACACCCGCGAGCAGTGCTCCAGCGGCGGCGCCTGCTGGCTGTTCATTGAGCAGCGCTTCAGCCAGTTCATCTACGGCTATTACCCAAATGAGCAGCGCTGGCGTGTCGATCTGACCGTGCTGCTGGCCATCGTCGGCGCTGCACCGCTGTTCGTTCGGCAGTTCGCACCCAAGGCCAAGTACGGCATCGCATTCATCGTTCTCTACCCGATCATCGCCTTCTTCCTGCTCTCCGGCGGTGTACTGGGGCTGGAGCATGTGCCTACTTCGGCCTGGGGCGGCCTGACGCTGAACCTGATCCTGGCCGTGGTCGGCATTGCCGGCGCCTTGCCTCTGGGTATCGTGCTGGCGTTGGGGCGGCGCTCGAAGATGCCAGCGGTGAAGGTGGTCTGCGTGACCTTCATCGAGTTCTGGCGCGGCGTGCCGTTGATTACCGTGCTGTTCATGGCCTCGGTGATGCTGCCGCTGTTCCTGCCCGAGGGCATGAGCTTCGACAAGCTGCTGCGTGCGCTGATCGGCATCATCCTGTTCGAGTCGGCCTACGTGGCCGAGGTGGTACGTGGCGGCATGCAGGCCATTCCCAAGGGCCAGTATGAAGCCGCTTCCGCTATGGCCCTGGGTTACTGGCGCAGCATGTGCCTGGTGATCCTGCCACAGGCCCTGAAGATGACCATCCCAGGCCTGGTGAACACCTTCATCGCGCTGTTCAAGGACACCTCGCTGGTCTACATCGTAGGCCTGTTCGAGTTGCTCAACAGCGTCAAGCAAGCTTCCGCCGACCCCAAATGGCTCGGCATGGCCACCGAGGGCTACGTGTTCGCCGCCCTGGTGTTCTGGATCTTCTGTTTCGGCATGTCCCGCTACTCCCAGTACCTGGAGCGCAAGCTGGACACTGGCCACAAGCGTTAGGAGTGAATTGAGATGAACGATAACAAACAGCCTGGCGCCGAAGGCATCATCCGCATGGACGGTGTGAACAAGTGGTACGGCCAGTTCCACGTGCTCAAGGACATCAACCTGAATGTGCGCCAGGGCGAGCGCATCGTGCTGTGCGGGCCGTCCGGTTCGGGCAAGTCCACCACCATCCGCTGCATCAACCGCCTGGAAGAACACCAGCGTGGCAGCATCGTGGTCGACGGCATCGAGCTGACCGATGACCTCAAGCAGATCGAGAACGTGCGCCGCGAAGTGGGCATGGTGTTCCAGCACTTCAACCTGTTCCCGCACCTGACCATTCTGCAGAACTGCACCCTGGCCCCGATGTGGGTGCGCAAGATGCCCAAGAAGGAAGCCGAAGAGATCGCCATGCACTACCTGCAGCGCGTGCGCATCCCGGAGCAGGCCAACAAGTACCCCGGCCAGCTCTCTGGCGGCCAGCAGCAGCGCGTGGCCATCGCTCGCGCGCTGTGCATGAAGCCCAAGATCATGCTGTTCGACGAGCCCACTTCGGCGCTCGACCCTGAAATGGTCAAGGAAGTGCTCGATACCATGGTGGGCCTGGCCAAAGACGGCATGACCATGCTCTGCGTGACCCACGAAATGGGCTTTGCTCGTACCGTGGCCGACCGTGTGATCTTCATGGACAAGGGCGAGATCGTCGAGCAGGCCAAGCCTGACGACTTCTTCGACCGCCCACAGAACGAGCGCACTCGGCTGTTCCTCGGCCAGATCCTGCACTGAGGCGCACCGCGCGCCATTCCCGGGTTGCGGCCCGGGAATGGCTCGCTTATCCTTTTCGGCCTATTCATCCGATGATTGGACGAAATGCCATCACCTCTTCTCAAACGTTCGCTGGTCGACCAGGCTCTGGAACAATTGCGCGAGCGCATTGCGCGAGGGCAGTGGGCCGTCGGCGAGCGCTTGCCCACCGAGCCTGAACTGGCACTGGAACTGGGCATCAGCCGCAATACCGTGCGCGAGGCCGTGCGGGTGCTGGCCTTCACCGGGCTGATCGAGGTGCGCCAGGGCGACGGTAGCTACCTGCGTGGGCGAGCCGACCCTTCCGATGCGCTCAAGGCGATGTCGGGCTGCACGCTCGACCAGGCCCGTGAAACCCGGCGCATCATCGAGGTCGAGGCGATCATGCTGGCCTGTGCCCGGCGCACCCCTGAAGACCTCGCCGCATTGCGTGCAGCGCTTGCCCGCAGTGGCAAGCATTACCATAGCGACCTGGACAGTTACATCGCCTGCGACATGGTCTTTCACCAGCGCCTGGTGGATGCTGCGCGCAACCCCATGCTGAGCCAGCTCTACCGGTACTTTTCGCAAGTGGTCGCTGATTCGCTACGCCTGACACTGCACCCGCAACAGCGTGAGCAGGCGACTTTCGACCTGCACATCGACATGGTCGATGCCGTTGAGGCCCGTGACAGCGCAGCAGCGGCACGCCTTTGCCGCGAACTGATCGACAGTGGCGCAGACCACTGAAACTCCTGACAACGAGACCCTGCCCATGACTGCCCCCTGCGTGAAACCCCACCGGCCGACATTCCTTCAGCGCCGAGGATCAAGCCCGCCTGGCTGTTGGTTGGGCTGGTCCTGGTGGCGTTGAACCTGCGCCCGGCGCTGTCGAGCCTGGCGCCGCTGTTGGGGCAGGTGAGCGTTGAGCTGGGGCTGTCCGGGGCAAGTGCCGGCCTGCTGACGACCTTACCGGTGCTTTGCCTGGGGCTGTTCGCGCCCTTGGCGCCCGGGCTGGCGCGGCGCTTTGGCGCCGAGCGGGTAGTGCTGATGGTATTGGCCACCCTTGGGCTGGGCATCTTGCTGCGCACGGTGGCCGGGCCACTGGGGCTGTTCGCAGGCAGCCTGGTCAGCGGCGCCAGCATCGGTGTGATCGGTGTGCTGCTGCCGGGCATCGTCAAGCGCGACTTCCCGCGCCACGCCGGCACGCTGACCGGGGTGTACACCATGGCGCTGTGCATGGGCGCGGCCCTGGCCGCCGGCGCCAGTGTGCCGCTGGCCCACGCCAGTGGCGAAAGCTGGCGCTTCGGGCTGGGCTTCTGGGTGGTGCCGGTGGTGGTGGCGGCACTTGCCTGGTGGCCGCACACCCGCCATCACGGGCATGCACACCGTGGGCGCTTCCAGGTCCGCGGCCTGCTGCGTGACCCGCTGGCCTGGCAGGTGACGCTGTACATGGGCTCGCAGTCTTCGTTGGCTTATATCGTGTTCGGCTGGCTGCCTTCGATCCTGGTGGGGCGCGGGCTGTCGCCCGAGCAGGCAGGCCTGGTGACGTCGGTGTCGATCCTGGTGCAGATGCTCAGCTCGCTCACCGCGCCCTGGCTGGCCACTCGCGGGCGGGACCAGCGCGCGGCCGTGGTGATTGTGATGTCCCTGACCCTGGCTGGCCTGTTCGGCTGCCTCTATGCCCCGCTGGGTGGGCTGTGGGGCTGGGCGGTGCTGTTGGGGTTGGGGCAGGGGGCGATGTTCGCCGTCGCTTTGAGCCTCATCGTGCTGCGGGCGAGCGATGCGCATGTGGCGTCGGCGCTATCGGGCATGGCCCAAGGCGTGGGCTACACACTGGCCTCGCTCGGCCCGCTGTTGGTGGGGGTGATCCACGACTGGACCGGTGGCTGGAGCGCGATCGGCTGGTTGTTTGCCGCGATCGGTGTGCTGGCGATCAGCTTTGGCCTTGGTGCAGGCCGGGCGCTGCATGTGCAAGTGCGCAGTGAGGCCGTCGATGGCTGAGCCGCCGTACGGGCCGCCCAAGCCGTGGTTCGTCTACCTGGTCCGCGCCGAGAACGGCGCGCTGTACTGCGGGATCAGTGATAACCCGGCGCGGCGTTTCATTGCCCATCAGCGCGGGCAGGGCGCACGTTTCTTTGCCTCCAGCCGTGCGCTGGCGCTGGTGTACGTCGAGGCGTGGGGCAGCAAGGGCGAGGCTTTGCGCCACGAGCGGCTGATCAAGGCGTTGCGCAAACCTGCCAAGGAAGCGCTGGTAGCGGCCTACCGAGGTTAGCGCGTAAGCTCAGGGCCTATTTCACTGCCAAGGGCGTTGCCATGAGCGAGTTGATTCTGCACCACTATCCTGCCTCCCCCTACGCCGAAAAGGCGCGGTTGATGCTGGGGTTCAAGGGGTTGTCCTGGCGCTCGGTAGGCATTCCGCCGATGATGCCCAAGCCTGACCTCATGGCGTTGACCGGCGGTTACCGCAAGACCCCGGTGTTGCAGGTAGGCGCCGATATCTATTGTGACACCGCACTCATCGCTCGCCGGCTTGAGCAGGAAAAGCGCAACCTGCACTGTTCCCGCAGCACCTGGAAGCGGTCATCAGCGGTTTCGCAGCCTGGGCTGATACTCAAGTGTTCCCGCGCGCCGTGGCGCTGGTTTTCCAGCCCGAGTCAGCGGCGGTGCGCTTTGCGCGCTTCAACGACGAGCAGCGCCAGGCATTCCTGGCTGACCGCGCCAAGCTGTTCAGTGGTGGTAATGCCCAGCGTGTGCCGCTCGAGCAGGCGCAGGTAGAGTGGGGCGCAATCATGGCGCGGCTGGAGCGCCAGCTGGCGCATGTAGAAGGTGACTTCCTGCTGGGCGACGCTACCTATGCCGACTTCGCGCTAGCGCACTGCATGTGGTTCCTGCAAGGCACGCCTGTGACCGCGCCCTGGTCGATGCCTACCCGCAGGTAGCTGCCTGGGCCGCGCGCGTTGTGGGCTTCGGCCATGGTGCGAGCAGCGAGCTGGGAGCCACCGATGCCATCGAGATCGCCCGCGCCGGCACCCCGGCCGCCTTGCCGCAGGGGCCGGCAGACCAAGGCCCGTTGGTTGGGCAAACTGTGGAAGTTGCGGCGACCGATTATGGCGTGGAGGCAGTCGCCGGCACGCTGGTATACAGCGGTGCCGAGGAGTTGATCGTGCAACGCGAGGATGCGCGTGCCGGCACGGTCAACGTGCACTTCCCGCGTGTGGGCTTTCGCGTCAGCCCTGCCGGCGCTTGAGCTGATCGGCCAGTTGGGTCGGCACGCCCTTGATGGTCAACGTGCCGGCCTCTTCGTCGTATTCGATCTTCGAGCCCAGCAGGTGGGCCTCGAAGCTGATCGACAGCCCTTCGGCACGGCCGGTGAAACGGCGGAATTGGTTGATCGTGCGCTTGTCTGCAGGAATCTCCGGTGACAGCCCGTAATCCTTGTTGCGGATGTGGTCGTAGAAGGCCTGCGGGCGGTCCTCGTCGATCAGCTCCGACAGCTCCTGCAAGGTCACCGGCTCCCCGAGTTTGCTTTGAGTGGTGGCGTATTCGACCAGGGTGTTGGTTTTTTCCCGCGCCGCCTCTTCGGGCAGGTCTTCACTTTCGACGTAGTCGCTGAAGGCTTTGAGCAGGGTGCGGGTTTCACCCGGGCCGTCGATGCCTTCCTGGCAGCCGATGAAGTCACGGAAGTAGTCGGAAACCTTTCTGCCGTTCTTGCCCTTGATGAACGAAATGTACTGTTTGGATTGAGCGTTGTTGCGCCACTCCGAGAGGTTGACGCGCGCGGCCAGGTGCAACTGCGAAAGGTCAAGGTGCCGTGAAGGCGTGACGTCCAGCTCGGCATTCACTGCAACCCCTTCGCTGTGGTGCAGCAGTGCGATGGCCAGGTAGTCGGTCATGCCCTGGTTGTAATGGGCGAACAGCACGTGGCCACCCACCGACAGGTTGGATTCTTCCATCAGCTTTTGCAGGTGCTCCACCGCCTTGCGGCTGAAGGCAGTGAAGTCCTGCTCTTCTTCCAGATAGCTTTTGAGCCAGCCGCTGAAAGGGTAGGCGCCTGATTCCCCGTGAAAAAGCCCCCAGGCTTTGCCCTGTTTGGCGTTATAGCTTTCATTGAGATCAGCCAGCAGGTTTTCCAGCGCCTGCGAAGCCTCCAGTGCCGAATCACGGGCGTGCAGCACGGCGGGGCTGCCGTCGGGCTTCTTGTCGATCAGGTGGACGATGCAGTGGCGGATCGGCATGGCAATCTCGGGGAGGCTCAAAAGGGAAAGAGTTTAACGCAACTTGTTCGAGCGGTCGGCAGCCCGTACTCAAGAGGTCGCCTGAACTGTTTAGTTTTTAAACAAAAGGGCAATTTAATTCAGTATTTATCGGAATAAAGGCGGATATTTGCCCAGTGCTGTGCTAGTTTTGCCCCGTCTGCCGGAGCGGGCCGGCAAAGCCCCGGAAACCGCGCCGTATAGCCCTGCGAAGCCTGCGCATTTGCAGCGAACCAAACCCGCTTTCGAGCCTCTACATGCCCGTTCGGCGAGGCATGGGCCCGGGCTGTTGTATCGCCATTTGCCCATGGGCTGAAACGGCTTCGCACACTCTTGAATATTGACAGGAAGGAACATCGACATGGCACTGACCAAAGACCAACTGATCGCCGACATCGCCGAATCCATCTCGGCACCGAAGGCCACCGCCAAGAATGCTCTGGATCAATTGGGCCAGATCGTTGCGGATCAGCTGGAAAATGGCAACGAAATCACTCTGCCAGGTATCGGCAAGCTGAAAATCACCGAGCGCCCTGCCCGCACCGGCCGTAACCCGTCGACTGGCGCCGCGATCGAAATCGCTGCCAAGAAAGTCGTCAAGTTCGTGCCTGCCAAGGTGCTGACCGACGCGGTCAACAAGTAAGGCTCACCCCTTACCGAAAACCGCGCTCACTGCCGCAGGCAGGGGCGCGGTTTTTTTGTGGGTGGGTGTAAGTAGTTGGGGTGATCGGTGTCGGGGCCGCCCTTTCGCCCGGCAAGCCGGTCTCCCACCAAAAGCCAGGCTTGAAAGCCCCGCCAGTGGGAGGCCTGCTTGCCGGGCGACATGCCAGTTCGACAACCCTATTTGCCGACCAGCCCGCCCTTTCGCCCGGCAAGCCGGGCTTCCATCAAAAGCCAGGCTCACAAGCCCCTCGAGTGGGAGGCCGGCTTGCCGGGCGACATGCCAGTTCGAACAACCCCATTCGCCGACAAGCCTTTCTGATGCTAGAGGGCAAACCGCCAGGCCAGAAACCGGCTGCGCTTCTGCCCCTGGCCCATCTCGCCCACCTGCACCTGGGCCGCCCCCACACGCTGCAACCGCGCCTTCAGTGGTGCCAGGTTCGCGCTCTTGGACACCAGGCTGCTGAACCAGCCCACCTGAGTGGCGAACGCAGCGCTTTCATCCACAAGCCGCCCTAGAAAGCCCAGCTCGCCGCCTTCGCACCACAGCTCGTTGCTTTGGCCGCCGAAGTTGAGCACCGGCAGTTTGCGTTTCGGGTCCAGCTTGCCCAGGTTGCGCCATTTGCGCTCGCTACCACGGGTAGCCTCGCCAGGGCTTGAATGAAACGGCGGGTTGCATAGGGTCAGGTCGAAGCGCTCGCCGGGTTGGATGATGCCCTGGAGGATATGCCTGGGGTTGGCTTGCTGGCGCAATTCGATCGCTTTGCCCAGGCCGTTGGCTTCAAGCACCTGGCGGGCGGAGGCGAGGGCGACGGGGTCGATGTCGCTGCCGACGAACTTCCAGCGGTAATCGGCATGGCCCAGCAACGGGTAGATGCAGTTGGCGCCAGTGCCAACATCCAATGCCCGTACCTGCGCGCCGCGCGGCACCTCACCGCCTGCAGCGAGCAGGTCTGCCAGGCCGTGCAGGTAGTCCGCCCGGCCCGGTACCGGCGGGCACAGGTAGCCTTCCGGGATGTCCCACCAGCGGATGCCATAAAGCGTTTTGAGCAGCGCCCGGTTGAACACCTTCACCGCTGCCGGGTTGGCAAAGTCGATGCTTTGCTTGCCGTAAGGGTTGAGGATGACGAATTCGCCAAGCTCGGGGCATTGGCGGATCAACGCGGGGAAGTCGTAACGGCCTTGATGGCGGTTGCGCGGGTGCAGGCTGGGTTTTTCGGGTGTCATGGTGCCGCCATGGGGATTGCCCGCCCCAGGCAGGGGCGGGCGGAGGGGGTCAGAGGCTGGCGATGCGTGCGTGCTGTTCGGCGAGCTTGGCCAGGGCCTGCTCGGACTCGGCAAGCCTGGCACGCTCCTTCTCGATCACCGCAGGCGGTGCCTTGTCGACGAATGCCGCGTTGGACAGCTTGCCGCCCACGCGCTGAACCTCGCCTTGCAGGCGCTGGATTTCCTTGTCCAGGCGCGCCAGCTCGGCGCCTTTGTCGATCAGGCCGGCCATCGGCACCAGCACTTCAAGCTCGCCTACCAGGGCTGTGGCGGCCAGCGGCGCTTCCTCGCCTTCAGCCAGCACGGTGAACGACTCGATCTTGGCCAGCTTGCGCAGCAGTGGCTCGTTTTCGGCGAGGCGGCGCTGGTCGTCGGCACCGGCGTTTTTCAGGAACAGTGCCAGCGGCTTGCCCGGGCCGATGTTCATTTCGCCACGGATATTGCGCACACCCAGCATGAGTTCCTTGACCCACTCGATGTCGCGCTCGGCGGCTTCGTCGATGCGCGCTTCGTTGGCTACCGGCCAGGGCTGCAACATCAGCGTTTTACCTTCGATACCGGCCAGTGGCGCCAGGCGCTGCCAGATCTCTTCGGTAATGAACGGCATGAACGGGTGCGCCAGGCGCAGAGCCACTTCGAGCACGCGCACCAGGGTACGGCGGGTACCGCGCTGGCGCTCGACCGGCGCATTCTCGTCCCACAGCACCGGCTTGGACAGTTCCAGGTACCAGTCGCAGTACTGATTCCAGATGAACTCGTAGAGCGCCTGAGCGGCGAGGTCGAAACGGAACTGATCGAGCTGGCGGGTGACTTCCGCCTCGGTACGCTGCAGCTGCGAGATGATCCAGCGGTCAGCCAGCGAAAGCTCCACGGCCTCGCCGTTCTGGCCGCAGTCTTCGCCTTTGTCGAGCACGTAGCGGGCGGCGTTCCAGATCTTGTTGCAGAAGTTGCGGTAGCCCTCGACACGGCCCATGTCGAACTTGATGTCGCGGCCGGTGGAAGCCAGCGAGCAGAAGGTGAAGCGCAGGGCGTCGGTGCCATAGCTGGCAATGCCTTCGGGGAACTCGGCTTTGGTCTGCTTGGCGATCTTGTCGGCCAGCTTGGGCTGGATCAGGCCGCTGGTGCGCTTGTCGAGCAAAGCGTCCAGGCCGATACCGTCGACGATGTCGAGTGGGTCGAGCACGTTGCCCTTGGACTTCGACATCTTCTGGCCCTGGCCATCACGCACCAGGCCATGCACGTAGACCGTCTTGAACGGCACTTGCGGCGTGCCGTCCTCATTCTTGACCAGGTGCATGGTCAGCATGATCATCCGGGCGACCCAGAAGAAAATGATGTCGAAACCGGTGACCAGCACGTCGGTGGAGTGGAAGGTCTTGAGGAAGTCGGTCTGCTCCGGCCAGCCCAGGGTGGAGAAGGTCCACAGGCCCGAGCTGAACCAGGTGTCGAGCACGTCGTTGTCTTGCTGCAGCGCAACGTTTTCGCCCAGCTTGTGCTTGGCACGCACTTCGGCTTCGTTGCGGCCTACGTACACATTGCCGGCTTCGTCGTACCAGGCCGGAATCCGGTGGCCCCACCACAGCTGGCGGCTGATGCACCAGTCCTGGATGTCGCGCATCCAGGAGAAGTACATGTTTTCGTACTGCTTGGGCACGAACTGGATGCGGCCGTCTTCGACTGCAGCGATGGCGGGTTCTGCCAGCGGCTTGGTGGAGACGTACCACTGGTCGGTGAGCCAGGGCTCGATCACGGTGCCTGAGCGGTCACCCTTGGGCACCTTCAGGCCGTGATCGTCGATGCTGACCAGCAGGCCGGCGGCGTCCATGTCGGCCACGATGCGCTTGCGTGCCTCGAAGCGGTCCAGGCCTGCATAGGCGGCTGGCAGGGTGGTGTCCAACTGATCGTTGACGCTGCCGTCGAGGTTGAACACCTGGGCGCTGGCCAGCACCTGGGCGTTCTTGTCGAAGATGTTGATCAGCGGCAGGTTGTGGCGCTTGCCCACTTCGTAGTCGTTGAAGTCGTGCGCCGGGGTCATCTTCACGCAGCCGGTGCCGAACTCGGGGTCGCAGTAGTCATCGGCGATGATCGGGATGCGCCGGCCCACCAGTGGCAGCTCCACGAACTGGCCGATCAGTGCCTGATAGCGCTCGTCGTTGGGGTTGACCGCAACGGCGGCATCGCCAAGCAAGGTTTCCGGGCGGGTGGTGGCCACGACCAGGTAGTTGTTGCCTTCGGCCGTGCGTGCACCATCGGCCAGCGGATAACGCAGGTTCCACAGGTGGCCTTTTTCGTCATGGCTTTCCACTTCCAGATCGGAAATGGCGGTGTGCAGCTTGGTATCCCAGTTCACCAGGCGCTTGCCGCGGTAGATCAGGCCGTCTTCGTGCAGGCGCACGAAAGCTTCCTTGACCGCGTCGGAGAGGCCGTCGTCCATGGTGAAGCGCTCGCGCGACCAGTCGACCGAGGAGCCCAGGCGGCGGATCTGCCGGCTGATGTTGCCGCCGGATTCGGCCTTCCATTCCCACACCTTGTCCAGGAACGCTTCACGGCCCAGGTCGTGACGGCTCTGGCCCTGGGCTTCGAGGCGGCGCTCGACGAGCATCTGGGTGGCGATGCCGGCGTGGTCGGTGCCCGGTTGCCACAGGGTGTTGCGGCCCTGCATGCGGCGGAAGCGGATGAGCGCGTCCATGATCGCGTTGTTGAAGCCGTGGCCCATGTGCAGGCTGCCGGTCACGTTCGGTGGCGGGATCATGATGGTGTAGGGCTCGCCAGCACCCTGGGGGGCGAAGTAATTCTGCGATTCCCAGGTGGTGTACCAGGCAGATTCGATGGCGTGTGGCTGGTAGGTCTTGTCCATGCGTGGCAGGCCCTGTTTCGGCATTGATTCGGAAAGCCGGACAGTATAACGGGGAAGCCTTCGCGGGTGTAGGCTCGCCGTGGGCCAGCGCCGGTGATGAAAAAAACCTCCGGCCCTTGAAACGGGCGTGGGCGCCCAGGGAGGGGTAGCGGGCCGGAGGCAAAGGCGGCTCCAGGGATGGGGAACCGGAGCCGCCGACGATTCTACGAAGCAGCCAGTGGGCTGGCTGTTGGGTGGAATCCTGAAAACCTATTGGCCTTTCAGAACATGCGCCATGCGCGCTTCCAGGCGCCGGCGGATTTCGGTTTCGATGTGGGGCGCGAAGTCATCGATCACATCCTGCATGATCTTGCGCGCGGCATCGCGCAGCTCGGCGTCCAGATGCAGCAGCGTGGCCTGGCGGTTCTGCTCGGGCGTGGCCGCAGGCGAAGAGACCGCAGATGGAGCCGAGACCGGAACCGATACCGGAACCGGAACCGGAACCGGAACCGGAACCGAAACAGGATCAGACAGCAACGGAATGCTCTCTTCGCTGAGCGGGGAGGGCGGCTCGGGCTCGGCATGCACGGTATCGGTCAGCAACGGCGGCTCGAGCGTGTCGTCGCCAAGCAGCGCACGGATGGATTCGAGGTCATCGAGCAACTGATGCGACTCGGGCAACGCAGGGGGCTTGCTCATGGGAAAGGCTCAAAAACGTGTCAGACGGTGGTCTTGCAGAGCATAGCCCTGTTCCCGGTAGAAACGGAAACGCTCACGTGCCGCCTGGCGGGCGGTGGGCGCTTCGGTGACGATTTCGGCGACCCGGGTGAAGCGTGCGTGGGCCGGCGGCACCTGGTCGGTGAGGTTGACCAGCAGGTCCTCATGCGCGGCAGGTGGCTCGCCGTACCCGAGCAGGATCGGCGCATCGGCCTCGGCGCCCGCCAGTGCATGCGGGATGAAGGCTTCACCTTTGAAGCTCCACAGGCGTTCGTCGAGGGCCTGGCTTTGTTCGGCGCTCGTACAGTTGACGTAGATCCGGTGGCCCAGGCGCCAGGCCTTTTCCACCAGCTTGCAGGCAAAGTCCACCCGCGCCTGGTCATCGGCGCTGGGTAGTACATAGAAGTCGACTTGTGGCATGGGATAGCGGCGCCCGTTGCACGGCGCCCGTTGCCAGGCGCCTCGGCATCAGCCGCGCACGCCGTCGCGGGCGCGGTCGAGCAGGTACTGGGTCAGCAGGGGGACCGGGCGGCCAGTGGCGCCTTTGTCCTTGCCGCCGCTGATCCAGGCTGTACCGGCGACGTCCAGGTGCGCCCATTCGTAGGCTTTGGCGAAGCGCGACAGGAAGCAGCCCGCCGTGATGGTGCCGGCTTTTGGCCCGCCAATGTTGGCGATGTCGGCGAAGGGGCTGTCGAGCTGGTCCTGGTACTCATCGAACAGCGGCAGTTGCCAGGCGCGGTCGTCTGCCTGCTTACCTGCGGCGAGCAATTGCTCGACCAGGGTATCGCTGTTGCCCATCAGGCCCGAAGTATTGGAGCCCAGGGCTACGATGCAGGCGCCGGTGAGGGTGGCGATGTCGACTACCGCCCTGGGCTTGAAACGCTCGGCGTAGGTGAGGGTGTCGCACAGCACCAGGCGGCCTTCGGCGTCGGTGTTGAGGATCTCGACGGTTTGCCCCGAGAGGGTGGTGACGATATCGCCCGGGCGCGTGGCCTTGCCGCTGGGCATGTTCTCGGCGCAGGCCATCAGGCACACCAGGTTGATCGGCAATTCCAGCTCGAGCACCGCGCGCAGGGTGCCGAATACGCTGGCCGCGCCGCACATGTCGTATTTCATTTCGTCCATGTTGGCCGAAGGCTTGATGCTGATGCCGCCAGTGTCGAAGGTGATGCCCTTGCCCACCAACGCGTACGGCTGCTCGCCTTTCTTGCCGCCCTGATACTGGGCGACGATCAGCCGAGGCGGGTTATCGCTGCCTTGGCCCACGGCCAGGAATGAACCCATGCCGAGTTGAGCGAGTTTTTCTCATCCAGCACTTCGACCTTCAGGCCTTTGTGCTCTTTGCCCAACTTGTTCGCCAGCTCGCCCAGAAACACCGGGGTGCAGACGTTCGGTGGCAGGTTGCCCAGATCGCGGGCCAAGGTAGTGCCCATGTTGATCGCGCGCGCTTCGCTGACCGCGCGCTCGACGGCGGCACTGTTGCTCTTGGTGGTCACCAGGGTGAGCTTCTGCAGGGCGCGAGGCTCAGCCTTGGTGCTCTTGTAACGGTCGAATACATAGCCTGCGTCGAGCAGTGTTTCAGCGGCCAGGCGCGCTTTGGCGTAGGCATCGCGTTGTTTGACTTCGACTTCGTCCAGCGCCAGCACCGCGTCGGCGCCGCCCAGGTTCTTGAGGGTGCCGATCACGCCGGCGATCGCCTTGCGCCAGGCGCGGTCGCCCATGGCGTCGGCGCCGGTGCCCAGCAGCAGCACGCGCTCTGCCTTGAGGTTGGGCAGGCTGTGCAGCAGCAGGCTCTGGCCGGCCTTGCCGGTGATGTCACCCCGTTTGAGCACTGCGCTGATGGCGCCGCCGCTGAGCTCGTCGAGCTTGCTGGCGATTTTGCCCAAGGCACGGTTCTCGCCCACAGCGACCACCAGGGTGGCGGTTTTCAGGGTTTCGGGGTTGACGCTCTTTACGACCAGTTCCATGGGGACCCTCATCGGATGGTTGCGGCGGCGATGCCGGGATCGCCGGGGCACAAACGTGCCAAAGGCCCCAGTGTGCGCGGGACAGGCGGTCGCGGCAACCCCGCAGGGGGTTCCTTTCCCGCTTCACAAGGCGTTGTCGAATCGACAGCAGGGCTCAATCACAGGATAATGCGCGCAATTTTGTCCGAGCCGCTGTCCATAGGGCCGGTTGCCCACGGCCGGGCTGCCCCGTTATCCAGCCATTTGCCGTCATCCCGGGAGTAATCTGGTTTGATCGTTTTCCGTTATCTGTCCCGAGAGGTCCTGACCACCCTCAGCGCTGTAAGCGCTGTGTTGTTGGTCATCATCATGAGCGGGCGCTTCATCAAGTACCTGGCCCAGGCGGCCAGTGGCGCGCTTGACCCGGGCGTGCTGTTCCAGATCATGGGCTATCGCCTGCCAGGCTTTCTGCAGTTGATCCTGCCGCTGGGGCTGTTTCTCGGCATTCTGCTGGCCTATGGCCGGCTGTACCTTGAAAGCGAGATGACGGTGCTTTCGGCCACCGGCATGAGCCCGCGCCGCCTGCTTTTGATGACGCTCGCCCCGGCGACGCTCGTGGCATTGGTGGTGGCGTGGCTGAGCCTTGGCCTGGCCCCGGCCGGCGTGACGCGCGTGCAGCAGATCCTCAACCAGCAGGATGCCCTGACCGAGTTCGACACCCTTGAACCTGGCCGCTTCCAGAGCCTGCGCGATGGCTCCCGCGTGACGTACACCGAAACCCTCTCCGATGACCGCGTGCGCCTTGGCGGGGTATTCATTTCCGAGCGCAAGGAGGCCACCGACAACAAGAAGGAGCCGCAGATTTCCTTGCTTGTTGCCGAAAAGGGCCGCCAGGAAATGCGCCCGACGGCAGCCGCTACCTGATCCTCGACAAGGGCTACCGCTATGACGGCTTGCCCGGGCAGGCGAATTACCGGGTCATCCAGTACGACACCTATGGCGTGATGCTGCCCAAGCCGGACGTGAGCGAGGACATCACTGCCCGCGAAGCCACCCCGACCGGCGTGCTCTGGGCCTCTTCCGAAAAAGCCGACCGCGCCGAGCTGCAATGGCGCCTGTCACTGCCGCTGCTGGTGTTCATC
Organism: Pseudomonas sp. KNUC1026; assembly: GCF_021650705.1. Taxonomy (GTDB): domain Bacteria; phylum Pseudomonadota; class Gammaproteobacteria; order Pseudomonadales; family Pseudomonadaceae; genus Aquipseudomonas. The sequence continues at coordinate 3,694,589 of NZ_CP087138.1, read as the reverse complement.
GTGACCTTGCTGGCCGTGCCGCTGGCCAAGGTGAACCCACGCCAGGGCCGCTTTCTCAAGCTGCTGCCGGCCATTCTGCTTTACATGGCTTACCTCACGCTGCTGATCGCCGTGCGCGGGGCGCTTGAAAAAGGCCGCATGCAAGTAGGCATGTGGTGGGTGCATGCGTTGTTCCTGGCCATTGGCCTCGGGATTTTCTACTGGGAGCCGCTCAAGCATTGGCGCGCTCGCCGCCGTGACACCCTGGAGGCTGCCCAGTGAGAAAGCTCGACAACTACATCGGCCGTAGTGTGCTGGTGGCGATCCTGGCGGTGCTGGGTATCATCCTGGGCCTGGCTTCGCTGTTCGCCTTCATCGACGAGATGAGCGATGTCAGCCCAACCTATTCGGTGATGGACGCCGGGCACTACGTGCTGTTCACCGCACCGCGGCGGCTCTATGACATGTTGCCGATGGCTGCACTGATCGGCTGCCTGATCGGCCTGGGCAGCCTTGCCAGCAGCAGCGAGCTGACCATCATGCGTGCCGCAGGCGTTTCGATCGGGCGGATTGTCTGGGCTGTGATGCGCCCGATGCTGCTGATCATGGTGTCGGGCCTGCTGATCGGTGAATACGTTGCCCCACCTGCCGAAAACCTCGCCCAGGCCGCGCGTTCGCTTGCCCAGGGCAGCGGCGACGCACAAACCGGCCGCCATGGCGTATGGCACCGCCAGGGTAACGAATTCATCCACATCAACACGGTGCAACCCAATGGGCTGCTCTATGGTGTAACGCGCTATCACTTCGACGATCAGCGCCATCTTCAAGAAGCCAGCTTCGCCAAGCGTGCGCATTATGAAGACGGCAAATGGTTGCTCAACGATGTCAGTGCGACCCGTTTCCTTGGTGAGCGCACCGAAGTGTCCACCACCCCGAGTGAAACCTGGGAAGTTTCCCTGACGCCCCAACTGCTCAACACCGTGGTGCTTGCGCCTGAGTCGCTGTCGATCAGCGGGCTGTGGGGCTACATCCACTACCTGTCGCAGCAGGGGCTTTCCAATGGCAAGTACTGGCTGGCGTTCTGGACCAAGGTGCTGCAACCGCTGGTGACCGCCGCGCTGGTGCTGATGGCCATTTCGTTCATCTTCGGCCCGCTGCGCTCGGTTACCTTGGGGCAGCGTGTTTTCACCGGCGTGCTGGTGGGCTTCGTGTTCCGCATCGCCCAGGACCTGCTGGGGCCATCGAGCCTGGTGTTCGGCTTCCCGCCCTTGCTTGCGGTGGTGGTACCGGGAGCGATCTGCGCGTTGGCAGGCGTCTGGCTGCTGCGAAGAGCTGGCTGATCGAGGCTTTGAGGCTGGGTGTCGTACGGAGTGTGCTGAGGCTTGAGCATGCGCCGTGCGGCGAACCCAACCAGCGTGCAGCCTTGAAAGGCGGGAATAAAAAAACCGGTTGCCATGGCAACCGGTTTTTTTGCTGCTTCTACGCCAGAGGCGATCAGCTTACTGCGGCTGAACCTTGTCAGCCTGCATGCCTTTCTGGCCCTGGACGGCTTCGAAGGTAACCTTCTGGCCTTCTTTCAGGCTCTTGAAGCCGTTACCTTCGATGGCGCGGAAGTGTACGAACAGATCCGGACCGCTCTCAGGAGTGATAAAACCAAAACCTTTTTCGTCGTTGAACCACTTGACGGTACCGGATTGACGCTCAGCCATTGTCTTATTTCCTTGAAGCTCTATCAGTTTTGATGTCAGCTTCTTTCTGAATGAAAGATTACTGTTGCTGGGGTTGCAGGAAAGCCCTAAGCACCCCATGCAAACACAGTGTCGTGGACTCTACGCCAACTTCAGTTACAAAGACAAGCCCGGAATCGACACCTTTTATACCTTTTTTACGCCCGTTCGTGACCAGTTAAGCACCGGCCCGTTTAGCACGCGGATGCCGCACATTTGCGGTGCAATGGCGTTGCCCGTTGGCATCGGGCAGCCCACTACAGCACGCACAGATGTCAGCCAGGTTTCACGCCTTGCCGCGGTAATAACGCGAGGGCACGAACGGCATCGTCACCACCTTCATCGGCACCGGTTTGCCCCGAACCAGTGCATTGACCAGCGTGCCGGGCTCGCAGTGCTCGATGGTCAGATAACCCATCGCCAGCGGGCCGCCCAGTGATGGGCCAAAGCCGCCGCTGCATACCTCGCCAATGGTTTCGCCGGCAGCGTCCGTGACCGAGCACCCTTCACGCACGGGCGTGCGTTCTTGCGGCAGCAGGCCCACGCGTTTGCGTTTCAGCGGCCCGCCGAGCGCTTCGGCGCCGGGGAAGCCGCCAGCGCGGGCGCCACCGGGCCGGCGCACTTTCGAGATCGCCCAGCCGAGGTTGGCCTCAGCGGGAGTGGTCTGGGTGTTCATGTCATGCCCGTACAGGCAAAGCCCGGCTTCAAGGCGCAGGGAGTCGCGTGCGCCCAAGCCGATCAGCGTGACCTCAGGCTCGGCCAGCAAGCGACGTGCGAACGCTTCGGCGGCCTCGGCCGGCACCGAGATTTCGTAGCCATCCTCACCGGTATAACCCGAGCGGCTTACATAGCAAGGCTGGCCCGCCAGCTCCAGGCTGCGGTACTGCATGAACGTCATGTCGGCGACTTCGGGCGCAAGCCGCGCGAGCACCGTGACGGCTGCGGGGCCTTGAAGTGCCAACAGGGCGCGGGCTTCGAACAGTGGCTCGATGGTCACATCCTGGCCCAGGTGAGCGCGCAGGTGCGCCAGGTCGGCGTCCTTGCAGGCGGCGTTGACTACCAGCATCAGTTCGTCCTCCGCCATGCGCGCCACCATCAGGTCGTCGAGGATGCCGCCGGTTTCATTGGTGAACAGTGCGTAGCGTTGCAGCCCCACCGGCAGATCTGCGATATCCACCGGCACCAGCTGCTCCAGTGCTTGCGCGACGCCTGCACCGCTCAGGCGAATCTGTCCCATATGCGAAACATCGAATAACCCGGCCTGGGCGCGGGTGTGCAGATGCTCTTTCATCACGCCCAGCGGGTACTGCACCGGCATGTCGTAGCCGGCGAAGGGGACCATGCGCGCGCCTTGCTCCAGATGCAATGCGTGCAGCGGGGTGTGTTTGAGGTTGTCGCTCATCGATAACTCCAATTGAATGCGCGGTCAGCATTCGATGATGTTGACCGCCAGGCCGCCTCGGGCCGTTTCTTTGTATTTGCTTTTCATGTCGGCGCCGGTCTGGCGCATGGTGCGGATCACTTTATCCAGCGAGACGTGGTGCACGCCGTCGCCGCGCAGGGCCATGCGCACAGCGTTGATGGCCTTGACCGAACCCATGGCGTTGCGCTCGATGCAGGGCACCTGCACCAACCCGCCAATCGGGTCGCAGGTCAGCCCCAGGTTGTGTTCCATGCCGATTTCGGCCGCGTTCTCCACTTGCTGGGCAGTGCCGCCCAGCACCTCGCAAAGCCCGCCGGCCGCCATCGAGCAGGCCACGCCTACTTCGCCCTGGCAGCCGACTTCGGCACCGGAAATCGATGCGTTTTCTTTGTACAGGATGCCGATGGCGGCAGCAGTGAGCAGAAAACGCACAATGCCATCTTCGGTCGCGCCCGGGCAAAAATGCCAGTAGTAATGCAGCACCGCCGGTACGATCCCGGCCGCGCCATTGGTGGGGGCAGTGACCACGCGCCCACCGGCGGCATTTTCTTCATTCACCGCCAGCGCATAGAGGTTGACCCAGTCGAGCACCGTGAGGCTATCGCGCAGGCTTGCCTGCGGCTGGCTGCTCAGTTGGCGGAACAACGCGGCAGCCCGGCGGCGCACCTTCAGCCCGCCCGGCAGGATGCCCTCGTTCTGGCAACCGGCCTGTACGCAGTCCTGCATCACCTTCCAGATACGCAGCAACCCAGCGCGAGTTTCACTCTCAGAGCGCCAGGCTGCCTCGTTGGCCAGCATGATCGCGGCGACGGACTGGCCCTGTTCGGCGCAGTGCGCCAGCAGTTGGCGCCCCGTGGTGAACGGGAAAGCCAACGGCGTTTGGTCCGGCACGATACGGTCGACCCCCAAGGCCTGCTCATCGACCACGAAGCCGCCGCCGACCGAGTAGTACTCGCGGCTGCGCAGTTGCAGCCCGGCGCCGTCGAAGGCGCGGAAGACCATGCCGTTAGGGTGGTAGGGCAGGGGCTTTCTGATCAACGCCAAGTGCTGCTTTTCCACGAAGGCGATCGAATGCTCACCCAGCAGGTTCAGGCGGCCTTGCTGGCGAATCGCTGCAACGCGCGGTTGCACGCAGGCGGTGTCGACGGTATCGGGCTCTTCGCCCTCCAAGCCCATCAACACCGCAACGTCGCTGCCGTGCCCCTTGCCGGTCGCGCCCAGCGAGCCGTGCAGCTCGGCACGCACCTGGACGGTGGCGCCCAGCAACCCGTCGCGCTTGAGCCCGGCGGCGAAGCGCGCGGCTGCACGCATCGGGCCGACGGTGTGGGAACTGGACGGGCCGATTCCCACCTTGAACAGGTCAAACACCGAAAGCGCCATGAAAGGCTCCTTGTGGGTCAGGCGTCCTGATAGGCATCGATCGGTGGGCAGGCGCACACCAGATTGCGATCCCCGTAGACGTTATCCACCCGGCCCACCGGCGGCCAGTATTTGCCATCGACCAGCGAGGCCAGCGGGAACACCGCCTGCTCGCGGCTGTAGCCGTGCGGCCAGTGGCCGGCGAGCTCGTGGGCGGTGTGCGGGGCGTTTTTCAGCGGATTGTCGTCCTTGTCCAGCGTGCCGGCTTCGATGGCGCGGATTTCCTCGCGGATGGCGATCATCGCCGCGCAGAACCGCTCCAGCTCTTCGAGAGATTCGCTTTCGGTCGGCTCGATCATCAAGGTGCCAGCCACCGGGAACGACATGGTCGGGGCATGGAAGCCAAAATCGATCAGGCGCTTGGCCACGTCGTCGACGCTGATGCCGCTGCTGTCTTTGAGCGGGCGCAGGTCGAGGATGCACTCGTGGGCCACCAGGCCTGTGCTCCCGGTGTAGAGCACCGGGTAGTGTTCTTCGAGCCGACGGGCAATGTAGTTGGCGTTGAGGATCGCCACCTGCGATGCGCGCTTGAGGCCTTCACCGCCCATCATGCGGATGTACATCCAGGTGATCGGCAAGATGCTGGCACTGCCGAACGGCGCGGCAGACACCGCACCCTCCTGGCGTTCCAGCTCGCCGTGGCCCGGCAGGAATGGCGCCAGGTGCGACTTGACCGCTACCGGGCCGACGCCTGGGCCGCCACCGCCATGCGGAATGCAGAAGGTCTTGTGCAGGTTCAGGTGCGAGACATCGCCGCCAAAGCGGCCTGGCGCGCAAAGGCCCACCATCGCGTTCATGTTGGCGCCGTCGATGTACACCTGGCCGCCGTTGTCGTGGACGATGGCGCAGATTTCCTGAATGCCTTCCTCGAACACGCCGTGAGTCGACGGGTAGGTGATCATCAGTGCTGCCAGTTGCTCGCGATGGTCCAGCGCCTTGGCGCGCAGGTCCTCGATATCGACGTTGCCGCGCGCGTCGCAAGCCGTCACCACCACGCGCATGCCAGCCATGTGCGCAGTGGCCGGGTTGGTACCGTGGGCCGAGGAGGGGATCAGGCAGATGTCGCGGTGGGCTTCGCCGCGGCTGCGGTGCCAGGCACGGATCGCCAGCAGGCCTGCGTATTCGCCTTGGGAGCCAGCGTTGGGCTGCAGCGATACGGCATCGTAGCCGGTGGCCTGGCAGAGCATCTGCTCCAGCTCGTCGACCATGGCTTTGTAGCCCTGGGCCTGCTCGGCAGGCACGAAGGGGTGCAGGTTGGAGAATTCGCTCCAGGTCACCGGCAGCATTTCGCTGGCGGCGTTGAGCTTCATGGTGCAGGAGCCCAACGGGATCATGCTGCGGTCCAGCGCCAGGTCCTTGTCGGCCAGCTTGCGCAGGTAACGCATCAGCTCGGTTTCGCTGTGGTAGCGGTTGAACACCGGGAACTGCAGGATTGCGGAGCTGCGCAGCAGAGCGGCCGGCAAGCGGCTTTCCACCCCGGCTTGCAGAGCGCTGAAGCCTGGCAGCTCGCCATCGGCGAATACTTGCCACAGCGCCTCTACGTCGGCCTGCAGTGCGGTTTCGTCGAGCGAGATGGCCAAGTGGGCAGCGTCCACCTCGCGCAGGTTGATGCCCGCAGTGCGCGCCTTGCCTGCAAAGTGCGCGGTGCGATCGCCTGTGTGCAGTGTCAACGTGTCGAAGAATGCCTGCGACTTGACCTGCACCCCCAGCTGCTCGAGGCCCGCAGCCAGGATCGCCGTGAGTGCATGAGTGCGCTCGGCGATCCGGCGGATGCCTTCGGGGCCGTGGTACACCGCAAACATGCTGGCGATATTGGCCAGCAGCACCTGCGCGGTGCAGATGTTGCTGGTGGCCTTCTCGCGGCGAATGTGCTGCTCACGGGTTTGCATGGCCAGGCGGTAGGCAGGCTGGCCATGGCGGTCGACCGACACGCCCACCAGGCGGCCGGGCATGTCGCGCTTGAGCGCATCGCGGGTCGCGAAGAACGCTGCGTGCGGGCCGCCGAAGCCGAGCGGCACACCAAAGCGCTGTGCCGAGCCAATGGCTACGTCAGCGCCGAACTCGCCAGGTGGCGTGAGCACGGCCAGTGCCAGCAGATCAGCAGCGACGGTAACCAGTGCGCCGGCCTGGTGGAGCTGCTCCACCACCGCGTGGTAATCGAACACCTCGCCAAGGCTGGCCGGGTACTGCAGCAATGCGCCGAAGAAGCGTTCCACGCCCGCCAGCTCGCGCTCGTCGCCCACCACCACTTCAATGCCCAGTGGCTCTGCACGGGTGCGCAGCACTGCCAGGGTTTGCGGGTGGCAGTGGATGGACGCGAAAAAGGCATTGGCGCTCTTGTTTTTCGACAAGCGCTTGCTGAAGGTCATGGCCTCGGCAGCCGCTGTGGCTTCATCGAGCAACGAGGCGTTGGCGATGGGCAGCCCGGTGAGGTCGCTGACCAACGTCTGGAAATTGAGCAGCGCCTCCAGCCGGCCTTGCGAAATCTCGGGCTGGTAGGGCGTGTAGGCGGTGTACCAGGCTGGGTTTTCCAGCAGGTTGCGCAGGATTGGCGCCGGGGTGTGGGTATTGTAGTAACCCTGGCCGATCCAGCTTTTCATCGGCTGGTTGCGCTGGGCAATGGCTTTGAGCGCAGCGAGCGCGGCTGCTTCGCTCTGCCCGGCAGGCAGGTTGAGCACGCTGCTGCCCTGGATGCTGGGCGGCAGCACGGCGCGGGTCAGCTCGTCGAGCGAGGCATAGCCCAGCAGTTCGAGCATGTGCCGGGTTTCCTGCTCGTTGGGGCCGATGTGGCGCTCGATGAATTCGTTGTCGCAGGTCAAGGGTGTGCGAACGGGCATGGCGGGCCTCCTCAAGCCTGGGTCGAGATCAGTTGATCATAGCCGGCCGCATCCAGCAGCCCGGCGAGTTGCGAAGGGTCTGCCGGCACGAAGCGGAAGAACCAGCCATCACCCAGCGGCGCTTCGTTCACCAGCTCCGGGGTGTCGCTCAGCGCTGCGTTCACTTCGACGATCTCGCCATCGAGCGGCATATAAATGCTGCTGGCCGCTTTCACCGATTCGACCACCGACACTTCGGCATAAGCACTGAACGTTTGCAGTTCAGGCAGTTGCACATAAACCACATCGCCCAGCGCCTCCTGGGCAAACACCGTGATGCCGACCGTGACCTGGCCGTTTTGCTCAACCCGCAGCCATTCGTGTTCGGCGGTGAAACGCAACTCGCTCATGCAGACTCCTTGGACGATACCGATGGCCGTGTGGCCTTATCCCGGTTGCTTTGCAAGGATGCTGCCAATTGGTGAAACGGCTATTTCACGGGCTTTACGCAGGGGCATGCACTTTTATGCTGTAAAGCTTTCGTTACGATTGCGTCGCCGTAAAACGTCTCTGTGCGACAAAGCCTTGGCCGATGGCGACATATCAGGTTTGTAACGAATTTAATACGCCGTATCGATTTGATTACAGCCGAGCGCCGATTCCGTATTTGCGCAGCCGATTGGCGATCGCCGTGTGAGAAGTGTGCAGCCGCGACGCCAGTTGCCGGCTGGAAGGGTGCTGCTCGTAAAGCTTCTCCAGCAGCGCGCGCTCGAAATCCTCCACTGCCTGTTCCAGGCTCACTACCTCGCGCTCGCCGGAGGCCGCCACCGAGGTGCCGGCGATGTCCAGGTCGCCGATGCCCACCACGTTGGCATCGCATATCGCTGCGGCGCGAAAGATCACGTTCTGCAATTGGCGCACGTTGCCCGGCCAGCGATTGCCGAGCAGGGCAGGGTAGGTAGCGGGCGCCAGGCGGCAGATGGGGCGGCCGATCTGGGTGCATGCCTGGCGCATGAACCAGCGCGCCAGCAGCAGGATGTCCTGGCCGCGCTCGCGCAGCGGCGGCACTTCCAGGTTCAGCACATTGAGGCGGTAGTAAAGGTCTTCACGAAAGCTGCCTTCGGCCACGCGCCGCGCCAGGTCCCGATGGGTTGCGCTGAGGATGCGCACATCGACGCGCACCTCACGCTCGCCGCCGACACGGCGGAAACTGCCGTCGTTGAGGAACCGCAGCAGCTTGGCTTGCAGATAAGGCGACATTTCGCCGATCTCGTCGAGAAACACCGTGCCCTTGTGAGCCAGTTCCACCAGCCCCGGCTTGCCGCCGCGTTGCGCACCGGTGAACGCGCCCGGGGCGTAGCCGAACAGCTCGCTCTCGGCCAGGTTTTCTGGCAGCGCCGCGCAGTTGAGCGCCAGGAACGGCGCGTTGTGCCTTGGGCTGGCGGCGTGGCAGGCCCGTGCGACCAGCTCCTTGCCGGTGCCTGTTTCACCCTGGATCAGCAAAGGCGCATCGAGCGCTGCCACGCGCTGGGCACGGGCCTTGAGCTGGCGTATCACCTGCGCCTCGCCGAGCAACGCATCAAAGCCGTCGGCGTGGCCGTGTTGCAACGCTGCCAGGCGTTCCCCCATGCGGTTGGGTGGGTAGAGCGTGACCAGGGCGCCGGCGTGGGGAATGGGGGTGGCGTCGAGCAGCAGCGTTTCACCGCTGACCGTCACCTCGCGCAACGGCAGGCGGAAGCCTTGCTCCTGCAATGCGGCAAGCAGGCCCGGTGCGGCGCATACGCTGTCGATCGGCTCGCCGGCAGGGTCGCGGCAGTACAGCGACACCATCGCCGGGTTGGCCAGCAGCACCTTGCCGGCGCTGTCCAGGGCCAGAACGGGGTCGCCCATCGCTGCCAGCAATGCGTCGAGCTGCAGGTGGCGGCGCTGGCCGGGGAGGATGTCCACCACCGTGACCGCCTGCACCCCGGCAATGGCCAGCAATGCCCCGCGCAATTCCTCGAGCACCTGGGCACTCAAGGTGGGCGCATCGATGTAGACATTCGGCGGCACCATTTCCACCGCATCCAGGTTCAGGTTGCGCGCGCCCAGCAGGGCCAGCACTTCCTGGGTGATACCGACGCGGTCGTGGAAACTTACGTGGATGCGCATTAGGCAGGGGCCGGTGTGAGAGAAGGCCCCTATTGTAGAAGCAAGCTGCAAGGCTTTACAGGCGGTCGAGGCGCTCGGTGCTCAGGGCATCGCCGCTGTGCAGGTTCAGCTTGGTACGGATGTCGTTGAACATCTCGTCGTATTGCCGGTGCAGGCTGACCGGTACTACCTGGGTTTTCGGCAGGCCGTGCTGGCGGGCGATACGGTCGATGTGGCTGGCGAAGTTCACTGCCATGTCGCGTGGCAGGTCGAAGCTGGTATCCACCGGTTTGCCGGCAATGTCGCCGGTGACACGAAAGTGCATGCCAGGGCCTTGGTCGGTGGTTTGCAGGTCGTAATGGACATCCAGCTGATAGGCGGCGTCGTGTTTTTGTACGGGGCGGTGCTCCAGGTGTAAATGGCCGGGTTTGAACATAAGCCTGTCTCCAACAGGGTGGGCGAACGCGCCTGGCCGGCGCGCGGCGTCAGCGTGCCTCCGGCTCCGGGCGCGACCAGATCCACAGGTTGACCAGTACCATGCCGCCGATGGCGGCGTAGATCGGCCAATAGTGGCGTAGCGTTAACCACATGATCACCGCGCACAAAATCATGCTCAGGGTAGCGCTGATCTTGGCCTTGCGTGCGATGCGCTTGCCGTTGTGCCAGTTTTCGATCATCGGCCCGAACAGCTTGTGCCGCGCCAGCCAGGCGGCCAGGCGCGGCGAGCTGCGCGTCGCAGCCCATGCTGACAGCAGCACGAATTCGGTGGTGGGCAAGCCGGGTATGAAAATGGCGATGATGCCGATGGCCAGGCTCGTGTAGGCGAGGATGCCGTACAGCGCACGGGCCAGGCGGGAGCGGGCGGGTGGAACGTAAGACATGGTGCGGGCCTGAGAGACGGTGGCCGCGCTGCGCTGTGGCAGGCGTTTCAGACGGCGAGACGCACCGAGTGTCGGCCCTTTGCCGGTAAAAATCCAGCCTTAGTGCAGCAGGGGGCCTGCCAGCCAGAGCAGCGCTACAGGCGTAGCGATGGCCAGCAGCGCCAGCGCAGCCACCCAGCGGCCCCGCCGTGCGGGCCGCGGTGCCGCGCGGCATTGCCGCGCCAGCACCCGTTCGACCTCCTCGGCAACGCTGCCGTCCCACAGCGCGGCGGCGCGAGCATAGGCTTGCGCGTGTGCAGGGTCCTCGGCCAGCCAGGCATCGAATCCCTGGCATTGCCTGGATGTTGGCGCCCTGAGGGCGATGATCCAGTCGATGGCCTGGTCCATCACCTCTTCGCTGGGCACTCGCGCCGTGCCGGTGTCGCTCATGAAGCCTCCTGAGATCAAGCGCTGGGCTGAGCTTAGCAAAAAAACGCTGCCACTGCCAGCACCTCGCCCCAGTCCATCACTGAGCGTTGAACAGGGCCAGGCAGTTGTCCAGCATGCGGTTGGAGAAACCCCACTCGTTGTCGTACCAGGCCATGACCTTGAGCAATTTGCCGTTGGCCTTGGTGTGGTTGGCGTCGAAGATAGACGACAACGGGTTGTGGTTGAAGTCACTCGAGACCAGCGGCAGGTCGTTGTAACCGAGCACCCTGGATTGCTCGGCGGCGGCCTTGAGCACGGCATTGACCTGCTCGGCACTGGCTTCGCGGGCGAGGTTCAGCGTGAGGTCGACCAATGACACGTTGATGACCGGCACGCGTACGGCCATGCCAGTCAACTTGCCGGCAAGTTCCGGCAGCACCAGGCCCACCGCCTCGGCAGCGCCGGTTTCGCTGGGGATCATCGACTGGGTGGCCGCGCGTGCGCGGTAAGGGTCGCTGTGGTAGCTGTCGATCAGGGTCTGGTCGTTGGTGAAGGCGTGCACCGTGGTCATCAGGCCTTGCTCGATGCCGAACTCGCGGTGCAGCACCTGAGCGACCGGCGCCAGGCAGTTGGTGGTGCAGGAGGCGTTGGAGATCACCTGGTGCGAGGCGCGCAGTACATCGTGGTTCACGCCATACACAACGGTCGCGTCGGCGCCTTCGGCGGGCGCCGAGATGATCACCTTGGCAGCGCCCGCCGCCAGGTGCGCTGCTGCCTTGTCACGCTCGGTGAACAGGCCGGTGCATTCGAACACCACGTCCACCTGATGCGCTTTCCACGGAAGCTCCGCAGGATTGCGAACTGCACTGACCGCAATACGGTCACCATTGACAGTCAGGCTTTCCTGATCATGCTCAACGGTTGCATCGAACGCGCCATGCACGGTGTCGTACTTGAGCAGGTGGGCATTGATCTTGCTGTCGCCCAGGTCGTTGATGGCGACCACCTGCAGATGCTGGCGGTAGTTCTGGGTATAGAGTGCGCGCAGTACGTTGCGGCCGATACGCCCGAAGCCGTTGATTGCGATGCGAATAGTCATTGGCAGTACCTGCTGTCAGATGAGTGAAGGTTGCCCCCGCCGGGCCAGGTCACGAATCTGTTTTGTTGTAGGAATTACAAGATTATGCGCATAAAAATAGAAAACAAGCCCTTTTGATGGCAGTATTTTGTTTTATCTACAACGAGTGACCGGTTCGGCATGTTGTTTTGATCCATGGCAAAGGCGTTGGTTGAGTCCGATCCGCTACCGCCTGGCCGGCCAAGGTCACCCTGATTAGCCTGGAGTCTTCCCATGCATCCCCGCGTTCTCGAGGTTACCCAGCGGCTGGTTCAGCGCAGCCAAGCCACCCGCCAGCGTTATCTGCAGATGATAGACGCCGCTGCCAGCGAGGGGCCCCAGCGCGGCAAGCTGCAATGTGCCAACTTCGCCCACGGCGTGGCAGGTTGCGGCAGCGATGACAAAGACACTCTGCGCCTGCTCAACGCGGCGAACGTCGCAATCGTCTCGGCCTACAACGACATGCTCTCGGCGCACCAGCCCTATGAAACCTTCCCCGCGCTGATCAAGCAGGCGCTGCGCGAGGTGCATTCGGTTGGCCAGTTCGCAGGCGGTGTGCCGGCGATGTGCGATGGTGTGACCCAGGGTGAGGCCGGTATGGAGCTGGCCATCGCCAGCCGCGAGACCATCGCGCTCTCCACCGCCGTGGCGCTCTCGCACAACATGTTCGACGCAACGCTTTGCCTGGGAATCGTGACAAGATCGTGCCGGGCCTGATGATGGGCGTTCTGCGTTTCGGCCATCTGCCCACGATCTTCGTGCCGGGCGGGCCGATGCCGACAGGGCTTTCGAACAAGGAAAAGGCTGAAGTGCGCCAGCGCTACGCCGAAGGCAAGGCCAGCCGCGAAGAGCTGCTCGAATCCGAAATGAAGAGCTACCACGGCCCTGGCACCTGCACCTTCTATGGCACCGCCAACACCAACCAGTTGGTGATGGAAGTGATGGGCCTGCACCTGCCGGGCAGCTCGTTCATCAACCCCAACACCCCCTGCGCGATGCACTCACCGTCGAGGCCGCGCAGCAGGTCACGCGGATGACCAAAGCCAGCGGGGCGAGCTTCATGCCGCTGGGGCGCATCGTCGATGAGAAGGCGCTGGTCAATGCCACGGTCGCACTGCACGCTACCGGCGGCTCGACCAACCACACCCTGCATCTGCCGGCCATTGCCCTGGCCGCCGGTATCGAACTGACCTGGCAAGACATGGCCGACCTCTCCGAGGTAGTGCCGACCCTGGCGCACGTCTACCCCAACGGCAAAGCGGACATCAACCATTTCCAGGCCGCGGGCGGCATGGCATTCCTGATCGGCCAACTGTTGGACGCAGGGCTGCTGCACGAAGACGTCAACACGGTTGCCGGCCCCGGCCTGCGCCGTTACACCCAGGAGCCGTTCCTGGACGGCGGCAAAGTGGTATGGCGCGAAGGCCCGTCGCAGAGCCTGGACGAAACCATCCTGCGGCCAGTGGCGCGGCCGTTCTCGCCGGAAGGTGGGCTGCGGGTGATGGAGGGCAACCTGGGCCGCGGTGTGATGAAGGTCTCGGCCGTTGCACCGGAGCATCAGGTGGTGGAAGCGCCAGCGCGGGTGTTCGAAGACCAGGCCGAGTTGGCGGCAGCATTCAAGGCCGGCGAGCTGGAGCGCGACGTGGTGGCGGTGGTGCGATTCCAGGGGCCGCGCGCCAACGGAATGCCCGAGCTGCACAAGATGACCCCGTTCCTGGGTGTGTTGCAGGATCGCGGCTTCAAAGTGGCGCTGGTGACCGATGGACGGATGTCGGGTGCCTCAGGCAAGATCCCCGCCGCCATTCACGTCTGCCCCGAAGCGGTGGACGGTGGCCCGCTTGCCCGTGTGCGCGACGGCGATGTGATCCGCGTCGATGGGGTGAACGGCACCTTGAAGGTGCTGGTCGAACCGGCAGAGCTGGCCGCCCGTGAGGTGGCACAGCCGACCATCGACAGCAGCCAAGGCTGCGGGCGGGAACTGTTCGGCTTCATGCGCATGGCGTTCAGCTCGGCCGAGCAGGGCGCCAGCGCCTTCACCTCGGCCCTGGGAGCCCTCAAATGAAACTGGCACTGGTGGGCGACATTGGCGGGACCAATGCGCGCTTCGCACTGTGGGAAGACAACGCGCTGCACTCGGTGCAGGTGTACGCGACCGCGGACTACAGCAGCCCCGAGCAGGCGATCGGTGAGTACTTCAAGGCCAAAGGCCTGGCCCTGGGCGACGTGGGTTCGGTATGCCTGTCGGTCGCCGGGCCCGTCGGTGGCGACGAATTCCGCTTCACCAACAACCACTGGCGTATCGAGCGCAAGGCGTTTTGCCAGGCGCTGAAGGTCGATCATCTGTCGCTGGTCAACGACTTCACCGCCATGGCACTGGGCATGACGCGCCTGAAGCCTGGCGAGTTCCAGGCGGTGCGCGAGGGCCAGCCCGATCCGGCCCGGCCTGCGGTGGTGATCGGGCCGGGCACCGGGCTGGGCGTGGGTACTCTGCTGAGCTTGCCAGGCGGGCGGTACATGGCCTTGCCGGGGGAGGGTGGCCACGTCGACCTGCCTGTGGGCAATGCTCGCGAGGCGCAGCTGCGCCAGCACATCGAAGGGCTGATCGGCCATGTCAGTGCCGAAACCATCCTGAGCGGCGGCGGCCTGTTGCGCCTGTACCAGGCAATCTGCGCGGTCGACGGCAGTGTGCCGCTGTTCGCCAATCAGGCCGAAGTGACTCAAGGCGCCCTGGCCGGCGATGCCGTTGCTCTGCAAACCGTCGAGCAGTTCAGCCGCTTCCTTGGCCGGGTGGCAGGCAACAACGTGCTCACCGTCGGCGGGCGCGGCGGGGTGTACATCGTGGGTGGTGTGATCCCGCGGTTCCTCGAACTGTTCCTGCGCAGTGGTTTCAATGACAGCTTCAGCGACAAAGGCTGCATGAGCCATTACTTCGAAGGCATCCCGGTGTGGGTCGTGACTGCCGAATTCGCCGGCCTTACCGGTGCAGGCGTTGCCTTGCAGCAACACCTGGGTGAATCGGCACGCCCGTCTCGACAAAGGCGTGGCGTGCCCTTAGGCTGCGTCGGCGGCACCCCCTGTCGCTGACCCCATGACCTACGCAGGTGACCCTCGACCACTGCGGGCAAAACCATATTGCTGGTCGATGACGACCAGGACATCCGCGAGCTGCTGCAAGCCTACCTTGGCCGCGCCGGCTTCACCGTCCAGGTGGCGGCCGATGGCGAGCGCTTTCGCGCCGCCTTCGACTCCGCATTACCGGGCCTTGTGATACTCGACGTGATGCTGCCGGACGAAGACGGTTTCAGCCTGTGCCGCTGGGTTCGCCAGCACCCGCGCCAGCCCCATGTTCCCATCATCATGCTCACGGCCAGCTCCGATGAGGCCGACCGCATCGTCGGCCTTGAGCTGGGCGCAGACGACTACCTGGGCAAGCCTTTCAGCCCGCGCGAATTGCAGGCGCGCATCAAGGCGCTGCTGCGCCGGGCGCAGTTCGGCCAGGAGCGTTCGGGCGATGTGCTGGGTTTCGAGGACTGGCGCCTCGATACCGTCAGCCACCGGTTGTTCCATGCCGATGGTGAAGAAGTGTTGCTCTCCGGTGCCGATTTTGCGCTGCTCAAGTTGTTTCTCGACCACCCGCAGCAGATTCTCGACCGCGACACGATCGGCAACGCCACCCGCGGGCGCGAGCCGATGCCGCTGGATCGCATCGTCGACATGGCGGTGAGCCGCCTGCGCCAGCGCCTGCGCGACACCGACAAACCTCCCCGGCTGATTCGCACCATACGCGGCAGTGGCTACGTGCTGGCGGCCCAGGTTGCGCCTGTTTAAGCCTCGCTCGCTGCTGGGGCGCATGCTGCTGCTTTCACTGCTCGCGGTGCTGCTGGCCCAGGCACTGTCGAGCGCGGTGTGGCTGTCGCAATTGCGCACCAGCGAAGAAGAAGGCCTGCAAGCCAGCGCTCGCAGCCTGGCGCGCTCGATGGGTGCCAGCGTCAGTTACTTCCGTTCGCTGCCGGTGGCTTACCGGCCGCTGGTGCTGGACCAGTTGCGCAGCATGGGCGGCACGCGCTTTTTCACCTCTCTCAACGACCGCGCGCTTGAAATGCAGACCCAGCCACTCACCTCGCGCAGCCAACTGGTTATCGACGCGGTCAACGATGGCCTGCGCGCGCAACTGGGTAACGGAATGGACATCTCCGTAGCGTTCGTCAGCCCCGACGACCTGCGGCTGTTCAACAGCGGGCTCAAGCTCGATGAGTTGCCACGCTCGTGGGCCTACTACGCGCTGACGCTGGAGCCGCTGAACCCGCCGGTGCTGGTCACGCAGATCCGCCTGAGCGAAGGCGAGTGGCTGTTCATCGCGTCCCTGCTGCCCGAGCCTTACACCAGCCTCGAACAGGAACATATCCCTACGCCCCAGTTGTGGTTCATTGTGCTGACCGGCGCCTTTTTGCTTCTGTTCACCGGGCTGCTGGTGCACTGGCAGAGCCGCCCGCTCAAGCGCTTGGCGCGGGCGGCACGTGATCTTTCACTGGGCGATGAGGCGGCCACGCTGGAGGAGGCCGGCGGCGGCAGCGAAGTGGTCGAGGTGAGCCGCGCGCTCATTGCCATGCGCCAACGCATCAGCCGCTACCTTACAGAGCGCAGCCAGCTGTTCAGCGCCATCTCCCATGACCTGCGCACGCCCATCACCCGCCTGCGGCTGCGGGTGGAGCTGCTGGAAGACGAAGCGCTGCAGGCAAAATTCACCCGCGACCTGGATGAGCTCGACCTGCTGGTCAAGGGTGCGCTGCAATGCGTGAAAGAAACCGACATTCACGAGAACATCGAGCCAATCGACCTGAACCGCAGCCTGCTGTGCGTGATCGAGCCATACCTGGCGCCGGAGGGCGATGGCCGGGTCACGCTCGATGGCCGGGCGCGCAAACCTTATCCGGGCAAGCCGCTGGCGCTGCGCCGCTGCATGGGCAACCTGATCGACAACGCGCTCAAATACGGCCACCGCGCGCACCTGCACATCGAAGACAACGCTGAAAGCTTCGTGCTGCACGTGGACGACGAAGGCCCCGGCGTGCCGCAGCAGCGCCTGGAGAAGGTCTTCGAGCCGCACTTTCGCCTGGCTGCACACCAGCAGGGCTACGGGCTTGGCCTGGGCATCGCTCGCAACATCGCCCACAGCCACGGGGGGAGGTGAGCCTGCAGAACCTGCCCGCAGGCGGCCTGCGTGTGACCCTCAGCCTGCCGCGGCGCGAACGGCTCAGCGATTGAGCTTTTCCAGGGCGGCTTCGGCCAGGAAGCTCGACCGGCTCTTCACGTTGTGCTCGCGCACGAAGCGGTCTATACGCTGGATGACCTTGCCGGGTAGCGTGACATTGATCTTTTCGACATGCCCCAGATAGGGGGTGATGTCGATATCCAGCAGGCCCCAACCCATATGCGCGAACTCCGGATTTGCCCGGTGCGCAGCTGCCGACGTAGGCAGAGGGATTTCTTCGCCATTGTTCATGATCTGTTCCAGCATGAGATGAGCGACCTCCACCGCTGCCCTGTACGCATCTTCGAACGTGTCGCCAGCGGTGGCGGCGCCAGGGATATCAGGGATCTGAATACCGGTGGCCGTGTGCTTGTCACCCCATTCGATACAGATTGGATATTGCATGGTTTCAATGTCCTGTGGTCGTGGCCAGGCCTGCACTTTTTCGAATCGCCCTGAGAGTCCCCAGGGGAGGTCTTTCCGGGGATGGGGGACGGGGATGGCACCTGGCTTTGTAGGATGTGCATACAGAGGGTGGCTGCCTGTCGTGCGTACGTGATACCAACCATCGGCTTCCAGCTCTTTGATCAGTTGCCTGCTTTGCACCTTACACGTTTCCCTTATTTTTTATAACCCTGGAGTTATAAATTGGAGGCGGCAAAGTATTCCATGGCTAGGCTGATGGGGCACTTGATCGTGTGTTTCAACGTACTGCTTTTGTTTAACGTCGGCCGTGAAGTTGAGGTTCATGCTTTTGTCACCGTGCGGTGACATTTCCACACCCCTTCGTTACCCAAGCCCCTCCACTTGCTGTTTAAACTCCCGGACAGCGCTAGCTAGAAGCTTGCTGTTGATAAAAACAACAAAAGGACTCGTCATGAAAGCCACTACCCGCTTGGCTGCGGTTATTTCCCTTGCCTCGTTGTTTCCCCTCGCTGCTCTGGCAGCCGATTCCAAAGGTTCGATCGAAGTCACCCACTGGTGGACCAGCGCCGGCGAAAGCGCCGCGATGGACGTGTTGCGCAACCAGGTCAAGGCCGATGGCTTCACCTGGAAAGACAACGCGGTAGCCGGTGGCGGTGGCGCTGCGGCGATGACCGTACTCAAGACCCGCGCCGTGTCGGGTAACCCGCCCGGTGCCGCTCAGATCAAAGGGCCGGACATTCAGGACTGGGGCCAGTTGGGCCTGCTGACCGAAGATGGCCTGGACGATGTCGCCAAGAGCGAAGGCTGGGACAAACTGCTGTCGCCGACCGTCGCCAAGATCGTTCAGTACGATGGCCACTACGTAGCGGTGCCGTTCAACATCCACCGGGTCAACTGGCTGTGGATCAACCCTGAAGCCTTCAAGAAGGCCGGCATCGCCAAGGCGCCGACCACGCTCGACGAACTCTTCGCCGCCGCCGACAAGCTCAAGGCTGCAGGCATCATCCCGATCGCGCACGGTGACCAGCCGTGGCAGAACTCCACGGTGTTCGAAGACATCGTGCTGGCAGTGATGGGCCCTGAGGGCTACAACAAGGCCTTCGTCCAGCTCGATCAAAAAACCCTGACCGGCGCCGACATGGCGAAATCCTTCGCTG
This sequence comes from Pseudomonas sp. KNUC1026, assembly GCF_021650705.1. Classification (GTDB taxonomy): domain Bacteria; phylum Pseudomonadota; class Gammaproteobacteria; order Pseudomonadales; family Pseudomonadaceae; genus Aquipseudomonas. The sequence goes on along the minus strand of NZ_CP087138.1, from coordinate 3,675,855 downwards.
CGTTGAAAAAACTCACCGGCTACATGGACCCCAATCGCGGCCCGCAGGACTGGAACCAGGCGACCGCCCAGGTGATCCAGGGCAAGGCTGGCATGCAAGCGATGGGCGACTGGGCCAAGAGCGAGTGGAGCAACGCCAAAAAGGTTGCCGGCAAGGACTACCAATGCGTGCCGTTCCCGGGCACCGCAGGCAGTTACACCTACAACGTCGACTCCCTGGCCATGTTCAAGGTCAAGGACGAAGGCACGGTCGCTGCGCAGAAAGATGTCGCCAAAATTGCCCTGGGCACCCACTTCCAGACCGTGTTCAACCAGAACAAGGGCTCGATCCCGGTTCGCAACGACATCGACATGAAGCAGTTCGACGAATGCGCCCAGGCCTCGGCCAAGGACTTCGCCGAAGCCAGCAAGGGCGACGGTGCGCAGCCGAGCATGGCCCACAACATGGCCACCAACCTGGCCGTGCAGGGTGCAGTGTTCGATACGGTGAACGCGTTCATCAGCGACAAGAACGCCGACCCGGCCAAGGCTGCCCAGCAACTGGGCGCCGCGATCAAGGCCGCGCAGTAAGCGTTCGGCTTGCCCGCCCGGTGCCTTGCGCCGGGCGTTTCACACCTTCATGAGTAAGTGCCGATGAGTTCCGTCGCTGCATTGCCCAAGGCAACGCCCGTGCTCGACCGCCTGCAGGCTTGGCTTCCGAAGCTGGTGCTGGCGCCGAGCATGGTGGTGGTGCTGGTGGGTTTCTACGCCTACATCGGGTGGACGTTCCTGCTGTCGTTCACCAATTCAAGCTTCATGCCCAGCTACAAGTTCGTCGGGCTGGCCCAGTACATGCGCCTGTGGGACAACGACCGCTGGTGGGTGGCGAGCAAGAACCTGCTGGTGTTCGGCGGGTTGTTCATTTTCGTGAGCCTTGTGGTGGGCGTGGTGCTGGCAGTGCTGCTGGACCAGCGCATTCGCCGTGAAGGGTTCATCCGTACGGTCTATCTGTACCCGATGGCGCTGTCGATGATCGTCACCGGCACTGCCTGGAAGTGGATGCTCAACCCCGGGATGGGCCTGGACAAGCTCCTGCGTGACTGGGGCTGGACCGGTTTCACGTTCGACTGGCTGATCAACCAGGATCGAGTGATCTACTGCGTCGTCATCGCGGCGGTGTGGCAGGCGTCGGGCTTTGTCATGGCGATGTTCCTGGCCGGCCTGCGCGGCGTCGACAGCTCGATCATCAAGGCCGCCCAGGTCGATGGCGCGAGCCTGCCCACCATCTACCTGAGGATCGTGCTGCCGAGCCTGCGCCCGGTGTTCTTCAGTGCGTTCATGATCCTGGCGCACATCGCGATCAAGAGTTTCGACCTGGTCATGGCGATGACGGCCGGTGGCCCTGGCTACTCGTCCGACCTGCCGGCGGTATTCATGTATTCGTTCACCTTCAGCCGTGGCCAGATGGGCATGGGCTCGGCGAGCGCGATGCTGATGCTGGCCGCGATCCTGGCGATCCTGGTGCCTTACCTGTATTCGGAATTGCGAGGCAAGCGCCATGACTAGCGCCACGCTCAAACCGGGGCTCACCCCCAGCCGCGTGCTGATCTACGCGATCCTGATCCTGGCGTGCCTCGTGTATCTGGTGCCCCTGGCGGTGATGCTGCTGACCAGCTTCAAAACACCTGACGACATCAGCACCGGCAACCTGCTGAGCCTGCCGGCCGCCTTCACCACCATCGGCTGGGAAAAGGCCTGGGCCACGGTGCATGGCTACTTCCTGGAACTCGGTGCGCTTCGCTGTGCCGGCGGTGCTGATCTCCACGGCAATCGGTGCGCTCAACGGCTACGTGCTGTCGATGTGGCGCTTTCGCGGTTCGCAGCTGTTCTTCGGCCTGTTGCTGTTCGGCTGCTTTTTGCCGTTCCAGACCGTGCTGCTACCTGCCTCCTTCACTCTCGGCAAGATGGGGCTGGCCAACACCACAGCGGGCCTTGTGATCATGCACGTGGTGTACGGCATCGCCTTCACCACGCTGTTCTTCCGCAACTTCTACGTGGCCGTCCCCGAGGCCCTGGTCAAGGCGGCGCGGCTCGATGGTGCGGGCTTTTTCACCATCTTCGGCAAGATCCTGCTGCCGATGTCGGTGCCCACCATCATGGTGTGCATCATCTGGCAGTTCACCCAGATCTGGAACGACTTCCTGTTCGGTGTGGTGTTCGCCAGTGGCGACGCGCAGCCGATCACCGTGGCCCTGAACAACCTGGTCAACACCAGCACCGGGGTCAAGGAATACAACGTAGACATGGCCGCGGCAATGATCGCCGGGCTGCCGACCCTGCTGGTGTATGTGCTGGCGGGCAAGTATTTCCTGCGCGGGCTGACGGCCGGCGCGGTCAAGGGGTAACGCAATGGCAACGCTTGAACTGCGCAACGTCAACAAGTCCTACGGCAGCGGGTTGCCGGACACCCTCAAGAACATTCAGCTGAGCATCGACTCGGGCGAGTTCCTGATCCTGGTCGGCCCTTCCGGCTGCGGCAAGTCGACCCTGATGAACTGTATCGCGGGCCTTGAGAACATCACCGGCGGCGAGATCCTGGTGGACGGCGCCGACATCAGCCGCATGAGCCCCAAGGATCGTGACATCGCCATGGTGTTTCAGTCGTACGCGCTGTACCCGACCATGAGCGTGCGCCAGAACATCGAATTCGGCCTGAAGATCCGCAAGGTGCCTGCCGCCGAGATAGATCAGGAAGTGGCGCGGGTCGCCAAGCTGCTGCAGATCGAACATTTGCTCGGGCGAAAACCCAGCCAGCTTTCTGGCGGCCAGCAACAGCGCGTGGCGATGGGGCGCGCTCTGGCGCGCCGGCCGAAGATTTACCTGTTCGACGAACCGCTGTCGAACCTGGACGCCAAGTTACGCGTGGAAATGCGCACTGAAATGAAGCTGATGCACCAGCGCCTTAAAACCACCACGGTGTACGTGACCCACGATCAGATCGAGGCGATGACCCTGGGCGACAAGGTTGCGGTGATGAAAGACGGCATCATCCAGCAGTTTGGCACCCCGAGCGAGATCTACAACGAACCGGCCAACCTGTTCGTCGCCAGCTTCATCGGCTCGCCGCCGATGAACTTCATTCCGGTCAAGCCGGTGCGTGAAGGCAGCCAATGGGTCGCGCCGCTGGACAGTGGCCATGGCCATCTGAACCTGGCCCTGGGCCACACCGATCAAGACCTCACCGGCCGTGAGCTGATCCTGGGCCTGCGCCCGGAGCAGCTGGCACTGGCCGGAGTAGGCACCGTCGTGCAATTGCCGGCCCAGGTCGAAGTGACCGAGCCGACCGGCCCGGACACCCTGGTGTTCGTCACCATCAACGGCACCAAGGTGTGCTGCCGGGTCGCACCCGACCAGGCACCCGCCCTGGGCGCTGCCATGGCAGTCGGTTTCGATGCCGGCAAGGCCCTGCTGTTCGACGCCCAGAGCGGCGAGCGCCTGGCTATCCAGAGCAACACACCGGCTGAGCCATCGGCCGGCAACATCGCGCAGTTCAAAGGGCGGTGAGGGGCGGTACGCCCGGCGATAACAACAATAAACGCAAAACAATAATGAGGGTGATCAAGGGATGAACATGCGTAATCACACATCTGCCAAACACACGCGCGTGGCTCGCAGCCTGTTCGTGCTCGGCGCCATGAGCCTGGCGGTGAGCGCCCAGGCAGCCGGTGAGTTCGGCCAGTTCGATGCTTCGCAGTACGCCACCGGCGACTGGGGCGGCACGCGCAAAGACCTTTACGACAAAGGCTATGACTTTACAGCCGAGTACGTGGGCGAGGCCGCCAGCAACGTCAAGGGCGGCTACGACCACGACAAGACGGCGCGGTACAGTGACCAGTTCGCGCTGGGCGTGAAGATGGACCTGGAGAAGATCCTCGGCTGGCAAGGCGCCGACTTCCGCTTCACCGTGACCGAACGTAGCGGCCGCAACATCGGCAACGACCGTATCAGCGACCCGCGCGCTGGCATGTTCAGTTCGCCACAGGAAGTCTGGGGCCGCGGCCAGACCTGGCGCCTGACACAAATGTGGTATCGCCAGCGCTACCTGGACGACAAGCTTGACGTGAAAGTCGGCCGCTTCGGCCCGGGCGAAGACTTCAACAGCTTCCCTTGCGACTTCCAGAACCTCGCCTTCTGCGGCTCGCAGGTCGGTAACTGGGTCGGCGGCATCTGGTACAACTGGCCAGTGAGCCAGTGGGCTGCGCGGGTGAAGTGGAACTTCAACCCCGAGTTCTACGCACAAGTGGGCGCGTTCAACCAGAACCCGTCGAACCTGGAAACCGGCAACGGCTTCAAGCTCAACGCCAGCGGCACCAAGGGCACTATCTTCCCGGTGGAGCTGGTATGGTCGCCACGCGTGAACGGCCTGCCGGGCGAGTACCGCGTGGGTTACTACTACAGCACCGCCAGCGCCAACGACGTCGCCGAAGATGTGAATGGCCAGCAGCAGGCAGTTACCGGTAACGACTTCAAGAGCCATAGCAGCAAGCACGGCTGGTGGGTCGTTGCGCAACAGCAGCTGACTTCGCACAACGGCGACGCCAGCCGTGGCCTGAGCATGTTCGCCAACGCCACCGTGCATGACAAAGCCACCAACTTCATCGACAACTACCAGCAGGTGGGCTTTGTGTACAAAGGCCTGCTCGACAGCCGGCCGAAGGATGACATCGGTGTTGGCGTGGCTCGCATCCACGTAAACGACGATGCCCGCCGCCGTGCCGATCTGATCAACACTCTCAACGGCATCGGCGACTACGACAACCCCGCCTTCGTGCCAGTGCAGGACACCGAGTATGACGCCGAGCTGTACTACGGCTTCCACGTCACCAACTGGCTGACCGTTCGCCCGAACGTGCAGTACATCAAACACCCGGGTGGTGTGGATCAGGTTGATGACGCGGTTGTGGTTGGCTTGAAGGTGCAGTCGAAGTTCTAAGAAAGTTGGTAGCTAGTAGCCACTAGCTGCAAGCGGGAGCGGTTATGCGCAATAGCGCAGAGCCGCTTCGTCTGGAAGCTTGAAGCTATGAACTCGCAGCTCTTGCGAGCTTCAAGCCCCAAAGCGGGAAAGCGGCTTTACGCCCCGACTCGGAGCCGCTTTTCCTTCAAGCTTGAAGCTAGGGGCTAGTAGCTCTAAAGCAACGGATAGCGGCTGGCGTTCAAACTTTCCTTGATCTTGCGCAAATGCGGCTGAAAGTCCGAGCCTCGGCGCAAGGTCATGCCTGTCGCCAGCACGTCGAGCACCGTCAACTGAATGATCCGCGAGGTCATCGGCATGTAGATGTCTGTGTCTTCGGGCAGTGGGATGTTCACACTGGCGCTGCACGCTTCGTCGAGCGGCGAGCCCGCAGCCGTAAGGCCTAGCACCGAGGCGCCGTTCTCGCGTGCGGTCCGGGCCACCTCCACCAGTTCGCGCGTGCGGCCGGTGTAGGAAATGATCACGAACAATTCCCCCGTGTGCGCTACCGAAGCGAGCATGCGCTGCATGAGCACGTCTGCATGGGCGCTGACCGGCAGGTTGAAGCGAAAGAACTTGTGCAAGGCGTCCTGCGCCACGGGTGCCGAGGCGCCCAGGCCGAAGAAGTGGATTTGCCGGGCCTGGATCATCATGTCCACGGCGCGGCTCACCTGGCGTGGGTCGATCTGCTGGCAGGCGGTATCCAGCGAGGCGATGGCGCTGCCGAAGATCTTCTGCGTGTAGGCGGCGGGGTCATCGTCGGCCGACACCGCGCGGCTCACGTAGGCTGCGCCACTGGCCAGGCTCTGCGCCAGTTGCAACTTGAGCTCCGGGTATCCACTCACATTGAAAGAGCGGCAGAAGCGGTTGACCGTCGGCTCACTGACCGTCGCAGCCTGGGCCAGCGCTGCAATGCTGTAGCGGGTGGCCTGCTGGGGGTTATGCAGGATAACCTCGGCGACTTTGCGTTCAGCCTTATTGAGGTGATCGAGGCGTTCCTGGATCTGTTCGAGGAGGTTACGCACTCGCTCCATGCTGGGCTCCTTGGGCGTCTGTGAGGCTGTCATCGAGGGTGGTCTATCGTACTGGGGGGTAGGCTTGTTCACCACAGCATTCTGTTAGCATGCTCGCTTTGTTGTTTTATTACTACATTTGGCCTTGAGGCCCGCGAGCAAAACCGTAATACTTGTTCAACTTGATAAAAGAATTCATATCATGATTTCGATTTCTGAGCCTTGCACCTTTGCTTTGTTCGGCGCCATGGGCGACCTGGCGCTGCGCAAGCTGTTCCCGGCGCTGTTTCAGCTCGACCGCGCCGAGCTGCTGCACGAGAACACGCGCCTGCTGGCGCTGGCGCGCGAAGCGGGTGACGCGGCCTATCACCTGGGGCAGATCGAGGAGCACCTGCGCGAATTCGTGCCCGCCGAACAGCTTGAGGAAACCGCATTGGCCCGCTTCAAGGCGCGGCTTGAATACGTACATGTGGATTTCTCAAGGCTGACGATTATGTGACCCTGGCCGAGCGCGTCGGCGACAGCGGCACTGTGATCGCTTATTTCGCAACGCCAGCGTCCGTGTACGGCGCCATCTGTGAAAACCTCGCCAAGGTCGGGTTGGCCGAGCGCACGCGAGCGGTGCTCGAAAAGCCCATTGGCCATGACCTGGAATCCTCGCGCACCGTCAACGACGCCGTGGCGCGGCATTTTCCCGAGAACCGCGTTTACCGCATCGACCACTACCTGGGCAAAGAGACCGTCCAGAACCTGATTGCGCTGCGCTTTGCCAACAGCCTGTTCGAAACCCAGTGGAACCAGAACTACATCTCCCACGTTGAAATCACCGTGGCCGAGAAGGTTGGCATCGAGGGCCGCTGGGGTTACTTCGACAAGGCCGGCCAGCTGCGCGACATGATTCAGAACCACCTGGTTCAACTGCTTTGCCTGATCGCCATGGACCCGCCGGCAGACCTCTCTGCCGACGCAATTCGCGACGAGAAGGTCAAGGTGCTCAAGGCACTGCAACCGATCACCGGCGAAGCGCTGCACACTCATGTAGTGCGCGGCCAGTACATCGCCGGCTACAGCGAAGGCCGCAGCGTGCCGGGTTACCTGGAGGAAGAAAACTCCAACCCGCACAGCGATACCGAGACCTTCGTCGCACTGCGCGCCGACATCCGCAACTGGCGTTGGGCAGGCGTGCCGTTCTACCTGCGCACCGGCAAGCGCATGCCGCAAAAGCTTTCGCAGATCGTGATTCACTTCAAGGAACCCCCGCATTACATCTTCGCCCCGGAGCAGCGCATGCAGATCAGCAACAAGCTGATCATCCGCCTGCAACCGGACGAAAGCATTTCGCTGCGGGTGATGACCAAGGAACAAGGCCTGGACAAGGGGATGCAGCTGCGCAGCGGCCCGCTGCAGCTGAATTTCTCCGACGCCTACCGCAGTGCGCGAATCCCTGACGCGTATGAGCGGCTATTGCTGGAAGTGATGCAGGGCAACCAAAACCTGTTCGTCCGCAAGGACGAAATCGAATACTCATGGAAATGGTGCGACCAGTTGATCGCCGGGTGGAAACGCTCTGGTGAAGCGCCCAAGCCTTACGCGGCGGGCTCCTGGGGGCCGATGAGCTCCATCGCACTGATTACCCGCGACGGGAGATCCTGGTATGGCGATATCTGAACTGAAACTGCCCGAGCACCTCTCGGCGCACGAATTCGCAAGCCCACCTTTGTTGGCCGAGTCGCTGGCAGAAGTGGTCGTTGCGCACCTGCGCGACGGTATCGAGGCACGCGGCCATGCGTCGTTGGTGGTGTCCGGCGGGCGAAGCCCGGTGATGTTCTTTCAGGCACTGACCCGGCGTGTGCTGGACTGGAGCAAGGTGACCATCACGTTGGCCGATGAACGCTGGGTGCCTGTCACCCATGCCGACAGCAACGAGGGCCTGGTCAAACGCTATCTGTTGCAAGGCTCTGTGGCAAAGGCGAAGTTCATTGGCCTCTACCGCGCCACTGAAAGCCAGGAAGAGTCTGCTGCGCAGGCCGACGAGGCGCTGGCTGAGCTGGGTGACATCGACGTGCTGGTGCTGGGCATGGGCGATGACGGCCACACCGCCTCGCTGTTCCCGGCAAGCCCCGGGCTTGCCGAAGCTCTGGAGGAGAACAATCCCAAGCGCTGCGTCCCCATGCTGGCACCCAGTGTGCCTCACCAGCGGTTGAGTACGACCCGCTCGCTGCTGGCTGGCGCCCGCTACCCGATCCTGTCCATCCAGGGGCAGGGCAAACTCGACACGCTGCGCACGGCGCTGGCCGGGGACGACCTGGCGCAGATGCCGGTGCGCGCTTTTCTGAACGCTCCACTGGGCATCTTCTGGTGCCCCTGGAAACAAGGATCAGCCGCCATGACGCCTGAACGCAAAGCCCTGATGCAGGACAAGGTCAAACAGATCGACGCGCTGGCCGCTACCGCGCGGATCCTGCCGGTGATCGTGATCAACTCGGAAAGTGAAATCCTGCCGCTGGCCGATGCGCTGGCTGCCGGCGGGTTGACCGCATTGGAAGTGACCCTGCGCTCGCAGTACGGCCTCAAGGCCATCAAGCTGCTGCGTGAGCACCGCCCCAACCTGTTGGTGGGCGCCGGCACCGTGCTGGATCGGGACATGCTCAAGGCCGTCGAAGATGTGGGCGCGCAGTTCGTAGTGACCCCGGGTTGCACCCAGGACATGCTCGAAGCCGGCGTCGACAGCCCGCTTCCCTTGCTGCCGGGCGTGGCGACTGCCTCGGAAATCATGATGGGCTACGCCTTGGGCTACCGCCGCTTCAAGCTGTTCCCTGCCGAAATCAGCGGCGGCGTGGGCGCGATCAAAGCGTTCGGCGGCCCTTTTGGCGATGTACGCTTTTGCCCCACGGGGGGCGTGAATACCTCCAACCTCAATACTTACATGAGCCTGCCCAACGTCATGTGCGTGGGCGGCACCTGGATGCTGGACAAAGCCTGGATCAAGGCTGGCCAGTGGGATCAGGTGGAGCAATGCAGCCGCGAGGCACTGGCGCTGCTCGGCTGACGAGCGATTGTTTCATGGCTTTTGGGGGCGCTTGGTCGGCGCCCCATTTTTTTGCCCGCGCAACGGGTCGAGCAGCGCTTTCAGGCCGTTGTGATCGATCTCGAGCATGAGCGCGAGCAACGTGCCCAGTTCGCCTTTCGGAAAGCCTTCGCGGGCGAACCAGGCGAGGTAATGACCTGGCAGATCTGCCAGCACACGCCCCTTGTATTTGCCGAAGGGCATCGTTCGAGTTGCGAGCTGCTCAAGCATCTTTGGATTCATTATCTGGCGCTTTAAATGATGCGATGGCAAGCCTTCGAGTAAATTGCATTTTGCAATGCCGTCTTTCACTCGATCTTGCATAACAAAGGGGTTTCAAATATCAATTTTTCATTAAGCCTTTGATCTGTCAGCGCTTTTCAAAAAAACGAAATGTGGCACGTCCTCTGCAAAGTTGATAGTCATCACTTCAACAGAGAACTTCTCATGACCAAGTCAGGCAAAGACGTTGTATCGGTACTCAATCATCTGATCGAGACGTGCAAGGACGGCCAGGAAGGATTCCGTACCTGTGCAGACGATGTCAAGAACGTCGAGCTCAAGAACTTGTTCGTAAAACGCTCTGACGAATGCGCAGCTGCCGCAGGCGAGTTGCAAGAGGCGGTAACCCTTCTGGGCGGCACGCCTGAAGACTCCACCAGCTTTTCCGGCGACCTTCACCGCCGCTGGGTCGACCTGAAGTCGCTGGTTACCGGCAAGAGCGAAGAGGCCATCCTCAATGAGGCCGAACGTGGCGAGGATGTCGCTCTCAAGGCCTACAAGGAGGCCTTGGCCGAGCCGTTGCCGGCCAACGTGTTTTCCATCGTCGAGCGCCAGTACCACGGCGTTCAGCGTAACCACGATCAAATCAAGGCGTTGCGTAATATCGCCCGCGCTAGCTGATCATCGCTCGTGCCAGCAGATGCTGGATCCCTCATTGCGCCGGCTCTGCCGGCGTTTTTTGCTCCGGGCCCTGAGCCAACCCGCCCTCCAGAGAGCACACGCGGTTACGCCCCTCGGCCTTGGCCTGGTAAAGGGCCTGGTCGGCGCTGCACAGCAGAGCGTCGAGCGGCACGCCAGGGCGAGCACGCAATGCGCTGACCCCGATGCTCACGGTGACCCGCGACAAGCCAGCGCCCATCGGCGGGTGCATCTGCACCGCTTTACGGATGGTCTCTGCAAGGACCAGCGCGCCGTAGAGTTCCGTTTGCGCCAGCACTACCACGAACTCTTCACCGCCATACCGCGCCGCAAGGTCTGCGGGGCGATGGATGCAATCGCCGATGATTTGCGCCACGCCGCGCAGCGCACTGTCGCCGCCGTGATGGCCGTGGCGCTCGTTGAATACCTTGAAATGGTCGACATCGATCATCAGCACCGCGAGCGTGTCACGGTTGCGCTGGGCGCGCAGCCATTCCAGCTCCAGGGCCTGGTCCAGCCTGCGGCGGTTGGCAAGCCCGGTAAGCCCGTCGGTCATGGCCAGGTTGGCCAGGTTCAGCTCGGCGCGCTGGCGCCGGTTGAGTTCGCGGCGCAGCAGCAATGTAAGCATGAAAATCCCCAGGCACAGTGCGACGGTGGCGAATCCCACCATGCCAGCGGTTCGCCGCCAGGGCCCGAACACCTGCTCGGTAGAGATGCCGACTACCACCTTCAGCGGTAGCTTGCCGACCTGTGTATAGGTGTAGACGCGCTCTTTACCATCAAGCCCTGATATCTGAGTCAGGCTGCCGCTGCGGCCACCCTCCAGGAAAGGCCGCATGCCCGGAGAGTGCGCGAAGTTCTGGCCCGCTACGTCTTCTCCCGACCCCAGGGTTTCACGCGCCAGAATGTAACCGGTGTCGCTGATCAGGCTGATGCTGCTATCGACACCGATGTTCAGATCGCGGAACAGATGATTGAAGTAGTCAAGCCGCAACGCGCCGGTGGCCACGCCGAGGAAACGGCCATCGGCTGTTTCGATGCGGCGGCTGAAGCTGATGCACCAGCCCAGGTCGCCGAGGGTGTCGCGAAACGGTGGGCTGATGTGCAGAGCATTGCCGGGGTGGTCACGCAGGTACTGAAAGTCCGCCCAGGCCGAAAAGTTGCCCGCTCGAGGCGGCGTGGTCAACGAGTCGGCGACCACGTTGCCCTCGGTGTCCAGCCAGAGTACGTCGCCGCGCAGGGGCGCCGCGATGGCGCGGCCGAACAGCATCTGATGCCGCAGGCGTGGCGGGATGCGGGCGAAGTCAGGGTGGCTGACGGTTTCGGCCAGCCCCTGCAAGGCCAGGTCGTACAGTTCGACGTTGCGCTGTACATCGGCATCGATGAGTTGCGCGATGTTGGCCGAGTTACGTACTGCCGTTGCGCGCGCCAGGCTGTGTTCACGGGCCAGCAGGAAGGTGACCAGGGCAATGATCGCTGCGATCCCTGCCAGGCAGCCTGTGGCGAGCAGCCTTTGGGCGCGGGCGTTGTGCGAGGTCAGGGTGGTAGGCATGGGGCGGCATCGGCCGGTAGTCGGGGCGGCGATATGATAGGGACCCCGATGCCCCCTCACAAGCTGCACATTCAGCGCGGTTCGCCGATCATGCAGGCAGGCTGGCTGCGACTCCAGCGCGTTTTGCCTTTGTTTTTAATGTGTTACATGCACGTTGGCGACATTCGATAAGGAGGTTGGTGCGAACGTACGTTCGAAAATACCGCGGGCGCCAGCCTTTTGCGCCCTTATCGGCGCCGATGAAACAGGTGTTCGAGCTGCAAATAGATGATCGGCGTGGTGAACAATGTGAGCAACTGGCTCACCAACAGGCCGCCGACCACCGCGATGCCCAGTGGCTGGCGCAGCTCGGCGCCACTGCCGTAGCCGAGCATCAGCGGCACAGCGCCGAGCAAGGCTGCCAGTGTGGTCATCACAATGGGCCTGACCCGCGCCAGGCATGCCTGGTAGATCGCTTCGCGCGGGGTAAGGCCCGCTTCGCGCTGGGCGTTGAGTGCAAAGTCGATCAGCAGGATGCCGTTTTTCTTCACGATACCGATCAGCAGCACCAGCCCGATCAACGCCATGATGGTGAAGGCTTGCCCACTGAGCCACAGCAATGCCAGCGCACCCAGGCCCGCCGAGGGCAGGGTGGAGATGATCGTCAAGGGGTGGACCAGGCTTTCGTAAAGCACACCGAGAATGATGTACACCGCCACCAGTGCCGCCAGGATCAGCCACGGCTGGCTGGCCAGAGAGCTGCGAAAGGCCTGGGCTGCACCCTGGAAACTGCCAGTCACGTTTGCCGGCAGGCCGATGTCCTTCTCGGCCTGCTGGAGTTGCTCGACCGCATCGCCCAGCGACGCGCCGCGCGCCAGGTTGAACGAGAGGTTGGCGGCGGGGAACATGCCGTCATGGGCGATCGACAATGGGCCGTTCAGCGGTGTGCCAACGTGCGCCAGCGCAGCCATGGGTACCTGCTCACCCGTCAGCGGCGAGCGCAGGTAGAACCAGTTCAGGCTCTGTGCCTGGCCGCGCTGGGCGGCGTCCAGCTCCAGCACCACCTTGTACTGGTTGGTATCGGTCTGGAATTCACTGATCTGCCGTTGGCCAAACGCGTCGTAAAGCGCCTGGTCCACATCGGCGGTAGTGATTCCGAAGCGCGCAGCCGCACGCCGGTCGATCTGGATCGGGGTGACGTTGGCGCCCAATTGCAGGTCGTTGGAAAGGTCACGAAACGCTGGCATCTTGCGCAAGGTGTCGGTCAGGCGTTCGGCCCAGAAGTTGAGCGCACCGCCGTCATTGCTCTTGAGCACGTATTGATATTGGCCTCGGCTGGCACCGACGCCCAGGTTGATATCCTGGCCAGCGCGCAGGTACAGCACGATCCCCGGCACCTGGGCCAGTTGGCCGCGAATGCGGTCGATGAACTCGCTCGCCGACACATCGCGCTGCTCGCGCGGTTTGAGCGAGATCCAGAAGCGGCCCGTTGCAACTGCCTGGTTGCTGCCGCTGACACCCACCGAGTGCGACCAGGTCCGCACCGCAGGGTCGGCAGCGATGATGCGCGCCAGCGCCTGATGCTTGGCCAGCATGTCGGGATAGGAAATATCCGCTGCCGCCTCGCTGGTGCCGAGCACGAAGCCTGTGTCCTGCACCGGGAAAAAGCCTTTGGGAATGAACAGGTAGCCTGCCATCGCCAGCGCCAGTGAGGCGCCGAACAGGGCCAGCATCGTGCGTGGATGATTCAGCGCCGCGTTGAGTGCCCGCTCGTAGCCCGCCATCAATCGTTCGCTGGCGCCGTGCTTGCCTTGGGGGTGGGGCTTGGGCGCGTTCATGAACATGGCCGCCAGGGTAGGGGCGAGGGTCAGCGATACGATCACCGACACCACGATGGTGCCGGTGGCGGTCAAGGCGAACTCCTTGAACAGGCGCCCGACCACGCCCCCCATGAACAGCAACGGAATGAACGCGGCGATCAGCGAGAAGCTGATCGAGACCACAGTGAAGCCAATCTCTGCGCTGCCTTTTAGTGCGGCTTCGCGCCGGGGCTCGCCGGCTTCCAGATGGCGATGGATGTTCTCCACCACGACAATGGCGTCGTCGACCACGAAGCCCACAGCGATCACGATCGCCATCAGCGTCAGGTTGTTCAGGGTGAACCCCATGACGTACATCAGCGCGAAGGTGGCGATCAGCGACACGCCCAGCACGGCGCAAACGATCAAGGTCGCCGAGAGCTGGCGCAGGAACAGCGCCATGACTGCGATGACCAGCACGATGGCGATGCCAAGCGTGAGCTCCACCTCGTGCAACGATGAGCGAATGGTCTGGGTGCGGTCGTTGAGGGTTTCGATGTCCAGCGTGGCCGGCAGCCCGGCCTTCAGCGCAGGCAGCGCCGCCTGGACGCGCTCTACGGTGTCGACGATGTTGGCGCCAGGCTGGCGCGAGATCACCAGGTTCACCCCCGGCTGGTTGGCCGACCAGGCCTGCACGTAGTCGTTCTCCGCACCGGCACGTACCGTCGCCACGTCACCGAGGCGAATGGCGGCGCCATTTCGGTAGGCGACGATCAGCTCGGCGTACTCCTCAGGCTCGAACAACTGGTCATTGGCGCTGAGCGTGGAGATGCGGCTGTCCCCGTAAAGCGCACCCTTGGCCAGGTTAAGGCTGGTCGCCTGGATGGCCTGGCGCAGATCCGCCAGGGTCAGGCCCAGGCTTGCCAGGCGGTCAGCCTTGGCCTGCACACGAATCGCCGGGCGCTGCTGGCCGATGATGCTGACCTGGCCTACGCCTTCGATCTGGCTGATCTGCCGGGCCAGCAGGGTTTCGACGGCGTCGCTCAGTTGCGGGCCGGTGAGGCTGCGCGAGCTTACACCGAGTATCAGGACCGGGCTGTCGGCCGGGTTGACCTTGCGCCAGGTGGGGAGGTTGGGCAGGTCGCGCGGCAGCTTGCCGGCGGCGGTGTTGATGGCGGCCTGCACTTCCTGCGCAGCGGCGTCGATGTTCTTGTTCAGGTTGAACATCAACGTCAGGGTAGTGGAGCCCAACGCGCTGTTCGATGTCATCTGAGTGATGCCGGGGATGGCGCTGAATTGCACCTCCAACGGCGTTGCCACCGAGCTTGCCATGGTCTGCGGGCTGGCCCCGGGCAACTGGGCGCTGACCTGCAAGGTCGGGAACTCGGCCTCCGGCAGCGGCGCCAGCGCCAACCGTGGAAAGGCCAGTGCGCCCAGCAGCACCAGCGCGGTGGTCAGCAACAAGGTAGCGATGGGGTGGCGGATGCACCAGGCGGAGGGCGCGCGGCTCACGGTTCAGTGCCCAGCACGGAGGGCGGCGCGGGCGGCTCATCGGCTATCACCTGCACCTTGGCGCCAGGGCGCACTCGCGACTGGCCGTCGCTGATCAAGGCGTCGCCTGCCGCAACGCCTTCTACCACGATGACTTCGCTGTTCTGGTCCAGTACCTTCACCGGGACTGCCTCGGCGATGTCCTTTTCCACCCGATAAACGAATGTGCCGTCGATGCCTCGTTGCAAGACGCGGCTGGGTATCACCAGAGCGCCTTTCTGCAGCTGCGTCTGCAGCTGGATATTGACCAGTTGGCCCGGCCACAACGTTAGGTCGCGGTTGTCGAACTCAGCCTTGGCACGCAAGGTGCCGGTGCTGCTCTGACACCTGGTTGTCGATCAACAGCAGGCGGCCGATCGCGAGCGGGGTGCCGGTGGCCATTTCGCCGCTTGGAAGGGCCAGCACCGGCGCTGGAGTGGGTGCGCGCAGCAAGGTTTGCAGCACAGGCAACTGCTGCTGGGGCAGGGCGAACTCCACGGCGATCGGGTTCAACTGGGTCACGCTGAACAGGCCTTGGGTGTCGCTGACACGCAGGAAGTTGCCGACGTCGACATTTCGAATGCCGACGCGCCCAGCCAGCGGTGAGCGAATCTGGGTAAAGGAAAGCTTGACCTGCGCAGCCTGCACCGCAGCCTGGTTGCCCAGCATCGTCGCGGCCAGCCGGTCACGCTGGGCTTGTTGCTGATCCAACTGCTGGCGCGAGATGCCGTCGTCCTTGCTCAAGGCTTTGGTAACGATCGAGGTCCGCCTGCGCTGCCCGCAACCCTGCGCGTGTCTGCGCAAGCTCAGCCTCTGCCTGCGCCAACTGCGCGCGCCAGTCACGGTCGTCGAGGCTGGCCAGCATCTGGCCTTTTTCGACGAACTGGCCTTCCTTGACCCACAGGCGCATCAGCGTGCCGTCCAGCTGCGGGCGAATGACCACGCTCTGCAACGATTGCACGGTACCGATGCCGCCGACCCGGTGGGGGATGTCGGCCTGCGTGACCATGGCAACTTTCACCGCCACGGCATGCGCGGTGTGCGCGACGGGCGTGTCGCTCGCGTGTGTATGCCAGAGCGCGGCGCCGGCCAGGACTGCGAGGGTGGCGCATGCAAGGATCGAACGGGTGAGCGTACGCATCGAGAAACCGGAGCGGGTGAGTAGGCGTTTTTATAGCGCGGTGCGCCGGCCGCCAGTGTGCCGTGAAAATGACATCACTGACAGCTGCAGCACACAGACACAAGGGTGAGTAAAACGTTTAAGTAAGAATTTACCTTTTTCCTACAGAGTTATCGGAATCGTCCAATAGCTGTCGAAAAACCGAGTCATGAAACTTGGCCGTTTCGTAGAGATGAGTGGCCCGTCATGATCAGTTTGGCCTCTGGCCTTTCGCCGTTTGTGTGGCAGGGCGTTTACAGCGCCCTCGACGTTCTGCCCACGCTGGCGGGTGAGGAAAGCGGGGCGCTGGCAATGGCGGGCGGAGTGGCAGCAACCTGGGTCGCCACTCGGGAGCGCCTTCCGGCATTGGGTTGGCTATCGATAGGCGCGCTGTTGGGAGGCGTGCTGGCCCACGCGCATGCCAATCAGTGGCTTGGCGAGCGCCTGGTTGCCTTGGGCGGTTGGCTGATTACCCTTTGAGCACCGTGCGCGCGGCCTTTACCAGCGACTCGGTCAGGTCAGGCGACGAAAACTTGGTCAACACGGCGTTGGCACCTGCGGCCTTGGCGCGTTCTGCGTTCATGGCGCTGTCCAGCGAGGTGTGCAGCAATATGTAGAGCTCGTGGAAGTCCGGTGTGTCGCGCAACGTGCGGGCCAGGGCGAAGCCGTCCATCTCCGACATCTCGATATCGCTCACCAGGATGTTGATCTGCCCCGGCGTGCCTTGCAGTTCCAGCAGCAGGTCCAGCGCTTCGCGGGCGCTGCGGGCGGTACGGCACTCCAAACCCAGGTTGCGCAGGGTCAGCGTCGATTGCTGCAGGGCAACCTGGCTGTCGTCCACCACCAGGATGCGAGCGTGGGCGAGCAGTTCGGCCTCTTCCATGTTCAGCGCCTGGTCTTCGGGCGGGAGAATCTCGGCAGGCGCGATGCTGTGGATGACTTTCTCGATGTCCAGCACCTGTACCAGGGCGCCATCCACTTCCGTGACGCCGGTGATGAATGACCGGTCCCCGGTCGCATAAGGTCGGGGTCGAATATCGGTGGTCAGGCAGTGAATGATGCGGCTCACTGCCTGCACGTGCAGGCCCTGGCGGGAGCGGCTGACGTCGGTGACGATCAGGCAGCCGCCGTTGGGGTCGGCCAGCGGCCGTTCACCGATTGCGCGGCTCAGGTCGATGACCGACAACGTGCTGCCGCGCAAGGACGCTACCCCTTTGACGTAGGGATGCGACTCCGGGAGGCGGGTCAGGGGAGGGCAGGCGATGATTTCGCTGACCTTCAGCAAATTGATGGCCATCAGTTTTCCGCTGCGCAGGGTGAACAGCAGCAGTGACAGCGCGTCGGCGTGAACCTTGAGGCTAGACATAAAGGGTATTTTTCCAATCCGGTAGCAGGCTATCGGCTGCGACAGCCCTGGCTTGAGCCTTGTCGCCAATCGGGTCATCCATTGCTCGAAGGCTTGAGCCCAAGGCGCTGCGCCAGCCGGTTGAGGTTGGCGCGATCCACTCCCAGCGCCCGAGCGGTGCTGGCCCACTGCATGTGGTGCCGTTCCAGGGTGTACTGGATGAGCTCGCGCTGGAAGTCATCTACCGCCTCGCGCAGCCCTGTGGGCTCTGTATCCTGCGGCGCAGGGCTGGCTGGCATGGGGGGGCGCGGGTTGTCGGAGGGCGCCAGCCCCAGCGCCTGCGCCGTCAAGGTGAGCATCCCGGCGCTTGCACGATCCCTGGGCCGGGCCCGCAGCACCGCACGGCTGATCAAATGCTCCAGCTCGCGCACGTTGCCTGGCCATGCGTAGCTGAGTAAGGCGGCTTGTGCGTCACTGGCCAGGCGCAAAGCAGCCAGGCCCATGCGCGCACGGTTCTGCTCGAGAAAATAGCCGGCAAGCAGCAGCACGTCACGGCCCCGAGCCCTGAGCGGCGGCACGCTGATCGGGTATACGCTCAGGCGGTGGTAGAGGTCGTCGCGAAACAACCCTTCACGCACGCGCTCGGCAAGGTCGCGATTGGTCGCCGCGATCACCCGTACGTCCACGCGATGCTCACGGTCCGAGCCTAGCCGCTGCAACTGCCCACTTTGCAGCACACGCAGCAGCTTGGCCTGCACTGGCAGTGGCAGTTCCCCGACCTCATCGAGCAGCAAGGTACCGCCGTCTGCCAGTTCGAATTTGCCGCGCCTGTCTGCGGTGGCGCCGGTGAACGCACCACGCACGTGGCCGAACAGTTCGCTTTCGACCAGCGTATCGGGCAACGCCGCGCAGTTGAGGCTGATCAGCGGCCGGTTAGCCCGCGCCGAGCTGCGATGCAGCGCCTGGGCGACCAGCTCCTTGCCTACGCCGGTTTCCCCGGAGATCAGAACTGCCAACGAGGTGCTGGCCACGGTTTCGATTTCCTGGCGTAACTGCTCGAGTGCCGGGCTCTGGCCGATCATCGGCGTGCTTTGTGCCTGCGCAACGTAGCTGTCTGCGCGCTGGCGTTCGTGCTCGGCGCGGCTGGCGAGCCGTTCGATGTGTTCAGCGACCCGCACGGTTGCGGCGGCAAGGCTGGCGAACGCCTGCAGAGTCTCGGGCGCATGCGCTGCAAAGCGGTCTGCGGCGAGCGCATCGAGGGTCAGCAACCCCCAGGGCGGTCATCTACATACAGCGGGCAGCCCATGCAGTCGTGTACATGCAGGTCGTCACCCAATCCTTCTATCAAGCCGTCGTAGGGGTCTGGCAACGGGCTGTCGCTGGGGAAGCGCGTGGGGAGGGGGAGCTCAGGAGGATCTGCAGGCGGGGTGGTCTGCCACCTTGAAGCGCCGGCCCAACGTGTCGATGGCCAAGCCATCCACCGCCAGGGGCTGCAGGTGCTCGCCCTCAAGGCGTAACAGGGCTACCGCATCGCAAGGCAGCACCAGCCTCAGGCTTTGAAGCAGGCGGCGGAATCGTTCCTGCTCCGGGAGTTCACGGGCGAGGTCGGTAACCAGAGGCAATAGAGCGGTGAGTAATACTGTTGAGGTCATTATGACTTCCTGTAGTCGTTCGGACTGCGGCGACAGTGTAGTCGTTGTGACTCGGGCCTGCTTGAAACCCAGTGAACACGGGCATCGGCCATTGGCACGGCTTATGTAGAGCAGAGGAAGAACTTCAATACTCTGGAAGCCCTCCATGATCAGCTCTGCCCACCGTGACATCATCCGCGCCACCGTTCCCCTGCTTGAAACCGGCGGCGAGGCTCTCACTCGCCACTTCTATCAGTTGATGTTCGACCAGTATCCGCAGGTCAAGGTGCTGTTCAACCAGACACACCAGGCGCGCGGCGATCAGCCCCGCGCGTTGGCCAACGCTGTATTGATGTATGCGCGCAATATCGACCGCCTCGATTCGCTCGGCCCGTTGGTAACGCAGATCGTGCAAAAGCATGTTGCGCTGCAGATTCTTCCTGAACATTACCCCATCGTTGGCACCTGCCTGCTCACCTCGATTCGCCAGGTGCTCGGCGAGCAGGTTGCTACCGATGCCGTGTTGGACGCCTGGGCCGCTGCGTATGCGCAACTGGCCGACATCCTGATCGGCGCGGAGGAGGGCGAGTACGCCCGCCACGCCCAGGCACATGGCGGCTGGCGTGGCGCAAGAAGGTTCCGGCTTGGGCGCCGCGTGGCGGAAAGCGAGCACATCACCTCGTTTTACTTCGTGCCGGTTGACGGCCTGCCTGTGTTGCGGGCGCTGCCCGGCCAATACATTGGCTTGCGCGTACTGCTTGATGCTACGGGCGAGGCACGGCGCAATTACTCGCTGTCGGCACCCAGTGACGGGCGCGAGTATCGGATCAGCGTCAAGCGTGAAGCGGGTGGGCTGGTGTCTGGCTATCTGCATGATCAGTTGAAGGTGGGCGATAGCCTGGATCTGTTCCCGCCTGCGGGCGGGTTCGTGCTGCAAGAGGGCGCAGGGCCGGTTGTGCTGATCAGTGCAGGCGTCGGCATCACGCCGATGCTGCCGATGCTGCAGGCAGCGCTTGAAGCAGGGCGTCGTGTGCACTTCATTCATTGCGCCCGTAACGCTCAGGCACAAGCGTTCGGCCCCTGGCTGCAGGCATTGGCCCATTCGCATGCAAACCAGCTCTTCTACTATCGGGTGCACGGGCAAGGCGACCAGTGCGATGCTGCCGGGCGCCTGGACCGCGAGCTGCTGCGCAAGTGGTTGCCAGGCGGTGAAGGGCTGGATGCCTACTTCCTGGGGCCGAAAGCATTCATGGGCGACGTGAAGCGTTGGTTGGGCGAACTGGGGGTGCCCGCCGAGCGGTGCCATTGGGAGTTCTTCGGCCCTGCGCAGGCGCTGGAATAGGCGTGTGGCTTAATGTGCCTTCAACGGGCCACACCTTAACTGGCCCGGGCTATCGGTGGTACCGTAGCCGCCCTCCAGCCATTGCCGATTCCAGGACTGAACCATGCGTGACGAAGCTGTGCGATTAGGGCGTGAACGCCGCTTTCTTGTGTTGCTAGGCATCATCTGCCTGGCACTGGTGGGTGGCGCGCTCTATATGCAGATCGCACTTGGAGAGATGCCGTGCCCGCTGTGCATCCTGCAGCGCTATGCCTTGTTGCTGATAGCGTTGTTCGCCTTCGTCGGCGCAGCCTTGCCTGGGCGCCGTTCGCTTACCGTGTTCGAGGTGCTGGTGGTGCTCAGTGCGCTGGCCGGCATCGCAGCGGCGGGCAATCACGCGTGGGTGCTGGCCCATCCCTTTCGAGCTGCGGCGTCGACACTTTGCAGCCGATCGTCGATGGCCTGCCTTTCGCCCGGTGGTGGCCCACCGTGTTCGAGGTTCAGGGGTTCTGCAGCACGCCTTACCCTCCGATCCTTGGCTTGTCACTCGCGCAGTGGGCTCTGCTGGCATTCGTGCTCACCGCCGTTCTGGTACCTGTAGGCGTTATCCGAAATCGGCGCCGCGCGTCGGTCTAGCTCACCCATCATGAATCATGCCGAAACCGCGACAATAGCCCCCTTCCAGGAAGGGCCATTGTCGCGGCCTCGGCCTGCGCATAATGGCTCAAGGCCGCACCACTCAAGGCTTTCAGGCTCTGCGCACCTGCTGCGACATCGTGTCGCAAGGGCTTGAAAAGGGGCGCTTTGTTGCATAATCGGCAAGTTACTGTTGCTAAATAAGCCATATTCAATGCGGGGCTAGCTCACTACAATCGCGGCAATTTCTGTTCGGGCCAACCCCTGCGAGCCGCTGAAATCAAGGCTGTACGCCTTGTTTGCCAGTGCTTCGCCAGCTCCGCAGAAACCCGGGTAGTTACCCTTCATTGATTGTCCGCACCAAAGGAATGGGGCGCGAACGCACGACTTGCCTATAATCGACGAGTCATAGCAGAGAGTATCGAACAGGCTTGCCTACCGCAGTTGCGGGTTACGGGCACGCCCGTTATCAATCTCGAGAAATGCTGACGCTTGGCAGGACGAAGTGTTGGCAATCACAACACACCATTGCAATGAAGCAAGCTGCTTAGAGGTCGTGAGATGAGTAAAAAGCGTTACCCCAGACTATTTGGCCTATTGCCGTTGATCGGCATGCTTTTTCTCAGTGGGTGCGACTGGACCCTGCTCAACCCGAAGGGTCAGGTAGGGATCGAGGAGCGTAACCTGATCCTCATCGCCTTCGGCCTGATGCTGCTGGTCGTAGTACCCGTGATCGTCATGGCCTTCGCGTTCGCCTGGAAGTACCGTGCTTCCAACAAGAGCGCCACCTATGCGCCCGAGTGGGCACACTCGACCAAGATCGAAATGGTCGTCTGGGGCATCCCGCTGCTGATCATCATCGCGCTGGGCACCGTGACCTACATCACCACTCACAGCCTCGACCCTTATCGCCCGCTGGATCATGAAGCCAAGCCTGTGACCATCGAAGTGGTTTCGATGGACTGGAAATGGGTGTTCATCTATCCGGAGCAGGGCATTGCAACGGTCAACAAGATCGTCTTCCCCGCCAACACCCCGGTCAATTTCCGTATCACTTCCGACTCCGTGATGAACTCCTTCTTCATCCCGGCGCTGGGCGGCCAGATCTACGCAATGGCCGGCATGACTACTCAGCTGCACCTGATCGCCAACGAAAACGGCGAATTCGACGGTATCTCCGCCAACTACAGCGGCGCGGGCTTCACCGGCATGAAATTCAAGGCAGTGGCCACTTCCGAGGCGGACTTCAACGCCTGGGTCAAAGAAGTCAAAGGTTCGTCCAAGTCGCTCGATGCGGCGACTTACAGCGCCTTGCTTAAACCGAGCGAGAACAACCCTGTCGAGCTGTACAGCTCCTACGCCCCCAACCTGTTCCAGACCATCGTCAACAAGTACGAAGGCATGAACCCGGGCAAGGGCCATGGCGAGCACGGCACCGAGCACAAGAAAGAAGGTTCGGCCGACATGGGCGGGATGGACATGAGCACGCACGCAGCTGCTGGGGCAGAGGAGTAAGAGATGTTCGGTAAACTGAGTCTGGAAGCGATACCCTTCCATGAGCCGATAGTGATGGTGACCCTCGCCATCGTAGCGGTTCTTGGCCTGGGTGTTGTCTCTGCGGTCACCTACTTCAAGAAGTGGGGCTACCTGTGGAAAGAGTGGCTGACCTCGGTCGACCACAAGAAGATCGGCGTGATGTATATCGCCGTCGCCATGATCATGCTGCTGCGCGGCTTCGCCGACGCCGTCATGATGCGCTCGCAGCTGGCAGTCGCCACCGGCGGCTCCACCGGCTACCTGCCGCCTGAGCACTACGACCAGATCTTCACCGCTCACGGTGTGATCATGATCATCTTCATGGCCATGCCTTTCATGATCGGCCTGATGAACATCGTCGTGCCGCTGCAGATCGGCGCCCGTGACGTGGCTTTCCCGTTCCTGAACTCGGTGAGCTTCTGGTTCTTCGTCGTCGGCGTGCTGCTGGTGAACATCTCCCTGGGTGTCGGCGAATTCGCCAAGACCGGCTGGGTCGCCTATCCGCCGCTAGCGGGGTTGCAATACAGCCCGGGGGTAGGGGTCGACGACTGATATCTGGTCGCTGCAGATATCCGGCCTGGGTACCTTGCTCACTGGTGTGAACTTCATCGTCACCATTCTGAAGATGCGTGCTCCTGGCATGACTCTGATGAAAATGCCGGTATTCACCTGGAACTGCCTCTGCACCGCTGTCCTGATCGCCGCTTCGTTCCCGATCCTGACCGCCACCCTGCTGCTGCTTTCGCTTGACCGTTATCTGGGCATGCACTTCTTCACCAACGAGCTTGGTGGCAACCCGATGATGTACGTCAACCTGTTCTGGGCGTGGGGCCACCCCGAGGTTTATATCCTCATCCTGCCGGCGTTCGGTGTGTTCTCCGAGGTTACCTCGACGTTCGCCAAGAAGCGCCTGTTCGGTTACGTCTCGCTGGTCTGGGCAACGGTGGCCATTACGGTACTGTCGTTCATCGTCTGGCTGCACCACTTCTTCACCATGGGTTCGGGTGCCAACGTCAACGCCTTCTTCGGCATCATGACGATGGTGATCGCGATTCCGACAGGTGTGAAAATCTTCACCTGGCTGTTCACCATGTACCGCGGCCGCATAGAGTTCAAATCGCCGATGCTGTGGACCGTTGGCTTCATCGTGACCTTCAGTATCGGTGGTATGACCGGCGTTCTGCTGGCCGTTCCGGGTGCTGACTTCGTGCTGCACAACAGCCTGTTCCTGATCGCTCACTTCCACAACGTGATCATCGGCGGTGCCGTGTTCGGTTACCTGGCGGGCTTTGCCTTCTGGTTCCCGAAAGCCTTCGGTTTCACCCTGAACGAGCGTTGGGGCAAGGCGTCCTTCTGGTTCTGGCTGGTCGGTTTCTACCTGGCGTTCATGCCGTTGTACGTGCTGGGCTTCATGGGCATGACCCGTCGCCTGAACCACACCGACAACCCGGAGTGGACTCCATGGCTGATGATCGCCATGGTCGGTGCGCTGTTCATCGCTGCCGGTATCGCATGCCAGCTGATTCAGCTGTACGTGTCGATCCGCGACCGCAACAAGAACCTGGACGTCACTGGCGACCCATGGGATGGCCGTACTCTGGAATGGTCGACTTCCTCGCCACCTCCGTTCTACAACTTCGCCGAAGTGCCAGCCGTTGCTGATCTGGACGCTTACTGGGGCATGAAAGAGCGCTCCCAGGCGACCGAGAAGGCCGCTCACTACGCACCGATCCACATGCCACGCAACACCGGCATGGGCTTCCTGATCGCAGCCTTCAGCCTGGTGTTCGGCTTCGCCTTCATCTGGCACATCTGGTGGGCAGTGGGCGTAGGTTTTGTGGGCATGATCGTGACTTTGATCGTCCGCAGCTACGACGACGATATCGACTACTACGTCCCGGTTGACGAAGTAGCTCGCATCGAGGCTGAACGTTTGAAAACTCTGGCTAACGCCAACGCCGGTATGGCGCGAGTGGAGAAGGCTTAACACCATGTCCAATACAGTTACTCACGGTGATATTGCCCACGGTCACGACCACGGGCATGACGAGCACCACCACGACGCCGGGGGCATGACCGTCTTCGGCTTCTGGATCTACCTGATGACGGACTGCATTCTGTTCTCGTGCCTGTTCGCCGCTTACGCGGTGCTGGCCGGGAACGTTGCAGGTGGCCCGTCGGGCCACGAGATCTTCGAACTGGACTACGTTCTGGTCGAGACCTTCCTGCTGCTGTTCAGCTCGATCACCTTCGGGTTCTCGATGCTGGCCATGCACAAAGGCAACAAGAGCGGCGTGCTGTTCTGGCTGTTCATCACCTTCCTGTTCGGTGCCGGCTTCATCGGCATGGAAATCAACGAGTTCCACAAGCTGATCGTTGAAGGTTATGGCCCAGACAAGAGCGGCTTCCTGTCCGGCTTCTTCACCCTGGTCGGTACCCACGGCCTGCACGTGAGCAGCGGCCTGCTTTGGATGGCGGTGATGATGGCGCAGATCTCGAAAAAGGGCCTGACCGAAACCAACCAGACCCGCATGAGCTGCCTGAGCCTGTTCTGGCACTTCCTGGATGTCGTCTGGATCTGTGTGTTCACCGTTGTCTACCTGATGGGGGCCCTGTAATGGCTAACTCCAATCATTCAGCCGGCGGCGCGAGCCACGGCAGCTTCAAGTCCTACATGGTCGGTTTCATCCTGTCGGTCATCCTGACGGTGATCCCGTTTGGCCTGGTCATGGTGCCCGGCTTCATGTCCAAGGATGCGGTGCTGCTGACCATCCTGGCCTTCGCAGTGGTTCAGGTGATCGTTCACCTGATCTACTTCCTGCACCTGGACCGCTCATCCGAGCAGCGCTGGAACGTGATCGCGTTCATCTTCTCGGCGGTGATCATCGCGTTCCTGGTCGGCCTGTCGCTGTGGATCATGTTCAGCATCCACCACTTCATGATGGCGAAGTGAGGAACACCGGCATGTCCGTAAAGCACTTTATCCAAATCACCAAACCGGGGATCATTTTCGGTAACGTGCTTTCGGCGGCAGGTGGTTTCTTCCTCGCCTCGCAAGGGCATGTCAGCCTGGCTCTGTTGCTTGCCACGCTGATCGGCACCTCGTTGGTGGTAGCGTCGGGTTGCGTGTTCAACAACTGCATTGATCGCGACATCGACGTGAAGATGGAACGCACCAAGAACCGCGCCATGGTGCAGGGGCTGATTCCGGCCCCGGTTGCTCTGGCGTACGCAACGGTGCTCGGTGTGGCGGGCCTTGGCCTGCTGTACTGGGAAGCCAATCTGCTGGCGGCGCTGTTCGCCCTGATCGGCTTCATCATCTACGTCGGCCTCTACAGCCTGTACCTCAAGCGCAAGTCGGTACACGGCACATTGGTGGGTAGCCTCTCCGGGGCAATGCCGCCGGTGATCGGCTACGTTGCAGTCAGTGGTACGTTCGACCTGGCTGCGCTGACCCTGCTGGTGATGTTCAGCCTGTGGCAGATGCCGCATTCCTACGCAATCGCGATCTTCCGCTTCAACGATTACCTGGCTGCGTCGATTCCGGTGCTGCCGGTGAAGCGGGGCATTCTGGTCGCCAAGAAGCATATCCTGGTCTACACCTTCGCTTTCCTGCTCGCCACCTTGATGCTCACCTTCGGCGGTTACGCCGGCATGAGCTATCTGGCAGTAGCGGCAGCGATGGGGATGTACTGGCTGTACATGGCCTGGACCGGTTACAAGGCTGCCGATGACCGCGTATGGGCTCGCAAGCTGTTCGTGTTCTCGATCTTCACCATCACCGCGCTCAGCGTGGCGATGTCCCTGGACTTCAAGGCACCTAGCGAGCTGCTGCTGACCTACGCCGCGCCCTGAGCGTGAAGTGAATGAGAAACCCGGCCCTGTGCCGGGTTTTTTCATTTCCGGGCTTTACAGCGCCACTGCGGCCCGCTTACTGTGCCGGCAGGCCAATGCGTTGGCCAACGTCGCTCGGACGGTTCCGGGCGCTTACGTACATTTCGAGGTTCACATGGCTGGCACCCGTCCGCCGCGCCGTTTTGCGCGCATCGATCGTCTCCCCCTTACGTCTTCAATATCACCGCCGAGCTCAAGATGGCCGCCCGCCGCCGTGGCGAGGACATCATCGACCTGTCGATGGGCAATCCGGATGGCGCTACGCCGCCGCATATCGTCGAAAAGCTGGTCAGTGTCGCGCAGCGCGAAGACACTCACGGTTACTCCACGTCCAGGGGCATACCACGGCTGCGCCGAGCGATTTCTCGTTGGTACGCCGACCGCTATGACGTCGCCATTGACCCAGAAAGCGAGGCCATCGTCACCATCGGGTCTAAAGAAGGCCTGGCCCACCTGATGCTGGCAACCCTCGACCACGGCGATACCGTGCTGGTGCCCAACCCGAGTTACCCGATCCACATCTACGGTGCCGTGATTGCCGGCGCCCAAGTGCGTTCGGTGCCGCTGGTGCCCGGCGTCGATTTTTTCGAAGAGCTGGAGCGGGCCATTCGCGAGTCCATCCCGAAACCCAAGATGATGATTCTGGGCTTCCCGTCCAACCCTACATCGCAATGTGTGGAGCTGGATTTCTTCGAGCGCGTGGTGGCCCTTGCCAAGCGTTATGACGTGCTGGTGATCCATGACCTGGCTTATGCCGACATCGTCTACGACGGCTGGAAGGCGCCTTCGATCATGCAGGTGCCCGGTGCCAAGGACATCGCAGTGGAGTTTTTCACCCTGTCGAAAAGCTACAACATGGCTGGCTGGCGAATTGGCTTCATGGTGGGCAACCCGGAGCTGGTCAATGCGCTGGCACGAATCAAGAGCTACCACGACTACGGCACGTTCACGCCGCTGCAGGTAGCGGCCATTGCCGCACTCGAAGGTGACCAACAATGCGTGCGCGACATCGCCGAGCAGTACCGGCAGCGGCGCAACACATTGGTCAAAGGGTTGCACGAGATTGGCTGGATGGTGGAGAACCCCAAGGCGTCGATGTACGTCTGGGCGAAGATTCCCGAAGCGTACGCGCATTTGGGTTCGCTGGAGTTCTCCAAGAAACTGCTGGCCGAGGCGAAGGTGTGCGTATCCCCAGGCATTGGCTTTGGCGACTATGGCGATGACCATGTGCGCTTCGCACTGATCGAGAACCAGGACCGCATCCGCCAGGCAGTCCGCGGGATTCGCCAGATGTTCCGCGCGGACGGCTTCGCGCCGCAGGGCCAAGGGCCACGCAAAGGCAAACCTGCCGAGCAATGAGGCGCTGCGCCGGCTGTTTTGCCGCCGGCGTATTATTGCCAACCCGGTAACTAGGTTTTCTCTCTGGAGACTTTGCCAAGGCCATTTCCCCGCTTAAGCTCTGATTCATGCGGGGTGCTGCGGCAGTTAACTGGCAACCCTCGCCCCCTGTGGCAAGCCTTTGACATCTCCGTCGCTGCACTTTGTCGGTCAGCGATGGTGCTCAGCAACATAGCCACGTCATTTTGATCAATATCCGAACATGGATTCCTGCTGTACCGATTGAAGCCGTTTTGAACAGGAGATCGTCATGCCGACCAAGTTTTCTGGTTCATCCGCGTCCTCGAGCAGTTCCCGCACCACTCGCTCATTCAAGTTCGCCTGCGAACTGTTGAGCAAGGCGGGCATCGGTATGGAGGGGCGAGCGCCCTGGGACATGACGCTCAATGACGTGCACGTACCGGAAAAAGTCCTGGCCGAGGGCAACCTTGGCCTGGGCGAGGCCTACGTGAACGGTGAATGGGACGCGCGACAGCTGGATGAGTTCTTCGCCAAGCTGTTGCGCTCGGGCATCGCCGACCTGATCAACCCGGCAGCCTTGCTCTTTCATGCGGTGAAGGCGAAGTTCGTGAACCTGCAAACCAGGGCGCGCTCTTTGAAAGTCGGGGAGCAGCATTACGACATCGGCAACGATTTCTATGAGCAGATGCTCGATGCACGCATGACCTACACCTGCGGGTATTGGAAGCATGCACATAACCTTGAAGAGGCCCAGGAAGCAAAATTGGACCTGATCTGCCGCAAGCTCGACCTGAAGCCCGGGCAGCGGGTGCTGGACATCGGCTGCGGCTGGGGCAGTTTCATGTCGTATGCCGCGCAACACTATGGCGTTGAGTGCGTAGGCGTGACCATCTCCCGCGAACAGTGCGAGTGGGCCAAGGCCCGCTACCCAGGCCTGCCGCTGGATTTTCGCCTGCAGGATTACCGCGATGTCGATGAGCAGTTCGATCATGTAGTGAGCGTTGGCATGTTCGAACACGTGGGGCGCAAGAATCACCGCGTCTACATGGAGGCGGCCCACCGCTGCCTGAAGGAAGACGGGCTGTTCCTCCTGCACACGATTGGCAAGAACCGCCGCCACAGCACGCCTGATCCCTGGATAGACAAGTACATCTTCCCCAACGGCGACTTGCCGTCGGTAGGGCAGATCGGCGATGCGATCGATGGTTTGTTCGTGGCCGAGGACATGCATAACTTCGGCGCGGACTACGACAAGACGCTGATGGCCTGGTGTGCCAACTTCGAAAAAACCTGGCCACAGTTTTCCGAGGCGATGGGCGAGCGTTTCTTCCGCATGTGGCGTTACTATCTGTTGTCGTGCGCGGGCGCGTTTCGTGCCCGCGATATCCAGCTCTGGCAATGGGTGCTGTCCAGAAAGGGCGTACTCGGAGGCTATGAGCGAGTCAGTTGAGAGGTTCAAGAGCATTACCATGAGCAGCCAGTTTCCCGTCAGCCGCCCCCGCCGCCTGCGGCGCTCCGAAGCCCTGCGTTCGGTCTACCAGGAAACGGAATTTCGCCTCGAGGATCTGGTATTGCCGATCTTCGTCGAAGAAGAGATCGACGACTTCGTACCTATTACCAGCATGCCCGGTGTGAACCGCATCCCCGAGAGAAAACTCGCCAGCGAGATCGAGCGCTATGCGCGGGCAGGCATCCGTTCGGTCATGCTGTTTGGCGTGTCGCACCACCTCGACGCCACCGGCAGCGATACCTGGGCTGAAAACGGCCTGGTGTCGCGGCTCGTGCGCACCACCCGCGAAGCGGTGCCGGAAATGATCGTGATGTCCGACACCTGTTTCTGTGAATACACCTCACATGGCCACTGCGGTGTGCTGCATGACTGCGAGGTCGACAACGACGCCACCTTGGTGAACCTGGGCAAGCAAGCAGTCGCGGCTGCGCGTGCCGGCGCTGACTTCATCTCGCCTTCAGCGGCCATGGACGGCCAGGTGCAAGCCATCCGCAGCGCACTGGATGGCGCAGGGTTCCATAACACCTCGATCATGGCCTATTCGACCAAGTTCGCCTCGGCGCTGTACGGCCCATTCCGCGAGGCCGGTGGCACCGCGCTGAAGGGGGATCGCAAGGCATATCAGATGAACCCGATGAACCGCCGTGAGGCTGTGCGTGAATCGTTGCTGGACGAAGCTGAGGGTGCCGATGTGTTGATGGTCAAGCCGGCCGGGGCTTACCTGGACGTTATCCGCGATATCCGCGAGGCATCGCGCCTGCCGCTTGCGGCTTATCAGGTCAGTGGCGAGTACGCGATGATCAAGTTCGGCGCATTGGCCGGCGCGGTGGACGAGGCGCGAGTGATGCGGGAGAGCCTGGGGGCGATCAAGCGCGCGGGTGCCGACCAGATCCTGACCTACTTCGCGATGGACATCGCCCGCGACGGTATCGAGGTTCTCGCATCACAGTGTGCCTGTCGCCCGGCGAGCCAGCCTCCCACTGCTCGGTTGTGGTCGGTGGGAGGGCCCTGCACTGACTCGGTGGGAGGCCGGCTCGCCGGGCGACGTGCGACAGGCGGTGGGGCTACTGCCCGACAGGCAAGAACGAAAACGCCCCGGTTACGGGGCGTTCCTGTCAGCAGCTCAAGGCATCAGACCAGCGGGTCGCCTACGTGCAGCAGCTTCATGCCGTTGGTGCCACCAACGGTATGGTAGCTGTCGCCCTTGGTGAGGATCACCCAGTCGCCTTGCTCGACCAGCCCGCGCTTGAGCAGTTCGTCGACGGCAGCCTGGCTCACTTCACCCAGAGGCAATGCCGCCGGGTCGAACGGGATGGTGTATACACCGCGGAACATCGCCACGCGCGCCTGGGTTTCACGGTGCGGGAAAAGGCGAAGATCGGCACCGACGAGCGAATGCGCGACATGATCAACGGGGTATAGCCACTCTCGGTCAGGGCGATGATCGCCTTGACGCCCGGGAAGTGGTTGGCGGTGTACATCGCAGCCAGCGCGATGCTCGCGTCGCAGCGTTCGAACTGGGTATACAGGCGGTGGCTGGACTTCTTGCTGGTGGGGTGCTTTTCAGCGCCCAGGCACACGCGCGCCATGGCCTGCACGGCCTCGATCGGATACGCACCCGCAGCGCTCTCGGCTGACAGCATCACCGCGTCGGTGTAGTCGAGCACAGCGTTGGCGACGTCCGAAACCTCGGCGCGAGTCGGCATCGGGTTCTGGATCATCGACTCCATCATCTGGGTGGCAACGATCACCGCTTTGTTGTTGCGGCGAGCGTGCTGGATGATCTTCTTCTGAATGGCGACCAGTTCCGCGTCGCCGATTTCGACACCCAGGTCACCCCGGGCGACCATCACGGCGTCGCTGGCGCGGATCAGGCCATCGAGGCTTTCATCGTCGGCCACGGCCTCGGCACGCTCGATCTTGGCCACCAGCCAGGCGGTGCCGCCGGCTTCGGTCAACAGGCGGCGGGCGTATTCCATGTCGGCGGCGTCACGCGGGAAACTCACTGCGACGTAGTCGACTTCCATCTCTGCAGCCAGCTTGATGTCGGCCTTGTCTTTTTCGGTGAGTGCCGGCGCAGTCAGGCCACCACCCCTGCGGTTGATGCCTTTGTGGTCGGACAGCGGGCCACCGATCAGAACAACGCAATGCAGCGCATCGTCAGTGGCGGTTTCGACGCGCATGACCACGCGGCCATCGTCGAGCAGCAGCTCATCGCCTACACCGCAATCCTTGACCAGGTCCGGGTAGTCGATGCCGACCACTTCCTGATTGCCGTCGGTGAGTGGGTGGCTGGTGGAGAAGGTGAAGCGATCGCCTACCTTCAGCTCGATGCGCTTGTTGGCGAACTTGGCGATGCGGATCTTGGGGCCTTGCAGGTCGCCCAGCAGCGCCACATATCGGCCATGCTTGGCCGCCAGGTCGCGGATCAGGCGGGCGCGAGCCTTGTGCTCATCCGGGGTGCCGTGAGAGAAGTTCAGGCGAGCGACGTCGAGGCCAGCCAGGATCAGCTGTTCCAGAACGTCCGGCGAATTGCTGGCCGGGCCCAGGGTGGCGACGATTTTGGTACGGCGTACGGTCATGCACTGGCTCCTTTATTGACGCGCAGCGAAAGGCTACTCCTCTAAGGGGCTGTAGTCATCGTTCAACTGCACTACTGCCGAGATTTTGCCCGCGAGATATGACTGAAGAATTTGCCGCTGAGGCCGATATCCAAAGTATTCCAGGAGATTGCCATGCGAATGCTTGTTGCCCTAACCCTGCTAGCCTGCGTGGCCGGCTGCAACCGCTGGTCCGCCGATCAGCACCTGAACAGTGCGTACCGCGCCTACACCGACGGTGATTGCGACAAGGTGTTGCTGGAACTGACCCAGGTCGACCGCAAGACGGTTTCACGCCCTTACATCCGGCCTGAGGCGGCATTGCTGCGCGGGCAATGCCTGGAGCGCCAGAACCTGTTCGTGGACGCCGCGCAAACCTACCAGTGGATTCTGTACCAGTACCCCACCAGCCAATACGCATTCCGTGCCAAGGCTCGATTGGACACGCTGGAGCAAACCGGCCACTTGCGCCCCGCCGGCGTCGCGGTCCCGCAGCCAGCGCCTATGTGAATTTAAATGAAACGTAGTGTTGCGGAGCTGGCAGATTGATAGCTATCCGTTAAGCTCAGCGCGTGTAGTTACTTTTTTCGCACTTCGGTTGGCTGCTGTGTGTCCGACCTTTTGCATGAGGTCTGGGAAGCAAAAACATGACTCGATACATCGAACGACGCATCGAAAGGCACCAACTGCCTTACTACCTCAAGGTGTACAACCGCTATACCGACCAGCAGATCGGCTATCTGGGCAACGTCTCCGAAGATGGCCTGATGTTGATCAGCCAACTTCCCTTGCTGGTGGGCCCGGATTTCGAGCTGCAGTTGAAAGCGCCCTTGGCGGGCGGTGAGTTGCAATTGATCAACCTGACTGCCAGTTGCCTGTGGTGCCAGGAAGATGCCACTCCTGGCCATTATGACTCCGGCTTCATGCTGCTTCAGGCGCCTGCCGAATATCAGCAGCTGGTGGGCGCGTTGCGCGAATACTTCAGTTTTCTGCCCATGAGCGCCTCTGCCTGAGCTGAGGCTTCACAGCACGCCAGCGCGCTTCCATTCCAGATACTTGCCTACCAGCGCGGTTCCCAGTTCGCCGGGGCGAACGTCCAGCACCGGGATCCCGTGCGCGGCCAGACGCTCATGCAAGGCGCGGCGTTCGCTGAGGTAATCCACCACCGCGCAATATTCGAGCGCCTGCGCAGTACTGGCTACGGTCGATTGCTGCGCCTGGTCGAGCACTTCCTCGCGAAGGCTGGCTACCAGCACGCGGTGATGGCGGCCAATGCGCTTGAGCGCCAGTAGCAGTTCCTCATCGTCTTCGTCACGCAGATTGGTCAGCAGGATCACCAACGCCCTGCGTTTCTGCCAGACGAGTAGGGTATTGGCCGCCTCACTGAAGTCAGCGTGGCCCAAGTGGCTGTCCAAGTCGTAAACCGCACCGAGCAGCGTGCCCAGTTGCCGCTGGCCTTTGGCTGGCGAGACGCGGCAAGGGCTGGGAACCAGGGTTCGGACACCGACTGCATCGCCCTGGCGCAGAGCGATGTAGGCCAGCAGCAAGCCGGCATTGAGCGCATGATCGAAGTGTGACAGCTCGCCATCCTGGCTGCGCATGCGCCGGCTGGTGTCCAGCCACAACACGATCTGCTGGTCACGCTCATCCTGATACTCGCGCACGATGGGGGCGCGTTTGCGCGCCGTGGCTTTCCAGTCGATCTGGCGGATGCTGTCGCCGTCACGAAATTCCCGTAACTGATGAAATGACTGGCCTTCACCGCGGCGCTGGCGTTGGCGCACGCCCATTTGCCCCAGCCACGCGTCCATGACCCGAAGCTCAGCGCCGTACAGGCGGGCGAAATCCGGAAACACCCGCGCTTCGCTGCTTACCGGCAGGTAACGTCGCTGGGTCCACAACCCTATCGCACTGCTCAGCGCCAATTCGCAACGCTCGAACAGAAAACGCCCGCGCCGCAGGGGGCGCAGGCGATAGGCCAGGCGCACGTGCTCGCCTGGCTTGAGAGTGACTTGCTGCGGTAAATCCTCGAACGCCAAACCTGGCGGTGGGTGATCGAACACCTCAAGCGTAAGAGGGCGCTGGCTGCGCTGGCGAATGTGCAACCACACCTCGCCACTGCGGCCAATGGCAAGGTTGCCTGGAAGCTGGCGGCTCACCTCCGGTGCCAGGCGGCGGGTGAGCAGCAATGCATCGAGCAGCATCAGCACCAGAATCGCCAGCACCAGCGCCCAGCTCACGGAGGCAAAGGCTGGGCCGAGCACGCCGAATACCGTCAGCAGCCCCTGCGCCAGGCCCACCAGCGCCAGCGCACCTAGCCAATAAAGGGCCAGCCGAGTCGGGCGCAGCATCAGTTGCGTGGCGCCGGGATCTGGTCCAGCAACTGCCCCAGCACCTGGTCGGCGCTCAGCCCGTCGATGTCCAGCTCTGGTGCCAACCGGATCCGGTGGCGCAGTACGGCCAAGGCCCCGCCTTCGATGTCGTCCGGGGTCACAAAAGTGCCGCCACGCAATACCGCACGCGCGCGGCCGCAACGCACCAGCGCGATCGAGGCTCGCGGCCCCGCACCGACGGCCAACCCTGGCCATTCGCGGGTGGCTCGGGCCAGCCGCACGGCGTAATCGAGCACTTGCTCATCCACTGGCAGGGTGCTCGCGGCCCGTTGCAGGTCGCTGACCTGCTGGGCGTCCAGCACTTGCCGCATGGGCTGCACTTCCAGCATGTCGGCGCGGGTGGAACGGCTCACCTGGCGCACCAGCTCCAGCTCATGCTCGGCAGCCGGGTAACCGATGTGCACCTTGAGCATGAAACGGTCGAGCTCGGCCTCTGGCAACGGGTACGTGCCCTCCTGTTCGATCGGGTTCTGCGTGGCCATGACCATGAAAGGTTGTGGCAACGGCAAGGCGCGGCCTTCGAGGGTAACCTGGCGCTCCTGCATGGCTTCGAGCAAGGCAGCCTGCGTCTTGGCCGGTGCGCGGTTGATCTCATCGGCCAGCAGCAAGTGAGTGAAGACCGGCCCGCGGCGCAGTTCGAATTGCTCGGTCTGCAAATCGAATACGGCATGGCCGGTGACATCGCTGGGCATCAGGTCTGGGGTGAACTGAATGCGCGCGAACTCACCGCCGAAGCAACGCGCCAAGGCGCGGATCAGCAGGGTTTTGCCCAATCCCGGCACGCCTTCGAGCAGCACATGGCCGCCGGCGATCAAGGCTGTGATGACCTCGTCGATCACCTCGTCCTGGCCGATCAGGGCCTGGCGCAGTTGCTGTTGCAGGGCTTGGGCCAGGGCGCTGGCGGCGGTGATATCCAGGGGGTGTTCTCGCTCATAGGGCATTCCTGAGGGTTTGCAGCCGGGCCACCTGCTGGGTGAACTGGTGCAAGGGCATGCGTTTGCCGGCTTCGCCCGGGGCCATGGCCTGGGCGACGCTGGAGGTGGATTGGCGGGTCAGGCGGGCCAGCACCTGCCATTGATCGGCCACCGGTAGTTGGTTGAAACCGGGGTGCGCACGGCTGGCTCGGTGGTTCAGGTCCTGGCGCAAGGTGCGCAGCAGGTGCTGTTGGCCATGGTGGCGCAGCATGAAGCTGGCGCTTGCGCGCAGGTGTTCCATCAGGCTGCGGCGGCTGGGTGGCGCTGTTGGCACCATCGGCCCGCGGCGCACACCGTGGAAGGCGCACCAGGCCAGCGACAGCAGCAGCAAAGCCAGCAGGGCCTGGGGGAAGTAGCGTAGCAGCAGTGCTGACCAGGAGTCGTTCTGGCCGCGCTGCAACAAGGTAACCGCGCGGTCCTGATTCAGGTACCACAGCAGCCAGGCATTGTCGTATTCGCCCACGTGAGCGTTGGTCCACAGGTCGGCGTCGCTGAGAATCGTGATTACCCCATCGCCCCAGTCCAGCTGCATCAGGTGCGTTGCATAACTGCTGTTGGCCCAGGCCATGGCTTTGTCGGTCGGGTCTTCCAGATGATTGCTCGGCTGGAAGCCAAGCCTGGCCGGCGCCTGCTCGTTCTCGATGAACAACTCGGTGAGGTCTTGCGCACGAGGCTTCCGCACACTGGCGGCCGTGCCGGGTTTCTCCGCTGTTCTTGCCTCGGGCTTGAGCGGGGCGCTCGCGTAGGTGCTGCGGATTTTCAAGGTGTCGAGCAGCCGGTCGCCACTGCTGCCCTTTGCATTGTTCCAGCGGCTTTCGGCGACGACGACCAGCCTGCCGCCTTGCCGCACCCAGTTCAGCAACCCCTCAACCTGGCTCGGCGTCATGCGCCTGCGGCTGCCGAGGATCATCAGGCTGTTGTCGGCTGGGGCCAACTGTTCGTATTTCGACAGCCGCGTAGTGACCGAGACATTCAGGTGCTGAGCCTGCATGAAGCGCTGCGCGGCCAGGTAAGGGTTGGCCAGCGCTTCGGCTGATGGCCCTTTATCGACCACCTCTTCGGTGCGTTCCAGTTGCTGCCAGAGCAACACACCGAGCGCGGCGCACACCAGCGCTGCCAAGGCGAAAGTGCATATTCGAGCTTCATGCGCCACCTGCCGAGAACAGCCGCCGCCAGCCTTGGCAAAGCTCTGCCCCCACCTGGGACCCTGGCGGCTGGTGGCCATAGGCGGCGGCCTGCCAGTGGCGGGTAAGCTTGTGGCCGAAGTCGTCCAGGCCTGACAACTGCAACTGCTCGATGCGGCGCAACACCTGCCCCTCGGTGTCGGCTGCATGCAGAGGTACGTGATAGTCGTTGAGCAACCGGCTGAGCAGGCCCCGATACAACAGGCCAAGCGCCTGGCGAGGATCCTGTTGCCACAGGCGCTCGGCGTGGCTGGCCAGGTCGTCCGGCAGGCTTTCTGGTGCCAGGTCCATGCCGAACAGCTGTGCAGGGCCAGCCGGCTTCTGTGGGCGTTTGCGCGCTATGCGCTGGCCCAGGCCAAGCAGCAGCCGCCGGTAATGCCAGGCGAGCCAACCGAGCGCGGCCATCAGTGCGATCCACAGCAGGGCCTGGATGATTTCGCCGATGTGTTGAAGATAGGCAGGCGGTTCAGGCGCCGGCTTGCTGGGTTGAGTTTTCTCCGGGCGGGCTTTTTATCTTTAGCCTGCTCGCCTCGCCAGTGCCAGCGGGTCTCGGTGTGCGGGTTGCTGAACGGTGGCTGCTTGAGGACGGCGTCTATCGCCTGGCGCGACTGCGCGCTGTCGAGCCGCTGCTGGGTGAGCCGCGGAGCTTCCGGCTGCCCGGCTTTCGCTTCCTGGCTAACCCAGGGCAGCGCGAAACACAGTCCCAGGGCAACCATCGGCAGCAGGCGTTGCCGCAGGCTGCGCAGGATCAGTTCGAGGTCCCAGGCTTCGAGCCAGGTGCGGCGGTTCAGGTAAAGGGTGAAGCCACAGGCAACGTAGATCGGCTCCCAGAACGCAACCACCAGCACATACAGCAGGTTGGAAACGTGGCCTACCCATGCCTCCTCCTTGGTGGCAATGCCGCGCAAGCTGTCGAACCATTCCCAGTCGCTGTTCTCGCTCAGTGGAATCATCAGCAGCAAAACGGTGCTGGCCCCCATCAGCAAGATGGCCTCGACATGCGCGCCGATCAACGTCAGCCAGGTGGCTGCTCCCCCTTGCTGGCGATGCAGCAGGTTGGTGCGATCGCGATATGCATGGCTGCGCAGGCCCTCGAGCTGCGCCACCGGCAAGTCGAAGCTGCGCATGGGGTTCAGGCGTCGCCAGGTCAGGTTGGAGAGGGTGTGCCGGCCGAGCAGCCGCGGCCAGGCGCGCAGGGCTTGGCGCACCGTAGGCGGCTGCGCGAACAGGCCTTGTGCCAGGATGTGCAGCGGTAATACGTCGAACGCCGGCTTCAGCCACCAGAACACCAGCACCGCAACGGCAGGATTGCGCCAACTCAGGGTACTGATCAGCAAAAAGGCTGGCACGGTCAGCCATAGCCAGCTCAGAACCAGCAACCGGCGGTGGCGGCCAGCCAGGCGCAGGCCCAGGTCGATGGCCTCCCAGCGCGAGCGTGGCCGGATCGAGACGGAGGCGTCAGCCAGGTTCATGTTCACCTCGGCCTGCCAGGCACAAATAAGCGATCACCAAGATCCACAGCACTGCACCCACAGCGAACTTGATCGCCGGCGCGATGCTGCCTTTGGACGACCAGTAGGCCTCGAGAAATGCAGCCATCAGCAGAAACAGGGCCACACCGTAGACCAGCTGCAGCGCCTGCGCAGCGGCCAGTCGCAACGCTGTGCCGCGCGACAGGCGGCCCGGGGCTACCAGTGCCCAGCCCAGGCGCAGGCCCGCTGCCCCAGCCAGCGCAATGGCGGTCAGCTCGAAGGCGCCGTGCCCGATCACGAACGACCAGAACGGCACACCTGCAGGCGTACCCGACAGGTGCCCGGCGACCGCACCGATCTGCAGGCCGTTGTAGAACAGGTAGAACAGGCTGCCCAGGCCCAGCAGCAGGCCGCTGGCGAACGTCTGAAAGGCGATGCCGATGTTGTTCATGATGTAGAAGCCGAACATCATCCAGTCTTCGGTGCTCGCGCGGTCGGCGGCGCGGCCAAGGTGGCTCTGGCTGGCGTCGTACATCTGCTCCATCTCGCTCACCTTGTCGGGCGCGAGCACGCTGTAGACCAGGTCCGGCCATACGCGCACCAGCAAGGCCACCAGCACCAGGGTCCCGAACAGTGCCGCAAAGGCACCCAGCACCACACCGCGGTTGGCACGAACCTGGCGGGGAAACCCGCGCAGGATGAACGCCGCGATACTGCTGGCCGGCCGTGCGCGCTGGCGGTAGAGCTGCTGGTGGCCGCGCAGGGCCAGGTGGCGCAGCCGATCGATCAGGTGACTTGAGTAATGGCGCTCCTGGGCCAGCGCCAGGTGGTTGCACAGCTGCCGGTAGCGCTGGCTGAAATGCCCATGTTCCTGGGTGGCACGATCACGGCGCTCCAACTGCTGGAGAGTGTTTTCGAACGCGGCCCATTGTTCCTGGTAACGCGCTTCGAACAGGCTCTGCTTCATAGCGGCCCCACCAATGCCCGCGCCACGCCTTCGATGCGTGGCATGGCCTGTTCGGGTGATACACCCAGCGCGGGCGCGAGCAAGGCAGCCAGTTCCTGAACGCGCGCCGGTGGCAGGCTTGCCTGCCGCTCGGCGAGTTCGATCAGGGCACGTTGTTCGGCCACGCTCAGGGGAAGGGGGCAGGTTGGGGTGGCACCTGCGGCAGGTCAGGCGTTTTCAGCGCGGCCTCCTGATAAACCACCAGCGTGCCGGCGGCCAGGTCTCCGAGGCGCTTGAAGCTTGAGTCGAGCAGGCAGCTGATCAGCCCCAGCGCATAGCCGAAGGGCAGGGCATCCACCGCGCGCAGCAGGTTGCGCAATAGCGCCGCAGGCCAGCCGATGGGTGTGCCGTCGTCGTGTACCACTTTCAGCCCGAGCAGTTGCTTGCCAGGTGAGCGGCCCTGGCGCAAACCCTCGAACAGGGCCATGTACAGCCAGTTGACGAAGAAGAACAGCATCATCAATGCGCCGACGCCCAGGTCGCCCTGAAACATCAACAGGCCACCGACCATTCCCAGCACTGCGCCGCGGATAGCCAGGTCGATGGAGAAAGCGAGGGCGCGAGGCACAAGGCCCGCAGGGCGGAGAAACAGGTCGATGCCTTCCGGCGTTTCGACCCGCAGCAGGGTGTCGACGGGGCGTAGCAGCGTTCCGGTCCCTGGCGTTGCGTGTACGTAAGACATTGCGGCCGTCGGTAGGCTGGGAAAGCGCCGATGCTAGCGGCGCAGGCTTGCCAGAGCAAGCGTGGCTGTGCCGGCAAGCTCACAGGTTTGGCCTGATGGGGCAGAATACGCCCTTTGACTTCCCGCACAGGAGCCTCAGGTGGCTGCGAGCATCTTCTGGTACGACTACGAAACCACCGGTATCGACCCTCGGTGCGACCGCCCTTTGCAGGTGGCTGGCTTACGCACTGATCACCAGCTCAATGTGATCGATGAACCGGTGAACATCTATTGCCGGCCCAGCGACGACATCCTGCCGCACCCGGCAGCCTGCCGTATCACAGGCATCACCCCACAAATACTGGAGGCACGAGGCATCAGCGAAGCGGCGTTCATGGCGCGTGTGCATGAGCAACTGGCACGCCCAGGCACCTGTGGTGCTGGCTACAACACCTTGCGTTTCGACGATGAAGTGACGCGCTATAGCCTGTACAGGAACTTCTACGACCCCTACGCGCGCGAATGGCAGGGCGGTAACAGCCGCTGGGATCTGATCGACGTTGTACGTGCGGCCTACGCATTGCGCCCTGATGGTATCGAATGGCCCCACCGGGATGGGCAGGTCAGTCTGAAGCTGGAGGCTCTTGCCAGCGCCAACGGCCTGGAACATGGCCAGGCCCACGATGCGCTTTGCGATGTGCATGCAACGATTGCGTTGGCGAAGTTGATTCGGGAGCGGCAGCCCAAACTCTTCGACTGGCTGTTTCAGTTGCGTGGCAAGCGCGCGGTCACCGATCAGATTCATCTGATGCAGCCATTGGTGCATATTTCAGGGCGCTTTTCGGCCGCGCGCTCCTACCTGGGTGTGGTATTGCCTTTGGCCTGGCATCCCGTCAATCGCAATGCACTCATTGTCTGCGACCTGCATCTGGATCCTTCTGTGCTGTGGGAAGTTGAACCCGAGGTGTTGGCGCAACGGTTGTACACGCGCAGGGAAGAGTTGGCGCAAGGGGAGCTGCCCGTTCCTCTGAAGTTGATTCATGTGAACCGTTGCCCGGTTATCGCGCCGATGGCCGTATTACGTGAGCAAGATCGTGAGCGCCTGGGATTGGATATGGCGCAGTTGAAACAACGCGCCGACGCCTTGGCGAATGCCGCGTGTGATTGGCCTTCTTTGCTGGCAGAGGTGTATCGAAACAATGGTTTCCCTGCAAGTGAGGACCCTGAACAGCAACTGTATGACGGATTTATCGGCGACCGTGATCGGCGGCTGTGCGATCAGATACGCAGCGCTTCCGCTTCGGCACTGGTCAATTCTGAATGGATATTCGATGACGCACGCCTCGCGGAATTGTTGTGGCGATACCGGGCAAGAAACTTTCCCGGCAGCTTGAGCGAGGCAGAGCAACAGCGCTGGCACGCCTTCTGCCGCAGCCGGCTGGTGGATGCGCGGCAAGGTGCGCCGCATACGCTTTCACAGTTCGATATTGCGCTTGCTGAATATCAGCTGGCGGAGGAGCCCGTGCTTCAGCAGTGGGCAGTTCATGTACAAGGAATACGTGAACGGTTTGGGCTATAAACGAAAAACGCCAGCTAGGCTGGCGTTATCGTTGGGGCAGCGTTGGATCAGTCGAGCAGTGTAGCCCAGCTTTCGACTTCTTCCGGGCCCCACTTGGCTTTCCACTCTTTCAGGGTTTTGTGGTTGCCGCCCTTGGTTTCGACGACTTCGCCATTGTGCGGGTTCTTGTATTGCTTGACCTTGCGAGCGCGTTTCGGCGTTGCGACTTTAGCGGCGCGCGGTGCTTTGGCCTGGTAAGCATTCGGGTCGAGAATAGCGACGATATCGCGCAGGGATTTGGAATATTCACCCATCAGCGCACGCAGCTTGGATTCGAATTCCAGTTCGCTTTGCAGGTTTTTGTCTTCCTTGAGTGCGGCCAGGCGTGCCTGCAGTTCGCGGATGGTTTCTTCTGTGGTGCGGTAATCGTTGATCAGCGACATGTGCGGCCTTTTGAAGTGAGCGGTGTATTAACAATGCTGGCAATAATAGTCAGAGAGCGGGTAGGAGTAAACCGAAGTAATGCGATTATTGTGAAAACATCCACATGTGAGGGGGAGAGTGTGTGTCTGAATCTTTACCAAAGCCCATTGTCACCGGGCATTCGAGGTAAATAACCGCCAGCACTGATTGCATGTGCAACTAATATCCAAAGGCCGCAGTATTAGTTGATGACAGATGCATTGCTGGCCCAGACAGGTTGTGCAATCACGGATCCTGGCGCAGCCGCAGCAGGCGCTTGAGCAACGGTTTGCCTACAAGTATCAGAAACAGCGGGCCGCCGGCCACCAGGTAGAAGTAGAAGGTGACTATGCGCCAAATGACGATTGCCGCCGCTGCAGTGCTCTTGCCTACCATCGGCGCAAGTAAGGCTGCTGAGGTGAGTTCCGCCGCGCCCGCGCCGCCGGGTAACAGGCTGAATTGCCCCGCGCACAACGCCAGCATCTGTACAAGGAAACTCCAGGCCCAGTCGAGCTCCGCGCCCAGGCCGATGAGCGTGATGTAGAGCACGCTGTAGCGCAGGCTCCAATGTATGCAAGT
Organism: Pseudomonas sp. KNUC1026; assembly: GCF_021650705.1. GTDB lineage: Bacteria > Pseudomonadota > Gammaproteobacteria > Pseudomonadales > Pseudomonadaceae > Aquipseudomonas. The sequence goes on along the minus strand of NZ_CP087138.1, from coordinate 3,633,725 downwards.
GAGTACGAACGCCAGCAGCAGCCGCCGTTTGGGCTGGCGCAGAGTGTCGGCCAGCTGAGCGCTGAAGTGCAGCGTACGGCGTGCCCAGCGCCAGCGCGTGGCGTGGCGTACGCGTAATTTTGCCAGCAGCTTGCCGGAGAGGCTCAACATGCGCCGGTGATATCGTGCCAGGAAGCCACAACCCACCAGCGCTGCAACGATGAGCACCGCGCTGCTGACCAATAGCCCCCGCATGTGCTCGCTCAAATGATGAAGCAGGGCGTAGCACAGCACTCCGATGAGCGCACAGAGGAAGAAAAGCAGGTCATTGATCTGATCCATGGCGAAGACCGCGCCAGCTCGAGCGGGGTGGATGCCATGGCGCCTGAGCAGGGCCATGAAGGTCAATGGTGCGCCGCTACCGCCAGGGGTAGCGCAATACGCGAATTCGGTGGCCATCACCAACCCCAGGCAGCGCACAGGCCCGACGTTTCGAGCCTGGTCGCCGAGCAGCAAGCGAGTGCGGGTGCTGTTGATGACCCAGCACAGCATGATCATGGCGAACATGCCCAGCAAAAGATGCATCGGGAACTGGCGCAGCCGTGCGAACAACTCCGCCCCTCCCAGGGCCAGGGGGATGCCGATGGCGGCCGCGATGGCGATGACGAGCCACAAGGCGCGCTTCAACGGGCACCTCGGATACAGGAGCTTCGGTGTGGGTACTGTTTCACTGACCGGTTGCCTTCGGATTCGGAATCACACATGGACCCTGGTTGCGGGCAGATGTTCGAGGGTGCAAGCGGTTGCGCGCGACCGGCCAGGCGTTACCTGGCCGGCCGATGATAGTCAGGAAACGAAGCGGGACGCCAGCCAGAACAGGCCTGCGGCGAGCAGCATGGCGACGGGCAGAGCAAGCACCCAGGCCAGGAGGATGTTCTTCACGGTACTGCCTTGCAGGCCGCTGCGGTTGGCGACCATGGTGCCAGCAACGCCTGAGGACAGCACGTGGGTGGTGGACACAGGCAGCGCGAAGACGTTGGCCAGGCCAATGGCGGTGACGGCAGTGACCTGGGCCGAAACGCCCTGGGCATAGGTCATGCCTTGCTTGCCGATCTTTTCGCCGATGGTGGTGACCACGCGCTTCCAGCCGACCATGGTGCCGATGCCGAGGGCCAGGGCTACCGCCAGGATCACCCAGAACGGTGAGTATTCGGTGGTGCTGGTCAGGTCCTTGCGCAGCTTGTCGAGGTCGGCCTTTTCACGGCCATCCAGCGCCGGAAGCTTGCCGACCTTGCGTGCGGTGTCATCCAGGCACAAAAGGTAACGGCGTGTTTCTATGCGCCGTTCCGGCGGCATGCTGTGATAGTCGCTGACGTTGTTGAGGTTGGCGAGCAACGCAGCGATGGTCGGTTCGGTCTGGCTGGGGTCGCACTGGAACTGCCCTGGCAGGTCGTTGGCGCGTGCCTTGCCCAGCGCAAGATAATCCCCGAGGGAGGAGGCGTTGCGCTGGTAGAACTGGCTGAGGTGTACGGTGGCGTCGCGGGTGCGCTCGATCTGGTAGGTGGTGCTGGACAGGTCGAGGACGAACTGGCTCGGCACAATGCCGATCAGCACCAGCATGATCAGGCCAATGCCCTTTTGCCCATCGTTGGAGCCGTGCACGAAGCTCATGCCCAACGCCGACAGCACCAGGCCCAGGCGGCCCCAGAAAGGCGGGTGCTTCTTGTCGTCCAGCAGGCGGCGCTGTTCCGGCGTCTTGTGCATCTTCGAGGCCGGGCGCAACTTCTTCATGGCGATCAGCAACAGCCCGGCCAGTGCGAAGCCCACCAGGGGCGAGACCACCAGCGAGGCGCCGATATCGATCGCCTTCTGCCAGTTCACACCGTCGCCCAGCGGGATGTGATTGATCATCGCGTTGGCCAGGCCCACGCCGAGGATCGAGCCGATCAGGGTGTGGGAGCTGGACGCTGGAATGCCGAAATACCAGGTGCCCAGGTTCCAGGCGATGGCTGCGGCAAGCAGAGAAAACACCATTGCCAGGCCATGGCCGGTATTCACGTTGATCAACAGCTCGACGGGAAGCAGGTGAACGATGGCGTATGCCACGCCCACGCCGCCCAGCAGGACGCCGAGGAAGTTGAACAGGCCCGAAAGTATCACCGCCAGATGGGGCGGCATGGCCTTGGTGTAAATGACAGTGGCCACCGCGTTTGCAGTGTCGTGGAAGCCGTTGATGAACTCGAAGGCCAGGACGAAGCCCAGTGCCAGCAGCAAGCTGACGATGACCCAGGCGTCCAATCCGCTGAATAGATCAATCATGAAGGTGGTGTGACCGTTCTTTGGGGGGCGCGATTATGACAGAAAAGTGGCTGCGCCGAAGCGCCGGCTTCCGGATAAGTCGCGAACGGTTGACCGCAGGCGTTAAAACGCCTCGTTATTCAGCGGTGGGCAGAGCTCACTGGGCGGGTTCGTGCAGCTCTTTTTCCATCTTCTGCAGTTCGTGTGCGAACGCTTTGTCCTGCACGGTCGCGCGCTTGCGCCAGCGCTTGCGTTCAGGCTCGGGTTGAGCCGCGTAAGTGGTGACTTCACCACCGTAGATATCCTTGAAGCGTTGCTCCTGACGCTCGAGTTCCGCGCGCAGTTCGTCTTTGGTCACATGCTTACCTGTTGGTATTAGTTCGTATCGAAGTGGCCACGCACTGCCGTGGTTCGAGAAGGCAGGCGGGGCGGCCAGGCTGGTTTGGTATCAACGTTATCCGCGTTATATGGGACTCGTCAATGTGGGCCGAGGTTTCAGAGATGTGCTGTAAAAAGTTTTACGAGCCTGCACTTCATGAGTGAGATAGTTCTGCCTTGAAACCAACTTGGCTGTTGTTGCGGGTAAAGAAAAAGGCCTCGCTGAACCAGCAAGGCCTTGCCTGGACTTCCGTGGTGGGTACCTGACCAGTCTCTCCCAGGAAATCCCGCAGCCCATATGCCGGGCCGTCGGCAGGGCAAAGGTATAGCGACCGACGATCAGGGTCAATTGCGATTATCGGTCACTGGTCCGATAATCGCCCGATCGCCCCCTTTGAAACAAGGGCCGCATCGAGTTGCCCGGAGGCCCCTTGCATGAACGATCAACTGCGTAATTCCTTCGCCTCGCTGGCTCCTCCCATCGTGGCTTCGCCGGCCAAGCGCATCCAGGCGTTCGCCGGTGATCCCGACTTCATGACCTCCCTTGCACGCGGCCTCGCCGTGGTCCAGGCATTCCAGGAGCGCAAGCGCCACCTGACCATTGCGCAGATCAGCCACCGCACCGAAATCCCTCGCGCGGCGGTGAGGCGTTGCCTGCATACCCTGATCAAGCTGGGATATGCCACCACCGATGGGCGTACCTATTCGCTGTTGCCCAAGGTGCTGACGCTGGGCCATGCGTACCTTTCTTCCACGCCGCTGGCCGTATCGGCGCAGCCGTATCTGGACCACATGAGCGAGCAGCTGCACGAGGCCTGCAACATGGCGACCCTGGAGGGCGAGGACATCCTCTATATTGCTCGTTCGGCCGTCACTCAGCGGCTGATCTCGGTAGACCTGAACGTAGGTGGGCGCCTGCCGGCCTATTGCACCTCCATGGGCCGTATCCTGCTGTCGGCCCTGGACGATGCCAGCTTGAGCGAGTACCTGGAAAACGTCGACCTGCAGCCCAAGACCAGCAAGACCATCACTTCCAAAGCCGCGCTGCTGGAGTGCCTGCAGGGTGTCCGGCAACAGGGTTGGTGCATCGTCGATCAAGAGTTGGAGCAAGGCCTGCGCTCGATCGCAGTGCCGGTTTATGACGCTTCGGGGCAAGTGTTGGCAGCCTTGAACATCAGCACGCATGCTGGCCGGGTGAGCCGCGCCGACCTCGAACAGAAGTTCTTGCCCAGTATGCTCACCGCAAGCCGCAACCTGAGCGCGCAGCTCTTCAGCTGACATCGCAGCGGTAAGCGTTCGATTATCGAACGCTTAGTCGATTATCGAATTGTTTTGCTTCAAGGGACGGTCGTAATCTTTGGCAATCGATCCGCATGGCGCCCATTTGCCGCGCCTCGATCAATGCTTACAAGAACGACTCATGCCCCTGGAGTCCACAAGATGGCTGACATCATTTCGCTGCACGATGCCGTGAAGCAATTCGTCCACGACGGCGACACGGTTTCCCTGGAAGGCTTCACTCACCTGATTCCGACGGCCGCCGGCCACGAAATCATCCGCCAAGGCAAGAAAGACCTGACCCTGGTGCGTATGACGCCGGATCTTATCTACGACCAGTTGATCGGCGCAGGTTGCGCGCGCCGCCTGGTGTTTTCCTGGGCGGCAACCCTGGCGTTGGCTCGCTGCACCGCTTGCGTGATGCGGTCGAGAAGCAATGGCCTCACGCGATGGAAATCGAAGAGCACAGCCACGCCGACCTGGCCAACTCCTACGTGGCTGGCGCTTCGGGCCTGCCCTTCGCGGTGCTTCGCGCTTATGCCGGCTCCGACCTGCCGAAGGTCAACCCACTGATCAAGAGCGTGACGTGCCCCTTCACAGGCGAAGTGCTGGCAGCGGTGCCCTCTGTTCGCCCGGACGTGACAGTCATCCACGCGCAGAAGGCAGACCGCAAGGGCAACGTGCTGCTCTGGGGCATCCTCGGGGTCCAGAAAGAGGCTGCGCTCGCTGCCAGGCGCTGCATCGTTACCGTTGAAGAGATCGTCGACGATCTCGATGCCCCAATGAATGCTTGCGTACTGCCCACCTGGGCGCTGGCCGCCGTATGCCATGTGCCTGGGGGTGCCCACCCGTCATACGCCCACGGCTATTACGAGCGCGATAATCGCTTCTACCAGGATTGGGACCCGATCGGCCGCTCGCGCGAAGCGTTCACGGCCTGGATCGACAAGCACATACGCGGCACTGCGGACTTCAACGCATTCAAGGCATCGCTGGCGGCGGAGGCATGAGCATGAGCACGAACTACAACACCTCGGAAATGATGACCGTGGCCGCCTCGCGCTGGCTGGACAACAAGGCTGTCTGCTTTGTCGGCATCGGCCTGCCCTCCAAAGCGGCGAACCTGGCGCGGTTGACCCATTCTCCAGACGTAACGCTGATCTACGAATCCGGCCCGATCGGCGCCAAGCCCACGGTGCTGCCGCTGTCGATCGGCGACGGCGAACTGGCCGAGACCGCTGATACCGTGGTGCCCACCGGTGAAATCTTCCGTTACTGGCTGCAGGGCGGCCGCATCGATGTGGGCTTCCTCGGTGCGGCGCAGGTCGACCGCTTCGGTAACATCAATACCACCGTCGTTGGTGACTATTTCCAGCCGAAAGTACGCCTGCCGGGCGCCGGCGGTGCGCCGGAAATTGCAGGCTCCGCCAAGCGCTGCCTGATCATCCTGAAACAGTCGCACCGCAGTTTCGTCGACAAGCTTGATTTCATCACGTCGGTCGGGCACGGAGAGGGCGGTGACTCACGCAAGCGCCTCGGCCTGCCTGGCGCGGGCCCGGTCGCGATCATTACCGACCTGTGCATCATGGAGCCGGAGGCCGGCAGCAACGAGTTCGTCGTAACCTCGATTCATCCAGGCGTAACCCGCGAGCAGATCGTCGAGGCCACCGGGTGGGCGATTCGTTTCGCTGAGCAGGTCAGTGCCACGCAAGCGCCGAGCGAGACCGAGCTGGCCGCGCTGCGCGACCTCGAAGAACGTACCGCCAAGGCCCACGGCCAGGCACCGGGAGAGGCATGATGCGCGAAGTCTACATCTGCGACGCCATTCGCACCCCCATCGGCCGCTTCGGCGGCGCCTTGTCGGCGGTGCGCGCCGATGACCTGGCTGCGGTGCCGATCAAGGCGCTGATCGAGCGCAATCCGCAGGTCGATTGGGCTCAGGTCGACGAGGTCTTCCTGGGGTGCGCCAACCAGGCAGGGGAAGACAACCGTAACGTTGCCCGCATGGCACTGTTGCTGGCAGGCCTGCCGCAGAGCGTGCCTGGCGTCACACTCAATCGCCTGTGCGCGTCAGGCATGGATGCGGTAGGCACTGCATTTCGTGCCATTGCCAGCGGCGAGATGGAGCTGGCCATCGCAGGTGGCGTGGAATCGATGTCTCGCGCGCCATTCGTAATGGGCAAGTCTGCTACCGCGTTCTCTCGAGACATGAAAATCGAAGACACCACCATTGGCTGGCGCTTCATCAACCCTTTGATGAAAGCCCAGTACGGTGTGGATGCCATGCCGCAGACGGCCGACAACGTGGCCGATGACTGGAAGGTATCTCGGGAAGATCAGGACGCCTTTGCGGTTCGCAGCCAGCAGCGTACAGCCGCTGCACAAGCATCAGGGTTCTTCGCCGAAGAGATCGTGCCCGTGCGCATCGCCAATAAAAAGGGCGAAACGCTGGTGGAGCAGGACGAGCATCCTCGCGCCGACACCTCACTTGAGACCCTCGCCAAGCTCAAGCCAGTCAATGGCGCCGACAAAACCGTCACTGCCGGCAATGCCTCAGGTGTCAACGACGGCGCGGCGGCGTTGATCCTGGCGAGCGCCGAGGCGGTGAAAAAACATGGCCTCAAACCCCGCGCCAAGGTGCTGGGCATGGCCAGTGCCGGTGTTGCCCCTCGGGTGATGGGGATCGGGCCAGTGCCTGCGGTGCGCAAGCTCACCGAGCGGCTGGGCATCGCGGTAAGCGATTTCGATGTCATCGAGCTCAACGAAGCGTTCGCTGCACAAGGCCTTGCGGTATTGCGCGACCTCGACCTGAGCGATGACGACGCCCGCGTTAACCCCAATGGTGGCGCGATTGCCCTCGGCCATCCACTGGGCATGAGCGGCGCGCGGCTTGTGCTGACGGCCGTTCATCATCTTGAAAAGACCGGTGGCCGCCTGGGCCTGGCGACCATGTGCGTTGGCGTGGGCCAGGGCCTGGCGCTGGCGGTCGAGCGGGTCTGACCGAGTTCGGGAAACCAGCGCCGCCCGGTATCGATAGTTGCAGGTGCGGGCCGATGCCACGATCGGCTTATATCCAGCAGATACCTCGAGACGCTGCTGTCCCGGCATGTTTGCTGGTGGCCATGGATGGCAATTTGAATGCCCGAGAGCGTTGTCACAGTGTTACGTTATGTTTCCCAATATCACCCTTAATGAGAAATAAAACATGACAACGCCTCATTACACGAGTGAAGAGCGGCGTAAACGGATCTTTGCCATCGTGGGCGCTTCATCGGGCAACCTGGTGGAGTGGTTCGATTTTTACGTCTATGCCTTTTTCGCACTCTACTTCGCCCCTTCGTTCTTCCCGTCCGACAACCCTACCGTGCAGTTGGTCAACACCGCAGGTGTGTTCGCCGCAGGCTTCCTGATGCGGCCCATCGGCGGTTGGCTGTTCGGCCGGGTAGCCGACCGTCTCGGGCGGCGCAAGTCGATGATGATTTCAGTGCTGATGATGTGCGGCGGCTCATTGATCATCGCCTGCTTGCCTACCTACGCCAGCATCGGCACGGCAGCACCTGTGCTGTTGCTGTTGGCGCGCCTGCTTCAAGGGCTGTCGGTGGGCGGGGAATATGGCACCACGGCGACTTATATGAGTGAAGTGGCGCTGCGCGGCCAGCGTGGGTTTCTTGCCTCGTTCCAATACGTGACGCTGATTGGCGGCCAACTGCTGGCAGTGCTGGTGGTGGTTATCCTTCAGCAGGTGTTCAACAAGCAGGAGCTGACCGAGTTCGGTTGGCGCATTCCGTTCGTGATCGGGGCCGTGGCTGCGGTGATTTCATTGTTCCTGCGCCGTTCGCTGGAAGAGACCAGCACCGCGCAAACCCGTAACGATAAAAACGCTGGCAGCCTCGCGGGCTTGTTCAAGCACCACAGTGCCGCCTTCATCACCGTGCTCGGCTACACCGCCGGCGGGTCGCTGATTTTCTACACCTTCACCACTTATATGCAGAAGTACCTGGTGAACACCGCCAAGATGACCCCGGAAACGGCCAGCTTCATCATGACCGGTGCCTTGTTCCTGTACATGTGCATGCAGCCGCTGTTCGGCATGCTGGCCGACCGTATCGGCCGCCGCGCTTCGATGATGTGGTTCGGTGCCTTGGGCGCCGTGTTCACGCTGCCGATCCTGCTGACTCTCAAAACGGTGACCAGCCCGTTCCTGGCGTTCGTGCTGATTGTAGTGGCCCTCGCGATCGTGAGTTTCTACACCTCCATCAGCGGCCTGGTGAAGGCAGAGATGTTCCCGCCGGAAGTACGGGCGCTGGGGGTGGGGCTGTCTTATGCGGTTGCCAACGCAATCTTCGGCGGCTCGGCCGAGTTCGTCGCCCTGAGCTTGAAGTCTGCGGGCAATGAAAACGCTTTCTACTGGTACGTGACGGTGATGATGGTGATCGCCTTCCTGTTCAGCCTGCGCCTCCCGAAAAAACCCTCGTACCTTCACGAAGACCATTGACCGCCACAAGGTTCTGCCATGACTGATCGCCCGCGTAACGGCCTGTTCGACGCCTATTTCACTACCCGCGCCATGCGCGACGTGTTCTGTGATCACGGCCGGGTGCAGGGCATGCTCGACTTCGAAGCGGGCCTGGCCCGCGCCGAGGCGCGTGTCGGACTGGCTCCACAGGCCTGCGTCGAGCCCATCGAGGCGGCCTGCAAGGCCGAGCTGTATGACCTCGATGCGTTGGCGGTGGCAGTTGCCAGTGCGGGCAATTCGGCGATTCCGCTGGTCAAGGCGCTGGGCAAGCGAATCGCTTCTGGCAATGCCGAGGCAGAGCGCTATGTGCATCTGGGCGCCACCAGCCAGGACGCCATGGACAGTGGGTTGATCCTGCAGCTACGGCAGGCGATCGAGCTGCTGGATAAAGGGTTGGCGCAACTTTGCACAAGCCTTGCCCAGCGTGCGGCTGAACACGCGGGCACGCCCATGGCTGGCCGCACCTGGTTGCAGCATGCCACCCCAGTCACGCTGGGGATGAAACTGGCCGGTACGCTGGGCGCGTTGAACCGCCACCGTCAACGGCTGCGCGAGCTCAGGCCGCGCCTGCTGGTGCTGCAGTTCGGTGGCGCCTCCGGCACACTCGCTGCATTGGCGCGCGCAAGCGCTGCCGGTCGCCGAGGCGCTGGCGGAGGAGCTTGCGTTGGCGCTACCAGAACAGCCTTGGCACACGCAGCGTGATCGCATTGCCGAGTTCGGCGCCTGGCTGGGCCTGGTCGCAGGCACTCTGGGCAAGTTCGGCCGCGACATCAGCCTGCTCATGCAGACCGAGGCGGGCGAGGTATTCGAGCCGTCGGCGCCGGGCAAGGGCGGCTCATCGACCATGCCGCACAAGCGAAATCCGGTGGGTGCAGCTGCACTGATCGGCGCGGCCACCCGCGCGCCCGGCCTGGTGGCCACTCTGTTCAGCGCGTTGCCTCAAGAGCACGAGCGCAGCCTCGGGCTATGGCACGCCGAATGGGAAACGCTGCCAGAACTGAACTGCCTGGTTGCCGGCAGCATGGCGCAGGCGCAAGTGATCGTCGATGGCCTTGAGGTGGATGCTGTGCGGATGGCTCGCAACCTTCAGCTCACTCAGGGCCTGGTACTGGCCGAGGCGGTCAGCATCGCACTGGCCCAGCGCATCGGCCGCGATGCGGCGCACCACCTGGTGGAGCAATGCTGCAAGCGCGCCGTGGCCGAGCAGCGCCATCTGCGCGAGGTACTCGGCGACGAGCCGCAGGTGACTGCCCAACTGAGTGCCGATGAATTGGACCGCTTGCTCGACCCTGCACATTACCTGGGCCAGGCCCAGGCATGGGTGGCACGGGCAGTGGCGGAACACTCTCTGTTCAACGCTTGATAGGAGGCTTTCGTGGCTAGCGTCAAACTCGCCGATGGCGAACTCAATTACCGGCTCGATGGCCGCCAAGGCTTGCCGGTGCTGGTGCTGTCCAACTCGTTGGGCACCAACCTGCACATGTGGGACGAGCAGATCCCCGGCCTTACCGAACATTTTCAGGTATTGCGTTACGACACCCGAGGGCACGGCAACTCGTTGGTGACGCCGGGGCCTTACAGCCTGGAGCAGTTAGGCCGCGATGTGTTGGCGCTGCTCGACGCTCTGGGCCTGGACAAGGTCCACTTTTGTGGCCTGTCGATGGGCGGCCAGATTGGCCAGTGGCTGGGCATCAATGCCCCTGAGCGCATCGCCAGGCTGATTCTGTGCAACACCGGCGCCAAGATCGGCAGCGAGCAGGTCTGGAACCCGCGCATCGAAACCGTGCTGCGCGAACGTGAGGCCGCCATGGCGGGCCTGGGTGATGCGTCCATTGCGCGCTGGTTCACGCCGGCGTTCCGCTCAGGCCAACCCGCAAGCCGCCAAGCGCATCACCGACATGCTTGCCGCCACGTCGCCCGAAGGCTACGCCGCCAACTGCGCGGCGGTGCGTGATGCGGACTTTCGCGAGCAACTGGGCCAGATCAACGCGCCATTGCTGGTGATTTCCGGCATCCAGGACCCTGTAACCACACCCGTGGATGGCGAATTCATAAGCGCGCGTGTCAGGGGTGCACGGCATATGCAGTTTCATGCCGCGCACCTGTCCAACGTCGAGGTGGGCGAGCCGTTCACCCGTGCGGTCATCGATTTTTTGCAGGAGGCCTGAGCATGGACGAAAAACAACGCTACGAAGCGGGCATGCAGGTTCGCAGAGCTGTGCTGGGCGATGCGCATGTGGATCGCAGCCTGAGCAACATCACCGAATTCAATGGCGAGTTTCAGGAAATGATCACTCGCCATGCCTGGGGCGATATCTGGACCCGCCCCGGCTTGCCGCGCCACACGCGCAGCCTGGTCACCATCGCCATGCTGATCGGGATGAACAGGGAAGGGGAGTTGAAGCTGCACCTTCGCGCGGCGCGGAATAACGGCGTGACCCGAGAAGAGATCAAGGAAGTGTTGCTGCAGAGCGCGATCTACTGCGGGATCCCGGCGGCCAACGCCACGTTTCACCTGGCCGAAGCCGTGTGGGATGAGCTGGGCACCGAGTCGCTTTAGGCGATGCCCCGGTGGGCCGCGCAAGGCGGCCCACTTCAGTTTCAAATCAGCGAATACACCAGCGCTGAAATCGCGATCAAGCCTACGATAACCACGAACACATTCGACCACTGGCCGGCGTAACGGCGCATGGCCGGGACTTTGCGCACCGCATACATCGGCATCAGGAAAAGAATGGCTGCAATCACCGGGCCGCCGAGCGTCTCGATCATTGCCAAGATGCTGGGGTTGAGCGTGGCAATGATCCAGCACACCACCGCCATGGCCACTGCAACGAGACGGTCCAGGGCTTTTTCTCCTGGCCGGTGGCCGCTTTTCACGATCAATCCTTTAAGGCCTTCACTGGCGCCGATGTAGTGGCCCAGGAAGGACTTCGAGATGGCCACGAAGGCGATCAATGGTGCCGCAAAAGCGATCATCGGGTTGCTGAAGTGGTTGGCAAGATAAGAGCAGAATCGACAGGTTCTGCGCCTTGGCCTCCGCCAGTTGCGCCGGGGACAGTGTGAGCACGCAGCTGAACACGAAAAACAGCACAGTGATCACCATCAGGCCATGGGCACGCGCCAGCACCTGGCCGCTGCGTTGTTCGGCCTGCTCGCCGTGGCGACGCTTGGCGTCTACCGCAAAGGCCGAAATGATCGGTGAGTGGTTGAACGAGAACACCATGACCGGGATCGCCAGCCACAGGGTGCCCAGCAAGCTGGCCGGGGCGGGCGGCTGCGTGGCGGTGGAGAGAATGCCGCCGGTCCAGTGCGGAATCAGGAACAGGCCCAGCAGTACCAGCGCAGTAATGAATGGATACACCAGCCAGCTCATCACTTTGACCGTGGCTTGTTCACCGCAGCGCACGACGATCATCAGGCCGACGATCAGCAACGCGGCAAGGGCAGCGCGTGGCGGAGCGGTTACATGCAATTGGTGCTCGAGGAAGCTGCTGACCGTGTTGGTCAGGGCGACGCTGTAGATCAGCAGGATCGGAAAGATTGCGAAAAAATACAGCAGTGTGATCAGCGTGCCAGCTTTCGCCCCGAAGTGCTCGGTGACTACGCCGGTGATGTCCTCGTCGCCTTTGCCCGACAGCACGAAGCGGGTAAGCCCGCGGTGAGCGTAGAACGTCATCGGAAAAGCCAGCACGGCCAGCACCAGCAGCGGCCAGAAGCCTCCAAGGCCGGCATTGATCGGCAGGAACAGGGTGCCTGCGCCGATGGCGGTACCGAACAGGCCCAGCATCCAGGTGGTGTCTTCGCGGTTCCACCCTTGGGCGGTGGCGGTTTGATCCAGGCGCGCGGTGGCGCCGGTGGCCTGCTTGTTCATTCGGGGGCTCCGTATGCAGGGCTCTGTAACGCGGCCTAGGCGGGGTGGAACGGGAAGCTTGCGCCTTGGCCAGTAAAAAAAGCCGCGATTTTGGACTGTTAAGGCGCGCTTGCAAAGCTTTTGTCGCCTGATGGCGGGGCTGTGCCAGATGATTGAGGGCGGGTCGGCCAACCGTCTCTCGTTCGGGGAGGCCCTGATCTGGTATAAAGCAGGCATGCTTATGGCCGAACGCTGGCCGTGAGCACCTGTCAGATTTTTCACATGCTTGTGCAAGGTATTCAGAGAATGAGCGAACGTCCCGAAGAGCCCGGCAAGGCACCCGACGCCGATAGCCTGTTGCCTATCGATGAGCACATTGAAGAAGGCCATGATGCCGAAGGGCGCAAGGTGCGCCACCGCGGGATTTACCTGCTGCCGAACCTGTTCACCACCGCCAACCTGTTCGCCGGCTTCTATTCGATCATCAACTCGATCAGCGCACAGAGCGCCTTGAGTGCCGGCAACGCTGCGGAGGCCTCGCGGTATTTCTCCTTCGCCGCTATCGCCATCTTCGTGGCCATGGTGCTCGATGGGCTCGATGGCCGAGTCGCGCGCATGACCAATACCCAGAGCGCTTTCGGTGCCGAGTACGATTCGCTGTCGGACATGATTGCGTTCGGCATGGCTCCGGCGCTGCTGGCCTTTGGCTGGGCATTGGGCGACATGGGCAAGGTAGGCTGGATGGTTGCCTTCATCTATGTAGCCGGCGCGGCGCTGCGCCTGGCGCGCTTCAACACTCAGGTGGGCAAGGCCGATAAACGTTACTTCATCGGCCTGGCCAGCCCGGCCGCCGCCGGGGTTGTTGCTGGCACAGTCTGGGCGCTGAGCGACTTCGACATCCCAGGCTCCAAGTTGTCGTTCCTGGTGGCTTTGCTGGTAGCGGCTGCGGGCATGCTGATGGTCAGCAATATCAAGTACAACAGCTTCAAGGAGCTGGACCTCAAAGGGCGTGTACCCTTCGTGGCGATCTTGGCCGTTGTGCTGGTATTTGCCGTCGTGTTCAGTGATCCGCCTCGCATCCTGCTGCTTATTTTCGTTGTGTACGCAGCTTCCGGGCCTATCCAGCATTTGATCCGAATGCAGCGTCGGCAAGTGAAATAAACCCGGCGCGGGGGCGTCACACCAGTTAAATGGCTGTTCACCTGTTTTGTGGAGCCCCCTGATGATCATCAAATCTTTCAAGCCTTCCGATTGCCGGGAGTCTGAAGTCACTGACGAATCCGCTTACTTGTCTCGCCGGCGCCTGCTTGGCGCGGCAGCAGCAGGCGGGCTCGCTGCTGCGGTACCCGGTTGGGCGCGCGCGGAGGATGCGTCCCGTTATGACGGAGTCGAACAAGGCCAGCCACCGGCCTGGTTCTCCAGC
>NZ_CP087138.1:0-3615000 GCF_021650705.1 Pseudomonas sp. KNUC1026 | reverse complement strand
AATAGCTCACTAGTCGAGTCGGCCTGCGCGGAAGATGTAACGGGGCTCAAACCAGGTACCGAAGCTACGGGTGTCACTTAGGTGACGCGGTAGAGGAGCGTTCTGTAAGCCTGTGAAGGTGAGTTGAGAAGCTTGCTGGAGGTATCAGAAGTGCGAATGCTGACATGAGTAACGACAATGGGAGTGAAAAACTCCCACGCCGAAAGACCAAGGTTTCCTGCGCAACGTTAATCGACGCAGGGTTAGTCGGTCCCTAAGGCGAGGCTGAAAAGCGTAGTCGATGGAAAACAGGTTAATATTCCTGTACTTCCGGTTATTGCGATGGAGGGACGGAGAAGGCTAGGCCAGCTTGGCGTTGGTTGTCCAAGTTTAAGGTGGTAGGCCGAATACTTAGGCAAATCCGGGTGTTCAAGGCCGAGAGCTGATGACGAGCGCTCCTAGAGTGCGAAGTGGTCGATGCCATGCTTCCAGGAAAAGCTTCTAAGCTTCAGATAACCGGGAACCGTACCCCAAACCGACACAGGTGGTTGGGTAGAGAATACCAAGGCGCTTGAGAGAACTCGGGTGAAGGAACTAGGCAAAATGGCACCGTAACTTCGGGAGAAGGTGCGCCGGCCAGGGTGAAGCATTTACTGCGTAAGCCCCGGCTGGTCGAAGATACCAGGCCGCTGCGACTGTTTATTAAAAACACAGCACTCTGCAAACACGAAAGTGGACGTATAGGGTGTGACGCCTGCCCGGTGCCGGAAGGTTAATTGATGGGGTTAGCGCAAGCGAAGCTCTTGATCGAAGCCCCGGTAAACGGCGGCCGTAACTATAACGGTCCTAAGGTAGCGAAATTCCTTGTCGGGTAAGTTCCGACCTGCACGAATGGCGTAACGATGGCGGCGCTGTCTCCACCCGAGACTCAGTGAAATTGAAATCGCTGTGAAGATGCAGTGTATCCGCGGCTAGACGGAAAGACCCCGTGAACCTTTACTATAGCTTTGCACTGGACTTTGAGCTTGCTTGTGTAGGATAGGTGGGAGGCTTTGAAGCGTGAACGCCAGTTTGCGTGGAGCCAACCTTGAAATACCACCCTGGCAACCTTGAGGTTCTAACTCAGGTCCGTCATCCGGATCGAGGACAGTGTATGGTGGGTAGTTTGACTGGGGCGGTCTCCTCCCAAAGAGTAACGGAGGAGTACGAAGGTGCGCTCAGACCGGTCGGAAATCGGTCGTAGAGTATAAAGGCAAAAGCGCGCTTGACTGCGAGACCCACACGTCGAGCAGGTACGAAAGTAGGTCTTAGTGATCCGGTGGTTCTGTATGGAAGGGCCATCGCTCAACGGATAAAAGGTACTCCGGGGATAACAGGCTGATACCGCCCAAGAGTTCATATCGACGGCGGTGTTTGGCACCTCGATGTCGGCTCATCACATCCTGGGGCTGAAGCCGGTCCCAAGGGTATGGCTGTTCGCCATTTAAAGTGGTACGCGAGCTGGGTTTAGAACGTCGTGAGACAGTTCGGTCCCTATCTGCCGTGGACGTTTGAGATTTGAGAGGGGCTGCTCCTAGTACGAGAGGACCGGAGTGGACGAACCTCTGGTGTTCCGGTTGTCACGCCAGTGGCATTGCCGGGTAGCTATGTTCGGAAGAGATAACCGCTGAAAGCATCTAAGCGGGAAACTTGCCTCAAGATGAGATCTCACTGGGATCCAGAATCCCCTGAAGGGCCGTCGAAGACTACGACGTTGATAGGTGGGGTGTGTAAGCGCTGTGAGGCGTTGAGCTAACCCATACTAATTGCCCGTGAGGCTTGACCATATAACACCCAAGCAATCTGCCAGAGCGCAGATGCGGTGGTGAAGCGACACAGCCGAAAATGCGCACCGATACACACAAACATCACATACCTGAATTCGCTGCAACGCCCAGGCGCGGCAGCTACCGAATTTCTTGACGACCATAGAGCGTTGGCACCACCTGATCCCATCCCGAACTCAGTAGTGAAACGACGCATCGCCGATGGTAGTGTGGGGTCTCCCCATGTGAGAGTAGGTCATCGTCAAGATTCAAACCCGCAGAACCCCAATCGTGAAAACGATTGGGGTTTTGTCTTTTGGGCGTTGAAAAGTGCGGCCTCTCACTCAAGTGGCGCGACCAGGGAAAACGCTTGCGATTCAAGTGCCCGCTAAGGGGTAGTGTTCAATACGGCACTCATGAGGATGGCCATCCCCCTTACACGTCCCATCCAGATATCGGTAGTCAATATGCATCAACTGGCCTTTCTTGGGCCACTGCCTGCGTGGGAGCGTGCTTTGGTAATCAGCCGATTCCGGTACAAACGTGATGGTCGTCCCCTTTTCCGGGCATTCTGCCGTAGTTGATGCCTGGCTTATCTTTACGACTCGGGCCTGTAGCTTTGGATAGGGAAGCTTCAACACATCGGTGATGTGTAGCTCCATACGGCAAATTTGCCATGTCGATGCTTGTACGGGCTGGCACATTACGAAGAACGGAAGGGCAAATAGAGCGTAACGGGTTGCATGGTAGTCCATTATTGGCCCTGCCTCGAATATTGATATCCGAGGCATTATCAGACGTGAACTCGCTGAATCATAGGGCATCCTTCCTCGCGCGCATCCAGCCAGGCGATGCGCTCCTGAGCTACGCGAAGTAACTTCAGCGAACGCTAACCCAACAGGTACAAAAAAACCGCATGGCTGCAAGGCCACACGGTTTTCTACTGAGCGGAATCGCTTAAACCAGCTCATCCTCCGCCACAGGGTTGTCCACAGCCTTCACCTGATCCAACCGGTTGATGTACTTCCAGTCCGCCTCATCGATGTAGATGCCGTTAGGCCCACTACCACCTTCAAGGTCAATCGCAACCTTGGCTGACACCTGGGGCTTCACACTGGCCAGAATAGGTGTAAAACCGAGCTGCAAGCTGGTCTCCAGCAACGCTGCCTGATTACGTTCATCGATGTCGGCTGCTTCATCCAAGTAATACGGCAAGCGCACCCGACCGGCCTGTTCGCGATCCATCAAATGCAGCAACAGGTACATGTTGGTCAGTGCCTTGATGGTCATGGTCGTGCCATTGGACGCCGCACCGTCGATATCTGTGTGGATAACCGGTTGCCCACCCACCTTGGTGATCTCGAACGCCAGTTCGAACAGGTCCTTGAGGCCCAGCTGGTTATGGTTGGCAGCAACCAGGCGAGCCAGATACTCCTTGGCTTCCTCGTTCTTGTTATCCTGCTCGGCGCTCTGGCTCAAGTCGAACACCGAGAGCGTCTCACCCTCTTCGTACTGCCCGGCGCTGTGAATGATCTGATCGATATGCTTGAGCGCCTCTTTATTAGGTGCCAGCACGATACGGAAGCTCTGCAGGTTGGAAACCTGCTTGCGGTTGATCTCGCGGTTGAACAGCGCCAGTTGATGCTCAAGGCTGTCGTAGTCACTGCGAATGTTGCGCAGCGTACGGGCAATGTCGGTGACCGCCGCACGGCGCGCCTTGCCCAACGTCAGCGCTTCATCCTGGCGGTGGGCATAGGCGTTGATCAGTAATTGTAGCCGGCGCTCCTGATCTTCCTCGCTGTCGAATTTGGCGACGCCTTTGAGGCGAACCTGGGCATAGAGCGCCTCGATCTGGCCGTCCACGCGCAGCAGGCTCTGCCAGCTGTCCTGATAGTCATGCAACAGCGGCAGCAGGTTATCCATGGAATCGTCGACCGGCTCCATCCACGGCGTGCCGAAGGGCAGGTCTGCGGGGAGCAGCTGCCGGCGTCGCAGTGCGTCATCGAGGGTACGTTGCTGCGCTTCAAGGTCGGCAATCTGCCGGCCGACCAGCTGCAGCTTGGCCGACAATTGCTGCACGCGCTCGGCAAAGGCATCGCTGGCCCGCTTCAAGCCATCCTGGGCTTCTTCCATCCCCGCCAGTTGCTGCAGCTTCTCGGGCTCTTCGGCGCTCAGTGTCTGCGTACGGCGGAAGTCTTCCAATGCCTTCTGGGCATCCAGCACCTGTTGGTAGAGCGTGTCGCTTTGTGCCTTGCTCGCAGCGCGGTCGGCCGTCACGGCTTGCTGGGCCTTGAGTTGGCGAAGCTCTTTTTCCAAACGCTCTTTCTGGTCGCGCAACGCCGCGCGATCAGCCAGTGCCTGAAGTGCGGGCGGCTCGATGTGGGACAGGTCGATCGACAGCCCCGGCATCTCGAAACGCTCACCCTTGAAGCGATCCAGCACTGCTTCGATCGATTTGACCCAGGCATCGCTGTCATCCAATGCAATGCCATCTTCGCCCAGAGGCAAACTGAACAATGCACCGTTGAACAAACGCATCAAGCGCTCCACATCCTGCTGCGAGAACTCTTCGCGCAGGCGTGCGTAGCTGTTGTTGTCGGCATGCTCGAGTTGCTGCTTCACCGATTTGAGGCGGCGCTCCAGCTCACGCAGGCGTTCGTCGAGGTCTTCGCTGCTGAACTGGCGAGATTGCGCAAGCGCGCCGGCCAGTTCGTCATGCGCATCCTTGGCGGCCAGCAGCTGTTGTTCGAGTACCTTGACGTCCTCGACCAGCGCAAAGCGGTTCTTCAACACGGCCAACTCGCCCAGCCAACGCTGGATGCCGGTGATTTCGCGCTCCAGGCGCATCAGCTCCTGGGTGCCGCCGCGTTGCTCATCCTGCAGCGCATCCTGTTCATGGCGGTAATGCTCGGCCTGGATCACCAGCTCTTCCTTGCGCCCGCCCGAATACTCCTGCCAAGTGCCCAGCAGGTTGTCGAGCAGAGGAGACAGGCGGTGAAGCTTGCCGCGCAGTACATCGCGCTGCGACACACCATTGGCCAGTGCCTCCACCAGCGGGCCGGCGATCACCAGGGCGTTGTAGTCTGCCTCCATGCGGCGTACGTCGCGGAAGGCCTCTTCGCAGGCGGCGATGTAATCGACACTGCCGGAACGCAGGCTGTGCTCGAACGCATCGAGGAACAGCTGTTTGAGCTTGGCTGCGGTGATTTCACGCATGTGCAGCAGGTTGATGAACAACGCGCGGAAGGTCTTCAGGCTTTGCTCACTGGTCGAGCGCAGCGGAATCAGCGTCATGTCCAGCGGGATCGACGTGTGGCCGCCCACCAACAGGCGCCGCAGTTCGTCGGGCTTGAGCTCATAGGCCTTCAAACCGGCCTGCTCGAGGTTGGCGAACAGCGCCTTCTGGCGCAGGCAGGTGTCGTCTTTCTGGTAGTGAGCCAGGTTCAGCTCACCGGCATAGGCAAAGAACTGGTGGCCGAAACCCCCGCCTGGGCCGCGGCCCACACAACCGATCACATGCGGCCCGTGGGGCAGCATGACTTCGCAAAGGATGTAGCTGGTGTCTGTGGCGAAATAGAACCGGCGCGACTGTTCCAGGCTGTACTTGCCGAAAGCCATGTCGGACATGCGCGCCAGGATCGGGAACTGCAGCGCATTGATCGAGGCACTCTTGCCCAGGTTGTTGGCGCCATACACCGACAACGGCTCTTCCAGCGGGAACAGCCCCAGGCTGTAGCCTGCGGTGTTCAGCAGGGCGAAACGGCGGATGCCGTAGCGTTCCTGGCTCATGCGTCCATCTCCTGTTGCTCTTGAGCGATGGCACGGGCCAAGGCCTGTTCTTCCGTTTCTTCATCGGAAAAGGGGGTGAGGTCCAGCGGGTCGTCAGTGTGTGCCACGGCCGTGTCTTCTTCGCTGGGCACCAACTCTGGCACGGGCAGCGGCAGGTGGCTGTGCATGCTCGCGGCGAGGTCGCGGTCCTGCTGCACTGCCAGGCACACATCGAGGAAACGATGCATCGGCGGCAGGAAACGGTACACACCGTTCTCTTCGCTGGCGAAGCCCAATTGAGTCATGCGCCGCATCACTTTTTCTTCCAGCTCTTCCTGGGTCTGCACTTCAGCTTGGAGGAACAGGTCGCGGTATTTATCCAGCAGCGAGGGCAGCTCTTCACGGCCCAGGCTGCCGCCGTCGAGCACCGCCAGCGGGTCGCGGCCCTGGTCGGCCAGGTGCTCCACGAGGATGAAGGTAAACAACGACAGACGCTGCGCAGTCTTGTTGACCTGCGCGGCGGTGATCTCGGGCACGAAGTAATAGAAACCGCGGGTGTCGCACACCAGCTCGAAGCCCAAGGCCTTGAACAGGCCGCGGTACTGGTCCTGGCAGTTGGACAGCTGGGCATACAGCTCCGCATCGCGGCGGCTGATGTGAAAGCCTTTGAACAGCTCGCGAAAGATCGGCGCAAGCTGAGTCAGTTCGGATAGATCAAGTTGCATGGGCTGGGCTCGCTTGAGAGTCGGCCGCCGCGTCCGCCGGGGACTGCAGCGCATAGGAGCGCAGGCTGACCTGGTGCTCGCGGGTGAAATAATCCTGGCGCTCCAGGCGGCGCCGGGAGAAACGTTTTTCCCGGGAGAGGCGCGAGAACCAGTACAGCAGCTCGTCGGTGGCGCCTTCGGGTTCCTGCTCCAGCAGCCAGACCATCAGGTCCGGAAGGGGGAGGGCATCTTCGCAACGTTCGAGCATCTCACGCACCGTGCGCGGTGCACGCGCCGGCTCGCCACGGCCAGGGGCGCGATGCGCCTTTGGAAAGCGCGAGGGCTTGGACTCGAAGCGCGCCAGGGCGTAGACATAAGCTTCGACCTGGCTGGCGTTACCGAGGAAGTTGCTCTGCGGCCGGGTGAACAATGGCATGGCCGCCTGTGGTACCGCGTCCAGGCCCTTGCGGCGAATGGCCGAAAGCGCCAGCGCCGCGCCGCGGGTCACGGCGTTGTGCCGGCGGGCTTCTTCGCGCAGCGGCAACAGCAGCTCACGGGCTCGGCGCAACGTCAGCTGGGCATGAGTCTGCATTTCGAGGATGCGCGCGTGGGTGCGCACCAGCATGTCGTCATCTACCAGGTGGCCCAGGCGCTGCTGATCGCCCATCAGGCGCAGCAGCACGTTCTCGACCTTGCGCACGCCCTGCTCGAAAGCGCCGTCGGCGTTGACGAGCTGAATCATCGGCTCGACGTATTCATCCCAGGTGGCCAGTACCTCGGCGTAACGCTGGCGCAGCGGGATCTGCCGGTCGCTGGTCTTGGCGCGGTCGGCCACGGCCACCAGCGCCTGTTCATCATTGCCCAGCTTCTTGAGCACATCGCGCACGCGCATGTCGAGCAAACGCAACTGCCGCGCAAGGTCGTTGCCGTCGCGGTTGTCGAAGGCTTCCTGAATATGGCCGGCGAGCCGTTCCAGGTGGCGCAGGTAGGCTTCGATTTCCAGGCACAGGCCCAGGCGGTGTTCATGGCGCAGGTAAGCCAGGAAGTCGTGGATCTGTGCGTTGAGCTCGAAACGATTGGGGCTTTTGGCCACTGGTACCAGGATGTCCAGGCGGATCCACACATCCAGCAAAGCAGTGATGTCCTGGGGCGTGCTGTCGACCTGCTGGCGCGCCAGTTGCAGCCGCAGCTCGGTCAGGCTCAGCGTGCCTTGGTCGAAGTGCTCGCACAGTGGCTCCAGCAAGGCCCAGTGTTCGGCAAGGGCGCGTAGCACGCGCTTGGGTTCGATCATGGGGGCTGACTCGTTGCCAGAAAAAGGGCCGATTGTACTGCATCGGCGCGGCCAGAGCCGTGCTGCTGATCGGCCGCCATGCGCGGGAGCGGGTTTCGCGGTTAGAATACCGCCTCGTTCGCTGACCGATGCCCGCCTTGTGCTGACCGAACCCCGCCGCCGCGCCTACCTCGACGCCATGCAGATCGTGCAATGGTTGCCCCGTGCCGAACTGCCGTTCGCGGCACCGTCGCGCCCTGAGCTGTTCATCGAGCTGGAGCCCGAGCCGGAGTCCGAGGTTCAGCCTGAGCCTGCCATCGCCGCAGTCGCGCGGCTACCTGTCGAAACACCGCGCCCGAAAGTCGCAAAACTCGAGATTCCTCGCCCCGCACCGGCACAGCCCAAGGCCAAGGCCAAGGCGGAAGAGCCCGCCAAGGCCTCCGAACCCGCGGCAGCCCCCGTACCACCGCCGCGTTTTGCCTTGCAGCTTCTGCGCGCCGGCCGTTGCCTGTTGCTGGTCGAGCTGCCTACCGGCGAGGCCTTCCAGAGCCGTGACCCGGCGTACCTCCTGCTCAAGGACATGCTGCGCGCCGCCGGCTTGCCCGATTCGCCGAAGATGGTCGGCGACCCGGTACGCTGGCCGTTACTCACCCGAGGCAATCTCGACCAGGGCCCGCAGGCTGCTACGGATTTCGTGCAGGGCTTCGTGGCCGCACAAACCGAACGCGAGCCCTGCACCTGCCTGTGGTTGGTCGGCCTGCCGGCACTGCGCTTCGGTGGCGCCAGCGATGCCGATGGCTATCAACGCCACTGGCAGGTCGAAGGCCTGGGCGACGCCTGGGGCGTTCCGGGCCTGGAGTTGCTGATGGACGAACCCCAGCGCAAGGCGGCCGTCTGGCAGTCGATGCGCGCCCTCATGCCCCGCTGGATTACCCCTGAATGACCGACGCTGTAAGTTTTCGCCGCATGACCGAGGCTGACCTCGACGCAGTGCTGAAGATCGAGTATGCCGCCTTCACTCACCCCTGGACACGGGGCATCTTCCTCGACGGGCTGAAGTCCTATGACATCTGGCTGATGTTCGACGGGCAGCAGCAGGTGGGTCACGGCGTGCTCAGCATCATCCTCGACGAGGCGCACCTGCTGAACATCACGGTGAAGCCCGAGAGCCAAGGCCGCGGCCTGGGCCTGCGGCTGCTCGAACAGCTGATGGAAAGCGCCAACGAGCGTGGCGCCAAGGAGTGTTTCCTTGAAGTACGGGCCAGCAATCAGGTTGCCTACCGGCTATACGAGCGTTATGGCTTCAATGAAATCGGCCGGCGCCGGGATTATTACCCCGCCGCCGGCGGCCGTGAAGATGCGCTGGTGATGGCCTGCACCTTGCTCTAGGGCTTACTCCGGCTTGCCGTCAAGCGGCCGCACGTGCGCCAGCTCTTCTTCATCCAGGCCGTGGCCGGCGCCGATTTCATCCTGGTCGCGAATGGAGAAGTCAAGGTCACCTGCCTTGCCATGCCCACGCTCGTTCGGCCCGCGTGCACCGTCTTCCGGGATCAGCACGGCAGGGTCGAGATCGTCATCGGTAGGATGGTGGTCTGCGGTCGAGGCGCCCGTCATGCCTGCTTCACGCGTGCGGCGAGCGCTCAACTCGTGTTCGCGAATGTCGTCCGGCAGCTCGTCTCCGATGCGGCCGGTGGTCTCGTCCTGATCGAAGTCCAGGCTTTCGATGGAGCCCATGCGATCGTTGTCATCATCGATCGGCTCAGGTTCCGGGCTGTGCAGTGGGCGCTGGGGGCGGTTCATGGTGGCGTTCTCCTTTATCGAGCCTGTCTTTGGTGGACCGACGCTGGCTGGGGAGATTCCATCGGCCGGATGGGGCGGTGCAGTAATAGCGACGTGACTTAAATCGGAAGGCCGCAGTCACACTCTGTAACATTGAGGAGGCCCGACATGCACGACTTGCAAGAGCTGCTCGACAATAACGCCCGCTGGGCCGAGTCGATCAATGAAAAAGACCCCGAATTCTTTGCCAAGCTCGCCCGCCAGCAAACGCCTGAGTTTCTCTGGATCGGCTGTTCAGACGCCCGCGTACCTGCCAACGAGATCGTCGGCATGCTGCCTGGCGATCTGTTCGTGCACCGTAACGTGGCCAACGTGGTCCTGCACACCGATCTGAATTGCCTGTCGGTGATTCAGTACGCAGTGGACGTGCTGAAGGTCAAGCACATCCTGGTCACAGGCCACTACGGCTGTGGCGGCGTGCGTGCGGCGATGCAAGACCAGCAGTTCGGCCTGATCGATGGCTGGCTGCGCAGCATTCGCGACCTGTATTACGTGCACCGGCACGCGGTGGCCCAACTGCCGACCGAAGAGGCGCAGGTGGACCGCATGTGCGAACTGAACGTGATCCAGCAGGTGTCCAACGTCGCCCAGACCACCATCGTGCAGAACGCCTGGCACCGCGGCCAGGCGCTGTCGATCCACGGTTGCATCTATGGCATCAAGGATGGCCGCTGGAAGAGCCTGGATACCAACATCAGCGGCCTGGAGCAGTTGCCGCAGCAATACCGCCTGCGGCCTATTGGCTGACTGTCAGCGGTCTGCCGGCGCTGTGGCCGGCAGCCCCTGGCGCAGTTGCGTGGCGCTGGCCTTGGCCTGAGGGGTGGTGCACTTGGCGTCGGCCTGCTGGGCAGTGAGGTTGCGGATCTGGGTGTAGAACAGCTCGCAGGTCTGGGTCGCCTGCGCCACCTGCCACTTGTTGGTGCAATCACTGAGGGTGGTTTTCGGGTCGGCGCCCGGGTTCACGCCCATGCCGGCTTGCCAGCAGGCGGCGCTCAGGTCTTGCCCCATCACCTTCAGGCCCACCGCGTCGGCTTCCTGCTCGTTGCCTTTGTAGGTGTCGGGGTCGGCGGCGTACCAGATGTAGCTGGGGTGGTTGGCGCCCAGCACCGCGACGGTCTGGCCGGCGGCAGGGCTGATGCTGCCCAGGCCCAGCACGCCGACCTTGGCGCCGTACTGCTGCTGCACCCAACTGCGTACCGGTGCGCCGAAGGCGACCATCGGCAGGCTCTGGCCCTGCTGGCCAGCGGTGAGGTTCTGCACCATGCGGGTCTGGTAAGGGGTGAAGTAGTTGTAGGTTTTCGCCAGCGTATCGCCAGCGTTGGCCGGCGCTGCGATCGGCGCGATGTCGACGATGGTCTGGTATTGGGCGGTCTGCGCCTTGGGCACACCATTGAGCTGCAACAGGGTGTCCCAGCGGTCGGTGGTCTTCGATTCCAGGTAGTCCTGCGCCTGGGTGAGCGAATAATCCGGCGGGAAGTGCAGCAGCTCGACGCTTTTGCGGTTTTCCAGCGCCATCCCCAGCGGCAGGAAGAATGCCCAGTTGAAGGCCCAGCCACCGGCCTGGTTCAGCTCGTTGGCGCCCTGCCAGGCGAGGTCGCCGGCATCGAGCAGTTGCTGCAGAGGCGTTGCGTAATCCTGCGGCACCTCGGTGATGCTGGCGCTGAGGTTGCCGTTGGCCTCGGTCACGGTCACCTGCGCACTGGGGTAGCCGTCGCGTTGAACGCTCTGGGTCAGGTAGTGTTGCACCGTCTGTTCCAGCGTCCAGGGGCGGTAGCAGATCACCGAACAGTTGTTGGGAAAGGCGAACAGCCGGGTTACGCGCTCGCGCGAACCCAGGTCGAGTTGTGTATCGGCTTGGGCGGCGGCGCTGGCCAAGGCCAGCCCGAGGGCAACAACAGCAGGAGAACACTTGAGCATGAGCAACCACTCCTTGTTGGCGAAGAAGCCGCATCATGGCGCAATCGCCATGGCCTGGCTACTGGCGCTGCCGGGCTTTGCGCAGGGGGCTCAAGATGGCCGCGGCCAGGCGCTTTTCGAGCAATGGCAAAAGAGCGGCCAGGCCCAAGGCTTCCAGGCCTATCTGGCACGCGAACACCTCGATCGAGTAGCGCCGCTGTACCAATTGCTGCGCAGTGCCAGCGACTGGCAGCGCTGCGGTGCAGAGCCTTTCGCCGTGCCTCCTCAAGCGCTGTGGCCTTCTGTGAAGCGAACCCTGGAGCTGCTCGAGGCACTGAGGGATAAACGTGTGATCGGCCCGTTCGAGGTGGTCTCGGCCTATCGCTCGCCGGCGCTGAACCGGTGCGCCGGTGGCGCCGCCAACAGTGCCCACAGCCGTGCCTACGCAGTCGACCTCTGGCTGGAGGCCCCTGCGCCTGAGCTGTGCGCTTTCTGGAAGGCAGAGGGGCAGGCCTGGCAGATGGGCCTCTCACGCTACCCGTCAGGGCGCATCCACATCGATACCGCCGGCTACCGCACCTGGGGCCAGGACTATACCCGCGCCACCGCCTTCTGCCAGTGAGCTCAGAAGCCCGGCACCGGGGTCAGCACCGGGCGGCCGGAGAAGTGCGCCAACAGGTTCTGCGTAACCATCTCCACCGTCGCCCGTACGGCTTCCGGTGAAAGCCCGGCCACGTGCGGTGTCAGCACTACATTCTCGAGCACCTTCAAAGCATCCGGCACTGTGGGCTCGTCATCGAATACATCCAGGCCCGCGCCAGCCAGCTCGCCTGCCTGCAGCGCGGCCAGCAGTGCTGCGGAGTCGACCACGCTGCCGCGCGCGATATTGATCAGGAAGCCTTCTTCGCCCAAGGCCTGCAGCGCTTCGGCACCTACCAGCTGCTGGGTGTCGGAGCCGCCGGGGGTTGCCACGATGAGGAAGTCGCTGTCAGCCGCCAGAGCCTCGACGGTGCCGTGGTAGCGGTAGTCGACATCGGTGCGCGGGCGGCGGTTGTGGTAGCTGACGGCCATGCCGAACCCCAGCCCGGCGCGCTTGGCGATGGCCATGCCCACTGCGCCAAGGCCCAGCACGCCCAGGCGCTTGCCTGCCAGAGAGGGGCGCATCACCTTGCTCCATTCGCCGCGCCGCACCGAGGCATCCGCGCGCGGGATGTCACGCACCAGCGCCAGCAGCAAGGCCATGGCGTGGTCGGCGACGGTCGAGGCGTTGACGCCCGCGCCGTTGGTGACCATGATGCCGCGCCTGCGGGCGGCCTCTAGGTCGACGTGCTCATAGCCGGCGCCGATTACAGTAATGATTTCAAGCTTTGGCAGCGCGGCGATCTCGTCGGCCCGCAGGCCCAGCGGGCCGCGGGTGAGTACGGCATTGATGTGCTCGCCCTGTTGCGCGATCGCCTCGGCGCGCGCTGCCGGGTTGGTCGCCAGGATGAGTTGGAAGCCGGCATTTTCAAGGATCGGCAGGTAATCGCCGATGGTTTCCACTAGCACCAGAACCTTAGCGCTCATGGGCAATCTCCATTAAACCAGCCTCAGGGCATCCTTAAATACCGCCTGCGCGCCACCGGCGCAACCCGGGCACTGTCTGAACCTGTGAAGCTGCGGCTTCCATCCGAAGGAACCCTCATGACGTGGTTGACTGATCCCGGCATCTGGATCGCTTTGTTGCAGATCCTGGCCATCGATATTCTCCTGGGCGGTGATAACGCAGTGGTGATTGCCATGGCGTGCCGCCGGCTGCCCAGGGAAAAACGCAAGCAGGCGATCTGGGGCGGCATGCTCGGCGCAATCCTGGTGCGTATCGTGTTGCTGTTCTTCGCCATGCAGCTGCTGGCGCTGCCTTGGCTGAAGCTGGTCGGCGCGCTGTTGTTGCTGTGGGTCGGTATCAAGCTGATCGCAGCCAACGATGACGACGAGGAAGTCGACGGCGGCGTACGGCTGTGGACGGCAATCCGTACCATCATCGTCGCCGACGTGGTGATGTCGCTGGACAACGTGATTGCCGTGGCAGCGGCAGGGCAGGGCAATCTCTGGCTGGTGTCGGCGGGCGTGTTGATCAGCATCCCGCTGATCGTGTTAGGCAGCCGCCTGGTGCTGGCACTGATGGACCGCTTCCCTTCGGTGGTGCTGTTCGGCGGTGCCTTGATCGGCTGGATCGCCGGCGGCCTGGGCATCGCCGACCCGGCCTTGCACCGCTGGCTGCCGGCGTTGCAGCCGTGGTGGCTGCATTACCTGGCCAGCGCGGTGGGCGCCGCGCTGGTGTTGGCGCTAGGCCTGGGCATGGCGCGCTGGCGCGCCCGCCAGCTCAAAAACGCAACGCATTAGTCAGGTCGCCCATCGGCGCCTGGCCGCGGCCGGTCATGGCCTGGTCGCGAGCCTTGAGGCCGTCGAGCACTTCGAGGCCGAACACCCGCGTGATCAGGCGCAGGATCGAGGCGGTGTCGTAAACCGTGTGGTCCACGGTGCCTTTGCGTGCGAAGGGCGAGACCACCAGTGCCGGGATCCGTGAGCCCGGCCCCCAGCGGTCGCCCTTGGGCGGCGCTACGTGGTCCCACCAGCCGCCGTTCTCGTCGACCGTCACCACCACGACCATGTTCTGCCACTGCGGGCTTTCCATCAGTGTCTTGAGCGCACGCACGATGTGGCGGTCGCCGGAGGCCACATCGGCATAGCCGGCGTGCAGGTTCAGGTTGCCCTGCGGCTTGTAGAAAGTGACCGCCGGCAGCTTGCCGGCTGCTGCGTCGGCGAGGAATTTATTGGTGCTCGAATCATCGCCCAGGCCACCATCGCGCAGGCGGCGCTGGCGCTCTTCGGGGTTTTCCGGGCCTTGCTGCTTGAAGTAGTTGAACGGCTGGTGGTGGTACTGGAAGTTGGGGATTTTCGGGATGCCGCCGGAATCCTTGAACTGGTCGATGGTGGCTTGCCAGGCACCGGCGTACCAGGCCCAGTCGACGTTCTTCTTCGAGAGCTTATCGCCGATGTGCTCGTGGCTCTGGGGCACCAGCACGTTGGGCAGATCGGGCTTGGAGTAGTCCGGCCGCGCAGTGTCGCGCAGCCAGGTTGGCCAGTAGGGCGGGGCCATGGTGTTGACCGCGAAGCCGTCCGGGGTCAGCGCACTCGGGCCGAACTGCGGCGGCCCGTCCATGGCGCTGGCCGGGGACTTCTCCAGCGGCTTCAAGCGATAATCCAGCGGGTCGTCGCTCATCAGCGTGGCGATCTGATCCTTGGCCACGGATGTCCGGGCGTTCGGATATACCGGTGCGGTGGCACTGATCAGGTACTGGTGGTTGAGGAACGAGCCGCCGAAGGCGCCCTGGAAGAAGTTGTCGCACAGCACGAAATTGCGTGCCATGTCCCACAACTGCAGCGCGTATTTGCTTTGGCTGTAGTAGCCCATCGGCAGGCCACCGGAATCGGCCCAGGCCACGAACATGTCGTTCTTGCCGCCATTGATCTGCATCTGGTTCTGATAGAACACGTGCCAAAGGTCGCGCGTGATCACGCCCAGCGGCAGGTCCTCGCCAGTGGGGCCTTTGAGGGGGAAAGGGGCGTTGGGCAGGTTTTGCTGATACTGCGTGCCGTTGGGGTAGGTCACGCCCTCGACGGTTTGGGGGCCCAGTTGCACAGTGCCGCCCCACACCTGGGGCAGTTGCTTGAGCAGGTCGCCGTTGCGGTCGCGCTGCTGGTAACCCGCCGCCTGCACGCCGCCGAGCGGCTTTTCGGTACCGGGGAAGTCGGCGAACAGGTTGTTGAAGCTGCGGTTTTCCGCATAGATGACGACGACGGTCTTGACGTTGCCCCTGAGCGCCTTGTCCAGCTCGGCGCCGGTCAGCGGCTTGTCGTCAGGCTTGCCGCCTGTGCCCTTGCCGCCGTCAGTGGCGCCGCACGCGGCCAGCGTAGCGCCGGCTCCCACCACTGCCATGCCGCCAAGGAACCGGCGGCGTGAGGTGTCTGGCAGGGCTTGGTCGGGTGCATCGTCGTCGTGCTTGCGGCTCATGTCAGCGGCTCCGGAGATATTTCTAAATATTTCCGGGACGCTAACAATCACGCATGACGAAACCGTGACAGGTTTACATCAGACCGGCGGCTTTTTATCCACAGTCATCGGCGCGTCGCTGGCCAGCAATTCACGCGCTTCTTCTTCGCTGCCCACCGCAGGTGGCGAGCCGCGCAGGGGCTTGCCGGCAGTTTCGTGCACAGTGCGCATGGTCAGGATGCCGATCACGGCGGCCACCATCAGGTAGTAGGCCGGCACCATCGGGTCACCGGTTTTCTCCACCAGCCAGGCGGTCAGCAGCGGCGTAGTACCACCGAACAGCGATACCGAGATGTTGAAGGCGATCGACAGCGCGCTGTAGCGGATCGGTGTGTAGAACAACGCCGGCAGCGTGGACGGCATCGAGCTTGTGAAGCACGCCAGCGCCATGCCCAGCAGCATCAGGCCAAGAAAGATCAGCCCATCGTGGCCGCTGCCCACCAGTTTCAGGCAAGGGATCGCCAGCACCAGCAAGGCCACACAGGCGCCGATGATCATCGGTTTGCGCCCGATGCGGTCGCTGAAGTGCCCGCCCAACACGTTGAGCGGCATCATCACCAGCATCACGATCAGGATGAGCAGCAGGCCTTTGGTTTCGGCGTAACCCATGGTGACCGACAGGTAGCTGGGCATGTAGGTCAGCAGCATGTAATCGGTGACGTTGAACACCAGCACCAGGCCCACGCACTTGAGCAGCGCGGCGCGGTGCAGGGTGAACAGGTCGCGCAGCTTGTGCGCTGGCGCCTCATCCTTGCTCTTGGCCATTTCCTCGTTGTGCGCCTGAAAGGCTGGCGTCTCTTCGAGCTTCAGGCGCATGTAAAGGCCCAGCAAACCCAGCGGGCCGGCAATGAAGAACGGCACGCGCCAGCCCCAGTCCAGCAACTGTTCAGCCGACAGCATCGTCGTCAGCAAGGTCACCGTGCCGGCGCCGGCGATGTAGCCGGCAAGCGTACCGAACTCCAGCCAGCTGCCCATTCGCCCGCGCTTGGCGTCGGTCGAATACTCGGCGATGAAGGTGGCCGCACCGCCGTACTCGCCGCCGGTGGAGAAGCCTTGCACCAGGCGTGCGAGCAGCAACAGGATCGGCGCCCAGATGCCGATGCTGGCGTAACTGGGGATCAACCCGATGCTGAACGTACCCAGCGCCATCATGATCATGGTCAGGGCAAGAATCTTCTGCCGGCCGAACTTGTCGCCCAGCGGGCCGAAAACCATGCCGCCCAGCGGGCGTACCAGGAATGCCACCGTGAAGGTGGCGAATGTCGCGATCAGCTGCGCAGCCGCATCGCCCTCGGGGAAGAACACCTTGCCCAGGGTGACTGCGATGTAGCCGTAAACGCCGAAGTCGAACCACTCCATCGCGTTACCCAGGGCTGCCGCGCCGACGGCGCGTTTGAGCATCGCATCGTCGACGACCGTCAGGTCCTGGGGTTTGACTTCGTTGCGGCGTTTGAACCAGCCGATATGGGCGTGATGCCGGGCCATGGGGATCTCCTCTTTCAGTGGAAGGTATGACCCAGGCGTCGCGCCGAGAGTGCTATGGGCGAGCAAGTATTTGTGAAAAAAAGCGTTGGCCAGCCAAAGGTTTGAGCGCAGGGCAGGCCACGGCGGCCAACGCATCACCCCGAAACCCTCGTGGGAGGGCGGCTGCGCCGCGCGACAGGTTGCATCCGGCTTGAGGCCCGAGCGTCACCCCCTGTGGGCGGCGACCCCGCGCTTCCCGGCGGCTCTATCTGGCCTTCGCAGGTCTTGCCGCGGCCCCCACCACCCCGAACAGCGCCACGATCAACCGCGCCAGCTCGCGCTCTTCGCGCAGCCGAAATGCGTCACTGCACATGCTCACCTCCCGCCCCGCGCCGAGGGCTGACGCTGTACCAGTCCAGCCGCCGGGTCAGGGTCATGAACAGCCCCAGCATGGCGAACACCAGCACTGCACCCATCAGCAGGGCGTAGTCTTCGGCGGACAACAGCACATAGAGCACGCCGTACAGCACCGCCAGTGCAGCACTCAGCAGCCAGCCGTTGCGCCGCCCCTGCAGGGCATGGCTTGCGTAGCTACCGATCAGCCCGATGCAGGCGAGCGCAGACACCGCGTACGCCCAGGCGAAGCCGATGTGTTCGGCCAGCGACAGCAACAGCAGGAAGAACATCGCCAGGGCCAGGCCCACCAGCGCGTACTGCAGCGGGTGCACCGCGACCTTCTTGAGCACTTCGAACAGGAAGAACCCCATGAACGTGAGGCCAATGAACAGCAGCCCGTATTTGATCGCGCGGCTGTTCTGCGCGTAGCTGTCCACCGGGTCGACGAAGTCCACTCCCAGGCTGCTGTCATCGACCCTGGCGCAGTAGTGGCCCTTGACGCAACTGCGCAAGGTGTCGGCCAGGTTGCTAGACAGCCGTGTGGTCGCCCAGCTGGCCTCGAAGCCTTGAGCCGTGATGCTGCGCTGGGCAGGCAAAAAGCGCCCGATGAACCCCGGGTGCGGCCAGTCGGCGCGAAGTGCGATGTGGCTGTTGTCGCCCACCGGGGCGATCAGCCACTGGCCGGTGCCTTGCAGGTTCAATTGCAGGCTGATATCCAGGCTGGCGCCCTCGGCGGTTTGCACGCCAGGCAGCGCGGCATGGATCCCATCGCCCAGCCAACCCAACTCTGCGCCGGGCTCGAAGCGCTCGCCGGGTTTTCCGTTGACGGTCATCTGCGGGTCGTTCTCGATACCGCGTACGTCGCTGATGCCCACGACCACATAAGGCGTGCCGAACCGGTACTCTCCCTGGTCTACCTCAAGGCCAGCGCCGGGCGTGAGGTCGAAATGTGCGCTGAGCGTGTGCGCCGCATGAAACAGCCGGGCATCGTAGATGCCCCGCGAGCGCAGCTCTGTTTGTGCATTGACCTCGGCATTGAAAGTAGTGGGCAGCAGCACCCGCTGGCCGTGTTCTTCCTTGGCTGCCACCTCGCCCTGCGCGGGTATCAGCCGGGTATAGGGAACGATCAGCAACGGGCCTACCACCTGCTGGCTGCCGCTTGCGCTGCTGGCGATGCTGGCCAGTGCGCTGTCGCGGCTCTGCTGGCGATCACTGGCCAGGTTGCCGATCATCGTCAGCGGAATCAGCAACAGCAGCATCAATAGGGCGATGGCGAGCAAACGGCTCACTAACGGGTGTTTCATGGCATCAGGCTCCTGGCCGGTTCGGATGCCGGCCAGTGTGCTGGGCGCCTGTGGGGAGCTGATGGTGGCTGTGTGGAGTTTGTGTGGAGTTTCAGGCAGCAGGCAGTTCGAGACTCGCCAGCACGCCGTTCGGAGCATTGGTGATCACCAGCTGACCGTTGTGCAGGGTCATTACCTCGGCGACGAAGCTCAGGCCCAGCCCGCTGCTCTTGCGCCCGCTGCTGGGGCGGGGCAGGGAATAGAAGCGCTCGGTCAGGCGTGGCAGTGCGTAATCCGGAATGCTCGGGCCCTCGTTGAATACGTTCAGGCGAATTCGGTTGTTTGCCAACGCCTCGGCGCTCAGGTGCAGGCTGGCACCGTCGGGCATGAACGCCAGCGCATTTTCCACCAGGTTGCCCACTGCCTGGCTCAACAGAAACGCATCGCCCAGGGCTGCCAGGTGGTCGGCTATCTGCACCGTGACCACGAGCCCGGCCGAGTGAACCCGTGCGGCCTGCGCCTGCACCACTTGCTGCGCCAATGGCGCCAGCCGCACCGCCGCAGGCGCCTCCAGTGCCTGGCGCTGCTCGACTTGCGCCAGGTCCAGCAAGCGCTCCACCAGGCGCTGGATGCGCGCGCTCTCGCTGTCGATGTTCTCGACGAAACGCGTACGCGCTTCGGCTGGCATGTCGCTGTGCAGCAATTCGGCGGCCCCGCGAATGGCCGCAAGCGGGCTTTTCAGCTCATGGGTCAGCGCCAGCACATAGCGCTCCACATAGGCCTTGCCTTCCAGTTGCGTGCGCATGTGCTCCACGGCGCCTGCCAGTTGCGCCATCTCGCCCCCCGTGCGCCAGCGTGGCAGCGCGACGCGCTGGCCTTCACTGGCGGCCAGCGCATAGGCGCTGAGCCGGCGCAGCGAGCGGGTCATCCACCAGGCCAGCAGCCCGCCGGCCATCAGCCCCAGCACCACCAGCGCGATGCCCAGGCGCCGCAAGCGCTGTTCGGAACGCTCCACATAGGGCTGCACGGTGGCATTGGGCTTGGCCACCGTTACCACGCCGATGATCTGGCCGCCGTCGATGATTGGCGCGCCGACGTACATCACTGAGCTGGCAGGGTCGTCGGCGTTCTCCCGCGTCGAGCGGGCGCCGTATTGGCCTTGCAGGGTGAGGTACACGTCGTTCCAGCGCGAATAGTCCTGGCCGGTGGCCAGGCCCAGCGAGTCGAGCAGTACGATGCCACGGGCATCGGTCACGTAGATGCGGTGGTTGACGCTGTTCTTGGTCAGGCCCCAGATGTCGGCACCTGGCTGGCGCTGGCCATACGCCTTGAGCACTGCCGGCAGGTGGCCTTGGGCCAGGGTGCCCGCCTTGACGTCGTCGCGCACCAGCTCGGCCAGCAGGTTGGCGGTGTCCACCAGGGTTTCCTCGGTGGACTGGCGCACCCCAGGTCGGATTTCATCGGTGACCGCATTGAGCACGAACCAGCCGGTCAGCCCCACGAACAGGAAGTACACCAGAAAGATCCGTATCCCCAACGGCATCAGCTGTGCTCCGGGTCATAGCTGTAGCCCAGGCCGCGGTGGGTCTGGATCGGCTCGCCGGGCCCTGCTGCACGCAGCTTGCCGCGCAGGCTCTTGATGTGGCTGTCGATGTTGCGCTCGTAGCCGGCGCCACTGGCGACCCCGCCGGCATCGAGCAACTGCTCGCGGCTGAACACTCGGCCGGGCTGGCTGAGCAGGTGCTCCAGCAACCGATATTCAAGGCGCGTCAGCGCCAGCGGCTGGCCGTGGAAGCGGATCCGCGCGCGCTCGGGTTCCACCTGGAACGGGCCGGGCGCTGCCGGCTCGCTGCGCGGCGCCAGGCGCCTGAGGATCGCGCGTACCCTTGCACACACCTCGCGCGGGCTGAAGGGTTTGGTGACGTAGTCATCGGCGCCGAGCTCAAGCCCCAGCACGCGGTCGAGTTCGTCGTTGCGGGCGGTGAGGAACAGCACCGGCACATCGCTGAAGCTGCGCA
The DNA here is from genome assembly GCF_021650705.1 of Pseudomonas sp. KNUC1026. Classification (GTDB taxonomy): domain Bacteria; phylum Pseudomonadota; class Gammaproteobacteria; order Pseudomonadales; family Pseudomonadaceae; genus Aquipseudomonas. The sequence goes on along the minus strand of NZ_CP087138.1, from coordinate 3,594,485 downwards.
GCTGCCGGCACGCTTCGAAGCCTGAAAGGTCAGGCAGGCCGATGTCGAGTATCACAAGGTCCGCCGAGCGCTCGCGCAAGCTGGCCAGCGCCTCGCCTGCCGTGCCCAGCCAGGTGCAGGCGAACCCCTCGGCGCGCAGCGCGTAGGTCAGGGTGTCGGCGATGGCAGGTTCGTCTTCGACGATCAGAATGTGCGGCATGGCGCAGGCCCTGGCAAAAGGAGCCCAAAGTGCCGCAGGGCAGGGGAGGCGTCAATCGTGACGGCCTGAAACGACAAAGCCCACCTTGCGGTGGGCTTTGCCTTACAGCGTTTGGTGGCTACACAGGGACTTGAACCCCGGACCCCAGCATTATGAATGCTATGCTCTAACCAACTGAGCTATGTAGCCAAGTGGCGCGCATTATTCGCGCTGGCTGGGCATGTGTCAACCCTCGCAGCAAAATATTTCTTCAACCGATCAACGGCTTAGCCAATTCTCTCTTCTGCACTGCGCCCATTATGGATCCCGCCGATAAGCAGGTGGGGCGGCGGTTCGCTTCTTGCAGTGATTTCAATATGCCATGGCCTGATCCGTGCCGTGGCGCGGGTCCAGTGGAGAAGTCGGCCTATGAATGCGTTTTTGGCACCGGGGATTGGCCTGCTTGGCCGATTCCGTTTTGCTCGCAAGTTTCAACTGTTGTTCCTGCTCTTCATGTTGCCCTTGGCAGCCAGCCTGTGGATGGTCGCCAGCGACTACCGGCAGCGCCTGGGCGCCATTGCCAGTGAGCGAAACGGCGTGGTTCAGCTGCTGGCGCTCGAACGCGTGGACGACCTGCTGGTTGCGCAGCGCAATCGTGCCGCCCGCTGGAAAGCCGTCGACATTCTTCGCGAACCTACCCCCGCCGCCCGGGAGGCGATAGCGGCCCTGCAGGGCGGCAGCGCTCCATTGGCAGAGGCGATCAAGCAACTGGGAGATACGCTCAAGGCCTCAGGTGCCAGTGCTGAGTCTTCAAAACGTTACCAAGCGCTACAGCAGGCTGCCCAAGGCCTGGACGTGGAGGGTATTCGCGCCTCAGGTTGGTGGCCGGACGGCTATGAGAAATTCACTGCCGCCATCGGCAGCCTGCAGTTGCTGCGTGAGCAACTGGCCATGGACAGTGGCTTGATCCTCGACCCTTGGATGGAAACCTATCTGCTCATGCAGATCAGCACCCATCAGGCGCCGGATGCGATCGAGCGCGTGGGCCGCCTGGCCAGTGTGGGTGAAGCTTCGGTGGTCGCGGGCCAGTTCAGCCTGCAAAGCCGTTTGCAGATGCGCGACCTGCGCAGCCGCCTGGGCGATGCTCGCGAGCAATTGATAAAGAGCGGCGACATGCTCAAGGCGCGCCTGCCGGAGGGCATGAGCGCCTGGACCACGCAATACCAGGCCAGCACCGACCGCCTGGACCAGGAGCTCAAGCGCCTGGACGATGGGTTGTTCGGTGGCTCGGTCACTCTGGCGGCGGCGGATTTCGAGAAAAACATCGATGGCTTGCTGGCACAAATGTCGGCGCTGCGCAAACAGGCGTTGCTCTCGCTCGATCAGCGCCTGGCGTTCTACCACGGCCAGGCGGTGATGCAGTTCATGCCGGTGGCGGGCAGTTTTGCGGTCCTGTTGCTGGCGGCGCTTTATCTGTTCGTTTGCCTGCAAGCATCGATCCGCAACAGCGCCCGCGGCATCACGACCTTGGCCGAGTCCCTGCGCGACGGCAACCTGTGTGTGCAGGTGCCCGTCAGCGGCAAGGACGAGCTGGCGGTCATCAGTACCGCGCTCAACAGCGCCGTGGTGCAGTTGCGCGGCAGCCTGGGCGGGGTCGACCGCGAGACCGTGGCGCTGGGCAGCACGGTACAGGCGCTGAACAGCCAGGCCGGCGCCACGCTGGTTGAGGTGGAGCAGCAACAGCAGCAGATCAGCCAGATCGCCACCGCCGCCACCCAGTTGGCTGCAACCTCGCAAGGTGTGGCGCAAAGCTGCGAGCAAGCCTCCAGTACCGCGCAGCAGACTCGGCAGATCGCCATGGCCAGCAGCCGCGACAGCCAGCGCACCACCGACAGCATCCAGCAGCTCAATCAACGGCTGGCCGACACCGCCCAGGCGTTGAGCCGGGTAAGCGAGCAGGGCCAGCAGATCCAGTCAGTGGTGGATGTGATCGGCGGCATTGCCGGGCAAACCAACCTGCTGGCGCTCAACGCCGCCATCGAAGCTGCGCGCGCCGGCGAGCAGGGCAGGGGGTTCGCCGTGGTGGCCGACGAGGTCCGCAGCCTGTCGCAGCGCACCCAGGCCTCCACGGCTCAGATCGCCAGTACCGTCGACAGCTTGCGCGGTACGGTGCGCCAGGCCGTGGAGCTGATGGAAGTGGCCTGCGCCCAGGCGCTGCAGGATGCAGAAGCGGTGACGGGCCTCGGCGAAAGCCTGGGCAAGATTGCCGGTGCGGTCCAGGATGTGACCGACAACCTCACCCTCATCGCCACCGCCGTGGAGCAACAGGCAGCCACGGCCGATGAGGTCAGCGGCAACATCCAGCAGATTGATCAGGCAGCCATGCGCCTGCTCGACGGGGCACGGGCGGTCAACGGCGCTGCAGACCAGCTGAGTGCGGGCAGCCGCAGCCTGAGCGAAAATACCGCTCGGTTCCAGTTGGCTTGAGAAACATCTTGTAACTGCAATCTGGCCTTACCTGCGCCAAAGTGGCACAGTGATGCACCTGAACCGTGCATCACTTCCTCTTCAGGTATTTCCTATGGCCACCAGCAATGCCGCAAGCCCCGCGGCGCCTTCCGCCTCGCCCAACGCCCAGACGCTGGTGATGAGCATCGTGCTCTCCTGCGGCCTTGCGCACCTGATCAACGACCTGATCCAGTCGGTGCTGCCGTCGATCTACCCGCTGCTCAAGGCCAATTACGGCCTTACGTTTACCCAGGTGGGCCTGATCACCCTGACCTTCCAGGTCACCGCCTCTTTGCTGCAACCCTGGATCGGCTTCTATACCGACCGCCATCCCAAACCGTTCCTGCTGCCGGCGGGCATGGTCTGTACCCTGGTGGGCATCGTGATGCTCGCGTTCGTCACCAGTTTCCCAACGATCCTGCTGGCCTCGGCGCTGATCGGCATTGGTTCCTCCACCTTTCACCCGGAGACGTCCCGCGTGGCGCGGCTGGCCTCTGGCGGGCGCTTCGGCCTGGCGCAGTCGACCTTCCAGGTGGGCGGCAACGCCGGCACCGCCATCGGGCCGCTGCTGGCGGCGGCGATCATCATCCCGTTCGGGCAAACCCACGTGGCCTGGTTCGGCCTGTTCGCGGTGTTCGCCATCGGCGTGCAGTACGGCCTGAGCCTCTGGTATCGAAACCACCTCAACAGCGCCAAGGGCAAGAAACGCGCCGAGGCCAGCCACGGTCTTAGCCGCCGCCGTGTGGCCTGGGCGCTGGTAGTGCTGGCGATGCTGGTGTTCTCCAAGTACATCTACATGTCGAGCATCACCAGTTACTACACCTTCTACCTGATCGAAAAATTCGACCTGTCGGTGGCCAGCTCGCAGTTGCACCTGTTCCTGTTCCTCGGCGCGGTGGCGGCCGGCACCTTCTTCGGCGGCCCGATCGGCGACCGCATCGGGCGCAAGGCGGTGATCTGGTTCTCGATCCTGGGCGCTGCGCCGTTTACCCTGGCGCTGCCCTACGTGGACCTGTTCTGGACCAGCGTGCTCAGCGTGATCATCGGCTTCGTGCTGGCCTCGGCCTTCTCGGCGATCGTGGTGTATGCGCAGGAACTGGTGCCGGGTAACGTCGGCATGATTGCCGGTGTGTTCTTCGGCCTGATGTTCGGCTTCAGCGGCATCGCCGCGGCGGCGCTGGGCTCGGTAGCGGATGCGAAGGGCATCGAGTTCGTGTACGGGGTGTGCTCGTTCATGCCGTTGCTGGGGATTCTGACGATTCTGTTGCCTTCGACTGACAAGAAACATTCAGTCTAAAGAATGGGCTCTCCCGCAAGCCTAGAGGGTCGCACTCTTTGAGGATTGATATATGGTCCCGGTATCAATCCTTTGAGGGTGCATCATGGCCAGAATCCTTGTCGACTTACCTGACGATCAACTCGAAAGCCTGGCAACTATCGGTGCCAGAGAAATGCGGCCGCGTGCGGCCCTCATTCGGGATGCGGTAGCGCAATACCTGTCGTCTCATCGGTCTGCCGAGCAAACGAGTGCGAAAGTGTTTGGCCTCTGGAGGGACCGTGCAGTCGATGGGGTCAAATACCAGCAGGAGCTGCGCGAAGAATGGTGAAGCTCCTATACGGCGCTAATATTCTGATCGACTACCTCAATGGCATCGTCCCCGCTCAGCTTGAGCTCGATAAGGCGGCGAACCCAATGATCAGTGTCATTACCTGGATGGAGGTTATGGCCGGTACCAGTGCGGCGGAGGAGGGTGACATCCGCGCATGGCTGGAAACCTTCCAGCTCATACGGCTAGATAGCAAGATTGCGGATGTGGCTGTCAGTATTCGCAAGTTGAGGCGAATCAAGCTGCCTGACGCAATTGTATGGGCGAGCGCGAAGGCACATTCTGCGGTTCTGGTTTCTCGAAACGTGAAGGATTTTCCTCCTCAGGAGGCGGATGTCCGGGTGCCTTATTTGCTCTGATTTCTTCATCGGCGCGTTTTGCGATGCAATAAGTTCTGCGCGTCGCCCGTTACACGGCGTCCGTTACACGGCGTCCGTCAAGCCCGTGGGAGGACGGCTGTGCCGCGCGACGCGCCAGGCTTCAATCCCATCGCATTCATATCTGCCCCAACAACCACCCCTTGAACGCCCGCAACGACGGCAGCCCCTCATTACGCGGTGGATAGGTCAGGTAATAACTGCGCCGGCTGGCGAATGCCTCCCCGCTCCACGCCAATTCACCCTTGGCCAGTTCCTCTTCCACCAACACTCTCGGCACCAGCCCGATGCCGATCCCGGCACGTACCGCCTGCACCAGGTGCGAGGTCAGTTCGAAACTTGGCCCCAGGTGCATGGCACGGTGAGCAAGGCCGTGATGGCTGAACCACTCCGGCCACGCCTGTGGATTGTCGGCGACATTCAGCAACACCTGCCCGGAAACATCCGCCGGCGCCAATGGCGCAGTGCCGGGTGCGTGGATCACTACCAGTTCCTCGGCCTGCAAGCGGTGGCACACCAACCCCCGCAGCTCGCCGGTGCCCACGGCGATGGCCGCGTCGATCTCGCTGGTGGCGAAGTCAATGGGTTCGATGCGCGAATGAATGTGCACCAGCATGCCGGGATGCGCCCGATAAAAGCGATGCAGCCTCGGCAGCAGCCATTTCGAGCCGAAGGTGGGCAATGTGGCCAGGCGCAAGGTGCCTACGCCGGATTGAAAGGCCAGCGCCTGCAGGGTCGCACTGCGGATCTTGCCCAGCGCCTCGGCCACTTCGCGCTGATACAGCCGGCCGACATCGGTCAACTGCACCTGGCGGCCTTCGCGACGAAACAGCGTCAGCCCCAGGCTCTTCTCCAGCGCCTGCACCTGGCGGCTCACCGCGCTTTGGGTGAGCGAAAGCTCTTCAGCTGCGCGCGTGTAGCTCTCGTGCCGGGCGGCGGCTTCGAAGGCGAGCAACAAAGACATCGACGGCGTCAGGTGGCGATAATTCATTCGTAAAAGTCATCGATAGCAGGTCGATTTTCCGTTTGTCCTGCCCGCTCAATCGCGCGAGCATGACAACACTGAATGAGAGGCTGCCGCAGCCACCGCCTGATGGCAAGCGCGCGCCCCGTGTTTCTCGCTTACCTGCCTGACGAGGCCCTTCATGATCGCCGCCCTTCAACCGGCCGCCGCTGCCGCCAGCTACCGTGATTTTCTCGCCGCACTCAAGAGCGCTGGCTTCAAAGGCGAAATCAGCGCCGACTATGCCAGCCGCACGGTGCTGGCCACCGACAACTCCATCTACCAACGCCTGCCGCAGGCCGCGGTGTTCCCCCGCGACACGGGTGATGTGACGTTGATCGCCCGGTTGATGGGTGAGCCGGCCTTCAGTGCCATCAAGCTCACCCCGCGTGGCGGCGGCACCGGCACCAACGGCCAGTCGCTCACCGACGGCATCGTGGTCGACCTCTCCCGGCACATGAACCAGATCCTGGAGATCGACGTCGAAGGCCGCTGGGTGCGGGTGCAGGCCGGTGTGGTCAAGGACCAGCTCAACGCTGCCCTCAAGCCCCATGGGCTGTTCTTCGCGCCGGAGCTGTCCACCTCCAACCGCGCCACCGTCGGCGGCATGATCAACACCGACGCCAGCGGCCAGGGCAGTTGCACCTACGGCAAAACCCGCGACCATGTGCTGGAACTCGACAGCGTCCTGCTCGGTGGCGAACGGCTGCACAGCCGCCCGGTGGACGACGCCGAGCTCGAACGCCAGTGCGCCCGCGAGGACCGCGTCGGCGAGGTGTACCGCGTGGCTCGGCGCATCAATGAAACCCAGGGCGAACTGATCGAGGCGCGCTTTCCCAAGCTCAACCGTTGCCTGACCGGCTACGACCTGGCGCACCTGCGCGACGAACAGGGCCGCTTCAACCTCAACAGCGTGATGTGCGGCGCCGAAGGCTCACTGGGCTTCGTGGTCGAGGCACGGCTGAACGTGCTGCCGATTCCCAAGTATTCGGTGCTGGTGAACATCCGCTACGCAGGCTTCATGGATGCCCTGCGCGATGCCCGCGCGCTGCTTGCGCATAACCCGCTGTCTATCGAGACGGTCGACTCCAAAGTGTTGCTGCTGGCCATGAAGGACATCGTCTGGCACAGCGTGGCCGAGTACTTCCCCGCCGATGAGGCGCGGCCGACCCTGGGCATCAACCTGGTGGAGTTCAGCGGCGACGATGCCGAGGAGGTCGGCGCTCGTGTGGCGGCGTTCGTTCAGCACTTGCAAGGCGACACCAGCGTCGAGCGCTTGGGCCACACCTTGGCCGAAGGTGCCGAAGCGGTGGGGCGTGTGTACACCATGCGCAAGCGCTCGGTGGGCCTGTTGGGCAATGTCGAGGGCGAGGTCCGCCCGCAGCCTTTCGTGGAAGACACCGCCGTGCCGCCCGAGCAGTTGGCCGACTACATCGCTGAATTCCGCGCCCTGCTCGACAGCCACGGCCTGGCCTATGGCATGTTCGGCCATGTCGATGCCGGCGTGCTGCACGTGCGCCCCGCCCTGGACATGAAAGACCCCGCCCAGGCCGCGCTGGTGCGGCCGATCTCCGACGCCGTCGCCGAGCTGACCCAGCGTTACGGCGGCCTGCTCTGGGTGAGCACGGCAAGGGCGTGCGCTCTGAATACGCACCGGCCTTCTTCGGTGAGCTATACCCGGCACTGCAGGCGCTCAAGGGCGCCTTCGACCCGCACAACCAGCTCAATCCCGGCAAGATCTGCACCCCGCCGGAGAGCAACGAGGCATTGCTCAAGGTCGACGAAGTCACCCTGCGCGGCGACCTCGACCGCACGATCGACGAACGCGTGTGGCAAAGCTACGGCACCGCCGTGCACTGCAACGGCAATGGCGCCTGCTACAACTACGATCCCAATGACGCCATGTGCCCGTCCTGGAAGGCCACCCGCCAGCGCCAGCACTCGCCCAAGGGCCGCGCCTCGCTGATCCGCGAATGGCTGCGCCTGCAAGGCCAGGCCGGGGTCGATGTGCTGGCACCGGCGCAGCGCATGCCGAGCTTCTTCAGGAGCCTGCCCGAGCGCATCCGCAACAGCCGGGCGCAGCGCCGGGGCGCCGAGGATTTCTCCCACGAGGTATACGACGCCATGGCCGGTTGCCTGGCGTGCAAATCCTGCGCGGGGCAATGCCCGATCAAGGTCAACGTGCCGGAATTCCGCTCGCGCTTTCTAGAGCTGTACCACGGCCGTTACCTGCGCCCGGCGCGTGATTACCTGATCGGCTCACTGGAATTCACCATCCCGTACCTGGCGCGTTTCCCGGCGCTGTACAACGGCCTCATGAACGCCGCCTGGGTTAAAAAACTGCTGGCCAACCAAGTGGGCATGGTCGACAGCCCGCTGATCAGCCGTTTCGATTTCCATGCAGTCACTCGCCGCTGGAACGTGCGCGCTGCCACTGCCGAGGCGCTCCTTGGGCTCAGCGCCGAGGCACGGGAGCGCAGCGTGATCATCGTGCAGGACGCCTTCACCCGTTACTTCGAAACATCGCTGTTGGCGAACTTCATCGAGCTGGCTGCCCGCCTGGGTTACCAGGTGTTCCTGGCGCCGTTCAGTGCCAACGGCAAACCGCTGCACGTGCAGGGCTTTCTCGGCGCCTTCAACAAGGCAGCGGTGCGCAATGCCAGCCAGTTGCAGGCCTTGAGCAGCTTCGGGGTGCGCTTGGTAGGGCTGGACCCGGCCATGACCCTGGTGTACCGCCAGGAATACCAGAAGGTCCCGGGCATCGGCCTGGCGCCGAAGGTGGAGCTGCCGCAGGAGTGGCTGCTCGATGCGTTGCCCGAGGGGGTGCCGGCAGCAGAAGCTGGGCGCTTCCGCCTGCTGGCGCATTGCACCGAGAAAACCAACGCGCCGGCCAGCAGCAAGCAGTGGGAAACTTTGTTCGCCCGCGCCGGCCTCAAGCTCAGCACTCAGGCCACTGGTTGCTGCGGGATGTCCGGCACCTACGGGCACGAAGCGCGCAACCAGGAGACCTCCCGGACGATCTTCGACCAGTCCTGGGCGCGCCAGGTCTCGGCACCGGCCGAAGAGCAGGGCGAGGCGCTGGCCACCGGTTATTCCTGCCGCAGCCAAACCAAGCGCTACACCGATAAAACCCTTCGCCACCCGCTGGAGGTGCTGCTGCAACTCAAGCGCGGGTGATCCTTGGCGCGCGGGCGCGGTCTTACGTGTTCAGGCCGCCCCTGCTGCCTGAACGCGCCCGGAGCCCGCATGAACACTCACACAACCAACGCCCACGGCCGGCTCGGTTTCGCCTGCCAGTATCGCCATCCTGTAGGCAATGAAACGCCCAAGGCCGTGGAGGCCATCCAGCGCCCCTACAACCCGCGCACCACCACCCTGCGCTGGCTGAACAGCGTGGAGCCGGCCGTGGCCGAGGCGAAAATGCTGGAGATCATCGACCACAACATTGCGGCTCAGCACAGGCTGTTGGCCTACGTGCAGAGCCTGCCACCGGCCTTGCACATGCTGCGCCTGAGCAGCGACCTGCTGCCGTTCTACAGCCACCCGCAGTGGGCGACGTTCTACCAGGCGCCAGCGCTGCGAGCGGTGCTCGAACCGGGCTTCGCTGCGCTGGGCGAGCGGGCCCGCAGCGCCGATATCCGCCTGTCGTTCCATCCCGGCCAATACTGCGTGCTTGGCTCCGACAATCCTCAGGTGGTCGCCAACAGCCTGGCCGAATTCGAATACCACGCCGACATGATCCGCTGGATGGGTTACGGCCAGCGTTTCCAGGACCTCAAGTGCAACGTGCACATCGCCGGGCGCCGAGGTGCCGAAGGCGTACGTGAGAGCTGGGCGAAGCTCTCCACCGAAGCACGCCACTGCATCACCTTCGAAAACGACGAAAAAACCTACGGCATCGACGCCTGCCTTGAGTTGGCCGACATCGCCCCGGTGGTGCTGGACATCCACCACAGCTGGATTCACGAAGGCCTGCGCATCGGCGCACACAGCGAGCGGGTGGCGCGGATCATCGACAGCTGGCGCGGCGTACGCCCGGTGCTGCATTACTCGCAGCCGGTGGAGCGCTTGCAGGCGCTGGGCTTTGATCTGGAGAACCCGCTGAACATGGACGCAGTGCTGGAAAAGGTCGGTAAAACCGAGCTGTACGCCCACAGCCTGGGCATGTGGAACGATGCGGTGAACCGCTATGCGCTCGAGTTCTTCGACCGTTTCGATGTGATGTTCGAGGCCAAGGACAAGAATGTCGCGGTGCTGGAGTTCTATCGGCGTTACCTGGCGTGACCTGCTACGCGCCCTCGGCCCGGCCCGAGGGTACTTCATCCGATTCGAGCCGGCACCGCAAATACCTTATGCCCGTGAGCCCGCGGCATACAGCGGGGCAACTGGCCGCTCTTCCAACGGTTGCCATTGAGGCGCGATGCCGAATGTCTGGAACATGTTCTTTGTGCGCGTAAGGTAATGGTCGGCCCGGTCAGCCGGTTGATGATGGTCGCACTGCGATAGGCGCCCATTGCCAGGTCCGGTGCCCCGACTCCATGAGAGTGAAGTTCGGCGTTCTGCACGAAGATTCGCCCTGCAATAGGCCCTGCCGTCTTGAGTGTGTAATCGCGGTTGACCACTGCATGGCCTTTGCTGTCGAACTCCAGCCACGCTTCGAGGCCGCGCATGAACGCCGGAAACTGATAACCATAGCCAGTGGCAAGTACCAACGCATCGGTGTCGAAAGCGAACTTCTTCTGCATGTCCAGTTGCTTGAAGTTGAGGCGCAACGAGCCTTCGGCAGAGCTGATGTGCTCAAGCTCGGTGCGTGACTGGATCACCACCGGCAACTGTCTTTCCACCGACTGGATGTACAGGCAGTCGTAGATGTCTTTGATCGTATCGGTCGAAATACCTTTGTACCAAAGGCCCTGGCCCTGGATCGCCGAAAGCCGGTTGGCTTCGGACAAACCGTGGAAGTGTTCGACGTAATCCGGGGAGAAGTGCTCGGACCCAAGCTTGGAGTACTCCATGGAAATGAAGCCGCGGCTGCGCGATAACCAGTTGATCTCGTAACCGAACCGGGGCTGGTCCCTCAACAGGTCGAGGAATATCTCTGCAGCGCTTTGCCCACTGCCCACAATCGTTATGCATCTTTGGTTTTGCAGTGCACTTTTGGATTGCAGGTATTGGGCGGAATGGATGCAGTTTTCCTGGCCAATGAGGTCGTTGGCAATCGCTGGCCAGATGGGTGCCGTTCCGATACCCATCACGATATCCCGGCCTCGGTAGGTCAAGCGCTCGCCGCTGCGTGTGTCGAGCAGGGTGACATGAAACAGCTCATCCACGATCTGGATATCGATCACTTCAGAGCAGAAGCGGATGTTGCCCAGTTGCTGGCTGACCCATTGGCAATAGCGGTTGTACTCAACCCTGGGTACGTAGAAGCTCTCGTAGGAGCTGAACTGATGCAGCCGGCCGGCCTCATGGAGATAGTTGAGGTAGGTAAAGCGGCTCCTGGGATCCACCATGGTCACAAGGTCGGCCAGAAACGGAACCTGCAGGGTGGCGTCGCTGATCAGCATGCCTTCATGCCAGTGGAACTGGGGCTTGGCTTCGAAAAACAGGCTGTCGATCCCTTCCAGAGGCTGCAGCAGCGAGCATAGCCCCAGATTGAAAGGCCCCACCCCAATGCCCAGCAGGTCGTAGATTGCGTCGGTTGAATGTTTCACGCCAGAGATTCCATGCTCATCGCTGCCCAGGGCAGCCGGGTTCCTTGAAAAGTTGCCAGGGATACAGCCGCTTGCATCAATGGTCGAGCATCTTGTGATAAGTGATGAACGCCTGTTCCTGTTCATAACCCAGCGACTCGTACAGTGCCTGCGCCGGCAAGTTGCTGCGGGCGGTATCCAGGCTGATGCGCTGGGCGCCTTCTTCTTCGAAAATGTCGATCAGGCTCGTCATCAGCGCTCGCGCATACCCGTGCTTGCGTGCCGTCGGCACTACGAACAGATCGTAAAGCCAGTAAAAGCGCTGCATCGCCAGCGAGCACATGGCCGGGTACAACTGGGCAAACGCTACTGCCTGGCCCTCGTCGTCGAGCAACAGGTAGATTCTGGATTGTTGCGAGGCCAGGTTGGCTTGCAAAAAAGCCTGTGAGGCCGGCAAGTCATCGGCCTCTTCATAGAATTGGCGATATTGATTGAACAGGTCCGCTGCCATTTCCAGGTGTTCGAGCCCGCAGGCGATCAGTTTCATGTCAGGAGCCTCACGCTGGGTTGATTTGGCCGATTTCGATCTGGATATCGTTGATGTCGCGGAAGAAAAACGCTCTGTAACCTTCGAGTTCACGTGCGGTATAGGGCTCATCGGTGGTTGGCGTGATGCCCATCGCTTTGACGCGTTCGAAGATCTCGTCGATGTTGTCGACCATGAAGGCCAGGTGGATACCGCCCGAATCATTGTGGTGAGTGACCACGTGGCGGCCTTTCGAGGAGAAGTGCTCGATAAGCTCGAAGTCGCGGCGGCCGATGCGAACCATGCAGGATTTGTAGTCGGGCTTTTTGACCTTGATGACCTCACCCACGCCATCGCCAGTGATGTGCACAGCCTCTTCGTAGATTTCCACGGTCGTCAGTTGCCTGTAGAAGGCCAGGGTTTGATCGATGTTCAGCACGGTGAGGCCGACGTGATTCAGTGTTTCCAGCATGTCAGGGCTTCCTGTTGTCCACGGCATTTACAAGAAATTCGAGGGTGGGTTGTTCCAGAAAATCGATGAAGTCCACCAGCACGCCGTAGCGCGCTTCGAGGCTAGAGAGCAGGTGCATGATGTTGATCGAAGTACCGCCCAAGGCTCGGAAGTCGGAACCGGCCTGGAGGCTGCCTGGCGGTAGCCTGAGCTCCTCTGCCCAGAGCTGTGCGAGGGCGGTGAAGGTTTCGCCACCGCCTTCTGGCGAGGTGGCCGCCGGGCAGTGCACGGCGGGTGCGGGCAATTGGCTCAGGTCGACTTTGCCGTTGGCCTTGTAGGGCATTCGCAGTAGCGGCACGACGGCTTGCGGGCGTTTGTATTCAGGCAAATGGTGTGCAAGCTCATCACGCAGTGTTGCTGAATCCTGCCCCTCGCCGATGACGACATAGGCCACCAGGCTCCCGTGTTCGGTCGCCATGACGGCGGCCTCCTTGCACCCCAGCCGCAACAGCGCCGCCTCGATCTCTTCCAGTTCTATACGAAAGCCGCGCACCTTGACCTGGCGGTCCAGGCGGCCGAGGAACTGAATATCCCCGTCCTCGCCGAGTACCACCTGGTCGCCGGTACGATAGAGCCTCGACGCGTCCAGATGCTCAAGCGTGACAAAGCGCTGTTGAGTGGCTGCCGGGTCCCCCAGATAACCAAGAGTTACGCAAAGCCCGGCGATGTAGAGCTCACCGCGCAGGGCGGGGCGTTGCTGCTCATCGAGGATATACAGGCGAGTGCCGGCGATGGCCTGGCCGATAGTGGATGCAGGTGTCGCGCCGCCCATGGCTTTGCAAGTGACCAGCACCGTTGCCTCGGTAGGCCCGTAGAGGTTGAACAGCCGGCGGCCATCGGCCCATTGCTCGATAGCGTGTGGATGGCAGGGTTCCCCACCGGTGAGGACGGTGGCCAGCGTGGGGAAACGCCCAGGGCTGAAAACGTTCAGCAACGGCGGTGGCAGGAAGGCCTGGTTGATTCGGTGGCGATTGCAGAAGGCGGCGAGTGCAGCTTGTGACATCCGCTGTTCTTCATCGGGCACGCACAGTGTGGCGCCGCTGAGCAGCGCCGGAAAAATATCCAGTACCGAAGCGTCGAAGTTGATCGTTGAATACTGCAGCACCCGAACGCCCGGGCCCATTTCGAATTGCTCGATGGCCCAGTCGACGAGGTTGATAACGTTCAGGTGAGTAACGTTGACCCCTTTGGGAATGCCGGTGGAGCCTGAGGTGAACAGTGTGTAGGCAAGATCGGTCGGTAGCACAGGCTCGCGGCGCGGGGGCATTGCCAGATCAACTGCCTGCCAGCTGGCGAGCCATTGATCGGTCACCACCAGAGGGCATTGGCAGCGTTCGAGCAACTGAAGCTGTGCAGCCTCGCTGAGCGCCGGGTCGATCGGAACATAGCTGGCGCCGTTGGCCAGGATCGCAAGGATCGCGACATACAGATCCACGCCCTTGCTCAGCGAAAGGCCGATCCTGTCGCCCGGGCTCAGTGGCCTCTGGCGTTGCGCCAGGCTCCACGCATCCAGCGCGGCGGCCATCCGACGGACGCAGGCGTGCAATTGAGCATAGGTCAGCTCGGCCCCGGGGCTGCCAGTGCCATAGCCTCGGGATAGCGCTGCACAGTAGCGTCGAAGCGTTCGATGAGCGTTTTCATGTCAACATTCCAGGCGGGTGATGACACACGCACCTGCCTGGAAGGGCCCGGTACTCAGTAGCAGAATCTGGTCACCCGGATGCAGCGCGCTGTCGTCTTCCAATCGCTTGAGGTTGATCAGGTTATCTGAGCTGAAACAATGCCCGTAGCGCGGCAACTGCCCTGGCGTAGCCTTGCTGCGGCTCAGGCCGGCGAGTTGGCTGAACAGCTGTGTGGCTTGCAAGGTGTAGTTGTTGCAGACGAAGTGGTTGATCGCCTGGGCTGTGACATCCGCCTGGCGGTAGGCCTTCTTGATCAACGCCGACAGGCTGCGCATGTCGGTTTCATTGGAGAAGTGCTCGATCTGGCGCGTGTTGGAGGTGTACTGCACACCCCCCGGCAAGGCGTAGCTCAGGCCCTCAGGCTGGCGGCTGACGACGCAGGCCGATGCTGCATCACCCGTTACGTAAATGAAGTCGGTCCCTTCGCCATAGACCCTGTCCAGTGCCTCGCCAACCTGGTCGAAGCTCATGATCAGAGCATTGTCTGTGTCGCCTGCACCGACCATGGCGCTCGCGAGCCTCAGGCCTGCGTGAAAGCCTGCGCAGCCTGCCAGGCCCACGCTGTAGAAGTCTGCGTGCTCCAGCTGAAGGTCCTTGGCCAGTGCCGCCAGCCATTGCCCGTCAAGGTTGTTGCGCGCATCGACCATGCTCGAGATGACGAAGACGGTACTGATGTGCTCGGCACTGCGCTGGCTGATCGTCAAAGCACCCTTGGCGGCAGCCACTACTTTTTCATGCAAGTTTCCTGGATAGCAGGAAAAGTGCATCAGGCCGTTCTCCGGTGCGCGCAAAAGTGCGCAAGTGCTTTCGGACAGCGGCGCTTCGCCGATATCCACAGGCTCGCCTGCCTCGTAATAAACGCCGCCCAGAAAAACCGGTATTTTCACGTTCTGCTCTTTTGTATGAAATGAAAAGGCCCGCGCCCTTGGTGCAAGGGCACACCGATGAAGAAATAATCGAAGACTCGGTTGTCCGCCGCCGGGTGAAACGCCTTAGCGCACTGCTTATTCTTTCCAGAACAAAGGGTGCCGGACGGTCACCTTGGTCAGGGGGGCTTTTTGTTGCCACAGCCCTTTGAAGCCTTGTGGTAATACGAAGATATCACCGGCTGAATAATGAACTTGCTCGCCCCCCAACTCAGTGATATCCACCTGCCCGGAGATCAGATGAATGACTTCTGTTTCAGGCCAGCCCGTCAACTTCAGGTCGACCGGGGCGATTTCGCATACTTCCACCGCCGCCTGCTTGCTCGGGGCGGTGTAGGGGTCGTAGCAACGGTAGGAGAAATGCGTGCCGTTGAGTGTGCTGTAGTACTTGGAGTTGTCGGGAGCGACGACGGTCTGGACGTCCTGGCCAACACTTTGCTCGATTCGCAGAGTATGGCGGGCGGGGGCTTGTTCACCCAGGCAGGCGTTTGCTGCCAGCAATGCACTGAGGCTCACCGTGAAAGGGAACATGTATTTGGCAAAGGGATAAGTCACGTGATCAGGCTCCTTGATCAAGCTCTTCCATAGGGTGCCGCAAATAAGGAGTGCGAATATAGTCGGCAGACTTGCCCGCGTCAAAAGAAATAGAGTGCCGTGCAGAGAACCGACAGGCTGAGTATTTGGCACGGGCGTTCTGCCGACGGCAGGTAATTACAGGTGTGTGGTTTGTTGCAACTGTATTGCAGTTAGAGATTGAATCAGTATTGATGGGTGTTGATGTGACAAGAAACAGGTATAGCCTTCACTGCTTATGGCAGGGATGCGCAGATGCGCCGGTTCGGCATTTACAGCGGTGTACTTGCCCTGGCGCTATTGAACTTTGATGATTACGATGCCTGCCGCGACCACTACTGCTGCTATCAAACGCCGCGTTCCGAACGGCTCCCTGAACAACCAACGGGCAATCAACGCCGCCAGGATCACACTGCATTCGCGCAGCGCCGCTGCCTGTGCAACGCTGCCCAGCGCCATGGCCACCAGCACCAGCGTGTAGGCCCCGGTGTAGGTAATGCCGCCGAACACCGACAGACGCCACCGCGTTTGCCAATGCTCGGCGAACCTGGCGCGGCCGCGCCTGGCCAGTGCCCAGGCCGGTGTCGGCAAACTCAGCGCCAGGGTGAAGTACACCATGTAGCCCACTGCATCGCTTTGCCGCACGCCGGTGGCGTCGATGACGGTGTACAGCCCCACGCATGCACCCGCGCCCAGTGCAGCCACGGTCGCCGGCCAATGCCCGTGCCCTCGCAGCAGGCTGAGGATGCCGGCAGAAATCAGCGCCACCCCCACCCACCCCAATGCACTGAGCCGCTCGCCCAGCCAGAGGCTCGCCAGCACCGCCACCAGCAGCGGTGGCAGCCCACGCACCAATGGGTACACCTGGCCGAAATCGCCCAGCCGATAGGCGCGCAACAAACCCGCCCGGTAGAGCAGGTTGGCCAGCACCGAGCACCCGATCAGCCCCCACACGGTCAACGGCGGTGGAGCAAACCAGGGCATGGCCAACAGCGCAATGATGAAGGCGACGATGTCCACCGAGGCCATGGTCAGTACCCGGTCTGGGCTGGCCTTGACCACCGCGTTCCAGCTGGCGTGCATCAGTGCCGAAATCAGCACCAGGGTGGTGGAGAGGTCCGCGTGGGCCATGGGGCGTGTTCCGTGAGCGAGAAGGCTGCCAGCATGCGTCAGTGCGCATGCCGCGTTCCAATCGCTTTGCCTGCCAGGCCCTATAAGTGGCGCTGATGCCTTATGATGGCCGCTTTGCGCGGGAGACCTTGCGATGCTCGATATCGCTACATTGGGCTGGGCCCTGGCCGGGCTCGGTGCGTTGAGCACAGCGCTCGCTGCGGGGTTGTTCTGGCAGGTACTGCGCCGGCGCGACACGCAAACCCTGCTCGAAGCCCGCGAGCTGCAGCTCGAACAACAGCGCGATGCCAACCTGGCACAAACCCTGGAGCTGGGTGAGCTCAACGCCGCCTTGCGCGCCAGCCGCCAGCAGGCCGGTGACCTCACCCAACTGCGCGAAGATGCTCGCCAGTCGCAGATGCAGGCGACCCAGGCTCACGGCCGCGCCAGTGCCGCCGAAGCCCAGTTTGGCCAACTGTTGGAGCAGCATCAGGAACTCAAGGGCATCCAGGCTCGCCTGCAAGCCGCCTACGAAGGTTTGCAGGCCCAGCACGCCGAGCTCGCCCGTGAGCACGCCACCCTGAGCAACACGCTCTCGCACAAGCAGCAGCACTTCGATGAACAGCAGCAATTGCTCAAGGAGAGCCGCGACCAGCTCAAGCTGGAATTCGAGCAACTGGCCGGGCAGATCTTCGAAGCCAAGGGGCAGGCTTTCTCGCAGCACAGCCAGCAATCGCTCGATGCACTGCTCAAGCCCTTCCGCGAACAGATCGAAGGTTTTCGCGCCAAGGTCGAGGACATCCATCACAAGGACGTTCAACAACAGGCTGCCCTGGCGCAGGAGCTGTTGCATCTGAAGGAGCTCAACCGCCAGATCACCCAGGAAGCCCACGACCTCACCACCGCCCTCAAAGGCCAGAAGAAGGCTCAAGGCAACTGGGGCGAACTGATCCTGGAAAACGTGCTGGAGCGCTCAGGCCTGGTGCTGGGCCGCGACTTCAAGCGCGAGGTAAGCCTGCAGGGCGAGCACGGCCGGCAGCGCCCCGACGCGATCGTCTACCTGCCGCAGGGCAAGCACCTGATCATCGATGCCAAGGTCTCGCTCAACGCCTACGTGCGCTACATCAATGCCGAGGACGAAACCGAGCGCCGGCTTGCCCTGAGCGAGCACGTCAGCGCTGTGGCCGCGCGCATCAAGGAGCTGAGCGACCGGCATTACTTCCAGCTCCCAGGCCTCAATGCGCCGGAGATGGTGTTCATGTTCGTGCCGATCGAGTCGGCGTTCGTCGAGGCGCTCAAGGCCGACGAAACCCTGTTCCAGAAAGCCATCGAGCAAAACGTGCTGGTGGCAACCCCCACCACTTTGCTTACCAGCCTGAACATCGTGCGCCAGCTGTGGCGCTTCGAAGACCAGAACAAGCACAGCGCTGAACTGGCCGAGCGTGCCGGCAGGGTCTACGACAAGCTGCGCACCTTCCTGGGCAGCATGGATGCAGTGGGTTCAAGCCTGGAGAAAGCCCAGGACGCCTATCGCCGAGCCTGCGACCAGCTGGTCAGCGGGCGTGGCAACCTGGTCAAGCAGGTCGGCGACTTCCGCCAGCTGGGTGTGGCGGTGAAAGCGGAGCTGAGCGGGGAATGGGCCGACCGGGCAGACCTCGAGCTGGAGCGGTTGAGCGGGAAGGGCCCTGAGCGCAAGCCCGGGCCCGCTCTCTAGAGCACCAGGTCGCTGACCTTGTCGATCCGGGCCCGCACGCGCCGCAGCAATTCATCGATCGGGAAGGGCTTGAACAGCACGTCACTGCCATCATCGGCGAACTGTTGGCGGCTCATGCGGTTTTCCGCGTAGCCGGTCATGAACATCACCTTGGGCGGCGCCTGCAATGCCCTGGCCTGGCGCGCCAGGTCCATGCCGTTCTGGCCGGGCAGGCCGATGTCGGTAAGCAGCAGGTCGACCGCAGGCCCCTGGCTCAGTGCCTGCAAAGCCTCGGCTGCGGTGGCTACTGCGCTGCAGTGATAGCCACCGTCGTTCAAGGCGTCGACGATGCTCTGGCGCACGGCGGCCGTGTCTTCGACCACCAGAATGTGTTCACCATTGCCCACCGGCTCGGCTTGCGCCGGCTGGCTCGGCTGAGCAAGCACCTGCTCGCTGGCGGGCAGTTGAAGGGTGACTTCGGTACCCAGGCCAGGAGCGCTGCGGATGTTCACCGTGCCGCCGCACTGCCGGGTAAAACCGTACAGCATCGACAAGCCCAAACCCGTCCCTTGCCCAACGGGCTTGGTAGTGAAGAACGGGTCGAATACCTTGCTGAGCAAGGCCGGGTCGATACCGGTGCCGTTGTCCTTGACCGCGATGTTCACGTAGGCACCGTCCGCCAGCGCCGGGTCGCCCTGTGACCAGGAAGGGTAAGTGCGGATTTCGATGTGGCCGCCCTCAGGCATCGCGTCGCGGGCATTGATCACAAGGTTCAACACCGCATTGTCCAACTGCGCCGCGTCCGCAACGGTTGCGAGCGGCCCATGGGCGAGGTCCATCACCAGGGTGATGTTTTCGCCGATGCTGCGCTCCAGCATCTGTTCCAGCGCGCGTAGCTGCTGGTTGACGTCGATGCAGCAGGTGTCCAGTGGTTGCTGGCGTGCAAAGGCCAGCAGCCGGCGCGTCATCGATGCGGCGCTGGTGGCCGAGTGCAGTGCCGCATCGGCGTAGACCGCCAGCTTGTCGCTGCGCCCCTGTGCCAGCTGCCGCTTGATCAGCTCGACGCTGGTGATGATGCCGCTGAGCATGTTGTTGAAGTCGTGGGCGATGCCGCCGGTGAGGCGACCGAGGGCATCCATCTTCTGCGACTGCAGCAGCTGTGCCTGCGCCTGGGTACGCTCGGCGACTTCAAGCGCCAGCTGGCTATTGGCGCTGGCCAGTTGGGCCTGGTGAGCGCGCTCGCGGTGCCGGTGCTCGGTGATGTCTTCGATGAACAGCAGGCTCAGGTTCGGTACGCGGTAGGGCGAGACCTGCCACAGTGTTTCGCGTGCCTGGCCGTTGGTGCCAAGGACCAGCGACCCCTGCCAGCGCTCGCCTCGCTCAAGGTGTTGGCGCAGTGCATTGACGCCCGGCGCCTGGTCGTCCGAAAGGCTTGCGAGCAAGCCGCCAGGCACCAGTTCAGCGAAAGCATGGTTGCATTCCTGCACGTTCAGCTCGGTGTCGATCACTGCGATCGGCGCGCGCACGCCGGTGAAGATCTCGCGAAAGCGCGCCTCGCTTTCGCGCAGAGCACGTTCGGCGTCGCGCACCCGCAGCAGCGAGCGCAGCGTCGCCAGCAGCACATCGGGGTCGACCGGGTGCACCAGGTAGGCATCGGCGCCAGCTTCGAGGCCGGTGATGATGTCGCCCTTCATGATCGAGGCGGCCGAAACGTGGACCACCGGCAACAGCGCGGTGGCAGGCGCTGCGCGCAGCAGGCGCACCACGTCGAAGCCGCTCATGTCCGGCAGGTTCACATCCAGTATCACGGCATCCGGCGCCACCGACGCCACCAGTGCCAGGCCGTCCCCACCGGTGCCAGCCTCGAACACCTTGAAGCCTTGGGCGGTCAGCCGACGGTTCAACGCGTAGCGGGTGGCTTCGTTATCGTCGACGACCAACAAGCGGGCTTCAGGCCTCATCGGCAGGTACCTGGGTAATGGCAAGCGGGATGATCACGTAGAAGGTCGAGCCTTGGTTGGGCTCGCTGTGCATGCCCACCTCGCCGCCCAGCAGCGCCGCAAAGCGCTTGCACAGGGAAAGGCCCAGGCCGGTGCCACGCAGGCGTTTCTGCAGGGGCGAGTCGACTTGTGTGAAGTCTTCGAACAAGGTGTCGTGCAAGGGTTGGGCGATGCCGATGCCGGTGTCGCTCACCGAGAAGCGCACGCGCTGTTCATCCTCGATACGGGCCGATACGCGCACCTCGCCCTGCATGGTGAACTTCAGGGCATTGGAGATGAAGTTACGCAGAATCTGTGCAAGCTTCTTGTCGTCGGTGTACAGCCGCGGCAAGCCCTGCGGCTCTTCGAAGATCAGGTCCACGGCACTGGAGGACAGGATCGGCCGGAACATGCCGCGCAGAGCGGCGAACAGGTCGAGCATGTCGAACCAGGCTGGCGAGATCGAGATGCGGCCGGCGTCGAGCTTGGCCAGGTCAAGCAGGTCGTCGACCATGTCGCTCAACTCGCGGGTCGCGTTGCTGACGAAGGTGACCTGGCGATGCTGCTCCGGGCTCAACGGGCCGTCCAGCTCATCGGAGAGCAGGCTGGTGATGCTCAGGATCGACCCCAGCGGGGTGCGAAACTCGTGGCTCATGTACGACAGGAAGCGGCTTTTCAGGTCGGACGCCTGGCGCAACTGGTCAGCCTGGGCATCGAGCTCGGCGTACAGCGCCAATACGCCCTGATTGGTATCGTCCAGCTCGGCGCGCAGGGCGTCGTTTTCGCGTTGCAAGAGGGCGAGGGCGGCGGTGGTGTCAGTCATGGTGCGTGTCCAGTTCAATTACCAATACCGCGGCATCGTCCCGTGCCCGGCAGAAATCCCGATGCAACACTGTCGCAATGATCGCTGGGTGGCGGGAGGCCAAGCCAGGGTAATCCTGCAGGCGCCAACGAGACTGTAACCCATCGGAATGCATCACCAGCAGTTGGCCGCCCACGGCGCTGTGATCGTATTGCACCGCGCTGCGGTATTGCTCGCCGACGATACCCGGCAGCGACGCCAGGCCGCGCACACGCTCACCGCCTTGCAGGCTGGCGCTGATGTTGCCGATGCCCACGAAGCTCAGGTTGCCGTTGCGCCGGTCGAAACGTGCCAGTGCCACTGCGCCGCCGCGCGTGCCGCGCATGGCCTGGTGAATGTCCGGCAGCAGCATCTGCGGCGTGCTGAACGGCGCCTCGGCAAAAGCCCGAGCACCTGCCTCGGCGGCTTGCTCGGCTTCCTCGCCGTGGCCCAGGCCATCAATCACCAGTGCGCTGAGGTAATCCTCGTCGTGAGCGAAGCGCCAGGTGTCGCCGCAGGCAGGGTCGTTATGCAGGGCGTGGTGGCTGACGCCGAAGCGGATGTCGGGGGCGTTGTCGTTTCTTGGGAAAACCCGCGCGAGCAGCACGGCGCCGCGTGCGTCGGCGTACAGGTCGAACACTTGCGCCTGGCGGCTGATCGCCCCCAGGCCAATGCCCTGAGTGCCACCGGTGGAGTAACCATCGGTAATGCACGCGTCAGAGTCGAAGCCGCCCGCGCGATCGACGCTCAGCACTTCGATGCAGGCGCCTTTGCTGCGGGGCAGCGCGCGCAGGTGCAGCTCGCCATGGCCGGCATGTTCGAGCACGTTGGTAGCAAGCTCCGTGACCACCAGCGCTACGCGGCCGCTGTCGGCCTCGTCCATGCCCACCTGCCGAGCCAGGCTCTGCGCGATGCGACGCGCATGGCCTACCTGGCTGTCGTCCTGCAGCGGCAATACTTCCGTGAGGCGGGGGAGGTCGTTCATATCCATCGCGTGATCGATATCTTCGTGCCTTTTCCGGGCGTAGTGTCGAGCTCGAAATCGTCCACCAGCCTTCGCGCGCCGGTCAGGCCCAGGCCCATGCCATTGCCGGAGGTCCAGCCGTCGGTCATCGCCAGCTTGATGTCCGGGATGCCCGGGCCCTCGTCGCGAAACACCAGGCGCACACCGGTACGGCCATATTCATCGAGCACGTGCCAATCCATGTCGCCACCACCGCCGTACACCACAGTGTTGCGCGCCAGCTCACTGACGGCCGTGACCAGCTTGGTCAGGTCCACCAGGCGCATGCCGCACTCGCCGGCCAGCTTGCGCGCCAACTGGCGAGCCAGTACCACGTCCTGTTCGATTCTCACCGGCAGGGTACCGCTGCGCTCGCCGTTCATGCCTGTCCTACCAGCTCGCGCAGCCGTTGCATGCCACGATCCACGTTCAGCGCGGTACTCACGCCCGGCAGCTCCAGGCCCAGCTCCACCAGGGTGATGGCCACCGCCGGCTGCATGCCGGTCAGCACGGTGCGCGCGTCCATCAGGCGCGACAGCCCCGCAATGGTGGCGATCATGCGGCCAATGAAGGAGTCGACCATGTCCAGCGCCGAGATATCGATCAGCACGCCTCGGGCGGAGGTTGCATAGATGCGTTTGGACAGGTCATCTTGCAGGCGCAGGGCAATCTGGTCGTCCATGTCGACCTGGATGGTCACCAGCAGGAATTCGCCCATTTGCAGAATCGGAATACGTTCCATGGCTTATACCGCCTTGCTGACGGTGACACCCATGCGTGCCAGGGCCAGTTTCAATGCATCGGCCAGGCTTGCCTTGGTCACCAGCTCGCCGAGGTCCAGGCCCAGGTGCACGATGGTCTGAGCGATCTGGGGGCGCACGCCGCTGACGATGCAATCTGCACCCATCAGGCGGATCGCGGTTACGGTTTTGAGCAGATGCTGAGCCACCAGGGTGTCGACGGTGGGCACGCCGGTGATGTCGATGATGGCGATTTCGGAGCCAGTATCGACGATCGCTTGCAGCAGCGACTCCATCACTGTCTGGCTGCGCTGGGAGTCCAGGGTGCCGATCATCGGCAGTGCGAGCACGCCGTCCCACAACTTGACCACTGGCGTGGAAAGCTCCAGCAGTTCCTCCTGCTGGCGTTTGATCACCGCTTCGCGGGACCGCTGGAAAGTGCCGATGGTGTGCATGGCCAGTGCATCGAGCAACTCGGAGATTTCCCAGAGCTGTTCGGCCAGCAGCTCGGGCTGGTCGCGGTAGGCCGCTTGCAAACGGGCGAACAACACGCCTTTGAGCGCGAAAATGAAATGCGCGGTCTGGTGCGATTCATGGCCCAGCTGCGCACGGCTGTTCGACAGCCGCTCGAGGAAGCGGCGGGTGTCGTCCCAGCCACTGTCGCCGATCTGCGTGCCAGCCTGTTTGGCTAGCGCCGCGAGCAGCAGGCCCAGGAGCTCGGCAGTCTGCTGGCGCAGGTCGCTTTCACGCACGTTGCGGGTGGCGCCACTGGCTTCAAGTTGCGAAATCCATTGGTTGATAGTATCGGCCTGGTTCGCCGACAACGCCTCGAGAGTGCTCAGTTGCAGTGCTGCCATTAGGTTCCACGCTCCAGAATGCGGCCCGCTCCCCTGAATGGGCCACTGTGATTGAGTGACATTTTGAGGGGAAATAGTTGTGTTGGATAGGGGGTGGTTTCAATAGGCCATTAATTGACCTGAACCTGTGGGAGGCCGGCTGTACCGGGCGATGAGCTTGCATGCGCATGCGCGCTTCAGAGAGTGGCCGTGCGCCGCTTCAGGGCTATTGAATTGCCTCGGTCACCGCGTGTTTCTTCGGTTCGCCGGGCGCCCTCGTCGTCCAGTCCTTGAGCCGCAAGCTGTCCCGCCCACCCCGCTTGGACTCGTACAGCGCTGCATCTCCCTGCTCGATCAGCGCCGCGAGACTGGCCGGCGGCTGGTCGAAGAACGTAGCACCAACACTCAGGGTAGCCGCATCCGGCGTCGGGAATTGCTGTTGCGCGATCTGCTGAAAGTGCGTTCGCAGCGCCCCGCTCAGTTCCACGATGCCGTCGATAGAGGCGTGCTTGAGCAGGATCACGAACTCATCACCGCCCAGGCGCGCCGCCACCGCTCCTTGGGGCAGGTGAGTGCGGATGATCTCGCTCAGTGCCACCAACAGATGGTCGCCAGCGTTGTGGCCGTGCAGGTCGTTGACTTGCTTGAAGTGGTCGATGTCGATCAGCAGCAAGGCGCCGGGTGCTTCCCGGCTGGCGCTGGCCAGCAGTTGAGGCGCCCGCACTTCCAGCGCCCGGCGGTTATAGAGTGACGTCAGCGGGTCGCGTGCAGCCAGGCGGGCGATGCGCTTCTCCCGCCGGTGGCGCTCGGTGCCGATCATCGACAGGGCGATCAGCATGATCGCCACAACACCCTCGATCAGCGAAATCTGGATGATCTGGCCCTTGAACGCGGCCAGGTCGATCAAGGCACCAGGCATCACTGCAGACAACGCCTTGGCCAGGTAGAACGCCCCGTGCCCCAGCATTACGAAACGTAATTGCACCGCGCCTACGCTGAGCGAGACCCCATGCGGGCGCAGCAGGTAACTGGCGCGCAGGCTCAGCAGCGCAACCAAGGCCGAGTTGCTGGCCAGCATCAGTGCCGACCAGAGTGGGCCGGCCGGCAGCGCTAGCAGCACGGTCCACAACGGCACGATCAGGCACCAGGCCCGTGAGAGGTGTGTTTGCGTAAAGCGCGCCACCCCCATCAGGAACAGGCCGTGAGCCGCAATCAGCAGCCCGTTGGCGAACCAGATCCCGATGAACAGGAAACCGCTGCTGCGCAGCAGTGCAAGGGTCGAACCTATCGCAATTGTTGAAAACCCCGCGCACCAGTAAAGCAGCGACGGCTCGCGCACGTTACGCCACTCGACCGCCAGGTACAGGCCTGCCGCTGCGGCCAGCGCCACGGTCATGGAAAGAAGGGTAATGGGATCGAGCGTCATGGGCCGACGAGCCTTCAGGCAGGGCACGGAACGGCGGAGATTGTAAGGGTTCGCGGTGTGTTTGGCAGAGTGGCTTGCGCAAACTGTGAGGTACCGCCGGTCGTGTTGTTGGTCTAGCAGAATGCTGAGTGGCCCATGGGCGGGGGGAGGGTATCCTTCAAGCATTATTCAATGTTTGGCCGGTGACCCTATGAGCGCAATCCACAGGCTTTCGATCAGTGGATTCAAGTCCATCCGCACGATGGAAAACCTGCATCTGTCGAGCTTGAACGTCCTGATAGGTGCCAATGATGTGGGCAAGAGCAATTTCGTCGGCTACTTTCGGATGCTCTCTGAATTGGTAGAGGGGCGTTTGCAGATCTGGGCTGCAAAGCAGGGTGGTGCAGAACGTGTACTGAGTTACGGGATCAAGGAAACCCAGGAATTGGTGACGTCCATCCGGTTTGGCGCCAATGGTTACCAAGTCGCATTGGAAGCCACTCCTGAGGGCGGATTCACCTTTATTAGTGAAATGCTTTATTTCAACGGTCCTGTTCACGGGGTATCGAGGCCACGGCTAGGGTCGGGTCACTCCGAGTCGAATCTAAAGAAAGAAATGGATGGGGGCACTTCCAGCAAGATTGCGACGTTCTGCCATCGCGCCATCTCCGGTTGGAAGGTTTTCCACTTCCACGATACCAGCGATACTGCGGGCGTGAAGCGGCAAGGCTCACTGCACGATAACGCTTTCCTGAGAATGGACGCCTCGAACCTGGCAGCCTTTCTCTATCGCCTGCGTGATGACTCACCTCAGGTCTACAGCCAGATCAGAAAGACAGTGCGCCTTGCCGTGCCGTTTTTCGATGACTTCGTACTTCAACCGACTACATTGCCTACCGAAGAGCAACAGATTCGCCTGTTGTGGAAGCAGAACGACAGCGACTATTCGCTTTGGCCAAGCCAGCTGTCCGATGGTTCGATTCGGTTTATCTGCTTGGCTACCGCGTTGCTGCAACCGGAGCCTCCTACGACCATCATCATCGATGAACCAGAGCTGGGCTTGCATCCTTATGCAATCGTGTTGCTGGGCGCGCTGATACGTTCAGCAGCCACGCGCACGCAAGTGATCGTTTCGACACAATCGGTATCGTTGCTCAATGAGTTCGGGATTCAAGACTTGATCGTCGTGGAGCGCGAATCGGGTGGGTCGGTTTTCAAGCGGCTGGATGAGGACGACTTTTCCGAATGGTTGCAGGACTACTGCATTGGCGAGCTATGGGAGAAAAACATCCTGGGTGGGAGACCTTCACGATGATCCGGGTGCATGTCATCTGTGAAGGGCAAACTGAGGAGATGTTCGTCAAGGAGCTGCTGGTTCCTTATTTCCAGGCACTGTCTATTCAGTTGGTTCCCGCCTTGGTGGGCAAGCCTGGCCATAAGGGCGGCAACTTCAAATTCGAACGCCTGCGTGCAGACGTTCAGAACAGGCTGCTAGGTGATGCTACGGCCTACTGCACTTCATTCTTCGACTTTTATGGTTTGCCCGAGTCTTTTCCAGGAAAAGGCTCGGGGCCGGAACGGCATCCATAAAAGAAAAAGCCTCGGCTGTTCAGCAGGCGATGGTGGCGGAGCTCGCCAAGGTGATTGCGCGGGGCCGATGCGGCGATTCGTGCCCTTCGTGCAGATGTACGAGTTCGAGTCACTACTGTTCAGTGACCCTGAAGCCTTCGCTCAGGGCGTTGATCGCCCCGAACTGGGCCTGGGTTTGCGAGAGGTGGTGGGCAAATTCGAAAGCCCTGAACATATCAACAACAGCCCAGCGACGGCACCCAGCAAGCGCATCGAAGCATTGATGCCGGGGTATGAGAAGCCGCTGATGGGCACGTTGGCCGCTCTGCAGATCGGACTTGACTCCATGCGTGCGGAGTGTGCGCTATTCGATGCCTGGCTGGCAGGCATCGAATCTTTGAAGCGCTGAAGGCAGATAGCTCGCTCCTTGGCTTGTGTGGTTAACCAAGGGCAGGCCAGGCGTCAAACGTTGAAACGGAAATGCATTACATCGCCATCCTTGACGATGTATTCCTTGCCTTCCAGCCGCCACTTGCCCGCTTCCTTCGCACCGTTCTCACCCTTGAACTGGATGAAGTCGTCATAGGCGACCACTTCGGCGCGGATGAAGCCTTTCTCGAAGTCGGTGTGGATCACGGCAGCGGACTGCGGCGCAGTAGCACCTACACGTACGGTCCAGGCACGGACTTCCTTCACGCCAGCGGTGAAATAGGTTTGCAGGTTCAGCAGCGAGTAGCCGGCGCGGATCACGCGGTTCAGGCCGGGTTCCTCCAGGCCCAGTTCTTCGAGGAACATGTCCTTCTCCTCGCCGTCGTCGAGTTCGGCGATCTCGGCCTCGATCTTGTTGCAGACCGGTACCACGATGGCGCCTTCCTCGGCGGCGATGGCCTTGACCACATCCAGCAGCGGGTTGTTCTCGAAGCCGTCTTCAGCCACGTTGGCGATGTACATCACCGGTTTGCTGGTCAGCAGGTGGAAGCCACGGATAACGGCCTTTTCCTCTGGGCTCATGTTCTTCATCAGGCTGCGCGCAGGCTTGCCTTCGGTGAAGTGCGGAATGAGTTTTTCCAGAATGGCCTTCTGCGCCAGCGCGTCCTTGTCGCCGCCCTTGGCATTGCGGGCGACCTTCTGCAGTTGCTTCTCGCAACTGTCGAGGTCGGCGAAGATCAGCTCCAGGTCGATGATCTCGATGTCGCGCTTGGGGTCGACGCTGTTGGAAACGTGAATCACGTTCTCGTCTTCGAAGCAGCGCACCACGTGGGCGATGGCATCGGTTTCGCGGATGTTGGCGAGGAACTTGTTGCCCAGGCCTTCACCTTTGGAGGCACCGGCCACCAGGCCCGCGATGTCCACGAACTCCATGGTGGTGGGGATCACCCGTTCAGGCTTGACGATTGCCGCCAGTGCATCGAGGCGCGCATCGGGCATCGGTACGATGCCGCTGTTGGGCTCGATGGTGCAGAACGGAAAGTTCTCCGCTGCGATGCCGGATTTGGTCAGCGCGTTGAACAGGGTGGATTTGCCTACGTTGGGCAGGCCGACGATGCCGCAGTTGAAACCCATGGTGCTTCCCTCTTCGAAGAGTCAGGCCTTCTGGCTGTGCAGGTCGCGCATCGCTTTCGGCCAGTCGCCGGCGAGGATGGTCGGCAGCACGCCGAGGGCGAAATCGATACTGGCGTCGAGCTTGTCCTGTTCTTCGCGCGGAGCGCGGCCCAGAACGAACCCAGACACCTTGCTGGCATCACCGGGGTGGCCGATACCCAGCCGCAGGCGGTGAAACCCGTTGTTGTTGCCGAGCGAGGCGATGATGTCGCGAAGCCCGTTATGGCCGCCGTGGCCGCCACCCTGCTTGAGTTTGGCAACGCCCGGGGCATGTCGAGTTCGTCGTGAGCCACCAGGATGGCGTCTACCGGAATGCGGAAGAAATTCGCCAGCGCACCGACCGACTGGCCGCTGCGGTTCATGTAGGTGGTAGGGATCAGCAGACGAACGTCCTGGCCTTTGTGGGTAAAACGCCCCACCAGGCCTGAATACTTGCGATCAGCCGCCAGGTTCACGTTCTGGTCGCGGGCGATACGCTCAACGAAAAGAGCCCCTGCGTTATGCCGGGTCTGTTCGTATTCGGGGCCGGGGTTTCCCAGGCCAACGATCAACTGGATGGCGGTCACGTCAGGGGCTCTTCCTTTTTGCACGCTGTCAGGCCACCCGAAGGTGGCCGTGGGCGCAAGCGGCTCGATTACTCGGCGGCTTCTTCGCCTTCTTCGCCGTCTTCAACCTGCACGCGCGGAGCGTGAACGTTGGCGACAGCCAGGTCGTTGCCGTGGGCCAGGGCCACGAACTCGACGCCTTTGGGCGCTTTGACATCGGACAGGTGAACGATGGTACCGATTTCAGCATCGGCCATGTCCACTTCGATGAACTCAGGCAGGTCCTTGGGCAGGCAGGACACTTCCAGCTCGGTCTCGGTGTGCGAGATCTCGCCGCCTTTCTTGACAGCAGCTTCCTGGTTCATGAAGTGAACCGGGACCTTGGCGGTCAGTTTCTGGCCAGCAACGACGCGAACGAAGTCAGCGTGCAGCGGGAAGCCTTTTACTGGATGACGCTGCAGTGCCTTGATCAGGACGTTCTGCTTTTTGCCGCCGACGTTCAGCTCGATGACGTGAGCGAAGGTGGCTTCGTTTTCCAGCAGTTTGCTGAAGTCCTTGGCGATCAGGGTGATCGACTCGGGGGCCTGGTTACCACCGTATACAACGGCAGGGATCTGGCCAGCATTGCGACGCAGGCGGCGGCTCGCACCTTTCCCCGAATCGGAACGCGCTTCGGCATTCAGGATGAAATCAGTCATTTTGTATCTCCAGATTGGCCTTTTGGGCGCTTGCGTTTGCGACCAGCGCAAGGGCTTTCAAGGCAAAAAAGCCCCGCCCGGCAAACAATGCTCGGGCGGGGCGCGTTTCGTCAGCGTGATGCCGAGAGGGCAGGGCCCTCAGCGGAACATCGCGCTGATCGATTCTTCGTTGCTGATGCGGCGAACCGCTTCGGCGACGACCGGTGCGATGTCCAGTTGGCGGACACGTGCACAGGCTTGTGCTGCGGCAGACAGCGGGATGGTATTGGTCACCACCAGCTCGTCAAGCACGGAATTCTCGATGTTCTCGATGGCGCGGCCCGACAGCACCGGGTGGGTGCAATAGGCGTACACCTTGGCCGCGCCATGCTCTTTCAGCGCCTTGGCGGCATGGCAGAGTGTGCCGGCGGTATCGACCATGTCATCGACCAGGATGCAGGTACGGCCTTCCACGTCACCGATGATGTGCATCACCTCGGAGTGGTTGGCTTTCTCGCGACGCTTGTCGATGATACCCAGATCGACGCCCAGCGACTTGGCTACGGCACGTGCACGCACGACGCCACCGATGTCGGGGGAAACGATCATGAGGTTTTCGAAACGTTGATCTTCGATGTCATCGACCAGCACGGGCGAGCCGTAGATGTTGTCGACAGGGATATCGAAGAAGCCCTGAATCTGATCGGCATGCAGGTCGACAGTGAGCACCCGGTCGATACCGACCACGGTGAGCATGTCGGCCACGACCTTGGCGCTGATCGCAACACGTGCGGAGCGCGGGCGGCGGTCCTGGCGGGCATAACCGAAATAGGGGATCACGGCGGTGATTCGCGATGCCGAGGAGCGGCGGAAGGCGTCTGCCATCACTACCAGTTCCATCAGGTTATCGTTGGTCGGTGCACAGGTGGGCTGAATGATGAAGACGTCTTTACCGCGAACGTTTTCGTTGATTTCAGCACTGATTTCACCGTCGGAGAACTTGCCGACCGAGACATCACCCAGGGGGATATGAAGCTGACGTACGACACGCCGAGCCAGATCGGGGTTGGAATTCCCCGTAAAGACCATCATCTTGGACACGCGCAGTACCTGCCGGCTGAGGGTATACCTGGATGAGTATAGGAAAATGGCAGGGGCGGCTGGATTCGAACCAACGCATGGCAGGATCAAAACCTGCTGCCTTACCGCTTGGCGACGCCCCTGTAGCGGATCATCGAGTGCTGGGCACTCGGTTCTTTAGAACAGACTCTGCAACTTGCGATGCAACATCGAAGTGTTGCTTCCCTTCGCTACAAACCCTGTTAGGGTCTCTGTCAGAAGGCCCGAAACCTTATCAGCTTCGACCTTGTTTGGGAAGGCCCCAAACACACAACTTCCAGTGCCGGTGAGTCTAGCGCATGTGAATTTGTTTAGCAAATTCAGTGCGTTACGTACTTCTGGGTAACGCTGCTCTACCACCGGTTGGCAGTCATTTCGACTGTTTCCCTTGGGAACGGGGCGCACTTTAATGGGCTTCGAGTTACGTGTCAACAGCGGATCTGAAAAAATTTCTGCTGTACTTACAGAGACTTGCGGGACGAGCACCAGATACCACGGTTCTTCAGGTTCCACAGGGGTGAGGATTTCCCCGACGCCCTCGGCAAAGGCGGCCTTGCCGCGCACGAAAACCGGTACGTCTGCCCCCAGCTTCAGCCCAAGCGCCGCCAGCCGGTCTTCGCCCAGTTGCGTGCCCCATAGGTAATCCAGCCCCAGCAGAGTGGTGGCAGCGTTCGAACTGCCGCCACCGATCCCGCCGCCCATGGGCAGCACTTTGCGCAGCCAGATGTCGGCGCCCAGGCAAGTGCCGCTGGCCTGTTGCAGTGCCCGTGCGGCGCGCACGATCAGGTTGCTCTCGTGCGGCACGCCGGCGAGGTCGCTGTGAAGGTGTATCTCACCGTCGTCACGCACGGCGAAATCCAGCTCGTCGCCATGATCGAGAAACTGAAAGAGCGTTTGCAGTTCGTGGTAGCCGTCGGGGCGGCGGCCAAGAATGTGCAGCATCAGGTTGAGCTTGGCCGGAGAGGGCAGCGTCAGGCGTTCGCTGGGCATTTCAGCGGCCCAGCTGGCGCGGCTGCCAGTCCTTGATCACCAGGGTCACGTCCAGGTCATGGCCTTGCAGCTTGATGCGCTCTGGCAGTTGATAAGGGCCCTGTTCGCTGTAGCGGGTGTAGTCCAGCCGCCAGCCGTCCTGTTCCAGGTGAGCGAGATGGCTGTCGCCGTCGAGCGTGATCGATGCCTTGCTGCCGGGGCGGGCAGCCCGCGCACCCAATAGATCAGGTTCGAAACCGGCAGGTTCCAGCCCAGTTGGTCACGCAACAACTGCTCGGGGCTGTCGGCGTCGAAGCGGCCCTGGTTGGCCACTTCCAGGCTGGCCTTGCCCGGGCGGCCGGTCAGGCGCGCGGCGCCGCGGCCCAATGGGCCGGAGAGGCGGATGTCGTAATAGTCCTGACGCTGCAGCCAGTACAGCGTGCCGCTGCCGGAATCCTGCGGTGCCCGGATGCCGATCTTGCCGTTGATTTCCCAGCCATTGACCGTGCCCACCTGGGCCTTGTGCGCAGCCCACTGCTCAGGAGAGCCGCTGCCCTGCACCGCCTCCTGTTGACCAAGGCCGGCGCAGCCGGCGAGCAGGGAAAAACAGAACAGGGCGAGGCAGTGGCGCAATTGCATGGGTCAGAGGGTCTCGGAGCCGGTCAGGCGCTGCAGGGTGCTGCGCAGGACGGGGCTGTCAGGTTGATCTTTAAGGCCTTGTGCCCACACGTCGCGGGCTTCTTTCTGTTTGCCACGAGCCCAGAGCACTTCGCCCAGGTGCGCGGCCACTTCGTGGTCGGGGAACTGGCTGAAGGCCTGGCGCAGGTAGGTTTCGGCCTGTTCGAGGTTGCCCAGGCGGAAGTTGACCCAGCCCAGGCTGTCGAGAATCGCCGGATCTTCCGGCGTCAGCCGGTGAGCTTTTTCGATCAGTTCCTTGGCTTCGGCGTAGCGCTGGGTGCGGTCCGACAGCGTATAACCCAGGGCGTTTAGGGCCATGGCGTTGTCCGGATCGTGGGCGATGATGGCGCGCAGGTCTTTTTCCAGCTGCGCCAGGTCGCCGCGTTTTTCACCCAGCATCGCGCGGGTATACAGCAGGCTCGGGTCATTCGGGTGCTGGGTCAGAGCCTTGTTCAGCACGCCCATGGCCAGCGAGTCCTTGTCGTTGTCGGCCAGCGCCTCGGCTTCGACCAGCCACAGCTGCACGGCATAGTCAGGGGCCGCCAGGCGATTGTCGGCCAGGCGCCGGGAAGCATCGGCAGCGCGGCCATTGGCGATCAGGATATCGGCCAGGCGCAATTGGGCAGGCAGGTAGTCAGGGCCAGGCGTCACCAGCGAATACTGGTTCACTGCGCGTTCCAGGTTGCCACGCTCTTCGGCAAGCCGGCCGAGGTTCAGATGCGCCGAGTCCACATGAGCTTCACGCTCGACCAGGTCGTTGAGCAGGCTTTCAGCCTGGTCCCAGTCCTTTTCCTCCAGGCAGATGAGCGCCAGCGAATAGCGCAGGTCGTCATCGTCGGGGTACTGCTGGAGCAACTGGTCGAACTGCACCTTGGCGTCGGCGATGCGGTTCTGCTCCACCAGAGTGCGTGCGTAGGTCAGGCGCAAGCGTTTGTCGTCCGGGCTCTTGCGGATGTACTTCTCCAGCAATTGCACGGCCTTCTTGCCCTGATCGGTGGCCTGAAGCAGGCGTGCCTCAAGCAGCACCGGCGCCACTTCGCCATCTTTGGGCGGGTTGTCTTCGAGCAGCTTCAGCGCCCCGGCGGTGTCACCGTCCTGTTGCAACAGCAGAGCCTTGCCGAAAATCAGCTGGCCGTTGTTGGGGTACTTGGTGAGCAGCCGGTCGAAGCTCTGCTTCAGGCCGTCGCGGGTTGGCTTGTCGGTTTCTGCCGCGCTCAGCGCAAGGAAATCGAAATGGGTTTCGCCGCGGCCCTGCAGCACCTTTTCCATGTACACCATGGACTGGTCGTAACGGCCGGAGCGCGCGAGCTGGATGGCTGCCGCACGCTGTGCATCGGTGCTTTCCGGCGCTTCGCTCGCCCACAGCAACGCCATCTCGATAGCGGGCTGGTCGGCCCCCAGGTATTCGGCGATACGGTAGGCGCGCTCGGCGACGCCAGCATCGTGGGTTTTGCGCGCCTGGTCGACGTAGTTGGCCAAGGCAATGTCGAAGCGGTTGCGTTGCCCTGCCAATTCGGCTGCCAGCAGGCTATAGACGGCACCAGGCGGAAAACTTGCGTATTTCTCGGGCTTGGCGGGAGTGCTTGCCGGGGCTTCTTCGTCGGCTTGCGGGCCGTTGGGCTGGCCGACTGGCGGCAGGGCCTGGCAACCGCTGAGCACGGCGAGGGCGAGAAGCAACGCGGGGGATCTATTCATATAAGGGCATTCAAACGATTGACCTGCGATTGACGGGCATGATGACACAAGCGACTGCACAAAACCCAGCGACAGGCCGGTGGGCCGAGCCGTCTATTGGGACAATAGAGCACGGTGGTTGTTCTGTGCTCTGCGAAGTAGGACAATTGCCGGCTTGTTCGTCCTCATCAGCGACATTGAATGGCCTTCCTCGCCCTCGGTATCAACCACAAGACTGCTTCGGTGGACGTGCGCGAGCGCGTTGCGTTCACCCCCGAGCAACTGGTCGACGCCTTGCAGCAGCTCTGCCGGCACACCGATAGCCGCGAAGCTGCCATCCTCTCTACCTGCAACCGCAGCGAGCTTTACCTGGAACAGGAGAGCCCCGCCGCGGAGGCGGTGCTGCGCTGGCTGGCCGATTATCACCAGCTGAGTGTCGAAGAGCTTCAGGCCAGCGCCTATGTGCACCAGGACGACGACGCCGTGCGCCACATGATGCGAGTCGCCTCAGGGCTCGACTCGCTGGTGCTCGGCGAGCCGCAGATCCTCGGCCAGATGAAGTCGGCCTACGCTGTGGCGCGCGAGGCCGGTACGGTCGGCCCGCTGCTCGGGCGGCTGTTCCAGGCCACCTTCAATGCCGCCAAGCAGGTGCGCACCGATACCGCGATAGGTGAAAACCCGGTGTCGGTGGCGTTCGCCGCCGTGAGCCTGGCGCGGCAGATCTTCAGCGACCTGCAACGCAGCCAGGCATTGTTGATCGGCGCCGGCGAAACCATCACGCTGGTCGCCCGGCACCTGCATGAGCAGGGTGTAAAGCGTATCGTTGTGGCCAACCGCACTCTGGAGCGTGCGTGCCTGCTGGCAGAGGAGTTCGGCGCGCGTGCCGTTCTGCTCTCCGACATCCCGCAGGAGCTTGCCGGCAGCGACATCGTGATCAGTTCCACGGCCAGCCAGTTGCCGATCCTGGGCAAGGGCGCAGTGGAAAGCGCGCTGAAGCTGCGCAAGCACAAGCCGATCTTCATGGTCGACATCGCCGTACCGCGCGACATCGAGCCGGAAGTCGGCGAGCTCGAAGACGTGTATCTGTATTCGGTGGACGACTTGCATGAAGTGGTCGCCGAAAACCTCAAGAGCCGCCAGGGCGCTGCACAAGCGGCCGAAGACATGGTCGCCGCCGGCGTGGGCGATTTCATGGGCAGGCTGCGCGGGTTGGCCGCGGTGGACGTGCTGCGAGCCTACCGCCAGCAGGCCGAGCGGTTGCGCGACGACGAGCTGCAGAAGGCCCAGCGGGCGCTGGCCAATGGCGCCACCGCCGAGCAGGCCCTGGCGCTGCTGGCACGGGGCCTGACCAACAAACTGCTGCACGCCCCAAGCGTGCAACTGAAGAAGTTTTCCGCCGAGGGCCGCGTCGAAGCGCTGGCCACGGCCCAGGAATTGTTCGCCCTCAACGAGGGCTCACCGGATAACCCCCCGCAATGAAAGCGTCGCTGCTCAACAAGCTGGAGACCCTCCAGGATCGCTACGAGGAACTCACCGCGCTGCTGGGTGACGCCGAGATCATTACCGATCAGGTCAAATTCCGCGCCTATTCGCGCGAATACGCCGAAGTCGAGCCGGTCGTGCAGGCCTTCGCCGGCTGGCGCAAGGCGCAGGCTGATCTCGAGGGCGCCCAGGCGCTGCTCAAGGACAGCGACCCGGACCTGCGCGAGATGGCTGTGCTGGAAGTGGCCGAAGCCAAGGACACGATCGCCGCGTTCGAAAGCGCCTTGCAACGCATGCTGCTGCCCAAGGACCCCAACGACGGCCGTAACGTGTTCCTGGAAATCCGCGCCGGCACCGGCGGTGACGAGGCTGCGATCTTCTCCGGCGACCTGTTCCGCATGTATTCGCGCTATGCCGAGCGCCAGGGCTGGCGGGTCGAGGTGATGTCGGAAAACGAAGGCGAGCACGGCGGCTATAAAGAGGTGATCGCCCGGGTCGAAGGCGACAACGTTTACGCCAAGCTCAAGTTCGAGTCCGGCGCGCACCGCGTGCAGCGAGTGCCGGAAACCGAATCCCAGGGCCGCATTCATACCTCGGCCTGTACCGTGGCGGTGCTGCCCGAGCCCGATGAGCAGGCAGCGATCCAGATCAACCCGGCCGACCTGCGGGTAGACACTTACCGCGCTTCCGGCGCGGGCGGGCAGCACATCAACAAGACCGACTCGGCGATCCGCATCACCCACTTGCCCACCGGCATGGTGGTGGAGTGCCAGGAGGAGCGCTCGCGGCGCGAGAACCGTGCGCGGGCGATGTCCTGGCTGCAGGCACGGCTGGACGACATGCAGACCAGCGCGCAACAGAACGCCATTGCCAGCGAGCGCAAGCTGCTGGTCGGCTCGGGTGACCGCTCCGAGCGCATCCGCACGTACAATTTTCCGCAGGGCCGGGTCACCGACCATCGCGTCAACCTGACCCTCTACGCGCTCGATGAAGTACTCGCAGGCGGCGTGGAAGCGGTGATCGAACCTTTGCTGGCCGAATACCAGGCCGATCAACTGGCCGCTTTGGGTGACTGAATGACCATTATTGCCAGCCTGCTGCGCGAAGCGCAGATCCCACAGTCGCCTACCGCGCGCCTGGACGCCGAGTTGCTGCTCGCCGCTGCCCTGGGCAAAACCCGCAGCTACCTGCGCACCTGGCCCGAGCGCATCGTCGCCAACGACCAGGCCCAGGCCTTCGCGGGCTACGTGGCGCGGCGCAATGAAGGCGAGCCGGTGGCTTACATTCTTGGCCAGCAGGGTTTCTGGTCGCTCGACCTCGAAGTCGCGCCGCACACCCTGATCCCGCGCCCGGAGACCGAGCTGCTGGTGGAAACTGCTCTTGAGTTGGTGCCGGCGCCAAGTGCTCGGGCGCTGGACCTGGGCACCGGCACCGGCGCTATCGCCCTGGCCATGGCCCGCGAGCGTGCGGGTTGGCAGGTGACCGCCGTGGACCGTGTCGAGGAGGCGGTTGCCCTGGCTGAGCGCAATCGGCAGCGCCTTGGCCTGAACAACGTTCAGGTGCTGGCGAGCCACTGGTTCTCCGGCTTTACCGATGAACGTTTCGAGGTGATCGTCAGCAACCCGCCCTATATCGCAGAGCAAGACCCGCACCTGGTGGCGGGTGATGTGCGTTTCGAGCCTGCCAGTGCGCTGGTTTCAGGCACGGACGGGCTCGATGATATCCGCCAGATCATCGCTCAGGCCCCCGCATACCTGGCCAGGGGCGGCTGGCTGCTGCTGGAGCATGGCTACGACCAGGCGCCGCGCGTGCGTGAGTTGCTGGCCAAACACGGTTTCGAACAGATAGAAAGCCGCGAAGACCTCGGCGGCCACGAGCGCATCAGCCTGGGCCGGCGGGCATGCTGAGCGACGACGAACTGCTGCGCTACAGCCGGCAGGTGTTGTTGCCGCAGATCGACGTAGCGGGGCAACTGCGCCTGAAGCAGGCGCGCGTGCTGATCGTCGGGCTGGGTGGGCTGGGTTCGCCGGTTGCCCTTTATCTGGCCGCCGCTGGTATTGGCCAATTGCATCTGGCCGATTTCGATAGCGTCGATGTCACCAATCTGCAGCGCCAGGTGCTGCACGGCAATGCCGACATTGGCCTGCCCAAGGTCGACTCCGCGCTGGCACGCCTGAAGGCATTGAACCCCTGTATCGAGCTGGTGCCGCATCGCCAGGCATTGAGCGAAGCTTGCTTGGCTGAGGTAATCGGCGGCGTGGACCTGGTGCTCGATTGCAGTGATAACTTCGCCACGCGGGAGGCGGTCAATGCTGCCTGCGTGGCCGCCAGGGTGCCGTTGGTCAGCGGCGCTGCGATTCGCCTGGAGGGCCAGCTCTCGGTGTTCGACCCTCGGCAGGCGAGCAGCCCGTGCTACCACTGCCTGTACGGCCATGGCAGTGAAGAGGAACTCACCTGCAGCCAGGCAGGTGTCGCCGGGCCGCTGGTCGGGCTGGTCGGGAGCCTGCAGGCGCTGGAGGCATTGAAACTGCTGGCCGGTTTCGGGGAACCGCTGGTGGGCAGGCTGTTGCTGATCGATGCGCTGGGCACCCGCTTTCGCGAGCTGAGGGTCAAGCGTGACCCGGCGTGCCCGGTGTGTGGAGGCCCCCATGGCTGAGGCGAGCGCCCCCGTTGGCGTGTTCGATTCAGGGGTTGGCGGCCTGTCGGTGCTGCACGAGCTCAAGGCGTTGCTGCCTCGGGAAAACTGGCTTTACGTCGCCGATGGCGGGCACTGCCCCTACGGTGAAAAGAGCCCGAATACATCCGCGAGCGCATGGCGCACGTGGCCGCCTTTTTGCGCGAGCAGGGCGCCAAGGCGCTGGTGATCGCCTGCAATACCGCAACCGTCGCCGCCTGCGCAGACCTGCGCCAGCGCTACCCTGATTGGCCGATCGTCGCCATGGAGCCAGCAGTCAAGCCGGCTGCCAGCGCCACGCGTAATGGCAAGGTCGGAGTGCTGGCGACCACCGGGACCTTGCAGAGCGCTCGTTTTGCAGCTTTGCTGGATCAGTTCGCCAGCGACGTGCAGGTGTTCACTCAGCCCTGCCCGGGGCTGGTCGAGCTGATAGAAACCGGGAAGTTGCATAGCCCGGCATTGCTGCGTTTGCTGCAAGGTTACCTGGGGCCGCTGCTGGAGGCCGGTTGCGACACCCTGATCCTGGGCTGTACGCACTATCCGTTCTTGAGGCCACTGCTCGCCACCTTGTTGCCGCCCGACATGGTCCTGATCGACACCGGGGCAGCGGTGGCCCGGCAGGCGCACCGTCTGTTGAGCCAGCATGTGATGTTGAGTGAAGAAGGCGAGGGCAAGGTGCAGTACTGGACCAGCGGTGCCCCGAAGGCTCTGCAGGCCGTGCTCCCAGCACTGGGGTGTGAGCCAGGTCCTGTCTGCCTATTGCCAGTGTAAAAAAGATGTGAAAAGGTCGTTGTGCAGCAGTGAACTTATAACGCAGGCCAAGCTTCTATAGCTGAGTTCGGCTTTGCACCTTTTACGTACCTGAAAAGAACACTACACAGGAAGTACGTCGATGAAACGCTTGATGGGGTTGGCCGCCACGGCGGTGTTGGTTCTGGGGTACAGCGTAGGTGCACAGGCCGATGGCGTGACGTTCTCCGCCGGCGAAACCGGCGAGTCCACTCAGGTCTATCGCCTGGGTTACCAGATCGACTGGGACAAAAGCTGGCTGCAAAGCGGTGCCGGCCGCCTGACGGGCTATTGGGACGCCGGCTATACCTACTGGGATGGCGACAAGCACTCCAGCGTCCACAGCGTTTCATTCGCGCCGGTGTTCCGCTATGAGTTCGGCAATGGCTCGATCAAGCCTTTCATCGAGGCGGGCATCGGGGTATCGCTGTTCTCGCAAACCCAGGTCGAAGACAACAAGCTCGGGTCGTCCTTCAACTTCGAAGATCGCCTGGGCCTGGGCGTTCAATTGCCGGGCGGCCACGAGTTGAGCGTTCGTGCGATCCATTACTCGAACGGTGGCATCAAAGAGCCTAACGACGGTATCGAAGCCTACTCGCTCAACTACAAACTGCCGCTCTGATCACAGATTGCGAAAGGCGCTGAGCGCGCGCTCCCGGCTGCGCTTGAGGTCGACGATCGGCTTGGGATAGTCCACTTGCGCAAACAGCCCACCGCTGACTTTGGCCGGCTCATGAACGGTCTTGGCGCATAGCGGCTCCAGTTGTGGCAGCCACTGCTTCAGGAACACCCCCTGCGGGTCGAAGCGCTGTGACTGGCTCAACGGATTGAACAGCCGGAAGTAGGGCACAGAGTCAGTGCCGGTAGAAGCACTCCACTGCCAGCCGCCATTGTTCGCCGCCAGGTCGCCATCGATCAGGTGGCTCATGAAAAACCGCTCACCTTCCCGCCAGTCGATCAACAGGTTCTTGGTCAGGAACATCGCAGTGACCATTCGCAGCCTGTTGTGCATCCATCCGGTTTCGACCAACTGCTTCATTGCCGCATCAACCAGTGGAATACCGGTACGGCCTTCCTGCCAGGCGGCCAATTCATCAGGTGCATCGCGCCAGGGCAGCGCTTCGGTTTCTGGGCGAAATGCACGGTGCATCGAGACACGCGGGAAGCCTTCGAGGATGTGCCGGTAGAACTCCCGCCAGATCAGCTCACTCATCCAGGTCGTTGCACCGCTGCTGCCTGAATAGAGTTCACCCCGATTATGACGCAGTGCGGCGTGCAGGCACTGGCGGATCGACACCACGCCGGCATTGAGATACGTGGAGAGGGTACTGGTCCCGGGGTGCGCGGGCAGGTCACGTTCGGTGTCATAGTCATCGATGTTGGCATCGGTGAAATGATCAAGCCGCTTGCGGGCCTCCGCTTCGCCGGCCGGCCAAAGCTTGCGCAGGGCCTCGCTTGGCGCGTCGAAGCCTTTGAGCGTCGCCGGCGCCTCGTCGCTGGGCACATCGAGCGCGGCCTGCTTGCTGGGGCGATGGTGAATGCTGGGCAAGCCGTGTTCGAGCCGTGCCAGGCACTGTTTCTTGAACTGGCTGAAGACCTTGAAGTAGCCCCCGAATTCGTGAGGATCGCGCCCGGTTCGAACAAGGTGCCGTCCAGCCAGCTGTGCCACCGAACGTCACTGTGCTTCAAGGCTTCAGCGGTCGCG
The DNA here is from genome assembly GCF_021650705.1 of Pseudomonas sp. KNUC1026. Lineage (GTDB taxonomy): Bacteria > Pseudomonadota > Gammaproteobacteria > Pseudomonadales > Pseudomonadaceae > Aquipseudomonas. The sequence continues at coordinate 3,553,811 of NZ_CP087138.1, read as the reverse complement.
GCATCACGGCGGCCTTCGTTGACGCCATACTCGCGGTTGCAGTGCACTGCCTCGATCTTGTGTTCATTGCACAGGCGCTCTATCAGAGCGGGCACTTTGTCCCAGGTGTCGGCACGTTTGATCAACAGGGGGATGTTCAGCTCCGCCAACTGCGAGCCGAGTTCGCGCAGGTTACGCAACCAGAAATCCACTTTGCTGGCAGCGTCGTCGTGGCTCAGCCACTGGCCAGGGCTCAGGATGAACAGTGCAATCGTAGGCCCTGCAGAGCAGGCATGCGCAAGGGCCGTGTTGTCGTGAATGCGCAGGTCTGTGCGCAGCCAGGCCAGTTGACGTGGTGCCGAAGCTGTCATGCAAACCCCTTAGAAAACGTTGGCCGTTTGAAGCTGTTGGTAGGCATCCAGGGCGCGCTGGCGAGCGGCAGGCTCGAGAGGCTTGTGTGCATCGCCAGTTCGCTGCGGTGGATTTCAACACAAGGCCCTGCCAACAGCACGTGGCCAGCGCCCTCCACCTGGATGGCAAGGCGTTCGACACTGATCGGCCGGCTCGAATACAGCACCGTCGCCCTGGCCTCCAGCAACGCTGCGGTGGCCGCCAGTTCGCCAGGCGGCAAGGCGGAATCGAACACTTCAACGGGGCAATCGGCGCTGCTGATCAGCCAGGCGGTGATCCACAGCGCAGGCTCCATGGGCAGGTCCGATTGATTGATCGGCGGCGCAGGCTTGCCACTGACCTGGCGGTTGTTGTGGTAAACCCGCGCGCCCAATTTGCTGCGCAGCCAGCTCAGGAAGAAGATCCGCTGGGCAGCGCTGCCAGGCTGGCCCTGCCAGCGCAACTCCAGCTCCCGCAGCAGCGGCATGAGTAGCTGCTCGCACAGCGTGCTGGGCGGGTAGAGCGCCATGGCCTGGTTGAGTTTGTCGTCGAGTTTGCGCTCCGCGAGCTCTGCAACAGCAGTGATCAGGTGCTGGCACATCGGTTGCCACTCGTTCTCGGAACGCTGCCGCAAGCGCTCGGCAGGTGCTTCCAGCAGAACCTTCACCTGGCTTACCGGCACTCCCCGGTTGAGCCACGTCAGCACAGACTCGATGCGAGCCAGATGTTCGGCAGAGTAGAGCCTGTGGCCTTTAGGCGTGCGGTGTGGCACGACCAGCCCATAGCGGCGTTCCCAGGCACGTAAAGTGACCGGGTTCACTCCGGTACGGCGCGATACTTCACGAATAGGCAGCCAACCTTCGGCCAGCGCCTGGTTGTAATCATTGTCGAGAGCGAGTGCAGGGCTCATGGTCAGATTGCGTTTCTCAAGCTGAGTTTTTCAGGATGGGGTTGTAGATAGACCTGCTGCGCGATGTAAGGGTCCGGATGCAAGCGAAACAAGTGCTTGAGCAATGTCAGGGGGACCACCAGTGGAACTGTCCCATCGCGGTATTGCAGGATCAGGTCGCGAATTTCCGCTTTGTCTTGCGGATCCATGTGGCGGCGCAGGTAGCCACTGATGTGCATGAGCACATTGGCATGATTGCCCCGCGTCGCGCAGCGCCGCAGGCCTTGCATCAAGCCGTGGAAATACTCTTCGGCAACTTCTTCCAGGGGGCGCTGGCCGCTGCTGCCCAGCAAGGCGCCAAGCACTTTGTACTGTTCGGGATTGCACGCCATCAGCTGGTATTTATAGCGCGCGTGGAATTCGGTGATGGCACGGCGGCTCAGCCCATTTACCTTCAACGCCTGCCAGTCAGCGTAGGCGTAAACGCGTGTGACGAAGTTTTCCCGCAGTACTGGGTCGCACAAACGGCCTTCTTCTTCCACAGGCAGGTCGGGCCGGGCTTCGCAGAACGCCTTGGCGTAGACGCCGCTGCCACCCTCCATCTGGGGGATGCCGTCTTCACGGTAAACCTTCACCCGCTCTACACCACAGGAGGGGGACTTCTGCATGAAGATGTAGCCACTGATGTCGCCCAGGGTGTCGGCCATTTCCTTACCGTAATCTGCAAGCGCTTGAGTCACCTCAACGCTTTTGTCCACAGTACCGCGCGCCTTGGGCGACTCGGGGTCGCCTACCAGGCGAATGGGCTGGCGCGGCACGCCAAGGCCGATGGCCATCTCTGGGCACACCTTGACGAACTGAAAATGATCGCTGAGCAGGTTGCGGCAGTAGCGCGACTGCTTATGCCCGCCGTTGTAACGGACCTCGTCGCCCATCAGGCAAGCGCTGATGGCGATCTTGGGTTTACGAGTAGGCACGTTGGCGAGCATGGAGACCTCTGCACGTAGAGTTGTACAAGCTTAAAAGATTTGTACAAGTTGTGCAGGTTCACTCAGGCCGATTGCAGCCAGCCCCGATCAGCGGGGCGCTCGCTCAGGCTTCCAGATGTTCGATCAATTTGCGTGCCGCCTCCTGGCCGCTGAGCCAGGCGCCTTCGACTCGGCCCGACAGGCACCAGTCGCCACATACATAAAGCCCCAGGTCGGAGTCCGCCAGCGCGCCCCACTCATGTGCGCCGGCAGGCCGGGCGTAGAGCCATCGGTGCGCCAGGCTGAGCTGTGGTTCCGGCACAGGGCAATTGATCAGCTCAGCGAAGGCGCCGCACAAAAGCTCGATCACCGATTCTTTCGGCAGGTCGATATGTTGCCGGCTCCACTGCGCGCTCGCATGCAGCACCCAGGTGTCGAGCGTGCTGCTGCGCCCCGGTTTGCTGCGGTCGCAGGCCAGCCAATCCAGCGGGCTGCCTTGTACAAAGCAGCCCTGCATGCGAGTGTCGAGCGGGGTGTCGAAGGCCAGGGCGACTGCCCAGGTCGGGTCCATCTTCACCCCCGCTACCAGAGCCGCCAACTTGGGCGCGGCTGACAGCAGGGCTGTGGCCTGGGGCGCGGGCACTGCGCAAATCACGTGGCTGAAGGGGCCATGGCTGTTGTTATCGGCGTCGAGCAGTTGCCAATAGTCCCTGCCGCGAAACACCTCGACGATTCGGCAGCTGTAGGTGGCCTGCGCATCAGCGGCGAGGGCGCGGCAGAGCGCTCCCATGCGCGGGGTGCCGACCCAGCGGGTTTGCTCGTCCGGCGAAAAAGCCATGCCATTGCTGCCGGCGGTGTAGAGGGAAGGCGCCCACTCGGCAACATGCCCTTGAACCTGCCATTGCCTGAGTTGCGCAACGAAACGGCGATCACGCGCCGTGAAGTATTGGGCGCCCAGGTCCAGAGAACCTGCGTCGCTGCGCTTGCTCGACATCCGGCCGCCTGGCCCTTTGCTCTTGTCGAACAGGTGCACCGTGTGCCCGGCCTGCGTCAAGGCCTGAGCAGCGGAAAGGCCGGCGATGCCGGTGCCGATGATTGCGATGGGTACAGTCGTCATGGGTGACCTCTATACGTCTCGATGCACAGGCTACGCTTGCTGCGGGAGCCGGTACATTCAGAAAAACAGGTATAAGTTCGAGCGTCCTTAAAACCTATACGTGTTGAGGTGTCCTATGTTTTATCTGAGAACGAACGAGGCCATTAGTGCCCCGCCTCAACTGCAATACATCACAAAGGCCCCCGGGCCGGCCACTACGAGGTAACTGCCATGCACATTTTGCTGACCGGTGGTACAGGGATGATCGGCCAGCGGCTGTGCCGTTTCTGGGCCGAACGAGGGCATCGGTTGACAGTGCTCAGCCGCGATCCGGCCCAGGTGGCTGCGCGCTGCGGCGCCGGAGTGCGCGGCGTTGCCCATCTGAGCGAACTGGACGACGACCCGCTCGACGCGGTGGTGAACCTCGCGGGTGCACCCATCGCGGATCGGCCCTGGACGGCTGCACGTCGCAAGCTGTTGTGGGCCAGCCGCATTGGCTTGACCGAGGAGCTGGTGGCGTGGCTTGGCCATCGCAAGCAGCGGCCCACCGTGCTGATCTCAGGCTCCGCTGTGGGCTGGTACGGTGATGGAGGGCAGCGCACGCTGGATGAGACCTGCACACCGGTCAGCGAGGATTTCGCCAGCCAGCTGTGCATTGCCTGGGAAGAGACCGCAGAGCGCGCCCGGAGCCTGGGCGTGCGGGTGGTGCTGGTGCGCACCGGGCTGGTGCTGGCGCCTGAAGGCGGCATGCTCAAGCGCATGGCATTGCCGTTTCGCCTGGGGCTGGGCGGCAGGCTGGGCACTGGCCGCCAGTGGATGCCGTGGATTCATATCGACGACCAGGTAGCACTGATAGATTTTTTATTGAACCGGGAGAGCGCCGACGGCCCCTATAATGCGTGCGCGCCGCACCCGGTGCGTAACCGCGAATTCGTCGGGCGCCTGGGCAAGGCGCTGCACCGGCCTGCGGTGCTGCCCATGCCCGGCTCGCTGTTGCGCTTCATGCTCGGCGAAATGGCCGGCCTGCTCACCGGTGGCCAGCATGCGGTGCCCGCTCGCCTCACCGAGGCCGGCTTCAGCTTTCGCTACACCGAATTGCAAACGGCGCTGGGCGATATATTCCGCCAGCGTTGAACTCGAACCGAAACAGGATTGTGCATGACCGATCACGCGCTGCTGCTGGTCAACCTGGGCTCACCGGCTTCCACTGAAGTAAGTGACGTGGCCAGCTACCTGAACCAGTTCCTGATGGACCCTTATGTCATCGACCTGCCGTGGCCTCTGCGGCGCCTGCTGGTGTCGTTGATCCTGATAAAACGTCCTGCGCAGTCGGCGCATGCCTATGCGTCGATCTGGTGGAAGGAAGGCTCGCCGCTGGTGGAGCTTACGCGCCGCCTGCAACAGCAGATGCACGGGCTGTGGCCGCACGGGCCGGTCGAGATCGCCATGCGTTACGGCGAGCCGTCGCTGCAAAATGTGCTGCAGAAGCTGGCCGATCAGGGCGTGCGCAACGTCACGCTGGCGCCGCTTTACCCGCAATTTGCCGACAGCACGGTCACAACCGTCGTGCAAATGGCTCATCAGGTAATTGCCGAGCAGAAGTTGCCGATCACCTTCACAACGCTCAAGCCGTTCTATGACGAGCCGCTTTACATCCAGGCCCTCGCCGACAGCGCACGCCCCTGGTTGGAGCACGAATACGACCACCTGCTGCTGAGCTTTCACGGCCTGCCGGAAAGCCACATCCGCAAGTTGCTCCCCAAGGGCAGCAAGCATGACCTGCGCACCGCCGACTGCTGCGCGCAGGCTACTGCTGAAGAACGTGCCGTGCGCTATCGCGGGCAGTGCCTGGCGACTGCAAAGTCCGTCGCCCAGGCACTGGGGTTGCCGGAGGGCAAGTGGTCGGTAGCGTTCCAGTCGCGGCTGGGCAAGAACAAATGGATCGAGCCCTACACCGATGCGCGGTTGGACGAGCTGGCTGCCCGTGGCGTGAAGCGCCTGTTGGTGATGTGCCCGGCCTTCGTGGCCGACTGCATCGAAACTCTGGAAGAGATCGGCATTCGCGGGCAGGAACAGTTCCGCGAAGCGGGGGGAGAGGAGCTTGTGCTGGTGCCTTGCCTGAATGACCACCCAGGTTGGGCTCAGGCCCTGGCGCAGCTGGCCCAGCGCGCCTCGGTGTGAGGCGCGCCAGGCGCGGGCTCAGGCCTGCGCCTTGGGCAGCAGCAGGTTCAGCGCGATCGCCACGATGGCGCACAGCGCGATGCCTTTGAGGCCAAAATCCCCTGCGCCAGTACCGGTGCCGATCAGCACGCCGCCGATGCCGAACACCAGCGTCACCGACACGATTACCAGGTTGCGCGGTTGGCCAAGGTCGACCTGATGGCGAATCAGCGTATTCAGGCCTACTGCGGCGATGGAGCCGAACAGCAGGCACAGAATGCCGCCCATCACTGGCACTGGAATGCTTTGCAGCAATGCGCCGAATTTACCGATGAACGCCAGTGAAACCGCGAACACTGCTGCCCAGGTCATGATTTTGGGGTTGTAGTTGCGAGTGAGCATCACCGCGCCGGTGACCTCGGCATAGGTGGTGTTGGGCGGCCCGCCGAACAGGCCGGCGGCGGTGGTCGCAAGGCCGTCACCGAGCAGCGTCCGGTGCAGGCCGGGTGTGCGCAGGTAATCTCGGCCAGTGACGCTGCCGACCGCAATTACCCCGCCGATGTGCTCGATGGCAGGCGCCAGTGCCACCGGCACGATGAACAGGATCGCCTGCAGGTTGAAGGCCGGTGCCGTAAAGTGTGGCAGTGCCAGCCATGGCGCGCTGGCGACCTTGCTGAAGTCGGTGACCCCAAGCAGTTGAGCCATGCCGAAACCCACCAGCACGCCAGCGATGATCGGCACCAGGCGCAGCATGCCACGGCCGAACACGGCCACCACCAAGGTGGTGAGCAGCGCTGACATCGAAATCAGGATGGCGGTGCGATACGGAATCAGCTCCGCACCGTCGCCGGCCTTGCCCATGGCCATGTTGGCCGCGATCGGCGCCATGGCCAGGCCGATGGATATCACCACCGGGCCGATGACCACTGGCGGCAGCAAGCGGTCGATGAAGCCCGTGCCCTTGATCTTCACCGCCAGCCCGAGAAAGGTGTAGACGAAGCCTGCGGCCATCACCCCGCCCATGGTCTCGGCCAGGCCGAACTGGCCTTTGGCGAGGATGATCGGGGTAATGAAGGCAAAGCTCGACGCCAGGAACACCGGCACCTGGCGGCCGGTGACCAGTTGAAACAGCAGCGTGCCCAAGCCCGCAGTGAACAGCGCCACGTTAGGGTCCAGCCCTGTGATCAGTGGCATCAGCACCAACGCACCGAAGGCCACGAACAGCATTTGCGCGCCGGAGAGTACCGTGCGCCACAGCGGGTCGTTGAACTCGCTCTGCATCATCAGGCGTCCTTTTGCTTGGTGCCGAAGATCTTGTCACCGGCATCGCCCAGCCCCGGCATGATGTAGCCGTGCTCATTCAGGCCCTGATCGATGGAGGCGGTGTAGATGCGCACGTCCGGGTGGGCGCTTTCCACGGCAGCGATGCCTTCGGGGGCCGCGACCAGCACCATGGCGCGAATGTCGCGGCAGCCAGCCTTTTTCAGCAGGTCGATGGTGGCGACCATCGAACCGCCGGTGGCCAGCATCGGGTCAATGATCAGCGCCAGGCGCTCGCCGATGCCCGTCACCAGTTTTTCAAGATACGTGTGCGCTTCGAGGGTTTCCTCGTTACGCGCCACGCCCACGGCGCTGACCTTTGCGCCCGGGATCAGGCTGAGCACGCCATCGAGCATGCCGATGCCGGCGCGCAGGATCGGCACCACGGTGATCTTCTTGCCGGCGATCTTCTCTACCTGCACCGCGCCGCACCAGCCATCGATCTCGTAGGTTTCCAGCGGCAGGTCCTGGGTGGCTTCGTAGGTCAGCAGTGCGCCGACTTCCTGGGCGAGTTCGCGAAAGTTCTTGGTACTGATATCGGCACGGCGCATCAGGCCGATCTTGTGGCGGATCAGCGGGTGACGGATTTCGCGAACGGGCATGTGCAACTCTCCAAAGGGCGCGGAAAAAACGCGCTAGATTAATCTATTCAGCGCAAGGCGTGGGGTTGTTCAAGCACGTTAGTCCACAATCGCTTGCTTCGTTCACGCCGGATGCGTACCTTTGCCGGCTTTTATTTCGCCACCTTCAGGAGAGCACCTATGCCTGCCGATCTCAGCCATATCCGCCAGGTCATGGAAGAAGCAGATTGCCTTTATTCAGAGGCCGAAGTAGAAGCCGCCATCGCCCAGGTGGGCGAGCGCATCACGGCCGAAATGGCAGAGAGCAATCCGGTGGTGTTCTGCGTGCTCAACGGTGGGCTGATCTTCGCGGGCAAGCTGCTGACGCACCTGCGCTTCCCGCTGGAGGCCTCCTACCTGCACGCCACTCGCTATCGCAACGAAACCCGTGGCGGCGACCTGTTCTGGAAGGCCAAGCCGGAAATCTCGTTCATCGACCGCGACGTGCTGATCATCGATGACATCCTCGACGAAGGTCACACCCTCAGCGCCATCATGGACTTCTGCCGCCACGCCGGTGCCCGCTCGGTGCGTACCGCCGTGCTGATCGACAAGGCCCACGACCGCAAGGCCAGCCCTGACCTGAAGGCCGATTTCGTTGGCATGTCGTGCATCGACCGCTTCATCTTCGGCTATGGCATGGACTACAAAGGCTACTGGCGCAACGCCCCGGGCATCTACGCGGTAAAAGGCTTGTAACCCGCTCGGTGAGCGGCGTGCGGGGTGTGCTACAGTTCAGCGCCACCCCGCCGGAGCCCGCTATGCGCCTGCCGCTCGTCGTCACTCTCTCCTTGCTGTGCGCCACCCCGTTGGCCGCCGCTCCGCTGCATGCCCAGTACCTCCCGCCTGACGACAACAACCTGCGCAAAGGCGAGCCAACCCAGCAGCAACTGCTGCAGGTCACCGAGTTCAGCGTGGTGGCCGGTAACGAGCGCCTGTCCAACGAGCAGCCCATTCCGGTGACGGCGCCGCTGTCGTTGCGCCTGAAGGGCAAGCCCCTGAACAAAGGCGGGGCGCTTTACCAGGTGCTGGTGACGTTCGACAGTGAAAGCAAGAGCCTGAAAAAGCCCAGCTTCGACGAGGCCAGCAAGACCCTCACTCTGAACTACCCCTTGAACCAGTACCGCATCCTGATGGACATGTTGCGCAATGACACCGTTTACGTGCAATTCCTGACCTATGAGAACGGCCACATCTGGGCCGACCTGCACACGGCGGGCGGCCGCGCGCGTTGAGCGCAAGCCGGGCAGGGCGGTACACTGCCGGCCTCGTGAAACCGTTCGGGCCTGGAGTAGCAATGCGCAAAGACAAAAAGCAGATCATCGGCGACGAGATCAGCGACGACTACATCAAGACGTTCCTGCAGTTCGAACCCGCGGACGGTACTCCCGCGCCGCTGCACAAGCTGATCAAGGCTTATCGCGGCCTGCGTGTGGACGACTTCGAGCGGTTCGTGGGGTTCTTCAAGGAACAGGGCCTGGACGTAGGCGCTCAGGATGCTCAGGGGAAGGATTTCGTGGCGCATATTCAAGACCAGCGTAACGCGCCTGAATATATCGCGATCATCGAAGCAGCCCGCAAGGGCTGATCCGAAGCGTCGCGCGGCGAGCCGCCCTTCCACTGGCTGGTGGGAGGGCGGCTCGCCGCGCGACAGGGCCGCTGCCCGATATCAGGCGTACTGCTCGCCTGCGACAGGAGCCGGCGCAACCAGCTCCAATGCCTCATTGCTCTGCCGATTGACCTTGCGGTACAGCTCTGCATCGGCCGCCAGGGCTTTTCACGCGCGGGGAAGATCTGCGCAAGCTTGCCAGCCCAGGCCGAGGCGTATTGCTCGGGGAAGCAGCGCTGGATCAGCTCGAGCATGATCGACACGGTCACCGAAGCACCAGGCGATGCCCCCAGCAGCGCAGCAAGGCTGCCGTCTGCAGAGGCCACCAGCTCGGTGCCGAACTGCAGCACGCCGCCTTTCTTCGCGTCTTTCTTGATGATCTGAACGCGCTGGCCTGCCACTTCGAGGCGCCAGTCTTCGGCCTTGGCCTGCGGATAGAACTTGCGCAGCGACTCCAGGCGTTGCTCCATCGACTGGCGCACTTCCTTGACCAGGTAACGGGTCAGGTCCATGTTGTCGCGCGCCACTGCCAGCATCGGGCCGATATTGCCCAGGCGCACCGACAGCGGCAGGTCCATGAGCGAGCCGTGTTTGAGGAATCGCGTGGTGAAGCCGGCGTAAGGGCCGAACAGCAGCGAGGTCTTGCCGTCCACTACGCGGGTGTCGAGGTGTGGCACCGACATCGGCGGGGAGCCTACCGCTGCCTGGCTGTACACCTTCGCCTGATGTTGCTTGACCACTTCGGGGTTGTCGCAGCGCAGCCATTGGCCACTGACGGGGAACCCGCCGAAGCCTTTGCCCTCTTCGATACCTGAAGCCTGCAACAGCGGCAGGGCCGCGCCGCCGGCGCCGAGGAACACGAAACGTGCACCAAGCTGGCGGGTGTGGCCACTGTTCACGTCCTTGATGTCGACCACCCAACCGGTGCCCTCGCGGCGCAGGCCGGTGACTTTCCTGGAGTACTTGACCGTGGCGTTTTCAGTGCCGCCCAGGTAGCCCAGCAGCTTGTTGGTCAGTGCGCCGAAATTCACGTCAGTTCCGTTGGCGACACGCGTGGCGGCCAGGCGCTCATTGGGGTCGCGGCCGGGCATCATCAGCGGCATCCATTGCCCCATGATCGCCTTGTCTTCGGTGTAGGCCATTTCGGCGAAGGCGTGATGCGGCTTGAGCGACTCGTAGCGCTTTTTCAGGAAAGCGATACCTTGTCACCGGACACGTAGCTAAGGTGCGGCACAGGATTGATGAAGGCCTTGGGCGCGCCGAAAGCGCCCTTGCGAATCAGGTAGGCCCAGAATTGCTTCGACACCTCGAACTGGGTGTTGATATGCACCGCTTTCTTGATGTCGATCGAGCCATCGGCGGCCTGTGGCGTGTAGTTCAGTTCGCAGAGGCCCGCATGCCCGGTGCCGGCGTTGTTCCAGGGGTTGGAACTCTCTGCCGCGCCGGAGTCCATCGCCTCGACCACTTCGATCTTGAGGGACGGATCGAGCTCCTTGAGCAGCACCGCCAGGGTCGCGCTCATGATCCCGGCCCCGACCAGCACTACATCCACTGCTTCATTCTGCGCCATTCACGCATCTCCAAAATCTTTCACAACTGTTTTGACAACCAGAAGCCTGTTCAGGTGTGACCGCGCAAAGCGGCCAGCTTTCCCCGGGCCTGGCCGATGAACGACAAAAGCGCTGGTGCTCGAGGTTGCCGAAGGCTGCCATCAACTCATCTAACGCGGCGGCGGGCAATTCGACCAACGGTCAAGAAAGGCGCGCTGGCGGGCGACGCGCACCCGAACCGCGTGGGCGGCTCTCTGCGGGCTTTGAAGCGGGGCCCGAGGCAGGAGACGACCTTGTAATCGGGGCGTGAGTATAACGAGGTCGGCCAGGCAAAGCGACGATTTGACGCGGGTGCAACGCGGGCGCAGCGCGGGTGCAGAGCGGGCGCAGCGCAGATGCAACGCGGGTGCAACGCAGCCGCCACACACATCCCGCACAACGGAAACACCGCCGCAATCAGCCCTAAAGGCAGATCACAGCGGGTAGCAGGCAGGGGCTGAATCAGTTCTGCAGTGCAGCCATCAGCTCGGAGGCAACGGCCGGGCGGCTCACTCTGGCACTCGCCGGCAATGGCCGGCCGAGCGAGTGCAGGCGAGTCTCGGTGACCTCGACCCAGCCACTGCCCGCTGGGGCATGGCCGCAGGTACGAAAGGCCGCGCACAGGCCATGTGCATCGATCAGTGCGTAATGGCGAGGGAGGGTGACAAGGCCGAGCAGTGCGAGAAATTTGAACATGGCAGCGGTCTGTGCGTTGGGGTTGATGCAGAGCCTAGCCAGAGCGCGTGACAGGGTGGTGACAGGAACCCCCGATACCCGCAGCCAGTCTGAACTTCACACGCATACCGCCGTTGCTGCCGCCTCGGTATACTGGCGGCCATTGCCCCTCATGGAGATCCGTGCATGTTGCCACGCCTGTTGTTCGCTTCGATCGTCGCCGGCACCCTGGCCTTGGCCGGCTGCGCCAGCAGCCCGCAAATGCTGAGCCCTCAGCCCAAACTGCTGGAGCAACTGGCTCCCGTTGCCCAGGGGCAGCCTGTCGTGGTGCGAGTGGTAGATGGCCGCCCCTCGCCGGTGCTCGGCACCCGCGGTGGCCTGTACCCTGAAACCAGCGCCGTGACGGTGCAGGGCAACGACATCGTGCCCAAGCTGCAGGCTCAGGCCGAAGCCGCTGTGCGCCTGATGGGCTTCACGCCCAATGCCGGTGCCATGGGCGCGCCCACGCTCACCATTACCTTGGCTGACCTCAAATACCAGTCGCCCAAGGATTCCACCTACGTGACCGAGGCGACCATCTCGGCCACGTTCCGCGCTGACGTACGCGGCAATGGCCACAACTACACCGGCCGCTATAACGCCTCCTTGAACCAGCGTTTCGGCATGTCGCCAAACCAGGAAACCAATACCCGCCTGGTGAGCGATGTGCTCAGCGACGCCCTGACGCGGGTGTTCAAGGACCAGACCGTCGGCCAGACGCTGCGCCAGTGAGCCAATGAGCTATTGGCTTCAAGCCAGGAGCTGCAAGCCGATTTGCGTTGGCTTGCAGCTTTTTTGTTGGCTGGGGTTTGCTTTGAAGGGGGTCAAGCCGCTTCGATGTGGAAGTCGGGTAGGCAGAAGCCGGTGTGCAGGTCGGCTTCAGGCAGGTCCTGGTGGTGATGGCCGCCCAGGGCGCAATAGACCAGCCAGCGGCGGTCGTGCACGTTGATTGCCTGGCCGTCGATCAGCGCCTCTTGTTCGTCGCTGGGCGTGATGAGGTAGAGGCGGTCCTGATTGTTCGCGTGCAGCATCGTAAAAACATCCTGTCCAGAGTCGGTCAAACATGGGGCGCCAAGGCTGCCCTTTTTTGATGACGAAACCGTGAACAGGAAATACAAGCCGCCGGGCGGTTACAGCGGCAGCCCGGCCTTGACTCGATACTGATTGCGAACCGGCGTCGCATATTGCTGGATCAGGTACGGCCGATGTTCGGTCGGGCAGTCTTGGAGCCTGCGTTGCCATTCTTCGCGGGCCTGCTCCAGCTCCTGAGCGTCGAACAGTGCGGACGCTTTCGGTACCTGCAGCGTGGCATCGGCCTCGGCCCATTGCTCCCAAGCCAGGTAATGCACGGGGAACAGGCGATAGCCGGACAGAATCTTGCGGTCGATCTCGGCGGCCAGTTCCCTGGTGTCTTCGTGATAAGCCGTGACGGGCGGGCTGAAATTGATATGCACACGGCCCTTGTAGCCCGTGATGCCCAGCGCGATGCTCAGGTCATCCTCGCCCGGTGCCTTCTTGTAGGTGCCGGTGGTGGCGCGAATGTACAGCTCGCGGGCCTTGGCCGCGTCGCAGGGGTCGTACTCGTAGCTGATCGACACCGGCGTGAGGTTGAGCGAATGGATCACCTCGGCGAAGGGCTCTTCGCGGCGGCTCATGTGGAACATTTTCAGAATGGCCGGGTCGGTACGGTCATCACCGTCCTTTGCGCGGCCCTCGGCCTGGGCGATCCAGATCGACTGGCAGTCGTTGCGGATCGAATGGCTGATATACGCCGAGAGCAATTGCCAGGCGGCCAGCTTTTCGCGCCGCCCGCTGATGGAGCGATGCACGATGAAGCTTTTGTTCAGGCGCATCAGGTCGCTGACGAACGGGCGCTGCAACAGGTTGTCGCCGATGGCGATGCGCGGCGTCGGCAGGCCCGCGTGGTAGACGGCGTAGTTGACGAAGGCCGGGTCCATCACGATATCGCGGTGGTTGGCCAGGAACAGATAGGCGTTGCCGGACTTGAACTGCTCGACGCCGGTGTAGGTAACGCCGTCTGTAGCGCGCTCGATGGTGTGGTCGACGTACATCTCGACCTTGTCTTGCAGCGCCGCAACGCTTTCGATGCCGGCGAACTCGCGGCCAAGCTTGCGCGCGACCATCGGCTTGAGCAGCCAACCCATGGGGCCGGCGAAACGCGGGAAGCGGAAGTGAATGATGGTATCGAGAAACGCCTGGTCCTTGAGGAGCCTCTTCAGTACGGCTTTGACCTCGGAGTCATCGTAAGGTCGGATGGCATCGAATTCGCCCATCTTGCTCTCTTGTTGGAAACGGCTGGTGTATTGGAACAGACCGGCGATTATACCCATAAACCAAGGCCGGAGGCCCGATGCTCGAAACCCAAGCCTATGATTGCCCCTATTGCGGCGAACCTGCCGAGGCCGTACTGGACCTTTCCGGCGGCGATCAGCAGTACATCGAGGACTGCCCGGTCTGCTGCCGGCCGATCACCTTCGTGCTCAGCACCGACGGCGAGCAGTGGTCGCTGGAGACCTACAGCGAGAATGAATAGATGAAGCGCGTCTACGAACCCGAGAGCCTGCTTGAAGCCGAGTTGCTGCTGGCGATGCTGCAAAGCGAGGGCATCGCTGCGCATCTGGCCGGGCGCGACCTGGTGGGTGGCATTGGCGATCTGCCGGCCATCGGCCTGCTGGGGCTTGTGGTCGATGACGCGCGGGCGGCCGACGCACGGCAGCTGATTGCTGCGTACAATGGCGCACAGCCCTTGCCGGGCGAGGAGCCGGACAGCTATTTCGGTGTGCTCGAGTGTTGAACGGAGCCTTGTTTTCGGATGTGTGGTCGATACGCCCTGTTTCGCTGGACCCCGGCCTTTGCCGCGCTGCCCGGCTTCCCCTCTGGCCAGCAGGCGCAATGGAACATTTCCCGGGCCAGCGCGTGCTGATGCAGCGCCAGGGGGAGCAGGGCATCGAACTGGCCCTGGCACGCTGGGGGCTGACCCCGCCCTGGCTCACTGACCTTTCACGCACCCCGGCACAGGCGCGCGCCGAAACCCTGGCCGACCAGCCGATGTTTCGCGAGCCCTTTCGCCAGCGCCGCTGCCTGCTGCCGGCCAACGGTTTTTACGAATGGCGCGGGAGCGTGCGCAAACAGCCGTACTGGCTCACGCCGGGCGAAGGCTCGAACCTGCATTTCGCCGCCCTGTGGGAGGCTTTCCCGGCGGGCGACGAAACCTGGCTGAGTGTGGCGGTCGTGACCCAGGCGGCGATGAACCAGCGCCGCCCATTGATCCTCGATGAAGCCGAACAGGCTCTGTGGCTGGCGGCCGACACGCCGCTGCCCGTGCTCAACGGCTTGCTGGCGCGGCCCTGCCCGCAGCTGCGCGAACGCCCGCTGGCGCGGTTGGTCAATGATCCAGAGCTGAACGCGCCGGAATGCCTGACACCGGCCTGAGGCTTTTCAGGCTGCATGTATCAGGTAGGATACGCGGCATCATGCAAGGGAGTGAGCTATGCCAACGATTTTCAAGAAAGCCGCTATCGCAGTGTCGCTGGCCAGCGTCACGCTGCTGGTGGGCTGCCAGGCGGTGAATACCACCCAGGGCGACACGGTGGGTGTCAACCGCAAGCAATACATGTTCAGCATGCTGTCCACCGATGAGGTGAACCAGATGTACGCCACCTCCTACAAGGAGACGCTGAGCAAGGCCAATGCCGCGCACGTGCTGGACAAGACCAGCACCGAGGCCAAGCGCGTCCAGGCCATCGCCGACCGGCTGATCGCCCAGGCACCGAAGCTGCGCCCTGACTCGGCGCAGTGGCAATGGGAAGTGAACCTGATCAAGAGCGATGAGCTCAACGCCAACTGCGGCCCCGGCGGCAAGATCATCGTTTACACCGGCCTGATCGACAAACTCAACCTCGCCGACGACGAGCTGGCTGCGGTCATGGGCCACGAGATCGCCCACGCCCTGCGCGAGCACGGCCGCGAAGCCATGTCCAAGGCCTACGGCATGCAGATGGCCAAGCAAGGCGCTGCTGCAGTATTCGGCCTGGGCCAGGATTCCCTGGCGCTGGCCGATGCGGTCACCGAATACGGCATGACCCTGCCCAACAGCCGTGCCAACGAAAACGAGGCCGACCTGCTGGGCCTGGAACTCTCCGCCCGCGCAGGCTACAACCCCAACGCCGCCATCACCCTGTGGAAAAAGATGAACGCCGCAGGCGGGGCAGGGCAGCCGGAATTCCTCAGCACTCACCCCTCCGACGCCAACCGCATCTCGTCCTTGCAGGCGGCAATCCCGAAGGTCATGCCGCTCTACCAGGCCGCTGCCAAAGGTTGAGGAGCAGCTCCAAGCTTCAAGCTTCAAGCTTCAAGCTTCAAGCTTCAAGCTTCAAGCTTCAAGTCACAGAGCTCTCGCTTGTAGCTTGTAGCTTGTAGCTTGTAGCTTGTAGCTTGCAGCTTGCAGCTCGAACCCAGCCCGAACTCACCATGGCCTTGTAGACCGCGTACACCGCGAGCACGAAGAAAGCGATGGCGGCCAGGCGGCGGATCAGTGCCAGTGGCAGCTTATCGGCGGCGAAGTTGCCGGCGAGCACCACGGGTACGTTGGCGATCAGCATGCCCAGGCTGGTGCCGATGATCACCAGCAACAGGTTCGGGTACTGTGCAGCGAGCATTACCGTGGCGACCTGGGTCTTGTCGCCGATCTCGGCGAGGAAGAACGCGATCAGCGTGGCCATGAACGGGCCGAACTGGCTGGCGCGGTTGGCTTCGTCGTCGTCCATCTTGTCGGGCACCAGTGTCCAGAGTGCCGTGGCGGTAAAGCTCGCGGCCAGGATCCAGTGCAGGACGCTGTCGGTCAGGTAGCTGCTGATCCACGCGCCCACAGCGCCGGCGGCGGCGTGGTTGGCGAGGGTTGCGGCGAGAATGCCGAAGATGATCGGCACCGGCTTGCGAAAGCGAGCCGCCAGGATCAAGGCAAGGAGTTGGGTCTTGTCGCCGATTTCGGCCAGCGCCACGATACCGGTGGGCACAAGGAGGGATTCAAGCATCAGGCTTCCTACGGGGGCGGGTCGAACACGGCTATGACACGTACAGCCTCCCCGCCCCGGGTAAGGTGTGCGTGTCATAGGTCTTGTCAAACCGCCGGGCCCCTCTGTGTGGGCCTCTCTGGTCGCTCGCGCCATGGCCTGTGGGCCAAGTATGTTGACGCGCGCCAATGCAAGCACGGAGCTTGCGGGAGACTACTCCCCTAGGACGGTGCGGATTCTGCCTAGCCGTGCGGGCAAACGCAAGCGCTTCGCTTCAGGCTTTTTCCGCCTGGTAGATCTTGAAGCCGTTACCTTCATCGAGCGTCTCGCAGTGCCCCAGCGCGGCCTCCAGCAGCGGCGGATAACGCAGGAAGCTATTGGCGACCAAGCGAATCTGCCCCCTTTTCGCAGATGAAGGCTGCACTTTGTCAGCAGGTTTTCCGAGGCCTCGTAGTGGGTATGCACCCCGGTATGAAACGGCGGATTGCTGATGATCGCCGCCAGCTCACAGGGGGCTCCGTCGATGCCATCGGCGCACACCAATTGCGCTTCCAGGCCATTGGCCTGCAGGGTGAGGGCACTGGCGGCGATGGCGAAGGCGTCCACGTCCAGCAGTGTGACGGTGGCCTCCGGGTAACGGCGCTTCAGCGCCGCGCCGACGATGCCGGCTCCGCAGCCGAAGTCCAGCAGAGCGCCAGCCGGGAGCCCTTCGAGGTGCTGGAGCAGCAGCGCCGTGCCACGGTCCAGGCGGCCATGGCTGAACACGCCCGGAAGGCTCACCACGTTCAGCGCGCCACCGGGGGCGTCAACGCTGAAGGTATTGGCCTGGCTTTCCAGCGATGGGGCGGGCGGGGCGTTTTCCACGTCTACTCGCCATAGTTGGCAATGCCTGGCGCTGTCGAGTTTGCGCGGTTTGCCGAACGCTTCGAGTTGCCTGGCAGCGCTTTCGATGCCGCCACGCTTTTCGCCCACCAGATACAGCGGCTTGCCATTCAGGCGCGCCGCCAGGCACGCCAGCAGCCAGGTAGAGAACTCTTTGGCCTTGGGCACGAACAGCACGGCAGCGTCGAACTCTACCGTCGGCACTTGGGTGCCGAAGCCGATACGTTCGCCAAAGCGTGCAGCCAGGCTTGCCTGGTCGGCCGCGTTCCAGCACCAGGCCTGGGCCTGCGGCAGTTGGCTGAGCAGCCCGTCGGCAGGCAGGCCGGCGAGCAGCACGCGGCCGGTGAACAGGTCGGCCTGGCGGAGCAGCACTTCACTGCGCGGGTCCATGGGCAAGTCTCCAGGGCAAAAGCGGCGCAGTGTAGCAGAGCTCAGTTCACCACTCGCAGGGCCGTGCCGGCCGCGAAACTGCGCGCGTTCTCGGCGAGTTGGCCTACGATGCGCTGGCGCGCCTCGCGGCTGCCCCAGGCGCTGTGTGGGGTCACGATCAGGCGCGGCAGGTCGGGTGCCAGCAACGGGTTGCCGTGGGTGGGCGGCTCAGTGGTCAGCACGTCGGTGGCGGCCCCGCCCAGGTGGCCACTGCGCAAGGCGTCGGCCAGCGCTTGTTCGTTGACCAGGCCGCCGCGCCCGGCGTTGATCACGAAGCTGCCCGGTTTGAGCAGTGCCAGCTCGTGCGCACCGATCAGGTCGCGAGTGTGCTCGTTCAGCGGGCAGTGCAGCGTCAGGGCATCGACGCGAGGCAGCAGCTCGTTCAGTGGCAAGCGGCCTTCGCGCGCCGGCCGGTTGGGCAACTGGCCGATCAGCACGGTCATGCCGAAGGCTTCAGCCAGGCGCGCCACCGCGCTGCCCAGCTCGCCGTGGCCAAGCAGGCCCAGGGTCTTGCCTTCAAGCTCGACGATGGGGAAGTCGAGCAGGCAGAACTGCCTGGCCTGCTGCCATTTGCCTTGAGCGACTGCCTGTTGGTACTGCGGCAGGCTGGTGGCCAGTGCCAATAGCAGCATCAGCGTGTGCTGGGCGACGGCCGGGGTGCCGTAGCCCTGGCAGTTGCACACACTGATGCCCTGGGCGCGGGCCGCGGCCAGGTCGACGTTATTGGTACCTGTGGCACTGACCAGGATCAGCTTCAATTGCGGGTTGGCGGCCAGTACTTCGGCGGTGATCGGCACTTTGTTGGTGATCGCCACCTGCGCCCCGGCCAGCCGCTCGGCTGCCTGCGCCGGTTCGCTGCCGGGGTGCAGCGTCAGCTCGCTGAAGGCCTCGCGCAGCGGGGCCATGTCCAGGTCGCCGAGGTCCAGGGAGCTGTGATCGAGAAATACCGCGTGCATGCAAGGGCCCTCATGGCAAAGGTTGAAAACTCATCCGCGCCTGGCGCGTTCTGGGTTAACTTACCCGCTTGAAGAATCCAGCTGTTACAAAATTTAGAGGCAGGCAATTCATGTATTGGTCCGAATCTCTCACCGTAGCGTTGATCCACCTGCTGGCTGTGGCCAGCCCCGGCCCGGATTTCGCCGTGGTGGTGCGTGAAAGCGTGGCCCACGGCCGCACCGCCGGGCGTTGGACCGCGTTGGGTGTAGGCTCGGCGATCTTCCTGCATGTGGGCTATTCGATGCTGGGTATCGGCCTGATCGTGTCGCAGTCGATCGTGCTGTTCAACGTGCTCAAGCGGTTGGCGGCAGCCTACCTGATGTACATCGGCATCAAGGCCCTGCGCGCCAAGCCCGCCACGGATGCGGCGGTAACGGCAGGCCCTGCCGAGCCGCGTTCGGCGCGCCAGGCTTTCGTCGCAGGCTTCATGACCAACGGCCTCAACCCCAAGGCCACGTTGTTCTTCCTGTCGCTGTTCACGGTCGTGATCAACCCGCACACACCTGTGGCCGTGCAGGCCGGTTACGGCGTTTACCTGGCCGTGGCCACCGCGCTGTGGTTCTGCCTGGTGGCTCAGTTGTTCAGCCAGGCGCGTGTGCGTGCGGGCTTTGCACGCATGGGCCATTGGTTCGACCGCACCATGGGCGCGGTACTGGTGGCATTGGGCATCAAGATTGCCCTTACCAGCCGCTAAAAGAGTTGGAGAGCGGCGCCTGGCGTGAGCCATGCGCCGCTGCATATTGGTTTTTCTGTCTGGATGCTGCCGTTGAGTGCTTTTCGTGTGATCTGGGTGGCGCCCTTGCATTGGCCACTGTGCCGGCCTGGGGCGTGCCCTTCAATATCGGCGCCGTCGAAGGCCAGTTCGATTCGCAGCTGTCGCTGTCCTCAGCCTGGGGCACGGCCAGCCCGTCGCAGCGGCTGATCGGCGTGGCCAACGGCGGCACCGGCGTTAGCGCCATCGGCGACGACGGGCGCAAGAACTTTCGAAAGGGTGAGGCGTTCACCCGGCTCTTCAGTGGCGTACATGCGGTGGAATTGCGCTATGGCGACAGTGGCGCTTACCTCAAAGGCCGTTACTGGTACGACTTCGAGCTCAAGGACGACAGCCGCCGCTTCAAGGCCATCGACGACGGCGGCCGCGCCGAGAGCAGCAAGGCCAGCGGCGGTGAATGGCTCGATGCCTATGTGTGGCACCACTACCAGTGGGGCGAGCAGCCCGGCACCCTGAGGCTTGGCCGGCAGGTGCTGGACTGGGGCCAGGCCGAATTCATCGGCGGCGGCATCAGCGCGATCAACCCGCGTGAAGCGGCCAGCTGGTCGCGCCCCGGTAGCACCTGGCGCAGCAACCTGCGGCCCACCAGCCTTGTGTACCTGAACCAGAACCTCACCGACCGCCTGGCGGTCGACGGTTTCTATCAGTTGGCGTGGGATGCCGACAGCCAGGCCAACTGCGGCACCTTCATGGCCACCAGCGATGTGCTGGCCCAGGGCTGCGACCGCAACCTGGCACTGGGCGCCACCCAGGCAGGCCTGGCCGCGCAACTGAGCAGCCTGAGCCTGGCCCAGCGCCAGGCAGCGCTGCAGGTGGCCGGCGCGCAGGGCGCCCGCTTCGCCAGCCCTGATGAGGGGGTGATCGTCAGCCGTGGAAAAGACCGCGATGCCCGCAACAGCGGCCAGTTCGGCCTTGCGGCGCATTATCAGCTCGACCTGTGGAACACCGACCTCGGTGCCTACGCGATGAATTACCACAGCCGCGCCCCGATCTTCGCCGGCAGCGGCGCCAGCGCTTCGAACCTGGCCAGTGCATTGGCAGCAGCAGGGGTACCGGCCAGCGCCGCAGTGGTGGATGCATTGCAGCCCAGTGTCGCGGCGGGGCGTTCGGGTTATTACCTGCGTTACCCGCAGAACATTCACCTCTACGGCCTGAGCTTTTCCTCGACCTTGCCCGCCGGCACTCGCTGGAAAGGCGAGGTGAGCTACCGGCCCAACGCGCCGGTGCAGCAGAACTGGCTTGAGGTGCTCGATGAGGCGGCCAGTGGCAGTGACGCCGCAGGCTATCGGCGCAAGGCCGTGACGCAGGTGCAGACCAGCCTTTCGCACACCTTCGACGGCGGGCTTGGGGCCGACAGCTTCGAGCTGGCCGGCGAGGTCGGGCGGTGCACGTCGCAGGGTTGGGCGATGGGCTGGATTATGGCCGCGACCCGGTGTACGGCACGGGGGGCAGCGGCGGGTTTACCACCGCCAACGCCTGGGGCTATCGCGCCCGCGCAGTCTGGACGTTCAACGATGTGCTGCCACGCCTGGCGCTCAAGCCCAGCCTGGGCTGGTCGCATGATGTCAGTGGCTATTCGCCGCAGCCTGAAGGCACCTTCGAAGAAGGCCGCAAGGCGGTCAGCGTCGGGGTCGGCACCGACTATCAACGGACGTGGTCTGCCGACTTGAGTTATACGGCGTTTTTCGGCGGCCGCTACAGCACCCTGGCGGATCGCGATTTCGTGTCGCTCAGCACCAGCGTCAGGTTCTGATTTCGGAGGTGGGTGTGGCGCAATGCCATGCCTTTTTGGGGAGCGGGGAATTTTCTCTGCCCGCTCAGAACCCGCGCGGCGCAAGGGCTGGCGCTCAGGTGTAACAATTTTCCCGTTACCCTGTCATGAAAGAGTCACATTCCAAGCTTTAAATCGGCACGGCTTACTCCTGTGGAATGAATCCACACAAATCCTTGACTGAGGTGCGCCGTGAGACTGTTGACCAAGACCCGCCTTTCGATTCTGCTGGCTTCGCTGTGCCTGTCGGGCGTTGCCCATGCCACCGACGTGAATGGTGCCGGTTCCAGCTTCGTTTACCCCGTGCTGTCGAAGTGGGCGCAAAAGTACCAGGAGTCTTCGGGTAACCGCATCAACTACCAATCGATCGGTTCGGCGGCGGTATCGCTCAGATCAAAGCCGCAACCGTCGACTTCGGCGCTTCCGATGCCCCGCTCAAGGGTGAAGACCTGCAAGCTGCCGGCCTGGGCCAGTTCCCCAGCGTCATCGGCGGTATCGTGCCGATCGTCAACGTCGAAGGCGTCGAGCCTGGCAAGTTGAAGCTGGACGCTGCCACCCTGGGCGCTATCTTCCAAGGCACCATCACCACCTGGGACGACGCCAAGATCAAGGCGCTGAACCCTGACGTGAAACTGCCTGGCGAGAAAATCACCGTCGTTCACCGCTCCGACGGCTCGGGCACCTCGTTCAACTTCACCAGCTACCTGGACAAAGCCGCTTCGGCCGACTGGAAAGCCGGCGCCGGCTCCACCGTTCAATGGCCAGTGGGTGTAGGTGGCAAGGGTAACGAAGGTGTGGCTGCTTACGTGAAGCAGATCAAAGGCTCGATCGGCTACGTCGAATACGCCTACGCCAAGTCCAACAAACTGTCGCACACCCAGCTCAAGAGCGCCGGTGGCAAGTTCCTGGAGCCTAGCGCTGCTGCCTTCGCCGCTGCCGGTGCCACTGCCGACTGGAAAAGCGCCAAGGACTTCAACCTGCTGCTGGTGAATGCACCGGGCGCCGATGCATGGCCGATCGCCGCTACCACTTGGATCATCATGTACAAGCAACCGAAGAAAGCCGAAGAAAGCAAAGCTGCTTTCGACTTCTTCAAATGGTCGCTGGAGCACGGCCAGGCGCAAGCCAGCGAGCTGGACTACGTCGCGCTGCCGGACTCGCTGGTCAAGCAGATCGAAGCTTACTGGGCCGCTGAGTTCAAGTAACCGAATCGAGTGCAACCCTCGCCCCTCAAGTGCCAGTTGGCGCTTGGGGGATCTTTTGCGAGTGGACCAAAATGACCGACAACTCCCAAGTGCTGTCCACTGTGATTGCAGATAAACAGAACGAAAGCGAAGTACGCGCCGCGCGCGATCACCGCCACGATGTGTGGTTCCGCCGCACGGTTCGTAGCGCTGCGATGATCGTGCTGGGCCTGCTCATATGCATTGCCGGCTCCACCTTGTGGGGCGGCGCCCAGGCCTTCCATACCTTTGGCCTCGATTTCTTCACCAGCACCGATTGGGACGCAGTCGGTGAGCGCTTTGGTTCGGTGGTGCCGGTGTACGGCACGCTGGTCACCGCGTTCCTGGCGCTGGTGATTGCCGTGCCGGTTAGCTTCGGCATCGCGATTTTCCTCACTGAAGTTGCGCCGCCATGGCTGCGCATGCCGATCGCCTCTGCGATCGAACTGCTGGCGGGCATCCCGTCGATCATCTACGGCATGTGGGGCTGTTCGTTTTCGCCCCGTTCATGGCCAATTACATCAGCCCCTGGATCAACGACTACCTGGGTGCAATCCCTGGCATCGGTGTGCTGTTCCAAGGGCCTCCGCTCGGCATCGGCGTGCTGACCGCAAGCATCGTGCTGGCGATCATGATCATTCCATTCATCACCTCGGTGATGAACGAGGTATTCCGCACCGTTCCCACCCAGCTCAAGGAATCGGCCTACGCACTGGGCGGCACCACCTGGGAGGTGGTCTGGGACATCGTGCTGCCTTACACCCGCTCGGCGGTGGTCGGCGGTGTGTTCCTCGGCCTTGGCCGCGCGTTGGGTGAAACCATGGCGGTGACCTTCGTGCTCGGTAACGCCCACCAGCTGTCGGCCTCGCTGCTGATGCCGGGCAGCTCGATCGCCTCGGTGATCGCCAACGAGTTCACCGAAGCCTATTCGGACATGCACCGCAGCTCGCTGATCGCCTTGGGCTTCCTGCTGTTCGTCGTGACCTTCATCGTGCTGGCCATCGCCCGCCTGATGCTGATGCGCCTGTCGCGCAACGAGGGGGTTAAATGAGTTCTCCCAATGAAAACCTGTACCGGATGCGCGCGTTCAAGAACGGCCTGGCCATGGCCTTCGCCTGCGCTGCAACCGCGTTCGGCCTGCTTTGGCTGGTGTGGATTCTGATCACTACCATCACCAACGGCATGTCGGCACTGGGGCCTGCGTCGTTCACGCAGATGACGCCGCCGCCGGGCGCTTCGGGGGGCTGGCCAACGCCTTCTACGGCAGCCTCTTGATGTCGGCCGTGGCGCTGATCATCGGTACGCCGATCGGGCTGATGGCTGGGGTGTGGCTGGCCGAGTTCGCCCGCTACACCCGCATGGGCACCATCGTGCGCTTCATCAACGACATCCTGCTGTCGGCACCGTCGATCGTGCTGGGCTTGTTCGTGTATACCGCGTTCATCCTGCCGGTCAGTGCGCTGACCAACCACCAGGTCGGTTTTTCGGCGCTCGCCGGCGGCCTGACCCTGGCCTTGCTGGTGATCCCGGTGGTGGTGCGTACCACCGACGAGATGCTTCAGCTGCAACCGGGCACCATGCGTGAAGCCGCGCTGGCGCTGGGCGTTCCGCAGTGGAAGATGACCCTGCAGATCATCTTGCGCGCCGCCCGCGCCGGCGTTATCACCGGCATCCTGCTGGCGTTGGCGCGCATCACCGGCGAAACCGCGCCGCTGCTGTTCACCGCGTTCGGCAACCAGTTCTGGAAGCAGCGACCTGCTCAAGCCGATCGCCAGCGTGCCGGTGGTGGTGTTCCAGTACGCCATGAGCCCCTTCGAGGATTGGCACGCCCTGGCCTGGGCCGGCGCATCGGTGCTGACCCTGTTCGCGTTGGCCCTGAAGCCTGTTCTCCCGTCCGATTCTTCGTGAAAGGTCCCACTGATGACTACCGCCGCGCCCGTGCGTACCAAGATTCAGGTCCGCAACCTCGAGTTCTTCTACAACGGCAACCGCTCGCTCAAGTCCATCAACATGGACATTCCGGAGAAGCAGGTCACCGCGATCATCGGCCCTTCCGGCTGCGGCAAGTCGACCTTGCTGCGCGTGTTCAACCGCATCTATTCGATGTACCCCAAGCAGGAAGCCAAGGGTGAGGTGCTGCTCAACGGCGAGAACATCCTGGCCTCGAACTATTCGATGAACCGCCTGCGCAGCCACGTGGGCATGGTGTTCCAGAAGCCGGTGCCGTTTCCGATGTCGATCTACGACAACATCGCCTACGCGGTGCGCCACCACGAAAAGCTCGGCAAGCGCGAGATGGAAGAACGCGTCGAGCAGGCTCTGCGCGGCGCTGCGCTGTGGGATGAGGTCAAGGACAAGCTGAACAAGAGCGGCTCGGGCCTCTCCGGGGGCCAGCAGCAACGCCTGCGCATCGCTCGCACCATCGCCCTGCGCCCGCAGGCGCTGCTGCTCGACGAGCCGACCTCGGCGCTGGACCCGATCTCCACCGGCCGCATCGAACAGCTGATCACCGAGCTCAAGGAGCAGTTCACCGTGGTGATCGCGACCCACAACATGCAACAGGCCGCACGCTGCTCGGACTCGACCGCGTTCATGTTCATGGGCGACCTGATCGAGCATGGCGACACCGACACCATCTTCACCAAACCGACCAAGAGCCAGACCGAGGATTACATTACTGGGCGGTTCGGCTGATTCCGGCCAGGCTCGTCGCGCGGCAAGCCGCCCTCCCACTTGGTGATCCTGATCCTTGATCTTGATCTGGCGGGAGGCCGGCTCGCCGGGCGACGACCTGATCGAGTATGGCGACACCGACACCATCTTCACCAAGCCGACCAAGAGCCAGACCGAGGATTACATTACTGGGCGGTTTGGCTGATTCCGGCCAGGCTCGTCGCGCGGCAAGCCGCCCTCCCACTTGGTGATCCTGATCCTTGATCTTGATCTGGTGGGAGGCCGGCTCGCCGGGCGACGACCTGATCGAGTATGGCGACACCGACACCATCTTCACCAAGCTGACCAAGAGCCAGACCGAGGATTACATTACTGGGCGGTTTGGCTGATTCCGGCCAGGCTCGTCGCGCGGCAAGCCGCCCTCCCACTTGGTGATCCTGATCCTTGATCTTGATCTGGTGGTAGGCCGGCTCGCCGGGCGACGACCTGATCGAGTATGGCGACACCGACACCATCTTCACCAAGCTGACCAAGAGCCAGACCGAGGATTACATTACTGGGCGGTTTGGCTGATTCCGGCCAGGCTCGTCGCGCGGCAAGCCACCCTCCCACTTGGTGATCCTTGATCTTGATCTGGTGGGAGGCCGGCTCGCCGGGCGACGTGTAAGGGACGCCGTGTAACGGGCGACGTGCGGATCTTCGCGTCGCGCGGCACAGCCGCGCTCCTACGGTCTGAGACGTTCAGACCTTCTCGACCCTGACCAACCCGCTACTCATGAACGGCGCCACCAGCGCCTCATCCTCGGCACTGGTGATCAACCGCCAATGCCCGCTCACCGGCGTCCAGTGCCGCTGGTTGTCCCGCTCGAGCTTGCCGCATCGGCCAGCACGAACACCTCCGCTGCCTGCTGCAGCATCTTGTCCTTCAGATACGACTGTTCCGCGCTCGCCTCGCACAGCCCGCGCCCGGCCACCACGCCGTCGGCGCTGACGAACACCTTGTCGGCGCTCAGCCGCTCCAGCATCGCCAGGGCCGCCGGGCCGAAGGTACACAGGCTCTCGCTGCGCAGGTCGCCGCCCAGCAGGGTCACGCGGCCGTCGGGCAGGTCTTGCAGCGCCGGCAGCGCCAACAGGTTGTTGGTGATCACATGCAGCCCACGGCGCTCGCCGAGCAACCGCGCCAGCGCGGCGGTGCTGGTGCCGCCGTCGAGCAGCAGGGTGTCGTGGTCGTGAATGTGCGCCAGCGCGGCGCGGGCCATGCGGGCCTTCTCGGTGGAGTGCTGGCCGCTGCGCTCCTGCAGCGATTGCTCCGGCTCGCGCGCGCCGATATGCGCAGCGCCGCCGTAGGTGCGCATCACCAGGCCCTGTTCGGCCAGCGCCGTCAGGTCGCGGCGCACCGTGGCTCTCGCTCACCCCGAGCAAGGCGCAGAGCGTTTCGACATTGGCATTGCCGGGGTTGGCATGGACGAATTCGAGCAGGGTCTGGCGGCGGTTGGCGACTTTCATGCAGCGTCCGTTCGGCGGTGGCGATCTGGGCAGTACTCTGACTCACAAGGAGGCGCCGCCACACATGACCAGGGTTCGCCCGGCGATCGCCCCAGCCAGCGGCCCGGCGATAAAGGCTGTGTAGGCCGCCACCTCCTCAGGGCTCACGAAGCGCCCCAGCGGCGGCACGCGCGGTGGCGTGCCCTGGCGGCCCGGGTCGCGCAGCATCGGCGTGTCGGTGGCACCGGGGCGATAACGTTCGGCCGCGATACCGCGCGGCGCCAGCTCCATCGCCCAACTGCGCACCAGCCCCACCAGCGCGGCCTTGGTGGCTGCGTACTGGCTGCGCCCGGCGGCGCCCTGCCAGGTGCGGCTGCCGATCAGGATCACCCGGCCACTCTCGGCCAGGCGCCCGCTGAGGCGGTCGACCAATTGCGTCGCTGCCTCCACATGCAGGCGCCACATGGCTGCGCCGGCGTCCAGGTCCAGCTCGCCCAGAGGTGCGGTGCGCATGACGCCTGCGGCGTGAACCACGGCGTGCAAAGGGCCGATCTCACCCAGCGCCGCTTCGGTCGCCTCACGGTCGCTCAGGTCCACTGCACGCCAGCTGAACGACGGATGCTCCAGCGCCGGCCGCTGGCGCGACAGGCCCATCACCGCCCAGCCGTCGGCCAGCAAGCGCTCCACGATCGCCAGGCCGATGCCGGAACTGGCGCCCGTCACCAGAGCGGTACGAGGTTGCTCAGTCATGGCCATCTCCTCAACGCAGTGCCGCCAGTGGCAGGTGCACGTGCTTGATCTTCTGCCTGAAGTAGGTGAAGGCCACGTGCAGGCTGCCGTCGCGGGCCTGAATCACGCTGGGGTAGGAGAACTCGCGGTTGAGTTTTTCCTGGGAGTTGTTGGTCAGGCAGAAGCCGTCGCCTTCCTCGAGGTTCAGCTGCGTGGGCCAGCTGCGGCCTTCGTCACGCGACACCATCAGGCTCATCGGCGCACGCGGGATGCCCCACACCGCTGCGCGGCCATCGGCGTTGGCGCCGGGCACCACGCGGTCATCGCCTTCGTCTTCGATCTCGTCGTACAGCGACGCGCGCCGCGTACTGATGCCCTCGGCGTTGACCGGGTTGCACACCAGCGCCAGCTCGCCGCTGGCCAGGCGCACGAACTGGATGGAGGAGTTGTTGTTAGGCACTTCGATAGGCTCCGGGCAGACCAGGTGCGGCCGCCATCGCTGGAGCGCGAGGCGTGCACATGGTCGGCCCAGCGGCTGCGGAACAGGCCCAGCAGGCTGCCATCGGTCAGCTGCTGCACGTTCATGTGCACGCAGCCGGTGCTGGCTGGCACATCATGGCGCGCCCAGCTGCGGCCGGCGTCGCTGGAGATCATCACCGCGCTGACGTCATGGCTGCCCACCCACTTCTCGCCGGGCAAGGCGATGCAGTACCACACCGGCAGCACCCAGTCGCCGTTGTCCAGAATCGCCGGCGGCTGGCGCACGAATATGCCCGGTTCGTCGAACAGCGTTTCGACCGGGCCCCAGGTCAGGCCGCCGTCCTCGCTCAGGCGGCGGCGGATGATGGCGGTTTCCTGGTTGCCCGAGACCTGCGCAGTCCAGATCAGCCACAGCGGGCCATCGGGGGCCTGGAACAGGATCGGGTTCTGCTCGGAGCGGGTGTCGTCCTGGCTGAGCTTGACCGGCTCGCTCCAGGGCTCGCCTGGCGCCTTGCGCGAGAGCAGCACGAAGATGTCGGCCATGCCTTCCTGAGTGCCGGCGAACCAGGTGCACAGCAGCGTGCCGTCGGCCAGCTCGTGAAGGTTGGCGGCGTGGTTCTGGGCGTAGGGCGTCGGCAGATAGGCGTCCTGGCGTTGTTCAGTTGGCATTGGAAACCTCCGGTTTGGCCGCCTCGGCCTTGGCGCGGCCAGCGCCGGGCAGGCAGCGTTCGATCAGGATCACCACGGCCGGGGTGGCCAGGGCGATGTACATGTTGTCGATGCCGTAGGGGTTGTTCATCAGGTACCAGGCGCTGGTGGTCACGGTGGCGGCGGCCAGCCCCAGGGTTGCGCCACGGGTGGTGGCGAAGAACGGCAGGTAGATCGCGATCAGCGCGACCACGGTAATCGACAGGCGCAGCGCGCGGGTGAAGAACGACAGGTTGAGAATCTCCGGCACGAAGAACACGAAGATCAGCGGCACGAAGCCGATCACCAGCCCGATGCGCTTGGTCATGCGGAATTCGGTTTCGGCGTTGGGCTTGAACATCGGCACATAGAAGTCGCGCACCACCAGCGAGGCGATGGCGAGCGCCACGGTACTGACGCCGACGAAGATCGACGCCACCAGCGAAACGGTCACCAAACCTGCCATCCAGGGGCTCATCGCCTGCAAGAACACCGGCATGGCGTAGAGGCTGTTCATGTCCGGGTACAGGTATTTGGCTGCCACCCCGATCAGGCCCAGCGCCAGCGAGATCGGCAGGCACAGCAGGGCGGCCCAGTAGGTCGAGGCGCGCGCAGCCTTGGCGCTGCGGGTGGAGGAAATGGCCTGGATGATGAACTGGGTGGAGAAGATCGCACCCGCAGTGCCGATGATCCATGCAGCCACCTTGGAGCCGCCGATGGCGCCGTCCCAGGTGAAGTAATGCGCAGGCAGGCCCTGATGGATCTTCTCGAAGCCGCCGGCCAGCGACAGCGCGGTGCCCAGCACGATCAGCACACCCACGTACTTGACCGCGGTGTGCAGGATGCTCACGTAGGCCACGCTCTTGAGGCCGCCGAACACGTAGTACAGCGTGCTGATGATCGCGGTGATGAACGCTGCCACCGGCAGATTGATCTTCAGCACCGTGCTGATGGCCGCCGCGCCGCTGATGTAGTTGCCGACGTTCACCAGCAGCAGGGCGTAGATCATGATCACCGAGACCATGAGCTTGGTGGAGCGCCCGTACTTTCTCGATGAAGCCGGAGATGGTGTATTCACCTGAGCTGTAGAGTTTGCGCGCCATCAAGAGGCCGAACAGCGGAAAGCCGATCGCTGCCGAAATCACCGCCCAGGACGCCGCCATGCCGCTCTCGAACGCCGCTTGCGCGGTGCCTACCGTGGACTTGGCGCCGATGTACTCGCTCATCATCAGAATGCCCACCACATAGGCCGGCATGCTGCGCGCCGCGACCATGTACTGCTCGCTGGTGCGGCTGCGCAGGCGCAGGCTCAGCCAGGTGGTGAAGAGGATGTACAGCACCACCATGGCGATGATGATCATCGTGTCTTTCGAATCGAAGGTTGCCATCGTTATCGCTCCAGAATTGTTGTTGTGTGGGGCGGATGAACCAGCTCAAACAGGCGGGCGGCCAGCTCCACGGCCTGGCGCAGCGCTTCGATCAGGCTGCGTTCGTCGGCGATGCCGGTGCCTGCGATGTCGAACGCAGTGCCGTGGTCGACCGAGGTGCGGATCACCGGCAGGCCGATGGTCACGTTGACCCCGGCCTCCAGGCCCATGACCTTGACCGGGCCATGGCCCTGGTCGCGATACATGGCCACGACTGCGCTCGAAGTCGCCGCGGCCGGCGCGGAAGAACAGCGTGTCGGCCGGCAGCGGGCCTTCGACGCGCCAGCCGCGGGCGCGCAGCTCGTCGATGGCGGGCTGGATCTTGGTCTGCTCCTCGCCGTAACCGAACAGGCCGTTTTCGCCGGCATGGGGGTTGATGCCGCACACGGCGATCAGCGGGTCCTGGAGTGCCGGCACGCACCAGCGTTTCATGTAGCCCGTTCCAGCGTGCGGCGCACCAGGCCCGGCTCGATGCGGGCGATGGCGTCGATGATGCCGATGTGAGTGGTCACGTGGATCACCCGCAGGGTTGGCGTCATCAGCATCATCGAGATCTTCCTCGACACCGGTGAGGTGCGCCAGCAGTTCGGTGTGGCCGGGAAAATGTGCCCGCCGGCGTGCAGCGCTTCCTTGTTCAGCGGCGCGGTGCAGATCGCCTGCAACTCACCGGCCTCGGCCAGCTTCACGGTGTGGGCGATGTACTGGTAGGCGGCGTCCCCGGCCAGTGGCGAGAGCTTGCCGTAGGGCAGGTCTTCGGGGATCAGGGCCAGGTCGATGCAGTCGATGGTGCCCGGCTCGTACAGCGCTTCGCGCGGGTGCTGGATCGCATGTACGCGCATCGAACCGCCGACGATGCGGTTGGCGCTTTCAAGGCGCTTGGCATCGCCGATCACCAGCGGCTTGCACATCGCATGCACGCGCTCGTGGGCCAAAGCCTTGACGATGATCTCGGGGCCAACGCCAGTGGCGTCGCCCAGGGTGATGCCGATCACAGGGCGTTCAAGCATAGGGGAGCTCCTGCCCGGCGATGGCCGGGCCCAGGTCGAGTTGCCGCCAGGCGGCGCAGAAGGGCATCCGGGGCACCGAAGGCACCGGCCTTGGTGATCACGGTGAGAGGGCGGCCGAGGTGCCGGGCGTGCGCGCGGACCAGGCCGGGTGCCGGCTCGGCGTGCAGTTCGAGTTGATGAATGCCGGCGGCTTCAAGCAGTGCGCGGGCGGTTTCGCCGCCGGTGGCGATGAGCGTGCCGGCGTTGCTCAGGCACTGATGCAGGCTGGCGGCCAAAGCCTGGCTGAGCGCTGCGGCCTGCTGCGGTGCGCGCTGTTGCTGGTCGAGGGTCAGCACCACATCGCGGCCGCCGGCCAGTGCCTGGGTGACGGCCGCCGTGTGCGTGTGCTCGCCTGCCAGCAGTGCCTGCGGATCGAGTACAAGTTCCAGCGCTCCGCTGGCCTCGGCCAGGTACCGGGCCTGCCCGTGAGAATGCGAGGCCATTGAGCCGACCACGCTCAGCACCGGGCCATGGGTGGGAATTGCGGCCTGCGCGGTATGGCCCTCCAACCAGGGTTCCAGCGCTTTGGCCAGGCCCGCCGAGCCCACCCAGAACAGTCGCTGCCAGTGTGCAGCACTGGCTTGGGCAATGGCTGCGAGGTCTTCGTCAGTATCGGCGTCGCATATCAGCGCCTGCACGCCATCGGCCAGTGCCTGGCGTACCCGTTCGCTCGCCTCGCCCAGTTCACTGCGCGCCAGGCGAGCGCAGCGCAAGCCCTGGGCGCTCAACGCCGCGACCAGGTTCGCGCTGCCGGCAAGGCCCTCGTTGCGCCAGGTTTCGCTCAGGTCCACCGGCGCGCCGTCGAGCCACTGCACGCCTTGGCGGGTGGTTCGGCCCAGCGCTGGATAAGCCGGGGCCACCAGCGCCAGGCCACGGCTGCTCAGCGCGGCGATTTCGGCGGCGTAGTTGCCGCGCAAGGTGGAGTCGATCTTCTTGTACAGCGCGTAGCGTTCGCGGCCGGGCAGGGCCAGCACGCGGCGGTGTTCGAGCGCCGCAGCCTCGGGAGCCATGCGGCGGCTGTCCAGGTCCAGCGCCACCACATCGGCGCCAGCTGGCAGCGGTTCGCCAGCCTGCAGCGCGACTGCGCAGCGGGCGCGGGCTGAAAAGCCGACTGCGCAGTCGGCTGCACCGGTCAGGTCGTCGGCCAGGATCAGCAGGCGCTTCATGGCAGCAGGCACCGGTAGACCGCTTCGATGTCATCCAGCGACATCGGCTTGGGGTTGTTGCCCATCAGCCGCGTGACTTTCGAGGCCGCTACCGCCAGGCCTGGCACGTGCTCGTCTTCTACGCCAAAGGCGCGCAGGTCCTGCGGGATGTGCAGGCGTTTGGCCCAGTCGACGATGCAGCCCACCAGCTTGCCGGAGGCCACCAGCTCGCTGTCTTTCTCCGAAGCGATGCCGCACACCCTGGCCGCGCGTTGCAGGCGGGCGGCGCAAGCGTCCTGGTTGAACAGCATCACGTGGGGCAACAGCATCGCGTTGGCCACGCCGTGGGTAACGTGAAACTGCCCGCCCAGCGGGTACGCCAGCGCATGCACTGCGGCCGTGCCGGCGGCGGTCAAAGCCAGGCCGCCGTACATCGAGCCCAGCAGCATGTCGGCGCGGGCCTGTACCGAGTCGGGTTGCTCGAAGGCCTGCACCAGGCTGCCGGCGATCAGCCGCATCGACTCGAGGGCGAAGCCGTCGCTGACCGGGTTGGCCTTGGTCGAAATGAACGACTCCAGCGCATGGGTGAACGCGTCCATGCCGGTGGCGGCGGTGATCGGCCGCGGCAGGCTCAGCGTGAGCAGCGGGTCGAGCAGCACCAATGAGGGCAGCAGGTGGCGGCTGACCACGCCGATTTTCAGTGCTTCGTCGGGCAGCGTAACGATGGCGTTGGGGGTGACTTCGGAACCGGTGCCGGAGGTGGTCGGCACCATGATGGTCGGGATGCCGGGCCGAGCGACCTTGTCCACGCCCAGCAGCTCGCGCAGCGGCGTGTCGTTGGTCAGCAGCACCGAGAACAGTTCGGCGGCGTCGAGCACGCTGCCGCCGCCGATCGCCAGCAGCGCATCGGGGGCGTGCGGGGCGACCTGGTCACGAAACAGCTGCTCGATGTTGGCTAGCGTCGGCTCGATCTCGACCTGGTCGATCACCTGCACGGTGATGCCTTCGGCGCTGAGCATGGCGCGCACCCGCTCGGTCACGCCCAGGCGGTGCATCGAGTTCTGGGTGACCAGCACCAGGCGCTTGATCGGCAGGTCGAGCAGGGCCAGGCGCTGCGCCAGCTCATCGAGGCAGCCGGCGCCGTGTACCAGGTGTTTGACGGTCTGGAAGTGATAGCTCATGGCGGCCTCCGGTCAGTTGCGGTACACGGCCAGCGCCTGGGCCAGGCGTTCGGCCTGGGCCGGCTCCAGCGGCAGGATCGGTGAGCGGCAAGGGCCCACGGGCAGGTTGAGCAGGTTGGTGGCCTCCTTGAGCACCACCGGCAGGGTGCCCATGCCGAAAGTGTCGCGCAGCGGGCGCAGGCGCTCCTGGGCGCTGCGTGCCCCGGCGTGGTCGCCGGCCTTGAAGCGGTTCCAGATGTCCATCACCACGCCAGGCACCGCGTTGGCGGTGGCCGCGACCGCGCCGTCGCCACCGGCCAGCAGGTTCCAGTAGATGAGCGAGTCGGTGCCGGCGAACACGGCGAAGTCGTCGCTGCGGTACTGCATCATCTGCACCAGTGCGTCGAAATTGCCGGCGCTGTCCTTGATGCCCTTGATCATCGGGTGCTGGCACAGCGCAGCCACCGCCTTGATGCCAATGCTCATGCCGGTTTCGGCCGGGATGTTGTAAAGCATGATCGGCAGCGCCGAGGCGTTGCCGATG
Source organism: Pseudomonas sp. KNUC1026 (assembly GCF_021650705.1). Lineage (GTDB taxonomy): Bacteria > Pseudomonadota > Gammaproteobacteria > Pseudomonadales > Pseudomonadaceae > Aquipseudomonas. Next base: position 3,519,995 of record NZ_CP087138.1, on the reverse strand, counting down.
GTTTCGTAGTGCTTGATCAGCTCGCGCTCGTTGACGGCATTGAAGTACGGGGTGATGACCGAGAGGCCATCGACGCCCAGTTCATGCATGCGCGCATTCATGCGTACCACCTCAGCGGTGGCAAAGGCACCGGTGCCGGCGATCACCGGCACGCGGCCGGCAGCGGCCTCTACGGTGATGCGCGCTACGCGCAGTTTTTCTTCCTCGCTCAGGGCGAAGAACTCGCCGTTGGTGCCGAGCACGAACAGGCCGTGCACACTGTGGCCAATGAGGTTTTCGATCAGATTGCGCAGCGCGGCTTCATCGAGCTGCTGATCAGCGGTGAGCGGGGTGACGAGGGCGGGAACGATGCCGTGGAATTTCATTGGCGCTGTCCTGATTTGTGATTGTTATGGTCAGGATAGTGCCATTAATGATCGAATCGATCAATATCGATTCGTTATGCTTGATTCGATCATTATGATTAGAAGGTTTTTTCCAATTAGTGATTGGGCCAGTCATTTTTCAAGGGGTGGACGATGCGATCTCTTTGCCAAGCGCATGAACATAATCGTGAGCCCACTGGTTGCCTGGGCCTGGCCGCACTCCGGGAAAACCCAGGTGCCTGCCGTGGCAAGCGAATGGGCGTGGTCGTCACCGGTAGTAATGTCGACACGAGGCGTTACGCCCAACTGATGGCAGAACGCTGAACGGAACGTCTGCGGTCATCAACTGACACAAATAAGCCATCGGCTAAATTTCCTGTCATGGAAACAACCTTCGGTTTGCGGTTCAAATAGCCGTGTGAGGCGCTTCAAAAAGGCCTCGCCTGCCATCTGTCTTCAGGAGTTTTACGACGTTCAACGCCCGCCAATTGATCCTCGCCACGCTGGCCGCCGCGACCCTCGCCGGCTGCGCTTCCCCCAATCCTTATTCGGAACAAAGCCAGGCGCAGCAGGGCCAGGGCGGGGAAGGCATGAGCCGCACCGCCAAGTACGGCGGCCTGGGTGCACTGGCTGGTGCCGTGGCGGGTGCCGCCATCGATCACAACCATCGCGGCAAGGGCGCATCGATCGGCGCAGCCGTCGCGGGCGCGGCCTCGGCGGGCTATGGCGCACTATGCCGACCGCCAGGAGGCTCAACTTCGCCAGAGCATGGCCAACACCGGTGTAGAAGTGCAGCGCCAGGGTGACCAGATCAAGCTGATCATGCCCGGCAACATCACCTTCGCCACCGACTCCTCGTCCATCGCTCCTGGCTTCTACTCGCCGCTGAACAACCTCGCCGGCTCCTTCAAGCAGTTCAACGAGAACACCATCGAGATCGTCGGCTTCACCGACAGCACCGGCAGCCGCCAGCACAACATGGACCTGTCTCAGCAGCGTGCGCAGGCCGTGGCGACCTACCTGACCAGCCAGGGTGTGGATGGCTCGCGCCTGTCGGTGCGTGGCATGGGCCCGGACCAGCCGGTGGCCAGCAACGCCGACGTGAATGGCCGGGCGCAGAACCGCCGGGTCGAGGTCAACCTCAAGCCCATCCCTGGCCAGCAATACCAGGCACCGGCGCAACAGCAGCAACAGGGCCAGCAGTATCAGCAGTGATCTGGCATGTCGCTCGGCAAGCCGGCCTCCCACGGTGTGATCTGATCATCCTGTGGGAGGCCGGCTTGCCGGGCGATGTGGCGAGACTATAGCGCTCGGCTGGCCTGAATAGCGGTCAGCGCGATGGTGTAGACGATATCTTCGACCTGCGCACCCCGCGGCAGGTCGTTCACAGGTTTGCGCAGCCCTTGCAGCATTGGCCCCAGGCTCGTGCAGTCGGCACTGCGTTGCACTGCCTTCAGGGTGGTATTGCCGGTATTGAGCTCCGGGAACACGCACACCGTGGCGCGCCCGGCCACTGCGCTGCCCGGCGCCAGTTGCTGGCCCACCAGCTCATTAACGGCGGCGTCGTACTGCAACGGCCCGTCGATCAGCAAATCGCGCTGCGCCTCTCGCGCCAGCAAGGTCGCCTCACGCACCTTCTCCACTTCCTCGCCTGTTGCACTCTGCCCGCTGGCATGGCTGAGCATCGCCACCCTGGGCGCGATGCCGAAGGCGTTGGCTGAGTCAGCGCTCTGCAGCGCGATCTGCGCCAGCTCCTCGGCGCTGGGGTGCGGGTTCATCACGCAGTCGCCGTAAACCAGCACCTGGTCGGGAAACAGCATGAAATAAACCGAAGACACCAGGCTCCAGCCTGGCGCGGTCTTGATCAGTTGCAGAGCGGGGCGAATGGTATTGGCGGTGGAATGCACCAGCCCCGACACCAGGCCGTCGACCTCATCGAGGGCAAGCATCATGGTGGCGATCACCACGGGGTCCTCCAACTGCTGCTCGGCCATTGGTTCGTTGAGGTTCTTGTTGCGGCGCAGCTCCACCATGGGCGCCACGTAGCGCCTCCGAATAGCCTCGGGGTCGAGAATTTCAAGCCCTGGTGGCAGCTCGATGCCTTGCGCGCTGGCGATGGCACGCACCTCGTCAGGCCGCGCCAGCAGTACACAGCGGGCGATGCCGCGGGCCTGGCAGGTGGCGGCGGCCTGGATGATCAGCGGCTCGTTGCCCTCGGGCAGAACGATGCGTTTGTCGGCCTGCTGCGCCCGCTGCACGAGTTGATAGCGGAACACTGCCGGCGACAGGCGAAGTTCCCGTGGCGTGCCGCAGCGCTGTTCGAGCCAGCGCGAATCCAGGTGGCTGGCAACGAAGTCGGTGATGGTCTCGGCGCGTTCGCGGTCATCGATGGGAATCTCGCGGTTCAGCTGGTTCAGGCGCGTGGCGGTGTCGTAGGAGCCGGTGCTCACCGAAAGAATCGGCAGGCCGGCCTGCAACGCGCCGCGGCACAGCTCCAGCACGCGTGGGTCGGGCACCGAGTCGCTGGTGAGCAACAGCCCGGCCAGCGGCACGCCATTGATCGCAGCCAGGCTGACCGCCAGCAGGATGTCGTCGCGATCGCCTGGCGTCACCACCAGCGTGCCCGGCTTGAGCAGGTTGATGGTGTTGGCCACGGTACGGGCGCACAGGATGATATTGGCCATGCGCCGCTGGTCGTAGTCGCCGGCATTGATCACCCGCGCCCCGAGCAGTTCGGCCACATCGCGTGTGCGCGGTGCATTGAGCTCGGGCTGGAAAGGGATGCAACCCAGCAGGCGAAAATCGCCGCTGCGCAACAGGGTGAATGTTCACGCAGGCGCGTGGCGAAGCTCTCGAAGGCTTTCGTCGGTGCGCACCTTGTCGAGGATCACGCCCAGCACCTTGGGGTCGCGAGCACCGCCGAACAGCCGCGCCTGCAACTCCACACGGCCCGACAGCTCAGCCAGCGCCTCGCTTTCCGGGGCCGACACCAGGATCACGTCCGCATCCAGGCTCTTGGCCAGGTGCTGGTTCACCCGCGCCGCATAGCTGGCCTGGCGGGTGGGCACCATGCCTTCTACGATCAGCACGTCCTTGCCAACACCCGCCTGCTGCTGCAACTGCACGATCTCTTCGAGCAACTCATCGAGCTGCCCATCGCCGAGCATGCGCTCCACGTGCCCCAGGTTGAGCGGCGTCGGCGGCTTGAGGCCGTGGGTGCGGGCGATCAGTTCAGTGGAGCGCTCAGGGCCGGTGTCGCCCGGGTGCGGCTGCGCCACCGGCTCGAGAAAGCCGACCTGCAGGCCGGCGCGCTCCAGGGTGCGTACCAGCCCCAGGCTGATGGAGGTCAGGCCCACGCCGAAGTCGGTCGGCGCGATGAAAAAGGTCTGCATGAAGGATCTCTCGGGTGTTGCGGGGCATGGTGTGAGCCTGCCGTGGCTCATCTGTTGTTCTCACCGGCCAAGGGTATCGCTAACCGGGCCTTTCGTGCACCCGCAGCCTTTGAAGAGTGACAGCTGAGAGGTGGCGAGCCCTGCGCTGGGCGGCGGATTTGAGTATTCTTGCGGCCTGCACCCACATGGCCAGCATCGGAATGACCTGCGGCCAGGTCAGTCACTCAGTATCAGGATAGGCTTTGAGAAAGATCGGATTGCTTTCGTTGCTCTGCTGCACAGGTGTGTTCGGCAAGCCATCGCTGGAGGCGCAGTACGCCGAAGGCAACAGGGCATGGGCGGCCAGGATCGCCCAACTCGATGACCAGACGATTCGGGAGGAGCAGCGGCGGCTTGCGCCGATGGCAAGCGGCCTGTTGCGCGAAGTCGAACCGATGATCCGCCAGGGCAGCAATGGCCTGGCGATCCAGGCCGCCTTGCTGAAACAGTTTTCACACTACGGCTGGCGGCCGATGCTGGTCGGGTTCAACGGCTATACGGAAGCAGTTCCGGTGTCGGTGAACCGCCAGGTGGGCAACGCACCGCCTACAGCCGAGCCTTTTCCGCAGGCCGGCCTGGTGAAGGTCGAATTGGTGGCGGCATCGCCCAAGGCCTATGTCGCGCAGGCCTGGACATTCGCCACCCCTGGCGCCACCGATCAGCAGCGGCAATTGCTCAAGACGGCTCAGGAAGCGCTTGCCAGCGGAATCGCCCAGGTGCGGCCGGGTGAGCGGCTGGGCAATATCGGCAACGCCATCGAGCGGGCGCTGGATGCCGGCAAGGCCGTGGCGATTCGTGAGCTCTGCGGATACGCCATGGGCCAGCAGCGTATCCAGAAGCCTCAGGTGCTCGGCTACAAAAGCCCGGTCGAAAGCTCGGAGACGATGGCCGCCGGGCAGGTGCTGAATGTCCATGTGATAGCCAAGGCCGGTGCGTTTGGGGTGCGGTTCCAGCCACCGGATTTCTGGACCGTTCTGACCCGGGATGGCCAGGACAGCGTGATGCTTTCAGCGATGGTCGAAGTGACCGAGGATGGCCACCGAGTGCTCAGCCAGTTGCTCGACTGAATGCAGCGGGGCAGGCCCGCCACAGTCGCAACCGGCCACGCCCGCGGCGGGCGCGGATTCGCAATCGCGCCGAGGCTTGTTTACACTGCTGGGACGTTTCTCGTTCATACACACATGCAAAGGTGTCATTTCATGCTGATCGCCGCTAACAAGGCTGTCTCTATCGACTATACCCTGACCAACGACGCTGGTGAGGTCATCGACAGCTCCGCCGGCGGTGCGCCGCTTGCGTACCTGCATGGCGCCAGCAACATCATCCCGGGCCTGGAAAAGGCCCTGGACGGCAAGCAGGCCGGTGACGAGCTGAACGTTGCCATCGAACCCGAAGACGCTTACGGCGAATACAGCGCTGAGCTGGTCAGCACCCTGAGCCGCAGCATGTTCGAAGGTGTCGACGAGCTGGAAGTGGGCATGCAGTTCCACGCTTCCGCCCCCGATGGGCAGATGCAGATCGTCACCATCCGTGACCTGGACGGCGACGACGTCACCGTCGACGGCAACCACCCGCTGGCCGGCCAACGCCTGAACTTCAAGGTCAAGATCATCAGCGTGCGTGACGCGACCCAGGAAGAGCTGGCTCACGGCCACGTGCACGGTGAAGGTGGCCATCACCACTGATTCGCGATCCGCGTATCGAGCCGGGCGCCTGCTTCGAAAGAGCGGCGCCCTTTTGTTTCCCGCCTGTTTCAAGGAACTATACCGATGTCCGATTTCCATTCGTTCGAACTGCGCACTCTAGAAGGCAAACCGCTGCCGTTGAGTACCTTCAAGGGCAAGGTGGTGCTGGTGGTGAACGTGGCCTCCAAGTGTGGCCTTACCCCGCAATATGCGGCCCTTGAAGCACTGCACAAAAGCCATGCCGAGCGTGGGTTCAGCGTGCTTGGCCTGCCGTGCAACCAGTTTGGCGGCCAGGAGCCGGGCGGTGCCGAGGACATCCAGCGCTTCTGCAGCCTCAACTATGGCGTAAGCTTCCCTATGGGTGAGAAGCTGGAAGTCAACGGCGAGGCGCGCCACCCGCTCTACCAATGGCTGGTGGGCGAGGGCGACGACATCAGCTGGAACTTCGAGAAATTCCTGATCGGCCGTGATGGCCGTGTGCTGGCGCACTTCTCGCCACGCACCGCCCCCGACGCGCCTGAGGTGACCCAGGCGGTCGAGAAAGCCATCGCCGGCTGACGGCCCTCAGCGCTGGCGCTCACGTACCCAGAACAGCGTGGCGCCAGCCACCGCCGCCGGCATCATCACCAGGTTCACCAGCGGAATCAGCAGCACCAGGTAAGTGATGCCGCCAAAGCTCAGGCAAGCCCAGCGCCTGCTGCGCAGCCAGGCGAGCATGTCCTGCCAGCTCATCTTGTGGTTGTCGGCGGGGTAGTCGATGTACTGGATGGCCATCATCCACACGCCGAACAAGACCCACAGCGGTGCCGCAATGATGTTCACTCCCGGGATGAACGACAGCACCACCAGGCCCAGCGCCCGTGGCAGGTAGTAGCCCAGCTTGCGCATCTCCCGGCTCATGGTGCGCGGGACCATCTCGATCAGCTCCTTCCAGCTGAAGGCGGGGAATTCATCCTTGCCGGTGACCACTACTTCGACCTTTTCCGCCAGGAAGCCGTTGAACGGGGCGGCAATGATGTTGGCGATCATGGTGAAGGTGAAGAAGATCACCAGCACCATCAACAGCACGAACAAGGGCCACAGCAGCCACTGCAGCGCGCTGAGCCAGCCCGGAAAGCTGCTTTTCAGATGGTCGAGCCAGAGGCCGAATTCATGGCCGGCCAGGCCGACCAGCGCGCAGAACAACAGCAGGTTGATGCCAAGCGGGATCAGCACGAACAGGCGCAGGCCGGGGCGCATCAGCAATTGCAGGCCTTCGCGAAGGTAGCCTGGGCCGGAAAGGACGGGGTAGGGGGGCATGGGCCGCTCCGAGGAAACGAAGGCCAAGAACATACCGCGCCTGCGCGCGGGCGGCCAAGCCCGTTTACACGCAGTTACACCATGGCGCCATCAGCTTTGCCTATGGCGCTGATTGCCAGGCGGGATTTCCCTAATCGAGCCTGGCCCGTTAAGCTTTGCGCACTTTTCGATTCGAACCTCAATGAAGCCTCATTTATCAGGAGATACCCATGAGCATTCTGGTCAACAAGCAAGCCCCCGACTTCGACGCCCCGGCCGTACTGGGCGACGGCACCCTGGTCGACAGCTTCAAACTGTCGTCGCTGGCAGGCAAGTACGTGGTGCTGTTCTTCTGGCCGCTGGATTTCACCTTCGTCTGCCCATCGGAAATCATCGCCCACAACAACCGCATCGCTCGCTTCCGTGAGCTGGGTGTGGAAGTGGTCGGCGTTTCGATCGATTCGCAGTTCACCCACCACGCCTGGCGTAACACCCCGGTAGAGAAAGGCGGTATCGGTGAGGTCGAATTCACCATGGTTGCCGACGTCAAGCACCAGATCGTCCAGGCCTACGGCATCGAGCACGACGCAGGCGTTGCGCTGCGCGCCTCGTTCCTGATCGACCGCCAGGGTGTGGTTCAGCACCAGGTGGTCAACAACCTGCCGCTGGGCCGTGACGTGGACGAGATGGTCCGCCTGGTCGAAGCGCTGCAGTTCACCGAAGAGCACGGCGAAGTCTGCCCGGCCGGCTGGCGCCCAGGCCAGAAAGGCATGAAGGCCGACGCTCAGGGCGTGGCCGATTACCTGGCTGGCAACGCCAAGTCGCTGTAATCCCCGCGCGGCCAGGTGGCCGCGCCTCGTTTCAGGGCTGCGGGCCATGGGGGCCGGCAGCCCATAGGAGTGTGTCATGTCTGATGTTCGTCATTCGCGGGTGATCATTCTCGGCTCCGGCCCTGCCGGTTACAGCGCCGCTGTGTACGCGGCGCGGGCCAACCTCAAGCCGTTGCTGATCACCGGCCTGCAGGCAGGCGGGCAGCTCACCACCACCACCGAGGTCGACAACTGGCCCGGTGACGTCGAAGGCCTGACCGGCCCGGCACTGATGGAGCGCATGCAGCGCCACGCCGAGCGTTTCGAGACCGAAATCGTTTTCGACCATATCAATGCCGTGGACCTGGCCAACAAGCCGTTCACCCTCACCGGTGACAGTGGCACCTATACCTGCGATGCCCTGATCGTCGCCACCGGTGCCAGCGCCCGCTACCTGGGCTTGCCGTCGGAAGAGGCGTTCATGGGCAAGGGCGTATCGGCCTGCGCGACCTGCGACGGGTTCTTCTACCGCAACAAGGACGTGGCCGTGGTCGGCGGCGGCAACACCGCTGTCGAAGAAGCCCTGTACCTGGCCAACATCACCCGCAAGGTGAGCCTGGTGCACCGCCGCGAGACCTTCCGCGCCGAGAAGATCCTGATCGACAAACTGCACGCCCGTGTGGCTGAGGGCAAGATCGAGCTCAAGCTCAATGCGGTGCTCGACGAAGTGCTGGGCGACAACATGGGTGTCACCGGCGCGCGCCTGCGCAACAACGATGGCAGCAATGATGAGCTGAAGGTAGACGGCGTGTTCATCGCCATCGGCCATACGCCGAACACGTCACTGTTCGAAGGCCAGCTGGAGCTCAAGGATGGCTACCTGGTGGTCAAGGGCGGCCGTGAAGGCAATGCAACGGCTACCAGCGTCGACGGTGTGTTCGCCGCCGGCGACGTGGCCGATCACGTGTATCGCCAGGCGATCACTTCCGCTGGTGCTGGTTGCATGGCCGCGCTGGACGTGGAGCGTTACCTGGATGGGCTGAAGAACGCAACGTTCGAGTAAGCCCCAAGGCTGCGTTTTGCCTGTCGCACGTCGCCCGGCGAGCCGGCCTCCCACTGTCAAAGAACCAACAGGTGTTCGACATCGTGGGAGGCCGGCTTGCCGGGCGACGTGCGACGAGCAACAGGCAATGCGTCAGGCCGATTTTCAGCCCTTGCGCTTCAACGGTTCGCCGTCGAACCGAACGCCTGCCTGCCCACCGGCAATCAGCGCACGGATATTGCCGTGGTCGCTGCCCTCAGGCGTTGCCAGCACCGAGCGATAGTGCTCGCCGAACGCCAGCAGCACCTGCTCATCGCTGAACCCCTCGAGCCGAGCCAGGCCCAGCGTCTTGCACGAGCCCTCGTTCTGCCCGGCGGCATTGTGCACCGGGCCATTGTCGAACGCGGTGGGGGTGTAGTCGTAGCCTTGGGCAATGAACGCCAGGGTATCGGCAAACAGGTGCTCACCGCTGGCCAGGCTCTGGCGCAGGCTTTGCAGGTCGGTCATGGTTTTTCCTTTGAAGTGGAGCCTTGAGCGAACGCAGCCTGTTGGGCCGGGCTCGCCTCGGTCTGGTATTGCGCTTTCCATTGGTCGTAGGGCATGCCGTAGACGGTTTCGCGGGCCTGGTCGAGGGAGAGGTCGACGCCCTGATCATCAGCGGCAGCCTTGTACCACTTCGACAAGCAGTTGCGGCAGAAACCCGACAGGTTCATCAGGTCGATGTTCTGCACATCGGTGCGGGCTTGCAGGTGTGCCACCAGCCGGCGAAAGGCGGCGGCTTCCAGTTCGGTACGTTGGGTGTCGTTCATGGGGTACTCGCGTGTCAGCGGCTGGCCGCCAGGGTGATGGACACCGACTCGGCAAAGCGCAGCGCATGGGGTTTGTCGACTTCGACCTCAGCGTGGGTCACTGACTCGTGGCGCATCACCAGGTCGAGGATGTCCTGGGTCAGGCGTTCGAGCAGGGCGAAGCGGTTGTCCTCTACCAGCGCGATCACCGCTTTGGTGATGGTGCGGTAGTTCAGGGCGTGGTCGATGTCGTTGTCGCGCACGGCATCGTGCGCGGGGTAGCAGACGGTCAGATTGATCAGCACATCCTGCTTGTTGACGATTTCGTCCTGGTTGATACCGATGTAAGTGCGTAGCCGCAGGTCCTTGACCCGGATGCGGGCGGTGCCCGGCGCGAGCGTTGACATGAGCAAACTCCTGTCGCGTTTATTTCAGATGCCGGCCGCCGTTGACGGCCAATGTGGTGCCTGTGACGTAAGGCGTGTCGAGCAGGTAGCGCAGGCTCTGGTAAATCACTTGCGGGCCCGGTTCGATGGGCAGCGCCGCTTTTGCCAGCGTGCGTTCGCGATAGGCGGCATCATCCTGCTCGTTGAACATCACCATTGCCGGCGCGATACCGTTGACCCGGATATGCGGCGCCAGCCGTGCGGCGAAGCTCAGCGTCAAACTCTCAAGCGCTGCCTTGCTGGCGCAGTAGGCGATGTGCTTTGCGCTGCCTTTGCGTGTCACGTCATCGCTGATGTGGATGATATCGGCTGAACCGCCATGGCGCAGCAGCGTTTCGGCCTTGAGGTTGATGAGGTAAGGAGCCATCACGTGAACGTTGAACAGCTGAGCCATCACCTCGGCCTCCTGCCCGGCATGCTCTGGCAGCCAGGCCGAAGCGTTGTGGACGATTGCGCGCAAGCCAGGCGTGCAGGCCTTGAGCGCCTCGATGAAGGCTTCGATACCTGCTTCGCTGGAAAGATCGCTCTGGATCAGGGTCGCGCCCGCGTCGTGCAGTTCCGCCAGGCCCGGGCGTTCGCTACGGTAGCTGGCGATCACCGGCTGGCCCTCGGCAAGCAGGCTCAGCGCGCAGTGCAGGCCCACGCGCTGGGCGGCGCCAGTGATCAGGATGGGGTAGCGGTCAGGCATCGAGAAACTCACGGCAGGCCAGGGCAGAGGGCCGTTATACCACTGCCCGGCCGCTTCAGCGAACCTGCGCCGCCAAGGCTTTGCGCGGTGGCGCCGCTGGCGCGTTCAGCCAGCGCCCCAGCAGGTGCGTGGCCAAGGGGATGAACAGGCACACCATGATCGGCGTCAGCAACAATGTGCTGACCAGCACCCTCGGCACCATGCCCCAGCCGGCCAACCAAGGGCCAAAGGCGGCGTTGAACGCCAGCGACACCGGGAAGAACGCCAGCCATACCGCCACCGACTGCTTCCAGCGTGGCGGCCGTGGTGCGCCGGGGTTGCCGAACCAGCCGGCCAGGCCCTGAACCCGCTGCTCGCGCGGCTCGGCGAACAGCCCGTCGCCGCGTTCCAGCCAGGCACGGCGCGAGGCGGAGTGCTCCCAGGCATGCAGCGTGGTGGCATCGGTGAAGCGAAAGATCATCTGGAATTCGTCATCGCCATGGGGCGGAGCGAGCACACCTGAGCCCAGGTAGCCGGGGAAGTCGGTGGCCAGGCGTTCGCCTTCGTGCAGCCAGGCCAGCAATTCGGGATAGCGGCCACGCGCAGCGTGGCGGGCGACCAGCAAGGTCACGGGAGGCGCAGACATGGTATATCTCCGGATAGTGGCGATAGCCCTCGGGTAGAGGGTCGCGAAGTGCCCGGCCGGGGTGGTGGCCGAGTACTGGTAAGCATTGCAAGGATTATTCCGATTTTCGCTGTCGCGTCCAGTGTTGCGTTGCGACCACCGTTTGGCGGCGCGCAACCGCGCCGTCACTCGTGGCCTTTCAGATCACGCTAGAATGCTCCACACCTCTAGAAGCTCCCGGTTTTACCGCACATGAACGACCTCGACGACGGCTCATCGCAGTTGGCGCAGAGCCTTCCGGTACCACTGTTCCCGATCCGCGAAGTCGCCCGCCTCACGGGCGTGAACCCGGTGACTTTGCGCGCCTGGGAGCGCCGTTATGGGCTGATCCAGCCCGTGCGCACCGAGAGCGGGCACCGGCTGTATTCTCCAGGCAACATCGATGAAGTGCGTTTGATCCTGGGCTGGATCGAGCGCGGGGTTTCGGTCAGCAAGGTCGGTGGCATCCTGGCGCGCACCCAGGCGCTGCGCCAGGCCGAGGCTTGTGGGCAACAGGCAGCGGTGGGTGAGCTGCGGGTGTGGTGTGACCGGCTGTGCCGCGCACTCAGCAGTTTCGATGAACACAGGCTCGATGAGGTGTTCAACCAGGTTTTCGCAGCGTATCCACCCCTGGAGGCGTTCGAAGACGTGTTCATGCCTGTCTGGCGTCAACTGCGTGTCGAACAACAAGGCTTTGGTCAGCACAGCGAATGGTTGATGTTCGATCAGTACCTTCGTGGCCGTCTGGTGCAGCACCTTCAATTGCAGCGTGGGCAGGGGCAGGCGTCACGCGTAGTGCTGGCCGCAGTGCCTGGCGAGTGCCATGAGCTTGAATTGCTGCTGGCCGGGATGGCGATGGGGTCGGCGACGGTGCGAGTCCAGGTGCTGGCTGCACGGCAGCCACTGGAGGAATTGAGCCTGGTGTGCGAACGCCTGCGACCCCAGGCGTTGGTGCTGTTTTCCAATCATCCGCCGGCACCGGAATTCGGGCGGCGCATGATGAAACTGACACTGGGGCTAGAGTGCCCGCTACTGATTGCGGGCGATTGCAGCGACCTGGCCCAGGAAGAACTGTTCGGTACTGCAATAGGTTGCATGGGGAAAGATTTGAGCGCCTATGAGCCACGCCTGCAGCAGTACCTGCAGGGCCAGCTCGACACCTGATCAGCTGGTATGCAGCTGCGGATGGCTGAGCCGGTGCTGCTGCAGAATGTAGTCACGCAAACGTTCCATCTCCTGCGAGTTGCACAGCGCCAGGCGATAGGCGAACAGCCCCTCTGCGGTCTTGCGCTCCAATGCCCCACGCAGTGATACCGGCGCATAGCCCTCAGGCTTGAACCACAACGCGAAATGCCTTGGCGCCTTGGCGTCGCTGCGCAGTTGCACCAGCACGCCGTTGAACGACAGCTCCACCAGCCACAGGTCGCTCAGCTCCCCGTGGTCATCCACCAGTTGCACCGGCTTGGCCAGTGCCAGGCGCCATGGGCGCAGCATCGGCCCATCTTCGTAAATGGTGGGCGCGCCCAGCTGGACATGCTGGGCATGGAACTCGTCCTCGACCAGTTGCAGGGGAAAACGCAGTTGCTGGTTCTCGAACTGTGCCTGGATGGTCACTTGTTCATTGGCCAGCAGCCGTGCGAGCAGGTCTTTGATCTGGTCGCCGCCATTGAGCAGCAGCGTCGACAGCCCCTCAGGCGTATTCGCCGCCTGGCTGCGGTTCATGGTCTGGATGAAGTCCAGCTCATCCTGAGTGAGGATAGCGTCGGAGTGCATGGCAGTGCCTGGTTGATGAGAGGTAAGGCGCGGTGATCAAACGCCAGCACGGAGCTGGTCGATTTCCTGGCGCGCCTGAGCCAGTTCGGCTTCCAGTTGCAGGATTCGGGCCTGCGCGTCGACCGCCTGGCTGACGTCTTTCTCGATGCCGATGAAGTAGAGCCGTTGGTGGGCGTCATTGTACACAGGCGTAATAGACAGTTCATTCCAGAACGGCGAGCCGTCCTTGCGGTAATTACGCAGCACTTCACGGCAGGGCTGGCGGTTGCGAATCGCTTCGCGGATGCGCGCACGCGCAGGCTGCTGCGTGTCACCCTCCTGCAGGAACCGGCAATCCTTGTAGAGGATGTCGGCAGCGCTGTAACCGGTGAGCCGCTCGAACGCTGGATTGACGTAAATAAGGATGGTGTCATCCCCTTCCTGCTCGGCGACCACGATGCCATCGTTGGAAGCGTTGACGACGTGTTGCAGCAGGTTGGCGTTGATCATCGGTGGCTCCGGCGGCGTAGGCCGGCCCATTCTAATGCAAGCCCGCGCAGCTGGCACGGCCAGAGCTGTTAGACTGCCTCGCTTGACCCGGTAGAAGGTGAATATATGAAAGTCGTAGTGTTTTCCGGCACGGTCTATGGCGCGGCAGAAGATGTCGCCCGGCATGCAGTGGCACGGCTGGAGGCAGCAGGCCACCAGTGTGTCTACTTTCGCCGCACAGCCTTGGCGCCGCTGCTGGACGCCCAACCCGACGCGCTGCTGGGCATTACTTCCACCACCGGCCTTGGCGAGTTGCCTGACGACCTGATTCCGCTGTACAGCGAGCTGCGCGCCAGCCTGCCTGCCGCTTTGCGTGGCCTTCCCGGCGCCGTGATCGGCCTGGGCGACACCAGCTATGACGACAGTTTCTGTGGCGGCGGCGAGCTGCTGCGCGAGCTGTTCGAGGAGTTGGGTGTCGAGCAGGTGCAGCCCATGTTGCGCCTGGATGCGTGTGAAACTGTCACACCGGAGACCGACGCAGAGCCATGGGTAGATGCGTTCGCCGAGCAGCTCAAGGCGCGGGCCTGAATCGCAGGCGAAAAAAAACCGCTGCGCACACAGCGGTTGCAAGGAAGACGTTGGAAGCAGGAGCAACACACAACGCCCATGGAGCACTCGCCCAGGCACTGTGCCGCTGCTGGCTTAAAGGGGATGAAGCCCGCAGCGGCTGCCAGGTGAGTGTGCGCAGGATAGAGAACGGCAGGCGCCGGATAAACCAGCGGCCCGGACATTGACCGTTACGCTTGGGGTAACAATCGTTCGTATCAGTGCAGAGCGCCACTGGCAGGCGGTAGATGCTGCAGGCGCTCAGCCAGGCGCAACCTCTGGACCGGATCGTCGGTCAGCAGCAGGGCGTGCTCGACATCGTGGCGTTCCGCCTGGGGGCAGTCGAGTGCCTGGTAAAGGCCCGCGCGTGCCAGGTAATCGCTGCTGTTGCCAGGGCCCAGCTCGAAAACCCGTTCGGCATCGCGTAGCGCAGCGATGGGCTCATCGTGGCGAGTGTGCAACTGGCGTAGATTGCGCGACAAGCGCTGCAGCATCTGCACAGGCGTAGCCACCGTCATGTGCTCGGCACGCAACGGCATGTGCGGGCCAAACTGGCGGGTCAGCAGGCTACGGCAGTCGATCGGGTACAGCCGGCGGCCACCGCTGGGGTCGAGCAGGTGATCGGCCCCTGGCACCTGCAGAAGAAAGTGCCCAGGAAAGTTGATACCCGCCAGGGGAATGTGCAGCAACCGCGCCAGCTCCAGTGCCAATAACCCTAAAGCCAATGGCTGGCCGCGCTTGCGTTGCAGCACCTGATCCAGCAATGCCGCCTCTGGCCGCAGGGGGTGGAAGTCGTCCTGTACGAAACCCATGACGGTGAGTTCGCGCAACAGCGGTTGCGCCAGTTCACGTTCGGGCAGAGAGGGCAGGCGCGCGCCTATCTGGCGCTGCAGCTCGCGGGCCTGTTCAAGCCAATGGGCCGGCTGAATCTGCACGTCGTGCTCGGCAGCCACCCACAACGCTGCTTCGAACGTAGCGGCTGGTTCGCTGGCCAGGCAGGCAAGGCAGGCTTGGCGTGGTGTCATGGGTATTCCAGAGTGCAGGCTACGTTATCTTTTTAGCGCCCGGCGCCCGCTTCGTCCAGTGTGACAGCGGCTAACGCATCGCCAAAGGCCATCTATACTCAGAGCCACGACTGACGGCTGCGCTCGGGAGGGCTTGCCCTGATGTTTGCGCTCATGCAAGGCACCCGCGTGGAAACCCTGCAGTTGGCAATCGACCCTGCCACCGGCCTGCGCGCGGCCATTGCCATTCACGACACCCGCCACGGCCCGGCGCTGGGCGGTTGCCGCTACCTCGCCTACCCCGATGATGACGCTGCGCTTTACCAGGCGGTACGCCTGGCCGAAGCGATGAGCTTCAAGGCAGCGCTGGCCGGGTTGCCGGTGGGCGGTGCGCAGGCGGTGATCATGCGCAACCCTCAGATCGAAAACCGCGAAACCCTGTTCGAAGCGTTCGGCCGGCTGGTTGAAAGCCTGGGTGGCCGGTACGTGACGGCGATCGACAGCGGCACTACCAGCGCCGACATGGACTGCATCGCGCGGGAAACGGCGCATGTTACCTGCACCCGGCGCACTGGCGATCCGTTGCACCATGTAGCCGAAGGCGTATTCGTAGGCATCCGTGCCACTGCCAAGGCTCGATTGGGCGCCTATGACCTGCATGGCCTGCGCGTCGGCATTCAGGGCCTGGGCCACATTGGTTTCGCCCTTGCCTGCCGCCTGCATCAGGCCGGCGCCGAACTGTTGGTGAGCGATGTAGACCCGGCCAAAGTACAGGTGGCGATGGAGCAGTTACAGGCTCGGCCGGTGGCAGCTGACATGATGGCCAGCACCCCTTGTGACATCTTCGCCCCCTGCAGTTTCGGCACGGTGTTGACCAGCCAGAGCGTGGGCCAGTTGCGCTGTTCTGCGGTAGCGGGTTGTGCGAACGGGCAGTTGAGTGCGCTGGAAGTGGCTGATCAACTGGAGCAGCGCGGCATCCTTTATGCGCCTGACTACGTGATCAATGCCGGAGGGCTCATCCACGCCAGCCTGCGCCATCGGGGCGAGGAAGAGGCTGCGGTGTCGGCGCACCTTGGCGGCATCGGCACCCGCCTGACCGAGATATTCGGCCAGGCCCAGGCCCAACACTGCTCGCCGGCCCGGATCGCGCAAACCCTCGCCGAGCGAATGGTTTACGGCTGATCGGCCCCGGCCTCAGGCTCGGATTCAGCGGCAGGCTGGCTCAGCTCAGCCAATGCACCGACATTGTTCTTGAAGGCCGAAGCGAGCACGCCTCGGTTTTTGGCCAGGTAGATACTCACCTCTTCAGCGAGGCTCTCGGACAGGCCCTGGACGTTGTTCATCAGAAGGCCGGTCAGGGACTCTGCCAGTTCGAGCATCTGGTCATGGGCATCGGCAAGTTTGCGGTCCACGAAGAGCGTCTCCAGGTCGCGGGTACTGCGGTACAGGATTTCTACAGCCATGGGTGGCCTCGTAAAGGTGTGCCCGCAGCGGCTGGCCGCAGGCAGGTGCTGAAAATAACCTGTGCATTTATACAGTATAGCCACGCGTGGTTTCAACCCACTCTGGCAACATTCTCTCCAAGGCCGGCCGTGCCGGTGTCCAGCGCCCAGAGCGAGCCCGCCAGCCGATCGCCGGGGACCGTGTCGTAGCTGGCCGAGGTAATGAACAGTGTGCTCAGCTCAGGGCCGCCGAAGGTGCAGGTGGTCGGGTTGGCGGTGGGCAGCTCGATGAATCGGTCCAGGCGCCCGTCCGGTGCAATGCGGGCGATTCCATGGCCGCCGTAGCGGCAGTTCCACAGATAACCTTCACGGTCGATGGCCGAACCATCCGGAGCGCCACGTTCGAAGCCTTCGAAAAATGCCTCGCCATCGGTCGCGATGTCGCCGGTTTCGGCGTCGTAGCGGTAGACATCGATACGATTGCGAGCCGAGTCGGCGAAGTAGAAGCGCGTTGCGCAGGGGCTCCAGCACAGGGTATTGGAAATGCCGATCCCCTGCAGGCGCGCCTGGACGTTGCCGCCTGGTGCAACTCGAAATAGCCGGCCTGGCGTGCCGCTGGCCTGCTGCGGGCCACCGTCGGGTGCAACGTTGTTGAACATCGAGCCCACCCAGAAATTGCCCTGCGGATCGGCTCTGCCGTCGTTGAGGCGGGCGATCGGAGACGCAGGCAGCTCGAAGCCGTGGGGCTGGCGCCGGTTATCGGCCGGCCACCACCAGATCAACCGCGAAGCCAGGGCGACGAGCCAACGGCCAGGCTCGTCGGTCAGTGCCAGTGCAGTGACCGGCTCATCGAAGGCCCAGGTGAGCAGTGCGCCATCGGGGTAAGCCAGCCGGTGTACAAGAAAACGGTTGATATCCACCCACCACACCGCGTTCTCCGCTGCCGACCACACAACCGCCTCACCACACCGATCACCCACTGCGGCCAGGCATCTGGGTTCTGAAATCTTCATGCACATCGTCCTTCTTTTGTCCGGGCCAGCAGCCACTGTAGCGCGGCCTGCGACAAACTGCCCTCATGCCTGTTCGCCGCGTTTGGTTATGATCGCCAGTTGGTGCCACTAAAAGGACATACCCATGAAGAAGAATTGGGCCGATGCCCTGCGTGAACACGTGCACCGCTGCGCCGAGTCGCTGGGCAATCTGTTTGTCGAAACCTTTCACTACCTGGCGCTGTTCGCTATCGGCGGGGTGACGGCCTATGCCTCGGTGGTGGCTTTTGTCGGCATGCTGGAGAAAGGCCATATTTCGGTGGATGACGTGCTGTTGCTGTTCATCTACCTGGAGTTGGGTGCGATGGTCGGGATCTACTTCAAGACCAACCACATGCCCGTGCGCTTTCTGATCTACGTCGCGATCACCGCGCTCACTCGCCTGTTGATCTCTGACGTCTCCCACCACGGCCCTGCCGACCTGGGCGTGGTCTATCTCTCGGGCGCGATTCTGCTGCTGGCTTTCGCGATCCTGGTGGTGCGCTTCGCCTCCTCGCGTTTCCCCTCGGTCAAAATCGAGGGGCCGTCACGCAAGGGCGGGCAGGCAGGCAAGATAGAGGTGGAGCAAGGGGAGACTTGAGCCGATCAGATACCGACTGCCAGGCTGGGCTGGTCGCTGATCCAGTTCTGGCGCGGGCGTACGCTGCGCTCGCGTTCGGTCATGGCAGTCAATAGCTCGACGGCGCTGCTGCCTTGTTCGATGGCGATGCCGAAGCGAACGCTGTCGATCAGCCGCGCCAGGCGCTTGGGGTCGTTGCGTTGCTGCGCGCTGATCATGCGCTTGGCCACTACACCTGCGGCATTGGAGAGGGTCAGCATGATGGTGCCGTCCAGGCCTTGAATGCTCAGGTTTACCCGGTAATCGGGCTGGAACGCATCACTGATGATCTTGAAGGGGTTGTCCATAGCGTCACCTGAAATAGCAAGACTGGACGTATTGACTGGGCGTGTTCAGGTTAGTTCGTGAGGGCAGACCGCCGGCACGGTCACTGTACCGATGGCTGCGATGGGCCCCTTTGCTGAAACGGCAGGCATGAAAAAGGCGAGCAGTGCTCGCCTTTTCTCATTGCGCTGCAACTCAGGCCGCGCTTGCGCGCCTGTCACGTTGCTTGCCCAACGCATGCTCGAGTGCGTGTTCGAGCTTGGTGGCCGCGCCATCGATGGCGCTTTCAAGCGACGGGGTACGATGGCTCACCGAGAGCGGTTGCATACCCTTCAAGCGCGCCTCCAGCAGGCAGCGTTTGTCGTGTGGGCCGGCTTTTTCGCCGTTTTCATCCCGCAAGTGCACCTCGATGCGGGTGAGGTCGTCTTCAAAGCGTTCCAGTGCGGTTTCGAGCGTGTTGCGCACCCATTCTTCCAGGCGGGCGCCGCCCTGGATGTGGTTATCGCTGTTGACTTGAATTTGCATGGTGTTGCCCCTTCTTCAGGTGACGAAAGCAAGGCGCCACTACCGCCGGGTGCTGGCGGTTTTCAGCGGCCCTTGAGTCACACATTCGGGGATTGGGCAGGTGATTTCAAGCCGGTGAGGTCAATAAATATTTTTCTGTTTGTTGCTTGACCCGACGCTTGATCGGGCCAGGGGCCTCGCATTGGGGTGTGCTTGAAGCATGGGGCGATGCAAAGCCTTTGCCCCTGAGAATGTTTATCAATAAACTTGGCGTCCCTTTCCCATTCCAGCCATACACGCCATGAAAACCAAAGCCACAGGGGTGCCGATGAGCTACCGCCTGGCTGTGACCTCCCGCATTCTTGCCTCGCTGTTCGGCGGCTACCTGGTGGCCTCGCTGGTGAGCCTGTGCGTCAGCTGGGGCCTGCCGATGGTACGGCTGCAGGCGGTGATCACAGGGATGATGGTTTCATTCGTGGTGTGGCTGCTTGTAGTGATCTGGTGTTTTGCCTGTTCCAGCGCGTTGCGCGCGTGGCTGGGCGTTGGCCTGTGTGCGCTGCTCTCGGGCGGCCTGGCAGCTGCCCTGCATGGAGTGGCGCATCCATGAAAGAGGGTTTTCGCCAGGCGATGGCCTGGCTGCACACCTGGGTGGGGCTGGTATTGGGCTGGCTACTGTTCGCGATTTTCCTCACCGGTACCCTGACGTACTTCAAGGAGGAGGTGAGCCGCTGGGCGCAACCCGAGCTGCCCATGCAGGGCCTGGGCATGCGTGACCGCCTGGCGGGCGCCGAGCATTACCTGCAGGCTCACGCGGCGAATGCTGGCAACTGGTACATCGACCCGGGCGACGAGCGCCTCCCCAGAACGTCCGTGCTCTACCAGGAGCCCGGCAAGCAAGGCCGTGGCAGTTACGTCGAGCAGGCCATCGACCCGAGCACCGGCCAGGCGCTGAACGCTCGGGGCACCCTGGGCGGGGAGTTCTTCTACCGCTTCCACTTCGAGCTGGAGCTGCCCTACCCGTGGGGGCGTTGGGCCGCCGGGCTGGCGGCTTTCGCGATGTTCGTCGCGCTCATCACCGGGATCATCACTCACAAGAAGATCTTCAAGGAGTTCTTCACCTTCCGCCCCGGCAAAGGCCAGCGTTCCTGGCTCGATGGCCACAACGCCGTGGGCGTGCTGGCTTTGCCGTTTCACCTGATGATCACCTACAGCAGCCTGGTGATCTTCATGTACCTGTTGATGCCGGCCACGCTGCTGGCCAATTACGAAGGCGGCGACCGAGAGTACTTCAGCGAGCTTTATCCGGACATCGAGCCGGCCGCCTCGGCCACCGCTGCGCCACCGTTGAGCCTTGCTCAGCTGTTCGATCGCTATCAGCAGCAGGTACCGGGAGGGCAGGTCGGCAACGTGCGGGTCGATAAACCAGGCACCCCTGAGGCAACGGTTACCTTCCAGCCGCCGACTTCGGCGCGAGTGCCTTACATGCCGGGGGCCGGCACCGTGTTCAGTGTCGCCGGTGGCAGCCTGCTGCATGCAGACGACAACGCGCGCCCATTGCCCCAGGTGATCGCCGGCTCCTTCTACGGCCTGCACATGGGCCGCTTCGCGCATCCTTTGCTGCGTTGGCTGTATTTCGTCTGCGGCCTGGCAAGCACGGCGATGATCGGCACCGGGCTGGTGATGTGGCTGAGCAAGCGCCAGCAGAAACACGCCAAGGCGGCGATCAAGCCCTTCGAGCTGCGCCTGGTGGGCGCGCTGAACCTGGCGGGCATGGCGGGGCTGGTCTGCGCAGTGGCCGCCTTCCTGTGTGCCAACCGCCTGCTGCCGGTGGAGTTGGCCGGCCGCGAGGGCTGGGAGGTGCGCTGCTTCTTCCTCGCCTGGCTCGCCAGCCTGCTGCACGCGGCCTGGCGCCCCGATGCGCGCGGCTGGGTGCAGCAACTCACGGTCGCTGCCGTGATGCTGATATCACTGCCGCTGCTGAGCCAGTTCACCACCGGTGCCGGCCTGAGTGTGTCGTTGCCCCAGGGGGACTGGGCCCTTGCCGGAGTCGACCTCACCGCTGCCGCCTTTGGCGTGCTGCTGGCCTGGATCGCCCGGCGCGTGCGGCGCAAAGCGCTTGCAGCAGCGCAGCCGCGTGAGCGCACGCGGCCGCTGCGTGCTGAACAGGAGGCGCACTGATGCTGGCCTCGGCATTGCTTTGCTACGCGGGGTTCATGGCCCTGTGCCTGGCGATGGAAAAGCACTTCAACGACCTGCTCAAGTGCAAAAGTACCTTGGCGCAGCGCCGCTGCCTGCGCGTTCTGGGCACGGGGCTGCTGATCGTCTCACCCTGGCCCGCCATCGCCAGCCAGGGTTGGGCACTGGGGTTGGTGCAATGGTGCGCGGTGCTGATGGCGAGCGCCGGGCTGATGGTCTGGCTGATGCCGTATCGGCCCCGGCTGGCGATTGGATTGGCTGCAGCGTGCGTGGTCGCAGGCCCTGTAGCGGCTATGCTTGCCCGTCTAGGCTAGCGCCAGCCGGTAGGCACCGGGGGTGGCGCCGACGTGCTGGCGGAAGCGGCTGCTGAAGTGGCTTGAGCTGGCGAAACCACAGGCCATGGCGATCTCGCCCAGGGCCAGTTCGCTGTGCCGCAGCAAGTTCTGCGCCCGGGCCAGGCGCCGTGCCAGCACGTAGCGGTGCGGCGCCACCTCCAGGCTCTGCTTGAACATCCGCGCGAAGTGATATTCAGACAACCCGCACACCGCCGCCAGCTCGCCCAGGGTCAGGGCTTGCGGCAGGTGCGCTTCGATGTACTCGATCACTCGACGCCGGGCGCGCGCCGATAGCCCGCCAGCCACCTTGGGCGCCGCGCGCGGGCCGGCCTGGGCCAGCAGCGCGTGGCCGAGCATGTCGTGAGCCAGGCTGCTGGTGAGCAGGCGCTCCGCAGGCTCCTGCCAGTCGAGCCGCGCAAGGGCCGCGAAACGTGCAGCTTGCGGCGCGTCATCCAGGAACAACCCCTCGTTGAGCTGCAGCGCGCGCGGCTCGCGGTCCAGCCAGCGCAGGCAGGCGAGGGCGAATTGCTCGGTGCTGAAGTACAGGTGCAGCAGGCGCAGCTCGCGGTTCACTACCCAGGACGAATCCACCCCCGCCGGGAACACGAACACCTTGCCCGGGCCGCCGCGCAGGTGTGGTTGCTCGCGGCAGAGGATGTCGCTGCCGCCTTCCAGGTAACACGACAGCGTGTGGTGCGAAGGGCCCACGTATTGCTGCGCGTTGTCGCGGTTGCGCCACTGCGCCGCGACCAGGCCGTCGCCCAGCTCGGCGCGCCGCTCCAGGCGGGCATGGGGCGAGCGTTCGAGGCAGTGGAAAACATCGAGTTGCAACATGGCGGGCTCCTTGATGGCGCTATCGTAGCGCCCGGCACGCCTGCGCGGCGTGTGCCCGGATGAAAAACCGCAAGAATATGAAAGCCAGCACCTGCGCCAGGCCCGATGCTGGCGGCCTCGAAAGGAGGCCATGCCATGAACGCTGTGTTGTACCTCGCAACCGTACTGATCTGGGGCACCACCTGGATCGCCCTGAAATGGCAACTGGGCCCGGTGCCTATTGCCGCCTCCATCGCCTACCGCTTCAGCCTGGCCGCCGTGGTGCTGTTCGCCCTGCTGTTGCTCACGCGCCGCCTGCAGCCGATGAACCGCACCAGCCACGGCATCGCCCTGGCGCAGGGTTTGTGCCTGTTCAGCGTGAATTTCATGTGCTTCCTGCAAGCGATGCAATGGCTGCCCAGCGGCTTGTCGGCGGTGGTGTTCTCCACGGCAACGCTCTGGAACGCCCTGGGCGCGCGGCTGTGCTTCGGCCAACGGATCGCGCCGGCGGTGATCGGCGGCGGCGGGCTGGGCCTGCTGGGCCTGGGCTTGTTGTTCTGGCCGCAATGGGCGAACCACCCGGCCGGCGGCGGCACCTTGTTGGGCCTGTGCTGGGCGTTGGCGGGCACGATGTGCTTCTCGGCGGGCAACATGCTGTCGAGCCTGCACCAGCGCCGCGGCCTGCGGCCTCTGACGACCAATGCCTGGGGCATGCTTTACGGCGCGCTGTGGCTGGCCGGTTACTGCCTGGTGCGCGGCGTGCCGTTCACCTGGGACACGAGCCCGCTTTACCTGGGCGCGTTGCTGTACCTGGCGATACCAGGTTCGGTCATTGCCTTCACTGCCTACCTCACCCTGGTCGGGCGGCTTGGCCCGGAGCGCGCGGCCTATTGCACCGTGCTGTTTCCGCTGGTGGCGCTGAACGTCTCGATCTGGTTCGAGGGCTATCACTGGAGCGGCCCGGCCCTGGCGGGCCTGGCGCTGGTGATGCTGGGCAACTGGCTGGTGTTTCGCAAACCCCGCCAGCGGCCGGCCGAGGCTCAGCCCTTGAAGGCCTCGGGGTTGACCAGGTCCTGAGGCCGCTGGCCCTTGAGTGCGGCGGTGAGGTTGGCCATCGCCCGCTCGGCCATGGCCTGCCGGGTTTCGGCGGTGGCCGAGCCGATGTGCGGCAGGGTCACGGCATTGGGCAGCTGCCAGAGCGGCGAGACGGCCAGCGGCTCTTTCTCGTACACGTCCAGGCCGGCACCACGAATGGTCTTGTTGCGCAGCGCCTCGATCAGCGCCGGCTCATCGACCACCGGCCCGCGGGAGATGTTTATCAGGAATGCGCTGGATTTCATCAGCGCCAGCTCACGCTGGCCGATCAGGTGATGGGTTTTTTCCGACAGCGGCACCACCAGGCAAACGAAGTCCGATTCGGCCAGCAGCTCATCCAGGCTGCGCATTTGCGCGCCCAGCTCTTGTTCCAGCGCCGTTTTGCGGCTGTTGCCGCTGTAGAGCACGCGCATGTTGAAGCCCAGCCGGCCACGGCGGGCGATGGCCGCGCCGATGTTGCCCAGGCCGACCAGGCCCAGTGTCTTGCCGTGCACGTCGCTGCCGAACAGTTCAGGGCCCACGGTGGCCTTCCAGTTGCCGGCCTTGGTCCAGGCATCGAGCTCGGCAACGCGCCGGGCGCTGCTCATGATCAGCGAAAAGCCAAGGTCTGCCGTGCTTTCTGTGAGCACGTCGGGGGTGTTGGTCAGCTGGATGCCGCGTGAAGTGAGGTAGGGCACATCGTAGTTGTCGTAGCCCACCGACACGCTGGACACCACCTCCAGCCGGGTTGCCGCAGCCAGCTGTTGTTCGCCGAGCGCGCGGCCTGCGCCGATCAGCCCGTGTGCACGAGGCAGCGCTTCATTGAACTGAGCGGCAATATCGCCGGCCTTGGGGTTGGGGACGATCACCTCGAAGTCCTGTTCCAGGCGGGTAACCATCTCAGGCGTGATGCGGCTGAAAGCCAATACTGTTTTTTTCATCGGCGCGGCTCGTTCGGGGCGGGAATGTAGCGCGCTGACATTCCGCCGGCCTTGGCGCCAGTTGCCTCAGGTGGCGAAGTTCAGCTCGTGGATGCGCAGGTCGGCGTCGTGGGCGGCCAGAATCTCCGGCAGCGAGCCGCGCAGGTATTCCACCCAGGTCTTGATCTTGGCATCCAGGTACTGCCGCGACGGGTAGATGGCGTACAGGTTCAGCTCCTGCAAGCGGTACTCCGGCAGCATGCGCACCAGGCTGCCGTCGCGCAGGCCGTCGATGGCTGCGTAGATCGGCAGCACGCCCACGCCCATGCCGCTCTTGATCGCGGTGGTCATGGCGTCGGCGGAATTGACCTGGAACGGCGCGTTGCTGATGTTGACCATCTCCTGGCCGTCAGGGCCGTCGAACAGCCATTTCTCCAGCTGCACCACCGGGCTCACCAGGCGCAGGCAGGCGTGGCGCTTCGAATCCCCAGGCGTGCTGGCCATGCCGTGGGCTTTCACGTACTCGGGGGAGGCGCAAACGATGCTGTAGGTGATGCCCAGGCGCTGCGACACGAATCCAGAATCGGGCAATTCACTGGCCAGCACGATGGAGACGTCATAGCCCTCATCGAGCAGGTCGGGCACGCGGTTGGCCAGGGTCAGGTCGAAGGTCACGTCCGGGTGGGTCTGGCGGTAGCGGGCGATGGCGTCGATCACGAAGTGCTGGCCGATGCCGGTCATGGTGTGCACTTTGAGCTGCCCGGCAGGCCGCGCGTGAGCGTCGCTGGCCTCCGCCTCGGCCTCTTCGACGAACGCCAGGATCTGCTGGCAACGCAGCAGGTAGCGTTTGCCGGCTTCGGTCAGGGCAATGCGGCGGGTGGTGCGGTTGAGCAGGCGGGTTTGCAAATGGGCTTCAAGATTGGAGACCGCTCGCGAAATGTTCGCGGTGGTGGTGTCCAGTTGCGCTGCGGCGGCGGTAAAGCTGCCGGCCTCTGCCACGCTGCAGAAGGCACGCATGTTTTGCAGGGTGTCCATGGTTCGTGCTCAAGGAAGACGGCGCGATTGTCGCATGTAGTAACAATTTGGCAAGTAAAGGCTACCACAGGATTGTTTCTTGATCTGTAACAAAGAATCACGAAAAAACCCGCTTATCGGCCATCGGGTGCCGCTCTGAATCGGCTCCAACTCCTGCCCCCACCTCTTTCTCGAGGCGTCGTTGTGCCCCTGCGTACATTTCGGAAGCTCAAGGCTCTGGCCTTCTGCGCGTATTCGCTTGCCCTGAGCGGATGCATCGGCACTGGTGGTATCGCCCCCTTTAGCAGCGTTCCCCAACCAAGCACCCTGGCCGTCGGCATGGCTGTGCATGACGCCGAACAGGAAGCGCGCTGGCCGGCCCAGCAATGGTGGCATGGCTATGGTGACGAACAGCTGAACCGTTGGGTCGCTCAGGCGTTGGCCGGCAGCCCGAGCCTGGCGCTGGCCCAAGCGCGTGTGCGTGAGGCTCGGGCACTGGCTGGTGCTGCCGAGGCCGGCGAAGGGCCGCAAGTGGCGGCCACTGCCGCGCTCAAACGGCGAAACTGGCCAGCCGATCAGTTTTACGGCCCCGGCGCGCTGGCGGGCAAGACCACCTGGGACAACAACGCAGGCCTTGGCCTGAGCTGGAACCTCGACCTCTGGGGCCGCGAGCGCAATGCCAGCGAGCAGGCGCTCGACGTGGTGCATCAACGGGTGGCCCAAGCGCGCCAGGCGCAATTGGCCTTGGTCGATGCGTTGGTGCAGGTGTACATCCAGCTGGCGCTGGGCTATGCCGAGCGCGACATCGCCGAGGCCACACTGGCCCAGCAGGAGCAGATTCTGCACCTGGCGCAAACGCGCCTTGCCCATGGCATCGGCACTCAATTCGAAGTGAGCCAGGCGCAAACGCCGCTGCCCGAAACCCATCGGCAACTCGATGCCCTGGACGAAACCATTACCCTGGCTGGCCATCAGCTGGCAGCGCTGAGCGGGCAAGGCCCGGGCGCTGCACAGGCGTTGCAACGCCCGCGCCTGCGCCTGGCCGCCGACCTGCCCTTGCCCTCCACACTGCCGGCGCAGTTGCTGGGCCAGCGCCCCGACGTCGTTGCCGCCCGCTGGCAGGTGGCGGCGCAATCGCGTGGCATCGCGGTGGCCCAGGCAGGCTTCTATCCCGATGTGAACCTGGCCGGCAGCCTGGGCTATATGGCCACCGGCGGCGGCATGCTGGAGTTTTTGACCGGCAGCAAATTCAGCTACAACGCAGGGCCCGCCTTCAGTTTGCCGATCTTCGATGCCGGGCGTTTGCGTGGCCAACTGGGTGCGGCCAGCGCCGGTTATGACCAGGCGGTGGCCAATTATCAGCAAACCCTGGTCGAGGCGCTCAAGCAGGTGGCCGATCAGTTGGTGCGGCGTGAGTCGATGCACAAGCAGGCAAGCTTTGCCGCCGAGTCCGTGGCCAGCGCTCAGCGCACGTTCGACCTCGCCATGGCGGCCTACCGGCGCGGGCTTACAGACTATTTGAGCGTGCTCAACGCACAGACCGCGCTGTTTCAGCAGCAGCGGGTGCAGCAGCAGGTGCAGGCGGCGCAGCTTGCCACCCAGGCAACCTTGATCAGCGCGCTGGGTGGTGGCCTGCAAGCCGGTGACGACTCGCCCAAGCCTGGTGCGCTTCAGGCACCGCCTGCACCCGCGGCGTTATCGGCCATGGATCGCCTGCGCAGTGCGGTGGTGGCCCCGTGAACCTGCTCGCGCTGCCCTGGCGCCGCAGCCTGCTGGCGTGGGCCCGCACCGACGGGGTCACCTGGGTGTTCATCTTCAAGGTGCTGCTGGCCGCGTTCACCACACTGTGGCTGGCCATGCGCCTGGAGTTGCCGCAACCGCGCACCGCGATGGTGACCGTGTTCATCGTGATGCAGGCGCAGAGCGGCCAGGTGTTCGCCAAAAGCTTCTATCGGCTGCTTGGCACGATCGCAGGCTCTGCGGTGACGGTGCTGCTGTTCGCGCTGTTCCCGCAAAACAGCGAGTTGTTCCTGCCTAGCCTTGCTTTGTGGGTTGGCCTCTGTTCGGCCGGCGCTCAGCGGCACCGCAACTTTCGCGGGTACGGCTTTGTGCTGGCCGGCTACACCGCCGCGATGGTTGGCTTGCCGGTGCTCGGCCACCCGGAAGGCGCATTCATGGCGGCAGTGTGGCGGGTGCTGGAAATCGGCCTCGGCTTGCTGGTCTCTACCTTCGTCAGCGCCGCGATCCTGCCGCAATCGTCCAGCGCTGCAATGCGTAATGCGCTCTATCAGCGTTTTGGCATGTTCGCCGCTTTTGTGGTGCAGCACCTGAGTGGGCGGGGCCTGCGTGAAACCTTCGAGAGCGCCAATGTGCGCTTGATCGCCGAAGCCGTGGGCCTTGAAAGCCTGCGCTCGATCACGGCCTTCGAAGACCCGCACATGCGCCGCCGCTCGGGCCGGGTGAGCCGCATGAACAGCGAATTCATGGGCATCACTACCCGCTTCAACGCGCTGCACCAATTGCTTGAGCGCATCCATGACCACGGCCAGGTGCGCGCGGCGCTGGAGCCGGCACTGCACACGTTGGTTGGCCTGCTCGAACCGTTCAGCGGCCGTGCGCTGACCGACCGTGATGCACTGCGCCTGGCCCTTGCGCTGGACCACTACAAGGCGGGCTTCACCGATGAAGTGCGCCGCCTGCGCGAGCTGTTTCTGGCGCGCGCGCCGAGTGAGGCGGACCTGCTGGATTTCCATACCGCCTTCGAGCTGCTGTATCGCTTCGTGCTGGAGCTGCACAGCTACGCCGAAACCCACGGCTCGCTGGCCGAGCATCGCCATGCGCGCGAGCAGTGGCGCGAACCCTGGCGCGCGCAGACCAACCTGTGGGCCTGCATCGCCTCGGGCGTGCGCGGCGCGGTGGTGCTGCTGGTGCTGGGCAGCTTCTGGCTGTTCAACGACTGGCCCAGCGGCGCCACCATGACCTTGGTGGCCGCAGCGACTGTCGGCCTTTCTGCGGCCACCCCAACCCGCGCCGGTTTTCCTTCCAGATGGCCTGCGGCACGGGCCTTGGCGCCTTGGCCGGGTTCATCGAGATGTTTTTCGTTTATCCACAGATCGATGGTTTCCCGCTGCTGTGCGTTGTCCTTTCGCCCGTGCTGGCGTTCGGCGCGTTCCTGGCCTCGCGCCCGCAGTGGGTAGGCTATGGCGTGGGGTTGCTGATCTTCTTCTCGATCGGCTCGGTGCCGGGCAACCTCACGCAGTTCGACCCTTATGCGTTCGTCAACGATTACCTCGGCATGCTGCTGGGGATGCTGTTCTGTGCCGCTGCCGGGGCGATCATCCTGCCGCCCAACAGCCGTTGGCTGTGGCGCCGGCTGGAGCAGGACCTGCGCGGCCTGGTGGTGTTCGCCATCAGTGGCCCCGGCCAGCGCCTGGGCAGCGCGTTCGACAGCCGCGTGCGCGACCTGGTGCATCAGGCCTATGGGCTGTCTGCCGGCCAGCCGCAGGTGCAGCGCCGGGTGCTGGGCTGGATGTTCACGGTGCTGGAGATCGGCCACGCCATCATCGAGCTGCGCCGCGAGCAGGACGGCCTGCCCATTCACCCCGCCTACCACGAGCGCCAGCCGTGGCGGCAGGGCATCCGCGCATTGGGCCGTTCGTTGATCCGGCTGTTCATTCAGCCCAGCGCGGCAAACCTTGAACGCTGCCTGGGTGTGCTGGAGCAGGCGATTGCCGAAGTGCAGGCCGCCGAAGAGCCCTTCGCCCGCCATTTCGATACCTCGGTGCTGCGGCGGGTGCAGAGCTACCTGCATTTCATTCGCTCCAGCCTGCTCGACCCGCAATCGCCCTTGGCCGAACTTGGCCACAACGGAGCCGCCCATGCCGCGTGAAATCGCCTTCCACGGCCTGTACATGCCCAGCCTCACCGTGCTGTTCCTGTTCGCCATGGGCCTTGCCTGGGCGCTGGACCGCTGGTTCTCCAGCCTGGACCTGTACCGCCACTTCTGGCACCCGGCGCTGCTGCGCCTTTGCCTGTTCGTCTGCCTGTGCAGCGCGCTGGCGCTGCCGCTTTACCACTGAAGAGACGCCCGATGAAAAGCCTGTTCAGCCTGCTCGGCACCTTGTTGATCCTGGCCTTGGCCGTTGTGCTGGGCCGCACCCTCTGGGTGCAGTACATGGACACCCCCTGGACCCGCGACGGCCGCGTACGCGCCGACATCATCAACGTGGCGGCAGACGTGGCCGGCTACGTGGTCGAGGTGCCGGTGCGCGACAACCAGCAGGTAAAAAAGGGCGACGTGTTGCTGCGCATCGACCCTGAGCACTACCGCATCGCCGTGGCCCAGGCGCAGGCCCAGGTGGCCTCGCGCAAGGCTACCTGGGAGATGCGCAAGGCCAACGCCAGCCGGCGTGCCGACATGGACGCGCTGGTGATCTCCAGGGAAAGCCGCGACGATGCCAGCAACCTGGCCAGCGCCGCCCAGGCCGACTACCAGCAGGCCCAGGCGCAACTGGCTTCGGCGCAACTGAACCTGGACCGCACCCAGGTGCGCGCGCAGGTCGATGGCTACGTCACCAACCTCAACGTACACCCCGGCGATTACGCCCACGCCGGCGAGCCACGCATGGCGGTGGTGGATGAGCATTCGTTCTGGGTGTATGGCTTTTTCGAGGAAACCAAGCTGCCCCACGTGAAGGTGGGCGACGCTGCCGAGATCCAGATGATGAGCGGCGAGGTGCTGCAGGGGCACGTGGAGAGCATCGCCCGCGGCATCTACGACCGCGACAACCCGCAAAGCCGCGAAGGCGTGGCCGACGTGAACCCGACCTTCAACTGGGTGCGGCTGGCCCAACGGGTGCCGGTGCGGATTCACATCGACCAGGTGCCCGAGGGCATGCTGCTGGCGGCCGGGACCAGCTGCACGGTGGTGGTCAAGCCCGGGGCTTAAAGGCCGAAACGCCGGCTGAGGATGCGGTCGAGCCAACCGCCGGGCAGCCAGCGCACCAACCAGGGCAAGGCCCGGCTGCCGTTGCCCACGCGCAACACCCGAGGTGCACGGGCGAGCGCACCGGCGATGGCCTGGCCCACGGCTTCCGGCGCCGCGCCGTGCTGTTGCGAGGCCTGGGCACGTTTGCGCACCTGCTCGCGCCATGGCCACCACGGCGACTGCTCATGGATGACCTGCTCGGCCTGGCGGCCTGCCTGCTCAGCGAAGCGCGTGGCGATGGCGCCCGGCTGCACCTCCGTCACCCGAACGCCCAAGGGCGCCAGCTCCATGCGCAGCGCATCGCTGGCCGCATGCACCGCTGCCTTGGAGGCGCAATAGGCCCCGGCAAAGGGCGTGACCATCAAGGCCGAGACACTGCCGATGTTCACCACCAACCCCTGGCGGCGGCGCAGCGCCGGCAAGCAGGCGCGGGTCATGCTGAGCAGGCCGATCAGGTTGGTGTCGAACTGGGCGCGCAAGGCGGCATCCGGAATGTCGAGCAACGGGCCGATCAGGCCGTAGCCGGCGTTGTTGATCAGCACGTCCAGCTCAGGCAGCTCGGCGGCCAGTGCCTGCACGGCTTCGCTGTCGGTCACATCGAGCTGGTGGGCGTCAAAGCCCTCACTTGCCAAACGGGCGACATCTTCAGGCGAGCGTGCGGTGGCACAGACGCTGTGGCCGGCGGCCTTCAATGCGCGGGCAGTGGCGAGGCCGATGCCGCTGGAGCAGCCGGTGATCAAGGTAATGGGCATGAGGCAGTGCCTGGGAGGCTTCGGAGCGGGGCAGCATAGCCAAGGCCAGGCTGCCGGGGAAGGGAAGGGCGCCTGTCAGGCGCCCGAGGGAGAGGCAGTTGTCAGCGTGTGGCCTGTTCGATCTTCGCTTTGAGCACCTGAGTGGTGTCGTGGCCGCCGCTGCGGTAGAAGCCGGCGTTGACGTGCTGGTCCTGCTGCGCCTGATTGCCTTTGTCGGCAGTGGCTTCGTTGAGCACGCCGCTGAGCAGCTCGGTCGGCGAGTTGGAAGCGTTGATGCTCACGTCGGAGCGGTAGTCTCGGCCGCTGAGGTCGTGCTGTTGCACAGCGCCGTCGGCGAGCGCCACCTGGCCTTGGGATGCCTCGACCACTGCGCCGGTGAGGTGCGTGGTGCCTGCCACGTCCAGGCTCACACCTTCACGCCCGCTGACCACGCTCTGCTGCGCAGCGGTAGTGCGGTCGGTGTGGACGACGTCCAGCGAGATGCCCGGGCTGGTGTTGGCGTCGAGCTTGCGGATGCCGGCGGCATTCTTTCCCACTTTGCCCGCGAACGGCCCGGCCACGGCCGAAACAGCATTGAGCAGGCCTTGCGGGTTGTGCTCCTGGCTGATGCGCCCGTCGACGTTCACTTCGGTGCCCTTGACCCGGTCCTGGCGGGTAGCCACCAGCAGGTCGCCGTCTACCTGGCCGGTCACCTTGTCGGCATCGATAGTGGCGCCGTTGAGTTGCGTATCGCCTGCGCTGGCCAGGTTGACCACGTCGCCCTTGAGGCTGGCATTGGTGTGGGTGGTGCTGTCGAGGTTGTCGACCTTGACCTTCAGGCGCGCATGCAGGCCCGAGGCGTCGGTGTCCTTCGCACCGCTCTTGAGGGTGTTGGCGCCCAGGCCTGCGGTGATGGCCAGGTTGTCCTTGTGCTCGGTGCGGGTGGCGGCGTCTACCAGCACGCCGCCATTGGGGGCTTGCAGGTCGATGGTGTTCGCCTTGGCCTGCACGCCGTCCAGGCGCACCGCTTCGGCCTCCCGCGCCTTGGCGATCACCTGCAGATGTTGGGTGTCGAGGGCGTTGGCGGTTTCCTCACCGAACCCGCTCCTGAGTCCGGCCCGCGTCGAAGTGGCCGCCCAGGCCCCCGCCGAGGCTGCCCGGTGCCGTGGAAGTGCTCACCTGGATGCCGCCACCCAGCCGTTGGCCTTGCGCGCTGGAGGTGTTGACCCCGGCGCCCAGGTCGGCCTGGCCGCCTGCTTCGATCTGGATTTTATCCAAGGGTTGCTCGCTGCCGGCGGTGAGCCCAGTGGAGCGGAAGTCAGCCCCGGCGAGGAACTGCGCCTGTTTGCCCTGCAGGTCGACGCCTTTGCCCGTGCTGGACTCGCGGGTGATCTGGTCGTGGGTGAGTGCGCCGCCGGCCCCGATGTTGCGGGCTTTGTCCGGCGAGGTGCCCAGGCGCGCCCAGCCGAAGCCGTCGAGGGTTTTGGTGGTTTGCTTCTGCGTGTCGGTGGCCTGGCCGAGGTCCAGCGAACCTTCGGCTTTGACCGCCACCACCCCGCCATGGCTATTGAACTGCGTGCCTTCGTAGCGGCCGTCGGTACCCAGTTGAATCCCGACGCCCTTGGTGCCATCGGCGCGCGCGGGCAGGGCGGTGGAGCTGCTCTTTTGTTCCTCGAACGAGCCACCTGCTGCCATCAGCCGGCCATTGATGTCGGTGCTGGTCACGGTGTCCACGCGGCCCGAGCCTTCTACATCCAGGCGCTTGACGAGGCTGGTTTCGACGGTGTGGGCAGCAGTGGCGTCGTGGCTGCGAGCGTCGATGTTCACACGGCCGTCCCGGCCCAGGTACTGAGTGCCCTCGTCCTGGAGGTGCCCGCCCAACAGGGCCTGAACGGTGTTGCCCTCGAATTGGCTGACGCGTGCGATGTCGCGGGTGGTTTCTTCCAGGCGATGGGTGTGGCTGCCGACCAGGTCGATGCCCAGGCTTGGCGCCTCCAGAGCTTCCTCGACACCTTTCTGGAACACCGACTGGTCCTGGCCGTTGAGGTACTTCTCGATCGGGCGGGTCAGGAAGCGCGTCTCGACGTTGATGCCGGCGGTGCCCTTGGTGGCCTCGCGCTCTTCGGTCTTTTCCTCGGTGTCGTGTGCCGCGATGTTGTTCACGCTCGCAGCATCGATGTCCACGATGCCGCCGGCCTCGACCTGTGCGCCGGTGTTTTCGATATGGCCTTTGCCGTGGTCGGCGATCAAGTGCGTGTCGGCTTTGCTGGTGATGTGGGTGGTCTGGGCGGTGGTGCTGTGTTCGCGGGTTTCTGCCTTTTCGTGCGCCCCGAGGAATAGCTGCCACTGCGGTCCATGCCGGCGGTAACCCCGATGCCACCGCCAATGGTGCGGGTGGTTTTCTGCTCGCTGTGGCTGTCGCTGGTGCTGCCCAGCACGACTCGCTTGCCTTCTATGTTCACCTCTCCTTCGTGGGCGGTGACATCGGCGCTGTCGAGGGTCGCTGTACCGCCGGCGTTGATGGCCACGTTGGCGCCTTCGATCGTGGGCCTTGATACCTTGCTGGCCTCGGTGTTCGCCTGTGTATCGACCTGTTGCAGCCCCACTTCGGCGATCCACTGCCTGGAGGCGGCCTTGTTGTCCTCGGCGTCCTGAGTCTGCTTGGCGGTGGCCACGAAATGGCGGTCGCGCTGGTGGCTCTGCACCTTGTCGCTGTCGATGTCCGGCGTGATGTTGACGTCGCCCTCGGCATTGACGCTCACCTCTGCCTTGGCGGTGACCTTGGCACCGGTGATGTTCGCATCGGTTTTCGCCGAAATGGCCAGGTTGGTGCCTGAACTGGCTTCGCTTCGCTTGGCCTGCTCGGTGTGCTGCTGGCTTTGTTCGCTGGAGCCAATGGCGCCGAACAGCGCGCCGTTGCTTTCGTCCTTCTGCCTGCGCACCAGGTTATGGCTGCTTTCCAGTGTCACCGCGCCTTTGTCACTGATCAGTTCGGCGCCCTGTTCCCCAATCACCTTGCTGCCTTTTATCAGCACGTCGTCGGCCGCCACGGTGAGCTTGCCGCCGGCGTTTATGTCGCTGCCTACGTGGGTTTCACTGCTGCCACTGTTGTCGGCGCGGCGCTTGGTGACCAGCCCTCCGAGCATGTCGCCTGCGTTTTCCTTGTAGGCCTCGTCACCTTTGAGCACCTGGCCATCGACTACCAGCTTGCGCGCCCGGATGTCGGTGTTTTCCTGGCTTCTGACCACAGAGCCACGAACGTGGGTGTCGCCCTTGCTGTTCATCTTGATGTTGCGTGCCTCCAGCCGGGTAGGCACGTTCTGCTCCTGAGTGTCGTGCGCGTCGCTCTCGCTCGACCACAGGTGTTTGCGGTGGTAGGTGTGAGTGTCGGTGCTGACCTGGTTGCTGCCTGCCTCCAGCACAAGATCGCCACCGCTGGACAGGCTGGCTTCGCCTTCGGCATGCAGGTCGGCGGCTTTCACCTTGAGGTTGCCGCCAGCCTCCAGAGCCAGGTTGCCGCTGGCGGTGACGACCGACTCCAGCGTCTGGGTCTTTCGCGTGTCCTTGCGCACCATGTAGCGCTCGGTGACGATGCCGAGAAACTGGCTGTCCCAGTCCTCGGGCCACGATTGCTCCTGGCTCTGGTGCTGCCCGGGCAGGAGGGTGAGGTCGCCGCCTGCCTGGGCGCTGATGTCGCGCCCGGCCAGGCGGGTGTAGGTCATGTTCAGGTTGTGGGCTGCTTTCAGGTTCTACGTTGCCGCCGACGGCGGCCAGGCGCGTTGGCGATTGTGTGTCGCCAATATCCAGCGAGCCTGCGGAGTCGACGTCGATGCCGGCGTCGGCGATGAAATCGGCGCTGGCCAGGCGCACACCGGCGCCCTCGCGTGTGCTGATCACTCTCGATTCGCCCGGCCTTCATGGCGCCGAGCAACTGCGCGTCGATGGCCTGCTCACCGCCCTGGCGTGTTTCGAGTATCTCGCCCCCTGGAGCGACACGGTTGCGCCCGGCGATCACTGTGGCCTCACCGGGCAGGTCCATCTGGCCGTTGGTGTCGACCCGCGGGGCGATCAGGCGCACGGCGCCATCGCTGGCAAGGCCTGCCCCATCGACCTGCACGTGCCCCGCAGCGTCGAAGGTGTTCAGCCCTACCAGGCGCCCGTCGACCACCTCTGGCGTGCCCACCAGGAATGCGCTCTGCGGCGCGTTGATCAACCGCCCGCCGTTGATATGGATGCCATTGGGGTTGGCCAGTACGTAGTCGGCGGCCTGGCCGAAGATTTCCTGTGGCCCGTTGATGTACGAGCCGGCATTGCCCACCACCTCGTTGATGATCATGCCGGCTGCGGCGCCATTGAACTGCGGGTTGGCGCCCAGTTCACCCAGCAGCGCCGATTGCCCGGCGGCGGTGGCGTTGTTGAGCACCGCGCCGCCTGCGCCTACGTCGTAACCCAGGTACTGGTTGTGCGAGGTGCCGTTGACTGGCGGCACGATGTTGATCAGCGCAGTGGCGCCGTGCTGTTCCACCTGCGGTGTGCCGGCGGGGCCGGCCTGGGGCACGATGCCTTCGGCCAGGGCGCCGACCGGTGCCAGCAGCACAGTGGCGATCGCCCAGCGCAGGGGGTCACTGGCAAGCCGGGAGGGGAAGGGGGTTGAGCGTTTCCGTTTCATGGGATGGTTTCCTTCTTCTTTTTTATTGGGTGTTTCGAAGGCGCGCTTGCAACTGCAACTGCCAATAGCCGCCGGGCCGCTCGCCCTGGCGGCGGTACAGCGGGTGCTGGTAGTCGAGGCTCAGTGCCAGCTCGCCGCGGTTGAGGCTTGCGCCCACTACCGAACCCGCCAGGCGTTCACCGCGCTGGCCGCGGCGGCCGTCGCCCTGGGCGAGGTCGAGCCCCAGCCGAGGCACCAGGCCAAAGCCCATGGGCAGCGGGCGGGGCAGGCTCAAGGTGTTCTGCCAGTGAGCGCCACGGTCGAAACTGGCCGGCAGGTCACGGAAGCCGCGCAGGCTCAGGTCGCCGGGCAGGTTGAGCTGGTCGGGCCCTGGTAGTGTGTTGCGGGTGTACTGGGCGCTGAGTTGACTGCTCCAGTGCCACGCCTGGCCCAGCACACGGCCGCTGCGCGTATGGCCGAGGCTGGTGCGCCACACTCCGAACGTGGCGCTGGGCGATGCCGGGTCGCGCAACGGCAGGCTGTCGTCGGCGCGCCAGCCGCCCAGGCCCTGGCTGTAGAGCACCTGTGCATTCCATTGGCCATGGCTTGACCAGAGTGCATCGAGCTGCACCCCGAGGCTGTTGTAGGTGGGGCTTTGCACGCCGCTGAACCGCCCCAGGATGTAGGTGGCCACGTTCTTGTGCGTGGCGCGCAAGGTGGCGCTGTACAGGCTGCTGCGGTCGCGCCAGAGCTGGCGCTCCAGGGCTGCGGCGTACACCGCACCGGAGCCTTGGCTCACGATCGCGCCGTATGCCCCGGGGCTGCGGCTGCGATAGGCATAGCGGGCAGCGTTCAGGCTCAATTGCCACGGCCCGCGCGGCACGCTGTAGCCGCCGATGTAGCTTCGGTTGAAGTTGGGCCCGGCCGGCAGCGTGCGTTGCAGCCCTAGCACCAGGGCATCATTCCAGCGTGCGGGGCTGTCGAGGTTGAAAGTCAGCAGCGCGCGGTTGCGGCCGCTGCTTGCCGAGCCACGGTTGTCCAGCAGCAGTGTGGGCCAGGCGCGCGGAGGGTGGCTCAAGGGCCTGAGGCGCACATGGGTGCCACCGGTGCGCTCGCCGGGGGCGATGTCGGCGGCCAGGTCCAGCACACGCAGGCGGTTGAGCTGGTCGAGGCCGCGTTCCAGGGTAGGCAGATGCAGCGGCTGGCCGGGAGGGTGCCGAAGGCATTGCCCAGCGACAGGGGCAGGCCTGGCTCGGTGACCTCGATGCTTTCGACCTGGCCTTCCACCACCAGCACCTGCAGCGGCCCGCCGAGCTCGCGCGATGCCAGGCGGTAGGGCCGGGCACCTATGTAGCCGGCCTGCACGTACTGCTCGGTGATCGCTTCAAGCACGCGGTTGATGGCCGCCGCCGGCATGCAGGCGGCCATGTACGGCTCTGCACTCTGGCGCAGCCGAGCTTCGTCGATCAACTGGTTGCCGTGCAGCCGCAGGCCCTGGACCGGTTCGCAGCGGCCTTGGGTGTCGCTGGGCTGGGGCGGCGACGCAGGCTCCGGGGCGAGCAACTGGCGCTGGCGCCGCTCCAGTTCGTCGCGGCCCCTTTGCCGCTCGAAGTCTTCCAGCTGCCGCCAGGCGTCGCTCGTGCCCTGGTCTGCAGTGGCGAGGGCTGGCAGCAAGGCCAATGCCAGCGTTGTGAGCGTGAGGGAAACGGATGCACGGTGAACACCTGAAAAGTTATGCGTTCGGGTGAACCATAAGCTTTCAGGTATTCGATTGGATTCAGGATACGTCTGGTATTTCTGAGGGAAAAATTACCAATTTCTGTAGGGCGATTCCTACGTCACGGCTTGATCTCTATCAACGTGCCATCCTTGACAAGCCCCCACACCTCGCGCATGTCGGCGTTGGTCATGGCGATGCAGCCGTCGGTCCAGTCCAGCGAGGCGAAGTACCACTCCGGGTACTCCTCGTTGATCGGGGTGCCGTGGATCATGATCATGCTGCCGGGCTTGACGCCGTCGCGTTGCGCACGGGCGAGGTCTGCGGCATTGGGGTAGGAGACATGCATCGCCAGGTTGAACTTGTCGCTGGTCTTGCGCCAGTCGACCCAATAGAGGCCCTCGGGCGTGCGCCGGTCGCCTTCGCGTTCCTTGGGGCCCTTGGGTTGCTTGCCGAGCGAGACGCGGTAGCTTTTCATCATCACCCCGCCACTCATCAGCTGCAGCTGGCGGCTGGACTTGACCACCACGACCTTGTCGATCAGGCCATGGCTCTTGGCAGGGACCGGGACCGGGACCGGAACCGGAACCGGAACCGGAACCGCTTGCGGGGCGCCCGGTTGCACCGGCGCAGGCTTGGCCAAGGGGCGGGTGATGATGGTTTCGGTGAAGGCGGCCATGGCCGGCAGTGGCAGGCTCATCACGGCGAGCAAGCCCAGTACAGCGAATAACGTACGCATCGAAGCAAAACCCTGTGGGGCCATCGCCCCCGTAAAACGGGCTGTCAGGAATCCGCCGGCGGCAAGGACAGCGGC
Source organism: Pseudomonas sp. KNUC1026 (assembly GCF_021650705.1). Lineage (GTDB taxonomy): Bacteria > Pseudomonadota > Gammaproteobacteria > Pseudomonadales > Pseudomonadaceae > Aquipseudomonas. Next base: position 3,481,839 of record NZ_CP087138.1, on the reverse strand, counting down.
GGCAGCACTTCATTGCGGACAGGGTAGCTATTGGCCAGCCTGTCGGCGAAAAAGCATTCTAGAGTACGCGCGACCGTGCGGAAAGCCAGCTCCGCCCAAGGGATGTCCTCTTCACTGAACAGCCGGGCCTCCAGCGTCTCGTCGCCCGCGTCGAACCGGCCGCTGGTCATTTCGGCGCGGAAGAACACATGCACCTGGTTGATGTGGGGCAAGTCGAACACCGTGTACAACTGCGCCTCGCCCAGGTGTGCACAGGCTTCTTCGAGGGTTTCGCGGCGCGCGGCCTGCTCCAGGCTCTCGCCGTTTTCCATGAAACCGGCGGGCAAGGTCCAGTGGCCCTTTCTCGGCTCGATGGCGCGGCGGCAGAGCAGCACGCGGCCTTCATAAGCCGGCACGCTGCCTGCGACGATGTTGGGGTTCTGGTAATGGACATGCGCGCAGTGGCTGCACACGTAGCGCGGGCGGCTGTCGCCCGGGGGATCTGGTGGGTAACGGTGTTGCCACACTGGCTGCAGAATTTCATCGTGTTCGGTCCTCGGTTGCGCCTATCCTGCAGCCCCTGCGCCGGTGGGGCAAGCAGGGGCTTGGGCGGCGCGGCGCTTTGCGGCATGATTCGGAACAAGCGTTCAAAAGTGGACATGCCCCATGCTCGATGAGCTGTTGACTCGACTGAGTGGCCACACCCCCCGGCCGTTGCGCACCGACGCGCGATATCCTGAAGCGGCAGTGTTGATGCCCATCACCCGTTGCGCAGAGCCTGAGCTGGTGCTTACGCTGCGCGCCACGGGGCTTTCCACCCACGGTGGCGAAGTGGCTTTCCCCGGCGGGCGCCGCGACCCTGAAGACCCTGACTTGCTGTTCACCGCCCTGCGCGAAGCCGAAGAGGAAATCGGCTTGCCGCCGGGAATGGTCGAAGTGGCCGGGCCGCTCAGCCCGCTGGTGTCCAAGCATGGGCTGAAGGTTACGCCCTGGGTGGGCGTGATCCCCGATTACGTCGAATATCGGCCCAACGATGCGGAAATTGCTGCGGTGTTCAGCGTGCCGCTGGCGTTCTTCCTGGATGACCCGCGCGAGCACACTCACCGCATCGACTATCAGGGGCGTAATTGGTACGTGCCCAGCTACCGCTATGAGGGTTACAGGATCTGGGGCTTGTCGGCGATCATGATCGTCGAACTGATGAACGTGGCCTTCGACGCGGGCATCTCGATGCACGAACCACCGGCCGGCTATGCGGCTGTCTGAACTCGACGATGAGGGCTGAACCATGAAATACCGCCTGGGTGAGGCGCGCGTCGAGGCACACGCCAGCAGCTGGATTGCGCCGGGGGCCACGGTGGTCGGCAAGGTGCGCCTGCAGGCCGACGCCAGTGTCTGGTTCGGCGCGGTCCTGCGCGGCGACAACGAGCTGATCGACATCGGCGAGGGCAGCAATGTGCAGGACGGCAGCGTGATGCACACCGACCCCGGGCAGCCGTTGACCCTGGGCAAGGGTGTGACGGTTGGGCACAACGCCATGCTGCACGGCTGCCAGGTGGGCGACTACAGCCTGATCGGCATCAATGCCGTGGTGCTCAATGGCGCGCGCATCGGCAAGCATTGCCTGATCGGCGCCAACACGCTGATCCCCGAAGGCAAGGAGATCCCCGACGGCTCGTTGGTGATGGGCTCGCCCGGCAAGGTGGTGCGTGAACTCGCCGACGAACAGAAGCGCCGCCTGGAAGCCAGCGCCGCGCATTATGTGGCCAACGCCCGGCGCTATGCCCAGGAGCTCGCCGAGCAGGATGAGCAGCCATGACCGAAGCCGAACGCGAGCGGCCGGTGCGCTCACCCTGTGTGAGCATCTGCGCCCTTGACGAGCAAGACCTCTGCCTGGGCTGCCAGCGGACCGCCAGCGAAATCAGCCGCTGGGGCCGCATGAGCAACGACGAGCGGCGCCAGGTACTGGCTCAGCTCGCCGAGCGGGCCCGGGCGCAGGGCCTGATGCAGTGATACAATCGCAGGCCTTTTTTCGAGCCGGCGTGCCACTCCCAGATGATCTACCTGCTTCTCTACATCGGCAGCGTCGTGCTGATCAACTTCGCCTTTTCCGCTGCGCCTTCGCTGGACGTGCTCTGGTCAGCCTGGGGTGGGCTGGTGTTCATCCTGCGTGACATGGTGCAGACGCGCTTCGGCCATGGCGCGCTGATCGCCATGCTGGCGGCACTGCTGCTGTCGTACGTCACCGCCGATCCTGCCATCGCCTTGGCCAGCGCCGTAGCCTTTGGCGTCTCCGAGCTGATCGACTGGCTGGTGTTCAGTGTCACCCGCCGCCCTCTGCATGACCGGCTGTGGCTGAGTTCGGCACTGAGCATTCCGGTCGATACGGTGATTTTCTTCGGCATGATCGGTGCGCTTACGCCTGTGGTCTTCGGCGTCTCGCTGCTGTCGAAATTCGCCGGTGTCAGTGCTGTGTGGCTGGTGATGGCCGCCGCGCGCGCCGTCAGCCGATGCCGCGCTGAGCCACGCCTTGGTGTAGAATCCGCCGCTTTCGCAGGCCGCGGCGCGGCCAGGCCCATCCGCTCTCTCGAGGATTTGACATGACCCGTATCGGAACCCCGCTCTCGCCGACGGCCACCCGCGTACTGCTGTGCGGCAGTGGCGAGCTGGGCAAGGAAGTCGTGATCGAACTGCAACGCCTGGGCGTTGAAGTGATTGCCGTGGACCGCTACGCCGATGCCCCGGCCATGCAGGTGGCGCACCGCAGCCATGTGATCAGCATGCTCGACGGCGCCGCGTTGCGCGCCGTGATCGAGGCTGAGAAGCCGCATTACATCGTGCCGGAGATCGAAGCCATCGCCACCGCCACGCTGGTGGAGCTGGAGAGCGAAGGCTACACCGTGATCCCCACTGCCCGCGCCGCGCAACTGACCATGAACCGTGAGGGCATCCGCCGCCTGGCAGCCGAAGAGCTGGGGCTGCCCACCTCGCCGTACCACTTCGCCGACAGCTTCGAGCAGTACAGCGCGGCGGTGGCCGAGCTGGGCTATCCCTGCGTGGTCAAGCCGGTGATGAGCTCCTCAGGCAAGGGCCAGAGCCTGCTGCGCTCCGATGCCGACCTGCAGAAGGCCTGGGACTACGCCCAGGAAGGCGGCCGCGCCGGCAAGGGCCGGGTGATCATCGAAGGCTTCATCGACTTCGAATACGAAATCACCCTGTTGACCGTTCGCCATGCCGGTGGCACCACCTTTTGCGCGCCGGTCGGCCACCGCCAGGAGAAAGGCGACTACCAGGAATCCTGGCAGCCCCAGGCCATGAGCCCGGCGGCGCTTGCCGAGTCCGAGCGCGTGGCGCACAAGGTCACCGAGGCGCTGGGCGGGCGTGGCCTGTTCGGCGTGGAGCTGTTCGTCAAGGGTGACCAGGTATGGTTCAGCGAAGTGTCGCCGCGCCCGCATGACACGGGCCTGGTCACCTCTGATTTCCCAGGACCTCTCCCAGTTCGCCCTTCACGCCCGCGCTATCCTCGGCCTGCCCGTGCCGGTCATCCGCCAGTTCGGGCCTTCGGCTTCGGCGGTGATTTTGGTAGAAGGCCAGTCGAAGCAGGCGGCGTTCGCCAACCTGGGTGCTGCGCTGAGCGAGCCCGACACGGCCTTGCGCCTGTTCGGCAAGCCAGAAGTGAATGGCCAGCGCCGCATGGGCGTGGCGCTGGCGCGCGACGAGAGCATAGAGGCTGCGCGGGCCAAGGCCACTCGGGCCTCGCAAGCAGTCACCGTCGAGTTTTAATGTTACTCAGCCGCACGATCCCGTAGGAGCCCAGCTGTGCTGGGCGACGCGCAGATCTTCACGTCGCTCAGCACAGCTGAGCTCCTACGGAAAAATCTCTACCGCGCCATCAGAGCGCTCTGTCGCGCGTCTCTTTCAAGCACAGCACGGCAATCACGCTGATCAGCGCTGCCCCCGAAACATACCCGCCCACATATCCCAGGCCGCCCATCGCCACCAGCTTCTGCGCGAAAAACGGCGCAGCTGAGGCGCCGACGATGCCGCCCAGGTTGTAGGCGGCCGAGGCGCCGGTGTAGCGCACGCGCGTCGGGAACAGCTCCGGCAACAGGGCGCCCATGGGCGCGAAGGTGGCGCCCATCAAAAACAGCTCGATGCACAGGAACAGCGTGACACTGGCGCTGGAGCCCTGAGTGAGCAGGGGCTCCATGGTAAAACCAGAGGCCACCGCAAGCAGGCCGCTGACCAGCAGCACCGGCTTGCGCCCGAAGCGGTCGCTGAGCCAGGCCGATATCGGCGTAGCCAGCGCCATGAACAACACCGCAAAGCACAGCATGCCCAGGAAGCCCTGGCGGCTGTAGCCCAACGTCGAAACCCCATAGCTCAGCGAAAACACCGTGGAGATGTAGAACAGCGCGTAGCACACCACCATCGACAGGGCGCCCAACAGCACCGTCAGGCTGTGGCGGGCGAACAGCTCCACCACCGGGACCTTGGCTTTGTCGTGAGCGGCCATGGCCTTGGCGAACACCGGGGTCTCGGCCAGCTTCAGCCGCACGTACAGCCCCAGCACCACCAGCGCCGCGCTGAGCAGAAACGGCAAGCGCCAGCCCCAGGCTCGGAACTGCTCGTCGCTCAGGCCCAGTGCAAGTGCCAGGAACAGCCCGTTCGCCGCCAGAAACCCGATCGAAGGCCCCAGTTGCGGGAACATGCCGAACCAGGCGCGCTTGCCAGGCGGCGCGTTCTCGGTGGCCAGCAGCGCTGCGCCGCCCCATTCGCCGCCAAGGCCCAGGCCCTGGCCAAAACGCAACAGGCACAGCAGGGCAGGGGCCACAGGCCGATCTGGTCGTAGCCGGGTAGCACGCCGATCAATGTGGTGCACAGGCCCATCAGCAACAGCGAAGCCACCAGGGTCGACTTGCGCCGATCCGGTCGCCGAAGTGGCCGAACAGCGCCGAGCCGATGGGCCGCGCCAGAAAAGCGATGCCGAAGGTGATGAACGCCGAGAGCATCTGCGCGGTGCCCGAGCCTTGCGGGAAGAACACCGGGCCGATCACCAGAGCGGCGGCTGTGGCGTACACATAGAAATCATAGAACTCGATGGCGGTGCCGATGAAGCTGGCGGTGGCCACGCGGGTTGCTGAATTGACAGGTGGGGCGTCGGCACGGTTGGCCGAAAGGGTGGAGGCGGTCATGGTGTGTCCCTGCAGTCAGTGCGAATTATTGTGTGGCACAGCACTGAAGCACGCCCATTTAGGGCGGCAGGGCGCCGCCGGGGTAGGGCGGGCGCGGGAAGAAGCATCCAGGCTGGCTGACTGAGCCGGGCACCACGGGTGCGTGTAGCACGGGCCCGGCAGGGCTTTGTAAGCGCCTGGATTATAGGAAGCGGCTGACGAAGGTGTAAACGAAGATTACAGTGGCGAAGGCGCCTGCCAGATCAGCACCTTGTTTACGCGGTTGTCGACCGTGTCGAGGATTTCCAGGCGGTAGCGGCCGATCTTCAGGCACACGGCGCTTCCCGGGATGTTTTCCAAGGCCTCGGTCACCAGGCCGTTGAGCGTTCGCGGGCCGTCGCTGGGCAGCTGCCAGCCCAGGGCCTTGTTCAGTTCTCGCACAGCGATGGCGCCATCGACCACCTGGCGGCCGTCGTCTTGCGGGTGAATGTGCGGGTTGCGCTCGGCCTGTTCGTGCTCGAACTCGCCGACGATTTCTTCGAGGATGTCCTCCAGCGTCACCAGGCCCAGGACCTCGCCGTATTCGTCCACCACCATGCCCAGCCGGCGTTGCTGCTTGTGGAAGTTGAGCAACTGCATCTGAAGGGACGTTCCTTCCGGTACGAAATAGGCGTCGTAGCAGGCAGCGAGCAAGGCGGCTTCGGTCAGTTCGCGGCCGGGCAGCAGGTGGCTGATCTGACGCGTATTGAGCACGCGCTCGACCTGGTTGATGTCACCGCGATACACCGGCAGGCGCGTGTGCCGGCTGCCGATCAGCAGGTCCATGATGCGCGGCAGTGGGTCATCGAGGTTGATGCCGTCGATGTCGCTGCGTGGCACCAGGATGTCGTTGACGGTCATGCGTTCCAGGGCATGGATGCTGCCCAGGGTGCTCGAACGTGTGGGCGCTTCCGGGTGCGCCTCGGGTTCGGCGTCGGTGGATTCGGGCGCTTGCGCGGGCTGCCCGCCAGGCTTTGCGGCAAAGGGCAGCAGCACCAGGTTGGCGAGCCCTTCGAGCAGCCAGGCCAGCGGCCAGGCCAGCCGCATGGGCAGGCGCAGCAGGCTGTTGCGCGGTGAGCACGAAGGCCTCCGGGGTGCTGCCGGCCCAGCGTGCGGCCGAGAAACTCGGCGACCACCGCCAGCAGCAGCGCGGCGCCCAACGCCCCGAGCCAGGCCAGGCCCGCCCCCAGGTACTGCGCGGCCAGCCCTGTGCCGAGCGCCAGCGCGGCGGCGCGGCACAAAGTGTTGCACAGCACCAGGCTGCCCACCGGCACGCGCAGCCGCAGGCGTCTGGGCGCCTGGGCGCGCGATTGCCGGTTGGGCTTGGGCAGGTGGTGGCGGGCGATGTCGATGGCGCTGAACAGCGCCGACCAGAACACCGCCAGGGCCAGCAGACAGAGGGCCGGGGCCAGGGCAGGTAAGTCATCGGCGCGCCTTCAGATGTGCAGGATGTATTCGCGAACCAGCTTGCTGCCGAAGTACGCCAGCATCAGCAGGCAGAACCCGGCCAGCGTCCAGCGGATCGCCTTGTGCCCGCGCCAGCCCAGGCGATGGCGGCCCCATAGCAGTACGGCGAACACGATCCAGGCCAGGCACGAAAGCAGCGTTCTATGCACAAGGTGCTGGGCGAACATGTTCTCCAGGAACAGCCAGCCCGAAACCAGCGAAGCGGTGAGCAGGATCCAGCCGGCCCAGAGGAAGCCGAACAACAGGCTTTCCATGGTTTGCAGCGGCGGGAAGGCGCGAATCAGGCCGGTGGGTGCTTGTGCTTGAGCTGGTGGTTCTGCACTCGCAGCAGCAAGGCCTGGAACACCGCGATGGTGAACATGCCGTAGGCCAGGATCGACAGCAGGATGTGCGCCAGGATGCCCGGCTCTTCGTCGATCTGCGGCACGGTACCCGAGGGTGCGAACTGCGCGATCAGCACGGTCACCAGGCCGAGCGGGTAGAGCAGCACCAGCAGCACTTCGACCGGCAGGCTGGCGCAGGCCAGCAGCGTCAGGGCGATGACCGCTGCCGCGATCAGGCTGGCGGCGGTGAAGAAATCGAGGTCCAGCCCGTGGGGGGTGAGCAACTGATCGCCCAAGGCCATCGAGTGAGCAGCCACTGCCACCACGCCGAGCCCGCAAAGGATGCGTTTGTCGGCCTTGGCGCCGCGCGCCAGGCGCACGCCCTGAAAAGCGTCGCGATGGCGTAGAGCACGACCGCCACGAGGCTGGGAAACAGGCTGGGGGCAAAGGAAGCATAGGGACTGACGAGCGGCCAATCAGAAGCGGGAGTGTGGCACACAAAGCCGATCGCACGAAAGACTGCTCGCCGGTAGCTGTCGGCGGTGCGCCGCTCTGGAGTTATACTCGCGGCCATTTTTTTCGCCAGGGGGGCAATGGCCTCCCGCACGGCTGCCGTGCCTGCATAGGATCACCCATGTTCGAGAATCTTTCCGAGCGTCTGTCGCAGACGCTGCGCCATGTCACCGGCAAGGCCAAGCTCAGCGAAGACAACATCAAGGACACCCTGCGCGAGGTGCGCATGGCGCTGCTGGAGGCCGATGTCGCGCTGCCGGTGGTCAAGGAGTTCGTCAACGCCATCAAGGAGCGCGCAGTCGGTACCGAAGTCTCGCGCAGCCTCACGCCGGGCCAGGCGTTCGTCAAGATCGTTCAGGCCGAGCTCGAGTCGGTCATGGGCGCGGCCAACGAAGACCTGGCGCTGAACGTTGCGCCACCTGCGGTGGTGTCGATGGCCGGCCTGCAGGGTGCGGGCGAAACCACCACCGCCGGCAAGCTCGCGCGCTTTCTCAAGGAGCGCAAGAAGAAGAGCGCGATGGTGGTGTCGGCCGACGTCTACCGCCCTGCGGCGATCAAGCAGCTCGAAACCCTGGCCAGCGACATCGGCGTCACCTTCTTCCCGTCGGACATCTCGCAGAAGCCGGTCGACATCGCCGAGGCCGCCATCCGCGAGGCCAAGCTCAAGTTCATCGACGTGGTGATCCTCGACACCGCCGGCCGCCTGCACATCGACGCCGACATGATGGCCGAGATCCAGGCCCTGCACGCAGCGGTCAAGCCGGTCGAAACCCTGTTCGTGGTCGACGCCATGACCGGCCAGGATGCCGCCAATACGGCCAAGGCCTTCGGTGATGCACTGCCGCTCACCGGCGTTGTGCTCACCAAGGTCGACGGTGATGCCCGTGGCGGCGCCGCACTGTCGGTGCGCCACATCACCGGCAAACCGATCAAGTTCATCGGTATGGGCGAGAAGAGCGAAGCGCTCGAGCCGTTCCACCCCGACCGCATCGCCTCGCGCATCCTCGGCATGGGCGACATGCTCAGCCTGATCGAGCAGGCCGAGCAGAAGCTGGACAAGGACAAGGCCGAGAAACTCGCCAAGAAGCTCAAGAAAGGCAAGGGCTTCGACCTCGAAGACTTCCGCGACCAACTGGTGCAGATGAAAAGCAGTGGGCGGCCTGGGCGGGCTCATGGACAAACTGCCGAGCATCGGTGGGGTAAACCTCTCGCAGATGGGCAACGCCCAGGGCGCGGCCGAGAAGCAGTTCAAGCAGATGGAAGCGATCATCGGCTCCATGACCCAGGCCGAGCGCCGCGACCCCGACATCATCAGCGGTTCGCGCAAGCGCCGTATCGCCCTGGGTTCCGGTACTCAGGTGCAGAGACGTCGGCCGGCTGATCAAGCAGCACAAGCAAATGCAGAAAATGATGAAGAAATTCTCCACCAAGGGTGGCATGGCCAAGATGATGCGCGGGCTGGGTGGCACGATGCCCGGCGGCGCGCATGCCTCGGCTCTGACCCCTGCACGTGAAGGAAGAGGGCGATGGGCTGCTCCCCGCAAGGGGCGGTCCGTCGGCCATTTGGAAAAGGGCAATTGCAAAAGTGCGTGTATTCCTTGAGAACACGCGGCCTTTCGGCACGTGAGTGCTCGGCTGTGCCTTTAATCTGCAGCACCGACAACAGGAACGATGTTCACATGGTAACCATTCCGTCTTGCACGTGGCGGCTCGAAAAAGCGCCCGTTCTACCACCTGACCGTGACCGACAGCCGCAATGCGCGCGACGGTCGTTTCACGAGCGCGTTGGCTTCTTCAACCCGGTCGCCACTGGTGGTGAAATCCGCCTGTCCGTCAACCAGGAGCGCGTCAGCTACTGGCTGTCTGCTGGCGCCCAGCCGTCTGAGCGCGTTGCTCAGCTGCTGAAGGAAGCTGCCAAGGCTGCGGCCTGAGCAGTATGAACGCCACACCAGCACCTGCAGTTGACCTGATCGTCATCGGCAAGATCGTTTCGGTACACGGCGTTCGAGGTGAAGTGAAGGTTTACTCCTTTACCGATCCAATCGACAACCTGCTCGACTACAAGCACTGGACGCTTCGGCACGATGGTGACGTAAGGCAGGCGGTATTGGCCAGTGGCCGTTCTCAGAACAAGGTCCTGGTCGCGAAGTTACAAGGTCTCGATGACCGCGAAGAGGCTCGCCTGCTCGCCGGTTACGAAATCTGCATCGAGCGCAGCTTGCTGCCGGCATTGGCCCAGGATGATTACCTACTGGTATCAGCTTGAAGGCCTGAAGGTTATCAACAGCCCCGGCGAACTGCTCGGAAAAGTCGATCACCTGCTGGAAACCGGCGCGAACGATGTGATGGTGGTCAAGCCCTGCGCGGGCAGCCTGGATGATCGCGAACGCCTGTTGCCGTAGCACGGACGACTGTGCGCCGAGGTGAACCTGGCCGCTGGCGAAATGCGGGTGGAGTGGGATGCGGACTTCTCGAGGCAGATCGGCTAACCTGCGCGTAGATGTCATCACACTGTTTCCCGAAGATGTTCTCGGCCATCACCGAACACGGCATTACCAGCCGCGCGGTTCGCCAAGGGTTGATGCAAGTCAACTGCTGGAACCCGCGAAGCTACACCACGGATCGGCACCACACTGTGGATGACCGGCCCTTCGGCGGTGGCCCCGGCATGGTGATGAAGGTCAAGCCCCTGGAAGACGCCCTGCTGGAAGCAAGGCAGGCGGCGGGGGAAGCGGCGAAGGTGATCTACCTGTCCCCGCAAGGTCGCAGGCATCGACGCAGGCGGCCGTGAAGGAACTGGCGCACGAGCAATCCCTGATTCTCATCGCCGGGCGTTACGAAGGCATCGACGAGCGGTTCATTGAAGCGCATGTCGATGAAGAGTGGTCGGTTGGGGATTACGTGTTGTCTGGCGGGGAGCTGCCGGCCATGGTCCTGATCGATGCGGTTACGCGGTTGCTGCCCGGAGCTCCAGGGCATGCAGGCTCGGCGGAAGAAGATCTCCTTCACCGACGGCTTGCTCGATTGCCCGCACTACACCCGGCCTGAGGTGTATGCGGAACGCTGTGTACCCGACGTGTTGCTCGAGCGGCAACCACGCACACATCCGGCGTTGGCGTTCGACGCAGTCCGTTGGGCGGACGCATGAACGGCGGCCCGATCTTCTGGAAAGTCGCTCACTTTCTGGAGAGAGCAGAAGCTGCTGGCGGAATACCTCCGCAAGCGGGACGATAGACAACGTATCGACGGTGAACCTGACGGTTCATCTTAGGAGCACAGCATGACCAACAAGATCATTCTCGCCCTCGAAGCAGAGCAGATGACCAAAGAAATCCCGGCCTTCGCCCCGGGTGACACCATTATCGTTCAGGTAAAGGTAAAGGAAGGCGAGCGTAGCCGTCTGCAGGCCTTCGAAGGCGTTGTAATCGGCAAGCGCAACCGTGGTGTCAACAGTGCATTCACCGTGCGCAAGATCTCCAACGGTGTCGGCGTAGAGCGTACTTTCCAGACCTACAGCCCGACCATCGACAGCCTGACCGTGAAACGTCGTGGTGACGTGCGTAAGGCCAAGCTGTACTACCTCCGTGATCTGTCCGGTAAAGCCGCACGCATCAAGGAAAAACTGGCCTGATTGTGCCGGTTTGAAAAAAGCAGCCTTCGGGCTGCTTTTTTCGTTTCTGGCAGTACACTGCGCGCTGTTTGCCATTGATGTGTACATGCCCATGACCCTGCGTGAAGCTGAAATCCAACGCCGTGCGGAGCTCTCCGTCAGCCGCGTGACCAAAGCCGTATTCCCCGGCACCGTCAACCACCACAACACCCTGTTCGGCGGCACTGCACTTGCCTGGATGGACGAAGTGTCGTTCATCGCCGCCACGCGCTTCTGCCGGCTGCCGCTGGTGACCGTCTCCACCGACCGCATCGACTTCAACCACGCCATCCCGGCTGGCAGCATCGTCGAGCTGGTAGGCAGCGTGGTGCATGTGGGTAACACCAGCCTCAAGGTGCGTGTGGAAGTGTTCGTCGAGGGGATGTACAGCGAGGCCCGGGAAAAGGCGATCGAAGGGGTGTTCTGTTTCGTGGCCATCGATGAGCAGAAGCGGCCGGTGCCGGTGCTGCCAGGCGATGGGGATTTGAGGATTTGAATTTCTCTTGAGTGCTTTTTGGATTTTATTTTCTGAAAAGCAATCGACTGAAACTAACTGTAAGCCGTCATGGGGTTGTTTTGGCATCCTGTAGACGAAAAAACAAAAAAGATTCTGGACCGATTAACGTACCGAACTTGATTTCCTCGGGTTGTTCGTGCGCTGATCTGAAACTTGCCCCCTTTGAATTCCATCAGAGAGGCATGCTGCCATCTCTGAGCTGCACATAAGTTGTGTAGGGGAGTATTAATGTATCCGCTATGCAAGATAGCGCGCTATCTAGAATAACGCCTTCGAACGGGGGCTGCTCGGAGTAGGGCTGTTTTGGCTGAGCATGCAGTCGGCAGAAGTTGTAAGCAGCCCCACCGTACATTTTAGGTAGATACGTGCAGTGAGTTTTTTCCGCCCTGAGCTTTGACTTTATTGATTCATCGCTTTGAAAGGTATGCAGCGTGCCGCACCCAGATAGCATGATGGAGCAGATGAGTACTGGAATTGATTTCATGTGATTTTCTTCGGTTGAGGCAGGTCAAGGTAGGATTTGCTCCTTTAATCTGTAAACTGAGAACATGTTTCGCTACTTTTCATCTGGTTCAAATGCCCGCCCTAGACCACTCCCTGATCGACCAATTCCTCGACGCCCTCTGGCTCGAAAAAGGCTTGTCCGATAACAGCCGCAGCGCCTACCGCAGCGACCTGGCTCTTTACAACGGCTGGCTCGCCGAGCGAAACATCGAACTGGCCACCGCTGGCCGTGAGGCGTTGCTCGACCATCTCGCCTGGCGGGTCGACAATGCCTACAAGCCACGCTCCACTGCGCGCTTTCTCTCCGGCGCGCGGGGTTTTTATCGCTACCTGCTGCGCGAGGAGCTGATCGAAGCCGACCCTACCTTGCTGGTCGACATGCCCCGGCTGGGCAAGCCTCTGCCCAAGTCCCTCTCCGAGCAAGACGTCGAAGCCTTGTTGTTGGCGCCGGACCTGGGCACGGCCCTCGGCGAGCGTGACCGGGCCATGCTCGAAGTGCTTTATGCGTGCGGCCTGCGGGTCTCTGAACTGGTGGGCTTGCGCCTGGATGAGATGAACCTGCGCCAGGGCGTGCTGAGGGTCACCGGCAAGGGCAACAAGGAGCGCCTGGTGCCGATGGGCGAGGAGGCGATTGCCTGGTTGGAGCGCTACCTGCGCGGCGCGCGTGCCGAGCTGCTGAACGAACGGCCCAGCGACGTGGTGTTCCCCAGCCTGCGCGGCGAGCAAATGACGCGGCAGACCTTCTGGCACCGCATCAAGCACCATGCCCAGGTGGCCGGGATCGACAAGAGCCTGTCGCCGCACACCTTGCGCCATGCCTTCGCCACCCATTTGCTCAACCACGGTGCGGACCTGCGCTCGGTGCAGATGCTGCTCGGCCATGCAGACCTCTCCACCACGCAAATCTACACCCATGTGGCCAAGGCACGCCTGCAGGCACTGCACGCGGCCCATCACCCGAGAGGCTGAGGCAGGGGCCTGGCGGCGGATTTCATGGTAGGCTTGCACGGTTTCGCGGCCTGCCCAGGTAAAGCTCCTGAGCGGTGCCCTTTGTCCGCTGCTTCAGGAGTGCCCATGCGCGTGACTCGCCTTATTACCGCTGCTGCCTTGATGCTCGCCAGCAGCTTTGCCCTGGCTGACGATGCCGAGCAAGCCATTCGTAAAACCCTCACCACGCTGCAACTGGATGTACCTGTCGAAAGCGTGGCCCCGGCCCCGCTCAATGGCCTCTACGAAGTGCGCCTGCAAGGCGGCCGTGTGCTCTATGCCAGCGCCGATGGCCAGTACGTGATGCAGGGTTACCTGTACCAGGTGCAGGGTGACAAGCCGGTCAACCTCACCGAGCGCGCCGAGCGCGCAGGCGTGGCCAAGCTGATCGGCGCCATCCCGCAGGACCAGATGGTGGTGTTCCCGGCCCAGGGCGGTAAAGCCAAGTCGGTCATCACCGTCTTCACCGACACCACCTGCCCATACTGCCAGAAGCTGCACGCCGAAGTGCCGAAGCTCAATGCGATGGGCATCGAAGTGCGCTACCTGGCCTTCCCGCGCCAGGGGCTGAATTCGCCAGGTGACGAGCAGCTTCAGGCCGTGTGGTGCTCCAAGGATCGCCCGGCTTCGCTGAGCAAGATGATCAACGGCAAGAGCGTGGATGCGCCCAAGTGCGACAACCCGGTGAGCAAGCAATTTGCCCTCGGCCAGCAGATCGGCATCAACGGCACGCCGGCCATCATTCTGGAAAGCGGCCAGATGATCCCGGGCTACCAGCCTGCCGCCCAGCTGGGCAAGCTTGCGCTCGACAGCAAGGGTTAATCGAATCAACAACGCTGCCCGAGGGGGTAGCGGTTTTCGCGGCCGGCCACAGTGCCGGTCGTTTCATGGGGAGTTCAGAGTGAAACCGGTCAAAGTAGGGATCTGCGGGTTCGGTACCGTCGGTGGCGGCACCTTCAATGTACTCAAGCGCAACGCCGAGGAGATCGCCCGCCGTGCCGGGCGCGGTATTGAAGTCACCCAGATTGCGCTGCGCTCGCAGAACCCCCACTGCGACATTACCGGCACCGCCACCACCTCCGACGTGTTCGCGGTGGCCAGCAACCCTGAAATCGACATCGTGATCGAGCTGATCGGCGGCTACACCATCGCCCGCGACCTGGTGCTGCAGGCCATCGACAATGGCAAGCATGTGGTCACCGCCAACAAGGCGCTGATCGCCGTGCATGGCGACGAGATCTTCGCCCGTGCCCGCGAAAAAGGCGTGATCGTCGCCTTCGAAGCTGCCGTGGCCGGCGGCATCCCGGTGATCAAGGCGATCCGCGAAGGCCTGTCGGCCAACCGCATCAACTGGGTGGCCGGCATCATCAATGGCACCGGCAACTTCATCCTCACCGAAATGCGCGAGAAGGGCCGCACCTTTCCTGACGTGTTGGCCGAGGCGCAAGCACTGGGCTATGCCGAGGCCGACCCGACCTTCGACGTCGAGGGCATCGACGCGGCGCACAAGCTGACCATCCTGGCGTCCATCGCCTTCGGCATTCCGTTGCAGTTCGACAAGGCCTACACCGAGGGCATCACCCGCCTGACCACGGCCGACGTGGAACTACGCAGAGGCGCTGGGCTATCGCATCAAGCACCTGGGCGTGGCACGCAGCACCGCCGAAGGCATCGAGCTGCGCGTGCACCCCACGCTGATCCCCGCCGACCGCCTGATCGCCAACGTCAACGGCGTGATGAACGCCGTGATGGTCAACGGTGACGCGGTAGGGTCCACCCTGTTACGGCGCCGGCGCCGGGATGGAGCCGACCGCTTCGGCGGTGGTGGCTGACCTGGTGGACGTGGTACGTGCCATGACCAGCGACCCGGAAAACCGCGTGCCGCACCTGGCGTTCCAGCCCGATTCGCTGTCGGCGCATCCGATCCTGCCGATCGAGGCCTGTGAAAGCGCGTATTACCTGCGCATTCAGGCCAAGGATCATCCCGGCGTGCTGGCCCAGGTGGCGAGCATCCTGTCGGAGCGTGGTATCAATATCGAGTCGATCATGCAGAAGGAAGCCGAGGAGCAGGACGGCCTGGTGCCGATCATCCTGCTGACTCACCGCGTAGTGGAGCGCCGCATCGACGACGCCATCGCCGCGCTGGAAGCCCTGGAAGGTGTGAACGACAAGGTCGTGCGCATCCGCGTCGAACAACTGAGCTAACCCGGTGGCGGCTCGCCGAGCCGCCTTCCTGAAGGATGACACCATGCGTTACATCAGCACCCGCGGCAAAGCGCCAGCTCTGAACTTCGAAGATGTGTTGCTGGCGGGCCTGGCCAGCGATGGCGGCCTGTACGTGCCGGAAACCTGCCGCGTTTCACCCAGGAAGAAATCGCCTCCTGGGCCGGCCTGCCTTCCACGAGCTGGCGTTCCGGGTGATGCGCCCGTTCGTCACCGGCAGCATCGCCGACGCCGATTTCAAGAAGATCCTCGAAGAAACCTACGGCCAGTTCGCGCACGCCGCCGTCGCGCCATTGCGCCAGCTGGGCGGCAACGAGTGGGTCATGGAGCTGTTCCACGGCCCGACCCTGGCCTTCAAGGATTTTGCCCTGCAGTTGCTGGGCCGCCTGCTCGACCACATATTGGCCAAGCGCAATGAGCGCGTGGTCATCATCGGCGCTACCAGCGGCGACACCGGTTCGGCCGCCATCGAAGGCTGCCGCCGCTGCGACAACGTCGACATCTTCATCCTGCACCCGCATCAGCGTGTGTCGGAAGTGCAACGCCGGCAGATGACGACCATCTTCGGCGAAAACATCCACAACATTGCAATCGAAGGCAACTTCGACGACTGCCAGGAAATGGTCAAGGCGAGTTTCGCCGACCAGGGTTTCCTCAAGGGCACGCGGCTGGTGGCGGTCAATTCGATCAACTGGGCGCGGATCATGGCCCAGATCGTCTACTACTTCCACGCGGCCCTGCAGCTGGGCGGCCCGGCCCGCTCTGTGGCGTTCTCGGTGCCCACCGGCAACTTCGGCGACATCTTCGCCGGTTACCTGGCGCGCAACATGGGCCTGCCGATCAGCCAGCTCATTGTTGCAACCAACCGCAACGACATCCTGCACCGCTTCATGAGCGGCAACCAGTATGTGAAGGAAACCCTGCACGCGACCCTGTCGCCGTCGATGGACATCATGGTGTCGTCGAACTTCGAGCGCCTGCTGTTCGACCTGCACGGCCGCAACGGCGAGACGCTTGCGCAACTGATGGCCAGCTTCAAGCTCGGTGGCGGCTTCAGCGTCGAGCCCGATCGCTGGACCGAAGCGCGCAAGTTGTTCGATTCGCTGGCGGTCAGCGACGAGGCCACTTGCCAGACCATCGCCGAAGTCTTTGCCAGCACCGGCGAAGTGCTCGACCCGCACACGGCCATTGGCGTGAAGGCCGCCCGTGAATGCCGCCGCAGCCTGGATACCCCGATGGTAGTGCTGGGTACTGCGCACCCGGTCAAGTTCCCCGATGCGGTGGAGAAGGCCGGTGTCGCGCGTGCGCTGGCGTTGCCTGAGCACCTTACCGACCTGTTCGAGCGGCCGGAGCGCTGCACCGTGCTGGCTAATGATCTGGCCGCAGTACAGGCGTTCGTCGCCGAGCATGGCAACCGCGGCAAACCGCTCTGAGCAAAGGCCAGGGGCCGGGCGAATCCGGCCCTCTGGCACTCGGGAAACGTCCTACATCGGTTTCAGGAAAGCTCTTCATAGCCTCCCCTTGATGCGCCCTCTGCAGGTACCCGGCTGTTCCGCCCACGCCTGCCGGAGGCCGCCATGCATTCCCTCAATGTGCTGATCATCGAAGAGCAACCTGCCCAAGTGCTGCAATTGCACCAGGCGCTCAATGCCTGCGGCGTATTCAACGTTCGCGTCGCCGAGCGCGCCACGGCAATCGCCCACGTGTTGGCGGGCGACTGGCCGGTGGACATAGCCCTGTTGGACAGCCGCGGTGATGGCGCACAGGTCAGCGCGCTGGTCGATCATCGACCCCATGCTTCGCTGATTCTGCGAGGGGAGGGCAAGGCTCGCGCCCTGGAGCTGCAGGCGCGCCAGGAGGGCCTGCGCGTGCTTGGGCACCTGCCGTGGCGGCCTGCTACCCACCCGTTGCATGCAATGCTGGAGCATTACCGGCAAACGCGCACTGCCTTCTAACAGCTGACGTATTCTGGTCATATGCGATTGGCAATGCTCCGATGGAACGTCGAAGTGCCCTGCGGCCGCGAACTTCCCAGGCATTGCGCGGTCATTGATAGACAGCCTTTCGCTCAATGGACAAGAGGGTGATACATGGAAACAATCAGCCAACTGCTTAGTGAAGCCCTGGCGCCTTGTCACGTGGCCTTGTCTCCGCGGCCGGCCGGGAGGCTCACGTCATGCTGGTGGTGAGCGACCCGCTCGGCTCCACTGTACTGGCCCGCGAATTTCATCGTATTCAATTGGGCGATATCCGTGCATTGACCGACGTGGTCGACGGTTTGCATCGCGACCTGATGATTGCAGAAGGGCGCCTGGAGCCTTCCATGATTGCCGCCGTGCGGCATGCTGCCAACCCTCACGCTTTTGCTGCGACTCTGCGCTGAACTTCCCGGAACCTTCCCATCGGGCAGGTTCTCGACCATAAGGGCGTTGAATCGGCATTGTGCTCCGGTGTCGATCAGTCGCCTGGCAGGTGCCGAAGGTCGGCACTTGATTGACCCCGCACGGCTTTCCCCACCGTGCGGGGTTTCTTTTTGTTTGCGCGGAGACGCCTGGTCAGGGACGCCCGGTCAGGGACGCGGGTCGTCAGGTTGGGCGAAAAAACGCCGCGCATCTTGTAGATATTCACTCTGCTGGCCACTGTCCAGCCATCGCGCGTCGAGCAGCGGCAGCGATGTTTGCCGCAATTGCTTGAGTTGCACGTTGATCGAGTCGATCGCGTGATGGCCCTGGGCGTGTTGGAGCAGGCGACGTCAGGTGAACTTGTAGCGGCTGTCGCCCTGAATGGGCAGGTAGCGCAAGGTGGCGGGGTCTATGCCTTGTTGGGTAGCCAGGTAGCGCGCTTCCGTCCAGTAACCCACGAATGCATGCAAACGGCCCAATTGCTCCATCTGCAACAAGTTGGTGCTGGCGTCGTTGCCGTAATGGGGCACCAGTACCTGAGCGGGCGCCCGGCCCAGCATGGCGTCTACTGCTTCGCCATAACTGCGCCCCGGCACAATGCCGACCTGCAGGTTGCCGGCCTCAAGCAGTGCGGCGAGGTTCACCGAGCCCTGGTCCAGCCAGGGTTTGAACAGGTCCTGATCCTGCGCACGAATGATCAGCCCGTTGCTCTGTGTGGCGAAGGCGCGCACCGAGAAGGCTGCCGAAGCTGGCGCGCTCGGCGGTCCACCAGCAGGGTGGGGTCGCAGGTGAGGCCGGGTTTCCTTGAGCATCTGGATGCCGCGAGCGCGGTTTACCCGCACGAACTTGTGCTGGTAACCCGGCATGGCCTGGGTAAGCTGGGCGAGCGTCTGGTCCACTGCGCCCTGGCCCTTCTCGAGGGCCATCGAAAATCGTCAGTGGCGGAAATTCGCGCATTGCCCAGGTCAGGGTCGGCAAGGCCCATGCTGCGGGCGCAGGCAGGCGAGCCCAGCGACGCCGACTGCCCATACGCTGCGTAACCTTGATTTCATACAGCTACCCCATCCATCGAACAAGAAGCTGCATCGGAGCAGTGCCAGGCACGCCTGTGTGCAGAGATCGAAGCCCGTCTCTTCTCCGCAGCCGGCGCGCGGCGGCGCAAGGCCACCTTGCATGCGGGTCGACTGTGCGCCCTTTTCGCCAGCAGAAGCGAGCCCATGGCCCAGCCGTCGACCCCTTCGAATTCGAACTCAACCTGACCGACATCGACCGCGGCGTATACGAAAGCGTGCGCTCCACCATTGCGCGCCATCCATCGGAAACCGAGGAGCGCATGGCGGTGCGGTTGCTGGCCTACGCGCTCTGGTACAACGAGCAGCTGGCATTTGGCCGCGGTCTTTCGGACGTCGACGAGCCGGCGTTGTGGGAAAAAAGCCTGGATGATCGTGTGCTGCACTGGATCGAAGTCGGCCAGCCCGACCTTGACCGCCTCACCTGGTGTTCGCGGCGCACCGAGCGTACCAGCCTGCTGGCCTATGGCAGCCTGCGCGTATGGCGCAACAAGGTCGCAGACGCCGCGCAGCACCTGAAGAACCTGCACATCGCCGCTGTGCCACAAGAGGCGCTGGAGGTGCTTGCCCAGGACATGCCGCGCACCATCAAGTGGGATGTGATGATCAGCGACGGCAATATCTTCGTGACCGATGATCGGGGCCAGCGCGAAGTGGCGCTCGAATGGTTGAAGGGGGAGCGCGGCTGAGGCATGGTGGCGCCTGTTTTGTTACCGAATCTGTTGCCGGCCTGATTGCCTTCTATGCGTATCGAACTTCGCCCTGTACCTGCCGAGCTGCCCTTTCTGGGTAACTTGCCGCCTCTGCTGTCCCGCCTCTATGCCGCCCGTGGCGTCACCTGCGCCAGCGAACTGGACGAAACCCTGGCAAGGCTGATCCCCTACCAGCAGCTCAAGGGCATCGATGCCGCAGTCGATTTGCTTGTGGAGGCCATCGAGCAGCGCGAGCGCATCTTATCGTCGGCGACTTCGACGCAGACGGCGCGACCGCCAGCAGCGTGGGCGTATTGGGGCTGCGCTTGCTCGGCGCCGCTCACGTCGACTATCTGGTACCGAGCCGTTTCACGTTCGGCTATGGCCTTACCCCTGAGATCGTCGCGGTGGCGCTCGAGCGCCAGCCGCAGCTGTTGATCACGGTCGATAACGGCATCGCCAGCCTCGATGGCGTCGCGGCAGCCAAGGCTGCCGGGCTCAAGGTGCTGGTGACCGACCACCACTTGCCAGGCGATGCGGTGCCGCAGGCAGATGCCATCGTCAACCCCAACCAGCCGGGTTGCACGTTCCCCAGCAAGGCCCTGGCCGGCGTCGGGGTGATTTTCTACGTGCTGATGGCACTGCGCGCCCGCTTGCGCGATATGGGCTGGTACGCCGCTCGGCCGCAACCGAACCTGGGTGAACTGCTCGATCTGGTTGCATCGGGGAGCGTGGCCGACGTCGTGCCGCTGGACGCCGACAACCGCATTCTTGTTTACCAGGGCCTGGAGCGCATTCGCGCCGGCCGCGCCCGCCCGGGCATCAAGGCGTTGCTGGAAGTTGCCCGGCGTGAGCCGGAGCGCATCACCGCCACCGACCTGGGCTTTATCCTCGGCCCCCGGCTCGATGCCGCCGGGCGCCTGGACGACGTCGAGCCTGGGCATCGAATGCCTGCTGTGCGAAGACCCGGCCACGGCCCGCGATATGGCGGCCGAACTGGACGGGCTCGACCGGAACCGCAAGTCCATCGAGCAGAGCATGCAGCGTGAGGCGCTCGCTCAGCTCAAGGACTTGCCCGAACACGACATGCCGTTCGGCCTGTGCCTGTTCGACCCGGACTGGCGCAGGGTGTGATCGGCATCCTCGCCTCGCGCCTGAAAGAGCGTTACCACCGCCCGACCATCGCCTTCGCCGATGCCGGGCGACGGCTCGCTCGAAGGCTTCAGCGCGTTCAGTGCCCGGCTTTCATATCCGCGACGCCCTGAGTGCAGTCGATGCGCTGCACCCCTGGGTTGATGGCCAAATACGGTGGCCACGCCATGGCAGCAGGGCTCAGCCTTGCCTCAGGCGCATTTCGAAACCTTCTGCCAGGCGTTCGATGCTCAAGTGCGCGAGCAATTGGCAGAAGGCGACCTCACCGGCCGGCTTTACAGCGATGGGGTGCTGGCGGTCGAGGAGTTCCACGCCGACATGGCCCGTGCGCTGCGCCACGCCGGCCCTTGGGGCCAGCATTTCCTGAGCCGCAGTTCCACGGTGTGTTCCAGTTGGTCGACCAGCGCCTGGTAGGCGAACGCCACCTCGAGGTACAACTCAAGAGCGAATGCGGCCGTGCTCGGCTCGACGGCATCTGCTTCGGCGTTGACCTGGATGTATGGCCCGATACCTCGGTGAAATGGGTGGAGCTGGCGTACAAGCTCGATCTCAACGCCTTTCGCGGCGTGGAATCGGTGCAACTGATGATTTCGCACATGCAGCCGCGCTAGCGGCGCAACTTGCGGGCCAGGCTGGATCAACTGAATTCATACAGCCTGCGAGGTGCCCCATGAGTCTGCTGCTCGAACCGTTCACACTGCGCCAGCTCACGCTGCCCAACCGGATCGTCGTTTCCCCGATGTGCCAGTACTCGTCGGTCGATGGCCTGGCCAACGACTGGCACCTGGTGCATCTGGGCAGCCGTGCGGTCGGCGGGGCAGGGCTGGTGTTCACCGAGGCCACAGCGGTCACCGAGCGCGGGCGCATCACGCCGAAGACCTCGGCATCTGGAAGGATGAGCAAATCGCGCCATTGCAGCGCATCACTCGGTTCATCCGTCCGCGGGCGCTGTTCCTGGTATCCAGCTCGCACACGCCGGCCGCAAGGCCAGTACCTGGCGCCCGTGGCTCGGCAAAACCGGCAGCGTGCCGGTTGATGCTGGCGGGTGGGCGCCGGTAGGGCCTTCGGCGATTGCTTTTGACCCCAACCATACGGTGCCTGAGGCGCTGAGCGAAGGGCGGATTCAAGAGGTGATCCAGGCGTTCGTCGATGCAGCCCTGCGCGCACTGGAAGCCAACTTCGAGGTGGTTGAGGTGCACGCTGCGCATGGCTACCTGTTGCATCAGTTCCTCTCGCCGCTGAGTAACCAGCGCAGCGACCAATACGGTGGGAGCTTCGAAAACCGCATTCGCCTGGTGTGCCAGGTGACAAAAGCGGTGCGCGACGTATGGCCTGCGGCCTTGCCGGTCTTCGTGCGGGTCTCTGCCACCGACTGGGTCGAGGACGGCTGGAACCCGATGAGACCGTGGAGCTGTCGCGGCGCCTGCGCGAGCTGGGCGCAGACCTGATCGACGTGTCCTCCGGCGGTACTGCGGCCCACGCCGAGATCCCGACCGGGCCGGGCTACCAGACGCCCTTCGCCGCCAAGGTCAAGGAGCAGGCACAGATCGCCACCGGCACAGTGGGCATGATCACCGAGCCGGCGCAGGCCGAGCACACCCTGCGCACTGGCCAGGCCGACCTCATCTTCCTCGCCCGCGAACTGCTGCGCGACCCCTACTGGCCCCTGCATGCCGACGACGACCTGGGTGGCCGCAAGGCGGTGTGGCCGGCGCAATACCAGCGCGCGACGCACCGTGACCAGCCGATTCGCGAGTCAGACCTGCGCGATTGATTCAAGGGCTGCCCGTAGCCAAGGCTTTGAAAACCTTATTGCCTGCAACATGATTTTCAGCGCCTGCGCGGTGCCTTGGGCTAGACCTTGGTGAATTGCCCAACCCATCGCGCAGGACCTGCCACCATGCCTTCCTACGTCAAGATCGACGCCAGCGACACCCGCCACGAAACCTTGCAGAAGGGCTTCAATCTGCGATGGCCCGGCCCGGGGATGGGGGCCGACTGCATCTACGTTTGCAGCACGGCCGAGCAAGTCCACGAGGCCGCCAACGATGCGTTGTCCGAAGGCTGTCGGATCACCGTGCGCTGCGGTGCGTCACTGCTACGAAGGGCTGGTCGCCAACAAACTGCCGGGCGAGGAGGGTACCGGCTTCGGCCATCATCGATCTTGGCCTGATGAGCGGCCTGGAGTTTGACGAAGGCAAGAATGTGAAATCGCTTTACGACTCGAGTGCGCGGGGCTACCGCTTTCGCGCTGCCGCCGGCAACCAGAACTGGGACGGCTATGTGGCCCTGTACAAAACCGCCAATCGAGTCATTCCCGGCGGCTCCTGCTACAGCGTTGGTGCCGGTGGGCATATCAGCGGCGGTGGCTATGGTTTGCTTTCACGCCTGCATGGCCTCACCGTCGACTGGCTGAGCGGTGTAGACGTTCTGGTCCCGGACCGAGCGGGTAAGGAACTGGTCGCCCGGCACGTCCACTGCGGCAGTGAAGGGCTGGACAAGGATTTGTTCGTCGCCTGCTGCGGCGCCGGCGGCGGCAACTTCGGGATCATTCTCGATTATTATTTCGACGACCTGCCGCAAGCACCCCAGCAAAGCTATTGGCTGGCGCTGTCATGGAAGTGGAGCCACTTTGCCGACTCAGCTCACTTGGGAGGGTTCCTCAATGCCTACTGGCAGTGGTTCAAGGACCATGACCGTGATTGGGGCTGCGAAGACCCGGCCAAGGCCAACGGCGGCCTGTTCACTTCTGCTCAAGCTTCAGCACAGGCTGACCGGGGATATCAACCTGCTGATCCAGTACACCGGCACCAACGGCCGCGTGGACGGTGCGGGCCAGGCCTTGCCTGTGGAGGAGTTCGTCCAGCACATGATCCAGGCAGCAGGTTGCGAGCCTCAGGTCAACACGCATCACACACTGCACGGCCCCGTTCACACGCACGCCACCACGCAACTACTGTGCAAGGCCAGCGAGCCGTTGAAGCATGCGCGTCTGATGGATTGGCTGTACCTGACGCAGATGATCAACGGCTCGGGCAGCAACCAATGCGGCAAGTACAAATCGTTCTACCAGATCGGCAACTTCGGCGCCGAAGAGGTCAATGCGATATGGAAATATCTCTATGAAAACTCAGACTCTGCACTCAGCCAGGCGCTGCTGCAGATCGATTCGTATGGCGGTGCAATCAATTGCCCTGTGGGCCACGGCCATGAAACCGCCGTGCCGCAACGGCGCTCCCTGCTGAAGTCGCAACTCCAGGTTTACTGGGCGTCACCCGAGCAGGAGGCCACGTGCCTGAAATGGTGCCGGGAGTTCTACTTCGACTACTTCAAGCGCCAGGGCGGCAAGCCCTATGCAGACAACGGCGATTATGAGGGTTGTTACATCAACTACCCGGACGTCGATATGAAATACCGTGATCATCAAGGGGGTGCCGTCGACACCCGCTGGTTGGAGCTCTACTACGGGCGAGACCTTGCGAAGCGGTTGGTCGATACCAAACTGGCCATCGACCCGCAGAATGTGTTTCGAAGCGAACTGTCGATCCCGCTGAGCATTCCCTGAGCTGCAAGCTGTGGCTATAGCTCGAGGCCTGCAGCTCAAGGCTCATTCGTAAACGTACTTGCGCTTGGCCGGTGCCGGCGGAAAATACTGGTACAGCCAGGTTTCCGACAACGTGCGCTCGCCCGCACGGATGAAGCCGCGGATGTTCACCGGCTCCACGCTGTCATCGGTGGGGTACCAGTCGAACAGCACGCGCACGCCATTGATGTGCGGCAGGTCGATGATGGTGAAGTCCTGCAGCTTGCCGTGGGTCGCGGTGAACACCGGCTCGATGCTCGGGATGGTGGTGAGGTTGTTGTTCAGGGCCTTCTTCGGCAGGCGTTCGATGCCGCCACCGACGAAGTCCACGGCAAAACGCCGCGCCCACACCTCAGGGTAATGCTCGCCCGGCGCCCAGCCTTCGCGGAAGCCGCCCATGCCGGTGCGGGTAGCGCGCACGTGGGCCAACGGCGTGCCGACCGGCGGCATCGGCGCCCAGGTAGAGCTTGTAGCCGAAGCTCAGGCTGTCGCCCGCTTGCACGGCCTTTTTCGGCGACCAGAACACCACGATGCTTGTCGAGCGTCTCGCCGGTGGTGGGCATTTCCATCATGTCCACCGAGCCTTCACCCCACGGTGTAGTGGGCTCGACCCGCAGGCTGGGGCGCTTGTCGTACTGGTCGATGGTGTCTTCGTAGGTTTCGAAGGCGCGGTCGGTCTGCACCAGGCCAAAGCCTTTGGGGTTGGTGTCTTCGAAGGTGTTGAACTGAATGCGCAGCGGGTTGTTCAGCGGCCGGCATACCCACTCGCCGTTGCCACGCCACATCGCCAGGCGATCGGAGTCGTGGATCTGTGGGTGAATGGTGTCGCGCATGCGGCGCTCGTTGGTGCCGCAGCTGAACATGCTGGTCATCGGGGTGATGCCCAGTTGCTTGATCGCGGTGCGGGCATTCACCGGTCATCTGCACGTCCATCACCACCTGCTCGGACTGGCAGTCGATGTCGAAGCGGTACGCACCGGTGGCGCTGGGCGATTCGAGCAGGGCATAGACCACGAAGCGGCTGCCATTTGGGTTGCTGGGCGTTTCGAACCAGAAGCGGGTGAAGTCAGGGAATTCCTCGGGGCCACCTGCGTAGGTATTCACTGCCAGGCCCCGGGCCGACAGGCCGTACTGGCGGTTCTTGTCGATGGCGCGGAAATAACTGGCGCCGAGGAACGAAACTACGTCATTGCGGCCAAGCTCGGGTGCCTTGAACAGGCGAAAACCTGCAAAACCCAGGTCGCTTTTGCCCTTGAGCTGGCTCTCATCCACACCGCTGTCGCTGTAGTTGAACAGCTCGGGGCGGAAGTGGATCTCGCGCGCCTGCTTGCTCTTGGCGTCGACGCTGTACATGCGCACCGGGGTCTTGAAACCCATGCCCACGTGGAAGAACTGGACGTCGATCTGGCGCCCCTTGTTCTCGTTCCACAGCGAATGGTCGGCGTCGTAGCGGATGGCGTTGAAGTTCAACGGCTCCATGTTGGCCAGGGTGGGCGGCAGCACTTGCTTGCGGTCGACGTAAGGTTTGCCGGCAAGGTCTTTGGCGTGCTTTTTCAGAATATCGAAATCGAACGATTCCAGCTCACCGTCGGCCGGCTCTGCGGCCATCGCATGCGCTGCGAAAAAGGTGGTGGAAGAAAGGCCGGTGTAGGCCGCCAAGGCCACGGACGCTTTGAGCAGACTCCTGCGTTGCATAGAGAAACCTGTTCCTTATAAAGAGTAATCCGGGCTGCTCCATGCAGCGACAGGGATTGACTGAAACGGCCCGGGCAAGCCATCGACCGGGCAAAGGGACCTTTACACAGAACCTCGTCGGCTCGATCGGTTCGCACGATACCCAAGAAAAATGTCGGTTGCATGCGGTTTGAATGAGTGCTGGTGCGTTTCAGCGGCGAAGAAATTGTGACATCCGATGTAAAGATGGGCGTTTGCAATATCTCGAAGCATTTGAGCAGGCGTTTACCGCTCTCAAGAGCGATAGAGTCGTGCGCATTCTTTCCTCTGTTTGCGAGGTACCACTGCCATGAACACCCAAGGCTTGCTCGATCAACTGCTGCGCGCAGGGCAACAGGCACTGGGCCAGCAAGGCGGCCTTTCCGCCGGCAAGGGCGCACTGGCCGGCGGTGCGCTGGGCCTGTTGCTGGGCAACAAGAAGGCACGCAAATACGGCGGCAAGGCCGTGCTCTACGGCGGCGCAGCCGCTCTGGGCCTGTTGGCCTACAAGGCCTACGGCAACTGGCAGGCGCGCCAGGCCACAGCACCCGTGGCGAGCCACGCACGCTCGACCGAGTGCCGCCGGCGGAAGCTCAGCAGCACAGCCACGCGGTGCTCAAGGCGTTGGTGGCGGCGGCCAAGGCCGATGGCCATGTCGACGCCCAGGAGCGCGCGTTGATCGAAGGTGAGTTTGCCCGGTTGGGGCAGGGTGATGGCTTCGACAGCTGGCTGCATCAGGAACTCGAACGCCCGCTCGACCCGGCCGAAGTCGCCCGGGCCGCCACCACGGAAGAAATGGCCGCAGAAATGTACCTGGCCAGCGTGATGGTGATCGACCAGGAACAGTTCATGGAACGGGCCTATCTCGACGAGCTGGCACGGCAACTCACCCTCGATGCCGGGCTGAAGGCAGAGCTTGAAACCCAGGCCCGCAACGCTGCCTGATAGCACTTTGTACCACCAGAGCTGGTATAACCCTTTCAGATAACGGAAAGTACAGCCACCGGGCCTTGCAGCCGGTGGCTATACTGAGCCGGGGTGTGAAAATCGAAGGGGTTAATGTGAAGAATTGGAGTCTGCGCCAGCGCATTTTGGCAAGCTTCGCCGTGGTCATCGCAGTCATGTTGCTGATGATCCTCGTCTCCTACACTCGCCTTGCGAAAATCGAGAACAATGCCGACGCGGTGCGCACCGACAGCATCCCCGGCATGGCCATCAGCTCGATGATCCGCAGCGCCTGGGTCGACAGTTTCGTCTACACCCAGCAACTGCTCGGCCTTAGCAATCAGCGTGAGCTGGTCAGCACCGACGATGACCAGTACAAAGGCTTCTCCGACCGCCTGCAAGCGCAGATCACCGCCTATCGCGGCACGCTGCTCGACCCGCAGGACCAGGCCAACCTTCAGGAATTCGAGCGCCTGCATGCGCTGTACGACGCAACCCTGAAAAAGACCCTCGATGCCTATCGCCAGCGCCGCTTCAGCGCCGCCCAGGACATCTTCCAGCAGGAGCTGGCACCGGTCTGGAATGACGGCCGCAAGCAGGTCAACCAGATCATCGACTACAACTCCCGCGCCGCCACCGATGCCAGCAACGCCATTTCCGATTCGGTCATTCAGGCCAAGCTCAGCATGGGTATTTCGCTGCTGATCGCGATCATCGCCGCCGGCGTGTGCGGGTGGCTGCTGCTGGGCAACATCATGGCGCCGATGCGCAAGCTGCTCGATGTGCTCGAGACCATGGGCACCGGTGACCTCTCGGTACGCCTGAACCTGCAGCGCAAGGACGAATTCAACGCTGTGGAAACCGGCTTCAACGAGATGCTGGTAGAACTCAACACGCTGGTGGCCCAGGCGCAGCGCTCGTCGGTGCAGGTCACCACCTCGGTGACCGAGATCGCCGCGACCTCCAAGCAACAACAGGCCACCGCGACCGAAACCGCTGCGACCACCACCGAGATCGGCGCAACTTCGCGGGAAATCGCCGCGACCTCCCGTGACCTGGTGCGCACCATGGGCGAGGTGGCCAGCGCTGCCGACCAGGCCTCGTCCCTCGCTGGCAACGGCCAGCAGGGCCTGTCGCGCATGGAAGAGACCATGCACCAGGTGATGGGTGCGGCAGACCTGGTGAACGCCAAGCTGGCCACCCTCAACGAGAAAGCCGGCAACATCAACCAGGTCGTGGTGACCATCGTCAAGGTGGCCGACCAGACCAACCTGCTTTCGCTCAACGCCGCTATCGAGGCCGAAAAGGCCGGCGAATATGGCCGCGGCTTCGCCGTGGTCGCCACCGAGGTGCGGCGCCTGGCCGACCAGACCGCAGTGGCCACCTACGACATCGAGCAGATGGTGCGCGAGATGCAGTCGGCGGTGTCGGCCGGTGTGATGGGCATGGACAAGTTCAGCGAGCAGGTGCGCCGGGGCATGTTCGAGGTGCAGCAAGTGGGCGAGCAGCTCAACCAGATCATCCATCAGGTGCAGGCCCTGGCGCCGCGCGTGCTGATGGTCAACGAGGGCATGCAGAGCCCAGGCCACCGGCGCCGAACAGATAAACAACGCCCTTTCCCAGCTCAGCGATGCCAGCAGCCAGACCGTCGAGTCACTGCGCCAGGCAAGCTTTGCCATCGATGAGCTCAGCCAGGTGGCGGCAGGGCTGCGTGGCGGCGTGGCACGGTTCAAGGTCTGAAATGAACGCACCGCACGACGCCCGCGCAGGCGCGCTGTTTCTGCTGTTTCAGATCGGCACCGAGCGGTTCGCCCTCGCTGCCACTGAAGTCGCCGAAGTGCTGCCGTGCATCACGCTCAAGCCTGTGCTTCAGGCGCCGGCCTGGGTGGCCGGCGTGTTCGCGCACCGTGGCCAGATGGTGCCGGTGCTGGACCTCTCTCACCTTGCCATCGGCCAGCCGTCGGCGCAGCGTACCGGCGCTCGCCTGGTGCTGGTGAACTACCCGGCGAGCGCCTGCTCGGCTTGATCCTCGAACATGCCAGCGACACCCGGCGGCTGCCGCTGTCGCAGTTCCGGCCGTTGGGGATGGCGACACGCGAAGCGTCCTACATGGGCCCGGTGTGTGAAACCGAACAAGGCCTTGTGCAGTGGGTGAAAGTGCCGGCGCTGCTCGACGAACGCGTCCGGGAACTGCTCTACGACGCGGAGGCCAGCGATGGCTGAGCAACGGCGGTTCATCGACTTCCTGTACCGGCGCATCGGCCTGGACGTCGCCTCGGTGGGCGAGCCCATGATCGAGCGTGCGGTGCAACAGCGCCGCGAGCAGTCCGGCACTGCAACGCTGGACGACTACTGGGTTTTGCTGCAGCAATCGGCCAGCGAGCAACAGGCGCTGACCGAGGCGGTGATCGTTCCCGAGACCTGGTTCATGCGTTACCCCGAGTCGTTCACCGCTCTGGTGGAGATGGCGCGCCAGCGTGCGCGGATGCTTGGCGGCTTGCGCCCACTCGAACTGCTGAGCCTGCCCTGTTCGACGGGGAGGAGCCGTATTCGCTGGCCATGGCCCTGCTGGACGGCGGCCTGGCACCCAGCGCGTTTCGCATCGACGGCGTGGACATCAGCCCGCAGTCGGTGGCCAAGGCCCAGCGTGGCGTGTATGGCCGCAATTCGTTCGCGGCACCGACACCGCGTTCCGTGAGCGCCACTTCGATGCGTTGGGTGACAACTCATGGCAATTGCGTGAGACGGTCAGCCAATGTGTGCGTTTGCAGCCGGGCGACGTACTCGACCCAACCTGCTGCAAGGGGAAGGCGTCTACGATTTCGTGTTCTGCCGCAACCTGCTGATCTATTTCGACCAGGTCACGCAGCGGCGTGTGTTCGAAACCCTCAAGCGATTTTTGCATGACGATGGCGTGCTGTTCATCGGCCCGGCCGAGGGCAGCCTGTTGGCGAGCCTCGGGATGCGGCCGATGCGTATTGCCCAGGCATTCGCTTTTGTGCGCGAGCAACCGCAGGTAGCTGCTCCTGCGCCCAGGCCTGTTGCGGTTCCTCCTCCACTGGCTGCGCAGCTGCCTCGAGTTCCGGTTCCGGTTCCGGTCCCGGTCCCGGTAAGCCGGGTGATGCCTCGGCCGGTCCCGATCTCGGCCGCTTCGCCTGCGCCGGGCAAAGCCGATGCTGCCAAGGAATTGCTGGTGCGTATCGCTACCCTGGCCAACGAAGGCAAGTCTGCCGAAGCTCGCCTTGCCTGCGAGCAATTTCTACGGGAACACCCGCCTCAGGCGCAGGTGTTCTATTGGCTGGGCCTGCTCGCCGATGTCAGTGGCAACGGCCTTGAAGCACAGGGGCACTACCGCAAGGCGCTGTACCTGGAGCCTCAGCATGCCGAGGCACTGGCGCACCTGGCGATGTTGCTCGCAGCCCAGGGCGATGCCGCCGGTGCGCGGCGCCTGCAGGAGCGCGCCGCGCGCGCCTCGGGTGAACAGCGATGAGCCAGAACCACGACTTTCAGGGTTTGGCGGTGAGCGACAGCGAAGATGCGTCGCTGGTGACCTGCTGGAACACCATCGGTGTGCACGGCGATCAATCCTGCCCCAAGCTTGCCGACTACATTCGTTGCCTGAACTGCCCCGTGTACGCGGCGGCGGCCACACGCCTGCTCGACCGCTACGCGTTGCAGCGCGAAAGCCTGCCGCCACCGCCTGCCGCCGTGCTGGCACCTGCTGCGTCGCGTTCGCTGATGGTGTTTCGCCTCAATGACGAATGGTTGGGCCTGCCTTCGCGCTGCCTGAGCGAAGTAGCACCGTCGCAACCGGTGCACTCCTTGCCCCACCAGCGCAGCCGCGCCTTGCAGGGTGTCGCCAATGTGCGGGGTGCGCTGGTGCCGTGCCTGTCGCTGGTCGAGCTGCTGGGCATCGACGCCAGCACCGCGCAGGCGCCGGCCAAGCGCGTCGTGCCGCGCATGCTGATCCTGGCCGCGCCCGGCGGCGCTGTGGTGGTGCCGGTGGACGAAGTCGATGGCATTCATCGTT
This sequence comes from Pseudomonas sp. KNUC1026, assembly GCF_021650705.1. Taxonomy (GTDB): domain Bacteria; phylum Pseudomonadota; class Gammaproteobacteria; order Pseudomonadales; family Pseudomonadaceae; genus Aquipseudomonas. Next base: position 3,450,877 of record NZ_CP087138.1, on the reverse strand, counting down.
TCGACATCGCCCAACTCGAAGCCGCCGCGCAGGCGGCCAGCCCCGCTTCACCGCTGCCGTGCTGCCATTCGGCCAACGCAGCCTGCGTGTGCTCGATGAAGTGTCGCTGTTGCAGGCCTTGGCCCGGAGCCTGACATGACCCCCGATCAGATGCGTGATGCCTCTCTGCTGGAGCTGTTCGGCCTGGAAGCCGATGCCCAGACCGCCGTGCTCAACAGCGGGCTGCTGGAGCTGGAGCGCAACCCTACCGACGCTGCGCAGCTCGAAGCATGCATGCGCGCAGCCCACTCGCTCAAGGGCGCCGCACGCATCGTGGGTGTGGATGCCGGTGTGCGCGTCGCGCACGTGATGGAAGATTGCCTGGTCAGCGCTCAGGAAAAACGCCTGTTGCTCAAGCCTGAGCACATCGACACCCTGCTGCAGGGCACCGACCTGCTGGCGCGTATCGGCACCCCGGCACGCGCGCCGGTCGAGGCCGATATCGAGCAGTTCCTTGCGCACATGGCAGCGCTGCTCGACCCGCATGCCGCCGCTGGCACCTTCAGCCGCCTACCTACCATGCCGGCCCCAACGCTGCTGCAAGAGCCTGAGCCGGCACCCTCCATGCCAGAGCACCCGGCTATGGCTGCCGAGGAGCAGACGGCCGACGTAGGGGCTGTCGATACAACGGCTGTCGATACAACGGCTGTCGACACAACGGCTGTCGATACCACGCCCGCCCCTGGCCGCAAAGCCGGCGAAGGGGGCGAGCGAGTTCTGCGTGTGACTGCCGAGCGGCTCAATGGGCTGCTGGACCTTGCCAGCAAGTCGCTGGTCGACAGCCAGCGCTTCAAGCCCTACATGGCCACCTTGCAACGCCTCAAACGCTTGCAGTCCCAAAGCATGCGGGCGCTGGATGGGCTCAAGGAGCAGATCGATTTCAACTTGCTCACGCCCGAGGCGCGCCAGGCCCTGGCACTTACCCAGGCCTTGCTCGGCCAGACCCACGACATGTTGCTCAAGCAGGCCGCCGAGCTGGACGACTTCGGCTGGGAAACCGGCCAGCGTGCTCAATCTCTACGACACCGCACTGGCCTGCCGCATGCGGCCCTTTGCCGACGTACTCGGCGGCCAGGCGCGCATGGTGCGTGACCTGGGCCGCTCGCTGGGCAAGCAGGTGCGCCTTGAGGTCGAGGGCGAAAAAACCCAGGTCGACCGCGACGTGCTGGAAAAGCTCGAAGCGCCGCTGACACACCTGCTGCGCAATGCGGTGGATCACGGTATCGAACCGCTTGAACTGCGTACGCTGCTGGGCAAGCCCGCCGAAGGTACCGTGCGCCTGCGCGCAAGCCATCGCGCCGGGATGCTGCGCCTGGAGCTGGCCGACGATGGCAACGGTGTCGACCTGCCACGGCTGCGGCGCGTGATCGTGGCGCGCGGGTTGTCGACCGAAGCCACCGTCGCCCAGCTCAGTGAAGAGGAACTGATGACGTTCCTGTTCCTGCCCGGTTTCAGCCTGCGCGATACGGTGACGGAAGTCTCCGGGCGCGGCGTCGGGCTGGACGCGGTGCACCACATGGTGCGCGACCTGCGCGGCTCGATCGAGCTGCGCCAGGTGAGCGGGCAGGGCAGCCGTTTCGTGCTGGAAGTGCCGCTCACGCTTTCAGTGGTGCGCAGCCTGGTGGTGGAGGTGGGCGGCGAGGCCTACGCCTTCCCGCTGGCGCATATCGAACACAGCCTGAACCTTGCCAGTGAAGACATCGTGCAGATCGAGGGCCGCCAGCATTTCTGGTACGAAGGGCGGCATGTCGGCCTGGTATCGGCCAGCCAGTTACTGCAGCGGCCCGCCAGCCCAGCCAGCGAGGCTGAGTTGCGGGTGGTGGTGGTGCGCGAACGTGAAACGCTCTACGGCGTTGCGGTGGAGCGCTTTATCGGTGAGCGCGTGCTGGTGGTGATGCCACTGGACGCGCGCCTTGGCAAGGTGCAGGACATCTCTGCCGGAGCGTTGCTCGATGACGGGTCGGTGGTGCTGATCGTGGATGTCGAAGACATGCTGCGGTCGGTCGAGAAACTGCTCACCACCGGCCGCCTGGAGCGGATCGACCGCCGCGCCGGCCAGGCCCAGGAGGCGGTGCGCAAACGTGTGCTGGTGGTGGACGATTCGCTCACCGTGCGCGAGCTGCAACGCAAGTTGCTCAGCAGCCGAGGCTATGACGTGGCGGTTGCGGTCGATGGTATGGACGGCTGGAACGCCTTGCGTGGCGAGTCCTACGACCTGCTGATCACCGACATCGACATGCCGCGCATGGACGGCATCGAGCTGGTGACCCTGGTGCGCCGCGACAGCCGCTTGCAGTCGCTGCCGGTGATGGTGGTGTCCTACAAGGACCGCGAGGAAGATCGCCGCCGTGGCCTGGACGCTGGCGCCGACTATTATCTGGCTAAAGCCAGCTTCCACGATGATGCCTTGATCGACGCGGTGCAGGAGCTGATCGGAGGAGCCCAGGGATGAGGATCGCCATCGTCAACGACATGCCCATGGCCGTAGAGGCCCTGCGCCGCGCCTTGGCGTTCGAGCCGGCGCACCAGTTGGCCTGGGTCGCCCACGACGGCGCCGAGGCGGTGCGCCAGTGTGCTGTCGATACGCCAGACCTGATTCTGATGGACCTGTTCATGCCGATGATGGACGGGGTGGAAGCCACCCGCCAGATCATGGCGGCCTCGCCCTGCGCCATCGTGATCGTGACCACCGACCAGAAACAGAACGTGCACAAGGTGTTCGAGGCCATGGGCCACGGCGCGCTGGATGTAGTCGACACTCCCGCGCTGGGCGTGGGCAATCCGCGCGAAGCGGCGGCGCCGCTGCTTCGCAAGATCTTCAATATCGGCTGGCTCATCGGCCAGCGCAGCGCGCCAGGCAAGCCGGCCCCTGTGGCTGCGCGCGCGCCCGGCGAGCGGCGGCAACTGGTCGCTATCGGCTCCTCGGCAGGTGGGCCAGCAGCGCTGGAAGTGCTTCTCAATGGGCTCCCGCGCGGCTTTGAGCCGGCGATCGTGTTGGTGCAGCACGTTGATCAGGTGTTCGCTCAGGGCATGGCAGACTGGCTCAGTGGCGTGTCGAAAATGTCCGTCCGTCTGGCGCGTGATGGCGAACAGCCACATCCGGGTACAGTACTATTGGCCGGTACGAATCATCATCTTCGAATGTTGAAAAATGGTAGCTTGGCGTACACCGCAGAGCCGGTGAACGAGATCTACCGGCCTTCTATCGATGTGTTCTTCGAAAGTGTGGCCAGTTTCTGGGACGGTGATGCCGTTGGCGTGTTGCTGACCGGCATGGGCCGCGACGGTGCCAATGGGCTGAAAGCCCTGCGCCAGCGCGGTTTTCTCACTATCGCGCAAGACCAGCGAACCAGCGCAGTCTACGGCATGCCGAAGGCGGCTGTGGCGATCGATGCGGCGGTGGAGGTCAAGCCTCTGGAGCGCATCGCGCCGCGACTCATGGAAGTTTTCACACAATGAGCCTTCAATTAATCAGCCGTAGCCGCCGACGTGGCCGTGACCAGGTGACAACGCATGTTCGACTTGCAGATCGAAGCATTCCAGTCCACCGACGAGAACAAGTGCATGGTGCTGCTCGTCGACGATCAGGCGATGATCGGCGAGGCGATCCGGCGGTCGCTGGCCCATGAAGTCAACATCGACTTTCACTTCTGTGCCGACCCGCGTGACGCCATCACCCAGGCGATGCGCATCAAGCCTACGGTCATTCTGCAAGACCTGATCATGCCGGGGCTCGACGGCCTGTCGCTGGTGCGCGAGTACCGCAACCACCCCAGCACTCAGGACATTCCCATCATCGTGCTCTCCACCAAGGAAGACGCGGTGATCAAGAGCGCAGCGTTCGCCGCCGGCGCCAACGACTACCTGGTGAAGCTGCCCGACACCATCGAGCTGGTGGCGCGCATCCGCTATCACTCACGCTCCTACCTCACCCTTCTGCAACGGGATGAGGCTTACCGTGCGCTGCGTGTGAGCCAGCAGCAACTGCTCGACACCAACCTGGTGCTGCAGCGTTTGATGAACTCCGACGGCCTGACGGGGCTGTCCAACCGCCGCCATTTCGACGAATACCTGGAACTGGAATGGCGCCGGGCGATGCGCGACCAGAGCCAGTTGTCGCTGCTGATGATCGATGTGGACTACTTCAAGGCCTACAACGACAACTTCGGCCACCTGGAAGGGGACGAGGCGCTGCGCAAGGTGGCCGAAGCGATTCGCGGCACCTCCAGCCGTTCCAGCGACCTGCCGGCGCGCTACGGGGGCGAGGAGTTCGCCCTGGTATTGCCCAATACCTCACCTGGCGGCGCGCGCCTGGTGGCCGAAAAACTGCGCCAGACCATCGCCGCGCTCGGCATCGAACACAACACGCCCGAGCCTGGCTCGACCCTGAGCGTGAGCATTGGCCTTGCCACCGTGACGCCGGCGATGGGCAGCAATCGCCGGCAGTTGATTTCCGCCGCCGACAAGGGCCTCTACCAGGCCAAGAACAACGGCCGCAATCAGGTGGGTGTGGCCGACTGAGGCCCGCCTGCCGGGCGTGCGGCCCGGCCAAGCCGTGATATACTCGCCAGCTTTTGATCCGCCAAGCACGAGTGTGGCCGCCATGGAAATCAACCCGATTTTGAACAGCATCAAGGACCTCTCCGAGCGTTCGCAAACCATTCGGGGGTATCTTTGACTACGATCACAAGCATGATCGCCTGGTCGAAGTAAACCGCGAGCTCGAAGACCCTAGCGTCTGGAACAACCCCGAATACGCGCAGAACCTCGGCCGCGAACGCGCCGCGCTGGCTGCTGTGGTCGAAACCCTCGATGAGCTCAACAGCGGCCTGGCCGACTCGCGCGAGCTGCTCGACATGGCCGTCGACGAAGACGACGAAAGCGCCGTGAACGATGTGTCCACCGAGGTCGAGCGCCTGCGTGGCATCCTCGAGAAGCTCGAATTCCGCCGGATGTTCTCCGGCGAGATGGACATGAACAACGCCTACCTGGACATCCAGGCCGGCTCCGGCGGCACCGAGGCCCAGGACTGGGGCAACATGCTGCTGCGCATGTACCTGCGCTGGGCCGACAAGCGCGGCTTCGATGCCACCATCATGGAGCTGTCCGAGGGCGAAGTGGCCGGCATCAAGGGCGCGACCATCCATGTCAAGGGCGAATACGCCTTCGGCTGGCTGCGCACCGAGATCGGCGTGCACCGCCTGGTGCGCAAGAGCCCGTTCGACTCCGGCAACCGCCGCCACACCTCGTTCACCGCGGTGTTCGTGTCGCCTGAAATCGACGACAACATCGAGATCGAGATCAACCCGGCAGATCTGCGCATCGACACCTACCGCTCCTCCGGCGCCGGCGGCCAGCACGTGAACACCACCGACTCTGCGGTGCGTATCACCCACGTGCCGACCAACACCGTGGTCAGCTGCCAGAACGAGCGCTCCCAGCACGCCAACAAGGACACCGCCATGAAGATGCTGCGGGCCCGGTTGTACGAGCAGGAGATGCAGAAGCGCAACGCCGCGAGCCAGGCGCTGGAAGACTCCAAGTCCGATATCGGCTGGGGCCACCAGATTCGTTCCTACGTGCTCGACCAGTCGCGCATCAAGGATCTGCGCACCGGCATCGAACGCAGCGACTGCGACAAGGTGCTGGACGGCGACCTGGATGAATACCTCGAAGCCAGCCTCAAGCAAGGGCTTTGAAGCTGCAAGCTGCCAGTGGAGCGGCAGTCGTGCGCCCACTTGCAGCTTGTAGCTTTCAGCTTGCGGCTTAACCTAATTTTTTGGATTTGACATGAGCGACCAACCTCTCGACCCGCAAGACCTTCAACAGGAAGAAAACAAGCTGATTGCCCAGCGCAAGGAAAAACTGGCCGCCGTGCGCGCCCAGGGCCAGGCGTTCCCCAACGACTTCCGCCGCGACAGCCTCTGCGAAGACCTCCAGAAGCGGTACGTCAGCGAAACCAAGGAAGAGCTGGAAGCCGCTGCGATTCCTGTGAAGGTGGCTGGCCGCATCATGCTCAACCGCGGCGCGTTCATGGTCATTCAGGACACCTCCGGGCGCCTGCAGGTGTACGTGAACCGCAAAACCCTGGACGAAGCCACCCTGGCGGCGGTCGAATCCTGGGACCTGGGCGACATCATCGCGGTCGAAGGCACCCTGGCCCGTTCCGGCAAGGGCGACCTGTACGTCGACATGCGGCAGGTGCAATTGCTCACCAAGGCCCTGCGCCCGCTGCCCGACAAGCACCACGGCCTGACCGACACCGAAGTGCGCTATCGCCAGCGCTACGTCGACCTGATCGTCAACGAAGAAACCCGCCACACCTTCCGTGTGCGCTCGCAGGTCATCGCCCACATTCGCCAGTTCCTGGCTCAGCGCGGCTTTCTCGAAGTCGAAACCCCGATGCTGCAGACCATCCCGGGCGGCGCGGCGGCCAAACCGTTCGAAACCCACCACAACGCGCTCGACCTGCCGATGTTCCTGCGCATCGCGCCGGAGCTGTACCTCAAGCGCCTGGTGGTCGGTGGTTTCGAGAAGGTGTTCGAGATCAACCGCAACTTCCGTAACGAAGGCGTCTCGACCCGGCACAACCCCGAGTTCACGATGCTGGAGTTCTACCAGGCCTATGCCGACTACCGCGACAACATGGACCTCACCGAGGCCTTGTTCCGCGAGCTGGCGCAACTGGTACTGGGCAGCACCGACGTGCCGTACCAGGGCAAGCTGTTCCACTTCGGCGAGCCGTTCCAGCGCCTGTCGGTGTTCGATTCGATCCTCAAGTTCAACCCTGAGGTCAGTGCCGAAGATCTGCTCGACGTAGACAAAGCGCGCGCCCTGGCTAAAAAGGCTGGTGCGGCGGTCAAGGGCTACGAGGGCCTGGGCAAGCTGCAGACGATGATTTTCGAGGAACTGGTCGAGCACAAGCTGGAGCAGCCGACCTTCATCACCGAGTACCCGTTCGAAGTCTCGCCGCTGGCGCGCCGCAACGACGACAACCCGAACGTCACCGACCGCTTCGAGCTGTTCATCGGCGGCCGCGAAATCGCCAACGCCTACTCCGAGCTCAACGACGCTGAAGATCAGGCCGAGCGCTTCATGGCACAGGTGGCCGACAAGGACGCCGGTGACGACGAGGCCATGCACTACGACGCCGACTTCGTCCGCGCACTGGAATACGGCATGCCGCCCACTGCCGGTGAAGGCATCGGTATCGACCGCCTGGTGATGCTGCTGACCGACTCCCCGTCGATCCGCGACGTGATCCTCTTCCCGCACATGCGCCCGGAGGCTTGAAGCCTGCGGCTTCCAGCTGCTAGCTCTTAGTGCGTCGCCCGTTATACGGCGTCCGTTACACGTCGCCCGGCAAGCCGGCCTCCCACAAGTGTGCGCGCATGCCGGCCTCCCAGGTTCACACCTGTGGGAGGCCGGCTTGCCGGGCGACCTGCAACGGGCGATCAACGGCATTACCGCTGATCCACCGTCGCTCATCCTCTTCGATCTCGCGCCGTTAACCCTGCCAGCACCCTCAGTTGTAAGCGGTGCATTGCCGAGAGCGCCGAGATGATCGACCTGAGCACCTGGAACCTGACCCTTCCGATTCAAACCCCGGCCCTCACCGTGGCCACCGCGCAAGTGCGCAGCTACAACAACGCCTATTTCCAGGTCGGAGCCGACCGCATCGTGATGTGGGCGCCGGTCACGGGCTCGCACGCGGGCAGCAGCGACTTCCCGCGTACCGAACTGCGCGAAACCTCCGGTGATGGCAAAGCCCGCAACTGGCTGTACAGCAGCGGCACCAACACCATGGTCGGCGCACTGTCGGTCAACCAGGTGCCCTCCCTCGGGCGCGTGGTGGTAGCGCAGATTCATGCAAAGGATGCTGTGGCGCCTTTGTTGAAGATGGTTTACCGCTACACCGGTAATGCCGGATTCATCGATCTTGAGTACCGGGTCAAACCAGCGGACGCCAAGAGCCCGGTGATCTACACCGTACCGATGGCACTCAACCAGCCATTCACCTACCAGATCCAGATGATCCCCAGCGGCAAGGTCAATGTGCAGATCAATGGCAAAGGCGTGCAGGCCAACCTCGACCCGACCTGGTATGGCTACAACTTCTACTTCAAGGCCGGCGTCTACACGCTCGACAACGTGGGCTACGCCACAGAGGGAGGAAAGGTGACCTACACCAAACTGCAAACCACGCACCTGGCAGCGAGCAAATAGAACCAGCCGGAAGCTACTAGCTACTAGCCCAAAGAAAAAGCAGGGCCAAGGTTTCCCTTGGCCCTTGGTGTGTCACCGCTTCACTGGACACCTGACTTGAGCGGCAGCACGGTTTCATAGGGGGTTTTGTATCCCAGTGAGCCGTGCGGTCGTTCGAAATTGTAGTACTCGATATATTCCTGGATCAGCCGTTTTGTCCGCGCATGAGGTTGGGCGCCCCAGCGCTTGAGCCACTCGCGCTTCAAAAGACTGAACCAGCTCTCGGCGCAGGCATTATCCCAGCAGTTACCTTTCCGAGACATGCTTTGGGCAAAGCCATGTTGCAGGAGCCAGTGGCGTACCCGCTCGCCACGATATTGGACGCCCTGATCACTATGAAACAACCCCTGGTGCGTTAGTCCTTCTGCTCTTCTGGCCATCTCGAGGGCCTTGATCACCAGCTCTTCCCGGGGCTGCAAACTCATCGAATGGCCGATCAGACGACGATTGGGCAATGACAGCACGGTCGCCAGATAAAACCAGCATCCATTTTCCAGGCGCAGTTGCGTGATGTCCGAGACCCATGTTTGCTTGGCCGGCGGGTTGTCGAACTGTCGCTCAAGCAAGTTGGGACGCGCAGGGTCGAGTACGCGCGCATATCGACGTTTGCGAGGCACGTAACAGGCGCGGCGGTCCATTTTTCGCATCAGGCGATGAACCCGATTGCGGCCGACTTTGACACCTTCCTGAGTCAATTGGTGGTGGATCTTACGGCTGCCCAATATCTGCATGGACTGGTCATGCAACTGCTCGATCCGCTCACTCAAAGCCATATTCTCCTGCTTGCGCAGGGAGCCGGGCCCCTGAGAGCTGGCCAGCCAAGCGTAGTAACCACTGCGCGCGACGTTGAGTATCCGACAGCACACCGCAACGGGCCATTCGTTCATTTGGTCGCGAATGGCCACATAAATTACTGCTGGCGCTTTGCAAAGTACTCTTCGGCCTTTTTTAAGATGGCAGTCTCCATCTTCAGTCGCTCGATTTCACGCTTCAGCCGCTTGTTCTCGCGCTCAAGATCCGCATTGCTGCGAGCAGGCGGTTCCGGTTTTTCTGCCATGGTGTGTGCCCCTATTCTGCCGGTACGAGAATACTCAGTACGCCAACGGCTGAGTACCGCGAGATGGATACCCAGCTCTTTGGCGGTTTCAGTGAGCGTACCGGCAGACTCGATTGAGCGCTTGACCGCTTGAGCTTTGAAAGCGTCGCTGAAGCGACGACGATGTTGGCATTGCATGGACACCCCTCCGTTTGAAAGGGTGTCCAGCAAATTGGTGACACACCACCTGCTTTTGATCTCGCTTGCAGCTAGAAGCTTCAAGCTTGCAGCTCAACCATCAGTGGGCGCGTGGCGCGACCGGCTGATTGTTGTTGGAGATGGTGACTTCCACACGGCGGTTCATGGCGCGGCCCGAGGCGCTGGTGTTGTCAGCCACTGCGTACTCTTTGCCGTAGCCTTGAGCGATCACGCGGCTTGGCTCCACGCCCATTTTGACCAGTGCGGCGCGTACCGAGTTGGCACGGCGCTCTGACAGGCTCTGGTTGTAGCTGTCGCTGCCGGTGCTGTCGGTGTAGCCCTCGACGATCAGCTGGCGCTCAGGGTTGTCACGCAGGAACTGCGCCAGTTGAGCGACGTTGTTCATGCCGGCGGATTTGAGCTCGGCCTTGTTCAGGTCGAACAGCACGTCACCGAAGGTCACCACGGTGCCACGGTCGGTCTGCTTGGCGTTGAGGCTGTCCTGCAGCTTTTTGATCTGCGCGTCGCGTGCAGCCAGCTGAGCCTTGGCGCGCTCGGAGGCGGCGTTTTTCAGCTCGTCTTCAGCGCTTTTCATGGCGATGGTCTGCTTGGCGAACTCAACGCGCTGGTTGGCCAGGTACGACAGCTGGTCGACCTTCTTGGCGTCGTCATCGGCGCGGTAGGCTTTGTCGGCCTTGTCCAGCCACTCCGAGGCATCCTTGGTTTCCAGCGCTGCATAGGTCTGCGCCTTGGGGTTGGTCTGCAGCGAGGTGTAGTTGCTGCGGGCCTGTTCCAGAGCCGGGTTGGGCGGAGTAGAGCAGGCAGCCAGGCCAACGCTCAGAGCCAGCAGGGCGGGGATCATTACATGATTGCGCATAGTGATATTCCTTGTTCAGTACTCAGAAGGCGATGGTGTGTGAAGGCTCACTGCGCGCTGCGCATGCCCTCTTCACGCAGGTCTTGCACACCCTGGTGCGCGTCCTGCACGGCCTTCTGCGCCTTGGCGGCCTGAGTCTTGCGAGAGGCAACGCGGGCGTCCACTCAGCCTGCTCGGCCAGCATGCGGGCCTTGTCGTAGTTTTCGTCATGCATCGCGATCTCGGCCTGGTGGAACTTGTCCTGAGCCGATTTGGTTTCGATCGGGGCGTATTCCACGCCGCCGGTGCTCACCGCGTCGTTGACCGCGCTCTGCGCCAATGCGTATTGCTCGGTCGGCGGGTTACCGGCGCAGCCCGCCAGTACAAAGCTGCTGCCCAGTGCCAGCAGGGCCAGCTTGAACCCGCGCACGGCGTTTGGAGAGGTGGCAGTGCAAGTCTTCATGATCTTCAACTCCTCGAATAACGCTGAAAACGTTCAATCCATGACAGTCCAGTCGCGTGAATTCGCCGGTTGCTGTTATGGCTAACGTTTGGGACTCAAGAGATTTTTGAATAGTTCAGAAAGTTGTGCGAGCAGCCAGCATTTTCATCCGCGATGGCTCTGCTTCAGCCGCTCCAGATGTTCCCGTGCCAGGGCCAGATAGCGCGGGGTAGGGCCGATGTCTTCAAACAGAGGGTCGCCTAGCTCGTCGGTGGAGATGACTTTGCTGCCCTGGATGTAGGGGAAACTGCCTTCGAGCTCCTCGAGCGCAGCGCCGATCAGCTCCCGAGCAGGGCCTCGGGCGATTGCTTGGGATACATCTCGTTCAGGGCCGCCAGGCGCGCAGCGGCTTCGATGTCCAGGTGGACGGTGTAGGGCGCCTGGGCCAGCTGGCCTTTGGCGGTGTGCTCCCAATGCTGGGCAAGTTCGCGGATTTTCATGGAGTTCTCATCTGCTGGCGGGTTGTCAGGCGGCCGGTGCGGCGGCACTCTGTTGCTTCGAACGGCAACCGTCTTGCTCGTTCAGTGCCCGCCGCGAAGGTGGCAGGCCCCTGCCGTGCACAAGGAGAAAGGCCGATGACGATTATCGACGCACGCCTGCGAGAACGTGTTCATTTGCTGGGCGAGCTGTTGGGCAATACCGTGCGCGAGCAATACGGCGAAGCCTTCCTCGACAAGATCGAGCGCATCCGCAGCAGTGCCAAGGCCGACCGCCGCGGCCAGGGCGAGGATGCTCTGAGCAACAGCCTGAAGGCGCTTGGCGACGCTGAGCTGCTGCCGGTCGCCAGGGCGTTCAACCAGTTCCTGAACCTGGCCAACATCGCCGAGCAGTATCAGCTCATCCGCCGCCGTGACCCCGGCCAGCCCGAACCCTTCGAGAACACCGTGTTCCCCAAATTGCTGGCACGGTTAGGCGAGAGTGGCCACGCCCCTGCCGAGCTCGCTCGGCAGGTGGCGGCGCTGGACATCGAGCTGGTGCTCACCGCCCACCCCACCGAAGTGGCCCGCCGCACCCTCATCCAGAAATACGACGCCATCGCGGCGCTGCTGGCAACGCTGGACCACCGCGACCTGCTCGACAGCGAGCGCCAAGGGCTGGAGGCGCGCCTGCAGCGATTGATCGCCGAGGCCTGGCACACTGAGGAAATTCGCAGGGTGCGGCCCACGCCGGTGGATGAGGCCAAGTGGGGCTTCACCGTCATCGAGCATTCGCTCTGGCAAGCCATTCCCAATCACTTGCGCGATGCCGACCGTGCCCTGCATGAGGCGACCGGCCAGCACTTGCCGTTGGAGGCTGCGCCAATTCGTTTCGCTTCGTGGATGGGGGGCGACCGCGACGGCAACCCCAACGTCACTGCAAAGGTGACACGCGAGGTGCTGCTGCTGGCGCGCTGGATGGCCGCCGACCTGTTCCTGCGCGACATCGACCAGTTGGCAGCCGAGCTGTCGATGCAGGCCGCCAGCGCTGAGCTGCAGCAACAGGCCGGCGATACCCTGAGCCTTACCGCGCAGTGCTCAAGCAACTGCGCGAGCGGCTGCGCGCGACCCGGCAGTGGGCCCACGACTCGCTCAGCCAGGCCCAGGCCCCCAGCGACGCCGTGCTGCAGCACAACGAGGATCTGATCGCGCCGCTGCGCCTGTGCTTCGACTCGCTCCACGCTTGCGGCATGGGCGTTGTGGCAGACGGCCCATTGCTCGATTGCCTGCGCCGCGCAGTCACATTCGGCCTGTTCCTGGTGCGGCTGGATGTGCGCCAGGACTCCACCCGCCATGCCTCGGCCATGAGCGAGATCACGGAATATCTCGGGCTGGGCCGCTATGACGAATGGAATGAGGAAAGCGGGTCGACTTCCTGCTCGCCGAACTCGACAGCCGACGGCCATTGCTCCCCGCCGACTTCGAACCGGAAGCGGACACTGCAGAGGTGCTGGCCACCTGCCGTGAGATCGCTGCTGCGCCTGCCGCGTCCCTGGGCTCCTACGTGATCTCCATGGCCGGCGCGGCCTCCGACGTGCTCGCCGTGCAGTTGTTGCTCAAGGAAGCTGGCGTGCGCCGGCCCATGCGCGTGGTGCCGCTGTTCGAAACCCTGGCAGACCTCGACCATGCCGGCCCTGTGATCGAGCAACTGCTCGGGCTGCCCGATTACCGGAAACGCCTCAGCGGCCCGCAAGAGGTCATGATCGGCTATTCGGATTCGGCCAAGGACGCTGGCACCACTGCTGCCGCCTGGGCGCAATATCGGGCTCAAGAAGCGTTGGTACGCATCTGCGCCGAGCAAGGCGTAGAGCTGGTGTTGTTCCACGGCCGTGGCGGCACCGTGGGCCGGGGCGGTGGCCCGGCACACGCGGCGATCCTGTCGCAACCGCCCGGCTCGGTGGCAGGGCGATTCCGCACCACCGAACAAGGGGAAATGATTCGTTTCAAATTCGGCCTGCCGGACATCGCCGAACAGAACCTCAACCTTTACCTCTCCGCGGTGCTGGAGGCCACCCTGCTGCCACCGCCGCCACCTGAGCCCGGTTGGCGCAAGCTGATGGACGAGCTGGCCGCCGACGGTGTAGCCGCTTACCGCGCGGTAGTGCGCGAGCACCCGGACTTCGTCGAATACTTCCGCCAGGCCACCCCCGAACAGGAGCTGGGCCGCTTGCCGTTGGGCAGCCGGCCGGCCAAGCGGCGCCAGGGCGGCATCGAAAGCCTGCGGGCGATCCCGTGGATCTTCGGCTGGACCCAGACCCGCCTGATGCTGCCGGCGTGGCTGGGGTGGGAAGTTGCGCTTGGCAATGCGGTCGGGCGAGGGGAGGGCGAGCAACTTCAGGCGATGATCGAGCGCTGGCCGTTCTTCCGCGCGCGCATCGACATGCTGGAGATGGTGCTGGCCAAGGCCGATGCCGACATCGCGCGGCTCTACGACGAGCAACTGGTAAGCGACGGCCTGTTACCTCTGGGCGAACACCTGCGCGACCTGATTGTCGCAGTGCGTGGGCGTTGTGCTCGAACTTACCGGCCGTGATCGCCTGCTGGCCCACCAGCCGGAAACCCTTGAGTTCTTCAAGCTGCGCAACACTTACCTGGACCCGCTGCACCGCCTGCAAGCCGAGCTGCTGGGCCGTGCCCGCGCCAGCCAGGTGGGGCAGGGCAGCGATCTAGAGCAGGCGCTGCTGGTGACAGTGGCAGGCATCGCCGCAGGGCTGCGCAATACGGGCTGACCGGCAGGTGTGATCGGGGCGGCCAGGCCACGCGCCGGCTCGCCCCTCCGGGGTACGACCGCAGGCCGCCTTGCCTGCGACTTTTGGTGGCTTGTCTGGCTGCGGCGCGCTGTGTATCTTGGGCAGCCTTCGGTGATTTTGATCAAACCACCATCCCCGATTTTCTGGAATGCTGTCAGGGAGTTAGGTGATCTGAAGATCCCTGGCCGGCATTCGTATCCGTCAAATAACAAAGGTGAGGAGCACATCGATGCGCGTCATTCTGCTGGGAGCTCCCGGAGCCGGGAAGGTACTCAAGCCCAAGTCATCACCGAGCAGTTCCGGTATTCCCCAGATTTCCACCGGCGACATGCTGCGCGCGGCGGTCAAGGCGGGCACCGAGCTGGGCCTGAAGGCCAAGAGCGTCATGGACGCAGGGGGCCTGGTTTCCGACGATCTGATCATCGGCCTGGTCAAGGAACGCATCGCTCAGGCCGATTGCGCCAAGGGCTTTCTGTTCGACGGCTTCCCGCGCACGATCCCGCAGGCTGAGGCCCTGGTGCAGGCCGGCATCCAGCTCGATCACGTGGTCGAGATCCATGTCGACGACGAGGAAATCGTCCAGCGCATCGCCGGCCGTCGCGTACACGAAGCCTCGGGCCGTGTTTACCACCTCACCAACAAGCCGCCCAAAGTCGCAGGCCAGGATGATGTGACCGGCGAACCGCTGGTGCAGCGCCTGGACGACACCGAAGAAACCGTGCGCAAGCGCCTGAAGGTCTACCACGAGCAGACCAAGCCGCTGGTGAGCTTCTACCAGAACCTGAACGCCAAAGAAGGCAAGCCGGCCTTCGACCACATCGAAGGCGTCGGCACTGTTGCCGAGATCACTGCCAAGGTGCTGGCAGCGCTCAAGTAAGCTGCACCGTTCAACGAAAAGGCCCGCATGCGGGCCTTTTCGCGTTTATAATCGCCGCCTTTTTTAACGCCGAGTTCTGCCCCGATGACCACCTTGCTGGCCCTGGACACCGCCACCGAAGCCTGTTCCGTCGCGCTGCTGCACGACGGCCGCGTGACCAGCCACTACGAGGTGATCCCGCGGCTGCACGCGCAAAAGATATTGCCGATGATCCAGACGCTGCTGGGCGATGCGGGCGTGCCGCTGTCGGCCGTGGACGCCATTGCGTTCGGCCGTGGCCCGGGTGCATTCACCGGCGTGCGCATCGCCGTTGGCGTGGTCCAGGGCCTGGCATTTGCGCTGGAGCGGCCGGTGCTGCCGGTGTCCAACCTGGCGGCGTTGGCGCAGGGCGCCTGGCGGGAGCAGGGTAAGGCGCAAGTCGCCGCCGCCATCGATGCGCGCATGGATGAGGTGATTGGGGCTGCTATCGCGAACAGGCAGGCGAGATGCGCCTCGAGGGCGTCGAGGCAGTGCTGGCGCCGGAGTCCGTGAGCCTGCCCGCAGGCCAGTGGTACGGCGCGGGTACCGGCTGGGGCCATGCTGGGCGCTTGCCGGCAGTTGCGCTGGGCCATGACGCCAGCGCCTTGCCGCACGCGCAGGATGTGCTTGCACTGGCAGGCTTTGCCTGGGCACGAGGTGAGGCAGTGGAGGCGGCCAGTGCATTGCCGGTCTACTTGCGGGACAACGTTGCGACGCCCAAGCGAACCTGAGCCGATCTGGCCTGCTTTCTACCCGTTCGTCGCGCGATGATGCATTTTTGTGACGTTTTCCGCAGTAGGGGCTAGCCAAGTACAAACCTTTGGTCGTATTTGTGGTCCAGTTGCTACCTGGGTAATTGCGAAGCACACGGTAGTGCTTCTAAATTGCCATCACTGTGTATGAGTGTGGTGTATGCGCGTAGACGGATTTTCCTCGCATTCCTATCCCATCAAGCGCAAACCACAGAAGCGGTTGGTGCGCCTGGATGACGACACTGTCATCGAAGGGGTAGAGGGGGACTTGCAGGTCGAACAGCCGGCGGCACGGCAAAGTGCTGCTGGCGCCAGCCGTGGCGGTGCGGTCAGCCGCATGCCGGTGCGCGCGCGCAACGAAGATGACGAGAACTTCGCCGACTCGCGCCGGCCCATGAGCAGCCGGGTCGCCGAGGCGCTGTCCAGCTACCTCACCACCGCGACGTTCGTGGAGTGGGATGGCGAAGTGCTGGGGCTCGACGTTCGCATTTGAAAGCCTTGCCCTATCACCTGGGTTGCCCCTCCTGGAGCGAGGCGGCCTGGCGTGAAGACTTCTACCCCAGCAACGCGCGGCCCCCGGAGTTTCTCGCTCACTACGCGCAGTTGTTCAATGCCGTAGAAGGCAACACCACCTTTTACGCACGCCCTGCGCCCAGCACAGTTGAACGCTGGGCCGAGGCAATGCCCGAGGATTTTCGCTTCACTGCCAAATTCCCCCGCGATATCAGCCATGAAGGCGACCTGCGTGACCGCCTTGAGGCAGCCCATGAGTTCATCCGCCTGCTCGCACCACTCGGCCCACGCGTTTCGCCGTTCTGGCTGCAGCTGCCGGCGAGCTTCGGCGCGCCGCGCCTCGCCGAGCTGATCACTTTCCTCGAACAGATGCCCGTGCCGGTGGCGGTCGAGGTGCGCAATGGTGCCTTCTTCGCTCGTGGCCAGGAGGAGCGGCTGCTTAATCGAATGCTGCTCGAAGAGGGTGAAGCGCATCTGCCTGGACCCGCGTGCGTTGTTCAGTTGCACGTCGCAGGAGCCGGCGGTGCTGCATGCTCAGGGCAAAAAGCCGAAGGTGCCGGTGCGCCCTGCAGCGTTCACGCAGAACCCCGCAGGTGCGCTTCATCGGCCACCCGGAGCTTGCGCCGAATGAGCCCTTCCTGTTGCCTTGGGTAGAGAAGGTCGCGCAGTGGATCGAAGAAGGCCGCCACCCCTACACGTTCTTCCACACTGCCGATAACCGCCACGCGCCGGCCTTGGCGCGCAGCTTCCACCAGAAGCTGATGGCGCGCTTGCCGGGCCTGCCTGCGCTGCCGGAGCGCGAACCGGAAACCACAGAGCAGCTCGGGCTTTTGTAACCGCTTGCTCAAACATCGGCCGGCGGCTCTCACGGTTTTTTCACCTCGGTAAAGGTTGTGTAAACCCTTGAAAACACGGGCACTGGGCAACGATTGGCCGGTCTTAGCCTATGCCGGTGCTCCACTTGCCGGCGCCCCGTTCAGCGGTCTCAGGAGGCCGCCATGTATCGAAAACTGTTGAAGATTCTCTTGCTCAGCCTGCCGCTTGCAGGCTGTGCATACGACCCGGCGTACGACAGCCCTGCGGTCTATACCAGCAGCACGGTCTACACCACCGGTGTGTACTCGACACCGCCGACCTACTATGGCGGCGCCTACTACGTACGCCCGGCGCCGCGTTACTACGTGCCGCCACCCGTCTATACCGGCCGCCCCCCGTCTACTACAGGCCTGCGCCGGGGTACTACCGGCCGCCACCTCCACCGCCGCCAAACTGGGGCGGCCCAGGTGGCCCACGCCCTGGCTGGGGCCCGCCGGGTGGCTCAGGTTGGCGTGGCGGCCCGCCACCGGGTGGCCCGGGTTGGCACGGCGGCCCGCCACCGCCGGGCGGCCCGCGTTGGCACGGTGGCCCCCCGCCGCCTGGCTGGCGCTGAGTTTCAGGGTGGCTTCTGAGGGCGGCTGTCGATTGACAGCTGCCCTCAGGCTTTCTAACGTGCCCGCACCGTTCTGCGAATAAGCCCCATGACCACCGACGACGACCGCATCAAACTGCAAGACAGCTGGAAGCAGGCCCTTCGCGCCGAGTTCGACAAACCCTACATGGCGGAGCTGCGCGCGTTCCTGCGTCAGGAGCTGGCCGCCGGCAAGCAGGTCTACCCGCCCGGCCCGCTGATCTTCAACGCGCTCAACTCCACGCCGCTCGAGCAGGTCAAGGCGGTGATCCTTGGCCAGGACCCGTACCACGGCCCCGGCCAGGCTCACGGGCTGTGCTTTTCTGTGCAGCCGGGCGTAGCGGTGCCGCCGTCCCTGCAGAACATTTACAAGGAGCTGCAACGCGACCTCAACGTGCCCATCCCCAATCACGGTTGCCTGCAGCACTGGGCCGACCAGGGCGTGCTGCTGCTCAATACCACCCTGACCGTTGAACGCGGCATGGCGGCATCCCACGCCAAGCGCGGTTGGGACATCTTCACCGACCGCATCATCGAGCTGGTCAGCGAGCAGAGCGAGCCGGTGGTGTTCCTGTTATGGGGCTCGCATGCCCAGAGCAAGCGCAAGCTGATCGACACCACCCGGCACAAGATCCTGGCCTCGGCGCACCCTTCGCCGTTGTCGGCCTATCGGGGTTTTCTCGGTAACGGCCACTTCAGCCAGGCCAATCGCTTTTTGCAGGACCACGGCCGTGAGCCAGTGGACTGGGCATTGCCGGCTCAGCCCGGCGCCTTGGCCTGAGCCCAGCGCCGGTAGATCGGCTCGGCCAGAAACAGCACCAGAAACAGCCGCATCACCTGCATCGCCGTCACCAGCGGCACCGAAAGGGCCAGTGTTTCGGCGGTCAGGCTCGATCTCGGCGATGCCGCCGGGCATCATGCCCAGGGTCAATGAGCGCAGGTCCAGGCCCGTGAGGCCGTGCAGCAGCCAGGCGGCCAGCGCAGCGAGCAGCATCGTCAGTGCCGTGCTCACCATTGTGCGAGCCAGGAACAGCGGCGCCTTGCGAAAGAACTGGCGCGTGAAGTGACAGCCCAGCCCGCTGCCGATCAGCCATTGGCCGAAGGCACTGGCGCCCTCCGGCAGGCGGGTGAGTGGGTTGAAGGCGACGCCTGCGGCGGCAGCCACCAGCAACGGGCCGAACAGCCAGGGGTTGGGTTGGCCCAGGCGTTGCCAGGCCAGGGCGAGCAAACCGCCCAAGGGGAACAGCAACGCCAGCCAGCCCCAGCGCAGGGGCAAATCGTGCGCCAATGGCGTGCCTTCACCGAGCAGGAATGTGAACAGCGCCGGCACGCACAGCACCACCAGCAACACCCGCAGGCTTTGTGCGGCCGCCACCTGGCCCAGTTGGGCGCCATTGCGCGCGCCCAGGTTGACCATCTCGCCAGAGCCGCCAGGCATGCTGGCGAAAAAGCCGTTGGCCGGTCCTCGCCGCTGCGCAGCATCAGCCACACGCCCAGCACGCTGGAGGCCGTGGTGATCAATGCTCCTGCCAGCACTGGCCCCCAATGGGCCAGCACCTGTTCCATCAGGGTGGGCGTGAAGTGCAGGCCAATGCCGATGCCTACCACCCACTGGCCGGCCTTGCGGCCGTGAGGAATTTCCTGAAGCTGCCAGGGTGTGAGGCAGCGTACCAGGATGACCGCCAGCAACGCCCCGATCATGTACGGCAGTGGCCAGCCTATCAGGCTGGCCAGCCACCCGCCGGCAAGGCCCACCAGCGGTGTTGCGTACCAGCTGTTTCGCAGTTCAGGCATTGGCCGGCGCGCGGCGTGCCTTGCTGCGTTTGCGCCAGATGCGCAGCAGCGGCATCGACAACATCACCACCACCAGCGCCCACACGCCCATGCTGATCGGGCTGCTCCAGAGGATGCTCATCTCGCCATTGGAGATCGACAGCGCCCGGCGCAGGTTCTGCTCCATCAGGCCACCCAGGATGAACCCCAGCAACAGCGGCGAGAGCGGGAAGTCGAGCTTGCGCAGGATGTAGCCGAAGATGCCGATACCGACCATCAGGAACAGGTCGAAGGTGGTGGCGTGCACCGCGTATACACCGATGCCGGTGATGATCGCGATCACGGGCACCAGCGCCCAGTTCGGCACCGCCAGGATGCGGGTGAAGATGCGGATCATCGGGATGTTCAGGATCACCAGCATGATGTTGGCGATGAACAGCGAGGCGATCAGGCCCCAGACGATGTCCGGCTGTTGCTGGAACAGCAGCGGGCCGGGAGTGATGTTGTAAAGCGTCAGGGCGCCGATCATCACTGCCGTGGTGCCCGAGCCGGGTACGCCGAGGGTCAGCATCGGCACCAGTGCGCCGCAGGCCGAGGCGCCGATGGCGGTCTCAGGGGCTGCCAGGCCGCGGGCATCGCCCTGGCCGAAGCGGCCGCTGTCGCCGGCGATGCGTTTCTCGGTCATGTAGGCCACCGCACTGGCCAGCGTTGCACCGGCGCCGGGCAGCACGCCCATCACGAAGCCCAGCAGGCCGCAGCGCAGGTTCACCGTGGCGACCGAAGCCGCCTCTTTAAGGTTGAACATCATCCGCCCGGTGGCCTTGACCGCCGCGTGGCCGTGGTGGGTTTTCTCCAGCAGCAGGAAAATCTCGCTGATCGAGAACAGCCCCAGCACCAGCACCACGAACTGAATGCCGTCGGCCAGGTGGATGTTGTCACCGGTGAAGCGGTACACGCCGCTGTTGGCATCGATGCCCACCGCCGAGAGGAACAGCCCGATCAGCGCGGCGATGAAGGTTTTCAGCGGGCGGTTGCCGGCCATGCCAGCCAGCGCGACGATGGCGAACACCATCAGCACGAAGTACTCCGCCGGGCCGAAGGCGATCGCCCATTTGGCTAGCAGCGGGGCAAACAGCACCATGCCGCAGGTGGCGATCAAGGCACCGATGAACGAGCTCCAGGCCGACAGCGAAAGTGCCACACCGGCCAGGCCTTGGCGCGCCATGGGGTAGCCGTCCAGGGTGGTCATCACGGTGGAGGCTTCGCCAGGAATGTTGAGCAGGATCGAGCTGATGCGCCCGCCGTACTCGCAACCCAGGTACACCGCCGCCAGCAGGATCAGCGCCGACTCAGGAGGCAAGCCCAGGGCGAAGGCGATGGGAATCAGCAGCGCCACGCCATTGATCGGCCCCAGGCCCGGCAGCAGGCCGACCACGGTGCCGATCAAGGTGCCGCTCAGCGCAGTCACCAGGTTGTAGGGGGTCAAGGCCACGCCGAAGCCCTGGCCCAGGTATCCAAGAGTGTCCATGTTCAGTTCTCCAGGGCGCTGAGCACGCCCAGCGGCAGCGGCACGTCCATGACGCGGTCGAAAAGGATGTACAGCAGCACGCTCATGGCGCCGACGATCACGATGCTGGGCAGCCATTTACCGCCGTACAGGCGGGCCATCGGAATGCCGATCAGGGCACTCGAGAGGATGAAGCCCAGCGGCTCGAACAACCCGGCGAACACCAGCAGCAGCACGATGCAGGCGGCGATCTTCTTCAGCGTCGGCGCGTCGAGCGGTGGCTCATCTTCGCTGTGGACGATGGGGGTAGGGCGGATCAACAGATAAAGCAGCGCCAGGCCCATCAGCCCGAGCATCAGCAAGGGGTAGGCGCGCGGGCCGACCGGCTCATAGGAAAACGGCGCCTGGTATGGCCAGGCCATCACCGCCAGCGCCGCGCACACGGCGAGCATGGCCGCAGCGAACACACGTTGTACAAGCATGGGAAGTGTCTCCAGAGGCGCGCCCGGTGGCCCGGGCGCGAGGGGCGGTCACTGCTGGATGAGGCCGAATTCCTGAGCCAGCGACTTGTACTGGGCCACCTGTTTCTTCACGTAGGCATCCAGTTCCGGGCCGGTCATGGCAAAGGGGAACAGCTCGCGCTGGTCACGCAGCTTGGCGAACTCGTCGGAGGCCAGCAGCTTGTCGAAGGACGCTTTCCACCATGCGTACTCTTCGTCGGTCACCTTCGGCCCAAGGTAGAAGCCGCGTACCACGGGCCACTCGATGTCGTAGCCCTGTTCCTTGGCGGTGGGAATGTCCTTCATGGCCGGTTCGTCCAGGCGCTTGTCGGAGAACACCGCCAGGATGCGCATGTCGCCGCTCTCGATATGCGGCATGGAGTCGGAGATATCGGTGCTGCCTACCTGGATGTGGCCACCGAGCAGGGCGGTGGCGATCTCGCCGCCGCCTTCGAGTGCCACGTAGCGCAGCTTGCGCGGGTCGATGCCGGCCGCCTTCGCCACCAGCGCGGTCTGCATCCAGTCCTGGCTGCCGACGGTGCCGCCGGAGCCGATCACGATGCTGCCGGGGTCTTTCTTCAGGGCCTGGACCAGGTCATCGAGGTTCTTGTAGGGCGAATCCTTCTTGACCGCGATCGCGCCATAGCTGGTGCCGACCGCAGCAAGCCAGCGCACGGCGTTCTCATCGAAACGCCCGAACTTGCCTTGGGCGAGGTTGAGCAGCGAGCCGCTCGACCAGGCCACCAGTGTGCCGGCGTCGGCCGGGCGCTGGGCGACCACTGCGTTATAGGCGACCGCCCCTACGCCGCCCGGCATGTAAGTCACACGCATGGGCTTGCTGAGGATCTTTTCGTTGACCAGCGCGCTTTGCGCCAACTTGCAGGTGAGGTCGAACCCGCCGCCTGGGGAGGCCGGGGCGATACATTCAGGGCGTTTGGGTTCTTCAGCGGCCATCAGTGAGGGGGCCAGCACCGAGCAGCCGAGTGCCAGTGCGAGGGGGCGCAAAAAAGTCTTCATGACGTCTCCGACTCTTGTTGTTTTTGTGAGGTTCGGCCGGCCCATGTGGGACCGTCACATGACGCTAAACGACCAACCTTTCACCAGGCTTTCAACTTGAAATATTTGGAAATGCCCGGCCTGCCTGGCTTGGCGTAGCCCGCCAGCCCGGTAAACTCGCCCAGCGAGCCGCTGATAAAAACGGAGAAAAAACATGCGCGTGCTGCTGGTCGAAGACCACCCCCAACTGGCCGAGACCCTGGCCCAGATGCTCAAGGGCGAGGGTTTGACTGTCGATGTGCTCAACGATGGCCTGGCCGCCGACCACGCCTTGGCCAGCGAAGACTACGCCATGGCCGTGCTCGATGTCGGCCTGCCACGGCTGGACGGATTTCAGGTGCTGCAACGCCTGCGTGACCGCGGCCAACACCTGCCGGTGCTGATGCTTACGGCTCGCAGCGACGTCAAGGATCGCGTTCACGGGCTGAACCTGGGCGCCGACGACTACCTGGCCAAGCCTTTCGAGCTCAGCGAGCTGGAGGCGCGGGTCAAGGCGCTGCTGCGCCGTACCTTGCTCGGCGGCGAGCGCAGCCAGCGTTGCGGGCCGCTGGTGTATGAGGTGGATAGCCGGCGGTTCATCCTGCAAGGCCAGCCATTGGTGCTCACTTCCCGCGAGCAGGCGGTGCTGGCTGCGCTGATCGCCCGGCCGGGGCGGGTGATGAGCAAGGAGCAGCTGGCCAGCCAGGTGTTCGGCCTGGACGAGGATGCCAGCGCCGACGCCATCGAGATCTATGTGCACCGGCTGCGCAAGAAGCTGGGGCAGGCGGTTGCGATCGTGACCTTCCGTGGCCTGGGCTACCTGCTGGAGGCGCGCGATGCGTGAAGCAGGCAGCCTGCGCTGGCGGCTGCTGCGCAATCTGGTGGCGCTGCTCACCCTGTTGATGTTCGCCAGTGGGTTGTCGGCCTACTGGAACGGCCGCGAGGCAGCCGACACCGCCTACGACCGCACGCTGCTGGCCTCGGCACGCACCATCGCTGCCAACCTGACCCAGCGCGACGGCAGCCTGAGCGTGGACGTGCCCTACGTGGCGCTGGACACCTTCGCCTACGACAGCGCCGGGCGCATCTACTACCAGGTCAACGGCATCGACCGGCGGCTGATTTCCGGCTACGAAAACCTCCCTGAACCGCCCGCCGACACCCCCCGCACCGACGACTACCCAGCCTTGGCACGCTTCTACAACGGCCGCTATCAAGGCCAGAACGTGCGTGTGGTGAGCCTGCTCAAGGCCGTGAGCGAGCCGAACATGATCGGCATGGCGGAGATTCGCGTCGCCGAGACCGAGGAAGCCCGGGTGCGCATGGCCCGTGCGCTGATGGCCGACACCTTGCTGCGCCTGGGCATGCTCGGCGCAGGGGCGGTGTTGCTGGTGTGGATCACCGTCAGCGGCGCCTTGCGCCCGCTGGAGCGGTTGCGCTCGGCGGTCGAGGCACGCCAGCCGGACGACCTGCAGCCGCTGCCACGAGTGGACGCCCAGCGTGAGCTGGAGCCGCTGGTGGAGGCCATCGACCATTTCACCGAACGGCTGCGCCAGCAGTTCGAACGCCAGTCGCAGTTCATCGCCGATGCCGCACACGAGCTGCGCACGCCGCTGGCCGCGCTCGAAGCGCGGATGGAGCTTGGGCTGCGTGGCGATGACCCTGAGCAGTGGCGGGCGACGCTTCAGGACAGCGTCGAAGGGACCGACCGGCTCACCCATCTGGCCAACCAGTTGCTTTCACTGGCGCGGGTGGAGCATGGCGCGCGAGCCATTGCCGAAGGCGGCGTGGCGTGGCTGCGGCTCGATGAGTTGGCCCGTGAACAAGGCCTGGCCATGGCGGCGCTGGCGCACGCTCGCGGCATCGCTCTGGCACTGGAAGCTGAGGTGCAGGTACAGATACGTGGCGAGGCGACGCTGCTGCACGAACTGCTGAGCAATTTGCTGGACAACGCCCTGGCGCACACCCCGGCAGGGGGCAACGTGATCCTGAGGGTGTTGGCACCAGGCATTCTGGAGGTCGAGGACGACGGGCCTGGCATCCCCATCGACGCCCGAGAGCGGGTGTTCGAGCGCTTCTACCGGCGCAGCAGCCAAGGCACTGGGCTGGGCCTGGCGATCGTGGGCGAGATCTGCCGCGCTCACCGTGCGCGGATCAGCCTGCACGATGGCGCCCAAGGTGGCTTGCGGGTGCGGGTGACGTTCCCGTGATCAGGCCAGCAGGGCCTTGGCTTCCTGCACGTCGCTGCTCATCATTGGCGGGTCGAGGTTGTCCATGCCCAGGCGCTGCCAGGCCGGCAGCTTGTTCAGGCTGGGGCGGCTCTCCAGCGGGCGGTTGAGCAGAGAGGCGATCTGCACCACGTCGGCATAGTCGGCGGTGGGCTGCTCGCGCTGGCAGTCCAGGTGGAACAGCGGCACATCCGCAAGCGCCCGCGGGAACTCCCAGCTGCGCAGGATCCTGCTGCCGATCAACGGATGGATGTTTTCGATGATGTGGTTCAGGCACACCGGGTCCGACAGCAGGTCGTTGTGGTCTTCGGCGTAGGTGAGGATGGGCAGCACACCGATCAGGTGCACCATGCCGGCCAGTGCCGCCTGGTCGGGCTTGAGCTTGTGAGTGCGCCGGCACAGCTCGTAGCCCAGGCCTGCCACTGCAACGCTGGTGGCCCAGCAATCGCGCATCTTGCGCTCGACCACCTGAGAGCGGGCGTTGAAGATCTGCTCGATCACCAACCCCGTGGCGAGGTTGGAGGTGTAGTTCACGCCCAGGCGGGTAATGGCGGTGTGCAGGCTGGTCACTTCGCTGTGGCCGCGCAGCAAAGGGCTGTTGACCACTTTGATCAGCCGCGCGCTGAGTGCGGTATCGCGGCTGATCACGCGGCTCAGCGCACTGACGCTGATCTCGCTGTCCTCGGCGGCGCGGCGAATGTCCAGGGCCACTTCCGGCAGCGTGGGCAAGGTGAGGGTGTCCTGCTCGATGGCTTCGAGCAGATCGTTTTGAACCGTTTCAGCCAGCGGAATGATCATCAACTCTAACCTATGCCCCCAGGGCTGGATTGCCGCAGTGCTCAGCGCTGGATTTCGCGGTCGCGATCCAGTTCGTAAGGCAGGCCCAGCAGCACCAGCGGGTTGGCACCTGCTTCGCCCAGATACACTTCACCGCTTTCGGCGGCGTCGGCCTGCAACACGCCCAGCAGTTCGATGCCGCCTTCTGCCGGTGCGGCCAGAACCACTTCGCCCACCGCACTGGCATGTACCGGTGAAAACAGCGGCGTGCCCGGTGCAGGCAGGGCGCTGCCCTCCAGGCGCAGGCGATACTGGCGGCGTTTGAGCTTGCCCAGGTATTGCATGCGCGCGACGATTTCCTGGCCTGTGTAGCAGCCCTTCTTGAAGCTGACGCCGCCCACGGCCTGCAGGTTGATCATCTGCGGGATGAACAGCTCGCGGGTGGCCTCGAACACCTGGCCGAGCCCGGCGCGTACCTGGCCCAGCAGCCACGCGTCGAGCGTGCCCTGTGCCAGGTGCTCGGCCAGTACCTCGGCGGTAGCACTCGCCTGGTCGGCCGGCACCCAGAGTTCGGTGCGGCCGGCACTGGCGCGCACGGCGATGCGCCCCTCTGCACGCGCGACGGCATGCTCGCCGTCGCCCAGCACCAGGCCCAGCGCTGCCAGTGCAGCTTCACCACCCTGCACGCCGTAGCGCTGCCACTGAGCGCTTTCATCGGTGAGGGTGGCCTTGGAAAACACCGCGTACTTTTTCAGGTCCGCCAGTTGCGGCGCCAGCAGCTCGCTGGCCATGGCCAGCAGGCAGCCGTCGCCTTGCAACAGGATGCGGAAGCTCGATTGCATGCGCCCCTTGGGCGTGCAGCGTGCGCCGAGGCCGGCGGTGTGCTCGTCGAGGTAGTTGAGGTTGCAGGTCAGCTGGCCTTGAAGGAACTTGCGTGCGTCGGAGCCGCGAACGGCGAGCACGCCTTCATGAGGCAGCGGGCAGAAGAAAGCGGAATCGGCCATGGACACGTGGCACTCGTAATGACTGGCGGCCATGATACGGCCCGCTGGGCAAAAAACCTACCGGCCGCGGATGAACAATGTTACCGCTCGATGCCGCCGCCGGTGTGCTGCCGCCGGCTGGCGGCGCTATACTGCCCGCCTTTCCGAGGAGGGCCCTATGGTCGACAGCGTAGAACTCAACCGCCTGTACTGGCACAGCCGCCGCGGCATGCTCGAGCTTGACGTGCTGCTGGTGCCGTTCGTCCAGGAGGTGTATGCCCAGCTCAACGAGGTCGACCGCGATCTTTACCGTCGCCTGCTGGAATGCGAAGACCAGGACATGTTCGTCTGGTTCATGGAGCGCGGCGAGTCGCCCGACCCTGAGCTGCAACGCATGGTTCGCATGATCCTGGACCGTGTCCAGCCCAAGTGAGCCGTTCACCTGCCGCTGGCGGCCTTCGCCACGGCTGTTGCACGCCAGCCTTCTGCTGCTGGCGCTCGCGTTGCTGGCCAGCCTGAGCCTGGCCCTGCCGTTTCCCCTCAAGGGCTTGAGCCTGCTCGCGTGCGTCGGCTACGCCGCCTGGAGTTTGCCGCGCCACGTGCTGCTTTCCCATCCGCAGGCACCCACCGGCCTGCGCCATGATTCACGCGGCTGGTGGCTGTACAGCCGGGCCCGCGGCTGGCACCCGGTGCAGTTGTGCCGAGATTCCATCGCCCTGCGCGGCCTGGTGCTGGTGCGCTATCGAGTGGGCGGGCAGGGGCGTGTACACAGCGCCTGCGTGATGCCCGACAGTTTGCCTGCCGATGCCCATCGGCGCCTGAGGGTACACCTGCGTTTCGGTCGCCGGCGCTGGGCGGTGCCGAGCAGTGCCTGAAGGGTTCGCCGGGTTGCCGTCCCTCAATGCTCTGCGAGTGTTCGAGGTGGTGGCGCGGCACCTGAATTTTCGCCTGGCCGCCGACGAGTTGGGCGTGACCCAGGCCGCCGTGGCGCAACAGATACGCAGCCTTGAAGCCTCACTGGCCGTGAAGCTGTTCGACCGATTGCCGCGGGGCCTGGGCCTGACCGACCCTGGCCACCGCTACAGCGCAGGTGTGCGCGATGCGCTGGCGAGGTTGCAGGAGGCGACCGAAGCGCTGCGCCCGCAGCCCGCCAGCCTGACGATCAGCGTAACCCCGACGTTCGCCTCCAAATGGCTGATTCCACGCCTGGGCGCCTTCACCCAGGCCCATCCCGGAGTCGACCTGCGGGTGCTGGCCACCGATCGGTTGTCCCGGTTTCACGCAGATGGCGTGGACATCGCCGTGCGCTATGGCAGCCCCCCATTCGGGCCGGGCATCGAGGTCGAGCTGTTGTTCGAGCAGCGTGTGATCGCTGTTGCCAGCCCGGCGTTGCTGGCCGTTTCCAAAGAGCCGCCTGGCCTTGAACGCTTGCAAGAGTGGGTGCTGTTGCACGATGCCCACCATTTCTGGCCAGGCTATATCGCCCAGCTGTTTGGCCAGGCACAGGCCTCGCCGCGCAACCTGCGCTTCAACCAGACCGCGCTGGCCATCGAGGCGGCACTGGCCGGGCAGGGCGTTGCGCTCGCCACCGAGCTGTTCGTGCGCGAAGACCTGCGCAGTGGGCGCCTGGTGCAGGTATTCGATCAGGCCATGGTGATCGACAAGCACTTCTATCTCGCCTGGCCGCGCAAGGCTCACCCGCCCCAGGCACTGGCGCAGGTCAGGCAGTGGCTACGCCAGCAAGCTGCCCAAGGCAGTAGTTTTTCTATCGTTTAAGCCAGTCCTGGCTGCCTCTCTGCATACAGCCGCACGCTGCTACGCTCTTGCCCGGTATTCCAGCCAATGCAATTTCGGGAGGCAACCATGGCAGAGAAAAAGGTCGCGATCATCACCGCCGCAGGCAGTGGCATGGGGGCTGCAACGGTGCGGCGCCTGGCCGCCGATGGTTTCGAGGTGGCAGTGCTGTCATCGTCGGGCAAGGGCGAGGCGCTGGCCGGTGAACTCGGTGGCGTGGGTGTTACCGGCAGCAATCGTTCGGTCGAGGATCTTCAGCGCCTGGTGGATGAGGTGATGGCCAGATGGGGGCGGGTGGATGTGCTGGTCAACAGCGCGGGCCACGGCCCGCGCGCGCCGATTCTGGACATCACCGACGAAGACTGGCACCTGGGCATGGAAACCTACCTGCTCAACGTGATCCGCCCGGCGCGGCTGGTCACGCCGATCATGCAGCGCCAGGGCGGCGGCGCGATCATCAATATCTCCACCGCCTGGGCGTTCGAGCCGGTCGACCTGTTCCCCACCTCAGCGGTGTTTCGCAGCGGCCTGGCGGCGTTCAGCAAGATTTTTGCCGACACCTACGCCAAGGACAACATCCGCATCAACAACGTATTGCCCGGCTGGATCGACAGCCTGCCCGCCACTGAGCAGCGCCGCGACAGCGTGCCGCTGGGGCGCTATGGCCACAGCGACGAAATCGCTGCCACGATTGCATTTCTGGCCAGCGAAGGTGCTGCCTATATCACCGGGCAGAACATCAAGGTCGATGGCGGCGTGACCCGGGGTGTGTGACGGTTAACCAGGGATCAGTACCGTGTCGCAGGCCTGGGGAAGTTGCTGGGGGTAGTCGAGCATATAGTGCAACCCCCTCGACTCCTTGCGCTGCAACGCCGAGCGAATCATCAGGTCTGCCACGCAAGCCAGGTTGCGCAGTTCGATCAGGTCGCGGCTGACCTTGTAGTTGCTGTAGAACTCATCGATCTCATCCAGCAGCAACTTCACCCGGTGCGCGGCCCGTTGCAGGCGCTTGGTGGTGCGCACGATGCCCACGTAGTCCCACATGAAGCGCCGCAGTTCATCCCAGTTGTGGGCGATGATCACGTCTTCGTCCGAATCGGTGACCTGGCTTGCATCCCAG
Organism: Pseudomonas sp. KNUC1026; assembly: GCF_021650705.1. Taxonomy (GTDB): domain Bacteria; phylum Pseudomonadota; class Gammaproteobacteria; order Pseudomonadales; family Pseudomonadaceae; genus Aquipseudomonas. The sequence goes on along the minus strand of NZ_CP087138.1, from coordinate 3,421,431 downwards.
CCGGGCAGGGCAGGGGGTGGTGGCACCTCTGGCAGGTGATGCTCGATGTGCAGCGCGGCGGAGCGTGCATAGACGAAACATTCCAGCAGTGAGTTGCTGGCCATGCGATTGGCGCCGTGCAGGCCGGTGAAACTGGTTTCGCCCACCGCATACAGGCCAGGCACGTCGGTGCGGCCATCAGCGTCGACCAGCACGCCGCCGCAGGTGTAGTGCGCCGCCGGCACCACCGGAATCGGCTGGCAGGTGATGTCGATGCCGAAACCCAGGCAGCGTTCGTACACCATGGGGAAGTGCCCCTTGATGAACTCGGGGCTCTTGTGGGTGATGTCCAGGTACACGCAGTCCAGCCCCAGGCGTTTCATCTCGTGGTCAATGGCGCGGGCCACCACGTCCCGTGGCGCGAGCTCTTCGCGGGCGTCGAAGCGCGGCATGAAGCGCTCGCCATTGGGCAGGCGCAGCACGGCGCCTTCACCGCGCAGTGCTTCGGTGATCAAAAAATTCTTGGCTTGAGGGTGATACAGGCAGGTGGGGTGGAACTGGTTGAACTCCAGGTTGCCGACCCGGCAGCCTGCCCGCCACGCCATGGCGATGCCGTCGCCACAGGCGCTGTCCGGGTTGCTGGTGTAAAGGTAAACCTTCGCCGCGCCACCGGTGGCGAGCACGGTGAAGCGCGCAGCCAGGGTATCGACCTGGCCACTGGCGCGGTCCAGCACGTAGGCGCCCAGGCAGCGCTCGCCTTCCAGGCCCAGGCGGGGCGCGGTGATCAGGTCCACCGCCACGCGTTGCTCCAACAGGCAGATGTTGCGGCGTTGCCGAGCGCGCGCCAGCAGGGTGTCGAAGATCGCAGCGCCGGTAGCGTCGGCGGCATGGATGATGCGCCGTTGGCTATGGCCGCCTTCGCGGGTCAGGTGGAATTCGAAATGGCGCTCTTGCGGGGCGGTGTCTTCGTCGCGGGTAAAGGGCACACCTTGGGCGATCAGCCATTCGATGGCCTCGCGGCTGTGCTCGACGGTAAAACGCACAGCGGCTTCGTTGCACAGCCCGCCGCCTGCCACCAGCGTGTCCTGCACATGGGAGTCGACCGTGTCGCGGTCATCCAGCACCGCAGCTACACCACCCTGGGCGCGATAGGTGGAGCCGTTGGCCAGGTCGCCTTTGCTCAGCACCGCCACACGCAGGTGGTCGGGGAGGGTCAGGGCCACGCTCAAGCCGGCAGCGCCGCTGCCGATGATCAGCACATCGAATTGCAAATGTTGGCTCATGCTCGTGTTCCGTAGGGCCGCCGTATGAATTAGGCAGCTTCTTATTGACAGGCACCACACCTTGGCGAATTGGCACTGGCTTGCCAGGCAAGCTGACGGCAGAATACGGGCCCGCGCCCTAGTGGCACCGTGGAATCAAGGGGCCCCGCAAAATGCGGCCCTTTATAGCAGTGCCGCCCCTTGCGCCGCCACTTTAAAACCGCTGGCCACAGGCTGGGTATCGCACTTGCGGTGTAGGAAATTGGCTACAAAGGTGTCGGAACTTTTTTGAGGCATCGCAATCCATAGTGGGTTGCGCTATCGAACGGACGCAGCGCCCGCCCCGCGATCAGCTTCAGTGCGGGGTGGAGCGTCACTATAAAGACAGAGCGCAGGCCGCCGAATGCGGTGCTGCGTTTTCCGTGCAGCCTCGCAGTGGCGGCGACGGAAACTTGCTGGAGGGGAGAACTTTTGCGAAAAGCCCGAGTCTATGTTTGCAAGCTTGATACGCGGCCTTTGCAGTGCTCCAGCGAGCACAACGAGGAGTGTTCATGCTAACCCAGGAAGAAGATCAGCAGCTGGTCGAGCGCGTGCAGCGCGGCGACCGCAGAGCGTTCGATCTGTTGGTGCTGAAGTATCAGCACAAGATACTCGGGTTGATCGTGCGTTTTGTGCACGATACCCATGAGGCTCAGGACGTCGCGCAGGAAGCGTTCATCAAGGCGTACAGAGCGCTGGGCAACTTCCGCGGTGACAGCGCGTTCTACACGTGGCTTTACCGTATCGCCATCAACACGGCGAAGAACTATCTGGTGTCTCGTGGACGCAGGCCTCCGGATAGCGATGTAAGTTCTGAGGATGCGGAGTTCTACGACGGCGACCATGGCCTGAAAGATCTCGAGTCTCCGGAGCGGTCGTTGTTGCGGGATGAGATCGAAGGCACTGTCCATCGCACCATCCAGCAGCTGCCCGAGGACCTGCGTACGGCGTTGACGCTGCGTGAGTTCGACGGTTTGAGTTACGAGGACATTGCCAGTGTGATGCAGTGTCCGGTGGGTACCGTGCGTTCTCGGATTTTCCGCGCTCGGGAAGCCATCGACAAAGCCTTGCAGCCCTTGCTGCAGGAAACCTGAGACAGCGGCGACAGCCAAGAGAGGAACCGCTATGAGTCGTGAAGCATTGCAGGAATCGCTGTCCGCGGTGATGGATAACGAAGCGGACGAATTGGAATTACGTCGTGTATTGAACGCTATCGACGATCAAGAAACCCGCGCCACTTGGTCGCGCTATCAGATCGCCCGCGCTGCAATGCACAAAGAGTTGCTCAACCCGCGCCTGGACCTGGCCGTTGCCGTGTCCGCTGCGCTGGCTGATGAAGCTGAGCCTGCCAAGTCGGCGCCGCGCCGCTGGCGCAGCCTGGGCCGCATGGCCGTCGCTGCTTCGGTGACCTTTGCGGTACTGGCCGGTGTTCGGCTGTACAACCAGGACGAAATCAACGGTGCGCAACTGGCTCAACAGCAATCGGCTCAACCGTCGGTTGTGGCGCCTCAGGCCCAGGGGCCTGCGGTACTGGCCAACTACACCGAGAGCGCCGAGCCTGCCAAAGGCCCGATGAGCAACGGTGCGCTGCAGAACCAGGCCGGCTGGCAAGGCGAGAAAATGCCGGGCTACCTGCGCCAGCACGCTCAGGAAGCTGCCATGAAGGGTGCGGAGTCCGCCCTGCCGTACGCCCGCGCTGCGAGCACGGAAAACCGCTAAGGATCAGCCTTGCGCGCGCTGCCTCCTCTCTCTGGTTTGTTGATCGCAAGCTGCCTGGTGCTCAGTGCCCAGGCAGCGACCGATGCCTCGCAATGGCTCGAACGGCTGGACCAGGCCGAGCTTAAGCAGAGTTACCAAGGTACCTTCGTCTACGAGCGAAGCGGCAGTTTTTCTACCCACGATATCTGGCACCGTGCCTCCCCGGCAGGTGTGACCGAGCGCATCCTTCAACTCGACGGCTCGGCGCAGGAAGTGCTGCGTGTAGGCGGGGCAACCCGCTGTATCAGCGGCAACCTGTTGCAGGGTGTCAACACCTCGCCCGACACCTCAAGTGCGCTCTCCGACCCTCTTACACTGATGAGCTGGTATGACCTCAAGGTTGCCGGTTACTCACGCGTGGCCGGCCGTCCGGCCGTGATCATCACTCTCACGCCGCGCGACCCCAACCGCTACGCCTTCGAGCTGCATCTCGATCAGCAGACCGGTTTGCCCCTGAAGTCATTGCTGCTCAACGAGCGAGGCCAATTGCTCGAGCGCTTCCAGTACACCCGTTTCGACCCGCGCCCGCCAAGTGCCGAAGACTTGTCACCCAGCGCCGACTGCACGGCGCTCCCGGGCGGTTCGCCCCCTGCAGCGCAGGTGGCCACCGCAGCGTCGCTGGGCTGGCGCCCCGACTGGTTGCCGGCCGGGTTCGAGTTGACGGCTAGCAACGTCCGGCGTGAGGCGGGCAGCCACGTGCCGGTTACCCATCTGCTCTACAGCGATGGCCTGGCCCGCGTGTCGGTGTTCCTGGAGCCGGTGGAGGGCGAGGCGAATGATGCTCGCACGCAGCTGGGGCCGACCGCCGCCGTCTCCCGCCGGCAACCTACGCCCAAGGGCGATGTGATGGTGACAGTGGTCGGCGAAGTGCCATTGGGCACCGCCGAGCGCATTGCGCTGTCCATGCACCCGCTCGAGGCTCAGGCGCGGCAATGATTGCCAGGCCCTGGCGGGGCTTCGTGGCCTTAAATTCATTTCATGTTGCAAAACACCAAATGAAAGGTGCGAAGCTATTGTTGCAAACTCTCCTGTTTTTTAGGTCAATGCGTGCGGGGCCGCGGCCCCGACGCTCAATCACGCTCGTGTGCACGGGAGCCGTATGTCGATACCTCGCATGAAACACTACCTTTCACTGTTCGCCGCCGTGCTGATGCTGGGCCAGCTGTCCACCGCTCACGCCGAGGCGCTTCCGGATTTCACCACGCTCGTCGAGCAGGCCTCCCCAGCGGTGGTCAACATCAGTACCACGCAAAAGCTGCCTGATCGCGGCGTAGCCTCCAGCCAGATGCCAGACCTCGAAGGCTTGCCGCCGATGTTCCGGGAGTTCTTCGAACGCAACATGCCGCGCAACCGCTCGCCCCGTGGCGACCGCCAGCGCGAGGCACAGTCGCTGGGCTCGGGTTTCATCATTTCCCCCGATGGCTATGTGCTGACCAACAACCACGTAATCCAGGACGCTGACGAGATCGTCGTTCGCCTGTCCGACCGCAGCGAGCTCAAGGCCAAGCTGGTCGGCACCGATCCGCGCACCGACGTGGCCCTGCTCAAGATCGACGGCAAGGACCTGCCTACCGTCAAACTGGGCGATTCCGATAAGCTCAAGGTCGGTGAATGGGTACTGGCCATCGGCTCACCCTTCGGTTTCGACCATTCCGTGACCAAAGGCATCGTCAGCGCCAAGGGCCGCACCCTGCCCAACGACTCCTACGTGCCGTTCATCCAGACCGACGTCGCTATCAACCCCGGCAACTCTGGCGGCCCGCTGTTCAACATGAATGGCGAGGTGGTGGGCATCAACTCGCAGATCTTCACGCGCTCGGGCGGCTTCATGGGGCTCTCCTTCGCCATCCCGATCGATGTTGCGCTGGATGTGGCCGATCAGATCAAGAAAACCGGCAAGGTCAACCGCGGCTGGCTGGGTGTAGTCATCCAAGAGGTCAACCGTGACCTGGCCGAATCCTTCGGCCTCGACAAGCCTGCCGGTGCGCTGGTCGCCCAGGTAATGCCCGACGGCCCGGCCGCCAAGGCGGGCCTGCAGGTAGGTGATGTGATCCTCAGCCTCAATGGCCAGCCAATCAGCATGTCGGCCGACCTGCCTCATCTGGTCGGAGGCCTGAAGGCCGGTGCCAAGGCCAGCCTGGACGTGGTCCGTGAAGGCAAGCACCGCACCATCGAGGCGACGGTGGGCGCTTTGCCGGATGAAGACGGTGACGAAGGCGCCAGCGCCGGCCCTGATGGCGAGATTCAGCGAGACAGCAATCGCCTGGGCGTTTCGGTCTCCGAACTGACCGCCGATCAGAAAAAACAGCTCGACGTGCAAAATGGCGTGCTGATCAAGGACGTTCAGGACGGCCCTGCCGCGCTCATCGGCCTGCAGCCAGGCGATGTCATCACTCACCTGAACAACCAGGCCGTTACCTCGGCCAAGCAGTTCACCGATGTCGCCAAGGCGCTGCCGAAGAACCGCTCGGTGTCGATGCGCGTGGTTCGCCAGGGCCGTGCCAGCTTCATCACCTTCAAGCTGGCGCAATAAAGAAGCTGCGAGCCTCAAGCTCCAAGCGGGCTTAAGCCTGGAGCTTGGAGCTTGGAGCTTGGAGCTTGGAGCTTGCGGCTAGAAGCTTGCAGCTTGGAGCTGCTACAATGCCCGGCTATTTTCGTCGGGCGCCCGGCCCCAAGCCATTTCGAGTGCTGATCCGTGAGTGATTTGAGCCATATCCGCAATTTTTCCATCATTGCCCACATCGACCATGGCAAGTCGACGCTGGCTGACCGCTTCATCCAGCTGTGCGGTGGCCTGGCCGATCGCGAGATGGAAGCCCAGGTGCTCGACTCCATGGACCTGGAGCGCGAACGTGGCATCACCATCAAGGCCCACAGCGTCACGCTCAACTACAAGGCGCAAGACGGTAAGGTCTACCAGCTGAACTTCATCGATACGCCCGGCCACGTCGACTTCACCTATGAGGTCAGCCGTTCGCTGGCTGCGTGTGAAGGTGCGTTGCTGGTAGTCGATGCAGGGCAGGGGGTCGAGGCTCAGTCGGTCGCCAACTGCTACACCGCCATCGAGCAGGGCCTTGAAGTGATGCCGGTGCTCAACAAGATGGACCTGCCCCAGGCCGAGCCTGAACGGGTCAAGGACGAAATCGAGAAGATCATCGGCATCGATGCCACCGACGCCGTGCCCTGCAGCGCCAAGAGCGGCATGGGCGTGATCGAGGTGCTCGAGCAACTGGTCAAGGTCATCCCTGCACCCACCGGCGAGATCGACGCACCCCTGCAGGCGCTGATCATCGACTCCTGGTTCGACAACTACCTGGGCGTGGTCTCGCTGGTGCGTGTGCGCCAGGGCCGGGTGAAAAAAGGCGACAAGATCCTGGTCAAGTCCACCGGCAAGATGCACCTGGTCGACTCGGTCGGTGTGTTCACGCCCAAGCACACCAGTACTGCCGAGCTCAAGGCCGGTGAAGTGGGCTTCATCATCGCCAGCATCAAGGACATCGGCGGCGCGCCGGTGGGTGATACCCTGACGCTCTCCAGCACTCCTGAAGTGGCCGTGCTGCCGGGCTTCAAGCGTATCCAGCCGCAGGTCTATGCCGGCTTGTTCCCCACCAGCTCCGACGACTTCGAGGACTTCCGCGAGGCGCTGCAAAAGCTCACTCTCAACGACTCCTCGCTGCAATACGCGCCAGAGAGTTCCGACGCGCTGGGCTTCGGTTTCCGCTGCGGTTTCCTCGGCATGCTGCACATGGAAATCATCCAGGAGCGCCTGGAGCGCGAATACGACCTAGACCTGATCACCACCGCCCCGAGCGTGATCTACGAGCTCAAGCTCAAGACCGGCGAAACCATTTACGTCGATAACCCGTCGAAGCTGCCGGATGTTTCCTCGGTCGAGGACTTCCGCGAGCCGATCGTGCAAGCCACCATCCTGGTGCCGCAGGAACACCTGGGCAACGTGATCACGCTGTGCATCGAAAAGCGCGGCGTGCAGCGCGACATGCAGTTCCTCGGCAGCCAGGTGCAGGTGCGCTACGACCTGCCGATGAACGAAGTGGTGCTGGATTTCTTCGACCGGCTCAAGTCCACCAGCCGTGGTTACGCCTCGCTCGACTACCATTTCGATCGTTACCAGTCGGCCAATCTGGTGCGCCTGGACGTGTTGATCAACGGCGACAAGGTCGATGCCCTTGCATTGATCGTTCACCGTGACAACGCCCACTACAAAGGGCGTGCCTTGACCGAGAAGATGAAAGAGCTGATTCCTCGGCAGATGTTCGACGTCGCCATCCAGGCAGCCATTGGCGGCCAGGTGATCGCCCGGACCACTGTCAAGGCCCTCAGGAAGAACGTATTGGCCAAGTGCTACGGCGGCGACGTCAGCCGTAAACGCAAACTGCTCGAAAAGCAGAAGGCCGGTAAGAAACGCATGAAGCAGGTCGGCAACGTGGAAATCCCACAAGAAGCCTTCCTTGCAGTGCTCAGGTTGGAATGATCAGGTCCTATGTCGTCATTGAATCTACCGCTGTTGCTTGTGATTGCCGTGGCCGTCTGTGGCGTGCTCGGCCTGCTCGACCTGGTTTATCTGGCGCCGCGGCGCCGGGCTGCGATCGCTCGCTATGAAGGCAGCGTCGCCGAGCCCGAGCCGCAGGTGCTTGAAAAGCTCGGCAAGGAGCCGGTGCTGGTGGAGTACGGCAAGTCGTTCTTCCCGGTGCTGTTCATCGTGTTCGTGCTGCGCTCGTTCCTGGTCGAGCCGTTCCAGATTCCGTCGGGCTCGATGATCCCGACGCTGGAAGTGGGTGATTACATCCTGGTGAACAAGTTCGCCTACGGTATTCGCCTGCCGGTGATCGACAAGAAGGTCATCGAGGTGGGGCAGCCCGCGCGGGGCGACGTAATGGTGTTCCGCTACCCGTCCGACCCGAGCGTGAACTACATCAAGCGCGTGATCGGCTTGCCGGGCGACACCATTCGCTACACTGACGACAAGCACCTGTACGTCAATGGCCAGTTGATCACCGATCAGCAGTTGTCCACGGCGTACGACCCGGAGTTGGGTGACATTGCCGTGTACAAGGAGCGCATCGGAGATGTCGAGCACCTGATTCACAAGGCTATCCGTCCGACGCGTGCGGGCAGCCAGTGGACGGTGCCGGCCGGGCATTACTTCATGATGGGCGACAACCGCGACAACTCCAACGACAGCCGTTACTGGGATGACCCGAGCATTCCAAGGGACATGCAGGGCATGGTCCCGGACGGGAACATCGTCGGCAAGGCGTTCGCGGTATGGATGAGCTGGCCGAGCCCTGTGTTCAGCCATTTCCCGTCATTCTCGCGAGTCGGCATGATCAAGTGATCGGCGCTCTGGCGCCACGGAGGCAAGGATGAACAGCGTCGCGCGTCAACGAGGGCTTTCCCTGATCGGCTGGCTGTTCACCCTGGCGGTGCTGGCTTTCGCATTCAGCGTCGGGCTCAAGGTGGTGCCACACTACATGGACTTCTGGTCCCTGAAGAAGGTGATGGACAACGCAGCAGCCAGCAAGGACGAGCGTTTGCAGGGTGCTGATGATTTCGTCGCTCACGTCCAACGCGGGCTGACGGTCAACAGCATTTCCGGCCTGGACCTGCGCAAGGCGCTGGTCGTCGAAGAACAAGGTGGCGTAATCAACGCCCATCTCAATTATGAAAAGCGTGAACACCTGGCGGGTAATATCGACCTGGTCCTGGTGTTCAAGCACGATACGAGCGTGACCACCCAGTGAGTGTTTCGTTGAGCCGGCTCGAGCGACAGCTCGGCCACACCTTCCAGGATCAGGACCAGATGGTCCTTGCCCTGACGCACCGCAGTTTTGCCGGGCGTAACAATGAGCGCCTGGAGTTTCTGGGCGATGCAATCCTCAACTTCGTGGTGGGGGAGGCGCTGTACGAGCGTTTCCCGCAGGCCCGTGAGGGCCAGCTTTCACGGCTGCGCGCACGGCTGGTCAAGGGCGAAACGCTGGCAGTGCTGGCGCGTGGCTTCGAGCTGGGCGACTACCTGCGTCTGGGCTCCGGTGAGCTCAAGAGCGGCGGGTTTCGCCGCGAGTCGATCCTGGCCGACGCCCTGGAAGCCCTGATCGGCGCCATCTATCTGGACGCTGGTATGGACGTGGCGCGTACGCGTGTGCTGGCCTGGCTGGCGGGCGAGTTCGAGCGCCTTACCCTGGTGGACACCAACAAGGACCCCAAGACGCGGCTGCAGGAATTTCTGCAATCGCGTGGCTGCGACCTGCCCAAATACGAGGTGGTCGATATCCAGGGCGAGCCTCACTGCCGCACGTTCTTCGTCGAATGCGAAGTGGCGCTGCTCAACGAAAAAAGCCGCGGCCAGGGCGCCAGCCGGCGCATCGCCGAACAAGTGGCCGCCGCATCGGCGCTGATCGCCCTGGGCGTGGAGAATGGCAACCATGAGTGATACCCCAACCCGTTGTGGCTACGTCGCCATCGTCGGCCGGCCGAACGTGGGCAAGTCCACCTTGCTCAACCATATTCTGGGGCAGAAACTGGCGATCACCTCGCGCAAGCCGCAGACCACCCGCCACACCATGCTCGGCATCAAGACCGAAGGCGCGGTGCAGGCGGTGTACGTTGACACTCCCGGCATGCACAAGTCCAATGACAAGGCCTTGAACCGCTACATGAACAAGACCGCCTCGGCCGCCCTGAAGGACGTCGATGTGGTGATCTTCGTGGTTGACCGCACACGCTGGACCGACGAGGACCAACTGGTGCTCGAACGCGTCCAGTACGTCGAAGGCCCCCTGATCGTGGCGGTGAACAAGGTCGACCGGATGGACGACAAGGCCGACCTTATCCCTCACCTGCAGTGGCTGCAGGAGCAGTTGCCCAAGGCGCAGGTGGTGCCTATCTCGGCCCAGCAGGGGCATAACCTCACCAGCCTCGAAGCCGTGATTGGCAACCTGCTGCCTGAGAGCGAACACTTCTTTCCCGAAGATCAGATCACCGACCGCAGCAGCCGCTTTCTCGCGGCCGAGCTGGTGCGCGAGAAGATCATGCGCCAGCTCGGTGCGGAGCTGCCGTATCAGATCACCGTCGAGATCGAGGAATTCAAGCTGCAGGGGCGCACCTTGCACATCCACGCATTGATCCTCGTCGAGCGCGACGGCCAGAAGAAAATCATCATCGGTGACAAAGGCGAACGCATCAAACGCCTGGGTACCGAAGCACGCAAGGACATGGAAACCCTGTTCGACGCCAAGGTGATGCTCAACCTGTGGGTGAAGGTCAAGGGTGGCTGGTCCGACGACGAGCGCGCCCTGCGCTCGCTGGGCTACACCGACTGATCGCCCGCGCGCATGAGCCTTGTCGATACTCGCCAGGCGTATGTGCTGCACACCCGCCCTTACCGTGAAACCAGCGCCCTGGTCGACTTTCTGTCGGCTCAGGGCGTTGTGCGTGGTGTGCTGCGCAATGCGCGCGGAAAGGTCGGCAGCCTCGCACGCCCGTTCGTGCCACTTGAGGTAGAGCTGCGCGGGCGCGGCGAATTGCGCACCGTGGGCCGCGTTGAGCCGATGGGCACCGGCCACTGGTTGATGGGGGAAGCGCTGTTCAGCGGCTTGTACCTGAACGAGCTGCTCCTGCGCCTGCTGCCGGCTGAGGTCGCGCACCCGGCGCTGTATGAGCATTACTGCCTGACGCTGCAAGCGTTGGCCGAGGGGCGTGGCCTGGAGCCGCTGTTGCGCAGCTTCGAATGGCGGTTGCTGGACGAACTGGGGTACGCCTTCGCCCTGGACCAGGATATTCATGGGCAGCCCATCGAGGCGGGGCGATTGTATCGCCTGCGGCCCGAGGCAGGGCTCGAACCGGTTCCGGCGTTTCAGCCGGGCGTATTCGATGGGCAACATTTGCTCGCGATGGCTGAAGTGGACTGGCAAGCACCTGGCGCGCTCGCGGCCGCCAAGCGTCTGATGCGCCAGGCCTTGGCCGCACACCTGGGTGGGCGCCCGCTGGTGAGCCGCGAACTGTTCCGCAAGCCCTGATATCCTGTGCGCCCTACACACAGGAGACCCGTCGTGACCAACACCAATCGCATCCTGCTGGGCGTGAACATCGATCACGTCGCCACCCTGCGCCAGGCCCGCGGCACCCGCTATCCCGACCCGGTCAAGGCAGCTCTGGACGCCGAGCAGGCCGGCGCCGATGGCATCACCGTACACCTGCGCGAAGACCGTCGGCACATTCAGGATCGCGACGTATTGCTGCTCAAGGATGTGCTGCAAACCCGCATGAACTTCGAGATGGGCGTGACCGAGGAGATGCTTGCCTTTGCCGAGCGGCTGCGCCCGGCGCATGTGTGCCTGGTGCCTGAGACCCGCCAGGAGCTGACCACCGAGGGCGGGCTTGATGTGGCCGGGCAGATGGCGCGCATCGAGGCTGCAGTGCAACGCCTGAGTGCGGTAGGGAGTGAGGTCTCGCTGTTCATCGATGCCGACCCGCGGCAGATCGAAGCCTCCCGCCAGGTGGGGGCGCCGGCGATCGAGCTGCACACGGGCCGCTACGCCGATGCGCACACTCCAGGCGAACAGGCTGCCGAGCTCAAGCGCATCGCAGACGGTGTTGCCTTTGGCCTGGAGCAGGGGCTGATCGTCAACGCGGGCCATGGCCTGCACTACCATAACGTCGAAGCTGTGGCGGCGATCCCGGGCATCAACGAATTGAACATCGGCCACGCCCTCGTGGCTCACGCGCTGTTCGTAGGTTTCCCGGCAGCGGTAGCCGAGATGAAAGCGCTGATCGTCGCTGCGGCGGCTGCTCGGGGCTAAGCCACGCAGGCCTTGGCCTGCGTTCTGGCAGTCAGTTCTGACCGCGGCTTTGGTCCTGGTTCTGATCCTGATTCTGCTCAGGGTTGGCCGCCGGCGCCGGCGGGGGCCGCAGGCCGATTTCAGCTGTGAGCTTCACCGACTTGCCGTTGCGAAGCACCTCGATGCCGATGCGCTCACCCGGGTGGGTGCGCGCCACCTGATTCATCGACTTGCGCCCATCGGCGGCCGGCTCGCCGTTGATTGCCACGATCACATCGCCCTGCTGCAGGCCTGCCTTTTGCGCCGGGCCGCCCTTGAATACACCCGACACCACGATGCCCGGCTTGTCCTTCATGCCATAGGACTGCGCAAGGTCCGGGGTGAGCGGCTGCACTTCGATGCCCAACCAGCCACGAATCACCTGGCCATGCTCGATGATCGACTTCATCACCTCCAGCGCAAGCTTGGTCGGGATGGCGAAACCGATGCCCTGTGAGCCGCCGGACTTGGAGAAGATCGCGGTGTTGATGCCGGTAAGGTTGCCGTTGGCATCGACCAGCGCGCCGCCGGAGTTGCCCGGGTTGATGGCCGCGTCGGTCTGGATGAAGTCTTCGTAGGTGTTCAGGCCCAGCTGGTTGCGGCCGGTGGCGCTGATGATGCCCATGGTGACGGTTTGGCCGACGCCGAAGGGGTTGCCGATCGCCAGGGCCACATCGCCGATGCGGATGCTGTCGGAGCTGCCGATGGTGATCGAGGGCAGATTTTTGAGGTCGATCTTCAACACTGCCAGGTCGGTTTCCGGGTCGCTGCCGATCACCCGCGCCAGGGTTTCACGGCCGTCCTTGAGCGCTACCACGATCTGCTCCGCGCCACTGGTGACGTGGTTGTTGGTCAGCAGGTAGCCCTCCGGGCTCATGATCACCGCCGAACCCAGGCTCGACTCCCAACGGCGCTGGCGCGGCATGTTGTCGCCGAAGAAACGGCGGAACTGCGGGTCTTCGAACAGCGGGTGTGCGGTTTTGTTGACCTGCTTGGTGGTGTAGAGGTTGGCCACCGCCGGCGCCGCTGCAGCGACCGCGTCGGCATAGGAGACGGGGCCCTGAGTCACTGTCGCGGCTTGCGGCGCCTGCTGCAGGTTCACATCCTGGCTGGGCAGCCCGACCCACTGCGGGAAGCGGAAGATGATCAGTAGCGCGAACAGCACGCCCGTGAGCAGTGGCCAGCCAAGATAGCGTAATGCCTTGAACATGGAGCGGTTCCGAAGGGTTGGCGGGGCGGGGCGTTGGCGCCGCATAATGGCCGGCATTATACGGGCGCTTCACGCCCCTGGCAGAGCCTTTTTCCGGAGAATCCCGATGGCCGTTGCACTCGATACCCTGGTTCAGGAAGCGGACCGCTACCTCAAGGCCGCGAGCATTCAGGACTACTGCCCCAACGGTTTGCAGGTCGAAGGCCGGCCCCAGGTAATGCGTATCGTCAGCGGCGTGACCGCCAGCCAGGCGCTGGTGGATGCTGCGATCGAGGCGCGCGCCGATGTGCTGCTGGTGCACCATGGGTATTTCTGGAAGGGCGAAAACCCTTGCATCACCGGTATGAAGCAGCGCCGCCTCAAGGCGCTGCTGCGCCACGACATCAGCCTGCTGGCTTACCACCTGCCGCTGGATGTGCACCCGGAGGTGGGCAACAACGCGCAGCTCGCCCTGCGCCTGGGCATCGAAATCGAGGGCCCGCTGGACCCGGCCAACCCTCGCGTTGTGGGCCTGGCCGGTGCCTTGCCCGAGCCGGTCAGCGCGCGTGAATTCGCCGCCCGCGTGGAGCAGGTGCTGGGCCGCGCCCCATTGCTGGTGGAAGGTGAGCGTTCGGTACAGCGCATCGGTTGGTGCAGCGGGGGCGGGCAGGGCTACATCGACCAGGCCATCGCTGCGGGCGTCGACCTTTATCTCACCGGTGAAGCCTCTGAGCAGACCTACCACAGCGCCCGGGAAAACGGTGTGTCGTTCATTGCCGCCGGCCACCATGCCACCGAGCGCTACGGCGTGCAGGCGCTGGGCGATTACCTGGCCAGGCGCTTTGCAGTCGAACACCTGTTCATCGATTGCCCCAACCCGGTTTGAAGGCAGAACTTGCCGGCATATGCTAATGCCTTTCCGGTCTAACAAGCCGCCTCGATATAAACAAGGCCTGTGCTAAAGTGCGCCGTTCGAACACGGCCCGCCGGCCGTCATAACGTAAAGCCTTTACCCGTGAGTAGCCATGGTCGATAAACTGACGCACCTCAAACAGTTGGAGGCGGAAAGCATCCACATCATCCGTGAAGTGGCCGCCGAGTTCGACAACCCTGTGATGCTGTATTCGATCGGCAAGGATTCGGCCGTGATGCTGCACCTGGCACGCAAGGCCTTCTTTCCAGGCAAGCTGCCCTTCCCGGTGCTTCACGTCGATACCCGCTGGAAATTCCAGGAGATGTACAAGTTCCGCGACCAGATGGTCAAGGACATGAACCTGGACCTGCTGGTCCACATCAACCCCGAAGGGGTCGAGCAGAACGTCAACCCGTTCACTCATGGCAGTTCCAAACACACCGACATCATGAAAACCCAGGGCCTGAAGCAGGCGCTGGACAAGTACGGCTTCGACGCTGCCTTCGGCGGCGCGCGCCGTGACGAAGAGAAGTCCCGCGCCAAGGAGCGCGTGTATTCCTTCCGCGACAGCAAGCACCGTTGGGACCCCAAGAACCAGCGCCCGGAGTTGTGGAATATCTACAACGGCAAGGTCAACAAGGGCGAGTCGATCCGCGTGTTCCCGCTGTCGAACTGGACCGAGCTGGACATCTGGCAATACATCTACCTCGAAGGTATCCCGATCGTGCCGCTGTACTTCGCCGCCGAGCGCCCGGTGATCGAAAAGAACGGCACCCTGCTGATGATCGACGACGACCGCATCCTCGAATACCTGAGCGATGAAGAAAAGGCCCGCATCGTCAACAAGAAGGTCCGCTTCCGTACCTTGGGCTGCTACCCGCTGACCGGCGCGGTGGAGTCCGAAGCCGACACCCTGACCGACATCATCCAGGAAATGCTGCTGACGCGGACTTCCGAGCGCCAGGGCCGGGTCATCGACCACGACGCTGCAGGCTCGATGGAAGACAAGAAACGTCAAGGCTACTTTTAAGCTTCGAGTTACAAGCTGCAAGCTGCAAGTGGGGGTGCCTTTGGTTAGGGTGCCCGGTGCGGCTGCAGCGGTGCAGCTACCAGGGATGGGGGCTGTATGGAGTTCGAAAGGTTGAAGGTCTGGCAACGAAGCAAAGTGTTGGCGGTTGATGTTTTCAAAGGGCTGGAACCCTGCAGGGATTTCGGTTTTCGCGATCAGGTGAGGCGTTCGGTACTGTCAGTGCCCTCCAATATTGCCGAAGGTATGGAGCGGCGCGGCAGCCGGGAAAAAGCACAGTTTCTCTGGATCGCGAAAGCGTCGTGCGGGGAGTTGAGAACGCAGTTGCTCATAGGCCTGGAGCTAGGCTATTTGGCCGATGAGCCAGGCCGCCAATGGATTACGGAAACCCGGGAGCTTTCAAAAATGCTGGCCGGGTTGATAAAAGCGATTTCTGACTAGCTGCCGCCGACGCGCACATCGCTTGAGGCTTGCAGCTTGGAGCTTGAAAATTATGAGTCATCAATCCGATCTGATCAGCGAAGACATCCTCGCTTATCTGGCCCAGCACGAGCGTAAAGAGCTGCTGCGCTTTCTCACCTGTGGCAACGTCGACGACGGCAAGAGCACCCTGATCGGGCGCCTGCTGCACGACTCCAAGATGATCTACGAGGACCACCTCGAAGCCATCACCCGCGATTCGAAAAAATCCGGCACCACCGGTGAAGAAGTCGACCTGGCACTGCTGGTCGATGGCCTGCAGGCCGAGCGCGAGCAGGGCATCACCATCGACGTGGCCTACCGTTATTTCTCCACGGCGCGCCGCAAGTTCATCATTGCCGACACCCCCGGCCATGAGCAATATACCCGCAACATGGCCACCGGAGCATCCACCTGCGACCTGGCGATCATCCTGGTCGATGCTCGCTATGGCGTGCAGACGCAGACCCGTCGCCACAGCTACATCGCCAGCCTGCTGGGGATCAAGCACATCGTGGTTGCCATCAACAAGATGGATCTCAAGGGCTTCGATCAGGGTGTGTTCGATGCCATCCAGGCCGACTACCTGGCCTTCGCCGAAGCGATCGGCCTGGTGCCGACCACCTTGCACTTCGTGCCGATGTCGGCGCTCAAGGGCGACAACGTGGTCAACCGCAGCGAGCGTTCGCCGTGGTACGAAGGCCCGACGTTGATGGACATCCTTGAAACCGTCGAAGTCGCAGCTGACCGCAACCTGACCGACCTGCGTTTTCCCGTGCAGTACGTCAACCGCCCGAACCTGAATTTCCGCGGCTTCGCCGGCACCCTGGCCAGCGGCGTGGTACACAAGGGCGACGAGGTCGTGGTGCTGCCGTCCGGCAAGAGCAGCCGGGTCAAGTCGATCGTCACTTTCGAAGGCGAGCTGGAACAGGCCGGCCCCGGCCAGGCCGTTACGCTGACCATGGAAGATGAAATCGACATCTCCCGTGGCGACCTGCTGGTGCATGCCGACAACGTGCCGCCGGTGGCCGACCAGTTCGAAGCCATGCTGGTGTGGATGGCTGAAGAGCCGCTGCTGCCGGGCAAGAAATACGACATCAAGCGCGCCACCAGCTACGTGCCGGGCTCCATTGCGGGCATCGTCCACCAGGTGGATGTGAACACGCTGGAAAAGGGCCAGGCCAGCCAGCTCAAGCTCAACGAGATCGGCCGGGTCAAGGTCAGCCTCGATGCAGCCATCGCCCTGGACGGCTACGAGAGCAACCGCACAACGGGTGCGTTCATCGTGATTGATCGCCTTACCAATGGCACCGTCGGTGCCGGCATGATCATTGCTCCGCCGGTGGTGCCACATGGCACGGCGGCGGGCCATGGCAAGGGCGCGCATGTGTCCACTGGCGAGCGTGCGCTGCGTTTTGGCCAGCAGCCTGCGACCGTGCTGTTCACCGGCTTGTCGGGCGCAGGCAAGAGCACGCTGGCCTATGCGTTGGAGCGCCGCCTGTTCGACATGGGCCGTGGCGTCTATGTGCTCGATGGCCAGAACCTGCGCCATGACCTGAACAAGGGCTTGCCGCAGGACCGCGCCGGCCGTACCGAGAACTGGCGTCGCGCCGCCCATGTGGCGCGCCAGTTCAACGAGGCTGGGCTGATCACGCTGGCTGCATTCGTTGCGCCGGATGCCGAAGGCCGTGAGCAGGCACGTGTACTGATCGGCCCTGAGCGGGTGGTGACGGTTTACGTTCAGGCCTCACCTTCGATCTGCGCCCAGCGCGATCCACAGGGGCTGTACGCTGCCGGGGGTGACAATATTCCGGGCGAGTCCTTCCCTTACGACGTGCCGCTCGATGCGGACGTGGTCATCGATACTCAGTCGGTGAGCGTGGAAGAGGGTGTGAAGGCGGTGCTGGAGGTATTGCGCCAGCGCGGGGCGGTTTGACGACCGCCGTCGCGTGGCGAGCCGCCCTCTCACTTCAGATCGTGGGAGGGCGGCTTGCCGCGCGACAAGCATGAACAAAGCATGAACAAGAACGGGGCCTTTCGGCCCCGTTTTCATTTGCGCTTCAAACCGTACTGCTCATCGAGCATGCCGGGGGAGTCAGAAGACTTGGGCGCGTAATCCTTGGGCGCTTCGTCGCTGAGCGGGCGGGTCAGGCGCTCACGGTCACGCACAGGCGCCGCTTCGGGGTGCAGGGCGGCGAGCAGGCGCTGGCGGGTCAGGTCGTCGGTGGCCAGGCGGTCGGCGCCTTCGGCCAGGTGCTCCTGGACTTCCTGGTAGCTCTGAGTGAGCTTCTTGACCAGGATCGCGGTGCTGTTGAAGTGGGTCACCACCTCATGCTGGTAGTTGTCGAACTTCTCCTGGATGTCATCCAGTTGCCGTTGGGTACTGCTGGGCACGGCGTTCGGGGCGAGGCGGGCAATGAGGAAACCGATCACGACACCCACCACCAAGGCCAGCGTCGGGAGCAACCAAACTAAAAGCGAGAGATCCACGAGTCCTTCCTCTATAAACGGCTTTGCTTTACGTTAACGGCTTGCGCCGGGCCTGTACACGGCAGGGCCGGCAATAGGTTGGCAGATATGCCAGGCATAATCCAACAGCTAGACGAATAGACCCCACAAAGGGTCACGGAGCTCCCCCCTTGTTGATCCGCGAAAACCCCTTGATGCTCGATGGCCCTGTGGGCCAGCTCGAAGCCTTGTACCTGGAAGTGCCCGAGGCCCGTGGCGTTGCACTGTTGTGCCATCCCAATCCCGTACAGGGCGGGACGATGCTCAACAAGGTGGTGTCGACCCTGCAGCGCACCGCCCGTGATGCCGGCTTTATCACACTTCGTTTCAATTACCGTGGCACCGGCAGCAGCGCCGGCAGCCACGACATGGGCAATGGCGAGGTCGACGACGCACAGGCCGCCGCCAACTGGCTGCGCATCAAGCACCCTGGGCTGCCGCTGACACTGCTGGGCTTCTCCTTCGGAGGTTTCGTCGCGGCCGCCCTCGCCGGGCGGCTTGAGCGCAGTAACGCGCACCTTGCGCACCTGTTCATGTGCGCCCCCGCAGTGATGCGGTTCAGGGGCCGAGCACGTGCTGCCTGAGCGTGTTCCCATGACGGTGATCCAGCCTGATGCCGACGAAGTGGTCGAGCCGCAAGCGGTCTACGACTGGTCTGCACAGCTTTCTCGCCCCCATGAGCTGCTGAAAGTGGCAGAATGCGGCCACTTCTTTCATGGCAAGCTGACGGATCTGAAGGATCTGGTCTTGCCCCGCCTGGCTTCCTGAACGATCGATTCGACCATGACCACCCGTATTCTCACCGGCATCACCACCACCGGCACCCCGCACCTGGGCAACTACGCTGGCGCCATCCGCCCGGCCATCGTCGCCAGCCGCCAGAGCGGCGCGGACTCTTTCTACTTCCTGGCCGACTACCACGCACTGATCAAGTGCGACGACCCGGCGCGTATCCTGCGTTCGCGGCAGGAGATCGCCGCCACCTGGCTGGCAGCGGGCCTGGACGTCGAACGCGTCACCTTCTATCGCCAGTCCGACATCCCGGAAATCACCGAGCTGACCTGGCTACTCACCTGTGTAGCCGGCAAGGGCCTGCTCAACCGTGCGCACGCCTACAAGGCTTCGGTCGACAGGAACGTGGAGCAGGGCGAGGAGCCCGACGCTGGCGTCACGATGGGGCTGTTCAGCTACCCGGTGCTGATGGCCGCCGACATTCTCATGTTCAACGCCCACAAGATCCCGGTCGGCCGCGACCAGATCCAGCACGTGGAGATGGCCCGTGACATCGGCGCCCGCTTCAATCACCTGTTCGGCAATGGCAAGGATTTCTTCGCAATGCCCGAGGCGCTGATCGAAGAAAGCGTCGCCACCTTGCCGGGCCTGGATGGCCGCAAGATGTCCAAAAGCTACGACAACACCATCCCGTTGTTCGCAGGCGCCAGGCAACTCAAGGACAGCATCGCGCGCATCGTCACCGACTCGCGCCTGCCTGGCGAGCCTGAAAGACCCTGAAGCATCGCACCTGTTCACGCTCTACAGCGCCTTCGCCAGCCGCGAGCAGGCGGCAGCGTTTCGTGCCGAGCTGGTCGATGGCCTGGGTTGGGGCGATGCCAAGCAGCGCCTGTTCGACGTGCTCGAGGCGGAGCTCGCCGAGCCACGCGAGCGCTACAACCAGCTGATGGCGCGCCCCGACGAGCTCGAAGACATTCTGCAGCAGGGCGCTGCCAAGGCGCGCAAGAGTGCGACACCGTTCCTGCAAACCCTGCGCGAGGCCGTGGGCCTTCGCTCGTTCAAAGGCCAGGTCGCGGTTGTGGCAGGCGAGAAGAAGAAGGCCGGAAAGGCTGCTCGCTTCGTGAGCTTTCGCGACGAAGACGGCAGCTTCCGTTTCCGCCTGCTGGCTGCCGATGGCTCGCAACTGCTGCTCTCGCGCAGTTTTGCCGATGGCAAGGCGGCGGGCGCTGCCAGCAAGCAATTGCAGCAGGGTACGGAGCTGGATGTGCGTATCGACGGCCTGGCCTTTGGCCTGTGGCTGGAGGGGAGTGCGTCGCCACCAGCCCTGCGTTCGCCGACGAGCCGGCGCGCGATGCCGGCATCCAGAACCTGCGCGAGGCGCTGGCCCCGCAGGCCTGACGCGACGACTTGCCGCACGCGTGATTGCGCGCAGCCCGGGGCGCCTTTAAAGTGGCGGCCCCGGTTCCGATCGCCTTGCTCAAGAATATGACCCCCCAGAACGATACCAAGAGGACCTCAAGCGTCCTGATTTCTTCCATGATGCTGCTCAGGAACAGGCCGTTCGCCACCTGCAGCGGCTTTACGATGACTTGATCGCTGCTCAATCGGCCAAGGCCGGCCTGTTCGGAAAGCTGTTCGGGAAAAAGACGCAGCGCCGGTCAAGGGCCTGTACTTCTGGGGCGGCGTAGGCCGCGGCAAAACCTACCTGGTCGACACCTTCTTCGACGCACTGCCTTTCCAGGAAAAGACCCGCACGCACTTTCACCGCTTCATGAAGCGCGTGCACGAGGAGCTCAAGACCCTGGGTGGCGAAAAGAACCCCTCACCGTGATTGCCAAGCGCTTCGCTCAAGAATCGCGCGTGATCTGTTTCGATGAATTCTTCGTCTCCGACATCACCGATGCGATGATCCTCGGCACTCTGATGGAAGAGTTGTTCAAGCACGGTGTCACGCTGGTAGCTACCTCCAACATCGTGCCGGACGGTCTCTACAAGGACGGCCTGCAGCGTGCGCGCTTTTTGCCTGCCATCGTGCTGATCAAGCAGAACACCGAAGTGGTTAACGTCGACAGCGGCGTCGATTACCGGCTGCGCCACCTCGAGCAGGCGGAGCTGTTCCACTATCCGCTGGGCGAGGCGGCCGAGCACAGCATGCGCGAGAGCTTCCGGGCGCTGACCGCCGACTCGAAGAAGGTCGTCGAAAACGACGTGCTGATGATCGAGAACCGCGAGATCAAGGCGCTGCGCACCTGCGACGACGTTGCCTGGTTCGAGTTCAGGGCCTTGTGCGATGGCCCGCGCAGCCAGAACGACTACATCGAACTGGGCAAGATCTACCACGCGGTGCTGCTCAGCCAGGTCGAACAGATGAGCGTCACCACTGACGACATCGCCCGGCGCTTCATCAACATGGTCGACGAGTTCTACGACCGTAACGTCAAGCTCATCATCTCTGCCGAGGTTGAGCTCAAGGACCTGTACTCCGGTGGGCGCCTGAACTTCGAGTTCCAGCGCACCCTGAGCCGCCTGTTGGAAATGCAGTCCCACGAGTTCCTGGCCAGGGCTCACAAGCCCTGACCCGATCGCCTCTCAGGCCGCGCCCGCCGGTATCAGTTGCTGGCGGTAGGCGTGGGGGTGAGGCCGGTGTGCTGGCGAAACAGCCGGGCGAAGAAGCTGGCGTCGTCGTAGCCCACTTCATAGCTGATCGCCTTGACGCTGCGCCGGGTGGTCGAGAGCAAGCCGCGGGCTGTCTCGATGCGCAGGCGTTGCAGGTAATGCAGGGGCTTGTCGCCGGTTGCGGTGTGGAAGCGCCGCATGAAGTTGCGGATGCTCATGCCATGGTCGCGCGCCACGTCCTCGAAACGGAATTTCTCCGAATAGTGGTCTTCCAGCCAATGCTGGATCTGCAGGATCGCCGGGTCATGGTGCAGCTTCTGGCCACCGAAGCCGATGCGCCCCGGTGAGTAGTTGCGCTGCACCTCGAAGAGAATGTCGCGGGCCACGCCTTGCGCCACGCGCAAGCCGCAAAAGCGCTCGATCAGGTGAATGTACAGGTCGCTGGCCGACGTCATGCCGGCGGCGCAGTACAGGTTGCCGGCGTCGGTCAGGTGCTTGTCGGGGTTGAGCTTCACCTTGGGGAAGCGCTGGCTGAAGCTGTCGAAGAAGCGCCAGTAGGTGGTGGCTTCGCGGTCGTCGAGCAGGCCGGCCTCGGCCAGCCAGAACACACCGCTGGCCTCGCCGCAGAATACCGCCCCGCGGGCATGCTGGGCTTGCAGCCAGGGCACCACTTGCGGGTAGCGCTCCAGCAGCTTCTCGAAGCTCTCCCAGAACGCGGGCAGGATGATCACGTCGGTGTCACCCAGGCCGCCGTCGACGTCCACGCGCACGCCGCTGAACGTGTCCACCGGATGGCCGTCGGGGCTGCACAGGAGAATATCGAAGGCGGGCTTGAGGCCCTGGTCCAGTTGCAGGCTGTGGCGCAAGGCCGCCAGGTGGAAGAAATCCTTGGCCTGCATCAGGGTCGAGGCGAAAACCTTGTCGGTGGCCAGGATGCTGATCCGGCGCAGCGTGGGGGAGAGGGTGGTCATTGGCTATTGTTCTTGTAGGTGATAGTGGTCACGTTGCGGCCAGATCGTCTTATGTTTGCGCAAGGTTGTCCAGTGATCCGGCGCAAGGCTTGCCATTTGCAGAAAAATCCGGATAATTCGCCAGCTCTTTATGGGCGGAAGTGATGCACCCCCGGTAAGAGACGCCGTACGTCGACGCACCGACCCGAGCCCCCAAAATTGCGTCTGGCTTCGGCTGCCTTTGACTTGTCAAAGCAAGCACTATTCAGTAAGCTCCGCCGTCTATTTTTGCAGGGCGGCCCCTGAGGCTATAAAGAATGAAAACTTTTACTGCTAAACCGGAAACAGTAAAGCGCGACTGGTTCGTCGTCGACGCCGCTGGCCAGACCCTGGGTCGTCTGTCCACCGAAATCGCACGTCGCCTGCGCGGCAAGCACAAGGCTGAGTACACTCCTCACGTTGACACCGGCGACTACATCGTCGTGATCAATGCCGAGCAAGTGCGCGTCACTGGTGCCAAGTCTTCCGACAAGATGTACTACTCCCACTCCGGCTTCCCGGGCGGTATCAAGGAAATCAACTTCGAGAAGTTGATCGACAAGGCCCCTGAGCGTGTTATCGAAACCGCGGTCAAAGGCATGCTGCCTGAAGAACCCGCTGGGTCGCGACATGTACCGTAAGCTGAAGGTCTACGCAGGTGCCAACCACCCGCACACCGCTCAGCAGCCCCAAGAACTGAAGATTTAACGGAATAGTTCACTATGTCGGCGACTCAAAATTACGGCACTGGCCGTCGCAAGACCGCAACCGCTCGCGTCTTCCTGCGCCCAGGCACTGGCAAGATCTCGATCAACAACCGTCCGCTGGACACCTTCTTCGGTCGCGAGACCGCTCGTATGGTGGTCCGCCAGCCTCTGGAACTGACTGAAAACACCGAAAAGTTCGACATCTACGTTACCGTAGCTGGCGGCGGTGTAAGCGGCCAGGCCGGTGCAATCCGTCACGGTATCACTCGCGCGCTGATGGCGTACGACGAGTCCCTGCGCAAAGCTCTGCGCGTTGCTGGCTACGTCACCCGCGACTCCCGTGAAGTCGAGCGTAAGAAGGTCGGTCTGCGTAAAGCGCGTAAGCGTCCGCAATACTCCAAGCGTTAATTCGCTGCCTTCGAGCCTTTCGGCTTGTACAGAAACCCGGCCTTCGTGCCGGGTTTCTGCGTTTTCGGCCTGGCTGGCGGTGCATTGAAGCGGCCGAGCGCGCAATAGTGTAAGATTCGCCGTTATTGCCTGCGCCTCAGGGCGCTTTCGTTCAAATGTTCATCGTGGAGGGCCGCATGGGCGCGACCAACCGGTTAGCCTGTTTCTCCGACCCTGCAGATCATTATTCTCACCGTGTGCGCATCGTGCTGGCCGAGAAGCAGGTCGGTGCCGAAATCATCGATGTGGTACCAGGGCGCCTGCCGACGGCGCTGGCTGAGGCCAACCCCTATGGTGGGGTGCCGACTCTTGTCGATCGCGACCTCGCGCTGTATGAGCCGACGGTGGTGATGGAGTATCTGGACGAGCGTTACCCTCACCCACCTTTGCTGCCGGTGTACCCGGTTGCACGCGGCAACAGCCGCTTGCTGATGCATCGTATCCAGCGTGACTGGTGTTCGTTGGTCGACCCGCTGCTCGATGCCCGTACACCTGAGAAGGCCAGGGCCGACCTGCGCAAGCAGCTGCGCGAAAGCCTTACCGGGGTTTCCCCGCTGTTCGCCGACAAGCCCTTCTTTCTGAGCGACGACTTCAGCCTGGTGGATTGCTGCCTGCTGCCCATTTTGTGGCGTTTGCCGGTGATGGGTATCGAGCTGCCGCGCCCGGCGAAACCGTTGCTCGACTATATGGACCGCCAGTTCGCTCGCGAGGCCTTCCGGGCCAGCCTGTCCGCAGCTGAGCGAGAAATGCGCTAATTTCTGGAGCCGTTATGAATTCAAGTCGCCCTTATCTGGTCCGCGCGCTGTATGAGTGGATTGTCGACAACGAGTGCACACCGCACCTTCTGGTCACCACCGAGCATCCCCAGGTTCAGGTGCCCAAAGGCTACGGCAGCGACGGCCAGATCGTCCTGAACGTTTCACCTACAGCAATCCGCCACCTGCATATGGACAATAAGGCTGTCAGCTTCGAAGGGAGCTTCGGTGGCGTTACCCATAGCCTGTTCGTGCCGGTTGAAGCCATCATGGGCATCTATGCCCGTGAGAATGGCCAGGGCATGGTGTTCGAGCTGGAGCCCGCGCTTGATGACGACGAGCAGGTGGCGGGCGATGAGCCGCAAGGTTCCGATGATGACGAGCCAACCCCACCCCAGCCGCCTCGCCCCAACGGCAAGCCGAGCCTGAAAGTGGTGAAGTGAAAAGCCAACTCCAGGATCGATGCTAGTCAGTTGAAACTGACGCATTGAGTTTTATCCCCGAGTCCGATGCCTGGAAACGAGCATCGGACTTTTTATTGCCTGCGCTTTTGCTCCTCCATGAATTCGCCCGGTAACAACGATTTTCCAGGCTGCAACGTCGAGCCTGGCCAGAGTTGCAAGTAACGAACACCGTTAACCCTGGAAGTAACGCTGGAATGATCGCCTTTGCGAACGTTTTGCTGAGCGCGCCCCGGCTGGCCAGATCGTATCCTTAACGAATCTATCTATATGATTCGTATGCAATTTTCTGCCAACTGTTCGCTGAAGGTAACCCGTTACGTACCGTTAACCAACCGTTATCCAACTTGTGGCGGGTGTCGCGTGGTGAGCAGTATCCCTATAGCCCGCTCAAAAAAAGTCCAAGTGGGCCTGCACGGAGACAATGAAAAAAGCGAGGCTACCCATGGCCTCAAAACAATAACAAGACAATAAATGGCGAGGCACTCATGATGACGATGCAAAACATCTGGGAATCCATTGTCGGGTTCTATGAGCCTACAATCGAAATAATAAGCCTATGGGCCTTCGGGCTTCCTCTATTCGTTACGGTCATCGCGGTGATGTTCATCATCTCGCAAAAGTGGCAAAGCCCGCTGAGCCTGCGCGCTCTGAAAAATGCAGCTTTCCCTAAAGACCAGTACGACCACGCCTCATCGCGCGTCGACATGTGGAACGGCATCATCCTGTTGCTGCTCGGGTTTCCTCTGGTCGGCGTCATCGCAATCAATGGCATCGCCATTGCTGACAATGCAGGCGCTTACCTGAACGCCGAGTTCGGCGCCCGGGAACCCTTGATTGCTTCGACCTGGCTGCTGGTGTGCGTGCAGTTTCTGGTCTACTTCCTCAGCGTCGACTTTGTCGGATATTGGGTGCATCGCTGGTGCCACACCAATGCGCTGCTCTGGCATCTGCACAAACCCCACCATACTGCTGAAACCCTGACACCGTGGACGCTCTTTCGGCAGCACCCTATCGAGTTCTTCGGGCTGAACATCATTCCGGCCATCTGTGGTGGGGCGTTCACCGGGCTGGTGCTCTATGCAACGGGGAGCGAGATTCATCCCGGCACGATAGCTGCGGTCACTACGACGGCCTATATCGCCTTCTTTGTGATCGATGTGTTCTCCCATGTGCATATGCCGATCTCTTATGGGTGGCTGAACCGGATCGTCCTTGCGCCTGTGATGCACAACCTCCACCACAGCATGGAGCCTCACCACTGGGACAAGAACAACGCGGTCATCTTGACTCTTTGGGACTGGATGTTCGGAACGCTCTATCTTCCCAGCAAGGGCGAGACCTGGCGTTGGGGATGCAACGACGAAGAGTATGGAGACAACAACCCGCATAAAACCCTGAGGGGCTTCTATATCGATCCCTTCGTCACCTTCTGGCGCCATCTGAAGGATGGAGAGAGCCCGAATCCCTAGTGCGGCAAGCAGGCTTGCAACACGATCAGCACACGTTCTTATCAATGAACTCGAGGCACGCAGGCGTTGCGGCCTCAGTTCGATCAAAGGATCTCACCATGGCATTGAACGACCTGCTCCATTGGCGCTATGCAACCAAAAGCTATAACGGCGCCCAGGTAGAACAGCGCAAGATCGACACGATACTCGAGGCCATCCGCTTCGCCCCCAGCAGCTCGGGGCTGCAACCTTTCAAGGTCATCATCATAAGCAACCCCGAATTGAAGGCGCAGTTGCAGCCGCTGTGCTGCAACCAGCAGCAAATCACTCAATCGTCCCACCTGCTGATTTTCGCTGCCTGGGATCAATACACGCCTCAGCGGATCAACGCCTTTTTTGAATACAGCAACGCAATACGTAATCTGCCTTCCAGCGTCACTGACGATTACCGACTATCGCTGCTCGATTCTTTTGGCGGCATGAGCAGGGAGCAGCAGTATTTCCATGCGTCCAGGCAATGCTATATCGCTTTGGGGTTTGCACTGCTGGCGGCGGCGGAGGCTGGCGTCGATGCCACGCCAATGGAGGGCTTCGATAATCAGGCGGTCAACGCGCTACTGAAACTGCCCGAGCAGGGATTGAACAGCTCCGTGCTGCTGGCTCTGGGCTATCGGGATGCCGAAACCGACTGGTTGGTGAAGCTCGAAAAAGTCCGGCGTGACAAGGCAGATCTGTTCGTGGAGATCGTGTAGGGGAGCGAGCCTTGTTTGGCCGATCGGCCTGGCAGCCGTTGCCGGACACCTGCAGGCGCTCAGCTTCTCTACTGAGCGCCTGTTTCAGGCTTTTGCAGGCTCGGTACGGCCTCGTTCTTGAGAGGCGCCGCTCGCGCGCGCCACATCTGGCTGACGTCCAGCTGCCGTGCGGTCACCAACTCTGCCGAGACATTCGATGGGCCGAACGTACGCACTTCGTACAGTGCCTCGAACGCCTCGCTGTTACCCAGCCGGGCCTTCAGGCGGCTCAACTCGGAACTGTCCGATGCCAGCTTCGCGGCCTCTATGAGCCCTGGGTCCATGATGCCGGCAACCACGACGATCTGATTGCCTGCCGGCCCTGGAAAGCGAGCCAGATACGCATAGTCATGGCGCATGATTCTTTCGGTAGAGGGCTCGCCCCAATCCGATTGAAATTGCTTTGCGCTCACCCGATCTACAAGGGTATCGCCGCTGGCTGACAGCGAAAAACCGGACAGGTCAAGGAACGGCTCTTGAAGATCGCCCAAGGTGTCGAGCAAACCGACATAGACAATATCGTTGCCGCTCAGCATCCCATTGGTGAAGCGGGATGTCGTTACATCCTTGATCTGGCCTGAATGGCCGGGCCTGGTTGCTGCCACGATGGGTGCCAACGATACCAGTGCCGATGCGAGCCCGCTTGGCAGGTGATAGGCGTTTACATCGATATACCTCTGGCCGGCCTCGGGCATCCGCTGCTTGTATTGGCTGAGGTCCATACTGGAGGCAATGGCGGGATCAGCGATCACGCGAGCGATGGAGCCGTCAGTGCCTTGTTCGCCGAACACATAAAAATCGCCGGACACCACCAATAGCGGCGTTGGCCTGTTGCTCACGCCACTCCAGAGAATGCTCTCGGCGCGTGAATCACTGGCTGGCCTCCCTGCCAGCCAAAACCAGCACGTAGCGTTGAGTGCCAGGAAAAGCACCGCGGCGGCAACATACCGCCAATCAAGGAGGCGGCGGCGCTCAGGGGCAGGATATTGATCCTGCTTGGCAGGTCCCACGATAACCAGGCGATATTCGCCACGCGGCAGGATAAGCCGCTCACCGTACTCATCGGCCGGAACCGCCTCGAGTTTCTTCCTTAGCCGGTGGATGTGTACTCGAACCGTCGCATCGGCTGAAAGGTCGGAGTCGGTGGATCGACCGAACACCACCTGTGCAATCTCGATCTCCTTGGTTGCGGCGGCCACCAGTGATCGTTCGAGAAGAAACTCGAAAAGGCGAATGGTCTGCCGCGACTTACCGAGCGCACCACTGGCCAAAAGCCGTTGGGCGTGCGCCGCGATCCGATGTTGCTCGTCGACTTCCTGAGACTCGTCCATTTCCCATCCTCACTGCATCGGTGGCCTTCGCGTCGCCGAGGCCGACCCAAGCATAGGCGGCAGGTGGCTCGCTTTCGTATCCCAAATTGGCATTGAGCCGAGCCTTTGCGCCACAACCTTTTGCGACATGGGGGCGGATGTCCATGCAACACCTTGATGGACTGGGCCTTCGTTCCAGAAGGCAAGAAGTGGCGGGCAGCAAAAGGCGCTGCCCAAAATGAAAATGCCAGTCAGCTAGGCTGACTGGCATTGACGTCGGATCGATTTTTCGAAGTTCAGCTTTGCTGATCAGTTGATGTATTCGAACAGCTTCACGATGCGCTGCACACCGCTCACGCCTTGTACCAGGTTGGTGGCGCGGGTGGCTTCCTGCTGGGTGACCAGGCCGAGCAGGTAGACAATACCGTTTTCGGTGATCACCTTGATGCGTGAGCCAGGGATGCTGTTGTCGGCAAACATCTGGGATTTGATCTTGGTGGTAAGCCAGGCATCGTTGTTGCGCGCCAGCAGGGACGATGGCTGCGTAACTTGCAGCTCATTATGTACGGTCTTGACCTTCTGCACTTGCCCGGCGACTTGCCCTGCCATCTGCTTGAGGTCTTCACGCGGGGTTTGCCCGGCGACCAGCACCACTCCGTTGTAGCTGCTGACCACGATGTGCGAGCCCTCGGCCAGGTCGGGGTTAGCCTTGGAAATATTCACGCCGACTTTCGTTTCGATGAGCGAATCATCGATCTTGCTGCCCAGGGTGCGGGTGCCACGGTTGTCATTGATGCTGTCGTCGCGAGTTGCGGTCAGTACCGAGGTGCAACCGCTCAACGCGGCGCATAGGGCGATGGCCAGCAGGCCAATACGGCTAGGGGTCATTCTTCACTCCCGAACAATTGACTGTCGATCAGGTGACAGAGGCAGTGGATCGCCAGCAGGTGGACTTCCTGGATGCGAGCCGTCACTTGAGAGGGTACACGGATTTCCACGTCTTCTGGCAACAGCAGCGAGGCCATGCCGCCGCCGTCGCGGCCGGTGAGTGCGACTACGGTCATGTCACGATCGTGTGCCGCCTGGATGGCCTGGATGACGTTGGCGGAATTACCGCTGGTGGAGATCGCAAGCAGCACATCGCCGGCATGGCCCAGCGCGCGGATCTGTTTGGAAAACACTTCGTTGTAGCTGTAGTCGTTGGCGATCGAGGACAGCGTGGAGGTGTCGGCGGTGAGCGTGATGGCGGGCAGGCCCGGGCGCTCGCGCTCGAAGCGGTTGAGCATCTCCGAGGAAAAGTGCTGTGCATCGGCTGCCGAACCACCGTTGCCGCAGGCCAGCACCTTGCCGTCGCAGAGCATCGCGTTGACCATCACCTGGCTTGCCTGCTCGATGTGGGGAGCCAGTACGTCCATGGCCTGGAGCTTGGTGTCGATACTGGCCTGAAACAGCCGGCGGATACGGGATTGCATGTCCATCAGATTAACCTTGAGAGCAGGGCAGGCGGGCGAACCCGGCCGGCCAGCCATGGAGCGTGATGCGGAAAGTGGCGGCGCCTGGCCGCAAGCGATGTTCAGCTATCGAAGGCATTCTTGATCCAGTGCGTGCCGGGGCGGGTGGGTTGGTTACCTTCCACGGCGACGACATCGAAGCGGCAAGGGTGCTCGGCCCACTGAGGGTGCCGATGGAGGAAGTGCTCGGCGGCCAGCACTACGCGTTGGCGTTTGCGTGCGTCGATGCTTTCCAGCGCACCACCCCATTGCCTGTGCTGGCGATAGCGTACTTCGACGAATACTACTGTATCGCCATCTAGCATGACCAGATCCAATTCGCCGCCACGGCAGTGCCAGTTACGAGTGATCGGGGCCAGGCCATGCCCGGCCAGCAGCGCCTGTGCATGCGCCTCGGCTTCCTTGCCGTGGCGTTGGCGGTCCTGGCCTGCGGTCAACGAGGCGTATCCGGCAGCCGGTTGACCTGGCCATTGCTGAACTCGGCCCAGGGCAACTGGCGCTCGATGCGCCGATTGGCATTCATGCTCAGGCTGCCCGACTCGCCTTGCAGGCGGTTGTCCGGCAGGGCCTTGAGCTGATCCAGGCGAGAGGCCAGCGCGTAGGCATCGGCACCCATGGCATAGAGCCGGCCAAGGCTGCCGGCAGCCTGCGGCCACTGCTTGGCGACGGCCTGGCGCAACGGGTCGTTGTTGTCCAGAAGCCAAGGCGTTTCGCAGAAGCGCACGCCGTTCAGGTCGTTGTACTGCGCGGTATCACCGCTGGCGCTGTAGACGTGTGAGGTGGCGTACACCGGCAGGTTGGCCGCGAACTGGTAGTTCAGGGTCGGCTTGATCTGCTGGGCTTGCTGCGGCGTGGCGGTGAGGTAGACGAAGTCGACGTCCTGGCGGTGGGTGCCCTGGCCATTGCCGGACTGGCGAACCTGAAGCAACTGGGCGATCTGGCCTGCCATGGCCACAGGCTGGTCGATATGGTCATAGCCCACCAGCGTGCCGCCTTCGGCAGCCCAGGCCTGCTGGAAGGCGGCGAGCACACGGTCACCGAACTCACCTTCGGGCACCAGCGCCACGGCGCGGGTGTAGCCGTCGGCTTTCGCGCGGCGAGCGACTTCGTGGGCCTCATCCTCGGCAGCCAGCCCGAACTGGAACAGCTGAGCTGGCCCCGCCTGAGCGGAATCGCTGTAGTTGAGTGCAAGGGTAGTGATGGGCAGTTGCGGGCGGCTGCTGATCTGTTTGACGAGGTTCTTCTCCAGCGGGCCGATCACCAGCTGCGCGCCGGCTGCCTGTGCCTGGCGGTAGAAATCGTCGATGTTGGTAAGCCGCGAGCTGTCGAACACCTCGATGGCAGGAACCTGCTGGCCAGCCTGGCGTGCCTGGAAGTGCGCAGCCATGAGGCCATCGCGCAGGGCGCGTGCCACGCTGGCCAGTTGGCCTTGTTGCGGCAGATAAAGCGCGATCTTGGTGATCGGCTGGCTGTTCAGCGCCATCAATTGCTGAAGTGCCTGCGGCAGGGCGTGGGCAGCGGGGTGGTTGGAGTGTTGCGCCTGCCAGGCCTGGATCGCAGCCTTCTGCTGATCGAGCGTGCCCGGGGTTTTGGTCGCCAGCGCAAGGCTCTGCCAACCGGCCAGGTCGTCGTTACCGGTGGGCTGAAGCTGGTCAGCGGGCAAGGCCATCATCAAGGCCCAGATGGCCTCGTTGTTGGCGCTCGCGTCCTGTGGGCTCAGCATCGGGCCGATGAAGATACGCTCGCGTGCCGCAGCCAGCGGCTGGTTGTCGGCTTCGAACGCCTGAGCATGAACCTTGCCTGTGCGGATCTGCTGGTCGATCGGCAATTCACCCAGGTGCTGCAGGCTGGGGTGTTGCAAAGCGGCCAAGGCGCCTTTCGCGTCGCCACGTGCCAATGCAGCCTCGGCGACCAGCGTGCTGGCGAACACCTGCTGCGCCGGTTTGAGCGACGCGATGTCGACCTGCCCCAGAATCTGGGTGGCGCGGGCGTTGTCTTTTTGCTGCAGCGCTTTGTCGGCGGCAGAAAGGCGAAGCAGCGCGGCGGCTTCGGGGCTGCTGGCCGTACTGGCCTGCTGCAGCAGTTGCTCGACGCTGGCGTCCGGAGTGCGGGGCAGCTCGCCGAGCTGCGACGAGGGCGAGCTGGCGCACGCGGCCAGTAGTACTGCGAGGCACAAGGCCCAGATCGGCCGCAAACAAGCTGTCATGAACATCTTCCTGATACGTGGGCGATTGAACGGGAATTGTAACCAAGGGGCGGGCCTGGCGCGATGGCGGCGACATGAAGGCGCGGCCATTGCCTGGCGCTGCTACAATGCCGGCTTTTCCTGGCTTCAAGGTGTGGATGTGACTGCTTCAGCGCCCGCGGATTCAACTTCAGGCACACTTTATGTGGTCGCCACGCCCATTGGTAATCTCGACGACATCAGTGCGCGGGCACTGAAAGTGCTCAAGGACGTCGCGCTGATCGCGGCCGAGGACACTCGCCACAGCATGCGGCTCCTGCAGCACTTCGGTATTCAGACTCCGCTCGCCGCCTGCCACGACCACAACGAGCGCGATGAAGGCGGCCGGTTTCTTGCGCGCTTGTCGGCGGGTGACGACGTGGCGCTGGTCTCCGACGCGGGTACCCCGCTCATTTCCGACCCTGGCTATCACCTGGTGCGACAGGCGCGTGAGGCGGGTATCAAGGTGGTGCCTGTGCCCGGCGCGTGTGCAGTCATCGCTGCGCTGTCGGCTGCGGGGCTGCCGTCGGATCGATTCATTTTCGAAGGGTTCCTGCCAGCCAAGGCCGTCGGGCGGCGTACTCGCCTGCAGGCGTTGGTAGAAGAGCCGCGCACGCTTATTTTCTATGAAGCGCCGCATCGCATTCTGGAGTCGCTCAAGGACATGGCCGATGTGTTCGGTGCCGACCGCCCGGCAGTGCTTGCCCGTGAGCTCACGAAAACCTTCGAAACCCTCAAGGGCCTGCCTTTGTCGGAACTGTGTGCTTTCGTCGAAGCAGACAGCAATCAGCAGCGAGGGGAATGCGTAGTGCTGGTAGGTGGCCACACCGCGCCGGAGGGTGAAGAGGCAGTGAGTGCCGAGGCGCTGCGTGTGCTTGACCTGCTGTTGCAGGAGATGCCGCTCAAGCGTGCAGCTGCATTGGCAGCGAGCATTACCGGGGTGCGCAAGAACGCTCTGTACCAGGCAGGGCTCGAGCGCAAAAGCTGACAATCCGGCGGTTGCGGTTGAACGACGGCGAGCATTCCCGTAACCTTGCGCCCTGAAGAGTCGATCGGACAGTCGCTGCCGCCTTTTGTTCCGCAACAGGCGGGGGAGGAAAGTCCGGGCTCCGCAGGGCAGAGTGCCAGGTAACACCTGGGGGCGTGAGCCTACGGAAAGTGCCACAGAAAATAACCGCCTAAGCGCTTCGGCGCCGGTAAGGGTGAAAAGGTGCGGTAAGAGCGCACCGCACGGCTGGCAACAGTCCGTGGTCAAGGTAAACCCCACTCGGAGCAAGACCAAATAGGGTTCCATTAGGCGTGGCCCGCGCCGGAACCGGGTAGGTTGCTAAAGGTGTCCAGTGATGGCCACCGTAGAGGAATGACTGTCCTCGACAGAACCCGGCTTACAGATCGACTCTTCACCTCCTTCCTCTTCTGCTCGATCGGTAGCAGAAACATTCGTTTTAATTCCGAAACATTCTTGAACCTCACGTATTACTTTAAGTTTCCCCCGGAATTCATTGACTTGCGAAGCTTGCGCGAGTCAATAGCCCTCCGTTACCGACCGTTTATCTCTTTTTTGCACGCTAAATCACCGATCTATAAGGGTTTTCCCCTTGTGCGCGCCTTGACGTTGCAGGGAGTGGGTTCCTATAGTGTGCGCCAGTGGCGGAAAGTGGCACGAAGTGGGAAAAATGGGCGCAACGGGAACTCGAACGGGGTAAATCAACAGTGTTTCGCGGAGCGAATGCGATCAGTCTCGATGCCAAGGGGCGGCTAGCCATGCCGAGCCGGTATCGTGACGAGCTCAATTCGCGCAGTTCCGGGCAGTTGATCATCACCATCGATACCGTCGACCCCTGCCTCAACGTGTACCCACTCGATGAGTGGGAAATCATCGAGACCAAACTGCGAGCGCTTCCGTCCTTGCGTGACGACGTCAAGCGCCTGCAGCGTTTGTTGATCGGCAACGCGGTGGACCTGGAACTCGACGGCAGTGGCCGTTTCCTGGTGCCACCGCGCTTGCGTGAGCACGCCAGGCTCGACAAACGGGCCATGCTCGTGGGGCAACTGAACAAGTTTCAACTGTGGGACGAGGATGCATGGAACGCAGTTTCCGCGGCCGACCTCGAGGCGATTCAACAACCGGGTGGCATACCCGACGACTTGCGTGATCTGATCCTGTGAACACCGATAGCAGCTTTACCCATGTCACTGTCCTGTTGGGCGAGGCCGTAGAGGCCTTGGCCGTGCATGCGGGCGGCTGCTATATGGACGGTACCTTCGGCCGTGGCGGCCATAGCCGCGCGGTGCTGGCGCAGCTCGGGCCCGAGGGGCGGCTGGTCGGGTTCGACAAAGACCCTCAGGCCATTGCCACCGGGCAAGCGCTGGCGGCCGAAGATGGCCGCTTCGTCATTGTGCAGCGCAGTTTCGCCGAGTTGGCTGCAGTTGCAGCGGAGCTGGAGCTGGGCGGCAAGGTCAGCGGCATCCTGCTCGATCTTGGCGTCTCGTCGCCGCAGCTCGACGATCCATTACGTGGCTTCAGCTTCCTGAATGACGGCCCATTGGACATGCGCATGAACCCTTCCGAGGGTGTGAGCGCCGCACAGTTCATCGCCACCGCCGGCGAAGACGAAATCGCCCGTGTATTCAAGGAGTACGGCGAAGAGCGCTTCGCCAAGCGCATGGCGCGCGCGGTCGTGCAGCGCCGGGAAGTGCAGCCTTTCGAACGCACCGCCGACCTCGCACAGGTGCTCAAGGATGCCAACCCTGCCTGGGAAAAGAACAAACACCCCGCAACCCGTGCCTTTCAAGGGCTGCGCATTCATGTGAACAACGAGCTGGGTGATCTGGAGGCCGGCCTTCAGGCTGCGCTCGATGCCCTTGAGGTCGGCGGGCGGCTGGTGGTGATCAGCTTCCATTCGCTGGAAGACCGTATCGTCAAGCTGTTCATGCGCCGCCAGGAAAAGGGCGAGGCCGACAATCTGCCCCGCAATCTGCCGGTGCGTGTCGTGCCTTTCGAGCCGGTGCTGCGTACGTTGGGCAAGGCCCGGTTCGCCTCCGACACGGAGCTGGCCGCCAATCCCCGTGCGCGCAGCGCGGTGATGCGCGTCGCGGAGAAGCTGCGATGAGCAAGCGCTTCGACAAGCCTCTACCCGGCGGCAGCGGGCTGATGCTGTTGCTGTTCATTGGCGTATTGGCATCGTCCATAGCGGTGGCCTACAGCGCACACCTCAATCGCCAGTTGCTGAACACCCTCTATACCCAGCTCAACGACCGCGACAAGGCCCAGGCCGAATGGGGCCGGTTGATCCTGGAGCAAAGCACCTGGACCGCCAACAGCCGCATCGAGACCCTGGCGACCGACCAGCTCAAGATGCGTGTGCCTGACGCTGCCGAAATCCGGATGGTGTCGCCATGATGAAGCTTGAAGGCGCACTTTATCCCTGGCGGTTTCGCATCGTCCTGGGCCTGTTGGGTGTGATGGTGCTTGCGATCAGCGCGCAGATCGTCAACCTGCAACTGATCGACCACGATTTCCTCAAAGGGCAGGGCGATGCTCGCAGCCTGCGCCACATTCCCATCCCGGCTCACCGCGGCCTGGTCACTGATCGCAACGGCGAGCCTTTGGCGGTCAGTACCCCTGTCAGCACCCTGTGGGCAAACCCCAAGGAAATGCAGGGCGACAAGAATCGCTGGCCTGATCTGGCTCGTGCGCTTGGGCAGAACCCTGCCCAGCTGAGTGAGCGGCTCGAAGCCAATGCCGGCAAGGAGTTCATCTATCTGGTGCGTGGCCTGACGCCCGAGCAAGGCCAGTCGGTAATGGACCTGAAAATCCCCGGTGTCTACAGCATCGAGGAATTTCGCCGTTTCTATCCTGCTGGCGACACCACCGCGCACATGGTCGGCTTCACCGACCTGGACGACCATGGCCGCGAAGGCGTGGAACTGGCCTATGAAGATTGGCTTGCCGGCGTGCCGGGCCGGCGCCAGGTCATCAAGGACCGGCGTGGCCACCTGATCCGCGACGTGCAGGTCACCAAGAACGCCAAGGCCGGGAAAACCCTGGCCTTGTCCATTGATCTGCGCCTGCAGTACCTCGCCACTCGCGAGCTGCGCAAGGCGATCCAGGAAAACCAGGCCAAGGCCGGTAGCCTGGTGATCATGGACGTGAAGTCTGGCGAGGTGCTGGCGATGGTGAACATGCCCACCTACAACCCCAACAACCGCCGGACCATGGTGCCGGCAGCCATGCGCAACCGCGCCATCATCGACGTGTTCGAGCCTGGCTCGACCATGAAGCCGCTGTCGATGAGCGCTGCGCTGGAAACCGGCCGCTGGAAGCCTTCGGACAAGGTCGAGGTGTACCCCGGTTCGCTGCAGCTGGGCCGCTACACCATCAAGGACGTTTCCAAGACCGAAGGCCCGGTGCTCGACCTGACCGGCATCCTGATCAACTCCTCCAACGTCGGCATGAGCAAGGTGGCGTTCGACGTGGGCGGTGAAAACATCTATCGCGTGATGGCAGCGGTTGGCCTCGGCCAGTATTCGGGCCTGGGCTTCCCCGGTGAGCGTGTGGGCAACCTGCCCAACCACCGCGAATGGCACAAGGCCGAAACCGCGACCTTGTCCTATGGCTATGGCCTCTCGGTCACTGCGCTGCAACTGGTACATGCCTACGCGACGTTGGCCAACCACGGCCGCCTTGTGCCGCTCTCGATCCTCAAGGTCGACAAGGACCCGGCCAGCACGCAGGTGATTCCGGAAAAGGTCGCCGACACCATTCAAGGCATGCTGCAACAGGTGATCGAAGCGCCTCGCGGCGTCTATCGCGCTCAGGTGCCGGGCTACCACGTAGCGGGCAAGAGCGGTACCGCGCGCAAGGCGACCGTCGGCTCGCGCGGTTACACCGAAAACGCCTATCGCTCGCTGTTCGCGGGCTTTGGCCCGATGAGTGATCCGCGCTACGCCATCGTGATCGTGATCGATGAGCCCAGTGCGGGCGGTTATTTCGGTGGCCTGGTTTCGGCGCCGGTGTTCAGCAAAGTGATGTCCGGCACGCTGCGCCTGATGAACGTGCCGCCGGACAACCTGCAGCCGGTTCCGCCTCAGCAAGCGGTGAACACCCCTGCACCCGCTGCCAAGGGAGGGCGTGGCTGATGAGCCAGCAATTGACCCACCTGTTCACCCAGGCGAGCCAGGATCCTCTGATCCGTGAGCTGACCCTCGACAGCCGCCAGGTGCGCCCTGGCGACCTGTTCCTGGCCGTGCCCGGTGCGCGCGTCGATGGCCGTAACCATATAGAAGAAGCGCTCGCCCATGGCGCGGCTGCCGTCGCCTATGAAAGCGAAGGCGCAACCGTGCTGCCGCTGACCAACGTGCCGCTGATCCCGGTCAAGGGGCTGGCAGCGCAGTTGTCGGCCATCGCTGGCAGCTTTTATAACGAACCTGGCCGCCACCTCGACCTGATCGGGGTGACCGGCACCAATGGCAAGACCACCATCACCCAGCTGATCGCGCAGGGGCTGGATGCACTCGGCACCCGCTGTGGCACGCTGGGCACCCTGGGCTGTGGTTTTGTCGGTGCAATCAAGGGCGGCAAGCTCACCACTCCCGATGCGGTCACGGTACAGGCTTACCTGGCGGACCTGCGCAAGGCCGGCGCTCGTGCGGTGGCGATGGAGGTGTCTTCACACGCACTGGATCAGCACCGTGTGGCAGCGTTGCCGTTCGACGTGGCAGTGTTCACCAACCTGACCCGCGATCACCTCGACTACCACGGCACGCTACAGGCTTACGGCGAAGCCAAGGCGCAACTGTTCGCGCGCCCTGAGCTGGCGCACCGTGTGATCAACCTGGATGACGCGTTCGGCCGTGAGCTGGCCGGCCGGGCGCATGAATCCAGACTGATTACCTACAGCCTGGAGCACGAAAGCGCCACGCTGATGTGCCGCAACGCCGATTTCGGCGACCACGGCGTCAAGGCGCTGCTGGTCACCCCTTATGGCCAGCACACCCTGCGCAGCCCATTGCTTGGGCGCTTCAACCTGAGCAACGTGCTGGCAGCGGTCGGTGTGCTCATTGCGCTGGGCCATCCGCTGGATGAAGTCCTGCGCGTCGTGGCCAATTTCCGCGGCCCGGAAGGGCGTGTTCAGCAGCTCGGTGGCAATGGCTTGCCACGTGTGGTGGTGGACTACTCCCATACCCCCGATGCTCTGGAAAAGATTCTTGAAGCGCTGCGCCCACATGCGCAGGGCCAATTGGTGTGCGTGTTCGGTTGCGGCGGTGATCGCGACCGCGGCAAGCGCCCGGAAATGGCCGCCATCGCCGAGCGCCTGGCTGACCGGGTAGTGGTAACCGACGACAACCCGCGCACCGAGTCGTCCCAAGGCATTTTCGACGATATCCGCGCCGGCTTCACCGACGCTGGCGCCGTGGCATTCGTGCCGGGCCGCGGCGAAGCCATCGCCCAGGCCATTGGCCACGCGTCGGCGGGCGACCTGCTGGTAATCGCCGGCAAGGGCCACGAGGACTACCAGGAAATCGACAACGTGCGCCACCCCTTTCCGATGTGCAGCAGGCGCGCCAGGCACTGGCAGCGTGGGAGGCCGATCATGCTTGAAGCCCTTGCCCTGAGTGAGGTCGCCGGCCCCTTGCAAGGCCGCCTGGTCGATGCCGACGCGCAGTTCAGTGGCGTCAGCATCGACAGCCGTGCCATTGGCGCCGGCCAGTTGTTCGTCGCCCTGACCGGGCCGCGCTTCGATGGCCATGATTACCTGGCCGATGTTGCAGCCAAGGGTGCGGTTGCCGCACTGGTACAGAAAGAAGTGCCCGGCGCTCCACTGCCGCAGCTCGTGGTGGCCGATACCCGCCTGGCTCTTGGCCAATTGGGCGCGATCAACCGCAGCGCGTTCAAAGGGCCGGTCGCTGCTATCACGGGTTCCAGTGGCAAGACCACTGTCAAGGAGATGCTCGCCGCTATCCTGCGTGAGCAAGGCCCGACACTGGCAACGCGCGGCAATCTGAACAACGATCTGGGCGCGCCGCTGACCTTGCTGGAGCTTGCGCCCGAGCATCAGGCGGCCGTGATCGAGCTGGGCGCCTCGCGCCTCGGCGAAATCCGCTACACCGTGGGCCTGGCTCAACCGCAGGTGGTGCTGATCAACAACGCCGGCACTGCCCATGTGGGCGAGTTCGGCGGCCCGGACAAGATCATCGAAGCCAAGGGCGAGATTCTCGAAGGGTTGGGGCAGGGCGGTACTGCCGTGCTCAACCTTGACGACAAGGCATTCGGCACCTGGCGCGCTCGCGCCGGCAGCCACACTGTTCTGAGCTTTTCGCTGGAGAACCCGGAAGCGGACTTCCGCGCCATCGACATCCATGCAGACGAGCGCGGTTGCCCAGCCTTTACCCTGGTATGCGCGCAAGGCGAGGCTCAGGTGCAACTGAACCTGCTGGGCCGCCATAACGTGCTCAACGCAGCAGCGGCAGCAGCTGCCGCCAGCGCCATGGGCGTGCCGCTGGCAATCATCGCTCGCGGGCTGAACGCCGTGCAGCCGGTCAAGGGCCGCACCGTTGCCCAACTCACCGCCGAAGGCGCTCGGGTGATCGACGACAGCTACAACGCCAACCCCTCCTCGGTCTGTGCAGCGGTTGATATACTCGCCGGCTTTTCCGGCCGCACGGTCCTCGTGCTCGGAGATATCGGCGAACTGGGCGACTGGGCGGCCGAAGGCCATCGCCAGGTCGGCGCCTATGCCCAAGGGAAAGTCGACGCGCTCTACGCAGTCGGCCCATTGATGGCCAACGCCGTTGCCGCGTTCGGCCCGCAAGCCCGCCATTACGATAATCAGGCTGCGCTGATCGAGGCCCTGAAGGCCGAGCTTGGCAGCCAAACCACTCTATTGATCAAAGGCTCGCGCAGCGCTGCGATGGAAAACATCGTGGCGGGCTTGTGCGGTGCCGGCGGGAGAAACACTGATGTTGTTGCTGTTGGCCGAATTCCTTCAACAGTTCTACAAGGGCTTCGCGGTCTTCCAGTACCTGACCCTGCGCGGGATTCTGGGTGTGCTGACCGCGTTGATCCTGGCACTGTGGCTGGGGCCGTGGATGATCCGTACCCTGCAAATTCGCCAGATCGGCCAGGCGGTGCGCAACGACGGGCCGCAGTCGCACCTGTCCAAATCCGGCACCCCGACCATGGGCGGCGCGCTGATTCTTTCGGCCATCGGCATCAGCACGCTGCTGTGGGCTGACCTGTCCAACCGCTTCGTGTGGGTGGTGCTGGTGGTGACCTTCCTGTTCGGGGCCATCGGCTGGGTCGACGACTACCGCAAGGTGATCGAGAAAAACTCGCGCGGCCTGCCGAGCCGCTGGAAATACTTCTGGCAGTCGGTATTCGGCCTGGGCGCTGCGATCTTTCTGTACAAGACCGCCAACAACCCGATCGACACCACTTTGATCATCCCCATGCTCAAGGACGCCAGCATCCCGTTGGGCGCCGGTTTCATGATCCTGGCGTACCTGGTGATCGTCGGCTCCAGCAACGCGGTCAACCTCACCGATGGCCTCGACGGCCTGGCGATCATGCCGACGGTGATGGTGGGCGGCGCGCTGGGCATCTTCTGCTACCTGTCGGGTAACGTGAAATTCGCCGAATACCTGCTGATTCCCTACGTGCCCGGGGCAGGTGAGCTGATCGTGTTCTGTGGCGCGCTGATCGGCGCCGGCCTCGGGTTTCTGTGGTTCAACACCTACCCCGCACAGGTGTTCATGGGCGATGTCGGCGCGCTGGCGCTGGGCGCGGCCCTGGGCACCATCGCTGTGATCGTTCGCCAGGAAATCGTGCTGTTCATCATGGGCGGCGTGTTCGTGATGGAAACCCTGTCGGTCGTGATCCAGGTCGCTTCGTTCAAATTGACCGGCCGCCGCGTGTTTCGCATGGCGCCGATCCACCACCATTTCGAACTCAAAGGCTGGCCCGAGCCGCGTGTGATCGTCCGTTTCTGGATCATCACCGTGGTGCTGGTGCTGATCGGCCTTGCCACGTTGAAGCTGAGGTAGGCATCGTGTCCCTGATCGCTTCTGACCAGTTCCGCATCGTTGTCGGCCTCGGCAAGAGCGGCATGTCCCTGGTTCGTTTCCTGGCGAACCAGGGCGTGCGCTTTGCCGTGGCCGACACCCGCGAGAACCCGCCGGAGCTCGAGACGCTGCGCCGTGACTATCCACAGGTGGAAGTGCGCTGCGGCGCCCTGGATGTCGAATTCCTCTGCAGGGCCAGCGAGCTGTATGTCAGCCCGGGCCTGGCCCTGGCTACTCCTGCCTTGCAGGAAGCGGCAGCACGGGGTGTGGTGATGTCTGGCGACATCGACCTGTTCGCGCGCCATGCCAAGGCGCCGATCGTGGCTATCACCGGTTCCAACGCCAAGAGCACTGTCACGACTCTGGTTGGCGACATGGCCGTTGCGGCGGGCAAACGTGTTGCCGTCGGTGGCAACCTGGGTACGCCGGCGCTGGATCTGCTGGCCGACGACATTGAGCTGTACGTGATGGAGCTGTCCAGCTTCCAGCTCGAAACCACTCACCAGCTCAATGCTGAAGTCGCCACTGTGCTGAATGTCAGTGAAGACCACATGGACCGCTACAGCGGCATGCCTGCCTATCATCTGGCCAAACACCGTGTGTTCCGCGGCGCGCGGCAGGTGGTGGTCAACCGTGAGGACGCCCTGTCGCGGCCGTTGCTGGTAGAGGGCGTGCGCAGTTTCAGCTTTGGCCTGAATACACCGGATTTCAACGCCTTCGGCCTGCGCGAAGAGGGCGGTGAGAAATACCTCGCTCACGCCTTCGAGCTGCTGATGCCGATCAGCGAGCTGAAAGTGCGCGGCGCGCACAATCAGGCCAACGCCCTTGCGGCGCTTGCCCTTGGCCATGCGGCCGGGCTGCCGATGCCGGCGATGCTCGACGCTCTGCGAGCGTTCAGCGGCCTGCCACACCGTTGCCAGTGGTTGCGTGAGCGGGCCGGTGTTGCCTGGTACGACGATTCCAAAGCCACCAATGTCGGTGCAGCGCTTGCAGCCATCGAAGGGCTGGGCGCGGATATTGCCGGCAAGTTGGTGCTGGTAGCGGGCGGGGACGGCAAGGGCGCCGACTTCGCAGCGCTCAAGCCTGCCGTCGCCGCCTATTGCCGCGCCGTAGTGCTGCTCGGCCGTGACGGCCCGCGCCTGGGCCAGGTGCTCGAAGGTGCTTGCCTGCAGGTGCCTGTCCAGTCCCTGGGCGAAGCGGTGGCGCGCAGCGCCGAGCTGGCCGAGCCGGGTGATGCCGTGCTGTTGTCGCCTGCCTGCGCAAGCCTGGACATGTTCAAGAACTATGAAGAACGCGGTCGGTTGTTCGCCGAAGCGGTGAGGGCACTGCCATGATCTTCAACATCATCAAACCTTATCCGTCCCCACTGATCAGCAACCGCGGCATCGACCTGGATTTCCCCATGCTCGCCGGTTGCCTTGCACTGCTGGGCCTGGGCCTGGTGATGATCACTTCTGCCTCCTCGGAAGTGGCCGCTGCGCAGATGGGTAACCCGCTCTACTACATGATCCGCCACATCATCTACCTGGTCATCGGCTTGGGCGCCGCAGGCGTGATGATGATGATTCCGATCGCCACCTG
Source organism: Pseudomonas sp. KNUC1026 (assembly GCF_021650705.1). Lineage (GTDB taxonomy): Bacteria > Pseudomonadota > Gammaproteobacteria > Pseudomonadales > Pseudomonadaceae > Aquipseudomonas. The sequence continues at coordinate 3,378,822 of NZ_CP087138.1, read as the reverse complement.
GCAGCGCCTGGGCCCGCTGCTGTTGCTGGCTGCCTTCGGCCTGTTGATCGTGGTGCTGGTGCCGGGCCTTGGCCGGGAGGTCAATGGTTCGATGCGCTGGATCGGCTTCGGCGCGTTCAACGTGCAACCCTCGGAAATTGCCAAGGTGTTCGTGGTGCTGTTCCTGGCGGGCTACCTGGTGCGCCGCCAGCAGGAAGTGCGTGAAAGCTGGATGGGCTTCCTCAAGCCGCTGATCGTGTTGTTGCCGATGGCGTTCCTGCTGCTGATGGAGCCTGACTTCGGTGCCACCGTAGTCATGATGGGTGCTGCCGGCGCCATGCTGTTTCTTGGCGGCGTGGGCATGCTGCGTTTCGGCATGCTGGTGGTCGGCGGTGTGATGGCGGTGGTTGCGCTGGTGTATGCCCAGCCCTACCGGATGGCACGCCTGACCTCCTTCACCGACCCATGGGCCGATCAGTTCGGCTCGGGCTACCAACTCACCCAGGCGCTGATCGCCTTCGGCCGTGGCGAGTGGCTAGGCGTGGGCCTGGGCAACAGCGTGCAGAAGCAGTTCTACCTGCCCGAGGCGCACACCGACTTCGTATTCTCGGTGTTGGCCGAGGAGCTGGGGCTGATCGGTTCGCTGTGTACCGTGGCACTGTTCGTGTTCGTGTGCGTACGCGGCATGTATATCGGCCTGTGGGCCGAAAAGGCCAAGCAGTATTTCGCTGCCTACAGCGCCTATGGGCTTTCGGTGCTGTGGATCGGCCAGTTTCTGATCAACGTCGGCGTGAACGTCGGCCGCTTGCCGACCAAGGGCCTTACCCTGCCGTTCCTGAGCTACGGCGGCAGCTCGCTGGTGATCTGCTGCGCCTGCCTGGGCCTGCTGCTGCGCATCGAGTGGGAAAGCCGCACGCACCTGGGCAGTGAAGAAGTGGAATTCGACGAGAGCGATTTCGCCGAGGAGCCCCAACATGGCCGGTAACGTACTGATCATGGCAGGTGGCACCGGCGGGCACGTCTTCCCGGCGCTGGCCTGCGCACGTGACTTCCAGGCGCGTGGCTACCGTGTCCACTGGCTCGGCACCCCGCGCGGCATCGAGAACGACCTGGTGCCCAAGGCCGGCTTCGAGCTGCACCTGATCAACGTCAGTGGTTTGCGTGGCAAGGGTGTGAGCTCCTTGCTCAAGGCCCCATTCGTGTTGCTCAAGGCTCTGAGCCAGGCGCGGGCGGTCATCCGCAAGCTCTCGCCAGTGTGCGTGGTCGGCTTCGGTGGCTACGTTACCGGCCCGGGAGGCCTGGCCGCACGGCTGGCAGGCGTTCCTCTGATCGTGCATGAGCAGAATGCCGTAGCCGGCACCGCCAACCGCATGTTGGTGCCCCTGGCCGCGCGGGTGTGCGAAGCCTTCCCGGAAACCTTCAAGGCCCAGGCCAAGCGCCGCACCACCGGCAACCCGGTGCGCCCGGAGCTGTTCCTGGAAACCCCTCGCCAGCGGCTGGACGGGCGCCGCCCGCGCTTGCTGGTGATGGGCGGTAGCCTGGGTTCCGAGCCACTGAACAAGCTGGTGCCGCAGGCGTTGGCTCACGTGCCTGAGGCTCATCGCCCCGAGGTATTCCACCAGGCCGGCAAGCAGCACGGTCAGGTGACTGCCGAGCGCTATCGCGAGGCCGGCGTAGAGGCGCAAGTGGAGCCCTTCATCGACGACATGGCCCAGGCCTATGCCTGGGCAGACCTGGTGATCTGCCGCGCCGGCGCACTGACCGTCAGCGAGCTGGCCGCCGCCGGGCTGCCCTCGATGCTGGTGCCATTGCCCCACGCCATCGACGACCACCAGACACGCAATGCCGATTACCTGGCCCGGGAAGGCGCTGCCTTCTTGCTGCCACAAGCGACAACCGGCGCCGCGGATCTTGCCGCGCGCCTGAAAGAGGTTTTGATGCAACCGGAAAAACTCAGTGCCATGGCGAGTACCGCACGCCGCCTGGCCAAGCCCGACGCAACCCGTACCGTAGTGGAAACCTGCCTGGAGGTGGCCCATGGTTGAGAGCCAGAAAGCCATGGCCCAGCCCGAGATGCGCCGCATTCGTCGCATCCACTTCGTGGGTATCGGCGGGGTAGGGATGTGCGGTATCGCCGAGGTGCTGTTGAACCTGGGTTACCAGGTATCCGGCTCGGACCTCAAAGCCTCGGCAGTGACCGAGCGCCTGAAGACCTTCGGTGCCGAGATCTTCATCGGCCACCAGGCGGAAAACTCCGCTACTGCCGACGTGCTGGTGGTGTCGAGTGCCGTCAACAAGAGCAACCCGGAAGTGGCCACTGCGCTGGAGCGGCGCATTCCGGTGGTGCCACGCGCCGAGATGCTCGCCGAGCTGATGCGCTATCGCCATGGCATCGCTGTGGCCGGCACCCATGGCAAAACCACCACCACCAGCCTGATCGCCTCGGTATTCGCCGCCGGCGGCCTGGACCCGACCTTCGTGATCGGTGGCCGGCTGACCGCTGCGGGCACCAATGCGCAGCTGGGCACCAGCCGTTACCTGATCGCCGAAGCCGACGAAAGCGACGCCAGCTTCCTGCACCTGCAGCCGCTGGTGGCTGTGGTCACCAACATCGACGCCGACCACATGGCGACCTACGAAGGCGACTTCAACAAGCTGAAGAAGACCTTCGTCGAATTCCTCCACAACCTGCCGTTCTACGGCCTGGCTGTAGTGTGCCTGGACGACCCCGTCGTACGCGAAATCCTGCCGCACGTCGCGCGCCCTACGGTCACCTATGGGTTGAGCGAAGAGGCTGACGTGCGTGCGATCAACATTCGCCAGCAAGGCATGCGCACCTTCTTCACCGTGCTGCGGCGTGAGCGTGAGCCGCTCGAGGTGTCGGTGAACATGCCTGGCAACCACAACGTGCTCAACGCCCTGGCCACCATCGCCATTGCCAGCGACGAAGGCATCAGCGACGAGGCGATCGTGCAGGGGCTTTCGGGCTTTCAGGGCGTTGGCCGGCGCTTTCAGGTGTACGGCGAGCTGCCGGTGGACGGCGGCAGCGTAATGCTGGTGGATGACTACGGCCATCACCCGCGGGAGGTCGCTGCAGTGATCAACGCCATCCGTGGTGGCTGGCCGGAGCGCCGCCTGGTGATGGTGTACCAGCCGCACCGTTTCAGCCGCACCCGTGACCTGTACGACGATTTCGTGCAGGTGCTGGGTGATGCCAACGTGCTGCTGCTGATGGAAGTCTACCCGGCCGGCGAAGAGCCGATCCCCGGCGCCGACAGCCGCCAGCTGTGCCACAGCATTCGCCAACGCGGCCAGCTCGACCCGATCTACGTCGAGCGCGGTACCGAACTTGCTCCGGTGGTCAGGCCCGTACTGCGTGCAGGCGACATCCTGCTGTGCCAGGGCGCCGGTGATGTCGGCGCCATTGCCCCACAACTGCTCAAAAGCCCGCTGTTCGCAGCGGCGAAGGGGGCATGATGGCTGACCACGCGCAACTGATCGCCAACATGACCCCTTCGGACTTCGGCCGGGTCGCCGTGCTGTACGGCGGCAAGAGCGCCGAGCGAGAGGTGTCGCTGAACTCCGGCGCCGAGGTACTGCGTGCGTTGCAGGCCGCAGGTGTGGACGCGTTCGGCATCGATGTGGGCGATGACCTGCTCGACGTGCTGCAACGCGAGCGCATTGATCGCGCGTTCATCGCGCTGCATGGCCGCGGCGGCGAAGACGGCAGCATGCAAGGCCTGCTCGAATGCCTGGGCATTCCTTATACCGGCAGCGGCGTACTCGCTTCGGCGCTGGCGATGGACAAGCTGCGCACCAAGCAGGTGTGGGCCAGCCTTGGCATCGCGACGCCGCGCCACGCGGTGCTTGCCAGCGAATCGGATTGTTTTTCCGCGGCCGAGGAACTGGGCTTTCCTTTGATCGTCAAACCGGCCCATGAAGGCTCCAGTATCGGCATGGCCAAAGTGATGGGTTTGCAAGCTTTGGTCGAAGCCTGGAAAGACGCAAGCACCTACGATTCGAACGTTCTGGTCGAGCAATGGATCGACGGCCCGGAGTACACCGTGGCCATCCTGCGCGACCAGCCCTTGCCCGCCATCGCGCTGGGCACCTCCCATGCGTTCTACGACTACGACGCCAAGTACCTGGCTTCCGACACCCAGTATCGCGTGCCCTGCGGCCTCGCGCCGGAGCGCGAGCAGGCGCTGGCCGAGCTGTGCCTGCGGGCCTGCAAGGCACTGGGCATCGCGGGTTGGGCGCGTGTCGATGTGATGCAGGACGCAAACGGTGAATTCTGGCTGCTGGAGGTCAACACCTCCCCCGGCATGACCGATCACAGCCTGGTACCGATGGCCGCTCGCGCCGCCGGCCTGGATTTCCAACAACTGGTGCTTTCCATTCTTGCCGCCAGCGTAGCGGCACGGGGTTAACGACATGCGTGGCGCGTCGATTCGTCATCAGCAACCGCTGCCCAGCCGCAAGGCTCCCCCACGGGGTGCCAGCCGCATGGTGGCCAAGGAGCCCCTGAGCGTGCGCATTCCGCGCCCGGGCACCGGCTGGCTGAAAAAGCTGCTGTGGCCGCTGCTGGTTGTCGGCCTCGGTGTCGGCAGCTGGTATGGCACCCAGTACGCCATGCCCTATGTCGACCGCCCCATCACTCGCATCAACGTGCAGGGTGACTTGAGCTACATCAGCCAGGAGGCGGTGCAGCAGCGCATTGCGCCCTATGTGAATTCGCGGTTTTTCAGCATCGACCTGAACGGGCTGAGTGCGGATCTTCAGACCATGCCATGGATTGCCCACGCCGAAGTGCGCCGGGTGTGGCCGGATCAGGTGGTGATTCGCCTGGAAGAGCAACTACCCGTCGCCCGCTGGGGCGATGACCAGCTGCTGAACAACCAGGGCCAGGCGTTCGCGCCACGGGAGTTGGCCAATTACGAGCACCTGCCGCAGCTCTATGGGCCGCAGCGTGCGCAGCAACAGGTAATGCAGCAGTACCAGGTGTTGAGCCAGATGCTCCGGCCGATGGGCTTTTCCATTGCCCGGCTGGAGTTGCGCGAACGTGGCAGCTGGTTCCTGACTACCGGTGCCGGCGCTGCCGGGCCGGGGATGGAACTGTTGCTGGGGCGTGATCATCTGGTGGAGAAGTTGCGCCGGTTCATTGCCATCTATGACAAAACGCTCAAAGACCAGATGACAAATATCGCTCGCGTCGATCTGCGCTACTCCAACGGCTTGGCCGTAGGCTGGCGGGACCCGAACGCAGCCCCGCAGGCCCAGGCGGCCGTGGCGAAGAATTGAGGAAGAGGCAGGACAATGGCAAACGCGCATAGCGGAAAAATGATCGTCGGGCTCGACATCGGTACCTCCAAGGTGGTGGCGCTGGTGGGCGAAGTCGCGGCGGACGGTACCCTGGAAATCGTCGGTATCGGTACCCACCCTTCCCGTGGCTTGAAAAAAGGCGTGGTGGTCAACATCGAGTCGACCGTGCAGTCGATCCAGCGCGCGGTCGAAGAAGCGCAGCTGATGGCTGGTTGCCGTATCCACTCGGCGTTCGTCGGCGTCGCCGGCAACCATATCCGCAGCCTGAACTCCCACGGCATCGTTGCCATTCGCGACCGTGAAGTCAGCACTGCCGATCTCGAGCGCGTGCTCGACGCCGCTCAGGCCGTTGCGATCCCGGCCGACCAGCGTGTGCTGCACACCCTGCCGCAGGACTACGTGATCGATAACCAGGAGGGCGTACGCGAGCCATTGGGTATGTCGGGCGTGCGCCTGGAGGCGAAGGTCCACGTGGTGACCTGCGCGGTGAACGCGGCGCAGAACATCGAAAAATGCGTGCGCCGTTGTGGCCTGGAAATCGACGACATCATCCTCGAGCAACTGGCTTCGGCTTATTCGGTACTCACCGATGACGAGAAAGAACTGGGCGTGTGCCTGGTGGACATCGGCGGCGGCACCACCGACATCGCCATCTTCACCGAAGGCGCCATCCGCCACACCGCAGTGATCCCGATCGCGGGCGACCAGGTCACCAACGACATCGCCATGGCGCTGCGCACTCCGACCCAGTACGCCGAAGAGATCAAGATCCGCTACGCCTGCTGCCTGGCCAAGCTTGCCGGTGCCGGCGAAACGATCAAGGTGCCGAGCGTAGGCGACCGCCCGCCGCGGGAACTGTCACGCCAGGCGTTGGCCGAAGTGGTCGAGCCGCGCTACGACGAGCTGTTCACCCTGATCCAGGCCGAGCTGCGCCGCAGCGGCTACGAAGATCTGATCCCGGCGGGCATCGTGCTCACCGGCGGTACGTCGAAAATGGAAGGCGCGGTGGAACTGGCTGAAGAGATCTTTCACATGCCGGTACGCCTGGGCGTGCCGCACAGTGTGCGCGGCCTCGACGACGTGATCCGCAACCCGATCTATTCGACAGGCGTAGGGCTGTTGACCTATGGCCTGCACAAGCAGTCCGACGGTGTGACGCTGACCGGCCTTACCGGTAACAGCGGCTACACCAGCGAGGAACCCAAGGCCCCGGTGCTTGAACGCATCAAGCGCTGGGTGCAAGGCAACTTCTGATTCAGATTCATCAGCAGTAGCAGTAGGCAAAAAACCAAATAGAACTACAGGAGAGGGAACATGTTCGAGCTCGTAGACAACATTCCACAAAGCCCGGTCATCAAAGTGATCGGCGTCGGCGGTGGCGGCGGTAACGCGGTCAACCACATGGTCAAGAGCAACATCGAAGGCGTCGAGTTCATCTGCGCCAACACCGACGCTCAGGCGCTGAAGAACATCGGCGCGCGCACCGTGCTGCAACTGGGAACCGGCGTGACCAAGGGGCTGGGCGCTGGCGCCAACCCGGAAGTCGGCCGCCAGGCCGCGATGGAAGACCGCGAGCGCATCGCTGAAGTGCTGCAAGGCACCAACATGGTCTTCATCACCACCGGCATGGGTGGCGGCACCGGTACCGGCGCTGCGCCGATCATCGCTGAAGTGGCCAAGGAGATGGGCATCCTCACCGTGGCAGTGGTGACCCGCCCGTTCCCGTTCGAAGGCCGCAAGCGCATGCAGATCGCCGATGAAGGCATCCGCGCCCTGCAGGAAAGCGTCGACTCGCTGATCACCATTCCCAACGAAAAGCTGCTGACCATCCTGGGCAAGGATGCAAGCCTGCTGAGCGCCTTCGCCAAGGCCGACGACGTACTGGCCGGTGCCGTTCGCGGTATCTCCGACATCATCAAGCGCCCGGGCATGATCAACGTCGACTTCGCCGACGTGCGCACCGTGATGAGCGAAATGGGCATGGCCATGATGGGCACCGGCGCCGCCAGCGGCCCGAACCGTGCGCGTGAAGCCACCGAGGCTGCCATCCGCAACCCGTTGCTCGAAGACGTCAACCTGCAGGGCGCCCGTGGCATCCTGGTCAACATCACCGCAGGCCCGGACCTGTCGCTGGGCGAGTACTCCGATGTGGGTAACATCATCGAAGCCTTCGCCTCCGACCACGCGATGGTCAAGGTCGGCACCGTGATCGACCCTGACATGCGTGACGAGCTGCACGTGACCGTGGTCGCCACCGGCCTGGGCGCACGCATCGAGAAGCCCACCAAGGTAGTCGACAACACCCTGCAGGCCTCGCCCGTGCAACAGGCGGCGCCCGTTCAGCAACCTGCCGCCCAGCGTGCCGAGCAGGCGGCTGTGAACTACCGCGACCTGGACCGCCCGACCGTTCTGCGCAACCAGGCTCATGGTGGTGCTGCCACCGCTGCGAAAATCAATCCCAATGACGATCTGGACTACCTGGACATCCCGGCATTCCTGCGTCGTCAAGCCGATTGATTTTCTTAATCAGGAGTATAAGGGTGATTGGTGTTCAGCAAAGGCGGGGTCTGCTATGATCCGCAGCCTTTGTTGATACCCGATCGCACCCTGCGCTGAAGCGGCCATTGCCATGATTAAACAACGCACTCTGAAGAACATTATCCGTGCCACGGGCGTGGGCCTCCATTCCGGGGAAAAGGTTTATCTGACCCTCAAACCCGCACCTGTGGATACCGGTATCGTCTTCTGCCGTACCGACCTGGACCCTGTCGTCCAGGTGCCTGCCTACGCGCTGAACGTCGGTGAAACCACCATGTCGACCACTCTGTTCAAGGGTGACGTCAAGGTCGACACCGTCGAGCACCTGCTGTCGGCCATGGCCGGGCTGGGGATCGATAATGCCTACGTCGAGCTCTCGGCTTCGGAAGTGCCGATCATGGACGGCAGCGCCGGCCCGTTCGTATTCCTGATCCAGTCCGCCGGCCTGGAAGAGCAGGACGCACCGAAGAAATTCATCCGTATCCTGCGTGAAGTCACCGTGCGGGAGGGCGACAAGCACGCCACCTTCCTTCCGTTCGAGGGCTTCAAGGTCAGCTTCGAGATCTTCTTCGATCACCCTGTGTTCAAAGACCGTACGCAAACCGCCAGCGTCGATTTCTCCAGTACTTCGTTCGTCAAGGAAGTCAGCCGTGCCCGCACGTTCGGCTTCATCAGCGACCTCGAATACATGCGCAAGCATAATCGCGCCCTGGGCGGCAGCGTCGAGAACGCCATTGTCGTAGACAAGGAAGGCGTGCTCAACGAAGACGGCCTTCGTTACGAAGACGAATTCGTCAAGCACAAGATCCTCGACGCCATCGGCGACCTGTACCTGTTGGGCAAGAGCCTCATCGGCGAATACCACGGGTTCAAGTCCGGCCACGCGCTGAACAACCGCCTGCTGCGTCAGCTGTTGTCCGAGCCCGATGCATTCGAAGTGGTCACGTTCGAAGATGCCAGCACCGCGCCGATTTCCTACATGCGCCCGGTTGCCGCGGTCTGAGTTTCAAACTCTCTCCTTAGCTTCACTTTCAAGGCCACCTCAAAGGTGGCCTTTTTTATTGGCGCGCCAAAAGAATTGGCAAAGGTTGCAGGCGGGGCTTGCTTCAGCCTTTGTAGACGCGGCTGGCCAGCCGCTCGAGTGCGGCACGCAACGCGGGGTCGCTGATGCCTTGTGCGGTTTCGTGAAGGCTCTCGGCAGCGTTGCTGGATAGCTGGGACGCAGCCCCGGTGACCTTGGCGTGTGCCAACGGGGGCCTGACCTTGAACAACACCCTGCTGAGCCCTGCGAACTCGGGCAACGCCTGCAGGTCGCGCTGCAAGCGCTTCTGCTGATAGCGCAGGCGCGTGGCCCAGTGGCTGTCGGTCACGATCAGCAGCAATGTACCCTCCCGCCAGCTCGCCAGCCTGCAATGTGCGCGCGCGGCCGGTTGCAACTGGCTGTCGAGCAGACGCTGCAACCGAGTGATGCGCAAGGTCTGGCTGAACAGCGCCTTGAGTGGGCGCGCTTCGCGCAGCAGAACCAGCGGTTCGCGCGCGGTGTGTGGGCGGAAGGCCATAGGCAAGGGGTATCGAAAAAGGTAGCGGCGATCTTAACAGAAACCACAGGTACGCCCTGGCGTCTGAATATCGCTTCACGACGATCGCTTCACGACGATCGCTTCACGACGATCGCTTCACGACGATCGCTTCATGACGAATGTTTCAGCCGCCTTGAAGTTCGCGCAAACGCCCCTATTGTGTACCGGCTCCGTAAAAGCGCCGTGCCAGTACTGTGGTCATCACCACTTTCCTCACCAGCGTTTCGGGGTAGAATGCTCGTTCGCGTGCGGCCATGAGGGCTGCTCGGGCGACTCCTGGGGGCCGCCCTCCATCCCTATGTGTGGAAGATCCAGCCAATATGTTTTCGCCTTTGTTGAAGAAACTTTTCGGGAGCAAGAACGAGCGTGAGGTCAAGCGCATGCTCAAGACGGTCGGTGCCGTCAATGCGCTCGAAGAGCAAATGGTCGCTCTCTCTGATGAACAGCTGCGCGGCAAGACCGAAGCGTTCAGGGAGCGCCTGGCCAAAGGTGAAACACTCGATCAATTGTTGCCTGAAGCCTTCGCGGTGTGCCGCGAGGCAGGCAAGCGCATCATGGGCATGCGCCACTTCGATGTTCAGCTGATCGGCGGCATGACGCTGCACGAAGGCAACATCGCCGAAATGCGCACCGGTGAAGGTAAAACCCTCGTCGGTACCCTGGCTGTCTACCTGAACGCGCTGTCCGGCAAAGGCGTTCACGTCGTCACCGTCAACGATTACCTGGCCCGCCGCGACGCCAACTGGATGCGCCCGCTGTACGAGTTCCTCGGCCTGTCGGTCGGCATCGTGATGCCATTCCAGCCGCCCGAAGAGAAACGCGCCGCCTACGCCAGCGACATCACCTACGGCACCAACAACGAATTCGGTTTCGACTACCTGCGCGACAACATGGCCTTCAGCCTGGAAGACAAATTCCAGCGCGAGCTGAATTTCGCCGTGATCGACGAAGTCGACTCCATCCTGATCGACGAAGCCCGTACCCCGCTGATCATCTCCGGCCAGGCCGAGGATAGCTCGCGCCTGTACATCGAGATCAACAAGCTGATCCCGCAGCTCAAGCAGCACGTCGAAGAAGTCGAAGGCCAGGTCACCGAAGAAGGCCACTACACCATCGATGAGAAGGCGCGCCAGGTCGAGCTCAACGAAGCCGGGCACCAGTTCATCGAAGAGATGCTCACCCACGTCGGCCTGCTGGCCGAGGGCGAGAGCCTGTATTCGGCGCACAACCTGGGCCTGCTGACCCACGTCTACGCCGCACTTCGCGCACACAAGCTGTTCAATCGCAACATTGAATACATCGTGCAGGACGGTCAGATCGTGCTGGTCGATGAGCACACCGGCCGTACCATGCAGGGCCGCCGCCTGTCCGAGGGCCTGCACCAGGCGATCGAGGCCAAGGAAAACGTCAATATCCAGGCCGAAAGCCAGACACTGGCGTCGACCACCTTCCAGAACTACTTCCGCCTGTACACCAAGCTTTCCGGCATGACCGGCACCGCCGACACCGAAGCGTTCGAATTCCAGCAGATCTACAGCCTGCCGGTGGTGGTGATCCCGCCGAACCGCCCGCTGGCGCGCAAGGACTTCAACGACCTGGTATACCTCACCGCAGACGAGAAGTACGCCGCCATCGTCGCCGATATCAAGGAAAGCATGGCCAAGGGCCGGCCGGTACTGGTCGGTACCGCCACCATCGAAACCTCCGAGCACATGGCGGCATTGCTGCGCCAGGAAGGCATCGAGCACAAGGTGCTCAACGCCAAGTTCCACGAAAAGGAAGCGGAGATCATCGCCCAGGCCGGTCGCCCCGGCGCGCTCACCATCGCCACCAACATGGCTGGCCGTGGTACCGACATTCTCCTGGGCGGCAACTGGGAAGTCGAAGTGGCGGCCCTGGAAGAGCCAAGCCAGGAGCAGGTCGCACAGATCAAGGCCGATTGGCAGAAGCGCCACCAGCAGGTGCTCGAGGCCGGCGGCCTGCACGTGATCGCTTCCGAGCGCCACGAATCGCGCCGTATCGACAACCAGCTGCGTGGCCGTGCCGGCCGCCAGGGTGACGCCGGCTCCAGCCGCTTCTACCTGTCGCTGGAAGATCCGCTGATGCGCATCTTCGCCTCCGACCGCGTCAAGAGCTTCATGAAAGCCCTGGGCATGCAATCGGGCGAGGCCATCGAGCACCGCATGGTCACCAACGCCATCGAGAAGGCGCAGCGCAAGGTCGAAGGTCGCAACTTCGACATCCGCAAGCAATTGCTCGAATACGACGACGTCAACAACGAACAGCGCAAGGTGATCTACCACATGCGCAACACGTTGCTGTCGGCAGACAACATCGGCGACACCATCGCCGCCTTCCGCCAGGAAGCGTTGGACGCGATGGTCGCCCAGTACATTCCGCCGCAGTCGCTGCCTGAGCAGTGGGACATCGCCGGTCTGGAAGCTGCACTGGCGAGCGACTTCGCCGTGAAGCTGCCGATCCAGCAATGGCTCGACGAAGACGACAAGCTCTACGAGGAAACCCTGCGCGAAAAACTGCTGGCCGAAATCCTCGCTGCGTACCTGGAAAAAGAAGACCAGGCCAGCGCCGACGCGTTGCGCACCTTCGAGAAGCAGATCCTGCTGCGTGTGCTCGACGACCTGTGGAAAGACCACCTTTCCACCATGGACCACCTGCGCCACGGTATTCACCTGCGTGGCTATGCGCAGAAGAACCCCAAGCAGGAATACAAGCGCGAGTCCTTCGCACTGTTCCAGGAGCTGCTCGATTCCATCAAGCGCGACACCATCCGCGTGCTCTCGCACGTTCAGGTGCGCCGCGAAGACCCGGCCGAGGAAGAGGCGCGCCTGCGCCGCGAGGCCGAGGCACTGGCCGAGCGTATGCAGTTCCAGCACGCCGAAGCGCCGGGCCTCGAGCAACCTGAGGCATTGGAAGAGGGCGATGATGTCGCCGTGGCCATGGCTACTGCCCAGGCACCTGCCCGCAACGATCAGAAGCTTGGCCGCAACGAGCTGTGCTGGTGCGGTTCGGGCAAGAAGTTCAAGCACTGCCACGGCCGCATCGAGTAACCTCGAGCGCGCTGTGCAGAACTCGCCGCGCCGGCTCTGCCGCCGCGGCGTTTTACTATCCTGTTCGCCACGTCTTGTTCATTTTCACTAAGGAGCGTCTCCATGGCTGTCGGTCTTGGCCCATTGCCTACCCTGCACCCGGTCCCCGGTTTCGAACTCGGCATCGCCTCGGCGGGCATCAAGCGCCCAGGCCGTAAAGACGTGGTGGTGATGCGCTGCGCCGAGGGCTCCAGCGTCGCTGGCGTGTTCACCCTCAACGCCTTTTGCGCAGCACCGGTGATCATTGCCAAACAGCGCGTGAGCGGCGCGGTGCGCTATTTCCTGACCAACACCGGTAATGCCAACGCCGGCACCGGCGCACCGGGCCTGGCGGCTGCGGAGCGCACCTGCGCCAGCCTCGCAAGGCTGGCGGGCGTGGACGCCAGTGCCGTGCTGCCGTTCTCCACGGGCGTGATCGGCGAGCCGCTGCCGGTCGAAAAGATCGAAGGCGCGCTGCAGGCCGCCCTGGATGACCTCTCGGAAGGCAACTGGGCCGAAGCCGCCACCGGCATCATGACCACCGACACGCTGCCCAAGGGTGCCAGCCGGCAGTTCACCCACGAGGGTGTGACCGTGACCGTGACCGGTATCAGCAAGGGTGCCGGGATGATCCGCCCGAACATGGCCACCATGCTTGGCTACATCGCCACCGACGCCAAGGTCGCCCCGGCGGTGCTCAAGGACCTGATCCTGGACGGCGCCAACAAGTCGTTCAACCGCATCACCATCGACGGCGATACCTCCACCAACGACTGCTGCATGCTGGTCGCCACCGGCAAGGCTAACCTGCCGGAAGTGGCCGAGCCCCGCGGCCCGCTGTTCGAGGCACTCAAGCAGGCCGTGTTCGAGGTGTGCATGGAAGTGGCCCAGGCCATCGTGCGCGACGGTGAAGGTGCGACCAAGTTCGTTACTGTGCAAGTCAATGGCGGTGGCAATCATCAGGAGTGCCTGGACGTCGGTTACGCTGTGGCCCATTCGCCACTGATAAAGACCGCACTGTTCGCCTCCGACCCCAACTGGGGCCGCATCCTGGCCGCCGTGGGCCGCGCAGGTGTGCCTGAACTGGATGTGAGCAAGATCGACGTGTACCTGGGCGACGTGTGCATCGCCCGGCAAGGCGGCCGCGCCGCCAGCTACACCGAAGCGCAGGGCGCCGAGGTGATGGCACGTGAGGAGATCACCATTCGTATCGAGCTGGGCCGTGGTGAGTGCGCCGAGACGATCTGGACCACTGACCTCTCCCACGAGTACGTGAAGATCAACGCCGAATACCGTACCTGAGCCTTCCACGCGACAAGGAGTTCGCCATGCAGCTGATCATTGCCGACAAACGCTATTCATCCTGGTCACTGCGTGGCTGGCTCGCAGTGCAGCTGGCGGGCGAGCCGTGCGAGGAGATTCTCGTGCGGCTTTACCAGCCCGATACCCGCGCGCGCCTGCTCACCCACTCGGGCGCCGGCAAGGTGCCGATCCTCAAGACTGCCCACGGCGTGATCGCTGACAGCCTGGCGATCGCCGAATACCTGGCCGAGCGCCACCCTGGCCTGTGGCCGGAGGATGTCGCCGCGCGCGCCCTGGCGCGTTCGGCCTGCGCGCAGATGCACAGTGGCTTCACGGCTTTGCGCCAGGCGATGCCGTTCGACCTGCACCACGATGCCCCTTTGCAAACGGTGAGTGCCGAGCTGCAGGGCGACCTCGACCGCATGCTCGAATTGCTCGGCGAATGCCGCGCCGCGCGCACCAGCGAAGGGCCGTGGCTGTTTGGCGAACAGAGCCTGGCCGATGCCTATTTCGCCCCGATAGCGGTGCGCCTGCGCAGCTATCAGGTTGCCTTGCCCGCCGAAGTGGCTGACTGGGCCGACACCATCTACCAGTGGCCGGCCTTCAAGGCCTGGCAAGCCGCTGGCCTGGAGGAAACGTGAAACGCATACATGTAGTCGCTGCGGTGATCCGTGGCGAAGATGGCCGCATTCTGATCGCTCGGCGCAGTGACGCGCAGCACCAGGGTGGCCTGTGGGAATTTCCCGGCGGCAAGCTCGAAGCCGGCGAGGTACCGCGTGATGGCCTGGCCCGCGAGCTGCGCGAAGAGCTGGGTATCGAGGTCGTAGAAGCACGGCCGTTGATCACCATCCCCCATGACTACCCCGACAAGCAGGTGCTGCTCGATGTCTGGGAAGTCACCGCGTTCAGTGGCCAGCCGCACGGCGTCGAAGGCCAGCCGCTGGCCTGGGTGAGCCCACGCGCCCTGGGTGACTACGACTTCCCGGCCGCCAACGAGCCGATCATCGCTGCGGCCAGGTTGCCTGCCCAGTACCTGATCACCCCCGAGGGGCTGGAGGGGCCGGTGCTGCTCAAGGGTATCCAGGCGGCAGTGGCGCAGGGCACCGGGCTTGTGCAACTGCGCGCGCCGAACATCTACGACCCGCAGTACCGCGACCTGGCAGTGGATGCAATCGGCTTGTGCGCCGGCAAGGCGCAGTTGATGCTCAAGGGGCCGCTCGAGTGGACGGGCGATTTCCCCGCCGCCGGTTGGCACCTCACCGCAGAGCAACTGCGCAAGTACGCCAATAACGGCCGCCCCTTTCCCAAGCATCGTTGGCTGGCCGCTTCCTGCCACGGCCCTGAAGAGCTCGAGCTTGCCCAGCGCATGGACGTGGACTTCGTGACACTGTCACCGCTGCAACCAACCCAGACGCATCCCGATGCCCAGCCCCTGGGGTGGGAGGCCGCACGGCAACTGGTGGCAGGTTTCGGCCGCCCGGTGTTCCTGCTCGGCGGCATGCGCCCAGGTGACCAGGCACGCGCCTGGGAAATCGGAGCGCAAGGCGTGGCAGGCATCCGAGGGTTCTGGCCTGCGGCCTGAGCGGCGGCGCCTCTCGCCGCCGCACGCTGATTCCGGCAAAATGGCGACTTGCCATGAACGGAACGGCACTCCACTACCGAGGATTCAAAGGATCGTGAACGTCGCAAGCCAACCGGGCGCCGCCAATGTCGCCAACGCCGTTGCCAACAACGTGCGCTACCAGGGCCGCAAGGCCAGCCGCCAAGGCAGTGAGCAGCGACGCCAGGAAATACTCGATGCCGCCATGCGCATCGTTGTGCGTGACGGGGTCAGAGGAGTGCGCCACCGCGCGGTGGCCGCTGAGGCGGGCGTGCCGCTGTCGGCCACCACCTATTACTTCAAGGACATCGAAGACCTGCTGGCCGACACCTTCGCCCGCTATGTAGAGCGCAGCGCCGAATACATGGCCAAGTTGTGGGAAACCACCGAAGCCATCCTGCTGGACCTGATCGCAGAGGGTGACGGCAGCCCAGCGGCCAAGGGGCGGCTGGCCGACGAAATCGCGCAGATGGTCACCGATTACGTGCGCAAGCAGGTTGCATCCCGCCGCGATTACCTGATGGCCGAGCAGGCGTTTCGCCAGGAAGCACTGCTCACCCCGCGCCTGGCCGGGCTGGTGGTGGATTATCAGGCTATTCTGCTGAGCGGTGCGTGCCAGATTCTGCGGGTGCTGGGCTCTGCACAGCCCGAGCAGGATGCGCAGGTGCTGAGCGCGGTGATCGCCCACATGGAGTACCAGGCCTTGCTCGAAGCCGAGTTGCCGCCGAACGAACAACTTCCCGCCAGCGACCCGTCGCTGGCGACCATGACCCGCTACATGCATTTGGTGATGGCTTCGGCCTGATCCTCAGGAGTTCTGGATGGCGCTTTTGCGAACAGGTTTGGCGTTTATCGCGTTGCTGTTGCTCGGCGGCTGCCTGGCCACGTTCGACGCTCCCCTGACCGGCGGTGAGAAAGCCCCGCCGGGCTTGCTCGGCCACTGGATCGCGCGCGATGCCTGGGGCGAGCACTTGAACCTGGAAATCCGCAAGGTGGGTGAGCGCCAGTACCGCGCAGTCAGCTCGGCGGGCGTGCATGAGCCGCGCGAGGAGGCTGTGTTCCGCGTGAGCCATCATGGTGAGCGCTGGTATGCCACTACCGTGTTGCCGGCCGCCTTCGGTGGGCGCCGCGCACTGGTCGGGTTCGAGCTGACCGAGCAGGGTGAGCTGGTGGTCTACAACTTGAGCGTTGATGAAATCAAGCAGGCCATCGCCAGCGGCGACCTGGCAGGCGAGCCGTTTTCCAACGACCAGGGCGATGGTGTCGCCGTCAGCAGTTCCGCCGAGCGAGTGTTCGCCTGGCTCGATGACCCGGCGCATTCCGATGCCTTCAGTGAGATCGCCCGCTACCGGCGCGACACCCGCAATTGAACGAGGAACCGCCGTTGGACGAATACCAGCAAACGGTTCGGTCGCTGTCTGACCGCATCGTCGCCGCCCAGGCGCCCATCCGCGTGCTCGATGCGGTCAAATGGGACGACAAGGTCAAGCACGCCTTCCTGGCAGCCAAGGGCAAGGCCTTGCCCGAAGTCGACCGCGCCTACTATCAGGCCCGCCCGCTTGGCTTCGACGCCACCGCAGTCAAGCAGGAATTCCAGAGCATCGAACGGGACGTGACCCGCCACCTGGGGCAGTTCAACCCGGTCGGGCAGATCATGCGCCGCATGTGCAAGGAATACCGCATGGTGGTGCGCATGCTCGAAGCGCGCGGCACCGAGGATTTCGGGCTGATTTCCCAGGAGTTGTACGGCGCGGCCTCCGACGCCTTCCATGCCGGCGACCCCACCCTGGCCGACCTGGGCATGATGCTGTCGAACTATCTCGACAACATCGACGGCCGCGGTGATCTGAAAGACGAACCCAAGACACTCGACGCCAAGGCGGCCGTGGGCATGCTGCAAAGCCGCCTCAACCGCACCTTCGGCGAGGCCGAGGACACCATTCGGGTGTTCGAGTCCGATGGCATCGTCGCCGATGCCGCCGCCGGGGCCGACTACATCAAGGTACGTGCCGATGCGATGTTCAACGAGCGTGATGTGCGGGCGCTGGAGGTCCACGAAGGCCTGGTGCACGTGGGCACCACCCTCAATGGCCTGAACCAGCCGATCTGCACCTTTCTGGCTAAAGGGCCGCCTTCCTCGACGGTCACTCAGGAAGGCCTGGCGATCCTGATGGAGGTGATTGCATTCGCCTCCTACCCCAGCCGCCTGCGCAAGCTGACCAACCGTACCCGCGCCATCCATATGGTAGAGGAGGGTGCCGACTTTCTCGAAGTGTTCGGGTTCTTCCGCGAGCAAGGCTTCGGCATGCCCGAAAGCTACGCCAATGCCAGCCGCGTGTTCCGCGGCTCGGTACCCACCGGCATGCCCTTCACCAAGGACCTTTCGTATCTCAAGGGTTTCATCATGGTCTACAACTACATCCAGCTCGCCGTGCGCAAGGGCAAGCTGGAACAGGTGCCGTTGCTGTTCTGCGGCAAGACCACGCTCGAAGACATGCGCACCCTGCGCCAACTGGTGGAAGAAGGCCTGGTAGCACCGCCCAAGTACTTGCCTGAACAATTCCGGGACATGAACGCGCTGTCGGCGTGGATGTGTTTCTCCAACTTCCTCAACCACCTGAGCCTGGACCGCATTGAAGCGGATTATTCGAACATTCTGTAGCGCGGCGCTGCTGCTGGCGCTGGTGGGGTGCAGCGGCTTGCTGTTCTACCCGGAGCGCCAGGTGCCCATCACCCCGAATGCGGCCAAGCTTGCCTGGGAGCCGGTAGCGCTCACCACGGCCGATGGGCTGCGCCTGAGCGGCTGGTGGTTGCCGGCAAAATCCGGTGTGCCAGTCAAGGGCACAGTGCTGCACCTGCATGGCAATGGCGGCAACCTGGCCTGGCACCTGGGCGGTGTGGCGTGGTTGCCGGCAGAGGGGTACCAAGTGCTGATGTTCGACTACCGCGGCTACGGCGAGTCTCAGGGAAAACCGTCGTTGCCGGCCATCTACCAGGACATTGACGCAGCCATGAACTGGCTCGATGCCCGGCCTGAAGCCCAGGGCCCGCCTCGTGTGCTGTTGGGCCAGAGCCTGGGCGGCGCCATGGCAGTGCATTACCTGGCCACCCACCCCGAGCAGCGCAAGCGGTTCACGGCGCTGGTGCTCGACGACACCCCGGCCAGTTACCGAGGCGCTGCACGCACGGCGCTCGCCAGCGCCTGGGCAACCTGGCCGTTACAGGTGCCATTGAGTTGGGTAATCCCCGACGGTGACAGCGCCGTGAACAGCGCCGCGCAGCTGGCCGACCTGCCCAAACTGGTGTTCCAGAGCCTGGACGACCCCATCGTGCCGCTGCACAACGGCATCGAGCTGTACAAGGCCTTGCCGCCGCCGCGCGCGCTACAACTGACCCGTGGCGCGCACGTGCAAACCTTCGCCGACCCGACCTGGCGCCAGGTGATGCTGGCATTCCTGCATGACCCGCAGCATTTCGACGGCATCAGGCGCCTGGGCGAGATACCCAATTACCCCTGAGGCCTGGCACCGAAGCGCTCCTCGTACACCTGCCTTGCCCAGTCGACGAACACCCGTACCCGTGCCGACAACTGCCGCCGGTCAGGGTAAAGGGCCGTCACTGCCATCGGCGGGCTTTGCCAGGCTGCCAGCACCTCCACCAGGCGGCCTGCCGCCAGGTCATCCTCGACGTGATAACGCGGCAGCTGCACCAGCCCGCAACCCTGCAGGGCGCACACCCCATAGCTCTCGGCATCGTTCACCGCCATCCAGCCCTTGGCGGGGAGCTTCTTTATCTGGCCATCGACGTACAGCTCGAACGGGTAGTCTGTCCCGTTACCCGAGAAGAACCGCACCGCCTGATGCTCGGCCAGCTCATCGGGGTGCGAGGGTGTGCCGTGCGCGCTCAGGTAGGCCGGGCTTGCGCAGATCACCTGCGGCATGCTCGCCAGTGGCCGGGCGACCATTGCCGAGTCGCGTGGTGTGCCAGCACGGATCACGCAATCGATGCCTTCGCTTATCAGATCCGCCAGCCGGTCACTGCAGCCCACCGTGAGCTCGATGCGCGGGTAGCGCTGGTGAAACTCGGCAATGCGTGGCAACAGGATGCGCGAGGCTTGCGGGCCGCTGATGTCTACCCGCAAGGGGCCGCCTGGGCTGCGGGCAACGTTGCGCAGCGAGGACTCGGCCTCGCACAGCTCATCGAGAATGAACACGCAGCGCTCGTAAAAGCTCTGGCCCTCCAGGGTAGGGCGCACATGCCGGGTGCTGCGTTCGAGCAGGCGTGTAGTGAGGCTGGCTTCGAGCTGCTTGATTGCATGGGTAGCGGTGGCGCGGGGGATGCCAAGCCCGTCGGCGGCACGCGTGAAGCTACCGGTTTCGACGATGCGGGTGAACAGCTGCAAGGCGGTCAGGCGATCCATGACTTTGTTGAGCCTCGTTGAACAGTGTTGCCCATTTTGCTGCATTTATCGGCGCGGCTGGAATAGGCCACACTGGCTCGGAACCCTCGCATTGGAGAAACTCGACATGTCAGCAGAAACAACCCCGGTAGCGCTGGTCACTGGCGGCTCTCGTGGCATCGGCCGCGCCATTTCATTGCGCCTGGCCCGCGATGGATTTGCGGTCGCCGTCAACTATGCAGGTAACGCGCAGGCGGCGCAGGAGGCTGTAGAGGCGATCCAGGCCGCCGGTGGGCGCGCGATGGCCGTGCAAGGTGACATTGCCGACCCTGCGGCGGTCGCCTCCATGTTCGAAGCCGCCCAGGCCTTCGGCACCTTGCGTGTGGTAGTCAACAGCGCAGGCGTCATGGGCATGGCGCCGATCGATAGCGCTCAGTTGCACAGCTTCGACCGGATGATCGCCACCAACCTGCGCGGCGCATTCCTGGTACTGGCCGAGGCTGCCAAGCGCTTGCAGGAGGGCGGGCGAATCATCGCGTTATCCAGCAGCGTGATCGCCAAGGCGTTCCCCGGCTATGGCCCCTACATCGCCAGCAAGGCGGGTGTGGAGGGCCTGGTCAAGGTGCTGGCCAACGAGCTGCGCGGGCGCGGGATCACCGCCAATGTGGTAGCACCCGGCCCGGTCGAGACCGAGCTGTTCCTCGAAGGCAAGAGCGCCGAAACCGTGGAGCAGATCGCTCGGATGGCACCCATGCAGCGGATCGGCCAACCGGATGAGATCGCCGGGGCGGTGGCTTTCCTTGCCGGCCCTGATGGCCAATGGGTGAACGCGCAGGTGCTGCGAGTCAATGGCGGTATGGCCTGAGGTTTCGGCTCAGCGCTGTGACGGGCGCGATTGCCAGAGCACTTCGCTCACGCCCTCACGGCGGCCGATGATGCGCGCGGTTACGAACAGCAGGTCCGAGAGCCGATTGATGTAGGCAAGGCCAAACCCTTCCAGCGGCTCCTGTGCGTTGAGCGCCTGGCAACGGCGCTCTGCTGCCCGCGCCTGGCTGCGGCACAGGTGGGCCTGGGCCACGCGCAGGCTGCCGCCGGGCAAAATGAAGTTTTCCAGTGGGCCGAGCTCATCGTTCCATCGGTCGATCGCCGCTTCCAGCTGCTCGATATCCACCGCGCCGAGCGCCTGGTAGCCCGGCATCGCCAGTTCACCGCCCAGGTCGAACAAGCGGTGCTGGCAAGGCGCAAGCAGGTCATGCACTTCGGCCAATGCTGGCTCGCCCGCCATCTGCGCCAGCAACAGCCCCATATGGCTGTTGAGGGTATCGACCTCGCCGATCGCCTCCACCCTCGGATGGTCCTTGGGTACCCGGCGGCCATCGCCCAGCCCGGTCTGGCCCTGGTCACCGGTGCGGGTGTAGATCTTCGACAAGCGATAACCCATGTGTCAGCTCCCTGAAATAGCCTCAGCGGCCTTTAGCGGCAGGCGCAAGGTGAAGCAGGTGCCTACCCCTTGCGTGGACTGCACCTCCATCTGGCCCTTGTGGTTGTTGGTGATGATGAAGTACGACACCGACAGGCCAAGGCCGGTGCCCTGGCCGATGTCCTTGGTGGTGAAGAACGGCTCGAAGGTGCGCTTGCGCACGCTTTCGGGCATGCCCACACCGTTGTCTTCCACCTGGATCTCGGCCCAGGGGCCGTTGATCCGGGTGCGCAGCACGATACGCCCGGGCTCTGCGCCTTCCGGCCGTTGGTGGATGGCCTGTGCTGCATTCTTCAGCAGGTTGAGCAGCACCTGCTCCAGCTCGTTGGCGGTGGCCGGCACCGGCCCCAGCGCGGGGTCGAACTGGCGCACGATGGCCTGGCCCTTGAAGTCGAAGCCCTCGGTCAGGTCGAAGTCGTTGCCAGCGATTTCCAGCGCCTGGTCAATCAACGCGGGCAGGTCGCAGGGTGCGAGCTGGCGGTCACTGCGGCGGCTGAACGAGAGCATGTGGGTGACGATCTTGGCTGCCCGCGCGCCGGCGCTGTGGATGCCGTCAAGCAGTTGCGGCACCTCGCGCAGGCCCAGGTAGCGGTTCACTTCGGCGAGGTCGATGCCGGCCTCGTCGGCGACTTCCTGATTCTTGGCAAGGTCGCTGGACAGCCGCCGGCGAATGTTCTGCACGTTGTGCAGGATTGCGCCCAGCGGGTTATTGATTTCGTGGGCCATGCCGGCGGCCAGGCCGCCTACCGAGAGCATCTTTTCCGACTGCACCATCATCTCTTCCAGGGACAGGCGCTGGGTGATGTCGTCGATGCGGATCACCACGCCGCGCCCGGCGCCACCGGTCAGGGGGTAGAAGGTCAGGGCGTAGTGGTGAGTGGCGTCGTCACGGGGCCAGGTGACCCGGTCGATCTTGGCCACGCGATGTTGCTCCACGCAGGCCTTGAGCTGCGGCAGGAAGGCCTTCAGCGGCTCGAAAGCCAGGAAGATCGGTTGGTTCAGCGCCTCATCCAGACGCGTGCCGGAAAGGGCGCTGGCCTCCTGATTCCACTGGGTCACGTACAGCTGCTCGTCCAGCGCGATCAGCGCCGAGGGCATCGAGTCGATGATGCTGTTGAGGTAGTTCTGGAAACCGGTGAGCTTTTTCTCGATCTTGCTGCGCACCTGCACTTCGAGTTCGAGCTTGCGGTTGCTGTTGCGGGTCTGCTCGGCCAGGCCCTGGGCGGCGTTGAAGGCGGCCTGGGAATCGTCACGTGCGCGCTTGAGCTGCTGCTCGCGTGCCTCGATGCGCGAAAGCATGGTGTTGAAGGCCTCAGCCAGGCTACCGATTTCGTCGTGGTTGCCCGGCTGAGCGCGCAGGGCGTAGTTCTCTTCGCGGGTAACGCGGCGGGAGAGCTCTTCGAGCTGGTAGATAGGCGCGGTGATCAGGCGTCGAATCTGCCGGGCGATGAGCATCCACAACAGCACGCTGAACACCAGAATGCCCAGGCTCGCCGTGAGGGTGCCCGTGTAGAACGCCACCGGCAGCTCGCTGCTGGCCACCAGCAACAGCTGGCCGCCGCTGGGCAGGTCGACCAGTTGGTTGCTGCGAAACTCGGTAGCGCGCCAGGGCTGCACGTCGTTGATGTTCGGTGGCAGGCCGAGGTGGCTGCCGTGCTGCACCATCGCCAGGCGGTCACCGGTGGTACCGTAGACCGCCGCAGCGCGCAGCGGCGCGTAGCTGTCGAGTTCACTGAGCAGCGCGCTGGCGCTGGCAGTATCGCGGCTGGCGCGCTCGGCCAGCCCAGGGTTGCCGGTGAGCCGGCCGATGGTCTGCAGGGCTTGGGGCGCCATGCTTTCCTGGGAGATCCAGTACGCGGCGCTGATGAACGTGAGGTTGGCCACCAGCAGTACCGTGATCATCAGCACCAGCAGTGCGGCGAGCAGCTTTTGCCCGACGGGGAGGTTTTCCAGGCGTTGACGCAAGGGCATGGGGGCGTCCGGTAAAAGTGAGGTGCAGGCGTGGGGAGTGTATCAAACGCCGGCGGCCAGCCGCGCAGCCAGGCGCTTGGCCAAAGCTTCGAGTGCGGGCAGGTGAAGGCTGTGCGCATGTGCCTGGTTCAGGGCGTAGCCCAGCAGGTAGTCGACTTCAGTGCGCCGGCCTGCACGAACGTCCTGAAGCATCGAGGAGTAATTGCTGGCGGTACTGGCGATGACTTGCCAGACCGTTTCGTTCAAGCCGGCCGCTGCATCGGGTTGATTGCACGCCTGCAGCAGTGTCGAAAGCTCCTGGCACAGCCCGTCGACCGCATCGCGGTGTTGCGCCAGTTCGCCGTTGGCGCAGCCAAGCAAGACGGTGAGCGGGTTGATCGCACAGTTGATCGCCAGTTTTCGCCACAGGCGCATTTCGATGGCCGCTGTCCATTCGAAGGGAATGTGGGCCTGGCGCAGGTCTGCCAGCCAGGCCGGGGGCGCTGCGGCGTCACCCAGCCAGTTCTGCCCGGCGCCGGCACGGGTGATCGCGCCTTGCGCCGAACGCCACGCACCCTCAGTGCTCGACACGGCGATACACCGCGCATGGGGCAGGGCCTGGGCCACCGCTTGCTGGCTGCCCAGCCCGTTTTGCAGCAGCAACACCACTGCCCCCGGCACCAGGCGCGGTGCCAGTGCCTGGGCGGCCGGCAAGGCGTCGTAGGCTTTGCAGGCCAGTAGCAGGTGGGCGATGGGTTCGGGTGCAGTGAGCGTTTCGGCCGGCAGCGGCCAATGCTGTTGGTGTGCGCCATCGATCAAGGTAAGGCCACCACCGCGCGTGTAGCTGGCCACGCGTGCCGAGTCGCGCAGCAGCAAGGTGACTGGCAGCTTCGCCTGCGCCAGGCGGCAGGCCCACAGCCCACCGAGGCTGCCAGCCCCAAGCACGTGCCAATGGGCCATCTCAGCCCACCGGCACCATGCGCTTGGCGGTTACCACGCCGGCAGCGTGAGAGCGGCACAGCAGTTGCGCCGCTTCGCGTTGCAGGTGGGCCGGGTCCATCGGCAGGCAGGCGGCGTCGACACCCACCAGCGCAACGCCCGCCTGCACTTCGATGGTGCCGGCCTGGGTCAGGAACCCTTTCTGGTTCAGGCCGTCGAACAAGCGCTTGAAGCTGCTGGGTGCGCATTCCTGCAGGTCTGCCGGCAGGGTGACCAGCACGAAATGGTGTTCGTCCAGGCGAACCAGCACATCCAGCGGGCGCACCATCTGTTGCAGGCGCCGGGCGACCGACTGCATCAGGTCGTCGTAGAAGCTTTGGCCGTGGCTCTGCAGCAATGTCTGGCCATTGCGCAGCCCGATCAGCAGGTAACACAGGGCGCCGCCACGGGCGTGGATCTGTCGCAGGCTGTCGACCAGCTTCTGCTTGAGGTAACGCTCGTTGCCAAGGCCCGTCACCGCATCGACCTGGTTGCGTTGCTCAAGGCTTGCGAGGTTATCGCGCAGCAGGCGGTTTTCGTGCTTGAGGCGCAGCAGCAAGGCACTGAGATGGTCGGCGGCATGCACGCGTGGCAGCAGTTGCGTCGCCACTTGATCAGGGGCAACCACGTCATCTACACCCAGCCCGGCGAGCGGGTCGAGCAGTTGTGCGCTTTCGCGCTCGTCGATGAGGATGATCCAGGTGTAGCGGTCGTGGCGCTCGTCGAGCTGGCGTATTTGCGATGCCAGCACCAGGCCCTGGCGGCCGCTGGTGACTACCACGGCAGGCGCGCGCAGCTCCAGATGGCGGCTGGCGGCCTGATGATCGCAGTGGCGTACGTCTTCGTAGCCGGCGCCGTTGAGCACGGCGGCCATGGGCGTATTGATAGCCGGGTCGTCGTTGACCAGCAGAAGGCTCAGGTGAGTGGTAGGCATGGAGCGCTCGCAATGAAAGGAAGAAAACCGCCGCAGTACTTCAATACGACGCTGTCCCTTGAGCGTTTGCCTTGAAACCGGGGCATATCGTAATGCTGGCACCCGTTATAATGAGCCGGCATTCCTATCGTCAAGCCGGGCGCGAAAAGTGCGTGCGCCCGATGGTCGGATTACCCATTCACTTTCCAAACAGGAGAACCTTCAATGCCTTCGTTCGACGTTGTATCCGAGCTGGACAAGCATGAAGTGACCAACGCGGTCGACAACGCAATCAAGGAACTGGACCGCCGCTACGACCTGCGCGGCAAGGGCAGCTTCGCCTTCAAGGAGCTGACCGTGAGCCTGACCGCCGAGGCTGAGTTCCAACTCGAGGCCATGCTGGAAATCCTCCGCATGAGCCTGGTCAAGCGCAAGATCGACGTAAAGTGCCTGGAGGTGAAGGACGCCTATGCCTCGGGCAAGGAAATGAAACAGGACGCGGTGCTGCGCGAAGGCATCGATAAAGAGCTGGCCAAGAAGATCGTCAGCCACATCAAGGACGCCAAGCTCAAGGTGCAGGCGTCTATCCAGGGCGAGCAAGTGCGCGTCACCGGCAAGAAGCGCGACGACCTGCAGGAAGCCATCGCGGCGCTGCGCGGCCACGAATTCGGCATGCCGCTGCAGTTCAACAACTTCCGCGATTGAGCTAAGGGCGGCGACAGGCGGGGAACCGCAAGCGCCGCTTGGGCGTCGGAAGCTGACTACGGCGGGGGTTGGGCCCCGTCGTGGATGTATTGGATAGGAGAGTTGAATGGACCTGAACGCCGAAGTCGACCACCTGGTTCGCACCTCGCAATCGTGGATCCCCATGATCATGCAATACAGCAGCCGCGTGCTGCTGGCCGTTCTCACCCTGGCCATCGGCTGGTGGCTGATCAACCAGTTGACCCGGCGCGTGGGTAAGTTGCTTGCCATTCGCAGCGTCGACCTTGCCCTGCAAAGCTTCATCAGCAACATCGCCAACATTGCGTTGAAGGTGATGCTGGTGATCAGCGTTGCCTCGATGATCGGCATCGAGACCACCTCGTTCGTCGCTGCACTCGGTGCCGCTGGCCTGGCCATCGGCCTGGCGTTGCAAGGCAGCCTGGCCAATTTCGCCGGTGGGGTGCTGATTCTGCTGTTCCGGCCGTTCCGCCTGGGCGACTGGATCGAGGCGCAAGGTGTGGCCGGTACGGTGGACGCGATCCAGATCTTCCATACCGTGCTGCGCACCGCTGACAACCGCACCGTCATCATGCCCAACGGCCCGCTGTCCAACGGCATCATCACCAACACCAACCGCCAGCCGACGCGCAAGATTCTGTACAACGTGGGCGTGGACTACGATGCGGACCTGAAGAAGGCCATGGACATCCTGCTGGAGTTCGGCAACGACCCCCGCGTGCTGCAAGACCCGGCCCCCGACGCTTCGGTCACCACCTTGGGCGACAGCTCCATCACCTTGCAACTGCGCCTGTGGACCAACACCTCGGACCTGGGTGGCATGACCAACCGCCTGAACCTGGAAGTGCGCGATCGCCTGCGTGAGGCTGGGATTGATATCCCCTATCCGCAGCGCGTCATCCGAGTGGTCCAGGAAAACAGCTCACCAGCTTCCAGCTGAGAGCCGCCAGCGACAACAAAAAGCAGACCTGCACCGCCGTGCAGATCTGCTTTTTCTTTGCTCGAGGCTTGAAGCTAGAAGCTAGAAGCTCATTCAGGCTTCAGCTGAACGCGCGCCTGCACCATGATCAGTATCAACGTCGGCACGCCCATCAGGGCCGTGGCCAGGAAGAAGTTGTGGTAGCCCCACTTTTCCACCATCACCCCTGAGTAGCCGCCGATCAACCGAGGCAGCAGCAGCATGATGGAGCTGAGCAGCGCGTACTGGGTGGCGGAGAACTTGAGGTTGGTCAGGCTCGACAGGTAAGCCACGAAGGCTGACGTGGCCATGCCTGAGCTGAAGTTGTCCAGGGAGATGGTGACCACCAGCATTTCAAGGTTGGGCCCCATGTCGCTGAGCATCAGAAACAGCAGGTTGGTGCCTGCCGACGCCACGCCACCGATGAACAGGATCGGCAAGATGCCGAAGCGCACGATCAGCAGCCCACCGACACCGGCACCGACCAGGGTCATCACCAGGCCGAACAGCTTGCTGACGCTGGCGATCTGGTCCTTGGTGAAGCCCATGTCGATGTAGAACACGTTGGCCATCACGCCCATCACCGTGTCGCTCATGCGGTAGGTGGCGATCAGCCCCAGCAACAGCAGTGCCTGCCAGCGGTAGCGCAGCATGAAGTCGTTCACCGGGGTGAGCACCGGGGCCAGCCCCTTGCGGCCCACCGAGGACAGGCACAGTACGGTAAGGGTGATGTAGAGAATCGCGCGCAGGAAGGCGCGGTCTTCGAGCAGCAGGTCCATCAGGCTCAGGCTGCCGTTGAAAAGGGCAGCGAAATCGGTGTTGTAGAGCTGGGTGAACATCGCCGGCACAGAGACCAGCAGGATGATCAGCACCACCACCGAGGCGATCTGGTGCATGAAGTTGTAGCGTGCCGCCGACAGCTGCGTGGGCAGTGGCACGTCGGGTTCGCGCATGAGCAAGGTGGTGAGCAGTGCCGGCAGCATCAGCAAGCCGAACAGCAGGTAAGTGCTGGCCCACGCGGAGTTCAGGTAGGCGAACCCGGTAGAGCCGAAGCCTTCTGCAAAGAACAGCGCACCTGCCGTGGCCAGCAACGCTGCAACCCGGTAGCCCGCCATGTAGCTGGCGGCCAGGGCAGCCTGGCGGCTGTCGCCGGCGATTTCCAGGCGGTAGGCGTCTACGGCGATGTCTTGGGTCGCCGAGGCGAAGGCCACCAGCACAGCGATGGCGATCAGCCAAGGCAGATGTTTTTGCGGGTCGCAGAAGCTCATGCCGACCAGGCCCAGCGCCACCATGGCCTGGGCCAGCACCAACCAGGAGCGGCGCCGGCCAAGACGGCCCAATCCTGGCAGGCGCCATTGGTCCAATAGCGGCGACCACACCCACTTGAACGCATAGGCAAGGCCGATCAGGCTGGCATAACCGATGGTTTCGCGGGCGACTCCCGCTTCGCGCAACCATACCGACAGGGTCGAGAACACGAGCATGTAGGGTAGGCCGGCGGCAAATCCCAAAAGCAGCAGTACGAGCGTCGACGGGCTGGCATAGGCGGCCAGTGCGGCTCGCCAGGTTTTACCGGGCATGGGGTACATCGGCCTCGTATTCTCGCGAAACAAAGGGCGCACTCTAACCGTAGTGATCCATCGGGCGCCAGCCATGCCGGCGGATATCCACGCGATTGTTGGTAATGGCAAGCCCCTCACCGCGCAGGCGCGCACGTTGCTCGTCGCCACTGGCGGTGCCGGCAGCCAGGGAGAGTTTCCCGCCCGCACCGAGCACGCGGTGCCAGGGCAGGGCAGAACCCTCCGGCAGTTGGCTCAATGTGCGCCCTACCCAACGCGCCGCGCGGCCCAGCCCGGCCATTTCGGCCAATTGCCCATAGCTCACCACGCAACCGGCCGGCACCTGCGCAAGTACCGTGTAAAGCGCGGTCTTGCGCGGGTCATGTAACGCGCTCGTTACGCTTTTATCGTGCAGGGGCAGGAACTCATCGGGCATTGTCGTGTCAGTCCACAGTCTGTCGTTATCCAAAGGATAATGCCCAAACCTTCATCCAGCCGAGCCGATTTGCCTATGTTGTCCAGAACCTTCTTGTGCGTCGCCGTTGCATCCGCTTGCGCGCCGGTTTTTGCCGATACCGTGTGGTTGAAAAATGGAGATCGCCTGACGGGCACCATTACGGTGTACGACGGCGGCAAGTTGATGTTGACCACCGACTACGGTGGCTCCATCCCTATCGACATGAAAAAGGTCAAGACGCTGCAGAGCGACCGGGAGTTGCTGGTCAAGCAGGGCAATGATCGCAAGGAAGAGAACACCGTTTCTCGGTCGATCCAGCCTGCCGAAGAGGGCAAGGTCGTGATCGCTGACGGTGGCGCCCCTGAAACTGTTGACCTTGCCAGCATCCAGCAGATCATGAAGCCCCGGCCATTGGTTCAGGACTTCACCTGGAAGGGCAGCGCCGATGCGGCGCTGGACTTCAAGCGTGCCCAGAACGACACCGATGATTACAACCTGGCCTTCAAGACCAGCGCTCGCCATGGCCTGTGGCGCCACACCGCCGATGGCGAATACAACCGCGAGAAAGAAAACGGCCTGACCACCACCGACAACTGGAGCGCCGAATACGCGCTGGACCGCTTCCTGACCGACAAGTGGTTCTGGCAGACGCGCTTCAACTACAAGCACGACAACGTCGAAGACCTGTCGCGCCAGCGCCAGATCGGTACCGGCCCTGGCTATCAGTTCTGGGATGACGAACTGGGCGCGTTCAGCCTCGGCACGCTGATCAATAACAACCGCTACCAGTATTCCGATGGGTCCTCCGATACCTTTTATTCGGCGTCGCTCAAGTGGGACTACAACCGTTACCTGATCGGCAAGACGTTCGAGCTGTTCAGTACCGGTGAACTGGGCAAGCCGCTTTCAGGCGCAGCTGACTACAGCCTCGATGCCGAGGTAGGCCTGCGTTACAAGGTCACCGAATGGGCTTCACTGAACGTGAAGTACGAAAAAGACCTGATCAGCGGCACCAAGGACAACAACGACCTGAGCAGCAGCCGCTACACCGCAGGTTTTGGCGTCACCTGGTAAGTTCGAGCCTTGTGGTAGGGTAGCCGGCATTCGACACCGGAGCCCCGCCCATGGCTGAAACCCCTTCCATCGCCGCCCGTGCCCTGTTGCTGAGCCAGTACCAAGGCGCTCTGGCCACTCAATCCCAGGCCATGCCGGGCTTTCCGTTCGGCTCTGTCGCGCCGTACTGCCTGGATGCCCAAGGCAGGCCGCTGTTGTTGATCAGCCGCATTGCCCAGCACACCCGTAACCTCAAGGCCGATCCGAAGTGCTCGCTGCTGCTGGCTGAGCCGGGCGCCGATGACGCCCAGGCGGCGGCTCGCCTGACGATCATGGCGCACGCACAGCAACTGGAAGGGCAAACGCAGATCGATGCTGCGGCCGAGCGCTACTATCGTTATTTCCCGGAAGCGGCCGAGTATGACCGGGCGCATGATTTCGACTTCTGGGTGTTGGTGCCGGTACGCCACCGCTATATCGGCGGTTTTGGCGCCATTCATTGGCTGGACGAGGTAACGCTGGCCAACCCCTTCGCCGGTGAGGTGGAGCGGGGCATGGTCGAACATATGAATGCCGACCATGCCAAGGCCATTGCCCACTACGTCCAATTGGCAAAACTACCGGTACACACCCAGGCAGTGATGGCCGGGGTGGATAGCGAAGGGTTCCACTTGCGTATCGGCCAGCGCCTCCATTGGTTGCCGTTCAGCAGTACCTGTAATACGCCGAAACAAGTACGCGAAGCCTTGGTAGCACTGGCCCACACCGATGCCTGGCCGCCTCGCTCGATCGGCTGACCTTGAATTTCGGCCACTCGCCTGCATCTAACGCAGGCAATCTTGCGTCGAGGACATCATTGATGCGTGCCTTTCTGTTTTTACTGATTCTTTTCCCCGTGCTGGAGCTGTTCGTATTCGTTCAGGTCAGTGCGGCGATCGGCTTCTTCCCGGCCTTGCTGCTGATCATCGCCGGCTCCGTGCTGGGCGCTGTGATCATGCGCCTGGCGGGGCTGGCTACTGCACTGAGTGCCCGCGAAAGCCTGCAGCGTGGCGAAGCGCCAGGCGCCCAGATGCTCAACGGCCTGATGTTGGCGCTCGGTGGCGGCCTGTTGCTGGTGCCAGGTTTCATCAGCGACGTGCTGGGCCTGCTGTGCCTGCTGCCGTTCACTCGCCAGTGGGCCGCGCGAGCGCTCCAGGACAAAGCGCGTGAGCAGGCCCAGCGCCAGCGTGCTTTTGCCGATGCTCAACCCGATGCCCCCAGCCTCCCCACCGGCATCGCCCTGAGGTGATCGAGGGCGAATACGAACGCCGCGACTGACCGGCCTGGTAGGCATTTCACATGAGGCTCCTGCGGGGGCCTCATGCATTTGCAGCGCAAAATATTTTCAGAGCCGCCCTTGTAATAAATACCACCGGCCTCATTTATGGGTCACCGCAAGGTTCCGGCAGTGATGCCGGACATTATTTGGTGGCTCGCCCCGGGCGTGCCGCAACCGGCCCAGGGCCGGGGAATTGAATCCGAAGGCCGGCACGCCGGCCGCTCAAAACCATAACAGGAGATCGACTAATGAAGCTTCGTCCTCTGCATGACCGCGTTGTCATTCGTCGCAGCGAAGAAGAATCCAAAACCGCTGGCGGCATCGTGCTGCCCGGTTCTGCCGCCGAGAAGCCTAACCGCGGCGAAATCGTCGCTGTCGGCCCGGGCCGTGTCCTGGATAACGGTGAAGTGCGCGCTCTGGCTGTGAAGGTCGGTGACAAGGTCGTGTTTGGCCCGTACTCGGGCAGCAACACCGTGAAGGTCGATGGTGAAGACCTGCTGGTGATGAACGAGAACGAAATCCTGGCCGTTATCGAAGGCTGATCGGCAACTCGCTGACCCTTTGTCACTTCACAGAATTCAAGGAATACGATCATGGCTGCAAAAGACGTTAAATTCGGTGACTCCGCTCGCAAGAAAATGCTGGTGGGCGTAAACGTACTGGCTGACGCCGTCAAGGCGACCCTGGGCCCGAAAGGCCGCAACGTGGTTCTGTCCAAGAGCTTCGGCGCGCCGACCATCACCAAGGACGGCGTTTCCGTCGCCAAGGAAATCGAACTGCAAGACAAGTTCGAGAACATGGGCGCCCAGCTGCTCAAAGACGTTGCCTCCAAGGCCAACGACGAAGCCGGTGACGGCACCACCACCGCTACCGTACTGGCCCAGGCCATCGTCAGCGAAGGCCTGAAATCGGTCGCCGCCGGCATGAACCCGATGGACCTCAAGCGTGGCATCGACAAGGCGACCATCGCCATCGTCGCCGAGCTGAAGAACCTCTCCAAGCCGTGCGCCGACAACAAGGCCATCGCTCAGGTCGGCACCATCTCCGCCAACTCCGACACCGATATCGGTGAAATCATTGCCAAGGCAATGGAAAAAGTCGGCAACGAAGGTGTGATCACCGTCGAAGAAGGCTCGGGCCTGGAAAACGAACTGTCGGTCGTCGAAGGCATGCAGTTCGACCGTGGCTACCTGTCCCCTTACTTCGTCAACAAGCCAGACACCATGGTTGCCGAGCTGGACAGCCCGCTGCTGCTGCTGGTCGACAAGAAGATCTCCAACATCCGCGAGCTGCTGCCAGTTCTGGAAGCTGTTGCCAAGGCTGGCCGCCCGCTGGTGATCGTCGCTGAAGACGTCGAAGGCGAAGCGCTGGCGACCCTGGTCGTCAACAACATGCGCGGCATCGTCAAGGTCGCTGCCGTCAAGGCACCTGGCTTCGGCGACCGCCGCAAGGCCATGCTGCAGGACATCGCTGTTCTGACTGGCGGTACCGTCATCTCCGAAGAGATCGGCCTGACCCTGGAAAGCACCACCCTGGAGCACCTGGGCAACGCCAAGCGCGTGACCATGTCCAAAGAGAACACCACCGTGGTTGACGGTGCTGGCTCCAAGGAAGACATCCTGGCTCGCGTCGCTCAGATCCGTGCTCAGATCGCCGACACTTCTTCGGACTACGACCGTGAAAAACTGCAAGAGCGCCTGGCCAAGCTGTCCGGCGGTGTTGCTGTGATCAAAGTCGGTGCTGGCACCGAAGTCGAGATGAAAGAGAAGAAAGCCCGCGTTGAAGACGCCCTGCACGCTACTCGCGCAGCCGTCGAAGAAGGCGTGGTGCCTGGCGGCGGTGTTGCTCTGGTTCGCGCTCTGCAAGCCATTGCTTCGCTCAAGGGCGACAACGAAGAGCAGAACGTCGGTATCGCTCTGCTGCGCCGTGCTGTCGAAGCACCGCTGCGCCAGATCGTCGCCAACGCCGGTGACGAGCCGAGCGTCGTGGTCGACAAGGTCAAGCAAGGCTCGGGCAACTACGGCTACAACGCTGCAACCGGCGAATACGGCGACATGATCGAAATGGGCATCCTCGACCCTGCCAAGGTAACCCGTTCGGCCCTGCAAGCTGCAGCTTCGATCGGTGGCCTGATGATCACCACCGAAGCCATGGTCGCTGATCTGCCGGAAGACAAGGCAGCTGGCGGCGGCATGCCGGACATGGGCGGCATGGGCGGTATGGGCGGCATGATGTAAGCCACCCGGCACCCTTCGCTGTAACAAAAAGCCCCGGCCTTGTGCCGTAATGCTGTTCACTTAAGCATTTGAGTCCTAGCCGGGCTTTCTCGAGAATCCGATACCAGCCTCCTGGTATCGGATTTTTTATGCCCATTCAGCAGCAATTGCTCGACCTCGGTGACCTCTTCAACTTCTCCGACCTCAGCACCTTTACCCAGAACATCCCTGTCGAATGGGTTGCCAGTGCGCTCAACCTGTCTGCACAGGCCACCATACGACGCCGGCGTTTGCCGAGCGATCAGGTACTTTGGCTGGTTCTGGGCATGGCCTTGTTCCGTGATGAGCCCGTGCATGAGGTGGCCAGGCGGCTGAATATTTGCGCTCAAGGCCTGGCTTCCGATCAGTTACTGGCGCGCAGCGGCGTGACTGAAGCGCGTAAGCGACTAGGTGCCGATCCAGTCGAATCCTTGTTCCGCCAAACAGGCAAGCAGTGGGGTTGCGAGCGATATGAAGGCGATGACTGGAACGGTTTGCAAGTGTTCGCGGTGGATGGCGCATTGCTGCGAACCCCTGATTATCCTGAGCTGAGGGAGCATTTCGGCTCTGGTAATACCGGCACCGAGCGCCAGACACCTTTTCCGATGCTGCGGCTTGTTGCCTTGATGAATGTGCGTTCTCACGTGACCCTCGACGCTCAGCTCAGCCCTTATCGCGGCAGTGAGATGCGCTTGGCCGAAACCTTTCTGGGCCAGATTCCGGAAAACTCGATCACGTTGTTCGACAAAGGCTTTTGGGGGGCTGATCTGCTCTTGAAGGTCGCAGATGGAGGAAGCAATCGGCACTGGTTAACGCCGACCCGCAAGGGTCTGGTGATGGAGGAAGTCGAGCGCTATAGCGAGAATGATCGCCGAGTGCGGATGAAGGTCTCGCCTCAGGCGCGCAAGCGAAACCCGAGTCTGCCCACCCATTGGGAAGTGCGTGAAGCGCGGTGACGCTGCGGAGCAAGAAGGTCGAGCTGATCTATCAGGAAATCCAGGGGGCTGTTACTGGCTTACAACATCATCCGTCGGGAAGCACCCGGTATCCGGTGGATCGCAAGACTGCTCCGCTTAAGTGAACAGCATTACGGCCTTGTGCCGGGACTTTTTCGTCTGCCAGCTTTTCACAGCTCTTGGGCCAGTGCGGCAGGCAGATCGTGAGGGGTGGATATGCCCTGTGCGACGGGCTGAGTAGGAGAGCGGCTTTGCCGCGCGACGCGCAGGTATCGAAGAGTGTGCGGGGCTTCCTGGTCTCTGTCTATCGAGCACCTGGCCGGCCGGTCGGCAGATCGCAGCGTCGCGCAGCACAGCTGCGCTCCTACTGGTGTGAGACCGCCCGCAGGCATAGAAAACCCCCGCCAGCATCGCTGACGGGGGTTTTTCATCTCACCAAACGCTTCAGGCCTGAGGCTTGTGAGCCTTGTCGTGCTCCTCGGCCACGTCGGTGGCGTTCGGAGTATGCGGCTCGGTCACTTCCTGGGCAGGCTGCACATCCTGTACGACCGGGTCGGCTTCAACCACAACAGGCGCTTCGCTAGCCTGCTCTGCGCCCGCAGCCAGGCTTTCACCAGCTGGCGGGTCGATGGTCACAGGTGCTGGCACTTCTGCCTCAACCGGTGCGTGAACTTCAGCCAGTGCCTGTGCGTCAGCCAGTTTTGCGGCCTGCTCGGTTTCGCGGGCAGCGGCTGCTGCAAGCTCGGCTTCGCGCTTGCGGCGGCGCACTTCACGCGGGTCGTTCGGTGCACGACCACCGCTGGCGGCTACCGGCGCCTCGGCGACTGCCTCGACCGGTTGCACCTGAATCGGTGCTTCGACCGGGGCTGGGGCTTGCTCCTGGCTTGCAATGGCTGGCTCTGGAGCTTCGACCACAGCGGGCAGCTCGATAGCAGGCGCTGGTTCGGCGGCAGCTGGGGCAGGCTCGGGAATCGGCTCTGGCGCTGCCTCGGCTGCGACGGGCTGTGCCGGTTCTGGCACAGATTCCAGGACCGTGGCAGCCTGTTCTACCGGGGTAGCGACGATCTCGGGCGAGGCCAGTTCCGGTTCCGGCTGGGATTCCGGCGCTTGCGCGATAACGGGCGCTTGCTCGGATACCGCCTCGGATACCACTTCGGCAACCGGCGCGACCGGTTCTGCTTCAGTGTTGGCGGTGGCGCGCTCGGCGGCCTCATGGGCCTGTGCCTCTGCGGCAGCGCTGATCACACCAGCGGCGGCTGCAGGAACAACCTCGCCAGACGTTTCAGAGGCTGCTGCGGTTTGCTCACCTTCGGGCTCGTCCACACCTTCGACGCCGGCATCACGTTGGCGCTCGCGGCGATTGCTGCGGCGGCGCTGGCCGCGAGAACGGCGGCGTGGGCGATCGCCTTCGGCACCTTCTTCACCTTCCTGGCCTTCTTCGTTCAAGTGCTCGTCTTCAGCGTGCTCGGCATCTTCCTGAGCGCGCTCCTCGCGCGGTGGACGCGGCGCGCGCTCCTCACGCGCTGGGCGTTCTTCACGCGGCGCGCGCTCTTCGCGAACCGGTTGCTGCTCTGCTGCATCGAGTACGACGGCGGCTACGGCAGCGGCTGCTGCGCCTTCAGCGGCCGGGGTTGCGTCCAATGGGTCGCGCAGTTCGCGCGGGCGGTCATCGCGGCTGCGGCGGGGGCGATCATCGCGGCCCTGGCGCTGCGGGCGGTCTTCGCGTTGTGCGCGCTCTTCACGAGGCTGGCGTTCTTCGCGGGGTGCACGCTCCTCACGGGGTGCGCGTTCCTCGCGCGGCGCTCGTTCTTCGCGTGGTGCACGCTCTTCACGGGGCGCACGCTCCTCACGTGGTGCGCGCTCCTGGCGCTCTTCGCGTGGTTTGCGGTCTTCATCGCGGCGCTCGTCGCGGCGGCCGTTGCGGTTACGGCTCTGCTGGCGGCCCTGGCGGCGCTCTTCGTTGCGCGCTGGGCGCTCGGTAGCGGGCTTCTCGACCGCCTGCGGCACAGGTGCAGGGGCTTCCTTGGCGGCGAACAGGCCCACCAGAGACTTCACCAGGCCTTTGAACAGGCTTGGCTCAGCGACCACGGCGGCAGCGACCGGTGCAGCGGCAGGCGCTGCCTCGGCAGGCTCGGCCGGCACCGGTGCATTGCCGCGGGGCGGCGCGGTTTTCACTGCCGCTTCCTGGCGCACCAGTGTGCGGGTGGAGGCAATGGGTTGCGGCTCTTCGGTTTCGGCCGAGGCGATCTCGTAGCTGGACTGATTGCTCAGCACGT
Source organism: Pseudomonas sp. KNUC1026 (assembly GCF_021650705.1). Classification (GTDB taxonomy): domain Bacteria; phylum Pseudomonadota; class Gammaproteobacteria; order Pseudomonadales; family Pseudomonadaceae; genus Aquipseudomonas. The sequence goes on along the minus strand of NZ_CP087138.1, from coordinate 3,342,140 downwards.
CCGGGTTGTCGTCGCGCAGGCGCTGGACTTCGAAGTGCGGCGTTTCGAGGTGATCGTTCGGCAGGATGATGATCCGTGCACGGGTACGCAGCTCGATCTTGGTGATCGAGTTGCGCTTTTCGTTGAGCAGGAAGGCGGCGACCGGGATCGGCACCTGTGCGCGTACCTCGGCGGTGCGATCCTTGAGGGCTTCTTCCTCGATCAGGCGCAGGATCGCCAGTGACAGCGATTCCACGTCGCGGATGATGCCGGTGCCGCTGCAGCGTGGGCAGACGATGCCGCTGCTTTCGCCGAGCGAAGGGCGCAGGCGCTGGCGGGACATTTCCAGCAGGCCGAAACGCGAGATGCGGCCTACCTGCACACGGGCGCGGTCGGCTTCAAGGCACTCACGCACCTTTTCTTCGACAGCACGCTGGTTCTTGGCCGGGGTCATGTCGATGAAGTCGATGACGATCAGGCCGCCGATATCGCGCAGGCGCAACTGGCGGGCAATTTCCTCGGCCGCTTCCAGGTTGGTCTGCAGTGCGGTTTCCTCGATGTCACTGCCTTTGGTGGCGCGCGCCGAGTTGATGTCGATTGACACCAGCGCTTCGGTCGGGTCGATCACGATGGAGCCGCCGGACGGCAGCTCGACCACACGCTGGAAGGCGGTTTCGATCTGGCTTTCGATCTGGAAGCGGTTGAACAGCGGCACGCTGTCTTCGTACAGCTTCACCTTGCTGGCGTACTGCGGCATCACCTGGCGGATGAAGGTCAGTGCTTCGTCCTGGGCTTCGATGCTGTCGATCAGCACCTCACCGATATCCTGGCGCAGGTAGTCGCGGATGGCGCGGATTATGACGTTGCTTTCCTGATAGATCAGGAATGGGGCGCCGCGGGTGCCGGAGGCTTCCTTGATCGCGTTCCACAGTTGCAGCAGGTAGTCGAGGTCCCACTGCATTTCTTCGCTGCTGCGGCCAAGGCCAGCGGTGCGCACGATCAGGCCCATGTCGGCGGGTGCCTGCAGGCCGTTCAGCGCTTCGCGCAGTTCGTTACGCTCTTCACCCTCGATGCGGCGGGAGATGCCACCGGCACGCGGGTTGTTGGGCATCAGTACCAGGTAGCGGCCGGCAAGGCTGATGAAGGTGGTCAGGGCTGCGCCCTTGTTGCCGCGCTCTTCTTTCTCGACCTGGACGATGACTTCCTGGCCTTCGCTGAGCACTTCCTTGATGTTCACCCGGCCTTCGGGCGCCTTCTTGAAGTATTCGCGGGAGATTTCCTTGAGCGGCAGGAAGCCGTGGCGTTCGGAGCCGAAGTCGACGAAAGCGGCTTCCAGGCTCGGCTCTACGCGGGTGATACGGCCTTTGTAGATATTGGCCTTTTTCTGCTCGCGCGCGCCGGATTCGATATCCAGATCGTAGAGCCGCTGGCCATCTACCAGGGCAACACGCAACTCTTCGGGTTGAGTTGCGTTAATCAGCATTCTTTTCATGTAGTACCGTCGGTTTCCGGGCTGCCGGAAACGGCGTTCGGCACACACGACTTCTCACGGTCGGTGTTCAGGTGCGTCGGGGCGTACTGCCCGGGCCGCCCGGCAAGGCCATATGCCATTGCCTGCGGAGTGACGCGTCCTGCTTGTGTGTTCGCAAAAAGCACTCAGCCAGGAGGAGGAATCAAGCCCTGGAACGTGGGTACCCTGGGTACCTGCCTTTGCCTGGCTCACCGCCGGAGGGCCGGTTGGCCGCTTCCTGGCGCAGCGAGGCATTCGCTCCACGCTTGTACGTCTCCACCCTACACGTATCCCTGATCATTCGGGTGCTGCCGCGCGCAGAATCCGCAACGGGGTGGTATGTATCGCGAAACCTCTCAAATAGCGGGCTCGCGCTCTGTAAAAACCAAGGCTTTGCATTTTCCGGGGAATGCGCCTGCTTGGACCGGGAACAACTGCCAGCGCCGGGCAGCGAGACGCGCAAGCCACATGCATGCTGGTGTTTCCGGGCTTTTGCAGGGCCGGGCGAGCCATGGGTTCGCAACCGGTTCAAACCCCCGTAGGACGGCCTTACGTCCTGGTTCAACGTGAAGAAAACGCGGGCTTTTGGCCTTGCTTTGTTCTTCGGCCGCAACAGGCGGCGTTCGCGACTATATCAGCAATGTTTAAGTGCTTCAATTGCATGAAAAATTGCTATCATGCGCGCCATGAACACGACCCCAACTCCCACTTCCAGCGTGCAAATGCTTGAAGTTCCGGCCGAACTTGCCGGCCAACGCATCGACAACTTCCTGTTCACCGCACTCAAGGGTGTTCCAAAAACCCTTGTGTATCGCATCCTGCGCAAAGGTGAAGTGCGCGTCAACAAGGGGCGCATAAAGCCTGAGTACAAACTCCAGGCCGGCGATATCATCCGTGTGCCGCCCCTGCGCCTGCCCGAGAAGGACGAGCCTGTGCCGGTGGCTCAAGGCCTGTTGCAGCGTCTCGAGGCGGCGATCGTCCACGAAGACAAAGCCCTGATCGTACTCAACAAGCCCGCAGGCATCGCTGTGCACGGCGGCAGCGGGTTGAGCTTCGGCGTGATCGAAGCCTTTCGCCAGCTCAGGCCTCAGCAGGCCGATGAGCTTGAATTGGTGCACCGTCTCGACCGTGACACCTCGGGCCTTCTGATGATCGCCAAGAAGCGCAGCATGCTGCGCCACTTGCATCAGGCGCTGCGCGGGGATGGTGTCGACAAGCGCTACATGGCTCTGGTGCGTGGCCATTGGCCTACAGCCAAGAAGCAGATCAACGCGCCGTTGCTCAAGAGTAACCTGCGCTCGGGCGAGCGCATGGTCGAGGTGAATCCTGAAGGCAAGGAAGCGCTGACACTGTTCAAGGTGCTGCGCCGTTTCGGTGACTTCGCAACGCTGGTGGAAGCGCGCCCGGTCACTGGGCGTACTCACCAGATTCGCGTGCACAGCCTGCACGCCGGGCACTGCATCGCAGGCGATCCCAAGTACGGCGACGAAGCCTTCAGCCGCGAAATCCGGGACCTGGGTGGCAAGCGCCTGTTCCTGCATGCCTATGCGCTGAACGTGCCTATGCCTGATGGCCAGGTCCTGCGCCTGGAGGCTTCGGTGGACGAGATGTGGCACAGCACGGTGGAGAAACTGGCCAGTGCGTGAATTCGACCTGATCGTGTTTGACTGGGACGGCACATTGGCCGACTCCATCGGCCGCATCGTCGATGCCATGGAGCACGCGGCAGTGGCTGGCGGTTTGCAGCCCTGCGCCACATCGGCCATCAAGGGCATCATCGGGCTGGAACTCAGCCAGGCGATCAGCCAGTTGCACCCGATGCTCGACGATCAGGCATTGCACGCGTTCCGCCAGCGTTATGCTGATCGCTACATGGCCATGGATGCTGAACCGTCACCTCTGTTTCCCGGGGTTGCACACGGCTTGCAGCAATTTCGTGAGCAGGGTTACCAGCTGGCCGTGGCCACCGGCAAGGCACGCCGCGGCCTGGACCGAGTGCTGCGTGCCCATGGCCTGGAAACCTTCTTTGACATCACCCGCGCCGCCGATGAAACCGAAAGCAAGCCTGCGCCGCGTATGCTGCGCGAGATCCTCGAACATTGTGGGGTAGAACCGGCCAGGGCAGTAATGGTCGGAGACTCTGCGTTCGATATCCAGATGGCGCACAATGCCGGCGTGGCAAGCGTGGCGGTCGGTTACGGTGCGATCGAGCTGGGCATCCTGCGCCAATACGAGCCGACCCATGCCATCGAGGCGTTCCAGGCACTGGAACCCTGGCTGGCCGGGCGGCGTTGATTTTCTTCACCTGAACGAGCAAAGCAATGGCCGACGAATGGAAAGCTCCACGCGCCGAGGATGGCGCGCTTCCACCCCAGGATGATCGCAGCTGGAAGCTGCTGGAAAAGGCAGTGCTGGCCAGCGTGCAGGAGCAGCGGCGTTCGCGGCGCTGGGGGATTTTCTTCAAGCTGCTGACATTCGTCTACCTGCTGGGAATGCTTGCGCTGTTTTCGCCTTGGGGCAAGATCGATGCGGGCGCTTCCAGTGCGGCGCGGTATACCGCCTTGATCAACGTGCGTGGCGTGATCGCCGACAAGGAAGACGCCAGCGCCGACAACATTATCGGCAGCCTGCGCAAAGCCTTCGAAGACACCAAGGTGCAAGGGGTGATCCTGCGCATCAACAGCCCCGGCGGCAGCCCGGTGCAGGCTGGCTATATCTATGACGAGATCCGCCGCCTGCGCGCGCAGCGGCCGGAGCTGAAGGTCTATGCAGTGATCACCGACCTGGGTGCCTCCGGTGCCTACTACATCGCCAGCGCTGCCGACGAGATCTATGCAGACAAGGCGAGCCTGGTGGGTTCGATCGGTGTAACTGCGGCCGGCTACGGGTTCGTGGGCACCATGGAGAAACTGGGCGTCGAGCGCCGCGCCTACACCTCCGGTGAGCACAAGGCGTTTCTTGATCCATTCCAGCCTGCGCGCGAGGACGAAACCCGTTTCTGGCAGGGCGTGCTCGACACCACCCATCAGCAGTTCATCGCTCAGGTCAAACAGGGGCGCGGTGATCGCCTGAAAGACAAAGACCATCCGGAGCTGTTCTCCGGCTTGATCTGGTCGGGTGAGCAGGCCTTGCCGATGGGGCTGATCGACGGGTTGGGCAGCAGCAGCTATGTGGCACGGGACCTGATCAAGGCGAAGGACATCGTTGACTTCACCAAGGAAGAGTCGCCGTTGGACCGCTTCTCCAAGAAGCTCGGCGCCAGCGTGGCTGAGCGCATCGCGCTGTGGGCAGGCTTCCAGGGCCCGGCCCTGCGCTGATTCAGGGCACCTGAATGCCGTGCTGGGCCAGCATGCCCACCAGCCGGATCAAGGGCAGGCCCACCAGGCTGGTGAGGTCTTCGCCCTCGGTGCGGCTGAACAGGCTCACGCCCAGCCCCTCGGCCTTGAAGCTGCCTGCGCAGTCGTAAGGCTGCTCGGCGCGCAGGTAGCGCTCCACGGTCGCTGCATCGAGCGCACGCAAGTGAACGGTGAATGCAACGCAATCGACCTGGCATTCGCCGCTGCGGCTGTCGAGCAGCGCCAGGCCTGTCAGGAAGCGCACCGCCTGGCCGCTGCAAGCGAGCAACTGCTCGGTAGCGGCCGCATGGCTTCCCGGTTTGCCCAGAATGCGCTCATCCAGCACCGCTACCTGGTCCGAACCTATGATCAGGTGATGGGGGTGGCTGGCCGCCAGAGCCCTGGCTTTGGCTTCAGCCAGGCGCAATGCCAGCGCCAGCACCGGCTCATCGGGCAGCCGGCTTTCGTCGATATCGGGCGACCGGCAGCTGAAGGGCAGCCCCAGGCGGTTGAGCAGTTCGCGGCGGTACGGTGAGCTGGACGCCAGGACGATCGGCGGCATGCGAGCCTCCTTATATAAAAGGAAGGATTCTACCTCGGCCTGGCGGATGCGCCGATGGCCGAATTTCCTTTGACACCTGCAAGGGGCATCCCTAGAATGGCGCGCCTATGTTGAATGACCCGATTCCACCTCACGTTGATCCGCGCAAATTGGCCGACCGCAACGCCACCGTAGAAGGTAGCGTGCCCCTCGCCGATTTGAAGAGACTCTGCGATCCGCTTTCCGACAATGTCGGTGCGGTGCAGGCCCGATTCGTCTTCGATCGAGACGAAGACGGCACCGTGGTAATCCACAGCGACCTCCGTACTGAGGTCAAAATGGTTTGCCAGCGTTGCCTCGAGCTGGTCACCCTGCCTGTCGACAGCGAGTGTACCTACGCTGTGGTAAAGGTTGGGGCGAACACACAGTCGCTGCCGTCAGGCTACGACGTGCTGGAACTGGGCGAGGATCCTTTGGATCTGCGGGGTGTGATGGAAGACGAGCTGTTGCTCGCCCTCCCGATCGTCCCCGCTCATCATCCGGAAGAATGCCAGCAGCCGGCGGGCGCCAATGAGCCCGAGCCTGGCGAGGACGAGGTACCACGGTCCAACCCGTTCAGTGTCTTGGCGCAGTTAAAGCGTGACCCAAACGTTTAGGAGTTAATCACTATGGCTGTTCAGCAGAACAAAAAATCCCGCTCTGCACGTGACATGCGCCGTTCGCACGACGCCCTCACTGCAAACGCTCTGTCGGTCGAAAAGACCACTGGCGAAGTACACCTGCGTCACCACGTATCGCCTGAAGGCGTTTACCGCGGCCGCAAAGTGATCGACAAGGGCGCCGACGAGTAATCCTTGTCCGCTCAGATCATCGCGATCGACGCAATGGGCGGGGACTTCGGTCCCCGCAACATTGTCGAGGCTTGCATCGCCTGCCTTTCAGACTCCCCCTCGCTGCACCTGGCCCTCGTCGGTCAACCTCAATTGCTTGAATCCTTGATTGCCGCCCATCCGGGTGTGGATCGCGCTCGCCTGCAAATCGTCGCTGCCAGCGAGGTGATCGGCATGGACGACAAGCCCGCGCAAGCTTTGCGCGGCAAACCCGATTCTTCAATGCGAGTGGCCTTGCAACTGTTGCGTGACGACAAAGTGCAAGCGGTGGTCAGTGCCGGCAACACCGGCGCGCTGATGGCGTTGTCTCGGCACGTTCTGAAGACTGTTCCGGGTGTGGATCGGCCGGCGATGGTCGCGGGTATCCCGACTCGAACCGGTGTTTGCCATTTGCTGGATCTGGGCGCCAATGTCGATTGCAGCGCCGAGCACCTCTACCAGTTCGCGGTGATGGGGGCTGTCGCTGCCGAGGCTGCGGGCATCCCGAGGCCGCGCGTTGCGCTGCTCAATGTAGGCACCGAGGACATCAAGGGCAATCAGCAGGTCAAGGCTGCTGCGGCATTGCTGCAAAAAGCCCCGGAGCTGAACTATATCGGCTTCGTCGAGGGCGATGGGTTGTACCGCGGTGACGCCGATGTGGTGGTGTGCGACGGGTTCGTCGGCAATGTGATGCTCAAAGCCAGCGAGGGCCTGGCCTCGATGATCGGGGCGCGTATCGAGGCGCTGTTCAGCAGCGGGCTCATTGCGCGCATGGCCGGCGCCATGGCCTTGCCGTTGCTGAGGCGGCTGCGCCAGGACCTGGCGCCTGCCCGGCACAACGGTGCCAGTTTCCTGGGGTTGCAGGGCATCGTGGTGAAAAGCCACGGCTCGGCGGGCGTAGAGGGCTTGCGCAGCGCCATCGTGCGTGCCCAGGTGCAGGTTCGCGATAATCTGCCCGAGCGTTTGCGCCACCGTATCGGTGCGTTTTTGCTTTAGTGCGTGAGCGGGCGCGTGCTTCAATTGTGACCGCCGAGTCGAAGCTTGCATCCAAATATCGTTTTTCGGGCATGGCAACAGGCATGCCCGAGCCAATGAATTCCAAAAGGGGCTGTTTCAATGTCTGCATCCATCGCATTCGTTTTCCCCGGGCAAGGTTCCCAGGCGCTGCGCATGCTGGCCGACCTGGGCGAGCAGCACAGCCTGGTGACCGACACCTTCCAGGAAGCCTCCGACGCGCTGGGCTACGACCTCTGGGCTCTGTGCCAGCACGGGCCGGCGGAACTGCTCAATCAGACCGACAAGACCCAGCCCGCCATTCTCACCGCATCCATTGCCTTGTGGCGGTTGTGGCAGGCGCAAGGCGGTGCACAACCTGCCTATGTCGCCGGGCACAGCCTGGGTGAATACAGCGCACTGGTCGCCGCCGGCAGCATTGGCCTTGCCGATGCCGTGAAGCTGGTCGAGCGCCGTGGGCAACTGATGCAGGAGGCCGTGCCGGCAGGGCAGGGCGCAATGGCCGCCATTCTCGGGCTTACCGATGAGGAAGTGATCGCCGCCTGCGCCGCCAGCGAAGAGGGCGAAGTGGTCAGCGCTGTCAATTTCAACTCGCCAGGCCAGGTCGTGATCGCAGGCTCCGCCTCTGCGGTTGCGCGGGCGATGGAGGCTTGCAAGGCCAAGGGCGCCAAGCGTGCCTTGCCGCTGCCGGTGAGCGTGCCGTCGCACTGCGCGCTGATGAAGCCGGCTGCCGAGAAGTTCGCCGCTGCAATCGAAGCCTTGAACTGGCAGGCGCCCGGTATTCCGGTGGTGCAGAACGTGACCGCGCAGGTGCCTGGCAATCTGGGCGATCTCAAGCAGAACCTGCTTGCCCAGCTCTACATGCCCGTGCGTTGGGTCGAGTCGGTCGCCTGGCTCGCGGGTCAGGGTGCCACCCAACTGGTCGAATGCGGCCCGGGCAAGGTGCTGGCCGGCCTCAACAAGCGTTGCGCCGATGGCGTCAGCACGCTCAACCTCGATACCCCAGACGCCTTCGCCGCCGCCCGTGCGGCGCTGGCCTGATACAGGAGAAACAGGCATGAGCCTGCAAGGTAAAGTGGCACTGGTAACTGGTGCCAGCCGTGGCATCGGCCAGGCGATCGCACACGAACTGGGCCGCCAGGGTGCCATCGTGATTGGCACCGCTACCACCGAATCCGGCGCCGAGCGTATTGCCGCCGCCCTGAAGGAAAACGGCATCGAAGGCACCGGCCTCGCGCTGAATGTGACTGATGCAGCTTCGGTTGAGGCGGTGCTGGCCACGATCTCCGAGCGTTTCGGTGCGCCAGCGATCCTGGTCAACAACGCTGGCATCACCCGTGACAACCTCATGCTGCGCATGAAGGACGATGAGTGGACCGACGTCATCGATACCAACCTCAACAGCCTGTTCCGCCTCTCCAAAGGCGTGCTGCGTGGGATGACCAAGGCCCGCTGGGGGCGGATCATCAACATCGGTTCGGTGGTCGGCGCCATGGGTAACGCCGGGCAAGCCAACTACGCCGCCGCCAAGGCGGGCCTGGAGGGCTTCGGCCGCGCGCTGGCGCGGGAAGTGGGTTCGCGCAATATTACCGTCAATTCGGTGGCCCCAGGCTTCATCGATACCGACATGACCCGCGAGCTGCCTGACGCACAGCGTCAGGCACTGCTGGCGCAAATCCCTGCCGGTCGTCTGGGCCAGGCCCAGGAAATCGCCAGTGTGGTTGCCTTCCTGGCATCCGAGGGTGCAGGCTACGTGACAGGCGCGACCATTCCTGTGAATGGCGGCATGTATATGTAATATCCGGAGAACAGGCGTTCGAAAAAATGTCCCACTCGGGGCCTGAAATCCGTTATAAAGCTGAACCCGAATTTTGGGCAGCTGGCCTCAAGGGGCGGGCAGAAGCGCTTTGAACTTGAAAAGCGGCTTTCTTCCTATAAAATTACCCCCGGCCAGTTGCCTGACATAGTGTCCATTAGGAGTGAAAATTAGGTATGAGCAGCATCGAAGAACGTGTCAAGAAAATCGTCGCCGAGCAACTGGGCGTCAAAGAAGATGAAGTGAAACCGGAGGCGAGCTTCGTCGAAGATCTGGGCGCGGACTCTCTTGACACCGTTGAGCTGGTAATGGCTCTGGAAGAAGAATTCGAAACCGAGATTCCAGACGAAGAAGCCGAGAAGATCACGACCGTTCAAGCCGCTATCGACTACGTGAACGCCCACAACAAGGGCTGATAGTTGGTCGCTGACGCTTTCAGTCGGAAAAAACCGCACTGCCGATCCGGCGTGCGGTTTTTTCTTTGAAGGGCGTAGCCTTTTTGTTTTTGAAGGAGAGCACTGTGTCGCGTAGACGCGTCGTGGTAACCGGAATGGGCATGCTGTCGCCGTTGGGCACTGACGTGGCCAGCAGTTGGCAGGGCATTCTGGAAGGCCGCAGTGGCATCGGGCCGATCGAACATACGGACCTGTCTGCCTTTTCAACCCGTTTTGGCGGCTCGGTCAAAGGGTTTGACGTCGAGCAATATATTTCCGCGAAAGAAGCGCGCAAGCTCGATCTGTTCATCCAGTACGGCCTGGCAGCCGGGTTCCAGGCCGTGCGTGACGCAGGCCTTGAAATAACCGATGCCAACCGCGAGCGCATCGGCGTTGCCATGGGCTCGGGCATCGGTGGCCTGACCAACATCGAAGAAACCTGCCGCACGTTGCACGCGCAGGGGCCTCGGCGTATTTCGCCGTTCTTCGTGCCGGGCTCGATCATCAACATGATCTCGGGGTTTCTTTCGATCCACCTGGGTGTTCAAGGCCCCAACTACGCCATCTCCACGGCGTGCACCACCGGCACCCATTGCATCGGCATGGCCGCGCGCAACATCGCCTATGGCGAGGCGGACGTGATGATCGCCGGCGGCGCCGAAATGGCCGCCTGCGGCCTGGGCATGGGTGGCTTCGGTGCCGCTCGCGCCTTGTCGACCCGCAATGACGAGCCGGCACGCGCAAGCCGCCCTTGGGACAAGGGCCGTGACGGTTTCGTGCTGTCGGATGGCGCAGGCGCGCTGGTGCTTGAGGAGCTCGAGCACGCTCGTGCCCGTGGCGCCACGATCCTTGCAGAGCTGGTAGGCTTTGGCACCAGCGGCGATGCCTTCCACATGACCTCTCCGCCCGAAGATGGCGCCGGCGCTGCTCGCTGCATGGCCAACGCTCTGCGCGATGCGCAGTTGGTACCTGACAGCGTCCAGTACATCAACGCCCACGGCACTTCTACCTCCGCCGGCGACCTGGCCGAAGTCAATGCCATCAAGTCTGTGTTCGGCGAGCATGCCCAACGCCTGGCTGTCAGCTCGACCAAGTCGATGACCGGCCACCTGCTGGGTGCAGCGGGCGCTGTCGAGGCGATCTTCACTGTGCTTGCACTGCGCGACCAGGTGGCTCCGCCGACCATCAACCTCGACGAGCCAGATGTAGGCTGCGACCTGGATTTCGTGCCGCACGAGGCCCGCAAGATGCCAATCGAGGTCGCTGTGTCGAACTCCTTCGGGTTCGGCGGCACCAACGGCACGCTGGTGTTCCGGCGGTTCGAGGGCTGATGCAGCCTTGGGTCGACGGCCAGCCTCAGGCAAGCCTGGGGCTGGGTAATCGCGGCCTTGCCTACGGTGACGGGCTGTTCGAGACGATCAAGGTGATCAATGGCCGTGCCTGCCTGCTGGCTCGGCATCTGGCTCGGTTGTCGGATGGCATCGCTCGCCTGGCCTTGCTGGCTGAGCTGGAACTGATCGAGCGTGAGATCCAGGCGTATGCCCATGCGATGGGCGAGGGCGTGCTCAAGCTCATCCTCACCGGGGTGATAGCCCGCGTGGCTATGGCGCGGCCCCCGATGTGCCAGCCGTTCGAGTTCTCCAGGCCTCGCAGTTACCTGCCTGGCCGGCCAGTTACGCCGAAAGCGGAGTGCGGCTTTTCGAGTGCACTACGCCCCTGGCATTGCAGCCGGCCCTGGCCGGCCTCAAACATCTGAACCGGCTGGAACAGGTGCTGGCGCGGGCCGAATGGCAAGGGAGCGGGTACGCCGAAGGGCTGATGCGCGATACCGAGGGTCGGATCATCGAGGGCGTATTCAGCAACCTCTTTCTGGTAAAGGGCCAGGCGCTGTTCACGCCTGGCCTCTCCCGCTGCGGAGTGGCCGGGACCTTGCGCGCAGAACTCCTGGCACAGGCGCCTGCCCAAGGCTTGCAGGCTGAGGTGGCCGACCTGAGCATCGCTGACCTGCATGGCGCAGACGAAGTCTTCGTCTGCAACGGCGTCTACGGCATCTGGCCAGTTGTTGCCTGTGGTGACAATCAGTGGCCGGTCGGCGGCGTGACTCGTAAACTGCAACGCCTGGCCCATACCCTTCTGGATAGCTGATTCGTGATTCGTAAATTGCTGATGGTGCTCGAAGGCATCCTGTTGCTGGCAGCCCTCGCGCTCGGCGGCGCGGCCTGGAAGGTCAAGTCTTCGGTAGATCAACCGCTGCAGCTCGGTGCCGAGCAACTGATCGACGTGCCTGCCGGTGCTTCGCCCGTCGGCATGTTCCGCCGCCTTGAAAGCAGCGGTACGTTGGGCGACGCCTTCTGGCTACGCTGGTACTGGCGCTTCAATTCAAACGGCCTGACGCTGCACACCGGCGAGTATCGTCTGACCCCGGGCATGACGGTACGTGACCTGATCGGCTTGTGGCAGCGTGGCGAGGTGGTGCAGTACAACCTCACTTTGGTCGAAGGCTGGACGTTCCGCCAGGTTCGTACGGCCTTGGCCAAGCAGGAAAAGCTCAAGCAAACCCTGGCTGGCCTCAGCGATGAACAGGTCATGGAAAAACTTGGCCACCCGGCTGTTTTCCCTGAGGGCCGGTTTTTCCCCGATACCTACCGTTATGTCAAAGGCACCAGTGACCTGGAGCTGCTTGGCCAGGCGTACGACCGGTTGGATGCGGTGCTGGCTCAGGAATGGCAGAACCGTGCCAACGATGTCCCTCTGTCCGACCCCTACCAGGCGTTGATCCTGGCCTCCCTGATCGAGAAGGAAACCGGGGTGCCACAGGAGCGCGGCGAGATCGCCGGGGTATTCGTCCGCCGCTTGCAGGCGGGCATGCTGTTGCAGACCGACCCAACGGTGATCTACGGCATGGGTGAGCGCTACAACGGCAAGATCACCCGTGCTGACCTCAAGGCACCGTCGCCCTACAACACCTACCTTAACGCCGGCTTGCCGCCGACGCCTATTGCCATCGTCGGGCGGGAGGCGTTGCATGCTGCGCTTAACCCGGCCTCGGGCCGCAGCCTGTATTTCGTTGCGCGCGGCGACGGCAGCCATGTGTTCTCCGAGAACCTCGACGAACACAACGACGCGGTACGCCAATACCAGCTCAAGCGTCGCGCCGACTACCGTTCCAGCCCAGCAGCTCAGGCCCCGGCGGAGCTGCCTGGCGATGCAACGCCTGCCCCCGAACAGGGCGAAGGCGGGAAACCCGGGGAAGCCGCCGAGCCTGCTGCCCCTGCCGAACAACCATGAGGACGCCCAAGTGACAGGCCTGTTCATTACCCTGGAAGGCCCCGAGGGTGCCGGTAAAACCACCAACCGCGAGTTTCTTGCCGAACATTTGCGCCAGGCAGGCCACGATGTGGTGCTGACGCGCGAGCCCGGCGGCACGCCACTCGCCGAGCGCATCCGTGAGCTGCTGCTGGCCCCCAGCGACGAAACCATGGCGGTCGATGCCGAGTTGCTGTTGATGTTCGCCGCGCGAGCGCAGCATCTGGCGCGGGTCATCCGGCCTGCGCTGGAGCGGGGGGCGGTCGTATTGTGTGATCGTTTCACCGATGCGACCTACGCCTATCAGGGTGGCGGCCGTGGCATCGGCATCGATCGCATTGCGACGCTGGAGCAGTTCGTGCAGCAAGGCCTCCAACCAGATCTCACGCTGGTGTTCGACCTTCCGGTGGACATCGGCCTTGCACGCGCTGCCGCGCGAGGCCGGCTCGACCGTTTCGAACAAGAGGGCCGGCCGTTCTTCGAAGCGGTGCGCCAAGCCTACCTTGCCCGTGCTCAAGCGAGCCCCGCGCGTTACCGTGTGATAGACGCAGCCCAGTCGCTGGCGCAGGTGCAGCACAGCCTGCTGGTGCTGCTGCCGGAGCTTCTGGAGCGCGCCCGTGGCTGAGGCATTCCCGTGGCAGCAGGCGCTGTGGCAGCAATACGCCGGCCGCAGCCAGCATGCTCACGCCTACCTGTTTCACGGCCCTGCGGGCATTGGCAAACGTGCCTTTGCCGAGCGCCTGATCGCGCTATTGCTTTGCCAACAGCCCCAGGGGCAGGCCTGCGGCCAGTGCAAGGGTTGCCTGCTGCTCGCAGCGGGCACTCACCCGGACCGTTTTTTGCTCCTGCCCGAAGAAGCCGACAAGGCCATCCGGGTCGACCAGGTCCGCGAGCTTGTCGGGTTCGTGGCGCAGACGCCCCAGCTCGGTGGGCGCAAGGTGGTCTTGATCGAGCCTGTCGAGGCGATGAACATCAATGCGTCCAACGCCCTGCTCAAAAGCCTTGAAGAGCCCTCGGGCAATACGGTGATGATTCTGGTCAGCCACCAGCCCAGCCGTTTGCTGGCGACTGTGCGCAGCCGCTGCGTGCAGCAGGCCTGCCCTTTGCCCAATGCAGGCCAGAGCCAGGCATGGCTGGCTGAGCGGCTGCCCGAAGAGCCGGCCGAGGAGCGCGAGTTACTGCTGACGCTGGCCGCCGGGTCGCCGTTGGTGGCGCTGCGCATGCACGGTGAAAAAGTGCGCGAAATGCGTGGTCTTGTGGTCGAAGGCATCAAGAAGCTGCTCAAGCAACAACAAGGGGCTAGCCAACTGGCGGAGAGTTGGGGCAATGTGCCACTGCTTTTGCTGTTCGACTGGTTCTGCGATTGGGCGCACCGTATCCTGTGCTATCAATTAACAGAAGACGAGCAAGGGCTGGGCTTGAGCGATATGCGCAAGGTGCTGCAATATCTGGCGCAGAAGAGCCCCCAGGCCGGTGTTCTGCAGATGCAGGACTGGCTGCTGCAACATCGGCAGAAGGTCATGGCCAAGGCCAACCTCAACCGTGCGCTGCTGCTCGAGGCGCTTCTGGTCCAGTGGGCCGGTTTGCCGCGCCAGGGTTAGTGGGTCGTCAACCAAGGGATCCTCATGAATCAACCAGCTTCGCCAGGGCCTCGCAATGGCATCCTGTCGTTGACCATCAAAGACAAGGCGGTGCTTTACGCTGCCTACATGCCGTTCTTGCGCAACGGCGGTTTGTTCATTCCTACCAGCAAGAGCTACAAGCTGGGCGATGAGTTGTTCATGCTGTTGAACCTGATGGATGAACCCGAAAAAATTCCGGTGGCCGGCAAGGTCGCCTGGATCACGCCACGGGGTGCTCAAGGCAACCGTGCGGCGGGCGTCGGTGTGCAGTTCAACGACGGCGACGATACCGCTCGCAGCAAGATCGAAACCTACCTCGCCGGCGCGCTGAAGTCCGACCGGCCGACCCACACGATGTAATTGATCGATGCCTGATACCGATTTTCGCCTGGTGGATTCGCACTGCCACCTGGACCGCCTCGACCTCACGGCCCATTCCGGTTCTCTCGACGCTGCACTCGATGCAGCTCGTCAACGGGGCGTGAGCCATTTCCTGTGTATAGGCGTCAGCGCCAGCAATGCCGACGCAGTCAAGGCGTTGGCCGAGCGCTACGCCGACGTCGACTGCTCGGTGGGTGTGCACCCTCTGGACGTCAACCCCGACGGCCTGCCGACGCTGAGCTGGCTGGTGAACGCACTCGACCATCCGCATGCGGTCGCCATCGGCGAAACAGGCCTGGATTATCACTACGAGCCGGAGGCGGCCGATGTGCAGCAGGCGTCGTTTCGAGTGCACCTGGAGGCCGCAGCGATCACCGGCAAGCCAGTCATCATCCACACCCGTTCCGCACGCGCCGATACCTTGGCTCTGCTTGAAGAAGCTGCACTGCCACAAGCCGGCGTGCTGCATTGTTTCACCGAAGATTGGGCGATGGCCAAGGCAGCCCTGGACATGGGTTACTACATCTCACTCTCGGGCATCGTAACCTTCCGCAATGCCGACGCCTTGCGGGATGTGGCGCGCCAGGTGCCGGCCGATCGCTTGCTGGTGGAAACCGATTCACCGTACCTCGCGCCGATCCCTTATCGCGGCAAGCCGAACCTGCCGCAATATGTGCGTGAAGTTGCCGAATACCTCGCCATGCTGCGTGGGGTGCCCTTCGAGCAGTTCGCCGAGCAGACCTCGGAAAACTTCAAGCGCCTGTTCCCGCTGTCACGCCTGGCCTGAGTGGGCAAAAAAAACCCGGATTCTGGGGGAGGAGTCCGGGTCAAGACCATTAGGAGTAGTGCAAAGGCGCGCGGTCCGTCGACACCTTTATCGGCCGGCCACTTGGGGGATAGTGCGGCCAACATCTTCAGTATTGGCCACCCTTGAGCGGTTTCAACCCACCGCTGTACGTTTTTTAAACAGTTTCGGAATCAGCACGTTTTTTTTAGCACTCATTGGCGCGCCAGGATGGCAATGATTTCCAGTGCGCGTTCGATAACGGCTGGTGGTGTATAGAAGTGTGGTGACAGGCGAATGCCTTTGCCGCGAGGGATGCACACGACCCCTGCGTCCATCAGTTGGCGCCACAGTGCCTGAGGGTCTTTGCCGGCAACACTGAAGGTGAGGATGCCAGCACGGCGCGCGGGGTTGGCGGGGTGATGCTGAACTACCCCGGGAATCGCGGCCAGGCCTTGGCTGAGTTGCTCGATGCGGGCTTCGATCAAGCGTGCGACCTCATCCATCCCAACCTCTTCCAGCAACCCGATACTGGCCTCCAATCCCATTGTGCCCAGCATATTCGGGCTGCCGCATTCGAAACGCCGCGCGCTGTGCGCCGGCTCCCAGTCGGTACGGCTGTAGTCGCCCATGCGCTCGACCATGTGCCAGCCGAACTCGCGCAGCGTCAAGGTGGGGCGCACGCTCGCACGGCAGTAGAAAACGCCGAGGCCTTCGGGGCCGAGCAACCATTTGTGGCCGTCGGCCATGGCGAAGTCACAATCGTAGGCCTGTACGTCGAACGGTTGAGCACCCAGTTGCTGGATCGCATCGATACAGAACAATACGCCCTTGCTCTTCAAGCCCGCCCCCAGCCGCGCCATGTCCAACTTCAGGCCGCTGGCGTACTGCACCGAGCTGATGGCCAGCAAACGAGTGCGTGGGCCGCAGGCGGCAAGCAAGGCCGCTTCAGGGTCCTCTCCTGCCAGGCTGACAGCCACGACTTCAACGCCCTGGGGCTTGAGCGCCTCCCAGACGATGCGGTTGGACGGAAACTCTTCGTCACTGATGATGACCTGGTCACCTTCGGCCCAGCTCAGCCCTTGGGCCACGAACGACAGCGCCTCGGAGGTGTTTTTCACCAAGGCAATGTCATCCACGCCAGGGGCATTGAGCAGGCGCTGAAGCCGCTCGCGCAGGCGATCCTCGACCTTGACCCATTGCGGATAATCGCGCGCACCCAGTGTGATGTTCTGTTGTGCGAATTGGCTGATGGCATCAGCGCTGCGCTTGGGCCATGGTGCGACGGCAGCGTGGTTCAGATACAGAAGGCCTTCGGCCTGGGGAATTCTTGGAAGTAGGTCGACATATGTAACACCCGTGCAATTTGGCGCCAAGCAGGCATAATGGCGGCTTCTAACGTGAACAGTCCCGTTATGCAGCCGATGCAGAAAGAACCGCGTAAAGTCCGTGAATTTCGCCGCCGTGAACAAGAAATCCTCGACGCCGCGCTCAAGCTGTTCCTGGAACAGGGAGAAGACAGCGTCACCGTCGAGATGATCGCCGACGCCGTCGGGATCGGCAAAGGTACCATCTACAAGCACTTTCGCTCCAAGGCCGAGGTTTACCTGCGGCTGATGCTCGATTACGAACGCGACCTCAACGCACTGCTGCACTCGGCAGATGTGGATCGCGATCGCGAAGCCTTGTCGCGCGCCTATTTCGAATTCCGCATGCGCGACCCACAGCGCTATCGGCTGTTCGACCGGCTCGAAGAAAAGGTGGTGAAGGCCAATCAGGTTCCCGAGCTGGTGGAGCAGTTGCACAGCATCCGTGCTTCCAACTTCGAGCGGCTTACCCAACTGATCAAAGGCCGCATCGACGAGGGCAAGCTCGAGGACGTTCCCCCGTACTACCACTACTGCGCCGCCTGGGCATTGGTACACGGCGCGGTGGCGCTGTATCACTCGCCATTCTGGAGCAACGTGCTGGAAGACCAGGACGGTTTTTTCCAGTTCCTGATGGACATCGGGGTGCGCATGGGCAACCGCCGGCGGCGCGACGGCGAGCCTGTGGCCTAGCGCGTTGGCGTGAAAGCTGCATCGTCGGGGCATTCGCCGGTTTTCCGACACCGGCCCGGGAGGAACGATGCGCACGGCGTGGGTGATGTTAGCGGTACTGGCACTGGGCGGCTGCATGAGCGTAAGCGACATGGGGCAAGTGGCCAAGGATCAACTGAGCGACGCAGGCGTGCTGGATCACAGCCAGACCCGCCGTATCAACAACTTCCGCCTGCAGCCCGATTCCTTCGTCTACATTGCCCAAGGCCCTTTTGCCCCACCTGGCAGCAACTACCCGCGGCCCAACGTAGTGGCCGAGGAAGCCTTCACCGGTTTCGTCCAGTATTTCCCTATGGTACGGCGCGCGGCGCAACCGCTGGGCCTTGAGCAAGCACTTGCCGAAGCTCGCAGCTTCGGCGCCAATTACCTGCTCTATACCCGCTTCGCCGCCGCCGATGACCGCATTGGCAACACCGATGAATGGCAGGATCAGGAGGCGGTCGATCGCTTGGGCGTCGACCATGGCGTAGTGCAGATGATGGTGATCGAAACCAGCACTCGCTACCTGATCGATACCGCCACCATCCGTGCCCGTGGCGGCCTGCTGACGCTCTACAACCACAAGCCTGCCGATTTGCTTGGCCCCCCGATGGAGGATTACGCTCGTAGCCTTCTGGGTATCAGCCGATAAGGAGGCGCCATGAGCGGCCCGGCCAAGGCCAACGACCTATTGGGGCAGATTCCCGCAAGCGAGCGCGGCCTGCCCCCGGTACACCTGTGGAATCCCGACTTCTGCGGCGACATCGACATGCGCATTGCCCGAGACGGCACCTGGTATTACATGGGGTCGCCGATCGGCCGCAAGGCGATGGTCAAGCTGTTCTCCAGCATCCTCAAGCGCGAAGGTGATCGCTGGTATCTGGTGACGCCAGTCGAGAAAGTGGGGATCAGGGTCGATGATGCGCCGTTCTTAGTGGTTGCGCTCGAAGCGACGGGGCAGGGCGAACGGCAGACATTGAGGTTTACCGACAACTGCGACAACGCGTTCGATGCCGGTGCAGAGCACCCGCTGCGTGTCGAAACCGACCCTGCCACAGGTGAGCCTTCCCCTATGTGCGGGCTCGTGGCGGGTTCGAGGCACTGATCAACCGCAATGTGTTCTATGAGCTGGTCGAGTTGGCAGTGCCTGGCCAGGTGGATGGCGCAGAGTACCTCGGGGTGTGGAGCGGGGGCTGCTTCTTCGCGCTGGGCCCGGCCAGCTGAGCGAAGCCGGGCTTTGTGCTTCAGGGCTTGGCGACGTGCCAGACGTTCTTGACGTTATCACCGGTGGTGTCGCCAGCCTTGCTGTCCTTGGCCCAGGTGTACAGTGGCTTGCCCTTGTAGGCCCATTGCAGGCTGCCGTCGCTGCGCTTGACGGTCGTCCAGTCACCCTCGGCCGAGCTGCCGCTGTCAGCTTTCAGGGGCGGCCAATTGGTGGCGCATTGGCCGTCACACATCGACATGCCTTGCATGTCATTGTCGAAGGTGTACAGGGTCATGCCTTGGGCATTGACCAGCACGTCACCTTTGTCGCTCTTGCCGACCGTGGCGGGCGCAGCCATGGCGTGGGTGGCGGCCAAGGCCATGGCCAATAGCGCGATGCGAGACAGTGATTTCATGGCAACTCCGTGTTTTTGTCGATTGAAGAGGCTGATTTTTTTGCTTGCTGCAGCCAGACGCCTGCCGGGAGCGTTCATTCCCGCAGCGGCTGTTCAGCCAGCCACCATTTGCGGCGAAGGCAGCGGCAGGCGTGCTTCATCCAGTGCCCGCCGCGCGGCTTCGAACCAGTCCCACTCGCCTGCCTGCAAGTAACTGTATTCGGCCATGCCAGCGCTCGCCGATAACAAGGGTAGCTCAGCATCGGCCTGGCCGAAGCGGCAGAACTGCTCGCGGATGCGATGCAGGCATTGAGCCGCCGCACGCTCCCTCAGGCCAGGGAACAGAATGAAGAATTGATCGGAGCCATTGGTGCCAACCACGTCGGCGTTGCGGGTCTCGGCCAGCACGATGTGGCCCAAGCGCTTACTGATGGCTTCGGCTACCCAGTGGCCATGCCGCCGGTGCAGGCTTGCAAGCCCATCGATGCCGATCACCGCCAGTGTCGAATGGCCGTTGCTGCGCCGGCAGCGCTGGTGGTCGGCGGCCAGCTCACTCATCCAGGGGTTGTAGGCCAGCAGGCGGCTGTTGTCGCCGTAGCTGTTGATGATGTCGAACGCCTTGCGCCGCTGGAACAGCTTCACCGCCAGAGCATGGCTGGTCCAGCCGACGGTCAGCGGGTAGATCACCAGCATCGGCAAGCTGGCGATCATCACCTCAAGGCTTGTACGCCATTGCACCTGCGCGCCGATCAGCCCACACATGGCCAGGGCCCCCAGCGCCTTGGCGGCAAGCCCGCGCAGCAGGAAACCGAAGCCTGCGGCTGCTACGTTGTTCATCGCCACCATCGACAACAGCAGAGCGGTGGGTAGCAGGTTGAAGCGCATTACGGCCACCCAGGCGCCGGCGAACAAAGAGTCCATCAGCAGGTTGCGCATCTCGGCGCGGTAAGGGTGCGGGGAGCGGTGTGCGAGAGCCTGGGCAACCCACGGCCAGAAAAACCCGTTGGCGACCATTGCGCCCCACACCCAGGCCGGTGTGCCCGTGCCCTGGATGATCGCGGCGATGTAGATGAAACTGAGCGCGCAGCCCAGCGCACGGGGAGCGACGATTCTCTTGGCGAAGCTGAGGCCCGCCTGGCGACTGTTGAGCATTGTGATCTACCACGAAAACCGGAGGTTCAGGTCGGGCCGCGCAGGTCGGGCCGCACAGGTCGGGCCGGGAGCTGGCTGGCCACGTGTGCCGGCGCCAGGCTCATTGCTTTGCCACAGCCACTGAAGCGTTGCCGTACGAGCAGTTACGTGCAATCGGGATGCTTGAACAACTGTGGAGTGCACTTGCCATTTTGGCAAGTTCGCACAGCAAAATGGCGAAAAGGGATGGAGCGGGGAAGAAGGTATGGCTCCGCGACCTGGACTCGAACCAGGGACCCAATGATTAACAGTCATTTGCTCTACCGACTGAGCTATCGCGGAACAACGGGCGCTATCTTACTGATTGAAAAGGGGAAGTCAACCAAAGGGCTGCTCCCCCTTTTGGCCTTTTCAGACCTTACAGCACCTTGGCGATTGCCTGGGTGACCGCATCGATATTGCTGTTGTTCAGTGCCGCCACGCAGATGCGGCCGGTGTCTAGCGCGTATACGCCGAACTCACTGCGCAGGCGCTGCGCCTGGGCTGCGTTCAGGCCCGAGTAGGAGAACATGCCAGCCTGGCGTGCCACGAAGCTGAAGTCGCCGTGGGCGGCCAGGCGCTCGACCAGTGCAGTGCGCATGCCGCGAATGCGCTGGCGCATTTCGCCCAGCTCCTGTTCCCACAGGGCACGCAATTCAGGTGAGTTGAGCACGCTGGCCACGATGGTAGCGCCATGGGTGGGCGGGTTGGAGTAGTTAGTGCGGATGACGCGCTTGACCTGGCTGAGCACACGCGTTGCAGCTTCGCGCGATTCGGTCACGATCGACAGAGCACCCACGCGCTCGCCGTAGAGCGAAAACGACTTGGAGAAGGAGCTGGAAACGAAGAACTCAAGGCCCGAATCTGCGAACAGGCGCAGGGCGGCCGCGTCTTCGTAGATGCCTTCGCCAAAGCCCTGGTAGGCCATGTCCAGGAATGGGACGTGGCCCTTGGCCTTGATCACCTGCAGGACGTTTTCCCAGTCGGCAGGCGAGAGGTCGACGCCGGTCGGGTTGTGGCAGCAGGCGTGCAGCACGATGATCGAACCGGCCGGCAGGGCTTGCAGGTCTTCGAGCATGCCCGAACGGTTCACGTCGTGGCTGGTCGCATCGTAGTAGCGATATTCGCGCACCGGGAAACCGGCGCTTTCGAACAGTGCGCGGTGGTTTTCCCAGCTTGGATCGCTGATGGCGACGACGGCGTTGGGGTTCAGGCGCTTGAGAAAGTCTGCGCCAGTCTTGAGTGCGCCGGTGCCGCCCACAGCCTGGGTGGTGACGACGCGGCCAGCAGCCAGCAGTGGGGAGCTTTCGCCGAACAGCAGTTTTTGCACAGCCTGGTCATAGGCGGCGATGCCGTCGATCGGCAGGTAGCCACGAGCGGCCTGTTGCGCAACGCGTGCCTGCTCGGCCTGGCTCACAGCGCGCAGCAGGGGGATCTTCCCCTCTTCGTTGCAATAAACGCCCACGCCCAGGTTGACCTTGTCAGTGCGGGTGTCGGCATTGAATGCTTCGTTGAGGCCCAGGATAGGATCGCGGGGTGCCAATTCGACAGCGGAAAACAGGCTCATTTGAGTGACCGTGGCTCTTGTTGGGTAGACAGATGCGCGGGGCGCGCGAACGGTGAAAGAGTATAGAGTGGGCCCGGTTTGTTCGCGACGGGTTGCACCTGGTTTTACCGGGTTTTTTTCATCGCCCTCATGCCAGGCGGCAAGCCCATGAAGCAGTTGCGCGGTTGACGCTGTCCACTGTGGGTGAGTACTGTTCATGGATACAGTTTTTCAACCGGGCTGCCTCAGGGCGCCGACGAGGTATTGATGTCGAAATTCGAGCTGGTCACGCAGTACAAGCCCGCTGGCGATCAGCCCGAGGCCATTCGCCAACTGGTCGAAGGCATCGATGCGGGCCTGGCCCATCAGACGCTGCTGGGTGTGACCGGTTCGGGCAAGACCTTCAGCGTGGCCAACGTCATCGCGCAGGTGCAGCGGCCCACCCTGGTGCTCGCACCGAACAAAACCCTGGCTGCGCAACTTTACGGAGAGTTCAAGGCGTTTTTCCCGAACAACTCTGTCGAGTACTTCGTGTCCTACTACGACTATTACCAGCCTGAAGCCTACGTGCCGTCTTCCGACACCTTCATCGAGAAGGATGCCTCGATCAACGACCACATCGAGCAGATGCGCCTGTCGGCCACCAAGGCGCTGCTCGAGCGGCCCGATACCATCATCGTTACCACCGTGTCGTGCATCTACGGCCTGGGCAGCCCCGAAACCTACCTGCGCATGGTGCTGCACGTCGACCGGGGTGATCGAATGGACCAGCGCGAGCTGCTGCGCCGGCTGGCCGAGCTTCAGTACACGCGCAACGAGATGGATTTCGCGCGTGCCACGTTCCGCGTGCGGGGCGATGTGGTCGACATCTTCCCGGCCGAATCCGACCTTGAAGCCATCCGTGTGGAGCTGTTCGACGATGAGGTGGAGAACATCTCGGCCTTCGATCCGTTGACCGGCGAGGTGATCCGCCGCCTGCCGCGCTTCACCTTCTACCCCAAGAGCCACTACGTCACCCCGCGTGAAACGCTGCTGGGTGCCGTGGAGAACATCAAGGTGGAATTGCAGGAGCGGCTCGACTACCTGCGTGGCGCCAACAAGCTGGTCGAGGCTCAGCGCCTTGAGCAGCGTACGCGCTTCGACCTGGAGATGATGCTGGAGCTGGGCTACTGCAACGGCATCGAAAACTACTCGCGCTATCTCTCCGGGCGCCCGGCGGGCGCGCCGCCGCCCACGCTTTACGACTACCTGCCTGCCGATGCACTGCTGGTGATCGACGAGTCGCACGTGAGCGTGCCGCAGGTGGGCGCGATGTACAAAGGCGACCGCTCGCGCAAGGAGACGCTCGTGGAATACGGCTTCCGCCTGCCCTCGGCGCTGGACAACCGCCCTATGCGCTTCGAGGAGTGGGAGTCGGCCTGCCCGCAGACGATCTTCGTGTCCGCAACGCCCGGCCCTTATGAGGCAGACCATGCCGGCCGAGTGGTCGAGCAAGTGGTGCGCCCCACCGGGTTGGTCGACCCGCAGATCGAAGTGCGCCCGGCCAGCACCCAGGTCGATGACCTGCTCTCGCAGATTCACCAGCGCGTGGCGCTGGACCAGCGGGTGCTGGTGACCACGCTCACCAAGCGCATGTCCGAAGACCTCACCGACTACCTCGCTGACCACGATGTGCGGGTGCGCTACCTGCACTCGGACATCGACACCGTGGAACGGGTCGAAATCATCCGCGACCTGCGCCTGGGCACCTTCGATGTGCTGGTAGGGATCAACCTGCTGCGCGAAGGCCTGGACATGCCGGAGGTGTCGCTGGTGGCGATCCTCGATGCCGACAAGGAAGGCTTCCTGCGCTCGGAGCGCTCGCTGATCCAGACCATTGGCCGCGCTGCCCGCAACCTGCACGGCAAGGCGATCCTGTATGCCGACAACATGACCGGCTCAATGGAGCGGGCGATCAACGAAACCGAACGGCGCCGCGAGAAGCAATTGGCGTTCAACGAGGCCAACGGGATCGTGCCCAAGGGTGTGGTGCGGGACATCGCCGACATCCTCGAAGGCGCCAACGTGCCCGGCGGGCGCAGCAAGAAGCGCAAGGCCGCTGCCAAGGCCGAACAGGCCGCCGCACAAACCCAGCTGCGCACGCCGGAAGAGGTCGCCAAGCGCATCGGTGTGCTCGAAGAGCAGATGCTGCGCCAGGCGCGGGAGCTGGAGTTCGAGGCAGCGGCCAGTACGCGAGACGAGATCGGCAAGTTGCGGGAGCGGCTCAAGGCTCTTTAGGTTTTATACAGAGCCCGCTGTTTCAGCCACTGGAGCGCACGCGCGAGCGAAACCTTCGGAATCTGGTGGCAGGCACTTGTGTTGCGCCCTCCATGAAAATGCAGGGGGGCGTGGGTAATTCATTACTTGATTCCGAAGTAGTCTTCCAGAAAGGAATTGAAACTCTCCCATCTTGCCTTCAGGTTTCCGTTGTGAAAGTCAGCAAGGTTTGCTCCCAAGGTTATTTCAAATACTTCTTCAGTCCGCTTGTTGTAGAAATAACCTGATTCTGCTTCGAAACTATCCAGGGGTATGTATTCGTCAGTGGTTCCCAGCAGGGCCTCGGCGTGTTGCAGTGCCAGGCTGAAATTCGTATTTCTGGAGAACCAGCAGATGTGATGAATCTCTTTGCCACCGGAAAGGAACGATGGGCCATCTTCTGCGTGCAGATAGAATTCACCAAAGTCCGTATGCTTCGGAATACCTAGTTTCAGAAGCTCCAGCTCATACTCTTGGCTTTCGTCGTCGAACCACCAACCCCTGGCTTTCAAATGGTTTTTCAGCTTCTCGGATAACATGATTTACCTGCATCCTGGCATGACGCTTTTATGATCTTTGCGCCGTATCGGGTTCTTCAGTACTGATTTCTGGTTATGACAGGGTGACACCGTGCCGGAAAAAATCAGTTATTGCATTTGATTTTTACCTGCACCCTCTTGAAAAAGTAAACTGATCAGGAATCTATGATCCATGTGCCCAGAGGTTTCGGTATGGTTGCGCGGTACTTTCTTGCAATCGTTTTGCTTCTACCGCTAGCGTCGCTGGCAGATATTCGGTGTGGGGCAAAACTCGTTGCAGCTGGGGCGGGCTTGGCCGATGTAGTGGAATCCTGCGGGCAGCCAGCCGCTCGCGCCGAGCAAGGGCCTGCCCTGCGAAGCAACGGCGTACCGCGAAAAGGAGCCGATAAATTAGAGGTACTGGCTTACGGCCCCAAAGGTGGTGCCTGGCAGTACCTGCTTTTTCGCAATGACAAACTGTTGAAAGTCGAGATGAGGCGCCAGCCTCCCGAGGGTGACCTGCTGAGATGGTAGGCCGGGCGAGCGCCTCTAAGGTGTGGCTGGGTTCGGGCTGCTGGGCAGGGCAGGCGCTACCCAGCCTACCCCTCACTTTACGGTGCATGTAAGATTCCGGTTTTTGGTTCAGCTCGCTCGAGATCCGCAATGACCACTGTTCGCACCCGCATCGCGCCTTCGCCTACCGGCGACCCCCACGTTGGCACGGCCTACATTGCCCTGTTCAACTACTGTTTCGCCAAGCAGCACGGCGGCGAATTCATCCTGCGCATCGAGGACACCGACCAACTGCGCTCCACTCGCGAGTCGGAGCAGCAGATTTTCGACGCCCTGCGCTGGCTGGGGATCGAGTGGAACGAAGGCCCGGACGTTGGTGGCCCCCACGGCCCATACCGCCAGAGCGAGCGCAGCGAGATCTACAAGCGTTACACCCAGCAACTGGTCGACGCTGGCCATGCATTCCCTTGCTTCTGCACCGCCGAAGAGCTCGACCAGATGCGTGCCGAGCAGACCGCGCGCGGCGAGACTCCGCGTTACGACGGCCGTGCGCTGCTGCTCAGCCCCGAGGAAGTGCAGCGCCGTCTGGCAGCAGGCGAGCCGCACGTGATCCGCATGAAGGTGCCCAGCGAAGGCGTGTGCATCGTGCCTGACATGCTGCGTGGCGATGTGGAAATCCCGTGGGACCGCATGGACATGCAGGTGCTGATGAAGGCCGATGGCCTGCCCACCTACTTCCTGGCCAACGTGGTCGATGACCACCTGATGGGCATCACCCACGTGCTGCGTGGCGAAGAGTGGCTGCCGTCGGCGCCCAAGCTGATCAAGCTGTACGAGTACTTCGGTTGGGAACAACCCAAGCTCTGCTACATGCCGCTGCTGCGCAATCCCGACAAGAGCAAGCTGTCAAAGCGCAAAAACCCGACGTCGGTCACCTTCTACGAGCGCATGGGCTTCATGCCTGAGGCCATGCTCAACTATCTCGGCCGCATGGGCTGGTCGATGCCCGACGAGCGCGAGAAGTTCTCGCTGGACGAAATGGTCGAGCATTTCGACCTCTCGCGCATCTCGCTGGGCGGGCCGATCTTCGATATCGAGAAGCTCTCCTGGCTCAACGGCCAGTGGCTGCGCGAGCTGCCGGTGGAAGAGTTTGCCGCGCGCGCGCGGGCGTGGGCCTTCAACAGCGACTACCTGATGCGCATTGCCCCGCACGTTCAGGGCCGCGTGGAGACTTTCTCGCAGATCGCGCCACTGGCAGGCTTCTTCTTCGAAGGGGGCGTTTCGCCGGATGCCAGCCTGTTCGCCCACAAGAAGCTGTCGGCAGATCAGGTGCGGCAGCTGATGCAACTGATCCTGTGGAAGCTGGAGGCCCTGCGCCAGTGGGAGAAGGAGCGCATCACCGAGTGCATCCAGCAAGTGGCCGAAGGGCTTGGGCTCAAGCTGCGCGACGCGATGCCGCTGATGTTTGCGGCCATCACTGGCCAGGCAAGCTCGGTCTCGGTGCTCGATGCAATGGAAATCCTCGGGCCGGACCTCACGCGCTTCCGTTTGCGTCAGGCTCTGGACCTGCTGGGCGGTGTGTCGAAGAAAGAAAACAAGGAATGGGAAAAGCTGTTCAGCAGCCTTTAACCGGCCGGCCGTCGCTTTTCATGGGGCGGCCGCGGTGGTGGCTGGCCCTAAGCCATTGAAAGGCCTTGGAAAAATTTTCAGGTTTTTTTGAAAATTCGTTTGACAGGGTAGGGGGCGCGCCTTAATATGCGCCCCGTCCACGACACGGCGCCAAATCAAACGGTGCCACGCTAGTGGGGCTATAGCTCAGCTGGGAGAGCGCTTGCATGGCATGCAAGAGGTCAACGGTTCGATCCCGTTTAGCTCCACCAAATTCCTCATGTTGCAGTCGGTTGTTTTGACTCCAGCAGGATCAGCATCCAAGCTGGTCCATGTGGTAGAAGGTTCGTCCCCTTCGTCTAGTGGCCTAGGACACCGCCCTTTCACGGCGGTAACAGGGGTTCGAGTCCCCTAGGGGACGCCAAATCGCTTCGGCAACTGCCGTGCGCGCCGCCAGGCGTAAAATCGGGGCTATAGCTCAGCTGGGAGAGCGCTTGCATGGCATGCAAGAGGTCAACGGTTCGATCCCGTTTAGCTCCACCAATTTGCCAGGGTCTGCTGCGGCGGGCCTGCTCGAAGGTTTGCGTCCCCTTCGTCTAGTGGCCTAGGACACCGCCCTTTCACGGCGGTAACAGGGGTTCGAGTCCCCTAGGGGACGCCACTGTTTACCCGGTCTCCGGGAATCAAGGCTCATTCGAATATTGAATGGGCCTTTTGTTTTTCCGGCCTGAAAATGTTCCGACAGTCATCCCGCCTGGAGGCTACATGAACTGGGACGCCCCTGAGCCTTTCACCCTTTCCCTGAGCGTTGCCGTCGAAGACATCGACGGCCTTGGCCACGCCAACAACGCCGTCTACGTCACCTGGCTCGAACGCTGCGCCTGGCGCCATTCCCAGCGCCTGGGCCTGGACCTTGCCGAGTATCGCCGGCTCGATCGCGCCATGGCCGTGGTGCGCCATGAAATCGACTACCTCGCCAGCGCCTATGAAGGCGAACAATTGCTGATGGGCACCTGGATCGTCGATTGGGACGAAAAGCTGCGGATGAACCGCCGTTTCCAGCTCCTGCGCCCGGCTGACGGCACAACGTTGCTGCGCGCTCAAACCACGTTCGTCTGCATCGAGCTTTCTACGGGCAAGCCCAAGCGGATGCCGCCCGAGTTCATCGAAGGCTATGGCGCTGCCATCGCTCGGCGGGCCTGAATCATGCAGATCGCGTTGGCTCCGATGGAAGGCCTGGTGGACGACATCCTGCGTGACGTGCTCACCCGCGTAGGCGGCGTGGACTGGTGCGTGACCGAGTTCGTGCGGGTTTCGGATCGGGCCTTGCAAGCCTCCGCATTCCAGAGGCTGGCGCCTGAGCTGGCGCGTGGCAGCCAGACCCGCGCCGGTACGCCGCTGCGGGTGCAACTGCTGGGCTCGGACCCGGTGTTGCTTGGCGAGAGCGCGGCGGTGGCGGCACAGCTGGGTGCGCCCGTGATCGACCTGAACTTCGGCTGCCCGGCCAAAACCGTGAACCGATCCCGCGGCGGGGCGGTGCTGCTCGACGAGCCTGAGCTGCTGCACAGCATCGTCAGCGCCGTGCGCCGGCACACGCCTGCGCACATTCCGGTCACCGCCAAGATGCGCCTGGGTTATGCCAGCCCGCACGGCGCGCTGGATTGCGCGCGCGCCCTGGTCGACGGCGGCGCCGAGCAACTGGTGGTGCATGCGCGCACCAAGCTCGATGGATACAAGCCGCCGGCGCATTGGGAGTGGATCGCCAAGGTGCAGGATGCGGTTGCAGTGCCGGTGTATGCCAACGGTGAAATCTGGTCGGTCGATGATTGGCGGCGTTGTCGGGAGGTGTGTGGCGCGCGTGACATCATGCTGGGGCGTGGCCTGGTGTCGCGGCCCGACCTGGCCCGGCAGATCGCTGCTGCGAAAAAAGGCCAGGCCTGCGAGCCGATGACCTGGGCCGAGTTGCTGCCGCTGCTGCAATGCTTCTGGGCCCAGGCATTGAACAAGCTCTCGCCGCGCTACGCGCCGGGGCGCATCAAGCAATGGTTGGCCATGCTCACCCGCAGCTACCCGGAGGCTGTGGTGCTGTTCGACGCGTTGCGCCGCGAAACCGACTGCGACCGCATCGGCCGGCTGATCGGCGTGGAGCCGACGAACGGTCTTGAAACCGCCGAGGCTATCTCCATTTAGTCGAGTACGCGATGCCGAAGTCGGGTCGCGTGAAGAACCTAACTCGCTGAATCTCAGGAGATTGACATGACTACCGCATTTTCCCTGGCTCCCCTGTTTCGCCACTCTGTCGGTTTCGATCGCTTCAATGATCTGTTCGAATCGGCGGCACGCAACGACTCGGGCAGCACTTACCCTCCCTACAACGTCGAAAAACACGGTGACGATCAATACCGCATCGTCGTGGCGGCGGCAGGCTTCCAGGAACAAGACCTGGAGCTGCACGTGGAGAAGGGCGTCCTGACCGTCACCGGCACCAAGCAGCGTGAAGGCAAGCCCGAAAGCGTGACCTATCTGCACCAGGGCATCGCTCAACGCGCTTTCAAACTGTCGTTCCGCCTGGCTGACCATATCGAGGTCAAAGCCGCAGCGCTGGAAAATGGCCTGCTGAATATCGACCTGCTGCGTGTGGTGCCCGAAGAGGCCAAAGCAAAGCGCATTCCGATCGGGAGCGGCAAGCCCGCTCTGCAGTGAGCGCATGAACGCTACGTGAACGCTTCGTAGCGGTGTACAGAGGGGGGCGCCTGGTGGGCGCCCCCCTTTTCGTTTTACGTCATGAGCCCTCAACCGTGCAGCAACAGCGCCCTGAATCCAGGCCAGGGCAGCGGCCGGCTGTAAAGGTAGCCCTGGTAGAGATGGCAACCCAGCCGCTCGAGGAATTCCAGTTGCTCGGGCAGTTCTACCCCCTCCGCAATTACGGTCAACTTCAGGCTTGCCGCAATGGCAAGGATGGCTCGGATGATCTCGGCATCGTTGGGGTCATGCGTGCAGTCACGCACGAATGCCTGGTCGATTTTCAGCACTTCCACTGGCAGGCGCTTGAGATAGGTCAGCGACGAATAGCCGGTGCCGAAGTCGTCCATTGCGAAACTCACGCCCAGCTGTCTAAGCGCGTGCATCTTGCCGATGGTGTCTTCGAGGTTCTGAATCACGATGCCTTCGGTGATTTCCAGCTTCAACAGGCTGGGCGGTAGCCCGTTCGAGCTCAGGCTGCGCTCGATACGTTCCACGAAGTCAGCCTGGCGAAACTGCCGCGGGCTGATATTCACACACAAGGAAAACGCCTCGGGATCGATCAAGCCTTCTCCAAGCAGCCGCGCGCAAGCGCTGCAGGCCTGGTCGAGGATCCAGTTGCCCACCTCCAGGATCATGCCGCTTTCCTCGAGCACCTGTATGAACTGGGCAGGGGATTGCTGCCCAAGTTGCGGGTGCAGCCAGCGCAACAGCACTTCGGCACCGACGATGCGGTTGTGGCGCGCATCCACTTGCGGCTGCACATGCAGGTGAAATTCCCCACGCGCACTTGCCAGGCGCAGGTCATTCTCAAGGCGCAGCCGTTCGCTGGCGGCCTCCTGCATGCTGCCGTGAAACAGCTGCGCGGTGTTACGGCCTGAATCCTTGGCCCGGTACAGCGCGATGTCGGCGCGCTTGAGCAGGTCGGCGGGGTGGGTGCCGTGGTCCGGGATCAACGCGATGCCGATGCTGGGTGTGACCAGCAAACGTTGGCCTTCTATCGTCATGGGCTGGGCCAGCAATTCGCGCAGGCTGTCGGCGGTGTGCTGGGCAGCTTGGGTGACCTGGTCGAGGTTGCCTGCCAGGCCGCTGATCAATACCACGAACTCGTCACCGCCCAGGCGCGCGACCGTATCCTGGAAACTCATACTGGCTTCCAGGCGCGCAGTGATCACCTTCAGCACCGTGTCGCCCACCGGGTGGCCAAGCGAGTCGTTGATGTGCTTGAAGTGGTCCAGGTCCAGAAAGAGCAGGGCACCGCGCAGGTTCAAGCGCTTGGCATCGGCCACTTGCTGGGCCAGGCGCTCCATCAGCAGCGCGCGGTTGGGCAGGTTGGTTAGCGGGTCGTGGTAAGCCAGGTGCCGTACCTGCGCCTCGGCGAGCTTGAGCAACGTCACATCGCGGGTGGTCAGCAGCAGGCAATCGAGCCCATTGAACTGGATCGGCTCGACATTCACCTCAAGGCTTACCAGCTCGCCGGAGCGTCGCCGCCCGAGCACTTCCCGGTGTTCGACCCGGCCATCGGCTTCCAGGTCGATCAGCAGCGCGCGGCGCTGCTGGTCGTTGCCCCGAAGGCTGAGGTCCTCGGCAGTGCGCCCCAGGGTTTCCTCCGCTGGCCAGCCGAATGTTTCGCAAAAGCAGGGGTTCACCTCAATGAAGCGCCCCGTGGCGCGTTCGGTCACGCTGCTGGGATAGGGGCTGGCATGAAAGAGCCGGGCGAAACGGTCGGCATCGGCAAGGTTTTCCGGCCTCTGCCCGAGGGTTCCGGCCAGGCAAGGCCCTTCCCGGCCTTGCAACAGGCGAGCGCTCAGGCGCATCCATTGCCAATGGCCGTCTTCGAGCTTGAGGCGGTGGTCCAGGGGCTGGCGTGGCGGCTGGCCTGCCAGTGTGTGTTCGAACGCCAACTGCATGGCCGGCCGGTCGGCCTCGAACACCAGGCTCAGGTAGGCGGGCTCCGTAGAGTGCGGCAGTGCCAGCCCTTCGTGATGCCAGGCAGCCAGGGCCACCTCGCATTCGCCATTGGCCAATACCCAGCGCCAAGCTATGAGCCCGGCGCCTTGCAGTGCGCTCGCCGTCAGGGCGTGTTCGTCGTCACAAGGGGCGGCAACCAGGCGCGGCAGTCGCTCGGTGTGGAGGGATGTGTGCGGCATCACCGGCTTCCTGTCGGCCAGAGGAATGTCCTCTCCCCCTCAAGCAAAGACGATTTCGGCCTCAAGTAAAGCCATGAACGCGCGCGCGGCATTTGAAAGCGTACGTTCGGTGTGCACGATGTAGCCCAGCTTGCGGCTCATCTGCACTCCGGGCAGGTGCAGCCGCACCACCTGATCGTCGAGCATGGTGCGCGGCAGCACGCTCCAGGCCAGGCCGATGGAAACCATCATCTTGATGGTTTCCAGATAGTTGGTACTCATGGCGATGTTCGGCGCCAGGCCCTGAGCGCGGAACAGGTGCTGCACGATATGGTGAGTGAAGGTGTTGTTGCCGGGGAACACAGCCGGGTGCTGAGCGATGTCAGCCGGCGTGACCTCTTGCTGGCGGGCCAGGGGGTGCTCGGGCGCCGCGACGAAATCCAGCGGGTCGTCCCAGATATGAGTGGCCTTGATCTGCCCATAGGGCTCGGGGGCCAGGGTGATCACGGCCACTTCGGCGCGGCCGTGGAGGATCTCGTCATAGGCCACTTCGGAGTCGAGGAACTGAATGTCCAGGGCTACATTGGGATAACGCTTGGTAAATGCGCGCAGCAGGGGCGGCAGGCGATGCAGGCCGATGTGGTGGCTGGTGGCCAGGGTCAGCCTGCCGGAGACCTCGCCGTTGAGGTTGGTCAGGGCGCGGCGGGTATCTTCCAGTACATTGACGATCTGGTAGGCCCGCGGGAGCAGGGCGCGGCCCGATTCGGTCAGGCTCACTTCGCGGCCAAGGCGGTCGAACAGCCGGTTGCCCAGTTGGCTTTCGAGGCTGGCGATGCGCTTGCTGATTGCCGGTTGGGTCAGGTGCAGGCGCTCGCCGGCGGCGGAAAAACTGCCCAGCTCGGCAATGGCGATGAACGCATTCAAGTTGGCCAAGTCCATCTGCTCAATTCCCTCGCGTTATGCAGTTAATAAAAAGTATGAATTTGAGTTATTGAATTTAGCGTTATAGCATCCGAACCTACAAGCCCCCTCGCGCGCTCATTAAGCGAAACGGCATAGAAAGTCCTGATGAGGAATACCTGATGGCTGGAAAGACGCTGTACGACAAGCTCTGGGATTCGCACGAAGTCAAAAAGCGTGACGACGGTTCGTCGCTGATCTACATCGATCGCCACATCGTCCACGAGGTAACCTCGCCGCAAGCGTTCGAAGGCCTGCGCCTGGCCTCGCGCAGGCCCTGGCGCGTCGACTCGATCGTCGCCACGCCTGACCACAACGTACCGACCACGCCTGATCGCAAAGGCGGCGTCGAGGCCATCGTCGACCAGGTGTCGCGGTTGCAGGTGCAAACCCTCGACGACAACTGCGATGAATACGGCATCACCGAATTCAAGATGAACGACCCGCGCCAGGGTATCGTCCACGTGATCGGCCCGGAGCAGGGCGCCACCTTGCCCGGCCAGACGGTCGTCTGCGGTGACTCGCACACCTCCACCCACGGCGCCTTCGGCGCGCTGGCCCATGGCATTGGCACCTCGGAGGTCGAGCATGTGCTCGCAACTCAATGCCTGGTGGCCAAGAAAATGAAGAACATGCAGGTGCGCGTGGAGGGCCAGTTGCCCCCGGGCGTCACCGCCAAGGACATCGTGCTTGCAGTGATCGGCAAGATCGGTACTGCTGGCGGCAATGGCCACGCGATGGAATTCGCCGGCAGCGCTATCCGCGACCTGTCGATGGAAGGCCGCATGACCATCTGCAACATGTCGATCGAGGCGGGCGCACGGGTCGGCATGGTCGCGTGCGACGAGAAAACGCTGGCCTACGTCAAGGGCCGCCCCTTTGCCCCGAACGGCGACCAGTGGGAACGGGCCGTGGCCAGCTGGGCTGATCTCAAGTCCGACGATGACGCGATATTCGACACCGTGGTGAACCTGGATGCTGCGCAGATCCTGCCGCAGGTCAGCTGGGGCACCTCTCCCGAAATGGTGCTGGCAGTCGACCAGAACGTTCCGGACCCTGCCCGTGAGCCGGACCTGGTCAAGCGCGGCTCGATCGAGCGCGCCCTCAAGTACATGGGCCTGCGCGCCAACCAGCCCATCACCGAGATCCACCTGGACCGCGTGTTCATCGGCTCCTGCACCAACTCGCGCATCGAAGACCTGCGCGCCGCCGCTGAAGTGGCCAAGGGCCGCAAGGTGGCGGCTTCGGTCAAGCAGGCGATCGTGGTACCGGGCTCGGGCCTGGTGAAAGAGCAGGCCGAGCGCGAAGGGCTGCACACGATCTTCCTGGAGGCCGGTTTCGAATGGCGTGAACCGGGCTGCTCGATGTGCCTGGCGATGAACCCGGATCGGCTGGAATCGGGCGAGCACTGTGCTTCCACCTCCAACCGCAACTTCGAGGGCCGCCAGGGCGCCGGTGGGCGCACGCACCTGGTGAGCCCGGCGATGGCCGCCGCCGCCGCAGTGGCTGGCCATTTCATCGATGTCCGTGAATTGACCCAAGGGAGCGCAGCATGAAAGCCTTTACCCAGCTCACCGGCCTGGTAGCGCCCCTGGATCGCGCCAATGTCGACACCGATCAGATCATTCCCAAGCAATTTCTGAAGTCGATCAAGCGCACCGGCTTTGGCCCGAACCTGTTCGACGAGTGGCGTTACCTGGACGTGGGCCAGCCTTACCAGGACAACTCCAAGCGCCCGCTCAATACCGAATTCGTGCTCAACCAGCCACGCTATCAGGGCGCCAGCGTGCTGCTGGCGCGTGAAAACTTCGGCTGCGGCTCAAGCCGCGAGCACGCACCCTGGGCGCTCGACGAGTACGGCTTCCGTTGCGTGATCGCGCCCAGCTTCGCTGACATTTTCTATAACAACAGCTTCAAGAACGGCCTGCTGCCGATCATTCTGGATGCAGCTTCGGTAGAAGAGCTGTTCCAGCAGGTTGAAGCCCAGGAAGGCTATCAATTGAGTGTCGACCTCGCCGCCGGTACCGTGACGCGCCCTGATGGCAAGGCCTACCCTTTCGAAGTGGACGCCTTCCGACGCCACTGCCTGCTCAATGGCCTGGACGACATCGGCCTGACGCTGCAGGACGCGGAAGCGATCCAGGCCTTCGAGGCACGCCATCGGCAAAGCCAGCCCTGGCTGTTTCGTTAATACACTGGCGCAAGCGCCGCAGCATTGACCAGGCGCTCCCCTTGGAGCGCCGTTTGTGATCAAGAGGAAAGCATGAGCAAGCAGATCCTGATTCTTCCCGGTGACGGCATCGGCCCTGAAATCACTGCCGAGGCGGTCAAGGTGCTGGAGCTGGCCAACGAGAAGTTCGGCCTGGGTTTCGAACTGCAGCACGACGTGATCGGTGGCGCGGCCATCGACAAGTACGGTGTGCCGCTGGCCGACTCCACTCTTAGCGCCGCGCGCAAGGCCGATGCCGTGCTGCTCGGCGCCGTGGGCGGCCCGAAGTGGGACAAGATCGAGCGTGACATCCGCCCCGAGCGCGGCCTGCTGAAGATCCGTGCGCAACTGGGCCTGTTCGGGAACCTGCGCCCGGCGATCCTCTATCCGCAATTGGCCGACGCCTCCAGCCTCAAGCGTGACGTGGTCGCGGGCCTGGATATCCTGATCGTCCGCGAGCTGACCGGCGGCATCTATTTCGGTGCCCCGCGTGGCCAGCGCGAACTGGAGAACGGCGAGCGCCAGGCGTACGACACCCTGCCATACAGCGAAAGCGAAGTGCGCCGCATCGCCAAGGTCGGTTTCGAGATGGCCCGTGTACGCGGCAAGAAGCTCTGCTCGGTCGACAAGGCCAATGTGCTCGCTTCGAGCCAGCTGTGGCGCGAAGTGGTCGAGGAAGTGGCCAAGGATTACCCGGACGTCGAGCTCAGCCACATGTACGTCGATAACGCCGCCATGCAGCTGGTGCGCGCGCCCAAGCAGTTCGACGTGATCGTGACCGACAACATGTTCGGTGACATCCTTTCCGACCAGGCCTCCATGCTCACCGGCTCGATCGGCATGCTGCCTTCGGCTTCGCTGGATGCCGCCGGCAAGGGCATGTACGAGCCGTGCCACGGTTCGGCGCCGGACATCGCCGGGCAGGGCATCGCCAACCCGTTGGCAACCATCCTCTCGGTGTCGATGATGCTGCGTTACACCTTCAACCAGGCCGAGGCCGCCGACGCCATCGAGCAGGCGGTGAGCCGTGTGCTCGACGAGGGCATTCGCACCGGTGACATCTGGTCCGAAGGCTGCCGCAAGGTCGGTACCCGGGAAATGGGCGACGCAGTAGTCGCGGCGCTGCGAAATCTGTAATCTCTCCGGCCCACCGCGTGAACCACAGCCGCGGTGGCCCACTTCTAACCAAGGTGCAGTTGCGATGAAACGTGTAGGTCTGATCGGTTGGCGCGGTATGGTTGGCTCCGTGCTCATGCAGCGGATGCTGGAAGAGCAGGACTTCGACCTTATCGAACCGGTGTTTTTCACCACCTCGAACGTCGGCGGCCAGGGCCCTGCCATCGGCAAGGACGTCGCCCCGCTCAAGGACGCCTACAACATCGACGAGCTCAAGGGCCTCGATGTGATCCTGACCTGCCAGGGCGGCGACTACACCAGCGAAGTCTTCCCCAAACTGCGCGAGGCGGGCTGGCAGGGTTACTGGATCGACGCTGCCTCCAGCCTGCGCATGGAAGATGACGCAGTCATCGTGCTCGACCCGGTCAACCGCAAGGCCATCGACCAGAAGCTTGAGGCCGGCACCAGGAACTTCATCGGCGGCAACTGCACCGTCAGCCTGATGCTGATGGGCCTGGGCGGCCTGTTCGAAGCAGGCCTGGTGGAGTGGATGAGCGCCATGACCTACCAGGCTGCATCGGGTGCGGGCGCGCAGAACATGCGCGAGCTGATTCGCCAGATGGGCGCCACCCATCAGTCGGTAGCCGACGAACTGGCCAACCCCGCCAGCGCCATCCTCGACATCGACCGCAAGGTCGCCGAGGCCATGCGCAGCGAGGCCTATCCGACCGAAAACTTCGGTGTGCCACTGGCCGGCAGCCTCATCCCCTGGATCGACAAGGAACTGCCCAACGGCCAGAGCCGTGAAGAGTGGAAAGGCCAGGCCGAGACCAACAAGATCCTGGGCCGCTTCAAGAACCCGATCCCGGTCGACGGCATCTGCGTGCGCATCGGCGCCATGCGTTGCCACAGCCAGGCGCTGACCATCAAGCTGAACAAGGATGTGCCGATGGCTGACATCGAAGGCTTGATCAGCCAGCACAATCCTTGGGTCACCCTGGTGCCCAACCAACGTGAAGCCAGCCTTCAGGAGCTGACTCCCACCAAGGTCACTGGCACCCTGAACGTGCCGGTGGGCCGCCTGCGCAAGCTGA
Source organism: Pseudomonas sp. KNUC1026 (assembly GCF_021650705.1). GTDB lineage: Bacteria > Pseudomonadota > Gammaproteobacteria > Pseudomonadales > Pseudomonadaceae > Aquipseudomonas. The sequence continues at coordinate 3,304,973 of NZ_CP087138.1, read as the reverse complement.
ACATGGGTTCGCAGTACCTGGGTGCCTTCACCGTGGGCGACCAACTGCTGTGGGGCGCTGCCGAGCCGCTGCGGCGCATGCTGCGTATCCTGCTCGAGCGCTGATCATCAGCGGATCGCACGAGCCCGCGCGCCGAAAGGCCCGCGGGTTTTTTATCGCCTGTGGCGGGCGCACCGCCGGCCCTGTTAAAGTCTCGCCCCTTTCGCATTCCCCCAAAGAGGTCAACCCATGCCCGCAACCCTGGATATCGCCATCGTCGGTGCCACTGGCCGTGTGGGGGAAACCCTGGTGGAAATCCTCGAGGAGCGCAGCTTTCCGGTCGGCACCCTGCATCTGCTGGCGAGCCTGGAGTCGGCGGGCAAGTCGTTGCCGTTTCGCGGCAAGAACCTGCGCGTGCGTGAGGTCGATGCCTTCGACTTCAGCCAGGTGGGGCTGGTGTTCTTCGCTGCCGCGCCCGCTACCACGCAGGCTTTCGCGCCACGCGCGCGCCAGGCCGGGTGCGCGATCATCGACCTGGCCGGCGTGCTCGATGCCCCTGCCATCGTGCCCGAAGCCAACGCCGAAGCGTTCACCGCTCGCGAGGCGGTCAGCCCATGCAGCCCGGTCGTTGCGCTGGCCGTGGCGCTGGCGCCATTGCGCCAGGTGTTGGCGCCCAAGCGCCTGACCGTCACCGGCTGCATGGCTGTTTCCAGTGCCGGGCGTGAAGGGGTAGAGGAACTGGCCCGGCAAACCGCCGAGTTGCTCAATGCGAGGCCGCTGGAGCCTCGGCACTTCGACCGGCAAATTGCGTTCAACGTGCTCGCTCAGGTCGGCAAGCCCGATGCCGCTGGTCAACTGGCGCTGGAAAAGCGTATCGACGCGCAATTGCGAGAAGTGCTGGAACTGCCTTTACTGGAAGTAGCCGCGACGTGCGTTCAGGTCCCGGTATTTTTCGGCGATAGCCTCACCCTGAGCCTGGTCAGTGATGCGGCCGTTGATATCGCTCAAGTCAACCGGTTGCTCAGCCAGGCCAAGGGGTTGGAGCTGGTGGAAGACGAGGGGACTACCCCACGCCGGTTGGCGATGCGGTAGGCCAGGACGTGGTGTATGCCGGCCGGTTGCGGCCGGGCCTTCGCAGTGAATGTGAGGTCAACCTGTGGTTGACGCTGGACAACGTGCGCAAGGGCGCAGCCCTCAACGCTGTGCAAATTGCGGAATTGTTGATAAAAGACCTTGCCTAAAAGATACTTGAGCGTTGTTTTTCGTCGTGTTTCTGGCTTCACCCTGTAAGTTCACAAAGGAATTGGCCATGGTTCATCTCCGTAAGCTGGCATTGGCGATCGCCGCGGCATCGACATTGTCCTCGGGGCTCGTACAAGCCCTGGAATTGGGAGAGGTGACGCTCAAGTCGGCCCCCAATCAGCCGCTGTTGGCGGAGATCGAATTGCGTGATGTCGGTAACCTGACCGCGCCCGAGATCGTCCCGAGCCTGGCGTCGCCCGACGACTTCAGCAAAGCCGGGGTCAACCGTGCGGCGTACCTGAACCAGCTGAACTTCACTCCGGTGATCAACGCCCAGGGCCGCAGCGTGATTCAGGTCACTTCCAGCGGCGCGTTGCCTGACCCGATGGTCAAATTCCTGGTGCAGGTGGTGTACCCGGCCGGGCGCCTGATGCGCGACTACAGCGTGCTGGTCGACCCGTCCAGATTTTCGCCACAGGGCGCAGCCGCAGCGCCTGCGGCCCGCGGTACAGCGTCGCCTGCGGTCACTACGGCGAGCAAGAACGCTCAATACACTACCAAGAGCCCCGATACGCTCTGGGAAATCGCTGCCCGGGTGCGCCCGGCCGGTGCCTCGGTGCAGCAGACCATGCTGGCCATCCAGGCGCTCAACCCTGATGCGTTTCTCGACAGCAACATCAACCGCCTGCGTGCAGGCCAGGTGCTGCGCCTGCCCGATGCGCCGAACGCTACCGCCCTGGCCCAGCCCCAGGCGGTTACCGAGGTGGCCCGGCAGAACGCGGCCTGGCGCGAAGGGCGCCGCATCGGCCCACGCGCGCAACAGGTCGACGCCACGCGCCGGGGCGCCAAGGGCTCAGCGCCGGCTGTCGATCCAAAAGACAACCTGACCCTGGTCTCCGGTGATGCTCGCAATGGCCGAGGCGCGGCAGCGGACCAGAAGGCGTTGCGCGATCAGCTTTCCACAACCCAGGAGAGCCTCGACTCGACGCGCCGTGAAAACGACGAGCTCAACAGCCGTAACGCTGACCTGCAAAGCCAGCTCGACAAGCTTCAGCGCCTGATCGACCTGAAAAACGACCAATTGGCGCGATTGGAGGCTGCCGCTGCGGCGCCTTCCGCCCAACCGGCAGCGCCTGGTTCGGCCACGCCTTCCACGCCTGCGATCAACGCACAGCTCAGCCAGGCACCCGGTACGGCGGCAAACCCTGGCTCGGCTCCTTCGCCAACGCCATCCGAGGGTGCTACCGGGCAAACTCCTGCTACACCCGACGGCAAGGCCACAGAGCCTGCTGCGGGAGCTTCGGGCGCCGCCGTGCCGGGCGCCGCCGCGCCGGGCGCCGATGCGTCAGGTGCAGCGCCCGCCAACGCGCCCGCTTCTGAGCACGCCCGCGACGGCCAGCAACCCGTACGTGCTGGGCGCGGCTGGTGGCATCGCGCTACTGGTCGTGCTGCTTGCAGCCTGGTTGCTGGCCAGGCGGCGTAAAGCGCAGGAACAGGCCGAAAAGCACACGCGCATGGCTCGGGCGCTGGAAGAAGAGCGTGAGTTCCGGGAGGAAGATTTCGAACTTCCCCTGACCAGTTTCGAAGGCCTTGATCCACAGGCACCCAACGTCAAGCTCACCCCGGCGATGGTCGCGGCGTCCGCTGCAGCCGCGCAGGCGGCTGCCAGTGGCCCGGCGCCGTTCGCGCCTGCGCCACCGCCTGAAAACGACGTGCCCACCGTTGCCAGCCTGGTCAAGGCCCCGGCGGCTGACGATGTCCTCACCCAGGCCCAGGACGCCATCGAGCGTGGCCGTTTCAACCATGCTGCTGACCTGCTGGAGCCAGCAGTCGAGGCTGAGCCAGGCCGCAGCGAGCTGCGCCTGAAGCTGATGGAAGTCTATGCGCAGCAAGGTGACCGCGATCTGTTCGTTGCCAACGAGCGCCGCCTGCAAGCCAGTGGCGCCAATCAGGCCGAGGTCGAGAACCTCAAGTCGCGTTTCCCCGCCATGGTCGGTGTCGCGGCCGTCGCCGGGCTCAGCGCGGCAGCGGTGGCTGCCGAGATGGATGCCCAATACGTCAAGGACCTGCTGCAGGACGAACCCGATGCGCCCGAGCCCATCGGTGAGGTGTTCGACACCGACTTCGACCTGAGCCTGGACGGCATCGACCCGGTGACCGCAGAGCCTGCGCCAAAGGCCGAAAGTGCAGCGATCAATGACCTGGACTTCGACGCGCTGCTGCGCGATACCGAAGCCGAGCGAGCCCGGGAACTGGACCTGGCCGATTTCGATCTGGACGTACCCGCCCACGATCCGGCGCCATCGCCGACCGATGAACTGGACGACCTCGAGCCTGAGCCGGCGCCAGCCGCCTCGCTGCCGGACGACTTCGACCTGTCGCTGGCTGACGAGCACCCTGAGGAGCAAGACCGCTTCGCCGCCGACCTGAATGAGGTCAACGCGCAGTTGGGGCAGTTCTCACGTGACATGAACCAGAACAGCGGTGGCCTCGACGATTTCGACTTCATGGCCGAAACCGACGAAGTGACCACCAAGCTGGACCTGGCCAAGGCCTACATCGAAATGCAGGACTCCGATGGAGCTCGCGACATCCTCGATGAGGTCATGAAGGAGGGCAATAGTGCCCAGCAAAGCGAAGCCCGGCGCATGCTTGAACAGCTAGCCTGACCCTCGCGTTTCACCCAGGCGGCAGCCCCTGAGGGCTGCCGCTTTCGTTTTTCTACAGCAGGCCCGACCGTGAACAGCTCTGAACCCGCCGCCAGTGAAATCGCCGCCGAAGGCTACACCCGCATCGCCTTGGGCGTTGAGTACAAAGGTTCGCGCTACGCTGGCTGGCAACGCCAGGCCAGCACCGCCCAGACGGTTCAGGAAACCCTGGAGCGCGCGCTGGGGCGGGTAGCGGCCGCCCCCATTTCACTGATGTGCGCCGGGCGTACCGATGCTGGCGTACACGCCTGCGGGCAAGTGGTGCACTTCGATACCCAGGTGCAGCGCCCGCTCAAGGCGTGGGTGATGGGCGCCAACGCCGAATTGCCCCACGACGTCAGCGTGACCTGGGCCAAAGTGATGCCGGCCGATTTTCACGCCCGTTTCAAGGCCAAGGCGCGGCGCTATCGCTATGTGATCTACAACGACCCGATCCGCCCGGCGCACATGGGCGAGGAGGTGACCTGGAACTACCGGCCACTGAATGTCGAGCGCATGGCCGAAGCGGCCCAGGCGTTGGTGGGCACGCATGATTTCACTGCCTTCCGTGCCGGTCAGTGCCAGGCCAAGTCGCCGATCAAACAAGTGCATCATCTGCGCGTGCAGGCGTTCGGCAAACTGATCGTGCTCGATATCCGTGCCAACGCCTTCCTGCACCACATGGTGCGCAACGTTGCCGGCGTGCTGATGGCCATTGGTGCAGGGGAGCGGCCAGTGGAATGGGCGCGCCAGGTGCTGGAAGGTCGCTCTCGCCGTGAGGGTGGGGTAACTGCTCATCCCTTCGGCCTGTACCTGGTGGAAGTGGAGTATCCCCAGGTTTACGAGGTGCCGGTGCGATACATCGGGCCCCATTTTTTAACGCCACTGAATGAACCCGCGGGCTGACGGGCCGGGTCGGGTTTGCTACTATCCGGCCCTTCTTTGCAGGCAGAGTTTTCCTTTATGGCCGCTGTTCGCAGCAAAATCTGTGGCATCACCCGCGTGGAAGACGCCCTTGCGGCCGCCCATGCCGGCGCCGATGCCATTGGCCTGGTGTTCTATGCCAAAAGCCCGCGAGCGGTCACGGTGCAGCAGGCGAGGGCGATCGTGCAGGCTTTGCCGCCGTTCGTGACCACGGTTGGCCTGTTCGTGAATGCCAGCCGCTGCGAGCTCGGGGAGATTCTCGACGCTGTTCCGCTCGACCTGCTGCAGTTCCACGGTGACGAAACACCCGCGCAGTGCGAAGGCCATGGCCGCCCGTGGGTCAAGGCCTTGCGCGTGCGCGCCGGTGACGACATCACCGCAGCCTGCCACGCCTACCGCGCCAGCGGTGCCCGCGGCGTGCTGCTCGACACCTTCGTCGAAGGCGTGCCGGGTGGCACCGGGCAGGCCTTCGACTGGTCGTTGGTGCCTGCGGGCCTTGGCCTGCCGGTCATCCTGGCCGGCGGCCTTACCCCGGCCAACGTCGGCCAGGCCATTGCCCAGGTCAGGCCCTGGGCCGTGGATGTGAGCGGCGGTGTGGAGGCTGCCAAAGGCATCAAGGATGCCGGGCTCATGAAGGCGTTCACCGCTGCGGTAGGCGAGGCGGCGGCAAATTGAGCACATGTGACGGCAGGCGTGGCTGTGCCGTCCACACATTTCAATACGGTGATGGCCAGCGGCCGTCACCTTGGTTTACCGGGCGGCGCCTTGGCGCCACCACGCCCGAACACACACCCAAGGCCGGGGCACCTGGCTGGAATGGCAGCCCCGTTACTGGAGATGAGCAAGCATGAGCAACTGGCTGGTAGACAAACTGATCCCTTCGATCATGCGTTCGGAGGTGAAGAAGAGCTCGGTTCCCGAGGGGCTCTGGCACAAATGCCCGTCCTGCGAGGCCGTACTGTACCGGCCAGAGCTGGAAAAGACCCTCGACGTATGCCCCAAGTGCAACCACCACATGCGCATCGGCGCGCGCCAGCGCCTGGATATCTTTCTCGATGAAGAAGGCCGAGAAGAGTTGGGCACCGATCTGGAACCGGTCGACCGTCTGAAATTCCGCGACAGCAAGAAGTACAAGGACCGCCTGGTCGGCGCGCAAAAGCAGACCGGCGAAAAAGATGCTCTGATCTCCATGAGCGGCACCTTGATGGGCCTGCCGGTGGTGTGCAGCGCCTTCGAATTCAGCTTCATGGGTGGCTCGATGGGCGCCGTGGTTGGCGAGCGCTTCGTGCGCGCCGCCAACTACGCGCTGGAAAACCGCTGCCCGATGATCTGCTTCTCCGCCTCCGGTGGCGCCCGCATGCAGGAAGCGCTGATCTCGCTGATGCAGATGGCCAAAACCTCTGCGGTGCTGGCACGCCTGCGCGAAGAAGGCATTCCGTTCATCTCGGTGCTGACCGACCCGGTCTACGGCGGTGTGTCGGCAAGCCTGGCGATGCTCGGTGACGTGATCGTCGGCGAACCCAAGGCGCTGATCGGTTTTGCAGGCCCCCGCGTCATCGAACAGACCGTTCGTGAAAAATTGCCCGAGGGCTTCCAGCGCAGCGAGTTCCTGCTCGATCATGGCGCCATCGATCTGATCATCTCCCGTGACGAGCTGCGTCCGCGCCTGGCTCGCATCCTGGCGCAGATGACCAACCAGCCCACGCCTGTGCAAGCTCACCTGCCGGTCGCTGCCGAGGTATGACCCAACGCACCCTGGCGCAGTGGCTGGCCTGGCTTGAGCAACTGCACCCTTCGGCCATCGACATGGGCCTTGAGCGCTCGCGCCAGGTGATGCAGCGGCTGGGCCTCGCACGCCTGGCGCCGCGCCAGGTCGTGGTCACCGGCACCAACGGCAAGGGCTCCACCTGCGCCCTGCTGGCGAGCCTGCTGCAAGCCCAGGGGTTGAAAGTGGGTGTCTACAGCTCACCGCACCTGCTTACCTACAACGAGCGGGTAAGCGTGGGCGGCGAGTGGGCGACCGACGAGGCTCTATGCGAGGCCTTCGCGGCCGTCGAAGCCGCGCGCGGCGGCATCACCCTGACCTATTTCGAAATGGGCACACTGGCAGCCTTCTGGCTGTTCGCGCGCGCCGGGCTTGACGCCGTGGTACTGGAAGTCGGCCTCGGCGGGCGGCTGGATACGGTCAACCTGGTCGATGCCGACCTCGCGCTTGTCACCAGCATCGGGCTGGACCATGCCGAATACCTGGGTAATACCCGTGAGTCGGTGGCGTTCGAGAAGGCCGGTATCTTCCGCGCGGGCGTGCCGGCGCTGGTGGGCGACCTCGACCCGCCTGCACCATTGCTTGAGCAGGCCCAGGCGCTGGCCTGCCCGCTGTCATTGCGTGGCCGCGACTACAACCTGCAAGTCGGTGCCCGGCAATGGGCCTGGCAGGGCACGAGCAGGGATGGCCAGCCACTGGTGCTGAACGACCTGCCGCTGCTTGACCTGCCGATGGAGAACGCTGCACTGGCGTTGCAGGGCTATGCCCTGTCGGGCCTGGCGTGGCAGCCCGAAGCGCTTGCCCGTGCATTGAGCGCGGCACGGGTCACTGGGCGGCTCGATCGCCGCCAGGTCGAGTGGAACGGCCGCCAGGTGCATCTGATGCTGGATGTAGGCCACAACCCGCATGCTGCGCTGTACCTGCGCGAGCGTTTGCAGGCCCGGCCGGTCGCCGGGCAACGGGTTGCGGTGTTCGGCCTGCTGGCCGACAAGGACCTGCCCGGCGTTGTCGGCCCCCTGGCTTCAGCGTTCGCACGATGGTCAGTGGCGCCATTGCCTACGCCCCGCAGCCGCCCGGCTGATGAACTTGCGCAGGCGCTTGCGAACCTTGGCGCGAGCGTAGCGTCTCATGACAGCGTCGCCGCTGCGCTCGACTTCGAGTGCGAGCGGGCGGGCGAGGGCGATGAAATCGTGGTGTTCGGTTCGTTTTTCTGTGTGGCCCAAGCCCTTGAGTGGCTGGGCGAGCGGTCTGAGTAGGGAGGCCTTTTGGCGATGCTCGATAGCGTGGTCAAGCAGCGGATGGTCGGCGCCGTGGTATTGATAGCCCTGGCGGTGATCTTTTTGCCGATGCTGTTCAGCCGGCCGGATGAAACCCGCCAGGTGCGAGTCGATGCGCCGGCAGCGCCCAGCGCACCTGCCATGGCACAAGTCACCGTAGAGCCGGTGCCGGTTCCGGAAAATCAGCCCGTTGCGCCGCCTGCGAGCAGCGAGCAGGCCCAGGCGAACGCGCAGCCGGTCACGGCGCCGAGCATGCCTGTTCCTCCGGCCCAGGGCGGTAGCGGCAAGCAGGCCCAGCCCGCACAGGGTTCGCGTGCCAGTACGCCACTGCCGGTTCCGCCTGCGCCGCCTGCTCAGCCGGCGCAGGCAAATGCGCCGGTGGCGGGCGTTTCCGGCAAACCCGATACCAGCGCCAAGCTCGATACCAACGGCGTGCCTGTGAGCTGGGCAATCCAGGTAGCCAGCCTGTCCACCCGGGCCGGTGCCGAAGGTTTGCAGAACCGCCTGCGTACACAGGGCTACAACGCTTACGTGCGTTCGGCAGACGGCAAGAATCGTGTGTTCGTGGGGCCGGTGATCGAGCGAACCGAAGCGGATCGCTTGCGGGCGAACCTCAACCGCCAACAGCAGTTGAATGGCCTGGTGGTGCGTTTCGAGCCCGAGAAATCCTGATAGCCTCAGGCCGTCGCAGCGATTTGAATACGCCATCGCGGTAACCTGTTACCTCTGGTAAAATGCGCCGCCTTATCCGTCAACGGGCTGCGCCGTGGCATTTACTTGGGTCGACTGGGCGATCGTGGCGATCGTTGCCGTCTCCGCTCTGATCAGTTTGAAGCGAGGCTTCGTCAAAGAGGCCCTGTCGCTGGTTACCTGGATCATTGCCGGTGGTGTGGCCTGGATGTTCGGTGGCGGCCTGGCGCCGTATCTCGAGAACTACATCCAGACCCCTTCGGCGCGCGTCATCGTCGGCTGCGCAATCCTGTTCCTGGCCACCTTGCTGGTCGGGGCGTTAGTCAATTTTCTCATCGGTGAACTGATCCGCGTGACCGGCCTGTCCGGTACCGATCGCTTCCTGGGCATGGTGTTCGGCGCCGCCCGGGGAGGTTTGCTGGTGGTGGTGGCCGCCGGGCTGCTCAGCCTGGGGCCGGTCCAGCAGGACGCCTGGTGGCAGCAATCCCAGCTGTTGCCGCGTTTTCTGCTGGTTGCCGACTGGTCTAAAAACCTCATCGTGGGCAAGACCAGCCAATGGATGAACGACGGTGTCGTGCCGCCGGTCACCATTCCGTTCAAGGACCAGTTGCTCCCCGCCCAAAAGGCAGCGGAGCCGCAGGCCGTTCAGGTTCATTAAACAGGGGTTGTGTCGCATGTGTGGCATCGTCGGTATCGTCGGTAAGTCGAACGTCAATCAGGCGCTGTATGACGCGTTAACCGTCTTGCAGCATCGCGGCCAGGACGCTGCCGGTATTGTCACCAGCCATGACGGCCGCCTGTTCCTGCGCAAGGACAACGGCCTGGTGCGCGACGTCTTCCAGCAGCGCCATATGCAGCGCCTGGTGGGCAGCATGGGCATCGGCCACGTGCGCTACCCCACGGCGGGCAGCTCCACTTCCGCCGAGGCGCAGCCGTTCTACGTCAACTCGCCTTATGGCATCACCCTGGCGCACAACGGCAACCTCACCAATGCCGAGCAGCTGTCCAAGGAGATCTACGAGTCTGACCTTCGCCATGTGAACACCAGCTCCGACTCCGAAGTGCTGCTGAACGTGTTCGCCCACGAGCTGGCGGTGCGCGGCAAGCTGCAGCCTACCGAAGAAGACGTGTTCGCTGCGGTCAAGGATGTTCACAAGCGTTGCCGCGGCGGTTACGCGGTGGTTGCGATGATCACCGGCTACGGCATCGTCGGCTTCCGCGACCCCAATGGCATCCGCCCGATCGTGTTCGGCCAGCGCCACACCGACGAAGGCGTTGAGTACATGATCGCTTCCGAAAGCGTGGCCCTCGACGTGCTGGGCTTCACGCTGATCCGTGACCTGGCCCCGGGCGAGGCGGTGTACATCACCGAAGACGGCCAGTTGCACACCCGCCAGTGCGCGCCCAACCCCCATTACGCACCGTGCATCTTCGAGCACGTGTACCTGGCGCGCCCCGATTCGATCATCGACGGCATCTCGGTGTACAAGGCGCGCCTGCGCATGGGTGAAAAACTCGCCGAGAAGATCCTGCGCGAACGCCCCGATCACGACATCGATGTGGTCATCCCGATCCCCGACACCAGCCGCACCTCGGCGCTGGAGCTGGCCAACCACTTGGGCGTGAAGTTTCGCGAAGGTTTCGTCAAGAACCGCTACATCGGCCGCACCTTCATCATGCCCGGCCAGGCGGCGCGCAAGAAATCCGTACGGCAGAAGCTCAATGCCATCGAGCTGGAGTTCCGCGGCAAGAACGTGATGCTGGTGGACGACTCGATCGTGCGCGGCACCACCTGCAAGCAGATCATCCAGATGGCACGCGAAGCCGGCGCCAAGAATGTCTACTTCTGCTCCGCAGCCCCGGCTGTGCGCTTCCCGAACGTCTACGGCATCGACATGCCGAGCCCGCACGAGCTCATCGCGCACAACCGCAGCACCCAGGAAGTGGCCGACCTGATCGGCGCCGACTGGCTGGTGTACCAGGACCTGCCTGACCTGATCGACGCCGTCGGTGGCGGCAAGGTCAAGATCGACCAGTTCGATTGCGCGGTGTTCGACGGCAACTACATCACTGGCGACATCGACGAGCGCTACCTGGCGAAGATCGACCAGGCGCGCAATGACGTGGCCAAGGTCAAGACGCAGGCGGTGAGTGCGATCATCGACCTGTACAACAACTGAAGGAGCAGGTGCCATGAGTCAGGATTGGGACGCAGGGCGTCTGGACAGTGACCTCGAAGGCGTGGCTTTCGACACCCTCGCAGTTCGAGCTGGCCAGCACCGTACCCCCGAAGGCGAACACAGCGACCCGCTGTTCTTCACCTCCAGCTATGTATTCCGTACCGCAGCCGATGCTGCAGCGCGGTTCGCTGGCGATGTGCCGGGCAATGTCTATTCGCGCTATACCAACCCCACGGTGCGCTCGTTCGAAGAGCGCATCGCGGCGCTGGAAGGCGCAGAGCAAGCAGTCGGGTTCGCGACCGGCATGGCTGCGATCACCGGCGTTGCCATGGGACTGTGCAGTGCGGGCGACCACGTACTGATTTCCCAGAGCGTGTTCGGCTCGACCATCAGCCTGTTCGACAAGTACTTCAAGCGCTTCGGCATCGAAGTCTCCTACGTGCCGCTGGCAGACGTCGCCGGGTGGGAAAAGGCAATCAGGCCGAACACGCGGCTGCTGTTCGTCGAGTCGCCGTCCAACCCGCTGGCCGAACTGGTCGATATCGCCGCACTCGCCGAGATCGCGCATGCCAAGGGCGCGTTGCTGGTGGTAGACAACTGCTTCAGCACCCCGGCGTTGCAGCAACCACTGAAGCTGGGTGCCGATATCGTCGTGCACTCGGCCACCAAGTTCATCGATGGCCAGGGCCGTTGCATGGGCGGCGTGGTGGCTGGCCGTGCCGAGCACATGAAGGAAATGGTCGGCGTGATCCGCACTGCCGGCTCTTCCCTGAGCCCCTTCAACGCCTGGATTTTCCTCAAGGGCCTGGAAACGCTCAACCTGCGCATGCGCGCCCATTGCGCCAGCGCCCAAGCCCTGGCCGAGTGGCTGGAGCAACAGCCGGGCATCGAAAAGGTGCATTACGCCGGCCTGCCCAGCCATCCGCAGCACGCATTGGCCAAACGGCAGATGCGCGGTTTCGGCGGTGTGCTCAGCTTCGAGGTCAAGGGCGGCAAAGAAGGCGCCTGGCGCTTCATCGATGCCACGCGGCTGGTGTCGATCACTGCCAACCTGGGCGACAGCAAGACCACCATCACTCACCCGGGCACCACCTCCCACGGCCGCCTGAGCCCGCAGGAGCGTGAAGCGGCCGGCATCCGCGACAGCCTGATCCGGCTGGCGGTAGGCCTGGAAGATGTCGCCGACCTGCAGGCAGACCTCGCCCGCGGGCTGGCCGCGCTGTGATCGAAATGGGCGCTGCCGCTGGCAGCTTCCATGACGGCCGTGTGGCACTGGTTACCGGCGCTGCACGCGGTATCGGGTTGGGCGTCGCAGCCTGGCTGATCTGCGAAGGCTGGCGTGTGGCGCTGGCCGATATCGACGAAGCGCGGGGGCAGAAGGTTGCCCAGGCGCTGGGCGACAGGGCCATGTTCATCACTCTGGACGTTGCCGACGAAGCGCAGGCCGCCGCGGCGGTGGAGCAGACCATGGCGCGCTTCGGCCGGCTCGATGCGCTGGTGAACAACGCGGCGATTGCCGACCCGCACAGCCGGCCACTGGAGCATCTGACACTGGCGCACTGGAATCGCGTTCTGGCGGTGAACCTGACCGGCGCCATGCTGATGGCCAGGCGCGCGGTGCCCTACCTGCGCGTGCGCAACGGCGCGATCGTCAATATTGCCTCCACCCGTGCGGTGCAATCGGAGCGCGACAGCGAAGCCTATGCCGCCAGCAAGGGTGGCCTGGTAGCGCTGACCCACGCGCTGGCGGTGAGCCTTGGGCCTGAGATCCGTGTGAACGCTGTAAGCCCCGGCTGGATCGATGTACGCGACAACGCTGAACGCCGCGCCGAGCCGCTCACGGCTGCCGAGCATGCCCAGCACCCGGCGGGCCGGGTCGGCACGGTCGAGGATGTTGCAGCGCTGGTCGCGTGGCTGTTGTCGGGGCAGGCCAGCTTCGTCACAGGCCAGGCCTGGCAGATCGACGGCGGCATGGCCCGCAAGATGATCTACACCTGAGGCAATTGCGCCCGGGCCCGTTCGCGGGCCTCGCCGGAGCGCCGATAGAGCACCGCGTAATACGCCCCCAGGCAGATCAGCCAGCAGAACACCGCCGTCCACACATTGTGCGAGAAGAAGTGCGCGCCTTGCAGCATGCGCCCTATCGAGAACACTGAGCCCAGGGCCATGGCGAATACGAACATCCCCCGCGCCAGCCTAGGCTTGCGGTCACGGAACACGAAGAACAGCGCGAACAGGGTGAAGCCTGTCGCCGCGTGGCCGCCGGGCCAGCACAGGCCGGGCTTGTCGGTCGCAGGCCGCGGTTGCAGCAGCTTGCTGTAGATTTCGCTGCCGCCGAATTCCTTCAGGCTCCAGGGGCACTGCACCTGAGTGAGCTGCTTGACAGGCGTAACGAAGCTGGTGGCCAATGCCATCGACAACACAAGGCAGCCCAGCTCGCGGCGTATGCCTTCGAGCTTTTCGTTGAAGGCACTGCCGATGAGTGCCAGCAACGCAAGCAGGCCGATGCAGATCACCAGTTGCTTGGCGCGGTCGTGCAGGATGTCTTCGAGGAAATAGCTGTGGCGGCCGATGAAGTCGCCTGCGGCCGGGTCGTAGGCCAATCGCGCCAGGTACATGTCCAGGTCGGTCAGTTCCAGCAGTATCAAAAGCACCGCAGTGAGCAGCGGAATACCCAGCGTCAGCCAGAGGTTGAGCGGGCGCGACAGCGGCCGGGTGGGGGAGGAAGGCATGGGGGCTCCGCAAGGCGTGGGGGGACGGACAGCGCGCAGCCTGCGCCCGTGTGTGTGGGGCCGCTGTGAACCCTGGGTAAAAAAAGCGTCAAAGCGGATGTACACTGGCGGCCGCGGCCGGTTCGGCTTAAGCTGCGCGCGCCGTTTGCACCGAACCACGCCACCACAGGGGCAATCCCATGCGAATTCTGGTCGTCGAAGACAATCGCGACATCCTGGCCAACCTTGCCGATTACCTTGGGCTCAAGGGCTATACGGTCGACTGCGCCCAGGATGGGCTGTCCGGGTTGCACCTGGCGGCCACCGAGCATTACGACCTGATCGTGCTCGACATCATGCTGCCCGGCATCGATGGCTACACCCTGTGCAAACGCCTGCGTGAAGACGCCCGCCGCGATACGCCAGTGATCATGCTCACTGCCCGCGACCAGCTCGACGACCGCCTGCAGGGTTTTCGCAATGGCGCCGACGACTACCTGGTCAAGCCGTTCGCCCTGTCGGAGCTGGCTGCCCGTATCGAGGCGGTGATGCGCCGTGCCCAAGGCGGCGGGCGCCGTTCGTTGCAGGTCGGCGACTTGATCTACGACCTGGACACTCTGGAAGTCACCCGGGGCGGCAAGTTGCTCAAGCTCAACCCGGTGGGGCTCAAGTTGCTGGCGGTGCTGATGCAGAAGAGCCCGCATGTGTTGCGCCGCGAGGTTCTCGAAGAAGCGCTGTGGGGCGACGACTGCCCCGACAGCGACAGCCTGCGCAGCCACGTGCACCAACTGCGCCAGGTGATCGACAAGCCGTTCGACAAGCCGCTGCTGCACACCGTGCACGGTGTCGGTTATCGCCTGACCGAGGGCCGGGATGGAGTTTAAGCAGAGCCTCGCCCAGCGCATCATCATCGCTTTTGCGCTGATGAGCGCACTGGTGGCGGGGGCTTTCGCGGTTGGCATCGTCGCCACCGTGCATCTGGTCGAAGAAAAACTCATTTCCGCCGGGCTCGGTGGCGACCTGCAGCGCTTGCTGATGATGGACAGCATCAGTGACTGGAATCATCGCCCGGAGCCTGACCAGCTGTTCTATTTCAGTGGCGGGCAGGGCGACTTCGACCTGCCCAAGGATCTTCGCCACCTGGGCCCTGGCTTTCATGAGGTGTTTCGCGGGGACCTTTCCTATCACGCGATGGTGCAGGTGGTAGACGGCCGCCGTTACGTGCTGCTGCAGGATCAGAGCGATTTCGAAGAACGCGAGCGCATCCTGTTTGCCGTGGTGCTGATCGGCTTTGTGCTGAGCCTGGCACTGGCGGTGTTTCTGGGCTGGTTATTGGCAAGGCGGGTGATGGCACCGGTCATCCGGCTGGCCCGCCAGGTCCGCCACCGTGACCAGTTGCTGGGCCTGGCGCCGCCGCTGGCACCGGATTACGCCGCTGACGAAGTCGGCCAGCTGGCGGTGGCATTCGATGCCACCTTGGGGCGCCTGCGTGAGGCGCTCAACCGCGAACGGTTATTTACCAGTGACGTCAGCCATGAACTGCGCACGCCGCTGATGGTATTGGCGACCTCCTGCGAATTGCTGCTGGCAAGCCCCCTGCTCGATGAACGTTCACGCAGGCAGGTCGAGCGAATCACCCGTGCATGCGAAGACATGCGTGAATTGGTTCAGACCTTCCTGATGCTCGCCCGCGCACAGCGCAACGATTCCCTCGCTGCCAAGGCCACCCTTAGCCAGGTGGCGGCGGACCTCGCCAGTCAGTGGCGGGGGCAGATCGAGGCCAAGGGCCTGGCACTGCACCTGGAGCAACCCGAGCGCACAGAGGGCGCAGCGAGTTACAACGCCACCTTTTTGCAAACCGTGATGAGCAACCTGGTGCGCAACGCCCTGCATTACACCGAACAGGGCTATATCCGGCTGGCGGTCGAGGGTACCGAGTTCGTGGTCGAGGACAGTGGCGTGGGCATTCCCAAGGACAAGCGTGAGGCGATGTTCAAGCCGTTCGTGCGCGGCACCGAAAAGCGCGGCGAGGGCCTCGGGCTTGGGCTGTCGCTGGTGCAGCGGATTTGCGCCGACCAGGGCTGGTCGGTCGACCTTGCGCACATGCAGCCCCATGGCTGCCGGTTCACGGTAAACCTTGCCCCTGCCACCCCGGCGTGAATCGAGAAGCAAAGAGAAACATTTTTTTCACATCCGCGTAACTTTTCAAGTACGCCGCAGCTCTTACGGTGCTAACCAGAAAAAGTTCCGTGTGCATCGGCTCGAGGGGTCAATAATGGCGATAGCTAGCTTCCAGGATTACTGGACGCGCCAAGGGGAGTGGGTGGAAGAGCCCAACCGGCGCAGAGGTGGAGAAAGTGGCGTGCAGCGGCTGTATGACGAAGACAGCCTGCTGTACGTCAAGCGCCAGGTCGGGCACATCTACCGCAGCCCTCTTCATCCCTTCGGCAGGCCTACCGTGTTGCGCGAGCGCGATGCCCTGGCCGGTGTGGCCAGCCTCAACGTACGTGTTCCTACTCTGAGGTTCTGCGAAGCACAGCGTGATCAGCAGAGCGGTTGGCAGGCGTTGCTGGTCACCGAGTCGCTGGCAGGGTTCGAAGAGTATGAGCAGTGGATCGCCGAAGGCGGCCGCGAGCACACCGGGGAGTGGGTCCATGAACGCTTCCTGCAGGACCTGGCGCAGAACCTGGCACGCATGCACCGCGGCCGCTGGCAGCACGGCTGTCTCTACATCAAGCACGTTTTCATCCGTGTTCAAGCGGAAGGCCCTGAGCTGAAGGTGGAAGCGGCGCTGCTGGATTTTGAAAAGTGCCGCCGGGTGTTCAGCGCACAGCGGGCTGCGGCCCACGACCTCAGGCAACTGCGACGCCACTCGTCGTTCAGCGATGCTGATTGGGCCAAATTGCTCTACTTTTACGAGGCAGCGTTCGGCAGCGTTGTCAAAGGGTTGGAGTGATGAATATAAAAACCGCACGTGCAGCCTTTGTGCTCACGGGCCTGGCGGTCACTGGTGCCGCCATGGCAGCCTGGCATCAGCCGGGGCCTGCGATCCTGAGTGCCGTGCATGGAGAGGGCTTATGCCATCTCCCGCGCGCGCAACAAAGCCAAGCGGCAGTGAAGCCTGACTCAGACCTGCTGTTACTGGTCTACGGCTTGGCTCAGGGAACAAGGGCGCAATAAGAAAACGAGCGACAGCACCAATACCATCGCCCAGCCTTGCTGGGCGATGGTGTTTTCAGGCCACCTGATGCAGGTGGTTGTCCCAGCCGCCGGAAGGCAGCGCCAAGGCGTTGGCCTCGATCGCAGGGCTGTCACAGCGGTAATGCCGGCAGCGCCCCTGGCCGGAACTCACGACGAAACCGTCGGCCAATGCCGCCACGCCCGCACAGTCCGGGACCTGAGCTTCCAGCCGCAGTACGCCAGTGTCCATCGCCCAGATGAACAGCCGGTTGGCCCGGGGCGCCGTCAAGGCCACCAGCCGCAGGCGATCATGCACGGCAACGCTGGCGGTGTACTGGGCCATGTTGCGCAGTTGTGCCTCGGCTACCGGAAACGCTTCGAAAGCCTGGCCGGGGCGTTTGATCGCCAGCAAGGGCGCAAGGTCGCTCGCTGCCCCCATGTATTGCTGGCAGGCCAGGATCGTCCCGTCGTTGGCGATCGCCAGGTGGCGAATGCTGTTCATCGGTTGCGCCAGCACTTCCCGCGACAGCAGCAGCCCGTCGCGCTGCATCAGCACCAGGCTGGGTTCCATCGCCTCCAGGTTCATCTCCACCCGGCTCTCGGCCTCGGTGCGGATGCCGCCGTTGGCGATCACCAGGGTTTCGCCGCCTGGCAGCCAGGCGACCTCATGCGGGCCTATGCCGTGGGTGGGCATTTCGCCCTCGCGCGTCAGCCCCTTGGCCTCGAAGCGGTAGATTCCCAATACTCCGCGGCCAGGGTCGCGGGTGTCGTTTTCGGTGGCGTAGAGCCATTCGCCGCTTTTGTGAAGCACTGCGTGGCCGTAAAAGTGCCGCTCGGGCGGTGTGCGCAGCCGCTGGAGCAGGCGGCCGTTGCGCAGGTCGATCAGGTAGCTCTCGCGGCCAGGGCGGCGGGCCACCCACAACGCCACTGGCAGGTGGGGGTGGTCGATCACCGCGTGGCAGCGCAGTGGCACTTCGGTTGCGAACAGCACGCGACCATCCAGCCGGCATGCGACGGCGTAATGCCGGCCCTGGGCATCATCACGCGCCGACAGCAGCAGCGGCGCACGCCCGCCTCGCCCCGGCAGCAAACGCCCAGCCAGGCTACAGGCGGCGCTCAGCAGGTCTCGCACGGCCATGGTCAGTCCCCGTCGTTGGCGTTGAAGCCCAATTGAATGCCCAAGGCGCGGGCCAGCTCGCCTTCATGCAGGCGATGGACGCTGTTGAGGCTGTCGTACAGGCGTTTGAGTTGCTCCTGGCCTTCAGGCGTCTGCAGCATGGCCGATAGCCGCTGATCGGGTTCGAGCAGCGAAAGCGTGGCGGCGTAAGCGTTATCGATACGCTCGGCCACCGCTTTGTGCTCCTTGGGCAGCAAACCCTTGAAACCCTGGCCGTCGACCCCGTCCCACACCGTTCTGGCGGCCTCCAGGCTGGCGCGCAAACTGGCCAGCGAGGCGTCGCTGCGCCAGGCCTCGGCCTGATACGGCTGGGCGACACCTTTGGTTTGCCGGCCCATGGGCGCGCCGAGTTTTTCTTCAGGGTGTCGAGCGCGGTGACCTGCGCGCGCAGCAGGTCGGCCAAGGCCTCATGGGCATCGGCGTAGCGCTCGTTGGGGAACTGGGTGAGCTGCGCGAGCATGCCGCCCTGGCGATTCCAGGCGCCGAGGATGTCCTCGGCCAAGGCGTGCTGGCGCTCGCCGATGGCGATCAGCAAGGGGCAATAGCGGGCCTTTTGTGCAGCGCCTGCCAGCTCGGGCTGGCTGTCATAGAGGATGTATTCGTAGGCCGAGAGGCCCTGTATCACCACGCTGCCCTGAGCCAGGCTGGCGGCGTCGACGGGCTTGCCACTGGCGAGCAGTTGCTCGACCTGGCGGCCCACCAGGTTTTTCTTGTCGGGCCAGAACTGCACTGCCCAGGTGCGGTTGCCTTCCGCCAGCGGGCCGACCAGCATCGGTTGCAGCGCGGCCCAGGCGCGCTGGGCCGCAAGAAAGTCGGCGCGGGCCTTGGCGAGGTCTTCGCGGCCTTCGCAAAAGGCCAGGGCGCTGGCAGCCAGTTGGCGGTCGGCCGCCAGCCACTGGCTGTAGCCGGGCAGGATCACCTGCTT
Organism: Pseudomonas sp. KNUC1026; assembly: GCF_021650705.1. GTDB lineage: Bacteria > Pseudomonadota > Gammaproteobacteria > Pseudomonadales > Pseudomonadaceae > Aquipseudomonas. The sequence continues at coordinate 3,286,236 of NZ_CP087138.1, read as the reverse complement.
GGCCAAGGCTGCGCTGGTGCTGGCCTGGCGATCCTGCGGGGTGCAGGCACCCAACGCCAGGGCTGCAAGGCTGGTGAACAAGAGTTTGGGGCGAAACATGGCAAAAGCTCCCAAGGGCTTCACAGTGAGTCGAGAAAGGCCAGCAGCGCGGCGCGCTGGCGGGCATCGAAAGTCAGTACTTGCTGGCGTGCCGGCTCGGCTTCGCCGCCATGCCAGAGCACGGCTTCAAGCGGGTCGCGGGCACGCCCGTCGTGCAGCAGTTGAGAGTGGCCGCTGACCGCGCGCGTCAGGCCCAGCCCCCACAGCGGCGCGGTGCGCCAATCACGTGGGCCGGCCTGGAGCTCGCCGCGGCCATCGGCCAGGCCCTCGCCCATGTCATGCAGCAACAGGTCGGTGTAGGGCCAGAGGGTTTGGCCGGCCAGCGATGGCTCGGCGGCGTCGTTGGCAGTCACCCAGCTGGGCACGTGGCAGCCCTGGCAGCCGGCCTGGTGGAACAGGCGCTTGCCTTCGAGCACTTGCGGGTCGGCAGCGGCGGGGCGGCCCGGCACGCCCAGGTGGCGCGTGTAGAACAGCATCAGCCGGCGGATGTTGTCGCTTACCTCGCCTTCACCTTCCAGGCCATTGCCGTTGGCAGCCTGCAGGCAGGCGGTTTGGGCGGGCGTGCAATTCTGCGCCGGCAGCAGCGAACTGCTCAGGCCCATGTCCGAAAGCGCAGCGTGGGCGTTCTGCTGATCCAGGCTGGGTTGTGCGGCTTTCCAGCCGAAGCGGCCGAGCACTGTTCGGGCCTTGGCGCTATCCCATACGTAATTGGGCCGCCCGCTCAGGCCAAGCGCCGGCTGGCGAGCGGCCTGGGCCAGCAGGCTGGCCTCGGGGATCGCTTCCAACAGGCCCAGGCCGATCATCGGCGGCGCGACGCGTGCCGAAAACTGTGTGGCGGGGTGCAGCGGGCCATAGCCCAAGCGATCGATGATCAGTTCTGGCGTTCGCAAGCGCACTTCGAAACCGTCGGCAAAACGCACGCTGTGCTCGCGGTAGTTGACCCGCACGCGGCCCTCCGGCGGCACGCCCGGAATGGCCTGGTCCTGCAACTGAGTTCCGTAGACAGGCTCTGGCTCAACGCCCTGGGTGCGCAGCGTGCCGCTGCTTCCGGCTCCGGCCGGGATGGACAGGCGCACCAGCATCGACACCGCATTGAGCGCATCTGGCTCCGGCGGATGGCCGCGGCCATTGCGCAGGTGGCAGGCCTGGCAAGCGTTTGCGTTGTACAGAGGCCCCAGGCCATCACGCGCTGTGGTGGTGGACGGCGCGATCACCCAGGGGTTGCGGAAAAGGAACGGCCCACGCTGAAATCGACTCGTTGCTCGGGGCTGAGGTTGGCCGCTGGTAATGAAAAGCCATGGCGGCCACTGCGCGGCACCGTGGCAGCACCGCCCGGGCGTGTTTCACCCGGCTGCACGACGTTCGTCGGCGGGGCCTGGTCGCAGCCGCTTGATAAAGGGCCAGCCACAGGGCTGGCCAGCAAAGGCGCAATCGGAGCATGAAGGTAAAAACGGCCCGCCCCGTAAGAGCGGGCCAGGCCTCAGAACGTATGGTCGGCGGTGTCAGGGTTCAGGTCGCTGATGCCCAGCTTGCCGGCGGCCTGTTCGATGGCACCGGTCTGCTTGACCAGCGCGGCGATGGCATCGCGCACCACCTGGTTGCCTGCGGTGTTGCCAGGTGCGATCAATTGGTCGAAGTGCTCGCCCTGGTTGGCTTTGTCCACCAGCACCTGCATCTTGGCCTCGGTGTCGGCCAGGTCTGCCTTGAGCGCAGCGTCGGTGCCTGCATCGACCTTGGCCACCAGTTGCGACAGGCTCGGGCCGGCCAGCTTGCTGCCGTCCAGGCGAGTGTATTCGCCCAGGTAAACGTTGCGGATGCCCTTGGCGTTCCAGAACTCGGAGTTGTGGGTGTTATCGCTGAAGCAGTCGTGTTCGTCTTCCGGCGAATTGGCTTCCAGCGCCACCTTCATGCGTTCACCGGCCAGCTCGCCCAGCGACAGGCTGCCCATGCCGAAAAGCATCTTGCGCAGGCCCGCATCGGCGGGTTCTGCCAGCAGGGTGGCGCGATAGTTGTCGGTTTTGCCCGGTGCCCACTGCCCGACCATTTCTTCAAGGTCGGTGATCAGCAGCTGGGTCACGGCCTTGAGGTAATCGCGGCGGCGATCGTTGTGCCCGCCAGTGGCACCGGCGCCTTGCAGGTAATCGGAAGCCGGTCGGTTGCCCGCGCCGGGGCCGGTGCCATTGAGGTCCTGGCCCCAGAGCAGGAACTCGATGGCGTGGTAACCGGTGGCGACGTTGGCCTCCGAACCGCCCACTTCATTGAGGCTGGCCAGCAGCTCGGGAGTGATCTGGCTGACGTCGAGTGTGTCCTCGCCGACCTGGACCTTCGTGTTGGCGATGATGTTGGCTTTGCCGGCCGGGTTGCCAAGGGCCTGTTCGTAATGCTCGTCGACGTAGTCGATCAAGCCCTCGTCCAATGGCCAGGCATTCACCTGGCCCTCCCAGTCATCGATGATCGTGTTGCCGAAGCGGAACACTTCGCTCTGCAGGTAAGCCGGGCGGGCGTCGATCCAGGCCTGGCGCGCGGCTTTCAATGTGGCATCGGTGGGGCTGGCGAGGAAGGCGTCGATGGCGGCCTGCAACTTTTGCGCGCCGGTCAGCGAGTCGCTGAATACTGCGTGGACCATTTCGGCGTAATGCGCCACCACCGCCTTGCTGCTCGCCTCGGCAAGCGCTGCCGCAGGAGTGCTGGCGGGCGCTAAAGCGGGAGCTGGCGCTTGCGCCGCGGGTTTGCTGGTGTCCTTGTTGTCGCCGCAGCCGCTGAGTGCGACAGCGATGGCCAGCAAGCTGGCCGCAGCCAGTGGAGTACGAGTCATGGCGAAATCCTGCATCAATGAAGGTAACCGGTGGGGGCGCCCCCGAGCGGCCGACATGATGCGAAGGATTTTCATTTGGCGCTAGATGAAGGAAACCTCAGGTTACAAAACGGTTGATTCATGTAGCCTTTATTCAATGGGTTCGTACGCCAGCCCCACGTAGTTTTCCGCGATGCTGGTGCGCCCGGCCTCCGAGTCGAGGAAATACTCGAGCTCCGCCTGGCTGATACGCTCGCTGAACCCGTCACGCTGCTCGAAGGTGTGCAGCATCGAGGTCATCCACCAGGAAAAGCGCTCTGCCTTCCAGATGCGTTTCAGGCACAGCGGTGAATACCGCTCAAGCAGGTCGGTGCGCTGCTCGCGGTAAACCTTCACCAGGATGCGGTACAGCGTGCTGACATCGCCCGCCGCCAGGTTCAAACCCTTGGCCCCGGTGGGCGGCACGATGTGGGCGGCATCGCCCAACAGGAACAGGCGGCCATGCTGCAAGGGTTCGGCCACGAAGCTGCGCAGTGGGGCAATGCTTTTCTCGATGGAGGGGCCGGTGACAAGGGCCTGGGCAACATCCCCCGGCAGGCGGGCGCGCAGCTCGTTCCAGAAGCGCTCATCGCTCCACTGCTCGACCTTTTCATCGGCGGGCACTTGCACGTAGTAACGCGAACGGGTGTGCGAACGTTGGCTGCACAAAGCAAAACCGCGCGCGTGGCTGGCGTAAATCAGCTCCTCGTTGACCGGCGGCGTGTCGGCCAGCACCCCCAGCCAACCGAACGGCCAGGCGCGCTCGAAGGTGCGCAGGCGGTCGCTGGGGATCGACTGCCGGGCCACGCCATGAAAGCCGTCGCAGCCTGCGATGTAGTCGCAATCCAGGCGCACCTGCTCACCTTGGTATTCGAACGTCACGTAAGGCTTGTCGCTCTCCAGCGCATGCAGGCGAACGTCGCTGGCGTTGTAACAGGTGAGGGCCTGGCTGCGTTCGCGCGCCTGCATCAGGTCGCGGGTGACTTCGGTTTGCCCGTACACCGTAACCGTGCGGCCGGTGAGGCGCTTGAGGTCGATGCGCTCGCGGCGATCACCCAGCGACAGCTCGAAGCCTTCGTGGACCAGGCCCTCTGCCGCCAGGCGCTGGCCGACGCCCGCTTCATGGAGCAACTCGACGGTGCCCTGTTCGAGCACACCGGCGCGGATGCGCCCCAGTACGTGGCTGGCGCTCTGGCGTTCGAGGATGACGTTGGCGATGCCAGCGTTGTGCAGCAGCTGGCCCAGCAGCAGCCCAGCCGGGCCGGCACCGATGATCGCGACGCAGGTTTGCATGGTGGTAGCCTCATGTTGTGGTGGGCGCATGGCCCTATCTTGTGAAGAGGTTTCCTGTATTTTTAGCCTGCAAGCGTGCTGCGGTTAAGGCATTTTCCGTGCTAGTTTCTGGACTTTTCGCAACTCGAGGAGGCGTGTATGCAGCGCTATCGCCCCGCGCAGCCTGGGGTTGCAGTGCCGGTGTTCAAGCTTTACGGCGATGGCCTGGAGTGGCCTGCACCGGATTTTCTGCACTGTGAATCGATCCCCAGCCGCAGCCGATTGCATGGCTGGGAAATCCGCCCGCACCGGCACGCCGACCTCACCCAGGTGCTGTTCCTGCGCCAGGGGTGGGCCGACATCGAGCTGGAAGGGCGCCGGGTACGCATCGAACAGCCGGCTGTTCAGCTGGTACCGCCGCTGTGCGTGCACGGGTTTCGTTTCAGCGACGCGGTCGATGGCCAGGTGCTGACCCTCGCTGCCCCACTGGTGGCTTCCCTGCAGCACGCGCTGGGTGATCAACGTGTGGTGCTGGAACGTGCCGGGTTGTATCCGCTGGGCAGGGAGGGCGGCTGGCTAACAGGGGTGTTCGAGCAACTTGCGGCGGAATACGCCAACCCCTTGCTGGCGGCACGGGAATTGGCCGTGCAATCGCTGCTGGGCCTGCTCGCTGCCTGGCTGGCCAGGCAACGCCAGCAACGCCAGGCCAGCCGCAGGCCGGCGCCAGGGCAGGCGCACCTGGCCGCGTTCACCGCGCTGGTGGAGGCGCACTTTCGTGAGCATTGGAACCTGGAGCGCTATGCCCGGCAACTGGGCATCACCACAGCGCATCTGCGTGATGTGGTGATGCGGCTGAGCGGGCAGGGCGCATTGGCGATGCTCCATGAGCGCCTGGCGCTGGAGGCACGGCGGGAGCTAGTGTATTCGACCTTGAGTGTGAACCAGCTCTCTGACGCCTTGGGTTTTTCTGAGCCGGCGTATTTTTCGCGGTTCTTCAAGCGCATGACCGGGCAAAGCCCTTTGGCGTTTCGCAAAGCAGCGTCAGTGCAAAGCGTGCGATAACCGCACCGATTTCAGGCCGGTGCCTTGCTGGCCCGCCCTGCCGCGCTTAGCGTTTGCCGCATCCAACAACAAGAGCACAACGCCATGTCCCAGACGCTGACTGCTGCCGGCGAGCTTGCCGGTGCGCCCGCGCAGGCTGCCTCGCCTGCCGGCACCCTCGATGTCCAGCAATTCATCAACGCCCAGCCGCTGTCGCGATACCAATGGCGCATCGCGCTGCTGTGCTTTCTTATCGTGTTTCTCGACGGCCTGGACACTGCGGCGATGGGGTTCATCGCGCCTGCGTTGAGCCAGGACTGGGGCATCAACCGCGCCCAGTTGGGCCCGGTGATGAGCGCCGCGCTGATCGGCATGGTATTCGGCGCCCTGGGCTCCGGCCCATTGGCAGACCGCTTCGGGCGCAAGGGTGTGCTGGTGGTTTCGGCCTTCCTGTTCGGCATCTTCAGCCTGGCCTGTGCGTTCAGTGCCAACCTCGAACAACTGGTGCTGCTGCGCTTGCTCACCGGTCTCGGGCTGGGCGCGGCGATGCCCAATGCCACCACGCTGCTGTCCGAATACACCCCGGAGCGGCTCAAGTCGCTGCTGGTGACCAGCATGTTCTGCGGCTTCAACCTGGGCATGGCCGGCGGAGGGTTCATCTCGGCCTGGCTGATCCCGGCCTGGGGCTGGCACAGCCTGCTGCTGGTGGGCGGTGTGCTGCCGCTGCTGCTGGCCTTGGCCCTGGCGTTCTGGCTGCCAGAATCGGCACGCTTTCTGGTGGTGCGCGGGCAACCGGCCGAGCGGGTGCGCAAGGTGCTGCGCCCGATCGGCGAACAGGCCGCGCAGGCACAGGCCTTCAGCGTGCCGGAACAGCAGGGCGTGAAGGCGCGCAACGTGTTCGCGGTGATCTTCAGCGGCGTCTACAGCGCCGGTACTTTGCTGCTGTGGCTCACCTATTTCATGGGGCTGGTGATCGTTTACCTGCTCACCAGTTGGCTACCCACGCTGATGCGTGAAAGTGGCGCGAGCCTGGAACAGGCGGCGTTCATCGGCGCGCTGTTCCAGTTCGGCGGCGTGCTCAGCTCGGTGGCTGTCGGCTGGGCCATGGACCGGTTCAACCCGCACAAGGTCATCGGCGTGTTCTACCTGTTCGCTGGCGTATTCGCCTGGGCCGTGGGCAAAAGCCTGGGCGACACGATGCTGCTGGCGACCCTGGTGCTCGCCGCGGGCATGTGCGTGAACGGCGCGCAATCGGCCATGCCATCGCTGGCCGCGCGCTTCTACCCGACTCACGGACGCGCTACCGGGGTGTCGTGGATGCTCGGTGTGGGCCGCTTCGGCGCCATTCTCGGCGCCTGGATCGGTGCGACCCTGCTGGGGATGGGGTGGCAATTCGAGCAGGTGTTGACCGCGCTGCTGGTGCCGGCGGTGCTGGCGTGTGGCGGGGTGTTGATCAAGGGGTGGATCAGCCACGCGGATGCGACCTGACAAAACCTTTTGTGCTCAAAGGCTTCCCCTCGCCGCAAGAGCCATAGGGGGAAATTGTGCGGTGTCTCCTACAGGCGTCAGTGTAATCAAACCTGCTTCGCGGCGTTGCTTTCAGAGCCCCTGGTACAGCTGTTGGGTAAAGTAGTCGCCGCTTTTTTCCACTTCTGCTTCAGCCCACTCTCTGGAGAAAGAGCCATTTCGCTTGGAGTCTTCGATGAGTGCGCTCTCGAAGTCCAGGCTTTCAGAGATCAGGGCCGCGGAGGGCGACTTTTCGGACCCGGCTGCCAGGCTGGAAATCTGGCTTTTTCTGAAAAGAGATTTCATGGTTTGGCCTCCATCAGCGAAGTGATATGACGTTCGATGTAAAGCGACAATATTTTAGCCATGGTGAGGGTGAACAGCTTGTCCCTCTCCCAGGAAAACTGCGCTGTCTCGTTGCTTGTGAATACAAGCACACCCAACGGCCGCTCGCCATCCATAAGTTTGTACGCATCCTTGATCGGAACGGAAATGAATGACCTATATTTCCTGTCATCCGAGCCTGCTAAAGCTGCGTTGGAAATTTCGGAGCTGCGGGTTATATCCATGCAGATTTTTGCTTCGCCCTGAATGAAAGCGAGCCCCACGTGCCCAAAGCCAGGCTTCCAACGCCGGTTCGACACTTTCAAGCGATTATCATGAGAGCGCCAGTTGATGACCAGTTCTCCACTTTCATCATCGAACAGGTAGAGCGCAAAGTTGTACAAGGCATCAGGGCTGTAGCCAAACAGCTGGGTTCGGTGGTCGACCAAATGCGAGAGAATTCGATCAAGCCCTGACTCCCATCGTTTTATGCGTTCAGGCAAGGTCAACTCAGCGGAGCGCAGTTTTATCTCGTCACAAACGGCATCCAGCTCAAGCGTCATCAGATAGATAACGGCTTGTTGAGTCCTTGACACCTCATAAAGCATTTTGGCTCTAGGAATGACTTCAGCCTTGAAGATTTTGTTTTCGTTATGAATTTCATCGAACGCCAGCGAGGTGGATTTGCGATTGCTGGCGACAAAAATGATGGATGCAAAGGAGATGTGTATGGACAGTGCCATGAAGAAAAAGCTGATCTCCACACCCGAAAAATCTTCTCTTGCATAGAGCTTGCTAGCTAACACCCCTATTACCAAAGGGGCCAGCAAGGTCATCCAGGCATTGGCCGAGAAGACCGCAGTATTGAATACAGTGGTTTCAGCTTTCTTGTTCTGTTGATTGAGTTCAGCCAGGTTCATAGCGCCTGCCCATTGGGCCATTTCAGGAGGGGTGTACCCGCCTGTGCGAAGGCTTGGATGGCGGGTTGAAGCGGCCAGGAGTGTTGCTCAATTGCTGACCCGGTGCTCAGGTAATTGGTCACCTTTTATGTCCCCGGCCTTACCACTACCTGGGACGCCTGAGGCGCAACCCAAATCAGCCGGCGGCCTCACCCACCACACTCTCACGAGCCTGCCTCAGAAACGCCGTTACATCCTTGGCCGGCATCGGCTTGCTGTACAGCCAGCCCTGCCCCTCATGGCACCCTTCAGCCAGGATGTACGCTTCCTGCTCTCGCGTTTCGACCCCTTCGGCGATCACCTGCATGCCCAGGCTTTTGCCCAACTGGATGATGGCTCGCACGATGGTGGCGTCGTCGTCGTCGTCGAGCACGTCCTTGACGAAGCTCTTGTCGATTTTCATCTTGTCCAGCGGCAGTGACTTGAGATAGCTGAGCGATGAATAACCGGTACCGAAGTCGTCGATGGCGATCAGCGCGCCGGCGCGGCGCAGGCTCAGCAGGTGCTGGGCAGCGCTGGTGATGTCTTCCATCAGGCCGGTTTCGGTCACTTCCAGTTCCAGCGTGCGCGGTGGCAGGCGGTAGATCTGCATGAGGTTGCTGACCACCCGCGGCAGCTCGGCGTGGTGCAGTTGCACGGTGGAGAGGTTCACGGCCATGCGCAGGCCGGTGAAGCCCTGATCGTGCCAGTCGCGCAGCTGGCGGCAGGACTGGTCGAGCACCCATTCGCCGATGGCGATGATGCTGCCGTTCTGCTCGGCCAACGGGATGAACTGGTCGGGCGGAATGTTCCCCCGCTCCGGGTGGGCCCAGCGCAGCAACGCCTCGACGCCCACCACGCTGTTGTCGCGGTAGCTGATCTGCGGCTGGTAGACCAGGCTCAGCTGGTCGCGGGCCAGGGCTTCGCGCAGGTCCTTCTCAAGCTCGCGGCGGCGGCGCATTTCGCTGTCGACGCTGGCGATGTAGAACTGATAGCGGTTACGCGAGCGGGCCTTGGCCAGGGTCATGGTCTGCTCGGCCTTTTGCAGCAGCTTCTCGGTGCTGTCACCGTCTTCGGGAAACAATGTGATGCCGATGGTTGCGCGCAGGTGAATCTGTTCCTGATCCAGTGCGAAGGGTGCCTCCAGGTCGTCGAGCACCGCTTGCGCGAGCTCGGCGGCCTCGTCAGGGCTGCTCGATATCGGCCTGCACCAGCGCGAACTGATCGCCACCCAGCCGTGCCAACGCACCCAGCCGACCGCTGTGCGCCCGCAGCCGGTCGGCCAGGGCCAGCAGCAACTGGTCGCCGCTCTGGTAGCTGAACTGCTCGTTCACGCCCTTGAAGTCATCCAGCCCCAGGCACAGCACTGCCACCCGGCGTTGTCGGCGGCCAGCGTCGGTGAGGATCTTGTCGAGTTGGTCCTGCAACTGCTGGCGGTTGGGCAGGCCGGTGAGAAAATCGTATTGAGCCATGCGCAGCAGGCTGTTTTCGGCCTCATGCCGCAGGCTGGTGTTGCGCTCGATGGAGGCCAGCAACTGGTTGGCAGTGTTGATCCACAGCCCCAGCTCGTTGCGTTCGTGGCCCTTGAGCAGGGGCAACTGGTACTGAGCGGGGCGGTCGGGGTTGATCTGGGTGAGGCTGTCGAGCATGCGCGACAGCGGCTTGGTAAGCAGGTAGTGATACACCAGGTAGAGCACCAGGCCCATCGCAAGGGCCCGCAACACACCGGAGACGAAGATGATCACCGAACTTGCGATGAAGCTCTCGCCGTAATTGGCGGTGTCCAGGGTGATGGCGAGGTCGCCGTAGTATTCGTTGTACGGCTCGCGGCCCACCAGGCGAATGCTGGCGGTCTTTTCCCGGCCCAGGATCGAGTCGGTCAGCCAGCGCCAGGAGTTACTGGCAAGGGGGCGGGACTTTTCCGCCAGCATTGGCTCCCCGGGCACGCCAATACTGGCCTGGCGAACTGCCTGATCCTGGAACAGCCCTTCGAGCACCTGCATGCCCATTTCCTTGTCCAGGCTGTAGACCGCCTGGGTCGAGGGGTCGCGGAACATGCCCAGGATCTGCTGCGCATCAGTGTTCAGCGCATGGTGAGCCTTGCTGGCATCGAACAGGATCTGCGCACAACTGAGCACCACCCCCACGGCGAGGGCAGCCAGCAACACGACCCTGAGCAGCTTCACTGACAAGCTGTGCTTGAGTTCCAGCTTCAATGTAGAGGATTCCTTCTCGCTGGCGCCTGGGAGCGCACACGCTGGTTGGCATCAAATCGCCATGAAACTTCGCAAAGCCAGGGATAGTCAAGGGGCGCGCCCGAACGCAGGCGGTTATGGGCACATTGATGCAGACGTTCGTCGTTTCATGTGTCGGCCGATCATGCCTGAAACTTGAGCGGGCAGGCTAGAAGCGCCTGAAAAAGAAACGCCCCGCGAAAGCGGGGCGCTGGCAAGGCTTGAAAAATCAGGCCTTGAAGGTGTTGCCTTCGAACTGCTGGGCAACGAATTCCCAGTTCACCAGGTTCCAGAACGCCTCGACGTATTTGGGGCGAACGTTGCGGTAATCGATGTAGTAGGCGTGTTCCCAGACGTCGCAGGTCAGCAGCGGGGTTTCGCCGCTGGTCAGCGGGCAACCGGCACCGATGGTGCTGGCCAGTGCCAGGGAGCCGTCGGCTTTCTTGACCAGCCAGCCCCAGCCGGAGCCGAAGGTGCCGACGGAGGTCTTGGTGAACTCTTCCTTGAACTTGGCGAACGAGCCGAAGGCTGCGTTGATCGCATCGGCCAGTGCGCCGGTAGGCTCGCCGCCACCGTTAGGCGACAGGCAGTTCCAGTAGAAGCTGTGGTTCCACACCTGGGCGGCATTGTTGAAGATGCCACCGGAAGAGGACTTGATGATCTCTTCCAGGTTCTTGCCTTCGAATTCGGTGCCGGGGACCAGGCCGTTGAGGTTCACGACATAGGTGTTGTGGTGCTTGTCGTGGTGGAATTCCAGGGTTTCCTTGGAGATGTGCGGCGCCAGGGCGTCGTGTGCATAAGGCAGCGGCGGCAATTCAAAAGCCATGTCGGTTCTCCTGATCAGGTCATAAACTCGGGGCCGTTCACGGGCGGCCAGGGGCGCCAGGGAGTTTGTACTCTCTTTGGCGAGCTCCGGGATCATAGCACCGGGTGTAGGGTATAACCACGCAACAACTGTGTGGGATAGAGGTTCCAGAGCGATCGCAGGTTCAGCTCATCATCAGCTGTATGGCCACCGCGAACATCATCACCGCCACCATCAGGTCCAGCGCCCGCCAGGTCGCGGGCCTTGCCAGCCAAGGTGCCAGCCACGCAGCCCCCAGTGCCAGGGCGAAGAACCACAACGCCGACGCGCTGGCGGCGCCCGCCACATACGCCCCGGTTCAGCCTGCTGGGCCCCGAGTGAACCCACCAGCAGCACCGTGTCCAGGTACACATGCGGGTTCAGCAGGGTCACCGCCAGCGCGCTGAGCAATACCGCCCGGCGTGAGCGCTTGCCGGCGTCCTCGGTGGTGCTCAGCGCCTCTTTGGCCAGCGCACGGCGCAATGCCTTGGCGCCGTACCAAAGCAGGAACACGACGCCGCCCCAGCGAGTGAGCAGCAGCAAGGTTTCGTTGTGCGCCAGCACGCTGGCCAGGCCGAACACGCCTGCGCTCATCAGCGCCGCATCGCACAGCACGCACAGCAGGGCTACCGGCAGGTGATGCTCGCGGCGCAGGCTTTGCGCCAGTACGAAGGCGTTCTGAGTGCCGATGGCAATGATCAGGCTGGCCGAAACCAGTAACCCGTTGAGATAGCTCTGCCACATGGCTGCGTGCATCCAGATCCGTAAAAGAGGCAGAAAGTGTGACGAAAAAAGAAAAATCAGAAAAACGAATATAAGATATACATCATTAGCAATTCTTATATCGCCTACTTCCTGAGCCCGGAGCCAGACATTGTTCGATTACAAATTGCTGGCCGCATTGGCTGGCGTAGTGGAGCAGGGTGGTTTCGAGCGCGCCGCACTGGCTTTGGGCCTGTCGCAGTCGGCCGTGTCGCAGCGCATCAAGTTGCTGGCAAGCACGCGTCGGCCAGCCGGTGCTGGTGCGGGCCAGCCCTCCCACGCCCACCGACGTAGGCCGCCGTTTGCTCAACCATGTGCAGCAGGTGCGCTTGCTTGAACGCGACCTGCGCGGCGAGGTACCGACCCTGGATGACGACACCCGCCCCGAACGCCTGCGTATCGCACTCAATGCCGATAGCCTTGCCACCTGGTGGGCAGCGGCGGTGGGCGACTTCTGCCGTGCCGAGGGCTTGCTGCTGGAGTTGCTGGTGGAAGATCAGGATGTGGGCCTTAAACGCATGCGCGCCGGTGAGGTGGCAGCCTGCGTCTGCGCGGCCGAGCGCCCGGTCGCAGGCGCGCGCAGTCAGCCGCTGGGGGCGATGCGCTACCTGCCGTTGGCAACGCCGGCATTCATCGAGCAGTACCTGCCGGGTGGCTTCAGTGCCCAGGCCTTGGCGCGCGCGCCGGCATTGATCTTCGGCCGGACGACTTTCTCCAGCACCGCTACATGGCTTCGCTGGGCGTTGAAACGGTGCAGGTCTATCATCTGTGCCCTTCCAGTGAAGGGTTCCTGCGCATGGCCGAGGCGGGCGCCGGCTGGGGGCTGATTCCTCAGGCCCAGGCGGCGCGGCAACTGGCCGAAGGCACGCTGGTGGAGCTGCTGCCGGATTTCACAGTGACGTGCCGCTGTACTGGCATCATTGGCGCAATGGCGGGCAACTGCTGCGATCAGCTGACCCGCCATCTGTTGCATCAGGCACGGCGTGCCTTGATCCCGCCGCAGGGCGTCAGCGCAACCGGGCAATCGAACAAGGGAGTTTCATGAATATCTCTGGTCACAGGTGCCAGCGGTTTCATCGGCGCGCGCTTTGCGCATATGGCGATGGGCCGAGGTTGCCAGGTGCGTATCGCCAGCCGCAGCGCTCGCGCGGCTCGAAGGCCTGGTGCGTGCGGGCGCGCAGTGCCTGGAAGGTGAGCTGGCTGATGCCGATTTCGCCCGGCGGCTGTGCGCCGGGGTCGAGGCCGTGGTGCATTGCGCTGGCCCCGCCGACGCCTGGTTACGGGCGCAAGCGCTCGAGCAGGGGCGCCAGGGCGTGACGGGAACACCTGGTGGAGGCCTGCCTTAAAGAGCACGTGCCGCGTTTCGTACACCTGTCTTGCGCTCAGCTCTATTACAGCGGCGCTGCCCGCGAAGCCGTGCGCGAGGAGCAGATCCCGCCTCAGCACCGCCGCGCCTACGCGCGGGCTTTGTTCCTGGCCGAGCAGCGGGTTTTCGGCGCTGAGGAATTCGGGATGCAGGTGGTTGCACTGCGCCCAACGCGCGTGGTCGGTGCCGGTGATCGGCAATGGTTGCCGCGCCTGGTGCGCTTGCATGAGCAGCAGCGTCTGAGCGTGCTGGGCGACGGTTTGAACCGGTCGATTTCACCAGTGTGCACAACCTTTGCGAAGCGCTTTGGCTCGCCCTGCAAGCCAACGATGAGGCGTTGGGGCGTGCGTACAACATCAGCAATGGTGTGCCTGTGCCCTTGTGGGACGCGGTTGCGTATGTGGCGCGGCAACTGGGCCTGCCGCGCGTGCCGCCCGGGCGCAGCATTGCCTTGGCGCGGTTGCGCGCCGGGCTTGCCGAGGGTGCATGCCGGGCCTGGCCGGGCCGGCCGCGGCCACGGTTCGCACCTCGAGGACGTGAAGCGGCTGACTGAAGATTTCACCCTCGACACCCATCGCGCGCGGCATTATCTGGGCTATGCCCCGGCCACGGGCCTGTGGCCTGCGCTCGATGAGTTCGCACTCTGGTGGCGAAGCCAGGACGCCAGCGGGCGTTATCGCTGAGCGGCGAGTGCGTTCCGGGTTAGAATCGCCCTCATTTATCTGAATTGTTCAAAGGCTTGCCATGCGAAAAGACGCCGTTGATGACTTCGACGAAAACCTGCCGAGCCTGCGCGCCGATGCTCGCGACCATGACTTCGCGAGTGAGCCGGAGCCTGGCACCGAGCCTCGCAAGGCAGCCCGCCGCGCGCCAGCGCGCGAGCAGGAGGCGGTGTATTCCCCGCCGGTGGTAAAGGTCAAGGCGCCTGGCAGCGGCGCGCTCTGGGCGCTGGTGCTGGCATTGGTGATCGCGCTGGGGGTGCTGGGCTGGTGGAGCTTTCAGCAGATCTCCCTGATGGAGCAACAGCTGGTGGCCACCCAGGAGAGTTTGCCAAGGTCAGTGAAGAGGCCGCCGGCCGCCTGCGCGACATCAGCGGCAAGATGGCCGCCGGCGAAACCAGCGCCACCACCGACACCGAGTCGTTCAAGCAGGCGCTCAAGCAGTTGCAAGGCCAATTCGACGACCAGAGCCGCACCGCTCAGGGCGTGGCCGGCCAACAGGGCGACCTGGGCAAGCGCCTGGACCAACTCACGGCGCAATTGAACAGCCAGCAGGCCAGCCATGACCAGGCACTCAAGGCGATGGCCGCCGACCTCGCCAGCCTCAAGGCTGCCCAGGCCGCGCAGGGCAGCAACGACACCCGCCTCAAAGGGCTGGAAGGCGATGTTGCCGCGCTGAAGAAACAGGGTGATACCGGTAACCGCATCGGCCAGGTGGAACAGGACCTGATCGTGCTGCGCAGCGAACTGGAAAACCGTCCGGCCGCCAGCGCCAGTAACGGGCCCAGCAATCAGGAGTTCGACTCTTTCCGCGGCCAGGCCACGCGCAACTTCAATACCTTGCAAAGCCAGATCCAGAACCTGCAGCAGCAGATCGACGCGCGGCGTTGATGCGGTCGAACGAAACGGGCCACGGTGGTTAGCCGTGGCCCTGAAGTTGTAGCTCTGCGCTTCTGGCTTGTAGCTCCTAGATGATCAAAGCGTCCACTTCAGGCTGAACATCAGGTTGCGTGGGTCGCCATAGATGCCCCCGCCGAAGGTCTCAGGCAGCCCCTGCCAATACTTGGTGTCGAACAGGTTGTTCACGTTGACACGGCCATCCCAATGGTCGTTGAAGCGGTAGCCGGCCATCAGCCCGACTACCGAATAACTAGCCTGGTCGCTCAGGCCGGTGCCCACATGCTGGAACGTCCCGCTCTGAGCATAGATGTCGGCACCGACGCGCCATTTATGCAGATCGCCCGTCAGGTTGTAGGTGGTGGCGGCCTTGAACAGGTGTTTGGGCTGTGATGGGTCGAACAACATGCCTTCCTTGGCCTGATCCTTGACGAACTGGCTGAGCACATAGGTGTATGACGCCGATGCCTGCCAGTTGGGCGTGATCGCCCCGCTGATCTCGGCGTCGATGCCCTGGCTGCGGACCTCACCGGCTGTTGCCGAGCACTGAACCGCCCCGCATCGCTGATCCAGTGTGTAGGCCCGTTTCTGTTGGGTCAGGTCGAACAGCGCGATCGAGCCGTTGAGTGCGCCATCGAGATAAGCCCCCTTGAGGCCCAACTCGTAGTTTTCGCCCGTCATGGGCTCAAGCGCGCTGTTGTTCGCCGTCACGCCCGCCTGAGGTTTGAAGATCTGCGTGTAGCTTGCATACACCGAGTAGGTGTCGTTCAGGTCGTAGACGATGCCGGCGTAAGGGGTCACCTTTTGCGTCTGGTTGTAGTCGGTGTCGCCGGAGCGATCATCCCATTTGTACCAGAGCACCCGCGAACCGATGATCACGTGCAGCGGGTCGATCGGGTTGAAGCGCGCCACGGCATAGGCGGATTTTTCGGTCGCGGTATTGCGGTACTCCCAGCTGTACAGGTTGGGATTACCTTCCGGTGCGTTGTGATAGAAGTTGAACGGATCATACGTGTACGAAGGCAGGTTCCCGCCGTTCTGATCGAACCGTTCCTGCCGGTAGCTGGTGCCCACACTCAACTGGTGTTCACGCCCGAAGAGCTGGAAGGGGCCCGTCAGCGACGCATCGTAGTTGGTCTGGTAATCCGAGTTGATGTAGTGGCCCGAGTTCTGGCTGAAAGTGCCATCGGTGTTGGCGGTCGAGTACGCCGCGAAGGAGTCCAGATTGGCCCAGATCTTCTGCGCTGCGAGTTTGCCCGTCCAGCCGTTGTCGAAACGGTGGGTCACGTCGGTGAAGAAGCTGTAGTTGTCTTTGTCCCAATACGACCACTGGTTGCTGAGGAAGCTGGATCGAGGCAGGTGCAGGTCTTCGCCATTAGGGCCACTGGGGATGCCGCCCCAGTCGGAACGGTTGTCGTCGCGCTGCTTGGAAGCACCGATCGTCCAGGTGGTGGCGTCGCTCAGATCTGCTTCGAGTACGCCGTAGAAGGTCTGGCGCTGGTTGGTCTTCAGGTCCTGAAAGCTTTTGTTGTCCTGATAGGCTGCTACCACTCGGCCACGCAAAGTGCCGGATTCGTTGAGGCGATTGGAGGCGTCCAGCTCGGTGCGGTAGCGGTCCCAGCTGCCCGCGCTGGTGGTCACGCTGACCTGAGGTGTATCAGTGGGGCGCTTGCGCACCAGGTTCAAGGTCGCGGCGGGGCTGCCGGCGCCGGTCATCAGGCCGGTTGCGCCACGCACCACCTCCACGCGGTCGAACATAGCCATATCGGCTGAAGAAATGGTGTCCTGGGTGTAGGTCCCGACGCTGGTGGAGAGCCCGTCGTACATGATGTTGTCGATCTTGAAGCCACGCGACATGAACTGCTGGCGATCGGCACCGTATTTCTGAAGGGTGACACCCGGTGCGTTCTGCACGACGTCGTTCAGGTCGTTCATCCCCTTGTCTTCTATGCGCTGGCGTGTAATCACGCTCACCGATTGTGGTGTCTCACGCGGCGACAGGTTCAGCTTGGTCGCCGTACTCATCTTCCCGTCGTATAGGACCCAGTCCCTTCAGTCGTCGATTGCCCGGCAACGCCATCGCCGGTCACCGAAGTGACGCCAAGCGAAATGCTGCCATCGGCCTCGGTGGCAGGCGTTTGTGAAGGGGTTTCGGCCGCTGCGTGGGCAGCACCGGCGCTGAGCAGCGAGACCGCCACTGCCAGCTTGAGCAAGGGGAAGTGCTTCATGTGTTGTGTGTCCTCGGCAAGAAACGCAGGCACACACCCTCGCGCGGCGCGCTGCGTTGGCGCGCCGTGAGTGCGGGTATTCATCCATGAGGCCTGCGAGAAAGCCGCCAGGTTGGCGGGTGGCAGAAGGCTATTTAAAAGTGAAAAAAATGTAAATAGTAATTCATCGCAACAGCATCAATTTATCGTAAGTGAATAGATACCAATCGCTATCGCTTATCGATATCCCCTGAAAGGGTGCGGTCATGTTGCCCCTAAAACGAAAAAGCCCCGGCCAGAGGCCAGGGCTGTGTGCACTGCAGAGGCAGGTCAGAGGCGCGGGTAATCCAGATACCCTTTGGCGCCCTGGCCGTAGAACGTGCTGGGGTCTGGCTCGTTCAACGCAGCGTCGGCCGCCAGGCGCTCGGGCAGGTCCGGGTTGGCGATAAACGGCACACCGAACGCGACAGCGTCCGCAACACCGCTTTGCAGCGCGGCATTGGCTGTCTGCTTGGTGAAGCGTTCGTTGACGATGTAGGCGCCGCCGAAGGCTTGCTTGAGCTGGGCAGCCAGGCTGTCCTCGCCCTCCTTCTCACGGGCGCAGATGAACGCGATGCCGCGCTTGCCCAGTTCACGAGCCACGTAGCTGAAGGTTTCCAGGCGGTTGGCATCGCCCATATCGTGTGCATCGGCGCGCGGCGCCAGGTGCATGCCTACGCGGCCCGCGCCCCATACACCGACAACAGCATCGGTGACTTCCAGCATCAGCCGGGCACGGTTTTCCAGCGAGCCGCCGTACTGGTCGGTGCGCTGGTTGGTGCTGCTCTGCAGGAACTGATCCAGCAGGTAACCATTGGCACCGTGAATTTCTACACCGTCGAAACCGGCAGCTTTAGCGTTCTCGGCACCCTTGCGGTAGGCCTCGATCACTTCGGCGATCTCGGCGGTTTCCAGCGCGCGTGGGGTGGGGAAGTCCACTTGCGGGCGGATCAGGCTGACGTGCCCCGCGGGCTGGATGGCGCTGGGTGCTACCGGCAGCTCGCCGTCCAGGTAGCTGGTGTGGGAGATGCGGCCCACGTGCCACAGTTGCAGGAAGATGCGCCCGCCGGCGGCGTGCACGGCGCGGGTGACGTTCGCCCAGCCCTTGACCTGAGCGTCCGACCAGATGCCGGGGGTGTCGGGATAGCCAACGCCCATCGGCGTCACCGAGGTGGCTTCGCTGAGGATCAGGCCGGCGCTGGCGCGCTGGACGTAGTATTCGGCCATCATCGCGTTCGGTACGCGGCCTTCATCGGCGCGGCAGCGGGTGAGCGGCGCCATGATGATGCGGTTGGGCAAGTTCAGGTCGCCCAGTGTGATCGGGTCGAAAATCGTCGTCATGTCTACGTCTCTTGGGTCAGTGAGTTGCCAGGCCCAGGCGATAAGGCGGCCTGGGCGATCAAAGTTCGTCGCGCAGCTGTTCCAGAAAACGCTGCAGGGTGGTTTCGTTGCGTTTGAAAAAGTGCCACTGGCCGATCTTCTGGCTGCTGATCAGGCCTGCGCGCTGCAGCGTGGCCAGGTGCGCCGACACCGTCGATTGAGACAACCCGCAGCGCTGGTCGATCTGGCCTGCGCAAATCCCTTGCTCATAAGGGTGATACTGCTCGGGAAAATTGCCGTGCGGGTCCTTGAGCCAACGCAGGATCTCCCGCCGCAGCGGGTGGGCCAGGGCTTTGATGATGGCGTCGAGGTCGTCGGGCATGGTCGGCTCGTGGCGTATATCGTGTTGAGACGAAATGTAAATCGGAGTTTTCCGATATACCAATGCCTGGCAGGCATGATTGCTATCGATGGGATTGATAGCGTGGAGCGGGGGCGTTTCGTTGTAGGCTGGCGCCATGAACTATCTTGCCCACCTTCACCTGGGCGGCCCGAGCGACCAGCAGCGCCTTGGCAGCCTCTACGGTGACTTCGTCAAAGGCCCGCTCGAAGGGCGATTCAGCCCAGCCTTGGAAGCGAGCATCCGCCTGCATCGAACCGTCGACCGCTACACCGACAGCCACCCGCTGGTGCTGGCCGCGCTGGCGCGCTTTCCCGAAGGGCGCAGGCGTTTCGCCGGTATCGTGCTGGACGTGTTCTTCGACCATTGCCTGGCCCGCCATTGGCAGCAGTACTCAGAAGAACCACTGGCGGTGTTCAGTGCTTCGGTTTACCGCCTGCTGGAGCGCACTGGCGACCTGCCCGGCCGCCTGGAGCAGATCGCGCCACACATGATCGCCCATGACTGGCTGGGCGCTTACCAGCGCTTCGAGGTGTTGGAGGGGGTGTTTAAAGGTATCGGCCGGCGGCTGTCGCGCGCCGGGGTGCTGGACGGGGTGATGGACGAATTGGAGCGGCTTTACGAGCCGCTCACTGATGACTTCCGCCGCTTTTACCCCGTGTTGCAAGCGTTCGCCGCGCAACAGCGTCAAGCGGTTGCAGGCACCGGCTCGGAGGAGGGCGTGGCCAGCGGCACGCCCTGAAGCGCTCCGCGCACGGCTGCCTGGCTGGCGTGCGCGAGCGCTGCGCGCTCCTGCCCATTGCTGGCAATCGGCGCCAGCAAGTGCACTTCCACATCGATCAACGGCTGGCGCAGCAGGCGCATCATGTGCGAGAGCATGTCGTCGTCCCCGATGAAGGGCGAGACTTCACAGCGTTGCCCATCGCGCAGGTAGCGCAACGCAACCGGCTGCACCGGCACACCTTGTTCGATGGCGCAGGCCAGCAGGCGGCCGTGGAAGGTGCGCACGTCGCGGCCATTGGTGGTGGTGCCTTCGGGGAAGATCACCAGCGGCCCTCGCTGGCGCAAGTGCTCGCCCATTTCCTGGCGCAGCCGCTGGCCGTCGCTGGCGCCGCGGCGAATGTAGAAGGTGCCGGCGCGGGTTGCCAACCACCCGGCGATCGGCCAATGGCGTACCTCGTCCTTGGAAAGAAAAGCCATGGGCGCCAGTTGCCCCAGTACCGCGATGTCGGTCCACGACACATGGTTGCTCAGCCACAGCATCGGCGTGGTCGGTAATGTGCCACGCACCTGGATGCGATAGGGCAGGCCCTGGCACACCGCAGCCATGAAGCGGCGGGTCCAGCGTTGCCGGCGTGCCTGGTGGTCAGGCACGCCCAGGCGTTCGAACAGTGCGAGGGTGCAAGCCATCATCAGGCCCATGCCCACCGCCAGCAGAATGCGCCCCAGGCGCAGCGCACGCATTACACCGCCGCCTTGAAGTGGCGGGCATAACGTGGGCACAGCTCGGCGCGCTTGAGCAGGATGAACACGTCGGCTACCTGGAATTCGCGGTCCCAGCAGGGCTCGCCACAGATCTTCGCCCCCAGGCGCATATAAGCCTTGAGCAGCGGCGGCATTTCGGCGATCAGGTTGGCCGGCACGTCCAGTGCTGGCAATGGGTTGCGGGGCTCGGCGCGCAGGTTCTGGTTGCACAGGTAGCGTTCGCGCAGCCGCCGCATGATGGCTTCGGCTTGCAGCCCCCCGTCCTGCATGCAGATGCTCGCGCAGCCCATCAGGTAGCTGTAGTTGCCCTCGTTGAGCACCTCGGCCAGCTCGCTCCAGAGCACCGCGATGGTGCCGCCATTGCGGTACTCGGCTGCCACGCAGGTGCGGCCGATCTCAAGGATCGGGCCTTGCAGGTGGCTCAGGCCATGCAGGTGGAATTCGCCCTCGCTGTAGAAGCGGCCCATGTGGCCGGCGGCGCGGTGGTCGAGCAGGCGGGTGGTGGCGACCAGCTCGCCGGTGGCCAGGTCCCGCACACCGATGTGCAGGCACCAGGCGTCGAAGTCGTCGGTGTCCAGGCCCTTGTCGGCACCGCTCAAGGACGCATTGAATTCGGCGCTGAATACGCGATAGCGCAAGGCTTGGGCCTGTTGCACAGCGGCAGGGCCGATCAGGCGCTCTGCCCGCAGTTGGCGTTCGGGGCGGCGCGCGGCGGTGAGGGCGGTCTGGGTCATGGCGTGTCTCCAAAGCTGGCCTGAGGGCAGACATGCCGCCATGGGGGCGGCAGGGTCAGGCTATGTAGGCGCGGTGTCAGCGCCATTAAGCTTTGGTGATGGTTGTATTACGGCCCAGGCAGTGCTTGGGCAGGCCCCCGGCATTGCGCCGCCGGGCTCAGGAGGCGGGGGAGCGGGGCACCACGGCCAGCACCAGCAGCGCCAATGCAGTGGCGAAGATCGCGCTGCCTTCATGGCCCATGCCGGCAGCCACACCGATAGCGGCGGTCATCCACAAGCCTGCTGCAGTGGTCAGGCCCTTGACCTTGTGGGTGTCCTGCTCGTTGCCCTTGAGGATGGTGCCGGCACCCAGAAAACCGATGCCGGCCACCACGCCCTGGATGGCGCGGCTCAGGGCGTCGGGGCCGGCACCGTTAAGCCCGGGGGCGAGCACGAACAGGGCAGCGCCGGTACACACCAGCATGTGGGTGCGTAGCCCTGCGGCCTTGCCGCTGAGTTCGCGTTGCAGGCCCAGCAGCCCGCCCAGAACAGCAGCCAGCAGCAGGCGCGCCAGCAGGCGCACACAGTTGTCCAGGTCAGTCAGGTCGGAAAATTCCTTGGCCAGAACGGCCAGGACACGGGTACCGAAATCGTCCATTGATCACCCCACGAAGCGAAAGATGGCCAATAGACCATCCTTCGCGGCTCCGGTGCGGTCAGTCGGTTTCGATGCGCGAAGTGGTACGGGTGTCTTTCATGAACACGTACACCAGCAGCGACACGGCGATGCAGGCGGTGACGTACCAGTAGAAGCCACTTTCGTAGCCTGCCTGCTTGAATTGCAGGGCCACCAGCTCGGCGGTACCGCCGAAGATCGAGACGGTCAGCGCGTAGGGCAGGCCAACTCCAAGCGCGCGCACTTCGGCCGGGAACAGCTCGGCTTTGACGACGGCGTTGATCGAGGTGTAGCCGCTGACGATCACCAGCGCCGCCATGATCAGCCAGAAGGCGCCCACAGGGTGCTGACGGTGCTCAGCGTGTTCAGGATCGGATAGGTGCACAGCGTGCCGAGCACGCCGAAGCCGATCAGGATCGGGCGCCGGCCGATGCGGTCGCTCAACGCGCCCATCACCGGTTGCAGGCACATGAACAGGAACAGCGTGGCCGCCGAGATCAACGTGGAATCTGCCTTGCTCATGCCGACACTGTTGACCAGGTATTTCTGCATGTAGGTGGTGTAGGTGTAGAAGGCCAGCGTGCCGCCCATGGTCAGGCCCACGACGGTCAACAGCTCACGTGGGTGTTTCAGCAATTGGGCGAGGGCGCTTTCCTTGCGTTTTTCGGCGCCTTTGGTGAACGACTCGGTCCTTCCATGCCCCGGCGCAGGTAAAGCGCAACGACCGCGCAGATGGCGCCGATCACGAACGGCACGCGCCAGCCCCAGCTGTAGAGCTGCTCTTCGGTAAGGGTTTGTTGCAGCACGATCAGCACCGCCAGGGCAATGAGCTGGCCGCTGATCAGGGTGACGTACTGGAAGCTCGACCAGAAACCACGGTTCTTGCGGTCGGCCATCTCGCTCAGGTAAGTGGCCGAGGTGCCGTACTCGCCACCTACCGAGAGACCTTGCAGCAGCCGCGCGACCACCAGCAGGATGGGTGCAGCCACGCCGATGGTTTCATAGCCGGGCGTGAGCGCAATCAGCAGCGAGCCGAAGCACATCAACAGCACCGACGCCAGCAGCGCGGCCTTGCGGCCTTTACGGTCGGCGTACAGGCCCATCAGGTAGCCGCCCAACGGGCGCATCAGAAAGCCGACAGCGAAGATTGCAGCAGTGTTGAGCAACTGCGCAGTGGGGTCGCCCTTGGGGAAGAACACCGCAGAAAAGTACAGCGAGAACGCCGCGTAGACATACCAGTCGTACCATTCGACGAGGTTGCCGACCGAGCCGCTGAAGATGGATTTGAGCCGCGAGCGCGCGCGAACGGGAGTGGCCGTGGCAGCCGGCCCGGCAGGGGGAATCGAGTTCATCAGTGAGACCTTCTCTTGTTGTTGGCGGGCGTCGCAGCGCGAAGGCTGAACACCGGTGCAGGGCCGATTGCACGGCCCGTGCCAAGGGCCGTGAGCCCCGGAATCAGGAAGGTTCAGGTCTGTGTTAGGCAATAACCCGCTCATGGATACGGATTCGATGAGCGGTTTTTTGCCTATCAGTCGAGAAAGGCCTCACGCAACAGCCCGTGGCGCTGCATTTTCTCGTTGAGGGTGCGCCGGGGCAGTTGAAGGTCGTCCATCACCGCCTTGATGTCGCCACGATGGCGTGCCAGCGCTGCCCGCAGGCACTGGGCTTCGAAGGCTTCCACCTGGGCGCTGAGCGACCCGCCGCCTGCGGCAACGGTGGGCGATTCGCCCAGGCCCAGCGCCAGCCGCTCGGCCGCGTTGGCCAGCTCGCGCACATTGCCAGGCCACTCGTGCGCCAGCAGGCCCGCCAGTTGCGCTGGCGCAAGCCCTGGCCAGGTACGGCCGGCCTGCTCGGCACTGCGCCTGGCATAGTGATCGAACAGCGCGGGGATGTCTTCACGGCGCTGGCGCAGGGGTGGCAGGTGCAGCTCGGCCACGTTCAGCCGGTACACCAGGTCTTCGCGGAAACGCCCGGCACGGGCTTCTTCGAGCAGGTCGGGTTTGGTCGCCGCGATCAGCCGCAGATCGATCGCGATGCTGCGGTTGCCGCCCAGGCGCTCGATGCTGCGTTCTTGCAGCGCGCGCAACAGCTTGGCCTGCTGAGCCAGTGGCAGGCTTTCGATTTCGTCGAGAAACAGCGTGCCGCCGCTGGCGTACTCCAGCTTGCCGATGCGTTTGCCCTGGGCGCCTGTGAATGCACCGCTCTCATGGCCGAACAACTCGGCTTCGAACAATGCCTCGGGAATCGCGGCGCAGTTCAGCGCCACGAAGGGCCCGCCAGCGCGGGGGCTGAAATCGTGCAGGCAACGGGCTGCCAGTTCCTTGCCGGTGCCGGTGTCACCGCGGATCAACACGTTGACCGGCAGCGCCGCCATGTCCAACAGGCGCTGGCGCAGGGCAACCATTGCCGGAGACTGGCCCAGCAGCCGCGCCTGCAATTCACCGTGCGCATCGGCGCGCTGGTGCAATTGGCGGTTTTCCAGCACCAGCGAGCGTTTTTCCAGGGCCCGTTGCAGTGCGTGGCTCAGGCGATCGGGGTCGAAGGGTTTTTCCAGAAAGTCGTAAGCCCCGTCGCGCAGCGCGGCTACAGCCATAGGTACATCACCATGGCCAGTGAGCAGGATCACCGGCAGGTCGACATCGAGTGCCTGAAGCGCACTGAGCAGCGCCAGGCCGCCCATGCCGGCCATGCGCACGTCGCTGAGCACCGCGCCCATACCACTCGGGCAGGGCTGGGCGAGGAGCGCCTCGGCGCTTTCGAAAGTGCGCACAGTGAAGCCCGAGAGCGTAAGGAACTGTTCGATCGAGGCGCGAATGCTGGCTTCGTCGTCGATGACCGCAATGGTCAGGGCAGGGTTCACGGGGCCTCCGAAGCTGCCGGCAATTGCAAGGTGAAGCACGCGCCGCCGTTGCGGTTCTCGGCGCTCAGGCGTCCGCCCTGTTCTTCGGCGATGGCGCGCGAGACCGCCAGGCCCAATCCCAGGCCCTGGCCGGCCGGCTTGCTGGTGAAGAAGGCGTCGAACACCCGGGGCAGCGCATCCTCTGCGATACCGCCAGCATTGTCGATAACGGCCAGGTGCCACTCATTGCCAAGTCGTTCGAGGGTGATGCACAGCTTCGGCTCGCTCACGGTGGCCAGTGCGTCCAGCGCATTACCCAACAGGTTGATCAGCACTTGCTCCAGCCGCAATGCATCGCCCCGCACCTGAGCCGGCCGCGCGACCTGCAGCATCACCTCAGGCCGTTGCTCACGCAGGCGGCTGGCCAGCAGGTGCAGGGCCTGGTCGAGCACTGCGGCCAGGTCCAGGGGTTCGCGCAACCCTTGCGGGCTTTTGCGAGAAAAATTCTTGAGGTGGCGGGTCAGCGCGTTCATGCGCTCGACCATCTGCTCCAGCGGCCGCACCGCTGCATGGGCCTCGTCGACGCGGCCGCGCTCCAGCAGCAGGCGCAGGCTGGCCAGTTGCATGCGCTGGGTGGTCAGCGGCTGGTTGATCTCGTGGGCAAGCGTTGCGGCCATCTGCCCTAATGCCGCCAGGCGTGCCGAATGCACCAGCCCATCCTGAGCTTCGCGCAGGTCAAGGGTGCGGGCCTGCACCAGGCGCTCCAGCTCGCGCTGGGCATTGCGCCGTAGCCGCGCCAGGCGCAGGCGCTGGTACCCAACCAACAGCGCGAACACCGCACACAGCCAGGCGCTGCCCGCGCCGAGGGCCGCCAGCCACTGCCCGCGCGCATCCGGCTGCCAGGGGCGCAGCACGTGCAGCGTCCAGCCTTCTGTGGGCAGGGCGCGGCTTTCCCAGAGGTAATCGGCGCGCTCGATGCGCACCAGCCGATGCTGTTCGCCCAGGGTTTCCAGAGTGTCCCAGGCCAGCGGTGCCAGGGGTTGGTGATGGTACTGGCGGGTGGCGGCGAGGGCTTCTCTGTCGTCCTCGCTCAACGGGCGCAGCAGGCGATAACGCCAGCGAGCGTCACTGGCGATGAAGGCCACACCCCGCTCATCGCTGATCAGCAGGATGTCGCGATCCTGCGGCCACTGCTGCAGGGCCAGAGCGAACTCCAGCTTGACCACCAAGGCGCCGAGAAACGCGCCGCCGGGTGTGGTCACGGCACTGGAGAGGAAGTACCCCGGTATGCCGCTGGTCACGCCCACTGCATAGAAGCGACCGGCGCCCTGCACGCGAGCCTGCTGAAAGTAAGGGCGAAAGCCGTAATTGTGGCCCACGTAGCTGAACGGGGTATCCCAGTTGCTCGCCGCCACCGCCATGCCGTCGCGGTCGAGCAGTTCGAGCGAGGAGGATTGCGCCGCCTGGTTGAGCTGTTCGAGCTTGAGGTTCAGCCGCAACTGGCTGCTGCGATCCAGCGGCCCTTGCAGGGCGCGGGCCACCTCCGGATCGAGCGCCAGCACGGTGGGCAGTGCCCGATAACGCTCGATGAGCGTGGTGAGGTTGTTGGCGTAGAGGTTCAGGCGCTGCTCGGACACGCGGGATTCGCCAAGCAGTGCCTGGCGGGCGTTGTAGTGCGCGCCCAGCACCCCGCACAGCAGGGTGCCCAGCAAGGCCGGCAGAACGATCGCCGCCAGGCGCAGGCGGCGATGGCTCATGTGCGGGCGGCCTTAGAGCAGGCGAAAGCCGGCGTGCTTCACGTCCTGGGAGTCCAGGCCGATCTGCAGGTCGAACTCGCCAGGTTCAGAGGCGAATTTCAGTTGCGAGTTGTAGAAGCGCAACATCGGCTCGTCGATGCTGAACTGCACTTGCCTGGACTCGCCGGGCTGCAGCATCACCGGCTCGAAGCCCTTGAGCTCCTGGATCGGCCGCGCGATCGAAGCGACCTTGTCATGCAGGTACAGCTGCACCGTGGTTTGCCCGGCCACCTTGCCGGTGTTGCGCACCGTGACGCTGGCGGTAAGCTTGCCGCCGGCCTTGAGGCTGTTGCCGGAGAGGGTGATGTCGGACACCTCGAACTGGGTGTAGCTCAGGCCATAACCGAACGGGAAAAGCGGCGAGGTCTCGGCATCGAAGTACTGCGAGCGGTAGTTGCCAGGCCCGCCCGGCTCGGCGGGGCGGCCAATGGTGGGGTGGCTGTAGTACATCGGGATCTGCCCGACCGAACGGGGGAAGGTGATCGGCAGCTTGCCCGAAGGGTTGTAATCGCCGAACAGTACATCGGCAATGGCATTGCCGCCTTCGGTGCCGGAGAACCAGGTTTCCAGCAACGCATCGGCCTCGGCGTTCTCACGCTCCAGCGACAGCGGGCGGCCGTTCATCAGCACCAGCACCAGCGGCTTGCCGGTGCCGCGCAGGGCTTCGATCAGCTTGCGCTGGGTGGCTGGGATGTCGAGCGTGGTGCGGCTGGCCGACTCATGGGACATGCCGCGCGACTCACCCACCGCCGCGACGATCACGTCGGCGCCCGATGCGGCCTTCACCGCTTCGTCGATCAGTTCCTGAGCGCTGCGGCTGTCGGGTTCGATCTCGGTGTGGTCGAGGATGATGTTGTTCAGAAAGCGCATGCTTTTGGCGTTATCGGTCACGTTCGCGCCCCGTGCGTACACAACCTTGGCCTGGTTGCCCACTGCTGCGCGGACGCCATCGAGCACGGTGACGGTCTGCTTGGGCAGGCCGGCGGCCGACCAGCTGCCGAGCATGTCGGTGTGCGAATCGGCCAGCGGGCCGACCACGGCGATAGTGCCTTGCTTCTTCAGTGGCAGGGTGCCGTTGGCGTTCTTCAGCAGCACCAGCGTGCGCCGTGCCACCTCGCGGGCATCGCTGCGGTGCAGGCGGCTCTCGGCATTGATGTCGACCGGGTCGTCGGCCTTTTTACCGATGCGCCGGTACGGGTCGGCGAACAGGCCCAGGTCCCATTTGGTCGAGAGCACTTCGCGCACAGCAGCGTCGACTTCGGCCAGCGGCACCTTGCCGTCCTTGATCAGCGCCGGCAGCGCGACGCCATAGGCCTTGTCGTTCATGCTCTGGTCGATGCCGGCCTTGATGGCCAGGCGCGCGGCGTCGGTGGGGTCGGCGGCCACGCCATGGTTGACCAGCTCCAGGATGGCGCCGTGGTCGCTTACGGTCAGGCCCTTGAAGCCCCATTGCTTGCGCAGCAGGTCTTGCATCAGCCAGGTGTCGGCGGTGGCCGGCACGCCGTTGATCGAGTTCAGCGCGACCATCACACCGCCGGCGCCGGCATCGAGTGCGGCGCGGTAGGGCGGCAGGTAGTCGTTGTACATGCGCTGCGGGCTCATATCGACGATGTTGTAGTCACGCCCGCCCTCTACTGCCCCATAGAGGGCGAAGTGCTTGACGATCGCCATGATGCTGCCCGGCTCCTCCGGGCCCTTGCCCTGGAAGCCATGGACCATCGCTTCGCCCATTTTCGACACCAGGTAGGTGTCTTCGCCGAAGCCTTCGCTGGTGCGGCCCCAGCGCGGGTCGCGGGCGATGTCGACCATCGGCCCGTAGGTCATGTCGAGGCTGTCGGCGCTGGCCTCGGCGGCAGCGGTGCGCGCTGCGCGGGTGACGGCGCTGGTGTCCCAGCTGGCGGCCAGGCCCAGGCTGATGGGGAACTGGGTGCGATGGCCGTGAATCACGTCGTAGGCGAAGAACATCGGGATGTGCAGCCGGCTGCGCAGCGCGGCATCCTGCATCAAGCGGTTGTCCCACGGCACGACCGAGTTGAAGGTGGCGCCGATGTGGCCTGCGGCCAGGTCGCGCTGGATCGACTCCAGAGTCACGTCGTCGCCGATGCTGATCAGGCGCAACTGGCCGATCTTTTCATCCAGGGTCATGCGCTTCATCAAATCATTGATGAAGGTGGCTTTGCTCTGGGTGGGCGGTGTGTAGTCGGCGGCATGTGCGGTGGGCCAGGCCAGGCTTGCGACCAGGCCGAGCAGGTACAGCTTGTTCATGGATAACGGATTCCCCGGTGACTGCGATATGACGGCAGCGGCGCGTGCGCGCGCCTGTTGTGATGACGGAGCTGGCACGTTGTAACTCATCGGGGCTCGCTTCGCCAGCTGAGCCGGCCAAGACGCCCCGTGCTGATGGCGGTAGAATGTTCCATTTTATGTCTGCCGCCGAAACCGAGGCCTTGCCTGCCATGCCCGCCGTAAACACCGACCCCGATGCTCGCCAGCGGTTCCTCGCTTCGCTGCGCCACAGTGTAGAACATGGGCGGCTTTCCAAGCTGGTGCTGGCCCGGCACGTGGGCGAAGAGCCCGACCTGCAGCGGGTGACGATCAAGCCGATGCAGATCAAGGGCCAGCCACGGCTGGGCCTGGTGCTGCGCTACAAGACCCGCGACGTCACCCGCCATCTGGCTCTGGAAGAAGCACTGGATCAGGTGGAAACCTGGCTGCCAGGAGCGTTTCGCAACGCCCACCTGGTGACGCAGGATGAAACCCTGCAACTGGACTTCAGCAAGAAGGGCAAGCCGATGCTGCATCGTGCAGCCAATGCTCAGCCTATCGTTGCGCAGCCTCAGGCCCATGATCGTGAGAAACATCGTTACTTGAGCCTGGAACGGCCGTTCCTGCGTGCGCTGGGCGTCACCGATGCACAAGGCCAGTTGGTGCCGGCCATGTCGCGCAAATGGAAGCAGATCAACAAGTTCGTCGAGGTGTTCGACCATGCGCTGGCCGCCAGCCCCCTGGCCTGCGCCGAACGCGTGAGCGTTGCGGATTTCGGCTCGGGCAAGGGCTACCTCACCTTCGCCGTGCACGACCACCTTACCCATGGCCTCGGCCGGCAGGCTCAGGTGCTGGGTGTGGAGCTGCGCCCGGACATGGTCGAGCTGTGCAACCGTGCCGCCGCGCCGCTGGAGCAGCCAGGCCTGGTGTTCGAGTGTGGCGATGTACGCAGCGTGGTGCCCGAGCATGTCGATGTGATGATCGCGCTGCATGCCTGCGACATCGCCACCGACTACGCCATCCATACCGGCATCCGCGCCGGCGCCGCCATCGTGCTGTGCTCGCCGTGCTGCCACAAGGAAATCCGCCCGCAGATGCACAGCCCGCAGGTGCTGGCGCCGATGCTGCAATACGGGCTGCACCTGGGCCAACAGGCGGAGATGGCCACCGATGCGCTGCGCGCGCTGTACCTGGAGGCCTGCGGCTACGACACCAAGGTGTTCGAATTCGTCTCGCTGGAGCACACCAGCAAGAACAAGATGATCCTGGCGGTCAAGCGCGCCCAGCCACGCAGCAACGCCGCGCTGCTGGAAAAGATCGACGCGCTCAAGGCGTTCTACGGCATCGAGCGGCACTGCCTTGAAGGCCTGCTCAAGGCCGACGCGTTGCTCTGAACCTCAAGCGCTGTGCAGCAGCGCCGGTGCGCCCAGCGGGTGGCTGGTGGCGTCGAAGAAGGCCAGCCGCGTCACATCCCCCAGCAACTGGTGGAAGCGCGCCTTCTGGCTCTGCACCCAGGGCGCGCTGAGCGGAAAGATCGACACAGCGACCTGCTCGGGGCCAGCGGCGCGAATCGCCTCCAGCAAGTGCCCGTCCTGAGTGTTCAGTTGGTGGCCGAACAGGCACAACGGCCCCTGGTGCGTAGCCAGCGCTTGCAAGGCCAGGCTCAGGTAGGCCGACTCGCCGATGCTGCGGCGTTTTTCCTCACAGCGGCCTTCGTTCACCAGCAGCGGCAGGTCGCCCGGCGTGTTGATGGCAAACCCATCGAGCAGCTCGGCGCCGCCGGCACTGCGCCGGCGCGTGCTGCCGTCGCGGTTGCGGATCAGGTGCAGGCCGCCGTGCAGGTGCAGCACGCGGGTGCCTTCATTATGAAAGCGGCGCGGGTCGAAGCTCTGGTCGGCATCCATCAGGTCTTCGAAACCCTCTGGCGCATGCCACGTTGCCCAGTGGGTGAGCAGGTCGTAGTTGCTGTTGTAGACCGTACGGTAACGGCGCAACTCGTTGTTCATCGCCGCCAGCGCCTCCGGGCGCAACCGCCCGAACGGGATGTGTACACTGCGCACGGCGTGGATCAGCGCTTCCTTGATCGAGTAGTAGCGGTTCAAGGGCGCCGTGGAGCTGATCGCCAGCGCTGCGTTCACCCGTGCGGTGGCGTTGAGCGCCACCAGCACCTGGTTGAAGCTTTCGCAGCCCATCGCCTCGAACAGGGCCTTGTCGGTTTTGCCCAGCGGTTTGTTGCGCACCGTGCAGGCCAGCTCGAACAGCGAGTGGTAATTGAAGGCGCGCCACAATGCGCGGCTGGCGCCGTTGCCCAGCAGGATGCCGGTGCAGGCCGAGGCGAGGTCGGCCCAGGCGGGCAGGTGGGCGTCGAATTCGGGGGTGGCCATGGTCATCTTCGTTGCAAAACCTGTGTGGGGCGCGACTGTAGCATGTGACACGCCGCTGTCATCCGCCGCGCCGACTATGCTTGGGTCCTTCGACCGTATATGGAATCGGCAGCCAATGACCTTCAAGCTCTCCCGCGCAGCATGTTCCCTCACCCTCACCCTCGGCGCTGCGCTTTGCGCAGGCGTGGCGCATGCTCAGTCGCCCGCCGAGCTCGCCCGCGCCGCGAACATCCCGCATCCGGCAGTCATCGCCCACCGCGGCGCTTCGTTCGACGCACCGGAGTCGACCCGCGCTTCTTACCTGACTGCCCGCGACCTGGGCGCCGACTACCTGGAAATGGACCTGCAACGCACCAAGGACGGCGTGCTGATCGCCCTGCACGATGAGAACCTGCAGCGCACCACCGACATCGCCACGCGCTTCCCCGAGCGCAAGGACAAGCCGGTCAGCGAGTTCACCCTGGCCGAGCTCAAGCAGCTCGATGCCGGCAGCTGGTTCAACAGCGCCTACCCCGACCGCGCGCGGCCCAAGTTCAAAGGGCTGCAGGTGCAGACGCTCGACGAGATCATCGACATCGCCGAGGGCAGCCCGCAGCACAAGCCCGGGCTTTACATGGAAACCAAAGTGCCAGGCCTGTTTCCCGGCATCGAGCATGACCTGAAGCTCAAACTGGAGCAGCGCGGCTGGCTGACGGCGGGCGGCGAGGTGGCGCCCGGCAAGCGGATCATCCTGCAAACCTTCGAAAAGCCCAGCCTGCAGCTGCTGGCCAAGGAAATGCCCAAGGTGCCGAAGATCCTGCTGCTGTGGGTGGGCGAGGGCAGCATCACACCCGCCTCGAACCAGACCTTCGCCCAGTCCGGCGAGAAAGACAAAGCCGCCTGGTATGCCCGCCAGCAGCCCAAGGACAAGGCGGCGTTCGAGCAATGGGTTGATTTTGCCAAGGCGCAAGGTGCGGTCGGTACCGGCCCCTCCGCAGCACTTACCCAAGGCGGAGACCAAAGCTACATGGACCTGGTGCAGCCCTGGATGAACCGCTACACCCATGACAAGGGCCTGCTGGTGCACGCGTACACCGTCGATGACCCGGTCGATTATAAAAAAGTCATGGACGCAGGCGTGGACGGCATCTTCACCAACCGCGCCGCGCAGTTGCTGCAGTTCTATGGTCGCCCGGCCAAGCGAAGCGTGGGCGAACTGTTGACCCAGGAAGGTTACTGACCCTTCGCGCCACGCAGCAGTTGCACTGCAGCGCTGATACTGTCGGCGTTGCGGTCAAGGGTTTCGAGAGCGCCGCGCACGTTGTCGGCAGTGGCGGCGTCCTCGCCGCGCACCTCCACCCACAACGCCAGCTCTTCAATGGACGCGGCCAGCGCTACCTGGTTTTCGTAGAGCTTTTCAAGGGTGGCTGTCAGTGCCTGCATTTCGGTCATGGCGGTGTCTCCGAAGGGTCCTTGAGGATGCTGACCCGGCAGGCGCACAAGGGTTCGCTCCACAGCGAAGCGATGAAACAGCCTGAAGCCTACTGGCTGCCGCAAGCGGGCTTGGTTACAGTGGTGGCATTGCCGAATTTTCTGATCTTAAGGATGGTTCATGAAGGCGTCGCTGTTGTTGTCCTCCGCCCTGGTGCTCGCCAGCGGCAACGCCTTTGCCGGCGGCTACACCCACGCCGACGTGTGCAAGGCGGTGCTGGCACTGGAACTGAACCATGATCTTGGCCGGTTGCGGATCACCCGCGGCGGCAATACGCCGGAAATCGTCTTTACTCATGCCACTACCCGCCAGCGCAGCCGCTACCGTTGCCAGTTCCCGGCAGAGGGCAAGGTGCTGTGGGCCAGTTACATCGACGACAAGAAAAACTGGGGCCGTTGGCATGACCGCCATGAAGACGGCCAGATCAGCTGGAGTGAACAGCGTACGCGCCTGACCGTGAAGAACGACAAAGGCCGCGAGCGCGTGTTCGGCACCGGAGACTTTCGCCAGTAAACCCCGCCAAGGAGGCATGATGAGTTGGCACGCCCAGCAGTACTCGATATTCGAAGCCCAGCGCACCCGCCCGGTACGTGACCTGATCGCCGCCATCCCCACTGCAGTGGTGCGCAACGCCATCGACCTGGGCTGCGGCCCGGGCAACTCCACCGAGATCCTGGCCCAGCGCTTCCCGCAGGCGCACATCAGTGGCCTGGATTCGGCAGCCGACATGCTGCAGGCCGCACGCGAGCGCTTGCCGCACATGAGCTTCGAGGCTGGCGACATTGGCCATTGGCAGGCTGCGCAGCGGCAGGATGTGATCCTGGCCAATGCGTCGCTGCAGTGGCTGCCCGATCACGATCAACTCTATCCGCATCTGGTCGCGCAGCTGGCGGCCGGTGGCACCCTCGCCGTGCAGACGCCCGATAACCTTGAAGAGCCTGCCCACCGGGCACTGCGCAAGGTTGCAGAGAGTGGCCCATGGGCCGAACGTTTTGCCGGGTTCGCATTGCCGCCCCGGCATGGCGCCAGCTTCTACTATCGGCTGCTCAAGCCGCTGTGCCAGCAGGTGGATGTGTGGCGCACCACTTACCATCATCCGTTGGCTGGAGGCATCTCTGCGGTGGTGGAATGGTTCAGGGGCTCGGCGCTGGGCCCGTACCTTTCCCAGCTCGATGCGCACCAGGCCGAAGCCTTCGTTGCCCAGTACCATGCCGAACTTGCCAAGGCGTACGAGGTGCTGCCCGATGGCAGCGTGCTGCTGCCTTTTCCCCGCCTGTTCGTCGTCGCCCAGCGCTGAGGGGCAGGAACTTGTAAAGGCCATGGGCGCTCCTACCTCCTGAATTCGCCCTATCCGAGCATTCTGGAGCGCCTGATGGCCGACGTACCCGAATCAGTTACCAGCCGTGTGGAGGCCCGCATCGACGCTATTGCGTCGGCCGGCTTCGATTCGCTGGCGCTGAGCAATTACACCTCGACCGTGGGTTACCTCTACGCGTTGAGAGACTTCTGCCTGCTGGACGAGCAGCAGTGGCGCATCTGGCTGGACCGGGCGCGTGAGACTTACAGCCGTTGGTCGAATACCGGCGCCGCTCCGAGCCTGGCAGCCCGCTGACCCCTTCGCTGTATTGCAGGAGCTCGGCTACGCCGGGCGACGCGGTGATGTGCCGGTTTCGAAAGGCCGCAGGCAAGCGGAAAGTTGCGCTCCTACGGATTGTCTACGTCAATCTCGCGGGTGCAGGTACTTTCGGCAACTGCATACGAGCGGTGAACCCTCCACTTGGGTCATTGGCAAATATGAGGCTGCCGCCGTGGCGCTCGGCTGCACGCCGAGCGATGGCAAGGCCCAGGCCATGGCCCGCAGCGCTCTGGCCAGGGGCGCGGTAGAACGGCTCGCCCAATTGGCCCAGGTGTTCCGGCGGGCAACCCGGCCCGTGGTCACGAACGCTGATGAGCAAGCCCTCTCCCTCGCTCGACGCACTGATCTCGATGGCCTGATCGGCCGGGTTGAAGCGCAATGCGTTGCGCACCAGGTTATCCAGAGCGCGCTCTACCAGCGTTGGCCACCCCTGCAATTGCAGGCCGGGTTCGGCCTCGACCTTCACGTTCTGGTCCGGGGCGCTGAGCTGCGCGTCGCGGCGGATACCGCCCAGGATCTGGTTCAGGTCGACGGTCTCGGGGTGCGCCTGTTCGGCATCGACCCGCGCCAGCTCGAGAATTTCGCTGATCAACGCCTCCAGCCGGTCACACTCACGCGTGAGCCTCGGCCACAGCTGTTCACGCTGTGCAGGCTCAGCGCGTTCGGCCAGCGCCATGGCGATGCGCAGCCGCGCCAGCGGTGAACGCAGTTCGTGCGACACGTCGCGCAGCAACTGCCGCTGGCTGCCGATCAGGCTCTGCAGGCGTGAGCCCATGCGGTTGAAGTCGTTGGCCAGCACGCCGAACTCATCGCGCCGCGCTGCAAGCTTGGCCAGGCTGTTCTGCTGGTAGGTGGCCTGGCCCAGGTCGTGCACCGCCCCGCGCAGCCGGCTCAGCGGGCGGGTGATCGAGAGTGTCACCAGCAGGCTGAACAAAGTCAGCACCACCAGCGCGATGATCAAGCCGCCGATCGGGCCGGTCAGGCTTTCGCGGTGCCAGTCGTCGATCAGCGGGTGCGGGATGCGGTAGATCAGCAGGTAGGTGTCCTGGCTGTTGGGGCTCGTGTATTCGGTGGTCAGGCGGCGCCAGGGCAGGGGCCGCCCGTCATTGTTGTGGGCTTCCATGGCCTGTGCACGGCGCGGGAAGGTCCCGGGCACCACGGCGTCGCCGCTGTCGTTGAGCACCTGGGTATCGATGTGGAACTCGCGCTTTCGCTGTTCGAGCAGTGCCTGGGCGGCATCGGCACCCTGGCCTTCATAGGTGTCCACCCACTGCTGGGCGAAATCCTTCAGCACCGGGTGCCGGCTGAGAATCCAGGCGTCCTGATTGAGCACATGGCCCATCAGCACCGAAAGCCCGGATACCAGGGCGATGGCCAGCCAGAAGCTTGCAAGGATCCGCCAGAACAATGAACGCAAAAGGCACCTCGAACGCAGGCAGCCCGGCCTCGTTGAAGAGGGCCGGGCCGGTTGAACAGTCAGAGGCGCAGTTTACTGGGCTTTCTCTGTCCTTTTGCGCTTTCCAGGCCTGGAACTCGGCCCATTCGGCGCGGCGAGCGTCCTGTTCCTTCTTGATCTCGTCGAACTGCTTCTTCTGCTCAGGGGTGAGCACGGCGCGAACGGCATCGCGGTTCTTGTCCTCGTTGGCCTTGATCTGGTCCTGCATGGCCTTCTGGTCGGCCGCCGGCAGCTTGTCGAGGAACGACCGGGTGATCTCATGGCGCTGGTGCATCTGCTCACGCATCAGTTTGCCGATCTGCATGCGCTGTTCGCGATTCAGGTCCAGCTCGCGGAACATGTCCGGGCCAGGGCGGCCATGTTCGAGCATCGGGCCACGATCCATCATCGGGCCGTGTTCGAAGGGTGGAGGTGGTGGCACGCCGTCAGGGCCGGCAGGCGGTGCGGCCATGGCGAGGGTGGGCAGGGTAGCGGCGAGCATCAAGGCGGCAAGGGTCTTGCGCATGGTGTGTTTCTCCTGGTGGTCTGGGCCCGGTGGTATGTGGTTACCGGATGAGCTCAGATTACTCAGGGCTGCGTCAGCGGCGGTCAGGCCTACGTAAAGGGTTGGTAAACGCCGGCGCTATTGCGCGTAGAAGTAGCCACGGCTACGCAAGGCAACGATTCGCGGGCGGCCGTCGGCGTGCGGGCCGATCTTCTTGCGCAGGTTGCTCACGTGCATATCGAGGCTGCGGTCGTACAGGGTGAGCTTGCGGCC
This sequence comes from Pseudomonas sp. KNUC1026, assembly GCF_021650705.1. Lineage (GTDB taxonomy): Bacteria > Pseudomonadota > Gammaproteobacteria > Pseudomonadales > Pseudomonadaceae > Aquipseudomonas. The sequence goes on along the minus strand of NZ_CP087138.1, from coordinate 3,249,957 downwards.
AAGCGCCAGTTGCGCCAGCGCCTGCTTGTCCAGCGGGTCGCCCGGCTGGCGCAACAGGGCCTCGAGCAGGCGGCTTTCGGAAACGGTCAGGGAAATGTCGCGCTGGTCGACAGTGACCACACCGCGCGCCGGGCTGAACACCAGGTCGCCCAGTTCGAGCTGCGTGGTGGTAGCGGTGGGGTGGCTGCGGCGCAGCACTGCGCGCAGGCGGGCGGTAAGCTCGCGCGGGTCACAGGGCTTGGCCACGTAGTCGTCGGCGCCTAGCTCCAGGCCCAGAATGCGGTCCAGCGGCTCGCCGCGAGCTGAAAGCATCACCACCGGCAGGTCGGTGCGCTCGGCGCGCAGCTGCTTGAGCACTTCCAGGCCGCTGCCGTCGGGAAGCATCACATCGAGCACCACCGCTTGCGGCGGCATTTCGGAAAGTGCCGCACGGGCACTGGCACCGTCATGGCAGGCGTGCACGCTGAAGCCTTCCTGGGCCAGCCAACTGCTCAGCAGTTCACACAGCTCGACGTCGTCGTCGATCAGCAGCACATCGCTCATGGTTTACGGCAGCACCTGTTTGAACGGTTTGATCACCACATCGGCATAGACACCGGCGCTGACGTAAGGGTCCGCAGCCGCCCAAGCTTTGGCTGCTTCCAGCGAAGCGAACTCGGCCACCACCAGGCTGCCGGTGAAGCCGGCGCTCCCCGGGTCGTTGCTGTCGATAGCGGGCAATGGGCCGGCAAGTGCGAGGCGGCCTTCGGCCTGCAGCTGCTTGATCCGCTCCAGGTGGGCAGGGCGAACGCTCAGGCGCTTTTCGAGCGAGTCGGCCACGTCGGTGGCGAAGATTGCGTAGAGCATGTCATTTCTCCTGGTCGGGCTTGGCATCGTGAAGGTGGCGGGACAGGTAGACGCCTTGGCACAGCAGGAAGATCAGCGTCATGCCCAGGCTGCCGAAGACCTTGAAGTCGACCCAGAAGCGCTCGAAGGTGAACGCCACGAACAGGTTGGCGGCCCCGCAGATGATGAAGAACGCTACCCAGGCCAGGTTAAGGCGTGCCCAGACCGCGTCGGGCAAGGTGAGTGCATGGCCCATCACCCGCTTGACCAGCACTTGGTTACCGACGAAGTGGCTGCCCAGGAACACCAGCGCGAATACCCAGTTCACCACCGGCGCCTTCCATTTGAGGAAGGTCTCACTGTGGAAGGCCAGTGTAAGGCTGCCGAACAGCAGGCATGCCAGCAGGGTGAACCATTGGCCCTTCTCCAGCCGCCGCTGCTTGATGAACAGTGCGCCGTAGACCACCACGGAGCTGGCGATCAGCACCTGCGTGGCGCTGAAGATATTGCCTACGCTGAAAGGAATGCCGGCGACATCGAAGGTTTGCGGGGCGACTTTGTAGACGATGAGAAACAGGAACAGCGGGATGAAATCGATTAATTGCTTCACGGTAGCAGCCAGCGACGGGACGTGGCGGCATAATAGCAAACCTTCCAGACTGCGAAAGCGCCGCCGATGATCGTTGATTTGCACTGCCACAGCACCGCCTCCGACGGGCTGCTCGCGCCTGCCGAGCTGGTGGCGCGTGCCCACGAACGCGGCGTTCACACCCTGGCGCTGACCGACCATGACACCCTCGAAGGCCTGCCCCAGGCGCGTGACACCGCCAAGGCGCTGGGCATGCAGTGGGTCAGCGGCGTCGAGATGTCCTGCACCTGGGGCGGGGCAACCATCCATGTGCTGGGTTATCACTTTGCTCTGGACGCTCCGCCGTTGGCTGAAGCGCTGCACGCGCTGCACCATGGCCGCTGGTTGCGCGCCGAAGAAATCGACCGGCGGCTGGCGGCCAAGGGCATGCCCGATACCCTGGCCGGTGCGCGCGCAGTCCAGCAAGCCCTGGGCGACAGCAGCAACGCACCGGCCCGGCCGCATTTCGCCGAATACCTGGTGCAGGCTGGCTTCGTCGCCGACCGCAACACGGCCTTCCAGCGTTGGCTGGGCGCAGGCAAGCTGGGCGATGTGAAGCTGCATTGGCCGACCCTGGAAGCCACCGTGCGCACGCTGCGCGAAGCTGGCGCCTGGGTGAGCCTGGCGCACCCGATGCACTACAACTTCACCCGCAGCAAGCGCCGGCGCCTGGTGGCCGACTTCCTGGGCGCCGGCGGGCATGCGCTGGAGGTGGTCAACGGCATGCAGGCGGCCGAGCAGGTGGGTACGCTGTCGATCCTGGCCCGTGAATTCGGCATGCTGGCCAGCGCCGGCAGCGACTTCCACGGCCCGGGCCTGTGGGGCGAAATCGGCAGTTATCGCCCCTTGCCCGAAGACCTGCCGCCCTTGTGGGCGCGTTTCCGACATGAGCCAGCATTGGCCTGAGGTAGATACGGTGAGCCAGTTTTTCCAGATTCATCCGCAAAACCCCCAAACGCGGCTGATCAAGCAAGCCGTGGACATCATTCGCCGTGGCGGAGTGGTGGTTTATCCCACCGACTCCTCCTACGCCATTGGCTGCCGCATCGGTGAAAAGTCCGCAGTGGAGCGCGTTCGGCGCCTGCGCCAACTCGACGACCGGCACAACTTCACCCTGCTGTGCCGCGACCTGTCGCAACTGGGCCTGTTCGCCAAGGTCGACACCGGGCAGTTCCGCTTGCTCAAAACCTACACACCAGGGCCGTACACCTTCATTCTCAACGCTACCCGTGAAGTGCCGCGCCTGCTGCTGCACCCCAAGCGCCGTACCATCGGCCTGCGGGTGCCGGGGCATCCCATTGCGCTGGCGCTGCTGGAGGAACTGGGCAAGCCGTTGATGAGCGTGACGCTGGTATTGCCAGGCGATGCCGAGCCGCTGAACGACCCTGAGCTGATACGCGAGCGGCTGGAGCACCACGTCGACCTGATCATCGACGGCGGCGCCGGCGGCCATTCGGCCTCCACCGTGGTTGACATGACCGAGGACGAACCGCAAGTAGTGCGCGTGGGGTGTGGCGACCCGGCGCCGTTCGGGGGCGCGGCGTGAGCGAAACCGAGGCCGTGGAGCTCACGGCTCCGCAGCAGCTGCGATTGGCGCTGGTGTACGGCGAGGCCGTCACCGAACTGCCGCAGGACCTGTACATCCCGCCCGACGCTTTGGAAGTGTTTCTTGAAGCCTTCGAAGGCCCGCTCGACCTGCTGCTGTACCTGATTCGCAAGCAGAACATCGACGTGCTCGACATCCCCGTGGCCGAGATCACCCGCCAGTACATGAGCTACGTGGAGTTGATGAAAACCGTGCGCCTGGAGCTCGCCGCCGAGTACCTGGTGATGGCCGCCATGCTCGCCGAGATCAAGTCGCGCATGCTGCTGCCGCGCTCGGCCGAGGTAGAGGAAGAAGAGGGCGACCCGCGTGCCGAACTGATCCGCCGCCTGCAGGAGTACGAACGCTTCAAGGGCGCAGCCGAGCAGATCGACGGGCTGCCGAGGGTCGGCCGCGAGATCGTCGTGCCAAGCCTGGATGCACCGCTGGCCAAAGCCCGCAAGTTGCTGCCGGAGGTGGCGCTGCAGGAGGTGTTGCTGGCCATGGCCGACGTGCTGCGGCGCAACGACATGTTCGAAAGCCACCAGGTCAGCCGCGAGGCGCTGTCGACCCGCGAGCGCATGAGCCAGGTGCTCGAGCGCCTGCGCGATGGCGCCTTCGTGCCCTTCGTTTCGCTGTTCAGCGCCGAAGAAGGCAAGCTGGGCGTGGTGGTGACCTTCATGGCGATCCTGGAGCTGGTCAAGGAATCGCTGATCGAACTTGTGCAGAATGAGCCCTTCGCCGCCATCCATGTGCGTACCCGCACCGAAGCCCCCACCGCCGAGTGACCGAGTGCCCTGATGAACCTGAACGAGCCCCGTGAGTTGGCGCCGCTGCTGGAAGCTTTCCTGCTGGCCAGCGGCAAGCCACAGAACCTGGATCGACTCTATGAGCTGTTCGATGAAGCCGAGCGGCCGGGTCCGAATGTCTTCAAGCGTGCGCTGGAGCTGTTGAAGAAGTCTTGCGACAACCGTGCTTTCGAGCTGGTGGAAGTGGCCTCCGGCTATCGCTTGCAGATTCGCGAGAAGTTCGCGCCCTGGGTCGGCCGGCTCTGGGAGGAGCGCCCGCAGCGTTACTCCCGTGCCTTGCTCGAAACCCTGGCCCTGGTCGCTTACCGCCAGCCCATCACCCGGGGTGAAATCGAAGACGTGCGTGGCGTGGCGGTCAACAGCAACATCGTCAAGACCCTGGTGGAGCGCGAGTGGATCCGCGTGGTCGGCTATCGCGATGTGCCCGGCCGGCCGGCGATGTTCGCCACCACCAAGGCGTTTCTCGATCACTTCAACCTCAAAAGCCTCGAGGACTTGCCGCCGCTCGCCGAGCTGCGCGAGCTGGAGCCGCAGATCGTGCCGGAAGAGGGCGACGACGATGCGCCGGTGCCTGCCCACCTGCAGGCGCTGGCCGATGCCAGCGTTGCGCTGGAAGGTGAGGAGGTGGACGGCGAACTCGGCGGCGAGGCCCGCGAGCAGACCAGCTTCCGCACACTGCTGGCCGAGCTCGACACCATGGAGCAGGGCATCAAGACCGACTTCGATGACCTGTTGCGGCCAGAGCCTGAAACCGAGCAGCAGCAGGCCAGTGATGAATCAGCCGACGACCGGCCCGACGAACCGGCGCAATAAGGCCACAATCAAGGTGCGCAGGCGTTGCCCGCAGCGTATGATGCGCGCCCCTTTACAGCTTACACACCGGGAGGTGCTCACTCATGGCTGAACAGCATTCCGACGACGCCGTCGTCATCCCGCCTTCGGGCGAAAAACTGCAGAAAGTACTGGCCCGCATCGGCGTCGGCTCGCGCCGTGACGTCGAGGCCTGGATCAGCGAAGGCCGTATCAAGGTCAATGGCGTGGTCGCCAACCTTGGCCAGCGCGTCGATTCGCTCGACGCCATCAGCGTCGACGGCCAGTTGATCAAGCGCGAAAAGGCCGCCGAGCAGGTGCGCCGCGTGGTGATGTACAACAAGCCCGACGGCGAGATCTGCACCCGTGACGACCCCGAAGGCCGCCCGACCGTATTCGACCGCCTGCCGCGCCCGCGCGAAGGCCGCTGGATCAACGTCGGCCGCCTCGACATCAACACTACGGGCCTTTTGATGTTCACCACCGACGGTGAGCTGGCCAACCGCCTGATGCACCCGTCCTACGAGATGGACCGCGAGTATGCCGTGCGCGTGCGCGGCGAAGTCACCGACGAGATGATCGAGCGCCTCAAGGCGGGCGTCGAGCTCGAAGACGGCCCGGCCAAGTTCACCGACATCCAGCAAGCGCCTGGCGGCGACGGCTTCAACCACTGGTACCACTGCGTGGTGATGGAAGGGCGCAACCGCGAAGTGCGCCGCCTGTGGGAATCGCAGGGCCTGGTGGTGAGCCGCCTCAAGCGGGTGCGCTTCGGCCCGGTGTTCCTCAACTCCGACCTGCCGATGGGCCGCTGGCGCGAAATGAGCCAGGGCGAGATCGACATCCTCGCCGGCGAAGTGGGCCTCAAGCCGGTGGCGCTGCCATCGCAACCTGGCCGCGACAAGGAAAAGATGGAGCGCCTGCAACGCAAATCGTCGCGCCCGCTGGGCCGTGGCGAGCGCGTGCGGCAGTTGCGCCCGGCGCATGAGGGCGGCGAGCGCAAGCCTGCCGAAGGCAAGCCGGCTGCCGGCAAGGCAGCGCCACGCAAGCCACGCGGCTCGCAAGTGGCCGAGCGCCCGAGCGCTGTTCGCAGCAAGCGCAAACCGCCACGGGGCTGATTGAAACACCTTGCCCCAACCTCGCTGAACCTTGCCCGGCCGCGCTGTGTAAACTGCGCGGCCGGCGCATTTCGCGCCTCCTGAAGGCACCGCCACACCAGGTGCCCATGGCTTGAATCACCACAGGCGACACCTTTCGTGAGTGCACACACTTCCTCTTCCGGCAGCCTGCAGCGCAGCCTGAAAAACCGCCACATCCAACTCATTGCCTTGGGTGGTGCCATCGGCACCGGCCTTTTCCTGGGCTCGGCCGGGGTGCTCAAAAGCGCCGGCCCGTCGATGATCCTCGGCTACGCCCTGTGCGGCGTGATCGCATTCCTGATCCTGCGCCAGCTGGGCGAGATGATCGTCGAGGAGCCTGTGGCGGGCTCCTTCAGCCATTTCGCGCACAAGTATGGCGGCGCCTTCCCGGGCTTTCTCGCCGGCTGGAACTGCTGGCTGCTCTACACCCTGGTGGGTATGAGCGAGCTCACGGCGGTGGGCAAGTACATTCAGTTCTGGTGGCCGGAGGTTCCCACCTGGGTATCGGCGGCGGGCTTTTTCATCCTGATTACCGCGATCAACCTCGCCAACGTCAAGGTGTTCGGCGAGGCGGAATTCTGGTTCGCCATCATCAAGGTGGTGGCGGTGGTGGGCATGATCCTGCTTGGCGGCTGGTTGCTGTTCAGTGGCCAGGGCGGTGAGCAGGCGGCGGTCAGCAACCTCTGGGACCACGGCGGGTTCTTTCCCCATGGGGTAGCGGGGCTGGTGATGGCCCTGGCGTTCATCATGTTCTCCTTCGGCGGCCTGGAGATGCTCGGCTTCACCGCTGCCGAGGCCAGCCAGCCACGGCAGGTGATTCCCAAGGCGATCAACCAGGTCATCTGGCGCATCCTGATCTTCTACATCGTCTCGCTGGTGGTCCTGCTCTCGCTCACGCCCTGGAATGTGCTGGTCGACAGCCTCAACGCCCATGGGGACAGCTACAGCAGCAGCCCCTTCGTGCAGGTGTTCTCGCTGCTTGGCAGCAGCAACGCGGCGCATCTGCTCAACTTCGTGGTGCTCACTGCAGCGCTGTCGGTCTACAACAGCGGCACCTATTGCAATGGCCGCATGCTGGTGGGCATGGCGGCGCAGGGCGACGCCCCGCGAGCATTGGGCCACATCGATACGCGCGGCGTGCCTGTGCTGGCGATCCTGGCAAGTGCGGCAGTCACCGCCTTCACCGTGGCACTCAATTACTTCGTGCCGCACGATGCGCTGGAGCTGTTGATGAGCCTGGTGGTGGCCACGCTGGTCATCAACTGGGCAATGATCGCGCTGTCGCACCTGGCATTTCGCCGTGAGCAGGCTCGCCAGCCGGGTTGGAAACCTTTGTTCCGGGCGCTGTTCTACCCTTGGGGCAACTATCTGGTGCTGGCCTTCGTGGCGCTGATTCTGGTGATCATGCTGATGATCGACGGCATCCGCGTGTCGGTTTACGCGATGCCGGTGTGGGTGGCGGCGATGTACTTCATTCACAGGATTAGGCGCAGGGCCTGAACATGGCGGTAGAAATTTCGAGCCTGGTGAGCATTCCCGACCACGAGATCCAGTGGTCGGCCATCCGCGCTCAGGGTGCCGGCGGGCAGAACGTGAACAAGGTGTCCAGTGCGGTGCACCTGCGCTTCGACATCCAGGCGTCGAGCCTGCCGGCCTTCTACAAGGAGCGCCTGCTGGCGCTGCGTGACAGCCGCATCACCGAAGACGGCGTGGTGGTGATCAAGGCCCAGCAGTTTCGCACCCAGGAAAAGAACCTCGCCGACGCTCAGGCGCGTTTGCGTGAGCTGGTAGTGGCAGCCGCGATAGTGCAGAAGAAGCGCCGGCCTACCCAGCCTACCCGGGGTTCCAAGACCCGCCGGCTGGATGGCAAGAGCCGGCGCGGCGACATCAAGGCCGGGCGCGGCAAGGTCGACTATTGAGCATGAAGCCTCAGCGCCTGGCGGTAGAGCAGCACGCATACGCCAAGCCCCATCGCCGAAGCCATGGCCGAGAACAGGAAGATCGACACGAACCCGAAGTGTGAGGCCACTGCGCCCGCCAGCGGGCCGGTGATCCCCAGTGACAGGTCGATGAACAGCGAATCGGCACCCACCGCAGCGCCACGGCTGGCGGCCGGCACCAGGTTCACTGCTTCCACCCCGAAGGCCGGAAATACCAGCGAGAAGCCAAAGCCGGTCAGGGCAGCGCCGAGCATCGCCAGTTCCACGCTGGGCGCTAGCCACAACAGCAACAGGCCAAGGGTTTCGACACTCGGCATACCATGGCCACGCGGAACCCGCCCAGGCGGTTGATCATGTTGCCGAACAGCAGCCGCGCAACGATGAAGCAGCCGCCGAACAGGCTCAGGCACAGGGCAGGGTTCGGCCATTGCTTGCTGCCAAAGTACAGCGTGATGAACGTGGCGATGCTGCCAAAACCAATGCCGCCCAGCGCCAGCCCCATGCCATGGGGAAATACTCGCCCCAGCACATGAATGAATGGCAGCCGCTCCCCCGCGACGATGGGCGCGCCCACACGCCGCCAGGCCAGGGCCAGGCCCGCGCCGCTGACCAGCAGGATACTCAGGCCAATGCTCCACACGCCCATGTGCTCGGCCAGCACCACGCCCAACGGCGCGCCGATGGCCAGCGCGCCATAACTGGCGATGCCGTTCCAGGAAATCACCCGCGCGGTGTGTGCAGCCCCCAGTTGGCCGATTGCCCAGCCAATCGAGCCAGAGCCGACCAGGCTTTCGGCGATACCGAGTGCCACACGCCCTATGAACAGGCAGCCCAGGCTCCACGCCGGCCATTGTTGCAACAGGGCCGCCAGCAACATGAACAGGCCGCTTGCGGCGCAGCCCAGCAGCCCGTAGATCACGGCTTTTTTGCAGCCCAGGTTATCGATCACCTTGCTGGCGAAAGGGCGGCTGACCAGTGTGGCCAGGTACTGCACGCTGATCACCAGGCCTGCCAGCACAGCACCGTAGCCTAGGGTGGTGTGAACGAAGCCAGGCAATACAGCCAAGGGGACGCCGATGTTCAGGTAACCGATGAAGGTGAACAGCACGATCGACATCACGCGCAAGGTGATAGCGAGCGAAGGAGAGGCGGCATCAGGCATGGAGGGGTCCGGTAAACGCTTGGGCCGCCCATGATAGCGCCGCCGGGTTGCAGATGCTTGAAACGATCCGCCAGGCATCGACGGGCCGATGCCTGGCGGTTCACGCGATGTTCATCCGTAAGGAATCAGCCAGGTAATGCTGAACTGCGCTGCCGGGTAATCCAGGCGCAGCCTCGGCAGCACGAAACCACCGCAGGAGCGGCAAGCATCGAGTAATGAGAACACCTGGATCGATTGCACCTGATCGGGATGATCGAGCAGGTCGCGATTGATCACGCTGGCGATCATTCGCTCCGAATCCAGGCCACGGCTGTGGTCATGTGGCCTGAAATGCTCGGTGCCGCGCAACACTGGCAGGTCGGTGAAACGAGGGTCGAGCGGGGCATCGGCCATGATCGCGCGGGCGTCGATGTACAGTGCCTGCGCTCGTGCAGGAGGCGTGATGACCAGCCCCCTATGCGCTCGGCCGCCTGACAGCGCGTAGTACACCCGTTGTTCGCCGCTGCTCAAACCGATCCTGGCGTAAGCCAGGTTGGCGCCTCCCAGATGCAGCCGCAGCGTGTTGGCGCCTTCGGGGGTCATCAGCTCACTGAGTGTGATCCGGCTGGGTGCGGGTCGCCGCGCGCCCTCGGTGACTGGAAGCAGTTGCGCGAGGGTATCGGCATGCTGCTGTTGGATGAGCAGAGGGCGCTCGCTCAATGGCAGCCAGTCGGGAATGATCGAGTGCGTCAGCCCTGGCAGGCGCCTGCCGGCCGAACCCACCAGAATGTCCTGCTCCAGCCCTCGCGTGAGAATGTTCCGCGCACACTCCCGAAGGCCATGGGGGTCGAGTTCGATCAAGTCATCCAGTGCGATGGAGGGGTTGCCGCGGTGGATCAGTGAACGGTGCACGATCCAGTCCCTCAGCAGCCCGGTCACATTGGTGACGTCCGAATCGAGCGTGGCTCGGTTAGCGACTTGTCGATAGGTTTCGCTCAGGTCCAGATAGGCATCTATCAGGCTGGAATGCCGCACACGGCTCAAGTGCATGGGGCCATACCGCTCTGCCAGTGCCGAGGGCGCAGTAGCAAGCCCTTTCACGCGATGTGTATACCAACTGGGTTCGACGTAGCGGGTTGCGTAGAAAATGCCGGTATCTGCCTCCACCACCAGCCAAGTCTGATTCTCCCAGCCTAGAACCAGTGCCCGCAGGCTGCGCCGATCAGTGACGCCCTGAACGAAACTGCCCAGGCGTACCGTTGGGCATTGTTGCGCGAAGCTCTGGAGTTGCGGTACCGATACCGTGCCTTGCAGGCCGAACTCGAATTCGCAGGTCAGCTCAAGCGTGATGCGATCCCGGTAGCGGATCGCCCCCGGCAGGTTCAGCCGAGCAGGCGCTTGATCGGTGGCGATGGCCTCCAGCCTCTTGCCTTGAACACTGGCCGGCCGGTGCCCCTTGGCGGGTATCAGGTTGTCGACATAGCTCACCAGCCGGTTGTCGAACACGAATACCTGCCCCAGGCGGTGTTCGTGTATATCGCCGCTGCGATAGTAGGCCGGGAGGGTTTCGATGCGCCTGGCCATGAACGCACGGCTCAGTATCTGGCCGGGGAACGGGCGATCATAAGGTATGGGCTTGAGTTGCAGCATCAGCGCCAACGAGGCTGAAGCGGGGTGGGTGGGGTAGGGTAACCGGCTCGGCTGCGGCATCAGGTAAGGCGAGGCGGCAGAACCTGGCAGGGCTGCGTGGTCCGCCCTGACGGCCAGGCTTTCGGCCTGGCCATAGCGGTAGCGATCAGGGCCGGCCATCGACCATCAGGTCGACTACCCCCTCACCTCGGAAAACCCTGCGCGGAGAAGGCAACCCTTGCACCGCCACCGTGGGAGCGTCATAGGCGTCGGGAACGATGACGAATGCCCCTGGTGCCAGGCCCGGCCGTGCGACTGGCAGTGTACTTACCCAGCCGCCTGTTGCACTTTCCAGCTGCTCGAGCGCTGGGCCGTAGGCCTGTTGCCCGCTATCGTCGAGCAGGCGTGCTGGAGTGCCATGCCGTACCGGCTGTAGATGGCCATCTACCCACGTCATGCTGTCGGGGCTCAATTGAGGAGCGCTCGCCCAGCGCCGCAGCCCAGGATAGGGGGGTGTTGCCTGGCTGGCAGGCCTGGACGCCGCCCAGGCACTGTTGAGCCTGGCGACGTCCCGGTAGGTTGTGGTTCTCAGCAAGGCTCCGGCCGCGATCAAGCGTTGGCCGGCTTTCAGTGATTTGCTGGCGATCCTGACTGCCGCGCCCAGCCCAGGGATCCCATCAAGGGCGCATGAAAGGGCATCCTCGCCCGACTTGACATCGAAGCAGCTGGCCAGGGGGACTGTCGACTTGATCAGCGACCATGCGTATTCGAAATCGGTGCGCTTGCTCCAGCGATCTCTGGCCAGCTCATAAGGGGTCAGCCCGCGCGCGAGCAGGCGCAGCGATGGGTGATTGGCCAGCGCGATGTGCTGGCTGTAAAGCGCTCCGAGTGCGTCGGGGGTGCCATCGCCCGGGAGCAGGGTTGCGTGGCGCAGGCCGGGGAAATCGGCCGCCTGGAAGGGCAATGGATGGCCCATGTACTGCGCCGGGCTGCCTCGCAACAGCGCAGGCAGGATGAGAGGGTGCAGTGAAGCGTCTGCCAGTCGCTCCAGTTGCTGCGGGTCATCGACAAGGGTGTGCCGAAATGTCAGCGTCTCGGGAAACAACTCGTACAAGTGATGGGCTTGAGTGTCGACCAGATGCACCAGCACGCCCTGAGTGGCGGTCACGTAGGCCCAGTCACCTGGGGGGAGTCGGCAAAGCCGGGTACACCGCCCTTCACGCCGCCCTTGTAGTGAGGCCAGGTCACGGCGTAGGCGGTGCCCGGCAGCGTGTGGAAGTGCTGTAGCCGGGCAAGCGGCAATAATGCGATCAGCCTGCTCAGGACGGCCTTGAACGTGTGGCGTGCGCTGTTCAGATAGGTTTCGAAGCGCTCTTCGAACCACGGGTTGATGTCATCCAGGCTCTGCCCTTTACTGCCTGGCAGCTCGAACCGGCCGTGATTCTCAAGGTAGCAGCGCATCATTTCCGGTAGCTGCTGGTGATCGACGCCGGCGTCGACAAGGCGGTGCCAGGCTTCTGCGGCGCGATTTGGAACGTCGCTCAATTGCTCCATGGCCATTGCCTGCAAGAGGCGCTGCTCTGCGTAGTGGCGAGTATCGTCGAGGTGGGGTATCGAAGGGTCGATGATCGAATTCTGGGTGGCCCATACCCAGGCCACCTCATTGAATCGCTCAGAATAGAGAACCGGAAACTCAAGCGCCTGGGCCGCTGCTGCTACCGCCTGCATCGCGGCTTGGAAGCTCAACGGTTTGCCGTCGTCGAGCAGTGCATAGGCGCCCAGCCGGAGGGACACCCAGGGCAAGCTCGGCTGGTAGAGGTAACTGCCTGGCACATCATCGATCAGCAGTTCTGGCGCCAGGTGCCGCAACAACGCCTGGCTTGCGATCTGCGCGTGTGAAAGAGGGCACCCCAGTGTCTGCATGATGTGATTGGCAAGGTCTGCACGCACGTCTTCGAAAGGCACCTGGGCTCGTGCTGGGTCGAACAGGTCCAGGCCCATGATCTGCCCCGGCATCCGTTGGCGTATGGGGTACAGCGTATCGACCAGCGCTTGCGCGGCCAGTGCATGGTTGGCTGGGCGTGCCTGTGCGGCAACCGACCACCCGGCGTGCTCGGCCAGGTTCGCGGCCCAACGCTCGAAGGCTGGCGAGGTCAACAAGGCGTCCAGTGCCTGGTGTTCTTTCCCCGGCGGCAATGCATCGCGTATCACGCGTTTGCCTGCATGGTCCGGTGATACGCCCGCCGCGGCTTCCTCCGCAGTCAGGGGGCGCAGATAGTACGCGAGCGCGTAGGTATCGAGTTCAAGTTGCCCCAATAGCGCTTTCGCAGGCTCCGGCGACCTCAGCATGAAGGCAACGAGCCTGTCCAGTTCAAGCGTGTCGCTAACGTCAAGCCGAGAGCGGGCTGGCGAGGGTTCAGTGATCGCAGGTGGGTCGAGCAATAATGCCGCGATTGCAAATGCAGGCCAGGCCGAGTGGGCTGAAATGCGGGCCGACAGGACCGGAACCAGCAACTGTGCAAGGTAGGCGATGCGATAGCCCGATACAGAAACAGGTAAGGCTTCAAGTTTGCTCAACCAGGGTGCGCCACCATAAGGAAGTGCAGTTGTGCACAGCGCCCTGGCCAAGGATTTTTTTTCTGAAAGTTCAAGCCTTGCACCTGTGGGCAAGTTGAAGACAGTGATGAAGTAATCGTCGATGGCCGGCCGTGACAATGCCTGTTCAGCTTCAGTTGAAAGAGCATCGTCACTGAGCGCTCCCGGGAACTTCAAGTCCAGCGCAAAGATGACATCAATATGGGCGGTCAGTGTGGAGAGTGCTTCACGCTGCAGGGTATTTAGATCGCTGCCGGAAAAAGCAGGCTCTTCAGGTAATTCGCGCACAGGGTTCAGGGGCATGTCCAGGCTCCATCGAAGCGAGGCCGTCTGGCCTCTGGGGCCGCTGATGCTGCTGCATCGGGGGCATGCCACTGGCTGTAAAAGAATAGGGCTTATCCGTTATTGCAACCGTTGCCCATGACCAGATATTCCATCACATGCCGCTGATGTTGGGAGTCGAGGTAGGTCATGTGTACCGGCACTGTACCGCAGACGTAGGGTACTCGGTCCTGTGCCAGCACCTGGGCCACGTCCAGCTTCATGCCGTATTGATAATGCTCGACCACTTCTGTGGCCTGCGCCGGTGCTGCCGGGGGTTGATCCGCCATGGCCGCGGCGCTGATGCCACAGACTGCGAATGCCCACAGTGCAACTTTCATCTTTGGAACCTCTCGTGAGTAAGTTGAAGGCGGCCTTGGCCTTGTCAGCGAGCGGCCGCCCGCGCCGCAGCCAGGGTGGCGCTGCGGATAGAACCTGATATGGGAAGAAAAGTGCAACTTGTCGTGGAAGTTGCACAGTGCCGGTTGGCGAGGCGAAGTTTAAGCCGGTGATTCGGACATGCCTACAAGTACTTCTGATAAACACTGTTGCGCATCCGCGCAATAATCGGCCCGCTCTGGCGCGCAGCCTTCGGCGGGGAACTGGGCTATGCTGCGATGATCGTAAGACCATGGTCGAATGGCCCGTTGGCGGTTGACTCCGCTAAAAACAAAGCCATACAAAAACAATGATTGCCCCGAGGTGTAAAGCGATGACTGCGGCTTCTCTGTATCCCGTACCTCCCGAGGTTGCCAGAAACACCCTCACCGACGAGGCGGCCTACAAGGCCATGTACCAACAGTCGGTGATCAACCCGGACGGCTTCTGGCGTGACCAGGCCAAGCGCCTGGACTGGATCACACCCTTCACCAAGGTCAAGCAGACCTCCTTCGACGACCACCACGTCGACATCAAATGGTTCGCCGACGGCACGCTGAACGTGGCCTACAACTGCCTGGACCGCCACCTGGCCGAGCGCGGTGATCAGGTCGCGATCATCTGGGAAGGTGACGACCCCAGCGAAAGCCGCAACATCACCTACCGCGAACTGCACGAGGAAGTGTGCAAGTTCGCAAACGCCCTGCGTGGCCAGGATGTGCACCGCGGCGATGTGGTGACCATCTACATGCCGATGATTCCTCAGGTTGTGGTTGCGATGCTGGCCTGCGCGCGGATCGGTGCCATTCACTCGGTGGTCTTCGGCGGCTTCTCGCCTGAAGCTCTGGCAGGGCGCATCATCGATTGCGGCTCGAAAGTGGTCATCACTGCCGATGAGGGCGTGCGCGGTGGGCGCAAGATTCCGCTCAAGGCCAACGTCGACAAAGCGCTGACCAACCCCGACACCTTCACTGTGCAACAGGTGATCGTGTGCAAACGCACGGGCGGCGAGATCGAATGGAACCGCCATCGTGACATCTGGTACCACGCGCTGCTCGAAGTCGCTTCTTCTACCTGCGCACCTAAAGAAATGGGCGCTGAAGAGGCGCTGTTCATCCTTTATACCTCCGGCTCCACCGGCAAACCCAAAGGTGTGCTGCACACAACCGGTGGCTATTTGCTGTACGCGGCGCTCACCCATGAGCGGGTGTTCGACTACCGCCCAGGCGAGGTGTACTGGTGCACTGCCGACGTGGGCTGGGTCACCGGCCACAGCTATATCGTCTACGGCCCGCTGGCCAATGGCGCTACTACCTTGCTGTTCGAAGGCGTGCCCAACTACCCGGACATCACCCGTGTGGCGCAGGTGGTCGACAAGCATAAGGTCAACATCCTCTATACCGCCCCCACTGCCGTGCGCGCCATGATGGCCGAGGGCGATGCAGCCGTGCGCGGCGCCGATGGTTCCAGCCTGCGCCTGTTGGGCTCGGTGGGTGAGCCGATCAACCCCGAGGCCTGGGGCTGGTACTACAAGACCGTCGGCAAGGAACGCTGCCCGATCGTCGACACCTGGTGGCAGACCGAAACCGGCGGCATCCTGATCAGCCCGTTGCCAGGCGCCACCGCGCTCAAACCGGGCTCGGCGACTCGCCCGTTCTTCGGCGTGGTGCCGGCCCTGGTCGACAATCTGGGCAATATCATGGAGGGCGCCACCGAGGGCAACCTGGTGATTCTGGACTCCTGGCCGGGCCAGTCACGTTCGCTGTTCGGCGACCACGACCGCTTCGTCGACACTTATTTCAAGACCTTCCGTGGCATGTACTTCACCGGTGACGGCGCGCGGCGCGACGAAGACGGCTACTACTGGATCACCGGGCGAGTCGATGACGTGCTCAACGTCTCCGGCCACCGCATGGGTACCGCCGAGATCGAAAGCGCCATGGTCGCCCACCCCAAAGTCGCCGAGGCGGCGGTGGTCGGTGTGCCGCACGACCTCAAGGGCCAGGGCATCTATGTGTACGTCACGCTCAACGGTGGTGAAGAGTCCAGCGAGGCTCTGCGAATCGAGCTGAAGAACTGGGTACGCAAGGAAATCGGCCCGATTGCATCGCCGGACGTCATCCAGTGGGCGCCTGGCCTGCCCAAAACCCGCTCGGGCAAGATCATGCGCCGCATTCTGCGCAAGATCGCCACGGGTGAGTATGACGCGCTCGGCGACATCTCTACGCTGGCCGACCCAGGCGTGGTGCAGCACCTGATCGACACGCACAAACAGATGAGCAAAGCCTCGGCCTGATCGCCGGCGGCATTAACGCAGGCCCACGCACCTGGTCAATAGGTGCGTGGGCTTCGATTTAGTGCTCTGTAACAAGTTGTCGCTTAAACGCAATATGTTGTCGCCTCTCCGCCGCTAAAATGCGCCCCTTTCGCGGGCCACCCCCGCCCCGATCACCTTGCCCGGCCAACACCCTTGGCTGGCGCTTTCTGCCTTTCTGGAGTGTTTCGATGAAAAAGCTCGCCCTGTTGGGTGCCTTGGCGCTGTCCGTCCTTTCGTTCGGCACTTCGGCTGCCGATCGCCCGCTGCGTATCGGCATCGAAGCGGCTTACCCGCCCTTCGCCTATAAAACGCAAGAAGGGCAGATCGCAGGTTTCGACTACGACATCGGCAATGCCCTGTGCAAGCAGATGAACACCCAGTGCCAATGGGTCGAGATGGAATTCGACGGCCTGATCCCCGCGCTCAAGGTGCGCAAGATCGACGCCATCCTGTCCTCGATGTCGATTACCGATGACCGCAAGAAGTCTGTGGATTTCACCAACAGGTACTACAACACCCCGGCTCGCCTGGTGATGAAGGACGGCATCACGGTCGGTGACGACCTGTCGGGCCTGTCCGGCAAGAAGATCGGCGTGCAGCGCGGCTCGATCCACGAGCGTTTCGCCCGCGAAGTGCTGGCGCCCAAGGGCGTGGAAGTGGCGCCCTACAGCTCGCAGAACGAAGTCTACCTGGACCTGGCCGCTGGCCGCGTCGACGGCACCCTGGCCGATGCCACCCTGCTGCAGGACGGTTTCCTGAAAACCGACGCCGGCAAGGGCTTCGCCTTCGCAGGCCCGGCCTTCACCGACCCGCAATATTTCGGCGACGGCGTCGGCATCGCCGTGCGCAAGGGCAGCAAGGATCAGCTCGACGCCCTCAATGGTGCCCTGGACGCAATCCGCGCCAACGGCACTTACAAGCAGATCCAGGACAAGTACTTCGACTTCGACATCTACGGCAAGTGACCGGTATGTCGATGGGTTTTGAAGGTGTGCGGCCATGCTGAGCGGTTACGCTGAACTGATCGTCGAGGGCGTTGGCCTTACGCTGCAGCTGGCGCTGGCGTCGATGGCTCTGGCGATCGCGCTGGGCCTGCTGGGGCTGCCTTGCGGTTGTCCCCGGTGCGGCCGCTGGCGTGGTTGGGCGACGTTTATTCCACGGTCATTCGCGGCATTCCCGACCTGGTGCTGATCCTGCTGATCTTCTTCGGCGGCCAGGACCTGCTCAATCGTGTCGCACCCATGCTGGGCCATGACGACTACATCGACCTCGATCCGTTGGCATGCGGAATCTTCACCCTGGGTTTCATCTTCGGCGCGTACCTGTCGGAGACCTTCCGCGGCGCCTTCCTGGCGATTCCCGCCGGCCAGGCCGAGGCGGGCATGGCTTATGGCATGCGCCCGCTGCAGGTGTTCCTCCGCGTGCTGGTGCCGCAGATGGTGCGCCTGGCAATGCCGGGCTTCACCAACAACTGGCTGGTGCTGACCAAGGCCACAGCATTGGTGAGCGTGGTGGGCCTGCAGGACATGATGTTCAAGGCCAAGCAGGCAGCCGATGCCACGCGCCAGCCGTTCACGTTCTACCTGGTGGTGGCGGCGCTGTACCTGGTCATCACCAGCGTATCGTTGCTGCTGCTCAAGTGGGTCGAGCGGCGCTACAGCCACGGCGTGAAGAGGTGAACCTGTGATTTTCGACTACACCGTGGTGTGGGCGAGCCTGCCGATGTATCTTGCCGGGCTGCTCGAAACCCTCAAGCTGCTGGCAATCGCGCTGGCGTTCGGGTTGCTGGTGGCGCTGCCGCTGGCATTGATGCGGGTGTCGCCCAGGCGCTGGGTGAACCTGCCGGCCTGGTGCTACACCTACGTGATCCGCGGCACGCCGATGCTGGTGCAGTTGTTCCTGATCTACTACGGGCTGGCGCAGTTCGAGGCGGTTCGCCAGAGCGTGCTGTGGCCGTGGCTTTCAAGTGCAACCTTCTGCGCCTGCCTTGCCTTTGCCATCAATACCAGCGCCTACACCGCCGAGATCATCGCCGGCAGCCTGCGCGCCACGCCGTCGGGTGAAGTCGAGGCCGCGCGGGCCATGGGCATGTCGCCGGCCACGATGTACCGGCGTATCCTGCTGCCCTCGGCGATGCGCCGTGCGCTGCCGCAGTACAGCAATGAAGTGATCATGATGCTGCAGACCACCAGCCTGGCGTCGATCGTCACGCTGATGGATCTCACCGGCGCCGCACGGGCGGTGAACGCGCAGTACTACCTGCCGTTCGAAGCCTATGTCACCGCTGGGGCCTTCTACCTGGCCTTGACGCTGCTGCTGGTGCGGCTGTTTCGCCTGGCCGAGCGGCGCTGGCTCGCCTACCTTTCTCCGCGCAGGGGCTGAACCATGCAAAGAATCGACCACCGCCTGCCCTGGAGCAGCCTGGGTACCGAACGTACCCTGAGCGTATTCCGTTTTGGCCAGGGTGAGCGCAAGGCCTACATCCAGGCCAGCCTGCATGCCGACGAGCTGCCGGGCATGCGCACGGCGTGGGCACTGAAGCAGCGCCTGGCCAGGCTTGAAGCCGAGCAGCGCCTGCTGGGTACCATCGAGCTGGTGCCCGTGGCCAACCCGCTGGGCCTTGGGCAGTTGCTACAAGGCGTGCATCAGGGGCGTTTCGAGCAGGGTAGCGGGCGCAATTTCAATCGGGACTTCGTCGAGCTGTCTGCTCCCGTGGCCGAGGCGCTGCAAGGCCGCCTCGGCGACGATCCACATGCCAATACCCAGATGATCCGCCAGGCGATGCGCGACCACCTGGCAAGCCTGCGTGCACCCAGCACAGCGCTCGAGGGGCTGCAGCGCCTGTTGCTCAGCCACGCCTGCGACGCCGACATCATGCTCGACCTGCATTGCGACGCCGAGGCGGCACTGCACATGTACGCCCTGCCGCAGCACTGGCCCCAGTGGCGCTCGCTGGCCGCTCACCTGGGCATGGCGGTCGGGCTGTTGGCCGAGGACTCCGGCGGCAGCAGCTTCGATGAGGCCTGTTCACTGCCCTGGCTGCGTTTGTCTCGCCAATTCGACCACGTGCCGCTGGCCTGCATGGCGACCACGCTGGAACTCGGCGGGCAGGCCGACACTGGCCCGGCGCAGGCCGAGGCTCACGCTGAAGGCATCCTGGCGTTTCTGACCGAACAAGGGCTGATCGCAGGCGAGGCACCCATCGCGGCCCAGCCTTCCTGCGAGGGCCTGCCGTTCGCCGGCACGCAATTGTATTACCCGCCCCACGCCGGGGTCGTGAGCTACCTGAGCCAGCCAGGCACCCAGGTGCAGCCGGGCGATGCGCTGTTCGAGGTGATCGACCCCTTGGGCGACCGGGCCACTGTGGTGCGTTCCACCATCGCCGGCGTGCTGTTCGCGGTGGAGCGCCTGCGCTATGCCCAGCCCGGGGTGTGGCTGGCCAAGGTGGCCGGCGCCCAGCCGCTTCGCGAAGGGCGGCTGCTCAGTGACTGAATCGACGGATACCAACCCTATGTACAAGCTTCAGGTCCAGGACCTGCACAAGCGCTTCGGCGACAACGAAGTGCTCAAGGGCGTCTCGCTCGCGGCCGGTGCCGGCGATGTGATCAGCATCATCGGCTCCAGTGGCTCGGGCAAGAGCACCTTTCTGCGCTGCATCAACCTGCTCGAACAGCCCCACGCTGGCGTCATCAGCCTCAATGGCGAGGCCCTGAAGCTTGCGCCAGGCAAGGACGGGGCGTTGCATGCCACCGACCGCGCCCAGTTGCAGCGCATGCGTTCGCGCCTCTCGATGGTGTTTCAGCACTTCAACCTGTGGGCACACATGAGCGCGCTGGAAAACGTCATGGAGGCCCCGGTTCAGGTGCTGGGGGTGAGCAAGGCCGAGGCCCGCGAGCGTGCCGAGCATTACCTTGCCAAGGTCGGCGTGGCCCACCGCAAGGGCGCTTATCCTGCACACATGTCCGGCGGCGAACAGCAACGCGTAGCCATCGCCCGCGCCCTGGCCATGGAGCCGGAGGTTATGCTGTTCGATGAACCCACTTCGGCGCTCGACCCTGAGCTGGTGGGCGACGTGCTGGGCGTGATGCAGTCGCTGGCCCGCGAGGGGCGCACCATGGTGGTGGTCACTCACGAGATGGGTTTCGCTCGCGAAGTATCGAACCAGTTGATCTTCCTGCATCAGGGCCTGATCGAGGAGCAGGGCGCACCCCGCGAGGTGCTTAGCGATCCGAAATCGGCGCGGCTGCGCCAATTCCTTTCCGGTAGTCTTAAATAGTCGCCTCTAGCCTGTGAGCGTAATTGCCCCCATGACTCCACCGCGAATCGGTTTTCTGATCTGGCCCGGCACCAGGCCCATGACCCTGGCCCTGGCCGAAGAAGCGCTGGAGGTCGCGGCCCGGGTACATCCGGATGTGAGCTACGAGCTGTCGTTCTTCCAGGCCCAACCGCAGGCTGCGGGCGCCTGGCAGTTGCCTGGTGGGCAATGGGCAGGTGCGCTCGAGGGGTGCCAGCGGCTTTTCCTGGTGGCCGATGAACCACCACAGGCTTTGCCCCCGGCCCTGGGCACCGCGCTCAAGCAACTGGCGCGAAGCGGCTGCGTGATGGGCGCTCTGGGGGCGGGCATCTGATCCTTTGGCGCAACTAGGCCTGCTCGACGGCTACCGGGCAGCAGTGCACTGGCGCTGGCAGGACGACTTCGCCGAGCGTTTTCCCAAGGTCATCGCCACCAGCCACCTGTTCGATTGTGATCGCGACCGCCTCAGCGCCTGTGGCGGCATCGCCGTGCTCGACCTGATGCTGGCGATGCTGGCGCGCGACCACGGTAACGAGCTCGCCGGCGCGGTGTCCGAAGAGCTGGTGGTGGAGCGTATCCGTGAGGGCGGTGAGCGCCAGCGCATTCCCCTGCAGAATCGCCTGGGCTCCAGCCACCCCAAGCTGACCCAGGCGGTGGTGCTGATGGAGGCCAATATCGAAGAGCCCCTGACCACCGACGAAATTGCCCAGCACGTGTGCGTGTCGCGCCGGCAACTGGAGCGCATCTTCAAGCAGTACCTGAACCGCGTGCCCAGCCAGTACTACCTGGAGCTGCGCCTGAACAAGGCGCGGCAGATGTTGCTGCAGACCAGCAAGTCGATCATCCAGATCGGCCTGTCGTGCGGTTTCTCGTCCGGGCCGCACTTTTCCAGCGCCTATCGCAATTTTTTCGGTGCCACCCCCCGCGAAGACCGCAACCAGCGCCGCGGCGGCAGCCCGTTCGAGCTGGCGTCGGCACCGGCAGAGCGCGGCTGACCGATCTTGTCATGATTGTTCTGTAAGAAAAGTCAGCGGATAGTGGCGCGGCGCTGTTCAGCCGTGCCCGAGCGCTGTAGTTTGCGCGCACAAGGAAAGAGTTCGTCGGTAACGCGAATCTCGCCATTCAAGCCCGGCGCCTGCAGGTGCCATTGCGGAAGAAAAGGAGTGCTCATGAGCGATACCTCAGCGTGGTCCATCACATCGCTGCACCAGGCCTTGCAGCAACATGAACGTGTGACCAGCGGTGCCCTGGCGCTGGCCCTGCAGGAAGGCCCGGCACCGGTGCTGCGGCTCAACCTCAACGGCTTTGCCCTGGAACTGGCGATCTCCGGTGACCAGGTACTGGTCGACGGCCTGCTGGTGGAGGCAAGCAAGGTGGAGGATCGCGCCGCGTTCAACGACACCGTGCTGCGCAGCCGCGAACTGTTCCCGCTGTCGGCGGTGTGCATCGAGCAGGTGGGTGGCATCGCCTATTACGGGTTGTTCGGCGCACTGAGCGCCGAATCGCCGCTGCCGGTGATCGTGCGCGAGATCGATACACTCGCCGAAAACCTGGTACGCGCCAGCGAAGCCTTCGCCGACCATTTCACTGCCTGACCGGAGCCGCCTTTCATGAGTATCTGGAAAAAAATCATCACTGCCGTACGTGGCGGCGTGTCCGAAGCCGGTGAGGCGATCGTCGACGCAAACGCCATCCGCATTCTCGAACAGGAGCAACGCGATGCCGAGGCAGCCCTGCTCAAGGCGCGCAATGGCCTGGTCGATATCAAGGCGCGGCACAAGCTCTCGCAGCAGCGCCTCGACGCGCTGAACAACGACATCGCCAACTGGGAAGGCAAGGCCATGGCCGCGCTGAACAAGGGCGAAGAAGCATTGGCCACCGAGTGCGCCGCCAAGGTCGCCGAGATCGAAGGCCAGCGCAATCAGGAGCAGGTGCTGGCCGACCAGTTCGGGCAGCAGGCCAATGCCCTGCAAGCCCAGCTGAGCAAGGCCGAGGCGCAGATCAAGGGCCTCAAGCAGCAGGTTGAAATGGCCAAGGCTCGCGAAAGCGTGCAGCAGGCCCGCGTAGCCACTGCCACAGCCACCGGCGGTGCCAATGGCAAGCTGGAAACAGCCGTCGACTCGCTGGCCCGTATCAAGCAACGCCAGGACGAGCAGGACGCCAAGCTCGAAGCCGCCGAAGAGCTGGCCAACGCTGCCAACGGTGGCGACCTGGAGCGGCGCCTGCAGCAGGCTGGCATCGGGGCATCCGCTACCAGTGGCGCCGATGTGCTGGCCCGCCTGAAGGCCAAGCAGAACCCACCGCAGTAACCTGGCGCGGCGCAGGCTCCCGTCTGCGCCCCCTCAAGCAAGGAGCGAGGCCATGGGCCTGATCAAACGCATGCTGGGCCTGGAGGCGCCAGCGGCCAAGGCGGCGCCGCAAGCCGGGGCGGATGGGCCGCTTGGCCTGGACATCGGGCGTATGCCGAGCTTCTCGTCGTCATTGGCGAGCCTGCTTGGCGGCCATTCCTATGTGGTGGTGCCCGGTGATGAAAAGATCTGCGCTCGCGGCAGCATCGAGCTGGGGCAGGGCAGCCGCCTGCTGCGTTATTACCTGGACGACGAAGATTACTTCCTGCAGGTGGTCATGGGCGGCCCAGGCAATGAGGCTATCGATGAGGTGCAGCTGTTCGGCTACTTCAGCGCGCTGAGCGTCACCAGCAAGGCTGAACTGCAACGGCTGACCGCGACTGTCGGCCTGCCGACCCTGGAGCACGAGGGGAAATCTTCGAGCGCCAGTGGGGCAGTGAAACGGGCCTCGCCGAACTGGTACCCTTGCTCGAATCGGTGACCAGCCCCGAGGCCCGCTATACGGTCAAGCACCACGCGATGCTCTACGCGCGCGAGATCGGCCTGGTGAATCGCAAGGAATACCTGCTGTTTTCCGTCGAGGAAGACGAGCAGGGCAACGTCACCCTCACCACTGCGGTGGGTGTGACCCTGCAACTGCCTGACCTTCAGGTTCTCTGACAAGGACATCCCCCATGCTCGACGCACTCGCCCTGTCGCTCAATGCCACGGCCGTGTTTGGCTTCATCGTCTACATCGCCGTTGCGGCAGCGCTCTTTGCCCTGTTCCAGTTCATCTACACCCGCATCACACCGCACCGCGAATTCGAGCTGATCCGCGAAAACAACGTGGCTGCCGCCGTGGCCCTGGGCGGTTCGCTGGTGGGCTTCGCGCTGCCGGCGAGCAACATCATCGCCTACAGCATCAGCGTGCTGGATTTCACCGTGTGGGTGTTGATCGCAGCGGTCGTGCAGTTGCTGGCCTTTGGCGCCACCAGCCTGGTGCTCAAGGGGCTGTCGGCGCGCATCGCTCGCGGTGAGCTGTCGGCAGCCATCTATTCGGCAGCCGTCGCCATCAGTGTCGGCCTGCTCAATTCCGCCTGCATGACGCCAGCGGCCTGAGCCCACCTCGCACAAGGAGAATGCGATGAGAAACCGAAGCTGCGCGACGCTGGTGCTGGTCGGCGCGCTGCCCTTGGCATTGGCCGGCTGCGATGACTCGGTGAATGTCACCGCGCGCAAGGATTTCAAGACCGTGCAGGAGTGTGTGGACGCCAAGGTACCAGTAGATGTGTGCTCCAACGCGTACATGCATGCGTTGGACGACCACCGCAAGATAGCGCCCACCTATGACGACCAGGCCGCGTGCGACGAAGACTTCGTGCCTGGCTATTGCCAGGTCACCTCCGATGGCACGTACGTGCCTCGCCTGGGTGGTTTCGAGCTGGCGATGTCGGGCGACGTACCGCGGCAGGCCGCGGAACAGGCGCGCGCCCAGGGCGGTGATGGTGGCAACGGCATGCTCACTGGGCTGCTGCTGGGGCAGATGCTCGGCGGCGGGGGCAACCGCTATTACTCCGAGCCCATCTACGATATGCGCAATCGCAGTGGCGGTTACTCGACCTCCACCCTGTCGCGCCAGGCGGGTAACGGCCAGACCTTCAGCCGCTCGACCCAGGCGCGCAGCACCGGCAGCTACGTGCCGCAGACCCTCGGGCGTAGCGAGTCGATCGGTTCGGCGGTATCGCGTGGGGGCTTTGGCAGCTCCGCCACCGCACGCAGCGGTTGGGGCAGCTCCACCCGGGCGGCTTCAGCTCCGGCGGCTGAGCATGGAAAAGATCCGGATCGCCGAGCGCCCGAACTGGCAGGCGCGTGTGGAAGCCCAGGGCTTTGGCTTTCACACCTTCGACGGCGAGCGCTATTGGGATGAGCGCGCCTACTATCGCTTCACCGAGCGGCAGGTGACGCATGACCTGGAATCGCCCACTCGGGTGTTGCATCAGATGTGCCTGGAGGTCGTTGATCGTGTCGTTCAGAGCGAGCAGTTGCTCACCGAGCTTTCGATTCCCGCCGCTTTTCATGATCTGGTGCGCGACTCGTGGCGCAGGGCCGAGCCGCATCTGTACGGGCGCTTCGATTTTTCCTACAACGGTAGCGGCCCGGCCAAGCTGCTGGAGGCCAACTACGACACACCGACCTCATTGCTCGAGGCCGGCGCCATTCAGCTGTTGTGGCTCGAGGAGCAGATTGCCAGCGGCGAGCTGCCAGCGCAGGCCAACCAGTTCAATACCCTTGCCGAGGACCTGGTGAGGGCGCTGGCGACCTTCGGCAACGCCAGCCCCTGGTGGTTCTCCGCCATCGCCGGTTCCAGCGAGGACCGCGGCACCACCGACTTCCTCCGGCGCATGGCGGCGCACGCCGGCATCGACACGCGCCACATCGACCTGCAGGACATCGGGCTGGATACCCAGGGCCGCTTCATTGATCTGGCGGGCGAGCCGATCACCCGGCTATTCAAGCTGCACGCCTGGGAGCACATCTTCGAGGAGCCGTTCGGCCAGGCAGTGGCCGCCAGCGGCACGCAGTTCATCGAGCCAGCCTGGAAGGCGATCATCAGCAACAAGGGGATCCTGCCCTTGCTGTGGCGGTTCTTCGAGGGCCACCCGAATTTGCTGCCAGCGTTCGTCGACCCGGCCCCCGCGAAGCCGGTCGCGCAGGGTCGGGTACGCAAGCCGTTTTTCTCTCGCGAAGGCGCCAATATCGAACTCTGTACCGAACAGGGCCAGCGGGTAGAGGAGAGCGGGCCTTACACCGACGCCCCCTACATCCTGCAGGCCATGGCGCCACTGCCTCGCTTTGGCGACAGCTACACGCTGATCGGTTCGTGGGTGGTGGGGGATGTGCCTGCCGGTATCGGCATCCGAGAAGACGACAGCCTGATCACCAAGGACAGCAGCCGCTTCCTGCCGCACGTGGTGCTGGATTGAGGGTGCGGCGCGGGTGCAGCGCAAGTGCAGCGCGTGCGCAACGTAAATCCAGCACGCTTCGAAATACCCCGTTCCAAAACGCCCTCGGCAACGTATAAACTGCGCATTCCCGTAGTTTTATGTCGCCTGGATATAAGCCTCGGGGCGTGACGGGTTCAGGTTGTAACAAGTTGTCGCCTGGCGACAAGGCCCTGGCCCGGCCAATCCTTACACTTTCTTCCCCAATCGCCACCTTCGCCGGGTGCGCGCTTCGTTTCAGGAGACTGCAATGTCCGTTGAGCACCCCGCGGTGCAGCGCACCGACTTCGATCAAGTCATCGTGCCTACCTATGCCCCTGCCGGCTTCATTCCGGTGCGAGGCGCTGGCTCCCGCGTGTGGGACCAGGCAGGCCGAGAACTGGTCGACTTCTCTGGTGGCATCGCGGTCAACGTGCTGGGCCATGCGCACCCGGTGCTGGTCAAGGCGCTCACCGAGCAGGCGCACAAGGTATGGCACGTCTCCAACGTGTTCACCAACGAGCCGACGCTACGCCTGGCCAAGAAGCTGGTAGCCGCCACCTTCGCCGACCGGGTGTTCTTCTCCAACTCCGGCGCCGAAGCCAACGAGGCTGCGTTCAAGTTGGCGCGGCGTGTTGCGCATGATCGCTTCGGGCCGGAGAAAAACGAGATCATCGCCTGCCTCAACAGCTTCCACGGGCGCACGCTGTTCACCGTAAGCGTGGGTGGCCAGCCCAAGTATTCCGATGGTTTCGGGCCGAAGATCGAAGGCATCACTCACGTGCCCTATAACGACCTGGCAGCGCTGGAAGCGGCCATTTCCGAAAAACCTGCGCCGTGGTGATCGAACCGATCCAGGGCGAAGGCGGCGTGCTGCCGGCCGACCAGGCCTACCTCGAAGGCGCCCGCGCGCTGTGCGATGCGCACAATGCGCTGCTGGTGTTCGACGAAGTGCAGAGCGGCATGGGCCGTACCGGCAAGCTGTTCGCCTACATGAACTACGGCGTGGTGCCGGACATCCTCTCCAGCGCCAAGAGCCTGGGTGGGGGCTTTCCGATCGGCGCCATGCTCACCCGTGAGGCGCTGGCCAGGCATTTCAGCGTCGGTGTGCACGGCACCACCTATGGCGGCAACCCGCTCGCCTGCGCGGTGGCCGAGGCGGTGGTGGATGTGGTCAATACGTCGGAAGTGCTCGAAGGCGTGCAATTGCGTGCCGAGCGCTTCAACGTGCGCCTGCGCGGCATCGGCGAGCGCTACGGCGTGTTCAGCCAGGTGCGCGGCAAAGGCTTGCTGATCGGCTGTGTGCTCACCGAGGCCTGGAAGGGCAAGGCCGGCGAGTTCTTCAAGATGGCTGAAAAGCATGACTTGATGATCCTGCAGGCAGGCCCGGACGTCGTCCGTTTCGCGCCGAGCCTTGTGATCGACAACGCCGACATCGACGAGGGCCTGGACCGCTTCGAGCGCGCCGTGGCCGAGCTGACCGGGGCCTGAGCCCTTGCGCCGGGGGCGTGCCCCCGGCCTGTACCCTTGTTTTCTTAGGAGTGGCACGATGCTGGTGATGCGCCCTGCGCGAATGGCGGACCTTCAGGAGGTGCAGCGGCTGGCGGCTGACAGCCCTATCGGCGTCACGTCCTTGCCCAACGATGCCCAGCGCCTGGCCGACAAGATCGCTGCGTCGGAATCTTCATTCGCTGCTGAGGTGATGTTCAATGGCGAGGAAACCTACTTCTTCGTGCTCGAGGACCTCGCCACCGCTCGTTCGATGGGCTGTTCCGCCATCGTGGCGTCGGCCGGGTACAGCGAGCCGTTCTACAGCTTTCGCAACGAGACTTTCGTGCACGCGTCGCGGGAGCTGGCGATCCACAACAAGATCCACGTGCTTTCGCCCTGCCATGACCTGACCGGCAACAGCCTGCTGACCAGCTTCTATGTAGTGCCGGAACTGGTGCGCAGCGCGTGGGCCGAGCTCAACTCTCGCGCGCGCCTGCTGTTCATGGCCGGGCACCCGGAACGCTTCGCCGAATCGGTGGTGACCGAGATCGTCGGCTACAGCGACGAAAACGGTGACTCACCGTTCTGGAATGCGGTAGGGCGCAACTTCTTCAACATCAGCTATGCCGAGGCCGAACGGCTGTGCGGGCTCAACAGCCGTACCTTCATCGCCGAGCTGATGCCGCACTATCCCATCTACGTGCCGCTGCTCCCCGACACTGCCCAGGAAGCCATGGGCCAGGTGCACCCGCGCGCGCAGGTGACCTTCGATATCCTTATGCGCGAAGGTTTCGAGACCGACCACTACATCGACATCTTCGACGGCGGCCCTACTCTTAACGCGCGGGTGTCTGGCATCCGCTCGATTGCCCAAAGCCGCCTGGTGGCGGTGCGGCTGGGTGAGGGCGAGCCGAGCCACGGGCGGCCTTACTTGCTCAGCAACGAGCAGTTGCAGGATTATCGCGCGGTGATGCTGACACTGGACTGGGCACCTGGCCAGCCCTTGACCCTGAGCGCGGCCCAGGCCCAAGCGCTGAATGTAAGCGATGGCGCCAGCGTGCGCCTGATACCGGTTTGAGACCCTCGCCGGGCAGCCTTAGGAGAAAGCATGATCGTTCGCCCTGTGCGCGGCAGTGACCTGCCAGCGCTGATCGAGTTGGCCCACGGGGCCGGCGCCGGCACTGGCCTGACCACCTTGCCGCCTAACGAAACGCGGTTGGCCGAGCGTGTGGCTGCGGCTGAAAAAGCCTTCCGCGGCGAGGCTGAGCGCGCCGATGCCGACTACCTGTTCGTGCTGGAAAGCGACAGCGGTAAGGTGGTCGGCATCAGCGGCATCATCGCCGCAGTCGGCCAGCGGGAGCCCTGGTACAACTACCGCGTGGGGCTGACCGTCAATGCCTCGCGCGAGCTCGACATCTACCGTGAAATCCCTACGCTGTTCCTGGCCAACGACCTGACCGGCAACTCCGAGCTGTGCTCGCTGTTCCTGCGCCAGGACATGCGCACAGGCCTCAATGGCCGACTGCTGGCGAAGGCTCGGTTGCTGTTCATGGCGCAATACCCCGAGCTGTTCGGGCGCCGCGTGATGGCCGAAATGCGCGGCATGAGCGATGAAACCGGTCGCTCGCCGTTCTGGGAGAGCCTTGGCCGGCATTTTTTCAGGATGGAGTTCAGCCAGGCCGACTACCTCACAGGTGTCGGCAACCGTGCGTTCATCGCCGAGCTGATGCCCAAGTTTCCGCTCTACACCTGTTTCCTTTCGGACGCGGCGCGCGCAGTGATCGGCCGGGTGCATCCCGAATCGGAACCGGCGCTGGCGATGCTGGAGGCCGAAGGCTTCAGCTACCAGGGTTATGTCGACATCTTCGACGCAGGCCCAGCAGTTGAGTGCGAAACCGCGCGCATTCGCGCGGTACGAGACAGCCAGGTATTGATCCTGGCAGTGGGCACCGCAGGTGAGAGCGCGGCGCCTTATCTGATCCATAACCGCCTGCGCGAAGAGTGCCGCATCGTCGCGGCCCCGGCGCGCGTGGCCGCCGGTACCCTGGTGGTCGACCCGGCCACCGCCCAGCGCCTGCGCCTGTACCCGGGCGACCAGGTGCGTGCTGTGCCGCTGGCGGGCTGAATACCCGGCGAGCGGGCCACCAGAGCCTGCCGCCTGATGAGAGTGAAGCTCGGAGCCGCGCCGATGAGAGCGTTCGAAGTCAATTTTGATGGCCTGGTGGGGCCGACGCACAATTACGGTGGCTTGTCGTGGGGCAACCTGGCCTCGCAGAGCAATGGCCAGGCCGTGGCGAACCCGCGCGAAGCTGCGCGCCAGGGCCTTTCGAAAATGAAGGCGCTGATGGACATGGGTTTGCACCAAGGCGTGATCCCGCCGCAGGAACGCCCGGACGTTGCGGCGCTGCGCAGGCTGGGCTTTGCCGGCAGCGACGCTCAGGTGATCGAAAAAGCCGCACGCCAGGCTTTGCCGTTGCTCGTGGCCAGCAGTTCGGCGTCGAGCATGTGGGTGGCGAACGCTGCCACGGTAAGCCCGAGTTCCGACACGGCGGATGGCCGCGTGCACTTCACCGCTGCCAACCTCAATTGCAAGTTCCATCGCAGCCTTGAGCACAGCACCACCAGCCGCTTGCTGGAGGCCATGTTCAACGACCCGGCACATTTCGCTCACCACCCGGCGCTGCCTGCTGTGCAGGCGTTCGGTGACGAAGGCGCGGCCAACCACGGCCGATTGTGCGCCAGCCATGCCAGCCCGGGTGTGGAGCTGTTCGTGTATGGCCGCAGTGCCTATGACGGGCGTAAACCCTCGCCCCTGCACTATCCCGCACGCCAGACGCTTGAGGCCTCCCAGGCCGTGGCCCGCCTGCACGGCCTGGATGGGGCTGCTGTGGTGTTCGCTCAGCAGAACCCGCATGTAATCGACCAGGGCGTGTTCCATAACGATGTGATCGCGGTGGCCAATGGCCCCGTGCTGCTGCATCACGAACAGGCGTTCGTCGACAGCGAGCGTGTAATGGAAGCACTACGGGCTCGGCTGGCCTTGCGCGGTGGGCAGTTGCACGCCATCAGCGTGCTGGGCGATCAGGTCTCTGTGGAAGACGCGGTGCGCTCTACCTGTTCAACAGCCAATTGCTGACCTTGCCCGAGGGCGGCATGTGCCTGCTGGTGCCCGAGGAGTGCCGCCAGCACGCCGGTGTATGGCGTTACCTGCAGCAGTTGCTCGCCAGTGGCGGGCCAATCACCCGGGTGCTGCCCTTTGACCTCAAGCAGAGCATGCGCAATGGCGGTGGCCCGGCGTGCCTGCGCCTGCGTGTGGTGCTCAACGAGAAGGAGCTGGCAGCGGTCACGCCAGGGGTTATGATGACCGCGCAATTGCATGAGCGGCTCGACCTCTGGGTGCAGCGCCATTACCGTGATCGCCTGAGCGAAGCGGACCTGGCCGACCCTCAGTTGCTGCAAGAATGCCGAACCGCGCTGGATGAGCTGACCACGATCCTGGGGATCGGGTCGGTCTATCCCTTTCAACGATGACCAGAAGGGAACGAACACATGGCTGATGCACTGCGCCTGATCCTCGAAGACGACGACGGTACCCAGTTGGAAACCTCCTGCACGCGCATGGCGGTGGTGTGGCAGGGCAAGGAGTTGTGGATTCAGCAGGATGGCAGCGGCCAGTTGCTGATCGGGGTCGACGTCGAGGACGGCGATACCGAATATGCCAATCTGGTGCTGCGCCCGATGGCGACCAACCTTGTGAGCCTGCAGTTGGAGATGGAACCTGCCGACGCCGGTGACGATGACGAAGATGGGCATGTGCATGGCCCTGACTGCGGCCACCATCAGCTGACCGGTTCCTCCGGCTTACCGGCACAAGGATTCGCCCGATGCTTTCACTCGGCAAGCTGCTTGAACTGACGCTGGCGGGCCGGGAGCCTGCGCAGCAAACCCAGATGACCGTTGCCGGCACCCGCTTGCGCTGGCTGGCCGAGGGGGCACTGGAGGTGACGCCCTCGGTCGCCCGTGACTGCGGGCTCGATCTGTTGCTGTCGGCAGGGCTGCACGGCAATGAAACCGTACCGGTGGCTTTGCTCGACGAATTGATTCACGCCATCGCCCGGGGCGAGCTGCAGCCTCGCGCGCGGGTACTTTTCCTGTTCGGTAGCCCGGGTGCGTTGCGCCGCGGCGGCCGCTATCTGGAGCAGGATCTCAATCGCCTGTTCTGCGGCGGCCATGAGCTATCGTCCGGGCCGGATGCGATTCGTGCCGGTGAGCTGGAGCGGTTGGCCGATGCCTTCTTTGCTCAGCCAGGGCGAGCGCGGCTGCATTACGATCTGCACACCTCGGTACGCGCTTCGGCCATTGGCCCGTTCGCGATCTCTCCATGGCATGAGAGTGCAAGCCCTTCGCGTGCGCAACTGGCGCGGTTGGCAACCCTGGGCATGCGCGGGGTGCTCTATCACCGCGCCGAGGTTCCGACCTTCAGTGGTTACAGCCGGCAGCATCTGGGGGTGGATGCGTTCAATCTCGAAATGGGCAACCTGCCAGCCAGCCACGGGTTTTACACAGCGCTCGAACAACGCCTGCGCGGGCTGATCCAGGGCGAGGGCGCACTGCCGGACGAGTCGCTGGCTGATGAGCTGCAACCTTTTCGCGTAGTGCGGGAGATCGTCAAGCACAGCGACGCTTTCCAGTGGCGCCTGGGCGAGGGCATCGAGCATTTCAGCGAGCTGCCTCGGGGCACGTTGCTGGCAGTCGATGAGGCCACGCGTTGGCTGGTAGAAGAGCAGGGCGAGCGGTTGGTGTTACCCAGCGCGCGGGTGCGCAATGGCATGCGCGCGGGGTTGGTGGTGGTGCCGTTGTGATTCAGTGTGGGTGAGGCCTGTACGTCGCTTGATACGCGGCGTCCGTTACACGTCGCCCGTTACACGGCGTCCGGCAAGCCGGCCTCCCACCTAGGCTCGGCAGAGCCCTTCAATCAAGTGGGAGGCCGGCTGGCCGGACGCCGTGTAACGGGCGACAAAGCCTTGAAGATCGACGTGCAACGGGCGGCTGTCCTGATCAGACGGCGACTTTCTGAGGCGCGCTCAGGCGGCGCAGGCTGCGCACCTTGGCGAGTGTATCGGCGCAGGTGCGTGCCGCTTCCTGGCCTTTGAGCTCGAAGTGGCGGAAGAAGTAATCGTGGTGCTCCTTGCCGTCATGGAAGTGATGCGGGGTGAGCACTACCGAAAACATCGGCACCTCGGTTTCCAATCTGCACCTGCATCAGGGCGCCGACCACGGTCTGCGCCACGAAGTCGTGGCGGTAGATGCCGCCGTCGACCACCAATGCGGCGCCGATGACACCTGCGTAGCGGCCGCTCTTGGCCAGCAGTTTCGCGTGCAGCGGGATTTCGTAGGCACCGCCGACTTCGAAGAAGTCGATGTCCTGTTCCTGATAACCCAACTGAGCCATTTCGGCGATGAAGCCCAAACGCGCCTGGTCGACGATATCTTTGTGCCAACAGGCCTGCACGAAAGCGATGCGCTCGTGGTGCTTGCTGTCGAATGAAACGGGTTGCATGGCGAATCTCCTGTTCATAAATGAAACAGGGCATCGGATCGAAGGGGATCTTAAGGGTACGCGCGGGCGGCCCTTGGGCGTGAATCCCGTTCTCTCTTCATCCGGACTATGACCGTCGGCCCCGGAATCGCACCGGGTCTGCTGACCTCCCCGTGTGGGAAGCGCTCGCGGGCTAGGCGTTGTGCGCCATTACCGCCGGTGGGGAATCGCACCCCGCCCTGAGAACGTTACCGCACAGGGTGCGGCGAACCAATTATTACCATAGTTATCAGCGCGCTGAACAGCGCTGGCCACGGCCGACAACGCCTGCGCTAGACTCAGGCCTCGAGTTCGCGCAGGGCACACCGCAAGCGGTGGCGCTGCCGAGCATGCCAATGTCGCGGGGAAAAGGCCCCGTGTAAAACTATGGTCCCAATCGTACAAACCCGCTGTACCCAGCCGACAGGGCCGATATAATGCGGCCCTTTGCCGTCGATCCGACGTTCAGCCCACGCCCTGGGCCGCAGTCTCCGTGGAAGAACCTATGAAAAGCGCAGAAATCCGTGAAGCCTTCCTCAGCTTCTTCGAAGAACAAGGCCACACCCGTGTCGCCTCCAGCTCCCTGATCCCCAACAACGACCCGACCCTGCTGTTCACCAACGCGGGGATGAACCAGTTCAAGGACTGCTTCCTGGGCCAGGAGAAGCGCGCCTACACCCGCGCGGTCAGCAGCCAGAAGTGCGTCCGCGCCGGCGGCAAGCACAACGACCTGGAAAACGTCGGCTACACGGCGCGCCACCACACCTTCTTCGAAATGCTGGGCAACTTCAGCTTCGGCGACTATTTCAAGCGTGACGCCATCACCTTCGCCTGGACGTTCCTGACCGGCGAAAACTGGCTCAAGCTGCCCAAGGAAAAGCTCTGGGTGACCGTCTACGCCACGGACGACGAAGCCTACGACATCTGGACCAAGGAAATCGGCGTCCCCGCCGAGCGCATGGTGCGCATCGGTGACAACAAGGGCGCACCCTACGCTTCGGACAACTTCTGGACCATGGGCGACACCGGCCCGTGCGGCCCGTGCACCGAGATCTTCTACGATCACGGCGCGGACATCTGGGGTGGCCCACCGGCTCGCCCGAAGAAGACGGCGACCGCTACATCGAGATCTGGAACAACGTCTTCATGCAGTTCAACCGCACCGCCGATGGTGTGCTGCACCCGCTGCCGGCGCCGTCGGTCGATACCGGCATGGGCCTTGAGCGCGTCAGCGCCGTGCTGCAGCACGTGCACTCGAACTACGAGATCGACCTGTTCCAGAACCTTCTGGCCGCAGCAGCCGAGGCCATCGGCTGCGCCAACGAGGGGCAGCCTTCGCTGAAGGTCGTCGCCGACCACATCCGCTCCTGCGGCTTCCTGATCGCCGACGGCGTGCTGCCCTCGAACGAAGGCCGTGGCTATGTGCTGCGCCGTATCATCCGCCGCGCCTGCCGCCACGGTAACAAGCTTGGCGCCAAGGGCAGCTTCTTCAACCGTATCGTCGCCGCACTGGTCGGCGAGATGGGTGTGGCATTCCCTGAGCTCAACGCCCAGCAGGCGCACATCGAGCGCGTGCTCGAAGGTGAGGAAGAGCAATTTGCCAAGACGCTGGAGCAAGGCCTGAAGATCCTCGAACAGGACCTGGCCGAGCTCAAGGGCAACGTCGTACCAGGTGAGGTGATCTTCAAGCTCTACGACACCTACGGCTTCCCCATGGACCTGACCGGCGACATCGCCCGCGAACGCGAACTCTCTGGATGAGGCCGGCTTCGAGCGCGAGATGCAGGCCCAGCGTGAGCGCGCCCGTTCGGCCAGCGCCTTCGGCATGGATTACAACAGCCTGGTCAAGGTCGACAAGGACACCGTGTTCACCGGCTATCGCGAGCACACCGGCGAAGCCACCGTGGTGGCGCTGTATCAGGCCGGCCAGGTGGTCGACGCGCTGGCAGAGGGCGAGGAAGGCGTGGTGATTCTCGACCAGACGCCGTTCTACGCAGAATCCGGCGGCCAGATCGGCGACCGCGGCTACCTGCAAGGCGCCAATTCGCGCTTCGAAGTACGCGACACCACCAAGACCGGCGGTGCGTTCCTGCACCATGGTGTGATCACCCTCGGCGCGTTGAAGGTCGGTGAAAAAGTCGGCACCCAGGTCGAGGCTGCCTTGCAGCAGGCCACTTCGCTGAACCACTCCGCCACGCACCTGCTGCACGCCGCCTTGCGTATCGTGCTCGGTGATCACGTACAGCAGAAAGGCTCGCTGGTGGACTCGCAGCGCCTGCGCTTCGACTTCAGCCATTTCGAGGCGATCAAGCCTGAGCAACTGCGCCAGATCGAAGATATCGTCAACGCCGAGATCCGCCGCAACACTCCGGTGCAAACCGAGGAGATGGACATCGAGAGCGCCAAGCGCAAGGGCGCCATGGCCCTGTTCGGCGAGAAATACGGCGACAGCGTGCGCGTGCTGACCATGGGCGGTGATTTTTCCGTCGAGCTGTGCGGCGGTATTCATGCCAAGCGCACTGGCGACATCGCGTTGTTCAAGATTGTGAGCGAAGGCGGTGTAGCCTCCGGCGTTCGCCGTGTAGAAGGCATCACCGGCGCCGCCGCGCTGGCCTGGGTCAACAGTGCCGAAGACCAGCTCAAGGAAGCCGCCAACCTGCTCAAGGGCAGCCGCGACAACCTGGTCGACAAGCTGGGTGCAGTGCTTGAGCGCAACCGCCAGTTGGAAAAGCAGCTCGAGCAGTTGCAGGCCAAGGCAGCCAGTGCCGCCGGCGACGATCTCAGCGCCCAGGCGCTGGACGTCAAAGGCGCCAAGGTCCTGGCCGCGCGCCTGGATGGCGTGGACGGCAAAGGCCTGCTGGCGCTGGTCGACCAGCTCAAGAACAAGCTTGGGCAGGGCGTGATCCTGCTGGGCGGCGTGCACGAAGGTAAAGTCGTTCTGGTTTCCGGCGTTTCCAAGGAACTGTCGGCCAAGGTCAAGGCAGGCGACCTGATGAAACAGGCTGCCGCAGCGGTCGGCGGTAAGGGCGGTGGCCGCCCGGACATGGCTCAGGGCGGCGGAGTCGACATCGGCGCACTGGACAGCGCGCTGGCGTTGGCGGTGCCTTTCGTCGAGCAAGGGCTTTAAGCAACCGGCCACAGGCTCGGCGCCAGCATGCCGGGCTATGGCCGAGCTGGGTTTGATAGTTTAATGGGCGCCCTTCACGGGCTGAGGCGGCAATTAAGATGGCTTTGATCGTACAAAAGTTTGGGGGCACCTCGGTCGGCACGGTCGAGCGGATCCAGCAGGTGGCCGAGAAGGTCAAGAAATTCCGCGCTGAAGGTCACGATATCGTGGTGGTGGTGTCGGCCATGAGCGGCGAGACCAACCGCCTGATAGGCCTGGCCACGCAGATCAGCGAGCAGCCCAGCCCGCGCGAGCTGGATGTGATCGTCTCGACCGGCGAGCAAGTGACCATCGGCCTGCTGGCCATGGCGCTGATCGAGCGCGGCGTGCCGGCGGTGTCCTATACCGGCAACCAGGTGCGCATCCTCACTGACGATTCGCACACCAAGGCACGTATCCAGCAGATCGACGACCAGCGTATCCGCGCCGACCTCAAGCAGGGCCGCGTGGTCGTGGTCGCGGGCTTCCAGGGTGTGGACGAGCAGGGCAACATCACCACGCTCGGCCGCGGCGGCTCCGACACCACCGGCGTGGCGCTTGCCGCAGCCCTCAAGGCTGACGAGTGCCAGATCTACACAGACGTCGACGGCGTCTACACCACCGACCCGCGCGTGGTGGCCCAGGCGCGCCGGCTGGAAAAGATCACCTTTGAGGAAATGCTCGAAATGGCCAGCCTCGGTTCCAAGGTGCTGCAGATTCGCGCCGTGGAGTTCGCCGGCAAGTACAACGTCCCGCTGCGCGTGTTGCACAGCTTTCAGGAGGGGCCCGGTACCCTCATTACCATCGACGAAGAGGAAACCATGGAACAGCCGATCATTTCCGGCATCGCTTTCAACCGCGACGAAGCCAAGCTGACGATCCGTGGCGTGCCTGATACCCCGGGCGTGGCCTTCAAGATCCTTGGCCCGGTGAGCGCGGCCAATATCGAGGTCGATATGATCGTGCAGAATGTTTCGCACGATAACACCACCGACTTCACCTTCACCGTGCACCGCAACGAATACGTCAAGGCCCAGCAGGTGCTGGAAGCCACCGCTCAGGAAATCGGCGCGCGTGAAGTGATCGGTGACACCAAGATCGCCAAGGTGTCGATCGTAGGCGTAGGCATGCGCTCCCATGCCGGCGTTGCCAGCCGCATGTTCGAGGCACTGGCCAAGGAGAGCATCAACATCCAGATGATCTCGACATCCGAAATCAAGGTGTCGGTGGTGATCGAGGAGAAGTACCTGGAGCTGGCCGTGCGCGCGCTGCATACCGCGTTCGAACTGGACGCCAGCAACAGCCAGGCGGAATAAACCCGTTTCGCTTCCGGGCGCGCCTTCGTGGCGCGCCTTTTGTTTTTCTGCTGCCACTGCGCAGCCCCGCATTTTTCGCAGACGTGTCGGTTACCGACTGTTGTACGTAGGAGAGTAGTAAATGCTGATTTTGACCCGCCGCTGTGCGGAAAGCCTGGTGATTGGCGATGGCGAGATCACTGTGACCGTGCTGGGCGTGAAGGGCAACCAGGTGCGTATTGGCGTGAATGCGCCCAAGGAAGTGGCAGTTCACCGCGAGGAAATCTACCAGCGCATCAAGAAAGAGAAAGACGAAGAACCAAGCCTTTAATTTTTATCGTTTTTTAGTTTGCAAACGGGGAGGAAGCTGGTTAATATACGCCCCGTGTTGCGGAGAGGTGGCCGAGTGGCCGAAGGCGCTCCCCTGCTAAGGGAGTACACCTCAAAAGGGTGTCGGGGTTCGAATCCCCTTCTCCGCCATTATTCAAGGTTGTGTTGTAGAACCTCGGCAGTCTGGCTCAAAAACCTAAGTGATTGAAATCACTGAGAAAAAGAGTTTGACAGCAGTAAGAAAATCTCTACAATGCGCCACACGAAATACGCACTCGTAGCTCAGCTGGATAGAGTACCCGGCTACGAACCGGGCGGTCAGAGGTTCGAATCCTCTCGAGTGCGCCATATCCGAAGTCAACTAACCTAGTTACGTTGGCTTCAGGTAAAACCAGTGGTGATCTGGTCTAAAAATACCAACACGCACTCGTAGCTCAGCTGGATAGAGTACCCGGCTACGAACCGGGCGGTCAGAGGTTCGAATCCTCTCGAGTGCGCCATATAAAAAAGCCCGCATCGATAGATGCGGGCTTTTTCTTTGCGCGTTGGAAATGGTGGAGCCGGGCGAGCCTTGCGTTGTGCTGCTCACCCCGCTGTTGTAAGGTCTTGTCCCCATTTTCAACGGACGCCTCCCGTCATGCCCGTCAACGGACGCACCCCGGCCTACGCCGTGGGCCTGATCATTCCTTTCTGGCTGCTGCTGGGCCTGATCGTCACCAGCCATTTTTACCCCGGCTACAGCCACATCAACCAGGCGATGAGCGCTTTGGGTGCGGTAGGCTCGCCCACGCAGGCTATATCGCCACTGATCGACAACTATCCGCTGGGCCTGTTCTTCATCATCTTTTCCCTGGGCGTCATTTTTACCCCGAACCTGCCCAGGCTCGGCAGGTTCACGGGCGTGCTGATCGGGCTCCATGGCTTGGCCAATCTCTTTACCGGGTACTTCCCTTGCGATGCGCTGTGCAAGCCGGTGGAGCCCTCTGCCTCACAGCTGATCCATAACACGGCAGGGTTCGCGATGTTGCTCACCCTGCTTGCAGCCAGTGCCCTGTGGAGCTGGCTGGCGTTCCGCGTGCAAGAGCGCTGGTTCGGCTTCTGGTCGATCATCCTGACCTTCGCCACTGTCGCGTCCATTCCGTGGATGGCGGCTGCTGCGCAGATGGAGACCAGTTTCGGCCTCTACCAGCGTTTCAACTATTTCAGCCAGCTGATCTGGGTGGCAGTCTTCGCCTGGATGCTGATTCGTCGTCAGGCGCGTGCCTGACGGAACGTCAGGTTGATCCGCCGCGCGCCCAGCCTCGGGTGCGTGGCTGGTGCCAGCGGCAGCACGCCGTGAAAGCGCAGGCGGTCCACGCCACCCCACACCACCACATCGCCGTGTGCCAGCGCTATACGCTGCGGCTTGTCGCTGCGCTGGT
This sequence comes from Pseudomonas sp. KNUC1026, assembly GCF_021650705.1. Lineage (GTDB taxonomy): Bacteria > Pseudomonadota > Gammaproteobacteria > Pseudomonadales > Pseudomonadaceae > Aquipseudomonas. The sequence continues at coordinate 3,210,982 of NZ_CP087138.1, read as the reverse complement.
GGCCACCCCGAAGAAATACGGCGGCAATGCCCAATGAAACCGAGACGATCGGTGCGCGCAGGTCGCGCTCGTCGCGATCCTGATGCAGCCCCATACCGGCACCCGGCCGGTAGTGGTTGATCAGGCAGGCATCCGGCGCAAAGCCCTCGAAGCCTGCCGCGCTCGCAGCCTCGCGAGCGAGTTCAGCGAACAGGGCTGGCATTGCGGGCCAGGGTTGGCCGTTTTCAGGATCGTAAGGTGTGTAGCGGTAGCCCCGGGCGTCGCTTACCCAGCCTAATGCGCCGCAACTGGTGGTGCCCACGCTCATGCGCCCGCCGCCTGGCGTGCTCAGCTGCCGCAGTGGCGCCTGGGCACGGACGGCCAGCAGCTCAGGGTAAAGACCTTCAACCCAAGGCAAAGCGAATCCGGGAAGGTGCCAGGCCGCCTCGCCGAGAGCGCGAGGCGGGCCGGGGAGGGCTCGAGACCTGTGAACAGGTCGAGGGTGTACATGTTTCAGCTCACTTGCCGGGCACCAGGGTCAAGCGCTGGGTGCCGTAGGCCTTGTCGAAATTTTGCGGCTGCATCGGGAAGGTAACGTAGCGCCCCTTGAGCCAGGCATCGATGCTGTCGGCGTAGTGAGGGCTGGCCGGGTTGCCCGACTGGCCAGTGCTGTTCACGCCCATCATGGGCTCCGGCTGGCCAAAGTCGACGACGATCCGCATGGCCGGGATCAGCCAGGCGTCGAAATTGCTGCCGCCCCAGTGCCAGGCTGAAGCATTGAGGGTGTCCTGGTCGCCACCTGCCGGGAACGGGCCGCGGTTGAGGTAGCCACTGAGCGCCGAGACGCTGGCGCGTTGAGTCGCGTTGAGCCATGGCGCCAGCCTGGTGCTGTCGCTGGTGAAGGTGTACTGGTGCAGCTTGCCCCACTGCCATGCCTGGCGATCGCTGCCCAGTTGTGCTTCGCCTGCGCGTACGGCGGCAGCCAGGCTGCGGGCCAGGATGGCCGGTTTGTCTTCCTTCTGAGGGTGCGAACATCATCCCAGAACGGGCTGTCATCGCGGCCGAGCAGGTGGTCGGCCTGCGCCGAATAGCTGGTATCGGCGTTGGCGACGAAGGCCTTCCAGCTGGGGCTGTCTTCCGGCCCCAGTTCGTCGAGGAAGATCTGCTTGCAGCTTTCCTGCAGGAACAACTCATACAGCGCCGCATCGGCTGAGGTGGGGCTGAGGTTGCCATTGAACGCCATCAACCGGCTCAGCGCTTCACGCGCTCGGCTGCGATCGGCCTCTGGCAACGCTTCGATCGCTTGCTTCAGTGGGCCTGCCATGCCGGGAGCCTGGAACATCTGCTGAAGCTTGGCGGCGAAGGTGGTCGTCTGGTCGTATTGCATGGCGATCATGCTGCGAGCGTCCTGCTTGCCATTGGCGGCCAGCTGGGCCATGCGCTCGCTGCGCGCGGGGTAGTACCAGGAGCTGGACAACTGCATGCCATAGCCCGGCTGCACGGTGCGCTGGTTAGCCGTGCCCAGCCAGCCTTGGGCCGGGTCCTGATCGTAGGGATGCAGCATCGCATCGGCGTAGCCGTCCCAGTCGTACTGGCCAGCCCAGCCTGGCGAAGGCACCAGGCCCTTGCCGTCCTTGCGGTCTGGGATAGCGGCCGGTCACCTGCCAGCCGATGTGCTGGGCGTCTGCAAATACCAGGTTGAGGGCGATGGCACGAATGTCGCGGCTGGCGTCGAAGGCTTTTTCAACGCTGCCTGCACGGGTCAGGTCGAAGAAGGCATCGAGGGATTTGTCGCCCTTCAGATCCGGTGTTTTCAGCGCCAGGCCGTAGCGGCTGGTGACACCCAACGGCTGGAGGTCGAGTTTGCGCTCACCCAACGCCGGGTTGAGCAGTGGGCCGTGCGCAGTGGAATACACGGCTTCGCGCACGGGTTTTTCGCCCTTGATGAAGTAGGTTTCGCTACGCACGGTGGCCGGGCGCCACTGGCCGTTTTCCAGGTACATCAAACGGCCGTTATCTCGCTTGAGCTGCTCGAGGAACACATCCTGGTTGTCGCCCATGACCATGGTCATGCCCCAGGCCAGCTTACCGTTGAAGCCCGCTACAACGGCCGGCACGCCGGCCAGCGTGATGCCGGCAGCCTGGAATTTCGGCGAGCGCAGTTGTACGAAGTTCCAGGCTGAAGGCAGCCCGATCGGCAGGTGCGTGTCGTTGGCCAGCAGGCTTTTGCCGCTTCGGCTGCGCGAGGGGGCGAACGCCCAGTTGTTCGACGCCGCAAGGCCGCCCTGGCCCAAGGCAGCCAGTTGCTGGCGCACGGCATCGAGGTTGGCGAACTGGCCAGCGAGGTTGAGGCCTTTGAGTTTGTCGGCTTCGCTGAAGGGCAGTGCCTCGTCGGGGTAGATGGGCAACAGCCAGGCGAGCTTGTCGGCGCCTACTTTTGCGCCAGCACCAGTGAGTTGAGCTCTTCCTGCAGGTTGCTCGAGAGGCTGAAGTTCATCAGGCAGAACAGCAGCGCAGAGTCTTCGGGCTTCCAGTATTCAGGGGTATAGCCTGCCTCGGCGAGGTCCATCGGCAACTTGTCACGATAGCGGAACAGCCAGGCATTCACGCCGCGGGCGTAGATCTCGAAAAACTGCTTCATGCGCGGCGATGCAGCCGCGTACAGCTCCCCTGCACGGCTTTTGAGATCGACGGTGCGCATGAAACGGTCCACGTCCAGCGCTGCCGGGCCTGCCAGTTCCGACAGCCGGCCTTGTGCGAGCAGGCGCATGCTGGCCATCTGGCTGATGCGGTCGCTGGCGTGTACATAGCCCAGCGCGAACAGCGCGTCGTGAAAGTTGCTGGTCTCTATCAGCGGCATGCCCAGCGCATTGCGCCGCACCGAAACGTTCTGCCCCAGGCCGGTAAGCGGCTGCACACCTTGCGCAGGGGGCAGGCTGCCCTCGTAGCGGTCGTCGAGCCAGCCCTGGCAGCCGGCCAGGCCCAGCACGCTGCCGAATACGGCCGTGGAGGCAAAACGAAAAGCAAACGCGCGCGACATGGGGGCTCCTGCGCAGGGGGAACGGAAAGGCGCTAAGGTAGTGACGCGGCAGGCGTGGCGCAAGCGGCGGCACGAGGATATTTCCCGCCTTCCATCGCATGCCGCCCCTGCGTCTATACGGCGCTGGAACAACCAGTGCGGCGCATGGGTCAAGAGTAGGGCAACAGCTGCCACCTCGGGCGCTGTCCACCATCATCCTGTGGAGGGAGATGCCAATGAAAGAGTGGGAGATCACCTTCGTTGATCAAAAAGGCGTACCCACCCGCCTGCCGATTCGCTCCGAGCAGTGCCCCAGCGCTGAAGAGGCTGCGTTGGCGATCCGAGCACATTTGTTTCCGGTGATCGAAAAAGCCGACCTCAATGATTTCGAAGGCCGGGTGACAGCCCCTACCGCCAAATGGCTGGAGGAGCAGAATGGGGTGAGATCACGTCCATTCAGGAGATAGCCGCCTGAGCCGGTTACAGCTACAGTGAAGGCAGGCCTGGGTGTGCTCCAGGCCTGTTTGCCAACACATCATTCGCACACCGCAATGCACACACACCTCACACCTCGCATCACAAGCCCTGCCACGAACGTCGTAACAGGAGGCCCACGGAACGCGCAACGCCCAATCCATCGCAACTTGGGAGGACGTTTCATGAGCAATGCCTATTCCGAAGACGTCAGCACCGCAGTATTGCGCCGCATGAAAGAAGGCGGTTTCGATTTCGCCAGCATTCACCCCATCGAGTTCTATGCCACCTTCCCCGATGAAGACACCGCTCGCGCTGCTGCGGGCCAGTTCCGTGGAGAGTCGCTCAATGCGCAGGTTCGTGAGCGTGAGAAGGCGGGTGGCACCTTGAGCTGTCGCGGCTGATGTTCGCGACCTATGACGGGATCGATGAGTTCGAGCACGACTTCTCCAAGGTGGTAAGGCCACTGGGAGGGGAGTTCGAGGGTTGGGGAGTAAAGCAGCGGGTGCGCAAGCTCAACGCCTGACTGCGCTGTTTTCAAGGCCGGCTTCGCCGGCCTTTTAAGTGGGTGGCGTTCAGCCGAACCAACGCCCCAGGTTGGGGAGGATCAACACCAACGTGGTAGCGAAAACGATTAAGCTCGCCTGGCGAATTTTGGGATGTCTGAACATGGCTGCATGCCTTTCATTGTTGTTATTGCCCGGCAGTACAGGCCCATCCATTCTGGGCCGCGTGCGCGGGGCATGATGCATAACGTGTCGCAGGCCCCCGTGTATGTGGCCCTTACCCTCTTTACTGTAAGCACGAATCAGTAAAAAGCTTAGAGCGGTTTGTACGCTCTAATAGCTTTTTTCATGCCAAAGTCGTATGGAACCGTTGCCCGATGCAATGCCGCTCGCCAGCTAGAGCCCCGCATGCAGCCAGGCTTGCCGGCTGACCGTTCGTCAGCCCTTGCCAGCGCGTCGCTTTCGTTGCAGGCTTTGGCGGTTTCTGCACGGGGCCCGCCCGCTAATCTGAGAGGTCGTTCATGCCATTGCGAATCTGCATCCTGGAAACTGACCATATCCGCCCGGAGTTGGTGGAGCGTTACCAGGGCTATGGCCATATGTTCACGCGGCTGTTCCAGCGCCAGCCGATTCCTGCCGAGTTCGAGATCTTCAACGTGGTCGATGGCCAATACCCCGCAGCGGGCGAGCGGTACGATGCCTATCTGGTCACAGGCAGCAAGGCCGATTCGTTCGGCAGCGATCCCTGGATTGCGCCATTGAAAGCTTTCTTATTGGCGCGCTATGCCGAGGGCGCCAAATTGCTGGGTATCTGCTTCGGCCATCAGCTATTGGCGCTGACGCTGGGCGGCAAGGCCGAACGGGCGCATCAGGGTTGGGGTGTGGGTACGCACCGCTACACTGTGGGTGAGCCGAGCGAGTGGATGACGCCTGCCGCCGAAGGCCTGACCCTGCTGATCAGCCACCAGGACCAGGTCACCGAACTGCCAGAGGGGGCGACCGTGGTCGCTTCCAGCGCGTTCTGCCCTTTCGCCGCCTACCAGCTCAACGACCAGGTGCTGTGCTTCCAGGGCCACCCGGAATTTGTACACGATTACTCCCGCGCACTGCTGGAACTGCGCCAGATGCACTTGGGTGATGGCGTCTATGCCGCAGCGATGGACAGCCTCGCGCACGACCACGATGGTGCCACGGTGGCCGAGTGGATGATGCGTTTTGTGGCACAGGGCAAGGCTAAAGCCAGCCAGAGCGCTTGAAGATCACATAAAGCCCGCAACAGCCACCGCCTATTACACCTAATACGGTGAAGTAGCCGTAATGCCAGTTGAGCTCGGGCATGTACTGGAAATTCATGCCGTAGATACCGGCGATCGCCGTGGGTAGCGCCAGGATGGCGGCCCATGCTGCGAACTTGCGCTGGGTGATGCTCTGCCGCGCGGACTCCAGCAGCATGCCGATCTCGATGGTTTGCCCGGCGATGTCGCGTGCGCCGGCCAGGTCTTCCATCTGCCTGCTCACATGAATTTGCACGTCACGAAAGTAAGGCCGCATGTTCTTGTCGATGAAGGGGAACGTCAGCCGTTGCAGTTCTTCGCTGATCTCCACCATCGGCGCCAGGTAGCGGCCCAGGCGCAATAGCTCGCGGCGCAGTTGGTGCAATTGGCGAATATCGTCTTCGGGCGGGTGACGTGACAGCACCTGGCGCTCGAGCACCTCGATTTCCTGATGATCGCTTCGGCGACCGGGTGGTAGCACTCGGTCACGAAGTCGAGCAGGGCGTAGAGCACGAAGTCTTCGCCATGGTCCAGCAGCAGCGGGCGGGCCTCGCAGCGCTGGCGAACCTGCGCATAGGAGGCCGAGTGGCCGTTGCGGCAGGTCACCACATAGCCTTTGCCGGCGAAGATATGGGTTTCAATGAACACCAGCACGCCGTTCTCGCGGACGGGCGAGTAGGTCACGATGAACAGCGCATCGCCGAAAGTCTCAAGCTTGGGCCGGCTGTGGCGCTCCAGCGCATCCTCGATGGCCAGCTCGTGCAGTTTGAATTGCCCTTGCAGCGTGGCCAGGATTGCCGCGTCGGCCTCTTCCACACCTATCCATACGAAATGACCCGGCTCTTCAGTCCATTGCCTGGCTTGGTCTATTGGAATGTCACGAAGCTTTTTGCCGGCGGCATACACCGCCGAGGCGACCACTCTGCCCATGCTGGCACGGCCTTTTTATGTGATGAGCTTATGATTGGGCAGGCGCGGCGGAGTTCTGCGGTGCCGGGCTTGAAAGATGATCGATGCAGAATTGCATTTGTTCCGCGGCAGCGGGCCATCAACTCGGGTACGTCCTTGCTGGTCAGGCCTTGGGTCGGGATCGGCGGCAGGGACCGCACGCGCAGTTCACCGCTGTGCCAGCGGTTGAAGTTCAGGCGGCCGCTGTAGCGGCTTACACACAAGGGCACGATGGGCACGCCGGCCTCGATGGCCATCTGAAACGCCCCTTTTTGAACGGCAGCAAGGTCTCACCGGGGTTGCGTGTACCTTCGGGGAAAATCCAGATCGAAGTGTTCTGTTCGGCCAGCACGCGGGAGGTGGTTTGCAGAGCACGGCGGGCCTGGTAGGCGTTTTCGCGGTTGAGCAGTACGTTGCCGCCCAGCCAGAACAGCTGGCCGAAAAATGGCACCCACTTCAGGCTCTTCTTGCCGATGCAGGCCATGCGGCGGGGCACGACGGTGCCAAGCAGGAACAGATCCCAGTTGGATTGGTGGTTGGCAATGATCACGCATCCAGGGGGCTGGTCATGCAAGGGGCCGACTTCAGCTTCGAGTTTCAGGCCGAGGATACGCAAGGCAGGGTGGCTGTACAGGCGCCCGAACAGGCGATTGTCGTCCGGGTTGAACGGCCGCAGAACACCGATGATCAGCCCGACGAAGCCGACGAAGAGAAAATTCAGGCCCACCAGGACCATGCGGAGCAAATAAAGCATTGCGCGCCATACCTTTGTGCTTAAGGCAGCGAGTGTACGGTCGCGCGCCGCCGTCGGCAAATGAAGGGCGTGCTTCAGGCCGTAAGCAGTTGCTCGCGGTCCAGGGCGATGGCGCGGTCGAGCTCTTCGAGCAAGGCCTTGCGCACTTTACGCTTGGTCGATGCGTGTGCCTTGCGGTTGAGGTGCGAGAGTTCGAGGGCCACCTCCTCGGCGCGGTCCTGGAAGCGAGCCGGCTCCACCACCTCATCGAGAAAGCCCGCCGCCACCGCCGCTTGCGGGTTGAACATCTCGGCATCTGTTCACCGCGCGCTCGAACGCCGCCGCCTGCAGGCGTGAGCGTGCCAGCGTGATGCCTGCATGGTGCATGGTCATACCGATCATCACCTCGTTCAGGCCGATCTGGAACGGGCCTTCTATACCGACGCGGTAATCGGCGCACAGCAGGAGGAAGGCGCCCTTGGCGATCGCGTGGCCACTGCAGGCCATCACCACTGGTGCCGGGAACGCCAACAGCCTGCGCGCCAGTGCCGAGCCACTGGCCACCAGCTCGGTGGCCTGGGCCATGCCTGCGCTCATGACCTTGAGGTCGTAGCCGCCGGAAAACACCCCGGCCTGGCCGGTGACCAGCACCACGGCGTTATCAGCTTCGGCGCGGTCAAGGCAGTGGTTGAAAGCGGCGATCACCTCGGGCGACAGCGCGTTGACCTTGCCGTTGTTGAGCATCAAGGTGGCGATGCCGTCGTTGAGGCGGTAATCGATCAGGTCGGTCATGGGCAGTGCGTCCGTTCCGGGGCAGGGTGGTGCGTGACGTTACCCATCGCCGGCGCCCAGGTAAAGCACCAAGGCTGACCACCCGGTCACGGGTCCGCGATTGGCCCACTGGTTAAGCGCATGAAAATTCTGCAAAAAAACCTTTGCCATCAATGCCGCTTTCGACTACATTAGCGCGCCTCGGCACAGCAAGCCTGTGCCGAACCCGGTGAAGTGTCCGAGTGGTCGAAGGAGCACGCCTGGAAAGTGTGTATACAGGAAACTGTATCAAGGGTTCAAATCCCTTCTTCACCGCCACTTTCGATTCAACGTAAGCCCCTGGTATTCGATAAGAATCCAGGGGTTTTCGTTTTTTCCGATGTGATCGTGCCCAACGCTTCAGCCGAGTACTTCCCCTCCGCTATTTCCAGCTTTCGCAATGAAACGCCAAGGTGTGTTGGGGCGCATATTTATAGAGCGCCGCAGCCAAGCGGTGGTCGTTCGTAAAAATCACATGCTCGCGGGCCAAGGAAATGAGCGAACAATCGGCCAGGCCGAAGATGTCGATAAGCGGTGATTGGAAATCCCGCGATACGTCCACTGAAATGCATTTGAACTGGGTCGCAGTCAACTCTGCGATGATGCTGAACGCCAGGGTTCTGGCATAGCCGGTCAGGTCAATCAAGTTACTCAGCTCGGCTGCGATGTAGGGCGTTATGTACGCTTCGTCGAACGTGCCAAGCACCGATACAGCCTTTTCGTAGTCTTGAATACTGTACTTGCCCAAGCGGTCGGAGTTCCTGATGTGACGGCCTCCCTCAACTGCGCCGATAGCAATAAGTACGAAAAGATTCGTGTCCAGCACCAAGGATGTTCTGCGCGGCACTCATTTGCCCTCCTTGCATCTGCGAAAACCCCTGAAATCTCCGCTTTGTTTATCGATCATGAACACCCGAAACTCTCTGCGGTGCGCCAACAGCCCGGCAAGGCCTGCCAGCGCTGCCTGGGCCGCTCCGCTTGCTGGTGGCGGCCCGTCGACGTTGTAACTGAGGGTGATCTCATAAACCTTGTCGTCCTCGGAAATGACAGCCTCCTCAAGCACCGGGCTCTGGGCAGAGGGTACGAGTTCACCTACTTTTTCAATGGCAGTCTGAATAGCCTGTTTGAAATCGATCATGTTCATGACGTCCAGGGCATTGGAGTGAGAGTGCTCGTGCATGGGAGGCTCGTTCTTGCCGAAATGATGGGCAACTGGGTCGCTGCCATTTTCTGTCGGAACGAGCCGCCCGTAAAACCTGAAGGCCTCGTATTTTGTGTCAAGTTTTATAGATATCAATCCGGAACTGAAAATCCGCCCCCCAGTTTCTCCCGCAACAGCCCCACCAACGCCGTCACCGCACGCGGCACCTGAGGCGAGTAGGGCCTGATCAGGTGGATCTCCCCGGCAAAGGCTCCCCTCAGTTCCCCACCCCGGCAGCACCTGCCGCAGGCTGCCGCTGGCCAAGGCGGCATGGGGCGCTGAAGTCCGGCAGCAGGGCAATGCCGATATCGTTGAGGGCCGCATCGCGCAGCGCTTCGCTGTTGTTGGTGGCAAAACTTCCGCTGATGGGCACAGTGACCCGCTCGGCATCTTCACCAGGGCCTGCCGCCGCACGTTCGAACGTCCACGCGGGTTGGTCGACGCCGCGCGGATAGTAAAGACAATTGTGCACGCTCAGCGCCTGTGGGGAGGCCGGCTCGCCATGACGGGCCAGGTATTGCGCGCTGGCTACCAGCACCGAGGCGGTATCGCACAACTTCCAGGCGACATGGGTGTCGGGCACCTGAAAACTGTGGCGAACGGCCAGGTCGTAGCCTTGCGCGGCAATGGAGCTGAGCGCATCGGAGACATCCAGCTGTATCCGCACCTGCGGATACGCGGCGAAGAAGCCCGCCAGATGTGGCACCAACTGCTGGCGGGCGAAGGCGACAGGCGCGGTCAGGCGCAACAGGCCGGCGACGGCACCAGCGGAATCGCGTACTGCGCGAAAGCTCTGTTCGATGTGGGCGTAGGCGCCACGCACCTCGCGCGTGAGTGTGCTGCCTGCCTCGGTCAGCCGCACGCTGCGTGTGGTGCGGGTCACCAGGCGAGTACCGGTGGCCCGTTCCAGGTCGCTGATTTTCTGGCTCACTACCGACTTGCTCACGCCCAGGCGTGCAGCGGCTGCGGTATAGGTGCCCTGTTCCTCCAGCACCGCCAGCCAGTGGATGTGAGACCAGAGGCCCTCGATTTGCATATGCTCCATCGGCTTATTGTTCTCTGATGCAGACAATGAGTTCTGCATTCTGCTCTCGTTAAGAACAAAAACCAAAGCTATGGTGGGGCATTGCCAGTCAATAACAGAGAGAAACTCGCCATGAGCACCACCATCGAGCATTACATCGACGACGCCCGCGTAAGCGGAGGCGACCACTATCAGGACGTCTGCAACCCCGCCACCGGCGAGGTGACCGGGCGTGTTGCGTTGGGCAGCGCTGAAACCGTCGATCAGGCCGTGGCCGCTGCGCGTGCTGCGTTTCCAGAGTGGAGCGAGACCCCGCCCATCCGCCGTGCACGGGTGCTGTTCCGTTACCTGCAGCTGCTGCAGGAGCGCAAGGACGACCTGGCGCGCATCATCACCGCTGAGCACGGCAAGGTGTTCACCGACGCACAAGGCGAGGTGGAACGTGGCATCGACATTCTGGAGTTCGCCTGTGGCATTCCACACCTGCTCAAGGGAGACCACACCGACCAGGTGTCGCGCGGTATCGACAACTGGACGGTGCGCCAGCCTCTGGGCGTGGTAGCGGGTGTGACGCCGTTCAATTTCCCGGTGATGGTACCGATGTGGATGTACCCGATCGCCATCGCTGCCGGTAACACCTTCGTGCTCAAGCCCAGCCCGACCGACCCGAGCGCGTCGCTGTTCATGGCCGAGCTGTTGCGCGAGGCCGGCTTGCCCAAGGGCGTATTCAATGTGGTGCAGGGTGACAAGGTTGCCGTCGATGCACTGCTGGAACACCCGCACGTCAAGGCCCTCAGCTTCGTCGGCTCGACGCCGATCGCTCAGTACATCTACGAGACGGGCGCTCGCCACGGCAAACGCGTGCAAGGCCTGGGCGGGGCGAAGAACCACATGGTGGTGATGCCCGACGCAGACGTCGAGAAAACGGTCGATGCACTCATGGGCGCCGCATACGGCAGTGCCGGCGAGCGCTGCATGGCGATTTCGGTGGCAGTGCTGGTGGGTGATGTGGCCGACAAGGTCGTTCAGGAGCTGGCCCGCCGTGCCGCCGAGCTGCGCATCACTGATGGCCGCGACCTCAAGGCCGAAATGGGCCCGATCGTAAGCCGTGCTGCGCACGAACGCATTACCGGCCATATCCAGAAAGGTGTGGATGCCGGTGCCAGCCTGGTGGTGGATGGCCGCGGCTTCAAGCCAACCGAAGCGGGCCTTGAGAACGGTTTCTGGCTCGGCGCGACTCTGTTCGACCACGTCACTCCGGAGATGGCCATCTACCGCGAAGAAATCTTCGGCCCGGTGCTGGCGTGCGTACGGGTACCGGACTTCAGCGAAGCGGTGCGCTTGATCAACGAACATGAGTTCGGCAATGGCGTGAGCTGCTTTACCCGTGATGGCAACATCGCCCGTGAGTTCTCGCGACGGATCGAGGTGGGCATGGTCGGCATCAACGTGCCAATCCCTGTACCCATGGCCTGGCACGGCTTCGGCGGCTGGAAGAAGAGCCTGTTCGGCGACATGCATGCTTATGGCAGTGAGGGCGTGCGCTTCTATACCAAGCAGAAGTCGATCATGCAGCGCTGGCCCGAAAGCATCGAGAAAGGCGCCGAGTTCGCCATGCCCGTGGCCAAATAGGCAGCCTTGCTGTTACATCACCAAGCCCCGAACGGCACACGCCCTTCGGGGCTTGGTGTTTATGCGAGGGAATATTTGCCGGCCACTGGGCGTTTTGTTTAGTAATGTTTACATCTGATCGAGGCAATGGCCAAAATAGGCCCTTGAAGAGCGATTATCTCATCGCTTCGATTGAGATATTCTACAAACAACAAGCCTTGGCGGTGCCATCGTGACCAGTGCAACAGCTTCGCGTAACAAACCGGTCGTGCTCATGACCATGGGGGCGCAGGAGCGCAAAGGCCATCCGTACCAGGTGATGACCCACAAATACATCACGCCATTGGTCGAGCTGGCCGGCTGCGTACCGCTGCTGGTGCCCACCTGCTGCGGCATCGATGACCTTGAGCAGTACCTGGCCCTGGCTGATGGCGTCTACCTGACCGGCGCGGGTTCCAACATCGACCCGGCCCACTATGGCCAGGAAAACCTCACGCCGGAAAAACCTCAGGACCGCGACCGCGACAACTTCGACCTGCCTTTGATACGCGCCGCGCTGGACGGCCAGGTCCCGCTGTTCGGTATCTGCCGCGGCATGCAGGAAATCAACGTGGCGTTGGGCGGGAATATCCATCAAAAGCTTTACGCCCAGCCCGGGGTGATGGATCACCGCGAAAACCCCGATGCCTCGGTTGCCGAACAGTACGGTGTACAGCCACGGTGTGGCCCTGGCAGCCAATTCGTGGCTGGCCGAGGCTATGGGCAGCAGCGAGATTCGCGTGAACTCACCTGCATGGCCAGGGCATTGACCGCCTGGCCGAAGGCTTGCAGGTGCTTGGCCGGGCCCCGGACGGTGTGATCGAGGCGTTCGGTGGCGAAAACCTTGCCTCTTTCCTGCTTGCGGTGCAGTGGCACCCGGAATGGCTGGCCGCCAGCAACCCGGTGTCGATCAAGCTGTTCCAGGCATTCGGTGACGCCTGCCGAGCCTACCGCGCCAAGCGTGGCCTTTGAGCCGGTGAGCCGGTATCCTTCGCGCCCTTCGATAGACCAAGGAGCGAAGGATGAAATCATGGATTGTGGGCCTGGCCGTATTGATGCTGGCCGGTTGCGGGAGCCGGGCAATCGACCACGCCCCTGCGCCCATCGGTGACGAAGAGGCCCGTGCGGCGATGTTGCAGGTGTTGCAAGGGTTGCCGGGCAAGCGTGCTCCCGACCAGACCTTCGTTACGACTGAATATTTCGGATACGCCAGCGGGCCGCTTTACGCCAGGCCGGCAGGCGAGGGGGCGGCTGTGCCACGCAAGGGTGTTGCGCGTAACCTCCAGGTGCAGGTGTATTTCAGCCAAGTGAGCAAGGTCGATCTGTACAAGGCTCGCCAGGGCCGTTGCAAGCTGATCGTGCGTGATGGCGAAGGCCGTTCACTGTACCGCGCCGTTGCGCTGACCGAGCAGGCCTGCCAGCGGTTCTCGGATGCGGTGATGCACTTCAAGCGTTGAGCTGGTGGGCAATCTGGTCGAAAGCGCACATCGGTTCAAAGCATCGAAATGGCCACAATGGCCTTTTACATTGTCGGGCCTGGCGCCGCTGGCGAACGCGGCCGGCCCGCGTTGATGAGCAAGGGGCACAGTCCAATGATCGAAGTTACAGAAGCCTCCATCGCCCAGTTGCGCCAGGCCCTCGAAAGCGGCCAGGCGACTGCGGTGCAACTGGTCGAAGCCTATCTGGCGCGCATCGACGCTTTTGATCTGGCCGGTACGGCCACGGCGCTCAATGCCATTGTGGTGCGTAATCCCGATGCTCTGGCCGAGGCGCGCGCCTCCGATGCCCGCCGTGCCCGCGGCGAATGCCTCGGCCCGCTGGACGGCATTCCCTATACAGCCAAGGACAGCTACCTGGTCAAGGGCCTGACCGCCGCTTCTGGCAGCCCGGCATTCGAGCATCTGGTCGCCCAGCGCGATGCGTTCACTATCCAGAGGCTGCGCCAGGCCGGTGCCATTTGCCTGGGCAAGACCAACATGCCGCCGATGGCCAATGGCGGCATGCAGCGTGGAGTTTATGGTCGCGCCGAGAGCCCCTACAACGCAGCCTACCTGACTGCGCCCTTCGCCTCGGGCTCCTCCAATGGTGCCGGCACTGCGACCGCTGCCAGCTTCGCCGCCTTCGGCATGGCCGAGGAAACCTGGTCGAGCGGCCGTGGGCCTGCTTCGAACAACGGCTTGTGCGCCTACACCCCTTCGCGGGGCGTAATTTCGGTGCGCGGCAACTGGCCGTTGACGCCGACGATGGACGTGGTGGTGCCTTATGCGCGCAGCATGGCCGACTTGTTGGAGGTGCTGGAGGTGATCGTCGCGCCGGACCCTGACCCGCGCGGCGATCTATGGCGTTTGCAGCCCTGGGTCGCGCTGCCGACCGTGGAGCAGGTGCGCCCGGCAAGCTACGCCGAGCTCAAGGCAGGCCCGTCCAGCCTGGCTGGCAAGCGTTTCGCGGTGCCACGCATGTTCATCAACCGCGACGAGGCCGCCGGCACCTCAACCAACCCTGGCATCGGCGGGCCCACCGGCCAGCGCATTCATACGCGCGCCAGCGTTATCGCGTTGTGGGAGCGAGCACGCGCTGCCTTGCTCGCCGCTGGTGCCGAAGTGGTCGAAACCGATTTTCCGCTGGTCTCGAACTGCGAAGGCGATCGCCCCGGCGCGCCTACTGTGTTCAACCGCGGCCTGGTCAGCGAAGCTTTCCTCAACGATGAACTCTGGGCTCTGAGCGCCTGGGGCTTCGACGACTTCCTGCGTGCCAACGGTGACCCTGCGCTGAATCGCCTGGCCGATGTGAAGGGCGAGCTGATCTTCCCCCACGACCCCGGCACGCTGCCTAACCGTGAGGGCGACCTGGCCGCAGGCATGGACGAATACGTGCGCATGGCCGAACGGGGCATCGTGCCGTGGGATCAGATCGAGACCCTGCCCGACGGGCTGCGCGGGCTTGAGCGCACGCGCCAGCTCGACCTCGAAGACTGGATGCAGGCCCAGGGGCTGGACGCGGTTGTTTTTCCGACCGTGGCCGATGTCGCACCCGCCAATGCAGATGTAGACCCAGCCGCTGCGGATATCGCCTGGAGCAATGGCGTATGGGTCGCCAACGGCAATCTCGCCATTCGCCATCTGGGCGTGCCAACGGTCACCGTGCCCATGGGCGTAATGGCCGACATCGGCATGCCGGTGGGCCTGACCTTCGCCGGCCGCGCTTATGACGATTCGAACCTGCTGCGGTATGCCAGCGCATTCGAAGCGACTGGTCAGCGCCGGCAGGCTCCGCCGCGTACGCCTTCTCTGAAAGGCTGACGCGAGGCTGGCCGCTCTCGCTGCGCTCAGGCGCAAAAAACCCGGCCTGCGATGCAGGGCCGGGCGGGTGGCGGCGCCCTGTGAGCGCCGCAGGTTCAGTGGATCACGCCTCAGGGGCAGCCCAGCCCTGGGTGCGGCTCACAGCTTGTTTCCAGCCTTTGTACAGCTTCTCTTTCTCGCTGGCTTCGAGCTGAGGCTCGAACTCACGTTCGATCACTGCCTTCTCGCGCAGCTCGTCGAGGCTGCTCCAGAAGCCCACTGCCAAGCCAGCGAGATAGGCCGCGCCCAGCGCCGTGGTTTCGCGCATTTTCGGGCGCTCCACACGTGTGCCGAGGATGTCGGCCTGGAACTGCATCAGGAAGTTGTTGGCCACTGCACCGCCGTCGACCCGCAAGGCCTCCAGCGGCTGGCCGGCATCCTGCTGCATGGCTTCCAGCACATCGCGAGTCTGGTAGGCGATCGACTCCAGGGCCGCGCGGATCATGTGGTCCACCTTCACGCCACGGGTCAGGCCGAACAGCGCGCCGCGTGCATCAGGGGTCCCAGTAAGGCGCGCCCAGGCCGGTGAAGGCTGGTACCAGGTACACGCCATTGGTGTCCTTGACCTTGGTGGCGAAGTATTCGGTGTCGAAGGCGTCGTTGACCATCTTGAGCTCATCGCGCAGCCACTGCACGGTGGAGCCGCCGTTGAATACCGCGCCTTCCAGGGCATAGGCCACCTCGCCACGCGGGCCGCAGGCCAGGGTGGTGATCAGGCCGTGGCGCGAGGTGACCGCTTCGCTGCCGGTGTTCATCAGCAAGAAGCAGCCGGTGCCGTAGGTGTTCTTCGCCTGGCCGGGTGCTACGCACATCTGGCCGAACAACGCTGCCTGCTGATCGCCTGCGATGCCTGCGACATCGATGCCGCTCTTGGTCTGGCCGTACACCTCCGAGGAGCTGCGCACCTCGGGCAGCATCTGCTCAGGGACGCCCAGCACATCGAGCATGCGCTTGTCCCATTGCAGTGTGTGGATGTTGAACATCATGGTGCGTGAAGCGTTGGTGTAGTCGGTAACGTGAACCTTGCCGCCGGTGAATTTCCAGATCAGCCAGGTATCGATGGTGCCGAACAGCAACTCGCCGCGCTGGGCGCGTTCACGGCTGCCCTCGACGTTGTCGAGGATCCACTTGACCTTGGTGCCGGAGAAGTAAGGGTCGATCACCAGGCCCGTGGTGTCGCGGATGTAATCCTGCATGCCATCGCGTTTGAGCTGGTCGCAGATGCCGGCGCTGCGGCGACACTGCCATACCACGGCGTTGTGGATCGGCCGGCCCGTTTCCTTGTCCCACACCACCACGGTTTCGCGCTGGTTGGTGATGCCGATCGCCGCTACCTGGGCGTGGCTGATGCTGGCCTGTGCCAGTGCCTCGACCATGGTGCCGCTCTGGGTCGCAAAGATTTCCATCGCGTCATGCTCGACCCAGCCCGGTTGCGGGTAATGCTGGGTGAATTCGCGCTGGGATACGCCTACGACGTTGGCGTCGCGGTCGAAGATGATCGCACGGGAACTGGTGGTGCCCTGGTCGAGGGCGATGATGTATTGCTTGTCGGTCATGGCGTTTGCCTTCTTCTTGTAGGGTATGTGGCCAGCGCTGCGCCTCAGGCGCGAGCGTTGGCCTCCTTGTTGTTTTCGACAGTAGAGGGTTCTGGAGCGTTGCCTGGCACCAACTGGCGCGCGATCAGCACGCGGTAGGCCACAGCGCCCAGGCAGGCGCCGACGATGGGGGCGAAGATCGGCACCAGGAAATACGGGATCGAACGGCCGCCGGTAAAGGCGATTTCGCCCCAGCCGGCGAAGAAGGTCATGAGTTTGGGACCGAAATCACGTGCGGGGTTCATCGCGAAACCGGTGAGCGGGCCCATCGCGCTGCCGATAACGGCGATCAGCAAGCCGATCAGCAGAGGCGCAAGCGCACCGCGAGGCAAGCCGTTGTTGTCATCGGTAAGGGCCATGATCACGCCCATCAGGATCGCGGTGATGATCACCTCGACCGCGAAGGCCTGGCCGAACGACAGAGCAGGGTGTGGGTAGGTGGAGAACACGGCTGCCAACTCCAGGCTGGACGCAGCGCCGCGCACGATGTGGTGAGCGTTTTCGTATTCGAAGAACAGGCTGCTGTAGAGCAGATACACTAATGCCGCACCACAAAAAGCGCCGGCCACCTGAGCGATGATGTAGAAGGGCAATTTGTGCCGCTCGAACCCTGCGAACAGGCACAGTGCGATGCTGACAGCCGGATTGAGATGAGCGCCCGAGACGCCTGCGGTGAGGTAGATCGCCATGCTGACGCCGACCCCCCAGATGATGCTGATTTCCCAGAGGCCGAAGCTTGCGCCAGCGACTTTGAGCGCTGCGACGCAGCCGGTGCCGAAAAATATAAGCAGGGCTGTGCCCAGAAACTCGGCCAGGCACTGGCCCGCCAGTGTCGGTTTGAACAATGCGTGTGACATCCCTCACCTCGTTTTTGTTGTTGTTGCGCCTTGGCGACGCTGCCGGCGCGCAGGGGAAAGCCTGGCCTGGGCGCGATATTCACAAACGAAAAAATATAGACATGAAATGATAATGTCAAAGGTCGAAAGCGAACAAATTTCTTCGTTTTCATGCCAAAGGGTAAAATGCCGCTCATTGCCCTCCGGCCAAGGACTCGTTGCCGATGACGCCTGCTCTGGACCTTTTGAAAAAAGCCCGCGCCGAACACCGCGTGCACAGCTACAGCCACGATCCGAAAGTGGCGTCTTATGGCCTGGAGGCGGCTGAAAAGCTGGGCCTGGACCCGGCCCAGGTGTTCAAGACCTTACTGGCAGCTACCGAACGGGGCGAGTTGCTGGTGGCTGTGGTGCCAGTGCAAGGCTCGCTTGACCTCAAAGCGCTGGCTCAAGCGGCCGGCGCGAAGAAGTGCGACATGGCCGACCCTGCCGCGGCGCAGCGCAGCAGCGGTTACCTGGTCGGCGGTATCAGCCCGTTGGGCCAGAAGAAACGCCTGCGTACGTTCATCGACAGCAGCTCCCAAGCCTTTGCCACTATTCATGTGAGCGCCGGCCGCCGGGGCCTTGAGGTGGAACTGGCTGCGCAGGTGCTGGCAGAACACACCCAAGGCCAGTTCGCCACTATTGGGCGGCCATAAGCTACCCTCAAGCACAGTGCTATTCGAGGGATTGCCATGGCATTGGATTACTTTCAGGTCGATGCATTCAGTGACCGGCCCTTCGCCGGCAATTCGGCAATTGTCTACCGCTTGGATGCCTGGCTGCCGGATGCGCAGATGCAGCGGATCGCCAATGAGCACAACCTTGCCGAAACCGCCTTCATCGTGGCTCAGGCCGGGGGCTGGCGAATTCGCTGGTTCACTCCGCTGACAGAAGTGCCGCTGTGCGGCCATGCCACGCTCGCGGCTGCGCACGTGCTGCGTACGGTGGGCGGCGTCACGGAGGGCACTTTGTTGTTCGACAGTGCCAGCGGGCCGCTTCCGGTGACCTACGACGAGGGCCGGCTCTGGCTGGAAATGTCCGTCGACCCACTGCAGGAAGAAGGCGTGTCGCTGACCGTGCAACGTGCACTCGGTATTGATGTGGTGGATGTGCTGGCAGGCAGTGATTTGTTGGTGGTGCTCGAGTCAGAAGATGCCGTGCGCTATTGCCGGCCAGACATGAACGCTGTCGCGCAATTGGGGTGGCCTGGTGTGACCATCACCGCGCGGGGGGCTCAATGCGATTTCGTTTCCCGCTGTTTTGCCCCCGGCTAGGCATCCCGGAAGACCCGGTGACCGGTTCGGCGCACCGGGCGCTGGCCCCTTATTGGGCCTCCCGGCTCAGCAAGAACAGCCTGCACGCGCGGCAGGTCTCTGCACGTGGCGGGGAATTATGGTGCCGGGTGCAGGGTGAGCGGGTCTGGATTGGCGGGCATGCGACGCTGGTGGCGCACGGGAGGCTGGTTGCAGCGCTCAACTGATGCCGCTGAACACTACGGCGGTCAGCGGCTGGCGCGCCAGCGGCAAGCAGGTGCCGGGCGGGGCCGATACGCCCGAGGGCAATAGCGCTTCCAGCTCAAGGCCGCCAGGCGTACGCAGGCGAAAAGCGGTATGTGCACCTTGGAAGTAGCTGTGCACAACCGTACAGGGCAAGCCATCCTGTGCGCCCACCATCAGGTGCTCAGGGCGTAGCAGCAGGTGCAGGGTGCTGCCTTCAGCCCACCTGCCGCCAGGCAGTGAGATGGCGCCGAGTTCAGTCTCCAGGCAGCTGCCACGAACCTGGCCAGGCACGAAGTAGCCTTGGCCCACAAACCTTGCGACCCACGGTGTGGCAGGCTGCTGATAAAGCTCGGCAGGTGTCGCCCACTGCTCCAGAACGCCATGGCGCATCACCCCTACCTTGTCGCTCACCGCGAAGGCTTCTTCCTGGTCATGGGTCACGAGCATGGCCGCGATGCCTTGGGCCTTGAGCAGCCCACGCACCTCCAGGCTCAGGCGGCGGCGCAGTTCTACGTCCAGGTTGGAGAAGGGTTCGTCGAGCAGCAGCAAGCGAGGGGAGGGCGCCAGTGCGCGTGCCAACGCGACTCGCTGTTGCTGGCCGCCGGACAGCTCATGTGGCCGGCGTGCGCCCAGGCCGGCAAGGTTCACGCGCTCCAGCAGTTCATTGACCCTTTGCACAGCTTCAGGCCCACGGGTGAGGCCGAACGCGATGTTTTCAGCGACCGAAAGATGAGGGAACAGCGCGTAGTCCTGAAACACCATGCCTATCTGGCGCTGCTCGGGCGCCAGGCTGTAACTGTCGCGCGCCAGGCAGCGGCCGGCGAGGTGAATCTGCCCGCTCGCCAGTGGCTCGAAGCCTGCGATAGCGCGCAATGTCGTGGTTTTACCGCAGCCCGAAGGGCCCAGCAGGCATCCGATCTCGCCCGGTTGAAGTGAAAGGCTCAAGCCCTGCACGACCGCCTGCTCGGCGTAGCCGCAGGCGACACGTTCGAGCGTGAGCAGCGGCTCAGTCATGCGGGGCGATAGCCTGGCTGCACCAGCAGCTCCAGCAGCGCTTTCTGTGCGTGCAGGCGGTTTTCAGCCTGGTCCCAGACCACCGAGCGAGGGTCGCCGAACAGTTCATCGGCAATCTCTTCGCCCCAGTGTGCCGGCAGGCAATGCATGAACAGGACGTCGCTGGCTGCCTTGTCGAGCAGGGCCTTGTTCACCTGATAAGGCGCGAAGCGTGCCAGGCGTTGTGCGGTTTCCTCTTCCTGGCCCATGGACGTCCAGACATCGGTGCTGACCAGATGCGCCCCGGCCACTGCTTCATGGGGGTCGCGGACGATACGCGCGCGGTCCCCGGCGAGTTCCATGAAACGCGGGTTGGGGTCATACCCCTCGGGGCAGGCGATACGCAAGTTGAAACCGAACTGGATGGCAGCCTCGATGTAGGTATTGCAGACGTTGTTGCCATCGCCGATCCAGGCGACGGTCTTGCCCGCGATCACGCCACGGTGCTCGAAGAAGGTCTGCATGTCGGCCAGCAACTGGCAGGGGTGAAGATCGTCGGACAGCCCGTTGATCACCGGCACCCTGGAGTGCTCTGCGAATTCGGTGACGTTGTCATGGGCGAACGTGCGGATCATCACAGCGTCGAGCATGCTCGACATCACGATCGCCGAGTCGCGCACCGGCTCTCCACGGCCCAGCTGGGTGTCGCGGCTGGAAAGGAAGATCGCCTGGCCGCCCAGTTGGATCATGCCCGTCTCGAACGACAGCCGGGTACGGGTGGAAGCCTTTTCGAAGATCATGCCCAGCACCCTGCCCTTCAAAGGCTCGAACAGAGTGCCTTGCTTTCGCAGTTGCTTGAGCGCTACTCCTCGGCGGATCACGGCCGAGAGTTCATCCGGCGTGAGGTCCATCAGGGAGAGAAAGTGCCTGGCGCTCATCATTGACTACCTTTATTGCATCACAGCTGCCTCGCGAGGGTCAGGGTGACGGCCGCATCAGGCGGCAAAGTACAGGGGGAAAGACGCGATGCTATAAAAAAATGTCGCGTAGTTTCAAGTGTGTAGTGTATTTCCAGGCTTTTCAGGCGTCCGTTTTCTTTTTTGAGCCCTGACGACTGCGGCATCGTTGCTCATTCCTCTGCCTGATTGCATGCCATGCGGTAGCCACCGCTGATCCTGAACGGGGCCCGTTGCCCTGAACTCGCGTAAACCCGGTGGGGTCGGTTGCCTATCGGCACCTGCCCGCAAGAGGGGTGTTTTATTCGTCAGTAGCGCCATTCCACAAACCCTGGACGTGGGCAATAATGCATCCACAGGTGACACGGAGCCACGCAATGGAAGCGAAGGAACAACAATTGATGGAGCTGCTGGGCCTGACCGCCCGCACGCTGACCCATCTGACCGCAGCGATGACATCGATGTCGTTCGAGTTGCTGCGCAGCGACGACGAGGTTACGCGCAATGCCGGCCGGCGCATGATTGACCGCATGGCGACCATCAGTGGCGAGCTCGACGGTCACTGGGAGCTGATCGGCAACATGACAGGCGTGCAGGTAGGGCAGGAAGAGGTCGAGACGATCACCGAGATCCAACTGCTCGGGCCGCCGCCAGTGGTGCCCTTCAGCTCCTGACTGCCCGGGCAATGCCCAAGCATTGCACTCGGCTTTCCGTTACAATGCCGCACCGTGTCGCGAATTACCGTTCCAGCCGAGAGGGCCCCATGGACATCATCGAAACCATCAAAGACCAGATCGCCAAGAACACTATCCTGCTGTACATGAAAGGCTCGCCCAACGCCCCTCAGTGCGGTTTCTCCGCTCGCGCTTCGCAGGCGGTGATGGGGTGCGGCGAGAAGTTCGCCTATGTCGATATCCTGCAAAATCCCGAAATCCGGGCCAACCTGCCAAAGTATGCCAACTGGCCTACCTTCCCGCAGCTGTGGGTTGGCGGTGAGCTGGTCGGTGGCAGTGACATCGTGCTGGAAATGTTCGAAAAAGGTGAGCTGCAAACCCTGATCAAGGATGCCGCCGCCAAGGCCAACGCCGCCGAAGCCTGATGCTTCAGGTATAAAAAAGCCCCGCGCCATCATCGATGGGCGGGGCTTTTTCAATGGTGCGGATCAGTGATCTTCTTCACCCATGGCCGACTGCAGATAATTCTCCAGGCCAATCTTCTCGATCAGGCCCAGTTGGGTTTCGAGCCAGTCGATATGTTCTTCTTCAGACTCGAGGATCTCTTCGAGCATGTCACGGCTGCCGAAGTCGCCAACCTGTTCGCAGTGTGCGATGGCTGCCTTGAGGTCCGCCAGGCCCTTCTGCTCAAGCCTCAGGTCGCACTCGAGCATTTCCTTGGTATTTTCACCGATCAGCAGCTTGCCCAGCTCTTGCAGGTTCGGCAGGCCTTCCAGGAACAGGATGCGCTTGATGAGCTTGTCGGCGTGCTTCATCTCGTCGATGGATTCACGGTACTCGTGCTTGCCGAGCTTGTTCAGGCCCCAATCTTCATACATGCGTGCGTGCAGGAAGTACTGGTTGATCGCGATCAGCTCGTTGCCGAGGATGATATTGAGGTGCCGAATGACGCTGATGTCGCCTTTCATGAGAGGGGCCCGGTCCGTATGCGTGGTCTATGGGCGAAAGTGTGCGCCGCCCCTGCCGGGCTGTCAAACCTAAGTAATTGAATAATAAGTGAATTTTAATGGGAATAAGAATGTTTGTGTCTCGCGTCGCGGCGCTAACTCGTTGAATTTCAGGCATAAAAAAACCGGGCATTGCCCGGTTTTCGAGATTTTGCGCGATCAGGCAGCTGTGAATTCAGTGCTGTAAGCCGCGTTCACTACGTGCGCAGTCTGCACCTTAGCGAGCGTATCGCGAACCACTTCCTTTGCCAGGCATGCGCACTTGCCGCATTGGGTGCCTACGCCGGTGGCGTCGCGAACTTCACGGTAGCTGCAGCAGCCTTCATCAGATGGCTTCGCGAATTTGACCGTCGGTAACACCCTGGCAGAGGCAAACATACATAGCGCTGAAACCATCGCTGTGATCGATTGATGCCGGGATACTAATGGTAATGAGAATGCGTGTCGAAGAAGAATGCCCCGGCGGTTTCGCTTCGGAGACGAGCGGTCGCCAGGGCAAACATTCACAGCGCCGGGTCGCGCCAGCCGCCCAGGTTTTTCCAGCGATTGACGATGCCGCAGAACAGCTCTGCGGTCTTTTCGGTGTCATAGCGCGCCGAGTGCGCTTCACGCCCGTCGAAATCGATGTCGGCGCTCTGGCACGCCTTGGCCAGTACGGTCTGGCCGTAGGCGAGGCCCGCGAGCGTTGCAGTATCGAAACTCGAAAAGGGGTGAAACGGATTGCGTTTGAGATCGTTGCGCGCGACGGCAGCGTTCAGGAAGCCCAGGTCGAAGCTGCTGTTGTGGCCGACCAGGATGGCCCGTTTGCAACCGTTGGCCTTGAGTGCCTTGCGCACCCGCGGAAGATGTCGGTCAAAGCGCTTTCTTCGCTGACCGCCATGCGCAGCGGGTGGTCGAGCTTGATGCCGGTGAACTCCAGCGCAGCGGCCTCAATGTTGGCACCTTCGAAGGGCTCGACGCGGAAGAACCAGGTGTGCTCGGGGAACAGGAAGCCTTTTTCGTCCATGCCGATCGAAGTAGCGGCAATTTCCAGCAGCGCATCGGTTGCGCTGTTGAACCCGCCGGTTTCGACGTCGATCACTACTGGCAGGTAGCCACGAAAGCGAGCTGCCATCGGGTGGCGCGGGCCGCCGATTGTGGAAGGTCCATATCTTCTTCGTACATATCTTCGCTCACGCGCCAGCCTCCAGCAGTTTCCAGCGCAGCGTTTCGCCCGCACGCAGCGGAACCACCTCGCGATCACCCAGCGGCAACACGGCCGGGGCAGTCGATTCTTCTTTTACCAGGGTGATGCGATCCTGATTGGCGGGCAGGCCATCGAAAGCCGGGCCGTGCCGGCTCGCAAAGCCTTCGAGCTTGTCCAGCGCGTTGCGCTGCTCGAACGCTTCGGCGTACAGCTCGATGGCCGCGTAAGCGGTGTAGCAGCCGGCGCAACCGCAAGCGGCTTCCTTGGCGTGCCTGGCATGGGGCGCCGAGTCGGTACCCAGGAAGAATCTGGAGTCGCCACCGGTGGCGGCATCGAGCAGCGCTTCCTGGTGCGTGTTGCGCTTGAGGATCGGCAGGCAGTAGAAGTGCGGCCGGATGCCACCCACCAGCATGTGGTTGCGGTTATACAGCAAGTGATGCGCGGTGATGGTCGCGCCGACATTCGCCGATGCTTCGCTGACGAACTGGGCAGCATCAGCTGTGGTGATGTGTTCGAAGACCACCTTCAGGTTCGGGAAGCGCTCGACCACAGGCCGCAGGTGCTGGTCGATGAACACTTTCTCACGGTCGAATACGTCGATATGCGCCTGGGTGACTTCGCCGTGCACCAGCAGCAGCATGCCCACCTCTGCCATGGCCTCGAGCGCCGGGTAGATCAGCTCAAGCGACGTTACGCCGGAATCGGAGTTGGTGGTGGCGCCTGCCGGGTAGAGCTTGGCGGCATACACGAACCCGCTGGCCTTGGCCGCGCGGATATCCTCTGGGCTGGTGCGGTCGGTGAGGTACAGCACCATCAACGGCTCGAAGCGGCTGCCCGCAGGCCGAGCGGCCAGGATCCGCTGGCGATAATCGTCGGCCTGGGCGGCATTGCGTACCGGTGGCACCAGGTTGGGCATGATGATCGCGCGGCCGAAGGTGCGAGCTGCATCGGCCACGGTATGGGGCAGGGCAGCCCCGTCACGCAGGTGGATGTGCCAGTCGTCGGGGCGCAGGAGGGAAAGGCGGTCGGTCATGGGGAAATCCTGGGGGCGAACTGGACAGGAATGCTACCGGAAATGGCTGCGGCCGGCATCCGCTATCGAGTTTCAGCCAGCCTGACCGATACCCCCCTGTAGATCGTTAACTCTCGGAGCCTGCCGTGCGCAAGCCTTGCCTCGCCTACCTGACCTTGCTCGCTTGCGCTTTCGAGCGCCGGGCCCGCCATGGCATTCACTTCCAGACGCGCCTTGAGAACGTGCAATGGAAGGTTGAGGGTGACGTGTTCGAGTGTCGGCTGTCGCAACCGATCGCTGAGTTCGGTACGGGCGAGTTCGTACGCCGCGCCGGTGAAAAGGCAGTATTTCAGTTGCATTCCAACAGCACGGCACTGGGGAACGGCTCGGCCAGCCTTCTGGCCGCTGCAGCCGCCTGGCAACCCGGGCGCTCCGATGTCAACCTGGGTTCGGTCAGGTTGAGCAGTGGTGAAACTCTGCTGAGCAGTAGCCAGAGCCAGGCCAGCGGCCTGTTCAATGGCTTGATGGAAGGCCGCAGTGTGGTGGTGCGGGTGTTTTCCGGCGAAACGGGTGGGCCTATGGAGGTCCGTGTGTTGCCGGTTCGCTTCAACCAGGCGCTGGCGGACTTTCAGGCGTGCACCGTGAAGCTGCTGCCGATGAACTTCGATCAGGTACGCATGAGCCAGATCCCGTTTCCATCGGGCACTGAACTGGATGCAGCGGGCCGCAAGCGCCTCGATACGGTGCTGGCGTATCTGAAGGCCGACCCGAGCGTGAACCACATCGAGCTGGACGGCCATTCCGACAACAGCGGGAACCGCCTGAGCAATCGCGAACTGTCGCGCCGCCGCGCGATGGCAGTGTCGGACTACCTGACCCAGCATGGCGTCCCTGAGTCGCAGATCGTGGTGCGTTTTCATGGGGAGCGATACCCATTGGTGCCCGATAACTCGCCTGCCAATCGCGCGCGCAACCGCCGGGTGAATATCCAGCTTGATCGAGTGACCGTGCCTGCCCCGGTGGCGGCGCCAGCGCCCGCTGCCACACCCGCGGCGCCAGCCCCTGCGCCAGCGCCCGCTGCCACACCCGCGGCGCCAGCCCCTGCGCCCGCGGCTGCGCCTTCGACGCCAACAGCAGTGCCTGCGAAACCTAAAGCCTGACTGTTACGTCGCCTTCACAACATTTGCTGTCGCGCCCCTATAAATGAATGGCCATCGGGAGTAGAATCCGAGGTTTTCGGATAACCCCCGTGGAGTGATGGCATGGCGGACGTAAACAAGGTCGTTCTGGCGTATTCCGGCGGCCTGGACACTTCAGTGATCCTGAAGTGGCTGCAGGACACCTACAACTGTGAAGTGGTGACATTCACCGCAGACCTGGGCCAGGGCGAGGAAGTCGAGCCGGCTCGCGCCAAGGCGCAGGCAATGGGTGTGAAGGAAGTCTACATCGACGACCTGCGCGAAGAATTCGTCCGTGACTTCGTGTTCCCGATGTTCCGCGCCAATACCGTATACGAAGGTGAATACCTGCTCGGTACCTCCATCGCGCGCCCGCTGATCGCCAAGCGCCTGATCGAGATCGCCAATGAGACCGGCGCTGATGCCATTTCCCACGGTGCTACCGGTAAAGGCAACGATCAGGTGCGTTTCGAGCTCGGTGCCTATGCGCTCAAGCCCGGCGTGAAGGTGATTGCGCCCTGGCGTGAGTGGGACCTGCTCTCGCGTGAGAAGCTCATGGACTATGCCGAGAAGCACGGCATTCCGATACGAGCGCCACGGCAAGAAGAAATCCCGTATTCGATGGACGCCAACCTGCTGCACATCTCCTATGAAGGCGGTGTGCTGGAAGACACCTGGACCGAGCACGAAGAAGACATGTGGCGCTGGACCGTCTCCCGGAGAAGGCCCCGGACACCCCGACCTACCTGGAGCCCACCTACCGCAACGGCGACATCGTTGCGCTGGACGATGTGGAAATGTCCCCGGCGACCGTGCTGGCCACGCTCAACCGCATCGGTGGCGAAAACGGCATCGGCCGCCTCGACATCGTCGAGAACCGCTATGTCGGCATGAAGTCGCGCGGCTGCTATGAAACCCCCGGCGGCACCATCATGCTGCGCGCTCACCGTGCGATCGAGTCCATCACTCTCGACCGCGAAGTGGCTCACCTGAAGGATGAGCTCATGGCCCGTTACGCGAGCCTGATCTACACCGGTTACTGGTGGAGCCCTGAGCGAGTAATGTTGCAGCAGATGATCGATGCTTCGCAGGCCAACGTAAATGGTGTTGTGCGCCTGAAGCTGTACAAGGGCAATGTGATCGTGGTGGGCCGCAAATCCGATGACTCGCTGTTCGACGCGAACATCGCGACCTTCGAGGAGGATGGTGGCGCTTACGATCAGGCAGATGCAGCAGGCTTCATCAAGCTCAACGCATTGCGCATGCGCATCGCAGCGAACAAGGGCCGCAGCTTCTTCTGACGAGCCTTGGCAACATGGAAAACCCGGCTTTGGCCGGGTTTTCTTTTTCAGTAAAAAAATTTTACTGTTCATGCCTTCCAATCATGCCTTAGGCGTGAATATCGATTCTCAAAGTTCTGCATTTTGCTGGGCTTCTGGATTGTTGCTGAAATATCAGCTCCAGCGCTCTGGATGCGCCGCTTATCACCTCCGCTGACGGCTCGGAGAAGTTGTAATCGAGCTGCAAGACTTTAGAAAATATTTCGGTTTCGTTGTTGCCCGCATGGGTTGGGCCTGTACCCTTTGCCGGTGCAAACAACGCTCCATGATTGAAATTCAAAGTAATAAAAAACAAAAGTGTAAGGAATGGTGGAAATCCAACCAGAAACCAGACATAAATTTGTTTTTCCGCACTTTGAGCATCGGCAGGCTAGCCAATGCAGAGGCTTCTATGGTGCCAGCGAAGATGGCGATCAGCGCCAGCGGGTTGCGCCCTGGAATCAGTTTGGCCATTGAGAGCCTCCTTTTTCACCAGTCCTTGATGCATGGCGCTAGCTTCCCTGCCCAAGCGAATCAATCCGGTACTTATGTACTTCTCGAAAGTGTTTATCAGAACACACTCAATTGTAATTTTGACAGGCGCCGTGGGACGATCTCGTACCATTCATGCCGAAAAGGAGTTCACGCCATGGATACCAGAACTTATTGCGGCATATTACTTTGTAGGAAGTTTCCTATAAGTAAGTAGGAATTTTCTCAAGCACTGATGTGGCTACAAGGCTGTGGTGTAACCCAAGGCCTCACTGAGCTATCGTAGGAACGATTAAAGTGTGGGTAGTGAATTCACTATGAATAAAGTGTTGATCGTAGACGATCACCCCGTCATTCGGCTTGCGGTCAGAATGTTGATGGAGCGCCATGGCTATGACGTCGTGGCGGAAACCGACAACGGTGCAGATGCTTTGAAGCTGGCCCGCGATTATTCACCTGATCTTGTGATTCTGGATATTGGCATACCCAGGCTTGATGGTTTGCAGGTGATCGACCGCCTCAACGCATCGGCCACGGCAGGGCGCTGCCGTGTGCTGGTGCTGACCTCGCAGGCGCCTGGGCATTTTTCCATGCGTTGCATGCAGGCTGGTGCGGCAGGGTATGTGAGCAAGCGACAAGACCTTACCGAGCTGCTCAGCGCGATCAAGGCGGTGTTGTCGGGCTACAGCTACTTTCCCAACCAGGCACTGCATTCGGTACGGTCGCACCTGGGCAATGTCAGCGAAAGGAGATGGTAAAGCGCCTTTCTGCCAGGGAAATGGCCGTGCTGCAGCAGTTGGCGCGAGGCCGGTCGAACAAGGAAATCGCCGAAACCATGTTCCTTTCCAATAAAACCATCAGCACCTACAAGACCCGGTTACTGGTCAAATTGAATGCTCGCTCGCTGGTCGACCTGATCGAGCTGGCCCAGCGCAACCGAATACTGTGAAGGGGTGCTCACAGGTCGAAATCATAATCCGCCAGCTGGCGCTTCAGGCGGCGCTCCTCGAGCAGGTTGTCGATGGTGCGGCGTTTGTTGAGGTTGGCCTTGCTGGTTTCGACGGGTGCTTGCGCTTCGGCTTCGTCGCTGTCCTGGCTGGCGAAGTCGTCTTCTACGTCGATCTCGTCTTTGTCGCTCATTCATCACTCCGGGCACGATGCCATTGGCGCACCTTATAGCGACAAAAAAAGCGGCGGTACAAAAGTTTTTCAATTGAGGTTTCGATTTTCTTCAGAAAAATCAATCGTCGGACGTCTTGGCCTTGTATTCACACAGATCCTCGATTCGGCAACTGCCGCAGCGTGGCTTGCGTGCCTGGCAAACGTAGCGCCCGTGAAGGATGAGCCAGTGGTGAGCGTCGAGCAGGTAAGCCTTGGGTACGAACTTCAGCAGCCCGCGCTCGACCTCAAGCACGTTCTTGCCGGGGGCGATGCGCGTGCGGTTGGCCACCCGGAAAATGTGGGTGTCGACTGCCATGGTCAGTTGCCTGAATGCTGTGTTGAGCACCACGTTGGCCGTTTTGCGGCCTACACCCGGCAACGCCTCCAGCGCCTCACGGCCTTGTGGCACCAGGCCTGCGTGCTGCTCGATCAACAGGCGGCAGGTTTCGATCACGTTCTTGGCCTTGCTGTTGTACAGGCCGATCGTCTTGATGTAGTGCGAGAGGCCATCGACACCGAGTGCGTAGATGGCGGCGGGCGTGTTGGCGACTGGAAACAGCTTGGCAGTGGCCTTGTTGACGCCTACGTCGGTGGCTTGTGCAGAGAGAATCACTGCGATCAGCAATTCGAACGGCGTACTGTAGGCCAGCTCTGTTTTGGGCTCGGGGTTGTCATCATGGAAACGGCGAAAGATTTCCAGGCGTTTGGCAGCGTTCATGGGGCGCTCTGAGGCTTGGCGATAGGGGAAAGTGCAAGGCCCGCCTGTTCGACACGCAAGCGCGCCTCAGCCAGTGCCTGGGGCGTGCCGGTGCCCGAGGTTTCAAGGCGCGCCAGATCAGCCTTCGCCATCGCCAGCTGGATCTTGGCTTTCTTCTGATCGGGTATGCAGGCGGCAGGTGCTTGAATGCGCGCAAGCTCGTGTTCGGCCTGTACCAGGCTCTGGGCGAGCGTGGCCAACACTTGCTGCTGCGGGGGCGATGGTGCCTCGCCAAAGGCCTTCTGCGAGCGCACGAGTTGTGCCCGGCACATGGCGACAGCGATCTTCGCCTGCTTGATTGCCTGCTCGTTACCAGAGGTGCCTGCAAGGGGCGACGAGGCGGCCGGGGAGGGCTCAGGGCCCGCCAGGCGCTTGGCACGTTCACTGCGCTTACGCTCCTCTTCACGCTGCAGCCGGCGGTTGCGCTGCTCGAAGCGCGCACGGGCACGCTGGCGTCGGCTTTCGCGGGCTTGCCATTGTTCGGGCGTATCGGCGCTGCCTCCGACCATGGGCGTTGGGCCGTCGCCGTGCAGCGGCAGCAGGTCGATGCAGTCGACGGGGCAGGGCGCCAGGCACAGGTCGCAGCCGGTGCATTCATCACTGAGCACGGTATGCATCAGCTTCGGCGCGCCAACGATCGCATCCACCGGGCACACCTGAATGCATTTGGTGCAACCGATACATTCCGCTTCACGGATGTAAGCCACCTGCGCCGGGGCCTTGCCCCGCTCGGGGGCCAGCGCGATGACAGGCAATTGCAACAGCTGCGCCAGGCTGGCGATGGTTTCTTCACCGCCGGGCGGGCAGCGGTTGATGGGTTCGCCGCCAGCGATGCCCTGCGCATAAGGGCGACAGCCGGCATGGCCGCACTTGCCGCATTGGGTTTGCGGCAGCCGTGCGTCGATGTGTTGGATCAGGGTCATGGTCGTGTGTTCAGGCGAAAAGCCCCGGCAGATGCCGGGGCGTGGGCATTACTTGATGCGCTGGCCTGGCTTGGCACCGCTGTCCGGGCTGAGCAGGTAGATCTCCGAACCCCCGGGGCCTGCGGCCAGTACCATGCCTTCCGAAACGCCGAAGCGCATCTTCCGCGGCTTGAGGTTGGCGATCATCATGGTCAACCGGCCTTCCAGCGCAGACGGGTCTGGATAGGCACTCTTGATGCCGCTGAACACGTTGCGCTGTTCGTCGCCGATATCCAGCGTCAGGCGTAGCAACTTGTCAGCGCCTTCCACTGCTTCGGCCTTGAGGATCTTCGCCACACGCAGGTCGACGGCGGCGAAGGCATCGAAGTCGATCTCGGCAGCCAGCGGGTCGGCAGCCAGCTCACCGTTGCCGGTAGGGGCGGCGGGTGCGGCGGCCAGGCTTTCACGTGACGCCTCGACCATCGCTTCGACCTTGGCCGGCTCTATTCGCGTCATCAGGGCCTTGAACGGGTTGAGTTGGTGGTCGGCCAGCCATTTGGTATGGCCTGCCCATTCCAGCGCTGGCTCGTTGAGGAAAGCTTCGGCATCACGGGCCAGGTTCGGCAGCACCGGCTTGAGGAAAATCACCAGCTGGCGGAACAGGTTGATACCGGTTGCGCAGATCGCCTGCACGGCGGCCTGCTGGCCTTCCTGCCTGGCCAGCGACCAAGGGGCGCATTCGGCGATCCAGGCGTTGGCGCGGTCAGCCAGCGCCATGATCTCGCGCATGGCACGGGCAAAGTCGCGAGCCTCGTAAGCCTCGGCGATCGACGGTGCGGCGGCCTGAAACTGGGCGGCAAGTTCCGGCGCCGCGTTTTCAGCCACCAGCCGCCCACCATTGCCTTTGTGCACGAAGCCCGCACAGCGGCTGGCGATGTTGACGACCTTGCCTACCAGGTCGGAGTTGACCTTCTGCACGAAGTCATCGAGGTTCATGTCCAGGTCGTCGACGCCGCGGCCCAGCTTGGAGGCGTAGTAGTAACGCAAGTACTCGGGCGAGAGATGGTCCAGATACGTGCGCGCCTTGATGAAGGTGCCGCGCGACTTGGACATCTTCTGCCCGTTCACGGTGAGGTAGCCGTGCACGTTCACCGCAGTGGGCTTGCGATAGCCGGCGCCCTCGAGCATGGCTGGCCAGAACAGGGCATGGAAGTTGACGATGTCCTTGCCGATGAAATGATAGAGCTCGGCCTCTGAGCCCTCTTTCCAGAAACTGTCGAAGTCCAGCTCCGGGCGCTTGGCGCAGAGGTTCTTGAAGCTGGCCATGTAGCCGACCGGGGCGTCGAGCCATACGTAGAAATACTTGCCTGGCGCATCCGGGATCTCGAAGCCGAAGTAGGGAGCGTCGCGAGAAATGTCCCAGTCTTGCAGGCCGCTGTCGAGCCACTCGGCGAGCTTGTTGGCCACCGGCTCCTGCAGGGTGCCGCTGCGGGTCCACTGCTGCAGCATCTGCTGGAAGGCGGTGAGGCGGAAGAAGAAGTGCTCGGAATCACGCAGCACGGGCGTGGCCCCGGACACTGCCGAGCGTGGGTTCTTCAGCTCGGTGGGGGCGTAGGTGGCGCCACATTTTTCGCAGTTGTCGCCGTACTGATCCTCGGCGTTGCATTCGGGGCAGGTGCCCTTGATGAAACGGTCGGCCAGGAACATCTGTTTTTCAGGGTCGAAATACTGGGTGACCGAACGGGTAGCGATGTAGCCTGCTTCGCGCAACCGGCGGTAGATCTCGGCCGACAGCTCGCGGTTTTCCGGCGAGTGGGTGGAATAGTAGTTGTCGAATTCGACCATGAAGTCGGCGAAGTCGGTACTGTGCTCCGCCCACACGCCGTCGATCAGCGCCTCGGGCGTGATGCCGCGCTTTTCGGCCAGCAGCATGATTGCCGAGCCGTGGGTGTCGTCGGCGCAGACGTAGTAGCACTGGTTGCCGCGCATCTTCTGGAAGCGCACCCACATGTCGGTCTGGATGTACTCGACCATATGGCCAAGGTGGATCGAACCATTGGCGTAGGGCAGGGCGCTGGTAACGAGAATCTTGCGGGGCTCGGACATGGTTGGCGGCTACTGTGGTGTGGAACGTGACCGGCAACTATATCTCGGCAGGCGGTTTTCTTCACCCTGCGGGGCAGGCGCGTGTGCCCTTTGGCGTTAGCATAGGCGGCCAATGTGCAAGCAGACCTTTCCGGAGCCCCCATGAGCGCTGTCACCCGTGCCGCCGTCGAAGCGGCCCTTCGCCAATACACCGACCCCTATCTCGAGCAGGACCCGGTCAGCGCCGGTTGCGTGGAGCGTATCGAGGTCAGTGGCGACCAGGTCGAGGTGGCGCTGTGCCTGGGCTATGCGGCCGCGCAGTTCCATCCGGGCTGGGCGCAGACCTTGCAGGCTGGCCTGGAGCAGTTGGCCGGCGTAACGAGCGCCAGGGTGACACTGCGCACCGAGGTGCTTGCCCACAAGGCCCAGGCGCAGATACCAGTGATGGCCAACGTCAAGAACATCATCGCCGTGGCCTCGGGCAAGGGCGGGGTCGGCAAATCGACCACGGCAGCGAACCTGGCCCTGGCGCTGGCCCGCGAAGGTGCTCGTGTGGGGATTCTCGATGCCGACATATACGGCCCAAGCCAGGGCATCATGTTCGGCATCGCCGAGGGCACACGCCCGCAGGTGCGCGAGCAGAAGTGGTTCGTGCCAATCAAGGCGCACGGGGTCGAGGTGATGTCCATGGCCTTCCTGACGGACGACAACACGCCTATGGTCTGGCGTGGGCCGATGGTCTCGGGAGCGCTGTTGCAACTGATTACCCAGACCGCCTGGGATAACCTCGATTATCTGGTCATCGACATGCCGCCAGGCACCGGCGACATTCAGCTGACCCTGTCGCAGAAAGTCCCGGTCGCAGGTTCGGTGGTAGTGACCACGCCGCAGGACCTCGCTTTGCTGGACGCGCGCAAGGGCGTCGAGATGTTTCGAAAGGTCAACATCCCGGTGTTGGGCGTAGTGGAAAACATGGCCGTGCACGTGTGCTCGAATTGCGGCCATGCCGAGCACCTGTTCGGTGAGGGTGGCGGAGAAAAGCTGGCGGCGCAGTACGGGGTCGAGCTGCTGGCCTCGTTGCCGCTTGCCATGGCGATTCGGGAACAGGCCGATAGCGGCCGGCCTACCGTGGTGGCAGAGCCCGAAAGCCTGATTGCCATGACTTATCAGCAACTGGCCCGCCAGGTGGGCGCGCGCATCGTGCGCCAGGCGGCGCAGGCGCCGCAGATGCCGACCATCACGGTGAGTGATGACTGACGGCTGAGGCCGGAGGGGGCGCCGGCTACACGGCGTCCATTACACGGCGTCCGTTACACGGCGTACAAAAGAAAAACCCGCCGATTGGCGGGTTCTTCCTGGGCAGTGCCGCGAAGCTTAGGCTACGCGAACTTGCTCGGCTTGCATGCCTTTCTGGCCGCGGGTAGCAACGAAGCTGACCGCTTGGCCTTCTTTCAGGCTCTTGAAGCCTTCGGATTCGATGGCCTTGTAGTGAACGAACAGGTCGTCACCAGCTTCCGGAGTGATGAAGCCGTAGCCTTTCTCATCGTTGAACCACTTGACGGTACCGTTTTGACGGTTGGACATTTGAATCAGTCTCCTTGGACTAAGTTAACAGCGCTCGGGAACATCCCCAGACGCGACTGAGTGCAAAGAGCGGAAAAATTCTTGTAGATGGAGATATCGAAACCTAACATCGTGCAGTCATTCTCAGCGACACGTAGCATCACAGTGGCGCCACCTTAACCGTTTTCGACAGCCCTGCCAATGCCCTTGTGCGCCGTGTCTTTTGCGCTGCGTTGCGTGCGCCGGTAAGATGCGCGCAATTTCGTTCTTTTCGCTAATTCAGGGCCCCCGCAAATGAGCATCAAATCGGACAAGTGGATTCGTCGCATGGCGCAAGAGCACGGCATGATCGAGCCGTTCGTCGAGCGCCAGGTGCGCGGCGAGGGCGCTGACCGGTTGATCTCCTTCGGCGTTTCCAGCTACGGCTACGATGTGCGTTGTGCCGACGAATTCAAGGTGTTCACCAACATCAACAGCGCCACGGTCGACCCCAAGAACTTCGACGCCGGCAGCTTCGTCGACATCAAGAGCGACGTGTGCATCATCCCGCCCAACTCCTTCGCCCTGGCGCGTACCGTCGAGTACTTCCGCATTCCGCGCAACGTGCTGACCATCTGCCTTGGCAAGAGCACCTACGCCCGTTGCGGCATCATCGTCAACGTCACTCCGCTCGAGCCCGAGTGGGAAGGCCACGTGACCCTGGAGTTCTCCAACACCACCACGCTGCCGGCGAAGATCTACGCAAATGAAGGCGTGGCGCAGATGCTGTTCCTTGAGTCCGATGAAGAGTGCGAAGTGTCCTACAAGGACCGCGGCGGCAAGTATCAGGGCCAGCGCGGTGTAACGCTGCCGAGAACCTGACAATCGCCTCAGGCTGATGAGGCGGGGGAATTTGCGCTCATTCTCGTACTCCAAGAATAGTCGCCATGCGATGCGCACCCATGCGCAGCGCAGGCCAACGACCCAGGAGTGCCTATGAAGCTCGACCCAACCATCCGTGCGACACTCGCACATCTGCAGCCGAACCAGATCGGCATGATGGCATGGACGCTGCTCGCCAACCCTCTGGCGACGTACCAGGCCGGCGGTATGCCGGGCCAGCCTGATCCGGATGTCCCCTATCCGGCCCAGCCGGAGCCACCCACCGAACCAGGTGAGCCGACTATCCCCGACCAGCCGCCACCAGTACCGGTGGCCTGAACGAAAGAGGGCGCCTGCGGGCGCCCTCTTTGCTTGTCATCTGCCTCAAGGGGCCCTCAGTAACTGGGTGAAGCTCGTTACCCAGCCTGCAGCGCCCGCGAGTGTGTACCTCAGCGCGCCACCGGCGCCTTGCCGTCCTCGGCAGGCGCGTCACGGGTGACCCCCTTGAGTTCGATCCGCTTGATGTCGCCAACGATGAACAGATAGCTGAACGCGGCGATGAAAGCGTTCACCCCTACGAATACAAGGGCCATCTTGAACGAGCCGGTCGAGGCAATGATGTAGCCGATGATGATCGGGGTGCTGATCGACGAGAGGTTGCCGATCATGTTGAACAGCCCGCCCGACAAGCCTGCGATCTCCTTGGGCGCGGTGTCCGACATCACTGCCCAGCCCAGGGCGCCGATGCCTTTGCCGAAGAATGCCAGGGCCATGAACCCCACCACCATCCAGTCGGCATCGACGTAGTTGCACAGGATCATGCTCATCGACAGCAGCATGCCGCCCACGATCGGCACTTTGCGCGCGACGCTCAGGCTATTGCCACGGCGCAGCAACCAGTCGGAAATGATCCCGCCCAGCACCCCGCCGATAAAGCCGCATACCGCAGGGAGCGAGGCGATGAAGCCGGCTTTGAGGATGGTCATGCCGCGTTCCTGCACCAGGTACACCGGGAACCAGGTCAGGAAGAAGTAGGTCAGGGCGTTGATGCAGAACTGGCCCAGGTAAATGCCTGCCATCATCCGGTTGCTCAGCAACTGGCCGATGTAGCTCCACTTGGGGCCTGCGTCCTTTTTCGCGCCTGGCTGATCGAGCTCGACCAGCGCGCCGTTCTGGGCAATGTAGTCGTATTCGGCAGCGTTGATCTTCGGGTGATCCTTGGGGCTGTAGATGGTGAACATCCAGACCACCGAGATCACGATCCCCAGCGCGCCCATCACCAGAAACACATGCTGCCAGCCCCAGTGGTAGACGATGGCGCCCATCATCGGCGCGAACAGCACAGTCGCGAAGTACTGCGCCGAGTTGAACACCGCAGAGGCGGTACCGCGCTCTTTGGTAGGGAACCAGGCCGCCACGATGCGCGCGTTGCCCGGGAATGAGGGGCTTCAGCCAGGCCCACCAGCATGCGCAGGCAGAACAGCGACGCGACGATCACGCCGGTACCGAACTCACCGACATACCCTTGCGCGATGGTGAACACCGACCACAGGAAGATGCCGGCGGCATAGACTTTCTTCGAACCGAAACGATCGAGGAGCCAGCCACCCGGGATCTGGCCGATCACATAGGCCCAGCCAAAGGCGGAGAAGATATAACCCAGCGAAACGGCATCGATGCCCAATTCCTTCTGGATGCTTGAGCCTGCGATGGAGATGGTGGCGCGGTCGGCGTAGTTGATCGTGGTCACCAGGAACAGCATGAACAGGATCAGATAGCGAACGCGGGACTGCTTGGTGCTTTGCATGATGAAGCTCCCACGAATTGTTTTTGTCTGGCGGGGCGGTGCGGGTGTCACACGTACGTTGTTAGTCGTCGTACAACAATGGCCGTATCATCATAGGCAGATAACGTTATCATTCAACCCCCCTCGCTGAGTTTTTTTACAGGCGGTCAGGTGCTGGCGCGTTCTATGAGCTCAAAGCCGGTATCGACACGATTCTCGGTAGGCTGCTGAGCGAAGCGACGCAACAGCGCCAGAGCGACTTGCTCGCCCATGGCGGGGGAGTTGACGCTCACCGTAGACAGCGCCGGCCAGGCGAAGCGGCCATTCTGAGTGTCGCCGAACCCGAGCACGCGCAGGTCTTGCGGCACCCGCAAGCCGCGGCTGCTGGCCTCAGCGATAACGCCCAAGGCAACGGTGTCGGAACTGCAGAATACAAGGTCAGGTGGGGCGGGGTCGGTGTTCAGAAGCGTAGCCAGGCCACGGCGGCCCACTTCCCATGTGGATGGCAGTGGCAGGATGACTTCCGGCATCTGCGGGGCGCCCGCATCGAGCAGCGCCTGCTTCAATCCCTGATTGCGCCGACGTGCCCGAGGGTCGTCTACCGAAACGATTGCCTGGCGCAGGCAGCCTTTGGCAAGAAAATGCTCGGCCACCTGCTTGCCCACCGCCTCATGGGAGAACCCGACCTGGATGTCCAGTGGGTGATCCGACAGGTCCCAGGCCTCGACCACCGGCACCCCTGCGTTGGCCAGGCGATCACGGCACGCGGGCGTATGCAACGTGCCGGTCAGGATGATGCCGTCGGGGCGGCGGCCGAGAATCGCCTCCAGCAGTGTTTCTTCTTCGGCCGAATAACCGGTTGGCCCGATCAACGACTGATAACCGGCCTCGGTCAGGCGGTCGATGGCTGTGTGGACGACGTTGGCGTAGATGGAATTGGCGATGGTCGGCAACAGAATCGCCACCAGGTGGCTGCGGCTGGTAGCCAGGCTGCCAGCGAGCAGGTTTGGCCGGTAATCCATGCGGCGGACCACTTCCAGCACGCGCTCGCGGGTAGCCTTGCTGACCAGCTCAGGGCGATGCAGTGCGCGCGAGACAGTAATCGGCGACACACCGGCCTGTTTGGCCACATCCGTGACAGTGACTGGTAATGCGGCGCTTTCAGGCAGCGCGAGGCTCCTGCGGGATTTTCTGGCCACGGCAATCCTGATGTGCCAACGAGCGGCGCAGTATCGCATGGCAGCCGGGCATTCGTCGCGCGCACCACCGTTTCGTCGGCAGTTGGCATGCAGGCTATGGGCGACTTTTAAAGATAGTGCCATAATGATGGCACTTTGCGCTGCGGCGTTAGTCTGTAGTGCGCAAGGTTGCTTTCAACGACAGGGATCCGTTCGACACGCTACCCCAGCGGCCCCGGGCCCCCGTGCGATCCATTCGACGACAGGTGCCCACTGCCATACGCCCGCGTATGCGGAGGTTTTCCATGTTTGACCTGACGTTGAGGCGGCCTTTTCGCCTGTGGTTGCTGGTGGCTGTAACCCTGCTCACTACGCTGTGCATCGCTATCGTGTGGGAATTCTATTTCGAGCGGCTGCTCTCGCAGTGGATTGGCTTGCCTTACGACGAAGCCTCGCAGAACTGCGAACGCTGGCGTTTCGTGGTGACCTCGACGCTGTTCGCGGGCCTGTCGATCATCTCGCCCTCGATCCTTCTGAAAAAGCTGATTGCCAACACCCGCATGGGCTATCGCGAGCTGCGCATCGCCAAGGAACAGTCCGAACACGTTTCACGTGTCGACGAGCTGAGCGGCCTGGTGAATCGCCGTTTTTTCATGAAGCAACTGGCGCATTGCCTGGAGGCGGGCGAGCCGACCACGGTGATGCTCATCGACCTGGACAAATTCAAGGTGATCAATGACACCTACGGCCATGGCTGCGGGGACTATGTGATCGCTGAAACCGGCCGGCGCCTGAACACTGTCGCCCAGGCCCACGGCGCTACTGCAGCGCGGTTGGGAGGCGATGAGTTTTCCCTTGTGCACATCGGCCGCTGGGAGCGCGCGGGCCTGGAAGCCTTCGCCGAACATCTGATCACTGCGCTGTACGCCCCTATCATGCTGGAGGGCCGTGCCCTGCAAGTGGGGGCGACGGTAGGTATCGCGCGTGCGCCTCAGGATGCCAAGACGCCCTCGGAGCTTTTGCACAAGGCCGACAACGCTATGTATTGGGGCAAGCGCACCGGCCGAGCACGCTACAGCTTCTATGACTCAGGCCATGAGGCGATGGAGCGCGACCGGCGCCACCTCGAAGAGCGCCTGTTGATGGGCCTGGCGCTGGGCGAGTTCGAGCCTTATTTCCAGCCGATCGTGGAATTGCCCAAACAGGCGCCGGTCGGGTTCGAAATCCTGACGCGCTGGGTCAGGCCGGGCGATGAGCCGGTGATGCCGGGCGACTTCATCCCGGTGATCCAGGCTCTGGGGCGGATACCCGAGATGACCTACCAGGTACTGGCCAAAGCTTGTGCCATCGCTGCAGATTGGCCGGCGCACATCAAGCTGTCGCTGAACCTGACTTCGCAGATGATCGTGGAGCCCTTCTTTGCCGATCAGTTGGTCGAGCAATTGAAAAAAGCAGGCTTTGCGCCTGAGCGGCTGGAGGTCGAGATCACCGAGCAGGCACTGGTGGAGAATCTCGATGCCGCGCGGCGCAACCTGTGTGTGCTGCGTGCGCAAGGCATCACCGTTGCACTGGACGACTTCGGCACCGGCTACAGCGGGCTGTATCACCTGGCGCGGCTGGAGATCGACAAGATCAAGATCGACCAGTCGTTCTTCGAACACGGCCAGGCCCACGGTCTGAAAATGGCCGATGCGATTCTTGGCATGGCCCGCAGCCTGCAGATCGAGGTCACTGCCGAGGGGATCGAGAACACCAACACACCTTACCTGCCGGACTGGCTGGCGCACCGGGGCTGCCAGTACGGCCAGGGCTACCTGTTCGGCCGGCCGATGCCGGCGGCAAACGTGGCGCCATACCTCGCCACGGCACCGGCAAGATAGCAGGCCGGACGCGCCGTGACACGCTGGCGGGTTCAGGCGCCGTAGTGGATGCGGTTGATGTACCAGGTGGCTTCGCCGCCGGGTACCTGTACCAGCACGTCGTCGCCTTCCTGCTTTTTGAGCAGGGCGCGGGCCATGGGTGAATCGATGGAAATGTAGTCGTTGCGCCCGTAGATCTCGTCGTAACCCACGATCCTGAAGTACTTGGTTTCGCCGTCGTCGTTCTCGATCTCCACCCAGGCGCCGAAAAACACTCGGCCTTCCTGTTCCGGGGCGTAGTCCACGACCTTGGTGTCCTCCAGGCGCTTGCGCAGGTAGCGCACGCGGCGGTCGATTTCGCGCAGCAGCTTCTTGTTGTACTGGTAGTCGGCGTTCTCGCTGCGATCCCCCAGTGACGCGGCCCAGGCCACCTTCTGGGTGATCTCGGGCCGGTAGACACGCCACAGATGATCGAGCTCTTGCTTGAGCGCGTCGAAACCTTCGCGGGTGATGATGTTGGTGGGCATGGGACTGTGCCTGTGGTTCGGGCCTCAGGGCGCCGGTGCGAGGTCGAAAGGGTCCAGATGCCAGCCATTGGCGCCGACTTCCAGCACCCAGCCTTGCTGGTCCCAGTCGCCGAGCACGATGCGCCGGGCGGCCTGGCCCTCCACCAGCAAGTGGTGGATCGCCGGGCGGTGAGTATGGCCGTGCACCAGCGTGTGCGTGCCGTGGCGGGCCATGCATTGGGCGACTTCGTCGGGCGTTACATCGACGATGTCACTGGCCTTCATGCGCGTCTGCTGGCGGCTTTCGTTGCGCAACTTGCGTGCGAGCCTGCGCCGAGTGGCGACGGGCAGGTGCTTGAGCATCCAGAGCACGACGGGGTTGCGCAGGATACGGCGCATCTTCTGGTAGCGCTCGTCACGGGTGCAGAGCAGGTCGCCGTGCATCAGCAGCACCGGCTCGCCGCCCAGGTTCACCACGCTGGGATCGGCCAGCAGCGTGCAGCCGGCAGCGCGGCAGAAACGCTGGCCAATGAGAAAATCACGATTGCCATGCATCAGGTAAAGGCGTGTGCCTTGCTCCGCGAGCGCCTTGAGCGCCTGGGCGATGCTGTCCTGGAAAGGGCTGGTGGCGTCATCGCCGATCCAGACTTCGAAGAAATCGCCAAGGATGTAGAGCGCCTCGGCGCCGCGGGCGCGGCCACCGAGAAAATCCAGAAACGCCCGGGTGATGTCCGGGCGTTCTTCCTGCAGGTGCAGATCGGAAACCAGCAGAATCACTCAATGATCTCTGCGGTCTCGATGATCACGTCTTCTTTGGGAACATCCTGATGGCCGGCTTTGGAACCGGTAGGAACGTCCTTGATTTTATCGACCACATCCTGGCCTTCGGTCACTTCACCGAACACGGTGTAGCCCCAACCCTGTGCAGTGGGCGCGCTGTGGTTGAGGAAGTCGTTGTCGCCGACGTTGATGAAGAACTGCGCCGAAGCCGAATGAGGCTCCATGGTGCGGGCCATGGCAATGCTGTACTTCTTGTTCTTCAGGCCGTTGTTGGCCTCGTTCTTGATGCTGGCGCGAGTTTTCTTCTGCTCCATGCCCGGTGCGAAACCGCCGCCCTGGATCATGAAGTTGTTGATCACGCGGTGAAACACGGTGCCGTTGTAGTGGCCGTCCTTGACGTACTGGACGAAGTTCGCCACGGTCTCAGGCGCCTTCGCCTCGTCGAGCTTGAGGACGATTTCGCCGTGGTTGGTGATGAGCTTGACCTGGGACATATGCAGTACTCTTGTCGAAAATTCAGGGGCAGGGCGGCGCGGCACCGCGCCGGCCTGTCAGTGGCTTGACAGCTTCGGCTATGATAAGCGCTTTGTTATAGCTGGCACACCCGTATTCAAGGATTCTATGAGCAAGCCTACCGCCGACAGTTCCGCCGCCAAGGCCCCCGTGGCGCCCACCAACTTCCTGCGGCCGATCGTCCAGGCCGACCTGGACGCCGGCAAGCACACCGCCATCGTCACCCGTTTCCCGCCGGAGCCAAATGGCTACCTGCACATCGGGCATGCCAAGTCGATCTGCGTGAACTTCGGCCTGGCCCAGGAATTCGGGGGCGCCTGCAACCTGCGCTTCGACGACACCAACCCGGCCAAGGAAGACCAGGAGTACATCGACGCGATCAAGAGCGACGTACAGTGGCTGGGCTTCCAGTGGGCGGGCGAGCCGCGCTATGCCTCCGACTACTTCGACCAGTTGCATGACTGGGCGGTGGAGCTGATCAAGGCCGGCAAGGCTTACGTATGCGACCTCACCCCGGAACAGGCCCGTGAGTACCGCGGCAGCCTGACCGAGCCTGGCAAGAACAGCCCGTTCCGCGACCGCCCCGTCGAAGAAAGCCTCGACCTGTTCGCGCGCATGAAGGCCGGCGAATTCGAAGACGGCGCACGCGTGCTGCGGGCGAAGATCGACATGGCCTCGCCGAACATGAACCTGCG
Source organism: Pseudomonas sp. KNUC1026 (assembly GCF_021650705.1). Taxonomy (GTDB): domain Bacteria; phylum Pseudomonadota; class Gammaproteobacteria; order Pseudomonadales; family Pseudomonadaceae; genus Aquipseudomonas. The sequence goes on along the minus strand of NZ_CP087138.1, from coordinate 3,168,594 downwards.
CGACCCGATCCTTTACCGCATTCGCCATGCCCACCACCACCAGACCGGTGACAAATGGTGCATCTACCCCAACTACGATTTCACCCATGGCCAGTCCGACGCCATCGAAGGGGTAACGCACTCGATCTGCACCCTTGAGTTCGAAGGCCACCGGCCTTTGTACGAGTGGTTCCTCGACAACCTCTCGGTGCCGTGCAAACCGCGCCAGTACGAGTTTTCCCGGCTCAACCTGAACTACACCATCACCAGCAAGCGCAAGCTCAAGCAACTGGTCGACGAAAAACACGTCACCGGTTGGGACGACCCGCGCATGTCGACCCTGCAGGGCTTCCGCCGCCGTGGCTACACCCCGGCGTCGATTCGCAACTTCTGCGACATGATCGGCACCAACCGCTCCGACGGTGTGGTCGACATGAACATGCTCGAATTCAGCATCCGCGAAGACCTGGACCACAACGCGCCGCGCGCCATGTGCGTGCTGCGGCCGCTGAAGGTGGTGATCACCAATTACCCGGAAGGCCAGGTCGAAACCCTGGAGCTGGCGCGCCATCCCAAGCAGGACATGGGCACCCGCCAGCTGCCGTTCGCCCGCGAGCTGTACATCGACCGTGAAGACTTCATGGAAGAGCCGCCCAAGGGCTACAAGCGCCTGGAGCCCGGTGGCGAAGTGCGCCTGCGCGGCGCCTACGTGATCCGCGCCGACGAGGCCGTCAAGGATGCAGACGGCAACATCGTCGAGCTGCGCTGCAGCTACGACCCCGACACCCTGGGCAAGAACCCCGAAGGCCGCAAGGTCAAGGGCGTGATCCACTGGGTGCCGGCTGCTGCTTCTGTCGAATGCGAAGTGCGCCTGTACGACCGCCTGTTCCGCTCGCCCAACCCGGAAAAAACCGAAGAAGGCGGCACGTTCCTGGACAACATCAACCCGGGCTCGCTGAGCGTGCTGGCCGGTTGCCGTGCGGAGCCGTCGCTGGCTCAGGCGGCACCTGAAGATCGCTTCCAGTTCGAGCGCGAGGGTTACTTCTGCGCGGACCTCAAAGACCACACCGCCGCCAAACCGGTCTTCAACCTGACCGTGACCCTGCGTGACTCCTGGAGCTGACTGGCCGTGCTGACCGTTTACAACACGCTGACGAAAACCAAGGAAGCCTTTACCCCGCTCGATGGCAACAAGGTGCGCATGTACGTGTGCGGCATGACCGTGTACGACTACTGCCACCTCGGCCATGGCCGCAGCATGGTGGCTTTCGACCTGGTCAACCGCTGGCTGCGTTACAGCGGTTACGACCTGACCTTCGTGCGCAACATCACCGACATCGACGACAAGATCATCAACCGCGCCCAGGCCAACGGCGAGCCGTTCGACGCCCTGACCGAACGCATGATCGCGGCGATGCACGAGGATGAAGCGCGCCTGAGTATCCTGCGCCCCGACCAGGAACCGCGTGCCACCGACCACATCCCGGGCATGCACGCGATGATCCAGACCCTGATCGACAAAGGCTATGCCTATGCGCCGGGCAACGGCGACGTGTATTACCGCGTCGGCAAGTTCCAGGGCTACGGCAAGCTCTCGCGCAAGAAGATCGAAGACCTGCGCATCGGTGCGCGCATCGAGGTCGACGAGGCCAAGCAGGACCCGCTCGACTTCGTGCTGTGGAAGGGCGTCAAGCCCGGCGAGCCGAGCTGGGAATCACCCTGGGGCCCCGGCCGGCCGGGTTGGCATATCGAGTGCTCGGTGATGTCTACCTGCTGCCTGGGGACACCTTCGACATCCACGGCGGTGGCAGCGACCTGGAGTTCCCGCACCACGAGAACGAGATCGCCCAGAGCGAAGCTGCCACCGGCAAGCTGTACGCGGCGCGCTGGATGCACTGCGGGATGATCCGTATCGACGGCGAGAAGATGTCCAAGTCGTTGAACAACTTCTTCACCATCCGCGACGTGCTCGAAAGCTATCACCCCGAAACGGTGCGCTACTTGCTGGTGTCCAGCCATTACCGCAGCGCGATCAACTACTCCGAAGAGAGCCTGCGCGACGCCAAGGCTGCGCTGGAGCGTTTCTACAATGCGCTCAAGGGCCTGCCGCGCGTGGCGCCGGCTGGCGGCGAGGCATTCGTCGAGCGTTTCACCGCAGCCATGAACGACGACTTCGGCACACCTGAAGCATGCGCCGTGCTGTTCGATCTGGTGCGTGAGATCAACCGCCTGCGCGAAGTGGATGCCGAGGCCGCTGCCGGCCTGGCTGGCCGTTTGCGCGAGCTGGGTGGCCTGCTTGGCGTGCTGCAACTGGAAGCTGACGACTTCCTGCGGGCCGGCGCCAGTGTCGATGCCGCACAGGTGGAAGCACTGATCCAGGCTCGCCTGGCGGCGCGTGCCGAGAAGAACTGGGCAGAGTCCGACCGTATCCGGGACAAGCTCACCGCCCTCGGTGTCGTGCTCGAGGACGGCAAGGGCGGCACTACCTGGCGTTTGCAATAAGCCTGTGAAGGGGGCTCAGGCCTTGCGGCCTGGGCCTTCCTTGCGGGGGGAAGCATGGTCGCTTCTGATCTGGGCGTGGCTGATCAGGGTGAAGATGAACGTCCCCCCCACGATATTGCCTGCCAGTGTCGGCCCGCCGAACTGCAGCAGAAATTCCCGCCAGCCGGCCTCACCGGCCCACACCAGGTAGCCCACCTCCAGCGAGCCCACCACGATGTGGGTGAACTCGCCCAGGGCCATCAGCCAGGTGACCATGATGATCATCCAGATGCGTGCCTGATCCAGCGCGGCAATCATCCAGACCATGGTAGCGATCATCCAGCCCGAGATGATGCCTTTGGCGAACATGGTACCGGCGTCGTTTTCCAGGACCTTGCGGCCGATTTCCAGGAAGGCTGCATCGGTGTTGGCGTCGAAGATCGGCAAACGCAACATCACCCAGCCCACCAACAGCGTGCCGGCCAGGTTCCCCACCAATACCACGCCCCACAGCCGCGCCAGGCGGCCGAAATTCAGAAATGACGGGGAGCTCATCACCGGCAGCACGGCAGTGATGGTGTTTTCCGTAAACAGTTGCTGGCGCGCGAGGATTACGCCGAGAAAGCCTGCACTGTAGCCAAAGCTTGCCAGCACATGGCTTGCGGGAGAGTCGGGCAGCCGAGCGCTCAGCAGGCCCATCGCCATGAGCGACAACCCCATGGTGAGGCCAGCGGCCAATGCCGACCAGAACAGTGCGACCCAGTTGCGTTCCAGCTCGTGGTCGCCTTGGGCGCGGATGATCTCGTGCAGCACCGCTGCGCGAGGTTGCTGGTTCTCTTCGGCTTCCTCCTGCTCATCGGCGGAGAGGCCAGGTGTTTGTTCTTCCAGGGCGGACGGTTTTTCCATGGTGGTAGCTCTGTGTCGGGATGAATCACAGACTGTGGATCCCACCGGTTAGTTGCGCGCCGTCTTCATGCCGAACACCTCTTGCAGGGCCTGGGCATAGGCATTGGCACCGACGATCATGCTGTTGTTGTGCGTGCCGCCCGGCACCAGTAGCAGCTGCTTGGGCCCTTTGGCGGCTTCGTACAGTTCGCGGCTGAAGCGGTCGGGCACGTAGCGGTCGTCGGTGCCATGGACGATCAGCACCGGCATGCCGATGTGGGCGATCTTGTCGATGGAGTCGAATTTCTCCGACAGCAGCCAGCGCACCGGCAAGGACGTACCGATCACTGCCTGCGCGGCGGCGCCCATGTCGGTGAAGGTAGACTCGATGATCAGCCCTGCGGCGCCGGGCTGCTCGCCGCCGCCGATGCGGCTGGCGAGGTCGGTGGCGATCGCCCCGCCCAGCGAGTGCCCATAGATGAAGCGCCGGCTGGCATCGGGTTGCAGCTGTGCGAGGTGTTGCCAGGCGGCTTGGGCGTCTTCGTACACGCTGCGCTCCGACGGCAGATCGCCCGGGCTTTGGCCAAAGCCGCGGTAATCGATAGCCAGGATTGAAAAGCCTAGTGCGCGCAATTGGGTGATACGGCCCAACTGAGCGGTGAGGTTCCAGCGGGTGCCGTGCAGATAGAGCGCGACCGGCGCCTGGCGAGAAGGCGCCGGCCACCACCAGGCATGGACGTGCTGGGCGCTGCTGGTGGCGCTGCGCAGCGGGATGTCCAGCTGCTGGACGCCCTCTGGCAAGCCCTTGAACCAGCTGGCGGTGCCCGGCTCGATGCTGAAGATCAGCTCGCGCTCCTTGTAGGCCAGCCGAGAACAGCCATAGGGCAGCAGCACGATCAGCAGGGCGGCGAAGGCAAGCAGCAGCCGCTTGCGGCGGTGAACGGGGAAAAACGGCAAGGTCGAACTCCTGACGGGGGCAAGCACAACGGCTGCCCGTGCAAAGCCTGTGCCGCCACGCAGGGCTGGCTGGCTGGCGGGGCCGGGCGGGGCAGGGTAGGATGCGGCCTCCGCTTCTGGCAAGGTGCTTATGCCTCCTAAATCTCTCAGTGGGCGCCACACCGGTGGTGTCACGCTCATCGATGTGGCAAAGCTGGCAGGTGTCGCACCCATGACCGTGTCGCGGGTGCTCAACCAGCCCGAAGCCGTGCGCGAGCAAACCCGCGAAAAGGTCCTCAAGGCCATCGAGCTGACCGGCTATGTACCCAACCGCGTCGCCGGTGCCCTGGCCTCGAACCGCAGCCGGCTGGTGGCGGTGATCGTGCCCATGCTCACCAACCCGATTTTCTCCGACACCTTCCAGGCCATCACCGAGCGGTTGGCCAGCGCCAACTATCAAGTGCTGCTGGGCATGAGCGGCTATGAAGCGGCCCGGGAGCAGGAGCTGCTGGAGGTCATTCTCAGTCGCCGGCCCGATGGCATCATCCTCACCGGCACCTTGCACACCGAGGCCAGCCGCCAGCGCTTGCGCGCCAATGGCGTCGCCGTGGTCGAGACCTGGGACCTCACCGATGACCCGATCGACATGCTGGTGGGGTTTTCCCATGAGCAGGTAGGTGAGCAATTGGCCAGCCACCTGCTCGGCCGGGGTTACCAGCGGTTCGCCGTGGTGCAGGTAGGTGACCCCCGCGGCTCGCGGCGCAGCGAGGCGTTCAGCCAGGCCCTTGCTGACGCGAATATGACTGTGGCGTACACCGAACGCTTCAGCGGCCTGCCGAGCCTTGCACAAGGGCGCGAGGGGCTTGGCCGGATACTCGCGCACATGCCCATCGGCGAGCAGCCGCTGATGGTGGTATGCACCTCCGACACCATCGCCCACGGTGTGCTCACCGAGGCGGCAGCGCGCGGTCTGAAGGTGCCTGAGCAATTGGCCGTGATCGGTTTCGGTGACATGGGCTTTGCCGCCCACACCTGGCCGGCACTCTCCACGGTGCGCATCGACGGGCAGAGCATGGGCACCGCCGCCGCCAACCTGTTGCTGGCCCGCCTCAACGGCGGCGACTGCGGCCCGGCGTGCCGCGATATCGGCTTTCAGATCATCACCCGAGGCAGCAGCCTGTAGGCAGAGGCTTGCGTGGCGGCCGTAAAGGGCATAGTGTTTCGGGCGTGGATGGTTGCGTTACCATCGTTCGACGGTGGCCAGCGCGAAGAATAAATACAACACCCAGCCCAGGGCCCAGACATGTCCAAGACTGACTCCGTTCCAGCGGCCGCTGCAGATGGTAGCGATACCATCAACCAGTCGACCGCTCAGGCCGCCAAGGCCACCCGCGTGCGCTACGGCATTATGGCCATGCTGTTCTTCATGACAGCCATGAACTATGCCGACCGCTCCACGCTGTCGATCACCGGCGTAGCCATTCAGAAATCCATGGGATTGTCGCCAGTCACGCTCGGCTACCTGTTCTCGGCTTTTGCCTGGACCTACGTGCTCGCGCAGATCCCTGGCGGCAGGCTGCTCGACCGTTACGGTTCCAAGCGCGTCTACGCCGTCAGCTTCGGCCTGTGGTCGGCATTGACCTTCACCATGGGCTTCGTCATCGGCCTGCCGGCAGCCGTAGGCATCGCTGCGCTGTTTCTGCTGCGCGTTCTGATCGGCATTGCAGAGGCGCCGGCATTTCCAGCCAACAGCCGGGTGGTCGCAACCTGGTTCCCGGCCTCGGAACGTGGCACTACCTCGGCGCTGTTCACGTCTTCTTCGTACTTCGCCAAGGTCATCTTCGCCCCGCTGATGGGCTGGATCACCCAGGAGTTCGGTTGGCAGTACGTGTACCTGCTGATGGGCACCCTTGGCTTCGTGACCATGGGCATCTGGCTCAAAGTGATCCACGCGCCGCGCCAGCATCCGCGGATGAACCAGGCGGAGCTTGACTACATCGTCGAAGGCGGCGCGGTGGTCGATATGGACAGCCCCGAGAACACCCGGCGCAAGAAGGGCGAAGAAGGCAGCGTGCGCACCTGGGCATGCGTAGGCGAGATCGTGCGCAACCGCATGATGGCCGGCATCTTCCTGGGCCAGTACTGCGTCACCACGCTCACCTACTTCTTCCTGACCTGGTTCCCCATCTACCTGGTCCAGGACCGCGGCATGTCGATCCTCAAGGCCGGCATCATCGCCGCAATCCCCGCCATCGCCGGCTTCCTGGGCGGGGTGCTGGGCGGTGTGTTTTCCGACTGGCTGCTGCGCCGGGGCTTTTCCCTGAGCGCGGCGCGCAAGATCCCGCTGGTGGCCGGCATGCTGTTGTGCACCTCGATGATCATCTGCAACTACATCGACACCGAATGGCTGGTTGTCACCCTGATGGCCGCGTCATTCTTCGGCAAGGGCTTCGGGGCCCAAGGCTGGGGGGTGATGTCGGACGTGGTGCCCAAGGAGGCCTCGGGCCTGGCCGGCTCGCTGTTCAATGGTTTCGGCAATATCGCCGGCATCGTCACGCCAATCATCATTGGCTATCTGGTCAGCGACGCCGGCAACTTCTCCATCGCCCTGGTGTTCATCGCTGCCCATGCGGTCGGCGCCATCCTGTGTTACCTGGTGCTGGTGGGCAAGATCCAGCGCCTGCAACTGAAGACCTCACTGGTCGGCGCACAGCCAGGCCAATGATGCATCGCTCAAAGGAATCCATATGAAGATCGTCATGATCGGCGAAGCCGCCACTCATCAAGCGGAACTGGCCGCTGCGTTGCAAACCCCATCCCGGTTCGTGGCGCTGCCACGCCAGGCGCATGAATCTGCAGCCTGGGACGAGCAGATCGAAGGCGCCGATGTGCTTGTAGCGATGCGCTTCAAGCGCGCTGCACCGGCACCGCGCTTTCGCCTGCTGCACGTGCCTGGCGCGGGGCTCGATGGCATCGACTTCGCGGTGCTGCCAGAAGGTTGCCAGGTATGCAACGTGTTCGAGCACGAAATCCCGATGGCGGAGTACGCCATGGCCTGCCTGCTGGAACATCAGATCGGCCTGGCGCGGGTGGGCGCTGCGTTCGACAGCGCTACCTTCTCCGAGGCCTACCTGAGCCGCAGGCCGCGCGGCGAGTTGTACGGCAAGACGCTGTTGATCCTGGGCTTCGGCCGCATCGGCCAGGCGGTGGCAGTGCGCGCCCGCGCGTTCGGCATTCGTGTGATTGCCATCTCCAGCCGCGCTCGCGATGGCCGTGTAGAGGGGCCGATGGATGAGGCCTACACCGAGGCTGAGCTGCTCGCACAGTTGCCCCGGGCTGACTTCGTAGTGCTCAGTTGCCCGCTCAACGAGCACACGCGTGGCGCCTTTGGCAGCGCCCAATTGGCTGCGATGCGCCGTGATGCAGTGTTGGTCAATATCGCTCGCGCCGCTGTGGTCGACCAGCAGGCGCTGTACCAGGCGCTCCGGGACGAGCGCATCGCACGCGCATTTCTGGATGTCTGGTATCAGTACCCGGCGGGGGAGGGCGATGCGGTGCAGCCAGCGCAGCAGCCGTTCGAAACGTTGCCCAACGCGTTCTGCACCCCACACATCTCGGGCTGGACCCACGGCCTGTTCGAGCGGCGCTACCGGGTCATTGCCGAGAACATCGATCGCCTGGCCCGCGGTGAGGTTTTGGTGAACCAGGTGACCGGCGGCTGAGGCTTGCCTACAGGGCAAAGCGCGCCATGGTGGCATCGAGCTCGGCGGCGATGCGGCCCAGCTCCTGGCTCGCCTGGCTGGTCTGCTCGGCACCATGGGCGCTCTGCATCGACAGGTCACGAATGCGTACAAGGTTTCGGTCCACTTCCCGCGCCACCTGAGCCTGCTGTTCGGCTGCGCTGGCGATGACCTGGTTGCGCTCGTCGATGCCGGCCACCGAGCGAGAAATGTCACCCAGTACATCACGCGCCGCTTGCGCGCGCTGGCGTGTCTGCCCGGCCTGCGAGGCACTGTCGGCAAGGGCTTGCACGGCCTGGCCGGTGCCATGGTGAATGCCTTCCATCATCTGCTCGATCTCGCGCGTCGACACTCCGGTACGGTGCGCCAGCCCGCGCACCTCATCGGCCACCACGGCAAAACCGCGGCCCACTTCACCGGCGCGAGCCGCCTCGATGGCCGCGTTGAGTGCCAGCAGGTTAGTCTGGTCGGCCACCGCACGGATGACATCCAGCACTTTATTGATGCCTTGGGTCTGTTCGGCCAGGTTGCGTGCCTGCTCGGCGGCGCTCTGCACCTGATCGGCCAGGCGGCCGATGTCGTGCATGGTGTCGTCCAGCTGTTGCTGGCCCTTGCGCACCGCCTCGCTGGAGTTGCGCGACTCGGTGGAGGTCGATACCGCGTTGCCGGCCACTTCCTCGACCGCCTGGGTCATCTGCGTGACTGCCGTGGCCGCGAGCTCGATCTCGCTGTATTGCAGGTGCATGCCTTCGGCGCTGTCGTGCATGATCGCGCCCATTTCCTGAGTGGCCGAGTTCAGCCGGCCGACTGTTCCGCCGATCTGGCTGAGTACGCTGTGCAACTGATCACGCATGTGGCCCAGCTCGCCGAGCAACTGCGCGGCCTCATCCGTGCCTGCCGCCAGTACAGGCTGAGCCAGATTGCCGGATGCCACGGTGCGCGCCACCTGCAGCGCCTGGCGCAGCGGGCGGGTAATGCTCACCGTCAGGCGCCAGGCCAGCAACAGCATCAACACCAACGTTGCGCCCAGCATCGCCGGTACCACGATGCGTGCCTGGCGGGCGTTGCTGGCTGCCTGCGCCAACGCTTCGGCGCTGGTCTGCTTGTTCAGCTCGCGCAGCAGTTGCACCTGCATGTCCATCAGCCCGCCCTGGATGTCCAGGGCCATGCCGGTCTGGGCGACGGCGTCGTCGATCTGCTTGCTTTCCACCAGGGTGATGCCTTTTTTCACCGACTCCAGAAAGGGCAAGTAGGCATCGCGCAGCAGTTTCACCGAATCCTGCTCGGCACCGGCCGGGATGCGCCCCAGGTATTCGTTGAATGCAGCGTTCAGCGAGTTGCTCAACTGCTCGACGTTGATCTTGCGGTTAACCAGCTCGGCGGGATCATTGGCGTGCGCTTGCAGCATCAGCGCCTCGCCTCGCAGCTTGGCAAGGTCCAGTGCGATGGCGTCGGCCTGGGCGATGCTGGTCATCGGGCCTTGCTCGACCCGCTCGCCCTGAGCGCGGATGCCCTGCATCTGCCACAGGCAGAAGCCACCCAGGCCCGCGACCAGCAGCGCAGTAATGCCGAAACCGGCGAAAAGGCGGCGGCCGATGCTCAGCCGACGCAGCAATTGAGGGGGCGCTTGAAGCGAAACAGTATGGACACGGCGGCAACCTGCGGGCCTGGAAAACCTGGCACCTTTGTACAGGTTAAAAGTGATGGCTTTATGACACCGGAATATTGGCGTCATGATTTGTTAACGGCGGGTTCAACAAATCGACGTATTCGCCGACGAACGGCAATTTCAGGTAGACACGTGGAAGGCTGGGCGTTTGGTCGTAATTGCATTTTGCTAGGCTGGCGAATGGCCTTTATTTCGAATCGAAATAAATCTTTCCATCGTTTCGGATTGCTCTTATAAAACCTGCCTTCTCTGATCCGGACGATCACACCTCCTCTGTCAAGGACGTCGTTATACAGCTCTTTTACAAGGCCCAACCGTCATGATCGACCTCGCCGTGTGGAACCTCAGCATCCCCGTGGGAAGCCCGCCGAAAACTGTCGAAACGCCGCAGTTGACCTCTGGTTACAACGACAAGTATTTCAATTCCAAGCATGGCCAGCTGTTCTTCTGGGCACCGGTGACCGGGGCCAAGACCGCCAATGCCATCTACCCCCGTACCGAGCTGCGCGAGACTTTCAAGGACGGCCAGTTGCGCAACTGGAAGTACACCGAAGCCAACAACATGCTGCGCGCGCAGGTGACGGTCAGCAAAGTGCCGTCTTCCGGGAAAGTGGTGATCGGCCAGATCCACTGCTATGAAAGCACTCGCCCTTTGCTCAAGCTGGAATACCAGTACAGCGACGGCTACAAGACCGGCAAGATCGTCGCCAAGCTGCGGCGTACGCCCAGCGAGAAGCATGCGCAGGTGATCACTGTGGCCGAGGATGTGCCGATGAACACCCGTTTCAATTACATGATCCATCTGGGCACCCGCGGCGACCTGTCCGTTACTGCGCGCAACAAGGGCTACAGCACCAAGATCGGCTCGGCCTGGAAAAACGAAACCCTGTACTTCAAGGCTGGCGTCTACACCCAGGACAACACCGGCTACAGCAGCGAGGGTGGGCAGGTGCTGTTTTCCCAATTGAAGGCTGTGCACACCGTCAATTGACGGTGGCGCCCGCCGCCTTAAAATGCCGGCCAACTTCCCTCAGCAAGGATGGCCATGAAAACCAAGTATTACGCCCTGGCATTGTGGGCACTGGCGCCGGCACTGCAGGCAGCCCCCGAGGTGTTCAGCGGTACCCTGGGCAAGATGCCGATCGTGGTAGAGATCGACGCCGACGGCAGCGAGGCCACCGGGCGTTATTTCTATGAAAAATTCCATAAGGACCTGCCTCTGGCCGGCACGCTCAAGGGTGACGAGCTGGCGCTGGACGAGGGCGATCGTTTCACCGACGGGCCCAAGGCACAGCTGCTGCTCAAGCGCACCAACGGCGGCTGGGCCGGGCAATGGCAGGGCGCCAAGGGCAAGCAACTGCCTGTAACCCTGGCCAAGGCACAGGTGCCGCCGCTCCCCGATGGCGCAGGTGCCTTCATGGCTGAGCAGCGCGAGAAGGCCCCTTACGATTACCTGCGGCTGCTGCAAACCCCGCTCAAGCCCGGCAAGCAAGGCAGTTTCATGGGGTATAGCCTGCAGTGGCTCGATGAACCGGTCACGGGCCTGCGCATGCCGCAACTGAGCAGCGGCTACACCGATGCACAGCGCCAGCGGCTAAATGCCGTGCTGCGCGACCGCTTGCTGGCCGAGGTAGTGACCTGGCACAGCTGCCAGGCCACCGGTGGCGAGAATTTCGATTACACCCAGAGTGTGGCGCCCACCTACTTCTCCGCATCGGTCGTCAGCCTGAACATCAGCACTGGCTATTATTGCGGCGGCGCACACCCTGATGCAGGTGATTCCGGGCTGAGCCTTTCGGTCGAAACGGGGCAGGAACTGACCCTGGAAGACGTGCTCTGGGTCGGCGACGGCCCGGCTCGGCACTTTGAAGACGGCAGCGAAAGCAAGGACTTCGACGCTTTGAGCCAATACCGTGAGCAGAAGCTGGTTCCCTGGCTGCTCAAGGCCTTCACGAAGTTGTATCCCAGCGACATGGAGGCACCGAAGAGCGAAGACGACTGTGATTACACCGACGCGCAGGTGTGGACGTTCCCTTCCTGGCATTTCACCGAGAAGGGGCTGTACCTGGGGCCGTATTTCGCTCGGGTGATGCGCTCGTGCGAATCGCCAGAGTGGCCGGTGCTGCCATGGGCGCAGGTGAACAAACATCCAGGCGGGGCCAGGCTGAAGCTGCCGTGACACAGCCCTTGACAGTGCCGGCAAAACCCGTAGAATGCCGCGCCACAGCAGGCACATAGCTCAGTTGGTTAGAGCACCACCTTGACATGGTGGGGGTCGTTGGTTCGAGTCCAATTGTGCCTACCAAATCCGAAGCCCCGCGTTGCGGGCACTTGAAGGGCGATCCGAAAGGGTCGCCCTTTTTGTTTGCCTGAACATTCGTGAAATTGGTAAATCGCAGGCAGAAAAAAGCCCGCCTGGGGAACGCGGGCTGGAAGCAACAATAATGAGGAGCTGGTTGCAGGATGCCCGCCTTGCTGTGAAAAGCGCGTCAACTCCCAGTGAAAATGGCCTTTCAGCTTGCGTCGCCAATTCACAGACAAAGAAAAGCCCGCCAGAGGCGGGCCATAAGAGTGTGCTGAGGAGCTGTTGTGAAGGCTACGGCAGCGGCCGTGAAAAGCCCGTCAATGGTCTGTGAAAAATCACTTGCCGTGCGTGACGGCTTTTACGAGCGCGTCATGGTTGGCCTGGTCGCTGGCTTTGGTGATGACCTGCACCAGTGCCATGGTCGGCCCGGAGCCTGCCAGGAACGTCGATGAACGAGTAGGGCCACCGCCCATGCTGGCGGTGCTGTCGACCTGTTCGACGCCCAGGCTGCCGACCGTCAGGCGCTTCTGGCCGGTTTTCTTGAAATCGGGCAGCGCCTGGCCTTGTTGCTTGATGAAGCCTTCGCTGGCGCCACTGAGGAACTCATCGTCGTTGTCACCGGTGGTGGCGCCATTGGGGATCGGCACTTCGGTCACCATCACCACGCTGCGTTGCGCCTGGTTCATGTACATGGTGCCTTTGGCGCCGGCAGTACCGCTTTGCTCGGTGCCGGCTGGCAGTGCAGTGGCGGCGAAACCGGCGGGCAGGGTGAAGCTGAACTTGCCGCCCAGCGCGCTGACACTCTGCGCCTTGGTGCTGGCCGCAGCAGGTTTGGCGGCAGGCTGGGCGCTGTTGGCAGCGTTTGCGTTACCCAAGGTAGCCAGGCCCAGCGCAAGGCTGGCGGCAAGCGTAAGCAGGCGGGGGCGGAACAGAGGGGCGGGCATGAAAAGCTCCTGGTTAGTCATATGCAATGCAGTAGAAAGGATTGCCTGGAGGCCGTATCGGTTCCCTTGAATCAGGATCCCAAGAATAATCCCACAATAAATGCAGAATTTTCGGTGGTGACGTTCAGAAAAAGCCGGCTTGCGATGTCGCCTGTCCTTTCTAAGCTTCGCGCTGGCACGCTCACGTGGAGGGAACAACGGTGGAGCCGGAACGAGTGATTGAACGCTGGGTGGGCGACTTGCAGGTGCTGCAGCGTGAACAGGACGGTTTTGTGAGTATCACCAACTGGTGCCTGGCCATCGGAAAACTCCAGGAGCAATGGCTTGCCAGCCGCTCGGTACGCGCGGCGCAGGCGCTGGTCGCCAAGCGGGTCGGCTGCCAGCCCTGGCAACTGGTGGACCGCCGCCTGAGCACGCAAGGCGCCGTCGCCTGGCTCCATCCTCAACTGATGGTGCAGTTGGCGCTGGGCATGTCGCCTGAATGGGCGCTGTGTGCCGGCCGCTGGTTATGGGAGTGGGAACAGGCAGGCAACGACAGCCTCTCGGTGCCCGAGCGGCATGCTCGCATCGAGCCTTGCCCACTGGCCTATGAACAGTTTTCGCTGTTCAACGAGCTGACCTTGCATTTTGTCGCGCCGCTGCGCAGGTTCGGCTTCCCCTGGCCCGCACGGTTGATGCCCGGCGCCGATGACGACGAGGCGTTCGAGCGCTGGCTGAAGCTGCGGGGGGCCGCCGGGCAAGGTTTTGCTCGCTACAGCCACCGCGGGGAGGATGGCCAGGGCTTTACGGCGTCGCTCTACCCGGTGGCGCTCTATCCTCTGCTGCGTGAGTACTTTCATTGCGAATGGGTAGGGCGCCGCGCCCAGCGCTATTTCGCCGGGCAGCCGCAGGTGCCTTTGCACTTGCTGCGCCTGCCCGAGGCGCACGGTTGAAGCGGCTGTTCAGCGGCGCGCCAGCAGCAAGGTCAGCACGCCTGCGACGATGCCCCAGAAGGCAGAGCCAATGCTGAACAGGCTCATGCCTGAGGCGGTGACCATGAAGGTCACCAGCGCGGCCTCACGCTCTACGGGCACCGCCATGGCCTGGGTCAGCCCGTTGACGATCGACCCGAACAACGCCAGCGCCGCGATCGACAGCACAAGCTCCGTGGGCAGCGCCGTGAACAGCCCCGCCAATGTTGCGCCGAAAATACCCAGCAGCCCGCACAGGCTGCCGTATACCAGCGCCGCCACATAGCGGCGGGACGAATCTTCGTGGGCATTGGGGCCGGTGCAGATGGCTGCGCTGATCGCTGCCAGGTTGATACCGTGGCCGCCAAAGGGTGCCAGCAGCAGCGACGCGATGCCGGTTACGCTCACCAGCGGCGAGGCAGGCACCTGGTAGCCATCGGCCCGTAGCACCGCCACCCCCGGCATGTTCTGCGAGGCCATCGCTACGACAAACAGCGGAAGGCCGATGCTGATGGTCGCACCCAGGGAAAACTCAGGGGTTGTCCATTGCGGCACTGCCAGTTGCAGGTGAAACGCACTGAAATCCAGCAGCCCCTGGGCGCCCGCTATGGCGCCACCTACCAGCAAAGCCGCCAGCACTCCGTAGCGCGGGGCCTGGCGTTTGACCAGCAGATAGGCCAGGAACATCGCCAGCACCAGGCCCAGCCGGTGCTGCGCGGCAACGAAGATCTCGCTGCCGATACGAAACAGAATACCCGCCAGCAGGGCGGCTGCCAGCGAGCTGGGCAAGCGCCTCATCAAACGCTCGAAGCTGCCAGTTATGCCGCACAAGGTAATCAAGGCGGCACAGGTGATGAACGCCCCGATCGCCTCGGGATAACTCACCCCGCCGAGGCTGGTGATCAACAACGCCGCGCCAGGGGTGGACCAGGCCACGCTCACGGGCGTGCGATAACGCAGTGACAGGCCGATGCTGCACAGCGCCATGCCGATCGAAAGCGCCCAGATCCAAGAGCTGATTTGCCCATCGGTAAGGTGCGCAGCCTTGCCGGCCTGGAAAATCAGCACCAGCGAACTGGTGTAGGCGGTGAGGGTGGCGATCAGGCCGGCGACCACGGCGCTGGGGCTGGCGTCTGCCAGCGGCCGAAGGCGCGCTGGGGCTGGCTGGGGCATGGCAAGGGCTTCCTGCGACAGGGCATGGGAAGCGCAAGGTTAAACTGCATAGCGAAGCCGCGCTATCGCCTGGGCGTAAACATTTGGCACTATGCGCGACAGGCCGCCGTTATCGGCGCTTACGACACGGGAGGGTGTAACGATGTACAAGGTTTATGGGGATTACCGCTCCGGCAACTGCTACAAGATCAAGCTGATGCTGCATCTGCTGGGCAAGCCTTATCAGTGGGTGCCGATCGACATCCTCGCCGGTGATACCCAGACCGACGCCTTCCTGGCCAAGAACCCCAACGGCAAGATCCCGGTGCTGGAGCTAGAAGACGGCAACTGCCTGTGGGAGTCCAATGCCATTCTCAACTTCCTGGCCGAAGGCAGCGCGCTGTTGCCCAGTGAGCCTCGCTTGCGCACCCAGGTGCTGCAGTGGCAGTTCTTCGAGCAATACAGCCATGAGCCGTACGTGGCTGTAGCGCGCTTCATTCAGTTCTATCAGGGCATGCCGGCCGAGCGGCTCGAAGAGTACAAGGCGTGCCACAAGGGCGGCTACAAGGCCTTGAAGGTGATGGAGCGGCAGTTGCAGCTCACGCCGTATCTGGTGGGTGAGCATTTCTCGATCGCCGATATTGCGTTGTACGCCTATACCCACGTGGCGCACGAGGGCGGCTTCGACCTCGAACCTTACCCGGCACTGCGCGCATGGCTTGCGCGCGTGGCGGAGCAGGCCGGGTACGTGGACATGCTCGAGTGAGCTGCCCGGTCACTTGATCAGGCTGAGGAACTCGCTGCGGGTAGAGGCATTGTCGCGGAACTCGCCGAGCATCACCGAGGTGATCATCGAGCTGTTCTGCTTCTCGACGCCGCGCATCATCATGCACATGTGCTGCGCCTCGATCACCACGGCCACGCCCAGAGCGCCGGTCACCGACTGCACTGCTTCGGCGATCTGGCGGCTCAGGTTTTCCTGGATCTGCAGGCGCCGGGCATACATATCGACGATGCGCGCAACCTTGGACAGGCCCAGCACCTTGCCTGAAGGGATGTAGGCCACATGGGCCTTGCCAATGAACGGCAGCATGTGGTGCTCGCACATCGAGTACAGCTCGATGTTCTTGACCATGACCATTTCGCTGCTATCGGAGCTGAACAACGCCCCGTTGGTGACTTCTTCCAGCGTTTGCTCATAGCCGCGGCACAGATAGCGCATTGCCTTGGCGGCGCGCTTGGGGGTGTCGAGCAGGCCTTCACGGGTCACGTCCTCGCCGATCTGGCCGAGAATCGCGGTGTATTGCTGTTCCAGGGACATGGATCTACCTGTAGGTGTTATCGCAGGCGCACAGGGTAAGGCCGCGCCTTGCCGTGGGCAAGTGCGGCTGCAAGTGCGGCTGCAAGTGCGGCCATCGTGAGGGGTTTATTCGTCGCGCCCTTCGAGCATCGTGCGCTTGAGCACCACATACAGCGCACCGGTGCCGCCGTGCTTGGCAAGGCAGGACGTGAAGCCCAGCACCTGAGGGTGCTGGCGCAGCCAGGTGTTGACATGACTCTTGATCATCGGGCGTTTGCCGTCCAGGCGTGCCGCCTTGCCATGGGTTACCCGAACGCAGCGTATTTCGTACTTGGCTGCCTCGGCGAGGAATGCCCAAAGCGTTTCCCGGGCCTTCTCCACATTCATGCCATGCAGATCGAGGCTGCCCTCGAAACTCACCTGGCCGGCCTTGACCTTGCGCATCTGGCTGTCTTGCACGCCATCGCGGGCCCAGTACAGCTCGTCTTCGGCGCCCACGTCGATGACGAACTGATCGAGAGAGCCCGTCGACCGTGGTGGTGCCGGTGCGCACCGTAGCGGCCTGGCGCAGGGCTTCGAGCCTCTGCCGGTCGGCTTTGGGTTTTCCCACCTCGGCACGTTCGTGCTTGTGGGGTTTGACCCCCTGCATCTGGCTCTTGAACAGGGAAAAATCGTCGTCTTGCATCTTCGGCCTCCACGCAAGTGGGGCAGTTTACGTGAGCGGCCTTGAGTCAGTCGTGTTTTTTCATCAGGCCCGGAGCCATCTCCAGGTCGCTGCGGCTGCGGCGCAGGCGCCGGCGGCTGCGGCGCCACAAGGCGATGCCCAGGTAGAGCAGTACCAGGCCGATCACCAGCATGGTGATGCCGCCACCGGTTGTGGTGTCCAGGCTTTGCAGGGCAGGAGGGTTGCCAAGCAGATTGGCCGCGCCGGCCAGGCTGAGCAGGATGCCGAGGGTCGCCAGCAGTGCTGCGAAGGCTGCGCCGATGCGCGTACGCCAGTGCCGGGGACCGCGGGGGCGAAGACGGCGAGCGTCAAAACCGTCGTCGGATAGCTTCATTCTGTCGTCCGATTCTCATGGATAGATATCGGCGGTTCGACCCGGGTTGGCGCTCGAGGTTCCGATCTGGCGTGCAATTGCATGGTTCTGGGTAGGCCGGGCGGATAGGCGGTCAGATGACGTCGGCGGTCATGGCTACTGCAGCGAAGTTGTCAGCCATGGTTGCCATGCCGACCTGCTTGACCTGTTCAGCGCTCAGCACGCCGCCTTTGTAGGGAAGGTTGCGGGTGGCGCAGGCGTCTTCCACCAGCGTGCAGCGGTAGCCGTAGTCCTTGGATGCACGCACCGTGGTGCTGATGCTCGAGTGGGTCATGAAGCCGCAGACGATCAGGTCGACGCCACCCAGGCTTTGCAGCACATCGTGCAGGCCAGTGTTGTTGAAGGCGTTGGGCATGCGCTTTTCGATGATCCGCTCACCCTCGAGCGGGGCGGCTTTTTCGATGAACTCGCCACGCTCGCCCTGGGGGTCGAACAGCCCGCCCACGGTGCCTAGATGCTTGACGTGGACGATGGGGCGGTTGGCAGCGCGCGCAGCCTGGAGCAGCTGCGCGATGTGTTCGACGGCGTCTTCAATGCCAGAGAGTTGCAGAGGGCCGCTGAGGTACTCCTTCTGCGCGTCTATGATCAGCAGGGTGGCATTGCTCAGCGTGAACGGCGAATGGCCGCGGCCGCTGAGTTGAAACATCGTCTTCACATCGGACATCGAGTGCTCCTTGGCAGGGGGCTTTTGCCGCATTGTCCCACTGCCGGGGCCTTCCTGTGAATCTCAAAGATGAAAAGGTAGACTGTGCCGCTGTATTTTCTGGAGTAGCGCCGTGATCCATTCCCGCCTGCGTACCCTGCGCGACCATATCCGCTGGGCTGTCACCCGTTTTCATGCCGAGGAGGTTTTCTTCGGCCATGGCACCGACAACGCCTGGGACGAGGCGCGCCAACTGGTGCTGGGCGCCCTGCACCTGCCTTGGGAGATCGCCGACGCCTACCTTGACTGCGCGCTGGAAGAGGATGAGGTCGGCCGTGTGCAGCATCTGTTGCGCCGCCGCATCAAGGACCGCATTCCCACCGCCTACCTGCTGGGGGAGGCCTGGTTCTGCGGGCTTTCGTTCATCGTCGATGAGCGTGTGCTGGTGCCGCGCTCACCGATCGCCGAACTGATCCAGGCACGCTTCTCGCCCTGGCTGCCGGCCGACCCTGCCCGGGTGCTCGACCTGTGCACCGGCTCGGGCTGCATCGGTATCGCCTGCGCCGAAGCCTTCCCCGACGCCGAGGTGGTGTTGGCCGACCTGTCGTTCGATGCATTGGAAGTCGCCAATCAGAACATCGAGCGGCATGGGCTGGATGAGCGCGTCTACACCGTCCAGGGTGATGGTTTCGAGGGCTTGCCGGCGCAGCGCTTCGACCTGATCGTGTGCAACCCGCCGTATGTCGACGCCGAGGATTTCGCCGACATGCCTGCCGAGTACCACCATGAGCCGGCAATGGGCCTGGCCTGTGGCGACGACGGCCTGGACCTGGTCCGGCGCCTGCTGGCCGAGGCAGCCGATCACCTCAACGACCGCGGCTTGCTGATCGTCGAGGTGGGCAACAGCCAGGTGCACGTGGAGGCGCTGTACCCGGATGTCGACTTCTTCTGGCTGGCATTCGAGCAGGGCGGCCATGGCGTGTTCATGCTCAGCGCCGAACAGTGCCGCGGCCACCAGGCGCTGTTCCAGAGCCGCCTGGCCCGAGCGTGATTGTGTAAGTGAGGTTGCCTGCCCCCCTGGATGGCGGCAGTGGGGGGAGGCTGGGCGCCTGCGTAGTGGGGCCAGCGCCAGTAAAACGTCAGTTCCAAGGCGCCTCGTCAGAATAATTCAAAATGTTGCCGCGGCCGCTGCGCTCGTCGCACAACCGTCATATTCGGCTCCCAGTATCCGAAGCATCTCCCTTGCCCACGGATGCTCTCGTGAATACACACTCCGCTGCACACGCCTCTGCACACGCCTCTGCGGTCACTCGGCCGCACATGGACCACGGCATGAGCCGGCGCACCAGCCTGCTCTTCGTCGCGCTGCTGATCATCGGCCTGGTGGTCACCGCATGGGGCATCTTCAGCGATGTCGACCAATCCGGCAGTGTTGCGCATACCTGGCTGCCTTTCGGGTTGCTGGGTGTGGCACTGTTGATCGCCCTGGGGTTCGAGTTCGTGAACGGCTTCCGCGATACGGCCAACGCCGTGGCGACGGTGATCTATACCCATTCGCTGCCGGCCAACGTAGCGGTGGTGTGGTCGGGGTTCTGCAACTTCGCCGGTGTCATGCTCTCCAGCGGAGCGGTCGCGTTCAGTGTGGTGGCCTTGCTGCCGGTAGACATGATTTTGCAGGTCGGCACCCAGGACGGCTTCATCATGGTCTTCGCCCTGCTGATCGCGGCCATCCTGTGGAACCTGGGTACCTGGTACCTGGGTTTGCCGGCGTCGTCCTCTCACACCCTGATCGGCTCCATCATGGGCGTGGGCATTGCCAGTGCGCTGCTCAGTGGCCGCTCGGGCATGGAGGGCCTTGACTGGAGCCAGGTGCTGAAGGTCGGCTACGCGCTGCTGCTTTCGCCCTTGGTCGGGTTCTTCTGCGCGGCGATGCTGTTGCTGGCCATGCGCGTGCTGATCAAGCGCCGTGAGCTCTATCGCGAACCTACGGGCAACCATCCGCCGCCCGCCTGGGTGCGCGGCTTGCTGATCCTGACCTGCAGCGGTGTGTCGTTCGCCCACGGCTCCAACGACGGGCAGAAGGGCATGGGCCTGATCATGCTGATCCTGGTCGGCACCTTCCTCATGGCCTACGCGCTCAACCGCGCGGTGCCCGCCACCCAGACCACCCAGTTCGTGGCCATGGCGCAGGTGACCCGCGACAGCCTGGCCCAGGCCAGCCTCAACGCGCCCGTTCCGGCCAACGCCAACCAGGTGCTGCTCGACTACCTGCACAAGAAGGAAGCACCGGCAAACCTGCTGCCCGCGTTGGTCGGCGTGACCGACAGCATCGCCAGCCAGGTCAAGAACTACGGCACCCTGAACAACGTGCCCGCGCAGGCGATGCCTAACGTGCGCAACGACATGTTCCTGGCGTCCGAAAGCCTCAAGCTGATGAAAAAACAGGAGCTCGACGCCGGCTGGCCACAGGACACGCGCAAGAACGTGGAGGCGTTCACCCAGCAGATCACCGAGGCTACGCGGTTCATTCCGTTCTGGGTGAAGGTGGTCGTCGCCATTGCCCTGGGCCTGGGCACCTTGGTCGGCTGGAAGCGCATCGTGGTTACAGTCGGCGAACGCATCGGCAAGACCCACCTGACCTACGCTCAGGGTGCCAGCGCCGAGCTGGTGGCAATGGGCACCATCGGTGCGGCCGATGCCTTCGGGCTGCCGGTGTCTACCACTCACGTGTTGTCGTCAGGCGTGGCCGGCACCATGGCCGCCAACGGCAGCGGCCTGCAGTGGGCAACGGTGCGCAACCTGGCGCTGGCCTGGGTGTTCACCTTGCCCGCCTCGATGCTGCTGGCGGGCGGGCTGTTCTTTCTGTTCCACGCGATCTTTTGAGCTGAGCGCTCGGGCCTGGCGCTGCCTGGTCAGCAGGACGGGCAGAAATGCTTGCCGCTTTCGCTGCGCCAGCCCAGCTCTGCAATCCGTGCCTCGGCCGCCGGCGCCTTGCCGGCTTCTCCCAGGCTCGCATCAGCCGCAAACTCGAATGAAAGCGGCTTGTTGCACTGGTCGCAGTGCACTTCCCAGGTGTAAATCCCCAGCTCCTTGAATGCCGGGCCCGAGGCCACGGCAGTCCATTGGCCGACCGGGTTGATCAGGTGGCGGACCTTTTCCACGCTCAGGCGCATGAACAGCTCACGGCTGCCCTTGAGGGTGACCAGCAACACATCGTCGGCGCGCACCGCGCCGCCGTTACCGGTGACCTGATAGCGCCCGGGGGAGAGTGCGCGGCATTCGATCAGGGTGTGTTGCGGCGTGAGCAGGCTGTAGCGGAAATCGTGTTCGACCATGGTGGGCTCCGGAAAAAGGCGCGCATCCTATCACGTCAGGCGTTGACCCGCGCCTGCTCCGCCAGGCGGCGAATGGCCTGGTCGAGTTCTTCCAGTGCCGCTTCGGCGGCCGGGCTCTGTTGCTTGAGCAGAGTCTCGGTGCGCTGGCAGGCGCCACGAAGCTGGGGCACGCCGCAATAGCGCGTGGCACCGTGCAGCCTGTGCACACGCTCGATGAGCGCCTCCTCGTCACGATCGTCGTGGGCCAGGCGAATTGCCTGGCGGTCATCGTCGAGCCCGGCCAGCAGCATGGCGAGCATGTCAGCGGCAAGGTCAGCCTTCCCGGCGGCCAGGCGCAAGCCCTCTTCATGATCCAGCACCAACTCGTCGCCACCGCTTGCGCGCGGGCTGTCGGGGCGGGGCAGGTTGGCCAGGTGCAAGTCCAGGCCTGTCCATTTGTGCACGGTCTGGGCCAGCTGCCGTTCGCTGATGGGCTTGGTCAGGTAGTCATCCATGCCGCTGTGCAGCAGCGCGCGTTTTTCGTTGGCCATCGCATGGGCGGTGAGCGCCACGATAGGCATCGCTGCACGGCCCTGTTCGGCTTCCCACTGGCGAATCAGTTCGGTGGTCTGGCGCCCGTCGAGGCCGGGCATCTGCACGTCCATCAGCACCAGGTCGAAGGTTTGCTGGCGTACCTGTGCCACTGCCGCCTCGCCGTTATCCAGTGCCGTGACGTCCGCGCCCATGTCCTGCAGCAGCGTTTGCACCAACAGCAGGTTGGCCGGGTTGTCGTCGACGCAGAGGATGCGAGCGCTGCGCTCCGGATGAGGCATCGCCGCACTGGCGCTGCCCCCTGCGCGGGCGCCGAACAGTTCGCTCAAGGTGCGGCGCAGGGCGCGGTTGCAGGGAGGCTTGGGATGAAGTTGCTGATGTGGGTCTGGCATCACAGCCTGAAACTGCGCCACTTCGTTGGTAGGGCACAGCACCAGGGGCTGGCAGCCATGGGCCGACAGTTCGCGCACATAGGCGCGCAGGCGTTCGGGCTCCAGTTGCGCACGGCTCACGCCAAGCACTGCCACGTCATAAGGCTGGCCGGCATCGTGCGCAGCGGCGACGCTGTCGGCCATGCGCTCAAGGCTCAGGAACGAGGTGGCCTGCAGCCCGCAGTCTTCCAACTGATGCTCCAGCGCCTGGCGGGCCAGGTCGTGTCGCTCGAACACTGCCGCGCGGCGCCCGGCCAGTGAGCGCGGCGGCAAATCTTCGATGTCATCGCTGGCCTTGGGCAGCGGCACGCTGAACCAGAAGGTCGAGCCTTCACCCGGCGTGCTGTCGACGCCAATCTCGCCACCCATCTGCTCCACCAGCCGTTTGGAAATCACCAGGCCCAGGCCGGTACCCCCAGGTTGGCGGGACAGCGAATTGTCGGCCTGGCTGAAGGCCTGGAACAGCGCCTGGATATCCTGTGCGGACAGGCCGACGCCGGTGTCCTGCACACTGATGCGCAATTGCGCGGTCTGCTCGTCGTCGTCCTCGATCATCGCCCGGGCAACGATAGTGCCCTCGCGGGTGAACTTGATAGCGTTGCTGACCAGGTTGGTGAGAATCTGCTTGAGCCGCAGCGGGTCGCCCATCAGCGCCAGTGGGGTATCGCGGTAGATCAGGCTGACCAGCTCCAGGCTTTTGGCGTGGGCTGCCGGTGCAAGGATGGTGAGGGTATCCTGAAGCAGGTCGCGCAGGTTGAACGGTGTGCTCTCCAGCACCAGCTTGCCCGCTTCGATCTTCGAAAAATCGAGGATCTCGTTGATGATGCTGAGCAGGCTGTCTGCCGATTTTTCGATAGTGCCGAGATAATCGAGCTGGCGCGGGGTGAGTTCGCTGCGTTGCAATAAATGAGTGAAACCCAGGATGCCATTGAGTGGCGTGCGGATTTCGTGGCTCATGTTGGCCAGGAATTCGGACTTGATGCGGCTGGCTTCCAGGGCTTCGCGCCGGGCCATGTCCAGCTCGATGTTCTGGATCTCGATGGTTTCAAGGTTCTGGCGTACGTCTTCGGTCGCCTGGTCGACGCTGTGCTGCAGCTCTTCATTGGCGGTGCGCAGCGAGTCGGCCATGCGATTGATACCGCGGGCCAGCTCGTCGAGCTCCTGGCTGCCCATGGGTTCAAGGCGGGTGTCGAACTTGCCATCCTGGATTTGCGCCACGGCGTCCTTGATGCGGCTCAAGGGGTGGGCAATGGAACGGGCGATCTGCAGCGCTGCGAAGAGAATCAACAGCAGGCCGCCGCCGATCAGCAGGGTGCTGGCGAAGAACATCCGGTAACCGCGCAGCAGCATGCTGGTGTGGGAAACCTCCACCTCTACATAGCCCAGCAATTGATCCTGTTCACCGGCTGCAGGTGCACCAGCGAGTTCACGATGGTGAGTGAGCACCGGTTGCAGGTAGCGGGTGGCGTCGTTGCCACTCAGTTGCAGCAAGCGCAGGGGGCTGCCGGTGGGGGCGGGGTTGAGCATGCTCGGCCCGGCATGGGCCAGCAGGGTGTGGTCTGCATCCAGGAACGAGACGCTGCGCACATCGGCCTGTTCCAGCGCCTGTGCAGCGATACGGTCGAGGAGCTTGTTGTCCTGGCCGACCAGGCCGCGCGACACCAGTGGCGCAAGCTGCTCGCACACCAGCTCACCACGGCGCAACAGCTCGGCGCGCAGTTCGTTCTGTTGCACCCAGGTGAACCAGCCGCCCAGCACCACGGCCATGCCGCAGGCTGGCGCCATTGCCAACAGAATGACCCTGCCGCGGATTCCCAGTTTTCTCAGCACGCCGGTTTCCCCTGGCAACGGCTACAGTGCCGCGAATGTATCACTTTGTGTGCCGTGCCGGGTGCTGGTATGGCGAGCCCTAGCCGTGCAGCTCTTCGGCAGCGTAGAGCGTGTTTTCCAGCAGGCAGGCGCGGGTCATCGGGCCGACCCCTCCGGGTACCGGGGTGATCCAGCCGGCGCGAGGCAGAGCGGTGTCATACACCACATCGCCCACCAGGCGGCCGTCGGCCTGGCGGTTGATACCCACGTCGATCACGATCGCGCCGGGCTTGATCCACTCGCCCTTGACCAGCCCGGGCTTGCCGGCAGCGACCACGACGAGGTCGGCACGGCCCACGTGGGCAGCCAGGTCCTGGGTGAAGCGGTGGGTGACGGTCACGGTGCAGCCGGCCAGCAGCAGCTCCATGGCCATCGGCCGGCCTACGATATTGGACGCGCCTACCACTACCGCGTCCATGCCGTACAGATCCTGGCCGGTGCTTTGCAACAAGGTCATGATGCCCTTGGGGGTGCAGGGGCGCAGCAGTGGAATGCGCTGGGCCAGGCGGCCTACGTTGTAAGGGTGGAAGCCGTCGACGTCTTTGTCGGGCTGGATGCGTTCGAGCAGGCGCGAAGCGTCCAGGTGGCCTGGCAATGGCAGTTGCAACAGGATGCCGTCGACTTCAGCGTCGGCATTGAGGCGATCGATCAATGCCTCAAGCTCAGCCTGGGACGTGCTGGCTGGCAGGTCATAGGCATCGGAGCGAAAGCCCACTTCCTGGCAATCCTTGCGCTTGTGGGAAACATAGACCTGGGAAGCAGGATCGGTGCCCACCAGAATAACTGCAAGGCCTGGCAGGCGCAGGCCTTGCTGGCGGCGCTCGGCGACGCGCTGGGCGATCTGCTGGCGGATGCCGGCGGCGATTGCCTTGCCGTCGATAAGTTGTGCTGTCATGACGCGTTGGTAACCATCGCAGGGGTGAGGAACAGAGCCCGCTATTCTCGCACGGCAAGGGCGTCGCTCAAAGGCGTCTGCACAGGCGAAATCGCTAACCCCTTTAAAAATCGAGTTTTTTTATACAAAGGTGTTGACGAGGTTCGGGGCCATCTATAAGATTCGTCGCACTTGTCGGGCAGGGCCCAGCGCCTGGTACAGGCGAACAGCAAAAGCATTGATTTAAAATGTTTTTCTAGGTCCCGATTCGGCTTGAACCGAGTCGAGCATAAGCGCCCGTAGCTCAGCTGGATAGAGCATCCGCCTTCTAAGCGGATGGTCGCAGGTTCGAGTCCTGCCGGGTGCGCCATTCTTGGCAGCTTTGGCAAGCAAGTGAAGCAATATGGTGGGCGTAGCTCAGTTGGTAGAGCACAGGATTGTGACTCCTGTTGTCGTGGGTTCGATCCCCATCGTCCACCCCATATTTCGAAAAGGCGCCTGATGAACAATCCGGCGCCTTTGCTTTAAGATGACGTCTCTGCGGACGTGGTGAAATTGGTAGACACACTGGATTTAGGTTCCAGCGGCGCAAGCTGTAAGAGTTCGAGTCTCTTCGTCCGCACCATATACGGTCTCACCGGTACCCGGGAGCGCCACGAAACGCTGAAAAAACCCGCCTAGTGCGGGTTTTTCGTTTTTGCCGTTTCCATCGTTGATTCCAGACGTTGCGCGCCCGCCTCCCTCAGGCAACCATCCCTGCCACCGGCAGCACTACAATCATCGCAATCATCACCCACCCCATCACTTGTTTCATCGCCATACCTCCCGAATACCTGCGCGGATATATCAAACGATATCGGCGCAGGCGTCATGGCCTTGAGCGAGGCGGCTCAGGTGCAGCTGGGTATGATCACGTTGAAAGTCACCGCGCCGTCCTGTTGGCTGACGGTGATCTGCCCGCTGTGCGCGGCTGCGATCGCCTGGGAGATGTAGAGGCCGATGCCCAGGCCGTTGCGGTTGCGGCTGGCAGCCTGGCTTTGTTGCTTGAACGGCTGGAACAACGTCGCCAGGCGGTCGGCAGGGATCTCCGGGGCGGCGTTGGTCACTGCCAGGGAGGTTTGCCCGCCCAGTTGGTTTAGTGCCATGCGCACCGGTTCGCCGGGCAGGCCGTGGTAGCGAGCATTGCCGAGCAGGTTGGTGATGATCTGCGCGTAGCGATCGGGGTCGAGGTTGGCGGTGAGCTCAGGAGGTATATGCGCGTCGATTTCCATGCCGGGGAACGCGACACGCGTCTCGTCCAGGATGGTTTGAGTCAGTTGCGAGATATCCACTGGTTGGCGCTCGATCATCAAGCCCATGCCCGATTGCAGGCGGCTCATTTCAAGCACCTGGCTGATCAGGCGCTCCATGCGGCCGCTGGATTGGCTGATGTGCTGGCGCAGCTGGGCATCGCGTTTCTCGCTGGAGGTCAGCATCGAGGCTGCCATCGAGATGGATTGCAGTGGGTTGCGCAGGTCGTGGCCGAGCATGGCAATCAAGTGTTGGCGCATGCGGTCGACCTCGCCAGCGCGGTTCAGGCTGAGCTCGACCAGGGCGCTGCGCAGTTCTTCGGCGATGCGCAGGTCGGTCGCGGTCCAGGCGGGCGAGCGGCCGCGTACGATCTCCTCCCAGGCCTCGAACGAGCCGCGCGGGGTGAGCCGCGGGCCGGAGGGGCCAACCTTGATGATCTTTTCCGGTTTGCCGCCCCAGCGCACGTGGTGGACTTCCTCCAGGCGCAGCCAGATCACCCAGCCGTTTTCATTGGCGTGAAAACGTACTGCCAGTACGCCGCAGTAGCGGGCATCGTCGGTGCCGAGGTCTGTATGGGGCCAGTGCTCGGTGTGGAAAATATCAAGCTCCGGCGATTGCGCCAGGTGCTCGATGATCGCTTTGCCCAGATTGTCGAAGTGGCCGCCGATGCTCTGGCTTCGGCCTCCAAGCACAATTACGGCGCCATCGCAGGGCAGTAGTTGGGCGATGTTCGGTGAGCCGGTGCCCAGCGTGGTGAGCAGGTCATCGGCATCTTGCGCAGCATGGGCCAGCTGATTGCGCAGCTCGCTGGCGTCGTGCAGTAACTGGCCGGTGTGCTGTTGCTCGAAGCGCTCCACCAGGGCGCTGCATACCTGCGAGATCACCTGGAAAGACAAGCGCACCGGGTGCGGCATGGTCTTGGGCGCCATGTGATGGCAGGCGAACAGGCCCCACAGCTTGCCGCCCACCACGATCGATACGCTCATCGAGGCGCGTACGCCCATATTGGCCAGGTACTCGCAATGAATCGGCGAGACGCTGCGCAGGTCGCAGAGGCTCAGGTCGAAAGGCTTCATGTCGAGCGGGTTGATCGCCGGGTCCAGCGCTGTGGGCTGGTAGGCCGCATCGGCAATCAGGCGCACAGGGTTCTGGATATACAAACGCCGCGCCTGCGCGGGAATATCCGAGGCCGGATAGCGTTGACCGAGGTAGCTGACCAGATCCTCGCGCCGTGATTCGGCGATCACTTCGCCCGACAGGTCCGGCCGGAAGCGGTAGGCCATGACTCGGTCATAGCCGGTCAGTGTGCGAATTTCCTCGGTCACGCGCTCAAGCAGCTCGACACTGCTGCTGCGCCGTTGCATCTGCCCGATCACCCGCTGGGCATAGAGCGCAAGCTGGTTGAACGAGGCTGTGCCGGCGGTGCGTGGTTCGAATTCGAAAAAATAAACCTGCCTGTCGACATGGCTGATGACGTCGAACACCGTGTCGTCGAGCGCGAACTCGCAGCTGTCGGTCGGTGTGCCCGCCACGGCTTCATTGAACAGTTGCAGCAGGGCAGGCCACGAGTGCAAGTCAAGCACGTGCCCGGGCGTGGCGGTGAGGCCGGTCAAGGTTTCGAAGTTGCCGCTGCGCGACAGCACAGTGCCGTTGCCGTCCAGCGCCAGCAGCGCACCATGGGGTTGAATGGCGCCTGGCAGGTGAATCGGCTCGTCCTCGCAGTTGGCCAGCGTGACGGTCGGTTCGTTCGGTGCGCTCATTGGATCACCCAGCGACGAAAGGAATCGAAAGCGGCCTGGGCTGCGCTGCTGGCTGCCTCGATATCCGCAGGCTTGGTGATCTGTTCGGCCAGTGCGGCCTGCCAGCGTTGCCAGAGCGGGCCCGTTTGTGCACCGTAACCTTGCAGCCAGTGCAGCGAGAGAGGCTTGAGCTGTTCGCGCAGGCGCTTATAAAGGAACGCACCGCCCAAGGTGGCACCTTCGCACACGTAGCTGACGCCGAATGCTTCGGCCAGTGAGGCCGGTTGCGGCGTGAAGGGGCAGTCGGCAAATTGCGCGGGATCATGGCCCGCTTCACGCAGGTCGCTGGTGATCCAGCTCGCCTTGCAGGCGCGCTCCTGCGCCTGCAGCTCATCGCGCCAGCGTGCACCTTCGCCGTAAAGCTGTGCCTCGAGGGGGCGCATCCAGCCCAGTACGCGGCCGGCATGCAGTGCATAGGCTTGTGTATCCAGCCCGGGCGCAGTCAGTGGCGAATGGCCGTCGAGTTCAGCGTGCAGCTCGCGTGTAGCGTCGCGCAGCGCAAGCAGCGCGGGGGAGGCGATGGCGGTAATAGTGGCAGTCTCTGGCTCGTGTGTGGGCGCTTGCGGGCAGGTTAGCAGTCTTTGACCGCAAGCGGGAGCGGAATGCTCGCTGGTTGCCATCATTGGCGCGCTGCCTTTTATAGCTGCCCTGAGTGGCTCCTGGCGGGGGTGCTTCATCACAGGGTGACTTCTGGCAAATCACCCTCTAGAATGCTTGCCCTTGATTCTGGGGTCGGAATGGCCGGCTAACGTCTGTGCAACGAGGAATATCCATGCAAGTTTCTGTTGAAAACACTTCCGCGCTCGAGCGCCGCATGACGATCGGCGTGCCCGCCGAGCGCATCGAGACCGAAGTCAACAAGCGTCTGCAACAGACTGCCCGTCGCGCCAAAGTGCCGGGCTTCCGCCCTGGCAAGGTGCCAATGAGCGTAATCCGTCAGCGCTACGAAGACTCCGCCCGTCAGGAAGCCCTGGGCGACCTGATCCAGGCGACCTTCTACGAGGCAGTGGTCGAGCAGAAGCTCAATCCCGCTGGCTCTCCTTCGGTCGAGCCAAAAGTGTTCGAGAAGGGCAAGGACCTGGAATACATCGCTACTTTCGAAGTATTCCCCGAGTTCACCGTTTCGGGCTTCGAGTCGATTCAGGTCGAGCGCCTGAGCGCCGAAGTCGCCGACACCGACCTCGACAACATGCTTGAAGTACTGCGCAAGCAGAACGTTCGCTACGAGGCCGTCGAGCGCGCCGCGCAGGACGAAGACCAGCTGAACATCGACTTCGTCGGCAAGATCGACGGCGAAGCGTTCAATGGTGGTTCGGCCAAGGGCACTCAGCTGGTTCTCGGCTCCGGCCGCATGATCCCCGGCTTCGAAAGCGGCCTGGTGGGCGCCAAGGCAGGTGAAGAACGCGTGCTGAACGTCACCTTCCCCGAGGACTACCAGAACCTCGACCTGGCCAACAAGGCCGCCGAGTTCACCGTTACCGTGAACAGCGTTTCGGCGCCTGAGCTGCCCGAGTTGAACGAAGCGTTCTTCTCCCAGTTCGGCATCAAGGAATCTTCCCTGGAAGGCTTCCGCGCCGAAGTACGCAAGAACATGGAGCGCGAGCTGCGCCAGGCCATCAAGGCCAAGGTCAAGAACCAGGTCATGGACGGTTTGATCGCCACCAACGCGGTCGACGCTCCCAAAGCGCTGCTCAGCAACGAAGTGGATCGCCTGCGCGTTCAAGCGGTGCAGCAGTTCGGCGGCAACATCAAGCCTGAGCAACTGCCGGCCGAGCTGTTCGAAGAGCAAGCCAAACGCCGCGTGGTGCTGGGCCTGATCGTCGCCGAAGTGGTCAAGCAGTTCGACCTCAAGCCTGAGGAAGACCGCGTGCGCGAGCTGATTCAGGAAATGGCCTCGGCCTATCAGGAGCCCGAGCAGGTGGTTTCCTGGTACTACAAGAACGAGCAGCAGCTGAACGAAGTCCGCTCGGTTGTACTCGAAGAGCAAGTTGTAGATACTGTGTTGCAGAAAGCTAGTGTGACTGACAAGTCGGTCTCGTACGAAGAAGCAGTGAAACCGGCCCAGGCACCAGAAGCCGACGCCGAGTAAAAGCCGCAGGAAGCTTCGAGCCTCTCATAAGCCAGCCTTCGCGCTGGCTTATGCGTATTCGAGACGTGACTAATTGGGAGCGAGTGCAGGACATGTCCCGCAATTCTTATTTTCAGAACTCTGACATCCAGGCCGCAGGCGGCCTGGTCCCGATGGTTATCGAGCAATCGGCTCGCGGTGAGCGCGCCTATGACATCTACTCGCGCCTGCTCAAGGAGCGAGTGATCTTCCTGATTGGCCCTGTCGAAGACTACATGGCCAACCTGGTCGCTGCGCAGTTGCTCTTCCTTGAGGCGGAGAACCCGGACAAGGATATCCATCTGTACATCGATTCCCCAGGCGGCTCGGTCACTGCCGGCATGTCGATCTACGACACCATGCAGTTCGTCAAGCCTGACGTTTCCACCACGTGCATCGGCCAGGCCTGCAGCATGGGCGCCTTCCTGCTGGCCGGCGGCGCGGCGGGCAAGCGCCACTGCCTGCCCAACTCCCGCGTAATGATTCACCAGCCGCTGGGTGGTTTTCAGGGCCAGGCCTCGGACATCGAGATCCATGCCAAGGAAATCCTGCACATTCGCGCTCGCTTGAACGAACTGCTGGCTCACCACACCGGCCGCAGCCTCGAAGAAATCGAACGCGACACCAACCGCGACAATTTCATGAGCGCAACTCAAGCGGCCGAGTATGGCCTGGTGGATTCGGTGATCGACAAGCGGCAAATGCCCGCCTGATCTGTACGGCCCGCCATCGGCGGGCTCTGTACACCATGAGCGGGGTTGAAAAACCCCGCGATTGCCTTCATCTTGTGTTTCAAGCCTACCGGATTGGATCGATCGAATGACTGACACCCGCAACGGCGAGGACAACGGCAAACTGCTTTATTGCTCCTTCTGCGGCAAAAGCCAGCATGAAGTGCGCAAATTGATTGCCGGCCCCTCGGTCTTCATCTGCGACGAGTGCGTCGACCTGTGCAACGACATCATCCGCGAGGAGGTGCAGGAAGCGCAGGCCGAGAGCAGCGCTCACAAGCTGCCCTCGCCAAAGGAAATCAGCGGCATCCTGGACCAGTACGTCATTGGCCAGCAACGTGCCAAGAAAGTGCTCGCCGTAGCGGTGTACAACCACTACAAGCGGCTCAACCAGCGTGACAAGAAGGGCGACGAAGTCGAGCTCGGCAAGAGCAACATCCTGCTGATCGGGCCTACCGGCTCGGGCAAGACGCTGCTGGCCGAAACGCTTGCACGCCTGCTCAACGTACCGTTCACCATCGCCGACGCCACCACCCTTACCGAAGCCGGTTACGTGGGCGAGGATGTGGAGAACATCATCCAGAAGCTGCTGCAGAAGTGCGACTACGACGTAGAAAAGGCTCAGATGGGCATCGTCTACATCGATGAGATCGACAAGATTTCGCGCAAGTCTGACAACCCTTCCATCACCCGCGATGTTTCGGGTGAGGGCGTTCAGCAAGCGCTGCTGAAGCTGATCGAAGGCACTGTAGCCTCCGTTCCGCCTCAAGGCGGCCGCAAGCATCCCCAGCAGGAATTCCTGCAGGTCGATACTCGCAATATCCTGTTCATCTGTGGCGGCGCGTTCTCAGGCCTGGAAAAGGTCATTCAGAATCGCTCCACCAAGGGCGGCATCGGCTTTGGTGCGGAAGTTCGCAGCAAGGACGAGGGCAAGAAGGTAGGTGAGTCGCTGCGCGAAGTCGAGCCGGACGATCTGGTCAAGTTTGGCCTCATCCCCGAGTTTGTGGGCCGGCTGCCTGTGCTTGCAACTCTGGATGAACTCGATGAGGCCGCGCTGATCCAGATCTTGACCGAGCCGAAAAACGCACTGTCCAAACAGTACGCCAAGCTGTTCGAGATGGAAGGCGTTGACCTCGAGTTCCGCAGTGACGCGCTCAAGTCCGTGGCACACAAAGCGCTCGAGCGTAAAACTGGCGCCCGTGGCCTTCGTTCTATCCTTGAAGGCGTGCTCCTCGACACGATGTACGAGATCCCCTCGCAGAAAGATGTCAGCAAGGTGGTTATCGACGAGAGCGTGATCGAAGGGACCTCCAAGCCGCTGTTGATCTACGAAAGCGAACCGCAAGCCAAGGCGGCACCCGACGCGTAAGCGGCGGGGCTTGCCGTACAAGGCTGCGAAGCGAACAAGGGGCCGTAAAGGCCCCTTTTTTATTCGTGTGGCAATTGGCTCTTTGGGAAAAGCACGCCCATGCTTGTATTTTTCGAGGCTGGCCCCACATAGAGCCTCATGTCTTTTACCATCTGTTTGCGGCCACGGGCCGCCGTGAGGCGAAACCATGAACAACACCATTGAATTGCCTCTGCTACCTCTGCGTGATGTGGTGGTTTACCCCCACATGGTGATCCCGCTGTTCGTGGGCCGGGAGAAATCGATCGAGGCGCTCGAGGCCGCGATGACCGGCGAAAAGCAGATTCTGCTGCTGGCGCAGCGCAATCCGGGTGACGACGATCCTGATCAGGACGCCCTGTACCGCGTTGGTACGGTGGCTACCGTTTTGCAACTGCTGAAGCTGCCCGACGGCACGGTCAAGGTGTTGGTCGAGGGCGAGCAGCGCGGCGCAGTCGAACGCTTCAAGGAGCAGGATGGCCACATTCGTGCCGAAGTCAGCCTGATCGAGGAAACCGATGCGGCCGAGCGCGAGGCTGAAGTGTTCGTGCGCAGCCTGTTGTCGCAGTTCGAGCAGTATGTGCAACTGGGCAAGAAGGTGCCGTCGGAGGTTCTGACCTCTCTGAACAGCATCGACGAACCGGGCCGGCTGGTCGATACGATGGCCGCGCATATGGCGCTGAAGATCGAGCAGAAGCAGGAGATCCTGGAGATCGTCGACCTGTCGACGCGTGTGGAGCGCGTGCTGGCCTTGCTGGATGCCGAAATCGATCTGCTGCAAGTGGAGAAGCGTATTCGTGGCCGCGTGAAGAAGCAGATGGAGCGCAGCCAGCGGGAGTACTACCTCAACGAGCAGATGAAGGCCATCCAGAAAGAGCTCGGCGATGGCGAAGAAGGCCATAACGAAATCGAAGAGCTGAAAAAGCGTATCGATGCCGCTGGCCTGCCCAAGGATGCCCTGACCAAAGCTCAGGCCGAGCTGAACAAGCTCAAGCAGATGTCGCCGATGTCTGCCGAGGCCACCGTGGTGCGTACCTACATCGATTGGCTGGTGCAGGTGCCCTGGAAGGCGCAAAGCAAGGTGCGTTTGGATCTTGAGCGCGCCGAGACCATTCTTGATGCCGACCACTACGGCCTGGAAGAGGTCAAGGAGCGTATCCTTGAGTACCTCGCCGTGCAAAAGCGTGTGAAGAAAATCCGTGGGCCGGTGCTTTGCCTGGTGGGCCCGCCCGGCGTTGGTAAAACGTCGTTGGCCGAATCCATCGCCTCGGCCACCAATCGCAAATTTGTGCGTATGGCTTTGGGCGGTGTACGCGATGAAGCTGAGATTCGTGGCCACCGGCGCACGTATATCGGCTCCATGCCTGGCCGCCTGATCCAGAAGATGACCAAGGTAGGTGTGCGCAACCCGCTGTTCCTGCTCGACGAGATCGACAAGATGGGCAGCGATATGCGCGGCGATCCCGCGTCGGCATTGCTTGAGGTACTGGACCCTGAGCAGAACCACAATTTCAACGATCATTACCTGGAAGTCGATTACGACCTCTCCGACGTGATGTTCCTCTGCACCTCCAACTCCATGAACATCCCTCCGGCACTGCTGGATCGGATGGAAGTGATCCGCTTGCCGGGTTACACCGAGGACGAGAAGGTCAATATCGCGACCCGCTACCTCGCACCCAAGCAGATCAAAGCCAACGGCCTGAAAAAAGGCGAACTCGAGATCGGTGAAGCGGCGATTCGCGATGTAATCCGTTATTACACCCGCGAAGCCGGCGTACGCGGCCTGGAGCGCCAGATCGCCAAGATCTGCCGCAAGGTGGTCAAGGAGCATGCTGCGAGCAAGCAGTTCTCGGTTCAGGTCACCCCTGATTCGCTCGAACACCTGTTGGGTGTACGCAAGTTCCGTTATGGCCTGGCCGAGCAGCAGGACCAGGTCGGGCAGGTCACCGGGCTTGCCTGGACGCAAGTGGGCGGTGAACTGTTGACCATCGAGGCGGTCGTAGTGCCAGGCGGTAAAGGGCAGTTGATCAAGACCGGCTCGTTGGGTGATGTGATGGGTGAGTCGATCACCGCCGCGCAAACCGTGGTCCGCAGCCGTGCCCGTAGCCTGGGCATTGCATTGGACTTCTTCGAAAAGCGCGACATCCACATTCACATGCCTGAGGGCGCTACGCCCAAGGATGGCCCGAGTGCGGGCATCGGCATGTGCACGGCGCTGGTTTCTGCCTCCACCGGAATTCCGGTACGCGCCGACGTGGCCATGACCGGGGAAATCACCTTGCGTGGCCAGGTGCTGGCGATCGGCGGTTTGAAAGAGAAATTGCTGGCGGCGCACCGGGGTGGGATCAAGACTGTGATCATTCCGGAAGAAAATGTCCGAGACCTGAAGGAAATTCCAGACAATATCAAGCAAGATCTGCAGATCAAGCCCGTTAAATGGATTGACGAAGTCCTGCAGATTGCGCTGCAATACGCGCCGGAGCCCTTGCCGGATGTGGCTCCTGAGATTGTCGCGAAGGAAGACAAGCGCGACGGCGACTCGAAGGAAAGAGTCAGCACGCACTAAAGGTTTTGCGGTAGGCCGGAGCTTTCTTGACAGATTTTTCGAGCACTTGTTATAAAGCCGCTCATTCTGCCGGCGTCAGCTCCGGAAATAGATCCACTGCGTCGAATACATATTTAGAAATAACTCAATAGAGATATAAGGGGACTTAGAGTGAACAAGTCGGAACTGATCGATGCCATCGCCGCATCCGCTGATATCCCGAAAGCTGTTGCTGGCCGTGCGCTGGACGCGGTCATCGAGTCCGTTACTGGTGCCCTGAAGGCCGGTGACTCCGTGGTGCTGGTTGGTTTCGGTACCTTCCAGGTCAAAGAGCGTGCAGAGCGCACTGGCCGCAACCCGCAAACTGGCAAGGCGATCAAGATCAGCGCCGCCAAGATTCCGGGCTTCAAAGCCGGCAAGGGCCTGAAAGACGCGGTCAACTGAGTTTGGCCAGCCAGGCTCCGAGCCTGGCAGCGGAGGCGGCCTTGGCCGCGTGGGGTGGTTCCGAAAGCACTCGCTCCGCGAGTTACCAGAAGGCGCATCCAAACCGGGTGCGCCTTTTTCATATCCGGATTCTGGGCGGCAGCCATGATGGGCTGTCGTTTCTGGGGGAAGCATGCTGCAAAACATCAGGGACAATTCACAAGGGTGGATTGCCAAGACCATCATCGGCCTTATCGTCGTATTGATGGCGCTGACCGGCTTCGAGGCTATCTTCCGGGCAGCTGGCCATAGCCAGGACGCTGCAAAGGTCAATGGTGACGAGATCACTCAGGCCGACCTCAGCCAGGCCGTGGAGATGCAACGGCGCCAGTTGATGCAGAAGCTGGGCAGGGATTTCGACCCCGCGCTGCTGGATGAAAAGCTGCTGCGTGAAGCGGCACTGAAAGGCCTGATCGACCGCAAGCTGCTGTTGCAGGGCGCTCAGGATGCCAAGTTCTCCTTCTCTGAAGGTGCTCTGGATCAGGTCATTCTGCAGACACCGCAGTTTCAGGCTGACGGCAAGTTCAATGCCGACCTGTTCGACCAGCAGATCCGCCAGATGGGCTTCACCCGCTTGCAGTTTCGCGACATGCTGCGCCAGGAAATGCTCATTGCGCAGGTACGCGCCGGGCTTGCCGGCAGTGGTTTCGTGACCGACGCCGATGTCGATGCCTACGCCCGCCTGGACAAGCAGACCCGCGATTTCGCCACCGTCACCTACAAGGCCGACCCGGCCGCGCAGCGTGCCAGCGACGACGAGGTCAAGGCTTACTACGATGCCCACGCCAAGGAATTCATGAGCCCCGACCAGGTGGTGATCGACTACGTGGAGCTCAAGAAGTCTGCGTTTTTCGACAAGGCCACGGTCAGCGACAATGCAATCGCCGAGCAATACCAGAAGGAAATCGCCAACCTGGCCGAACAGCGTGATGCAGCGCACATCCTGGTCGAGGTCAATGACAAGGTCAGCGACGCTGAAGCCAAAGGCAAGATCGAAGCAATCGCCGCACGCCTGGCAAAGGGTGACGATTTCGCTACCGTCGCCCGTGAAGCCTCGCAAGACTCGGGCTCGGCACAACGGGGCGGGGACCTGGGGTACGCTGGCAAGGGCGTCTACGACCCTGCATTCGAAGAGGCGCTTTATGGTCTCAAGCAGGGTGAGGTGTCGCAGCCGGTGCGCAGCCAGTTCGGCTGGCACCTGATCAAGCTGCTGGGTGTTCAGGCGCCGAAGGTGCCGACGCTGGCAAGCCTGAAAGACAAGCTCACCCGCGAACTCAAGAGTCAGCAGGTCGAGCAGTTGTACGTGGACGCGGCCAAGAAGCTGGAAGACTCCGCCTTCGAAGCCTCTGACCTGTCGCAGCCTGCTCAGGAACTGGGCCTGAAAGTGCAGACCTCGCAGCCGATCGGCCGTGACGGCGGCGCCGAGGGTATCACTGCCAACCGGCAGGTGGTGCAAGCTGCGTTCAGCCCTGAAGTACTGGATGAGGGCGCCAACAGTAACGCCATCGAATTGGACCCGGACACCACCGTCGTGGTGCGCGCCAAGGAGCACCGCAAGCCGGAGCAGCTGAGCCTGCAAGCGGTCAGCGAACCGATTCGCAAGGAGCTGGCCCGCGAAAAGGCTGCTGATGCTGCCAAGGCCAAGGGCGACACGTTGATCGCCGGCCTGCGTGACGGCAAGACCGCTCTGGCTGCAAGCCAGGATGGCCAGGCCTGGAAAGTGGTGGAGGCTGCCAGCCGCGGTCAGGATGGCGTCGACCCTAAAGTGCTGCAGCAGGTGTTCCAGATGCCCAAGCCTTCCGAAAAGGGCAAACCGACCTATGCGGGTGTGACCCTCAATGATGGCAGCTACGTTGTAGCGCGCCTGAATGGTGTGAATGAAGGCCCTGCGCCGAGCGCTGAAGAGAAGGACGAGTATCGGCAGTTCCTGGCCTCGCGCCACGGCCAGCAGGATTTCGCCGCCTATCGCAAGCAGCTTGAAGCCCAGGCCAAGATCGATCGGTATTGATCCTGGTTTAACCTTCAAGGCCGTTTCAGCTCATGCTGAAGCGGCCTTTTCATTTTCCGGCCGCCGCCCGCATCACCCCGCCGGCTTATTCCGTAAGGGAATAACCTGCATACATTCGGTGATAGGGGTGGGAGGCGTTTGTCGGTATGATAGGCGCCCTCCGATTACCGGAATTGCGAACACGCCATGACTTTGCAATACCCCACCATCGCCGACTGCATCGGCAATACCCCGCTGGTGCGCCTGCAGCGCATGGGCGCTGGCACCAGCAATACGCTGCTGCTCAAGCTCGAAGGCAACAACCCGGCAGGCTCGGTGAAAGACCGCCCTGCGTTGTCGATGATCGACCGTGCCGAGGCGCGCGGCCAGATCACCCCGGGCGATACCTTGATCGAGGCCACCTCTGGCAATACAGGCATTGCCCTGGCCATGGCTGCTGCCATCAAGGGTTACAAGATGATCCTCATCATGCCGGATAACTCGACTTCCGAGCGCAAGGCCGCGATGGCAGCGTACGGCGCCGAGCTGATCCTCGTCACCCGCGAACAGGGCATGGAGGGCGCACGTGACATGGCCGAGCGCATGCAGCGCGAAGGCCGCGGCAAGGTGCTCGACCAGTTCGGCAACGGCGACAACCCTGAAGCCCATTACCGTGGCACAGGCCCCGAGATCTGGCGGCAAACTGCAGGCAGCATCACCCATTTCGTCAGCTCCATGGGTACCACCGGTACCATCATGGGCAATTCGCGTTACCTCAAGGAACAGAACCCAGCTGTCCAGATCATCGGCCTGCAGCCCACCGAAGGCGCCTCCATCCCAGGCATCCGCCGCTGGCCAGTGGAGTATCTGCCCAGCATTTTCGAAGCCGAACGAGTCGACCGCATTATCGACATGGGCCAGGCCGAAGCTGAAGACATCACCCGGCGCCTGGCGCGGGAAGAGGGCATTTTCTGCGGCGTGTCGTCTGGCGGCGCGGTGGCGGGCATGCTGCGCCTGAACCAGGAGCTGGAGAACGCCGTGATCGTTGCGATCGTCTGCGACCGGGGTGACCGCTACCTGTCCAGCGGCCTGTTCGACGCAGGCGCCTGATGGCACGCAGACCTAGCAGCGGCCTGCGCTTCCAGCCTGCCGGGGGCAGCCGCACTCCCCAGGTGCCTGCCGGGAAAAAGGTGCGCCTGGTGATCGAGCGCCTGGCCGGTGACGGCCGCGGGATCGCTTTCCACGAAGGGCGCACCTGGTTCGTGCTTGGGGCGCTGGCCGGCGAGGAGGTCGAAGCGCGTGTGCTCAATGCTCAGGCCAAGGTGGTAGAGGCTCGTGCCGAGCGCATCCTCACGGCCAGTGAATTGCGCCAGCCACCTGCCTGCCGGCATGCCGGGCATTGTGGCGGGTGCAGCGTGCAGCACTTGCCCCACAACGAACAGCTGGCCTTCAAACAGCGCCAGCTGGCTGAGCAACTGCAGCGTGTGGCAGGGGTTGAGCCCTTGAACTGGGCAGCTCCGCTGGTCAGCCCAGCTTTTGGTTATCGGCGCAGGGCACGTATCGCTGTGCGCTGGGATGTAAAAGCGCGCCAGCTCGAGGTGGGCTTTCGGGCCAGTGCCAGCCAGGCCATTGTCGCGATTCAGGAATGCCCGGTGCTGGTACAACCCTTGCAGCCGATTCTGCTCGAATTGTCCAGTGTCTTGCAGGGCATGAGCAAGCCGCAGGCCATTGGCCACGTCGAGCTGTTCCAGGGTACCGCGATCGCTGTGCTGGTGCGCCATGTGGCGCCGTTGGCTGAAGCCGACCTTGCAGTGCTCGAAGAATCTTGTGAACGCTGGCAGGCCCAGTTGTGGTTGCAGGGCGAAGGTGCACCTTGTGCGCGGGATGCCGATGCGCGGCTGGGCTTTGCATTGCAGCCTTGGGCGCTGGAGCTTGCCTGGCGGCCGGGGGATTTCGTGCAGGTCAATGCGCAGGTCAACGACGCGATGATTGCCCAGGCGCTGGAGTGGTTGGCCGTGAAGCCCGGCGAGCGGGTGCTCGACCTGTTCTGCGGGCTGGGGAATTTTTCATTGCCATTGGCGCGAACCGCCGCACGGGTGGTAGCGGTCGAAGGCGTGGAAGAGATGGTCGAGCGCGCTCGTGGCAATGCCCAGGCCAACGGGCTGGATAATGTAGAGGTGCACCGGGCCGATCTGGCCGCGCCGCTGGCCGATGCGCCCTGGGCGCACGAAGGTTTCGACGCGGTGCTGCTCGACCCGCCTCGCGAGGGCGCCTTCGAGGCGGTGCGTGGCCTGGCCGGCTGCGGCGCGCAGCGGCTTGTGTATGTGTCATGCAATCCGGCCACATTGGCACGGGATGCGGTGGAATTGCTCAAACAGGGTTATCGTTTGCACAGGGCCGGGGTGCTCGACATGTTTCCTCAAACCTCCCATGTCGAGGCCATGGCGTTATTCGAAAAGCGCAGGGATGCGCGGATGATCTGACTGGCCCAGAGAGCCACTGGGCCCGTGAATATTGGCAAGGCCGCGAGCCTTGCCGTAGGGAAGGTAAGCAACATGGTACAGGTGAGAGCAGAGCAGCCGATCAATACCGACGGCAGCATCAACCTCGATGCATGGCTCGATCATATCGTGAGCGTCGACGCGGCCCTGGACCGCGAAGCGCTCAAGGTGGCGTGCGAATTCACCCGCAGCCTCGATCAGCAGGATCCATCGGCCAAGGAAAGCTGGGCCGATGGCACCTCCAGTTTCCAGGCGGGCCTGGAAATGGCCGAAATCCTCGCAGACCTGAAGCTGGATCAGGATTCGTTGGTCGCTGCCGTGCTCTATCGCTCCGTGCGCGAGGGCAAGGTGTCCATCGCGCAGGTGGGCGAGCGCTTCGGTTCGGTGGTGGCCAAACTGGTTGATGGCGTGCTGCGCATGGCGGCCATCAGCGCCAGCCTCAGCCCGCGCCAGTCGGCGGTGCTTGGCACCCAGGTGCAGGTGGAGAACCTGCGCAAGATGCTGGTGGCCATGGTCGACGATGTGCGAGTGGCGTTGATCAAGCTTGCCGAGCGCACCTGTGCCATTCGCGCGGTCAAGGGCGCCACAGAAGAAAAGCGCCAGCGCGTCGCCCGCGAGGTGTTCGACATCTATGCCCCACTTGCCCATCGCCTTGGTATCGGCCACATCAAGTGGGAGCTGGAAGACCTTTCGTTCCGTTACCTGGAGCCTGATCAGTACAAACAGATCGCCAAGCTGTTGCATGAACGGCGGCTGGACCGCGAGCGCTTCATCAACGACGTTATGGGCCAGCTTCGCCAGGAACTGCAAGCCACCGGCGTGCACGCCGACATCAGTGGGCGCGCCAAGCACATCTATTCGATCTGGCGCAAAATGCAGCGCAAGGGCCTTGAGTTCAGCCAGATCTACGACGTCCGTGCGGTGCGTGTGCTGGTGCCGGAAGTGCGTGACTGCTACACCGCATTGGGGATCGTGCATACCTTGTGGCGGCACATTCCCAAAGAGTTCGACGACTATATCGCCAACCCCAAGGAAAACGGCTACCGCTCCCTTCACACGGCGGTGATCGGCCCGGAAGGCAAGGTGCTCGAGGTGCAGATCCGCACCCAGACCATGCACGAAGAGGCCGAGCTGGGTGTTTGTGCGCACTGGCGCTACAAGGGCACTGACGTCAAGCCCAGCTCCAGCCATTACGAAGAGAAAATCTCCTGGCTGCGTCAGGTGCTGGAGTGGCACGAGGAGTTGGGCGATATCGGCGGGCTTGCCGATCAGTTGCGTGTGGACATCGAGCCAGACCGCGTCTACGTGTTCACCCCCGATGGCCACGCCATCGACCTGCCCAAGGGTGCCACTCCGCTGGATTTCGCCTACCGCGTGCACACCGAGATCGGCCATAACTGCCGCGGCGCCAAGATCAACGGGCGCATCGTGCCCTTGAACTACAGCCTGCAGACCGGCGAGCAGGTGGAGATCATCACCAGCAAGCACGGTAACCCCAGCCGCGATTGGCTCAACCCCAACCTGGGCTATGTGACCACCTCGCGTGCGCGAGCCAAGATCGTGCACTGGTTCAAGCTGCAGGCGCGTGACCAGAACGTCGCCGCAGGCCGCACATTGCTCGAGCGTGAGCTTGCCAGGCTCGACCTGCCTCAGGTGGACTACGAGCGGCTCGCCGAAAAAACCAACCTGCGCAGCGCCGAAGACATGTTTGCGGCATTGGGGGCAGGCGACCTGCGCCTGGCTCCGGTGGTCAACAGCGCGCAGCAACTGGTCGAGCCTGAGCGCCAGCCGGAGCCTGCCGATCTCATCACCCGCCGCCAGGGCAGCCTGCCTCGAGGCGGCAAACGCGGTGATATCCAGATCCAGGGTGTGGGCAACCTGATGACCCAGATCGCCGGGTGCTGCCAGCCATTGCCGGGCGACCCGATCGTGGGCTACATCACCCAGGGCCGTGGTGTGAGCATCCACCGCCAGGATTGTGCCTCGGTGCTGCAGCTGAGCGGCCGCGAGCCTGAGCGCATCATTCAGGTCAGCTGGGGGCCTGTGCCGGTGCTCACCTACCCGGTGGACATCCTGATCCGCGCCTACGACCGCTCCGGGCTGTTGCGCGATGTCTCCCAGGTGCTGCTCAACGAGCGCCTGAACGTGCTGGCGGTCAATACCCGCTCGAACAAGGAAGACAACACTGCGACCATGTCGCTGACCATCGAGATCCCTGGCCTGGATGCCCTTGGCCGTTTGCTGGGGCGTATTTCCCAGTTGCCGAACATCATCGAGGCGCGGCGCCAGCGCACTACCTGAAGGAACACCGATGTATCGACTCGACGACCTGCTTTATCTGATGGCGCGCCTGCGTGACCCAGCTCACGGGTGCCCGTGGGATCTCAAGCAGGATTGGCGCAGTATCGTGCCGCACACCATCGAAGAGGCCTATGAGGTTGCCGATGCCATCGAGCAGGGCGATTTCGACCAGGTGCGCGGTGAGCTGGGCGACCTGCTGTTCCAGGTGGTGTATTACGCGCAGCTGGCTCGCGAAGAGGGGCGTTTCGACTTCGAAGCGGTGGTCGACGGCATTACCGCCAAGCTGGTACGCCGCCATCCGCATGTCTTTCCCACCGGGGATCTCCATGCGCCGCTGGATACCCCCAAGCTCGACGAAACCCAGGTCAAGAGTCGCTGGGAGGAAATCAAAGCCCAGGAACGCGCCGAAAAAGCTG
Source organism: Pseudomonas sp. KNUC1026 (assembly GCF_021650705.1). Classification (GTDB taxonomy): domain Bacteria; phylum Pseudomonadota; class Gammaproteobacteria; order Pseudomonadales; family Pseudomonadaceae; genus Aquipseudomonas. Next base: position 3,125,923 of record NZ_CP087138.1, on the reverse strand, counting down.
CAGCGCCCGAACAGCTCTCGTTGCTCGATGATGTGCCTGCTGCACTCCCTGCGCTTTCACGTGCCGCCAAGCTGCAAAGCGCGCTTCGGCCGTGGGTTTCGACTGGCCTGCCGCGCTGCCGGTGGTAGACAAGGTCCGCGAGGAGCTCGACGAAGTTCTGCAAGCCATCGCCGGCGATGACCCCGAAGCCATGGCCGAGGAGCTGGGCGACCTGCTGTTCAGCGTGGTCAACCTGGCCCGCCACCTCAAGGCTGATCCCGAACACGCCCTCCGCCAGGCCAACGCCAAGTTCGAGCGGCGCTTTCGCCGTATCGAACAGGCGTTGCGCGAACAGGGCAAGGCCGTGGAAGATTGCAGCCTGCAAACCCTGGATGCGCTGTGGGCCCAGGCCAAGCGCCAGGAAAAGAACACTCCCGCGTGTGGCTGAAGCCGCCGCACTCAGTATGAGCAAGGTAACGAAACGATGAGCCTCTCTCTTCGCGATCAATTGTTGAAAGCCGGCCTGGTCAACCAGAAGCAGGTCAAGCAGGTCAACAAGGACCAGAAAAAGCAGCAACGCCTGGAGCACAAGGGCCAGGCGGAAAAAGACGACACTCAGCAGCGTATCGCCCGAGAAGCGGCCGCTGAAAAGGCCCAGCGTGATCTGGAGCTCAATCGGCAGGTGCAGGAAAAGGCAGAGGCCAAGGCGCGTGCGGCTCAGGTCAAGCAATTGATCGAAGCAACACGCCTGCCCAAGCTCACCACCGACGATTACTACAACTTCGTCGACGACAAGAAGGTCAAGCGCCTGTCGGTCAACAGCCTGATGCGCAGCAAACTGAGCAACGGCCATTTGGCGATCGTGCATCACGGCGGTGGGTATGAAGTGGTGCCACGTGAGGCGGCCCTGAAAATCCAGGAACGCGACCCCAAGCGCATCGTCTCGCTCAACGATCAGGTCGAAGAAATCGACGCTGACGATCCGTACGCTGCGTACAAGATCCCTGACGACCTGATGTGGTAAGCCCGCATTTGCAACTGTAAGTGCAGGCTGCGACGGGCGACGCACTTGCAACTGTGGGAGGCCGGCTTCGCCGGGCGACGGTCGCGCTGAATCACTCGCCTCGTCTCGTCGCGCGGCAGGGCCGCCCTCCCACGGATTCCATCACCTAGGCGTGATGCTGCTGCTCTTGCGCTTCGAGTTCCTGGCGGTAGGCGTCAGCCTGGCTCTCTTCGTGGAAGATGCCGACCAGCAAGTCTTGCTGGTAGACGTCCCACAGCCGAGTGCCAGCGGCAACAGCTTCATGGGATTTATGCGAATCGTCTCGTTCGGTTACTCGTACGGTCATTCTGCATTTCCTCTGATAACGGGTCTGTGTCAGATGTGTGCACGTCTTCGTTATAGAGTTTGTTAGCGAGCTACGTAAACCGCGCGGGCCTGCAAGGGTGTTTTACGTTTTTCAAGACAATCGTACAGGCCGCGGTTCATGCGGGGTGCGGCAGAGTGTCGCAGCCGGTTCGCTTTCGTGAACAATCGTTCATCTGCCGCCCAGAAACGAAAAAACCGGGCCTGAGCCCGGTTTTCCAGAAACAACAACGCGGCCTAGCTGCCTTTTACCGCTTTGCCGTCAACGGTGCCGTCCTGCAGCATGATGGTGTATTCCTTGCCATCCGTTTCGGTTTGCTGCAGTTGCACCAGCAAGTAATCCCAATCCTTGGCAAACCACATCACCGTGGTGCGCTTGGTCTGGCTGGGGTCACGCACGCGCTCGACCTTGATGGCATCGACCACGCCAGCCTTGGTGGTGACTTTTTCCGAGCCCAGTACGCGGAAGTCGTAGGTGTCGACTTCGTCACCGTCGACGACCTGGTAGCTCATGCTCTTCTTGCCAGCAGCGACATCTTCCTGAAGAGCCACCTGGTAGCTGGACTTGTCCAGCACGCCACCGTTGAGCGGCAGGGTGATCGGGTCACCCCGATCATTGCCGGTGATCTTCTTGGCAGCCCAGTCGAACGTCAGGTTGACGCTCTTGCTTTTGCCCAGGCCGCCGCGCTCGTAGGTGTAGCTCACGGGCTGCACGGTGCCTTTGTCGAACTTGAAGGTGCTGTTTTCGCTGAGGCTGGCGATCATCATCGAAGCCTTGAAGGCCAGGTTCCAGCTGCCGTCGGCGTTGGCCTTGAGGCTTCGCTCGGCGGTGCCGCTCATGGGCAGTTGTTTCCAGTCGGCTGTGTAGCTGGCGCTGAAGGGCTTCAGGTCAGCGGCTTGAGCCAGGGGCGCGAGCAGCGCGCAGGCGAGTAACAGGGCACGGCGCATAGGTTCTCCTAGTGGCGTATCACGTGGCCGCTGGCGGGCAGGGCTTGGGCATCCAGTTGTACGCTGCCGTCGCCGGCCAGTTTCAGCCGGCCTTCGGCGAACCAACGCACCGCCAGTGGGTAGATCTGATGTTCCCGGGCATGCACCCGCTGCGCCAGTGTGGCTGGCGTATCGCCGGAGTCTACCCGGACGACGGCCTGTAGGACCAGTGGCCCCCCATCGAGTTCCTCGGTGACGAAGTGCACACTGCAACCGTGCTCGGCATCACCGGCTTCCAGTACTCGCTGGTGAGTATGCAGGCCCTTGTACAGCGGCAGCAGGGAAGGGTGGATGTTCAGCAGGCGGCCGTGATAATGGCGCACGAAAGCAGGCGTGAGGATGCGCATGAAACCGGCCAGCACCACCAGTGAAGGCTGGTGCTGGTCGATGGCGCCGATCAACGCCTCGTCGAAGGCCTCGCGGCCTTCGTACTGGCGATGGTCGAGCACCGCAGTGGCAATGCCGGCCTCACGGGCGCGCACCAGCCCATAGGCCTCGGCGCGGTTCGAAATCACTGCACATACGCGCGCCGGGTTGCCCTCGGCAGTCGTTGCATCGATCAGTGCCTGCAGGTTGCTGCCGGTGCCGGAGAGCAGCACCACCACATTACAAGGCTGGGGCATCAGTGCGCCTTGAGGTTCTGCAGCTCGACCTGTGCAGCACCGGCTGCGGCCTGGGCGATGTGGCCGATGACCCAAGGCTGCTCACCGGCATCGCGCAGAGCCTTGAGCGAACGCTCGACGTCGGCCTGGGCCACGCAGATCACCATGCCGACACCGCAGTTGAGCACGCGGTGCATCTCGGTTTCGTCGACGTTGCCTTGCTGTTGCAGCCAGTCGAATACAGCTGGGCGTTCCCAACTGGCGACGTCGACCACCGCCTGGGCGCCTTCGGGCAGCACGCGCGGGATGTTGTCGAGCAGGCCGCCACCGGTGATGTGGGCCATGGCCTTGACGGCGCCGGTTTGCTTGATCAGTTGCAGCAGCGGCTTCACGTAGATGCGGGTAGGAGCCATCAGCAGGTCGGCCAGCGGCTTGCCGCCCAGTTGCGTGGTTTCGACATCGGCGCCGGACACTTCGATGATCTTGCGGATCAGTGAGTAGCCGTTGGAATGCGGGCCGGACGAGGGCAGGGCGATCAGCGCATCGCCGCTAGCAACCTTGGAGCCATCGATGATTTCGGCCTTTTCCACTACGCCTACACAGAAGCCGGCCAGGTCGTAGTCGTCGCCTTCGTACATGCCGGGCATCTCGGCGGTTTCACCGCCCACCAGCGAGCAACCGGCCAGTTCGCAGCCCGCGCCGATGCCGGTGACCACAGTGGCTGCGGTGTCGACGTTGAGCTTGCCGGTGGCGTAGTAATCGAGGAAGAACAGCGGCTCGGCGCCGCATACGACCAGGTCGTTCACGCACATGGCGACCAGGTCCTGGCCGATGCTGTCGTGCTTGTTCAGGTTCAGTGCCAGGCGCAGCTTGGTGCCCACCCCGTCGGTGCCGGAGACCAGCACGGGCTGCTTGTAGCCGGCCGGGATCTCGCACAGCGCGCCGAAGCCGCCCAGCCCGCCCATCACCTCGGGGCGCGCGGTCCGCTTGGCCACGCCCTTGATGCGTTCGACCAGTGCTTCGCCGGCGTCGATGTCTACACCGGCGTCCTTGTAGCTCAGGGAGGGTTGCTTGCTCATATCAAGGCCTATATGAAGGGGGCGTTCGAAGAAAAAGACCGTGCCACCGCCTCGGGGCAGTGCCCGCTGGCAGCGAGGCAGGCTCGGTCTGTGAAGGCGCGCGATTCTAACAGGCTTGGCCATGAGCGACCACCGCCGGCTGAACCGTTGGCGGTTGTGCGTTACGCGAAAGTTTTGTTGGCGAGGCTGAATGTTTTGTCGGAAAGTGTGGTCACACGGCCATTGATCGCCTCAGCCCTTCGGGAAGCCTACATGCGTTTTCACACCCTCTTGCTCGCCTGCTGCCTGGGCCTGGCCCCGCTGGCCCAGGCAGAAACCGTCAACAACCTTTACCTGGTGCATGAGCCGGCCAGCAGCCAGGACGCTGCCGAGCGTGACCAGGCAACGCAAAAGGCCGTGGAAACCCTGGTGCTGCGCCTGACCGGCGATGCCAAGGCCTATTCCAGCCCGGCCCTCGCCGCACTACGCGCCGACCCCAAGCAGATCATCAGCCAGTTCGGTTTCGAGGGTGGCAACCCGCCCTCGGTGCAAGTGGAGTTCGACCCCGCTGCTACCGATGCAGCGCTGCGCAAGGCCGGCCTCTCGCTGTGGGGGCGAACCGCCCCTCGATCATCGCCTGGTGGCTGACCGATAACGCCGACGGTACCAACCTCACCGGCGACGGCCAGCCCAGCGCGGAGCCGCTGCGCCGTGCTGCCCAGCACCGTGGCCTGCCGCTGCGCCTGCCGCTGGCCGACCTGTCCGAGCAGCCGCTGGCCAGCGCCAAGGCGTTGGAAGGTAACGACCCGGCCGGTTTGCGCAGTGCCTCGGAACGCTACGGCGCAGATGCCCTGCTGGCGGTGCATGCCACCGGCAGCGACGGCCAGATGCAGGCCAAATGGCAGCTCTGGCTGGGCGATCAACGCGAAAAAGGCACTGTGCAAGGTGCCAACAACGCAGCACTCGCCGATGCAGTGATGCTCGCGGTCAGCCAGAAGCTCGCGCCGCGCTTTATCGTCAAACCGGGTGCCAGCAGTGACCTGGCCTTGGAAGTTCAAGGCATGAACCTGGACCGCTACGCCCAACTGGGCCGCATGCTCGAAGGTTTCGGCGGGCGCCTGGTGTCGGTCGAGGGCGACAAGGTGGTGTATCAGGTGACCGGTAGCCCCGACCAGTTGCGTGCCCAGTTGAGCCTGGCCAAGCTTCAGGAAACCCCTGCCGACCCGGCTCAGCCGCAGCCTGCCGGTACACCCGCCATGCTGCATTTTCACTGGTAAGGAAGCCCCATGACCGATGTTCGCCGCTGGTACTGGATTGGCCTGTTTCTGTTGCTGTGCGCATTCCTTTATCTGCTTCATCCGATCCTCACCCCGTTCCTGGTGGCGATGGTGCTCGCCTACCTTGCCGACCCGCTGGTCGACCGGCTCGAAGCCTGGGGGCTGTCGCGCACCCTGGGCGTGGTGGTGGTGTTCCTGGGGTTCACCTTGGTTTTCGCGCTGGGCCTGGTGGTGCTGATCCCCATGCTGGCTCGCCAGGTGGTGCGGCTTTATGAACTGGCGCCGCAGATGCTCGACTGGCTGCAGCAATCGGCGCTGCCTTGGGTGCAGGCCAAGCTGGGCTTGGGCGAGGGCTTCTGGAAGTTCGACAAGATCAAGGCCGCCATTTCCAGCCACATGGGCCAGACCGGTGATGTGGTAGGCCTGGTGCTGCAGCGTGCGACGGCTTCGAGCCTGGCGCTGTTCGGCTGGCTGGCCAATCTGGTGCTGATCCCGGTGGTGGGCTTCTATCTGCTGCGCGACTGGGACGTGATGATGGCCAAGATCCGCAGCCTGCTGCCGCGCCAGCGGGAGAAGCAGATCGTCGGCCTTGCCGGTGAATGCCACGAAGTGCTGGGCGCCTTCGTACGCGGGCAACTGCTGGTGATGCTGGCGCTGGGCGGCATTTATGCGGGCGGCCTGATGCTGACCGGGCTTGAGCTCGGGTTGCTGGTCGGGGTCATCGCCGGGCTTGCCTCCATCGTGCCGTACATGGGCTTCATCACTGGCATCGGCGTTGCGATGATCGCTGGGTTGTTCCAGTACGGGCTCGACCCGCTGCACCTGTCGCTGATAGCCGGTGTATTCGTCGTTGGCCAGGCGCTCGAAGGCATGGTGCTCACCCCGTTGCTGGTAGGTGACCGCATCGGCCTGCACCCGGTGGCGGTGATTTTTGCAGTGCTGGCGGGCGGCGAGCTGTTCGGTTTCACCGGCATCCTGCTGGCCTTGCCGGTGGCCGCGGTGATCATGGTGTTGATTCGCCATGTGCACGATCTGTACAAGCAGTCCGACCTGTACGCCGGCAGTGAAGACCCTGACCTCTAACCCGTTGATTCGCCAAGGCTCTGCGGCGCGTTGTGCGCCTTGGCGGGCGCGGTATAGAATCCGGGCTTCATCTTCCCCGGGTTTTGCCTGCGCCTTCGCATGAAACAACCTATCCAACTGCCTCTGGGCGTGCGCCTGCGTGACGACGCCACCTTCGTCAACTACTACCCCGGCGCCAACGCGGCGGCGCTGGGCTATGTCGAGCGGTTGTGCGAAGCGGAGGCCGGTTGGACCGAAAGCCTGATCTACCTTCGGGGCAAGCAGGGTGTAGGGCGCACGCACTTGCTGCAGGCCGCGTGCCTTCGTTTCGAGCAAACCGGCCAGTCGGCGGTATACCTGCCATTGGCGCAGATGCTCGACCGCGGAACCGGCCTGCTCGATTACCTGGCCCAGTACGAGCTGGTATGCCTTGACGACCTGCACGTCATCGCCGGCAAGCCCGAGTGGGAAGAGGCGATGTTCCACCTGTTCAACCGCCTGCGCGACAGCGGGCGGCGCTTGCTGATCGCAGCCTCTGCCTCGCCTCGCGAGTTGCCGATCAAGCTGGCCGACCTCAAATCCCGCCTCACCCTGGCGCTGATCTTCCAGATGCGCCCGCTCTCCGATGAGGACAAGCTGCGCGCGTTGCAGCTGCGTGCATCGCGCCGCGGCCTGCAACTCAACGACGAAGTCGGCCATTTCATCCTCACCCGCGGCAGCCGCAGCATGAGCGCGCTGTTCGACACCCTAGAGCGCCTCGACCAGGCCTCGCTGCAGGCTCAGCGCAAGCTGACCATCCCGTTTCTCAAGGAAATCATGGGCTGGTAATGTGCCCCGCTGCTGGGCAGGTTTCCGTCGTTTTCTGAGTGGCCTGCCAGAAAACGGGCACTTTCTACCCGGCAACGTGCACCGTTGTGCGGCAGTTCATTTCCCGGTCACAGCCATGACGGCGCACCTGTTCGCCAGACGACGAGCGGTCGCGTGCCTCCCAGAGACTGCAGGGCAGAGCAATCAACCAATAGCTTCAGGCTGTTTCATAGCACCTGCTTGCCGGAAATATGGCGCCAAAAAGGTCAGGTTGGCCGGTCATTTGCATCGTGAGCTACCTCCGCGCTGCAGCGGTGTTGGGGGTGGTGTGTGCTGCCAAAGGGCAGAAGCCGACCAAAAACTCCGGAACCATGATTGAAGATCTCTATCAATAGGTGGCCAATGGCTACTGCCTGGTGATCGCTCTTGCTTTTCGCCTCCCTGTGTAATCGTCCTGAAACCTGCATTACAGGGACGTGACAGGGGCCGTTTCACCATGAATATCAACCCCATGCCCATGCCATACGGCCTGAGCACGGACGCCCAAGTGGCGGCGAGCGCGTTAGAAGTGACGCCGATTGTTCCAAGTCACATTTTGTTCGATTGAATTTGCAAATAGTGACAAATGGAGGCATAGTCGCCGCTCATCAATTTTCAATGCCACGGTCGTGCCCATGCTGCGTCGCTTAGCACCCCTCGTGCCCCTTGCACTCGTTACCCTGCTGATCGGTTGCGCCGCCAATTCACCGGTTTCGCAAGAGCAGGTTTCAAACGCTTCCGCTACTCAACAACAGCCGCTGGTATTCAAAAGCCGCCCGCACATGGCTTCCCAGTCGCCCTTCGACAGCCAGGCCGATGACGCCAGCGCCGACGACGACGCGATGAACGCGTTCAGCGGTGACAAGCGCTATCAAATGCCGATGCTGGCCGACAGCATTCTGGAGCGTGGCAAGTCGCTGATCGGTACGCGCTACCGCTTCGGTGGCACCACCGAAGCCGGCTTCGATTGCAGCGGGTTCATCAACTTCCTGTTCCGCGAAGAAGCCGGCATGACCCTGCCGCGCTCCAGCCGCGAAATGATCAACATGGATGCCCCCTGGTGGCCCGTAACAGCCTCAAGCCAGGCGACGTGCTGTTCTTCGGCACCAACCGCGGCAAGGGCCGGGTAAGCCATGCCGGTATCTACCTGGGTGACGACCAGTTCATCCATTCCAGCAGCCGCCGCAGCGGTGGCGTGCGCATCGACAGCCTCGATGACGCCTACTGGAAAAAGACTTACATCGAGGCCAAGCGTGTTCTGGCCAAGGCACCGACCACCACGGTCGCGCGCAAGTAAGCAAAACGCAGCAAAAAAGCCCCGGCGACGAACGGTCTGTTCTCGCCGGGGTTTTTTATCCAAAACAGTGTCTTAAGAGCTAGTCTTCATCGGCAGTCTTAACTGGAAGTTTCTGTCATGGCCTTATTTCAAGCTCGCCTTGCCCTGATTGCCTGTGCTGCTGCGTTGCTGGCCGCTTGCGCCAGCCCGCCTTCGCCACCGCCGGTGGTGCAGGTTGCGCCGGTTCGCCCGGTCATCATCGATACCGCCGATTACTCGGCCGGCCGCGCCGACGACGTATTGTTCAGAGCCATCGGCCTGGTCGGCACGCCTTACCGTTGGGGCGGCAACACGCCTGCCGCAGGCTTTGACTGCAGCGGCCTCATTGACTTCGTGTATCGGGATGCCGCCGGCATCGCGCTGCCGCGCACCACCGGCGAGATGCTCGACATGCCCAAGCAGAGCATCAACCGCAGCGAGCTGCGCTCGGGCGACCTGGTGTTCTTCTCGACGCAAGGCGGGCGCAGGGTCAGCCACGCTGGTATCTACGTGGGCGAGGGGCGTTTCGTGCATGCGCCGCGCACCGGCGGCACCGTGCGGCTCGATTACCTGAACAAACCCTACTGGGCCAAGGCGTATCTGGATGCCAAGCGCATCATCGAACCGCAGCGGTTGGCCAACAACCCCTGATCAACCCAGTTGAGGCTGGCCGTTGGACGCGCTCAGGCCGCCGTCCACCGGCAGGTTCACGCCATTGACGAAGCGCGCGTCGTGGCTGGCCAGAAACGCAATCACATCAGCCACTTCTTCCGGCTGAGCCGCGCGCCCCAACGGGATGCGCTCGGCGAACTTGGCCATCAGCGCCGCATCCTCTGAAACACCTGCGCTCATGTCACTGATCGTCAGTGACGGGCACACCGCATTCACCCTCACGCCTTGCGAACCGTACTCAAGCGCCAGGGCGCGAGTGAGGTTGGTGACCGCCCCTTTGCTGGCGTTGTAGAAGCTCATGCCCCAGTCGCCGCCCAGCCCTGACACCGACGATACATTGACGATGCAGCCATTGCTCGCCAGCAAATGCGGCATGGCTGCACGGCAGCCGTAGATCACCCCGTCGACGTTGGTGGCCATGGTTTTGCGCCAGTCGTCGAGCGAGCCGTCGGTAAAGCTGCCCGGCACTGCAACCCCTGCGTTGTTGACCAGTACATCGAGGCCGCCGAAGTGCGCCACGGCGGTTTCGATCAGCGCCTGAACGGCGTCCGGGTCGGCGACGTCGGTAGGCACCACCAGCGGGCGTGCGCCTTTGCAGCGTGCAGCCACTTCCTCGAGTTTTTCCTTGCGGCGCCCGGCCAGCACCACATGGGCACCCTCCTGCGCGAAACGCACTGCGGTGGCAGCGCCCATGCCGGAGCCTGCGCCGGTGACGATGACGATCTTTTCGTGGAAACGGTTCATGTGCCGAGTCTCCTTGAAGGTTCGAATGCCTGTGCATAATGCCTGTGCATATTGAAGCGCAAGGGTTGATAGCGTTCCGCAGAATTCACCGAAACGGCGTCGACATAGCTCAGGGCGACGTGCGCATAGCTGTTTGCCATTATTGCGACGTCAAGGTATTGCTCACACTCAAGCTCAGGTCGCAACCTCCCGATATTGTGGTGTCCGAACTGCAACGGGGGGTGGGTGATGAGTACGCACCGAGCTGGCCTGCTGGCCAATTGGGGAATGGCGAGCAAGCTGGCACTGGGTTTTTCCCTGGTGCTGGCGCTGACTGCGTTGGTGGCGGGGATCGGCCTGTGGTCGCTGGGTACCATTGGCAAGCGCTTCGATGGTTTGCAGCGTATGAGCGAGTTCAACAGCGAGCTGTTGGCACTGCGCCAGGTCGAGAAAGACTACGCCCTGCATGGCAAGGCCGAGGAGGCCGACACCCTGCGCAAAGGCCTGGACAAGCTGCTGGCTCGCGCCGATGAGCTGCGCGGGCAAAGCTCGGCCAACGAGGCGCCGATGCAGGCGGTGATTGCCGCGCTCAAGGCCTACCGCCAGGCCTTCGATCAGTTCGTCGACATCAACCAGTCCAAGGACCTCGCGCTGGAAATGGCCAGCTGGTCGGTGTCGAGTGTGGCCAACAACCTGGACGTGTTGCAGTCGGGGCTGGCCGATGACGGCACCTGGAACCTCAAACAGTCCAAGGGCGAGGATGGCGCGCAGTTCATTGCCCAGGCCGGCCAGGTGACCCAGGTCTCGCGGTTGATGCTGCTGGCCATGGAACAGGCCAGGGTTCGCCTTGAGCAAGCCCGCAAAGGCGATACCGATTCGGCCGGCGGGCGCATCGAGCAGGCCGACCAGGCCTTGCAGACCGCCCAGGCGCTCAAGGCGCAGATCCAGGACGCTGGCTACCAGACGGTGCTTGAAGAAGTCACCAATCACATCGGGGCCTTTACCGAGAAGCTCGCCGAATACACCGACCTGCTGGCCAAGGAAAAAGGTGTTTACCAACAGCTGAACGACCGCGCCACTCAGGCCATGGGCCTGGTCGACAAGGCCTATGTCGAGCACTACGGCGCCATGCAGGCCGAGCTCAAGAAAAATGCTGCACTGATCATCGCCTCCACCGTGGCTGCGCTGTTGGTGGGGATACTGGCGGCCTGGCTGATCACACGCCTGGTGGTGGGGCCACTGCGCGCAGTGATCGCTCGAGCACGGGCAATCGCCGAAGGGGACCTGAGCGCGAGCGAAGGCGTCAACCGGCGCGACGAAATCGGCCAGTTGATGCAGGCGATGCAGCAGATGAGCCAGGCACTGGCACGAATCGTCAGCGGCTTGCAGGCGGGGATCGTGCAGCTGGCGAGTAATGCAGACTCGCTGTCGAGCGTCGCCCGCCAGACCCACCAGGAAGTCAGCTCGGCGCAGGCTGAGACCGAGCAAGTGGCCACCGCCATGCACCAGATGACCGCCACCGTGCATGACGTGGCCCGCAATGCCGAACAAGCGGCGTTGGCCGCCGAAAGCGCCGATGCGCGGGTCGGCACTGGCCAACAGGTGGTGCAGCAGAGCCTGCAACGTATCGATCGTCTGGCGCGCTCGGCCGAGTCGGCCAGCAACGGTATTCAGAGCCTGAGTGGCGAAATCCAGAACATCGGCCAGGTGCTGGACGTGATCAAGAGCGTGGCCGAGCAGACCAACTTGCTGGCGCTCAATGCGGCCATCGAAGCTGCACGGGCTGGCGAGCAGGGCAGGGGCTTTGCGGTGGTGGCTGATGAAGTGCGTGCGCTGGCCAGGCGTACTCAGCAATCGACGGCGGAAATCGAACGGCTGGTCAGCGCCTTGCGCCAGGCAGCCGAGGCCTCGGTGGTGCAGATTCGCGGCAGCGGCGAGCTGGTTCAACATGCAGTGGGCGATGCCCAGCAGACTGCCAGCGCGCTGGCGAGCATTGCCGATGCGGTGTCGACCATCCAGCAGATGAACCAACAGATCGCCGCCGCCGCAGAAGAGCAAAGCTCGGTGGCCGAGGAGATCAACCGCAGCGTGGTCAGCATTCGCGGCAGTGCCGACCACTCTGCCCGGGCCATGCAGAGCAACCTTGGCGCCAGCGAGCAGTTGGCGGGGCTTGGAGCGGAGCTGAAGGGAATGGTGAGCCAGTTCAAGCTTTGAAGCTTCAAGCTTCAAGCTTCAAGCTTCAAGCTTCAAGCTTCAAGGGGAGGGGCTGGCATCCGAGAGGGGCCGGCCCTTTTTGCATTTTTTCGAGCGCGCAAGTGTGCGTTGATCGTTCAGAAGATGCCGTTTGTCCGGAGGGCTGCCATGGGCTCTCATCCTATTGGACTAAATAAATTGCGATGTATATAGACAGGTCTGTATATTCCGCGATCTCTTAATTCGGAGATTCGGACATGGTCGCTACCGGTACGCTGTTAGCGGAGTCGCCCCGCCAGGAGCATGAGGCTCCCTTTGTTCATTTTCTCGAGGTCTTGCGCCACCGGGCCAGTACTCAGCCTGAGCGCCTGGCGCTGACCTTCGGTAATGGCCTGGATACCCCGGCAACCTACACCTACGCGCAACTCGACCAGGCAGGCCAAGCCTTCGGCGCCCGCTTGCAGGCGCTGGGTGCGGCGGGTGAGCGGGTGGTGATCCTGCTGCAGCCCAGTGCCGACTACGTGCTTGCGCTGCTGGGTTGCTGGTACGCCGGCGCGACCGCGGTGCCGGTGTTTTCGCCCAAGTTCAACGCCTCCTACGAGCGTGTGCGGTTGATCGTCGAGGATGCCCAGGCTCGCGTGCTGGTCAGCACCGAAGCTGTGGTTCAAGCGCTGGACGCCGGCCAATGGCCGGCCCTGGCGGATGGCGCCCTGCGTACCTTGCCTGTCGATAAAGCGCCTACAGAGCCGGCTGCGCTTTGGCACATGCCAGTGATCGATGCCAACAGCCTGGCCGTGTTGCAGTACACCTCCGGCTCCACCGGTGCGCCAAAGGGGTGCGCTTGCTGCACCGGCACCTGCTGGTGAACTCGGCGATGATCCACCAGGCTATGGCCAGCAGCGCCGATGACGTCGGCGTGGTCTGGTTGCCGCCGTATCACGACATGGGTTTGATCGGCGGGCTGCTGCAGCCGCTGTACGCTGGGTACCCGGTGCACCTGATGGCGCCGGCCACGTTCCTGCAGCGCCCGCTGCGCTGGTTGGAGACGATCAGCCGCTTGCGCGGCACGGTCAGCGCAGCGCCGAATTTCGCCTACGAGCTGTGCGCCCGTCGCTTGAAACCCGAGCAGGTCGCCAGCCTCGACCTGAGCAGCTGGCGCCTGGCCGCCAACGGCGCCGAGCCGATTCGCCAGCGCACCTTGAGTGTGTTCAGCCAGGTGTTCGCCGCTGCAGGGTTCGATGCCAGCGCCTTTGCGCCGTGCTACGGCATGGCTGAAACCACCTTGCTGGTGGCCGCCAGCGCGCCGGATGCTGCCCCCGTGATACTGCGTGCAGACCGCCAGGCGCTGCTTGGCGGTACGGTCCAGCCCGCCACGGGCGACGATGCGGTGGTGCTGGTGAGCAGCGGTACCCCTGCCGCCGGTGCCTGCGTGGTGATTGCCGACCCTCAGCGCCTGGAGGTGCTGCCGCCGGGCCAGGTGGGCGAGATCTGGGTCGCCGGGCCAATGGTCGCCGACGGCTACTGGAACAGCCCGCAGGCCACCGAGGCCAACTTCCACGCGACCCTCGAAGGCGGTCAACACTCATGGCTGCGCACCGGGGACCTGGGCGCATTGCTGGAGGGCCAGTTGTACGTCACCGGCCGCCTGAAAGACGTGATCATCATCCACGGCCACAACCATTACCCCACTGACCTGGAAGACACCGTCGGCAAACTCGATGTGGCGATCCGCCCGCAAGGCGTGGCGGCCTATGCCCGCGAGCTGGGTGGCGAGGAAGCGCTGGGGCTGGTGGTGGAGGTTGAACGCAACCTCGCCGAAACAGCGCTGGCTGCGCTGCGCGCGCGCATCGTCGAAGCGGTGTCGCAGGTGCATCAATTACGCGTAGGTGAGCTGCTGCTGGTGGCGCCGAACAGCCTGCCGCGCACCTCCAGCGGCAAGTTGCAGCGTGCGCGCACGCGCCAGGCGGTCGAGGAGGGCACGTTGCAGGCCCTGGCCGGGAGGGCGCAGCCATGATTCCGGCTCAATACCTGGGCGCACTGTCGCTGGAGCAGCGCCTCGGCGACCCTTGGCTTGAGAGCAACCTGTTGTCCTGGCCCAGCGCGCTGGCACTGGACGAACAGGATGCCTTCCCCGAAGCCGCAGTCACCGGCCTCAATGCCCTCGGCTTGCCCCAGGCCTACGTGCCGCACGGCCTGGGCGGGCAATTTCGCAGCAGCGAGGCGTTCGTTGCGCTGGGCCGTACGTTGGCCCGGCGCAACATGTCGGTGGCGGTGGCCTACAGCACCATGCTCTGGAGCACGCTGGGCTGGATCGGCGGCACCGACGTGCAGCGCCAGGCCATCGCCCGCTGGATGATGGACAACGCCAGCTTCCCGTGCCTGGCCTACTCAGAGGCCGACCACGGCGCGGACCTTGTCTCCAACCGCCTCACCGCAACGCTCAACGAGGATGGCAGCTACACCCTCGATGGCGAGAAGTGGCCGATCAACCGGGCGATCCGCTCGGGGTTCCTGGTGCTGCTGGCGCGCACCAGCGAAGGCAACCACATGCGTAACCATTCGCTGTTCATCATTTCCAAGGAGCAGCTCAACAGCCAGCGCTACTACTACCTGCCACGGGTGAAGACGCACGGCCTGAAGGGCTGCGACATCAGCGGCATCGGCTTTCGCGGCTGCACGATTCCGGCCAGCTGCCTGATCGGCCAGCCCGGCCACGGCCTGGAGCTGGCACTCAAGGGCTTCCAGGTCACGCGCACCTTTTGCGCCGCGCTGTCATTGGGCGTGGGCGATACCGCACTGCGCATCGCCAGCGACTACGCGGCCCGCCGCGTGCTCTACGGCAAGCCGATCGACCGGTTGCCGCACAACCGCGACGTGCTGGCCAACGCTTACCTGTCGCAACTGGCAGCCGAGTGCGTGACCATCGTCGCCGCCCGCGGCCTGCATGTGTGCCCACAGTTGTATGCGGCCTGGTCGTCGGTCACCAAGGTGCAGGTGTGCCGGCTGGTCGACCACGCCTGCACCGAGCTGTCGCACGTGCTGGGCGCTCGCTTCTACATGCGCGATCAGCAAAACGTCGGCATTTTCCAGAAGTTCTACCGCGACGGGGCCATCGTCTCGATCTTCGACGGCAGCACCCATGTGTGCCTGGACAGCCTCACCACCTTGCTCGATACCCTGGTGCGCGACACCGCCCAGCCCGAGGCGAGCCAGTGCCTGCAAGCACTGTTCGACCTCGAAGCACCGCTGGCCGACATCGACTACAGCCGCCTCACGCTGTACTCCCGCCACGGCGACCCGCTCATCGGCCAGTTGCCGCATCTGCTGGGCAAGGTTCAGGCGCTGGCTGAAAGCGATCACCTGCCGGCCGCCACCCTGGCCGAATTGCGCCAGCTGTGCGAAGCCTTCGTCGAGCAGGCCCAGGCGCTGGCCGAGCAGATCCGCCAGACCCCACGCCAGGCCGGCCAGCAAGAGGCACGCCGCATCGGCTACGCGCAGCGCTATTGCGCCGTGTTCGGCGTGGCGGCTTGCCTGGGTGTGTGGCTGTACAACCGCGACCGCTTCGGCCCCTTCTTCGCCAGCGGCCAATGGTTGCTGGGCTTGCTGGAGCGTGGCCTGGCGGCCGACTTCGGCCACGGCGTACTGGCCCCGCAGCGGGTCGATGCGCTGTTGGCGCAACTGGCTCACCAGCGCAGCGCCAACCACATGCTGTCGATCTTCACCTGGCCGCTGGCAAGCGCCGGCTCTGCCGAACAACTGTTTCCCTCGATCACCAAGGAAGATGCCTGCGATGAACTCGATTTCTCGTGACACCGCTTACTGGCGCACGCGCCTGAGTAATCCTGCTGGAGCAGGAACTGCGCATGGAGCCAGGCACCCTGGCCTGCGAGCGCAACCTGTCCGAATACGGGCTGGACTCGATCGTGGCGCTGACCCTGGTGGGCGATCTTGAGGATGAACTGGGCATGACGCTGGAGCCTACCCTGGTGTGGGATTACCCTTCGGTCGATGCCCTGGCCGCCTACCTGAGCCGCCTGGCCGAGCCGGTGCAGCCTGCTGCGGCGCTGTTGACCGACGCACCGGGGCTGGCATGACAGGCGCCGCGATCGCCCACCCGGCGACCGCCTGGCCGCTGGCCGCCGAGCAGCAAGGCTTGTGGTACGTCCAGCAAGTAGACCCCGGCTGTGGTGCCTTCAACCTGTTGTTCAGCTGCCAGGTGCGCCTGGTTGCAGCGCAGTGGCCGGCGTTGCCGGCGCTGCTCGACAGTCTGCAGCGCGATTTTCCGCTGTTGCGCAGCGCCTTCGTGGCAGGGCCTGGCGGGGTCGAGCAACGCGTGTTCGAGCGCTTCCAGCCCGAGGTGCGCACCGCCGACTGCACCGGCCTGAGCGATGCGGCGCTGGCCGAGCGCGCCCGCGCCGACGCCCGCCAACCCTTCGACCTGGCGCACCCACCCTTGTGGCGGGTGCAGTTGTACCGCCAAGGCGAAGGCCAATACCTGTTCGTCTTCGTCGTGCACCACGTGCTGCTGGATTTCTGGTCGCTGGGGCTGCTGCTGCAAGAGGCGGCCAGCCGCCTGGCCGGTGCCGGGAGCGTGCTCATGGCGGCCGAGGCCCAGCCCTATGCCGAGCATGCCGGCGTGCACCTGGCCCCCGAGCGGCGCGCAGAATTGGCTCAGTACTGGCGTACACAACTGGCCGACGCGCCCGGACTGCACAGCCTGCCGCTGGACCACCCGCGCCCGGCGACCCAGTGGCACGGCGGCGCTTCGGTACCGGTAAACCTGGGCCGTGCCACTACCGAACAGGTTCAGGCCGTGGCCCGCGCGCATCAGGCCACGCCATTTCTGGTGATGCTGGCGGCGTACGCCACCTTCATCAGCCATTTTGGCGGCGAGCCAGACGTCGTGCTGAGCACCCCATTCGCCAACCGCATCAAGCGCGGCACACGCCAGGCGCTGGGGCAATTCGTCAACACCCTGTGCCTGCGCTTGCGCGCCCAGCCTGAAATGACCTTCCTTGCGCTGTTGGCCCAGGCGCGCGAAGTGTTCGCCGGTGCCCTCAAGCACCAGGCTTTGCCATTTCACGAAGTGGTCGAGGCGGTTGCGCCGCGCCGCGACCCGGG
This sequence comes from Pseudomonas sp. KNUC1026, assembly GCF_021650705.1. Classification (GTDB taxonomy): domain Bacteria; phylum Pseudomonadota; class Gammaproteobacteria; order Pseudomonadales; family Pseudomonadaceae; genus Aquipseudomonas. Next base: position 3,108,722 of record NZ_CP087138.1, on the reverse strand, counting down.
TTACTCGGCGCTGTCGCAACTGGGCTTTTCCTGGGAGCGGCTGCCGGTGGTAGAGGCCTTCGCCGAGTTCTTCAGCCAGGCGCAGGGCGAGCAGGCGCAGGTGCTGGCGGGCATGGCGGTGAGCAGCTTCTATGTGCCGCAACAAGAGGGGCAACTGGACCTGACCCTGGAGATGGGCGGCGAGCACGACGGCGCATTCACGGGCCTGCTCAAATACAACGACCGGCTGTTCAGTGAGGGCAGCGTGCGGGTGATGGCCGACGCATTCGTGGCCATGGCCGGGCGCCTGCTGAGCCAGCCTGAGCAGCCGCTGGCCCAGCTCTGCGCGCCCGATGCCTGCCAGCGCCAGCAGTGGGCGGCGCTTGGGGCGGGGCCTGCGCGGCACTGGCGCGAGCGCTGCGTGCTTGAGCTGATCCTGGCACAGGCCCAGGCCCGGCCTGATGAATTGGCGCTGGGCGATGAAGCCTTGTCGCTGACCTACGCCGGCCTGTTGCAGCGCAGCGCCCAGCTTGCCGCCGCGATGGCGGCGCGCGGCGTGGGCACCGGCAGCCGGGTCGGCTTCAAGCTGGAGCGCAGCGCGCACCTGGTCCCGCTGATCCTCGGCATCTGGCGCCTGGGTGCGTGCTACGTGCCGCTGGACCCGCACTTTCCCGCAGAGCGGCTGGCCTACATCGCCGCCGACGCAGCGCTGAGCCTTGTGGTCACCGAGCATGAACTCGATGACTTCCCCGCCGAGCTGCCAAGGCTCTACCTGGCCGGCGTCGAAGGTGACCTGCCGGTGCCTGAGCTTCAGGCAAGCCCGCAAGGCCCTGCCTACATCCTTTACACCTCCGGCTCTACTGGCCAGCCCAAGGGCGTGGAAGTGGGGCATGCTGCGTTGCTCAACTTCATGGCGAGCCTGGCTGAAACCCTTGGCCTGGGCCAAGAGACGCGGCTGCTGGCCGTCACCACACCGTCGTTCGATATCTCCCTGCTGGAGCTGTTCCTGCCGCTGTGCGTGGGTGGCCAGGTGTGGGTGGCGGACCACCCCAGCACCCGTGACGGCCAGCGCTTGCTGCACTGGGTCGCCAGCCGGCGCATCACGGCCCTGCAAGCGACGCCGGCCACCTGGCAGATGCTGGCAGGCAGCGATGAACGCGGGCAACTGGCCGGGCTCACCGCGCTGTGTGGCGGCGATGCGCTGCCGCATAGCCTGGCGCAGCGCCTGTTGGCCCAGTGCGCCCAGGTGTGGAACCTCTACGGCCCCACCGAAACCACCATCTGGTCAAGCGTGGCGCGGCTGCGCCCGGGCCAGCCGGTGACCCTTGGCCAACCGATCGCCAATACCCACCTGTGGGTGCTCGATGAACACGGCCAACCCGTGCCACCGGGCATGCTCGGTGAGCTGTGGATCGGCGGCCAGGGTCTGGCCGAGGGTTACTGGCAACGGCCGGAGCTGACCGCCGAGCGTTTTCGCAACGACCTGCCCGCGCTCGCCCCACGCCTGTACCGCACCGGCGACAAGGTGCGCTGGAACGCCCAAAGCCAACTGGAGCACCACGGCCGCCTGGATTTCCAGGTCAAGTTGCGGGGTTACCGTATCGAGCTGGGCGAAATCGAAGCGGCGCTCGAGGCATGCGAAGGCGTGGCGCAGGCGGTCGTCAGCCGCTGGGTAGATGAGCGTGGTGAGGCACTGGTGGGTCACTGGGCCAGCCGTGCTGGCGCCCAGGTCAGCGCTGCTGCATTGCAGCAAGCGCTGCGCGCGCGGTTGCCGGCGTACATGGTGCCCACCCTCTGGGTGGAGCTGGAGCGCTTTGCGCTGACGCCCAACAACAAGGTCGACCGCCGCCGCCTGCCAGCCCCGCAAGGTCCGCTCACCAGCGCCGAGCCGGTAGCGCCGCGCACGCCGCTGGAGGCACAACTGCTGGCGCATTTCGCGGCGGTGCTCAAGCGCGAAGGCCTGGGCGTGCACGACGACTTCTTCGACCACGGCGGCCATTCTTTGCTGGCGGTGGAGCTGGTCGATCGGGTGGCACGTGAACAGGGCTGCACCCTGGAGGTGGCAGACCTGCTTGGCGCACCGACCGCTGCAAGCCTGGCCGCCCGTGTGCACCGCGGTGCAGGCGACGGCTCGCTGCGGGTGACCCTGCGCAAGGGCAGTGGCCGGCCGCTGTGGTTGTTCCACCCCATCGGCGGCAATGTGGTCAGCTACCGCGTGTTGGCCCGCCTGCTCGACACCCCGCGCCCGGTGATCGCCATCCAGTCGCCCGGCCTGCGTGAGGCCGGGCAGGCCGAGGTGACGGTCGAGGCCATGGCTAGCCTGTACCTGCAGCAGATCCGCCAGGTGCAACCGCAAGGCCCTTATCTGCTCGGCGGCTGGTGCTTCGGCGGTGCCATTGCCTATGAGGTGACCCGCCAGTTGCTCGAAGCGGGCGAAGCAGTGGAGGGCACCTTCCTGCTCGACACCCGCGCCCCGGTGGCCGCCAACGTGCCAGCCGAAGCCGACGACGCCACCTTGCTCGCCTGGTTCGCTCGCGACCTCGCCACGCCTCACGGTATCCGCCTGCAACTGGACGCCGCCGAGCTGCGGCGTATGGACAGCGATGCGGCGTTCGCTTTCGTACTCGATCAGGCCAAAGCCGCCGGCGTGCTGGAGCCCGACGCCGACGCCGGGCAACTGGCGCGGCTGTTCGAGACCTACCTGGCCAACGGCATCGCCTTGCAGCTGTACTTCCCACCGGGTATCGACGCGCCGCTGTACCTGCTGCTGGCCACCGACGAGCCGGAAGACTTCGGCCCCTTGCTGGGCTGGGAGCAGCTGTGCCCGCAGCACCTGGAAGTGGGCCGAGTGGCCGGCGATCACAACAGCATTCTCTACCTTCCTTTCGTCGAAGCAGTGGCCAGCGAGCTGAGCCAGCGCTTCTTCGCCCCCTTGCCGTGGAGTTACAGCCATGATCCGGGCTGAGTACCAACGCACGCTGGCGCTGCCGCGTGCCGCTGTTTTCGCTTACCTGAGCGACCCTTCCAACGATGTGCTGTGGCAAGGCTCGTGCGTGGAGGCCAGCCTGCTCGACGGCAGTACCGCGCCGGGTGCGCGCTACCGCATCAAGTTCAGTTTCCTGGGCAAGAAGATGGATTTCGATTGCCGCATCCTGGCCAGCGACCCATGCCAGCACTACAGCTTCGAAGCGCTCGAAGGGCCGTTCAAATACGTGGGCCAGTACCGTTTCGCCGACACCGCCGAAGGCCACACCGACCTGCACTGGCAGTTCGACGTCGAGCCGGGGCGCTTCTTCGGCATCCTGCCGGTGTCCTTGCTGCGCAAAGTGTTGATTTCCCAGGTCGAGAAGGACCTCGCCAACCTCGAAACCCTGCTCCTGCAGGCCACCGCCCAGGAGGGCGCGCACCATGCGTAACTACGCTGCATTCATCTTGCGTTTCCGCTGGGCAGTGATCGCCGTCACCGTGCTGCTTACCGCTGTGCTGGGCGTGTTCGGCGCGGGGCTGAAAATCGTCATCGACCCGGCCACTCTGGCGCCCCAGGGCCACCCGCTGATCCAGTCGACCAACCAGGTCGAGAAGGTGTTCGGCTCCAAGTACCTGATGATCATCGGCATCACGCCCAAGCAAGGTGACATCTACCAGCCCGAGGTGCTGCGCACCGTGCGCGACCTCACCGCGCGCCTGGACACCACGCCCGGAGTGGTGCGTTCGACGCTGCTGAGCCTGGGCAGCCGCCAGGCCAAGGGCATTCGCGGCACCGACGAAGGTTTCGAGGCTCGCCCGCTGCTGGGCGAAGGCGCACTGCCCGATGCCGCGACCTTGCGCGCGGCGCTGGCCGGCAACCCGGTCTACGAGCAGACGGTGGTCTCCGCCGACCGCCGCAGCGCGGCGATCCTGGTGGAGCTCAAGGAGCGCTCCGACGGGTTCACTGCGATGATGGCGCCGATCCATGAAGTACTCGATGGCTTCAAAAGCGATGGCCTGAACATAACCTTGGGCGGCAACCCTGTGTACCTGGAGCAGACCGAGCAATACGCCCAGCGCATCAACATCCTGTTCCCCATCGCCATTCTGGTGATCGGCCTGTTGCACTTCGAGGCCTTCCGTACCGTGCAGGGCCTGGTGCTGCCGCTGGTGACCGCGCTGATGGCAGTGGCCTGGGCACCGGCTTCATGGGTGCTCGGGCAGCCGATGGACATCTTCAACTCGCCCACGCCCATCCTCATCCTGGCGGTGGCGGCGGGGCACGCGGTGCAGTTGCTCAAGCGCTACTACGAAGACTACGCGCGCCTGCGCAACGAAGGCGGGCTGGCCCCGCGCGAGGCCAACCGTGAAGCGGTGATCGCTTCGCTGGCGGGCGTGGGCCCGGTGATGCTGATCGCCGGCAGCATCGCGGCCATCGGTTTCTTCTCGTTGCTGGTGTTCGACATCGCCACCATTCGTTCTTTCGGCGTGTTCACCGGCGTTGGCATCCTCAGCGCAATGCTGCTGGAAATGACCTTCATCCCGGCAGTGCGCTCACTGCTCAAGCCACCCAGCGAAAAGGCCCTGAACAAAGGCGAGAAGGTGCGTGTGTGGGACCGCCTGGCCCGTGGCGCCGCCGAGTGGGTGGTGTGCCGCCCTCGGCGCGCGGCCATCTTCGCGGGTTTCACGGTGATGACGGCATTGCTGGTGTGGGGCATGCAGGGCGTGGTGATCGATAACGCCACCAAGAAGTTCTTCGCCGCCGACCTGCCGATCCAGCAGGACGATGCCCAGCTCAACGCTCAGTTCGGTGGCACCAACAGCCTCTACGTGATGATCGAAGGCCCCGGCGCCGACGCCATCAAGCGCCCTGATGTGCTGGCGGCCATCGCCGGCCTTGAACACTACGCCCAGGCCCAGCCGCACGTGGGCAAGGCGGTGTCGATCGTCGATTACCTCACGCGCATGAACAAAGCCATGCACGGCGACGACGCCCGCTTCGACACCCTGCCTGACAGCCAGGCGCTGACTTCCCAGTACCTGCTGCTGTATTCGATGTCCGGTGAGCCGGGCGATTTCGATTCGTGGGTCGACTACAACTACCAGCGCGCCAAGATCACCTTGTTGCTCAAGACCGGCGACAACGCGGTGGTCAAGGCGCTGCTTTCCAACCTGCAGGCGCAGGCCGCCAAGACGTTCCCGGCCGATGTGAAAGTGAGCTTCGGCGGTGACGTGGCGCAAACCGTGGCGCTCACCGAAACCCTGGTGCAGGGCAAGCTGCGCAACATCCTGCAGGTGGCGCTGGCGATCTTCGTGATCTCGGCACTGGTGTTCCGTTCGCCGTTCGCCGGCCTGATCGTGCTCACTCCGCTGGCCCTCGCCGTGGTGGCGGTGTTCGGCACCATGGGCTGGCTTCACATCCCGCTGAACATTCCCAACTCGCTGATCAGCGCGATGGCGGTGGGCATCGGCGCCGACTACGCGATCTACATCCTCTACCGGCTGCGTGAGCAGGTGCGGGCGGGGCAGGGCGCCGAACAGGCAGTGCGCACCACCCTGGCCACGGCCGGCAAGGCCTGCCTGTTCGTCGCCACGGCGGTGGCTGGCGGCTATGGCGTGCTGGCCCTGTCGCTGGGCTACAACGTGCACCTGTGGCTGTCGATGTTCATCGTGATCGCCATGCTGGTAAGCGTGATCGGCTCGCTCACCCTGGTGCCGGCGCTGGCGCTGGTGTTCCGCCCACGCTTCATCTTCGGCGGTGCCGAGCCTCGGCTCGCCGCCCAGTTGAACGGTGCATTGGTACTGGCCGCCGCCCTGGGCCTGGCGCTGGCCGCCACGCCCGGCACTGCGCGTGCCGAGCAACCTGACGCATCCGCGATCATGCGTGACAGCTACGCGGTGACCAAGGTGCGCGACTCCTCCACCCAGGCCACCTTCACCCTGATCAACGCCGCTGGCGAGCAGCGTGTGCGCCAGACCGAGGGCGTGACTCGCCTGCAGGAGGGCAGCGACGATAACAGCCGCTACGTCAAGTTCCTCTCTCCGCAGGACATCAAGGGCACCGCTACCCTGCTGGTGGAGCATTCGGCAGGTGATGACGACATGTGGATCTACCTGCCGGCCCTGAGCAAGGTGCGCAGGCTGTCGGCTTCCAACAAGCGCGACAGCTTCGTCGGCACCGACTTCAGCTACGGCGACATCGTCGGCCACAACCCCGGCAAGTGGCGCCACACGCTGGTGGGCGAGGTGACGGCGCCCGGCGGTGAGCCGGCCTGGAAGATCGAATCGGTGCCGGCCGACGACACCGTCGGCAAGGACACGGGCTACTCGAAGATGGTCAGCCTGATCGCCAAGGCCAACCGGGTGCCGCTGCACGTCGATTTCTATGACCTGGCCGGTCAGCCGCTCAAGCGGGTCGACAACAGCCAATGGCAGCAGGTCGGCAGCCAGGGCAAGCGGCAGGCCATGCAGTCCCAGGCCGAGAACTTGCAGAGCGGCCACAAGACGGTGATCGCGCTCAGTGGCTATGTGGCTGAGCAAGGCGTTGCAGACCGCTACTTCAAAGCCCAGAGCCTGGACCGATGAGCCGAGCGTGGTGGCTGGGCCTGGCGCTGCTGCCAGGCCTGGCCAACGCTGAGGTGGTGCTGGACCATTCGCTGTCGCTGCGCAGCGGGTGGTGGAGCGGCGACCGTGCGCTGACCGATCGCAGCGGCATCGCCACCGGTTCGGCCTGGGGCCGTGGCACGCTGCGCAGTGATGACTTCGGTGAGCTGGTTTTCGACGGCTGGGCCATGGCGCAATCGGCCAGCCGCGAGCGCGGCGGGTTGGTCCGCGAGGCGTTCTGGCGCTATGACTTTGCCGACTACAGCCTCAAGGTGGGCCGGCAGATCGTGGTCTGGGGCCGCGCCGACGCGGTCAACCCGACCGACAACCTCAGCCCGCGCAACTACTGCCTGCTCACCCCGGTCGACGGCGACCAGCGCTGGGGCAACGATGGCATCAGCCTGAGCCACGACAGCGCCTGGGGCACCTTGCAGGGGCTGTGGTACCCGCGCGCTCAGCAGTCGCAGATCCCTCTGCTGAGCCTGCCCGGGGTGGCCTACCGCCAGGAGGACTCCCGGCGCGACCAATGGGCGCTCAAATGGGACAAGACCGGCGACAGCGCCGATGGCTCGGTGTCGTGGTTCGACGGCACCGACCCGCTGCCGGTGCTGGTGCCCGGCGGCCTCGGCCCGAGTGGCGCACTGGTGCGGGTGGCCGCCCAGCACACGCGGGTGCTCGGTGCCGATTTCAGCACTACCCAGGGCGGCACGGTGTGGCGGGCCGAGGTTGCCTATTCGCACCCCGACAGCGATGGCGCCGATGACTTCCTGCACAAGAAGCCGCAATTTGCGGCGGTCGCAGGCGGCGAGTGGCAACTGCCTGGCACCGCCACCCTCGGCGTGCAACTGACCTGGGTGCACGTTTTCGACTACGCCGACGCTCGAAATCTTGCGCCCGGCTTCGAGCGGGAGGTTGCCATGCGGCAGCTGGCGACCAGCAACCAGACGCGCCGCGACCAGCTCGGTTTCACCTGGCGCCTGGCCAACCGCTGGCTCAACGACCAGTTGACCCTGGAATTCAGCGGCGCCGCCAACCAGAGCGACGGCAGCGGCATTGCGCGGGTGCAGGGCAGCTATCGGGTGAGCGACCCGCTGACATTGAAGGTGGGAACGGATTACTACTACGGGCCGCAGTACAGTTTTCTCGGGCAGTTGCGGGATAACCGGGTGCTTCATACGCAGGTGGAGTACGGGTTCTAGCACTGCGAAAGCACCACGGCGCGCCGGCCTGCACTCCACCCGTTCGCTTCGCAAGCTCGCAGATCGGCGCGTCGCCCGGCGAGCCGGCCTCCCACCACAGCAAAGCAATGCGGCGCCTTTCAAACCGTGGGAGTGCGGCTTGCCGCGCGACGCGCCGGCCTGCATTCCACCCGTTCGCTTCACAAGCTCGCAGATCGCCGCGTCGCCCGGCGAGCCGGTCTCCCACCACAGCAAAGCAATGCGGCGCCTTTCAAACCGTAGGAGTGCGGCTTGCCGCGCGACGCGCAGGCCTGCACTCCACCCGTTCGCTTCGCAAGCTCGTAGATCGGCGCGTCGCCCGGCAAGCCGGCCTCCCACCACAGCAAAGCAACGCGGCGCCTTTCAAACCGTAGGAGTGCGGTTTGCCGCGCGACGCGCAGGCCTGCATTCCAACCTGTTCGCTTCGCAAGCTCGTAGATCGGCGCGTCGCCCGGCAAGCCGGCCTCCCACCACAGCAAAGCAATGCGGCGCCTTTCAAACCGTGGGAGTGCGGCTTGCCGCGCGACGCGCAGGCCTGCATTCCAACCTGTTCGCTTCGCAAGCTCGTAGATCGCCGCGTCGCCCGGCGAGCCGGTCTCCCACCACAGCAAAGCAATGCGGCGCTTTTCAAACCGTAGGAGTGCGGCTTGCCGCGCGACGCGCAGGCCTGCACTCCACCCGTTCGCTTCGCAAGCTCGTAGATCGGCGCGTCGCCCGGCAAGCCGGCCTCCCACCACAGCAAAGCAATGCGGCGCCTTTCAAACCGTAGGAGTGCGGCTTGCCGCGCGACGCGCAGGCCTGCATTCCAACCTGTTCGCTTCGCAAGCTCGTAGATCGCCGCGTCGCCCGGCAAGCCGGCCTCCCACCACAGCAAAGCAATGCGGCGCCTTTCAAACCGTGGGAGTGCGGCTTGCCGCGCGACGCGCAGGCCTGCATTCCAACCTGTTCGCTTCGCAAGCTCGTAGATCGGCGCGTCGCCCGGCAAGCCGGCCTCCCACCACAGCAAAGCAATGCGGCGCCTTTCAAACCGTAGGAGTGCGGCTTGCCGCGCGACGCGCAGGCCTGCATTCCAACCTGTGCTTCGCAAGCTCGTAGATCGCCGCCTCGCCCGGCGAGCCGGCCTCCCACCACAGCAAAGCAATGCGGCGCCTTTCAAACCGTAGGAGTGCGGCTTGCCGCGCGACGCGCAGGCCTGCATTCCAACCTGTGCTTCGCAAGCTCGTAGATCGCCGCCTCGCCCGGCGAGCCGGTCTCCCACCACAGCAAAGCAATGCGGCGCCTTTCAAACCGTAGGAGTGCGGCTTGCCGCGCGACGCGCCGGCCTGCACTCCACCCGTTCGCTTCGCAAGCTCGCAGATCGCCGCCTCGCCCGGCGAGCCGGTCTCCCACCACAGCACAGCAACGCGGCGCCTTTCAAACCGTAGGAGTGCGGTTTGCCGCGCGACGCGCAGGCCTGTATTCCAACCTGTTCGCTTCGCAAGCTCGTAGATCGCCGCGTCGCCCGGCGAGCCGGCCTCCCACCACAGCAAAGCAATGCGGCGCCTTTCAAACCGTGGGAGTGCGGCTTGCCGCGCGACGCGCAGGCCTGCATTCCAACCTGTTCGCTTCGCAAGCTCGTAGATCGCCGCGTCGCCCGGCGAGCCGGCCTCCCACCACAGCACAGCAACGCGGTGCCTTTCAAACCGTGGGAGTGCGGCTTGCCGCGCGACGCGCAGGCCTGCATTCCAACCTGTTCGCTTCGCAAGCTCGTAGATCGGCGCGTCGCCCGGCAAGCCGGCCTCCCACCACAGCAAAGCAATGCGGCGCCTTTCAAACCGTAGGAGTGCGGCTTGCCGCGCGACGCGCAGGCCTGCATTCCAACCTGTTCGCTTCGCAAGCTCGTAGATCGGCGCGTCGCCCGGCGAGCCGGTCTCCCGCCACAGCACAGCGGCGTCGTTCAAACTGTAGGAGTGCGGCTGCGCCGCGCGACGCGCAGGCCTGCATTCCACCCGTTCGCTTCGCAAGCTCGCAGATTGGCACGTCGCCCGGCAAGCCGGCCTCCCACCACAGCAAAGCAATGCGGCGCCTTTCAAACCGTGGGAGTGCGGCTTGCCGCGCGACGCGCAGGCCTGCATTCCAACCTGTTCGCTTCGCAAGCTCGTAGATCGCCGCGTCGCCCGGCGAGCCGGCCTCCCACCACAGCAAAGCAACGCGGTGCCTTTCAAACCGTAGGAGTGCGGCTTGCCGCGCGACGCGCAGGCCTGCATTCCAACCTGTGCTTCGCAAGCTCGTAGATCGCCGCCTCGCCCGGCGAGCCGGCCTCCCACCACAGCACAGCGGCGCCGTTCAAACCGTAGGAGTGCGGCTGCGCCGCGCGACGCGCAGATTCCGCCCTCACTGCAACGGCAACACCGCATCCCTCACCACCACCGCCTTGGGCAGCAGCTTGTTCTGCAGGAACAGATCAGCCGTGTGCTGCTGAGCCTGCACGATTGCCTCGGTAATCGGCCCGACCGGTGAAGGCGGGCGGTGGTCGATGTAGGCGGCCACCACGGCGCGGTCCAGGCCCATGCTGGCGGCAAGAGTGTCGATACTCTGTTCGCGCTCGCTGCGGGTCAGCGCCTCGGCATCGCTGAGGGTGGCCAGCAGGCTATGGATGAATTCCGGGTATTGCTGCGCATAGGCACGCCGGGCGGTGTAGAGCGGGCCGGTGAGGCCGAGCCCGGTGCCGTCGGCCAGCACGCGTGCCTGGCCGTTGTGCACAGCCAGTGCGGCATAGGGGTCCCAGATCGCCCAGGCATCCACGCTGCCCTGGGTGAAGGCGGCGCTGGCGTCGGCCGGGGCCAGGTACAGCGGGGTGATGTCTTTCAGGCTCAGGCCAGCCTTGGCCAACGCGCGCAGCAGCACGTTATGCGAGCTCGACCCGCGTTGCAGCGCGACCTTGTGCCCCTTGAGGTCGGCCACGCTGTGCAGTGGGCTGTTCACCGGCACCAGCAGCGTCTCGGCTTGCGGCTTGGCAGGTTCTGCACCGATGTACACCAGGTCAGCGCCTGCGGCCTGGGCGAACAGCGGTGGCAGGTCGCCGGTCGAGGCCACGTCCAGGCTGCCGATGTTCAGGGCTTCGAGCATCTGCGGGCCGGCGGGGAATTCGATCCATTGCACCTGGGTGTGCGGGTTGCGTTGTTCCAGCAGCTTGTGTTGTTTGGCCAGCACCAGCGCGATCGAGCCCTTTTGGTAGCCGATGCGCAGGGTATCCGGGGCAGTGGGTTCGGCGGCCTGGGCCTGGCCGAGCAGCAGAGAAAAGGCAGCCGCCAGGGCTGCCAGCAGGAAGGGGCGTCTGTTCATTCGGCGCTCGAAGGTTTTTCCCAAAGGTTGATATGGCTCTCCACGGCGTGCTGGTCGATCTCGGCCAGTTCCTCGCTGGAGAACGCCAGGTTGTTCAGGGCGGCAATGTTCTCGGTGAGCTGTTCCGGGCGGCTGGCGCCCACCAGTGCGCTGGTGACCCGTGGATCACGCAGGGTCCAGGCCAGGGCCATTTGCGCCAGGCTCTGGCCGCGCCTTTGGGCGATGGCATTGAGTGCGCGCACCCGCGCCAGGTTTTCCTCGCTCAGGTGCTCGCCCTTGAGCGAGCCGCCGCCGGGCTGGTTGACTCGCGCATCGCCCGGCACCCCGTTCAGGTATTTGTCGGTGAGCAGCCCTTGGGCCAGCGGGGTGAAGGCGATCACGCCGCTGCCCAGCTCAGCGGTGGTATCGAGCAGGTCACGCTCCACCCAACGGTTGAGCAGGTTGTAGGCCGGCTGGTGAATCAGCAGCGGCACCTTCCATTGCGCCAGCAGCGATGCGATTTCGCGGGTTTTTACCCCTGAGTACGAGCTGATACCCACGTACAGCGCCTTGCCTTGCTGAACCGCCGTGGCCAGGGCCGAAGCGGTTTCTTCCAGCGGGGTGTCGGGGTCGAAGCGGTGCGAGTAGAAAATGTCCACGTAGTCCAGGCCCATCCGCGCAAGGCTCTGATCCAGGCTGGCCAGCACGTATTTGCGCGACCCGCCGCCCTGGCCGTAGGGGCCGGGCCACATGTCCCAGCCGGCTTTGGTGGAGATGATCAGCTCGTCGCGGTAGGCGGCAAAATCTTCGCGCAGCAGGCGGCCGAAGTTGATTTCGGCACTGCCATAGGGCGGCCCGTAATTGTTGGCGAGGTCGAAGTGGTTGATGCCAGCGTCAAAGGCGGTACGCAGCAGTGCGCGCTGGCGTTCCAGCGGCGTGCTGTCGCCGAAGTTGTGCCACAGGCCCAGCGACAACGCCGGCAGTTTGAGGCCGCTGGTGCCTGTGCGGCGGTAGGGCATGTGGTCGTAACGGGCCGGGGCGGCGAGGTAGGCCATGCTTGAGGCTCCTGTTCAGGTAAAGAAACGATTGGCGGGGCGGGCGAGGCCGAGGTGCTCACGCAACGTGCTGCCTGTGTAACGCTGGCGAAACAGCCCGCGCCGCTGCAGCTCGGGCACCAGCAGCCGGGCGACGGCTTCCAGGCCGCCGGGCAAATGCGGCACCAGCAGATTGAAACCGTCGGCAGCGCCCTGTTCGAACCATAGCTGCAATTGGTCGGCGACCTGGCCGGGATCGCCCACCAGCGTCCAGTGCCCGCGGCCGCCGGCGATACGCCGGCCCAGCTCGGCCAGGCTCAGGCGCTTGTCGCCGGCAAGCTCGGTTAGCAACCGCTGGCGCGACCGCTGGCCGCTGTCGGTCAGTGGCAGCTCGGGCAGCGGGCCGTCGCGGTCGTAGCCGCTGAGGTCGAAATTGCCGAGCATGCGCCCGAGCAGGGCAATGCCCACCTGCGGCGCCACCAAGGCTTGCAACGCCTGATGCTGCACCTGGGCTTGCTGCTCGGTTTCAGCCACCACGATGTAGGCACCGGGCATGACCTTCAGCGAATCTTCAGCGCGGCCATGGGCACGCAGGCGCGCCTTGAGCCCACTGTAGAAACGCTGCGCGGCCGCCAGGTTCGGCTGCGCAGTGAACACCACCTCGGCACTGCGCGCCGCCAGTGCCAGGCCCGCCTCCGAGGCGCCGGCCTGCACCACCACCGGCCAGCCCTGGGGCGGGCGCGCCACGTTGAGCGGGCCACGGACGTCGAAATGCTCGCTGGCGTGAGCCGGAGCATGGCGGCCTTCGGGGCGGTAGTACTGGCCGCTGCGCTTGTCGCGCACAAAGGCGTTATCCGCCCAGCTGTCCCAGAGTGCCGTGACCGCATCGTAAAAGGCGCCTGCTCGCGCATAGCGTTCGGCGTGGCCCAGGTGCTGGGTGCGGCCGAAGTTGCCTGCTTCGGCCGCAGCATCGGAGGTCACCAGGTTTCACCCGGCGCGCCCGGCGCTCAGGTGGTCCAGCGAGGCGAACTTGCGCGCCACGTGATAGGGCTCGTTGTAGCTGGTGGTCACGGTCGCCACCAGGCCGATGCGTTCGGTGCTGCCACTGAGCGCTGCCAGCAGCGTCAGCGGCTCGAAGTGGTCCGAGCGCGCCATGCGGCTGGCTTGCTCGCCTTCGGCGGCTGCCACGCTGTCGGCGACGAACAGCAGATCGAAGCACGCCTGCTCGGCCACTCGTGCCAGGTGGCGGTAGTGGCTGATGTTCAGGCCCGCATCCGCAGGCACCTCCGGATGGCGCCAGGCGGCCAGGTGGTGCCCGGTCGCCATCAGGAAAGCGCCCAGGTGCATCTGCCGGGTGGTCATGGTTCAGAAGTCCTTTCTCAGTTGGATGCCGAAGTAGCGGCGGTCGTCGCGCGGCACCATGCGGTAGATGTAGGCGCTGCCGCTGGCCAGCATCGGCGAGTAGCTCTTGTCGGCCAGGTTCTTGCCCAGCACCGCCACGCGCCAGCCGTCGTGCTCGTTGGTAAGTGCGGCGCTGGCGTTCCACAGCCCGTAGGCGCCTTGCTTGGTGTTGGGGTTTTGCGACAGGTCGTACTGCACCTCGCTTTGCCAGCTGTAATCGGTGCCCAGCTCCACCGCCAGGCCGTTGTTCAGCGGGATGCGGTAGTCGGCGCGGGCATAGGCCTTCCAGTCGGGGCTGAACGGCAACGGCTTGCCGTTGACGTTGCACGCGGCCGCCGCACCGGCCGGGCAGGCGAATTCGTCGATGCGCGCGTGGGTGTAGGCCAGGGCGCCGGAGAGCTTCAGCCGGTCGGTGGTTTGCCAGGCCAGGTCCAGCTCTGCGCCCTGGGTGGTCACCGAGCCTGCGTTGATCAGGCGGGTCACCACCTGGCCGGCCACGCTGTCGTAGAAGTTGGCCTGGTAGTTGTCGTAGTCGCTGTGAAACAGCGCGGCGTTGGCGGTCAGCGCGCCGTCCAGCGCGGTGGCTTTCAGGCCCAGTTCCCAGTTGTTGGAGGTTTCCGGCTTGAGCGGGTCGGTGTCGCGCGGTTGCATGTTGAAGAACACGTTGTAGGCCGGGCCCTTGTAGCCGCGCGACCAGGTGAGGTAGCCCATGAGGTTGTCGGTGAAGTCGTACTGCACGCCGAGCCGGCCGCTGAAGCCGTCTTCGTTGACCGAGCCGCTGCTGGCCGTGGACGGCTGGATGCCGTTCACCGCAGTGGCCGAGGTGGACACCCGGCGGTGGTCGTAGCTCAGGTAGTCATGGGTGTAGCGCAGGCCTGCGATGCCCCGGAAACGTTCGGTGAAGTTCAGCGTGGCCTCGCCGAAGGCGGCCGTGCTGTCGCTGCGGGTGCCGTAATCGGCCACGCCGCGCTGGGTTGTGGTGGTGGTGAACAGCGTGCGCCGGTAGGTTTCTTCGTCCTTGCCGTGCATGTAGTAAAGGCCGCCCACGTATTCGACGAATTCGCCTTTGGGTGAGGCCAGGCGCAGTTCCTGGGAGTACTGGTCGAAGGCCAGGTCGCCTTTGTCCTCGATGCCGGGGAAGGCAGCGCTGATGGTTGCCAGGCGGTCGCCGTCCTGCCACTGGGTGTTGTCCCAGCCGCGCCAGGCGGTGATCGAGGTGAGGGTGTAGTCGGCCAGGAAGTAATCGGCCTGCAGCGACAGCCCCTTGTTCACGTCCTCTACATGGCTGCGATAGTCGCTCTCGATGTCGCGGTTGTGGTTGCTCGCCGCCACCGGTTGCAGGGCGCTGGCGAAGGCGGCAGTGGTGGTGCGGCTCACCACCCCGTTGGGGGTGTCGTCATGAGCCTGCATGTAGTCGGCGATCAGCGTCAGGGTCAGGTCGTCGTTGGGGGTGAACAGCAGCTTGCCGCGCAGGCCGCGGTGGTTGTAGCCGTTCACTTCCTGGCCGTTCGCCTGGTTGTCGACATTGCCGTCATAGCTGCTCACCACCCCGGTCAGCGAGCCTTTGACCAGGCCCGGCACCAGTGTGCCGCCGAGGCCGAAGCGGGTGCGGCTTTCGTTGCCCTGGTACCAGCCCTGGTCGATGAACCCATGGGTGTCGTCGGTCGGCGCGCGGGTGACGATGTTCAGCGCACCGGCCGAGGCGTTTTTGCCGAACAGTGTGCCCTGTGGGCCGCGCAGCACTTCCACGCGGTCTACATCCAGCAGGTCGAGGGTGGCCTGGCCAGGGCGGGCGTAGACCACGCCGTCCACCACCGACGCCACCGTCGGTTCGACACCGGGCGAGGTGGAGATGGTGCCGACGCCGCGAATGAACAGCGCGGTGTCCTTGTTCGAGGCGTTGGTGCGAAAGTTCAGCGTCGGCACCTGCTGAGCGAGGCCCGCCACGCCGTTGCGGTTGTCTTTTTCCAGTTGCTCGCCCTGGACCACGCTGACCGCCACCGGCACGTCCTGCAGGGATTCTTCCCTACGGGTGGCGGTCACTGTGACGGTGCCCAGTTCGATGCTTTCCTCTGCCAGGGCTGGCAGGGCATTGCCCAGCGCCAGTGCCGCGCAGATGGCCTGGCCCAGGCGGGCCTTGGTGAAACGTTCCCCAGTGCTTGAATACATGTGCTGCTCGCTCGCTCAATGCCAAGTGTGCGCCCCTCGGTTCTTGTGGCCGTTGCAGGGCGATCGCGCGGGGCGGCATTGGCTCGAGCCAGTAGCTGGTTAGCGCTAACGGGCGTATGATCCTCAGCAGTTTTAATCGCGTCCAATACCTTAAATCGAGATTTAAATAGCCAGAGGTAATAAGCATGTCGCGCAAGCGCCGGGGCATCGGCCGCGTCACGCAGGCCACCGTGGCACAGCTGGCCGGGGTCTCCAGCATGACCGTATCGCGCTATTTCAATCAGCCCGAGCGGGTCAACGAAGAGCATCGCGCGCGCATCGCTGCGGCCGTGGCGCAAACCGGCTACGTCCCCAACCTGGCCGCAGGCGGGCTGGCCTCGGCGCGCGGGCGGATCGTGGCGATGGTGGTGCCGAACATCTCCGGGCCGATCTTTGCGCCGACCTTGCAGGCGTTCAGCGCAGCGCTGGAGGCCGAGGGTTATCAGGTGCTGCTGGCGTCCAGCTATTTCGATGAGCAGAAAGAAGAGCACGCGGTGCGCGCCTTCCTCGGCTGGGCACCCGCAGCGCTGGTGCTGACCAGCCGCTTCCACTCGGCCGCCACCGAAAGCATGCTCGCCGCCGCCCAGGTGCCCTTGGTGGAAACCTGGGATTACTGCCCGGAACGCGCGCCGGTGCAGGTCGGGTTTTCTCATCGGGCGGTGGGCGAGCAGGGTGCGGCTTACCTGCACGCGCGCGGTTACCGGCGCGCGACGTTCGTGCTCAACAGCGCCACGGGCGATCACAGTGCGTTGGAACGCTGTGAAGGCTTTTGCCAGGCCTTCGAAGCACTGGGCGGGCAGGCCGGCCGCTATGTGCCCGGCGTCGAGCTGGCGCCGTTCGACGCCGGCAAGGCCGCGTTGCTGGCGCTGATGCAGGCATCATCGCCGCCGCAGGCAGTCTTTTTCGCCAACGACAACCTTGCGGCCGGCGGGCTGCTCGCTGCGGCCCGTGCCGGTATCAGCGTGCCGGGCCAGTGCGCGATCCTGGGCTTTGGTGATTACCCCTTCGCGCAGATGCTGCTGCCGAGCCTTTCGAGCATTCGCCCGCCGGCACAGGCCATTGGCGAACAGGCTGCACGCTGGGTACTGGAGGAGATAGCCGGGCGGGCGAGCGGGCAGCCCGCCCGGCTGGAGTGTGAGGTGGTGGGGCGGGAGAGCGCCTGACAACAGAGCGCGCTGCGGTGCCTCTTACTGCGTAGCCGGGCGCGGGTAAACCTGGACCGCCACGGGATCGTGTGTCGCTTCCAGCTGCAAGCCGCCGACTCGTTGAAACCCGCCGTGCTTGCCTTTGTCGGCCCAATACTTCTCAAGGGCGTCGAGCGCGGTCTTGCTCTCGGCATCGGGCGCCAGCGCCGCAAGCAGTGCCTCCAGCGTGCAGCGCATCAATGCCTTTTGCGCGCGTGCGCCTTCACTGGTCAACGACGGCCAGGCCTGCAACAGCGCCTTGTCGGCATCGCCCGTGGAGCCTTCGACCAGGCGCAATTCCAGAGCGCCTTCTTCGGCCATCACCTGGCGAGTGCCAAAGGGCCGGCCCTGGCTGTAGCTGCCTGCGCGCGCATCGATCGCCGCGCAGCCAGGATTGGCTGCAAGGCGCTTGTCGAGCAGCGTGTTCAACCGGGCAGGGCCAACGCCCAGCGTTTCGGGCATCTGAAAGTTACAACTCCACAGGTACTGCACCTTGTCCGGCCATTGCAGGCCTTGTTCGTGGAGGAAGCGCACCTGCTCTTTGAGCGTGCCCATGCTGTCGAACTGGCCGTTGTCGTCGCACTGGCGGGTGACCTGCAGGGTGCGCACGCTTTGCCCATCACCGTCGATAGCGGTGCTGTAGACCATCCCGGCGTTTTCACCGAATCTGGCCTTCAAGCGTTTCAGCATCTCGCCATCGTCCTCCCTGGCGAGCTCCTGGTAATGCCGCATTTCCTGATACATGACATACAGCGTGCGGGGTATCGACCAGTCCACCTGAGTGGCCAGATAAGTGACGCTGGCGATCGCCAGCAGCACGAGCAACAACAGAGTACGGCGGTGCATGGCGCGAGGCATCCTTGCTTTGATGATCATCGCTATCGGCGCAGGCGGTGGTTGCTTGAGCCTCTGCCGGCGTTCGCTGCCGGTCGGGTGCCACTTCAAATCTGGAGGCCCCGCACTCGGCGGCACCTGCTACCCTGCCAACCCCGCCGACTCACCCAGGCCAATTGATCCATGACCGACATCGACGCACATGACCTGAAGATCCTCACCTTGCTGCAAGCCAACGGCCGGCTGGGCAACCAGGAGTTGAGCGAGCTGGTGGGCTTGTCGCCCTCGCAGTGCTCGCGCCGGCGCATGGCGCTGGAGCAGGCGGGGCTTATCCTCGGCTACCACGCGCGCCTGGCGCCGCAGGCGATGAACACCGAGGTGGTGGCGATGGTGGAGGTGAGCCTGGTCAACCACGCCCAGGGCACCAGCGAGGGCTTCGAGCGTTTTGTGCTGGAGGAGGGGGCGGTGATCGATGTGCACGAGACCACCGGCGAGGCGGACTACAGCCTGAAGGTTGCGGTGGCAGGGCTGGCCGAGCTCAATGCGCTGATGGGGCGGCTGACGGCCAACGCGATGATCAGCCACCTGAAAACGGCGGTAGTGCTGGAGCGTTTCAAGGAGGCGGGTGTGGCAGTGGCCGATCATCAGCCTGATTGATTGGTGCATTTTTAGTCTTTTATGAGAAATAAACATGCGCTTATTGTTCGTGGGTGCATGATCTGTGCATGGCTGTGCTAGATTCGCTCGCGTCCACCTTGAGCCCGCCGCCCCATGACAACCCTCACACCCACTTTCCCCCATTCCCGCATCGAAGACGGCCTCGCCCTTCTGGTCGGCACCTTGCTGGTCGCCTTCGGCCTGCTGCTGGTGCGCGAGGGGGCCTGGCCACCGGCGGCACCGCCGGTATCGCGCTGTTCGTGCACTACGCCTGGGGCTGGGGCTTCGGCCTGGTGTTCTTTCTGATCAACCTGCCGTTCTACTACCTGGCGGTGCGCCGCATGGGCTGGGGCTTTACCGTCAAGACCTTCACCGCCATCGGCCTGGTGTCGCTGATCAGCGACCACAGCAAAGGGTTGATCGCGCTGGCACACATCGAGCCGCTGTATGCCGCACTGATGGGCAACGTGATCCTGGGCATGGGCTTTCTGGTGCTGTTCCGCCATCGCGCCAGCCTCGGCGGCCTCAACATCCTGATGCTGTTCCTGCAGCAGCGCTTCGGCTGGCGCGCGGGCTGGCTGCAACTGGGCTGCGACGTGGTGATCCTGTGCCTGTCGCTGAGCGTGGTGGCCTGGCCGATCTGGCTGATGTCGATTGCCGGCGCCGTGGTGCTCAACTCCATCATCGGCATGAACCACCGCGCCGGCCGCTATCACGCCTGAGCCGCCTCAGGCCACCCCGATCTTCCACTGCGGCGGCGGCGGTGTGCCGTTGACGGCGTAGTCACCCACGATGCGTTCCTTGTACACGCGCGGGTTGTGCGAAGCGAGGGTGCGGGCGTTGCGCCAGAAGCGGTCCAGGCCGTTAGGCTTGAGCGTTGCCGAGGCGCCCAGGGCATCGAACAGCCGCCCGGCGGCGTCGATGATCAAATCGGCCACCACGTTCAGCGACTGGCAGATCTCCAGTTCCGCGATCGCCGCTTCTTCGGCCACCGCTTCATCATTGCGCGCATCGAACACGCGCTGCAGGGCGAATGCGTTCTGCTGAGCGATGGCGCCCGCGCAGTAGGCGGCGCTGCGCACCTGGCCCACCACCGCGAGAATCTGCGCGTCCTGGCTCACCCGGTCGGCGTTGCCGATGGTGAAGGTTCGTGTGCGCGCCGCCACGGCAGCGGCCACCTCACCGCTCATGGCCCGGCCCATGCCGGCCAGGTTGGCCAGGTGGAACAACTGGAAGTACCCCGGCGAATAGGCAAAGCGCTGTTCCACCGAGGCCACGTCCTCGGCGCGCACCGCCACCTCGCGAAAATGCGCGGTGCCGCTGGCAGTGAGGGTCTGGCCGAAACCGTTCCAGTCATCCAGCACCTCCACCCCTGGCGCATCACGGCGCACGCTGGCGGTCACGCGGTTGCCGTCAGGGTCGGTGGCGCCGACGTCGATCCAGTCCGAGTAGAGCGAGCCTGTGGTGTAGAACTTGGTGCCTTCCAGGCGCCAGTTCGCGCCATCACGGATCAAGTGCGTGGAGAACTCGGCGCGCTTGGCGTCGCCCGGCTCACTGCTGGCAGGCCCGATGGTTTCCCCCTTGCCGACGCGCGCCAGCCAGCGTTCGCGGCGCTGCACATCGCGGCTGTTGAGCAGGTTTTCGACAAAGCCGAAGTGCCCGCGCAGCGCCTGTACCAGGTTCGAGTCGGCCTCGCCCAGCTCGGTGAGCAGGCCGAACAGCTCCGGCAGGCTGGCGCCGGCACCGCCGTAATCGTGCGGCACGCGCAGCGCGGTGAAGCCGCTGTCTTTCAGCCAGCCCAGCTCGGTGAGCGGCAAGGTACGGTTGAGCTCACGGGCCACCGCGTTTTCGCGAATGCGCGCAAACAACGGGCGAAATGGCGCGGCAAGGCGCTCGTAGCGCTCGGCACGCCGCCGCGCCCCAGGCGCGGCGGGTGGGGGATGGAAACGAAGAAGCTGGCATGGGACGGCCCTTGAACGATGAGAGGCGTCGCGACCAGGCAGTGGAGCGGCTTCAGGAGGTGGTAGTCAGCGGCCGTGCCGAGTGCGTGATATGAGCCGGCACGCTAAACGAGGGGTGAGGTCAGGGGGAAATAATCATTGGGTATTAGCTCATGCCGAGCTGAGCTGCCGGGCCGCGCAGGCCGAGCCGCGCAGGCCGCACCGCGCCCTCACCGCCGTGCCGCCTGCTGCTGCGGCGCCAGAAACGCCCCGTGAAAATAATCCCGTAACGCCTGCATCGCCGGCGTGAACGCCCGTTCCCGGTGCCAGGCCAGCCCCACGCTCATGGGCGTGACCTCATCGCTCAGGGTGCGGGTTTCGATGCGCTTGCCTTCCAATGACCAAGGCCTGTGTACCAGGTCTGAAAGGATCGCCACGCCGCTGCCGTTGGCGACCATGCTGCGCACCGCCTCGACCGAACTGGTGCGCACGCGGATGTTCGGGCGTTGCCGGGCTTTGGCCCAATAGCGCATGGCGCTCTGCTCGGCCTCATCCACTGTCAGCGAGATGTACGGTTGCTCGGCCACTTCGCGCAGGCTCACGCTGGTGAGCTCGCACAGCGGGTGTTGGTGCGGCAACCAGAGCCTGCGTTCGGAGTTGAACAGCGTTTCGGAAAAGATATCGGGGTGGGTGAGGTTGGCGGTGAGTACCACAGCCATGTCGAACTCGCCTTGGAGCAAGCCTTCTTCGATGGCCTGGCGCTCGCGCTCGTGCACCTGGATGCGCACGTCCGGGTGCCAGTGTTCGAGCCGTTGCAGGTGATGCGGCAGGAAGTAGCCCAGCACCGTGTAACTGGCGGCCAGGCTCAGCAGGCCGCTGGCACTCGCGTCGGGCAGCGGGCTGTTCAACGCGTCATCGACACTGCGCAAAATCACATAGGCGCGGTTGAGAAAATGCCGGCCTGCGTCGGTCAGGCTCATGCCTTGGGCCGAGCGTTGGAACAACAAGGTCCCCAGCAGCGCTTCGAGCTCCTTGATCGCGGTGGTGACTGCCGACTGGGAGATGTTCAGGTGGATCGCTGCCTGCGAGATCTGACCGATTTCGGCGGTGGCGATGAAATAGCGGATCTGGCGCAGGGTCAGGGACATGCGGGCTCCGGCGGGTATCTGTTTTTCAGAACGATGGCGATCTGATAATAGATCTTCCCAAGGGGGCGCCGCGAGCCCTACTTTTGTGGCCACGCACTCACAGCAGGAGCCAGCGGCATGCAGGCGGTAGATCTGAATTCGGACATGGGCGAAGGCTTCGGCCCCTGGACCATCGGCGACGGTGTCGATGAGCAACTGATGGGCTTGATCAGTTCGGCGAACATCGCCACCGGCTTTCATGCCGGCGACCCGAGCACCATGCGCAAGACGCTGGAGCGCGCCCGCCAGCAGGGCGTGGCTGTCGGGGCGCACCCGGGCTTCCGTGACCTGGTCGGCTTCGGCCGACGGCATATCCAGGCCCCGGCCCAGGAGTTGGTGGACGACATGCTCTACCAGCTCGGCGCACTGCGCGAGCTGGCTGCCTGCCAAGGCCTCACCCTGCAACACATCAAGCCCCATGGCGCGCTGTACATGCACCTGGCCCGTGACGAACAGGCCGCCACCTTGCTGGTGCGGAGCCTGCGGCGGGTAGCACCTGAGCTATGGCTGTACTGCATGCCCGGCTCGGTGATCTGGCAGGTCGCCACCGCTCTGGGCCAGCCGGTGGTACGCGAGTTCTACGCCGACCGCGAATACGACCTCAGCGGCTCGATCGTCTTCACCCGCAAGGCTCGTGCCTACGAGCCGGAGCAAGTGGCCGAACGCGTACTGCGTGCCTGCCAGCAGGGCAAGGTGCGCACCGTCGAGGGTGAAGACCTGGACATCGCTTTCGACTCGATCTGCCTGCACAGCGACACACCCGGCGCGCTGGACCTGACCGAGGCAACCCGAACACGGCTGGATGCGGCGGGGATCGAGGTCCGCGCTTTCAGCTGAAAACACCCGGCCGCTCACAGGCCAGGGCTTTCCAATCGCCTTACCTTTTTTGCCTGCCTTTCTGATAACGCATCCAACAACAGGAACAGACATGGCCGAACACACCGTTGTGACCCCCTTGCCCGGCACCTTCTACCGCAAGGCTTCTCCGGACGCACCCAACTACGCCGAGGAAGGTGCGGCTGTCAGCGCTGGCACCGTGATCGGCCTGATCGAGGTGATGAAGCAGTTTTCCGAACTCACCGCAGGCGCCGATGGCACCCTGGAGGCGTTCCTGGTCGAGGACGGCGACCCGGTCGAGCCGGGGCAGGCCGTGGCCACCTTGAGTGTGAAGTGAGGCGGCGCCATGACTGCAATCAGCAAACTGTTGGTGGCCAACCGCGGTGAGATCGCCGTGCGCATCCTCCGTGCCGCCCGGCAACTGGGGATCCCGACGGTGGTGGCCTGCAGCGAGGCCGATGTCGACTCGCTCGCCGTACGCATGGCCGATGAAGTGCAGGTGCTCGGCCCACCGCGCCCCGACAAAAGCTACCTGAACATCGACGCGTTGATCGCGGCCCTGAAGGCCAGCGGTGCGGATGCCGTGCACCCGGGCTACGGCTTTCTCGCTGAAAACGCCGAATTCGCCGAGGCTGTGGCCGACGCCGGGGCGATCTTCGTCGGGCCCAGCGCCGAGGTGATCCGCTGCATGGGCGACAAGGCCCGAGCCCGGCGCACCGCGCAGCAGGCCGGGGTGCCGGTGGTGCCGGGCTCGGAGGGAGAGCTGGCAAGCGTTGGCGAGGCGCTGGTGGCGGCCGAGGCGGTGGGCTACCCGCTGCTGATCAAGGCCTCGGCCGGCGGTGGCGGGCGCGGCATTCGCCTGGCCGCCGACGCTGAGCAGCTCGCTGTGGAATTCCCACGTGCTCAGCTCGAAGCTCAGGTCGCATTCGGCAATGGCGGCCTGTACCTGGAACGGTTCATCGAACGCGCGCGGCACATCGAAGTGCAGGTGCTGGGCGACGGCCAGCGCGCCGTGCACCTGTTCGAGCGCGAGTGCTCCTTGCAGCGCCGCCGGCAGAAGCTGTTCGAGGAGGCCCCGTCGCCAGTGCTCAGCGCCAGCCAGCGCGATACCCTGTGCGCCAGTGCGGTGCGCCTGGCAGAGAGCATCGGCTACCAGGGCGCTGGCACCCTGGAGTACCTCTACGACGACGCCACCGGCGAATTCTTCTTCATCGAGATGAACACCCGCATCCAGGTGGAACACACCGTCAGCGAAATGGTGACCGGTATCGATCTGGTGCAGGCCATGCTGCGCATTGCCGCCGGCGAGCCACTGGGCTTGCAGCAGAGCGACATTCGCCTCGACGGCGCCGCCGTGCAACTGCGCATCAACGCCGAAGACCCCGAGCGCGACTTTTTCCCAAGCCCGGGCACGGTGCAAACGCTGGCCTGGCCGCAAGGCGAGGGCGTGCGGGTGGACAGCCATCTGTTCGAAGGCTACCGCGTGCCGCCTTACTACGACTCGCTGCTGGCCAAGCTGGTGGTGCATGGCCGGGACCGCGCCCAGGCACTGGAGCGTGCCCGCGAGGCGCTGGCCGGCACCACGCTCAGCGGCATGGCGACCACACTGGGCCTGCACGCCGAGCTGCTCGAGCAGCCCTGGCTGCATCAGGCGCAATTTCACACCAACACGCTGGAAGGCTGGCTGGCCAGGCGTGGCCAAGGAGATGAGGCATGAGTGATTCGATCCGCTACAGCTTCGGCGCCGACGAACATCTGTTCGCCGAAGTCAGCGAAAGCATGTCGCTGGAGGCGTTCTTCAAGGGCATGGCGATTACTCGCGCGGTCGAGCGGCTGGCGTTGGACGGGGTGCTGGACGTGTGCCTGGCCAACGCTTCGTTCCAGATCCGCTTCGACCCCGACCGCCTGGCGCCGCAGCGCTTGCTGGAGGCGGTCAAGGGCGCCGAACGCGAGGCGGTCGCCGAGCGCAGCATCAAGACCCGGATCATCGAGATCCCGGTGCTCTACAACGACCCCTGGACCCACGAAACCCTGATGCGCTTTCGTGACCGTCACCAGGACCCCACCAGCACGGACCTGGAATACGCCGCGCGGATCAACGGCCTGGCAGACGTCGACGCCTTCATCGCGGCACACAGTGGTGCGCCGTGGTTCGTGTCGATGGTGGGGTTCGTGGCCGGGTTGCCGTTCATGTTCCAGATGGTCGAGCGCGAACGGCAGTTGCAGGTGCCCAAGTACCTGCGCCCGCGCACCGACACGCCCAAGCACACCCTTGGCCACGGCGGCTGCTTCGGCTGCATCGTACTCGGTGCGCGGTGCCGGTGCGCTATCAGATGTTCGGTGTCACCCCGGCGCCGATCTACGACCCGGCCCAGCGCCTGGCGTACCTGCAGGAGCACATGGTGTTCTTCCGCCCCGGCGACATCGTGCAGTTCAAACCCATCGACCGTGCGGCCTACGACCACGCGGTGGCGGAGGTGGATGCAGGGCGCTTCAACCTGAAGATCCGCCCCGTGGTGTTTTCGCTGGACGCGTTTCTCGCCGACCCCGACGGCTATCCGAAAACCTTGCAGGAGGTGTTGGCATGATCGAAGTCATCAAGCCGGGCCTGGCGACCTCCGTTCAGGACCTGGGGCGCGAGGGGTACTACCACCTGGGCATCCCGCCGTGCGGTGCGCTGGACCAGTACGCTCTGCGCGCGGCCAACCTCCTGGTGGGCAACGCGGAAAACGCCGCGGCGCTGGAGTGCACCCTGCTGGGCCCGGAGCTGGCCTTCGAGCAGGATGCGCTGGTGGCGGTGTGCGGCGCGAACATGGCGCCGAAGGTCGATGGCGTGGAGCAGCACCACAGCACGGCCTTCGAAGTCAAAGCCGGGCAAGTGCTGCAGTTCGATTTCCCTCGGGGTGGTGCGCGGGCCTACCTGGCGCTGGCGGGCGGCATCGACGTGCCCGAAGTGCTGGGCAGCCGGTCGACCTACGCCCTCGGTGCGCTGGGCGGTTACCAGGGCCGCAAGCTGCTGGCCGGTGATCGGCTTTCGCTGGGGGTGCCCAGCGGCCGCGGCCAGGCGAAGGCAAGCCTGCCGATGGCGCTGCGCCAATCGCTGGGTGGTGAAATCACCCTGCGTGTGGTGCCGGGCCTGTACCACGACCGGCTGACTCCCGAGGCCGCTGCGGGCTTTTTCGAAGACACCTGGACCGTCGGCTCGGAGGCCGACCGCATCGGCTACCGCTTCAAGGGCGGCAGCGCGCTGGCCTTCAAACCGCGCGAGCAACCCTTCGGTGCCGGCTCGGACCCTTCGAACATCGTCGACAGCTGCGACCCGATCGGCTCGATCCAGGTGCCGGCGGGGCTTGAACCGATCGTGCTGCACCGCGATGCGGTCTCCGGCGGTGGCTACGCGATGATCGGCACGGTCATCAGCGCCGACCTGGACCTGATCGGCCAGATGCAGCCCAACCAGAAGGCGCGCTTTGTGCCGGTGACCCTGGAGCAGGCGCTCGACGCCCGCCAGACCTACAAGAAAAGGCTCGCTTGCCTGAGCCGGTTGTTTGCTTCCTGAAACTGCCCGCCTGGCGCGGGCGGCCTCTACCGGCACGCTGGGCTGGGCGAGTGCCAGCCCAGCGCCGCTTCAGGCACTGCGGCGCTGTAGCAGCGCTTCATGGCTTCGGGCATCGGCGTCGCGCTCAGCCCTGAGCAGCTCAAGTTGCGCCTGCTCGCTGGCAGTGTCGTCGCGCATGGCTTTGTACAAGCCCCACATGAACACCCCCAACACCACCGAGAACGGCAGCCCGGCCAGCACCACCATGGTTTGCATGGCCTCGAAGTTGCCGGCGAACAGCAGCCCCACCGTCACCAGCGTGATCAGCGCTGCCCAGAAGATCCGCAGCCAGTGCGGTGCATCTTCGTCGACCTCGCCGCCGATGCACGAAAGGTTGGCCATCATCACCGCGCCCGAGTCGGCCGGCGTGAGGAACAGCACGAAGCCCACGAACACCGCCACGCCCACCACCAGCTTGGCGGCAGGGAAGAACTCCAGCAGTTGGTAGATCGACATCGACGGTGACGTCAGTGCGGTCTGCCCCAGCTGCGCCGCCCCGTGGTTCATCACCAGGTCCAGCGCAGTGTTACCGAACACCGACAGCCAGGCCAGGGTGAATCCCAGCGGAATCAGCAGCACGCCCCAGACCACCTCGCGCACCGTGCGGCCACGGGAAATGCGCGCGATGAACATGCCCACGAACGGGCCCCAGGAAATCCACCAGGCCCAGTAGAACACCGTCCACAGGCCCAGCCAGCGCTCGGCTTTGGCCGGGTCGGGCTGGTAGGCGTAGAGGTCGAAGGTCTTGAGCACGATGCCGTTGAGGTAGTCGCCCAGGTTCTGCACGAAGCCGTTGATCAGATGCAGCGTGGGGCCGAAGAACAGCACGAACAGCAACAGGCCGCTGAACAGCATGATGTTCAGGTTCGACAGCCGGCGAATGCCGTTCTCAACGCCCGACACCGCAGCGATGGTGGCCACGGTGCTCATCACCAGAATCACCAGCAGCAGGTTGGCCTGGCTGTGCTGCCAGCCGAACAGGTACTCAAGCCCCGACGACACCTGCAGCGCGCCGATGCCCAGGTTGGTGACCAGGCCCAGCAGGGTCACGAACATGCCGAACACGTCCACCGCGTTGCCCGCCCAGCCCTGAACCCAGCGTTGCTTCATCAGTGGGTGCAAGGCCGAGCGCAGCGCCAGCGGCTGGCCGTGGCGGTACGCGAAGTAGCCCACCGCCAGGCCCACCAGCGCGTAGATCGCCCAGCCGTGCAGGCCCCAATGCAGGAAGCTCAACTGCAAGGCCTGGCGCGCAGCGTCGAGGCTTTGCGGGGTGCCTTGGGGTGGGTTGTAGAAGTGGTCCAGCGGCTCGGACGCGCCGAAATACAGCAGCGAGATACCGATGCCGGAAGAAAACAGCATGCCGGCCCAGGCGCCGTAGCTGAAGTCGGGCTTGTCATTGGGCCCGCCCAGCTTGAGCTTGCCGAACGAGGAAAAGGCCAGCGCGATCACGAACACCAGGTAGGCGCCGATCATCAGCATGTAGTACCAGCCGAAGGTACGCGACAGCCAGGTCTGCGCGGTGCCAAGCCAGTGGCCGGCAGCCTCGGGCGTGGCGATCAGCACCGCGGTGAGTGCCAGGATCAGCGTGGCCGAGGTGTAGAACACCGAGCGATTGAGCCGAACGGGTGCCGGCGATTTGAGGGGTACAGAACTCATTGCACGAAGGCTCCAGGCAGAGCTTGGGGGTAGTGGGCGCAGGTTTTTGTCACGGTCCTTGAGGCGCCGTCTTTTCGCCGCAGGGCCTTTGAAGGCCTCTAATGCGACCACTTTGCGGGCATATCTGCCGGCGGGTGTGGCGCTTTGTCGCAGAGCTTATCGATTGTTGATTGATCGTTCAATATAAAACAAATACTCTGTCTGCAATCCGGGCATGGCGCTCAAGCAGCCGGCCCTTCACTACACGCACACCTTCGCGAGGGATTTATGGCCCGTTTCGATCTGCAAAAACTCTACATCGGTGGTGGTTATGTCGACGCCAGCAGCGGCGAGACCTTCGACGCCATCAACCCGGCCACCGGCGAAGTGCTCGCCAAGGTGCAGCGCGCCAACCGTGAAGACGTCGACCGCGCCATCGAGAGCGCCGAAAAAGGCCAGAAGGTGTGGGCCGCGATGACCGCCATGGAGCGCTCGCGGGTGCTGCGCAAGGCCGTCGACCTGTTGCGCGAGCGCAACGACGAGCTGGCCATGCTCGAAACCCTGGATACCGGCAAGTCCTATTCCGAAACCCGCTACGTCGACATCGTCACCGGCGCCGACGTGCTGGAGTACTACGCAGGCCTGGCCGTGGCCATCGAAGGCGAGCAGATCCCGCTGCGCGATACGTCCTTCGTTTACACCCGGCGCGAGCCGCTGGGCGTGACCGCCGGCATCGGCGCGTGGAACTACCCGATCCAGATCGCCCTGTGGAAATCGGCCCCGGCGCTGGCTGCCGGCAACGCGATGATCTTCAAGCCCAGCGAAGTCACCTCGCTGACCACCCTGAAACTGGCCGAGATCTACACCGAAGCCGGCCTGCCAGCAGGCGTGTTCAACGTGCTGACCGGCAGCGGCCGTGACTTGGGCACCGCGCTCACCGAACATCCGCTGATCGAGAAGATCTCCTTCACCGGTGGCACCGACACTGGCAAGAAGGTCATGGCCAGCGCTTCGGCGTCCACTCTGAAGGAAGTGACCATGGAGCTGGGCGGCAAGTCGCCGCTGATCATCTTCAGCGACGCCGACCTGGATAAGGCGGCCGACATCGCGATGATGGCCAACTTCTACAGCTCCGGGCAGGTATGCACCAACGGTACTCGCGGTGTTCGTGCCCAGCGC
Organism: Pseudomonas sp. KNUC1026; assembly: GCF_021650705.1. GTDB lineage: Bacteria > Pseudomonadota > Gammaproteobacteria > Pseudomonadales > Pseudomonadaceae > Aquipseudomonas. The sequence continues at coordinate 3,079,959 of NZ_CP087138.1, read as the reverse complement.
CTTGAAGGCCGAGTTCGAAGCCAAGATCGTCGAGCGCGTCAAACGCATCCGGGTGGGCGACCCTACCGTTGAAAACACCAACTTCGGCCCGCTGGTGAGCTTCGCGCACATGGAGAGCGTGCTGGGCTACATCGCCAAGGGCAAGGAAGAGGGCGCGCGCCTGTTGATCGGCGGCGAGCGCCTCACCGACGGCGCCTTCGGCCAGGGTGCCTATGTCGCCCCCACCGTGTTCACCGACTGCAGCGACGAAATGACCATCGTGCGCGAGGAAATCTTCGGCCCGGTGATGAGCATCCTCAGCTACGAGAGCGAAGAAGAGGTGATCCGCCGCGCCAACGACACCGACTTCGGCCTGGCCGCCGGCATCGTCACCCAGGACCTGACCCGCGCGCACCGCGTGATTCACCAGCTCGAAGCCGGCATCTGCTGGATCAACGCCTGGGGCGAATCGGCCGCGCAGATGCCGGTCGGTGGCTACAAGCAGTCTGGCGTGGGCCGCGAGAACGGCATCCTGTCGCTGGCCCAGTACACCCGGGTCAAGTCGGTGCAGGTGGAGCTGGGCGACTACGCCTCGGTGTTCTGAACGGCATTCGTGAAGGCGCCGCAGTGACGGGCCGCAGGAGAAGATCATCATGAAAGACTACGACTACATCATCATCGGCGCGGGCTCGGCGGGCAACGTGCTCGCCACCCGCCTGACCGAAGATGCCGGCGTGAGCGTGCTGCTGCTCGAGGCCGGCGGCCCCGACCACCGCCTGGATTTCCGCACCCAGATGCCGGCTGCGCTGGCGTTCCCGCTGCAGGGCCGGCGCTACAACTGGGCCTACGAAACCGACCCCGAGCCGCACATGAACAACCGCCGCATGGAGTGCGGGCGCGGCAAGGGCCTGGGTGGCTCGTCGCTGATCAACGGCATGTGCTACATCCGTGGCAATGCGATGGACCTGGACAACTGGGCCACCCTGCCGGGCCTTGAGGACTGGACCTACCTGGACTGCCTGCCGTACTACCGCAAGGCCGAGACCCGCGATGCCGGCCCCAACGACTGGCACGGCGGCGACGGCCCGGTGAGCGTAACCACCGCCAAGCCGGGCGTGAACCCGCTGTTCGAGGCGATGGTTGAGGCAGGCGTGCAAGCCGGCTACCCGCGCACCGAAGACCTCAACGGCTACCAGCAGGAAGGCTTCGGCCCGATGGACCGCACCGTGACCCCCAAGGGCCGGCGCTCGAGCACCGCACGCGGTTATCTGGACATCGCCAAGCAGCGCGACACACTGACCATCGTTACCCACGCCATGACAGACCGCATCCTGTTCGACGGCAAGCGCGCCAGCGGCGTGCGCTACCTGGTCGGCAGCCAGGCCCATGAAGCCCGGGCGCGCAAGGAAGTGCTGCTGTGCGGCGGCGCCATCGCCTCGCCGCAGATCCTCCAGCGCTCCGGCGTGGGCCCGGCGCAGTTGCTGCAAGAGCATGGCGTGCCAGTGGTGCATGACCTGCCCGGCGTGGGCGAAAACCTGCAGGACCACCTGGAGATGTACATCCAGTACGCCTGCACCCAGCCGGTGTCGCTGTACCCCTCGTTGCTGCTGCACAACCAGCCGGCCATCGGTGCCGAGTGGCTGTTCAACGGCACCGGTATCGGCGCCAGCAACCAGTTCGAGGCCGGTGGTTTCATCCGCAGCCGCCCGGAGTTCGAGTGGCCGAACATCCAGTATCACTTCCTGCCGGTGGCGATCAATTACAACGGCAGCAACGGCGTGCGTGAGCACGGCTTCCAGGCGCACGTCGGCTCCATGCGTTCGCCCAGCCGTGGCCGGGTGCAGATCAAGTCCACCGACCCGCATGAGCACCCGAGCATCCTGTTCAACTACATGGCCTCGGAACAGGACTGGCAGGAATTTCGCGACGGCATTCGCATCACTCGCGAAATCATTGCCCAACCTGCGCTTGACGCGTTCCGCGGCCGCGAAATCAGCCCAGGCCCCGAGGTGACCACCGACGAGCAGCTCGACGCTTTCGTGCGCGAGCACGCCGAAACTGCGTTCCACCCTTCCTGCTCCTGCAAGATGGGCACCGACGCGATGGCCGTGGTCGATGGCCAGGGCCGTGTGCATGGGCTGGAAGGGTTGCGGGTGGTGGATGCGTCGATCATGCCGGAGATCATCACCGGCAACCTCAACGCCACCACCATCATGCTGGCCGAGAAGATCGCCGACCGTATCCGAGGGCGCCAACCGCTGCCGCGTAGCACCGCCCGGTACTACAAAGCCAACGGCGCTCCCGTGCGCGGCACGCCGATGCGCAAGACCGAGCACACCGCCGGGATGGAAGCGCTGGCGGTGCCGGCGATGGCCGAGCCGGTGCTGTCGTAAACCCGTTGTGCAGGCCCTTGCCCGGTGTTCACCGGCGCGGGGCCTGTTCTCGTTCCAGCAGCGTGCGCTTGCGTTCGACGCCCCAGCGGTAGCCGGACAGCGAGCCATCGCTGCGCACCACGCGGTGGCAAGGGATGGCCACCGCCAGTGTGTTCGCGCCGCAGGCGTTGGCGACGGCGCGCACCGCACTGGGCATGCCGATGCGTTCGGCGATCTGCGCGTAGGTCACGGTTGCGCCGAAAGGCACCTCCCGCAACGCCTGCCACACGCGTTCCTGAAACACCGTGCCGCGGATATCCAGCGGCAGGTTCAAGCCCATGTCGGGCGACTCCACGAATCCCACCACCTCAGCCACTCGCCGCTCGAATTCAGGGTCGCCGCCGATCAGGTTGGCGTTGGGAAACTGATCCTGAAACCGTTCGACCAGCGCATTGGCATCGTCACCCAGCGAGATCGCGCAGATGCCCTTGGCGCTTTCCGCCACCAGAATCGCGCCCAGTGCGCTCGCCCCCACAGCGAAGCGGATATCGGTATCCGTACCGCCAGCGCGGTATTGGGTGGGCTTCATGCCGAGGATCTTCTGCGAGGCTTCGTAGAAACGGCTGTGGGAGTTGTAGCCGGCGTCATAGACGGCTTCGGTGATGGTTCGCGATTGGGTGAGCTGCTCCCTTACCCGTGAGCGCAGCGAAGCGCTGGCGTAGGCCTTGGGCGTAAGGCCGGTGATTTTCTTGAACACGCGATGGAAGTGGAAGGCACTCATGCAAGCCTGCTCGGCCAGCCCGCTCAGGTTCGGCGCCTGCTCGGCCGCCTCGATCAGGCGGCAGGCCTCGGCCACCAGTTTTGCATGCCGGGCTGCCACCACGTCGCGGGCGCTGCCGGCGCGCCGCGAGCGCCGATAGCCTGCAGCCTCGGCCTGCGCGGCGTTGTCGAAGAACACCACGTTTTCAGGCTTGGGCAACCTGGTCGGGCTGTGGGGGCTGCAGTACACCCCGGTGGTGATGACGCCGTAGACGAATTCGATGCCGGCAACGTGCGTGCGGCTCACGAGCACCTGCCAGCGCGGGTCGTCTTCGGTTGTGTGCCGCCGCCGGGCCGGGGCCTGATCGATAGTGTCCATGGCTGCGCCTTTCTCTGGGGGTGATACGAGGCTAACGCTGGCGGGCGGTTATACCAATCCGGGCCTTGCTTTCATATTTTCGATTGATCGGTGGCGCTGCGCACTATCCGAAATTGGCACTCTTTTGCCCGGCGGTGAATAAGGGGTATGAAACTTGTAACGCGATTGGCTAACCCGGCCCGGCAGCCAAAAAGGTTTCGAAAATGCACCACAACTGCGCCGCTGCGTTACTTCCCGGTATCAGGTTCAGCCACACCCAGGACATCGACGAGCATGCCCTGGCGCTGGACGGCTGGCACATGCATTACGACCAGGTGTCTTCGGGGCGTTTCGAAGGCCAGCTGGGCGAGCTGTGGCTCGACGGCATGCAGGTGGTATGGGACAAGTCGAACCAGGCGATGATCAAGAGCGGCGATGCCGGGCGCGGCACCCTGACCTTCAGCCTGCCGTTGCGCGGGGCAGGGGCCTTCCATTGCGCCGGCCATTCCATCGAAGAGCCGCGACTGCTGGTGGCCTGCAGCGATGACCTGCCGGTGCTGCGTACCCCGGCCAATCTGGAGCTGCTGTGCATCAATGTGCCGGCCGGGGAAGTGGCCGGTGCGCTGGCGCGGCAAGGCATCGCCGACAACCTTGGGGCCCTGTCGCAGTGCTACCGTCTGGGGCCGAACGGTTCGCACCAGGCGTTGGCGCGCCTGGCAGGCGGTATCTTCGGCCAGCAGCCGCTCGCGTGGCTTGAGCACAGCACCCTGCGCACCGCGATGCGGGAAACGCTGCTGCTGCATCTGCTGGACCTGCTCGACACCACCCGCCCCGATGAGGTCACCCCCAACGCACGAATGCGGCTGGTGCGGCGCGCCCGCGAATGCGCCCTGGCCCAGCCAGGCACACCGCCGAGCATCCTGGAGCTGTGCAACCGTGTCGGCGCCAGCCGGCGCAAACTTCAGTACTGCTTCCAGCAAACCCTGGGCATCAACCCGGTGGCCTACCTGCGTGTGCTGCGCCTCAATGCGGTACACCGCGCCCTGCGCCGCAGCGAAGCGGGCAGGGTGCAGGACATCGCCTTGCAATGGGGCTTCGAGCACCTGAGCCGTTTCGCCACCGATTACCGCCAGCTGTTCGGCCAATTGCCCTCGCACACCCTCAAGAGCGCCCGCGCCGCGTTGTGAGGTTTACCAAATCCGGATAACCACCGCCGGCGCATTCCCCCCAGGCTGAGTGGGCCAACAACAAGAAGGGGGGAGCTTGATGAACGTTACTCGCAACCTGGCCACACTCGCACTCACCGCCGCCTCACTGGGCGCCGCATCGTCCGGCTTCGCCACCGAGGGTGGGGCGCCGACCACCGCCTTCGGGGTCTACGACTTCGGCGCCGGCTTCACACCGCCGCCCACCCCGCACGGCACGGTGGGCCTGCGCACCAACTACCACTGGGCCAACACGGTCCGCGACAGCCACGGCCGCGACAACGGCACGGACATTTCGCTGGGGGTGCTGTCGCTGGGCTTTGCGTACCTGAAGATGACCCAGACCGAGGTGTTTGGCGCGCGCTACGGCTACGGGCTGGTGGCGCCGTTCTTCAAGATGGACGTGGACCTGAAGGTCAAGGCCGGCGGCACCACAGTGTTCGCTGACGACGCCCACCTGTTTCGCCAGGCCGACCTGCAAGTGATGCCGCTGATCCTGCAGTGGGAGCCGTCGCGCAACCTGGGCGTGAACTTCTGGCTGCAGGTGCAGGCACCCACCGGCGACTACGACAAGAATCGCCTGGCCAACCCGGGCCTGAACCACTGGGCGTTCTCGCCCATTCTCAACTTCAGCTACATCACCGATTCGGGCCTTGAAGCCTCATCGAGCTTCCAGGCCGACTTCAGCACCCGCAACCCCGACACCGACTACAGGAACGGTGTGGAGTATCGCCACGAATTCGCCGTCGGCCAGCACATCGGCCCGTGGACGGCGGGCCTGGGCGGCTACTACTACCGCCAGCTCAGCGACGACGACGCCCCGGGCCTGACCCGCGGCAACCGCGCCCGCACCCTGGCGCTGGGCCCGGCGCTGAACTACTTCCAGCCCGGGCTGCCGCCGGTGTGGTTCCACCTCTACAAGGAATTCGACTCGCGTAACCGTGCGCAGGGCTACGCCGTAGCGCTGCGTGTCTCCCACAGTTTCTGAAGGGCGCGCTCATGAACACTGCAAAGAAAAACACTCCGCTGCCCGGCCGGCGCCAAGGCATTGTGCTGATGCTGGGCAGCAGCCTGACGATCATGGGCTCGGTGATGGTGGCGCCGGCCTTGCCCAAGCTTGCCGCCGAATTCGGCCCGGCGAACCCTCAGGCCAGCGTGTTGATCCCGCTGGCCATTACCGGCCCTGCGCTGGTGATCGCGCTGTTCGCACCTGTGGCCGGATGGTTGGCCGACCGGCTGGGGCGCAAGCGCCTGCTGGTGCTGGCCACGGTGCTCTATGCGTTGCTCGGTGCCTTGCCGGCGCTGCTCAATGCGCTGCCGCAAATCGTGTATGCGCGTTTTGCGTTCGGCTTTGCCGAAGCGGTGATCATGACCTGCTGCGCCACGCTGATTGCCGACTATTGGCACGGTGCCCAGCGCTTGCGCTATGTGAATGGCCAGGTCATCACCATCGGCCTGGTGGGCGCGCTGTTCTTCGTGCTGGGTGGCGCGTTGGGCGAGCATTCCTGGCGCACGCCTTTCTACCTCTATCTGCTGCCGCTGCTGCTGGTGCCGTTCATGCTCAAGGTGTTGTGGGAACCGCAGCGTCGCCTTGAAACCGCATCTGCACCGGGCGCGGCCTCTACAAGTGCAGCCTGGCCGCTGGTGGTCAACTATGTGCTGGTGTTGTGCGGCATGGTGCTGAGCGTGATCGTCCCCATCCAGAGCCCTGCGCTGCTGGTGAACCTGGGTGTCACCTCCAGCACGCTGATCGGCGCCTGCGCCGGGCTGGGTTTGCTGGCGACCCTGGTGGGTGCATTGCTTTGGCCCATGGTGCGCAACCGGGTCGGTTTCGCTGGCTGCAACGTGTTGCTGTTGGCGCTGCTGGGTATCGGGCTGTGGCTGCTGGCGGCTGCGCACACCTACGGCCAGGTGCTCGCGGCAGTGGCGCTGCACGGCATCGGCGTCGGCATGCTGGTGCCCAACAGCATGGCGCCGGTGATGGAGGCCTTGAGCCCCGCCGCCCGCGCCCGCGGCATGGGCGGTTTTACCGGCTGCCTGTACCTGGGGCAGTTCGCCAGCCCCTTGGTGGTCGCCGCCGTTGTGGCCTGCACCCATGACCTGCCGCTGGCGATCCACTACCTGGCCATCGCCGCCCTGGTGGCCGCGCTCTGCTGGCTGTGCAGTGCGCTGCTGCGCCGCCGGCCAGCACTGCCTTCTTCCTCTCTGCCGTCGTAAAGGACTTTGCCATGCAAGACATTCAACGTTTGATCGACGCCCATGACGGGCTGGGCCTGGCCGAACAGGTGCGCCAAGGGGAGGTGCACCCGCGTGAACTGGTGGAGGCAGTGATCCAGCGGCTGGACGCCGTCGAGCCCGCGCTCAACGCCGTGAGCGAGCGGCTTTACGACCATGCCCGCGCGGCCGCCGAGCTGCCGTTGGACCCCGCCGCGCCCTTTGCCGGTGTGCCGACCTTGGCCAAAGACCTCTTCACGCCGCTGGCCGAAGCACGCATGACCAACGGTTCCCTCGCCTTGGGCGAGGCGCGGCCGGGCTTCGACAGCGAGCTGGTGATGCGGCTGCGCAAGGCGGGCTGCCTGTTCGTCGGCACCACCACTTCGCCCGAATTCGGCACCTCCTACACCACCGAGTCGCGGCGCTTCGGTGCCACCACCAACCCGTGGAACACCGCCCACAGCGCCGGTGGCTCCAGCGGCGGTGCTGCCGCACTGGTGGCCGCACGGGCAGTGCCCTTCGCCCAGGGCAACGATGGCGGCGGTTCACTGCGCGTGCCCGCATCGTGTTGCGGCATCTTCGGCTTCAAGCCCAGCCGCGGGCTGATGCCGGCCGGGCCGGTGATGGGGGAGGGCTGGGCCGGGCTGGGCACGCCCCATGCCATGAGCCTTTCAGTGCGAGATAACGCCGCGCTGCTCGACGCCACTGCCGGCGCCGACCTGGGCGCGCCCTACGCCGCACCGGCCTACGACCGGCCTTTTCCGAGCTGGCTCGAGCACGACCCACGCCCGCTGCGCATCGCCTTGATCGAAAACCCGTCGCCCTGGGCCAACGCCCCCGAGGCGCTGGCCGCCGTGCGCCATACCGCGCAGCTGTGTGAAAGCCTGGGCCACAGCGTGGTACCTGCAGCGCTGCCGGTGGACCTGTCGGCGTTCTTCGACCAGGTCTTCGACATCATCGGCCCCAGCACTCGCCACTACATCAACGTGCTGGGCCAGCAGCGCGGGGCCGCCGTGCGTGAGGAAGAGCTGGAACCGATCACTCGCATTCTGCTGCGCGAACGCGGCGACATCCCGGCATACCGCTACACCGCCGCCGTTGAGGCCGTACACGCGCTGGGGCGGACCCTGGCCGGCATGCTGACGGTGTTCGATGTGATTCTGAGCCCGACCACCACGCGAGAGCCGCCACCGCTGGGCGAACTGAGGGTCGAGGACGACCAGACGTCTTTGGCGAGCTTCATCGAGCTGTCTCACGGCTACGGGCCCTATACCGCGTTGTTCAATGCCAGCGGGCAACCGGCGATGTCGGTGCCGCTGTACTGGACGGCGCAAGGCCTGCCCATGGGCAGCCATTTCGCCGGGCGGTTCGGGGAGGAGGGGACCTTGCTGTGCCTGGCGGCGCAGTTGGAGCGGGCTCAGCCGTGGGCGGGGAGGGTGCCAGGGTTGAGTGCAGTGGGGCGGTGAGTTGCTTGCCAGCGTCGCCCGGCACAGCCGGCCTCCCACCGGGCGAACACCGGCGCATGCCTCAAAGCTGAGGGAGGCCGGCTCGCCGGGCGACGCGCCGGTCTGAAACTCATAACGATCAGGACCTGCACATCGCTCGGCACAGCCGGTTTGAAGTGCCTGCGACAGACGGCGAAGTCATTTGGGCATCAGGACGGTATCGATCACATGGATCACGCCATTGGACTGCATCACATCGGCAATGGTGACGGCGGCCTTGCCACCTTTGGCATCCATCAGCCAGAGCTTTCCGTCACGTACCAGGACGGTCAGTGGTTCGCCCTGAACGGTGTTGAGCGTTACTTTGCCGCCGTGCTGTTTGGCATCGGCCATCAACTGCTTGGAGGTCAGGGTGCCGGGCACTACGTGGTAGGTCAGTATTTTCGTGAGGTCAGCCTTGTGAGCCGGTTGCACGAGCGTGTCGACCGTGCCGCTGGGGAGTTTGGCGAAGGCTTCGTTGGTCGGCGCAAAAACGGTGAAAGGGCCTTTGCCGTTGAGTGTGTCCACCAGGCCGGCGGCTTTGACGGCGGCCACCAGGGTGGTGTGGTCCTTGGAGTTGACCGCGTTTTCGACGATGGTCTTGTCCGGGTACATCGGCGCACCGCCGACCATGGGTGGGCTGGCAGCAAAGCTTGAGGAAGCTGCCATGCAGAGCACGGCAAGGCAGGTTGCGGCAATGCGTTGAGTGAACTTGAGCATGATGCTTCTCCTGGATTCTTCGACCCTCAGGATGAGGGTGAGGGTATATACGGAGCAGCAGCGTGCGCGGATGCATCAGAGCGCAGATATTTTTCCCTGGGCGATGACCGGCCCGGTGGGCAGGCCGGTGGGTGAGCCGTTCAAGGGTTCCAGCGAGACCGCCAGCGTGGCCCCTTCATTGAGCGCGCTGGCAAGGCCAACGGGTACCACCAGTGCAACGGCGGCATCGGGCGGCAGCAGGCCAAGCGAACGCGGTTTGCCATCGCCAGCAATCACCCAGGCCTGTGCACTGCGGCCCTGCCAGGCAGTTGGCCGTGCCGGGACGAACAGCACACTTCGGCCATCGGCTTGAACCGTCGCGGCGAAGAGTGTGTTGCCGTCGTTCTGCTCCAGCCGCGCGAGCATCGTTGGGGCGACGGGTTTGCCAGGCTGTACCAGTGCTATGAGGCTCGCCAGCAGGCACGCCGCCATGGCCGCCGAGGCCCATCGCCAGAACCGCACGTCGCGCCACGGCCCTGTACGCCTGCGCGGCTCAGGCGTGCCAGCCGTGAACAGTTGCCTGTCGATGGCCTGCCACACATGCGCCGGTGGGCTGGCTGGGGCAACTGATCGAGCCAGCAATCGAAATGCGACTGCCAGGCGACAATCGCCGCCTGCACATTCGGGTCCTGTGCCGCCATCGCCTCGACCCGAGCGCGCTCCTCGCCGGTGAGCACGCCCAGCGCATATTCCGCGATCAACTGATCGCGTTCATCGGCAGGTGGCAAACCGTGCTCGTTCATAGCCCCAGGCACCGGCCCAGGCGCTGCAATCCACGGCGGATCCAGCTTTTCATGGTGCCCAGCGCAATGTTGTGACGTTCGGCCAGTTCGGCATAGGAGCAGCCCTCGAAGAATGCAAAGCGGATATAGCGCTGGTGATCTTGCTCCAGTGTCGCCAGGCAGCGTTCGATAGCCTGGTGCTGACGTTCGCGTTCCACGCTTTCGACCACCGCATCGCTGGCAGGCAGCTCCAGGGAAGCTTCGAGCGGCTCGTGCACACGCCGCGCGCGGCGCCGGTCTATGGCCTTGTTGCGCGCAATGCTGGCGAGCCAGGTGCCGGCATTGGCAAGGTCGGGATCGAAGCTGGACGCCTTGAGCCACAGGCTGATGTAAACCTCCTGCAGCACTTCTTCGGCTTCGGCGCGGTTGCCCAGGTAATGCAGGCAGATACCGAACAGCCTGGCCGAGGTGGCTCGATACAGTGTTTCGAATGCCCATCGGTTTCCGTCGCCACACGCCTTGAGCAGAACGTTCAGCGCCAAGGGATCGTTGTCCCTCTGCACGGCGTGCGCTGTCTCCGGTCTGGCTGGCAAAGGGCTTTCTCCTGCGGCGAGTGCATGCACTCTAACCTGCTTTTTCGATGCCGCGCGAATAGCCATGGAGAAACTTTTCCCGTGCGCTGCATCCAGAACGCTGGCGGGCGGGTATTGATAACGGGCGGCGTGTGATCGCCCAGCCAAATGACCTGTCAGGAGCATTGCCCATGAACGTCAAACCTACCTTCTGCCTGCTGGCTTGCAGCCTTGCCCTCGGCCTGCAGGCCGCACATGCCCAGGCCACCTTGCCGGATGCCGTCAAGGTGCCCGATGGCCATAGCGTCATGCTCGAAACCGCCGGCGTCGGCGAAATCACCTACGAGTGCCGCGACAAGGCCAATGCCCCTGGCCAGGCCGAGTGGACCTTCGTGGGGCCCAAGGCGGTGCTCAACGACCGCGCTGGCAAAACCGTCGGCGACTACTTCGGCCCTCCGGCGACCTGGCAGGCCAAGGATGGCTCGAAAGTCACCGGCACTCAGGTGGCGGTGGCAAAGGCCGGTGAAGGCGACTTGCCCTACCAGTTGGTCAAGGCCAACCCGGCCGAAGGCAAGGGTGCCCTGCAGGGCGTCAGCTACATCCAGCGCGTGGCCACCCGCGGCGGTGTGGCACCGGCCAGCGAATGCACTGTGAAGAACAAAGGCACGCAGCAGATCGTCAAGTATCAGGCCGACTATGTGTTCTGGAAGGCCAAGTGAAACGCGATTAGGCAAGCGCCTTGCAATCGATCTTCTACGCTCTGGGAAAACCACCCCGGCCCGATGGCCGGGGCACCCGGCTTGAACCAAGGACACCGCACACGTTGAACGCACCTGTAGCCCCTTCGATTTCCAGCGCTGCCTGGCGGCTTGTGCTCAGGGTGACCGCAAAGCCTTGCACGCGCTCTACGATCACGAAGGCGCACGCCTGCTGGGCGTGGCTCGGCGCATCGCACGGGACGATGCCACAGCAGAAGACATCGTCCACGATGCCTTCATCCGCATCTGGACCCGCGCGGCCAGCTTTGACCCTGCGCGAGGTTCAGCCCGGGGCTGGATCTACAGCATCACCCGTCACCTGGCGCTGAACTCGATACGCGATACTCGCCGTGAAATTGCGCTCTCAGAGCCCGACATCGATGCCGCAGCCGGTGCACACGGGGGAGGCGAGGATATGGACCTCTGGTCAGGGTCGGCGAAGATCTACCGTTGCCTCGAGCAACTGCAGCCCGCACCGCAGCGCTGCATCCTGCACGCCTACGTCGACGGCTGCAGCCATGCCGAAATCGCGACCTTGCTGAACGCGCCGCTGGGGACCGTCAAAGCCTGGATCAAGCGCAGCCTCGCGGCGCTGAGGGAGTGCCTGGAATGAAGCCCGAATCTGCCGACGCGCTGGATCAACTCGCAGGCGAATATGTGCTGGGAACGTTATCGCCCCTACAACACGCCGAAGCGGCCGAACGTATACGCAAAGACGCTTCGCTGCGCGCTGCCGTGGATGCCTGGGAGGCTCGCCTGCTGGACCTTGCTGCACTGGCCGAGCCGCTGCCGCCCAGTGGACGTTTGTGGGGCCGCATCCAGCGCAGCCTCGGCGAGCTTGCTGCTGCGCCCACGCAAGCTCAGGCACGTGGGTGGCGTCGCCTGGGGCTTTGGCAGGGGCTGAGCGCCGCCGGGCTGGCTGCAAGCCTGCTGCTGGCGTTTACCTTGCTTACTGCCTCTCCTCCCTCCACCCGATACCTCGTGGTACTGGTGGCCCCGAACAGCCAGGCGCCCGGCTGGGTGGTGCAGGCCAGTGACACCCGGGCGATCGAACTGCTTCCGCTGGCGGATGAGCAGGTGCCTGACGGCATGGCATTGCAATTCTGGACCAAAGGCGATCACTGGGGCGCACCGGTTTCGCTGGGCCTGGTCAAGCCCGGCGCCTCCAATCGGGTCAAACTCGATAGCCTTCCGCCGTTGCAGCCCAACCAACTGTTCGAATTGACCCTTGAGAAAGCCGGAGGGTCGCCCACCGGGCTGCCAACGGGGCCGATCCAATTCATCGGCCGTGCGGTGAAAGTGATATGAGCCGCTGTCGGGAGAGGGTTTGCCTGCGCCCCAGGCCCAAGCGCTAGGCGACGTTCACTTCGACGTCATCCCCTCGCAGCCGCGCGGGCCACACCCTCAGCCGTTCATCCGGCGCCTCGACGCACACACCATCCTCCAGGCCGAAGCGCTGTTTGTACAACGGCGCAGCCACGACCAGCTTCCCCGCCAGGCTGCCGACAAGGCCACGGCCGATGACATTGGCCCCCGACCGGGGATCGCGGTTTTCCAGCGCGAAAACCCGCTCATCGCCCTGTTCGCCCGGCAGGTAGAACAACGCAATCTGGGTGCCCCCGAGCAGGGCGACGACGCCGGAATGGGCAACCAGGTCGTCGCGCCCACACAGCTTGAGCCAGCCTGCACCGCTCTCATTCGGCATTGCATGAGCGCCGTTCATCACACCACCTCCGTTGCATTGATCCGGTTGGATTCTTCCGGGCGCGCCGGCCGCCGCTGGCCGCGCTCCTTGACGAACTGAACGTCCGGGTCGGCACCCTGCGCATTGACGAAGGTGCGAAAGCGCTTGAGTTTTTCCGGGTCGTTCAGGGCGTTGGCCCACTCGCATTCATAGCGGTCGACCACCAGCTGCATCTGCGCTTCAAGCTCTGCCGCCAACCCCAGGCTGTCGTCGATGATCACCGCCTTGAGGTAATCCAGCCCGCCCTCCAGGCTCTCGCGCCACACCGAGGTGCGCTGCAGTTTGTCGGCGGTGCGGATGTACAGCATCAGGAAGCGGTCGATGTAGCGGATCAGGGTGTCGTCGTCCAGGTCGGTGGCGAACAGCTCGGCATGGCGCGGGCGCATGCCGCCGTTGCCGCTGATGTAGAGGTTCCAGCCCTTTTCGGTGGCAATCACGCCCACGTCCTTGCTCTGTGCTTCGGCGCATTCGCGGGTACAGCCGGACACGGCGAACTTGAGCTTGTGTGGCGAACGCAACCCCTTGTAGCGGTTCTCGATGTGCAGGGCCATTCGAACACTGTCCTGCACGCCGTAGCGGCACCAGGTGTTGCCGACGCAACTCTTCACGGTGCGCGTGGACTTGCCGTAGGCATGGCCGGTTTCGAAACCGGCGGCGATCAGCTCGGCCCAGATATCCGGCAACTCGTGCAACTGGGCGCCGAACAGGTCGATGCGCTGGCCGCCGGTGATCTTGGTGTACAGGTCGTACTTTTGAGCGACCGCACCGATGGCGATCAACCCCTGTGGGGTGATTTCACCCGCGGGAATGCGCGGCACCACCGAGTAGGTGCCGTTCTTCTGCATGTTGGCCATGAAGGTATCGTTGGTGTCCTGCAGCGGCACCAGCCACGGCTCCATGATCGGGCGGTTCCAGCACGAGGCGAGGATCGAGCCGACCGCAGGCTTGCAGATGTCGCAGCCCACGTGGCCTTTGCCGTGGCGGGCCAGCAGTTCGTCAAAGGTTTCGATGCCCTCGACACGCACCAGCGAGTACAGCTCTTGCCGGGTGAAAGCGAAGTGCTCGCACAGGCTTTTGTCGACCGCCACACCGCGGGCCATCAGCTCATGCTCGAACACCTGCTTGAGCAGGCTCGCGCAGCCACCGCAGCCGGTGGCGGCTTTGGTCTGTTGCTTGATCCCGGCCAGGTCGCTGCAGCCTGCGTCGATGGCGCAGCAGACTGCGCCCTTGCTGACGTTATGGCATGAGCAAACGGTGGCAGTGGCTGGCAGCGCGTCCGCGCCCAGGCTCGGCGCGGCCGCGCCCTGAGGCAGGATCAGCGATGAAGGATCGGCCGGCAGTGCGATCCCGTTCTGGATGTATTGCAACAGCGTGTCGTAGTAGCTGTTGTCGCCCACCAGCACAGCGCCGATGGCCCGTTTGCCATCGGCCGACACCACCAGCCGGCGGTAACTGGCGGTGGCTTCGTCGATGAAGCGGTAGCTGCGCGCCCCCGCTGTGCTGGCCTGGGCGTCACCGATGGAACCGACGTCGACGCCCAGCAACTTGAGCTTGGTGGACATGTCGGCACCCGTGAACGGCCCACTCTCGCGCTCGCACAGCTGCGCCGCGACGCTGCGCGCCATTTGATAACCCGGCGCCACCAGCCCGAAGATGCTGCCGTTCCACGCCGCACACTCACCGATGGCGTGGATGTGCGGGTCGCTGCTGCGGCAATCGTTGTCGATGGCGATGCCGCCCCGTGCACCCAGTTCAAGCCCGCAGGCCCTGGCGAGCGCGTCTTGCGGGCGGATGCCGGCCGAGAACACCACCAGGTCGGTTTCCAGGCTGTCATCACCTGCGAAATTCATGCGGAAACGGTAGTGCTCACCGGGGGTGATCGATTGGGTGCTCCGGCCCAGGTGCACCTGAACCCCCAGCGCTTCGATGCGCGCCTTGAGCGCCACGCCACCGGCCTCGTCCAGTTGAACCGGCATCAGCCGAGGCGCGAACTCGACCACGTGCGCTTCCAGGCCCAGGCTGCGCAGCGCGTTGGCCGCCTCCAGCCCCAGCAGGCCGCCGCCGACGACTACGCCGCGCCGGGCATTCCCGGCAGCGGCGCGGATAGTGTCCAGGTCGGCCAGTGTGCGGTAGACCAGCCGCGAATCCGCAGCTGCACCTTCGATGGGCGGCACGAAGGGATAGGAACCGGTGGCCATGATCAGGTGGGTGTAAGGGGTGCAGCCGTTCACGGTGATGACTTGCTTGCCGGCACGGTCGATCGCAAGCACCGGCGCGCCCAGGTGCAAGGTCACACCCGGGCGTTGGTAGAGCGCTGCATCGCCCAGGGCGAGGGATTCGGCGTCACGGCCAGTGAAGTACTCGGACAGGTGCACGCGGTCGTAGGCGCGCAACGGCTCTTCGCTGAACACATGGATCCGGTAGCGGCTCAAGGCCCCGTTTTCCACCAGTTGCTCGACGCAGTGGTGGCCGACCATGCCGTTGCCGATGACCACCAGGTTTTGCAGACCACTTGCCAATTCGCTGTTCATGGGGGGCGCCTCTCAAAGCCGATCCGGTTGTTTCGAAGCAAAAAAAACGCCTGGAACCAGAAGGTCCCAGGCGCCTTTGCCTGTTCTTGCTGCCGGCCCATGGGCCTGGCGCAGTCGTTGTCACCTGGGCCATGAGGGGCCGAACGATCGCCGTTGATCGACCAGGTAGTCCGCTGGCACGGTGCAGCGGGCAGGTAAACCCTATGCAGTGCTTGTGCCACAAACTCGGCAGCCGCGTGCAAGGCTGGCGTTCGGGGCTTGCGTGGCTTTCGTGGCTGCGCAGCCGGCCCCCGGCCCGTTCCAAAACGGTGCAAGTGGCCCACCGCCGCCCCAGGGCGAGGCGGTATCGATCAGCCTTGCCTGCGTCCATCGCCAGGCCAGGGGCACACAAACCCCCGGGCGCGGGTGCTTACCGCCGTATCGGCACAGGTTGGCCCAGCCATTGCTACGCACAGGCAAAGGCCGTCAACGACGATGGCCGTTCTTCCAGGCATCACCCCACGACAAAGGCGCCGTGCAGCTTCCGTTGAAAAACGGTCGAGCCGCATGGCGCCTTTGTCGTTTCTGCAAGAGAGCACGGCGATGGTGAACACCCTCCAGCCCAGCAAGGCCGTACGCAGCGTCTGCCCCTACTGTGGGGTGGGCTGCGGCATCGTCATGCAGGTGCAAGACAATCTGATCGTCAAGGTTTCAGGCGACAAGCAGCACCCCAGCAATGCCGGGCGGCTGTGCACCAAAGGCAGCACCTGCGCCTTGCCGGTGACCGACGCCGGGCGCATGCAGCATGCCTTCGTGCGCGAGGACCGCAGCCGCGACCCGGTGCGGGTGGGTATCGACCAGGCCATCGAAGCCACGGCCAGCCGCTTGCGCGGCATCATCGACGAGCACGGTGCCGATGCGGTCGCCCTGTATGTCAGTGGGCAGATGTCTCTGGAGGCTCAGTACCTGGCCAACAAACTGGCCAAGGGTTTCATCCGCAGCCGCCATATCGAATCCAACTCGCGGCTGTGCATGGCCAGCGCCGGCAGCGGCTACAAGCTCTCCCTGGGTGCCGACGGCCCGCCCGGCGCCTACGACGATTTCGAACACAGCGATGTGTTTCTGGTGATCGGCGCGAACATGGCCGACTGCCATCCGATTCTATTTTTGCGCCTGCTGGACCGGGTCAAGGCCGGTGCCAAGCTGATCGTCGTCGACCCACGGCGCACCGGCACCGCCGAAAAAGCCGACCTGTACCTGCAAATCGCCCCCGGCACTGACCTGGCATTGCTCAACGGCCTGCTGCACCTGCTGGTCAAGAACGGCCACACCGATCCGGCCTTCATCGCCGAATTCACCGAGGGCTGGGAGGTGATGGAGGACTTCCTGCAGGCCTGCACGCCCGAGCACGTCGCGCAGGTCACAGGCCTTGCCGAGGCCGACATACGCCAGGCCGCACAGTGGATCGGCGAGGCGGCGAACTGGATGAGTTGCTGGACCATGGGCCTGAACCAGAGCGTGCAAGGCACCTGGCACACCAACGCACTGTGCAACCTGCACCTGGCCACCGGCGCCATCTGCCGCACCGGCAGCGGGCCGTTCTCCCTGACTGGCCAACCCAATGCCATGGGCGGGCGGGAGATGGGCTACATGGGCCCGGGCCTGCCCGGCCAGCGTTCGGCGCTGGCCGCCGAAGACCGCGCGTTCATCGAACGGTTGTGGGGGCTGCAGGCCGGCAGCCTGCGCGCTGAAGCCGGCAATGGCACCGTCGATATGTTCCAGGCCATGGCCTCCGGCAGCATCAAGGCCTGCTGGATCATCTGCACCAACCCTGTGGCCAGTGTGCCCAATCGCCAGCAGGTGATCGAAGGGCTGCGCAAGGCTGAGCTGGTGATTACCCAAGAGGCGTTTCTGGACACCGAGACCAATCGCTACGCCGACGTTCTGCTTCCCGGCGCGCTGTGGGCCGAGGCTGAAGGGGTAATGATCAACTCGGAGCGCAACCTGACCCTGGCCCAACAGGCCGTGCAGCCACCGGGGGATGCCTTGCCGGACTGGCAGATCATCGCCCGGGTCGCCTGCGCCATGGGTTATGCCGAGGCGTTCAGCTACGCGAGCGCAGCCGAGGTGTTCGAAGAGATCAAACGCACGGCAAACCCCGCGACCGGCTATGACCTGCGTGGCGCCAGCTATTCGCGCCTGCGCGAGCAACCGCTGCAATGGCCTTGCGCAACGCCGCAGGCGCCGGCGCGCAACCCGATCCGCTACGTTCAGCCTGCGGCCACAGGCAGCCGCCCGGCGATCGTGTTCGCCACCGCCAGTGGCAAGGCGCAGTTCTTCGCCCGCCCGCACCTGCCGCCGGCCGAGCTGCCGGATGAGCAATTCCCGCTGGTGCTCAACACCGGCCGCGTGCAGCACCAGTGGCACACCTTGACCAAGACCGGCAAGGTGCCGGCGCTGAACCGGCTCAACCCCGGGCCTTTCGTCGAGGTCCACCCAGCCGACGCCGCGCGGCTGGGCATCGAGCCGGGCGATCAGGTGCAGGTCCGTTCGCGGCGTGGCCAGGCAGTGCTCCCGGCGGTGGTCAGCGAGCGAGTGCGGCCAGGCAATTGCTTCGCGCCGTTTCACTGGAACGATGTGTTCGGTGAGGCGTTGGCGGTCAATGCCGTGACCAGCGATGCCGTCGACCCCACATCGTTGCAGCCCGCCTTCAAGTACTGCGCGGTAGCGCTGCAGGCGTTGCCCTCTGCCGAGCAGCAACCCGCGCCGCTTTCCACAGGCTCAGCCCAAGAGTTTGCCCCTATGCAGATCGATCGCGTTGCCCGCCTGTTGAACCTCGACGATGTCGCGCCGCCGACCTTGAGCGCCCGAGAGCAGCTGTACATGCGCGGCTACCTGCTTGGGCTGCGCAGCGCCGACGGTGCGCACGCCGGCGTGCCGACGATCCCCGAGCACGCACCCTTCGGTGCGGAGCAGCGGTTGGTGCTCAACGGCCTGCTCGCGGGCATGTTCTCCCGCGCCGGCCAATCGGTTGCGGCCGTGAGCGCGCCGGCCCTCGCGCCCGAGCCTGAATGGCTGGTGCTGTGGGCCTCGCAAACGGGCAACGGGAAAAACCTCGCGGCGCTGTGCGCCCAACGCCTGGGCAGCGCCGGCCAGCACGCGCGGGTGCTGGCGATGGACAGTGTCGAGCTTGAGCAACTGCGCGGTGCCGCGGGGTGTTGATGGTCGCCAGCACCTTCGGCGACGGCGACCCACCGGACAACGCCGTCGATTTCTGGCAGACGTTGGCCAGCGCCAGCCCCGGAGCCTGGAAAACAGCCGCTTCGGCGTGCTGGCACTGGGCGATTCCAGCTATCGGCAATTCTGTGGCTTCGGCCGCCAGCTCGATGAGCGCCTGGCCGCCCTGGGCGCCGAGCGTATCCAGCCGCGCCTGGAGTGCGAACCCGACTACGAAGCACCTGCCGAACAGTGGTTGCTCGAGCTGTGCGGCAAATTGGCCGCCCATTCAATCGAGGCCCCCCTGCCTGCTCAGGCAGCGCCCTCCACGGCGGCTGCCCCCGAGCGCAATCCCTACACCCGAGCGCACCCGCTGCGCACCACGCTGCTGAGCAATCGCCTGCTCAATGGAGCAGGTGCCGAGAAGGAGACTCGGCACCTGTCGTTCGACCTCGCCGGCCAGCACTTCCCTTACCGTGCCGGCGATGCGCTGGGCGTGTGGCCCATCAACTCGCCTGAGCTGGTGGAGGAGTGGTTGAGCACGGCCGCTCTGGACGGGAACGCTCAGGTGCAGCTCGACAATCAGCCGGCCATGACGCTGCGTTGTGCCCTGAGCGAGCACCTGGAAATCGCCCGCATCAGCCCGGACCTGCTGCGCCGGGTGGCTGCCCAAGGCAATCACGGGCAACTGCAGGCGTTGCTCGAAGAAGACCAGCATGCCGCCCTGCAAGGCTGGCTGTGGGGCCGGCAACTGCCCACCTTGCTGCGTGAATTCCCCTTGGCGCTGGACGCGCAGCAATGGGTGGGCCTGCTCGAAACCCTTGCAACCCCGGCTGTACTCCATCAGTTCAAGCCCGGCGGTTACGCCCAACGAGGTGCACCTGACCGTCGCCACCGTGCGCTACCGGCATCAGGGCAGCGCACGGGGCGGTGTGTGCTCGACCTTCCTGGCCGATCGCGCCCTTGAGCACGGCGTGCGCATCTACCTGCAGCCTTCTGCGCATTTCCGCACACCAGAGTGCCCTGATACACCGCTGATCATGATCGGCCCCGGCACCGGCATCGCGCCGTTTCGCGCCTTCTTGCAGGAGCGCCAGGTGCAGGGCAGCGGCAGGAACTGGTTGTTCTTCGGTGAGCAGCGAGCCTGTACCGATTTCTACTACCGTGACGAACTGCTCGGCTGGCAGCGCGACGGTGTGTTGCAGCGGCTGGACACCGCCTTCTCCCGCGACCAGAGCGAGAAGGTCTATGTGCAGCAGCGCATGCTCGAGCAGGGCGCTGAGCTGTGGCAATGGCTGGAGCAGGGCGCCCACGTGTGCGTGTGCGGCGATGCCGCCCGCATGGCCAAGGATGTCGACGCGGCACTCAAGAAGATTGTGCAGGCCCATGGCAAGATGAGCAGCGCTGCGGCAGCGCTGTACGTCAGCCACATGAGCAAGGCGCGCCGGTATCTGCGGGATGTCTATTGAACACGGGCTCGCGTGGTTCGCCTCTGGGGCAGCCTTCTTTCAAGCAACATGGACAGGGAATGAGCAGCGTGAGCGACAACCTCGATGACCCCACAACAGCGCGCGCACTGGCGTGGGTAGCCGGCAGCGACGGCCCTGAAAAGAACGCGCTGAACATCGGCTTCATGCCGCTGAGCGACGCCGCTTCGGTGGTGGTCGCCGCCACCCAGGGCTTTGCCCAGCCTTACGGGCTCACCCTCAATCTGCATCGGCAGGCGTCATGGGCAGGGGTCAACGACAAGCTGGCGAGTGGCGAGCTGGATGCCGCGCATGCGTTGTACGGCATGGTCTACGCCATCGAGCTGGGTATCAGCGGCGCAGCGGCCACCGACATGGCGGTGCTCATGGGGCTCAACCAGAACGGGCAGAGCATCAACCTTTCACAACCGCTCAAAAGCGCCGGCATGGCGTGCCCCGGCGCACTCAAGCAGCGCACCGGGCAGGTGGGTGAGAAGCTCAACTTTGCGCACACCTTTCCGACCGGCAGCCACGCCATGTGGCTGTATTACTGGCTGGCCAGCCAGGGCATTCACCCATTGCAGGACGTCAACAGCGTGGTCGTCCCGCCGCCGCAGATGCTTGCGCACTTGCAGGCAGCGCGCATCGACGGCTTTTGCGCAGGCGAACCCTGGTGCGCCAATGCCGTATTGCTCGGCCAGGGCTGCACGGTTGCGACCAGCCAGGCCCTCTGGCCGGATCACCCGGAAAAAGTGCTGGCTAGCACGCGGGCGTTCGTCGAGCAGTACCCCAACGCCGCCCGTGCGCTGGTGATGTCGGTGCTGGAAGCCAGCCGCTTCATCGAGGCCAGCCAGGAGAACCGCCGCAGCACCGCGCAACTGATGAGCAGCAGCGACTACCTCGACGTGCCGCTCGCCAGCATCGAACCGCGCTTCATGGGCCTCTACGACGATGGGCTCGGCAACCAGTGGCAAGACGCCCATCCGCTGAGTTTTCACAACCAGGGCGCGGCGAACTTCCCGTATCTCTCCGACGGCATGTGGTTCATGACCCAATTCCGCCGCTGGGGCCTGCTGCGCGATGACCCGGACTACCTGGCCGTGGCTCAGCGGGTGCAACAGCTTGCTCTGTACGGCGAAGCTGCGCATGCGCTGCAAATCGCCGTGCCGGCCAGCCCCCTGCGCCGCTCGCAACTGTTGGACGGCAGCGTCTGGGACGGCGGCGACCCTGCCGCCTATGCGCGCAGCTTTGCCTTGCATGCTCGTCATGATCAGTAACCGGAGGTCCCTGTGTTGCGCATCCTGCTGATCAACGACACCCCCAGAACCGTCGGCCGCCTGCGCACCGCGCTGAGCGAGGCCGGCTTCGACGTCATCGACGAGTCGGGGCTGACCATCGACCTGCCTGCGCGCGTTGAAGCGGTGCGCCCGGACGTGGTGCTGATCGACACCGAATCCCCCAGCCGCGATGTGATGGAGCAGGTGGTGATGGTGACCCGTGACCAGCCCCGGCCCATCGTCATGTTCACCGACGAGCACGACCCGTTGGTGATGCGCCAGGCGATCAAGTCGGGCGTCAGCGCCTACATCGTCGAAGGCATCCATGCCCAGCGCCTGCAGCCGATCATGGAGGTGGCCATGGCGCGCTTCGAAAGCGATCAGGTGCTGCGCTCGCAACTGCAGGCGCGGGATCAGCAACTGGCCGAACGCAAACGCATCGAGCTGGCCAAGGGCATGCTGATGAAGATGAAGCATTGCAGCGAAGAAGAGGCCTACACGCTCATGCGCCGCCAGGCCATGAGCAAACAGCAGAAGCTGATCCAGGTGGCGGAGCAGATCATTGCCATGAACGAGCTGTTGACCTGACCGTGCACCGCAATGCGGCAGCCGCTGCACCAATGAGGGCGAGGGTGTTCACCCGCAGGCTTTCACCGCCTCGCACTGACCCCTGAAATTGCCGAGCCAGAGCCTTCCGGCAGTGTTGGCACACAACCTGCTTTTGCCTTTGAACAGGTAACCAACGGCGGTTGCCCACCACGACAAAGACGTCGCACATCCCCCCGCGCGAGCGATTACGGGATGGCGACGTCTTTTGCGTTTCTGGCCTCGCGAAACGGGGCGGTGGAGCAGCCGTGATGGCTCGCCCACCTGCAAGCACGTGACCTTCGTTGACTCTTTTTGCAGATGAGGTGCTGGAATGAACAACAGTTTCTGGAAAGCCGGGCATACCCCGACATTGTTTGCCGCGTTCCTGTATTTCGACCTCAGCTTCATGGTCTGGTACCTGCTCGGCCCTATGGCCGTGCAGATCGCGACCGACCTGCACCTGTCCACGCAACAGCGCGGTTTCATGGTAGCGACACCCATCCTGGCCGGTGCGATCCTGCGTTTTGTGATGGGGATGCTGGCTGATCAGCTGTCGCCCAGAACGGCGGGCATCATCGGCCAGGTGATCGTCATCGCCTCGCTGCTGGCGGCCTGGCAGCTAGGCATCCACAGTTACGAACAGGCCCTGCTGCTGGGCGTGTTTCTGGGCATGGCCGGTGCATCGTTCGCCGTGGCGCTGCCGTTGGCGTCGCAGTGGTACCCGGCTGAACACCAGGGCAAGGCCATGGGCATCGCCGGTGCCGGCAATTCCGGCACCGTACTGGCCGCGCTGGCGGCACCGGTACTGGCTGCCGCCTTCGGCTGGACCGAGGTATTCGGCCTGGCGCTGATTCCGCTGACGCTCACGTTGATCGTGTTCGGCCTGTTGGCGAAAAACGCTCCCAACCGCAGCAAGCCGAAATCCCGGGCTGACTACTTCAAGGCCCTGGCCGACCGCGACAGCTGGTGGTTCATGTTCTTCTACAGCGTGACCTTCGGCGGTTTCATCGGCCTGGCCAGTGCCTTGCCAGGCTACTTCTACGACCAGTACGGCCTGAGCCCGGTCACCGCCGGGTATTACACGGCGGCCTGTGTCTTCGGTGGCAGCCTGATGCGGCCGCTGGGGGGCGCGCTGGCCGACCGCTTCGGCGGCATTCGCACCTTGCTCGGCATGTATGCCGTGGCGGCGTTGTGCATCGCGGTGGTGGGCATGCACCTGCCAAGTTCGGTGGCAGCCTTGGCATTGTTCGTCAGCGCCATGCTGGGCCTGGGTGCCGGCAACGGCGCGGTGTTCCAGCTGGTGCCGCAGCGCTTCAACCGCGAAATCGGCGTGATGACCGGCCTGATCGGCATGGCTGGCGGTATCGGCGGCTTCCTCCTGGCGGCGGGCCTGGGCGCGATCAAGCAGAGCACCGGTGACTATCAATTGGGCCTGTGGCTGTTCGCGAGCCTCGGCGTGGTGGCCTGGTTCGGATTGGCCAGCGTCAAGCGCCGCTGGAGAACCACCTGGGGTTCGGCAGCCTTCACCGCAGCGCGGGTGTGAGGCCCCCGCCATGCCCCTGCAACTGAGCTACGCCCAGAGCAGCGCCAGCGGGCCCCGCGCCGAGAACCAGGACGCTACGCGCATGGTCAGCCCGGCGCCGTCGCTGGCGGCCAGCAAGGGCTACCTGTTCGCGCTGGCCGATGGCGTCAGCCAGTGCAGCGACGGCGGCCTGGCGGCGCGCTCGACCCTGCAAGCCCTGGCTCACGATTACTACGCCACGCCACAGACCTGGAGCGTGACACAGGCGCTCGACCGCCTGCTGCTGGCCCAGAACCGTTGGCTGCATGCCAGTGGTGGCGGCCAGCCTTTGCTGACCACCCTCAGCGCCATCGTGCTGCGCGGCCAGCGTTTTACCCTGGCGCACATCGGCGACTGCCGAGCCTATCGCTGGCATGGCGGGCAATTGCAGTGCATCAGCGAAGACCACGTGTGGCGCCAGCCGGGCATGCAGCACGTGCTCAAGCGCGCCATGGGGCTGGAGCAGCATCTGGTGGTGGATTACCTCGAGGGTGAGTTGCGCGCGGGCGAGTGTTTTCTGCTGGCAAGCGATGGCATCTGGGCGACCCTGAGCGAGGCGTCGATCGCCGGCGTGCTGCGCGACGAGCCTGATCTGCAGAGCGCTACCCAAGCGCTGGTTCGCGCGGCTCACCTGGCCGGCAGCCAGGACAACGCCAGCGCCGTGCTGGTGCGTGTCGAGGCCATCGGCCAGGCCTGCCTGGGTGATGTTCTGGAGCAGGTCGAACAGTGGCCGCTGCCGCCTGCACTGAAATTGGGGCAACGCTTTGAAGGCTGGCAGGTCGAGGCGCGGCTCAGTGGAGACACGCCAATCGGTGCTGTATCGCGTCCGCGACGCCCAGCAGCAACCCTGGCTGCTCAAGACCCTGCCCAACCACTGTGACGGTGACAGCGAAGCCGGGCAGCGCCTGCTTCAGGAGGAGTGGTTCCTGCGGCGCGTGGCCGGGCGCTTTTTTCCTGAGGTGCATGCCGCCCCTGAGCGGCAGCACCTGTATTACCTGATGCGCGAGCATCCCGGCATCACCCTGGCCGAGCACCATCGGCAGCACGGCCCGCTCAGTTTGGCGCAAGGCCTGGGCATCGCCCTGCACCTGCTGCGGGCGCTGGGCATGCTGCACCGGCGCAACATCCTGCACCGCGACATCAAACCGGAGAACCTGCTGCTCGATGCAGACGGTGACTTGCGCCTGCTGGACTTCGGCCTGGCGCACTGCCCGGGGCTGTCTGCGCACATCGCAGGCGAATTGCCGGGCACGCCCAACTACATCGCGCCAGAAGCCTACGCAGGCGCCGCGCCGAGCGTGGCTCAGGACCTGTACAGCGCAGGCGTGACTTTGTATTTCCTGCTGACCGGCCACTATCCCCATGGCGAGGTCGAGGCCTTCCAGCGCCCGCGCTTCGGCACACCGGTGCCGGCCAGCCGCTATCGCCCCGAGCTGCCCGAATGGCTGGTGCACAACCTGGACCAGGCACTGGCCAGCGACCCGGCCCAACGCTTCGAAACGGCCGAACAATGGGCGCTGGCGCTGCAAAACGGCGAGCAACAGCCCAGCACAAGCTTTCGCCCGTTGCTGGAGCGCGAACCGCTTAAGGTGTGGCGCACCCTGGCGCTGTGTTCACTGTTGGTGAACGGGCTGCTGTTGATCTGGATGTTGCACGGATGAAACCCACCCCGGATCGCGCCTCGCGGTTCGCAACGCTGATGAGGTAACGGCATGAACGCAAAAGTCTGGTTGGTAGGCGCCGGCCCGGGTGACCCGGAGCTCTTGACCCTCAAGGCGGTGCGCGCGCTGCGTGGCGCCGACGTGGTGATGATCGACAGCCTCGTCAACCCGGCCGTGCTGGAGCACTGCCCCGGCGCAAAGGTCATCGGCGTGGGCAAGCGCGGCGGCTGCCGCTCCACCCCTCAAGCCTTCATCCAACGCCTGATGCTGCGTTATGCACGCCAAGGCAAATGCGTTGTGCGCCTCAAAGGCGGCGACCCGTGCATCTTCGGCCGCGGCAGTGAGGAGGCTCAGTGGCTTGGCGAGCGTGGTATTGAAGTGGAACTGGTCAACGGGATCACCGCTGGCCTGGCGGGCGCAACGCAGTGCGATATCCCGCTGACGCTGCGTGGGGTGGCCCGCGGTGTGACGTTGGTGACCGCCCATACGCAGGACGACAGCCCGCTGAACTGGCGAGCGCTGGCGCAGGCGGGTACGACCCTGGTGGTCTATATGGGGGTAGCGAAGCTCAAGGAGGTTCGCGACGAGCTGCTCGCGGGTGGATTGGCGGCGGAGACGCCCGTAGCGATGATCGAAAACGCATCGCTGCCGCAGCAACGGCAATGCTTCAGTGAGCTGGCAGGCATGCATGAGGCGGCGTTGGCGTTCGAGCTCAAGGCGCCGGCGGTGCTGGTGATCGGGCAGGTGGTTGTAGAGGGGAGGGGTGGTAGGTGTTTGCCGGGGTTTGCGGAGAAACTCACAGGCTAGAAAAAAACCGCCAGCCTCGTTTGCGGAGGCTGGCGGTTTCTTCACACGGGAGTGGCCTGGAGACGCTCAGGCCAAAGCCTGGGACTATCAGTAATTTTGTGTTCGGGCATCACATGCGTTTAAGGTGCATGACATGCCAAGCAAAAAGACCCCGGCCGGCAAGGCCAGAAAGACCTCCCAGAGATCCCCAAAGACCTGGTCGAACAGTTCGTCAAAGGCCCGATGACAGCTGAGGCGATCCAGGACATCTCGATGGCCTTCAAGAAGGCGTTGGTCGAGCGCGCACTGGGTGCGGAGCTTGGCTATCACTTGGGCTATGCGTCCGGCGAGACGCGCCCGGAAGGCACCGATAACCAGCGCAACGGCACCAGCGGCAAGACAGTGCTGACTGACGATGGCCCGCTCAAGCTGGACATTCCCCGCGATCGCGACGGCAGTTTCGCGCCCATCCTGATTCCCAAGCATGAGCGCCGCTTCACAGGGTTCGACGACAAGATCATCGCCATGTATGCCCGTGGCATGACGGTACGCGAGATCCGTGCGTTTCTGCTGGAGCAGTACGGCACGGACGTCTCTCATGACTTCATCAGTTCTGTTACTGACGCCGTGATGGAAGAAGTGGGTGCATGGCAACAGCGGCCTCTGGAGCCGATGTATCCGGTCATTTTCTTCGATGCCTTGCGGGTGAAGATCCGCGATGAAGGTGTGGTCCGCAACAAGGCGATCTACTTGGCGCTGGGCGTTTTGCCGGACGGCACCCGTGACATTCTGGGTATCTGGATCGAGAACACCGAGGGTGCGAAGTTTTGGTTGAAAGTGTTCAACGACTTGCGCAACCGAGGCGTTGAGGATGTGCTGATTGCCGTCACGGACGGACTCAGGGGCATGCCGGAAGCACTGGCGGCTGTTTACCCTGAAACGACTCTGCAAACCTGCATCGTCCACCTGATCCGCAATAGCCTTGAATACGCCTCCTGGGACAAACGCAAAGGGCTGGCCAAAGCTCTGAAGCCGATTTATCAGGCACTCAATGCCGAGGCCGCCGAGCAGGCATTGAACGACTTCGAGGCTGGGCCCTGGGGCAAGCAGTATCCGACGGTTGTTGCCGCGTGGCGGCGGGCTTGGGATCGCGTGATCCCGTTCTTCGTGTTCCCGCAGGCAATACGCAAGGTGGTCTACACCACCAACGCCATCGAGAGCATCAACGCCCAGTTGCGCAAGATCATCAAGACGCGCGGGCACTTCCCGAATGACGAAGCGGCGACCAAGCTGATCTGGCTGGGACTGCGAAACATCACCGCCAACTGGGGCAAGGCTGCGCATGACTGGAAAAGTGCGATGAATCAATTTGCGATCCTGTATGAAGATCGCTTTACCAGGCCAACCTGGTGATTTCACTGTCCGTCAGGTGACGGGCGTTAACCGCCCGCACACAAAAAATCTGACAGTCCCCAAAGCCTCAATCCCAGCTCAACGCCCCACCGGTCTGATACTCGATCACACGGGTTTCGAAGAAGTTCTTCTCTTTCTTCAAGTCCATGATCTCGCTCATCCACGGGAACGGGTTGGTGGTGCCCGGGTACTCTTCCTTCAGGCCGATCTGGGTCAGGCGGCGGTTGGCGATGAACTTGAGGTAGTCCTCCATCATCGCCGCGTTCATGCCCAGCACGCCGCGCGGCATGGTGTCGCGTGCGTATTCGATCTCAAGCTGCGTGCCTTGCAGGATCATCTGGGTCGCTTCTTCCTTCATCTCGGCGTCCCACAGGTGCGGGTTCTCGATCTTGATCTGGTTGATCACGTCGATGCCGAAGTTCAGGTGCATGGATTCGTCGCGCAGGATGTACTGGAACTGCTCGGCGACGCCAGTCATCTTGTTGCGGCGGCCCATGGAGAGGATCTGGGTGAAGCCGCAGTAGAAGAAGATGCCTTCGAGCACGCAGTAGTAGGCGATCAGGTTGCGCAGCAACTCCTTGTCGGTTTCCGGAGTGCCGGTCTTGAACTCGGGGTCGGAGATGGCGCGGGTGTACTTCAGGCCCCAGGCGGCCTTTTTCGCGACCGACGGGATCTCGTGGTACATGTTGAAGATCTCGCCTTCATCCATGCCCAGCGACTCGATGCAGTACTGGTAGGCGTGGGTGTGGATCGCTTCCTCGAAGGCCTGGCGCAGGATGTACTGGCGGCATTCGGGGTTGGTGATCAGGCGGTACACCGCCAGCGCCAGGTTGTTGGCCACCAGCGAATCGGCGGTGGAGAAGAAACCCAGGTTACGCAGCACGATGCGGCGCTCGTCGTCGGTCAGGCCGTCGGCGCTCTTCCACAGGGCGATGTCGGTGGTCATGTTGACCTCTTGCGGCATCCAGTGGTTGGCGCAGCCGTCGAGGTATTTCTGCCAGGCCCAGTCGTACTTGAACGGCACCAGCTGGTTCAGGTCGGCGCGGCAGTTGATCATGCGCTTGGAGTCGACGGTCACGCGGGCGGCTGAGCCTTCGAGCTCGGCCAGGCCTTCGGCGATGTCGAGATCGTTCAATGCGGCCTTGGCACGGGCAACGGCGGCGCTGTCGTCGGCAGCGATGGCGCGGGCCTGGTGGGCGGCGGCGTCACCGGCGCTGTCGAGGCGCTCCAGCTCTGCGCCAACAGCCGGCTGCGAAGGCGCGGCGCCTTTGGCAGCGGAGGTGGCTTCGGTGTCGTCTTTGTCGAATTCGTCCCAGCTCAGCATGGTGGGTGGCTCCTGCGTGAGGGCTGCATGGGTGGCAGCCATGTGGATGTTGGAAATCTGTACGTTGCCCGCGCCTTTAGCTGGATGCCGGCTCGGGCGGCGTGAGTTCGAGAGGGCCGATGCACTTGTGCGTATCGGCCGACTAAGGGGGCACGATTGTACTGGAAAGTGTGCTTTGACGCGCCCTTTTAGCTTAACGAGCTTCTTTGGTTAGAAACCAGCTCTTTACAGGGTAAAAACTACATATGGTAGGTTTCATTGATCAGGGGCACAGGATATAGGCTTCGCCGCAGAAGTCCATCATGCTGATCAAGACGAAAATGGCACCTGACCGATGCAGCGGTCGAATATGCCGGCAAGCGGTGCATAGTTGCAGGCTACAGCGCTGATATTGGCCTGAATCCACTCGTCGGGTGAAACGGGGCGCCAGTCGATAGGGTACTCGGCAGCAATGACCAATTGCTCGAATAGCAGCCGTTGAGCTCGGCCATTGCCTTCTCGAAAAAGGTGAAGCATGTTCAGCTCGCCGAAGAATTCCGCCAGCAGCGCCATGAGCACTGGCCTTTCGAGCCTTTGAAACCATCGCCTGCTACCTGCCCAAGCGAATAGTTGGCGGCTTCAGGTTCGATGCGGGAGACGTTGCAAAATCGCGTCACGCCTTTGGAGATGTCGACTTCACGCACCTCACCGGCGAATGGATAAACATCCTTGAACAGATGACGGTGCAGAGCCTGCAAACTCTTTAGGTCGTAGGGCGGGGGGTGAAAAACCACCTCGCTGGCGGCAATGCTGCTCAGCTCTCGCTCAGCGTCGTCCAGCATTGACTGAACCCGAAGATTCAGGTGATTGCGCAATACGGACGTACCGGGGTAACAGTAAGGGTCTTGCCCGACCCCATACTTGTCCACTGTCACCGAGCGTTATCGGTACGATACCGCTGCAGTACCTGCTCACGTGTGGGGACAGGCTTTTCCTCATCACCCTGAGGCACATTGAACCCTTCGAGCCGTAGGCTTGCCGCGTAATTGGCGCGGCGCACCTTGGCGAAGTATGCGCGTTTGGTTTCCAGGGACGTGGGCATAAGGGTTGCCTGCTTGGAGAATGGCGCAAGTATACGCCTAATTGCCACACCGCAAACGCCTGGCGCTTAACGCGGCTTTGGAGGCCCTATGCTTTTGGGGTTTGCAATGCCCAAGCGATTTCGATGTTGGGGAGCGGCTCGTCGCTCATCGCCCGGCGAGCCGGCCTCCCACTGAAATCCGGCTTCGCACTTCATATAGGGGGAGGGCGGCTTGCCGCGCGACGAGGCAAACTTCAAGCCTGTCGAGCAAACCTTCAAAGCGCCTTTGCCGCAAACGTATCGCAGTCACCCACACGCCCCTGCGCAAAGCCTGCCTTGAACCAGCGCTGGCGCTGCGCAGAGGTGCCATGGGTGAACGCATCCGGCATCACGTGCCCTTGGCTCTGCTGTTGCAGGTGATCGTCGCCGATGACGTTGGCAGCATTGAGGGCGTCGTCGATATCACCTGGCTCCAGCCAGTTCAGGCGCGCCTGCGCATGGTTGGCCCACACCCCGGCGAAGCAGTCGGCCTGCAATTCCTGGCGCACCGAAAGCCCGTTGGCACCTTCCATCGGCTGGCCCTGCCGGCGCGCGGCTTCTACCCGGTCGGAAATGCCCAGCAGATTCTGCACATGGTGGCCTACCTCGTGCGCAATCACATAGGCCTGGGCGAAGTCGCCTGCTGCGCCGAAGCGTTCGCGCATCTCGCGGAAGAAGTCCATGTCCAGATACACCTGGCGGTCGCCGGGGCAGTAGAACGGCCCTACTGCCGAGGTCGCCCGGCCGCAGGCCGAACTCACCTGGCCGTTGAACACCACCAGTTTCGGGTCCTGATACTGCTTGCCCTGCGCCTGGAACAATTGCTGCCAGGTGTCTTCGGTGTCGCCAAGGATGGCGCGCACGAAATCAGCCTGCTGATCGTTGGCCGGCGGCGCCTGGCGCTGGGCCGGCGTATTGGATTGGCCTGCACCGGTCAGCTCGCTGAGCAGCTGCAGCGGGTCCTGGCCGGTGAGCAGGCCGAAGCCGACGATCAGCACTACCGCGCCCAGGCTCAGGCCGCCTTTGCCCAAGGGGATGCCGCCGCCTCCGCCACCGCCGTCACCACGGGCGTCGACCACGTTGTCGCTGCGGCGGCCTTTTTTCCAAAGCATGGTGGCATCTCCTGATGGGTTGTCAGAGCAACAGACCCAGGCAGCCGCGCCAGGTTCGTTCGGGCATGAAAAACCCCTCGGCCCGGCAAGCGGGGCGAGGGGTCGGCTGCCGCAGCTCAGCTTATTGGCAAGCTTCGCAATCCGGCTCGTCGATGGCGCAAGCCTTCGGCACAGGAGCCGGGCCGGCAGCCTGGACCGGGGCGCTGTCACCGCCGCTGGAAACGGCGTTGAGCTTGCCGGTGTTGATGGTCGACTTCTCGGTGCTGGTGGCAGCCAGGGCACGGAGGTAATAGGTGGTTTTCAGGCCACGGAACCACGCCATGCGGTAGGTCACGTCGAGCTTCTTGCCCGAGGCGCCGGCGATGTACAGGTTCAGCGACTGCGCCTGGTCGATCCACTTCTGGCGGCGGCTGGCGGCTTCGACGATCCAGCGGGTGTCGACTTCGAACGCGGTGGCGTACAGGTCCTTGAGCTCCTGCGGGATGCGCTCGATCTGCTGCACGGAACCGTCGTAGTACTTCAGGTCGTTGATCATGACCGAGTCCCACAGGCCGCGGTCCTTGAGGTCGCGCACCAGGTAGGGGTTGATCACGGTGAATTCGCCGGAGAGGTTCGATTTCACGTACAGGTTCTGGTAGGTCGGCTCGATCGACTGCGAAACGCCGGTGATGTTGGCGATGGTCGCGGTCGGCGCGATGGCCATGATGTTCGAGTTGCGGATGCCTTTTTGCACTCGCGCACGCACCGGGGCCCAGTCCAGGGTTTCGGTACGGTCGACTTCGATGTACTTGGCGCCGCGCTGCTCGATCAGGGTGGCCAGCGAGTCCAGCGGCAGCACGCCCTTGGACCAGAGCGAGCCCTGGAACGTCTCGTAGGCGCCGCGCTCGTCGGCCAGGTCGCAGGAGGCCTGGATGGCGTAGTAGCTCACAGCTTCCATCGAACGGTCGGCGAACTCGATGGCCGCGTCCGAACCGTAGGCGATGTGCTGCAGGTACAGCGCGTCCTGGAAGCCCATGATGCCCAGGCCCACCGGGCGGTGCTTGAAGTTGGAGTTCTTCGCCTGCGGCACGGAGTAGTAGTTGATGTCGATCACGTTGTCGAGCATGCGCACGGCGGTGTTGATGGTGCGCTGCAGCTTGGCGGTATCGAGCTTGCCGTCGACGATGTGGTTGGGCAGGTTGATCGAGCCCAGGTTGCACACTGCGATCTCGTCCTTGTTGGTGTTCAAGGTGATCTCGGTGCACAGGTTGGAGCTGTGGACCACGCCCACGTGCTGCTGCGGGCTGCGCAGGTTGCACGGGTCTTTGAAGGTCAGCCACGGGTGGCCGGTCTCGAACAGCATCGAGAGCATCTTGCGCCACAGGTCCTTGGCTTCGACGGTCTTGTAGACCTTGATCTTGCCGTACTCGATCAGCGCTTCGTAGTACTCGTAGCGCTCCTCGAAGGCCTTGCCGGTCAGGTCGTGCAGGTCAGGGGTTTCCGACGGCGAGAACAGGGTCCACTTGCCGCCTTCGAACACGCGCTTCATGAACAGGTCAGGGATCCAGTTCGCGGTGTTCATGTCATGGGTGCGGCGGCGGTCGTCACCGGTGTTCTTGCGCAGTTCGAGGAATTCCTCGATGTCCAGGTGCCAGGTTTCCAGGTAGGCGCACACCGCGCCCTTGCGCTTGCCGCCCTGGTTCACTGCCACGGCGGTGTCGTTGACCACTTTCAGGAACGGCACAACGCCCTGGGACTTGCCGTTGGTGCCCTTGATGTAGGAGCCCAGCGCGCGCACCGGGGTCCAGTCATTGCCCAGGCCGCCGGCAAATTTGGACAGCATGGCGTTGTCGTGGATGGCGCCATAGATGCCGGAAAGGTCGTCCGGCACGGTGGTCAGGTAGCACGAGCTCAATTGCGGGCGCAGGGTGCCGGCGTTGAACAGGGTCGGCGTGGAGGCCATGTAGTCGAACGACGACAGCAGGCGGTAGAACTCGATGGCGCGCTCGTCACGGTTCTTTTCTTCGATGGCCAGGCCCATGGCCACGCGCATGAAGAACACCTGCGGCAGTTCGAAGCGGATGCCGTCTTTATGAATGAAGTAACGGTCGTAGAGAGTCTGCAGGCCCAGGTAGGTGAACTGCTGGTCGCGCTCGTGATCGATCGCCTTGCCGAGTTTTTCCAGGTCGAAGTTGGCAAGCTCCGGGTTGAGCAGCTCGAACTCCACGCCCTTGGCGACGTAGGCGGGCAGGGCAGCGGCGTACAGTTCGGCCATCTCGTGGTGAGTGGCGCTATCGGCCACACCCAGGAAGCCCAGGCCTTCGGCGCGCAGGGTGTCCATCAGCAGGCGAGCGGTGACGAACGAGTAGTTAGGCTCACGCTCCACCAGGGTACGGGCGGTCATCACCAGGGCGGTGTTGACGTCCTTGATGGCCACGCCGTCGTAGAGGTTCTTCAGGGTTTCACGCTGGATCAGCGCACCGTCGACCTCTTCGAGGCCTTCGCAGGCTTCGTTGATGATGGTGTTCAGGCGGCCCATGTCCAGCGGTTCGAGGCTACCGTCATCGCGCTTGATGCGGATGCTCGGGTGCGGCTCGGCGATGCTGTTCTCGCCCTGCTGCTTGCGCTTGACGGATTGGGCTTCGCGGTAGATCACGTAGTCGCGGGCGACCTTGTGCTCGCCGGCACGCATCAGCGCCAGCTCGACCTGGTCCTGGATTTCTTCGATGTGGATGGTGCCGCCGGATGGCATGCGGCGCTTGAAGGTGGTGCTGACCTGTTCGGTCAGGCGCGCTACGGTGTCGTGGATGCGCGAGGAAGCAGCAGCAGTGCCGCCCTCGACTGCGAGGAACGCTTTGGTGATAGCGACGGTGATCTTGTCGTCGGTGTAGGGGACGACAGTACCGTTACGCTTGATCACGCGCAGTTGGCCGGGGGCGGTGGCGGTCAGTTCATGGGACTGTTCCGCGCCCTGTGGCGCCTTGGCCTGCGGGTTCTCGCGAGTCGGTTCGGTGTGCATGGGGCTCTCCATGATAGCTCTGTGTTGGCCGGCGGCGTGCTGGGCGCTGCTCGCGGCATCATGTTAATGGCGGGGAAGGTACGGCGAAGCCCTTCCTGGCGACTGATTCTTTCAGTGCGCGGACGGCGCGCGAAAAGCGAAGCATTTGGCAAAAAAAGCGTTTTTACACGCTTGCGCTATGACTTC
Source organism: Pseudomonas sp. KNUC1026 (assembly GCF_021650705.1). Lineage (GTDB taxonomy): Bacteria > Pseudomonadota > Gammaproteobacteria > Pseudomonadales > Pseudomonadaceae > Aquipseudomonas. The sequence goes on along the minus strand of NZ_CP087138.1, from coordinate 3,045,836 downwards.
GAATTGTGGTTCTGGTTCCACCAAAACCCCAACATGTAGTGGTTCGGTAAATTCGCGATACAAGATAATGCGGTCTGCGGGGATCTGCAACCGTGCGGGGGTGTGGATAAGGTGTGGGCAAAGTGTAGAAAAAACCGCCCGCCTGCATGGTTGCTGGGCTGCAGCCGAACAGCGGATTTTTTCAATTTTTCGCGATCGCCACCAGGCTCAGCAAACGGTTGTTTTCGATGCAGAACTGCGCGTCGATTTCAACCCCGTGGCACCACCGTTCGCTCAAATCGATCAGCAGCTGCAAACGTGCCTGGCCATCGGCCGACCAGCTCGACAGCTCGGCATGCTCGAACCAGAAACGCTGCCGCACCAGCGGGTAGAGCGCCTTGAACAGGCTCTCCTTGAGCGAGAAGGTCAAGGTCACCGCCAGCGCTGCTTGTGCGTCATCACTCGGCAGCCGCTCAAGCTCGGCCGGTGTGAGGATTTCACCCTTGAGCCGCTGGGCGCGCTCCGGCGCCAGCAGGGTTTCGGCGTCCAGGCCCAGGGCCTGCCAATCGTCGCTGTGCGCGGCGATGCAGGCGGCCCAGTTGTCGCTATGGGTGATGGAGGCGCATACCGCGGCCGGCCACATCGGGGCGCGGTCGTCACCCACAGGCGCCACCCACTCCAGGCCACTGACCGCGCGCACCGATTCCCGCGCGCACACCCGGCCGGCGAGGAACTCCGCCTGGCGCTTGGCGACCGAGCGCTGGATGTTTTCCGGTGGCTGCACGGCATGGCGGGCGAAGTCATCGGCCCGCAGGGCGGCGGGGGCGAAGGTGCAGCAGGTAAGCACCGCGCCGCCGGCAGGGTTGGGCAGGGGCCAGGTGGTGCTCAGGGGGCCGAGGGTCGGTTGCATGGGCGTATCGGGCGTTTGAGGTGTGGCGATTCGAGGGCGGCAAGCATACCAGCTTGGCGCCTCGATGCCTTGGAAGGGATATGTCAGCCGCGCTGATGCACCCGGTTTCCATGGGCGTAGGTCCTCTCGATCACCCGGTCATCGCCCAGCGTCATCAGCACGAACAGCGTTTCGGTGATATCCCGGCATTGGCGCAGGCGGTACTCCAGCAGCGGCGTGGCGGCCAGGTCCAGCACCACGAAATCGGCCTCGTGCCCAGGCCGCAACTGGCCGATGCGGTCATCCAGGCTGAGCGCACGCGCGCCACCGAGGGTGGCCAGGTACAGCGACTTGAACGGGTGCAGCGAAGCGCCCTGCAGTTGCATCACCTTGTAGGCTTCATTGAGCGTCTGCAGGATCGAGAAGCTGGTGCCCGCGCCCACATCGGTGCCCAGCCCAACCTTCAGCTGATGCCGCTCGGCCTGGGGCAGGTTGAACAGGCCGCTGCCCAGAAACAGGTTCGAGGTGGGGCAGAAGGCGACCGCAGCACCGGCTGCCGCCAGCTGCGCACACTCGTGGCCGTCCAGGTGCACGCCATGGGCCAGCACCGAGCGTGGGCCGAGCAACCCATGGTGGGCGTACACGTCCAGGTAGCCCGCGCGCTCGGGAAACAATTGCCGCACCCAGTCGATCTCCTGGCGGTTTTCACTCAGGTGCGTGTGCAGGTAGACGCTGGGGTATTCGCGCAGCAGCCGCCCGGCGGCTTCAAGTTGTTCTGCACTGCTGGTAGGGGCGAAGCGCGGGGTGACGGCGTAGTGCAAGCGCCCGCGCCCGTGCCAGCGCTCGATCAGGTCGCGGCTCTGGGCGTAGCCGTGGTCCGGGCCGTCGAGCAGCTCAGGCGGGGCATTGCGGTCCATCATCACCTTGCCGCAGAGCATGCGCAGGCCCAGGCGCAGCGCCTCTTCGAAGAACGCCTCCACCGACGCCGGGTGGACACTGGCGAACACCAGCGCGGTGGAGGTGCCGTTACGCAGCAGTTCGGCGATGAAGCGCCGAGCGACGTCCTGAGCATGAGCGGGGTCGGCGAAGCGTGCTTCGCAGGGGAAGGTGTAGTGGTTCAACCAATCCAGCAGTTGCTCGCCGAACGCGCCGATCATGCCCAGTTGAGGCAAGTGGATGTGAGTGTCGACAAAGCCCGGCATGATCAGCCGGCCAGGCAGTGCCTCCACCTCAATGCCCGGCGGCAGATACGGCAGCGCCTCATTGGCATCGCCGGCGGCGACGATGTGCCCATCCTCCACTTGCAGCAGGCCATCGGGCCAGTATTGGTACGAGCCATCCAGGCCGGTGACGGCAGGGTCGCCGAGGCTGTGCAGCAGGGCGCAGCGATAGGCTTGGCGGTGAGCGGGCATGGGGTGGCCTCGAGGCGCGAACAGCGAAAGAACGCCAGTGTAGAACGTTGCCGGCACGCACGGCATGTTCCGGCTGTTGCGCCGGTTCCAATTTCAATCGGCAATTAGGCTACAATCGCCGCTTTTCTCGCCCCACGCCCCTTGCCAGGACCCGCCATGACCTTCAAGGCCTCGGACAGCCTCTGCGAACAGATTGCCCATCACCTGGCCGAACGGATCATCCGTGGCGAGCTGGCGCCGGGTGAGCGCATCCAGGAGCAGAAGGTCACCCAGGCGCTGGGCGTGAGCCGCGGTTCGGTGCGCGAGGCGCTGCTGATTCTCGAACGCCGCCATCTGATCGCGATCCTGCCGCGCCGGGGTGCGCAGGTGATGCCGATCACCGAGCGCCAGGTGCGCAGCCTGAGCACCTTGATGACCGAGCTGTACATCCTGCTTGGCCTGGCGGTGGCCGAGCGCTGGCAGGCCGATGCCGACTTCATGCCGTTTCTCACCCTGCAGCAGCGCCTGGCAGCGGCTTGCGAGCGTGGCGACATCAACGCTTTCGTCGATCACAGCTTCGAGGTGATGCGCGCCGCCTACGCGTTCGCTGACAACCCTTACCTGCAGGAAACCGTGGAAAATCTCCAGCCGGCGATGAGCCGCCATTATCTCCTGGCGCTGGACGCCCGCAAGGCCTCGATGCACGAGTACCTGGAGCTGTTCGCGCGCTTGCTCGAAGCGGTGCGTGCGCGGCACCTGGCCGGCGTGCGTGCGGTGCTCGGCGCCTATGGCGAGCGCAGTTGCGAACAGATCCTCGCAAGCCTGGGGCAGCGCTGACCGATGCGGCTCAAATGCGTGCGCCTGGCCGGGTTCAAATCGTTCGTCGACCCCACCACGGTCAACTTCCCCAGCAACATGGCCGCAGTGGTGGGCCCCAACGGCTGCGGCAAGTCCAACATCATCGACGCCGTGCGCTGGGTGATGGGCGAAAGCTCGGCGAAAAACCTGCGCGGCGAGTCGATGACCGACGTCATCTTCAACGGCTCCACCAGCCGCAAGCCGGTGAGCCAGGCCAGCATCGAGCTGATCTTCGACAACAGCGAAACCACGCTGGTGGGCGAATACGCCGCGTACGCCGAGATTTCCATTCGCCGCAAGGTCACCCGCGACGGGCAGAACACCTATTACCTGAACGGCACCAAGTGCCGGCGCCGCGACATCACCGACATCTTCCTCGGCACGGGCCTCGGCGCACGCAGCTATTCGATCATCGAGCAGGGCATGATCAGCCGCCTGATCGAGGCCCGCCCGAAGAGCTGCGCAACTTCTCGAAGAAGCGGCCGGCATCTCCAAGTACAAGGAACGCCGCCGCGAAACCGAGAACCGCATCCGCCGCACCCATGAGAACCTCGAGCGCCTGACCGACCTGCGCGAAGAGCTCGACCGCCAGCTCGAGCGCCTGCACCGCCAGGCCCAGGCTGCCGAGAAATACCAGGAATACAAAGCCGAGGAGCGCCAGCTCAAGGCGCAACTGGCAGCCTTGCGTTGGCGCGCACTGAACGAGCAGGTCGCCGAGCGCGAGCGGGTGATCGGCGACCAGGAAGTGAGCTTCGAAGCGCTGGTGGCCGAGCAGCGTAACGCTGACGCCAGCATCGAGCGGCTGCGCGACGGCCATCACGAACTGTCGGAGCGCTTCAACCAGGTGCAGGCGCGTTTCTATTCGGTCGGTGGCGACATCGCCCGGGTCGAGCAGAGCATCCAGCACGGCCAGCAGCGCTTGCGCCAGTTGCAGGACGACCTGAAAGAGGCCGAGCGGGCGCGGCTTGAAACCGAGTCGCACCTGGGCCATGACCGCACCTTGCTGGCAACCCTGGGCGAAGAGCTGGAAATGCTCGAACCCGAGCACGAGGGGCTGGCCGAAGCATCGGAGCAGAGTGCCGCAGCGCTGGAAGAAGCCGAAGCCGGCCTGCACGGCTGGCAGGAACAGTGGGACGCCTTCAACACCCGCTCCGCCGAACCGCGCCGCCAGGCCGAGGTGCAGCAGTCGCGCATCGCTGGGCTTGAGCAGTCGATGGAGCGCCTCAGCGAGCGCCAGCGCCGTCTGGGCGAAGAGCGTGGGCAGCTGGCGGCCGACCCCGAGAGTGCTGCGATCCTCGAGGCCAGCGAGCAGTTGGCCGAGTGCGAGATGGCGCTGGAAGCCTTGCAGGCTGAAGACGAACAGGGCGCCCTCGATCTGGAACAGGTGCGTGCCCAATTGCAGGCCGTCACTGCCGAGCAGCAGCAGGCCCAGGGCGAGCAGCAACGCCTGGAAGGCCGCCTGGCTTCGCTCGAAGCCTTGCAGCAGGCCGCGCTTGAGCCTGGTGCCGGTGCCAGCCAGTGGTTGGCGGAGCAGGGCCTGGCGCAGCAGCCACGGCTGGCCGAAGGGCTGCGGGTCGAGGCGGGTTGGGAGGCCGCAGTGGAGGCGGTGCTCGGCGCCGACCTTCAGGCGGTGCTGGTCGATGATCTTCAGGCCTCACGTTTCGACAGCTTCGACCAAGGCGAGCTGCGCCTGGCCAGTGCCGGCCCGGCGCCGGTGGCCGAGGGCAGCCTGTTGGGCAAGGTGCACAGCCCGGTCGACCTCAGCCCCTGGCTGGGCCAGGTGTTGCCGGCCCAGAGCCTGGAGGCTGCGCTGGCCCAGCGTGCTTCGCTGGCGGGCGGGCAGAGCTTCGCCACCCAGGATGGCTATTGGGTGGGGCGGCACTTTCTACGCGTCAGCCGCGGCAACGATGCCCAGGGTGGCGTACTGGCGCGTGGGCAGGAAATCGACCAGTTGCAGGCCCGGCGCGAAGCCGGGGAGCAGGCGCTGGCCGAGCTTGCCGAGCGCCAGGCCGAGTTGCGCCAGGCTCAGGCCGACCAGGAGCAGGCCCGTGAGCAACTGCGCCGCCGCTTGCAGGAACAGACCCGCCAGCAAGGTGAATACCGCGCTCAGCTGTCGGCCAGCCAGGCCAAGGCCGAGCAACTGGCGCTGCGCCGGCGCCGGCTCGAAGAAGAGCTGGCGGAGCTCGCCGAGCAGCGTGCGATCGAAACCGAAAGCGTCGGCGAGGCGCGCCTGCAATTGCAGGAAGCCCTTGAGGCCATGGCCGAAGACACCGACCAGCGCGAGCGCCTGATGGCCCAGCGCGAACAGCTGCGCGAAGGGCTCGACCAGTTGCGCCAGCAGGCTCGCCAGCACAAGGACAGCGCCCACCAGCTTGCTCTGCGCCTGGGCTCGTTGCGCGCCCAGCACCGTTCTACCCAGCAAGCGCTGGAGCGGCTTGAGATGCAATCGGCGCGGCTGGTGGAGCGCCAGGAGCAACTGGCGCTGAACCTGGAAGAAGGCGACGCACCGCTCGAGGAGCTGCGCATCAAGCTCGAAGCCCTGCTCGAACAGCGCATGGGCGTGGACGACGAGATGCGCATGGCTCGCGCCAGCCTCGATGACGCTGACCGCGAGCTGCGCGACGCCGAAAAACGCCGCACCCAGGCCGAGCAGCAATCGCAGATGCTGCGTGGCCAGCTCGAAAGCCAGCGCCTGGAATGGCAGGGCCTGAGCGTTCGCCGCACCGGCCTTCAGGAGCAGCTGCGCACCGATGGCTACGATTTGCACGGGGTGCTCGCCACGCTCACGGACGAGGCCACCGAGCAAAGCGCCGAGCAGCATCTGGAACTGATCGATGCGCGTATCCAGCGCCTGGGCGCCATCAACCTGGCGGCGATCGAGGAGTACCAGCAGCAGTCCGAGCGCAAGCGCTACCTTGATGCGCAGAACGACGATCTCACTGAAGCGCTGGAAACCCTGGAAAACGTGATCCGCAAGATCGACAAGGAAACCCGCAACCGCTTCAAGGAAACCTTCGATCGGGTAAACGGCGGTTTGCAGGCACTTTTTCCGAAAGTTTTCGGCGGTGGCAGCGCCTGGCTGGAACTGACGGGCGAAGATCTACTCGATACAGGGGTAACGATCATGGCCCGCCCGCCGGGCAAGAAGAACAGCACCATCCATTTGCTGTCCGGTGGTGAAAAAGCGCTGACGGCGCTGGCCCTGGTGTTTTCGATCTTCCAGCTCAACCCCGCGCCGTTCTGCATGCTCGATGAGGTGGATGCGCCGCTCGATGACGCCAACGTCGGCCGCTACGCGCGGCTGGTGAAGGAGATGTCCGAAACGGTGCAGTTCATCTACATCACCCACAACAAGATCGCCATGGAAATGGCTGATCAACTGATGGGGGTCACCATGCACGAACCGGGCTGTTCGCGCCTTGTGGCGGTGGATGTAGAAGAAGCCATGGCCATGGTGGAAAGCTGAGCAGAGGGGAGGGTGGCTCTAAATGCAAGGTGAAGGCGACTGGCGGTGTATGTTTGCCGCAGGTCGTGCTAGTTTAGTGTCAAGATTTTTCTATGCGTGGGTAAAACGCCAGTCAGAACAGCGGCTTGGCGCCACGATTTAAAGGGGTTTACACCCTTATTTTTGTGTTCACTTTTTATTCGAGGCACAGGTTTACATGGAAATCGGTCTGCGTGAGTGGCTGATCGTCATCGGCATCGTAGTGATCGCCGGGATACTCTTCGATGGCTGGCGCCGTATGCGCGGTGGCAAGGGCAAACTGAGGTTCCGACTGGACCGCAATTACAGCAACCTTCCCGATGAGGAAGGCAGCGCAGAGGTACTGGGCCCTTCGCGGGTGCTGGAAACCCAGAAGGAGCCTGAACTGGACGAAGCTGACCTGCCGTCGATGAGCGCGCCGGTTCGCGAGCCTCGCGAACCCCGTGAAGGCAAGCGCAAGAAGGCAGCGGTAGCTGCCGAAGCCCCTCGCCACGTGGAGCCTGAGCTCGATGTCGAGCTGGCAGTGGACGAGCCGCGTATCAAGCCGCGCGAGCGCCTCGATGACTTCCCTGATGAAGACGCGCCTGCGCCGTCGCACAGCGGTGGCCCGGGCCTGGTGGGCGAGCCTGAAGAGGTGCTGGTGATCCTGGTGGTATCGCGTAGCGAAGCGGGCTTCAAAGGCCCGGCACTGCTGCAGAACATTCTGGAAAGCGGCCTGCGTTTCGGTGAAATGGACATCTTCCACCGCCACGAAAGCATGGCCGGCAATGGCGAAGTACTGTTCTCCATGGCCAATGCCCTGCACCCTGGTGTGTTCGACCTGGACGACATCGACCACTTCAGCACCCGCGCGGTGACCTTCTTCCTCGGCCTGCCTGGCCCGCGCCATCCCAAGCAGGCGTTCGATGTGATGGTGGCTGCAGCGCGCAAGCTGGCCCACGAACTCGACGGCGAGCTCAAGGACGACCAGCGCAGCGTGCTCACCGCCCAGACCATCGAGCATTACCGCCAGCGCATCGTCGAATTCGAGCGCCGGGCATTGACTCAGAAGCGCTAAGCTTCACCTTTCACGCGTCGCCCGGCATGGCCGGCCTCCAGTAACCGAGGCAGGCGGTGCCGGGCGATTGTCATTCCGGAACCTGTGAAACCATCGCCATGAACGTCGACGAAACCCGCATCCTCGAACTGCGCCAGCAACTGGACGAGCACAACTACCGCTATTACGTGCTCGACGAACCCAGCATTCCCGACGCCGAGTACGACCGCCTGTTTCGCGAGCTCAAGGCGCTGGAAGAGGCCAACCCCAACCTGATTACACCGGATTCGCCGACCCAGCGTGTGGGTGGCACGGCGCTGTCGGCGTTCGCCACGGTCAGGCATGAAGTGCCCATGCTCAGCCTGGGCAATGCCTTCGAAGAGCAGGACCTGCTCGATTTCGACCGCCGCGTGCGCGAAGGGCTGGAGGACGAGGCGGTGCAGTACAGTTGCGAGCCCAAGCTCGATGGGCTGGCGGTGAGCCTGCTGTACCAGGACGGGCAACTGGTGCGCGGCGCCACGCGGGGCGACGGCAGCACTGGCGAGGACATCTCGGTGAATGTGCGCACCATCCGCAACGTGCCGCTCAAGCTCAAAGGCAAGGGTTGGCCAGCCACGCTGGAGGTACGCGGCGAGGTATACATGAGCAAGGCCGGTTTCGAACGGCTCAACGCCGCCCAGGCCGAGGTGGGCGGCAAAACCTTCGCCAACCCGCGCAACGCAGCCGCTGGCAGCCTGCGCCAGCTGGATTCGAAGATCACCGCCAGCCGCCCGCTGGAATTCTGCTGCTATGGCATCGGCCAGGTGAGCGAAGACGTGAGCGACACCCACATCGGCAATCTGGAACAGCTGCGCAGCTGGGGCTTGCCCATCAGCCGCGAGCTGAAGGTGGCGGCCAATGTGCAGGGCTGCCTGGATTACTACCGCGACATCGGCGAGCGACGCCAGGGCCTGGCGTATGAAATCGACGGTGTGGTGTTCAAGGTCAACCGCATCGCCGGCCAGCGCGAGCTGGGCTTTCGCGCCCGAGAGCCGCGTTGGGCGATCGCGCACAAATTCCCCGCATCCGAAGAGCTGACCCAGGTGCTGGGCGTGGACTTTCAGGTGGGCCGCACGGGCGCGGTAACACCGGTCGCGCGTTTGCAGCCGGTGAAGGTGGCAGGTGTGACGGTGGCCAACGCCACGCTGCACAACATGGACGAAGTGGCCCGCCTGGGGGTGATGATCGGCGACACGGTAATCATCCGCCGAGCAGGGGATGTGATCCCGCAGGTGATGCAAGTGGTCACCGATCGCCGCCCGGAGAACGCAACGGCGGTAGAGGTGCCCAGCCACTGCCCGGTGTGCGGCTCCGAGGTGGAGCGCACGCAACTGATCAAGCGAAGCAAAGGCAAGCAAACCATCAGCGAAGGCGCGGTGTATCGCTGCGTCGGCCGGCTGGCCTGCGCCGCGCAGCTCAAGCAGGCGATCATCCATTTCGTCTCGCGCCGGGCGATGGACGTGGACGGGCTGGGGGACAAGATCGTCGAGCAACTGGTGGAGAGCGGGCTGGTGAAGTCGCCGGCCGACCTTTACACGCTTGCGCAGGAACAGGTGCTGGCGCTGGAGGGGTTTGCCGAGGTGTCCAGCCGCAACCTGATCAACGCCATCGACGCCAGCCGCCAGCCTACCCTGGCGCGGTTCGTGTTCGCATTGGGCATCCCGGACGTAGGCGAGGAAACCGCCAAGGTGCTGGCCCGCACCTTGGGCAGCTTGAAGCGGATTCAGGTGGCTCAGCCCTTGCTGCTCACCTACCTGCCGGATATCGGCAATGAAGTGGCTTACGAGATCGGGCATTTCTTCGAAGAGGCCCACAACCGTACCGTGATCGAGCAGTTGCTCGCCCGCGGTGTCACGCCGCAGGGAGAGGGTGAGGTGCACGCCGAGTTTGCCGCCAGCACCACGTTCGACGGGCTGATAGCGAAGCTCGAGATTCCTTATGTGGGGCCAGGCGCTGCGCAAAAGCTTTCAGAAAAATTCGCAAGCATCGAGCAGCTGGTGCAGGCCGACTGGCTGGACCTGCGCCAGGCGCTGCCGGAGCGTGCCGCCGAATCGGTGCGTGCCTATTTCAGTGATCAAGGCCGCCGCGAGCAGGCATTGGCCGCAGAACGGCAACTGCGCGACTTCGGGATGCATTGGGCCAGCGTACGCCGCGAGGCCAGCAGTGACCTGCCACTGGCCGGCCAAACCTGGGTGCTCACCGGCACGCTCGAAAGCCTGACCCGCGATCAGGCCAAGGAGCAATTGGAAGCGCTGGGCGCCAAGGTGGCCGGTTCCGTCTCGGCCAAGACCCACACGCTGGTCGCCGGCCCTGGCGCAGGCTCGAAGCTTGCCAAGGCTCAGCAACTGGGTGTTGCGGTGCTGGATGAGGCCGCGTTGCAGGCCTTGCTGGCCGGGCATTCGCGGTAAGCGTTTGAAGTGGCGTGTTTTTTCGGGCTGCCGGTTGTATCCGGCCGGCAAGCCTGTACAATGGCCCCCGCTTGCCAGGGCAACCCTGCCAGGTGTGCGTTATGGTGACCCCTTCGGTCCCCTCGCAATGATTACCCGTTAACCTGGTCAGGCCCGGAAGGGAGCAGCCATAGCGGGAACATCGTGTGCCGGGGTGTGGCTGGAGGGGTTGCCACCCAACTCCCCCGCCGTATCGCTCACCTCACATGTAGCTGATGGTGAATCCCAGAGCCCCCAACGCTATTCCTGCCACAACCTCCGAAGCCGTGCCTGTCTGATACAACCTCACGGCGAAATCCAGCTGTGTTGCCCCGCTGACCGGGAGCCGCTGCATGTGCACGATATCGTTGAGCATCATTGGGCTGCCGTCGCTCTGCAACACCTGCATCGCGATGCCTTTGGCGGTCGAGCCGGTCATCAGCGAAAAGATACCCTTGTCCCGATCAATGGTGAGCGAGCCACGTTGAGGGTCGAACTGCAGATACACCTCGGTGGCGCCGTTGGCAGGGTCATCCTGGCAATTGGCCAGGGCGATGGAAAACTTCGTGGCCACCGTGGTGTAGCCAGGGCCGGTGAAGTCACTGGTGCTCCATTCGCCTAATTCTACCGAGCTAGGCACGCTGGCGCCCAGCTCACATTGGGCCTGGATCACTGTGCCGGTGATGGAGTAGCTCATCGCTTCGCCAGGGATATCCGTCATGGTGCCGCTGAACAGCTTGGTGTCGATCAGGTTCGGGCCCGGTTGGAGGGTATCGGTCTTGATCAGTGTCAACAGGCTGGTGCTGCTCGAGTACTCCCATTGGAATGGATTCAGTAGCAGCTGGGCCTGGAACGGCGGCATGGGCGGGCGGCCGTCGAGCGTTCGAATGGCCCTGGCCTGATTGAAGGGATTCAGGTATTCGAACTGGGCAGCTACCCCGTCGATGTTGGTCTTCAATAGGCGGTCTGGCGCGATAGGGGGAGGAAGGTTCGATGGGGGCGCAGCCAGCCCCATAGCCGCGCTGGCCTGGAGTATCAACGGCCGCTGATCGAGCTCGTTGAAGCAGGCGAGCATGGCGTTGCTGCCTATCTGCCGATCGAAACTCTGTATCTGAGCGGTGCCGATGATCGCGCCCAGCGGTGCATCGCGCGGCACGTAGACCGTACCGAAATTCTGCTTGAAGATCAGCGGCCCATCCGACAGGCCATTTTTGTGATTCCAGAAGCAGCCATCAACGGCGTAAGCCAGTTGCGGTGCCAGCGCCGCGAGCGCGAGAGTGAGCGGGATTGCTTTCATTGCAGGAGAGTCTCGTTTGATGAGGGGGCGGCCCTTTGCAGGCCGCTTGTACACTGTGTTCACAGGCAGGTGAGTGTGCGCTGCCTGAAGCCGTTTTCCTCGGGCCACAGCTGGGGGGCCAATTCAACGCCGCAGCGGCCCTCATCCAGGGTCACGTGCAGCACTTGCGGCTCGAGCGACGTCGCCAGCAGCAGTTGGCCGCCTTGGCCAACCATGCCCAGCACCGCGCCATTGGCATCTGTCACTTGAGCACCGAAGGGCAGGGGCCTGCCGTCGGCAGCCAGCAGGCGCAGGATCAGGCGGTTGACCTTGCGTGCTGCGAATTTCGCTCGAACGATCGCGCCGCGCCGCGGCACGACCTGCACCGTACCGTTGTCCAGCTCTACCTCCGGCCCAAGCTCGTGTGTGTCCAGTGTGACGCTGTTGCTGCGGTACGGGCGCATGTAGGGCACCAGGCTGTAGCCGTCGGCACTGGTGCGCTGCCGGCCGGCGTTCTGGACCGTAACGCCCTCGATGCCTGGCACGTGTACCAGGGCCATGGTGTCGCCTGCCATGGGGCTGAGCAAAAAACCATCCTCGTGCAGCAACAGCGAACCGGCTGCGCTGCCGTTGAGGTTCTGATAGCCGGGCCCTGCGTTGTAGCCCAGGCTGTAACTGCCATTCTGGCCCTGATAGGCCACGCTGGCGCCGAGGCTGTTGTGGCCTTCGGTCGAACGCGCCACGCTTGCGCTGTAATTAAGGCCGCGTTCGGTATCCGCTGTGCTCAGCGAGGCCCGTTGCGACCAGTTGCCCTGGCTGCTGACGGCATCGAAGCTGGCGCTGGACCAGTTGCCGAACTCCAGCGGCATCGATACCGACAGGCCGATCTGCCGGCTGTCCCATTCATAACCCGGGGCCTGGGCCACTGATTGCGTGGCGTAGGCGCTGTACTGCACCTTGCGCCAGTAGGTGCTGATATTGAACTGGACTTGCCGCCTGCTGGGCTGGCTGCCCCAATAGTCTTCCTGCGACAACGTAAGGGAGCTGCTGGTGTTTCTCCCGATCGGCTGGCTCATGGACAGTTCGAAGCGGCTGCGGCGGTTGCCCAGAAACGCCACATTGCGGCTGTGTTCGTATACGGCTTCGCCAAAGTCCCGATAGCCTTCGGTCGAATAGCGATAGCCGGCGAAACGCAGATAGGTACGGCTGGCGAAGTGTTTGCCGTAGCGGATGGCATAGCTCTCGCCTCGGCGAGCCGGGCCGGTTTGTGGCTGGCTTTCGGAGACGGTGATGTCCGCCGACAGTGCGCCCAGCGTTCCCAGGTCACGGGCGGCGCCCAGGGTCGCTGCTCGATAGAAGCTGGCCTGGCGCAAGCCCCCATAAGCGGTGCTCTTCCAGCCCAGCCCACGTGCAAGGCTTGCCTGGGCCAGCATTGGCCGGTCCAGCTCAGCGCGGGCCGGTGCATAGCGGCCCACCGATGCCTCGTAGCGCCACACCCCCTCTCGCAAAAGGTTGCCCAGCGAGGCATACGGCTGAGTGAAACGCCGTACCTGGCCGTCGGCTTCGGTGAGGGTGACCTCCAGCTCGCCATTGCCATAGACCGCCAGGTCATCGAGCTCGAAGGCACCGGCGCTGACGTAGCCGGTGTAAACCGTGTAGCCGTTCTGGCGCACGTCTATCTTCGCCCGGCTCAGGGCAACTCCGCGAATCACCGGGGCATAGGCCTGCTGGTTATCGCTGAGCATGGCGAAATCGCTGGCCAGCACCGCACCCAGTATCGGCTGGGAAGTGAACACATCACCGCCGGTGTTGCTTTCTCCCACGGTGAGGTTGGCGTTCAGGCCCGGTACGTCCCGCTGGGCGTAGGTGTAGTTGCGCTGCCAGCGGCGGCCTTGCTGGTCGCTGCGCATGCTGTAGCCACTGCGCAGGCGCCAGGCACCGAGGTTGGCACCGGCATTGAACACAGCATCTTCGCTGCTCTGGTGTGCGCTTGCGCTGGCACTGCGCTGCGCCGACACCTGGTAATTGACGAAGGCCGCATTGATACCCTCATCCCAGCGTGAGGGAGCTACCTGCCCGCTGGCCTGGCTCTGCATGGCGATCTGTGGGATGGAAATAGCCAATGACATGGCCTGGCTGTCGAGCACCACGCTGGCATCGGCAATCGCTTGCGGCAGGTCCAGGCAGGCGGCGTGGGCCAGTGCCGGATCTTGCAATGTACTCAGGCGCAACCCCAGGCTGGCGAGCCACTGGGCCGGAAGGCAAGGCTGGAGTTGGCCGTCAGCGGCCTGGCTGAACTCCAGCTCATGAGCGCCGTGATCCTGCAGGTTGAGGCTGACCCGAACGGTGTGTGCTCCGGGGGCGAGGGTGGTGTGCTGTTCGAGCGCGGCCAACGCTGCCTGGCCCGCGCTGCCCTGGTAGAGAAACGCAGGGTTGAAGCGAGCCGGCTCGGCGTGCGCGGCATGTGCAGCGAACACGCTGGGGCCGGTCATGGCCAGCAGCGTACACAGGCGTGTGCGAGCCTTGGCTTTCTGGGATATAGGCATGGTAGTCAGGCTCACTGCTCAGTTGTGACCGAAGCTGTGTGCAGCTCGCCGGTACCGCCGTAGTCGTTGATGGTGCTGAAGCGCACGTGCAGCGGCGCGCTGGCTCCTTCCGGCAGGCGCAGGCGCAGGTCGGCAAAGGGCTCGACCATGCCTGGCTGCAGGCGCTCGCCTTGAGCGGTGAGTACCTGGCGGAAGGTGAAGTGATAGGGCGTGGGGTTGGTGACGCGCACCTCTCCGGTTGCCGGCAGCCACTGCCAGGCAAGCTCGCCTATACGCTTCTGCGGCTCGCCCTTCAGCGCCTTGGGGCGATGGAAAAGCTTGATGCGGGTACGCAGCGCGATGCTCAGTACGTTCGAGGTATCGTCGCCAGGCTTGGCCTGGGGGATTTCCTGCAGGTTGAAGAAAAACAGCGACTCCCGGTCGTCGGGCAAGGTGTGCGGCAGGCTGTTGATGCGCACCAGTTGGTCTTTGCCCGGGTCCAGGCGGAACAGCCCGGGTGAGGGCATGAACGGCACCGCAGTGGTGGTATCGTCCGCCGCAGTGTTGACCCAGGTTTGTGCTGCATAGGTGTGCTGTGAGGGGTTGCGAATCATCACGCTGGTGCTTCGCTGGTCGCCCTCATGGACGATGCGGGTGGCACTCAACACGAGCGCAGCGTGGCTGGTGCTCGCCATGCAGCCCATTGCAAGGGCGCAAAAAGTGGCCACCTGCGTGTGCAGGCAGCGTTGAACAGAGACAGGGACATGAACGGCTCCGCAGGCAGAGCCTCGCCGGGCATCGCGCTCGGCGAGGCATGGCATCAAGGCAGGTTGACGACGAATTGCACGTCGGCATCCACTGCACCGGCTGTGACGGCGTTGGTGGTAGCTACCATGGCGGCGGTGAAATTCAGGCGGCTTTCACCGGTTTCATTGACCTTGTAGGCGGAAGAGGGGGTGTCTGGCGGCACGTCTTTGCGGGTGTTGTCTTGCAAGGCAATAGCGATGTTTTTAGCCGCATCGGCACCCGGCTTGATCAGGTAGAACTCGCTGTCGCTGCCGTCCAGGCCCGAATAGGTGACGGTGACTTCGTCACCGGCCGCGAAACCACAGGCTGCGCCGTCCTTGATCAGCAACTGGAAAGAAACCGGGCGGGTTCTGTCTTTTGCGGCCGTGAAGAAGTCCTTGGTGTAAGTGCCCAGGTTGATGATCGAGCCGTTGCCACCGCTGATCGGGTCGACGACCTCGATCGGGCAGGTAGCATCGGTGATCTTGCCTTTGAACTGGATGGTGCCGGTGTTGGCCATGGCCATGCCGCTGATTGCCATCAGCGCAAAACCGAGGGAAAAGCGTTTCATCGAAAAACTCCTGTAAGTCATAGCCGCTGCGTGGGCAGCGGCTGGGGGCGAAACTTACGTAGGTTTTTCGATGTTTGATATTGGGAAATGTCTGGTAAAGGGGTACCGGCAGTACCGTGAAAGGCTTCTTCTGACGGGAAGAAATTTCCCGGTGTGCTTCGAGCAAACCGAGAGAGTGGGGCATTACTATCAATAGGTGATTTGGATGTCTCTCAATGCTGGGTCAATCATGCATTAGCTCCGGGTTGTTAGGCTTGAATTTTTCTGGTTTGAACCAGTCAACTTCAGGCGTGCAATCTTGATTTGATTGAGTGCCATATCCCAATGTGGTTCAGCTAATCCCAGGTCTCTGAATTGGAAAATTTTGTTTCTTCATATCTGGTTCGCGCGCTTTCATTAGACATTGGCCCCCCTTTTGTTCTGCGGATTATGACCGGTGAGTGTTTTTTCACTGCACGCTGGGGATTAAACTTATAAATTATCGAAGGAGTATTGTCGAGGGGGGGTGGAGGCGTTGAATTCCTCCTCAAGGGTTCAAAAAGATCCATGTTCTGGATATTCGAACTACTTGAGTTGGTTCTCAATGAATGCACTGAGGAAACTGAACTGCTTGAAGAAATTGATGCTGCATAGCCAGAGCCAATAGACTCAGAAAACGATGTGTTCCGGGAATAATCGATTGATGGTAAGGAACGGCGGCCCCAAGGAGCGATTTTAGCCCTTGGTATGATAGTAGGGACGTCTTCCACTATCTCTGCAGCGAACTTCGCACCTTTCCCAGCCAACTTCCCAGCCAAAGCCCCTGACCCCAGATCAACCACCATGAACATGATTCCAATCAGCAGGTTATCCTTCACGATCTCCATCGCCGCCAACGTGCTCCATGTAAGGCTTGCAGCCGAGGTGATGGTACTCACCAGCAACGGCGCGCCCAGCCCGAACGAATACGCGGTGTAAGCCAGGGACGCCACCGTCAGCGCTGCAGCGATCACGACACTGCTCCAGCGCTGCCAGAACGTGATCTTCGGTGCCGGCTCAGGCTCGGCGATGCGCTGTGGCCCGGCCATCTTGCTGGTGTAGTGGCCGGTAGGGTCCTGATAGGCCACCGGGTTGCCCGACGCGTAGGCATAGGGATTCAGGCCGCCACCTTCGAAAGGGCTTGCCGAGTCCGGGGCGTTGAAGCGTCGCAGCCATGGCAGGTAGGCGCGGTAGCCCTTGCCGAGCAGGTAGCCGTGGAGCTCCGGGTCGAGCGCCTCGCCATTGAAGCCCAGTGCTGTTTGCAACGCATCGCCAGGGTTGCCCCAGGCGTCGTAGCTCACCCACTGGGCCGAAGAGTTGCCGGGGGCGGCATGAACGCTGCCTTGCGGGGAGGTGGCCAATAACCGGTGCTGTTTGTCGCTGTGCTGCGCCACGGCATTGCCGTTGGCGGCATACATCAGCTGTGTGCGCTCGCCGTTGCTGTTGCGGTGGTGCAGTTGCAGGCCATCGTGAAAGTGAACCGTCTCCTCACCTGCCGCGTCGATCGTGGCTACCAATTCATTGTGAGGGTCGTAGCGGTACTGGCGTAAGGTGGCGCCACTGCGGTCATGGATGCTCACCAGGCGGCCGAGGGTGTCGTAGCGCAGCAGCCGTTCGCCATCGCTGGTCATGCAGCCGTTGGCGTCGTAGGTGAACACCGGGCTGGGCTGGTATCTGGGGTCTTCAGTGAAATACGTGACCTGCCGCACTTGCGAGAGGTTGTCGGGGTGGTATTCATAAATCGTGTCGACGTAGGGCTGGGCGTCGCCATAAGTGCTGTTCACCCGCGTCAGGTTGCCAAGTTCGTCGAACTCCATCGCTTCGTCCAGCAGCGGTTGGCCATAGCGGCCTTTGGGTAGCCACGCCGGTTCGCCTGTGTAGGCGCACCAGCTCAGGCGGCCGAGCAGGTCGTACTGGAAGCGCTCTTCCAGGCACAACTGCCCGCCCCTGTGATAGGTGCGCTGCAAAGGCATGTCATCGTCGCTGAAACACTGGCCGACAACATATTCTGGCTGGCCCGGAAGCTGGATCGTGCGCTGGGTTTCGCGGCCAAGATCATCGTAGGCAAAGGTGCAGGTGAGGGTTCCCTCCGGGCTATCGGTGACGGTTTGTTCCAGCTGGCCACGAATGTTGTAGAGGTGCCGGGTACACACTGGCCCCTGGGTGACGGTGGCAATGCGGCCGCAGGCGTCGTAGGTGTGCTGCGTGGGCACGGCACTGTCATCGGCACGCTCAAGCCTGCGCCCCAGCCGGCTGTTGTTCAGGCGCGTCGCATGGTCGGGCTGGCCGGGCCGTTTCAGCACGCTCTTTTTCAGCTGGCCAAGGCGGTCATACTCGAACGCCGTGCTGTGCGGATTCAGGCTGCTGCCAGACTCTTCGCCCTCGATCACCTGGCCGGTTCCGGGATGGTATCGATAGTGCTGCGTGGATGCGCCGGAGGAGGTTGCGACCTGCGTGGCCGTTTGCGCCAATGATGGCTCGTACGAATACGTCAGCACCTCGCCGCTGGCCAGCGTGCGGGTGTCGATGCGGTTGCTTCCATCACGGTAGGTGAAGGTTTCGGCCAGATCGCCATGGGCGCGTGAGGTCAAACGGCCCAGGCTGTCGAATCGCTGCTGGCCGGCGGTGACGAACCGCCCGCCCTGGCCCACTTCTACGCAAACGACCTGCGCAAGAGGCGTTGACGGGTCGAATCGGCTGCGTATCACGGAGTGGTCAGGGCGCTGCGTGGTCACGATACGGTCGCAGGCGTCGTAGCTGTAGGTGGTTGTGCGCTTGGCCAGCAGGCCTGCGCCTTTGCCAAGGTCGCGCAACTGCTGTTGTTCTTCGACGCAACGGCCATCGCCGTCATAGCGGTAGCTGGTCTTGCCGGCTACCTGCTCGGTGCCACCTTCGAAGGTATAGCGTTGCTCGAAATCGGTTTTACCGAACAGGTTGGCCTGCCGATGGAACTTGTTCCAGCATTCGCCTGGCCGCTGCGGGTGCTCTTGCCAGCTGGTCAGTGATGACACCGCGGGTGCGAGAGGCGTATGCGACACCTCGGTGACCGTGACCACGCCGTCCGGGGCGGTGCTTCGATACAGGTTGCCCCAATCGTCGTAAACGAAACGGCTCAGCAGCTCATAGGGTGCACCGGGGAAGTCGTCGTATTCGGCGTGCTCGGTGCATTGGTTCAAGGTGTTCCAGGCTTGGCGCTCAAGCAACACGTAGCTGCCGTCCTCCAGGCTGCGCAAGCGTTTGACCATTCTGCCCAGGCCGTCTTCGAGCGTTACGATTTCGACACCGTTGACGTCGATACTGACCGTCTCGTTGCCGCTGCCGTTGTTGTCTGGCCCCATGAAGCGATAGCGGTAACTGCGGGTTGCAGGGTAATCACCCTCGATATGTGCGTGCATCAAGCGGTTGAGGCCGTCGTATTCGAACCGCGTGACCACACCGTCCTCGTCGCCACTGGCCAGGGTTTGCCCGGTCAGGGTACTGAGTTCGGCCCAGGTTTCGATCGGGCTGTGCAGGCGGCTGCCCTTGCCGTCATGGCCAAACCGTCGCTGGGTAGTGATCAACGTACGCGCGCCCAGGCCCTTGCGTTGGTTGCCCAGTGCGTATTCGAAATCGGTCGTGTGTACAAACCCGTTGTGCTGTTGCTGCTTACGGACGATACGGCCGTGCAGCAGCGGGTCGCTGGGTACGATGTGGTAATGGGTCAACTCACCACCGAGCGCCTGCTCGACTTGGTCGCCCGGCCCCAATGTCTGAACGTGCCGCTCACATTCCATCAAAGAGCCCATGGCGGTGATGCCGTCGCCATCCAGCGGCGGCACCCACT
This sequence comes from Pseudomonas sp. KNUC1026, assembly GCF_021650705.1. Taxonomy (GTDB): domain Bacteria; phylum Pseudomonadota; class Gammaproteobacteria; order Pseudomonadales; family Pseudomonadaceae; genus Aquipseudomonas. The sequence continues at coordinate 3,026,735 of NZ_CP087138.1, read as the reverse complement.
GGTAGCGATAGACGGTTTTGCGTACGGGCGCACCTTCAGCGTGGCCTGCCGCCGGCCGTTGTATGACGGCCTTGAGCTTGTTGGGAAAGCCGTTGGGCTCGGCGGGGCAATCCAGGCCTTCGCCATCGATGGGGTAATAGCTGTACTCGGTCACGTGGCCATCTGCAGACTGCTCCCACGTCAGATTGCCATGCGTGTCGTACTCGAAGCGCTCCTGCTGTATCTGCTGGCCCCCGGCGTGCCGCCAGATTTTTTCCTGAACGCTGGGCATCTGAAAGTAGGGCGGCTGATCCTTGAAGGGCTTGTTCGGCTCTGTGTGGTAGGCCACCGCGTCGGTGATGACACAACCGTTCTGTTCGGTGCGCTGTTCCACTCTCTGGTGAAAGCGATCGTAGGTTCGGGTGGTGCTGCGCAATACCTGGCGCTGTTCATCGGTGGTGCCAGGCAAGGTTTGATCAGCGGTGGTGGAATATCTGAAATCGGGTTGGGTCTGTTTGTACAACTGATCGCTGCCATCGTTCTCCCAGGCAACGCCCTGGCTGCCGTAACCCAGGTAGTTCTGGGTCGAGTAGCTCCAGAAGGTAGTGGTCGCTGGCATGCCCAAACCGGGATCAAGCTCATGTTCGGTCACCCGGGGCAACGCAGGTTCCGCCGGCCTGCCGGGAAACAGGTGCCCCGCGTCGTCGTATCTGACGCGGTCGACCGTGCCTTCCGGCGTCCGAACCTGTTCGATGCACAGGTAACCGCGCTTGGTGGTGTAGCCGAACGCCCATTGCGCGTTGTCGACGCCGACCACGCTGACACGGTCCAGGCGTCTGTCCCTGGTCTGGAAGTCCATGCTCAGGTGTTCGCTGCCATCTTCCTGTGGCGCCAGGCGCAGCAGTGCACCGTCAACGCGGTAGTCGATGGTCAGCAGAACGTTGCCGCTTGCGTCTTCCAGCCGGTTGAGCTGTGGCGTGCGCACAGTCTGATCGGCGGTGTAGCTGGCTTTCAGGGTATGGCCCTGGGCGTTCTCAATGCGCTCGGGCAGTGCAACATTGCCGCTCAGGGTAGTGAACAGGCGCAGGTGCTCGATCAGCCCCGAGCGATGGATCACCGTGAACGGGCCTCTGGTGAGGTCTGGGGCATGGAAATGAAAGGTGTCCAGTTTCTGTTCATTGAGCCTGGCCGGCACATCGCCTTCGCTCGATTGGTCGACACGGAAGGTTTCACCGGCCTGAGTACTGAGCAGGCGGTTGTTATCGGGGTTGTAGCGGGTGAGGTTGATGCTCCAGCCAATGCCGAAGCCGTGGTTTTCCTTGTCTGCCGCATTGAAGCTGAGCGCCAGGGGCAAGGTCGGGCCCGCCATGTTCGCGCTGAAAAACTCAGGGAATGTGATGACCGCAGTGAACTGCCCTGTGCGCGGGTCTACCCCGGCGTTGAGGTAGTCGCAGTAGTTATGGGCATTGGATTGGACGTTGGTAAGCGAACTCATGGTCAGGCCCTCCAGGGGTTCAGAATTTCAACCGGCCGCAGCGGTAGTAGGTATCCCCGTTCTCATCGCCTTTGTGCCGGCGGCCGACGAGTGCTTCGCCAGCAGGGCAAGAAAAGTCGTGCTTGCGTTCCGATACCTTCTGCCAGTTGCCTGAGAGCTCGACGATTGTGGGGCGCTTCTGGTACGTCACCGTTGCGCAGCGGTAGGTGGTTTTTCCAGATTCGGTGTCACCGGTGTGCGCTCGCCCGACCATCACCGTGTCTTGCGGGCAGTCGAACCAGGTGCCGGTCTTTTCATTGAAGTTTTCAAAGTTTCGTGTCTCGGAGACCTCGATACTGCCGTTGCCGCTGCACTGGTACCGTGTGCTGCCGTTTTCATCACCTTCATGCATGCGGCCGGACAGCATCTGCGTGGCACTGCAGGTGAAGTCATGGCCGGATTCCGAGAGGTCGCCTGTCACGAACCATGTCGACAGCGGCACATTCGTAGCCGGCACCGTATCGCCCGGTTTTCTGGAGACCGACAGGCGGATGCAGGGGAGATCGGTTTCGTTCGGCGTGCCGCGCTTGCTCTCCAGCATCAAGCGATTTTCGATAGGGCTGCCTTCGCTGGCAGCGAAAAAATCCTCGATATTCATTTCCCCGGTACTGGCACCGTCGGCGGTGCTGCGTAACGTGAAGGAGTAGGCGCTGTTGGTGTCTTCGGTGTCGCAGGTTGGGTTGGAGGTCACCGTGACCTTGCTGGCCGACGGGATGCCCTGGAGGATGATCTTGCCGATCTTGCGGGTGTCGGGGTTCTCATCGTAGGGCAGGCCGGCCTGGTAGCCGCGCAGCTCGTACTGAACGGTGCGCCCTGCTTGCGGGAGTGCGAAGGCATAGCCCCGAGTGTTGTCTGGCGCAATGACCGTGACGCTTCCGTTGTTCTCTTGCAGAGGGTTGCCGGTAGTATCGTTTGCGGGAGAAGGGAGTGAATCCGGATAGGTGAGCAGCGTCGCGCAGCGGTAGCCGACACTTGGGAAATCTCCGCCCTTACGTGCCTTGACGCCAACGACTACTTGAGAAGTTTGACAGGTGAAATCATGCGACTCCGATGTACCGGTTATTTCGAAAGCTTCGTCATTGATGAGCATCAGCGGGCGGTGCTTTGTGTCGTAGAGTGAACTGCAAGTTGCTTTGAAATCAGCATTGTTAGAGGGGGTGAATGCTTCATGCCTGATTTGAAGGCCTACCAGCGCCTGTTGGGCTGGACATTGAAAATCGACGTTTTGCCATGATTTCCAGTCGGTGGAGGGCGAGGGCTGCACCGTCAAGCCAGGAAAGTTCCCGCAGCGGATTGTTTGCCTGTATGAATGATAATTGGCGGTCAATGCATAGTCGCCTACCACGGGAGCGTTGTACTGGTTAGCACAGGTATCAGAAGAGCCCAGAGAGTAAGGCAACGATTTCGGGACCAACGCAGCCTTCACCGATGGAACATTGCCGCCGGGCAGGCGTGATGTGGAAATCCTGACACAGGCCAGTTTGTCCAGGTTGTTGTTACCCGCCTTGCGATAGGTATCGGATACCAATAACCCTTTGTTCAACACACTGCCTTTAGGGTAATTCATCAGCACTTCCATCGCGGCAGGACTGTCTGAAAGAGGCCAGTCGGTGTCGCTGGTGGTTCTTAGCTCTATCCAGAAATCAACGTTGGCATTGCGGGCGCAGTTACGGTCACTGCTCATGAATACTGTGGTAGCGGAGGGCAGGTTCTTGAAGCGTATGGCCCGGATAGGCCTTGTTCCCTGGGCCGGGGGATCCGTGTAGGTCGTGTATTCCTGAACCCAACCCGGGGCGGGGTTCGGAGCCAATATATGGCCGTTGTTGAACTCGTCATATACCGTAATGGAGCCCATCTCGGCCGCGTGCACATTTGCCATTGCGGCCACTGTCCACAGGATGCAGGCAAGGCAGTGTTTCATGGTGCTGTTTCCCCCAGGCGTCGGCGTAGTGTGTGTGAGCCCGCTTTTCGATCAAGCACTCAGTTCAGTGGCGAGATCGTTGAAAGACGGTTGCTCATGCGTTGTACGCATTTGCAAAGTTGCCGTGTGAGCACCGAGTGGCCGAGCAATGTAGCCGCCGAGGTCAAGAATCATTCAACGGCTTCATTGAGTTCTCTGCGGCACGGGTTCGGGCAGTGTTCAGCGTCTAGAAAATGTCGCCGCAGGTGACAGTACTATTTTTTGTTTCATCGCCTTTATGGTGGCGGGCAATAATAATGCCTGGAGAGCAGTCCATCTCGGATTCGTTTTCCTTGTGCACTATCGTCCTGCTTTCGAATACGCGACTGGTAACATCGAAAACGGTATTTTTGAGCTTGCTGCACTGATAGTAAGTCGTTCCGTTTTCGTCATCGGTATGCCCCATACCCACAAGTACGTAATCAGTACTGCAGGCAAAGGTATGGTCTGACTCTGTCCCGCTGCTCGACTGCATATCGCCAACAAGCTCGAGAACACTCGAGTTCTGCCACTGGCGAGCGCACCCATAAACGGTTGCATCATTTTCATCGCCCCAGTGCGCGCGCGCCGTCATCACCGAGTTGGATACGACCGCTTCAGCGCAGGTTCGCGTGGGGGAATCAGACTGTTTGCTGACCAAATACAAGCCACCACCAGACGTGACAGTGCCGCCAGTGACTTTCTTGCAACTGACACCACCCCCAAACCTTCTATCGCCATCGCTTGTCGCAAGAATGCCTGTTGCAACTGATCCATCTGCACATCCAGTGGCTGCGGAATTCTCCTTGAGAGGGGCGGCGCCCTGTGTTGCTGGTGATGCCGATTCGGCCTGCAAGCTATAGCCATCCAGTGCCTGGCACTTTATAAGCACTTGCCCGGTATTTGGCAACTCGACGCTGATGAGAGCGTTGGAGGCGGGGCAATTTACGGCGCTCCTGGATGGGCCAACCACTGAGGTCACTTTTCCACTGAGCTTGATGATTTGATTGCCACTGAGGAGTTTGGTGCAACTCATAGCGTAGTAACTCGAATGTCCTTGATTAAGCGAAGCGTTGACCCAAGCAGTACCATTCACTACCGTGTCGGTCTTACCACCACCACGGCAATCCATTGCCGGGTTTGACGTAGATTTTCGCTCTACCAACAAGAACGCCAACGAATCGGAAGCCTGCATTGTGCGTTGAGCTTCGCGGGCGGGCTGGCGAGCTGGAAAACACCCCGCCAGTTGCAACGCCAGTGCGCAAGCCAGGGGGATCGAAAGGAACAAGGCTGAACATCTTGCCAGTTTCGAACGAGTCAATAATGGATTGTTCATTTTGGTTTCTCGGCCGGAAGAATCAGGAGCCCTTAAAAAACACCAGGCGAGGCAAGGGTGCAACTGGCAGAGTTTTCAGGTGGGCATATGTTCGGCAGAGGGGGCGCAGAAAATAATGTTTCAATCGCTGCAACTGATAGATCTGCCAGTTAACAGAGCCTTGCGCAATCGGTAAAACAAGTGGCAAGCCAATTACAGGTAAGCCGCCATGGCAACTCGACGCGGTACTCCGGCCCCTACGCCGGATATTCCACTTATGCAGGGCCAGGTCATCTTTGTGGATGACCTCAATGGGCAGAGCCTTGATACCTGGTTGGTCTGGTCGGATGTACAACTGGGCCATGAGTTCGAGATTCACTGGCGCGGGCGGACAGCGGACGGGCACAGCGTGGATCACTTGAGCAGTGTTCGGCTTGTGGATGATCAGAACTTCGAGAACGGCCGGGTTCTCGTCAGTATCGGTTATGAGTTGCTTGATCGGGCGCGTGGCGGAGAGGTGTTTTACTCGTTCGAAGTAGTAACTGCATCCAGCCCGAATGTGGGCGAATCATTGCGGCTGATCATATTTCTGGATCGGGCACCGTTGTTCGGTGACCTTCCCCCGGTAGCGCAGATACATTCCAGCCATGGCCTGGTCATCGACCTGTCGCAGGTGCCCAATGACGTTTATGTGCATGCGCCGCCTTATCAAGCCATGGCCAAGGACGATGTGGCCACATTGACCTGGCAGGGTTACCGCAGTGGCGACGATTCCATGCCGATCGCCCCCTGGTCACAGGATATGAAAGTTGGGCAGGCCGATATAGGCCACCCGCTGACGTGGAAGGTGCCCAGGAGCGAGCTGCAAAAAAGCAATCGCCAGCACGGCACCTTGTCATGGCGTGTTACCCACGCCGCGACCCGCGAAATCAGTGTTTCTGCTGCACAGCGTTTCAGCCTTGCGCCACCCCTGCCGGGGAATCGCTTGATGGTCCCCGAACTCCCAGACGTAAAAGGCGACGTGCTGGTGCCTGGGGATTATCCCGACGGCGTTCGCGTGCGCTGCCCTGTCCCGGATCGGCTGTTGGCGGGCGATACCGTGTTGTTGTATTGGGATGACGGCAGTGAACTCTGGGCATACGCCAAGCTGGTGGATGCCTCGGTGCTGACAAGCCAGAAGCTGGAATTCACCGTTGGCGCGCAGGCGCTGGCGGCGCTGGGGCAGGGCAAGAATACATTGAGCTGGGCTTTCGCCCGGCCGGGTATGGCATTGGCCAGTACCTCGCTTGTGTTGACAGTGGCCCAGCGGCTTGCGCTTCCCTTTCCGCTGATCGATGGGGATAGCCGTGATCAGGGTGCTCCCCGGACGAAGGGTACCTGCGTGCGATCCAGGTGGCCCAGGACCAGGGTGTGGTTGCCAGGGTGCCTGCCACCGCAAATATCGCAAAGGGGGTGGTTCACCTGCATTGGCTGGGCAATTGCGCAGGTGGCCAACATATAGTCGAGGAGCCCGTGGACCAGCAGGAACCGCCGGCGTTTCGAATCCCCCCGAGTATGTCGCCCCCAATCTGCTGCACGGCCCGGTGAAGGTGTTCTACCGGGTGCACACCTCATCCGATGCCTACCAGGATTCGGAAATATACCGCCTGACGATAAAACCACCCGAGGCGCACGAACGAGAGCGGCTGCAGTGCTTGCAGGCCAGTAGTCGCCTGGAGGTCAGCCTGGCAACTGCCAGGAGCAAAGGGCTCACGTTGAGGTTGGAGCGCTGGTTACTGATGGAAGCCGGCCAGCGCTTGTGGGTGGCAGGTACATTTCTTGAACAGCCAGCAGTAGCGAAGTTCTGGGCCACGCAGGGTGGAGAGGCGGGTCAGTTGGTTTCTGCGGTGGATATCGCACGTGGATATGTGGAGCTGCAGGTCGCCAACAGCAACTTCGGCCCAGCCCTGGTGAACCACGAGCTGCGTTTCGACGTACAACTGGCTTTTGAAAAACCTTCTGATCGGCAAAGCCCATTGCTGGATTTTCCGCCGTTGACATTGCGCTTTGTCGCATGAAAACTCGAAGGAGAAGAACATGAAAAAGAGCAAAGAAAAAACCGAAGTCGAAAAGCTTCTGGAGTGGATGGGAACGAACGACTACACATGGGGCAGCAGCGCGGTAGCCATTTACGGTCGGGAAGCGACCAACTTGTTACTTCGACAGGAATATATAGAAAAATTCAACACAGGCGAAACCGTTCCGCTTTGGAACGAGTGGGTGAAAGAAGAGGATAATCTGCCCGCGCGCCTGGTCAATATTACATTCGATGCACCGCTGATAACATTCAACCTCAATGAATGGAGTTCTCCAATCGTCAAGCTCGTGCACAGAACGGCTTCGGGCATGCAGTTGAGTGTCGCCAAGCAGGTTACGAACGATAACGAGCCTGATCAGCATCAGCACGTGGTACACCGCCTGCGTTACATTTCCCCCATGAACGGGCCCGTCAAGGAAGATGCAGTAAACCTGGCATCGAAAACGGGTGATGAACTCGTAGCAAAAGCTTACATGCCGCTGTACTCGAACCAGGCGGCGCAGACTGCACGCTTTACGGTTACGACCAACAAGAAATATGAAAAAGAAGCCGGAGAGAAGTTGAATGCTTACTTGCGTACCTTGCCAAAGGTGAAAACGGAGTATGTATTCGGTGAAGTACGGGAGGATGCCAATCACTTCTTTCAGCCTAAAGAATTTGTAATCAGAGTCACGAAAAAGACCAGCGCTGAGGAGAGCGCTGACACCGATGGTTCAACGGTGATGCTTTTTATAAAAGCGCATGAAGACGACAGGGCCGGTTACCCGGAATCCGAACCTGCGCGCAGCTTGCTTGCGGACCCCCATAACGCGACCTTGGCATTGTCCGGCGGCTATCTGCTTCGCAGGGTACTGGAGACTGGATTCGTTACGCTGATTGAAGGGGGCGCCTACGCGCTAAGCCCCCTGTCCGACGACGATGCTGTTGCGGCATTCAAATTCAAAAGCGGAAAATTGAAGAAGTTCCGGCTGGCTGAAGAAGGTAGCGACTGGAACCTTTCGGGCGATACCCCTGAGTTTAACTTGGGTGAAGGTACCCTGAAGGATGATCCATTGGCAGGTGCATCAGGGATGACCATCAAGTTGGTCAAGAGAAACGGTATAGCCATAGACCTGACCTGGGCCAAGCGGGAAGCTGTTGGAACCTACACTGTCAATGGACAATCTGTCACGGTCGAACACAACTGGATGATGAACTGGACTTACAACCTCACCTTGCGGAACAGTCAGTTGATGTTGGAGATTGACAATGAAAGAACCGCCGCCGATATGTTGCTTGTGCCGCAGCAGGCGTTGGCCGGCCAGCGCCAGATCATCGAAGTTATCGAAAAAAAGATAAAGGAAATCTGCCTTGATGAAGTCTTGGCCGCACTCGAAAAGGCGGTTGGAAACTTGAATGTCATGCATTTGAATCAACTGTTGTTTCGTAGCGACGACCCCGTACCCCTTGATAAGCTCGAGCTGGCTAAAAGCCCGGTAATGTTTGGCCAGGTGTCACCTTCACGAACTGCCTTCTATATAGAAACGCCCCCCAGCACAGCGGTTCTGACGCGCGCTCGGGGCACAGGTGAGCGCCCAGCGCGAACCGTAGAGTTGCAGGCTGTGGAACTGGATGGGGAGGGTAAACCCGGCTACAGGAAGTCAGGCGCTGCCAGGTACATTCAGTCGGACACTGGCATGGGAGACGTGATCAAACACGTTACCATAGGCGAAAAAATGCATCTCAAGATCGGCCGCTTTGGCGAAGTTGCAATTGAGACAGTGGCCTGGAGTGTCGTATCTGCAGAGCCCGACTACACAGGTGAGCTGGGCTCCTTTTCCAATCCTGCAGAAATTGAAACCTATTACCTGCCGCCTGCACGGCTCGTAAACACGCGCTTCATTACAGTGCGAGTGTCGGCAAAGGTAAAATTCAAAAGTGACAGCAGCGAATATATCAGTTCGGAACTGGTACGTGTATATGATACGCGGCTTCATGTCGGCCCTTTGATCCAGCGTGTCGACTCCAACAAACTGGCAAGGTTATCGGTGACCTCTTCGCAGCCCTATGACACCATCACTGCATATATGGAAGCCCCTGGGTCTGTTGTAGGGGAAAGTATCGAGCCGAACGGAGAAGACCCTGAATGGCCATGGACGTATACCGCGCCCGCCAAGGCGAGTATAGAAGATCCTGATGCGCCCGGGCATGCACCAGGATATCTACTGCGGCGAGCCATCTTTCATGATAGGGAACAGACAACCACAGCCGATGCCTATTTTTGGGTGCAATTTCAACCTGAAGAATTTGCCATTATTTGCACGCATTCGGAAATTGATTCGAACAGGAACCGTATACAGCTTTCGGCAGTGTGGACCAACGACGGCGAAGTGGTCACCGATGAATACGGTGATCTTGTATGGACAGCGGTGCATGGTGAGGGGGAGTTGATTGTAAGCCCTGATGGCGCTACGGCAACTTATACCTATTCGCCCACTGTCAAGCCCATGTTTGTCTTCATTTCGCTGAAGATGATAGAAACAAGACGCGAGGCAGAAGATGAGACGTTCGCCCCGCCGCTCAGAACATGCAGGTATGGGGCACGCATTATTCCACTCCCGTGGGTCGATATTCCCGATCCTGAACTCGAGCCGTGAAGTGCAAGCACGTCGGTTTGGGTCTTATGACGCCTAATAGGGAGTTCATCTCATGTCTGTTACTTATAAAGAGCATATTGCGCGCCTGAAGAATGAAGATGTCTGCCAGGAATGGGCCATGGTGTGGGTACTTGACCTCCAGGCATTCAATGCGTTGCTGAGAGAAAGCTTTCAACAACGCTCGGTAGCGGCTTCGTATGTTACGGGATACTCATTGGAAATAGCATTGGGCGCCAGCGAAGAGGTTGAATTCACTGACGTGCATTTTTCCGAACCTCAATTGTGGATGGATGCCGAAACGTCGGAAGCCGTTCTCAGTTTTTACATGGTTGGCGGCCGCTATGAGCGTGTGGCTCCTGATAACGGTGTTCGTTATCTGGTTGAGCGCATCGAATTTTCCAGGGCACACCGTTACGCTCTTGAGTTGCGTGTACCCGTCGGCGCGCTGCAACTTTGCGTCGACGATGAGGGAACTATTACCTGGCAATGGCCGGCAGGCTACTCGGCGTATAGCACGTTGGGCAGTACAGACAAAGCGCGGGAAACCCTCGGTAAGGCGATGCTGGAATGGTTGCAGATGCAGTCGTTGGTGCCCGAGCAGCTCATTACCCATCGACTGCCTTCTGCGCAGCCGACGCCCCTGCTTCCTCGCCAAGGCAGGCTTGGGTTGTCGGCGTCGGGGGATAATGACGGCCGCTATAGCGTCAATGTTTATCTGACATCGGCGTTATTACCTAACCCTGGCACGATGCAGATGTCGCCCCCTATCTGCTGCCCGGTACTCCAGATGGGGCCGGGCAGTATAAAACGGCGCTGTATATCTCAGCTGTCGCGAAGCCGTTGCTTGCAGTGAGTGCACCCTCATCCACAAGGATTTACGAGCCGCGCTGGTTCGATCCGCTGTTCGGGTTGTTCGCAGGAGAGCCAAGCGTCGATATCGACCACTGCCTCGAGCTGGAGGTGTCGATCAATGGGGTGGTGTTTGGCCAGCCCCGCGAGGCGAAGGTCGTTGAGCCGATTGCACTCAAGCCTTTGATTTCCCCTCTGTGGGCGCTGCGCCGGCTGGGTTACGACAGCCCCAAAGATGCGTCACCGGCATTGGCCGTGTTGGCCACGCGCTCTGTTTCGTTGCAAGCCTATGGGCTACAGAAGGGCGTGACCTGGCGTATAGCCGATGGCGCACCAGGAACGATCAAGGGTGACGGCAATAACGCCGTGTATGCGATACCCGACGATCTGGCGGCTGTGACGCGTCAAGTGCAAATCACTGCCACCGATGAATACGGCAGCACTGCCAGCGCCTGGGTGGTGCTGGTACCGGCGAACAATACGCTTGGCTTTACTCCTTCTTTGGCTCGACTGGACGGGCAAGGCAGGGTGTTGCTCGAGGGCTACCGCGAGATATCCAGCGCTGAGGTGTTGGGTGGTGTCGGCAACCTGAGCGAGGTCGATGAATTTACGCTGAGGTACCAGGCGCCCGACGACCGCTCGGCAACCCAGGCGGTGGTGGCGGGGAGCGGATTCAAAAGCTCAGGCTTCAGCGTGATCGATCTGGCTCGGCCGCAAGAACGTGCATCTACCTGGAAAGGCATCGCCACTTTCACACTCAAGTGCAACCAGCATTCGGGTGACCCCTCCGTTGACCAACTCTATGCCAATGGCCGGCAGCAGGTTGAAGTGACCGTCACTGTGTCGACCCAGTCAGTTAACGAGAATGGCCAGACGGTGTACTACCCGCTCAGCGATCGTGAAATGGCGTCTTTGAGGCTGGTGATCGAGAACGGTGCGGAGATTCCCATGCTCGCCCCCGGCGAGTCGGAGATGGAGGAGCGCGATACGCGCGAGTTGGCGACCACTTCGGTTCGCAATGGTTACGCGTATTTCAAGGGCAATGCAGGGCACGGGGTTGCTCAAAGCGAGCTGGCGGCCGACGGAAGCCGGTCGTTGAAGTTCTACCTGATGGTCAAGCCTGGCCGCGATGGCAGTGTGACGACCACCCGCATTCTTGGCCGATTCAAAAGTGATACCAACATTACCTACACCTCCAACCCGACAGCGGAAGGGCTGGTGTCCATTACTGGCATAGCGCCCCCGGCCATGGTCAAGGACTCGTACCAGCTCGTACGCCAACGCCCGCCCGGGATGGCGGAACCTGCAGGTTGTGAAATATTCGATGGCAATCGAGAAGACCCGTTCAGCCACTGCTTGAAGTCGCTTGATTATTGGGTGCTGTCTTACCAGCCGGTATCCAGCGTCAGTGAAGTTCGCTTCAAGGAATTTTATTTCGAGGCACAAAACGATGGGGCCGCTACCGAATTGCAACGCTGCGCTCGAGAATCACTGGTGCGCTGGCAAAGTGAGGCAATGGAGGAAATATTTTTCAGTTATACCGGTTACGTCTTCTGGCCAGACGGCGCCAATGAAACCCCTGAAAGCCTGAAGATAAAGTATGACCCCTGGCTGGCCTGGTTGGCACGTACGCGAAACTTTGAGCTTCCCGAAAAGCTGACAGGCAGCGATGGCTACAGTGCGGGCCATTTATTGATCGCACTGCACCGTACCTGGCCTTTCAAATTCTGGTTCGATGACGAAGAAGAAGATGTGGAGGCGCCCGAGCAGTTCAAGAAATTCACGGCCCGATTCGGCCTCGTCAACAAACCGGAAGGGGGGGGCTGGACGTCCACACCTTATCCGTTGAAGGCCGTGCTGACCGATGTTCAGGGCAACCGGCACCGTTTGAACATTTCCTGGAAGTCTGGCAGCCGTAACGAACTCGAGGTTGATCCCATGTCAATCAATGATCTGCATCGCGAAGATGATACGCGCATACATTCGAACGCCTTCAACTTTTCGAGCTTCCTGCAAGGCGGAGTAGACCCACGCACCGGGCTGTACACCTGTTCTCTGGCGTTACCCGACCTTAAAGCCAATGCCTTGCGCGGCCCAGTGCTGCCCATGCGTTTGTCTTATTCCCCGATGAGCAATATGAATGCCGGGTTCGGTGCAGGCTGGGATCTGAACTTGACATGTTTCGAGCCCGACGGAAACCACATGCTGAACTTGCATACGGGTGAGCGATTCAAGGTGACAGGTTCTGGCGCAACACCTGAAATCCTCGAGCGCAAGTTGCTCAATTTCAAGTTTCACCAGGACAGCGATACTGAGTGGCGGGTGATACACCTGAACGGCCTGGTCGAGTACCTCGAGTCGATGGGCGACGGCGCCAACCGAATGGCATTGCCCGTGCGGCAGGAAGCACCCTCCGGGCACGCGTGTGAATTTGCACTACACCTCCTTTCGCGGGCGGCCGGTATTGCAGTCACTGACCGATGAGGACGATCAGCAATTGCTGATCATCGAGCGCACGACGTCGACCGTGACATTGCGGTTTTTCCCTCAAGGCGAGGCGGAGGTGGCCGAGTTCATCATGCAGCTTGACGGTAACGAGCAGGTGAGCGACCTGATCTTGCCGGTTCCCGAGCAGGCCCGCTGGTCGTTCGAGTACGGGCAGCGCAACGGCTATCGATTCATTACCCAAGCTACTACCCCAACCGGCGCCGTCGAGCACCTGCGCTATGACGATGGTGGGCATGCCTTTCCGATCCAGGCGGGGCGAGCCAACTTGCCGCGGGTGACCCAGCACACTGTCGAGCCCGGGCAGGGCCAGCCAGCCATGGTGACTCGATACGACTATCAGGTCGAAATCGGTGGCCGGCAAGTCGACCACAACTTTCTCGGGGGCGGCCAGGACGGCATGAGCTGGGTCGATGATGGCCTGGATAACGTGTTCAGGGCCGACAGGACCTACCAATACGGCTCGGAGCAGCACCTGATGGACGGCGAAAAAGCCGTGCGTGTCATCCGGCAGGTATTCAATGCCTTCCACCTGATGGAGTTGCAACTTACCGAACAGAACGGCCATATGTACCGTGAGGAGAAGGTCTACAACATTGACCTGGACAAACCCTTCGCTGACCAGCCGGGCAATTGCCAGCAGGTCAAGGATTCCGTGAACCACTGGCGCAGCCCGGCAGGCACGCGCCTGGAGAGGGTGACGACCGATTTCGACGACTGGGGCAACCTGCTGGCGCAGACCGATGCCGCCGGGGTGAAAACCGAGCATACCTATTACCCGGCCGAGGGCGAGGCAGGCCGTTGCCCGAAAGACCCCCATGGCTTTGTGCGCACGCTCAGAAGCACCACGGTCATACCTGCGCAGGGCGTCCTGATCGAGGGTGAGGCACCGGTACGGGTCCAGCACTTTTTCCATGAGTTGTTCCCGGTGTTGCCATCGAGCAACCAGCCTGGCTGGTTGGCGCAGGTACGTGAGGAGCGCGCGTTGCTGGGCCACGAAGCCACGCCGTACCAGGTGGTTGCGCAAAGCTGGTATGCCGACCCGCAGGCCGACGGAGCCGATGCCTTCGCCCGGCTCAAGGCACAAAGCACCACCACTTACGACCTGACAACCAGCACTGGCATCAGCTACACCGTACCGCGTGAGTTCCCCGATGAACCGCCCACCGTGACGGTGGCCTTCAGCTATCGGCTGGAAGACAGCGCCTGGCTGCCCAGGAGCGTGCTGAAGACAACCTCGCTGACCACCGGTTTCGGGGATGAACAACGCGGCATCGAGCGAGCGCAGCGTGAAGTCAATCAGGAACATTCAGTGCTGACCGGGCAAGTGCTGCTGGAGCGTGACGACAACGATGTGGAAGTTCGTTATCGCTATGACGCACTGCAGCGGCTGGTAGAACAGGTGCTGGCGCCCGAGACCGAGGATCAGACTTCGCAGCTCTATACCTACGGGCTGGCCACCGCCGGTGAGCCGGCCTGGCAGGTACAGGAGGATGCCCAGGGCGTACAACTGACCACCTGTGTCGATGGGCTCGCGCGTGCCGTTCAGCAATGGCGCGCAGAGCCCGGAGCCGCCTTCCGGGCCGAGCCCGGCAAGCTGCCAGCCGAGCGAGGGGCCCAGGTGTACGAAGCGCATTACGATGTGCTGGGCCAGAAAGCCCGCGAAACCCTGTTCGATGACTGCAAAACCGCGAAGGAGCCGGGCCAGTGGGAAGCGTTGGCACTGACTGCGCATTTCGAGTACGACGACTGGGGTGCCGAGCGGGTACAGGTCACTCCGGACGGCGTGCGCAACGTGAACGAGAGCGACCCGATTGGCGACACGCACCTGCCTTGCACGCGTAGTTGGCAGGAGGTGGTTGCCGATAAGCCTGCCACTGCCGTCATCACGACGGTGAACAACCTGTTTGGCCAGCCGGTGAGTGTGGTGCGCAAGGGTGACGACGGTGTGGATGACAAGACCACGTACGGCTACGACGGGCTTGGCCGCAAGACACGAGAAACCAAGCCCTGGGGGCATTTGAGCAACCGTACGACGCTGTTCGAGTTCGATGTGTTCGACCGTGACAGCGCCCGGACACTGGCGGGCGTTGCTCGGGTAGAGCGCCAGTATGCGTTTCATTCCGGGGAGGACCTGCCTGAAACCATCGACCTGGATGGCGTAAGGCTGGGTACCCAGACCTTCGATGGGCTCGACCGGATGGTTGCCAGCGAAACCGGCGGCCGCAAGCGCACCATGACCTACGAGAACAGCCTGACCCGGCCAAGCTCGGTGGTGACGCCCAAGTTGCACACCATCGAGTATGAATATCAGCCTCGGCTTCAGGACGAGCCGATCCGCCGCCGCACTGGCAGCGATGCCGAAGAACAGTACGACTACGATCCCAAGACTGCCTTGTTGATGGCATGTCATCAGGAAGCGGTCGAGGTCATGAGCCGTACCTACTTCACCAACGGCCAGCTCAAGACCGAGAAGCGCTCGCTGGATGGGGCCGACTATCAGATGGAGTACCACTACAGCGTCGGCAAACGCTTGCTGCAGTACACCGACGTGGTACAGAGCACCCAGCAGTATCTGTACGACAGCGCCGGGCGGCTGACCAGCAGCGTGATCGGCAAGCTCACCCGCCCACCTTTGGGGCAATCCGCCAGCCAGTGGCTGGCCGATACCTCCGTCGGGCAAGTGCTGGATATGCTGCCGGAGCTGCTCGAGGGCAAGCGGCCACGGAGCTTGCGAGAAACCTTGACCCCTGAACTCACCTGCACCCTCACTTACGACAGCCTCGGCAGGCCATTGAAGGTGCACACCGTGGACCATCAGCAAGCGAATGAGCCTTACCTGAGCACGGAGCTGGCCTATGACAGCCTGGGGCGTGAGGTCGAAAGGCGCTTCGATATCGACGGGGTGCCCAGCGTATTGAGCCAGCAATACGATGACGCTGACTGCATTACCCAGCGCCGGCTGACCGAAAAGGGTGAGCTGCTGCGCGAGGAGCTGTACGAATACGACAGCTTCGGGCACCTGAGTTTCTATGAGTGTACCGGGCCGGAATGCCCGATCGACCCCTACGGCAAAACGATCAGCTCCCAACTGTTCGAGGTCGATGCGCTGGATAACCACACCTACGTCACCACGGCTTGGACATTGGAGGCCACGGAGCAGCTGCGGGACTTTCACCGGCAGTTGCGCGACGCGCAGGTGACGGTCGAGCAACTGCGTACTCGCGTGACCGCAGAGGGCTATAACCTGGCCACTTATCATTACGACAACGAACTGGACCCCGCGCAGCTGAGCCGTATCGAGAACGACAATGTGGAGGCTGGCTACCCTGCGCTTATTCAATTGCGCTACGACGCCGACGGCAACCTGATCAGTGATGACGCGGGGCGCTCACTGGAGTACGACCATCTCGGGCGCCTGGTGAGTGTGAGTGCGCTGGCCGATGAGACGCCTAGCATTTATCACTACGACCCCACCGACATCATCAGTGGCCGCAGCGGCGGCGTGGAGCCTGAGCATCGGTTCTACCGCGATGGGCAACTGGCTACGCTGGTCGAGGGCGACAAACATGTCGCCATTGTGAGAGCAGGGGATCACCTGATCGCCGAGCGTGACAATCAAAGCGAGTACGGCAATGGGCCTGTTCGGAAATGGCCTCATGCAGCGGTGAAAGCCAATCTCCCGCCACCCACCATCCCGGCCGAAGCCTATGCAGACACGGACGGCACGCTGCTCACCCGTGCATGGCAGGATGGGCTGAGGGTGAGCCACGTCGGGTGGAGCGCGTCGTATCCTCCAGGCGAAAGGATATGGTCACCATCCAGATCCACTATGACGACGGTACAGGCGGCGATGAGAAGTGGGTCGTTGTGGGCGGGCCCTATCCTGTAGACGAAAACACCGCAGTGCCGAACTTCGACTTGCCGGCTGGCTGGATGAAACATGAGGGCAAGATAGCGCTGCGCTTGCATGTAGAACAGTTTACGGGTGATGAGTTTTTCAGTGATGCTCTGAACTTCATCACTGATATCACACCTCCTTTCGGAAGAAAGTTACCGCCGGCGCCGATCCTGTCGCCCGAGCTGGTGACGCAAGAGTACCTGGATGATGGCAACAAGATTCAGGTCAAGATAGCGCCTTACCCTGATTTTCAGCCGGGCGACAAGGTGCAGGTGTTCTGGGCGTTTCTGACCAGCGGAAATATCTCGTATGGGCCTATTACGGATCCATTGGAGATGACTGCCACAGAGTTCTCCGTTGATCTTCCTACGGAGGCTGCGACTGAGCGTGGGTCCGGCACTTATCTTGCCGCCGCTTATTTTGCCGACAAGGCCGGGAACATCAGTTTGATGTCGGATGTAGACTCCCTTGGCGTTGTATTGGGAGCCATGGCAACGGGAATGGCGCCTCCTTCGGTTCCGCTGGCCCAGGCCGCTCAAGATGATTTCTTGAGCCTGGAAGATGCCTACCATGGCGTTGAAGTGCACATCCCGGCCTTTCTCAATGTGCAGCAGGGTGACGCAATCCGCCTGTACTGGGGGACCCAGCCGGGCTACGACTTCATTCCATCAAGGTGGCCCTTCCCGGATGCCCCGCTGGCAGTGGCCGTGCCGAACACATTGCTGGCCAGTGACTATGGCAACCATACGGGCAAACTGGACACGGATGTCGCTTACGAAGTCACTCGGGGTGGCTTCGTGATGGGAACGCGCCAGAGCACCATGATTCAGGTCGACTTCAGCATCAAAGGGCCGGTAGACCCCGACCCCGACTGGCCAGACCCGGTCAATGAGGCACTCACTCCGGCAGATATACGCTCTACCAGCGGCAAGCCGAACAGGATCGAAAAAGCGGACCGTGGCCAGCCGGCGCAGTTGAAGGTCACGCTGCACAAAGATATTGAAGTGGGGCAGCCGCTCAAGTTTTACCTCGGAGAATTCTTGCTGGTCGAGCATCCGGTCAAGGCGGGCGAGCCAGGCACGGAAATCAGCGTGCAAGTGCCGTGGTTGAAGATAGAGGCATGCGGCAATGGCATCTTCGACTTGTACTATCACCTGATCACGACAACATCCGGAAACTACTGGAAAAGCCCTTCGGTAAAGGCGGTGGTCGCGGCAAACGTCATTGCGCCGCTGGTGATGAAAACGCCCGCCGGCGGCGACATGGGGAAATGGTTGGCATGCAGCAGCCTGGTTAAAAGTGCAGGGGAAGACGGGATACCAGCTGGTAAATGGTATGTGAAGATACAGACACCGGATCTATCGCGCTACTTAGCCAAAGGCGATGAAGTGGAGCTGCACTGGGAACCGTTTATCGGTTACACCGATAAGCCAGCCCATGCTCCCTTTATTGCAACGGTTACATTTGACGATAAACACCCCGTCACAGGATTTATCTGGAAATTGCCCTACGATCCGCACGTCCTCAGTATTTATACCGCTGGCTTTGCTGAAGGAACCAACTACGGCGTGGGTAAGTTTTACGCCGAGTTCAGTGCCTGGGGGAACAATGGGAGACTGATCTGGCAGAGCAAAGTGTGGCGGCGTACCAGGGCGATCAGCCCTGTGACTTGAGTTGAGGTGTTTGCCTGAGCCTTGTATTTTCAGATTGATCTTATAGCTTGACGCAATTTGTCACACTGAGGATTGCAGCCAGTGCTGTTGGCCGCCATCCTAGTGTTATTGCAAATATTGCGAGGGGTTATGAATACTGAAAAATGTCATTTTAAAATTTCAAAAAGAATATCCGAGAAAAAGTATTTTCAGCTTTCATCCCTGGCACTCGCTGCGGCGCTACCTGCTTTAAGCCAGGCCGAAGATGTGACCGGGCCGCGTGTGATCAATGGTTCGACTCCCATCACGTTCTACAACGTCTACAGTGCCGGCTCGTTGACCGGTGCAGACGCAAAAACTCAGTCGATCGACGTAGGGACGGGCGGCACTGTTTCGTTGAGCCGTAGCGTTATTACCCGAAGTGCCAGCGATACCAATAACGCCACAAGCGCGCTTAGCGTGACAGGCGAGGCGTCGATCAGTGACAGTTTGATCGATAACCAGGATGCCGCTGCCAGAAGCGCGGTGGAGGTTATGCATAACGTCAGTACTGACGCGTACGGGAAGGTTGACCTGGCCAATACCACCGTCAATAGCGTCACTGACGGGGTGCGTGCTGCCACGGGCACCAAGGTCACTATCCAGGGAGGCTCCATCAATGCAAGCAAGGTGGGCCTGCTGTCGTTCGGCACCACCCTGAACGCTGTGCAAACCCGTATCACCGGCGCCATTGGCGTGCAGGCCTACGACGTTACCTCTCCGGTACCCAGCACGCTGAACTTCATCGGCAGTTCGATCACAGGGACGGCCGGGCCCGCCATGCAGATCGGGCTCAGCGCCAGTTTTCCAGGCCGAGCCGACATCCTTCTGCGAGATGGCACTACTTTGACCGGCAGTAACGGTATTGCGATTCAGGTCAATGAAAACAGCAAAGCGAATGTAACGGTCGATAACAGCCAGATCGTCGGTGACTACGTGGCCGGTGCCAACAGCCAGGCCACTTTGGTGGTACAGAACGGCGGTACCTGGACCGGCCGGCTGACCAACCTGAAAAGCCTGGGCCTGAACGGCAATGGCCAGTGGAACATGGTCGAGGACGGCAACCTCGACAGCCTGAGCATGAATGGAGGTGCTGTCCGGCTGGGGCAGGGCAGTGACTTCTATACGTTGCAGGTGGGTAACCTGTCAGGCAGTGGCACCTTCGATATGCATGCTGACTTTGCCACCGACACCAGCGACCTGCTGCGCCTCACGGGCACCTCCACTGGCAGCCACACGCTGCAAGTCGCTGCCAGCGGCCAGAATGCAGTCACCGGCAACGACCTGCGCCTGGTCGAAACGGCCGACGGCGGCGGGCGCTTTTCGTTGGCCAACGGGCGGGTAGACGTCGGCGCATTCCAGTACACGCTGGTGCAGGACGGCAACGACTGGTACCTGCGCCAGACCACCGCCGTCACGCCTGGCGCGGCCTCGGCGCTTGCGCTGTTCAATGCCACGCCGACGGTATGGTACGGCGAGCTCACCAGCCTGCGCAGCCGCATGGGTGAATTGCGCCTGAACAGCGAAGCCAGTGGAGGTTGGTTTCGCAGTTACGGCAGCAAATACAACGTCGCCACTGGCAGTGGCATGGGCTATGCGCAGCGCCAGCAAGGCTTGTCGCTGGGGGCCGATGGCAAAGCGCCCTGGGGTGACGGCCAATGGTTGGTCGGCCTGCTCGCCGGTTACAGCCGTTCCGATCTCGATGTGAGCCTGGGCACTACGGGGCGGGTCGACAGCGCTTATGTGGGCGCCTACACAACCTGGCTGGACGAGGAGACGGGCTATTACTTCGACGGCGTGGTCAAGGCCAACCAGTTCCGCAACAAGGCCGACGTCACGCTCAGCGACAACACCCAGGCCAAAGGTAATTACGACACTGTCGGCCTTGGCGCCAGTGCGGAGTTCGGCCGCCATCTGGCGTTGGCTGGCGGCTATTTTATCGAGCCTTACACGCAGCTTGCGGCGTTGGCAGTGCGAGGGCGTGACTTCGAGCTGGATAACGGCATGACCGCCAGCAGCCAGCGCACCCGTTCGCTGCTGGGCAAGGTCGGCACGACGGCGGGGCGCACGTTCGAGCTGGGTCACGGGCAGCGTGTGCAGCCTTATGTCCGTGTGGCGCTGGCTCACGAATTCGCGCGCAACAATTCTGCTTCGGTCAACCAGAGCCGTTTCGATAACGACCTGGCAGGCTCGCGCGGGGAAATAGGCGCGGGCGTAGCGGTGAGCATGGCCGAGCGCTGGCAACTGCACGCCGATTTCGATTACAGCCATGGTGACCGCATCGAGCAGCCGTGGGGCGCTAACTTCGGCGCACGTTACAACTGGTAATCAGGAGAAAGCCATGACGCGGCAGCACCGTAACGACTTTGACATTGACGAAGTACCCACGGTAGATGCTGCGCTTGAGCCAATCGAGGGAGACCAGCGCTGCTTGATGCCGGTGGCTGCACTTCAGGCGCCGGTCAAGGTGAGTTTCAAGCGCTGGTGGAGTACCCCGGGGCCTCCTGGCGACAGCGACCAGATCTGGCTGTATCGCCAGAGCAACATTGAAGTGGGGCACAAGACGTTTGCCAACCCTGTGGATGTTGCCGACGCGTTCATGATGGTTGATATGGGCACCTGGCCCGACGGAGATCAGCAGTTGTACTACCGGCTGGAGCAGTACAACGGCGATACCGGCAGATCACGGATGCTGCCGTTATGGATAGATCGAAAGGCACCCTTGGACGGCAATGCTCTGGTGTTACCGCCTGAGCTGGGCTCACCAGCAACACTGACGGCGCGTTATCTCGAAGCGAATGACGACCGACTGCCGGCGGCAGTGCGGGGGGTTACGGGATTGCTGCCGGGGGACACGCTGTACACTTATCTTTCAGCCCAGCTTATGCGCCACGCCAGCGGCGCTTTGCCCCCGCTGAGGATCTCGTCGCCAAGCGTGTGTTGAGTGCTGATGATTTCAATGGCACCAATGTGACCGAACTCGTCAGCGGGGAGGCCATCCGCGCACGAGGCGACGGCCAGCGCTACCTCTATTATCACGTGACCGACCGCGCCGGGAATGTCGGCGCGCTCTCTCGGCCGGCGGCATTGATGGTGCAGGCAACACCAATACCTCGAGATCTTCCTCCGCCGTCCGTGCCGGCTGCCAGTGGAACCTCACCGCGCCAGACACTGAACCCTGCGCAGGCGGTTTCAGGGGTTGAGGTCCAGGTGCCCGCGAAAGCTGTGATCTACGATGATGAGTCCATCGAGTTGCTCTGGGGGGATTCCGGTGAGGCTGGCGGCTGGATATCGCCAGCCTTGCCGGCCAGCACTAAACCCTGGGCTTTCGAGGTGCCCAGCACATCGATAGGTGCGCATCAGGGCAAGACCCTGGCGGTCAGTTACCGGGTCTTGCCTGGCGGTGAAACACCGTCCGTGCCGCTTTCGTTGGCGGTCAGCAGGTTGAGTGGCGGGCTGCCCGCCCCGGAGATAGCGCAGGCGCAGGGCCGCGCTTCGTTGTCATTGCGCAACGTGCCTGCCAGCGGCGCTACCTTGCTGCTTTCGCGCTGGCCGCTGATCGGCACCGACCAGCGTGTGCGCCTGGCCATTTACGGTGCTTTCCAGAGCGGCGGCCAGGCACAGGAACATGTGGTGGTCGACTGGCATGCCGTAACCGAGGCCGAGGTGTTCAATGGATTGCGTCAGACAATCCCCAAACCGGTGCTTCAGCAGTTTGCGCTAAATGGTTTCATCAAGTTGAGAGCCTATGTGAGTTGGGACCGAGGCCAAAGCTGGCCGGCACAGGGCTCGCCCAACTTCCCAGTCTTTGAACTCCAACTTCTGGCGTGATCGTCATCGCGGCGGAAATTCGGCGGTAGCCGTTATGACGCGCCTCTCGAGAGGGATCCACTCGCCCGTGTGACGCCATGAAAATGACGAAAAACGAACTGGAACGGCCGCTTGTCAGAGGCTGAAAGGTGGCCAATTGATTCCGCACTTTTTTGTCATAGATTGGTCTTTGAGTTGGGCAAGCTTAAGGACAGCGATCATGCGGAAATCAACCAAGGTGAATAAAATCGGAGTGGGCTTGTTCAGCCTGTGGTGCATGGCTGCCAATGCGCAGCAGACCACCCTGTCGCAGGCGTCCCCGCTGACGGGCGTGATGAATGAAAGCGTTGCTGCACGTTGCGCCTGGGGCAAAGGCATCGCCGGGCTCGCTCAGGAAAAGATGCTGGCAGGCATTTCACGCAGGGAATTTCTGGTTTCACTGGATCAGCTGCATTACAGCCGTGCCTGGATGCCGCGCATGACTCAAGCCATTGCCGACAACATTTACCGCAGCAGTTCGACGTCATCCTCCTCGATCGTGCAAGAGCGTTACCTGAACGATTGCCAGCAGTACTATCTGGCCAAGTGAAGCTGGCATTTACGCCGGGACTGCTTCATATTTCAGGCTTTTACCGCAGAAGCCTGAAACCGTTCTGGAGTAACGCACGTGGAGCACGCCCCCAGCCCTTCGCCGGATACCGTCTACATCGTTCGAATCGACGGCACCCGCTTCGGGCCGTTCAGCACCCAATTGGCGCCGAACAAAGCCCTGATATGGGTCTTGACCCTCAACGCAGGTGCCGGCGACCGGCTTGAACACCACACATCAGGTGGTGAGATAGAGCACTACGACATCACCAACACCCATTTCCAGCCTGAGATGGCGGGCATCCAGGCGCACTACACCGTGCGCCTGCGCAAGGCCGATTGAGGCTCAGCCGGGCGAGTTGAGTGCAAGCCAGGCGTCGATGTCGAAGGACGGGCACGCCTTGAACCATTCGTTGGGTGTGATCCGCCCGTCGCCGTTGCGGTCGGGTGACAGGTTGCGGTGGCCGACGATACGCGTGCCGGGGTAGCGCTTTTGCAACAGGCCGAGCAAGTGCTGGAGGGTCTCCAGTTGCGCGTTGGTGAAGTTGTTCTGTGCCTGGCTTTGTGTGTCAACCCCACCTATCAGGCAGATGCCGATCGAATCCGAGTTGTGGCCGGCCACGTGGGCGCCGATGCTGGCTTCATCTCGGCCGGTTTCGAGCGTGCCGTTGCGGCGAATGACATAGTGGTAGCCGATGGTCGACCAGCCACGTGCGCGGTGCCAGCGGGTGATCTCCTGCACGCCGATGTCCTGGCCCGAATGCGTGGCAGAACAATGCACCACCAGCAGGCGGGTGTGTTTGCGGCGGGTGAGGGTGACAGTTGCCATGTGCATCTCCTGGAGCGATGTGCGAAGGCGGCGTATTCCACGCCAGCGCGGCACGCCAGGGCACTGGGAAGCATTCCCCGCAGGATGCTTTTAACCCCTCGCTGCGCTAGGATGTGCGGTCTTCGTTTTCGGTGTGGCAGGTTCGATGAGTTATCAGGTTCTCGCACGCAAATGGCGCCCGCGCTCCTTCCGTGAGATGGTCGGCCAGGCGCACGTGCTCAAGGCATTGGTCAATGCGCTGGACAACCAGCGCCTGCACCATGCCTACCTGTTCACCGGCACTCGCGGCGTGGGCAAGACCACCATCGCGCGCATCATCGCCAAGTGCCTGAACTGCGAAACCGGCATCACCTCAACCCCCTGTGGCCAGTGCTCGGTGTGCCGTGAAATCGACGAAGGCCGCTTCGTCGACCTGATCGAGATCGATGCCGCCAGCCGCACCAAGGTAGAGGACACCCGCGAGCTGCTCGATAATGTGCAGTACGCTCCCAGCCGCGGGCGGTTCAAGGTGTATCTGATCGACGAAGTGCACATGCTTTCCACGCACTCGTTC
Source organism: Pseudomonas sp. KNUC1026 (assembly GCF_021650705.1). GTDB lineage: Bacteria > Pseudomonadota > Gammaproteobacteria > Pseudomonadales > Pseudomonadaceae > Aquipseudomonas. Next base: position 3,002,529 of record NZ_CP087138.1, on the reverse strand, counting down.
AACGCCCTGCTCAAGACGCTCGAAGAGCCGCCGCCCTACGTCAAGTTCATCCTCGCCACCACCGACCCGCAAAAACTTCCAGCAACTATCCTGTCGCGTTGCCTGCAATTCTCGCTGAAGAACATGCCGCCCGAGCGCGTCGTCGAACACCTGCAGCATGTGCTGACCGAGGAGCAAGTACCTTTCGAGGCCGACGCCTTGTGGTTGCTGGGCCGTGCTGCCGAAGGCTCGATGCGCGATGCGATGAGCCTGACCGATCAGGCGATCGCGTTCGGCGAGGGCAAAGTGCTTGCCGCCGACGTGCGAGCGATGCTCGGCACGCTCGACCATGGCCAGGTTTTCGATGTGTTGCAGGCGTTGCTGGAAGGCGATGCCCGCGCGCTGCTGCAGGCCATTGCGCACCTCGCCGAGCAAGGCCCGGACTGGGCGGGTGTGCTTGCAGAAATACTCAACGTGTTGCATCGGGTGGCGGTCGCCCAGGCGCTGCCGGAGGCTGTGGACAACGGCCACGGCGACCGTGAGCGGGTCCTGGAACTGGCAGCCGCACTGCCAGCGGAGGACGTGCAGTTCTACTACCAGATGGGCCTGGTGGGGCGGCGAGACCTGCCCCTTGCGCCCGAGCCACGCAGCGGTTTCGAGATGGTGCTGCTGCGCATGCTGGCCTTCCGCCCAGCCGGAACGGCCGACGCGCCGCCGCCTCGAATGCTAAAGGCAGTGGGGGCCAGCCCGGCCACGGCTGAGCCCCCGGCGAAGGTGGCGAATGTGGCAGTGCCTGCACCTGCGGAGGCGGTTCCGGTCTCGGTTCCGGTTCCGGTTCCGGTTCCGGTTCCGGTTCCGGTCCCGGCGCAGATGCCGGCCAGCGAGCCAGAACCTGCGCCCGCGCCTGCGATAGCCGAACACGATCTGCCGTGGAACGACCCGCCTGCTGCAGTCGCCATCGAGCTGCCTGAGCCGGGCGAATCGCCGTTGCTGGAGGTACATGCCGAGCCTCCCGAGCTGCCTGCCATGCCGGCGCCGGTCCCGGCCAGTGTGGTACCGCCTGCGCCCGAGCAGCCGGCCGAGGCCGGCGATGACGAACAGGACGTTGATTACAGCCCGGCAGGCATGCGCCACGACGATGCTCCGCCGCCGGACGATGATTACTATGACGGCGCGTTCGATGCCGAGCCTGTCAGCTACGGCTACCTGGACGAGCTGGCCAGCCACGCTGCAGAACCTGCACCTGTCGCCGAGCCTGAGCTGGCGGCCGTAGCGCCGGCCACCGGGCTTGCCCTGCAATGGCTGGAGCTGTTCCCGCAGCTTCCGGTCTCCGGGCTTACTGGCAGCATCGCCGCCAACTGCAGCCTGGTCGCCATGAACGGCGATCATTGGGAGTTGCATCTCGACCCGGCCCAGGGCGCGCTGTTCAACGCTACCCAGCAGCGCCGTCTGAACGAGGCGCTGAACCAGCACCTGGGCCGCGCGATCACAATCGATATCACGTTGCAGCGCCCGGAGCAGGAAACGCCTGCCCAGGCAGCTGCGCGCCGGCGTCACGAGCGCCAGCACGACGCCGAGCGTTCGATCCACGAAGACCCGTTGATCCAGCAGATGATCCAGAAGTTCGGTGCCAGTGTGCGCGCCGATACCATTGAACCTGTCGATGCCGCGCCCACTCCGGCGCAGTGATCGGCCCAACGACCCGAGGTGATTCCCATGATGAAAGGTGGCATGGCCGGCCTGATGAAGCAGGCTCAGCAAATGCAGGAAAAAATGGCCAAGGCGCAGGAAGAACTGGCCAACGCCGAAGTGACCGGCCAATCCGGCGCGGGCTTGGTCAGCGTTGTGATGACTGGCCGTCATGACGTCAAGCGCGTCAGCCTGGACGACAGCCTGATGCAGGAAGACAAGGACGTGCTCGAAGACCTGATCGCCGCTGCCGTGAATGATGCGGTGCGCAAGATCGAGCAGCACAGCCAGGAAAAATGGGCGGCATGACCGCTGGCATGCAGTTGCCACCCGGGTTCAAGATGCCCTTCTGAGGCAGCTCCTGGCGCAAAGCTTCAAGCTGCAAGCTGTTCGGTTGTGACTTGCAGCTCGAGGCTTGCAGCTTTCAACCCCAAGCAGGTTTTTCGATGAGCTTCAGCCCTCTGATTCGCCAATTGATCGACGCTCTGCGGGTATTGCCGGGCGTTGGGCAGAAGTCTGCCCAGCGCATGGCCATGCATTTGCTTGAGCGGGATCGCTCCGGTGGCGCTCGCCTGGCCCAGGCCCTGGCCGCCGCCATGGACGGTGTCGGGCACTGCCAGCGTTGCCGCACGTTGACCGAGGAAACGCTCTGCCCCCAGTGCGCAGACACCCGCCGCGACGACACCCTGCTGTGTGTGGTGCAGGGGCCTATGGACGTGTTCGCCGTGGACCAGACCGGCTACCGCGGCCGTTATTTCGTGCTCAAGGGGCACCTGTCACCGCTCGATGGCCTGGGGCCGGAGGCGATCGGTATTCCGCAACTGATGGCCAGGGTCGAGGAGCAGGGCACTTTCGAAGAGGTGATTCTGGCGACCAACCCTACTGTCGAGGGTGAGGCCACGGCGCACTACATTGCCCAGTTGCTGATTCAGAAAGGCCTCACCGTTTCGCGCATCGCCCATGGCGTGCCTTTGGGTGGCGAGCTCGAGCTCGTTGACGGCGGCACGCTGGCGCATTCGTTCGCCGGCCGCAAACCCATGGCGCTCTGACGCGCCCATCCCCTTCGGCCAGCCGCCAGCCTGCCCGGTTTTCGAGGCCTGCAGGGCGCCTGAGCCTCCCAGAAGCCGCACACTCCACGAAGCATCGCTTGCCATGGGAAGCCATGGGGGCGAAGGGGATAGGTCGCTGGCGGGCTTTGTGGTAACATCCGCCGATTTACAGTAGGGCCAGTTCCAGTGGCCTTGCGCGCGATCTTGATCCGAAACTGCGTCGTGGTTTCACCGAAAAAAGGAATCAGGCTTCTCATGGGCGAACTGGCCAAAGAAATCCTGCCGGTCAATATCGAAGACGAGCTGCGGCAGTCCTATCTTGACTATGCGATGAGCGTGATCGTCGGGCGTGCACTGCCCGACGCACGTGATGGCTTGAAGCCGGTACACCGTCGCGTGCTCTACGCGATGAGCGAACTGGGCAACGACTGGAACAAACCCTACAAGAAATCGGCCCGCGTGGTCGGTGACGTGATCGGTAAATACCACCCCCACGGTGACACCGCCGTGTACGACACCATCGTGCGGATGGCTCAGCCGTTCTCGCTGCGTTACCTGCTGGTCGACGGCCAGGGTAACTTCGGCTCGGTCGACGGCGACAACGCCGCCGCCATGCGTTACACCGAAGTGCGCATGACCAAGCTGGCCCACGAGCTGCTGGCCGATCTGCACAAGGAAACGGTCGACTGGGTGCCCAACTACGACGGCACCGAGCTGATCCCGAGCGTGCTGCCGACCAAGGTGCCCAACCTGCTGGTCAACGGCTCCAGCGGTATCGCGGTGGGCATGGCTACCAACATCCCGCCGCACAACCTGGGCGAGGTCATCGATGGCTGCCTGGCACTGATCGATAACCCTGAAGTGTCGATCGACGATCTGATGCAGTACATCCCTGGCCCGGATTTCCCCACCGCCGGCCTGATCAACGGCCGCCAGGGCATCATCGAGGCGTATCGCACCGGCCGCGGGCGCATTTACATGCGTGCTCGCTCCACCGTCGAGGACATCGACAAAGGCGGCCGCCAGCAACTGGTGATCACCGAGCTGCCGTATCAGCTCAACAAGGCGCGGCTGATCGAGAAGATCGCCGAGCTGGTCAAAGAGAAAAAGATCGAAGGCATCACCGAGCTGCGCGATGAGTCCGACAAGGACGGCATGCGCGTGGTCATCGAGCTGCGCCGCGGCGAAGTGCCGGAGGTCGTGCTCAACAACCTCTACGCCCAAACCCAGCTGCAGAGCGTGTTCGGTATCAACATCGTGGCGCTGATCGACGGCCGCCCACGCCTGCTGAACCTCAAGGACCTGCTCGAAGCCTTCGTGCGCCATCGCCGCGAAGTGGTCACCCGCCGTACTGTATTCGAGCTGCGCAAGGCGCGTGAGCGCGGGCACATCCTCGAAGGCCAGGCGGTCGCGCTATCGAACATCGATCCGGTCATCGCCCTGATCAAGGCATCGCCAACCCCGTCCGAGGCCAAGGAAGCGCTGATCAGCACCCCTTGGGAATCCAGCGCGGTGGAAGTGATGGTCGAACGGGCCGGCGCCGATTCGTGCCGCCCAGAGAACCTCGACCCGCAATACGGCCTGCGTGATGGCAAGTATTACCTGTCGCCGGAACAGGCCCAGGCGATTCTCGACCTGCGCCTGCACCGCCTGACCGGCCTCGAGCACGAGAAGCTGCTGGCCGAATACCAGGAGATTCTCAACCAGATCGGCGAGTTGATCCGCATCCTCAGCAGCGAACAGCGCCTGATGGAAGTGATCCGCGAAGAGCTGGAGGCTATCCGCGCCGAGTATGGCGATGTGCGCCGCACCGAGATCATCGATGCGCGCCTCGACCTCACCCTCGGCGACATGATCCCCGAAGAAGATCGTGTGGTGACCATCTCCCACGGCGGCTATGCCAAGACCCAACCCCTGGCCACCTACCAGGCGCAGCGCCGCGGCGGCAAGGGCAAGTCGGCAACCGGGGTGAAGGACGAGGACTACATTTCGCATCTGCTGGTCGCCAACAGCCATACCACGCTGATGCTGTTCTCCAGCAAGGGCAAGGTGTACTGGCTCAAGACCTACGAAATCCCCGAAGCTTCCCGTGCTGCCCGCGGGCGGCCGCTGGTGAACCTGCTGCCGCTGAGCGAGGGTGAGTACATCACTACCATGCTCCCGGTAGACGGCTACGCCGAAGGCCACTTCATCTTCATGGCTACCGCCGGCGGTACCGTGAAGAAGACGCCGCTCGAGCAGTTCAGCCGCCAGCGCAGCGTTGGTTTGATCGCACTGGAACTGGATGAAGGCGACGTGTTGATCAGCGCCTTGATCACCGATGGTTCGCGTGAAGTGATGCTCTTCTCCGACGGTGGCAAGGTCACTCGCTTCAACGAAACCGACGTGCGCCCGATGGGCCGTACCGCGCGCGGTGTGCGCGGGATGCGCCTGGCCGAGGGCCAGAAGCTGATCTCCATGATCATTCCGGAAGAAGGCAGCCAGATCCTCACCGCTTCCGAGCGCGGCTATGGCAAACGCACCGCCATCACCGAGTTCCCGCAGTACAACCGTGGCGGCCAGGGCGTGATCGCCATGGTCAGCAACGACCGTAACGGCCGCCTGGTCGGCGCCGTGCAGGTGCTTGAAGGTGAGGAGATCATGCTGATCTCCGACCAGGGCACTCTGGTGCGCACCCGCGTGGGCGAAGTCTCGAGCCTGGGCCGCAACACCCAGGGCGTCACCCTGATCAAGCTGGCCAGCGACGAGAAGCTGGTGGGCCTGGAGCGTGTGCAGGAGCCTTCCGAGGAGGAACTCGCGGCGATCGAGGGCGAGGCATTCGAAGGCGAAGACGGCTTCGTTTCCGAAGCGGACGTGGCCGGTGACGAACCTGCTGCTGAAGCTGAGGGCGACCTGCCCGAGTAAATCATCGGCCGGCGGCCTCGTTGATTCGGGGCTGCCGGCATTTGGCATGTGTATTCGCGTTTTTTCAGAGCGAGAGTGGATGTGAGCAACCGAGCCTTCAACTTCTGCGCAGGCCCTGCCGCGCTTCCCGAAGCCGTACTTCAGCGCGCCCAGGCAGAGATGCTCGACTGGCGTGGCAATGGCCTTTCGGTGATGGAGATGAGCCACCGTAGCGACGAGTACGTGGCGATCGCCGAGAAAGCCGAGCAGGACCTGCGTGATCTGCTGTCTGTGCCGGCAGGTTACAAAGTGCTGTTCCTCCAGGGTGGTGCGAGCCAGCAGTTCGCTCAGATCCCGCTGAATCTCTTGCCGGCTGGCGCCACCGCCGATTACATCGAAACCGGTATCTGGTCGAAAAAAGCCATCGACGAGGCGCGGCGCTATGGCACCGTCAACGTGGCTGCCAGTGGCAAGGCGAGCGATTTCAAGGCTATCCCCAAGCAGGGCGAATGGAACCTCAGCCCTGGCGCAGCCTATGTGCACTACGCAAGTAACGAGACCATTGGCGGCCTGGAGTTCCAGTGGGTCCCCGAAACCGACGCCCCGCTGGTGGTGGACATGTCCTCGGACATTCTCTCTCGCCCGCTGGATGTGTCGAAGTTCGGCATGATCTATGCCGGTGCGCAGAAGAACATCGGCCCCAGTGGCCTGGTGGTGGTAATCATTCGTGACGACCTGCTGGGCAAGGCGCACCCGTTGTGCCCAACCATGCTCAACTACGCCGTGGCGGCCGAGAACGGCTCGATGTACAACACCCCGGCCAGCTATTCCTGGTACCTCTCGGGCCTTGTGTTCGAGTGGCTCAAGGAGCAGGGCGGGGTGGTCGCGATGGAGCAGCGCAACCGCGCCAAGAAAGACCGCTTGTACGGCTTCATCGACGCCAGCAGTTTCTACACCAACCCTATCGCTGTGGCCGACCGCTCGTGGATGAACGTGCCGTTCCGCCTGGCCGACGAGCGCCTCGACAAGGCCTTCCTCGCCGGTGCCGACGAGCGCCGCCTGCTCAACCTCAAGGGCCACCGCAGCGTCGGCGGCATGCGCGCGTCGATCTACAACGCCCTGGGCATGGAGGCCATCGAAGCACTGGTCACCTACATGGCTGAATTCGAGAAGGAGCATGGTTGATGGCTGAACAGGAGCTCCAGGCACTGCGGCTGCGCATCGACAGCCTCGACGAGAAGATCATCGAACTGATCAGCGACCGCGCGCGCTGCGCCGAGGAAGTGGCGCGTGTGAAGACCGCTTCGCTCGCCGAGGGTGAGCAGCCGGTGTTCTACCGCCCGGAGCGCGAGGCCCAAGTGCTCAAGCGAGTGATGGAACGCAACCGAGGCCCATTGCCCAATGAGGAAATGGCCCGTTTGTTCCGCGAGATCATGTCTTCGTGCCTCGCCCTGGAAAACCCGCTGAAGGTGGCCTACCTGGGCCCCGAAGGCACGTTCACCCAGGCCGCGACCATGAAACACTTCGGGCACGCCGTGATCAGCAAGCCCATGGCCGCAATCGACGAGGTGGTGCGTGAAGTGGTGGCGGGTGCTGTGAACTTCGGTGTGGTACCGGTTGAAAACTCCACCGAGGGCGCCGTCAACCACACCCTCGACAGCTTCCTGGAGCATGACATCGTCATTTGCGGGGAAGTGGAACTGCGCATTCACCACCACCTGCTGGTGGGTGAAAACACCAAGACCGATGCCATCACCCGCATCTACTCGCACGCTCAGAGCCTGGCGCAATGTCGCAAATGGCTGGACGCGCATTACCCCAACGTCGAGCGCATCGCGGTGTCGAGCAATGCCGATGCGGCGCGCCGGGTCAAGGGTGAATGGAACAGCGCTGCGATCGCCGGCGACATGGCCGCCAGCCTTTACGGGCTGCAACGCCTGGCCGAGAAGATCGAAGACCGCCCTGACAACTCCACCCGGTTTCTGATCATCGGCAGCCAGGCCGTGCCGCCGACCGGCGACGACAAAACCTCCATCATTGTCTCGATGCGCAACAAGCCTGGCGCTCTGCATGACTTGCTGATGCCGTTTCACCGCAATGGCGTTGACCTGACCCGCATCGAGACCCGGCCGTCACGCAGCGGCAAATGGACGTATGTATTCTTCATCGATTTCGTCGGCCATATGCATGACCCCTTGATCAAGGGCGTGCTGGAGGAGATCAGCGACGACGCGGTCGCGGTCAAGGTCTTGGGGTCCTGATCCCAAGGCTGTGCTCTGATCGCGCCATGAGCAGTGTGCCAACACCTGTGCTGGGCCGGCTGGTCGTAGTCGGTCTCGGGCTGATCGGTGGCTCGTTCGCCAAGGGTGTGCGTGAGAGCGGCTTGTTCCGTGAAGTCGTCGGTGTAGACCTGCACGCACCTTCGCGCGAAAGCGGTGGAGCTGGGCGTGGTCGACCGTTGCGAAGCGGTGCTTGCCGCAGCCTGTGAGGGTGCCGATGTCATTCAGCTCGCGGTGCCGATCATCGGCATGGAGAAGGTGCTGGCGATGCTTGCCCGGCTCGACCTGGGCGACGCCATCATCACCGATGTCGGCAGCGCCAAGGGTAATGTGGCGCGTGCTGCCTGCGAGGTCTTTGGGCGCAAGCGGCTGTCACGCTTCGTGCCGGGCCACCCGATCGCCGGTTCCGAAAGGAGCGGCGTCGAGGCGGCCAATGCGGCGTTGTTCAATCGGCACAAGGTGATCCTGACCCCCTTGCCTGAAACAGAGGTCGAGGCTGTCGCTGTTGTAGACCGTCTCTGGCGCGCGCTGGGTGCCGATGTCGAGCACATGTCGATCGAGCGCCACGACGAGGTCCTTGCGGCCACCAGTCACTTGCCGCACCTGTTGGCGTTCAACCTGGTGGATTCGCTGGCGCGCCGCAACGAAAACCTTGAGATCTTCCGTTACGCCGCTGGCGGTTTTCGAGACTTCACCCGCATAGCCGGCAGCGACCCGCGGATGTGGCATGACATCTTCCTGGCCAACCGCGATGCGGTGCTGCGCCAGCTGGACGTGTTCCGCGATGACCTCGAACACCTGCGCCATGCCGTTGCCGAGGGCGATGGCCGGCACTTGCTGGGGTGTTCACACGGGCGCGTGCTGCGCGCGAGCACTTTGGCAAGATCCTGGCGCGGCGTGCCTACGTAGAGCCACCGGCTGGAGCGCGTGCGCTCGATTATGTGGTTCGGCCCGGCGCGATGCTTCGCGGTGAGCTGAAGCTCCCAGGCGACAAGTCGATTTCCCACCGGGCCATCCTGCTCGGCTCGATCGCCCAAGGGTCTACGGTGGTCGAGGGGCTGTTCGAAGGTGAGGACACGCTTGCTACCTTGCAGGCGCTGCGTGACATGGGTGTGGTTATCGAGGGGCCGGAAAAGGGCCGTGTACTGATCCATGGCGTTGGCCTGCGCGGGCTGTGCGCTGCGCCCGGGGCTTTGTACCTCGGCAGTTCGGGCACTTCCATGCGTTTGCTGGCCGGGTTGCTGGCCGGGCAAGGTTTTGCAAGCGAGTTGACCGGTAACCTGGCCTTGAGCCGCCGTTCGATGGCGCGAGTGGCCGAGCCGCTACAGCGCATGGGTGCCGGCGTACTGCTGGCTGACCAGCAACGCCCGCCACTGCGACTGCGTGGTGCCTGTACGTTGCAGGGCATCGACTTCGACATGGCCGCGCCCAGCGCGCAGGTCAAATCGGCGGTGCTGCTTGCAGGGCTTTATGCCGAAGGCCCGACCCGGGTTTGCGAAGCTGTGCCGACCCGTGACCACACCGAACGCATGTTGCGCACCTTCGGTTATCCGCTGCGCCAGGAGCCCGGTGTTTGCACACTCGAGCCGGGGCATGAACTGCACGCGGCGCAGGTGCAGGTCCCAGGCGATCTGTCCTCGGCGGCCTTCCTTCTGGTCGCGGCGAGTATTACCCCAGGGTCGGAACTGTCGTTGCCGGCGGTCGGGATAAACCCTACGCGTACGGGTGTGATCGAGATTCTGCGCTTGATGGGCGCCGATATTCAGTGTTTGAACGAACGTTGGTTCGGCAATGAGCCCGTGGCCGACCTGCGTGTGCGCGCCGCGCCGTTGCGTGGGATAGAGATTCCCGAGCATCTGGTAACCAGAGCCATCGACGAGATTCCTGCCCTGTTGGTGGCTGCCGCCTGTGCCGAAGGGCGAACCTCCCTGAGCGGGGCCCATGCCGCGCAAGCGCGCGACACAGACCGCTTGGGTACCATGGCGGCCGGCCTGTCGGCATTGGGCATCCGCTGCGAGGCAGGGCCAGGTACGCTTATGCTCGAAGGCGGCGCGCTTGCGGCAGGCGAAGTCGATGCCGGCGGCGATCACCGGGTCGCCATGGCCTTCTGCATCGCAGCGTCGCGCGCCAGTGGCCCGGTCAGGATTCACGGCTGCGAAACCGTCGAAACCTATTTTCCGAATTTCACCGGCCTGTGCGAACAGGCTGGCCTGTACGTGGCACAAGAGGGATAGCTGTGAACTTTCATGCACCGGTCATCACCATCGACGGGCCCAGCGGCTCAGGCAAAGGCACCGTGGCCGGCAAACTGGCCGAAAAGCTTGGGTTCAGGCTGCTCGACTCCGGCGCCTTGTACCGTTTGCTGGCCTTCAATGCGGGCAATCACGGCGTAGACCTCACCAACGAAGCTTCGCTGGTATTGCTGGCCGAACATCTGGATGTGCAGTTCATCGCCGCCAGCGCCGGCCAGCCCGAGCGCATCGTGCTCGAGGGTGAGGATGTGGCACGGCTGATTCGCAATGAAAAGGTAGGTGCCGGTGCTTCGATCGTCGCGGCGCTGCCTGCTGTGCGCGATGCCTTGCTCAAACGCCAGCGCGCCTTTCAGGAGCCACCGGGCCTGGTGGCCGACGGGCGCGACATGGGCACGGTGGTATTTACCGACGCGCCGCTGAAGATCTACCTCACCGCCAGTGCCGAGGAGCGTGCCCGCCGGCGTTACTTGCAGTTGAAGGCCAAGGGCGATGATGTTAATCTCGCGAGTCTTCTCGATGAGATCCGCGCGCGCGATGAGCGCGACACGCAACGTTCGGTGGCCCCGCTCAAACCGGCTGCCGACGCCATTCAGCTCGACTCCACCGAGCTGTCCATCGAGCAGGTGCTTGAACGAATCATGAGCGAGGCCGAACTCCGCGGCCTCGCATGACGCAAGACAGCCCGCGGGGGCCAGTCGTTGCGGCCTAGGGCCGCTACCCCTCGCAGGCTTTCTTTTATCTGAACGAAACCCACGCTGGCTGGAGTGTGGCGAATGGGCAGTGACTGGGCCCAACTACAGGATTAAAAATGAGCGAAAGCTTTGCAGAACTGTTTGAAGAAAGCCTGAAGAGCCTCAACCTTCAGCCTGGCGCCATCATTTCCGGTACTGTCGTCGACATCGACGGCGACTGGGTGACCGTGCATGCCGGCCTGAAATCCGAGGGCGTGATCCCGCTCGAGCAATTCTTCAACGAAGCTGGCGAACTGACCATCAAGGTCGGTGACGAAGTTCACGTTGCGCTGGATGCTGTCGAAGATGGCTTTGGCGAAACCAAGCTGTCCCGCGAAAAAGCCAAGCGCGCCGAGTGCTGGATCGTCCTGGAAGCAGCTTTCGCTGCCGAGGAAGTGGTCAAGGGCGTCATCAACGGCAAGGTCAAAGGTGGTTTCACCGTCGACGTCAACGGTATCCGTGCGTTCCTGCCGGGTTCGCTGGTCGACGTGCGCCCAGTGCGCGACACCACCCACCTGGAAGGCAAAGAGCTCGAGTTCAAGGTCATCAAGCTCGACCAGAAGCGCAACAACGTTGTCGTTTCCCGCCGCTCCGTGCTGGAAGCCGAGAACAGCGCAGAGCGCGAAGCGCTGCTGGAATCGCTGCAGGAAGGCCAACAGGTCAAAGGTATCGTCAAGAACCTCACCGACTACGGCGCATTCGTCGACCTGGGCGGTGTGGATGGCCTGCTGCACATCACCGACATGGCTTGGAAACGCATCAAGCATCCGTCGGAAATCGTCAACGTTGGTGACGAGATCGATGTCAAGGTCCTGAAGTACGACCGCGAGCGCAACCGCGTTTCGCTGGGCCTGAAGCAACTGGGCGAAGACCCATGGGTTGCTATCAAGGCTCGCTACCCGGAAGGCACCCGTGTTCACGCGCGCGTTACCAACCTCACCGACTACGGCTGCTTCGCAGAGCTGGAAGAAGGCGTCGAGGGCCTGGTGCACGTTTCCGAAATGGACTGGACCAACAAGAACATCCACCCGTCGAAAGTCGTTCAGGTTGGCGACGAAGTGGAAGTCATGGTTCTGGACATCGACGAAGAGCGTCGTCGTATCTCCCTGGGCATCAAACAGTGCAAGTCGAACCCATGGGAAGACTTCTCTGGCCAGTTCAACAAGGGCGACAAGATCTCCGGCACCATCAAGTCGATCACCGATTTCGGTATCTTCATCGGCCTGGACGGCGGCATCGACGGTCTGGTTCACCTGTCCGACATTTCCTGGAACGAGTCCGGCGAAGAAGCCGTACGCCGCTTCAAGAAGGGCGACGAGCTGGAAACCGTCATCCTGTCGGTTGACCCAGAGCGCGAGCGCATCTCGCTGGGCGTGAAGCAGCTGGAAGACGATCCGTTCTCCAACTTCGTCGCGCTGAACGACAAAGGCGCCATCGTTCGTGGCACCGTGAAGGAAGTCGATGCCAAGGGCGCTGTCATCACCCTGGCCGACGACATCGAAGCGACTCTGAAAGCCTCCGAAATCAGCCGTGACCGCGTTGAAGACGCTCGTAACGTTCTGAAGGAAGGTGACGAAGTCGAGGCCAAGATCATCAGCGTCGACCGCAAGTCGCGCGTGATCAGCCTGTCGATCAAGTCGAAAGACGTCGAAGACGAGAAAGAAGCGATTCAGACCCTGCGTAACAAGGCCGACAGCGAAAGCGCTGGCCCGACCACCATCGGTGATCTGATCCGCGCTCAGATGGAAAACCAGAACTAAGTTCGGGTTTTACTGAGCAAGAAGAAGGGGCAGCTTGGGCTGCCCCTTTTTTGTGCGTGTTCCAAAGTACCCAAGGCGTCGTTGGCCTAGCCATGCCGCCAGTCATGCGCCCAGTCGCCCTGTTTTGCCAAACGCTCGTAAAGCTCGATGTCCGACGGGTTATCCACTTCGACCCAACCTCCGGAAATCGCTACGGCCTCCACTGGCACACCTCGCTCAAGCAATGCGCGTAGTAGGCTGGTCATGTCCAGCTTATCGATTTGCTCACTGTTCAGTTCGCTCAGAACCGTTTGAACCTGTGCCCACCCTTGGGGAGTGAATTTGAGCAGCCCCATGTACTGCCCCTGCACCTGCGCCGGATCCGTGGTTTTTTCGCCGATGCTCATCAATTGGCCATTCGCCTGGCTGAACGTCTCCGCATCACTGAGCGGGTCTTCGAAGCGCTCTGCCCACAATGTGAGCCACCGCTCGTCGTAGGTGATCGCAATCGGTGCCGGGCATGTTGAAAGGCTTTGGATGATGCCCGCCCTGTAGACGATATCTCCGTAACAAATCAGTGTGGGCGCAGACGCCAGCTGCGCATCAGCCTGAAGCAGGCTGCGCACCATGTTGCTGTTGGCCCATTGCGGGTTATGCAAACGGCTGTCGCCATAGGGCTCAAGCGCGTCGGCGCAATAACCACTTACCAGATGCACCGGGCCGATCCCGGCCTTGGCCAACGCAGCCAGTTGCCATTCGAGCAGTGGCTTGCCGGCCAGTACGGTCAAGGGTTTGGGTTGCTCGGCAGTGAGGCTGCCCAGCCGGGAGCCGCGGCCAGCGGCCAGGATGATCGCTTGCATGAGTTTTACTCGAAGAGCCAGCGGCACAATTGCAAGTCATGCACGCTGGTGGCAGGTTCACGCTCCGGATGCCACATGACACCGGCAATTTTCAGATCGGCATGCACAACGGCTTCGCAATGGCCTTGTTCGTCGAAGGCCCAGGGTTGCAAGGGCTGGGCGGGCGCTGGCAGCCGGTTGCTGTGATAAGAGTTGACGCTTCGCTGCTGGCGTTCGCAGGGCCAGGGCAGGGCATCTTGTGCACTGAGCAGGCTGATGAAATGGCGTTGGCCAGCGTGAATACCTGCCGGGGCCGCTTCCAGTTCCCCGCCAAAGTGCAGCTGGATCAGTTGCAAGCCACGGCAGACCCCCAGCACAGGCCAGGCAGTGCTGATGGCATGGGCAAGCAGGGCATGCTCGCTGGTGTCGCGAAGAGAGTCGCGGCCAATATCATCACCGCCGCTGAGAATCAGCGCTTCCACGCCCTGCGCCTGAGCATAGGCTGGGGTATCGTCGCCCAGGTTCGGCAGCAGCACCCAGTTGTGCTCCAGGCCAAGAGATTCGAAAAACCGATACCAGTCCCGCGCCAGGCCATCCCGCGGTTCGACGTAGCCGCTCGCGGGGCAATGGCGCAGGGTGATGCCGACTTTTTTCATGGGCGTCACACCGGCCGCAGCGTGCGGTTCTGGCAGTCCAGCGCGATACGCCCGCTGCGCACCAGGCGGTTGAACAACTGCTCGCCGCAACCGATGGCTGCCGGGATGCCGAACTCGGCGCAGCGGATGGCCATGTGGGAGTTGGCGCCGCCGTACTGTGTGACCAGCCCTGCGATCCCACGGGTGAACACCCAATCGTAACCGGGGTCGGCGTTTTCTATGCACACGATCGCGCCTTGCAAGGGCAGGGCGGCCGATGAATTCTGTTGCAACTGCACGGCCCTGGCCTCGACCTGCCGCTGGGTAATGTAGTTGGGCAGGCTGCGATGCAGCGGAACGACCACCAGGTCATCAAGGCTGCTGATCAGGTGCCCGAGCTTGAGTACCAGGCCTTGCTCGTAACTGGTACGTGCCTGGATCGCGTGGTTCAGCAGCACCCTGTCGATGTCGTCCATCAGTGGAACGCTCAGGGTGTCGAGCAGTTCGTTGATATTCAGGAAAGAGAGGTCCTCGCGCGCCAGCCCGACCTCGCCGCCCCAATTCACCAGCGCCTGAAGTGCATCGGACAGGTCGCGAGTGAAGATCAGCTTGGCGTACTCGCGTGCCTGGATGGCCTGGCTGGCATAGGCCAGCAAGCCGTCAGGGTCCAGCGCCCAGCCTTGCTCTGCCAGTAGCGATTGCAACGCGTGGGTTTCTTCGGCGCTCAGGATGAACGCTGGCGCAGCCTGTGCCGGCTCGAAAGCCTGCACCGGTTGTGCCGCGAACAGGTCATGGCGTTCATCGTACCGCAGCGAGGTGATTTCATAGGTCCCGGGACGCAGGTGGCCGAAGCGCTGCAGGAATTGGCCGAGAGGCGCTTGCCCGGCGCACACGTCGGCGTATTGCCGGGTCAGCTCGGTCGTCACTGTTTCAATGGACTGCTTCCACGCATGCAGCCTCTCAAGTGTCAGTGCGCCACGGCGGCACGCTGAGCGCATCAGGGCTTCGGCGATGAACGCGTGGCGTGCAAGCACGGCAAACGGATACGTACCTTGCGCTTTGCAGGCATCCAGCAGGCGTTCGATGTCGCTCAGGCGGGTTGAGCCGCCGCCGGTGGCTTGTTGACGCTCTCGCTCACGCACTTGCGCCAGTGCGCCCGGCAATGAACCAGGGCCGTCCTGCGCCGCTACCGCGCGCTGCGTCAAGCCGTCGAGCGCCGCGCGGTAGCCTGCCAGTTGCTCGGCACTGAGCAATTGCGGGTAGCGCGCCTGAAAGTCGCAGTCGAAGGTGAAGTCCAGGCAGGTGGGTACGATTTCGAACTCCACCTTGTCGTGGTATTCCGGGTTCGCTTCAAGCCGCGCCAGCCAGGCGTCGACGAGCGCCTCGCCGGTGCCGGCTGCCAATCCTGCCGGCAGGAAAGAATTGAAGCTGCAGCGCACGTCGATATAGGGGTGATGCCCCAAGGTAATCATCAACCGCTGCCGCTCGGGTGAACGGTAGCCCATCGAGCTGCGGGCCTCGCGCCAGACGCTGTCGGTCACCAGCAGCCGATACAGCGAGGCGGCCAGGGGGCGCGGGGTAGTCCCGATGATCTCGGCCGGGTTCCAGTCAGGCATTACGCCCAGCACAGTGGCATGGCCGTGCAGCTCGGGTTGGCGAGCGAGGCGCTCGGCCAGGAAACCGCGCACATGCTCCAGCTGTCGAGCGACGCGGCGCTCGGTGACCGGGTGCCAGGTGTTGCTCAGGGTGATACGGCGCACTTGCAGGATGTAGACCTGCTGCTGGTGGTCCACTGCGAACTCGATATCAAGGGGCACGCCACCACACAGCGGTTCGAGCTCGCGGCAGGCATCGAGCACCGCGCGTACCCGCGCCGAGTGCACATGATGGGCCGGGGCATCGCGATAGATCAGTACCGTCTTGTGGATGCCCACGCCGCCGGTGATGGTGTCGGTCTTGCCGCTTTCGTCATCGTAGTTCAGCACGTAGTAAGGGGCGCCGTGCTCAAGGTCATGGGTCATCACCACGCCGCTCATCTGGATGCCCGAGAGCATGGGCTGGATGAGCACCTGATGGCCTTCGCCGGGGTATTCGGAAAAGGAGGCAATGACCCGTTCGATGGCTGTGTCCAGGGTGGCCAGAGATACATTCAGGCAACTGGTGAACGCACCGGCCATCGATTGATTGGCACCGTCCTCACCCTTGGCGCTGCTGCGCACGATCACATCGCCGCCCTCGGCCAAGGCTGCAGCAGCGGCCCGAACAGGCGCCGGTGAGCTGCGCCATTGGCCCGTGGTGAAGGCCAGTTGCGGGAGGATCTGGGCGCGGTGCAACAGCGGGCGGAGCCGCTGGAGCGTTTCGGCCTTTGTGCCGAAAGCAATCGTTGGCTCGCTCATGGGCAGGTTTCCTGCTGGTCGACGGCAAGCAGGGCAAGGTGCTTGAGCAGCGGGTGGATGATGTAGTACGGCGGCTTTTCTTCGGCCAGCGATGGGTCGGCCAGGGGGGTGAGTGTTTCAGGTTCATTGCGCCAGCGTGTCAACACTTCGACCAGTAGGTCTGCACGGATGGCGTTGTCGTAAAGGTAGTCGATGTCCAACCCTGCCGCAGGCAATGGATACACTTTGCGCGCTACCACCGGGCCTGTATCGATGGTTTCGTTGAGTAACAGTGCGCTGGCGGAGCATTGGCGCTGTTCGAGGATCTGATAGTAGATCGTGGTGCTGCCGCGATAATCGGGCAGCCAGCCTGAGTGAACGTGCAACACCGGGTAGCGTTGCAGCAGGGCAGGGGGAACCAGTTGGCCGCCTTGCCCTGAGTAGACCATAAGGTCAGCGCCGCTGTGCTCGAGGCAGCTTATCAACTCGGCGCTGTCCAGCGCATCGCTGGCGCAGCGCTCATGGCTCCAGCCCAGGCGCTCCAGGCAGGCGGTCAACGCTTCGTCGAGCTGTGGCAGAAACAGGCCGTTGACGTCGTGAAAGGCTGTTCGCCGCACTATGTGGGGCGCTGGTGCCGAGCGGCCGTAAGCGATGACATGATCAGGCGTAAGCCCTGCAGAAGCCAAGGCCTGCAGATAGGCCACCGAGCGGGCGGTATGGGCGCACAGCAGCACCAGGCGCGGGTGGGTCATGGGCGTACCTGCTCGATCAGTTGCCCTTCGTTCTCCAGCAGCCAGGCCAGGTGCATGCGTTGAGGCGCGGCCAGGCGCGGGATCTGGGAGATCAGGGTGTCGTTGAGCTTGAGCAGCGCGCTCAGGTACCAGGCGGCCTTTTCTGCGCGCCAGCCATGAACCATCGCCTCGGCCAGCAGCAGGTAAGGCGCCAGCGCCAGATAACTGCTGCCAGGCAGCGCCGGGTGTGGCACCTCCAGCGCGTAGCCTGCGTGCAGGCGTTTGCTGACTTCGAACTTCTTCACCAGCCGAGGCAGCCAGTAGCTGGCCTGCGGTACCTGATGGGGTGGCGCCTGTCGCAGGCCACGGCAGAGCTGAGCGAGCAGTGCCTCGCAGTCTCGAACGTCGGCCTGGGCCGTCTGCGCCAATGGCAGTGCCTCAGGTGCTGGCAAGGCACCACTGGCCTGCTGGCGGGAAGCCTTCCAGGCGTTGACGAACGCTTCGCCTTCATAGGCTGCGTAGCGGTAGGTCTGGGGGCTTTCGAGCAGGTCGCCCTCGGTGTAGCGGTAAGTCACGGGCATGGTGGGTATCCGATCATCGCGCGCATCTGTGCGACGTAGCCAGGGATGTCCTCGGCGAGCTGAGTGTTGTGCAGTGTCAGGTCGGGGGCTTGCGGTGGGCGGTAATCGATGTCCACGCCGACCACGTGCTCCCTTTCGCCACGAAGGGCAGATTGGTAGAGCTGTTTGTCGTCACGGTCGATGAGTGTGGCCAGCGGAACGTCGACGAACACCTCGCGATAGGCCGAAAAGCGCTCGCGATTCTGCTCGCTGACGTCCTCAAAGACTGACAGGATGCAGCACACCACGTCGATCCCCTGGCTGTCGAGCCAGCCACACAGTGCCTGGATTCGCTCGGCATTCACGCGGCGGCCGGCCAGCGTATACGCATCGGCGCGCTGGTCATGGCGAAACAGCGCACGGATCTCGTCGCCATCGACGAACACCGTCTGTGGGCGCTCGGCCTTGAGGCCGGCATACAACGCCCGGCCCAGCGTGGTTTTCCCGGCGCCGGAAAGGCCGACCAACCAGATCACCATCCCGTTATCCTTGTTTGAGCAGGGTTTCGATATTGCAAAGAGCCATGACGGCCATTTCGGCTGAAAACCCATAGCTATTGACGAAATACTTTTGCCTGAGCCGTTGCCGCACGCTGGCCTGGCCTAACCACAGGGCATCGTCGGCAAGCAGCGCTGGCAGGTCCCAGCGCTGGGCCTGATCAATGTTGACGATGTCCTGGCGCAGCAACACGTCGGGTGAGCCCTCCCCGGTCAGCGCGTCCTCAGCAGCAGCGGGAACGTTCAGCAGCAGCAAGGGCTTGTCTAGGTACAGTACGCCAAATGGTGTGCCGCCATAGTCGCCAATCACGAAATCGGCGCAGCGAAAGAGGGCAAGGTTGTCATAGACGGTAGTGATTACCGCCGTGAAAGGGTACTGCCCAAGCACCTCCAGCACATGCGGTTCGGCTTCATGTGACAGGGGGTGGGTCTTGACGATTACGTTGTAGCCCGTGCACAGGGCGGCCATTGCATCCGCGAAGCGCGTTACCGACGACAGTTCCATCCACGTGGGGAGCCACAACAGAGTCTTCTTCGTGGGGTCCAGTACGCCTTCCAGGCTGGGCGGGCAACTGCCGATCAGTTCCGGGTGTCGAAAATAGGCGTCGTAGCGCGGGTAGCCCATCTGGAAAGTCACCGCATTGCAGCACTGCTTCATGCGCTCGGCCTGCCATGGGCCGAAGCACAGGATCAGGTCGTAGTGGCGGTTCCAGTCGGCAAAGTTATGCTTGGCCTTTCCCAGTGCGTACATGAAGCGTACGCGGCGGTGGCCCAGAACGTGGATGATAGGTTGCTCAAGGTGCTCGTACATGCTCAGGTTGGAAACCACAATGTCGTAGCGGTGGCCTGCCTCGATGACCGTTTCGCTCTCCACGCAGCGGTAGCCGACATCTGTGGCCATTGTCAGGGTTTCGAGGCGTTCGTGATCGGTGCCGTGCAGAATGATATCGAACGCATCAGCGCCTAGCAGACGCCATACCGGTTGGTAGTGGTTGAACAGCTCGGCGGCGTGCAGGAAGAAGCCAATGGGGGGGTAATGTCTACTCATCGTCCTTGTAACGCCTTTTGGGCGAGGTCTGATAGCTTGGTCCCAGGAGGTTCGGGCCACTCAGGCTTCGACCATCTGGAGAAAAGTCGGGTAATCGCGCACGTAGTCGGACTCATCATAAAGACTGTCGGCCAGGACCATGAGCACGCAGTCCGGCGAAAAATCATACATCTCTCGCCAGACGAAAGACTCGATCAGCAGCCCCTGCTGGGGATGGTCCAGGCGCAGGTCGATTTTTTCCCTGCCATCGTCTAGCAGAAAGCGACATGAGCCGCGGACGGCGATGGCAACCTGCTTGAGCGATTTATGGGCGTGAAAGCCCCGGCGCACGCCTTGGCCTGTATCGAACAGGTAGTACACCCGTTTGATGGTGAAAGGGATGTTTTTTTCTTCTTCCAGCGCGATCAGCGACCCACGGTCATCCCCGTGAGCCTGGAGAGGTAGCAGCTGAATTTTCACGATCTGGTCTCTCTTGTGCTGCTGGCCGGGCCTTTGGGCGAGGCGGTGCTTGCGTTGATAATGTTGCCGCGCATCCGGGCCACACCGTTGTCGTCCAGGTCTCGACGTGTGCGTTTGGGCTTGAGCTCACCGTTGATTGTTCGATTGACATCATCAATAGCGGTTTGGCCTGAGTGGTCGTTCGATTTACCGAGTAGGTAGCGAAGCGACAGGCGAAACTGTTCCGACTCGTGGGCAACCGGGCGGGTGCCGTGCAACGTGCAGTTATGCCAGAGGCCAACAAAGCCCGGCCCGCCGAGCAGTTTCTGATCCATGCATGCCATTTGGTTGCCGGAATCATCACTGTATATCCAGTTGCCGTTTCCCGTTGCTTCGAGGCGATGAGGAAAGAGCGTAGCGCCAAATTTGTGGGAGCCGGGTATCAAGTGCAGAGGCGAGTCATATTCGTTGACGTCATGCAGGTACACGTAAAGCGTCAGAAAGGTTGAGGGGTCGTGTTCGATCCTGCCTTGTGGCCAATCGATGATGTCCTGATGGAAGTCAATGCCCCGGAAGTACGTGATGTCGCGGTAGGGCTTCTTGATGTATGGGCCGAGATTGGCGACATTGACATCGCGAATGCGTTCACGGATCCAGTCGGGCAGCCAGGCATCGGGTACACCGCAGACTGCCTTCCTGATGATGATGTCGTAGTCAACACCCAGCAATTTTTCCAAGGGAGCTCGGAGGCGTGGATCCTCTTCGATGAAGCGGAGCTCGTCCTTGAAGGTATTGAGAAAGTTAAACTCAGAGTTGGGATTGGCGTTGAAATGATTGGCTTGCGCCAGATAATCGGCTTCACTCATGAACAGGCTGCCGTCGAAGGTACGCGCGCCGACCATGGCGCGGTACAGAGCCTGTGTGCGCTCAGGGTCCAGAATGTCGCCAAACAGGTGTGCGCCATGATCCATCAGGTCGTTGATACAGCTCTGCATGTGATTGCCTGCCAAAGGTGGCCTAAGTTTGCCTGCAAAGGATATCGGCCGTTTCCTCGCAGGGATGAGCTGCAAAACCGGTTTTGCTTCACTCTCTCTTCTCCAGCGCGCGGTGCTGTTGCAGCCAGGTGCGTATGCTCGCAATGTCCAATTGGTAGCCTTTGTAGTACAGCTCTCGAGAATCTTGGGCGCCGCTGGGGAAGGTAATGAATTCCATGTCCACCCCTACGATGCCCGCCAGATTCGAGAAGCAGGAGAGCTGCCCGTATTCTTCAGCCATCCAGCAGAGAGCTTTGGCGCCTGGCGCAGCAAACAGGATGTTGGTCCAGGCGGCACCTGTTGGGCCAACGATCATTTCGGCATTGGCGATGATGTTGATCTGCTCGCGGAAGTCGAGGTCCTCCATATAAACCGGCATGAAACCGGCTTCATGCAGCACTGCGATTACTTCGTCCTGATTGTAGCGCCGCAGAAACCCTTTACGTGCAAGAAAG
Source organism: Pseudomonas sp. KNUC1026 (assembly GCF_021650705.1). Lineage (GTDB taxonomy): Bacteria > Pseudomonadota > Gammaproteobacteria > Pseudomonadales > Pseudomonadaceae > Aquipseudomonas. The sequence goes on along the minus strand of NZ_CP087138.1, from coordinate 2,981,256 downwards.
ACGCGTTTAGGGCTGCTTGCTGCCTTGTCGGCCTCTATTAAGGACAAACCGTGCTCGCGCAAGTACTTCACGGACTCGCTGCGAGCAAAGTTGCTGTCGGCCGTATTGCTGACGCTATTCTTGAAGTTGGGGATCATGTTATTGGGCGCAGTGATCATCAGGAGATCCCGGACCTCATAACGTATTAGGGTGTTCAGAAATACGATTGGTCGCTCGATATCAAACGTTTCGAACAGTGCTTTGATCGAGGGTATTTTTTCACAGTACTGTGAAATCAGTATCGGGTAGTCGTCGTATTGAGCGGGCAGTTCGGCGACAAACTGCAACTGGGAAAGGATTTCCACCACCCAGTGGTAATAGTTTGTCTCGCTGCACCCATTGACAAGAAGACCTTTGTCGATTTGCTGTGTGTCGCCATCTCGCACCAGCGCCAGGTTATCACCATGGTGAATGACGTGAGCCACACTGTAGTCGGCATTGGCAGGCGTGGCAGTAGTGACGCGTTCGATGACCAAGCGGCCGTCCGGCAGCTCCACAGAGCGCGATACGGTTCCGATGCGCCCGCGGCTGAAGCGATGAAGCTCGACAGCTGGCAGTGTGACAGGCGTGGGATCTACGCGGTGGTCGATCAGGATCGGCCCCTGGACGCTACTGGCAAGCGCGTTTCGGAATGTATGGACGTGGAACTCCGATGTTTTGTCGAGCCATTGCAGTGTACGCCGAGCGATAGGCTGAACTGCGTTTTGCCAACCCTTGTAGGCAAACCAGAAGACAACATCCTGCGAAAGCCCTCTGCGCCGACATATATACTCGTGGACATGATGCCAGAGGGTACTCAGCAAGCGCTGCCGAGTGTTGAAAACAGGCTGCACCTGATAGTTGAAGATCTCGATATTTCTTTCGGGTATACCCAACGATATCAACTGCGGGTGAATTTCGCGGAAGTAATCGCTGGCAATGATGATTTTGTCATAGGTAAGCCCGCCCAGTTCGGATGGCGCGTGAATCGGTTTTCCAAAAATTATTTCGCGGTGGCGCAGAGGATTATTATCCACGAACCCCATAACCAGATAGCGACCTCGGTTTCGCTTGTAGAAGTTGGAACCGCCTGAGCCGGCGCCGAAAATTAGAATCCGCTCCTTTTTCGCAAACCCTGCAAGCATGCTTCACCTGATCTCTAGATCACCGGCCCCCTGCCGGCTCGAATGGTAGTGTGCTGAGGCTTTGAGAACTGTCAATCCCGGGTAGCGCCGGTTTGTCGTTTGCAGCTCAGGTGAAATAAGGCTTGCGCTTGCGTTATTCAACGGCTTTCCCGCTTCAGGTCAAAAAGTCAATCCCCGGGCTGTTCAAAAACCTATCACCATGCTAAAACCTTCTCTGCGGTGCCTAGCTTCTTGATAAAGAAGGGAAAACCATGACGAAGTCGGAACTGATCGAACGTATCGTTACCCACCAGGGTCTACTGTCTTCCAAGGATGTGGAGCTGGCCATCAAGACCATGCTCGAGCAGATGTCCCAGTCGCTAGCAACCGGCGACCGTATCGAAATTCGTGGCTTTGGCAGTTTTTCTTTGCATTATCGATCGCCCCGCGTCGGGCGAAACCCCAAGACCGGGCAATCCGTCACGCTGGACGGTAAATTCGTGCCGCACTTCAAGCCGGGCAAGGAATTACGCGATCGCGTCAATGAGGAAGGCGAGAGCCCTGTCTGAAGCGGCCATACTCAGAGAGGAGGTTCGAGTGAATCATTTCAAACGCCTGTTTGGCATTACTTTCGGCCTTGTCGCCGCAGCCGCGTGCTTGCTTTTCGTGCTCGAGAATCAACAAGGTATCGAGGTGTCTTTCCTGGGCTGGGCTACACCGCAATGGCCCGTTTCAGTTGTCGTCATCTTCGCATTCTTGCTCGGCATGGTCATCGGCCCGGCAATCGGCTGGTTTATCGCCGCACGGGGCCGCCGCAGGGTTCGGCGTGCTGCCCTGGCTCAGCGCGCGGTCCAGTCACCCTCTGCGTAGCCCGTCACTGTGTGCACATGACCACCATCGTTCGCGTGGTCAGGCCTGCAGGGTTTATCCCAAGAAAGCCGCTGTCGTCGTCCTCACCGTGCTGGCTGGAACGTGCAATGACTCGATACCCTGCGCTGCCACAGGCCACTGCGGCACTTGTGTAACAGCGGTCCCAAGACGAACTCAGCCCCGAGCAACTGATGTGCACCCCTTTATGGCCGCGGTGTACCGCCGTTTCTGAAGTAGCCGCGCAGCCGGCGGCAGTGCAGATCCACAACATCAGCCAAACATGTTTCATTCAATACCTTCTTGTCGACCTGCGATGAGAGCCTTAGGCGTGTTGCTAGCATTGTGATGTTACGGCTCTACGACCACAAAAAAATGACGATGACTGCACGGGAAGAATTTCAGAGTGTTGCCGATGGTGCAAGGCGACGTATTTGCGCCTCAATAGCCCTCCCGCATCGGAGTGTATCGGCTATGCAAGATCCTCATATCACCCACCATGGTGCGCACTTGGGCGTGACTGGTTCCTGCCATCAACTGCACCTTGCTCATGGGCGCAGCCTGCTGATTGACTGTGGTTCGTACCAGGGCGCGGAACAGTCTTTTGAAGAGGCGTTCGCGTTCGATGCCCGCCAGGTTGTGGCGCTGGTTATCACTCATGTTCACCTTGACCATGTTGGCCGCATTCCTCAGCTATTCGCAGCTGGGTTCAGCGGGCCTATCCTGTGCAGCGAGCCCTCGGCCAGGCTTTTGCCGCTGATGCTGGAGGATGCCTGGAAGCTGGCCTACGGCGCCGATCCGCAGCGGTTGGCGCGGTTTCTGGCTCTACTGGCAGAGCGTGTAGTGCCGCTGCGTTTTGGCGCGCATCACGAGGTGAGCGAGGGTGGGCTGTGGCTGGCAAGGCTTCGGTTTGAGCGTGCGGGGCATGTGTTGGGCTCGGCGTGGGTCGAGTGTGAATTAGGCCTGGGGGCGCCTGGAGAAGGCAAGCGCGTGCTGTTCTCGGGTGATCTGGGCGCGGGGGATTCACCACTGGTGCGGCCGCCGGCCTTGCCTGGGCCTGCCGATACGCTGGTATTGGAGAGCACCTACGGCGACCGTTTGCACACCTGTCGTGCTGAGCGCCAGCGAGCATTAGAGGTTGCGATCGAGCAGGCGCTCGCCGATCAGGGCACCTTACTGATCCCATCATTCAGCCTGGGGCGAGCACAAGAGCTGCTGTTTGAGCTGAGCCAGATCCTGCAGTGCAAAAGCCTGGTTGCGCAGGGTAGTGGGGCACACCCGCTGAATTGGCCGCAACTGCCGGTCATACTCGATTCTCCTCTGGCCAGCCGTATCACCCAGGCCTATCGTGACTTGCAAGCGTATTGGCCTGAGCAGTCACAGGAGGGCCAGGCACTGCAGTTCCCGCAGATGATTACTCTGGACAACCACGAACAGCATGTACACGTGGTCAACTACCTCGCCAGCACGGTACGGCCGGCTATCGTCATTGCCGGCAACGGTATGTGCAGTGGGGGGCGTATCGTCAATTACCTCAAGCGCATGCTGCCCGACCCTCGGCACAACGTGCTGTTTACCGGGTATCAGGCCAAGGGTACGCCGGGCGCACTGCTCCAGGCTGCAGAAGGGGCTGAGGGGTTTATAGCCGTTGATCTCGACGGTGAGCGCCTTACAGTCAGGGCGCGGGTGCAGACTATCAGCGGGTATTCGGCTCACGCTGATCAGGCAGGGTTGGTCGCATTTGCGCAGGCGGTGGGGCCGGAGTTACGGCGTGTGAGGCTGGTGCATGGTGAGGCTCGAGCCAAGACTGCGCTGACGCGGTGTTTGCGCGAAGGGTTGGCTGATGAGGTGGTGATCGAGTATTAAGAGCGGGAATGGACCTCAGACTATGAAGAGTGTTGATAGCCAGGCGGTTTGTAGCCAGGCGGAGCACTGCATCGGATAGCGAGGGACTGTCAGATTTTTTGTGTGCGGGCGGTTAACGCCCGTCAACTGACGGACAGTGAAATCACCAGGTTGGCTTGGTAAAGCGATCTTCATACAGGATCGCAAACTGATTCATCGCACTCTTCCAGTCATGCGCAGCCTTGTCCCAGTTGGCAGTGATGTTTCGCAGCCCGAGCCAGATCAGCTTGGTCGCCGCCTCGTCATTCGGGAAATGCCCGCGCGTCTTGATGATCTTGCGCAGCTGGGCGTTGATGCTCTCGATAGCGTTGGTGGTGTAGATCACCTTGCGTATCGCCTGCGGGAACACGAAGAACGGGATCACGCGATCCCAGGCCCGCCGCCACGCGGCAACTACGGTCGGATACTGCTTGCCCCACGGCCCAGCCTCGAAGTCGTTCAACGCCTGCTCGGCGGCTTCAGCATTGAGTGGCTGATAAATCGGCTTCAGGGCTTTGACCAGCCATTTGCGTTTGTCCCAGAAGGCGTATTCCACGCTGTTGCGGATGAGATGGGCGATGCAGGTTCGCAGGGTCGCTTCAGGGTATACAGCCGCCAGTGCTTCCGGCATGCCTTTGAGTCCGTCAGTGACTGCAATCAGCACATCCTCGACGCCCCGGTTGCGCAAGTCGTTGAACACTTTCAGCCAGAACTTCGCGTCCTCGGTGTTCTCGATCCAGATACCCAGAATGTCGCGGGTGCCGTCCGGCAAAACGTACAGCGCCAGGTAGATCGCTTTGTTGCAGACCACGCCCTCATCGCGGATCTTCACCCGCAAGGCATCGAAGAAAATGACCGGATACATCGCCTCCAGAGGTCGCATGTTGCCATGCACCCACTTCTTCCATCAGGGCGTTAGGCTCTGTATGAAATGTATTCCAGCGAAGGCCAGGCAAGGCGAAAACAGGCGAGGAAGCGGAGTTTACTGGTTGTAAATGAGCATTCCGACCGGGCTCGCGATCGAGCCTGTTTTCAACGCAGCATGGACGAGCTGGGATGCATTTCGTACAGAGCCTAGTCACCAAACTGATGAAATCATAAGAGACGTCTGTGCCGTACTGCTCCAGCAGGAACGCGCGAATCTCGCGCACCGTCATACCGCGGGCATACAGGGCGATGATCTTGTCGTCGAAATCGGTGAAACGCGCTCATGCTTGGGGATCAGGATGAGCGCGGAACTGCCGTCGCGATCACGGGGAATATCTAGTTTGAGCGGGCCATCGTCGGTCAACACCGTTTTGCCGCTAGTGCCGTTGCGCTGGTTCTCGGTGCCTTCCGGGCGCTCCTCGCCGGGCGCATAGCCCAAGTGATGGCCAAGCTCCGCACCTAGTGCGCGCTCGACCAACGCCTTCTTGAAGGCCATCGAGATGTCCTGAGTCGCCTCGGCTGTCATCCGGCCCTTGACGAACTGTTCGACCAGGTCTTTGAAGATATCTGGGAGGTTTTTTCTGGCCCTGCCGGCCGGTGTCTTCTTGCTTGGCATGTCATGCACCTTAAACGCATGTGATGCCCGAACACAAAATTGCTGACAGTCCCGATAGCGACTTTTGTAGGTGGCCCAGCGTTGTACAATGATCAAGCGATATCTCTCCCGTTTATTCCCGCACAACGCTGTAGGATTCCCGAGGGCGGCCGGCCTATGGCTGTCGCTGGCGGAGCAACCTTCTTCTGAGGCATAGCCGGTGAGTATTAGGCTCTGTACGTAATTGGCAGAAACTCGGCCAACCCACACCTCATGCCATTTGCCGTAGAGTCTTCCGCCATCCAGGGAAACGACTCCTCTGATGGCCAGTCGATACGATATTTCAGATAAAGCTTGGGATTTGGTTGCGGATCTTTTCATAGGCCCGCAGCGCGAAGGCCGCCCGCGTCATGATGACCGGCAGATGCTCAATGGCATCCTGTGGGTACTCTGTTCGGGAGCACCATGGCGCGACATGCCGGAGGATTTCGGGCCCTGGTCAAGCGTCTACCAATGCTTTTGTCATTGGGGAAACCAACGTGTCTTCAGCCAGATGCTCAAACGGCTGCAACTGAAGCTCAATGAAAAAGGCCGCATTGATCTGAAGACTTGGATGATTGACTCGACCGCCATACGCGCATCCCGCTCGGCTTCCGGCGCGGGTAAAAAAAGGGGCCTGACGAACCTGCCGACCATGCTCTCAGGCCGCAGCCGCGGGGGCTTCACGACGAAGATTCACATGCTGTGCGACGCTAACGGCATTCCTCTTCGCTTTCTGCTCTCCGGCGGCAACGCAAGCGACACCAACTACGCCCAACCCCTTTGGACGGCGCCCACATCCCGACTGTTCGTGGCCGGCCGCGCAAACGATGCCGATGGCTCCTGGCAGACAAAGGCTATGATTCTGAGGCGCTGCGCCAATACTGCGACCGCTATCGAATGCAGCCGTCATTCCTCTTCGGATGATGAAGCGCAAGCCGAAACCGGACTTGCCTCGCCTGTTCGACAAGCCCAAATACGCGCAACGGAACATCATCGAACGGATGTTCGGCTGGCTGAAAGACAACCGCAGAATTGGTACACGCTACGACAAGCTGGCGGAGAGCTTTGCCGCTATGGTTTCGCTGGCGTGCTCGTTGCGGTGTTTAAAACAGTTGGTTTCGTACAGATTCTAACAACGATCAGTCCGAAATTTATTTGGATATGATTTTTTATATTTCCAGCCGCGCGTGAAGACCTCCAAAAAACAGTATGCAACGATGATCGCTAAAAGAGGATTGCTCCACGAGAACATACTGATGAGGAAAGAGTTATAGGTGTAGCAGAAAAAGAATGTATAAATGGCGCTGTTGATAAGTACTTGGCGCATATTTTTTAGTTTAAGGTAGCAGTAATGGAATACCAAGCCTGTCCCAAAGGCAAACAGCAAAGATCCTGAGATTCCAAAATCCTGAATAACACCTCTGAACATAGTATATATATTTGATTGTAACAGGTTACTGTATCGATAATACTCGCTATAGAAGCCATCAGGTACGGTCGATTCAGTCTCTATCTGCTGCATTAGGACCAAAAACGTATAGTGACCTGACGTGTAATCTTTTGGCAATGAAAAAGTAGTGGCCGATATACCTAAAACATAATGGTTGATCCAATCCGAAAACGCATAGAGATGGCCAAAAAAATAGGAATTGAAATAAAATATGATATGTGAAATTTTTTCGGGTTGCGGAGTGCCATGGGTTCTGGACAAGAAGGCAATTAGTATTAAAAATATGGAAAGCAAGGCGCAGGGGGCGAGCACTTTTAGAGTTTTAAGTGTGATGAGGGCGTGTTCTGAACGGGCAATGCGTGACGTCAAGATTGCACCGTAGAAAACAGCTATGCCTAAAAACAATGTTCCTTTGTCAGCATATAAAATGAGATGCAGAATTGATGGCGCAAAACAGGTGGCCACCAATAGCGCGCTTCTAAGCCTATTCCGCTGATGCGAAAAGGTCGCCCCTGCAAGGCAAATTGCAACATAGTTTAAAGTTGTATCTATGCTGAGGAATACATTTTTAATTAAAAGTCCGTCGTACCTCAGGAGCAGATACCGGAGCCCGGACGAAAGCGGAGAAAAGATTAGTGATTCAAGAGTAAAACCTTGAATGTAGAGATTTATCAACATGCAGATCAGCACGATAAGTGAGAAGCCCATAGCGAAAGTCGAGAGGCAATGATTTTGTCTGAAATCTGAAGTGCTGGATGGGGTAGGTAATATCTGAGCATAGGCGTTTGATTTAACAAAAAACAAGCCGCCCAGTGAAAAGCTAGCGCAGTAAAGGAAAATGAAGGATACGCCCCATGGTGTAATAGGAATATACCAGGCACCTAGCAAGGGGATGAACGTGTAGACGAACCATGCCAGCGAGAATACGACGCCAGGCGCTAGCCAAGAGCGATATACGCGCTTTGATATCAATGAGATAAGTAGTATTAGAATTGACAAAAATATAGAAACTAGTTTTTCAGCGCTTAATAAGATTTCCACAAGATGCTCCGCAGGCAAATTTTCTCTGAGGGGACTATGAGAGTTGCGCGGATTCTAGATTGATCAGTAGTATTTTGCTGAAAAAACCTATCAGAATTTGTTTCGGTAGATGAGAATTTTCTTAAATCTATTTTTTCATCAATTTGGATTGTAATAAGATACAAGCTTAAAATTTTAACCAGGACTTTGAAAAGTTCTTGGATGAGGGGACCGCAGCGCAAAGGTCGCCCCCCGCCGTGATGACCGGCTGGTACCGAATGGCATCCTGTGGGCGCTCTTTTCAGGAGCGCGATGGCGCGACATGCCTGAGGATTTCGGCGCTTGGTAAAGCACCTATCAGTGTTTCGTGATTGGCGAAACCAACGTGTCTATGGCCGGGCCCGCGAACGCTACAGATGGCGCCTGCAGACAAAGGCTATGACGCTGAGGCGCTGCGGCAACACTGCAACCGCTATCGAATGCAGCCGTTGTTTCCCTGCAGTTCATAAAGCGCAAGCCGAAGTTGGGCTTGCCTTGCCTATCCGACAAACCCAAATGTGCGCAACGGAACATTATCCAGCAGATGTTTGGCTGGCTGAAACATCACCGCCGGCTTGGAGCACGCTACGACAAGCTGGCGGAGAGCTTTGCCGCTATGGTTTCGCTGGCGTGCTCGTTGCAGTGTTTGGGACAGTTGATTTCATACAGAGCCTAGCCGGGTAATTGAATTGCTAGCCGTCGATACACTTGAGCTTTATAGCCCAAATGGAATACCTTCGCTTTGCCTGTCACCGATCACCTAATTGCAGTGTGTTGATCAAGCGGTTGTCGGTGTGAGACGGACGATATCTTGGATGATTTTCGTATATTGCCTACCCCGATTAGAAAGCCTGTAAATCCAAATAGCAGCACCGGGATTACTTGAAAAAACAGATCATCATTTACCATCCCTTGCAACGCCAACGATGCAACGGCGGCGGTGCAGGTGCTGCGTGAAAAGCTCGCTGGTTGGCGCCACAACAAAATTAATGAGAATAAAGCGCCGCCGCAGTAAAAAATTGCGTACAGCAAACCCCCTTTAAATACAGCGGTTAAGAAGATATTATGAAGGCTTGAAAATCCAAAGCCATAAACACTTTTTAAGTTACAGAAGCCACACCCGGCGATAGCAGTTCGCCAATCGAGCTTTTTAATAGCTTCTCGATAGATAGCCATTCTGCCGGTCGACAGGTCGTCAATATTCCCAGTTTCGAGGTTTTTGATAGCCCTGTTGAGTTTGTAATCACCAAATTCTTTCGCTCCAATAGTATTCGAGACAGCTGTATCTTTCTGGAGGGCATTGACAGCGTCTGGACTTTGGCCCAGAGAACTGCCAAAAGACCAGAGCAGATAGGCTACAATAAAAACGCCCAGTGACAGCCAGGACAGCTTGTTTCTGAAAGATAATATAGTGATAACTATATAAAAAGCCACTACTCCGATCATGACTTGTCTAGTCCACATGCTGAATGAGACGAAGATCAAAGAGTTTGCAGTGATCAAGACTAGAAATGCGATGTGTTTTTTTGATAGCTCTCGGTCGCGGACAGAGCGAAAGCTCCTAAAGCCATCGCCACGGTTGAGAGCGTTATTACCGCGTATTTACCATAGAAAGGGAAGGCGGAATCGATAAAGGTCGTCTCTGCAGAGCTGTAAGATGCAGAAGAATAAGAAGATAGAACCATCAGATTTCCAGCGGTTCGCCAGATGTCGAATGAGAATATCAGCAGCATTGTTATAGAAATCGGAACAACGAATCTCCAGAAGTGGCTAATTGTTTTTATCCTCGAGCTGATATAAAAGCCCAATAGCGCATACGGTACTGCACTTGCATAGCTGGCTGCGCCCAAAAAATTACGTAAGATACCATCTGGCCCGCTCATGCCAAACGCAGCAAGGAGAAAGCAAAATGCTATAAAAGCCACCACGCTTCTGTGAAGCGATTTTTTCCAATCAAATAACAAAAATACAAACGGAGAAAGAATCAGGCCGGGCGTGATTTCAAAGCCTGGCAATGAGTAGATTTTGATAGGCATGCTGGCTAATGCCAAGATGGCAATCGCAAACTTTATTTTTATGTCGGATGCTGAGCTTGCGGCTTGAGATTGCATCGTAAGTAATCCTTGCGGCTAGGAAAATAGCCTTTTCTGTACAAAGGCCCGCCGACTTTATACGTTTTTTGGTGAGTTTGCACAGATCTTGACACAACTGTTGCCACGCATGCCGCCTACGCAATCCAATCCCGCGTTGATTTCCGACAAATGTAGATATTTGGATAGCTTGGATATTAAATCCATAAGCAGCCGCAGGTACCAATGCTACGATAGAAGCCCGGCGCCTTTTCAAATGACAGAGGTGATAGGGCTGGATTCACGTTTTTGTGTTGGCCGGCGCCGACAGGCCGAGATGGTAGGAGCGCTCAGGCAAACCTAGGGTAGATCTATCGGGCCTGGGGTCCGCGCATAATCGTCAGGTATTCAACCAAGCCTGTGCCGCAGGTTGGGGATCGTTGAGTCTCCCGCAATTTAACGATTGGCCCCCCCCCAGTCGGCGAGTCGGTACGATATCTCGAATCAGATGGGGGATTTCAGTAGCGGCGCGTTCCGTAAAATTCATGTTTAGGCATCGCCCTCGGTGTGATGAGTGAGCCCGCCATGCACACGCTTTCGAGTTAGCGTGCTTATCCTGCGCCCAGATGCATATTTACCAAGCAGCGTACACCGAATACTGGCCGCAGGTGTCACAGTTGCGCTGCAGTTCCGAATAACGATGGAAGTACCGCAAGCAATCATTTTGGAGGTGGCTCGGAAAACCAGGCCTGTCATGCGTCAGAGTCACATGATTGAGCATTTTCCAACGCTGAGAGCTCGATAGGGCATGACAGAACAGCGCTGAAAATACCGGATGTCGTACTGAGGTTTTCCTGCCACCCAAAATGTTGTTCTGCACCTAGGCTCTGTACGTAATTGGCAGAAACTCAGCTAAGCCCATGCTTCAGGCCATTTGCCGTAGAGTCTCCCGCCATCCAGGGAAAGGAATCCTCTGATGGCCAGTCGATACGATATTTCAGATGAAGCTTGGGATTTGATTGCGGATCTTTTCATAGGCCCGCAGCGCAAAGGCCGCCCGCGTCGTGATGACCGGCAGATGCTCAATGGCATCCTGTGGGTACTCTGTTCGGGAGCACCATGGCGCGACATGCCGGAGGATTTCGGGCCCTGGTCAAGCGTCTATCAGCGCTTTCGCGATTGGCGAAACCAACGTGTCTTCAGCCAGATGCTCAAACGGCTGCAACTGAAGCTCAATGAAAAAGGCCGCATCGATCTGAAGACCTGGATGATTGACTCGACCGCCATACGCGCATCCCGCTCGGCTTCCGGCGCGGGTAAAAAAGGGGGCCTGACGAACCTGCCGACCATGCTCTAGGCCGCAGCCGCGGGGGCTTCACGACCAAGATTCACATGCTGTGCGACGCTAACGGCATTCCTCTTCGCTTTCTGCTCTCCGGCGGCAATGCCAGCGACATCAACTACGCCCAACCCCTCCTGGACGGCGCCCACCTCCCGACTGTTCGTGGCCGGCCACGCAAGCGCTGCAGATGGCTTCTGGCAGACAAAGGCTATGACGCCGAGGCGCTACGCCAATACTGCGACCGCTATCGAATGCAGCCCGTCATTCCCCTTCGGATGATGAAGCGCAAGCCGAAACCGGGCTTGCCTCGCCTGTTCGACAAGCCGAAATACGCGCAACGGAACATCATTGAGCGGATGTTTGGCTGGCTAAAAGACAACCGCCGAATTGGTACGCGCTACGACAAGCTGGCGGAGAGCTTTGCCGCTATGGTCTCGCTGGCGTGCTCTTTACGATGTTTAAAACAGTTGATTTCGTACAGAGCCTAGAAAGAGTGTGTGCCAGTCTGAAGCTCAAATACCTCGTCTCGGATTTTGACATGTGCAACGCTATTGGCAGGTACAGTCAGAGTATAGCGCTGGCTCGTCATATCGTAGCTGGCTTTGATCATTCCCAAAGGGGTGGGGAACTGCGCTTTGAAGGAGGCCTGCAGGGCGGGTGAGGGTTGAAATGTCCAAGTCTTCCAACCCGCCTCGAGTGGCCGGATTCCGATTACATATTTGGGGATGACATTCGCGGGGGCTGCTCCCCACGCGTGAGTCCAATCCTCATTGTCTTTGAATGAGACATCCCATGCTTCATGGGTGACGGTAGCGTCATATCTGTCCAACATATTGAACCAGCCACGCAGGCTGCGGTTCAACATTAACGCTATGGCCTCATCATCCAACCCTGCTTCGAAGTACGTCTCTAACAGGAACTGTGCTGCAAATACCGAGCAGGGAAATCCTCCCTGATAGGCCTGAACTCGAGCTTTCAAAGCGTTTTCCAGGACTGAGGTGTCCCCGTTGACCAATCCAAAGCCCCAAGGGATAAACAGTGAATGTGCAGAACTATGGGAAGAACCTACACCGTCCACAAATAGACCATTTGTGTCACGCGCCTGCTCGTTCAAAGCCTGTTTTATGCGTCGTGCGCCATCGGAAAATCTTGTAGCATCCTTATCGTTCCCCAACGCCAGCGCTATGTTTTGCATATCCACCAAGCCCTTGTAAATGAAAGCATTGGTTACCGTGTTGTACGGGCGCATGTCGTGCCCATCGCGTTGGTTTTTGGGCCAATCGACAATGTCGCCCATTGGATAAGTTACTTTTAAAGCTTTTTTCTGAGACTTATTCAAATTTTCAATGTTGACCAGTCCTTTGTTATCGATGACATCCAGCAACGAGACAGTTTTCAACCAGTCATATTGTTCTTTCAGCCATTGCTTGTCGCCGGTATACAAGTAGTCGGCCCACGCCATGAAAATAAGATGGGCTTGCCATTCGGTAGGCCAGCTTGGGTGCTCCACCAGATAAGCAAATGTCTTGCGTGGCGTGACTGTGTCGCCCACCAGATAATACCAACCAAGGGCATTTATGTAGCCGTCGGCCTCATACGGTAGCCGCTCTCTGTCGCCATCGACGAACACCCCCGCAAAGCTCGTGGATTCGAGCGTCGAGTCCATCAAGCGCCACAGGCGGTTCAGCGACTTTGCCTGTTCAGACCCGAAAAAGGTTACTCCCCCACGGCGCTGGAAATCAGGCGCCACCGCATAGTTCGACTCTACGAGTTCTGGGGAAAACTGGCCTTTCCAACCGTAGATATCCACGTACCTAAAAGGCATGACTCTGCGGTTGTCGTCCATAAGTCGGCCATCAGCCCGCCGCAGTGGGGTCGTGGTGAAATGATGAGTTGCAATCACTTTCGTGTCCAGATACCTAACACCAATCGGCTCCGGCCCGGTACTGGGGAGGGGTATTGGGATGGCACTTTCACGAATGACTAGGCGGATCGGGTGGCCAGCGTTTTTCAAGTCTCCTTTAAGTTTGAAGTCGGCGAACCGCACGGAACCATAATCTAGGGTGATCTGCCCATTATCATGGTTGATAACACTTGGGGCGACGCGCTTGACGAACATAGAATCAGCATTGGCGCAAACGGTGCTCACCATACCCCATGCCACGAGAAGGATTTTCATCCATACTTTATATTCATACATTTATCATGGTCCTTTGTTGCATAGAGCAATTTCCGTAAATCTACAAGGCAAAGTGTCCCAACATATCATTCTTTTCTGAACGCGGATGTCGCGGTGTTGGCAATTGCGGAGCAGGTCTGCATCATCTGATCGGTGGTGAGCGTTGGATGGACAAGGAACATCAAGCTCGTCTCTCCTAATACTTTTGCGACCTCCAGCGGCTTCGAAGGCCTGAAAGAAGTACCATCAAATGCTTTTTCGAGATATACCTCAGAGCAGGAACCTGAATAGCATGGAATACCTTGGGCATTAAGGGACTCGATAATTCGGTCCCGGCTCCACTCAGGCAAAAGTTGATCTGGCCGAATGAATATGTAGCACTTGTATGCCGCGTGGCTGATAGCTTCCGGTACGCAAGGTACACGGAAGCCGGCGTATTTGCGTGCGGTGCTCCATATCAATTCCGAATTGCTACGACGTTGCGCGCTCCACGTTTGCATTTTGCGTAGCTGCAGGCGGCCAATAGCTGCTTGAATCTCGAGCATGCGCCAATTTGTTCCGAAGCTTTCGTGCAACCAACGAAAACCCGGTGGATGATCCTTGTTATAGACCGCGTCGAAGCTTTTGCCGTGATCTTTGTAAGACCACATCTTAGACCACAGTTGAGCACTGTTGGTCGTGACCATGCCACCTTCACCCCCAGTCGTCATGATCTTATCCTGACAGAATGACCAGGCAGCGACGTCACCCAATGTGCCGACGGGCGTCCCTTTGTAAAGGGCCCCGTGAGCCTGAGCACAATCCTCGATGACGAACAGCCCATGCTGTTTGGCAAAAGCGTTGATTGGGTCCATATCGCAGGGCCAGCCTGCCAAGTGTACGCATAAAATAGCTTTGCATCTGGAGCTGACGACAGCTGTCACTGTTTCGATAGTGATATTCTGAGTGTCGAAATCCACATCTGCAAAAACCGGCGTGGCACCAGCGTTTATGATGCTGGAAACAGACGCGAGAAAGGTTCTTGAGGTCACGACGACCTCGTCTCCGGGGCCAACCTGCAGCGCTTTAAGTGCGAGGTCTAGAGCCACGGTTCCGTTCATCACTGCGATGGCATGATTAGCCCCACACCATTCGGCAAATTCCTTTTCGAACAGCCTACCTTCCTGACCTGTCCAGTAGTTAACCTTATTGGAGCGCATGACTTCTGCAACGGCGCTGACTTCTTCAGCGTCGAAACTTGGCCATGGCGCGAATTGAGTATTCAACATTTAGGGAACCTATTGATCTAGCGCCAAACCTGGCTTTCAAGTAGATAGAGGTTTCGCAGGGATGCCGACAACGGTGATGCCGTCTGGAATATCTTGAACTACAGCGGCACCCGCCCCGACGATTACACTATTACCTATGACGATGCACTGCCTGACGGATGCGCCTATTCCAATCCAGCTGTTGCGCCCAATATAAACCGCTCCAGCGATGTGTGCGCCTGGGCTGATGTGAACACATTCGCCCAGTTGGCAATCGTGATCGACCGTGGAGGCGGTATTCAGAATGCATCCGACGCCGACGGAGGCGTTGGCATTTACCACCGCTAACGGCATGACCACACTACCCTCACCGAGGTGCGCGCGGCTGCTGACCACGGCACTGGGATGTATGAGGGTCACGACATTCGATCCCTGCCCGGAGAACAGTCCAAGAACGCGAGCGCGAATTCGATTATTACCGATGGCAACAAAAACTCCGTCGAATTCGGCCTTTCGCTCCAATAACTGAGGGATGGTTCCGGAGATAGGCCAGCCATGATGATCCATTCTGCCGGGAAAGCAGTCGTCAAAAAACTCGATCTGCTTCCAGCCGCAAGCCTCTGCTATGTCGGCCGCTACTAAGCCGTGCCCACTGGCACCGGCAATCGCGAGCCTATTCATCAGTGGAGCCGGTAAAACGTGACATTGTTGCAGAGCCTTCCTGATGGATACCGTCCCGCATCAGCACTTTCTTGACGGTAAGCATCAATATTTTCAGATCCAGCCACATAGTCCGATTGTCCACATACCAGACATCAAGCTCGAAACGGTCTTTCCATTTGATCCCGTTACGGCCGTTCACTTGGGCCCACCCGGTAATCCCGGGGCGGGCCTCATGGCGCCGAAATTGCCGAGGGTTGTAAAGAGAAAGATAGTCCATCAGCAGTGGACGCGGCCCGACGAGGCTCATGTCGCCTTTCAATACATTGAGCAGCTCAGGAAGCTCATCAAGGCTGGTTGATCGGAGAAACCTACCGAAGTTGCCAAGACGTTCACTGTCCGGGAGAAGCGCACCCGTGCTGTTCCTAGTGTTCAGCATTGTGCGGAATTTGACCATGAGAAATGGTTTCCCGGCGAGACCTGGGCGCACTTGGGTAAAGAGTACCGGGCCGCCAAGCTTGAAACGGATCAATACAGCGACCGCAATCATTACAGGTGCAAGCAATGTCAAGGCCACTGCAGATACGATGAAATCAAAAATCCTCTTCATACGCACCCTCAAGCCACTCTACGAATTGAGACGCCATAAGGTTCCTTTCGAAATCATTTGCCAGCCCGCGCGCGTTTAGTCCCTTGCCTGTCAACGAGGCGTCCTCCGCTGCCGTGATCAATGCCTCTGCAAAAGCCCGCGGCTGCTCGGGAGGAACGACGTACCCACAGTCATGTTGCTGAATCATCTGTGCTAGCCAACCGGGGTAATTATTCAGCACTGGGACGCCAGCGGCGATGTAATCAAAGAATTTGTTGGGTGAAGTGCCGTAGTAAAAAGCCGGTATATTCGCCAGCACCTGAAGGCCAAGGTCCGTGCTTTTGAGTAACCTGGCCAAGGACGACTTGCTGATGGGATCGTGAAAAACCACATTAGTCAGTTGTTCAGACCTTGCTCGCTCAAGCAAGGCAGGTTTGAGCTTGCCATCGCCAATTAGCAAGATCTTGATATGCAGAGCGTTTCGGTCTTTGAGGACCTTGGCGGCATCCAAGACCGCATCAAGGCCGTTGGCGATGCCGTGAGTGCCGGCAAATACAGCGAGAAAGTCGTCTGCCTGAATCCCTGGCGGGCGCCATCCCTCTGCGGGGCTTGAGAAAATATCGATATCGCAACCATTGGGTATCATCCGAATGCTCGCTGAAGAGATATCCAGTTTTCGGATGCCTTCCACAATACCAGGCGAGAGCCCGACAAGCCGGGTCGCTGATTTGTAACTTGCCCATTCCAAAAGCGCCAGCAAGCGATAAACGAGGGGATTTTTAATCACATTCATCGCTCTGGGGAGCTCTGGCCACAAGTCCCTGACCTCGAACACGAACGGTTTGCGACGTAGCCACCGAGCCGCGATCCCGGGAATACCGGCAGTCAGAGGGGTTGTCGTAGCGAACACCAGGTCACAAGGCTCTTTCAAGGCAACCCAAGTGCTGCGCAATGAAAACCGAAGGAACGTCAATGTCCTTCGCAGGAACCCGTGCGCATTCGAGTAGCTCAGATCGAATTCGATGACATCGATTCCATCGATACTGCCTCGTCTGCGCCCATTCTGGAATTCAGTGGTCAGCCCTGTTTCGCCCCCGCCGTAGCTGCCGCATACCATTGTGACGCTGTGGCCTTCTGAGATAAGGCGCCGGGCCAGCTGGTAGGAGCGGATGCCGACAGAACCTTTTGGAGTCGAGAAGTGTTGATGGAAATAAAGTACTTTCATGATTCTATGCTCAACGTCATTGTTACGTTTCCGGGGGCACGTACAGCGACCTCTATCACAGGGACAGCGTGCCTCTGGAGGTAATGAGTGGACGCCCAGCCTTGTTCGAGCACAAGTGTAAATTCGACATCCGCTTCGAAAGCATAACGGACGCTCCCGCACGACACGGTATCAGCCCCCAGCATCCAATCGCCAGGCGGCAAACGCCACCTCAAGCGAGCGCAGCTTTTGAAGCCACTGAGTGTGTCAACGACCTTCAGCCCATCGCTTAGCTGGCTTACACGCCGGGAGTGCGAGCAGCCTTTGTAGTCTGTGTAAGACGCCGCCATTCCATCAGCCGATGAACTAACATTATAGGAGTTCGGCCAGCGCCCGTAGAGAAAACGGCTCAGCCTAGGCATCTGGTCCCTGTCATCGAATTCAGCGGTATTATGAGCCTTGACACCAGAGAAATAGTCAGACCACTGAGCATCATTATAACTAAACGTACCACCATCTCCGAGTAGGTTTTGCCCATTGTGCCAATAATCGAGATGCAATATGTCGGCCTGACTTGGCCGGAAACTGAAGCGTGCGAAACGTAGCACCAGCAGGTGGTTCGCATCACGACAGGTAGAGAAGCCGCCATCGTCCATCAATGTGGATCCGCCCGGCACTATACGGCGCTCAGGGATGGCTATATTCAGCCAGTGAATTCCCAAGTTCCAAGATCCTTCGCCGAATGCGCGCGCATGTCTGAACAATACACTCGCAAGTTGCAGTGACGGGCGAAAGTCTCTGTAGTCGCATGCGCTCAGATTGATGATATGGGCACCATCGTTTGCTCCTATATTTGGAGCGTCTCCCGAGCTTTCCATGACCATTGCAGCCAGCCAGTCAGTTGCTCTTCTCAGGCGGTCATAGGTTGTTGGTTTGAAGGGCGCATGGCCACTGACAGAGCGCCAGTGTTCAGCGAAGCTATAAGTGTCCAGCATCAGGCGATGATAATTTACAGAGTACTGGCTGAATGTACCGTCGTCAGCGATCAACGATTTAGCACGTTCTTCCAACATCAGCTGGCCTTTATAGCGTAGCGCCTCACCTCTTCTGTGCCCATGCCGCTGCAGCAGGCTACCGCCCACATAAAGTGCCGCGGCTTCGGAGGTGCCGTGATTGTTGTCTTGCGCCAGTGCATAACCAGTGGTAGGTGCTATCCGTTCAAGATGAATTTTTATCAGCTCAAGCAGGGCCTTGCTGGCGTGCTCACGATTATCGAGCAACAGCGTCGCTGCACAAAGATGCAGCACTCGGAAAGACGCCTCTTGGCCGCATTTCCAGTTGGGTCCGATGTTGACGGGATTATGAACACACCAATCCTCTATCCACAAGTTCAATGCCTGTAAGGCTCCAGGCACTTCTGAAGCAACACCCTGCGCCAGATAAGTGACCCACCCCATCCGGCTGAATTCCCAATAGGCTTTGATATCACCGTTACGGTTATCGAAGTCCGTGATTGTCCACCACGGGCGGTCGTGGTTGGAGAACGGTGAGCCTGACAGAGGGTGTTTATGCCAGGCTGGCGGAGAGGTGAGGTCCCCCACTCTTCTGACTGGCTTTCCAAAAAAAACGAGCACATTCTCCCAGGCAAACGATGTTTTCACCCGTTGCGAATTACTTGTAGGAGCAGAGAAGTAAGGCCCGCAGGGTAACTGAGCCTTGATGCGCTGTGCAGCACTCAGCCTCCATTTGATGCTTGCACGATATCGTAAAACCTTCGCGATATTGAGCCAGCCGAGGCGCGAATAGCCGAGCAGTCGTTCTACTGTGCTCATTATTGGCTACGCAGCAACATGGCAGACTGAAGTGTGGCCTCTGCTACCTCGAATATCTCATCTACTGGAATAGCAGATTTACCACTTCGCAGTGAGGCGAGCCATGCCGCGGCGCATTGATCCTGACCTTTATCCTGCTTCCACAGATTCATTGAACTAAAACCAGGCCAACCAAAGCCTTTAAGCTTTCTGAAGTTGTCAAGCTGCAACACCTTTCCGCTGGTGAATACTTCGATTCTCTCCTTGGGATAACTTGCTGCACCGTTGGCCAGGTAGAAAATCGTGCCGAACGATCCATTTTCGAAGCGTAGAGTAATCACCGCCTTGTCTTCAGTGATCGCCACGTAATCATTAGGCCCCATGCGCGTTGCTTGTACTTCAGTGATACGCGAATCCGCAAGGAACCGCATCAAGTCGATGAAATGGCAAGCTTCGCCGATCATACGCCCACCCCCAACTTCAAGGTCATGTGTCCAATGGTTGGCTGGCAACTCTCCGGCATTCATCGTCATTATGAATACTTTAGGCCCAGGCACGCTGCCCAGCAATGACTTCATTTTTACGGTCTGCGGGGCGAACCGACGATTGAAACCGACCATTAGCTGACGTGTATGGCCAGCCAGCCGTGCAGAGGTGTAGGCCTCCCTGACAGACGCCAGCCCTGAATCATCAATGGCTAGCGGTTTCTCGACAAATACATGTTTACCTTCACTCAACGCGCGGGAAACCAGCGACGCATGGCTATTGTGCCGGGTTGCGATAACGACGCCATCGATGTTGGTGTCTTTCCAGATGACTTCCTCATCGCTCGCTGCGACGGCGAAGCCCTGCTTTTCGCCCTGAATTACGCCGGAAATACCGCTATTGCTGAGGATTGTCTTAAACTGGGCCCCTGATTTCTTGAGTGCCGGCAAGAGCATGCGAGAGGCATAGTTGCCAGCACCGATAACAGCGATTACCGGCTCTCCGGTAACAGGGGCTACGTCGGTAGATAGCGAAACCTGGTCAATCAGGCGATCCTCGTCCTGAGAAGGGTAATGCAACAAGATTCCGAGCCCTGACTTGTCGGTTGTCAAAGAGCTGTACGCCTGGCCCATCTCGGAAAAGCTGTAACGGTGAGTAATCAGCGTTTCGGTATCAAGCTGTCCTGAAGCCATCATGTCCAATATGGCTTCAAAGTTCCGTTGCTCTGTCCAACGTACGAAACCAACTGGATAATCAACACCGTCCTGTTCATATGCAGCGTCGTAGCGCCCCGGCCCGTATGAGCAAGATACCTGAAAGCTAAGTTCCTTCTCATAGAACTCAGCCCTGTTGAGTTTGAGGCCCGTAACTCCTACCAGCACTATCCGCCCACGTTTGCGGCACATCTGCGCTGCTTGGCTAACAGGTTGGTCACTGGCTGTGGAGGCGCAGATCAATACGCCATCCACGCCTCGGTGGCGGCTGAATGCGAGCCCTAGGGCTACGGGATCCTGACCCTTGGAGGGGTTGCATGTTTCGGCGCCAAACTTGCTGGCCAGTGCGAGCTTGCTATCGTCAAGATCAACTGCCAGCACTCTGCAACCATGGGCTTTTAGCAATTGAATCGTCAGTAACCCGATCAAGCCTGTGCCAATGACAACGAACGCTTCTCCTAGCGTTGGGGCAGCCAGTCGTATACCCTGAAGCCCGATACTGGCGACAACAGTGAATGCCGCTGATTCATCGGTGACGGTCTCCGGAATGCGTGCCATGAGTTGCTTGGAGACTTTGACAACATCCGAGTGAGGCCCGTTGGAGACGACCCGATCTCCCTCTTTGAAAGGATGCATATCGCTACCCAAGTCGGCAATGACACCGACATTGCAGTAGCCCAGTGGTAATGGTTGCGCCAGCTTGCTGCGCACAGCATCAAGAGTGGTGAAAAGACCATCTGTTCTGACTTTCTCCAGAACCATTCGAACTTTATCGGGTTGTTGCCTGGCTTTTCGCAGATACGACGCCCGGCCAAAGTCTACCAGCATCCTTTCCGTGCCTGCAGAGACCAAGGAAACACGAGAACAGATCACAGCAGTGCCCGAGCTTGCGCGAGGAGAGGGAGCTGACACAAGGCGGGTTTCCCCATTCGCCATGTCTTGCATGATCTGTTTCATACTTTCTCGCTGTCTCCATGATAAGTTTTCAATATGTAATTAAGCGACTTGACATGCTCTCTTGCGATAAATGATAAGGCCTCTTTGGATGTTGATCCGTGATCGCTGTCATGAATCACAATTTCCGGCCTGTACCTTACCGTCAAACCATTTAGCCGACACTCTTCCGCAACGAAATCTTCCTCTCCGAAGAGGAACTGGTTGTAATCCAGTCGCGCAGCTGATTCCAGGTAGGCGCTCGTAAATATCATGAAGGAGCCATGGGGAGAGTATAATTGTGTTCCCGCAGGTGCCTGGGACTTCTTTTTGGCGATCTTGAGATCTGATAGCCAACGGTAGAGCCGAAAAAGAGCGATATGCCTAAAAATGAATATATTTTTCTTCAACCAGCGTCGCGTAGGCCGGACCATGACCTTAGGGTTGAGGTCGCCGCCTCTCGACGGGCAAATAATGCTCGGCGCGAGCATCCCAGTGCGAGAGTCTGCTTCAGAAAGTTGCTGGCTCAAGTTTTTGAAAAAGTCATCACTTACTATTAGATCAACGTTCGAAATGATAATGGCGTCGTAAGTTGATCTGGGGCCCAGTGCTTCGAGGCCGATTTGAAATCCTGGAAAGTATCCCACATTCTCCGATTTTATGTAATGAACGGGGAAAGCAGCCTGGGAATAATCAGGTGCAGGCTGAAGATGCTGGGTCGAGTTATCTACGATTACAAACGTAAATTTAATCGACGGCAATCGCGCATACGCCGCTGCCAGAGAATTAAAAAGGCTTTCTAAATGGCCATATGAATTGTAACAAATGCCGACCAGCGCAATATTCACAGACGTATCCATCCATCAGCGTTGCGAGGAATTTACAATTCGCTCTTTGTCTAAGGGGTTGGGGTAGTTGATCAAAACAGCGCGGTACGCCCCCTTGAAAACGAACAGACTGCCAACTCCAGCCCCGATGATTCCACATCGATTGACCAAGGCTTCGATATCAGCGAGCGAGCCTGCACCTCCCAACATCGTAAGCGGTACCTTTAGCAATGATTTTACAAAAGAAGCAAGTTCGATATTGTATCCTTTCATCGTCCCGTCCAGATCTACGGAGTTGATGACTACCTCGCCAACTCCCTGCGCCTGAAAGATATCAATGAGGTCCATGACGCTATGCTCACTGGAAGTTTTTGCGTTCAGCGTGACAACTTGATATTTGTTGCCCAATAATTTCTTTTTTACATCGAGTACTACGGCTACACTTTGACTACCTATTTCCGAGGCGATCTCACCAATCAAATCGGGGCGTGCAATAGCGGCGCTGCTGATTGCTACCTTTTCGACGCCTAGCGCAATAATTCTTTTTGCTTGTTCTGCAGTTTTTATGCCGCCGCCGTAGCAAAAGGGCATTCTGCACTCAAGTGCCATGCGCTGAATCAATGCATAATCGGGTTCTGATCCTGTAATGCTTGCATCGATATCCAGAAGCATCAGCTCGTCAGCAGATTTTTCATTGAAAATCTTCACGGCATTCAGTGGATCGCCAACATATTTGTGATCCTTGAATTTTACAGTCTTGACAAGCCCCTTGTTTTTTAACAATAGGCAGGGGATTACACGCGAGCGCAGCATGTCAAATCTCCGAAAAGTTTCTTAGCAGCTGAATTCCGGCAGCATGACTTTTTTCAGGGTGAAATTGCACACCATGAATATTTTCCTCCGCCACCGCGCATGCAAAATCACTACCGTAATAGGTACTGGCGAGTACGTTTTCAGGGTGTTCGCAGGAGAAATAATATGAATGGAGGAAGTAGAACAAAGGTGAGGTGCCCATTTCCCTAAACAATGGGTGCTCTCCCAGCGGATTCACATCATTCCATCCCATGTGAGGCAACATAGGGACATCAGACTCATTGAACCGTTTAACGTGGCCTTTGACCCATCCTAAGCCCGGCCTCGTGCCCTCATCACTTCCTTGAGCAAGCATTTGCATGCCGACACAAATCCCGAGAACAGGTAC
Source organism: Pseudomonas sp. KNUC1026 (assembly GCF_021650705.1). Taxonomy (GTDB): domain Bacteria; phylum Pseudomonadota; class Gammaproteobacteria; order Pseudomonadales; family Pseudomonadaceae; genus Aquipseudomonas. Next base: position 2,958,029 of record NZ_CP087138.1, on the reverse strand, counting down.
GCCATTGTTTACGACCTGTTTTTCCAAGACTGGAAGCATACCGGATTGCTCCAGGCTTTCCATTGCATGGTCGAATGAGCCGACTCCGGGCAGAATGATACGGGATGCCCGCTCGAGATCTGTTGGGCTCCTAGCGAGGATGCACTCGATATTGAGCCGGCTGTAGAGATTTACAAAGGACAACAGGTTGCCTACGTTATAGTCGACGATTGTAATCATCGCTTCACCGCTCGTTCGATACCCAGAAGGCGCATGGCCTTCGCGCCCCATTCAAACAGGAGATGTTGAGAACGGTAGTCTTTGAAAGACTTGTTTGGCAGGCGATGCAAAGCCTCAAGCTCATCGACACTCATGTCGAGTTTGTTGGCAATGTATTCAAAGTCTTGGCGGATGGTCTCCTCGTTATAGGAAGGCTCTTTCAACAGTTCAAGTGCTTCCATTCGCGTCATTTGCCCGGTCAAAATCAGGCTTGAGAACTGAACCTTGCGAGTATCATAGCCAAACTTTGTAGGGAGCCAGTAGCCTTCATAGAATTTCGTGAATCGCGACTCGTCGTGCTTGCGCGGGTACGCCGTCCAGCCATAGGTTTCTGTCAACACCTTGACTGCATCTGTTCGGATATAAGGAACAAAGTTTAAAGGCTTGACGACTTGTACGCGTTTGAGATAGCGAAGATAGATCTTATGAAACCAGATGCTGCTCAGCGGATAATCGCGAAGTGGTCGCTCACCAAAGCGATTGTGGATATCCTTGAGTTGCCACATGTCTGTACCATAGTACATCCATTCCAATGGATTCCTTACGCACTCTGTTGAAAAATTTCCGCCGTTCAGAATATATTTAATATTGTGCTTATTTGCGAAGTGGTAGAGAGTTGCGACAAAAGCATGGTCCTGCGGTATATCGATGTGAGGAACGGACGCGCGAAAGAATGCACGCTGGAAATCCTTCATTTCCTCCCAGTTTATCACCTCCGTGTAGAGGTCAAGCCCCAGCTTATCGATCATGACTTCGATATTATGCACGGCCATCTGGGAGTTCCAGCCGCCGTCAACATGAAATACCAGCGGGCGAAGGCCGTATTCTTTCACGGCCACATGGAGGAGGTATGAGCTGTCCAGGCCACCGCTCATCCCCATGATGCAGTCGAATGGCTTGCCCTGACTATCTTTCTTGATGCGGGCAACCAGAGCCTCCAGCTGCGCGCGCCCCGCAGGGCCGGTGTCCCAGTGAGGCTTGACATATCTGTCGAAGCCTAAGCAGTGGTCGCAGACACCTTGTTCGTCGAAGGTAATGGATTCGTCAGATGTGTCCATCACGCAGCGCGTGCAAATCTGGAAGGATCGTTGCATTGGAAATATGTGCCCAGGATAAATGTTAACGATGATACCGCATGCGTACGAACAAAAACAACATAAACTCGCCTAAAGCGAAACCGCAAGCTGCTCCGTAATTGGAGAAAAAACAGATCAGCAAAGTGTTCAGTACGATTGAGATTAATCCGACTTTTATCAGGGTGGACGAAAAGAATTTCTTTTCATTCAAGTTGTTCAGGCCAGCGGTGCCCAAAATGAAGTTTGCTATCCCAAAAAATATCGATGACAGCATCAGGCTCGAAAGTGTTAATGCTTCCAGAGTGGGAGGTGGTGCCAGTTCTGGTAAGAACTTTATGGAAAAGATATAGATAGTCGCGCCACAGAGGAGGCTCAAGCCTAGAATCTTATATTGTGGCGTGACAAATTTCCTTAATGCTTTGTAGTGCGCTGGGGAGGGCGCGTCATGCTCGGGTAACAGTGCGACTGCTTTAGTGTAAAAAAACATGTTCAGCGGACGAACTGATGCTTGTAAAGCTTTGATCAGCTTTTCTATGACGGAGTAGATAGCAATTGCGCCCGGAGGCGTATTGAATGCATTCAGAATTAGGACATTTGAGTCGCGAAACAAAATCACTGAAAGGTTGCCAATGAAAATGTGCCAACCCAGTTTGAGTTCATTGATGATCGAGCCGGTCGAGGGGGCGACAGCCTGACTTTTCGGGTTGCCATGAGATAGGCTAGCGAAAGGAGCCCGCCAGCTAGGTAGCAAAGCCCGATGCTTGCGGCCAGGTAGGCAGGAGAACTCCAGAAGAGGCTTGCAGCATAAACGCTGCAAACGGCCATGGCTCTTGATATCAGAACCGCTACGCAATGAGGTACGTTGTCTTCGGTTCCCTGATAGAAATAGGAGGATTGGAAGATATATCCAAGTGGTATGAGGCTCCACCCCAATATAGACCATATTAAATCTGGTTTCACAACGATGCCGGCGGCAGAGATGGCTAGAATGCATATTGCCCAGAGTGCAAGGCGCGTCCAGAACACCTCGCTGAAGTGTTGACTCACTCCCGCCGGGTCTTTTTCCATCGAGAGCCTTATTATTCTAGATACGCCTGTTACTTCAAAACTGTACAGGACAATCGAGACTACTATGAGGGAGATCGATTCTGATAGCACCAGCTGAGAAAAGGCCTCAGCTGTCATGATGTGAAAAAGATAAGGAAATACCAAAATAGGCAATACAGCCCCTGCAGCTTGTATCAGTATAAGTGCTGCAAGATTTTTGAGTTCTCGGCGTCGCATGCAGTGCCTATTTATTTCAGAAAAAACGCGCCTGCCTGAACTGCAGGCGCGAAGCGGTGTTACCAGATCCCACGTGTATCTATGATTTTTGGGTGGGACGGAGCGGGGTGGTCCCGAAACTGCTTGTGATCTACGAGGAGTACCAGGAGGTCGGCATGCTGTATTGCGTGTGAGTGCTCTACAAGCTGCGCGCGCTGTTGGAGTTCGGTAGGTAGTTCATCAATGTTCGGTTCGACCACGATTACATCGACTATTTCACGTTTGCAGATTTCAACTGTGATATTAAGTGCCGGGCTTTCTCTCAAGTCATCAATATTTGGTTTGAATGCGAGACCAAAACATGCCACTACAGGGCGTGGTTTCTTAAGCCTCAATTGCTCGATCGCGTCGTCGACTTTTTTCAGTACCCATTGAGGTTTAAGGTCATTGACTTCGCGAGCCCGTCGAATCAGTTTTGCCTGATCAGGGCTGCTGCTGACAATGAACCAGGGATCAACGGCAATGCAATGCCCACCCACTCCTGGGCCCGGCTGTAGAATATTGACTCTGGGGTGGAGGTTCGCGAGTTTGATGAGGTCCCAGACGTTGATGTTCATGTGGTCGCAAATCATGGAAAGCTCATTTGCGAAAGCTATATTCACATCTCTGAAGCTGTTCTCCGTCAACTTGCACATTTCTGCCGTGCGAGCGTCCGTAATGATGCACTGACCTTCGATAATCAACTTATAAAGACTGGCAGCATGCTCCGAGCATGTCGTGGTCAGGCCGCCTATGACTCGGTCATTTTGTACCAGTTCACGCAAAACCTGCCCTGGAAGCACGCGTTCAGGGCAGTGCGCGACATGGATGTCAGGCTCTCCCATGTCGCCCTCGGGAAAGGAGAGGTCAGGGCGGGCATTGCCCAACCACTTAGCCATCTGCTCTGTGGCACCGACTGGCGAGGTAGACTCAAGGATGACAAGATTGCCAGGGCGCAGAACCGGCGCTATAGACTCGCATGCAGCTTTGATGTAGGAGAGGTCGGGTACTTTTCCCTCCTTGAATGGGGTGGGTACTGCGATGAGAAAGGCATTTGCAGGTTCTGTTTTAAGGCTGGCGCGAAGGTAGCCTGATTGGACGGCAGAGCGCACTGCGATGTCTAGCTCGGGTTCAACGATGTGGACCTCTCCCCGATTGATCGTTTCTACTGCGTGGGGATTGACGTCTACACCCACCACCTTGATTTTGCGAGATGCGAATATCGCTGCTGTGGGCAGCCCGATATAACCAAGCCCGATGACGGATATCTTGTCGAATTTCATATTCAGGTAATCATTGATCTGTGGCGGTTATCGTAAGTTGGCGCATCAGGCGCTCAACGATGCGTTCGCAAGCCTTACCATCACCATACGGGTTATGAGCTTTTGACATTACTTGGTATGCCTGCTGGTCTTCCAGGAGTCGCTCGACTGCGCGGCATATATTCTCTTCGTTCGTGCCAACAAGCTCGACAGTGCCCGCAGTGACTGCCTCAGGCCGCTCCGTGGTGTCGCGCATGACCAGAACAGGTTTACCCAAGGACGGAGCTTCTTCCTGTATTCCACCTGAGTCCGTAAGGATCAGATAACTTTGTGCCATCAGGTAGATAAAAGGCAGGTAGTCCAGCGGTGGCACAAGCTTTACATTGTCAATCTGGCCGAGCGAGGCATGAACCGGCCCGGATACGTTCGGGTTCAGATGGACGGGATAGATGATGTCGACATCGGGGTGGCGGCGGGCAATGGCGGCCAGTGCTCGGCAGATACGTTCGAAGCCGCCCCCGAAACTTTCTCGTCGGTGCCCAGTAACCAGAATGGTACGTCGCTCCGGATTATGGAAAGACAACAGGCTACGGATTCGAGCCTGCAGCGGTTCATCCGACCTTATACGGTCCAAGGTGGTAAGGAGTGCGTCGATAACCGTATTGCCGGTTATTTCAATGTCAGTGGCGGGCACGCCTTCCGCAAGCAGATTGCTACGTGAAGTATCAGTAGGTGCAAAGTGCACGCAGGTGACAGCGGTTGTCAGTTTTCTGTTGCCTTCTTCCGGCCATGGCGAGTAGAGATTACCTGTGCGCAGCCCTGCCTCCACATGACCTACAGGGATTTGATGGTAGTAGGCTGCGAGCGATGCGGCGAAGGTCGTCGCGGTGTCGCCATGCACCAGAACCATGTCGGGCTTGAATTGCATGAAGACGTCACGAAGGCCGCTCAGAATACTCGCCGTGACATCCGTCAAGCCTTGGCCTGCTTTCATGATGTTTAGGTCGTACTCAGGTACGATCTCGAACAAATCCAGCACTTGATCCAGCATTTCCCGGTGCTGGCCAGTGACACAAACCCTTGCGTCAATGCTTCGGCCTTGTAGGGCAAGCACAAGAGGCGCCATTTTAATCGCTTCGGGGCGTGTCCCGAATACGCTCAAGATTTTCAATATCGCTCCCGGACTTACATTAGGCAGGGTGCCCTTTTCCCAGAACCCGCCTCGGTGACACTCCGTCACGTATCGGCGACGGCAAGGAGGGGCGGAGTGAGGCGTGATTCAGCCTTCGCCAGGAGGGCAGCACCTCGTCCGGAGTGTGCTGTGCCTTGGAGCGAAAGGCTTCGAAGGGCGAATTATCTAGATTCTGGTACACCACAGCAAGCTGCGCCTTGCAACAAAAGGTTTGAGTCGAAGCGGGGTAGCCTTGGAGGGCTCTACGCTGATGGTAACCACCGGCCGGGTGATCGGGTATGCTAGCCGCCCTCGCAGCGGCAGCAGGGAGTCGTTGCATAGATTGGGCGTCGGATTCAGCTCACGCACGGTCCGTGCCTGTTCCAGCCGCTGTGGCATTGTCTGAAATTGGGGTAACGAGACAGAGAATGGCTGGACAGATCAACAGAGTGGGTGAGGGGATGCGGACCGATATTCAGGGTCTGCGAGCACTTGCAGTAATCGCTGTGGTGGTTTTCCATGTTGACAGAGCGTGGTTGCCCGGAGGCTATCTTGGGGTCGATCTCTTCTTTGTCATCTCGGGGTTCATTATCTCCACCATCTTGCTGGAAAAGCAGAAGCAGGGACGTTTCAACCTCTCAAGGTTCTACCTTGCGCGAATCCAGCGAATTGTTCCTGCTTATATTGCGATGCTGGTGTGCGTATTGATAGTTGGCGCCATTCTTCTGATCGGAAATGATTTCCAGGCACTGTGGGCAAGTGCAAAGTCAGCTATGTAGTTTACCAGTAACCGCTATTTTTCACATTATTATGATTATTTTGGGCCCCAAGCCTATGAGCTACCGCTGCTGCACACCTGGTCTTTGGCAGTGGAAATGCAATTTTACCTTTTCATGCCCTTTGTGCTGCTCGGGGCGCCTGCGCGATGGCGGGCCCCTGGCATCGCTGTGTTACTGGTCTTGCTGTCCTCTCTGGCAGCCGTAAAAAGTGCCAACGGGGGTGATACCGCTATCTACTATGCTCTGTGGGCAAGGATCCCTGAATTTCTTTTTGGCGCGTTCATAGCGGTGGTCCCAGGCCCGCCGACACGTTCACTCGCCCGAATCGGCGGCATCGCCGGTGCTGGGGCAATCATTGCCAGCTTCATCTGGCTGGACGAGTCGGTTCCCCAAGCTCGCACACTGGCGCTGATACCCTGCGCCGGCTGTGCGGCAGTAATCTGGGGAGGCCTCCGGCAAACGCTTCACCTGCTCTCATTGCCGATGCTGGTCACTGTGGGTAATTATTCCTACTCTCTGTACCTCTGGCATTGGCCGGTATTGGCGTACTTGAAGTACTACTACAACGATTACTCCCTGAGCCTACCGTTGATTGTAGTCTCGTTCGCTATCATGGCGGTCACGTCATACATCTCGTATCGGTGGGTCGAAACCCCGCTGCGAAAAGCGAGTTGGAATCTGCGTCTGAAATGGCGCGTGTTTGCGGTGATATTTGCGTGCGCGGCAGTTATGGCGACAGCAGCCCGAGCGCTCAATAGCCATATCGTCGCTCCGTTGCCTGCGCCATTGACGCGATACGCAGCCCCGGAAGTGATTTGCCATGGGCGTGTGGTGGAGGACTGTATTCGTGGGGACCTTGCCGGCAATGGCGAGGTGCTGATGATCGGAGACAGCCATGCCGCCCAACTCAACTACTTCGCCGATATCGTGGGCGCTTTCATTCATGCCAGGATTCGGGTGATCACCGCCAGCAGCTGCGTTGATATCGCCGGTTTCGATGTAGATCGTATACCGCCGGAATCACGTGTTGCGTGTCGTGAGCAAATTGAACGGGTGGAAAAATACCTTCCGTCCGCGCATACGATCATTCTCGCGGCTCGCTGGGATTATCAGCTACCCAGTGCGGCATTCGTCGAAGCGCTCGAACAGTTCTTCAGGCGTGCACAAGAAAGAGGGCAGCACGTCTTTGTAATGGCTCAGGTGCCGAGCTTGAATATCAACCTCCAGCGAGCCGTTCGTCTGGAGGCCTTGGGTTTGCGGCAAGATGTCCAAGCAAACCACGAGTGGCGGCGCTGGAATGACGCGCTTCCGGCTCTGATCAGGCCGTTCCCGAATGTCACTCTGCTGGACTTTACAAACATTCCGCTATTCAAGACGGTTCCCTTCTGGCAAGGCATTCCGATCTACTCGGACAGTGATCATCTCAATGAAGAGGGATCCCGCCTGTATGCTGAAGCTGTCAAGGCATCGCTCGGCCCGATCCTGATCGATGCAATGAAATGAGAATAGTCTTGCGATGCGTAAAGCCTTGAAATTCAACTCTTGAGCGTTGAGTGGGTCATAGACGCCAAATTCGCGTGCAGGTCGTCTTTCGATGAGCCCGCAGGCGTGAACACCTGATAAAATGCGCGCCTCTGGCACGTTTCAGGAAGGCGCTCAGGCGGGAAAGTATGGAATCATTCAAAGCTTGGCTTCTGGCAATGCCCCGGCGTCGGAAACGTATGCTGCAGGTGTCGGTCGACATACTCCTTGTGTGTCTGTCTTTGTGGTTGTCCTTCTTGACGCGGCTAGGGCTTGAAGCGCCACTTGCCCCTCTGGTATTCCACTGGCAGCTTTTTTGCCTGGCACCGCTCATTGCCGTCCCTTTCTTTGCGCGCATGGGTATGTATCGGGCGGTTCTCCGCTATATGGGTAATGACGCGCTGGTCACAATTTTCAAGGCGGTTACCTTGGCAACCCTGGTGCTGGGGGTCGCGCTTTTTTGGTACTCGAACCGAAGTTATGCGGTACCGCGCTCCATCATCTTCAATTACTGGTGGTTGAGCTTGGTCTTGATAGGCGGCCTGCGCCTGGCGATGCGCCAATACTTTCTGGGTACCGGATTCGCTGTACCGGGACTCGTCCCGTTTTCCAACCGTCAGAAAAATGTAGCCAAGGTTGCCATCTACGGTGCTGGCTCAGCGGGTAATCAACTCGTTGCGGCGCTGCGCATGAGCCGCAGTGTTCGTCCCGTCGCATTCATCGATGACGACTCCCGTATAACGAACCGTGTTATTGCCGGGCTGCTCGTCTACTCCCCTCGCAAGATTGGCTCCATGTTGAAAGCCACTGGCGCTTCGGAGATCCTTTTGGCACTGCCTTCGGTCTCGCGCAGCCGGCGTCGCGAAGTGCTCTTGCTTCTGGAGCAGTACCCTGTTCCGGTACGAACCATACCCGCCTATTCGGACCTGGCGAGTGGCAATCTGGATGTGGATGATATCCGCGAAGTCGAGATCTCAGACCTTCTTGGGCGCGATACTGTCCCCGCACAATCGGATCTGCTTGCACACTGTGTATTCGGCAAGACGGTATTGGTGACAGGCGCCGGCGGCTCGATCGGCTCGGAGTTATGCCGCCAGATCCTCGCTATAGGGCCTGAGCGTCTGATCCTGCTGGAGCATAGCGAGTTCAATCTTTATTCGGTGTCCGGTGAATTGGAGGCGACTGCGCGTGCTCGGAAATCAACATGCGAGTTGATACCGATATTGGGCTCTGTCAGAGATTCGATTCATTTGCATGAGATCATGAGTACCTGGTCTGTTCAGACGGTCTATCATGCCGCAGCTTACAAACACGTGCCGATTGTCGAGCACAACATTGCTGAAGGTTTTTACAACAATGTATTTGGCACTTTGCGTGCTGCCGAAGCTGCCTTGCGCTGTGGCGTCGAGCAATTTGTTCTAGTTTCCACTGACAAGGCTGTCAGGCCGACAAATGTCATGGGCAGTACTAAACGCCTTGCCGAGCTGGTGCTCCAGGCATTGAGCCGCAGTGCTGCACCGGTGCTGTACGGAGACAGTGACAACATTGCGCAAGTCAATCGCACCCGTTTCACGATGGTCCGATTTGGCAATGTGCTAGGGTCTTCTGGCTCCGTCATTCCGCTGTTCACTCAGCAGATCAAGAATGGCGGGCCAGTCACTGTTACTCACCCGCAAATCACCCGTTATTTCATGACTATTCCCGAAGCGGCCCAACTGGTTATTCAAGCCGGCTCGATGGGCAAGGGAGGAGATGTGTTCGTGCTCGATATGGGCGAGCCTGTACGCATAGCCGAGCTGGCTGAACGAATGATTCACTTGGCTGGTTTGTCTGTATGCTGCGATGCCCAGCCTGACGGTGACATAGAAATCAATTACACAGGGCTGCGCCCCGGGGAAAAGCTCTACGAAGAGCTTTTAATAGGAGACAACGTCGAACAGACAAGTCATCCAATGATCATGACGGCTGTGGAAACCTACCTGCATTGGGATGAACTCAAAGAGGCGCTTCGCCAGTTCGAGTCTCTACTTAAGTCAGGAGATCTGACCGCTGTTCGGACATTGCTTCAACAGGTCGTGAGCGGGTATTCGCCCCAGTCTGATATCGTCGACTGGAAGTATCTTCAGATGGGCAATACGCAGAAAACTGGCAGACCGCTGCCGAATGAATAAGGCACTGTTCGGTGGCTTCAAAATCATTGGCTTGTGCCACGCAGGAGCAGTAAATGGTCAGTTTCCTTGATCTGAAAACCCTCAATACCGCGCTGGCCGACGAACTCAACGCCGCCGTCGCTCAGGTCATCGCCTCCGGCTGGTACATCCAAGGCCCGCATCTCCAGGCTTTCGAGCAACAGTTTGCCAGTTACTGTGGCACTGCCCATTGCATCGGCGTCGCCAATGGCCTCGATGCACTTGTGCTCACCCTGCGCGCCTGGAAAGAAATGGGCAAGCTCAAGGATGGCGACGAGGTGATCGTCCCCGCCAATACTTATATTGCTTCCATCCTGGCAGTCACCGAGAACGGTTTGACACCGGTCTTGGTTGAGCCGTCGCCATCCAGTTTCAACCTGTGCCTCCAAGCCACCGAGCAAGCCATTACTTCGCGTACACGTGTGATCCTCGCTGTGCATCTGTACGGCCAACTGGCGGAGATGCAGGCGGTAACCGCCTTGGCGCGAGCGCATGGCCTGTTGGTCCTCGAAGACAGTGCTCAGGCACACGGCGCCCAGCGCGCCGGAGTGCGAGCGGGGGCGTGGGGGAATGCCTCGGGATTCAGCTTCTACCCAGGCAAAAACCTGGGCGCCTTGGGAGATGCCGGTGCTATAACCACTCAGGATGGCGAGCTTGCAAAGGTCCTCCGGGCACTGCGCAACTATGGCTCCCATACCAAATATCTGAACGATTATCGAGGTGTGAACAGTCGCCTCGACGAGATCCAGGCCGCCATGCTGAGCGTCAAACTCAGGTACCTAGATGAGCAGACTCAGCGTCGGCGGCACGTCGCTGCGCGCTACCTGGCGTGCATCGACAACCCGAGGCTGCACATGCCAGCTTGCGAGGGAGGCGCCGAAGGGGCGCTGGATCATGTATGGCATCTGTTCGTTGCTCGCACCGCAGAGCGTGAGCTTTTCCAGCAGCACATGGCGAGCCGCGGTGTCGAAACCCTCATTCACTATCCGATCCCGCCGCATAAGCAGAATGCATATTCAGAGTGGGCGGGGCTCTCGCTGCCGATCACCGAGCGCATTCATGCGCAGGTGGTAAGCCTGCCAATAAGCCCGGTAATGACCGAGGCTGAGGTTACCCAGGTGATCGATGCCTGCAACGCTTTCGGCGTTTGATGGGAGTTGCCGATGATCATCGTCGCTGGCAAAAACAACATCGCCGTACATGCCCTGAATACCCTTGTCCGCCTGTTTGGCAACCAAGCGCTGGCGGTTGTTTGCAACTCCAACGATAGCGGAGACGATGGCTGGCAGCGGTCACTCAAGCGCCAAGCTCGAACACTGGGTATCGCTGAAATAACGCTCGCTCAGGCCTACGATCAAGCAACGCTGTTCCTCTCTCTCGAATTCGACAGGATCGTACGCCCTGAGCGGTTCAACCAGGCGCGCTGCTACAACATTCATTTCTCTCTGCTGCCGCGCTACAAAGGGATGTATACCGCAGTCTGGCCTGTTCTCAATAGTGATCGGGAGGCAGGGGTGTCGCTCCATGTGATTGATGCGGGTATCGACACCGGAGAGCTGATTGCGCAACGTACATTCGAGCTGGCCGAAGGGCATTGCGCCAAGGATCTGTATCTCAAATGCATCGAGGCCAGTTGCCTGTTATTCGATGAACACGTTCAGGCGCTGGTGCAGGGGCATGTGTCGCCATACCCTCAGCCGGCGACGCAATCGACTTATTTCTCTAAACAATCCATTGATTTCAGCTGCCTGAAAGTCAACTTGATGCAGACCGCGTGGCAAGTGTCGCGGCAGGTCAGGGCCTATGCCTTTCGGAACTACCAGTTGCCTATGGTTGAGGGGGAGCGTTTCGTCAACTGCCTGATAACCGATACGCGCTCTAGTCAGCAGGCCGGTAACTTAGTGCTCGATGCAGTTACCTACGTCGAATACGCGACCATTGATTACAACATCCAGCTGTTTCGTGACCGCCAAAGCGAAGTGTTTGCTATTGCTCAAGCGCGAGAATTGGCCGATCTATCACAAGCCTTGCTCGGCCTATGCAGCATCGATGACCGCAATGAGATGGGATGGTCTTTGCTGATGGTAGCCTGCTACAACGGCTTCGAGCAGACAGCTCGAGCACTGCTGGCAGCCGGTGCAGACATAAACGCGAGCAATGGCAAGGGCACGACGGTACTCATGTATGCCAAGGACCATGCCCTTAAAACAAGCGACACTAGATTCTTCCGCTGGCTAGTAGGGCAGGGCGCCGATATTGAACGCCGTGATATGTCTGGGCGCCGGCTCATCGATTATGTTTCCCCGCAGCAGTACGAGTTTTTGCTGGATTAGTGCACGCCCGCTCCCCGCGGCACCTCCGCATACGGGAACCGTGGCAGCGGCTTCACCCAGAACCGCTTGTGCTCCGCCTGGTCGGGAGGCAGTAAGGGCTCCCCACTCCAGAACCGCTCATGCTTGAGCGCCTCCCGGTAAGCCTCCCACTCCATCTTCACCGCTGCCTCCTGCGCAGTGGCTTCGCTGTCGAACCAGCCCAGCAGGTAGGCTTCGCCTTGCTCCTGCCCGTGCTCGATCAGTACATAGATATTGTCCATGGTGGCCTCCAGCGTATTGCGAAGCTATGACAGAACGATCTCTGTTTTTCAGGCTATCGGCGTTCCAGGCAAATGTCTAACCGCCGTTGGTCGATAGACGGATGGCCGGCCACCGGCAACGGATCCATGAATAATCCGTGAATGCCCTTAAAGAACAGCATCTTCCTGCCGATAGGCGGTGATAAGTCGTACGACAACTGCGCGTGCGCTCTACAAGAATAACCACGGACCGAGGGCCTGTTCATGCATCTGCGCCACCTGACGATCGCACGCCGTGCGGGTTTGGGCTTCACCCTGATTGCCCTGCTGGTCGCTTTGCTCGGCGGCTTCGCATTGTTCCAGATGTCGACCATCCGCCAGAGCGAGGTGACGGTCGAAACCAACTGGGTCCCCAGCATGCGGGCCGTCGCCGACATCCGTGAGGCGATGCTGCGTATCCGCACGATTTCCCTGCGTCTGGCGCTGGACACGGACCCGAAGAACGCCCCTACCTACAAATCACAGATGGACGCCCGCATGCAGTTCCTCAACGACAAGCTCAAATTGCTGGAGGGCTTCGTCGACACCCCTGAGGAGCGCGTGCTCTATGAACCGTTCAAGGCCACGCTGGGCCAATACCAAAGCAACTTGAGCCGTTCATTCATGCTCGCCGACCAAGGCAAGCACGAAGAGCTGAACGCCCTGCTGCTGGTGGACATGAAGAAGGTGGTCGACGACTCGGGAAACCAACTGGCTGCGTTATCCGACTTCTACAACCAGCGCATCGATGCTGAAGGCACGGCCTCTGGCGCACAGTATTCCAGGTCTCTTACCGTGGTAGCAGCGTTCGTATTGCTGGCAGCGCTGGCCACGGTCGGCCTGGCGCTATGGCTTACCCGCAGCATCGTGGGCCCGCTGAGCGAGGCGGTGAAGGCTGCGGAAACCGTGGCGGCCGGCGACCTCACTCAACCCTTGCCGGAGCACGGCAACGATGAAGTGACGCGCCTGTTCCGTGCCCTGGCGGCGATGCAGCACAGCCTGCGCGGCACCTTGCAGCTGATTCGCCAGTCGGCCGGGCAACTGGCAAGCTCCGCCGGCCAGCTCGATGGCGTGACGCAGGATTCCAGCCGCGGAGTGAATCGCCAGAACGATGAAATCGAGCAAGCCGCCACCGCTATCAACGAAATGACCACGGCAGTGGAGGAGGTGGCGCGCAACGCTGTTTCCACCTCTGAAGCATCCAGCCAATCGAGTGAATCGGCGCAACTGGGCCGTGCTCGGGTGGAGGAGACGGTCAGCGCGATCCAGGCGCTCAGCGGTGATGTGCAGACTACCTTCGCGCAGGTGGAGAGCCTGGCCACACAATCCCAGGACATCGGCAAGGTGCTGGACGTCATCCGCGCCATCGCCGAGCAAACCAACTTGCTGGCGCTCAATGCGGCCATCGAGGCGGCGCGGGCAGGTGAGTCGGGCAGGGGCTTTGCGGTAGTGGCCGATGAAGTGCGTGCGCTGGCTCACCGCACCCAGCAATCGACCCTGGAGATCGACCAGATGATCACTGCAATGCGCGGGGGCTCCAGCCAGGCGCTGGCGTCGATGACCAGTTCCAGCAAGCTGGCCGGGCAAACCCTGGAGAAAGCCCTGGCGGCGGGGGCTGCGTTGAGCGAAATCACCGCCTCGATCTCGCAGATTTCCGAGCGCAACCTGGTGATTGCCAGCGCCGCCGAGCAGCAGGCTCAGGTGGCGCGCGAAGTGGACCGCAACATCGTCAACATCCGCGACCTCTCCGTGCAATCGGCCCACGGCGTAAGCCAGATCAGCGTGTCGAGCGGTGAGCTGGCTCGCCTTGCCGCCGAGTTGAATCAAGGCGTGGCACGGTTCAAGGTCTGACTACAGCAGGTCGACGCCAAACCTGCGCATCACCACCGCGAAGGCCGCAAATGCGGCCATCGTCACCACCACGCTGATACCCAGCGTCCACCAGAAGCCCAGCCTGGGCAGCAGCAACGGAAAGATCAGAAACATCGGCAGGGTCGGCACCACGTACCAGAAGGTGTACCAGGCATGGTTGGCGATCTTCTCCGCGCTCTGCTGCTCCAGGTACAGCCATATCAATGTGAGCACGGTAACCAGTGGCAGCGCCGCCACCAGGCCGCCGAGCTTGTCGCTGCGCTTGGCCAGCTCCGAGACCATTACCACGACGCCTGCGGTCAGCAGGTACTTGCACACAATCCAGTACATGGGCGGGGGCAGCCTTTAACGAGCCAGGAGAGAGTGGCCAGCTTGCCATAGGGGAGGGGGGTATGACAAAGTCCGCTTCGTATACCTATGGGGGGTATGCAACAAGGGAGATTCGCATGAGTGCCACCCATGACCACCAGTTTCTGGGCAGCCACCACGACGAAAACGCACGCCGCACACGGTGGGTCGTGCTGCTTACGGTGGTGATGATGGTTGCGGAGATCGCAGCGGGCTACGTAACCGGTTCCATGGCGCTGCTGGCCGATGGCTTGCACATGGCTACGCACGCCGGCGCCTTGGGGATCGCAGCGGTGGCTTATGCCTACGCTCGGCGCCATGCCAGCAGTGGCAAGTACAGCTTCGGAACCGGCAAGGTCGGCGACCTGGCGGGGTTTGCCTCGGCGCTGGTGCTTGGCCTGGTCGCGCTGGGCATCGCGGTCGAATCGATTGCCCGCTTGCTGCAACCCTCTTCGGTCGCTTTCGGCACTGCCATCTGGGTCGCATTGCTGGGCCTGTTCGTGAACATCGCCAGTGCCTTGCTGCTAGGCCATGGCCACATCCATGAGCACGACCACGAGCATGAACATAGCCACCACGGCGACAACAACCTGCGCTCAGCCTATGTGCATGTGCTGGCCGATGCGCTCACCTCGGTACTGGCCATCGTCGCGCTGCTGGCTGGGCGCTACCTGGATTGGGGGTGGCTCGACCCGTTGATGGGCGTGGTGGGGGCGCTGGTCATCGCGCGCTGGGCATGGGCATTGATGCACGCCTCTGCGGCAGTGCTGCTGGACCGGGCCGATGATCAGGTGGCTCAGGAAATCCGCGAGTGCCTGGCAGGGGAGAGCCTGCAGATCACTGACCTGCACGTTTGGAGGATCGGCCCGCAAGCGCACGCGGCGATCGTCAGCGTGGTGGGCGCACAGAGCACCGAGCGTGTGCGTGAACGCTTGGCCCCCGTGCATGAGATTCGCCATCTCACCGTCGAGTGCATGCCGGGCTAGGCCAGGGGCTGGGGTTCACCCCGCCGGCATCTCGAACCCTTCAATGGCGCGCCCCAAGCGCTGCGCCTCGGCCAGCAATACCCGCATCATCTGCCGCGCCGCCTCAGGCAACGGCTCGAAACGTGAATACACAAAGCTGATATCGAAGCTGATGTCTTCGGCCAACGGCACCACCGCCAGGCCGCTGCCCTGGGCAACGAACTCGTCGATGATGCTCAGGCCCAGGCCATGGCGCACCAGCGCCACTCCCTCTACGGCATTGGTGAAATCCAGTACCGAACGCCAGGCCAGGCCCCGGCGCTCGAAGTTGGCTGCCAGCAGACGGCCGAACGGCATGTCCGGGCGAAACAGCAGCAGCGGCTCACCCGCCAGTGCCTGCAAGCTCAACTCCGGTTGGCCGGCCCAGACATGCCCGGGCGGCAGCACCGCCACCATCCGCCCGCGCATGAAAGCCTGAGAGTGCAGATGGTCGTGGTGCACCGGCAGGGCCGCCACTGCAAGGTCCACGCGCTTGCCGAGCAACTGTGCGGGCATGTCGCTGATCAGGGTGGTTTGCCACTGGATATCCAGCCCCGGCCACTCCTGCTTCAACACCGCCAGAGCGTGGGGAATGAGCACCGTGGACAGCGACGCACTGCAACACACCCGCAATTGCCGCTCTGGGTGCTCGGCCAATGCACGGGCGCAGTCGTTGACCGCCTGGGCAGCCTGGTAGACCCGCTCCACTTCACGGTAGAGCGTATGGGCTTCGGCCGTGGGCACCAGGCGGTTGTTGATGCGCTGGAACAGGCGATAACCCAGCCGGGCCTCAACGTATTGCAGCAGCTTGCTCACCGCCGGTTGCGACACGTACAGCAGCTTGGCCGCCGCGCTTACTGAGCCGGTGAGCATCACCGCGCGGAACACTTCCATGTGCCGCAGTTTGAAGGCCCATTGAGCCGAGTCAGGGTTGGGCATGGGTGTCCTTAACCGTTGGTTATGGTGTTCGCCATACAGGTATGAGCATGCAGGCGCACGGCGTCGTAAGGTGGATGCACGCAACAATAACAAAAGGCCAGCGCTGATGAGCATCTTCGACGAGCCCAAGATCGACTGCCACAACCACCTGTTCGACCCGCTGCGATTTCCCTACGCTCCTGACACCCTCTACGCCCCCAGCGGCCAGGAGGTCGCGCCACGGTCGCAGTTCGAGCGCGTGCTCGACGCCTATGGCGTGCGCCATGCGCTGCTGGTTGGGCCCAACAGCGGCTATGGGCAGGACAACCGCTGCCTGCTGGAGGCACTGGCTCAAGGGCAAGGGCGCTTCAAGGGCATCGCGGTAGTGGACCATGCCACCTCGCGGGATGAGTTGGCCGCACTGCATGCCCAGGGCATCGTGGGTATCGCCTTCAACCCTGCGCTGCAGGGCGTGGCCTCGATGGCCGATGCCGGCCCGCTGCTGGCGCGCCTGGCGGAGCTTGGGATGTTTGCACAGGTGCAGGTGCAAGGCGATCAACTGCCTGAACTGCTGCCGCTGCTGGACGCCAGCCCCGTGAGGGTGCTGGTCGATCATTGCGGCCGGCCGTTGGCCGAGGCTGGCGTGCATCAGGAAGGCTTCCGGGCGCTGCTCCGCCAGGCCGCCGGCGGGCGTACCTGGGTCAAGCTCTCTGGCATGCAGAAGTTCGCCTCGCTCGATCATCTGGAAACCCAGGCAGGCCCCTATGTGCACGCGCTGCTCGAGCATTTCGGCGCCGAGCGCTGCCTCTGGGGTTCGGACTGGCCGTTCATTCGTTCACCCTCGCGCATCGACTACGGCCCGCTACTGAAGCTGGCCGAGCACTGGCTGCCTGATCCGGCCACCCGGCGCCAGGTGATGTGGAGCACCGCGCAGCAGCTGTTCGATTTCCCGCAATACCCATAACAATAAAAGGACCCTACCCATGAGCACCGACCCCCGTTTGCTCGCCACACCCGCCGAGCAGGCGCAACGTACGCGTACCCGTTTCATGATCCTGGCGCTGGTCTCCGGTGGCACCATGATCAACTACCTGGATCGCAGCGTGATGGGCATCGCAGCACCGGCCATCAGCAGTGACCTGGGGCTCAATGCGGCGATGATGGGCATCATCTTCTCGGCCTTCTCCTGGACCTACGCCGCCTCGCAGATTCCCGGCGGTATCCTCATCGACCGCCTCGGCACCAAGCTTACCTATTGGCTTGCGCTGACCTTATGGTCGCTGTTCACCGGCCTGCAAGGCCTGGCCCAGGGTTTTGCTTCGCTGCTGGGCATGCGCCTGGCGGTGGGCGCCGCCGAGGCGCCGTGCTTCCCCACCAACAGCCGTGTAGTGGCCACCTGGTTCCCGCAGAGCGAGCGGGCCCGGGCCACAGGGATCTACACCTTCGCCGAGTATGTGGGCCTGGCGTTTCTTTCGCCGTTGCTGTTCTGGGTGCTGCATGCCTATGGCTGGCGCGCGCTGCTGCTGGGCGTCGGCGCGGTGGGCATCCTTTACGGGATCCTGTGGTGGGCCAAGTACCACGAGCCGCACCAGTCGCGCAGCGCCAACAAGGCCGAGCTCGATTACATCCGCGAAGGCGGCGGGGTCGTAGACGGTGGCCAGCAGGCCACACGGTTCGCCTGGTCGCAGATCCCGGCGCTGCTCAAGCACCGCAACATGCTCGGCATCTGCCTGGGCCAGTTCGCCTGCAACTCCACCAACGTGTTCTTCCTCACCTGGTTCCCCACTTACCTGGTGACCGAGCGGCACATGCCGTGGCTTAAAGTCGGCTGGGTGGCGGTGCTGCCGTTCATTGCCGCGTCGGTAGGCACGCTGTTCGGCGGTTGGCTCTCCGACACGCTGCTGCGCCGCGGCTATTCGCTGAACCTGGCGCGCAAGCTGCCGGTCATCACCGGCCTGCTCACGGCCTCGGTGATCGTGCTGGCCAACTATGTGCAGTCCGACGCACTGGTGATCGCCATTCTCTGCGTGGCCTATTTCGCTCAGGGCATGTCGGCACTGGCCTGGATGATCGTCTCCGACATCGCGCCCAAGGGCATGCTGGGGCTGTCCGGCGGCGTGTTCAACCTGTTCGCAAACGCAGCCGGCATCGTCACCCCGCTGACCATCGGCCTGATCGTCAGCGCCACCGGCTCGTTCGTCTGGGCACTGGCTTTCGTCGCGGCAATCACCGTGCTCGGGGCCCTCTGCTACCTGTTCATGGTGCGTGACCTGACGCGCCTGCCCGCTATCGATAACGCCTGACTCGCAAGGAGCCTTCGGCATGAGCAGCACACTTCAAGGCCAAACGGCCATCGTCACCGGCGGCATGCGCGGCATCGGCCTGGGCATCGCCCGCCGGCTGCACGTCGCAGGCGCGCAAGTGATCATCTGGGACCTCAACGTTGAGCACTGGGAGGCCGAGCAGGCCGGGTTCGAGCCCGTGCTGCGCCAGGCCGTCAACGTGGCGAGCCTGGCGTCGGTGGAGGCGGCCTTCGCCGAAGCGCTGGCGCAGGTGGGCCAGGTGCAGATCCTGGTCAACAACGCCGGCATCAACGGCCCGGTGACCCCTTGCTGGGAATACCCTCCAGAGGCCTGGGACCAGGTGATGGCGGTGGATCTGAACGGCGTGTTCTACGGTTGCCGCACCGTGATCCCGCACATGCGCGAGCGCGGTTATGGGCGCATCGTCAATGTGGCGTCGATGGCCGGCAAGGACGGTGTGCAGTTCATCAGCGGCTACTCGGCGGCCAAGGCGGGCGTGATCGCCTTTACCAAGGCGGCGGCCAAGGAGCTGGCGCAGGACGGCGTGCTGCTCAACTGCGTGGCGCCGGCGATGGTGGAAACCGGCCTGATGGCCGAGATGACCGCCGAGCACATCACCGCCAGTAAGGCCAAGATTCCCATGGGGCGGTTTTTGCAGATCGAGGAGATCGCCAACATGGTCACCTGGATCGCCGGGCCCGAGTGCAGCTTTACCACCGGCTTCGTGTTCGACCTGAGCGGCGGGAGGGCGACCTATTGAGCCCGCTCGGCGTTGCCCACCTCACCGCACTGGAGCTGGCGCCGCTGGAGCTCGTCAGGGAGGCGGCGCGTGCCGGCTTCGACGCGGTGGGGCTGCGCCTGCACCCGGCGATGCCGGGTGGTGTGGCCTATCCGCTGCGGCCGGCCAGTACCGAGCTTGCGCAGCTGCGCCAGGCGCTGGGGAATGAAGGGATGGTGGTGAACGACATCGAGTTCATTGCCCTGACCCCCGATGTAAACCTCGCCGCCGTGCCCTGGATGCTGGAAACCGGCGCGTCGCTCGGTGCGCACAGCCTCACCGTCTCAGGTGACGACCCCGACAGCGGGCGCCTGGCCGCGCGTTTCGCAGCACTGTGCGAGCTGGCCGCGCCGTTGGGCCTGGTGGTGAACCTGGAGTTCATGCGCTGGCGTGTAGTGGGCAATCTGAGCCAGGCGTTGGCGGTGGTGGAGGCGGCAGGGCAGGCCAATGGCGGCATCCTGGTCGATGCCTTGCACCTGTTCCGGGCGGGCAACACGGTGGCAGAGGTGGCGCAGGCACCCCGCCACTGGCTTCATGACGTGCAATCGTGCGACGCCCCCTTCGAAGCACCCACGGGTGATCGGATCGTGCAGGAGGCTCGGGAAGGCCGCTTGTTGCCGGGTGAGGGTGGCTTGCCATTGCAGGCACTGCTGGCGGCATTGCCGGTGGGTATACGTTTCAGCGCCGAGGTGCCACGCCCTGTGCCGGATGCTCAGGTGCGCCTTGAGCAGGCAGCCTCATCCGCCAGGGCGCTGATCGACGCTCGTTGACCCTGAAGGGGTATCGAATTGCGCGATTTGTTCGATATGAAGAATACAAGGTGCGAGTTGGCTATCAGGGAAGTGATTAAACGCAATCGCCAGCCCTTACATCGCTTTTAGACTGCGCCCACCCCCCCCGGCTCGAGGGGGCTGGCCACTTTCAAGGAGAACCGACGATGTGGGCGCACCCGCGTGAGGCAGTGGGAATCCACCCTCTTGTCTCAGACTACTCGCCAGGCGAGCAGGTAGGTTGGCATTGCCATGGCCAGGCGCAGTTGATCCACGCCAGCGAAGGCACGATGCTGGTGGGCACTGAGCAGGGTGACTGGGCGATCCCCACTGGGCACGCGCTGTGGGTGCCGGCGCAGGTCGGCCATCAGGTGCGCATGGCCGGTGCGGTCTGCATGCGCACACTGCTGGTGCCCCCGGGGAAGACGTGACGCTGCCGATGCGTTGCCGGGTGATCGAGGTCAGCGCACTGCTGCGCCACCTGATCCTGGCAGCCTCCAGTGCAGATGCAGGGTTGCATCCGGCGCGGCAACACCACCTGCTGGGCTTGATCGGCCATGAGCTCAACGCAGCCCGGCAGGTGAACACGCATGTGCCCATGCCCGCCGACACGCGCCTGCTGGGTCTGTGCACTTCGGTGCTGGAGGCTCCGGGGCTGGAGCTCACGCTGGAGCAGTGCGGCCATCGGCTGAACATGAGCTCACGTACCTTGGCGCGCCTGTTCCAGCGCGAGTTGGGCATGTCGTTCGGCGAATGGCGCACTCGTGCGCGCATGGTGCTCAGTGCCCAGTGCCTGGTGCGGGGGCAATCGGTGCTGCGGGTCGCGCTGGAGCACGGCTACCAAAGCCCCAGCGCGTTCGCCACCACGTTCAAGCGGACGCTGGGCTATAGCCCGCGGGAATGCCGCTAGGCATGGAAGTTGTCCCACTCGCAAGGCAGGTTGTCTCTCCTGCGAGGGCGCCATCCCGCCGTTCTGCGTAGCCTGTTCACAGAACAAAACCATGTGAACAGGCAATGGCACGACTTTCCTTCAAGCACACCTTTACCTCCCTGAGCCTGGCCGCACTGTGCGCGTGCCAAGGCCAGGCGCCGCAGCCACCGGCCGCACCTGCTACCCCCTCCGACCTGGCACTTGCCAGGCTGCCTGCCGGCGTTGGCGAGCAGCCTCTGCCGGATCGTTGGTGGGCGCTGTATCAGGATCCGGCGCTGGACCATTGGGTACGCCAGGCACTGGCCAGCAATCAGGACCTGGCCCAGGCCGATGCACGGCTGGCCGCCGTGATGGCGGGCATTCGGCAGGCCGAGGCCGCGCAGGGCCCGCAGACCGAACTGGGGTTGGCGGCGCAGTACGGGCGCACCGCCGATGACCAGACCCTGGCCCAGGCCCAGGCCACGAGCACCAGAGCGCCGTCGCAGTGGCAATGGAACCCGGCTGCCAGCCTGAGCTGGCAGCTCGACCTGTTCGGCCAGGTGCGGGCTGCCATCGAAGCCGCGAAGGCCCATGCCGAGGCGGCAGCCGCAGCGCGTGACCAGCTACGCCTGGTGGTGGCGGCGCAAACCAGCCTGGCCTGGCTCGACCTCTGCACCTACGGCGAGCAGATCGAGCAGACCCAGGCCTCGCTGAACAGCCTGGATGACAGCCTGCGCCTGACCGAGCGCCAGCGCGAAGCAGGCGTGGCCACTGAGCTGGACAGCGCCCGCCTGCAGGCACTGGCACGCAGGACCCGCGCGCAGCTGCCTTGGCTGCAGGCACGGCAGAAGCTGGCCATAGCACAGTTGGCCCTGCTCGCTGGGCAAGCCGAGCAGCCTGTGCAGGCGCAGGCCTGCAAGCACATTCCGCGTGTGGCCAGGGCGCTGCCGGCAGGCGACGCCTGGCAATTGTTCAAGCGCCGCCCGGACGTGCGCCAGGCCGAGCGCGAAGCATTGGCCTCTGCCTGGACGCTGCAAAACGTGCGGGCCGATCTCTACCCCAAAGTGGTGTTCGGTGCGTCGCTCAGCGCTTCCAGCTCTGCCTGGCAGGGGCTCGGAGACCGCCAGTCGGTGACCTTCGGCGTCGGCCCTCTGATCAGTTGGCAGTTCCCTGATCGCCGTGCCAACCAGGCGCGGGTACAGGCCGCCGACGCGCAACGCATGGCCAGCGCGGCCAACTGGCGGCGCAGCGTACAAGGCGCGCTGACCGATGTGCGCCAGGCCTTCGCCCGCTACGACGGCGAGCGCCAGCGCGGCCTCTGGCTGGCCCAGGCGCTGGAGCAGAACGAGCGGGCTTTTGCCCTGGCTGACAGCAGCTATCACGCAGGCGCGCTGGATGGCCTGCAACGGCTGGACGCTCAGCGTGAGCTGATCGCGGCGCGGTTGCGCCAGATCACCGCCCGGCAACGCCAGGCGCACAGCGAAATTGCCCTGTTTCAAGCCCTTGGAGGGGGATGGCAGGCACCCGTGGATGATTTGCGTACAGGAAACCGACCATGAACATCCCACTGAACGAACAGGCCCAAGCCGAGCCGTTGCAGGCCATGCTTGCCAAGCGCCGCACATGGCGGCGCATTACCTTTGCCTGTGGCGTATGCCTGGCGGCGCTGCTGGCAGTGGGTGGCTGGTGGTGGTTTGTCGGGCGCTTTCATGAAAGCACCGACGATGCCTACGTACAGGCCGATTGGATGGCGGCCAGTGCCCGCGTGCAAGGTTATGTAGAGCAAGTGCTGGTGGAGGATAACCAGCCGGTGAAAGCTGGCCAGGTGCTGCTGCGCTTGCAGGCCCGTGATTACCAGGCGCGCCTGGACCAGGCCAACGCGCGGCAACGCCAGGCCGATGCCGCCGTCGATGCTGCGCACGCCGAAGCGCAGGTGGTTGAAGCCGAGGTGCGGCGTCAGCAGCCTGCAATCGAACGAGCGCGATCTCAACTCGATGCTGCGCGCGCAGAGCGCCAGCGGGCCCAGTTGGACCTTGCCCGCTACCAAGGCCTGGTGCGGGACCAGGCCGCCACGCCGCAGCGCCTGGAAACCACCCGCGCCGCTGCTTTGCAGGCACAGGCGGTGGTGCAGGGGGCACAGGCTGCTTTGCTTGAACAACAACAGTTGCTGCAACTGGCCAAGGCGAAGGTGCAGCGGGCGCAAGCCCAGGCAGCCCAGGCATCGGCGAGCCTGGCCGAAGCCCAGGCGCAAACGCAGATCGCCACCCAGGACCTGGAAGACACCGTAGTGCGCGCGCCCTTCGACGGTGTGGTCGGGCAGCGCAAGGTTCGCCCTGGCCAGTACCTGGTCGCCGGCCAGCCGGTGCTGGCGGTGGTGCCGCTGGAGCAGGCGTATGTCATTGCCAACTTCAAGGAAACCCAGCTTGAGCACTTGCGCGTCGGCCAGCCGGTCAGCCTGTCGGTCGACAGCTACTCGGGCTTTGAAGTGCGCGGCCACCTCGACAGCTTCGCGCCAGGTTCGGGAGCCCTGTTCGCCTTGCTGCCGCCGGACAACGCCACCGGCAACTTCACCAAGATCGTCCAGCGGTTTCCAGTGCGCATCCGCTTGGACCCGCCGCAGGCGGGCGAGCCCGCGGTGCGCCCGGGCATGTCGGTGGTGGTTACGGTCGATACCCACGCGCAGGCCCAGCCATGAGCGAACAAAAGGTCTCCCCCAAGGCCTGGGTGGCAGTGCTCGGCGGTTTGTTCGGCTGTTTCATGGCCGGCATGAATGTGCACGTCACCAGCGCCGCACTGCCGGAAATGGAAGGCTCGTCGGGCGCCACCTTCGAGGAGGGCTCGTGGATTTCGACTGCGTACCTGGTGGCCGAGATCATCATGATCCCGCTCACCGCCTGGCTGGTGCAGGTGTTCTCCCTGCGCAAGGTCATGGGCCTGGGCTCGCTGGTGTTTCTGATCGCCTCGGTGGCCTGTTCGTTGGCGCCGAACTTGTCGGTAATGATCATCATCCGGGTGATCCAGGGCGCGGCAGGGGCGGTGCTGATCCCGCTGTCATTCCAGTTGATCATCACCGAATTGCCCGCCTCGAAGATGCCGATGGGCATGGCGCTGTTCAGCCTGGCCAACAGCGTGGCGCAGGCGGCCGGCCCGTCGATCGGCGGTTGGCTCACCGATGCCTGGTCGTGGCGCGGCATTTTCTATCTGCAGCTGATCCCAGGCGTTGCATTGCTGGCAGCGATCGCCTGGTCGATCGATGCCAAGCCCATGCAACTGGCGATGCTGCGCCGAGGTGACTGGCTTGGGATCACCGGCATGATCGTAGGGCTGGGCGGCTTGCAGATCGTGCTGGAGGAGGGCGGCCGGCTGGACTGGTTCGGCTCCAGCTTCATCGTCTGGGCAACCGTGGCCTCGGTCATCGGCATCGTGGTGTTCGTGGCCACGCAGGTATGGGGCGCACGTTCGTTCATCAACCTCAGGCTGCTGGGCAACTACAACTTCGGGGTGGCGAGCATTGCCATGTTCATCTTTGGCGGCGCGACCTTCGGGCTGGTGTTTCTGGTGCCGAACTACCTGTCGCAGTTGCAGCATTACAACGCCAGCGAGATCGGCATCAGCCTGATCGCCTACGGCCTGGTGCAACTGCTATCGGCCCCTTTGATGCCCAGGCTGATGCGCTGGACGAGCCCCAAGATCATGGTCAGCACTGGGTTTCTGATCATGGCGTTGGGTTGCTGGCTGGGCGCTCACCTGGACGGTGAAAGCGCCGCGAACGTGATCATCCCGTCCACGGTCGTCCGGGGTATCGGCCAGCCGTTCATCATGGTGGCGCTGTCGGTGCTGGCGGTCGCCGGGCTGGACAAAGCTCAGGCAGGCTCCGCCTCGGCCGTGTTCTCGATGTTGCGCAACCTGGGCGGTGCAGTGGGCACTGCGCTGCTGGCACAGGTGGTGTCAATCCGCGAGCGCATGCATTCGGAGCGCATCGGCGAAAGCGTGACGGTGTTCTCCCAGAGCGTGCAGGCGCGCCTGGGTGCACCGCTGCACAGCTGGATGCCGGACAGCCAGATGGCGCTCTCGCAGGTGGCTGGCACGCTCCGCCGCGAAGCGTACCTGATGGCGTATTCCGATGCGTTCTGGCTGGCCTGTGTGGCGCTGTCGGGCTGCGCCCTAGCCACCTTGCTGATGCGCTCGGCCAGGTAGGCGTGAACGCTATTGTTACCCGGGCAGTAACGGTGAATTCCGCTATCGGCACGAGGCGAGTTGTCGCACCCCTGCGGATTTTTCGGTATTCTTTCAGAACTAACTAATTGTTACATTTTAAGCGTGCCCTTGTGGTAGCCGCCGCAGGGGCACGCTACATCCCGAATTTTCCCCTCGCAGGATCGATGCAACATGACTGACTCTCGTACGCAGGCCACCGGCCGCCGTTGGCCGATCTGGCTGGCGGCGCTCGGTGTGCTGGTGTTCGGCTTGCTCTACACCGCCCTGGGTGGCTATCTGGTCACCTTCGGTGGCAGCTGGTATTTCGTTCTCGCCGGCGTAGGCATGCTGGTGGCGGCGCTTTCGCTGTTCCGCCAGCGCCTGTTCGGCGCCTGGCTGTTCGCCGTGGTCATGGTGCTGTCGGTGATCTGGGCGCTGGCCGATGCGGGCCTGAATTTCTGGCCGCAGGTGTCGCGCCTGTTCGCCCCGGGCGTGCTCAGCCTGGTGGTGGCGCTGGCTTACCCCAGCCTGCGCCAGCGCAACGGCCTGGCCGCAGGCGCCGGTGGTTACGGCCTGGCAGCGCTGCTGGCGGTGGTGCTGGCCGGTGGTGCATGGGGCATGTTCAAGCCGCATGCGCCAGTCACCGGTACCGGCCCTGGCCTCACCCAGGTCGACCCTGCCAAAGCGCAGAAAGACTGGGCCCATTACGGCAACGACGAGGGCGGCAGCCGCTTCGCCGCGCTCGACCAGATCAACCGCAGCAACGTCGGCAAGCTGGTCACCGCCTGGACCTACCACACCGGCGACGTGGCCATCAGCGACGGCAACGGTGCCGAAGACCAGCTCACCCCGCTGCAGGTCGGCGACAAGGTGTTCATCTGCACCCCGCACAACAACGTGATCGCACTGGATGCCGACACCGGCGAGCAGCTGTGGAAGAACGAAATCAACGCCCAGTCCAAGGTGTGGCAACGCTGCCGTGGCCTTGCGTATTTCGACGCCACTCAGCCGGCCGCCAGCACCTCCGAAGCCGGCAACAGCCCGGTGATTCCGGTCAGCGTCCCGGCCGGGGCCAACTGCCAGCGCCGCCTGCTGACCAACACCATCGACGCCCGCCTGATCGCGGTAGACGCCGACACCGGTGAGTTCTGCCAGGGCTTCGGCAACAACGGCATCGTCGACCTCAAGGCTGGCCTGGGCAACGTGCCGGATTCCTACTATCAGCTGTCCTCGGCACCGCTGATGGCCGGCACCACCGTGGTGGTGGGCGGGCGCGTCGCCGACAACGTGCAGACCGACATGCCAGGCGGTGTGATCCGCGGCTTCGACGTCATCTCCGGTGCGATGCGCTGGGCCTTCGACCCGGGCAACCCCGAGGACAGGAAAGCCCCGGCAGACGGCCAGACCTACGTGCGCAGCACCCCCAACAGCTGGGCGCCGATGTCCTACGACGCGGCGATGAACACCGTATTCCTGCCCATGGGCAGCTCGTCCACCGACATCTACGGCGTCGAGCGCACCGCGCTGAACCACAAGTACGGCGCCTCGGTGCTGGCCCTGAACGCCAGCACCGGTGAAGAAAAGTGGGTGTACCAGACCGTGCACAACGACCTCTGGGACTTCGACCTGCCGATGCAGCCGAGCCTGGTGGACTTCCCGGTCAACGGCCAGAACGTGCCGGCGGTGATCATCGGCACCAAGGCCGGGCAGATCTATGTGCTCGACCGTAAGACCGGCAAACCGCTGACCCAGGTCGATGAAGTGCCGGTCAAGGCCGCCAATATCCAGGGCGAACCCTATTCCCTGACCCAGCCGCGTTCGGTGGGCATGCCGCAATTGGGCAACCAGACCCTGACCGAGTCGGACATGTGGGGCGCCACGCCCTTCGACCAGATGCTGTGCCGCATCGCCTTCAAGCAAATGCGTTACGAAGGCCTGTACACCGCACCTGGCACCGACACCTCGTTGAGCTTCCCGGGTTCGCTCGGTGGCATGAACTGGGGTGGCCTGTCGTTCGATCCGGTGCACGGCTACCTGTTCGCCAACGACATGCGCCTGGGCCTGTGGATCAAGATGGTCCCGCAGCAGAAAGACGCCAAGGCCGCCTCCGGTGGTGAGTCGATCAACACCGGCATGGGCGCTGTCCCGCTCAAGGGCACGCCGTACGCGGTGAACAAGAACCGCTTCCTGTCCATCGCCGGCATTCCGTGCCAGGCACCGCCGTTCGGCACGCTGTCGGCCATCGACCTGCACACCCGCAGCATCGCCTGGCAAGTGCCGGTGGGCACCGTCGAAGACCAGGGGCCGATGGGTATCAAGATGCACATGCCCATGCCGATCGGCATGCCGACCCTGGGCGGTACGCTGTCGACCCAAGGTGGCCTGGTGTTCATCGCCGGCACCCAGGACTACTACCTGCGCGCCTACAACACCGCCAACGGCGACGAAATCTGGAAACAGCGCTTGCCGGTCGGCAGCCAGGGTGGCCCGATGACGTACGTGTCGCCGAAAACCGGCAAGCAGTACATCGTCATCACCGCAGGCGGTGGGCGCCAGTCGCCTGACCGTGGCGACTACGTGATCGCCTACGCACTGCCCGCCAGCCAGTAAGCTGCACCGCTCCAAGCCGCCCGGATCAACCCGGGCGCGCTCGCCTGGCGTGACTCTATGCGCACGCCAGGCTTCCAACCCCCGCCAGCCAATGGCCTGAATCCCCGCCTTCGATCTTCGTTCCCTGTGTGACCACGGCAGCCCCGCGCGCCCGTTTCGCAGCACCACTTCAGGATGTTCCCGCATGTTCTCGCTCGCTCCTCCGTTCGCCCGCCGGGCGCTTTCCTGCCTGGGTTATGGCGCCGCACTGGTTTGCAGTGGCGCCGCACTTGCCGATGACGGCGCCATTGAACTGGGCAGCGTCGAGGTGACCGGGGCAGGGCTGGCGCCGAACGAGGAACAGGCCGAGCGCATTCGCGAGGCGCTGCATCGCCTGCCGGGGGCGAGCAACTACGTCGACCTGCAACAGGCAGGCGAAGGCCGCGTGAGCACCAATGCCGATGTGTTCCGCTTGCAACCGGGGGTGTATGCCCAGGCCACCAACAATGAAGGCATCAAGCTGTCGATCCGTGGCTCGGGCCTGAACCGAAGCCCCGGTGCCCACGCCTCTGGGTTGTACCGAAACCTTCGATGGCCTGCCGCTGACCGGCCCCGGCGGCACGCCCTACGAGCTGAAAGAGCCGCTGTGGGCGAGTGGCGTCGAAGTGCTGCGCGGCGCCAACGGCTTCGACCGCGGTGCGCTGGCGCTGGGCGGTGCGGTGAACTACATCAGCCGCACCGGCCAGGATGCGCCGCTGCTGGGCGTGCATTACGAGGCCGGCAGCCACGGCTACGCCAAGCGCGAGATCAGCTCCGGCCAGTTGCTGGGCGATGCCGACTACTTCATCAGCCTCACCGACTCGGCCAGCGATGGTGAGCGCGATCACAGCGGCGGCAGCGGGCAGGGCGTGGCCGCCAACGTCGGCTACCGCTTCAGCCCAGAGCTTGAAACCCGCTTCTACTTTCGCTACCGCGAAACCGGCAACGACATGCCCGGCAACCTGACCCGCGCCCAGCTCGAACACAACCCGCATGCCGCCAACGCCGGGTATCTGGCACGCGACGCCAAGCGCATCGAGCCGGGCAGCACCTGGCTTGCCAACAAGACCACCTGGCGTTTCGCCGACAACCAGCGCCTGGAAGCGGGCCTTGCCTATCACGATTACCCCATGGACCTGCGCGAGGGCACCAACCGTATCAAGGTGGCCTATACGGACGTCAGCGCAGTGCTCAACTACGTGCGCGACGACCAATTCGCCGGCCACGCCAGCCAGACCACCCTGGGCCTGCGCACCACCCAGGCGATGCCCAACAGCGGCGCCTCCGAGTACGTCCGCACCCCGGCTGGCAACACCGCGGGCTACGCGCCTGGCACCACCACCCGCCACTACAGTTACCTGGGTTCCGACAGCGTGCTGCATTTGGGCAATGAGCTGCAGCTGGCCGACGACCTGTGGCTCACCAGCGGCATCGCGGCGATCTATACCCGCCGCCAGTCCGACGTGACCTACCCGCAAGGCGGTGGCACGGTCAGCCAGCATGCCTGGGACTACGCCGCACGCCTGGGCCTGCGCTGGCAACTGAACCCGAGCCTTGAGCTGTATGGCAACCTCAGCCGCTCTGTGGAGCCACCGCATGCCTGGTCGCTGCTGTGGAGCTCTGAACCAGTACTTCACCAGCGGCCCGGCCCGTGGGCTGGCCCGCCAGGGCATCGAGCTGCAGAACCAGAGCGCCGTCACCTTCGAGGTGGGCGGGCGCGGCGACAGCCTGCTGGGCCAGTGGAGCGCGGCGGTCTACCGCTCCGAAGTGCGCCATGAGTTGCTCACCGTCGAAACCCAGGCCGCTACCTCGACCACTTCGCAAGTGGTGGCCGAGGTCAACGCCAGCCCCACCGTGCATCAGGGCGTGGAGCTGGGTCTTCAGACACCGTTGTGGGATGGCGGCTCAGCCGGCAAGCTTGCATTCACCCAAGCCTTTACCTACAGCGACTTCCATTACCGCAACGACAGCCGCTTCGGCAGCAACGCCTTGCCCGGCATCCCGCGCCAGTATTACCAGGCGGAGCTGCGCTACAGCCTGCCCGAAGGCTGGTACGCCGCCGTCAACACCGAACGCGCCGGGCGCCGCGCGGTCGACTACGCCAACTCCTGGTACACCCGCGCCTATGCACTCTACGGCGCCCGCCTTGGCTATGCGTCGCCACAGCAGGCGTGGAGCGGTTGGGTCGACCTGCGCAACCTGAGCAACGAACGCTACGCCGCCACGGTCAGCCCCGGGTATGACGACAAGGGTGCTGATGTGGCCCGTTCGTTCCCGGGTGAGGGGCGCGGGGTGTTCGTGGGGGTGTCCTATGCCTGGCGGTGAGCTGAGGGCGGCCACCCCGATATCGCTGCCCACGTCATCGGCCTGACGCCGCCGCCATGCCCGCCTACACTTGGGAAACATTTCATTGCGCAGAGTGGTAGGCGCCATGCGAATCGCTCGCTTTGGGCTGTGGGGGTGGCTGGCACTGGCGGCAGCTGCGTGGCCGTGCCTGGCCGCTCCCCCGTTGAGAGTGGTCACCGAAGAATTGCCGCCTTACAACATGAGCCGCGACGGGCGGGTGACGGGGCTCTCCACCGAAATCGTGCAGGCGGTGATGCGCGAAGCCGGCGCCAGTGCCCAGATCGAGGTGCTGCCGTGGGCTCGTGCCTATGACGTGGCGCTGAACGTGCCCAATGTGCTGATCTATTCGATCGCCCGCACGCCGGAGCGCGAGCCGCTGTTCCAATGGGTTGGTCCCATCGCACCGACGCGCTGGTACCTTTACAGCCTCGCCGACCGGCCGTTGGCGTTGAAGAGCCTGGCCGATGCGCACGGTCACCAGATCGCCACCGTCCACGAGGACGTGGGCGAGCAATACCTCATAAGCAAAGGCTTCAAGCCCGGTACCGAACTGCAGGCGACCAGCAAGTACGAATACAACTACCGCAAACTCAAGGTAGAGCACGTGGAGTTGTGGATTTCGAACGAGCTGAATGCGGTTTATCTGGTGCGCCAGAACGGCGACGACCCGGACAAGGTACTGGTCAAGAGCCTGGCGCTGCCGGAGCTGTCGCGCGATGAAGGGCTGAGCCTGGCGTTCAGCCGAGGTACCTCAGCCGAAACGGTCGAACGCTTTCGCGCAGCGCTTGGCCGCTTGCGGGCCGATGGCACGGTACAGGCGATTCTGGACAAGTGGCTGAAGGACTAGCGCCGAGCCGCACATCGGTGTGCAGCTCGGCGCGTTCAGCTACAGGGCGTTCCAGGCGCGGTCGCCGTGCTCGTCCTTGATGCGGGTCGGCAGGCCCATCGCGTCCAGTGCCTCCAGGAACGGCTCGGCAGGCAGTTCCTCGACGTTGGCCATGCGCTGCACATCCCACACGCCACGCGCTACCAGCAGCGCTGCGGCCACTGGCGGCACGCCAGCGGTGTAGGAAATGCCCTGGCTATCGGTCTCGGCGTAGGCCTCTTCGTGGTCGGCCACGTTGTAGATGAACAACTCACGTGGCTGGCCATCCTTGCTGCCCTTGACCAGGTCACCGATGCAGGTTTTACCGGTGTAGCCCGGTGCCAGCGAGGCGGGGTCGGGCAGCACGGCCTCTGACCACTTTCAGCGGGACCACTTCCACGCCTTCGGCGGTTTTCACCGGCTGCTCGGAGAGCAGGCCCAGGTTCCTGAGCACGGTGAACACGTTGATGTAGTGCTCGCCGAAGCTCATCCAGAAACGCACGTTGGGCACGTTCAGGTTCTTGGAGATCGAGTGCACTTCGTCATGGCCGGTCAGGTACAGGCTTTGCTCGCCTACCACCGGCAGGTCGTCGGTGCGCTTGACCTCGAACATGCTGTTGCTCGCCCACTGGCTGTTCTGCCAGCTCCACACTTGCCCGGTGAATTCACGGAAGTTGATTTCCGGGTCGAAGTTGGTGGCGAAGTACTTGCCGTGTGAACCGGCATTGACGTCGAGAATGTCGATCGAGTCGATGCGGTCGAAATACTGTTGTTGAGCCAATGCGGCGTACGCATTGACAACGCCTGGGTCGAAACCCACGCCGAGGATGGCGGTGACGTTCTTCTGCTGGCATTCCTCGAGGTGTTTCCACTCGTAGTTGCCGTACCAGGGCGGCGTTTCGCAGATCTTGCCCGGCTCTTCGTGAATGGCGGTGTCCAGGTAGGCAACGCCGGTATCGATACAGGCACGCAGCACCGACATGTTCAGGAAGGCGGAGCCGACGTTGATCACGATCTGCGATTCGGTTTCGCGGATCAGCGCCTTGGTCGCTTCGATGTCGAGTGCGTTCAGTGCGAAGGCCTGGATGTCGGCGGGTTGCTCGAGGCTACCCTTGGCCTTGACGCTGTCGATGATGGCCTGGCATTTGGAGATGTTCCGTGACGCGATAGCGATACGACCGAGTTCGTCGTTGTGCTGCGCGCACTTGTGGGCCACCACCTTGGCGACACCTCCTGCACCAATGATAAGAACGTTCTTCTTCAATTTCTTTGTGTCTCCTTGCATGAAGCCCATGGGCTCTGGGTTTGGAAATGCTGTACCTGTGGGCGGCCGGCTCGCCGGGCGAAACGATGAGGGCCCCGGCCCTCATCGCCTGGCCACCCGACTTAGGACAAACTGCTCAGGTAATCGTCGAAACCGAATTCGCGAACCAGGTCGATACTGCCATCGAGTTGTTTCACAACGATGGACGGCATTTTCAGACCGTTGAACCAGTTCTTCTTGACCATGGTGTAGCCGGCGGCGTCCACGAACGAGAGCCGGTCACCGATCGCCAGCGGGCGATCGAATCGGTATTCGCCGAAGATGTCCCCGGCCAGGCACGATTTGCCGCACACCATGTAGGTATGTTCGCCGTCGTTGGGCGCCATCTTGGCGTCGAGGCGGTAGATCAGCAGGTCGAGCATGTGCGCCTCGATCGAGCTGTCGACCACCGCCAGGTGCTTGCCGTTGTAGAGGGTGTCGAGCACGGTCACTTCCAGTGACGCGCTCTGGGTGATGGCCGCTTCGCCCGGCTCCAGGTACACCTGCACGCCGTACTTTTCCGAGAAGGCCTTGAGGCGCGTGCAGAACTGATCGAGCGCATAACCTTCGCCGGTGAAGTGGATGCCGCCGCCCAGGCTCACCCAGTTCACCTGATGCAGCAGGTGGCCGAAGCGCTCCTCGATAGTGCCCAGCATCTTGTCGAACAGGCCGAAGTCGCCGTTCTCGCAGTTGTTGTGGAACATGAAACCGGAGATCTGGCCGATCACTGCCTCGATCTTGACCGGGTCCCATTCGCCCAGGCGGCTGAATGGGCGCGCCGGGTCGGCCAGCAGGTAGTCCGAGGAGCTCACCTGCGGGTTCACGCGCAGGCCGCGTACCTTGCCTTCGCTGGCATCGGCGAAGCGCTGCAGCTGGCCGATGGAGTTGAAGATGATCTTGTCGCAGTTCTCCAGCATCTCGCCGATTTCGTCATCGGCCCAGGCCACGCTGTAGGCATGGGTTTCGCCTTCGAACTTCTGGCGGCCGAGCTTGAGCTCGTACAGCGATGAGGAGGTGGTGCCGTCCATGTACTGCTGCATCAGGTCGAACACCGACCAGGTCGCGAAGCACTTGAGCGCCAGCAGCGCCTTGGCGCCGGAGTGCTCGCGCACGTAGGCGATCTTCTCCAGGTTCTTGAGCAGCTTCTGTTTGTCGATCAGGTAATAGGGCGTCTTGAGCATTTCAAGGCCTCCGGCGCGGCCAGCCAAAAAAGGACACGCATTGTGCCGATAGTTGGCTCGGTACGAAAGACACCGTGGCGCTTTTAGTGCCGGTTGTCGCGTCGTAGAGCGCCCCGCAGAACGCCGCTCAGACCTCGGTCGATGAATGGTGCCCAGTGATCAGCCAGCGCCCGTCGATGAACTCGAAGGTGAACAGAAAGCGCGCCGGCACCGCCTCCGTGACGCCGCCCCGGGTGATGTGAAAGCGGTACAGCCCGCCCACTACCACGGTGCCCAGTTTGCGGCTGACACGCTTGTTGAAGGTCAGCACCTCGCAGTGCAGCGCCTCGCATCCCAGGAAGGTTTCGAAATACCCACGCCGGCTCGGGTCGCAGTCGCGCACCTGGTTGGAGAGTGTGGGCACCAGGATCGCATCGGGCGCGTACAGCGCGAGCACCTGATCGACGTCGCGGCTGGCGACGGCATGCGCCCAGGCATGCAGCGCTTCGCGAGCGCCGGCCAGGCAGTGTTGTTCGGTGGAGGGCGGGGCAGAGGAGAGCATCGGCAAGGCACCTTGTCAGCGTGTGTATTGTTATACTATAACACTCGCAACCGTGTTTCACCGCCTGCCGGAGCCGTACCCATGACCGCTGCTTCCCCGCTCGCGCCCTGCCTGTGACTGTGCTCTCAGGCTTTCTCGGCGCCGGCAAGACCACCTTGCTCAACCACATCCTCAACAACCGCGAAGGCCGCCGGGTGGCGGTGATCGTCAACGACATGTCCGAGGTCAACATCGATGCCGCGCTGGTGCGCGAGGGCGGCGCGCAGTTGTCGCGCACCGATGAAAAGCTGGTGGAGATGAGCAACGGCTGCATCTGCTGCACTTTGCGTGAAGACCTGCTGCTGGAGGTAGAGCGCCTGGCCCGCGACGGGCGTTTCGATCAGTTGGTGATCGAGTCCACCGGCATTTCCGAACCGCTGCCGGTGGCTGAAACCTTCACCTTCACCGGCGAAGACGGCAGCAGCCTCTCCGACCACGCTCGGCTCGACACCCTGGTGACCGTGGTCGATGGCTTCAACTTCCTCAAGGATTACGTTTCGCGCGACAGCATCCAGGCGCGCGGCCAATCCATGGGTGAAGAGGACACCCGCACCGTGGTCGACCTGCTGGTGGAGCAGGTCGAGTTCTGCGACGTGATCGTGCTGAACAAGCTCGACCTGATCGACGCCGCCCAGCGTGACCAACTGTTCGGCATCCTGCGCGGCCTCAACCCGCGCGCGCGCATCGTCGAAGCGCAATTCGGCCAGGTGCCGCTGGAGCAGGTGCTGGGCACTGGCCTGTTCGATTTCGACCAGGCCGCCAGCGCCCCCGGCTGGCTGGCTGAGCTGCGCGGCGAGCACGTGCCCGAAACCGAGGCCTACGGCATCAGCAGCTTCGTCTACCACGCGCGCCGGCCGTTTCACCCTAAACGCTTCCACCAGTTGGTGGGGCGTGAGTGGAGCGGGGTGATCCGCTCCAAGGGTTACTTCTGGCTGGCCAGCACCCCGGTGTTCGCCTGGAACTGGTCGCAGGCCGGCGCCGTGGCCCGCCACGGCCGCGCAGGTTACTGGTGGGCGGCAGTGCCCAAGGAGCGTTGGCCGGAAGACGAAGGCACCCTGGCTGCGATCCACAAGAACTGGCACGACGGCACCGGCGACGCACGCCAGGAACTGGTGCTGATCGGCACCGGCATGGATCAGGAGCGCCTCACCGCGATGCTCGACAGCTGCCTGCTCACCGACGCCGAGATGGCCCTGACGCCCAACGGTTGGGTGCAATTCGAAGACCCCTTCGCCGCACTCGAGGCCCGCAATGACTGAACAGGAACTGCTTGCCCAACCCACCGAACGCTACATGGACGCCGCCCAGCAACGGTTCTTCCACGACCTGCTGATTTCTCAGCGCAGCGAGTTGCAAACCCGCATCGACGGCGAATTCGAAGGCCTGCGCGACCACCAGCCTCAAGCCGACCCTTCGGATGAGGGCAGCGTCGAAGAACAGCGCCGCTGGCAACTGCGCATGCTGGAGCGTGAGAAGAAGCTGCTGGACAAGATCGACGAAGCCCTCGAGCGGCTGGCTCACGGCGAGTACGGCTGGTGCCGTGAAACCGGCGAGCCGATCGGTTTGCGCCGCCTGCTCATCCGCCCCACCGCCACCTTGAGCATTGAAGCCAAGGAGCGCCAGGAAAAACGCGAGGTGCACCAGCGGCAGGTGCGTGAGCGAGCCGGCGTGCCCGTTGCGCTCGCCGCCATGGCAGGCGCAACGGGCCGGGCTTCAGAAGCGGCAGTCGCCGCGATTGAGGGCGTTGATCAGGTTGGCGTAGCTCTGCTGGAAGCTTTCGGCGTCACGCTTTTGCGCGCTGAAGTAGGCTCCGGCCGGGCTGGTGTTCTGGTAGTCGCCACGGCGCGCGTGCTGGATCGAGGAGCGCGCATCGCTGATGAACTGGTTCATCGGTGACAGGTTCGAGTCGCAGCCCTGCGGCTGTTCGATGCGCACCTTGGCGTCCCATTGCTGCACCCTGTCGGCGGCGGTGTCGATGTCACGCTCGAAGGCCTGCACGGTCTCTTCGTTGCCCGGCTGGCTGAAGAAGTCGCGGCCACTGCGCATGGCTTTCTTCGCCGCCAGCACGATGCCGGCGCGGAAGTACTCGGGCGTGTCCTTTTCAGCTCGGTCGAAGGCAGCCTGGGTGTTGATCTCATCGCGCTTCTGCAAGCCGTCGTAGAACGCGCCCTGCGCGGCGATCACCGCGTGCATGGCATCGATGAACGCGGGCTGCATCTCGCGGGCCTTCTGGCCGCCGTCGGCGAGGTAGCCCTTGGAGTCGCCGTAGGGGCCGAGCTGCGCCTGGATCGGTTGCAGGTCGCCGAGGGCCTTGGTCATGGCCTTGGCCGGGGCGTCCAGCTCGGGCATGTCATAGGGGATGGCGAGGGCTTTGCTCAGCAAGGTGAGCTGCCGCGAGATGCTGGTACCGCTGACGCTGTAGTAGTCGTCCAGTGGCTTGCCCGAAGCGAGCTTGGCTGGGATGTATTTTTCGTAGGCCTGCAGCACGTCGGAGAAGTCCGGGCCGGTGTTCGCTGCATCGACGT
Source organism: Pseudomonas sp. KNUC1026 (assembly GCF_021650705.1). Lineage (GTDB taxonomy): Bacteria > Pseudomonadota > Gammaproteobacteria > Pseudomonadales > Pseudomonadaceae > Aquipseudomonas. The sequence continues at coordinate 2,921,332 of NZ_CP087138.1, read as the reverse complement.
AGGCGTTGTATTTCTCGACTTCGGTCTGCTGCCGGCTGGCCTGTTCCTGACGCTTCTCGCTGCCCGGCTTATTGGCGTTTTCTCCGTTGCCACAGCCGCTCAGCAGCAGCCCTGTGCACACCAGGGTGGCGGCCAGCGTACGTCTCAGATCCACGGTGTCTCTCCTTTGAAATGGCCCGCAAAATGCGCGGGCGGGCCAGTATAGGGCGGGCTGCTACCCGTTCCGGATGCACTGGCCGGGGCTCACAACAACAGGGCTGTCCAGCACAAGCCGCGTACTCGGGATCTGCGGTTCGCGCGCTTTGGAGGAATGCAGGCACCGGCACTTCTTGCCAGATCCTTAGCAACTCGAGTGTTGCCTCACGCCAACTTTCGCAGTGCAGGGCCGGTGGCCAAAGTGCTTCAGCAGCGTTATATGCTTATGAATAAACTCCTGTTTGGCTTTACGTTATAAACATAGCGCCAAACAACATTGGCCGCCTGTCGCTCGCGCTTCTATGATCCGCTGCCAACCCGCATCGCCGACGCCAGCGAAAGGATTCTCAGCATGCCAGACCCTCTGTTTAGCCTTCGCGGCGTCGGCAAGTCGTTCGCCGGCACTGTCGCTCTGGACGCCATCGACCTCACGATCGAGGCCGGTGACTTCATCGGTGTCGTCGGAACTTCCGGGGCGGGTAAAAGTACCTTCCTGCGGCTGTTGAATCTGTTGGAGGCGCCGTCTTGTGGCGAACTGGAGTTCGCCGGAAAGTCGATTGCGAAGTTCAATGCTGCGCAGCGCCGGGATTATCTTTCTCGGGTAGCCACCATCTTTCAGCATTTCAATCTCTTTCATGGCAAAACCGTGCTGGAGAATATCGAATTCCCCTTGGCAGTACGCGGTGTACCCACCCAACTGCGGCGGGCGCAGGCGCTGGAACTGATCGAAGCTGTCGGGCTCGAGGGGCGCGAACAGCACTACCCTCTCAACTGTCCGGTGGGCAAAAACAGCGCGTCGGCATTGCCCGCGCGCTGATTACCCGCCCGCAAGTGCTGCTGTGCGACGAGGCCACCAGCGCCCTGGACCCACACACCACTCGCACCATCCTGGACCTGCTCGCCAGCCTGAAACAGCAATACGGTTTCACCGTGATTCTGGTCACCCATGCCTGGGATGCAGTGCGCCATGTCTGTGATCGGGTGGTGCTGCTCGAAAGGGGAGGGTGCAGGAAGAGGGCCGCCTCGACGAAGTGATCCGCCGCGAAGCGTCTGCCTTGAAAGATCTGCTGCTGCCACTGGGTGACAGCGACGGCGAGCAGGCCGGCACGCTGGACCTTGTGTTCGAACATCCCGAGCGTCAGACCGACGTGCTGGCACGCGTGGCGCAGGCGCTGTCGATGGATGTGGCCATCCTTGCCGGGCGTGTCGAACGGCTAGGCGCGCGGCAGGTGGCGCGTTTTCGCGTGCGGTTCCGGCCGCGCCCGCCCGCCACCGCTCTGGACGAGCAGCGCATCCGCCAGGTGCTCGCCGAACAGATGTGGGCCTGAGCATGGGCGTAACCACCTGGCAGGATTACCTGCCCGACTTCTGGGCCGCCCTTGGGCAGACCCTTTACATGATCGCCGTCGCCGGCCCAAGCGTCATCCTGCTTGGCCTGGTGGTCGGTACCACGCTCTACCTCACCGCACCCGGCTCGGTGTACTCGCGCCCGGCGCTGTACTACAGCCTCACCACGCTGGTGAACGTGGGCCGCTCGATCCCTTTTCTGATCCTGATCGTGCTGCTGATTCCGGTCAGCCGCGCGGTGGTGGGCACCACGCTGGGCCCTGTCGCCGCGATCATCCCATTGGTGCTGGGTTTCAGCCCGTTCTTCTCGCGCCTGGTGGAGGCCGCCCTGCGCGAGCTTGACCAGGGCCGTATCGATGCGGCGCTCGCCATCGGCGTTACGCGCTGGCAACTGATCTTTCGCGTGTTGCTGCCTGAATCCTTCAGCCCGCTGCTGGGGGCGATGACCATCATTCTGGTGGGCACCGTCGAAGGCACCGCCGTGGCCGGCGCTGTTGGCGCAGGCGGGGTTGGGGATTTTGCCATCGAGTACGGCTACCAGCGCTTCTACTGGCAATTGATGGCGATCTCGGTGTTGGCCATGGTGCTGCTGGTGCAGGCCATTCAACTGAGCGGCGACCTCTGGATTCGTGCCCGCCGGCACAAACGTTGACCCACACAAGGATGCACCGATGTTGCTGCCTCGAATCGCCGCCGCCCTGTTTTCACTGCTCGCTGCCACTGCCCACGCCGCGAGCCTGCCCGGCCCGCCGCTGCGCGTTTATGCCACCGCTTCACCGCAGGGCGACATCATCCGCTACGTGCAAAAGCTCGCCGCTGCCGACGGCTCGGGCCTGGAACTCAAGCTCACCACCAGTGGCGGCAGCGGCACGCTCGACTCTTATGAATTGCTTGCCAACAAAGACACCGACGTCAATTTCACCGGCCACCAACCCTACGTCACGGCCTGGAAGGCCGCACACCCTTCGCTGGACAATTTCAGCGGCAAGGCCACGGTGCTGGTCAACGCCTTCGGGCTGTATTCCGAGCGCTACAAAAACGCTCAGGACCTGCCAGAAGGCGCGCGCATCCTGGTGCCCGAACGAGCAGACCAACCTGCCGCGGGCGCTGTTCATCCTGCAGAGCCTGGGTTTGATCACACTCGATGTCGCCGCGCTCGACCGCTCCGCGCAGGCCATTGCGGTGAGTGAAAAGTCCATCGTCGACAACCCGCGCCATCTCAAGCTGATCCCGACCGACACGGTATTGCGTGCCAAGGCGCTGCCTGATGCCGATGCCAGCTTCATCAACGGCGACGTAGCGCTCTCCAACAATGTCGACCCGGCCCGCGCCCTGGTACGCGAGCACAGCACCGACAACCCCTACGCCAACCTCATCTACGTGCGCAACGACATGCTCGGTGACCCCCGCGTGCAGCGCCTGGCCGAGTACCTGGTGAGCCCCCAGGTCAAGCAGTTCATCGATGAGCACTACCGCGGCTTCGTGATCGCCGACCAGAAACTTCTGCCCTGACTCCCTGCCCACACCCCAAGGAAAGCTACATGCGCATTCGCTTGCACACTTTGATGTTCCCGCTGCTCGCAGCCCTTGCCGGCAGCACTGGCCTGGCCCAGGCCGCAGCGCTCAGGATCGGCACCACCGCAGCCTTCGCCCCGCCGCTGGAAGTGGCGGTGGCCGAGGCGAAGAAACAGGGCCTGGACGTGGAGCTGGTGGAGTTCAACGACTGGATCACCCCCAACACCGCGCTGGCCAACAAGGACCTGGACGCCAACTACTTCCAGCACGTCCCCTTTCTGGAAAACGCCAGGAAAACCGCCGGCCTGGATCTGGTGCCGGTGGCCCCGGGCATCATCAACAACATCGGCCTGTATTCGAAGAAGTACCAGAAGCTCACCGACCTGCCCGAAGGCGCCAAGGTGGCGATCGCCAACGACGCCATCAACGGCGGCCGCGGCCTTCTGTTACTGGAAAAGGCCGGCCTGATCAGCCTCAAGCCCGGCGTGGGCTACAAGGCGACCCTGGCCGACATCACCGCCAACCCCAAGGACCTGAACATCGTCGAGCTCGAAGCGGTGCAACTGGCCCGCGTGCTCGATGACGTGGACCTGGCCCAGGGCTACCCGCACTACATCCGCCTGGCCAAGACCATCGACCCGAACGCGGCCTTGCTGTTCGACGGCCTCGACCACCCCGAATACGTGATCCAGTTCGTCGCACGGCCCGACAACCGCGATGACCCGCGCCTGAAGCAGTTCGTCGACGTGTACCAGCATTCGCCGGTGGTGCGCGCAGCGCTGGATGAGGCGTATGGCAAGCTTTATCAGCCAGGCTGGTAACACAGAGGCGTGCACACTGTGAGCCTGGACCTGGCCTTCATGATTTCCACGTTGCCGGCCTTCGGCCGCGCAGTGCTTGTGACCTTGCAAGTGGGTGCACTGAGCATCGGGGGCGGCCTGCTGGTAGCCTTTGCCGCCAACCTGCTGTTGGCCGCGCGACGGCGCTGGCTCACTGCACTGGTGCGCGGCTATGTGGAGGTGGCGCGCAACACGCCGCTGCTGATACAGCTGTTCTTCATCTACTTCGCCTTGCCGCCGTTGGGGGTGAGCGTCAGTGGCTATGCGTCGGCGTTGATTGCCATGACGTTCCTGGGGGGCGCTTACCTCACCGAAGTGCTGCGGGCAGGGATCGACGCCGTGCCCCCGGCGCAGGTGGAAGCAGGCCGGGCGCTGGGGCTTTCCGAGGGCCAGTTGCTGGGGCGCATCGTTCTGCCGCAGGCAGCGCTGGCGAGCCTCCCGGCGTTGTTCGCCAACCTGATCTTCCTGCTCAAGGAAACCACCGTCGTCTCTGCCGTGGCGGTGCCAGAGCTGCTCTACACCACCAAGAACTACATCGCCCTTTACTACAAGACCTTCGAGATGCTGGCGGTGCTGACGGGGCTGTGCCTGTTGCTGTTCTTGCCGCTTTCGTTGCTCCTGGGTGCGCTGGAAAGGAGGCTGCAACGTGGCCATCTCGGCGTTTGAGTTATTGCTGCAAAGCGCGCCGCAGCTGGCCACAGGCGCGTTGCGCACATTGGGTATCTCGCTGGCCGGCATTGCTCTGGCCACCTTGCTGGGGCTGGGCTACGGGGTAGGGCGCACGCTGGGCTCGCGTTGGCTCGACCGAGCCCTGCGGGTTTATCTTGAGCTTTGGCGCGCGATCCCGGTGCTGGTGTGGCTGTACCTGTTCTTCTTCGGCCTGCCGATGCTGTCGGGCCTGAGCCTGCCGGCACCGCTGTGCGCTGTGCTGGTGTTGGGCCTGTGGGGCGCAAGCGAAGTAGGTGAAGTGGTGCGCGGAGCCCTGCGCTCGCTGCCCTCGGGCCAGCGCGACGCGGCCTGGGCGATCGGCCTGGGCTGGGCTCAGGCCTACGCCTGGGTGCTGCTGCCGTTGGCGCTCAAACGCATGACGCCAGGGGTGATCAACGTCTATACCCGCATCATCAAGACCAGCTCGCTGGCTGTGCTGATCGGCGTGGTGGATGTGACCAAGATCGCCCAGCAGATCATCGAGCGCACTTACGCCGCCGTGGCCCTCTACAGCTTTCTGTTTCTGTTCTTCTTTCTCGCCTGCTACCCGCTGTCGGCCATCGCCCGGCGCCTGGAGCGGCGTTGGAGCCACACATGAACCCTCTGATCCAATTGCGCGGCTTCACCAAACGCTTCGGCGCCCACGCGGTGCTCGACAGCATCGACCTGGAGGTCGCCCAAGGCGAAGTCGTGGTGATTCTCGGCCCCAGCGGCTGTGGCAAAAGCACCTTGCTGCGCTGCCTCAATGGCCTGGAACAAGGCGACGCTGGCCTGCTGCGCATCGAAGGCCAGGCGCTCGATGCCGGCAGCGACTGGCGCACGGTTCGCCAGCGTGTAGGCATGGTGTTCCAGAGTTACCAGTTGTTCGGCCACTTGCGGGTGATCGACAACATCCTGCTCGGCCCACTGCGCGTGCAAAAACGCCAGCGCGAGGAAGCGCACGCGCAGGCCATGGCGTTGCTCGAGCGCGTGGGCCTGGCCCACAAGGCTCACGCCTGGCCGCGCGAACTCTCGGGCGGCCAGCAGCAACGCATCGCCATTGTCCGCGCGCTGTGCATGAACCCTCAGGTGATGCTCTTCGACGAAGTCACCGCAGCGCTCGACCCCGAAATGGTCAAGGAGGTCCTGGAAGTGATTCTGGGCCTGGCCGAGGGTGGCATGACGTTGCTGATCGTGACCCATGAAATGGCTTTCGCCCGCGCGGTCGCCGACCGCATCGTGTTCATGGACGGCGGGCGAATCGCCGAACAAAGCTTGCCGGAGCGATTTTTCAGCAACCCGCAGACCGCACGCGCGCAGCAGTTTCTGGAGCGTTTCTCCTACGTTGAAAACCTGCCCAGAAGGAAAGCTTCATGAGATTCATCACTGCTTTTGCCCTGCCGCTTCTGGCCGCCTGCTTGCTGGCGGCCTGCGACAAACCGCCAGAACCCAAAGCCGGCGCCTCGGCCAGCCCCGCCGCCAGTGGCTCACTGGCGACGATCAAGCAGCGCGGCAAGCTGGTGGTCGGGGTTTTCAGCGACAAGCCGCCGTTCGGTTTCGTCGACGAAAAAGGCCAGTACGTCGGTTTCGATACCGACCTGGGCAAGCGTTTCGCCAAAGACCTGCTTGGCGACGAAAAACAGATCGAGTTCGTGGTCGTGGAGCCTGCGAGCCGCGTGCCGTTTCTGCAAAGCGACAAGGTCGATCTGATCCTGGCCAACATGACCGTCACCCCCGAGCGCCGGCAGGCGGTGGACTTCACCAACCCCAACCTGAGGGTGGCCGTTCAGGCGCTGGTGCCCGAAGGCAGTGCCGTGCGCCACCTCGACGAACTCAAGGACAAGACCATCATCGTCACCACCGGCACCACTGCCGACCTTTGGCTCACCCAGAACCACCCTGACTGGAAAACCCTCAAGTTCGAGAAGAACTCCGAGTCGTTGCAAGCCCTGGCCAACCACCGCGGCGATGCCTACGCGCAGGACAACCTGGTGCTGTTCAGCTGGGCCAGACAGAACCCCGGTTACCGGCTGCTGCCGGAAACCCTGGGCGATGAGGCACCCATCGCACCGGCAGTGAAAAAGGGCAACGGCGAGTTGCGCGACTGGGTCAACGATGAACTGGCGCGCCTGGGCCAGGAGAAATTTCTGCTCAAACTCTACGACCAATACGTGCGTGATCAGTTAGCGCCTGGCACCGACCCGTCGGCCGTGATCGTCGAAGGCGGGCAGTGGAAGGCCAAAGGCGCCTGAAAGCCCTAGGGAACCTATTGACCAGCCGAGTTTTCTGATAGCAGGCGCACACATGCATTCTGCCGGGGTGCGCCTACCGCCGACGTTGCTATCGCCATGGATTTATTCTCTGCCCCTTCCCGTTGCAAGGCCCTGCCGCCAGCCCTGCCTATTTCCTGCAGAGCGGCGGCGCTGTGGGCGGCTTGCTGCAATCGCTCGATGCCAGCCGCACGCCGTTGGGCCCCCTGTCTGAATGGTCTCCGGGGCTGAAGACACTGCTGGCCACCGTGCTGCCCGCCCAGGCGCAGATCGTGGTGTTCTGGGGGCCGGATTTCGTCGCGCTCTACAACGACGCCTACGCCCCGACCATCGGTGCCAAGCACCCCCATGCGCTGGGCCGGCCTGCGGTCGAATACTGGGCCGAGCTGTGGGATGACCTGCACCCCTTGCTCGAAGGCGTTTACCAGACGGGCGAGACCTTCAATGCCAAAGACCGGCCGTTCTACATCGAGCGCCACGGTGCCGGTGAAACGGTCTGGTTCGACGTGTCCTATTCCGCCGTGCGTGAACCTGATGGCAGCGTGGGCGGTGTGCTGTGCATCGTCACTGAAACCACCCAGCGCGTGCTCTCCGAGATCCGCATGCGTGAACTCAACGAAAGCCTCGAAGCCCGTTTCGCCGCAGCTCTGGCCGAGCGCGAGGCGACGCTGGCGCAGTTGCATGAGTCGCGCAAAATGGAGGTCGTCGGCCAGCTCACCGGCGGGCTGGCACATGATTTCAACAACCTGCTGACACCCATCATGACCTCGCTGGAGCTGATCGGCCGGCGCAACCCGGACGAGCGCAACGCGAAACTGGTGAGCTGCGCCTTGCAGGCTGCCGAGCGTGCGCGGGTCCTGGTGGGGCGGCTGCTGAGCTTCGCGCGTCGGCAGACCTTGCAACCCCGGGCGGTGGTACTGCATGCGCTGGTGGCGGACATTCATGAACTGATCCAGCGCTCGCTGGGCACCCGGATCGAGGTGCAGATAAGCCTTGAGGATGGCCTGCCACCGGTGTGGATCGACCCGCACCAACTGGAGCTGGCGATCATGAACCTGGCGGTCAACGCCCGTGACGCCATGCAGGGCGAGGGCACCCTGCGCATTTCGGGCCGCCTGGCGCAGGTGGATGATGGCGAGGTTGGCGGGCTGGCTGCGGGCACCTACGCGTGCCTGAGCGTGATCGACAGTGGCAGCGGCATGAGCCAGGCCACCCTGGAACACTGCCTCGACCCGTTCTTCACCACCAAAGGCGTGGGCAAGGGTACTGGCCTGGGCCTGCCGATGGTTCAGGGGCTGGCGGTGCAGTCAGGCGGTGGCTTGAGCATCACCAGCGAAGAGGGGCAGGGCACGCGCATCAATCTGTGGCTGCCGTTGAGCGACCGCACACTCCTGACCCCTCGCCCCAGCACGCCTGGGTCACCAGTCGAACAGTGGTCCTTGGGTCGCTTCCCCGCTCAGGAACGCGTCGGCCACGATCCGCAGTGGCTCGACGTCCATGTCGCGCTGGCGTTGCTCGATCAGCCGCGCGAAATGCCGGTAGACCAAGGTGTATTCCCCCTCGTCGGCAAGCCGTTGCTGCACCCCGTCCACATGCACCACGGCGCCGCCGTTATCCAGCCGCAGCGTGCCTTCGGCGCAGCGCAGCTCGATGCTCCAGAGCTCATCGTCGCCTTGATGGTCGAAATCGAATTCAGCGTTCACCGCGACATTACCGGCGCGCAGGCGCAGATTGGCCGAGATCGGCGCCTGGCGGTTGGCCGGGATCACGCGCTCGGCGTGCTCCAGCAGCATCGGCGCGGGCAGCAGCGCGGTGGCGATCGACAAGGCGTTGATACCGGGATCGAACACCCCCAGCCCGCCGGCCTGCCAGATCCACTCCTGGCCCGGGTGCCACTTGCGCACCTGCTCCTTCCACTGGATGTGTACCTGTTCAAGCGTCATGCCGGCCAGCCAATCGCGGGCCAGCGCTACGCCCGGCGCAAAGCGCGAATGCCAGGCGAACAACCCGGCAAGGCCGCTGTGCTCGGCACTGGCCACCAATGCGTTGGCCTCACCGAGGCTGGCGCAGGGCGGCTTCTCCACCAGCACGTGCTTGCCCGCTGCCAAGGCTTGCTGCACCAGCGCATAGCGGCCCTGTGGCGGAGTGCAAAAAGCGATGGCATCGAGCGCCGGGCCTTTTTCCAGCAGCTCGCCGAGCGAGGCGAAGGTCGGTAACTGCGGGTGCGCCTCGCCGTGGGTAGCAATGGCCACCAGCTCGAAGGAGGGGTTGCCGGCGATGGCGGGCAGGTGCTGGTCTTGCGCGATCTTGCCGTAACCGGCAAGCCCGAGGCGGATAGGGGGCATATCAGGAAGCGCTCCGAGGGGGCTGTTGTTGTGCGTTGACCATAGCGCCCGGCAAGGGTTTTGCCCAGCGGGCCGGGAACGTTTCCCCGGGGCGACGGTCAATTGCGTACCGCACAAGTCCCCCGACCCAACGAGCCTCGGAGCAGGCTGGCCGATACGGTGCGAACAGGATCACAAAACCCAACAGAAGGTTCGATCATGCGTATATCTACAATAATGCTGCCGCTGCTGTCGTGCGCCTTCGCAACGCACCTATGGGCGCAAACGCCCGCTGCCGTTGCCACCCAGAAAGCTGAAAAGCTCGAACAACAGGCCGTTCAGAACCCCGAAGCCAGCGCAGCACCGGCTTCCCAGGCCATCACCCCCAAGGAAGCCCAGGCGGTCGACCCCTCCGGCGCCGCACCGATGGACGACGCCCTGACCTGCATGGCGCGCTCGATCTATTGGGAAGCCAAGGGCGGCAGCGCCCAGGACATGGCCGATGTAGCCAACGTGGTGATGAACCGCCTCGGCCAGCCAGACTTCCCGAACTCGGTGTGCGGGGTGGTCAAGCAAGGCTCTGAGCGCAAAGGTTGCCAGTTCTCCTGGTGGTGCGACGGCCGCCCGGACCAGGCCAAAGAGGACGACCGCTACACCCTGGCCAAGGACGTCGCGCGCAAGGCGCTGAACCGCCAGTTGCCCGACCGCACTCACGGCGCCCAGTTCTTCCACGACCACAGCGTGGCGCCGGCGGTGTTTCGCAAGATGGTACGCACCGCAAGCACCGACAACTTCGTGTTCTACCGCCCGCGTGACGAGCAGGCCCGCCAGTAGCGGGTCAGATCACCCTGAAACCATGAGTGCCGTCACGGCCCAGTTGCGCGACCAGCCCGAACTCCCAATCCAGGTAGGCCTGCATCGCCTCGCGCGGGGCATCGGTGCCCTCGTAGGGGCGGCGGTAGCGGTCGATGCGCGGTGAGGCCAGGTTGGCGTCGCCGGTTTCCAGGCCAAGGCCGGCGGCTGCCCAGGCGCTGTTGCCGCCGTCGAGCAGAAACACCGGCTTGCCGGTGAGGGCCTGCACCTCGTCCACGGCATAGCCCGCCAGCAGGCTCGTGCCACAGGTGAGCACGTAGCGTTCGGCAGCTGGCAGCGTGCGCAAGGCATCGGCCAGTTGGCTGCGCAGCACCCAGGCGGCGCCGGGCACGTGGCCTTTGATGTGGTTGGCGCTAGCGGTGAAGTCCAGCACCCGGGTGCCACCTTCGGCCAGCCATTGGCGCAGCGTTTCGGGAGCGATGCGCTCCGAGACAGGTGCGGCCGGGCGTTGTGCGCTCCAGGCGCCGATTTCGCTGAACGCGCCGGCCTCATCCAGTACGGCCACCTCCCAGCCCATCTGCGCCAGCCATGACGCACTCATGTTGGCGCGCACGCCGTCGTCGTCCACCAGCACGATGCGCGCGCCACGCACACTGGCCATGTGGTCGGTTTCCTGCACCAACTGGCCGCCAGGCACCGAGCGAGCGCCGGGCAGGTGGCCGGCTTCGTATTCTTCAGGCGTGCGCACATCGAACAGGTAGGTGGTGCGGCTGGCGTCGGCCTGCCAAAGCGCCAACTGCTCGGCGCTTGCACGGGTAACGCCGGCGCGGTCAGCCACGGCCCTCGCCCGTGCAGTGGCCGCCGCGCGGTTCGCCTCGCTGGCTTGCCCGAAGCGCCGCGCCTGGCCGTGGTCCAGTGTTTGCCCGGCCAGGGTCCAGCCGATGGTGCCGTTGCGCAGCGCCGACACCGGGTTGGGAATGCCGGCGTTCACCAGTGACTGGGTGCCAATGATGCTGCGGGTGCGCCCGGCGCAATTGACGATCACCTGGGTGGCCGGGTCGGGCGCCAGCTCTGCGATGCGCAGCACCAGCTCGGCACCTGGCACGCTGACGCCCTGGGGAATGCTCATGGTCTGGTATTCATCGAAGCGGCGCGCGTCGAGCACCACCACATCGGCCTGGCGGTCGAGCAGTGCTTTGACCTGCTCGGCGGAGAGCGACGGGGTGTGGCGCTCGGCCTCGACCAGTTCGCCGAATGCCTTGCTTGGCACGTTCACGTCGATGAACAGTTCGCCGCCGGCCTCACGCCAGCCGGCCAGGCCGCCTTCGAGCACCGCCACATCGGTGTAGCCCCAGCCGCTCAGGCGGCGTGCGGCCTCTTCGGCCAGGCCCTCGCCGTTGTCGTAGACCGTCACCGGCGTGTCGCGCCGCGGAATGCGGGCGAACACCTCCAGCTCCAGCTTCGACAGCGGCACATTGGCGGCGAACAGCGGGTGGTTTTGCGCGTAGGCGTCTTCCTCGCGCACATCGAGCAGGGCCAGCTCTCGCCTGGCCAGCAATGCGCTGCGGATGTCGGAATAGCTGCGGGTGGCGTGGCTCATGCGTGGGTCTCTCTGGACAGGTCCCAGATATTGGGCAGGTGGGCGTTCGAATAGCCGGAGATGAAGGGCTTCTCCAGGCCTTCGGGGCTGTAGACGGCGCGTTTTACCGCGCCGATGTTGGCCCCGTACACATGGATGCTGATCGAGGTGCGGTCGTCGAAAGCGTTGCTGACCTGGTGGATGTCACCCACCTGCGGTGACACCGCCTCTACGTCCCGGGCCGCAGGCGCAGCGGCGGGCCGTCGGAATGCAACGTGCCAAAGGCATCGCGGGTGAATCCTTGCGAATCCTCGGCACCGCGCAGCATGCCGATCAGCCCCCATACGCGGTGGTCATGCACCGGTGTGCGCTGGCCCGGGCCCCAGACGAAGCTGACCACCGAAAAGCGCTGGCGCGAGTCGGCATGCAGCAAAAACTGCTGATAACGCTCGGGGTGCGGTTGGGCGAGGTCGTCGGGCAGCCAGTCATCATGGCGCACCAGCTCGGCGAGCAGCGGGCGGGCCTGCGCCAGCAACGCAGGTTCAGCAGGGGCCGTGTCGATCACGGCAGCCAGTTCGCCGATGAAATGGCGCAAGCGGGCGAGGTTGGGCTGGGCGGGCAAGGGCAGGGCTCCGTTGAGGTCTGTGCCTACCGTAGCAAAGGGTCGGGTTATTCGGTAAATGCAAATTAGGCATAAGCTAATATGCTCGTGATGTTTGCATAGATCAGCCATTAGATGCGCAGTACGCATATTAGGTTATGCCGAAAATGAATTTCACACTCCAGCAAAGCCCCGTTAGCTTCTAAAAAGCCGCCTGCAAAGGCGATTCGAATCTAACGGAGCCTGCACCATGAGCATCCAGTTCCTCGGCATGATCGGCCACCGCCTCAGCTCGGAGATCCTCCCGCCCAGCGGCCCGATCTTCGACAAGGCCTATATCACCCGTTTCGCCCAGGCCCATGAACAGGCGGGCTTCGACCGCGTGCTGGTGGGTTACTGGTCCGACCAGCCCGACGGCTTTCTGGTGGCGGCCACTGCGGGCCTTGCCACCGACAAGCTCAAGTTCCTGCTGGCGCACCGCCCCGGTTTCGTGGCGCCCACGCTGGCTGCACGCAAGCTGGCGACGCTTGAGCACCTGCTCGACGGGCGCCTGGCCGTGCACATCATCAGCGGCGGCAATGACGCCGACCAGCGCAAGGACGGCGACACCCTCGGCCATGACGAACGCTATGCCCGCACCGACGAGTTTCTCGACCTGCTCAAGCTGAGCTGGACTTCCGACACGCCGTTCGACTATCACGGCAAGCACTACCAGGTCGAACAGGGCTTTTCCTCGATCAAACCGTTGCAGCGCCCGCACCTGCCGGTGTACTTCGGGGTTCCTCCGATGCTGCCTTGAACGTTGCGGGCAAGCAGGCCGATGTGTTCATGCTCTGGGGCGAGCCTCTGGCACAGGCCGCCGAGACCATCGAAGCGGTGCGGGCCCAGGCACGCCGGCACCGGCGCGAGGTGGAATTCAGCCTGTCGTTCCGGCCCATCATCGGCGCCACCGAAGAGCAGGCCTGGGCCAAGGCCGAGGCGATCCTGGCCAAGGCCAGCGAGCGCCAGGGCCAGCTCAGCTACCCCAAGGCCAAACCGCAGAGCGTGGGGGCTCAGCGCCTGCTGCGTGCGGTCGCACAGGGCGACCGCCTTGACAGCTGCCTGTGGACCGGCATCGCCCGCCTGGTGGGCGGCGGCCATAACTCAACTGCTTTGGTGGGCACGCCGGAGCAGGTGGCGGATGCGTTGCTCGCCTACTACGACCTGGGCGTGCGCAACATCCTGATCCGCGGCTTCGACCCGCTCAACGACGCCATCGAGTACGGCCGCGAGCTGATTCCGCTGACCCGGGCCAAAGTGGCTGCACGCGAGCATGCGCGCACGGCGGTGGCCGTATGAGCCGCCTGCGGATGCGCCGCTGGTGGGCGGGCCTTGCGCTGCTGGGCCTGGTGGCCGGGCAGGCCTTCGCCGCCGAGCGCGTGACCCTGCGCCTGGCCGATCAGAAGGGCGGCATGCGCTCGCAACTCGAAGCGGCCGGTGCGCTGGAGGGCCTGGGCTACGATATCCAGTGGTTCGAATTCCCCGCCGCCGCGCCGCTGGGTGAGGCGCTCAACGCCGGCGCGGTCGACGCCGGCATCATCGGTGACGCGCCGCTGCTGTTCGTGCTGGCCGCCGGGGCCAAGGTCAAAGCCATCGCGGTGGACAAATCCGACCCCTGGGCACCGCCGTGCTGGTGCCGCAAGGCTCGCCACTGCAAAGCGCGGCCGACCTCAAGGGTAAAAGCATTGCCACCGGCCGCGGCTCGATCGGCCACTACATTGCGCTCAAGGCCCTGGCCTCGGCCGGGCTGACCGACAAGGACGTGCAGTTCCGCTTCCTCGGCCCGGTCGACGCCAAGGTGGCGCTGGCCAACGGTTCGGTAGACGCCTGGGCGACCTGGGAGCCCTACACCACACTGGCCGAGCAGGTGGACAAGGCCCGCGTGCTGGTCAACGGCCGCGGCCTTTCGGCGGGTAACACTTTTCTGGCGGCTACCGACAAGGCCCTGGCCGACCCGGCCCAGCGCGCTGCGTTACAGGATTACCTGCAACGCCTCGCGCGCTCGCAGGTGTGGGCTTATGAGCATCTGGATGAGTATTCCAAGGTGCTGGCCAAGCTGATCGGCTTCCCCGAGCCGGTGGCCAGGCTGCAGTTCGAGCGGCGCAAGCTGCATTGGCAAAGCCTGGACGACGTTATCCGCAGCGATCAGCAGAGCACGGCGGACTTCTATCACAGCAGTGGGTTGATCCCGCAGAAACTGGACGTGGCGCCGACCTTCGACAACGGGTTCACGATAACCCCCACACCATAGGCTGACTGATCACACGCTGCGCGCCATGCAGGCCTTACTTGATCGCGGTAATCACTGCCCGCATCGGCGCCGGCAGGCCCTCGACCGTCCTGGTATGGTCAGCTGGGTCGAGAAAGCTCTCCAGCGACTGATAGCGCATCCACTCGGTGCTGCGCTGCTCGGCCACGCTGGTGTGGCTGACGTCCACGCAGCGCACTTCGCTGAACCCGGCGCGGCGTACCCACAGTTCCAGCGCCGCCACCGAGGGCAAAAACCACACGTTGCGCATCTGCGCGTAGCGGTCTTCGGGCACCAGCACGGTGTCGGCATCGCCCGGCACCACCAGCGTTTCCAGTACCAGCTCGCCGCCTTTGACCAGGCAATCCTTCAAGGCCAGCAAATGGTCGATGGGGGAGCGGCGGTGGTAAAGCACGCCCATCGAGAACACCGTGTCGAAGCCTTGAAGGTTCGGTGGCAGATCCTCGAGCGCCAGCGGCAGGTGCCAAGCCGGGTGGCCGGGCAGGTACTGGGCCACGGCCTGGAACTGGCAGAAGAACAGCCAGTTGGGGTCGATGCCGATCACCGATTCGGCGCCGGCGCCGAGCATGCGCCACTGGTAGTAGCCATTGCCGCAGCCCACGTCGAGTACGCGCTTGCCTTGCAGGTTCAGGTGTGGCGCCACGCGCTGCCATTTCCAGTCGGAGCGCCACTCGGTGTCGACATGCACGCCGAACAGGTCGAACGGGCCCTTGCGCCACGGCGAGAGGCCCATCAGCGCGTCGTGCAGGCGCGCGCGGGTGCTGTCGTCGCAGTTGCCTGCCAGGGTGAAGCTGTCGCGAAGGTCGACAACGCTGGCCTCCAGTTCAGGCAGCGAACGCAGCGCGTTCTGCCAGCGTTCGAGGTCGCCGTGGCCCTTGGCCAGGCGCGCGCCGAGGTCGGCTTGCAGGCCTTGGGCCCAGGTATGCAGGGGGGAGCCGGCGAGGCGGCTGGCCAGGGGGCTGAGATCGATCATGGCAGGGCAATGAAAGAGGCGAAGTTGATGCACTGGAACCACGGCACCACGCGGCTGAACCCGGCGGCCAGCAGGCGCTCGCGGTGTTCTTCGGCGCTGTCGGGCTTCATCACGTTTTCGATGGCGCTGCGCTTCTGGGCGATTTCCAGTTCGCTGTAGCCGTTGGCGCGCTTGAACGCCAGGTGCAGGTCGTTGAGCAGGGCCTGGTCGGCGCCCTCGGCAAAGCGCAGTTTCTCCGACAACAGCAACGCGCCGCCGGGCACCAGTGCCTGGCGGATGGCCTTGAGCAGCGCAAGGCGTTGCTCGGGTGCGATGAATTGCAGGGTGAAGTTCAGCGCCACCACCGAGGCCGGCTGCCAGTTCAGTTGCAGGATGTCGGCTTCGATCACCTGCACCGGCAGCAATTCCTGGAACATCGCATCCTGCGCCTTGAGGTACTCGCTGCAGCGGCTGACCATCGCCGCAGAGTTGTCTACCGCGACGACGTGGCAGCCCTCGGTGGTCACGTGCCGGCGCAGCGCCTGGGTGACCGCCCCGAGCGAGGCGCCCAGGTCGTAGAGCGCCGTGCGCGGCTTGGCGAACTGCCCGGCCAGCACCCCGAGGTTTTCGACGATGGCCGGGTAGCCGGGCACCGAGCGCTTGATCATGTCGGGGAACACCCGCACCACGTCCTCGTTGAACACGAAGTCGGGCACCTGGGCCAGGGGCTGGGCGAAAAGGCGGTCGGAATCGGGCACGGGCAGGCACACAGGCTGGAAAAACGGCGGATTTTAAAGGCCGGCGGCGCCTGCCACAAGCGCGCGGCGGCCAGCGGCGCGGTGGCTTGGGAAAATTCCTAAAAATGCGCCATCAGGTGATGGCACCGCGTGTATGAGTGAGCCTAGGCACTCCCGATCACCGAAAAGGATATTCAGCATGCCTCGATTCAGCGACCTCAAGCTCAGGCCCAAGCTGCTGCTGGCCTTCGCCCTGTGTGCAGTGATCACCGTGGCGGTAGCGCTGCTCGGCAATGCCGGCATCGCCCGGGTACACGCCGGTCTGGAAACCGTCGTGAGCAACAATCTGGAGTCGATCAGCAAGGTAAACCTGGCCAAGGCCAACACCATCGCCACCAATCGCGACCTGTTCCATGCCGTTGCACTCTCCGCCCAGGGTGCCGAACCCAAGGCCATCGAGGCGGCGCACATGGCCTTCAGGGAAAACCAGGCTGAGGCCCTGGCCAACTTTCAGGCCTACCAGGCAACGCCGTTGCTGGACGACGAACGCCAGGCCAGCGAAGCATTCAAGCAGCATTGGCCCCAATACGTGGCCGCCGCCGAGCAGGTGTTCGAACTACTCGCACGGGAGAATTTCGGCGGGGCCAGCCAACAGCTCAATAGCGTGGCGCATCCGGCCTACCGCGCAGTGTTGGCTGACCTGAAGCTGATACTCGACTCCAACGAGCGGCAGGTGGACGTGCTGGAAGATGTGGGCGCCGAGATCTACCAGCGCGCCACCTGGCAACTGAGCATCGGCGCACTGCTCGCCGCGCTGTGTGCCGCTGGGCTCGGGATGTTGATCACCCGCATGATCACCCGCCCGCTCGGCCGCTCGGTGCAAAGCGCCAGCCGTGTGGCCGAGGGTGATCTCACACACCCCATCGAGGATGGCGGCGCCGACGAAACCGGGCAGTTGCTGCAGGCCCTGGCGCGCATGCAGCTCAACCTGCGTGAGATGGCAGGGCAACTGGCCGACGCTGCGCAACACCTGGCAGGTTCGGCCGGCGAGCTGAGCGAGGTGACCGAGAACGGCAGCCAGGAGCTGGCCCGGCAGAACGATGAAATCCAGCTGGCCGCCACGGCCGTGACGCAGATGAGCGCCGCTATCGACGAGGTCGCCCAGCAGGCCGCCGGCACCTCGCAGGTCTCCAATCAGACCGCCGAGCACGCGCTGCAAGGCCAGCAGCAAGTGCAGGCCGCCACTCAGGCAATGGACCAGATGACGCACACCATCGGTGAATCGACCCAGCAGATCGAAACCCTCGCCGCCCAGGTGCGCGGCATCACCACGGTGCTGGATGTGATCCGCGGCATTGCCGAGCAGACCAACCTGCTGGCGCTCAACGCCGCCATCGAGGCCGCACGCGCCGGCGAACAGGGCAGGGGCTTTGCGGTGGTAGCCGATGAGGTGAGGGCCCTGGCTCATCGCACTCAGGCCTCGACCGGGGAGATCGAAGCGATGATTGCCCAGGTACAGGCCAGTGCCGATGAAGCGGTGCTGGCGATGGTCAAGAGCCAGACCGTGGCGACCAGCACTCAGACCCTGGCCAGTGAGGCTGGCCAGGCGCTGGAGCGCATCAGCGCCGGCGTGGGGCAGATCAACGAGCGCAACCTGGTGATCGCCACCGCCGCCGAGCAGCAGGCGCAGGTGGCACGCGAAGTGGACCGCAATCTTGTGAACATTCAGGGCCTGGCTGAACGCAGTGCCGCCGGCGCCGACCAGACCAACGCCTCCAGCCAGCGGCTGACCGACCTTGCGCTGTCGTTCAACACCATGGTCGGGCGGTTCAAGCTCTGAGGGTTACTTCACCGAAAGCGTGCAATCGAATGCGTCCACCGGTTTCACCTCTGGCGCCCAGGGCTGTTGCGACACCAGCTTCAGGTGCGCCTCGCCGGCCGCAATGGCCTTGAAGCGCCATAGGGATTGCCCGTTACCGCCCACCAGCCCGGCGTCTTCGGGGTTGCTGTAGACCTCAGGCCCCAGGCTCTGCAGCACGGCGGGCGCTGCGTCGACCAGCTTCCAGCGAAAGCCGCTGGTGGGCAGGCTCGGCAGCTTCAGGTCAACGTGCTGCCCCACCACCAGCGGTAGCGGGCACTGGCTCTGCTTGCTCAGGCTCACCGTGCGTTGCGGGCCCGGTCCATGGCCGGTGCAGGCCGCCAGAGCCACCAGCCCTAACCCCATCCCCAATCGGCTCAACAGCGTGTTCATGCTTTTCCTTCCATCCATTTTCGAGAGCGCCCGACCATCGATCAGGCGCAGTTGATGACGTAGGAGCGCGGCTCGCCGCGCGACGCGCAGATCGTCACCGCGCATGGCCTCTGAAGCGGCGCGTCGCTTGGCACAGCCAAGCTCCTACGGCGGCCCTCAAGAGTGCCTTCAACCAAACAACACCTTGGCCACATCCCCGAACCGTTTGGCGAAATGCACCGTCAGCCCTTCCTTGAGGTACTCCGGCAACTCCGCGTAATGCCCGCGGTTGGCCTCCGGCAGGATCAGTTCGAAGATCTTCTGCCGGCGCGCGGCGATGACCTTCTCGCGCACCCCGCCGATGGGCAGCACGTGCCCGGTCAGGGTCAGTTCGCCGGTCATGGCGATGCCTTTTTTCGGCACCTGATCACGGGCCAGTGACAGCAACGCACTGGCCATGGTCACACCCGCGCTCGGGCCGTCCTTGGGCGTGGCGCCCTCTGGCACGTGCAGGTGCACAAAGGCCTCGTCGAAAAACTTGGGGTTGGCGCCGTAGCTTTTCAGGTGGCTGCTGATGTAGCTGTAGGCGATCTCCGCCGACTCCTTCATCACATCGCCCAGTTGCCCGGTGAGCTTGAAGCCCCGGTTCAGGCTGTGAATGTGGGTGGCTTCGATGGGCAGCGTGGCGCCGCCCATGCTGGTCCAGGCAAGGCCGGTGATCACGCCCTTGCCGGCCAGCACCTGCTCGGAACGGAACACCGGCATGCCGAGGGAGGCTTCCAGGTCCTTGGGCCCCAGCTTGATCACCGCATCCGGCTCGTCGATCAGCCGCACTACAGCCTTGCGCACCAGCTTGCCGAGCAGTTCTCGAGCTGGCGCACCCCGGCTTCGCGGGCATAACCGTCGATCACCGTGCGCAGGGCGGCGTCGCTGATGCTCAGCTTGCCTTTCTTCACACCGGCCCGCTCCAGCTGGCGCGGCCACAGGTGGCGCTTGGCGATGGCGAGCTTTTCTTCGGTGATGTAACCGGAAAGGCGGATCACCTCCATGCGGTCGAGCAGCGGGCCGGGGATCGAGTCGAGGGTGTTGGCGGTGCAGACGAACAGCACCTTGGACAGGTCCAGGCGCAGGTCCAGGTAATGGTCGAGAAAATCCACGTTCTGCTCGGGGTCGAGGGTTTCCAGCAGCGCCGAGGCCGGGTCGCCCTGATAGCTCTGGCCCATCTTGTCGATCTCGTCGAGCATGATCACCGGGTTCATCACCTCCACATCCTTGAGCGCCTGCACCAGCTTGCCGGGCTGGGCGCCGATGTAGGTGCGGCGGTGGCCCTTGATCTCGGCCTCATCGCGCATGCCGCCGACGCTGAAGCGGAAGAACGGCCGGCCGAGGGATTCGGCGATCGACTTGCCGATGCTGGTCTTGCCCACTCCCGGCGGGCCCACCAGCAGCACGATCGAGCCGCTGATCTCGCCTTTGTAGGCGCCTACCGCGAGGAACTCGACGATGCGCTGCTTGATGTCGTCAAGGCCGGCGTGGTGCTGGTCGAGCACCTTGCGCGCATGGCCGAGGTCGAGCTTGTCCTTGCCGTAGACGCCCAGGGCAGGGCGGTGGCCCATTCCAGGTAGTTGCGGGTCACGGCGTATTCGGGCGAGCCGGTTTCCAGGATGCCCAGCTTCTGCATCTCTTCGTCGATGCGCTTTTGCGCAGGTTTGGGCAGGGTCTTGCCTTCCAGGCGCTGCTTGAACTGCTCAAGGTCCGCGCTGCGGTCGTCCTTGGTCAGGCCCAACTCCTGCTGGATCACCTTGAGCTGTTCCTTGAGGAAGAATTCGCGCTGGTGCTCGCCGATCTGGCGGTTCACTTCGGCGGAGATTTCTTTCTGCAACCGCGCTACTTCCACTTCCTTGCGCAGCATCGGCAGCACCCGCTCCATGCGCTTGAGCATCGGCACGCAGTCGAGCACCTGCTGCAGCTCCGCGCCGGTGGCGGAGGTAAGTGCTGCGGCGAAGTCGGTGAGCGGAGATGGGTCGTTGGGGCTGAAGCGGTTGAGGTAGTTCTTCAGCTCTTCGCTGTACAGCGGGTTGAGCGGCAGCAGTTCCTTGATCGCATTGATCAGCGCCATGCCGTAGGCCTTCACCTCATCGTTGGGCTCGGCCGGCTGCAGCGGGTACTCGACCTCCACCAGGTAAGGCGGGCGATGGTGCTTGAGCCAGGTGCGGATGCGCACGCGGGTCAGGCCCTGGGCCACGAACTGCAGCTTGCCGTCTTCGCGGCTGGCGTGGTGCACCTTGACCAGCGTGCCGTACAGCGGCAGGGCCGAGGTGTCGAAGTGGCGGTGGTCTTCGGCCGGGGTTTCCATGAAGAACAGCGCCAGGCTGTGGTGCGGCGTCTTGGCCACCAGGTCGAGGGTTTCGGCCCAGGGCTCTTCGTTGACGATCACCGGCAGCACTTGGGCCGGGAAGAACGGCCGGTTGTGAATGGGGATCACATAGACCTTGTCCGGCAGGCTCTGGCCGGGCAGGGCAAGCTCGGTGCTGGTGTCGATGGCGTGTTCGATGTGATCTTGGTCAGCGGCGTCGTTGTCGTCGTACCGGTCGCTCATGGGGCACCTGGGCAAGGAAGTATGCAGCCTTAGATGGGGAACCATCGAGCGGGTTTCAATGGCTGGCACTCCAGCTTCGGCTAGGCTGGCCGATAGCCTCGTATAAACCCGTGACAGGCGGGCCGACGTTTCCTGCCCAGGTGCCCGACATGCCCCACCTCCTCATTCGCCTGGCCGCTGGCGCCAGCGCCCTGATGCTCGGCCTGGCGGCCCACGCTGCCAGCTTTCAGGCCCATGTTCAGGAGGCCGATGGCACCCCTGTGAAAGATGCGGTCATCAGCCTCAAAGGCCCGGGTGGCAAGGCGCCCGGGCCCGCCCAGGCGATCATGGATCAGCGCGCCAAGGCGTACCTGCCGCATGTGCTGGCCGTGCACACCGGCACGGCCGTGAGCTTCCCCAACAGCGACAACATCCGCCACCAGGTGTATTCGTTCTCGCCGGCAAAACGCTTCGAATTGCGCCTGTACGAAGGCACGCCCACCTCGCCGATCGTGTTCGACAAGCCCGGTATCGTGGTGCTGGGCTGCAATATTCATGACTGGATGCTCGGCTACCTTTACGTGACCGACGACCCCTGGTTCGCGGTCACCGATGCTCAGGGCAATGCCAGCATTAGCGAGGTGCCGGTGGGCGCGTATCAGGTCACAGCCTGGCACCCGCAGAGCGCCGATCAGCAGTTGCAGCCACAAGGCGAGGTGCGTATCGAGGAGGCTGGCACTCGCCACAGCTACACGCTCGCCATCACTCCGTTGCCTGCCAACACACCGCAGGCACCGGCCCCCAGCGAATTCGGCGAGGCCTTTGGCAAAGCCGTGCAAGAGACCACACGTGAAGCCACAAAGTAGCTTTCAGGCTCGCATCACCGCGCTGCTGGTGCTCCTGCTGCTGGCCGTGATCGCGCTCATCACCCTGGCGGTGAAGGTCACCACCGCTGACGCCGTGCGTGCCCAGGCCACCGACCAGCTGGAAGTCGGTACCCGGGTGTTCGAGCGCCTGCTGGATTTCAACGGCCGACGCTTGCGCGACGCGGTGCAACTGCTGGCGGCAGACTTCGGCTTTCGCGACGCCGTGGCCAGCGACGACTCGGCCACCGTGCGCTCGGCGCTGGCCAACCATGGCAGCCGCATTGGCGCCACTGACGTGTTCTTGCTGGGCATGGACGGCACGGTCATGGCCAGCACCGTCGACAGCGTGCCCAGCGGCCAGGGCTTTCTCTATGACCAGGCGCTGCGCGAGGCGCGCCGGCGCAGCCAGTCGAGCCTGATCGTGCCGATCAATGGCCAGCCGCACCTGCTGGTGGAGGCGCAGGTCATGGCGCCGCTGCCGGTGGCGCGGGTGGTGATGGGTTTTACCATGGACGCCGATTTCGCCCGCGAGCTGCATGCCTTGAGCAGCCTGCAGGTGTCGATCATGACGCTGGACAAGGGCCAGCCCGGCCCGCTGGTGAGCACCCAGCCCCCGGAGTTTCGCGACGCCATCGGGCAGTGGCTGCTGGCTCATCCCGATGGCCGGCGCGTGCTGCTCAGCGAAGTCCAGGGCCAGCGCTTTCTCAACCAGAGCCTGGTGCTGGCCGAAGACCCGGCCACCGGCGGCAAGGTGGTCGCCCTGTTGCAAAGCCCGCTGGACGACGCCTTCCGCGCCTTCGCCCCGCTGGACCACAACCTGATGCTGATCGCCAGTGCGGCCCTGGTGGTGTCGCTGCTGGCGTCGCTGCTGCTGGGGCGCAGCCTCACGCGCCCGGTGCGCACCCTGGCCGCTGCCGCCGAGCGCATTGGCCGTGGTGACTATCAAACCCCGGTACACCTGAGCCGCGATGACGAGCTGGGCTCCCTGGCCGGGGCGATCAACCTGATGCAGGAGGGCATCGCCGAGCGCGAACAGCGCCTGGCGCACAACGCCCTGCATGATCACGTCACCGGCCTGCCCAACCGGGCACTGGCCACCGAGCGGCTAGGCAGCGCCATCGCGGCCGAGCGGCCAATGGCGCTGCTCTACATCAGCATCGACAATCTGCGTGGCCTGGCCGAGAACGGCGGGCCGGCCTACACCGAGCTGCTGCTGGGCGATGTCAGCCGTACGCTGGAAAAACTGCTGAGCCCCGGCGACACCCTGGCCTACCTGATCGGTGGTGAGTTCCTGTTGCTGCTCGACCAGTTCGACAGCGACCGCGCCGTGGCGGTGGCTGACCAGGCCCAGCAGTGGATGATCAAGCCGCGACGCGTCGCCCAGCACGACGTCAGCTTCGACACCCGCATCGGCATCGCGGCATACCCGGCCGACGGTGATGACGCCGAGGCGCTGCTCTCACGCGCGGCCATCGCCATGCAGGATGCCCAGGACATGCCCGGCCGGCTGCAGGTGTATCAGCAAGGGCGCGACCTGGCGCACCAGCGGCAGATTCAGCTGATCCGCGACCTGCGCCGTGCGGCGGGCAATGCCGAGTTGTTTCTCGCCTACCAGCCCAAGCTGGACATCCGCGATGCCCAGGTGCGCCAGGCCGAGGCGCTGCTGCGCTGGCAGCACCCGCAGTTCGGGCTGGTGTCGCCGGGCGAGTTCATTCCGCTGGCCGAGCGCACCGGCAGCATTCAACTGCTCACCTGCTGGGTGCTGGAGGAGGGCATTCGCCAGTTGAGCGAGTGGCGAGGGCGCGGCTTGCACGTGCAACTGTCACTGAACATCTCTGCCGATGATCTGGGCAGCGACGCGCTGGCCGAGCAGGTGCCGGTGCTGTTGCGCGAGCATGGCGTGCCGGCCGAGCAACTGATTTTCGAAATCACCGAAAGTGCGGTGATGCGTGAGCCGGAGGCGGCGCTGAAGGTGCTCAACCGCCTGCGCGAGGTGGGCGTTAGCCTGTCGATCGACGATTTCGGCACCGGCTACTCGTCGCTGGCGCACCTCAAGCGCATGCCGGTGCAGGAGCTGAAGATCGACCAGTCGTTCGTGCGCAACCTGGATGAAACCAGCGAAGACGCCGTCATCGTGCGCTCGACCATCGAGATGAGCCATAACCTGGGCCTGAAGGTAGTGGCCGAGGGCGTGGAGTATGAACACAGCCTGCGGCTGCTCGAGCGCTGGCAGTGCGACACCGCCCAGGGCTACCTGATCAGCCGGCCGCTGACGGCTTCGGCGTTCGAAATCTGGCTACGCGAGTCGCTGTACTTTCCCACCGCTGCGGAGCCTGCACTGTGAAAAGATCCATCCTCGCGCCGTTGTTGTGGCTGGCCGCTACTGCTGGCGGCCCGGTGCTGGCAGACGGCGGCAAGCTCTGGGCCACGGGCGGCGCCACCAACGTCGAAGGCACTGCCGGCGGCGGCATCACCCCGTGGGCGGTGATCGGCAGCTACGCCGAGGAAGGCCAGTGGGGCGCCAACGTGTTCGCTACGCGAGTCTGGCTGCCTGACTACCGGCTGGATGTCGCCGGGGTGTCGGCGGCCTATGGCAACCGTGTGGAGTTCTCCTACGCGCGCCAGCGCTTCGACCTGGGCAGCCTGGTGCACAAGGCCTCGCTGCCGGAGAACAGCCTTAGCCAGGATGTGCTCGGCGCCAAGGTGAAGCTGTTCGGCGACCTGATCTACGGCGACATCCCGCAGGTGTCGTTGGGGCTTGAGTACAAGCACCAGCGCGACTTCCTCATCCCCAACTGGTGGGCGCGCGCCGCGACCACGACGTGGAAGGCTACATCGCCGCCAGCCGGGTGATTCTCGGCGGGTTCTTCGGCTACAACCTGCTGCTCAATGGCGATTTACGCTACAGCCGCGCCAACGAAATGGGCCTGCTGGGCTTCGGTGGCGACCGCCGTGATCGCCGCAGCTGGCTCAAGGAAGGCTCGGCGGCAGTGCTGCTGAACCCGCATTGGGCGGTAGGCGTGGAGTATCGGGAAAAGCCCGACAACCTCTCGTTCGCCGGGGAAAGCGACTGGGCGGATGTGTTCGTCGGCTGGTTCCCCAACAAGCATGTGTCGGTGGTGCTGGCCTATGCGCGCCTCGGGGAGATCGCGACGCTCGATGACCAGAACGGCACCTACCTGTCGCTGACCGGGAGTTTTTGAGCATGCGCCTGTTGCCGATCCTGCTCGCCAGCCTGCTGCTTGCCGGCTGCGCACAAAGCCCGTCGCAGCCACCCGCTGATCCCGGCCTTTACCAGGCACTGGGCGGCAAGCCCGGCATCACCCGCCTGGTGGAGGCGATGCTGCTCAACGTCGCTCAGGACCCGCGGATCGTCAGCCACTTCAAGAATGTCGACCCGGTCAGGCTGCGCGACAAGCTGGTGGAGAAGTTCTGTGTCGAGGCGGGCGGGCCTTGCGTGTACAGCGGCGACAGCATGGCCGAGGCGCACAAGGGGCAGAACATCAGCAAGGCCGAATTCAATGCGCTGGTGGAGGACCTGCTCAAGGCCATGGACAGCCAGGGCATACCGGTGCCGGTGCAGAACCGGCTGATCGCGCGGCTGGCGCCGCAGCGTGAAGAGGTGATTCACAAGTAGGAGCGCGGTTTCACCGCGCGACGCGCCGATCTTCGATACAGCGTGTCGCGCGGTGTGATCGTGAAACGGTGCCTAGCGCTCAGGGCAACGCAAACACCCCTTCCGGCGCCGCGAGCACCAGCCGCATCCCTGGCTTGCGCTGCACTGCAAACCCCCCGGTAAAGGCGCCGAAGGCCGGCAACAGGGTGACCTGCTCGCCCAAGCAGTAGCAGGGCAGGCGCAAGCGCTGGCGGCCGCGGCCGGTGAGCAGGTAGACCGGATGGAGGTGCCCGGCGAGCACATGGTGAGTAGGGTGGGGTGCCGGCTCATGGCGCAGCGCGAGAGGGCCACGCAGCATCGGTTCGTTGGCCACCTCCATCGCCAGGCTTGCCGGTGGGTCGCCGGCATGGTGATCGTGGTTGCCGCGGATCAGGATGATGCGCAAGCCCGGATGCCCGGCCCGCCATGCAGCCACTGCCTCCAGTGTGGCGCTGCCTTGCGCGGCCGGGCCGTGCAGGAAGTCGCCGAGGAAGATCAATTCACGGCAATCGTGCCGTGCCAGCAGCCGGTCAAGCAGCGCCAGGTTCGACGCCGTGGTGCCGTGCGGCACCGGCTGGCCCAGCGCGCGGTACACTGCGGCCTTGCCGAAGTGCGCATCGGCCACCAGCAATGCCCGTTCCGCCGGCCAGTAAATGGCCTTTTCCGCCAGCAGCCACAACTCGGCACCGGCCACGTTCATCACCAGCCACGGGTTCACTGCCCACCCCCTGCAGCTTTTTCCAGGTCGCGCAGCATACGCGCGATGCGGTCGTTGAGTTTTTCCGAGCTCAGCCGTTCACGCAGGCGCTCCACCAGCAGCGGAAAGGCCAGCGGGGTCGGCCGGTCGATCTGTCGCAAATCGACGGTGCAACCTTGCAGGTGCTCCAGGCTGCCGCGCAGGCGAGCGATGTCCAGTTCCTGGCCGAGCACTTCCTGTTCGGCCTGGGCCAGCAGCAGGTTTTGTGCGTCGTATTGGCGGAACACGTCGAAGAACAATTGGCTGGAGGCCTGCACCTGGCGCGTGCTCTTTTGCGCGCCGGGGTAACCCCCGAACACCAGCCCGGCGATGTGGGCGATCTCACGAAAGCGCCGTTGCGCCAGCTCGCCCGCATTGAGGCTGGCGAGCACGTCCTCGAAGAGGTTGTCCGGGCTGAGCAGCCCGTCCTCCAACGCCTGCGCCCAGTCCACCGGTGTTGGGCTGAGCAGCTCAAGGCCGTAGTCGTTCACCGCCAGCGAAAAGCTCGCAGGCGCCCGCTGGCCCAATCGCCAGGCCAACAGGCTCGCCAGGCCCAGGTGCACCAGGCGCCCGGCGAACGGGTAGATGAACAGGTGCCAGCCTTCGCGGGTTTTCAGTTGCTCGATCAACAGGCGCTGGCGCCCCGGCAAGCCCGACCAGGCTTGCTGCACCTCCAGCAACCCGCGCACCGCGCGCAGCGGCGGGCTGTCGAAGCGCCCGGCGCTGGCCGCGTCGAACTGCTCCATCAGCGCGTCCGCCAGCTCGCTGGACAGCGGCATACGCCCGCCATTCCAGCGCGGCACCGCAGGCTTGGCACCGGCAGCGCGCTTGACGTACGCGGTCATGCCCTCGACCCGCACCAGCTCCAGCGTGCGCCCGCCGAACAGCATCAGGTCGCCTGGGCGCAGGCGGGCGATGAAGCCTTCTTCCACCGTGCCGATGGATTTTCCGCCGCCGCCCTTGCTCCAGTATTTGAGGTTCAGCGAGGCGTCGCTGACGATGGTGCCGATGCTCATGCGGTGGCGCCGCGCCAGGCGCGCGTCGGGCACCCGCCACAGGCCATCCTCGGCCGGCTCCACGCGGCGGTAGTCGGGGTAGGCAGTAAGCGACAGCCCGCCGTGGCGCACGAACGCCAGCGCCCACTGCCAGGCGGCGTCGCTCAGGTTGCGGTAGGCCCAGGCGGTACGCACCTCGGCCAGCAACGCACCGGGCTCGAAACCGCCCCCCAGCGCCACCGTCACCAAATGCTGCACCAGCACGTCCAGCGGCTGCTCGGGCGACAGCCGCGGCTCGAGCCGGCGCTCGCGTACGGCCTTTTCGGCCGCCGCCGCCTCGACCAATTCCAGGCTGTGCGTGGGCACCAGCGTGACCCGCGAGGCGCGCCCCGGCCCATGCCCGGAACGGCCAGCGCGCTGGATCAAACGGGCTACGCCCTTGGCCGAACCCACCTGCAGCACCCGCTCCACCGGCGCGAAATCCACCCCCAGGTCGAGGCTGGAGGTACACACCACCGCTTTGAGCTGGCCGGCCTTGAGCGCTTGCTCGACCCACTGGCGCACCTCGCGCGCCAGGGAGCCGTGGTGCAGGGCAATCATCCCCGCCCAGTCGGGCCGCGCATCGAGGATTGCCTGGTACCAGATCTCGCTCTGTGCACGGGTGTTGGTGAACACCAGGCTGCTGGCACTGCTGTCGAGTTCCGCCACCACCTGGTTGAGCATGCGCAGGCCCAGGTGGCCGGCCCAGGGAAACCGCTCCACCGACGCCGGCAGCAAGGTGTCCACCTCGATGGCCTTGCGCGCATCGCCTTCGATGCGCACCCCGGCCTCGCCCAGCAGCACGTGCTGGGCATGTTCGAGGTTACCGAGGGTGGCCGACAGGCCCCAGGTCTGCACGGCAGGGTTCCACTGGCGCAGCCGCGCCAGCGCCAGTTGCACCTGCACGCCACGCTTGTTGCCGAGCAGTTCGTGCCACTCGTCCACCACCACCAGGCGCAGGCTGGCCAGCTCGCTGCGGGCGTTCTCACGGGCCAGCATCAGGCTCAGGCTTTCGGGAGTGGTGACCAGCACCGTGGGAAGCCGCCGGCTTTGGCGCGCCCGTTCGCTTGAGGAAGTGTCACCGCTGCGCAGGCCGAGGCTCCAGCCGATGCCCAGTTCCTCCACTGGCACTTGCAAGGCGCGCAGCGTGTCGGTGGCCAGGGCGCGCATGGGCGTGATCCACAGCACCGTGAGCGGTGCGCTGGCCGCGCGGCGGGTTTTCGCGGCAGGGGCGGGGCTGCCCCAGGCGTTCAGCGCGCCGAACCACAGCGCGTAGGTTTTACCCGCGCCAGTGCTGGCATGCAGCAACCCCGACTGGCCCGCGCCCATGGCTTTCCAGGCCGCACGCTGGAACGGGAACGGCTTCCAGCCACGGTTGTTGAACCACTGTTTGGCGTAGTCGGGCATCGGCGGCCTGCGCGTGCTGTCGTTGTTTGGCAGACAACAGCGCGCCAGTGCCGGTTCGCTTGGCTTACTTGAGGTTGCCGCTCAAAAACTGCCGCAACCGCTCGCTGGTGGGGTTGCCCAGCACCTGCTCCGGCTCGCCTTGCTCTTCGATCAGGCCCTTGTGCAGGAATACCACCTGGCTTGCGACCTGGCGGGCAAAGGCCATTTCGTGGGTGACCATGATCATGGTGCGGCCTTCCTCGGCCAGGCCCTGGATCACCTTGAGCACCTCGCCCACCAGCTCCGGGTCGAGCGCCGAGGTGGGCTCGTCGAACAGCATCACTTCCGGCTCCATCGCCAGCGCCCGGGCAATGGCCACGCGCTGCTGCTGGCCGCCGGAAAGAAACGCCGGGTACTGGCCGGCCACGCGCTCGGGCAGGCCGACCTTCTCCAGGTAACGGCGGGCGCGTTCTTCGGCCTCCTGTCTTGCCCAGCCCCAGCACCTTGCGTGGCGCCAGGGTGATGTTGTCGAGCACGCTCAGGTGGCTCCACAGGTTGAAGTGCTGGAACACCATGGCCAGGCGCGTGCGCAGGCGCTGCAATTCTGCAGGGTCGGCCACCTGCATGCCTTCGCGGCCATTGACCATGCGGATCGGCTGGCCGTCGAGGGTCATGGCGCCGTCGTTGGGCGTTTCCAGAAAGTTGATGCAGCGCAGGAAGGTGCTCTTGCCCGAGCCGCTGGCGCCGATCAGGCAGATCACATCGCCACTTTTGGCCTTAAGCGACACACCCTTGAGCACTTCGTTGTCGCCGTAGCTTTTATGCAGGCCGTCGATGGTCAGTTTGTACATGCGCAAGGCGCCTCACGGAGAAGTAGATAGCCACTGCGGAACGCTTCGGTTCCGGCAACGTGTGCGATGACCATGCCGGCGGTGGCCATGCGCCGCAGCGAGCGGGCGTAAAGCAGCCCGGCATTGCGGTTGTGCACGGCGGTGACACGGTCTGTTATGGGGTCGATCACTTCGGCGATCAGCTGCCCGGCTTCCAGGTATTCCCCTGGCTGGGCGCAGAACACCAGCA
Source organism: Pseudomonas sp. KNUC1026 (assembly GCF_021650705.1). Taxonomy (GTDB): domain Bacteria; phylum Pseudomonadota; class Gammaproteobacteria; order Pseudomonadales; family Pseudomonadaceae; genus Aquipseudomonas. Next base: position 2,891,600 of record NZ_CP087138.1, on the reverse strand, counting down.
CGCCGCCGTCGGGGGTGGCCACCGGCTCCACCGCTGCCAGCGGCGTAGCGGGGTAGAGCAGTTGCGGTTGCGCGTCGGCGCTGCCGTCGATGGCGCCATGGTGGGTCAGGTAGTTGATCAAGGCCTGGCAGTCCCGGCTGGCCAGGGCGTGGTTCACATCGCCCTGGCCGCGCAGTTCCAGCGTGACGCTGAAGCTGCCGTCCGGGATCGGGAACCTGCCCTCGAACCGTTGCTCGAGCTCCCACCACACCAGGGAGAAGCATTCATCGAACGACTGGCCGCCCGAATCGGTGGCCAGCAGGCTTGCCTGCGAGCCTAGGTAACGTGCCAGTGGCTCGACCTTGGGCCAGGCCTCGGGCGTGGTGTACAGGTGCTCCACCGCCTCGAAGTCGCAATGCAGGTCGAGCACCATGTCGGCGTCGCAGGCCAGCTGCTGCAGCGTCAGGCGCAAGGCCTGCAACTGTGTGGTTGGGCGTTCGGCGGCCAGGGCCTGGCGCAGTGCCTGGCGGATCAGTACCAGGTTCTGCTGCGGGTCACCGGCCAGTTGCGCCTCGACCGCGTCGCCTACCTGCAAGGCCAGGTCGACGAAGTGGCGGTTGAAGTTTTCGCCGCTTTCGAGCTGGTAGCGGCCCAGCGGGGTGTCCATCAGCACCTGCTCCAGGCCGATGGGGTTGGCCAGCGGCACCAGCACGATCTGGTGGCGCAGGCGGCCGGCGTTTTCCAGCTCCGCCAGGCGCTGCTTCAGGTGCCAGGCCACCAGCATGCCGGGCAGCTCATCGGCGTGCAGCGAGGCCTGGATGTACACCTTGCCCGGCGCTTCGGCCGGGCCGTAGTGGAAGCTCTCGATGTGCCGCGCGGTGCCGGGCACCGGGCTTTGCAGAGGGTGTGAACGGTGTTGCATGGGCGATCCCTCAATGAGCCGGGCCGAGGAAGGCCAGCCAGCGGCGTTCGGCCAAACGGAACAGCCCCACCAGGGTAAAGGTGATGGCCAGGTACAGCACCGCAGCGATGCCGAAGGACTGGAACGTCAGGTAGGTCGCGGAGTTGGCATCGCGCGCCACCTTGAGGATGTCCGGCACGGTGGCGGTGAAGGCCACGGTGGTGGCGTGCAGCATCAGGATCACTTCGTTGCTGTAGTACGGCAGCGCCCGGCGCAGTGCAGACGGGAGGATCACGTGTGCATACAGCTTGAAGCCCGACAGCCCGTAAGCCTTGGCCGCTTCGATCTCGCCATGGGCCATGCTGCGGATGGCGCCGGCGAAGATCTCGGTGGTGTAGGCACAGGTGTTGAGCGCGAAGGCCAGGATGGTGCAGTTCATCGCATCGCGGAAAAACGCATTGAGCATGGGTTGGTCACGCACGCCCTCCAGGCTGTAGATGCCGGTGTAGAAGATCAGCAGCTGAATGTAGAGCGGCGTGCCGCGGAACACGTAGGTGTAGAACTGCACCGGCCAGCGCACCCAGAACCGCCGCGAGCAACGCGCCACCGCCAGCGGAATCGACACCACGAAGCCGATGCCGACCGAGGCGATCAGCAGCCAGAGCGTCATGGCAAGGCCGGTGATGTTGTTGCCGTCGGACCAGAGAAACGCCTGCCAGTATTCCTGAAGCAGCTCGATCATCGCGTGGCCTCCCGGCTGCCGACATTGAAACGCCGCTCCAGGCGGCGCATGACGAAGTTGGAGGCGCTGGTGATGGCGAGATAGATCAGGCCGGCCAGCACCAGGAAGTAGAACAGCTGGTAGGTGCTCTTGCCCGCGTCCTGTGCAGCCTTGACCACATCGGCAAGGCCGATGATCGACACCAGCGCGGTGGCCTTGAGGATCACCATCCAGTTGTTGCCCAGGCCCGGCAGGGCGTAGCGCATCATCTGCGGGAACACCACATGGCGAAAGCGCTGGCCACGGCTCATGCCATAGGCAGTGGCCGCCTCGACCTGGCCGCGCGGCACCGCGAGGATCGCGCCACGGAAGGTTTCAGTGAAATACGCCCCGTAGATGAAGCCCAGGGTGATGACCCCGGCGATGAAGGGGTCGATCTCGAAATAGTCCCATTCCAGCGCGTCGGTGAGGCTGTTGAGCCAGATCTGCAGGCTGTAGAAGATCAGCAGCATCAGCACCAGGTCGGGCACGCCGCGGATCAGGGTGGTGTAAAGCTGCGCGGCCCAGCGAAACACGGCCACGCGCGAGAGTTTGGCGCTGGCGCCGATCAGCCCGAGCACAACGCTCACGGCCAGCGACAGCAGGGAAAGCTTGACGGTCATCCAGGTGCCTTGCAGCAGCAAAGGCCCGAAGCCCTTAAGGCTCAATGCCGAGAGCCCGAGGCTCTGCAACAGGTGGTCGAGCATGTATCAACCCTTATGCGGTCAATAAAAGCGCCCGCACCCTTGTGGGGCGCGGGCGCTCGTGGGCAGCTTACTTGCCGCTGTACAGGTTCAGGTCACCGAAGTGCTTCTTCTGGATTTCGGCATAGGTGCCGTCATCGTGCATGGCTTTGAGGCCCTTGTTGAGCAGCGCTTGCAGGTCCTTGTTGCCTTTCTTGATGCCGATGGCGGTTTTCGCTGGCAGCAGCTCGCTCTCGAACGGTTTGGAGACTTCGTAGTCAGCGCCTTGCGGCGATTTCAGGAAGCCCAGCTCGGCTTGCAGCATGTCTTGCAGCGAGGCATCCAGGCGGCCGGAAACCAGGTCGGCGTACACCTGGTCCTGGTTCTGGTAAGCCTGGGTTTTCACGCCGTTCTTCTCGAGCACGCCCTTGGCGTAGGCTTCCTGGATGGTGCCTTGCTCGTAGCCGACGGTCTTGCCCTTGAGGGTGGCGTTGTCCTGGGTGAAGCCTGCGCCTTTCTTGAACACCAGCGCGGTGGGGCCGGAGAACAGCTCATCGGAGAAGTCGATGGCCTTTTCGCGGGCCGGGGTCACGGTGAGCGAGGAGATCACGCCGTCGAACTTGTTGGCCTTCAGGCCCGGGATCATGCCGTCGAAGTCGTTCTCGACCCATTTGCAGGTCACTTTCAGTTCCTTGCAGATGGCGTTGCCCAGGTCGATGTCGAAACCCACCAGGCTGCCGTCGGCGGCTTTGGATTCGAACGGTGCGTAGGACGGGTCGACGCCAAAGCGCAGCTCTTTGTAGTCCTTGGCCACAGCGGCGCCGGCGGACAGGCAGAGTGCCAGGGCAGAAAGGGTCAGCCATGCTTTTTTCATTGTGCAGTCCTTAAAAAACCTGAAAGGCGTGGTTCACAGGGAGGCGTTACCGGCAGAAGCCAGGTGCCATCGTGATAGCAAATTTCGCACCATGGTGCAGGCTTTGCCAGCGCCTGGGCGCCTGGCAATCCCTTTCCGTCGCAGTTCTGACAGAAACCGCGCGCAACCCTGCCCTTGAGCGGCCGGATTTGCGCCAAATAGGGGCGAGGTGTCGAGCGAGCGCCATTGTGGTGCGCGTTTCGACTCAACTCAACAGCTCGTGTAACACCGCCAGGGTATCGGCTTCCTGCACGGGTTTGTCATGGCGCCAGCGAAGCAAGCGGGGAAAGCGCACGGCAATGCCGCTTTTGTGCCGTTTTGACAGCGCAATGCCTTCGAAGGCCAGTTCGAACACCTGGGTAGGGGTAACACTGCGCACCGGGCCGAACTTCTCCACTGTGGTGCGCCGTACCAGTGCGTCGACCTTGTGCATTTCTTCGTCCGTCAGCCCCGAATAGGCTTTGGCGAAGGGCACCAGTTGGCGCTCGCTGGCCTCGGGCGGGCCGTCCCACACGGCGAAGGTGTAGTCGGTGTAGAGGTTGGCGCGCCGGCCATGCCCAGCCTGTGCGTAGATCAGCACGGCATCCACGGTGAAGGGCTCGACCTTCCACTTCCACCACGTGCCGACGTCCTTGGTGCGGCCGACGCCGTATTGCGCATCGCGGGCCTTGAGCATCATGCCCTCAACGCCGCGGGTGCGTGACTCTTCACGCAGTTCTGCCAGCGCCTGCCAACTGCTGGCCTGAATCACCGGCGAGGATTGCAGCAGCGGCAGCGCCACCTGTTCGAGCAACTGGTCGAGCTGTGCGCGGCGCTCGGCCTGCGGGCGGCTGCGCCAGTCGTGGCCTTGCCATTGCAGCAGGTCGTAGGCGAGCAGCACCACAGGGGCCTCCTGCAGCAACTTCTTGCCCAGCGTCTTGCGGCCCAGGCGGGTCTGCAGCAGGGCGAAAGGCTGCACGCCGGTGCCTTCGTGCCACACCACGATTTCGCCATCGAGCACGGTGCCGTCGGGCAGGTGCTCGAGCAGTGCCTGGAATTCCGGGAAGCGCTCGGTTACCAGCTCCTCGCCGCGCGACCACACCCACAACTGGCCATCACGCTTGACCAGCTGCGCGCGGATGCCATCCCACTTCCATTCGGCCTGCCAGTGCTCGATGGGCCCGAGGCGTTCGTCGAATTGCTCCAGCGGCGTCTGCAACGGGTGGGCGAGAAAAAACGGGTAGGGCTGGCCGCCGCGCAGGGCGTGTTCGTCTTCGCTGGGCGGGGCGATCAGGGCCTGGTAGGCGGCAGCGGTGGGGCGGTGGGAGAGGTCGGTGTAACCCACCAGCCGCTGGGCAACCTGCTTGGGGTCAAGCTCTGCCAGGCTTGCCAGCGCGCGGGTCACCAGCAGTTTGGAGACGCCTACGCGGAAGCTGCCGGTGATCAGCTTGATGCACAGCATCAGCTCGGCGCGGTCGAGCCGGCCCCAGAGTTCGGGAAGCTTTTGGTGCAGGGTTTCCGGTGGCAGGCCGCGCAGGGGCAGCAGCGCCTGCTCGACCCACCAGGCCAGGCCTTCCTCGCTCTGGCTGGGTTGGTCGGGGAGCACCAGCGACACGGTTTCGGCCAGGTCACCGACGCTGTGGTAACTCTCTTCGAACAGCCATTCCGGGAGCCCGGCCATGGCCTGGGCGACTTCCCGCAGCACGCGGCTGGGCACCAGTTGCCGGGGCCGCCCGCCGGCGAGGAAGTACACCGCCCAGGCAGCGTCTTCGGCCGGGGCGCTGGCGAAGTAGTCTTGCAGCGCAGCCAGGCGGGCGTTGCTGGAGGTGGTGGCGTCGAGGCGCGCGTAAAGTTGTGCAAAGGCCTGCATGGGCGGCTCCTGTCAGGCGGCTTCTTCCGGGTCGCCGTAGGCTTCGATCTTCATCTCGCGGCCATCGAGCCCCTGTTCGCACAGGTAGCGCGCCAGCACCGCAGTGGAGCCATGGGTCACCATCACGCGCTCGGCGCCGGTCTGCTCGATGGCCCAGAGCAAGCCAGGCCAGTCGGCATGGTCGGAAAGCACGAAGCCCCGGTCCACGCCACGCCGGCGCCGCGCGCCACGCAGGCGCATCCAGCCACTGGCGAAGCCGTCGCTGTAGTCGCCGAAGCGGCGCATCCAAGTGCTGCCGGCGGCAGACGGCGGGGCGACGATCAATGCCTGGCGCAGCAAGGGGTCGGTCTTTTTGAAGTCGGTGGCGTAGAGCGTTTCGGGAGGTAGATGCCACCTTCGCGGTACACGCGGTTCAGCGGCTCCACCGAACCATGGGCCAGGATCGGGCCGATGCCGGCATCGATGCCGTGGAGGATGCGCTGGGCCTTGCCGAAGGAATAGGCAAACAACACGCTGGCACGCCCGGCCTGGGCATTGGCTCGCCACCACTGGTTGATTTCGTCGAATATCTCGCGCTGCGGCTGCCAGCGGTAAATCGGCAAGCCGAAGGTGGATTCGGTGATGAAGCAGTGGCAGCGCACCGGCTCGAACGGCTCGCAAGTGCCATCGGCCTCGACCTTGTAGTCGCCCGACGCTACCCACACCTGGCCCTGGTATTCCACCCGTACCTGCGCCGACCCCAGCACGTGGCCTGCCGGGTGAAAACTCAGCGTGACGCCGTGGTGGTCGATGCGCTCGCCATAGGCGAGCGTTTGCAGGTTGATCCCCTCGCCCAACCGCGCCCGCAGGATGCCAGCCCCCGGCGCCGCGCTCAGGTAATGCTGGCTGCCAGTGCGCGCGTGGTCGCCATGGCCGTGGGTGATGACAGCACGTTCGACCGGGCGCCACGGGTCGATATAGAAGTCGCCGGCGGTGCAGTAGAGGCCTTCGGGGCGGGCGATGATCAGGTCCATCCGGTGCTCCTGTGTGCTGCGTGTCGCCCGTTACACGGCGTCCGGCTAGCCGGCCTGCCACCAAGCCGGTGGTGCAAAAAGTGGGAGGCCGGCTCGCCGGGCGACGCGGCAATGTCAGTCCAAACCGACGAACCCGCCGGTCTGGTGCCTCCACAAACGTGCATACAGCCCTTTCTGTGCCAGCAGCTCTTCATGGCTGCCCAGCTCGACGATCTGGCCTTTCTCCATCACCACCAGCCGGTCCATCTTGGCGATGGTGGAAAGGCGGTGGGCGATGGCGATCACAGTCTTGCCTTCCATCAGGCTTTCGAGGCTTTCCTGGATCGCGGCCTCGACCTCCGAGTCCAGTGCCGAGGTGGCCTCGTCCATCACCAGGATCGGCGCGTTCTTGAGCAGCACGCGAGCGATGGCGATGCGTTGGCGCTGACCGCCGGAGAGCTTCACACCGCGTTCGCCCACGTGCGAATCCAGCCCCACGCGGCCTTGTGCGTCGGACAGCAGCGGGATGAACTCGTCGGCCTTGGCCTCGTGAATGGCGCGCAGCACTTCCTCTTCGGTGGCGTAAGGCCGGCCGTACATGAGGTTTTCGCGGATCGAGCGGTGCAGCAGCGAGGTGTCCTGGGTAATCAGGCCGATCTGCGAGCGCAGGCTGTCTTGCTGCACCTCGGCGATGTCCTGGCCGTCGATAAGGATGCGGCCTTCATCGAGCTCATACAGGCGCAGCAGCAGGTTCACCAGGGTGGACTTGCCCGCACCCGAAGGGCCGAGCAGGCCGATCTTCTCGCCGGGGCGAATGTTCAACGTCAGCCCGGGAATGATCGGGCGCGCCTTGCCGTAGTGGAAGTTGATGTGCTCGAAGTCGATGCGGCCTTCGGCAATCTTCAGCGGCGGCGCCTGGGGTTTGTCTGCCACGGTGACGGGCTGGGCGATGGTCTGCAGGCCGTCCTGCACCATGCCGATGTTTTCGAAGATGCCGTTGACCACCCACATGATCCAGCCCGACATGTTCACGATCCGGATCACCAGCCCGGTCGCCAGCGCAATCACTCCGACGCTGAGCAGGCCGTGGGTCCACAGCCACAGGGCAAGGCCGGTGGTGCAGACGATCAGCAGGCCGTTGAGGATAGTGATGGCCACGTCCATCTCGGTGATGACGCGGTTGGCGTACTGGGTTTTCTCGGTCTGCTCGCTGATCGCTTCGCGGGCGTACTGCTGCTCAAGGTTGGTGTGGGCGAACAGCTTCAAGGTGGTGATGTTGCTGTAGCCGTCGACGATGCGGCCCATCAGCTTGGAACGAGCGTCGGAGGAAATCACCGAACGGGCCTGCACCCGCGGCACGAAGTACCACAGTGCAATGGCGAAGGCGAAGATCCACACCACCAGCGGCACCATCATGCGCCAGTCGGCCTGGGCGAACAGCACCAGCGAACTCACCGCGTAGATGGTCACGTGCCAGAGGGCGTCCACCGCCTGCACGGCCGAATCACGCAACGAGTTGCCGGTCTGCATGATGCGCTGGGCGATGCGCCCGGCGAAATCGTTCTGGAAAAAGGACATGCTCTGGCGCAGCACGTAATTGTGGTTCTGCCAGCGGATCATGCTGGTCATGCCAGGGGTGATCGACTGGTGCACGAGCAGGTCGTGCAGGCCAACGAACACCGGGCGCAGCACCAGCGCCACGACCACCATCCACAGCAATTGGCCCCAGTGTTCGCTGAAGAACTCCCGGGCCGGGGTGGTGTTGGTCATGTCGATGATGTCGGAGAGGTAGCTGAACAGCGCGACCTCGATCAGGGCCGCGACCAGCCCCACCGCCAGCAGGGCCACGAAGCTGGGCCACACCTGGCGGATGTAATACCAGTAGAAGGGCCACACCTTGCCGGGCGGCGCATCGGTGGGCGCGTCGCGGAACACATCGATCCATTGTTCGAAGCGGCGGTGAAGCGCAGACAGCATGGCGGGCTCTCCTGTTCTGGCGGCAGCCGATCAGTCGATGCGCTTGGCGCTCTTGATCATGATCGGGTTGGACGGCACGTTCTGCATGCCGCGTTGCGTGGTGGTAGGCGCGTTGACGATCTGGTCGACCACGTCCATGCCCTGGGTGACCTTGCCGAACACCGCGTAACCGAAGTCACGGCCGCCGTGGTCGAGGAAGTCGTTGTCCTTGACGTTGACGAAGAACTGCGCGGTGGCCGAGTTGACGGCCGAAGTACGTGCCATGGCGAGGGTGCCGCGCACGTTGCGCAGGCCATTGTCGGCCTCGTTCTTGATCGGGGCCTGGGTGGGCTTTTCGTTCATGTCGCGGGTGAAACCGCCGCCCTGGACCATGAAGCCCGGGATCACGCGGTGGAAGATGGTGTTGTTGTAGAAGCCGGAATCGACGTACTGGAGGAAGTTGGCGGTGCTGATCGGGGCTTTCTCGGCGTCCAGCTCCAGGGTGATCTGGCCAAAATCGGTCGCCAATTGAACGTGCGGGTGCTTGTCGTCGGCCAGTGCGGCAGTGGAGAGGGCCAGGGCGCAGGCAGCGATGCAGAGTTTCTTGAGCATGGATTCACGGATCCTTGTACGTGGAAGCGACCGCAGCAAAACGGTTTGCGGCGGCGGGAATTGAACCGCTTGGGCAGGTTCAGGCGCACAGGGTGACGGGAATTGCCGATCACTTCCAGTGGCCTGGCCACACTCGGGAGGTTCAACCCCGGCCAGCATTGGCGTTAAGGCTGGGACAGCCCTGGCGCGGGATCCGTTCAAGCGCATTGTGCGCTGGGGTGCTCAGCCTGGCGCCTGGCCGGCGCCTTCTTCGTCGTCGAAGCGGCACAGCAGGTCGGTGAGGATCTGCGTGGCCGGCCCCAGGGGTTTGTCTTTGCTGGCGTACAGGTAAAACACCGGATTGCGCGTGCTGCCTTGCTCCAGCACCAGCGGTTTGAGAATGCCATCGCGCAGCTCGCGCTCGATCAGGTGCCGCGGCAGCCAGGCAAAGCCCAGGCCGCTGCCGACGAAGGTGGCCGCCGTGGCCAGGCTGCCGACCGTCCAACGCTGCTCGGCCCCGAGCCAGCCCACGTCACGCGGCTGATGGCGGCCCGAATCGCGGATCACCACCTGCAACTGGCTCTCCAGGTCCTGAAAGGTGAGCTGGCGGTTGAGCTGGTGAAGCGAGTGGTTGGGGTGAGCGACGGCGAGGAACTCCACCGGGTTGAGCTCGGTGCCCAGGTAGCCGGGGATGCTGTAGCCGCAGATGGCCAGGTCCGTGCCTTCCTTGAGCACCTCCTCCACACCCGAGAGCACCTCTTCGCGCAGGCGCACCCGGCAACCCCGGCTCTGCGGCATGAATGCGGTCAGTGCCTTTACCAGCCGCGCGCTGGGGTAGGCGGCGTCGACGACCAAACGCACTTCGGCTTCCCAGCCTTGCTCCATGTGCAGGGCGAGGTCTTCGAGCTGGCTGGCTTGCTTGACCAGTTGCCGCGAGCGGCGCAGCAGCACTTCACCGGCTTCGGTCAGCACGGCCTTGCGCCCGTCGATGCGCAGCAGCGGCACACCGAGTTGCTCCTGCATGCGGCCCACGGTGTAACTCACCGACGACTGCGAACGGTGCAGCGCCTCGGCGGCCTGGGCGAAGCCGCCGTGGTCGACTACGGCTTGCAGCGTTCGCCATTGGTCGAGAGTCACGCGGGGGGCTTTCATTGAGGATCCTTGAAACGGGGAAGACCGCGCCAATAAAACAAAATTTTCGATCGATTGCATGGGGATTTTTGCCCGGCACGTTGGCAAGGCCCGGCCCAGCGGCTAAGGTCGGCGCCTCTGAATGCGAGGGCCACCATGCCGTACCTGCTGCTTGTCACGCTGATCCAGGCGTTTTCCTTCAACTTGATCGGGGTTTACCTGGCCGGCCATGTCGACAGTTACTTCGCGGTGCTGGCGCGGGTGCTGCTGGCGGGGCTGGTGTTCCTGCCGCTGACCCATTGGCGGCAGGTGCCCGCGCGGCTGCGCCGGGGCATGCTGGCGATCGGTGCGTTGCAGTTTGGCGTGACGTACGTGTGCCTCTATCTGAGCTTTCGCGTGTTGACGGTGCCGGAGGTGCTGCTGTTCACCATCCTCACGCCGTTGCACGTGACGCTGATCGAGGATGCGCTCAACCGCCGTTTCAATGGCTGGGCGCTGCTGGCTGCGCTGGTGGCGGTGGCCGGGGCGGCGGTGATCCGCTTCGACCGCCTGGATGGGAATTTCCTCGGGGGCTTCTTGATTGCTGCAAGTGGCCAACTTCACCTATGCGGCCGGGCAGGTGCTGTACAAGCACCTGATGGCGCGCGAAGCGATCGAAGGGCCGCAGTATCGGCACTTCGGCTATTTCTTCGCCGGGGCACTGTTGGTGGCCTTGCCGGCTTATCTGGCATTCGGCAATTTCAGCCGCCTGCCCGACACGCCATTGCAGTGGGGCGTGCTGGTGTTTCTGGGATGGGTGGCCACGGCGTTGGGGATGTACGCATGGAACCGCGGCGCTTGCCTGGTGAGTGGGGCGACGCTTGCGGTGATGAACAACCTGCATGTGCCGGTGGGGCTGGTGCTGAACCTGTTGATCTGGAACCACAGCGAGCCGCTGGGGCGGCTGGCGCTGGGGGCGGCGGTGATTGCGGGGTCGGTGTGGATCAGCCGGCGGGCTTCGCGCGCGCAAGACCGGCGCGAGGGCTGAGCCGTGCGGGTAGGAGCTGCGGCTTTGCCGCGCGACGTACAAGGCTTGAATGCTGCCCGATTCTCGTGGCCGGCAGGTCCGCGCGTCGCGCGGCGCAGCCGCTCTCCTACAGGTGCAAAGGTCAGCGCATCATGTCCTTGGCCATCCGTGCCTGGTCGCGGATTTCCTTCTCGCGCGCATCGATCCGCGAGGCCAGCGGGAAGTTGTCTGCAGCGCGGCGCTTGGCGAATTCGAGTTGCTGCTCGGCGCCTTTGTAGTCGCCGGTCAGGGCCAGGTACTCGGCCCGGGCCTGGTAAGAGCCCACGATATTGCCGTTCAACCCGCGGGCATCGGCAACCAGGCTCCACACATCCGGGTCGTGCGGGCGGCTGTCGAGCAGTTGGTTGAGGCCTTTTTCCGCCTCGGCGTTGCGGTTCTGCTTGAGCAGCAGGTTGATGCGCATCTGGTTCAACGGGTAACTGTCGGGGTACTGCGCCAGCATCGTCTCGACCCGCTTCTGTGCGTCGGGGATGCGGTTGTTGGTGATGTCCAGGTCCATCTCGGCCAGGTTCAGGGTGAGGTCGTTGGGGTTGGCCGCCAGCAGCGGGCGCAGGGTATCGCGCGCTTCGTTGAGTTGCCCGGCCTTGGTGAGCGAGAGTGCCAGGCCATAGCGGGCGCCGTTGTCGTTGGGGTTCTCGTCCAGCCGCGCACGAAAGCGCTTGGTGGCCATGCCGGGGGAGTCTTCGTAGATCAGCTGCGCGCGGGCGCGCATGTACTGGTATACCTGGCTGTCTTCCTTGCCACCGGGCTTGGATTGCTCGGCGCGGTTGCGGGTGTCGGCGATGCGTGACTCGGTGACCGGGTGAGTGAGCAGAAATTCAGGCGGGCGGCCGCCGTATTGGTACTGCTTGGCCAAGCGCTCGAACATGTTCGGCATGTTGCGTGGGTCGTAGCCGGCACGCTGGAGGGTGAGGATACCGGCACGGTCGGCTTCGGCCTCGTTCTGCCGCGAGAACCCTAGCTGGTTCTGGATCGCCGCCGCCTGGGTGCCGAAGATCGTCGCCATGCCGGCTTCACCGGCGCCGGCCGCTGCCATCACCACACCTGCGAGCAGGCCGGCCATCAGCGGGATCTGCATGTGCTGCTGGGCCTCGACGCCTCGGGCGAAGTGGCGCTGCGACAAGTGGCCCAATTCGTGCGCCAGCACGGCGGCGTACTGGCCTTCGGTTTCAGCGCCCAGGAACAGGCCGCCATTCACGCCGATGATCCCGCCGGGTGCGGCGAAGGCGTTCAGCTCCTTGCTGTCGACCAGGATGAATTCCAGGCGCCGGTCCTGCACTTCGCTGCTTTCAGCCAGCCGGTACACGCTGTTCTCGACGTAGTCCTTGAGTTGCGGGTCAGACAGTTGCCCCACCTGGCCCCGCAGCACGCTCAGCCAGGCGCGGCCCAGGTCGTGCTCCTGTTGCGGCGAAACGATTGCCGAGGTCGAATCGCCCAATGAGGGCAGGTCGTCGGCGTGAGTGGGCATGGCCAGCAGGCAGGCGAGCGTCAGCAGAGCAGGGCGCAGGAAGGTCATCCGTGGGGCTCGGGCAGCGAAAAGCAGACTGTAAGGGGCGTGGGTGCCCGCCTGCAAGCATGGCCGCCCTGGCCTGCGGCTCGCTTGCGGCGCGAGTGCGCAAGCCTGTAACGTCCGGGCTTTGCTATCGGTCAGAATTTCCCATGAATGATGTAACCCGATGTGACGCGGAGCTGGATGCCAGCGGTCTGAATTGTCCATTGCCTTTACTTAAAGCCAAGCTTGCCCTCAACGGGCTGGCCAGCGGCGAGGTGCTCAAGGTGACCGCCACCGACGCCGGCTCGCAGCGTGACTTTCGTGCCTTCGCCCAATTGGCCGGCCACGCGCTGCTGCACGAAACGGTCGAAGGCGAACGCTTCATCTATTGGCTCAGGAAGGCCTGACCGCACGCGCTAACGGAACCTGCGATGTTCAAACTGCTGCAAGACTGGACCCAGCGTTATTTCTCTGACGAAGAAGCCGTGGCACTGGTGGTGCTGCTGGTGCTGGCCTTCACCGTGGTGCTCACGGTGGGTGGCATGCTCGCGCCGGTGCTGGCCGGCATGGTGCTGTCGTTTCTGATGCACGGCCTGGTGGCGCGCCTGGAACGCCTCAAGGTGCCGTCAGCGCTGGCGGTGGCGCTGGTGTTCGGCCTGTTCATGGTGGGCGTGGTGCTGTTCGTGGTGGTGCTGGTGCCGCTGCTGTGGCACCAGTTCATCACACTGGTCAACGAGATGCCCGGCATGCTGGGCAAGGGCCAGTCGCTGCTGTTGCTGTTGCCGGAGCGCTACCCGCACCTGGTCACCGACGAGCAAGTGCTGGCGGCCATCGAAACCGCCCGTGGCGAGGTCGGCAAGTTCGGCCAGTGGGCGCTCACGGTGTCGCTGTCGAGCCTGCGTCTGCTGGTGAACGCGATGATCTACTGCGTGCTGGTGCCGATCCTGGTGTTCTTCTTCCTCAAGGACCGCGAGATGATCGGCCGTTGGGTACGTGGCTATCTGCCGCGCCAGCGCGACCTGCTCACCCGCGTGGCGCAGGAAATGAACAGGCAGATCGCCAATTACATCCGCGGCAAGGTGATCGAGATCTTCATCTGCGGCGTGGCCACCTACATCGGCTTTCTGGTGATGGGCCTGAACTACGCAGCCTTGCTGGCGCTGCTGGTGGGTGTGTCGGTGGTGGTGCCTTACGTCGGCACCGTGCTGGTGACCGTGCCGGTGGCGATCATCGGCCTGTTCCAATGGGGCTGGAGCGACCAGTTCATCTACCTGATGGTGGTTTACGGGGTGATCCAGGCGCTGGATGGCAACGTGCTGGTGCCGCTGCTGTTCGCCGAGGCGGTGAACCTGCATCCGGTCGCTATCATTTGCGCCGTGCTGCTGTTCGGCGGGCTGTGGGGCTTCTGGGGTATTCTTCGCCATCCCGCTGGCGACGCTGGTGAAGGCGGTGCTGGATGCCTGGCCGAAGAATGACGAGCCCCCGGTGGCGCCGCTCGTCTAGCGCTCGAGGGGAGCCTTGTGGCTCCCCTTCGCATAACGTGCTTACAGCGCCTGGGTGGCGGCGAGCACTTCGTCGACATGCCCCGGCACCTTCACCCGCGCCATTCACGGCGCAGCACGCCGTCGGCGTCTATCAGGAAGGTGCTGCGGTCTACGCCCAGGTATTCCTTGCCGTAGAGCTTCTTGAGCTTGATCACGTCGAACAGCTGGCAGAGCGCCTCGTCCTTGTCGCTGATCAGCTCGAAGGTAAAGCCCTGCTTGGCCTTGAAGTTCTCGTGGCTCTTGATCCCGTCACGGGAAACGCCGAACACCTCGGCGCCGGCGGCCTTGAACGCCTCCAGCGCGTCACGAAAGCCCTGGCCTTCGGTGGTGCAGCCGGGTGTGCTGTCCTTGGGGTAGAAATACAGCACCACCTTGCGGCCCTTGAGGGCGGAAAGCGAAACCGCCTCGCCGCCAGTGGCCTGGGCGCTGAATTCGGGAACGGGTTGGTCGACGGCTACGGCCATGCGGGTGTCCTCAGGCTGGGTTCTGTGGGCGCCAGGGTTCGATCAGCGCGTCCAGGTTCAAGGCGTCGGCGAAATCCAGGAAGTGGTCGCGCAGCCAACTGATCTGCACGCCCGCCGGCAGGGTGACGGTGAAGGTGGCGTTGAGCATCATGCCGCCGGTCTGGGGCGCTTCCCAGGTGTCGAGCGTTAGGTTTTCCAGGTCGACGTTGTGGTCGGTGAAGAACTGGCACAGCTCGCTGACGATGTCGGGGCGGTAGACGGAGCTGACGTAGGCCACGTAGGGCAACGCCAGCGGGCGCGGCTCCAGGTTGGCGCTGCGCACCACGTTGATGGTCAGCTCATGGCGCTTGGCCAGGGCAGGCACGCCGGCCTCCAGGCGGGCCAGGGCGTCCCAGTTGCCGCCCACCTGCAGCACCAGTGCGCTGAACTCGCCATGGCGGGTGAGCCGCGAGGTGATCACCGCGCAGCGGTTTTCATGGGCGGCGCGGCTGAGCACGCTGGTCAGCTCCATGGGGTTGCGGCCAAGGGCGGTGATGACGAGGAACTGTTCGCGAACGGGTGGGGTGGACATGCAGCCTTCCTAAAGCGATGAGCGGCCGGAGGGTTTGGCCCTGGCGCCGAGGGCGGCGCAACGGCCTGCGGGCAGTACCGGCCCGGCCAAAGAAGGAAGGGTACCGAAATTCCCCGGCACAGGGAATGCTCGCCGTACTGGCGGTCGCTTGTGAAAGGCCCGGCGCGCCAGTACCATTACCCGACTTTTTCTGGCAGGAGCGGTTGCATGTACACGGGCAGCATGGTGGCGTTGGTCACTCCAATGAACGCGAAAGGCGATCTGGATTGGGCCAGCCTCGAGAAGCTGGTCGACTTCCACCTCGAAAACGGCACCGACGCCATCGTCGCGGTCGGCACCACCGGGTGAGTCGGCTACCCTCGACGTGAACGAGCACATCGATGTCATCAAGCGTGTCGTGCAGCAGGTCAACAAACGTATCCCCGTGATCGCCGGCACCGGCGCGAACTCCACCCGTGAAGCGGTCGAGCTCACTCAGAATGCCAGGTCCGCCGGCGCCGACGCCTGCCTGCTGGTGACTCCGTACTACAACCGGCCCACCCAGGAGGGCCTGTACCAGCACTTCAAGCACATCGCCGAAGCCGTCGCCATCCCGCAGATCCTCTACAACGTACCGGGCCGCACCGCCTGCGACATGCTCGCCGACACCGTCGCCCGGCTGTCGAAGGTGCCGAACATCATCGGCATCAAGGAAGCGACCGGCGACATGGCCCGTGCCCAGCAGATCCTCGACCGCACCGACGGCGATTTCCTGCTGTTCTCTGGCGACGACATCACGGCCGTCGAGCTGATCCTGCTCGGTGGCAAGGGCAATATCTCGGTCACCGCCAACGTGGCCCCGCGCCAGGTGGCAGACCTCTGCGCCGCCGCGCTGGCCGGCGATGCTGCCAAAGCACGCGCCATCAACGAACACCTGATGCCGCTGCACAAGAACCTGTTCATCGAAGCCAACCCGATTCCGGTGAAGTTCGCGATGAATCAACTGGGCCTGATGCCCGAAGGTATTCGTCTGCCGCTCACCTGGTTGAGCGATGCCTGTCAAGAACCGCTGCGGCAGGCCATGCGCCAGTCCGGCGTTTTGGTCTGATCGAGGAAGTACACCGCATGAAGCGTTTGGCAGGTCTCTCCGCCCTGGCGGTCATCATTTCCAGCACCAGTGGCTGCGGTTGGGTGTGGGGCGAGCACGGTTATTTCCGTGACCGCGGCAACGATTACCTGGATGCGCGGCAGACCGCGCCGATGGAAGTCCCCGCCGACATCCAGGCCACCAAGCGCCTGGACCCGTTGCTGCCGATTCCGCGCAACGTCGCCGACAGCACCGCCGACAAGAGCTTCGAGGTGCCGCGCCCGCAGCGCCTGGAGGCCGTCGCCGACACCACCACCTACACCCTGCAGCGCAGCGCCGGCTCCAGCTGGATCCTGGCGCAAACACCGCCGGCGCAAGCCTGGCCGGTGGCGCATCAGTTCTTCGAGAACAACGGTTTCCGCATCGTCGACGACCGCGTCGCCACGGGTGAATTCTCCACCGCCTGGCAGCCGCTGGATCAACTGTCCGGTTCGCTGGCCGAGCGCCTGAAGGGCTCGGCGCAGAATCCGTCCGACGAAGTGCGCGTGCATGTGCGCATCGAGCCGGGTGTGGCCCGTAACAGCAGCGAAATCTACATCGCCAGCGTCGAACGCCCGGCCGGCAGCAGCGCCGACGTCGAATTCCCGTCGCGCCCTGCCGCAGGCGGCATGGACGCAGCACTGGTCGACCAGATGCTGGCCAGCCTCACCCGCGATGCAGAGAAGGGCGGTTCGGCTTCCCTGGTGGCCGCGCGCGACGACGACGCCCCAAGCCGCGTGAAGCCTGAGCGAAGACGGCAGCGGCAACCCGGTGCTCACCGTCGGCGCCGACCTGGACCGCGCCTGGAGCAGCGTCGGCCGCGCTCTGGACCACGGCCAATGGCGCGTCGAGGACATCAACCGCAGCCTGGGCCTTTACTACATCAACCTGGCCGAGAAGCCGGGCAACCCTGAAGACAACAAGCCAGGCTTCTTCGGCCGCATGTTCGGCCATACGCCGAGCAAGGAAGAGCTCGAAGCCCGCGCCGAGCGTTATCAGGTGCGCCTGAGCAAGGTGGGCGACAGCGTCGAGGTCACGGTGGAGAAGAACATCAACACCGTCGCCCCGGCTGATGTCGCGCGCCGCGTGCTGAGCGTCATTCAGGATAACCTGGGCTAAGTGCGCTTCGCTGTTCGAGGAAGCGGGAGCCAGGGAAATGGCACGCTGGTCGCCCAGGGCAACACGTTGGTCCTGGTCGACTGCGGCTTTTCGCTGAAGGAAACCGAACGCCGCCTGGCGCTGCTGGGCGTGCATGCCCGGCAACTGAGCGCGGTGCCTCTCACCCACGAACATGCCGACCACGTGCATGGCGTGGCGTTGCTGGCCAAGCGCTACGGCGTGCCGGTCTACCTCAGCGAAGGCACTGCCAGCGGCTTGCGCAAGCCGGTGCTCGCTACGCGCCATGTGCGCTGTGGCGACCGCTTCGACATCGGCGAGCTGCAGGTGAGTGTGGTGGGCGTTGCTCATCGACGCCCGTGAGCCCACCCAGTACGTGTTCAGCAACGGCCAGCGCCGCTTCGGCCTGCTGACCGATCTCGGCTCCTACTGCGGCCGGGTGCTCAACCATTACGAAGGCCTAGACGCTTTGGTGATCGAAGCCAACCACTGTCGCGACCTGCTGGCGGCCGGGCCTTATCCCTGGTTCCTCAAGCAGCGTGTGGGCGGCGACAGGGGCCATTTGAACAACCACCAGGCCGCCAGCCTGGTGGCCGAGCTCGGTTGGCAAGGCCTGCAACACCTGGTGCTGGCCCACCTGAGCAGCAAGAACAACCAGCCCCAGTTGGCACTGGACCGGTTCACCAGCACCCTGGGGTGCGACCCGGCCTGGCCACAGGTGGCTGACCAAGCTTTTGGGCTAGACTGGCGCGAGATCGCCTGAGCCCCCACATCCTTGAGCGGAGCCATCATGGAAAAACGCGAAGAACTCTACCGCGGCAAGGCCAAGTCGGTTTACAAGACCGACGACGCCGACCGCCTGATCCTGCTGTTTCGCAACGACACTTCGGCGTTTGACGGCAAGCGCATCGAACAGCTCGACCGCAAGGGCATGGTGAACAACAAGTTCAACGCCTTCATCATGCAAAAGCTTGAAGAAGCCGGCGTGCCCACCCAGTTCGACCGCCTGCTGGGCGACAACGAAGCACTGGTGAAAAAGCTCGAGATGATCCCGGTCGAGTGCGTGGTGCGCAACTACGCCGCCGGCAGCCTGGTCAAGCGCCTTGGCGTGGAGGAGGGCCTGCAGCTCTCGCCGTCCACCTTCGAGCTGTTCCTGAAGGACGATGCCAAGGGTGACCCCTTCATCAATGAATCCCACGTCATCGCCTTCGGCTGGGCCAGCGCTGAAAACCTCGCGACCATGAAAGCCCTGTCGCTGAAGGTCAACGAAGTGCTCGAGCAAGCTGTTCGACGACGCCGGCCTGCTGCTGGTGGACTTCAAGCTCGAATTCGGCCTGTTCCACGGCCAGATCGTGCTGGGCGACGAATTCAGCCCCGACGGCTGCCGCCTGTGGGACAAGGAAACCCGCAAGAAGATGGACAAGGACCGCTTCCGCCAGGGCCTGGGTGATGTGATCGAGGCCTACGAAGAAGTCGCTGCACGCCTGGGCGTGCCGCTGTAAGGCCTAGCCCCGCGTCCCGTGGTCGGGGCGCGCTGCGCTGCACGACGTGTGGTCTCCAAAACCCCGCCGTGCAGCTGCAACAAGGTTCCCAGGCAAGCGTCTAAAGCCAGGCCACACGCAACCGCCTGATCCCTTTCAGGTTTTTTTGAAAAAAGGGTTTGGCGGTTGGGCAATGTGCTGGTATGATGCGCGCCATTGGAGAGATGCCGGAGTGGCTCGAACGGGACGGATTCGAAATCCGTTGTACTGGCAACAGTACCTAGGGTTCAAATCCCTATCTCTCCGCCATATATCGGAAGGCCCCGCAGATTATGATCTGCGGGGCTTTTTCGTTTTCGTTGCAATCAACGTCTGTACGGTTAGGGCAGTAGACAACCTCAGACAGAGTGCTCTAACTACACCCGATAGACACTGTCCCCCACATCGGTAACAAACATATGCCCCGGCGCATGCGAAATGGCGAACGGCACACCAGAGGCCATCACCACCGCCTGCGGCGTCACCCCGCACGCCCAGAACACCGGGATCTCTCCTGGCTTTATGCTCACCGTATCCCCGAAATCCGGGCGCGAGATGTCCTCAATGCCCAGCAACCCCGGCTCACCCACATGCACCGGTGCGCCGTGCACGCCTGGGTAACGTGCGGTGATCTTCGCCGCATCCGCCACACGGTCGGCAGCGATGGGGCGCATCGAGACGACCATATTGCCGCGCAGCCGCCCAGCGGGCCGGCAGGCGCGGTTCGTACGGTACATTGGCACATTGCAACCCTGGCTGATGTGGCGAACATCAATGCCGGCGCTCACCAAATCGGCCTCAAAGCTGAAACTGCAGCCAATCAGGAAGCTCACCAGGTCGCTGTGCTCGGCCCAATGCTCGCTGGCATCGCTGACTTCCTCCGCCAATTCCCCATTACGCCAGATACGGTAACGCGGCAGGTCGGTGCGCAGGTCGGCGTTCTCCGCCAACACGGTGCGGTAGCTTCCGGGTTCTGTGACGTCCAATACCGGGCAAGCCTGGGCGTTGCGCTGGGCGAACAGCAGGAAATCGTACGCCCAGTCTTTGGGCAGTGAAATCAGGTTGGCCTGGGTCAGGCCGGGCGCGATGCCTGCGGTGGGTGCTACCAGGCCTTCGCGGTAACGGCTGCGTGCATCTACAGCGGCTTGTCGGGCAAGCTCGATCGAGTTCAAGTCAAACCTCCTGATTCAGGTGGGGGCGGCCCGGCAAAGCGGGGTCGAGTTTATGCCGGTATCAGAGCTGCCCGGAGCAGGGCAATAAAGATGCCATTTTCAGAAAATCACCTTCTATTAGTAGGCTTATCAAGAATTTATTGTTGAACAATTGATTTTTGCTTGCGCAGGCAGATGCACTGTTTTGTTACTTTAACCCCCACCTGCACCACGCTGTGGCGCACGCCTTGTTCGAGACGGATTTCGATCCTTCACCAGCCATTCTCGCGTTTTCGCCAGCGGTGCATTCACGACCAGCAGCGCCAGGATCTTCTCGGACACGCCCGGCACTGAGGCTTGAAACCAGGCATTCGGGTTGGCTTGAACGATGGTTTCCATGCGAATCAACGACGAGCCACTCATGATCGTCGGGATGTTCGCTTCTGCCGCAGCCTGGGCCTGGATCAGATCGCCCTGGTACGCAGAGAGGGCGCTGATCCCCATGGCCGCGATGCCGAAGGACGCCCCGTAGGTGTGGCCGCCGGCCTGCCGTTGGTCGAGTTGTTGCTGGAGCACGGCCTGCAGCCCTCGCGTGGGGCAGCCAGGCGCCTGGCCGAAGGCGGAGGTGTTCGCCTGTGCGGCCAAACATGGCAGGATGTCGACGCCGCGCTGCCCGCCGGCGAGCGCTGGGCCTTGAGCCTGGATAAAAAACGCCACTTCGTCATCGAAGCGCACACGCGCCAAGGAAACGTGCCATGAAACCCCTGAGCCCCTCGGCAGACCGCGTCTGTTGTATCGCGGTGGAACATTTCGCCGACCGCGGCTACGACGCCTCTTCGTTGAACGACATCGCCGAGCAGGCGGGCATGCGCAAGGCCTCGCTCTACGCGCACTTCGCCAACAAGGATGCGTTGTACCTGGCAGCGCTCGGCAAGGCGGCCGATGCCGAAACCACCTTTGCGCAGGCGCATTTCTCGGCTGCCGAACCCGATGCGGACCAGCGCTGGTTCGAGGGGCTGCGGGCTCGTTACCACGGTTCGGTGAACCTGCGCTTTCTGCTGCGCGCTGCGTTCTACCCTCCGGCGGCCCTGCGCGAGCCGATTGGCGAGGTGTTCGAGGGCTATCTCGATTACCTGAAGAGGGCGCCCAGTGCGCCCAGTCGCAGCGCGAGGTAAAGGCGCCGCAACTGCTCGTCGAAGGTTGGGTGGCCCTGCTCGACAGCCTGCATGTGGAGCTGATCTACGGTAACGACGAGGTCTATGGCAAGCGCTTGCATGCGCTGCAGTGGATACTGAGCGCTGCGGAAAATCAAACTCCTTCCGGTCGGTAGGTTGGTTAACGTTCGGCTAATCCCGGGGTTGGAAGATGCTCGCCGTTAGCTCATCCAAACCAGAGATCAATCATGAAAGCCCTTCGTAACTGCCTGCTGTCTGCCCTTGTTGTTCTGCCCCTCAGCGCCTTTGCCCAGGATGGTTCCGACCACGTGGCTCGCTGGCATGAAAGCTTCGCCCGCCAGGTTGCCAAGCCGGCGCCTGATGCCCAGCAAACCGCCAGTGCCGGCCAGCCTGCGACTCAGGCGCCTGCCAAATCCGGTAGTTGATGGTCGCTAGCGCAACGGCCTTTTCTTTCCAGCGATCTGCTGATGCCGCTGCATGGCCTTAAGGCATGCAGCGGATATCCAGCCACTGGACTTATCCTCGCAGCCCGCGATCAAATCTCTTCTCCCATGAGCAACCGCCCCTGCCGGGCACTCGTCTGCTCACCTCGAAGCAACCAAGCCCTTCTGCGATCTTGCCTGCTGCCTCGGTGCCGCGCATACGTTGAATCGCCACCATGTAATGCTTATTAATGAAATATGGTTTTGTAATTGTTATGGCTATACGGTTTAAACCACCTGTAAGCCCTTATTTTTTGTTAAAACCGTTCATTTTTGCTATGGCATTTCAATTGTGCTAGCTTTCGACAAAACAACAACGCGCCCTCTCAAGGAGCCATTCCATGAGCTTTTTCGCAGCGCCGCCCACTGTCGAGGCCACTGTTTTCACCCGCTTGCCCGATGAATTTCGCAAGCCCAGCCGCAACGCGTGGGGCGACGCCAACCGCCAGGGGCGGCCCATCGATTCGTTTCTCGAAGGCCCGTCGTTCGACCGGCAAGGGCGCCTGTACGTCACCGACATCCCCTATGGGCGCATCTTCCGGATCTCGCCCGGCGGGCAATGGGAGCTGGTGTGCCAATACGACGGCTGGCCCAACGGCCTGAAGATCCACCAGGACGGCCGCATCTTCATCACCGACTACAAGCGCGGCATCGTGCTGCTCGACCCTGAAACCGGGCGCACCGAGCCGTACCTGGAATCGGCCGGCTCCGAAGGTTTCAAGGGCGTCAATGACCTGGTGTTCGCGCCCAACGGCGACATGTACTTCACCGACCAGGGCCAGACCGGCCAGCAGGACGCCACCGGCCGGGTGTACAAGCTCAGCGCCGAGGGCCAGCTCACCTGCCTGATCAACACCGTGCCCAGCCCCAACGGCATCGTCTACGACCCACACCTGAACCACCTGCTGATCGCCGTCACCCGTGCGCAGCAGATCTGGCGCATCCCGCTGGGCAACAGCTCGATCATCAGCAAGGTGGGGGTGTTCTCGCAGCTGCACGGCGGCCTCGGTGGCCCGGACGGCCTGGCGCTGGACAGCCAAAGCAACCTGTACATCGCCCACACCGGCTTCGGGTCGGTGTGGTGCCTGTCGAAAGTGGGTGAGCCGCTGCTGCGCATCACGTCGTGCCGTGGCATCAGCAACACCAACCTGGCCTTCGGCGGTGCCGACGGGCAAACCCTGTACATCGTCGAGTCGGAGACCGGCACGATCATGCAGGCGCGCGGGCTGGCGCCGGGGCTGCCGATGTACTCGACAGCTTAAGCCCGGCCACGGTGCCGGCCTCTCGATAACAATCACAAGACAGAGCTTGCCATGACCCAACCCAACCTTGCGGCCACCGCGCCGCTGACCGATGAAGAAGGTGAAAACTGCTGCGCCGCGTGCTGATGCGCATCGTGCCGTTCATCTTCATCTGCTACGTCATCAGCTACCTGGACCGCACCAACGTAGGCTTCGCCGCCATCGGCATGAACCAGGACCTGGGCCTGACCGCCACGATGTTCGGCTGGGCGGCGGGCCTGTTCTTCTTCGGCTATTTCATTTTCGAGATCCCCAGCAACCTGTTGATGCAGCGTTTCGGCGCGCGGGTGTGGATCGCGCGGATCATGATCACCTGGGGCCTGGTGTCGATGGCCACGGCGTTCGTGACCGGGCCGGTGAGCTTCAGCATTGCGCGGTTCATGCTTGGGCTGGCCGAAGCTGGCTTCACCCCGGGGGTTTACCTGTATTTCACCTACTGGTTCCCTGGCAAGTGGCGCGCCAAGGCCACCGCTGCGTTCCTGCTGGGCATTCCGGTGGCCAACATGCTGGGCTCGCCGCTGTCGGGCTGGTTGCTGGACGTGCACGGGGTGATGGGGCTCAAGAGCTGGCAGTTGTTGCTGATCATCGAAGCGATTCCGGCGGTGCTGCTGGGGATCGCCTGCCTGTTCGTGCTGGTCGATTCGCCGGCCAAGGCACGCTGGTTATCCGAGCGTGAAAGACTGGCTCGCCGAGCGGGTGGCGCGCGAGCAGCAGAGCATCAGCGCGTCCCACGGCAATACCCTGCGCAGCGCCTTGACCAACCCCAAGGTGTTCACCCTGGCGGCGATCAACTTCTGCTGCATCGTCGGCTCGGTCGGCATCGGCCTGTGGATGCCGCAGATCATCAAGAGCATGGGCTGGGCCAACAGCACCGTGGGCCTGGTGGCGGCACCGCCTTACCTGTTCGGCGCCGTGGCGATGACGGTCTGGGCACGGCTGGCCAACCGCAGCCAGCACCGTTTGCCCTATGTGGTCGGCGCGCTCACCCTCGCAGCCCTCGCGCTGGTGGCCAGTGCGTTGTTGAGTGACCCGGTACTGAAGATCACTGCATTGGGCCTGGCGGTCGCCAGCATCCTCGCGTTCCAGGCAACCTTCTGGGCCATCCCGTCGACCTTCCTGACCGGCCGCGCTGCCGCCGGCGGCCTGGCCCTGATCGTGTCGATCGGCAACCTGGGCGGTTTTGCCGGGCCGTTCCTGATCGGGTTGATCAAGGACATGACCCAGAGCTTTACCGGCCCGTTCTTCTGCGTGGCGGCGATTCTGGCGGTGGGCACAGCGTTGATGCTGTGGCTGGGTGACCCTTCCAGGCAACCGAAAGGCGGCACTGTGCACACTACCGCCGCGCCCGCGCCGGGCAAAAGCTGATCGAGTGTGCGATGAGGTCGATGAGCTGAAGCGCCGGGGCCCCCACAGGCCCCGGTTCCGCTACAGGCTCGGCGCCAGCCGATAGCAACGGCTGGCGTTGCCGCTGAACAACGCGTTCTTCTCGGCTTCGCTGAAACCAGCCGTGATGCGTTTGAAGGCGTTCCACAGCACGCCGTAGCCGACCATGCCCTTGTCCACGGGGAAATTGCTCTCGAACAGGCAGCGCTGGCTGCCGAACACTTCGACGGCCGTAAGCACGTAGGGTGCCGACAGCTGGGCCAGCTCGACCGACCCGGGCGGTTTCTCCCGTTCATCCAGCGCAAACCCACCCACGCGCATGCCCAGCCCGCCGAGCTTGAGCAGCACGTTCGGGCAGTGGGCGAGGGCCTTCAGGCCGGATGACCAGGCCGCGAACACCTCATCTCGCTTGCCTGCATAAGGGCCTGCACCCAAGGGGCCGCCCAGATGATTGAGGATGATCGGCAAGCCAGGCAGCGCCTGCGCGAGGTCGAGCACCTCGGGCAGTTGTGTGTGATAGGCCCAGATATCCAGGCTCAGGCCATGGCGTAACAGTTGCGCAGCACCTTGGCGAAAGCCTGGCTCCGCCAGCACGCCCGCAGGTGGCGGCGTGGGGTTGGAAACCAGCCGCGCGTCGGCGTGCCAGGCGGTGGTATTGCGCACCCCGCGCAGGCGCCCGTTGCCGGCCTCCAGCATTGCCTCCAGCACAGGTGCGACGGCGTCGCCCGGGCGCAGGTCAGCGCCGGCGACAATCGCCGCGCACAGCTGGGTGCCTGGCGGCGAGTGCTGCGCTACTTCTGTGGCAAAACGCACTTCGCCCACCGGTTGCAGCGGTTCGGGTTGGCCCGCGTCGTAGAAGGACCGGCATTGCAGGTACACCGTGGCGACGACGTTGTGCCCGCTGCGCGTATCGCTGAGCAACTGCTCTGCCAGGTAGCGCTGGCCAGGGCGGTCCCACAGGTGATGGTGCGCATCGACGATGGCGCGCTGTGGGTCGAGCGCAGGCTCCCGCACCTGCGAAAGCCACTGCTCGCGCACCGGCGCATGCGGCGAAGCCGGTGCGGGCGGGTTCATTGCTGCATGCCCCAGCGGCGCACCGTCAGCACCTCGATACTGCGAAACACCAGGCCCTCTACCACCAGGCCGATGATGATCACCATCAAGAGGCCGGCGAACACATTGGGGTTTCCAGCGCGTTGCGGTTCTGGAAGATGTACCAGCCCAGGCCGCCGGAGTTGCCCGATACGCCGAACACCAGTTCGGCAGCGATCAGCGTGCGCCAGGCGAAGGCCCAGCCGATCTTCAGCCCCGCCAGGATCGACGGCACTGCGGCCGGGATCAGGATGCGCAGCACCAGGCGCATGCCGCGCAGCCCGTAATTGCGCCCGGCCATGCGCTGGGTCTGGCTTACCGACTGAAAGCCCGAATAGGTGTTCAGCGATACCGCCCACAGCACCGAGTGAATGATCACCAGCATCAGGCTCTGCACGCCCAGGCCGAACCACAGCATGGCCAGCGGCAGGATGGCGATGGCCGGCAGCGGGTTGAACATCGCCGTGAGCGTGGCCAGCACGTCGGTGCCGATGCGGGTGGACACCGCCAGTGTGGTCAGGATCGCAGCCAGCAGGATCGCCAGGCCGTAGCTCATCAGCAGCACTTTCAACGAACTCACCACGGCCAGCGGCAACACGCCGTTGAGCAGGTCGTGGCTCAATGCCTGAGCGGTTTCGCTGAACGGCGGGAACATCAGCGGGTTGCCCAGCCAGCGGGCGTAAAGCTCCCACACCACCGCCAGGGCTATCAGCACCAGCGTACGGCGTACCCCGGCGTGGGCCATCAAGCGCTCCACCGGGCCGAGCCGGCGCGCGATGTCGCCGATCTTGCCGGCCGGGGCGGGTGCGTATTCGACATCGGGGCGCGGCTGCACCATGGGCTTATTCATGTGCGGTCTCCTGATCGCCGAAGAGCATGTGGTTGATGCGTTCTGCGCAGTGCGGCGAAGCCCTCACTGCCTTGCTCGGCGAAGCCGAAGGCGCTGGCGTCGAGCTCGGCACGCACCTGCCCGGGATGGGGGTGAGCACCAGGATGCGCGAGCCGAGCAGGATCGCCTCATCGATCGAGTGGGTCACGAACATCAGCGTGAAAGGCGCCTGTTCCCACAGCTGCAACAGCTCCTCCTGCATGCGCCGGCGGGTGAGGGCATCGAGGGCGGCGAAGGGCTCGTCCATCAGCAGGATCGCCGGCTCCATCGCCAGCGCTCGGGCGATGGCCACGCGTTGCTTCATGCCGCCGGACAACTGGTGCGGATAAGCATCCTTGAAGCGCTCCAGGCCCACTTCGGCCGCCACCCGCAGTGCGCGCTCGCGCACTTCGTTGGCAGGAAAGCGCCGGGTCATCTGCATCGGGAACATGATGTTGCCCAGCACCGTCTTCCACGGCATGAGCTGGTCGAACTCCTGGAACACCATCATCCGGTCCGGGCCTGGCTCGCGCACGGCGCGGCCATCGAGGTAGATCTCCCCGCAGCCGGCGCCAGAAAGCCCGCCACGCTCTTGAGCAGGCTCGACTTGCCGCAGCCCGAAGGCCCCAGCAGGATGAAGCGGTCGTGCCGGTGTACCGCGAACGACACCCCGTGGGTGGCGGTGATCAGTTGCTCGCGGGTCTTGTACTGCAGGGTGACGTTGTCTACCGAAAGCTGCGCGCGGGTGTCCAGGCCTGCCGGCACTGGCGCCATGCTGGGCATTGCACTCATGTCAGTTGCCCTCGCCTTGAGCCACCGGGTCGAAGAACACTTGTTTCCAGTCCGTCAGCGGTTCTTTCAGGGCGCCGGTGCGGGCCATGAATTCTGCAAGGTGCATCACGCCCTGGGGCTGAACACCCCACTCGCCGGTGACCTGGCTCAGCATGTCTTCGGTCTGTTCGAGGGTGAGCTTGGAGGGCTCGCTGTCCAGGTACAGCTGGGCGGCCTGGCGCGGGTTGTTGCGGATGAACTCGTCGGCCTCGGCGATGGCGTCGACCACCGCCTTGGCCAGGTGCGGGTTGCCCTTGACGAACTTGCCGGTGCTGGCCAGCACGCCGCTGGTCATGCGCATGTTCAGGGCTTTGGAAAAGTCGAACAGCTTGGTCACCGATGGGTCGTGATCGAGGATGTAGCTGTAGGGGTTGGGGCCGATGTAGCCCTTGATGCCGGCCTTGTTCACAAGGCTTGCCAACGCATCGGGGTGGGGCAGGGCGACCATCAGGTTGTCCATGCGGTGGGCATTGCCCTCGCCGAACTGCTGCTCGGCGAGCATCTGCAACAGCACCGCTTGCTGGCCGTTGGGCGCGGTCACGGCGATCTTGTCGCCGGGCTTGAAGTCGGCGATGGACTTGATCGCAGGGTCGTTCACGTAGAAGCCGTTGTCGCCCGCCACCAGCGCGCAGAGGGCGCGGATGTCGAGGTTGTTGCGGGTCTTCTGCCAGGCGGTGAGGGTGCCGTAGAGGCCGTAGCCGCCGATGTCGACGTTGGAGCTGATCAGGGCATCGTTGATCGCTGCGGCGCCGCTGATGCGCTTGATTTCGAACGCAGCATCCGGCTCGCCGAGCGCGCTGGCGTGCTTGCGGAACAGGCCCTGTTTTTCGGCGACGGTCACCGGCAGGTAGGCGTAGCCGTACTGGATGGCGATGGTCACTTTGGACTGTTCGGCGTGAGCGGTGGTGGTGGTGAAGGCGCAACTGAGCAGGGCGCCCATGGCCAGGGCGTGGAAACGGGCTTTCAACCGTGGGGTACGGGTCATGGGTGAAACTCCACTTTTTGTTATTTTTGAAATGGCGTTTCTTAAAAGCTATCCGCAAGCGAAGGCTGACGTCAATCGCTTCTTGAGATAAAGCGATTTAGCAAAAAAAGAAGGGTTTGCCAGGTGGCGACCAGGTAGTTTATGCAATGCGGTTTCTATTTCTGAATTGCTGAAGCGGTTTTCGAGTACCAGAAAGCTCACCAGCACAAGCCCGGCAGCGCCCAGCGTCATGGGCGCGCCAACCAGGCTGGCCAAAAGCCCCGCCAGCAAGCCGCCGACGGCCTCGAAACCGAAGCGCATGGCGATGTACAGCGCCACTACGCGCCCGCGCAAGTGCTCGGGTGCGCCGCTTTGCAGCAGCATGTTGGTGCTCACATTGCTGGCAGTGATGCCGCAGCCCAGCAGTGCCAGTGATGCCAGCGCCATCGGTAGCGGCACCTGGAATGCCAACAGGATCAGCGCCAGTGCGCAGCCCAGTGCTGCGCAGGTGATGATCCGCTCCAGCCGGTGCAGCGCGCCGCCCAGGGCAAGGGCGATGGTGGCGACGAACGCGCCGGCACCGGCCGCTCCCCATAACCAGCCCAGCATGCGCGCATCGCCCTGGTACAGGGTCTTGGCCAGCACCGGCAGCAGCACGGTGTAGTTCGAGGCCAGCAGGTTGACCATGATCACGCCCAGCATCAGCCGGCGAACCGACACCGTCTGCCAGACGTACGCCAGCCCTTCGCGGAACATCTGCGCGGTGGAGCCTGTGGCCTTGGCCGAGGCGCTGCCCTGCACCTTGGCCAGCCCCAGCAGGAGCAGCGCAAAGGCCACGGCGGTGATCAGAAAGCACACTGCCTCGCCACTGGCGGCGATCAGCGCACCGGCAAGCGGTGGGCCGAGAAAGCGCGCCGCGTTGATCAGCATGGCGTTGAGCGCCAGCGCGTTGGGCAGGTCGGCGGTGTCGCCCACGAAGCTGCCGATCAGCGCCTGGCGCAGGGGTGTTTCCACCGCATTGAGCAAGCCCAGCAGCAAGGCCATGCCGATCAGCACGTTGGCGTTGACCCAGCCCTGCCAGGTGAGCAGCGCCAGCACCAGCGACTGCAGGGCGAGCAGCGATTGCGCCACGATCAGGCAGCGGCGCTTGTCGCGCCGGTCGATCCAGGCGCCCGCGACAGGGCCTACCAGCAACTGCGGCGCCAGGCTCAGAAAGGTGATCACCCCCAGCAAGGTCGCCGAGGCAGTGATGTGATAGGCCAGCCACGAAAGGGCGACCTGTTGCACCCACTTGCCCAGGGTCGAAACGCCCTGGCCCACGAAGTAGATCTGGAAGTCTCGGCGGGCGAGGGCCCGCACAGGGGCGGGCCAGCGCGAAGTGGGTGCAGGTTCGGTCAATGCAAGGGTCTCATCGTCAAGCGCCAGTCATGGCGCACGATACGCTGCCTCACTCCGGCAACGCACAGCCTTTTTGCTGCAGCGACTTCAGTACCCAGCTGCGGTCGTTCTCGCCCTTGGCGATCTGTTCCAGCTGCTTGGTCTCGGCGGCGTGCTTGGCCGAAGCGCGGTCGAACACCTCTGGCACCTGGTCGTAAGGCACGCAGAGCAGGCCGTCGTCGTCGCCGATCACCAGGTCGCCCGCCTCGATGACCATGCCGTCGATGGCGATCGGCACGTTGATCTCGCCCGGGCCGTCCTTGTACGGGCCACGGTGCGAAACGCCGGCAGCGAACAGCGGGAAATCACCGGCGCCGATGCTGGCGGCATCGCGGATCGCGCCATGGATGACGATGCCGGCCACGCCGCGTTTCACGGCGTAGGCCACCATCATCTCGCCGATCAGGGCGTTGGTCAGGTCGCCGCCGGCGTCCACCACGATCACGTCGCCGGGCTGGGCGATGTCGATCGCGTAATGGAGCATCAGATTGTCGCCCGGGCGCGCCTTGACGGTCAGTGCCGGGCCGGCCAGCACGCCTTCGCGGTGCATCGGGCGAAGGCGCGAGCCGCCTGCGGTCATGCGGTTCATCGAATCGCTGACGTTGGCCACAGGCACATGGCGATAGCGCTCGACCCACTCCGGGCTGACTTTGCGAGCTGCCTTCAACACTCTGAATCCGATCGTCATTTTGGCGTTCTCCTCGAAATTATGGGGGAAGTCGCCGGTTGCCGAGCCGGCTATGTTTTCAGAATGTCATTTCGTGAATTGCAATTCAATCCGTGCGATGACGCAATTTTTCGAGATGATTCGGCGTTACTGAAATCTATGTTGCAACGCCATTTCGTTATGATAGGGTTGAGCAAAGCCTGAACAGGCCTTAACGATAAGAACAAGGTGTGCAGATGAAACGCAAAATCCTCCTCACGGGCCTGGCGCTGGCCCCTGAAGCCATGGCCCATGCCGCCTCCCAGGGCGTAGAGGTCATGCCGACCACCCCCTACATGCCCGCCGATGAAATGGCCGCCTTGATCAAGGCCGAACAGCCCGACGCGATCGTCGTGCGCACCGGCAAGCTCACCCGCGAGATGATCGAAGCCTCGGCGAACCTCAAGGTCATCGCCAAGCACGGCGTGGGCTTCGACACCATCGACATCAAGGCCGCCGCCGAGCGCGGTATTCCCGTCACCATCGCAGTGGGCGCCAATGCCCAGTCAGTGGCCGAGCATGCCTTTGCGCTGATGTTCAGCGTGGCGCGCCAGACCGCCTGGCTCGACGCCCGCGTACGCGCAGGCCACTGGGACAAAGCCACGGCCAACGGCACCGAGCTGTTCGGCAAAACCCTGGGCCTGGTGGGGCTGGGCGCCATCGGCGGCATCCTGATGGACCTGGTCGCGCCGCTGCGCATGGCCGTGAAGGTCTACGACCCCTATCTCAAGGAACTGCCGCAGCGCGATAACGTTTCCCGCGAAACCGACTTCGACCGCCTGCTGGAAACCTGCGACATCATCAGCCTGCATTGCCCGCTGACCGACGCCAACCGCCACCTGTTCAGCACCGAACAGTTCAAGCGCATGCGCCCTGGCAGCCTGCTGATCAACACCGCGCGTGGCGAGCTGATCGACACCCCGGCGCTGGTCGAGGCGCTCAAGAGCGGCCAGATCGGCGGTGCCGGGCTCGACACCTTCAACCCCGAGCCGCCACCAGCCGATAGCCCGTTGTGGAGCCTGCCCAACCTGGTCGGCACCCCGCACGTGGGCGCCAACACCACCGAGTCGCGTGACCGCGTGGGCATGGTGGCCGTCCAGCAGATCCTGGATGTGTGGGCCGGCAAGGCGCTCGACCCGCGCTGCATCGCCAACCGCCAGTTGCTCGGCAGTTGAGTGCGCGCCGCCGCTTGGCGGCGCCTTCTTCCGATAGCCTGATTCCACAACAATAAAGTACAGGGGAGCATCATGGTTTCCGCCTCCAACATCAGCGAGCTCGAACGCGCCACCATGCACCGCGTCGCCTGGCGACTGCTGCCGTTTCTGATTTTGTGTTACCTGATCGCGATCATCGACCGCGGCAACATCGGCATGGCATCGCTGCAGATGAACCAGGACCTGGGGCTGTCCCCGGCGATCTTCGGCTTTGCCAGCAGCCTGTTCTTCGTCGCCTACTTCCTGGTGGAAGTGCCGAGCAACCTGGCGTTGCAGAAGTTCGGCGCGCGCATGTGGATCGCCCGCATCATGATCACCTGGGGCCTTATCTCCGCCGGCACCGCCTTTGTGCAGGGCTCCAATTCGCTTTATGTGATGCGCTTTCTGCTGGGTGCGGCCGAAGCCGGGTTCTTCCCCGGCGTGCTGCTGTACCTCACCTACTGGCTGCCCTCGGCCTACCGCGCGCGGATGGTCGCGATCTTCATGGTCGCCATTCCCGGCGCCAACTTCCTCGGCTCGCCGCTCTCCGGTTACCTGCTCACGCTCGACGGCATGCTGGGCATGCGCGGCTGGCATTGGCTGTTCATCCTCGAAGGCATCCCAGCGGTGCTGCTGGGCATCGCGTGCCTGTTCGTGCTCACCGACAAGCCCGAGCAAGCCAAATGGCTGACCGACGAGCAGCGCAACTGGCTCACCCAGCGCCTGGCCGACGAGCGCCAGCAGAAAACCCAGATCGGCCACATTTCGCTGTGGAGCCTGCTCAAGCACAAGGACATCTGGGCGATGATCCTGATCTACACCGGCGCCTCGGCCGCCGGCAGCACCATGAGCGTCTGGGCGCCGCAACTGCTCAAGACCTTCCACCTCGACCCGTTGCAGATCGGCCTGGTCAACGCCATCCCTTACGGCCTGGCCTCGATCGTGATGATCGCCTGGGGCCGCAGCTCCGACAAACGCAACGAGCGCCGCTGGCACACCGCAACCACCCTGTACCTGATCGCCGCAGGCCTGTTGCTGACGCTGGTGACCGGTTCCCTGGTGGGCACCGTGGTGCTGCTGTCGATGGTGCTGATCGGTGCCTACTCGATGAAAGGCCCGTTCTGGGCACTGGCCTCCGGCTGGATGTCTTCGAGCACCGCCGCAGCGGGGCTGG
Organism: Pseudomonas sp. KNUC1026; assembly: GCF_021650705.1. Classification (GTDB taxonomy): domain Bacteria; phylum Pseudomonadota; class Gammaproteobacteria; order Pseudomonadales; family Pseudomonadaceae; genus Aquipseudomonas. The sequence goes on along the minus strand of NZ_CP087138.1, from coordinate 2,859,210 downwards.
CGGCCATCGGCGCCTGGGCCAACCTGTTCGGCGGCGGCATGATGGTCAACATCTACGGCGCCGTGCACGACGCCACCGGCAGCTACGCCCTGGCCTTGCTGCCGCTGGCGGTGCTGAACATCGCTGCCGGTTCGATGGTGTTGATCATGGGCCGCAAGCGCATGCGTGAAAACGAACACGCGGCCAGCGTCGCCAACGCACGCTGAACCCCCACCGCTGCATCACTGCGCCGCCTTCGGGCGGCGCAGTGCCATACAACAACAAGAGATCAGCCCATGGACTTTACTCGTCGCCTGTTTCTGCAAGCTACCGCCGCCGCCGGAGCGCTGGCGTCATTCCCGGCCCTGGCCGCTGCGCGTTACTCCAGTGGAGACGAAGCCGGCACGGTTCATCCCGCCGGCAGGCAGCGTCGACTGCCACATGCACCTGTACAACGACCGCTACCCGGCGGCCCCCGGCGCCACGCTGCTGCCGCCGAATGCCACGCTTGCCGACTACGCGCAGGTGCAGCAGCGCCTGCACCTGCAGCGCTTCGTGATCGTGACGCCGTCCACCTATGGCACCGACAACCGCTGCCTGCTCGACGGCCTGCGCGAGAGCAACGGCAACGCCCGCGGTGTGGCGGTCATCGCGGCTGATATCAGCGATGCCGAGCTTGAACAGATGAACAAGGCGGGGGTGCGCGGGATTCGCTTCAACCTCAGCTATGGCGGGGCGAGCCTGGATGATCTGGAACCGCTGGCGCACCGAGTCAATGAACTGGGCTGGCACGTGCAGGTGGTGGCCCCGGGCACGCAACTGCTGGACCTGGAGCCTCGGCTGGCCGAGCTGCCGGCGCGGCTGGTGATCGACCACATGGGCCACGTGCCGCAGCCGGAGGGCATCGATGCCGCGGCGTTCGCCACGATCAACCGGCTGCTGGCCGGCGACCGCACTTGGGTCAAGCTCTCCGGGCCGTACATCCGCTCGAAGTGGGCGCGCCGGATTACCCGGACGTGGGTTCGGTGGCCAAGGCACTGGTGAAGGCGCGGCCTGATCGCCTGCTCTGGGGCAGTGACTGGCCACACCCCACCGTGGCCCTTGAGAGCAAGCCCGATGACGCGCACATCCTCGACCTGTTCTCGCAATGGGCGCCTAACGAGAAAGATCGCATCGCCATCCTGCGCGACAACCCAGCCAGCCTTTACGGGTTCTGACCAGCCTCGGCCTTGCCGCCCAGGCTGCGGGCAAGGTCCTGGGCGATCTGCATGAACAACTCGTCGAAGGAGCGGGCACGCTCCTCGGTGAGGCGCCCCGCCGGCCCGGACACCACCAACGCGCCGACCAGCTCGTTGAGTGCGCCGAAGATCGGCAACGACATCGACGCCGAGTGCGGGTCGGTGGCGCCGCAGGAATAGAACGGCGCCGGGTGTTCAAGGGCACGCTCGTAAGTGCAGCGCAGCGCCTGGGCGCTGGCGGCGCCGTCCATCGGGCGGATGTCACCGGGCTGCAGGTGCAGGCGCAGGCGGTGCGGTGAGTTGACCCGGTACTGGCACAGGCGATAAGCGCCGTGGCGCACATAGAAAGAGGCGGTTTCACCGGTTTCGTCGGTCAGCCGATGCAGCAGCGGCAGCACGTGCCGCTCCAGGTCCAGCGACTCCTGGTACACCGCGTTCAGGCGCATGACTTCGCTGGCCAGCATATAGCGGCCGTCGGCCAGGCGATTGACGAAACCGTAGGTTTCAAGCGAGACCACCAGGCGCATGATCGTGCTCTTGATCAGGCCGGTGCGTTCGGTGAGGTCGACCAGGCTCAGGGCCGTGTCGCCGATGCGAAAGGCGCTGAGCACGGTCAGCACACGGTCGGCGGAGGCCACCCCGCTCACGGCGGGGCGGGGTTTTATCTTTACCATCCATCGCTCCTCAGGGCGCGCAGGCCAGTGCCTGCGGCCGGAAAATTCGGAGCATTATCTGCCAGCGTGGTGCTCAGGCGCCAGCGTGGCGCAACTGCTTGGCCGCCGCCACCATGTTCACCAGCGCAGCCTCGGTTTCGGGCCAGGCGCGGGTCTTGAGCCCACAGTCCGGGTTCACCCACAGCCGCTCGGCCGGGATGCGCCGGGCTGCCTTGCGCATCAGGTTGGCCATTTCCTCGGTGCTGGGCACCCGCGGGGAGTGGATGTCGTAAACGCCCGGGCCGATTTCGTTGGGATAGTCGAAGCGCTCGAATGCCTCCAGCAGCTCCATGTCCGAGCGCGAGGTTTCGATGGTGATGACATCGGCATCCATCGCCGCGATGGACTCGATCACGTCATTGAACTCGCTGTAGCACATGTGGGTGTGGATCTGCGTTTCGTCGCGCACGCCCGAGGCGCACAGGCGGAAGGCTTCGGTCGCCCACTCCAGGTAGCGCGGCCAGGCGCTCTGGCGCAGTGGCAGGCCTTCGCGGAACGCGGCCTCGTCGATCTGCACGATCCTGATGCCGGCCTGCTCCAGGTCCGCCACCTCATCGCGAATGGCCAGCGCCAACTGCCGCCCTTGCGTCTCGCGGTCGATGTCCTCGCGCGGGAACGACCACATCAGCATGGTCACCGGGCCTGTGAGCATGCCCTTCATCACCTTGCGGGTCAGGCTTTGCGCGTAGGTGATCCACTCCACCGTCATCGCCTTCGGCCGGCTGAGGTCGCCGTAGATCACCGCCGGCTTCACGCAGCGCGAGCCGTAGCTCTGCACCCAGCCGAAGCGGGTGAACAGGTAGCCATCGAGCTGCTCGGCGAAGTACTCGACCATGTCGTTGCGCTCGGCCTCGCCGTGCACCAGCACGTCCAGGCCGAGGTTTTCCTGGATGCGCACGGCATGCTCGATCTCGCGCTGCATGGCCTGGGTGTAGCCGGCCTGGCTCAGCGTGCCTTGCTTGAAGGCCTGGCGCGCCGCGCGGATGGCCGAGGTCTGCGGGAACGAGCCGATGGTGGTGGTGGGGTAGGCAGGCAGGGCAAGCCTTGCGCGTTGCACGGCGATGCGCTGCTCGAAACTCGACGCACGCTGGCTGTCGGCAGGCACGATGCTGTTCAGGCGTTGTTGCACGGCGGGTTTGTGGATGCGCGGCGAGGCGGCGCGGCTGGCCTGCACGGCGCGGCTTTCGGCCAGGGCTGCGTGCACCTGAGGCGCCTCGGGGTCGCGCAGTGCCTGGGTGAGCACGGCCACTTCCTCGCACTTTTGCACGGCGAAGGCCAGCCAGCTTTTGAGTTCGGGGTCGAGCTGGTCTTCGCGGGCCAGGTCTACCGGGCTGTGCAGCAGCGAGCAGCTGGGCGCCACCCACAGCCGGTCGCCCAGGCGCTCGGCCGCGTGGCGCAGCACTTCCAGGGCCTTGTCCAGGTCACAGCGCCACACATTGCGCCCGTTCACCACGCCCAGCGACAGCACCTTGTAGGCCGGCAGCCGGTCGAGGATGGTCGGGTACTGCTCCGGGGCGCGCACCAGGTCGATGTGCAGGCCTTCTACCGGCAGGCCGGCGGCCAGGCCAAGGTTGTCTTCCAGCCCGCCGAAGTAAGTGGCCACCAGTTTTTTCAGTGGCGAGCGCTGGAGGATGTTGTAAACGCGCTCGTAGGCGTTCTTCCACGCCTGTGGCAGGTCCAGCGCCAGGATCGGTTCGTCGATCTGTACCCATTCCACACCCTGGCCGGCCAGGCGGTTGAAGATCTGGTCATACAGCGGCAGCAGGCGGTCGACCAGCGACAGCTTGTCGAACTCGACCCCTTTGCCTTGCCCAGCCACAGGTAGGTCAGCGGGCCGATGATCACCGGCTTGACCGCATGGCCCAGCGCCTTGGCTTCGTCGACCTCTTCGAACAATTGATCCCAACTGAGGGCGAACGGTTGGTCGTGGCTGAATTCCGGGACCAGGTAGTGGTAGTTGGTATCGAACCACTTGGTCATTTCCTGGGCGTGAGCACCGCCACAGCAGCCCTCGCCGACACCCCGCGCCATTGTGAACAGCGTATTCAGGGTGGGCTTGGTGCCACCTTGCGGGGCAAAGCGCTCAGGGACCGCGCCAAACATCAGCGAATGGGTGAGCACCTGGTCGTACCAGGCAAAATCGCCCACCGGTAGCAGCTCGATGCCGGCGGCCTTCTGCACCTGCCAGTGGGCGGCGCGCAGCTCACGGCCCACCGCGCGCAGGCCGGCTTCGTCCAACGTGCCCTTCCAGAATGCTTCCTGGGCTTTTTTCAGTTCACGGTCGCCGCCGATGCGCGGGAAGCCCAAGGTGTGTGCCAGTGCCATTTGAAATCTCTCCGAAGCTCAATTGCGTAGGAGTGATTGTCAGAGAATGGGCATGTTGAAACAAATTCATTTAATTTGGATTGATCAATAGATTTACTCATGATCAGGGTTTGGCCTCAGGCCAGCGCACCTTTTACAGCGTCGGCGCACGTCGTGATCCATTGCTGCCACGGGTTACCCGGTGTCATCAGCAGCTTGCCCGCCATCAGGCAGCACACCGTGATCAACATGGGCTTGATCAGCGTCGGCCCGAAATGCACCGCGCAGCGCGCACCCAGCTGTGCCCCGATGAACGCCGCAGCGCCCATCGCCAGTGCCAGCGGCCACAGGATATTGCCCAACAGGCCGAACACCAGCAGCGCGCCCAGGTTGCAGGCGGCGTTGAGCAGCTTGCTGTTGCACACCGCCCTCATCACGCCCTGGCCCAGCAGCAACACGAACGCCAGCATGTAGAACGAGCCCACGCCCGGGCCGAACAGGCCATCGTAGAAGCCGATCATCGGCACCAGCGTGAGGCAGAAGGCGGCCGCGCTCAGCCGCGCCCGGCGGGCCTGCTCATCGAGCTTGGGGCTGAAAGCGAAATAGGCCGCCACGGCGACCAACAGCACCGGTACCACCGCCTGAAATACAGTGGCCGGAATGTAGTTGGCGCTGAGTGCGCCGCCGGCACCTCCCAACATCGCTACCGCTGCCATGGGCAAGCCGCGGCGCCACTCGATCATGCCCTTGCGGGCAAAAGTGGCCGTGGCCGAAACGGAGGCCGACGCTGCCTGAAACTTGTTGGTGGCCAGCGCCGAGACGGGGTCGATGCCGGCCAGCAGCAGCGCGGGCAGGGTTACCAACCCGCCACCGCCGGCGATGGCGTCGAAAAAACCTGCGGCCAGGGCAACGCCTGCCAGCAGGATGATCAGAGAGAATTCCAGTTCCACGGGCAAGTCCTTGACGGTGAGTCAGCCTTTGACGATGAGGGGGTCGTGCTGAACGACCACGGGCCTGGCGAAGCGCGAATAGCCGAACAGCCGAACCAGGACGCGCCGGTTGTCCCGGACCACCTCGCGGCAATGCAAGGCCCGGTAGTTGTTGATCAGCAGGGCGCGGTCCTGGCGCAGCGTGCACATCAAAGGCTCGGTGCTGGCGATAGCCGATTGCAGCCGCGCCAGCGCGCTGCGGACTACCGCAGGGGCGTGCGCCGAGGCCGTATGGCGATAGCTGTTGTAGCGAAATGCGAAGCCCCCGTTCGGGTCGAACTGCAGCAACGACACGCCGTAGCCGTTCGCTCCTTTGCCGGCGGTGAAGCAATCGCTGCGGGTGTAGTCGAAGGCGGGGGCGGTGAGCGCGAGCAGGTCCGTGGCGGGCAGGCTGTCGAGGATCCCTGCCAGGGGAATCACGCGCGTAGGTTCAGCGGCGGGGTTCCACAGTGCGCTCAACGCAAGGGATGAGGGCGCCGGGGACTGCCCGGCACTGGCGTTGACCGCACAATGGTAGGGGGACTCGGTGTGCGGGCCCAAGGCAATGCCCGCATGAGAGCTGCGCCCCACAGGTTCGCCGATGACCTCTTCCGGGCGTGCAACAGCACCCCCTCCCTGGAAGTTGGCGACCACACGAACGACCAGGCCTTGGTTATCGAGGTCGAAGGCGAAAGCCCTGTGGGCAACCAGGCTCAGCAATATCTGGTTGCGCGCCGCCAGGCGCTGGCAGCCGGGGGCTCGCTGCAGTTGCGCCAGCGATGGGAGCTGGGGCGGCAAGGCGGTGTCTTCGAGCCAGTTCAGGTCACAGCACTCCAGCGCAGCCATCTGGCCATTGCTGTAACGATCGATCAGTTGCTGCTGGCTAGGTGTAAGGCGTAGGCCAAGATGCTTGGCCGCCGCCTCTGCCTGAGCGTGCGCGCCGGGGTTGTCGGGGCCGCCGGCGGCTGCGATGGCGAGTGCATGCTGTTGCAGGAGGCAGGCTTGTTCGGGGTGAACCGCAACTGCGCGAATTCAAGGCCAGCGGGCTGGCCTTCGCGATCTGGGGCGTGCATCAGGGATATTCCTTGCTTGTTTTTGTTGTGGCGCAGAGGATCCGGCTGCCTGTCAGGGAAGTAAACACAGTGAGGTAAAATCGGTTAAACCATTGATTTTCATCTTGTTTCCCGGGGTAGTGCAAATGCTCTAAACCGCTGTTTTTCGGCACCTTGCTCTCGCCTGCACAAACGCCGTCATTGGCGCTGGCCTGTCCCGCTTCATCTTGGACGGCCCTGCTCCTCGCATTTTTTTACGCAAACTTTACGGCCACAGCCTTTCTTGCCCTCGAACCTTTACGCGCCCCCGCCTGATGATTGCCTCATACCCTTCCGGTACCGAGGAGTCATCGCAATGAGCATCACCCAAGGGGTTTCACTGCTATTGGCTGTGGGCCTGTTCGCTTACCTGCTGGTGGCGCTGCTGCGCGCCGATCGCGGTTAGGAGCGGCCATGCACAGTTATGACGTTTGGCTGATCCTGCTGTTTCTGGCCCTGGTGGTGCTCCCTGCGCCGCTGCTGGGCCGTTTTTACTACCGCGTGATGGAAGGCGAGCGCACCTGGCTGCACCCGCTGCTGGGCGGCGTCGAGCGCGGCTGCTATCGCCTGGCCGGGGTCGACCCGCGTCAGGAGCAGGGTTGGAAGCATTACGCGCTGGCGCTGCTGGCCTTCAACTTCGCAGGTTTTGTGCTGCTGTTCGCCATCCTCATGGGGCAGGGCGCCTTGCCGCTCAACCCACAGGGCCTGCCGGGGCTCAACGCGTCGCTGGCGTTCAACACGGCAGTGAGTTTCGTCACCAACACCAACTGGCAGGCCTACAGCGGCGAGGCCTCGCTGAGTTACTTCAGCCAGATGGTCGGCCTGACCGTGCAGAACTTCGTCAGCGCCGCCACCGGCATCGCCGTGCTGGTGGCCCTGAGCCGCGGTATTGCGCGGCGCTCGGCCAGCACCGTCGGCAACTTCTGGGCCGACCTCACCCGTGCCACCCTTTATGGTCTGTTGCCGCTGTGCCTGGTGTTGGCTCTGGTGCTGGTGTGGCAAGGGGTGCCGCAAACCTTCGCCGCCTACGTTGATGCACACACGCTGCAAGGCGCCAACCAGAGCCTGCCTTTAGGGCCGGTGGCCAGCCAGGTGGCGATCAAGCAGCTGGGCACCAACGGCGGCGGCTTCTTCGGCGTGAACTCGGCGCACCCGTTCGAGAACCCAACGGCCTGGAGCAACCTGTTGGAGCTGGTGGCCATCCTCAGCATCCCGGCGGCCCTGGTGTTCACCTATGGCCATTACGTGAAAGACCTGCGCCAAAGCCGGGCGATCTTCGCCTCGATGCTGGTGGTGCTGCTGTTCGGCGGTGCGCTTGCGCTGTGGGCCGAATATCAGCCCATGGCCAGCCTGCACGGCGCCCTGGCACAGGCCGCGCCGCTGGAAGGCAAGGAAACCCGCTTCGGCACCACCGCCACCACGCTTTGGGCGGTGGTCACCACCGCCGCCTCCAACGGCTCGGTCAACGGCATGCACGACAGCCTCAACCCCATCACCGGCATGGTCGCGCTGGTGAACATGATGCTCGGTGAGGTGATCTTCGGCGGTGTCGGTTCGGGCCTGTACGGCATGTTGCTGTTCGTGCTGATCGCGGTGTTCCTGGCCGGCCTGATGATCGGCCGCACCCCGGAATACCTGGGCAAGAAGCTGGTGGCCCATGACGTCAAGCTGCTGGTGGCCACCTTGCTGGTGATGCCGGTGGGCGTGCTGGTGCTGGGCGCCATCGCCGCCTGCCTGCCGAGCACTGCCTCCGCGCTGGGCAACCCCGGGGCGCACGGCTTCAGCGAGCTGCTGTATGCCTATACCTCGGCCAGCGCCAACAACGGCTCGGCCTTCGGTGGCTTCAGCGCCAACACCGATTTCCACAACATCATGCTGGGCCTGGGCATGCTGCTGGGCCGCTTCGGCTACATCCTGCCGGTGCTGGCGCTGGCCGGCAGCATGGCGGCGAAAAAAGCCCTGCCGACCGGCCCCAACAGCTTCCCCACCCATGGCCTGCTGTTCGTCGTGCTGCTGACCGCCACTGTGCTGGTGGTGGGCGGCCTGACTTTCCTGCCCACCCTCGCGCTGGGCCCGATCGCCGATCAACTGAGCAGCGGGTTCTGAGGACCGATCATGAACATGCCTGTCAATGAGTCCCCGGCAGTGGCCCACGCCGCTACTGCCTCCACCGGCCTGCTGGCGCTGTGGCGCCCGGCGCTTGTGCAAGCCTTCGTCAAGCTCGACCCGCGCCAGCTCAAGCGCTCGCCGGTGATGCTGGTGGTGGCGCTCACCGCCGTGCTCACCACCGTGCTGTGCCTGCTGCCCAATGCCGAGGTGCCGCTGGGCATCGGCCTGCAGATCGCCCTGTGGCTATGGTTCACCGTGCTCTTCGCCAACTTCGCCGAAGCCTTGGCCGAGGGCCGTGGCAAGGCCCGCGCCGACAGCCTGCGCGCCGGCAGCGTCGACCTCATGGCCCGCCGCCGCGAGGCCAATGGCAGCTTCCAGAACGTGCCGGCCAGCAGCCTGCGCCTGGGTGATGTGGTGCGCGTGGAAGCCGGCGAGATGATCCCCGGCGACGGCGAGGTGCTCGAAGGCATCGCGGCGGTCGATGAGGCCGCCATCACCGGCGAGTCGGCGCCGGTGATCCGCGAATCCGGTGGCGACCGCTCGGCGGTCGCCGGCAACACCCGCCTGGTGTCGGACTGGCTGCTGGTGCGCATCAGCGCCAACCCCGGCGAGTCGACGCTGGACCGCATGATCGCCTTGGTCGAAGGTGCGCGCCGGCAGAAAACCCCCAACGAGATCGCGCTCGACATCCTGCTGATCGGCATGACCCTGATCTTCCTGCTGGTGGTCGTGACCCTTCAGCCTTTCGCAGCCTTCGCAGGCGGCAACCTGCCGGTGGTGTTCCTGGTGGCGCTGCTGGTCACGCTGATCCCGACCACCATTGGCGGGTTGCTCTCGGCCATCGGCATCGCCGGCATGGACCGCCTGGTGCGGCTGAACGTGATCGCCAAGTCAGGCCGCGCGGTGGAGGCTGCGGGCGACGTGCACGTGCTGTTGCTGGACAAGACCGGCACCATCACCTTCGGCAACCGCCGCTGCACCGCGCTGCTGGCCGCCCCTGGCGTGACCAAGGCCGAAACCGCCGACGCCGCGCTGCTGGCATCGCTGGCCGATGACACCGCCGAAGGCAAATCGGTGGTCGACTACGTGCAGCGCCTGGGCGCGGTTCAGCCAGCCGGCGCTGGGCGATGCCCAGGCGGTGCCCTTCAGCGCCGAAACCCGCCTCTCCGGGCTCGACTACCAGGGCAAGCGCTACCGCAAGGGCGCCGTGGACGCCTTGCTTGGGTTCATCGGCCGCAGCCGTGCCGACCTGCCGCCGACGCTTGCCCGTGAACTCGAACGCATTGCCCAGGCCGGTGGCACGCCATTGCTGGTCGCCTGCGACGAGCGCCTGATCGGCGCCATCGAGCTCACCGATGTGGTCAAGCCGGGCATCCGCGAGCGCTTCGACGAATTGCGCAAGATGGGCATTCGTACGGTGATGGTCACCGGCGACAACCCGCTGACCGCCGCTGCCATCGCCGCTCAGGCCGGGGTGGATGACGTGATCGCCGAAGCCACGCCGCAAAAGAAGCTCGAACGCATCCGCGAAGAGCAGGCGCAAGGGCGGCTGGTGGCCATGTGTGGCGACGGCGCCAACGACGCGCCGGCGCTGGCCCAGGCCGACGTGGGCGTGGCGATGAACGAAGGCACCCAGGCGGCGCGCGAGGCAGCCAACATGGTCGACCTCGACAGCGACCCGACCAAGCTGCTGGATGTAGTGCGCATCGGCAAGGAACTGCTGGTGACCCGTGGCGCGCTCACCACCTTTTCGGTGGCCAACGATGTGGCCAAGTACTTCGCCATCCTGCCGGCGCTGTTCGCCAGCATCTACCCGCAACTGGGCCTGCTGAACATCATGCACCTGCAAAGCCCGCAGAGCGCGATCCTCTCGGCCATCGTCTTCAACGCGCTGATCATCATCGCGCTGATCCCGTTGGCGCTGCGCGGCGTGCGTGCGCAAGCCCGCGATGCCGCCAGCCTGTTGCGGCGCAACCTGCTGATCTACGGGCTGGGTGGGGTGGTGGTGCCGTTCATCGGCATCAAGGCCATCGACCTGCTGCTCACCGCCCTGCACCTGGTTTGAGGAACTGCCCATGAATACGATTCTCCGCCCCGCAGTCACCTTGCTGGCTGCGCTCACCCTGATCACCGGCGTCGCCTATCCGCTGGCCGTGACCGCTGTGGCCAAGGTGGCCTTCCCGGCGCAGGCCGGCGGCAGCCTGGTGCTCGATGGCAGCGGCCAGGTTCAAGGCTCGGCGCTGATTGCCCAGGCCTTCGACGGCGACCGCTGGTTCCAGCCGCGCCCGTCGGCCGGCGCGTTCGCCACCGTGGCCAGCTCGGCCAGCAACCTGGCGCCCACCAACCCGGCGCTGGCCAAGCGCGTCGACGCCGATGCGGCAAGGCTGGCCGGGCAGGGCGATGGCCCGGTGCCGCTGGCCTTGCTGACCACCTCCGCCAGCGGCCTGGACCCGGACCTACCACCGGAGGCCGCGCTGTGGCAGGTTAAGCGCATCGCCGCCGCGCGCGGGCTCGACCCTGCGCGGCTCAGCGACCTGATACAAAGCCAGGTGCATGCCCCGCTGATCGGCCCGCCCACCGTCAACGTGCTGGCCTTGAACCAGGGCCTGGAACAACTGCAATCAGCGCCCTAGCCGGTGCGCCCAGAGGATGATCCATGAGTGATGCCGCCCGCGCCGATGCCCTGCTGGCCGCCCTGCCTGACGGGCGCGGGCGGTTGAAGGTGTACCTGGGCGCCTGCGCCGGCGTCGGCAAGACCTGCGCCATGCTGCGCGGCGCGCAGGCCCTGCAACGCCAGGGTGTGAACCTGCTGGCGGCCGTGGTGCACACCCATGGGCGCGCCGAGACCGAAGCCTTGCTGGTCGGCCTGCCGCGCCAGCCGCTGGCACGCCTGGCCTATCGCGGCCAGGTGCTCGAAGCCATGGACCTGGATGCAGTGCTGGCGGCGCGCCCGGCGCTGGCGCTGGTCGACGAACTGGCCCACAGCAACGCACCGGGAAGCCGCCACGCCAAGCGCTGGCAGGATGTGCAGGAGCTACTGGCCGCCGGCATCGACGTGCACACCACCGTCAACGTGCAGCACCTCGAAAGCCTCAACGACCAGGTGCACGGCATCACCGGTGTGCGCGTGCGCGAAACCGTGCCGGACTGGGTGGTGCTGGAAGCTCACGAACTGGTGCTGATCGACCTGCCACCGCGTGAGCTGCTGGAGCGCCTGCGCGAGGGCAAGGTGTACATGCCCGAGCAGGCGCGCGCGGCGATCGAAGCGTTCTTCGTGCCCACACACCTGGCGGCGCTGCGCGAGCTGGCGATGCAGACCGCCGCCGCGCAGGTGGAAGGTGACCTTGCCCAGGACTACCGCGAGCAAGGCCTGGCGATGCCCGCCTTGCGCGGCCGCCTGCTGGTGGCGGTGCAGGGCGACGGCCAGGCCGAGCGCCTGGTGCGCCACGGCTGCCGGGTGGCCGAACGGCGCCACTTGCCTTGGTCACTGGTGCACGTTGACACCGGCGCCGTGTTGGACGACCTCAGCCGGCAACGCTTGCAGGCCGCCCAACAACTGGCGGAACGCCTGGGCGGCGAGGTAGTGGTGCTGCGCTCAACGGATGTGCCCGGCACCTTGCGCTGGCATGCCGCGCAACGCCGGGCCAGTGCGCTGCTGCTGGCAGCGAGCCGTGCGCGGCGCTGGCGGCCGGGTGTCGCCCAGCGCTTGCTCGGCAAGCTGCCGGGGGTGGAAGTGTCGGTGCTGGCCCGTGACAGCGCAGGCGACACCGCGAGGCGGCGCTTGCGCCTGCCCAGCCGGCCGCGGCATTACCTGCTGGCGCTGGGCGTGCCGGCGCTGATGGCGGCGCTCTCCTGGGGCGTATCGTACTGGCTGGTGCTGCCGAACATCTCGCTGGTGCTGCTGGCCGGTGTGCTGGTGGTGGCGGTGCGCGGTGGGCTCGGCCCTGCGCTGGTGAGCGCGGCGCTGTCGTTTTTGCTCTACGACTTTCTCTTCATCGAGCCGATCTTTTCCTTGAGCATCGACCTGCGCGAAGACCTGCTCACCCTGCTGTTCTTCCTGTTCATGGCGGTGCTGACCGGCAACCTTGCCACTGCGCAACGGCGCCACCTGCATGCGCTGCGCGACACTCAGGCGCAGACCGCCGAGCTGCTGGGGCTTCCTCAGCGCCTGGCCGCCGCCAGTGACCACGAAGCGGTGCTTGAGGCTGCTCGCAAACACTTCGAACACTGGGGCGACATGCCGGTCACCGTTCACGAGCGCGATGCCGAGGGCCGCCTGCAACTCCCGGCCGGCGCGGGAGAAACGGAACGCGCTGCAGCCGAATGGGCCTGGCAGCACGGTCACGCGGCAGGGGTGGGCACCGGCACGCTGCCGGCCAGCCAGGCCTGGTGGTGGCCGCTGGCCGGTGAGCAAGGCACGCTGGGGCTGGTTGCCCTGTGGCCCGCCGTCGAGGCACCGACTCTGGCCGCGCGCCGGCGCCTGGTCATGGCCTTGGCGCAACCGCTGAGCCAGGCGCTGGCACGCGCGCGGCTGGCGCGGGAGCTGGAGGCGGTGCGCCTGCGCGGGGAAACCGAAGAGCTGCGCAGCGCCTTGCTGGCCTCGGTGTCTCATGACCTGCGCACGCCGCTCACGGCCATGCGCGGCAGCATCGAAAGCCTGCAAGCGCTGGGTGACGCCCTCAGTGCCGAAGACCAGGCCGAGCTGCTCGAAGGCACGCGCCTGGAGTGCGAGCGCCTGGACCGCTACATCCAGAACCTGCTCGACATGACCCGCATGGGCCACGGCACCTTGAGCCTGGCGCGTGACTGGGTCGCGCCCGTCGACATCGTCGGCTCGGCAGTGCAGCGCCTGCGTGGCGTGCTGGCCGGCTTGCGCGTGCAGGTCGACGCGGGCGACCGCCTGCCGTTGCTCTGGGCTCACCCGGCGCTGATCGAACAGGCGCTGGTGAACGTGCTGGAAAACGCCGCTCGGTTTTCGCCGCCAGGGGGCTGCATCCGGGTATCGGCTTTTGAGGGGGAGGGCAAGCTGTGCCTGGCGGTGAATGACGAAGGCCCCGGCATTCCCGCGGACGAACGGGACAAGATCTTCGACATGTTCTACACCGCGGCCCGTGGCGACCGAGGCGGGCAGGGCACCGGGCTGGGGTTGTCGATCTGCCAGGCGATGGTGGGGGCGCACGGTGGGCGGGTCAGCGTGGCTGAATGTGAGGGGGGCACGGGCACCTGCATCACGCTGCATCTGCCGCTGCATCCCCAGCCGCAGGTGCCTGGCTAGGCGTGGCGCTGTCATGTTGCCGTAGGGTGCCACGTAGTATCTTGTAGAAAAACCGGCAAAACCCACAAGCGCAACGGCACCGTGCCGTGCGCTGCCGGTCCAAGCTCCACCGCCCGGCAGCCCGCCGCTGGCGGCCCCCGACGACGGACACGCCCATGCCTGCCCACACGCCTTCTGCACGCGCGCGCCATGCGCTGGATGCCTTGAACTTCACCCTTGCCGATGTGCGTGACGGCCTGGGGCCGTATCTTGCGATCTACCTGATTGCTGTGCGCGGCCCTCAAGAGGGCTGGAACGAAGCCACCGCCGGGCTGGTGATGACACTGGCCGGCATTGCCGGGCTTGTGGCACAGACCCCGGCCGGTGCGCTGATCGACCGCACGCGCGGCAAGCGTGGGCTGCTGCTGGCAGCGACGCTGGTGATTACGCTGTGCTGCGTGACGTTGCCATGGGTCAGCAATTTCTGGGTCGTGGCTGCCACCCAATCGTTGGCCCAGATCGCGGGCGCTGTGTTCGCGCCCGCGCTGGCAGCGATCACCTTGGGCATCGTCGGGGCCAGGCACTTCACTCGGCATATCGGCCGTAACGAAGGCTTCAACCACGCCGGCAACGCGTTCTCTGCCGCACTCGCGGCGGGGCTGGCGTATGTCTTCGGCCCTTTGGTGGTGTTCTGGCTGATGGCGGCGCTGGCCGCAGCATCGTTGATGGCGATCTGGCGTTTGCCGGCGGACGAGATCGATGACGACCTGGCCCGTGGCATGGCCGCCGAACAGCACGACAAAGCGCCGGTATCGGCCTGGCAGGCCCTGCTCTCGAACCGCAAGCTGATGCTGCTGGCGGTGCTTGCGGCGTTGTTCCACCTGGCCAACGCCGCGATGCTCACTTCGGTCGGCCAGCAATTGACGCACATCGTCGGCAAATCCAGCGCAACTTCGCTGATCGCCCTGTGCATCGTCGCGGCGCAGTGCGTGATGGTGCCGGTGGCCATCGCCGTGGGGCGCTGCGCCGATCGCATCGGGCGCAAGCCGATCTTTCTGCTGGCGTTCGCCATCCTGGCCTTGCGCGGCGGCCTTTATACGCTGTCGCCCAACCCCTGGTACCTGGTCGCCGTGCAATGCCTGGACGGTGTGGGGGCGGGCATTTATGGCGCGCTGATGCCGGTGGTGATCGCCGACCTGACCCACGGCAGCGGCCGCTTCAACGTAAGCCAAGGCGCCATCGCCACCGCCCAGGGCCTGGGCGCCGCACTCAGCGCGACATTGGCGGGCTTCATCATCGTCGGGGTGGGGTACGAAGCCGCCTTTCTGGCGCTGGCGGCTGTAGCGGTGATGGGTGGGCTGTTGTACGCCTGGCGGATGCCGGAGACCGGCCCGGCGCACGCTGGTTGACGCAGGCCGCCCCGAACGATGGTTGCGCCTACCGGCCCAGGCCGGGCACTACCAGGCAGGCCCCCAGACCAATCAGCGCAGTTCCGATGATCTTGTCCACGATGTGCTGCTGCTGGAGAATCCGCTTGCGCAGCGCCTCGGCAGAAAAGAACAGGGCGACGAAGCTGAACCAGGCCCAGTGGGAAAACGACATGAAGGCCCCCAATGCGAAGTTCAGCGCCAGGCTGCTGCCCGGCTGCACCACCTGGCTGTAGGTGGCTACCACGAAGAGCATGGTCTTGGGGTTCAGTGCATTGGTGAAGAAGCCGGTTCTGAAGGCCTGCCAGGTCGACGGCGGTGTGCCCGAAGCCTGGCCTATCGCCAGCGTCGCGGTGTTGGTGATCGACTTGATGCCCAGGTACACGAGGTAACCTGCGCCCAGCAGCTTCATCGCCATCAACAGCATGGGCGAGTGGGTGATCAGCACCGCCACGCCGAACACGGTGTAGAAAACGTGGACCTGCACGCCGCAGGCGATGCCCAGCGCTGCCAACAGGCCACTGCGCCGGCCGAAGGCATAGCTGTTGCGCGTAACCATGGCGAAATCCGGGCCTGGGCTGATGACCGCCAATACAGTGATGGCGGCGACCGCGATCAGTTCGTTCATTCGAACACTCCAATCTGTGAATCCATTCAAGCCATGAAGGCTGCCTTCATGCATTCTCAGCGCTTAGTGCAGGCTCCGAAAACGATTTATAGTGCTCGAAATCCGTGAGTTTTCATCGACTATATGGCCCTTCCTCCCTCGCTGCATTCCGTTTTTTCAACGCTGCCGCCCAATCACAAAGCTTCATCAAGGCTGCGCAAACCTTGCATGTCACCCATGGCGCGGTGAGCCGCCAGGTTCGTGCATTGGAAGACGCCATGGGCATGGAGCTGTTCGAGCGACGCAATCGCGCTGTTTTCCTCAACGCGGCCGGGCGGCGGTTGCTGGCGGTGACTGCGCCATTGTTCGAACAGCTGGAGGCGGTCGTCGATCAGCTTCAGCATGAAGTGCGTGATGAGGTGGTCGTGGTGTCTTGCGAGCCCACCATCGCCATGAAATGGCTGATACCCCGGCTTGGGGATTTCCACCAGATGCACCCGCACCTGCAAGTGCAATTGCTTGCCGCCGGCGGCCCTATCGATTTCGCACGGTCAGGCGCCGACCTGGCGATTCGCCGAGATGATTTTCACTGGGGAAGCACGGTGCACAGCCTCACCTTGTGCCAGGAAGTGATCGGGCCGGTGTGCGTGCCCGGCTTGCTGCCACTGCCAGAGGGGTTCGCAGGCATGCGGCTGCTGCGCAGCAAGACCCGCCCGCAAGCGTGGCGGCAATGGCAGCAACTGGCAGCTGCTGCGCTCGCAGACACGAGCACGGCCGATTACGAACACTTTTACCTGTGCATCCAGGCCGCCTGCGCAGGCCTGGGCGTCGCCATGGCCTCGCGGCTGATGGTGCAAGAGGAACTGCGCAGTGGGCAACTGGCTGCGCCGCAGGGTTTTGTGCCTGATGGTTCGCGCTACTGCCTGCTGGCGCCCAGGCCTATCGAAAGCGGAGGCAAGTGCGCGTTGTTCGCGAGCTGGTTGCAGGGGCAGTTGCTTTAGGCATTGTTGGGGCTGTGGCGCTATGTCGCCCGTTACACGGCGTCCCACGGTTTGACTTTGTGGGAGGCCGGCTTGCCGGACGCCGTGTAACGGGCGACGTGCAACAGCCGATCAGCCTTTTTCAGCGAACCGCCTGCGCCCGCGCCTGATGCAGCTTCTTGTAGCTCTCCACAAGCCGCTGATGCCGCTCCAGCCCTTCGAGGTTCATGCTCGTGGGCGCAAGGCCAAAGAACCGCACCTCTCCACGCACCGAACCGATCGCCGCCTCCATTCGCGCCTGGCCGAACATCCGGCCGAAGTTTTTCTCGTAATCAGCAAGCTCCAGGTCGCTGTCCAGCTGCACCTCCAGCACCACATTCACCGCCTGGTAGAACAGCCCGCGCTCGACCGTGTTGTCGTTGAACTGCAGGAACATCTCCACCTGCTCCTTGGCGTCGTCATATTTGCGCAGCGCCAGGTTGATGAGCAGCTTCAGCTCCAGAATGGTCAGTTGGCCCCACACGGTGTTGTCGTCGAACTCGATGCCGATCAGCGTTGAAATGTCGGTGTATTCGTCCAGCTCGCTCTCTTCCAGGCGCTTGCCCAGCGCGGCCAGTTCCTTGTCGCTCAAGCGGTGCAGGTTGAGGATGTCTTCGCGGAAAAACAGTGCCTTGTTGGTGTTGTCCCAGATCAGGTCCTCGACCGGGTAGATCTCCGAATAGCCCGGTACCAGGATGCGGCAGGCGTGGGCGCCGAGCTGGTCGTAGGTGGCCACGTACACCTCTTTGCCGAGGCGTTCGAGCAGGCCGAACAGGGTGGTGGCTTCTTTGATGCTTGCATTGTCGCCGTCGCTGGAGAAATCCCATTCCACGAAATCGTGATCGGCCTTGGCGCTGAAGAAACGCCACGACACCACTCCGCTCGAATCGATGAAGTGCTCGACGAAGTTGTTCGGCTCGGTGACGGCGTGGTAGTCGAAGGTCGGCTGCGGCAGGTCGTTCAAACCCTCGAAGCTGCGGCCCTGGAGCAGCTCGGTGAGGCTGCGCTCCAGCGCCACTTCCAGCCGCGGGTGGGCGCCGAAGGAGGCGAACACCCCGCCGGTGCGCGGGTTCATCAGGGTTACGCACATCACCGGGAACTGGCCGCCCAGGGAGGCGTCCTTGACCAGCACCGGGAAGCCTTGCGCTTCCAGCCCCTCGATGCCGGCAACGATGCCGGGGTACTTGGCGAGCACTTCCTGCGGCACATCGGGCAGGGCAATTTCGCCTTCGATGATCTCGCGCTTCACCGCCCGCTCGAAAATCTCCGACAGGCACTGCACCTGGGCTTCAGCCAAGGTGTTGCCGGCGCTCATGCCGTTGCTCAGGAACAGGTTCTCGATCAGGTTCGAGGGGAAGTACACCACCTCGCCATCACTCTGGCGCACATAGGGCAGCGAGCAGATGCCACGCGCCTCGTTACCGGAGTTGGTGTCGAACAGGTGCGAGCCGCGCAGGTCGCCGTCGGGGTTGTAGATGGCCAGGCAGTGCTCATCCAGAATCTCGCCCGGCAGCTCATCGTTGGGCCCTGGCTGGAACCAGCGCTCGTTGGGGTAATGCACGAACTCGGCATTGGCCAGCTCCTGGCCCCAGAACTGGTCGTTGTAGAAGAAGTTGCAGTTCAGCCGCTCGATGAACTCGCCCAGCGCCGAGGCCAGCGCGCTCTCCTTGGTGGCGCCCTTGCCGTTGGTGAAGCACATCGGCGACTGCGCGTCGCGAATGTGCAGCGACCAGACGTTGGGCACGATGTTACGCCAGGAGGCGATCTCGATCTTCATGCCCAGCCCGGCGAGGATGCCGGACATGTTGGCGATGGTCTGCTCCAGCGGCAGGTCCTTGCCCAGGATGCGGGTGGCTTCGCCCGTACTGGTGCTCGGCATCAGCAAGGCCTGGGCATCGGCGTCGAGGTTCTCGACCTCTTCGATGATGAACTCCGGGCCGGCCTGCACGACCTTCTTCACCGTGCAGCGGTCGATCGAGCGCAGGATGCCCTGGCGGTCTTTCTCGGAAATGTCGGCGGGCAGCTCGACCTGGATCTTGAAGATCTGCTGGTAGCGGTTTTCCGGGTCGACGATGTTGTTCTGCGACAGGCGGATGTTGTCGGTGGGGATGTCGCGGGTCTGGCAGTAGAGCTTGACGAAATACGCCGCGCACAGCGCCGAGGAGGCCAGGAAATAGTCGAACGGGCCAGGTGCCGAACCGTCGCCCTTGTAGCGGATAGGTTGGTCGGCCACTACGGTGAAGTCGTCGAACTTGGCCTCGAGGCGCAGGTTGTCGAGAAAATTGACTTTGATTTCCATAAGGCATTACCCAAGAGCTGGCACGGTGAAGGGCGGCCATTATCCGGGTTTTTGGGGGGAAGTCTCGTGCTTTCGGGCCGGTGGGCGCAGTGCCCGGCATGCACCTTGGGCTGCGTTGGCTACACTGTGCGCTTCCCGTGCAGGAGCTTGCCATGGCCGACACTTCACTCAAGGCGCGTTATCGACAGTACCTCGATTGCCTCAATGCCCAGGCCTGGGATCGGCTGGGTGAATTCGTGGCCCAAGAGGTGGTGTACAACGGTGAAGGCATTGGTTTGGCAGGCTACCGCTCGATGCTCGAGCGCGATTACCTGACCATTCCCGACTTGCGCTTCGTGAGTGACCTGCTGCTCGCCGACCCGCCCTGGATTGCCTGCCGGCTGGCGTTCGACTGCTCGCCCCGCGGCGCGTTTCTGGGGCTTGAAACCCACGGCAGGCGCATCACCTTCAGCGAGCATGTGTTCTATCGCTTCGAGCAAGGCAGGATCGTGCAGGTGCAGTCGTTGATAGACGAGGCAGCGGTGCGCCGCGCAATCGCTCCGCCTTGACCACCACCAGCACCCCCACCAGGCACAGCCCGCTCCCCAGCGCGATAGGCCACGACAGTGGGTCACCGAACATGGCCCAGGCCCAGACCAGTGTCACCGCCGGGCTCAGGTACAAGACGCTGGCCACCCGCGTCGGTGAACTGCGGCGCAGGCACAGCCAGTAGAGCCCGTAACCACCCAAACTCGACAGCAGCGCGGTCCACAGCACGCTGGCGGCAAAGCCTGCCGAGGGTATCGGCGCAAGGCCACCTTCGAAACTGGCCAGCACCGCAAAGGCCAGGCTTGAGGCGGCGCAGTGCAGCCACAATGTCGGCACCAAGGGCATGGCCGAGGCCGCCGACGAGTGTTTCTGCCAGAGCGTGGCGACTGCCAGCGAGAGCATGCCGAGCAACGGCAAGGCATAGGCATACACCGGTGCGCTGCCCAGGCGCAGGGCATTGGCGGTAACTGCGAGCACGCCCGCCAGCCCCAGCAGCAGCCCGGCCCAGGCGCGCCAACCCAGCCGCTGGCCCAGCACGCCGGCCGACAACAGCGCCACGCCCAACGGCAACAGATCAGCCAGCAGCGCCGCCAGCCCCGCAGGCACCCCAGGGCGATGCCCTGGACCACGCCCGCAAGGTAGCCACCCATGGCCAGCAAGCCGCTGCCGGCGGTGTGCAGCCAGGTACGCGGCGAGGCGCGCAACAACGGCCGCCAGGCCCAGGGCAGCGACACCAGCATCACCAGCAGGCAGCGCCAGAACACCACCAGCATCGGTGGGGCCTGGTCGAGCGAGAACCGCGCGCCGATGAAGCCTGAACTCCAGACCACGATCAGGCCCGTTTCAAGCAAAGGCAGGGGAAGGTTGCGCAGGTTCATGGCGTGAACTCGTCGGGAAGAGACCCTCAGCCTACGAACCCCGGCTAGTCTTAAAAATCAAAATTACCAACAGCACTGATTCCGGATCATTGAACAATGAGCGCCATCCTCGACATCGACCTGCTGCGCACTTTCCACACCATTGCCCAAAGTGGCCGCTTCAAGGCGGCTGCCGAACAATTGCACAAGAGCCCGGCCGCCATCAGCGTGCACGTGCAGCGCCTGGAGGCAGTGGCTGGAGGGCGGCTGCTCGAACGCAGCAACCAGAGCGTGGCCCTTACCCCGCTGGGCACCCGCTTGCTGGCAGCGACCACCGACCTGCTGCGCAACCACGACCGGGTGCTGGCCGACCTTCACGGCGGCGACCTCGCAGGCCACCTGCGCCTGGGCGTGCCCGATGAATACGCCGAGCACGTGATCCGCGACATTCTCCCCAGCTTCACCGCGCAGCGCCCGAACCTGGTGCTCGAGGTGCAGACCGCGCCGAGCCTCGCCCTGCGCGAGCGGCTGGAGCGCGGCGCGCTGGACCTTGCCGTGGTGGCTCAGGCCAAGGGCGCCAGCAGCAGGCACCAAGGCTTGCTGGCGAGCACCACGCCGGTGTGGGTCAGTGCGCTCAACGGCCCCGACGCCTGGGCCGACCCGCTGCCGCTGGCGCTCTACGGCCGCCATTGCCCGTACCGCCAGGCGATGTTCGACGCGCTGGAGCACAGCGGCCAGCGCTGGCGCGTGGTGCTCGAAAGCGCCTCCAGCCAGGTGGTCAAAGCCTGCGTCGAGTCGGGCCTGGCGGTGACCTTGCTGGACCGTGCCCGGGCGAGCGCTCGGATGCGCATTCTCAGTGGCCTGCCGGCGGTGCCTGACCACGAGATCGTGTTGCTGGCGAGCCAGCGTCGGGCGCCTGTCGCGCAACTGGAACAGGCGTTGTCGCAATACTTCAGGCTGTAATAGCACTGTGCTTTTATTTTCTGAATTTTTTGCCAGTCAGCACCGATTGACCGGCCTCAGGGCCCGGCGTATAAAGCGCTCGCCTCTTCGCGAGGCACACCTATTCTTACGACGAGCGCCATGGACAGTATTCCCGGTAGCCGGCAACTCGCTTCGCTTGAGGCGGGTTGCCGGAACGACAGCCACGAACGACAGCGCCCAACACGGGCCGGTCGGCCGCACCGTATGCCGGGTTGATGCCTGGCCGGCGCTCGCCGTTCCGGTTCACCGGGCCGAGGTAGCGCCGCATGGCACCGTTTTTCAGCTTTTCACAACGCCCCCGTGGCACCGCCCCCAACCGCTGGGACTGGTTCCTGCTGCCTCTGGTGCTGGGCCTGCTGGTGCTTGCCGCCTATGGCGCGGCGCAGATGAGCCGGCCGTTCGTGGTCGGCGAGCCGCTGCCGATTTCGCTCGACCCCTGGGAGCTGCCGTACTACCTGCTGCGCACCATGCTGCGGATGTTCACCGCACTCGGCGTTTCGCTGCTGTTCGCCTTTGCCTTCGCCGCGCTGGCGGCCAAGTACCGGGCTGCGGAAAAAGCCCTGATCCCGCTGCTGGACGTGCTGCAGTCGGTGCCGATCCTGGGCTTTCAGGCCATCGCCATTGCGCCGTTCATTGCCTTGTTCCCGGGCAACCTGCTGGGCGTCGAATGCGCGGCGGTGTTCGCCATCTTCACCTCCCAGGCCTGGAACATGGCGCTGAGCCTGTATCAGTCGTTTCGCACCGTGCCGGCGGAGCTTTCGGAGGCGGCGCAGGTGTTCAGGCTTTCCGGCTGGCAACGCTTCTGGCGCCTTGAGCTGCCCTTCGCGATGCCAGGGCTGTTGTGGAACATGATGATGTCGATGTCCGGCGGCTGGTTCTTCCTGGTAGCGGCCGAGGCTATCAGCGTGGCCGGGCAGGACATCAAGCTGCCCGGCATCGGCTCCTACATCGCCGTGGCCATCGACCAGCGAGCGCTGGGGGCGATTGGCTGGGCCATTGCCGCGATGCTGGCCGGCATCGTGATCTACGACCAGTTGTTCTTCCGCCCGCTGCTGGCCTGGGCCGACCGTTTCCGCTTCGAAGACGCCCAGGGCGAAACCGCCCAGCGTTCCTGGCTGCTGGAGTGGGGCCGCCGCAGCCGCTGGCTGAGCGCTGGCATCGCCTGGCTGTCGGCCGGCGCGCAGCGCGCCATGGGCGCGTTTCCGCAGCGCCACGACGGCCTGCACGTGCCGCGCCGGCAGTGGCAATTGCCGCAGTGGTGGCCGCGCGCCTGGGATGGTGTGCTGCTGATGCTGTGCCTGGCGATCTTCGTCGAGCTGGGGCTGTTCATTCATCAGACCGTCGGCTGGGGCGAGGCGCTGCACGTGATGGGGCTGGGCCTGGTGACGCTGGTGCGGGTGATGGTGCTGATCGCGCTGGCCTCGATAGTGTGGGTGCCGCTGTCGATCTGGATCGGCCTGCGCCCGCGCTACTCGCAAAAGGTCCAGGCACTGGCGCAATTTCTGGCTGCCTTCCCGGTGAACCTGCTGTTCCCGCTGGTGGTGGTGGCGCTGGTGCATTTCGACCTGTCGCCGAACCTGTGGCTGAGCCCGCTGATGGTGTTCGGCACCCAGTGGTACATCCTCTTCAACGTGGTTGCCGGCGCCGCCACCATCCCCTTCGAGCTGCGCCTGGCGGCCGACAACCTCGGCCTGCGCGGCTGGCTCAAATGGAAGCGCGTGTACCTGCCGGCGGTGTTTCCCAGTTTCGTCACCGGCGCCATCACCGCAAGCGGGGGTTCCTGGAACGCCAGCATCGTGGCCGAGTACGTCACCTGGGGCGACACCACGCTGCAGGCCACCGGCCTTGGCAGTTACATCAAGCAAATGACCGACGCCGGTGACTTTCACCGCATCGCCCTGGGCATCGGGGTGATGTGCATCTACGTGATGCTGCTCAATCGCTTTTTCTGGCGCCGGCTGTACCTGCGCGCCGAATCCCGCCGTTAAGGGGTGCTGCCATGGCTGTAGAAACACTGATCGAATTGAGCGCCGTCGACAAAGGCTTCAAGGCCAGCGACGGTACTTCCCGCACGGTGCTGGAGCAGGTCGAGCTGCGCCTGCACGACCGCGAGATCGTTGCCTTGCTGGGCCGCTCCGGCTCGGGCAAATCGACGTTGCTGCGCATCATTGCAGGCCTGGTGGCTGCCGATAAGGGCGCTGTCAACTATCGGGGCCGGCCTGTGCACGGGCCGGTGGCCGGGGTGGCGATGGTGTTCCAGTCGTTTGCCTTGTTCCCGTGGCTAACGGTGCAGCAGAACGTCGAGCTGGGCCTGGAGGCGCAAGGGGTGCCAGCGGCCGAGCGTGCGCGCAAGGCGGGTGAGGCGCTGGAGCTGATCGGCCTGTCGGGCTTTGGCGGTGCGCTGCCGCGCGAGCTCTCCGGCGGCATGCGCCAGCGGGTCGGCATCGCCCGGGCGCTGGTGACCAACCCCGAAGTGCTGCTGATGGACGAAGCCTTCTCGGCGCTGGACGTGCTCACCGGCCAGACCCTGCGCGACGACATGCTCGAGCTCTGGGATGAGCAGCGCATCGACACCCGCAGCATCCTGGTGGTGTCGCACAACATCGAAGAGACGGTGATGATGGCCGACCGCATCGTGATCCTGTCCAGCGACCCCGGACGGGTGAGGGCGCAGTTGCGCATCGACCTGCCGCGCCCGCGCAATGCCGATTCCGAAGAGGTGCGCGCACTGGTGGCCCAGGTGTACGCGATGATGACCCAGCCCGCCGGCGCCGCGCCGCTGGCGGCACCGGCGCCGGCCTATCGGCTGCCCGATGCCGACGTCGAACGCATGGAAGCGGTGCTCGACCTGCTGGCGGTTGCGCCGTTCAACGGCAAGGCACGCCTGGCGCAACTGGCCGAGGAAACCGAGCTGGCCGACGAAGCCTTCCTGCCGATCTGCGAGGCGCTGGGCATTCTGGGCCTGGCGCACCTGGTGGACGGCGAGTTGCGTCTGGATCGCCAGGGCCAGCATTACGTGCATGCCCGCCAGGCGCGCCGGCAGGACCTTTTCGCCCGCCAGTGCCGCGGCCGGGTGCCGGTGATCAACTACATCCTCGACGCCCTGCACGTGGCCGCCGACGGCGCGGTGCCCGAAGCCGCCGTGCTGGCCCGGCTGGAAGAGCTGATGGACAGCGAAGAAGCGGCGCGTGTGTTGAAGGTGGCGATCGAGTGGGGGCGCTATGCCGAGCTGTACGAGTACGATTTCCATACGCGGCAGTTGCGCCTGAACCGGGAATAGCGGGCACCCGGAGAAATCGCGTATTACGTGGGCTGGTCCACGCCCAGCCGCTCTTGCAGAAAGCCTATCAGCGCCCGCACCCGCGCATTGAGTGCGCTGCGGTCGCTGACGCACGCATAGATCTGCATGGGTTCAGGTTGTTCGGTGCCGTCGAACAGCGTCACCAGCTCACCCCGGCGCAGGTCGGGTTCGGCGACGAAACTGGCCAGCCGGGCGATGCCGCCGCCGTTGGCGGCGATCTGCGCGATCATGTCCACGTCGTCGCAGATGAACGCAGGGTTGATCCTCGCCTCGACGCGCTTGCCGTTTTGCATGAAACCCCAAGGCAGGAAACGCCCGTCGGTAGGGTAGCGGAACGCGAGGCAGGCATGCTGCTGAAGGTCGACGAGGGTGACGGGGGTGCCGGCCCGCGCCAGGTAGGCCGGTGCGGCGCAGAACACGAATGGCCGGGTCGCAAGCGGCAGGGCGATGAGCTGTTCGCTCAGTTGCGCGCCGATGCGCAGGCTCAGGTCGACGCCTTCGAGCCGATGGTCGACGCGGCGATCGGTGCCGATCAGTTCAACTGCGATGCCCGGATAACGTTCGGCAAAAGCAGGCATCAACGGTGCCAGTACATGGCGGCCGAAGGCTGCCGTGCTGGCTACGCACAGGCGGCCCTGGGGCAGGCTCTGGGCGCCGGCGGCCTGGGCGGCCAAGGCAACCGCGTTGGGAATGTGCTGCGCCTGGTCGTAGTAGCGTGCGCCGCTTTCGGTCAACGCCATGTGCCGCGTGGTACGTGAAAGCAGCCGCACGCCCAGGTGTGCTTCAAGCTTGGCCAGGCTCTGGCTCACGGCTGCGGGGCTCACCCCCTGCGCTCGCGCCGCGGCGGCAATGCTGCCGGCCTCTACCACGCGGATGAACGTGTTGATCAGGTTCAGCATGTCCATGCTCACCTCGGGATTCGTCAGTTTTACTTAGGTGTGAAACAAGCAGCCGCTGCCTACCGGCATGGGTGAAATGCCTTTAGCGTATCGCCACGACGACGCCTGAAGGAGATCGAAATGCCCCGGTTGAAGCTGCATCCCCGCACCACACCTTACGTTTTTGCGCTGTACATGGCCTGCATCATGGCTTTTCTGATGTGCCTGGTCATCACTTGGGCTGAGTTTGGATTGACTCAAGACTATTTGCAGAATGTATTGAATGCCTACCGTATCGCCATGCCGGCGGCCTTCTGCTGCGTGCTGGTGGTACGGCCGATGGTGGCGCGGTTGGTGGCTTGGACCGTACACAGTGGGTAGGCTCGATTAATCTCAAAAAAGATTATTTTGTTTTTATAGATCTTTTTATGAGATTCAAATGGACCTTACCTCGCTCGATATTTTCGAGGCCGTTGCCGCCGAACTGAGCGTCACGCGCGCGGCCCACGTGCTCGGCCGCGCCCAATCAAATGTCACCACGCGCCTGCAAGCGCTGGAACAGCAGCTGGGCGCCAGCCTGTTCCTGCGCGAAGGCAAGCGCCTGTCGCTCACCGAGCAGGGCGCCACCTTTCTGGGTTACAGCCGGCGCCTGCGCGCTTTGGCAGACGAAGCGCGGCAAGCGCTGCACCCTGATGTACCAGCAGGCACGCTGCGCCTGGGCAGCATGGAAAGCACCGCAGCGGCGCGCCTGCCCAACGTTCTGGCGCGGTTGCACGGCACCTGGCCTGAGCTGGAACTGAACCTCACCACCGGCACCTCCCAGGGCCTGCTGCGGCAATTGGCAGGCGGCGAGCTGGATTGCGCCCTGGTCGCGCTGGTTGACGACCAAGGCCAGGCGCCGCAGGAGCAACTGGCCGAACTGGGTTTGCAGGGCGAAGCGCTGATCGCCGAGGAGATGCTCTTGCTGGTGCCCGCGAGCCATGGCAGCCAAAGCACACAGGGCCTGCGCCTGGCCGGCTTTGCCCAGGGCTGCACCTATCGCGGCCTGGGCCAGCGTTGGCTGGAGCGCGACGGCAGTGTGCGGGTTCAGGAGGTCGGCTCTTATCACAACATGCTGGCCTGCGTTGCCGCCGGGCACAGCGCTTGCGTTGTGCCACGCAGCCTGCTGGCGCTGCAGGTTGATCTTCCCGTGCGGGTGCAAGCGTCGCTGGGCACGGTGCATACCTGGCTCGCCTGGCGCACCGGCTATGCCACTGCCGGCCTTGGTGCGCTGCGCCAGGCGTTCACGGCATGAGCCGCGACCTGCGCTCGGCCATCGCCGCAGCCTTGGTGATGGCGGTCGCCATGGGCTTTGGCCGCTTCGCCTTCACCGGCTTGTACCCGGTGATGGTGCGCGATGGGGTGATCTCCGTCAGTGATGGCAGCCTGGCCGCTTCGGCCAATTACCTGGGTTACCTGCTGGGCGCATTGGGTGCCGCCAGGCTGAGTGCCGCGCGCGCTCACAGCTGGGTGTTGGCCGGGCTGGTAGCAACGGTGCTGGGTTTGGCGGCGTTGGCGGTGGCGGGTGCGCCCTGGTTGATCGTCTGCGTGCGCGGCCTTGCCGGCGCATTCAGCGCGCTGGCGATGATCGCCGCCTCCCTGTGGCTGCTGCAGCACCGTGGCCATGCGCGGGGTGCGCCGCTGTTGTATGCCGGCGTTGGCCTGGGCATCGCGCTGTCGGCGGAGTTGCTGGCGCTGGGCGAATGGGCGGGGCTGGGCGCGTTCGCCTTGTGGGGCCTGCTGGCCGGGGTGGCGTTGCTGCTGAGCCTGGCGAGCCTGCCCTGGCTGGATGCCTCGGCCATCGAGCCTGCCGCCGTTCATGCCACGCAGAGCGCGCAGGCGCCGCTGGTGGCCTGGCGGTTGATCGGCCTGTATGGGCTGGCAGGGCTGGGCTATATCGTCACTGCCACCTACCTGCCGCTGTTGATCGAGGGCGCGCTGGGTGCTGCCAACCCGGTGCATGCCTGGACGGTCTTCGGCCTGGGAGCTGCGCCTTCCTGCCTGCTGTGGCACCGGTTGCACGAGCGGCTGGGCACGCGCCGCGC
Source organism: Pseudomonas sp. KNUC1026 (assembly GCF_021650705.1). GTDB lineage: Bacteria > Pseudomonadota > Gammaproteobacteria > Pseudomonadales > Pseudomonadaceae > Aquipseudomonas. The sequence continues at coordinate 2,831,570 of NZ_CP087138.1, read as the reverse complement.
GCTGGCGCTGAACCTTGCCGTGCAAGGGGTGGGTGTGGTGCTGCCGGCCCTGAGCCAGGCGCCGCTGGTTTACCTGGCCAGTGCCCTGCTGGTGGGCGCGACCTTCATGGGCACTGTCACCATCGCCTTGCCCGCTGCGCGCCTGGCGGCAGGCGATTCGAAACTCAACATGATGGCGGTGATGACGGCCGCCTATGGCGTCGGCCAGATCGCCGGCCCGCTGGTGGCCGGCTGGCTCTACGCCCGCAGCCATTCATTCGCATCTTCGTTGGTGCTGGCAGCGCTGGCCTTGTGGCTTGGTGCGTTGCTGGCCGAGCCGTTTCGCAACCCTTCTGAACCTATAGGAGAACACGCTGATGAGCATTGACCGTGCAACCCGCCTGCTAGGCATTCGTTACCCGATCGTGCAGGCGCCGATGGTCGGGGTGTCCACCCCGGCACTGGCTGCCGCTGTCAGCGAGGCCGGCGCCTTGGGCTCACTGGGGCTTGGCGGCAGCAGCGTGGCACAGGCGCGCGAGTTGATCGCGCACACTCGCGCGATCACTGCGCGGCCGTTCAACCTCAACCTGTTCTGCCACGCGCCCAGCGGCCACGACCCGGCCCGAAGCGCCGCCTGGATCGCCCATTGGGCACCGCATTTCGAACGGCTGGGCGCGCCGGTGCCCACTGAGCTCAAGCCGCCGTACCAGAGCTTTCTAGCCAACGAGCCGATGCTGGAGCTGTTGCTGGCCGAACGGCCAGCGGTGGTGAGCTTTCATTTTGGCGTGCCACCTGCCGACTGGATCAAGGCGCTGAAGGCCCGAGGCATCGTGACGCTGGGCTGCGCCACCACGCTGGCAGAGGCCCAGGCGGTGGAGCAGGGCGGTATCGACGCGGTGGTGGCGCAGGGCTTCGAAGCGGGCGGGCACCGTGGCGTGTTCGACCCCAGCCAGGATGACCAACTGGGCCTGCACGCGCTGCTGCCCCAGTTGGCCGGGCAGGTTCGGGTGCCGGTGATCGCCGCCGGCGGGATCATGGACGCCGCCGGCATCCAGGCCGCCCTCGCCGCAGGTGCCAGCGCCGTGCAAATGGGCACCGCCTTCCTGCTCTGCCCGGAAGCTTCCACCACTGCCGCGCACCGCGCCGCGCTCAGCAGCGCACAGGCTCGCCACACACGCGTCACCACCTGCGTCTCCGGCCGCCCAGCCCGCGGCCTGCCCAACGCGCTTTACTTGGAGCAACACTCCAGCCCCTATCCACAACCCGCCGAATTCCCCCTGGCCTACGACCTCTCCAAACAACTCAACACCCTGGCCACCCCCAGCACCGCCTACGCCGCCCAATGGGCCGGCCAAGGTGCCCCATTGGCGCAAGCGCTACCCGCCAGCACCCTCATCCAACAATGGACCGCTCTCTTGCCGCTTGAAGCTTGAAGCTTATAGGATGACCGACCACAACAAGAACAAAGGACCCCGCCATGCGCACTCCGCTCTTGCTTGCCGCCGCCGTCACCTTTTTCAGCCTTCAGGCCCACGCCATGACCTATGCCTATATCTCCAGCCCCCTGGACGGTTTGATCTCGCAATATCACCTGGACGATGACACCGGTGCCCTGAAACTGGTGAAACAGACTCACGCCGGTGAGCAGGTCAACCCGATGGCCCTGAGCCCGGACGGCAAAGCGCTCTATGCCGCCCTGCGGACCAAGCCCTACACCGTCAAGAGCTATCGCATCGACCCCGCCAGCGGCCATTTGCAGGAAAATGGCCAGGCGCCGCTGGCCGAGAGCCTGGCGTACCTTGCGACCGACCGCAGCGGGCATTGGCTGCTGGGAGCCTCCTACGGTGCTGATTTGCTGACCACCCAGGCCATCGGTGAGGGTTACCACCCCGCCAGCACCTGGCAAACCTTCAAGACCGGGCCCCACGCCCACTCGGTGCGCACCGATCCTTCCAACCGGTTCGCCTATGCCGGCAACCTGGGCAACGATCACCTGCTGCAGTACCGCTTCGACGCCGCCACCGGCACGCTGGCACCGGTGGGCAGTGGCTACGTCACTCTGCCGCCCAAAACCGGCCCGCGGCATATCGCGTTTTCTGCCGATGGGCGTTTCGTCTATGTGGTCGGGGAGATGAGCGGCACGGTCACCGGCTACGCCATCGACCCCCAGAGCGGCGCACTCAAGGAGGTCGGCAGCGCCGATGGCGTACCGGCCAGCCTCAAGCTGGTACGCGGCGAGGCGCGCGATGCCAGCAACAACAACCTCGAAGGCGACCCCACGCCGCGCATCTGGGCCGCCGACTTGCGTCTGTCTCCTGACGGAAAGCTGCTATACATGACCGAGCGAACCTCCAGCAGCGTATCGGCGTTCACACTCGACAGCACCGGCAAGCCGGCCTTCGCCGGGAACTACCCGGTCCAGGAAAAACAGCCGCGCAACATCGCCTTTTCCCCCAACGGCCGCTGGCTGCTGGTGACCGGCGAAAAAGCGCGACCGTCGGCAGCTATTCGGTGGGTGCGCAAGGGGCGCTGCAACGGGTTGGCGAGGCTGCTTCCGGCAAAGGCGCACTGTGGATCGAGGTGTGGCAAACGAAACCTTGAGCGGCTGAACTGTCCTGGGCATCGCGTTGTCATACCCTGTAGCCGTTTTGGTAATTAAGGACCGCGATGATCAGGACAGCCTCGGCGTTTTTACCCACGGCCGCCGTGACCTTCGCGCTTGGCCTCACGGTGGCGGTGCTGGGCAGCCTCTGGGTGATGCGCGGCAACGACGAGCGTGCGCAGGCAGCCGCAGCCGATGCCGCTCAAAATACGGGCGAGGCGGTCTACCGGCGCATCCAGCTCTACCAGTATGGCTTGCGGGGGCTCGCGGCGCGGTCACGGTGATGGGCGACGACCACATCAGCCGCGCGCTGTTTCACCGCTATGCCCTGACCCGCGACCTCTCCACCGAATTCCCCGGCGCCCGTGGCTACGGCTTCGTGCGCCGCGCTCAGCCCGGCGCAGCAGCCGGCCTTCATTGCCCAGGCCCGCGCCGACGGGGCGCCCGACTTCGACGTGCGCCAATTGGCACCGCAGTCCGGCGACCGCCTGGTGGTGCAATACCTTGAACCCGAGCAGGGCAATGAGGCCGCCATCGGCCTGGACATCGCTTCGGAAGTGACCCGCCGCACCGCGGCGCTCGACGCTATCCGCAGCGGTGAACCGCGCCTGACCGGGCCGATCACCCTGGTGCAGGCCACCGGCCAGGCCGCGCAGTCGTTTCTGATCCTCATGCCGGTGTACCGCACCATCACCACGCCAACCCGGGTAGCCGAACGTGAAGCCCAGGCGGTGGGCCTGACCTTTGCGCCGCTGCTGATGCGCGATGTGCTGGCGGAACTGAAGATCGACACCGGCACCCAGCAGGTCGACCTGGTCGACATCACCCAGCCGGACCAGCCCAAGCCCTTCTACAGCAGCCCCGCGCTCACCGGCGAGGAGCTTTATCCGCAACATCTGACCCTCGACCTGCTGGGCCGGCGTTGGCAGCTGGACTTCAGCGTCGGCAGCGCGTTCGTCAAGGCGCTGCACCTGCCGTCGCCTGGCCTGGTGCTGCTCGCCGGTGCCCTGGCCAGCCTGCTGCTGGCGTGCCTGGCCGGCGCGCTGGCTACCGGTGCGCGCCAGCGCCGGCAGATCGCCGATGCGCGCATGGAACTGGGTGCAATCGTCGAAAGCGCCTCCGACGCAATCATCGGCACGACGCTCAAGGGCCAGGTCACCAGTTGGAACCATGGTGCCGAGCTGTTGTTCGGCTACAGCGCCGAGCAGGCGATCGGGCGTGGCACCGCCGAGCTGATGCTGCCCGAAAGCCGCCACGAGGAGGAGCGGCAAATGCTTGAGCGCATTGCCGCAGGCGAGGTGGTGGGGCATTTCGATACGCAGCGGCTCAATGCTCAGGGCGAGGCGATCGACGTGTCGTTGAGCCCGTCACCGGTGTTCGACGCCAGTGGCAAGGTCGCGGCGGCCTCGGTGACAGTGCGCGACATCTCCCTGCAAAAGGCCCAGGCTGCCCGCATCCTGGAGCTCAATGCCAGGCTGCGCGCGCAGGTCAACGACAGCATGGCGACCAACCGCGCCATTCTCGAGGCGATGATCGACCCGGTGCTCACCGTCGATGCCCACGGCACCGTGCAGTCCTTCAACCCGGCAGGCACACGGGTGTTTGGCTATACGCCCGACAACCTGATCGGGCAGAACGTCGAAAAGCTCATCCCGCGCGGCTACTGGCGCCTGATCGACCGGCTGATCGCCCGCGGCAGCCGCCAGCGCCAGGTGGGCGGCCAGCAGCGGCGCCTGGAAATCAGCGGCCAGCGCCAGGACGGCTCGATCTTCCCGGCGCGGGTGTCGGTAGGCTTCAAGGCAGGCACTGGCGAGCGTGTGTTCGTTTGCGTAGTGAGCGACATCACCCAGCAGCGCCGCCAGCGCAGCGAGCTGATGGCGGCCCGCGATCAGCTGCTGCTGGCGGCAGAAGCCGCGCAGTTGGGAATCTGGGCCTGGGACGTGATCAGCGGTGACATCCAGTGGAACCCGCGCATGTACGAAATCTACGGGCTGCCCAACAACCTGGAAAGCGGCGAGAAGATCTTCCAGCAATGGCTATGGCGGCTGCACCCGGCCGACCGGCCCGGCACCGAGGCGGCGTTGCAGGCCCTGGTTGAACACGACACACCTTTTGAGCTGGTGTTTCGGGTGATGCTGCCGGACGGCCAACTGCGCTACGTGCAGTCTGGCGGCCGTGTCGAGCGCGCGCCCAACGGCAAGGCGCTGCGGGTGACCGGCATCAACCTTGACGTGACTGCCTCCCGCGAGCTTGAAACCCGCCTGCGACAGGCCAAGGCCCAGGCCGACGAGGGCAGTGCCGCCAAGTCTGCATTCCTGGCCAACATGAGCCACGAAATCCGCACGCCGATGAACGCTGTGCTGGGCATGCTGCAACTGGTGCAGCGCACCAGCCTCGACAGCCAGCAGATGGACTACCTGTCCAAGGCACGGCAGGCGGCCACCTCGCTGCTCGACCTGCTCAACGACGTGCTGGATTACTCCAAGATCGAAGCGGGCAAGCTGGTACTGGACCCACACCCCTTCGAGCTCGAAACACTGCTGCAGGAGCTGGCGGTGATCATGGCCGGCAACCAGGGCAACAAGGAGGTCGAAGCGGTGTTCGACATCGACCCGCGCCTGCCGTCGTGGCTGGTGGGCGACGCCTTGCGGCTCAAGCAGATCCTGGTGAACCTCGCCGGCAACGCCCTGAAGTTCACTGCAGAGGGCGAAGTGGTGGTGCGCCTGAGCATGCTGCACCGGCTGGGCCGAGGCGTGGGCGTGCGGGTGGCGGTGCAGGATACCGGCATCGGCATCACCCCCGAGCAACGCGAGCGCATCTTCCAGGGTTTCAGCCAGGCCGAAGCCTCCACCACCCGCCGCTTTGGCGGCACCGGCCTGGGCCTTGTGATCAGCAATCGCCTGGTGGAGCTGATGGGGGGCACCTTGTGCCTGGAGAGCGAACCGGGCAAGGGCAGCCGCTTCTGGTTCGACGTGGTGCTGGAGGCCGACCGCGCCACCGTGGCCGCGCAGGCGCCCGAGATGGCCCGGCCCGGCCTGCGCCTGCTGGTGGCAGACGACAACGGCACCAGCGCCGATGTGCTGGTGCGCATGGTGCGCTCGCAGGGCTGGTACGCCGAGAGTGTCACCGGCGGCCAGGCAGCGGTGGCGCGTGCCTGCCAGGCGCATGCCCAGGCCGAGGCCTTCGACCTGGTGCTGATGGACTGGCGCATGGCCGACCTCGACGGCCTCGGCGCTGCCGAGCAGATCCGCCGAAGGCTGGGCGATACCGCGCCGCGGTTGATCATGGTGACCGCCTATTCCGATGAACTCCACAGCGCCGCAGCCCAGGCGCTGCGTGAAGCCTTCACGGCGATGATGACCAAACCGGTGACCCCGTTGCAGCTGCGCAACGCGGTGTACGACGCCATGGGCGGGGCGCCGGTGACGGTGGTACCGGCCCCCGCCGAGCGCCAGCGCCGGCTGGCGGGGCTGTATGTGCTGGTGGTGGAAGACAACGCGCTCAACCGCCAGGTCGCCAGCGGCCTGCTGCACGCCGAAGGCGCACGCGTACACCTGGCTGAAAACGGCAAAGAGGGTATCGAAGCGGTGCAAGGCAGCGCCGAGCCCTTCGACGCGGTGCTGATGGACGTGCAGATGCCCGAGCTGGATGGCTTGCAGGCGACTCGGCTGATTCGTGCCGACGGCCGTTTTGCCCGCCTGCCGATCATCGCCATGACCGCCAATGCTGGCGCCGAAGACCGCGCCGCCTGCCTGCAGGCCGGGATGAACGACCACCTGGGCAAACCCATCGACCTGGGCCGGCTGGTGGATGTGGTGCGCCATTGGACCGGCCGCGACGAATTGCCTGCCAGTGCCCAGCCAGGCAAACAGGCCCCGGCCGACAGCCTGCTCGAACCCTGGGGAGCCATCCTGGCGCGCTTCGATGGTGACCAGGCGCTGCTGCGCGAGGTGCTGGCAGTGTTCGTCAGCGATTGCGGCGAGTTGCTCCAGCGCCTGCGCGGGCTGATGGCCGAACCTGACCCGCAAGCGGCGCGAGCCCTGTTTCACGCCATCAAGGGCAGCGCCGCGACCATGGGCGCGCGGGCACTCTCCGAGCGCGCCGGGGCGCTTGAGCAGGGCATGAACCGGGATGACCCCGATGCCATGGTGGAGTTGATGGCCGGCACCGGCATTCAGGCGCTGGACGAGTTGCTGCAGGCCAGCGCGGCCGCCCTGCATGAGCGCCTGGGCGCACCGGCAGCGGCTGACCCTGCGCCGCCTGCGGTACCGAACTGGGTAGAAGGGCTTGCAGCGCTGGAGGCCAGCCTGCGCAGCGGCAACCTGCAGGCGCTGGAGATGGTGCAGCGCCTGAGCTATGCCGCCCCGCCGGTCGCAAGCCCTTGGTGGCCGCGCCTGGTGGGCCAGGTCAACGCCCTGGATTTCAATGCCGCGCTGGCCACCGTCAATACCTTGCAGGAGCTGAACCCATGATCGGCTTCATGGAGCACTGGGCGCTGCACATCGGCCGGCCGCCGCGTTTGTTGCTGGTCGATGACCAACCGGCGAACATCCTGGCGCTCAACCAGCTGTTTCGGGCCGAGTGCGAGGTGTTCATGGCCACCGACGGCGAGCAGGCCTTGCGCCAGGCCGACCAGCACCGGCCTGATCTGATCCTGCTGGATGTGATGATGGACCGCATGGACGGCTATGAAGTGTGCCAGCGGCTCAAGGCTTCGGCGCTGACCGAGGACATTCCGATCATCTTCCTCACCTCGCACCGTAGCGAGGCCGACGAGGTGCGCGGTTTCCAGCTTGGCGCCGTGGACTTCATCAGCAAGCCGGTCAACCCGGTGATCGTGCGCGCCCGTGTCGAAACCCACCTCAAGCTCAAGCTGCAAGGTGACCTGCTGCGCCGCGCCGCCCTCACCGACGGGCTCACAGGGCTCGCCAACCGCCGCCATTTCGACGAGCAATTGCAGTTGCACTGGCGCCAATGCCAGCGCGACCAGGCGCCGCTGGCGTTGATCCTGGTCGATGTCGACCATTTCAAACGCTACAACGACCACTACGGCCACCTGGCCGGGGACGCTTGCCTGCGCGCCGTGGCGCAGGCGCTGGGGCAGGGCATGCAGCGGCCCTACGACCTGGCGGCGCGCTATGGCGGCGAGGAGTTCGCCTGCCTGCTGCCCAGCACGTCCGCCAACGGCGCGCGGCATGTCGCCGAGCAGTTGCAACGGCTGATCGAGGCGCTGGCGCTGCCTCACGAGGCCTCCCCGCTGTCGCCTTTGATCACGGTTTCACAAGGAGTCGCGGTGCGCGTGCCAGTGGCTGATGACGAGCCCAGGCAACTGATCGAGGAGGCCGATACGTTGCTGTACCGCGCAAAGCTCGAAGGGCGGGCGCGGTACTGCCTAGCGGTGTAATCGCTGCTTACAACCTGCACTGGCAGGGTTTCCCGGTTGCGCTAGGGTTCAGGCACGGCTAACGGATGGGCCGTTGAGCCAACTTGAACAGGATGTCACCCATGCGCAAATTCCTCCTTGCCCCCGTCCTCGCCCTCGCGCTGGGGGCCACAGCACCGTTGGCCTGGGCCAATACGCCTCCGGCGATGGCCCAGGCCGCCCAGGCTGCCGCGCTCAACCTCAACACTGCCGATGCCGACGCGCTGCGCCAGGGGCTGGCCGGTATCGGCCAGGCCAAGGCCGAGGCGATCATCGCCCACCGCGAGGCTAATGGCGCTTTCAACTCTGTGGATGAGCTGCTTGAGGTCAAGGGCATCGGCAAGGCATTGCTGGAGCGCAACCGCGAGCGGCTCGCCGTCAACTGAGGCGCGGTTGCCGGCCCCGGGCTTCAGGGCAGCCGCCCAGCCGGGGCTGATTCAAAACTGGCACAAGCTTTGCTCTCTCCCTCGCATCCAAGGGTTCACCCCTCGAACAGCGACGGAATATTGGCATGGCAAAGAAAGAAGCACCGGCAGCGGACGCAGCCGCTCCCGCCAAGAAAGGCAAGCTCAAGTTCATCATCCTGATCGTGCTGGTGCTGCTCATCGCCATTGGCGGCTCGGTAGGCGCGACCTGGTTCTTCCTGCACAAGGGCCAGAGCAAAGACGAAAAACCGGCGCAAGAGGCCGCCGCTGCAGCCAACGCCAAACCGGCTGCCATTTACGAGGCACTGTTGCCTGCCTTCGTGGTCAACCTCAATCAGAACGGTCGCCAGCGTTACCTGCAGGTCAGCATCACCTTGATGAGCCATGATGCCGCCGGCATGGCCGCACTCAAGGAACACATGCCAGTGATCCGCAACAACCTGGTGCTGTTGCTCTCGGGCCAGGATTTCAACCAGTTGGCAACGCCGGTGGGTGAAGAGATGCTGCGCCAGAAAGCCACCGCCAGCGTGCAGGAAGTGACCCAGAAAGAGCTCGGCAAGCTGGTGGTCGACCAGTTGCTGTTCACCAATTTCGTATTGCAATAGGAAAGCACCATGGCCGTTCAGGACCTGCTCTCCCAGGACGAAATCGATGCGTTGCTGCACGGGGTCGACGATGGCCTGGTGCAGACCGAGAGCCCCGTAGAGCCCGGTAGCGTCAAATCCTATGACCTGACCAGCCAGGACCGCATCGTGCGGGGGCGCATGCCCACCCTGGAAATGATCAACGAGCGTTTCGCCCGTTATACCCGCGTGAGCATGTTCAACCTGCTGCGCCGTTCCGCCGATGTGGCCGTGGGCGGCGTGCAGGTGATGAAGTTCGGTGAGTACATCCACTCGCTGTACGTGCCCACCAGCCTCAACCTGGTCAAGTTCAAGCCGTTGCGTGGCACGGCGCTGTTCATTCTCGACGCCAAGCTTGTGTTCAAGCTGGTCGACAACTTCTTCGGCGGCGATGGCCGCCACGCCAAGATCGAAGGCCGCGAGTTCACCCCGACCGAACTGCGGGTGGTGCGCATGGTGATCGACCAGGCGTTCATCGACCTCAAGGAAGCCTGGCAGGCGATCATGGAGGTGAATTTCGAGTACATCAGCTCTGAAGTGAACCCGGCCATGGCCAACATCGTCGGGCCGAGCGAGGCGATCGTGGTCTCGACCTTCCACATCGAACTCGATGGCGGCGGTGGCGATTTTCACGTGACCATGCCGTATTCGATGGTCGAGCCGGTGCGCGAGATGCTCGATGCCGGCTTCCAGTCCGACCTGGACGATCAGGACGAGCGCTGGGTCAAGGCGCTGCGCGAGGACGTGCTGGATGTCTCGGTGCCGCTGTCGGCGACCGTGGCGCGGCGCACGCTCAAGCTGCGCGACATCCTGCACATGCAGCCGGGCGATGTGATCCCGGTCGAGCTGCCAGAAGAGCTGGTGATGCGCGCCAACGGCGTGCCCTCGTTCAAGGCTCGGCTCGGTTCGCACAAAGGCAACCTGGCCTTGCAGATCACTTCTCCGATCGAGCGCCGCTGACGGCGCCGACGCAATCGACAACCGGATTTTCGAGGGTTTCAGATGGCTGACGAAAAAGACAACGTATCTGCCGACGACCAGGCACTGGCCGACGAGTGGGCCGCAGCGCTCAACGAGGCAGGCGAGGGCGGGCAGAGCGATATCGATGCACTGCTGGCCGCTGACGAGCCCAAGGGCACGCGCCTTCCGATGGAAGAGTTCGGCACCCCGGCCAAGCCCATGGACATCGCCGGGCTCGAGGGCCCGAATCTCGATGTGATTCTGGACATCCCGGTGATGATCTCCATGGAAGTGGGCAGCACCGAGATCAACATCCGCAACCTGTTGCAGCTCAACCAGGGTTCGGTGATCGAGCTCGACCGCCTGGCCGGCGAGCCGCTGGATGTATTGGTCAACGGCACGCTGGTGGCCCACGGTGAAGTGGTGGTGGTGAACGAAAAGTTCGGCATCCGCCTCACCGACGTGATCAGCCCCACCGAACGCATCAAGAAGCTGCGCTGATGGCTCGCCTGCTGATGGCGCTGCTCGCGCTGCCGCTGACCGCGCTGGCGGCCGAACCTGCTGCTGCGCCGGCGGCGGCCGCCGCGCCCTCGCTGCTGGGGGGCGCAGGTGGCCAGTTGGCGCAGACGGTGCTGGGCCTGCTGGTGGTGATGGCGGTGATCTTCGGCCTGACCTGGCTGTTACGCCGTTCCCAGGGCACCCACGTGCGCGGCGGGCGTCAGCAGGTCATCGAGCTGGTGGGTTCGCGCGCGCTCGGCCCGCGTGAGCGGCTGCTGCTGGTACAGGTGGGGCAGGAGCAGATTCTGCTGGGCCTGACCCCGGGGCGCATCACGCCGCTGCACGTGCTCAAGCAACCGGTGGCGCTGCCCGAAAAAGGTGAGGCGGCAACGCCCGAGTTCGCCCAGCGGCTGATGGAACTGCTCGGCAAGGATCAAAAGGACAAGCACTGATGGGCGCGCTGCGCATTGCGTTGTTTCTGGCGCTGGCGATGGCCGCGCCGCTGGCGATGGCGGCCGACCCGCTGCAGTTGCCGGCGATCACCATGACCACTGGGGCCAACGGCCAGCAGGAGTATTCGGTCAGCCTGCAGATCCTGATGATCATGACGGCGCTGAGCTTCATTCCGGCGTTCGTGCTGCTGATGACCTGCTTCACCCGCATCATCATCGTGTTCTCCATCGTCCGCCAGGCCCTGGGCCTGCAGCAGACGCCGTCGAACCAGTTGCTCACCGGCATGGCGCTGTTCCTGACCATGTTCATCATGGCCCCAGTCTTCGACCGCGTTAACACCGAGGCGCTGCAGCCTTACCTGGCCAACCAGCTGAGTTCGACCGAAGCGCTGGCCAAGGCCGAGGTGCCGGTCAAGACCTTCATGCTCACCCAGACCCGCCAGAGCGACCTGGACCTGTTCGTGCGCCTGTCCAAGCGCACCGACATCCCCAGCGCCGACCAGACACCGCTGCTCACCGTGGTGCCGGCCTACGTCACGTCGGAGCTGAAGACGGCCCTGCAGATCGGCTTCATGATCTTCATTCCGTTTTTGATCATCGACCTGGTGATCGCCAGCGTGCTGCAGGCCATGGGCATGATGATGCTCTCGCCGCAGATCATTTCATTGCCGTTCAAGATCATGCTGTTCGTGCTGGTCGATGGCTGGGCGCTGATCATCGGTACCCTGGCCAGCAGCTTCGGCGGCGTTTAGCGGAGTAAGCCCATGACACCTGAAGTGGCAACCGACATCTTTCGCAGCGCCCTGTGGCTGACCACGCTGATGGTGGCGATCATGGTGCTGCCGTCGCTGCTGGTGGGCCTGACCGTGGCGATCTTCCAGGCCGCCACGCAGATCAACGAGCAGACGCTGAGCTTTCTGCCGCGCATGATCGTGATGCTGGTGACCCTGATCGTGATGGGGCCGTGGATGGTTCGGGAGTTCATGGACTACATCCTGGAGCTCTACCACAGCATTCCGCAGTTGATCGGCTGACGTGCTGGAACTCACCGACGTTCAGATCGGCTCGTGGGTGGCCAGTTTCGTGCTGCCGATGTTCCGGGTAGCCGCCTTGCTCACGGCCATGCCGCTGTTCGGCAGCACCATGATCCCGCGGCGTATTCGCCTGTATTTCTCCTTTGCCGTCACCGTTGTGATCGCCCCGGCGCTGCCGCCGATGCCTGCGGTCAACGCGCTGGACCTGCATGCGTTGCTGCTGTGCGCCGAGCAGATCGTGATCGGCGCGCTGATGGGGCTGGCCATCCATATGCTGTTCCAGGTGTTCGTGATCGCCGGGCAGATGGTAGCCACGCAAATGGGCATGTCGTTCGCCTCGATGATCGACCCGGTCAACGGGGTGAACGTGGCAACCCTCAGCCAGTTCTTCAACATGCTGGTGGCGCTGCTGTTCCTGTCCATGAACGGCCATCTGGTGGTGTTCGAAGTGCTGGTGGAAAGCTTCACCACCTTGCCGGTGGGCGACGGGTTGATGACCGGGCAATTCTGGGACCTGGCCAACCGCCTGAGCTGGGTGTTGGGGTCCGCCGTGTTGCTGGTGTTGCCGGCCATCACGTCGCTGCTGGTGGTGAACATTGCGCTGGGCGTGATGACGCGCGCGGCACCGCAGCTCAATATCTTTTCGGTCGGGATGCCCATCACCATCGTGGCGGGCATGGTCATTCTCTGGATCAGCATGGCTGATCTGCTCAACCAGTATCAGGTGCTGGCCACTGACGCTCTGCAGTGGCTGCGCGATCTGATCCGCGCGAGGTAACGGCATGTCCGAAGGCGAGAGTGACGAGGACAAGACAGAAGACCCCACGGAGAAGCACAAGCGAGAGGCCCGAGAACAGGGCCAGATTCCGCGCTCCAAGGACCTGAACACCTTCATCGTCATGATGGCGGGTGTGTGTGCGCTGCTGATGTTCGGCGGAGGGGTCGCGAGCATGATGATGGATGTGATGAAGCACAGCCTGAGCCTGCCGCGCGAGGCCATCATGGACACCAGCCAGATGGGTATCTACGCCCTCAGCGCGGCGCGTGATGCCGTGAAGGCCACGGGGCCATTGATGGTCATTCTGTTGTTGGCGGCGCTTATCGGCCCGATCGGCCTGGGCGGTTGGCTGTTCTCCACCAAATCCATGGCGCCCAAGTTCAGCCGGATGAACCCGTTGTCGGGCCTGAAGCGGATGTTCACCATCAACTCCACCATCGAACTGGTCAAATCCCTGGCCAAGTTCGGCGTGACGCTGGCGGTGGCGCTGCATGTGTTGCAGAAAGATCGTAACGATCTGCTGGCCATCGCTCATGAGCCGCTGGAGCGGGCGATGCTGCACAGCATTCAGGTGATCGGCTGGAGCGCGTTCTACATGACGCTGGGGTTGCTGATCATCGTGGCGGTGGACGTGCCCTTGCAGATCTACCAGGGCCGCAAGAAGCTGATGATGAGCAAGCAGGAGATCAAGGACGAGTACAAGGCCACCGAAGGCAAGCCCGAGGTGAAGGGCCGCATTCGGCAGATGCAGCGTGAAGTGGCGCAGCGGCGAATGATGGCCAACGTGCCCAATGCCGATGTCGTGATCACCAACCCGACCCACTTCGCCGTGGCGCTCAAGTACGACGCCGAGCAGGGCAGTGCGCCGGTGCTGCTGGCCAAGGGCACGGACATGAGCGCGCTGAAGATTCGCGAGATCGCCAACGAGCATCGCATCCAGGTGATGGAGTCGCCGGAGCTGGCGCGGGCGATCTACTACTCCACCGAGGCCGATCAGCAGATTCCGGCGGGCTTGTACCTGGCGGTGGCGCAGGTATTGGCGTACGTCTATCAGATCCGCCAGTACCGCGCGGGGCAGGGCAAACGGCCGGAGCCGCCCGAAAAGTGTGCCGGTGCCGGATGATCTGAAGCGGGACGAGGCGGGCAAGCCCGAGGGTGGTGAGTAGCTGAGCTGGTGCGTTGCACGTCGCCGTTGCACATCGCCGTTGCACATCGCCCGGCAAGCCGGCCTCCCACTGTGGTTTGTGGGGCAGTTCAGAAGTTGAGTGGCGCAGATCAAGAAGTGGGAGGGCGGCTTGCCGCGCGACGTGCAACGGCGACGTGCAACGGCGATATTTCAATCAGTCAGCACCCCAGCCCGAAAATCACTCACCGCCTGCTCGATCTCGGCAGCGCTGTTCATCACGAACGGCCCGTACTGCACGATCGGCTCGTTCAACGGCTTGCCCGCGATCAGCAACACCCTGGCGCCGGCGGTACTGCTCAAACGCACCTCACCGGCCTCGCTCAACCGCAGCAACTGGCCTTTGTGCACCGCATCGCCAAAGCCTTCGAGCAGCAGCTCACCCTCGTACACATACAGCAACACCCGGTGCCCATCAGCCACTTCAGGTGCAGCCTGGCCCCCAGCCGGCAGGTGCAGGTCGTAATACTGCGGCTCGGTATCGGGCCGCTGCACGGCGCCGTCTACCGACTGCCCGGCGGCCTTGAGCGTACCTGCGATCACCACTGCTTCTACACCGCCGGGCAATTGCACGCGGGGAATCTCTGCCGGTGGGATGTCCCGGTACCCCGCAGGCCCCAGCTTGGCCTTGCCCGGCAGGTTCAGCCACAGCTGAAAGCCACGCATCAAGCCTTCTTCCTGCTCGGGCATCTCGCTGTGAATCACCCCGCGTGCGGCGGTCATCCACTGCACGCCGCCGCTGGCCAGCAGGCCAACGTTGCCCATGTGGTCTTCATGGCGCATGCGGCCTTCGAGCATGTAGGTCACGGTTTCGAAACCCCGGTGCGGGTGGGGCGGGAAGCCGGCGATGTATTCGTCGGGGTTTTCCGAACCGAACTCATCGAGCATCAGGAAGGGGTCGAAACGCTCGGGGCCAGGGCCGCCGATCACGCGGGTGAGGCGCACGCCGGCACCGTCAGAGGTGGCGTGGCCAGTGTGGACGTCCAGAACACGGCGCATGGGCATGAAAAAACTCCGGTCAACAAGGCAATGGCGCCATGCTAAACCGGAGTTTTGCCCGGATGGGTGAGTAATTCGCCAGGCACCCATCGAATGGCTCGATGGGTACGCGGTTACTCGGCGATCTGGAGTTTGCGCGACTCGGTGTAGACGTAGCGCACTTTTTCGTACTCGAACGGTGAGTTCAGCTGGCCATAACGGAAGCTGTTGACGTAGCGCTTGTCGACTACCCGCAGCGCGTAGATTTCCGGATGGCGGCTGCTTTCCTGGCTCACGTTGAGGAAGTTGACCGCAGACTCGACACTGAAGTCAGCCACAAGGCCCGTGGTGTCACGCAGGTTCGATGGGCCGAGGAAGGGCAGTACCAGGTAAGGCCCGGAGTGCACGCCGTAGAAGCCCAGGGTCTGGCCGAAGTCTTCGGTCTGCTTGGGCAGGCCCAGCTTGGTCGCAGGGTCCCAGAGGCCGGCGATGCCCACGGTGGTATTCAGCGCCAGGCGGCCAGCCACCTGCAACGAACGCTTGCCTTTGAACTGCAGCGCCGAGTTGAACAGGTTGCTGATGTCGCCCAGGTTGCCGAAGAAGTTGCTCACCCCGCTGCGCACGAAGCGCGGAGTGATGAACTCGTAACCGTGCACCACCGGCAGGAACACCCACTCATCGAAGCGGTAGTTGAAGTGGTACACCCGGCGGTTCCACGACTCCAGCGGGTCATAGACTTCAAGGGCGCTCAGGGTCGAGCGCTCGAATTCGCGCTGGTCGAGCCCCGGGTTGAAGGTCAGTTGCTTGAGCGGTTCCTTGAAACCGTCCGCATCCGGCGCGGTGGCAGGTGCGGGTGCAGGTTGCGCGGCCTGGACCGCGCCGGCGAACAGCAGGCTGGCGAGCAGGAGGAATTTCTTAGCCACGGAACCACTCCAGCATGGCGTCGGCGTTGACGCGGTAATTGAGGTTGCCGCAATGGCCACCGTAGGGGTAAACAGTCAGGCGATCGCCGAAGGTCTTGCGCAGGAAGCCCAGGTCGCCAGGGCCGAGGATCACGTCGTCGGCGTTGTGCATCACAGCAATCTTGCTGGAGCTGTGCAGGTAATCCTTGAGCGCATAGAGGCTGGCTTGGTCGATCAGTTGCAGCACGCTGCCACCGTCGGTGCGGGCGCGCCACATCGGGATCACCTGCTCGGTCATGTAGCAGTCGAAATCGCACTGCATCGCCCGGCGCATGAACGGCGTGAGGCTGGTGCCTTCACGGATCGGGTAGTCGATCGGGGTGATCAGGCCACGGCGGTTGATCAGGTCGGAGGTGAAGGCGATGTCGGCTGCCGAGAAGCGGAACGACACACCGATCAGCATGGCCATCTGCTCGTTGGACAGATGCTGCTTGGACTGCTGGAAGTCGTACAGCAGCGCCTCGTTCAGGTCGATGTAACCGCGCTGCTGGAAGTAGCGGGTGAGCTTGCTCAGCACCAGTTCATAGAACGTGGTGGAGTTGTTGATGCCCTTGACCTGGGTTTGCACCAGCTTGTCGAGGTTGTTGATCGAGGTATAGAGGTTCACCGGCGGGTTGAGCAGCAGCACCTTCTTGAAGTTGAAGCTGCGGCGGGTCTCGTCGAGCTTGCTGACGAAAGCAGCATCGAGCGCGCCGAGGCTGTAGCCGGAAAGGTAGAAGTCGGTGACCGGGAGCTTCGGATGCTGCGCGCGCACGGCCTGCATCACCCGGTAAAGGTCTTCGGCGTCTTCGCTGGTGACGCCCGGAGTGGCGAAGCGCGAGGCGGCACTGATGAAGTCGAAGCTGGTGGGCGAGGACAGCTGCACCACGTGGTAGCCAGCCTGCCAGAACAGTTTTTTCAGGTACTCGTTGATGGCGCTGTTGTAGGCGGCGCCAGTACCTGCGATCAGGAACACCAGGGGCGCGGCGTGCTTCTGCTCGGCCAGGCGATAGTGCAGCTTTTTAACCGCCCAGAAGTTGTCCGGCAGAATGAACTCGCGCTCGGGGCGCATCGTCAGCGTGTAGTCGGCCTGGTTGATGTCTTCGTCCAGCGGCAGCTTGGGGCGCAAGTCCGGTGGGGTGGTGGCGATGGTCGCCTCGAAGGGGTTGGTCAGCGGAAAGCCGTAAGTGCCCGGGTCGATGTCCCGGGCCTGGGCGAACGCACTCACAAAAAGCCCACCCAGAAGGGCGGCCAAGCGCAAGGATCGAAGCATGAATGAAGTTCCTGAGGCCAATGCAGCTGACTAGACAACGCCTCTAGTGGCAAGTTGCCCACTCCCTTGACGAAATTTTTACGCGCGCCGTGGGTTGCGGCACGAACGATACACCGAATCGAACCCGGGCAAGTAGCGCCACGTTTGGCTTTTGCAGCCCAACGGACGACCGGAGTGTCTCGAAACGGTGCGCGGCGCTCTGGAACCTGCCCTGGCATGCGCCGCTGCGGTGCGAGCGTCGTTTTCGGCGCACAGAGGTGTCGCGAGAAGGGCTTGCCATGTCGCCACGGGGTGCCTGGGGGTCGCCCATGGAGCAGGGCAACCGGCCCCATGAGCTGATCATTTTCACGTCAGCCACGCTGACCCGAGGACAACCAAGAAAACATAACCATTCACTCGGCCTCGGCCGGGCAAGCCTTTTCGGGGAGTCAAGCATGAAGTTGAAACGCATTCTGGGTGCAAGCGCCTTGGTCGTGGCCATGAGCGCCTCGCTCGCACAGGCCAAGGACACGCTCAGCATCGGCTACGTCGACGGCTGGTCCGACAGCGTGGCCACCACCTTCGTCGCCGCCGAAATCATCAAGCAGAAGCTCGGCTATGACGTCAAACCCACCGCCCTGGGCGCCGGGATCATGTGGCAAGGGGTCGCTACCGGCAAGCTCGACATGATGCTCTCGGCCTGGCTGCCAGGTACTCACGGCGAGTACATCAAGAAGTACGGCGATGATGTGGTGGACTACGGCGCCAACTTCAACGACGCCAAGATCGGCCTGATCGTGCCTGACTACGTCAAGGCCAAGACCATCGACGACCTCAAGACCGACAAGGACTTCGGCACCAAGATCACCGGCATCGATGCAGGCGCCGGCGTAATGACCAAGACCGAACAGGCCATCAAGGACTACGACCTCAAGGGCTTCACCCTGGTTGCCAGCTCCGGCGCCGGCATGACCTCGCAACTGGACCGCGCGGTGTCGCGCAAGCAGGAAATCGCCGTGACCGGCTGGGTGCCGCACTGGATGTTCGCCAAGTACACCGGCGAGAACAAACTGCGCTTCCTGGATGACCCGAAAAACGTCTACGGCGGTGCCGAGCACGTCGACAGCATCGGCAGCAAGGACCTGGAGAAAAAAGCACCTGACGTAGCGGCTTTCCTGAAAAAATTCCAGTGGAAAGATGCCAACGAAATCGGCTCGGTGATGCTGGAAATCCAGAACGGTGCCAAGCCTGAAGAAGCGGCCAAGAAGTGGGTGGCCGCCAACCCTGATCGCGTGAGCGAGTGGGCTGGCAAGTGAGTTGAAGATCGGCAAGCCGCGCTCCTATGAGTAGCCTATCGGCAGGAGCGCGGCTGCGCCGCGCGACGCGCAGGTCTCAACCACTGCCCGGCGTTCAGCCAAAAAGCAGCGCGTGCTCGACCCACTGGGCTTGCCGCGCTGCATCGGGCATCACCTCGCTGAACATCACCCGGTACACCGTCGGCGCCGCCAGGCGATCGAGCAAGGTGTCGGCACAGGGTGATACCTCCCCACGTGCCTCGGCGCGTTCCACGATCTGCTGAAACTGCCCGCGCAACACACCGGAGCACTGGCAGGCCGTGCCGCTTGCGACAAAATCTCGAATCATTGCCCGCCCGGGCTCGGACCCCAACTCATCCACGTATTGCTCCACCCACGCCAGCAGGTCGCCACGCAGGCTGCCGGTGTCGGCAGGTGGCGCGTCCGGGCGCAGCCGTTCGAGGCTGGCATCGGCCAACAGGCTGGGCAAATCGCCCCAGCGCCGATAGAGCGTGGACGGGGTTACGCCCGCGCGCGCGGCGATCATCGGCAACGTCAGGGCCTCACGGGAGTGTTCGGTGAGCAGCTCACGCACCGCCGAGTGCACAGATTGCTGCACCCGGGCGCTGCGACCGCCACTGCGGATAGGTTCTCGAATAGCCATGGAAATACCTTAACACAAAAAAATTGCGTTAAGCGGGCAAGGCGCGCACACTCCTTAAGGCTAATTAATTGCTTTAACGGAGGTGCGCGGTGTCTTCTCGCCTGTCCATGGCCTATCTGAGTGCTGTGTTGTTGTGCTTTCTGGCGGCGTCCAGTGCGCCCACGCCGCTGTACCCGCTTTACCAGCAAGCCTGGGGCTTTTCACCCGCCGTGCTGACGCTGGTGTTCGCGGTGTATGCCTTCAGCTTGCTGCTGGCATTGCTCACGGTCGGCAAGCTGTCGGACCACCTGGGCCGGCGCCTGGTGATCGCAATCGCCTTGTCGTTGGAGCTGGTGGCCATGGCGGTGTTCATCGAGGCGCCGAATGTGCTCTGGTTGATGACCGCGCGCGTGCTGCAGGGTTTTGCCACCGGCATGGCTACCAGCGTGCTGGGCGCGGCGCTGATCGATCGTGACAGCGTTGCCGGGCCGCTGCTCAACAGCCTGACGCCCATGTTCGGCATGGCCGCCGGTGCGTTGGGCTGCAGCCTGCTGGTGGAGTACGGCCCCTGGCCGCTGCGGCTGGTGTATGGGGTATTGGCTGCGGCGTTTCTGGCACAGGTGCTGTTGCTGACCTGGCTGCCTGAAAGCGTCAGCCGCGCAGCGGGCGCCTGGGCCTCACTGAAACCGGCGATTCAGGTGCCCGTTCAGGCGCGCGCTGCGTTATGGCGAGCCCTGCCGGTGGACGTGGCGTGTTGGGCGCTGGGTGGGTTTTTCCTGTCGCTCGCGCCGCTGCTGGTGCGCAGCACTACGGGGCTGAGCAGCCCTTTGTTACCGGGCGCTTTGGTCGCCACGCTCACCCTTGCTGGCGCGGCGGCTATCTATAGCCTGCGCGGCCAGCCCGCAACCAAAGTGCTGCGCCTGGGCACCGGCTTGCTTGCCGGTGGCCTGGTGCTGTTGCTGCTGGCGGTGCACAGCGGCGTGGCCGGGTTGTTTTTTCTTGCCACCCTGGTGGCCGGCGCAGGCTTCGGCTCGGGGTTCCTCGGCGCGGTGCGCAGTGTGATGCCCCTGGCCCATGCGCATGAGCGGGCAGCCTTGATGGCAGCGTTCTATGTGCTCAGTTACCTGGCCTTTTGCGTCCCCGCCCTGGTGGCCGGGCTGCTGGTAAAAGCGCTCGGGCTGGTGGCGACGGCCGACGCGTATGCCACAACTTTGCTGTTGCTGTGTATCCTCTCCGGGCTTGCGATGTGGCGAGTGCCGCAGGACGCACGCACTAACGCTTAGAAGGCCCCTACATGAGTGCACAAACCGGCCTGCTGCGCACGCGCAGGTTCTTGCCCTTTTTCGTGACCCAGTCGTTGGGCGCATTCAACGACAACCTGTTCAAGCAGTCGCTGATCCTGGCGATCCTCTACAAGCTGGCGCTGGAGGGTGACCGCACGGTGTGGGTCAACCTCTGCGCCATGCTGTTCATTCTGCCGTTCTTTCTGTTCTCGGCACTGGCGGGCCAGATAGGTGAAAAGTTCGCCAAGCACCGGCTGATCCACGCCATCAAGCTGGCCGAAATCGCCATCATGGCCACCGGTGCCTGCGGCTTCGTGCTGGGCCACCTCAGCCTGATGCTGGTGGCGCTGTTCGCCATGGGCATGCACTCGGCGGTGTTCGGCCCGGTGAAGTATTCGATCCTGCCGCAGGCCCTGCGCCCCAGTGAGTTGATCGGTGGCAACGGCCTGGTGGAGATGGGCACGTTCCTGGCGATCCTGGCCGGCACCATCGGCGCCGGCGTGCTGGTCAGCGGCGAGCATTACGCCTGGGCGGTGTCGGCCGGCATCGTCGGGGTAGCGGTGGCCGGTTACGCCGCCAGCCGCTTTATCCCGCCCGCGCCGGCAAGCTCGCCTGAGCTGGTACTGGACTGGAACATTCCTCGGCAAACCTGGCTCACCCTCAAGCTTGGCTTCCACCAGACCGAAGCCGTGTCACGCTCGATCCTGGGCAACTCCTGGTTCTGGTTCGTCGGTGCCATCTACCTTACGCAGATCCCGGGCTACGCCAAAGACTGGCTGCACGGCGATGAAACCGTGGTCACGCTGATTCTCACCGTGTTCTCGGTCGGCATCGCGCTTGGCTCACTGCTGTGCGAGCGGCTTTCCGGGAGCAAGGTTGAGATCGGCCTGGTGCCCTTCGGCTCGTTTGGCGTCACCCTGTTCGGCCTGGCCTGGTGGCTCGCTTCCGGCCACGTGCCTGAGCCAGCAACGCCCTACAGCTGGCTGCAGGTGCTGGCCCATGGTTCGGCCTGGTGGGTGCTGGCGAGCATTCTCGGGCTCGGGGTGTTCGGCGGTTTCTACATCGTGCCGCTGTACGCGCTGATCCAGTCCCGCTCGGCCGAGCATGAGCGGGCGCGGGTGATCGCCGCCAACAACATCCTCAACGCGCTGTTCATGGTGGTGTCGGCGATCGTGGCGATCGTGCTGCTGTCGGTGCTCAAGCTGTCGATCCCGCACCTGTTCCTGGTGGTGTCGCTGCTCAACATCGCCATCAACCTGTACATCTTCAGCATCGTGCCGGAGTTCACCGCGCGCTTTCTCATCTGGCTGCTCAGCCATTCGATGTATCGCGTCAGCCACCGGGGGCTTGAGAACATTCCTGACGAAGGCGCGGCGCTGCTGGTGTGCAACCACGTCTCCTTCGTCGACGCACTGCTGCTGGCCGGTGCCATCCGCCGGCCGATCCGCTTCGTGATGTATTACCGGATCTACAACCTGCCAGTGCTGAACTTCGTATTCCGCACGGTGGGCGCGGTGCCTATCGCCGGGCGCAGTGAAGACCTGGCGGTGTACGAAGCGGCGTTCGCACGGATCTCTGCGTATCTGGCAGCCGGTGAGCTGGTGTGCATCTTCCCCGAGGGCAAGCTCAGCGGGGATGGTGAAGTGGATGCCTTCAAGGGCGGCGTGAACACCATTCTCAAGGCCAACCCGGTCCCTGTGATACCGCTGGCGTTGCAGGGCTTGTGGGGCAGTTTCTTCAGCCGAGCGCCGGGCAAGGGGCTGTTCAAGCGCTTCTGGTCGAGGGTCGGGGTGGTCGCCGGTGCGCCGCTCTCCAGCGAAGAGGCGGTGCCACGGGTGATGCGCGAGCGGGTGATGGCGCTGCGCGGCGACCTGCGCTAGGTGCTGGCGCGGTCGATCAGGGTAAAGCCGGTGTCCAGCCGCACCGGCGGCCGGCCGGCATCCTTGCCGTCGAAACGCGCCAGCAGCGCCCTGGCCACTTCCTCGCCGATGCGGCTGCCGTCGACCCGCACGGTCGAGAGCGGCGGGTACACCTGAGCGGCGCTCGAGAGGTCGCCAAAACCCATCACGGCCAGATCCTGCGGCACGCGCAGGCCACGGCTGGCCGCTTCGGCGAGCACGCCTTGGGCGATGGTGTCGGAGCTGCACACCACCACCTTCGGCGGCTGCGCCCGCGCCAGCAGCCGGCGCAAACCCTCGCGCCCGACTTCCAGAGTGGCGGGCGGCGTGATCACTTCCAGAGGCGTGCCCTCGACACCGGCAGCCTGCAGGGCATCCAGCATGGCCTGGCAACGGCGCAGGCCGCGCGGGTCGGCCACGCTGATCACGCCGAAGCGGCTGTAGCCTTTATCCAGCAAGTGCCGGGCAATCGCCTGGCCCACCGCCTCGTGGGAAAACCCCACCAGCATGTCCAGCGGCGCCTCCGACAAGTCCCAGGCCTCCACCAGTGGCACCCCGGCCCGCGCCAGGCGCTGGCGGCTTGCTTCGGTGTGTAGCGTGCCCGTCAGCACGATGCCGTCGGGCCGGCGTGCCAATACTGCTTCGAGCAGCTTCTCTTCGCGCTCGGCCGAGTAGCCGGTCAGGCCCAGCAGGGTCTGGTAGCCTGCCAGGGTCAGGCGGTCCATCAAGGCCTGCACGGTGTCGGCGAAGATCGAGTTGGCGATGGTCGGCAAAAAGATCGCCACCAGCCGGCTGCGGTTGCTGGCCAGGCTGCCGGCCAGCGCGTTGGGCACGTAGCCGGTCTGCGCCACCGCCGCCAGCACCTTCTGCCGCGCGGCCTCGCTCACGATCTCCGGCCGGTGCAGGGCACGCGAAACCGTGATAGGGGAGACACCGGCGACCTTGGCGACGTCGATCAAGGTCGGGGCGGCGTTGGCCGGCCTGGGAGAGGAGGGGGTGCGGGGCTTTCTGGACATGGAGGCGGGCTGCGGCGGGGGAGCGCGCAGCCTAGCAAAAGTGGGGTAAGGGGGATAGGTGGGGTTAGGGGCTCTTAGGCTCTGTACGAAATGCATCCCAGCTCGCCCATGCCGCGTTGAAAACAGGCTCGATCGCGAGCCCGGTCGGAATGCTCATTTACAACCAGTAAACTCCGCTTCCTCCCCTGCTTTCGCCTTGCCTGGCCTTCGCTGGAATACATTTCATACAGAGCCTAGCCAACGTAGCCTGTTGCGGCCAACTGCTGCTCTGCTGCTGCGCCCAGATAATTGCGAATAGCCGAGAAAAAGGTGGCCAGTGATGGTTTGCATTTTTGGCCAAAAGCACGCGGGCGAGATCCTGGCGAGCAGCTTCAAGAGGCTGGCCGGCTTGAACCATGGTGATCAGTTGTTGGTTGATGCGATCCAGTGCCGCTTTGCGAAAGCCGCGCAGGCGAGGGCTGTCGAGCGCCAGCCTGTTTATGGTTTCTTGCGCCCTTACCGCATCCACTGCCGCCGTTCTGCATTTACCAGAATCGACCTTCATCGAACCACTGCTGCGCTCATAGCTGAAAAGGCCAGGTGTATGAGGAAGCCCGAGTGGGTTCAGGATGACGTTGTCCCAATTGTGATCGCCTTTGGGCACATCACAGGTATGGTCAGGTGATGTATGCCGTTGCGCGGCATCTACCACATCCGGCCTGGATCCCCCGTGGCAAGTCGCAAGCAAGTTCTGCCAGTCGAGATGCCAGTTGTGTCCAGTGGCGCCATCTGACTTGGGGTGAAAATGTTCGACTCGCAGGTCTGCCTCCCCAAGCGGGCACGCAGGTTTCAAGTCAATCTCGCAATAGGCGCACAGCCCGCCCTGATCAAGTAACAACCTCGCTTGCAATGCAAGGCGACGGGCTTTTGATTTCTTGAACTGCTCCCAGCTATTGGATGGCATAACTGCAACATAGTTACTTAGCGCAAGGGGCGACACACCTTTTGCAACGTTCTTCATGGGAGTTGATCCCGATCAAGCGCCTTGAGCCGTATATCCATCTCCAGACGCAGTAACTCGGGTTCGTATTCCGCGCCCCAATCATCCAATATCCGACGTAGCTCAAGGCCTCGGTCCGAATCCCACTGGTTCTCTGCAACCAACTGTTGATACTCATATAACTGCTGCACGATTTTGACCGGGCTGCGTGGTTCAACACCCAATACTTGTGTCAGCATTTGCTGAGACTCTGCGCCAAACGAAAAATTGACCGGGATGAGCCGGGCTTCTTCGCCTTGCCAGTCAATGACTCTGAGCGATTCAGGCTTGACCGAGCTTACGACCTGGGGGCTATGGGTGGTCACAATGAATTGGACGTTAGGGAACGTTTTCATCAGGTCGGGAAGTATCTGCTGTTGCCAGCCAGGGTGAAGATGCAGATCCACTTCATCAATAAGGATCACCCCTTCAGTGTTCAGCGGTTCCTCGCTGGCGGGATTGGCTTCAGCCATTCTGGCGGCAATGTCCATCACCATTGCCAAGGTGGTGCGGTAGCCGTCGCTGAGTTGTTCGATTCTCAGCTGCTTGACCGTATTATCCACTGTCCAGTTCACCATCAACCCAGCAGGGTAAACACTGCGCGGTTGAGTGAAGGCAGGCATGAGCCGGCTGATAGCCTGGCGGATGGCGCGCAACTCGGGATGTTCGTAAGCGAAGCTTGCTCGGGCTTTGTGCTCTCGGTTCTCACAGTCTTCAAGGAAGTAGAAGTACTCGATCAAACGCTTGAAGTTGGCTCGGCCTTGCAAAGCGCCGTCGAATGCATCGAAGCGGCTGAAGGCGTTCTTGAACGCGCGTTTGCGCTGCGGAATATCGAACACGGCGCGGTTGGTACCGTAGTGCGCAAAAATCGGCAGCGAATAATCACGGCCTTCATTATGGGCATCGACCACAGCGTCTACGGTGTTCATGAGCGCCTTGTGGCCCATCGCAGGGGGGATCTGTTTTTCGGTTTTGGCGCTTTTGTCACGCTTCTCGGTTCTGTCCCATTTCACACCACTGAAGCTTTCGCACTCGATGCGCATGTAGGCTGGTTTGCTGCCGTC
The DNA here is from genome assembly GCF_021650705.1 of Pseudomonas sp. KNUC1026. GTDB lineage: Bacteria > Pseudomonadota > Gammaproteobacteria > Pseudomonadales > Pseudomonadaceae > Aquipseudomonas. Next base: position 2,806,226 of record NZ_CP087138.1, on the reverse strand, counting down.
GGGATCTACCTGAAAATCGGTTTCCCGAGGGCTGATGCCGGAAACCCCGGGCAGCCGAGTGAGGTAGAGCCCCAACGCTGTGGCCAGAGCATCCAGGATGCTGGATTTGCCCGCCCCATTGCGCGCTACCAATACCGTCACCTGCTCGTCGAAATCAATTCGAAAACTTCGAAACCGGCGGTAGTGAGTGAGCGTTAACTGCTTTATTTTCATGAAGGTTTCCCTAAACTCATGGCGCTTATCTTACCCCCTGGTCGAATAAAAAACCTTGGGTTTGCGGGGCATTGAGCGAACTTGAACCGTACTCACTCCACTGAGCACCGGCGCTATCCGGCCAAATAAAACCCGTACAGGTCAGGTAATGCCTACTCTCATTCCTGAGCATACGAAGCAGGCCCACCACACCCAAGCGTACGGCGTCTGAGCTCATGGATGCTCAGCGGCGAATTGAACGGGCAGAATCATCCGACCCATACACCGCAAAGGTGTCTCGCGCTGTGATTCTCAACTTCCCCCAAACCCATCACTCACCAATTCGAACACCCGCCGCACCAACCCGCTCGCCACATGCCGCCTCACCCACAGGTAATACGTCACCTCCGGCAAGCGCGGCAGCCCCTCATGCTCCCCCAGCACACGCATATCAGGCCCGAGCAGCTCCATGCTGCGCGGGGTGATGCCCAGCCCTGCACGCACAGCGGCCTTGATGCCGATCAGGTTCGACGCCGCGTAGGCCTGGCGCCAGGCGATGCCTTCGCGCTCCAGTGCTTCGAGGGCGTAGCGGCGGTAGATGCTGGGTTCGTCCACCAGCACCAGCGGCAGGGGTTGGCCGGGGCTGTGGCGGTAGTTGGCCGCGCAGATCCACCACACCGGCGAGGTGCGCAGCGCAACGCCTTGCAGGCGGTCGTCGAAGCGGGTGGAGATGGCCATGTCGATCTTGCCGCGGTGCAGGTCTTCCATCAGGAACGGGCTGCGGCCGACGTCGATCTCCAGGCGCAGGTTGGGTGCCGCGCGGGCAATGCGCGTGAGCAGCGGCGGCAGGATGGTGTCGGCGATGTCGTGCGGGGAGCCGATGCGCAGCACGCCGCTCGGGCCGCCCTGATTGAGCGAGGCCAGCGCTTCGTCATTGAGGGCGAGCATCTGCCGGGCGTGGTTGAGCAATTGCCGGCCGGCATCGGTGAGGTGCTTGTTGCGGCCTTCCTTGCGCAGCAGGGTGGCGCCCACTTGCTGCTCCAGGCGCTGCATGTGCTGGGTGACCGATGCCTGAGTGCGGCCCAGGGTGCGGCCGGCTTCTGCAAAGCTGGCGGCCTGGGCGACGGTTACGAAAGTGCGTAGCAGGTCCAGGTCAAGGGTGGCGGTCATATCACGCTCGCGGAATAAAACATAAAGGGTGTTTATGAATTTGGTGGCTGCATGTTCTAGCAGGCCAACAAAACCGGGGCAACTGGCAGCGCCTCTTTTTTGAGTTATAAGAATAGGCAATCTTTTCATTTCCCCGAATCGCCGCTCGGCTCCTAGCATCGCGCCACTTTCCAATGGCCGCTTGACCAGGAGCTTTGCATGGGCGCCGTTCGTTTTCTTCCGCTTTCCCTCTGCCTGGCCCTCGGGCTGGCCGCTGCCACGGCGCAGGCCGACGCTACGCTGGAGCGCATCCAGGCGCGCCAGCAACTCAATGTGGGCGTGATGCTCTCCGGTGGCCCCTTCGGCGCGCTCGACCCCAACACCCAGCAGCCGGTGGGGCTGAATGTCGACATGGCCAATGCCCTGGGCAAGGCACTGGGGGTGAAGGTGGAGCTGGTCTCGGTGCTGCCGGCCAACCGCGTGCAGTTTCTGCAACAGGGCAAGGTCGACCTGCTGATCGCGAACATGGAGTGGAACCCCGAGCGTGACCAACTCCTGGGCCATGTGCCCACGCCGTTCTACAAGGTGGGCGGCACCGCCGCGTTGCCACCGGGCAGCCCGATCAAGGCCTGGGCCGACCTCAAGGGCCAGCCGGTGTGCACTTCACAGGGCAGCAGCTATATCAAGGCGTTGACCGAATACGGCGCCGACATCAAAGCCTTCAAAGGCTCGGCCGACTCGCTGCTGGCGCTGCACGGCGGTAACTGCGTGGCGGCCGTGCACGACGCCACGCTGGTCAAGCCACTGCTGGCGAGCAACCCGGACTGGAAGGGCTACACCGCGCTGGAGCCACAACTGAACCCGGCGCCGTCGGTGATCTGGACCCGCCTGGGCGAGGCCGACACCCAGGCCAGGCTCGACCCGGTGGTCAAGCAATGGCACACCAGCGGCTGGCTGGTGCAGGCCGAGAAACAACATCAGATCGAGCCAATGGCCGCTGACCAGTTCGGCCTGTAAGGGACCTTGCCATGACCCTCAAAACCTTTCGCCACCTGTTGGCGCCCTTGCTTGCGCTGGCCTGCGCCGCCGCCCACGCTGGCGCCACGCTGGACAAGATCAACGAGCGCCACAGCCTGAGCGTGGGCGTGATGCTCACCGGCCTGCCGTTCGGCACCCTCGACCCCAAGACTCAGCAGCCAGTGGGCTACAACGTGGAACTGGCCAACGAACTGGGCAAGCGCCTGGGCGTGCCAGTGCAGACCGTGGCGGTGCTGCCACCCAACCGCGTGCAGTTCTTGCAACAGGGCAAGGTCGATGTGCTGATCGCCAACATGCAATACACCGAGGAGCGCGCGCAGATCCTCGACTACCCGCCAACGCCCTACGAGCAGGTCGGTGGCGCGGCGGTGATCCGCAAGGGCGCGGGCATCCATCAATGGGCTGACCTCAAGGGCAAACCGGTGTGCGTGTCCCAGGGCAGCAACTTCATCGCCCCGTTGCAGGAGCAGTACGGCGCGGTGATCAAGGCCTTCCGCAGCCAGAGCGAATCGCTGCTGACCCTGCGCGGTAATGGCTGTGTGGCAGCGGTACACGTGGCCCCGACCATGCGTGACCTGCTCGAGCAGGCCGAGTGGGCGGATTTCGAAACCCCGCTGCCCAGCGAGCTGATCCCCTCGGATTCGGTGATGTGGGTGCGCAAGGGCGAGCACGACTTCCAGGCCCGGCTCGACGCGATCATCCGCGACTGGCATCGCAGCGGCTGGCTGATCGAGCTGGGCAAACGCACCGGCATGGAGCCCTCGGCGGCGCTCTACGCGCTGCATGAGAAATACAAAGACGCGCAGGCTCTGCAATGAGCGATACCTTGCTCACCGCCTTGCAGAGCCTGCTCGGCGAGCGCTATGCCCAACCCGGTGAAGCTGCCGGCAGCCGCTTGAGCGACAAGCACCGCCGCTATCACGGCAGCGCCCGTGCCTTCGTGCGCCCGGCCAGCACCGAGCAAGTCGCGGCGGTGGTGCGCCTGTGCGCCGATTTCGATGCCTGCGTGGTGGTGCAGGGCGGCAACACCGGGCTGATGGCCGCCGCCACGCCCGATGCCAGCGGCCGCGCGGTGCTGATGAGCCTGGAGCGGATGAACGCGGTGCGCGAGGTGGATGCGGCCAACGACACCCTGACGGTGGAAGCCGGCTGCATCCTGCGCGAGGTGCAACTGGCGGCCGAGCGGGCAGGGCGGTTGTTTCCGCTGAGCCTGGGCGCCGAGGGCAGTTGCACGATCGGCGGCAACCTGGGCACCAACGCCGGCGGCACTGCCGTGCTGCGCTACGGCAACGCCCGCGAGTTGTGCCTGGGGCTGGAGGTGGTCACTGCCGAAGGCGAGGTATGGCATGGCCTGCGCGGCCTGCGCAAGGACAATACCGGCTACGACCTGCGCGACCTCTACATCGGCAGCGAGGGCACGCTGGGGATCATTACCGCTGCAACGCTCAAGCTGTATCCCTTGCCCAGCGCTCACGCTGCCGCCTATGTGGCGCTGCCGAGCCTGGGCGCGGCCATCGAGCTGCTGGGCCTGGCCCGCCAGGTTTTGAGCGCTGCGCTCACCGGCTTCGAACTGATGGGTGCCGAATGCCTTGCGCTGGTAGCGCGGGAGATGCCCGGCAGCCGCTTGCCCTTCGACACCTTGCAGGCCCCTTGGTACGCCTTGCTCGACCTCTCCGACCACGGCGCGCCGGAGGCAGCAAACGCGCGCCTGGAAGCTTTGCTCGAACAGGCCCTGGAGCGCGAAGTGATCCTTGATGCCAGCGTTGCCCAGAGCCTGGCCCAGCGCCAGGCGATGTGGCTGTTGCGCGAGCACATGAGCGAGGCCCAGGCCCGCGAGGGGCGCAACATGAAGCACGACATCTCGCTGCCGCTCTCGCGCATGGAGGCTTTCTCGCCGCCAGCGCCGAGCGCCTGGCGGCTGCCTTTCCCGGTGTGCGCCACTACACCTTCGGCCACCTGGGCGACGGTAACCTGCACTACAACATCGCCGCCCCGCAGGGCATGAGTGTGGACGCGCACATGGCCCGCTACGAAGCGCTCAGCGAGGTGGTGCACGACACCGTGCACGCCCACGGCGGCTCGATCAGCGCCGAGCACGGTATCGGCCTGCGCAAGCGCGATGTGTTGCCGCGCTACAAGAGCATGGTGGAGCTGAACCTGATGCGCCGCCTCAAGCAGGCGCTGGACCCGCACAACCGCCTCAACCCGGGCAAAGTCATCGCCCCGCAGGTGTACCCATGACCCTGAAGCTGTCCCGGCGCGTGCAGCGCGTCGACCTGTCACCCAATGCCGCCGCCAAGGCCCGCGCCACCGAGCTGCGTGCCGCCGGCCGCGACATCCTCGACCTCACCACCGGCGAGCCGGACTTCGACACCCCCGAGCACATCAAGGCAGCCGCCTGGGCGGCGATCCAGGCGGGCGCCACCAAGTACACCGCTACCCCTGGCACCCAGGCGCTGCGCGAGGCGGTGCTGGCCAAGCTCGAACGGGAGAACCGCCTGGCCTACTCGCTGCCGGAGGTGTTCATCGGCAACGGCGCCAAGCAGGTCATCTTCAACGCCTTCGCCGCGACCCCGGACGAGGGCGGCGAAGTGATCGTCCCCACGCCGTACTGGCCGACCTTTCCCGATGCGGTGCGCTTCAATGGCGGCACTCCGGTGCTGCTGGCCTGTGAGCTGGCGCAGAGTTGCAAGCTGCTGCCTGAGCAACTGGAGGCAGCCATCACCCCGCGCACCCGCTGGCTGGTGCTGAACAACCCGGGCAACCCCAGCGGCGCGCTGTACAGCCAGGCCGAGCTGCTGGCGCTGGCCGCCGTGCTGCGCCGCCACCGGCAGGTATGGGTGCTGCTCGACGAGCTGTACGAGCACATCCGCTTCGACGGCGGCACGCCGAGCAACCTGCTCAACCTCGCCCCGGAATTGCGCGAGCGCAGCCTGCTGGTGGGCGGGGTGTCGAAAACCTACGCCATGACCGGCTGGCGTATCGGCTTCGGCGCCGCGCCCGCCGTTTTGATCAAGGCCATGACTGTGGTGCAATCGCAGGCGGCCTCCGGGGCCAGCTCGGTCAGCCAGGCCGCTGCGCTGGCGGCGTTCGACGGCGGGCTCGGGTTTCTGCCACCGCAGGTGGCGGCCTATCAGGCACGCCGGGATGCCTTGATAGCGGCCTTGGCTGAGGCGCCGGGCCTTGAAGTGCTGGTGCCCGACGGCGGCTTTTTCGTGTTCGTGCGCTGCGCCGGCGTGATCGGCCGCTACCGCCCCGATGGCCTGTGCATCGGCAGCGACGACGACCTTGCCGTCTGGCTGCTGGAGCACGGCGTGGCGGCCATCGCCGGCAGCGCCTACGGGCTTTCGCCCTGGGTGCGCTTTTCCATCGCCACCGGCCTTGAAGCCGTGGCCGAGGCCGGCGTGCGCGTGGCGCGGGCCTGCGCCGAGCTGCGCGAGGCCGCGCCATGAGCACGCTGCAAAGCCTGGTAGCGGCGCTGGCCAGGCTGGGGCTGAACTTTCAGTTCCTGCTCGATGCCTTCAGCCGCGCCAACCTGCTCGACGGGCTGCTGACCACCCTGTTGCTGTGCGTGCTCAGCGCCCTGGGCAGCCTGCTGGTGGGCCTGGCGCTGGCGGTGGCGCTGGTGAGCCCGCGCAAGGGGCTGGCGTGGGGTGCGCGGGCCTTTGTCGAGGTCACCCGCAACACGCCGACGCTGGTGCAGCTGTATTGCGCGTTTCTGGTGCTGAACATGTTGCTTACCCAGGCCGTGGGCACCGGCAACCCGTTCACGCCGTTCGCCTGGGTGGTGATCGTGATTTCCTTGCACAAGGGCGCCTTCCACGCTGAGGCCCTGCGTGCCGGCCTGCAGGCTGTGCCGCCGACCACGCTGGAGGCGGCAGGGTCACTTGCGCTCAGCCCGCTGCAACGGCTGGCCTATGTGCAACTGCCACTGGCCTTGCGATTCGCGCTGCCTTCGTTGACCAACAACCTGATCGACCTGGTGAAGATGACCGCCGTGGCCTCGGCCATTGCCGTCAACGACATCACCTACGCCTCGATCATGATCTGGACCCAGAGCGACAACGTGATCGAGCTGATGATCGTGCTGCTGGCCTTCTACGGGGCGCTGGGGTTCTGCGTCAATGCACTGGGCCGCTGGCTCGAAACCCGCCTGAGGATGCCCGGTTATGGCCAATGATGTTTTCGGCGCCCTGGTGGAGTGGGCGCCGGCGCTGCTCACTGGCCTTGGCCAGAACGTGCTGATCAGCCTCAGCGCCATGGCGCTGGGCAGCGTGGCAGGCCTGTTGATCGGCGCCCTGAATTTCTCGCCGCTGCGGCCATTGGCGCGCGCCTGGGTGCAGCTGTTTCGCAATGCGCCGTGGCTGGTGTTGATCTACTTCACCACATACGTGTTCCCCTTCGAGGTGAAGCTGTTCGGGCATTACCTGAGCTTTCCCGACTGGCTGAAAGTGACGCTGGGCCTGGCCTTGCCGGCCAGTGCCAACGTGGCGGAAATCCTGCGCGGGGCGGTCGGGTCGATCCCGGCTACCCAATGGGAGGCCGCGCATTCGCTGGCCCTGACCCGCGCCCAGGTGTTCAGCCAGGTGATCCTGCCGCAGTGCTTCAAGCGCATGTTGCCGCCTTGGATGAACCTTTACGCGATCATCACCATGGGCACCTCGCTCGCCTCGCTGGTGGGCGTGCACGATGTGATCGACGTGGCGCAGATCGCCAGCAACACGGTCAACCGTATCCCCTTCACGGTGCTGATGTACTTCAGCCTGCTGGCGCTGTTCTTCGCCTGGTGCTTTCCCATTTCCCGACTCACCCAACGCCTGGAGCGCCGCTATGCCTTCTACTGAAACGCCCTTGGTGAGCGTGCGCGACGTACACCTGAGCTTCGGCCAGGCCCAGGTGCTCAAGGGCATCGACCTGCACGTGCAGCGTGGCCAGGCGGTGTCGATCATCGGGCCGTCCGGCTCGGGCAAGAGCACCATCCTGCGTTGCCTTACCGGCCTGCTCACGCCCAGCGCGGCGAGATCGAGGTGGCCGGCACTGCCGTGCACCGCCTGCGCGGCGAGGCCGAGGTGCGGCAATTGCGCCAGCGCGTGGGCTTCGTGTTCCAGCAGTACAACCTCTTCCCGCACCTGAGCGTGCTCGACAACCTCACCCTGGCGCCGCGCAAGGTGCTCGGCCTGGGCAAGGCCGAGGCGCGCGAGCAGGCGATGGCGCTGCTCGAAAAGGTGCGCATGCAGCACAAGGCCGCAGCGTTTCCCGGCGAGCTCTCCGGTGGCCAGCAGCAGCGCGTGGCGATTGCCCGGGCCCTGGCCATGCGCCCGCAGCTGATGTTGTTCGATGAAGTGACCTCGGCGCTGGACCCGGAAATGGTCGGCGAGGTGCTCAAGGTGATCGGCGAACTCACCGAGGAGGGCATGACCTGTGTGCTGGTGACCCACGAAATGCGCTTTGCCGAAGACATCAGTGACCAGGTGTTCTTCACCGAAAACGGCGTGATCGCCGAGCACGGCAGCGCCGAGCAACTGTTCAACCACCCGCAACAGGCCCGTACCCGCGCCTTTTGCAGCACGCACTTGGCGAGCCTGCGCGGCGTGCGCCGCAGCCCTACACCGTGCGCAACCTGAACCCGTATCACCTGAGCGTTTGATGAGGACAAAACCATGAGCCATCCCCGTGTTGCCGTGATCCAGGCGTTTCTCGACCAGGTGCGCGCCATCCACGCCCAAGGCGTGGGCCGTGCCGAGCTCACCCGCATTGCCGGCCTGCTCGACGCGCTGGCGCAGCGCCGCGACCTGTTCAATTTCGATGAGTTTCCTGCGCCGGTGGCGGGCGACGGCAAGACCGCCTTCCGCTACCGCCTCAACGACGACGGCGAAACTCCGACGCTCTACCTCAACTCGCTGCTGCCGGGCAAAAGCACGCCGCCGCACAACCACGAAACCTGGGCGGTGATCGTGGCGGTCGATGGCGAAGAGCTGAACAAGGTCTACCAGCGCGAAGACGACGGCAACGACCCGGCGTTCGCCCGCCTGGGCCTTGAGCGCGAGGTGGTGGTCAGGCCTGGGCAGTCGATCCAGTTCCTGGGCGACGACCTGCACAGCATTGCGGTGGGTGGCAGCACGCCGACCCTGCACTTTCACCTCTACGGCCGCCCGCTCGAATCGCTCGAGGGCCGCTACGGCGTGCTCGAAGGCGGCCGGGTGGTGGGCTACAACAAATCGCAGATGGAACCGTCCATCGAGGCCTACGGCGCATGATCGACCTTTACTACCGGCCCACCGCCAATGGCCTGAAGGTGGGCATCCTGGTCGAAGAGCTGGGCATCGAGCACCGGCTGGTGCCGGTGAACATCCGCGAGGGCGCGCAGCAGGCTGAGGCGTTCCAGCGCATCAGTGCCAACGGGCGCATTCCGGCGATCGTCGATCAGGCGCGTGGGCTGTCGCTGTTCGAGTCCGGTGCTGTCCTCAATTACCTGGGCGGCGCCTTGGTGCCCGATGTTGGCACGGCCGAATACTGGCAGGTGCAGCAATGGCTGTTCTGGCAAGTGGGGCATGTGACGCCTTACCTGAGCCAGTTGCAGGTGTTCCGCGAAAGGGCCCCCGAGCCGATTCCGTTTGCTCTGGAGATGCTGCAACGCGAGGCCGAGCGGTTGTACGTCGTGCTTGAGGGCGCGCTGCAGGCCCACGAGTACGCGGCCGGCCACCATTCGGTGGCGGACATCGCGATCTTTCCGTGGATTCAGCCGGCCCGCCAGGGCATCGAGCTGGCGCGCTATCCGGCGGTGGCCGCCTGGCGCGAGCGGATCAAGGCGCGCCCGGCGGTGCAGCGTGCCTATGCCCGCGGCCGCGAGGTGGCCGCGCAGGAAAAATCATTGGTGCTGGAGTGAACATGAGCGAGTGGATCACCAGCGACACGCTGGAACAGTGGCTGTTCGATGGGGCAGAGATCGCGCTGTTCGATGTGCGCGAGCACGGCCAGTACGGCGAGGCGCACCTGTTCTTCGGCGTGAACCTGCCGTACAGCCGGCTGGAAATCGAAGCGCCACGGCTGGCGCCCAACCCGGCCGTGCGCCTGGTGGTGTACGACGAGGCCGGCGGCGAGTTGGCCGTGCGCGCCCTGGCGCGCCTGCGCGCGGCGGGTATCAAAACCTGCGCGCGTTGCACGGCGGTGCCCAGGGCTGGAAGCACAGTGGGCGTGAGCTGTTCGCCGGTGTGCACTTGCCGTCCAAGGCCTTTGGCGAGCTGATCGAGCATGCCTGCCACACGCCCAGCGTCGGTGCCACGGAACTCGCGGCGTGGCAGGCCGATGGCCGGCCCCTGGCGATTCTCGACGGCCGCCCGCGCGAGGAGTTCGCCAAGATGAACATCCCCGGCGGCGTGCGCCGCCCCAACGGCGAGCTGGGCCTGCGTGCCCAGGCCATGGTTGGCGATGCCAGCACGCCGATCGTGATCAATTGCGCGGGCCGCACGCGCAGCATCATCGGGGCGCAGACGTTGCTCAACCTGGGCATCCCCAATCCCGTCTATGCGCTGGAAAACGGCACCCAAGGCTGGTTCCTGGCCGATCTGCCGCTCGAACATGGGCAACACCGCCACTACCCGGATGCACCGGTTGAAACGGCTGCATTGCACGCTGCGGCCGAGCAGTTGGCGCGCCGGGCAGGGGTTGTGACAGTGGGCGCAGCGAAGGTAATCGAGTGGGCGAGCGATGCCTCCCGCAGCCTGTTCCTGTGCGACGTGCGCACCCCGGAAGAGTTCGCCCAGGGCTCGCTGCCCGGTGCCCAGCACGCGCCCGGCGGGCAACTGATTCAAGGCACCGACCTGTACATCGGCGTGCGCGGCGCGCGGGTGGTGCTGGTGGACGACGATGGCGTGCGTGCGCCAATCGTCGCCAGTTGGCTCAGGCAACTGGGGCATGAGGCGTATGTGCTGCAAGGCGGCTTGGCCACTGGCCTTGAGCTGGCCTCCCGGCAGCCGTCGATCACGCCATTGCCGCGTGCCGAGCAGGGCCCGGCCACGGTGGTGGATCTGCGCGCCAGTGCCGCATTCATTCAGCAGCGGATCGAGGGTTCGCGCTGGAGCATCCGCAGCCGGCTTGGCGCTGATGTCGTGGGCATCGACGGCCCGCTCTGGCTGCTCACGCCTGAGCCGGCTGTCGCGGCGCTGGCGGCTGCCGAGCTGCCTGATCTCAACGGGCGCAGGCCCGCTGGTTGCCGAGCCTGGAAGGCCTGGCGCTGGAGCAGGGCGGGGCCCCGCTGGCCGATGCCCAGCGCATCGACTTTCTGTTCTTCACCCACGACCGCCACGCGGGCAACAAGCAGGCGGCTCGGCAGTACCTGGCCTGGGAAACCGGGCTGCTGGCGCAGATGACCGCGCGGGAGCGGGCGAGCTTCCGGCCACTGGGCAAGGCCGAACCTGTCGCCACGCGCCTGGTGCACGGCGGCCGAGGCCCGGAGCCTGCCGGGCCGCATGGGGTCAACCCGCCGGTGGCACGCCTGAGCACGGTGCTGTTCGATACCACCGCGCAACTGCGCCAGGCCCGGGTGCGCCGCGAGCAGGAGCGAGTGCTCAGCTACGGCGCCCGTGGCAACCCCACGGCCCATGCGCTCGAAGACCTGGTCACCGAGCTCGAGGGCGGCTACCGCACCCGGCTGTTCGCCACCGGCCTGGCCGCCACCGCGCAGGTGCTGCTGGCGTACTTGCGCCCGGGGGATCACGTGCTTATCACCTCGGCGGTGTATGCCCCGGTGCGGCGCCTGGCCGAGGAGTTTCTCAAGCCCTACGGCATTGAGTACGACTACTACGCCGCTGATGGCAGCGACGTGCAGGCCTTGCTGCGCGGCAACACGCGCCTGGTGTACGCCGAAGTCCCTGGCTCGTCCTTGTACGACTTGCTCGATTTACCTGCACTGGCCGCGCTGTGCCGGTCACGCAATGCACTGCTGGCGGTGGATAACACCTGGGTGCCGGCTACCTGTATCGCCCGTTGGCCTTGGGCGCCGACATCAGCATCCAGGCGTTGACCAAGTACATCGGCGGCCACAGCGACGTGATGATGGGCAGCGTGACCACCACCCAGGCCGCGTTCCCGGCGTTGTCGCGCAGCACCGATACCTTCGGCCACACGGTCAGCCCGGACGACGCCTACCTAGTGCTGCGCGGTGCGCGCAGCCTGCCGGCGCGGCTGGCCCAGCACGAGCGCAGTGCGTTGGAGGTGGCGCGTTGGCTCCAGGCCCAGCCGCAGGTGCTGCGGGTGTTCCACCCCGCCTTGCCGGAGCATCCGGGGCACGCGCTATGGCGGCGGGATTTTTCGGGCAGCAACGGTTTGCTGTCGGTGGAGTTCGTGGCCGGGTTCGATGCGGAGCGCTTCGTCGATGCGCTGGCCCTGTTCGGCATAGGGGCCTCGTGGGTGGCTTCGAGAGCCTGGCCACGCTGGTGGAGGAGGACCGCCAGGGCAGCTACACGCCGCAAGGGCTGATCGTGCGGTTGCACATCGGCCTTGAAGCGGTGGAGTCGCTGCTGGCGGACCTGGCGCAGGGGATCGCTGTGGCCGGTTGAGTCGCGCTGCGCCCGCGCTGCGCCCGCGCTGCACCCGCGCTGCACCCGCGCTCAGAGCGGCCTGATCGGGGCGTTGTTCGCCCAGGCGAGAATGCCCTCGATCATCTGGCCATAGAACACCCGGTAGTTGTTTTCGCTGACGTAACCGATGTGCGGGGTGGCCAGTACATTGGGCAGGGTCCTGAACGGGTGGTTTGCCGGCAGCGGTTCCTGCTCGAACACATCCAGCCCCGCGCCACCCAGCCGGCCTTCGATCAACGCCTCGATCAGCGCCTGTTCATCGACGATCGGCCCGCGCGAGGTGTTCACCAGCAGTGCGCCGCGTTTCATCGAGGCCAGTGCCTGGGCATCGACCAGGTGGCGGGTGCGCTCGCTGAGCACCAGGTGCACCGAGAGAATGTCGGCCTGCTCGAACAGCGCTTGTTTATCGACCCGCTCCACACCCACCTCGGCGGCCCGTTCTTCGGTGAGGTTCTGGCTCCAGGCGATCACGCGCATCCCGAACGCTTTGGCGAAGCCTGCCACTCGTGCGCCGATCTGGCCCAGGCCCAGCAGGCCCAGGGTGCGCCCGTGCAGGTCGCCGCCAATGCCGATCTGCCAGCCGCCGCTTTGCAGCGACAGCACCTCGGCCAGCAGGCGGCGGTTCAGCGCCATCAGCAGCGTCCAGGTCAGCTCGGGCGCGGCGTGGCGATAGCTGTCGGTGCCGCACACGGTAATGCCCAAGGCCTTGGCGGCATCGATATCCAGCGCAGCGTTGCGCATGCCGCCGGTCATCAGCAGCTTGAGGTTGGGCAGGGCCTTGAGCAGTTCGGCGTCGAAGCGGGTACGCTCGCGCATCACGCAGACCACCGCGTAGGGCGCCAGGCGCTGGGCGAGGGTGGCGGTATCGGCCGGGTAGTCATGGAGAAACTCGACCTGCCCGACGCGCTGCAAGGCGGACCAGTCCACGATGTCTTGCGCCACGTCTTGCCAGTCGTCGATCACTGCGATGCGAAGTTCGGACATTGCCCGCTCCCATGTCGGGTTATTGAGGGTGTTCAGCCGATTTGAGCAGCGCCTGGTGAAAGCGTGCCGGGTCTTCCATTTGCGGGGCGTGGCCCATGCCGGGGAATTCCACCAGTGTCGCGTGGGGAACGCCTTGGCCGCCTGCTGGCCGAGCTGGTCGTAATGCCCCAGCCGCGCTTCGACCTCCGGCGGCGCGATGTCGCTGCCGATGGCCGTGGTGTCGGCAGTGCCGATCAGCAGCAGGGTGGGCTGGCGAACGCTGCCGAATTCGTACACCACCGGCTGGGTGAAGATCATGTCGTAGACCAGCGCCGAGTTCCACGCCACCAGGTTGTGGCCCGGGCCCTGGTTGAGCCCGGCGAGCATGTTCACCCAGCGGTCGTATTCGGGCTTCCACTGGCCGCCGTGAATAGGTGCGCTGTTCATACGCCTTGATGCTCTGCGCATCGACCTTGCTCTCGCGTTCCAGCCAGTCGTCCACCGAGCGCCAGGGCACCCCGAGGGCTTTCCAGTCTTCCAGGCCGATGGGGTTGACCATCGCCAGGCGCTGCACCTCGTTGGGGTACATCAGGCTGTAACGGGTGGCGAGCATGCCGCCGGTGGAGTGGCCGAGCAGGATGGGGTCCTTCACGTCCAGGTCTGCCAGCAGCGCATGGGTGTTCTGCGCCAGTTGCTGGAAGCTGTACTGGTAGTGCTCGGGCTTGCTGGCGCTGCAGAAGCCGACCTGGTCAGGGGCGATCACCCGGTAGCCGGCATCGCTCAGGGCCTTGATGGTGCTTTCCCAGGTAGCGGCGCAGAAGTTCTTGCCGTGCAGCAGCACTACGGTCTGGCCGTTGGCCTTGGTGTTGGCGGCCACGTCCATGTAGCCCATCTGCAGGGTTTGGCCCTGGGAGTCGAAGCTGTAGTGGTGCAGGGTGTAGGGGTAATCGAAACCTTCCAGTTGCGGGCCGTAGCTCAGGGGCTTTTCGGTAGCCAGCACGGCGCTGCTCAGCAGCGTGGCCAGCAGCAGGGCGCAGGTGCGTTTCATGGCTGGGTCCTTTGGGGAGTAAGGCCAGAGACTGGCGCAGCGAGGCATTGGTTCAGCGCCAGCGCGGCTCTATGATTGCCAGAATTGCCCTCAGGACGACGACACAGGCCATGGCCGACAAGGACACCATTTCCATGCACCTGGTGCGCGAAGCCCTCGCTCAGGCGCTGCCCGCTCCGGAACATGCCGACTGCCTGGCCGGGGTCGGCATCGATGAAGGCTGCGAGCGCGTGCCGGCGGCGGCCTACGGGGCATTGTGGCGTGCCGTGGCACTGCGCACCGGCGACGAATTCTTCGGCATGGCCCAAGGCCCACTGCGCACCGGCAGCCTGGCTTTCATGCTCAAGGCCGCCATGGCCCAGCCTCGCGTGCAACCCGGGCTGGAGCAGGCCTGCGAATTTGCCGGGTTGATGCTGGCGGGCCTGCGGCCGCAGCTGGCCGTGCACGGCAGCCTGGCGACGGTCACACTGGAGCAGGCTGAGGCCACACCGGCACGGCCCTTTGCCTGTTTCACCCTGTGGATGATCCTGCATGGCGTGCTGTGCTGGCTGGCCGGGCAGCGGGTGCCGATACTGGCGGTGTCGCTGCGCGCACCTGCCCCCGGTTATCTGGATGACTACCGGCGGTTTTTCGGCGAGCAATTGGCCTTCGGCCAGGCCAGCAACCGCCTGGTGTTCCCGGCGCAGTGCCTGCAGCTGCCGGTTCGCCGCGATCATGCGCAGTGGGCAGCGTTCATGGCCCAGGCCCCGGGCAACCTGCTGGTCAAATACCGCGACCCCTCCAGCCTGGCCCGGCAGGTGCGTAGCCAACTGGCGGCGCTGGCCCCGGCCGACTGGCCGGAGGCGGCGCAGCTGGCGGCGTCGCTGGGCATGTCGCCGGCCACGCTGCGCCGGCGCCTGGCGGAGCAGGGCGAGCGTTTCCAGGCGTTGAAGGACAGTGTTCGCCAGGAGCTGGCTCTGGCCTGGCTCGCCCGCGATGGGTTGAGCATCGAAGCGGTGGCCGAGCGGCTGGGGTTCGCCGATGGCCGTTCGTTCTACCGAGCGTTTCTGAAGTGGTACGGCTGCAACCCCGGGCATTACCGGCAACTGATGCAGGGCACTGGCCAGAGTGCTCAGCCAGCCTGAACGGCCTTGCCATTGCTGCACGCGGCAAGCCAGGCAAGCATGGGCCAGCCAACGGTCACCAAGGAGCTTGCCGATGCACATTGCCGATCACCTGTTCGCCATCAGCGGCGCTGCCTCCGGGCTGGGCCTGGCCACCGCCAGATGGCTGGTGGCGCGCGATGCCCGCGTGCTGATGCTCGACCGCGATGAAACCACCCTGCGCCAGCAGGCCGAGGCGCTCGGCCAGGCCTGTGCGGTGGCCGACGTCACTGACGAGGCGCAGGTGCGCGCCGCCCTGGCCGGTGCCGGCCCTTTGCACGGGGTGATCAACTGCGCCGGGATCGTGCATGGCGAAAAGCTGCTCGGGCGCCAGGGCGTGCACGCGCTGGAGAGTTTCAACCGCGTGCTGCAGGTGAACCTGCTCGGCACCTTCAACCTGATGCGCCTGGCCGCCGAGGCCATTGCCAGCACGCCGGCCGACGACCAGGGCCGCCGGGCGTGATCATCAACACCGCTTCGGTTGCGGCGTTCGAGGGCCAGGTGGGGCAACTGGCCTATGCAGCGTCGAAAGGCGCGGTCGCCAGCCTCACCTTGCCGGCGGCCCGCGAGCTGGCGCGCCATGGCATTCGCGTGGTCACCATCGCACCGGGTGTGTTCGAAACCCCGATGATGGCCGGCATGAGCGAAGAGGTACGTGCGGGCCTGTGCGCCGATGTGCCGTTCCCGCCGCGCCTGGGCCGGCCGGAAGAGTACGCCGCGCTCGCCGCGCACATCATCGAGAACGACATGCTCAACGGTGAGGTCATTCGCCTGGATGGCGCGCTGCGCATGGGCGCGCGCTGAGCTCAGAGGAGGTTACATGGCTACGATCGAACAAGACCCGGTGGTGATCGCCGCCGCTGTACGCACCCCGATGGGCGCCTTGCAAGGCAGCCTTGCCAGCCTCAGCGCGCCGCAGTTGGGCAGCGCGGTGCTGGCGGCGGCGCTGGCACGCGGGCACGTGGCTGCCGAGGCAGTGCAACAGGTGCTGATGGGTTGTGTGCTGCCCGCCGGGCTTGGCCAGGCGCCGGCGCGCCAGGCGGCATTGGGTGCCGGTTTGCCGCTGGGTGTGGCCTGCACCACTTTGAACAAGATGTGTGGCTCAGGTATGCAGGCCGCCATCTTCGCCCATGACCAACTGCTGGCCGGCAGCGCCGAGGTGGTGCTCGCCGGCGGCATGGAAAGCATGAGCAACGCGCCTTACCTGCTGCCCAAGGCGCGGGCGGGCTATCGCATGGGCCACGGCCAGGTGCTGGACCACATGTTTCTCGATGGCCTGGAGGATGCCTACGACAAGGGCCGGCTCATGGGCACCTTTGCCGAAGACTGCGCCAGTGCCGAGGGTATCGGCCGCCAGGCGCAGGACCAATGGGCGCTGAGTTCGCTGCAACGAGCGCGCGAGGCCATCGAGAGCGGAGCCTTCAACGCTGAAGTCGTGGGCCTTGACACTCATGTGGGCAAGCAGGCGGTGAAGGTCAGGCACGATGAGCAGCCGCCCAAGGCCCGCCCGGAAAAAATCCCCGAGCTGCGGCCTGCGTTTTGCGAGGGTGGCACCGTGACCGCCGCCAACAGCAGCTCCATTTCCGATGGCGCTGCTGCTCTGTTGATGATGCGCCAGAGCCAGGCTCAAACCTTGGGCGCGCCGGTGCTGGCAGTCATTCGCGGGCATGCGGTGCATGCCGATGCGCCCGGGTTGTTCCCGCTGGCGCCGGTCGGGGCAATCCAGCGGCTTCTGCCCAAAGTGGGCTGGGCGCAGGGTGACGTGGACCTGTTCGAAATCAACGAAGCCTTCGCGGTGGTAGCGCTCGCGGCGATCCAGCGGTTGCAGCTCGACCCTGCACGCGTCAACGTCAACGGCGGTGCCTGCGCCCTGGGCCATCCCATCGGCGCCTCGGGTGCGCGTATCCTTGTGACCCTGATCCACGCCCTGCGCCAGCGTTCGCTGCGCCGCGGCGTGGCGGCCATCTGCATCGGCGGCGGCGAAGCCACCGCCATGGCCCTGGAAATCCCTGACTGACACGGAGCCCAGCATGTCCCAATACCAGAGCATTCTTGTCGAAACCCATGGCCGCGTCGGCCTGATCACCCTGAACCGCCCGCAGGCGCTCAATGCCATCAACGCCCAGCTGGTCGCGGAGACCAACCAGGCCCTCGACGCCTTCGAGCGTGATGCCGGCATCGGCTGTGTGGTCATCACCGGTTCCGAAAAGGCCTTTGCGGCCGGCGCCGACATCAAGGAAATGGCCGGCCTGAGCTACCCGGGCATCTACATGGACGACCTGTTCCACGAAGCCGACCGCGTGGCCGCACGTCGCAAGCCGCTGATCGCCGCCGTTGCCGGCTACGCCCTGGGGGGCGGCTGCGAGCTGGCGATGATGTGCGACTTCATCCTGGCCGGCGACAACGCCCGCTTCGGCCAGCCGGAAATCAACCTGGGTGTATTGCCCGGCATGGGCGGCACCCAGCGCCTGACCCGCGCAGTGGGCAAGGCCAAAGCGATGGAGCTGTGCCTGACCGGGCGCCTGATGGATGCCGAAGAGGCTGAGCGCGCCGGCCTGGTGGCGCGAGTGGTCCCGCGCGAAACCTTGATCGAGGAGGCGCTGAAGGTCGCTGCGGTCATCGCGGAGAAGTCGTTGCCGGTGGCGATGATGGTCAAGGAGAGCGTCAACCGTGCGTTCGAAGTGAGCCTGAGCGAAGGCGTGCGCTTCGAGCGGCGGGTGTTCCATGCCACATTCGCCAGTGAAGATCAGAAGGAGGGCATGGCCGCGTTCGTCGACAAACGCCCTCCTGCGTTTCGCCACCGCTGATCAGGGTTGGGTGTCGTAATTGATCGGAACGCGCTGGCCGTCCACGGTGAGGTCGAGCCAGCGCTTGGGCCGGGTGCCCAGCTGGCCCAGCAGCAGCTTGCCGACCTTCTCGAAATTGCTCTCGCTCAGATAACCGGCGCCAGCGATTGCCCAACGCCCTTGCCGTTGCGCGAACAGGTAAAGCTTGCCCGCCTTGGGGTCGAACAGCAGCACTGCGACTTCGCCTTCCAGGGTCATGGGCATGCTCCAGACCGTGCATTGCCCGACGGCGCCCAGGCAATTGGCAACGGTGTACATCTCTCGCTTGCCCATCCCCTGCCACCAGCTTTCAGGCGGTGCCGCGCTGTTTTCACGTGGGTGCAGATAGCGGCGCAGCATGTCCGGTGTGACCAGCGATGGAGTGCTGGCTCCGGGGCTGCCTAGCAGCCCGGCCAGCGTTGTGGCCTGCAGAACGGGGTTCTCGAGCCACTGGGGATTTCGCGCAGCTTTGCTAGCGCAGCTTTGCCAGGCGCGCCTGCCTTGTATAACAGCCACAGTACGCTGTCATCGGCGCGGGCCCCGCCGTTTTCCAGGCGCGCCATCTGGCTGTTCACCGCAATGCGTTGCGGGTCCAGCAGCGGGCTCAGCAGGGCAACCACCAGCAGCCAGCCCAGCCCAAGCGCGGCCATGCTCGGTGTCGCAGGCGACCATGGCCGGCCTTGCCTGCGGCGGATATGAGCGGCCAGCCAGCCAAGGCCCCAGCACAGGGCGAAGGCGGCGGCTACTGCTGCCAGGACGCGCGTGGGGGTCCAGCCGTATTGGCTCACCCGTGTTGCGATGGCCAGTTCCGCCAGCAGTGCGAGCAACGGGGTGATCGCCAGCGCGGCAGCGGTGACCACCCGCACGGGGCGTGGTAACGGTGTGTGTTCACGGCTGTGGGCCATGGCGTCGAGCAGCAGCATGGTCAGCGCCAGTGCCGAGAGCGGCAGGGCGCCTGGCGCCCAGTCGGGCAAAGGCCGCAACCCAAGGCCCAGGGCCGCCAGCGCGAATGCCAGCAACGCCAGCCCCTGCAAAGGTGCCAGGAGCCAGGCGAACTGGCCGAGCAGGTTGCGCAGCCAGCCACTGGCCTGGGTGGCGTTCTGGCAGAGTGCAACGCTGCTGCCGATGATCAGCCCGCAGGCGACCGGCGGGAACACGGTGGTGCTGAAGAACAGCCTTTCGAACCAGCGGATGTGCAATAGCGAAAACATCTTTGCCCACAAGGCAAGCAGCAGCCAGCAGGCCATCAGCAGCAATAGCGTCATCAGCAGAGTGAACAGCAGGTGCCATGCGTGGCCCAGCGCTCGTTCGGCCAAAGGTTCGGGCGGGGGCGCTTCGCGCCTTTGGGCCCAGGCCTGCAGCAGTGGCAGCGCCAGCAGCACGACCAGCATCGTGCTCGTCACCAGCCAGTCCTGCCCGTGGCGCAGCGCTGCGTTCTGTTGCCAGGCGGCCACGCCGAGCAACAGGGCGAACGCCCCAAGCGTGATGCGCCAATCGTGGCGTTTCAGCACTCCCAGCAACAGTGCCAGCGCACACAGGGCGGCAAACAAGCTACCGGCTTCGTGCCAGGTGTCGAGGGCGGCATAACAAGACCGCCCAGCAGGCCCGCGATCAGCGGCCTGCGAAGGGCGGTGGAATGAGGAAGTTTCATGGGGTTGAGGGCTCAGGCAGAAAACCGCCGGATCATAGCGGCTTCAGGCGGCTGAGCGTGCTCAAGTGTGAGTCCAGCTATGTAAAGCGCCTGGCTCGGTGAAGAACATGAACGTCATGTGCTGCGCCATGGCTTCGCTGATTTTGTCGATATCCAGCACGCCGCGCACATTGAGCGGCAGCATCGCGATCAGGTTGAAATACTGGCGCAATTGATAGAGCGCCGGTAGCCGCTGGTCTATGACGTCGTTGAATACGCCGGGACCGGTCAGGCGATTGAGCCGCGCCGCGTACTGGCTGAACGCCTCAGGGTCGGCCTCCTGTGAGGGCCGGCTGTGGTAGAAGTCACGCGCCTGCTGCCAGCGTGCCTGCATCTCCTGGGAAACCGCCTCAAGCGTCGGGTTGCCAGCGTGGCTGCCGATGATGCTGGTGTTGTACTGGTTATGCATCCCGAGCAGCTCGTTCGACACCGGCAGGTGCAGGATCAGGCCATCGGTACTGGCGTTCAGCGTTGGCCCTTCGGGAATTCCGGCGAGTCGAACCACAGGTCGTCCAGGTCTTTGTAGATGCCGCCTTCGCTGTGCAGCAGCGGGTACCGCAATATGTCAGAGGCCGAGGCATAGTTGGTCGCCACCCCGCCGTTGCCGTCGATGGCGGCCTGGTATTGCTCGAACATCGGCCCTTGGCGGAAGGCCTCGTAGAACGGCTGCTCCTCCAGTGGCAGCACTTCCAGGCCCGGCGCCTTGAGCGCCAGTGCTTCGAGGTTCTGCTGGTAGCGCTGCGGGTTGGCCCGGGTCAGCAGCAGCCGATTGCGGTAGCCGATCTTCTCCAGGGTTGTGGCGTTGGCGGCGATGGTGTCCAGCAGGTCGTCGCCGATCAGGTGCTCGCCGACCCAGATACCCCAGACCTGCCGTGGGATGGGCGTTGCCTGGGAAGGCAGCAGCGCCGGGTAGTCCACCGGCAGCGCGAGGTCGTTGCCCAAGGCCCGCAGCGTGGCCAGGCGCTGGGCATCGGTTGCCACCGGCTCCGAGGCCTGGACGGCCAGCGCGTGGCTGCCCGGGCCTGCACTCACATACCACGGGTGGTTGATTTCGTTCAGGTCCAGTTCCGACACGAAGGCGTTGAACTCAAGGTCATAACGCAACCGGGTGACGTCATTGCCGATCAAACTGTGCAGTTCATCGGGCGCACCGCGCGGCTGGGTGATGCGCACCACGGCCTGGCTCACGCCGGCGTCGGCCTCTGCCAGCGGCGCGAGGGTGTCGGTGGCGCAGAAGAAGTCATGGGCCCGCAACGGGGGCAAGCGCGGCGGGTCGACAGGGCTCAGAGGATAGCCCCACTGGCCGTTGATGTTTTCAGGCCAGATGAATTCACCGCTCTTGAAGGTGAAGACTTTGGCGCCGGCACTCAGCGCAGCCTCGGCAAGCGGCGTGGCATTGAGCAGGCCGAAGCTGGCCTGGCCCAGGCTTTGAGCCTCTTCGGCGAGGTTATGGGCGTGCACCAGGCGATCGATACCCAGGCCCAGCTCGGCAATGCCGCCTGCGGCCAGCAACAACGAGGCCTCCGGCAGCAGCAGCGTCAGCGGGCCGAGTGCGTTGAGCGCATCGTTCAGGTAAGCGGCCCAGCGCGCCTTGCGCACCTGGGTGTCGGTGGTGATCTCCCAGTCGGCGTCGGCCAGGCTGCGGGCGCGCTGGCGCTGCGCCAGATTGTTGAACAGATCGCCCATGAGCAGTGGGCTGTATTCGCTGCGTTTGTAGTTCACATAGGTTTGCGGATCCCAGAAGCCGCTGGTAGCAAAGCCTGAGTGGTCGGTGGGGAAATGATGGGCCTCGGGGAACATGCCCAGCCCCTGGAGCACGGTTTCCAGGCCGCTGTAGCTGAGCCCGTCCGGCACGCTGGAAAGCGGGAAGTGCTGTTGCAGCGCCTGGCGTGTGCCTGCATCGCGGCACTGCTGGGCGACCCAGGCCTTCAGGCTCGCGGCGTCTGGGAATTCATGCAGCGGGCTCGCATTGCCTGGGATATACAGCAGCAGCCGCTTTTCGCCAGCGTCACGAATGCAGAGGATATCGGTGGCCGAATAGCCGTAGATGTTCAGCGCGATTGCCTGAGGCGGCGGCTGGTCGGCGCCCGCCAGCCCTGCTGCGCGCCAGGCCAGCTGCTGGCCGGCGGCACCGAGGCTGCCTTCGGCGACCTGCTTGTTGCAGGCTGCGATGAACGAGCCCTTGGCGGCCAGCGCATAATCATTCAGGTGTTCGGCCCAGAATGCCTTGAGCGCGCGGGTGTAGGGCGTGTGAAAGTCCAGCGCCTGGATAAAGGCCTGAAAGGCCTCGGCCGAAACCCGACACGCTGCGCTGGGCCGTATGTGCCGCCGGCGGCCCGCCGATAAAGGCCGTTGAACACGTGGTAGTTGCCGGTGTTCTCAAGGCTCAGGGGATCATGCACGTGTGGCAGGCGGTCGACGATCGTCAGCGGCTCGGTCGGCAGGTGGCCGCCCCAAGGGCTGTGAAACAGCGCACCCAGCAGGTTATTGTCCGACTCGCCTTGCCAGTTGCGTATCACCGCCTCTGGCAACGGCATGCGTTCGACGACCTGGCCGTACCATTGGCCCTCCCAGAACTGGTAGTGCAGGGTGACGGCGTCAACCTGTGCAGGGTCCAGTCTGTGGCCCTGGGCAAGTGCCCATTGGCGTATCGCCTCGGTGGCGCTGGTGTCGGGGCGGGGGAGCCTGGCAAGCAGTGTCGAGGTAAAGCGCCGGGCAAGCGAGTTGGTGTGGGTGTTGGTGGGCATGTTGCACCTTGGTTCGGCTGTTGAACGGGCGGGCAAGGTGGCCCACGGCCGGGCGATGCATGATGTGGTTATTTGGCACCCAGGGAGGTTCGATGGCTTTGTTCGATGGCCGCCAGCGGCGCGCACTGCGCCTGGCGTTTGGCTTGATAGCCCCTTACCGGGGCCGAGCGTTGGCAGCGTTGCTGGCGCTGGTGGTTACCGCCGGCATTGCACTGTCGATGGGGCAGGGCATTCGGTTGCTGGTCGACCGCGGCTTCATGACCGGTTCGCCCCAGGCACTGGAGCAGGTGATGGTGCTGTTCATGGCCTTGGTGCTGGCATTGGCGGCTGGCACCTACACGCGGTTCTACCTGGTGTCCTGGCTTGGGGAACGAGTGGTGGCTGACCTGCGGCGGCGAGTGTTCGATCACCTGATCGACCTGCATCCGGGGTTTTTCGAGCACACCCGCAGCTCCGAGGTGCAATCGCGCCTGACCACCGATACCGCGCTGCTGCAGTCGGTGATCGGCTCGTCGCTGTCGCTGTTTTTGCGCAACGGCCTGATGGTGATTGGCGGGGTGGCGCTGTTGTTCGTCACCAATGCCAAGCTCACCGGCATCGTGATCCTCGCGCTGCCGCTGGTGCTGGCGCCGATCCTGCTGTTCGGCCGGAGGGTGCGGGCATTGTCGCGGCAGAGCCAGGATCGGATTGCCGATGTGGGCAGCTATGTGTCCGAGACCCTCACCCAGATCAAGACGGTGCAGGCCTACAACCATCAACCTCACGACCGCCAGCGCTTCGCCGCCGTCACAGAACAGGCCTTCGACACTGCACGCCTGCGCATCCGCCAGCGGGCTGGGCTGATCACCGCTGTGATCGTGCTGGTGCTGGGCGCAGTTGGGGTGATGCTGTGGGTGGGCGGCAATGATGTAATGGCCGGGCGTATCAGCGCCGGTGAGCTGGCAGCGTTCGTGTTCTACAGCCTGGTGGTGGGCAGCGCGTTCGGCACGCTGAGCGAGGTGATGGGCGAGTTGCAGCGGGCGGCGGGGGCGGCCGAGCGGATCGGTGAACTGCTCGCTGCCAGGAACGAGATCCTGGCGCCTGCGCAGCCCCGCCTGCTGCCACACCCCGTGCGGGGTGCGCTGAGCCTTGAAGATATTCGTTTCTCCTATCCAGCCCGGCCGGGCGTGCTGGCCATCGACGGCTTGACGCTCAAGGTAACTCCCGGCCAGACCCTCGCGCTGGTAGGGCCTTCGGGCGCGGGCAAGTCGACCTTGTTCGACCTGCTGCTGCGCTTCTACGACCCACAGGGCGGGCGCATCCTGCTTGACGGCGTGCCGTTGGCGGAACTGGCGGTGCACGAGGCTCGCCAGCCATTCGCCGTGGTGGCCCAGGCGCCGGCGCTGTTTCAAGGCAGTGTGGAAGAGAACATCCGTTATGGCCTCGAGGGCGCCGAGGCGCAGCAGATGCAGGCGGCCGCGCGGGCCGCGCACGCCCATGAATTCATCGAGCGGCTGCCGCAGGGCTATGCAACGGTGCTGGGTGAGGGGGTGTAGGGCTTTCAGGTGGCCAGCGCCAACGCATCGCCATCGCCCGGGCGCTGCTGCGCAATGCGCCGATCCTGTTGCTGGACGAGGCGACCAGCGCCCTGGACGCCGAAAGTGAGCATCTGATTCAGCAGGCGCTGCCCACCTTGATGGCCGGCCGCACGACCTTGGTGATCGCGCACCGCCTGGCGACGGTACAGCATGCCGACAGCATCGCGGTCATCGACCAGGGCAGGCTGGTTGCGCAAGGTACGCATGCGCAGCTGCTTGCGCAGAGCCCGCTGTATGCGCGCCTGGCCAGCCTGCAATTGACGGCTTAGCGGTATTCGCAGAGGTAGGCGGTATCGACTGATACCTTGAGCTGGAACTTGGCGTTGGCCGGTACGTTGAACTGGCTGCCGGCGGCGAAGGTTTCCCAGCCGGTGCTGTCGGGCAGCTTGACCAGAAGCTCACCGCTGACCACGTGCATGATCTCCTTCTGCGAAGTGCCGAACTCGTATTCGCCCGGGGCCATGACGCCGATGGTGGCGGGGCCTTCAGCGGTGCCGAAGGCGATCGACTTGACGGTGCCGTCGAAGTATTCATTCACTTTGAACATGGGCTTTTCCTTGGCTTGAGAGTGGCAAAACGACGCCCAGTATGCCCAAGGGGGTAATGGCAGTCACCCGCTTTCGCGCGCCGTAGGCAGCGCCAGCGGCAGCAGGCGCGCAGTACTGCGAGCATCGCTCAGCGCCCGGTGCTGTGTCCCGGAAAACACCATGCCGGCCAGTTGCAGGGCACCGTTGAGGCCGGTGGGGCGGGGCAGGTGGCGAGCCTTTGCGAAACGCTGCTTCAGGTTCATATGGGGCAGCTGCGCCAGCGTGCTGTCGAGCTGATATTCGTCCCAGGCCAGCAACAGTTGCTGGCGGTCGTAGTCACCCAGCTGGCCCAGCCCGCCAGGCCCTGGCGCAGCGGCCAGAGCCAGCGCTCGAATTGTGGCCACACGGTATGCAGCGAGGCGGCCGTGTCGATATCGGCCTGGGTGATATGGGTCAGGTGCCGGCAAAAACTGGTGAGCAAGGGGCGCCGCTGGGGCTGAACGAAGCGCTGAAAGTGCGCGACTTCACGCCCATTGTCGTCGACCAGGCAGGCTCCGATCTCGATGATTTCCATTTCCGCGACCGGCCAGCCACCTTCGTCGGTGGTGGCCTCCAGGTCGATCACCAGCCAGCGCGGGATCATCGATGGGCGTCCTTGTGGGTGAGGTTCCTTTGCTAGAGCCTAGCCAAGCGGCAAAGGTTCCGACACCTGCTGGTACCGTGACGAGATGGACGGTGCGCATTGGTTGCATTGTGATATTGTCAGACCTTTGTGAATGCCGACTTTCAACGACCTAAGCAGGCGGGTGCCTTCGCTGTGACATTCAAGCCATTTCGCGCTCTGCTGCTGGGTGCGGCCCTGTTGGGCCTGGCAAACGCGGCACTCGCTCAGCAAGACATCCACATCGGCGCCGCGCACTTCCCGCCCTACACCATTCGCCCTGAAAAAGGCGAAGACACCGGCCTGTTGCCGGAGCTGGTACAGGCGTTGAACAAGGTGCAACAGCAGTACCGTTTCGTGCTGGTGCCCACCTCCATACCGCGCAGGTTCCAGGACTTTCGCCAGGGCCGTACCGACATGGCCATCTTCGAAAACCCCGACTGGGGGTGGCAAGGCCTGGGCTACAGCAGCGTCGACATGGGCCTGGAGGACGCCGAGGTGTTCGTGGCCCGCACGGCCCCAGGTCGTGATGAAAGCTACTTCGCAGACCTCACCGGCAAGCGGCTCGCGTTGTTCAGCGGCTATCACTATGCGTTCGCCAACTTCGATGCCGACCCGGAATTTCTTGCCACCCAATACCAGGCCACGCTGACCTATTCCCACGACAGCAACCTGATGATGGTGCTGCGCAACCGTGCCGATGTCGCCCTGGTGACGCGCTCTTACCTGAGCGATTTCCTGAAACGCAACTCTGACGTTGCCGGTGAGTTTCTGGTGTCGCAACGCATCGACCAGATCTACCATCACTTCGCGTTGATCCGCCCCGGCGCGCCCATCGATGGCAAGCAGTTTGGCCAATTGCTCAAGCAACTGGCCGACAGTGGCGAACTGGCGCGCATCTTCGACCCCTATCGCATCGCCGTGCTGGGTTACCCGGTGGGCGCGCAGGTGGTCATGCACCCCGCGCCCTGAGCCGTTCACGCCTCGCGCAGCACCACCAGCGGGCTTGCATTGAGCGCGCGGCGGGTGCCAAGCAAACCGGCCACGCCGATCAGTGCCGCGCCCAGCACCGGCAGCACCAGCAACCAGGGATGCGGCGCCCATTCCAGGCGGAACGCAAAGCGGTACAGCGCCCAGCTCGCGGCTTCACATGCCACCGCAGCGACCACGCCGCTTGCCGCGCCCAGCAGCGCGAACTCGATGCGCCGTGCGCGCTGAAGCAGTGTTCTCCGGGCGCCCAGTGCGCGCAGCAGTGCGCCTTGATGCAAGCGCTCATCCAGTGTGGCCTGCAGGCCCGAGAACAGTACAGTGACCCCTGCCGCCAACACGAACAGCAACACGAACTGAACCGCCAGCGTGACCTGGGCCAGGATGCCACGCAGCTGCCCCAGAATGGCCTCGACCTGCAGCAGCGTGGTGGCCGGGAAGGCCCGTGCCAGCCCGACGATCGCCGCATCCTGGCCGGGGCGCAGGTAGAAGCTGGTCAGGTAGGTCGCCGGCAGGCCCTGCAGGGTGCCGGGTTGGAAAATCATGAAGAAGTTGGGCTGGAAGTTGTCCCAGTTCACCTCCCGCAGGCTGGTGACGCGCACCTCGCGCTGGCTGCCACCGACATTGAAGATCAGCACGCTTCCCAGCCGCAGGTTGAGGCTGCTGGCAAGTTCGGCTTCCACCGACACCCCAGGCAGTGCGTCCGTTTGGCCGGCCTGCCACCACTGGCCCTGGCTGATGCGGTTGCCTGGTGGTAACTCTGCGGCCCAGGTCAGGCTGAGATCGCGCTGGGTGGCGCGCTCGCCACGGGAGTCGGCCTGCACCACCTGCTCGACCGGTTTGCCGTCGATCTGCACCAGGCGGCCCGGGATCACCGGGTACATGGGTGCGGCGACGGCGCCGAGGGTTTTCAGGTGATCGGCGAAGCCTTGCTGCTCGGCGGGCAGGATATTCAAGGCGAAATAATTCGGTGCATCCTGGGGCAATTGTTTTTGCCAGGTGTCGAGCAGCTCGATGCGCAGCAACGCCACCAGCGCCATGGCGAACAGGATCAGGCCGAAGGCCAGGGCCTGGCCGGCGGCGGCGGTAGGGTGGCGCAGCAATTGCCCAAGGCCCAGGCGCCAGGCGAGCGGGGCGCGGGCCAGCCAGCGGCGCAGCAGGCGCAGGCTGGCCACCAGTGCGGCGCCCAACACCAGTGCCGCCAGCGCGCCACCGCCGAGCAGGGCGAGCGTCAACGGCAGGTTCAACGACAGCCGCCACATGATCAGCCCCAGCGCCAGCAATGCTGCGCCTTGCACCAGCCAGTTGGCCGGGGCGCGCGGTGCGAGGTCACGGCGCAGTACGCGCAAAGGCGGCACCCGGCCCAGGGCAGCCAGCGGGGGCAGGGCGAAACCGGCCAATGCCACCAGCCCGGTGGCAATGCCACTCAGCGCTGGCGCGAGGCCGCCACTGGGGATGTCCGGCGGCAGCAAGCCGGCCAGCAGGCTGAACAGCACCTGCTGCCCGCCCCATCCAAGAAGTGCTCCGGCGACGCTGGCCAGCACACCGAGCAATGCCAGTTGCACGGCGAACAGCACCAGCGCCTCCCGCCGGGCCAGCCCCAGGCAGCGCAGCAGTGCGCTCAGGTCGAAGCGCCGCTGCGCATAGCGATTGGCCGAGAGCGCAACGGCAACCCCGGCGAGCAGCACGGCGACCAGGCTCGCCAGGTTAAGGTAGCTTTCGGCCTTGCCCAGCGCGCCGCCGATCTGCCGGTTGCTGTCGCGGGCGTCGAGCACCTGCTGATTCGGTGCGAGGCCGGCTTTGAGTTGTTCGCGGTATTTCTCGATCGCCTCAGGCGTGCCACGCCAGAGGTCGCGCAGGGTAACGCGGCTGCCGGGCTGCAAAACCGCAGTGGCCGGCAGGTCAGCCAGGTTCATGATCACCCTGGGGGTCAGGCTGTAGAAGTTGCCGGCACGGTCGGGCTCGTAAGTGAGCACGCGGGCGATGCGTAGCGTCGCGGCGCCGACGTCCACACTGTCGCCCACTTTCAACGACAGCGCTGCCAGCAGGCGCGGCTCTACCCACACTTCACCCGCGCCCGGCAGGCCGCCGGCCTGTTCGGAGCCATACGCCTGCGCGCTGCTTTTGAGCGTTCCGCGAAGCGGGTAGGGCGCTTGCACAGCCTTGACGCTGGAGAGCTGAATGCCATTGTCGGTGGCCACGACGCTGGTGAATTCGACCGTGCGGGCGTGCTCGAGCCCGGCCGCCTCGCCGGCTTCAACCTGCGCCGGGGCGGGCTCGGCGCTACCTTGCAGCACCAGGTCGGCAGCGAGGAATTCGCTGGCGCGCAGGGTCATGGCAGCGTTGAGGCGGGCACCGAAATAGCCGATGGCGGTGCTGGCAGCCACCGCCACCAACAACGCGAAGAACAGTACCCGCAGTTCACCGGCGCGGGCATCACGGCGCAGCTGGCGCACGGCCAGGCTCAGCAGGCGTGAGAGGGGCAGGCGCAGCATCAGGCCTCCGTGGCGGCGACGAGGCGGCCGGCGTCGAGGCGGATATGGCGCTGGCAGCGGCTGGCCAGGCGTTCATCGTGGGTGACCAGTACCAGCGTGGTGCCGCGTTCACGGTTGAGCTCGAACAGCAGGTCACTGATGTGCTGGCCGGTATGGCTGTCAAGGTTGCCGGTGGGCTCGTCGGCGAACAGCACCGCCGGTTCGCTGGCAAATGCCCGGGCGATTGCCACCCGCTGCTGTTCGCCACCGGAGAGCTGGCGCGGCCAGTGCCTGAGCCGGTGGCCCAGGCCGACCCGCTCGAGCAGGGCGTGTGCCTTGCCGGCCGCGTCAGGCTTGCCTTCGAGCTCCATCGGCAGCATCACGTTCTCCAGTGCGGTAAGGCTGTCGATCAACTGGAATGCCTGGAACACGAAACCCACCTGCTCGGCGCGCACGCGCGCGCGTTGGTCTTCATCCAGCTCGGTGAGGTTGTTGCCAGCCAGCGTGACCTCGCCGCTGCTGGGGGTATCCAGCCCCGCCAGCAGGCCCAGCAATGTGGACTTGCCCGAACCGGACGCACCGACGATGGCCAGGCTGTCGCCTGCGGCCAGGTCCAGCGCCAGCGGATGAAGGATGGTGAGGGCGCCTTCCGCGCCGGGTACCACTTTGCTAAGGTGGCGCGCTGTCAGAATGCTTGCGCTCATGGAGAGTCCGATGCGTATGTGGAGGTGGCTGGCCGTGCTCGGGCTGATGGCTCTGGCCCAAGGTGCGGCGGCGGGTACGGTATTGATCGTGGGGGATAGTATCAGCGCTGGTTTCGGGCTGGATACCTCGCGCGGCTGGGTTGCGCTGCTCGAACAGCGCCTGCACGCGCGCAAACCGCAAAGCTCGGTGGTCAACGCGTCCATCACCGGCGACACCAGTGCCAACGCCCTGGCCCGCCTGCCAGCACTGCTGGCGCAGCATTCGCCGCAATTGGTGGTGCTGGAACTGGGAGGCAACGACGGCCTGCGCGGGCAGCCGCCAGCCCAATTGCAACAAAACCTTTCGCAGATGATCGACAGCGCTCGTGCCAGTGGCGCCAAGGTACTGCTGCTGGGCATGCGCCTGCCGCCGAACTACGGGCCGCGTTACACCCAGGCCTTTGCTCAGGTGTTCACCCAGGTTGCCGATGACAAGAAGGTGCCCACAGTGCCCTTCATGCTCGAGGGCGTGGGCGGCGTGCCAGCCTTGATGCAGGCTGATGGTATCCACCCCAACCAGGCAGCGCAGCAGCGCTTGCTCGACAACGTCTGGCCGGCGCTCGAACCCTTGCTGTAAGGCTTTTCTCCCGGCGGGCTTTCGGCTAAGGTTGCGCCCCCTTCCGGAGCGCCCCATGCCACGACCCGCCTGGTCCCTGCACCAATACCATCTGATCGAGCCAGACGAGCAGCTCGACCTGTTCGCCTGCCAGGAAGTGCGCGTGCACCTGGTCGCTCGCCAGCTGGAGCTGGAGGGCTCGGCCGACCGTACCTTGTGTGGCGGGCTGCTGCCCTCGCGCCCGCGCTGGTTCGGCGTGCAAAAGGCGATTTACCGCGACACCCGCCTGTGCCCACTGTGCCGTGCGATCCTGATGGCCCAGCGCAAAGGCACGCGGCCGGTGTGGCCGGGCCTGGAAACCCAGTGAGCGGTTGGTTCGGCCGCCGAGCGTGGCTCTCCTGAAACCGCAGCGCGCGGTGTACAATCTGCCGTTCGTTTCCTGTCAATGCTGCAAAGGATGTTTCGGATGTTGCCGCGCTTTCCCGCCGTTAGCCGTTGCCTGTCCCTGCTCGCGCTGGTCGCCGCCGGGCCCGTGGCTGCCCTGGAGTTGCCCCTGCCGCCCCCTGGCGAGGACATCGTCGGCCAGGTCCAGACCATCAAGGCCAAGTACGAAGACACCTTCGCCGACCTGGGTACCCAGTTCGACCTGGGCTATCTGGAGATGGTCGCGGCCAACCCGGGCGTTGACGCCTGGTTGCCCAAGGCTGGCACCGAGATCGTGCTGCCCACGCGCTTCATCCTGCCGCCCGGCCCGCGCGAAGGTGTGGTGATCAACCTGGCCGAATACCGCCTCGACTCATTACCCCAAGGGTACCGGTACCGTGCGCACCTATCCGCTGGGCATCGGCCGTGAGGGCTGGGGCTCGCCGGTGGCCAATACCAAGATCATCGCCAAGACGCCTCGCCCTACCTGGACGCCGCCGGCTTCGGTACGCGCCGAGCACGCCAAGGAAGGGGAGATCCTGCCAGCAGTGGTACCGGCCGGCCCGGACAACCCGCTGGGCCCTTTCAAGTTCACCCTGGGCCTGCCTGGCTACCTGATCCACGGCTCGAACATGAAGTTCGGCATCGGCACGCGCACCAGCCACGGCTGCTTCCGCATGTACAACGACGACGTGCTCGAACTCTCCGAAGTGCTGCCCGTGGGCACCCCGGTGCGTATCATCGATGAGCCTTACAAGTTTGGCGTTGCCGGTGGCAAGCTCTACCTGGAAGCGCACACGCCGCTGGATGCCGAGGGCGACCCGGCCAGTGGTGACAAGCATGCGGCGGTGGTGAACGCGCTGATCAATCGCAAGGACCTGTCCGGCCATGTAACGGTGAACTGGGACACCGTGCGCGACGTGATCGGGGGCGAGGATGGTTTGCCGGTGGAAATCGGTGTACCTGAAGGTGGCCCGGTGCAGGCGGGCAATCCTTGAGCCTGTAGAACCCACCGAACTCAGGCGCCTGAAATGACGAAGGCCGGCTCATCGAAATGGGCCGGCCTTCGCGTTTCAAGAACCCCGAAGGATTACTTGCGAGAAGCTTTCTCGAGCATGCGCAGGGCGCGCTCGTTGGCTTCGTCAGCAGTTTGCTGAGCTTTCTGGGCAGCAGCCAGTGCTTCGTCAGCCTTGCGGTAGGCTTCGTCGGCACGGGCCTGAGCGCGAGCGGAAGCGTCTTCGGTAGCGGTCAGGCGAGCTTCGGTTTCTTTGGAAGCGCTGCTGCAACCGGTAGCCAGAACGGCTGCCAGGGCCAGAGCAGAAAATTTCAGAACGTTGTTCATCGGGTTCCCCTTCAAGAACTTTCTATTTTAAGTAGCCACCTCTGACAAGTGAGAAAGTGGCCGGCACACATACTACCCATTACTTGTAGTAAGTAAACTGAGCCAGTGCAAGAAGCCGTAAAATTTTGCGCGCCTCGAACCTTTGCGCGCTGGGGTTCAGCCGCTGTTCAGCTCACCTCGCGCAGGCTCCTGATACCTGTCCTGCAGCCCTTTGTCGGCAACTTGGCGAGGGCGCGGTGACTTGCGGGCGCCGCCGGCGTCTGATGCTCATGTTGGGCATCGCGGCTTTGCCAGCGGCATGCGGGAGGTTTCCCATACTGGCAAACAGCGGTATGGTAACGGTCTAAACGACAAGACCCGCGAGGAGTTGCAATGAGCGAGGCGTTTGCTATCCACCACGACCAGGCCGGTCATCAATTCGAAGTGAATGTGGACGGCCATCGCGCCTACCTGACCTACATGGATCTGGGGCAGCAGACGCTGGACATCTATCGCACTTTCGTACCCAACGCTCTGCGCGGGCGGGGCATTGCCGCAGCGCTGGCAGAAACGGCGCTCGCTTACGCCAAAAACATGGGCTACACGGTGATACCTTCGTGTTCATACGTCGAGCGCTACATGGAGCGGCAGGGCATCGGCAGCGCTGAACACGATTGAATGAAAAACGCCGGGCATCGAGCCCGGCGTTTTTCATTGTGCTGCCTCTCAGGCGCGGTCGCGCTTGGGCAATACATCCCTGAGCTTGGCATGCATCGAGCGGATGCTTTGCTCGGTGGCGCTCCAGTCGATGCAGGCATCGGTGACCGAGACGCCGTACTGCAGCTCTTCAAGGTTTTTCGGAATCGCCTGGCAGCCCCAGTTCAGGTGGCTTTCAACCATCAGGCCGATGATCGAGCGGTTGCCTTCGAGGATCTGGTTGGCCACGTTCTCCATCACCAGCGGTTGCAGGGCCGGGTCCTTGTTGGAGTTGGCGTGGCTGCAATCGATCATGATGTTGGGCTTGACCTTGGCCTTGGCCAGGTCCTGTTCGCACAACGCCACGCTCACCGAATCGTAGTTCGGCTTGCCGTTGCCGCCGCGCAGCACCACATGGCCGTAGGCGTTGCCCTTGGTGGTCACGATAGAGACGCCGCCCTGCTGGTTGATCCCCAGAAAGCGGTGCGGTTTGGACACTGACTGCAGCGCGTTGATCGCCACCGCCAGCCCGCCGTCGGTGCCATTCTTGAAGCCCACCGAAGAAGACAGCCCCGAGGCC
This sequence comes from Pseudomonas sp. KNUC1026, assembly GCF_021650705.1. GTDB lineage: Bacteria > Pseudomonadota > Gammaproteobacteria > Pseudomonadales > Pseudomonadaceae > Aquipseudomonas. The sequence goes on along the minus strand of NZ_CP087138.1, from coordinate 2,773,309 downwards.
ATTTCACGGTGAGTCTGCGATTCGGTGGTGCGTGCGCCGATGGCCGACCAGCTGATCAGATCTTGCAGGTACTGCGGGGAGATCGGGTCCAGCGCCTCGGTGGCGGTGGGCAGGCCCATCTCGGCCAGTTCCAGTAGCAGCTGGCGGCCGATGTGCAAGCCGTCCTGGATCTTGAAGGAGTCGTCCAGGTAAGGGTCGTTGATCAGGCCCTTCCAACCGACGGTGGTGCGGGGCTTTTCGAAGTACACCCGCATCACCAGGTAGAGTGTGTCGGAAACCTCTGCCGCCAGTGCCTTGAGGCGCTGCGCGTACTCATGCGCAGCCTTGATGTCGTGGATGGAGCACGGGCCGATCACCACGAACAGGCGATGATCCTTGCCGTCGAGGATATTGCGAACGGTTTCGCGGCCCACGGTCACGGTACGCAGTGCTGCCTCGGACAGGGGGATGTCCTGCTTCAGCTGATCCGGCGTAATGAGGGTTTCGTTGGAGGCGACGTTCAAGTCGTTGATTGGTAAATCGGCCATCGGCGTACTCTTCGGATTCAGGCGGCCACGGCTCAGGTGGCGGCAACAAGCTGGCGGGTGGGGCACCTTAGCGCGTTCGGTGAGCCAGCGGCAATGGCTGGCCGCTGTTTGGTGGCGCATTTGAGCGGGTTGGCTGCAGATGGGTTGAACTCGGTATGCCGGCCCCGGTCTGAGCGAGCCATCTTTGCGACTGCTGCAAGCTCCTCAAGCGCTGCTAAGCTTCAGGCTGTACCGCCCGGCTGGGCGGCCTTTGAATCTGGGTGGAGGTCCTATGATCCGCTCGATGCTGTACGCGACCGATCTTGGGGTATATGCGCCTTATGTTCTGCAGCATGCGCTCGCTCTTGCGCGCAGTTTCAAGGCTGACTTGTACGTGATCCACGCTGTGGAACCCATGGGCCGTTTCGCCGAGTCGGTGTTGCAGAGCTATCTGGATGCGCCAGCGTTCAGGGCGTTCAACGATGGCGGGGTCACTCAGGTGATGGCCAATATCGAGCGGCGAGTGCTGCAGAGTTTTCGGGAAGACCTCTGTGATACTGGCCAGGACCTTGCACTGATTCGCGCAGTAAGGGTTCGCCAGGGCGACCCTGCTCAGGTGATCCTCGATCAGGTCAACCAGCTGGGCGTGGACCTGCTCGTGGTCGGCAGCCGCTCAGGCAATCAAGGGGCTGCCCACTCCATTGGCCGCACTGCGCATCGGGTGCTGCAGTTATCTACCACTCCCGTCTACCTTGTGCCTGAACCTGGCACGGCAAGCGAGCATTGAACCAGTCGCCAAATAGTTCTAGATTCTTGCTCGGACTATCAAATATAGTTATAAAAATTCCTGGCCACTATGGCCTCGCCACGGGCCGTGGATGGCCCGCGTGCTTCCGAGCCGAGGGAACCTCATGAAGCTTCAGCAATTGCGCTACATCTGGGAGGTCGCCCATCACGACCTCAACGTCTCGGCCACCGCGCAGAGCCTTTACACTTCCCAACCCGGTATCAGCAAGCAGATCCGTCTGCTCGAGGACGAACTGGGCGTCGAGGTATTCGCGCGCAGCGGCAAGCACTTGACCCGTGTAACGCCAGCTGGGGAACGGATCATCACTACCGCCGGCGAGATCCTGCGCAAGGTCGAGAGCATCAAGCAGATCGCCCAGGAATTCTCCAACGAGAAAAAGGGCACGCTCTCCATAGCCACCACCCACACCCAGGCGCGCTATGCGTTGCCGCCGGTCATCAGCGCGTTCATCAAGCAGTACCCTGAAGTGGCCCTGCACATGCACCAGGGCTCGCCCATGCAGATCGCAGAAATGGCCGCTGACGGTACAGTCGATTTTGCCATCGCCACCGAAGCGCTGGAGCTGTTCGGCGACCTGATCATGATGCCGTGCTACCGCTGGAACCGCTGCGTGGTGGTGCCCCAGGGCCACCCGCTGACCAAGGCCGGGAAGTTGAGCCTTGAGCTGCTGGCTGAACACCCGATCGTCACCTATGTCTTCGGCTTCACCGGGCGCTCGAAGCTCGACGAAGCGTTTCAGGAAAAGGGCCTGACGCCGAAAGTGGTGTTCACTGCCGCTGACGCCGACGTGATCAAGACTTACGTACGCCTCGGGCTTGGCGTCGGCATCGTCGCGCGCATGGCGGTGGACGACAAGCTCGACCCTGACCTTGTGGTATTGGACGCCGACCACCTGTTCGAGCCAAGTATCACCCGCATTGCCTTCCGCCGCGGCACCTTCCTGCGCGGCTTCATGTGCGACTTCATCGAGCGTTTTGCCCCGCACCTGACTCGCGAGGTCATGGCCAAGGCAATCGCGTGCCACAACAAGCAAGAACTCGAGCAGTTGTTCGAGGGCGTCGAATTACCGTTTCACTGAAGGTGTTCATGGGTGGTTTGCAAGACGCACTTTCAAGTGCAGACATGCTGTTGATCGATGATCTGCATGCGTTCGAATTCACTCTGGATAAATCAGGTTTGATTATCGAATGCATGGACGGCCGTGAACTCAGGCGTTGGCACTTTGTCCCAGAGTCGATTGCTGCCGCTCGGTTCGAACCCGAGGCGGGACATTGGCTGATCGACGGTCCTGACGGGGTCCATCGTTTGACGTGCCTTGATGCCTTCACTGCCACGGACGAAGACCCCGACTGAAACAGGCTCTGCCCGTGGCGTAACTTTCTCAGGATCGGGGACGTTCGTCATGTTCAGAGCCATCGTCAGTTCACTGCTGGCCGCCGGTATCGGCCTTGCCGGCACCAGTGCCCAGGCAGCCCCCAGCTACGACCTGCTCGTAGGCAGCTACACCGCAGGTTCAAGCGAAGGGATCTACCGCTACCGCTTCGACAGCGCCACGGGGCAGATCAGCGCGCGGCCTGTGCAGGTGGTGCCGGCCGAGAACCCTTCCTGGCTTGCGATCAACAAGAAACAGACCCGCCTGTTCGTAGCCAATGAGAACGGGCCTGGGCAAAAAGATGCTGTCGGCAAGGTCAGTAGCTATGGCATAGGGCCCGACAACACGATCACGTTGATCAGCCAACAGCCTACCGAAGGCGATGAGCCTACCCATGTCAGCTTGAGTACCGACGGCGATTTCGTTTTCGTTTCCAACTATGCGGTGCATCCGGAAGGCAACGCCAGCCTGGCCGTGCTCGCCGTTGACGACAATGGGCAACTGGGTAAGGTCGAGCAGCAGTTCAAGCACAACGCCAGCCACGTCGATCCTGAGCGCCAGGCCAGCAGCCATGTGCATTCGGTGGTGTCGTCGCCCAACAGAAGCCACTATGTCTACGCCAGCGACCTGGGCGCTGATCGCATCTTCATCTACCAGTTCACACCCTCCAATGCCCACTACCCGCTCAACCCCGCCGCACCGAGCTCTGTGATTCTCCCACCCGGCAGCGGCCCGCGGCATCTGCTGTTCAGCAAAAGCGGCAAGCAGGCCTACCTTGTGCTGGAAATGAGCGCTCAGGTCGCAGTGTTCGACTATCGTGCGGGCAACCTGATTCGCCAAACAATTGCTGGACCTGGCCGAAGGCAGCGGCCCGGTACAGGGGGCCGGGGGAGCTGTGCATCTTTCGGCTGACGGTCATTTTCTTTATGTAAGCAATCGCGGGAAGGTCAACCAGATCGTGGTGTACGCGGTGAACCTTGAAGACGGCACGCTCAAAATGGTGCAGCGCCGTGCTGTCGATGGGGATCACCCCGGGAGTTTGCGCTTGACCCCAGTGGTGCTTATCTGCTGGTTGCCAACCAGAAAAGCAACTCGATAGTAGTCATGCAACGCGACCCCAGGACCGGGCTGCTCGGCCACACTGTGCAGAAATTCGCCCAGGACGCACCTTCGGATCTCAAGTTCCTGAGCGCTCGGCCAGCAGGGTGACCCAAGGGCGAGCTTCTCACCTGAAAGCCCTAGGCTCTGTACGAAATGCATCCCAGCTCGCCCATGCCGCGTTGAAAACAGGCTCGATCGCGAGCCCGGTCGGAATGCTCATTTACAACCAGTAAACTCCGCTTCCTCCCCTGTTTTCGCCTTGCCTGGCCTTCGCTGGAATACATTTCATACAGAGCCTAAACAAGTAGTGCCGTTGAGTGATGGCAGGCCCGGATGATTTCAGGCTCCTTCTATAAAGAGCCTGAATATGCCTGATCTCAACACAAGATTCTTCGAACCCACACACTTGCGTTCGGCATTCCTTGCAACGCTTCAGCAAGCTGTGAATGCCCAGCAGCTAAGCTCGACAGAACAGAGTGACCTGACGGCAGCTGTTTTGAGGCTGCCCAGTTTCAATGGGCACATTTATGTTCTGAAATTCAGTGAAATCCTGTCAGGTGCACCTTCTCTGGCTGGCGCTCTGGTAATTGATGGGGCTGAGGGCGCCGGTGTCCATAAGTGCTACCTCTATACATTGGGAAGCGGGGTCAAAAGGTTTTCACACGGCAGATCGCTGCTGGACTATCTCAATGGCCTGGGTATCGAGACCACCTGCTTGAAGATCACGTTACCCACGGGTGTGACTGCGATCGCCGGCGTCCCTGCGCAGGAGCCCGATGCGCCGCTTGTACAGGCCACCCTTGAGCCTCTGGTGGGTGATGTATTCGCCAACCAGAAGCTCTCCTGGCTACGTTGGAGAAGCCAGGGAATCGAGGTTGCGGTTGATTGCCTTGGCAGGATGCCTTCGGTGGAAAGCGACGGTGGAGTAGACGTTATTCTGTCCCTGATCGATCTGTTCTGGATGCTCAACGGCCCTGCGTACGTTGCGTTCGAGCGGGTTTACCGGGATGCGTTCCTTGAGTGTTGGCTTGAGCGACGAGCCTCCGTCAGCTGGCCTGCAGCTGGCCAGGCCTTGCTGGAACGACCGCTGCTGCAGTTGGAGATATCTTGCCCCATCATGCGAGTCAAAGGGCCGCAGGAACTGGAAATCGACTACAACTTCGCAGGCGTTCTGGCGTTTTCCGATCCGGAGCTGGGGAGCATCCTTTACCTGCCCGACCGAGGGCTTACGTACTACTCTGATCGTGCGCAATTGCTGCAAGCCCTCGCAGTGGACGCCCAGGCTCGCGAAACCCTGGCAATGGCAGTACGGGAATTTCTCGACACGCCGGATGACCGAGAACTCAAACTGCAGCCCATCACTTCCGATCCTGTACGTTCAGCCTTGCGGTCTGTGATCAATGTACAACGCAGTGATCTGATCACTGCGTTGGAGATCACCAGGGGTTCCGAGCATTCAGCCGTCAACGCGGTGTTCGACAATGTGCTCGATGTTCGTCATCTGATAGACCCTTATCTGGCGGAATTCGACATTGCCGGGCGGTGGCTTGACGCGGACCCTGAGCAGCAGATGGCTGTGGACATCGATGTCAAACCGGCCAGCAGTGAAGCTGACATTCGCGCGTTGCTCGCCAATTGCAGAAGCTGGCGCCAAGAGCAAAGCCTTGCCGGGACTTCTGTTTCCAAGTTGGTGGAGTTGCTGCTGCAGCCATCGCTGGTCATATTCGGCACTGGGCTCGATGCCGCACAGGTTTTTCTGCAACTGCCCGTGCAAGGCAAACCTGCTCTTCAACTGAGCTTGCATGCCGCGTTACTGGAGCGCGTTACCGGGTTAACTCCCGGCCCACTTCCAAAACACACCAAGGTCATATTGCGCAATACGAACGGTCGGGTGGCCGCTCCGCCGCTTGAATGGGTCGAGGAAGCCCTGAGGCGCGCGGCACCCTTGGTGCTCAGTCGATGGGCTGCGTCGTTGAGCAAGCTGCTCTGGAGCGGCTTCCGTCAGGGCGGTAGGTGGTGGCCCTACGCCTTGCTGATGCAGCAGACACGGCAAAGGCTGATGGACCTCGACATTGAATTGGCCCGAAGAAAACAGAGCATCGGTGGCCCTCAACTAAGTGCTTTCGAACAAGCGCTGTGGCAGTCGGGCAGCATTCGAACCCTTACCGCAGTCGACCCTGACGGGCATTCACGCGCGCGCCTCAGGGAGGTATTGGTTTTACAACCCGAAAACACGCTGGCGGAGAGTTGGATCTGCTGGTCGGCTGTCAATGGCCTCGAGCAATCAGCCAGCCAGGCTGGCTTGTTCGCCCACTGGCTGGCTGCCCTGGCCGACAGGACTTTGCGCGATCAGTTGTTGGGAGGAGGGCAACCTCAGGTGTGGAGAGACCACTTACCTGCAGGAGTCACGTTGGTCCTCGAGCCGCTGCACCGTGAAAGCATCGAGCCCACCCGCCTGGAGCTTCCCGAGCCGCTGCGTACGGGAGTATGTGGGGCGCTTACGGTACTTGAGGCCAATGCCCGTGTCGAAGAGATAGAGCCGCTTGTACAAAAAGCGCGGCAGCTCAAGATGCCAGGCGATGTATTCGGTACGATGTTGACCGCATCGATGCGTCACGATGCCTTGCAGCCGGCGATATCGCGCCTGCTGCAAGCGTGGGGGCAGTTGGAACTGGAGCAACTGGTTGTAGGGCAATGGCCCAATGCTTCCAATCATGACAAGCAGGTGTTCCAGCGGCATTTGAGGAGAATACTGGCCGCCCCGGGCCAGGATCGAGATTTTCTCTCAGGCATGCCCAGCCCCAGGCAGATCATCTCTGAACGCCTGGCTCACCACCTGGCAGCGTTAGGGGAACGGCAAGTCCCTGCGGCGGAGCGTTTGATGGTCGTGGATGCCAACGCGCTGCCAGGGACGACGGGACCTTCTTTCATCGATTACGCCATGAAGCATTGCCCGAAGGGCGCATCCGGTGCCCAGTTGCGCGCTATCGACGGAACGCCTTTGCCCATCCTGGTTTCGCAACTGGACGTCAATGATCTGGTTCGCGACATTGACTGGGGTAAGACGCTGGCACGTTGGCTGTATGCCCAGATGAACCTGCAGGTATTCAGTGATGGGCGTGAACTCATTCAAGCGCTGAGCTGGCAGATGTCCCTGGCGGCGCATGTCCAGCACCTGCAAGGCACGTTGAGCCACCGTGCGTTGCAGTTGGTCGAGCGGATCGTGCTCGCGCCCGATGCCATCGCCCGTGCGACACTGCCAGCCGACCCGGTAAGAATGGGCCGGGTCCGCGTGGGTCAGCAGGTCATATCTGGTTGCATGATGATCGACTCGCCTGCGGGCGGGCCGATGGTGCTGCTATGTCTGTATCACCCTGAAGACGCCTTTCAAGAGTTCTCCGATCGGAAGGATTTCGAATCCACTCTTGCCGATGCCAGCATGTTGCAAAACCTGTTGCGGCAATATGGCCTTGACGAGGAGCAAGAACACGGCGTCAGAAAGCGCTCATTGATAGGCGATGTCGTCATCGACTGGCTGGAAGGCAACGCGCTTACGACCCTGTTGGCGGACATCCGCGACATCATTCAAGGCCTGGCCTCCAGCCAGTTCGATGGAAACGGCAGCCGCTGGGAAAGGTTCAGAGATCTGGTCGAGAAAATTGTCGAGCATGGCGCACTGTTGTTGCCTCAGCCATTGCGCCGCTTGTTCGGGGGATGGAAAGTCATCAAGCATGTCGAAAAGCTCTACAAGGCAGTATCCCAGCGGCGTTGGAACGAAGTGTTCGAGGATTTTTTAGCGACTGCCGCAGCGACAGCGGGCGTTCCCGGGCCAGCATCTGGTTCCAGTTCCAGTTCCAGTTCCAGTTCCAGTTCCAGTTCCAGTTCCAGTTCCAGTTCCAGTTCCAGTTCCAGTTCCAGTTCCGGCTCGGCGGGGAGCTCTCAATCAAGTGTCCCCCAGGTAGTGGCAACACCCGATTTTTCCTGGCGTGTGACTGGGCTGGACGCTGAGCTGCGGCAGCGGCTGTTGCCCTATGAGGCGCGGGTGGTGACGTTGGATGCCTCCAGCTTGCAACCAGATGGCGCCTACCACATGCAAGCCAGCATCTACATAGTGCTGGGTGGCAAGGTATTTCAGGTAGAACGGTCTGGAGAGGAGTGGAGGATCGTAAAGGCCGGGCAGCCTCAAGGGCCGCAGGTCGAACGTGTGTCCGATGCGCAATGGCGCTTGGCGGGGTTGGGCCTTCGAGGCGGTGGATGCATTGGTTCCTGTGGGCGTGCCACGGATGTGGTGCTGGCTGAGGTGGGTACACATTTCAATATTCAGGCCGCCAGCCTAAGCGCTCTGTGGGCCAAGTATCCCGCTTATGCCGACTTGCTGCACAGAGCCCTTACACAGATTGCACGCTGGCTTACACGCGCCTGGCAACGTTTGAGCCCTTCAGGGGTTATCGAGATCCAGGTGGTGCAGTGCTTCACCAGCGTGTTCGGCCCCATTCGCGCGTCTGAAACCACAGAAGACTTTCAGAAATGGGAGAGCGACCTGGCCCAGAGGCTCAAGGGGATGATCGAGCAACTTCACAGTGAACTGATACGCTTGCGGACCGGGCGAGGCGAGCGTTGGATCTACGGCCACAACCATCCTCAGCATCCGGATGCCTTGGCCTTCGTGATCAGCCCAGATGAACGCCAGCGAATCTTCCTGACCAACCAACTGTTCAACCCGGCCTGGCTCGACCCTATCAATCCTCGTGCTGGGGAGCTGGGTTTCGATGCCCGCTGCCACTTCGTCGCCGCCCACATTCTCCACGAAGTGACCCATCTAGTACTTGATACGGTCGATATCGACTATGTAGAAGCGAGCGGGGCCTTCACCGACATGCTTGGCTCAGGGATAACAGCGGGCCGGCTCAATGAACTGATCGGCAACCAGGCCTTGATGACCGATGCCACGCCCAGCTTGAACCTGTTCGCTCACCTTGAGTACATCCAGCAGAAAACACCGCATCTGGTTGCGGAGAGCCTGGGTTTCCAGCGGCTTTATCAGCTCAGCAATACGCACGATCTGGCTGCTGCGCGGTTGGCGTTCCAGAACCGACGCAGTGTGCGGACCGATGTGATACTGGCCAACGCGGATTCCCTGACTTTATTGATCATTCGTCTGGGCAGGGACATTCCGCTGCTGGTGTAGCGTCCAGGAATTGCTCAGGTTGGTAGCACAGAGCCAGCCTGCCTCCCGGTGATCAGGGTGCAGGGGCAGCGCTGGCGATGCCCGCCTGGAGCGTGCTGCTCGGTGCAGCTGGCAGTGGCCAGTGCGCCTGGGTGAAATGCTCCAACGCCTGCTCCATGAAACCGCGCGCCGCAGCCGGCCCCAGCTCCCGGACCAGCAAATCGACCGCCAGAATGGCCAGTTCCTCGGTGGAGCCTGGGCTACGCGAGCATTGCCCATCCAGCCAGCGGGCCTTTATCGCAGCTTGCAGTTGCACGGTGCTCATGGCGGTGGTCGCTCGCGTAGGGGGTATGGAGCAGTAAAGCACGGGCGCGCACGATATGCCCGAGGGCTATGGAGGCTGCTCGTAATAATTGGTCACAAGAATTCGGTTTTACAGCACTTCCGGTTTGGCAAACTGCTGCACCTTGCAACCTCTGCGCCGATCAACGGTCCCAAGCACGTTGATGCAGAAGGAAAAACCCGTTCGAGAGGAAGCGACATGCCCTGCACCCGTTTCACCCTGCTGGCTCTTGCCAGCCTCGCCCTGCTCACTGGATGTGCCGGTGGCAGCAATACCGACACCGCTGGCCAGGCAGCAAGCCCTGCGCCTTCTTCGCCGAGCAGCAACGTCGGCGACGGCCGTTGCACTGCCCCCGGCGCTCAATATGTCGTCGGCCAGCTTTCGAGCCAGGCATTGCTGGACCAGGCGCGGGTGCGCTCGGGTTCGCAAGTGGCCCGAGTGCTGGGCCCGCGTGACATGATCACCATGGACTACCGTTCGGACCGGCTGACGCTGTATGTCGACGATTCGGGCAAGGTGTTGCGCGCCAACTGCGGTTGAGTGCCAAGGCGGAGCAGCGCAAGCTGCCCCGCGTCCACTAAAGCGAGAAATCGCCCTCTGCGGCAATTTCGCCCACTGGCTTACGCGGGCTGGGCGTTTCGCGGGCTTGCAGGTATTCCGGCAGGCTGGCCTTGTCGCCCAACTTGCCGATAGCCACGGCAGCATGCAGTGCGTAGCCCTCAGGAATGCTCAACTCTTTGCGAGTCAGGTCCTGATCGAAACCCGCCATGCCATGGGTGTGCCAGCCATCGATGCTGGCCTGCAGGGCAAAGTAGCCCCAGGCAGAGCCGGTATCGAAGGTATGCCAGAGCGCGGGGCTCTCCTCCGTCGCGCCGGGCGCAACGAAGGTGGTCTTGGATATCACGATCACCAGGGCGGAGGCGTGCTGCGCCCAGTTGCGATTGAATTCGTTGAGCAGGCCGAGAAAACGCTCCCAGTTCGGTGTGTCGCGGCGTGCGTACAGAAAACGCCAGGGCTGAGAGTTGTAGGCCGAAGGTGCCCAGCGGGCAGCCTCGAAGAAGCCCAGCAATGTGTTTTCGTCGATGGTCGAACCATCGAACGCGCGCGGTGACCAGCGGTTGGTGAACTGCTCGTGAATGGCGTAATCGGCAACGCGTGGCGTGTCGCTCATGGATCGGTCCTTGTCGTCTGGCATGAAAACGCAACGCTACTTCGATGCCCGGTCGATGACAAGCCGTATCGGCCGCCTTAGACTGGCGCCCCTTTTCAAGGCCACGTTAATGAGCAGCCAAGCCACCGCATTCTGGAAGCGCAAGACCCTTGCCCAACTCGGCTCAGCCGAATGGGAATCGTTGTGCGACGGGTGTGGCCTTTGCTGCCTTCAAAAGCTTGAGGACGAGGAAGACGGCGCGGTGTACTACACCCGTGTGGCCTGCAAGATGCTCGACCTCAGCAGTTGCCGCTGCACCGACTACCCCAACCGCAAACAGCATGTGCCCGATTGCATCGAGCTGACGGTCGAGCAAGCCGACCAGTTCAATTGGCTGCCGCCCAGCTGCGCCTATCGGCTGGTCGCTAACGGCCAGGATTTACCCGACTGGCATTACCTCGTATGCGGCGATCGCGATCAGGTTCATGTGCAGCGTGTTTCCCAGGCGGGGCGTATGTTCAGTGAAACTGCAATCGATGAAGACGACTGGGAAGATCATTTGATCTTCCGGGCCGGCTGATCACGACAGGGGCGGTGCCTTCGGGTCTTCACCGGTCACGGTCGCAGTCTCTGTCGCGGCGATGGCGCTGTCTTTCAAGGCCTTGAGTTCGGCGCCCGCCTCAGCCAGGTGCGCGCGGATCTGGTCGGCGTCGCGGCGGCCGCGTTCGAGCAGTTCGCGAGCTTTGCTGTGGCCGGTATAACCGCGCACCAGGGCTGCGCCGCCGAGAGCGACCTGCAACAGGCCGATCACGCCACCTCTTGCTACGCCCTTGCCAACCAGCACGATACCGGCAGCGAGCGAGCCGGCACGCTCCCACCCTCTGACGTTATGGTCTTGCTCGCTGGGCGTGTCGATGATTTCCTGCAGGCTGCGGCGCATGGTGTGCTCCTGAACGATGGCTGATAGCTAACTGACCTGCCTGCCCGTGTACGCGTTCCCGCGATTATCAGGAGAGCTTCTGCCCATCGGCCATGCGCAGGCGGCGTGACAGCGCCACGGCAATGGCGCGGATGATCTTGGCCGCGACCCGGGCGCCTCGGCCATCATCTTGTCGAGCGAGTCCTTGCCCAGGCTCACGAACTGCACTTCGGTCGCCGCTACGCAGGTGGCCGAGCGCCGCTCACCGTCGATCACGGCCATTTCGCCGAAGGAGCGGCCCTTGCGCAGCAGCGCAACCTCTACTTCGTTACCTTCAAGGTCGACACGCTGCACCGACACGTTACCGTACTGGAGGATGCACATGAAGTTGCCGGCGTCGCCTTCCTTGAAGATGACTTCACCTTGCTCCATCTTGACGAGGCTGAAAAACCCGGCGGCGGTGGCGCAGTCCTCCGGCAGTAGCTGGTTGAACAGCCCACAGTCCATCAGGATGATGCGGATTTCGTTGTTGAGCGCGCTGCTGTTGGCCATGGTGGCAATCAGTCTCCCGGTGCGTGTTCAGCCAGGCCCAGGGCCTTGAACATGAACGCATACTCTACCGCATCGCGGCGGATCCGGTCGTTGCGGGCGAACGGGGCTCCGTGTACGCCTTGCAGATCCGTCATCAGTAACAGCAGGTGGTCATCAACCTTGCGCTCGCGCAGCCGCGCCACCCATTTGGCTGGTTGCCAGTATGGCACCTGGCGGTCCAGCAAGCCCGCGCTGACCAGCAACGCCGGATAGGCCTGGTTCGAGACGTTTTCATAAGGTGACCAGCGGCGTATCTCGGCGTTCTGCTCAGCCTGGCGCGGATCGCCCCATTCCTGATACTCCTGAGTAGTCAGTGCCAGATCCGGGTCCGACATCGCCGTGAGCACATCCACGAAGGGCTGGCGAGCAATAGCTGCTCGGAACAGCTCGGGGCGTCGATCGAGTACCGCGCCCACCAGCAGGCCTCCTGCACTGGCGCCGTGGATAACCAATGCCTCTGCGGTCGTCCAGCCTTCTTCGATCAGGTACTCGGCGCATGCGATGAAGTCATCGAATGAGCGCTGTTTGTTCAGGCCTTGGCCTGCAGCGTGCCAGGCTTGACCGAGCATGCCACCGCCGCGCACATGAGCCGTGGCCAATGCAAAGCCTCTGTCCAGCAGGCTCAGCGCCGAGTAGGAAAACTCAGGCTCCTGGGTGACGCCATATGCACCATAGCCGCTGAGCACCAGGCGTAAGGCGCCTCGGTGCTGGTGGTCGGCGCGCAATGTGATGCTGATCGGTATACGGGTGCCGTCGGCACTGGTGGCCCACAGCCTTTTGCTCAGGTACCGGGTGCTGTCGAAATTACCCTGTACCGGATAAGCCTTGAGCACGCGCTGGGCGCCATTGTGCTGGGCGCCACCGCGCTGGGCGCCACCGCGCTGGGCGCCATTGCCCAGGTCGAGCCAGCGCACTTGCCGGGATGAGTGAAGGATTCGTAGGTCAGCAGCATGCCGGTGCTCTCGTAGTCAGGCAGCGCACCGAGCGCGATGCTGTGCAGCGAGTCGGGAAACTCGACGCTGGTAACCAGCGTGTGCGCGCGGAAAATACGCAGCTTGAGTTGGCCGCTGTCGCGCATCAGAACCAGCAGCCCGCTTGCGAAGGGGACCATGCGCTCGATCGCTTGCAGGGGCTCGGCGGCCGCGATGACCTGCCAGGTCGGCGCTGTAGATTTCGGTGACGATGGCATGCGCATTAACTGTGCAGGCCCTCCAGCCTGCGCGCTGAGGCAGAACCAGTGCGGCTCGTTTCCCCAGTGACCATGGTCGAGCCGGGCGCGGCGTTGTTGGGTGCGGCTTATCAGGCAACTGAACTGGCCTTGAGCATCATTGGCGGCCGCTACCCATACCTCGCTGGCCCCCGGGCCTATGCTGTGCAACAGCAGCCATTGGCCCGAGCGGCTGCGGGTGCAACTGAGGTCGAAGCGGTCGTCGGTTTCCTCGAATACAGCGCTGGCCTCGGCATCACCCAGCCGGTAGCGCAGCAGGCGATGGCTATGCCGCGCGTTGGCCTGGGCGCACAGCAACGTCTGGCTGTCACTGGCCCAGGTCAGGCTGCCATCGAAGCCTTCCACAGGAAGGCGGAGCGCCGGCGTCTGTGGCACTTCGAGGTTCTGCACGTAAAGCCCGGGTTGTTGGCCGATCAACACGCTGTAGGCCAGGTAACGGTGGTCGGGGCTGGCGCTGACGGTGCCGAATGCTATCTGACCCTGGTGTGCCAGGGCATCGGGTGCAAGAAGCAACTGCTGTTGCAGCGGGTCGATGTTCAGAGAGCCATCGGCCGGCAGGGGGCACCGGTAGTAGTTGCTGAAGGCCTGGCCGAGCTGCTTTTGAAAGTAGTACAGCCATGGGCCAGAAGGCGTGGGCACCGAAAGGTCGGCGGCTTGGTAACGGCCGTGAATTTCTTCGTAGAGCTGCTCTCGCAGCGCTTCGGTCTGCCGAAGGAAATGATCGGTGCGAGCATTTTCGTCCGCGAGCCATTGCAGCGTGCGGGGAGAGGTTGCGTCTTGTAGCCAGGCAAGTGGGTCGGGAGTGGCTTGCATGTCGGGGCTCCTGTGTTCAGAGCGCCGCAGTCTGCGTGGCGGGCCGTTGCGGCCCGCCATCGATAGTTAAACCGCCAACCCCAGCACCCGCAGCAGGAAGGCGTATTCCAGCGCCGCATCACGCAGCCCCTGATAGCGGCCGCTCATGCCGCCATGGCCAGCCTCCATCTCGGTCTTGAGCAGCAGCAGGTTGCTGTCGGTTTTGGCCGCGCGCAGGCGTGCGACCCATTTGGCGGCTTCCCAATACTGCACGCGGCTGTCGTTGTAGCCGGCCACCACCAACATGGCGGGGTACGCCCGGGCACTCACGTTCTCGTCAGGGGGCGTAGGCCTTGATGCGCGCATAAGCCTCCGGCTCCTGCGGATTGCCCCATTCGTCATATTCGGTGACGGTGAGCGGCAAGTCCGGGTCGAGCATGGTGTTGAGGGTGTCGACGAAGGGCACCTCGGCGATCGCCGCACCGAACAGGTCGGGGCGCTGGTTGAGCACCGCGCCGATCAGCAGCCCACCGGCGCTGCCGCCACTGATAGCCAACTGCGCAGGAGTGGTCAGGCCCTGGCTGACCAGGTGCTCGGCGCAGGCGATGAAGTCGCTGAAGGTAGTGGGCTTGTGTTCGAGCTTGCCGGCCCGGTACCAGGCCTCGCCCATCTCGCCGCCGCCGCGCACATGGGCGATGGCGAAAGCGAAGCCGCGGTCGAGCAGGCTCAGCCGCGCGTGGGAGAACCACGGGTCGAGCGTAGTGCCGTAGGCGCCATAGCCGTAAAGGTAGAGCGGCACCGCCTGGCCTTGCAGGTCGCGGCGCACCACCAGGCTGATCGGCACCTGGGTGCCGTCGCTGGCAGTTGCCCAAAGGCGCTGGCTGACATAGGCATCGGCGTCGAAGCCGCCCAGCACCGGGGTTTGCTTGAGCACTTGCTGTTCGCCGCTGGCCAGCGCCAGTTGGCGAACCTGGGCGGGGCGGTTCAGGGCTTCATAGCGCAGGCGGATATGCGGGCCGTCGAACTCGAGGCTGTCCTGTACGTAGAGGCTGTAGGCAGCATCGGGCAATTGCACTCGGTAGGCTGCGGCATCCCCGGGGCATACCTCGATCACCGGCAGGCCGTTTTCACGCAGGCTCAAGGCGTGGGCGCTGCGGTTGAGGGTGATGCCTTCGATCATCACCTCCGGATTGTGGGGTACCAGGCATTGCCACAGCTCGCGCGATGGAACTGCGCCTTCGCTGTGGTAGACGGCGAAGTTGATACCGTCTGCGTTGGTGCGGATGAACCACTGCGACTGGCCTTGCAGGCAGCCGTGGTCGAGGTCGTATTCATGGCCTTCGGTACGGGCGGCCACCTGGGTGAAAGGCTGCTCGGGCGTGGCCGCATCCAGCACCCAGCTTTCGCTGGTGGTCTTGCTGCCCAACTGCAGCACCAGGTGCTGCTCCGAGCTGGTGCGATAGCAGTGCAGGAAGAAGCGCCCATCCGGCTCTTCGAACACACACTCGGCGCCTTCCTTGCCCAGCCGATGCCGCCACAGGCGGAAGGGCCGGTGGGTGTCGTCAAGGGTGGCGAAGAACAGCGTCTGGTTGTCGTTGGCCCAGGTGATGCTGCCATCGCAATCCTCGAAAGGCAGTTCGGTGACCGCGCCGCTGGCAAGGTCCTTGACGAACAGCCGGTAGATTTCGTCGCCTTCGGTGTCGAGGCTGTAGGCAAGCTGGCGCTGGTCTGGGCTCGCTGCAAAGGTGCCGATCGAAAGGAAGCCGCCACCGGCCAGTTCGTTGGGGTCCAGCAGCAGCTGCTCCGCTGAGGCGCCTACCACCAGGCTGCCGTCGGCCGGGCGAGGGTGACGGTAATAGCGTGGGTATTCATCACCGGCGGTGGTGCGGGTGTAGTACAGCCACGGGCCCCAGGGGAGGGCAGCGAAAGGTCGGTTTCCTGGATGCGCCCGCGGATTTCCTCGAACAGGGCGTCGCGCAACGGTTGCTGCGGCGCCAACTGCTGTTCCAGCCAGGCGTTTTCGGCGTTGAGGTAGTCGAGCACTTCGGGCGCATCGCGCTCCTGCAGCCAGGCATACGGGTCGGCGCCGTCACCTGCGCGGGCCCGGGGGCGGTGTTCGTCATGGCAGCGTCCTCTGGCAAAAGCCGCTATGATAGGTGCCCTTGCGTTGGGCGTCCTTCCAAATTCCATGACAGAACACGATTACTTCATTGCCTGGTGTATCTACGCAGTCGCGGCGCTGGGCTGCCTGCTGGTGTGGTTTCGCCTGACCGGCTGGCTGTGGCGCTGGTTGCGCGAGCCGTTGCGGCTGCTGGCTGCGGTGGCGGTGTGCACGCCTACGGCGGTCGACTCATCCTCGGCCAAGCTGGCCCCGGCGTTGGCGGTGGTCGCGCTGGACGTGCTTTTCAAGGACACCTCGCACATCTGGCAGGCGGCATCCGAGCTTGCCATGTACGCGGTCATCGCAATGATCGTTTACGTGGTATTCGCGCTGATCCGCTGGCCGTTCGAGCGCGCTGCACGAGCCCGGCGCGCCGAGCGCGAGGCGCGCGAGCAGGCGCTGGCCAAGGCACAGGCCGATGAAGCCCCGGCCGTGGTACCTGCCGCCCCGGAACCGGTTGCCGAGGCGCCCCGTCCATCTGCGCGCGGGCGTATCGAACCTCGTCTCTAGGAACTTGCCATGTGCGAACTGCTGGGCATGAGCGCCAACGTCCCCACCGACATCGTCTTCAGCTTCAGCGGGCTGATGCAGCGCGGTGGCCGCACCGGGCCGCATCGTGATGGCTGGGGCATCGGTTTCTACGAAGGCCGTGGCCTGCGCCTGTTCCAGGATCCGGCCGCCAGCAGCGAATCCGAAGTGGCGCAACTGGTGCAGCGCTACCCGATCAAGAGCGAAGTGGTCATCGGGCACATCCGCCAGGCCAACGTCGGCCGCGTGCGCCTGGCCAACACCCACCCCTTCGTGCGCGAGCTTTGGGGCCGCAACTGGTGCTTCGCCCACAACGGCCAACTGGCCGGCTTCAGCCCGCCGGCCGGGTTCTACCGCCCGGTGGGCGATACCGACAGCGAAGCGGCCTTCTGCGACCTGCTCAACCGCTTGCGTGCAGCCTTTCCCGAGCCGGTGGAGCCTGAGCAATGCCTGCCGGTACTGGTGGAGGCATGCCAGGGTTACCGCGCGCTTGGGGTGTTCAACATGCTGGTCTCCAACGGCGACTGGTTGTTCTGCTATTGCTCGACCAAACTGGTGCACATCACCCGCCGCGCGCCCTTCGGCCCGGCTCGGTTGAAGGACCTGGAAATGGTCGTCGACTTCCAGGCCGAAACCACCCCCAACGATGTGGTCACGGTGATCGCCACCGAGGCCCTGACCGACAACGAAACCTGGCACCCCTACCTGCCTGGCCAATGGGCGCTGTGGCGCCAGGGCGAGTGCCTGGCACAGGGCTCATCCGAATAAGGACTGCACATGCTGCGCAGCTACATGCGTTTGATCGTTTTCGCCGCCTGCCTGCTGCTGGGGGTGCAATGGCCCGGCCTGCTCAACGACTACACCACCCGGGTGCAGGCACACCTGAACGAAGCCCGGGCCAGCCTGCAAGGCTTCAGCGACACCGCCGGCAAGTTCTTCGGCGGTGACCTTCAGGCGTTGGTGCAGCATTACCAGAGCAGTGATGACCCGGTGTTTCGCAGTGATGCCCAGAGCGTGGCCACGCTGGTAGCCCGCGAGCAAACCCTGAGCCTGGAATGGTCGGCGTTGCAAGGCCGGTGGTACGAACGCAGTTGGCACGTGCTGACCCAGGCCGATGCGCAGATCCGCGACGAGACCTTGCAAGGCTACAACTACCAGGTGCCGCTCTCGCCTGAAGCCATCGGCTGGGGCGTGGGCCTGGCCGTTGCGCTGGCGCTTGCGTTCGAATGGCTGATGATCGGCATCGGCTACACCTTCGGCATCCGCCGGCACAAGCCGATCCCCGAAAGCTGGCGCTAGGCGCCAGCGATTTCCTGCCTTCTCAGGCGCCCTTGGCGCAGCGCTTGAGGTTCACGGGCCCGACGAACTCGTTGCCGTGGCCCATCACGCACGCCACTTGCTGGTTGCGGGCGCGTTCCCAGCCTTGCACAGGGTAGGTCTTGTTCCAGGCCTGGAACAATTGGGTGTCCTGTTTGGACAGCCGCAGGCCGTAGCGCTTGCTCATGTAGAAGTAAGTGCGGGCGATCATGCCGCGGATGCTCGGGCGCGGCATCACCTTCTTGGCCTTGAAGTCCACCTGGGTCAGGCAGGCACCGTACTGGCCGCGCTGTTCGGGCAGCCAGCCGAAACTGAAGTTGTTACGGTCGCCATTCACCTCGCCGATGCTGGGCACCAGGTTGAACAGGTCAGCTTCGGCGCGCTGGTAGGTCTTGTCATGGCGTGTGCAGTTGCTGCGCCCACCTTTCTGCCAGCACTGGCGCAAGTGGCCGATCTGCCAGGCTGGAACGATGTGTTCCCACTCCACGCGCTTGGCGCGGTTGGCGTTCTTGCGGGGGATGTAGCCGCAGCTGGCGAGGTCTACCCGGTTGCCGGTGTACTTGCACCCGCAGTAGAACTCTGTGGATTGCGGTGCGTACAGGCCCCAGGCGACTTTCTTGGCCTGGCTGAAGGTCGCAGGGGCATCGGCCTGGGCTGCACAGGCCATCAACAGCAAACCGGCGGTAGCCAGCAAACGTGCGTGCAACGTGTTGCGCAAAGAGTCAATCATTACCGGGCACCGTCCAGAACAACTGGATGCCACCGTCATCGCGCCAGGCGAGGGTGACGTTATCGTTTTCGGCGATTTCCTGAAGCATGCGCTCCCAGTCGTCGGGGTTCTCCCCGGCCTGGCGAAACAGCAGCGCGCTGCGGCTGCTCTGCGCGCGCGTGGAGTTGATGATCTTCTGGATGCGCAGCCCCAATTGCTCGTAGCTGCCGAGTGCAGAGGTGTTCACGAAGTTTTTCCTCATGTTGCTGTATGGGCGTACAGTATTGGGTTGTAGCCCTTTTCGCAACGGGTTGTCAGAAAACTTTCGCTCAGACCGCTAAATCACTGATTTGCTGCGCAATCCTGAAAAAAAATCCGAAGGTGCCGGGCGCATGCCTCAGTCGGTTCTCACCCGCAGCCCATCGTTGAGGCAGTAGCCATAGCCACGCAGGGTCTGCAGCGCATAAGGCGCACCCAGGTCCGCCAGCTTGCGCCGCAGGTTGCAGATGTGCCGCTCGATCAACGGCCCGCGGCTGGCAGCTTCATCGCCCCACAGGTGCTGCTCGATGGCCTGGCGGCTGATCGGGCTGGCTTGCACCGCGAGCAGTGCCAGCAAGCGTTGTTCGGTGACGGTCACGCTCTGCTGGCGTGCACCGCGGCCCAGCAACAGGCGATTGTTCGAAAGCCACAAGCCAGCTCCGGAGTCATTGGCCGGAGCTGGCGCCTGGCGGGTCAGGGCCTGCATGCGCGCTTGCAGCTCCTCAGCGCTCACCGGCCGTGACAGGCACACGTCGGCCCCGGCCTTGAGCGCTTCGATGCGCGCCTGGTGGTCGCTGTCGCCCAGCAGCACCAGCACGGAGGCGTGGCCGCGGCGTTGCAGGCAGCGTTGCAGTAGCCGCGGAGAGGCCCGGGGCAGGTCAAGGACGATGAAGCTGTAGTCGCCCCGCAGCGCATGGTCGTACTGCTCGGTCGCAGCGCAGCGCAGCGTATGGCCGGCGTGCTGGAGCGCATCGATCAGGCTCGGGTCGGTTTCCTGGGCAAGGTAGAGTAGGTTCATGTCGCCACCAAAGGGGTGCTGCTGCGGCAATGCAGGCTCAGGCTGGCTCCGCCCAGCCGCGCACTACCGACGCGCAGGCTGAAGCCATGCAGGTTGACGATGGCCGCGACGATCGACAGGCCCAGGCCGAAGCCGCCCTGGCCACCGCTTTCGTCGAGGCGGTAGAAACGCTGGAAGATCGCTTCGCGCTCGCTTTCAGGAATGCCGGGGCCGGAGTCCTCGACTTCGATCAGTGGTGCGCCCTGTTCAACGCGTGCGTGCAGGGTGACCTTGCCGCCCGGCGGGGTGAACTTGATCGAGTTGCTCAGCAGGTTGCCGATCGCCTCGAACATCAACGCCCTGTCGCAATTTACGCTCGGCAGGCTGGCCGGCACGTCGAGCGCCAGCTGCAACTCGCCTTCCTCGGCCAGGGGCAGGTAGAAGTCGTACAGCTCGTGCAGCAATGGCAGCAGGTCGAGCATCACGAAACCCGAGCGGCGCTGATGGTCTTCGAGCTCCGAAATGCGCAGCAGCCCACGAAAGCGCGCCATCAGTGTGTCGGTTTCGTCGATCACCTGGTCCAGCTGCAGCGCGTGTGCCGAATCGGCTTCAGCCTGCTGTTTGATCCGATACAGCTGCGCCCGCAAGCGCGTCAGCGGCGTGCGCAGGTCGTGGGCGATGTTGTCGCACACCCCTTCGACTTCCAGCATCAGCCGCTCGATGCGGTCGAGCATGGCGTTGACGATCGCCGCCAGCATGTCCAGCTCGTCGCGCCGGTTCGACAGCGGCAGGCGCTGCGCCAGGTCACCGGCGATGATCGACTCGGCGCTGGCCTGGATCTGCCGAATGCGCCGCAACGGGCGGCGGCGCAGCAGGTGCCAGCCGGCAGCGCCGGGCAGGATGGTCAGCGACACACCCCAGAGCAGCGCGCGCAGGATGATGTGAGTGACCTGGAACAGTGAGCCGTTGTCACGCACCAGCACCAGCCAACGGCCGTCGCGGGTGGGCATCGCAACCGCAGCGCAGCTGTCCTGAGGCAGTTTGGGGTCGTTCGATTGGGTGCAGTCGTCCAGCTCGTAGATGCTGCCGTCCAGCGCCAGCCCACGCGGGATGCGCTTGAGTTCGCCGGCCAACGGGTCGAGCTCGTCGTCGAACAGGCCCCAGGCATCGTAGGCACGGTTGTCGAACGCCTCGCTGGCGGCCAGGGCGTCTTCCAGGTCTTGCCCGACGAAGCGCGAGAACAGGTGCTGGCGCTGCATCAGCGAATGCCGGGCGAGGCTGTTGAGGTAGTCCGACACCTCGAAATACAGCACCCCGAGCAGGATGCTGCTCCAGGCCACGAAGAGGAAACTGTAGAGCGCCAGCAGCCGGCTGCTGGAGGAGCGCCAACCCTTAGAGGGGTTCGGCAATGACATAGCCAGAGCCCCGTACAGTCTTGATCAGTGGCGGTTGGCCGGCAGGGTCGATCTTCTTGCGCAGGCGCCCGATGTGTACGTCGATCAGGTTGGTGCCGGGGTCGAAGTGATAGCCCCAGACTTCCTCGAAAATCATCATGCGGGTGAGGATCTGCCCGGCATTGCGCATGAGAAATTCCAGCAGCTTGAACTCGGTGGGCAGCAGGCTCAGCTGCTGCTCGCCACGACGCGCTTCGCGGGTGATCAGGTCAAGCTCGAGGTCGGCCACGCGCAGGATGTTGTCCTGGGTGGTAGCAGCCTGTTTGCGGCGCAGCAGCACCTCGACCCTGGCAGCCATTTCGTCGGAGGCGAAAGGTTTGGTCAGGTAGTCGTCACCGCCGGCACGCAGGCCGCGCACGCGCTCATCGACATCCGACAGCGCGCTGATCATCAACACGGGGGTGCTGACGCCGATGGTGCGCAGGGTGGTCACGATCGCCAGGCCGTCCAGCTCAGGCAGCATGCGGTCGAGGGTGATTACGTCGTAATCGCCGCTGACGGCTTTGACCAGCCCTTCGCGGCCGTTATCGACCCAGTCCACTTCGAGCCCGTGGTTGGTCAGCTCGGCGACGATTTCCCTGGCGGTGACTGCATCGTCTTCGATGGTCAATACGCGAGTCATGTTATCAATTACCCGGATGTCGGCTTCAGACGACTGGCATTGTGCCAAGGTTCGCCCAATGAAGGACTGAAGATTATTTCATGTTGGCTGGGATCAGGCGGATTGCACGGAAAAGTAGCAAAATGTAAGCAACAGGGTACCAAGTTGTTTCTAAAGGTTGCTCAAGTCGGGTCGATGCCCTGCATGCGATTCATCCGTCTCGATAACAGGAGCCAAACCATGAGCATCAGCGGCGTCACAGGCGTCAACATCGCCACGCTTTCCTCGAGCACCTCGGCCTCAAAAGCCAGCGACACCGATACCAGCAGTGCAAGCGTCGACCTCAGCGCGCTGGCCAGCAGCAAGAGCGGCTCGGCCGGTGGGGCCAAGGGTGCTGGCGGTGCCAGCGATTCAAGCTCCACCGAATCGGACTCGGTCAAAGAGATCAAGCAGCAGATTGCCGAGGTGCAAAAGCAACTGAACCAGGCCCAGCAGGCCCTGGCTCGTGCCCAGCAGGTACAGGATGATCAGGCCAGGCAAGCCCAGGTGGCGGCTGCGCAGACTCAAGTCACATCGCTGTCCGGGCAGATGCAGCGGCTCACGGCGCAACTCACCCAGGCGCTCACCGAGAGTGGCGGCAGCACCAGCGGTTCGATGGTCAGCACCAGCGCCTGACCGCAGCGCGTCGCCAGAGGGTGGCGGGCGGCTAAGCTTAGCGGCATGATCGGCCGAGCGGCGGCCTCTCGCCACCCGTCTCAAGGAGCATTTCGATGCAGGTGCCCGGCAAAGCCCACGACGAATCGCTGCGCATTCACACGTTGCGCTCCTTGAACCTTCTCGACACCCCCGCCGAAGAGCGCTTCGACCGCCTCACGCGCCTGGCCAGGGCGCTGTTCGGCATGCCGGTCGCGGTGGTGAGCCTGGTGGACGTTGACCGCCAGTGGTTCAAGTCTTGCGATGGCCTGGCAGCGCGCCAGACTTCTCGCGACGTATCGTTCTGTGGCCATGCCATCTTGCAGGACGGTGTGTTCGAGATTCCCGATGCCACGCTCGACGCACGCTTCAGTGACAACCCGCTGGTGACCGGCGAGCCGCATGTCCGTTACTACGCCGGGCGCCCGTTGAAGGCGCGTAATGGCAGCGCGGTGGGAACACTCTGCCTGATCGACCATCAGCCCAGGCGGCTGAGCGATGAACAGCGAGCTCAGCTCAATGACCTGGCTGTATTGGCTGAGCAGGAGATCGAAGCGCTGCAGTCGGCGACCGTCGACCCCCTCACTCAGATCGCCAACCGCCAGGGGTTCGAGCACATGGCCAACTATGCCTTGAGCCTGTGCCGGCGCGTGGGCACACAGGCGACCTTGCTGTTGTTCGATCTGGAAGGATTCAAAGGCATCAACGAGCGTTTCGGTTACGTCGAGGGCGACCAGGCGTTGAAAGCGTTCGCTCAGCTACTGCGTACGGTGCTCAGGGAAATGGACAATATCGGCCGCCTGGGAGGCGACCAGTTCGTGGTGCTGCTGATGGGCGCCAATCTGTCGGAGAGCCGGGTGGCGCTGGCGCGGTTCGACCGGGCCTTGCAGGCCGCCAACCACCGCGCTGCAAAGGGCTTCGAGCTGCGTTACAGCGTAGTGGCCTGCGAATACGAGATGGCGCGCCATTCCACGCTTGCTGCGCTGATCGCCCAGGCCGCTGCGGATATGCAGCGGCACAAGCAGCGCAGGGATTGAGGCGGGCTCAGTCTGCCATGCGGTTCTTGTCGGCCCGGTACTGCATCGCCAGCGAGGCGGGCTTGTTGCTGCGGCCGGTTTCCATCCACTGGCGCAGCCGGGACGCGTCGGCGAAGTGGGTGAACTTGCCATAGGCATCGAGCACTACCATCGCCACCGGGCGGTCGGCCATGCGGGTGACCAGCACCAGGCAGTGGCCGGCCTGGTTGGTGAAACCGGTCTTGGTCAGCTGGATATCCCAATTGCTGTTGAGCAGGTGGTCGGTGTTGCGAAAGCCCAGGGTGTAGTTGGGGTGCTTGAAGGCAACGGTCTTTTCACGGGTGGTGGAAAGCTCGCGCAGCATCGGGTATTGGCGGGCGGCCATCAGCAGCTTGGTCAGGTCGCGCGCGGACGAGACGTTGTGCTCCGACAGCCCGGTAGGCTCCACGTAACGGGTGTGGCTCATGCCCAGCGAGCGGGCCTTGGCGTTCATCGCAGTGATGAAGGCGTTGTAGCCGCCCGGGTAGTGATGGGCAAGGCTGGCGGCGGCGCGGTTTTCCGAAGACATCAGCGCGATCAGCAGCATGTTGCGACGGTCCAGGGTGCTACCCAGCTTGACTCGGGAAAACACGCCTTTCATTTCTTTGGTGTGGCTGATGTCGATATCGATTTCTTCGGTCATCGACTGCTTGGCGTCGAGCACGACCATGGCCGTCATCAACTTGGTGACCGAGGCGATCGGGACGACTTTGTCCGGCTTGCTTTCATACAGCACCTTGCCGGTCTGCAAGTCGGTCAGCAGCGCGCTGCCCGAGGCCAGATGCAGTTGCGACGGGTCACGTGCCAGCGCAGCTTCGGCGGCAATGGCGGCAGGGGGAAGTGCGGTGCTGGCCAGGGCGACGACGAGGCTGAGCAAAGAAAGGGTTTTTTTCACGGAAAGGGGTACCCGGCAAAATGAAAGATGCACACAGATGAAGAGATGAAAAAATCTGACACATTCTAGGAGGCGGCAGGGCTGGCTGTCGATTGCCCTGGAAGGTGAATATTTATTCATTCACACAGAATCACCGGATAAACGAAAGCCCCGCAGATGCGGGGCTTTGAGCGAATACTGGGCAAAACGCCAGTATTACCAGCGGCCGTAGCCCGGGCCGTAGTAATAACCTGGCGGCGGAGGCGGTGGTGGAGGGGCGTAGTACACCGGGGCAGGTTGGTAATAAACCGGCGGTGGTGGCGCGTAGTACACCGGTGGAGGCGGCGCGGCATAGACCGGCCGTTCGACGTAGACCGGTGCGGGGCGGCTTGCCACGACAGCGCCGAGCACTGTGCCACCAATCAATGCACCGACTACAGCGCCCGTGCCTGGGCCGTGTGCCGAGGCCGGGCCAGCCATACCAGCGGCCAGCGCGCCTGCCAGCAGAGCCACCTTGGAGATATGACGAATCATGGATGTTTCCTCGTAAACGACGTGGCGCGATGACCCCGCCTCGGGATCATGGACTGCCGTACACACTATGACAGCGAAATTGTAAGAAGCTGCAACGGCGAACGGTAAATTTTGTGTAAGGTCCTAGAGACAAATCAACCACTTGAAGAAGGCTGCCCGTGCTCAAAGTCCCGAACAAAGACACCCGGTTGTGCATGTCCCTCGCCGCGCGCCCCGGCAACTTCGGTACGCGGTTTCACAACTATCTCTATGACCGGCTGGGCCTGAACTTCCTCTACAAAGCTTTCACCACCACCGACCTGCCTGCGGCGATCGGTGGGGTGCGGGCCTTGGGTATCCGCGGTTGTGCTGTGTCCATGCCGTTCAAGGAAGCCTGCATCGAGCTGGTCGATGCCATGGACCCCTCTGCAGCGGCCATCGCCTCGGTCAATACGCTGGTCAACGACAATGGCCGGCTGACGGCCTACAACACCGACTACCTTGCCATCGGCCATCTGATCCGCCACCACCGGCTCGACCCTGGGCTGCGAGTGGCGCTTCGTGGCAGCGGCGGCATGGGCAAAGCGGTCGCCTGCGCGTTTCGTGACGCAGGCTTTGGCAATGTCACGCTCATCGCTCGTAACGCAGAGGCCGGCCCGGCACTGGCCGAGGCCTGTGGTTTCAGCTGGCAGGCCGAGCCTGAAGGTGTACAGGCGCAATTGCTGGTCAACGTGACCCCGCTGGGCATGGCCGGGGGCCCTGAGGCTCAGGCTTTGGCGTTCCCTGGGCCTATGGTGGCGGCGGCAGAGGCAGTGTTCGATGTGGTGGCCCTGCCGCCGCGTACGCCGTTGATCGAATTGGCAGAAAGCCTTGGCAAGCCTGTGATCACCGGCCTGGAGGTGGTGGCTTTACAGGCGCTGGAGCAGTTCGTGCTGTACACCGGCGTGCGGCCGGCGCCAGAGTTGGTCGAGGAGGCTGTGACGTTCGCCGCGCAAGGCTGAGCTGAACTACCAAGCCTCAAGGGCCCGGGGCCTGGTGATTCTGCGGTTCGGTGGGAGGGCGGCTCGCCGCGCGACATGGGGCCTCAGGCTCCCTCGTCGCCCGTTACACGGCATTCGTTACACGGCGCCCGTTACACGGCGTCCGGCAAGTCTGCCTTCCACTCTCACTTCACTAGCCGGGTGTGCGGGCCGGCATTCCCTACAACTCATTGAACTGGCAATACTCCTCCCAGCTCATGCCCAACGCCTCAGCCACTTCCCGATGCGTTTCAAGGCGCATCTCGCGCAGCTGTTCGGGGCTTTCGGCGATCAGCTCCAGGGCATACTCCCAAGGCTGCAGGCCGCGGTCGTCAGCGGCATCCTCGAAAGCCCACAGGATCTGTTGGCGCTGCTCGGCGTCGCTCAGTGCGGCGATTTCTTCGGCCAGTTGTGGATGCCTGGAGAGGTAGGCGTCGAGTGCGGCTTGCTGGCGGTCTTGTTTGGCGATCATCGGGGCAATCTCTAAAGCGGTAGGGCAGGGCGGCATCATGCCACATCGCGCATTTGCCCTTGGTGCTAGAATCGCCGGCCCCGACGCTTGGAAGAGAGGAATTCCCGTGCGCAAGTTGATGGTAGCGGCCGCGCTGCTGGCCCTGGCCGGTTGCGACAACGATGTCACCCAGGCCCACAAAGCGGTGGCCGCCCAGCTGCAAAATCCGTCCACGGCCAAGTTCGCCAACGTGCGCCCGCTGGCGCAGGGCAATGTGTGCGGGCAGGTGCGCGGCAAGGACGCGGCAGGCAATTACACCGCCTATGTGAGCTACGTTGCGATCAAGGCCGAAGACGGCTACCACGCCATCCTTGACCCGCAGGGCAACAACGAGGCAGTGCGGACAATCTGCGGCTCGCCTGCACCGGAGCAGTCTCAAGCCGACGCGGCCAATGGCTGGAGGTGCGGATCGCCGACAACGCCATGGGTGCGCTCAGCGACATGACCTCGCGGCTGATCGAGAAAGGTTTCGTGGCCAATGTCGCCACCCGTGGCGGCAAGACCGAAGCGTACCTGGGCCCGTTCGCCACCCAGGCCGAAGCCCAGGCCAAGAAGGCTGAGCTGATGGCCAGCCAGGGCATCGAGGCATTCGTGGTGCCGCACCCGGCTGACGCCAGGTAGCGGCACTTGCGGCGCGTCAGGCGCGCTGGCCGAACGTCGCCTCCTGCGCCGTCCAACCTGCCACCTGTTCCGACAGCGTCAAGCCCAGGCCCGGGCGGGTGGGCACCAGCATGCGCCCGTCGCGGGTTTCCAGCCGCTCGTTGAACAGCGGCTCCAGCCATTCGAAGTGCTCTACCCACGGCTCGGTGGGGTAAGTGGCGGCCAGGTGGACGTGCAGCTCCATGGCAAAGTGCGGCGCCAGCATCAGCCCCGTGCTCTCTGCCAGCGCTGCCACCTTGAGAAACGGCGTGATGCCGCCCACGCGCGGGGCGTCGGGCATCAGGTAATCGGCGCCGCGCAGGCGGATGAACTCCAGGTGCTCGGCAACGCTGGTGAGCATTTCACCTGTGGCGATCGGCGTATCGAACTGGCGGGCGAGGTCGGCATGGCCTTCGGCGTCGTAGCAGTCCAGCGGCTCCTCGATCCACACCAGGTTGAACTCCTCGAAGCGCCGGCACATGCGCTGTGCGGTGGGGCGGTCCCACTGCTGGTTGGCGTCGACCATCAGCGGGAAATCCTGGCCCAGGTGGCGGCGTACCGCGCTGACGCGTTCGATGTCCTTGGCGCAGTCGGGTTGGCCGACTTTCAGCTTGATACCGCCGATGCCTTTTTCACGGGAGATTTCAGTGTTCTTCAGCAGTTGATCCAGCGGTGTGTGCAGGAAGCCGCCAGAGGTGTTGTAGCAGCGAACCGAATCGCGCTGGGCACCGAGCAGGCGCGCCAGCGAAAGGTTTGCGCGCTTGGCTTTCAGATCCCACAGCGCAACATCGAAGGCGCCGATGGCCTGTGTCGCCAGGCCGCTGCGGCCGACCGAGGCGCCGGCCCAGCACAGCTTGGTCCACAGTTTGGCGATGTCGCTGGGGTTCTCGCCCAGCAGCGCCGGCGCGATTTCCTGAGCGTGGGCGAACTGGCCGGGGCCGCCGGCGCGCTTGGAGTAGCTCAGGCCCAGCCCGCAGTGGCCGTCGCGGGTTTCGATCTCGGCGAACAGGATGGCGATTTCGGTCATCGGCTTTTGCCGGCCGGTGAGCACCTTGGCATCGCTGATGGGGTTGGCCAGCGGCAGGTAGACCGACGCCAGGCGGACCCAGCAGATGGTGTCGTTGTCGCCGGAAGGGGTGTGCGAATTCATGAGGCTTTCCTTGTGCAATGCAGATTCAGTGAGCAGGTTCGGCCACGGCTTCGGGCAGCGGCTGGCCAGGCTCATCATCGAGCTCCAGGCGCTTGAGCGGGCCGACGATGACCAGGTAGGCGAACGCGCCGAGCAGGCCCATGGCCGCGACATACATCAGCGCGGCGTCGAACGAGCCCAGCTCGTTGATCAGCACGCCGATGGCAATGGGCGTGATGATGCTGGCGATGTTGCCGCAGAAGTTGAACATCGCCCCGCTCACGCCCATGGCGCGCTTGGGCGAGACGTCACCGACGATGCACCAGCCCAGGTTGCCGACGCCCTTGGCGAAGAAGGCGATCGACATCACCAGTGTGACCACCGCCACCGACTGGGTGTAGTTGGCGATAACGATGGAGCTCGACAGCAGCAGGCCGGTGATGATCGGCAGCTTGCGCGCGAAGGTCAGGCTATGGCCGCGGCGCAGCAGCCAGTCGGACCACACCCCGCCAATCACCCCGCCCAGGCAGCCGGCCACCGGAGGGATTGCCGCCACCAGGCCGACCTTGAGCATGCTCATGCCCTTGGCTTCGATCAGGTAGGTGGGGAACCAGGTCAGGAAGAACCAGGTGATGGTGGTGAGGCAGAACTGGCCCAGGTAAACGCCCAGCATCATGCGGTTGCCACCAATGGCCTTGACCCGCGCCCAGCTGAAGGGCGTGGGCGCATCGCCCAGATTCGGCAGGCCGCCGCCCGCTTCGATGTGGTCGATTTCAGCCTGGTTGACGCGATGGTCCTTGCGCGGCTCGCGCACCAGGGCGAACCACACGAACCCCAGCAGGATGCCGGCAGCGCCGGTCCAGAAGAACACGTGCTGCCAGCCGAAAGCGCCCAGCAGCCAGACCATCAATGGTGTGAACACCGCCAGGGCGAAGTACTGCGCCGACTGAAACACCGCCGTGGCAAGGCCCCGCTCCTGGCGCGGGAACCACATCACGGTCAGGCGGTTGTTGGCCGGGAAGGCCGGCGACTCGGCCACGCCCATCAGAAAGCGCAGCACGAACAGCGCCAGGAAAGCAGAGCTGAACAGGTCGACGAAGCCCTGCACGAAGGTGAGCGCCGACCACAGCACCAGGCTCAGGCCCAGCACAAGGCGCGAGCCGTAGCGGTCGAGGATGATGCCGCCGGGTAGCTGCATGCTGGTGTAGGCCCAGCCGAAGGCGGAAAACGCGATGCCCATCATGACTGCGTCGAAGCCCAGGTCATGGCGCATCGCAGGCGCGGCCACGGAAAGGGTGGCGCGGTCGACGTAGTTGAACACGGTGACGATGAAGATCATCGCCAGGATCAGGTAGCGCACCCGCGTGGGTTTGGCGCTGGTTTGGAGCTGGCTCATGGTTATTGTCCTTGTTGGCCGCTTGGATTCTGATAATCGATGACTGCGCAATCATATCGATTTCAGAAGAAGCAGCCGGGGCATTTTTGGCCAGGCTGCTGTTTCCGGATAATACATTGATTGCGCAATCAGGCAAGTGCCGGCGTCTTCCGAGCGAGCGTTGTTCAGCAAGGGCAGATAGGGTAGGGGGCTTGCGCGGTCGGCAAGCCCCTGCCGGCGTTTACTTCAGCCGGCGGAAGTAAGTCGAAAGCAGCGCGCCGCTGATGTTGTGCCACACGCTGAACAGCGCGCTCGGCACTGCAGCCAGCGGTGAAATATGCGCAGCAGCCAGCGCCGCGCCGAGCCCGGAGTTCTGCATGCCCACCTCCAGCGCCAGCGACTTGCGCTGCGCCAACGGCAGGCCGAACAGCCGCGCGGTGCCGTAGCCCAGCGCATAGCCGAAGCTGTTGTGCAGGATCACCACCAGCATGATCAGCAGGCCGGACTCGGCGATTTTCGCCTGGCTCGCCGCCACCACCGCGCAGACGATCATCACGATGCTCACCACTGACACCAGCGGCAGCACGTCCACCGCCAGTTGTACCTTCTCGCCCAGCAGGCGCTGCGCCAGCACGCCCAACACGATCGGCAGCATCACGAACTGCAGGATGGAAATGAACATCTCCCAGAACGATACCGGCATCCAGGCCGAGGCCAGCAGCCAGATCAGCGCAGGCGTTGCCAGCGGTGCAATCAGCGTGGTGACGGCGGCGATGGCCACAGACAGCGCCAGGTCACCCTTGGCCAGCCAGGTCATCACATTCGACGAGGTGCCGCTCGGGCAGCAACCCACCAGGATCACACCCACCGCAATCTCCGGCGGCAGGTGGAACGCCTGGCACAGCAGCCAGGCCACGCCCGGCATGATCACAAAATGCGCCACGCAACCCAGGCCCACTCGCCAGGGTTGGCGGAATACGGCGGCGAAGTCGTCGAGCTTGAGGGTCAGGCCCATGCCGAACATCACCAGCCCCAGCAACGGCACGATGGCCACCTTCAGTGCGATGAACCAGCCGGGTTGCAGAAACGCCAGGATGGCGAACAGCAGCACCCACCAGGCGAAGGTATTGCCGACGAAGCGGCTGAGGGCGGCGAGGGCACGCATGGGGCTTCTCTCTTATAGGAATGTGTAAGCGTCAGAGGCCCTGGGGCGTGTCTTCACCGCCCAGCGCCTCGAACAGCGCCGGCAGGAATTCGCCGAAGGTCAGCATCATCAGGGTGAAGCTTGCGTCCTGCTGGCCCAGGTCGTCGTCGCCGCCATCCTGTTCAGCCTGCTCTTGCAGCAGCTCTTCGAAGCGCAGGCGCTTGATGATCATCTTGTCGTCCAAAACGAAAGACAGTTTGTCCTGCCAGGCCAGCGACAGTTGAGTGACCAGCTTGCCGGTGTTCAGGTGCAGCTGAATCTCGTCGCTGGTGAGGTCCTGGCGCTTGCAGCGCACGATGCCGCCGTCTTCACCGGAGTCGCGCAGTTCGCACTCGTCGAGCACGAAGAAGTCGGCAGCCGCTTTTTGCGTCTTGACCCAGTCGGTGAGGGTGGCGGTCGGGGCGATCTTCACGGTCAGCGGGCGTACCGGCAGCGTGCCAAGCACTTCGCGCAGGGTAGACAGCAGGTCTTCGGCACGCTTGGCGCTGGCGGAGTTGACCAGAATCAGCCCTTGCTTGGGGGCGATGGCGGCGAAGGTGCTGGAGCGGCGGATGAAGGCGCGCGGCAGGAAGGCCTGGATGATCTCGTCCTTGATCTGCTCGCGTTCCTTTTTATAGACCTTGCGCATCTGCTCGGCCTCGATCTCCTCGACCTTTTCCTTGACCGCGTCACGCACAACGCTGCCTGGCAGGATGCGCTCCTCCTTGCGGGCGGCCACCAGAAGAAAGTCCCCGCTCACGTGCGCCAGTGGCGCATCCGGGCCCTTGCCGAACGGCGCCACGAAACCGTAGGTGGCCAGTTCCTGGCTGGCGCAGGGGCGTGCGGGTTTGCTCGCCAGGGCGTCTTCCAGTGCTTGCGGGTCGAAGGGGATGTCCTGGGTCAGGCGATAGACAAGCAGGTTCTTGAACCACATTGGGCGTGCGTCTCCTTAAGGCATAGGGGGCGCATTATTCTCCCTGTGGGGCGGTTCGCCAACCTCGGGCTAGGTTATTGAAAGCACTGAAAAATTATTTTGAAAAAACGCTTGCCATGGTGGAAGTGCCTCCGTAGAATGCGCGCCACACCGAGAGACGAAGGGTGATTAGCTCAGCCGGGAGAGCATCTGCCTTACAAGCAGAGGGTCGGCGGTTCGATCCCGTCATCACCCACCACTCGCTCACGAGGTGTATCGCGCAGCGGTAGTTCAGTCGGTTAGAATACCGGCCTGTCACGCCGGGGGTCGCGGGTTCGAGTCCCGTCCGCTGCGCCATATCAGAAGCTTTGGAACCCACTGAACATTCCGGAGCGTCCTTGAAAAGGCAGCCATTTATGGCTGCCTTTTTTCGTTGTTCTCCTTTTTGATCGGCGTTCAGCTCTCGCTTTGATCGGCTTGCGCCCTTCATGGTTCGCAGGTGCTTGACGCCCGTCGCCTCCCTGAGCATTTCCAGGCATCCACGCGGTCGCACCCATATGCAAGCAGCCATCCGAAAGTGGAAGGCTTCTTGCAAAGCAGCACGCACGCACGCTGAACGCGTCAAAAGTTTGCTGGGGAATGAACGTCATGGCGGTGGATCGCACGCAACTTCTGAATAACGCTCGGGGCCTGGCCCGCGGTAACCTGGGGGTGCCGCTGCTGCTGCTCATCATGCTGGCGATGATGACGCTGCCGATACCGCCGTTTCTGCTCGACGTCTTCTTTACCTTTAACATCGCCCTCTCGATCGTGGTGCTGCTGGTCAGCGTCTACGCGCTGCGGCCCCTGGATTTCGCGGTGTTCCCACCATCCTGCTGGTGGCGACGTTGCTGCGCCTGGCGCTGAACGTGGCGTCGACGCGGGTGGTCATGCTGCACGGCCATGAGGGGCACCAAGCCGCGGGCAAGGTGATCCAGGCGTTCGGTGAAGTGGTGATTGGCGGCAACTACGTGGTCGGTGCGGTGGTGTTCGCCATCCTGATGATCATCAACTTCGTGGTGGTCACCAAGGGCGCAGGGCGCATCTCCGAGGTAAGCGCGCGCTTCACCCTCGATGCCATGCCCGGCAAACAGATGGCGATCGACGCCGACCTCAACGCTGGCCTGATCGACCAGGCGGGCGCGAAGCACCGCCGCTCTGAAGTCGCCGCCGAGGCTGAGTTCTACGGCTCCATGGACGGCGCCAGCAAGTTCGTGCGCGGTGATGCCGTCGCCGGCCTGCTGATTCTGTTCATCAACCTGATTGGCGGCATGGCCATCGGTATCCTCCAGCACGGGCTGAGCTTCGCCGATGCCGGCAAAACCTACGCACTGCTGACCATCGGTGACGGCCTGGTGGCGCAATTGCCGTCGCTGCTGCTGTCGACCTCCGCTGCCGTGATGGTGACCCGGGCCAGCGGTTCGGAAGACATGGGCAAGCAGATCACCCGGCAGATGTTCGATTCGCCCAAGGCGCTGGCGGTGTCTGCTGCCTTGATGCTGATCATGGGCATCGTGCCGGGCATGCCGCACATTGCCTTCCTGAGCCTGGCGCTGATGGCCGGCGGCGGTGCCTACCTGATCTGGAAAAAGCAGAACGAGGCCAAGGTGATTGCTGCCGCGGAGGTGCAACGCCAGCAAGAGGCCTTGCCCTCGCCGCAGCGCAGTGCCGAGACCAAGGAGCTGGGCTGGGACGACGTATCGCCTATCGACATGATCGGGCTGGAAGTCGGTTATCGCCTGATCCCGTTGGTGGATCGCAACCAAGGTGGCGAATTACTGGCGCGTATTAAAGGGGTGCGCAAGAAGCTGTCACAGGATCTGGGCTTCCTGATGCCCACCGTGCACATTCGCGACAACCTGGACCTTGCCCCAGTGCCTACCGCCTCACGCTGATGGGCGTGATCCTGGCAGAGGCCGAGATCTATCCTGACCGGGAGCTTGCGATCAACCCCGGCCAGGTGTTCGGCAACCTCAACGGCATCCAGGCGCGTGATCCGGCCTTCGGCCTGGAGGCGGTGTGGATCGAGATCAGCAACCGCGCGCAGGCCCAGTCCCTGGGCTATACGGTAGTGGATGCTAGCACTGTAGTGGCAACCCACTTGAACCAGATTCTGCAAAAACACTCCCATGAGCTATTGGGGCACGAAGAAGTGCAGCAACTGCTGCAGGTTCTGGCCAAGGCGTCTCCCAAGCTGGCCGAGGAACTCGTCCCGGGCGTGCTTTCGCTGTCGGCGCTGCTCAAGGTATTGCAGGCCTTGCTGGCCGAACAGGTGCCGGTACGCGACATCCGCACCATCGCCGAGGCGATCGCCAACAATGCCAGCCGGAGTCAAGATACCGCCGCGCTGGTGCAGCACGTACGCGCCGCATTGTCCCGCGCAATCGTGCAAAGCATTGTGGGCACTGAGTCTGAGCTGCCAGTGATCACACTTGAACCAAAGTTGGAACAGATATTGCTCAATAGTTTGCAGAAGGCCGGTCAGGGTCAGGAAGAAGGCGTTTTGCTGGAGCCTGGCATGGCTGAGCGGTTGCAGCGCTCCTTGATCGAAGCGTCGCAGCGTCAGGAAATGCTTGGCCAACCTGCGATCCTTCTGGTCGCAGGGCCGGTCCGGGCGATGCTCTCGCGCTTTGGTCGGTTGGCGGTACCCAATCTGCATGTGCTGGCGTATCAGGAAATCCCTGACAACAAACAAGTGACGATCGTGGCGACAGTAGGGCCGAACGGCTGAGGTAGCAGGGTATGCAAGTGAAGCGCTTTTTTGCCGCCGACATGCGTCAAGCGATGAAGCTGGTTCGTGACGAGCTGGGTTCGGACGCCGCGATCATTGGCAACCGCCGTATTGCCGGCGGTGTAGAGCTCACTGCCGCGCTCGATTACAAACTCTCCGCACTCGCACCGCGAGAGCCCAACCTGGAACTGGAAAACGAATTGCGCAAGACTCAGTCGCGCATCGTTTCGGCTCAGGCTGAACTCACCACGCGTGGCCAGGACAGCGACGGCACCAACAACCGTCAATTGTTCGCCGGCCTGCCGCTGACGGCTGTCGAGCCGCTCATCGAACCCAATATCGAAGACCAACTGCGTGGCGGCAGCAAACCTGCGCCCGCGGCGGCGGCTGCACCGGCAGCGCCGAGCGTTGACCCGCGGCTGTTCGACTCGATGCGTCAGGAGCTCAACGGCCTTCGCGAATTGCTCGAAGTGCAACTGGGTTCGCTAGCCTGGAGCCAATTGCAGGGCAGCCGCCCGGAGCAAGCCAACCTGTGGCGCCGGCTTCAGCGTATCGGCTTGTCTGGCCCACTGGCGCGTGACCTGTTGGCGCAAGTCAATGACTACAGCGAGCCTCGCCAGGCCTGGCGCATGCTGCTGGCGCACCTGGCGCGGATGATCCAGACGCCCGAGGCAGAGCCGCTGGAAGAGGGCGGTGTGATTGCCATGGTCGGCCCTGCCGGCATGGGCAAGACCACCACTCTGGCCAAGCTCGCCGCGCGATATGTGCTTAAATACGGCGCGCAAAATATCGCATTGGTGAGCATGGACAGTTTCCGCATCGGGGCACAGGAGCAACTCAAGACGCTGGGGCGCATCCTCAACGTGCCTGTAACCCATGTCGACCCAGGCCAATCGCTGGCCCAGGCGCTGGAGCCATTGCTGCGCAAGCGCGTTGTGCTGATCGATACCGCCGGCCTGCAAGCCAGCGACCCGGCCCTCAAGCTGCAGCTGGAGAGCCTCGCCGGCCGCGGCATTCGCTCGCGCAACTACCTGGTGCTGGCCACTACCAGCCAGAAACAAGTGCTGCAGGCGGCTTACCACAGCTACAAGCGCTGTGGCCTGGCCGGCTGCATCCTGACCAAGCTCGATGAAACCGCCAGCCTCGGCGAAGTCCTGAGCCTGGCGATCAGTCAAGAATTGCCCGTGGCGTACCTGACCGATGGCCCGCGCATTCCTGACGACCTTCACCTGCCGCGGCGCCATCAACTGGTCAGCCGTGCCGTCAGTGCTCAGATCCAGGACGAACCCAGCGAAGAGGCCATGGCCGACATGTTCGCGGACCTGTATCACAGCCCTGGCAAGCGGGCAGGGTGAAGGTAATGAACGTTTTGCAATCTACCTGCGCGTCGCGCTGCCTCAAGGCAGCATCGCGTGGCCTCGGTCTGAAGTGACAAGGTAAGGAACGAATGGGCAGCATGCATCCCGTACAGGTGATCGCGGTGACCGGCGGCAAGGGTGGCGTCGGCAAAACGAACGTGTCAGTGAACCTCTCGCTGGCGCTGGCAGAGCTTGGCCGAAGGGTCATGCTGCTGGACGCCGACCTGGGACTGGCCAACGTCGATGTGCTGCTCGGGCTGACCCCAAACGCACCCTGGCCGATGTGATCGAAGGCCGCTGCGACCTGCGCGACGTGATCCTGCAGGGGCCTGGCGGCATCCGAATCGTGCCGGCCGCCTCCGGTACCCAGAGCATGGTTCACCTGACCCCGGCCCAGCATGCCGGGTTGATCCAGGCGTTCAGCGAAATCGGCGACAACCTCGACGTGTTGATGATCGACACGGCAGCCGGGATTGGCGATTCGGTCGTAAGCTTCGTGCGCGCAGCTCAAGAGGTGCTGCTGGTGGTGTGCGACGAGCCCACCTCCATCACCGATGCCTACGCGCTGATCAAGCTGCTCAATCGCGACTACGGCATGAATCGTTTCCGGGTGCTGGCCAACAT
Organism: Pseudomonas sp. KNUC1026; assembly: GCF_021650705.1. Lineage (GTDB taxonomy): Bacteria > Pseudomonadota > Gammaproteobacteria > Pseudomonadales > Pseudomonadaceae > Aquipseudomonas. The sequence goes on along the minus strand of NZ_CP087138.1, from coordinate 2,736,870 downwards.
GGCCCAGAGCCCCCAGGAAGGTCGGAACCTGTTCGCTAAGCTGACCAAGGTGACCGACCGCTTTCTGGACGTCGCGCTGCAGTACGTTGGCGCGGTGCCCTACGACGAAACCGTGCGCAAAGCCGTGCAGAAGCAGCGGGCGGTCTATGAGGCGTTCCCACGCTCCAAGTGCGCGCTGGCCTTCAAGGCCATCGCGCAGAAGGTCGACAGCTGGCCGCTGCCGGCCAACCCTCGCGGGCATCTGGAGTTCTTCGTGGAACGATTGGTACAGCAAACCAGTGCGGGGCCCGTATCATGAGTGCCAGCGGATACCGGATGTACAACAAAGCGTCACGCGAATCGCAGCAATATGAGCTGATCGAGCGCTACGCGCCCTTGGTCAAGCGCATTGCCTACCACTTGCTGGCGCGCCTGCCGGCCAGCGTGCAGGTCGAGGATCTGATTCAGGCCGGCATGATCGGCCTGCTCGAAGTTTCGACCAAGTACGACTCCACCAAAGGCGCAAGCTTCGAGACCTACGCCGGCATTCGCATTCGTGGCGCGATGCTCGACGAAGTACGCAAGGGTGACTGGGCACCACGTTCGGTGCACCGCAATACCCGCATGGTCAGTGACGCGATTCGCGCAGTTGAAGCAAGAACTGGCCGCGACGCTAAAGATCACGAGGTTGCTGCCGAACTCAAGATGAGCCTGGACGAATACTACGGGATTCTCAACGATACCCTGGGTAGCCGGCTGTTCAGTTTCGACGACCTGTTGCAGGAAGGCGAACACGAAGGGGCCCATGATGAGGGGGCGGTCAGTGGTGAGCCATCGCGCGGGCTGGAGGATGAACGCTTCCAGAAAGCCCTCGCCGATGCCATCGCCAACCTGCCGGAGCGCGAGCGCCTGGTGTTGTCGCTGTATTACGACGAGGAGCTCAACCTCAAGGAGATCGGTGAAGTGCTCGGTGTCAGCGAGTCCCGTGTGAGCCAGTTGCACAGCCAGTGCGCAGCGCGTTTGCGCAGCCGGTTGGGTGAGTGGCGGGCCCGCTGAAGAAAGCAAAGTTTGAATGATTTGCTGGATCAAGGCGCTGGCTGTGTGATATCACGCCCGCCACGCCTGCTCAGGCAGTTGCGTGTGTTGTATCGGATCGATTGACTCGCGCCCCGAGGGGTTGGGCGCGTTTAGGACTGCTTGGAGGTCTACTTGGACAAGAACATGAAAATCCTCATCGTCGATGACTTTTCGACGATGCGGCGGATCATCAAGAACCTGTTGCGTGACTTGGGGTTCACCAATACCTCGGAAGCCGACGACGGGATTACTGCATTGCCGATGCTGCAAAGCGGTAGTTTCGATTTCCTGGTGACCGACTGGAACATGCCCGGGATGACCGGCATCGATCTGCTGCGCCAGGTACGCGCCGACGACCGCCTCAAGCACCTGCCGGTGCTGATGGTGACCGCCGAAGCGAAACGTGAGCAGATCATCGAAGCGGCCCAGGCCGGCGTCAACGGCTATGTGGTCAAGCCTTTCACCGCTCAGGTGCTGAAAGAAAAGATCGAAAAGATCTTCGAGCGTGTAAACAGCTGAACTCCGCCACGGGGGCACCATGGAGCCTAAGAATTCGTCGCTGGGTGACTTCGAGTCCACCCTGAAAAAACACGCCCATGAGTTGGTCGACCGGTTGGAACAAGGGAAGTTTGCCGATGCCGTCGAGCTGATCCATGAGCTGAACCAGGCCCGCGACCGCGGCTTGTATCAAGAGGTCGGCAAGCTGACTCGGGAGCTTCACAGCGCCATCGTCAGTTTCCAGATCGACCCGCGCCTGCCGGATTCGGCCGATGCCTCGCAGATCACCGACGCGACCGAGCGCCTTGACTACGTGGTTCGCCTGACCGAACAGGCCGCCAACCGGACCATGGACCTGGTCGAGCAAAGCCTGCCGATTGCCCATGATCTTGGCGACTCGGCCAAGGCCCTGCGCAGTGACTGGCAACGGTTCATGCACAAAGAGATGGGTGCCGAGGAATTCCGCGAGCTGGTCAAGCGCGTGGACGGTTTCCTGGCGCACAGCGAAACCGAAGCCACGGGGCTGTCGAGCAAGCTCAACGACATCCTGCTGGCACAGGACTTCCAGGATCTGACCGGCCAGGTCATCAAGCGTGTGACCGGCCTTGTCACTGAAGTCGAAAGCAATCTGCTCAAGCTGGTGCTCATGGCCGGCTCTGTGGATCGCTTCGCGGGCATCCGCCATGACCGCGACGAACTGGAACGCGAAAAACAAGGAAAAATATCCCGAAAGGGGTGAAGGTCCGCAGATTCATGCCGATAAGCGTGAAGACGTGGTATCCGGCCAGGACGACGTTGACGACCTGCTGTCGAGCCTGGGCTTCTGAGCCCAGGGTTTTGACGGTGTTCTGGGCAGGGCGGGTTCATTAGAGACCACAGCCGGGCCGCACATAATGAATTCCAGGGAGCACCTACATGAGCTTCGGCGCCGATGAAGAAATCCTCCAGGACTTCCTGGTAGAGGCCGGCGAGATCCTCGAGCAGTTGTCCGAACAGTTGGTCGAGCTCGAAAGCCGGCCTGACGATGCGGACCTGCTCAACGCTATTTTCCGCGGCTTCCACACCGTCAAGGGCGGTGCGGGCTTCCTGCAGCTCAATGAGCTGGTTGAACGCCGTCACATCGCCGAAAACGTGTTCGACATCCTGCGCAAGGGTGAACGCCGCGTCGACGCCGAATTGATGGACGTGGTGCTGGAGGCGCTGGATACGGTCAACAGCATGTTCGGCCAGGTGCGCGAGCGCACCCAGATCACTCCGGCCAGCCGCGAGCTGCTGCAAGCCCTTTCGCGCCTGGCCGAGCCGGCAGGTGCTGCGCCTGCTGCTGCCCCTGAGCCGGTTCCGGTCTCGGCCCCGGCCTCGGCTCCAGAGCCTGTTCAGCCTGCAGGTTCGGAGAATATTTCCGACGCCGAATTCGAAGCGTTGCTGCACTCGCTCGACAGCGAACATGCAGCGCCTGCCGCCGCCGCTCCCGCGCCGGTTGCCGCCAGCGGCGATGTGCCGGCCGACGAAATCACCGATTCCGAATTCGAAGCCCTGCTCGATCAGTTGCATGGCAAAGGCCAGTTCGCCGCTGAAAAGATTCCGGGTGCCGCCGCTGCCCCTGCGGGGCAGGCGGCGCCTGCGAGCGACGAAATCACCGACACCGAATTCGAAGCCTTGCTCGACCAGTTGCATGGCAAAGGCAGCTTCGCCGCAGACAAGCTGCCGGCTGCTGCGCCGGCCGCCGCTGAGGCCTCCAGCGCCACGGCTGCGCCGAGCGGCGACCTGATCACTGACTCCGAATTCGAAAACCTGCTCGATGAGCTGCACGGCAAGGGCAAGTTCGTGGCGCCCGCAGCGCCCGCCGCTGCCGTAGCGCCACCACCACCACCACCGCCCGCAGCCGCCAAGCCCGCTCCAGCCGCCGCGCCGGCTGCCAGGCCAGCACCGGCAGCGGCACCTGCTGCCGCTCCGGCGCCTGCAGCGCGTGCCGCTGCGCCGGCGGGTGACAAGCCTGCCGCAAGCGAAGCGGAAACCACTGTGCGGGTCGACACTGCGCGCCTCGACGAGATCATGAACATGGTCGGCGAGCTGGTGCTGGTACGTAACCGCCTGGTGCGGTCGGGTGCCAACAGTGGCGACGAGGCCATGGCCAAGGCGGTATCGAACCTGGACGTGGTGACTGCCGACCTGCAGACCGCGGTGATGAAAACCCGCATGCAGCCGATCAAGAAAGTCTTCGGCCGCTTCCCGCGCCTGGTCCGTGACCTGGCGCGCCAGCTCAAGAAGAAATCAACCTCGAGCTGGTGGGCGAAGAAACCGACCTCGACAAAAACCTGGTCGAAGCATTGGCCGACCCGTTGGTTCACTTGGTGCGCAACGCGTGCGACCACGGCGTGGAAACACCGAGGAGCGCGAAGAGTCCGGCAAGGTGCGCAGCGGCCGCGTGGTGCTCTCCGCCGAGCAGGAAGGCGATCACATCCTGCTGTCGATCTCCGACGACGGCAAGGGCATGGACCCGAACGTCTTGCGCGCCAAAGCGGTGGAAAAGGGCCTGATGGACAAGGACGCAGCCGACCGCCTGAGCGAATCGGACTGCTACAACCTGATCTTCGCCCCGGGCTTCTCGACCAAGACCGAAATCTCCGACGTGTCCGGCCGTGGCGTGGGCATGGACGTGGTGAAAACCAAGATCGCCCAGCTCAATGGCTCGATCAACATTCACTCGGCCAAAGGCCAGGGCTCGAAGATCATCATCAAGGTACCGCTGACGCTGGCGATCATGCCGACGCTGATGGTGATGCTGGGCGACCAGGCCTTCGCCTTCCCGCTGGTGAGCGTCAACGAGATCTTCCACCTGGATCTGTCGCGCACCAACGTGGTCGACGGCCAGGAAGTGGTGATCGTGCGCGACAAGGCATTGCCGCTGTTCTACCTCAAGCGCTGGCTGGTGCACGACGGTGTGGCTGACGACGAACAGCGCGAAGGCCATGTCGTGATCCTCTCGGTCGGCACCCAACGCATCGGCTTTGTGGTCGATCAACTGGTCGGCCAGGAAGAAGTGGTAATCAAGCCACTGGGCAAGATGCTGCAAGGCACACCGGGCATGTCCGGGGCCACCATCACTGGCGATGGCCGCATCGCGCTGATTCTTGACGTGCCCAGCATGCTCAAGCGCTACGCCTCTCGGCGCATCTGAAATCCTCGGGGCCGGCTCGCCGCCGGCCTTGGGTAATGGAGTGAACAATGGCAGTGAAAGTCCTGGTGGTGGACGACTCGGGTTTCTTCCGGCGTCGCGTCTCGGAGATCCTCGCGTCGGACAGCACCTTGCAGGTGGTCGGCACCGCGACCAACGGCCGTGAAGCCATCGACCAGGCCCTGGCGCTCAAGCCCGATGTCATCACCATGGACTACGAGATGCCCATGATGGACGGCATCACTGCGGTGCGGCACATCATGCAGCGCTGCCCGACCCCGGTGCTGATGTTCTCCTCGCTCACCCATGAGGGTGCCCGTGTAACGCTCGACGCGCTGGATGCCGGTGCCGTCGACTACCTTCCCAAGAATTTCGAAGACATCTCGCGCAACCCCGACCGCGTCAAGCAGTTGCTGTGCGAGAAGATCCACACCATTGCCCGCAGCAATCGGCGCTTCAGCGCGTTTTCGACGCCTGTGGCGGCGCCGGCTGCCGCTGCGCCGCCGCCGGTCACGGCTCGCAGCACCAGCACCACGCCTGCACATCGGCCGTTGCCTGCGGCGCCAGCCAGCCGTGCGCCGCAGCCTGCTGCGGCAGCACCCAGCCCACCCCCCAAGCGCAAGGCCTACAAGCTGGTGGCGATCGGCACCTCCACCGGTGGGCCAGTGGCGCTGCAACGCGTACTCACACAACTGCCGGCGAACTTCCCGGCACCGCTGGTGCTGATCCAGCACATGCCTGCCGCGTTCACCAAGGCATTCGCCGAACGCCTCGACAAACTCTGCAACATCAGCGTCAAGGAAGCAGAAGATGGCGACCACCTGCGACCTGGCCTCGCGCTGCTGGCCCCTGGGGGCAAGCAGATGATGGTCGATGCGCGCGGCACGGTGAAAATCCTGCCGGGCGACGAGCGTCTGAATTACAAGCCCTGCGTCGACATCACCTTCGGGTCGGCGGCCAAGTCGTTTGGCGACAAGGTGCTGGCGGTGGTGCTGACCGGTATGGGCGCCGACGGCCGTGAAGGTGCACGCCTGCTCAAGCAAGGCGGCAGCCAGGTATGGTCGCAGGATGAAGCCAGCTGCGTGATCTACGGCATGCCCATGGCCATCGCCAAAGCGGGCCTTGCCGATGCGGTCTACAGCCTTGATGACATCGGCCGCCACCTGGTGGAGGCGTGCCACTGATGGATGTTCTGAGCCTGATTGGCGTCATCCTCGCGTTCGTGGCCATCATCGGCGGCAACTTTCTCGAAGGCGGGCACCTGCCGTCGCTGGCCAATGGGCCGGCGGCACTGATCGTGCTGGGCGGCACCCTGGCTGCGGCGTTGCTGCAAACGCCGATGGGTGCGTTCAAGCGCGCAGTGGGGATCCTGCCCTGGGTGTTCGTGCCGCCACGCATCGACCTTGCCAGTGGCATCGACCGGGTGGTCGGCTGGAGCCTTGTGGCGCGCAAGGAAGGCTTGTTGGGCCTTGAGGGCGTCGCCGACAGCGAGCCGGATCTTTATGCGCGCAAAGGCCTGCAGTTGCTGGTCGATGGCGCTGAGCCCGAATCCCTGCGGGGCGTGCTCGAAGTCGACTTTCTGACACAGGAAGCCCGCGACCTGGCAGCCGCTAAAGTCTACGAGTGCATGGGGGGCTATGCGCCCACCATCGGCATTATCGGCGCGGTGATGGGGTTGATCCACGTGATGGGCAACCTGGCCGATCCCTCGCAGCTGGGCAGCGGCATCGCGGTGGCTTTCGTGGCCACCATCTACGGCGTTGCCTCCGCCAACCTGATTCTGCTGCCAGTAGCCAACAAGCTCAAAGCCATCGCCGCCCGCCAGGCGCGCTATCGCGAGATGCTTCTGGAAGGGCTGTTGTCGATCGCCGAAGGCGAGAACCCACGGTCGATCGAACTGAAGCTGCAAGGCTTCATGGGGTGAACTGATGCGCCGCAGGCCCGCCGAAGAACATGAAAATCACGAGCGATGGTTGGTGTCCTACGCCGACTTCATCACCTTGCTGTTCGCTTTCTTCGTGGTGATGTATTCGATCTCCTCGATCAACGAAGGCAAGTACAAGGTGCTTTCGCAAACGCTGGTGGGCGTGTTCAACGATCAGGAGCGCAGCACCAAGCCTATTCCGGTCGGTGAAGAGAAGCCGCTTTCCACTCAGGTAGCCGACCCGCTGGATGCCCAGGGTGATAACACCGACTCGGCCATCGGCCAGGCTGAGCCATTGAAGATGATTGCCGACCAGGTGCGCACCGCCTTTGGTGACCTGATCGCCAGCGACCAGATGAACGTGCGTGGCAACGAGCTGTGGATCGAGATCGAGCTCAAGTCCGGTTTGCTGTTCCCCAGTGGCGATGCGATCCCCAGCGACCAGGGTTTCCAGATCATCGAGAAGGTAGCGAAGGTGCTGGCACCGTTCGCCAACCCCGTTCACGTGGAAGGCTTCACCGACAACCAGCCGATCCGTACGGCGCAGTACCCGACCAACTGGGAGCTTTCCACTGCTCGGGCTTCCAGCATCGTACGGATGATGGCCATGGACGGTATCGACCCGCGCCGCCTGGCGGCCGTGGGTTATGGGGAGTTCCAGCCAGTGGCCAGCAACGAGAGCGCTGATGGGCGCTCGCGCAACCGCCGCGTGGTGCTGGTGGTCTCGCGCAACCTCGAAGTACGCCGCAGCCTGACCGCCACCGGTACCGCCAATGCGCAGCCGGATGCGGCCATGCGCAGAGCTGGCACACAAAGTGCACCGGATGGCGCATCCCAGCAGGGTTCCGGGCAGGGTGTCAAAACCCCGGCGCCTTCTGCCAACCCGTAATTCAGAGTCAAGTGCATGAGAGTGTGGGCAATCGCCAATCAGAAAGGTGGGGTCGGCAAGACCACCACCACCATCGCCCTGGCGGGCTTGCTGGCTGACGCCGGCAAGCGCGTGGTGGTGGTCGACCTGGACCCGCATGGCTCGCTTACCAGCTATTTCGGGCTTGACCCCGACGCGCTGGAACACAGCAATTTCGACCTGTTCCAGCACAAGGGCGGTGTGCCCGATGGCCTTGCCGGGCAATTGCTGCAGCCCACCACTCACCCCTCTATCTCGCTGCTGCCTTCGAGTACCGCGCTGGCGACGCTGGAGCGCCAGTCGCCCGGGCAGAGCGGCCTCGGGCTGGTGGTGGCCAAGGCGTTGGCGCAGCTGTGGCAGGATTTCGACTACGCACTGATCGACAGCCCGCCCCTGCTGGGCGTGCTGATGGTCAACGCACTGGCGGCCAGCCAGCAGCTGGTGGTGCCTTGCCAGACCGAACATCTGGCGGTCAACGGTTTGCAGCGCATGGTCAACACGCTGGCGATGATCAACCGTTCACGCAAACAGCCTTTGCCGTTCAGCATCATCCCGACCCTGTTCGACCGCCGCACCCAGGCGTCGCTGAGCACCCTCAAGGTGCTGCGCGAGAGCTTCCCGCAGAACGTGTGGGAGGGTTATATCCCGGTCGACACGCGCTTGCGCGACGCCAGCCGTGCTGGCGTAACGCCGTCGCAGTTCGACCCCAAAAGCCGTGGCGTGACGGCCTACCGCGCGTTGCTCAAGCACCTGCTTGGGCAGCAGCTCACCACGCAGGTGGCCTGAGATGAATCGCCCCGTGGATATCGCCAAGCGCCCGCAGCAGGCGCTGCAGAGCTACCTCGATGGCCTGTTGCAGGAAGCCACCGAGGAGTTCGAATGGCCGGCTGAACCTGTGCCGCAGGCCGCGCCGGTCTCATTGGCGGTGGCTGCGGCCAGCGAACCGGCCACTGACCTGACGCTGGATGAATTTCGCGCAGCGGTGCTCGAGGAACAGGTGCGCGACGCACGCCGCGGGCCTCTCGAAGCGGCCCCGCAGCCTGCGTTGATTCGGCCTGACGAACCCTTGCCCTGGGCGCCGGCGCCTGAGGCCAGCTCTCCAGTACTGGCCCAGGCTCTACTGTTGCCCACTACGTTGCCTGTAGCAGAGCCTCAGCCGATCATTGCGCCAGTACCCACCCCAGTCAGCGCTCCCAGGCCTGTGGCGAGCGAGCCGATCTCGGCCGTGCCAGCGGCCGCTCCTGCGCTGAATCACGGCGGGCCTGCCACACCGACTTTCGATGGCCGCCCCGATTGGGCAGCCGAGCCGTTCGAGTGCCTGCTGTTCGATGTCGCTGGCCTGACGCTGGCTGTGCCGCTGGTATGCCTGGGTTCGATCTATCCGCTGGCTGGCCAGGAGCTGACGCCGCTGTTCGGCCAGCCTGAGTGGTTTCCAGGCATCCTCACTTGCCAGGCGGGCAACCTCAAAGTGCTCGACACTGCGCGTTGGGTGATGCCCGACCGCTATCGCGACGATTTCCAGCAAGGCCTGCAGTATGTGATTTCCGTGCAGGGGTACGAATGGGGGCTGGCCGTACACCAGGTCAGCCGCTCGGTCCGGCTGGAGCCGGGGCAGGTGAAGTGGCGCGACCAACGCGGGCAGCGGCCATGGCTGGCTGGCACGGTGGTCGAGCACATGTGCGCGCTGCTGGATGTGGCTGCGCTCGCCGAACTGATCGCCAGCGGTGCGATCAAGCGCCAGATGCAGGAAGCCAAGGACAAGGCTGCCGCCGAAGCTCGTGCCAAGGCGCAGCAAGCCAAAACCAGAAAACGATAGCTCGCGCAGCCGCGCGGCTTACACTGAACGACAAAACGCCACACAGGCAGCGAGGGGTTAAGGGTTATGAAGAAGTCGTCCGCTCAGGGTTCCGAAGATCCGATCCTGCAATGGGTCACCTTCCGCCTGGATAACGAAACCTATGGCATCAACGTGATGCAGGTGCAGGAAGTGCTGCGCTACACCGAGATCGCACCGGTACCGGGGGCACCCGCCTACGTGCTGGGCATCATCAACCTGCGCGGTAACGTGGTCACGGTGATCGACACCCGCCAGCGCTTTGGCCTGGCCTCGTCGGATGTGACCGACAACACCCGCATCGTGATCATCGAGGCCGATAAGCAGGTTGTCGGCATCCTGGTCGACAGCGTTGCCGAAGTGGTCTACCTGCGCCAGTCGGAAGTCGAAACCGCGCCGAACGTGGGTAACGAAGAATCGGCCAAGTTCATTCAGGGTGTGTGCAACAAGAACGGCGAGCTGCTGATCCTGGTCGAGCTCGACAAGATGATGAGCGAAGAAGAGTGGTCGGACCTGGAGAACCTCTAACGTGGTTTTCGAAGCTGCGGTGGTCGTGCTGGCCGTCCTCTGGGTTGGCACGATCGCGCTGTTCCTGCAATACACCCGGGGCCAGCAGCGCCTGGCGGCCGAACAGGCCGCCGGTGACGCCTTGCGCGACCAGCGCATCCGCGACCTGCACAAGCGCCTGGACGATTATCAGAACGGCACCGTGCGCATGGGTGAAGCCATTCACGAACTGCGCGCGGTGGTGTCGCCGATTCCGGACAAGCTGCTGCAGCTGGAGCAGCGCGATCCTGAGACGCTCTCGTTTGCCCAGGCCGCCAAGTTGGTGAACATGGGGGCCAGTGTTGACGAGCTGACTCAGGCCTGTGGGTTGACACAGGCTGAGGCGGAGTTGATGAGGAAGTTGCACGGCCATTGATCTCTCCTTGGCAACGGCTCGTTTACTTCGTCGTTCAAAGATCGGTTCGGGAGCGTTAGCTACCCATTCAGCCCGTCGGTCTACGGTTCTGCGCTGCGGCCCTTATGTCGCTGTTCCGCAGGTTCTGCTCCGGGGCACTGAACCTCAGGTCATCTATTGGAATCTGACGCTCAACGCGCGGTCTCTGTGGCGTAGGGAGGTATCGACCGCCCCTCCTTCCAGCCTGGCCGAGCAAACTGAAGAAGCCTCCGACGAGCCCAATGGATCCGACAATGCCTGCCGCTATGAACAACCCTTGGCTCTCCTTCCCAGTGGCCTTCTGAATGGCCCCAATGCCCGCGAGGACTGCCCCCGCAATCAGAAAAGCCAGGGCAAAAAAGCCACTATGCCCATCAAGATCCCGGTAATTGACCGGATCCTGCTTGCAATATCTGTAACTGTTGAGCCCGCCGACGCCAAACGGACTGTCTGAATCCGAGCGGCTCCAAAGCATGAGGCCTGGCAAGTAGCGCCGATAACCCTGACCCAGCAGATAGGCTTGCTCAGGGTTTTCAAGCCATTGGCCATGCAAGGCACAATGTGAATTGGCAGGAGCACAACCGAAGCCGAAAGGAGTCAGCCGGCTTCGGCCGCCGTTGGAGGCAAGCACGCTGCCAGCTGTGTCGCAGCCCAGTAGTAACCGGCTGAGAGTCCGATTGGCAGGTGAACGATGAGTTGCACTAACGCTGTTCATGAGGGTCACCAAGCGATGCGATGACCTGCATTTAAATACAGTTGAAGAGCCGAGGTAACTGTAAGAGTTATCAGCTATGACGCTGCATCAGCCAACCAAACACCAGCGCAGTCGTACCCCACAGCAGTACCTGAATCCCCATCGCGACACTTCGGAACTGCCACAGCAGATTCGCCGAAAAATGTTCCGGTACTTCGTTCACCGATGGAAATAGCGCGGCCGCAACCATCACGACCACGCCGTACAACGCCACGGCTGCCAGTGAGGCATTCCAACCGCCCCAGCGCGGAAAAAAAGCCCGCGCTGTATTGACCGCCAGTACCATCGCTGCAACCGACACCAGGATCATCAGAAAGAACAATCGCGTGCGCGCCCCGATGGTGTCCGGGTCGCCCACCGCTGGCGGGTTGGCCGGGTACTTGAGCCCAGGCACCAGGTAGACGGCCACGAACGCCAGCACCGCCAGCAGCAGCGCCAGCCCGCGCGGGCCCAGGCCAAAGGCGCGCAGCCGGCCCATGGCATAGGCGAATACCAGGGCGAACAGCCCGCCCATCGACAGGCTGTAGACCATCACCCCCGTGAACAACCCCGCGCCCGCTTGTACATCACGGCTGAACACTTCCTCTTCTTCTTCCGCGCCGGCATCGCCATGGCTGTGCTCATGCCCGGCGCTGGCTTCGAACGCAATCGCTCGCTCCACTTGCGGCTCACCGAACACCTTGGCAAAGGCGAATGCCAACAGGCCTGCGAGCAGGCCTGCGATCAGCCCGCGCAGCAACAGATTACCCATCATGTGGTGATGCTCCGGTCAGTGGCAGGGAAAGCCCAGCAGGTGGCGGCCATCGTGCACGAACTCATGCACTGCAGTACCGGAGAAAATCGCCGTGGCGCCTTGCTCGGCACCGACGAAGTACAGCGCCAGCATCAGCAGCAGGCCAGCGAACACGGCCCAGGGCAAAATCTGGCTGAGGGGGAGGGCAGGCAGCGACAGGTCGTCGCGCGCCGGGGAAAAAGCGGCTTGAATCGGCATAGGTAGCTCCTGGGAGAAACGCGTCCCGTGAGTGGAAGGTAGGCAGCACAGGGTCTGGCTCTCGCTGGGCGATTACAGTGGCGCGACCGCGCCGGGGTTTCACCGGCTTCCTGTACAGCGCCTGCACGATACAACGTTGGCCGGCAAGCTCCAAGGTGTAAGTGGTTGCGAGCAAGCCGTGGCTGCCCGACACTGGGCGGCTCAGACCCTGCCAGGCGCGCTTTTCATGATCGAATTCAAGAACGTCACCGCATTCCAGCAACAGCATCAGGTGTTCGATGGCTTCTCCCTGCACATCGGCGAGCAGGAGCGAGTGGCGATTCTGGGGCCCAATGGCGCGGGCAAGAGCACGCTGCTCAAGCTGGTGACCCGTGAGATCTACCCGGTGGTACGCGACGGCAGCCACTTGAAGCTGTTCGGTGATGAAACGGTGAATCTCTGGGCCCTGCGCGCCAAGCTCGGGTTCGTGTCGCAGGATTTGCAGGAAGACTACACGCCTTACACCACTGGGCTTGAGGTGGTGCTGTCAGGCTTCTTCGGCGCGATCGGCGCGCACGGGCACTTGCAGCCCACTTCGGAGCAGATCGCCAAGGCTCATGCGATGCTCGAGGTTGTCGAAATGGCCGATTACGCCGAACGCATGTTCCAGCGGCTCTCCACCGGGCAGAAGCGCCGCCTGCTGCTGGCCCGTGCGCTGGTGCACGAACCGCGCGCGTTGATCCTCGATGAGCCGGCCAACGGCCTGGACATGGGCGCAAGCCTGGGCATGCTGGCGTTGATGCGTAAATTCTGCGGGCAGGGCAGGGGCATGATCGTCACCACCCACCATATCGACGAGATCATCCCGGAGATCGACCGAGTGGTGCTGATTGCGCAAGGCAAGCTGGTCGCCGACGGTCCCAAGGCCGAAGTGATTACCAGCGAGAACCTTTCCAGGCTTTACCACACACCGCTGCGTATCACCGAGCAAGGTGGCTGGTATCGCTGCTGGCATGCCTGAAGGGCAAAAAACCGGTTTGGCAGTGAAATTTTCGGGCGCTTGGCGGTTCACAAAAGGATACCTGGACAAGAGGAATCTCCGATGCACCACCAGCCTCGCCTGACCCCCGTCAAACGCCTGCATCCCCAGCCGCCTCCCAAACGCTGGTTATGGCTGGCGGCTAGCGCTGCATTGGTTGGCCATGGCCTGCGCCAGGGCGGCGCCAGTGGGCTGTTGCAAGCGGCGGCCGGCGCCTGGGCAGGCTGGCATGGTTACCGAAGCGGCGAATCGCCAGTCAGGGAGGTGCTGGCAAGCCCGGTGGTGGCACGGAGCATCACCCTGAACAAACCTCTGGAAGAGGTGATCGGTTTTTGCCGCAACCCGGCCAATATCGGTGAATTGTTGTCGTGGGTGGACACCATCGAGGAAGTCGGCCCGGCGACTTATCGGTGGGCTGTGCGCGGGCCCGGCGAGCGCACCTTGCACTGGCGTGTGGAGCAATACGAGCCCGAACCGGGCCACGTGTTGAACTGGCGCACGCCAGCGGCCAGCCCATGGCCGATGGACATCAGCGCACGCTTCACTCCCGTGCGCCATGGCACCCAGATCAAGGTGCTGCTCAGCGCCCAGGGCCTGAGCGGGCCGGCCGGGCAGGCGCTCGGCCAGCGGCTGGGGCGGTTCGCTGATCAGGCGCTGCTGCAACTGCTGCAACACATTCGCCAACGCCTGGAAACCGGTGAGGCCAGGCTCGAAGACGCCGATGCGCACGATTTTCTCTTCGTACACCCTGTCAGCCAGTAGGCAGGCGCTACCCTTTATTCGTGCCGAGTCTCGCCGCTGAACACCAGCACTTGCCGGCACGTACGGCACAGATAGCGCCGGCCCTGCCGGACCATCGCATGGCGTTGGGCGGTGAAGGCAAAATCGCTGCCTTCGCATGGGCAGCGGTAGATGTAACGCATCACCTGGCGGCGCTTGATCTCGTAGCTGTGGCAGCGCTGCGGTGGCAGCTCGTAAACCCCACGCATGATCAGCTGCCATTCCGCGCCATGCGGCGCGATGCGTTCACCGAACAGCTGGTGGGCTACCAGGTGCGCGACCTCATGGGCAACGGTCTGGCGCAAAAAGTCTTCGCTGTTTTCCCGGTACAGCTGAGCGTTGAAGCGCAGCTTGTTCTCGTGAAGGTGTGCCACACCCGCTTTTTGCCCTCGCAGTGCAAGGCTGACAACCGGGCGGCGGAAGGGGCGCTTGAAAAAGGCTTCGGCCTGGGTAAAGCAATGCTCGACCCGTTCGAAAAGGGGATCAGACATGATTCGGGCTCCGTAGGCCGCCATTATGCCCGTTCGCCGAGCGCACCGCTGCGCCGCCGGTCCTCGCGGTGCTGCGCATGCTGCGGGCTGAAGCCGATGCAGGTAGAATGCGCCGCTTCATGTCACGCTTGCGGGTCTTTTACACGCCATGGGCACCCTTTCGGTCAACCAGAACAAACTCCAGAAACGCCTGCGCCGCCTGGCCGGCGAAGCCATCGCCGACTTTAACATGATCGAGGACGGCGACAAGGTGATGGTGCGCCTCTCCGGCGGCAAGGACAGCTACACGATGCTCGACGTGCTGCTGCACCTGCAGAAGGTGGCCCCGATCCGCTTCGAGATCGTGGCGGTGAACATGGACCAGAAGCAGCCCGGCTTTCCCGAGCACGTGCTGCCGGCGTACCTCGAACAGCTGGGTGTGGCCTATCACGTGATCGAGAAGGACACCTACTCGGTGGTCAAGGAGCTGATTCCCGAGGGCAAGACCACCTGCTCGCTGTGCTCGCGCCTGCGCCGCGGCACACTCTACACCTACGCCGATCAGATCGGTGCGACCAAAATGGCGTTGGGGCATCACCGCGACGACATCGTCGAGACCTTCTTCCTCAACATGTTCTTCAACGGTTCGCTCAAGGCCATGCCGCCAAAACTGCTGGCCGACGACGGCCGCAACGTGGTGATCCGCCCGCTGGCCTACTGCGCCGAGAAAGACATTCAGGCCTATTCCGACCTCAAGGGGTTCCCGATCATCCCGTGCAACCTGTGCGGCTCGCAGGAGAACCTGCAGCGCCAGGTGGTCAAGGACATGCTCGTGGAGTGGGAGCGCAAGCACCCTGGCCGCACAGAGAACATCTTCCGTGGCCTCCAGAACGTGGTGCCTTCGCAACTGGCCGACCGCGACCTGTTCAATTTCGCCGACCTGCGCATCGACACCAGCGCAGCGCCGCGTTTCGTGGAGTTGATGAACCTGTGAAAAAGTATGCATGGCTGATGTGCGTGGCGCTGGCCGCGTGCAAACCGAGCGTGGACACCTCGACCACCGATGCCTGGGTTGGCCGTTGGGTCGGGCCCGAGGGCCTGGCCCTGGAAATCACCCGCCCTGACGGCGCGCAACCGGGCCACTACCGCCTGAGCATGCAATACACCCTCGACGACCGCGGTACCTTCGACGGCGTAGCCCGGGCAGGCGGCATCGGCTTCAGCCGCCCGGATGGCGAGCAGGTGCTGCGTGCCACGGACGGTGATGGTACCGGCATGAAATGGCTGGCCGGCAAGCATGATCGCCTGGTGGTCAAACCGGGCGAAGAGGGCTACTGCCGCGGTTGATCAGCGTTCGGTAAGGCCGAAGGCGGTGAGCGCGAACACCGGCACACCGGCCTGGCGCAGCCGGTCGGCGCCGCCGAGTTCCGGCAGGTCGATGATTGCCGCCGCTTCCTGAACGTGAGCGCCCATGCGCCGGGCCAGGTTGGTGGCAGCCAGCAGGGTGCCGCCGGTAGCGATCAGGTCATCGAACAGCACCAGTGAGTCGCCTTCGCACAGGCTGTCGCTGTGCACCTCCAGAAAGGCCTCGCCGTATTCGGTCTGGTAGCCCTCGCTGAGCACATCGGCCGGCAGCTTGCCCTGTTTGCGGAACAGAATAAGCGGCAGGTTCAGCTCGTGGGCCACTACAGAGCCGATCAAAAAGCCCCGCGCGTCCATTACGCCGACATGGGTGATCGGGCTTTCGACATAACGCTCGACGAAGGCATCGATCACGCTGCGCATGGCGCGGGGGGATTGAAACAGCGGGGTGATGTCGCGAAACACCACGCCCGGCTTCGGGAAGTCCTCCACCGGGCGGATCAGGGCTTTGCAGGAATCGGCGTCAAAAGGCATGGGTGCATCTCAGGCTAGCGTTTGGCCAGCCAGTATAACCGTCAGCCCTGCATCGCGCCGCCGGCCAATGCACACAGCTCGATCGGGTCGAGGATGCGCACCTCCTTGCCGACTGCCTCGATCAGCCCGCCTTGCTGAAAGCGGGTGAACACCCGGGACACGGTTTCGACCGCCAGGCCCAGGTAATTGCCGATCTCGTTGCGCGACATGCTCAGGCGGAACTGATTGGCCGAAAAGCCCCGCGCCCTGAAGCGCGCCGACAGGTTCACCAGAAAAGTGGCGATGCGCTCGTCGGCGGTTTTTTTCGACAGCAGCAGCATCATCTGCTGGTCGTCACGGATCTCCCGGCTCATCACGCGCATCAGTTGCCGGCGCAGTTGCGGCAGTTGCACCGCCAACTCGTCGAGGTGTTCGAAGGGGATTTCGCAGACCGAAGTGGTTTCCTGCGCCTGCGCCGAGACCGGATAGGCCTCGGTGTCCATGCCTGACAGGCCCACCAGCTCGCTGGGCAGGTGAAAGCCGGTGATCTGTTCCTGGCCTGCGTCGCTCAGGCTGAAAGTCTTGAGGGCGCCTGAGCGCACCGCATAGACCGAGCCGAAACGATCACCCTGGCGGAACAGGAATTCGCCTTTTTTCAGCGGGCGGCCGCGTTTTACGATGTCGTCGAGAGCGTCCATGTCCTCAAGGTTCAGCGAAAGCGGCAAACACAGTGGCGCCAGGCTGCAATCCTTGCAGTGTGCCTGGTGCTGGCTGCGCTTGAGAGGTTCGGACATGACAAGTTCCTTTGTTTTCAATACACATACGAATGGGAAGGGTAATCGATGGACGGTCCGCTGCCCATCGGGTTTAAGCATAGCTATCAGATCACGCGCGAATACCGGGGCATGGCCTGCTCGCCCAGATAGGCGTCGAACAGCATGCACACAGCCCGCACCAGCAGGCGCCCAGCGGGCAGGATACGAATCCCCCGGGCATCCAGCGCCAGCAGGCCGTCACTGGCCATGCGCTGCAGCTGCGGCCAGGCATTGGCGAAGTAGCGGGGAAGTCCACCGCAAAGCGCCGTTCGATGTCGGCGAAATCCAGCGCGAAGTGGCAGATCAACTGCTGTATCACCGCCCGGCGCAGGCGATCGTCTTCATCGCACACATAGCCGCGGCGGGTGGCCAGTTGCAGGCCGGCCAGGCTCGCCTGGTAACCGTTGAGGTCGCTGTCGTTCTGGCACAACAGTTCGCCCACCTGGCTGATGGCCGAAACGCCCAGGCCGATCAGGTCGCAGTGGCCGTGGGTGGTGTAGCCCTGGAAATTGCGCTGCAAGGTGTGCTCTTCCTGAGCGATCGCCAGCTCGTCGTCGGGCATGGCGAAATGGTCCATGCCGATGTAGCGGTAGCCTGCGGCAGTGAGCCGCTCGACGGTTTCCTCCAGCATGCGCAGCTTTTGTGCAGGGCTGGGCAATTCGGCGGTGTTGATGCGCCGCTGCGGCGCAAACCGGTCAGGCAAGTGCGCGTAGTTGAACACCGACAGGCGATCGGGTTGCAGCGCCAGCACCTCGTTGAGGGTGCGGGCGAAGGTTTCCGGTGTTTGCCGCGGCAGGCCGTAGATCAGGTCGAGGTTGATCGAGCGGTATTGCAGGGTACGCGCCGCTTCGATGATCGCCAGCGTCTCATCGAGTGTTTGCAGGCGATTGACTGCCCGTTGCACGTCGGGGTCGAGGTCCTGCACGCCCAGGCTGATGCGGTTGAAACCCAGCTCGCGCAGCAGGCCCATGGTCGACCAGTCGGCTTCGCGAGGGTCGATCTCGATGCTGTAGTCGCCGCTGCCGTCATCGAGCAGGTTGAAATGCTCGCGCAGTGTGCCCATCAACTGGCGCAGTTCGCTGTGGTTGAGGAAGGTTGGCGTGCCGCCACCCAGGTGCAGTTGCTCCACGCGCTGGTCGGGGGAGAGGTGGCAGGCGATCAGCCGGATTTCCTGCTCCAGGCGCTGCAAGTAGGGCGCTGAGCGGCTGCGGTCTTTGGTGATGACCTTGTTGCACGCGCAGTAGTAGCAGATGTGCGGGCAGAACGGCAGGTGAACGTACAACGACAGCGGCCGCTCTGCACGGCGGCTCTCGCGCAGGGCGTGCAGCAGGTCGAACGTGCCGACCCCCGGGTTGAACTGCAGGGCGGTAGGGTAGGAGGTGTAACGCGGGCCGGCCTGATCGTAGCGGCGGATCAGCTCGGGGGCCCAACTGGGGGTATCGAACATGGCGGTACCTGAAGGCACGGGGGCGGGAATGGCGGCAGTTTAGAGCGCGGCCCTCGGGCCACCTTTGATCTGGATCAATTTTCGATTGGGCCTCCGACCGCTCAAGCGACAGGCGTACCGGCCGATAGCCTTATTGCTGGATGTTTCAGCAACCGAGGCGGCAATTTGCCGCAAGCCCAGGCTGGGCGTGGGCTGCCGCTGGTCGTGCCGGGCTGCAGCTTGATTGAATGTGCGCTGAACCGCCGCATCACAAGGGATGTGTTTCCCGTGAGGCGGCGCTATGATCCGGGTGTAGCAGCCGCGTTTGCTGCCGCGTAGTCGACCCCAAGGGGGCAAATATGAAGAGCACCAACCTGTTCAACTGGCTTCAAGACCTCGCCCGCGCGCTGGGCCTGATTCCACCACCGCTGCAACCGGTGCCGATCCCGGCCGACAATGAGCGCAACGGTCGCCGCCCTCGGCGCTGACAAGCCACGGCCACCGCTCGTCGGGCACTTTCGGCATCACCTGCGGTCGATGATTGGCGAACTGCCAGCAATTGGGCTGGCGGCCCTTCAAGCGACCGTTGATGCCGATTACCCGTCGAACCCTGCTTTCCAGCCTCGCCCTGGCGCCCTTGGCCGTTGTGGGGTGCACCCGACAGCAGGGCCGCGACATCACTCGTCAGTTCGGTGAAACCCGTCCTCAGGAGTTTTTCCAGACCAGCGTAGACCGCATGGCCACCCTCGCCATGCGCGACAACATGGAAAGCCTCTTCCTGCTGATGCGCAAGCTCTATCTGCGCAATCCGCTGGAGCTGAAGAAGTCGGGTTACCTGGATGTGATTACCGCATCCCGGCAGGTACGCAACGCTATCGAACAGCAGCAGCCCATGCCTCAGCTCGGCCAGCGCCGCGACCTGGCCGCCTTGAATTACGCGCTGGGTCCGGAGTTTCTGGGTGATCGCGTCGGTGCTTTCATTTATGCCATCGGCAGCATGATCGTGACCGCCCATGGGCATCGCACGGTGTTCTACATGACCGATGTGATCGACCCCAAATTCGTCAACAACGCCGCCCGCAACATCGAGAAAGCCACCTGGATGCTCAGCCAGCGCCAAGGCAGGAACGGCCAGCCGCTGCTGTTTTCCAACGAAATTTCCGAAGAGGGCAGCAACCTGAGTTTTGCCACCGAGTTCGGCAAAATCGTTGCTCGGCTCGACCTGCTTGCGCAGCTGCTCGATGAGCGTTACCGGCGCATCGGCCTGAACTACGCGCAAAGCCTGCTATTTCTCAATTTCCTGCCAGTGCAGTGAGCTTTGACGCAACAGCTCCAGATAGCGCTGCGCTCCCAGCCCCAGTGGCCGCTCGCGTGACCACACCACATCTACCCACAGCCTGAGCTGATTGCTCATGTGCTCGAAGCAGATCACTTCCAACGCACCACTGGCCACCAGCGGGCGTACCAGGCTCTGTGGCAGATAAGCCCAGCCCAACCCGGCCTGCACGAGGCTCAATGTCGCCAGGTGGCTGTCGGTCAGCCAGTACTGGCGTGACAGCAGCACCCGAGGCGCTGCGCTGTCGGCGCTGTGGCTTGCGACCAGGATCTGCCGCAGCAAGGCCAGGTCATCGGCGCACAGGCGGCCGTTGCACTGCTTCAGGATCGAATGGGCAGGGGAAATCACCGCAACCAGGGTTTCACTAGCCAACTCGTCGAAGTCTTCGCGTTCATCCATCGTCGGCCGTTCGAACACAATGGCCAGTTGCGCCTGCCCTGCATGCAGCATGGCCAGCGCGTCGGCCTGCGGCGCGCTGCGAATTTCCACCTCAAGGTTCGGGTAAGCCTGAGCCAGCTCGGCCAATGGCGCACTCCAGGCCGCTGACAGCAGCTCGGGGGCGACCGCCAGTGTGAGCCTGCTTTCGAGCCCCTGGTGCAGTTGCAAGGCGTGGGCGTTGAGCTGCGCCAGTTGATGGGTGATTTGCCGGGCCTGCACCTCCAGCGCCCGTGCAGCAGGGGTGGGGCGGGCCTCGCGGCCACTGCGCTCGAACAATGGCAGATCAAGTTCAGCCTCCAGTTGCCCGATCATCATGCTCACGGCCGAGGGCACACGATTCAGGGCGCGAGCGGCAGCGGAGAACGACCCGTGGTCAATCACTGCGAGTATCAATCTAAGGGTTTCACTGTTGAGTGCCATGGCCGGCCTGTCAGTTTTTCTGAAAGAACCTGACTTTATCATTCAGCGGATGCATAGCAGTATCCCCGCCAAGCCATTCAGGAAGGGATCAGTCTCATGCAAGGCGTCAAGCGTAGGATCGTCTATGTCACGCTTTATGAAGGTATCGCCATCGCCTTCAATTCATTCGTGCTCTCGCTGCTGGGACATGATGCGGGGCATGCAGGTGGCGCGGCAGTAGGGGCGTCGGTCGTGGCGATCCTCTGGAACCTGGCCTGGAACGGAGCATTCGAGGCGTGGGAGAAGCGCCGGCGTGATCGCACTCGCACGGTGTGGCGGCGTGTTATCCATGCGGTGGGGTTCGAGGGCGGGCTGGTGGTGATTCTGGTGCCGCTGTTCGCGGCTTGGCTCGGGATCAGCTGGTGGGAGGCGTTCGTGCTGGATCTTGGCTTGCTGGTCTTCTTTCTCGTGTACACCTACGTGTTCAACTGGGCGTTCGACGCGATATTCGGCCTGCCGCTGTCGGCGCAGCCCGATAGCAGCAGCGAGCTGAAAGCCTCTGGTTGAAGGCAGCATGAGCCATTCTCGAGGGCGGTAACGTGTGGGGGAGCGCAATTGCGCTCCCCCATTTCTTCACAGCTCGATGCAGTCGAACTTCACGTCGGTAGCCACATCCGCGTCGTAGTCGACATCCTTGCGCTCGAAGCCGAACAGCTTCAGGAACTCGTACTTGTAGCCGGCATAGTCGGTCAGTTCGAACAGGTTGTCGGAGGTGACTTGCGGCCACAGGGCCTTGCAGGCGCCTTGCACGTCATCGCGCAGTTCCCAGTCATCCAGGCGCAGGCGGCCTTCGCTGTCCTGTTCGCCGGCCACGCCGTCTTCACGGTACAGGCGGTCGCGGAACAGGCGGTTGAGCTGGTCGATGGTGCCTTCGTGGAGCTTGTGCTCCTTCATCACCTTGTAGACCATCGAGATGTACAGCGGCATCACCGGAATGGCCGCGCTGGCCTGGGTGACTACCGATTTGAGCACGGCAACGGCTGCGCCACCGCCCTGGCCCTGCAACTGGGTGTTCAGGCGCTGGGCGGTGGTGTCCAGGTCGGCCTTGGCCTTGCCCAGTGCGCCATGCCAGTAGATCGGCCAGGTGATTTCGGTGCCGATATAGCTGAAGGCAACGGTACGAGCGCCCTGAGCCAGCACGCCGGCAGTGCTCAGCGCGTCGACCCACAGCTGCCAGTCCTGGCCGCCCATCACGGTGATGGTGTCTTCGATTTCCTGCTCGTTGGCCGGCTCGATCGACGCCTGGACGATGGTGTCCTTGTTGGTGTCGATGGCGGTGGAGGTGTAGGTCTGGCCGATCGGCTTGAGCACCGAGCGCTTGACTTCACCCGAGCCTGGCAGCTTGCGCACCGGGGAGGCGAGCGAGTAGATCACCAGGTCGACCTGGCCGCCCATTTCGTTCTTGATCAGCTCGATGACCTTGGCCCGCGCCTCGTCGGAGAACGCATCACCGTTGATCGACTTGCTGTACAGGCCATCGGCCTTGGCGAATTTGTCGAAGGCAGCGGAGTTGTACCAGCCCGCGGTGCCGGCTTTGCTCTCGGTGCCGGGCTTTTCGAAGAACACACCCAGGGTGTCGGCCTTGAAACCGAAGGCTGCGGTCACACGCGCCGCCAGGCCATAGCCACTGGAAGCGCCGATCACCAGGACCTTCTTGGGGCCATCGGTGCGTACGCCCTGGGCGCGGGTGGCTTCGATCTGCTCGAGCACATTGCGCTCGCAGCCAGTGGGATGGGTGGTGGTGCAAATGAAACCGCGAACCTTGGGATGGATGATCAACTTGTATTTCCTCGTCAGCGAAAACGCATGCGGCATCTTAATGGCTAACCCTTCAAGGGTGAAGCACCGATGCCGGCTGTGCGAAGTTCGATGACGCCAGCGGCCACGAGGTCACGTACCGTTGGCCATGGCCCCCTGTTGGCTGGCGCCGGTTGCACCCGCCTGCCGCCAGGTCACCTGGGTGATGCCGTACTTCTCTGCCATAGGCTTTGAGGTCTTGCGGATCTTGTCGTGGCGGTTACGTGCGATATGGCCGATGCCGGCGTCGCAGCTCGCCCAATGCCAGGCTTCGGCATTGTCCATGCGGTCGTGGCGCAGCACGAAGCTCTTCGGTGCCCCGTGCAGGTAGTAGTCGATGATGTAGAGAGTCGGGTTTGGCATTCGCAGCGTTCTCGATAGCTGTATTAACGTTCACGCAATAAGGGAACGTGCCTATCCAGACAAATTCCATCGGATTTGCCCTTCGGCTGGCGAATGGTCATCGCAGGCAGCAGACGACCGGCGCGAAATTTTCAGCGCCGGGCCGTGCTCAGATAATAGGCAAGGACGGAATGATCGAGAGGCCGCCATGGTTGAAACCCCGCAATCCCCTCATGTGTTGGTGGTTGAAGACGAGATTCTGCTCAACACGGTTCTGTGCGAGGCCTTTCGCGAAGAGGGGTTCGCGGTGACAGGTGTCAACGATGCCGACGAGGCATTGCAGCTGCTGCAGGCCTGTTGCGGCAAGGTCGACCTGCTGGTGACCGATGTGCGCATGCCGGGTGAGCTGGACGGGCTGGAACTGGGGTATTTCGTTGCCGAGTTGTGGCCAACGGTGCCGGTGCTGACGGTCTCCGGCTATACCGGCGATGCGCGCAGGCGGCCGGTAGGGCCGTTTCTGGCCAAGCCCTTTGCCATCGAGTCGTTGATGTTCAACGCCAACCGCTTGTTGGCGCTGGGCACTCAGTGGAGAGACTGAACCGGCTCGGCTTCGCGCAACTGGTTTGCGAGCTGCCGGCGCTGGGTTGTCATCCAGCTTTCGAGGGCGCCCGCTGGCATGGGGCGGGCAATGAGATAGCCCTGCACCTGCTGGCAGCCCAGCGCACTGACCAACTGATACTGCTGTAACGTCTCGATACCCTCTGCCACAGTGCGGTAGCCGACGCGGCGTGCCAGCTCGATCATGGCTTCGACCAGCCGGTAGTCCTTTTCCTGCTCGGTGATGTTCTTGATCAGCGAGCGGTCCAGCTTCAGGGTCGTGGCGGGCAGTTGGCTGAGGTAGGTCCAGTTGCTGTAGCCGCTGCCGAAATCGTCGATCGACACTTCCATGCCCAGCGCGCGCAGGCGCAATAGCTGGTCGCAGACCATGTCCAGATTCTGCGAGAGCGCACTCTCGGTAAACTCGACCTCCAGCGCCTGCGGGTCCAGTGCATGCTGCGCAACCAGCTCCATCAACCGGTCAGTGAACAGCGGGCTGGCGAGGTCTGGCGCGCTGACATTGATGGCCACGCGAAAGCGTAAACCCTGGCGCTGCCAGCGGGCAGCCTGCTCGACTACGTGCTTGAGCACCCACAGGCTAAGTGGCCGCATCAGCGCGGTTTTCTCGGCCAGAGGCACGAATTCGCCCGGGCTTACCGGGCCAAGCACCGGGTGCTGCCAGCGCAGCAATGCCTCCACTGTGGTCACCTGGCCGCCGGTCACTTCGAGCCGGGGCTGGTAGACCAGGTGAAACTGATCTTCGCTGCGTACAGCTTCGGCCAGCGACGTCAGCAGCAAAAAGGCCCGTTGCTGTGCCAGGTCCAGGTGGGGTTCGTACCAACACCACCCGGTGCCACGGTCGCGAGCATCGTCAGCGGCGCTGACGGCCAGGCGCAGCCAGTCGCGGTCGGTATCGCTGCTGTCCAGTTCCAGGGCGATTGCACCGATCCCGGGCTGGGTCTGGATCGGGATGTTGCCACAGGCGAGCGGCGCCTCGAATGCACTCAACAGCTGCTTGAAGGCACGCTCGGCAACCTGCTTGCCGCTGGCCACCAGAAAGCCGAAGCGAGTCGGGGTGATCTTGTACAGCGCCTGGCCGTCGGGCAATTGCTCGCGCAAGGCGTTATGCAGGACGCTGACCAACTCCTGGGAAAAGTTGTAGCCCAGTGCCCTGACCAGATCGTTGAGAAAATCCGGGGTCACCAGGTCGATCACGACCAGGCTGTGGCCGCCGAAAGTCAGGGCGTGGTCGATGTCCTGTTCAAGCCGAAAGCGGTTGAACAGGCCAGTCGGCGCATCCAGGTAACTGGCACTGCGCAGAGTGCTCAGGCGCAGCATGGCCAGTTGCGCAAAGTGCTCGAGCACCGCAGCCTGCTCAACAGTCAGGGCTGGCCGCGGGACCGTGTCGATGATGCACAGCCCACCCAGGCCCAGGCCGTCTTCGGTGATCAAGGGGGCGGCGGCATAAAAGCGAATGCCTGGCTCGCCGGTCACCAGCGGGTTGTCGGCAAAGCGGGGGTCCAGATGAGTATCCGGCACCTGGAACACGCCTTTTTCCAGAATCGCGTAGGCACAGAACGACTGATCGCGCGCAGTGTGCTCGGCGGCAAGGCCAATGCGTGCACGGAACCACTGGCGGCGTTCGTCGATGATCGACACCAGCGAAATGGGCACCTGAAATTGCAAGGCCAGGGTGCGTACGAGCTGGTCGAGAATCTGCGTCGGGCTCAGGCTCCAGCAGGCAGAGGGTGTTGACACGGCTCAGGCGCAACGTTTCGTTCAGGGGAATGGGAGCGCCTGAAGCCATGGTGATTACCTTTGTCACAAGTGATGTCTAAATGATATCAACTCAGACAGTATCATGATGCCACTAGTTCTGCGCGTACTCGCTCGTCGGCCCGACCGCCGGCCACCTCGTTCAGCCCAAGGCGGCCACGCCGGCACGTGCGATCTCGGCGTCGTCGCTGGACCTCACGCCGGAAACGCCTACAGCGCCGATCACCTGGCCCTCATGAACCACCGGCACGGCCCCTTCGAGGGGCGTGAGCAGCGGGGCGCAAAGAAATGAAACGCGCCCGTTCTTGACGATGTTTTCCAGATCACCGGATTCGCGACGTGTAAGCGCTGTGGAGCGGGCTTTTTCGGTGCACAGGTAGGCCGTGCTGGCGGCAGCGCCGTCCAGGCGCTCCAGTGCCAGCAGGTGCCCGCCGTCATCGACCACCGCGATGCTCACTGCCCACTGGTGCGCCTGGGCATGGGCCCGGGCGGCGGCGAGGATGCGTGTGGCTTCGGCGTGGCCGAGGATGTGCTTGGTCTGCATTCAATGCTCCTTGATAGGCGAGGACAGGGCTAGGTCCAATAATTCAACCCAATGCCGCACCGGTGTGCGCCCGGCGCCAGCGAGGTGATTCTGGCAGCCTATGTTGGCGGTGGCGATCACTGATGGCTGCCCGCTTTCCAGCGCATCGAGCTTACGATCGCGCAGCGCTCTGGCCAGGGCGGGCTGGGTGATCGAATAGGTACCGGCCGAACCGCAGCAAAGGTGCGCATCCGCAACGTCGGTGAGCGTGAAACCCAGCCGGCGCAGCAGGGTTTCAGTAACGCCTCCCAGCGCCTGACCATGCTGCAGCGTACAGGGGCAGTGAAACGCAAGGCGGGTGGCGGGCAATGGGGGCAGGGTGCTTTCGAGAGGCTCGCGCGCCAGTATCTCGGCCAGGTCCAGCGCCCGTTCGCTGACCACGCGGGCCTTGGCTGCATAGGCCGCGTCGCCTGCCAGCAGGTGTGCGTAGTCCTTGATGAAGGCACCACAACCGCTGGCCGTCTGCACGATGGCTTCGGCGCCGCTTTCAAGCGCTGGCCACCAGGCATCGATGTTGGCCCGCGCCTGCTCCAGGCCTCGGGCCTGCGCATCGAGGTGATAGGCCAAGGCTCCACAACAGCGCGCACCGGGCGCAGGCTCGACGCTGATACCCAGGCGGTCGAGCACCCTCGCCGCTGCCGCGTTGGTATTGGGTGAGAGCCCCGGCTGCACGCAACCTTCGAGCATGAGCACGTGCCTTGAGTGCTGACGGGGAGGGCGTGTACCGGGGGCGGGCACGGGAGCGGGCAGCCTGGCGCCCAACCGGCCGGGCAGCAGTTTTTCGAGCGCTCTTGCGATGCCAAGGGCCAGGCGAAACAGGTGTGGATGCTCAGCCAGCTGGCGCAGGCCCCAGCGCAGCCAGCGCCCTTGGGCGGGCCTGGGCAGCGCCTGCTCGAGCGCCGCTCGGCCGATGTCCAGCAGGTGGTGATACTGCACGCCGGAGGGGCAGGTCGTTTCGCAATTGCGGCAGCCCAGGCAGCGGTCCAGATGCTGTTGGGTGATGGCGCTGGCGGGGTGGCCTTCGAGCAGTTGCTTGATCTGGTAGATGCGCCCGCGCGGCCCGTCGAGCTCGTCACCCAGCAGTTGGTAAGTGGGGCAGGTGGCATTGCAGAAGCCGCAATGCACGCAGGTGCGCAAGATGCTTTCGGCCTCCTGGGCTCTGGGCGCCTGGCGTGCCTGTTCGCTGAGTCGGGTTTGCATGGTCAGAGCTCCGGGTGCAGCCAGCCGGGATTGAACAGCCCGTGCGGGTCGAATGCCGCCTTGAGGCGCTGATGCAGCGGCAGCAGGGCGGGCGGCAGCATGGGCAGCACCGCGCAATCGACCGTGCGCCAGGGCCGGGCATGCCCGCCGGCATCGAGCGCCGCTTGCACAATGCTTCGCGCCGGCGCGTCGCTGCGCAACCAGCGTTGGCAACCGCCCCAGTCCAGCCATTGTTTCCCCGGCAGGTCGAGCGCCGGGCTGCCTGGCGGCAACGATAGCCGCCACACGGGCCCGCTCTTGAAGAAAGCGTGGCGCTGTTCGTTGAGTTCCAGCCAGTAGTCATCGTTCAGCGGTTGGCCGCCCAAGCGGCGGGCAGCCTCAGCCACCGAGGCTTCACCACCCTCCAGGCGCAGGTGCAACTGCTCGCCGTCATGGCAGGCAGCGCTGATCGGCAACGGCTGCTGGCCCCACTCCGCGAGCTGACGCAGGGCCTGGCCGGCATCAAAGGCCAAGCTCAGGCTGCGCTGCGCGCGCGGTACCGGCAGCACTTTGAGCGACACCTCGGCTATCACCGCAAGGCAACCGAAGCTGCCAGCCATCAGCCGCGAGAGGTCGTAGCCGGCAACGTTCTTCATCACCTGGCCACCGAAGCGCAGCAGCTCAGCCTCGGCGCTGACCAGCCGGCACCCCAACACGAAATCACGCACCGAGCCGGCCCAGGGCCTGCGCGGGCCGGCCAGGCCGCTGGCGACCGCACCCCCAGCGTCGCCTCCGGCCCCAGGTGTGGCGGCTCGAACGCGAGCATTTGGCGATGCTCGGCAAGCGCCGCCTCGATCACTCGCAGTGGTGTACCCGCGCGGGCGGTGAGCACCAATTCGGTCGGGTCGTAGTGCACGATGCCGTGATGGCTGCGCGTATCCAGCACATGCCCTGGCGGTGTGGGGCCTGGGCCCAGGAAGCGCTTGCTGCCACTGCCCTGGATCAGCAGGGTGCTGGCGTCGGCGCGGGCAGCTCGCACCTGCTCGCACCACTGTGCGCTGGCGTTCTGGCCGATCATCAGAAGCGCTCCAGGTCAGGGAAGGGCAACTGCCCATGGTGCACATGCTGAGCGCCGAATTCCGCGCAGCGCTGCAACGTAGGCACGTTTTTACCGGGGTTGAGCAGCCCTTCGGGGTCGAACGCGGCCTTGACCCGGTGCATCAATGCAATCTCCGCCGCGTTGAATTGCGCGCACATCTGGTTGATCTTCTCGCGGCCCACGCCATGTTCGCCGGTGATGGTCCCGCCGACGGCCACGCACAGCTCGAGGATCTTGCCGCCCAAGGCTTCGGCGCGCTGCAGCTCCCCCGGCTCGTCGGCGTCGAACAGGATCAATGGATGCATGTTGCCGTCCCCTGCATGGAACACATTGGCCACTTGTAGTTGGTGTTCGTCGGCCAGTTGCGCAATGCCTCGCAGCACCTGAGCAAGCGCGCGGCGGGGGATGGTGCCGTCCATGCAGTAGTAATCAGGTGCCAGCCGGCCCACGGCGGGGAAGGCGTTCTTGCGCCCGGCCCAGAACTTCAGGCGCTCGGCTTCGTCGCGGGCCTGGCGCACCTGCTGCGCGCCGGCTTCGCGCAGCAACTGGGCAACCTGTGCGCAATCTTCGTCGACGTCGCTGGGCACGCCGTCGAGCTCGCACAGCAGAATCGCCTGGGCCTGCACCGGGTAACCGGCCTGGATGAAGTCCTCAGCAGCGCGGATCGCCAGGTTGTCCATCATCTCAAGCCCTGCCGGGATAATCCCGGCGCCGATGATCGCGCCTACAGCCTCGGCAGCCTGCTCGACCGTTTCGAAACTGGCGAGCAATACCCGCGCCAGCGGCGGCCTGGGCAGCAGCTTGACGGTCACTTCAGTGATCACGCCGAGCAGGCCTTCGGAGCCGGTGAACAGCGCCAGCAGGTCCAGGCCCGGCGCATCGAGTGCCTCGCTGCCCAGGGTCAGCGGCTCGCCGGCCATGGTCAGCATCCGCACCTGCGTGACGTTGTGCACGGTGAGCCCATATTTGAGGCAGTGCACGCCGCCCGCGTTCTCGGCCACGTTGCCGCCGATCGAGCAGGCGATCTGCGACGATGGGTCGGGCGCGTAGTACAGCCCGTAAGGCGCCGCCGCCTGGGAAATGGCAGCGTTGCGTACCCCAGGCTGTACCCGGGCGCGGCGGCTGGCGGGGTTCAGTTCAAGAATGTGGTTGAAGCGCGCCATCACCAGCAGCACGCCTTCAGCCAAGGGCAGAGCCCCGCCCGACAACCCGGTGCCAGCGCCCCGTGCAACTACCGGAACGCCTTGAGCATGGCAGGTGCGCAACAAGGCCTGGACCTGCCCGATCTGGTCGGGCAGGGCTGCCAGCAGCGGGATGGTGCGGTAGGCCGGCAGCCCGTCGCACTCGTAGGGCGCAAGCTCCTCGGGCTCGGTGAGCATCGCCATGCCGGGGCATGCCTGGCGCAGCGCCCGGAGCAAGCGAGGGCGGTCGACCTTGGGCAAGGGGCCGTCAAGTGCGGGGTCGTGCAGGATGTTCATCGAAACCTGCCTTGGATGCTTCAGGGTTTTTGTCGTTATGCGTTTGAAGATGGTCGCGGTACGGGCACTTGTCCACTGATGATGTGACGGCCATCACATTGCCATTGCTCAGTGGAAGCCGCTGCCGCACTTTTGATCCAGGTCAGTGCCGAACATCCGCTCAGGGTTGTTCCACCCTCGAACCTGGTATCACACTCGATTCACCAGCATTCAGCGGCATGCCCAGGACGGCCCGCGCCATGCTTCAAGGCGGAGTTCTCGGTATGACTTTTTGTGCGATACGGCCGGCGTGCGTGGCCGACAGTGCGGCGGCCTGGCAAGTGCTGGGCTACCCTGGCAGCGAAATAGCGCTGGCGCTTGAGACCCCTCACAGCGAAATCGGCACCGGCGCTCTGATCGAAGCGACGGTGGGCCGCTATCCGTTTCTGTTGGCAGAGGCCGACGGCGGTCTGGCAGGCCTTGCCTGGGCCAGCGCGCACCATGCCGGGCTTGGGCTGCGGTGGTCGGTGGATGTGCACGTGCATGTGCTGCCCGGGCCCGCCCAGCAAAAGCACGCGGCGGCTCTTTACAAAGCGTTGATTCAGGCATTGGCCGACGCCGGCTACCTGGCGTTGTACGTGACTCTGCCTCACGGCCAGGAACACGATCAGCCGTTGCACACGGCATTGGGCTTTGCACCGATTGGCCGGCCCTGCGGGCTGGACCTTCCTGCCCAGGCTCAGGCCTGGTGCCTGACCCTCAACACCGGGCAATACCACCGCCCGGCCTTGCGACCGGCGGTGTGGCGAGTGCGTTGAGCCCTTTTCAGCTGCGTGCCTGGCGCGGCACGTCGAGCGCGTCGCGGGCCTTTTCAAGCTCATCGTCGACCTTCGCCAGGCGAAGTGCCTGGGCGTGCAGCAGGTCGAGCACCGAACGCCCCGGTGTCAGCGCGTCGCTGAGCGAACTGCCCGGTGGCGAAGAGGGAAGGCTGGCCGCCAGTGGCTCGGCGCTGTCGAGGGCCGCCAGCCGGCTGAGCAGCAGGCGGTGGTTCTCAAGGTCGCTGCGGGCCGCGGCGATGCTGCGCTGGCACAGGTTCAACAGCGCTTGGGTGAGCCACTGTTCAATACCGTGAAGTGTGTCGAGCCGCTGTGTGCAGAGGTCGAACCATAACTCCGAAAGGCCGGCATCCACCTGTGACTGCTCCGTGGATTTGAGCGCCAGGCCGCGCAGGGCCTGGAACTGTTCGGTGGCTTCACCGGTTTCCTGCGCTTGCCAGAGTTCGACGCCACGCTCGGGGGCGAATTGGGCGAACGTGTCGAAACACTTGCTCTGTGCATGGCCGAGCTGTTCCATGCGCGCGTGCAGGGGCTCATCGAACCAGCCGGCGATGAACCCGGCAACGCCCACAGCCCGCTCCTGGCTAGCGAGCTCCTTGCCCTGCATGAAATTGTAAAGCGCCACCAACTGGCGGGTGATCGCCGGGTCGCTGGCACTGCCGGCAGCCTCGAACACCACCGCCAGCAGGCCTTCGATCAGCCGCACCAACCCGGCTACCGCGTCCTGCGGCGTCAGCGCACGCTCGCGGATGCGCCGGCGCAGCCCGGGCAATTCCTGCAAGCAAAGCAGCACATAGGCAATGCGGTTGTAAAGGCGGACGCGGTCTACAGCGCCGGTGGTGTCCAGCACCATGGCCTCGAAACGGGCACAAACGGCCTGCTCGATGAGCTGGGCATCTTCGCTCAGGCGCTGCAATTGATTGAGATGAACGTGGTCTGGCTTGCCCAGATAGAGGTTCGAATAGCCCCGTTCGCGCTGCAGGGCATGCACCAGTTGGCAAATGCGGGTTGCCAGCTCGCAGGTCAGGGCCAGGCCCTCCAGGCTGCCCAGTTCCATGCGCCGGGCAGCGAGCATGAAAACCAGAGCAGGGGGCATGTGTCGATCAGGCATGAGGGCTCCGCAGGCCAGTGGTGTTAAAGCCGCGCGGCCAGTGTGCCTAATGCCGCACGGCTCGTACAGTGGCGCGTCAGAGCGTAAAGCGGGTCACCAGGGTATTGAGGTCTATCGCCAGGCGCGACAGTTCCTGGCTGGCTGCCGCGGTTTGCGTGGCACCGGCGGCGGTCTGGTTGGACAGGTCTCGGATGCTCACCAGGCTGCGATCGACCGTCCGGGCAACCTGGGCCTGCTCTTCGGCAGCGCTGGCGATCACCTCGTTGCGCTGCTTGATCTGGCCGATGGCGTCGGTGATGCGTACCAGCGATTGCCCGGCCGAACTCGCCCTTTGCAAGGTGCTCCCAGCCTGTTCGGCGCTCTGCTGCAGGGCGCTGACGGTGCCATCGGTACCGCTTCGGATACTGCCGATCATCTGCTCGATTTCCTGGGTGGAGTCCTGGGTGCGTTGGGCCAGCGAGCGCACCTCGTCGGCGACCACGGCGAAGCCTCGGCCGGCCTCGCCCGCGCGGGCGGCCTCGATGGCAGCATTGAGTGCCAGCAGGTTGGTTTGCGCCGCAATGCCGCGAATCACTTCCAGCACCTTGCCGATATCCTGCGCCTGGCCCGCCAGGCCTTGGGCCTGGGAGCTGGCGCTGAGTACATCGCCTACCAGCGATTCGATGGCCGCGACGGTCTGCTCTACCTCACTCTGGCCCTGGCGCGTCTGGTCGTCGGAGTTGCGCGACACCTCGGCGGTCGAGACCGCATTGCTCGCCACCTCATCCACCGCACTGGTCATCTGGTTGACAGCGGTCGCAGCCTGGTCGATTTCGTCGTTCTGCGCCTGCAGGCTGCGGGTGCTCTGCTCCATCACCGTGCTCATTTCCTCGGCGGAGGAGGCCAACTGCTGGGCGGATACGCTGATGCTGCCCAATGTGGCACGCAGGTTCATCTGCATCCCGGCCAGTGCCTTGAGCAGGTGAGCGGCCTCGTCGCGGCCGGGGTGCTCGATGGTGGCGGTCAGGTCGCCTTCGGCAATGCGCTGGGCGGCACGCAGGGCCTGGCCGATCGGCCCGGTGAGGCTGCGGGTCAGTGCCCAGGCGAGCAATACCGTCAGCGCGAGCGCCGTGGCGAGCGCAAAACCCACCACCCATTGGCTTTGCTGGTAGCGGAGGTCGGCGGCCTGGGTCGCAGCGTCTGCCCCGTCCTGGTTGTATTGCATCAGCGCTGCGAAGGCTGCATTGAGTGCGCGGCCGGAGGGTGCAATGGTCTCATTGAGATAGCGTTCAAGGTTGGGGTCGTTGTCACGCACCATCCGCTGCAATTGCTCGACCTGATCCAGGTAAAGGCTGCTGGCGCGCTGGGCGGCTTCGAAGACAGCGCGTTCATCGGCGCTCGGGATGTGCGCTGCCAGGCGCGCTTTGAGTGCCTGCGCCTGTTCATCGACGATCGCTTTGCTGCGTGCGGCCACTTCCGGCGCTCTGGTCGTGGTCTGGCGCAGAGCTTCAAGGCGAATGGTCGCAACGTTGGCAGTGCTTTCGTTGACGTCATCGATGGCGGGCATCCAGTGGCCTTCCAGGTCCGCGGCGCTGGCACGCAACTGGGCCATCTGATGGAGGCTGAAAAGCCCCAGCACCGCCATCAGCGTTGCGAGGATGGCAAAGCCAAGCGTGGCCCGTTGGCCGATCTTCAGATTTTGTAACATGGTGACGCTCCTTGAGTGGTTACTGCATTCCGTGTCTGCCAAGTGCAGGATCAGTCGGATTATCAAAGTGCCATCACGTTGTTAAGGGGTGTTGACCGGCCGGTCATATTCGAAGGCCAGCCTGCGAGGGCGTTCACACTGGATCGGCCTCGCGGCTGGATCTGAAGCATTCCAGCGCTGAGAAATCGTTTCTAAGTTTTTCCAGGCGACCAATGAGTTGCGCGCGCTGGTCAGGGGTGCTCGCGGCCAGCAGCCCGATGATCAGCTGGCGTGTCGCTCGCTCGGTGTTGGCCCAGGCGTTTCGGTAGTCTTCTGTCCACAGGGCCCGGCGCTCCTGAAGCAATTTCGCGACGCGGACAGGGAAATCCGCGTTGTGGCGTTCGGCCAGAGCCTCTAGCAGCAGGCTTTGCCAGTGTTCGCGGTTGTCCATCCACGCGCGGTTCTGTTCACCGAGCTGTACCGACCACTCCCGTATCTGGGCCTGCTGGGCGCTATTGAGCCGCCCGATCCAGGGCTTGAGCCGGTCCTGCATGCGCTCGGCGCGGTCGTCGATCTGCCTGGCCAGCGGTGGTTCGACCAGCGTCTTGCGACGTTTGGCCAGATCATCGCTGAACGCCTGGCGCAAGGCCGCCACCTGGTCATCGCTCAAACCTGCCAAAAGCTGCACGGCAGAGGGCGTGATCTGCTGGGCCACCTGGTGAACGGCTTGCTCGGCATCGCGGGTGAGGGCCTGCAGTTGCGCGTCGCTCGCCGAGCCCTCCTTCGCCAACGCCTGCAAGCGGTCAAGCCAAGGCAGGTAGCCAGGCAACTGCGTGGTGCAGTGCCACTGCAACTGGTCCTTGAGTTGGTCGTTGAGCCAGCGCTTCTGCTGGCGGTTCATGTCCAGGTAATCGCTGAGCGACCAGGGGATCAGTACGTCGAGGTTGCGGTAGGCAAGGTCAAGGCGGGTGCAGCTGGCAAGTGCCAGCAGGGCAGCCAGGCAGATCAGGGTCCGGCACAGCGCGTACAGCATAGCGGGGCCTCACGGGCGGCAGGTTCACCGCGATAGAGGCGTTTGGATCCGCGTGGGTTCCCTCAGAAGAACGAGCGGGCAGCTCGGAAGGTGAGCGTGCCGCCGCACTCAGGGTTGTGCCCGGCGTAGGCTGCGCAGCCCAGGCCATTGAGGTCGGAGTTGCTCCAGCTGACGTTGAGGTCGGTACCGCGCCAAGGCCGCGACAGTTGCATCGACCAGTCACTGTAAGCGGTCACCTGGCCGCCGCCATCGAGTGAGTAGGGGGTTGCCAGTTGGTAGTGAGAAACTTTCATGCTCAGGCCGATGCCCCACAGGGGCAGGGCGCCGAAGTCGGCGTACAGCGTGCTGGCACGGGTTTCACTGGCCGCGCTAAGGGCTGCACCGATGCGCGTACCCAGCACGCGCAGCCCGGCGAACAGTTGATGGCTGCTGGCGTTGTCCAGCTGAGGGCGGGCGTAGTTCATCATGCCGACTTCATAGCCCAGAGAGGGGCTGAGACTGCGTTTGTAGCCGGCGTAGGAATCCAGCTCCAGCGTACTGCCATCAGTCAGGCCCAGGCTTGGCGCCCACTGGCCTACGTAGAAGCCGCTGTCATGCGCCAGGTCCATGCCGCCATGCACGGCAGTCCCAGTGCTGGGGCTGACTAGCCCCTGAGCCATAGTGCGTGAGGGCGTCGTACCCAGCGTGAGGTCGAAATCACCCAGTTGCCGCTGCAGCAACTGGGCCTGGGCCAGGCCCGGTGTTGCCAGGCTCAAAACGAGCCAAGGCCAATGTTTGAATGGGCTGTGCATGCATTCGCTCCTGCTGTTGCGCCTGAAAAACCGGTTGGCAGGCCCGAAATAGACGGGTTGCAGGATACCGATGAAATTCAGTAGCAGGCTACCGTTCGTCGATTCCTTGTCTTTGGCTGACCATCGGCGCGCACGAGGCCGGTGTTTTCCGGTCTCGCGGGCACGCCTGCGGATATGCAGGTAGAATGCGCGGCATCGTTTATGAGGTAGCCAAGTCATGGCATTGGTGGGGCGTTTCAACAGTTTGCAAGTGATCAAGGCCGTCGAGTTCGGCCTGTACCTGGACGGCGGCGCAGACGGAGAAATCCTTCTGCCCAACAAGTACGTGCCCAAGGGCACGCCGGTCGAAATCGACGACTGGCTCAACGTGTTCGTGTACCTGGACAGCGAAGACCGGTTGCTGGCCACCACCATCAAACCAAAGGCGCAGGTGGGCCAGTTCGCCAGCCTGAAGGTCGTGCAAGTGAATGCGATCGGGGTGTTCCTCGACTGGGGCCTGCCCAAGGACCTGCTGCTGCCGTTCTCCGAGGAGAAACACCCGGCAGTGGTCGGTGATTATGTGGTGGTGTACGTCTTTCTCGACCAGCGCACCCGTCGCATCACTGCCAGTGCGCGCATCGACCGCTACCTGGACAAGGCTCCGGCCAACTACACCCCCGGCCAGGCCGTCGACCTGCTGGTCACCGGTACGTCCGACCTGGGCTTCAACGCGATCGTCGAGCATCGCCACTGGGGCCTGATCCACAAGAACGAAGCGTTCAAATTTCTGCGCAAGGGCTCGCGCGAGCAAGGGTACATTCGCGAGGTGCGCGGTGACGGCAAGATCTCTCTGAGCCTGCAGCCCCCGGGCGCCGCCAGCAGCAGCGGCCTTCACCAGCGCATTCTCGAGCGGCTGGCCGAGGCCGGCGGCACACTGATGGTATGCGACAAGAGCGACCCGCAGTTGATTGCCGACCTGTTCGGGGTCAGCAAAGGCAACTTCAAGAAGGCCATCGGCTCGCTCTATAAAGAGGGCCATCTGGTGATTCTGGAAGACCGCATCGAGAAGCGCTGAATGGGCCGACCCTTCGTCGGCCCGATAAACGCGCCAACAATCCGTTGAAACTTGCCAGCGCTGCGCTGTGTCCACTTTATGTCGATTGAAATTATTCAATCCCCACCAAGGAGTTTCGCTCATGAGTGGCACCAAAGATAAAGTCAAAGGCATGGCAAACGAAGCAGCAGGCAAGGTGAAGCAGGGCGTAGGCAAAGCCACTGACAACACCGAGATGCAGGCCAAGGGCAAGGCTCAGGAAGTCAAGGGCGAAGCTCAACAGGTCAAAGGCAAGGTCAAGGACGCTGTCAGCAAACCCAAGTGATTTCCTGACCTTGATGTAACAGCAGCGGCCATCCCGGGATGGCCGTTGTGCTGTGAGAAAGGTGTGAACCCGGAATGCAAGAGGAAGGCAGGATGATATTTCCCGATATGAAACAGATGCCCTTGGGCAAGGTTTTGGTACGCACCGTCAAGGAATTCGTCGACGACGAAATGCCGACCTATGCATCGGCACTGGCCTACCAGATGCTGTTTTCATTATTTCCTTTCCTGCTATTTCTGATCGCTCTGATCGGCTTCCTGCACCTGCCGGACTTTTTCGGCTGGCTGCGCATGCAGTCATCACTGGTGCTGCCGCCTCAGGCACTTGACCAGGTCAACCCGGTGATCGACCAGTTGCAGCAATCCCAGGGCGGATTGCTTTCGGTCGGTATCCTCATTGCCCTGTGGACCGCGTCGGCTGGCGTGCGGCTGTTGATGAGTGCCATGAACGCAGCCTACGACGTGCCCGAGCAGCGCCCGGCCTGGAAGCGCATACCGCTGTCGGTGTTGTACACCGTGGGGCTGGCAGGCATGTTGCTGAGCGCCGCAGCGTTGATGGTGGTAGGGCCGCAGGTGATGACCTGGATTGCCGGGCGCCTTGGCATCGAAGAGTTCATCGTGACCCTGTGGACCTTGGCGCGCTGGCCGCTGATCATCGTTCTGATGATGATGGCCGTGGCGCTCATCTACTATGTGATGCCCGACGTCAAACAGCAATTTCGCTTCATTACCCCAGGTTCGGTTCTGGCGGTGGTTGTCTGGATCATCGCCTCGGTGGGCTTTGGTATCTATGTAAAAAGCTTTTCGAACTACAACGCGATGTACGGCAGCATCGGGGCGATCATCGTGTTGCTGCTGTATTTCTACATTTCTGCCGCCGTCTTGCTGCTGGGAGCCGAGATGAATGCAGTGATCGAGCACATGTCGGACGAGGGCAAGGACAAAGGCGAGAAAGCTGAAGGTGAGGGTGCCGAGCTGCCTGACCCGGACGCTCATGGGCCTTTGGGTACTCGTCATTGAGCCAGGGCGGGCGGCTGGTAGCGCGCTCGTTTCTGCTTTTTGGTGGCCTTGTCGCTACGCTCCGGGGTCGGTTTGCTCGCCTTGGCAGGGGGTGGCTGCCCGACGATGGTCAGCGGCACCGGTTGGCGGGGCGATACGGGCCTCGCGCGGGGTACCGAACTCCCGGGCGGTGGATTGAACGCTCGCACAGAGATGCCCGCCGAGCCATCGGGGCAAGCGCCGAAGGTATACAGCGCCTGCCCATCAGTTGCCACACAGCGTTGAACGATTTGTGCATTCGCCAGGCCCGGTAGCACCAGCGCTGCGAAAAAAACCATCCAGAACATGGCACATCCTCCTTGATGTGGTGATCTATCGTTGCGCTGCACAGCCTAGCGCCCGTTGCGGACATGGCCTGCCATCGATGGTTTCCCAATGATTCTGCCCTGCGCACGTCGCGTACTCGAACCGGCACGCAAGCAGTTGTTTTGCGCCAATTTTCTTTCGCCATCAGGTTGCCGAGCAGGTATGATTGCCGCCGTCAGCCCCGCCGGGGCTCTGGAACCCCTTCCATGGACACACCCAGTAGAAGCCTTAACAAGCGTTTCGCCTTTACAGCATTGATCCAATGATCTCCCGGCGTGGTCCACTGCTGGGAGTGGAGTACGCCTATGACCGAAGTTGAAGTCAAAAAACTGCAGGACAGCCTGCAGGACCGCCTTGCGCAAGTTACCGAGTTGCTGCATCGCCAGCGTGTGGTCGAAGACCTCACTCATCGCCAGGAGGGCCAGAACCAGGCCCGCGTCGACAGCCTCGTGCACCGCCAGAACCAGGTGGAGCTGCAGCGCCGGCTCGACGACCTGCACTCCGCCGACGTCGCCTACATCCTCGAAGCCCTTCCGCTGGAAGATCGCTTGGCCGTATGGCAGCTGGTCAAGGCCGAGCGCGACGGCGATATCCTCCTTGAAGTCTCCGATTCGGTGCGTGAAACGCTCATCGCCGACATGGACGACCACGAGATCATCGCCGCCGCCCGTGAAATGGACGCCGATGAGCTTGCCGACCTTGCGCCGGAGCTGCCGCGTGACGTGGTGCACGAGCTCATGGAAAGCCTCGATGCGCAGCAGCGTGAGCGAGTGCGCTCGGCGCTGAGCTACGAGGAGGATCAGGTCGGTGCCTTGATGGACTTCGAGATGGTCACCATCCGCGAAGACGTCACTCTCGAGGTGGTGCTGCGCTATCTGCGGCGCCTGCGCGAGCTGCCCGGCCATACCGACAAGGTATTCGTCATCGACGATCACGGCGTGCTCAAGGGCGTGCTGCCGATCAAGCGCTTGCTGGTGAACGACCCTGACAAGCAGGTCGCCGATGTCATGGCCAGCGATCCGGTCACCTTCCATCCCGATGCCGATGCCTACGAGGCTGCACAGGCCTTTGAGCGCTACGACCTCGTCTCGGCACCTGTAGTCGACAAGAACAGCCGTTTGATCGGCCGGCTGACCATTGACGAAATGGTCGACCTGATTCGCGAAGAAAGCGAAACCGAAGTCCTGAACATGGCGGGCCTGCGCGAAGAAGAAGACATCTTCGCCTCGGTGTGGCGCTCGATTCGCAACCGGTGGTCCTGGCTTGCAGTGAACCTTGTGACGGCCTTCATCGCTTCCCGAGTCATTGGCCTGTTCGAGGAGTCCATTGCCCACCTGGTAGCGCTGGCTGCGCTGATGCCGATCGTGGCGGGTATCGGTGGCAACTCGGGTAACCAGACCATCACCATGATCGTGCGCGCCATGGCACTCGATCAGGTCAGCCCACGCAATACCAAGCGCCTGCTGAAAAAAGAGCTGGCGGTTGCCGTATTCAACGGGCTTATCTGGGGTGGGGTGATCGGTGTTGTGGCCTGGCTCCTGTACGGTAGCTGGTCACTGGGCGTGGTGATGACATCGGCCATGACCCTGAACCTGATGTTGGCCGCGCTCATGGGCGTGGTGATTCCCATGAGCCTCACGCGTGTGGGCCGCGATCCTGCGATGGGCTCCAGCGTGATGATTACCGCTGTAACCGACAGCGGTGGCTTCTTCATCTTCCTGGGCCTTGCCACCGTGTTTCTGATGTAAGCCCAGGGGCGGCGCTAACGAAAAACCGGCTCAAAGGCCGGTTTTTTCATATTGCATGCGGTGCTTGCTCAATCAGTTGTCGTCTGTGCTGACTTCGGTGCTGTCGATCAGTGCCACCAAAGCGTTCTGCTGGCGATGCGACAACTGGCGGAACCGTTGCAGCAGCTCACGCTCGTGCAGCGAAAGCTCGGGGCTGTCCAGGCGCATGCTCAGCTCTTCGCCCAGCGCGCCTTCCTGAATGAGGCTCTGCTCGAGGCGGGCGATGATTTCCGAGTTCATGCTACGGTGATGGTTGCGCGCGACCTCAGCGATACGCTCGCGCATGCCGTCGGGTAAGCGCACCACAAATTTGTCCGCGGTGCGGCTGGAATAAACTGCCTGTTTCATTGGGCGCATAGGATTACCGATTGAGTTCAGGGAAAGCGGTTCTCGGAAGGTTTGGCCGCAGAATGCCGGTTCGACAATACAATTTGCCAATCGTTCCACCCGAATTGTCTGCAGCTGGCGATATGATGCACGAATGTGTCATAAGCTTGGCGCCAATTCTGTGACAAATTCTGACCCGGGTACCGGCTTAATGCCAGTACCTATCGTCGAAAATGAGTACTGGTTGGAAAAATAGGATTGATCGCATGGCATTGACACGCTTCACCTGTGTTTGAACGCTCGGGTGAGTCGTTCTGGCTATAAGCCACTATCATAGCAAGACGCCGCTATCTTCGGGGTCTGAGCTAGAGGCAATCAAAACCCACTCAAGTTCAATGGCAGAGGGCCACAGGCTGTGCATTCGGGATTACTGGTGTATCTGATGGGACCATCGGGCGCTGGCAAGGACAGTGTGATCGACGCCGCGAGGGAAAGGCTTGCGGCGCTGGGGGTGGAGGTCGTCCAGCGAGTCATCACGCGCTCCCCGGAGAGTCTGGGGGAACGCGCGCTGGGCGCGACGCCTGAGGCATTCGCCCAGATGCGGCAAGAGGGCGCATTTGCGCTGTGCTGGTCCGCCAACGGCCTCTGGTATGGCATCCCTGCTACGATCGATGCCTGTATGGCAGATGGCGAGGGGGTTCTGGTCAATGGGTCACGGGCGCACTTGCCCCAGGCATTGGCCCGCTATCCTGGCTTGTTGGCGATAATGCTGGAGGTTCGCCCTGAGGTACTGAGGGCGCGGCTGCTGAAAAGGGGGCGTGAGCCGTTGGCTTCAATTGAGGCGCGGCTGGATCGTAACGGGGCATTACTTGAGCAAAGCAGCCAATGGCAGGGGGAGGGTGTCCTCATTCATCGCCTGGATAACTCGGGCGAGCTGGCCAACACGGTAGAGGCACTACTGACCTTGATAAGCAGCGCCGTTCAGCGAAGCTGAGGATCGAAACGCACCCGTTTCCCGCGGATCAGCGCCAGCAGGCTGAGCCCGGCGAAACAGGCTGCGGCAAATATCAGGACCTTACCATCGCCTGCTCCTTCGGCATTGGCAATCAACGCGCCCAGAATGCTGAGGCAGGTAGCAATCAGAAAAACAGCGGCTGAACGAGACATGGCAGGCTCCTGGGTCAGAATACGTAACGTTCCACGGGGGCTGGCTGCATCATCTCCATTGCATCCAGTTCACCCTGGGCTTGAGCCGAAGGCTCTCGAACCATGCTGGCGCGAATGTGTTGTGTATCGATGACAGCGCGTTGCGCCACGGGGCGATTGACCCAATGCTGGGTATCCACTTGAACGAGTGCCGAGTCAGCGCGGTCAGTATGGAAGTGCATGATTGCCAGTGTGGCGAGCGCCGCTGCGTTTAGCGCGTAGAGAGCTGCGTTCATGGGCTGGGTCCGTCTTGGTCAGATGAAGGCATTTGCCTCGATGACTGATAAAGAGCAGAAGTCGTGCCATTCGCATGATCTTATTTTTATCTTTAAAATCAATAACTTAATCCGATTATGCACCCCTTGTGACGTGCAAACTGCATGATGCACCTGATTGGCCAATGCAAAATGCATGATCCAAAGGTGGCAGTTGGCTTGTAAGTGATAACCTCATGCCTGAGAAATCCTGCTCGCCTGCCAAGTGCTTGAAGGGGAAGGGTAAAGCTGCCAGAATTGCCGCGCTTTCGCCGGCCTGTCTTCAGTGGCGGGCATGCGTTTGCGCCAGCGTCCTCGTAGTTTAATGGATAGAACGGGGCCCTCCTAAGGCCTTGGTGCAGGTTCGATTCCTGCCGGGGACGCCATTTTCAGCCCCTTCCCAAAAGCCTGGCTTGCCTTCCTGCACCAGCCCCACCGCTCGAAAACTCTGTTCCCCAACTGCCGGCTTTTGCCGAAAATATTTTTTCAGCAAGGCATTTGAGCAGTCGATTAGACTGGCACATCAAGGCCTTGGCTAGGCGGGGCGATCAAGGAACGGGGCATGGCCGAAATACCGACAGCGGCTCACGTCAGGCTGGCGGACGTGAACGAGAATGTACTGCACAGCATTCTCGATATCATCAGCGATGGGCTCTGGGACTGGAACGCCAACACCGGATACGTCTATCGCAGCCCAGGTTGGTACAACATGCTGGGTTACGGTGCGCACAGCCTGCGCAATACCGTCGGCACCTGGGAAAGCGTCATTCACCCCGATGACCTGGCCATGGTGATGCGCCACTTCGACGATTACATTCATGAGCGCTCAAGCCATTACCGCGTCGAGTATCGTTGCCTGTGCCAGGACGGCACCCATCTGTGGATCGAGGACCGCGCCAAGGTCATCGCTCGCAACCCGGATGGCTCAGTGGCGCGGATGGTGGGAGCGCACCGTGTGCTCCACGCTCGCAACCCCCATATCGAAGCGTTGGAACAGCGAGTGGCCGAGCGCACCCGCGAGCTCACTGAGGTCAACGCTGCGCTGCGCCGCCAGCTCGAAGAAAACCGCCGGCTGGCAGAGACCGACAATCTGACCGGTGCCGCCAATCGGCATCGCCTCGAATACGTATTGCGCCACGAATGCGAGCGAGCCTTGCGCTTTCGCGAGCCGTTGTCGCTCATCGCGATGGACATGGACGACCTCAAGCGCATCAACGACATGCATGGCCACTCGTGCGGAGACCTTGCCCTGGTGACCGTGACGCAAGCGGTTCGCCATTGCATACGCGATGTCGATACGCTGGCGCGTTGGGGCGGCGATGAGTTCATGCTGGTGATGCCCGGCGCGCATGAGCAGGACGCCTTGGCCTTGGCCGCTCGCATTCGTGACCAACTCCTCGCCCTGCCGCCGGTGGGCGGCTTTACTGTGGCCATGAGCTTCGGCGTTGCACAGATGGCAGCGGGCGAGCCGCAGGAGCACTTCCTGCAGCGCGCCGATCGCGCACTCTACTGTTCCAAGAGCGCCGGCAAGAACGCCATTTCCAGTTATCAGGCTTGAATTTTCAAAGGGTCGATGCCAGCGTCCGATCGCCGCGCAATTGCTTTGCGATGGGTGTGGCTGGGCGCGCGGTATAAGCGTCTGAGCTTGCGTTGAACTGTTGATCGCGGTGCCCATCGAAGGCCATGCGCGGTGTCGGCACGCCTGCTCATGGCTGAGCGTGTCTGTATCTTCATCTGAACCAAGGAGCCCGCTGGGCAGCCCGATGCGTCAAGTCTGGAAAAACTTTCGTGCGTTGTATTTCGCGGCGCTGATGATGTTGATCGGCTCCGGCCTGTTGACCACTTATCTCAGCCTGCGCCTGGCCGCCGACAACGTCGACGAGCTGTGGGTGGGTGCGCTCACGGCAGCGTATTACTTCGGCCTCGTGCTGGGCGGCAAGCTCGGCCACCGGCTGATCGCCCGGGTCGGACATATCCGTGCCTATACCGCGTGTGCAGGGGTAGTGACTGCCGCCGTGCTTGGCCATGGCATCATCGGCTACCTGCCGGTGTGGTTGGGCCTGCGCCTGCTGGTGGGCATGGGCATGATGTCGCAATACATGGTCATCGAAAGCTGGCTCAACGAGCAGGCGGAGGCGCGCCAGCGCGGGCTGGTGTTCAGCGGGTACATGGTTGCCTCCTACCTGGGCCTGGTGCTGGGCCAACTGTTGCTGGTGGCCCACCCTCAGTTGGGCCCTGACCTGCTGATGATCGTGGCGTTGTGCTTTGCGCTCTGCTTGGTGCCGGTGGCGGTCACCAAGCGTATTCACCCTGCAGCGTTGCATCCGGTTCCGATGGAACCCGAGTTCTTCCTTCGGCGCGTGCCGCAATCGCTGACCACGGTCATGGGGGCCGGCTTGCTGATTGGCTCCTTCTACGGCCTGGCGCCTCTCTACGCAGCCGGGCAGGGGTTGGCGACCGAGCGAGTCGGTTTGTTCATGGGCTTTTGCGTGTTCGCAGGGCTGGTCGTGCAGT
This sequence comes from Pseudomonas sp. KNUC1026, assembly GCF_021650705.1. GTDB lineage: Bacteria > Pseudomonadota > Gammaproteobacteria > Pseudomonadales > Pseudomonadaceae > Aquipseudomonas. The sequence goes on along the minus strand of NZ_CP087138.1, from coordinate 2,693,097 downwards.
GGCCGTTGGGGTGGTTGTCGGACCGTTATGACCGTTCGCGCTTGATTCGAATCATTGCGGGGCTGCTGTGCCTGGCCGCTATTCCACTTGCCGTCTTTGCGCAGTTACCGCTCGAGGCACTGTTCATCACAGGCTTTGCTGCGTCTTTGCTGCAGTTCAGCCTGTACCCGCTGGCGGTAGCGTTTGCCAATGACCACGTCGAGGCCGAGCGGCGTGTTTCGCTCACGGCAATGTTGCTGGTGACCTACGGCCTGGGCGCCAGTATCGGGCCGCTGGTGGCAGGCGTGCTGATGAAGCTGTTCGGCCACCAGATGCTTTACGCCTTCGTCAGCCTCTGCGCGCTGCTGCTGGTGGTGCTGATCCGGCCCAAGGCCGTCACCGGGCTTCACCAGGTAGAGGATGCCCCGCTGCATCACGTACCGACCCCGGACAACATGACGGCTTCGCCTTTGGTCGCCGCGCTGGACCCACGCGTGGATGAACATGTGGTGCAAGAGCAGATGCAGGAAACCGAGCCGCCGCCTGCGCAGTGACGGAAATGAAAAAGCCCGGCGATGAACCGGGCTTTTTCATGTGGCGACCCTCAGAAGTCGTCTTTGTCGAAGCGCCGCGCTTCACGTTGCAGTTGGTACACGAACCGCTCCACGTTGCGGCTTACCAGCCCTGACATGTTATGAAAGCGCACGCCGGCGAAGGTCGTGTCCAGGCGCTCCTCGAAGTGCAGGTAGCGCAGCTCCACCGGCGTGGTGATCGGGCCGAAGGGCAGGGCGGCGGCATAGCGCTCGTAAACCTGGCCCAACTGCAGACGGCGGCCTACATCACCTTCGAAGCGCAACTTGCAGCCAGTGGCTGAAATATCCAACAATTTGCCGCGCAGCTTTTCAGGAAGTTTATCGCCGGCAATTTCCACATCGACCAGTGAAGACAGCTTCAGCGCCGCACGGAAAGCATTGCGACGTTGGTGATAGATAAGCTCGGCGGGCACGCTGCCCCGGTAACCTCGGCCATGTTCGTTGTCGACCAGCGCCGACGGCCCATTGGCGTCCCAGGCGATACGCACGCCGTCATGGAAGCCTTCGACCTTGAAGGGCTCCCCCGCGAGCATGAAACGCTCGCCATCGCGCGGGATCAGCTCGTCGAGCATCAATGTGCCTGCGTCCTTGTCGACGTCGATCACATAGCTCTGGAAGCGCTGCTGCCGCTCGGGAAAGGTAACGATCAGTGGATCGTGGCTGTCTTGCAACGAGCGCAGGTTCGCCAGGATTTCCAGCGCAGTGGTCAGCACCTTGGGTGGCTGCGGGGCATCGTCGGCCGAGCTATTGAACACGATGGGTAACTCTCCAGGCGGAAGGTAACGGCCATGGCATTGTGCCACCTTTAAAGCTGCGGTGGAACCCGTGCATCACGCCTGGCTGAACGCGTGATAAGTGCCCAATTTGGACTTCGAACCATTGGCCGTGTACAGCGTAGGCGGCTCGCCACCGTTGAGGATGCGCAACTGGTTGGCTGTGGCGTGCTGTTGCTGGGTGATGGCGCGGCCGTTTTCTTCATTGACCGCCTTGCACTGGTTGAGCAAGCCGTTGAGCAACTCGCTCTTGCTCAGCAGTTCATCGCCGATGCCGGAGATCTTCGCCAGGTTCTCGAGCCCTTCGTGGTCCGGGCTCATGCCGAGCATGCTCAGCGCCTGGCTGCGCTGAAGGCCATGTTGCTGCAACTGGATGATCAAGGACTGCTTGCGTGCCAGGATATTCTCCAGCAGCACCATGTCACGGCCACACAGGGCCACGGCTTCGGCCTGGAGCAGCTCGAGCAGTTGCCCGGCAGGCTCGAGGTCACTTTCGATCAGTTGCAGCAACGTTGTGTCTTGCATGGCGGCTCGTGCTCAAGTGGTGTAGGCATGCGAAGCCGACCGAACTCAGCGATCGGCTTCGAATTTCAGCATGTTGCCGGCAGTTTTCAACGGGTCGACGTTGTAGCTGCCGTTGGCGATCTTCTCTTTGAGTTCAGCGACCTTGGCGCTGTTGACCACCGGCTGATTCTGCAGGTCGCCGGTGACCTTCTGCATGAACTGGGCGTTGTCAGACAGCTTGACGGTGTCTGCCGCAGCGGTGGTCTTCTCGACGGCGCTGGTGGCGCTGGCCGCTTCGCTGCTGCGAACGCCGCTGGTGCGAGTGGTGCCGGTAACCGGTGCAGTGCCACCGTTCACGCGGTTGAAGTCGATAACCATGATGTAAAACCTCGGGGATTCTGGACGCTTGCCTTGTTTTCGGCGCAGTGGCGAATAACTTTAGAAAAAAATTCGCGCACCGCTGCAGTACCTTCGAACAGGGCCTGAGTGTAGGAAAAACCCACTCTGGATGCCAGCATCTACCAGGCTTACATCGAGACTTCTACCTGCCCGGGCCCCGTTACCCGAGCTTTGACCACGCGATTGGAGCGCAGGTTGCGTACGCGGATCTGTTCACCGGCACCGCCATCTGCCAGTGCTTCTCCCGGCATGCGCACGGCGATCGCACCGCTGGAGGCGATGATCACCACCTGGTCGCCTTTTCTTACCACCTCCGGGCGCTCGACCTGCATGGGGGTGAGCACCTGATCCATCGCGCCGGGGCGTACCAGCTTGAGGCCCACCACCTGCTCCAGCGCAGTGAGGTAGCCCTGGGTGAGCGGCCCCACGTCCCGCTCGCGCATCACAACATCGCCCGCGCCGAGCACATCGTCCCGCTTCATCGGCCGGGTCAAGGTGACCACCTGGCGCAGCAGATGCACTTGTGCCGGTACGTACACGGTCCAGGGCGTCGTACCTTCACAGCGAATCTTCACGACCACTCGGCCGATGGGTGTTGCCGGGCTTTGCAGCGATGCCGCCAGTTGCCGATCGCAGCCTGGCATGTTCAGGCGCGGGTCCAGATTGTTGACTTCGATCTCCGGCCGGCCCTCGATTTGAGCTTTCGCCAAATAATCTTCCACTGTGAACTCAAGAAACCCCTGCGTGACACCGATAAGCTGTTCGGGCAAGGTGACATCGTCATCGGCGAGGCAGCGTCCAGTGCCGATGAGCCCTATCAGGGTGGCCAGGCCGAACAGGCCTTGAATCAGTCGTCGTGAAAATGGCGTTTTCGTGTTCATGACCGGGCTCGAGCAAGGCCCATGCCAACTTGCTCCAACAGGCCGGGCGCGGCATCACAGCGCGCCCCACAGTTCAATGCGGAGGCTTCAAACATGGCTGGTGTAATGGATTCAGTGAACCAGCGCACACAATTGGTAGGGCAGAACCGCCTTGAGCTGCTGTTGTTCCGTCTGAACGGCCAGCAACTGTATGGGATCAACGTGTTCAAGGTCCGCGAGGTGCTGCAGTGCCCCAAGCTGACCCTGCTGCCCAAGGCCAACCCTGTGGTGCGCGGCGTGGCGAACATTCGTGGCGCAACCATCCCCATTCTCGACCTGGCGCTGGCCACCGGTGGCCGCAGCCTCGAGAAATGGGCGATGCCTTCGTGATCATCACCGAGTACAACACCAAGATTCAGGGTTTTCTGGTGCACTCGGTCGAGCGCATCGTGAACATGAACTGGGAGGCGATCCATCCGCCACCCAAGGGCACTGGCCGTGATCACTACCTGACGGCGGTGACGCGGGTAGACAACCAGTTGGTGGAGATCATCGACGTCGAGAAGATCCTCTCGGAAGTGGCGCCGATGTCCGAAAGCGTGTCCAGTGGAGTGATCACCGAAGAGGTACAGCAAAAAGCCACCGCCTTGCGCGTGCTGACCGTCGACGATTCGTCGGTTGCACGCAAGCAAGTTACCCGTTGCCTGGAAACGATCGGTGTGGAAGTTACCGCGCTCAATGACGGCCGCCAGGCGCTGGACTATCTTAAGAACATGGTGGCCGAGGGCAAGGACCCGGCCCAGGAGTTTCTGATGTTGATCTCCGACATCGAAATGCCGGAAATGGACGGCTATACCTTGACGGCGGAGATCCGCAACGACCCGCGCATGCAGAAGTTGCATATCATTCTGCACACATCGCTGTCGGGGGTCTTCAACCAGGCGATGGTCAAGAAGGTCGGCGCCGACGACTTCCTGGCCAAGTTCCGCCCGGATGACCTTGCTTCGCGTGTGGTCGAGCGTATAAACGCGCGCAGCTGAATGCAGTTCAACAGGCCAGGGGCTCGGCCCCTGGTGATCTTTTCTTGAGTAGGGGCGGCAGCTTGTCAACGGCCAATCTCGATTTCGAACAGTTCAGGAATTTCCTGGAAAAAGCCTGTGGCATCCTGCTGGGGAGAACAAGCAGTATCTGGTCTCCAGCCGGCTCAACAAGTTGATGGAGCAGCAGGGCATCAAGACCCTCGGTGAGCTGGTGCAGCGCATCCAGAGCCAGCCGCGCGGCGGCTTGCGCGAGCAGGTGGTCGATGCCATGACCACCAACGAAACCCTGTGGTTTCGCGATACCTACCCCTTCGAGGTAATGAAGAACAAGGTGATCCCGGAGATGCTCAAGGCCTCCCCCGGCCAGCGCCTGCGGGTGTGGTCGGCGGCCTGCTCCTCGGGGCAGGAGCCTTACTCCCTGTCGATGACGTTCGATGAGTTCGAGCGCAGCAACCCGGGCGCCATGAAAATGGGTGCGCAGATCGTTGCCACCGACCTGTCACCGTCGATGCTGGCCAACTGTAAAAGTGGCGAGTACGACAGCCTGGCCATCGGCCGAGGCCTCTCGCCCGAGCGGTTGCAGCGGTTTTTCGACAGCAAGCCTGGCGGCCGTTGGGCGGTGAAGATGCCGATTCGATCGCGCGTCGAGTTCCGTCCGATCAACCTGCTCGACAGCTACTCGGTGCTCGGCAAGTTCGACGTGGTGTTCTGCCGCAACGTGCTGATCTACTTCTCCGCTGAAGTGAAGAAAGACATCCTCAAACGCATCCATGGCGTCCTCAAGCCAGGCGGCTACCTGTTCCTTGGCGCCTCCGAAGCCCTCAACGGCCTGCCTGATCACTACCAGATGGTTCAGTGCAGCCCAGGCATCATCTACCAGGCCAAATGATCACGGCCGTGGCGCGCCGGCCATCGGCCGCGCCACGCCTGGTTCTGCAGGAAACCCATGACCCTTGCCTTGTTGATTGCGCTGGTGCCCATCGCGCTGCTGATCGCCTTGGGCGCCTGGCTCAAGCGCAGCGGTTTTCTGGCGGACGGTTTCTGGCCTCAGGCGGAGCGCCTGGGCTACTACGTGCTGCTGCCTTCGCTGTTCCTGCACGGCATGGCCACTGCCCGGCTCGAAGGCGTACCGGTGCAGGGCATGATCCTGGCGTTGGTGGGTTCGACCGTGCTGGTCGCGGCGCTGCTGTTCAGTGCCAGAGCCTGGGTCGGCGGTGAAGATCCGGCCTTCACCTCGGTGTTTCAAGGTGGAGTGCGGTTCAACAATTACGTCGGTGTCTCGGCCATGGTCGGCCTGTTCGGCGCCCAAGGCGTAGCACTGGCAGCAGTGGCCAATGCCGCGATCGTGCCGACGGTGAACATCCTCTGCGTGCTGGTGTTCGCCCGTTATGGCAGCAGCGGCACAATGCCGCCGGGCAAGGTGGCCCGGCAGGTTGCGCTCAATCCATTGGTGCTGGCGTGTTTTGCCGGGATGTCGCTGCATGGGTTGGGCATCGGTTTGCCGGCGATGGTGGAGCCTGCCTTGCGTGCGCTTGGGCAGGCTTCGCTGCCATTGGGCCTGCTCTGCGTGGGGGCTGCACTGGAGTTGGGTGCTGCGCGGCAATGGCTGCGGCCCCTGGCATTCTCATCGTTCGCCAAATTCCTGCTGATGCCGCTGGCGGCGTTGCTGGCGTGCCATGTGTGCGGCCTGGACGGCGCGGCTGCGGTTGCAGTGCTGGTATTCCAGGCGCTGCCCACGGCGTCTTCCTCTTACATCATGGCCCGCCAGCTGGGCGGCGACGCGCCGCTGATGGCCGGCATCATCGCCTGCCAGACCTTGCTGGCGGCCTTGGCCCTGCCGTTGGCAGTTGCCTCGCTCTTGCCGCTGATCTGACCTCCCTCAAGGGCCAGGAAACTGGCCCGGCCTTTGCTAAAGCACACTCCATACGACGATTTGCCGCCGCCATAAAAGCGGCAATCGGCATGCCGCCGGTTTGCCGCTTTTGCCGCCGTTTACCGGAACCGGGTTGCCGCTTTTCTGGCAGCTTCATTCCAGGAAAAGCCTGAAAGCCTTGAGGAACAAGGCTTTGCAGAAGTTGGCACAGCGGTTGCTATACGTTCTTCGTCATCACCGATTTTTCGTTAGAGGTTTGCGACCATGGGCATCAGTTTCGACCAGGCGCTGGGGATTCACGAGCAGGCGCTGAACTTCCGGGCCAAGCGTGCCGAAGTGCTGGCCAACAACATCGCCAATGCCGACACCCCCAACTACAAGGCACGGGACATGGACTTCTCCTCCGTGCTGGCGGCACAGGCGCAGAAGAGCGGCGGTAGCCAGTTCGCCCTGGAGCGCACCAATGCCCAGCACATCGCTGCCGAAGGCTTCGACAGCGGCGCCGATTCGACGCTGAAATACCGTGTGCCCAGCGCTCCGTCGCTGGATCAGAACACCGTCGATGCGCAGATGGAGTCTTCGACCTACGCGCAGAACGCAGTGGACTTCCAGGCCAGCTTTACGCTGCTCAACAGCAAATTCAAAGGGCTGGTCTCCGCCCTTCGTGGGGAGTAATCGATGTCTCTTTCCAGTGTTTTCAATATCGCCGGCACCGGCATGAGCGCGCAGACCACCCGCCTGAACACCGTGGCCAGCAACATCGCCAACGCCGAAACCGTGTCGTCGAGCCTGGACCAGACCTACCGTGCGCGCCACCCGGTGTTCGCCACGGTGCTGGCTGGCCAGCAGGGCGGCGCCGGCAGCGGCTCGCTGTTCGATGATTCCGGTGCAGGTTCGCAGGGTGTGCAGGTCTCGGGCATCGTCGAAGACCAGAGCAATCTCGACGCCCGTTTCGAGCCCAACAATCCGGCGGCGAACAAGGACGGGTACGTGTACTACCCCAACGTGAACGTCGTCGAGGAAATGGCCGACATGATCTCCGCGAGCCGGTCGTTCCAGACCAACGCCGACATCATGAACACCGCCAAAACCATGATGCAGAAAGTGCTGACGCTGGGCCAGTAAGCCAGGGGACCGACCATGACCACCACCACCGATAGCACCAGCTCGTCGATCCTTTCGGACTACGCGCTGTCGTCGAGCAAGGCCAGTACCTCCAGTACAGCGAGCTCGACCGACGCCAGCACCAGCAAGAACGCGCTGGGCAAGGATGCGTTCCTCAAGCTGCTCGTCACGCAGATGAAGAACCAGAACCCGCTCGACCCGCAAAACAACTCCGAGTTCGTGGCGCAGCTGGCGCAGTTCAGCAGCGTCGAAAGCCTGAGCAACCTGAACCAGACGGTTTCGGGCCTTGCCAGCAACTACACCTCTTCGCAGGCGCTGCAAGCCTCGTCGCTGGTTGGCCATTCGGTCATCAGCAAGGCCAGCTCCACCGTGGTCAACACCGCCAACGGCATGAGCGGGCAGGTAGCCCTGACCGGTGGCACCACTGACCTCACCGTCAACATCTATGACGCCAGCGGCAATGTGGTGAAGAACATCGACCTGGGCCAGCAGAGCGCAGGCAGCATCGGCTTCAACTGGGACGGCACCGACAACGAAGGCAACAAGCTGGCGCCGGGCACCTACAAGTTCAGCGCCAGTGCCACGCAGGATGGCAAGGGCGTTGCGATGGATACCTACCTGCCTTCGACGGTCGTCAGTGTGACCGTGGGCAGCACCGCTGGGGATATGACCCTGAAACTGGCCGATGGCTCGAGCATCGCGCTGTCGCAAGTCAAAACCGTTGGATTGTAAGCCGTTACATCGGCCAGGAGATTAAGCAATGTCTTTCAATGTCGGCCTCAGCGGCCTCAACGCAGCCAACACCGCGCTCAACGTCACCGGCAACAACATCGCCAACTCGGCGACCACCGGTTTCAAATCGTCGCGCGCCGAATTCGGTGATGTGTACGCCAACTCGCTGTTCCTGGGCAGTGCCAAGAACGGTGTGGGCTCCGGCGTTACCACCGAGCAGATTTCCCAGCAGTTCAACCAGGGCACCATCACCAACACCGGTGCCAGCCTGGACATGGCCATCAATGGCAACGGCTTCTTCATGACCAGCGACAACGGCGCCCGTGTGTACACCCGGGCCGGTGCGTTCGGTACCGACAAGTCGGGCAACATCGTCGACGCCAACAACAACCAGCTGATGGGCTATGGCGTGGACACCGACGGCAAGGTCGTCCAGGGCGTGCTGATTCCGCTGAAGGTCGACACCTCGGCGCTGGCGCCCAAGCCCAGCGACAGCCTGTCCGAGACCATGAACCTGAACTCCAGCGCCGTAGCGCCCAGCGTTACGCCGTTCGATGCCAAGGACACCAACACCTACAACTACAGCTTCAGCACCGACATCTACGACAGCCAGGGCAACTCGCACAGCCTGAGCCAGTACTTCGTCAAGGACAACACCAACCAGTGGACCATGTACGCCACTGTCGACGGTGTGAACCCGCATGACCCGACCAGCACCGTGCCTTACACCGCGACGCTGAATTTCTCTTCCGCTGGCGTGCTCGGCACCACCAGTGTCGGCACGCCGACCGTAGGCGCAGGCTTCACCCAGGCCGCCAACGGCAAGTTCACCCTGACCGACTGGGTGCCGGCCGCCAAGAACGCCGCAGGCGTGATGGCTGCCAACGGCTCCGCGCCGGCTGACGGCGGGCTGGTCATGAACATGACCGCAACCACCTCGTACAACACCAGCTCCGCGGTCACCGCCAAGGATCAGAACGGCTATGCCACCGGCAGCCTGACGACCCTGAGCATCGACGGCGAAGGCAACATGTTCGGCACTTACAGCAACGGCAAGTCCAAGACCATCGGCCAGGTGGTGTTGGCCAACTTCGCCAACGTGCAAGGCCTGACGCCTAACGGCAACACCGGCTGGCGCGAATCGGCGTCCTCGGGCGTGCCCGTGGTCGGCGCCCCGCAGAGCGGTACCATGGGCACCCTCAACGCAGGTGCGCTGGAAGAGTCCAACGTCGACCTGACCGCAGAGCTGGTGAACCTGATCAAGGCGCAGAGCAACTACCAGGCCAACGCCAAGACCATCTCTACGCAAAGCACCATCATGCAGACCATCATCCAGATGACCTGATGGGTGAGGGCGGCAAGGATGCCGCCGGTTTTCCGGCTCTTGTCCACTGGAGTCTCGAAGATGGTTCTACGCTCATTCACCTTGCTGGCACTGCTCGCCGGCAGTGCCAATGCCGGCCCCGCCCCCTGGTACAAATACCGCGCGATGGAAGGCGGCCAGGTCGTCTGCGTGCAGATCGACCCCGGCCCGCAATTCCAGCGTTTCGCTGGCCCCTACCAGAACGCGGGTTGCCGCCCCTGAGCACCGGCTGCCCCTGGCAGCCAGTGACAAACCCCGAAGCGCCAGACTCCCTTGCTTGCAGCTTGCAGCTTGCAGCTTGCAGCTTGCAGCTTGCAGCTTTGCCGCCAAGCGGCAAAAGCTCGACGTTTTTTCGGCGCCTCCATCCCGTCAAAAAAACCTCCGCTTCGCTTCAAGCCCCGTATCACGCGGCTTACAGAAATATCCTCAAAGTTGGCCCGCCCTTTGCTATAGCCATGGCAACTCACAGTTTTCGGTGGCAAGCGCGCCGAGGGAGATGCTCGATGGACAAGATGCTTTACGTTGCCATGACCGGTGCCAGCCAGAACGCGCTCGCGCAGAAGGTGCATGCCAACAACCTCGCCAACGTTTCCACCAACGGTTTTCAGAAGGACCTCGAACAGGCACGCTCCATGCCGGTGTTCGGCGATACCCAGCCTTCGCGCGCCTACGCCATGACCGAGCGCCCGGCCACCGACATGAGCGGCGGCCCGATGATCGAGACCGGCCGTGACCTGGACATCGCCATCGGTGGCGAAGGCTGGATCGCGGTGCAGGGTGCCGATGGCAAGGAGGCCTACACCAAAAGCGCCAGCCTGAACATCGATGCGCTCGGCGTGTTGCGCACCAGCACCGGCCTGCCGGTCCTGGGCAATGGCGGCACTATCGCCGTGCCGCCGGACGACAAGATCGAGATCGGCCAGGACGGCACCATCAGCATTCGCTCGCTGGGCCAGAGCCCATCGGTGATGGCGGTGGTCGACCGGCTCAAGCTGGTCAACGCCAAGGACAGCGAACTGACCAAAGGCACCGACGGGCTGATCCGTACCACCAGCGGCCAACCAGCGGCGCTTGATGCGAACGTTCAGGTGTCTTCGGGTTTCCTGCAGGGCAGCAACGTCAATGCGGTCGAAGAGATGACCCAGGTGATGTCGCTTTCCCGCCAATTCGAGATGCACATCAAGATGATGACCACCGCCAAGGAAGATGACGAGGCGATGGCACGCGTCCTGCAGATGTCCTGATAACCCACACCTTTATTGACAGTACCGGCCGCCCGGCGGCGTACAGGAGAACAGCATGCTTCCAGCTCTTTGGGTCAGTAAAACCGGCCTGGCGGCCCAGGACACCAACCTGGCCACCATTTCGAACAACCTGGCCAACGTCTCGACCACCGGCTTCAAGAAAGACCGTGCCGAGTTCCAGGACCTGCTCTACCAGATCAAGCGCCAGCCCGGTGCCCAGTCGACCCAGGACAGCCAGCTGCCTTCGGGCCTGCAGGTCGGTACCGGTGTGCGCATCGTCGGCACCCAGAAGAACTTCACCGAAGGCAGCCTGCAGACTACCGACCAGCCGCTGGACATGGCCATCAACGGCCACGGTTTCTTCCAGATCACCCAGGCCGACGGCACCATCGCCTACACCCGCGACGGTACCTTCCACCTGAACTCCGACGGCCAGATCGTGACCTCCAACGGCACGCCGCTGCAGCCTGCGATCATCGTCCCGGCTCAGGCGCAGAGCTTCACCGTAGGCACCGACGGCACCGTGTCGATCACCACAGCCGGCAACGCTGCCTCGCAGGTGATCGGCAACATCCAGACGGCTGACTTCGTCAACCCGGCCGGCCTGCAAGCCATCGGCGGCAACCTCTTCCTGGAAACCGCCTCCAGTGGTGCGCCCAACGTCGGCACCCCGGGCCTGAACGGCTTCGGCACCGTGCTGCAGAACACCCTGGAGAACTCCAACGTCAGCACCGTCGAGGAGCTGGTGAACATGATCACCACCCAGCGCGCTTACGAGATGAACTCCAAAGTCATCTCCACCGCCAACCAGATGCTGGGCGCCCTGACTCAGAACCTGTAATTGCCCGTTAACCGGCTGAAGGATCAGTAACTCCCGTGAGGTCGAAGCTCAAATGAAACGTCTGCCTGTCGCTGTGTTGCTGATCGGTTCCACCGTACTGGGTGGCTGCATGTCGCCGCCGCCCAAGCCCAACGATCCGTACTACGCACCGGTGCTGCCGCGCACACCGCTGCCTGCGGCTGCCAATAACGGTTCGATCTACCAGGCCGGTTTCGACCAGAACCTGTACACCGACCGCAAGGCGTTCCGCATCGGTGACATCATCACCATCACCCTGAACGAGAAGATGTCGGCGTCCAAGAGCGCCAATTCCAAGGTGAGCAAGGACAGCAGCAACAAGCTGGGCCTGACCTCGCTGTTCGGCGGTGGGGTGAGCGGCACCAACCCGCTCACCGGCGGCAATGCCAACCTCGGCGTCGGCTACAGCGGCGCCCGCTCCACCGACGGCGACGCCAAGTCTGCGCAAGCCAATACCTTGACGGGATCGATCACCGTGACCGTGGCCGATGTGCTGCCCAACGGGATCATCTCGGTGCGCGGCGAGAAATGGCTGACGCTCAACACCGGTGAAGAGCTTGTGCGCATAGCTGGCCTGATTCGTGCAGATGACATTGCAACCGACAATACCGTGTCGTCCACCCGTGTCGCCGACGCCCGCATCACCTATTCGGGCACCGGCTCCTTCGCGGAAGCGAGCCAGCCTGGTTGGCTGGACCGGTTTTTCGGCAGCCCGTACTACCCTTTCTGAGTGCGCACGAACATGACCAAACTCAACGCTGTGCTGGTGGCTGCTTTCCTGTTTCTGGGCCTGGGCGGAGTTGCCCAGGCTGAACGGCTCAAGGATATCGCCAGCGTACAAGGCGTGCGCAGCAACCAGTTGATCGGCTACGGCCTGGTCGTGGGCCTGGACGGCACGGGTGACCAGACCACCCAGACCCCGTTCACCCTGCAGACCTTCAACAACATGCTCGCCGAGTTCGGCATCAAGGTGCCCGCCGGCACCAGCACCACTCAGCTCAAGAACGTTGCAGCGGTGTCGATCCATGCCGACCTGCCGCCCTTCGCCAAGCCTGGCCAGACCATCGACATCACCGTGTCGTCGATCGGTAACTCCAAGAGCCTGCGCGGCGGCAGCCTGCTGATGACCCCGCTCAAGGGTATCGACGGCAACGTCTACGCCATCGCCCAGGGCAACCTGGTGGTCGGCGGCTTCGATGCCGAAGGCCGCGACGGCTCCAAGATCACCGTCAACGTACCGTCGGCCGGCCGCATCCCTGGCGGTGCCAGCGTGGAGCGTTCGGTACCCAGTGGTTTCGATCAGGGCAACTACCTGACCCTGAACCTGAACCGCCCCGACTTCACCACCGCCAAGCACATCGTCGACAAGGTCAACGAGCTGCTCGGCCCAGGCGTCGCCACCGCAGTGGACGGCGGCTCGGTGCGCGTCACCGCGCCACTGGACCCCAACCAGCGCGTCGATTACCTGTCGATCCTGGAAAACCTGGAAGTCGATCCGGGCCAGGCCATGGCCAAGGTCATCATCAACTCGCGTACCGGCACCATCGTGATCGGCCAGAACGTCAAGGTATCGCCGGCGGCCGTGACTCACGGCAGCCTGACCGTGACCATCACCGAAGACCCGATCGTCAGCCAGCCAGGCCCGCTGTCCAACGGCCAGACCGCCGTGGTGCCGCGCTCGAAGGTCAATGCCGAGCAGGAAGCCAAGCCGATGTTCAAGTTCGGCCCCGGCACTACGCTTGACGAGATCGTGCGTGCGGTCAACCAGGTGGGCGCTGCCCCGAGTGACCTGATGGCGATTCTCGAAGCCTTGAAGCAGGCCGGCGCGTTGCAAGCCGACCTGATCGTGATCTGAGGACCGAGCTCATGGACATGCCCAAGGGCGGCACTTCGACCGGCGCAGCCGACAGCGGTGCCTATACCGACCTGAACCGCCTGAGTTCGCTCAAGTACGGTGACCGCGACAGCGAGGCCAACCTGCGCAAGGTGGCCCAGGAGTTCGAGTCGGTGTTCGTCGGCGAGATGCTCAAGTCCATGCGCTCGGCCAACAACGTGTTCGCCGAAGACAACCCGATGAACAGCTCTACGGTCAAGCAGTACCAGGACATGTACGACCAGCAGCTGGCCGTGAGCATGTCGCACCAGGGCAACGGCATCGGCCTGCAGAACGTGCTGATGCGCCAGCTCTCCAAAACCGCCGGCCACAGCGTGGGCGACGGCCGCAACCCGTTCAACCGTACACTGGACAACAGCCAGCACATGCTCGGTGCTCAGCGTGACGCTGCCGCCGAGGGCCGCAACGCCTCGGTACGCAGCGACATGGCCAAGCTCAACGAGCGCCGCCTGCAACTGCCCAGCAAAACGGCTGACCGCCTGCTGGCCGGCATCGTGCCGTCCGGCGACGCCAGCAAACTGGTGCGCGATGGCGACACCACCGCCAAATTCACGCTGTTGCACCCGGAAAAGGCCAACGCCATCCGGGTGCCGGGCAGTGCGCCTTCGACCATCGCCCAGGCGGTGGCTGGTGCCAATGCAGCCAATGCTGCCAGCGCCGCCAAGGCAGGGCAGGGCGATGGCAGCTATGGCGACTGGACCCAGAACATCGCCAGCGCCACTGCCGCCGCTGCGGGCACCCGCAGCTACTCGCAGGTGCCGCTGGCGCCGAACAAGGCGGCGTTCAAATCGCCCGACGAATTCATCGCCACCATGCTGCCGATGGCCCAGGATGCCGCCGCGCGCATCGGTGTAGACCCCACCGTGCTGGTGGCCCAGGCCGCGCTGGAAACCGGCTGGGGCAAGTCGATCCTGCGCCAGGACGACGGCAGCAGCAGTTTCAACCTGTTCAACATCAAGGCTACCGGCAGTTGGAAGGGCGACTCGGCCCGCGCTGTCACCAGCGAGTACGAGAACGGCCAGGTGGTCAAGGAAACCGCGCAGTTCCGCGCCTACGGCTCTTACGCCGACAGCTTCCATGACCTGGTGAACCTGCTGCAGAACAACGATCGCTATCAAGGTGTGCTCAAGGCTGCCGATAACCCGGAACAATTCGTGAAAGAGCTGCAAAAGGCCGGGTATGCCACCGACCCGAATTACGCGAGCAAGATCACCGCGATCGCCAGGCAGCTTCAGAGTTACGAGAACTACGCGGCCAGCAGCGCCACCACTAAGGCTTTGTAAGTAAGGTTTGAACCATGGCGAATCTGATCAATATCGGTGTTAGCGGCCTGTCGGCCAGCCAGGCGGCGATGAACGTCATTGGCAACAACATCGCCAACGCCGACACCAAGGGCTACTCCCGCCAGTCGGTGTCGACGACCGCCAGCGCCGTGCAGAACATCGGCGTGGGTTACCTGGGCACCGGTGCGACCATTTCCGACGTGCGCCGGATCTACAACGGCTACATGGACCGGCAGCTGCAGACCACCACGTCGCTGAGCGCTGACGCCACGGCTTACCAGACCCAGGTCAATGCTGCAGATTCGCTGCTGTCCGACAGCAGCACCGGCGTTGCCTCGGCCCTGACCAGCTTTTTCACCTCGCTGCAAACCGCTGCGTCGAGCCCCAATGACAGCTCCGCACGGCAACTGCTGCTGACCCAGGCTCAAGGCCTGTCGAACCGTTTCCAATCGATTGCCAGCCAGCTGAGCCAGCAGAACGACGGGATCAACTCCCAGCTCGCGGCGCTCTCGGACCAGGTGAATAACCTGAGTAGCCAGGTCGCCTCGCTCAACAAGCAGATTTCGGCGCTGTCGGCTGCCGGCACCCAGCCCAACTCCTTGCTCGATGCGCGCAATGAAGCCGTGCGCTCGCTCAACGAACTGGTGGGCGTGACCGTGCAGGAGCGCGGCGGCGACTACGACGTGTACCTGGGCACCGGCCAACCGCTGGTGAGCGGGGTCAATTCGAACAAGCTCAGCGCCGGCCCGAGCAACACCGACAGCGGCCAGTTCTCGCTGACCCTGCAGATGCCCAACTTCAGCACCGACGTCACCTCGGTGGCCACCGGTGGCAGCATCGGCGGCCTGCTGCGCTATCGCAACGACGTGCTCAACCCCAGCATCAACTCGCTGGGGCGCATCGCGCTTACCGTCAGCGATTCGGTCAACAAGCAGCTGGGCCAGGGCCTGGATGCCAACGGCCAGTTCGGCAGCTCGCTGTTCAGCAACATCAACAACAGCATTGCCATCACCCAGCGCAGCGTTGGTGCGATCACCAACAGCGCAGGCTCCGGCAACCTGAACGTCAAAATTACCGATACCAGCCAGCTGACCACCTACGACTACCAGGTGAAGTTCAGCGACGCCGACAATTACAGCGTGACCCGTTCCGACGGCACCTCGATGGGCAGCTTCAAGCTCAGCGATTCGCCTGCGCCGACCATCGATGGCTTCCAGCTTTCGCTCAACGGCAGCGCGCTCAGCGCCGGCGACAGCTTCAAGGTGCAGCCGACCCGCTCGGGCACCAACAGCGTGGGCACCATCCTGACCGACCCCAGCAAGCTGGCTTTCGCAGCGCCCCTGGTAGGCACGTCGGGCAGCAGCAACACCGGCACCGGCAGCATCACCCAACCGACGCTGACTACCCAGCTCGATACCAGCGACCCGGTTGCGCTCAGCGAAATGCAGAACGCGGTGAAGAACTCCACCCCGGTCAAACTGGTGTTCAGCGCCGCCAGCGGCGGCAGCCAGAACTACACCATGTACAACGCCCAGGGCACCTCGATCGGCACCGGCAGCATCGTGCCCGGCCAGGCCAACACCCTGAGCCTGTCGATTCCGATGGTCGACGCCAGCGGCAACCCGATCCTCGATGGCAGCGGTGCGCAGAAGACCTTCAGCGCGCAGATGACCCTCAATGGCTCGCCCGCGACCTCCGACAGTTTCAGTGTGGCGTTCAACTCGGCAGGCAAGACCGACAACCGCAACGCCCAGCAGCTGCTGGCGCTGCAGACCAAAGCCACCATCGGCGTGCGCGACGGCAACACCGGCATGAGCCTGACCAACGCCAACGCCTCCCTGGTGGAGAACGTCGGCGCTAAGGCTGCGCAGGCCAAAACGGACGTAAGCCTCACCGGCACTCTGGTCGACACGGCCAAGAACAACCGCGACTCGGTCTCGGGGTGAGCCTGGATGAAGAAGCTTCATCGTTGGTGAAGTACCAGCAGTACTACACCGCTTCTTCGCAAATCATCAAGACAGCGCAGTCGATCTTCGACACGCTGATCAACGCGCTTTGAGGAGTTGCCCAGCATGATGCGTATCTCTACCGCCCAGTATTTCGAAAGCAGCGCGGCCAACTATGCGCGCAACTACAACAACCTGATCGCCAGCAGCGAGGAAGCTACCACCCAGGTGCGCGTGAAAACCGGCGCAGACGATCCGGTGGGCGCCGCGCGCTTGCTTCAGCTCGACCAGCAGAGCTCGATGCTCAAGCAATACAGCAGCAACACCACCACGGTAGCCAACAAACTGGGCCAGTCCGAAGCGGTGCTGACCAGCGTGACCCAGGTGTTGCAACATGCCCGCGAACTGACCATGAGCGCAGGCAACGGCGCGATGACCGACGCAGATCGCGGCTCGATCGCCTCGGAACTGGGCCAGATCCAGGACCAGTTGCAAACGTTGATGAACAGCAAGGATGAGAACGGCCAGTACCTGTTCTCCGGCTCCAAGAGCGACGTGGCACCGTTCAGCAAGAATGCCGACGGCACCTACAGCTACAACGGCGACCAGACCGTCCAGACCTTGCAGGTGGGCGATGAGCTGGCCGTGGGCATCAACGAAACCGGCTACTCGGTGTTCCAGCAGGCGGTGAACACCGCTCGCACTACCGTGACCGCTGGCAATGCCGACGGCAAGGCTGTGATCTCCAATGGCCTGGTGCAGAGCAGCCCAACCTTCAATGCCGACTTCCGCAAGGGCGAGCCCTACACGCTCACCTTCACCAGCGCGACCCAGCTGAAGATCACCGACGCCAGTGGCAATGACCTGACCGGCGAGCTGTCGCAGAACGGCCAGGTGACCAGCACCACCGGCCAGAGCATCGGTTTCCGCGGCCTGAGCCTGAACCTGGACGTGAACCTGGCCAAGGGTGACGATGCTACCACCACCCTGACCGGCCGCACTTTCACCTTGCAGTCCACGCCTGACACCTTCACCACCAATCGCAACCCGGGCAACGCCTCGACTGCGGTGGTCACCGGTGCCAGCGTGAGCAATGCGGGCACTACAACAGCACCTTCCCGCAAGGCGCGGCGGTGGTGAAGTACACCGACGCAAACAACGTTGCGCTGTATTCGGCTCCCGTGACTGCCGACAGCAAACCGGTGGCAACCGCCGCCGTGGCCGCTCCCGGCACCTCGGTGAGCGTCGGTGGCGTGACCTTCCAGCTCAGCGGCGCGGCACAGGCCGGCGATCAGTTCCAGGTCGCGGTGGACAATCACCAGACCCAGAACATCCTCGACACCCTGACGCAACTGCGCCAGGCGCTGACCACGCCGATCGACGGCAACACCACCGCCAAGCAGAACTTCCAGGCGCAGTTGAATGCTGGCCTTTCCAACCTCACCAGCGGTGCCGAAACCCTGGGTAATGCGGTCAGCTCCATCGGTGCGCGTGGCAATGCCCTGGATATCCAGACTGCCACCAACCAGTCATTGACGTTGGCCAACACCAATACGACCTCGTCGATCCGCAACAGCGACTATGCCGAAGTGTTTCGCGCATGACGCTGCAGCAGACCATGCTGCAAGCAGCGCAATTGACGTTCAGCAAGGTCTCGCAACTGACCCTGTTCAGCCGCCTCTAAGTTTCATAGGCCGGTGCTGGCGCAAGCCGGGCCGGCCTTTTTTCATTTTTGCTCGGGTGAGCAGCGGCACGGGCGCACCTGATGCTTCAGGAGAATCGTGAACCGTGACTTCCCCCGCCCTGGTCAGCATCGTCATCCCCGCCTACAACCCCCGCTATTTCGATGCAGCGCTGCGCACGGCACTGGCGCAGAGCTATGAAGCGCTTGAAGTGGTGGTGTGCGACGACAGTGAAGGCGATAGCATCCAGCACAGTGTGCAGGCCATCGAGCAGCAGATGGGCCGGCCGGTGCGCTACCTGCGTAACCGTACGCGGCTGGGTTTTGCCGGCAACGTGCGCGAGGCAGTGGCCCAGGCCCGGGGCGAATACGTCAAGGTGCTGTGTGACGACGACCGCCTGCTGCCGGACTGCATCGTCATGCAGGTCAAGGCCATGGCGCTCAACCCGGACGTGGAGCTGGTCACCTGCCAGCGGCAGTACTGCGATGCCAACGACCACCTGCTGCCGGCCCGCCTGAGCAACTGCGTGATCACGCCCAAGGGTTCGGTGCTGATGGGCGTGGACATTCTCTCGATCATCGAGCGCTCGCCGATCAACGTGTATGGCGGCTTCTCCTCCACCCTCATGCGCACCGCGCAGGCTCAGGCATTGCTGCCGGTGCTCTGCGACAACGGCTTTGGCGGGCTGCTGGACCTGGCGCTGTATTGCTGCCTGTTCCGCCGCGGCCAATTGGCCACCATCAACCATGTGCTGTGTTTCGAGCGACTGCACGAAGGGCGTTTCAGCGAGGCTGCGCCGGTTATCGCCGCGCGCGACGATGAAGTGCGCTGGCTCGACGACATGCTGCGCCAGCGCGGCGGCGAGCAGCCCCCGGCCGATGGCTGGGTACGCATTCGGCCGCTGACCGATGGGCCTTTGCAGGTGCCGATCGAGTGGGGCGAGCACGCCATGATGCGCATCCTCATGGCCCAGCAAACCCATTTGCTTGGGCGTGTGGGGAGTTTTTCCAGCAGCTTCGAGGAAGTGCTCGCCCAATGGTTGCAGTGCCGCACCTTGACGCCGGCGGCCAAGGCGCTGATCCCGCGGCGGCTGGCATCGTGGCCGCGCCAGCCGCGCCTGGCGGTGGTGCTGTTCGACCACGGCCAGTACGCGCTGGACGTCACCCTGGCCAGCCTTGCAGGGCAGAGCTACCAGGCCAGTGAAGTGGTGGTGCTGTCTGCGCGCCAGCAGGCTGACCACCGCGCCATCGACGGCGTGCGCTACCTGCCCATGCAAGTCGACCCCTGGCGCAGGCCCGGGCGCTGGTCGAGACGCTGGAGGCCGACTGGGTTTACCTGCTGCGTGACGGTGACCGCCTGCTCGACGACACCCTGCTGATCCTCGCCGAACGCATCGCCGTGCGCCCTGCGCTGGCCTGCCTGTATGGCGATGAAGGCGTGGTGCGCGGCGGCATTTCTCAGGAGCCGGTGTTCCGCCCCGACTTCAACCTCGACCTGATGCGCGCCTATCCCTATGTGGGGCGTTTGCTCGCGTTCGACCTGGCAGCCCTGCGAGGGGTGGGCGGCCTGGCTGCGGAACTGGGCGAGCTGGCGCCGCACGACGCGCTCTGGCGCCTGGTCGAGCAGCGCGGCCCCGGCGCTATCGGCCATGTGGCCGAGTTGCTGGTGGAATCGCGCTACAGCTTTGCCCAATGGCTGGGCGAGCCGGCCGTGGCCGAGGGCAGCGTGGGGTTGCTGCAGGCGCACCTGGGCCGGCTGGGCGTGGTGGGCGAGGTCGAGCGCGACGCTGAACAGGCGCTGTGCCGGGTGCGCTACGGCCATGCGCAGCAGGCCGGGGTGAGCATCGTCATTCTCTGCGGCAGCGAGCCTGAGGTGGTGCAGCGCTGCGTGGACAACCTGTTCGCCAAGACCGATTGGCCGGCGTTCGAGGTACTGCTGGTGGCGGACCAGCCCGGCGAGTCGACGGTGCGCTGGCTCAGCGGCATCGAAGGGCTGGGCAGCGACCGCCTGCGGGTGATCGACGCCCGCACCACGGCCGGCCATGCGCCCAGCGCACGCAACCTTGCAGCCGGTGCCGCGCGGGGTGAGTTGCTGCTGTTCTCGACCGACGCGCCCTGGTGTTCGAGCCTGGCTGGCTGGCGGCGATGGCCAACCACGGCCAACGCCCGGAGGTGGCTGCAGTCGGCGCCAAGATGATGCGCCCCGATGGGCGGGTGTCGCGCGCAGGCCAGGTGCTGGGCCTCAACGGCCCGGCCAACTCGCCGTTCACCAATGAGACCTTCAATGCCAAAGGCTACATGCAGCGTCTCCAGGCCACGCAGAACTGGAGCGCAGTGGCGCTCGAGAGCCTGATGGTCGACCGCCAGGCGTTCCAGGAAGTCGGCGGCTTCGATGAGCAGCATTTCGGCGAGAATTTCAGCGAAACCGACCTGTGCCTGCGCCTGGGCCGTGCCGGTTATCTGGTGGTATGGACGCCGGAGGCGCGTTTGGGGCTGGACCTGCTGCCCGGCATGGCTACTCGTGAACAGGACGAAGAACAGCTGTATCGGCGCTGGCTGCCTGCCATCGCCCGCGACCCGGCCTACAACCCCAACCTTGCTGTGTTCAACGTGGCCTTCAGCATGGAGCCGGGTGAAATCACCGGCTGGGACCCCTTCGTCGAGCCCGTGCTGCCGACCGTGGTTGCCCTGCCGGTGGACCGCTCGGCGGTAGGCCATTACCGGGTGGTGCAGCCCTTCACCGAGCTGGAGAAAGCCGGCTGGGTGCAGGGCCGGCTGATCGACGGCATGCCGAGCATGGTCGGGCTGGAGCGCCTCGATCCGCAGGTGATCGTGCTGCAGTGCCGTTACTCGAAGGGCACCGTTGAGCAGATGGAGCAGTTGAGCAAGTATTCCCATGCCAAGCGGGTGTACGAGCTGGACGACTACGTGGTCAACGTGCCGTCCAAGAACGCCCACGGACGTAACATGCCGAGCGACATGGAAGCCATCGTGCGCCGCGGCATCGGCCTGTGCGACCGGGTGGTGGTCTCTACCCAGCCGCTGGCCGAAAAACTGGCGCACATGCACAACGACATCCGCGTGGTACCCAACATGCTCGCGCCGCATCTGCGGTCAGCCCAGCGCGCTCAGCGCAACACCTCGCGCAAACCGCGCGTGGGCTGGGGCGGCGGCACCAGCCACCGTGGCGACCTGGAGCTGATCGCCGACGTGGTGCGCTTGCTGGCCGATGAAGTCGACTGGGTGTTCTTCGGCATGTGCCCGGAGGCGCTGCGCCCCTACGTGCGCGAGTTCCACCCGGTGGTGCCGCTGAACCTGTACCCTCCAAGCTCTCGAGCCTGAACCTGGACCTTGCCCTGGCGCCGCTGGAGCTGCACGAGTTCAACGACTGCAAGAGCAACCTGCGCCTGCTCGAATACGGCGCCTGCGGCTTCCCGGTGATCTGCTCCGACACCAAGGCTTACCGTGGCTACCTTCCCGCCACACGGGTGGAAACCGACAGCACCGAGGAGTGGATGGCGGCGATCCGCAAGCACCTGGACGACCCAGCCTTCAACCAGGCGCGCGGTGATGCGCTGCATGACGTGGTGATGCGCGACTACGTGCTGCGCGGCGAAAACCTGCGGCACTGGTTCAACGGCTGGTTCGCCGACTGACCTGAAGGGCCTGCCCGCCGAACTGGCATGGTTTCTGAATAGCCCCTGTCCGTGTCGATAAAACGGACAGGGTGCGGCATGAAAGCAGTGATTCTGGCGGGCGGGCTCGGTACACGGATCAGCGAGGAGTCCCACCTCAAGCCCAAGCCGATGATCGAGATCGGTGGCAAGCCAATTCTTTGGCACATCATGAAGCTGTATTCCGCCCACGGCGTGAACGACTTCATCATCTGCCTGGGCTACCGCGGCTACGCCATCAAGGATTTCTTCGCCAACTACTTCCTGCACACCTCCGACGTGACCTTCGACATGGTGAACAACCGCATGGATGTTCATCAGAACTACAGCGAGCCATGGCGCGTGACGCTGGTGGATACCGGCGAAAGCACCCTGACCGGCGGGCGCCTGCGCCGCGTGGCGCGCTATGTCGAAGACGAAAGCGCCTTCTGCTTCACCTACGGTGACGGCGTTTCGGACGTCGACATCGCCCAATTGATCCAGTACCACAACGCCCACGGCAAGCTCGCCACTGTTACAGCCGTGCAGCCGCCGGGGCGCTATGGCGCACTGGAGCGTGACGGCGACCAGGTGCTGGGCTTCACCGAAAACCGCGTGGGGAGGGCGGCTGGATCAACGGCGGCTTCTTCGTGCTCTCGCCCAAGGTCATCCCTTACATCGAAGGCGACGAGACCTCATGGGAAGCCGAGCCGTTGATGCAGTTGGCGGCCGATGGGCAGCTCAACTCGTACCAGCACGATGGTTTCTGGCAGCCGATGGACACCCTGCGTGACCGCACGCACCTGGAACAGCTCTGGGCCAGCGGCCAGGCACCCTGGAAGCAATGGCCATGAGTGCAGCGTTCTGGGCGGGCAAGCGAGTGCTGGTCACCGGCCACACGGGTTTCAAAGGCAGCTGGCTTGCGCTCTGGCTGCGGCGGCTGGGCGCCGAAGTCACCGGCTTCGCGCTGGCGCCGCCGACCACGCCGAGCCTGTTCGAGCTGGCCGGCGTGGCGCAGGATGTGACCGACCTGCGCGGCGATGTACGTGACGCCGACGCGCTGCTCAAAGCGGTGCGTGAGGCGCAGCCGCAGATCGTGCTGCACCTGGCGGCCCAGCCGCTGGTCAGCGAAGGCTACAGCGACCCGGCCGGCACCTACGCCAGCAACGTGATGGGCACGCTCCACCTGCTTGAAGCGGTGCGCCAGGTGCCGGGCGTGCAGGCCTGTGTGGTGGTCACCACCGACAAGGTCTACGCCAACCAGGAATGGGCGTGGGGCTACCGCGAGCATGAGCCGCTGGGTGGCCACGACCCTTACAGCAGTTCCAAGGCCTGCTGCGAGTTGCTCGCGCAATCCTGGGCCGCTTCGTTTTCCCGGCCTCCCGCCACGCCGAGCACGGCGTGGCGCTGGCCACTGCACGCGCGGGCAATGTGCTGGGCGGGGGCGATTTCGCCGCCAATCGGCTGCTGCCGGATATTTTCCGTGCCTGGGATGCCGGCCAGCCGCTGCAGGTGCGCTACCCCCAAGCAGTACGCCCCTGGCAGCACGTGCTGGAGCCGCTGAGCGGCTACCTGCTGCTGGCCCAGCGCCTGGCCGAGCAAGGCCCGGCATTCGCCGGGGCGTTCAATTTCGGGCCGCGCGATGTCGACATGAGCCCGGTCAGCGATGTGATCGACACCCTCGAACGGGCATGGCCGGAGCCGGTGCAGGTGGTGCGTGCCACCGGCGAGCAAGCTCACGAAGCCGGCCAGTTGCGCCTGGACAGCAGCCTGGCCCGCAGCCGGCTGGGGTGGGCGCCGCGCTGGTCGCTTGCGCAGTGCCTGGAGCAGACACTGGCCTGGCACCGCGCCTGGCGCAACGGCGATGACCTGCGTGAACTGACCCTTGCTCAGCTGGATGACTACGGACTGCAACCATGAGCGACTACACCCTCGAACCCCTCGCGCTGGAAGGCCTGGCGCGCATCCATCAGCGCGTGTTCAACGACGCGCGCGGCCGCTTCGCCCGGTTGTTCTGCCAAGGGCGCCTGACGCTGCAAGGCCGGCCGTTCGACATCCGCCAGATCAACCATTCCACCACTCAGGGCATTGGCAGCGTGCGCGGCCTGCACTATCAGTTGCCCGGCCACGCCGAAAGCAAGCTGATCACCTGCCTGGAAGGGGCGATCCTGGACATCGTGGTAGACATCCGCCAAGGCTCGCCGACCTTTTTGCAATGGCATGCCGAGCGGCTGGAGGCGGGCGACGGCCACAGCCTGCTGATCCCCAAGGGCTTCGCCCACGGTTTTCAGGCGCTGACCGAACAGGTGCAGGTGCTCTATTTCACCGACGCCGACTACGCCCCCGGCCATGAAGGCGGCCTGCGCCACGACGACCCTATGCTGAACCTGGCATGGCCGCTGCCGGTGGCCAACCTGTCCGAGCGCGACCAGCAGCATGCGCTGCTGACGCCAGCCTTTACCGGGGTGGCGCTGTGAGGCTGCTGGTCACCGGCGGCACCGGGTTCATCGGCCAGCACCTGATCTGCGCGTTGCTGGCGGCCGGCCATACGGTTCGCGCATTGGCCCGCGACCCGGCCCGCGCCCGCGCGCTGCCCGGCCTTGCCGAGGCCGAGTGGGTGCAGGGCGACCTCGACGACCCGTCGCTGGACATTTCACCTTTGGTAAATGGCGTCGAGCAGCTCGTGCACCTGGCCTGGCAGAACCTGCCCAATTACCAGGCAGCCTTTCATTTCGAACACAACCTGTTCGCCCACTACCGCTTCATCAAGACGGTGGTGCAGGCCGGTGTCGGGCGGATAGCCGTAGCGGGCACTTGCTTCGAATACGGTTTGCACGAAGGCGCCCTGAGCGAGTCGACGCCTGCGCAGCCGGTGACGGCCTACGGCCTGGCCAAGCACAGCCTGCTGGGCTTCTTGCAGGCGCTGCAACGTGAGCGGCCATTTGCCTTGCAGTGGTGGCGGCTGTTCTACCTGCACGGCCAAGGGCAGAACCCCAACAGTTTGCTGGCAAGCCTGGACCGCGCCATCGACGCCGGCGAGCGGCAGTTCCGCATGTCGCCGGGCGACCAGTTGCGCGACTACCTGCCGGTGGCCGAGTCGGCCGACTATCTTGCGCGGCTGCTGGCGGTGCCGGGCAACCACGGCGTGATCAACTGCTGCAGCGGCAAGCCCATTTCACTGCGGGCGCTGGTCGAGCAGCGCCTGCGCGAGCGCCAGGCCAGCCTCGAACTGGTGCTGGGCCATTATCCCTACGCTGCCCATGAACCCCTGGCGTTCTGGGGCAACCCCACCCGTTTGCGAGCCTTGCTCAAGGAGCCTGTGGATGGCTGAGCTCTACCATGCCGAACAGTTGCCGGTGCTGCAGAACCGCACCTATGCCAGCGCCGAGGCGGCCAAAGCCTCGCCTGTCGGGCGCCTGCGCCTGGTACAGGACGAACACAGCGGCCTGGTGCGCAACGCTGCGTTCGACCCCTCGCTGCTGACCTACGACGCCGACTACCAGAACGAGCAGGGCCTCTCGGCGGCGTTCAAGGCGCACCTGGATCAGGTGGAGGGCCTGATCGGCCAGCACATCGGCCGCACGAGCCTGCTGGAAGTGGGATGCGGCAAGGGGCATTTCATCGAACTGCTGAAAAGCCGCGGCTACCACGCGGTGGGTGTAGACCCGGCCTACGAAGGCGACAGCCCCGACGTGATCAAGGCGCCGTTCGACGCCGCCCTGGGCGTGCGCGGCGAGGGCGTCATCCTGCGCCATGTGCTGGAGCACATGAGCGAGCCGCTGGCTTTCCTGCGCTCGATCGCCGATGCCAATGGCGGTGGGCTGATCTACATCGAAGTGCCGTGCCTGGACTGGATCCTGGCGCACAACGCCTGGTTCGACCTGTTCTACGAACACGTGAACTACTTCCGCCTCGATGACCTGCGTGCGCTGTTCGGCCGCGTGGTCGCCAGCGGGCGGGTATTCGGCGAGCAGTACCTGTACGTGATCGCCGACCTCGCCACCTTGCGCGAGCCCACCGGCCTTGCACGGCTCGCACCGCCCGGCCCTGAATTCACCGCCAGCCTTTCCCGCGCGGTGGCGCTGGCGCAGGCCAATGGCGGCGAGATCGCCCTGTGGGGCGGCTCGTCCAAGGGCGTGATCTTCAGCCTGTTCCTCCAGCGCGCCGGTGTGCGCGTGCGGGCGGTGGTCGACATCAACCGTGCCAAGCAGGGCCGCTATCTGCCGGTCAGCGCCGCGCCGGTGATTTCGCCCGAACAGGCAATAGCCGAGCTGCCCGCCGGTTCGCCCATGCTGGTGATGAATTCCAACTACCTTGATGAAATCCGCGCCATGACCCAGGGGCGTTTTGCCTGCCAGGCCGTGGACCGCCCTGAATTTCTTGACCATGAGTGAGCCCGCCATGACCGATAGCCCTCAACAGCAGTTTGCCGCCCAGTGCGACGCCGAAGTTCGCGCGCAAGGCGAAGACGCCCCGCTCAAGCAGCTGGCACTGGATTTCTTCAACGCCTCGGCCCGCCACAAGTACAGCTACCACTTCAGCTGGATGGGCCGGCCGATCATCCAGTTGCCGCAGGACATGCTGGCGCTCCAGGAGATCATCTGGTCGGTCAAGCCGGACCTGGTGATCGAGTGTGGCGTGGCCCATGGCGGGTCGATCCTCTATTACGCCTCCTTGCTCGAGCTGATCGGCCACGGTGAGGTGATCGGTATCGACATCGATATCCGCGCGCACAACCGTGAGGCCATCGAAGCGCACCCGATGTTCAAGCGCGTCACCCTGATCGAAGGCTCCAGCGTCGACGCCGCCGTCGTCGCCCAGGTGGCGCAGCGCGCCCAGGGCAAGAAAGTGCTGGTGGTGCTCGACTCGAACCACACCCACGAGCACGTGCTGGGTGAGCTGCGCGCCTATGGGCCGTTGGTGTCGCCGGGTAGCTACTGCGTGGTGCTCGACACCATCGTCGAGGACATGCCGGCCGACGCCTTCCCCGATCGCCCGTGGGGCCATGGCGACAACCCCAAGACCGCCGTGCATGCCTGGCTCAAGGAAAGCGCCGATTTCGACATCGACTACGCCATGCAGAACAAGCTGCTGATCACCGTCGCGCCCGACGGCTACCTCAAGCGCCGCGGCTGAGCCGCAGCGCCTCCATGCGCCCAAACGAACACCGCGGGGACCCCATGCCAGCCAGCATCGACACGCTTTCGCTCGACGAGCAGTTCACCCTTGTACTGCTGACCCACAACCGCCCGCGGCACCTGCTCAGGGCGCTGGAGTTCTACAAGACGCTGCCCTGCCGGGTGCTGGTGCTCGATTCCAGCACCCAGGCACAGGAAGGCGTGCTGCCGGCCAATGTCGATTACCGGCACCTGCCGCAATTCAGCTACACCGGCATCGTCGGCAAGCTGCAGTTCGGTATCGGCGAGGTCCAGACCCCGTTGATGGCGTTTGCCGCCGACGATGACTTCCTGCTGCACGACGCCCTGGTTGATTCGGTCGCGTTCCTGCAGGCCCACCCCGATTACGGCCTGTGCCATGGCTACTGCCTGATGTACGCCGCCGGCGCCAACGTGGTCGAGTACTTCCAGCGCGACCGCAAGGTGCGTGAGGACTACGACGATGCCGAGCCTGCGGCGCGGTTGCAGTCGTTCTTCAGCCAGTACATTCCGCCGTTCTATGCCGTGACCCGCACCGCGCTGCTGGGCGACTGGGCGGCGACGCAAACCCCGGACACCCGCTTCGAGTGGATGGAAATCACCCACACCTGGCACCTGCTGGCCAACAGCTGCGCGCGGATGCTGCCGCAGCCTTATGTGGTACGGGAGGTGAACCTGGGCGCCTCCGAGCACGACACCAACATCATGACGGTGCTGGGCTACCCCGATGCGCAATCGGTGGCCGAGCGCGAGGCCTATGCTCAGCACCTGGCGCAGAACACCCCTGGCATGGACAGCAGCGAGGGCCAGGAGGCGGCGCTGGAGATCTTCCAGGACCTGCTGCACTGCCTGCAGGCGCGCCGCTCGCTGGTGGTCGAAAGCATGCTGGTATCGCCCTGGAAGTCCATCGAAGGGCCGCAGCGGCTGTTCCGTCCGCACCAGCATCTTGAGCTGCCGTTCTACACCACGGCCTTCTTCGATGAGCTGGAGCGCATCGAATTTCTGCTGCACAGCATGCCGGCCTCGCGCCTGCAGCTGGACCAGCTAGAAGGTGTGCTGGTCACCCAGCGCGACCTGCTGCGCCGTTACCCCAACGACACCGCCGAATCGGAACTGGCGCGGCTGCTCGATGCGCTGGAGCGCAATGCCTTCAACCCGGAGGTGGCCAGCCGTGCGCTGGCGCTGTTGGCCGAGCAGGGCGAGGGCGAGCTGGCCCAGCGCCTGGCCGCCTGGCAGATGCGCCTGAACCAGGCGATCCCGACCCCGGCCACCGAACTGCTCGCCGCGCGGCCCTCTGGCGCTGTGCTGGAGTGGATCGCCCAGGCCGCGCCAAGCCCGGCGCAACGCGACCAGGCCCTGGCGCAACTGCGTGGCACACCCGCCGCACCGGTGTTCGGCATCCTGGTGCTGGACCCGGACAGCGAGATGAGCCGCCTGCAAACCACCTTCGACAGCCTCGCCGCCTCCGAATGGCCGGACCTGCGCATCGTGGTGCTGACCGGCGGCACGGTGCCAGTGCGCACCAGCGCCTATGACCGCCTGCATTTCATCCGCACCAGCGCGCTGGACCAGGCCGAGCGCATGAACGAGGTGATTCGCCAGGGCCAGTGGCAGTGGACGCTGGTGCTGCGCGCCGGCGATCAGTTGCTGCCCGGTGCACTGTTGCAGGCCGCGCTGGAACTGCAAGGTGCCGAAGGCTGCCGCGCCGTGGCGCTGGACCTGGTGCAGCGCAACGAAGATGGCGCGCTGACGGCGCTGGTACGGCCGTCGCTGAACCTTGACCTGCTCAAAAGCGTGCCGCAGATGATGGCCAGCCATTGGCTCATCAACCGCGAAGTGTTCCTGGAGGCCGGCGGTTATCGCGCCGAGCATCGCGAATCGGCAGAGTTCGACCTGCTGCTGCGGCTGATCGAGCGCCAGGGGCTGGCGGGCCTTGCACACCTGGACACGCCGCTGTGCATCACCGCCAAACCGGCCAGCGCCGGTACCGACGGCGATGCGCGTGCCCTGCGTGCGCACCTGGCGGCACTGGGCTATTCGCCGCTGGTGCACCGCAGCGAGGCGGGCGTGCTCAGCATCGAGTACCGCCATGGCGATGCCCCGCTGGTCAGCGTGGTGCTCACCGGCGACGCCGATGCCGAGCAGTTGCAGCGCACCCTGGGCAGCGTCTTTCAGCGTACCCGCTACCAGCGCTACGAAGTGCTGGTCAGCAATGCCCTGACCGGCGCCAACGAATGGCTGCGCACGGAGGCTGCGATCAACCGCCGCCTGCACTGCATCGACGGGCTGGCCGGGCAGGGCGCTGCCACCCAGGCCAACCATCTGGCGACTCTGGCAAGCGGTGAGTTCGTGGTGTTCCTCGACGCCGCGTGCGAGGTGATGACGCCCAACTGGCTGGATGCCTTGCTCAACCAGGCCCAACGCCCCGAAGTGGGTGCCGCCGGCGGCGTGGTGATCAGTGGCGATGACACAGTCCAAGGCGCCGGCTGGCTGTTGCTGCCCGATCAGCCACCGGTACCGGCCTTCAATGGCCTGGCGCTGGACGCCGACACCCCGCTGCGGCGCTTGCAGGCCGAGCATCAATATTCGGCTCTCAATGGCTGCTGCCTGCTGATCCGCCAGAGCCTGTTGCAGCAGATGGGCGGCTGGCAGGTGGGCCTTGAGCAGGGCGGCGACATCGACCTGAGCCTGCGCCTGGAGGGCCACGGCTTCTTGCTGGTGGCCACGCCCCAGGCTCAGGTGCGCAGGGCCCGCCCGGTGGAGCAGGACACCGAAGCGCTCGCGCAGCTTCATCAGCAATGGCCGCACAGTTTTGCCCAGGACCCGGCCTACAGCCGCCAGTACCGTCAGCACGGCACGCCGTGGCAGTTGGACCCCATGGCGAGCAACGCGTGGGAGGGCTTGCTGCGATAGGGCACGCTGGCCTGTATCTTGCTCCG
Source organism: Pseudomonas sp. KNUC1026 (assembly GCF_021650705.1). Taxonomy (GTDB): domain Bacteria; phylum Pseudomonadota; class Gammaproteobacteria; order Pseudomonadales; family Pseudomonadaceae; genus Aquipseudomonas. The sequence continues at coordinate 2,663,201 of NZ_CP087138.1, read as the reverse complement.
GAAGCCGGATGGGCCCCACGAGGGTCAAAGATCTGTCACCGGAGCAGGGCAGCCACATGTTCGACGGAAAATCCATTCTCATCACAGGCGGCACCGGCTCGTTCGGCCAACGCTTCATCCGCCGCCTGCTTGAGCAGTACAAGCCCCGGCGGGTGGTGGTGTTCTCGCGCGATGAGCTCAAGCAGTACGAAATGCAGCAGTACTTCGACGCGCCGTGCATGCGCTACTTCCTGGGCGATGTGCGTGATGGCGATCGCCTGAGGGCTGCGTTGCGCGGCATCGATTTCGTCGTGCATGCTGCCGCGCTCAAGCATGTGCCAGCGGCTGAATACAACCCGGGCGAGTGCATCCGCACCAACGTTAACGGTGCTGAAAACGTGATCGCAGCGGCGATCGAGAATGGGGTGCAAAAGGTGGTGGCGCTGTCGACCGACAAGGCGGCAAGCCCGGTGAACCTGTATGGCGCCACCAAGTTGCTCTCCGACAAGCTGTTCGTGGCTGCCAACAACATTGCAGGCCGTGACGCCACCCGGTTCGCCGTGGTGCGCTACGGCAATGTCGCCGGTTCTCGTGGCTCGGTCGTGCCTTATTTTCGCCGCCTGCTGGCCGAAGGTGCCGAGCACCTGCCCATTACCGATGAGCGCATGACCCGTTTCTGGATAACGCTCGACCACGGCGTGCAGTTCGTCATGGACAGCTTTGCGCGCATGCACGGCGGCGAGATCTTCGTGCCCAAGCTGCCTTCGATCCGCATCACTGACCTGGCGTCGGCCCTGGCGCCGGGTATGCCGCACCGCACCGTGGGCATTCGCCCAGGTGAAAAGATGCATGAGCTGATGGTACCTGTGGACGATTCGCGCATGACCCTTGAATTCGCCGAGCACTACACCATCCAGCCGGCGGTGCGCTTTACCCAGGTGGAAGTGGATTTTGCACTCGACGCCACTGGCCAGGCTGGCGTACCGGTGGCCGAGGACTTCGAATACCGCTCCGACACCAACCCGCAGTTTCTCGATGTGCCGGCCATTCGTGCACTGCACGAGCACCTGGCATGATCCCGTACGGCCGCCAGCACATTGATGAGGCGGACATCCAGGCGGTGGTCGACACGCTGCGCTCCGACTGGCTGACCCAAGGCCCGGCCATCGAACGCTTCGAGCGCGCGGTGGCGCAGCGTTGCGGTGTGGCGGATGCGGTATTCGTCTGCAACGCAACGGCCGCGCTGCACATCGCCTGCCTGGCCGCCGGGCTGGGGCCCGGCGACCGGCTGTGGACTTCGGCCAACACTTTCGTTGCGTCGGCCAATTGCGCGCTGTATTGCGGCGCCGATGTGGATTTCGTCGACATCGACCCCGGCACCCTCAACATGAGCCTGCCGGCGCTGCGGGAAAAGCTCGAACGCGCGCAGCGGCAGGGTGCCTTGCCGAAGGTGGTGGTGCCGGTGGCCTTCGCCGGGCAAAGCTGCGACCTGCGCGGCATGCGCGCGCTGGCCGATGAATACGGCTTCACTCTGATCGAAGATGCCTCCCACGCCATCGGCGCGCGCTATGCGGGCGAGCCGGTCGGCAGCAACGCGTTCGCCGACATGACCGTGTTCAGCTTCCACCCGGTCAAGATCATCACCACCGGCGAAGGTGGCATGGTGCTGGTGCGCGACGCCGCCACCGCCGAACACCTGCGCCGGCTGCGCAGCCACGGCATCACCCGTGACCCGGCCGCCATGCAGGGCCCCAGCGAGGGCGGCTGGTACTACCAGCAGATCGAGCTGGGTTTCAACTACCGTGCCACGGACCTGCAGGCTGCGCTGGGGCTGTCGCAACTGGCCAAGCTCGAAGGCTTCGTTGAGCGCCGGCGCCAGCTCGCCGAGCGTTACTCCTGCTTGCTGGCCGAGGCCGGCATCGGTTTGCCGCAGCCTCAGGCACTGGCCGAATCGGCCTGGCACCTCTACGTGGTGCAGGTGCCGGCGCCGCGGCGGCGGGCGATTTTCGACGCTTTGCGCGCGGCCGGCATCGGCGTGAACGTGCACTATCACCCGGTGCATCTGCAGCCCTGGTATCGCCGCCTCGGGTTCGCCGAAGGCGATTTCCCCCAGGCCGAGGCGTGCTACCAGCGCTCGATCAGCCTGCCGCTGTACGCCGACCTGACCGATGCTGCCCAGGATCAAGTGGTCGCCGCATTGCTCGGTGCGCTGGAGCACGCGGCATGAACGGCCCGCTGGCGGTGATCCCGGCACGCGGTGGCAGCAAGCGGATCCCCGGCAAGAACGTTCGCCTGTTCAATGGCGTGCCGATGATCGCCTGGAGCATCCGTGCAGCGCAGGCGTCCGATTGCTTTGAGCGCATCGTGGTGAGCACCGACGATGAGGCGATTGCCGAGGTGGCGCGTGCCGAAGGCGCAGAGGTGCCGTTCATGCGCGCTGCCGAGCTTGCCGACGATTACACCGGTACCTCGGCGGTCGTCGCCGACGCAGCGCGCCGGTTGCCGGGGCACGAACTGGTTTGTTGCCTGTACGCCACCGCACCGTCGCTGTCGCCCGAAGCGCTGCGTGAGGGAATGGAGCGGTTGCAGGCCAGCCCGTCGCATGACTTTGCGTTTTCCGTGTGCGCCTTCGGTTTTCCGGTGCAGCGCGCACTGGTGATGGCCGAGGGCGGCGTGGCGCCGCTGTATCCGGAGTACGCCGGCACGCGCTCGCAGGACCTGCCCGCGGCCTATCAGGACGCCGGGCAGTTCTACTGGGGCCGGCGCCAGGCCTGGTTGGCCGGCACGCCGGTGTTTTCCGGCGCCAGCCTGCCGGTGGTCCTGCCGCGCCATCGTGTGCAGGACATCGACACCGCAGAAGACTGGCACCGTGCCGAGCTGATGCAACAAGTGCTCTGGCACAGCGGCGAGTTGAAACGATGAAGGTGCTGGTGCGCTGCGATGCCAGCACCACCCTGGGCCGCGGCCATCTGGCCCGCTGCCTGGTGCTGGCACAAGCTATGATCGCCGGGGGCGCTCGCGTGACCTTTCTGTGCAAGCCATTGCCCGGCTTCGAGCCAGAGCAGATCGAGGCCGTTGGCGCGCATTGGCTGCCCTGGCCCGGCGACGAAGCGCCGGGCTGGGGCAACTGGCGCGAACGATTGGGCGGGGTGGCCGATTGGTTGATCGTCGATCACTACGGGCTGGCACGACCGTGGGAGGAGGGCGCCAGGGCATTGGCTCAGCGAATCATGGTGATCGACGACCTGGCAGACCGCCCGCACGCCTGCGACCTGTTGCTCGATCAGAACCTCACCGCAAGCGCCGAGCGCTATCTGCCTTGGCTACCCGTCGGTTGCCAACGCCTGTTGGGCCCGGCCTACGCGTTGCTTGCTCCTGACTACGCGCACCCGCCAGGCCCGCCACCGCCGCTTGAGCGCGTGCTGGTGAGCGTGGGCGGTTTCGACCCGCGCGGGCTGACACTGAAGATCGCCCGCGCGCTGGTGCAAGTGCCAGGCGTGCAGGCAACGCTGGTGGCCGGTGCCGGCAACCCCGACCAGGCCGCGTTGCAAACGCTGGTCGATAGCCAGCCAGGCTGGCGCCTGTATGGCTTCACCCAGCAGATGCCCAGGCTGTTGCGCGAGGCTGGGCTGTGCGTGGGCGCAGGCGGCAGCAGCAGTTGGGAGCGCGCGGCCCTTGGCGTGCCCACCCTGTGCCTGAGCGTTGCCGACAACCAGCGGGAAAACGCCGAGTGCCTGCACGCTGCCGGTGCGCATCGCTACCTGGGCGATGCCGAACAGTTCAGCGGAGCGGCTGTTGGCGACGCTGTCCGAACACTTCTGGCTGATCCGCACGCCGCCCAGGCCATGGCCGCCCGTGGGCGGGCGCTGGCGGACGGGCAGGGCACCGCCCGGGTTCTACAGGCCCTGGCGGCCTTTACCACTTCTTCGAAGGAACACGCATGAAAATCGGCCATCGAGATGTCGGCCCCGGCCAAGCGCCGCTGGTGATCGCAGAAATGAGCGGCAACCACAACCAGTCGCTCGACACCGCCCTGGCGATCGTCGATGCCGCCGCCGCCGCCGGCGCCCACGCGCTGAAACTGCAAACCTACACCGCTGACACCATGACCCTGGACCTGAACCACGGCGAGTTTCACATCAGCGACCCTGACAGCCTCTGGGCCGACACCTCGCTGTATGCGCTCTACCAGCAAGCGCACACGCCCTGGGACTGGCACCCGGCGATCTTCGAGCGCGCGCGCAAGCACGGGCTGCTGGCGTTCTCGTCCCCGTTCGATGAAAGCGCAGTGGATTTTCTCGAAAGCCTGGACGTGCCGGCCTACAAGATCGCCAGCTTCGAAAATACCGACCTGCCGCTGATCCGCCGCGCGGCCGCCACTGGCAAGCCGCTGATCATCTCCACCGGCATGGCGAGCCTGGCAGAGCTTGAACTGAGCGTGGCCACGGCGCGCGCCGCCGGTTGCCAGGACCTGATACTGCTCAAGTGCACCAGCACCTATCCGGCCAGCCCGCACAACACCCATTTGCGCACCCTCCCGCACTTGCGCGAGCTGTTCGGCTGCGAAGTCGGGCTGTCTGACCACACCGCAGGGACCGGTGCGGCTGTGGCAGCGGTGGCACTGGGCGCAAGCGTGGTGGAAAAACACTTCACTCTCAGCCGCGCCGCCGGTGGCGTGGACGCCAGCTTTTCACTGGAGCCGGCCGAGCTTGCCAGCCTGGTCACTGAAACCGAGCGCGCCTGGCAGGCGCTCGGGCGGGTGCATTACGGGCCCACCGAGGCCGAGCGCAAGTCGCTGGTGTATCGGCGCTCGCTTTATGTGGTCAGGGACGTCGCAGCAGGCGAGGTGCTCGACGCCACCTGCGTGCGGGCCATTCGCCCGGGCCTGGGGCTGGCGCCGAGGCACCTGGATGCGGTGCTGGGCAGCCGCGCCCGTGGCCCCATCGCGCGCGGCACGCCGCTCACCTGGGCGTTGCTCGACCCTGCGGTTGCAGAAAAATGACGCCACGGAGTGACCTGCCAGTCATGGCGTGCATCTTTACTGTCATGTCATGATAAATAAGGCCGCGCCGGGGCTTTGGCGCCGTCACTCCAACCAGCCTCCGCCACCGAGCACCGCTGGACGTTGAAAGATTCAGGAAGCCACGATGATTGGCATCAAAAGCATTGCGAGCTACATCCCCAGCGCCGGCGTCGATAACTACGCCCAGGGCGCCAAATTCGGCAAGGATGAAACCTTCATACTCGGCAAGATCGGCTCGGCCTTCCTGCCGCGCAAGGAACCGGGCCAGGAAACCTCCGACCTGTGCGTGGCCGCAGTGCGCAACCTGCAGGCCAGCAACCCTAGCCTGAACCTCGACAGTATCGACGCCCTGATCGTCGTCACCCAGAACGGCGATGAAGAAGGCTTGCCGCACACTGCCGCCATCGTTCAGCACAAGTTGGGCCTGCCCACGCATGTGGCCGCCTTCGATATTTCCCTGGGCTGCTCCGGTTATGTCTACGGCATCTACGCGCTCAAGGGGTTCATGGAAGCCACCGGCCTGAAAAACGGCCTGCTGGTAACCGCCGACCCTTACTCCAAGATCGTCAACCCCGAAGACCGCAACACCGCGATGCTCTTCGGCGATGCGGCCACCGCCACCTGGATGGGCCTGGACCCGGCCTGGAAGTTGGGCGGTGCGCGGTTCGGCACCGACGGCAGCGGCGCTGAGCATTTGAAGGTCACCGACGGCCAGTTCGACATGAACGGCCGCCAGGTGTTCAATTTTGCACTGGTCAAGGTACCGGCACACCTCAACGAGCTGCTCGATGCCGAAGGCCTGGCCTCGGCCGACATCGACGCGTTCTGCATCCACCAGGGCAGCGCCGCCATCGTCGACGCGGTGGCTCGGCGGTTCGACGAAGAGCAGGGGCCTGACAAGTTCGTCAAGGACATGCTCGAAACCGGCAACACCGTTTCTTCGAGCGTCGCACTGGTGCTGGAACGTCACCTGTTCAATTCCAGCTGGCACCGCGTTGCCATCAGCGGCTTCGGTGTGGGCTTGTCCTGGGGTTCGGCTATCCTCTACCGCTGACCCTGGCTGGAGCCTTCGATGAGCGAGTGTTTGGCGGCGAACATGGCCGTGCTGGCGGCGCGTTGGCCTGCGCTTGCAGAGGCGCTTGAGCAGGCCCCGGCAGATACGTTGAATGCAGAGCTTGTAGAAGGGCTCGGCTCCACCCTTTCGGTGGAGGGCGTTCAACTCAGCAGCCGCCACGATCGCCTCGCCGAGGCGAACCTGCAGGCGGCGAGCTACCCCGACGCTCCCTGCCTTCATCTCTACGGCCCGGGCCTTGGCGATCTGCCGCGCGCCTTGTTGCAACGGCCGGTGCAGCGGCTGGAGGTTTACCTGCTCAACCTGGCGCTGTTTCGCCTGGTGCTCGAGCTGCTGGATCAGAGCGACTGGCTCGCCGACCCGCGCCTGCACCTGGCGCAGGCCTTCGAAGGTGGCGAGCTGCGCCTGCCGTTCTTTGCCCCACCTCCGGAACTGGTGTTGGCCGACGACGCCAATGCCAAGGTGCGGGATCGCCTGGTCAGTGAGCTGCACCTGGCCTTCAACAACCAGCCTTTTCATGCCGATGCGCCGGAGATCGTCGAACGGCTGGCGGCCAATGCGCCGTTTCTGGCGCAAGACTCAAGTGTTGCCGAGCTGTTCGACAGCCGCCCTGGCGTCAGTGCCTGCGTGCTTGCCACCGGGCCGACGCTGGAGCAGCACTTCGAGTACCTGCACAAGCTTTTGCAGCAGCCGGGGCGGCCATTGCTGATTTCGGTCGACACTGCCTACCGGCCATTGATCAATCGGGGCATCGTCCCGGACATCGTGGTCACCCTCGATCAGCGCATCAATCACCGGCACCTGCCCGCGGAGAACAATGAAGCCGTCACGCTGGTGTACCTGCCGCTGTTGGCCCCGGAGATGATTCAGAGCTGGCGCGGCCCGCGCTACGTGGCCTGTTCGACCAGCCCGGTCTATGAGCAACTGAGAAAGCGCCAGCCCATGGCCGTGTTGCACTCGGCCGGCAGCGTGATCCACCCGGCAGTGGACCTGGCGGTGCGCATGGGGGCGGCGCAGGTCGCGCTGTTCGGCGCCGACTTCGCTTTCCCCGGCGACCGCACCCACGCCGGCTGGCTGGACGGCGAGCTCGGCCCAACCATGAGCGACGCTCGCCACTGGGTGCTCGATGGTCATGGCCAGCGCGTGCGCACCCAGCTCAACTTCCGCAGCTACCTTTGCGAACTTGAGCGCTATATAGAGCGCCATCCCCAGGTGCGCTTCATCAACACCAGCCGCGACGGCGCTGCCATCGCCGGTTGCGAGATCCTGCCGGAGCCCTTCGATGCCTGAGCCCACCCTTGTCGATGAGCTGGTGCGCTGCGCCGGGCTGTTTCGCCTGGCCCGGGAAATCGAGGCAGCGCTGCTGATGGTGGATTTGCTGGACCGCGCCGCGCCCCTGCTCGCCGGCGCCCCTCCCGTAGTGGCCGAACAATGGCCGTTCGTCCTCTCGGCGATCTTTTCACATCAACAGGCTCAGGATTGGCTGGCAGTGGCCGATGACCTTCAGTACGAGCTGGTTGAAATTTTCCGGGCATTCTCCTGAAGCCCAGGGCCTTCTTCCTTCTCGCGTCGTGGGGCAGCCGGCAGGCGGCCAGGTAAAAGCGGAACTGGTTCACAAAATGGCCAGAAGGGCTTTTCCGGGATGCTGTCGTTCGTTGCCAAGTGGTTGATTCGAAAGCAAATAAGGGTCGGTAAAAAAAATTGCCAAAAGCCCTCAAGCAACCACCGGATACGACGATAACTATTACGAAGGTTCTCTAGGCCACACCCGGCGCGACATGCCAGGGCCGGAAGCCAAAGTGAAGCAGCATCCCCATCTACGAGGAATTTCGTCATGGCTTTGACCGTAAACACCAACACCGCCTCCCTGGCAATTCAGAAAAACCTGAGCAAATCGTCTGACGCTCTGGCCACTTCGATGACTCGCCTGTCTTCGGGCCTGAAAATCAACAGCGCCAAAGACGACGCCGCTGGCCTGCAGATCGCTACCCGCATGACCAGCCAGATCAAAGGCCAGACCATGGCGATCAAAAACGCCAACGACGGTATCTCGATCGCTCAGACCGCTGAAGGTGCGCTGCAAGAGTCGACCAACATCCTGCAACGTATGCGTGAACTGGCTGTTCAGTCCCGCAACGACTCCAACGGCACCGCTGACCGTACCGCTCTGAACGCCGAATTCGGCCAGATGTCGGACGAACTGACCCGTATCTCGAAGAGCACCAACCTCAACGGCAAGAACCTGCTCGACGGCACCGCCGGCACCATGCAGTTCCAGGTTGGCTCGAACACCACTTCTGCTGACCACATCAGCCTCTCGCTGACCGGCGGTTTCGACGCCACCAGCCTGAGCGTTGCCAGCGGCAGCGTTTCGATCTCCGGTACCTCGAACAGCGCCGCGCACACCAACGTCGACTCGGCCATCACCGCCATCGACGCTGCACTGAAGACCATCAACTCCACCCGTGCGGACCTGGGTGCTGCACAAAACCGCTTCAGCTCGACCATCTCGAACCTGCAGAACGTCAACCAGAACGCCTCCGCTGCACTGGGCCGCGTACAGGACACCGACTTCGCTGCCGAGACCGCTGAGCTGACCAAGCAGCAAACTCTGCAACAGGCCTCGACCGCAGTATTGGCCCAGGCCAACCAACTGCCGAACGCCGTCCTGAAACTCCTGCAGTAATAGCAACCGGCACCAAGGGGAGAGGTACGCCATGGCGTGCTTCTCCTTTTGGCGTTGAGAGGTTACGGATATGGACATAAGTGCGACGAATACCCTGTCCCTTCCTCCGGTTCGCGCGGCGAATCCGTCCGTGGAAAGGCCGGCAGGAAAAGATGTCCCCACCGATGCTGCCAACTCGGCCAAGCAGCCGCCAGCCAAGCCTGCCAGCAAGGAGGAGGTCAGCGACGCTGTGAAGCAGATCGACAAGTTCGTGAACGCCAACCGGCGCAACCTGGACTTTTCGATCGACGAAGGGACCGGTGATGTGGTGGTGAAAGTCATTGCCAGCTCCACCGGCGAAGTCATCCGCCAGTTGCCCTCGGAAGAGGCACTCAAGTTGGCCGAAAGCCTGAAGGAATCGAAGCTGAACCTGCTCGATTCCAAGGCCTGAACGTTGGCATGAAACTTGTTTCTGGCCCTTGCGGCGCTGAAAAGTGCCAAAGGGCCGGCGGTTTTTAGAGAGGTATCTCACTCATGGCAAGTCCAATCACCTCGACCACGGGTATTGGCTCGGGTCTGCAGATTGCAAGCATCGTGGAGGCGTTGGTCAATTCCGACAAATCCGCCAAGCAGACGCAGATCACCAATCAGACCAAGCAGACCACCACCACGATTTCAGGGATCGCGCAGCTCAAGAGCGCGTTGACCTCATTCCAGACGGCGATCAAGACCCTTGGAGACAAGGACAAGCCTGCCTTCACCGGCTATGCCGCGACTTCATCGAGCACTGCCATCACCGCCACGAGCAGTAACTCGGCGGTAGCGGGCAGCTATGCCATCGATGTCACGCAGTTGGCGACCGGTTCCAAGGTGGCGAGCAAGTCGATCGCCGGCGGCGCTACTGCCGTTGTAGGTGGTTCGTCAGCCAGCCAGCTGACCATCGGCCAGGGCAGCAACAGCTACACCGTCGATGTGGCCGCCAACGCGACGCTTCAGGATGTGCGTGACTCGATCAACACCAACCTGACCAGCAAAGGCCTCAGTGCCAACATCATTACCGACTCCAGTGGCGCTGCACGCCTTGTGCTCAGCTCGACCACGACCGGTGCAGGCACAGACCTGAACGTTTCGGGCATTGCCGATCTGACGATCGACGGTACCCAGAGCATGAAGACCAGCAGCTCCGGCGCAGGCTACATCAGTGCCCAGGCGGTCGACGCCAAGTACACGATCGATGGGCTGGCGATGACCAGCAGCAGCAACAAGGTCGACACCGCCATCAGTGGCCTGAGCTTTACCTTCAATGCGGTGACCACTGCAGCAGGTGCTTCGGTCAGCACACCGGCGACGGTGGGCGTGGCCACCAACACCGATGGCCTGAAAACCAGCATCCAGAGTTTCGTCAGTGCCTACAACACGCTGATCAGTACGGTGAATACGCTGAGCGCTGCCGTAGGCCAGGACAGTGACGGCAACTACACCGTCAAGGCCGCCTTGACCAACGACGCCACGGCCCGGTCGCTGATTTCGACCGTGCGTAACGTGCTGGTGTCCAGCGGTGCCGGCGACCAGCTCACGGCCTTGTCGCAACTGGGGATCAAGACTACCCAGAGCGATGGCACGCTGGAGTTCAACAGCGATACCTTCACCAAGGCCGTGGGTACTCAGGGGTTGGCCGGTGAAGTGCAGAACTTCTTCAGCGGCAACAATGGCCTGCTATCGCGCATGAGCTCGGCGATGCTGCCGTACACGCAGGCGGGGGGCATTCTGGATACCCGGACTTCCTCGCTGAACAAGGCCAAGACTGACCTGGACAATCAGCAGGCAGCCCTGGATCGACGGGTCGAGACCCTGACTGCCACCCTGACCAAGAAATACAACGACATGGACAGCGTCGTCGGCCAGCTCAAGGCCACGGCGAGTAGCATCGTTTCCATGTTCGACGCGATGAACAAGCAGAACAGTTGATTCTGGTTGGACTGCCAAAAGCCCGGCGCCGAAGCCTTCGGCCCGGGCTTTTGGCTTCAACAGCTAAAGGTTTTTGACGCAGGGCCGATACAGGTTTCAAGCGATAGACCCTGCACCTCGAGGAGGCCATATGAATCCGATGCGCGCGCTGCGCCAGTACCAGAAAGTCAACAGTGTCGCCCAGACGTCCGAGGCCAGCCCTCATCGGCTGGTGCAGATGCTGATGGAAGGTGGCCTGGACCGAATTGCCCAGGCCAAGGGCGCTATCGAGCGCCAGGATGTCGGTGCCAAGGGCATCGCTATCGGCAAGGCGATCGACATCGTCGGCGGCCTGCGCGAGGGCCTCGACCTGGAAAACCGCGGTGCCGAGCTGGCGCGCCTGGACAGCCTGTACGGTTACATGATGAAGCGCCTGGCCGAAGCCAACGTGAAGACCAGCGTTGCCATGCTCGAAGAGGTGTCTGGCCTTCTGCAGACGGTCAAGGCTGGTTGGGACGCCATTGCCCCTGCGGCAGCGACCAGCGCCGCCCAGTGAGGTGAGCACCATGAGTGCCGCGTACAAGAATGAGGTAAGCAGCATGAGCGCCGTTCAGAAGATCGATGCCACTCGCCTGGCCTTGGTGGATGCGCTGGCCGTGCAGGATTGGCAAGCCATCAGCACGCTGGATATCGAATGCCGTGCGCACCTGGAGCTGGTGCTGTCGGCGGGCCCCGGCGAGCAGCCCGAAGTTCGCCAGAGCCTTGAAGCACTTCTGGGCGTGTATCGGCACCTGCTCGATGCCTCGCGCCAGGCACGCCAGGACGTGGTCGAGGAGATCACGCAGATGCGCCAGGGCAGCAACGCCTCCAAGGTCTACAATCTGTTTCGTTGATCCAGTGACGTAGCAGTGGATATTTTTGCGCCATAAATTTGACTATGGCGTTTTTTTTGACTTTACTAGTGACGAATTTCACATTCTGGGGTGGCGTGGCTATACAATGCACTCCACTTCGGTGCGCCCGTCGGGGCATCTGGTTGACTAGGGAAGTTGCTATTGCATGTGGCGTGAAACCAAGATTCTGCTGATCGATGACGACAGCGTTCGGCGCCGTGACCTTGCGGTCATTCTTAATTTCCTCGGCGAAGACAACCTGCCTTGTGCCAGTGGCGACTGGCAGTCCGTGGTCAATGGCCTGGCCTCCAGCCGCGAGGTGTTGTGCGTGCTGATCGGCGAAGTCCACACCCCGGCTTGCTGCCCGGCCTGCTCAAGACCATTGCTGCATGGGATGAATTCCTGCCCGTGCTGCTGCTGGGCGAGGGCAATGTGCCCGAGCTTGCCGACGACGTCCGCCGCCGTGTGCTGTCGAGCCTGGAGATGCCGCCGAGCTATTCCAAGCTGCTCGACTCGCTGCACCGTGCTCAGGTCTACCGCGAGATGTATGACCAGGCCCGCGAGCGCGGCCGCCAGCGCGAACCGAACCTGTTTCGCAGCCTGGTAGGCACCAGCCGCGCCATCCAGCACGTGCGCCAGATGATGCAGCAGGTCGCCGACACCGATGCCAGCGTGCTGATTCTCGGTGAGTCGGGTACCGGCAAGGAAGTCGTCGCGCGCAACCTCCACTATCATTCCAAGCGCCGCGAAGCGCCGTTCGTGCCGGTCAACTGTGGCGCGATCCCGGCCGAGCTGCTCGAAAGCGAGCTGTTCGGCCACGAGAAAGGCGCTTTCACCGGCGCCATCACCAGCCGGGCGGGCCGCTTCGAGCTGGCCAATGGCGGCACACTCTTCTCGACGAGATCGGCGACATGCCACTGCCGATGCAGGTCAAACTGCTGCGCGTGTTGCAGGAGCGTACCTTCGAGCGCGTGGGCAGCAACAAGACCCAGAGCATCGATGTGCGCATCATCGCTGCAACGCACAAGAACCTCGAAAGCATGATCGAGACCGGCGCGTTCCGCGAAGACCTGTACTACCGCCTCAACGTATTCCCCATCGAGATGGCCCCTCTGCGCGAGCGCGTGGAGGACATCCCGTTGCTGATGAACGAACTGATCTCGCGCATGGAGCACGAGAAGCGCGGTTCGATCCGTTTCAATTCCGCTGCCATCATGTCGCTGTGCCGCCACGGCTGGCCTGGCAACGTGCGGGAGCTGGCCAACCTGGTCGAGCGCATGGCGATCATGCACCCTTACGGGGTGATCGGCGTGGCCGAGCTGCCGAAGAAATTCCGCTACGTTGATGACGAAGACGAGCAACTGGTCGACAGCCTGCGCTCCGACCTGGAAGAGCGCGTAGCGATCAACGGCCACACGCCGGACTTCGCCTCCAGCGCCATGCTGCCGCCTGAAGGCCTGGATCTGAAAGACTACCTGGGCGGCCTGGAGCAGGGCCTGATCCAGCAAGCACTGGATGACGCCAATGGCGTCGTGGCCCGCGCCGCCGAACGCCTGCGCATCCGCCGTACTACCCTGGTCGAGAAAATGCGCAAATACGGCATGAGCCGCCAGGGCGGCGAAGGCGAAGAAGCCATCGACGACTGAACAAACCCACCCCTGCCGGTGCACCAACCCAGTGGGAGGCCGGCTTGCCGGCCTCCCACTTTTTAGCTTTCAGCTTGCAGCTTGTGCCTCGGCCCCTGTCGGCACGTCAATTGCAAACCCTCTCTCGTCAACACCGTTTACTGACGGTCAGCCACCGAGAGAGCACGATGTCCCAGGTCGCCATTCCCGAACTTGCCGGGCCTGCCGAAGGCCTTGATCGCCCGAACCTTGAGCAGGCGTTCGCCCTGTTCAGTCAGGTGTCGGCGCAGTTGAGTGATTCCTACCAGTTGCTGGAGAACCGGGTAGGCGAGCTCAAGGACCAACTGGCCGATGCCGGTGAGCGAAGGCTTGAAGAGCTTGCCGAAAAAGAGCGCCTCGCCAGCCGACTGCAGACGGTGCTGGATGTGATGCCCGGTGGCGTGGTGCTGCTCGATGCGCAGGGCGTGATTGCCGAGGCCAACCCGGCTGCGTTTGCATTGCTGGGTGAGCCGCTCAAGGGCGAGCCCTGGCGGCAGGTCATCAACCGCTGCTTTGCGCCTCGCCATGACGACGGCCATGAGATCTCGCTGCGTGACGGGCGTCGCCTGTCGATCGCTACCCGCTCGCTGAACGGTGAGCCGGGCCAGTTGGTGGTGCTCAACGACCTGACGGAAACCCGTCGCTTGCAAGACGAGCTCGCGCGGCATGAGCGTTTGTCGTCACTGGGGCGGATGGTGGCATCGCTGGCGCATCAGATCCGCACGCCGCTCTCGGCCGCAATGCTGTATGCCGGCCATCTCCAGGAACAATCATTGCCGGTGGAAACCCAGCAGCGCTTCGCTGGCCGCCTCAAGGAGCGGTTGCACGAGCTTGAGCACCAGGTGCGCGACATGCTGGTGTTCGCCCGTGGCGAGCTGCCGATGCACGACCAACTCACCCCGCAGACCTGTTCATGGCGCTGCGCCGCGCCGCCGCCCCCTTGACCGAGGGTGTGGCAGTGCGCTGGCAGTGCGATGTGCGCGGCGAGCGGCTGTTGTGCAACCGCGACACCCTGGTGGGGGTGGTGCTCAACCTGATCGAGAACGCGCTTCAGGCCAGCGGGCCGGCGGCGCGGCTGAAGGTGCACCTGTATGTGCGTGAGCGCACCTTGCGCCTTGCCGTCAGCGACCATGGCACGGGGATCGATGCCGACACCCTGGCGCGCTTGGGCGAGCCCTTCTTCACCACCAAACCTACCGGCACCGGTTTGGGTGTGGCGGTGGTGGGTGCTGTTGCCCGTGCTCATGGTGGTGAGCTGCAATTGCGTTCGCGCGTAGGCCGAGGCACCTGTGCTGTGCTGACCCTGCCTTTGCAGGCCGAGGAGGGTTGAACATGATGAAGATTCTGCTGGTTGAAGACGACCGCGCGTTGCGCGAGGCGCTGGCCGACACCCTGACTCTGGCCGGGCATGATTTCGAAGCGGTGGGCAGTGCCGAGCTGGCGCTGCGCGCCGTGGCCGATGAGCCGTTCAGCCTGGTGGTCAGCGACGTGAACATGCCCGGGATGGACGGCCACCAGTTGCTTGCGCGCCTGCGCGCCAGCCATCCCCAGTTGCCGGTGTTGTTGATGACGGCCCATGGCGCGGTGGAGCGGGCGGTAGATGCCATGCGCCAGGGTGCGGTGGACTACTTGGTCAAGCCCTTCGAGCCCGCCGCGCTGCTTGCGTTGGTCGCGCGCCACGCACTGGGCCATTTGCCAGTGGCTGCCGCCGGCGATGGGCCGATCGCCCGCGAGCCGGCCAGCCTGCGTTTGCTGGAGCTGGCGGCGCGGGTGGCGCGCAGCGAATCGACAGTGCTGATCTCTGGCGAGTCCGGCACCGGCAAGGAAGTGCTGGCGCGCTACATTCATCAGCAGTCTGCCCGTGCCGAGCAGCCCTTCATTGCAATCAACTGCGCCGCGATCCCGGACAACATGCTCGAAGCCACGCTGTTCGGCCACGAAAAGGGCTCTTTCACCGGTGCTATCGCCTCCCAGCCGGGCAAGTTCGAGCAAGCCAACGGCGGTACCTTGTTGCTCGACGAGATTTCCGAAATGCCGCTGGGGCTGCAGGCCAAACTCCTGCGCGTGTTGCAGGAGCGTGAAGTCGAGCGCGTTGGTGGCCGGCGGCCGATCAGCCTGGACATTCGTGTGCTCGCCACCACCAACCGGGACCTGGCCGGTGAGGTTGCGGCAGGGCGGTTTCGTGAAGACCTGTATTACCGGCTGTCGGTTTTTCCGTTGGCCTGGGCACCGCTGCGCGAGCGGCGCGCCGATATTCTGCCGCTGGCCGAACGGCTTCTTGCTCGCCACGCAGGCAAGATGCAGCACGCCCGGGTCAGCCTGTCGCCTTCGGCGCAGCAATGCCTGCTGGCGCATGCCTGGCCGGGCAATGTGCGGGAGCTGGACAACGCCATCCAGCGGGCGCTGATATTGCAACAGGGTGGGGTGATCAATGCCGAGGACTTCTGCCTGGCTGGCGTGCCGCAGCCGCCGCTTCGCGTGGAATTATTGACGGGCCAGCCGTCGGATCTGGCGAATCCGTCACCGCCTGTAGCGGTCATCCCTAATGAAGCCGCAGGCGCATTGGACGATGATCTGCGCCGCCGCGAGTTCGAGGTGATCATCCAGACCCTGCGCAGCGAGCGCGGGCGCCGCAAGGAAGCTGCCGAGCGGTTGGGTATCAGCCCGCGTACCTTGCGCTACAAGCTTGCACAAATGCGCGACGCGGGGCTGGATGTGGACGCTTGGCTGTATGCCAGTTGAAGGCAAAAGCGGTGTGCCGGCTGCCGTTGGCATCGCTCTTGCTACTTCCCCTATAACAAGCTGTTTCAGCGTCAATATTTCTGCAAGGCCGGGAGATCGAGCATGACCACGGGTATCGAATTCAATCGTTTGCTGATGGACATGCGCTCCATGCAAATGGAAGCGATGGGTAGCTCCAAGGCCGCTGCGCAGAACGCTGTGGCACCGGTTGCCGGCAGCAGCTTCGCCGACCTGCTCAGCGGTGCGGTGAACAAGGTCGCTGACACCCAAAAGGCCAGCGAGCAACTGTCCAACGCCTTCGAGATCGGTAATCAGGGCGTTGACCTGACGGACGTGATGATCGCCTCACAGAAAGCCAGCGTGTCGTTTCAGGCGCTGACACAGGTACGCAACAAGCTGGTGCAAGCGTACCAGGACATCATGCAGATGCCGGTTTGAGGGCAGATTAGGTCATGGCTGAAGCAACCGATAACGTTCCGGCGAAGGGCGCTGCACCCGGCAGGTCACTGCCTGGCATGTCCTCCCTGGAAAACCTGTCGAAAATGCCGGTGCTGCGGCAGGTAGGGCTGTTGGTGGGCCTGGCTGCCAGCGTGGCGATCGGTTTCGCGGTAGTGTTGTGGTCTCAGCAACCTGACTATCGCCCGTTGATGACCAGCCTTGCCGGGATGGACGCCAAGCAGGTCACCGATACGCTCAATGCTGCGAACATTCCCTACACCGTCGAACCCAACTCCGGTGCCTTGCTGGTCAAGGCCGATGACATTGGCCGCGCACGCCTGCAAATGGCCCAGGCCGGTATCGCGCAGGGTGATGGCAACGTCGGTTACGAGATTCTCGACAAGGACCAGGGCCTGGGCACCAGCCAGTTCATGGAAGCCACCCGCTACCGCCGTGGCCTTGAAGGCGAGCTGAGCCGTACGATCGCTGCCGTCAATGGCGTCAAGGCGGCCCGCGTCCACCTGGCCATTCCGAAAAGCTCGGTATTCGTGCGCGATGACCGCAAGCCCACTGCCTCGGTGCTGGTCGAAATGTACGGCGGCCGCACGCTGGACCCTGGCCAGGTGATGGCGATCATCAACCTGGTAGCGACCAGCGTCCCTGAAATGGACAAGTCCGGTGTGACCGTGGTCGATCAGAAGGGCAACCTGCTGTCGGACCTGGGCGACAACTCGGCGTTGTCGGTGGCTGGCAAGCAGTTCGATTACACCCGCCGCATGGAAAGCATGCTGACCCAGCGCGTGCAGAATATCCTGCAGCCGGTCATCGGCAACGACCGCTTCAAGGCGCAGGTGTCGGCCGATGTGGATTTCACAGCGGTCGAGTCCACCTCCGAGCAATTCAACCCTGACCAGCCTGCGCTGCGCAGTGAGCAATCCACCAGCGAGCAACGCTCCAGTGGCAGCTCCAACGGCGGCGTGCCGGGTGCGCTCAGCAACCAGCCACCGGCCCCGGCTTCGGCACCGCAACGTACCGGCGGTGGCGCAGGCGCCAATCAGCCGCAGGCGATTCCGCCCGGGCAGCCACTGCTTGACGCCAACGGCCAGCAGATCATGGACCCGGCCACCGGCCAACCCATGCTCGCGCCGTTCCCGGCCGACAAGCGCCAGCAGTCGACCAAGAATTTCGAGCTTGACCGCTCCATCAGCCACACCCGCCAGCAACAGGGCCGCCTGACGCGCCTGTCGGTGGCTGTTGTGGTCGATGACCAGGCCAAGCTCGACCCGGCCAATGGCCAGGTGACCCATCAACCCTGGAGTGCCGACGAACTGGCGCGCTTCACTCGCCTGGTTCAAGACGCCGTAGGCTACGACGCCAGCCGGGGCGACAGCGTGACCGTGATCAATGCTGCGTTCAGTGCCGACAAGGGCGAGGTGATTTCCGAGCCGTCGTTCTACCAGCAGCCCTGGTTCTGGGACGTGATCAAACAGGTGCTGGGTGTGCTGTTCATCCTGGTACTGGTGTTCGGTGTGCTGCGCCCGGTGCTCAACAACATCACCGGCGGCGGCAAAGGCAAGCAGCTGGCGTTGGCCGAAGGCGGCGCCGGCGGCATGGGTGGCGGGATGAGCGGTGGCATGGCCGGCGGCATGGGTGGCGCAGGGTTCGAAGGTGGCGTCGCTGACGATCGCGTCAGCCTTGGCGGCCCGCAAAGCATCCTGCTGCCCAGCCCAAGCGATGGCTATGACGCGCAGCTGAACGCAATCAAGAGTCTGGTGGCCGAAGACCCAGGCCGTGTGGCCCAGGTCGTGAAAGAGTGGATCAACGCCGATGAGTGACAATCAAGCGCTCGCCGCACCCAAGCTGACCAAAGTCGACAAAGCCGCCATCCTGTTGCTCTCTCTCGGTGAAACCGATGCCGCGCAGGTGCTGCGCCACATGGGCCCGAAGGAAGTGCAGCGGGTGGGCGTGGCCATGGCGCAGATGCGCAACGTGCACCGCGAGCAGGTCGAGCAGGTGATGAACGAGTTCGTCGTCAGCGTTGGCGACCAGACCAGCCTGGGCGTGGGTTCGGACGGTTACATCCGCAAGATGCTCACCTCCGCCCTCGGCGAAGATAAAGCCAACGGCCTGATCGACCGCATCCTGCTGGGCGGCAACACCAGCGGCCTGGACAGCCTGAAATGGATGGAGCCGCGCGCCGTGGCGGACGTGATTCGCTACGAGCACCCGCAGATCCAGGCCATCGTGGTGGCGTACCTGGACCCTGACCAGGCCGGTGAAGTGCTGGGCCACTTCGACCACAAGGTTCGGCTGGACATCATCCTGCGGGTTTCCTCGCTCAATACCGTGCAACCGGCGGCATTGAAGGAACTCAACACCATTCTCGAGAAACAGTTCGCCGGCAACTCGACCACCGCCCGCACCAGCCTGGGCGGCATCAAGCGTGCCGCCGACATCATGAACTTCCTCGACAGCTCCGTCGAAGGCCAGCTCATGGACTCGATCCGCGACATAGACCAGGACCTCTCGGGCCAGATCGAAGACCTCATGTTCGTTTTCAACAACCTCAAGGACGTGGACGACCGCGGCATCCAGGCGCTGCTGCGCGAGGTGTCCTCGGACGTGCTGGTGGTTGCGCTCAAGGGCGCCGAC
Source organism: Pseudomonas sp. KNUC1026 (assembly GCF_021650705.1). Lineage (GTDB taxonomy): Bacteria > Pseudomonadota > Gammaproteobacteria > Pseudomonadales > Pseudomonadaceae > Aquipseudomonas. The sequence continues at coordinate 2,644,126 of NZ_CP087138.1, read as the reverse complement.
GACGGCGTGCGCGAGAAGATCTTCAAGAACATGTCCAAGCGTGCTTCCGAACTGCTGCGCGACGACCTGGAGGCCAAAGGGCCAGTACGGGTCAGTGAAGTGGAAACCGCGCAGAAGGAAATCCTTACCATCGCCCGGCGCATGGCCGAAGCCGGCGAAATCGTGCTCGGCGGCAAGGGCGGCGAAGAGATGATCTAACCGGGGCTATGCTTGTCCTAATGTTTGAATGAGCCGCGCGGCCCTTTGCGCGGTTCACGCCCAGGTAAGATGGAATAACCGATGAGCCAAGCGAGCAATGACCCGCCCAGTGACCTGATTCGCGGCAGCGCTGCGCGCGCCGTGGACCTGTGGCGCCTGCCCAGCTTCGACCCCGAGCGCCCGGCGCCTGAACCGGAGCCGGTGCAGGAGCCTGAAATCGAAGAAGTGCCGCTGGAAGAAGTGCAGCCGCTCACACTCGAAGAGCTGGAGGCGATTCGCCAGGAGGCCTACAACGAAGGCTTCGCTCAAGGTGAGCGAGATGGTTTCCACAGTGCGCTGGTCAAGGGCAAGGCGGAGTCCGACGCCGCGCTGGCGGTGCGACTGGAGACACTGGAGCAGGTGCTGGAGCACCTCATGGCGCCGATTGCCGAGCAGGACACCCAGATCGAGCGGTCGCTGATCGAACTGGTCGGGCATATCGCCCGCGAAGTGGTGCAGCGCGAGCTGAAGATGGAGTCCGCCCAGATCGAGCGCGTGCTGCATGAAGCGCTCAAGCTGCTGCCGATGGGGGCCAACAACATCCGCATCTTCGTCAACCCCAAGGATTTCGAACAGATCAAGGCCCTGCGCGAGCGGCACGAAGAGCAGTGGCGCATTCTCGAAGACCCGGCGCTGCTGCCCGGTGGTTGCCGTGTCGAAACCGAACACAGCCGCATCGACGCGACCATGGAAACCCGTATCAAGCAAGCGCTGGCGCAGCTGTTCGACCAGCTGCACGAGCAGGGCCTGAACCCTGCCGCCCCCGACCTGCAGGTCGCCCTGGAAGCCAGCGATGCTTCTTGAACGCACCAGTTTCGGCAAACGCCTGGGCACCTATGTGCCGGCGATCGACCTGCCGCGCCAGCCGGTCGTGGAAGGGCGCCTGTTGCGCATGGTCGGGCTGACGCTTGAGGCCGAAGGCCTGCGCGCTGCAATGGGCACCCGCTGCCTGGTGATCAACGACGACAGCTACGACCCCTCCCAGGTGGAAGCCGAGGTGATGGGGTTCTCCGGCAGCAAGGTGTTCCTGATGCCGGTGGGCAGCCTCGCCGGTATCGCCCCCGGTGCCCGCGTTGTGCCGCTGCCGGACACTGGCCGGCTGCCGATGGGCATGAGCATGCTGGGGCGCATCCTCGATGGCGCCGGACGCGCGCTGGACGGCAAGGGCGGCATGAAGGCAGAGGACTGGGTGCCGCTGGACGGCCCGACCATCAACCCGCTCAACCGTGACCCGATCAGCAAGCCGCTGGACGTGGGCATTCGCTGCATCAACGGCCTGCTCACCGTAGGCCGCGGCCAGCGCCTGGGCCTGTTCGCCGGTACCGGCGTGGGCAAGAGTGTGCTGCTGGGGATGATGACGCGCTTCACCGAAGCCGAGATCATCGTGGTGGGCCTGATCGGCGAGCGTGGCCGCGAGGTGAAGGAATTCATCGAGCACATTCTCGGCGCAGAAGGGCTCAAGCGTTCGGTGGTGGTCGCCTCACCGGCCGATGACGCGCCGCTGATGCGCCTGCGCGCGGCCATGTACTGCACCCGGATCGCCGAATACTTTCGCGACAAGGGCAAGAATGTCTTGCTGCTGATGGATTCGCTTACCCGCTACGCCCAGGCGCAGCGCGAGATTGCTCTGGCCATTGGCGAGCCGCCGGCCACCAAGGGCTATCCGCCTTCGGTCTTCGCCAAATTGCCCAAGCTGGTAGAGCGCGCCGGTAACGGCGAAGCGGGCGGGGGTTCGATCACAGCGTTCTACACGGTGCTGTCCGAAGGCGATGACCAACAGGACCCGATTGCCGACTCCGCTCGCGGCGTGCTCGATGGCCATCTGGTGCTGTCGCGCCGGTTGGCGGAGGAGGGGCATTACCCGGCCATCGACATCGAAGCTTCGATCAGCCGGGTGATGCCGGCGGTGGTCAGCCCTCAGCACCTGAGCCAGGCGCAGCAGTTCAAACAGCTGTGGTCGCGCTATCAGCAGAGCCGCGACCTGATCAGCGTCGGTGCCTATGTGCCTGGCGGTGACCGTGAGACGGACCTTGCCATCGCGCTGCATCCAAAGCTTGTGCATTTCCTCCGCCAGGGCCTTACCGAAACCGACAACATGCAGGAAAGCGCTGATCGCCTTGCGATGATCTTCAAACCTGCCGTGGCCCCGGGGTAAGCGCCCATGGCAATCAGCCGAGCCGCTCGCCTGGCACCCGTGGTGGAAATGGCCGAGAAGGTCGAGCGCACCGCTGCCCAGCGCCTGGGCCACTTTCAAGGGCAGGTGCGCCTTGCCCAGGCCAAACTTCAAGAGCTGGAGCAGTTTCGCGCCAACTATCAGGAGCAGTGGATTCGCAACGGCACTCAAGGGGTGTCGGGCATGTGGCTGATGAACTACCAGCGCTTTCTGAGCCAATTGGAGACTGCCGTCGGCCAGCAGCACCGCAGCCTTGCCTGGCACCAGAACAACCTCAACAACGCACGCAAAACCTGGCAAGACGCCTACGCGCGAGTCGAAGGCTTGCGCAAACTGGTCGAACGCTACATTGCCGAGGCCCGCGCAGCGGAAGACAAGCGAGAACAGCGCTTGCTCGATGAACTTTCCCAGCGCCTGCCGCGGTCTGATAGCTACTGAGGATGAAAAAACCTGCCCTGCCGATTGTGGCGGGCTCATCCCGGTGCTAAACATTTCAAGCAGACGCCACCTAGAAAAAGGATGCCCTCATGGCTGTAACATCCGATCTTTCCCAGGACGGGACCGTAGTGACCATCACCATCAGCGGTCGTTTCGATTTCGGCGCGCATCAGGACTTTCGCAACGCCTACGAAAAATTCGGCAAAAGCGCCAAGGTTTATGAAGTAGACCTGGGCAATGCCACTTACCTGGACAGCTCTGCCCTGGGCATGCTGTTGCTGCTGCGCGACCATGGCGGTGGCGAAGCCGCCTGCGTGCGGCTGGTGCATGCCAGCCCTGATGTACGCAAGATTCTCGCCATTTCCAATTTTGACAAGCTCTTCGATATCCAGGCCCATTGATGAGCGCAGGCGATGCACCGGCGCTCACGATTCTGATCGCCGATGACAACATGACCGACCGCATGCTGTTGTCGGGCATCGTGCGCCGCCAGGGGCATCATGTGCTTCAGGCGGGCAATGGCGAGGAAGCGGTGAGGATGTTCGAGCAGGTGCGTCCTCAACTGGTGCTGCTCGACGCCATGATGCCCGTGATGGACGGTTTCGAGGCCGCGCGGCAGATCAAGGCCCGCGCGGGCGACGAGCTGGTTCCGATCATCTTCCTGACCTCATTGACCGAGGAGCAGGCGCTGGTGCAGTGCGTGGAGGCGGGAGGGGATGATTTTCTCGCCAAACCCTACAATCAGGTGGTGCTCGGGGCCAAGATCAAGGCCATGGAGCGCATGCGCAGGTTGCAGGCCACGGTGCTCGAGCAACGTGACCTGCTTGCGTACCACCATAACCACCTGCTCAACGAGCAGCGCGTGGCCAAGGCGGTGTTCGATCAGGTCGCGCACTCTGGTTGCCTGAATACCGGCAACATCCGCTATCTCCAGTCTCCCTACGCCCTGTTCAATGGCGACCTGCTGCTGGCGGCCTACACACCGCGCGGCGATATGCACGTCATGTTGGGTGACTTCACAGGCCACGGCCTGCCGGCGGCGGTCGGTGCCATGCCATTGGCCGAGGCCTTCTATGGCATGGCCGCCAAAGGCTACGGCCTGGCCGAGACCTTGCGGGAGATGAATGCCAAACTCAAGCGCATCCTGCCGGTGGACATGTTCTGCTGCGCCACGCTGCTGAACATCAGCCCGCAGCGCCAGGTGCTGGAGGTATGGAACGGCGGCATGCCCGATGGCTACCTGCAGGCGACCGGTGGCCCACGCATCCCGCTGGTGTCACGCCACCTGCCGCTTGGCATTCTCAATTCGCAGAGCTTCGACAGCACGTTCGAAACCGTGCCGTTCCGCCCGGGCGATCGGGTATTTCTGATGTCGGACGGGGTGATCGACACCACCAATGAGCAGGACGAGTTGTTCGGCCTGGATCGGCTGCACCGGGTGTTCGACCATAATCAGGACCCGGATCGATTGTTCGAAGATATTCGTGAAGCCCTCGCGCAATTTCGTGGAGAGTCCCGTGACGATGTCAGCATGGTACAGATTCGCGGCTGGGCGCCGGGTGAGGCCAGCCAGGCGGTGCTTGCGTCGGTCGACAGCGGCCAGTTGACACCGCAGGACTGGTCGGTCGGGTTCGAGTTCCGAGCCCAGACCCTGCGCCGCTACAACCCGTTGCCTTTTTTGCTGCAGCTGCTGCTGGAGGTTCAGGGCCTGCGTGACCAGAGCGGCGCGCTGTACACAGTGTTGACCGAACTATACTCAAACGCACTGGAGCACGGTGTGCTGGGCCTGGCGTCAAGCCTGAAGGCCGATGCCAAGGGCTTTGCCGAGTATTATGCCCAGCGCCAGGCGCGTCTGGAGGCGTTGCAGGAAGGGTACGTCAAGGTCGATCTGGAGGTGCGCCCGCGCCAGGGCGGCGGAGGCGAGCTGGCCATCAGCGTGCGCGACAGCGGCCCTGGGTTCGATGCCCGCGCACCACTTGGCTCGCAGAATTACTCGGGCCGTGGCATGAAATTGATAAGGGAACTGGCGCGCAACGCTGATTGGTCCGACGACGGGCGCTGCGCACGCGTGGAATTTGCCTGGGGTACTGAGGCATAATTGCGCGCGCTCAAGGAGGACACCGTGGTTACCGAACACCTCGACTATTCAGTGCTCACTGCACTCAAGGAAGTGATGGAAGATGAATACCCCTTGTTGCTCGAAACCTTTCTGAGCGACTCGGCGGTTCGCGTCGACCACCTGCACCAGGTGCGCGATGCCAAAGTGCTTGGCCAGGCGGCTCACAGCTTCAAGGGCAGCAGCAGCAACATGGGTGCTGTCCACCTCGCCGAGCTGTGCCGTGAGTTGGAAGAGCGCGCCACCCGCGGCCCGTTCCAGGGCATCGAAGACCTGGTCAATCGTATCGATGATGAATTCGGCACGGTGCGCCTGCTGTTTGAAGACGAACGGCAGCGCTGCGCGACCTGAGCCTGGCCCGTAAATTGCTAAACCCTATGCACTGTGCCACCTAATCAGCGCTATGGGGTGTTTTACATGGCTGTCGCTTCCAATCCACTGCTGCAAAATGGCTCCGGTCTGGCCTCTGCCACCGGCGCCAATGCGCTTGCAGGCAATTCCCCCGCCAAGCCCGCCAGCTTCACCAACGATGCTGGCCAGAGCTTCTCCCAGGTCTACGCCAGCCAGCGGCCGGCCATGGCGTTAAAGCGGCCAGACATGTCGTCTAAATCGAGCGGTCATGCATTTGACGCTCCCGACAATAAACCGTCGGCGGCTGACAACGCAGCAGGCGGCAAGGGGCAGGTTGCCTCCGGCGGCAAGGATTTGCCGGCCAGGGCCAGCGACAAAGCCAACAGCAACGACAAGGCCGGCCCACCGTCGAAAACCGATGCCACTGCCAAGACGTCTTCCAAAGGCAAGGCCAACGGTGCGGATGACAGCGATGCTGCCAGCGATGATGAAGACGTCGCCAGCAGCGATGAGGTGAAGGCCGTAGTGGCTGCGCTGCCTGATACCACTCAGCCACAGCCTGCAGTGCCTGCTCCGCCAGAGCCGCAGCCGCAGGCTGTGGTGCCTGCGCCATCGGTGCAGCCGCAACCGGCCGTACAGGCCACTGCGTCGAGCGATGATGCCAGCGACGGCGGGCCTCCTGGCGACGCACTGGCTGACCTGCCCATGGTGCGCATGGCGCTTGAGCACAATGCAAAGGCCAATGGCACTACCTCCACCCATGCCCTGCAGGACGACTCGAAAACTCAAGGCAGCAGCGCTACCAGCGGCCAATCGTTCAGTGAAGTGGTCGGCAACCTGGCCCAGGGCAAAGGTGCCGAGCAGGGCGCCACCCAAGGCGACGCCAGCGAATTGGGCGCAGCGCTCGACGAGAAGCACCCGGGAGCGGCCGGTAGCGAACGCAGCCCGCGCCTGGAAGATTTCGCCAACCGCTTGCAGAGCCTGGCTACCCCGGCTGTCAGTGATACCGCCAAGGCCCAGGCCAGCGCCGCAGCTCAACCGTTGCAGATGCAGCAGAGCGGTTGGACCGAGGGCCTGGTGAACCGGGTGATGTACCTGTCGAGCCAGAACCTGAAGTCCGCCGACATCAAGCTCAACCCTCTGGAGCTTGGCCGCCTGGACATTCGCGTGGACGTCACCCCCGACCAGCAAACCCAGGTCACCTTCAGCAGCGCCCATGTAGCGGTGCGTGAAGCGCTCGAAAGCCAGCAGGGGCGCCTGCGCGACATGCTGGCGCAGCAGGGCCTGAACAACGTAGACGTGAACGTGGCTGATCAATCACGCCAGCAACAGCAGCAGCAACAACAGCAGCAGGCTCAGGCAAGCCAGCGTGGCCAGGCGGGCAGTGGCCGCGGCAACGGTGGGCGTGGCGCCGATGGCGAGGAGGGCACAGTGGATGCCATCGAGGCACCTGCGGCGCAAACCGTCGTCGGCAGCAGCCTGGTGGACTACTACGCTTGATCGTTTCGCTTGAGCTAGGCTTGAGGGCATGAAAACCAAAGCCCTCTGGCTGGGCCTGGCCATTCTTGGCCTGGCAACCAGCGCTCATGCCACGTTCCGTTGCGGCACTTCCATCGTCAGCGCTGAGGCGAGGATGGGCGAAGTGCTGCAAAAATGCGGCCCTCCGCGCTACAAGTATGTCGAGGAGCCCGCACCCGTTTATGGCGCGGTGCGTGTCAGCATCTGGGTGTACGGGCCCAACGGCGGTGCCTGGCAGTATCTGCGATTCATCGAAGACAAGCTGGTGGAGCAGCGCACCGAGCGCAAGCCGCCTCTCTAGCGTGCAGGCTCCACTTCATCGAGCGTATCGGCAGTGCGCGACGTGCTGGCCCAGTGGTATGTCTGCGCCGACCCGCCTATGCTTGGCGCCTTCGAATCCTGAGCCCCGACACTTTCCATGACGACAGCCAGCACCATCCTGGTCATCGATGACGAAGCCCAGATCCGCAAGTTCCTGCGCATCAGCCTGGCTGCGCAAGGCTATCGCGTGCTCGAGGCCGCGACGGCGCAAGCCGGGCTGGCCGAAGCTGCGCTGGGCCAGCCCGACCTGATCGTGCTTGACCTCGGCTTGCCTGATCGGGATGGGCAGCAGGTGTTGAGCGAACTGCGCGAGTGGTCCCGGGTTCCGGTGCTGGTGCTGTCTGTGCGCGCCAGTGAAGAGCAGAAGGTGCGCGCTCTGGACGCAGGTGCCAATGACTACGTGACCAAGCCTTTCGGGATTCAGGAGTTTCTGGCGCGGGTCCGCAGGCTGCTGCGCCAAGGGCATGGCCAAACTGCCGAGCCAGCCGCCCAGGTGGAAATGGGCGCCTTGTGCCTGGACCTGGCGGCGCGCCGTGTGACCCTGGCCGGTGAGCCGCTGTCACTGACGCGCAAGGAATACGCTGTGCTCGCTCAGCTGGCACGCCGCCCTGGCCGGGTCATCACCCAGCGCCAGCTGCTCATCGACATCTGGGGCCCGAGCCACGCCGAGGACAGCCATTACCTGCGCATCGTGGTTGGCCATTTGCGGCAAAAACTCGGTGATGACCCGGCCGCGCCACGCTACATCACCACAGAAACAGGCGTCGGCTATCGGTTTGGCGCGCTTTGAGCTTAAAGCCGGCGGCGGTTGTGGCTATAATCGGCGCCCCCCGATCCCCACCTGCGAGCGTGCTCCGCCCATGTACAACCTGGCCCGCCAGCTGCTGTTCGAATTGTCACCCGAAACCTCCCATGACCTGTCCCTGGACCTGATCGGTGCCGGTGGCCGGCTCGGCGTCAATGGCCTGCTGGCCAAGGCACCGGCGAGCCACCCGGTCACGGTGATGGGGCTGCAGTTCCCCAACCCGGTCAGGGTTGGCCGCCGGGCTCGACAAGAACGGCGCGGCCATCGACGGCTTCGCTCAGCTGGGTTTCGGCTTCGTCGAGGTCGGCACCGTCACGCCGCGCCCGCAGCCAGGCAACCCCAAGCCACGGATCTTCCGGCTGCCGCAGGCGCAGGCGATCATCAACCGCATGGGCTTCAACAACCTGGGGGTCGACCACTTGCTGGAACACGTGCGCGCCGCGCGCTTCAACGGGGTGCTGGGCATCAACATCGGCAAGAACTTCGACACCCCGGTCGAGAACGCGGTAAGTGATTACCTGATCGGCCTGAACAAGGTCTACGCCCACGCCAGTTACATCACCGTGAATGTCAGTTCCCCGAACACCCCAGGCCTGCGCAGCCTGCAGTTCGGTGATTCGCTCAAGCAGTTGCTCGACGCCCTGGCCGAACGCCGGGAAGTGCTGGCGACAGAGCAGCGCAAGCGAGTGCCTCTGGCCATCAAGATCGCCCCGGACATGACCGACGAAGAAACCGCGCTGGTCGCGCAGGCGCTGCTGGCCTCGGGGATGGATGCGGTGATCGCCACCAACACCACCCTTAGCCGCGAAGGCGTCGAGGGCTTGGCGCATGCCGACGAGGCGGGCGGGCTGTCGGGCGGCCCGGTACGCGAGAGAGTACGAACACAGTGCGTGTGCTGGCCGGTGAACTGGCAGGGCGCATGCCCATCATCGCCGCTGGCGGCATCACCGAGGGCGCGCACGCAGCCGAGAAGATCGCCGCCGGGGCGAGCCTGGTGCAGGTGTATTCGGGGTTCATCTATCGAGGGCCGGCACTGATTCGCGAATCGGTCGATGCGATCGCGGCGATGCGCTGAAAAGCGAAAGGGGCCTCGAAGGAGGCCCCAGGGTCGCGTGGCAGGCATTCCAGCCGAACCACTCACCCGCCGCCCGGTTCAGGCGGGCTGTCGATCAAGGTATTGCGTCAGAGAGGTGTCGGCGGCTCAGCCGACCGCGTGAAGTTGGTTGAGGCGATGAATGCCTGCGGTGCCGGTCATGCCGTCCCATTGATCGCTGCGGCCCTCGCGCCAGCCGTTGATCCAGGCTTGGCGAACGGTAGGTAGAGTAAAAGGGCAAAGCTCGCGGGACTTGCCGCTCACACCATATTGGTAGCCTTTGCTGAATGCTCGTTCCAACGGATCACGCTTGAGTCTTCTCATAGGGTTAGGCCCTCGTTGTTGACGTCGCATCGGCCTCCGGGAGGCCGGGCAGAATCGTTCTGCCGGTGATGTTGTGCCCGCTGCCGGCGTCGCGGGCGTCTAAGGCGGTGCATGTAAACCGCCTGAGGTGATTTCTAATTCAAATAAGGCGGGCATGTGAATGATCGTTTTGTCATAACCACGTCATGTTTAGCATTAAGGACCATAAGTAACCGGATAATTTCGCGGTTGCTATTTGTGAAAGGCTCTCAACACGGGCGCCCTGTGGCAGTTGCAATCAGTTGGCTATTACGGGCGGCGGTGGAGAGAACTCGATAGAATTTGGACGAAGGGTCAGGGCTTTTTTTGCTCTGGCCACTCAAACTGCCTGCCAATAGCAGGTGGCCTGATGCCATGTGGCATTGCCGTGGCGCTGCGGGAACAGCGCCAGTAACCCGGTTCGCCGTGCGCGGCGAACCTTGCCGAGGTAGAAGATCGATGTCTGAAATGCATGAGTTGTTCCTGACCTGCCCCAAGGGGCTTGAAGGCCTGCTGGCTGACGAAGCCGCCACGCTCGGCCTTGAGGAGGTACGCCAGGCGACCTCCGCCATTCGCGGCCAGGGCACTCTGGAAACCGCCTACCGCCTGTGCCTGTGGTCACGGCTGGCCAACCGCGTGCTGCTGGTGCTGTCGCGCTTTCAGATGGCCAACGCCGAAGATCTCTACCACGGCGTCCACGATCTCGACTGGCACGAGCACCTGGCCGCCGATGGCAGCCTGGCGGTGGAATTCAGCGGCCACGGTTCGGGCATCGACAACACCCACTTCGGCGCCTTGAAGGTCAAGGACGCCATCGTCGACCGCCTGCGCAACGCCGCAGGTGAGCGCCCTTCGGTCGACAAGCTCAACCCGGACGTGCGCATTCACCTGCGCCTGGACAAGGGCCAGGCAATCCTCTCGCTGGACCTCTCCGGTCACAGCCTGCACCAGCGCGGTTACCGCCTGCAGCAAGGCGCCGCGCCGCTGAAGGAAAACCTCGCCGCCGCGATCCTGGTTCGCGCCGGCTGGCCGCGCATCGCCGCCGAAGGGGGCGCCCTGGCCGACCCGATGTGCGGCGTCGGCACCTTCCTGGTCGAGGCCGCAATGATGGCCGCGGACATCGCACCGAACCTCAAGCGCGAACGCTGGGGCTTCACTGCCTGGCAAAGCCACGTGCCGGCGTTGTGGCGCAAGCTGCACGACGAGGCGCAGGCGCGTGCCGAGGCCGGCCTTGCAAAGCCGCCGCTGTGGATTCGTGGCTATGAGGCCGACCCACGGCTGATCCAGCCGGGGCGCAACAACGTCGAGCGCGCCGGGCTGAGCGACTGGATCAAAATCTACCAGGGCGAAGTGGCCACCTTCGAGCCGCGCCCCGATCAGCATCAAAAAGGCCTGGTGGTGTGCAACCCGCCCTACGGTGAGCGCCTGGGCGACGAGGCGAGCCTGCTCTACCTCTACCAGAACCTGGGCGAGCGCCTGCGCCAGGCGTGCCTGAACTGGCAGGCAGCGGTGTTCACTGCCGCCCCTGACCTGGGCAAGCGCATGGGCCTGCGCAGCCACAAGCAGTACGCCTTCTGGAACGGCGCCTTGCCGTGCAAGCTGCTGCTGATCGACGTGGTGCCTGCGCAATTCGTGACCGAGCGGGGCGAGCGGCCCCAGTGCGAAGACGCCCCGCGCCGTCCCCGGCCAATGCGCCGGCGCGGTTGTCCGAGGGCGGGCAGATGTTCGCCAACCGCCTTCAGAAAAACCTGCGCCAGCTTGGCAAGTGGGCGCGCCGCGAACAGGTCGAGTGCTACCGGGTGTATGACGCCGATATGCCTGAGTATGCCGTGGCGGTCGACCTCTACCGCGACTGGGTGCATGTGCAGGAATACGCGGCGCCCAAAACCATTGCGCCTGAAAAGGCGCAGGCACGCCTGCTCGATGCACTGGCCGCGATCCCGCCCGCACTGGGCGTGGATCCGCGCCAGGTGGTGGTCAAGCGCCGCGAGCGCCAGGCAGGCAGCCGCCAGTACGAGCGCCAGGGCACTGAAGGCCGCTTCATGGAAGTGAACGAAGGCGGCGCGCGCCTGCTGGTGAACCTCACCGACTACCTGGACACCGGGCTGTTCCTCGACCATCGGCCGATGCGCCTGCGTATCCAGCAGGAAGCCGCAGGCAAGCGTTTCCTCAACCTGTTCTGCTACACCGGCACCGCCACCGTGCATGCCGCCAAGGGTGGCGCGCGCAGCAGCATCAGCGTCGACCTGTCGCGCACTTATCTGGATTGGGCGCGGCGCAACCTGTCGCTCAACGGTTTCTCCGACAAGCACCGCCTGGAGCAGGCCGATGTGATGGATTGGCTGGAGGCCCACCGCGAGGCATACGAGCTGATCTTCATCGACCCACCGACCTTCTCCAACTCCAAGCGCATGGAAGGGGTGTTCGACGTGCAGCGCGATCATGTGCGCCTGATCGACCTGGCCGTGGCGCGCCTGGCGCCGGGCGGGGTGCTGTACTTCTCCAACAACTTCCGCAAGTTCGTGCTCGATGAAGGGGTGCAACAGCGTTATCGCGTCGAGGAAATCAGTGCCAGCACCCGCGCACCGGACTTTGCCCGCAACGACAAGATCCACAGGGCGTGGCGCATCACTACCGCCTGAGCAAAGGCCCCGGTTGTCGCCGGGGCTACCCATTTGGATGGCGAATCGCTATAACCGTCTCAAGCGTTTGTGAGTAAAGCCGATGTCGCTGACCGCTCGCCCCAGAATTCTCGGTTTCATCAGCGAAGGTGCTTCTGCGTGGTTGGTAGCGTGCGCAGGGCTGCTGGGGGTGGGCTGGTCAGCGCGATGATTGCCTCAGGGCTCGATCACCTGGCGCGCGAGCAACTGCAGCAACGGTTCGAACTGCTGGCCGAGGAGCGTTTCAGCCGGCTGCAGGAGCGCTTCATCGATCAACAGCAGCGCCTTGCCAGCCTGCAGCGGTTTTTCACCTTCTCCGAAGAAGTAAGCCGCAGCGAATTCAACGGCTACGCCGGGCCGCTGCTGCAACTGACCCAGACCTACGCCTGGCTGCCGCGAATCACCGACGCCCAGCGCGACGCCTTCGAGCGCCGCGCCAGGGCCGAAGGGGTGCCCGGGTTCGCCATCCTCGACTGGGCCGACGGGCGCCCCAGCCCGGCGGCACGCCGCGCCGATTACTATCCGGTGTTCTACATCCGCAGCGTCAACCGCCTGCAACTGCCCGTGGGCCTGGACCCGCGCAGTGAGCCGGCGCGCGCGCAAGCTTTCAGCCAGGCCATCGCCACCACGGCACCGGCCGCCGGTGAGCCGCTGGACCTTTTGGGTACTGATCCTGCGCAGGCGCGGGGGTTGCTGCTGGTCGCTCCGGTCTACCAGGCCGGCACGCCCGCCGGGGCCGGCCCACCGATGGGCTTCGTGACGGCAGCGGTGAGCATTCGCCAACTGATGACCGAAGGCCTGCCCAAGCCTGCAGAGGACAACCTGCGCGTGACTGTGCGTGACACCACTTACCCGGCCACGCCACTGCCGCTCTACGATGCCGGCGCAGGAGCTGCCAGCATCCCGTTGCAGCAGACACGCACGTTGCAGATGGGCGGTCGGGTTTTCGAATTGCAAGCGGTGCCCAGCGAGGTGTTCGCCAACGCCAATCGCACCTCCACGGCTCAGGTCGCGCTGCTGTTCGGCGGCCTGTTGAGTGTGCTGGTGGCAGGCCTGTTGTTCAGCCTGGTCAGCCAGCGCCAGCGTGCATTGACGCTGGTGGCCCGGCGTACCGCGCAGTTGTCCGAGAGCGAAACGCGCCTGCGCCGCACCCACCGGCAGTTGCAGAACGTGCTGGACGCTGCCACCGAGGTCGCGATCATCGCCACCGATCTGAACGGGCGCATCACCACCTTCAACGCAGGCGCCGAACGCATGCTCGGCTATCGCGTCGACCAGGCGGTGGGCAAGCTGTCACTGGCCGACCTGCACGTTCATCAGGAGCTGCGCGAGCGAGTGCGTGGCTGCTTCGACGCCGGCGGCCAGCCCTGTTCGCCGGCGCGTGCGATGCTTGAAGCCAGCCTGCACGATCAGGCGCCCGCGGCGCAGCACTGGCGGCTGGTGCGGCGCAACGGCGCCCAGGTCACCGTGAGCATGCAGGTCACGGCCGTGCGCGACGAACATCAGCAGGCCGTCGGCCATCTGGCGGTGTGCCAGGACGTCACCGACAGCCAGCGCAGCCTGCAAGCCCTTGCCGCGCGTGACCGCCTGCTGGAAAAACTCAGTGCCGAGGTGCCCGGTGGGATCTTCCAGTTCCGCCTGAGCGCCGATGGCAGCAACTGCTTCACCTACCTGAGCCGAGGCATGCAGGACATTTACGAGGTGGCGCCGGAGCTGCTTTATGCGGACGGCGCGCCGGTTTCGAGCGCATGCACCCGGCTGACGTCGAGGCCGTGCGTGAGTCGATCCGGGTCTCGGCCAGGAACCTCACCCGCTGGCGCCAGGAGTACCGCGTGTGTCTGCCGCGCCAGGGGTTGCGCTGGGTGCGCGGCGAGGCAACGCCTGAAGCGATGGCCGACGGCGCAGTGATCTGGCACGGGTCGCTGTTCGATATCACTGACCTCAAGCGCGTCGAGGAAGAGTTGCGCGCGCTGTCGGTCACCGACGCGCTCACCGGCATCTACAACCGCCGCTACTTCCAGGAACGCTTGCAGGCCGAGCTTGAGCGTGCTCGCCGTGATGGCGCGCCGCTCGCACTGATCATGCTCGATGTCGACCACTTCAAATCGGTCAACGACCGCTTCGGCCATGCCTTGGGCGACAGCGTATTGCAGGCCCTGTGCCGTCGGATCGGCGCACGTTTGCGGCGCAGCGATGTGTTCTGCCGTCTGGGCGGGGAGGAATTCATGATTCTTTGCCCGGCCACCGACCAGGCTCAGGCGCAGGCCCTTGCTGAGAACCTTCGCCAGTCGCTGGAACAGGCGCCAGTCGACGGTGTGGGCATCGTCACCGGCAGCTTCGGCGTAGCCGGTTGGCAAGCCGGTGAGGGCGCCGATGCACTGTTGTTACGCGCCGATGCCGGTGTCTATGCGGCCAAGCAGAAGGGGCGTAACCGGGTCGAGGCGCAGAACTGACAGATTTGCAGCCATACGTTGAAGCAGCGGCCAACAGCATCATGCCTCCCCAATGCAAAGCATTCTTCCGGTAGCTCTACGGGTCTGAACTTGCTTTGCAAAATCTTTATCAAACGCCCGGCCTGAGGCGCTTGCACACCGCGAACCGTTCGAACAGCAGGCCGTGTATCGATAGCGCACAGGCAACCTTGTACTTCAAAGGATGCATCTGCCTATGCCCGCTTCAAACGGTTTCGTCCGCGTCCGTGGTGCCCGCGAGCACAACCTCAAGAACGTCGACGTCGACATCCCCCGCGATGCGCTGGTGGTGTTCAGTGGCGTGTCGGGTTCCGGCAAATCCTCTTTGGCCTTCGGGACGCTGTACGCCGAGGCCCAGCGGCGTTATTTCGAATCTGTTGCGCCGTATGCGCGGCGGCTGATCGATCAGGTCGGTGTGCCGGACGTCGACAGCATCGACGGCCTGCCACCGGCGGTAGCGCTTCAGCAACAGCGCGGCACGCCCAGCACACGCTCAAGCCTTGCCAGCGTCACCGGGCTGGGCAGCCTGGTGCGCATGCTCTATTCGCGGGCGGGCCACTTTCCCGAGGGCGCGGCGATGCTGTATGCCGAGGATTTCTCCGCCAACACGCCGCAGGGCGCTTGCCCCACCTGCCATGGCCTGGGCCGTGTGTATGAGGTCACCGAGCGCTCGATGGTGCCGGACGACTCACTGACGATCCGCGAGCGCGCCGTGGCGGCCTGGCCTACGGCCTGGCAGGGCCAGAACTACCGCGACATTCTTGTCACGCTGGGCTACGACGTCGACCGCCCCTGGCGCGAGCTGCCCCAGGCGCAGCGCGACTGGATTCTGTTCACCGATGAAACGCCCACCGTGCCGGTGCATGCCGGCCTGAGCCCCGAGCAAACCCAACGTGCGCTCAAGCAGAAGCTTGAGCCCAGCTACATGGGCACGTTCAGCGGCGCACGCCGTTACGTGCTGCACACTTTCAGCCATTCCCAAAGCGCGCAGATGAAAAAACGCGTGAGCCAGTTCATGGTCGGCAGCCTGTGCCCGGCCTGCCACGGCAAACGGCTGAAGGCCGAGGCGCTGGCGGTGCGCTTTGCCGGGCTCGACATCGGCGAGCTGCAGCGCTTGCCGCTCACACGGCTGGCAGCCTTGCTGGAGCAGGTTGCACAGGGGGATTCGGCCGAGGGTTCGAGTGCCGAGAAGGCCTTGGCCGCGCGGCACATGGCGGCAGGGTTGCTGACGCGCATCGCCACGCTCACCGAGCTGGGCCTGGGTTATCTGACCCTCGAACGCGGCACCACGACGTTGTCGTCCGGCGAGCTGCAGCGCCTGCGCCTGGCCACGCAACTCACCTCGCAGCTGTTCGGTGTGGTCTATGTGCTCGACGAGCCTTCTGCAGGCCTGCACCCGGCCGATGGCGATGCCCTGCTGGAGGCGTTGGAAGGGCTCAAGCGCGCCGGCAACTCGCTGTTCGTGGTCGAGCATGATTTGCGCACCTTGCGCCGCGCCGACTGGATCGTCGACGTGGGCCCGGCCGCAGGAGAGCAGGGTGGCCAGGTGCTCTACAGCGGGCCGTTGGCAGGGCTTGCCGAGGTGTCGGCCTCCCACACCGCGCGCTATCTGTTCGGCCAGGTGCCCGCGGTCGAGCGAGCGGTACGCGGGGCGCAAGGCTGGCTGCGCCTGGCCGGGGTGACGCGCAACAACTTGCGTGAACTGGACGCCGCCTTTCCATTGGGCTGCCTGACGGCGGTGACCGGGGTGTCAGGTTCGGGCAAGTCCAGCCTGATCAGCCAGGCACTGCTGGAGCTGGTCGAGCAAGGCCTGGGCAAGGTGCCGCCGGCGCCAGAAGCCGATGCGGAACTTGAAGACCTGTCGCTGGAGCGCACCCAGGGCGCGGTGGTGGAAGGGCTGGATCGCCTGCGCCGGCTGGTGTGGGTCGACCAGAAGCCGATCGGCCGCACGCCGCGTTCGAACCTGGCCACCTACACCGGCTTGTTCGATGCGGTGCGCAAGCTGTTTGCTGCAACGCCTGCGGCCAAGGCGCGTGGCTTCGATGCCGGGCAGTTTTCTTTCAACGTTGCCAAGGGCCGCTGCTCACGCTGCGAGGGTGAGGGCTTCGTCAGCGTCGAGCTGCTGTTCATGCCATCGGTGTATGCGCCGTGCCCGGTGTGCGAGGGTGCGCGCTATGCGCCGCCGACGCTTGAAGTGACCTGGGAAGGGCTCACCATCGCCCAGGTGCTGGATCTCACCGTCGACGATGCGTGCGAGGTGTTCGCCGAGCAGCCGGCAGTGGCGCGCCCGCTGGCGGTGCTGCGCGATATCGGCCTGGGTTACCTGCGCCTCGGCCAGCCGGCCACCGAGCTCTCCGGCGGCGAGGCGCAGCGCATAAAGCTCGCCACCGAGCTGCAGCGCGCGCAACGCGGCGGCACGCTGTACGTGCTCGACGAACCCACCACCGGCCTGCATGCCAGTGACGTCGACCGTTTGATGGCGCAGCTGCACAGGCTGGTAGACGATGGCAGCACGGTGGTGCTGGTGGAGCACAACATGCGCGTGGTCGCCCAGGCGGACTGGTTGCTCGACATCGGCCCGGGCGCGGGCGAGGAGGGTGGGCAGATCGTGTTTGCCGGAGTGCCGGCGGATATCGGACAGTGTGAGCTGAGCCGAACCGCTGCCTATCTGTAGAAGACACCGGCGGCGGTGGCCGCCGGTGTCTTTCAGCCTGCCGTTTTGGCCGCGCTTTCCAGCGCTGCGCGAAGCTGCTGGGCGTCAGCGAACTTCTTCACTTCAGCCACTTTGCCGCTCTTTACCGCCAGCCATTGTACGGTGTCGCGGTCGCCGTCCAGTGGGGCGGCAACCCGCGCTTCCTGGTCGAGCAGGATGCGGTATTTGGCCGAGCGCATCGATGGGATGGCGAACAGTTTGGCCACCGCCGGCATGCGCTCGATATCGGCCACGTAAACCGCATGGCGTGCCTCCAGGTAGCCGCTGGGCTGGTCCTTGAGTGCTGCGTCCATCAGCTTGGCCGCGCCCATGCTGCGGGCAACCAGAATCAGCTGGGTGTCCGGGCCCAATGTAAAGGGCGCGTCGAACTGGTCGAGCAGGGTAAAGGCAGGTACCGGGTCGCCCGGCTCGGCGGCCTGGGCAAGCAGCGGCAAACACAACAGGCAGGCGGCAAGCGCGTGTCGAAGCGTCATTGGGGAAGGTCTCGCAGGGGCCTGCCGGGCAGAGCGCCCGGCAATCGATGAAGGCTTGGGAGGCCGGCAGGCCGAGGAAAGGAAAAAGGGTTATTCGGCTTTTTCAGGGGCAGGTGTGCCGGCCTGGATGCGTTTGTAGATTTCTTCACGGTGAACCTGAACATCTTTGGGTGCGTCGATGCCGATGCGCACCTGCATGCCCTTCACGCCGAGAATAGTGATCTTGATATCGTCGTTGACAACAATGCTTTCGCCGACTTTGCGCGTGAGAATCAGCATGTAAGGCTCCTTGATCCTTGCTGGGGGTACCGCTCTGGGTGACGTAATGTCGTTGACCAAGAGACGCTGGGATGAACGATTAATTCCAAAACAGTGTAGTCACATAAGAAAATGCTTACGGAATAAACCGCGATGGCGTACACAAGTATCGCTTGAACACGCACCGCCGCCTAGCACGGGTGGATGAATTGTTTCAATTGCCACCATTGCCTGCCTCAGGGTTGCCATTGGATTGCTTCACCGTCGAGCAGTCGATTCAGATAAGTCGCGGCGCTGATCAGAGCCAGGTGGCTGAGGGCTTGTGGCGCGTTGCCCAGTGGATGGGCGCGCTCATCGAACTCTTCGGCATACAGCCCGGTGGGGCCGGCATACCGCAGCAACTGTTCGAATTCAAGATGTGCCCGGTCTACCTCGCCAGCGCGTGCCAGGCACTCGACATACCAGAACGAGCACGCCGTGAAGGCGCCTTCCTGGCTAGGTAAGCCGTCATCCTGGCGATAGCGATAGACCATCCCGTCACGCACCAGCTCGCGCTCAATGGCGCGCAGGGTAGCGATCCACTGCGGATCTGTCGCCCCGACGAATCGCACCAACGGCATCAGCAGCATCGCGCCGTCCAGGCGGGTGCTGCCGAGAGCCTGCACGAAATGCCCCAGCTCCGCGTTCCAGAAGTTGTCCCAGATGTCGTTGTGGATGGCTTGGCGCGCCTGTTCCCACTCGGCGAACGGGGCGGGCAGCGAGCGCTTCTGAGCCAGGCGAATAGCACGGTCCACCGCCACCCAGCACATCAGCCGGGAATGCAGAAAGTGCTGCGGCGCATCACGTTTTTCCCAGATCCCGACGTCCTCTTCCTGCCAGTGCGCGCAGACGTGATCAACCAGCGCCTGGCAATTGCGCCAGCCCTGATGCGTCATCGCCTCGCCGTATTTGTTGGCCAGGTACACCGCGTCCATCAGCTCGCCATAGATATCCAGCTGCTTCTGTTCATAGGCCTGGTTGCCGATGCGTACCGGCCGGGCGCCACCGTGGCCGCGCAGGTGGTCGAGGGTGCTTTCGGGCAGCTCTTCGCGGCCGTCCTGGCCGTACATCAGGCGCAGCGGCCGTTGCTCGCCGCAGCAATCGCTGACCCGTTCGCGCACCCAGTGCACGTAGGCATTGGCCTCCTCGCTGAAGCCCAGCCGCATGAACGCATACACGGTGAATGAGGCGTCACGGATCCAGGTGTAGCGATAGTCCCAGTTGCGCTCGCCACCTGGCGTTTCCGGCAGGCCGAATGTAGGCGCGGCGAGGATTGCGCCGTGCTGGCGTGAAGTCAGCAGCTTGAGCGCCAGCGCGGAGCGTTCGACCGCCTCGCGCCAACGGCCGCGGTAACGCGACTTGGCGAGCCAGCCGCGCCAGAAGGCCAGCGTGTCGTTCAGGCAGCGCTCGGCATGCCCGGCGGCGACCAGGGGGTCGTCCACCGCGCCGAGGATGAATTCGGCGCACTCGCCTTGCTTGAGGTCGAATTGCGCCCGCGCCGTGTGCTCATGCACCTCAAGCGGTTGGCTGCCGACCAGCCGCAGGCTCGGCTGGCCGGGCGCGCTGAAGTGCACGGCGTCGCCCTCAGCCTTCGCCTGCGTCTCGGCGCGCGCGTAGTCATGGGCTACGCGGCAGTGCAGCTCGATGCGCGCCTGCCCGTGGGCAACCTGAACGCGCCGTACGATCCGCGGCGGCGCATCGGCGGCTGTGGTGATGGGCATCAGGTCGGTGACTTCGACCATGGTCTCGCCGCTGATCCAGCGGGTGCGCAGTACGTTACTGCCCGGCAGGTAGATCTGCATGCGGCGCGCATCGGGCATCAACGGGGCAAGGCTGAACAGGCCTGCCTTGGGCGTGTCGAGCAAAGCGCAGAACAGCGTCGGGCTGTCGAAGTCAGGCCAGCAGCAGAAGTCGATGCTGCCGTCGCAGGCAACCAATGCGGCACTGCGCATGTTGCCGATGATGCCGTGGTCGGCGATGGGCAGCGGGCGCCAGGCTTCATCCATTGTTGCGAAACTCCGGGTACAGGCTCATCCCGCCATCGATGAACAGCGTGGTGCCATGCACGTAGTCCGACAGGTCCGAGGCCAGCCACAGCACCGCATTGGCCACATCCTGCGGTTCGCCGATTCGGCCATAGGGAATCAGTTCCAGCAGCCGCTTGGCGGCGTCGCCCTGGGTATTCTCTGCGTTGATGGCGGTGGCGATCGCGCCGGGGGCGATGGCATTGATGCGGATGCGTTCGCTGCCCAGCTCCTGCGCCAGGGTTTGCATCGAGCAGGTCGATGCCGCCCTTGGACGCGGCGTAGTTGGCATGGCCGGCCCATGGGATGCGCTGGTGCACCGAGCTCATGTGGATGATCTTGCCGTGTGCCCGCGACAGCCACGGGCGCGGCCCCTGGCGGCGGAACTGGCGCAGCGCCTCGCGGGCGCAGAGGAACTGGCCGGTGAGGTTGGTGGAAATCACCGTGTTCCAGTCTTCCAGGGTCATGTCTGCGATCGGCGCATCTTTTTGCAGGCCGGAGTTGGCGACCAGAATGTCCAGCGCACCGAACGCCTCGACGGTTTGCGCAATCAGCCGCTGCACGTCGTCCTCGCGCGACACATCACCGCCCAGCGCAATGGCCTGGCCGCCTTGTTCGCGAATGCGCGCGGCCAGTTCCTCGGCAGGCTCGGCATGGCTGTGGTAGTTGATCGCAACCCAGGCCCCGGCCGCAGCCAGGGTTTCGGCGCAGGCGTAGCCCAGCCCGGAGCTGGCGCCGGTCACCAGCGCAACTTGTTTGCTCAGCGAAATATTCATGTCGGTAGCCTGTGCGGTAAGCGTCTGTCAGCTGACCGGCGGGCCGCTGGCAGAGTTCCAGGCTGAATCATCGGGGGCCGCGCGCAGTCTCAGTTGAGTGATCACTCAAATTGGAGACCGCTCATGACTGGCCCATCCAAACGCGAAGACCTCGACCACAAGCCCGAGAACGCCGGCAAAGTGGGTGAGCAGAACAAGCGCCTGAACGAGAAGGGCGAGCACAAGCGTGCGCCCGCCAATCCCGACCCGCGTCAGAGTTGATGCGCGACTTGCTCGAGTTTGTCGAGAAAGGCCGCCAGCACCACTTCCTCCTCGCGTAGCCCTACTCGCTTGCGTGGCTTGGGCAGTTTTCCAGCTCACCCATGGCGAAGCGCTCCAGCACAGCGGGGTGAATGTAGCAGCGCTTGCACACCGCCGGCGTGTTGCCCAGCGCCTTGGCCACCGCCTTGACCTGGTCGACGATGTGCCGCTTGGCCTCGGCATCCGGCTGCCAGGGCAACTCACGCAGCATCGACAGCGCCAGGGCGGAGCCGGCCCAGGTACGGTAGTCCTTGGCGGTGAAGTCCTCGCCGTGCAGGGTTTTCAGGTACTCGTTCACGTCGTGAGAGCTGACGTTGTGGCGATTGCCATCTTCGTCCAGGTACTGGAACAGCTGCTGCCCCGGCAGCTCCTGGCACCTGCGGATGATGCGCGCTAGGCGCTTGTCGTTGAGTTCGACCGCGTGGTCGACGCCGCTTTTGCCGCGAAAGTGAAACTTCACCGCAGCGCCTTGCACTTCGGCGTGGCGGTTGCGCAGGGTCGTCAGCCCGTAGGAGCGGTTGTCGCGGGCGTACTGGGTGTTGCCGATGCGGATCAGCGTCTGATCCAGCAGGCTCACCACCAGCGCCATCACCGTGTCACGTGACAGCCCGGGCGTTGCCAGGTGTGCTTCGAGCTGCTTGCGCACCTTGGGCAGGCCTTTGCCGAAAGCGATCATGCGTGTGTACTTGTCGGCATCACGCAGCTCTCGCCACAGCGGGTGATAACGGTACTGCTTGCGCTTGCGTGCATCGCGGCCGGTGGCCTGGAGGTGGCCAGCGGGGTCGGGGCAGATCCATACATCGGTGTAGGCTGGCGGGATCGCCAGTTTGTTCAGGCGTTCGACCGTAGCCTTGTCGCGGATGCGCTCGCCATCAAGGTCGAAATAGGCGAATTTGCCGCGGACTGTGCGGCGCTGCCAGCCGGGCTGGCTGTCGTCGACGTAATGCAGGCTGGGGGGCAGGATCGGTTCGGGCATGGCAGGTCGTCCGTGTGAGGCTCTGTAGGATTGACACGGAGAGTTTGGGAAAAGTCCTACAAAACAACGCGACGATGGCTGTCGGATTCGGCGTAAATTTCCGCTTTTCCGACGGTCATTGCTGAAAGTTCCTACAGAAGACTCAGCCCTTGCCTTCGCATAATGGCGCTCCGCAAGCATTGCATCCCCGTGCCAAGGAGCGCCCGTGTACAGAGCCCTGATCGTTGACGATCACCCTTTCATTCGTGCGAGCGTTGCACTGCTGCTGGGCCAGGACGGCGTGCGCACGGTAGGGGAGGCCGACAACGGGCGCCTGGCGCTGCAACTGGCCCGCGAGCTGGTGCCGGACCTGGCCATCATCGACCTGGCGATGCCGCTGCTCGACGGCCTGGCAGTGATCGCCCGGCTGCGTGCGATGTGTTTGCCGATCCGGATCCTGGTGCTGACTTCCCAGCCAGCGGAGTTCTACGCCTTGCGCTGCCGCCGGGCTGGGGCCATGGCGTTCATCTCCAAGGGCGACGACTTGGGCGAGTTGCGCAACGCCGTGCAGGCGGTGGCGCATGGTTACAGTTACTTCCCGGCCGTGGCCATGAGCAGCGTGCGCAGCACCGACAGCGGTGGGTCCGAAGCGCGTGCGCTGGCCTCGCTGAGCGACCGCGAAATGATGGTGTTGCATCACCTTTCGCGCGGCTTCAGCAACAAGGAGACCGCCGCCAACATGGCCCTTAGCGTGAAAACGGTGAGCAGCTACAAGCTGCGGCTGATGCAGAAGCTGCACTGCAGCTCGCTGGTTTCGCTGGCCGACGTTGCCCGCCGCCATGCGCTGTGCTGAGCGCGGCAGCGCCTGGCACTGGCTGGCGCTGTGGTTGGTGACCTGGGCCTCGGCCTGTGCCGGGCATGACCAGCCGCCACTGCGCGCCAGGGTGCAAGCCTCACCCGGCTGGCACAGCCGGCTGGCGTTGAGCACCGAAGACCGCCAGTGGCTCGATGCGCACGGTGCGCTGCGCATTGGCGTGGGCCGGCTCGACTATCCGCCTTTCGACATGACCGGTGACGGCAGCGCCTATGAGGGCATCAACGCCGACATGGCCGGGCTGCTCGGGCAACTGCTGGGGGTGCCAGTGCAGGTGCGCCGGTTCATCGACCGCGATGCGGCATTCACCGCCTTGCGTAAAGGGGAGGTCGACCTTGTAGGCGGTGCCGGGGCGTTCGACACGGTGCTGCACCACGCCGCACTGAGCGCACCCTATGCAACCGAGCACCCGAGCCTTGCCCGGCGGGTCGACACGCCGACACTGGCAGCCGACTGCGGCCCGCGCGCTGCGGTGGTCGCAGGCTACATGCCGTTGGCTCGGGTGGTGAGCCTGTGCCCGCACGCCGTGGTGACCACCTACCCCTCGCTGCTGGCAGCGCTGGCAGCGGTGTCGTTCGGCCAGGCCGATGTGGTGCTGGGCAACGCGGTGGCGCTGCGCCGGCAGCTTGACCGCAGCCAGTTGAACAACCTGGGCCTGGCCCGGCTGCCCAGCGAAACCCCCGCAGGGCTGGGGTTTGCTCTCAACCCGCGCGACGCCCGCCTGCGCGGGCTGGTCGACCGTGCCATCGAGGCCATGGGCAGCGAACTGCCCAGCCACCTGTTGCGCACCTGGGCGGTCAATCCGTTGGTGCCGATGCCTGAGGGCCGCCTCAACCTGAGCAAGGCCGACCGCGACTGGGTGGCCGCGCAGCCGACCATTACCGTGGCAGTGAACGGGCGCTTCGTGCCGGTGGCTTACCTAAACGACCAAGGCATGCTCAGTGGCATCGCGGGCGACGTGCTCAGCCGCATCAGCCAGCTCACCGGCCTGCGCTTCGAAGCGGTGCCGGTGGCCAACCTGCCGGAACTCATCGAAGCGGTGGACAGCGGCCGCGCGCGCATGGCCTCCAGCGTGCCGGCGACCGCCCAGCGCCGCCAGCACATGCTGTTTTCCCGTGCCTGGCTTGCCAGCAGCATGGTGCTGGTCAGCCGCAAACACGCCAAGGCACCGGTCACGTTGGGCGACATGGTCGGGCGCACGCTGGCCATTCCTCAAGGCAGCCCCGGCTGGCAGACCGTGCAGGCCCTGGCGCCGTCGGTGCGCCGCCTGCCGGCACTAGGCAGCGAGCAGGCCCTGGCGCAGGTTGCACGGGGCCGCGCCGACGCAGCGCTGGTGAGCCTGGTGAGCGCCCGCGCGCTGATTGCTCGCGATGCACCTGGCGAGCTGCGCATCAGTGCGGTGCTGCCATTGCCGCCGCTGCGCTTTCGCTTCGCCCTGGGCGCCGACGACGAGCAGTTGCGGCGGGTCATCGACCAGGCCCTGGATTACCTGGCGCCCACCGAGCTTGAAGACATCAGCCGGCGCTGGCGTGGCCACGTGGCGGTGGGGGAGTCGAGCTGGCCGCGTTACGGCCTGGCGATCATCGCAGGGTTGGTGGCCGCCGTGTTGCTGTGCCTGCTGGCGCTGGCCTGGGCCGGCCACCTGCGCCGGCAAGTGCAGTGGCGCAAGGCCGCTGAAGCGGCGCTCACCGACCAGCTGGAGTTCATGCGGGTGTTGATCGATGGCACGCCGCACCCGCTGTATGTGCGCGACCGCCGCGGCCGCTTGCTCAATTGCAACGCCAGTTACCTCGATACCCTTCGGGGTCAGCCGCGAGTCGCTGCTGGGCCGGCGCGCCACTGACAGCCTGCCGCTGGCGCGGGCGCAGCGTGAAGCGTTCGAGCAGGTGTACCAACAGGCCGTCGCCACTGGCCAACCCATCATCGGCGACCACTGCGTGAACCTCGACGACGGTCGCGTGCTCACGCTCTACCACTGGACCCTGCCGTACCGCGGCAGCGACGGTGCAGTGGCGGGGCTGATCTGTGGCTGGCTGGATGTCACCGAGCGCCAGGGCCTGTATGAAGCGGTGCGCCAGGCCCGCGATAACGCCGACGCTGCCAACCGAGCCAAGACGCGCTTTCTGGCGACCGCCAGCCATGAAATCCGTACGCCGATGAATGCGGTGCTGGGCATGCTCGAACTGGCCCGCCGGCACGCCGAGCAGGGCCAGGTCAACGAGGTGGCGCTCGAGGTGGCCAGCGAGGCCGCCAGCGGCCTGCTGGCGCTGCTCGACGATGTGCTGGACATCAGCCGCATCGAAGCCGGCCAACTGAGCCTGCACCCTCAACCGATAGCCCTCAATGACGTGATCGAAGCCTGCGTACGGCTGTTTCATGGCCAGGCGCGGCACCGCGGCGTGCATCTTCAGCTAGCCCAGCGCGGCGGGCCGTGGGCTGTGCAAGCCGACCCGCTGCGCCTGCGCCAGCTGTTGGGCAATCTGCTGGGCAACGCCATCAAGTTCACCCCGAAGGGGGAGGTGCGCGTGCGCCTGCTGGCGGCGGCCCAAGGCGAGCACTTGCAGGTGCGCCTGGTGGTGATCGACAACGGCATCGGCATCCCGGCCGGTGACCTGGCGCGCCTCGGCCAGCCCTGGTCGCAAGCCACCAACCATCAACAGGGCAACCTCTCCGGCTCCGGCCTTGGCCTGAACATCTGCCATCACCTGGCGCGCTTGATGGGCGGCGAATTGCGCCTGAGCAGCCAGCTGGGCAAGGGCACGCGCGTGGAGCTGCGCCTGTTGCTGCCGCTGGCCCAGTTGCCGGCCAGCCAGCCCCCACCGGTTGCTGGCGAGCCGCCGGCCCAGGCGCCTCTGCACATTCTGGTGGTGGAGGACTACACGCCCAGCCGCCTGCTGCTGGACCAGCAACTGCGCCACCTGGGACACCGGGTGACCTTGGCCAACGACGGCAAGGCCGGGCTGCGTGCCTGGCTGGCCGAGCCGTTCGACCGAGTGATCTGCGACTGCCACATGCCCGGCATGGACGGCTACCAGCTCGCCCGCGCCATTCGCCTGGCGGAACAACGCCAGGGCGCACGCCGGTGCGCTTGCTGGGCTACACCGCAGAGCCTGGCAGCGCCCAGCGCCAGCGCTGCCTGCGTGCCGGCATGGATGACTGCCTGATCAAGCCGCTCGGGTTGAGGGCGCTGGCCGAGGCGCTGTTGGGTGAGCCGGTGCGTGTCGAAGCAGGTGCCGCCTTGCCCTATGACGCCAATGTGCTGCGCAACCTGGCGGGCTCGGACCCGGCCACCCTGGCCAACCTGGCGCAGACCTTGATCGATGCCTTGCGCAAGGACCACGCCTTGCTGGCGCGCGATGGCGCGGACCGTGAAGTGCTGCACCGGGTGCTGGGTGGCGCACGGATCGTACGGGCAAAGGCGGTGATCGAGTTGTGCGAAGCGGTGCGGCGCGGGGCGGATCGGTTGCCGGAGTTGCTGGAGGCGATGGAGGGGTTGGTGGTGGGCCTGGAAGGGCGGGAGAGAGGTGCAGGTGGTGGAGTGAGGGGCGACGAGGGTTATCGCCTCTATGCACTTGTGTCGACATGTTTTTTATCTAATCTTCCATACTTGGGCGTGTTAATTTGCTGCGATTAAAACGTACTTAAGGTGCATCGCTCATGGATATCAAAGTCCTGTTTTCGAGTGAGTTTATCTCCGAAATCAGCCATAGAATCTCCAAAAAACGGCTTGATATGAAAGGGCTTTTTCGCCGGAAGTGGATGCCATCATCTATGGGAGCCGACACAGCACAGAGGATATCAAGTCGGCTTTCGAGGCGGCTTCTCGGCAATTAAGGAAGGCGTAGCAGTATATGGGGGGCGGGTCGCAAAATTTCATTTACGAAAGGTTGGTAGAAAGTGAAGACGATATTCTAGGCATCATTGCTTATTCACTTTACAAGCGCCAAAAAATTGAGTACATCGAGGCGTTCTGCAAACGAAATGGCCGGCCAGCTTGCAGTGCCGATCTCACCCAGTTTCATGAGGTCAGTAATTCTGCTTTTCAGCTTCAGGCTTATCGTACTCAGGCGGACAACATCGCACAGAGCTTTCTTACGATCACGCTTGAGGGCCGAGCAGAGCAACTGGAAGACCATTACCAAAGCAAACTCAAATCAGAAATGCAGGCTTACAAACCGAACTACTGGTTGGGGGTCTCACAAGGTGTAGTGGCTTCCATTATCTTCGTGCTCTTGTTGGGTTTGCTCGTCATCTCTCGCATGGAGCCTCAACCAGGGCCCCCGTCAGGTGATCGAGCAGATATTCGATGTGACGATCTCTGACAGGGCCGCTGCGCTTCGATAGCCATGCGGCGGCCCTGAGAAGATCAACCAGGCCCTACACCCCCAGCAACGTCAACTCGGGCCCCGCCCCGGCGAACACGAACTGGCCTGCGCCCAGGTCGTGGCTGTGGTCTCCGGCCAAGGCGATCTCGAAGTGTTGGCCGCTCTGGGTCGAGGTGAAATCCTGAACATAGGTACGGCCCGCTTCGGCGTTGTAGCTGACCTTCAAGGTGCCACCGTAGCCGTCTCCAAGGCCGGTGTAGCCCAGGGCAGCCACATCGATCACATCGCGGCCTGCGGAAAAGTCGGTGATCAGGTCACTGGCGCCGCTCAGGCTGTCAGTCCGGCTGGGCGAAACGGAAGGTATCGGCGCCCGAGCCTGCGCTGAGCTGGTCCGCCCCTGCTCCGCCTGCCAGCGTATCGTCCCCGGCGCCGCCGCTGAGCAGGTCGTTGCCGCTGCCGCCCGCCAAGGTATCGTTGCCACTGCCGCCTTCGAGGATGTCGTCGCCTGCGTTACCCGCCAGGGTGTCGTTCCCCGCCTGGCCACGGAGGGTGTCGTTGCCGGCCAGGCCATTGATGCGGTCGTCGCTGAAATACCCGGCGATGACATCGTTCCCTGAAGTCGGCGCGTCGATGTAGTAGTCGTCGTAACTGGCAGGTTGCTGGTTGAAATGCGTGGCGATCGGGTCGCCGAAGCGGATAGCCGCATTGTTGATGTAATTGACGTTCTCCAGCAGCAGCTTGAAGTAGTTGCCATTGGCGTCCGCGTCCAGTGACCGCAGCAGCATGTTGCCGGTGCCGCCAACCTGCAGGGCCTGGAGCGTGCTGCCGTGCCCGCTGCCCAGTGCGGTGAAGCCCAGCCCGGACAGGTCCAGCACGTCCTGGCGATAGTCGAAGTCGGTGAGGGTGTCGCTGAAGTCCACCCCGCGGGTGTCGTTGGCGTAGCTGTCGTGCAGCACATTGATCACGAAGGTGTCTGCGCCGGCACCACCGGTGAGCCGGTCGGCACCGGCGCCGCCAATCAGGTAGTCGTTGCCACCGCCGGCGTTCAGGGTGTCGCGCCCGGCCAGGCCCGCCAGCGTTTCATCGGCATCGGTGCCGTTCAGGGTGTCTCGGCCGCTTGTACCCTGGAGCAGCGTTTCGAAGTCAGCGGCGTGCAGCAGGCCCAGGTAATTGCCGGCCAGTGCCAGCTGGAAATACTGGCCACTGGCATCGGCGTCCAGGCTGCGCAGGTAGGTGCGGTCCAGGCTTGCGTTGTAGATCATCCGCAGGGTGCCGTCGTGGCCATCGCCCAGCCCCGAATAGCCCAGGCTGGCCAGGTCGAGCTGGTCTTCGCCGGGCTTGAAGTCTGTGATCAGGTCGCTGGCGCCGCGCACGCTGTCACTGGCATGGGTGTAACGGAAGGTGTCCGCGCCGGCCCCCCCTGTAAGGCGGTCACTGCCGCTGCCGCCGTAGAGCAGGTCATCGTAGGCGCCGCCGGTCAGGCGATCATTGCCGGCACCGCCGTAGAGGAGGGTATCGGCTACATCGGCCGCGTTGAGTGTGTCGCTGGTGGCCGTGCCGGTGATCACCACCCCGGCGTGGTTGCTGAAGGCGCTGCTGTCGGTGCCATAAAACACCGTGGCGGGATCGCCCAGGCGGCTGAAGTAGTTGTCGAACACCGTGTTGAAGCCCACGAGGTCTTCGTTGCGCTCGCTGACGGCGTAGCTGGCGTGGCCACCGCTGATGATGTTGTTGTACACCGCGTTGCCGGTGGCGGAGTCTATCGACGCTACGTCGGTATCGTCCGATGCCTGCAAGGCCACTTCCGTGTTGCCATGGTCCAAGGCGTTGTTGTAGAGGGTGTTGCCGGCGATGGTATTGGCGGAGCTCCCGAACAGGCCGATGGCAGCGCCTCCGTTGTCGTGCACCGTGACGCCGCTCACTCGGCTGAAGTCGGTCTGCTTGAGCAGCAAACCTTCTTCCCCATTGCCATACACCTCACCACCGGTGATCTGCACCCGGTCGTTGGGGTCTTCGCCCAGCGGGCCCTGCACGAGCATTCCGCGCCCGCCGTTGTGCGCGGCATCGTTGTCGGCCAGCGTGGTCCGGTAGTTGTCCAGCAGCAGCGTGAAGCCGTTGCGGCCGTTGTTCTCGCTGCGATTGTCCTGAAAGCCCCCCGCATCTACGTACGGATTGAACACCCCCACCAGGTGCGCATAGAAGCCGTCGAGGCCATTGCCGCTGGCCACGCTGTCAGTGACGCTCAGGCCGTAGGTGTTCTCCTGGGCATTGAGCCCGTTGCCGCTGCAGTTGACCAAGGCCACGCCACTGAGGGTGACATTGGTGTCCGGGTTGTCGCGCAGGTTCTCCCCGCCGGTAGTGAAACCATCCACCCTGCCGCTGGTGTGGGCGCTGTTGCCATCGAGCGTCAGGTCATGGGCGCCGGCGTGCTGCGTTTCGCCGGCGGTTCGGACGATCCCGGTAACCGCCTTGCCCCAGCCGTCGGCAAGCTTGATGGCGGTCGAGCCGGCTCCATCACCGCCCAAGGTCACGCGGCTGTACAGCTGCAGGCAACTGCTGGCGTTCAGGTCGGGGTCACCGCTGACGATGTAGGTGCCTTCAGGCAAGTACACCTGGGCGTCGACAATCTCGTCGGCAGAATCGATCGCTGCCCGGGCGGCATCGATGGTGGCCTGGATCGCAGCGGTATCGTCAGTCACGCCATCGCCGACTGCGCCGTAGTCACGAACGTTGTAGTGGAGAGTTGTCATTGGAGCTCCAAAGGTCGCAGGCCGGTGCGGGAGTGCCCATTTACTGCTCTCCTGGCCTGGTGGGTGGGGGCGATACAACGGTAGTTCAGGGTGGGGTGGGGGAGGGGTTAGCCGATGAGCGTGATAACGGTGGTGCTCGGGTGCGCTGGGCGGGCGGGGGGATGCATCGGCGCTATAGAGGCGTAAAACTCACCAACATTGCGCAATGCTGGGCGTGACTATCCACCGGCCCGCTGGCGCCGCTGTGGCTCGGCGCTGTGAATGAACACGCTGTAGGTGTCGGCCGGGCGTTTGCCGCCGCCCATATCCAGGGCATGGCCGATCGCGCCCCGGTGGTAGGTGCCGTGGTTGATCAGGTGGAAGAGGATTTCCTGGCGTGTCATCGCCCCGTGCTGCCCGTCTGCGAACACAAAACTGACGGTGCTGCAAAGCTCCACCGGGGCAAGGCGCGCCAGGTAATCGGTGGCCCACGCATTGTTCGCAGCAAGGCGCTGTACAAGAACCTGGAGATCGGGCACGACCTCCGTATTGGTTGCAGGATGTGGCGCTACCTCGCCCAGCAGGCGTGCTTTGAACAGCTCCTCGACGATGACCATATGGTTGAGCTGTTGGCGCATGAATTCGAACGCTGGCGAGGTCGGGTACTTGCGTTCAAAGTCCGCCAAGGCAGCCAAGGTGCGTTCATCGGCCCAGACCTTGTAACGGTACGCATCCTTCAACATTTTCGCTTCCTGATGCGTTGATTCGAGTGCGGTGAAAGGGTAGCACGGCCGTGTGAGTGGCAGCTTTCGACCCAAAGCAGACCCTCCCAGCGCAATCCGTCTAATTTTCCCGGTGCGTAGATCGGTGGAGCATTTGCCAAGCCATCGTCTGAGTTCACGGTCGGCCTATGGCCGTAAGGAAGGGCGGATACGTCGAGCATCTATCACCAAATGCATCACGCCGTCTGCAGCATCCAAGGACAAACAAAAAGTTAAGGGCTAGTAGCGAGCGACCAGAAGGTCGCAAAGTCGTCGATGTCGCTCTGGCTTTTCGGCCCGCTCAGGTCCCGGTCATCCATCACCGCGCCGATGGCGATGCTGGTGTACGGGATACGGTGGCGCATCGCGTACTTCGCCGGATGTGTCGACAGATCGTTGTGTCAGCACGGCAATCTCGCTGATCTGCTGATCTGCTGATCTGCTGATCTGCTGATCGGGCGGCAGGCTCAGGTCACCCTATATGGCTGCAGTACCCCAGCGCCTCTCTCAAGAGTCGTTGAGGATTCCCGCAAGGTCATCGTGGCTCAGGCCAGCAACCGGTCGATCAACGCCTGCTCGTAATCGTTGAGAGGCTGATCCTCGTAGAGCTTGTCGGAGGCCGCGATCAACGCCTGGCCCTCGACCTCACGCCCACTGTCGCCATATACATGCCCAAGATTCTCCAGCGACTGCAGGTTGCCCTGCAGAGAGAAGGAGATCAGGTACCAGCGCTCGGCCTCCTCGAGCTCGCCCAGGCGGTGATGGGCCACAGCCAGGTTGTGCTGGGCGTAGACGTGGTCGGATTGTAAGGCCTGCAACAACGCCTGCTTGGCCTGCTGATAGTCTTCGAGCTGCAAGTACAGAAGGCCAAGATTGTTATAGCCGTCGACATTGCCCAACTCGGCCGCGCGCCGGTAGGCCTGCTCAGCCTGCGGATAGCGCTCGGCATGCAGATGGACGTCGCCGAGCAGATTCAGCGCCTCCGGATGATCATGGCGCACGGCGTTGTTGAGGTGCTCGACGGCGGCATCGTGATCGCCATCCTGGTGGGCCATGCTGCCAAGGTAGAAGTGGCTGCGGGGACAATCGTACTCGGCGGCTTCCTGGAAGTATTGGCGGGCGCTGTCGTGATCACCTTCCTGGAAGGCCATGCTGCCGAGGTTGTAGTGGCTGCCCGGATAATTGTGCTCGGCAGCCCTCTGGAAGTGTCGGCGGGCGACGTCGTGATCACCGTCCTGATAGGCCATGATGCCGAGGTTGTAGTGGCTGCCGGGATAATCACGATCGGCGGCCATCTGGAAGTGTCGATGAGCATTGGCGCGATCGTCACGTGCCAGGCTCA
The DNA here is from genome assembly GCF_021650705.1 of Pseudomonas sp. KNUC1026. GTDB lineage: Bacteria > Pseudomonadota > Gammaproteobacteria > Pseudomonadales > Pseudomonadaceae > Aquipseudomonas. Next base: position 2,612,032 of record NZ_CP087138.1, on the reverse strand, counting down.
CCGCGCCAACGCCATTCATCCAGCGTGCGTCGGCGGGACACGCCTTGGCAAGGATCTGGAAGCACTCCTGCGCGGTGTCCAGATCCTGGTGGCGAAACGCCGCCCAGGCCTGCTCATGGAGCGCAGTCGCTTGCTCGTCACTGAGCGTTTTTTTGTTCATGAACCACATGGGATTTCCTGCCTTGCGGGGGCCGGCCATTCTAAAGGCGTGTATGGAAGCCAACAAGGCAATGGCTCTGCTGGGCAGGTTCGAGCCGTACTGGCCACACCCGGGTAGCAGCGACACGAAGCACTGGCGCGTGCCCTGAGCATCAGCGGTGTGGCTGCGCGGCGGAGGCAGCAGCATCGCGGGTGGATGAAAAGAGCGCCAGCGACGCGCGCCACTCCACTCTACCAGTTAGCTCGCGTGCAGATCGCCAATCATCAGTACGAGGACAAGCAACTACAATGCCTCCAAGGTACCTGTGCTGACATGCAGGCGCGGCAGGGCAACAGACCGAACTATCATTTCATTCATACGCTGAGCATCCTCGGCAGGTATTCGATAAGTCGATGCAACTCGACAGAGGCTGCCTCGATAACTGTCTATCGCCCTAGCTAAGATGCCGTCGAAGGCTTCCTTTCACGGATGACAGCTCTCGGCGAGAAGTTGCCCTTCCTGAGAAATACAGCTCCTCGACGCTACTGAGCGATGTGGTGCAGCAGTTCAAACGACCGCTATCCAGCCCGTTGAGCCAGGTATTGCTCAACCGCGTTCATATCCCCCACGAACTCTACGCGCTCGCCTTTGGCCAGACGCTGATGCGCGTACATCGGGTCGTAGTACTCGCGCAAAAGGCCTTCGATCCAGGCGTGATGCAGGTCTACAGAACCCGAGCCACGCTGCTCGTCCAGCGCCGCTGACATCAATGCACGCAAACGCTGGTGGCGTTCGCCCCAAGGCGCTTGTGGATGTTGTCCAGGCTCTGCAGCAGGCGCTCGGCGAAACGCTCGAAGCCGTGCTCTTGGCCATGCACGCTCACGAACTCCGTACTCAGGTCCGTCACGTAATCACGCAGGATGCGTTCGACACGGTTCTGGAAGCTGTCCTCAAGCCATATCACCGGATAACGCTGCATCCCCTGATAGAGCTCGATAGGGACGTTGCAGCTACCCACGATGCGTGCCTCGTCCTCAAGCACGAAACGATCAATGCCAGTATGGCGCTTCTTGAGGATATCGATGGCCAGGCGGTTCTCGAAATCGATCTGCGACGGCTGGCCGGTCGCACGCTTTCCGAAGCTCGACCCGCGATGGTTGGCGTGGCCTTCCAGATCCAGGGCGTTGGGCTGCGTCGCCAGCACCTCGGTCTTGCCGGTGCCGGTCATGCCGCCCAGCACCACGAAATCGCACTGCGCGACGGCTTGCTCCAGCGTTTCGACCAGGAAGGTGCGCATTGCCTTGTAACCACCCGTCACACGGGGTAGTCGACTCCCGCTTCGCGCAGCCACTGCTGGACGATCTGCGAGCGCAGGCCGCCACGAAAGCAGTACAGGTAGCCGTGCGGGTGGGTTTCGGGCGAATTGCGCCCAGGCCGCGACCCGCTGCGCCTTGACCTCGCCACAGACCAACTGATGACCCAGCCGAATGGCCGCATCCTGCCCCTGCTGCTTGTAGCAGGTACCGACCTTCTGGCGCTCGACATCAGTCATCAACGGCAGGTTGATCGTGCCTGGAAAGGCCCCTTTGACGAACTCCACCGGTGCACGGGTATCCATCATCGGTGTGTCATTGAGAAACAGCTGGTGAAAGTCGCGGACGTCCTCGCGCATCAGAGCACTTCGACAGCGTGAGGCTGTCGCTCCACCAGTACGCCGATAGGGGCCAGGTTCAGGCCCAACTGAGCGGCTGTGGCCAGAAACGCTTCTTCACCTTCTTCGCTCACTGCCACCAGCAGGCCGCCACTGGTCTGCGGATCGCAGAGCAGGTCGCGCTGAGCATCGGTGATGGCCACGACGCGCTCGCCATAGCTGTTGAAATTGCGCAGCGTGCCGCCCGGCACGCAGCCTTCTGCCAGATAGTGTTCGACACCTGGCAGGCGCGGCACGGCGGCATCGTGCAGGCGCGCAGTCAGGCCAGCACCGTCGGCCATTTCCACCAGATGGCCCAGCAAGCCGAAGCCGGTGACATCGGTCATCGCCGTAACGCTTTCGAGCTTGCCGAAATGGCTGCCCGGCGTGTTCAAGGTGCACATCCAGTCACGGGCAAGGCCAACGTCCTCAGGGCGCAGCTTTGACTTCTTTTCGGCGGTGGTGAGGATGCCGATGCCCAGAGGTTTGGTCAGGTACAAGCGGTTACCCGCCTTGGCCGTGTCATTGCGCTTGAGGTGCTGCTTGTCGACCACGCCGGTCACCGCCAGCCCGAAGATCGGCTCCGGGGCATCGATGGAATGGCCGCCCGCCAGAGGGATGCCGGCGGCATCGCAGACGGCCCGGCCCCCGCGAATGACCTCACGTGCCACCTCCGCCGGCAACAGGTTCACCGGCCAACCGAGGATGGCGATGGCCATCAGGGGCTTGCCGCCCATCGCGTAGATATCGCTGATCGCGTTGGTGGCAGCGATACGTCCGAAATCGAAGGGGTCGTCGACGATGGGCATGAAGAAGTCGGTGGTCGAGACAACGCCACGTTCTTCGTCCAGCGCGTACACGGCGGCGTCGTCACGTGAGGCATTGCCAACCCAAAGATGGGGATCGAGGTTCTGCGCGCCACTGCCGGCCAGGATCACATCCAGAACCTTCGGGGAAATCTTGCAGCCGCAACCGGCGCCGTGGCTGTACTGGGTCAGGCGGATCGGCTCACTCATGGCGATTTCCTCTGTAATTCGAAAACAGGCCGCGGATTCTAGCAAAGCTGGCCTTTTTCGCCCTGCCTCTTATAATCGCGGCGCTCTTTCCCGGCACCGCCAGAGGCGCCTTTTCGTTTTTTCCGCCATTGAACCGGAGAACTCACCATGCTCAAGCGCACCCTGTCGTTGGTCGCAGGCCTTGCCCTGTCCGTTTCCGCCCTGGCGAGCCATGCCGCCGAAACCTTGCGGGTATCGGCGATTCCCGATGAGGCGCCCACCGAACTGCTGCGCAAGTTCAAACCGCTGGGCGAGTATCTGGAACAGCAATTGGGCATGAAAGTGCAGTTCGTACCGGTGGCGGACTACCCTGCAGTGGTCGAAGCCCTGGCCTCTGACCGCCTGGACATGGCGTGGTTGGGCGGCTTCACCTACGTTCAGGTAAAGCTGAAAACCGGAAACGCAGTGCCTTTGGTGCAGCGTGAGCAAGACGCTCAGTTCACCAGCAAATTCATCACCACCAGGAGCGACGTGAAATCCCTGGCCGACCTCAAGGGCAAGACCTTCGCCTTCGGCTCGATCTCCTCGACCTCCGGCAGCCTGATGCCGCGTTACTTCATGCTCAAGGACGGCATCAAGCCGGAAACCTTCTTCAGCCGTATCGCCTATTCCGGAGCCCACGACGCCACCGCTGCCTGGGTGCAGGCGGGCAAGGTCGATGCCGGCGTGCTCAATGCCAGCGTGTGGGACAAGCTGGTCAGCACCGGCAAGGTCGACACCAGCAAAGTGAAAGTCTTCGCCACCACGCCGACCTACTTCGACTACAACTGGACGGTGCGTGGCGACCTCGACCCGGCTTTGGCGCAGAAGATCAAACAGGCCTTCCTTGCCCTGGACCCTGCCAAGCCTGAGCAAAAGGCGATACTGGACCTGCAGGCGGCGAGCCGCTTCATCGAAACCAAACCTGAAAACTACGACGGTATCGAAGAGGCTGCGCGCGCCGCCGACCTGCTGAAATGACGCTGCGCCTGGTCGGTGTCGGCCTGCGCCATAACAACGGCGTGGCGGCGCTGCAGGGTCTGGACCTGACCGTCGCGGCAGGCGAGCGGGTGGCGATCATCGGCCCATCCGGCGCCGGTAAATCGAGTTTGCTCAATCTGCTGGCCACCTCAGTGCCGCCCAGCTCCGGTGAGCTGGAGGTGCTCGGCCAGCAGCCCTGGCGGCTGCCTGGCCGGGCGCGCCAGCGGTTGCGCGCGCAGGTCGGGCTGATTCACCAGGCACCGCCGCTCCCGCCCCGCCAACGCGTGGTTACCGCCGTGCTCGCCGGCCGGCTGGGCCAATGGGGATTGGGCAAAAGCCTGCTCAACCTGCTGCACCCGGTGGACATCCCGGGTGCCCGTGCCGAGCTGAGCAAACTGGACATGGCCGACAAGCTGTTCGTGCGCTGCGGCCAGCTCTCCGGTGGCCAGCTGCAACGGGTGGGCATCGCCCGCGCCCTGTATCAGGCGCCGCAATTGCTGTTGGCGGACGAGCCGGTGTCGGCGATGGACCCGCGCCTGGCCGAGCATACGCTGGCATTGCTATGCCAGGATGCCGAGGCGAGGGGCATCACTCTGATCGCCAGCCTGCACACGGTCGAGCTGGCACTGCGGCATTTCCCCCGCGTGATTGGCATCCGTGCCGGCTCGATCGCCTTTGATCTGCCCAGCACCGAAGTCGATCCGGCACGGCTCGATGCGCTGTACGCCAATGAGCAACTGCAAACGCAACCCCAAGGCAGCGACCCTCGGCCTGCCTGGGCGGCTCGATGCTAGGCATCGACACACGCGACCCGGCGGCCGGCCCACGCCTGCTGATCGGCGTGCTGGCCGTTTTGCTGCTCTGGCCCGGCATACGGCTGGCCGAGCTGGACCTGAGCGTGCTAGTCCACCCAGACAGCACGCAGTCGATGGGCACCTTTGTTCAAAGTTTCTGGCCACCGGCACGTGATAGCGACTTCCTCAGCCTGCTGCTCAAGGCCACGTTGCAGACCCTGGCCATCGCCACGGCGGGCATGTCGCTGGCATTGCTGCTGGCCGTGCCGGCGAGCCTGCTGGCGAGCCGGGCACTGTCCTTTTCGATGGTCGACCGAGGCCGCCTGGGCGCGTTGGGCCAGTGTTTGCGCTGGCCCGCGCGGATGCTGCTGATCCTGTTGCGCAGCGTGCCGGAGATCGTCTGGGCGCTGTTGTTCGTCCGCGCCGTCGGCCTGGGCCCCACCGCCGGTGTGCTGGCCATCGCCATCACCTACGCCGGCATGCTCGGCAAGGTCTATGCGGAAATCTTCGAGTCGGTGGATCAACGCCCAAGGCAGGCGCTCATGCAGGCCGGCGCTGGCCGACTGGCTGCGTTTTTCTACGGGGTGCTGCCCGGCGCAATCGCTGAGTTGACGTCTTACACCGTCTACCGCTGGGAATGTGCCGTACGCGCCTCGGTGGTGATGGGCTTCGTGGGTGCCGGTGGGCTGGGGCAGCAGATCGACCTGTCGATGCGCATGTTCGCCGGCGCCGAGGTCGCGAGCATGCTGCTGACCTTCCTGGTTCTGGTACTGCTTGCCGACCAGCTCAGCCGCCTGCTGCGCAAGAGGCTGGCATGAGGCGCCTTGGCCATGCACTGATCATCGCGGCCATTCTGGCCTCGGTCATTGGCTCGTTCGTGTATCTGGATCTTGACCTAAGCGGGCTTGCGACATCGGCGAGCGTGAGTCAGATGGCGGGCTATGCCGCTCGCTTCATGAGCCCCGATTTCACCGCCGGGCACTTGCGGGCCATCGGGGGGGCAACGCTGGAAACCCTCGCGATGTCGGCCATGGGCACCTTGCTCGCCGCCGTGGCAGGCCTGGCCCTGGCCCTGCCTGCTGCCGGGCGAATGGGCTGGCCGCTGCAGAGCCTCACGCGTTTGCTGCTCAACGCCCTGCGGGCGATCCCGGAACTGGTCTGGGCCGTGTTGATGGTGCTGGCTGCAGGCCTGGGGCCCAACGCGGGCACACTGGCGCTGGCGCTGCACACGGCGGGCGTGCTGGGCCGCCTGTTTGCAGAGGCCCTGGAAAACACCCCGGAGCCACCTGCCGCCGCCATTCGTCTGCAAGGCGGCAATGCCTGGCTGGCGTTCTGCTACGGCACCTTGCCCAATCTGTGGCCGCAGCTCCTGGCGTACACACTCTACCGCTGGGAAAACAACATCCGCATGGCCACGGTGATGGGCTTCGTCGGGGCAGGGGGCTGGGGCAGATGCTCTACACCAGCCTCAGCCTGTTTCAGGAAGCGCAGGCCAGTACGGTGATACTTGCGATGTTGCTGCTGGTATTGGCGGTGGATGCTTCCAGTGGCTGGCTGCGGCAGCGGTGGGCGTGAACCGATCATCGGTCTCGGAGCTTCAAAGCCTGATCAACTTCTGTGGAGAGTACCAGCGCACCTTGCTCCTGACATCTTGCAAAACCCTGAAACACTGAAGAAAATGAGATTCATTTTCATGTGGTTCCGTCTCAGGTATGAGCAATGCCCTCCGTTGATCCCGCGCAGCATCAGGCCATCGAATCCCTCTACGCCGAACATCACCCCTGGCTGTGCGCCTGGTTGCGCAAGCGGCTGGGCTGCCTGGAGCACGCCACAGACCTGGCACAAGACACGTTCGTCAGGGTATTGCTTCAGCGCAAGGCCTTTGAACTGCGCGAACCCCGGGCGTACCTGAGCAGCGTGGCGCGCAGCCTGATGATCGATGGCTTTCGGCGGCGGGCGCTGGAGCAGGCGTATCTCGAAACCCTGGCCGCCCGACCCGAGGCGCTGGAGGTCTCGCCGGAAACCCGTTTGCTGATCATCGAAACCCTGCTTGAAATCGACCGCTTGCTGGACGGCCTGGGCGCGCGCACGCGAGAGATTTTCCTGATGGCCCAGCTCGATGGGCTGAGCTATGTGGAGATCGCCCGCCGTTTGAGCGTGTCTGTAAATACGGTGAAGAAACATGCCGTGCGCGCCCTGACCCATTGCCTTCTGGCGGCCGAGGACTGACCCATGGCGCTGAATCACGCTGTGCTCGAGGCCGCCGCGCGCTGGTACGTCGACCTGCGCTGCGATGCCCATGACCAAGCCCTGCACGAGGCGCATCAGCGCTGGCTCGACGCCGACCCTGGCCATCGCCTGGCATGGGAACGCTTGGGGCGGTTACAGGCTCGCTTCGAGCAGGTCGAACCGGGGATCGCCAGCGCCACGTTGAGCAGCGCTCGCCTCAAGCGCCGGGAGGTGATGAAAGTGCTGTCGCTGTTGATCGCGGCAGGCACCGCCGGCACTGCAACCTGGCGCCTGACACCCTTGCCCTCGCTGATGGCGGACGTGCACACCGCCACGGGCGAACACAAGCGCCTGCAACTGGAAGATGGCTCCCAATTGCAATTGAACACGGCCACCGCGATCGATGTTCACTACAGCGCCACCCTGCGCGAAGTACAGGTGGTGCGCGGTGAAATCCTGGTCGAGACCGCCCACGACACGCTGGGCCGGCCTTTTATCGTGCACACGCCACAAGGCAGCATCCGCGCGCTCGGCACGCGTTTTCTGGTGCGCAGTGAAGGCGCCCAGGCCCGCGTCTGCGTGTTGCAGCACGCCGTCGAAATACGCCCCGCGAGCCTCTTGTCGCCCGTGCGCGTGGAGGCTGGCCAACAACTGCTGTTCAGCCAAGACACCTCGGGCGCCGTACAAACCGCTACCCCGCAAGCAGACGCCTGGACCCGAGGCATGCTGGTGGTCAATAACTGGCGGCTGGAAGAGGTGATCAGCGAGTTGCAGCGTTACCGCTCCGGTTACCTGGGTTGCAATCAGAAGGTCGCCAACCTGCGGATTTCCGGGGCCTTCCACCTTGAAGACATCGGCGCCGTGCTGGAAAACCTGGCCTCGACACTGCCGGTGCGCATCCGCGCGTTCACGCCTTACTGGGCTCGTGTGGAGCCCGCCTGATGCCTGTTGGCAAAAAAGATCGCGGGGGTGTTGTCGATCTGGATTCTCGTTCGACTTGGTAGTAAAGGCGCGATCAGCGCTATCACTTCCACCTCGAACTAAGAGCATTCGCATGTCTGCACCCACACCCGCGCTCCACCGGCCCGACCCACTCAAACGCGCCATTCGCCGAGGCCTCATGAGCATCGCCCTGAGTGCGCCGGTGGCGACGTTCATGGCTATCCCCGGCGCGTGGGCGCAGGCCGCGAGTGAGCTGCGCTTCGACATTCCAGCAGGTTCGGCCAGTGCGGCGCTGGAGCAGTTCTCCACCGCAACGGGGGTCAACATCTCCTACGGCCCGCAGGCCGCACAAGGCCAGCGCTCGCCGGGGCTTCACGGCCGTTACGAGGTGGATACAGGCCTGCGGCAATTGCTGGCGGGCACGGGGCTGCAGGCGGTGCGGCTGGGCAACGGCAGCTATTCGCTGGTGCCGCTGGCCGACGCCGCCGTGCAACTGAGCCCTACGGTGATATCCGGTACTGCTTCGGAGCCTGCTGCCGGGCCGAGCGAGGGCTATGTCGCCACGCGAACCAGCACCGCCAGCAAAACTGACACGCCGATCATCGAAACGCCTCAGTCGATCTCCGTCATCACTCGCCAGCAGATGCAGGCCCAGGGCGCGCAGACCGTCACCGACGCATTGCGCTACGTGCCCGGCGTGAAAGTCGAAGCCTATGGCCTGGACCCTAAAGGCTTCGACTGGCTCTACCTGCGCGGCTTCAACGGCCAGGCCAGCAGCGACTATCTCAACGGCCTGCGCCAGCAGAACAACAGCTACGCGTTTTTCCGCAGCGAGCCCTATGCCTACAGCCGCATCGACGTGGCGCGCGGCCCGTCGTCGAGCCTGTTCGGCCAAGGGGATGCCGGCGGCATCGTCAACCGCGTCAGCAAAAAGCCGGAAGCCGATCACACCAATGAAGTGCAGCTCACCGGCGGCAACCACGATCGGCTGCAAGGCCAGTTCGACGTCGGCGGCGCCTTGAGTGACGACCAGCGCTTGCTGTACCGCGTCGTCGGCCTTGCGCGCGATGCGAACACTCAGGTGGACTACGCCGACGGCCACGAACTCGAAGACAACCGCCTGTACATCGCGCCGTCGTTCATCTGGGCTCCCGACGAAGACACCAGCCTCACGATCCTCACCGATTTCTTGCGCGACCATAACGGCGGCTCGCTGTTCGCCTTCAGCACGCCCAGGGGCCACACCACCAACGTGCTGATGGGCGATCACAGCTTCAACCATTTCGACCAGGACCAATACACCCTGGGCTACGAATTCCGCCATCGCCTCAACGACACCTGGCAGTTCCGCCAGAACGCCCGCTACGGCCAGGTCGACCTGATCTTCCAGAACCTGCTCCCGGCGGCGGTCAACCTGGGCACCGGCGACGTCACACGCATTGCCGACCGCTTCGACCAGCACATGGACACCTTCAACCTCGACAACCAGTTGCAGGCTGACTTCGCCACCGGCCCTCTCACCCACAAGCTGCTGATGGGCGTGGATTACACCTGGCAGAACGCCGACGTCAGCCGTTGGCGCACACTCGGCCCAACGCTGAACATCTACAACCCCCAATACGGCCAGAGCGTCGCGCGGCCGTCGGCGGCCAACGGCCTGACTTCGATCGATTACGACCAGACCATCGAGCAGGTCGGCGGCTATCTTCAAGACCAGATCAAGTTCGACGACCACTGGATTCTCACCGCAGGCGGCCGCTACGACTACGTGCGCAACGACCTCGACAACCATATAGGCACATCCACCAACCAGAAAGACAACGCCTTCACCGGCAGGCTAGGCCTGACCTACCTCACCGACTTCGGCCTGGCGCCTTACGTCAGCTACGCCGAGTCGTTCGTGCCCAACACCGGCACAGACCGCACCGGCAGCGCCTTCGAGCCGAGCAAGGCTCACCAGTGGGAAGTGGGCGTGAAGTACCAGCCCACCGACGACCTGCTGATGACCCTCGCCGCCTTCGACCTGACCAAAACCAACGTGCTGACCAGCCAGACCGTCGGCGGGGTGGCAACCGGCTTCTCGGTGGCCTCCGGCGAACAGCAATCGCGCGGCATCGAAGCGGAAATCAAGGCACGGCTGGATCGCAACTGGGACCTGCTGGCGTCCTACACCTACACCCACGCCCAGATCACCAAGAGCAACAACGGTGACGAAGGCAATCGCCCGGCCAACGTGCCTAAACATATGGCCTCGGCTTGGCTGAACTACACGTTCCATGACAGTGCGCTTGATGGGCTGAGCCTGGGTGCCGGGGCGCGGTATACCGGTGTGCTGTATGGGGATAACGCTAACACCTATCACATTGATAACTATACGTTGTTTGATGCGGGTGTTAGCTATCCGATCAACAAGAGCGTGACTGTGTCGGTGAATGCACAGAATTTGTTGGATACGGAGTATGTGGCGTCTTGTGATGATTCGTATGAGTGTTATCCGGGGATGCGGCGTACTTTGTTGACTAGTGTCAAGTATTCTTGGTGAGTGGGGCTTACTGAAAAAGCAGGGATGCTTGAGGCGGCGAGGGCGGTTGGCGGAACTGAAGGTATACCCTGTGAATAGACCGGGATGCTGAGCCAACAGCGCTCACGGGTGCAAAACAGTCGCTTGTGACGGGCAGCGCTCGGTCAGAAGCGGGCCTACCCGATCGTTCAGAAAAATTCCGTGACTAACTACCAAACACCATAGCGAAGATCGGGGACGAGAGGTCCCCCCCTCAATCAGCGTGGCCGGTTAGCTTCGAGTTTAATTTTTTTGGCATTTTATCGGTTTGCAGCAATTAGAGTAGCAGCGAACATAGAAAACTCTTTACTGTCACTAGCTTCTTGATCCAGTGCTGCTAGAAGTACTCGGCGCACGGTATCGCTGGCGGTGCGGTAACAAGCGTCTATAGCATTTTGTAGCTCATTTATCCGAATACCACGCCTCTCTACAAGCTCGGGCCGGTTAAGATCGACGGTGATAATCGTTAGGGCCCCTCTTTCGCTTCCGGCCTTATGACGTAACAGAGGTCCAAATGCCAGCAGATGTTCGTTAGGCTCTTCAGAATAGGGGTCTATTAGCGGACAAGCATCATCGAACTCATCTTTTTGAATTATTACAGCGCGCACAACAATATCCTAGGTTGCTCCACTCAAATTTTAGCTCCGGAAACTTATCCTGAGCCTTAGGACGTATATGTTCCACATCTCCAAAATATACATGAGATACTTGACTTTCACAATACATACACTTACCGTGTGATGCGTTTTGCAAAGCTTCCTTATTTTCGGGGTGTTTGTAATTCGTTCGGAGCGCTACAGCATTCGGGCATTGCGGCCGATTTAGACGTATCATTTCCTGGCCTCTGCAATTTCCCCTATCGCTTGAGGAAACAAGCGCCCGAGACCAGCATCATCCAACTCCGAACGTAGCTCCGCCAGAGATTCCATAGTGGGATCAGAGTTGGTATGTTTTTGTAGAATCGCGGCGAGCTTCCCTACAGCCCATGCCGGCAAAGTAGTGGAAACACCGAGTACTTCGTCGAGTACATCGACGGCATTCTTGACCTCTGTCTTGAAATTCAGAAGAAACGAGTTTATTTTCTTTGATTCATTATATTTAAGTGCGTAGACATAAGAATCCTCTACAGAGGTAACAATTAAGGGGCTGTGGGTGCTGACAATAAATTTCGCGTGTGGAAAAGCTTTTAGGAGGCTTGGTAAAAGTGTTCTTTGCATACTGGGATGAAGGTGATTTTCGACTTCGTCAATTACTACCGCGAATGGTTCTTTTTTGTCTGTGTCGAACATATAAATCTGCCAAGCGATATCAATAAGTGCAGATATCCCCCCGGAAGCAGTTTCCAATAGAAACTCGTCCGCCCCACCGTTGCAGCAAAACACAATTTCATAGTCTCTGACTTCAAGATCTTCAAAGCCCAAGGTTTGTGGAAGTATAAGTCTTAGTACGTCACGAAAACCTTCAAAATTTTTAATTTGTTGCGGATCTGAGGGCATGATTGTTTTTGTAGCGCTGCGTACCCCGTAACCGTTTACCATCCACCCTAACAAAGTGGTTTTCATGACATAACTCGAAGGGTCGGGTGCGCCGCCCGCGTGCCTTTGCAGTTGATTGTTCTGAATTTCTTTAAATGCCGCCTCTCGCTCTTTGCGAAAAGTACCGATCTGGTGAACTCGTCTGTAGGAGAAGATCTGACGATGAGACGGAATGTAGAAGAAGCGAGCAAGCTGCTGGTCGTGAATCTCAATATTATATTGAGGGCTGGCAGCCTCTGGCACTAACAATCTCGCAACTGAGCTATTCGTGTAGGTGATTCTTCCAATTTCTCTGTTGGTATTAGCTACTTTCCCAAAGTTGCGAAATAGGGAGAAATACTTTAAACCTTTAGTTGTTAGATCTGTTTTGGGTGTGGCGAGGGATATTTGTGACCACCCTAAATGTTTAGCCAAAAGTGAGAGGATGGTTGTTTTGCCGCAGCCATTTGCGCCGGTAATAATAGTTGCGCGAGGATGAAAGCTAATGTCTACATCGGCAAACTGCTGCCAATCGGTTAGGACTAATCTCGCGAAATCCATTTCCTTTTTTCCTCGCTGGTTGATTGAATTATTTTCGTATGAGTGGGGGCATTCAGGTGGTGTTCATCTTAGACCAAAATCTGGACAGCCGCTTTATTTCCGTTTTGTTGTTTAGCTCCTCAAAAGAAGGTCCCATTCAGCCGTCCTGAATAGCCCACCGGCTTATGTACACAAATTGAGGGATCATCATTGGCCGACTTCCGCTGGTGCTGGCCGGCCCAGGCGGTTCAGTGAGACGGCGACTAATCGACCCAAATGACTGGTCATCCGACGTTCTGCTTCGGGCCGAGCTTTACTTTCGACAAAGGGCAGCTTTGGGTCGGAAGCCGCCGTAGCAACCGGCAATTTCGTGGAGGGAGGGGACTGTCAGATTTTTGTGTGCGGGCGGTTAACGCCCGTCACCTGACGGACAATGAAATCACCAGGTTGGCCTGGTAAAGCGATCTTCATACAGGATCGCAAATTGATTCATCGCACTCTTCCAGTCATGCGCAGCCTTGCCCCAGTTGGCAGTGATGTTTCGCAGCCCGAGCCAGATCAGCTTGGTCGCCGCTTCGTCATTCGGGAAGTGCCCGCGCGTCTTGATGATCTTGCGCAACTGGGCGTTGATGCTCTCGATGGCGTTGGTGGTGTAGACCACCTTGCGTATTGCCTGCGGGAACACGAAGAACGGGATCACGCGATCCCAGGCCCGCCGCCACGCGGCAACAACCGTCGGATACTGCTTGCCCCAGGGCCCAGCCTCGAAGTCGTTCAATGCCTGCTCGGCGGCCTCGGCATTGAGTGCCTGATAAATCGGCTTCAGAGCTTTGGCCAGCCCTTTGCGTTTGTCCCAGGAGGCGTATTCCAGACTGTTGCGGATCAGGTGCACGATGCAAGTTTGCAGGGTTGTTTCAGGGTAAACAGCCGCCAGTGCTTCCGGCATACCTTTGAGCCCGTCAGTGACTGCAATCAGCACATCCTCGACACCCCGGTTGCGCAAGTCGTTGAACACTTTCAGCCAGAACTTCGCGCCCTCGGTGTTCTCGATCCAGATACCCACAATGTCACGGGTGCCGTCCGGCAAAACGCCCAGCGCCAGGTAGATTGCCTTGTTGCGGACCACGCCCTCATCGCGGATCTTCACCCGCAAGGCATCGAAGAAAATGACCGGATACATCGGCTCCAGAGGTCGCTGTTGCCATGCACCTACTTCTTCCATCACGGCGTCAGTAACAGAACTGATGAAGTCATGAGAGACGTCCGTGCCGTACTGCTCCAGCAGGAACGCACGAATCTCGCGTACCGTCATGCCTCGGGCATACATGGCGATGATCTTGTCATCGAAACTAGTGAAGCGGCGCTCATGCTTGGGAATCAGGATGGGCGCGAAACTGCCGTCGCGATCGCGTGGGATGTCCAGTTTGAGCGGGCCATCGTCAGTCAGCACTGTCTTGCCGCTGGTGCCGTTGCGCTGGTTCTCGGTGCCTTCCGGTCGCTCCCCACCGGACGCATAGCCCAAGTGATGGCCAAGCTCCGCACCGAGTGCGCGCTCGACCAACGCCTTCTTGAAGGCCATCGAGATGTCCTGAATCGCCTCGGCTGTCATCGGGCCTTTGACGAACTGTTCGACCAGGTCTTTGGGGATCTCTGGGAGGTCTTTTCTGGCCTTGCCGGCCGGTGTCTTTTTGCTTGGCATCTCATGCACCTTAAACGCATGTGATGCCCGAACACAAAATTACTGACAGTCCCTCGCAACCGCCAGTTTCGTGGACAGAGCGAACTTTCAACGCCTCAAGTCCGGCCATCTCAACGCAATCTTCCCATTCGTATAAGCGCTCAAAAACCCCACCGTTCGCTCTACCAACCTCACATCAACCGACCTGATCCCAAGAACAAGCGGAAAGTCCGAAACCCGCTCGATGTGAATCTGCGCCCTGGCAGTGCCATCTCTGAGGGCGAGGTAAAGCTCTGTCCACTCTGTGTCGCCGGCCGTACGACTGTCCCCGTCCGAGTCGATATCGGCATCCGGCCCCCAGAGCATATCGGCAACTCTGCCAAAAGGCGGTCGCTCACCCGGGCCCACAAGATAGATGACGGTTTCACTCAACATGCAGTGCCTTCTCCCCAACTGAGCCATTCAATGTCAGGCCCTATCCCCCAACATCCCCCTCACCCTCACCGCCAACTCATCCAACGTAAACGGCTTCCCCACAATATCCATCCCCTGCGCCCGAATCTCCTCACGCTGCGCCGCCTTCTCCGCATACCCCGTCATGAACAACACCTTCAACCCCGGCCGCTGCTGCCGCGCAATCTCCGCCAGTTGCCGCCCATTGGTCCCCGGCAGCCCCACATCAGTAATCAGCAAGTCAATCCGCAACTTCGACGCCAGCAAGGGTAGGGCGCTTTCCGCATCGGCGGTGGCCTGGCTCTGGTAGCCCAGCTCATCGAGCAGATTGAGGATCAGCACCCGAACCGCAGGGTCATCCTCGACCACCAGCACCGTTTCCCCCGCCACGGCCAACGGCGCCGCCAGGGGTTCAATCGCTTCAGCGGCCTCGATGGGCGCATGGTGGCGCGGCAGGTACAGGCTGACGCAGGTGCCTTGGCCAGGCGTGCTCTGCAGGGCCACGTGGCCGCCGCTCTGCTGAGCGAAGCCATAGATCATCGAAAGCCCTAGCCCGGTGCCTTGCCCGGTGGGTTTGGTGGTGAAAAACGGGTCGAAGGCCTTGCTCCGTACCGCTTCGGTCATGCCCGACCCGGTGTCGGTCACGCTGAGCACCACGTAATCGCCCGGCCCGATCATCTCCATGGGCAAATTGGCGCGCGGGCGTTCCAGAGTCAGGTTTTCGCAGCCCAGGGTCAGCTCGCCGCCCTCGGGCATGGCGTCGCGGGCGTTGATCACCAGGTTGAGCAGGGCGCTTTCCAGCTGGCTGGCATCGGTTTCCACCGGCCAGGTGCCATCGGCGATGGCCAGGTGAACGCGGATGCGCTCACCGGTGGTGCGGCTGATCAGGTCGCGCAATGAGGTCCACTCGGGCCGCCACGTCGACGCTGGTGCTGTTCAAAGGCTGGCGGCGGAAAAGGCCAGCAGCCGATGGGTCAGCTCGGCGGCGCGCTGGGCGGAGGTGGTGGCGGCGTCGAGCAGCCGCGCGGTGTCGCTGGTGCGCCCGGCGGCCAGGTAGCGCTTTAGCAGTTCCAGGCTGCCGATCACCCCGGTGAGCATGTTGTTGAAGTCATGGGCGATGCCGCCGGTCAGTTGGCCGACGGCTTCCATTTTCTGTGCGTGGCGCAGGGCTTCTTCGCTTTGCGCGCGGGCCTGGGTTTCCACCAGCAGGCGTTCGTGGGCCTCGGCCAGCGCCTGGGTGCGCTCGGCCACGCGCTGTTCGAGGGTTTCGGTGAGCGCCTGCAAGGCTTGCTCCTGGCGGCGCCGCTCGGTGATATCCAGCGAGGCGCCGATGAACCGCGCCGGGCGGCCATGGCTGTCGCGCAGGCCGCGGCCGCAGGCGTAGATCCAGCGCCAGCCGGTGCCGGCGCGCAGCCGGTACTGCTCGGCGAACAGCCCGTCGCCGTGCAGGCAGGCCTTGATGCGCTGCGCCACCCGGCCGCGGTCGTCGGGGTGTACGGCGTTCACGTAATCGCCGATCGGCCGCCCGGTGCCGGCCACATGGTGCATCTGGGCGAAGGGCGCGTCGGCGTTGAACACGTCGTCGCGGATGTCCCAGTCCCAGGTGCCCAAGGCATCCCCGGACACCTGCGCCAACGCGGCGAGGCAAGCTTGCAAGGCGGTGGCCGCCTGTGGATCGTTCATTCTTTGCACCCCAAGTTGCCTGGCGGGGGCAAAACCCGCCAAGCTATACCGACTTCTTCCATGACTGCCCGTGAGCCACCCACGCTATGGACCTTCAGGCCCTGCTTAAAATACTCGCCACCCAGGACGGATCGGACCTCTACCTTTCCACCGGCGCGCCGCCCTGTGCAAAGTTCAATGGCGTGTTGCGGCCGCTTGGCACCGACCCGCTCAAGCCCGGCGAAGTGGCGCAGATCGCCAACGCCATCATGGACGAAGAGCAGCGGCACGACTTCGAAAAGCACCTTGAGATGAACCTGGCGCTGTCGCTCAGTGGGGTGGGGCGTTTCCGGGTGAACATCTTCAAGCAGCGTAGTGAAGTTTCCATCGTTGCGCGCAACATCAAACTGGATATCCCGCGTTTCGAAGACCTGAAGCTGCCGCCGGTCCTGCTCGACGTGGTGCTGCGCAAGCATGGCCTGGTGCTGTTCGTCGGCGCCACCGGCTCGGGCAAGTCCACGTCGCTTGCCGCGTTGATCGACCACCGCAACCGCACCAGCAGCGGCCACATCATCACCATCGAAGACCCGGTGGAGTACATTCACCGCCACAAGAAATGCATCATCAACCAGCGCGAAGTGGCGGTGGATACCCGCAGCTTTCACGCGGCGCTCAAGAACACGCTGCGCCAGGCGCCGGACGTGATCCTGATCGGCGAGATCCGCGACCGCGAGACTATGGAGCACGCCCTGGCCTTCGCCGACACCGGCCACCTGGCCATCTCCACGCTGCACGCCAACAATGCCAACCAGGCGCTGGACCGCATCATCAACTTCTTCCCCGAAGACCGCCGCCCGCAGCTGCTGCAGGACCTGGGCAACAACCTGCAGGCGTTCGTGTCGCAGCGGCTGGTGAAAACCACCGACGACAAACGCCGCGCAGCCGTGGAGGTGATGCTGGGCGCCGCGACCATCCGCGACCTGATCCACCGCGGAGAATTCGGTGAGCTCAAGGGCATCATGGAAAAGTCCACCAACCTGGGCATGCAGACCTTCGACCAGGCGCTCTACGAGCTGGTGGCCGAGGGCGCGATCAGCGAGGAAGAAGCGCTGAAAAACGCCGACTCGGTGAACAACCTGCGCCTGCGCCTGAAGCTTCGGCGGCAACCCTGGCGACTACACCAGCGCGCCGGCAGCGCCGCGCGGCAGCAACGCGCCGGGCTCCGGGGACTGGGGCCTGGTGGGGGACGAGCCGAACGACCAGGCCTCGAGCCGCTCACTGGGCCAGCCAACCGCCGTCGACGTTCCACGCGGCGCCACGCACTTGCTCGGCGGCGTCGCTGCACAAGAACAGCGCCAGCTCACCCAACTGCTCAGGCGTCACGAACGCCTGTGACGGCTGCTTCTCGGCCAGCAACGCCTGGCGCGCGTCTTCAGGGCTTTCGCCGGCGGCCACCCGCATCGATCTGCTGTTGCACCAATGGGGTGAGCACCCAGGCCGGGGCAAATGGCGTTGCAGGTCACGCCGCTGCGGGCGTTTCCCAGCGCCACCACTTTGGTAAGGCCCAGCACGCCGTGCTTGGCCGCCACGTAGGCCACCTTGCCCACCGAGCCTACGCTGCCCGTGCACCGAGGCCACGTTGATGATGCGCCCCAGTTGCGCTCCTGCATCGAGGGCAATGCCAGGCGCGTGCAATGAAACACCGCCGAGAGGTTCAGGGCGATCACCGCGTCCCAGCGCTGTGGCGCGAAGGCTTCGACGTTGGCGACGTGCTGGATGCCCGCGTTATTGACCAGGATGTCGACCCGGCCGACATCACGCCGGGCGTAATCGAACATCTGCTCGACCTGCGCCGGGTCGGTGAGGTCTGCGCCGTGGAAACCCACGCGGCCACCGTGGCGTTGCACGTGGCGAACCGCCTCCTGGCTGTCGCCGAAGCCGTTGAGCACCACGCTTGCGCCCGCGCGGGCGAGCACGTCGGCGATGCCCAGGCCGATGCCACTGGTGGAGCCGGTGATCAAAGCGGTTTTACCGGTAAGGCTCATGGCGCCTCCTTCAATTGCAAAATGGCTCTCAGACCATACGCAGCCGCTGCTTGCGGGTCGGCGCGGCAAAGGCGCTGTCCAGCGCTGCCAGGTCTTCGGCGTCGAGGGTCAGTTGCGCGGCGCGCACGTTCAGGCGCACATGCACCGGGTCGACCGCCTTGGGGATCGCCAGGGTGTTGCCGTCGCGGGTGGCCCAGGCCAGGCGGATTTCGGCCGGGCTCACGTGGTGTTTGGCGGCCAGCGCATTGAGTGTCGGGTGGCCGAGGAAGTGGCCGCCCTGGCCGATCGGGCAGTACGCCATGACCGGCATCTGCTGCTCCCGGCACCAGGGCAGCAGGTCGTATTCCACGCCGCGTGCCTCGGGGTTGTACAGCACCTGGTTGGTGGCGCAGCCCGGCGGCAGTTCAAGCAGCTCGCCCACGTCGAAGTTCGAAACGCCCCACTGGCCAATCTTGCCCTGAGCGCGCAGCTGCTCGAAGCCTTCGACGGCTTCCTCCAGCGGGTGCGAGCCCGGCCAGTGCAGCAGATACAGGTCGATACGCTCGGTGCCCAAACGCTTGAGGCTGCGCTCGCAGGCCTGCACCACCCCTTGGCGGCTGGCGTTGTGCGGGTAGACGTTGCTGACCAGGTAGATCTGCTCGCGCAGGCCAGCGATGGCGGCGCCCACCACTTCCTCGGCGCCGCCTTCGCCGTACATCTCGGCGGTGTCGATCAGAGTCAGCCCCAGCTCGATGCCCAGCCGCAGTGCGGCGATCTCGGCGTCGCGCTGGCGTGCGTCCTCGCCCATGCGCCAGGTGCCCTGGCCGATGCAGGGCACGCTGCGGCCTGCGATTTCAATGCGGTTCATCTGCGTTCTCCTTCACGTGAAGCGGCGCCGGCGCCAGCGCCGCGCTGATCAGCGCGTCCTGCAATGCCAGCGCCGCCGTCGACAATTCATGTTCACCCAGGTGCATCAATCCGATCCTGCGTTGCACGTGCGGTTCCGCAAGCGGCTTGCACAAGGCGCCCAGCTCATGCATCTGGCCGATGCACAGCGACGGCACCGCGCTCACGCCCAGGCCGCTGGCGACCATGCGGCCCACGGTGCTCAGCTGATGGCACTCGAAAGCCACCGGCAGCTTGCCGTGGGCCGCCAGGGTTTCTTCCTCCAGCAGCAAACGCACCGCCGAGGGGCGCTGCAGGGTGATGAAATCGGCCTGGCGCAGTTGCGCCCAAGTGAGCGTCGCGTGCTCGGCCAGTGGTGAATCCCTGGGCACCACGGCGACGAAACGGTCGGTGTACAGCGGCGTGAAGTGCAAGCCCTGCAGGCTCTGCGGCTCGAAGGCAACGCCCAGCTCGACGCGGTGCTGGCGCAGCATGTCCAGCACCTGCTCGTTGATCACGTCGTGCACCGCCACGTTCACTCGCGGGTGGCGGTCGCGGAAGTGCTTGAGCGCCTGGGGCAGCAGGTTACCGGCAAAGGAGGGCATGGCGGCGATGGAGACCCGGCCGGTTTGCAGGGTGAAGTGCTGGCGCAGCAGCTCTTCGGTGTTGTCCCAGTCGGCCAACAGGCGCCGCGCCAGCGGCAGCAGAGTTTCGCCTTCAGGGGTGAGCGCCACGTGGCGGGTCGAGCGCGTCAGCAGGGCGCCGCCCAGGTGCTGCTCCAGGGCCTTGATGGTCAGGCTGAGCGCAGGTTGCGACAAATGCAGGCGCTCGCCGGCCTGGGCGAAGCTCAGGTGCTCGGCTACGGCCACGAACGCCCGCAGGTGCTTGATGTTCATCTTTTATTTGTTTTCCAGAACAATCCATGACGAAATCAAAATTAACAAATGGATGCAAAGCAGCCAATACTGGGATAACGCCAACGCGATAACAACAAGGGGTGGGCAGCATGGCTGGGCTCGACAAACGTGTGTATTCCTATGAGGAGGCCCTTGAGGGCCTGGCCAGTGGCATGACCGTGCTGGCCGGTGGCTTTGGCTTGTGCGGGATCCCGGAAAACCTCATCGCACGCATTCGTGCGCTGGGTGTGCGCGACCTTACGGTGGTCTCCAACAACTGTGGTGTCGACGGCTTTGGCCTGGGCGTGCTGCTCGAGGACCGGCAGATCCGCAAGATGATCGCCTCCTACGTGGGCGAAAACGCGCTGTTCGAGCAGCAACTGCTCAGCGGCGAGCTGGAAGTGGAGCTCACCCCGCAAGGCACCCTGGCCGAGAAGCTGCGCGCCGGCGGCGCCGGGATCCCTGCGTTCTTCACCGCCACCGGTGTGGGCACGCCGGTGGCCGAGGGCAAGGAGGTGCGCGAGTTCGATGGCCGCCAGTACCTGATGGAGCGCGCGATCACCGGTGACTTCGCCATCGTCAAGGGCTGGAAGGCCGACCACTTCGGCAATGTGGTCTACCGCCACACGGCGCAGAACTTCAACCCGCTGGTGGCCAGCGCCGGGCGCATCACGGTGGTGGAGGTGGAGGAGATCGTCGCCCCCGGCGAGCTGGACCCGGCGCACATCCACACCCCGGCGATCTTCGTCGACCGGGTGATCCAGGCCGCTTTCGAAAAGCGCATCGAAAAACGCACCTTGAAGGCGTGAGGACAAGACCATGGCACTGACCCGCGAACAAATGGCCCAGCGCGTGGCGCGCGAACTTCAGGACGGTTACTACGTGAACCTGGGTATCGGCATCCCGACCCTGGTGGCCAACTACGTGCCCGAGGGCATGGACGTGATGCTGCAGTCGGAGAATGGCCTGCTCGGCATGGGCGAGTTCCCGACCGAAGCCACGCTGGACGCCGACATGATCAACGCCGGCAAACAGACCGTCACCGCCCGCGCCGGGGCGTCGATCTTCGACTCGGCCACCTCGTTCGCGATGATTCGTGGCGGGCATGTGGACCTCACCGTGCTCGGCGCCTTCGAGGTGGACGTGCACGGCAACATCGCTTCATGGATGATCCCGGCAAGCTGGTCAAGGGCATGGGCGGGGCGATGGACCTGGTGGCGGGGGCGGAGAACATCATCGTGGTGATGACCCATGCGTCCAAGGATGGCGAGTCCAAACTGTTGCCCCAGTGCACCTTGCCGCTGACAGGGGCCGGCTGCATTCGCAAGGTGCTGACCGACCTGGCCTGGCTGGAGATCATCGACGGCGCCTTCGTGCTGCGCGAGCGGGCGCCGGGGGTGAGTGTGGAGGAGATCAAGGCCAGGACTGCGGGGAGGCTGGTGGTTGAAGGCGAGATTCCTCGAGATGACCTTTGCCTGAGGATTCGCGGCTGCCTGTCGCGCGGCAAGCCGCCCTCCCACTGGGTCAAACCGTGGGAGGCCGGCTTGCCGGACGCCGTGTAACGGGCGACGTGGTAGGGGTAAGCCTGAGCCGCCTCAGGCGCGCTTCTTCTGCACCTGCGCCACTGCCGGTTGCACCAGCGCGTCGTGCGGCAAGCCGCCCTCCCTCTGGGTCGAACCGTGGGAGGCCGGCTTGCCGGACGCCGTGTAACGGGCGACGTGGTAGGGGTAGGCCTGAGCCGCCTCAGGCGCGCTTCTTCTGCACCTGCGCCACTGCCGGTTGCACCAGCGCGTCGCGCGGCAAGCCGCCCTCCCACTGGGTCAGACCGTGGGAGGCCGGCTTGCCGGGCGACGTGGTAGGGGTAAGCCTGAGCCGCCTCAGGCGCGCTTCTTCTCCATCTGCGCCACTGCCGGTTGCAGCAGCGCATAGAGATCCTTCGGATCAGCCAGCGCCGGTACCAGCGCGATCCCCCGGCCGATCCCCAGCGCCTTCGCCGCATCCAGCACATAACGCAACGCCGAGTAGTCTTCGATGGCGAACCCGACCGAGTCGAACAGCGTCACCTGCTCGTCGCTCTGCCGGCCTGGTTGGGCGCCGTTCACCACTTCCCAGAACTCGGTCACCGGCGAATCGGCCGGCATCT
Organism: Pseudomonas sp. KNUC1026; assembly: GCF_021650705.1. Lineage (GTDB taxonomy): Bacteria > Pseudomonadota > Gammaproteobacteria > Pseudomonadales > Pseudomonadaceae > Aquipseudomonas. The sequence continues at coordinate 2,589,868 of NZ_CP087138.1, read as the reverse complement.
GCTGGATCTCGCCTTCGATGCGGCTCTGCGGCTCATACTCAACGATCACCCGCGCCCGCTCGACGATCTCCCGGTGCAGCTCGGTTTTGCCCGGGCAGTCGCCGCCCACCGCGTTCAGGTGCATGCCCGGCTCGATCATCTCAGGCGTGAGGATGGTGGCGTAGGCCTTGTCGGCGGTCACGGTGGTGACGATGTCGGCACCGCGCACGGCCTCTGCCACCGAGGCGGCGCGCACCAGGCGCAGGCCGGGGTAGGCCGCAAGATTGGCAGCCAGCTTGGCGGTGGCCTGCGGGTCGATGTCGAACAGGCGGATTTCCTCGATGCCCAGCAGCGCGTGGAAGGCGATCGCCTGGAATTCGCTCTGCGCGCCGTTGCCGATCAGCGCCATGCGCCGGCTGTTCGGCCGCGCCAGGTGGCGAGCGGCCAGCGCCGAGGTAGCGGCGGTCCGGATGGCGGTGGTGAGGGTCATTTCACTCAGCAGCAGCGGCTCGCCGGTGTCCACATCCCGCAAGGCGCCGAAGGCCATGACCGTAAGCATGCCCTGGTGAGTGTTCTTGGGGTGGCCGTTGACGTATTTGAAGGCATACAGGTTGGCATCGGAGGCCGGCATCAGCTCGATCACGCCATCGGGCGAATGGTTGGCCAGGCGCGCGCATTTTTCGAAGTCGTGCCAGCGCAGGTAGTCCTGGCGGATGTACTCGGCCATTTCTTCGAGCATGGCCGGCAGGCCTTTGCGGTTGACCAGGCGAGCGAGGTCGGTGACGTCCAGGTAATGAGTCATGGTGCGGTCCTTTTTTATCGTCGAGTTTCAGGTAAGCGGGCAGGGCGGCGGCTGCGCCGCACCTCACGTCAGTCGTTGGTTTCGCTGAAATCCATCTGCCGGTACGGGACCAGCCGGCTCTTGCGCTCGAGCCGGTAGCCCAGCCAGATCAGCAGGAACAGCGGAATGCCCAGGTAGGTGGCGGCGGCGCCGTACCAGTCGATGCGGTCCTGCAGGAAGGCCTGGTAGTTCTGCCCCAGGGTGATCAGCAGGCACAGCACGAAGGCGAAGATCGGCCCGAACGGGAACAGCCCGGCGCGGTCGGGCAGCTGCGAGAGGTCACGGCCTTGCAGCATGTAGCCTTTGCGGAAGCGGTAGTGGCTCACCGCGATACTCAGCCAGATCGATGAATTCAGTCATGCCGGCGGTGTTGAGCAGCCAGCATGTACACCTCCTGCGGGCTGGCCACGGTGCTGACGAAGCACAGCGCCGCCAGCGCCACGGTGGCCAGCAGGGCGTTGAGCGGCACGCCGTTGTGGGTCAGGCGGGCCAGCGCCTTCGGCGCTTGCCCTCGCGGGCGAGGTTGTAGAGCATCCGGGTGGCGGCGTAGAGGCCCGAGTTGCCGGCCGAGAGCACCGAGGTGAGGATCACGGCGTTCATCACCGCCGCCGCGCTGAGCAGCCCGGCATGCTGGAACACCGGGGTGAAGGGGCTCACGGCGATGTCGCCGACGTCATTGCGCAGCAACTGCGGGTCGGTGTAGGGGATCAGCAGGCCGATCACCACGATCGCCAGCACGTAGAACAACAGGATGCGCCAGAACACCTGGTTCACCGCCTTGGGCACGTTCACCCGCGGGTTCTCCGAGCTCGCCGGCGGCGATGCCGACGAACTCGGTGCCCTGGAAGGAAAACGCCACGATCATCGCCACCCCCAGCAGGGTCGCGAAGTTGCCGGTGAACGGCGCGTCACCGATGGTCCAGTTCGCAAGGCCTGCGTGCTCACCGCCCTGGATGATGCCCAGCAGCATGGCGATGCCGGTGACGATGAACGCCACCACTGCCACCACCTTGATCAGCGAAAACCAGTATTCGCTCTCGCCGAAGCCTCTGACCGACACGGCGTTCAGGCCAAACATCACCGCCAGGAACAACGCGCTCCAGGCCACCCCCGGCACGCCGGGACCAGTAGGCCATCACCAGTTGCACGGCCACCAGGTCGACCGCCACGGTAATGGCCCAGGAGTACCAGAAGTTCCAGCCCAGTGCGAAGCCGAAGCCTTCGTCCACGTAGCGGGCGCCGTAGGTGGCGAACGAGCCGGAGACCGGCATGAAGGCGGCCAGCTCGCCAAGGCTGGTCATGATGAAGTAGACCATCACCCCGATCACCACATAGGCCAGCAGCGCGCCGCCGGGCCCGGCCTGGGCGATGGTGGCGCCGGAGGCGACGAACAGCCCGGTGCCGATGGCGCCGCCCAGGGCGATCATGGTGAGGTGGCGCGCCTTGAGGGTGCGTTGCAGGTGCGGGGCTTCGGCTTCGGGTACCGAAGTAATGCTCTGATCGATGCTATGGGCCATGTTCGGGCTCTTGTTGGTTGTGGGGCTTCGAAGAGCGGCTAGCCGCTAGTTGCTAGTTGCTAGCTAGGAGCTAGGAGCTAGGAGCTAGGAGCTGAGTGGCTGCGCGCTCCGCGCCGGGCCAGCGTGCTCTTGCCGAACAGGCTCTGGATCAGGTCCACCATCAGCTCGGCGGTCTGGTTGCGGATGTCCAGCGCCGGGTTGAGCTCGACGATGTCCAGCGAGGCCAAAAGCCCGGTGTCGGCGATCATCTCCATGCACAGCTGCGCTTCGCGGTAGTTCGGCCCGCCGCGCACGGTGGTGCCGGTGCCGGGGGCGATATCCGGGTCGAGAAAGTCGACATCGAAGCTCACGTGCAGGTGGTAGTCATCGGTGAGGTCGGCCAGGGCGCGCTGCATCACCTCGCGCATGCCCAGTTCGTCCACCGCGCGCATGTCGTACACCTCAAGGCCCAACTGCTGGATCATCCGCTTCTCCGCGTCGTCGACGCTGCGCTGGCCGACCTGGCGGATATCGCGGGCATCCAGCGCCGGCAAGTGCCCGGCCATGTTCGCCAGGGCCTGCGGGCCGAGGCCGCAGAGGCTGGCCACCGGAATGCCGTGCACGTTGCCGCTGGGGAGATGTCGGGGGTGTCGCAGTCGGAGTGAGCGTCGAGCCAGATCACCCGCAGGCGCTCGCCTGCTTCGCGGCAGTGGCGCGCCACGGCGCTGATGGAACCGGTGGCCAGGGTGTGGTCGCCGCCGACCATGATCGGCACGCGGCCCTGGCCCAGTTGTGCATACACCGCGTCATGGGTCGCCTGGTTCCAGGCCACGCATTCAGCCAGGTTGCGCAGGCCTTCGTGGGCCGGCTCGCGGCCGCTGCGGGGGTTGGCAGGGCCTGTGAGGTCGCCGGTGTCGAGCACTTGCACATTGAACTGCGCCAGGGCCGGCACCAGCTGCGCCACGCGCAGCGCGGCGGGGCCCATGGCCGCACCGAGGCAGCCAGCGCCGACGTCGGTGGGCACGCCGATCAGGGCGGCGTGAACAGGGGAGTGGGTTCTTGTGATTATGGGCATGCTGCCTCCTGCTTGTGTGATGCGAAGGCTCTCACGCCGCAGCGGCAATCCAAATCGGCAACTTTGCGCTAAAACAGCATAATTTTTGGCACTTTGCTGGGTAAAGATAGCGATATGTACAATCTCGACCAGATCGATCAGAAACTCATTTCCCTGCTGCGCCACAACGCCCGCGAAAGCATCGCCACCTTGGCCACGCGCCTGGGCGTCTCACGCGGCACCGTGAACAACCGCCTGCATCGGCTTGAAGATGCCGGGGTGATCGTCGGCTACACCGTGCGCCTGCGCCCCGAAGCCGAGACCGGCGGGTTGCAGGCCTGGATGAGCATCGCCATCGAGGGCAACGACGCCCGGCGGGTGACGGCGTCATCGTTGGGCGAGCCCAGCGTGCTGGCACTGCACGCCACCAACGGGCGCTGGGACCTGCTCGCCGAGCTGCAAGTGGCCACGCTTCCGGAGCTGGCACGGGCGCTGGAGCGCATCCGCCTGATCAAGGGCATCAGCCAGTCGGAGACCAGCATCCACCTGGAGACGGTGCGGGCGGCTTCTTGAAGCTGCAAGCTCGAAGCTCGAGGCTCGAGGCTCGAAGCTCAAAGTTGAGCTGCGTGTAGCAACGCCTGGGTGTAGGGGGCGCGGGGGCGTGCAGCACCTGAGCCGTGGGGCCTTGCTCGATGATCTGGCCGTCCTTGATCACGATCACTTCGTGGGCCAGTGCGCGCACTACCGCCAGGTCATGGCTGATGAACAGGTAGGTCAGGCCGTGGCGCGCTTGCAGGTCGCGCAGCAGCGCCAGCACCTGTTTTTGCACGGTGCGGTCCAGCGCCGAGGTGGGTTCGTCTCAGCAGGATCAGCTCGGGCTTGAGTACCAACGCCCGGGCAATGGCCACCCGCTGGCGCTGGCCGCCAGAGAATTCATGGGGGTAGCGGTGGCGGCTGGCCGGGTCCAGGCCCACTTCCTCCAGCGCCTGGATCACGCCGCTGCTCACGCTCGCTGGCGCTTAACCGGGCGTGGGCTTCGAGGCCTTCGCTGACGATCTGCGCCACGCTCAGGCGTGGGCTGAGGCTGCCGTAGGGGTCCTGGAACACCACCTGCATGCGCTTGCGCCAGGGCCTCAGCTGTTTTCGCTCAAGTGCTGCAGCGCCTGGCCGTCGAAGCGGATCTGCCCTGTGCCGGCAGCAGGCGCAGGATGGCCTGGCCAAGGGTCGACTTGCCCGAACCCGACTCGCCGACGATGCCCAGCGTCTGCCCGCGGCGCACGTGCAGGCTCACGTTGTTGACGGCCTTGATCACCTGCGCCGGGCCACGCAAAAAGCCGCCGCCCAGGCTGTACCAGACCTTCAGGTCTTTGACCTCCAGCGCCACCGGCGCCTCGGCTGCCGGCACCGCACAGCCGGCCGGTTCCGCGTCCAGCAGCAGCCGGCTGTAGGGGTGCTGGGGCTGCGTGAACAGTTGCTCGCAGGGCGCCTGCTCGACGATTTTGCCTTGCTTCATCACGCACACCCGTTGGGCGATGCGCCGCACCAGGTTGAGGTCGTGGCTGATCAACAGCAGCGACATCCCCAGCCGCTGCTGCAGCTCGCGCAGCAGTTCGAGGATCTTCTGTTGCACGGTCACATCCAGCGCCGTGGTGGGTTCGTCGGCGATCAGCAGGTCGGGCTCGCAGGCCAGCGCCATGGCGATCATCACCCGCTGGCGCTGCCCGGCCGGAGAGCTGGTGAGGGTATTGCTTCAGGCGCTGGCGTGGCGCGCTGATGCCCACCAGTTCCAGCAGTTCCAGGCTGCGCAACAGCGCGGCCTTGCCAGCTCAGGTCCTTGTGCACCAGAAGGGTTTCGCCGATCTGCCGTTGCACGGTGTGCAAAGGGTTCAGCGAAGTCATCGGCTCCTGGAAGATCATCGCCACCCGGTTGCCGCGGATGTGCCGCAGCACCTCGGCGCTGGCGCCGAGCATCTCCTGGCCGCGGTAGCGGATGCTGCCGGTGCAGGTACACGCCTCGGGGCTGAGCAACTGCAGGATCGAGTGCGCCGTCACCGACTTGCCCGAGCCGGACTCGCCCACCAGCGCCAGGCATTCGCCTTGTTCAATGTCCAGGCTCACCCCGGCCAGCGCCGGCTGGCCCTGGAAGCTCACGTTAAGGTCGCGGATCTGGATCAGCGGTTCGCTCATGGCTGTTCTCCGTCAGTGGCGCGGGTCGAAGGCATCGCGCAGCGCCTCGCCGATGAACACCAGCAGGCTCAGCAGCACCGCCAGGGTGAAGAACGCCGTCAACCCCAGCCAGGGCGCGGTGAGGTTTTCCTTGCCCTGGGCGACCAGCTCGCCCAATGAGGCGCTGCCGGCCGGCATGCCGAAGCCGAGAAGCTCCAGCGCACTCAAGGTGGAGATCGCCCCGGTGAGGATGAATGGCAGGTAGCTCAGGGTCGCGGTCATGGCATTGGGCAGAATGTGCCGCAAGATCGCTCGCCGGGTCAGCAGGCCCAGCGCCCGCGCGGCCTTGACGTACTCCAGCTTGCGCCCGCGCAGGAACTCGGCGCGCACCACATCCACCAGCGCCAGCCAGTTGAACAGCGCCATGATCCCCAGCAGCCACCAGAAGTTGGGCTCCACGAACCCGGAGGAGATGATCAGCAGGTACAGCACCGGCAGGCCCGACCATACCTCCAGCAGGCGCTGGCCGATCAGGTCGACCCAGCCCCCGTAGAACCCCTGCAAGGCCCCGGCAGCCACGCCGATCAGGGTGCTGACCAGCGTCAGCGCCAGGGCGAACAGCACCGACACCCGCGTGCCGTACGGCACGCGCGCGGCGACGTCGCGCGCCTGGTTGTCCGCGTGCCGAGCCAGTTCACCGCGCTGGGCGGGCTGGGCGCTGGCCGGCCCAGGTGGTGGTCGGGCGTGTCGGCGCTGAAGGGATCGGCGGGAACGGCATCCAGCCACCTTTGCTCTGGATGAGCTGGCGCACGTAGTCGCTGCGGTAATCGGGCTGGAACGGCAGCACGCCGCCCAGTTGCTGCTCGGTGTAGCGCTTGAACGCCGGAAAGTGATACTGCCCGTCGGCCTTGAGCAGCAGCGGCTTGTCGTTGGCCAGCAACTCGGCGCCCAGGCTTGCGCACAGCAGCACCATGAACAGCCACAGCGACCACCAGCCACGGCGGTTGCCACGAAAGCGCGCCAGGCGCCGGCGTGCCGGAGGGGATAGCGGCATCAGGCGCTCCTCGCGGAAAAGTCGATGCGCGGGTCGACCAGCAGATAGCACAGGTCGCCGAGCAATTTGATCACCAGGCCCGCCAGGGTGAAGATGAACAGTGTGCCGAACACCACCGGGTAATCCCGTGCCACCGCCGCTTCGTAGCTGAGCCGGCCAAGCCCGTCGAGGGAGAACACCACCTCGATCAGCAGGGAGCCGGCGAAGAACACCGTGATCAGCGCCTGCGGCAGGCCCGCCACCACCAGCAGCATGGCGTTGCGGAAGATATGCCCGTAGAGCACGCGTCGCTCGGTCAGCCCCTTGGCCCGCGCGGTCACCACGTATTGGCGGGTGACCTCGGTGAGGAAGGCGTTCTTGACCAGCACCGTGAGCGTGGCAAAGCCCCCAGCACCAGCGAGAGCACCGGCAGCACCAGGTGCCAGAAGTAGTCGGCCAGCTTGCCCACCACGCTCGAGTTGCTCGAAGTTGTCGGAGGTCAGCCCGCGCACCGGGAACCAGTTCAGCCCCGTGCCGCCGCAGAACAGTACGATCAGAAAGATCGCCAGCAGAAACGGCGGCATCGCATAGCCCACCACGATGGCGGTGCTGCTCCACACATCGAAATGGCTGCCATGGCGCACCGCCTTTCGAACGCCCAGCGGGATCGACACCAGGTAGGTGATCAGCGTGGCCCACAGCCCCAGTGGAGAGTGACCGGCAGCTTTCGCAGGATCAGGTCGGTGACCTTGGCACCACCGAAAGAAGCTGTTGCCGAAATCCAGCACGGCGTACTGCTTGAGCATCAGCCACAGGCGCTCGGGTGCCGATTTGTCGAAGCCATAGTGCTGCTTGATGCTTTCGATGAGTTTTGGGTCCAGCCCACGGCTGGCGCGCGAGCTGGTGCCACCGGCATCGCCAGCACTGCCGGTCGCGCCGGGGGCGCCGCCGATGCCTTGCAGGTGGGCGATGGCCTGCTCTACCGGGCCGCCGGGAGCGGCCTGCACGATCACGAAGTTGACGATCAGAATGATCAGCAGCGTCGGCACGATCAGCACCAGCCGGCGCAAGGTATAAGCGAGCATCAGTGCCCCTCCTGCGCCTTGAGCGCGCGCATCTGGTCGTTGGTCAGGGCGGTGGGGCTCAGTTCCCAGCCAGGTGTCCAGGGCTTCGTTCTGCGGGCTGGGTGCTCGGGGATGCCGAAGCGGTTCCACCACACCGTCGAGCTGCCAGGCGGGTAGTAATTCGGCACCCAGTAGTAGCCCCACTGCAGGACACGGTCCAGGGCGTGTGCCCAGGTGACCATCTCATCATGGGTGCGGGCGCGGGTCAGGCCGTCGATCAGGTGGTCCACGGCCGGGTCCTTGAGCACCAGGTAATTGCTCGACCCGCTGTCGCTGGCCGAGCGCGAGCCGAAGTAGTTGTACAGCTCAAGGCCCGGTGACTCGCTCATCTGGTAGCCGCTGACGATCATGTCGTAGTCGCGCGCCATCAGCCGATTCCACGTACTGCGAGGGGTCGATGCGGCGGATCTGCAGGTCGATGCCGATCTGTTTGAGCGTGCGCTTCCACGGCAGCAGCAAGCGCTCCACGCCGTTCTGGGCGTTGAGGAAGGTGAACGCCAGCGGCTCGCCCTGGGCATTCACCAGGCGGTCGCCGTCGGCGTGCCAGCCGGCCTGTTCGAGCAGGGCCAGGGCCTGCAACTGCTGGGGGCGCAGGTTGCCGCTGCCGTCGGTTTTCAGCGGCGCGAAGGCCGGCCCGAACACCTCGTCCGGCACCTGGCCGCGCAGCGGTTCGAGGATCTTCAGCTCTTCAGGCGTGGGCGGCGCGGTGGCGGCCAGTTCGGCTGTTGGAGAAGTAGCTGCGCTGGCGGATGTACATGCCGCGCGATCATCTGCCGGTTGCTCCACTCGAAGTCCCAGAGCATCGCCAGCGCCTGGCGTACGCGGCGGTCCTTGAACACCGGCCGCTGCAGGTTGAACAGGTAGCCTTGCGCCGGCTGCACCGCCTTCGGCGCCAGGTGGCCGCGTTGCAGGCGGCCGTCGGCCAGCGCCGGGCTTTCGTAGCCGATGGTGTAGGCGGTGGCGGAGAACTCGCGGTTGTAGTCGAAGCCGCCGCCGCGCAGCACCTGGCGGGCCACTTCGGTGTCGCCGAAGTACTCCACCGTCACCTTGTCGAAGTTGTACATCCCGCGCGCCACGGGCAGGTCCTTGCCCCACCAGTCGGGGTTGCGTTCGAAGGTGATGCTGCGGCCGTTGTCGATCTTGGCCACACGGTACGGGCCATTGCCCAGCGGCGCTTCGAAGCCGCCGCCGTTTTCGAAGTCGCGATCTTTCCACCAGTGCTCGGGGAACACCGGCAGGCTGGCCAGGTCCAGCGCCAGGCTGTGGCTGGCGCCCTCGGCCAGTTCGAAGCGCACCTGCCGCTCGCCCTCGACCGTGACCGCGCCGACATCGGCGAAACGGGTGCGGTATTGCAGGCTGCCTTTGTGCATCAGCAGGTCGTAGGTGTAGCGCACGTCCTCGGCGGTCACCGGGGTGCCGTCGGCGAAACGCGCTTTGGGGTTCAGGTAAAAGCGCACGAAGCGCTCCTGCGGGTCGCGCTCGATCTTTTCGGCGATCAGGCCATAGACGGTATAGGGCTCGTCATAACTGCGCACCGCGAGCGGCGAATACACCAGGCCCTCGATCTGGCTGACGCCGGTGCCGTTGTCGATGAAGGGCATCAGGTGGTCGAACCCGCCGATTTCGAGTGCCGAGCGGCGCACGCTGCCGCCTTTGGGGGCGTCGGGGTTTACGTAGTCGAAGTGCTGGAATTGGGGGCCGTACTTGGGGGCCTCGCCGTAGACGGTCAAGGCGGTTTGCGGGGCTGCCAGGCAGGTCAAGGGCAGCAGGCACAGCGCAAGCAACAGTCGGGTCATCGAGTCAGGGCGCCCATCGTGCAGAAAAGGTGGCGCGCACAGGGCGCGCCACGGGGTGCTAGTCCTGGCGGCTGGTCACTTCCAGCAGGTGATAGCCGAACTGGGTCTTGACCGGGCCTTGCACGGTGTTGACCGGGGCGCTGAACACCACCTGGTCGAACTCCTTGACCATCTGGCCGGGGCCGAAGCTGCCCAGGTCGCCGCCCTGGCGGCTGGAGGGGCATGAGGAGTTGGCTTTGGCGAGTTCAGCGAAATCGGCGCCGCCTTCGATCTGGCTTTTCAGTTCGTTGCACTTGGCTTCGGTGGATACCAGGATGTGGCGAGCGGTGGCACGGGCCATGAGAAGGCTCCTGTCAGGTGTATGAGCTTGTAAGCGTAACTGATCAGTTACTGCGCTGGGCAGGGGGCAGGCCAGTTGAACCAATGGAGGAGGGCGGGCCTCCATCAGTGAGATGAAAGTTGCGCGTCGCCCGGCTAGCCGGCCTCCCACATAGGTTGTGCTCAACAACAGTGGGGAGTGGGAGGCCGGCTAGCCGGGCGACGAGGCCCCACGAGCAAGGACCTGCCCCACATGCGCATCGGCGTACTCACCCATATCAAGTTCCCCGTTCGCGCACCCTTCGCCGGTGGCCTGGAGGCCTTCACCCACGCGGTGGTGCAAGGCCTGGCCCAGCGCGGCCACGAGGTGACGCTGTTCGCCCATGAAGACAGCGACCCGGCGCTCAACCTGGTGCCCATGCAGGCGCCAGACCGTTGCCGGCACCCGAGCCTGTCGAGCAACTACGTGGCCGAGCACCATGCCTACTTCAAAGTGATGGCAACTCTGGACGACCACGGTTTCGATGTGATCTTCAACAACAGCCTGCACTACGTGCCGGTGACCATGGCCTCGGTGCTGCGCACGCCCATGCTCACCGGTGCTGCACACCCCGCCGTTCTTCGAGATGACCACCGCGCTTGCCGCGCGCGCTGGCCACGGCCGTTTCGCCACTATTTCCGCCGCCAACGCCCGTAGCTGGCAGCCTTGGGTAAACGATTGCGAGGTGGTGCCCAACGGCATCGACCTCAGCGCCTGGCGCCCCGAGGGCACGCCGGGCGAGCATGCATTCTGGTTCGGCCGGCTGGTGCCCGACAAAGGCGCGCATCTGGCCATCGATGCGGCGCGGCGGGCAGGGGTGCCGTTGCGCCTGGCCGGGCATGTGGCAGACCAGGAGCTACTTCAACGAACAGGTTGCGCCCCGCCTGGGTGAAGGCGTCGAGTACCTCGGCCATCTGGGCCATGAACAGATACGCGCCCAACTTGGGCAAGCGGCGGTTGCGCTGATCACGCCGTGCTCGGAAGAACCCTTCGGCCTGGTGGTGGCCGAAGCCATGGCCTGCGGTACGCCGGTGGCAGCCTTCGCCCGCGGGGCGATGCCGGAACTGATCGACGCCAGCACCGGCGCGCTGGCGCCCAGCGGCGATGTAGCAGCGCTGGCCGAGGCGTTGACGGTGGCGCGCCGCTGCTCGCGGGCGGCCTGCCGTGAGCGCGCCGAGGCCCTGTGGGGCCTGCCGCGCATGCTCGAACGTTACGAAAAACTGCTGACGACGGTGGCCCATGGCTGAGCTGGGCTATTACGTTCACCACCACGGCGCCGGGCATGGCGCACGGGCCGTCGGCCATCGCCCGCGCGCTGGAGGTGCCTGTGACCTTGTTCGGCAGCCGCAAGCCTGACGGCGTGTTGCCTTCGAATGTGCGTTGGGTCGAGCTGCCCTTGGATTACGTCGAAGGGGTATCCGAGCCCGGCCTTCGACAGCCTGCACTACGCCCCTGTCGGGCGTACGCGGCCTCAACCAGCGCATCGGCAACCCTCGCGCAGTGGTTCGAGCAGCATTGGCCCTGCCTGCTGGTGGTGGACGTCTCGGTGGAGGTGGCGCTGCTGGCGCGCCTGTGCTCGGTGCCCACCATCTACCTGCGCCAGCACGGCGAGCGCAGCGACAGCGCACACCGGCTGGCCTATGACACCGCCCAGGGCCTGCTGGCCCCGTATCCGCAGGCGATGGCGGCGGCGGGCGACCCGTGGGCCGGCAAGACGTTTCACAGTGGCTGGTTGTCGCGCTACAACGGCCGCGTGGTGCGGGAGGCGGAGCCGGGCACTGTGCTGTTGATCAGCGGGCATGGCGGAAGTGGGTTATCGGCCGGCTATGCCCGAGCCGTGGCTCGGCAGTGCCCGGCGTGGCAGGTGCGCGTTGCCGGGCCCACATCGATGGGCGAGGGCAGTGCCAACCTGCAGTGGCTGGGCGTGCTGGCCGACCCCGCCGATGAAATGCAGCGCGCCGAAATAGTGGTGGGCAGTGCCAGCGACAGCCTGGTCAGCGAAGCGGCTGCGCTGGGTTGCCGCTATGTGGCGGTGGGCGAGCAGCGGCCGTTCGACGAGCAGAGCGACCAGGCTCGGCGCCTCGATGCCTGGGGTGCAGCATTGGGCCTGGAAGAGGGGTGGCCTGCGGCCGAGCGCTGGCCGGCATTGCTGGAGCAGGCACGCGCGCTGGATGGCCTTGCCTGGCAGCAAGGGGCGCCCCCTGAAGCCGCACGCCGCGCAGCGCGGTGGCTGCAGGCGCAACTGGCGCAGGTTCAGCCGCCGAGTTGAGCCGCCAGGTCCGCGAACAGCGGGCGTTGCTGTACCGGGCCGATGCAGGCGCGCTGCAGTGCTTGCAGGTCCTGAAGTGGCTGCGCGCACCGCGCCAGCCATTCACCGAGCAAGATGCCGAAGGCGCGTACCTCCAGGCGCTGCATCGCGAACTCGCCTTTGGCATAGAACGACGCCGCACCGAAATCCCCAGCAGGCACTCGCCGCCAGCGCGCCACAGCAGGTTGTGTGCGTAGAGATCGCCATGCATCAGCCCACGGCCATGCAGCTGCGCGCAGAGCGAAGCCAATTGCGCGGCCATGCTGCGCAGTGCGGCGGCGTCGAACTGCACGCCGGCCGGGTAGCAGTCGCGGGTGCAACTGGCCAGGCTTGGTGGCCCGGCCATCGGGGTGAAGGCCGGGTCTATCAGGTCCATCACCAAGCCTTGTGCGCCATCGGGGTGGCCGCTGACCGGCCCGCGCACCGGGATCAGCGCCGGGTGCTGCCCAGCCGCAAGGCACGCGGCCATTTCATCCAGGGGCGAACCGTCGCTGGTGATCTCGCCCTTGTAGAGCTTCACCGCCACTGCTTGCCCGGCAAGCTGCGCCTGCAGGATCAGCCCGCTGGCGCCCTCACCGAGGCGCTGTTCCAGCACAAGGCTGGCCCACGGCACCGAGTGCGTGCCGGCCGCCTGCTCGGGCCGGCGCCAGGCGCTGGGCAGCGGGTTGCCCGAGTAGGCCAGCCACGCCAGCGACGGCAGCTCGGCCAGCCAGCCGGGCAGCTCGCCGAGCCGGTTGCTGGCGATGCGCAGCAGTTCGAGGTTGGCTGCGCCCGCCAGGCTGCCCGGCAGGGCGCCAGGCGGTTGCCGGCCAGCATGAGCTTTTGCAGGGCAGGGCGTTCGCCCAGGGCCTGGGGCAGATGCTCGATGCGGTTGTCGGTGAGGATCAGCCAGCGCAGCTGGGCCGGCAGCGCCTCGGCAGGCACCTGCTCGATGCGGTTGGCCTTGAAACCGACCATGCTCAGTTGCTCGCAGTCGCCCAGGCACGGAGGCAATTGCTCGAATGGGTTGTCGGAGCAGAACAGCACGCGCAGTTTCTTCAGGCGGTGCAGGTCGTGGGGCAGGGCGGTGAGTGCGTTGCCCGACAGGTTCAGCACTTCCAGGCTGTCGGCCAGCCCGTAGATCGCCTCGGGAAATTCGCGCAGGCCGCAGGCGAGGTCGAGCCGGGTGATGCCGGCCAGCTCGCCAGCCTCGAGGGCTTGAAGGGTATGCATGGTGGAGGCCGCGCCGTTGCCGAAAGGGCGCCAATGATAGGGGAAAGCACGGTTTGAAAAAAGCGAGTTGCCACGCAAGGTGTGCGCGGTGTGCGGGTTGCCGTTCAGCTGGCGCAAGAAGTGGGCGCGCTGCTGGGACGAGGTGCGCTACTGTTCCGAGCGCTGCCGCCGCGCCGCGCGTAGCGGGCGGCCCGTCACTCCGGCTGAACCGGGTGCAGGCGGTGCGGGTCGTTGATCTATCGACCCTTGCACGAGGTGCCCCCATGAAGCCCTATGTCATTTGCCACATGATGTCGTCCCTCGACGGCCACGCCCTGACCGACGGTTGGGATCGCGACTTCAAGCGCCAGGCCGGCGAGCTCTATGAAAAACAGGCTGAACGCTTCGGCTTCGATGCGTGGATCTGCGGCCGGGTGACCATGCAGGAAATTGCCCATGACGAGGGCTACCCCAAGGGCCTGGCCAAGCAGCCGATTCCGCGCGAGCCCCATTTCGTTCGCACCGACGCCGAGAGCTACGCGATCTCCATCGACCCCCACGGCAAGGTGGGCTGGCAGAGCGATGAGGCACTCGGCGCGCATGTGGTGGAGGTGCTCACCGAGGCCGTCGAGGATGATTACCTGGCGTACCTGCAATCGGTGGGCGTGTCGTACTTCTTTGCCGGGCGCGAAAGCCTGGACCTTGCGCAGGTGGTCGAAACGCTGGGGTCGGTGCTGGGCTGCAAACGGTTGATCGTCGAGGGCGGCCCGCATGTGAGTGGCGCGTTCGTGCAGGCCGGGCTGGTGGATGAGGTGAGTGTGCTGATTCTGCCGCTGGTGGATGGGCGAGGCGAGCACCCGGCGTCGTTCGAAATGGACCAGCAGACGTGGCAGCAGCCGACCTATCTCAAGCTTGAGTCGGCCACGCCGCAGGAGAGTGGGGCGGTGTGGCTGCGCTACAAGCGGGGCTGAAGGGTAAGGCGTCGCGCGGCGAGCCGCCCTCCCACCGGAATTTTGTCGTGCAGCTCAATTTCTGGTGGGGGTGTCGCCGGTGAGCCGCCCTCCCACCCGGAATTTTGCCGTGCAGCTCAATTTCTGGTGAGGGTGTCGCGCGGTGAGCCGCCCTGCCACCGGAATTTTGCCGTGCAGCTCAATTTCTGTTTGGGGTGTCGCGCGGCGAGCCGCCCTCCCACTGGGATTTTGCCGTGCAGCTCAATTTCTGGTGGGAGGGCGGCTTGCCGCGCGACAGGCCGCTCAGCCGCCACCAGCACCCGAATCGCCTCAAGCCGCAGCGCGGCCTTCTCCAGCATCGCCAGGCCCTCGTCACGCTGTTCGCGCAGCGCCTGGATCTCGCTGTCGCGCACGCTGGGGTTGATGGCCTGCAACGCGACCATCCGCGCCAGTTCTTCGTCCAGCTCCGCGACCAGGCGTTTGCGGGCGTCATCCACGCGTACCTGGTGCTGCTCGGCCACCTTCGCCTCGCCACCGGCGATGCGCGGCGAGAGGGCGTCGCGCTGGGCCTGGATGAACTTGTTGGCACTGGCCCGCGGCACGCTTTCGAGCTGGTCGTTGAGGGTGTCGAAGCTTACCCGTGCCGACAGATCGTTGCCATTGGCATCGAGCAGGCAGCGCAGGGCGATCGGCGGCAGGTAGCGCGCCAGTTGCAAATGGCGCGGCGCGACCACTTCGCTCACGTAGAGCAGCTCCAGTAGCACGGTGCCGGGCTTGAGCGCCTTGTTCTTGATCAGCGCAACGGCCGTGTTGCCCATGGAACCGGCCAGCACCAGGTCCATGCCGCCTTGCACCATTCGGTGTTCCCAGGTGAGGAACTGCATGTCCTCGCGCGAGAGTGCCTGATGGCGGTCGTAGGTGATGGTCACGCCTTCGTCGTCACCGAGCGGGAAGCTGGCGTCGAGCATTTCGCTGGGGCGCAGGATCAGGGCGTTTTCCGAGTGGTCTTCGCTGTCGATGCCGAAGGCGTCGAACAGGGTTTCCATGTAGATCGGCAGGGCGAACTGGTCGTCCTGCTCCTCGATGGCCTCCGCCAGCGCCTTGCCTTCGCTGCCACCACCGGAGTTGAGCTCCAGCAGGCGGTCACGGCCGCTGTGCAGCTCGGCTTCGAGGCGCTGGCGCTCGGTACGTGCTTCGGCGACCAGCGCCTCGAAGGCGTCGTCGTCGTCGCTGCCCAGCAGGCTCAGCAACTGGCTGCCGAACTGGTGTTGCAGGGCGTTGCCGGTCGGGCACGTCGCCAGAAAGGCGTTGAGCGCCTCGTGGTACCACTGGAACAGCCGCGCCTGCGGGGTGTTCTGCAGGTACGGCGCATGCAGCTGGATGGTGTGCTTCTGGCCGATGCGGTCGAGGCGGCCGATGCGCTGTTCGAGCAGGTCGGGGTGCGACGGCAGGTCGAACAGCACCAGATGGTGGGCGAACTGGAAGTTGCGGCCTTCGAAGCCGATCTCCGAGCAGATCAGCACCTGTGCACCGAATTCTTCATCGGCGAAATACGCCGCCGCGCGGTCGCGCTCCAGGATGCTCAAACCTTCGTGGAAGGTGGTGGCCGGAATGCCGGAACGCACGCGCAGCGCGTCTTCCAGGTCCATCGCCGTTTCTGCGTGGGCGCAGATCACCAGCACCTTGGTTTTCTTGAGCATCTTCAGGGTGTCGATCAGCCACTCCACCCGAGGGTCGAAGCGCCACCAGCGGTCTTCCTCGGCGTCGCTGTCCGGCCTGCCAGGCGAGGTCCGGGTAAAGGTCCTCACTGCCCACGTATTGCTCGGGCAAGGGCAGCGGGTAGGGATGCAGCTGGCGTTCGGGGAACCCCTGCACGGCCTGGCGAGTGTTGCGGAACAGCACACGGCCGGTGCCGTGACGGTCGAGCAGCTCGCGCACAAGGCGCGCCTTGGCCTGCTCATCGCCGGCCTGCAGCGCGGCCAGCAATGGCTTGGCCTCGCTGCCGAGGAAGTTCTCGATGGTGGCTTGAGCGCTGGCGGGCAGGCTGCCTTCATCGAGCAGTGCCTGCACCGCCTCGGCCACCGGGCGGTAGTGCTCGCTTTCGGCGCGGAAGGCGGCCAGGTCGTGGAAACGGTTGGGGTCGAGCAGGCGCAGGCGCGCGAAGTGGCTGTCCTGCCCAGTTGCTCGGGGGTTGCGGTCAGCGGCGGCGCGCCGGGGATCACCTCGGCCAGTTGCTCGACCAGCGAATACTCGGCGCTGGCTTTGTCTTCGTGCCACACCAGGTGGTGGGCTTCGTCGACCACCAGCAGGTCCCAGCCGGCGGCGAACAGCGCGTCCTGGGCCTTGTCGTCGTGCTTGAGCCAGTCGAGCGACACCAGCGCGAGCTGCGTGTCTTCGAAGGGATTGCTGGCATCGCTTTCGGCGAAGCGCTCCGAATCGTACAGCGCGACCTGCAGGTTGAAGCGCCGGCGCATTTCCACCAACCACTGGTGCTGCAGGTTCTCCGGCACCAGGATCAGCACGCGGCTGGCGCGGCCGTTGAGCAGCTGGCGATGGATGATCATGCCGGCTTCGATGGTTTTGCCCAGGCCCACTTCGTCGGCCAGCAACACCCGCGGTGCGATGCGGTCGGCCACTTCACGGGCGATGTGCAGTTGATGCGGGATGGGCTGGGCGCGCACGCCGCCCAGGCCCCACAGCGACGATTGCAGGCTGTTGCTGTTATGGCGCAGGGTGTTGTAACGCAGCGAGAACCAGTTCAGCGGGTCGATCTGGCCGGCGAACAGGCGGTCGCTGGCCAGGCGGAACTGAATGAAGTTAGACAGCTGGGTTTCAGGCAGGGTGACCGGCGTGTTCTTGCCGTCCAGGCCGTGGTAGACCAGCAGGCCGTCGACATCGTCGACCTCGCGCACGGTCATCTTCCAGCCTTCGAAATGAGTGATCACATCGCCCGGCGAAAAACGCACGCGGGTCAGGGGGGCGTTGCGCAGCGAGTACTGGCGGGTTTCGCCGGTGGCGGGATAGAGCACGGTCAGCAGGCGGCCGTCCTGGGTGAGCACGGTGCCGAGCCCCAATTCAGCTTCGCTGTCGCTGATCCAGCGTTGCCCCGGTTGATACTGCTGCGCCATGCCTTGCTCCGCTCGCGAAAAGCCGTGGATTCTACAGGAACGCGCGGCGTTGCCCAAACCTCGTGTGCCTGTGCCAGAGCTTTTATTATAGAAAGCCTTCTGCGACAAAACGCCTCAAGTTCGGCAGGTGCCGGCCGATGCCCCGGCAAGAGGAGAACCGCCCATGCTGTCACCGATCACACCCGCCGCCCACGTGCCGGTAAACCCCCAGCTAGACCCGGTCGAGCCCACCCGCAGATCACTCCGGTGGTGCCGCCGCAGTCGAGCAGCAATGAAAGCACCGTCGACCTGCGCCAGCGCGAGCAGGAGGCCGAGGCGCGCCTGCGCGACGAACAGCGCCGCCGCCAGGGCCGCCGGCGCGCCCCTGACGAACCCCTGGTGGTGCCTGGCGAGGAGCTCAATGCCGACAACACCGTGCCAGCGGTGCCGCTGATCGACGGCGAGCCGCGCCCGGCCGGCTGATCGACCTGAAGATCTGAGGCTGGCATGATGCGCCTATCGAAGCGAAACAGCGTGCGCCCATGAGCCAGGACGACAACCTCATCGACTTTTCCCAGGAACGCGCCAAGCGCGTTCACGACCTCAACGACAAGCGCTTGAACGACATGCGCCAGGCCTTCGAGCAGGCCATGCCGCTGGCGGGGCGCAAGAAGCCGAAGAAGAAACCCAAGAAGCGTTGATTTGCATCAAGGTGCCTGAGTACGGCGGCGGTCAGAGTACACCCATCGAGACGGCCACGTCGCTGGCTGTCCTCGGGCACGCAAGGCACTTGAGGCGGCTTCGGCCGCCATTTTTTGCCACGTGCCAGCCAGGCCGCCGGGCGTTCTCCTCTCAATAGCGTTTCGGCAACTCCGGCCAGGCATCGGGCACCACCATCAGGCGTTTGGCCTCTTCGCCACGCTCATCCACCTGCGCCAGCATCTTCGCTTGCATCATCTGCGCCTCGCCGTACAGCCATTGCGCCACTTCCTTTGCATCGAGCTGCTCAAGCCCTTGAGCCGGTGCGAGCCAGCGTGCACGTGGCAGCAGGCTCCAGCGTGCGGCGGGCCGGCTGGCGGCCAGCGCTGGCCATGCACTGGCCGGCAACCACTGGCCACGCAAGTGCTGCGGGTGAGCCTGGTGAGGTGGCTGGCAGCCTTGCGGCCAGGGCTCGAACAGGCAGCCGCCCAGCCACAGCGCAGGCTGGGCGTGCTCTGCGCCAGCCTTTGTCAGCGCCGCCTGGCCTGCCGGGGCCTGGCCCAGCTGCAACTGGTGATCGGCCAGGTGTGCCAGCTTCTTGTCGAGCCGGTCGTGGCAGCCCGGGCCGAGCCATTGGTCGGGGCGCTCGCCGCCACCGCTTGGCGGGCCGAGATAGAACTTCACCGCCAGTTCCAGGTGATGGATGCCGCCGGCATCAGCCAGCAGCAGGTCGAACTCGCCCAGGGTACGGCCGGCCTCGCGCACCGGCAGGCCGGCGGCCAACACCGTGACGCCGGGCGCAGCTTCGAGCGCGTAACGCCAGAGCCGCTCGTAGTACATGCCTAGCCGGCGCACCGGGCCCTCGGCCAGGAACGCCTCGAGCGCTTGGGGCTGAGCGTTTTGCTGTTCAAGCCAGGCTGCCAGCCGGCCCGGCTGCGCCGCCCACTCGCTGCCCGCCAGCGGGTGGCGTTGCGGCGCTGGCGCCTGGGCCAGCAGGGGCGGGCTGGTGAGCGCCCAGGCGAGGTCGCGCACGCTGGGCACGCGCATTTCGCGGGGCAGATGGGCCAGGTCACTGAAAGGGTTCATGCCGCGATGATACCCGCGTGCCACGCATTTTTTGTCGATGTTGCCCGCTTTGCTCCATAATCGCCGGCAACGCCAGCCTGTAGCCCGGAAGCCCCATGGAGCAATTTCGCAATATCGGTATCATCGGCCGCCTGGGCAGCACCCAGGTGGTGGACACCATCCGCCGCCTCAAGCGCTTTCTGCTTGGCCGCCATCTGCACGTGATCCTCGACGAAAGCATCGCCGAAGTCGTTCCGGGCCACGGCCTGCAGATCAGCGCGCGCAAGTTGCTGGGCGAGGTGTGCGACCTGGTGATCGTGGTTGGCGGCGATGGCAGCCTGCTCGGCGCCGCCCGCGCGCTGGCGCGGCACCACACGCCGGTGCTGGGGATCAACCGCGGCAGCCTGGGCTTTCTCACCGACATCCGCCCCGATGAGCTGGAGCTGAAGGTCGGCGAAGTGCTCGACGGCCATTACCTGGTGGAAAATCGCTTCCTGCTCGAAGCCGAGGTGCGCCGCCATGGCGAGGCCATCGGCCAGGGCGACGCCCTGAACGACGTGGTGTTGCACCCGGGCAAGTCCACACGCATGATCGAATTCGAAATCTGGATCGATGGCCAGTTCGTCTGCAGCCAGAAGGCCGACGGCCTGATCGTCGCCACCCCCACCGGTTCCACGGCCTATGCGCTGTCGGCCGGCGGCCCGATCATGCACCCCAAGCTCGATGCCATCGTCATCGTGCCGATGTACCCGCACACGCTGTCCGGCCGGCCCATCGTGGTCGACGGCAACAGTGAACTGAAGATCGTGGTGGCCAAGGACATGACCATCTACCCGCAGGTGAGCTGCGACGGCCAGAACCACTTCACCTGCGCCCGGGCGACACCATCACGGTGAAGAAAAAGCCGCAGAAGCTGCGCCTGATCCACCCGCTGGACCACAACTACTACGAGGTGTGCCGCACCAAGCTCGGCTGGGGCAGCCGCCTGGGCGGCGGGGAGGCGACTGATGCTCGACCCGGCGCGCGGTTACGACCTGATCGGCGATGTGCATGGATGCGCCCAGACCCTGGAGCACCTGCTGGGAGTGCTCGGGTATCGCCAGCAGGGCGGCGTGTGGCGCCACCCGCGGCGCCAGGCGCTGTTTCTGGGCGACATCATCGACCGCGGCCCGCGCATCCGCGAGGCCCTGCACATCGTGCATGGCATGGTCGAGGCCGGCCAGGCCCACTGCATCATGGGCAACCACGAATACAACGCCATCGGCTGGAACACTCCGGCGCCAGTGGGCAGCGGGCAGACCTGGGTACGCGAACACACCCCGCGCCACCATCGCCTGCTGGGCGCGACGCTTGAGCAGTTCGAGCAGCATCCGGCCGATTGGCAAGCCTTTCTGGGCTGGTTCTATGAACTGCCCTTGTTCATCGATGCCGGGCGTTTTCGCCTGGTACATGCCTGCTGGGACGAGCAGTACATCACCCCTTGGCCCAGCGCTTCGGCGGTGGCTGCGTCGATGAAGCCTTCATCCAGGAATCCTGTGTGCCGGGTAGCTTCGCCTGCAAAGCCTTCGACCGCCTGCTGCGCGGCACCGACATGCGCCTGCCCGGCGGGTTGACCCTCACCGGTGGCGACGGCCTGACCCGCGCGTTCTTTCGCACCAAGTTCTGGGAAGAGGACCCGCAAACCTACGGAGACGTGGTGTTCCAGCCAGACGCGCTGCCCGAGGAGGTTGCCAGCCAGCGGCTCACGCGTACGCAGAAGCAAGCGCTGCTGTGCTACGGCGCCGACCAGCCGCTGCTGTTCGTCGGCCACTACTGGCGCGACGGGCACCCGGCACCGTTGCGGCCAAACCTGGCCTGCCTGGACTACAGCGCGGTGCTCTACGGCAAGCTGGTGGCCTACCGGCTCGACGACGAAACCGCCATCGACCCGCGCAAGTTCGTGTGGGTCGACGTGCAACGCCCGGAGCTGGCGCCCTGAGCCCGACCGGTTGCGCCACCGCCCTGTTGGGCGGCACGCCGGTGTGGCGTAAACTACGGTAACTGTTTCCCCTTCATGAACGCGCGGACGCTCCGATGACCCCCTTTTCCAAGTTGATCGAGAACATCACTCCCGACATCTACCAGAGCCTGAAAACCGCCATCGAGATCGGCAAATGGTCTGACGGGCGCAAGCTCACTCAGGAGCAGAAGGAGCTGTCGCTGCAGGCGGTGATCGCCTGGGAAATGCAGAACCTGCCCGAAGAAGAGCGCACCGGCTACATGGGCCCGCAGGAGTGCAGCAGCAAGAGCACGCCGGTGCCCAACATCCTGTTCAAGTCGGATGCCATCCATTGATCGAACAGCTTCGCGGTGCCGTACACAAGATGGCCGTGCGCCTGGAGGCGCCTGAAGTGCGCTACAGCCTGCGCCTGGGCGAGCAGGCCATCGAGCTCAACCCGCTGATCGGGCAACACCTGAAACTCGAATACCTCGGGCAGATCCACTGCGTGAACTGCGGCCGCCGCACCCGCACCAGCTTCAGCCAGGGCTATTGCTACCCTTGCATGCAGGCGCTGGCCGCGTGCGACGTGTGCATCATGGCCCCGGAAAAGTGCCATTACGAACACGGCACCTGCCGCGAGCCCGGCTGGGGCGAGCAGTTCTGCATGAGCGACCACATCGTCTACCTGGCCAACTCCTCGGGCGTGAAAGTCGGCATCACCCGTGCCACGCAATTGCCGACACGCTGGCTCGACCAGGGTGCCAGCCAGGGCTTGCCGATCCTGCGGGTGGCGACGCGGCAGCAATCCGGGCTGGTCGAAGACCTGCTGCGCGCCCATGTGCCGGACCGTACCAACTGGCGTGCATTGCTCAAGGGGCCCGCGGCGGATGTCGACCTGCCGGCGGTGCGCGAGATGCTCTTCGACCGCTGCGCCGAAGGCCTGGCAGCCTTGCAGGCGAGCTTCGGCCTGCAGGCGATCCAGCTGCTGCCCGACGCGCCGCTGGCGCAGATGAACTACCCCGTGCGCGCCTATCCGACCAAGGTCGCCAGCTTCAACCTCGACAAGCAGCCCGTGGCCGAAGGCACCCTGATGGGCATCAAGGGCCAGTACCTGATCTTCGACACCGGCGTGATCAACATTCGCAAGTACACCGCCTATCAACTGGCCGTGCATCAGTAAGGACATCGCCATGCGAACCGAGCAGCCCCGCACCATTTACCTGAAGAACTACACCGCGCCCGATTACCTGATCGACGAAACGCACCTGAGCTTCGAGCTGCACGACGACCACACCCTCGTGCACGCACAACTGGTGATGCGCCGCAACCCCGCGGCCGGCGACGGCCTGCCGCCACTGGTGCTGGACGGCCAGCAACTCGAGCTGCTGAGCCTGGCACTGAACGACCAGGCGCTCGAGGCCGGCGATTACCAGCTCGGCGACAGCCACCTCACCCTGCAGCCGGCCACCGCCGAGTTCACCCTCGACAGCACCGTGCGCATCCATCCCGAGACCAACACCGCGCTCGAAGGCCTGTACAAGTCCGGCGGGATGTTCTGCACCCAGTGCGAGGCCGAAGGGTTTCGCAAGATCACCTGGTACCTCGACCGCCCGGACGTGATGAGCAGCTTCACCACCTCGCTTTCGGCTGACAAGCAGCAGTACCCGGTGCTGCTCTCCAACGGCAATCCGATTGCCAGCGGCGAGAGCGAAGACGGCCGCCACTGGGCGACCTGGGAAGACCCGTTCAAGAAGCCGGCCTACCTGTTCGCACTGGTGGCCGGTGACCTCTGGTGTGTCGAAGACAGCTTCACCCGTGCCAGCGGCCGAGACGTGGCCCTGCGCATCTACGTGGAGCCGGAAAACATCGACAAGTGCCAGCACGCAATGGACAGCCTGAAGAAGTCGATGCGCTGGGACGAGGAAGTCTATGGCCGCGAATACGACCTGGACATCTTCATGATCGTGGCGGTCAACGACTTCAACATGGGCGCCATGGAAAACAAGGGCCTGAACATCTTCAACTCCAGCTGTGTGCTGGCCCGCGCCGAAACCGCCACCGACGCTGCGCACCAGCGGGTCGAGGCGGTGGTGGCGCACGAGTATTTCCATAACTGGTCGGGCAACCGTGTCACCTGCCGCGACTGGTTCCAGCTGTCGCTCAAGGAAGGCTTCACGGTGTTCCGCGATGCCGAATTCTCTGCCGACATGAACTCCAGCACGGTCAAGCGTGTGGAAGACGTGGCATACCTGCGCACCCACCAGTTCGCCGAAGATGCCGGCCCCATGGCCCACCCGGTGCGGCCTGCGAGCTTCATCGAGATCTCCAACTTCTACACCCTGACCGTGTATGAAAAAGGCTCCGAAGTGGTGCGCATGATCCGCACTCTGCTGGGCGCGGAGGGCTTTCGCAAGGGCAGCGACCTGTACTTCGAGCGCCATGATGGGCAAGCGGTCACCTGCGACGACTTCATCAGCGCCATGGAAGATGCCAACGGTGTCGACCTGGGCCAGTTCAAGCGCTGGTACAGCCAGGCCGGCACGCCGCGCCTGGCCGCCAGCGAACACTACGATGCCGCGGCCGGCCGCTACAGCCTGACCTTCAGCCAGAGCTGCCCGGCCACCCCGGAAAGCGACCACAAGCTGCCGTTCGTGATCCCTGTCGAGCTGGGCCTGCTGGGCGCCGATGGCCAGGACCTGCCGCTGCGCCTGCAAGGCGAAGCCAGCGCCCAGGGCACCCAGCGTGTGCTGCAGGTGACCGAGGCCGAGCAGACCTTCACCTTCGAAGGCGTCACGCAACAACCGTTGCCCTCGTTGCTGCGCGGTTTCAGCGCCCCGGTGAAGCTGAGCTTCCCCTACAGCCGTGACCAGCTGATGTTCCTGATGCAGCACGACAGCGACGGTTTCAACCGCTGGGAAGCCGGCCAGCAACTGGCCGTGCAGGTGCTTCAGGAAATGATCGGCCAGCACCAGGCCAGCCAGCCGCTGGTGGCCGATGAGCGCCTGGTGCAGGCGTTCGCCACCTTGCTTGCCGACGAAAGCCTGGACCCTGCCATGGTCGCCGAGATGCTCTCGCTGCCGGGCGAGGCCTACCTCACCGAGATCAGCGACGTGGCCGATGTGGATGCCATCCACGCTGCCCGCGACGCCGCTCGCCTGCAACTGGCCAAGGCCCTGCGCGAGCCGCTGCTGCGCCGTTACCATGCCGCCCGCGAGCAATCGCGCGCCACACCTTATGCAGCCAGCGCCGAGCACTTTGCCCGCCGCGCCCTGCAGAACATCGCGCTCGCTTACCTGATGCTGCTGGAAGAGCCCGAGATGGTGGCTGCCGCTCAGGAGCAGTTCGAGCAGGCCGACAACATGACCGAGCGCCTCACCGCGCTGGCCGTGCTGGTGAACTCGCCGTTCGAGCAGGAGCGCGACGCGGTGCTCGAACGCTTCGCCAGCGAATTCGCCAGCAACGCGCTGGTAATGGACCAGTGGTTCAGCGTGCAGGCGGCCAGCACGCTGCCCGGCGGCCTGGCGCGGGTCAAGGCGTTGATGCAGCACCCGGCGTTCACCCTGCGCAACCCCAACAAGGTGCGTGCGCTGATCGGCGCCTTCGCTGGGCAGAACCTGGTCAACTTCCATGCGGCCGACGGCAGTGGCTATCGGTTCCTGGCTGACATCATCCTGGAGCTGAACACTACCAACCCGCAGATCGCGTCGCGCCTGCTGGCGCCGCTGACTCGCTGGCGCAAGTACGGCAGCGCCCGCCAGGCGCTGATGAAGGCGGAGCTGGAGCGCGTGCGCGATTCTGGCGAGCTGAGCAGCGATGTGTTCGAGGTGGTGAGCAAGAGCCTGGCCTGAGGAAGGCAGCTATAAGCTTGTAGCTTGTAGCTGCAAGAAACAGCCAACCCCGGCGGTCAGGTTCAGGCCTGCGCCTCGGCGCTTTTGCGGCGCCGGGGAGCTTGCGCCTTGCGGGAGCGCGTTTCTTTTGCCAGGGCTTTTCACCGAGGCGGGCGCCGGCCCGCTGACCTTGAATTGCAGGCCCTTGCAGCGCTCCACCAGCTTGCCCATCCACGCCGACTGGCGGGCAACGAATTCTTCCAGTGCCATTTCGCCACTCTGCACCATGTCCAGCGCCTGCTCCCAGATAGCGGTGGTGCCGGGGTCGGCAATCGGCTTGGGCACCGCGTCGATCAGGCTGAAGGCTGCAGGCGTTGCAGCCAGTGCCTTGCCGTTCTTCACCAGATAACCCCGCTCGAGCAGCCCCTGGATGATGCTTGCGCGCGTGGCCTCGGTGCCGATGCCGGTGGTTTCCTTCAGCTTTTGCTTGAGCAAGGGGTCGCTGACCAGCCTGGCGACGTTTTTCATGGCGCTGATCAGGTCGCCTTCGGTGAAGGGTTTTGGCGGTTGGGTGAACAAAGCCTTGAGCTTGGGTTGGCCCACATCGCACGGCTGGCCGCGCTTGAGCGGCGGCAGCACCTGCACCGGCGGCTGGTTGCCGGTGGGCGCCAGGGCCTCGGGCAGTGCGCGCTTCCAGCCCGGCTCTGCCACCACCTTGCCGGTGGCCAGCAGCAGCTCGCCGGCGCAATCGAAGCGTGCGCGGGTGCGGTCGTATTCGTGGTCGGGCAGAAACTGCGCCAGGTAACGGGCGCGGATCAGGCTGTACACCGCGCGGTGCTTGCCGCTCAGGTTGCTCAGGCCGTGCGCGGCGGCGGTAGGGATGATGCCGTGGTGGGCGGTGACCTTGCTGTCGTTCCAGGCACGTGAACGGCGCGACGGTTGCAGGTGCGGCGTGAGGGCCGCCAGGGCCGGGTCGGCAGCGGCCAGCGCCTTGAGGATGGCCGGGGCTTCTGCGTGCTGGCTGTTGGGCAGGTAACCGCAATCGCTGCGCGGGTAGGTCACCAGCTTGTGGGTTTCGTATAGTGCCTGGGCGATGTCGAGGGTTTCCTGGGCGCCCAGGCCGAGCTTTTCGAGCACAGTTGCTGCAAGGTGCCGAGGTCGAAGGGCAGGGGGCCGACTCCTTGACCCGCTCGACCTTGACCTCGCTGACCTCTGCCTGGCCGGCGTTTTCGATCGCAAGCGCCGCCGCTTCGGCGACCGCTTGCTTGAGGCAGCGGCCCTGCTCGTCGCAGTGAGCCTCGGATGCCTGCCACTGCGCGGTGAAGCTGCCCTCGGGCGTGCTCATCGGCACCTCGATGGCCCAGAAAGGCACCGGCACGAAATCGGCGATGGCGCGGTCGCGGTCGACCACCAGACGCAGCGTGGGCGTTTGCACGCGGCCGACGCTGAGCACACCGTCGTAGCCGCCCTGGCGGCCGAGCAGGGTGAACAGCCGGCTCATGTTCATGCCGATCAGCCAGTCGGCGCGGGACCGGCCCAATGCCGACTGATAGAGGTTGAAGGTGGCAGCCCCCGGCTTGAGGCTGGCCAGCGCCTTGCGGATGGAAGCGTCGTCCAGTGCCGAGAGCCACAGCCGCTGCACCGGGCCGCGGTAACGGCAATGCTCGACCAGCTCGCGGGCGATCATCTCGCCCTCGCGGTCGGCGTCGGTGGCGATCACCAGCTCCGAGGCCTCGCCCAGCAGCCGCTTGACGGCCTTGAACTGCGCTGCGGTTTTGCGTTTGACCTGCATCTTCCACTGGCCGGGCACGATGGGCAGGTCGGCCAGCGCCCACTTCTTGTAGCGGGTATCGTAGGCGTCGGGCGGTGCGGTTTCGAGCAGGTGGCCGATGCACCAGGTGACGCTCAGGCCATTGCCCTGCCAGCAGCCTTCGCCACGCCGGCGCGCGCCCAGCACCTGGGCGATGTCCTTGGCTTGGGAAGGTTTTTCACAGAGAAACAGGCGCATGAGGGCGGGCCGGCAGGGAAACGTTGCCCAAGGATGCGGCAGGCCGGCAGGTGGAGCAAGCAAAAGTTTGGATGGATATACAGTATTTTGTTGCGGCGGGGTTTCCCTGTGCGGCTATCTCTGGCTAAATCGGCGGCCCCTGGCGCTTGATGGACCTTCCCATGGCCACCCCGCACTCTCCTGGCCCGAACCCCGGCCTGCATGCATTGTTCCCGCTGTTCACCGTTGTGCTGTGGGCGGGCAATACGCTGGTCACCAAGCTCTCGGCCGGGCTCATCGCGCCGGCTTCGATCACCTTTTACCGATGGGCACTGGCGTTTTTGCTGCTGCTGCCGTTCACTGCCGCCGGGCTCTGGCGCGAGCGTGAGCGCGTGCGCCGGCACCTGCCGCAACTGGCCGCGCTGGGGCTGCTGGGCATGGTCATCTACCAGGGCCTGGCCTACAGCGCTGCGCACAGCACCAGTGCCACCAACATGGGCATCCTGATCGCGCTGTCACCGCTGATGTCGGCGCTGCTCAGCAGCGTGCTGGCGCGCGAGCCACTGACCTGGGGTGCGCTGCTGGGCGGGTTGGTGTCGTTTGCCGGGGTGCTGTGCCTTATCGCTCGGGGCGAGCCGGGCAATGTCGCGCACCTGCAATTGAACGCGGGCGACGGGCTGATGCTGATCGCGGTACTGGCTAACGCGCTCTATGGGGTGTTGTTGCGGCGCTGGCAGTTGCCGCTCAGCACCTGGCTGCAATTGACGGTGCAGGTGGGCTGCGCGCTGGTGTGCCTGCTGCCCTGGTACTTGCTCGGCGAGCGCTCCGGCATCACCGCGCAAAGCCTGCCGCTGGTGCTCTATGCCGGGCTGCTGGCGTCGATCCTGGCGCCCTGGCTGTGGATCAACGGCGTGCAGGCCGTGGGGCCGAGCCGGGCCAGCCTGTTCCTCAACCTGATTCCGTTGATCGTCGCGCTGGTGGCGGTGGGTTGGCTCGGCGAGCGCCTGGCGCCGTACCACGCTGTGGGTGGCGCGCTGGCGCTGCTGGGGGTGTGGCTGGGCCAGGCGTTGCGCCGCCCGCTCAGGGCCGCGCCGCAGGTTTGAGCTTCAGGCGCGGCGCGGGCGCGACACCACCGATTCGATGTTCTTTCGCCCGATCAAGCGCACCGGCGCAGGTTCTTCGAGCCATTTGTACATCACCAGGCAGTCGACCAGCCCTGCGGTGGCATGGCGGTAGGCCCTGGGCAGCCGGCCGACCTCTTCGAACCCCAGCTTGCGCCACAGCGCCACGGCCACTTCATTGGTGCTCACCACCGAGTTGAACTGCATCGCCAGAAAGCCCGCTGCACGGGCCTGCGCCTGGGAGTGCTCGCACATCAGCCGGGCCACGCCCTTGCCGCGTGCGGCTTCGCTGACCATGTAGCCGCAATTGCTCACATGATTGCCAGGCCCGGCGGCGTTGGCCTTGAGGTAGTAGCTGCCCAGCAGCGTGCCGTCGTCGGCCTCGGCCAGCCAGGTTTGCAACGGCAGGCCCAGCCGAAGGTGCTCGGCCTGTTCGCGCGTGGTGGCCGGGTCATAGGCATAGGTGGCCTGGCCCTGCACAACGGCCTGGAAGGTGGGCCAGAAACGGTCGAAGTCGGCTGCCAGCATCGGGCGCAGGTGAATCATGCGAAAAGGGCCTCGGTGTCGTGAATGGCCGCCAGCATACCTGAGCTTCAGGCTTCGGCGGGGCCGCCGAGGCGCGGCAGATGGGGCGTCACGTCGCGTTCGGGCTTTTGCCCCGGCATCTGGAAACCCGGCGGGCGCTTGCCTTGCAGGTACCAGGCAAAGGAGATGATCTCGGCGATGGTCAGGTACAGCGCCTCGGGGATCTGCTCGCCCAGCTCCAGGCGCGCCAGCAGTTTTACCAGCTCCGCGTTCTCGTAGATCGGGATTTCATGCTGTTTGGCCAGGGCCAGGATCGCTTCGGCCAGCTCGTCGTCGCCCTTGGCCGACAGGTTGGGGGCGCTTTCGCCGTCGTAGGTCAGCGCGATGGCCTGGCGAGAAAGAGTAGTGCTCATGCGGTTTCATCCACCCAGCGTTGGTCCAGCTGCGTGCGCGGCCCGCGCACGGGTTTGCCGGTGTGGCAGTTGAGTTCGCCCACTTCAAGCCCGGCGTCGCTCAGGCGCTGGCGCAAATAGCCCAGTTGCTGCTCGATCATGGCTGCGGTGCGCGGGTTTTCTGCCCAAAGCTGGCTGGTGAGCTGGTTTTCCAGAAGCTCCACCTGCACTTGCAGCGGGCCCAGCGGGTCAAGGTCGAAGGCCAGCTCCAGGCGCCAGAGCTTGCGTTTGGGCCGTGGGCGGCCCTCGGCGTCGGTTTCGTCCTCTTCGCCTTCGCGTGCTTCGCTTTGCACGCGCACCTGAAGGGAATCAGCCCGTCCAGGTAGCGCATGGGGATTTCCAGCTGCCAGGTGTTGAGGACCTTGCCATCGGCCTGCACGCCGCTGTGTTCCAGGCTGGTGAGCTGGTGTGTCTGCAGCCGGGAGATAGCCGCCGAGGCCAGGCGCAGCAGGGCGTGCAGGTCGTTCTCGCCTTCCTGGCCTTCGGCATTGCGGGCCGGAAGGGGGAAATCGCTGCCGGCCTCAGGCTTGGCGCTGACCTGCCCGAGCAAGCCCAGGGCGTTACGCAGCCGGTTCGATTGCTGCGCGCGGGCGAGGTTCTGCGCGATCACCGCCAGGGTGGCGGGGTTGATCGACGCGCCATCGGGCACGTTCGGCAACAACTGGGCCACCAAACGCAGCAACGCGCTTTTGAGGTCCGGCGCCGGTTGCTCGGCGGCGAGGCTCCCTGCGAGCAAGCGGCTTTCCATGAACAGGCCGCTGGCCTGGAACGCCTGCGCCACTGCCTTGGGGTCGGTGAGGTCGGCGGGGCTGGGCAAGCTGGCCAGCAGCGCCCGCGCCTGGCTGGCCACCGCTGGCGGCAAGCCGCCGTTCGCCTGGCTGTTCTGCAGCAGGCCGAGCAGGCTGGGCAATGAGGCCTGGCGGCTTTGCTGGGTGTTGAGTTGCTGGCTCAGCGCCAATTGGTCGAGCTGCTGGCCCACCTGCACGAACCGCAGCGCTTGCGGCCCTTGCACCACGGCGCTGAGCAGGCTGCCCAGGCGCAGCGGCTGGGCGCTGTCCAGGGTCAGGCTCTGCCCGGCCAGAGCGCTGCCGAGCAAGGCGACCGTTGCGCGGTACTGTGCCGGCCCGCCAGCGAGGTCGGCAGGCAGCGCCACGCTGGTGATGACCTTGCCTTGCAGCAGGGTGCCCGGCGGCACCTGGCGGGTGTCGAGCTCGGTGAGGCTGCCGGCGCCGGGGTTGGTCACCGCCAGCTGGTTGCTGAACAGCTTCTGCACCAGCAATTGCGTGCCCTGAGCCAGCGGCTGGCTGGTGCTCACCTGCAGGTTGAGGGTCTTGCCGTTGTCCAGCGTGAGGGCCAGCAGTACCTGGAAATCCTGCGCACCCTGGCGCACCTGCAGCACATCGGCGCGCGCAGTCTGCCCGGGTGCCAGGGCACCGGCGGCCGGTTGCAGCAGGTTCAGAAGCTGCCCGGTGAGCGCTGCACCGCGCTGGGCGGAGGCCAGGGCGGCGGAGGAGGCGGCTACGCTGCTGATTTCAGAAGTCATCGGCTTACCTGGGTGTGGAGTTCACCCTGTGGGGGGCGGCTGGGGTATCATTGCCGCCCGCTACGCATGATGCACCTGTATCGGCGCGTGTGCCCAAGCCTTGAGCCGCCCGCCCTGATCCAAAGGCCATTTCGTGACCCTTTATCTTCAAGCCCGTGACCTGGCGTGCGAGCGCGACGGTCGCCTGCCGTTCGATGCCCTGAACCTGGCGCTGGCCCCGGGCGCGATGCTGCGCGTGTGCGGCCCGAACGGCTCCGGCAAGAGCACTTTGCTGCGTGTGCTCGCGGGCTTGATGGCGCCCGCTCAGGGTGAGGTCGAGCGAAGTGCCCCCTGGCTGTGGCTGGGCCATGCCGCAGGCATCAACGAGCACCTGAGCGCCGAGGAAAACCTCGCCTGGCTGAGCGCCCTGCCGGGCAACGCACCGAGCCGCGCAGCACTGTGGCAGGCGTTGGCGGCCGTTGGGCTGGCCGGCTACGAAGACGTGCCGTGCCACACGCTGTCGGCCGGGCAGAAGCGCCGCGTAGCCCTCGCTCGCCTGCACCTGCCGAGCGCACCGCTGTGGTTGCTCGACGAGCCTTTCACCGCGCTCGACGCTCAGGCGGTTGGCGCACTGGAGGCGCACCTGGTGGCCCATTGCGAGGGCGGCGGCGCGGTGGTGTTGACCACCCACCATGCCCTGGCCTTGCGCCCGGCCCGGTACAGCGAACTGGAGCTGGCAGCATGAGCGTGCTGGGGCATACCTTGCGGCGCGAGCTGCACCTGCTGTGCCGGCGGCCTGGCGACTGGCTCAACCCGCTGGTGTTCTTTGCCCTGGTAATCACGTTGTTCCCGTTGGGCGTGGGCGCCGAGCCTGCGTTGCTGCGCGAGATCGCACCCGGTTTGATCTGGGTGGCGGCGCTGCTGGCGGTGATGCTGTCGCTCGACGGGCTGTTCCGTGCCGACTTCGACAACGGCTCGCTGGAGCAACTGGTGCTGGCGCCGCAGCCGTTGGCGTTGCTGGTGCTGGTGCGGGTGCTCGCGCACTGGCTGCTGAGCGGGCTGGCGCTGGTGCTTGTGGCGCCGGTGCTGGCCGTGATGCTCGGTTTGCCGCCCGCTTGCCTGCCGGCGCTGGCGGCCTCCCTGTTGCTCGGGACGCCTTCGCTGAGCCTGCTCGGCGCGGTGGGCGCGGCCTTGACCGTAGGCCTCAAACGCGGCGGCTTGTTGCTCGCGTTGTTGATACTGCCGTTGTACATCCCGGTGCTGATCCTCGGCAGCGCCACGCTGCGCGCTGCGCTGCAAGGCCTGCCGGTGGCCGGTTACCTTTTATGGCTGGCGTGCCTGGCTGTGCTGTCGATAACCTTGGCGCCGCTGGCGATCGCGGCCGGCCTGCGCATCAGCGTGGCCGAGTGACCGAACGATGATCGAGAACCCCCGATGAGTACCCCGAACACCGCCTGGGCCTGGTTCCACCGCTGGAGCTCGCCCAAATGGTTCTACTCCCTGGCCGGCCGCCTGCAGCCCTGGCTGGCGCTGGCCGCTGCGCTGTTGCTGGCGGTGGGCGTGGTCTGGGGCCTGGCCTTCGCGCCACCTGATTACCAGCAGGGCAATGCGTTTCGCATCATCTATATTCATGTGCCCAGCGCGATGTTGGCGCAGAGCTGCTATGTGCTGATGGCAGCCGCCGGGGTGGTGACGCTGGTGTGGAAGATCAAGCTGGCCGACGTGGCCCTGCGCTGCGCGGCCCCCATCGGCGCCTCGATGACGGCGCTGGCGCTGCTCACCGGTTCGATCTGGGGCAAGCCGACCTGGGGCGCCTGGTGGGTGTGGGATGCACGGCTGACCAGCATGCTGATTCTGCTGTTTCTCTATGCCGGGGTGATCGCCCTGGGCAATGCCATCGGCAACCGCGACAGCGCCGGCAAGGCCTGCGCAGTGCTTGCCATCGTCGGCGTGGTGAACATCCCGATCATCAAGTATTCGGTGCAGTGGTGGAGCACCCTGCACCAGGGCGCGACCTTCACCCTGACTGAAAAGCCTGCGATGCCGGCGCAGATGTGGCTGCCGCTGCTGTTCACCGTTTTCGGCTTCTACTGCCTGTTCGGCGCCTTGCTGTTGGCGCGCATGCGCCTGGAGGTGCTGCGGCGGGAGGCGCGCAGTGGTTGGGCGCAAGCGGTGGTGCGCCAGGCGCTGGAGGGGCGAGGATGAGTTTCGCATCGGTGGGCGAGTTCTTTGCCATGGGCCATCACGGCGCGTATGTGTGGCCGGCCTATGGCCTGTTCGCGCTGGTGCTGGCCTGGAACATCGCCAGCCCCTGGCGCGCGCGGCGCCGTTATCTTCAACAGCAGGCTCGCAATGCGCGCCGGGAGCGCCAGGCATGAACCGCCAACGCAAGCAGCGGCTGTTGCTGGTGCTCGGCCTGCTGGCCGGGCTGGGCGTTGCACTGGCGCTGGCCTTGAGCGCACTGCAGCAGAACATCAACCTGTTCTACACCCCCACGCAGATCGCCAATGGCGAGGTACCGGCCGGCGCACGCATTCGCGCCGGCGGCATGGTCGAGCGTGGCTCGCTAGTGCGTTCGGAGGACTCACTGGCCGTACGTTTCGTGGTCACCGATTTCAACCGTTCGGTGACGGTCACCTATCGCGGCATCCTGCCGGACCTGTTCCGTGAAGGGCAGGGGATCGTCGCCCTTGGCCAGGTGAACGCCAGCGGCGTGGTAGAGGCCGACGAAGTGCTGGCCAAGCACGATGAAAAGTACATGCCGCCCGAGGTGAACAAAGCCCTCGAGGACGCCAAGGCCGCGCAGGTGCAGCGATGATTCCGGAACTGGGCCAATGGGCATTGATCCTGGCGCTGTGCCTGGCTGCGGTGCTCGGCACGTTGCCGCTGCTGGGGGCCTGGCGCGGCCAGGTGCACTGGATGGCGCTGGCGCAGCCGTTGGCGCAGCCGTTGGCGGCGGGGCAGTTCGCTTTCGTATTGGCGGCGTTCGTATGCCTGGCGCATGCCTTCATGGCCAATGACTTTTCCGTCGCCTACGTGGCGGCCAACTCCAACACCGCTTTGCCCTGGTACTACCGCTTCAGCGCGGTGTGGGGCGCTCACGAAGGTTCGCTGCTGCTGTGGGCGTTGATCCTGGCCGGCTGGACCTTCGCCGTGGCGCTGTTCTCTGCGCAGTTGCCGCGCGACATGCTGGCGCGGGTGCTGGGGGTGATGGGCCTGATCAGCACGGGGTTTCTGCTGTTCGTGGTGTTCACCTCCAATCCTTTCGCGCGCATCCTGCCGCAGGTGCCGCGGCAGGGCCGTGACCTCAACCCGCTGCTGCAGGATTTCGGCCTGATCGTGCACCCGCCGATGCTCTACATGGGCTACGTGGGCTTTTCGGTGGCCTTCGCCTTCGCCATCGCGGCGCTGTTGGGCGGCCGGCTGGACGCAGCCTGGGCACGCTGGTCGCGGCCGTGGACGCTGGTGGCGTGGAGCTTTCTGGGCATCGGCATCAGCCTGGGCTCCTGGTGGGCTTACTACGAGCTGGGCTGGGGCGGCTGGTGGTTCTGGGACCCGGTGGAAAACGCCTCGTTCATGCCTTGGCTCGTCGGCACGGCGCTGATCCACTCGCTGGCCGCGACTGAAAAGCGCGGGGTGTTCAAAAGCTGGACCGTGCTGCTGGCCATCGCAGCTTTCTCCTTGAGCCTGATGGGCACGTTCCTGGTGCGCTCCGGCGTGCTCACGTCGGTGCATGCCTTTGCTGCCGACCCGACGCGCGGGGTGTTCATCCTGGCCTTTCTGCTGCTGGTGGTGGGTGGCTCGCTGGGCTTGTTCGCGCTGCGTGCGCCGGTGGTGCGCAGCCCTGCACAATTCGGCCTGTGGTCACGCGAGACCTTGCTGCTGGGCAACAACCTGTTGCTGGTGGTGGCGGCGGCCACCATTTTGCTGGGCACGCTCTACCCACTGCTGCTCGAAGCGCTGACTGGGGCGCGGCTGTCGGTCGGGCCGCCTTATTTCAACCTGCTGTTTCTGCCGCTGATGGGGCTGTTGATGGTGCTGCTGGCGGTGGGTGTGCTGGTGCGCTGGAAGCACACCCCGGGGCGCTGGCTCGCCGGGCTGTTGATGCCCGTGCTGGGCGCGGCGGTGCCGTTGTCGCTGTTGGCCGGTTGGCTGGTGGGCGGCTTCGACTGGCCGGTGCTCTGCGTATTCGCCCTGGCGTTCTGGGTGATCGGCGCGGGCCTGCGCGACATCGCTGCAAAACGCCGCAACGTCGGCCTGCGCGGGTTGCGCCGCAGCTATTGGGGCATGCACCTGGCGCACCTGGGCCTGGCGCTGTGCGCGCTGGGGGTGGTGCTGAGCAGCCAGCACAACGCCGAGCGCGATGTGCGCATGGCACCCGGCGAGGCGGTTGAGCTGGGGGGCTACCGCTTCAGCTTCGAAGGCTCGCAGCAGGTGCGTGGGCCCAACTGGATGGCTGACCGCGCCTTGATCCGCGTGACCCAAGGCGGCCGCCAGGTCGCGCTGCTGGCCCCGGAAAAGCGCCGCTACGACGCCCAAGGCTCGGTGATGACCGAAGCCGGCATCGACCCGGGCCTGTGGCGCGACCTGTACGTGGCCCTGGGCGAGCCGCTGGATGGCGGCGCCTGGGCGGTGCGCCTGCACGTGAAGCCGTTCGTGCGCTGGATCTGGCTGGGCGGGTTGTTCACCGCACTCGGCGGGCTGCTGGCGGCGGCCGACGGCCGTTATCGCCAGCGCCTGCGCGGGCGGCGTGGCGCTCGACCTGTGGAGGATGTGGCATGAAGCGCGTGATCCTGCTGCTGCCGCTGGCGCTGTTCCTGCTGCTGGCGGCGTTTCTCTACCGCGGCTTGTACAGCCAGCCCGAAGTGCTGCCTTCGGCCTTGATCGGCAAGCCGCTGCCGGCTTTCGAGCTGCCGGCGGTGCAGGGCGGGGCGCCAGTGAATCGCCAGGCGCTGTTGGGCAAGCCGGCGCTGGTCAACGTGTGGGGCACCTGGTGCGTGGCCTGCCGCGAGGAGCACCCGGTGCTCAATGCGCTCAAGGCCCAAGGGGTGCTCATCCACGGCATCGACTACAAGGACGACAACGCCGCCGCACGCCGCTGGCTGGCAGAATTCCACGACCCTTACGCGCTCAACGCCGACGATGCGAGCGGCAGCCTGGGGCTGGACCTGGGTGTCTACGGCGCTCCCGAAACCTACCTGATCGACGCGCAGGGCATCATTCGCTACAAACACGTGGGCGTGATTACCGAGCAAGTGTGGCGTGACGAGCTGGCCAGCCGTTACCAGGCGCTGCTGGAGGCTGGCCAATGAGCCTTCGGCACTGGGCGCTGGCGGCCGCATTGGCCATGAGCCTGCCATGGGCGCAAGCGGCCATCGATGCTGCGCCGTTCCAGAGCGATGCGCAGCGTGAGCGTTTTGCCGAGCTGACTCGCGAGCTGCGCTGCCCCAAATGCCAGAACCAGGACCTGGCCGACTCCAATGCGCCGATCGCTGCCGACCTGCGCAAGCAGATCCAGCGGCTGATGGCCGAGGGCAAGAGCGATGCGCAGATCATCGACTACCTGGTGGCGCGTTATGGCGAGTTCATTCGCTATCGCCCCGCGCTGGAAGCACGCACCGGGCTGCTCTGGTTCGGGCCACTGGTGGCGTTGCTCAGTGGGGGCGGCGGGGATCGCCCTGATCGTGCGCCGGCGCCGTATTGCCGCTCAGGCGGCGCAATTGACCCTCGATGAACAGCGGCGCCTGGCGTGCCTGCTGGATGAGCACCGGCCATGATGCTGTTATGGATCGCCCTGGCGGCGATGGCTTTGCTGGCCATGGGGTTCGTGCTGCTGCCGCTGTTGCAGGCACCGCGCAAGGTGACGGGGGCAGGGCGCCAGGCACAGAATGTCGCGCTGTACCGCGAGCAATTGGCGCAGTGGCAGGCCGAGGCGGCCCAGGGCCGGCTCAGCCCGCAGGCGCTGGAGGCGGCGAAGGTGGAGGCTGCGCGGGCGTTGCTGGCGGACAGCCCGGCAGTTGAAACGAATACTGGCCGCGCCGACCGGCGCCTGCCGTTGCTGCTGGCACTGCTGATGCCGATGGTCGCTGTGGCCCTCTATGCCCTTGTGGGCGCCAGCGGCAAGGTGGCGCTGAGCGAGCGGCTGGTGGCACCGCCCACTTCGGCGGCCGACATGCGCGAGCGCCTGGAGGCAGTGGTCAAGGCGCAACCCGATGCGGTTGAAGGGCTCTATTACCTGGCCCGCGCCTACATGGCCGACAACCGCCCGGCCGATGCCGCGCCGTTGTTCGAGCGGGCTATTGCCTTGAGCGGGCGCAGCCCCGAGCTGCTCGGCCAATGGGCGCAAGCGCGCTACTTTGCCGCCAACAAGCAGTGGTCGCCAGCGCTTCAGGCGCTGGCCGATGAAGCCCTGCGCGCCGACCCCAACGAAGCCACCACCCTCGGGGTGCTCGGCATTGCCGCATTCGAAAGCCAGCGCTACGCCGACGCCGCCGGTTGGTGGGAGCGGTTGCAGGCACAGATGGCGCCGGCCGACCCGGCGCGGCAGGCGTTGCAGGGCGGCATTGACCGGGCCCGTGAGCGCGCAGGCCTGGCGGGCTTGCGGGTGCGAGTCGAGCCTGGCGCCAGAAGTGGCCAAGGCCGTGCTGCCGTCGGATACGGTGTTCGTCTTCGCCCGGGCTGTGGGCGGGCCGCCGCTGCCACTGGCGGTCAAGCGCCTGACGGTCGCCCATTTGCCGGCCACGCTCGCCCTCACCGATGCCGACGCCATGCAGCCTGCGCTGAAACTGTCGGGCGCTGCGCAAGTCCAACTCGGTGCGCGCATCAGCCGCCAGGGCCAGCCCACCAAAGGTGAATGGCTCGGGCGCGGCGCAACGGTCGCCCCTCGCGAGGAGGCGCTTCAATCCCTGATCATCGACAGCCCAGACCCATGACCCTAGCCTTGCCGTTTGACCGTTACGCCCGTGCCGCGCTGATCTGCCTGGCCATGGGCCTGTCGGCCTGTAGCGTCCACAAACCCATGGAGCAGCCGGCACCGCCGGTGCCCAGCATTCCGCCGAATCCGGGCAGCCTGCCCAGTACACCCGCGACTCCCGGCGCGCCGGCAACCCCTGCCACCTCGGCGCCGGCCAAGCCTGCACCACGCACCTCGGCCAGCTTCGCGCCGCCGCCGAGCGGGCCGAGCCATTGGGATGCAAGCCTGGGGGTGTATGTGCTGGAGGGCACTGAAGGGTTGTATTACCGCCAGCGCACCTATTACCGGTTCGACAACGGCTGGGCCTGGGCGACCAGCCCGAACGGGCCGTGGCAGGACACCGACAGCAGCGGCGTGCCACCGGGCCTGGGGCGGATGCATCCCTGAGGGTTGCCGGCAGATCGGCGCGTCGCGCGGCGAGCCGCTCTCCTACCGGGTGAAATGCGCTGGTGAGTTTGTGAAGTGGGACAGTGAGCGTGGGTGGGAGGCCGGCTTGCCGGGCGATGTGCAACGGGCGACCTTCAGGGTTGCTGGCAGATCGGCGCGTCGCGCGGCGAGCCGCTCTCCTACCGGGTGAAATGCGCTGGTGAGTTTGTGAAGTGGGACAGTGAGCGTGGGTGGGAGGCCGGCTTGCCGGGAGATGTGCAACGGGCGACCTTCAGGGTTGCCGGCAGATTGGCGCGTCGCGCGGCGAGCCGCTCTCCTACCGGGTGAAATGCGCTGGTGAGTTTGTGAAGTGGGACAGTGAGCTTGGGTGGGAGGCCGGCTTGCCGGGCGATGTGCAACGGGCAACCTTCAGGGTTGCTGGCAGATCGGCGCGTCGCGCGGCGAGCCGCTCTCCTACCGGGTGAAATGCGCTGATGAGTTTGTGAAGTGGGACAGTGAGCTTGGGTGGGAGGCCGGCTTGCCGGGCGATGTGCAACGGGCGACCTTCAGGGTTGCCGGCAGATCGGCTCGTCGCGCGGCGAGCCGCCCTCCCACGGGGTCAGCAGGGCTGCCGAGTGCTTGAGCTGCAAGTCAGAAGCGAGTGCGCACCGTCACCTGCAGGTTGCGCGGGTCGCCGTAGATCGCCCCGGCATAGAACCCGTACTGGCTGTAGTAGTGCTTGTCGAACAGGTTGTTGGCATTGAGCGTCACGCTGGTGTTGTCGGTCACGTCATAGCGCGCCATGGCGTTCCAGATCGCATAGCCGGACCAGTTCACCTCGCTCGTCCCCGAACTCACGCCATTGACCGGCTGCCCGGCCGGGCTTGAGAGTGCGCGGATGTTGCTCTGGGCGTTCACCCCGGCGCCGAGGGTCACGCGGTCGAGCACACCGGGCAGGCGGTAGGTGGTGGAGAGCTTGAACAGGTGCGAAGGGTCGCTGCGCCCGTCGCTGTCCACACGCCGGAAGTGCAGCCAGGTGTAGCCGGCGTAGACGTTCCAGGCCGGTGTGATCGCTCCGGACATTTCCAGGTCGATGCCGTCGGTTTCCACACCGCTGCCGGCCACGTAGGCCTGGGCGCCGGCGGGCGTGGTGTTGGCGCCGTCCATCACGGCCTTGTTTTCCTGCTGAGTGCGGAAGTACGCCACCTGCGCATTCAGCCCGCCGTCGAACCACTCGCCCTTGATCCCGGTTTCATAGCTTTTGCCGCGAATCGGCTCCACCGGGCTGCCGCCGGTGGTCTGTTGGCTCTGCGGGGTGAAGATGTCGGTGTAGCTGGCGTACAGCGAGTAATGCTCGTTCAGGTCGTACACCGCGCCGAGGTAGGGCGTGACGATGCCGCTTTCATGCCCGGTGGCGCGGCTGCCGTTGGTGGCGAAGGTGGTGGCGCTGTAATCGCTGACGCGCGCGCCCAGGATCACCGACAGCGGGTCGGTCACACTCAGGCGGGTGGCCGCATAAAGGCCGCTGAGGCGGGTGACGGTCTTGCTGTGCAGCCCGGTTTTCCAGGCATCGAGCTGGATGTCGTCGTCCACGCCGTTGCCCCAGTCGCTGATGGCAAAGCCGTTATTGGCGCGGAACTGGCAGTTGGCCGACACGGCGCTGCTGCGGGTGGCGTTGAACATCCGGCAGTTGTATTGCGGTGTCCAGTCGACGGTGCGGCTGTCGCTGTAGCCGAACATCGCCTGATGCTCGCGGCCCAGGGCCTGGAAGGGGCCGGAAATGTCAAGCTGGGCCGACTGCTGCGTGCTATCGATGGAGCTGTGCAGGGCGTTTAGCACCGCACCGGTGCCGTCCGGATTCCAGTAGCCACCGTAGCGGCCGGCACCGGCGGAGTTCACCTTGGCCACGCCACGGTGGTTGAGGACGTCGCTTTCGCTTTGCGCGGCGTGCAGGTTCAGCGACCAGTCGTTGTCGAAGCGGTGCGCCAGCGAGGCGAACGCGGTGCGCGTGGTGTACTCGCCGAAGCTCCAGCTGGGCGCCACGTTGGTGCTGCGCGGCAGGTCGGTCTTCTGCCCGTTGCGGTACCAGATCGGGATGTTCGCGCCCAGCCGCCACCGACGATCTTGTAGTACTCGTACTGGAAACCGGCGCCTAGCGTGGTGGCGTCGGTGAGGTCGAACTCGAAGTTGGCCAGCGCTGCGCGGGAGCGGTCCGATTGCTGGTCGCGGAAGGAATTGGCCTCTTGCTCGGTCATCACCAGGCGCGAGCGCAGGCGGCCATCGGCCGACAGCGGCAGGTTCAGGTCGGCGCCTACGCGCTGTTTGTCCCAACTGCCATAGGTGGCCCAGGCGCTGCCGCCGAATTCGCGGGTGGGGCGCTTGCGGATCAGGTTGACGGTGGCAGACGGGTCTCCCGTGCCGCCGAGCAGGCCGTTGGCGCCGCGCACGATGTCGATGCGCTCGTAGAGGTCCATGTTCATCGCCGCGCCGCCGCCGGAGAAGCCGGTCGCGCCCTGGTACTGCAAGCCGTCGACCTTCCAGTTGGTGATCGAATAGCCGCGGGCGCGGTAGTCGGTGCGCCCGCCCACTTCGGACTTGTTGGCGCTCACGCCCGGCGTGGTTTCCAGGGCTTGCTCAAGGGTGCCGATCTGGCGGTCGGTCATCTGCTGCCGAGTGATGGTGCTGACCGTTTGCGGCGTTTGCCGGGGCGTCAGGTTCAGGCCGGTGGAGCTGGCGGTGCGTTTGACGGTGTAGCCCAATTGCTCGTCGGCGGGCGTGTTCTGCAATGCGGTGCCGCCGACATCGATGGGCGCGAGGCTCAACGCGTCGTCGTCGGCATGGGCCGCGCCACTGGCAGCGAGGGTGAGGGCAAGCATCAACGCACCGTGGCGGGGGCAACGGGGGAAGGGGAAGGTCGGGGTCATGGTGTTGGTATCGTATTTGAGTATGATTCTTGATACCATTTTCGGATTTTTCCCCGCCGCTGTACTGCGCATTTGTATGGGCACGTAATGGAATGTAACGAAATGCCGAGCCTTGGCTCGGCGCCTGCCTTCACCCGCAGCACCGTGCTGGTGGTCGACGATGACGACGAGATCCGCGAGCTGCTGGCCGACTACCTGAGCGAGGCCGGTTATCACGTGCTCGAAGCCGCCGACGGCACCCAGATGTGGGCGCACCTGCGCCAGGGTTTGCCGCAACTGGTGGTGCTCGACCTGATGCTGCCCGGCGAGGACGGCCTGAGCCTGTGCCGGCAATTGCAGCGCTGGCCTGGCCTTGGGGTGATCATGCTGTCGGCGCGCGGTTCGGCGGTTGATCGTATCGTCGGCCTGGAGGTAGGCGCAGACGACTACGTGTGCAAACCCTTCGAGCCGCGCGAACTGTTGGCGCGGGTCAAGGCGGTGCTGCGCCGGGCGCAAGTGCCGGTGGCGCCGCCCGCCATCGCGCCGCCACCCACCGGTGAGCGCTTTTGCGGCTTCGAGCTACAGCGCGCACGCCGCCAGCTCACCGCACCCGGCGGCGCCAGCGTGGTGCTGCCGCGCTCCGATTACCGCGTGCTGCGCGATTTGCTGGCCCGCCCGGGGCAGGTGCTCAGCCGTGACCTGCTCAGCCGCAGCGCCCTGGGCCGGGAGCTTTGCCTGAAGACCGTTCGGTGGACATGTGCGTCAGCCGCCTGCGCCAGCACCTGCGGCGCGGCGATGTGCCAGGCGTCGAGATCGTCACCGTGCGCAACGAAGGTTACCTGCTGAGCCTGGCCGGCAGCGCGCGTTGAGCTGGCGCAGGCTATGGCCCGACACCTTGCTCGGGCAACTGGCGCTGATCATGGTCGGTGGCACGCTGGCGATCCAGTTGCTCTCCAGCAGCATCTGGTTCGACGTGCGCTTCGCCCAGATCCTCGAAGCCCCGGTGCGCCTGATGGCCGCCCGCAGCGTGGCGGTGATCCGCGCCGGCTGTGACCAGCCGGTGGCGATGCCCGCCCATTACACGCGCCGTTGCAGCACCGAGCCTCCCAAGGCAGACCCGGACGCACGCCCCGGTCACCGGCGCATCGACCGCTTGCTGCAAGAAGCATTGGCCTACGAGCTGGGCGAAACCCGGCCGGTACGCCTGGTGGATGCCAGCCTCACCGATGCCGCGGGCCAACCGGTGGTGTGGCGCAGCCTGTTCGCCCCGCGCAGTGCCTGGGCGCATGTGTGCTTGCCGTGCAAGTGGCCGATGGCCGCTGGCTGGAAATCGACGGCGAAGAGATGCAGGGCTGGAACGGCGAGTCGACCTGGGTGCTGCTGGCCGACTACCTGGTGCGGGTGTACGCGCTGCGGCTGCTGGCGGTCCTGGGCATCTGCCTGATCGCTGCGCGTTTGTGCCTGCGCCCGCTGCGGCGCCTGGCCAGCGCCGCCAAGGCGTTGGGCGGCGACCTCGAACAGCCGCCGCTGGCCGAGGAGGGCCCGCGCGAGGTGCGTGAGGCGTCGCGTGCCTTCAACAGCATGCAGCAGCGCTTGCAGGCGATGGTGCGTGAGCAGGGGCATTTTCTCGCCGCCGTTTCCCATGACCTGCGTACCCCGCTCACGCGCTTGCGCCTGCGTATCGAAAAGGTCACCGACAGCCAGCAGCGCCAGCATTTGGGGCGCAATGTGCGGGACATGGACCGGATGATCGGCCAGGTGCTGGACTACCTGCACAGCGCCGAACCGCCTGTGCTGCAGCCTTTGGCCGTGCGCCCGCTGCTGGAGCGCGTGTGCGCGGAGCTGGCGAGCAGTGCTGAGCCATTGCCGGTCCAGGGCAGCGACGTGCAGGTATTGGGCAACGAGGTGCTGCTGCAACGCGCGGTGCAGAACCTGCTGGTGAACGCGTTGCGCTACGGCCGGGAGGTGCGCATCGAACTGCGCCGCGAAAGCGCTGAGCTGGGCATTGCCGTACTCGACCGCGGGCCAGGCATCCCGGCGGCGCAACTGCCTCGCATCGAGGAGCCCTTTGTCCGTGGTGACGCCTCACGCAACCCCGCCCAGGGTGGCTACGGCCTGGGCCTGAGCATCGCCTCACGCATCGCGGCGACCCACGGCGGTTATCTGCGGCTGCAAAACCGCGAGGGTGGCGGCCTGGCCGCCGTGCTCTGCCTTCCAGGCCCGGCGCAATCTCGCCGTTAGTCGTCATCTTCATGTGCCGCGTGTTGACATTCCCTGCCTAGGCAGTAACATCACGTTACATTATTCGCTGCCATGGCAGTTACTGCCCATACACCTATGCTGCATTTCACCCCTGAAACCTTTGGCGACTGCCAGCTGCCGATGCTGATCGGCCGTACGGCCATCCTCAAGGACCGCACCCTGGACCGCCACCTTGAGCCCTACGAGATCACTAGCGCGCAGTTCAAGGTGCTGATCATCGTGGCCCGCGGCTATGTCGACACTCCGGCTGAGCTGTGCCGCTACCTGGCGCTGGACAGCGGCTCGATGACGCGCATGCTCGACCGCCTGGAACAGAAACAACTGATCGAACGCACCCGCAGCGCCGCCGACCGGCGCCAGGTGCACCTGGCCCTGACCGCCGGTGGCCAGGCCTTGGCCGACCGCCTGCCGGAAATCGGCGCGGCGGCGCTCAACGAGCTGGTATCAACGCTGGAACCGGCGGAGTTCACCGAGCTGCAGCGCATCCTGCGCAAGATTCTCATCCATGCCGGCGATTCGGTCGCCTGCAGTTTCCCAGGTAACGAACGACCATGAAATTGCCTGCCTCGCTGCACACTTTCGCACCGCTGTGCCTGGCCATCGCCCTGGCCGGCTGCGCCAGCACCCATGGCCTGCACACCGATTCGAAGGTCAACCAGCCCGCCGACCTGGCCGCTGGCAAAACGCTTTCCGGCGTCGCCCTGAGCCCGGCGGCCTGGCCGCAGCCCAACTGGTGGGCAGCGCTCGGTGACTCCCAGCTCAATGGCCTGATCGACGAAGCCCTGCGCGACAACCCTGACATGCAAGCCGCCAGCGCCCGCGCTCACCAGGCCATGGCCGCTGCCTACGCTGCCGACGCTGACCGCATGCCGCAAGTGAACGCCGATGCCGGTGTGACCCGCTCGCGCGTGTCG
This sequence comes from Pseudomonas sp. KNUC1026, assembly GCF_021650705.1. Classification (GTDB taxonomy): domain Bacteria; phylum Pseudomonadota; class Gammaproteobacteria; order Pseudomonadales; family Pseudomonadaceae; genus Aquipseudomonas. The sequence continues at coordinate 2,545,868 of NZ_CP087138.1, read as the reverse complement.
CGTTACCAGGACCCGCGAGGCGAGGGCGGCAACCTCGGCACCCTGCGCAGCGCCGAGCTCACCTTCAGCTACAGCTTCGACCTCTGGGGTGGCCAGCGCGCCGCCTGGGAAGCCGCACTGGGCCAGGCCCGCGCCGCCGAGGTCGACCGCCAGGCTGCGCGCCTGACGTTGGCCGCCGACGTCGCACGCGCCTACAGCAACCTGGCCCAGGCCTACGTGCTCGACGACCTGGCGCAGGAAGACTTGAAGCGCACCGGGCAGTTGCTGGAGCTGGGCCAGCGCCGCCTGGCCTCGGGCATCGACAGCCAGTACCAGTTGCAGCAGACCGAGAGCCTGCAAGCCACGTCTCAGGCGCAGGCGCTGGAAACCGCACGCCAGCTGCGCAGTGCGCGCATCGCCCTGGCGGTGCTGCTGGGCAAAGGCCCCGACCGCACGGCCGAAATCGTTCGGCCCAAGGTGCTGGTGCCCGCTGCGGTGCAGTTGCCGTCCAGCCTGCCGGCCGACCTGCTCGGCCGCCGCCCTGACCTGACCGCTGCGCGCTGGCGGGTCGAGGCGGCGAGCAAGGACATCAAGGCCGCGAAACGCGCTTCTACCCCAACCTTAACCTGAGCGCCGCTGCCGGCACCCAGGCGGTTCTGGGCGATGCGCTGTTCGGCAGCGCCAGCAAGTTCTGGAACATCGGCCCGGCACTGTCGCTGCCGATCTTCGACGGCGGCCGCCTGCGCGCCAACCTCGATGCCCGCGACGCCGATTACGACCTGGCCGTGGCCCAGTACAACAAGGTGCTCAACCAGGCGCTGGGTGATGTGAGCGATGCGATCAACCAGCTCGACGGCATTGGCCAGCAGGTCATCGCTCAGGCCCATGCCGCCGAGGTGGCCCAGCGTTCTTTCGACACTGCCACCCAGCGCTACTCCTCCGGGATCGGCAACTACCTCGACGTGCTGACCGTCGAGCAGCAGCTGCTGCAGGCCCAACGCCAGCTGGCGAGCCTGGATGCGCAGCGCATCGACACCTCGATTCAACTGATGCAGGCGCTCGGGGGCGGTTTCTCCGCCCAGGGGCTGGCCGCCAACGACACCCAAGGTAACTAACATGGCCGACGACAATGCCTCCGTGCAACCCAAGAGCAACCCGCGCAAGCGCAAGCTGTTCCTGATCATTCTGGTGCTGGTGGTGGTGCTTGCCGCCGTCGGCGTCTGGCTGTGGCACAGCCTGTACGGCAAATGGTACGAAAGCACCGACGATGCCTACGTCAACGGCAACGTGGTGTCGATCACCCCGCTCACCGGTGGCACCGTCACCAGCATCGGCGCCGATGACGGCGACCTGGTGCATGCCGGGCAAACCTTGATCGTGCTTGACCCGGCCGATGCGCGCATCGCCCTGCAAAGCGCCCAGGCCAACCTCGCCCGCACGGTTCGCCAGGTGCGCGGCCTGTACACCAACGTCGATGCGCAGAAGGCCCAGGTCGGCACCCGCAAGGCTGACGTGCAGCGCGCCCAGGAGAACTTCAACCGGCGCAAGAACCTCGCCGCCGGCGGGGCGATCTCCCAGGAAGAGCTGGCCCACGCCCGCGATGACCTGACCAGCGCGCAGAACGCCTTGAACAATGCTCAGCGGCGATTGGCGACTACCCAGGCGCTGGTGGACGACACCCAGATCGCCTCGCACCCGGAAGTGCAGGCCGCCGCAGCGCAGGTGCGCGACGCGTACCTCGCCCAGGCGCGCACCACCATCGTTGCACCGGTGACCGGTTATGTCGCCAAGCGCACCGTGCAACTGGGCCAGCGTTTGCAGCCGGGTGCCACCACCATGGCGGTCATCCCGCTGGATGAGGTATGGATCGACGCCAACTTCAAGGAAACCCAATTACGCCAGATGCGCATCGGCCAGCCGGTGACCATTACCGCCGACATCTACGGCGATGACGTGGAATACAAAGGCACCGTCGAAAGCCTGGGCGCCGGCACCGGCAGTGCGTTTGCGCTGCTGCCGGCGCAGAACGCCACCGGAAACTGGATCAAGATCGTTCAGCGGGTGCCGGTGCGCATCAAGCTTGAGCCGGACCACCTGCGTGACCACCCGCTGCGCATCGGCCTGTCGACCGTGGTCGACGTGGACCTGCACGACACCAACGGCGCGATGCTGGCGCAGCAACCGCCGCAGCAGGCGTCGTTCAGCACCCAGGTGTATGACAAGCAGCTGGGCGAGGCCGACGACCTGATCGCGCGGCTGATCCACGACAACAGCGCGATGGGCAAAGCCGCCCAGCGTTGAGCCGCCCATGGCCCCGCCCGCGGGGCCCGCGCAGGTATCGAACATGAGCAATAACGGTTACTTCAAGCCGCCCAGCCTGGTGCTCAGCACCATCGGGCTGTCGCTGGCCACCTTCATGCAGGTGCTGGACACCACCATCGCCAACGTGGCGCTGCCGACCATTTCCGGCAACCTGGCGGTGAGTTCGGAGCAGGGCACCTGGGTGATTACCTCCTTCGCCGTGGCCAACGCCATCGCTTTGCCGCTGACCGGCTGGATGAGCCGGCGAGTGGGCGAGGTGAAGCTGTTCATCTGGGCCACCTTGCTGTTCGTGATCGCCTCGTTTCTGTGCGGCATCTCCACCTCGATGCCGGAACTGGTGGGCTTTCGCGTGCTGCAAGGCGCGGTGGCCGGCCCGCTGTACCCGATGACCCAGACCCTGCTGCTGGCGGTGTATCCGCCTGCCAAGCGCGGCATGGCGCTGGCGCTGTTGGCGATGGTCACGGTGGTGGCGCCCATTGCCGGCCCCATCCTCGGCGGCTGGATCACCGACAGCTACAGCTGGCCGTGGATCTTCTTCATCAACATCCCGGTGGGCCTGTTCGCGGCCGCCGTGGTGCGCCAGCAACTGGCGGCACGGCCGGTGACCATCACCCGCCAGCCGATGGACTACGTGGGGCTGATCAGCCTGATGATCGGCGTGGGCGCCTTGCAAGTGGTGCTCGACAAGGGCAACGACCTGGACTGGTTCGAGTCGACCTTCATCGTCGTCGGCACCGCCATCTCGGCAGTGGCGCTGGCGGTGTTCGTGATCTGGGAGCTGACCGACGAGCACCCGGTGGTCAACCTGCGGTTGTTCGCCAACCGCAACTTCGCGGTGGGCACGCTGGTGCTGGTGTTCGGCTACGCGGGGTTCTTCGGCATCAACCTGCTGCTGCCGCAGTGGCTGCAGACGCAGATGGGCTACACCGCCACCTGGGCGGGCCTGGCGGTGGCGCCCATCGGCCTGCTGCCGGTGGTGATGTCGCCGTTCGTGGGCCGCTATGCGCACAAGTTCGACCTGCGCATCCTGGCGGGGCTGTCGTTCACCGCCATCGGCCTGTCGTGCTTCATGCGCGCCACCTTCACCACCGAGGTGGACGTGACTCACGTGGCGCTGGTGCAGCTGTTCATGGGCATCGGTGTGGCGCTGTTCTTCATGCCGACGCTGAGCATTCTGCTCTCCAACCTGCCGCCGCAGATGATCGCCGATGGCTCGGGCCTGGCAACCTTCCTGCGCACGCTGGGCGGCAGCTTCGCCGCCTCGCTGACCACCTGGATCTGGATTCGCCGGGCGGACATGCACCATGCGTACCTGTCCGAGAATGTCAGCGTGTATGACCCGCACACGCAGCAGGCGCTGTCGCAATTGGGTGGCGCGGGCAGCCGCAGCTACGCGCAGCTCGAGCAGATGGTGAACAGCCAGGCGTACATGTTCTCGACCGTGGACTACTTCACGATGCTGGGCTGGATCTTTGCCGGGCTGATCATCCTGGTGTTCTTCGCCAAGCCGCCGTTCACCGCCAAGGCCGGGCCTTCGTCGTCAGGGCACTGAGGGTTCGAGCATCTTGAGGGCATGGGCGAGCGAGGCCTCGGACAGCTCGCCCAGGTGGCTGCCCAACAGCTTGCCCTCAGCGCTGTAGAACAGCGTGGTGGGCAGGGCGTAGGCGCCCACTTCTGCGGCCAGCGCGCCGGGCGGGTCGAACAGCACCTGGCTCAGCGCAAGGCCGGTGGTGGCGCTGAAGTTGGCCACCACGCCCACGCTTTCGCGCTGGTTGACGAACACGAACCTTACCCCCGGGTGAGCCTGCTGCGCCGCTACCAACACCGGCATTTCCCGCCGGCACGGCGGGCACCAGGTGGCCCAGAGGTTCACCACCAGCGGCCGGCCCTGATAGGCCGCCAGGCTCGTGGTGCGGCCATCGGCCTGTTGAAGGTGGCTTGCCGGCAGCGCCGAGCCCTGTTGCCAGAGTGGAAGCGCCAGGCTCGCTGCCAGCCACAGGCCCAGCCCCAGGCCACTGCCGGCCAGCACGCCACGGCGCAGGGTGGGCCGCCGCCAGAGCAGCACGGCGCCCGCGGCGATGGCGACCGCCAGGCCGCCGAGCGGGCTGAAGCCGCCGTCGCGCAGGTCGATCACCTGCCAGCCGTGGCTGCTGTATTGCGGCCAGTAGCGCGCCACGAACACCGCCCGCGCTGCCACCAGCGCCAGCAGGAACAGCCGCCATACCCAGGCCTGGGCATCGCCCGGCCCGCGAGGGCCGAACCGTGAGGCCAGCAGCAGCGCGGCGCCCAGTGCCAGCAGCAACGCCAGGTGCTGCATCGAAAACGTGAAGGGGCCAAGGGCCAGGCTCAGCATGCCGGTGTCCTCATGGAAAGTGCGGCGATCATCGGTAGGCCGGGTTAAGCGGCCATTAATCGGGCGAAAGCGCATAATACGGCGTTAATTTCCCAGGCAGAGGATGCCTGTTCCCTGATGGCCCGCGCCGAGAGCCCCATGCACGTACTGCTTTGCGAAGACAACGACCTGATCGCCAGCGGCATCGCTGCAGGCCTCACTGCCCAGGGCGCGGTGGTCGACCGCGTGGCCACCGCCAGTGCCGCCGAGGCGTTGCTCAAGGCCGGGCATTTCGACGTGATGATCCTCGACCTGGGCCTGCCCGACGAAGACGGCCTCAAACTGCTGCGCCGCCAGCGCCAGGCCGGCAACCTGCTGCCGGTGCTGGTGCTCACCGCGCGTGATGCGGTTACTGATCGCGTGGCAGGCCTGGAGGCTGGCGCCGACGACTACCTGCTCAAGCCCTTCGACCTGCGCGAACTCGCCGCACGCCTGCACACGCTGGTGCGGCGCACCACCGGCCGTGCGCAGAACCGCATCGAGCACGGCCCGCTGTGCTACGACCCGAGCACTCGTGAAACCTGGCTCTGCGAGGTTGCCATCGACCTGTCGCGGCGCGAACAGGCGATCCTGCATGCGCTGCTGCAGGCGCCGGGCCGGGTGCTTTCCACCGACCAGCTCAAGGACTGCGTGTACGGCTTCGACGACGATGTCGAAAGCAACGCGCTGAACGTTCACATCCACCACCTGCGGCGCAAGCTGGGTAACGGCATCGTCGAAACCGTGCGTGGCCTTGGCTATCGCCTGGGGCCTGCCGGCAAGGGCGAGCAGCCATGAGCCTGCGCCTGCGGCTTTCGCTGATTCTGGGCGGCGGCTTCATCCTGATCTGGGTGCTGGCCTCGGCCTGGATGTTCCGCGACCTGCGCAACCAGATGATGTTTTCCCTCGACCAGCGGCTGGTGGCTTCGGCGCGCATGGTGGCAGGGCTGGTCGACCAGTTGCCGCCCAAGCCCGAGGGCAGCGCCACCACGCGCTTCTCCGCAGGCGCCTTGACCATCCCCGACGGCATGGCCTGCAAGGTCAGTTCGTTGCGCGGGGAGATTCTCGCCCGCAGCCACACCGGCGCCGAGCCAGACCTTGCCTCCCACAGCGGTTTCCACGACCAGACCATCGAAGGCGAAGCCTGGCGCACCTACACCCTTGACCGAGGCGATGTGCGCATCACCACCGCCGACCGCAACCAGGAACGCGAGGCGCTGAACAGCTCGATTCTGCTGGCGGCCTCCGCGCCTGTGCTGGTGGCGCTGCTGGGCAGCCTGGGCATGCTGTGGATGGGCCTGGGCCGCGGCCTGGCCTCGCTCAACCGCATTCGCGATGCCTTGCTCAAACGCAGCCCGATGCCCTCGAGCCGCTTGCCATCAGCCACCTGCCCAGCGAGCTGCGGCCATTGCTGGACAGCCAGAACCAGTTGTTCCTGCGTATCGGCCGCACACTGGAGCGCGAACGCCGCCTCACCGGCGACGCCGCCCACGAGCTGCGCAGCCCGCTCACCGCGATCAAGACCCACCTGCAGGTGGCGCGCATGACCGACGCCCAGGTGCGCGATCAGGCCCTGGAGCACGCGGAACTCGCCACCGACCGCCTGCACAGCACGCTGGAGCAGTTGCTGCTGCTGGCGCGTGTGGAGGGCAGTTTGTCGTTCGATGACGGCGTTCTGCTCAGCACCGAGCAAGTGGCGCGCACGGCCATTCACGATGCCTGCGCCGGCGACCGCGAACGCATCCGACTGGTGCTGCCGGGGAGCCTGGCCGATACGCCGCTGGGCCTGCCTTCGGTGCTGGCCATTGCCGCGCTGCGCAACCTGCTCGACAACGCCTTGCGCCACAGCCCTGCCGACACCCCCGTGCAACTGGCGCTGCGCACCGATGGTGCGAGAGCGTTGTTCGAAGTGCGGGATTTCGGGCCAGGCATCAGCGACGAAGACCTGCAACACCTGACCGAGCGCTTCTGGCGTTCCAGCACCAGCAGCGGCTGCGGATTGGGCCTGGCGATCGTGCAGGCGATCGTGCAGCGTTGCAAGGGTGCGCTGCGGTTTCAGCGGGAGGTGGACGGGTTGCGGGTGGTGTTGGTGTTGCCGCTGCTCAGCGGCGCGCCTTCTGAAAAACTTCTTTCGCAGGCCTGAACCCAGTAGATCTACCAGTTGGCGCCCAGCGCCAACGCACGTTCAATTTGCCTATCCGGCCGGGCGCTTCATGGATGGCAAAGACTCTTCTCTGCCCCTCGGCTTTCATTTCTGCGCGAGGGCAGGAAGATGGGCAGTGCTGCGACCAAAGCCGAAACCAGACTCACCGAAGTGCCGGTGTTTGCCGTTCCTTATGTGATCACCACCCAGCCCGACGGCTACCTCCCGGATATGCAGGGGTTCTCTCTGGAGAGGGTGGGCAGTGTCGAAGGCGGCTGGTACGGCGTTTGCCCGATCGAGGCCAGCCGCGCCCTGCGCGAAGGGGAGGTGCTGACCGCAGCGCTGGTCGATCGGCTCGACGGTGACGCGACGTGGGTTCACTACACCGCCGAAAAGGGCAAGCTCGATACGAAACTCTGGCCACAAGCCTTCGCCGAACACATCGGCAAAGCCGGCGTGGCACTCGCTGCCGGCGGCTGGAATGCCGATAACACGTTCAGCAGTGCGAGCGAGCATTTGCGCCTCTGGGCCCCGGCGCGCTACAGGGCTTTCAGCACTGCGCCCTTTGCCAACAATCGAGTGCAGGCACTGGCCTGCAATGATCAATTCACCCTGCCCGAAGGCCAGGCGCTGTGCCTTCAGGTGCGTGACCTGAATACGCAGCACCTGTACGAACATCATGTGTTCGAACCTGAAAAGGGCCAGTCGGGCGATGCCTGGGCCTTGCCGCTGTGCGAGCAGATCAACCGCGACAGCCGCCTGTTGCTTGCAGGTCAGCTCAACGGTACTGAGGCGAAGCCGGCAGCCACCGGCAATGCCTTCTGGGTGCCTCAATGTTCCGAGTTGGCGGTGACGCTCACGGAGGTCGACTGGTGGCAGGCGCGTGAAGTCGACGGGCAGTTGGCTATCGAGGCCAGGCAGCCGATCAAGGCCTGGGTGTACGACGCGTTTTCTCACCGGCTGCTCGCCGACTTCGAATGGGTACCCACGCCGGCACAGGCCAAGGCTGGTCAATGGCTGGAGGCCTGGGCGAAGGCGCTCAATGCTTCGCCTCTGTCCCAGTATGTTCAAGCAGGCGATAACAAGGGCCGGGGCAGCCTTGCAGATGCTGCCACCAAGGTAAACCTTTGGCATCGGGGTGATGCCCTGCGGGTGTTCACCAACCTGCCGGACGCCGGCAACTGGATAGAGGCTGCCAAGGCGCGCGATGCCTGGAACGGCAACACTTGCGACGCGGTACTGTTGACGGTACGCCACCCTCACAGCAAGAAGTTGCTGGCCAAGGCGGTGTTCAACGGTGAAAACGGCAAAGACAGGAAAGAGCCCAAGGACGAGGCTGCCTGGCTGGTTGCACTTGAAACGTGGGCCACCGCGCAGGGCGTGCCCGAGCTCAAGGTGATGCCCCTGAATGGCGCGCAAGTGCTGGCGGTGGCGCGGTTCAGCGAGCTGTCGCTGGAGCTGCAGAATGTGGGTGATGGCAAGCAGTGGAAGCCAGAGCATTTTGCCAGGTACCTGCTCGAGGACGCCGTGCCTGCCGCGCCTGTGGCGGAGCCTGCCAAGGTCAGTTCCGTATTCGATGAGGCGACCAGCAGGCTCACACTTGAGGTCGATTTGCCAGGCGGTGAGCTGGTGTTCCGGCTCGACCCGCAGATGCACGAAAAGGGTTATCGACTCGCCGCCTGCCTGCCGAGCCTTGCGACCGCATCGGACCAACGCACCTGGCCGATCGAGGTGAGTGACCGCAGCATCGTCTGGCGTGGGCCGATCAAAAGCCAGGCCTACGAACTGGTGGTGGACTGTCCCGATGCCCTGCGCGGCAGTGGCTCCGTTGTGCTCGGGCATGTCGCTGCGCTGAGTGATACAGCCTGCTGGCAAGCGCCAAAGGCCGTCAAGTTCAAGCCCGCGAAGGCGCTCGAACCCTACGAAGCCAGCAGCCGGCTGTGCGAAGACTACGGCCAGACCAGCCGCTCGGAAGTATTCGACACCGAGGGCTATCAGGAAAACGGTGTGGATGAACGCACTGGAATGTTCCATGCCCACTACCCGGTCGCGACCTTGCAGGGGCTGGAAAGCCAGGGCCCGGTGTGCGACCTGACGCTGCACTACTCGGCGTTGCGTGGCAACGAGGCCGGCCTGGGGGACGGCTGGGCATGGCAGTTTTCCAGCCTGGACCTACGCGAGCGCCGGCTCACGCTGGCGAACGGATCGGAGATCGGGTTCACCGACAGCGAGTGGGAGCAGTTGGGCAAAGGCACAGCACTGCACAAAAAAGCCTGCCTGGTGCAGAGCAATGCCGATTACAGCGAGTTCACCCTCACACTGCTCAGTGGCCGGCAGGAGGTGCTGACCGCGCCTTCGGCACCGGGCGGAGACACCGTTGAGCCCAATGACGATTTCCGCCAGCAACTGATCAAGGCGCTCAAGGCGATCCGGGAAAAGAGCAGGTCTCAATTTCCGGCCAAGCCGGAGCACTGGACGCAGTGGACACTGGCGGTGCTGTGGCCGGTAGGCTACTACTCCGCCGCAGCAATCGACTACGCCGAAGCAGTGAAAGCCTGGGAGAACCATCCTGATGAGCTCAACCTGCGAATCAGAAAGTACGAGCGCCCGTTCGTACAGCTGATGCCTTCGAAGATCGTCTCGCCGTTCGGCAACACTCTTGAGCTGCAGTGGCAGCGCAAGCAAGGGCAGTTTTTGCTGATGAAGGTCACCAGTGGCAAGCAGGACCTGTTCAAGGCCAGCTACACCGACCAGGCCGTGACGCTCAAGATCTGGCCCGATACCGATGAAAGCAACACGGTGAGCCTGCGCCTTGAGAACTACCTGCTGCGCAAGGTCACGCGCACCCAGGATGGAGAAGTCCTGCAGGGCGTCGGTTACGACTATGAGCAAGATCCGACTCTGGACCGCATCCTTTGCCGCGCCCAAGAGCTCGACGGCTCGGTGGAATGGGTGCGGTACGGCGCAAAGCGTGCTCTGTTCCAGGACGGCACTCCCAGCCTGCCGCAGGTCGAGCTGCACGGCCTGATCCCTGGCGCGGCGCAGGAAAACTCAATCAGCCGCTATGCCCGCCACGGCCATTACGCCGAGCCGTATTACTCGCTGATGATTACCCACACCGAAAGCGGCCCTCATGCTTCGCGTGCGTTGGCGTGCCAGGTGCTGGGCCGGGACCGGCAGTTGCTCATGCAGGGGCAGCAGCAGGCGGGCGAGTATCACGTCGAGATCTTCGGGGCTTTTGGCCATGGGGAAGTGAGCTACTGCTACCGGGAGTTCGGCAAGGCGTTCATCGAGCGCTTCGAGTCATCGGGGCAGTCGGGCAATCAGGCCTTGAAAGACTACTCTCGCAGTGACTGCCGCCGGCTACTGCGCAGCGTTCAGGCCGTTCTGGCAGCGGTGCCGGAAACGGAGCGCGGGGAGGGCATCGGTAGCACGGAACGCAAACTTACGCTCAGGGATGCCGATGGCCGGGTGGCGGTGACGGGCGATCAGCATGGCTGGAAGTACTTCTGCTACTACCGCTCGGCCTGCGAAAACCCACTGGTGCCGGCATCGCTCAAAAGCAAGGCGGACCTTCGCTGCCCGGCGCTACCTGCGTACGTGGGTGAATGGCCGCTGATGGCCGAGTATCAATGTGACGAACAAGGGCGTTCGCTGGGGTTGACGCTTCACGGGTATCGAGCGGTCGAGCGCAGTGGGCGAGCGATCTTCGAGCCGGCGGCGACGTTGATGGTCGAAGGGGTGCGGCCAGTGAGCGCAAGCCGAGCCAGGCTCCGCCAGCGCGGTAGCTCTTTTTTTCGAGAGCATCGATCTGGATTCAGTTGGCTTTTACGAAACTGGCGCGCAAGCGTCCAGTGGCACTAACAACGGCATGAAAAATTGGGATTTTTCGTCATTGGCCGGAAAGTGCGGGCAGACTGTGGTGGTCAGTCTCAAAAACGGTGAGAACGTTCGAATCTATGCAGGCGGTGCAGCGTTATCCTACAGCTACAGTATTAGCTTGCGGAAGTTGACCCTCGAAGTTCCTGACTCGCGCTGGCCTGTTATTGTGAGTAAAGCCGAGAACTTCCAACTGCCTGTACTGGAGGCCAGCCCGATCAGTGAGTATTCCGTGCTGGACGCTTTTACAAAGTGGAAGCCTGCCGGTGATGAAAACTCATTGGTCTGGCACAAGCGCCAATCCGAAACCTCTAAAGTCGCGACCAGTGCGTCGGACAAGGTGCGAACCTGGGAAGTGGTCGATAGGTTTACTGCAGGGCGGCAGGGCGATGAAGTGGAAATAATCAACAAAATGATCTTCCGCGACAACCCCGCGAACAAGCAAGGCATAGAGATTGAAACAACCGGCCAGACGGCTGGAAAACCGGATCGGCAGGTCATCAGCAAGGAAGTACGTTCGCGCCTTGGCCGGCGGTGTGTGGAAAGAGCCGAGCCAGGGCACCTGGAAAGGATGACTCGCGATGCGCTGGGACGTGTCACGGTGCTTCAACACTTCACCCTGGCTTCAGGGCAGTGGCGTGAGGCGGCCAAGGCCGAGCCTGACGAGCAGGCCGCGATCGAATATGACTCCGAGGGCAACTTCTCCATTGAAACGCGCAAGGACGGGGTGCGCTTGCGCCGCGCGCGGGATGGCTTGCAACGAGTGGTGCGAGTCACACAGCCAGCTTCCTCGATTGCACATGAACGGCCCCTGGACGATCACCATTTCGCAACGCCCGGATCTACGGATCAACCGTCGGACTGGTCATGGGACTATTTGCCGGGTGGTGAGGCGAGGATTAGTGGTTGGTCCACGGAGTTGCGAACAGGGAACGTACTTTGGAGCGAGCGTGTCTCCGATAATCAAGGGGATCGTGAAGCTTACTTTTTGAACCCGAATGAAGAGAAAAGCAGCATTAAAGTTTCCAAGCTCAGATGGATAGTACTTTCTAATATGGATGACACGTTTGAAAAAACTCCTGCTGATGTATCTCGCAGTGAGTCAGAAGATGAACCTGGCAGTGAGTCAGAAGATGAGCCTGGCAGTGAGTCTGAAACTTCTTATGAATCGGTTGTTAACAATGAAAAAATGATGTACTTATTGGAAAAATCCGGGAAGTTGACTGTCGGTGAGTTTCAGTTGGCCGCCAAATCTGCCGGTCCTGCAGAAAAACAAATTTATGACTTGCTGATTCCGCAACTCGAAGATGCTGTCCGTCTCTATCGTATTTATTCAGAAATACCACCAAAGTACGTCTTTTTCGACACGAAATTTACGCCTGTTGAATTGATAGCCGAAGAGAGTAGGCCGACATCGCTCACAGAAGTCTCCGGCGTTGGCGATCGCGTACTATCGCAGCGAACCACGCTCTGGACACCCGGTGCCACTGGCCAACTGGAGCACCAGGAAACCCTGAAGGCAGGCAATAGCAACGACCCGGTACGCATCACCCGCCAGTTCGACAATGACGGCCGCCTCATCACCCTGGCCCGAACCCTGGGCAGCCACACCTGCACCTATACCCTGGAACGCGACGCTCTGGGCCGCGTGACCAAGCTGACCCGGCCCGATGGCACCACCCTGGAACGCACCTACCACCAGCTGAGCAACCAGGTCACAGAGCTTAAAGTGGGCGGCACCGTGGTGGCCAGCCAGAAGATCACCAGCCCCTCCCGGCTCGCCTCCCGTAAGGTCGGCGGCCGTGCCTACAGCTTCAGCGACGATGACGTCACGTTGCCCGACGGCAACACCCAATTGCAGACCCAGGCCCAAGGCGACAGCGTGAGCTATGCCAGCGGGCAGCGAACTCTGGCCAGCCTGGCGCTTGCGCGCCAAGGCCATGCACAGACCGCCACCGTGACGGCCGGGCCGGTACCGGGCGAAACCGATGCGTTCCACCGCCATGGCTGGGAGCACCAATGGGCCAGCGCCTCGTTGCCTGGCTGCGAACGGGTGAGCGAACGCACGCCCCGTCGGCAGGCTCGTGAGTGCCATTGGCGAACGCTGCGTGGGCAATTGGTGGCGTCGTTGCGCGCCGACGGCCATTGGCGGCGGGTGTTCGATGATGTCGAAGGCCGTTTGTTGCGCACTTGCCAGGATCACGAAGACACACACCTTGCCTACGACGCCCTGGGGCGCCTGCAGGCGCGCCGGGTGCATGCGCTCAAGGCCGCACAATGCTGGCAAGTGCGCAGCGAGCACGACGGCCTGGGCCGGGAAACCTTGCGCACCTGGCTGGGCAACGGCGCGCCGGTGTTCCAGCAGCGCATGGCCTGGCGCGCCGATGGCCGTTTGCTGAGCAAGCAGAGCCACGAACAAGGCAAGTTGATCCGCACCGAACGCTTTGCCTATGACGACCTCGACCGGCTGGCCGAGTACCACTGCGATGCCACCGAAGCTGGGCAGTGCCCCGCCGATGGGCAGGGCAACCGCGTGAAGGAGCAACGTTTCACCTGGGATAGCCTGGATAACCTGAGCCAGTGCGTGGCCACCGCTTTCGACGGTACCCAGCATACCCGGGCCTTTGCCTATGCAGACGCTGCGAATCCCACCCGCCTGACCTCGGTCGTGCAAGGGAAGGCGACCACCGCGCTGAAGTGGAACACCAATGGTTATCTGGATACGGACGATCAAGGGCGTGCGCTGAGCTATAGCCCGGCCGGGCAGCTGGAAAAGGTCTGCGACAAGGATGGCAAGGTTCTCGCCCGCTATGCCTACGACGGCCGGCAGCGGCTGGCCGCGCAACAGGTGCAAAGCAGCGGCCAGGCCTGCGAACTGCGCTATGACGGCGATGAGCTGATCGGGGAGGCCTGGTTTGGCAGCGACGGTGCTCTCAGCCGGCAAGCCAGCCTGTCCCCGGGCCTGGCGGAGTACGAAGGCGGGCAGGTGCGCTGGCTGCTCGATGATCCGCAGGCCGGCATTACCGGGCACGTGCAACAAGGCGCGCTTGCACTCGAGCCTCTGCTGCCGTTCGGTGAGCAAGGGGCAGGCGCCGGTACAGGGTGCGGCCATAACGGCATGCGCCGTGACCCGGTTACCGGGCACTATCATGCCGGCAACGGCTACCGTACCTACGTGCCCGCTCTGTGTCGCTACGCCCAGCCCGACTGGCTCAGCCCCTTCGGCGAAGGTGGCATCAACGACTATGCGTTCGGCGCCGACCCCATCAACCAGCACGACCCCAGTGGCGCGATCATGGTCAGCCGCTGGGGCGAAGACCACCAGCTCGCCGAGCTGGAGAAAGAGCTGCGCGAAAGCAAGGCCACGCCCTGGCCCGTGGGTGGGCGCTGGCGTGGGATCGCCCTGTCGGTGACCCTGGCGGTACTGGGTGTCGGCGCTTCGATCGTCACCGGTGGCACGGCCGCGATGTGGGTGTTTGCCGGGTTGACGGCGCTGAGCCTGGCATCACTGGGCCTGGAGATCGCAGCGGTATTCGTGGAGGACTCCAACCCGGAATTGGCCAAGGCGCTGAATATCGCCTCCATGGCGACAGGGATCTTGTCGATCGGCAATTTCGCCGGCCTGTTCAAGAATGCCTGGAAGCTGCTTAAAGGCGCTGCGCGCCTGGCCCAGCGCATAGCCCGCAGCGCCAGAAGCGGCCTGCGCCTGGTCGAACAGGTATTCGTCACTGCACGGCGCTACGGCTTGCGCGCCGCCCAGGGCACCTGGCGCACGGGCCGAAAGGCCGCAGCGCCAGGTACGGCAGCCTCGATCAACGCTACTCACCACATAAAAATGGGTGATGAGTGGGGCGAGGCGTGGGTGGATGACACCGTTTTTGTGGAAAAAGACTGGTTGCTGCGCATTTTCAGCACCGACAAATACCATGCCCTGAAAGGTTGGCAGGCCAGGCTGTATACCAACGCCACTCAGTACCCCCGGCTCAGCGCCGCTGGTGATGTCGCCACGTCCCTGATCGAGATGAATATCTACCGCTCGACACTGCAGGCAGTGCTGCCGTCGGAGGATGCAGGCGATGCCGGCGCTTCCACAACGGGCGGTTGGCGTTCCGGTAGTCGTAGGGCGGTACGGCACACCTACCGGCCTGCGGCCTCCTGACCGGCTAAGAGTGGCGAGCGATCGGCGGCATCACGCCAGGTGCCGAGGTCGCCGCTCCCGTGTTCACCACCACAGCACCATCCGAGGAAAGCAAAGATGAGCGAATACACAGGCAAAGTCGTTTCCGTCGACACTAAACTGGGCAAGGGCAATATCGGGCCCGCTCCAGAAGGGTCGTATCCAAAAGATTTCGATGTCGATGAGGATTTGTATTTTCTAGTGAGTGACGCCTACGACAAAATCCAGGTAGGCGACCGCGTGAGCTATTCCCTTGAGAAGGGCGGCATCGGCTATCAAGCGAAGAATGTGAAGAAAGCTTGAGGCCAGGCCTGCCAAAGCCCCGCGCCGTGCCGTCGACCGGCACTGGCATGGGGCCATTCAGGCAAGGTACCGCCCAAACCACGCCAGCGTCCGCTGCCACGAAAGCTCCGCCGCAGCCTTGTCGTAGCGCGGCGTCGAATCGTTGTGAAACCCGTGGTTCACCCCCGGGTAGACATACGCCTCATACACCTTGCCATCAGCCTTCAGCGCGTGTTCGTATGCCGGCCAGCCATCGGTGATGGGCTTGTCCAGCTCGGCATAGTGCAGCAGCAGTGGCGCCTTGATCCGCACGACATCCTCGGCTTTGGGCTGGCGGCCGTAATACGGCACTGCCGCTGCCAGCTCCGGGTGCGCGACGGCCGCGGCGTTGGAGACGCCGCCGCCGTAACGAAAGCCGGTGATGCCGACCTTGCCGCTGCTGCTGTCATGCACCCGCAGCCAGTCGATGGCGGCAAAAAGTCGTTCATCAGTTTCTGCGGGTCGACCTTGGCCTGCAGTTCGCGGCCCTTGTCGTCGTTGCCGGGGTAGCCGCCGACTGAACTCAACCCGTCCGGAGCCAGTGCCAGGTAGCCCGCCTTGGCCAGGCGCCGGGCGACGTCTTCGATATAGGGATTGAGCCCACGGTTCTCGTGCACCACCACCACTGCCGGCACCTTGCTTTTGGCCTGGGCGGGCCGCACCAGGTAACCGCGCACCTGGCCGTGGCCTTGGGGCGAGGGGTAGTTCACGTAGTCGGCGATGATGGCCGGGTCGGTGAAGGCCACCTGTTCGGCTTGCGCGTAATTGGGTGCCAGCGCCGCTACCAGAGCCGGGCCGGTCAAGCCGGCGACGGTAAAGGCGGCAGCGCCGTCGAGAAACTGCCGGCGGCTGACGCGCCCGTGCACGTAGCCGTCGTAGATCTCCAGCAACTCGGGGGACAGGTCTTTGGCGCTCAGGCGGGTCGGCATGGTGCTGCTCCTTGGCTCAGAGGCCCAGTTCGGAGAGGGAAGGGTGGTCGGCCGGGCGCGGCCCTTGTTCCCAGAGAAACAGCCGCTGATGTTCGCCGGTCAGCGCCAGGTCGTTGATGCTGGCGTGGCGTGCGCTCATCAGCCCGTGCTCGTCGAACTCCCAGTTTTCATTGCCGTAGCTGCGCCACCAGCGGCCCTGGTGATCGTGCCATTCATAGGCGAAGCGCACGGCGATGCGGTTGTCGCAGTACGCCCAGACTTCCTTGATCAGCCGGTACTGCTGCTCGCGCACCCACTTGGCGCGCAGGAAGGCTTCGATCTGGGTACGGCCCTGAATGAAACGGTCGCGGTTGCGCCAGCGGCTGTCCTCGGTATAGGCCAGCGCCACGCGGGCCGGGTCGCGGCTGTTCCAGGCGTCTTCGGCCATGCGCGCCTTTTGCGCGGCTTGCTCCAGGGTGGTGAAAGGGGGCAGCGGTGGGCGGCTCATGAGCGCTCCGATCAAGGGGTGGGCAGCTGTTGATCTAAGCACCTGCGGCGCATCTTCTCAAGCGAGCCAGTCGAGCGTCAGGATCAGCCGCCGCTGCGCACCCTCCAACGCTGGCGAGCGATGCTGCACGCCGCGGCCTTCGTTGCCGATCCATTTCTCGCCCTTGAGCAGGGCGAGGTCGCCTGCGGCCAGTTGGTGTTCCAGCCCGTCGGTGCCGAGCCACTCGGTGGCGCTGCCGGTGTAGGTGGTGATCAGCCGCACCGGCACGTGGTCGACGTGCCAGCGGGGGCACATGGCTTTGTCCAGCACGCGCAGGCGCACACCCAGGCGCTGCACGCCGAGCAGGCAGCAGAAGGCATCGGCGATCCATTGCATGTCGTTGAGAAAGGCCGAATGCCCGGGCAAGTGCTCGGCGTGGCGCAGCAGCGGGCTGAGGTCGCAACTGGCGCCCTCGGCAGGTGCCTCCAGGCTCAAGCTGTCGCCCCAGCCTGGGGAGCCGGCCACCAGTGCCTGGGCAAAACCTGTGACCGGTTCGCTCAGGTCGCGCTGCCAGGCGGCCAGGTTCACGTCGTCTTCAAAAATGCGGGTGAGGGTGGTCAGGGTGCCCCCGGCGACCTGCTGCATGCGCACGCTCGGCGCGACAGACGTCAGCATGCCGCAGCCCCCAGGCAACCGCGTTGTGCGGGTGCAGGCTCTCCTGATGGCAGACGTGCACCTGCAACCCTGCATAGTGCGGGCGCAGCGCGTCGAGCAGCTTGCGGCTGGCGTCTTCGACGTACATCAGGTGCTCGCCGTTGCGCTGGGCGAAGGCTTGTTCGTCGGCGCGTTTGACGGCCGTTTGCACCGGCGTGCCCAAGGCGTGCTCGGCACGCTCGATCAGGGTTTCCAGCCCCAGGGACTGAGCATCGGCAGGCAGCGCCACTCGGATACGCGCAACGCTGCGCTGGCTGTGCGGGGTGGCGGCGCTGGCGTGGGCGCGCAGCCAGTTGGCGACGAACTCGGCAGGCAGCTGGCTCTGCCCGGCAAAATCAGCCAGGAAGCGCTGCTCGATCACTTGCCGGGCCAGGGCCGCAGAGCAGGGACAGGTGGAGGAGTAGGTCACGCTGGCTTCCAGGCTCATGGCCAGCGAATCGCCGTGGCGTGTGACGCTCAGCTCGATGGGGTAAGCCGCCCAGCCCGCCAGGCCTGGGGTAACCAGCGCCGGGCGCTGGCGCAACCAGTCGAAGCGAAATACCGCGCGGGCAACGCTGGCCTGGCAGTCGGCATGGCTATCGAGCATTTCACCGGGCAACTCGCTCAGCACGGCCGGGCTCAGGCGGCGGCCTTCGCTCAGTGGTGCCAGCAAGCGGTACAGGCGCGACATGTGAATGCCTTTGACCAACGGGTCGGGCAGGTCGACGAACAGGTCGGCGCGGGCGTGCACGGGGTGTTCAGCGGCAGGCTCAGCCAGCCACAGCGGCAGGTCGATGCCCTGCATGCCCACAGCGTCCAGCGTAGCAAGGGGCACGGGGCGCTCGTGGCGGGCGACGTCGGGGAGTGGCAGGGTCATGAATAGCTCGAAGGCAAAGCCGGTGGCGAAGGGGGAATGAACTTATATGTTATACAGTAACAATTTTCAAACCCCTCGACCTACATCCTCGCTCAGTCCTCAGGCAGGGGCGTAGATCGCTTCGATCGCGGAAACATCTTCGGCGCGCGCATTGCGCAGGGTTCCGGTGAAGGGCATCGGGCAGGCTCCAGAGGGTCGGTCACCTCGAGCATTGACCCGCGCAGGCTCTGGCGCAACGTGTTGCGCCGACTTTTTGGGGGTTGGGCAATGGGCTTGAGCCGGTGTGGTGACGGACCACTGCAAGGCGCTCGCAGATAAAAGCTGGGACCAGCCAAACGTTGCCTCTGGCCTGAAACGCACAGTGGCGGTATAACATCACCGCAGGAACGGCCTGCCCTCTCAGTACGCATTCGATGAGCTCTCCTCTTACCCCTACAGCCCCAGCTTCGCAGAATATCCAGACCGGCCAACCGGATGGGTACCCGAACGGCTACCTGGACGGCTACCTGGACGGCATCGGCTCCGACGCCGAGCGCGTGCAACTGGCTCTCGCCGCCGGCGCGATCATCGGCACGTGGTTCTGGCACCTGCCCAGCGACTGCTTCACCATCGATGAACAGTTCGCCGTGTCCTTCGGCATGCCGCCGCAGGGCCCGCGCCACGGCCTGCCGCTGCAGCAGGTGATCGAAACCGTGCACCCCGACGACCGCCCCGGCCTGATCGAGGCGATCAACGCCGCCATCGCCCGCGGCGGCGCCTACGCCTACCAGTACCGGGTGCGGCGTGCCGACGGCCATTACCACTGGATCGAAGCCAATGGCCGGGTGGAATTGGACGAGCATGGCAAACCCTGGCGCTTTCCAGGTGTGCTGCTCGATATCGGGCACCGCCGCGCCATCGAGGCCGAGCGCGACCGCGCCACGGCCATGCTACGGGCCCTCACCGACAGCCTGGAGCAGCGCGTGAGTGAGGCGATCGCCGAGCGCGAGCAGGTTGAGGCGGACCTGCGCCAGGCGCAAAAGATGGAAGCGGTCGGGCAGTTGACGGGCGGCCTGGCGCATGACTTCAACAACCTGCTGGCCGGTATCAGCGGCTCGCTCGAGCTGTTGCGGATACGCTTGCGCCAGGGCCGGGTGGATGAGCTGCCGCGCTACATCGACACCGCGCAGGACGCCACGCGCCGTGCGGCTTCGCTGACCCACCGGCTGTTGGCGTTTTCTCGCCGGCAAACCCTCGACCCCAAGCCCACTGACGTCAACCGCCTGGTGCAGGGGCTTGAAGAGCTGATCAACCGCAGCGTCGGCCCGCAGATCGAAGTGGCCTACCAGCCCGAAGCCGGGCTATGGCCAGCGCTGGTCGACCCCAACCAGCTCGAAACCGCGCTGCTGAACCTGTGCATCAACGCCCGTGACGCCATGCCTGGCGGCGGTACCTTGCGCATCACGGGCAGTAACCTGTCGCTGGAGGCGGGCCCGGCGCTGGACATCGGCGTTGCCCCCGGCCATTACCTGGCCCTGAGCGTGGCCGACACCGGCACCGGCATGCCACCAGAGGTGGTGTGCCGGGCCTTCGACCCGTTCTACACCACCAAACCCATGGGCCAAGGCACCGGGTTGGGTTTGTCGATGGTCTACGGCTTCGTGCGCCAGTCCGGCGGCCAGGTACGCATCCAGTCGCAAGTCGGGCAGGGCACCACCATGACCTTGTACCTGCCGCGCCATGCCGGGGCCGTCGACGCCGGCACTGGCGCCCTGTGCAGCCTGGCGGCGCCACCTATCGAGGGGCTGTGCCGGGTGCTGCTGGTGGACGATGAGCCCGCGGTGCGTGCGGTGCTTGCCGAGAGCCTGGCCGATGCCGGCTTTTCGGTGGCGCAGGCCGGTGACGGCGCTGCTGGCCTGGCCGTGCTGCAAAGCCCGTTACCGCTGGACCTGCTGATCACCGACGTCGGTTTGCCCGGCGGCATGAACGGCCGCCAGTTGGCCGATGCCGGGCGCGTGCTGCGCCCCGGCCTGCGCACATTGTTCATCACCGGCTACGCCGAGCAGGCCGTGATGGCCGCCGGTGGCCTGGAAGAGGGCATGGCGTTGATGACCAAACCGTTCGAGTTGCATCAATTGGCCGAACGCGCGCGACAGATGGTTGAAGGCTTGTGAGGCGTGCGGCGGCCCGATGAGCGTATCATCGGCATTTTTCGCTCAAAAAGAGGGTTTCGGTGAACGCCGACCAGATCCAGTCCATGCAAGCGCGAATTCGCGAGCTCGAGGCCGAGAACGCTCGCCTGCGCGCGCAGGCGCTGCCGGCCGAAACCCAGGAGCGCTATCGCTTTCTGTTCGACACCATGGACGAAGGCTTTTGCGTGATCGAGTTCATCGACAGCGAGCACGGCCCGCTCAGCGACTACGTGCACGTGCTGGCCAACCCGGCCTACGCCAAGCATGCCGGCATCGACAACGTGGTCGGCCAGCGCCTGCGGCAGATGGTGCCGGCCGAGGCCGACGCCTGGCTCGCGCGTTATGGCCATGTGCTGCACAGCGGTGAGCCGATCCGTTTCGAGCAGGAGCTGGTCGCCACCGGCCGCTACCTGGACGTGACGGCCTTTCGCATGGAGCCGGCCAGCCGCCACCAGGTGGCGGTGCTGTTCCAGGACGTGACACCGCGCAAGCGCGCCGAGCGCGCCTTGAAGGAGCTCAACGAAACCCTCGAACAGCGCGTGCGCGAAGCCAAGGCCGAGCAACGGGTGCTGGCCGATGTGGTGGACGGCGCCAGCGCCATGATTCACGTGTTCGACCACGATTACCGCTGGCTGGCGATCAATGGCTCGGCCGCGCGGGAGTTCGAGCGCCTGTTCGGCGTGCGCCCCGAGCGCGGCGAAAACCTGCCACACGCACTGGGCAGCGATCCGGAGCGTGTTGCGTTGTGGCAAGGCCTGTGGGCGCGTGCACTGCGCGGCGAGGTGTTCAGCCAGGTGCTGGACATCGTGCTGGAGTCGGGCATTCGCCACTACGAGCTGGAATTCAATCCGCTGTTCGACGCCCAGCCACGCCAGATTGGCGCCTACCTGTTGATGTTCGATGTCACCGAACGTGTGCGCGAGCAGGCCCGCCTGCGCCTGGCGGAAGAGGCATTGCGCCAGGCTCAGCGGATGGAAGCGGTCGGCCAGTTGACCGGCGGCATCGCCCACGACTTCAACAATCTGCTTACCGCCATTTCCGGCTCGCTGGAACTGCTGCTCACCCGCCTTGCCCAGGGCCGCTATCAGGAGTTGGAACGCTTTGTCGGCTCGGCTCATTCTGCGGCCCGCCGTGCGGCATCGCTCACCCATCGGCTGCTGGCATTCTCGCGCCGGCAGACGCTGGAGCCACGTGCTGTGGACACCAACCGTCTGGTGGTGCAGATGGAGGAGCTGATTCGCCGCAGTGTCGGCCCGAGCATCGAGCTGGAGGTGGTCACCGCCGCTGGCTTGTGGACCACTTTCGTCGACCCGCCGCAGCTGGAAAACGCACTGCTGAACCTGTGCCTGAATGCACGCGATGCAATGCCTGGCGGCGGGCGCATCAGCTATCGAAACGGCCAACCGCTGGGTCGACGAACGCCTGGCCAGCCAGCGTGACCTGGCGTCAGGGCAGTACATTTCCCTGAGCGTGAGCGATGCCGGTTGCGGCATGGCCGCCGACGTGGTTGCGCGGGCCTTCGAACCGTTCTTCACCACCAAGGCGCTGGGCGAGGGTACCGGCCTTGGCTTGTCGATGGTCTATGGCTTCGTGCGCCAGTCGGGTGGCCAGGTGCGCATTTATTCGGAGGTGGGCCTGGGCACCACCATGTGCCTGTACCTGCCTCGGCATTACGCAAGCCCGGAGGAAGAGGCGCTGGACCAGGCCGAGGGGTCGCTCGTGCCTGCGGGTACCGGCCAGAGCGTGCTGGTGGTGGATGACGAGCCGTCGGTGCGCATGCTGGTGGCCGAAGTGCTGGGCGACCTGGGCTACCACGTGATCGAAGCTGCCGATGGCGCGGCCGGGCTCAAGGTGTTGCGCTCCAGCGAGCCCATCGATCTGCTGATCAGCGATGTGGGTTTGCCCGGCGGCATGAACGGCCGGGAGATGGCCGAGGCCGCACGCCAGGTGCGGCCCGGGCTTGGGGTGTTGTTCATCACCGGTTACGCGGAGAATTCGGTGATCGGCCATGGCCACCTCGACCCCGGCATGCGCATCCTCACCAAGCCCTTTACCCTCGAGGCACTGGCCCAGCGAGTGGAGCGCATGCTGGCCGGGCAGGATCAGTAGCCGACAGTGAAGCGCTGGCGCGAGTGGGCTGGGCGCTCGATCTCGTCGGCCAGTGCGACGGCGTAGTCCTCGAACGAGATCCGGCTGCCCTCAGGCCCTGCCAGCAGTTCGTCCTGGCCCAGGCGGAACTGCCCGGTGCGCTCACCGGCGAAGAACTCCGCCGACGGCGAGAGGAAGGTCCAGTCCAGTTGTTTTTCCTGGCGCAGCAGCTCGAGAAACCGAGCCCCGGCCGTTGCCTCGGCCAGGTACTCGGCCGGGAACTGCGGCGATTCGATCAGCGGCTTGCCGCCGGCGAGCAGGCTGCCCGCACCGCCTACCACCAGGTAACGCGGCACACCGCTGGCGCGCACGTCAGCCAGCAGTTGTGCCGGCTTGCTGGCAGTGAAGTGGACAGAGCTGATCACCAGGTCATGCCCGGCGATCAACGGCTGCAATTGCGCGCTGTCATTGGCATCACCGGCCACGGCGGTGACGCCCGGCAGGTGTTCGATCTTTTCCGGGTGGCGGGCGATGGCGGTCACGCTGTGGCCGCGCCGAGAGAGCTCGGCGAGGATACGTGAGCCGGCCTGGCCGGAGGCGCCGATCAGGGCGATACGAGACATGAGTGAACTCCTTGGGTGCAGTTTCTGGATCGGGTATGAAAAGTAGACCTTTGTGGCGAATAAAGGTACGTTGCCGCCACGCCCCGCACAAGAAGTCAACCTGACGAGACAAGGTCAGCGCGCAGTGACTACCTTGGGAGTTCCAACATGAGTAATGAGCCGGCAGACCTCGCCATCGAATTCGACCAACCCTGCCCGATCCGCGATGTGCTCGACCGTATCGGCGATCAGTGGAGCCTGCTGGTGCTGGAGGCATTGAACGGGCGCGTGGTGCGCTTCAACGAACTGGGCCGGGAGATTGCCGACATCTCTCGGCAGATGCTGTCGCGCACTTTACGCAGGCTCGAGCAGGACGGGTTCGTGGCACGCAAGGTGTATCCGGAGGTGCCGCCACGGGTCGAGTACTGGCTTACGCCGCTGGGCGAGTCGTTTCTGGTGCCGATGCGCCAGCTGATCGGCTGGGCCGACACCCACCATGCAGCGATCTGCCGGGCGCGCCGGGCCTACAACGCCCAGCCATAGAGCCGGGCGGGGTTGGTCACCAGCACCTGCTGGGTATGTACTGCGCTCTGCGTCCATTGGTCGAGCAGGGCGCGCAGGGCGCTGTCGCTGGGCGGGTGGTTCTGCTCGGTAACGTGTGGCCAGTCGCTGCCCCATACCAGCCGCTCGGGGGCGATGCTCAGGTAGGCTCGCGCCACCGCGCTGGCGTCGGGGTAATCCGGGGCGCCCACCTGGGTGTTGAGGTAGGCGCCGCTGAGCTTGACCCAGGCTTGGCCAGCCTTCAGGCGCTCGGCGATGAAACCGAACGCCGGGTGCGCGATGCCCTCGCCCGGGGCAAACGGCCCAGGTGGTCGAACACCACCGGCACTGGCAGGCGGCGGATCAGGCCTTGAGCCGCCATGATCTGCTCGGCGCTCAGGTGCAACTGCACGTGCCAGCCCAAGGCGGCGATACGCTGGGCCATGGGCTCAAGCATCGCCAGGTTCACCACCGCATCGGCCGGGTTCCACAGGCTGAAGCGCAGGCCGCGGACTCCGGCGGCATCCAGGCGTTGCAGGTCGGCATCGCTGGCCGAGGGGCCTAGCACCGCGATACCGCGCCCCTGGCCTTTGAGTTGGGCCAGGGCGTCGAGCAGGCAGCGATGGTCGGTGCCGTAGACCTTGGCTTGCACCACCACCGCGCGAGCCAGGCCCAAGGGGCCGGCCATGCGCTGCCATTCGGCGAGGGTGCGGCCCGGTGCAGGCAGGTTGCCATCGGCCTGGGCAAAGCGTGGGTCGATCACGTGGATATGGGCGTCGCAGGCTTCGTTCATGTCACACCAGCCAGAGCAGGGCAGCGCCATAGGCGAAGGCGGCCACCAGAAAAGTCACGAAGGTAAAGCCCAGCACCCGCTGCACGCCGACGCCGGCCATGGCCACCACCGGCGCCGCCCAGAAGGGTTGCAGCATGTTCGATACCTGCTCGCCCATGGCAACCGCCATGGTAGTGGCTGGCAGCGAGGCATGCAGAGTGACGGCCGCCGGGATCGCGAACGGCCCCTGCACCGCCCAGTGCCCGCCGCCGCTGGGGATCAGGAAGGTCACCAGCAGCGAGCAGATGTAACTCCAGAACGGCAAAGTATGAGCCGTGGAAATCGCCACGAATCCTTGAGCGATCACGCCCGGCAGCCCACTGGCCTCCATGATCCCCATGATGCCGCCGTACAGCGGGTACTGCAGCATCATCGAGCCGCTCTGTCGTGCCGCCGCCTTGACCGCGTCGGCATAGGCCAGCGGGCTGCCGTGCAGCAGGATGCCGGCGGTGAACATCACCACGATCACACCGTTGACGCCCGACAGCGACAGGTGGCCTGCGGCGGCGTAGAGCATCACGCCGATGCCCAGTGCGCCCATCGCCAGGCTGCCGACGGGCGAATGCTCCAGCGACTGGGCGAAGCTCAGCCGGCCTTGGGGGCGTGGCCGTGGCTCGGGGTCGGGGTGGCGCTCCAGGTCCAGCGCGATGATGTCCTGCTCACGCGGGCGCAGCGCTGCCAGCACGAAGGGCATCACCACCAGCATGAACAGCGTCGGTACCAGGTTGAACGGGGTGAACACCATGTCGGCCATGCCCAGCACTTGCCCGGTGATCTTCTGCACAACATTCATCGGGCTGCCGGGCGTGGTTTGCGCCAGCACGATGGAGCTGGACAGCCCGCCGGCCCACACCACCCAGCCCGAGAAACCCGCCGCCACGATCCAGGCGAAATCCACCCGCATGCGCTTGGCGATCTCGCGCGCCAGCAAGGCCGAGAGCACCAGGCCAAAGCCCCAGTTGAAAAACGAGGTGATGGCCACGCAGAGAAAGATCAGCGCTGCCGCCTGATTGGGCGTGCGCGCCAGGCTGATGATCCGGGTAAAGCCACGCTGCACCAGCGGCGCATGCGCCAGCGCATGGCCGAGCACCAGCACCAGGGTGATCTGCAATGCGAAGCCGAAGATGTTGCCAAAGCCTCTGTACCAACCGCCGAACAACGCATCGAGCGAGGCCTGCGGGGCGATCAGCCAGGAAGCGACGGCCACCAGCAGGGTGATGAACACCGCCAGCACGAAAGGGTCCGGGATGGTGCGCTCGAACAGGCCGATGGTGCCTTCGGTAAAACGCGTGCGCAGGCTGCGCGGCGCGGTGAGGGAGGTGGGCATGAAGGTTTCCTGATTGTTGTGATTATGGAAACGAAAGCGTTGGCGGCTTACAAAAGTGCGCCCTTGGCGCGCAGGGCGGCCAGTTGGGCGGCGGTGAAGCCGTGATCGGCCAGCACCTGGTCGCTGTCGGCGCCGAACACCGGGGCGGCAAACGGCGCAGGGCCGGGCGTGCGGCCGAAGGTGACTGCGCGGGTGAAGCCGCGGTAACGGCCCACCACCGGGTGCTCGAAGTCGCTGATCAGCCCCTCGGCCTGGCATTGCTCGAAGTCGAACATCGCTTCGAGCGGGCGGGCGGCGGCGCAGGGCACCGCTTCACCGAAACGCTGTTCCCACTCCAGTGCGCTGTGCTGGCGCAGGGCTTCGTGCAACTGCGGAATCAGCAGGTCCTTGTTCTGCGCGCGCTTGCGCACGCTGTCGAAGCGCTCGTCGCTGGCCAGGTGAGCCAGGCCGGTCATTTCACACAATGCCTGCCAGAAGTGCGGGGTGTTGGCCGAGAGGTACAGGTAGCCGTCGCCAGTAGGGTGCAGGCCGGTGATGCCGCCGGAGCGCATGTCGCGGTCCAGCTCGCGCGGCTCTTGCTCGGCCCACACCAGCCGCGCCGATTGCATGGCCAGCGCACTGCGCAGCAGCGATACACCGACTTGCTGGCCGAGCCCGGTACGCTCGCGCTCGTAGAGTGCAGCAGTGACGCCGCTGGCGACCATGGCGGCGGCGTAGTAGTCCACCACCGAGCCGTAAAGGATTTCCGGCGCGCCGCCGGGCTTGGCCTGGGCGCTGCACATGCCGGTCATGGTCTGCAGCACCTGGTCGTAGCCGGCCTTGTCCTTGAGCGGGCCCTGTTCGCCGTAACCTGTGACGCTGCAGTAGATCAGCCGAGGGTTCACTGCCTGCAACTGTGCCCAGGCAATGCCCAATCGGGCCGGCACGCTGGGGCGGAAGTTGTGCACCAGCACATCGGCCTGGCGCACCAGGGCGAGCAGAGCTTCAAGGCCGCCGGGGGCTTTCAGGTCCAGGGCCACGCCCTGTTTGCTGCGGTTCACGCCAAGAAAGGCGCGGCTTTCACTGGCGAGGGTCGAGGGGTACTTGCGCAGGTTGTCGCCGCTGGGGGTTCGATCTTGATCACCCGCGCGCCCTGATCAGCCAGCAGCGAGCAGCCGTAGGGGCCTGCGATGTAGGCACTGAGGTCCAGTACCGTAATGCCGGCCAGAGGGCCGGCGCCGGTGGTGTGCATCGCGTGTCTCCCGTTCTTGTCGTTGCCGCCGTAGTGCGCGGCATTGGCGCCATTCTGGGAACGGGGCACCTTGAATAAAATGTCTTTTTAGTGGCTTCACACTCCATAAAAACTGGATTGTGATGCGGCGAGCTGTTTGAACAGCACCTCGCTGAACACCTCGATCAACCGCTGGCGGGCGCTGTTGCGCCGCCACAGCAAGCCGATCGGCCGCTGCAAACCTTCGCCTGGCAACGCCAGTTGCACCAGGCCCCTATGCGCATGCAGGGGTTGCCATTGCGGCACCAGCGACACGCCCAGATCACCACGCACCAGCGCAGCGATGGCGTCCAGCGCATCGATCTCGAAACGCTCGTTGGGCACCACGCCGGCCTCAAGCAACCAGCGGTCGGCCAGCAGGCCGCCGTAGGAGCGGCGGTGGTAGCGGATGAAGGGTTCCTCGCGCAGCACTCGCAATGCCTGGCGGCCTTCGAGGCGGGCGTGAGCCAGCACCACGAAAGGCTCGTCGCGCAGCGGCCGCCAAGTGAACTCTTTCGGCAGCTCGAAGGCGGGGCGCACCATCAGCGCCACGTCGATTTCATCGGCCAGCACTTTGCGGTACAGCTCATGGGAGAAGGCCGGCTCCAGGTGCGGCCGCAGATGCTCGAAGCTGTCTATCAGCGTGGCCAGCACGCTGGGTACCAGATAGCCCAGCGCCGAGCTGATGCAGCCGATGCGCAGGTCGCCGGCCACGCTGTCCTGGGCGGCGATGGCCTTCAAGTCTCGGGTACGCTGCAACAGCTCGCGGGCTGGGCCCACCAGCGCGGCGCCGGCAGCGGTCAGTTGCATGCTGCGGCCGGCCCGGCTGAGTAACGCTGCGCCGATTTCAAGCTCCAGCGCCTTGATGCGCTGGGCCACGGCGGTGGGGGTGAGGTTCAGGCGCCGCGCAGCGGCGGCGGTGGAGCCCAATTGGGCGACTTCGAGAAAGCTGGCGAGATAGCGGGTGTCCATAAGTGAACCAAAACTGGATTGTGAAGCTAGAAATACGCACTTTAGTTGGTTTTGCCTCGCTTGCACTATGGCCCTCACACCACAACAACGAGATCCGCCATGCGCAGCAAACTTTTCGTGCCCGCGTCCCGGCCGGCGCTGTTTTCCAAGGCGCTGGCCTCGGCTGCCGACGGCGTGAGCTTCGACCTTGAAGACGCCGTGGCGCCCTCCGCCAAAGGCGAGGCGCGCCAGGTGCTCAGTACTTTCCTTGCAAGCCTCGCGGCCCCGGGCAAGGTCGTGGTAGTGCGGGTCAACGGCCAAGGCAGCGAGCATCACCAGGCTGACCTGCAAGCGCTGGCCGGTACGCCCCTGGACATCATCAACCTGCCCAAGGTGGAGCACCCCGATCAGGTGCGTGAGCTCGCCGAGCAACTGCAACACTGGCCGCGGCCGGTGAAGATCCTAGCCACCATCGAGTCGCCCAAGGGCCTGCGCCTGGCGGCCAGCATCGCCTGTGCCCACCCGCTGCTGATGGGCTTGCAACTGGGGTTTGCCGACCTGTTCGAGCCGCTCGGCATCGAGCGTTACCAACCTGCGGTAGTGCAACCGGTGCAGTTGGCCGTGCGGCTGGCCGCTGCCGAGGCGGGCATCGATGCTTATGACGCTGCCTGGGCGGCGATCCGGGATACCGATGGCTTTCGCCAGGAGGCCGAGCAGGCGCGGCGGCTGGGGTTCACCGGCAAGTCCTGCATTCACCCAAGCCAGGCCGCTGCGGCGAACCTTGCATTCCTGCCCAGCGCCGTGCAGGTCGAGCGTGCCCAGCGGGTGCTGGCAGCGGCCGAGCAGGCCGAGCGCGAAGGCGTGGGTGCCTATCAGGTCGATGGCCAGATGATCGATGCGCCCTTCGTCGCCAGTGCCCGTGCTGTGCTCGAGCAGGCCCGAAATGCTGGCCTGCTGCCTGCGTGACCCTTCGTAGTCCTCTACAACAATAAGATGAGGTTCCCCATGCACAGTGAAACCACTCTGGCGCCCGTGCCAGTGCAGCGCCCGGCCCTGCTGTGGCGGCTGATGGACATTCGCGTCAGTTTCATTCCCTTGCCCATTTACCTGGCACTGCTGGTGTTGGTGGCCGGGCTGCTGGCGATGGACCAGCTCAAGCCGGATCTGCCGATCATGGTGGCGGTGATCGGCCTGGGCGGGGCCACCTGTGCAGCGATCGGCAAAGGCCTGCCGTTGCTGGGCAAGATCGGCGGCGCGGCCATCGTCTCGGCATTCCTGCCGTCGTACCTGGTGAGCCTGGGTTGGGTGCCGGCCGGGCTGATTGCGCCGGTCACCAGCTTTACCAAGCAGAGCAACTTCATTTACCTGTTCCGTCTCGGCGGTGGTGGTTGGCAGCATTTTCACCATGGACCGCAACCTGATCATCAAAGGCTTTGCCAAAATATTCCTGCCGCTGGCGTTGGGGTCGGTGCTGGCGCTGATTGCGGGTGCGGCGGTGGGTGTGGCCTGCGGCATGCCGCTGCGCCAGGTGCTGTTTTTCGTGATCGTGCCGGTGATGGGTGGCGGGCTGGGCGAGGGTGCCATTCCGCTGTCGGTGGGTTATGGGGAAATTCTCGGGGTGGACTCAGGCAAGATCCTCGCGCAGCTGCTGCCGATCATCCTCTTGGGCAACCTGGTGGCAATCACTGCTTGCGGCGCCTTGGACCTGCTGGGCCGGCGCTTTCCCGCGCTGACCGGCAACGGCCGCCTGCAGGTCAATGAGCAGGCAGCAGGCGAACCAGCAGGCGCGGCCGCTGAGGCCACCTTCGACAGCCAGATCGTGATGAACGTGATCGCTGCGGGCATGTGCGCTATCGGCCTGTACCTGGCAGGGGTGCTGCTGCATGCGCTGTTCAGCCTGCCAGGCCCGGTGTGCATGCTGTTGCTGGCGGTGCTGCTGAAGCTGCTCAAAGCCATCCCGCCGCGCCTGGAGCAGGGTGCGCGGGTGCTTTTCCAGTTTTTCACCACTTGCGTGACCTACCCGCTGCTGTTCGCCAACTCCATTGCGGTGACGCATTGGAGCGAACTGGCGGCGGCCTTTCATCTGGGCAACGTGCTGACCATCGTCACTACGGTATTGGTGCTGGTGGGAACGGGCTTTGTCGTAGCACGGCGGTTGGGGATGTACCCGGTGGAGGCGGCGATCGTCAATGGTTGCCACAGTGGGCTGGGCGGCACGGGCGACATCGCTATTCTCACAGCGGCCAATCGCATGCAGTTGCTGCCGTTCGCGCAGATCTCCACCCGGATCGGCGGGGCGATCACGGTGATGATGGCGTTGGTGGTGTTGGCCAATCTTGGGGTGTGACGTTCAAGGGCTTCGTCGCGCGGCAATCCGCCCTCCCACTTGGCAGCTATCCAGATCATCATAGGGTGGGAGGGCGGCTCGCCGCGCGACAAGGCCAATACAAGGCTATTTGAACCGCCGCTCCACCCCCATCTCCGCCAGGATCCGCGTTGAAATCTCCTCCACCGAAAAGTGCGTGGAGTCGATATGCGGGATGTTCTCCCGGCGGAACAACCCCTCGACCTCACGCACCTCGAACTCGCACTGGGCAAAGCTCGAATAACGGCTGTTGGGCTTGCGCTCATGGCGGATGGCGGTCAGCCGGTCGGGGTCGATGGTCAGGCCGAACAGCTTGTGCCGGTAGGCACTGAGCGCCTTGGGCAACTGCAGCCGCTCCATGTCGTCCTCGGTCAACGGGTAGTTGGCTGCCCGGATGCCGAACTGCATCGCCATGTACAGGCACGTCGGTGTTTTGCCACAACGCGACACGCCCACCAATATCAAGTCCGCTTTGTCGTAATAATGCGTCCGCGCGCCATCGTCGTTGTCGAGGGCGAAGTTCACCGCCTCGATGCGTTCCATGTAGTTGGAGTTGCGCGCAATGGAGTGGGATTTGCCCACCGAATACGACGAGTGATCGCCAAGCTCCAGCTCCAGTGGGGCCAGGAAGGTGGAAAAGATGTCGATCATGAAGCCGTTGGAGGTAGCCAGGATGTCGCGGATGTCCTGGTTGACGATGGTGTCGAAGATGATCGGCCGGGCGCCTTCGCGTTCAGCGGCAGCATTGATCTGGGCCACCATCGCCCGCGCTTTGTCGACGGTGTCGATGTAGGGGCGGGTGAACTTGTTGAAGGTAATGTTTTCGAATTGTGCCAGCAGGCTCTGGCCCAAAGTCTCGGCTGTGATGCCGGTACCGTCGGAAATGAAGAAGGCGGAACGTTTCATCTGTTCAAGGGCCTTTAGGCTGCCGGTCGATCTTGGCTATGATACGCGCGTTTTGCTGGTCGTAGTGCCTGGCCGCCGGGCTTTTCCGGAGTGGGCCATCGTCGCCAGGGAAGGCTGATGCCCACCTGGCCAAGTGTTGTTTCAACCCTTTTGTGGAGAGATCACCTTGGTAGAGTACGTAGTTTCCCTCGATAAGCTCGGCGTCCATGATGTGGAGCATGTGGGAGGCAAAAACGCATCCCTGGGCGAGATGATCAGCAACCTGGCCGGTGCCGGGTGTCGGTGCCCGGAGGTTTCGCCACCACGGCTCAGGCCTACCGTGACTTCCTTGAGCAAAGCGGCCTGAACGACCGCATCCATGCCGCGCTCGATGCACTCGACGTCGACGACGTTGTCGCATTGGCCAAGACCGGCGCGCAGATCCGCCAATGGGTGATGGACGCCGAGTTCCCCGAGCGCCTGAACCAGGAGATCCGCGAGTACTTCGCCGAGCTGTCCAAGGGCAACCCGGACATCGCCGTCGCCGTGCGCTCATCGGCCACCGCAGAAGACCTCCCGGACGCCTCGTTCGCTGGCCAGCAGGAAACCTTCCTCAATATCCGTGGCGTAGAAAACGTGATCCGCGCTGCCAAGGAAGTGTTCGCCTCCCTGTTCAACGACCGGGCCATCGCCTACCGCGTACACCAGGGCTTCGACCACAAGCTGGTGGCGTTGTCGGCGGGCGTTCAGCGCATGGTGCGCTCGGAAACCGGCGCGGCGGGCGTGATGTTCACCCTCGACACCGAATCGGGCTTCCGCGACGTGGTGTTCGTCACCTCGTCCTACGGCCTGGGTGAGACCGTGGTGCAGGGCGCCGTCAATCCCGACGAATTCTACGTCCACAAGGCCACGCTCGAAGCTGGCCGCCCCGCCGTGCTGCGCCGCAACCTGGGCAGCAAGGCGATCAAGATGATCTACGGCGACGAAGCCAAGGCCGGCCGTTCGGTCAAGACCGTCGACGTCGACAAGGCCGAGCGCGCGCGTTTCAGCCTCACCGACGCCGAAGTCAGCGAGCTGGCCAAGCAGGCGATGATCATCGAGAAACATTACGGCCGCCCGATGGACATCGAGTGGGCCAAGGATGGTGATGACCACCAGCTCTACATCGTTCAGGCCCGCCCTGAAACCGTCAAAAGCCGCGCCAATGCCAACGTGATGGAGCGCTACCTGCTCAAGGAAAAAGGCAAGGTGCTGGTCGAAGGCCGCGCCATCGGCCAGCGCATCGGCGCCGGCAAGGTGCGGGTGATCCACGACGTTTCGGAAATGGACAAGGTACAGCCCGGCGACGTGCTGGTCTCGGACATGACCGACCCGGACTGGGAGCCGGTGATGAAGCGCGCCAGCGCAATCGTCACCAACCGTGGCGGGCGCACCTGCCACGCGGCGATCATCGCCCGCGAACTGGGCATTCCGGCCGTGGTCGGTTGCGGCAACGCCACCCAATTGCTCACCGACGGCCTGGGCGTGACCGTCTCCTGCGCCGAGGGCGACACCGGCTTCATCTTCGAAGGCCAGCTGGGTTTCGACATCAAGCAGAACTCGGTCGATGCCATGCCGGAGCTGCCCTTCAAGATCATGATGAACGTCGGCAACCCCGACCGCGCCTTCGATTTCGCCCAGTTGCCCAACGAAGGCGTCGGCCTGGCGCGGCTCGAATTCATCATCAACCGCATGATCGGCGTGCACCCCAAGGCGCTGCTGGGCTACGCGGACCTGCCGCCGGAAATCAAGGACAGCGTCGACAAGCGCATCGCCGGTTACGACGACCCGGTCGGCTTCTATGTCGAGAAGCTGGTCGAAGGCATCAGCACCCTGGCGGCGGCGTTCTGGCCGAAAAAGGTCATCGTGCGCCTGTCGGACTTCAAGTCCAACGAATATGCCAACCTGATCGGCGGCAAGCTGTTCGAGCCTGAGGAAGAGAACCCGATGCTGGGCTTCCGCGGCGCCTCGCGTTACATCAGCGAGTCGTTCCGCGACTGCTTTGAGCTGGAGTGCCGTGCGCTCAAGCGCGTGCGCGAAACCATGGGCCTGAGCAACGTCGAGATCATGGTGCCGTTCCGTGCGCACCCTGGGCGAGGCGAGCCAGGTGGTCGACCTGCTGGCCAGTAACGGCCTCAAGCGCGGCGAAAACGGCCTGAAGGTCATCATGATGTGCGAACTGCCGTCCAATGCCCTGCTGGCCGACGAGTTCCTGGAGTACTTCGACGGTTTCTCCATCGGCTCCAACGACCTCACTCAGCTCACGCTGGGCCTGGACCGCGATTCGGGTATCATTGCCCACCTGTTCGACGAGCGGAACCCGGCGGTCAAGAAACTGCTGGCCAGTGCCATCGCCGCCTGCAACAAGGCCGGCAAGTACATCGGCATCTGCGGCCAGGGCCCTTCGGACCACCCTGACCTCGCCAAATGGCTGATGGAGCAGGGCATCGCCAGCGTGTCGCTGAACCCCGACTCGGTACTGGAAACCTGGTTCTTCCTCGCCGACGAGCAAGCCTGATAGGCGCGCCCTCGAGGGCGCGCGGTTCACAACAGGGCGGGCGCCAACCCGCCCTTTTTTATTCAAGAGCACCATGCAAAGCAGCAGTAATCTGTTTCCTGTGGCCCTGGTCAGCGCTGAGCGCCGGGGCGACCTGAGCGAAGACGTCTATCTGATCAAGGCCAACAACAGCCTGGATTTCACCACTGAACTGGCGGTTACGCGCCTGGGCCTATGCGACACCCGCGCCGAACGCGGCCCGGCCGATCGCGGCCCGGCCGATCGCGGCCCGGCCGTCGTGTTGTTGCACGGCGCTTTTGCCAACCGGCGCTTCTGGTACTCGCCCAAAGGTCTGGGGCTGGGGCCTGCACTGGTTCGTGCCGGGTTCGATGTATGGATCGCCGAAATGCGCGGGCATGGCCTTTCACCGCGAAACCAGGGCTACGCCAGCAATCAGGTCGATGACTACGCCCGTTACGACGTACCCGCGATCAATGCTTTCGTCACCGAAATGAACGGCCAGCGCCCGCACTGGGTGGGCCACTCCCTGGGCGGCACCACCCTGGCGGTAGCGCTGGGGTTGGGCAGCCTGACTGAGCAGCACATTGCCAGCGCCGCGCTGTTCGGCAGCCAGGTCAGCCGCCGTTACGGTGCGTTGCGCCTGCCACCGCTGAACTGGCTGGTGCGCGTGCTGTTGCGGCGCTTCGATCACATCAGCGGCCGGCGCTTCAAGCGCGGGCCGGAAGACGAACCCATGGGCGTTGCCGTCGAGTGGCTGCGCTGGCAGCGCCGGCCCGGCAGTTGGTGGGCAGGGCTCGCCAGCAACCAGGTGCCGTTGCTGGCGGTCGCCGGGGCAGGGGATGAGCAAGACCCAGCCTGGGCCTGCCGTGCATTGTTCGAGCAGGCGGGCGGGGAGCTGCGGCGCTTCGTCGAGCTAGGCTGTGAGGCCGGCTACAGCCGCGACTTCGGCCACGTCGAGATGCTGGTGGGCGAGGCGGCCGAGCGCGAAGTGTGGCCATTGCTGCTGCGGTGGCTGCAAGAGGCTCAGGCGCAGGGCGTAAGCCACAAGTCGCATGCCGCGTGATGGCCGCCAGCAGCTAAGCTCTTGAGCCTGTACTGCCCAAATCCATCCGAGGAGCCGACCATGCACTACATTACCCCCGACCTGTGCGACGCCTATCCAGACCAGGTCCAGGTACTCGACCCGATGTTCAGCAGCTTTGGCGGCCACGACTCGTTCGGCGGCCAGATCGTCACGGTCAAATGTTTCGAAGACAACTCCAGGGTCAAGGAGCTGGTCGAGCAGCCCGGCCAGGGCAAAGTCATGGTGGTCGACGGCGGCGGCTCGCTGCGCCGGGCGCTGCTGGGTGACATGCTGGCGCAAAAAGCCGCGCAAAACGGTTGGGAAGGCATTGTGGTCTATGGCTGTGTGCGGGATGTCGACGTTCTGGCTCAGATCGACCTCGGTGTGCAGGCGCTGGCGCCGCATCCGCTGAAAACCGACAAGCGGGGCATCGGCGACATCGACGTGCCGGTCACCTTTGCCGGCGTGACCTTCCGCCCGGGCGAATTCATCTACGCCGACAACAATGGCGTTATCGTATCGCCCACGCCCCTGAACATGCCTGAATAAGGACTGCAGCCCACGGATGTACGACGATCAAAACACCACAAGAGGGCTGGTCCAGGCCCTGGTTCTGGACGGGCAGGGCGGCGCAAGGCCGCTCAGCTACGAACAACTTCCCGGCCTGGAGCTTGGCCCGCAGGAAAGCCTCTGGCTGCACTGGGATCGCAGCCACCCCGAGGCGCAGGGGTGGTTGCGAGAGCGCAGCGGGCTGAGCGAGTTCGTCTGCGACCTGCTGCTGGAAGAAAACACCCGGCCTCGCCTGGTGACCTTGCCGGACGAGCAGGTGCTTCTGTTCCTGCGCGGGGTCAATCTCAACCCCGGCGCGCAGCCTGAGGACATGGTCTCGCTGCGCATCTTCGCCGAGGCGCAGCGGGTCATCTCCTTGCGGTTGCGGCCGCTGCGGGCCACCGACGAGCTGATCGCGCAGCTGCGCATGGGCAAGGGGCCGCGCACGGCATCTGAACTCATCCTTTATATGGCTCAGCATCTGACCGAGCGTATCCAGACGCTGGTCGATACCCTCACCGACCATGTCGACGGCGAAGAAGACCGGATCGACGCCGACGACCGGTATCAGCCCGATCACTCCGGTTTGCTTCAGGTACGCCGTCGGGCTGCTGCGCTTCGGCGATTCCTGGCGCCGCAGCGCGACATCTATGGCCAACTGGCGCGGGTCAAGTTGCCCTGGTTCGTGGAAGACGATGGCGATTACTGGAGCGAGCTGAACAACAGCCTGACCCGCTACCTCGAGGAGCTCGAGCTGACCCGCGAGCGCGTGGCGCTGTTGCTGGAGTCCGAAGACCGCCGGCTCAGCGAGCGGATGAACCGCACCATGTACCGTTTCGGGGTCATCACCGGCATCTTTCTGCCGATGACCTTCCTCACCGGCCTGCTGGGGATCAACGTGGGCGGCATCCCGGGCTCGGGCAGCCCTTACGGGTTCACAGCCACCTGCCTGTTGCTGCTGGCACTGGCAGCAGGGCAGTGGCTGATTTTCAGGCGCCTGCGCTGGTTGTAAGTGAAAGTAAGGCAGGCGAATGTGACCTGCCTGCATGGGGCTCGTCTCTCGTTCACCTTTAAACGAGGAGTGCCCCCATGCACGATCCGTTCGAACAATCGCTACGTGATTTGCTCAATGCGCCCGAGGGCGCGCGCGATGACGCCACGCGCCTCGGCCGTGTGCTCAAGACCGCCAATCGCCAGGTAGGCGCCACCGACCTGTTCGGCCTGATGGGCCGCTGCCTCACGGCGTGCATGATCGCCCTGAACAACGGCTCGGCCCACGTATCGCCCGTTTCCCGTCGTACCCGCCGCGCAGAAGGCGCGGATAAGGCAGATTGAACATGGAACTCGACCTCTGGACGCAAAGCCTGGTGACCGCGATGACGGCACTGTGGAGCAAAGTCGCAGGTTTCATCCCCAACCTCTTCGGAGCGCTGGTGGTGGTGTTGCTGGGCTTCGTGGTGGCCAAGCTGCTCGATGCCCTGCTTTCGCGGGTGCTGGCCAAGCTGGGCCTGGATCGCATCATGGGCGGCACCGGCCTTACCAAATTGATGACCCGAGCCGGTATCCGCGTGCCTATCTCGGCCCTGGTGGGCAAGATCGTCTACTGGTTCGTGCTGCTGGTGTTCCTGGTGTCAGCCGCCGAATCGCTGGGCTTGCAGCGGGTATCGGCCACGCTCGACGTGCTGGCGCTCTACTTGCCCAAGGTTTTCGGCGGCGCCCTGGTGCTGCTGGTGGGTGTGCTGCTGGCGCAACTGGTCAATGGCATCGTGCGCGGCGCGGCCGAGGGCGTGGGGCTGGATTACTCCGCCGGCCTTGGGCGCATCGCCCAGTGGCTGGTGATCGTGATCAGTATTTCGGTCGCCATCAGCCAGCTCGAGATCAAGACCGACCTGCTCAACCATGTGATCGTGATCGTGCTGGTGACCATTGGTCTGGCTGTGGCGTTGGCGATGGGCCTGGGCAGCCGTGAGCTGGCCGGGCAGATTCTGGCAGGCATCTACGTGCGTGAGCTGTTCCAGGTGGGGCAGTGGGTCGAGGTTGATGGCACCGCAGGGCACATCGAGGAGATCGGAACGGTCAAGACAACGCTGGTCAATGAAGAAGGCGACCTGGTCTCGCTGGCGAACAAACGCCTGCTCGAGCACAAGGTCACTAGCCGTTGACCCGGTAAATGCTGGTACTATGCCGCCCCGAAATGCCCGGTGATGCCGGGCCTGCGTGGCGTACACCCCACATCTGCCCTGACTGACCGAACGACTGTGCCTGTGCCCCCCTTGCGATACGACCCGCGAGCGCTGACCGACGAAGAGTTGGTCGAGCGTGCCCACGAGGAACTGTTCCACGTGACGCGAGCCTATGAAGAGCTGATGCGCCGTTATCAACGCACGCTTTTCAACGTGTGCGCGCGTTACCTGGGGAACGACCGCGACGCCGACGATGTCTGTCAGGAGGTGATGCTGAAGGTGCTGTACGGCCTGAAGAACTTCGAGGGCAAATCGAAGTTCAAGACCTGGCTTTACAGCATCACCTATAACGAATGCATCACGCAGTACAGGAAGGAACGGCGCAAGCGTCGGTTGATGGATGCCTTGAGCCTCGACCCGATCGAGGAAGCAACCGAAGACAAGACGCCCAAGCCCGAAGAGCGAGGAGGTCTCGACCGCTGGCTTGTGCATGTGAACCCGATCGACCGCGAGATTCTGGTGCTGCGTTTTGTCGCAGAACTGGAATTTCAGGAAATCGCCGATATCATGCACATGGGTTTGAGCGCGACCAAGATGCGTTACAAGCGTGCCCTGGATAAGCTCCGCGATAAATTCGCGGACATGACGGAAACTTAATCAGCAGCGCTTGTCTCTAACGTGCGTCGAGTTCTGCTAGACTTGGCGCCGAGTTGCCCCCGATACATTCAGAAGTGGGGGCCGCTTTACAATCACCATATGGGGATTTAACGGATGAAACTGAAAAACACCTTGGGCCTGGCCATCGGCTCTCTGGTAGCCGCAACCTCTTTCGGCGCACTGGCTCAGGGCCAAGGCGCTGTCGAGGGTGAGCTGTTCACCAAAAAATACTACACCGACAGCTCCCGTGACCTGGAAAACGGCAACCTGTACGGTGGCTCGGTTGGCTACTTCCTGACCGACGACGTCGAACTGCGCCTGGGCTACGACGGCATCCACAACATGCGTTCGAAGAACGATACCGGCAACCAGAAAATCCACGGTGGCGACGCTGCTCTGGACGCTCTGTACCACTTCGGTACCCCAGGTGTAGGCCTGCGTCCGTACGTGTCGGCTGGTTTCTCGCATCAGAGCATCAGCAACGTGCAAGCCAACGGCCACAGCGGCCGTGACAGCTCCACCTTCTTCAACGCTGGCGCCGGTGCCAAGTACTACTTCACCGAAAACGTCTACGCACGTGCTGGCGTAGAAGCCATGTACAACATCGACCGCGGCGAGACCGAGTGGGCTCCGAGCGTTGGTGTTGGCGTGAACTTCGGTGGCGGCACCAAGAAAGCAGCCCCGGCTCCGGCCCCGGCTCCTGTTGCCGACGTTTGCACCGACTCCGACCAGGACGGCGTTTGCGACAACGTTGACAAGTGCCCGAACACTCCTGCCAACACTCCGGTTGACGCTGATGGCTGCCCAGCCACCGCTCAAACCGTACGCGTTGAGCTGGATGTGAAGTTCGACTTCAACAAAGCTGTCGTCAAGCCTAACAGCTACGCTGACATCAAAAACCTGGCTGACTTCATGAAGCAGTACCCACAAACCTCCACCACCGTGGAAGGTCACACTGACTCCGTGGGTACCGACGCTTACAACCAGAAGCTGTCCGAAAAACGTGCCGCCGCCGTTCGTAACGTGCTGGTCAA
The DNA here is from genome assembly GCF_021650705.1 of Pseudomonas sp. KNUC1026. Taxonomy (GTDB): domain Bacteria; phylum Pseudomonadota; class Gammaproteobacteria; order Pseudomonadales; family Pseudomonadaceae; genus Aquipseudomonas. The sequence continues at coordinate 2,506,658 of NZ_CP087138.1, read as the reverse complement.
CCAGTACGGCGTTCAAGGCAGCCGCGTGAACTCGGTTGGTTACGGTGAGTCCCGCCCGGTTGCTGACAACGCTACCGAAGCTGGCCGCGCTGTTAACCGTCGCGTAGAAGCGAACGTAGAAGCTCAAGCCAAGTAATTGGTAAGCGCTTAAGAAAAAACCCGGCCACTGGCCGGGTTTTTTCGTTTTGGGTTCTTGCTAATATGTGTGCAGCTCATGAACCAGGAGGGCGGCTAGCCGCGCGACGGGCTCTACCAAGAGTGCTGACCAACCCGTCGCCCGGCAAAGCCGGCCTCCCACCGATACTTGCTCAGACCAGCTTGAAGCTAGCGGCTTGAAGCTATGAGCTTCAACCCCCCAGATAAGCGTCCCTGACCTTTGGATCAGTCAGCAGTGCCTCACCGGTACCCTGCATCACCACCCGACCATTCTCCAGCACATACGCGCGATCAGCGACCTTCAGCGCCTGGTTGGCGTTCTGCTCTACCAGGAACACCGTTACCCCGTCGCGGCGCAATTGTTCGATGATGTCGAAGATCTGCTGGATGATGATTGGCGCCAGGCCCAGCGAAGGCTCGTCGAGCAACAGCAGCTTGGGCTGGCTCATCAGGGCGCGGCCGATGGCCAGCATTTGCTGCTCGCCGCCGGACATGGTCCCGCCACGCTGATGAAAGCGTTCCTTCAGGCGCGGGAACAGTTCGAGCACCTTTTCGAGCTGCGCCTGATAGTCGCCCTTGGCGGTGAAGAACCCGCCCATGGCCAGGTTCTCCTCCACGGTAAGCCGCGCAAACACGCGGCGGCCTTCAGGCACCACAGCGATGCTTTTACGCATGATCTGCGCAGGCTCCAGCACCGTCAGCTCCTCGCCCTGGTAGCGGATGCTGCCCGACTGGGCGCGAGGGCTGCCGCACAAGGTCATCAGCAGGGTGGATTTACCAGCGCCGTTGGCACCGATCAGGGTGACGATCTCACCCTGGTTGATTTCCACGTTCACCCCGTGCAGGGCCTGGATCTTGCCGTAGAACGTGGAAACGTTTTCGAACACCAGCATCTTACGCTTCCCCCAGGTAGGCTTTGATCACGTCGGGATTGTCGCGCACCTGTTCGGGCGTGCCATCGGCCAGGGGCATGCCCTGGTTGATCACCACGATGTGGTCGGAGATGGTCATCACCAGCTTCATGTCGTGCTCGATGAGCAGCACCGTGGCGTTGTACTGCTCACGCAGCACCCCGATCAGTGCCTTGAGATCGTCGGTTTCGCGAGGGTTCAGGCCGGCCGCCGGTTCGTCGAGCATCAGGATGCGCGGGCGCGTCATCATGCAACGGGCGATTTCCAGGCGGCGTTGCTGGCCGTAGGCCAGAGTGCCGGCAGGGCGGTTGGCCACGTCCTTGAGGTTCACCTGTTCCAGCCAGTGCTCGGCGTACTCCATCGCTTCACGCTCGCTGCGGCGAAACCCCGGGGTTTTCAAAAGGCCGGCGAGAAAGCCCGTGTTCAGGTGGCGATGTTGCGCCACCAGCAGGTTTTCGACGGCGGTCATTTCCTTGAACAGGCGCACGTTCTGGAAGGTGCGCACCACGCCCTTGCGAGCGATTACATGCCCTGGCAAGCCGTGGATGGGCTCGCCGTCGAGCAGGATGCTCCCGGAGCTTGGGCGGTAGAAGCCGGTCAGGCAGTTGAAGACGGTGGTCTTGCCGGCGCCGTTGGGGCCGATCACCGAGACCACCTGTTTTTCCTTGACCGTCATGCCCACACCGTTCACCGCCAGCAGGCCACCGAAGCGCATCGACAGGCCAGAGACTTCCAGCAGATTCTTCTGGCTCATCGGCGCAGCTCCAGGTGAGGGCGCTGCATCGGCAAGAAGCCCTGCGGGCGCCAGATCATCATCAGCACCATCATGGCGCCGAACATCAACATCCGGTAATCGCTGAATTCACGCATCAGCTCCGGCACCAGGATCATCACGATCGCCGCCAGCACGACGCCAAGCTGCGAGCCCATGCCGCCCAATACCACGATGGCCAGAATGGTGGCCGACTCGATGAAAGTGAACGATTCCGGAGTAATCAACCCTTGGCGCGCTGCGAAGAAGCTGCCGGCGAAACCTGCGAACGCTGCGCCCAGGGTGAAGGCCGAAAGCTTGATGAGCGTCGGGTTCAGGCCCAGGGCGCGGCAGGCGATCTCGTCTTCGCGCAACGCTTCCCAGGCGCGGCCGATGGGCATGCGCAGCAGGCGATTGATCACGAACAGCACGGCCAGGGTCAGCAGCAGGGCGATCAGGTAAAGGAAGATCACCTTGTCGGCAGAGTTGTAGCTCAGGCCGAAGAACTGGTGGAAGGTCTGGCCGCCGGCAGGGGCGTTGCGTTCCAGCGTAAGCCCGAAGAAGGTGGGCTTGTCGATGCCGCTGATGCCGTTCGGCCCGCCGGTGATGCTCGACAGGTTGCGCAGGAAGATGCGGATGATTTCGCCGAAGCCCAGGGTCACGATGGCCAGGTAGTCACCCCGCAGGCGCAACACCGGAAAGCCCAGCAAAAAGCCGAATGCCGCTGCCAGCAGGCCGGCGATGGGCAGGCATTCCCAGAAGCTCAGGCCCAGATAGTGGGAGAGCAGCGCGTAGCTGTAGGCACCCACTGCGTAAAAGCCCACGTAGCCCAGGTCGAGCAGGCCGGCCAGGCCCACCACGATGTTCAGGCCAAGGCCGAGCATCGCGTAGATCAGGATCACGGTGGCGATGTCGACCGCCCCCGCGAACCATAGAACGGCCAGATGAACGCCAGCACGATCAACGCCGCCATGCCCCAGCGTTGAGTGCTGGGCAGGGTCAGATCGTTGCTCAGGCCTGCCGGTACCAGCGGCTTGCGCTCGGTACCACGCAGCGCGGCGATCTGCGCGGCGAACAGCACGCGCACGAACAGCAGCAGCGAGCAGCCGGCGATCAGCCAGAGTGTGCTCGTGTCGGCGCCCTGCACCTGCAGCGTCACCCCGGAGAACATCAGTTTCAGGCCGAAGATCGGGTAGGCCACGGCCCACACCAGCGCGGCGCTGAACAGCGCCTGTTTAATGGAACGGCTCATACTTTTCAACCTCGGGGCGGCCCAGGATGCCGGTGGGGCGGAACAACAGCACCAGCACCAACAGGCCGAAGGCCACCACATCTTTGTACTGGTCGCCGAACACGTCGGCGCCAAAGGCTTCGGCCACACCCAGCACCAGGCCGCCAAGCATCGCGCCGGGAATGCTGCCGATGCCGCCGAGCACGGCCGAGGTAAAGGCCTTCAGGCCCACCGAAAAGCCCGCGTAGGGGTTGATCACGCCGTACTGCATCGACAGCAGCATGGCCGCCACCGCCGCCAGCGCTGCGCCGATCACGAAGGTCAGGGCGATGATGGTGTTGGTGTTGATGCCCAGCAGCCCGGCCATTTTCATGTCCTCGGCACATGCGCGGCAGGCACGGCCCATGCGTGAGAGGGAGATGAACAGGGTCAGGCCGATCATCGCCAGCAGGGTCACGATGAACACTACCACCTGCATGTAGGAAATCAGCACCTGCTGATTACCGCCGGGGCCGAAGCTCAGGTTGCCGGGCAGCATGTTCGGGATTGCCCAGTTGCTGGAGCCTTGCGACAGCTGCACGGCGTTCTGCAGGAAGATCGACATGCCGATGGCCGAGATCGAGCGGGATCAGCCGGTTGCTGCCGCGCAGCGGCCGGTAGGCGACTCGCTCGATGCTGTAGCCATAGGCGCTGCAGACGACGATGGCGCAGGCAAAGCCCGCGATCATCAGCACCGGGAGGCTGTGGATGCCAAGCATGGCGAGGCCTGCAAGGGCGATGAAGGCGACATAGGAGCCGATCATGTACACCTCGCCGTGGGCGAAGTTGATCATGCCAATGATGCCGTAGACCATCGTGTAGCCGATGGCGATCAGCGCGTAGGTGCTGCCGACCGTAAGGCCGTTCACCAACTGCTGGAGATAATGGAAAAAGTCGGGCATGTTGCCGCGCTCCTAAAAACCTGGGCTGCATTTCGCTGCAACGCACACCGAAATGGCGCGATGCCAGGCTCGGACGTTCACAGTGAACCGCGGGTAACGGTTTTATAGATTTTCAGGCGGCCCGTTCGGCGGATCGCACCGCACAGGCCATGAATCGGGTGGGGCAGGCGAGGGTGGGCGCGCCATCGGCGCGCCCACCGTGCATCACTTGGCCTCGGTCTTGGGCTTGCCGTAGTGCCACTCGTACACGACGAACTGGAAGTCCTTCAGGTCGCCCTTGTCATCGTAGGAAAGCTTGCCGATGGGGGTATCGAAGCTGCCGGCGTGGATGGCGGCGGCGACCTTGTCGGTGTCCTCGCTCTTGGCGGCCTCGATGCTGTCGGCGATGACTTCGACCGCAGCGTCAGGATGGGAACACGAACGGGCCGCTCGGGTCCTCTTTCTTGTCCTGGAACGCTTTGGTCAGCGCCTGGTTGGCCGGGTCGGAGTCGAACGACTTGGGCAGGGTCACCAGCAGGCCTTCGGCGGCATCGCCGGCGATCTGCGACAGCGAGTCGTTACCCACGCCCTCAGGGCCCATGAACTTGGCGTTCAGGCCTTTTTCCTTGGCCTGGCGCAGGATCTGGCCGAGCTCGGGGTGGTAGCCGCCGTAGTAGACGAAGTCGACGTTGGCTTGCTTGAGCTTGGCGATCAGGGAGGAGAAATCCTTGTCGCCGGCGTTGATGCTTTCGCGCACCGCAACCTTCATGCCCTTGCCTTGCAGGGTTTTGGCAACGGCATCGGCGATGCCCTGGCCGTACTGCTGCTTGTCGTCGATCACCGCAATGGTCTTGGGCTTGACGTGGTCAGCGATCCAGTTGCCGGCGACCGGGCCCTGGGCGCTGTCAAGGCCGATGGTGCGGAACACCAGCTTGTGGCCGCGATCGGTGATGGTGGGGCTGGTGGCTGCCGGGGTGACCATCAGCACGCCTTCGTCTTCGTAGACGTCCTGGGCAGGCTGGGCGGAGCTGGAGCGCGAGTGGCCGACCAACGTATTTGACGCCGTCGTTGACGACCTTGTTGGCAACGGCCACGGCCTGCTTGGGATCGCACGCATCATCGTATTCGACCGCTTCGAGCTTCTTGCCATCCACGCCACCCTTGGCGTTGATCTGGTCGATCGCCATGTGTGCGCCGATGAATTGCATCTTGCCGTATTCGGCGACCGGGCCGGTTTCGGGCCGGCGATGCCGATCTTGATGGTGTCGGCAGCGAACGCATGGCTCGCGGCACCGGCCAGGACCATGGCGGCGAACAAACGGGTGAATTTGGTTGCGTTATGCATGGAGTGCTCCATCGGGGTTTTGTCTTTATAGTCCGGCGGCTGTAGCCGCCAGGCCGTTCGCCCTGGCATCGATACCAGGCCCGCTGGCCAGCTCATTGGAGCCAGGGCGCAGTGTAGAGTGCGGGCGGGGTGGTTGAAAGCAGGCCAAGGGCCAGCGGTGCAGGTGGTGTCGCCTGGATGAAAAAGATTGTATATATTACCGCCATCTTACAGCGGCGTCTGAGCGCCTGAGGCCCGTGGGTCAAAGGCCCGCGCTGTCGCCAGATTTTTGCTACCCGGTATTGCCGGCGCTATCATCTGCGCTTTCAGGCGGAACCGGTACGGCCATGAGTGAAGACGCAAGCACCCTTTATGCCAAGCTGCTCGGCGAGACGGCGCGAATCGAGTGGCCTGCGCTCGAGCCCTTCTTCGCTCGGGGTGCACTTTTGTGGGTCGCACCGAGTCTTGATCTGATCGCCGTTGCGCAGGCAGTGGCCGAGGACGATCGTGCCAGCGTGGCAGCCTGGCTCGACGCCGGTGAGGTCGAGAAGCTCTCTGCCACGCGCGCTGTGGGCTATGCCGAGGGCACACCCGAGCTGTGGGCGGTGGTGGTTTCACCCTGGGTAGTGATCCAGGAAAGGGCGTAAGTCCTCGCGTCTGCACTTTTCTGGTGCTTGTCCGTATGGCGAGCGCCACTACTGTCATTACCTGGGCGGCTACGGTTCACCCGCCGCACTGCGCAAGGAAGCGTAATCATGATGATCGGCATCGACCTGGGCACCACCAACAGCCTCGTCGCCGCCTGGGATGGCGAACAGGCGCGGCTGTTGCCCAACGCTCTGGGCAAGTTGCTTACCCCCAGTGTCGTTGGCCTGGATGATCACCGGCCAGCTTGTGGCAGGCGACATCGCCCGCGAGCGCCTGCAAACCCACCCGCAGCTCACGGCTGCGCTGTTCAAACGGCACATGGGCAGCGCCCAGCAGACCTGGCTGGGTGATCGCCCTTATGGCCCGGAAGAACTTTCCGCGATGCTGCTGCGCAGCCTCAAGGAGGACGCCGAGCGTGCGCTGGGCGAGCCGGTCACGGAAGCTGTGATCAGCGTGCCGGCCTATTTCAGCGATGCCCAGCGCAAGGCCACGCGCATCGCCGGCGAGCTGGCGGGGCTGAAAGTCGAGAAGCTCATCAACGAACCCACCGCTGCCGCCCTGGCCTACGGCATCCACCAGCGCGATGAAGCCACTTTCCTGGTATTCGACCTCGGCGGCGGGACCTTCGACGTGTCGGTGCTGGAACTGTTCGAAGGGGTAATGGAAGTGCGCGCCAGTGCGGGCGACAACTTCCTCGGCGGCGAAGATTTCGATGACCGCCTGGTGGACTGGTTCGTTGCGCAGATTGGCCCCCAGGCGCTGCCCGAGCACCACCCAGCCGTCGATCGCCCAACGGCTGCGCCGTGAAGCCCAGCGCGTGCGGCATGCGCTGGGGACCGACGCGCAGGCCCGCTTCGTGCTGCGCGAAGCTCAGCAGGAGTGGGCGCTGGACGTCACCCAGGCGCAGTTGCACAGCGTCTCCCAACCGCTGCTGGATCGCCTGCGCGCGCCCATCGAGCGGGCGCTGCGGGATGCGCGCATCCGCGCCAGCGACCTGGACCAGGTGCTGCTGGTCGGCGGCACCACCCGCATGCCACTGGTGCGCAAGCTGGTGGCGGCCCTGTTCGGGCGCATCCCGGCGATGCACCTGAACCCTGATGAGGTCGTCGCGCAGGGCGCCGCGATCCAGGCAGCGCTCAAGGCACGGCATGCCTCGCTCGAAGAAGTGGTGCTCACCGACGTGTGCCCCTACACCCTGGGCATCGAAACCAGCGTGCGCCAGGGGCACGACCACCAGAGTGGGCATTACCTGCCGATCATCGAGCGCAACAGCGTAGTGCCGGTCAGCCGCCAGGAAACGGTCTACGCGATGCACGACAACCAGAAGGTGGTGCAGCTGAGCATCTACCAGGGCGAAAGCCGCCTGGTGAAGAACAACATCTTCCTTGGCGAGCTGGAGGTGCCAGTGCCGCCGATGCCGGCCGGCCAGGTGGGGGTAGAGGTCCGCTTCACCTACGACATCAACGGCCTGCTCGAAGCCCAGGTGCACATCCCAAAACCGGTGAACAGCGCAGCCTGGTGATCGAGAACAACCCTGGCGTGCTTACCCCGAACAGATCGCCGAGCGCCTGCAGGCCCTGGCAGCGCTGAAGGTTCACCCACGCGACCAGCAGGCCAATACCTTGCTCATGGCGCGGCTGGACCGGATGTATCAGGAGTGCCTGGGCGAGGAGCGCGAGTACGTTGCGCGCCTGGCGCAGCGGTTTCAGCAATTGCTCGATGGCCAGGATGAACACCTCATCCGCCAGGCGCGTGCCGAGATCGCGGCGAAGGTCAGTGAACTGGATGGCCAAGGATGAATGCCATGAATTGCTGGAGTGTGCTGGGGCTCGAACCCGGCGCCGACGAGCGCAGCGTGAAGCGCGCCTATGCACGGCTGCTCAAGGTGCATCGCCCCGACGAGGATGCTGCGGCGTTCCAGCGCCTGCGCGAGGCCTATGATCGGGCGCTGGAGCTTGCGCGCCTGCCTGAAGAGGATGACGAGGAGCAGGGCGAGGCGTGGCACACCTGGAGCGAGCCGGCCGGCGAACCGGACGTGGCGCTGGTTGAGCCGGCCGCATTCGCCAGCCCCGGGCGGAACCCGTCGAGCCGCTGCAGCCGGCGGCTGCCGAGCCTTTGCAGGCACCGGTGGCGGCTCAGCCGCCGGGCATTTCGCTGCAGCAGATGTACACCTGGCTCGAACAAGGCCGGGACCGGGCCGTGCTGGATGCCATCGGGACCTGGCTGGCCAGTGACTGGCTGCTGTCGTTCGACCGGCGTGCGGACTTCGAGCAGCAGGTGCTGGCCATGGTGGAGCAGGCGCACTGGTCGCCGGCCTTCTTCGACGCCCTGAGCGGCCTGATGGGTTGGGACGATGACCTTGGCCACCTGCCGTGCGAGGGATGGCGCTGGGCGCGGTTGATGGAGCGCTGCCATGAACAGGCCTGGCTGGAGGCCTTGCAACGGACGCTGGCCAGCGACACTCGGCACGCCACGCCCAACGGCCGCGCGGCGCGCTTTCTGCTGCAGCCTTTGAGCGAAATGGAGCGCCGCCGCGCCGCAGACACCTTCTCGGTGGAGGACTGGCAGGCCTGCATGGAGCTGGCCGGAGCGCTGGAGTACCAGTACCCCGACGCCTGCGAGCGGCTGGGGCTGAGCTATTTCAGCCTCTGGCGCCATTCGGCTGCCTCGCCAGCGCGACAAAGGGCTGTTGGCTGGTTTCTGGCTTGTTCTGTCGCTGCTGCTAAGTGCCAACTCGGTGCTGGAACACCAGGGCTCGACTTACGGCTGGACCAACGCGGCGGTGTGCGCGGTGGTCAGTGCCCCGCTGACGCTCTGGTTCAGCACCGCGATCTATCACATCTGGGCCCGCGCAGCCAGGCCGCTGGTGATGGTCGAGATTCCCTGAGCCGGCTGCTGATTCCGGCCCGCCTCTACCGCCGGGGCAGCGGGCTGCTGGCGCTGCGGCATCTGCTGCCGCTGGCGGTGGGCAGCGTACTGATCAGCGCGCCCTTCAAGCATATGCCGTGGCCGAATGCAGCCAGCGCGGTGGTGCTGTTCATGGTGGGCAGCGTGTTGTTGTGGCTGTCGCTGGAGCGGCGGTTGAGCCTGCCCGAAGCCTGGGTGCAGCGGTTGAGCCAGTTGCGCGCGCGCTTCGGCCGCTGACCTCTGCTACCGTTCGTCGGCCAGCCTCGGTGCTGGCCGATACGGCTCTGGCTCACCGCACAAAAGCGACGGCAACTTGACACGCGTTCAAACCCTTGTGCCGCTTGGCTTACAACGGGTATGGCGAATGTCTTACACGCAGAATCGAAACTCAATTACCTTGCGCGCCAATAATTAAAGGGCAAGCGGCGCTTTCGAGCAGTTGTCTGGGTAATGGCACTCTGACATATTCGCCGCACCTACCTCCTCAAGAAGTGCCCATCATGCTTCGCACACTGTATCTGTTGGCAGCCCTGATGCTGCTCGGCGGGTGCAATGGAATGCCCACCGCTTACGTCAAGGACCCCGTTTACGACCAGGCTTTCGTCATCCACTCCGGCGGCCCGCTGCCGATGATGCTGATGGCCACGGCGATCCAGTGGAACGCCGATTACGCCGTGACCGTGAAGCACCTGCCGTACGTTGCGGGCAGCGAATACCAGGGCAAAGGCGATGTGCAGTTCTTCCGCCACAAGGCGCACGTGCCGATGTGGCGCCAGTACACCCCTGGCGAAACCGTCACGGCAGTGGGCTTCAATTCGCTGTACATGCCGGTCATGGGCCAGGGCCAGACGCTGCCTGCCGTGGTGCGCCTGGACGCCCGCGATGGCGTGTTCTACGCCACCCACAACGGCCCTACCGCCAAGGGCATGAGCGGCGGCCCGGTGTTCGGGCGGCGACGGCGATGTGGTGGGCATCACTGTGGCCTACCTCACCGAGAGCGACCTGTCGCAACTGCACCGGGCCGACCTCGCCAGCCAGCCACGGGTGAGCATCTTCATGCCCTACGGCGAGATCGCCAAGGAATGGCGGCGCTTCCAGGCCGCCCAGGCCAAGACCCTGGCGCAGCGCTGATCAGCGCTCGCGCAGCGCTTCACGGGCGCGGTTAAGCGGTTTGACCAGGTAATCGAGCACGGTTTTCTCCCCGTGCGGATGTCGACCGTGGCGACCATGCCCGGCACGATGGCAAATGCCTTGCCGGCCTTGTTGTGCAGGGCGTTGTCGTCAGTGCGGATGTACACCCGGTAGTAGTAGACGTCGCGCTTGACCTCATCCTGCAGGGTGTCTGGGGAGATGGTCACCACCTTGCCGGCCAGGCTGCCGTAGATCGAATAGTCGTAGGCACTGATCTTCACCTTGGCCTCCTGGCCGGGGTGGATGAAGGCGATGTCGCGCGGCTGGATGCGGGTCTCGATCAGCAGTTGTTCATCCATCGGCACGATCTGCATCACCTGGCCGTTGGGCGGGATCACCCCGCCAAGGGTGTTGACCTCGATGCCCTTGACCACGCCGCGCACCGGCGAGCGCAGGGTCAGGCGCTGCAGCGAATCGGCGCGGCCACGCACGATGGCCGACTGCGTATCGGCTTCGGCGCTGGCTTTGGCCAGCTCTTCACGGGCGCGCACCATGTAGTCCGAGCGCGCTTCGGTGGCCTTGAGCGCCAGCTCCGACTTCTGCCGGGTCAGGCGCAGCACCTCGACCCGGCTGGAGGCGCCGATGCGTGCAAGGTTTTCGGTGATCTGCAATTCGTCGTTGACCAGCTTGAGCGAGTCCTGAATACCGGCGAGGGTGTCCTGCAGGCCGCGCTTGCGAGTGGCGTAGAGCTCGGTTTCGGCCTTGATGAGTTGTGGCCAGGCACTGAGTTCGGGAGGGAACGCCAAGGCTTGCCCGCTCACTTCGGCCCGTAGCCGTGCCTGGCTGGCCAGGGCGGCACGGTAACGCGCCTCGCTTTCACCGACGTTCGATTCGCCACGGGTGGGGTCCAGTTGCGCCAGTACCTGGCCGCGCTCCACCAGGTCGCCTTCACTCACATTGAGCTTGGCAACGATGCCGCCCTCGAGCGACTGGATCACTTGCTCGCGGGCGCTGGGGATGACCTTGCCCGAACCGCTCGACACCTCGGCCACCTCGAACCACGCCGCCCAGGCCAGAAATGCGCCGAGCATCAGCGCGCAAAGGCCGATCACGCCGGCCGGCACGCAGCACCGCGCGGTCGTCTTCACCGTCCAGGTAGGAGGCCCCACCCGGGGCGCGCAGCACCGGGTTGCCGGGCGAGCGTGGCGGCGGGCTCATGCCGCACCCCCTGGCGCAGCCGCGCCAGCGCTGCATCGCGGGCGTCGTCTATCACGACCTGGCCGCCATCGAGGACCAGCACCCGGTCGACCCGTTGCAGCACGCTAAGACGATGCGTGGCCACGATCAGCGTGCGGCCCTGGCACCACACCGAGAGGTTGTCGAGCAGGCGTTTTTCGATCACGTCATCCAGGGCCGCCGTGGGTTCATCGAGCAGCAGCACCTGCGGCTGGCGCAGCAGCAGGCGTGCCATCAGCAGGCTTTGGCGCTGGCCGCCGGAAAGGCCCAGGCCGCCTTCGAGAATCAGGTGGTCCAGGCCCTTGGGCAGCGTGCGAATGAAGTCCAGCGCACCGGTGGCGTTGAGCGCGGCGAGGATTTCCTGGTCGCTGGCCTGGCCAGCGCCGAGGGTGATGTTGTCGCGCAGGGTGCCGTGGAACAGCCGCGCGTGTTGTTGCAGCAGGCCGACGTCACGGCGCAGGTCGGCCGGGTCCAGGTGGGTGAGGGCGATGCCGTCCAGGCTGATGTCGCCCTTGGCCAGGTCCATGGCGCCGCCCAGGGCTTGCAGCAAGGTCGACTTGCCCGCGCCGTTGCGCCCCAGCACCGCGATGCGCTCACCGGGCTGGATGTCCAGCGTTTGCACGTGCAGGGCAGGCGGGCCTTCTTCGGTGTAGCGGAACTCGGCCTGGCGCAGCCGGTACTGGCCACGCAGCGCTGGCACATGCACACGCGGTTGGCCTTCGGGGTGGTCGACCGGGGCCTGCATCAGCTTGTTCAGCCCTTGCAGCGCCACCTTGGCCTGCTGCCAGCGCGTGAGCACGGTAGTCAGCTGCGCCATCGGCGCCATCATTCGTGACGACAGGATCGAGGCCGCCACCAGGCTGCCGGTGGTGATGTCGCCGGCGATCACCATCGGCGCGCCGATCACGATCACCACCGCGTACACCGCGCTTTGCACGTTCTGGGTCCAGGTTACGAGGCCGTTGGTGAGGCTGCGCAGCTGCAGGCTGCTCTGGGCGCAGGTGGCGTTGTAGTGATTCCACTGCTGCTGAAAGCGCGCCTCGGCCTGTAACGCCTTGATGTCGTCCATCCCTTGCACAGCTTCCACCAGCAGCGCATTGCGCAGGGCCGATTCGCGCATCGAGGCATTGGCCAGCCGCGCCAGCTTGCGCTGCGCCAGCAGCCCCGGCAGCAGCATGAACAGCAACGCAACCACCGGCACCGCCACCAGCGCCCCGCCGATCAGCCAGAACACCAACAGGAACAGCAAAAAGAACGGCAGGTCCGCCAGTGCCGTGGCGGTGCTGGAGGTGATCAGGTCACGGATCTGCTCAAGCTCGCGCAGCTGCGAGATGAACGAGCCGGTGGACTTGGGCCGCGCCGAATTGCGCAGGCGCAAGGCGTGGCCGAACACCAGGTCGGAGACGCGCAGGTCGGCGCGCTTGCCCATCAGGTCGGTGATGTGCAGGCGCAGCAGGCGCATCAGCAGGTCGAACAGCAGCGCCAGCGCCACCCCGCCGAACAACACGTACAGCGTGGGCAGCGATTCGGCCGGCACCACCCGGTCGTACACCTGCATGGAGAACAGCACGCCGGCCATGCCCAGCAGGTTGGCCACCAGCGAGGCGAGCATCACCAGGCTGTAAGGGCGCAAGTCGCGCAGCACGATGCGGCGGAACCAGTGCTCGTCGAACGGGGCGACGTAGTCGTCGGTGCGCACATCGCGCAGCGGCCGGGCAGGGCGCAGCAACGCCACGCGCAGGGTGCGCGCCAGCAGGTGCTCCGGCTCAAGGCGGCTTTGCAGGCCCTGGTCGCCGCTGAAGGCCACGCCCAGGCCACCGTCCGCGCCGATGCTTTCGAGCACGCCGATCTGGCCGTCGTCGCACTGCACCACCATCGGCACGCGCCAGGGGCTGAGCGCTTCGGGCTTGAGATGAGTGAAGCGCACGCTCAAGCCGGCCTGGCGCGCCATGCGCCGAATGGCTTCGTCTTCACCGGGCCCGCCGTCCTGTGCAGCAAGCTTGATGCTCTGTGGCGAGACGTCCAGGCGGTAATGCCCGGCGACCCGAAGAATGGCCTCAAGCCAGGGCGCCAGGTCGCCCGGCCCGGTACTGCCAGGGTGAGGTGGCACGTGTACGGCGTCGCTCATGGCTGGATCTCCACCCCTTGCACGGCCAGGCCCTCAAGGCCCATGGCGCGGCGCAGGGCACCGCTGTTGTAGAGGCAATCGACCGCCAGGCGTTGCTGGTCGGCCAGGGTGCTGGCCAGGTCGAAGTGGGCCTGGTGAATTTCCTGCTCGGCGTTGAGCAGGTCCAGCAGCGGGCGGGTGCCCAGGTCTATGTACTGGCGCTCGTAGAGCTCGCGGGCTTCGCGGATGCTTGCCTGGCGCGCGGTCAGCGCTTGCAGGCGCAGGCCCAGCCCTGCGGTTTGCGCTTGTGCCTCGGTCAGGCCCTGGCGCGCTTGCAGGCGCGCGGCATCCTCGGCAGAGTCGGCCGCCACCAGCGCATGGCCCGCCGCGCGGCTGCGTGCGCTGGTGGCGCCACCCTGGTAGATCGGCACTTCCAGGTTCAGGTAAAGGCCGGTCTGGGTGCGCTCGACGGCGGGGTTGTTGCGGTTGTAGTCGTTATCCAGATAGTGGTTGATCGACGGCTCCAGCGACAGCGTCGGAAACGCCTGCGCCCTGGCCTGGCTCAGCTCGGCGCGGGCCTGTGTGCGTTGGGCGAGGGCCTGCAGCACGCCGGGCTGGGTGTCGCCGGCGCCGGCTGGTGCGTTGCAAGCGCCTTCGAGCAGGCGGTTGCGTGCGTCCGACAGCGCCGGGCTGTAGCTGCGGCCCAGCAGGTTGGCCAAGGTCGATCGCCAGCGCGCGGCCTGGGCCTTGTACTCCTGCAGGCTGGCGCGGGCGCCGTCGACCCGCGACTGCGCCTGCACCACGTCCGAGCGGGTGCTGGCGCCCAGCTCGGCACGCTGGCGGGCCAGCTCGACGATCGCCCCCACGCCGCTGACCTGTTCCCGCGCGATGTCCACCAGGCGGTCGTAGCGCTCGGTTTCGATGAAGGCGTAGGCGGTGTCACGGGCCACCTGGTCCACCGCCAGCAGGATGCCCGCCTGCGCCAGCGCCGCCCGGGCTTTGGCGGCGTCTACCGCGCCGCGCACCTTGCCGAAGTCGTAGAGCATCTGCTTGAGCGAGAGCGACAACGCCTGGCTGCCTTGCTGGCCGTTGTAACCGCTCTGGGTGCCGGCCTTGATGCCACCACTCACTTGCGGGTAGTAGCCGGCTTCGGCCACGTTGATACCTTCGCCTTGTTGGTAGAGCACGCCGATGGCCTGGGCGATGCTGGGGTGCCAGCGCACGGCCTGGGCGACCGCTTCGGGCAGGTCGATGCGGCCTTGGGCCTGGTCGTCGGCAGCAGCCTGCGGGCGCGCCGGCACGTCTGCCGGGCGGGTGAGCAGCTGCGTCGGGCTGACTCGGCGCAGGGCTGGGTCGATGTCGTCCTGGGCATGGGCCAGGAGGGGTAACAGGGTGCTGAGGGCTGCCAGCGCCAGGTGCAGCGTTTTACAGCGTATGCGGGGTGGCTTCACTGAGTTCCCTTACTGTTGCGCTGTGGGTTGTGAGGCCGTCGTGTCGTTCTTCGCCCGTCGCCCGTCGCCCGGCAAGCCGGCCTCCCACGAGTCCTGCTCGAGGCACCGGGTTGGGTGGGAGGCCGGCTTGCCGGACGACGTGTAACGGGCGACGCGCAACGGGCAACGGCCATCAAACCACTTGCACTCCGTTCTGCACCCACAGGTGATGCGTGGGGTCGTCCTGCGGGGTGTACTGGGTGTAGCTGATACCGTCGGCCAGGTGCGTGCCGTTGTCGCTGCTCCAGATGCCGGTCATGTGCACGCTGTCCAGGCTGCCACCCTTGATCAGCAAGGTGCTGTTGTCGTTGTCGGTCACCTTGATCAGGTCGCTGAGGCTCAGGGTGAGGTCCACCCGGCTGCTGTCGTTCAAGTCGATGATCTCGATGTTGTGAATACGGTCGGCCAGGTTGCCGAGGTTGATGGTCGCGTCACCGCCGGCCCAGAGCAGGGTGTCGGTTCCGCTGCCGCCGTCGACCTGCGCGAACTGCTGGTCGTGCACCACCAGGGTGTCGTTGCCCGCGCCGCCTTGCAGAGTCACCGCACCGCCGTGGCCGGGGTCGAGGGTGTCGTTGCCGGCAGTGCCTTGCAGCACCAGGCCAGCAGCGAGCGCGGCATCGGTGTGGCTGGCGCTGTCGTCGGCCACCGCCAGTGCGGAGAAGCTGCGCGCGCCGGCCTGAGTAAGGTTCACCGTCAGGGTGGCGGTGTCGGTAGTGCCGTTGGGGTGGGTGAGCTCGTAGGTGAAGGTGTCGGCGCGGCCGATCACGCTGCTCGCCTGGCCGGGGTTGAGTGTGTAGGTGTAGCTGCCGTCGGCCTGCACCAGCAAGGTGCCGTAGCTGCCGGCCACCGACACGCCGTTGTAGCCGGGCAGTACGAAGTTGCCGGCGCTGAGCACGCTCAAGGTAGTGAACGGCGAGCCGGTCACGTCCGGCCCGTCGCCAGCGGTGTCAGTGAGCAGGTTACCGCTGGCCACCGTTGCGCTGCCGACCACGAACTGGCCAAGCACGGTTGCGGTGTTGGTCGAGGGTCGTGGTCAGGCTGGTGGCCACCCCCAGGCCGCCGCTGGTGACCTTGATCTGGTAGTTGCCTGCCACCTGGCCCTGCACCGTGACGCCGTAGGCACCGCCGCCGATTGCCACCAGGCTGCTGCCGCTGATGGTGCGCACCAGTTGGTAGCTTCCGTTGATCTGCTGGTACAGCTGCACCTGCACACTGCCCAACAGGCTGAGCAGGTTGGCCGAGCTCAGGCTGATGGTCAGGTCGCCCGTGGTGCCGGCCGCGACGCTGGTGGTGTAGGTGGCCGAGCTGCCTCCGACCAGCACGCTCTGCGTGCCCAGTGTGCTGGTGGTCACCACTTCACGCGGCACCAGGGTCAGTGCGCTGCTGGCAACATCGTTGGTGGCGTCCACCACCGTGGCGTTGGCCCCCAGGTTGGTGTTGCTCCAGGTTTCGGTAGCCTGCGGGCTGTCGATGCGCACGTACAGCCGCGCCGTGCTGACCAGCCCGTTGCTGTGCACCAGCTCGTAGGTGAAGGTGTCGACCTTGCCCACGCTGCTGGCGGTGCCGGTGGGGGTGTAGGTGTAGTTGCCGGCGCCGTCGATGGTCAGCGTGCCGTACAGGCCCTGCACCGTGGTGCCGCTACCGGCGGCTACGTAGCTGCTGCCCTTGAGGATGCTCACCGTCGCGCTCTGGTCCGGGCCGAGGCTGTCGGCCTGGCCGTTCACGCCCAGGTCGGTGACCAGGTTGCCGCTGACTGCGGTCGGGGTGCCGGTGAACTGGGTCAGGCTGGTCACGTCCAGCTGCAGTTGGCTGGCGACTGACGTTGCCAGGTTGAGCCCGGTGCTGTTGAGCGCGATGCGGTAGTCGCCGGCCTGCAAGGTGGCCAGGTTCGCCTGCACGGCCGCACCGCCGGTAAGCAGCGACACTTGCAGCAGGCTGCTGCTGTTGCCACTGGCGAGGGTCACCCAGGCGCCTGCAGCGTTTTTCACTTGCAGGCTGACGGTGGCGCCATTGAGCAGCCCCACCGCATTGGCACTGGTCAAGGTCAGCACCGGGTGGGCGGTGGTGCCGCTGGCGATGTTGAAGGTGTAGTACTGCGTGAAGCTGGTGTTGAGCGCGGCGCTGAACGAATCGCTGTAGCTCTGCCGGGCGACCACCGGAGCCAGGGCGACTTCGGCCTGTGCCAGGTTGTCGGTAGCGATCACCGGCAGGCTGGCATTGGGGTTGGGCGCCACCACCGCAGCACCCGCCGAGACGTTACCGGCGCTGTCGGTGAGCGTCACGCTCAGCGCCTGGCCCTTGAGCTGCGCGGCGTTGAGGTTGACGCTGAAGCTGCCGTTGCTGGCGACCGTGGCGGTGCCCAGCACCACGCCAGTGGGACTTGACCGTGACCGTGGCGCCCACCTCGCCGCTGCCGGTGAGCACCAGGCCGCTGCTGCTCACGGCCAGCCCCGCCGCGATGGCCGGCGGGGTGAGGTCAGGGGCGGTGACCGAGGTTGCGACCGAGACGTTGTTGGCCGCGTCGGTGAGGGTCACGCTCAACACCTGCACGTTCACTTGCGCGGTGTTCAGCGCCACCGAGAAGGTGCCGTCGGCCGCCACCGTGCCGCTGCCGAGCAGCGTGCCGGCCGCGTTGCGCACGCTCACGCGCGCACCCACCTCGCCCGTGCCGCTCACCTGGGTGCCGCTGGCGCTGATCTGCACCGCCGCTGCCGCGGCGGGCGGGTGATGTCAGGGGCGCCGAAGCTGGCATTCGCCGAGGTGTTGCCGGCGGCATCGGTGAGCCGCACCGCCAGCACCTGGCCGTTGGTTTGCGCGGCGTTCAGCGCCACGCTGAACTGGCCGCCGGCAGCCACTACGGCGCTGCCGAGCAACGTGCCGGCCGCGCTGTAGACCCTTACCGTGGCGCCCACTTCGCCGCTGCCGGTCAACGTGGTGCCGGCCACGTTGAGTGCAAGCCCGGTGGCCAGGGCCGGCGGGGTGATGTCCGGTGCAGTGAGGTTTACGCCGGCCGATGCATTGCCGGCGGCGTCCTGTTGCACGGCACTGATCAGCTGCCCGTTGGCTTGCGCAGGGCTGAGGCTGGCGGTGAAGTTGCCGTCGGCGCCGACCGTGGCCGTGCCGAGCACCGCATTGCTGGCCGAGCGCAGGGTCACGGTCGCGCCCGCTTCGCCGCGGCCGGTGACCTGGGTGCCGGTGGCGTTGATCACCAACTGGGTGAGCACGGCCGGCGGGGTGACGTCGGCAGCAGTGAACAGCCCCGGTGCGGAGTTGGCGCCGTTGAGGCTGGCGACCACATGCAGCGCCTGGCCGTTGAGCTGGGCGCTGGAGAGCGTGATGCTGAAAACATTGCCAGCGCCTGCCAGCGCCGTGCCCAGCAGCGTGTCGTCGGCGCTGTAGACGCGCACGGTGGTGCCTTCGCTGGCGCTGCCGGCCAGCACCAGGCCGCTTGCGCTCAAAGTGATGCCGCTGGGCGAAGCCGGCGGGGCCACCACTGGTACGGTCAGCGTGGCAGCCAGCGACACATTGCCGGCCGCGTCGGCCAAACGCACGTCCAGTTGCTCGTTGCCCACCGCCACGCGTTGCAGGGTGATCAGGAAATTGCCATTGGCGTCTACCGTGCCGGTGCCCAGCACGGTGGCACCGGAACGCAGCGGTAACCGTCAGCGCCGGCCTCACCGGTGCCGGCCAGCCTGAGCAGGTCGGAGGTGAGGCTCAACTGCGTGGCTACGGTGGGGGCGGTGGTGTCCGAGGCAGTGACGCTGGCGGGTAATGAGACGTTCCCGGCGGCGTCCGCCTGGGTCAGCGTGAGCACCTGCCCATTGGCCTGGGCCGGGTTCAGGCCGGCGCTGAAGCTGCCATCGGCGTTCACCACCGCCGAACCCAGCACTGTGCCACTGGCGTTGCGTACCGTGACCGTGGCGCCGGCTTCGCCGCTGCCGGTCAGCGTAGCGCCGTTGTTGATCACTGCCAGGGCCGTGGGCGCCAGCGGTGCGGTCACGTCCGCCGCCACAATGGCGGCCGCCTGTGAGGGGTTGCCGGCAGCGTCCTGCAAGGTCACGGTCAGGCGCTGGCCATTGAGCTGCGCGCTGCCGAGCGCCACGTTGAAGCTGCCGTCGGCCTGCCACGGTGCCCGTGCCCAGCACCACGCCGCTGGCGCTGGTGACCGTCACCCGCGCGCCAGCCTCGCCCTCGCCGCTGAGCAGCAGGCCGCTCGCGGCCAGGCTCAGGTTGGTGGCCACTGCCGGTGGCGTGGTGTCGGCGGCCACCAGGGTGGCGACCGGGGACACGTTGTTGCTGGCGTCGGTGAGCGTCACCAGCAGGCTCTGGCCGTTGGCTTGCGGGCTGCTCAGGGCAATGCTGAAGGTGCCGTTGGCTGCGACTGTGCCGCTGCCCAGCAGCGTGCCGCTGGCGGAGGTGACCTTGACCGCCGTGCCGGCCTCGCCGCTGCCGGTGAGGGTGGTGCCGGCGCTCAGTTGCAGGTTCAGCGCGGCCGCCGGCGGCGTCAGGTCGGGTGCGGTGACCTGGGTCGGCACACTTACATTGCCGGGCGGGTCGGCCTGCTGCACGGTCAATACCTGCTGGTTGATCTGCGCAGGCACCAGGGCCACGCTGAACGTGCCGTTGGCCATCACCACGCCGGTGCCCAGCAGCACCCCGCAGCGCTCTTGACGGTCACGGTGGCGCCGGCCTCGCCGAGGCCTGTCACCAATGCGCCATTGGCGCTGATGGCCACTTGCGCGAGGGCTGCGGGCGGCGAAGTGTCGGGTGCGGTAAAGGCCGTGGGCACCGACACGTTGCCGGCGGCATCGGCCTGCACCAGGGTGAGCGCCTCGCCGTTCACCTGGGCGCTGTTGAGCGGCGCGCTGAAGGTGCCGTTGCCCGCGACGGTCGCGGTGCCCAGGCTGTTGCCGGAAGCGTCGCGCACCGTCACGGTCGCACCCGCCTCACCGCGGCCGGTCACGGTCAGGCCGTCGGCGCTTATCGCGACATCGGTCACTGCTTGAGGCGCGGTGGTGTCGCTGGCCTGCACCGACTGCGCCAGAGAGACGTTGCCGGCGGCATCGGTAAGGGTCACCGAGAGGGTCTGGCCATTGGCCTGGGCGCTGCTGAGGTTGACTTCGAAGCCGCCATCCACCCGCACCACGCCGGTGCCCAAGGTGTTGCCGGCGCTGTCGTGCACCGTTGCGGTGGTGCCGGGCTCACCGTTGCCGGTGAGCACCAGGCCGTCCCGGCTCACCGCCAACTGGGTCGGGGCGTCCGGCGGGGTGCGGTCGGGCGCGGTGAGGTTGACGCTCACCGACTCGTTGTTGGCCGCATCGGCCTGTTGCAGGCTCAGCACCTGGCCATTGAGCTGCGCGCTGTCCAGGGTGGCGCTGAAGGTGCCGTCCGCCGCGACCGTCGCCACCGCCAGGGTATGCCCGCCCACCCCTGTGATGGTCACGCGAGCACCCGGCTCGCCACGCCCGGTGAGCGTCAGCCCATCGTAGCTCAGCGCCAGGTCGGTGAGCGGCGCAGGAGGGGTGACGTCCGGCGCACTGAGGCTTGCCGAGGGCGAGTTGACCCCGCGCTGTCGCTGGCGCTCACGCTCAGTGCCTGGCCATTGAGCTGGGCACTGTTGAGGCTGGCGCTGAACGTGCCATCGACGGCGACCTCTGCCTGGCCCAGCACCACGCCGCCGGGGCCGCGCACGGTTACGGTAGTGCCGGCGTCAGCGCGGCCGGTCAAGGTCAGGCCGTCGGCGCTCAACACCAGCGCGGTCGGCGTGGCGGGCACCTGCTGGCCGGGGTCGGGCACTGCCAGGTTGGTGGCAGTGGACGCGTTGCCTGCAGCGTCGGTGGCGATCACGCTCAGTTGGCTGCTGGCGGCGGGCGGGCTGCCGAACGTGACGATGAACTGCCCATCGCTACCTGCCACGGCGCTGCCCAGCAGTGTGCCGGCGGCAGTGCTTACGCTGATCGTCGCACCGGGTTCGCCCAGGCCGGTGAGGGTCAGCCCGTCGGCACTGAGCGCCAGTTGGGTGACGGGTGCAGGCGGGGTGGTGTCGGCTGCGGCCAGGGCCAGCGAAGGCGAGATGTTGCCGGCCGCATCGGTGGCGGTGACGCTCAGGCGCTCCACCATTGAGCTGGGCGCTGCCCAGCGCCACCTGGTAGCTGCCGTCGCTGGCGGCCACCGCACTGCCGAGCACGGCACCACTGGCGCTGCGCACTTGCACCGTGCTGCCGGGTTCGGCCTGGCCGGTCACGGTCAACCCGTTGGGCGCCAGCGTGGCGCTGGGCACGGCGGGCGGTGTGAAGTCCGGGGCAGTGAGGTTGATGCTCGGCGACAGATTGCCGGCAGCATCGGCCTGGCTTGCCCGCAGCACCTGGCCGTTGAGCTGGGCGGCATTGAGGGTGAGGCTGAAGCTGCCGTCGTTCTGTACGGTGCCAGTGCCCAGCACCGTCAGGCCGTCGGCGCTGCGCACCGTGACCGTGGCCCCTGGCTCGCCATAGCCGCTGAATAGCAGGCCGTCGCTGTTGAGCGTGAGGTTGGTCAAGGCTGCGGGCGCGGTGATGTCCGGCGCGGTCAGGTCGACAGGGGCCGAGGTATTGCCGGCAGCGTCCGTCTGGCTGGCCGTCAGCGCCTGGCCATTGGCCTGGGCAGCGGTGAGGGTGAGCGTGAAACGCGCGTCGCTGCCGACCGTTGCGGTGCCCAGCACATTGCCCGCCGCGTCGCGCAGGGTGACGGTGGCACCCGGCTCACCCAGGCCGCTCAGGGCGGTGCCGGTTGCATTGAGCGCCACCTGGGTGAGGGCGTCCGGAGCGGTGCGGTCCAGCGTGTCGATCAGGCTTGCGCCGGACGTGTTGCCGGCCGCGTCGGTCAGTGTGACCGTCACCGGTGCGCCGGTGAGCTGGCCGTTCTGCAGGGTGACCTGGAAGTTGCCGCTGGCATCGACACTGCCCTGTGCGACTACCACGCCATTGCCGTTGCTGACGGTGACCGTTGCGCCAGGCTCGCCGGTGCCACTGAGCACACTGCCGGTGCTGTTGAAGGCCAGGTTGGCGGGTGCGGGGGAGGGGTCAGGTCGGCTGCGGTGAGCAGGCTGGCCGGCGAGATGTTGCCGGCCGCGTCGGTGAGCACCGCGCGCAGGGCCTGGCCGTTCAGCTGAGCGCTGGCGAGGCTGACGCTGAACAACCCGTTGGCCCCCACCAGCGCGCTGCCCAGGCTATTGCCGCCGGCATCGAGCACCGTCACCGTGGTGCCGGCTTCGCCGTGACCGACCAATTGGGTACCGCCGGCATTGAGGCTGAGTGCGGTGGGCGCCAGCGGCGGCGTGATGTCGGCGGCCAGCAGCAAGGCGGCCGGCGAGGTGGCACCACTGCCGTCGCTGGCGCTGACGTGCAGGCGCTCGCCGTTCGATTGGGCGGTGCGCAACAGCACGCTGAAGCGCCCGTCGGGCCCAGCGGTGGCGCTGCCCAGCGCGCTGCCATCGTTGCCATAGACGGTGAGGGTGCTGCCGGCGGCAGCCAGCCCGCTCACGGTGAAACCGTCGGCCGACAGTGCCAGCCCGGTCGGCGCAGCGGCGACATTGCCGCTGTAGACCGCGCTGGCATCGGCGCTGAGGTTGCCGGCGGCGTCCTGGGCGCTGGCCAGCAGGGTGTCGCCAATCGCCGGTGCGCTGGGCAGGATGACAAGGAAGGTGCCGTCAGGCGCTGCCACGGCGGTGGCGAGCACCGGGCCGCCGGGGACGGCGCGGACTTGTACAGTGCTGCCCGGCTCGGCCAGGCCGCTCAGGCTCAGGCCATCGGCACTGATCCCCAGTGCCGAGGGGATGCTCGGGGCCGTGGTGTCCGGGGCCAACACTCCGGCGCTGGCGCTCTGGCTATTGAGCGTGGCGCGCACTTCCAGCGCCTCGCCGTTGGTGAACGGGCTGTTCAAGGTGACGCTGAACAGGCCCTGTGGGCCGGCGGTGGCCGAGCCGATCAGGTTGCCGGCGGCATCGCGGACCTCCACCCGCGCGCCTGCATTGGCCACGCCGGTGACCGTGGCGCCGGCGTCGATCACCAGCAGGTTCGAAGGCGCCTGCGGCCCGGACAGGTCCGGCGCCGTCGAGAGCGGCCGGTAGGGAGACATTGCCCGCAGCGTCGGTGAGGGTGACCTGCAACGCCTGGCCTGCGATCTGGGCGCTGGCGAGATTGAGGCTGAAGGTGCCGTTGCTGGCGACCACCATGCTGCCCAGGTTTTGCCCGCCCAGGCTGACGTTGACAGTGGTGCCGGGCTCACCCGTGCCGGTGACCAGGCTGCCATCGGCGCTGATGCTCGCTTGCGGCGCCAGCGGCGCGGTGGTGTCGGGAGCATTGAGGCTAACCGGCGCCGAGCTGTTGCCGGCGGCATCGGCCAGGCTCACCGCGACCAGCTCGCCGTTGGCCAGTACCGGGCTGAGGCTGACGCTGAAGCTGCCATCGGGATTGACCTGGCCGCTGCCCAGCACTTGGCCGGTTGCGTCCAACACGGTGACGATAGCGCCCGGCTCGCCGATGCCGGTGAGCGCGCCGTTGTTGAAGGCCAGTGCGGTGGGCAGAGGCGGCGGCGTAAGGTCCGGGGTCAGCACGGTGGCAGGCAGCGACTCGTTCGCTGCGGCGTCGGCATGGGTCACGCTCAGCCGTTCGCCGGTCACCCGTGGGCTGTTGAGCACCACGCTGAAGGTGCCGTCGTTGGCCACTTGTGCGGTGCCCAGCAGAGTGTTGTCGGCAGCGCGCACCAAGGCGGTGGTGCCCGGTTCACCGCGCCCGGTCACCAGCAGGCCGTCAGCGCTGACCAACAGTTCGCGGGGTGAGTCGGGTGCCTGAACATCGGCAGCGACGAGGCTGCCCTGCACGCTGGCACCGGTGATGTCGCTGGCGCTGACCTGCAACAGCTGGCCGTTGAGCTGGGCGCTGCTGAGGGTGACGCTGAAGCGCCCGTCGGCCGCTGCCGTGGCGGTGCCCAGCACGGTGCCGTCGCTGGCGGTCACTTGCACCTGGGCGCCGGGCTGGGTCACGCCGGTCAGCGCCAGCCCGGCGGCATCGAGCGCCAGGTCTGCCAGGGTCAGCGTGCCATTGAGGTCTGGCGCCGTGGCAGCGGCGGGCAGCGAGGTGTTGCCGGCCACATCGGCCTGCGTCACGGTCAAGGCCTGGCCGTTGGTCTGTGCAGGGTTCAGCGTGACGGCAAAGCCGCCTGCCAGGTCTACCGCTGCGGTGCCGAGCACGGCACCGTTGGCATCGCTCACGGTTACCGTCGCGCCCACTTCACCATGGCCGGTCACCAGCGCGCCGTTGGCGCTCACCAGCACATCGGCGGGTGCGTCGGGTGCAGTGAGGTCGGGGGTGGCGATGGGCACCGAAGGTGAGGTCTGGTTACCGCTGCCGACCACCACTACGTCGACCGTATTGCCGGCGGTTTGCGCAGTGGTCAGCTGGATGTCGAAGCGGCCATCGCTGCCGGCGGTGCCGGTGCCGATCACATTGCCGGCCGCGTCGATCACCTGCACCGTGGCGCCCGCCGGCGCGCTGCCGGTGACCCGCGTGCCGTCGGCGCTGCTGGCAACGTCGGTGGGCGCCGCCGGGGTGGTCACGGAGGCCGGTGGTGAGGTCACTGTGCCGGAGGCATTGCCGCTGGGGTCTTGCTGGCTGACATTGACCGCCTGGCCGGGGCTCACCGGTGTCGTCACCGGCACATTGAAGGTGCCATTGGGCTGCACCGTGCCGGTGCCGATCACGTTGCCGCTGCCATCGGTGATGGTCACCGTGGCGCCAGCCTCGCCCTGGCCGGAGACGCTGCCGCCATCGGGGGCGATCACCAGGTCGCTGACCGGCCCGGGGCTGGTGCTGTCGGCCGCTTGCAGGGTGATGGGCGCCGAGCTGTTCCCGGCCTCGTTGCTGACGCTGATGCTGAGGTATTCACCATTGAGCTGCGGGCTGTCCAGGGTGACGTCGAAGCGCCCATCGGTGCCTGCACGGCCTTGGCCGATCACACGCCCGGCCACATTGCGGATCAGGATGCGAAAGCCGGGGAAGCTGGTGCCGGTCACGTGCAGGCCGTCGGCACTCAGGGCCAGGCCGCCGGGGCTGGCCGGGGTGGTGAGGTCCGGTGCATTGATCTGCGCATTGGCCGACAGGTTGCCATTGGCATCGGCCAGGGTGACCTGCAAGGCCAGGCCGTCGAGCTGCGGCGGCTGCAGGCGCAGCGTGAACAGGCCGTCGGCCCCCACCACGCCTTCACCCACCAGCAGGCCATTGGCCGCGTATACCCGCACTCGTGCGCCGGCCTGGCCATGGCCGCTGAGCAGGCCGCCGTCGTTGCTGATAGCGAGGTCGGTCGCTGCTTCGACCAGGTTGCCACCGCTGCCGGGCGCTGTGATCTGCACCCCTGCAGAGACGTTGCCGGCGCTGTCGGTGAGGTCGACCTGCAAGGCCTGGCCGCCGAACTGGGGCGTGCTCAACGTGACCTGGAAGCGGCCGTCGCTGCCCACCACCGCAGTGCCGAGCAGGTTGCCGAACGCGTCGCGCACATTGACCGTGGCGCCGATCTCGCCGCGGCCGCTCAAGGTCAACCCGTCTCCCGAGAGGGCCAGGTCAGTGGGGGCTGCCGGTGCCTGCTGGTCCCCCCCAACGCCGACGCCGGCAGCATTGTTGCCACCACCGCCGCTGGCAAGGCCGCTGGCCGCCGCCGCCGTGCCGCCGGCACCCAGTGCGCCGAGCCCGGCGATGGCCCAGGTGGGGGTGGCACTCCCACCACGCCGGCCCCGGCGATCAACTCGTCGATGGAACTGATTTGCGTGAAGGTCAGGCCATTGAACGCTTCGGCGTCGTAGGCGCCTTGCCAGAGCGCACCGTCTTCGCCTTCGAAAACGATGTCGCTGCCCACGCCCTGAGGGTTGGTGGCGAAGAAATTGCCGAGGGTGGTCTGCTCACCGCTCTTGAGGGTCACCACCAGGTTCTGCCCGCTGCGGCTGACACTGGCAACCTGTTGCGGGATGCGGGAACCTTGACTACGCCAGGGGTGTTGAGGTTGACATTGCCCCACGCGCTTTCGCTGATCTGTTCACTGGCCTTGTCGGCGACGACGATGTTATCCATTACGACTCCTGCCTGACCTGCCCGCAGAAGTGCGCCTGATAGAGTTTCGGCCGCTTCCTGCGAGAAATGTGGATCCATAGGCAGGTATAGCAAAGTGCCGCAACTTGACCAGTTGCTCAGAAAACAAACGGTTTGCGTGCTAAGCGCTGGTGTCGCGGCTTAGCGGGCGGGGCTGAACAGCCCGTCGATCCCGGCCATGCGCCAGCGGTCACGCCCGCTGTGCTTGGCCAGGTAGAGTGCGGCGTCAGCCGCTTTGAGCAGTGAGGCGGCACTGCAGGGTGCCTGGGCAGGTACGCAGGCATGTACGCCAGCGCTCGCGGTCACGTAGCCCTCCGGGTGCTCGCGGTGCTCGATGCGCAGGTCGCGGATGGCCTGGAGAATGTCTTCAGCCATCTGGCAGGCGCCGGCGGCGTCGGTGCCGGGCAGCAACACGGTGATTTCCTCGCCGCCGTAGCGCACGGCGAGGTCGCTTGGGCGCTTGAGCACGCCTTTGATGGCTTCGGCCACCTGGCGCAGGCAAGCGTCGCCGGCCGGGTGGCCATAGCAGTCGTTGAAGCGCTTGAAGTGGTCGATGTCGAGCATCACCAGCGCCAGGGCCTCGCCCGTGCGTTGGGCACGGGCAATTTCTTCCGGCAGCCGCTGATCGAGCCGGCGGCGGTTGCCCAGGCCGGTGAGGCTGTCTTGCAGGGCCATTTCCTGCAACGCGTGATGGGCGTCGCGCAACTGGTCTTCAATCAACTGGCGCGCTCGCAACTGGCGCAACAGCACCCGCGCCAACAGCGCCAGCCCCAGTAACAGGCCGCCGAGCACGATCAACGTGCGCGCCAGGTCACGGTACCAGGGCCGCAAAACGCTATCGCGGGCAAGGCCGGCGTCGACCACCAGCGGGTAGCCGGTGAGGGTCCGGTAGCTGTAGAGCCGCTCGGTGCCGTCGATCACCGAGCGCGCTTCGGCCAGCCCTTCCGGCGCCAGCGGCAGGTACTGGCGAAACAGAGCGCTGCCGGCCAGGCTCTTGCCCACCAGGCTCATGTCGAAGGGGCGCCGCGCCAGCAACGTGCCGTCGCTCAGGGCCAGGGCGAACACGCTGTGCTCATCGACCTTGAAGCCGTCGTAGTAGTTGAGGAAGTAGCTCACGCTCAAGGTGCCGAGAAACACCCCGGCAAAAGAGCCATCCGGGTTGTTCATGCGCCGCGAGATCGGAATCACCAACTGGCCGCTCTGGCGGCCGGTGATTACCGGGCCGACATGCAAGTTCAGGCCCGGGTGGTCACGGTGGTAGATGAAATACTCGCGGTCGGCGTTATTGGCGTCCGCGCGGGGGTGGTCCAGGCTGCTCACCAGCAAGCGCCCATCGGCACCGAACACGAACAGCCCCGACAACTGCGGCATGATGCCGACCTGCTGTTTGAGCAATGCCTGCAAGCGCGGCACGTTCATGTTGGCCAGGCCGTCGCCCAGCAACCGCTCGGAGATCCCGGCGGTCAGGCCGTCGACCTCGCGGATGGCGTCTTCGGCGTGCTGGCTGGTGGCACGGGTGAGGTTGCTGACCGTAACCTGTGCCAGCTCGTAGGTGCGGTGGTAGTCGCGCCACAGCCGCCAGCCCTCCAGCGACAGGATCACCGCCACCACCAGCAGCACGAACGCCAGCGCCAGGCGCAGGGTGTCCGGGCGGTGCGCACTGTCGATGCCGGCGATGGGCCGGGCGGTGGCTCGGGTGCGAAACAGCGGCACGGTGCGGGGCCTATGCGAGAAGAGGGGCGATAAGGCTATCGGCAGCGGCCTGCAGGCCTTGAGGCGTGGGCACCGGGGGCGAGTTTCGGAGCCGTCCGATTGTGCCGGGGTGGCGCTGGCCTGAAGCTGCCGGCCGCCCTTTACCCGTTCGGAATGATGTGATGAAACCTGCCGCCGACCCTGCGCCCCTGGCAACGCTGATCCCCACTCAGGAGGGCGCCCTGGTGCAGGCCAGGCACACCTCCGGGCAGCTGTATTTCCGGCCCGATACTGAAGAGCTGGTGTTCCTCGACGCCAATGCCGCCGGTGCGTTCGAGGTGCATTGGCAGGGCATGCTGCGCGACATGAACACGCTGCATCAGGCGCAGGCCGATTACTCCTCGGCGCTGCAGCGTTATGGCCAGCAGTACACCACCCCGGGCACCTTGCCCCAGCGCCTGGAGGCCGGCCGCGCCGATATCGACGTAGCCGAGCAAACCATGGAGGCGCAGCGCAAGCGCTTGCAAGAGAAGCTGGGCGAGTTCTCTACCCAGGGCATGCGCTATGACGATGTGGTCGAGCTGTTGCCGGTGGTGCGAGGGCCGCCTGCTGGCGAGCGACGTAACGGTGCCGGTGCCTTGGGCAGGCGCCTGATCTACGCGAAAAGGGGGTGTATGACGCGTTCAGTGAAGGCAGGCGCCTGCGCACGGTATCGCTCAGAGCCGCCGATACCCGAACGGGTGATGACAGCATTTACCGGGCCGACAACCGCGGCAGGCGCCGTGTAGACCTCGACAGGCTGGGCAGGCAACTCAAGGCCAGGGCCCCGGTGATCAAGGCTGATCTCAAGGACATTCCCGGCATGGCGCCGGTGCTTGAAACGCTCAATCAGAACGGTGACCTGGCAGATATTTTTGGTGAAACGCTGTTTGGCTGGGCCAAGAGCTGGAACGAAAGCCTGGTCCACCACAAGGAACACGACAACGACATCGATACCAGCGCTGCCGCGCAATTCATGCGCTACGCCAGCAATGTCGGGGCCAGCGCCGAATACGACCCCGGCAAAGGCAACGTTGCCCTCAAGGCTGAGGCAGCGGCCAGCCTGGTCGTCGCTTCGGGGCACGCCTCGGTCACCCGCTACCTGCCCAATCGCCTTGGCGCGCACGTGGCGTTCAAGCTCGCCGATGGCATCGTCGACCTGGGGCTGTTGCGCATTGTTCTTGAGTGCCAGGCCAGCGGTTTTGTAGGCGCATCCCTGCAACTGGAGGCGCAGTTGCAGGTCATCACCACCCCCAATCGGGACGGCCAGGCGATCACCGGCCAGCCCGGCGGCCGGCTGCCGCGCTTTCGCGAGCAGCGCAGCACGGGCAGGGCATTTCACCAGCAGATGAACGACGAGGATGAAGGCCTGAGCGTGTCGGCCGAAGTGTTCGCTGGCGTGCGCGCGCAGCTGGGAATCAAGGGCAGCGTGCAATGGCTCAAACCCATCGGCCCGCACGACCGCCGGCCGGCGCAGGACCTGGCCACGGACAAGGCGGCCGAGTACGTGGACTTCTGCTCGATCAGCCAGCAGATCAGCGGGTTGCTGGGAAAGGGCGCCGGGGCGAAGTTCTTCTGCAAGTTCGTGAACGGGAAGTTCTGTTTTCACGTGTCGGCGAGTGTGTGTGGCGGGGTGGGGGCGAAGGGGGCGTTCGAGGCGGAAGTGAGTGCGAAGAATATGGGGGAGTTTGCGGTCTGGTTGGTGTATCAGTTGTACTTGGTGAACTATCGGCGGTTGAGTTTTTTGGATGATGGTACGTTTGATTTTTTTACGAAGTACAGCCTGCTGCACATTCTGATTGGGCCGGAGCCAGCACTGAATGTGTTTTCGCTCGAGGCCGGCAACAAGGGAGCGGTGAGTGAGTTTTTCTCGCAAAAAATAACTCAGTTGGTTGATACGGTTAAGGGAAATGTTCAGTCGGTCCGAGAAAGAAATGAGCTTGCTGCCAACACGATATCGAGAAGCGAGCAATTGCTGTGCATGACCCCTGAGGCAAAATCAATATTGCTCTATCTCTTGACTCGAAATACAGCCTGGGATCGATTCGGACATGCGATGGATGTGGTCAAAGGCAAAGTCTTCGACAAATACGCTATACGTAAAAAAGCAGTGCTCGAAGTGCTCAGAAGCGTGCAGACGCTTGCGGAGTGGAAATGCATTCTTTACCGATTTGGCCCATCTGGTGCTGCTCCTGCCGCAGTGCGAGAGTCGGTTGTACAAGAAAACAGGGGCACGCTGGTGGCGTTTCTGAAAATCGGTCTCGATCAGCACCAGCATATCCATGAGCTTGAAAGTGAGCTTGTGAGCAAGCATGGAGAGGAGGTTGTTGAACGAGCCAAACAGAAGGCCAATGAAGAAATGATGGCGTTTGAAAGTCGGTTGAAGAAAAGAGAAAGCCCGGGGTTTGCTATATGTTTCAATGATACTTATTACTACAAAATCTGCCAGGGCGTAAATAGCGCTTACCCTGCGATATCAACATTCGAAGAATTTGATGGCGGGGAGTGATCTTGTCATGAGCCGATATCAGAAGATTCTTTTTTGCTTGATGAGTTTGGTAGGGTTGCTGTTTGGTATGAAAGGGTTTGCAGAACGTCACGAGGGTAGAGACCCTATAGCCGAATTCGCTGGCCGGTTCAAACAGCAGCTTGTCGCCATTCCCGCCGGCAGTTTTTCAATGGGGGATTACGATGGGGAGTTCAACGGCAGTCTCTGGCATAAACACGGAAGAAACGTAAACCTTCCTGTTCACAAGGTAGCGCTGGATGGATTCTGGATGTCACCTCATAAAGTGACGATGGCAGAGTTCGACTTCTTTCTATCTAACAGAGAGTCGAGTGAATCCGAGGGGTTGCCCGCCAATCAGGGGCGTCTTGCACAAATGCCGGCCTATCTGGACTGGTATCAAGCTCACGATTTTTGCGCCTGGCTGGCCAATGTGTCCGGGCAACCTTATGGATTGCCGACGGAAGCGCAATGGGAATATGCAGCCAGAAACCTGGGTGGCCCTGTTCCCGTCGCCACGGATAATGGCAGTTGGAGGTTCGAAAATGGTGGAGACCTCCACGATGACGTCATAGGGCTCAATGTGGCGTTCTACAGAAACAGGCTTGAGTTCACACGCGAGGCGGGCATTCCCAACGCTGAGGCAGGTATGCCCGTGGCCTCTTTCCCTCCCAACCCTTTGGGCCTCTACGATATGACCGATGGTGGCACTGAATGGGTCAACGATTGGTACGACCCGGACTATTACCGAGTACTCCCCGGTGGCCAACCCCACCGGGCCGGCCGGCCCTGTTTACAAAAGCCCAGACACCAATGACGAGTACGCGAAAGTCCACCGAGGTCTTTACATACCTCAGTACCCGATCCTCAAAGCCTGGACGGTCTACCGCAGTTATGCGCCCCCAAGTACGACGTTGCCCTTGGAGATCGCAGGGGAAAATTGAAACTTGTAACGGGCAAGACGGCCCGCTGCGTACTCAATGTCGATCCCTCTGCCTGAAAAAGCACAAACAGATCTTCATTCCTCCTGTCTCTGGGCTGGCCCCTCCGGCACCCGCGCAATCACCTTGATCTCGAACACAAACCCATACAGCCACGTAACCCCCACGCCCGTCAGCGTGGGATAAGGCGCCTGCCCCAATACTGCGGCACCAGCGCCCAGATACGTTCGAAGTGCCGCTCGGGATCGACGATGAACACGGTCACATCCAGTACGTCATCGAACGTGCAGCCCGCTGCGGCCAACACCGCGTTGAGGTTCTCGAAGGCGCGGTGCACCTGGGCCTCGAGCTCCGGCTCCGGCCAGCCGTCTTCGCGGCTGCCGACCTGGCCGGAGACGAACAGCAGGCCACCGCTGCGCACGGCAGGTGAATAGCGATTACGTTCGTACAGGGCCTGGCGGCCGGCGGGAAACACCACATCACGTGCGGGCATGGTTCAACTCCTCTGATGGCGGTAGCACCACTCTAGGGGGCTGCGTTTCGCCGATAAATGGGAAACACTGGCCAGCACTGTTTGCCAGAGCCAAACGATCATGGACCGTTTCGACGCAATGCAGGCCTTCGCCCGTGTGGTGGAAACCGGCAGCTTCACCCAGGCTGCCAACACTCTTCACCTGAGCAAAACCACCGTCACTCAGCTAGTGCAGCAGCTGGAGGCGCGGTTGCGGGTGCGCCTGCTCAACCGCACCACGCGCAAGGTGAACCTCACCGCCGAGGGCGCGCGCTATTACGAGCAGGTGGTGCGCCTGCTCGGCGACCTGCAGGCGGTCGAGGCTGATCTGTCCAGTGATGCACAGCGGCCGGCCGGGCGGCTGCGGGTGGACGTGCCCGGCCCGCTGGCGCGGCAGGTGCTGTTGCCGGCGCTGCCGGCGTTTCTGGCACGTTACCCTGGCATTGAGCTGGACATGGGCGTCAGCGACCGGCATGTGGACCTGATCGATGAAAGTGTCGATTGCGTGATCCGCGGGGGCGTTTTGAGCGACCTTGGGCTGGTGGCGCGGCCGTTGCCTGCACTTGCCATGGGCGTATGGGCGGCGCCTGGCTATCTGGACCGCTATGGGCATCCGCAGCATCCCTCGGAGCTCGATCAGCCGCCGCATTGGCGGGTGGGGTTTCGCGGAGCACGCCAGGGCCGCGCGCTGCCGGTGACGCTGCATCAGGGCGAGCACAGCGTGAGCTGGCAAGGGCGGGTTCGGCTCACGCTCGACGACGGCACTGCGTGCCTGGCGGCCGGGTTGGCGGGGGCCGGGGTGATCGTGCTGCCGTGCTACATGGTGCGCGAGGCCGTCGAACAGGGGACACTTGTGCCCCTGTTCGAAGGTTGGAGCATCACGCCGATGCCCCTGCACATGGCCTGGCGCCCGAATCGGCACCCGAGTGCGCGATTGCGGGTGTTCATCGAGTGGGTAGAGCAGGTAATCCAGGCTATTCAGCCTGCCTCGCAGGACAGCGCGTCGCCCGGCTAGCCGGCCTCCCACCGGGTCCCAGCAGCGGCGATCACCCGGTGGGAGGGCGGCTTGCCGCGCGACTTCACAGCTCCAAGGTCACCCCCAGGTCGCTCGGCTAGCCGGCCTCCCACCGGGTTCCAGCAGCGGCGATCACACGGTGGGAGGGCGGCTTGCCGCGCGACTTCACAGCTCCAGCGTCGCCCCCAGGTACACCGCCCGCCCATCACCCGGTGAAAACAGCGGCGCCCGTGCCCCGTCCGGATCGAACCACACGTAGGCGTATTGACGGTTGGCGAGGTTCTTCAGTGTAAGGTCCAGGCTGAGCGCTTTGCTGGCCTGCCACACCGCACTCATGTTCAACAGCACATAGCCTCCGTATTGCCCCTGGGTGTTTTCGCGCTCCAGGTAATAGGCTGTCTGCCCGTTGAGCCAGCCATTGAGCGCCAGGCTCGGGGTGAGCTGGTAACCGGCGCCTGCGTTGTACAGGTGGTGCGGCACATGGTCGATCTCCTGGCCCTTGCTGGCCGGCAGCGTGTTGCTGGGTTCGAGGATCTTCGAATACTGCCAGGTGTAGGCCAGCCACAGGTCCCAGCGCTCATCGGGGTGTGCGTTGAGTTGCAGGTCGTAGCCCCAGCGGCGGGTCTGCCCGACGTTGTCCGAATCCCCGCTGGGGTCGTTCAGGCGCCGGCTCACCTCGCCGCTGGCGTCCTGGCGCCACATTGCGACGCGGCCGTCGAGCCAGCGGGCGGGGTGAACTTCACCCGGTTTCCCAACCTTCGTTGATCGAGGGCGCAAGGTCGGCCGAGCGCGGCGGCACCTTGTACGCTGCCGCGCCGGTGCCCACCTGAAAGGTGCGGCCCCAGTTTGCGTAAAGGCTCGCCTGGCGCCAGGGGCTGTAGACCACGCTGAACTTGGGCTGGCGGATTGTGCCGTAGTCGTTGATATCGGCTCTTGTACCGGTGAGCTGATTGGTGAAATCGCCGCCGATGCGGTCGACCCGGTAGGCCGGCACCAGCTTGAGCGATTCGACCGGCTCGATCACCGCCTGCACATAGGCGCCATAGGTGTCGAAGCTGAACTGCTGGCCGCGGGTTTGCGCCAGGCGCTGGCGTTCAACCGTGCGATAGCGGTCGCTGTGGTTGGCCTGGTGTTGGTAGTCGGCGCCGCCTTCCAGGGCGAAGCTGTGCAGCGGCTGCACCTCGGGCCGCCAGGTCAGGCTGCTCACCGCGCCGCTCTGGCGCTCGGCAGCGTCGCGTTCCTGTTGCGTGCTGGCGACCCAGTAACGCGTCCAGCGCTGGTCGTCGAAGGTGTTGATGTAGGCCTTCGAGGCCCACGACAGCTCATCGGCGAGGTTGGCGTTCAGGTGCAGGCTGAGCTGGTTCATGCGCCGGGTGCCCTGGTCGCTGTCGTTCCAGGGGTTGGTGCCTGCGGGGTGGGCGTCGGCGGTGGCTCGGGCGAGGTAGCCGGGCTCGTCGGCCTGCGCCTCGTAATGGCGAGCGATCAGGCCGGCTTTCCAGGCGCCGTTGTCCGGGCTGTAGAACCACTTGCCGGCCAGCGAATAACGGTCGGCCTGGGCGTGGCTGCGGTAGCCGTCGCTGTTCTGCCAGGCCAGCAGGTAGTTCTGCGTCCAGTTGGCCGTTTCGACGCCTTGTACGTACTGGGTTTCACGGGTGCCGAAGCTGCCGTAGCGCACCCGCGCGGTGCTGTAGTTGCCGCCGTTGCGGGTGACCATGTTGACGTTGCCGGCGATGTTGTTCAGCCCATAGCGTGGGTCGCTGGTGCCGCGCACCACCTCCAGGCGCTCGAGCTCCAGCGGGAACACCATGTCCATGAACGGCATGTTGCCGTCGTTGCTGTTGCTGGGGATGCCGTCGATCAACAGCTTCACGGCGTTGACTTCACCTTCGCCGTTGAAGCCGCGAAAGGAAATCTTGCCGGAGGTGGTGCCTTGGTTGAACTCGGTCAGCAGCACGCCAGGGGCGCGGTTGAACAGTTCCCAGCTGTAGGCAGCGGGTTGGCGCTCCAGCAGGTCGGCACCGATCACGTCCACCGAGCTGTACACGTCGCGGGCATCGAGCGGGCCGCTCTGGGCGGCCTGAATGTCGACCGTTCCCAGGGTGAATACCGAGTTCTGGTCGCCGGCCTGGGCGTGGGCCATCAACAGGCACAGCGGCAGGCAGGTAAAAGGCAATGTAGTGCGCATCTGAAAAAATCCGGGCAGGGCGATAGGCCGCCAGCGGCGCTGCGCTGGCGGTGCAAATAAGCGATGCAGCGCACGTGGCTCAGTAGCTCGACGTCCACCTTGGTCCAGAAGGTGCGGCCAGGCTCGGGCAATGCGCGGTCGCCAGGGAAGCCGAAGCCCGCATCGCCGGCCAGGTTCAGGTGCTCGGTGTAGGTTTTACCCAGCAGGTTGTCGACACCCGCGCTGAGCTTGAAATGCGCGTTCAGCCGGTAGGCCCCATTGAGCGAGAACACACCGAAACCCGGCGTGCTGCCGAAATCCTGGCCGACCACGTTGCCGTTGCCCACCGCCACGCGGTTCTGCGCCGCAACCACGCGCCAGAGCGCGCCGGCACTGTAGTTCTGCCGTGCCCAGGTCAGGCCCAGGCGCGCCTCCAGCGGCGGCATCTGCGCCAACGCCCGGTGGTCGCTGGTGTTTCGCCCCAGGCGTAGGCCAGGGTCGCGTCTGTTTTCCACTGGTCGCTGAGGCGGTAGCTGGCGCCCAGCTCGCCGCCGGCGATGCGCGCATCGACATTGCGCGCCTGCGAACGGCTCATGCCCATGCGGGTGCTGTAGTCGAACAGGATGAAATCGCGCACCACCCCGCGTAGCCCGAGGCCCAGGCTTGCAGGCGGTCGCCGTTGTATTGCGCACCGAAGTCGAGCTGGGTGGTTTTCTCAGGCGTGATGCCTTCGAAGGCGTTGGCTGAGCCCGCTGGGCCGTTGCCGGCGGAGAACAGCTCCCAGTAGTCCGGGAAGCGCTGAACGTGGCCTATGCCGGCATAGAGCGTGGTGGGGGAATCGGCCAGGTCGTGCTCATAGCGGGCGAAGCCGCTGGGTAACGTCTCGGCGCGGCGCTCGCCAGCGCTGGGGTTGGGCCGGCTCATGCCCATGCTGCTCAAGGTGGCGCGGCTGTCGACGGCGTCGCTGCGGTCCAGCCGCGCGCCGGTGACCACACGGCTCTGCTCGCTGGCGTGCCAGGTGGCCTCGCCGAAAGCGCCGTAGTTGTGCATCACCGCGTCCTTTTGCCAGGGGAAGGCGTCGGTGTCGGTGTAGGCCTGGGTCATCATGTCGTAGCGGGAGTTGCGCGCGCGGTGCTCACTGCGCAGGGCGTCCACGCCGCTGACCAGTTCCCAGTCACCCAGGCGCCAGCTCGCGGCCAGGCGCCCGCCCAGGGTGCGGCGGTCGACCTGCGAGGCCATGGGCATCGGCATCATGCCGCTCGGGTCGGGTGCGCGCAGGCGGAAGTTGTCCATGATGTGGTCGGCATAGTTGTAGTAGAGGTTGGCTTCGAGCTTTTCCAGCGCGCCGCCCAGGTTGCGCTTTTCGAAACGCAGGCCAAGGCTTTGCCGCTCGAACTGCGAGCCGTCCATGCTGCGCCCGCCGTAGCGGGCCTCGCCGTTGCCGGTGCCGGCGCTGAGTTCGAGCAGGGTGTCGGCATCGGGCGTCCAGCCCACGGCCAGGTCGCCGTTCCACTTGTTCCAGCGCGAGGGCACGGTGTGGCCGCCGCCGTCCTGGTAGTCGTCGGCCTGGCTGCTGTTGCCCACCAGCCGCAGGTAGCCCTGCGGCCCGCCGATGGCACCGTCCAGCACGCGGTCGAAACGGCCGTTGGAGCCGGCCAGTGCGCTGGCATTCAGGCGCCCGCCAAGCTGCTCGAAGTGCTCCGGCTCGCGCTCGAACAGCACCGTACCGGCCGAGGCGCCCGGGCCCCATTGCACGGTCTGCGGGCCTTTGATCACGGTGAGTTTGTCGAAGGTCTCCGGGGCGATGTACGAGCTGGGGTTGTCCATGCGATAGGGGCAGGCGCCGAGCATCAGGCCGCCGTTGGTGCGCAGGTTCAGCCGCGAGCCGAACATCCCGCGCAGCACCGCATCGCCGTTGGTGCCGCCGTTGCGGATGGCGGCAAAGCCGGGGATGGTCTTGAGGTAGTCGGTGCCGTCGCTGGCCGGCACCGGCTGGCGGGCGTCCTTGGGGTTGGTGACGATGGTCAGTGGCGACTGTTGCTGCACTGCGGTGATCACGGTGGGCGACAGCAGCAGGCTGTCATTGGGGTTTTCCTCAGCCTGAACGCAAGTGGTGGCGGCGAGGGCGATGGCCAGTGGGGCCAGGCGATAGGGGTTGCAGTAGATGCGCATGATGTCCGTTATCTGTTCGAGGGCCGCGCAGGCGGCCAGACGCTCTAGGGGCGGCCGCACGCAGTGACGCCGGCACGCGCAAGGGCGCGCGCCGCGGGTCACGGGCGTGGGCAGTGTGGGCAGGAGCGGGAACGAGTCAGGGCGCGCGCGGGTTCAGGCCCGGCAGGGCGAAGCGGGGGCAGGGCAGGCAAAGCTGCAACGGCAGGGGCAAGCGGCGGCTGCGGTGGCGCAGCAGCCAGCCGAGCACGGTGAACAGCAGCAGTGCCAGGGGCAGGGAGCCTGCGAAAAAACAGTCGCTGAACAGCGAGTGCATGCCCGGCATCGGTGCGCTGTGGTCGCTGTTCGAGGGCTGGCCGTGGCCAGCCATGGGCATCTTGGCGTTGCTGCCGGCGTGCATGTTCATGTTCATGTTCATGTCCATGGACATGCCGGCGTGTTCGCTTTGGGTGGCCGGCAACGGCATGAACATCGCACTCATCATCTGCCCGTGGCCGATGCCGCACGCCAGCCCGTTGAGCAGCACGAGCAGCAGCAAGGCACAGGCCCAGGATGAAAGATGAGAGCGGGTCGCGTTCATGGGCGCGGAATTTACCACTGCGCCAAGGTGCGGGCCAGTGCGACAAATTGGCGCGTTTGGCGCCTTCGTGGCAACGATTGCCTTCTATGCTCAAGGGCATGCCGGCAACTCCGCTGCCGGGCCACGACAATAAGAATTGGCTGACCATAGGTGCCCCATGACCTGCCACGGTTTGAATTTCGCCCTCGGCGAAACCCTCGACATGCTTCGCGAACACCTGCAAACCTTCGTCGCCACCCACATCGCCCCGCGCGCCGCCGACATCGACCAGAGCAATGCCTTCCCTGCCGACCTCTGGCTCAAGCTGGGCGAAATGGGCCTGCTGGGCATCACCGCGGCCGAGGAATATGGCGGCGCCTCGCTGGGCTACCTGGCCCACGTGGTGGCCATGGAAGAAATCAGCCGCGGCTCTGCCTCGGTGGCGTTGTCCTATGGCGCCCACTCCAACCTCTGCGTGAACCAGATCCACCGCAATGGCACTGCGGCGCAGAAGGCCCGCTATCTGCCGCCGCTGGTGAGCGGCGAGCACGTCGGCGCGCTGGCCATGAGCGAGCCCAATGCGGGCTCCGACGTGGTGTCGATGCGCCTGCGCGCCGAACGCAAGGGCGACCGCTTCGTGCTCAACGGCAGCAAGACCTGGATCACCAACGGCCCCGACGCCAACACCTATGTGATCTACGCCAAGACCGACCCGGCGCGCGGCGCCCACGGCATTACGGCGTTCATCGTCGAGCGGGGCTTCAAGGGCTTCAGCCAGGGCAGCAAGTTCGACAAGCTCGGCATGCGCGGTTCCAACACCTGCGAGCTGTTTTTCGACGACGTCGAGGTGCCTGAGGAGAACATCCTGGGCGCCGAGCACGGCGGGGTGAAGGTGCTGATGAGCGGCCTGGACTACGAACGGGTGGTGCTCTCCGGCGGCCCGGTGGGGATCATGCAAGCCTGCCTGGACGTGGTGCTGCCCTACGTCCACCAGCGCCAGCAGTTCGGCCAGCCGATCGGCGAGTTCCAGTTCATCCAGGGCAAGGTGGCCGACCTCTACACCCAGCTCAATGCCAGCCGGGCCTACCTCTACGCCGTGGCCCAGGCCTGTGACCGTGGCGAGGCGACGCGCAAGGACGCCGCCGGGGTGATTCTCTACACCGCCGAACGCGCCACGCAGATGGCCCTGGAGGCGATCCAGATCCTCGGCGGCAACGGCTACATCAACGAATTCCCCACCGGGCGCCTGCTGCGCGACGCCAAGCTCTACGAGATCGGCGCGGGCACCAGCGAAATCCGCCGCATGCTCATCGGCCGCGAGCTGTTCAACGAAACCCGCTGAGGAGCGCGCCCATGGCAACCTTGACGACCCAACTGGACACCCGGGGCGACGCGTTCGCGCGCAATGCCCAGGCCATGGCCGAGCACCTGGCGCAGCTCGGCGAACTCACCCGCGCGATTGCAATGGGCGGTGGCGAAGCCGCCCAGGCACGCCACCAGGGCAAGGGCAAGCTGCTGCCGCGCGAGCGCATCGACCGCTTGCTCGATCCTGGTTCGTCTTTTCTCGAGATCGGCGCGCTGGCCGCCTGGGAGGTGTACGACGAGGCCGTGCCCGCCGCCGGCCTCATCGCCGGCATCGGCCAGGTGGAGGGAGTGCAGTGCATGATCCTGGCCAACGACGCTACGGTCAAAGGCGGCACCTATTACCCGCTGACCGTGAAAAAACACCTGCGCGCGCAAGCCATCGCCGAGCAGAACCGCTTGCCCTGCATTTATCTGGTGGACTCCGGCGGCGCCAACCTGCCACGCCAGGAAGAGGTGTTCCCTGACCGTGAGCATTTCGGGCGGATCTTCTTCAACCAGGCCAACCTGAGTGCCCAAGGCATCGCCCAGATCGCCGTGGTGATGGGCTCCTGCACTGCGGGCGGTGCCTATGTGCCGGCCATGAGCGACGAAACCATCATGGTGCGCGAGCAGGCGACGATCTTTCTCGCAGGCCCGCCCTTGGTCAAGGCTGCCACCGGCGAGGAGGTGACGGCCGAG
This sequence comes from Pseudomonas sp. KNUC1026, assembly GCF_021650705.1. Classification (GTDB taxonomy): domain Bacteria; phylum Pseudomonadota; class Gammaproteobacteria; order Pseudomonadales; family Pseudomonadaceae; genus Aquipseudomonas. Next base: position 2,467,093 of record NZ_CP087138.1, on the reverse strand, counting down.
GCCCTCGGTGGCGCGGACGTGCATTGCCGTATTTCGGGCGTGGCCGATCATTACGCCGAGGACGACGCTCACGCTTTGGCATTGGCGCGGCGCTGCATCGCCAACCTCAACTTCCGCCCGCTGGGCAGCCTGGTGCTCAAGCCGCCACGCCTGCCTTTGTACCCGGCCAGCGAGCTGCACGGCATCGTGCCCAGTGACCCGCGCCAGGCCTTCGAGGTGCGCGAGGTGATCGCACGGTTGGTCGATGGCAGCGAGCTGGACGAATTCAAGGCGTTGTTCGGCACCACGCTGGTGTGCGGCTTTGCCCACCTGCACGGCCACCCGGTGGGCATCCTGGCCAACAACGGGATTCTCTTCGCGGAAGCTGCGCAAAAGGGTGCGCACTTCATCGAGCTGGCCTGCCAGCGTGGCATCCCGTTGCTGTTCCTGCAGAACATCACAGGCTTCATGGTCGGCAAGAAGTACGAAGAGGGCGGCATCGCCAAGCACGGTGCCAAGCTCGTAGCGGCAGTGGCCTGCGCGCGGGTGCCGAAATTCACCGTGATCATCGGCGGCAGCTACGGGGCCGGCAACTACGGCATGTGCGGGCGGGCCTACGACCCGCGGTTCCTGTGGATGTGGCCCAATGCGCGGATCGGCGTGATGGGCGCCGAGCAGGCAGCGGGCGTGCTGGTGCAGGTCAAGCGCGAGCAGGCCGCCCGCGCCGGGCAGCCGTTCGACGACGCCCAGGCCGAGCGCATCAAGCAGCCGATCGTGGCCCAGTACGAGCAGCAGGCCCATGCCTTCTATTCCAGCGCCCGGCTCTGGGACGACGGCGTCATCGACCCGGCCCAGACCCGCGAGGTGCTGGCCCTGGCCCTGGCCGCCAGCCAGAACGCCCCGGCGCAGCCGACCACCTTCGGCGTGTTGAGGATGTGACCATGGCTGACTACCAAACCCTTGAACTCTGCATCGACCACCAGGGCCTGGCCACCCTCTGGCTGAACCGCCCGGACAAACACAACGCCTTCGATGCGCAGATGATCACCGAGCTGACCGGGGCGCTTGAGCAGGTGCGCGAAAACCCGCGCATTCGCCTGCTGGTGCTGCGCGGGCGCGGCAAGCATTTCAGCGCCGGCGCAGACCTTGCCTGGATGCAGGCAAGCGCCGCGCTGGATTTGGCGGCGAACCTGGCCGATGCGCAGGCGCTGGCAGCCCTGATGCACGCTTTGCATAACTTGCCGATGCCCACTCTGGCGCTGGTGCACGGTGCGGCCTACGGCGGCGCTTTGGGGCTGGTGAGTGCCTGCGACCTGGCCATCGGTGCAGCCGATGCGCGCTTTTGCCTGTCGGAGGTGCGCATCGGCCTCATCCCTGCGGTGATCAGCCCGTTCGTGGTCAAGGCCATGGGCGAGCGCCAGGCGCGGCGCTACATGCTCACCGCCGAGCCTTTCAGCGGTGAACAGGCCGCCCGGCTAGGGCTGCTCCATGAAGCTGCGCCGCTGGCCGAGCTGGAGGCAGTGTTGGCCCGTTGGGTAAACCACTTGCTGCTCGGCAGCCCGCAAGCGCTGCGGGCCTGCAAGCAGTTGCTGGCCACCGTTGTGAGCGAGCGCTCGGGCGAACAAGTGCGCCAATACACCGAAACCGCCATTGCCCGCATCCGCGTGAGCGACGAAGGCCAGGAGGGCCTGCGTGCCTTTCTGGAAAAACGCCGGCCCGCCTGGCAGGAGCCTAACCCATGAAGATCCAGACCTTGCTGGTGGCCAACCGCGGCGAGATCGCCTGCCGCATCATCCGCAGCGCCCGCGCGATGGGCATCGACAGCGTGGCGGTGTACAGCGACATCGACGCCGATGCCTTGCACGTAGAGCTCGCTGACCGTGCCATCAGCCTCGGTGGCTCGCGGCCTGAGGGCAGTTATCTCTCAGCCGACAAGGTGTTGGCCGCCGCTCACGCCAGCGGCGCCCAGGCGGTGCACCCCGGTTACGGGTTTCTTTCCGAGAACGCGGCGTTCGCCCGCGCAGTGGAGGCTGCCGGCCTGTTGTTCATAGGCCCGCCGGCCAGCGCCATCGATGCGATGGGCAGCAAGTCGGCGGCCAAGGCGCTGATGGAAAAAGCCCAGGTGCCTCTAGTGCCGGGCTATCACGGCGAGGATCAGCGACTGGAGGCGTTCGCCGAGGCTGCCGAACGCATCGGCTACCCAGTGCTGCTCAAAGCCGCTGCCGGTGGCGGTGGCAAAGGCATGAAGGTGGTGGAGCACTCGGGCCAGTTGGCCGAGGCGCTGGCGTCGGCGCAGCGCGAGGCACAGGCCGCCTTCGGTGACGCGCGCATGCTGGTGGAGAAATATCTGCTGGGGCCGCGGCACGTGGAGATTCAGGTCTTCGCCGACCAGCACGGCCACTGCCTCTACCTGCATGAGCGCGACTGTTCGATCCAGCGTCGCCATCAGAAGGTCGTGGAGGAGGCACCCGCGCCAGGGCTTTCGCCTGGCCTGCGCCAGGCCATGGGTGAGGCCGCAGTGAAAGCGGCGCAGGCGATCGGCTACGCAGGTGCGGGTACGGTGGAATTTCTGCTCGATGAGCGCGGCGAATTCTTCTTCATGGAAATGAACACCCGCTTGCAGGTCGAGCACCCGGTCACCGAGGCCATCACCGGGCTCGACCTGGTGGCCTGGCAACTGCGAGTCGCCCAGGGCGAGCCGCTGCCCATCACCCAGGCTGAAGTGCCCTTGAACGGCCATGCCATCGAGGTGCGGCTGTACGCCGAGGATACCGAGCGCGGCTTTCTGCCGGCGTCCGGCACACTGCGGCTGTACCGCGAGCCCGTAGCCGGCGACGGGCGCCGGGTGGACAGCGGCGTGCGCGAGGGCGATGAGGTGTCGCCGTTCTATGACCCGATGCTGGCCAAGGTCATCGCCTGGGGCGAGGACCGCGAACAAGCGCGCTTGCGCCTGTTGGCCATGCTGGGCGAGATGGCCGTGGGCGGCTTCGCCAGCAACCTGGGTTTTTTGCGCCGCGTACTCGCGCACCCTGCCTTCGCTGCCGCGCAAGTGGATACCGGCTTCATTGCCCGGCACGAGCCGCAGTTGCTGGCAGGCGGCCAGGCCCTGCCCGACGACTTCTGGGCGCTGGCAGCTGAGGCCTGGTTCAGCCAGGCGATGGTGGCGGCCACCTGTAATCCGTGGGCCGAGCACAACGGTTGGCGCCTCAACGGCCCTGCCCAGCGCACCCTGGCGTTGCGCAGTGGCGAACATACTCGGCAAGTGCGCCTGAGCGGGCCGCCACGGGCGGTGCTGCAAGGCGAGCGTATGTGCTGGCGCAAGGATGAGGCCCGCCAGCCGTGCCGAGTGTTTGTGCGTGGCGCGTCATTGTTTCTGGAGTGGAATGGGGATTTTCATGAGCTGCGCCAGGCGCCGCCGGAGGAGGGCGGTCATCAGGCGGCCGCCGGCGGCCTGGCGGCACCCATGAACGCCAGTGTCGCTGCCGTGCTGGCAAGCGCCGGGGACGCTGTGCAAGCCGGTGCGACCCTGCTGGTGCTGGAGGCGATGAAGATGGAGCACCCGATCCGCGCGCCCCACGCCGGCACCGTGTCGCAAGTCCATTGCCGCGAAGGTGACCTGGTTGCCGAAGGCCACGTGTTGGTCAGCCTGGAGCCTTCACCATGAGCGGCCTGCCGGCGCGGGTGCGGGTGGTAGAGGTCGGCCCTCGCGATGGGCTGCAGAACGAGAAGGCGGCGGTCAGCGTGGCGCAGCGCATCGCCTTGTGCGATGCCTTGAGCGATGCCCGGTTGCCGGCCATCGAGGCCGGTAGTTTCGTCTCTCCCAAATGGGTGCCGCAGATGGCCGGCACCGCCGAAGTGCTTGGCGGTATCCGGCGCAGCGCCGGCACGCGCTACCCGGTGCTGGTGCCCAATATGGCCGGGTTCGAGGCTGCCAGCGCGGCAGGGGCCGAAGAGGTGGCGGTGTTCGCTGCGGCGTCGGAGGCGTTTTCGCAGAAGAACATCAACTGTTCCATCGCCCAGAGCCTGGAGCGCTTTGCCCCGGTGCTGGAGGCTGCACGCTTGCATGGGGTGCAAGTGCGCGGCTACGTGTCGTGCGTGCTGGGCTGCCCTTATCAGGGCGAGGTCGCCCCGGAGCAGGTCGCGGTGGTCGCCGCCGAGTTGCTTGCCATGGGCTGCTACGAGATCTCGCTGGGCGACACCATCGGGCGTGGCACGCCGGGCCGAACGCGCCAGTTGTGGGAAGTGGTCGGCCAGCGCGTGCCGCGTGAGCGACTGGCCGGGCACTTTCATGACACTTACGGGCAAGCCCTGGCCAACGTCTATGCCAGCCTGCTTGAAGGTATCTGCGTGTTCGACAGTTCTGTCGCAGGGCTGGGCGGCTGCCCTTATGCTCAGGGTGCGACAGGAAATCTGGCGACCGAGGACTTGCTGTACCTGCTTCAGGGGCTGGGTATCGACACCGGCGTGTCGCTGGAGCGTGTGGCGCAGGCGGGAGCGTGGATCAGCAGTGTGCTGGGCCGGCAGAACGGGTCGAAGGTGGGGCAGGCGCTGGCCAGTGCACCGGGTGCATTGCAGGCACCTTCGGCCGACGGGCTGGGCCAGTGATGTCCGCCGCTCGCCCATGCTATCCTCCGCGCCAGCAATCAGGAGCACCCCCATGGCACAGCAAACCTCTGGCGATCGCTGGATCGTTCTCGACACCGAAACCACCGGCATGCCCGTCACCGACGGCCACCGGGTGCTTGAGATCGGCTGCGTGGAGGTGGTGCGCCGGCGCCTGACCCAGCGCAACTTCCACGTCTACCTGCAAGCCGACCGCGAAAGCGACGAAGGCGCGATCGGCGTGCACGGCATCACCAGCGAGTTCCTCAAGGGCAAGCCGCGCTTCGCCGACATCGCCGACGAGTTCTACGAATACATTCGCGGCGCCACGCTGATCATTCACAACGCCACGTTCGACATCGGCTTCCTCAACAACGAATTCGCCTTGCTCGGCCAGGCCGACCGCTCCGACATCAGCCAGTACTGCACCATCATCGACTCGCTGGCCGTCGCCCGCGCCCGCCACCCGGGCCAGCGCAACAGCCTGGATGCGTTGTGCAAACGTTACGGCGTCGACCTCTCCGAGCGGACGTTGCACGGCGCCTTGCTCGACTCCGAGTTGCTGGCCGATGTGTACCTGACCATGACCGGCGGCCAGACCAGCCTGTCGCTGGCCGGCCAGGGCGCAGACGGCGAGGGCGGCGAGCAGCAGGGCAGCCCCATTCGCCGCCTGCCCGCCAGCCGCCCGCGGGCGGCGGTACTGCGCGCCAGCGAAGCGGAGCTGGCCGAGCATGCAGCGCGGCTCGAAGTCATCGCCAAGGCTGCGGGCGGCCCTTCGCTCTGGGCCCAGTTGGCAGAGCCCGCAGCCAGTTGACCGCTGCGCCTGAGCAGGTACGGGTCGAAGTCGCCGGCAGCGGCTACGCCGCCTATGTGCTGGGCGCCGATTTCAGTTTCATCGTCCAAGCCTACCTGCAGCCGCAGTTGGGCCAGCCCGTGGCCCTCTGGCCGGCGGAGCAGGTGGTGCCTTACCGCAAGCATCACGACATCGACCCCGAAGAGTACGTACATTACGCCGGCCAGCCCGGCAGTGAAGTGTTCGTCGCCTGGCTCGGCGAGCGCCCCGTTGGCCATTGCGTGGTCAGCCGCAACTGGAACAACCTGGCCTATGTCGACGAGCTGGCCGTCGACGCACCCGCCCGTCGCAAAGGAGTGGCCGAGGCGTTGCTCAGGGTGGCCCAGGCATGGGCGCGCGCCGGGTCATTGCCGGGGGTGATGCTGGAAGCCCAGAACGATAACCTGCCGGCGTGCCGGCTCTACGAGCGTGCAGGCTTCGTGCTGGGCGGGATCGACAGCCTGCGTTATCGCGGCCTGGACCCGCAGGCCCGGGAGATTGCGCTGTTCTGGTATTGGCTGGGCTGAGCGTTCAGCCAGCCAGTGCCTCATTGGCCTTTTCACTGACGATCTCACCCAGGGCGCGCAGCGCTGCCCCCGGCTCGGCACCTGTACGCTGCAGCGCGTAGAGCTTGACCTCGATCGCAGGCGACACCGGGCATTGGTCGAGCCCGGCCAGGCGCGCGCTGTGAGCGGTGAAGGGGTCGACCAATGCCACGCCTTCGCCGGCCTCGATCATCGCCCGCAACAGCGCCAGGCTTTGAACGCGCAAGTGCAGCCTGGGCGGCGGTGCCAGCTTGCGCAGCCGTTGCTCCAGCGCCAGGCCCAACTGGTCGGGCTGCTCCAGCGCGACCACCCCTTCGCCGGCAAGCAGTGTGAGGTTGGCATGACGCTGCCGGCTGCCAAGCCAGCCGCGCGGTGCGATCAGGTGTACTTTGCCGCTGTGCAGCACGGTGCTTTGCAAGTCCGGGTGGGTGGCAGGTTCCAGGCTCAACGCCAGGTCGCACTGGCGCATCAGCAGGGCCAGCTGCATCTGAGCGAGGTTGGCGCAGGCCAGTTGGCAGGGTGTGTCGGGGAAGCGCCGGCGCAGGGCGGCCACACTGTGTGGCAGCACGTGGCCAATCAAGGCTTCGCAGGCCATCAGCCGCAACGGCGGGGCGTGATGGTCGCGCAATTCGCCGGTAAGCCGCCGAAGTTGTTCCAGCTCCTCGAACAGCCGCTGGCCAGCGCCCTGCAGTTGCGTGGCCTCAGCGGTGGCCTGCAACCGGCCACGCACACGCGAGAACAGCAACAGGCGGTTTTCGCGTTCGCATTCATCGAGCAAGGATTCGACAGCAGAGGCGGGCAGGCCCAGCCAATCACCTGCGGCATTGAAGCTGCCGGTGCGCAGCAGGGCATCGATCACTTCGAGATGGCGCAAGTGCATCAGGGAAGCATCCTGGCTAAGTGCGCCGATTCTGGCACAAGGCTATGCCTGGCGTCTGCGGGCTCAGGGAACGCGGACAATCTCCACGCCACTCTGCACCAGTTGGAAGCGGTCATCACCCAGGTGGGCCACACGGTCACCGATGGCCAGGCGGTAGGTGGTCAGCGGTGCACTGCCCGTTGCGCCATCGGGCGAGTCGACGGCTTCATGGTATTCATGCACTGGGTAGATGCGCCCTTCGGCGTCGCGTGCATGGAATTGCCCAACCAATACTGCTGTCATGATGCTCCAACCTCGAAAGCCACTCGGCAGGCCTGCCGATGCAGCGGTAGACCCTTGTTTTTAGGACAAGTTTTACAGCAGGCGAAAAAAACCGTTGCCAGTGCCTTCAGGCAGTTTTGCAGGATTTATCCTAAAAGCGAGCCAATGTAGCGCGTTAGTCGATTCAGCGCGCCATCAAGGTGCGCCTCGAGGGCTTTTCCGGTAACCTTCGCGCCGCGTTCGCCACCCTCACAAAGGGCGGTGAACGGTGCGCCTGATCCAGGCGCTCCTGTCGATCACCCAAAAGGTAAGCCTCCTCTCCGTCGTACCTTCCTCAGTGTGGTTCTCAAGCAATGAAAGTGTTGAAAGGCCAGGATGTCCTGGCATTGGGTTTCATGACCTTCGCCCTGTTCGTGGGTGCGGGCAATATCATCTTCCCGCCCATCGTGGGCTTGCAGGCCGGGCCTTCGGTGTGGGTCGCAGCGCTGGGCTTTCTCATCACGGCCGTCGGCCTGCCGGTGATCACCGTGATCGCGCTGGCCAAGGTCGGCGGCGCGATGGACGCGTTGAGCACGCCGATCGGCCGCAGTGCCGGGACGCTGCTGGCGGTGGTGTGCTACCTGTCGGTGGGGCCGCTGTTCGCCACCCCACGCACGGCCACGGTGTCGTTCGAAGTGGGCGTGGCGCCGTTGACCGGCGAGGGGCCGTTGCCGCTGCTGATCTATAGCGCTGTGTATTTCGCGCTCGTGCTGCTGGTGTCGTTGTACCCGGGGCGCTTGCTCGACACGGTAGGGCGTTTTCTGGCGCCGTTGAAGATCGTGGCGCTGGTGGTGCTTGGAGCCGCCGCCTTCATGGCGCCGGCCGGCAGCGTGGGGGAGGCCACCCCCGCATACGTAGCTGCGCCGTTCTCCCAAGGGTTCGTCAATGGTTACCTGACCATGGATACCCTGGGTGCGCTGGTGTTCGGCATCGTCATCGTCAACGCCATCCGTTCGCGCGGTGTGGAAGATGCGCAGCTGATCACCCGCTACGCGATCATCGCCGGCCTGATCGCCGGGCTGGGCCTGGTGCTGGTGTATGTCAGCCTGTTCCGCCTCGGTGCGGGCAGCCACACCATTGCCGCAAATGCCACCAATGGCGCGCAGGTGCTGCACGCTTACGTTCAGGCGACTTTCGGCTCGCTGGGCAGCGGTTTCCTGGCAGTTCTGATCGCGCTGGCCTGTATGGTCACAGCCGTCGGCCTGACCTGCGCCTGCGCCGAATTCTTCGGCAAGTTGCTGGGTTACCCGTACAAGGTGCTGGTGGTGGTGCTGGCAGGGTTTTCGCTGCTGGTGTCGAACCTGGGCCTGACCCAGTTGATCCAGTTCTCTATCCCGGTACTCACGGCCATCTACCCGCCGTGCATCGTGCTGGTGGCCTTGAGCTTCGCGCACAGCCTGTGGCGTTCGCCAGCGGCCGTAGTGGCGCCGGTGATGCTGGTGGCATTGGTGTTCGGGATCATCGATGCGCTCAAGGGCGCGGGGCTGGAAGGCTCGATGCCTTCGGTGCTGGCGCATCTGCCATTGGCAGAGCAGGGGATGGCGTGGTTGCTGCCTTCTGTGGCAACACTGTTGCTGGCCGTGATCGCCGACCGTTTCCTGCTGCCGCGTCTTCAGCGCGCCTGATGGAACAAGGGTGCCGGGATCACCGGCACCCTTCGAATCAGTTCTTGCTTGGCGCCGGGGTAGTGGCGTCTGCCGGTGCAGGGGCCGCACCGCTCGGCGTGCTTTCCTGCTGGGCTTTCTGCTGCGCTTCTGCAGCGTCCTTGTTGCCTTGGGCGTTTTCCTTCGCCGCCTCGTTCACGTGCTCTTGCGCTTTATCCATCTGCTGTTGGGCGGCTTCCTTGTGCTCCTGGGCATCCTTGGCTTTGTCGGAGGCGTTGTCACAGGCAGCCAGGCCCAGCGAGGCGGCGAGGATCAGGGCAGTAGCGAAAGTAGTTTTCATGTGGGAGTCACTCCTTTTGGTTTGTGCAGTGTTCGAACTTGCCCGCTTCGGGAGGTTCCGTTCATTGATCAATATAAAGCGTGGATCCGTAAGGAAATTTTCGTTGGGGATGCAGGCTTGAAATCGATTGAGCCGGCCCCATTTGCTTGTCATCGGCCGGCACGCCCCGGCCTTGGCAATCAAAACGGAGTGACAAGACATGAGCGCGGACACTCAAGCGCAGACCCTGGGCTTTCAAACCGAAGTCAAGCAACTGCTGCACCTGATGATTCATTCGCTGTACTCGAACAAGGAAATCTTCCTGCGGGAATTGATTTCCAACGCCTCTGACGCCGCCGACAAGCTGCGCTTCGAAGGCCTGGCCAAGCCTGAGCTGCTCGAAGACGGCGCCGCGCTGCGCATTCGCGTTACCTTCGACAAGGACGCCCGCACCGTCACCCTCGACGACAACGGTATCGGCATGAGCCGTGAGGATGTGATCGCGCATCTGGGTACCATCGCCAAGTCCGGCACTGCCGACTTCATGAAGAACCTCACCGGCGATCAGAAGAAAGACTCGCACCTGATCGGCCAGTTCGGCGTGGGCTTCTATTCGGCGTTCATCGTCGCCGACCAGGTTGACGTGTACAGCCGCCGCGCCGGCTTGCCAGCTGCCCGAAGGCGTGCACTGGTCGTCCAAGGGCGAGGGTGAGTTCCAGGTCGCAACCATCGACAAGCCCGACCGCGGCACCCGCATCGTGCTGCACCTGAAGGCAGACGAAGCCGAATTCGCCGATGGCTGGCGCCTGCGCAACGTCATCAAGAAGTACTCCGATCACATCGCCCTGCCGATCGAGCTGGAAAAGGAACAAGCCCCGGCCGCCGAAGGCGAAGAAGCTCCCGCCGAGCAGGAATGGGAAACCATCAACCGTGCCAGCGCCCTGTGGACCCGCCCCCGAGCTGAAATCAAGGACGAGGAATACCAGGAGTTCTACAAGCACATCGGCCACGACTACGAGAACCCGCTGAGCTGGAGCCACAACAAGGTCGAGGGCAAGCTTGAATACAACTCGCTGCTTTACGTACCGGCCCGCGCACCGTTCGACCTGTACCACCGCGAAGCGCCCAAGGGCCTGAAGCTGTACGTGCAGCGCGTGTTCATCATGGACCAGGCCGAGTCGTTCCTGCCGCTGTACCTGCGCTTCATCAAGGGTGTGGTCGATTCCAATGACCTGTCGCTGAACGTTTCCCGCGAGATCCTGCAGAAAGACCCGATCATCGATTCGATGAAAGGCGCGCTGACCAAGCGTGTGCTGGATATGCTGGAGAAGCTGGCGCAGAACGAGCCTGACCAGTACAAGGGGTTCTGGAAAACTTCGGCCAGGTACTCAAGGAAGGCCCCGCCGAAGATTTCGCCAACAAGGAAAAGATCGCAGGTCTGCTGCGCTTCGCTTCCACCCATGAAGACAGCGCCGAGCAGGACGTGGGCCTGAAGGCCTACCTGGAGCGCGCGAAGGAAGGCCAGGACAAGATCTACTATCTGACCGGCGAATCCTACGCGCAGGTCAAGAACAGCCCGCACCTCGAAGTCTTCCGCAAGAAAGGCATTGAAGTGCTGCTGCTGACCGACCGCATCGATGAGTGGCTGATGAGCTACCTCACCGACTTCGATGGCAAAGGTTTCGTCGACGTGGCCCGTGGCGACCTCGACCTCGGCAACCTCGACAGCGAGGAAGACAAGAAGGCCCAGGAAGAAGTCGCCAAGAGCAAGGAAGGCCTGGTCGAGCGCTTGAAAGGTGCGCTGGCCGATGCCGTCAGCGAGGTTCGCGTGTCGCACCGCCTGACCGATTCCCCGGCTATCCTGGCCATCGGCGAGCAGGACCTGGGCCTGCAGATGCGCCAGATCCTCGAAGCCAGTGGGCAGAAGGTGCCGGACTCCAAGCCGATTTTCGAATTCAACCCGGCTCGACCCGTTGATCGAAAAACTCGACGCCGAGCCTGATGAAGATCGCTTCAAGGACCTGACGCACATTCTGTTCGATCAGGCCGCGCTGGCCGCGGGCGACAGCCTCAAAGACCCGGCCGACTACGTGCGGCGGCTGAACAAGCTGCTGGTTGAGTTGTCAGCGTAAGGTCGTTTGCCAGAAAGCCCGCCAATGGCGGGCTTTTTTCATTTTGTTTGTATCGGGGTTATCCAAGGAGCCTTCCATGAGCACGATTACCCATGAATCGCTGGTGTACCAGGTCGATGGCACCACCTTCGAAAGCCGCCTGGTGTTCGACAGCGATATCAAATCTCCGCGCCCGGGCCTGGTGATGGCGCCGAACTGGATGGGCATCTCCGAAGGTGCTGAACGTATCGCCACAGCCGTTGCGTCCCAGGGGTTTGTGGTCCTGCTGGCGGACCTGTACGGCCAGAGTGTGCGCCCGACCAATGCCGATGAGGCGTTGGCAGCGATGATGCCGCTCAAGAACGACCGTGGCCTGTTGCGCAAGCGCATGAACGCAGCCCTGGAGCAATTGTCCGGGCAAGGCCTGGCCACTGTCGACAAAGCCAACCTGGGCGCATTCGGCTTTTGCCTGGGTGGTGCTTGCGCGCTGGACCTGGCCCGCACGGGCGCGCCGCTCAAGGCCACCGTGTCGTTCCACGGCACGCTGGATGCACCGAACCCGGCCGATGCCAAGAACATCAGCGGTGCAGTGCTGGTGCTGCACGGGGATGCCGACCCGCTGGTGCCTAATGAGCAACTGCCTGCGTTCATCGATGAAATGAACGGGGCGGGGGTGGATTGGCAGCTGGTGAGTTATGGCGGCGCCTACCACTCTTTCACAGATCCTGAAGCCAATAACCCGGGCAAGCAGGAGTACAACAAGAAGGTCTCGGATCGCGCGTTCCAGGCCATGTACAACTTGTTCGCCGAAGTGTTCCAGCCTCAGCACTGACACCGGCCTACAACGAAAAACGGCGCCCGAGGGCGCCGTTTTCATAGGTGATCACGCAGTGATCACTTGCCTTCCCAGCGCTTGAGCACCAGGGTGGCGTTGGTGCCACCAAAACCGAAGCTATTGCTCATCACGGTGTTGAGCTGCACGTTCTCGCGTGTTTCACGCTGGATCGGCAGGTCGGCGACAGCCTCATCCAACTCATCGATGTTGGCCGAACCTGCGATGAAGTTGCCTTCCATCATCAGCATGCAGTAGATGGCTTCGTGCACACCGGCAGCGCCCAGAGAGTGGCCCGACAGGCTTTTGGTGGAGCTGATCGCTGGTGCCTTGTCACCGAACACTTCACGCACACCCTCGATCTCGGCCACATCGCCCACCGGCGTGGAGGTGCCGTGGGTGTTGAGGTAGTCGATCGGGGTGTCGACGGTGGCCAGCGCTTGCTGCATGCAGCGAACTGCGCCTTCACCGCTCGGGGCTACCATGTCGTAGCCATCGGAGGTGGCGCCATAGCCGACGATTTCGGCGTAGATCTTGGCACCGCGTGCCAGCGCGTGTTCGAGTTCCTCGACCACCACCATGCCGCCACCGCCCGCGATGACGAAACCGTCACGCTTGGAATCGTAGGCGCGCGAGGCCTTTTCCGGGGTTTCGTTGTACTGGGTGGAAAGCGCACCCATGGCGTCGAACAGGAACGACTGGCTCCAGCGTTCTTCTTCACCGCCGCCGGCGAACACGACATCCTGTTTGCCCAGCTGGATCTGCTCCATGGCAGTGCCGATGCAGTGCGCGCTGGTGGCGCAGGCCGAGGCGATGGAGTAGTTCAGGCCCTTGATCTTGAAAGGGGTGGCCAGGCAGGCCGAAACGGTGCTGCTCATGGTGCGGGTAACGCGGTACGGGCCGACGCGCTTGACGCCTTTCTCGCGCAGGATGTCGAGGGCTTCCATCTGGTTGAGGGTGGAAGCGCCGCCGGAACCTGCGATCAGGCCGGTACGCGGGTTGGACACCTGGTCTTCCGACAGCCCGGAGTCCTTGATCGCCTGGTCCATTGCCAGGTAGGCGTAGGCAGCGGCGTGGCCGACGAAACGATAGACCTTGCGGTCGATCAGTTCCTCGAGGTTCAGGTCGATGGAGCCTGAGACCTGGCTGCGCAGGCCCATTTCTTGTATTCAGGGTTGTAGCGGATGCCTGGGCGGCTTTTACGCAGGTTTTCGGAGACGGTCTCTTTGTCATTGCCCAGGCACGATACGATGCCAAGACCGGTGATTACGACGCGACGCATGCGAATAACCCTTAGAAATTTTCAGTGGACGTGAACACGCCGACGCGCAGGCCTTCGGCGGTGTAGATCTCGCGGCCGTCGACACTGACCGAGCCATCGGCGATGGCCATGTTCAGCTTGCCTTTGAGCACGCGCTTGATGTGGATGTTGTAGGTGACCTTTTTGGCGGTGGGCAGTACCTGGCCGAAGAATTTCACTTCGCCCGAGCCCAGTGCGCGGCCACGGCCCGGCAGGCCTTGCCAGCCGAGGAAAAAGCCTACCAGCTGCCACATGGCGTCCAGGCCGAGGCAGCCGGGCATTACCGGGTCGCCTTCGAAGTGGCAGCCGAAGAACCACAGGTCGGGGCTGATATCGAGCTCGGCGACCAGTTCACCCTTGCCGTACTTGCCGCCTTCAGTGCGGATGTCGGTGATGCGATCGACCATCAGCATGTTGGGGGCGGGCAATTGCGCGTTACCTGGGCCGAACAGCTCACCGCGACTGCAGCGCAGCAGCTCTTCCCGAGTAAAGGCGTGTTGTGTGGTCATGCGAGCTCCTCAATAGTCCCTGCTGGGCAGGGCGATCTTCCCGGCCGGCCCTCCGGTGTCATGAACCCGGCCGGTTTGCACAGTCATAGACTATTGCGTTGAAAGTAAAGTCACAGCCGGGCGGAAACAGAATGAACAACTGTTCACTGAAAACCTGCACCCGGCAAATGGCACGCGGCACTTTATCATCGTTGCGCGCAGGTTTCGACCATGGCGAACGGCGTGTGTTGCTCAACCCAGCCAGCGGCCGAGCAATTGCTGGAGGTCGGCGCGCTTGAAGGGCTTGGCCAGGTAATCGTTCATGCCAGCAGCCAGGCACGCTTCGCGGTCGCCAAGCAGCGCGTTGGCGGTCAGTGCAATCACTGGCAGTTGCTGGCGGCCCTGCAGCCTGCGGATGCGCCGGGTGCTTTCGTAGCCGTCGAGCACCGGCAGGCGGCAGTCCATCAGCACGGCATCCCAATGGTGCTGCCTGACCTGCTCGAGGGCGGTGGCACCGTCGCCAACCACTGTGACGCTATGCCCCAGGCTGCGCAGCATCGCTTCGATGACGGTCTGGTTGACCGGGTTGTCTTCGACCAGCAGGATCCGCGCGGTGGCAGGGGCCGGGGCGGCTCGCAAAACGCTGCCGGCTCCTCAGGGGGCGACGGTGTTACGGGGGCTGCATGCAGTGCCAACGGAATTTCCAGGGTGAATACCGACCCGTGGCCTTCCTCGCTGCGCGCGCGCAAGGTGCCGCCCATGCGTTCGGCCAGTGTTCGCGCGATCGGCAGGCCCAGCCCGGTGCCGCCGTAGCGGCGCGAGATCGAGCTGTCGGCCTGTCGAAAGGCAACGAACATGCTTTCGAGCACCGGCGCGCCGATACCGATGCCGGTGTCGCTCACCGAGCAGGTCAGCCAGGCCAACTGGTCATCCAGACGCTGGCAGCTTGCCTGGACGCGCACGGCGCCGTGCTCGGTGAATTTGAGCGCATTGCCGATCAGGTTGACCAACACCTGGCGGATGCGTGTGGGGTCGCCATTGACCTCCCAGCCCTGGCTGGCTTCGCCCAGCTCAAGCTGCAGTGCCAGCCCCTGCTGCTGAGCGGTATGAGCGAAGGCGCCGACGCTGCCCCGAATCAGCTCGGCCAGGTTGAACGGAATGTGCTCCAGCTCCAGATTGGCGCGCTCGATGCGGGAGAAGTCGAGGATGTCGTTGATGACCTTGAGCAGGTGTTCGGTGGACTGGGTCGCGAGCGTTGCGTACTCACCCTGTTCTTCGGTCAGAGGCGTGGTCTCCAGCAACTGCAGCATGCCCAGCACGCCGTTCATCGGCGTGCGCAATTCATGGCTCATCATGGCCAGGAACTCGCTTTTGGCATTGTTGGCTCGCTCGGCTTCCTCACGGGTCTGTATCAACTGCGCCATGGCCTCGCGCTGCTCGCGGCTGGCCTGCTCCAGCCCCAGGGCCAGATCGTTGATGTGCCGGGCCAGTTCGCCCAGCTCGCTGTCGCGCTCCTCGGGCAGAGTGGTGCGGAACTCGCCGCGGCGAATCGCCGTGACGGCCTCGCTCATGTCACTGATCGGCTGTGAAAGGCTGCGCGCCAGGCGGCGGGCCAGCAGAAAGGTCATCAGCAGGGTAAACAGAGCCAGCACCCCGGCCTTGAGCAGGATTTCCTGCTGGCGCTGATTGAACGCGTCATCGGACATGCCTACCAGCACCCGGCCCAGATAATCGTCGGCATGCAGAGGCTGGGAACCTGCGCGCTCCGGGTCGGCATCGGCCTGTACAAAGCGCTGAACGCGAATGGGCGCCTGAAACACCTCCATTCTGGGCGCAGGCGGCGCCTCACCCGGCTGTTCGACGTGCGCCAATACCTTGCCGGCGGGGTCCTGGACTTCCAGAAAACGCACGTGCGCGATGTTCAGGGTGCCCAGCAGCAGGCTGTCGAGCACTGGCTGGCTGGCAGTGACCACGCCGTATTCTGCCGCCGGCGCCAACTGAGTGGCGATGAGCTGGCCGGTATGGTTCATTTCCTGGCGCAGGTCCTGAATACGCACGAAGGTAAAGAAGAAGATAAGCAGCAGTGTCAGCAGCAGGGCCGGGCCCAGGCTGATGATATGAGTGCGGGCGTGAATGTCGCCGCGCCACCTGAAACTCATGGAAACGATTCTCCGAAGGCGCGGTCGAGAGCAGGGCGGGGCGCTATCTTACCCGGCTGGCCGCGGCGCGGCCAATGCCGGCGGACGGGCAGGGCTGCGCAGCTGGGCTGGCCGTGCCGGTCTGGGGTCGTATAATGGCCGCGTCGCTTCGTTGGAGCGTTCTTCTGGATTGATTATGACTGAGCGACAACCTATCGCAGTACTGGGTGGCGGTAGCTTCGGCACCGCCGTAGCCAACCTGTTGGGCGAGAACGGCCATGCCGTTCGCCAATGGATGCGCGACCCGGTGCAGGCCCAGGCCATGCGCGAGAACCGTGAAAACCCCCGTTATCTCAAGGGCATCGCCCTGCACCCGGCGGTGGAGCCCACCACCGATCTGGCCGCCACGCTGCAGTGCGCCTCGCTGATTTTCGTGGCGTTGCCCTCCAGCGCTTTGCGCGCCGTGCTCGCACCGCATGCCGCGACGCTGGCAGGGCGCATGCTGGTAAGCCTGACCAAGGGCATAGAAGCCGATACCTTCATGCTGATGAGCGAGATCCTCGCCGAAATCGCGCCCGAAGCGCGCTTGGGAGTGCTTTCCGGGCCAAACCTTGCCCGCGAGATTGCCGAACATGCGCTCACCGCCACGGTGGTGGCCAGTGAAGACGAGGAGCTGTGCCGGCGGGTCCAGGCCGCGTTGCACGGCCGAACTTTCCGCGTTTATGCCAGCGCCGACCGGTTCGGTGTCGAGCTGGGCGGCGCACTGAAGAACGTCTATGCCATCATCGCAGGCCTCACCGCCGCCCTGGGCATGGGTGAGAACACCAAGAGCATGCTGATCACCCGCGCGCTCGCTGAAATGACTCGTTTCGCAGTCAGCCAGGGCGCCAAGCCCATGACCTTCCTCGGGCTTGCCGGGGTAGGCGACCTTATCGTTACCTGTTCCTCGCCCAAAAGCCGCAACTACCAGATCGGCCAGGCGCTGGGCCAGGGCCTGAGCCTCGAAGATGCCGTTGAGCGCCTGGGCGAGGTTGCCGAAGGCGTCAACACGCTGCGTGCGCTCAAGGCCCGCGCCGATCAGCTCGGCGTCTACATGCCTCTGGTCGCGGGGCTGCACGCGATCCTGTTCGAGGGGCGTACGCTCGATCAGGTCATCGAGGCACTGATGCGCGCAGAACCCAAGACCGACATCGACTTCATCTCCACTGAAGATTTCACCTGAAAGGACGCCCCATGGCTCACTCTCCCCTGCAATCGGAACACGAGTCACTGCTGCTGCGTGTGCTATGGATGCTGCTCTACCTGCTCGGCTGGCAGGTCGGCCAGTTCGTGCTGGGCCTGCTGGTGCTGGTTCAGCTGGTGTATCGGCTGGTCTACGGCGCGCCCCAGCTGGGGCTGATGAACTTCGGCGACAGCCTGAGCCAGTTCATGGCGCAGATCGGCCGTTTCGGCAGCTTTCACACTGAGCAGAAACCCTGGCCCTTCGCCGACTGGCCTGCACCCCGCCCGGCAGAGGGCCAGCCTCAGCAGCCGGCGCCGGGCCAGGAGCCTCGCCCATGAAGCTGTGGGTGATGCGCCACGGTGAGGCGGCGGCCCAGGCTGCCACCGATGCCCTGCGCCCCTTGACCGACCATGGCCGCCGACAAGTGCTGCATAACGCCGCGCACCTGTTGGGCCGGCCTTTGGCCGGTATTCTCGCCAGCCCCTG
Source organism: Pseudomonas sp. KNUC1026 (assembly GCF_021650705.1). Lineage (GTDB taxonomy): Bacteria > Pseudomonadota > Gammaproteobacteria > Pseudomonadales > Pseudomonadaceae > Aquipseudomonas. Next base: position 2,449,455 of record NZ_CP087138.1, on the reverse strand, counting down.
ACCTGCGCGCCCAGCAAACTGCTCAACTGGTGCAGCAGGCGCTCGGTGGTACGCCTGCGTTGCACACGTTGCCCTGGTTGACGCCCGACAGCGAGGCCGAGCATGCGTTGGCAGAGCTTGACCGCCATCACTGCCAGGGCGACTGGTTACTGGTGAGCCATCAACCGTTGGTCGGCACGCTATTGGGCCTGCTGGAGCGCGGGGAGCTGGCCAGCCCCTGGCCCATGGGCACCGCGGCGTTGGCCGAGCTCGAAGGCGATGGCGCCTGGGCCGGCCTGATGACGTTGCGCGCGTTGCATCCCTCACCACAATGACTGCAGGAGCCGCCGCGATGGCCTTATGGAAGACTCTACCTGATCTGGACCAGCTCAACGCCCGGCAACGCAATACCATCGGCGAAGCGCTGGATATCCGCTTCGAATCCTTTGACGATCAGTCCCTCACCGCGAGCATGGCAGTGGACGCGCGAACCCACCAACCTCAGGGCATTCTGCATGGCGGGGCCTCCGTGGTGTTGGCCGAAACCGTTGGTTCCAGCGCCAGCTACCAGTGCATCGACACCGCCAAGTTCTATTGCGTAGGGCTGGAGGTGAATGCCAACCACCTGCGCGCGGTTCGCAGCGGGCGCGTCAGTGCCACCGCCCGTGCCGTGCACATCGGGCGCAGCACCCACGTCTGGGACATTCGCCTGGCCGACGAAAACGGCCGGGCTTCGTGTATCTGCCGCCTGACCGTTGCGGTGGTCCCACTGGGCGAAACCCCGGCTGGGCGTTGATGGGGCGCGGCTCGATCGGCCGCTGTTTAGGCTGATCCGCAGGTTGTCGCCGCCAGGCGGCTTGTCGAGAATGGCGCGATCCTGCACCCCGAGCATCGTCACCATGGCCGAGCCGTTGTTCTTTGCCCACGCCAACGGCTTTCCCAGCGAGGTCTATGGCAAATTGTTCGATGCCTGGGCGCCTGCTTACCACGTCGCGCACCTGGGCATGCACGGCCACGATCTCCGCTATCCGGTAAGCGATAACTGGCCAGCGCTGGTCGATGAGCTGATCGAACACCTGCGCCGCCAGCCGGGGCCGGTGTGGGGGGTTGGGCACTCGCTGGGCGGTGGCTTGCACTTGCACGCAGCGCTGCGCCATCCCGAGCTGTACCGTGGCCTGGTGCTGCTCGACTCGCCGTTGTTGACCACCCTGGATCGCTGGTTGGTAGGTGTAGCCAAGCGCCTTGGGTTGATCGACCGCATCACCCCGGCTGGCCGTACGCTGGGGCGGCGTGAGTGTTTCGAAGACCTGCCGGCGGCGCGCGCGTACTTTTCCGGCAAGGCGCTGTTCAGCCGATTCGACCTCGATTGCCTGGAGGCCTACCTCCTCCACGGTTTGCGCGAGGAGGGCGGCGGCCTGCGGCTGCGCTTCGACGCTGCCACCGAAATCGCCATCTACCGTAGCGTGCCACACCGCCTGCCGGCGCCGATGGCCAGCCTGCGTGTACCGCTCGCGCTGGTTCAGGGCAAGCTCAGCCGTGTGGTGTTGCCGCACCATCGTTGGCACGCCCGCAGCCTGGCCTTGGGTGAATTTCATCGTATGCCGGGAGGGCATATGTTTCCTTTCGAGCATCCCCTGGCAACGGCCGAGCTGGTGAGCAGCATTCTCAAACGATGGGAGGGCAATGGGCGATGACGGCTCAGCAACAGGTCAATTTCACGTTGCCGCATGTCGAGCTGGCAGGGCAACTCAGCGGCCCCGCCGATGGCATGCCTTGCATCGCCTTGCATGGCTGGCTCGACAACGCCGGCAGCTTTGCCCGGCTCACGCCCAGACTTGCCAGCTTGCGGCTGCTGGCGCTGGACATGGCCGGGCATGGGTTGTCCGGCCATCGCGCTGCAGGTGCCGATTATCCGTTGTGGGCCTATGCCGAAGACGTGTTGCATGTTGCTGCGGCGCTGGGCTGGCAGCGTTTCAGCCTGATCGGCCACAGCCTGGGCGCGATCGTATCGGTGCAGCTGGCCGCTGCCTGCCCGGAGCGTATCGAGCGGCTGGCATTGATCGACGGCCTGTTGCCACCGACCGAGGCGGCTTCCGAGGGCCCGGCGCGGCTTGGCCAGGCCCTGGCCGAGCGGCTGGCGTTGGGGAGTAAGCGCAAGCCGGTGTATGCAGAGGCCGAGCGCGCGTTGCTGGCCCGCCAGCGTGGGCGCTTGCCGCTGAGCGAAGAGGGGGCGCGGCTGCTGGCCGAACGTGGGCTGATGGCGGTCCCGGGCGGCTTTACCTGGCGCACCGACCCTCGGTTGATGCTCGCCTCGGCGCAGCGGCTGCAGCCGGAACAGGCACTGGCCTATGCCCGTGCAGTGAGCTGCCCGGCATTGCTCATTCTCGCCGAAGGCGGCCTGCTCGAGGCGCAACGGCCGCTGATCGCTGAGCTACCCTTCGAGCAGGCCATTTTGCCCGGCGGGCATCATCTGCACCTGGATGACGAAGCGGGCGCCATTCTTGTAGCAGGTTGTATCAATCGCTTTTTCAAGGATTCTTGACTTGCTGGGGCGAACTGCTGAGGCTTGGCGGCCGTTTTCAAGGAGAAAGCCATGCCTGTCGTTACCCTGGCCCACCATGCGGTACGTGTACTGAAGTCACCGGCCCCGTGGTTCGCGCTCGCGCTGGGCCTGAACGCGGCGGCTGCGCAGGCGGGCGATATGGCTTCCTGGCTTCCCGATACCGATGCCCGTGTGGTCGACCAGCGCCCGGCCCAGCCACAGGACCGCTTCTATCCCCTGGCCCCGCTGCGCAAGATCAGCGGGCAACTGCGTATGGAAGGGCGGCTTGACGCACACGGCGAGCTGGAGTCCCTGACTCAGGAATACCCGGCCGAGCGAACCCTGGTTGCGCTGTTCGAGCAAGCGCGTGGCGCGCTGCATGAGCCTGGCAGCCAGGTGGTGTTCTGGTGCCAGGGGCGCGACTGCGGCGAAAGCAGCCTATGGGCCAACGAAGTGTTCGGCAATGCGCGCCTGTTCGGTGCCGACGATCAGCAGGCGTTCATGTTGCAACGCCAGGATGCTCGAACCCTGGTGGCGCTTTACGGTGTGACACGCGGCAATCGCCGGGTCGCCTTGCACGTGGAACGGTTGGTGGCCGACAAGCCCTTGGGTGTGTTGTTGCCGACGCCTTCGACCCTGCTCAGGGAATTGCGCAGCAGCGGCCGCCTGGAGTTCGCAGACCTGATCGATGCGCCGCAGCCCGAATGGGTCGCGTTGATTGCGCGTGGCCTGAACCTGGACAGCACCCTGCGTGTCGGAGTCTGCGGCACGCATGCCCAGGCCTGGCAACAGGCGTTATATTCGCAAGGTGTGCGCCAGGGCCGGCTGAGCCTCTGTGATCAGGGCCAGGCGCTGTCGCTTGAACGGTTACGCTAAGGGCTCGTGAATGATCAACAATGACCGCCTGTTGGTGCAGTTGCTGCTGCTGGTGTTGCTGGGTGCGTGTGTGTGGGTGTTGTTGCCCTTCACGTCGGCGCTGCTCTGGGGCGCGATCCTGGCCTACGCCAGCTGGCCGCTGATGCGGCTGCTCACGCGCTTGCTGGGTGGCCGCGCCACGCTGGCCGCCGGAGTGCTCACCACCGGCTGGCTGCTGCTGGTGCTGCTGCCGCTGGTGTGGTTGGGCTTGAATGTCGTCGACCATGTTCGGGACGCCACGGTGTTCGTGCGGGATGTGCAGGTCGAGGGCTTGCCGGACGCGCCGGCATGGTTGGGCCAGGTGCCCTGGGTGGGCGAGCGCCTGGTCACCGGCTGGAACACCCTCGACCAGCAAGGCGCGGCAATGCTGCAATCACTCAAGCCCTACATGGGCCAGGTGGGCAACTGGTTGCTGGCGCGCAGTGCCCAGCTGGGCAGCGGCCTGCTGGAGCTGACGCTGAGCCTTGTGTTCGTGTTCTTCTTCTACCGCGATGGCCCGCGTGTCGAAGCCTTCGTGCTGAGCCTGCTGCAAAGATTGATCGGCGACCGCGCCCAGCACTATCTTGCGCTGGTTGCGGGCACCGTTCAGCGGGTGGTCAATGGTGTGATCGGCACTGCTGCGGCCCAGGCCGTATTGGCGCTGATCGGCTTTCTGATCGCAGGGGTGCCTGGCGCGCTGGTATTGGGCATCTTTACCTTCCTGCTCAGCCTGATCCCAATGGGGCCACCGTTGGCGTGGATTCCCGCCACAGGCTGGCTGTTCTGGCAGGGCCACTGGGGCATGGGCATATTCCTGGCGATCTGGGGCACCTTCGTGATCAGCGGCGTCGACAACATCCTCAAGCCTTACCTGATCAGCCGTGGCGGTGACCTGCCGCTGGTGATCGTGCTGCTTGGCGTATTCGGTGGCCTGCTGGCATTCGGTTTCATCGGGCTGTTCATCGGCCCGACACTGCTGGCGATTGCCTACAACCTGCTGACTGACTGGGCCAGAGGAAATGCCGCCCGCAAGGTGCCTTGAACCGCTTCAGCGTGGCAAATGCACCACGGCGGTGAGGCCGCCGCCGGGCGTCTCCTCCAACACCAGGCTGCCGCCCAGGCGCTGGGCAGCTTCGCGGGCGATGGTCATGCCCAGGCCGACCCCGCCGGAATTACGGTTGCGCGAGCCCTCCAGTCGATAGAACGGCTCAAAACGGTCTCGCGCAGGTCTGCGCGGATGCCGGGGCCATGATCGATGACCCGGATTGTCAGGTGCTCGCTGCTGTCGCTCAGGGTGATGGTGGTAGCGCCGCCGTAACGCAGGGCATTGTCCAGCAGGTTAGAGATACACGACCGCAATGCCATGGGCTGCGTGTAGAGCGGGGCGCAATGCCCTTGGGCCTGAGCCGGGCTGCCGTTGTCCTGAGCGTTTTCGCATAACGACTCCACCAACGCCTGAACGTCATACCGTTGCTGGGCTTCCTGGGTGCGCTGCTCGTGCAGGTAGGTCAGGGTTGCGTCGAGCATGCCGATCATGTCGTCCAGGTCCTGGCGCATCTGGTGTTGCAGCTTGCCATCGGGCATCTGTTCCAGGCGCAGCTTCAGGCGCGACAACGGTGTGCGCAGGTCATGGGAGACCGCTCCGAGCATTCGCGCGCGCTGTTGTACTTGCTGGCGAATGCGCTGTTGCATGCGGTTGAACGTCTGCGCTGCCCGGCGGGCTTCGCGTGGGCCGAGGTGTTCTTCCATCGGCGCGCTGTCGAGGTTTTCCGAAAGCCGCTCGGCGGCGTCGCTGAAACGCTGGATGGGCCGCGACAGGAAACGTGCGCCATACCAGGCAGCGATCACCAGCGTCACCAGCTGGAACAAAAACGGTACCAGCGGCCCACGCAGCGGCGAATGGGGCTCGCGACCTGACGGCGGCATCGGCCTGCCTTCAGCATCCAGCGGTGGGCCGAACCCCGGAGGAGGAGCCTGATCGACGCCATTGTGCTGCAGGGGAGGTGGCGGCGGCGGAGGCCCGAAGCCGTAGTGCTGGAACCAGAAGAAGGCCAGCACATGGGCCAGCACGATCGCCGCCAGGGACACCCCGAACAGCCGAGCGAAGAGGGTGTCGGCGGCACGCATCAGCCGATGTCCCGTGCGTCGAACAGGTAGCCTTCGCCGCGCACGGTTTTGATGAGGGCAGGAGATTTGGGGTCGTCGCCGAGCTTCTGCCGCAGGCGCGAGACCAGCAGGTCGATGCTGCGGTCGAAGGCCTCGATCGACCGCCCGCGGGCGGCATCGAGCAACTGCTCACGGCTCAGTACCCGGCGCGGCCGTTCGAGGAATACCCACAGCAGGCGAAACTCTGCGTTCGACAAGGGCACCACCAGGCCCTCGGCCGATACCAATTGGCGCAGCACGCTGTTCAGCCGCCAGTTGTCGAAACGCAGGTTGCCACGGGTTTCGCTTCGGTCATCACGCACTCGGCGCAGGATTGTCTGAATGCGCGCCACCAGCTCGCGGGGTTCGAACGGCTTGGCCATGTAGTCGTCCGCGCCGAGCTCCAGGCCGATGATACGGTCGGTGGGCTCGCAGCGAGCGGTCAGCATCAGGATTGGAATGTCGGACTCCGCACGCAGTTGGCGGCACAGGGCCAGGCCATCTTCGCCGGGCAGCATCAGGTCCAGAATCACCACATCGAAAGTGGCCTGCTGCATGGCTTCGCGCATGCCGCTGCCATCGCTGACGCCCTGGCCGTGAATGCCGAAGCGGGCGAGATAGTCGATCAGCAGCTCGCGGATCGGTACGTCGTCGTCCACGATCAGTGCACGGGTGTTCCAGCGTTTGTCTTCATCGGGAGCGTTAGGCGTGTCGAACGGCGCGGTCATGAGCATGCAATCGGTTCTCGGGCCCGCAGCGGGCGCTGCAGGCGGATGGAAAAAGCATAGGCTAGAGAACCGACGTGTTGGGGCGATTTCGACACTGTATCGGCCACGATACAAACTGGGCCGCAGTTTCAGGCTTTGGCGATGACATTGCCCGCGTGCAGCCCGCATTCCTTCTGCGTGGCCTCTTCCCACCACCAACGGCCCTCGCGCTCGTGCTGGCGTGGCAGCACCGGGCGAGTGCAGGGTTCGCAGCCGATGCTGATGAAGCCGCGTTCGTGCAGCGCGTTGTAGGGCAGTTCGAGCATGCGGATGTACATCCACACCTCTTCGCTGCTCATCTGCGCCAGCGGGTTGAATTTGTACAAGGGGCGCTCGGGCGTGGAGAAGGCGCCGTCGATTTCCACTGCTGCCACGTGGCTGCGGGTGCCGGGGCTCTGGTCACGACGCTGGCCGGTAGCCCAGGCACGCACAGTTGCGAGCTTTTTGCGCAGCGGGGCGATCTTGCGGATGCCGCAGCATTCGCCATGGCCGTCCTTGTAGAAGCTGAACAGGCCCTTTTCCCTGACCATCGCCTGCAGAGGCTCGGGCTCCGGTGACAACACCTCGATGGCGATGCCGTAATGCTCGCGCACCTGCTCGATGAAACGGTAGGTTTCCGGGTGCAGGCGGCCGGTGTCGAGGCTGAACACCTTGACCTGTTTGTTCAGTTTCAAGGCCATGTCCACCAGCACCACATCCTCGGCGCCGCTGAAGGAGAGCCACAGTTCATCGCCGAAATGCTCGAAAGCGAGCTTGAGGATGTCCTGCGGGGATTTGCTGGCGTAGGCCGCTGCGGTTTCAGCGACGTCGAAAGGGTGGCTCATCAGGCGGTTTCCTGTCTGCTTGGCGCTTTGGCGCTCGAATGCAACCGATGGTAACAAAAAAGCCTCACCCCAGGGCCTCCAGCAGCACCCGCACCTTGTAGTACGACTCCTCGTATTCCGCCTCCCAGGCTGAGTCGGCCACCACTGCGCCACCGCCCCAGCAATGAATCGCCTCACCTTTGATCAGCAGGCTGCGAATGGCGATGGAGCTGTCCATCTCGCCGCGTACATCCAGGTACAACAGCGAGCCGCAATAAAGGCTGCGGTGGGTGGGCTCGACCTCGTCGATCACCTGCATCGCACGGATTTTCGGGGCGCCTGTTATCGACCCCCCCGGAAAGCTGCCCGCCAGCAGGTCGAGCGCATCGCGGCCGGCCGCCAGGGTGCCAGTGATGCAACTGACCATGTGGTGCACGTTGGGGTAGGTTTCCAGCTCGAACAGCTCCGGCACGCACACGGTGCCGATCTCGCAGCTGCGGCCCAGATCGTTGCGCAGCAGGTCGACGATCATCAGGTTTTCCGCTCGGTCCTTGGGGCTCGCCAGCAGCTCGGCGGCGTGTGCAGCATCCTGCTCGGGCGTGGTGCCGCGCGGACGAGTGCCCTTGATCGGGCGGGTTTCCACCTCGCCTTCGTGCAGCTCGATGAAGCGCTCCGGCGAGTGGCTGAGCAGGCTGAAACCGCCGGGCAGTTGCATGAAAGCGGAAAACGGCACCGGGCAGGCCGAGCGCAGGCGCAGGTAAGCCGCCCAGGCATCGCCCTGGCAGCGCGCACTGAAGCGGCGGGTGAGGTTCACCTGGTAGCAGTCGCCGGCGTGGATATAGGCCTGCACGGCCTCGAATGCCTGGCGGTACTGCTCGGCACTGATGTCGCTTTCGAACGGCGCGCTTAGGCTGAATGCTTCGGCGCTTTGCGGCGCAGCGGCTTCGAACAGCGCGATCAGCCGCGCCCGCTCGTTCATGGGCAGGCTGGGGTGAAAGATCAACGTGCTCTGGCGTAACTGGTGATCGCTGGCCAAGGCCCAGGCGTACAGGCCCAGGCTGGCATCGGGCAGGCCGAGGTCGTCGAGGTTGGGCTCAGGCAAGCGTTCCAGGCGCCGGCCGAAATCGTAGGCCAGGTAGCCGATCAGGCCGCCAGCGAAGGGCCACTCACCCTCGAGATCGGCTGGCCCCAACGCCTGCAGTGCCGTGCGCAAGCGTGCCAGGAAACTCAGGCCCGGCTCGCCTTCCAGGGGTTGCAGGCAGGCATCGGGCCAGGCACTGAGCAGGTCGAAGCGGCCTCGGCTGGCCAGCGGGTGGGCGCTGTCGAGCAACACCGCGCCAGGGGCATGGCGGATGCGTGCGAAATAGCTGGCCGGGTCGGCCTGGTAGGGCAGGGCGTAAACAGAGCAGGCGGGCATGATGAGCTTTATGTGTCGACGTGGCCAAACAGGGACTGGACGAATGCTACCCGTTCTTCGGGGCTTTCGCTTTGGCCGTTTGCCTCCATTTGCGCCAGGTGCCGCTCGATGGCCTCGGTGCGGTGGCTCAACCCGCAGTCGTTGGCAATCTGGATGTTCAGCCCGGGCCGGGCGTTAAGCTCCAGGATCAGCGGGCCTTTGTCCTGGTCAAGCACCATGTCCACGCCGATGTAGCCCAGCTCGCACAATTCATAGCAGCGCGCTGCCAGGTGCATGAAACCATCCCAATAGGGCAGCTGGACGTTGTCCACCGCATGGGTGGTGTCGGGGTGCTTGTGGATGATGTTGTTCAGCCACGTGCCTTGCAGGGTGACGCCGGTGGCGAGGTCTACCCCACCCCGATGGCCCCCTGGTGCAGGTTGGCCTTGCCGCCGGACTGGCGCGTGGGCAGGCGCAGCATGGCCATCACCGGATACCCCTTGAGCACGATGATGCGGATGTCCGGCACGCCCTCGTAGCTGATGCTGCGAAAGATCGGGTCGGGCTTGACCCGATACTCGATCAGCGCGCGGTCGCGGTGCCCGCCCAGCGAGTAGAGGCCGGTGAGAATGCTGGAGATCTGGTGCTCGATGTCGGCGCGGCTGATCAGCCTGCCGGACACGGTGCGGTACTGGCCTTCGAAACGGTCGGCGATCACCAGGATGCCGTCGCCACCTGCGCCTTGCGCAGGCTTGATGACGAAATCGTCGTGGCCGCCGATGATCTCGTCCAGGTCACGGATCTGGCGCTCGGTGCTGATGATGCCGTAGAGGTCGGGCACATGAATGCCGGCAGCCAGCGCGCGTTGCTTGGTGAGGATCTTGTCGTCCACCAGCGGGTAGAGCCGGCGCGGGTTGTACTTGAGCACATAATCCGCGTTGCGCTGGTTGATGCCCATGATCCCGCGCGCCTTGAGGGCCTTCCAGGTTTTCAGGAAGCCGAGCATCAGAGCCCATCCTCACGGCGCGCCAGGAAAGCCTTGAAGCGGATCAGCTCGCTGAGGCGATAGCCACGGTAGCGCCCCATCGCCAGCATGAAGCCGACCAGGATCAGCAGCACGGCAGGGAAGGTGAAGACGAAGTAGATCATCTGCTGGATGTTCATCAGGATGTGCGCCAGCGACGCGGCGAACAGCGTGCCCACGGCCACCTTCATCGCATGCCCGCCGCCGCGCTCTTCCCAGGTGATGGACAGGCGCTCGATGGTCATGGTCAGGATCACCATGGGGAACAAGGCCACCGACAGGCCCCGGTCCAGGCCCAGCTTGTGGCTGAGCAGGCTGATGGCAGCGATCATCACCACCACGAAGGTCAGTACCACCGACAGGCGCGGGAGCATCTGCAGCTTCAGGTGTTCGAGGTAGGAACGCAGCGACAGGCCCAGTGCCGTGATCAGGCTGAACAGCACGATGCCGTACCCCAGCTGGGTTTCGCGAAAGGCAAGGGCGATCAGCACCGGCGTGAAGGTGCCGAGGGTTTGCAGCCCGATCAGGTTGCGCAGGATGAGGATCACCAGCACACCGATGGGGATCATCACCATGATCATGAAGGTTTGCTGCGTTTGCAGCGGCAGGCTGTAGAGCGAGTACTCGAGGAAGTCAGCGTCGGTGTTTTCGTCGGTGAGCTTGGCCAGCCGAATCGCGTTCATTTCGCTGTTGTTGAGGGTGAAGGTCACCTGAAGCTTCTTGCCGCCGTCGACGGTGATCAGGTTGTCGTCGCCGCTCCACCAGATCAGCCGGTCGCTGGGCAGGCCCTGTTCGCCGGTTTCGGGGTTGAAGTACAGCCAGTCGCTGCCATTGAAACTGCGCAGCCACAGTTCGGGCATCTGCGGGGTATCGGCCACCAGGCGCAGGGTGTGCACCCGCTCGACCGGCACGTGCGCCACCGACAGCAGCAGGTCGATCACACGTGCCTTGTGCACCGGCGAAGTATCACCGGCCAGCAGCAGCTTGACGTTGTCGTCCTTGAGGTTGTTGACGCGCTTGATGGTCTCGCTGATGAACGTCTCGACATCGGCCGAATGCTGCCGGATCGGTGCGAGCAGCGCGTCGGCGGCGATCTTCTCGGGGCCTTCGAGCGGTGCGCTGTCACGGAAGATCGGGCCTTTGACCGTGGCCTTGTCGCTGCTGTAGCGCTTGGTCAGCACCAGGCGGTAGTAAAGCGTCTGGTTGCCCGAGGCGCGCCGCGACGACCAGGTGACCTTGCGGTTGCCGTCTACCCGGTTGACGTTCACCCCGTAGTTGTTGGAGATGAAGCTCTCGTTGAGACTCACGTAGTCGCGGGTCAGGGGCGGCACGAACATCTGCACCTTCACCGGGGTTTTCGGGCTGGCGACGAACTCGACCTTGGCGTCGATGTTCCACAGATCGTCGGTTTCATCTTCGGTGACCGGGATGCCCAGGCCGAAGATCTGATAGCCGGTGATGCCCGCGCCCAGCAGCACCAGCAGCGTGATCAGGATCTTCAAATGCAGGTTCGACGAACGCATGGGTCACTCGGCTCGGGCAGGCAGGTTGGCGCAGGCAGGCTTGCCGGCGCTGTATTTCAGGCTGGGGTCGACCACGGCGTTGAAGCGTTTCAGCGCCTCGGAGCCGATCAACAGAGGGTATTGGAATGCGCTGCGGTCGGTGAGGTTCACTTCCAGGGTGCGCAAGGTGGTGCCCAGGCACACATTCAGCTCGACCACCGGGCGCGCGGTGTAGGCATCGCCTGCACCGGCGTCGTAGTCGCCGGCGCGGCGCTTGATGCGGCTGACCCGTGCGAGCGGGCGTTCGATGGGGTGATCGTGGGCGTTATCGATCGCCAGGTAGAAGCGAACCCAGGGCTGGCCATCACGCTTGAAGCGCTTGATGTCACGGGCACTGAGTGAGGCGGTGACGGCGCCGGTGTCGAGTTTGGCGGCGACTTCGAGGTCGATGTCGAGGCGGGCGTATTCGTTGAGGCCGTAGACCGTCTTGCCCTCGGCGCTGGCCAGTTGCGGCAGCAGGAGCAGGCCGAGTACGGCGCAAAGCTTGGCGTGTGTCATGAATCCTTGACTTGGCAGTGGCGTGGGCAGTGGCCCCAATGGCGCGGGATTCTAGCACGAAGGTCTCGGGGCGCCAGTGAACCGCCCGTGAGGGCGGTTTCCGGATGTATCAAAGCAAGCAAACCAGGCGCCCCACTTGGGGTATCAGCCCTCGAGCGCCGCGAGCCTTGCTTCGAGCGCCGCCACGCGGGCTTCCAGTGCTTCCAGCCGGTCGCCATCGGCGCCAGCGGGGCGTTCGCTGCCGCGTGCGGCCATGATCGCTTCAGCGTCGGCCAGGTCGCCCAGCGCATGGGTGTAGCGATCTTCGCGCTGGCCAGGGCGGCGCTCGATCAAGACGGCCAATTCGCGCCCGATCAGGCGCTCCAGTTGATGGACCACCTGCTCGCTGTCATCGAACGGGTGCAGGCGCAGGCTGCGGGTAAGCAGTTCGTTCGGCGTTTGCGGGCCTCGCAGGAACAACAGGCCCAGCAGCGTCAACTGCGGGGGTGTCAGCTCCAGGGCTTTATCCAGCCGGTGCTCCCAGCGGTCCGCGCGGCTGCCCATCACCAGGTGCGCCATGCCTTGGTGTTCCAGCTGGCGCAGGCTGTGGCCGACTTCTCCCGGGGACAGTTGGGTGACAGGCTCGCGGCTGGTCTTCTGATTGCACGCCAGCACCAGCGCGTTGAGCGTCAGTGGGTAGGTTTCGGCGCTGGTGGCCTGTTTTTCGATCAGCGAGCCGAGCACGCGCAGTTCGGTGGTGCTCAGGCGGGGGGCGGTTTCGGTCATGGGCGGGCTACCGGCAGGTCGAGGTGGCGATAGCTTAGGCGGCCCGCTGCCGACTGGGAAGCGCGCTCACGGTGCGGTGTGATGGAACAGGTCGCGCCGGGCGCCTTCGCTCAGCGCGACAATCGCCGGGTGGTGGGTACGCCGCTCCACTGAAATGGCATGGAACGACTCGCTGACCGCATCCGTCTGGCCAATGCATTGCACGCCATATTGCCGGCTCACCTCCTCGGCGATGGCGCTGGGCGCAACGAACACGCCCGCACCCGATTGGCCGAAAGCCTGCATCAAGGCGCTGTCGTCGAATTCGCCGACGACGCGTGGCTGTACCTGCTGTTCGTCGAACCAGCGCAGCAAGCGCTTGTGCACCACGCTGTCAGCGCCGGGAATCAGCACGGGCTGGCCTGTCAGGCAGGCCGGAAACGGCCCCTCCAGGGCTGCCGCCAATGCGGGCGCTGCGAAAAAGCCGATGCCGCACTCTCCAAGCTTGTGGCTGATGCCTTTGATGTCGAGGTGCGACGGCATGGGGCTGTCGGAAATCACCAGGTCCAGGCGCTGGATCGCCAGGTCCGCCAGCAGGCGTTCGAGCTTGTCTTCGCGGCAGGTGATGCGCAGCGGCTCGGCCAGCGCCATGGTGGGCTCGAGGAGGCGGTAGACGATGGACTTGGGCACCACATCGGCCACTCCGACCCGAAATAGCACCGGTTGCTCCGCCGGCTGATGGCGCAGCAGGGCTTCAAGCTCTGCCCCAGTCTGGAAAATCCGCTCCGCGTAGGGCAGGGCCCGCCGTCCGGCTTCAGTCAGCTCCAGTTGCCGGCCGGCCTTGCGAAAAAGTGCTACGCCCAGGTGTGCCTCCAGCAAACTCAATTGCCCGCTGATGGTCTGTGGAGTGAGGTTGAGCTGTTCGCTCGCGCGGGCGATGCTGCCAGTGCGGGCCACGCTCCAGAAATAGTGCAGTTGGCGGTAATTGAGCATGATGTCGATTGTTCGGGATTAACGAAGTGTTCAGCATGAAAATACGAATTTTCGAGAAGTATAAGCTTGCCTAGAATCCCTTGCCATCACCTCAATATCAGGGTCACACCATGGAATACCTGTTGGAACTCGCTGCCAGCCCCGCCGCCTGGGCTGCGTTGGCCACGCTCATCGCAATGGAAGTAGTGCTGGGCATCGATAACCTGATCTTCATCTCGATCCTCACCAACAAGCTGCCGGTGCAGTTCCGCACCAAGGCGCGCCGTATCGGCATCAGCATGGCGTTGATCCTGCGCCTTGGCTTGTTGAGCACGGTCGCGTTCATCGTGACGCTCACTGAGCCGGTGTTCGAGGTGATGGGGCAGGCGTTCTCCTGGAAAGACATGATCCTGATCGCCGGTGGCCTCTTCCTGGTGTGGAAGGCCACCACCGAGATTCACCACAGCGTCGACCCGGCCGAAAAGGAAGAGCAGAGCGTCAGCAACAAAGTGGCCATCGGTTTCGCTGCGGCTATAGGCCAGATCCTGCTGCTTGACCTGGTGTTCTCGATCGACAGTATCGTCACGGCGGTTGGCATGACACAGCACCTGCCGATCATGATCATTGCGGTCATCGTTGCCGTGCTGGTGATGCTGCTGGCCTCCGAGCCGCTGGCCAGGTTCATCAACGATAACCCGACGGTCGTAATGCTCGCGCTGGGTTTTCTGATCATGATCGGCATGACACTGATCGCCGAAGGCTTCGGTGCTCATGTGCCCAAGGGCTACATCTACACGGCCATGGCATTCTCGGCCGCGATCGAGTGCCTCAACATCTGGTCCCGCAAGGCGCGCCTCAAGCGTGAGGCGAAAGCAGGCTGATCAATGTGCCCCGGCCGCCCTGGCCGGGGCTCTCGCCTTGTGCGCCGCCGCAACGCGCGGTGCCGCAGGGCGGTGGTGGCGTCGGGCGATGCGCAGCACGCCCCACAACATGGCCGCCGCAACCAGGAACCAGCCGCCAACCATCAAAGCAATCGCCACTGTAAGGTTCATCTCTAACCTCCTCAACAAACGCAGGCGTTTGTGATACTGAACAGCATAGCCCTCCAATTGTTTCACGCGCTTGACGGGCGGTGCGTTTCACGCGGCCTGTATTTCGGCGCCTGGCCTGCCTATCATCGTCGGCGACACGGGCACTGATGCCCGCCCAGCACACGAGATCCGTAATGCCGTTGAACCTCGTTCGCCGCTTCCCCCGCACCTGCCTGGCCCTGGGCCTGGCGCTTTCGCTGACTGCCTGCAGCAGCAAGCCCCCACGCCTGATACCGCCGGCGCCCATTGCGGGCCTGCCAGACAAGGTCGAGCTGGGCGGGGTGCCGTTCTTTCGCAGTGTGCAACCGCCGGGCGCCGAGGAAGCGCTCGCCGCTGCCCTGCGCCAGCAGAACATCGCCGTGACCCCAGGCATGGTCGAGCCTGCGCTGGGCCACCCAGCCAGCCCGGCACGGATGAACGACGCCATGGCCAACGCTGCGCGCCAGTACGGGCTGCTGGTCTATCCGCTCGAGCCCAGGCTCGAGGCGCTGATGTTTCAGGTGGCCGCCGGCTACCCGGTGCTGGTGGCCTATCGGCCAGGCCCGATGCTTATGGGCGAGGCGCGCTATGCGCTGCTGGTCGGCTTCGACCGTTTTCACAAGGAAGTGGTGTTGCGGGCAGGGCAGCAACGGCGGCTACGCCTGGACATGAGCGACTTCAACTCGGCCTGGGGCCGCGAGGGAAACTGGGCGGTGTTGCTGCAGAAACCTTCCCAGTTGCCGGCCAGAGTAGATGTACAGCGCTGGCGTGATGCCGCCGCGCAACTGGGCCAGGCCGGGCAGGAACAAGCCGCGGCCAAGGCCCTTGAGGCATTGAAACAGCGTTAAACGCCGAGCTTGTCGCGCAGGCTGTAATACCAGGCGCCCAGTGCGGTAAGCGGGGCGCCCAGCGCACGGCCGCCCGGGAACGGGTAGTGGGGGAGGTTGGCGAAGGCGTCGAAGCGCTCAGCCTGGCCGCGCAGGGCTTCGGCGATGATCTTGCCCGCAAGGTGGGTGTAGGTGACGCCGTGGCCGCTGCAGCCCTGGGAGTAATACACCGTATCGCCCAGGCGGCCGACCTGCGGCAGGCGCGACAGCGTTAGCAGGAAGTTGCCGGTCCAGGCGTAGTCGATCTTCACCTGTTTGAGCTGCGGAAATACCTTGAGCAGCTTGGGGCGGATGATCGATTCGATGTTGGCCGGGTCACGTGCGCCGTAGACCACGCCGCCACCGAAGATCAGCCGCTTGTCGGCGGAAAGCCGGTAGTAGTCGAGCAGGTAATTGCAGTCCTCGACGCAGTAGTCTTGCGGTAGCAGGCTGGCGGCGAGCTCATCGCTCAGCGGTTCGGTAGCGATCACCTGGGTGCCGCAAGGCATCGACTTGGCGGCAAGCTCCGGTATCAGGATTGCCCAGATAGGCATTGCCCGCCACGATCACGAACTTGGCCCTCACCTTGCCCTCGGCGGTGTGCACCACTGGGTTGGCACCACGGTCGATACGCGTGGCCCCGCTTTGTTCGAATATGCGCCCGCCCAGGGATTCGACCGCAGCAGCCTCGCCCAGCGCCAGGTTCAGCGGGTGGATGTGGCCGCCGCTCATGTCGAGCAGCCCGCCTACGTACTGGTCGGTGCCGGCCACTTCGCGGATACGGCGCTGGTCGAGCAGTTCCAGCTGCTGGTTGCCGTAGCGTTCCCACAAGCGTTTTTGCGCCTCCAGGTGGCCCATCTGCTTGGCACTCAGCGCGGCGAACACGCCACCATCCTTGAGATCGCAGGCAATGTTGTAGCGCTCGACGCGCTCGCGGATGATGCGGCCGCCTTCAAAGGCCATTTCGCCGAACAGGCGGGCCTCACGCTGGCCGACGCTGCGTTCTATCACGTCGATGTCGCGGCTGTAGCTGTTGACGATCTGGCCGCCGTTGCGGCCCGAGGCGCCGAAGCCCACCCGGGCAGCTTCCAGCACCACCACCGAAAAGCCTTGTTCGAGCAGGAACAGCGCGCTGGAAAGGCCGGTATAGCCTGCGCCGATCACACATACATCGGCCTGGATATCCTCACGCAGCGCAGGGCGTGCCGGCGCGGGGTTGGCGGACGCGGCGTAATACGAAGGTGGGTAAGCGATGTTCGCCATCCTGCGACCTCTGTTTAATATTATTGACGATTGCGCGGATCCTACCTGAGTTTCTGAAACACTGCCAGCCCCCGCCAGCGTGGCGCGCCAGGCCAGAAGCGGTGCAAATAAACCGCCATTTCAGTTACTTAGGGAAAAAAACGTTGACACTGCAGCGCCGATCCGTAGAATGCCGACCCACAGCAGGCACATAGCTCAGTTGGTTAGAGCACCACCTTGACATGGTGGGGGTCGTTGGTTCGAGTCCAATTGTGCCTACCAGACACGACGAAAGAGGCGATCCGCAAGGGTCGCCTTTTTCGTTTGCGCAGCATTCAGGGTTTGGCCGGGCGGGTATCGTCCGGCGCAGCCGGCGGGGGTGCGGGCGGCCTGGGCTCCGTGCCCTGTTCCAGCGGTTTGAGGTCAAGCGCACCACCTGCGTCGCCGGGCCGCTCCTGGGCCCTGGGTGGGGTTGTCGCGGGCTCGCTGCCGCTACCCGGCAAGGCCGGCTCGCTGGGCAGCGCTGGGGGCTCCGGGCTCACCGGCGCGGTGTCGGCCAGCGCGGGGCTGGCCGGCAACAGCAGCAAGGTGGCCAGCGCCGCGCCACGGGCAGTGGCAATCAACGTCATGGTCATGGCTTACACCTCTTGGGCTGGGTTGCTTGAGGTTTAGGCCTTGCCTTGACTGCGCAGTGCGCAGGCGCTGACTAACGGTCGAGGGTACGCATGGCCTCGACGCCGTAGCGTTCGCCTGCGGCGGCGCCGGTTACCGGGAAGATCGCATCCAGCTGGCCGCGCTCGGCAGCACTCAACTGGATCGCCAGCGCGCCGAGGTTCGCTTCGAGGTTTTCCACACGAGTGGTGCCGGGGATCGGGACGATGTCGTCGCCCTGGCCCAGCACCCAGGCCAGCGCCAGTTGTGCAGCACTCACACCGCGCGCAGCGGCCAATGCCTCCACTTGCTCCACCAGCGCCAGGTTGCGCGTGAAGTTCTCGCCCTGGAAGCGCGGGCTGTGGCGGCGGTAGTCGTCGGCCGCGAAGTCCTCGGGGCTGTGGAAGCGCCCGCTCAAAAAGCCTCGGCCCAATGGGCTGTAGGGCACGAAGGCGATACCCAAGCGTCTGCACGTGGCCAGCACGCCATCCTGCTCAGGCTCGCGCGACCACAGCGAGTACTCGCTTTGCACCGCTGCCAGCGGATGCGTGGCGTGAGCGCGCTCGATCGTGCTGGCGCGCGCTTCGCAGATGCCCAGGTGGCCCAGCTTGCCTTCACGCACCAGCTCGGCCAGCGCGCCGAAGGTTTCCTCGACCGGGACGTTGGGGTCTACGCGGTGCTGGTAATACAGGTCGATGCGTTCCACGCCCAGGCGTTGCAAGCTGCCTTCGAGCGACTGCCGCACGTAGTCGGGGCGCCCGTTCACACCGCGGGCGTGCGGGTCTTCGGTGCGTACGATGCCGAACTTGCTGGCGATGAACACCTGCTCGCGGCGGCCCTTGAGCCAGCGGCCGAGCAATTGCTCGTTGCTGTAGGGGCCGTACATGTCGGCGGTGTCGAACAAGGTGACGCCCAGCTCCAGTGCGCGGTCCAGGGTGGCCACGGCGCTGTTGTCGTCACCGCTACGGCTGTAGAAGTCCGACATGCCCATGCAGCCCAGGCCCAATGCGGAAACGCGGGGGCCGTTATGGCCGAGTGTGCGAGTGTGCATTCAAAGATCCTCAGAGAGAGTGGAAGTGAGTTCAGTCTGATCTTGATGCGCTGCTGGATAAACCTGGCCTTTATGGTTTAACTGTTCGCCTTTTCTGAATAATGAGGGGCTAGATATGGACCGGCTGCATGCGATGCAGGTGTTCTGCCGCATTGTCGAATGCGGCGGCTTCGGCAAGGCCGCCGACGACCTGCAACTGCCTCGCGCCAGCGTCAGCCTGGCTATTCAGCAACTCGAGGCGCACCTGAAGGTTCAGCTGTTGCAGCGCACCACCCGGCGGGTGAGGGTGACCGAAGACGGCGCGCAGTATTATCAGCGCTGCCGGCAACTGCTGGCCGACCTCGACGACCTGGAAAACCGCCTGGGCAGCGGCCCGCGGGGTACATTACGAGTAGACATGCCCAGCGCCTTCGGCTGCTACTGGATCATCCCGAAGCTGCCCGATTTCTACCGGCGCTACCCGCACTTGCGCCTTGAGCTGGGCTTCAACGACCGCCAGGTGCACCTGCAGCGCGACGGTGTCGACTGCGCATTGCGCGCCGGAGAGGTGAAGGACCCGATGCTGGCGGCCAAGCCGCTTGTAAAAGTGCGCCAGGTCACCTGTGCCAGCCCGGCCTACCTTGCGCGCCATGGAGTGCCCGGCTCGCCGGCTGACTTGAATGGCGGCCACCAGATGGTGCGTTTCGCCGCGAGCGACGGGCGTGATTTCCCCTTGGAGTTCGAGGGTGTCGAGCAGCCGGTCAGGCTGCCGGGCCTGCTCAGCGTCGACAGCGCCGATGCCTACGTAAAAGCCGCGCAGGCGGGCTTCGGGCTGATTCAGGTGCCGCGTTACAACGCAGGTGCGGCGCTGGCCGATGGGAGCCTGGTGCCAGTGCTGGAGCGATACCCGGCGCCGGACTGGCCGCTGGCGCTGGTGTACCCGCCTCACCGGCAGGGGTCGCCCCGGCTGCGTGCGTTCATCGATTGGGCCACGCAGTGCCTGCGTGAGCAGGCGGCGGATACAGGGTTGTTGATTGCGCTCTAGCGCTCGAACCCACAGGGCTCATTCAGTGCCTGCAGCAGCAACGCCTGCCGATACAACTCTCATTGCTGCTTCACGCTGGCCTTGCCATTGTCGCCAACCTGGGTCATCGAAGCGGTGCGGTCATTTCGAAGCGGCCGTGATGTCAAGGTAGACACACCCTATTGACGGCAACAAGTGACTTTCAGCAGATGCCAGCGCCCGTTGGCTCGCGCTTTATCGCTGTGGCCGCAGTGTCACGGTGAAGCAGCAGCCTTGGGGTTCCCGCCCGGTGAGTTTTACAGTCCAGCTCTGGTCCTGGCAGATCCGCTGCACCAGGGACAACCCCAACCCCAAACCTTCACCGCGCTTTTCATCGCCGCGTACGAAAGGCTGGAACATTGCGTGGCGTTTTTCTTCAGGGATGCCGATGCCACTGTCTTCGACCTTGAATTCCCCGGGGCGCACCGTCAGGCGGATGAAACCTTCCTCGGTGTAGTGCCAGGCGTTGCGCAGCAGGTTGCCCATCACCGAGAGCAGCAAAGTGGAATTCCAGGTTTCGCTGAGGTCGCCCTCCAGCACGTGTTCGAAGGCCAGGCCCTTTTCGCGAATCGATTGCGCCCAGGTGTCGATCGACTGGTCTGCCGCCGCAGCGAGGGTCGTGACTTCGGCGCGCAACGAGGGGTCGTCGTAATCACGGGCCAGCAGCAGGAAGGTGCTCACCAGCCCCTCCATCTGTTCGATTGCCCGGCCGATGCGCAATACCTGGCGTTGCATTCGCGGCTCGCCTTCGTTGGCCTGTGCCAGCGACTGGCAGGCGTCGTCGAGAATATGGATAGGCAGCTGCAGCTCGTGGCTCACATCGCTGGTGAATTGCTGCTCGCGGCGCAGTGCGTCGGCCAGGCGCCCTTGGGTCTGGTTGTAGGAGGCGGCCAATTCGCCGACTTCGTCCTCCGCCCAGGTGGTGGTGTTGGCCGGTACCATGCCCACTGGCAGGGCACTGGTGCCACGCACTTGGGTGGCCAGGCGCGTCACTGGCGCGATCACCCGCCGTGCGATCAGCCAGCCCAGCAGCACCGCCAAGGCGACGCTAAGGCTGAAGCCGGCCACGGCCACGGAGTAAAGGATGCGTTGGCGCTGCATGAGGCTTTGCTGGTTGCGCAGCAGCACGTACTTGCGCCCCTGGACGATCTCTACCGCAGCGTAATAGGCGTCGTCTCCTTCGCCGATTTCGTGGAAGCCACGCGACAACGCTTCCAGGTTGGCTGGCAAGGCGAAGTCGTCACGGCCGCCCTGGATGTAGAAGAGCTCGTCTTTCTCCGGGCGGTGCATCCACATTTCCTGGCTTTCCTGCATCAACAACCTTCGCAGGTTGCCGGCCAGGCTCAGCTCCGTGAGCCGGCCCTCCATCACGCGCTCGCTGGCCACGATCCCCACCGCAAAGGTGCCGGCAACGAATGCGCTCATGGCGGCGAAGGCAATAACGATGCGTTTGCTGAGGGTGTATTTGAAGTCCATTGGCACGCGGGCTGGGGGCTGCTTAAAAGCCGCGAAGCGTGGCGCTCTGGGCGTGAGGCGCCGGTGATGAGAATGTGAAAAAAGTGTGAAAAGCATTCAGGCGTGTAAGCGGGTGGAACCCTTGGGTGGCCTGAGCATTCAAACCTGAAATGGCTCACTTGGAGTGCCTTGGATGGCCGCGCCTCATCACCCTTACGCCCTGCTGTTGCAGACCTTCGCCGAACGGGCGAACCCGCTGCGGGTAGAAGAGCGGCTTGCGCAGGTGCTGCGCCAGTGCCAGCAGGCACAACTGGACGAACTGCCGCTACCCGGCAGTGGCCGTACCCTGGCGCGCTGGCAGGCGCTGGCGCAGGTCGCCGGCTTCGACCTTGCATTGGTAAAGCTGTTCGAAGGCCACACCGATGCCCGGGCCATCCTCGCCGAACTCGGCGCAACGCATCTGGACAACGGCGGCTTGTGGGCTGTCTGGGCGGCCGAGGCGCCCGGGGCACGCTTGCAGATTGCCGAACGCCAGGGCAGCCGCCTGAGGCTGGCAGGGCGCAAGGCGTGGTGCTCGGGTGCGTTGCAGGTGGACCATGCGCTTGCCACCGCCTGGGATGAACAAGGCCGGCCGCAGCTGGTGGCCATCAGCATGGCCGACCCTGCAATTCGCCCCACCGAACAAGGGTGGCAAGCGATGGGTATGGCCGCCAGCGCCAGTATCGAAGTGGACATGGAAGGCGCGCATGCGCAAGCCGTTGGAGGCCCGGGGAGTACCTCTCGCGCCCGGGCTTCTGGCAGGGAGGGGCCGGTATCGCCGCCTGCTGGTATGGCGCTGCGGTGTGCGCAGGCGATTACTTGCGCGAGTACGCTCAGCGCAGCGAGGAGCCGCATCGGCTGGCGCATCTGGGCGCCGTGGACGCTCATTCGAGCGCAGCGGCAGCGGTGCTGCGTGAAACGGCCGCCTGGATCGACGCGCACCCGGCGGCGGATGCCGAGCGTGTCACTCGGCGTGCCCGTGCGGTGGTTGAAGAGGCTGCTGAGGCCGTGCTCGAGCATGTAGGCCGCGCGGTGGGCGCCAGCCCTTTTTGCCGTGATGCGCGGTTCGCACGGCTGTTCGCCGACCTGCCCGTGTTCATGCGCCAGAGCCACGCTGAACGCGACCTCGCCGCACTGGGCGCGAGCATCACCGACCTGCCATCCCTGCGGTGGGCGCTGTGACCGCAGCGGCTACGGATATGCCCTTCGGGGTCCCGGGCACGTCATTGAAAGCCTGGCAGGGCAGCCATGCGCTGAGCCAGGTCCCCGGCATCAGCGTCGAGCAATTGTTGCCGGCAGGTGCGCGCCTGGTGGTGGCAGCGCCGCACCCGGACGATGAGGTGCTTGCCTGTGGCGGGCTGCTGGCGAGCCTCGCATCGCGCGTGGCAGATATCACATTAATATCAGTCACTGATGGCGATGGCAGCCACCCAGGCTCGGCACAATGGCCGCCGGCACGTTTGCGCGACGAGCGCCGGCGCGAGAGCACCCGCGCGTTGACGCGGCTGGGCTTCGATACTCGCCGGTTGGCCTGGCGGCACCTGGCATTGCCCGACGGTAAAGTGCGCGACCACGCTCAGGCGTTGCGCGAGCACTTGCTGCATGAAGTGCGCGAGGGTGACCGGCTGCTGGCCACTTGGCGCGGTGATGGGCATTGCGACCACGAGGCGCTCGGCGAGGTGGCTGCCGAGGTTGCGCAAGTGCGTGGCGCGGTGTTGGTCGAAGCGCCGGTCTGGGCCTGGCACTGGGCGCATCCCGAAGACCCGCGCCTGCCCTGGAGCCGTGCCCGCAAGTTGTGGCTTGGTACCCAGGCCCTTGAACGCAAACACTGGGCGATTGGCGAACACGCCACGCAACTGGCAGGCGACACCAGCACCGGCGCCCCTCCGGTGTTGAACTCAACAACGCTGGAGCGCCTGCTCCAACCCTTTGAGCTGGTATTCCTATGAGCACGCCTGCCGACTATTTCCGCGAACTGTTCGAACACAGCGATGACCCTTGGGCCTTCGACCGCCGCTGGTACGAACAGCGCAAGCGTGACCTGACCCTGGCCTGCCTGCCACGCCAGTACTACGCCCGAGCCTTCGAGCCCGGGTGCGCCAACGGGGTGCTCAGCCAGGCCTTGGCGCAGCGTTGCGACAGCTTGCTGGCCATGGACCTCACGCCGCGCGCAGTTGAACTTGCGACGGCGCGGCTGGCGCCTTTCGAGCACGTCGAAGTCTGCCAGGGCGGCCTGCCGCAGGCATGGCCAGCTGGCCATTTCGACCTGATCGTATTGAGCGAGATGGGTTACTACCTGGACCCTCAGGCCTGGGTTCAGGTCGTCGAGCGCGCTGCGGCCAGCCTGGCTGAGGGCGGGCATGTGCTGGCCTGTCACTGGCTGCACCCTGATCGAGGGGGCACCGCAGCAGGGTGAGCAGGTGCATTGGGCGCTGGAGCAGGGGCTGGGCCTGGAGAAGCTGGCCAGCCACCGCGAGCAGGATTTCTGGCTGGAAGTGTGGGGCGCGGCGCAGGGCCTGGATTGACCGGCCAACGGCCTGCACCTGGGCACGCTTCGCCCTGATACAGCCCGCACCGCCCCTAGGCGAACGCCTCTACATAAACGAAACACAACTTGTGCCCTTCAGGGTCCCGGCAATAGGCCCCGTGAATAATCAGGGCCATAGTGCGGGCGCAGCCCTGGCGGGCCTTCGTCCTGGCCGCCGCCGAGTGTCGCGGCCGCCCAGGCCGCGTCCACCTGCGCACGGCTGCGCGCACGAAAGCTCACCTGAGTGCCGTTGCCAGCACCGGCAGGTTGGCCGTTCCACGGTTTTTGCAGGTAGAACTGTGGCCAGGGCTGGCCCGGCAGGTGCCAGCCCGCGCCCTGCGGGCCGCTGTCGTTCTCATCGTCAAGCCGCACCAGGCCCAGGGCATGCAGCACTGGAGTGTAGAAATCGATGAGTGCGTGCAGGTCGCGCGCCCAGAATGATATGGCTGTACATGTATGGCTCCTTGCACGATGGCTGCGGTAGCGACGGCAGTGTAGCGAGGGCGCATTGCAGTTGTGCGATCCCCGGCACTGCCGCCGCTTGGTCACAACACTTGCTTGGCCACCTTGACCAGGTTCTCCACGGTGAAGCCGAACTGGGCCTGGAGCTTGGCGATTGGCGCCGAGGCGCCGAAGCTGTTCATCACCACCTTTTCACCCTGGTGGCCCACATAACGGTCCCAGCCGATCGGGCCTGCCTGTTCGACCGCCACGCGCGCGGTGATTGCCGGTGGCAGCACCTGATCCTTGTACGCCTGGGGCTGTTCCTCGAACAGCTCCCAGCTGGGCATCGACACCACCCGCGTGCGGACCCCATCGGCCTGCAGTTGAGTACGCGCCTGCACGGCCAACGACAGCTCGCTGCCGGTCGCCAACAGAATCACCTGAGCGTCGCCGCCTTCGGCCTCGGCCAGCACGTAGGCGCCTTCGCTAACGCCATCGGCGCTGGCATAGAGGTTGCGGTCCAGAGTCGGAAGGGGCTGGCGCGACAGCACGATGGCGCTGGGGCGATGGGTTTGCGCCAGGGCCAGCTTCCAGACCTGTGTTACCTCGTTGGCGTCGCCTGGGCGCAGGGTCAGCAAGCCAGGAGTGGCCCGCAGTTGCGCCATTTGCTCGATGGGCTGGTGCGTGGGGCCGTCCTCGCCCACCCCGATGGAGTCGTGGGTGAAGACGAACACCACCGGCAGCTCCATGATCGCTGCCAGGCGGATCGGCGGCTTCATGTAGTCGCTGAACACCAGGAAGGTCGAGGTGTAGGGGCGCAGGTAACTCAGTGCAAGGCCGTTGGCGATGGCGCCCATCGAGTGCTCGCGCACGCCGAAATGCAGGTTGCGGCCATCGTAATGGCCAGCCTGGAAGCTACCGGCACCGTCGAAAGTGAGGTTGGTCTTGGTCGAGGGCGAGAGGTCAGCCGAGCCGCCGAGCAACCAGTCGATACGTTCAGCAAAGGCATTGAGCACCTGGCCGCCGGCCTGTCGGCTGGCGATGCCTTTTTCGTCTGTGTCGAAGGCGAGCGGCGCACTGTCCCAGCCTTTGGGCAGCTGGCCTGCCAGCAACCGCTGCAGTTGCTCGGCCAGCGCGGGCTGCGCCTGTTGCAAGTGGTCGCGCGCTTGTTTCCAGTCGTCGTAGGCTTCCTGGTTGCGCTCGCGCAGCGCATCGCGCAGGTGGATGCGCGCAGCATCCGGTACATAGAAGGGCTCGTCGTGCTTCCAGCCGTAGGCCTGCTTGGTCAGGCGCACTTCTTCTTCACCCAGAGCCTCGCCATGCGCCGCAGCGGTGTTGTGCTTGTTGGGAGAGCCATAGCCGATGACGCTGTCGACCACGATCAGCGTCGGGGCATCGGTGTGCGCCTTGAAGGTGTGCAAGGCCTGCGCCAGCGCCTCGGTGTCGTTGGCGTCCTTGACGTGCAGGGTGTTCCAGCCGTAGCCGGCGAAACGGGTGATGACGTTCTCGCTGAAGGCAAGCTCGGTGTGGCCTTCGATGCTGATGGTGTTGTTGTCGTAGATCCAGCACAGGTTCGCAAGCTTCAGGTGCCCGGCAAGCGAGGCTGCCTCACCGCTGATACCTTCCATCATGTCGCCATCGCCGCAGATCACATAGGTGTCGTAATCGAACAACGTCGCCTGCGGCTGGTTGAAGTGCTCACCCAGCCAATGCGAGGCCATGGCCATGCCCACGCTGTTGGCGCAACCCTGGCCAAGCGGGCCCGTGGTGGTCTCAACGCCGGTGGTCATGCGGTATTCGGGGTGGCCGGGGGTTTTCGAGCTCATCTGGCGGAACTGGCGGATATCATCGAGGCTCACTGCCGGCGAGCCGGTGCGTTTGCCTTCGGTATCCACTTCCACCACGCCAGCCAGGTGCAACAGCGAATACAGCAGCATCGAGGCGTGCCCGGCGGACAGCACGAAACGGTCGCGGTTCGGCCAGTCGGGTTGGTCGGGGTGATAGCGCAAGAAGCCTTTCCAGAGGGTATAGCCCACCGGCGCCAGCGCCATGGGCGTGCCCGGGTGGCCGGAGTTGGCCTTTTGCACCGCGTCCATGCTCAAGGTACGGATGGTGTCGGTGCACAGGCGATCCAGGTCGGAGTGGGAGGTATCAGGCATCGAAGCTGCTCCTGTGAACAATCGTACGGCCTGTGGCAGGGCGCCACAGCCTTGGGGAATGCTCAGGGGACCTTGCCGTGGATGCCGAAGTTGCCTGGATCGACTCAGCGGTTTGGCCAAGGGAGCTTTGAGAAGAACGCCGGGAGAGGGGGAACTCAAATTGCGGGCAAAAGAAAGCCCGCCGAAGCGGGCAATAAACGCTTTGAATCACACATGGGGAGCTCAGGATCGCTCAGTGGGTGTGAAGAAGGCGTGAAAGCCGAATGAAGGTTGTGTCGGATTGCGATTTAAATTGGCCGCTCTTGATAGCGCGGGCAGCCTCAAGCCGGCAGATAGGGGCCTGCCCACAGGTCGTCCAGTTGGCGGAAGCCCCAGTTTTCCGAGTTCTCGCGGCCAACGATACGGTCGTTGCAGCCGGGCTGGCTGAGGTCGATGACCTGCCGAGGCAGTGGCAGGTTGGAGCGCGTGGAAAAGAACACATTCACCTTGGGTGTCAGCAGAGACTGCTCGTGCTGCTCCACCACCACACCCAGGCGCCCGCTTTGCAGGCGCACGAGCGCACCGACCGGGTAGATGCCCACGCAGCGCACGAAGGCATGCAGCACATCGTTGTCGAAATGCCCGCGCCATTCGGCCATACGGCTGATCGACACGGCCGGGTCCCAGCTGGATTTATAGGAGCGCTGTGAGGTAATGGCGTCATACACATCGCACACCGCGCCCATGCGCGCGAACAGGCTGATCTGCTCGCCGGCAAGGCCATAGGGGTAACCGCTGCCATCCACTTTTTCGTGGTGGTGCATGCACACATCCAGGGCCACGCTGCCTACATCGCAGGTTTGCTGAAGGATGCGGCAGCCCTCCTGCGGGTGCTGCTTGATGGTGCGGAACTCTTCGTCGGTGAGGCGCCCAGGCTTGTTGAGGATTTCGTCGGGGATCGCAAGTTTGCCGATATCGTGCAGCAGCCCGGCGGTGCCGGCCTGGGTGACCTGGTCCTCGGGCAGCTTCAGCGAGCGGCCCAATGCGATCATCAGCGCGCAGACGGCGACCGAGTGCATGTAGGTGTAGTCATCGGCCCGCTTCAGGCGGGCCAGGCTGATCATTGCGCTGGGGTTGCGCAACACCGAGGCGGAAATCTGCGAGACCACTTCATTGACCCGCGCGGCGTCGACTGCCTTGCCCAGGCGGGCATCGTTGAACATCGCTGTCACCGCAGCTTTGGAACCTGCCAGCAGGCGCAAGGCCTGGGGCAGTTCGGCGCGCAACTCCAGGCGTTCGGGCCGGGGTACGGGGTCGGCAGGCGCGGGCTCGGCGATGGGCACGCACTCTGCCGGTTCGCTTGCCGATGGGACGTCCAGGCCCTTGCTCACGTCGATGCGCAGCGTCTGGATGCCTGCGGCGAGCAGTTTGTCCAGATCCTGGGAACGCGTCAGCAGAAAGCGTGTTTTCCAGAACGGATGATCAAGCCAGTTGCCATCCAGCTCGTGAATGAACATCCCCACCTGGAGCTGATCGATACGGATGTGCCTCAGCACGATGATTCTCCTCGAGCGCCCTGTCGGCTGCGTTCGAACTACAGGCTATAGCGATACCATCAAAGTGATATTACTGCCAGGGATATTCCGGGTACGATCGTTCAATGAAGCGTGCCAGAGGCGGTCAGCGTGTTGGCGTGATAGCGCGAGATGCCCTTGACCCAGTAGCGGCGATAGGTGGCTTCGCCCGGCGGCACGGCGCCATGGCTTACGCCCTTTATCTTCAGGGCAGTGCGATAGGCTTGCCATTCCAGCGCCTGCGCCGCTTCACGGGCCTCGGTTTCGGTTGAGAACCAGCCCAGTACATGCACTTCGCCGCGGTCACGGCTGTGCTCGACCAACAAAAAGATATCTTCCACGGCGCTCTCCAGCATTCGATACGGGCACCGCGCATGGGCGTGCTCGCTAACTGGAGATATCGGCAAGGGGGCGGGGTTGTTTAGCGCGAATGTGGGGAGGGCAGGCCAGGTGCAGCGGTCGGAGCTGCGCGCCTGGCCCGAGGCTTCAGGACTTGTCGCGATTGCGGCTGTTCATGCCACCTTTGCGCCCGGCTTCGGAGGCGCGCGCGGTGTCACGGGCAAAGTTGCCGCCGGAGTTGTGGCCGCCTTTCTTGCCCGCGGCGGATGCGCGAGCACGGTCGTTTGCGAAGTTGCCAGGGTTTTTGCTGGATGTCGTGGACATGTTCACTTCCTCCTGTCACTGGTGGATCCGCTCGGGCGGATACTGAGTGTGAGAGGCTGTGCGGGAGGAAGTTTTGCGGGCTTGGGGCCGGTGCGATAGGTGGTCGTGGCTACCGGGGCGCTAACGAGCCGGCCAGCGCCGCTGTTACGAAACTCAGGCCTGCTGCAGCTGGGCTTTGAGAATGGCCGCGAGGTCTTGCCAAGGGTAGTGAGCGAATTCATCGCCGCGGCCGCAACCGGGGTTATGCACGAACGGCTTGCTCGCATCGAACACCGACTGCCCCGCCAGGCAGCGACGGCAGTGAATGGCGGTTTCATCGTGAATCCAGTGCAACTTCCAGCTATCGAGCGTCCGGTCGTTGGGTACAACACGCAGATGGGCAACCATCGTCGGCATCCTTTAGAAGATCACCGCCCAGACTCTATTACAAACGGGTTGCACCCATGAAGCGAATTGCGCCGTTCGGCTGCCTGTGACAGCAAGGTTTTCAGCTGGGCAATTCGTGAAAGCCTACTTCGGTGACGCCGCACTGCTGCGCCTGCATGCGCATCGCCTGGGGCGAGTGCTGGTTGAGCGAGATGCCGTACAGCCGGTTGGCGCCGGAATGCAGCGAGGCGTAGTACCACGCATCGGTCGCCGACATGCGGCTGTCCTTTTGCGCAAAGCTTCTGGATTCGCCCTTGTAACGGTATTGAATGAGGAAATGCCTGAGCCTTGCCATCGTCTTGTGATCCTTCCCTGAACGGGGGATTTGACTGATGGCACTTTGATTGGTTCCAAGACCATTCCTTTTCATGCGACCAGCGTGCCAGGACGAGTGGCGCGCTCGATAGCTGCCGTACAGGGAAATGCTCTCACTCTGTAAGGACACCTCTGGTAAGGTGTACGCATTTGGCCGGCCGAGCTCGCCCGGGCATTCCTATTTAAGGAGTTTTACCTTGAACTCGACCGATTCGGCCGCCGCCCAGGCTGTTGCTATCGAGCAGTGCGCGCGGGAGCCGATCCACGTGCCAGGCAGCATCCAGCCTCAGGGTTTCATGCTGGTGCTCGACCCGCTGACGTTCGAGGTATTGCAGGCTAGCGATAACGTGCGCGACTGGCTGGGGCTGGAGCCTGCGCAGTTGCTGGGCCAATCGCTGGAGCAGTGCCTGGAGCTTGGTGAGGACGTGGTGCGAAAGCTCGGCGCGCTGCCGCGTGACGAGCATCACCCGGTGCATCTGGGCGACCTGATGTTCAAGGGGCGCGCCCAGTCGCGCTTCGCCATGCTTGCCCACGCCTGGGACCAGGTGCTGATCGCCGAATTCGAGCCTGCCCGCGATGTGGCCGCAGCCTATGGCCATCTTTACCCGCTGGTGCGCGCCTTCGTCGGGCAGATGCAGGAAGTCCAGGACATCCACGCGCTGTGCCGGCTGGTGGCCTACGAGCTCAAACGCATCACCGGCTTTGGCAGGGTCAAGGCCTACCGCTTCGATGAACAAGGTAATGGCCTGGTGCTGGCCGAGGTCGCCGATGACGGCTATCCCAGCTACCTGGGGCTGTGCTTTCCGGCGTCCGATATTCCGAGCCAGGCCCGTGCGCTGTACGTCGCCAGCCGCATTCGTGTGATCGAAGACGCCGACTACGACGCTTCGCCGCTGGTGCCGGCGAACAACCCGCGCACCGGGGCCGCACTGGACATGAGCCATGCGGCGCTGCGCAGCGTTTCGCCCGTCCACCTTCGCTACATGCGCAACATGGGCACCCAGGCATCCATGTCGATTTCCATCGTGGTGCGCGGGCGCCTCTGGGGGCTGGTCTCTTGCCACGACAGCAACCCGCGGCCAGTGGGTTTCCAGGTTCGCATGGCCTGCGAGTTGCTCGGCAGCGTGCTGTCTCTGCAGATCGAGGCGCGCGAAGCCCAGGCCGATACCGAGCACCTGCTCGGCCTGCGCCAGCGCATCGTGAGCCTGCTGGCGTCGATGGCCGACCGCGACAGCGTTCGTGAAGGGCTGCTGGCGCAGCCTGAGACCTTTCTCGATTTCGCCGGCGCCCAGGGTGCGGCAGTGATCTCCGACAGCCACTGCGACCTGTTCGGCCAGACGCCGCCGCAGCAGCAGGTCGATGCCCTGGTGAAATGGCTGAGCCAGCGTGAGCTGGCCGGCGAGGTGTTCGTTACCGACAACCTCGGCCGCGACGTGCCGCAACTGGCCGAGCTCGCCGAGCATGCCGCCGGTGTGCTGGCGGTCGCGATCTCCGAGTTGCACAACCACTACCTGATCTGGTTCCAGCCGGAGCAGCGGCGCACCGTGAACTGGGCCGGGCGCCCGGAAAAACCCATCGACGGCAACGGCCGCCTCAACCCGCGGGCGAGTTTCGAGCAGTGGGAAGAGACGGTCAAAGGCCATAGCCGGGGTTGGGACGCCATGGTCGTCGAAGGTGTCGTGGAGCTGCGCACCGCAGTGCTCGGCATCGTGTTGCGCAAGGCCGAAGAACTCGCACAGCTTGCAGGCGAGCTGAAGAAGTCCAACAAGGAACTCGAAGCGTTTTCCTACAGCGTTTCCCATGACCTGCGCGCGCCGCTGCGGCACATCGCGGGCTACGCCGAATTGCTGAGCGACTTCGAGGGCAGCAAGCTGTCCGAGCGTGGCCTGCGCTTTCTGGAACACATCGGCGAGTCGGCGCGGTTCGCCGGCACGCTGGTCGACAACCTGCTGAGTTTTTCCCAGATGGGCCGCTCTGCGCTCAGGCTCTCGGACGTCGACCTGAGTGCGCTGGTAGAGGCCACACGCCGCGAAATGGAACCCGACCTGCAAGGCCGTAACGTGCAATGGCAGATACAGCCGTTGCCCAAGGTGATCGCCGATGCGGCGTTCATCCACCTGGCACTGCGCAACCTGCTGTCCAATGCCATCAAGTACACTCGCGGCCGCGACCCTGCGGTAATCGAGGTCGGTGCCGCCGAGGAGGGCGATGAGATCGTTGTGCATGTGCGTGACAATGGTGTGGGCTTCGATATGGCCTATGCTGGCAAATTGTTCGGGGTGTTCCAGCGCTTGCACCGCATGGAAGAATTCGAGGGTACGGGGATCGGGCTCGCCAGCGTGCGGCGAATCATCGAACGCCATGAGGGCCGGGTGTGGGCCGATGGCCAACCGGGGCAGGGTGCCACTTTCTATTTTGCATTGCCGCGCCGCGCCTGAGGCGACGCGCGCCGGTCTTTTCACGAGGCAAACATGCTCAAACCCATTCTGCTGGTCGAAGACAACCCGCGCGACCTGGAATTGACACTGGTGGCGCTCGAGCGCAGCCAGTTGGCCAACGAGGTGATCGTGATGCGCGATGGCGCCGAGGCGCTCGATTACCTGTACCGCCGTGGCGAGCACGCCACACGCGACGAAGGCAACCCTGCAGTCATGCTGCTGGATCTGAAGCTGCCCAAGGTCGATGGCCTGGAAGTGCTCAAGGCCGTGCGCAGTGCCGAAGAGCTGCGCAGCATTCCCATCGTGATGCTGACCTCTTCCAAAGAAGAACCCGATCTGCAACGCGCCTATGAACTGGGTGTGAACGCTTACGTGGTCAAGCCGGTCGAATTCAAGGAGTTCGTTTCAGCCATCTCCGACCTGGGCATCTTCTGGGCGGTGTTGAACGAGCCGCCACCCGGCTCTCTGCGCCTGCAGCGCCGCGTACAACCCTGACTCCCTTTCTGTGCCGACCCCCTGGTGAACATGCCCGCGCCTCCTTTGCAACTGTTGCTGATCGAAGACAGCGTCCGCGATGCGGAATTGACATTGTTCACATTGGAGAGGGCAGGCCTCGACATACAGGCCACCACCGTATATCACCACGAGGCAGCAGCCGAAGCGTTGCGGGCCCAGCCTTTCGACCTGATCCTCAGCGATATATTGCTGCCCGGCTCATCGGGAGAGCAGGCGCTTACCGTCGCTTGTGAGCTGGCGCCCTTGACGCCCTTCATCGTGATTTCCGGTGTGTTCGGCGAAGAGCATGCGGTCAAGATGATGCGCGCCGGTGCCACCGACTACGTGCTCAAGCAGAGCCTGCCCTTGCTGCCCAGTGCGGTGAAGCGCGCCCTGGCCGAAGTCGACGAACGCCGCCAGCGCCAGCGCGCCGAGCGCAACCTGCATGATGCCGAGTCGCGCGCACGCATCGCCATCGAAGCCGCACGCATGGGTACCTGGGACTTCGACCCGAGAACCTCCGTGCTGATCTGGGATGCACGTTGCCGCGAAATGTACGAGCTCGACGAGCAGGCCCCGGTGAGCATGGCGCTGTTCTTCGAGCGGCTGCACCCGCACGACCGCGAGCGGGCTGAAAAGGCGTGGAAGAATCCCTGGCCAGTGCCAGGACCTACCAGGTCGACTATCGCGTGCGCCTGCCCAGTGGCTCAGAGCGCTGGTTCAAGACCAGCGGCCGTTCCACGTTCGAAAACGGCCAGTGTGTGCGGTTTACCGGCGTGGTGCAGGACATCACCGACCAGAAACAGGCTACCGAAGCGCTGGAGCGGCTCAACGACCTGCTTAGCGACCGCGTGCAGAAGCGCACGCGCGAACGTGACCGCACCTGGGAGCTGTCTCGTGAGTTGCTGGCGGTGATGCGCGCCGACACCACTCCGGAGGCGCTGAACCCGGCGTGGGAAGCGACCCTGGGGCTGACCCGCACGCAACTGGCGGGCATGCGCCTGGCCGACCTCACACACCCCGCCGACCAGGCTGCCACTTCGCGCGAGCTGGGCCGCCTGGCGCTGGGTAATGTCTCCAGCCGTTTCGTCAACCGCTTGCGCCACGCCAACGGTGACTACCGCTGGATGTCCTGGACCATCGTGCCGGACGGCGAAATGCTTTACGCAGCAGTGCGTGACATCACCAGCGAACGCCAGGTGCTCGACACCCTGGCCGCAACCAACGAACGCCTGCGCGAACAGATCGACGAACGTGAGCGGGTAGAGGCGGCGCTGCAGCAGATGCAGCGCCTGGAAGCCGTTGGCCAGCTCACGGCGGGCGTGGCCCACGACTTCAATAACCTGCTCACGGTTATCCTCGGCAGCACGCACTTTCTCATCCGCGACCTGGGCCGCGGCCAGACCGAGCGGTTCGCCAGCCGCTTGCAGAACATTCTCGAAGCCGGTGAGCGCGGCGCGCGCCTGACCGGGCAGTTGCTGGCCTTCTCGCGCCGGCAGCGCCTGCAACCTGCAGCGGTAAACCTCAATGACACCGTGCGCGGCATGCTCGATCTGCTGCAACGCACCCTCGGCGGCAGCATCTGGATCGAGACCGACACAGCGCCCGAGCTGTGGAACGCGTTGGTCGATGCCACCCAGACAGAAATGATCATCCTCAACCTGGCGATCAATGCCCGCGATGCCATGCCCGGTGGCGGTGCCTTGCGAGTGAGCACCTACAACGAAACCGTGCAGCGCCCCGCCAGGCGGTCCGAGGACCCTGAGCCCGGTGACTATGTGGTGCTGGCGATCCAGGACTCGGGCTGTGGCATGAGCGAAGCCGTCGTGGCCAAGGCGTTCGAGCCGTTCTTCACCACCAAAGAGGTGGGCAAGGGCTCGGGGCTGGGGCTTGCGCAGGTGTTCGGCTTTGCCAAGCAGTCTGGCGGTGGGGTGGCTATTACCACAGCTGTGGGCGAGGGCACCACGGTCAAGGTGTTCCTGCCAGGTGTGCCGGGGCCGCAGATGCGTGAAGAGCCGGCTGATCGGGTGATCGCCGAAGCACCCGAGCAGCAGCACAGGATTCTGCTGGTCGATGACGACCCGGATGTCAGGGGGGTCACTGCACTGTTGCTCGAAAGCCTTGGTTACACCGTGCTGGAAGCGGACGGCGCCGACCAGGCACTGTTGCGTTTGCACGAAAGCGTCGACGTGCTGGTCACTGACTACGCGATGCCCGGCATGAACGGTGCCGAACTGGCCGAAGAGGCGCTGAAGCGCCAACCTGGCTTGCCGGTGGTGTTCATTACCGGCTATGCCGAGGTCGGCGGCCTGGACCCGGCCCAGCAAGTGATCGTGCAAAAGCCCTATCGCGAAGAGGACCTGGCTACCGCCCTGAACAAGGCGATGGCGCAGCCCCTTTCGCAGGCCTGAACCTTGGGCCTGGCGGCCGGTCTGTCATTGTAAGGACCACCGCACAAGAGGACTGAGCATGACAGAGCACGGACACGGCCACGAGGACTGGGTGGGCAATGACCACCTGACCAAGGTCCACGAAGAAACGCTGGGCAATGGCGCCCACATTCACGTTACCGCCCGCCAGGTCGGTGATCAGCAGTACCGGGTCGAAATGCGCGTTAATGACGCCAATGGCAACCTGCTTCATGAGCAGGTCTCCAAGAAGGAAGACGACCCGGGCCCGACGGCCGAGCTGCTCAAGTGGGGCATCGATCAGGCCAAGCGCCATGCCGGGGGGCACCGCGGCGCACCGATGAATGATCACGACCAGAAACACCCATCTGACTGATGTTTGGCCTGCGGTGAGTAATGCTCACCCGCAGGCGGGTGCTGGCAGGAAGCCAGTCCCTTGGGGTAGCCTTGGCACCCACTCGCGGTCCACCCAAGGAGCGGCTCATTCAATGGCAAAGGTCATGGTCATCACTGGCGGCAGCCGCGGCATCGGTGCTGCCACTGCGCGCCTCGCCGCGCGCGAGGGCTACCGAATCTGCATTGGCTACCAGACAGATGATCTGCAGGCCCGGCAAACGCTGGAGCAGCTTACCGCGCTCGGTGCTCGAGCCATCGCATTCAAGGGCGATGCCAGCAACGAAGACGAAGTGATCCAGATGTTCAACAGGGTCGATAACGAACTCGGCCCTGTGTCGGTGTTGGTCAACAATGCCGCGACCATCGCCCCGCAGAGCCGGCTGGAAGAGATGTCCGAGTTTCGCCTGCTCAAGCTCATGAAGACCAACGTCGTCGGCCCGATGCTCTGCGCCAAGCACGCCATCGCGCGCATGTCTGCGCACCATGGCGGTGTGGGCGGCAGCATCGTCAACGTGTCGTCGGTGGCTGCAAGGCTCGGGTCGCCCAACGAGTATGTGGATTACGCCAGCAGCAAAGGTGCCATCGACACCTTCACGTTGGGCCTTTCCAAAGAACTGGCAGGCGAAAAGATTCGCGTGAATGCCGTGCGGCCCGGCTATATCCATACTGAGTTCCACGCACTGTCCGGCGACCCGCAACGCGTGACGAAACTGGAAGGTACCTTACCGGTGGGCCGCGGCGGCCAGCCCGAAGAAGTAGCCGAGGCCATCCTGTGGCTAGCCTCCGACCTTGCCAGCTACGTCACGGGCACCTTCATCGACCTGGGCGGCGGCAGATAACCACAACCCGATGTAGCCCGTACACCACGGCCCGGCAGCTATAGCACGTCAACAAAAAGCCCCCGGTCATCGACCGAGGGCTTTTGCATTTCAGGCTCATACTTGGAGCTTGGAGCTTGGAGCTTGGAGCTTGGAGCTTGGAACTCCTCAGCTTTGCGCCGCTGCCATCCGTTGCGCGTCGTACTGGTTCTTGTCCAGTGGCTTGGCGTCCGGCATCCCCAGTTCCTGCATCGGGATGCGGTAGGTTTCACGCGCTTTCCAGGCCGCCAGGGCGCAGATCACGGTGATGCCGAAGGCGACTGCACCGACGGTGGCCGGTACGTTCTGCGAGCCGGGCGGAGCCAATGCCGCGAACAGAGCCGGGAGCAGGGCAGTGAACATGGTGCCGACGTTCTGCGAAATGGCCATGGCCGTCACGCGGTAGCGCGCCTGGAACAACTCAGGGTAGAAGCTTGGGAACACGGCGTTGTAGCCCTGGTACACCACGCCCCACATCAGCAGCGACATGCCGAAGGCCAGCGGCACGTTGTGGATGCTGATCGCGTACAGGTAGGCGAACGAGAGCAGGCCCGAGCCCAGTGCGCCACCGATGATCATCGGGCGGCGGCCGACCTTGTCGGACCAGTTGCCCACGAACGGGATCACCAGCACCGCAACGATATTGCCCACCACCGGGATCCACAGGTAAACGCTCTTCTCGAAACCGATGCCATAGGCCGGCTGCACCGCGTAGGCAGCACCGAAGATGGTCGCTACCACCGGAATCACGTTCATCAGCGCCATGCACATCACCAGGCCCATGTTCTTCCAGTTGTAGCGGAAGGCCTCGGTGATGGGCGATTTCGGGGTTTTGGAAGCTGCATCTTCCTGGGTGAACACGGGGGTTTCGTGAACTTCCTTACGGATGACCAGGCCTGCGATCAGCACGATAGCGCTGAGCAGGAACGGAATCCGCCAGCCCCAGCTATTGAACGCATCGTCCGGCATGAAGTAGGCCAGCGGCAGGAAGATCGCTGCTGCGAAAATCTGCCCTGCCTGCACACCCTGCAAGGTGTAGCTTGCGTAATAGCCCCTGCGCCCGAACGGCGCGTGTTCGAGAATCATGGAGCTTGCCCCGGAAATCTCGCCGGCCACGGCAAAGCCCTGGATCAGGCGCAGGATGACCAGCAGCGTGGGCGCCAGCATGCCTACCTGGTGGTACGTCGGCAGCAAGCCAACGGCCATGGTAGCCAGGCCCATCAGGAACATGCACAGCAGCAGCACATTCTTGCGCCCGCGGGTATCACCCAGGTGGCCGAGCACGAACGCGCCGATGGGGCGTGCGACGTAACCCACGCCGTAGGTGGCAAGCGATGCGACGATCGCGATCTTGGGGTCAGTGGCAGGGAAGAAGATTTGCGGGAAGATCAGCGCTGCCGCCTGGGCATAGATGAAGAAGTCGTAGTACTCGAGGGCCGAGCCTACCCATCCGCTGGCGGTCGCTTTTTTAGCTTGATTGGAACCGTGGGTGTCATGGCTAGCCATGGCGATCTCCGTTGTTTTTATTATCGAGCAAATGACCGTTGGTATTACGCCGCCTGGAGGAGGCGAAAC
Source organism: Pseudomonas sp. KNUC1026 (assembly GCF_021650705.1). Lineage (GTDB taxonomy): Bacteria > Pseudomonadota > Gammaproteobacteria > Pseudomonadales > Pseudomonadaceae > Aquipseudomonas. The sequence goes on along the minus strand of NZ_CP087138.1, from coordinate 2,412,457 downwards.
TAACTGGGTGGTACATAGATACCGTCGAGCTTGATAGGTGTCAATGTTCGGCCTGGCTGGCCATCTGATAGCGTTCGATTAACGGACAGTCGCATACTTTAAACATAAAAAGAAACAAATGCTCCAGCGCCTGGGTCGAGATGCCAATAAGCCTGTGATGGAGCGGCGCCCGTGGACAAAACACAACTGATAAGCAAGTTTCGGGAGCTGGTCTCTGAGCTGGCCTACTCCGATGATGAACATGCCCTGGTGTTGAGCACCGGCATCGCGCTGGGGTGGTTGAACGCGCTGTATTACCAGGGTTTGCTCGAAGGCTTTGCCGAGTGGGAGCAACTGCACGCCGAGATCACCGAAGCGGCAGATGCCTGGGAGGCGCCACCGTTGCAAGGCGCATTGCGAGAGGGCGCACGCATCGATGTGCGCGCCCTCATGCGCGGCCGTTATTGAGCGACCGGCTTGTGCTCGGCAGGGTGCTTTTCCTGATACGGATAGAAGCGCGATTCACGCAGCGCGTGCTCGATCGATTCCAGGCTGCGGCCACGGGTCTCCGGCACGCAGCGGTAGATGAACACCAGCGAGATGATAGAAATACCGGTGTAGAGCCAGAAGGTGTGGGCAATCCCTAGCCAGGTCACCAGGCTCAGTGTGCTCAAGGTCACCAGCAGGTCGAAGAACCAATGGCTGAACGCACCGACGCTGGCGCCCTTGCCGCGTACGAACAGCGGGTAGACCTCGGCATTGATCAGCCAGATGCACACACCGAACCCACCACAGTTGAGCATCAGGTAGGCAGCCAGGCAGGCTACCGCCAGGTATCGCTGTGCGTCGGTCGAGGGGCCGGCACCCTGGAACAGGTAACCCATCAGTGCAAGGGCAACGATCGAACCCGGGATCATCCACAGCAGGTAGCGCCTGCGGCCTACCTTGTCCACCAGCCAGCTGCCAATCACCGTCATCACGACCACCAGCAAGGTACTGGCGCCAGTCGCGAGCACCGCCATCTCATCGCTGAAACCGGCCTTGGTGAGGATGGTGGGTGCGTAGTAGATCAGCGCGTTGTTGCCGGTGATCTGCGAAAACATCGAGATGCTCGCGCCCACGATCAAGGCCGGGCGTACCCACGGGTTGAACAGGTCGCGCCACGTGCCCTCAGGCTGCTTGAAAGCGACCTCGCGAATCTCTTCGATCTCGGCGCGCGCTTGCGCGGCGTTACCACGGACGCGATTGAGGACCTGCTCGGCTTCTGCCTCACGTTCTTTCATCAGCAACCAGCGCGGGCTCTCCGGCAGCACGGCCATGCCGGCCAGCAGAATCAGCGCCGGCACCACGCCCAGGCCGAACATCCAGCGCCAATGCTCACCCAGGGCAAAGCCGGTGAAATAGGCCACGCTGATGCCGAACACCACCATGAACTGAAACAGCACCACCAGTTTGCCGCGATGCTCCGGCGGCGCTACCTCGGCGATGTACACCGGGATGATCTGCGTCGAGCTGCCGGCAGACAGGCCCAGCAGAATCCGCGACAGGATCAGCAGGGTCACATTGCCCGCCATCGCCGACAGCAGCGAGCCGATGGCGAACACCACACCTACCAGCATGATCGCCCGGCGCCGGCCAAAGCGGTCCGACACCGGGCCTGTGCCCAGGCAGCCGAACAGCGCACCGAAGATGATCCCGCCGGTGACCAGTTGCTTGAGAGTGTCGTCGAGCGCGAATTCCCGGCCCAGCCCCAGCAGGGCAACGCCGATCACGCCGGTGTCGTAGCCGAACAGCAGCCCGCCCAGGGCGGCAATGACGGCGATCAGGATGACCAGCCGCGGGTTGGCCTGTGTATTGTTGTTAAGTGTCATGCACGTCTCCTTGTACGGCGCCCGGCCTGGGCGCTTGGGGTACTGACGCCTTAATTGAAGTTTGGTGCCGCAAACTTGTTAGAAAATTTGTCTATTCGAAACGATTCAGCCATAGGAAAATCCGCAATGCAGCTTCCTGCCTCACTCATCGAGCGCGCGCGTGCGCTGATGGCGCGTTCACCCCGCGTGCTGCTTGGCATCGCTGGTGCCCCCGGCGCAGGCAAATCCACCGTCGCTCAGTTGCTGGCCGAGGCCATCGGCCCCAGCGCGGTCATCGTGCCCATGGATGGCTTCCATCTCGCCAATCAGGAACTGGCAAGGCTCGGCCGTGCCGAACGCAAGGGGGCGCCCGACACTTTCGATGCCGCAGGCTATCGCGCCCTGCTGGAGCGGTTACGTACGCCGCAGGAGGGGGAGGTGATCTACGCACCGTTTTTCGACCGTGCGCTGGAGGAGGGCATCGCTGGCGCTATCGCAGTGCCTGCAAGTACCCAACTCGTGATCAGCGAAGGCAATTACCTGCTGCTGCCCGAGGAGGGCTGGGCGCCGGTCGCTGAGCTGTTCGATGAATGCTGGTATGTCGCAGTCCCCGGGGAGTTGCGCCGCCAGCGCCTGGTGGAGCGACATTGCCGATACGGCCGCACCCTGGAGCAGGCCCAGGCCTGGGTGCGCGACACCGATGAACCCAATGCGTTACGCATCGAGGCCCACCGGCAGCGGGCCGCATTGCAGGTACCCTGGGATCAGTGAGCCGGCCAATGCTGGCGCAACGCATCGAACACGCGGCTGACTGAAGGCAGCGTTCGGCAGTCGGGCCGCATCAACAGCCACAGCGCGCTGTCGCAGGCGCGCGTGTCGGCCTCCACGGCGTGCAAATGCTCGCCCACCAGCCAGTGCGGTAGCAGCGCCAGCCCCAACCCCGCCTCGGCCAGTTGCGCCAGCGCATGCAGCCCGTGCGCCTGGCAGGCCGGGCGTGCACCCGGATACCGCGCCCGCCGCCAGGTAGTGGTGGCGTGTTCGCCGCCTTCGTCGCGCAGCGCCAGCCATGGCAACGTCTCAAGCGCCCCCTGGGCGAGCAGGCGAGGGTGGCCACATAGCTGATAGCGAACGCTGGCCAAGCGCTGGCCGATCAAATGCGCCGGTGGTTGGTCGGTGATCCGAATGGCGAGGTCTGCCTCATGGCGGCTGAGGTTGGCAAAGTGCCGGGTGCTGTCGAGCAACAGCTCGATGCCGGGCCATTGGCCCATGAAGCGGCCCAATGCCGGTGCCACCAGCGCCTGTAGAACCGCTTCACTGCAGGTCAGGCGCACCGTCCCGCTGATGGTTTCCTTACCATCCAGGGCTTCGTTGCGCGCTTGTTCGAGAGCCTGCTCGGTCATCTCTGCCTGGCGCGCCAGGCGTTCGGCCAGGGGAGTGGGGCGGTAACCGCTGCGTGGTTTTTCGAACAGTTGAGCGCCCATGGCCTTTTCCAGCCGGTGAATGGCGCGGAACACGGTCGAGACGTCCTGGCCCAGCAAGCCGGCTGCCCGCGCCAGGCTGCCGCCTCGCATCAGTGCCAGCACCAGTTGCAGGTCGGCATGCTCCAATCGATAGTGCGCTGACGCAATCATTGTTTTCCACTCTGCTGATGTTCATTGCGGCTACGCAAGCTTACGCTGATCCCCGGACACTCAACCAGCGGCAGGAACAGCCTCATGAACATTGGCCTGATAGGCGACTACAACCCTCAAGTCCTGGCTCACCAGGCGATCCCCAAAGCGTTGAGCTGCGCGGCCGAAGTACTGGGCCACTCGATCACCACGCACTGGCTGGCCAGCGACAGCCTGGCGCAGGTCGATTGGGCCGATTACGACGGCGTGTGGGTGGTGCCGGCCGGCCCTTACCGCGATGGCGAGGCGGTGGTGTCGGCTATCGAGCACGCCAGGCGAACCGGCCTGCCATTGCTCGGGACGTGTGCAGGGTTTCAGCACGCGGTGCTGGAATTCGCCAGGCACGCCTTGGGCATGGCTGACGCAGTGCATGCCGAGTGGCCAGGCCAACAGGGCCGTGTGGTAATCGCCCCGTTGGCGTGCGCGTGGGTAGAAATAAGCCAGCAGGTACGGTTGCAGCCCGGGTCCCGGCTTGCCCAGGCCTATGCCAGCCTGCGTTTGCAGGCCGGGTTTCACTGCAGCTATGGCCTGGCACCTGAACTCACCGAAGCCTTGCAGGCCAGCGACCTGCGCCCGGTTGCCTGGGCCGAAGATGGCCAGGTGCTGGGCCTTGAGCTGGCGGGCCACCCGTTTTTCTGCCTGACGTTATTCCAGCCGGAGCGCGCGGCCCTGAAAGGGCAGGTGCCTGCGGCGGTATTGGCGTTGCTGGCAGCTGCGCATGTCCATCGTCAGGCACGCGGGATACACCTGGCCGTAACACCGTCCCCTCCTTATACCGCTGTGGTGTTCAGCTCGCGGCGCGCACCGTGTGAGGCGGGTTACAGCGCCTGTGCCGAGCAGATGCTCGCTCTGGCGCGCGACCAGCCCGGTTTTATCGGCGTGGAAAGCGCGCGAGGGGAGGATGGGCTGGGCCTGACCGTCTCTTACTGGCAAGACGCTGCCGCCGCGGCTGCCTGGCAGCGGCAGGCTGAACATCTCGATGCGCAGCGGCTTGGCAAAGCGTGCTGGTACAGCGATTACCGGGTTCGGGTCCTGCGCGCCGAGCGCGAATACGGGCCCGCAACCCCACTGTGATCGGATTCACCTGCCGCTCGCCGTCTCGTACTAGGTAAAAGTGTGGCCTTGCTGTAGGCTCGCGCTCTTTAGCCATGTGCTGTGCCGACGCAGGAGGCGCGCTCAGTGAAACACGACGACAGCCGCGCGCGACGCGTCAAGATGGGCGAACAGATGGCAGAGTGGGGTCGGCAGTGGACGCTGGAAACCGACATGATTCGCTGCCCGTTCTGCCACAGTGTTCAAACCGCCACCCACGCCGACCGCTCGTTCGTCCATGATCCCGGCTGCCGTGGCGCCGGGCTGGGCGATCAGTACCCGTGGCGGGCGCTGGCGTGGATTCTTCGGGAGCTGTAAGCCAGGCCTAGGCCTGGCGCGTTCGCAAGAATGCAACCAGCGTTTCCACCGCCGAATGCGCACCCTCACGCACCACCAGTGCCGCGCGCCGCTGCAAGGCCGGCGCCAGGCCGAACTGCAGCACCCCGGCCGCGCCGGCTGGCGCTTCGCTGGCCGGCAACAGCGTGACCCCTTCGCCCCGCTGCACCTGAGCAGCGGCAGCGCCCCAGCTCTCTGCTGTAGCGCGCACATCCGCAAGCCTGAGCCCCGCACGCTCGAACAGCGGGTTCACCTGCTCGCCATGCGCAAGCACGAACGGCTGCCCCGCCAGGTCGCCCAGGCTCAGGCGCGTGCCACGATCGCGGCGGGCAAAGGCGTGGCTGGCGGGCACCCAGGCCAGCCATTCTTCCTTGCCCAACGCAAGCGCCTGTCGCTGCAGCGCCGCGTCCGGCAACAGAGCGATGTCGGCGGCGCCCTGTTCCAGCCAGCGCTCGACCTCGACCGTGGTGCCCGACGATTGCACCACCTCTACCTGCGGATGCGCGGTGATGAATGCCTGCAAGGGCTCGGCCAATGTCTGGGCACTGGCACAGGGCACGCACGCCAGGTGCACGACGCCGTGGTGATTGCCCAGGCGCTGGGCAACCTGTTCGCGGATGCCGTCGAAGGCTTCGAGCATGCGCCTGGCGCCGGCAATCACATCCTCACCAAAGGCGGTGGCATGTGCCGGACGTGGGTCTCGATTCAACAGAGTCGACCCCAGCGCCTGCTCCAACTGGCTGACCGCCTGGCTGGCGGCGGAGGTGGTAACGCCGCATTGGCGCGCAGCCTGGCTGAAGCTGCCGGTGTCGGCCACGGCCAGCAGCAGGCGCCAGTGGTGCAGGTTCATCATGGGGGCTTCTTCCTTGAGTGGCATGAGCGGGCCATTCTACGGCGAGAAGTGAGCGGGCGGGGAGGCGGTGCGACAAGCCATTACCAAATTCGCAGTGGCCGAGCGCGTAGCGCAAAAACAGGAAAGCGGGCAGAAACTGCCCGCTCATGCGGCAAACCTGGCGGCGTTGCGCCAGGCAACCAGCGGCTTACTGCTGCTTGGTTTCGCCTTTGGGCTGGCTTTTGCCACCCACTGCGCCGCTGCCCTTTTGCGTGCCATGAGTGTCATGGCTCTGCTTGCTGTGGCCTTGCGGAGTGCGCTGCGGGTCTGGAATGGACGCGCCACCATTGCCGCCATCGGTGGCGGAGCTGGGGTTGGCCTGGGTGCTGGGGTTGCCGGTGTTGTGCATCGGCTCATTGGAGGCGCCGGCCTGGGGTTGCGCCGCCAGAGCGGTGAGCGAAGCCGCAGAGAACAGCGCGGCAAGGGCGAGGCTGGCAAGTGGCTTTTTCATCGGTCTTTTCCTTGGCAGGGATAGTTATCGCTTGGGCGCCATCAGGGCGGCTTGGTGCCCTGATGGCGACGAACGGTCATGCCTGCCCGGGCCAGCCACCGGCCAGGGCCTTGTAGAGGCGGACGCGGTCCAGGGCCACGGCGGTCTTGCTGGCGACCTGCGCACTTTGGGTGTCGAGCAGCGCGCGCTGCACGTTGAGCACATTCAAAAAGTCGATAGCCCCTTCGCGGTAGCGCTGGTTGGCAGCCTCCAATGCCTCGCGGTTCTGCACCACCGCTTCGTCGAGTGCCTGATAATGGCGTTGTTCGGCCTGGTAGTCGCTCAACGCATCGGCCACTTCATGCCAGGCCGCAAGCACGGTGCGCCGGTAGTCGATCGCCGCCGCCTGGGCCTGCTGTTCACGCAGCGCCAGGGTGCCGGTCAGCCGCCCGCCTTGAAACAGCGGCAGGTAAAGGGCTGGGCCGTAGCTCCAGTCACGTGCCGCCCAGTCGCTCAGGTTCGAGCCTTCCAGGCTTTGCCCACCGAAGCTGGCGCCAAGCGTGACTCGCGGATAGAAGTCGGCCTTGGCCATGCCCACCTGCGCGATAGCCTGATGCAGCGCGGCTTCAGCGCGGCGGATGTCGGGGCGCCGGCGCGCCAGTTGTGAGGGCAGCCCAAGAGGTACTTCTGCAGCCGGGGCTATCAGAGGTTTCGGCATACCCAGCGCCGGCTGCAAGGCGCCCGGTGGCTGGCCTTGCAGATAACTCAGGGCGTTGATCAGCCGACTCTGCTCGGCCTCCAGTGGCGCCACTCGCGCCTCGACCGTGGCGACTTGCGCGGCAGCGTTGGCCACGTCCAGGTGGGTGGTCACGCCGTTGTCGAAGCGGGTGCGCGTCAGTGCCAGGCTTTGCTGGGCGATGCTCAGGTTCTGCCAGTTCACCTCCAGCTGCGCCTGAACCCCGCGCAGGCGCAGGTAATCGGCTGCCGCCTGCGCGGCCAACGACAGCGCCAGGGCGTCGCGGTCGGCCTGGCTGATCTGCACCTGGGCCTGCGAGGCCTCCAGCGAGCGGCGCACGCGGCCCCAGAGGTCCAGCTCCCAGCTGGCGTCCAGGCTGGCGGTCCATAACTCGAACGGCGCCTGGCCGTTCTCGCCAGAAGGGTCGTTCAGGCCTTCGCCGCTGTTGCGCTGGCGTTGGTAGCCGCCATGGCTGGCCAGCCCCGGCAAACGCTGCGAGCCGCTCACGCGCAGCAGGCTTCGGCTCTGCTCCAGGCGGTTGCTGGCGCTGGCCATGTCCAGGTTGGCCTGCACCGTGCGCTCCACCAGCGCGCTCAATTGTTCGTCGCCCAGGCTCTGCCACCAGTGGCTGTCCAGCGGGTGCTGCGTCGTCTCGGCAGCCCATCGGTTCGGTAGCTCGGCCGCCGGCGGCCTGAAATCCGGGCCGACGCTGCAGCCGGCGATGGCCAGGGACGAAGTCGCCAGGAGCATTGCAAGCTTGCGCATCACTCAGTGCTCCTGTGCCACGTTCACATCCACCACCACCGACATGCCTACCCGCAACGCCCTGAGGGCGTCGGCTGCGTCGTCGAAGCGGACCTTGACCGGAATGCGCTGAACGATCTTGGTGAAGTTGCCGGTGGCGTTGTCGGCCCCGATAGCTGAAAAGCTCAAGCCCGTGGCCGGTGCCAGGCTTTCAAGGTGGCCGTGGAAAACCTGGTCCGGGTGGCTGTCCACGCGCAGTTCTACGCTTTGGCGGGCCTGCATGTGGGCCAGTTGGGTTTCACGGAAGTTGGCGATCACATACAGATCATCCAGCGGTACCACTGCCATCAGCGGCGCGCCCGGCTGCACCCAGGCCCCGACGCGGGCGCCGCGCTGGCCGATCATGCCGTCGAAAGGGGCGGTAATGCGCGTGTAGCTCAGGTTCAGCTCGGCCTGGTGCTCGGCGGCCTGGTAGCGGGCAAGCGTAGCCTGTGCCACCTGGCGCTGGGCGTTGAGCACGTCCAGTGCGCGGTCGGCAGCCACTTGCGCGGCAGCGTCGCGCTCGCGCGCCGCCTGGGCGGCCAGCAGCTCGGCTTCCGAACGCTGGCGGTCTTGCTGGGTGCCGGCGCCGGTGTTGGAGAGGTTGCGGTAGCGCTGGGCATTGGCCTGGGCGAAGGTGAGGTTGGCTTCGGTGGCGCGCACGGTCGCGCCGGCCTGGCGGATCAGCGCACCCTGGCGGCCGATGCTGGCCTGCAGGTTGGCAAGCTCGGCCTGTGCGCCGGCCACATTGGCCTTGGCTGCGGCCAGTGCTGCCTGAAAGTCTGCGTCGTCCAGCCGCGCCAGCACGTCGCCACGGCGCACGCGCTGGTTGTCGTCGACGGCGACTTCGGCGATCTGGCCGGCCACGCGCGGGCGCGACCAGCACCGAGTCGGCGCGGATGTAGGCATCGTCGGTGCTTTCATGGCCGTCGCTGGCCAGCAGGCGCCAGCCGGTATAGCCGGCGCAGGCCACCAGGGCCAGGCACAGCAGGGAAATTGCGCTTCTGTGTTTCATGAGGGCACCGGGGGTTGCGGTGGATAGGGGCGTGTGGGCACGGTCAGCAGCACCAGCAGGGCCAGGCCGATGACCGCCAGCAACGCCAGGTAGGCGTCGGCGTAGGTGAGCACGAACGCCTGCTCGCGCACGCGGGCCGCAAGGTTCAGGCTGGCCTCGGCGGGCAGCGCGACGCGGCTGTTCATCGCTTGGTCGAGCAGGTGGTTGCTGTGCAGGTGCTCGCGCCAGGTGGTGAAGTTTTCCAGCGCCACACCCGCCAGGGTGGCACCCAGGCCGCGCAGGCTGTTGACCATCGCCGAGGCGAATGGCCCTTCCTGCGGCGCAATCACGCCGGTGGCAGCCATCAGCAGCGGCACCACCACCATCGGCTGGCCCACCATCTGCAATACCTGCCACAGGTAGAAGTCGTCGCGCACCCAGCCACTGGTGAGCTGCGCGTTGCCCAGGCAGGCGATGGCGATCAGCCCCAGGCCGAGCGCGATCACGTAGCGCGCATCCACGCTGTTGCGGTTGACCACCCAGGCCACCAGCGGCGCGATCAACAGCTGCGGCAGGGCCATGGTCAGCGCCAGCGGCATGGTCTGGATCGGGCGATAGCCCTGCACATGGCCCAGGTACGCTGCCGGCAGGGCGCTGCCGGCCAGGGCGATGAATACGAACAGCATCAATTGCAGGATGCCGTAGCTGAAGTTGCGCCGCGCCAGCAGCTGCACGCGAAAAGCGGCAGCGGGTGAAACCATTCGTTGAGCAGGAACAGCGGCAGGCACACCGCAGCACCGAGCAGGCACAGCACCACCAGCGGTGAGGCCAGCCAGTCCAGCCGTTCACCTTGGGTCAGGCCCACCACCAGCAATGCCAGCCCTCCGACACCCAGCAAGGCGCCGCGCCAGTCCAGCTGGGCGAAGCGCTCCAGGCGCAATGGGTCCTGCGGCAAGCCGTAGGCGATCAATGCGCCGCCCAGCCCGCAGGCCGGCACCACCTGCCAGAACAGCAGCCGCCAATCGCCACCCTCGCTCCACACCGCTGCCAGCGGCAGCGCCAGGTTCGGGCCGAAGGTGGCTGTCATGGCGTAGGCGGAGAGCCCATAGAGCTTGTAATGCCAGGGCAGAAAGCGCAGCGCTACGGTCATCAGCAGCGGCGGCAAAAAACCACCGGCCAGGCCCTGGAGTACCCGCAGCAGCAAGAGGCTGGCATAGTTCGGCGCCAGCGGGCTGAGCACGCCGAACAGCGCGAACGCGAAAGTGGCCACCAGGGCGAAGCGGCGCAGCGAAAAGGTCACCGCCAGCCACGGCGCGATGAGCATCGCCGAGACCTCGGCGGCCGCGTAGGCAGAGCTGATCCAGCTGCCTTCGTCACGCCCCAGGCCGAAATTGCCCAGCAGGTCGGCCAGCGCGATGTCGGTCACACGGTCGTTGATGCCAGAAGCCAGTGCGGCAATCAGCACGCCCACCAGGCCCAGCATCAAGCGCGGGGTGAATGGAGCAGGGGCGGGGGGAGGGGTTGGTTTCATTTGAAATGCTTAGCAACAAAAACTACTATTCGGTACAGTGTATTGCCAGATGATACAGGTGAGCAAGTCCATGACAGAACAAGAAAAGGGCGGCATTCAGGTCATTTCCCGCGCTGCCGCGATTCTGCGCAGCCTGCAGGATGAACCTGATGGCCTGAGCCTGGGGGCGATCGCCAAGCGCATCGACCTGCCGCGCTCGACCGTGCAACGGCTGGTCGATGCCCTTGCGCTCGAGCAACTGCTGGACGTGCAGGGCGCCGCTGGCGTGCGGCTGGGGCCGGCGTTGATGCGGCTGGCCAGCCACAGCCACGTCGATATCCTCAGCCTCACCCGCCCACATCTGGAGGCGCTGGCCCAGGACAGCGGTGAAACCGTGGTGCTGGTGCAAGCAGCAGGCCTGGAAATCCTCATCCTGCAATCGGTGGTGTCGCGCCAGACGCTGCGCGTGGCACCGGGCGATGGCAGCTACCTGTCGATCTACGCCACCTCGGCGGGCAAGGTGCTGCTCTCGCGCATGAGCGATGCAGCGGTGACCACGCTACTGGAAGGCAAGATGCAGCGCCTGACCGCCAACACCCGCACGCTGGAGCAACTGCTGCCGGAGCTGGCGGGCATTCGTTCGGAAAATTTCTCGTGCGACATGGAAGAGCACCTGCCCGGCGTCGGCGCCATGTCGGTGGGGCTGGACACCGCGCAGGGGACGTATGCGCTGAGCATCGTCGGGCCTGCGGGGCGGATCGACGGCGGGCGAGTGCGGTTGCGGGCGTTGTTGGAGGGGTGTGTGCGCAAGATTGGGGGTGGAATTACAGGCAACTGACCGCTTTTGCGGTCGCCAAGTTGCGCCTATGATAGCCGCCTCACCTAAGAAGGCCTCGACATGGACCTGCCGCTGATTCTTGGAACTCTCGAACGACATTTGCCAAATTGGCAGGCTTTTTATCTGTTCGGTAGCCATGCTCATGGAACAGATCGGCCCGACAGCGACCTGGATCTTGCTGTGCTTTGTGATGGTCCTCCTCTTGATCCGGTCCGAATGTGGGAAATCGCCCAGATAGTGGCAGAAGTTGCTCGCTGTGATGTTGATTTGATCGACCTCAAGTCAGCCTCCACAGTACTGCAGTGGCAAATTGTGGTGCACGGCGAACGCCTGAAGGCCCGTCAGCCACTCACGGGAGATTTCGAAGCGAAGGTGGTTCAGCAAAAGTTTGAACTGGATGCCCTGCGAGCCAGGCAATTAAAAGATATCCGGGAAAATGGGAGTGTTTATGGATGACGATGTACTGATCAACAAAGCTGCGACGGTGGAACGCTGCGTCGCCCGCGCTCGAGAAGAATACGCAAAGAACCCCGATACATTCGCCACTGACTTCACTCGCCAGGATGCAGCCATTCTCAACCTGCAGCGAGCGTGCCAAGCGTCATTGGACATGGGCCAGCACGTCGTTCGTATGAGAAAACTTGGTATCCCTCAGCGGTATCAGGACGTATTCACTTTTCTCGAACAGGCCCAACTGATCGATCAGCCTTTATCAGACTCCATGAAACGTATGTGCGGGTTCAGGAACATCGCCGTGCATGAGTACCAAAAGGTCCAATTGCCCATTACTGTCGCAATCATCAAACACGACCTCGACGATTTCACCACCTTCACCCGCACCCTGCCGCCATTGCCCCCGCACTAACTCCCGCGCAATCACCATCCGCTGAATCTCGCTGGACCCTTCGTAAATCTGGGTAATGCGCGCATCGCGGTAATACTTCTCGACCGGGTAATCCTCCAGGTACCCATACCCGCCATGCACCTGCAGCGCCTTGGAGCACACCCATTCGGCAACTTCGGAAGCGAACAGCTTGGCCTGCGAGGCTTCGCTCAGGCACGGCAGGCCGGCGCTGCGCAGGCGGGCAGCGTGTAGGGTCATAAGGCGTGCGGCGTTGAGGCGGGTGTGCATGTCGGCCAGGTGATTGGCCACGCTTTGATGTTCGGCAATCGGTTTGCCGAACTGCTGGCGTTCAAGGGCGTAGGTACGCGCCGCGTCCATCGCGGCGCGGGCAATGCCAACTGCCTGGGCGGCAATGCCGATGCGGCCGCCTTCCAGGTTGGCCAGGGCGATGGCCAGGCCCTTGCCACGCTCGCCCAGCAGGTTGGCAGCCGGTATGCGGCACCCTTGCAGGCTGATCGCGCAGGTGTCGGAGGCGCGGATGCCCATCTTGCGCTCGCAGCGCTCGACCATAAAGCCGGGCGTATCGGTCGGCACCAGAAACGCTGAAAGCCCTTTTTTGCCCAGCGCCGGGTCCGTCACCGCGAATACGATCGCCAGGCCGGCACGCTGGCCGTTGGTTACGAACTGCTTGGCGCCATCGAGTACCCAATGCTCGCCATCCAATACTGCACGGGTGCGCAGGTTGTGCGCTTCGGAGCCAGCCTGAGGCTCGGTGAGGCAGAAGCAGCCAATCACCTCGCCACTGGCCAGGCGCGGCAGCCAGGTGTCCTGCTGGGCGCTGTTGCCAAATTGCAGGATCGGCCCGCAGCCCACCGAGTTGTGCACGCTCATCAAGGTGCCGACAGCGCCGTCGGCGGCGGAGACTTCCTCCACTGCCAACGCGTAGGCGACGTAGTCCAGGTAACTGCCACCCCATTGCTCGGGCACCACCATGCCCAGCAAACCCAGCTCACCCATCTGCTTGACCAGCGCGTCATCCACCCAGCCTGCAGCCTCGCAGGCGCGGGCGCGGGGGGCGATTTCCTGCCGGGCGAACTGGCGGGCCATGTCGCGGAACATCACTTGTTCTTCGGACAGTTCAAGATCGTGCATCACCTGCTCCTTGTGGCGGGCCTGTTCACAGGCCTTCGAAGAATGTTTCCCAATCGGCGGGCGCCAGCGCGTCAACGCTTGGATGGCGCCAGCGGGGTTGCCTGTCCTTGTCGACCAGTTGCGCACGCACCCCTTCGAGAAAGTCGCCATGTTCCAGCCACTTCTGGCCAACGTGGGTTTCCTGGGCGAAGCAGGCCTCAAGGCTTGCGTGGCGGCCGCGGCGCAGCATCTGCAAGGTCACGGCCATCGCCAGTGGCGAGCGCTGCTCCAGCAGGCCCGCAGTGGCCAGTGCCCATTCACGGCTGGCGCCCAGGTTGACCTGGCGCAATTGCTGATGAATGGCCGCAATGTCCTGCTGGGCGAAGAAATGATCGATGGCCGGGCGCAGCTCGGCCAGGGGCGGATTGGGCAGCGCTTGGGTTCCCAGGCGGGCCAGCAGGTTCTGCAGGTCCTTGAGGGGCGAGTCGGTCCACTGGATGTCGGCCAGCCCCTGGGTCAGGTCAGCCAGGCGCTCGCGCGGCACGTGCCAGTCGGCCAGCCCGCAGTACAGCGCATCGGCGGCGCCCACACGCTGGCCGGTCAGCCCCAGATAAGTGCCCAGCTCGCCGGGGATGCGCGAGAGGAAGTAGCTGCCGCCTACATCAGGGAAAAAGCCGATGGCAGTTTCGGGCATGCCAAGTTGGCTGTGCTCGGTCACCACGCGCAGCTCGCAGGCCTGCGCCAGGCCCATGCCGCCGCCCAGGCAATAGCCGTCGATGATCGCCAGCAACGGCTTGCGGTAATGATGAAGCAGCAGGTCGAGGGCGTACTCTTCGCTGAAGAACGACTCGTGCAGGCCCAACTGGCCCAGGTAGCTGTCGTACAGCGCGCGCACATCGCCGCCGGCACAGAAGGCCTTGTCGCCGCTGCCGCGCAGCACCACGGCATGCACGCCGTCGTCGTGCGCCCAGCCCTGCAGTGCAGCGGTGAGCTGGCGCACCATGTCGAGCGTCAGGGCGTTGAGGCCGGCGGGGCGGTTCAGGGTCAGGAAACCAATGTGATTGCTGACATGCGCCAGCACGTGTTGGTCAAGGACGGTGCGGGGGATGGTGCTTGTACGGTCATCGAGAGCGCTACTCCAGGTGCGGTTCAGCCAGCCAGCGAGGGCATGCTGCCAGCGCATTACTGCGCCGGCAACGGGCACTCACGCAGGCGTGGCCTGCATTTTTGCCATGCACCTGAGCGTAGCTGATTCACTCACGCCTCGACGGGCGGTTCCTGGCTGGGTGGGTCGCCTACGGGCGGGCTGGGCGGTGGTGGTTCCACCGGCGTGGGGTCAGGATCGGTCGCGGGCGGCAGGCGGGCTTGTCGATGTTCGGATCAGGCGTCTTGGCGGGGACTGGAAGAGTCATGTGGGCGTGCTCCTTGTTCGAGTGTGGCGGCAAGTTGCTTGTCGATGGACCACACTCATGGCGCAACGATCCCGCTGAACTTTCGCAGCCGCTCTGCCTTCGAACTCCAGTAACCCTTAAACAGCGCGCCCGCCGGCGCAAGGAGCCCCCGCTCATGGCAGCAGAACAGCCCTTCGAACAAGGCCCGGTAGCCGCTCACAGCCATGGCCATGACAGCCCATTGAGCCTGTCCCAGGCGCTGTTGTTGCCGCGCATCGCCATCGAGTCGGTCAGCCCTGTGCTGGAGGCTGGCGCTTTCGGCGTCAAAGGCCTGGCCGGTCGTACAGAGACCGTCGATGCCAAGGTGTTCACCGATGGCCACGACAAGTTGGCTGTCGTCCTGCGTTGGCGCCGAGCCGGCACCGATGCCTGGCACAGCGTCTCGATGCAGGACCTGGGCAATGACAGTTGGCAAGCCAGCTTCACCCCGGATGAAATCGGCCGTTACCTGTTCTGCGTCGAGGCCTGGAAGACGAATTCGCAAGCTACCGCTACGAGCTGGAGAAGAAGTACGGCGCCGGTGTGCCGGTTGAGCTGGAGCTCGAAGAAGGGCGCCTGATGCTTCAGGGCGCGCAGGAACGCAGCGACGGCACCTTGCGCCAGCAGTTGCGCGACCTGCACGACCAACTGGCGCCACTGGGTGTAGATGAAAAGGTGGCACTGCTGCTGCGCAGTGACACGCGCGCGCTGATGGCTCTGGCCGACCACCGCCCGTTCCTGTCGAAAAGCCCGGAATACCCGCTGGAAGTCGAGCGCTCACTGGCAGAATTCGCCAGCTGGTACGAGCTGTTCCCACGCTCGATCACCGACGACAAGGCTCGCCACGGCACCTTCAACGACGTGCACGCGCGTTTGCCGATGATCCGTGACATGGGTTTCGATGTGCTGTATTTCCCGCCCATTCACCCGATCGGCCGAGCCCACCGCAAAGGCCCGAACAACTCTCTCACCGCAGGCCCCGATGACGTCGGCAGCCCCGATGCCATCGGCAGCGCCGACGGCGGCCACGAGGCCATTCACCCGCAACTGGGCAGCCGCGAAGACTTCCGCAATCTGGTCAAGGCCGCCGCAGAGCATGGCCTGGAGATCGCCCTGGATTTCGCCATCCAGTGCTCCCAGGACCACCTCTGGCTCAAGGAGCACCCGGGCTGGTTCTCGTGGCGCCTGGACGGCACGATCCGCTATGCCGAAAACCCGCCGAAGAAGTACCAGGACATCGTCAACGTCGACTTCTACGCGGCAGACGCGGTGCCCAGCCTGTGGCTGGCTTTGCGCGACGTGGTCTGGGGTTGGGTGCAGGAGGGCGTGAAGATCTTCCGCGTGGACAATCCGCACATGAAGCCGTTGCCGTTCTGGCAATGGCTGATCGACGACATCCGCTCGCAGGACCCCGAGGTGATGTTCCTCGCCGAGGCGTTCACCAAGCCTGCGATGATGGCGCGCCTGGGCAAGGTGGGTTACAGCCAGAGCTACACCTACTTCACCTGGCGCAACACCAAGGCAGAGCTCAGCGAGTACTTCACCGAGCTGAATCAGCCGCCCTTGGCGCACTGCTACCGGCCGAATTTCTTCGTCAATACGCCGGACATCAACCCGTACTTCCTGCACGACTCCGGGCGCGCGGGCTTTCTGCTGCGCGCAGCGCTGGCGACCATGGGTTCGGGCCTGTGGGGCATGTATTCGGGCTTCGAACTGTGCCAGTCGGCACCGGTACCCGGCAAGGAAGAGTACCTGGACTCCGAGAAATACGAGATCCGCCCGCGCGACTTCACACAACCCGGCAACATCGTGGCCGAAATCGCCCAGCTCAACCGCATCCGCCGGCAGAACCCCGCGCTGCAAAGCCACTTGGGCTTTACGGCATTGCCCTGCTGGAACGATCAGATTCTCTACTTCGCCAAACGCACTCCCGACCGCAGCAACTACATTCTGATTGCTGTGAGCCTCGACCCGCACAACGCTCAGGAGGCGCACTTCGAGCTGCCGCTGTGGGAGCTGGGTTTGGGTGACGACGCCGCCACCCATGGTGAAGACCTGATGAATGGCCACACCTGGACCTGGTACGGCAAGACCCAGTTCATGCGCATCGATCCATCGCAGCTGCCTTTCGGCATCTGGCGCATCACCACCGCCCCGGAGGTAGGTCATTGAGATGGCAAAGAAGCCCCGCACTACTGCGTTTCTGAACGACCCGCTCTGGTACAAGGACGCGGTCATCTACCAGGTGCACGTGAAGTCGTTTTTCGATGCCAACAATGACGGCATCGGCGACTTCGCCGGGTTGATCGCCAAGCTCGATTACATTGCAGGGCTTGGCGTGAACACCCTGTGGCTGCTGCCGTTTTTCCCCTCGCCACGTCGCGACGACGGCTATGACATCGCCGAATACAAGGCCGTCCATCCCGATTACGGTACCCTGGCCGATGCACGGCGCTTGATCGCCGAGGCGCACAAGCGCGGGCTGCGGGTGATCTGCGAGCTGGTCATCAACCACACCTCCGACCAGCACCCCTGGTTCCAGCGCGCACGCCAGGCGAAGAAGGGCAGCAAGGCGCGGGACTTCTACGTCTGGTCCGATGACGACCACAAGTACGACGGCACGCGGATCATCTTCCTCGATACCGAAAAGTCCAACTGGACCTGGGACCCGGTGGCTGGCCAGTATTTCTGGCACCGCTTCTATTCGCACCAGCCAGACCTGAATTTCGACAACCCGCAGGTGATGAAAGCGGTCATCGACGTGATGCGCTTCTGGCTCGACATGGGCGTCGACGGCCTGCGCCTGGACGCCATCCCCTATTTGGTCGAGCGCGACGGCACCAACAACGAAAACCTCCCTGAAACTCACGCGGTGCTCAAGCAGATCCGTGCCGAGATCGACGCCAACTATCCCGACCGCATGCTGTTGGCCGAGGCCAACCAATGGCCGGAAGATACCCAGCAGTACTTCGGCGAAGGCGAGGGCGACGAGTGCCACATGGCGTTTCACTTCCCCTGATGCCGCGCATGTACATGGCCATCGCCCAGGAAGACCGCTTCCCGATCACCGACATTCTGCGCCAGACCCCCGACATCCCGGCCAAGTGCCAGTGGGCGATCTTCCTGCGCAACCACGATGAGCTAACGCTGGAGATGGTCACCGACCGCGAGCGCGACTACCTCTGGGATTATTATGCGGCCGACCGCCGCGCACGCATCAACCTGGGCATCCGCCGGCGCCTGGCGCCGCTGCTGGAGCGTGATCGGCGGCGGGTCGAGCTGCTCAACAGCCTGCTGCTGTCGATGCCGGGCACCCCGACGCTGTACTACGGCGACGAGATCGGCATGGGACAGAACATCTTCCTCGGCGACCGCGACGGCGTGCGCACGCCGATGCAGTGGTCGATCGATCGCAATGGTGGCTTCTCCCGCGCGGATCCGGCGCAGCTGGTGCTGCCGCCGATTCAGGATTCCCTGTACGGCTATGCCTCGGTCAACGTCGAGAGCCAGGACCGCGACCCGCATTCGCTGCTCAACTGGACCCGGCGCATGCTGGCTGTGCGCAAGCAGCAAAAGGCCTTCGGCCGCGGCACCCTGCGCATGCTGGCGCCGAGCAACCGGCGAATTCTGGCCTATGCCCGCGAGTACACCGACGAGCAGGGCCGCACCGAAACCATCCTGTGCGTGGCCAACCTGTCGCGCGCCGCCCAGGCAGCAGAGCTCGAATTGAGCACCTTCTCTGGCCGTGTGCCGGTCGAGATGCTTGGCGGCAGTGCATTCCCGCCCATTGGCCAGTTGCCGTTTCTGCTGACCTTGCCCCCTTATGCCTTCTATTGGTTTTTGCTCGCCCCGGAGGATCAGATGCCCAGCTGGCACGTCGAAGCGGCCGAGCCGCTGCCTGAATTTGCGACACTGGTGCTGAAAAAGCGCCTCGAAGAACTGCTCGAAGCCCCCAGCCGCCAGACATTGGAAGATACCGCGCTGCGCCAGTACCTGCCCAAGCGGCGCTGGTTCGGCGGCAAAGACCTGCCGGTGGATCAGGTGCGCATCGTTTACGGCACTCGCTTCTCCGCATTGCCTTACCCGGCGCTGCTCAGCGAGATCGAAGTGGTGCAGGGCGAGCAGGTAAGCCGTTATCAGTTCCCCTTCGGCCTGCTGCCGGAGGAGCACATCAACAAGGCGCTGCCGCAGCAACTGGCACTGGCGCGTGTGCGCCGGGGCCGCCAGGTCGGGCTGATCACCGACGGCTTTGTGCTCGAAAGCTTCATCCGCGCCGTGGTGCAGGGCCTGGCCCAAGGGACGGTGCTGACGTGCGATGAGGGCGAGCTACAGTTCAGTGCGACCGAGCACCTGCCTCGCCTGAACCTGGGCAACGAGCCTGAGGTGCGCTACCTGAGCGCCGAGCAATCGAACAGCTCGGTGGTCATCGGGGGTGCGATGGTGCTGAAGATGATCCGCAAGGTCAGCGGCGGCATCCATCCGGAGCTTGAGATGGGTGCCTTCCTGACCGCCGCCGGTTACGCCAATATCTCGCCACTGCTCGGCTCGGTGAGCCGGGTGGGCAAAGACGGCACGCCGCACCTGCTGATGATTGCCCAGGGCTATCTGGACAATCAGGGCGACGCCTGGCAGTGGACGCAGAACAGCCTCGAACGGGCGGTGCGCGATGCCCTGGAGCACGCACAGTCCGGCCAGGATGCGCATTACGATGCGCTGGGTGAGCTGGAGGCCTTTGCCACGTTGCTGGGCCAGCGTTTGGGTGAAATGCATGTAGCCCTCGCCGGGCCTACAGGCGACGAAGCCTTTGCTGCGCGCGCCAGTACGAAAAAAGATGCCGAGCAATGGACCCAAAGCGTGAGCGCGCAGGTCGAACGTGCGCTACAGCTTGATAGACCAGAACAAGGACGCTCTCGCTGATGACGCTCGCTCCCTCGTTGCAACCGTGCTCGCCCAGCGCACCGCGCTGCTCGAGCGCGTGCGCGCGTTGGCCAAGCAAGCGCAGGGCGGCCTGATCATGCGTGCGCACGGCGACCTGCACCTGGGCCAGATCCTGGTGGTCAAGGGCGATGCGTTCCTGATCGACTTCGAAGGCGAGCCGGCCCGGCCGCTGGAAGAGCGCCGAGGTAAATACAGCCCCTACAAGGACGTCAGCGGCGTGCTGCGTTCGTTCCATTACGCCGCTGCCATGGCCGTACGCAACGCCCAGTCAGTGGACGCCACTGCGGGGCAGAGGATGCCCGGCAGCGCGTTGCAAAAGACTATTACAAACGCTCCACGGAGGCTTTCCTGGGCGCTTATGAAAAGGCCACTGCTGCTGTGCCGCACGCCTGGGCCGATGCCCAGGGCGCGCAGGCAGCTTGCACCTTGTTCAGCCTTGAAAAAGCCGCTTACGAAATCGCCTATGAAGCCGAAAATCGGCCGGCCTGGCTGGCGGTGCCCCTGCAGGGTTCGCTGGCCTGCTCGGCGCCTGACTGGGAGAAGTACGATGCAACACGCGCCACATGACTCACGCCCCGGACTGTTTCCGGCGCAGGCTGAAATCGAGGCGCTGGTGCGCGCCGAGCACGGCAACCCGTTCGCCGTGCTGGGTGCTCATGACGACGGCCACGGTGGCCGTTTCATTCGCGCCTACCTTCCCAATGCCCTGCGAGTTGAAGCGCTGGGTTGGCATGACGACAACGTACGTGCAGAGCTGCAGCAGCACCGCGTGCCGGGCTTTCGCAGCCCAGGTGCCTGGTGATGAGGGTTACCGGCTGCGCATCCACTGGGCCGGTGGCGAGCAGGTGACGGCCGACCCCTACAGTTACGGTGAACTGCTGGGCGAAATGGACCTGTACCTGTTCGCCGAGGGCAACCACCGCAACCTCAGTAGCGCGCTGGGTGCGCAGCTGACTGAGATCGGCGGTGTGCAAGGCGTGCGGTTCAGTGTGTGGGCACCTAATGCCCGCCGGGTATCGGTGGTCGGCCATTTCAACGGCTGGGATGGCCGCCGCCATCCAATGCGCCTGCGCAAACCGTCGGGTGTGTGGGAAATCTTCATTCCCGGGCTCACTGCCGGTGAGGCGTACAAGTACGAAGTGCTGGGCGAGCACGGCATCCTGCCGCTCAAGGCCGATCCCATGGCGCTGGCGACCGAGCTGCCACCTCTGACCGCCTCCAAGGTGGCACCGCCGCTGGACTACGCCTGGAACGACAGCGCCTGGATGGAGCAGCGGCTGCAGACCGACTCGACCAAGCCGGTTTCGATCTACGAACTACACGCAGGCTCCTGGGAAGTTGAAGTCAACGAAGCCGGTGAAGTCCTCGCGCCTGTACAACTGGCACGAGCTGGCCGACCGCTTGATTCCCTACATCCAAAAGATGGGCTTCACCCACATCGAACTGCTGCCGATCATGGAACACCCCTTCGGTGGCTCCTGGGGTTACCAGCCGCTGTCGCAATTCGCACCTTCGGCTCGCTACGGCACGCCTCAGGATTTCGCAGCGTTCGTCGATCGCTGCCATCAGGCCGGTATCGGCGTGATTCTGGACTGGGTGCCTGCGCATTTCCCCACCGACGAACACGGCCTTGCCCGGTTCGATGGCACGGCGTTGTATGAATACGACAACCCTCACGAAGGCTTTCACCAGGATTGGAATACGCTGATCTACAACCTCGGCCGCACCGAGGTGCACGGGTTCATGATCGCCTCGGCGCTGCACTGGCTGCGCCACTTCCACGTCGATGGCCTGCGAGTGGATGCCGTGGCCTCGATGCTGTACCGCGACTATTCCCGTAAAGCCGGTGAGTGGGTACCGAACCGCTACGGTGGGCGCGAGAACCTGGAGTCGATCGACTTCCTGCGCCACCTCAATGATGTGGTGCGCCACGAAGCCCCTGGCGCCATGGTGATCGCTGAAGAGTCCACGGCCTGGCCGGGCGTGAGCCAGCCTACAGAGCAGGGCGGCCTGGGGTTTGCCTACAAATGGAACATGGGCTGGATGCATGACACGCTGCACTACATCCAGAATGACCCGATCCACCGCAGGCATCACCACAACGAGCTGAGCTTCGGGCTGGTGTACGCCTACTCCGAGCATTTCGTGCTGCCGATTTCCCATGACGAAGTGGTGCACGGCAAAAAAGCGCTGATCGACAAGATGCCCGGCGACCGCTGGCAGAAATTCGCCAACCTGCGCGCCTACCTGGCGTTCATGTGGGCGCACCCGGGCAAGAAGCTGCTGTTCATGGGCTGTGAAATCGGCCAGTGGCGCGAGTGGAACCACGATCACCAGATCGATTGGTATCTGACGCAATACACCGAGCACAAAGGCGTGCAAACGCTGGTAGCCGACCTGAACCGCCTCTATCGCGAGCAGCCCGCTCTGCATGACCAGGACTGCAAGCCGCAGGGCTTCCAATGGTTGATCGGAGACGATGCTGCCAACAGCGTCTACGCGTTCCTGCGCTGGAGCAAAGAGGGTGAGCCGCTGTTGGTGGTGGCCAACTTCACGCCCGAGGTGCGCGAGGGTTATCGCATCGGTGTGCCGTTCGCCGGGCAGTGGGGCGAGCTGATCAACACTGACGGGCAGGAGTACTCGGGCGGCAATGTGGGTAACGGGGGGAGTGGCCACCGATGAAGTGCCAGGCCACGGCCAGCCTTACTCGTTGTGCCTGACGCTGCCGCCGTTGGCAGTGCTGGCGCTGAAGCCACAGGCCTAGCCGCATCGACCTGCTATGCCCGTTACCGATCCGCCCAGCGAATCGGGCGGGCATTGCGCATATTGCGTTGAAGCCGATCAACGCCTCGCTCCACTACCCGATAGCTGTAAACCCCCGCCTTGACGACCTGCTCGAGGCACAGTCACTGCTGTAGCAGCGAGATCCAGTGCGGCCAGTGCGGAAGGATTCTGCGCGATAGGGCGGGCCAATCGGAAGATGCGTTGAGCGGCGATGGCTGTCGCGAAGTCTCCTGCGATGGACAGGAGAAGTTGATTCTGGGACATCCTGAGATAGCCCTGAATGGACTCTGCCAATTGCCTGTGGATCACGCGCAACGCATTGATGAGAAAGGTGCCATCAGGATCAAGGTTGTTCACCGGTTCGCCTGCACAATAGGTGTAGGCGTTGCATCCGCCTTTATTGAACGGCGATGACGAATCTGGCATGTCGAAACGTAGTTGGCCCGGGCGGTAGGTCCTGCGGCCGTCGCCCAAACAATAAGCTCTGGCTGCTTTCTCCCAGTAATACCCGGCCAAGCCTATCGAGCCCCATATCTGCGGATGACCATGGGGGCATACTTTGGGCAAATTCCGTGTGGATTGCAGCAGTTGAAATACGGGGTGCCAATGTGAGTCGTGGCGGTAAACACATTCATGGCGGTAATGCTCCTGATAGAAACGTCCTCAGGTTACCGGCATTGAATTTCGATGAGACCTGACAACGTTGTCAGGTCGATATCAGGCATTTACAGATGCACTTCCACCGCCAACGGCAGATGGTCCGACAGGTGACTCCACGGCCGTGTGCCCAGCACCTTGGGCGCGTGGCTGGTGGCATTGCGCAGGTAGATCCGGTCCAGCCGCAGCATCGGCATACGCGCCGGATACGTCTTGGCCAGCCGCCCATGGTGCCGCTCGAACACCTCGTGCAGGTCACCAAAGCGCGACAGCGTTGCGTTGCCACGCGACTTCCAGTCGTTGAAGTCCCCCGCGATGATCACCGGCGCATGCTCGGGCAGTGAGTCCAGCAGCTTGCGCAGCAACTGCAGCTGCTGCTGGCGGTGGCTTTCAAGCAACGACAGGTGAACGCAGATCGCGTGCACACCGTCTGGGTGGCCAGGCACTTGCAGTGTGCAATGCAGCAGGCCTCGCCGCTCGGGGCCTGTGATCGATACGTCGAGGTTGCGGTAGTGCAGGATCGGGTATTTCGAAAGCAGTGCGTTGCCGTGATGGCCGTCCGGGTAGACCGCATTGCGGCCGTAGGCGAAGTCGGTCCACATGCTGTCGGCGAGGAATTCGTACTGCGACATTGCAGGCCAGTTGGCGTGGCGCGCCGCATGGCGATCATGGCCGCCAAGCACTTCCTGCAGAAATACGATGTCAGCCTGGGTACTGCGCACAGCCTCGCGCAGCTCAGGCAGGATGAAGCGCCGGTTGAATACCGTGAAACCCTTGTGGGTGTTGACGGTGAGCACGCGCATCACATGGACATCACGCTCGGTTTCCAATGGCTGTGAATCGGGTTCGGGGGGCGTGGATTCGGTGTGCACGGTTACTCCAACGATTTCAGGCATGCCATACCCTATGTGACTTGAGGTAAAGGCGCCAGTTCAGCCGTTCGAGCAGTGGTTCAGGAGGGGCCTGCGAAGCCTCTCCCAGGCTGGAAGAACCCAGCCGGGAAGAGGGCGCCAATGCCGCGCGATCGCTGCGCGGCGATGCCTCAGGCGCGGTGCAGCTCGAACAGCAGGAACGAACGGCCGGTCACCATGTACTGGTGCTCAGGCTCGAGCCGCTCGGCCTGGTCCACTTCTTCGCGATTGGTGTCGATCAGGCAGGTCCAGTACTCGCCATCCGGTACTTCAGGCAGAGTGAAATTCACCACGTCGTGGTGGGCGTTGACGATCACCATCAAGGTGGCGTCATCACCCCGTTTGCGGATACCGCTGGGTTGAGCGCGGCCATCGAGCACCATTGCCAGTGCCTTGCCGTGTGCTTCTTCCCATTGCTCGGTCGACATTTCGTTACCGGCGGGGTCCAGCCAGGTAACGTCCTTGATGCCCAGCTCCTCATTGTAGGTACCAACGAGGAAGCGGTTGCGGCGCAGGATCGGGTAGGCCATGCGCAACTTGATCAGGCGCTGCACGAAGTGCATCAGCGCCTTGCCGTCGTCGTCCATGTTCCAGTTGATCCAGCCCAGCTCGCTGTCCTGGCAATAGGCGTTGTTGTTGCCGTTCTGAGTGCGGGCGAACTCGTCGCCGGCCACCAGCATCGGCGTACCCTGGGAGAAGAGCAGGGTGCAGAAGAAGTTGCGCATCTGCCGCAGGCGCAGCTCGACGATGTTGCGATCGTCGGTGGGGCCTTCATGGCCATGGTTCCACGACATGTTGTTGTCGCTGCCGTCGCGGTTCCCTTCGTCGTTTTCCTCGTTGTGCTTCTCGTTGTAGGACACCAGGTCCTTGAGGGTGAAGCCGTCGTGCGCGGTGATGAAGTTCACCGAGCTGTGCGGGCGCCGGCCGCGCTGGTTGAACATCTCGCCAGAGCCGGTCAGGCGCGCGGCGAAGTCGGCCAGCTTGCCGTCATCACCTTTCCAGAACGAACGCACGGTGTCGCGGAACCGGTCGTTCCACTCGGCCCAGCCGGGGGCGAAACCGCCCACCTGGTAACCACCCGGGCCGCAATCCCACGGCTCGGCGATGAGCTTGACGCTGCGCAGCACCGGGTCCTGGCGGCAGGCGGTCAGGAAGCTGTGGCGTTCGGTGAAACCGTCGCGGTAGCGGCCGAGGATGGTCGCCAGGTCGAAGCGGAAGCCGTCGACGTGCATCTCGGTGGCCCAGTAGCGCAGCGAGTCGGTGACCATCTGCAACACGCAAGGGTGGCTCAAATCCAGGGTGTTACCGGTGCCGGAGTCGTTGATGTAGAAACGCTTGTCGTCTGGCATCAGGCGGTAGTAGGAAGCGTTGTCGATACCGCGCATCGATAGGGTCGGGCCACGTTCGTTGCCTTCGGCGGTGTGGTTGTAGACCACATCGAGAATCACCTCAAGGCCTGAGTCGTGCATGCGCGCGACCATCTCCTTGAACTCGGCGATCCTGCCGTTGGCCAGGTATTTGGCGTGCGGGGCGAAGAACGCGATGCTGTTGTAGCCCCAATAGTTGCCGAGGTTTTTCTCCAGCAGGTGCTGGTCGTTGACGAAGCCATGTATCGGCAGCAGCTCGATCGCCGACACGCCCAGTTGCTTGAGGTGGCGGATCACCGAAGGGTGCGCCAGGCCGGTAAAGGTGCCTTTCTCGGCATCCGGCACATCGGGATGCAGCATGGTCATGCCGCGGGCGTGAGCCTCGTAGATGACTGTCTTGTCCCACGGGGTATTGACCTGCTGGTCGCGGCCCCAGGTGAACGCCGGGTCAATGACCTTGCTCTTGGGCACGAATGGGGCGCTGTCGCGTTCATCGAAGCTCAGGTCGTCGTCGGGGTGGCCGATGGTGTAGCCGAACAGCGCTTCAGACCATTTCAGCTCGCCTACCAGCTGCTTGGCATAGGGGTCGATCAGCAGCTTGTTGTGGTTGAAACGATGGCCGTTCTTCGGGTCGTACGGGCCGTACACGCGGTAGCCGTAGACCATGCCCGGGTGGGCGTCGGGCAGGTAACCGTGGAAAATTTCGTCGGTGTATTCAGGCAGCTCGATGCGCTCGAGCTCTTCCTTGCCCTCTTCATCGAAAATGCATAGCTCGACTTTGGTGGCGTTGGCGGAGAACAACGCAAAGTTGACTCCCAGGCCATCCCAATTTGCCCCTAGCGGGAACGGCAGGCCTTCACGGATGCGAGTGGGTTTTACGGTGGGCTGTGGCGATGTTTTCCGAGACCTGGACATGATGGATCCTTGGGGTGGCAAGTTCGATGACGGCGGTGGTATTGGGCGATTTCAGGGCGCGACGATCCGCGGCCGCCGTTAAGCGGCCGTGGTAAGCGTTAAAGCAAAGGGGGTGGATCAGCTGGCGGAGGGTTTCTTCGCCGGGGGCTTGGGCTTCTTCTCGGCTGCCGGTTTGGCGGCGGGTGCAGGCTTGGCACCTTCTGCCTTGGGTTTGGCGGCAGGCTTGGCGGCCGCAGTCTTGGGCGCAGATTTCGGCTTGGTCGCCGCGCCTTCGTTGGCGGGTTCATCCTTGGGCTTTTTCGGCGCGTTGCGCGGCAGCTTGGCAGGGGCCATGGCCTCTGCCTCCGCCAGCTTGCGCGCTTTCGCCCAATGATCGAGGTGCTTGCCTTCAGGCCGGCCCTCGGCTTCCCACAAGTAGTAGGCGAATTCTTCGATACGCTTGTCGTTGGCACTCATTTCAACGCTCCTGATCTCAAATCGCGGGTAAGAATAGATTGACGGGAAAGTCCTTCAGGGCCTCGGCGATCGCAACGGTGTCATCGGTTCTGACTGTGCCGTGGCAGAAAAGTCCCTTCAAATTAGCAGGCAAGGCGAGGCTTTTGGGCAGCACGACATGGGTGTCCCCCCACTGGTCGGCGTCGATCAGCAGCTCGTCGGTGCCGCCCGCCAGGCCACTGCACAGCCGCGGCACGATCACTACGGCGCACTGCTCGCCATGGCGGCGCGCGAAGGCAAGCACGTTGCCCGCGCGCTCACCGCGCACCTCCAGGGGCTGATACTCACCTTCGGTGAACAGCTGCGGGTAACGCTGGCGAACGTTGAGCACAGCTGCGATCAGCGCGTGCTTGACGCGGCCATCGCGCCACTGCGTCACCAGTTCCGCTGGCCGTGCGGGCATCTCTGCCAGCGCTCGCTCGCGGGCAGTGTAGTCGACAGGGCGGCGGTTATCCGGGTCCACCAGGCTCCAGTCCCAGTACTCATCGCCCTGGTAGAGGTCCGGTATGCCTGGAGTGGTCATGCGCAGCAGGCATTGGCCAAGGCTGTTCACCGCGCCGCCAGGGGCGATCAGGTTGACTGCCGCAACGACGGAGGCTCGCCAGTCGCTGCCTTTGTCGGTGGTCAGCAGCGCCTTGAGGTAGTCGGCGCACGCCTGCTCGTAGGCTTCATTGGGCGCGCTCCAGGTGCTTGCCAGCTTTGCCTCGCGCAGCGCTTTGCGTCGCCACTCCAGCAGGCGTTCGCAGTATTGCTCCAGTGCCTGGGTATCGTCCGCTGCAAGGTCCAATGGCCAGCTGCCCAGGACGGCCTGGTACAACAGCGCCTCGTCGCCGCCGCTCGGTGCGTAGCCATTGGCCTGTTCGGTGCGCAAGGAGGAAGCCATGGCGCGCCAGTGAGAGAGCAGGGCGCTGTACCAACGGCCACGCTCGCTGAGGACAGCCAATCTGGCCCGGCTGTCTTCACCGCGTTTGTGGTCGTGAGTGGCCGTGGTGAGCAGGTTATGGGGGAAGTGCTGCTGCCGGTCCAGGGCTGCTGCGTGGAAATCTTCGGCCGGGGCGCTGAACAGCTGCGGGTCAAAACCTACGTCATTACGCGAGAGCAGCACGGCGCTGCGGTAGAAGGCCGTGTCTTCCACGGCCTTGGCGGCGGCTGGGGAAGTCAGCTGCTGGAAGCGGATACCGGCATAGCGCAAGTCGCGCCGCGCGCGGCCTGGCGGCAAGGCACGCCAGGGCTCGCCGCCCAGCCAGCGGGCGAGGTAGTCGAGCACCGGCCAATCGCCTTCGGCCAGTTGCCCGCGCGCGCCTTCCAGCGCTTGCTGGAAGAAAGGCTCATCGGCAGCCGGGCGGCCGCAGGGCGTCAGGTAGGTGCGGTAGACCGGGAAATGCACGATCAGCGCCTGCAAGGCGCGGCGGATCGCGCCGAGCGTCAGGTCGCGGCTCATCAGGTCGTTACGTGCAACCTTCAACAAGGCCTGGGCGACAGTCTCGAAATCGCCCGCCAACGTGCCACCGAGCACCAGCTCGCGAGCAGCCCGGGCTTCCTCCATGAAGTCACTGGTTCGGCCGCTGGCTTCTTCCCGGCAGGCTTTGAGCTGGCCTTCGCCCGCCGGATCGGTTTGCAGCAGGGACACCTGGTTCATGAATTCGTAGCCAGTGGTGCCATCTACGCTCCAGTCGGTGTGCAGATGCTCCTCGGGGCCAAGGATCTTCTCGACGTAGATCGGGAAGAAATCCACTTCGGTACCTGCAGGCCGCCGGTCGAGCAGGCTATCGACGCGGCGCCGCAGCTGTCGGCAATAGCCGCGCGGGTCGGCGAGGCCGTCGATGTGGTCGATCCGCAGGCCGTCCACCAGCCCTTCGGACACCAGCTCGAAAATCTTCGCATGAGTCGCTTCGAGTACCTCGGCGCGCTCCACGCGCAGGCCGCCCAACTCGTTGATGTCGAAAAAACGCCGCCAGTCGATATCGTCGGCGGCCGTGCGCCAGCTGGCCAGGCGGTAATGCTGCTTCTCAAGCAACGCATGCAGGCGCTGCAACCCGGCCTCGGTGGTGGAGTCGTAGGCCGCCAGCACCGGAGCCAGCGCGTGTTCGGCTTCACCAAGCGTGGCCAGCGACGCCTGGAGCGGGCGGGCGTTGAGGCACGCATTGGGGTCGTCGGCAAGCGCCGCGAAGCGTTCGGCCAACAATTTCAGTGCAGGCGCGTCGCTGGTATTGAGCAGCTCGGCGTAGTCAGGCGGGCAGATCGGGAAGCGATGTTCGTAGTGTTCAACGTGAAAGCTGCCGGTGCTGGGCTCGTAGCGCAGCGGCAGGTCGCCCTGTTGCAGCGCCTGGCCATAATCACTGCCCAGAAACGGCAGCAACAGCTGGCCTTCGAGCATCGGGTCAGGCGAATGCCATTGGATATCGAAAAAGTTGGCGTAACGGCTGCGCTGGCCCCACTCCAGCAGCTCGAGCCACCAGGGGTTGTGCGGGCCACCAACGGCCATGTGGTTGGACACGATGTCCAAAATCATCCCCATGCCCTGCTCGCGCAGTGCCGCAACCAGCTTGCGCAAGGCCGGCTCACCGCCCAGCTCAGGGTTGATACGGGTGGGGTCGACAACGTCATAGCCATGCATCGAGCCTGGGCGGGCTTCGAGCAAGGGGGAGGCGTAAAGATGGCTGATGCCCAGTTTGGCGAAATACGGCACCAGAGGTACCGCATCTTCCAGGGTAAAGCCTTTATGAAACTGCAGCCTGAGGCTGCTGGTCAGTGCTTTCATCTATCGCGCTCACGGGCTTGTTGCCGAGCGGCGGCCAGCAATTCCAGGCGCCGCGCGGTGTCGGGGGTATCCAGCAGGGTCTTGCTTGCCGCCGGCAGGCGCCGGCGCCAGTTCGGATGGCTGTCGACGGTGCCAGGCAGGTTGGGTGCTTCTACCAGCCCCAATGCATCCTCGATCGGCAGCAGCACCAGCGGTGCGCGGGTGTGGCCGAGAAAGCGCACGCTGGCATCGATCAACTGGTCTGCCTCGTCTGCGCCGGCGTGTTCTTCACGGAAGGCCGGGGCGTCCTGATCCAGTACCTGGCGCAGGCCGTCTTTTTCCTTGCGGCGGTCTTCTCGCCAGTTTTTCTCGACCTGCTCATCGATCAGCTCAAGGCGGTGCGACCAATCGATGTCGTTGGCTTGCCACCAGCCCTTGAGCGGGGCCAGGTCATGGGTGCTGCTGGTGGCCAGTGCGTTGTCCGGCCATTCGCTCAGGCGTTTGAAATGGCCGGTGTGGTGTTGTTCGAACAACAGCACGCGCATGCCCAGGATGCGCCGCGCGGCGAGTTCGTCCTGCAACCCCGCAGGTACGGTGCCCAGGTCTTCGCCCAGGATGATCGCCCGATGGCGATGCGATTCCAGCGCGAGCAAGCGCAGCAGATCGTCCAGTGGGAAATGCAGGTACGCGCCGTTCTTGGGCGACTCCCCTGCGGAATCACCCAGAGCCGGTTGAGCCCCAGCACGTGATCGATCCGCAGGCCACCGGCGTGGGCTAGGTTGGCCCGCAGCATTTCGATGAACGCTCGATAGCCGTGGCGTTGCAGCCCTTCGGGGGAGAAGGCCGAGATGCCCCAGCTTTGCCCCGAGCGGTTGAGGATATCGGGTGGCGCACCTACCGTCAGCGAGGCCAGCAGCTCGTCCTGGCGGCTCCAGGCCTGGCTGCCGCCGCCGTCGGCACCCACGGCGAGGTCAGCGATCAGGCCGACACCCATGCCGCTGGCGCGAGCTGCATCCTGAGCGCGTTTCAGGCCGCGCGCGATCAGCCACTGGCAGAAAGCGTGAAAACCCACTTCATCGGCATGTTCCTCGGCAAACCGCGCCACCTGCGGGTGGGCCGGGTCACGCCAGTGCTCCGGCCACTCGCGCCAATCCTGAGACTGGCCGGTGCGCATGCATTCGGCTTGCAGGGCTTCGAACCGGCAATGGTTTTCGAGCGCCTCCCCGCTGCTGTGGCGAAAGCTGGCGAAATCCTCGCGTAGCGGGTGAGCGCCGTGCTGAAAGTCTTCATACAGCAGGCGGAACAACTTGAGCTTGGCCTGGGCTGCCTCGGGCCAGTCGACCAGCTCGAGCTGCTCCAGCGCCTTGAATTGCGCGCCGAGATCGCTGCGCGACAGCGCGTTGGCCACTGCGTTTTCACCCAGAATCAAACCGGGCGAGGCGTAGAGGCCATTAAAAAACAGCCGGCTCGATGGTGAATAAGGGCTATAGCGGTGAGGATCGCTGGCGAACATTGCGTGCATCGGGCTGATCGCCACGGCGTCGGCACCGCGCTCGCCTGCTGCTTTGGCGAACTGTTCCAACGCTTGCGTATCACCAAAACCGCCGTCACCTTCGCGACGCAGCGAATACAGTTGCACACCCAGGCCCCACAGGCGCGGGTTGGCCGAGCTGGCGGCATCCTGTGCGCTGTAGCAGTGCTGGGGAGCCACGGCCACCGTCAGCTCGCGGCCGTCGATACTGAGTTGGTGATAGCCCACAGGCAGCAACCCAGGCAGGCGTGCCTCGATGTCTAGGTTCAACTCGAGCCGGGCACCGTCTTCCTGCTGCACCTGGCAACGTGAATGGGGGGCGAACCAACGCCCCAGCGAAAGTGGCTGGGCGTAATCTGCGGTCAGTAACGGCGGCAGGCGCTGCGAATCATGTGCCTTGGTCAGGGCCTGATAGCTGGCGTCGATCTGCTGGTCGTCATTGGCCGGGTAACCCAGCGCGCCCAGCACGTTGCGCAGCACTTCGGGGGCGACACGCTGGGGCGAGCCGTTGGCGTCGGTCCAATCGATGGCAAGGCCTGCAGCCTTGGCCAGTTTTTCCAGAGTGTCCATTCAGTAGGCCTCCAGCGCGTCACCCGGCAGCATGCTCACCAGTGCGCAGTAGGCTGGCAACTTACGGAGCTCAGCGGTATCGGTGGCGTTTTCCCGGCTGTCGAAGATCCGCCAGGTAGGGAAGGGCAATTCGCAGTCGACCGGCTGCTCGCCCAGGTTCAGATCGATCTGCAGGCCGGTACCGTCGCCCAGCCGCCAGCGCGCGCTTACAGCCTTGGGGCCGATGACCTTGCAACCCTGGGAGCGGCTGCCTGGCAGGCGGTGAAACAGTTCACGCCGGCGCAGGGTCAGCAATTCGCGGTACAGGCTGACCCAGGGGCCATCCTGGCGCGCTTCGAAGTCGGCCAGGCGAGGGCGCGAAGCTTCGAACGTGCTGTCGGCATTCGGGTCAGGAATTCGTGAGCGCTGGTCGGGGTCTTTGAATGCGCTCAGGTCCTTGAATTCCGAACGGCGCCCCTTGCGCACGGCCTCGGCCAGTTCACCGTGGAAATCGGTGAAGAACTGGAAAGGCTGGTCGGCCGCCCATTCATCACCCATGAACATCAGCGGCACCATGGGGCTGGCCAGCAACAATGTGGTCGCGGCGCGCAGCGCCGGCTCCGGGCATAGGCGGGCCAGGCGTTCACCGAAGGCACGGTTGCCGATCTGGTCATGGTTCTGCAGGAACAGCACAAAGGCCTGAGGGCTCAGGTGGCCGCTCGGCTCGCCGCGGGCCTTGCCGTGGCGGTTGGTATGGCCCTGGAACACGAACCCTTCGCTCAGGCAGCGGGCAAGCTTGTTGATGGTGTCGTCTTCGTAATCGGCGTAGTAATGCTCGGTTTCGCCGGTAAGCAACACATGAAGCACGTTGTGTCCGTCGTCATTCCACTGCGCGTCGTAACCCTGGCGCAGCAGTTGAGCCTGATTATGCTCGTTCTCCAGGTTCAGCCAGATGTGCCGCCCATGCGGGGTGTGCTGGCGGATGCGCTGGGCCATTTCCTGGAGGAAGGTGTCATCCTCGATAGCGTGCACAGCATCGAAGCGCAGCCCGTCGAAGCGGTACTCGAACAGCCACATCAAGGCATTGTCGATGAAGAAATCGCGCACCGGGCGCTTGCGAAAGTCGATCGCCGCGCCCCAGGGTGTGTGCTGATCTTCACGGAAAAACGAAGATGCATAGCTGTGGAGGTAGTTGCCGTCGGGGCCGAAGTGGTTGTAGACCACATCCAGCAACACCATCAGGCCATGGCCGTGTGCGGCGTCGATCAGTTGCTTGAGCTGCTCGGGCGTGCCGTACGAGGCTTCTGCCGCGTAGGGCAGCACGCCGTCGTAGCCCCAGTTGCGCGCGCCGCTGAACTCGGCGATGGGCATCAGCTCGATGGCAGTCACGCCCAGGGCGGCGAGACGTGGAAGATGCTCGCGCACACCGTCGAAGCCCCCAAGGGCACCAACGTGCAATTCATAGATGACAGCCTCATGCCAGGGGCGGCCATGCCATTGGTTGTGGCGCCAGGCGTAGTTGTCGGGCTCGGTGACAAGGCTTGCGCCCTGTACGTCACCGGCCTGAGCGCGGGAGGCGGGGTCCGGGACCTCTACAGGCTCGGCACCGGCAGATTTGACCCGATAGCGATAGGCGCTGCGTGGGGGGCATTCGGCCTCCACGCTGAACCACCCACCCTGCTGGGGCTGCATGGGCACGCCCGGTTGATCTTCGAATTCGACGCTTACTCTGCTCGGCGTCCGGGGCCCACAGGGCGAAACGGACCAGGCCGCTGGGCAGGCGCTGAGCACCATGGTTCCAGGGTTCATGTTGCTCTACAGCCATTGATGCCTTCTCCCGATTCAGTAACGTCCGTTGCGCGCGACCGCGCGTTGCACCAGCTTCACATACAGGTCGGCATAGGGTTCCACCGCCTGGCTCCAGTTGAACGGCTGAGTCATGGCGCGGCAGCGCATGGCGCTGAGCAACTCAGGTTTACCGAAGGCGTAGAACGCGCGGTTCACCGCATTGAGATAAGCGTCCACGGAGGGCGCATCGAACAGAAAGCCCGTCACGCCATCTTCGATGGTGTCGGCAAGGCCGCCTGTGTTGCGTGCGATCGGCAGGGAGCCGAAGCGCTGTGCGTACATCTGGCTGAGGCCGCAGGGTTCATAGCGTGACGGCATCAGCAGAAAATCGCTGCCCGCGAACATGCGCCGCGCGTCGGTCTCGTTGAAGCCGATGCGCACGCCTATGCGCCCAGGGTGGCGCAGGGCGAGCTCACGCATGGCCTGCTCTTCTTCGGGTTCGCCACGGCCGATGATGACCATCTGACCGCCTTGCTCGACGATCGCATCGGCAACACCGATGGTCAGGTCCAGGCCCTTTTGGTAAACCAGTCGCGAAACCACGGCGAACAATGGGCCTTCGCTGTCATCGAGCTCGAACAGCTCGCGCACATGCTGGGCATTGGTCTTTTTACCTTCCCAGTCGTTGAGGCTGAAGGGGCAGACCAGATGCGGGTCGGTGGCCGCCTCCCAGCTTTCATCGATACCGTTGGGGATGCCGCTGAGCTGGCCGTGATGGGCCTTGCTGCTGAGAAAACCGTCCAGCCCGCAGCCGAATTCGGGGGTGGTGATTTCGCGAGCGTAAGTGGCACTGACGGTGGTGATGTGGCTCGAATAGGCAAGCCCCGCCTTGAGGAAGGAGAGCTTGCCGTAGAACTCCATGCCTTCCTGCTGAAGGGCATGCTCGGGGATCCCCAGTTCAGGGCAGCAGGCAAGGCTTACCGTGCCCTGATATGCCAGGTTGTGGATCGTGAAGAGTGTTGGGACTTTCACGCCGCGCCAATGCATGTACGCAGGCGCCAGGCCTGCCGGCCAATCGTGTGCGTGCACCAGATCGGGCTTCCAGTGCACCATGCCCTGGCCAGCGGCGATGTCGCAGGCCGCCATGCCCAGGCGGGCGAAGCGGATATGGTTGTCGGGCCAGTCGCGACCATTGTTTGCGCCATAGGGGGTGCCATCGCGCTCGTAAAGCTCTGGGCAGAGCAGCACGTAGATGACCAGCCCGTCGGGCATGTCCATGCGGCCGATCTTGCACGGGGGCAGGGCTGCGTGCCCACCCAGTTCGCCCACTGTATGAATCGGATGGCCACTGTTGACCACCTGAGGGTAGCCTGGAATCAGAATGCGCACGTCGTGCAGGTGCGCCATGGCGCGGGGCAGGGCGGCCGAAACATCGCCAAGGCCGCCGCTTTTGACCAGATCAGCCATTTCCGAAGTGACGAACAGAACCCGCTTGCGATCAGGATTCGGCGTGCTGGACACCTGAAACACTTTACCTGTCGAAGTAATGGCAGGCACCGGAATTACCTCCGCTGCCTGCTGATTGAAGCGCTCTCCATGGGTTTCGACAGCGGCACTGATCATCACACTCTCCCAAATTCATTAAGTTACATCTGGTAATGCACTCTATTTATCGTTCTCATCCGTTCCCCCGGGTTTACCTTGCAAAACCCAGGCACAAACATTGCGCTGTCCATTCTCGGAAGCGGGCATTGCGGTGTATCGACGGGAGGGTAGCCGCCGTGGCAGAGCAGCCGCGGCCTACCTCATACATGACCTCTCGGAGCGTTGATAAGTTTCGGTTTTTTTCCGTGCCTGGACGTTGCGGGCCAAAAGCATTGATCTGAGTGTAGGAAAACTTTGGAAAACAATGTGGGCCGCACTTCATTGGTGCGCTTGATATCTATCGCCCTGTCACGAGGCAAGGCCTGTCTCATGGTGGTTTTAAGGAGCCTCCATGACAAATTCCATCTCGGTGTTCAAACAAGTGCTGGCCAACGCAACACTGGCAGGTGAAGTGACAAAACGGTTTGCCGGGCGGCCTGTATTGTTCACCTGGGCGGTGAAGTGGCTGGATGAGGTGCTGGAGGGCCAATTGGCTCCGGGCCTGAGTAGTGTCGACCTTTGGTTGGCAACGCCCGTCTATGCAGATGACGAGACTCAGGAAGAGTTTCGTGGTTATGACCTCAACCCTTTGCCTTGGGTATTGATAGACGGTTGCCTGCGAGGTACTCCCCTTGATCTCGTGGCGGGCTGGCACCTGATCACAGACCAGCCGGGCGCCGAGCAGCCACGGCAGCTGGCGCTCGACATCGACAGGATCGGCCAATTGATCAATGAAGGCTCGGTTGCAATGGAACAGGAGTATCCCGAGGCCTTGGTCGACTGGTGGTGTGCTGCCGACGCGATCTCGGGGCAGTCGCCCTGGGCGTGGCTGGCAGAACACCTGCGTTTGGGGTTCTCGCGGGACGCTTTGCTGGGCCAGGCGTTGACCGTCGAGCGTGCTGCCGAACTTGTGCAACTGATCGATCAAGGCCAGGCCCGGGACATCGGAATTCTCGGGCTTGAGGGCGCGCTGGGCACGCTGCCGATGCCGGATGCTCTCGAACCCTGCGTTCTGTTGCGACAAGCCGATATTCAACCCGGTTGGCAAAAGCTGGTGCTTTGGTCGCCCAGCCAGGGTGCAGTCGTGTTCCAGACCTGGCAACGGCTGGCAGACTACGTTGCAGCAGCCATGCCGCAGGGCACCTCTGAACTGGCGCTGTCCCTGGCCTGCCGGCAGCCTGCGGGCGATCTGTTCGACAGCGTGGCCGTGCGCGTGCTGGAGCTGCAGATCGAGCGCTGGAAGCAACTGCTCAGCCTGGCAAGGCGGGAGCGGTTCATTGCGCCGACGCTGGATGTGATGGTCGACCAGCTCACTGGCCTGCTGAACTTCGATCGCCCGGAACGGCACTGGCGTGGCAAGCGCATCGCCCGAGCGATCCCTGGCTGGTTGGGGGCGGCTGGCGATCAGGGCCGGTGTGACTATGCCGAAGGTCTGGGGCGGCTGGCGCTGAGCCGGCAGGCCGCAGGCGCCGACTGGCTTGACGGCATCGACGATCTGGACAGCTGGACGGCGCAGCGACTGCAGGCCGCATTGGCGGTGGATTGGCCTGGCCAGACGCTGCCCGCGATCGAGGATCTGGACCTGCGCTTGGTGACGGTGCCCAACGCACTGCTGTCGATCGTCAATGCCGGCGACCACGCCATGGAGGAACAGAGCATCAGCCTGGTGCGCCTGGCGCAGATGAACCGTGCGGGCCGGCCGCGCGGTATTCTGACGCTGCAGCGACATCCCGGGCAGGCCCTGCCTGCCGGGTTCGACCGTGACTATATCGAAGCGCTGGTGCAGAAGGTGGACGTGGGGGCAGGCTATCTCGCGATGCTTCGCAGCCATTTGCAAGGCGCCAGTGCACAGGTGGAACAACGGCGTCAGGCCTTTGCTTGCCAGTGGCTCGCGCAGTTGCCTTTGCTGGCAATGGAGTACGCCCTGCAAGGCAAACATGGCTTTGACACGGAAACGGCCCGGTTACTGACCGTGGCACTGGGGCTGGCCGGGGATTGCAGGCAGGGCGCCGCATTCAGCGCTTTGACGTTGGCTGCCGCCCCAGGGCGGGACGACCGGCCGCTGGCTGTCTTCGTCATCGGGCCGCGAGATGGTGGGGAGGGCGCGCGCGTCCTGTACACCCCGTTGAATGAATGCAAGCTACAGGCCTTTGCCTCGTGGGCCGCACTTGAAGCGGCTGTTCGTGAACAAGGTACTTTGCAGCGCCTGTTGATCGATTGGCTGCCTGAAGAGGTGCGTGTGCTTTATGCCAATGGAGGCCTGGCTGAGCCGCATGTTGTTCGTTTTGGCCAAGGCAGCGAGTTTTCCCCGCTGAGCCCTCCGGCACCTGCCTCGATAGGCGAACACGTACTGGCTGGCCCTCCGGCCCTGGCGGTCTATGATGCTCTGGTCGCGGCGCTTGTGCAGGTCGCAGATCGGCGTACGGTATCCAACGAGGAAAACCGTTGGCTTTCCTACCGCCTGCTGGCCCAGGCGCTGTTCGGCGCTGTACTGCCGTTGCTGTCCGGGCCAGTGGGCGTCGCTGGCTGGATGATGCAGGGTTTTGCCGAGCTGCGCGATTTTTTCCAGGCCCAGGAAAGCGACGATCAGCAGGCTGCGAGCCAGGCCTGGACTGAACTGATGTTCGATGTGGCCTTCTTCCTGTTCACTGAGGCACTGCACTTGCCAATGCCATGGCTGAAGGCCGCCAGCGATGAAAGGCTTGCCGCGCCCGAGCCGCAGCCTGTGGGCCGCGCCCGAATCGATGTCGGGGCAGCGACAATCGAACCAACCCCCCATGCGCCCCTTGGAGATGTGGATTTCGGGTGGGCGACTTCACGAGTCGACGGGCCCTTGTTCCAGGCGTTGCGTGCCATGCGCCAGCCGATACCGGCACACGCAGGCAGCCCGGCACCCTACGGCCGCGCCGCCGGGCTGTATGTAGATGGCACCGCACTGTACGCACGCCTTGTGGAGGGCGAGTTTCAGGTAGCGTACGACGACTCGGGCAATCTCAGGGTCGTCGACCCGGCAAACCCCCAGGCTCCAGGGCCGCGCTTGACCAGAGATCGCGTCGGGCGCTGGGTTCTGGACCTGCGGCTGAGGTTGCTGGGCGGATCGGACCATGTGCAGGCGCTCGAAGCCCAGCGTGACTCGGCACGCGCTCAGGCGAACTACTTGAGCTGGCATCAGAACATAGAGCGCGATTTCCATGCCCTGGACCGTACGGTCGAATTGATCAACAACGTCATGGGTTCCGAGCAACCTCACCGCGAAAGCCAGCTGCGAAGCCTGCATGAGAACTACGATGCGAGGGTTGTTCGCCTGCTCGACGAGGTCAACAGGGTAGCCGCGCAACTGACCGAAGCCCATCGCGGCATCGGTGTGCGAGGCTATCAGCAGCGTATGGGTTATGTGTTCAAGATGCGCATCATGCTGGAGGCACGCAGGGCCAATAATCGCAAGGTACAGCTCAACACCCTGGCCAAAGCCGAACGGGATGCTGGCGCATTGACCGGCGAGCGCTTCGAAAGCGATGCCTATGGCGAAAACCTTGCCTATCGGCTCTCACTTGTCGAGCAAGTGCTCGCAAGCCTTGCCCGAATAGACGTTTTGATGGACGAGCTGGCGCAAGTACCACGTTTCGGAATCGAGTACCGCCAGGCGTTGGAGCCTCAGTTGAGCCTGTTGCCAAGTGCTATCGCGGTGCAGCGCCTGCACTTGCCGATGCTGTCCCTGCGTGCGATGAGGCCAGCAGTCTCGGCCATGCCGGAGCTGGTGTCGCAGACGCAGGCTGCCTTGAGCAATGCGTTGCTGGCACTGAACCAGATGGCAGACGCTATCAAGCAAGAGGATGCGTTGGTGGGCAGTACCTCGACGGTCGCCGAGCAACTGATCGCAGCCAATACCAGCGCTGAAGCGTTCGACCAGGCTGCCAACACGTTCAATGCTGCTGCCGATGCGCTGGCATTCAGTGCTCAAGGGGCTGCGCAAGGCATTCTCGATGCTCACTTCGACGCACTCGTCCAGCAGGTCACTGCGCTGGGAGAAGAAGCTCGGTCTCGGCTGAGTGTGGTACTGGAACGAGAGTTGCGCCTGCGGCGTGCCATGCGCAAGCGCACTGCCAAGGAGCAGCGCCGACAAGGTCGGGAACAGAATCGGCTGCCGCCTCGCAGTTCCGCACCTCGACAGCACGCAAGCCAGTTGCCGCCTCCTCAAAGCTCCGCCTCTGCCCCAGGCCCGCAACAGCAGCCGTTGAATGCGGTCATGGAGCGGCTGAGCATCAATGCCCCGTCCCCCGACCTGAACGCGCTGATGCAGCGCGGCCGCGCGCGCCTGGCGGCAAGTGCAGGGCTGGTCCAGCGTGTACGCAGTTGGGTGGATGCCAGGCGTGTGCCAGTGGAGATGGAGGAGCTGTTGACAGGGCCTGCTGCAGAGCTTGAAAGCCTCGCTCGGCAGATGGAGGCAGTGGAACCGGGATCGCCCAAGCGGCTGGCAGCACTGTGCCGCGATTTGCGCGAAGGGGCTGCTGGCCTGCGCGAGGCGGGGCGGCAGGCCAGGATAGAGACGTCTCTACTGCGCTTGCCTACCGGTGATTCCCTCGCCTGGCTGCTGGGGCAGCGCCAGGTCAGCATCCAGCCGCTGGGGCCCCTGCATCCTCTGCGAGCGCGTAACGGTGAAGGAGATGCGCTGCGCGAGGCACGCATCGATGGGCCCGAGGGCCAGCCTTTGTGGTACGCCCATTTTCACTATGATGACGGTGGGCGGCTGGTCGCGGCGCATCTGAAGACGGCAGCCCAGCGCCGCGACGGCCTGGGCAAACAGCTTCAGCAAGCCGAAGCAGGGGAGCCAGTGGTGGCTATCTGGCGCAGCCGGCTGAGCGAGGCGCAGGTGAGGCAGATGTTCCCGCAAGCGCTGGAGCCTCAGCAGGGCTGAGACGAAAACGCCACGAAGCTGTTCAGGCTGCGTGGCGTTCGGGTACGTTCGGGTACGTGACCGGCTCAGGCGATGCGTGCGTGGCCTTCGTAGCTGAGCATGGCCCGTTGAGCCTGGACCAGCATCGCGGTAAGGCGTGCCACTTCATGCTCCAGCTGGAGGCGTTGATCCTTCAGCTCGTTGAGTTCGTCCCGGCGGATGGTGACATAAAGAGTTTGCGGAATGTTCGCAGCTACTACGGTTCCCATGGCTTACCTCACATGGCTAAACACTGATTTAGACGGCCTTGGCCGGGAGTTTTATTCAACCTGGCTGCTACCGTTGTCGGAGCGGATTTTGAATTCTTTAGCGCACTTTTGGAACTTTTTTATTTTTCATGGTCGGCGTGCCCTTTTCAATAATGCCTGCAAGTGGCCGCGCGGCGCGGGTTTCATGGCGTCAACCGTTCGTCGCCTGGCTTTTGGCGATTTCACGAAACCTTCCTGATCTGCACCCGGACTAACTCCTAAAACCGCCGCTGCGTTAAGCTTGCAGGGCTTTTTCTTATTTTTTTGGAGTAAACCGGCATGCAATTGGGAATCGTGGGACTGGGCCGCATGGGTGGCAACATTTCAAGGCGCCTGATGCGCGGTGGCCACACGACCGTTGTGTATGACCGTAACGAGCAAGCGGTACAGGCCCTGGCAACCGATGGCGCCCAGGCCGCCACCGGGCTTGCCGACATGGTCGCCAAGCTTGCGCGGCCGCGGGCGGTGTGGGTGATGCTCCCAGCCGGCGCGCCCACTGAAAGCACGATCAACGAGCTGGCCGATCTGCTGGAGCCGGACGATGTGATCATCGACGGCGGCAACACGATGTACAAGGACGACATCCGCCGTGCCAAGGCCCTGGCCGAGCGCGAACTGCATTATGTAGACGTCGGCACCTCAGGTGGTGTCTGGGGCCTCGAGCGTGGCTTCTGCATGATGATCGGCGCCGAAGACGCCGTGTTCGAGCGGCTTGATCCGCTGTTCGCGACCCTGGCGCCGGGCGTTGGTGACATCCCGCGCACCAAGGGCCGTGAAGGCGAGCACAATCGCGCCGAGCATGGCTACATTCACGCAGGCCCGGTAGGTTCCGGTCACTTCGTGAAGATGATCCACAATGGCATCGAATACGGCATGATGCAGGCCTTCGCCGAGGGCTTCGATATTCTCAAGACCAAGAACTCCGAGCAGTTGCCCGAGGACCAGCGCCTGGCGCTGAACATGGGCGACATCGCCGAGGTATGGCGCCGTGGCAGCGTTGTCTCTTCCTGGCTGCTGGACCTTACCGCTGATGCGCTGGCCGGGGACCCTGAGCTGGCGGAATACTCCGGCGCGGTGTCCGACAGCGGCGAAGGCCGCTGGACCATCGACGCGGCAGTCGAGCAGGCCGTGCCCGCGCCGGTGCTGGCTGCCTCGCTGTTCGCGCGGTTCCGCTCGCGCCAGCAAGCAACCTATGGTGACAAGATGCTGTCGGCCATGCGTTTCGGCTTCGGCGGCCACATCGAAATCAAGAAGTAACCCCAAGGGCGCCCCGGGCCGGCGCCCCTGCCGGCCGGGGCGCGTTGTCCGCGCCCTGATCGAGGTAACGCAATGAAGCGAGGCACATCCAAGGTCGACCCGGCTCCCCCCTGCAACCTGTTCCTGTTCGGCGCTCACGGCGACCTGGTCAAGCGCCTGCTGATGCCGGCGCTGTACAACCTGGCCCGCGACGGCCTGCTGGACGATAACCTTCACATCATCGGTGTCGACCACAACGAGGTCGGTGACCACGAATTTGCCGAGCGCCTGAAGGCGTTCATTCTCGAGCAAGCCAAGGCCAAGGATCCGGAGCATGGCGACAAGGCCATCGCCCCGGTCGTCTGGGAGCGCCTGGCTCAGCGCATCAGCTACATCACCGGTGACTTCACCAACGACGACACCTACCAGGCCATCGGCCGGCGCATTCAGGAGAACGGCACCGGCAACGCGGTGTTCTACCTGGCCACTTCGCCGCGCTTCTTTCGCGAAGTGTCGCGCCGCCTGGGCCGTGCGGGCCTGCTTTACGAACAACCCGAGGCGTATCGCCGGGTTGTGGTGGAGAAGCCCTTCGGCCACGACCTGCCCTCGGCTCAGGCGCTGAATCGCGACTTGTTGCAAGACATGGCCGAGAGCCAGATCTACCGGATCGACCATTATCTGGGCAAGGAAACCGTCCAGAACATCATGACCAGCCGGTTCTCCAACGGCATCTTCGAGGCCTTCTGGAACAACCACTACATCGACCATGTGCAGATCACCGCCGCCGAAACGGTGGGCGTGGAGAGCCGCGGGAATTTCTACGACAGCATCGGCGCATTGCGCGACATGGTGCCCAACCACCTGTTCCAGCTGCTGGCGATGGTAGCGATGGAGCCGCCGGCGGCGTTCGGCGCCGACGCCGTGCGTGGGGAGAAGGCCAAGGTAATTGGCTCGATCCGCCCCTGGACGCAGAAGGAGGCACTGGATAATTCGGTGCGCGCTCAATACCAGGCTGGCAATGGCCAGGCCGGCTACCTCGAAGAGCCCAAGGTCGACCCGGCCAGCCGGACCGAAACCTATGTTGCACTCAAGGTAATGGTCGACAACTGGCGTTGGGTAGGCGTGCCATTCTACCTGCGCACCGGTAAGCGCCTGACGGTGCGCGATACCGAGATCGCGATCTGCTTCAAGCAGGCGCCTTACGCTCAGTTTCGTGATACTGAAGTGAACCAGCTCAAGCCCAACTACCTGACCATCCAGATCCAGCCCAACGAAGGCATGTGGTTCGACCTTCAGGCCAAGCGCCCCGGGCAGGCGTTGGTGATGGAAGACGTCAAGCTGGGGTTCGCCTACAAGGACTACTTCCAGATGGGGCCGTCCACCGGGTACGAAACCCTGATCTACGATTGCTTGACCGGTGACCAGACGCTCTTCCAGCGTGCTGACAACATCGAGAATGGCTGGCGGGCGGTGCAGCCGTTTCTCGATGCCTGGGCCGAGGCCGATGAGGTCAGCGGTTACACTGCCGGCAGCGATGGCCCTGCTGAAGCCGATGAGCTGCTCGCCCGGGACGGCCGGCGCTGGCACTCGTTGAGCTGACCTGCCGATTATTTTCATCTGTGGGCAAGGCAAACCGTTTTGGTCGGCGATGGTCACACAAGGAGGGCAGCGCCCTGCGCTGCCGGCCTTCTACCGCATAATGAGGTTGCCCGCCGCATGCCCGCATTGATCGAAGACTACGCCCTGATCGGCAACTGCCGCACCGCCGCACTGATCGACAAGACTGGCTCGTTGGACTGGCTGTGTTTTCCCCGTTTCGACGGCCCCGCATGCTTCGCGGCGTTGTTGGGCGATGAGGAAAACGGCCACTGGCGCATCGGCCCTGCGCAGGAGCAGGTACAGGTGAGCCGGCAGTATCGCGATGACACATTGATTCTGGAAACCACCTTCACCACCGCCTCAGGAGCCGCCCGGCTGATCGACTGCATGCCGATGGCTGAACACCACAGCGTGATTCGTATCGTCGAGGGCCTGGAAGGTGAGGTGCCGTTCGACATGGACCTTTCCATCCGCTTCGACTACGGCAGCAGCATCCCTTGGGTGGAGCAGCCTCGCGACCAGGTGCTTACTGCGGTCGCCGGCCCGGAGCGGCTGGTGCTGTTCAGCGACAAACCGCTCAAGGCGCGCGATCACCACACCGGCAGCCAGTTCACCGTGCGGCCTGGCGACCGCCTGGTGTTCACCCTGACCCACCAGAGTTCGGTGCACCCGCTGGCAGAGCGCTTCGATGCCGAGCAAGCCCTGGCATCAACCGAAGCCTACTGGCGCGAGTTCGCCGGCCGCTGCCCGGACCTGGGCCGTTTCAGCAGCCAGGTGCGCCGCTCGCTGCTGACACTCAAGGCTCTGACCTACCAGCCCAGTGGCGGCATCGTTGCAGCAGCAACTACGTCACTGCCCGAGCATCTGGGAGGTGAACGTAACTGGGACTATCGCTTCTGCTGGCTGCGCGACGCCACCATGACGTTACTGGCGTTCATCAACCTGGGCTATGTCGAAGAAGCCAACGCTTGGCGTGAATGGCTGATGCGTTCTGTGGCAGGCAGCCCGGAGCAGATGCAGATCATGTACGGCCTGGGCGGTGAACGGCGGCTGCCGGAATACACCCTCGACTGGCTCGCCGGATACGAAGGCTCGCGGCCGGTACGAATCGGCAACGCTGCGGCCACCCAGCGGCAGTTGGATGTGTATGGCGAGGTCGTCGATGCGCTGAGCCAGGCCATCCGTGCCGGCATGCCACGGCACCCGCGCAGCGCGTCGATTTTCCGCCTGGTGATGCGCTTTCTCGAAAAAGCCTGGCGCCAGCCAGACGAAGGCATCTGGGAGATCCGTGGCGAGGCCAAGCATTTCGTGCACTCCAAGGTCATGGCCTGGGTGGCCTTCGACCGCGCCGCGAACCTGGCGGACGCCACCGAGCAGGAGTTGGGCATGGGCAAACGCTACCGCGCCATGGCTGATCAGATTCACGCTCAGGTGTGCGAGCAAGGCTTCAACACCGAGCTGGGGCATTTCGTCCAGAGCTATGGCTCCACTGAAGTGGATGCCAGCCTCTTGCAAATAGGCCTGACGGGCTTTCTACCGGCCGACGACCCGCGTTTCGTCGCCACCGTCGAAGCAATCGAGGCGCAGTTGGTGCGTGACGGGCTGGTGCTGCGCTACCTCACTCACCGCATGGACGACGGCCTGAGCCCGGGGGAGGGGACGTTTCTGGTGTGCTCGTTCTGGCTGGCCGACGTCTACGCGCTTCTGGGCCGCAAGGCGGACGCCGAAGCGATGTACCAACGACTGAGCGGGCTGTGCAACGACGTTGGCCTGCTGGCCGAGCAATACGACCATGAAGGCCAACGCATGCTGGGCAACTTCCCACAGGCGTTCAGCCACATCGGCATCATCAACACGGCGTTGAACCTGCATCGCACCGAGTGCCCGGCGCAGGCACGTGCTCATGGTGGCGAGGCGGCCCCGGCCGAGCAGCGTACGGCGCAAGCCACGCCCTGATTGGCGGCAATGCCGCGCGGCGTTCACTCACGGCGCGGCTATGATGGGGCCCGCTCGCTCACAGGAGATTAGCCATGCCCGAAGACGCTTTCCTCAGCCTGGAACACCGAGGCCCCATTGCGCATGTGTGCCTGAACCGGCCGGCCAAGCGCAATGCACTCAGCG
This sequence comes from Pseudomonas sp. KNUC1026, assembly GCF_021650705.1. Classification (GTDB taxonomy): domain Bacteria; phylum Pseudomonadota; class Gammaproteobacteria; order Pseudomonadales; family Pseudomonadaceae; genus Aquipseudomonas. The sequence continues at coordinate 2,367,465 of NZ_CP087138.1, read as the reverse complement.
CTGCCTTCTGGGAACAGATCGGGCCTTTGTTCGAGGCGCTTGATGAGGACGAGGCGGTACGGGTGATCGTGCTCAGTGGCGCAGGGGGGCATTTTTCAGCTGGTATCGACCTCGCGTTGCTGGCGGGCCTCGCTGGCCAGATGGGCGCGGACCCCGGCCGCAATGCACGCCTGCTGCGCCAGACCATTGTGCGCCTGCAAAGCGCGCTGAATACGGTGGCCCGGGTTCGCAAACCTGTGCTGGCGGCGGTTTCCGGGCATTGTGTGGGCGCCGGCGTGGATCTGATCGCCGCCTGCGACCTGCGCTACTGCACCGAGCAGGCCAATTTCTGCCTGAAGGAAATCGACATGGGCATGGCCGCCGACGTCGGCACCCTGCAGCGTTTGCCGCACATTGTGGGCGAAGCCACCTTGCGCGAGTGGGCCTATACAGGCTGCTCGATCGCTGCGCCGCAGGCGCTGGCAGCAGGGCTGGTCAACCGTGTTTATGCCGATGAAGCTGCCCTGCATGAAGGCGTTTTTGCCATTGCCCGTGAGATTGCCGCAAAATCCCCCTTGGCCGTGCAAGGCACCAAGCGCATGATCGACTACATGCGCGATCACCGTGTCGACGACGGCCTGGACTATGTCGCCACCTGGAACGCCGCCATGTTGCAATCGGCGGACCTCAAAGTGGCCATGGCCGCAGCGCTGGCCCGGCAGCCTGCGGTTTTCGACGATTGACCGGCCAAGGATACGCCTGATGCCTGAACGCTGGATCACCGCAGTACTGGACACCACAGCCACCGGCGGCTGGGCGGTGGCGCGCTCATCGCAGGGGTTTCTCCACGGCAATCAGGGCGTGCTGTTCTCCCGTGACTGGCTCAAGCAACTGGGGCTGCCGGTGCTGTTCGAACATGGCATCGGCCATTTCGACGGGGAGCCGGTGTATCTGGTCGAATTCGAAGAGGCCGTACACATCGACAACTGCCAGTGGCAGGGGCTGCGCCAGTTCATGCTGCAACCCGGTTTCGAGCACTTTCGTGTGCTCGCCTATGCCGCGCAGATCGGCACCTGGGCAAATGAGCATCGGTTTTGCGGGCGCTGTGGGCAGCCCACCGCTCAGGTGCCGGGTGAGCGCGCCATGCTGTGCTCTCACTGTGAACTGCGGGCTTACCCGCGTATCTCGCCGAGCATGATCGTGCTGGTGACCCGTGGCGACGAAATTCTGCTGGCACGCTCGCCGCGGTTCGTACCGGGTGTCTACAGTACTTTGGCCGGGTTCGCTGAGCCGGGCGAGTCTGCCGAAGAGTGCCTGGTGCGAGAGGTGCGCGAGGAGGTGAGCGTCGAGGTCAGCAACATCCAGTACGTCGCCAGCCAATGCTGGCCATTCCCGCACTCGATGATGCTGGGCTTTCACGCCGAATACGCGGGCGGCGATATCGTGCCGCAACCGGATGAAATCGAAGATGCCCGCTGGTTCCGCGTCGATGACTTGCCGCCACTTCCGGCGGCGCGCTCCATTGCGCGCTACCTGATCGACCTCTACGTCGCGCGCCGGCTAGGCCTGCCCGAACCAGTGCTGCCAGGCTAGGCGCGCGGTCAGCGCCAGCACCACGCAAATGAACACCGGGCGGATGAATTTCGCTCCGCCACCGATGGCGCTGCGGGCGCCAAAGAACGCGCCCAGCATCACGCAGGCGCCCATGCACAGGCCTATCAGCCAATCCACCGAGCCGGAGGCCATGAATACGGCCAGGGCCGCGCCGTTACTGACGAAGTTCATGGTGCGGGCCACGCCGCTGGCGCGGACCATGTCCAGCGGGTACATCAACAGCGAGCTGACCGTCCAGAACGCCCCGGTGCCTGGCCCGGCCACCCCGTCGTAGAACCCGAGCGCAAGCCCCTGGGGGATCTGCCGTTTCTTGGCGATCGGCAGGTCGCTGTCCAGCGGGGCGCTGGGTGTGCGGCCGAACAGCACGTACAGCGCGCAGGCGAACACGATCAACGGGAGCATCCGGTTCAGCCATTCGGCGGGCAGGTAATGCGCAACACCTGCGCCCAGCAGCGCGCCGCCCAGCGTGCTCCACAGGGCGCGCTTCCAGCGCCTTGGGTGGAAAAGCTTGCGGCGGTAGAAGGTAAGGCTGGCAGTGGCCGAGCCGAACGTGGAGCTCAGCTTGTTGGTGCCCAGCACCAGGTGCGGCGGCAAGCCGGCGGTGAGCAGTGCCGGCGTGGTCAGCAGCCCGCCGCCACCTGCGATGGCGTCGATGAAACCGGCAACGAAGGCAACGGCGGAGAGCACCGCCAGTACGGTGGGGGTGACGGACAGTTCGAGAAGCATGGGCAGGCCACAACCAGAGGGCGCGCAACGGCGCGCGCCAAGTGCCGCCATTCTACGCCAGTGGGCAGCTCATGCCAGCAGGCCCCCATCGACTTCCAGCGCAGTGCCGGTGGTATAGCTTGCAGCGTCACTGGCCAGGTACAGCACGGCACCGGCCATTTCCTCGGGCCGAGCCATGCGGCCAAGCGGAATGCGCGGCAGCCATTGCTCGAGAACCTGCGGGTTCTGGGTCAGCGCCGAGGCGAACTGCGTGTCTGTCAGGCCCGGCAACAGTGCGTTGCAGCGGATGCCCAGGGCTGCGCACTCTTTGGCGAACACCTGGGTCATGTTGATGACCGCTGCCTTGGTGATCGAGTAAACCCCCTGCATCGGTGCAGGCTGCACGCCATTGACTGAAGCGACGTTGATGATGCTGCCGCCACCGTGCTCGCGCATCAGCTTGCCGGCCGCGACGCAGGCGAAAAAGTACCCGCGCAAGTTGACGTCGACGGTTTTCTGGAAGGCTTCGACCGTGGTGTCGAGCACGTGGCCGAACTGCGGATTGGTCGCGGCGTTGTTGACCAGGATGTCAAGCCTGCCGAAGCGCTCGCGAATGTGCGCGAAAGCCGCGTCGATCTGCTCCAGCTCACCCATATGGCACGCCAAGGCATGGGCCTTGCCGCCATTTTCGCGAATGCGCTGCACCACCGCCTCGCAGGCAGGTGCCTTGCGGCTGGCGACAATGACTTCTGCGCCGTGCTGGGCCAGCAGGTGCGCAATGGCTTCGCCGATGCCACGGCTGGCGCCGGTAACGAGGGCGATTTTTCCGGAGAGGTCGAACAGGGAAGAGGGCATGCTAGGCTCCTTGTAAATCCAAGGAGCCTAGCATTCGAGCTACAAGCTACAAGCTACAAGCTACAAGCTACAAGCTACAAGCTACAAGCTACAAGCTACAAGCTACAAGCCACAAGCTGCGGTGCTTGAAGCTTGCTGCTACAAGCTCGAAGCTCAATTCAAGCCCAGTTTGCCACGCAGGGTGGAGAGGTCTTCGGCCAGGGTGTTGACTGGCCCGACCAGCGCCTTGCGGTCGCGCTCGGAGACTTTGTCATAGGTCTCGAAGCCGCCGTCCTTGGTCTTGTACTTGGCCAGGATCTTGTCGACGGTGGCGAAGTTCTTCTCGACCTTGTCGGCGAAGGCTTTGTCCTGCTTGACGATCTGCGGCTTGAACAGCTCGAAGATCTTCTTGGCGCCGGTGACGTTACCGTCGAAATCGTACAGGTCGGTGTGGCTGTAGCGATCTTCTTCACCCGAGATCTTGGTGGCGGCCACTTCTTCCATCAGCGCGGCAGCGCCACCGACCACTTCTCCGGCGGGAAGGTCAGCTCGGCGATGCGTTTGTCCAGGTCCTTGACGTCCTTGATCAGGTCGTCGGCGAAGCCCTCGTAGCCTTTGGTGGTGTTCTTGGCGTACAGGCCGTATTCCAGGCGATGGAAGCCGGTGAAGTCGTCCGCCTTGACGCCTTGCTCATGGTCGTCTTCGCGGGAGTCGATCGACTTGTCCAGGTCGTCGAACAGCTCGGCGATCGGCTCGATGGCCTCGTAATGCACCCGCGTGGTGGGGTAGAGCTTCTTGGCGGTAGCGATATCGCCTTTCTTCACGGCATCGGTGAAGGCCTGAGTCTCGGTGACCAGTTTGCCCACTTCTTCAGTGACGTAGATCTTGTAATCCGAGATCGGCTGCACCAGGTCCAGCGACGAAGCGTTGGCGGCAAAGCTCGGCGCGCTCAGCACGCCGAGGGTGAACAGCAAAGCCAGAGGCGTTTTTTTCATGCGGGGCTCCCCAGTTGTTATGAGTCCTTGGTGTGTTCAAGCGGTCTTGCTTTTCTCGGCCGCCTGCAACAGCGAACGGCCCATGAAATCGTCCTTGCCGTTCACGCCAGGCAAGGTGAAGAAGTAGCCGCCACCGGTAGGCTTGAGGTACTCCTCCAGCGGCTCGCCGTTCAGGCGGGTCTGCACAGTGATGAAGCCTTTGAGCAAATCGGCCTGGTAGCAGATGAACAGCAGGCCCATGTCCAGCTGGCCGTTCTTCATCACCCCGTTGGAGTAGTTGAATGGCCGGCGCAGGATGATGTTGGCTTGCGAAGCTGGCGTGCGCGGGTTGGCCATGCGGATGTGCGAGTTGAGCGCGGTGACCTTGCCGGCTTCATCTTTGCTGTAGTCGGGCACGTCGCTTTCGTGCTTGCCGTCCATGGGGGCGCCAGTGGCTTTCTTGCGGCCGAAGATCGCCTCCTGCTCTTGCAGCGGCGTGCGGTCCCAACGCTCGACGTAGTTACGGATCAGGCGCACGGCCTGATAGCTGCCGTGGGCGGCCCAGGCCGGCTCATCGCTGCCCGGTTGAACCCATACGATCTGGTCCATGGCCTTGGCGTCTGCCGAGTCGGGGTTGGCCGAGCCATCGCGAAAGCCCAGGAAGTTGCGCGCGCTCTGTTCAGGTTCGCCCGGCTTGGTGGGCGCTTGCGGCGGCACCGTGCCTTCCTGTTTCCAGCGTACGTAGAGCAGGTCTGGCAGGTTCTTGACGATGTCGCGTAGCGCGTGGATGTTGGTGTCGGGGGTGTTGGAACAGAACTGCAGGGTCAGGTCGCCGTGGCAGCGGTCTTCTTCCAGTGCGTCGTTGGGGAAGCCCACCATGCGGATAAGGCGCTTGGGCTTGGCGTGGGCCAGCCCGTAGCGGTCGTCGAACAGCGAGGCGCCGACAGCGACGGTGATGGTCAGGTTGTCGGGGGTCACATTGGGGCCGAGGATGCCCGAATCCAGCGGTGGCAACTTCGGGTCGATGTCAGCGACCACGCCCCCTTTCATCAAGAAGCGAATGCGCTCATCCAGGGTGCGGAACATCCGCTCCAGATCGTCGCGGTCGTTGGCCAGCACATCGAAGGCCACCAGCATGCCGGCAGCAGGGCGGGGCGTGACGATGCCGGCCTGATGCACGCCTTCGTAGGCGTGGTGGTCCTGGGTCTTGTCGCTTTTCGGTGCGTCTGTGACCTGGTGCTGCTGCGCGCTCGCTGCAGCATGGGCACCCATCGGGCAGGTCAGGGCGCCGCCGGCAATGGCGGCACCGGCGGCACCCAGCCCCAGCAATACGCGGCGGCGGTCGGGGGAGTGGGCGTTGCTGTCTTTTTCGCTCATCAGTTCTGTTCCACGGTGTTACAGGGCCGACAGGCCCAGGGCCTGGTCGATGCCGTCAAGGCTGTCGGCCAGGGCTTTGGCGGCGCTCGCCAGCGCTTTGCGCTGGTCGTCGCCCACCTTGTCATAGGCGCGGTAGCCGTCGCCTTCGCGCAGGGCGTCGAGTTGGGCCTTGAACGCCTGGCGGTTGCTGTCCAGTTGCGTCACCAGGGAGGCTGCGCGTTTTTCCAGCAACGGGTGCATCAGGTCGATGACCTTGCCGGCACCTTCAAGGTTGGCGGCAAAGCCATTGAGGTCCAGGTGGCTGTAACGCTCCTCTTCACCGTTGAAGCGGTTGTCGGCCAGTGTGCGCAGGTTGCGCGAGACGATGCTCACCAGTTGATCCGGCGGGATGGGTGTTGCCAGCAACTGTGTCTTGAGGGTGGTGACGTCTGCTTGCAGGCGATGGGTTACCGCTGCCAGGCCCTCGACGCTGCTTTGTTGGAACAGGCCGTACTCCAGGCGATGGAAGCCGGTGAAGGAGGGGTCTTGCTCGCGTTTTTCGTAATAGTCGGCGCGTGCGTCGATCGCGTTGTTGAGCTCGGCGAAACGCTGTGCAGCGGGCGCGATGCGCTGATAGGCCGCACGTGCAGGCGCGTAGGCAGCGCGGGCTGCAGCCAGGTCGCCTGCATCGATGGCCTTGGTCAGGGCATCCACGCCCTGGATCAGGCTGCTGCCCTGAATGCTCAGGTACACGCGGTATTCCGACAGCGGGCCAATGAACGCTGTCATCTCCGGGCGCGCCTTGGCGCGAGCCTCGGATTCGGCGGTCGCGGTCACTTTCAGCGTGCCGCGAGGGTTTGATAGCAGGCCGCAGGTGATGGCGTACTCGCCGGGCTCAAGGTTGGCATTGATTACCTGGCTCAGCCCTGGAGTGATGTTCTCGCGCTCCTCGACCACCAGCACGCCGTCGAGAATCTCCCATTCCACCGCCCGGTCGCTGGCGTTGACGATACGGAACGTCGTCTTGCCGGCCGGTACGGTGAGTGCGTTGGGCTCGCACTGCTTGGGGTGGATGGTAACGGTGATTTCACTGCCAGCAGTGGCCTTGCGTTTTTCACTGGCGACTTTGGAGGCGTAGTAGAACAGGCCCCCTGCGGCGATCAGAACGACCGCCGAGCCTGCCACCGCCGCCCGCAGCAGGCGGGGCGGCTGTTGAGTTGGGTTGGACATGGGGCCCCTTAAGGCTGGGTAACGGTAGAGGTTGAGCGGGCAGGCGCGGGCTTGCCCGGGAGGAAAAACAGAATCAGGGCGAATGCCATGTACAAGGCCCATGCCCCCAGCACGCTCACGGTGGGCGCATCCTGGTAGCCGAACATGCCGGCCAGCACCGAGCCCACCGGGCCGTCCATCGGCAGCGTGGCGCTGATGTCGAACACAACTTCCTGCAGGCTGTTCCACACCCCTGCCTCGTGCAGCGAACGCATCGAATTGGCGAGGATGCCGGCCGCCACCACCAGGATGAACAGGCCTGTCCAGCGGAAGAATTGCGAGAGGTTGAGTTTCAGGCTGCCGCGATACAGCGCAAGGCCGATGGCGACGGCGCCCAGCAACCCGAGCAACGCCCCGAGCGGGGCGCTGAAGCCTTCGCTCTGCTGGAAGATCGCCAGCAGAAAGAACACGGTTTCCAGGCCTTCACGGGCAACGGCGAAGAACACCATGGCGATCAGGGCGAGCGTCTGGTTGCGCGAGCCGGCCAGCGCCTGCTCCAGCGAGCCGTGCAGTTCGGTCTTGAGCGAGCGGGCGACCTTGCGCATCCACACCACCATGGAACTGAGGATGATCACAGCCATCAAGCCAATCACCGACTCGAACAGTTCCTGTTGCTTTTGCGGAAATTCAGCGGCGATCAGCTCCAGGCCACCACCCACCAGCAGGGCCAGCGCGCCGGCAAGCAATACCCCGATCCAGACGGCGGGCATCCATTGGCCGCGGCCGGTTTGCTTGAGATAACTGGCGATGATGCCAACGATGAGCGCGGCTTCAATCCCTTCGCGCAGCATGATCAGAAAAGGAACGAGCATTTACTGCAAACCGCCTGTTAATGAAAGTGCGCAGTTGTAACATAATGAGAACCATTATTGAATACCCCGGCGCCTTTTTCCTGCGCCAGGTCAACCGGGCGCTAGACGTAACCGGTGCCGGGTGCCCCCAGGCGCTGCCTTGTGTCCAAATCCCATCGCTTGGCTATTGCTGCGCGCGGCCCGCGCCCTTAGACTGCCGCCCCTCATGCGCTTTGCCGGGTGCCGAAAGTGCCCGTACCGCGTTCGAACCAAGGCTTTAATCGAGAGATACATGACGAAGGATGAGCTGCTGGCGATGCCGGCCGACGACTACATGAACGCCACGCAACTGGCTTACTTCCAGGGCATGATCCAGGCCTTGAAAGTCGAGACCCAGGAGCGTATCGAGCTGAGCCGCCAGGCCATCGAGAGCCTGGAATCGCCCGCCGACCCGGCCGATGTCGCGTCGGTCGAGGAAGAGCGCCACTGGCTGGTCAACGCCATCGAGCGCGATCAGCGCCTGCTGCCGCAACTGGAAATGGCCTTGGGCCGCATTGCCGAGGACACCTTTGGCTGGTGCGATGACAGCGGTGAGCCCATCGGCCTGAAACGCCTGCTGATCAGCCCCATCACCAAATACTGCATCGAGGCGCAGGAGCGTCACGAGCAGCTCGACAAGCACCAGCGCCAGGTCTGATGACCGGCCGGTCGTCGGCCCCTACCAAGGCAGCATGGCCACTGGCTAACTGATGGCGCATGCTGCGGGCACAATTAGAATGCCCGCAGGAGTCGCGACCATGAGCATTGGCACGCCTACCACCCTGGAGCGCTCGGCGCCCGCCCCTCGACCACGTCTGAGCGTATCGGTGCTGTGCTGGTGGGCGGCTCAGGCGTTGATATTGAGTGGGCTGTTCTGGGCGGTGCAGGCGATGGGCCTGCCTGCCTGGGCAGGCGTGGTGCTGGCGTTGCTCGCGCAATGGCTTCCTGGCCGCTCGCTGCAATCCCGGCAGGCCGCACAGCCAGAACAGCCTGGGGTTCAGGCGCTTGCAGCCGACCTTGCCCGCCACACCAGTCAGAATGCGCTTTCTGCCGCCGGGGTCGCCTGGTCGGTCAAGCAACTGGCGCAGCGCCTGGAGTCGCAACTGGCCTCTGCGGCGCAGATCGTCGACAGCGCCCAGGCGATGATCCACACCGTCGACAGCACAGCCGCGCAAGGCAGCCAGGCGCTTGAGGCGGCGAGCAGTGTCCATGCCTGCGCCGGGGCAGGGCAGGCGGCACTTGAAGAGTCCATCCAACGCATGCACCGGCTCAGCCAGCGTGCCAGCCATAGCCGGCAGACCATTGAGGTGCTGGCGCAACTGGGCGACAGCATCCAGCGCGTCGCCTCCACGATCCAGTCAATTGCCAGCCAGACCAACCTATTGGCGCTCAACGCCGCCATCGAGGCCGCCCGCGCCGGTGAGCACGGCCGCGGCTTCGCAGTGGTGGCCGATGAGGTGCGTGGGCTTGCCGCCCGCACCGCGGCGGCCACCGAGGAAGTTGGGCAGATGGTGGGTGAAATCCAACAGCGCACCGGTGAGGTGGTCGGGCAGATTCACCAACTGACCGATGAACTTCAGGCCGGGGTCGAGCAGGTTCAGGGTACCGGCGAGCAACTCGCGCAGATCGCAGGCCTCGCCGCTGGCGTGGAGAACCGCATGGGCAGCATCGACCAGGGCGCCCGCGCCAATCGTGAACAACTTGCCACATTGTTCGAAGCGATCGAGCGCATGCGCGGTGATCTGGCCGTGAGCGATGAGCGTACCCACCAGCTTGACCGCGCAGCTGGCGAGCTCGAGGCGCAAGCGGAGAACCTCAGTGAGCGGCTGGCTGAAGTGGGCCTGGATGACTACCACCAGCGAGTTTTCGACCTGGCGCGGGAGGGGGCACAGGCCATAGCGGCCCGTTTCGAAGCGGACCTGGCAGCCGGCAAACTGACGGCGGACGACTTGTTCGACCGCAACTACATCGTGCAGCCTGGCACGGAGCCTGCCAAATACAAGACTCGGTTCGATCGCTACGCCGACCAGGTGCTGCCGTCGATACAGGAACCGTTGCTCAAGCGTCATGAGGGGCTTGTTTTCGCTATTGCCAGTACGCCACAAGGCTACGTACCCACACACAATCAGGCGTTCAGCCGCCCGCCGACTGGCGACCTGGCCCACGATAGAGCCTGGTCACGCAGCAAGCGGCTTTTCGACGATGCGACGGGAATCCGCTGTGGCAGCCACCAAAAGCCCATGCTGTTGCAGACCTATACCCGTGACACCGGGGAATTGATGCACGATCTGTCGGTGCCGATCATGGTCGGAGGCCGCCATTGGGGTGGCCTGCGGCTGGGGTACAGGCCTGCTCCAGACAAATAATGGTGTGTTAGCGCCTGAACGGTGGCAAAATCAGCGCCAGTTCATGGACGTGCATTTCGCTCGCCACGCCGATGCCAAGGCCTGCCAGCAGGGCTGGCAGGCGAGTCTGGGGAGAGCTCTCCGGCTATGACACCTGATGCCTATGCGGCATCGGCGTCTGAATGCAGGCGAACGTTCAGTTCATCGACCCACAAGGCTTCTGGCCCGTCAGCCAGTATCGATTCCTTGAGCAGGGCAGCTTGGGCGTCGCTCCAGAAATCGGCGTCAGACACCTTCACCTCGCTGGGCAGTTGATGCTTTCCAATGAACGCGTCAATGCTCTGGGCTGAATCATCGAGCCCCAGTTGCTGGAACAGTGTGCTGAGCGTGTGGTTTTCCAGTTCCATATCTGGCCTCCAGGGCAGTTGTGTTTTCAGGGTGCTGAAGGTTTGAAGGGCGTGTTGCGTGGAAGTTTCTTTGGAAACCTTCCTGCTTGCCCGTTCGCGTTTGCAGGGTTGTTTGTTTGTGCTTCGCCGTGTTGGCGGAGCTGTCGATTTTCAAGTCAGAGGATCCATCATTGGCCGTCAGTAGTCTTGAGATGCATGCCCTCTTTGTGTTGGGCGATTTACGGGTTCAGTTGGTCAAGTTGTTTCAATCGCAGTTCGTCTACATCGTCGAGCAGTCTGCAGATGAGCTGTTCATGGCCGAAATAGATACCAATGAAGCACTGGTAGTCGACGACAAACCCGGGCTTGAACTTAAAGTGGGAGATCATTTCCGGGCTGCTGTGCTGCCTAGTCGAGAGGGCGGCAAACTCGAGCTTCGCTATCGTGAGCACAAGGCAGTGGTTTCCGATGAGCGTGATTTTGCAGCTGTCGCCACGCCCCAGGGCCAGGGCATCGTATTGCGTGAGGGCCAGGCTGTGCTGATGGTGTTCGCAGCCCATGAGCAGCTTCAGGGCGGGCTGAGCCGCCCGCTCAAAGCTGCCATTGCCAAGGCTGCCAAATGGCGTGCAGGTGTGATGACATTCAAGGCAGGAACAGCCTGACGCTCAGCGCTCAGCGCTCAGCGCTCTGTGCCTTGGGCTTTCGGGCGCCGAAACAGCGCTGTGCGTGCCAGTAACAGAGTGCTCACGGGGGTGGTGACTGCCAGCAGCAATGGAATGAGCCACGCCTGCAGCCTGGGCTCTTCTGCCGCCAGGCTGAAGGCTAGTACGCACGCGCTGGTAATGCACCAGGCGCCAAGGGTGTAGCCCAGCGCGGGGGCGTGCAGGCGCTGGAAGAAGTCGCCAAAGCGCAACAGGCCTGCTGCTCCCAGCAGCGCCAGAGTTGAGCCCCCCAATACCAGCAGTGCAATCGCTGCCTCAAAAACTGTATTCACTCGATCACCTCGCCACGCAGCAGAAAGCGCGCCAGTGCGAAACTGCTGGTGAACCCCAGCAGTGCGATCAGCAACGCCGCCTCGAAATAGGTGTCGCTGGCGTAGCGGATGCCCAGCACCAGCATGCTCAACATGCCCAACAGGTAGAGGTAATCCAGTGCCAGTACGCGGTCCTGCGCGGAGGGGCCGACGAACAGGCGCACGACTGTCAGAATCATTGCCAGACCCAGAATTGCAAGGCTGGCAAGAATGGCATTGGCCAGCAGGCCGGTCATGGGAAAATCTCCAGCAAGGGGCGTTCGTAATGTTCCTTGAAATCGGCTATGAAGCGCGCCTCGTCGGTTAGCGACAGCACGTGTATCAACAGGCAGTCGCGCTCCATCGACAATTTGCACCACACTGTTCCTGGAACAGCGCAACTGATCATTGCCAGTACAGCCAGGCCCTCGGGGCTACGCATTTCGAGCGGGACGCTGACCCAGGCACTGGCCAGTGGGCGCCGTTGAACGACCTGCCCGGCCACCTGAAGGTTGGAGCGCAGCATGTCCAGCATTACCCGAGCCGCCAGGCGTGCAGCCATGGCAGGCTTGGCCACTCGGTAAGCGCCTGGCCGCAGGCCGGCGACCATGAGCGGTATTGCGATGGCGAGTACTGCGCCAAGCAGCAAATGGCCGCTGCTCAAGGAACCGTTGAGCAGAAGCCACAAGGCGAACAGGCCTGAAGAGAGAATTGGGCAAGGTAGCCAGCGATTCATTGTGCCTCCCTTTCCACGGCCGTTTTCGAGAGAACCGGCTGGATATAGCTGCCCGGGCTGAGCAGCGCCCGGGCGCTGGCGTGCGTGTACTGCAACAATGGCTCGGCGCGCAGTGTCAGCGCCAGGCACAGGCCGATCAATAGCACCACCGCTGCGCACTCCAGCGGGCGCAGCGCCGGCCGATGCGGTTGTGCCGGGCTCCACAAGCGCAACATGCCAACGCGGGTCAGTGCCATCAGGGCTGCTATCCCCGCGAGCACGAGCAACGCAATCAGCCCCCACGCTGCCGGGCTGGGCGCCTCAGTGCCGAGAATGGCCGCGATCAGGTTCACTTTGCCGATAAAGCCCGCCAGCGGGGCATGCCGATCACCATCAGTGCACAGAGGATGAATGCCAGCCCAAGAAATGCGGTATTCCACGGGATGATGCGCCCGACCAGCGCTCGCTGCTCGTCGTCGAGGTTCACATCCTGTGGCGGATGCAGTGCTTCGATGGGGGCGGGCAGCGAGCATTCTTCGTCGTCCACCTGAACATCGTTGGCCGCTCGAGCCCTTTCTATCAGCTCGGCCAGCAAAAACAGCGCTGCCACTGCCAGTGTAGAGCCCACCAGATAGAACAGCGCGGCGCCAAGCAGCCGCTCGCCTCCCAACCCGATGGCAGCCAGCAGGGTGCCGGCCGACACCATGATGTTCAGCGCGGCAAGTCGCTCCAGGCGCCTCGCCGCGAGCACGCCAAGGATGCCGCACGCCAGTGTCGCCAGGCCGCCCCAGAGCAGCCAGGCCTGGCCGAAACCATCTGGAAGTGCCAGCGCCCAAAGGCGCAGTACGGCGTAGACACCAACCTTGGTCATCAGGCTGAACAACGCCGCAACCGGCGCACTGGCGGCCCCGTAGGCAGGGGCAAGCCACGCGTTGAGGGGCCACATGCCTGCCTTGGTCAGGAAAGCGATGGCGAGGATGGCGACACCTGCGTGCAGCAGGCCAGTGTCCTCTGGCGTTATGCGGGAGACCTTCACTGCGATATCAGCCATGTTGAGGGTACCCGTAACGCCGTAGATCAGCGCGGCACCGACCAGAAACAGCGACGACGCTACAAGATTGATCGCAAGGTAATGCAGCCCAGCCACCACCCGGGCTCGGCCCGAGCCATGCAGCAACAGCCCGTAAGAGGCGGCCAGCATGACCTCGAAGAATACGAACAGGTTGAAGAGGTCACCCGTGAGGAACGCGCCGTTAAGGCCAAGCAGCTGTATCTGAAACAGCGCATGAAAATGTGCCCCGGCGCGGTCCCAGCGGGCAAGCGCGAAGGTCAGGGCCGCGCAGCCCAGTACTGAGGTGAGCAGTACCATCAACGCGCTCAGGCGATCGAGCACCAGCACGATGCCGAAAGGCGCTGGCCAGTTACCGGCCAGGTAGACGCTGTTGGCAGTGCTGGCCTGGTACACAAGGCCAGCAGCCAGAGCGGCGCCCGCGATGGTCGCTGCCAGGTTCAGCCAGCCCTTGAGGCGGCGATGCCGTTCGCTGATCAGCAACAACAGTGCGGCACTGATCAAAGGCAGCACGATTGCGGCGATCAGCCCGTGTTGCGCAAGCGTCATGGCTGTTGCTCCTGGCCGTCGACATGGTCGGTGCCGGTCAGGCCGCGCGAGGCGAGCATCACTACCAGAAACAATGCCGTCATCGCAAAACCGATCACGATAGCTGTCAGTACCAGCGCCTGAGGCAGTGGGTCGGTGTAGTGCAGCAGGTCCGGCGGCGTGCCCGGGCGAATGATCGGCTCTTTGCCGATGAACAGGCTGCCCATGCTGAAGATGAACAGGTTGACAGCGTACGACAGCAGGCACAGGCCCATGATGACCTGATAGGTACGGGGCGCAGTACCAGCCATACTCCGGAGGCCGAGAGGGCACCAATGGCGATAGCGATGACCTCTTCCATCATGCAGCTCCTTCAGGTGCAACGGCGCGCGGCAACGGCGCCTGACGGTGGGCCCGCACAGACTGGTGTGCCAGGGCGGTCAGGATCAGCAGCGTCGACCCCACCACAACGGTGAATACGCCGATGTCGAAAAACAGAGCGCTGGCAACATGTAGCTCGCCCAACAGCGGCAGGCTCAGGTGCAGCGTGTGCGTGGTCAGGAATGGAAAGCCCCACAGCAGCGCGCCGGCACCGGTGAGCGTTGCGCACGCAAGGCCCGTGCCCAGCCAGCGCAGTGGATTCAGGCTCAGGCGAGCTTCGACCCATTGAGTGCCGGCCACCATGTATTGAAGGATGAACGCAACCGCAACCACCAGGCCCGCAACAAAGCCTCCCCCGGCTCGTTGTGCCCGCGCAGGAACAATGAGCAGGCAACCACCATCGCTACCGGCAGCAGCAGGCGCACCAGCACCGCTGGCACCAGCATCACACCCGTGGCGGTATCCTTGGCGCCACGCGGGTTGGCCAGGTCGAGGCTCAGGTCGGCACTGGCATTCTGCTGTTGGCGGGGCAGTGCACTGGACTCGCGCGCCGGGCGGAAGCGGCGCAGCAGCGCGAAGATGGTCAGGGCGACCACGGCCAGGACCGTAATCTCCCCAGCGTATCGAAGCCGCGGAAGTCGACCAGCATGACGTTGACCACGTTCGAGCCGCCTCCCTGGGGGACCGCGTGGGTCAGGTAGTACCCTGATATCTCATTGGGTGTCGGGCGAGTCAGCATGGCATAGGACAGCGCCGCCATTCCGCCACCGACCAGCACCGCCAGGCCCGCGTCTCGAAGGCGCCGATTGCGTGCGCCTGTTTCGGGAGCGCCCATGGCTTCCGGCAGGCGACGGGGCAGCCAGCGCAGGCCGAGCAGTATCAGCAGCGTAGTGACGACCTCTACCACCAGTTGGGTCAGGGCAAGGTCCGGGGCAGAGAACCAGATGAAGGTTATACAGGTCATCAGCCCACATACGCCGACCATGATCAGCGCAGCGAGGCGGTGATATTCGGCCTGCCAGGCCGCCCCGAGCGCGCAGGCGATGGCGATCAGCCAAAGCACCACGAAGATGCCTGAGCCTGCGATTTTCGGACGATCCCCCCAGCTTAGCCCTTGTTCCGCGAAGGGCAGGGCAGCAGCCACCAGGGTGACTCCCAGCAGTGCGAACAACTGGGGCTGCAAGCGCTTGGTACCCAATCGGGCTGACGTCATGCGGGCGAAACGGGTGAGGCTGGCCAGGCAACGGTCGAAGATGCGCTGCCCGTCAAGCCGGCCCAGTAACGGGGGGGCGTCGATCCGGCCGGTGCCGATCCTGCGCCGCATCAGGGCATAGAGCCCTATGCCTGCGACCATGGCTATCAGGCTCATCAGCAGAGGCGCATTCACACCGTGCCAGATCGCCAGGCTGTAGCTCGGCAACGTACCCCCGACCACCGGTGCCGCAGCGGCGGCCAGTATCGGGCCCACTGCCCATGCGGGGAAGATTCCGACCACCAGGCAGCCCAGCACCAGCAACTCGACCGGTACCCGCATCCAGCGCGGCGGCTCATGAGGCGTGCGCGGCAGGCCATGCGCCGGCGGGCCGAAGAACACCTCGCACACCAGGCGAAGCGAGTACGCCACGCTGAACGTGCCGGCCAGTGTAGCGATGATGGGCAGGGCGTATTCGACCCAGGGGCTGGACTGTATGAACACGGTTTCAGCGAAGAACATTTCCTTGGAGAGAAAGCCGTTGAGCAGTGGAACGCCGGCCATCGCGGCGCTCGCCACCATCGCCAGCGTGGCGGTGTAGGGGAGTGCCCGGCGCAACCCGCTCAGACGGCGCAGGTCACGGGTGCCGCTTTCGTGGTCGATGATCCCGGCGGCCATGAACAGCGAAGCCTTGAAAGTGGCATGGTTGAGGATGTGAAACACCGCAGCCACTGCCGCAAGGTCACTGTTGAGCCCCAGCAGCAGCGTGATCAGGCCCAGGTGGCTGAGCGTCGAGTAGGCAAGCAGGCCCTTGAGGTCATGCTGGAAGATTGCGCACCAGGCGCCCAGCAGCAGGGTGCAGGCGCCGGCACCCCCAACGATCCAGAACCAGGCGTCGCTCCCGGCCAGTACCGGCCAGAGCCGGGCCAGCAGAAACACTCCGGCTTTCACCATGGTCGCCGAGTGCAGATAAGCGGAAACCGGCGTAGGTGCCGCCATCGCCCTGGGCAGCCAGAAATGGAAGGGGAATTGCGCACTTTTACTGAGCGCGCCCAACAGGATCAACCCCAGCGCCAGTGGGTACCAGGGATGAGCCCGCACGGCCTTGCCTTGAGCAAGCACCTGGTCCAGCTCATAGCTTCCGACCATGTGTCCCAGCACCAGCACCCCTACCAGCAGGCAGAGGCCTCCCACTCCCGTGGTGACCAATGCCATATAGGCCCCGCGGCGAGCGTCGCGGCGATGGTGCCAGTAGCCGATCAGCAGGAAGGAGAACAGGCTGGTCAGCTCCCAGAAGAACACTATCTGCAGCAGGTTGCCCGAGATGACAACGCCCAGCATGCTGCCCATGAACGCCAGGAAGAAGGAGAAAAAACGCGGGACGGGGTCCTGCGGTGACATGTAATAGCGGGCATAGAGCGAGACCAGTGTGCCCATTCCCAGCACCAGGGCCGCGAACAGCCAGGCAAAGCCATCGAGCCTGAGCGTGATGTTCAGCCCCAGTGAAGGTAGCCAGGCCCAGGTTTGCTGCAATACCTCCCCTCGCGCAATCGCAGGAAACCACCAGGCGAGCTGGACTGTGCCCGCCAGTGCAATCGAACCGGCAAGCAGGGCTTGTGCATTGCGTGCGTTGTGCGCGAGCAGCGATGCGACAACGGCACCAGCGAAGGGGAGCAACAGCAGTGCAATCAAGGACATAACGGCTCGACCCAGTAGAACAGTTGGGCATCATACGGGCCACAACGTGCCGCGGCAGTCGTGATGGCCAATCAATGTATGACAGGATTTTTCGACGCTGCTCAAGATCGCTTTGGCGAGGAAGGGGAGCGTGAGGTTTCATGCCCGCACGCGCACGTCATGCTCCACCGATAATCACTATCAGCTCGTGTGATTTCTCCGCAGCGCTCGGCGTGATTAGCCTTCTTGCATGGCAACGTCCTGTTCGAAGGCAATATTCTATGAAAAGCATGGCTCTATCTATAGCTCTGGCCGCTGCGCTTTTGCTTCAAGGGTGTGCAGGGCACCCCGAGGAACGCGCTTTCAGTGAACAGGAGCGTTATCAACTGTCGCTCGAATCGCTCACTCGGCAAGGCCTCCCTTACGATGAATATGTTCGCCAGCGCGCATCGCTGGTACGTGCTCATCAGACGGCATCCGGTCGATGGGTACAATTGCCCTCCGCCAGCGCTGCCCGTGAAGGCTAGCTCAAGGGGCCTGCAATGCGTTGACCAGCGCTTGCTTGTTCATGCTCGAGCGCCCCGGAATGTTTCGCTGGCGAGCTTCATACAGCAGCGACGCCCTGGTTTGCTGTAACAGGGTTTCGCGGTCGTTTCGGCCGAGCCCCTTGCGCGTGGCGGCGGCTCGTTTGGCTGAGTCACGGGCGGCACGAGCCTTGTCATTGGCGCTGGTGGTGCGGCCACTGCCGCTTTTCTCGCCTCCGCCAGATTGTTTGTTGACCGTAGCCCAGGCGCGCGCCTTCGCAGTTTCTTCGGGCATTCCTTTTGCCAGGTAGCTGTCCTCGATATGCTCGGCTTTACGCTTCTGGGCGGCGGTGTAACTGCCTTTGCTTCCACGGGGCATGATGGGCATCTTCCGTTGGCGGGTCATATGCTTGCGAACCTGGCCGGGCCCACGCGTTCCCGGGAGTTGCCAGGCGGTTGGTGCTCGGCCATAGTCGCAATGTCATCAATGATTGGGAAATGTGCCTGGATGAGTGCCTCCGTAGTAGCCAAGCGGCTTGACCGCGTTCGCCAAGCCTTGGATGCGCTGAGCGCCGATGCGTTGTTGGTGCCCTCGGCCGACCCGCACCTTTCCGAGTACCTGCCGCAACATTGGCAAGCGCGGCAATGGCTCAGTGGTTTCACTGGTTCGGTAGGGACTCTGGTGGTCACTCAGGCTTTCGCGGGCGTTTGGGTCGACAGCCGCTATTGGGAGCATGCCGAGCGTGAACTGGCGGGTACCGGCATCGAGACGGTCAAGGCGGGCCCTGGCGTGCCCGGCCCTTATGAATGGCTAGGCGAGCAGTTGCCGGAAGGGGCCACGGTGCTGGTGGATGGTGCTGTATTGGGGCTGGCGGCTTCGCGCCAGTTGCACGAGCAACTCAAGGGCCGTGCCTTGCGTACAGATGTGGATGTGTTCGATCAGGTTTGGGAGGGCAGGCCAGTGCTGCCTGGCGAGCCTGTCGTAGTGCATCCTGCGGAATTCGTCGCCGAGGACACTTCACAAAAATTGGCTCGGGTGCGCCAGGCCATGGCGGAGCACCACGCGGATCACCACTTTATAGCGAGCCTGGACGACATCGGCTGGCTGTTCAATCTGCGCGGCAGCGACGTGCCGTATAATCCAGTCTTTCTTGCCTACGCACTCATCGAGCCTGCCCAGGCCACTCTGTTCCTGGCTGCAGGCAAGCTTGCGCCCGCGCTCGTCGAACAACTGGGCCGGCACGGTGTACGCGTGCAGGACTATTCGAGCGCCATGCCTGCGCTTGCCTCGCTTGACCCAAAGGCCAGGCTGTTGCTCGACCCGGCCAGGGTGACCTTGGGCGCTGTGCAGCAGGTGCCGACGGCGGTCGCATGTGTCGAGGCGATAAACCCGACCACGCTGTTCAAGGCCCGCAAGCAAGAGGCCGACATCGCGCACGTCCGGCAGGCCATGGAGCAGGACGGAGCGGCTTTGTGCGAGTTCTTCAGCTGGCTGGAACAGGCTATCGCGCAGGGCGATGGCGTCACGGAGCTGTCGGTAGACGAACAGTTGGCTCTGGCCCGTTCGCGACGGCCTCATTACGTGAGCCTCAGCTTTGCGACCATTGCTGCATTCAACGCCAATGGCGCCATGCCTCATTATCGGGCGACCGCCGATGCGCATGCGGCTATTGAAGGCGATGGGCTTTTATTGATCGATTCCGGCGCGCAGTATCTGGGCGGTACGACTGACATTACACGTATGGTCCCCATCGGGCAGTTGTCGATGGAGCAGATGGAAGACTGCACCCGAGTACTAAGGGGGACTATCGCGCTGTCACAGGCACGGTTTCCCGAGGGCATTGCATCGCCGATGCTCGACGCCATCGCTCGCGCGCCATTGTGGGCTGATTGCGTCAATTACGGCCACGGAACCGGGCACGGGGTCGGTTACTTCATGAATGTGCACGAAGGGCCGCAAGTCATCGCCTATCAGGCAAACCCGGCAGCTCATACGGCCATGCGTGCAGGCATGATCACATCCATCGAACCGGGTACTTACCGGCCGGGCCAATGGGGAGTTCGGATCGAAAACCTGGTGGTAGCGAAAGCATGCGAAAGGGCAGAAGCTTTCGGAGCGTTCCTGGAATTCGAAACCTTGACGCTGTGCCCGATCGATACACGGTGCCTGTTGCCTGAATTGATGAGTGCGCAGGAGCGTCGTTGGCTCGATGACTATCACCTGCACGTGCGCCTACGTCTCACGCCTTGGGTCAGCGGGGCTGCGCTGGATTGGCTGAGGCTGCGTACCGCTCCCCTGCAGGTACCTACCGGCAAATGACTATCATGCTCCGGCTGGTGTAACCGGCCGGGTTGATGCCGAAGAGGAATTCGCTCTCTTCGCCTTCGCTGTCCTGGCCTGACTTGGCAATTGTCTTGTACCCGCTGGGGCAGGCGTCGTTCGCGGTTTTGTAGCACTGCTCCCAGGATGAACTGAGGCCGGAGCAGTTGATATGCAGGCCTTTACGACCGTGTTTGATTTCGGTGCGAGAGTGAGCTGCGCAGCCTGAAAGCAGCGCAAGCGCAACGAAACACCAAAGCGTTTTCATGTCGTTCCTTGCCTCGGGAGCCGGGTCTACGCCCGGTTGCTGAGCAATGCCAAGGGCCCATCCTGCCCCCGGGTGAGGGTTTACCTTCGCTTAAAAATCAAAGAATTACCAGTGTTGGCCTGCGCAGCGTCACTTGCGCTCAATCCACCATTGGGGTGGCGGGTGCGTCAGAGGCCGATAGGGTCGCGCCGAGGCTGGCGCCTATGATCGCGATAATGGCGAGCCACTGGGTACCGCTCAGGTGTTCGTGCAGGAAGGCCAGCCCACTAAGCGCGGCAACGGCAGGCTCAAGGCTCATCAGGGTGCCGAAAGTGCGAGCGGGTAACCTGGCCAGTGCAATCATCTCCAGGCTGTAGGGCAGGGCGGTGGACAATATCGCCACGCCCAGTGCTGTCGGGATCAACGCCCAATCGAGCAGTTCAGCCCCTGCATGGGCAATCCCGACCGGGGCTATGAACAAGGCTGCGACAACCACCCCCAGGCCGGCCATCTGCACCCCGTGCGATTGCCCGGCCTTTTGGCCGAACACTATATAAAGTGCCCAACAGCATCCGGCACCGAGGGCATAGGCTGCACCGGTGAGATCCAGCGGCGCACCGGCTCTACCGGACGGGATAAGGAGGCAAAGGCCAGCCACTGCGAGTGCAATCCACAGGAAATCCAGCTTTCGCCGTGAGGAAAAAAGCGCCACTGCCAGTGGGCCGGTGAACTCTAGCGCGACGGCGATGCCGAGCGGAATGCTGCGTACAGCCATATAGAAGAGCAGGTTCATCCCGCCCAGAGCCAAACCGTAAATGACGACGTCGCACAGCGCTTGCCGAGTCAGGCGCATCCGCCAAGGGCGCAGGATCGCAAGCATCAGTACAGAGGCCAGTATCAGGCGCAGGGTGGTGGTCCCTTGAGCCCCGATCAACGGAAATAGCGATTTGGCCAATGAGGCACCAGACTGAATGGAGACCATTGCGATCACCAACAGAGCGACACTGGCCAACGGGCTGCGGAATCTGGAAGAGAGCGGGAGCATGTAGTACGGCTTCTATAAGCTGGGGATTCGGGCCGACATCATGGGCAAACCCCTTTGATGACGCAATCGCAGTGGTTTTTGGAATAAACGCTTGACGGCTCGTCTCAGCCCCTTATAATGCGCCCCACTTCCAGCGACAACGTAACGCGAAACTCCTTTAGATTCAACGAGTTAGCGATTTTGAAGCGGTTGGAGTGGCTTCAGTCTCCGGATTGAATGCGGTGAAAAAGGTGGTTGACAGCAGGTTGTAACGCTGTAGAATTCGCCTCCCGCTTCAAGAGGTAGCGAAGCGAGTCAAGTGGTTGATGTTTCAAAGGTTTTAACGAAAACTTCTGAAAATAAACGCTTGACACGAAATGAGGGAAGCGTAGAATGCGCGCCTCGGTTGAGACGAAAGAATCAACCAACCGCTCTTTAACAACTGAATCAAGCAATTCGTGTGGGTGCTTGTGAGTTGGACTGATGGTCAACAGATTATCAGCCTCACAATGACTCATGCGAGAATTCGAATGAGTTTTTCTTCGTTATACGAAGATTGCGATGGCTGAGCCAAGTTTAGGGTTTTCTCAAAACCCAAAAGCAGTATTGAACTGAAGAGTTTGATCATGGCTCAGATTGAACGCTGGCGGCAGGCCTAACACATGCAAGTCGAGCGGCAGCACGGGAGCTTGCTCCTGGTGGCGAGCGGCGGACGGGTGAGTAATGCCTAGGAATCTGCCTGATAGTGGGGGATAACGACCGGAAACGGTCGCTAATACCGCGTACGTCCTACGGGAGAAAGTGGGGGATCTTCGGACCTCACGCTATCAGATGAGCCTAGGTCGGATTAGCTAGTTGGTGAGGTAATGGCTCACCAAGGCGACGATCCGTAACTGGTCTGAGAGGATGATCAGTCACACTGGAACTGAGACACGGTCCAGACTCCTACGGGAGGCAGCAGTGGGGAATATTGGACAATGGGCGAAAGCCTGATCCAGCCATGCCGCGTGTGTGAAGAAGGTCTTCGGATTGTAAAGCACTTTAAGTTGGGAGGAAGGGCTGTAGGTTAATACCTTGCAGTTTTGACGTTACCGACAGAATAAGCACCGGCTAACTCTGTGCCAGCAGCCGCGGTAATACAGAGGGTGCAAGCGTTAATCGGAATTACTGGGCGTAAAGCGCGCGTAGGTGGTTTGCCAAGTTGAATGTGAAATCCCCGGGCTCAACCTGGGAACTGCATCCAAAACTGGCAGGCTAGAGTATGGTAGAGGGTGGTGGAATTTCCTGTGTAGCGGTGAAATGCGTAGATATAGGAAGGAACATCAGTGGCGAAGGCGACCACCTGGACTGATACTGACACTGAGGTGCGAAAGCGTGGGGAGCAAACAGGATTAGATACCCTGGTAGTCCACGCCGTAAACGATGTCAACTAGCCGTTGGGGTCCTTGAGACTTTAGTGGCGCAGCTAACGCATTAAGTTGACCGCCTGGGGAGTACGGCCGCAAGGTTAAAACTCAAATGAATTGACGGGGGCCCGCACAAGCGGTGGAGCATGTGGTTTAATTCGAAGCAACGCGAAGAACCTTACCAGGCCTTGACATGCAGAGAACTTTCCAGAGATGGATCGGTGCCTTCGGGAACTCTGACACAGGTGCTGCATGGCTGTCGTCAGCTCGTGTCGTGAGATGTTGGGTTAAGTCCCGTAACGAGCGCAACCCTTGTCCTTAGTTACCAGCACGTTAAGGTGGGCACTCTAAGGAGACTGCCGGTGACAAACCGGAGGAAGGTGGGGATGACGTCAAGTCATCATGGCCCTTACGGCCTGGGCTACACACGTGCTACAATGGTCGGTACAGAGGGTTGCCAAGCCGCGAGGTGGAGCTAATCTCACAAAACCGATCGTAGTCCGGATCGCAGTCTGCAACTCGACTGCGTGAAGTCGGAATCGCTAGTAATCGCGAATCAGAATGTCGCGGTGAATACGTTCCCGGGCCTTGTACACACCGCCCGTCACACCATGGGAGTGGGTTGCACCAGAAGTAGCTAGTCTAACCTTCGGGAGGACGGTTACCACGGTGTGATTCATGACTGGGGTGAAGTCGTAACAAGGTAGCCGTAGGGGAACCTGCGGCTGGATCACCTCCTTAATCGACGACCCAGCGACTCATAAGCACCCACACGAATTGCTTGATTCGATTGTAAAGACGATTAGACCCTATATAGGTCTGTAGCTCAGTTGGTTAGAGCGCACCCCTGATAAGGGTGAGGTCGGCAGTTCAAATCTGCCCAGACCTACCAGTTTAGGGGCCATAGCTCAGCTGGGAGAGCGCCTGCCTTGCACGCAGGAGGTCAGCGGTTCGATCCCGCTTGGCTCCACCATGTCCCTTGTGAGAATGCAGAAACCAATGTTCGTATCGAACCTTGCTTTCTGGTTTTTCCAGAATCGTTCTTTAAAAATTTAGGTATGTGATAGAAATTGACTGAAGCTGTGCTTTCACTGGCACAGTTCAGGTCAAGGTAAAATTTGTGAGTATCTACTTGCGGATTTTCGGCGAATGTCGTCTTCGCTCATACAGCCTCAGATTGTTTGGGGTTATATGGTCAAGTGAAGAAGCGCATACGGTGGATGCCTTGGCAGTCAGAGGCGATGAAAGACGTGATAGCCTGCGATAAGCTCCGGGGAGTCGGCAAATAGACTGCGATCCGGAGATCTCTGAATGGGGGAACCCACCTAGGATAACCTAGGTATCTTGTACTGAATCCATAGGTGCAAGAGGCGAACCAGGGGAACTGAAACATCTAAGTACCCTGAGGAATAGAAATCAACCGAGATTCCCTTAGTAGTGGCGAGCGAACGGGGACCAGCCCTTAAGCTGTATCGAGATTAGTGGAACGCTCTGGAAAGTGCGGCCATAGTGGGTGATAGCCCCGTACACGAAAATCTCTTTGCAGTGAAATCGAGTAGGACGGAGCACGAGAAACTTTGTCTGAACATGGGGGGACCATCCTCCAAGGCTAAATACTACTGACTGACCGATAGTGAACCAGTACCGTGAGGGAAAGGCGAAAAGAACCCCGGAGAGGGGAGTGAAATAGAACCTGAAACCGTATGCGTACAAGCAGTGGGAGCAGACTTGTTCTGTGACTGCGTACCTTTTGTATAATGGGTCAGCGACTTATATTCAGTGGCGAGCTTAACCGAATAGGGGAGGCGTAGCGAAAGCGAGTCTTAATAGGGCGTTTAGTCGCTGGGTATAGACCCGAAACCGGGCGATCTATCCATGGGCAGGTTGAAGGTTAGGTAACACTGACTGGAGGACCGAACCGACTACCGTTGAAAAGTTAGCGGATGACCTGTGGATCGGAGTGAAAGGCTAATCAAGCTCGGAGATAGCTGGTTCTCCTCGAAAGCTATTTAGGTAGCGCCTCATGTATCACTGTAGGGGGTAGAGCACTGTTTCGGCTAGGGGGTCATCCCGACTTACCAAACCGATGCAAACTCCGAATACCTACAAGTGCCGAGCATGGGAGACACACGGCGGGTGCTAACGTCCGTCGTGAAAAGGGAAACAACCCAGACCGTCAGCTAAGGTCCCAAAATCCTGGTTAAGTGGGAAACGATGTGGGAAGGCTTAGACAGCTAGGAGGTTGGCTTAGAAGCAGCCACCCTTTAAAGAAAGCGTAATAGCTCACTAGTCGAGTCGGCCTGCGCGGAAGATGTAACGGGGCTCAAACCAGGTACCGAAGCTACGGGTGTCACTTAGGTGACGCGGTAGAGGAGCGTTCTGTAAGCCTGTGAAGGTGAGTTGAGAAGCTTGCTGGAGGTATCAGAAGTGCGAATGCTGACATGAGTAACGACAATGGGAGTGAAAAACTCCCACGCCGAAAGACCAAGGTTTCCTGCGCAACGTTAATCGACGCAGGGTTAGTCGGTCCCTAAGGCGAGGCTGAAAAGCGTAGTCGATGGAAAACAGGTTAATATTCCTGTACTTCCGGTTATTGCGATGGAGGGACGGAGAAGGCTAGGCCAGCTTGGCGTTGGTTGTCCAAGTTTAAGGTGGTAGGCCGAACACTTAGGCAAATCCGGGTGTTCAAGGCCGAGAGCTGATGACGAGCGCTCCTAGAGTGCGAAGTGGTCGATGCCATGCTTCCAGGAAAAGCTTCTAAGCTTCAGATAACCGGGAACCGTACCCCAAACCGACACAGGTGGTTGGGTAGAGAATACCAAGGCGCTTGAGAGAACTCGGGTGAAGGAACTAGGCAAAATGGCACCGTAACTTCGGGAGAAGGTGCGCCGGCCAGGGTGAAGCATTTACTGCGTAAGCCCCGGCTGGTCGAAGATACCAGGCCGCTGCGACTGTTTATTAAAAACACAGCACTCTGCAAACACGAAAGTGGACGTATAGGGTGTGACGCCTGCCCGGTGCCGGAAGGTTAATTGATGGGGTTAGCGCAAGCGAAGCTCTTGATCGAAGCCCCGGTAAACGGCGGCCGTAACTATAACGGTCCTAAGGTAGCGAAATTCCTTGTCGGGTAAGTTCCGACCTGCACGAATGGCGTAACGATGGCGGCGCTGTCTCCACCCGAGACTCAGTGAAATTGAAATCGCTGTGAAGATGCAGTGTATCCGCGGCTAGACGGAAAGACCCCGTGAACCTTTACTATAGCTTTGCACTGGACTTTGAGCTTGCTTGTGTAGGATAGGTGGGAGGCTTTGAAGCGTGAACGCCAGTTTGCGTGGAGCCAACCTTGAAATACCACCCTGGCAACCTTGAGGTTCTAACTCAGGTCCGTCATCCGGATCGAGGACAGTGTATGGTGGGTAGTTTGACTGGGGCGGTCTCCTCCCAAAGAGTAACGGAGGAGTACGAAGGTGCGCTCAGACCGGTCGGAAATCGGTCGTAGAGTATAAAGGCAAAAGCGCGCTTGACTGCGAGACCCACACGTCGAGCAGGTACGAAAGTAGGTCTTAGTGATCCGGTGGTTCTGTATGGAAGGGCCATCGCTCAACGGATAAAAGGTACTCCGGGGATAACAGGCTGATACCGCCCAAGAGTTCATATCGACGGCGGTGTTTGGCACCTCGATGTCGGCTCATCACATCCTGGGGCTGAAGCCGGTCCCAAGGGTATGGCTGTTCGCCATTTAAAGTGGTACGCGAGCTGGGTTTAGAACGTCGTGAGACAGTTCGGTCCCTATCTGCCGTGGACGTTTGAGATTTGAGAGGGGCTGCTCCTAGTACGAGAGGACCGGAGTGGACGAACCTCTGGTGTTCCGGTTGTCACGCCAGTGGCATTGCCGGGTAGC
The DNA here is from genome assembly GCF_021650705.1 of Pseudomonas sp. KNUC1026. Lineage (GTDB taxonomy): Bacteria > Pseudomonadota > Gammaproteobacteria > Pseudomonadales > Pseudomonadaceae > Aquipseudomonas. The sequence continues at coordinate 2,341,177 of NZ_CP087138.1, read as the reverse complement.
TATGTTCGGAAGAGATAACCGCTGAAAGCATCTAAGCGGGAAACTTGCCTCAAGATGAGATCTCACTGGGATCCAGAATCCCCTGAAGGGCCGTCGAAGACTACGACGTTGATAGGTGGGGTGTGTAAGCGCTGTGAGGCGTTGAGCTAACCCATACTAATTGCCCGTGAGGCTTGACCATATAACACCCAAGCAATCTGCCAAAGCGCAGATGCGGTGGTGAAGCGACACAGCCGAAAATGCGCACCGATACACACAACCATCACATACCTGAATTCGCTGCAACGCCCAGGCGCGGCAGCTACCGAATTTCTTGACGACCATAGAGCGTTGGCACCACCTGATCCCATCCCGAACTCAGCAGTGAAACGACGCATCGCCGATGGTAGTGTGGGGTTTCCCCATGTGAGAGTAGGTCATCGTCAAGATTCAAACCCGCAGAACCCCAATCGTGAAAACGATTGGGGTTTTGTCTTTTCCAAGCATCAGAAAAATGATCTTTTGAAGGTGAATCGAGAGGAGCGCCGTAAGCGCTCGGTCGACCCGGAGGGATGTGCCCGCTTCATCCGCAGCCTCTCGCAATGATCCGCATTGACGCCATCTGGCTCGCCACTGAGCCCATGAATATGCGCGCTTGCCCGGACATGGCGCTGGCCCGTGTGGTCGCCGTATTCGGTACGGCGAAGCCGCACTGGGTTTATCTGTTCGCCAACCGCCGCGCTGATCGAATGAAAGTACCGGTGCACGATGGCGTGGGTATCTGGCTGGCGGCGCGCCGCCTGAACCAATATGCGGTTGCCGACGCAGAAGGCGAGTGAGATCGAACGGCTGCTGCCGCATCAGTGGGGCACTGTTAATGTATCGGAGATGGCAAACTTGTCTTAGAGTGGCTTAAAGCGAAATGACTAACGAGACGGCACGTTACATCTTGATTACAGGCGCGGCAGGTACCGGCACCTCAACCTTAGCGGGTGCTTTAGCAAAGGAACTGAGCACACCTCACCTGGAAGCAGATGATTTTCTGTGGCTGTCGAGTAACCCGCCGTATCAACATCTGGCAGACAAAGCGCAGCGAGGAGAGCGTTTGCTACAAGAGATGCGCTCTCATGGCCGTGCCATAGTTGCCGGATCAATAATGGGTTGGGGTCAGCCGCTTGAGAACGAATTTGATCTTGTGGTGTTCCTTTATCTTCCTGTTGAGCTCAGGCTCGAAAGATTGATACGTCGAGAAGTAAGCCGGTTCGGTCAAGCAAATCCGGAATTTCTGGCTTGGGCAGCTCAGTATGATGAGGGCGGCGTTCCTGGACGGAGCTTGGCCAGGCATCAGGAGTGGCTGTCCGTGCGTACTTGTCCCGTCCTGAGGCTTGAGGGGGACATGTCCGTTAAAGATCGGGTACTGCAAATACTGGATGCACTCGACGGGCTAAACGTCATACCGTCGATCATGTGAACATGTGTCGGCCATACGCTTAGGCTCTGTACGAAATGCATCCCAGCTCGCCCATGCTGCGTTGAAAACAGGCTCGGAATGCTCATTTACAACCAGTAAACTCCGCTTCCTCGCCTGTTTTCGCCTTGCCTGGCCTTCGCCGGAATACATTTCATACAGAGCCTAGGGAGCGCCATCCTTGGCAGCTCACCTATTCACCGCGATATTCACACCCGCTGGTACAGGTTTCATGCACGCGTACCTTCGACAGCTCAGGCAACAGTGGCTTGAGCTGCTGCCAGATCCATATCGATAGATTCTCGCTGGTAGGGTTCTCGAGCCCGGGGATGTCGTTGAGGTAGTTGTGGTCCAGCTGTTCGTAGATGGGCTTGAAGATAGCCTTGATTTCGGAGAAGTCTCGAATCCAGCCTGTATGAGGGTCCACCGGCCCGCTCAGGTACACAGCCACCTTGAAAGAATGACCGTGCAGGCGGCCACATTTATGGCCGGCCGGTACATTGGGCAGCTTATGAGCTGATTCAAAGGTGAACTCTTTGAAGATTTCCACGCTAACGCCATTCCTATGGTCAAACAAAGGGCCAGTGTACCCGCTAAAACTGCGGTGGGGCAGGGCGGATTCAGGTGTGCTTAAGCCAGTGCGTTTACCTTTGACGTTCAATGCCTCTCGGAAGCAGTTCTAATGCACCGACACTTTCAACGTGTGATGGCCGTAGGGCTGTCGCTATGCTCCAGCGTGTTGTCAGCGCACGATCTGGGCCAGGACGAAGCGCTGAAACTGCGTCAGCAAGGCGCAATCTTGCCACTGGAGCAGTTGTTGGCGAGTGCAATGGCTCGCTACCCCGGTGCCCGGCTGCTCGAAGCCGAGCTTGAGCGCGATCATGGCCGCTACATCTATGAGGTGGAGCTGTTGACAGCGTCGGGTGCGGTACGCGAGATCGAGCTGGATGCAGCAACCGGGCACCTGCTCAAAGACGAGGAAGACGACTGATGCGCCTGTTACTGGTCGAAGACAGCGTGCCCCTGGCCGATGAGCTGCAGCCGACACTGGCCAGGCAGGGCTATGCCATCGATTGGCTGGCCGATGGCCGGGATGCCCTGCACCAGGGTGCCGTGGAGCCCTACGACATCATCGTGCTGGACCTTGGTTTGCCTGGCATTCCTGGCCTTGAGTTGCTGCAACAGTGGCGCGCGCAAGGGTTGTCCACGCCTGTGCTGGTGCTTACCGCGCGCGACTCCTGGGCGGAGCGTATCGAGGGTTTGCGAGCAGGGGCAGACGACTACCTGACCAAGCCCTTTCACCCGGACGAGCTGATCCTGCGCCTGCAATCCCTGCTTCGCCGTGCCAAAGGGCTGCCCAACCAGCCGACCCTCGATGCGGCCGGCTTGCGCCTTGACGAAGGGCAGCAGAGTGTCTGGCGTGGGCATGAAAGCATTACGCTCACTACCGCAGAGTTTCGACTCTTGCGCTATTTCATGCTTCATCCTGGCCGCGTGCTATCCAAATCCCTGCTCACAGACCACCTATACGACGGTGCCAACGAACGTGACTCGAATGTGCTGGAAGTGCACGTCAACCACCTGCGGCGCAAGCTGGGCCGCACGGTGATCGAAACGCGCCGTGGCCAGGGCTATCGATTCACCGGAGAGGGGGTGTGAGGTCGATACAGGCTCGTTTGAGCCTGGGCCTCGTGGCTGTGCTGGTCATCGTGGGCCTGGTGACTGCACAGGTCACGTTGTGGCTGTTCGAGCAGGGATTGCAGCGGTATCTGGAAAGCGGGCTGCGCGGTGAAACGGAAAACCTGCTGATTGCGTTGCACAAAGGCCCTGCTGGCCTGCAACTGAATCAGGACCGCCTGCTGCCCGCTTATGATCGGCCTTTGTCCGGGCGTTATTTCAAGATCGATTCGCCCGAACAGACGTTTCGCTCACGCTCGTTATGGGATGCCGACCTGCCCAGCCCCGCCAAACCCGGGTTGCACGATGAACTCGTTACGGGGCCGGATCAACAGTGGCTGCTGGTACTCAGGGCGGACTATCGGCGGCTGGGCCAGCCGGTAGCGATCATCGTCGCCCAGGACTACTCACCCATCAGGCAAAGCTTCTCGCACATGCGCCAGCTGGGGCTGGGGATTGGCGCACTGGCGCTGCTGGTCATCCTGCTGCTGCAGCGCTACACGGTCAAACGTGCGCTTAGACCACTGGAGCGCGCGCGCCGGCAGATCGCACAACTGCGTGACGGCCAGCGACGTGAGCTGGACCCAGGGGGCGCTCTGGAGCTCGAGCCGCTGATCGAACAGATCAACCACCTGCTGGCCCACACCGAAGACAGCCTCAAGCGCGCCAGGCATGCCGTCGGCAACCTTGGGCATGCCTTGAAAACACCCCTGGCGGTGCTGCTCCACCTCGCAGACAGCGGGCGGCTTGCCGCGCCTGATGCTCGGCAGTTGGTCACCAAGCAATTGGAGATCATCGAGCAACGCCTGGGCCGTGAGCTGAACCGGGCGCGGCTGGCCGGTGATGCGTTGCCCGGTGCTCGCTTCGATTGCGACCAGGAACTGCCTGGCCTGATGCAGACCCTGGCGATGATTCACGGCCAGCATCTGGACCTTGAAGTTCACGCACAACCAACGCTGGTGCTCCCGCGTGATCGCGAAGATGTTCTCGAACTGCTGGGTAACCTTCTGGATAACGCGTGCAAATGGGCTGACGCCTGCGTGCGCCTGACCATCCGCGCTGAAGCCGGCAGATTTTGTATCCTGGTCGAGGACGATGGCCCTGGCATCGAGCCTGAAGGCGCCAGCACGTGCTGGAAAGAGGGCAGCGCCTGGATGAAGCAGTGCAGGGCCATGGCCTGGGGCTGGGTATCGTGCGCGACATCGTCGAAGCCTGGGGTGGGCAGATGAGCCTGGCCACCAGCGAGTGGGGCGGCCTGCGGGTGGAGGTTGTGGTCGAACGTCATTAAACCTTTATGAAGGCTGGCCGATACCAAGGCATTCCAGCCCCCTGCTTTGAGAGTTTCCCATGCGCCTGAGCCTGAAAGGCAAAGTCCTGTCGTTGGCGATCTTGCCTGTACTGATTTTCGCTGTCGTGATCAGCCTTTTTTCGGTGTTCCTGCTGCAGCAGCAAGCCAAGCGCGAAGTCGAACAGACGCGCGAGCGCCTGCTCAATGACGCGCGCGGCACGCTGCAGGATTACGTCAATATCGCATTGGGCACTATCAAGCCCATCTACGATGCAGCCAGCCAGGGCGACACTGCCAGCCGTGACCAAGCGATCAAGATGTTGTCGCAAGTCACCTACGGCAAGGATGGGTATTTCTTCGGCTACGACTCCAAGGCTGTCCGCCTGTTCAAGGGCAGCAGTGCCGAGGGCGTAGGCAAAAGCTTCAGCGATGCCAAGGACCCCAACGGTGTTTACGTGAACCGAGGCCTTGTCGATGTCGCCAAGGACAATAGCCACTACATAACCTACTCCTCGACTCTGCCCGGCACTTCGACCTTGGTGCCCAAACTTGCCTACAGCTACTACTTGCCCAAATGGGACATGGCATTCGGTACCGCAGTGAACATCGACGGTATCGATGCTCAGGTTGCGGAGCTTCAGAAGGAGGTAGATGCGCGCCAGCGTGACATGCTGCTGAGCATCATCGGTATCGCCGCAGTGGTGCTGGTGGTGATCGGGATCGCCGGCCTGGTGTTGGCCCGCACCCTGCTCAAGCCGCTGCTGGCAATGAAAGCCAACCTCGACGACATCGCAGCAGGTGAGGGCGACCTGACCCGCCGCCTGCCCGATACAGGTCACGATGAAATCGGCGATCTGGGCCGCTCCTTCAACCGTTTCGTGGACAAGATTCACACGCTGGTTCGGCAGATAGCAGACATGACCGGCCAACTGACTAGCCTGGTCGGGCAAGTCGATAGCCAGGCCCAACGCGCCGAACAGGCCATGCAGCGGCAGCGCCAGGAAACCGATCAGGTCGCCACAGCGATCAACGAGATGTCCAGTGCCGCCCAGGAAGTGGCCCACAGCGCGCAGAACGCTGCTCAAGCGGCCCACCAGACCGACATCGAAGGCCAGCAGGCACGCCAGGTGGTGGATGGCAGCGTGCAGCAGATTCACGCGCTGGTCAGCGATATCCGCAGCAGCGGCGCCTCCCTGGACAGCCTGCAGAGCGATGTGCAATCGATCGTCGGTGTGCTCAGCGTGATCCGCTCGATCGCCGAGCAGACCAACCTGCTGGCACTCAACGCTGCCATCGAGGCTGCGCGCGCCGGGGAGGCCGGCCGTGGCTTCGCTGTTGTGGCCGATGAGGTGCGTGCCCTTGCCAGCCGCACTCAGCAGAGCACTCAGGAAATCCAGGGCATGATCGACCGCCTGCAGCGCGGTACCGAAGACGCCGTGGCGGCCATGCGCCGTTCCAGCGAGGCCGGTGATGGCACTTCGGCCAAAGCCAACCTTGCCGGCCAGTCGCTGGACGCCATCAGCGGGCTGATCGCAACCATCAACAGCATGAACGCGCAGATCGCCAGCGCTGCCGAGGAACAGACGGCCGTCGCTGAAGAGATCAACCGCAGCGTTCATCAGATTGCGCAAGCCGTTGACCAGGTGGCCGACGAGACCCAGCAGAGCGCTGCTGCCTCGCGTAGCCTTGCAGCCCTGGGCGATGGCCTGGGCCGGTTGGTGCGCCAGTTCAGGATCTGATCGTCACGGCCGGGCAACTTTGCCTGGCCGCCTGTGGACTAAGCCAAGGGCGCCATGCAGGCGCCCACCGGTGAACACAGGCCTTGCATGAACAACGACGCGAATCTGCAGAAAAAAACCCTCCTGCTGCTGGTGGTGCTGGTCACCCTTGCCTTTATCTGGATCATGCTGCCGTACTACGGCGCAGTGTTCTGGGCAATCATCCTCGGTATCCTCTTCACGCCCATTCAGCGGCGCCTGGCGCAGCGCTTCAAATGGCGGCGCAACGTTACTTCACTCGCGACCCTCGCCATCTGCCTGGTAGTGGCAGTACTGCCGATGATCATCATCAGCGCTTTACTGGTGCAGGAAGGTGCGGCTGTCTACAAAAGCATCGAAAGCGGTCAGTGGGACATCGCCGGCTATGTAAACCAGGCCCGGCAGGCGCTACCGCCATCCATGCAGCATCTTGTGGACCGCCTGGGGCTGGGCAACCTCGATGGCCTGCGCGAGCGAGTGACCCAATGGGCCAGTGCCGGAGGCCAGGTCCTAGCCAGCCAGGCCTTCTACGTCGGCCAGGGAACGTTCGAGGTCATCGTGGGCTTCGGCGTCATGCTTTACCTGCTGTACTTCTTCCTGCGTGACGGCCCGGACCTTATCCGCCGCCTGCGCAGCGCCGTTCCACTGGCCGAGCATCAAAAGCGCCGCCTGCAGCTCAAGTTCACCCGTGTGGTGCGGGCAACGGTCAAGGGCAATATGCTGGTCGCCATGATCCAGGGCGCACTGGGTGGGGTGATGTTCTGGGCCTTGGGCATCCCCAGCTCGCTGTTGTGGGCGGTGCTGATGGCGTTCCTCTCGTTGCTCCCAGCGGTGGGCGCCGGCGTTGTCTGGGGCCCGGTGGCGCTGTATTTCATGCTCAGCGGGCCGGCCTGGAAGGGCATCACGCTGGCGGTATTCGGTGTGTTCGTGATCGGCCTGGTCGACAACCTGCTGCGGCCTGTTCTGGTGGGCAAGGACACGCGCCTGCCTGACTACCTGGTGCTGGTGTCGACCTTGGGAGGGCTGTCGGTCTTCGGCCTGAACGGTTTCGGTGATCGGCCCGCTCATCGCGTCACTGTTCGTCTCGACCTGGAGCCTGTTCTCAGAGCAGCGCAAGCCGCTGATCCTGCCCTGAGCCTGAAGAAATCCTCACCCCAGGCCGGCGCGGTTGCCTTGAGCCGCCCCGGCCCATTGTTTAACATTCCCGGCTTTGCGTGTTCGCCAGGGGTGGCGCTGCCTTGAGCAGCGGCGCCGGGCGAAGGTGCACGGCTTGAACGGTACCCATGCCCAACCCGATTCCCCTTAAAGACCACGAGAAAGAAAAAGGCCTCGTCAACCGGAGGCTGCTGGTGTGCGGCCTGCTGGTGCTGGCATTGGCGTTGAGCCTCGTGGCGCGGCTGTACTTTCTGCAGGTCATCCAGTACGACTACCACTCCACGGTATCCGAGAACAACCGCGTTCACGTGCTGCCCATCGCGCCCGAGCGCGGTTTGGTCTATGACCGCAATGGCGTGGTGCTCGCCGACAACCGGCCCAGTTTCAACCTGACGCTCACCCGCGAACGCGCCGGGAACAGCGCGCAGGTCGCCCAGGTGCTGGACAACCTCGCGCAGATCCTGCACCTGACCGATGAGCAGCGCCACGACTTCGACAAGGACCTCAAGCGCTCGCGCCACCCCTTCGAGCCGGTCACTTTGATGTACGAACTGACCGAGGAACAGATCGCCGACATCGCGGTGAACCAATTTCGCCTGCCCGGGCTGGATGTGGATGCGCAATTCGTGCGCGAGTACCCTCAGGGCGAGCTGTTCGCCCATTCCCTTGGGTATGTAGGGCGTATCAACGAACACGAAGCCAAGACCCTTGACCAGACCGAATACCGCGGCACTCAGTCGGTGGGCAAGACCGGCGTGGAGCGCTTCTATGAGCCTCAGCTCCACGGCCACGTAGGCTTCGAGGAAGTCGAAACCAACGCGCAGGGCAGGGTGATGCGGGTGCTGCGCCACACCGATCCGGTGCCGGGCCAGAACATCACTCTGAGTTTGGATATCAACCTGCAGCGCGCTGCGGAAAAGGCGCTGGACGGCCGCCGAGGCGCTATTGTTGCGCTCGACCCCAATACTGGAGAGGTATTGGCCATGGTCAGCGAACCGGGCTTCGACCCCAACCTCTTCGTAACCGGCATCAGCTTCAAGCAATACACCGCGCTGCGGGATTCGATCGACCGGCCGCTGTTCAACCGCGTGCTGCGCGGCCTCTATGCGCCTGGCTCGACCATCAAACCAGAGGTGGCCGTCGCAGGCCTTGACAGCGGCGTGATCAATGCCGGCACACGGATCTTCGACCCTGGCTACTACCAGCTGCCTAATTACGATCACAAATACCGCAACTGGAACCGCGCCGGTGACGGCTGGGTCGACCTGTACTCGGCGATCATGCGTTCCAACGATGTCTATTTCTATGAAACCGCGCATCGCCTGGGCATCGACCGGCTGCATGATTATCTGAGCCGCTTCGGCATCGGGCAGAAGGTTTCCCTGGACATGTTCGAAGAAGCGCCGGGCCTGATGCCTTCGGAGCAATGGAAGCGTGCAACCCGCCGCCAGCCCTGGTTCCCCGGTGAAACGCTGATCCTCGGTATCGGCCAGGGCTACATGCAAGTGACCCCGCTGCAACTGGCCCAGGCCACCTCGCTGATCGCGAGCAAAGGTGTGTGGCACCGCCCGCACCTGGCGCAGACCATCGGCGGGCAACCGCCGGTGGACAGCAACCCGATGCCCAATATCGTGTTGCATGACCCTAATGAGTGGGAGCAGGTCAACCGCGGCATGCAGGCTGTGCTGCACGATCCGCGCGGCATCGCCCGCCAGTCAGCGGTCAATGCGCAGTACCGCATTGCCGGCAAGAGCGGCACTGCCCAGGTGGTCGCGATTCGCCAGGGCGAGCGCTACAACCGCAACAAGACCGCCGAGCGCAACCGCGATAACGCACTGTTCGTCGGCTTCGCTCCGGCTGAGAAACCGCAGATCGTAGTAGCGGTGATGATCGAGAACGGCGAGGCCGGTGGCAGAGTGGCGGGGCCGGTGGTTCGAGAGGTGCTCGATGCCTGGCTGCTAGATCAGGACGGGCACCTCAAGCCGCAGTACGCAAGCCCGGCACCTTCGCCGCTCAAGCCGCCGCATGCCTGACCTGCAAGCCTTCAAGCGTCGCTAGCCTGGCCAGCGACACAACTGAGGCTGACCCTCGCCCTTGTACGCCGTTGCTACCCAGACGGTTGATCGTGTCGGCGGCTTGAAAAAATTGAAACTGGCGTTGCCTGCGGCTGTTTCAGTTAGCCGCTTCTATAGCGCAGGTAGTAGAGGGTTACCCGGTGGTGACAGGCCTGATTGGCATTATCAGGCTTTTGGAGCGCACTATGACCACCCGATCCGGAATGTTCTACGCCCGTAACGGCGGGCCAGCCCGTCCCCATCTTTTCGAAGTACCTCTTCGGGTCGCGCGGGGAGATCAAGTGGAGATCTTCATTCACCAGGTCGCCAACCTTGTGTGGATGGTGAGCGATCAAGCGGCCCCGACGCTGCCTTTGCTTCCGACCCTGCTAGGCGAGGTTGGTGCAGATGCGCGGATAACGATCACGATCAGCAACAGCGCAAACCTTACCTTGGGCTATCCCTGCCAATTGGTTGGCCCAGCGCTGATCGGGCCGCTTGTACAGGGTCCGATTGCACCCGGGGCGCATATTGCCATCAGCCTGTCAAATTGCGCCAATGTACTGCTCGCCACACCTGAGGCGAGCCTGATGTTGGCCCAGGGTGAGCTCATCGCATCACAATCTGGCGCCAGCCTGCATAGGCACCAGTGCGGGCAGGTCAACCATGCAATGCCGGGTTCAGGTTGCGTGAGCATTGTCAATGGCGAGCTTGTAGATGAGCTGATAGACACCCACACACTAATCGATTGCACGGTCGACATCCGGGTCGAGCGAGTCGCCAATGTGCGGTGCCAGTCGCTGAGCATTGTGGAGGGGGAGCTTATGGATGAAAGCCTCGACGCGGACTGCGTCCTGCGTTCAAAGGTGCGGATCAGTTTAAGTGATAGCGCCAATGTAGAGGCAGGATAGAAGGGCCTGCAACGCTGGCCAGTACCCGCTCTATGCGCTCTGAAAGACAAGCCCCCGCTTCATGGCGGGGGCTTGTCGTGCGGCAGTACAGCGACCCAGGCCGCTGCATTCGGGCTAGGTCAACCCATCAGGTGAAAGCCCGCATGCTTGACCAGCTCCACCAGCGGCGATGGGTAGACACCCAGCACGAACGCCAGCACTGCAATAGCCAGCAGCATCACACCACCGGCACGCTGTTCCCATTTCAGCGGTGCGTCGCGGCGCGGCGCGTCGGCTTCACGCAGGTACATGGTCACCATCACGCGCAGGTAGTAGAACACGCCGATGGCGCTACCGATGACCAATGCGCCGACCATCCACCACAGCTGCGACTGAACGCCAGTGGCGATCACGTAGAACTTGCCGATGAAGCCGGCCGTGAGCGGGATGCCTGCCAGCGACAGCATCATCACCGTCAGCACTGCCGTCAGGTACGGGCGACGCCAGAACAGCCCGCGGTACTCGAACAGCGCATCAGCGTCGCGGCCGTCATAAGGCGAAGACATCAGCGTGATCACGCCGAAGGCACCCAGGCTGGTGAGGGTGTAGGTGGCCAAATAGACACCGATGGCTTCCAGCGCCATCCCCTTGCTGGCCACCAGGGCAATCAGCAGGTAACCGAAGTGAGCGATGGAGGAGTAACCCAGCAGGCGCTTCAGGTTGCTCTGCATCATTGCCAGCAGGTTACCAGCCAGGATCGACAGTACGGCAATCACGGCGAGCACGGTGTAGATCATGCCGCTGGAGGCCAACGGCGAAAGCTGGAACAGGCGGACCAGCACGGCGAATACAGCCACCTTGCTGGCAGTTGCCAGGAACGCGGCCACCGGCGCAGGCGCGCCTTCGTACACGTCCGGCGTCCAGAGGTGGAAGGGCACCAGGGACAGCTTGAACGCCAGCCCTACCACCATCATCGCCAGGCCAAGCTGCGCGAGGCCGCTGGGTTGGCCAGTGGCTGCCAGCGCGGTGCCGATGGCACTGAACGACAGGCTGCCAGCATCGGCATACACCAGCGCCATACCGAACAGCAGGAACGCTGAACCAGCGGCCGACAGCACCATGTACTTGACGCCAGCCTCCAGTGAACGCTTGTTGAAGAAGGCATAGGCGATCAGGCCGTAAGTGGGTACCGAGAGCAGCTCCAGGCCGATGAACAGCGACGACAGTTGCTGCGCCATTACTAGCACCAGGCCGCCCGCGGCAGCCAGGATGATCAGCAGGTACAGCTCCTCGCGGTTGCCCGGGTAGCCGGCACCGGCAGCGCCTTCACCCAGATAGGCGTGTGCCAGGGTGACGCAAGCCAGCGTGGCGATGAGTATCAGTGCCATGTAGAAGCAGGCGAAGTTGTCTACCTGCAGCAATGTAGTCACTGCGATCGGCGTGATCTTCAGCACCGGCAGGATCGACAGCAAGGCCAGGTTCAGCCCGGCTGCCGACAGCAGGAAGATCATCGAGTGGTTGCGCCGCCAGGCGATCGCCAGCATCACCACCACTGCGGTGGCACTGGTGATCAACAGCGGTAGCAGGGCCAGAAAGTGTTGTGAAGTCAGTTCCATAGCGCTCTTACCGGGCCGAAGCGAGTTGAGTGAATGCCGAGGCGAACCAGTGCTGAACCCCAGCGACGGTCGCCGCAGTGGTGTCCAGGAACGGCTGCGGGTAAACCCCCAGCCACACCAGCAGCGCCGCAAGGCCCAGGATCATGGTCATTTCTCGCGCGTCCATCCCGGCCAGCACGGTGTCTTTCTTCGCCGGGCCGAAGTAGGCACGGTGAATCATGATCAGCGAGTAGACCGAGCCGAACACCAGGCCCGAGGTGGCAATGGCCGACACCCAGGGAGCAACCTTGAAACTGCCCAGCAGAATGAGGAACTCGCCAACGAAGTTGCCGGTGCCCGGGAGGCCCAGCGAAGCGGCTGCGAAGAACAGGCTGATCGCCGGCAGGTACGGAATGCGTGCCCACAGCCCGCCCATCTCACGGAAGTCACGCGTGTGCATGCGCTCGTAGAGCTGGCCGGACAGAATGAACAGCGCAGCCGCCGAGAGGCCGTGAGCCAGCATCTGGATCACAGCGCCTTGCAGCGCCTGCTGGCTGCCCGAGTAGATGGCGATCAGCACGAAGCCCATGTGCGAGACGCTGGAGTAGGCGATCAGGCGCTTGATGTCGGTCTGGGCGAAGGCCAGGAAGGCCCCGTAGAAGATCCCGACCAGGCCAAGCGCCATCGCGATCGGCGCGAACTCGGCGGAAGCATGCGGGAACAACGGCAGCGCAAAGCGCAGCAGGCCGTAGGCCGCGGTCTTGAGCAGAATGCCCGCCAGGTCTACGGAACCGGCCGTAGGCGCCTGGGCGTGAGCGTCAGGCAACCAGGAGTGCAGCGGCACCACCGGCAGCTTCACCGCGAACGCGATGAAGAAGCCCAGCATGAGGATGTATTCCACGCCCTCGGGCAGCCTGGCCTTGAGCAGGTCGGCATAGTTGAAGGTCAGCACGCCGGTCTGGTTGTAGTTCACCAGCACCAGGCCCAGGATCGCCACCAGCATGATCAGGCCACTGGCCTGGGTGAAGATGAAGAACTTGGTCGCGGCGTAGATGCGCGTGCGCTTTCCGTCCGACGAGCTGTGGCCCCACAGTGCGATCAGGAAGTACATCGGAACCAGCATCATCTCCCAGAAGAAGAAGAACAGGAACAGGTCCACGGCCAGGAACACACCGATCACGCCGCCCAGAATCCACATCAGGTTGAGGTGGAAGAAGCCGACGTGGCGCTGGATCTCTTTCCAGGAGCAGAGCACCGAGAGCATGCCGAGCAGGCCGGTGAGCAGGATCATCAGCAGCGACAGGCCATCCATCGCCAGATGAACGCTGATGCCCAGTTGCGGGATCCAGCTCAGATGGAACTCGTGGCTCCAGGCCGGCGCAGCGCCAGGAGCAGGGGCCAGGGTGTAGTCCCCGGTCGCCCAGAGCCAGAGGCCCAGAGCGAATTCGAGGGCCATGGTCAGCAGCGCAATCCAGCGTGGCAGGGTGGCGGCACCGCGCTCACCCAGCCAGCACAGCAGGCCGCCGATGAAGGGGATCAGGATCAGCCAGGGCAAAATCATGACAGGGTCGATTCCTTAAGCAAATTCGCAAGGTTCATGGTCACACCGCCGCCGCGACAACAGCGCCGATCACCAGCACGGCACCGAAGGCAATGGAGGCTGCGTACCAGCGCAACTGCCCGGTTTCGCTGCGGCTCATGGCTTTGTTCCCACCCTTGGCCATGGCCGGGATCAGGCCGATGGTCTTGTCCAGAGGGTCTTTGCGCAGCACATGGCAGATCAGCAGATACGGCTTGACGAACAGCTTGTCGTAGAGCCAGTCGAAGCCCCACGCAGCGAACCACCAGCGCGACAACAGCCGGCCCGGGCCGCTGTTGGCCACGGCGGTCGCGAAGCGGCGTTTGCCGAGGAACAGCACGGCTGCCAGCAGAATACCTGCCAGCGCGATAGCGCCCGAGGCGATTTCCAGGCTGTGCTGCGCTTCACCACCGGCATGGCCGACGCTTTCAGGCAGTACGCCCGCCAGCGGTGGGTGAATCCAGGCACCAATGAAGGTCGACAGCACGATCAGCACGCCCAACGGCAACCAGTGGGAAATCCCGTGGCCGGCGTGAGCTTCGGTCTTGGCTTCGCCATGGAAGGCGATGAAGATCAGGCGGAAGGTGTAGATCGAGGTCATGAATGCGCCCACCAGGCCTGCGTAAAGCAGGTAGGTATGGCCACTGGCGAAGGCTTCCCAGAGGATTTCGTCCTTGGAATAGAAGCCGGCAGTCAGGATCGGCAGGGCAGCCAGTGCGGCACCGCCGACGATGAAGCTGGCGTACGCGAGCGGCAGCTTCTTCCAAAGGCCGCCCATCTTGAAGATGTTCTGCTCGTGGTGGCAGGCGACGATCACAGCACCGGAGGCGAGGAACAGCAGCGCCTTGAAGAAAGCATGAGTCATCAGGTGGAAGATCGCGCCCGACCAGGCGCCTACACCCAGGGCCAGGAACATGTAGCCGATCTGGCTCATGGTCGAATAGGCAAGGATGCGCTTGATGTCGGTTTGTACCAAGGCCGCGAAGCCCGCCAGCACCAGCGTGACGGCACCTACGATGCCCACCAGGTGCAGAACCTGTGGCGCCAGTTCGAACAGGCCGTGAGTACGGGCGATGAGGTAGACACCGGCGGTCACCATGGTCGCGGCATGGATCAGTGCCGACACCGGGGTAGGGCCGGCCATCGCGTCCGCCAGCCAGGTCTGCAGCGGCAGTTGAGCGGATTTACCGACCGCACCGCCCAGCAGCATCAGCGTTGCCAGCACGATCCAGAAGTCGCCCACCTGAAAGTGGCCCGGCGCCCGCGCCAGCAGTTCCTGGATGTTCAGCGTGCCCAATTGGTGGAACAGGATGAACAGGCCGATGGCCATGAACACGTCACCGATGCGGGTCACGATGAAGGCCTTCATGGCGGCATCGCCGTTCTTGCGCTCGCTGTAGTAGAAGCCGATCAGCAGATAGCTGCACAGGCCCACGCCTTCCCAACCGAAGTAGATGAACAGCAGGTTGTCGCCCAGGATCAGGAACAACATGCTGGCAATGAACAGGTTGGTGTAGGAGAAGAACCGCGAGTAGCCGTTTTCGCCGCGCATGTACCAGGACGCGAAGAGGTGGATCAGAAAGCCCACCCCGACCACCACGCCCAGCATGGTTACAGCCAGGCCATCCAGATACAGGGTGAAGGTCGGAGCGAAGCCGTCGACGTTCATCCAGGTCCAGAGGTGCTGCACGTACACGCCGTTGGCGGGCGGGTTTACGTTGAACTGGAAGATGACCCAGGCAGCGACGATGGCGGACAGGCCCAGAGAGCCTACGCCAATGGCAGCGCTGGTGTTTTCAGACCAGCGCCCGCGCGAAAACGACAGCAGCAGGAAACCGATCAGTGGAAAGACGAAAGTCAGGAAAAGTAGGTTCATCCGCGCATCTCGCTGGCTGCATCGATATCGAGCGTGTGGAAGCGGCGATACAGCTGGATCAGGATCGCAAGGCCGATACTGGCCTCGGCGGCTGCCAGGCTGATCACCAGGATGAACATGATCTGCCCATCCGGTTGCCCCCAGCGGCTGCCTGCGACGATGAACGCCAGTGCGGCGGCGTTCATCATGATTTCCAGGCTCATCAACATGAAAAGGATGTTACGGCGCACCAGCAGGCCGACCAGGCCCAGGGTGAACAGCACACCGGCGACGGCGAGGCCGTGTTCCATTGGAATGGCAGGCATGGCTTACTCCTTGGCCTCGTTGCGCCCGATGTGGAAAGCCGTGACCACGCCCGCGAGCAGGAGCATGGAAGCCAGTTCGACCACCAGCAGATAAGGCCCGAACAGGCTGATGCCCACGGCCTTGGCGTCTACGGTGGTGGTGCCGATGGCGGCGGTGCTGGGATGGCTGAACAAGACGATGCCCAGTTCCATCAGCAACAGCACGCCCAGCAGCATGGGGCCGGCCCAGATGCCGGGCTTGAACCAGGCTTTTTCCTGCGCTGCCTGGGCAGGGCCCAGGTTCAGCATCATCACCACGAACACGAACAGCACCATGATGGCGCCGGCGTAGGCGATGACTTCCAGGATGCCCGCAAAGGGCGCACCCAGCGCGAAAAACGTCATCGCGATGGCGATCAGGGAGATGATCAGGTAGAGCAGGGCATGCACGGGATTGGTGTTGGTAATCACCCGAAGGGTAGCCAGCACCGCGACACCGGATGCGAAGTAGAAAGCGAATTCCATCGTTCGTCCTTAAGGCAGCAGGCTCTTCACGTTGATCGGTTCGGCTTCGTTCTGCGCGGCGCCTTTCGGCTTTCCGGCGATCGCCATGCCCGCGACGCGATAGAAGTTATAGTCCGGGTTCTTGCCAGGGCCAGAAATGAGCAGGTCTTCTTTCTCGTACACCAGCTCCTGGCGCTTGTACTCGGCCATCTCGAAATCCGGTGTGAGCTGGATTGCGGTGGTCGGGCAGGCCTCTTCGCAGAGGCCGCAGAAGATGCAGCGCGAGAAGTTGATGCGGAAGAATTCCGGGTACCAGCGGCCGTCGTCGGTTTCTGCCTTCTGCAGCGAGATGCAGCCTACCGGGCAGGCCACCGCGCACAGGTTGCACGCAACGCAACGCTCTTCACCGTCGGGGTCACGCGTGAGCACGATGCGGCCGCGGTAGCGCGGCGGCAGGTACACGGCTTCTTCGGGATATTGCAGCGTGTCGCGCTTGCGGAAACCATGGCCGAACACCATCACCAGGCTGCGTAGCTGGGTATAGGTACCGCTCATGATGTTGCCGATATATTTGAACATGTGCGTCTCTCCTCACTGAACCGCGCCGGCCGGGGCGTGCAGTAGCACGATCGCGGCGGTCACCAGCAGGTTTACAAGGGTCAGTGGCAGGCAGAACTTCCAGCTGAATTCCATCACCTGGTCATAGCGCGGGCGTGGGATCGACGCGCGCAGCAGGATGAACAGCATGATGAAGAAACCGGTCTTGAGGGCGAACCACAGAAACGAGAGCTGCGGCAGGATGTTGAACGGGCCGTGCCAGCCGCCGAAGAACAGCGTGACCAGCAGCGCCGACACCAGCACGATGCCGATGTACTCGCCCACGAAGAACATGCCCCATTTCATGCCGGCGTATTCGATGTGGTAGCCGTCAGCCAGCTCTTGCTCGGCTTCGGGTTGGTCGAACGGGTGGCGGTGAGTGACCGCGACGCCTGCGATGAAGAAGGTGCAGAAGCCGATGAACTGCGGAATGATCAGCCACAGGTTCTGCGCCTGGTATTCAACGATGTCGCGCATGTTGAACGAGCCCACCTGCACCACCACGCCCATCAGCGCCAGGCCCATGAACACTTCGTAGCTCACGGTTTGCGCCGAGGCGCGCAGGCTGCCAAGCAGGGCGTACTTGTTGTTGCTCGACCAACCGGCGAACAACACCGCATACACCGAAAGCCCGGCCATGGCGAAGAAGAACAGCAGGCCGATGTTCAGGTCGGCAACGCCCCAGGTCGCGGTGATCGGGATGACCGAGAACGCAAGCAGCAGCGCACTCATGGCCACCACCGGCGCCAGGGTGAAGATCACTCGGTCGACGAAGGGTGGGTTCCAGTCCTCCTTGAAGAACATCTTCAGCATGTCGGCAGCGATCTGGAACATGCCGAACGGGCCGACGCGGTTAGGGCCGTAGCGGTCTTGCCACCAGCCCAGCAAGCGCCGTTCGACGAACGAGAGCAGCGCGCCGCAGACCACCACGGCGAGCAGGATGACGATGCACTTGATTACCTGGATGATGATGTCCACCAGGTCCGGGGTAAGCCAGGTCATTGTGCTGCCTCCTGCAGGCCATCAACCGAGAGGCCACTGAATGCGGCAGGAATGCCGGCCAGGCCCTTGGGCAGCCCGACCAGGCCTGCGCCCAGTTCTTCATTGATTTTCAGCGGCAGGCGCAGGGCCTGCCCGGCGACGTTCAGCGAGAGCAGGGCGCCCTCGTTCACGCCCAGGCGATCGGCCTCGGCCTTGGCCAGTGCCACGTAGGCCTCGGGAACGCGCGTTTGCACCGGAGCTGCCTTGGCGCTGTTCTCGTCACTGCCGAACAGGTGATAGAACGGCACGGCCTGCCAGGTGCCCTGGGCCGGTGCAAATGCGCGCGGCGCCTCGAACCAGGCAAGGTTGTCGCCCTGGCTTTCGATCAGGCGCACGCCCGGGTCGCCGGCACGCAGGCTGCCGCCGACTTCATCCTGAAACTGTTCCAGGCTTGCGGCGAGTTCCAGCCCGGCGACCAGGCGAACGGCACCTGCTGGCGCGGTTCGGCCGAGCCCGAATAGCCTTCCATGGAGAAGGCAAAGGCGGTGTCGCTGTCTTGCGGGGTACGCGGCTCGTGCACGCTGATGTTGGCGCGCATGGCGGTGCGGCCGCTGTAGCGCAGCGGTTCGCGGGCGAGTTTCATGCCCTTGATGCGGAAGGCAGCAGAAGGCGCAGCATCGACGATACGAGCCAACGGTTTGGCAGCGTTGGCACAGGCCTGAGTGACGTGGTCCAGCTGAGTCCAGTCGACCGGGCGTTCCAGCAGCGTGGCGCGCAGGGCATGCAGCCAGCGCCAGCCTTCGTGGATCAGGTTGCTTGCATCAAGGTAAGCGGGGTCGTAAACCTGGAAGAACCGCTGTGCGCGGCCTTCCTGGCTGACTCAGGGTGCCATCGCCTTCGGCGAAGCTGGCCGCCGGCAGCACCAGGTGGGCGCGTTCGGCGGTTTCGGTCATCTGATGATCGGCCACGATCAGCACCTTCGCTGCCGCCAGGGCAGCATCGACCTTGGCACGGTCGGTACGGGTGTAGAGGTCGTTCTCCAGCACCACGAGGGCGTCGGCATGGCCGTCGATGACCTGTTGCAGCGCAGCGTCGAGCGAGTCGCCGCCCAGCAGGGCCAGGCCCAGGCTGTTGGCTTCCGGCACCACCAGGCTCAGCGAGCCGGCCTTGGCACGTGCGGCCAGGGCCTTGGCGATGTTGGCAGCAGCCTCCACCAGCGCGCTGGAGCCCAGTGACACACCACCTACTACCAGCGGCCGCTTGGCAGCCAGCAGGGCATCGGCGATACGTTGAGCGAAGCCCTTGGCTTCGTCGTCCAGGCCGGCGACGGCGGGTGCGCTCGGGTCGATGGCGTGAGCCACGGCGAAACCGATGCGAGCCAGGTCATCCGGCGCTGCGTGAACGCAGGCTTCGGCGATGTCGTCCAGGCGGGTATCGGTGACGCTGGCGATGAACAGCGGGTTGAGCTCGTGCTGGCCGATGTTGCGCACGGCCGCGTCCAGCCAGGGCTGCACGCGCATGGCCTCGGCCATGGCTTCAGCCTTGCCCTTGACCGATTGGCGAAGGGCCAGGGCCACGCGGGCAGCGGTCTGAGTCAGGTCTTCACCGAGCACGAACACGGCGTCGTGGTCTTCCATGTCGCGCAAGGTCGGGATCGGCAGCGGGCTGTTCTTCAGGACTTCCAGCGCCAGGCGAACCCGGGCCAGTTCGCCGGCTTCCATACCGGTGTAGTAGTGGGCCGAACCCACCAGTTCACGCAGCGCGTAGTTGCTTTCAAGGCTGGCGCGGGGCGAACCGATACCGACTATGTTGCGGCCGCGCAACAGTTCGGCAGCCTTGTCCAGGCCATCGTCCAGGGTCAGCTTCTGCTGGCCCAGCAAAGGCTGGCGCGGGCGATCCTTGCGGTTGACGTAGCCATAGCCGAAGCGGCCGCGGTCACACAGGAAATACTGGTTCACCGAGCCGTTGAAGCGGTTCTCGATGCGGCGCAGCTCGCCATAGCGCTCGCCCGGGCTGATGTTGCAGCCACTGGAGCAGCCATGGCAGATGCTGGGTGCGAACTGCATGTCCCACTTGCGGTTGTAGCGCTCGGAGTGAGTCTTGTCGGTGAACACGCCCGTTGGGCAGACCTCGGTGAGGTTGCCGGAGAACTCGCTTTCCAGCACGCCGTCTTCGATGCGGCCGAAATAGACGTTGTCGTGCGCGCCGTAAACGCCCAGGTCGGTGCCGCCGGCGTAGTCCTTGTAGTAACGCACGCAGCGGTAGCAGGCGATGCAGCGGTTCATCTCGTGAGCGATGAACGGGCCGAGCTCCTGGTTCTGGTGAGTACGCTTGGTGAAGCGATAGCGGCGCTCGTTGTGGCCGACCATCACCGTCATGTCCTGCAGGTGGCAATGGCCGCCTTCTTCGCAAACCGGGCAGTCGTGAGGGTGGTTGGTCATCAGCCATTCGACGACGCTGGCGCGAAACGCCTTGGATTCGTCGTCGTCGATGGAGATCCAGGTGTTGTCGGCTGCTGGCGTCATGCACGACATGACGATGCGGCCGCGCGTGTCGTTTTCGTCGTTGTACTGCTTCACCGCGCACTGGCGGCAGGCACCGACGCTACCAAGCGCGGGGTGCCAGCAGAAGTAGGGGATGTCGAGGCCCAGGGACAGACATGCCTGCAAGAGGTTGTCTGCACCATCGACTTCGAGCGCTTTGCCGTCTACGTGGATAGTGGCCATGGTTCAAAGGTCTTCGTTGGCCCGCGTGAGCGGGCGAGGCTAATGGAAATCCTGTTCTGTGCCTGGCGCGTATCGCGGCTTCAGGCGCAGGCGGCGGAGCACGCTCCGCCTTTGCATCGGTGCTTCAGGCGCCGGCCGGTATCGGGCGTGGCTGGCCGAAGCCGGGAGTGGCGAGCGGTGCAACGCCTGCTTCGAACTCCTCCCGGAAATATTTGATCGCGCTGCCAAGGGGCTCCACGGCACCAGGGGCATGGGCGCAGAAGGTCTTGCCAGGGCCGAGGAAATTCACCAGGCCCAGCAGGGTGTCGATGTCCTCGCGAGTGCCCTGGCCTTTCTCCAGTGCGCGCAGCAGCTTCACGCTCCACGGCAGCCCGTCGCGGCAGGGGGTGCACCAGCCGCACGACTCGCGGGCGAAGAACTCCTCCATATTGCGCAGCAGCGACACCATGTTGACTGTGTTGTCCACCGCCATCGCCAGCCCGGTACCCATCCGGGTGCCGACCTTGCCGATGCCGCCTGCGTACATCTGCGCTTCAAGATGCTCTGGGAGCAGGAAGCCAGTACCGGCGCCACCGGGCTGCCAGCACTTGAGGGTGTAGCCGTCGCGCATGCCGCCGGCGTAATCCTCGAACAGTTCACGGGCAGTGATGCCGAACGGCAGCTCCCAGAGGCCGGGGTTTTTCACCTTTCCGGAGAAACCCATGAGCTTGGTGCCGTGGTCTTCGCTACCTTCGCGGGCAAGGCCCTTGTACCAGTCGTTGCCGTTGAGCACGATCGCCGGCACGTTGCACAGGGTCTCGACATTGTTCACGCAGGTCGGCTTGCCCCACACGCCCACGGCGGCAGGGAAGGGCGGCTTGGAACGCGGGTTGGCGCGGCGCCCTTCGAGCGAGTTGATCAGCGCGGTTTCTTCGCCGCAGATATAGCGGCCGGCGCCGGTGTGCACGAACAGCTCGAAGTTGAAGCCGCTGCCCAGAATGTTCTCGCCCAGCAGGCCGGCGGCCTTGGCTTCGGCGATGGCGCGGTTCAGGTGCGCAGCGGCCGTGACGTATTCGCCGCGCAGGAAGATGTAGCCACGGTAGGCCTTCAGTGCGCGGGCGCTGATCAGCATGCCTTCGATCAGCAGGTGTGGCTGCTGCTCCATGAGCATACGGTCTTTCCAGGTATTGGGCTCCATCTCATCGGCGTTACACAGCAGGTAACGGATGTTCATGGACTCATCCTTGGGCATCAGGCCCCACTTCACCCCGGTGGGGAAGCCGGCACCGCCGCGGCCCTTGAGGCCGGAGTCCTTCACCGCTTGCACGATATCGTCAGGGGCGAACTCGCCCAGGGCCTTGCGCGCCGCTGCGTAGCCGTTCTTGGCCTGGTATTCGTCGAGCCACACCGGCTCTGCGTCTTCGCGCAGGCGCCAGGTAAGTGGATGGGTTTCCGGGGCACGGGCGATGCGGTTGGCCGGCCCGAAGGAGGTCAGGGTCATACGTAGCCCTCCAGCAGTTTGCCGACGCCGTCCGCCTGGACGTCGCCGAAGGTGTCATCGTCGATCATCAGTGCAGGTGCCTTGTCGCAGTTGCCCAGGCAGCACACCGGCAGCAATGTGAAGCGGCCGTCAGCGGTGGTTTGCCCCAGGCCAATGCCCAGCTCGGTCTGGATGCGGCCGACGATCGACTCGTGGCCGCCGATGTAGCAGACCATGCTGTCGCACACGCGAATGATGTGGCGCCCAACTGGCTGGCGGAAGATCTGGCTGTAGAACGTGGCCACGCCTTCGACGTCGCTGGCAGGGATGCCGAGCAGTTCGCCGATGGCGGGGATGGCGCCGTCCGGCACCCAGCCGCGCTGCTTCTGGACGATCTTCAGGGCTTCGATGGACGCCGCGCGCGGGTCTTCGTAGTGGTGCATTTCGTGCTCGATGGCCGAGCGCTCGGTTTCGCTCAGGGCGAAACGGTCAGTCTGGATAAGCGTGCTGTTCATGCTCAACGGTCCACATCGGCCATGACGAAATCGATACTGCCCAGGTACGCAATGAGGTCGGCGACCATGCTGCCGCGGATCACCGAGGGGATCTGCTGCAGATGCGGGTAGCTGGGAGTCCGGATACGGGTACGGTAGCTCATGGTGCCGCCGTCGCTCGTCAGGTAATAGCTGTTGATGCCCTTGGTCGCTTCGATCATCTGGAAAGCTTCGTTGGCCGGCATGACCGGGCCCCAGGAAACCTGCAGGAAGTGAGTGATCAGGGTTTCGATGTGCTGCAGGGTGCGCTCCTTGGGCGGCGGTGTGGTCAGCGGGTGGTCCGCCTTGTACGGGCCTTCGGGCATGTTGCGCAGGCACTGGTCGATGATGCGGATGCTCTGGCGCATTTCTTCCACGCGCACGATGCAGCGGTCATAGGCATCGCCGTTGTGCGCCAGCGGCACTTCGAACTCGAAGTTCTCATAGCCCGAGTAGGGGCGCGCCTTGCGCAAATCGAAGTCGCAACCGGTAGAACGCAGGCCGGCACCGGTGACGCCCCATTCCAGTGCTTCCTTGGTGTTGTACTGGGCAACACCGATGGTGCGGCCCTTGAGGATGCTGTTCTTGAGCGCGGCTTTCTCGTATTCGTCCAGGCGTTTGGGCAGCCATTCGACAAAGTCCTTGACCAGCTTGTCCCAGCCGCGCGGCAGGTCGTGCGCAACGCCGCCAATGCGATACCAGGCCGGGTGCAGGCGAAAGCCGGTGATGGCTTCGATTACCGTGTAGGCCTTCTGGCGGTCGGTGAAGGTGAAGAACACCGGCGTCATTGCCCCGACGTCCTGGATATAGGTACCCAGGAACAGCAAGTGGCTGGTGATGCGGAAGAACTCGGCGAGCATCACGCGGATGGTGTCGACCTTTTGCGGCACCTTGATGCCAGCAAGCTTCTCGACCGCCAGTACGTAGGGCAGGTTGTTCATCACCCCGCCCAGGTAGTCGATCCGGTCGGTATAGGGGATGAAGCTGTGCCAGCTCTGGCGCTCGGCCATCTTTTCCGCACCACGGTGGTGGTAGCCGATGTCTGGCACGCAATCGACGATTTCTTCGCCGTCGAGCTGCAGGATGATGCGGAACGCACCGTGGGCCGAAGGGTGGTTCGGGCCCAGGTTGAGGAACATGTAATCCTCGTTGGCGCCGTGGCGCTTCATGCCCCAGGCCTCGGGGTTGAAGCGCGCGGCTTCTTCCTCGAGCTCTTGCTTGGCCAGGGTGAGGCTGTACGGGTCGAACTCGGTGGCGCGGGCAGGGTAATCCTTGCGCAGCGGATGGCCTTCCCAGGTAGGCGGCATCAGGATGCGCGTCAGGTGCGGGTGGCCTTCGAAGTTGATGCCGAACATGTCCCAGACTTCGCGCTCGTACCACGAAGCATTCGGCCAGATGCCGGTAACGCTGGGCACGTTCAAGTCGCCTTCGTGCAAGGCAACCTTAATCATTACGTCGCTGTTTCGTTCTACAGAGAGCAGGTGATAGAACACGGTGAAGTCTGCGCCGGGCAGGCCGCGGCGCTGAGTGCGCAGGCGTTCGTCGACGCCGTGCAGGTCATAGAGCATCGAATAGGGCTTGCTCACACCTCGCAGGAAGCTCAGGACTTCCTTGAGATGGGCACGCGCAACCCACAGCACCGGCATGCCGGTGCGGGTGGCCTGGGCGGTGAATGCGTCAGGCCCGAAACGCTGGGCCAGCTCGGCGACCACGTCCTGGTCGTCGGCCTTGTAGGGCGGGATATACAGAGCGGTGTCCGCTGTTGTCATGATTCTGGTCGCTTTCGGTCAACGTCAAAGAATGAAACCCGTGCAGGCAGGCGCATTGGCGCCTGGCAGTCGCGGTTCAGACTTCGTCGGGGGTGCGCAGGTTGGTGACCGCGATACGCTGTTCGCGGCGCTGTTCCCGTTGCGAAGGCATGTCGGCACGGTAGATGCCTTGATCGCCCACGACCCAGGACAACGGGCGGCGCTCCTGGCCGATCGACTCCTGCAGCAGCATCAAGCCTTGCAGGAATGCCTCGGGGCGAGGAGGGCAGCCGGGCACGTACACGTCGACAGGCAGGAACTTGTCCACGCCCTGAACGACCGAGTAGATGTCATACATGCCGCCGGAATTGGCGCACGAGCCCATGGAGATTACCCATTTGGGTTCGAGCATCTGCTCATACAGGCGCTGGATGATCGGCGCCATCTTGATGAAGCAGGTGCCCGCCACGACCATGAAATCGGCCTGGCGCGGCGAAGCCCGGATCACCTCGGCGCCGAAGCGCGCGATGTCATGGGGCGCCGTGAAAGCCGTGGTCATTTCCACGTAGCAGCACGAAAGGCCGAAGTTGTACGGCCAGAGAGAGTTCTTGCGGCCCCAGTTGACTGCGCCACTGAGCACGTCCGAGAGTTTCCCCATGAAGACGTTCTTGTGGACCTGATCCTCTAGCGGGTCGGCGACGGTTTCCCGGTTGCCGATGGGATATTGCTCGTTGGGAGCGTCCGGATCGATACGGGTAAGGTTGTATTGCATTGCCAAAGCCTCATTGTTTGAGCTTCGCCTGCCGCTTGCGACGACCTTCGGGTGCCCAATCGAGCGCCCCTACTCGCCAAAGGTAGACAAGACCTGCCAACAGAATTGCTATGAATATGAAAGCTTCAGCAAAGCCGGCCCACCCGCTCTCACGGACCGAAACGGACCAGGCGAAGAGGAACAGGGCTTCGATGTCGAAGATCACGAACAGCATCGCGACCAGATAGAATTTTGCGGATAGGCGCAGGCGGGCGCTGCCCACCGGGAGCATGCCGGACTCGAACGGTTCGTTCTTTGCGCGGCCCCAGGCCTTGCTACCCAGAATGCTTGAGAGAAGGAGCATGAAGGCGCAGAGCCCAGCTACACCCAGGAGGAAGATGGCAAAGCCCCAGTTGTGGGCCAGAAATCCTGCTGAAGGGGTCATGCTGTAGTCCTTAACAGAGCCGGCGGCGCGCCGGATTCACTCTGTGGTTGTGTCAAAGTAGCGCAGTGACTATATGTCGCAGCCGAATCAATCGGCGGAATTCTATGAGTAAAGCCGCTGCAAGTAAATTTGCCTAATCAAATTAATTTACCTCATTACCCCCATTCCTTGCAGCTATGACCGCCCCAGGCCGCGAATTACGGGCGTTGCAGCGTGTCGGGTGGAGACTGTTCAGGTGAGGTGAGATAAGGAAACGCACAACTTTAAATGATAATGAATCGCGTATGAGTATTATTGTTGTTTGGTAAAACTCCTTTCCAACAATATAGACCGCTGGCGTTTATAAGCGATCCTTCTTTCGTCTGCGTTGGGGTAGATCAAAGTTTCACACGTGTATCTGAGAAAAAGCCATGGCGTCGGCGAGCGCCGGGCCATGGCTTCAGGGTCCCGCTAGAAGCTAGAAGCTTCAATGAAACTGTTCTTCCTCGGTCGAGCCTTTGAGTGCAGTGACCGACGAGGCTCCACCCTGGATCACGGTGGTCATGTCGTCGAAATAGCCGGTGCCGACTTCCTGCTGGTGCGCTACGAATGTGTAGCCGCGCTGGGCATCAGCGAACTCCTGTTCCTGCAGTTTCACGTAGGCAGTCATGTCGTTGCGCGCGTAGTCGTAGGCCAGGTTGAACATCCCGTGCCACATGTTGTGGATGCCAGCCAGGGTGATGAACTGGTGCTTGTAGCCCATGGCGGACAGCTCGCGCTGGAATTTGGCGATGGTTGCATCGTCCAGGTTCTTCTTCCAGTTGAAGGAGGGCGAGCAGTTGTAGGAGAGGATCTGGTCCGGGTACTCCTTTTTGATCGCCTCGGCAAAACGGCGCGCCTCGTCAAGGTCGGGCTTGGCGGTCTCACACCAGACCATATCTGCATACGGCGCGTAGGCCAGGCCGCGGGCGATGGCCTGGTCGAGGCCGGCACGCACTTTGTAGAAGCCTTCAGGCGTGCGCTGGCCGGTCACGAACGGCTGGTCATAGGGGTCGCAGTCGCTGGTCAGCAGGTCTGCTGCGTTGGCGTCGGTGCGCGCGAGGATGATGGTCGGCACGCCGGCCACGTCTGCGGCCAGGCGGGCCGCTACCAGCTTTTGCACCGCCTCCTGGGTCGGTACCAGTACCTTGCCACCCATGTGCCCGCATTTTTTCACCGAAGCCAGTTGGTCTTCGAAGTGAACGCCTGCGGCACCTGCCTCGATCATTCCACGCATCAGTTCATAGGCGTTGAGCACGCCGCCAAAGCCTGCCTCGGCGTCTGCGACAATGGGCGCAAAATAATCGATATAGCCCTCATCGCCAGGGTTCTTGCCGGCTTTCCACTGGATCTGGTCGGCGCGCCGGAACGAGTTGTTGATGCGTTTGACGACAGTTGGCACAGAGTCGACCGGGTACAGAGACTGGTCCGGGTACATCGACTCGGCCGAGTTGTTGTCGGCCGCGACTTGCCAGCCGGACAGGTAGATCGCCTGAATGCCTGCCTTTACCTGCTGGACGGCCTGGCCGCCGGTGAGGGCACCCATGCAGTTGACGAAATCCTTGTCTGGGCGAAATGACGGGTGAGCGCCTTGAGTCACCATCTTCCACAGCTTCTCGGCGCCGAGCCGTGCCAGGGTGTGCTCGGGTTGAACCGAGCCACGCAGGCGAACTACATCGGCGGCGGAGTAGGTGCGGGTGATGCCTTTCCAGCGAGGGTTCTGTGCCCAGTCTTGTTCCAGTGCCGCAATCTGTTGTTCGCGTGTCAGTGCCATGGGATGAGCCCTCTCGCATAGGTCGTAGATAAAGTCTCCTGGCTCCGCCACAGGGAGGTCGAGTCCGTGTTCGGCAGGATGAAGGCTGGACGCTGCGGGTCGCGAAGGGGAGGCGAACGATGGGCGTGGAGGTGGAGCCGGCAGCTATGTAGTGCCAGTTCTAAACCACTTCAAATTGCCCGGGCCCTGCGTGGAGAACCCTTCGATGCTTCCGTCCCTCGGGACAACTTCGTTCCAGTCGCCATCCCGTCGGACCGCCTTGTGGGCCGTGCAGACGCGATGCACTCGTCAGGGTGTCGACCAGTGCACCTGAGGCCCCTTTTCGGAGCCCCTGATCAGCGGGAGCGAGGCCATCATGCCTAGGGAGGAAAAGCACGTCAAACGTTTTGTAGTGGAAAAATACACACACTACAACGAAAGTCGGAGATGACCGGGTAGTCGGTTGGAGGCCCGTAAGTCGCGGTTTTTATTCGAGTGCGTCCACTTTGACGCGCAATGTCATGTCGTCGCGCCCGGAGGTGCCATAGCGTTGCGCCCAGCCGTTCTGATCGGCCTGGCTGTAGCCATTGTTGCCAGCCACGGTGATCCACTGCCCCAGCGGCCCACTCACCTGGGTGCCGGTGCTTTGCACGTTGATGACATCGGGCCGTTCCTGGCTGAGGCTGTCGTTGTTGGTATTCAGGGTAAGGTGCACAACGTTGCCCGTCACGCTGGCCGTCACGTAGAAACCGCGGGTCACGTTGCGGTATTGGGTATCGGTTTCCACGCGGCCATAGTTGTCGGTGCGGGTGTTGGTGATCGGCACGCTCTGGCCCATCTGGATAAGGGCGGGTACGCCTTCGCTGGCCTGCACCTGTTGCACGCCGCCACTGCGGTTGGCGGTGCCATAGCGAATCACCCGGCCCTGGGCGCCATTGTTGATCGTGTAGCCGCTGGCGTCCTGATGATTGCTGTCAGTGGTGTCAACGCTGATCAACAACCGCCTTGCTGGCCTGTCGATACGTTCGAGCAATGTGGTGAGGGCCTCTATGCGATCAGGCTCTGCGTTGACGATCAGTTGGTTGCCATAGGCCTGGACATTGCCATCCCTGCCAAGAAACTGCTGGGCGATGGGGAGGATGTCAGTGCTGGTGCGGTAGTGCAGGTCCAGCACCTGGGTGGCGGCCTGGGCCTGGCAGGCGATGGCAAGGCCGAGGGCAGCGAGAAGGGGGCGTAGCGGCATGGCTGTGGTACTCCGCGTAGGGGCTAGGCGAAGTATGGCTCAGCCATGCGCTGCGGTCAGCTACGCAGGATCATCTCGACGTGAGCGATGCCGGCTTCGAGGAATTCATCGCTGATGATCTCGAAACCTTGCCGCTCATAGAACGCACAGGCCTGCACTTGAGCGGTCAGCCTGGGTTGTTCGATGCCGCGCCGGCGAGCTTCGGCGATCAGCGCGGCCAGCAGCGCCTCGCCAACCTTCAACCCTCGCCAATCCCTGAGCACCGACACGCGGCCGATCTCTCCCAAGGCAGTCAGGCGTGCGGTACCGACGGCGAAGTCGCCTTCGCAGGCCAGCAAGTGCACGGCGCTGTCGTCTTCGCCATCCCACTCCTGTTCGGCCGGAACGGCCTGCTCGGTCACGAACACCGCTTCGCGAATCCTTCGGATGTCGCTGTAGTCGCGGTGCCATTCGGCAATTCGCACGCTGATCTTATTCATCGATGGCAAACCCCAGGCTTCCTTGCTCGATCAGCTGGGCAATCAATACCACAGCCTCGTCATGCTCCAGCCATGGCTGGAGGTTGTCCTGATGCAGGGCATCCGCGCTGCAGAGCAGCTTGAGCAGCTCGCGCAGCTCCGGTGCCAGCAGGCGACTCTGGCCGCTGGCGAACAGGGTAACGTACCCGTCCATTTCCGCCCAGGCCATCCGTGCGCTGGGGTTGCGGATCAGAATTGCGCCCTCGGCTAGCGCATCCAGCAACTCCTGGGGCGGCAGTGCTTCGCCGTTGACCAGCTCGGGGTAGCGCGGCTCGGTCATGAACTGGCCAAACCAGGTCAGCAGCAGATGGTCATCGTTCATGTGGCGGGCGATGAGCTCTTTAAGGCGCACCAGTGCGTCCTGCTGGATCATGCCCGGGTCGACAGCGGGGAGGGCGTCTGCATCACTGTAGCGCTCCTCGTCAGGAATGAACTGGCCGAGAAAGTCCGTGAAATGGGTAAGCACTTCACTGGCGCTGGGCGCGCGAAAGCCCACGCTGTAGGTCATGCATTCATCCACGGCAATGCCGTAATGAGCCAGGCGCGGCGGCAGGTAGAGCATGTCGCCAGGCTCCAGCGTGAACTCGTCGGCCTGTTCGAAGCCATCGAGGATGCGCAGGTCTGCGTGCGCGAGCAGCGGGCTCTGGTTGTCGCACATCTGCCCCAGCTTCCAGGTGCGACGGCCATGGCCCTGGAGCAGGAACACATCGTAATTGTCGAAATGCGGGCCCACGCCACCACCAGGTGCGGCATAGCTGACCATCACATCGTCGATACGCCAGGTGGGCAGAAAACGAAACGGTTCCAGCAAGCTGTTCACTTCGGGAACGAACTGATCGACTGCCTGAACCAGCAGCGTCCAATCCTTTTCGGGCAGGTTGCCGAAGGTATCTTCGTTGAACGGGCCGCGGCGCAGTTCCCAAGGGTGTGCGCCGTGCTCGAGCACGATGCGCGATTCAACTTCATCCTCCAGCGCCAGCCCTGCCAGCTCATCGGGCTCCAGCGGGTTCTGGAAATCAGGGAAGGCCTGGCGTATCAGAAGGGGCTTCTTCTGCCAGTAGTCGCGCAGAAATTGGCTCGCAGTCAGGCCGCCGAGCAGTTCAAGTGGAGTGTCATGATTCATATTCAAGCCATTGAAAAATGGAATTTTTTTAACGCAATGAAAAACGCCCGGCCTGGGCCGGGCGTCAGGCGCAGGCAGGCGTCAGATGCGCTTGGCCTGTGCGGCGGCGTTACCGATGTAGCTGGCGGGCGTGAGCTGCTTGAGCTCTGCCTTGGCGGCGGCTGGCATGTCCAGGCCGTCGATGAAGGTTTGCAAAGCCTCTGGGCTGATGCCCTTGCCGCGGGTCAGCTCCTTGAGCTTCTCGTACGGGTTCTCGATGTTGTAGCGGCGCATGACCGTCTGGATGGGTTCGGCCAGCACTTCCCAGCAGGCGTCCAGGTCTTCGGCAAGACGAGCGGCGTTGATCTCCAGCTTGCCGATGCCCTTCAGGCTGGCCTCATAGGCGATCACGCTGTGGGCAAAGCCAACGCCCAGGTTGCGCAGCACGGTGGAGTCGGTAAGGTCGCGCTGCCAGCGCGAGATCGGCAGCTTGCTTGCCAGGTGCTGGAACAGTGCATTGGCGATCCCGAGGTTGCCTTCGGAGTTTTCGAAGTCGATCGGGTTGACCTTGTGCGGCATGGTCGACGAGCCGATTTCGCCGGCCACCGTACGCTGCTTGAAATACCCCAGGGAAATGTAGCCCCAGACATCACGGTCGAAGTCGATCAGGATGGTATTGAAACGCGCGATTGCGTCGAACAGCTCTGCGATGTAGTCGTGCGGCTCGATCTGGGTGGTGTAGGGGTTGAAGGTCAGCCCCAGCTCGCCTTCGATGAATGCGCGAGCATTGGCTTCCCAGTCGATATCCGGGTAAGCAGAGAGGTGCGCGTTGTAGTTGCCGACCGCACCGTTGATCTTGCCAAGCAGCGGTACTGCTGCCACTTGGGCGATCTGGCGCTCCAGGCGGTAGACCACGTTTGCCAGCTCCTTGCCCAAGGTGGTGGGCGAAGCAGGCTGGCCGTGGGTGCGCGACAGCATCGGCACTTCGGCGAAGCGGATGGCCAGCTCGCGCAGGGCGCTGGCGATCTGGCGCATCAGCGGCAGCAACACAGTGTCGCGGCCTTCGCGCAGCATCAGGGCGTGGGACAGGTTGTTGATGTCTTCGCTGGTGCAGGCGAAGTGAATGAATTCGCCAACCTTGGCCAGTTCCGGCAGCTTGGCAGCCTGCTCCTTGAGCAGGTATTCGATGGCCTTGACGTCGTGGTTGGTGGTGCGTTCGATTTCCTTCACACGCTCGGCGTGCTCCAGCGCGAAGTCATCGGCCAGTGCGTTGAGCAGGGCGTTGGCCTCGCTGCTGAACGCGGCCACTTCCGGCACTTGCGGGTGCGCTGCCAGGCGCTGCAGCCAGCGCACCTCGACCAGAGCACGGAAGCGGATCAGGCCGTATTCGCTGAAAATAGTGCGCAGGGCCTGGGTTTTGCCGGCATAACGGCCGTCTACAGGGGAAACCGCAGTGAGCGAGGAAAGCTGCATGGGGTGTTCTCGGACAGTCGGGCTACGAAAAGGGCGCACAGCATAC
The DNA here is from genome assembly GCF_021650705.1 of Pseudomonas sp. KNUC1026. Classification (GTDB taxonomy): domain Bacteria; phylum Pseudomonadota; class Gammaproteobacteria; order Pseudomonadales; family Pseudomonadaceae; genus Aquipseudomonas. The sequence continues at coordinate 2,309,678 of NZ_CP087138.1, read as the reverse complement.
ACGAAGCCGCCAGGCCATGCTTGTGAAATGGACGGGCGCGGGCTCAGGCGCCGCCCTGGCGCATCACCGAATACAGCTCGCGCAACAGCCTGCGCCGGCTGACCAGCAGCTGCCAGCGTGTGCCCCCAAGCTGCCTCCAGAGGCGCGCGCAGCGGATCCCGGCGAGCAAGAGTGCGCGAATCTTGGAGGCATTGCTGGGCTGCTGCAGGTGGCGCATGTCGCCCTGCACCTGAATGCGCTGGCGCAGGGTGCTCAAGGTGTCTTGATAAAGTGCGCCGCTGGCGGCGATCACATTTTCGTGAACCAGCCCGAAATGCTCCACCTGCGACTGAATCTGGGGCAATCGCCGGCCGATAAGTTCGAGCATCTCGCCGCGTTTGGCCAGTTGCCGCTCCAGGCCGATCATCGACAGCGCGTAACGCAGAGGTTCACGTTGCAGCGCACCGGGGTCTCGCTCCAGCGCGCCCGCCAGCGCCCCATAGCCTTCGCGCAACTGCCGATCACTGCCGCCGAACACGTCCAGCGTGTCTTCGGGGTCGCGCACCAGCAGGCTGCCGAGCAGGCAGGCGAGGTCTGCCTCCGCGACCTGGCCGGTCTTGGCGATTCGGTCGACCAGCACGGCGGCGTGGAATACCCCGCCCAGCGCAATCAGCTGTTCCTGAGTCGAGCCGCTCATGGCGAGACCTCGGTCGATTCGATCACGCCACCGCCCAGGCAGATTTCGCCGTCGTAGAACACCACCGATTGCCCAGGGGTAACCGCACGCTGCGGCTCGTCGAAACTCACGCGATAGCCTTGGGCGGTTTGTTCCAGGGTGCATGCCTGGTCGCCCTGGCGATAACGCACCTTGGCGGTGAGCCGGCGAGGTGTCGAGAGATCCAGCGGGTTGACCCACCAGATCGTGGAGGCCTGCAACGCCTGGGAGAACAGCAGCGGGTGCTCGTTGCCCTGGCCGACGACCAGCACATTGCGTGCGACATCCTTGGCAACCACGTACCACGGCTCGTCGCTTGCGTCCTTCATGCCGCCGATGCCCAGGCCCTGGCGCTGGCCGAGGGTGTGGTACATCAGGCCATGGTGCTGGCCGATCACCTGGCCGTCAGGCGTGTGGATTTCACCCGGCTGCGCTGGAAGGTACTGCTTGAGAAAGTCGCTGAAGCGCCGCTCGCCGATGAAGCAGATACCGGTCGAATCCTTCTTCTTGGCCGTGGCCAGGCCGTGCCGTTCGGCGATGGCGCGCACCGCGGGCTTTTCGAGCTCACCGACCGGGAATAGCGTACGGGCGATCTGCGCGCCGCCGACGGCGTGCAGGAAGTAACTCTGGTCCTTGTTCGGGTCCAGGCCCTTGAGCAACTCCGTGACCCCCTCGCGATCACGGCGGCGCACGTAGTGGCCTGTGGCGATCAAGTCGGCGCCCAGGCTCAGGGCGTAGTCCAGGAAGGCCTTGAACTTGATTTCGCGGTTGCAGAGGATGTCCGGGTTCGGCGTGCGGCCGGCGCGGTATTCCTCCAGGAAATGTTCGAAGACGTTGTCCCAGTATTCGGCGGCGAAGTTGGCGGTATGCAGCTTGATGCCGATCCGGTCGCACACGGCCTGGGCGTCGGCAAGGTCTTCGCGCGCGGTGCAGTAATCGGTACCGTCGTCCTCTTCCCAGTTCTTCATGAACAGCCCTTCGACCTGGTAGCCCTGTTCCATCAGCAGCAAGGCGGACACGGAGGAGTCGACGCCGCCGGACATGCCGACGATCACGCGGGTGTGTTTCGGGTCGGGAAGGGAGGAAGCGGACATAGAATGTGCGAGAGGCTCTGGGGTGAAAAGACGCGGATTCTAGCAGGTCGGCAGCGCCATGGAAAAACGCTTAGTCGCGCACGACCTCAAGCGGATACTGGCCACCTTGCAGGTAGTCATCGAGGCACCGCAGCACCAGTTCGCTGCGCCAGCGGTTCGGCTCGGCCGCGAGTTGGTCGCGGGTCAGCCAATGGGTGCGCAGGATGTCGGTGTCCAGTGGGCGCTCAGGGTGGTGGCGCAGGGGCCGCGCAATGAAGCATACCCGCTGGTAGGTGATGCCATTGCTGGGCGCGGTGTAAAGGTAGATGCCGGTGATACCGGTGAGCTCCACCTCCCATCCGGTTTCTTCGAGTGTTTCTCGAAGCGCAGCCTGGCGCAGGGTTTCATTGGCCTCCAGGTGCCCGGCCGGTTGATTGAGCACGTCGCGCCCAGCCTTGTGTTCTTCGACGAACAGAAAACGTTCACCGTCCTGAACCAGGGTGGCGACGGTGACATGGGGTTGCCAGTGCATGAACAAGGCTCCTTCAAAAAAGAAAACCCCGGCGCAGGGCCGGGGCTTTGGTTCAGCGGTCGCTTACTTGAGTGAGGCAATCGCAGCGTTGAGGGTGGCGCTCGGGCGCATCACCTTGGCAGCAGCCTGCGCATCGGCAAAGTAGTAGCCGTCGATGTCGACCGGTTTACCTTGCACTGCGCCCAGCTCGGCAACGATCTTCTCTTCGTTGTCGGCCAGGGCCTTGGCCAGCGGCGTGAACAGTTCGGCAATGGCGGCGTCGTCCTTCTGCTCGGCCAGGGCCTGAGCCCAGTAGGTGGCCAGGTAGAAATGGCTGCCGCGGTTGTCGATGCCACCGACTTTGCGCGAAGGCGATTTGTTGTTGTCCAGGAACTGGCCGGTTGCCTTGTCCAGCGCAGCGGCGAGTACCTTGGCCTTGGCGTTGCCGTTCAGTTCGCCCAGGTGCTCCAGCGAGGCTGCCAGCGCCAGGAACTCGCCCAGCGAATCCCAACGCAGGAAGTTTTCCTCGACCAGTTGCTGTACGTGCTTGGGCGCTGAACCGCCAGCGCCGGTCTCGAACAGGCCACCACCGTTCATCAGTGGCACAATCGACAGCATCTTGGCGCTGGTGCCCAGCTCCATGATCGGGAACAGGTCGGTGAGGTAGTCGCGCAGCACGTTGCCGGTCACCGAAATGGTGTCCTTGCCGGCGCGAATGCGCTCAAGCGACAGCGCCATGGCCTCGACCGGAGCGAGGATGCGAATGTCCAGGCCGCTGGTGTCGTGGTCCTTCAGGTATTTCTCGACCTTGGCGATCACTTGCGCATCGTGAGCGCGGGCAGGGTCGAGCCAGAACACGGCAGGGGTGGCTGAAAGGCGCGAACGGTTGACGGCAAGCTTCACCCAGTCCTGGATCGGCGCGTCTTTGGTCTGGCACATGCGGAAGATATCGCCAGCTTCGACCTTTTGCTCCATCAGCACCTTGCCGCTGGTGTCGGTCACGCGGACAACGCCTTCGGCGGTAACCTGGAAAGTCTTGTCATGCGAGCCGTATTCTTCGGCCTTCTGCGCCATCAGGCCAACGTTCGGCACGCTGCCCATGGTGGTGGGGTCGAAGGCGCCGTGCTGCTTGCAGTCTTCGATAACGGCCTGGTAGATGGTTGCGTAGCAGCGATCAGGAATGATGGCCTTGGCATCTTGCAGTTCGCCGGCAGCGTTCCACATGCGGCCGGAGTCGCGAATCATCGCCGGCATCGAGGCGTCGACGATCACGTCGCTCGGCACGTGCAGGTTGGTGATGCCCTTGTCGGAGTTGACCATCGCCAGTGCCGGGCGGTCGGCGTAGACAGCCTTGATGTCTGACTCGATGGCTTCACGCTGGTCGGCTGGCAGCTTCTGCACGGTGGCGTACAGGTCGCCGATGCCGTTGTTGGAGTTGAAGCCCGCCTGTTGCAGTGCTGCAGCATGCTTGGTGAGCGCCGGGCCGTAGAACTCTTCGACGATCTGGCCGAACATGATCGGGTCGGAGACCTTCATCATGGTGGCCTTCAGGTGCACGGAAAACAGTACGCCCTTGGCCTTGGTGTCTTCGATCTGCTCGGCGATGAAAGCGCGCAGGGCGTTCTTGCTCAACACTGCCGAGTCGATGATCTCGCCCGCCAGGACCTTGGTTTTTTCCTTGAGGATGGTACTGCTGCCATCTGCGGCAACCAGTTCGATCTTGACGCTGCCATCGGCCTCGATCAGCGCGGCTTGCTCACTGCCGTAGAAATCGCCGTTGTCCATGTGGGAGACGTGCGATTTGGAGTCCGAGGCCCATGCGCCCATCTTGTGCGGGTGCTTGCGTGCGTAGTTCTTGACCGACAACGGGGCGCGGCGGTCGGAGTTGCCTTCGCGCAGCACCGGGTTCACGGCACTGCCCTTGACCTTGTCGTAGCGGGCGCGCGCGTCTTTCTCGGCGTCGGTGGTGGCGTTGTCCGGGTAGTCCGGCACGTTGTAGCCCTTGGCTTGCAGCTCCTTGATGGCCGCCTTGAGCTGCGGCACGGAAGCGCTGATGTTCGGCAGCTTGATGATGTTGGCTTCTGGCGTGGTAGCCAGTTGGCCCAGCTCGGCCAGATGGTCGCCCACCGCCTTGTCGCCCAGTTGCTCGGGGAAGCTCGCCAGGATGCGGCCGGCCAGAGAGATGTCACGCGTCTCGACCTCGATGCCGGCGCAGGCGGTGAACGCCTCGATGATCGGCAGGAGGGAGTAGGTGGCCAGGGCAGGGGCTTCGTCGGTGAAGGTGTAGATGATTTTCGAACGGGTGGGCATACGGGTTAACTCTCTTTTTGCTGAGCATGCCAGGCGACTCGAGGTGCGCAGGGTAGGCGCTTCCGGATGAGGCCGGGGCCGCAGTGGGAAGTCGAGATCGCTTCGCGGTGATGGTGAGTGCATCAGTCGAGCGTCAAGTGGCCAGGCCGTGATAGCGGCTAAACCTGATGAAACGAATGAGCCGGCGGGCGCTGGCGCGAGGTGCGAGGCTTGCGCCCTGCGACATTATGACCCGGCGGTCACCGGCGCAGTATATCAAACCTTGCGTCTTAAGCATCAAGACCAAAGGCGGAAGGTGTGCACAGAGGGCGGGAATAGAACGGAGGGCAAGAGAAATTGACGCGCAGCAACGCAGTGGCCGGGATGGTACCCCGCAGACTGCGATGCACCGGCCGACGCCGGTATTCAGTGAAGCATCGGAATCAGGCGGTAGCCTGCTCTCGTATTTCTACCGGGGCGCTAACGGCTTCGGCGGCTGCCTGGATATTCACGGCGTGAATGCCCTTGGGCCCTTGAAGCATTTCGAACTGCACGGGTTGGCCAGCCTTGAGGGTCTTGTAACCGTCCATCTGGATCGCCGAATAGTGAGCGAACAGATCGTCGGTCTTGCCGTCCTCATTGATGAAACCGTAGCCCTTGGCATTGTTGAACCACTTGACTTTGCCTTTCAGCATACCCATATCCCTCTGCAAGCACCCCACCAGTGGGGTATCATCCAAACCGTCCTTGGCGCCAAAAAAATTTTGTTTGACGTCATGGACCTTTATTCCCCAATGTGGGTTCTACTGTTTGTAACACCGTTTTGCCGATAGTCAAGGTCAGGCGGCGGCCGAATTTAGACCCTGAACCACTCGTCTACCCACTACCTGAACTCGCTTAACGATGAATCGTCCTTTCATGCATGCAACCAATACGACTCGACTGGCCTCAAATCAGGACGATCCGCTGTCCGACGAGGACGGCGGCGCCGGTGTCGCGGTCGAGGAGTCCAAGCCGTTATTGCAGGCGCCGCCCATGTACAAGGTGGTGCTGTTCAATGACGACTACACGCCGATGGATTTTGTCGTCGAGATCCTGGAGACCTTCTTCAACCTCAATCGCGAACTCGCAACCAAGGTCATGCTTGCTGTGCATACCGAGGGGCGAGCAGTGTGCGGGGTGTATACCCGGGATATCGCTGAAACCAAAGCCATGCAGGTCAATCAATACGCCAGGGAAAGCCAGCATCCGCTACTCTGTGAAATCGAGAAGGACGGTTAAACGCCGACCACTTGGGTATGAGGTGAAGCCATGTTAAACCGCGAGCTCGAAGTCACCCTCAACCTGGCCTTCAAGGAGGCCCGTTCGAAGCGTCATGAATTCATGACCGTCGAGCACCTTCTTCTGGCCTTGTTGGATAACGAGGCAGCCGCGACCGTACTACGGGCCTGCGGCGCCAACCTCGACAAGCTCAAGCATGATCTGCAAGAGTTCATCGATTCCACTACACCTCTGATCCCGGTCCACGATGAAGATCGCGAGACCCAGCCTACCCTTGGCTTCCAGCGTGTGTTGCAGCGCGCCGTATTCCACGTCCAGAGTTCGGGCAAGCGTGAAGTCACTGGCGCCAATGTGCTGGTAGCCATCTTCAGTGAACAGGAAAGCCAGGCAGTGTTCCTGCTCAAGCAGCAGAGCGTTGCCCGCATCGATGTGGTCAATTTCATCGCTCACGGTATCTCCAAGGTGCCGGGTGCTGGCGATCAGCCAGAAGGGGATCAGGAGATGCCTGACGAAGAAGGCGGTGAAGCTTCAGGTTCCAGCAATCCACTCGATGCCTATGCCAGCAACCTCAATGAGCAGGCGCGTCAGGGCCGCATCGATCCGCTGGTCGGCCGTGAAAGCGAAGTCGAGCGTGTCGCTCAGATCCTCGCCCGCCGTCGCAAGAACAACCCCTTGCTGGTAGGCGAGGCGGGTGTTGGCAAAACCGCCATCGCCGAAGGCTTGGCCAAGCGAATCGTCGACAGCCAGGTACCAGAGCTTCTGGCCAGCAGCGTGGTCTATTCCCTCGACCTTGGTGCTCTGCTCGCGGGCACCAAGTATCGCGGTGATTTCGAAAAACGCTTCAAGGCGCTGCTCGGTGAGTTGCGCAAGCGGCCTCATGCGATTCTGTTCATCGACGAAATTCACACCATCATCGGTGCAGGCGCCGCGTCCGGCGGGGTGATGGATGCGTCCAATCTGCTCAAACCGCTGTTGTCCAGTGGTGAGATCCGCTGCATCGGCTCGACTACGTTCCAGGAGTTTCGTGGGATTTTCGAGAAGGACCGCGCCTTGGCTCGTCGCTTCCAGAAGGTCGATGTCAGCGAGCCGTCGGTCGAGGACACCATCGGTATTCTGCGTGGCCTGAAAGGGCGCTTCGAGCAGCACCATGAAATCGAATACAGCGATGAAGCGCTGCGCGCTGCTGCGGAGCTGGCGTCACGCTACATCAACGACCGGCATATGCCCGACAAGGCTATCGACGTTATCGACGAGGCCGGTGCTTACCAGCGCCTGCAACCAGTCGAGCGGCGGGTCAAGCGTATCGAGGTTCCGCAGGTCGAAGACATCATAGCCAAGATCGCGCGGATCCCGCCAAAACACGTCACCACCTCCGACAAGGAGCTGCTGCGTAACCTGGAGCGTGATCTCAAGCTCACGGTGTTCGGCCAGGACGCTGCCATCGATTCGTTGGCCACAGCGATCAAGCTGTCCCGTGCGGGCCTCAAGGCTCCAGACAAGCCAGTAGGTTCGTTCCTGTTCGCTGGCCCTACCGGGGTGGGCAAGACCGAAGCTGCGCGGCAGTTGGCCAAGGCCATGGGGATCGAGCTGGTTCGCTTCGACATGTCCGAGTACATGGAGCGCCACACCGTTTCACGCCTGATCGGTGCGCCGCCCGGGTATGTCGGGTTCGACCAGGGTGGTTTGCTGACCGAAGCCATCACCAAGCAGCCGCACTGCGTACTGCTGCTCGATGAAATCGAAAAAGCTCACCCGGAAGTCTTCAACCTGCTGTTGCAGGTGATGGACCACGGCACCTTGACCGACAACAACGGGCGCAAGGCGGATTTCCGCAACGTGATACTGATCATGACCACCAACGCCGGTGCAGAGACCGCATCGCGCGCGTCGATCGGCTTCACGCACCAGGACCATTCCACCGACGCGATGGAAGTGATCAAGAAAAGCTTTACGCCGGAGTTCCGCAACCGTCTGGATACCATCATCCAGTTCGGTCGGTTGTCTACCGAGGTCATCAAGAGCGTGGTCGACAAGTTCCTTACCGAGCTTCAGGCCCAACTCGAGGACAAGCGCGTACTGCTTGAGGTCACCGACGCTGCACGTGCCTGGCTGGCGGACAAGGGCTATGACGCGCAAATGGGTGCGCGCCCGATGGCGCGCTTGATCCAGGACAAGATCAAGAGGCCGCTTGCGGAGGAAATTCTGTTTGGCGAGCTGGCCGAGCACGGTGGCACGGTGCACGTGGACCTGCAGGCTGGGGAGTTGACGTTCGACTTCGAGGTCGCTGTCGAAATGGCGTAGCTGATATCGCCGGGGCTTTCGGGCCCCGGTGTTTTACGCCCGCAATGAAAACGCCCGGCTTGAAGCCGGGCGTTTTCATCTGCATGGTCAGCGGGCGCGGTAGTTGATGCGGCCCTTGCTCAGGTCGTATGGGGTCAGCTCGACCCGAACCTTGTCGCCAGTGAGAATGCGGATGTAGTTCTTGCGCATCTTGCCAGAGATGTGCGCGGTAACGACGTGCCATTTTCCAACTCCACGCGAAACATGGTGTTGGGCAGGGTGTCGACGACAGTGCCTTCCATTTCGAAGCTGTCTTCTTTCGACATGCAGTAAAACCCTCGGTGTTTTGATGGCCCGGTGCAACCGCGCCAGGCAAAAAGTGGCGCGTATTGTGCCTGAAAACTGACCATTAGCCAAGGTATTCAGTTCAAAGTGACCCAGCGCTGGTTGATCAGCAGCTCGATAGGCCGGTATTGCGTCTTGTAGTTCATCTTTTTGCAGTTCTTTATCCAGTAGCCCAGGTAGACCGCATCCAGCTCCAGCCTCAAGGCTTCGCCAATTTGCCAGAGGATCGCGAAGCGCCCCAGGCTGCGTTGTTCCTGCTCCGGTTCGTAGAAGGTGTAAACGGCAGAAAGGCCGTTGGGCAGGATGTCGGTGACGGCGACCGCTAGCAGCGTTCCGGCCAGGCGGAACTCGAAGAAGCGGCTGAAGGCCAGCTCCCGTACCAGGAAGGTGGAAAATTGCTCGCGGCTGGGTGGGTACATGTCGCCATCGGCGTGACGTTGCTCGATGTAGCGCCGGTAGAGGTCGAAGTATTCCTCGGTAAAGCGTGGTGCGCGCTCGTGCACCGTGAGATCGGCGTTGCGCTTGAGAATTCGCCGTTGCGCACGGGTGGGTGCGAAGGCTTCAGCCGGAATGCGCGCGGGCACGCAAGCGCTGCAACGTTGGCAGTGGGGGCGATAAAGGTGATCGCCGCTACGGCGAAAGCCCATCTCCGAAAGGTCGGCGTACACACTCGCGTCCATAGGCTGGCTGGGGTCGAGGAACAGCGTGGTCGCCTGTTCGTCGGGCAGGTAGCTGCAAGCGTGCGGTTGAGTGGCATAGAACTTAAGGCGCGCCAGCTCAGTCATGATCGGCCCTCGGGATGAAGCGTTCAGCTTTGAGTGTAAGCCGTGGGCGGGAAGTTCGCCTAGCGCTGCCAGCCGGCGATGCTCGGTGCATCGATGTGCTGGCGCAACAGCTCGACGAAGCGGGCGCGCGGTATGGGCGCGGCGCCCAGGCTTTCCAGATGGCGAGTAGGCATCTGGCAATCGATCAGCACGAACCCCGAAGCAGCCAGGTGGCGCGCCAGCGTCACGAAACCGACTTCGAAGCATTGTCGGCGCGGCTGAACATCGACTCGCCAAAGAACAGTTGGCCGATGGCCATGCCGTACAGCCCGCCCACCAGCTGCTCGCCGTCCCATACTTCGACCGAGTGCGCGTAGCCAAGCGCATGCAGTTGAATGTATGCCTGGCGCATGGCATCTGTGATCCAGGTCTGGTCGGTGTAATCGCGGGGCGCGGCACAGGCGGTGATGACATCGGCGAATGCCTGGTCGAAGGTGACCTGGAAGCGGCCCTGGCGCATGACCTTGGCCAGGCTGCGCGAAACATGGACCTCATCAGGCCGCAGCACCGTTCGCGGGTCAGGCGACCACCAGAGAATGGGTTGGCCTTGCTCGAACCAGGGGAAGATGCCGGCGCGATAAGCGTTGACCAGCCGTTGTGGGCTGAGATCCCCGCCGGCGGCGAGCAGGCCGTTGGGTTCGCGCAGCGCTCGCTCGACCGGAGGAAAAGCCAGGTCGCCGCGGGCCAGCCAAGTCAGCATGTAAGTGCCTCTGCCAGAAGGGGAGGGCGGCAGTATCGCGGTTGGCTGTGGTGGCACGCAATGATTTCATCGAGCGCTGCCGGAACTGAGCGAGGGGCACGCGGTCAACGCCGGACGGGTTCAGAAATTGTTGCAGATATCTGGCATAAGCCTTTGTCATCCAAGGTTTTGCATGCTCCAATTCGCGCTCGCGGCCTTGCCCGTGGCAAGCGCTCGGCAAACCCGTACAATGTACCCGGCCTTCACATTGTTGCCGCCCGGCCCGCGGCGTTGTTTTCATCCGCTTAAGCGCCCCGTGCGCAGGAACGCACCTGTTTTGAAGAAGTCGACCGCTGCAACCTCCCAACCGCTTCCAGCCTGGCGCCTGCAATTGCATTACCGCCTCAAGGAAGGCGCGCTCATCGCCATGGGCGCCTTGTGCCTGTACCTGTGGATGGCGCTGTTGAGCTACGACGCCACCGACCCAGGCTTCAGCCACCCGAGCAACGCCCTGCAGGTGCAGAACGCAGCCGGCCGTGCCGGTGCCTACGCTGCCGACATTCTGTTCATGGTCCTGGGCTACTTCGCCTACATCTTCCCCTTGCTGCTGGCGGTCAAGACCTGGCAGATCTTTCGCGAGCGTCACCAGCCCTGGCAGTGGAGTGGCTGGCTGTTTTCATGGCGTTTGATAGGCCTTGTGTTTCTCGTGCTTTCCGGCGCTGCGCTGGCGCACATTCATTTTCATGGAGCCAGTGGCCTGCCGGCCGCTGCGGGCGGGGCCCTGGGTGAAAGCCTGGGCGACCTGGCACGTGGCGCGCTGAATGTGCAGGGCAGCACATTGCTGTTCATCGCGCTGTTCCTGTTTGGCCTCACCGTCTTCACTGACCTGTCATGGTTCAAGGTGATGGACATCACCGGCAAGATCACCCTCGACCTGCTGGAGCTGTTCACCGGCATGTTCAGCCGCTGGTGGGCTGCGCGCACCGAGCGGCGGCAACTGGTTGCCCAATTGCGCCTGGCCGAGGCACCTGAAGCGCCTGCGGCCAAGCCAGGCAAGCGCGGCAAGGCGGTCTTCGAGGCCGAACCGGATTTCGATTTCGAAGAAGAACCGCCCCTGAAGGCAACACCGGCCCTGCGTGCCGAGCCGCGCATCGAGCCGCGGGCCGCTCAACCGGCACCGCTCCCTGCGCCTGTGTCGGTGCCTGTGCCGGTCAAGCGTGAGCCGCCGCGTATCGAGCCGATCCTGCCGCCATGGGACGACGACGAGGCAGAGCCTGAACCTTTCTCCCCAAGCCCATCACACCGGCCGCTGCCGTCGCACCGCGGCCGCACACCCCACCGATCGTGCCGCTGTCATCTGGCACGCCTGAGGAGCCGAGCAGGCGCGTGCAGCAGGAGAAACAGGCGCCGCTGTTCGATGCATCCCTCGAAGGCACCCTGCCGCCCTTGACTCTGCTCGACCCTGCAGAAGTCAAGCGCGTTCAATACTCGAACGAAGCACTGGCGCGCACCGGTGAGCTGCTTGAGATCAAGCTCAAGGAGTTCGGCGTAGAGGTGACGGTCGACTCCATCCACCCAGGGCCCGTCATTACCCGCTACGAGATCCAGCCGGCCGCGGGCGTGAAGGTAAGTCGCATCGCCAACCTCGCCAAGGACCTGGCCCGTTCGCTGGCGGTGATGAGCGTGCGTGTGGTTGAAGTGATCCCCGGCAAGACCACCGTCGGTATCGAAATTCCCAATGATGACCGCCAGATGGTGCGCTTCTCCGAAGTACTGGAGTCCAACGCCTATGACGAGGCCAAGTCGCCGGTCACTTTGGCGCTGGGCCATGACATCGGCGGCAAGCCGGTCATCACCGACCTCGCCAAGATGCCTCACCTGCTTGTTGCCGGTACCACCGGCTCGGGTAAGTCGGTAGGCGTGAACGCAATGATTCTGTCGATCCTGTTCAAGTCGTCGCCCAAGGATGCGCGGCTGATCATGATCGACCCCAAGATGCTCGAGCTTTCGATCTACGAAGGCATCCCGCACTTGCTGTGCCCGGTGGTCACCGACATGAAGGACGCCGCCAATGCATTGCGCTGGAGCGTGGCCGAGATGGAGCGCCGCTACAAGCTGATGGCAGCCATGGGCGTGCGCAACCTGGCGGGTTTCAACCGCAAGGTCACGGACGCCGAGGAAGCGGGCCAGTCCATCCCCGACCCGTTGTACCGCCGTGAAAGCATGGATGACGAAGCCCCGGTGCTCGATACGCTTCCGACCATCGTGGTGGTGGTCGACGAATTCGCCGACATGATGATGATCGTCGGCAAGAAGGTCGAAGAGCTGATCGCCCGGATCGCGCAGAAGGCCCGTGCCGCCGGCATCCATCTGATCCTGGCCACCCAGCGCCCGTCGGTGGACGTGATCACCGGCCTGATCAAGGCCAACATCCCTACGCGCATGGCATTCCAGGTATCGAGCAAGATCGACTCGCGCACCATCATCGACCAGGGCGGTGCCGAGCAGTTGCTTGGCCACGGTGACATGCTGTACATGCCGCCGGGCACCAGCCTGCCGATCCGGGTGCACGGCGCGTTCGTCTCCGATGATGAGGTACACCGTGTGGTAGAGGCGTGGAAGCAACGCGGCGCGCCGAACTACAACGACGACATCCTCAATGGTGTCGAAGAGGCCGGCAGCGGCTTCGACGGCGGTAGCGGTGGTGGCGACGGGGACGACAGCGAAAGCGACCCGCTGTACGATGAAGCGGTCAACTTCGTTCTCGAAAGCCGTCGCGCTTCGATTTCTTCGGTGCAGCGCAAGCTCAAGATCGGTTACAACCGGGCTGCACGGATGATCGAAGCCATGGAAATGGCTGGCGTGGTCACGCCGATGAACAGCAACGGCTCCCGCGATGTGATCGCGCCGGGGCAGATGCGCGATTGATTCGATTCCCGGCCCGCCACCTGCGGGCCATTCACCTTGACGCTCCACCTGAGGAACTCCATGCGCCTGATTCGCCTGTTGCTGGTTTCGGCTCTCGCCCTCGGCAGCGCCGCTGCCCAGGCCGATGAGCAAGCGGTCAAATCCCTGACCCAACTGCTCGACCAGTCCAAGACCCTGACCGGTAACTTCTCCCAGCTGACCCTGGACGGCAGTGGCACCCAACTGCAGGAAACCCGTGGCCAGATGGCCCTGCAGCGCCCTGGCCTGTTCTATTGGCATACCGACGCTCCGCAGGAGCAACTGATGGTCTCCAACGGTGAGAAAGTCTCCTTGTGGGACCCGGACCTGGAACAGGTGACCATCAAGAAGCTCGACCAGCGTCTGACCCAGACGCCAGCGCTGTTGCTTTCCGGTGACACCTCCAAGATCAGCCAGAGCTTCGACATCACCTCCAGGCAAGCCGGCGACGTGATCGATTTCACCCTCAAGCCTCGCAGCAAGGACACCTTGTTCGATTCGCTGCGCCTGTCGTTCCGCCGTGGCACCATCAACGACATGCAGCTGATCGACAACGTCGGCCAGCGCACCAACATCCTGTTCACCGGCATCCAGGCCAACCAGGCGATCCCGGCAAGCAAGTTCACCTTCGACATCCCCAAGGGTGCCGACGTGATCCAGGAATAACCCGCCGTGGCGGACCTGTTCGGCAGCGCGCCGGTGGCTCAGCCATTGGCCGCGCGGCTTCGCGCAAGCAACCTGGACGAGTACGTGGGGCAGGACCACCTGCTCGCCCGTGGCAAGCCGCTGCGTGAGGCCCTGGAGCAGGGCGCACTGCATTCGATGATCTTCTGGGGCCGCCGGGTGTGGGCAAAACCACCCTGGCGCAGTTGCTGGCCAAGGTGTCCGATGCCCATTTCGAAACCGTTTCGGCGGTGCTGGCCGGAGTGAAAGAGATTCGCCAGGCGGTGGAGATCGCTCGCCAACAGGCCGCGCAGTATGGCCGGCGCACCATCCTGTTCGTCGATGAGGTGCACCGTTTCAACAAGTCGCAACAGGATGCCTTCCTGCCGTACGTGGAGGATGGCACGCTGATCTTCATTGGCGCGACCACCGAAAACCCTTCGTTCGAACTGAACAACGCGTTGTTGTCGCGAGCGCGAGTCTGATGTGCTCAAAAGCCTGGATGAAGCGGCCATGCGCCGCCTGGTCGACCGTGCGCTCAATGAAGAACGCGGCCTGGGCAAGCGCCAGCTCTCGCTGGGCGACGAGGCCTTTGCGCTGTTGGTGGCAGCCGCCGACGGCGACGGCCGCCGCCTGCTGAACCTGCTCGAAAATGCGTCGGACCTGGCCGAAGACGGCGAGCCCATCCCGCTGGAGCTGTTGCAAAGCCTGCTGGGCGACACGCGACGTCGCTTCGACAAGGGTGGCGAGGCGTTCTATGACCAGATCTCGGCGTTGCACAAGTCGGTGCGCGGCTCCAGCCCTGATGGGGCGCTGTACTGGTTCGCGCGCATGCTCGATGGCGGCTGCGACCCGCTGTATATCGCCCGCCGGGTGGTGCGCATGGCCAGTGAAGACATCGGCAACGCCGACCCCCGAGCCTTGGGCCTGTGCCTGTCAGCCTGGGATGTACAGGAGCGCCTCGGTAGCCCCGAGGGTGAGCTTGCAGTGGCGCAGGCCATCGTTTACCTCGCCTGCGCGCCGAAGAGCAACGCGGTCTACAACGCCTTCAATACGGCGATGCGTGACGCCGCTGCACAGGGTTCTCGGGAAGTGCCTCTGCACCTGCGCAACGCGCCGACCAGGCTGATGAAGCAATTGGGCTATGGCGAACACTATCGCTACGCCCACGATGAACCGGACGCCTATGCTGCGGGCGAGGATTATTTTCCGGAAAATCTTGACCCACGGCAGTACTATCAACCCGTGCCCCGCGGCCTTGAGCTGAAGATTCGCGAAAAGCTCGGCCACCTGGCCGCCCTCGACCGCGCCAGCCCTCGCCAGCGGCGCAAACCCTGAGCCTTTCCCGGCACCCGTGCGTGCCGGCCTGATGAACACACGAGAGACCGACATGCTCGATTCGAAACTGTTACGTGGCCAGCTTCAGGACGTCGCCGCTCGCCTCGCGACCCGCGGCTACAGCCTTGACGTTGCCCGCCTCGATGCCCTGGAAACCCAGCGCAAGGCCGTGCAAACCCGCACCGAGCAGCTGCAGGCCGAACGTAACGCGCGCTCCAAATCCATCGGCCAGGCCAAGGCCCGCGGTGAAGACATCGCCCCCTTGATGGCTGATGTAGAACGCATGGGCGATGAGCTCACCGCCGCCAAGGCGGAGCTTGAAAAGATCCAGGCCGAACTCGATACCATCGTGCTGGGCATTCCCAACCTGCCGGACGAATCGGTGCCGGTGGGCGCTGATGAAGAGGGCAACGTCGAAGTGCGCCGCTGGGGCAGCCCGGCTGCCTTCGAATTCCCGATCCTCGACCACGTTGCTCTGGGTGAGAAGAACGGCTGGCTCGACTTCGAGAGCGCCGCGCAGTTGTCTGGCGCCCGCTTCGCCGTGCTGCGGGGCCCGATTGCCCGCCTGCATCGCGCGCTGGCGCAGTTCATGCTCAACCTGCACGTCAATGAGCACGGCTACGAAGAGTGCTACACCCCTTACCTGGTGCAGGCGCCGGCGCTGCAAGGCACCGGCCAGTTGCCCAAGTTCGAGGAAGACCTGTTCAAGATCACTCGCGAAGGTGAGGCCGACCTTTACCTGATCCCTACCGCCGAAGTGTCGCTGACCAACCTGGTCGCCGGCCGCATCGTCGATGCCAAGGAGCTGCCGCTCAAGCTCTGCGCACACACCCCGTGCTTTCGCAGCGAAGCCGGCGCTTCGGGCCGTGACACGCGCGGCATGATCCGCCAGCACCAGTTCGACAAGGTCGAGATGGTTCAGGTAGTCGAGCCTGCCAAGTCTATGGAAGCCCTGGAAAGCCTGACGGCCAATGCCGAACGCGTGCTCCAGGCACTGGAGCTGCCCTATCGGGTGCTGGCCCTGTGCACTGGCGACATGGGCTTCTCGGCCGTGAAAACCTACGACCTGGAAGTGTGGGTCCCCAGCCAGGACAAATATCGCGAGATCTCTTCGTGCTCCAACACCGGGGACTTCCAGGCGCGGCGCATGCAGGCGCGCTGGCGCAACCCGGAAACCGGCAAGCCTGAGCTGCTGCATACCCTCAACGGTTCGGGCCTGGCTGTGGGCCGTACGCTGGTGGCAGTGCTGGAGAACTACCAGCAGGCCGATGGCAGCATTCGTGTTCCCGAGGTGCTCAAGCCCTACATGGGCGGCCTCGAGGTTATCGGCTGAATGAAATACCTGCCGTTGTTTCACGCCCTTGCCGGGCGCCAGGTGCTGGTCGTCGGGGGCGGTGAAATCGCGCTGCGCAAGTCACGCCTGGTGGCCAATGCCGGTGCGCGATTGCGTGTGGTAGCACCCGAGATCGAGCCCCAGCTGGCGCAGTTGCTGGCCGAGCAGGGCGGTCACGGGGTGTTGCGGGGCTATCAGCACGCGGACCAGGACGGTTGCCAACTGGTGATCGCCGCCACCGACGACACCGAGCTCAACGCACAGGTCTCAGCGGAGGCGCACCGGCGCGGCGTGCCGGTCAACGTGGTGGATGCGCCGGCGCTGTGCTCGGTGATCTTCCCGGCGATCGTCGATCGCTCCCCCTTGGTGGTGGCGGTGTCCAGCGGCGGCGACGCGCCAGTACTGGCGCGGCTGATCCGCGCTCGGCTCGAAGCGTGGATTCCAGCGCGCTACGGCGAGCTGGCGGCGCTGGCTGCGCGTTTTCGTGACCGGGTCAAGCAGTTGTATCCCGAACACCAACCAGCGCCGCGCATTCTGGGAAGAGGTGTTTCAGGGGCCGGTCGCGGATCGCCAGCTGGCCGGGCAGGCCGAGGAGGCCGCACGGCTGCTCGCCGAACGTGTCGAAGGCGCGCCGCCCCATGCGCCGGGCGAGGTGTACCTCGTCGGTGCCGGGCCGGGTGACCCCGACCTGCTGACTTTCCGCGCATTGCGGCTGATGCAGCAGGCCGATGTGGTGCTGTACGACCGCCTCGTCGCGCCGTCGATCATCGACCTGTGCCGCCGCGATGCCGAGCGCATCTATGTCGGCAAGCGGCGCGCCGAGCATGCGGTGCCGCAAGGTGAGATCAATCAGTTGCTGGTGCAGCTGGCGCAGCAAGGCAAGCGTGTAGTGCGGCTCAAGGGCGGCGACCCGTTCATCTTCGGCCGTGGTGGCGAGGAAATCGAAGAGCTGGCCGCCCACGGCATCCCTTTCCAGGTAGTGCCCGGTATCACGGCGGCCAGCGGCTGTGCGGCCTACGCGGGCATTCCGCTGACTCATCGTGACCACGCCCAATCGGTTCGTTTCATCACCGGCCACCTGAAGGACGGCACCACCGACCTGCCGTGGCGTGACCTGGTCGCCCCGGCGCAGACCCTGGTGTTCTACATGGGGCTGGTAGGGTTGCCGGCGATCTGTGAAGGGCTGATCCGCCATGGCCGCGCGGCCGATACCCCGGCGGCGCTGATTCAGCAGGGCACCACCGCACACCAGCGGGTGTTCACCGGCACCTTGGGCAACCTGCCGGCGCTGGTGGCCGAGCACGAAGTGCACGCACCCACGCTGGTGATCGTGGGCGAAGTGGTTACCCTGCGCGAGAAGCTCGCCTGGTTCGAAGGCGCAGAGCTTTCCTGAAGGGCGCGGCGCTCAACCGAGCGCCGAGTGCCGAATCATCGCCAGCAGGCGCTCTGCCTGGTCGGTGGCGGGCTTCCCGTCACTGCCGGCGTTGGCGGTGCCTCCACTTCCAGCGCTCGCAGCCACACTCGCCACCACAGTGCTACTGGTGCTGGCCGCTTCTGTTTCGATGCCGTTAGCAGTGCTGGCCGTCTGCTCATCCTTGATGCCGAGCTTCTCTTTCATGATCTGCGCGATCTTGTTTTCGATCTGGGCGCGCTGATCAACCGGCATTTTTCGTAATGAATCTTCACTCAGCCCCAACTGCTCTAGAATCAGGGCCCGCATGCGTTGTGCCGGGGTCATGGACATCAATGCAGCGAACTCTGCCGTTGCGCCCGTGGTGCTGTCGTTGTCGTCCGTTTTGCGGTTTCCGGTCAGGCTGCTGACCCGCAGGACCTTGCTGATATCGGTAATGCTCATGCGCGGTTCTCCTTGATGATCAGCAGCCTGTAGCAAAGCCTGAGCCAACCTTTCAAAGCCAAGCCCTGCAAGGGTTTGCGGGCCTTTCGAGCGACGTGGCCGGCAACCGTTTGCCGCCCCGCTGCATAACTTTGCCGCCCTTCGTCGGCTGCATCTGGCTGCGTCAGTGCAATGGCGTTAGGGTCGCGTTCGGGCCTTCTCGGCCGCCAACCTGTTGTTCCCCGGCGATTTCGAGCCGGTGATGGGACTTCGCCATGATGGCGGAATGAAACGGAACTTCCACGGTCACATGTGCCGATTCGGACTTCAGGTGCCCCTATGCGCTTCTCCCTCGACCCTCGCAACGACATCGATGCCGCCTTGCTGGCCTACCGAAAGGTGTTCTGGTCGCTGGCGATCTTCAGTGGCGTGATCAACCTGCTGGTGCTGGTGCCTTCGCTGTACATGATGCAGGTCTACGACCGTGTGCTCACCAGCCGTAATGAAACGACGCTGATCATGCTCACGGTGATTGCCCTGGGCCTGTTCTGGATCAGTGGCCTGATCGAATGGCTGCGGGGGCAGGTGATGATTCGTATGAGCTCCGGCATCGACGAACAATTGGCGGGGCGGCTGTATGACGCCACCTTCGCCCGCAGCCTGCGCACCCACGATGGCAACCCGGCCCAGGTGTTCACCGACCTGACGCAACTGCGCCAATTCATCACCGGCCAAGGCATGCTGGCAATGCTGGATGCACCATGGCTACCTGTGTTCATGATCATCGCGTTTCTCTTTCACCCCTGGTTCGGCATCCTTTCGATGGTGGTCGCACTGTTGCTGATCGGCCTGGCGCTGTGGGGCGAAATGGCGACCCGCCCGCTGTTGATGGAAGCCAATGGTTATTCCGCCAAGGCCGGCAACTATGTGAACGCGACTCTGCAGAACGCCGAGGTGATCCAGGCCATGGGCTTGCTGCCTGCGCTGCGCCAGCGCTGGTACAGCCTGCAACAGCACATGATCAGTGCCCAGGCAGACGCCAGTGATCGCAGTGCGCGCATCACTGCCATGACCCGCTTCGTGCGCATCGCCGCGCAGTCGCTGTCGTTGGGCCTCGGCGCTTTGCTGGTGCTGGAAGGGCAGATCAGCGCCGGCATGATGATCGCCATGTCGCTGTTGCTGGGCCGTGCGCTGGCGCCGGTGGAGGTAGCCATCGCTTCGTGGAAGACCTTCGTTGGTGCGCGCCAGTCCTATCACCGCCTCACCGCACTGCTCCATGAGGAGCCCGAGCGTGTGCCGCCGCTGCCGTTGCCGGCGCCGACCGGTGCGCTCAGCGTCGAACAGCTGGACATCGGCCCGCCCGGCGCGCCTGAGCCTGTGCTGCGCGGGGTGCAGTTCGCGCTGCAGCCTGGCGAAGTGCTCGCGGTGATCGGCCCGAGTGCCTCGGGCAAGTCGAGCCTGGCACGCGCGCTGGTGGGGATCTGGCGCCCGAGCGCCGGCGCCGTGCGCCTCGATGGCGCGCCACTGGACCAGTGGGCCGCCGAGCACCTCGGGCCACATCTGGGCTATCTGCCTCAGGACATCGAGCTGTTCGACGGCAGCGTGGCGGAAAACATCGCCCGCTTCGGCGACCTGGCGGCCGAGCCGATCATCCAGGCGGCGCGCCACGCCGGCATCCACGACATGATCCTGCGTTTTCCCAATGGCTACGACACCCGCCTTGGCCCGGGTGGCCTTGGCCTTTCCGGCGGCCAGAAGCAACGCCTGGGCCTGGCCCGCGCGCTGTTCGGCATGCCCAAACTGATTGTGCTGGATGAGCCGAACTCCAACCTCGACGAGGCCGGTGAAGCGGCGCTGGTGCAAGCCCTGCGCGCGCTAAAGAATGCCGGCAGTACCGTGGTGATGATTACCCACCGCCCGAGCATCCTGGGCGTGGTCGACCGCATCCTGGTGCTCAATAACGGCCGCCAGCAGCTGTATGGCCCGAAAGAACAGGTGCTCAAGGCGGTGATGCCGCCTCAGCAAACCCCAACCGTGATCAAAGGAGCCCGCCAGGATGGCTGATCTCGCCCCCAAACGCCCTCTGGTGGAAGTGCCCAAGCCCAGCCGCGAGGTGGCCAGCATCGATGCTGCCAGCACTGCCCGGCGTGGCCTGTGGTTTCTGCTCATCGCCTTGGGCGGGTTTCTCGCCTGGGCTTTTTTCGCGCCGCTCGATCAGGGCGTGGTCGGCCAGGGCACCGTGGTGGTGGCCGGTGAACGCAAGACCGTGCAGCCCCTGGTGGCTGGTGTGGTGCAGAAGATCCTGGTCAACGAAGGTGACCTGGTCAAACAGGGCCAGTTGCTGGTGCAGCTCAATACTGTGCAGGCCCAGGCGCAACTGGACGTGAACCGCGGCAAGCTGATCACCGCGCGCGCCACGGAGGCCCGGCTGACCGCAGAGCGCCTGCGCCAGAGCCAGATCACCTGGCCACCCGAGCTGTTGGCAATGAAAGATGACCCACGCGCCCAGGCGGCGATGGCGTTGCAGCAAAACCTCTTCGCCGCCCGCGCCGCCGAGCTCAAGAGCCGCCAGGGCATCGTCGAGCATCAGATCAATGCCGATGGCCAGCAGCTCAAGGCCTATCAGGAAGTCCGCTCCAATTACGGCACGCAGCTCAAGTTCCAGCAGGAAGAGCTGGTGGGCCTGCGCGACCTGGCCAAAGACGGCTACGTGCCGCGTGCCAAGCTGTTCGAGGCTGAGCGCAACTCGGCGCAGATGGCGGGCAACTTGCCACCAGCATCGGCGACATCGGTAAGACCCAGCAGTCGATGAACGAGAACAAGCTCAAGCTGTTGCAACAGGATCAGGAATTCCGCCGCGATGCCGAGAGCCAGTTGAGCGACATAACCGCCCAGGCCTCCGGCTACGCCGATCAGATCGCTGCGCTGGAATTCGAAGTGGCCAACGGCGCGCTCAGGGCGCCGGTCGATGGCCAGGTGCTGGACTTGACTGTGCACACCATCGGCGGTGTCGCCACTGCCGGCCAGGCGCTGATGTCGGTAGTGCCGCTGGATTCACCGCTGAGCGTGACCGCGCGCTTCCAGCCGATGATGGCCAACAAGCTCAAGCCCGGGCTGCCGGTGCAGGTCCATTTCACTGCGTTGCAGCGCGTGGATACCCCAGTGATGGTGGGCAAGGTGACCACCGTTTCGGCCGACCAGCTCGTCGACCAGCAGACGCACCAGCCGTATTTCTCGGCCCGCGTCGAGCTGCCGCCGGACAGCCTGGCCAAGCTGCGCGACAGTGGCTTGCCGGTCAAGCCGGGGATGCTCGCCGACGTGACCGTGGTCACCGGCGAGCGCACCCTGGTCAACTACCTCATGAAACCGTTGCGCGAGCGTTTGCTGGCTGCTTTCAAGGAAGAATGAATGCGAACCTTGTGGATCGCCGTGGCGCTGTTCTGCGCCTCGGTACAGGCTGCCGAACCGCAACCGCTGACGCTCACCCAGCTGTATGACGCCTCCCGGCTCAATGACCCGGTGATGCGCTCCGCCGACTTCGCTCACCGTGCTTCGCAAAACGAAGAGGCGATCGGTTTTGGTGGCTTGTTGCCGCAGGTCTCGCTGAATTCGCGCTACGGGCGCAGCGGCCGCACAGACGGCGGCAGTGACTCCGAATTCGTCAACAGTGATGACTACCAGTCCAACAGCATGGCGCTGGTTGCCCAGCAGCCGATCTACGACAAGGGCCGCTGGGCGGCTTACCAGGAAGGCAAGGCGCGCGGCTCGCTGGGGAAAGCCAGTACGATGTGGCCAGCCAGTCGCTGTTCGATCGGGTCAGCAAGGCCTACTTCATCGTTGCTCGGCTCGAGAACGAGCTCAAGCTGATTGGCCAGCAGAAGGCCGCGATCAGCGGCTTGCTTGAACAGACCAAACGGCTGTACGCCGCCGGGCAGGGCGCTGTGACCGACATCGACGAAGCGCAGGCGCGCCTCGACCTGGTAGAAGCCCAGGAAGCCGAGAACCAGGCCAACCGCGTCGCTGCCTTGCGCACCTTGGCAGGGCGCGGTGGGTTGCCGGTCTTCGAGGTGGCGCCAATGCAAGAGCTGCCACCGGCGAGTACTCCGCTGGAGCCCCAGCGCACACTCGAGTACTGGGCCAACCTTGCGCGCAATGCCAGCCCCGAGCTGACTGCGCGGGCAGCACAGGTGCGGGTCGCCGAGGCCCAGACCGAGAGCCAGCGCGCCGGGCACTACCCGACGTTGTCGCTGACTACCCAGGTGAGCCGCCGCGAGAACAGCCAGTATCAGGAACTCTCACCTCGCCAGGACAGCTACTACGTAGGCCTGTCGCTGGACATCCCGCTGTACCGGGGTGGCAGTACCAGCGCTTCGGTGCGCAAGGCCACTGCCAACCTCGCCGGCGCCCAGGCCGACTACGACGCCGAGCGCCAGCAGCTGACCGAGGACGTTGAAACCGATTACATGGGCGTGGTCGCCGGCTTCGCCAAGTGCAAGGCGCTGCAGCGTGCGGTGGAATCGAACCAGAAGGCGTTGATCTCTACCGAAAAAGGCTACCAGGGCGGAGTGCGCTCCACCGTCGACATCCTCGACGCCCAGCAGCGCCTGTTCGAAGCCCGCCGTGACCTGCTCAACAGCAAGCTCGACATGCTCACCAGCTACGTGAGCCTGCATGTACGCACCGGCCAGATGGACCGTGGCGTGCTGGAGCGAGTGCAGCACCTTTTCTGAACCTGGGCTGCTCGCCTGTCGCGCGGCAAGCCGCCCTCCCACTTGATCCGTGGGAGGCAGGCTAGCCGGGCGACGCAATGGCGCCTCTGCCACCGAGCCGGTGCCCCTCGGCCACCCACACCACCGCACACAAGGCCAGGCACGCAAGGTTCAGGCTCACCGGGTTGAACGCCTGCACCAGCAGGCCTGGCAACACCACGGCGACATCCACCAGCAGGCCCAGCAGCATCGCTGCACACACCAGCAGCGATAGCCGCCGGGCAATCCCACTGATCAGCCACAGCGCGATGCCTACCTCAAGCACTCCGAAACCCATCGCCAGCCAACGCGGTTCGGCCAGCCCATGAGCCTGGATCATCTGCACCTCCCCGGGGCTGAGGAACAGGATCTTGGGCACCAGCCCATGCCAGGCGAACACCAGCGCGAGGGCACCGCGGGCAAGCCAGGTGATACGTTGCAACGGGGGCATGGCGATACTCACAGGAGAGGCTAGGGCGCTACCTTAGCGCAGCTCGCGAGGGCAATCTCCAGGTCTGGGAGTCGAAGTGAAAAATCCTACAGATGTTTAGGAACTCGCCCCGCCGACGCAGGCTTCGCCAAGTTCCCAACACCCTTCGTCGGAACCCTGCGCCTGTGCGTCAACAAATCGACAATCTTCAGGTCCAAGCGCTTCAAGCGGTTGATCAACCTACAGGAGCGACCCGATGACACCCACCCTCTACGACATCACTGCCTATGGCGCCAAGGGCGACGGCCAGACCGACGACACTCAGGCGATTCAGAAGGCGATCAACGCAGCCGCCGCAGCCGGAGGCGGGCGTGTTGTCGTCCCCGAGGGCACCTGGCTGGTCAGCGATGGCAATGGTGACGGCGCTGCGCTGAAGCTGCTGTCGGGCGTGACTCTGGTCGACTCTGGCCTGGGTGCCAGCACGTTGAAGCTGGCCGATGGCTCGCAGGGTGATCTGTCGGTGGTGGCGGTGGGTTCGAGTTCGGCGACTGGCGCAGGGGTGTCCAACCTGCAGATCGATGGCAATAGCGCTAACACCCAGGGCAATGTGACCGGGTTGAGCCTGCAGGGCAGCAGCCTGCGCGTCGATGGGGTGACCGTGCACGATGCCAGCGGCACAGGGTTCACCGCCACCCACGGCGCCATGGGCTTGTACCTGGGCAATAACACCGCGCTGCGCAATGGCCTCGATGGCTTCGCCCTGAGCGACCTGACCGGCGCGACCGTGCAAGACAACCGCGCCGTGAACAACGGCCGCAACGGCCTCGATGTGGTGGTCGGCGGCCAACCGTTGACCCTGGCCGATAACGACAGCATTGGCAATGGCGGCGACGGCATCGATCTGCACCGTGACGGCAAGGCCGGCAATGGCTTCGTCAACGTCATCAGCGGCGAAGTCGCCGGCAATGGTGCCGACGGCATTCGCGTGCGCGGTGTCGAATACGGCGGCGTGAACAACGTACAGTTGCATGGCAACGGCAGCTCGGCGGTGGAGTTGCAGGGCAGCTCGCACATCAACGTGGCATCCAACACGATCTACGGCAATGCCCAGGCGGCATCGGTGGCCGAAATCACCGTGCGCGGCCAGGAAGGCCAGGCCGCTGAAAAGAACTTCATCTATGACAACCTGATCACCGGCGGCGGCGCAGCCACCTACGGCATCGCCGAAGTCGACCCCACCAGCGGCCAGGTCAGCGGCACACTGGCCTTTGGCAACGTCATCAACCACACCACCCAGGGCGACCTGCTGGTGCAGAGCCCTGGCAGCCAGGTGAACAACAACCCTGCCGGGCTGGTGCTGCAAGGCACTGCCGGCGCAGACACCATCGACGGCGGGCGCCAGGACGAATTGATCATGGGCGGTGCCGGCAACGACCAGCTCTCGGGCGGTGCCGGCAATGATGTACTGGTCGGCGGCGCTGGCGCAGATGTGCTGACCGGCGGCACCGGCAGCGATGTGTTCCGCTTCGACCGCATCAGCGACAGTTACCAGGGCCGCAGCGACCTGATCACCGATTTCGACACCCAGCGCGATGTGGTCGATGCCGCGAGCCTCGGCTTCAGCAAACTCGGCGACGGCCACGGCGGCACGCTGCAACTGAGCTTCAGCGACGGGGTGACCTGGCTGCGCAGCCTGGACGCCGACCGCAGCGGGCACCGCTTTGAAGTCGGCCTGCAAGGCGACTACCGCGACAGCTTCAGCGACGCCAACCTGCAACCGCTGATCACTGGCACCCGCCACAACAACATCATCACCGGCACCGATGCCGGTGAAACCATCAAAGCCGGAGACGGCCGTGACACGGTGGACGGCGGGGCGGGCGATGACCGCATCATCGGCGGCAAGGGTGGCGACATCCTGACCGGCGGCAGCGGCGCCGACACCTTCGTCTACACCCACATCAGCGACAGCGTGCGCAATGACCTGACCGGCAGCTACAGCGGCCGCGACCTGATCACCGACTTCAACGGCAATGCCCACGACCAGATCGACGTCAGTGCGCTGGGCTTCACGGGCCTTGGCAATGGCTACGGTGGCACGCTCAAGGTCGTGCTGAATCAGGCTGGCACCATGACTGCGCTCAAGTCGCTGGAAGCCGACGCCAATGGTGATCGCTTCGAGATCCTGCTCAAGGGCGATCACGCCAACGAGCTCAACGCCTACAGCGTGCTGTTTGCCCCGGCCAGGGACGCGCAGGCGGTGACCACCTCGCAGCCATTCGATAACGCACATCTGGTGGGCACCGATGAAGCCAACCAGCTGTTCGGTGACTGGACCGACGACCGCCTGGAAGGCCTGGGCGGCAACGACCAGCTGGACGGCGGTGCCGGCGACGACGTATTGATCGGCGGAGCGGGGGCCGACGTGCTGACGGGCGGCTCGGGTGCCGATACGTTCCTTTACCAGGCCATCGGCGACAGCTACCGCGGCAACGGTACCAGCGACCTGATCACCGACTTCACCGTTGGCGTGGACCGCATCGATGTTGCAGCCCTGGGCTTCACCGGGCTTGGCAACGGCAACAACCACACCTTGAGCGTGACCTACAACCAGAGCCTGGACCGCACCTACCTGCGCAACAACCAGGCCGACAGCGATGGCCACAGTTTCCAAGTGAGCCTGGCGGGCGATTACCGGCAAACCTTGCGCGAAACCGACTTCGTCTTCGACCACGATCAGCCAGCCTTGGCGGCCCTGGGCACTCCGGCGCAGGAGCACCATGGATGACAGTTGGTCAGCTGAAACCATTCCGTTGCGTAGTTAGGCATCGACATTGCAAATGTGAGGTCGAAACGGCGTGCTTGGCGGGTTTCTGACGCTTTTGATCGTCATTTCGGTGGAACGGCTACCGAAATGGCGGCGTCTATCGAGCATGGCCACCGATATTCCCTTGGAGAGCGCCTGTGATACCCAACGCTGAATTGCGCCGAATCATCGAGTCGAGTTTCTTGCCGTTGAACTGCCACTGCGACATTCGCCCTGGCGGCACGATGACCATCGAAGTGTGGGATTCGGTCACCGGCCAGGTGGACCTGCTGCACGTAGGCGTGCCGACCACCGAGCTGGTCAGTATTCGTGCGGTCAACAACCTGGTGGCGGAGTTGCGCGCAGAGCTGCGCGCGAATCAGGAATGGTTCGAGCGCACCAACAACAAGGACGGCAAGCCGACCAGCTTTTCTGCCTGTGGCTCAGACGGTAACGCCAAGTAAGGCGAGCGCGCTTTTGTTCAATCGTTCCTCCAGCAACTCGTGCTGGCTGAACCAGCGGCAGTCGGCTATCTCGTTCAGCGCGACTGCCTGCTGGTCCGGCTGCAGGTGCGTTTCGAAAACGTAATGCTGCGTCGATTTGACCGCACGTTGGTCAAGAAACCCGAGCGCGGCAGCATTGATGCCGGTTTCTTCAGCCAGTTCCCTGATCGCAGCCTGCTCGGGCGTCTCCCGCGCTTCCAGCTTGCCGCCGGGCAGGTTCCACTTCGCATTGGGCTTGCGCACCAGCAAAACTTTGTCGCCTTGCCAGCAGAGGATGGTCGCACGATGTTTGGTCAGCTGGGGCATAGGCGTTCCCTGTCAGTCACGGGCGGTGTGGCAGCGCGCCCTGGGCCTTGAGCGCGTTGAACGCTCTGGTGATTGTGACCACCATTGCAGGCTCTGTGTTCCGGCTCAGCGCGAGATAGAGCCCTGCCGCGATTTCATTCAGCGGCAGCGCCGCTTCCAGTGCGGTGCAATCGAACGCTTCCAGCTCGCAGCGGCGGCTCACTTCGCTGGGGCTCATCGCGACAAGGTCGGCCTGGCCATTGATCAGTCGCCGGAAGGCCTCGCTGCCGTTGGCGGTCTGCAACAGGCGGGTAAAGCCATTGGCCTGCAGGTAGTGTTCGCGCACGTCGTCGCGCACCACTGCCACGCTCAGCTCGCGGGCATCCTCCAGATGCGCCACCGGCGGCTTGCCCATGCCGCGAAGGCGGTAGAGCGTCGGCACGGTACGGTCGTACTCGCCCACCCAGTGAAAGGAACTCTCACGGGCCGGCGTTCGGATGATCGGGAAGATCATCACTGCGTTGCCCGAGAGCGCCAGGTCATAAGCACGGGCCCAGGGCAACAGGCTGATGTGGAAGTCGCTGATACCGGCCTTGGCCATCAGTACCTTGGCGAAGTCGATGTCCGGGCCTGCCACTTCGCCATCCTGAATGTAGGCAAGCGAAGACTCTTCGGTTACCAGCTCCAGAGTCTGTGCCTGGGCGCAGGTGGCCGCGGCCCACACTGCCAGCAGGCACAGCATGCGTTGAACGCTTCGCTTCATCCGGCACCTCCGCCGAGCCATTGGCCGACCCGATCGCGGCCATCACTCTTGGCGCGGTACAGAGCCTGGTCGGCGCGTTGCAGCAATTGGTCGAAGTGCGTAAGCCCCGCATCGAGCTGCGCGATGCCTACCGACAGCGTTACCCAAGGCGAGATGGGCGAGCCGACGTGGGGAAGGCGCAAGTCGGCAAGCCCGGCGCGCAGGCGCTCGGCTGCCACCTGCGCCTGTTCGGCATCGATGCCTGGCAGCAGCACTGCAAACTCTTCACCGCCCAGCCGAGCCGGGACTTCACCTGCACGGGCAAAGCTCTGCGCCAGCAGGTGCGCCACCTGGCGCAGGCAATCGTCGCCCTGAGCATGCCCGTAACTGTCGTTGTAGCGCTTGAAGAAATCCACATCGCACATCAGCACGGTCAGGGGCTGGCCATCGCGCAGCGCGCGGCGAAACGCTTGTTCCTTGAGTTCGTCGAACTGGCGGCGGTTGGCAAGGCCGGTGAGTGGATCGTGGCGTGACAGGTGCTCGAGCCGCAGGTTGGCTTCCTGCAACTGGGCCGTGCGCTGGGCAACCTGGTTGGCCAACTGATCGCGGCTTTCGGCCAGCGCCAGCTCGGCCAGGCGGTGACGCTCAAGGTATTCCGCCATGCTTTCCTGCAGTGAGTTGATGCGGGTTTCGAGCAGGTGGAGCTCATCGTTGCGCACCTTGCGCCGGTTCAGGCGCAGGCGCTGGCTGAGGTTTTCCGGGCCCATTTCGCCCAGGTGGCGAGCCATGTGGCGCACGTGCACTGTCACCTGGCGGTTGAAGATGGCCATGATCAGCCCGGCCAGCAGCAGCGACTGCACAAGCTGCGTCAGCAGGATGCCCAGCAGCTCACGCCACAGGCGTTGCCACAGCAGGGCGGGGTCGCCTTCCAGGCGCAGGGTGCCCACCACCTGATGTGCGCCGGGCCAGGGTGCAATAGCCAGTTCGCGCAACAGCACGGGCGCACTGCCTGGCTGAGTGAAGCCTGCACGCTGGCGAACATGCTGTTCGTCGGCTCTGCCGGGGCGTGGCACGCTCAGCACCAGGCGGCCCACCGGCGGGGCTTCTGCGACGCTGTCGAGCTGAGTATCCAGATTGTCGTGGTCCAGCTCCCATACCGCACGCGCCAACGGGCCACGAAACACCTGCTCGATCAATTCGAGCTCTGCGTTCATGGCAGCGACGCCCGTGCTCCAGGCATGCCAACTGCGCACCGCAACGGTGACACCGGTGTACAGCAGGCAGAAGACCAGAGTCGCCAATACCAGGCGGCGCCCCAGGGGCTGGCTGACGGGTGCCTGGTTCGGCTCTGTGCGCACGGTCACTGCCAGGGGTGCGCGGTGGCACCTGCCAAGGGGAGGAGGGGATCACGTTCGGGAATGCGGGAGCTGGAATAGATCAACACGGTGTCCTGGTGTTGGGCGGGGCCACAGGCGCAGGTCCAAGGCACCACCTCGATGGAAGCTTCAATGCCTGCCTGCGCCAGAACTGCCTGGGCTACCTCAATGCTCGCACCACCTAACCCTGCGTAGAGCATTCACAGATCAAGCGCCTCAGCCTTGCTATCGGCTTGCCTTGGCCTGGCTTGAGCATCCGCGGCGCTCGGCGCAGGCGCAGTGTGGCAAAATGCTGGCCACATGGAAAGCCCTGCTTCGAACGCCGCGATGAGCCACTTCAAGCGCGGCGCCAGGCGACCCTTTCAATGCCGTATTGCTGAGCCACCGGTACGCTGGTTTTTTGTACCCGCTCACGGCCAAAACGCGCGATCCGGCCGATTCCGGCGTCGCAGCTTGCCCAGTGCCAGGCTTCCTGGTTGTCCATGCGATCGGCGCGAATGACGAAAGATTTCGGCGCACCGTGCAAGGTGTAGTCGATAACGAACAATTGCGCAGCCATTGCAGTAAGAGCCTCCATTGCTAATCCATGCAAACAGAGGCTTGGTTGTCACAAAAATTCCATGAAAGTTCAGCGCAGGCAGAACATCCCCACCTGTGGCGCCTCGCTGAGCCAGTGCTCGCTCACCTTCCACCCGGCGCGTGCGGCCAGCTCGCTGAGCCTGGCCACGCTGAACTTGTGCGAGTTTTCGCTGTGCAGGCTCTCGCCTTCAGCGAAGGTGAACGTACGCCCAGCCAGCGTAACTCGCTGCGCGGTGCGGGCAACCAGGTGCATCTCGATGCGTTCATGCTCAGGGTTCCAGCGCGCCTGGTGGTCGAAGGCGTCGAGGTCAAAGTTCGCGCCCAGCTCACGATTGATCCGCGCCAGCAGATTTTTGTTGAACTCAGCCGTTACACCTTGCCGGTCGTTGTACGCCGCTTCCAACAGGGATACAGGCTTGAGCATGTCCACGCCGACGATGAAACACGCGTTGCGGCCAAGCGACTGGCGGGCCGCACGCATAAAGGCGATGGCATCTTCCTCGACGAAATTACCCAGGGTCGAACCTGGGAAAAACCCGACACGCGGCCGCTCTCGGGCAGCGCTTGGCAGGCTGAGCGGCTGGGTGAAGTCACCGGTCAGTGGCGCAACTTCCAGCCGTGGGTAGCTCAGGCGCAGCGCCTGGCTGGCCCGCTCGAGCGCGTCTTCGCTGATATCCACCGGCACGTAGGCGCCCAATTGAGGGGCTGCATCGAGCAGCAGGCGGGTCTTTTCGCTCGCGCCACTGCCGAATTCGACCAATGCGGCACCTTCCGGGATCAGCGCAGCCAATGCTGGCGCGATGCGCTGCAAAAGGCCGGCCTCGGCACGTGTGGGGTAGTACTCAGGCAGGCAGCAGATGTCTTCGAACAGCCGCGAGCCGCGGGCGTCGTAGAAATACTTGGGTGATAGCGCCTTGGGCGTGGTGCTCAGGCCCGCCAGCACATCCTGGCGAAAACCTGCGAGTGGGTCAGTTGCGGCGGCTGGAGTGGGTACCGACTGCAGCGCATTGGCGCGCCCGTCGCGCGCTAGGCGCAGGCCCGAGCGCGCCCAGCGCGCGTCGGCCGGGAAGAAGTTGCGATAAGTGTGGCGTGAATGGCCAGCCGGCGTGAATTGGCAGCCGCCACGCAGTACGAACTGGTTGCACATGAATTTGCCGTTGTATTCGCCCACCGCACCTTTGGCAGTCTTGAAACCCGGGTAGGCGCTGTAAGCCGTCTGCGTCCACTGCCAGGCGACATCGTCGGTTTGTTCAAGCCAACCGGCACGCGCGGCAACCTCCCACTCTGCCTCGCTGGGCAGCCGCGCCTCTGCCCAACTGGCATAGGCGCTGGCTTCGAAGTAGCTCAGGTGCGTCACGGGGGCCGCCAGGTCCAGCGGCTCCAGGCCGCGCAGGGTCATGGCCAACCAGCCTTCGGCCAGGTGCTCAGGGTGCTCCGGTACACGTTGCCAGTAGCCCGGGGCTTCCCAGCCCTTTGCCTGCACCGTGGCCCAGCCGTCGGAGAGCCAGTGCGCGGCCTGGCGATAACCACCGGCGCCGATGAAGGCCAGCCACTGCCCATTGGTCACCAGCCGGTCGCTGATTTCGAACGGTGCCAGGTAAGCCTTGTGCCTGGGCCCTTCGTTGTCGAAGGCGAACTGCTCACCTTCATGGCCGATCTCGACCAGCGCGCCCGTATGGTGGCGCATGCGCCCGGCGCGGCCGCCAGCGTCACGAGGCCAGGCGGGGTCGTAAGCAGGTTTGAGCGCCGAGCAACTGAACAGGTGCAGGATGTCCATCAGGATCAGCTCCTGATGCTGCTGCTCATGGTTCAGGCCCAGTTCGAC
The DNA here is from genome assembly GCF_021650705.1 of Pseudomonas sp. KNUC1026. GTDB lineage: Bacteria > Pseudomonadota > Gammaproteobacteria > Pseudomonadales > Pseudomonadaceae > Aquipseudomonas. The sequence continues at coordinate 2,278,294 of NZ_CP087138.1, read as the reverse complement.
CAGCGCCCGCTCGGGTTCTGCCAGCTGCTGTGACAACAGCGCCTGCATGTGCGCGTCCACATGGGCGCGATAGGCCTGGACTTCGCTGAGGGCAGGCCGTGTCATCAGGCCGCGTTGTGGCCGGGGCTGGCGCGGGCCCACCGCCTCATAGTAGGAGTTGAACAGGTAACCGAAAGACTCATCGAAGCACTGGTAACCGGCCAGGTGCGGGATCAGCAGGAAGGTTTCGAAGAACCATGTGGTGTGCCCCAGGTGCCATTTGGTAGGGCTTGCATCAGGCATCGACTGCGCGCCCATGTCCTCGGCCGACAGTGGCGCAGCCAGGCCCAGGCTATGGCTGCGTACCGCATCGTAGCGCTGGCGCAGTTCACGCTCGGGTCGGGGAGCGCGCTGGGCGGATTGCAGGTGGCGGGCCTGTGGCAATGGGGTGGTCATCAGCGGTGCTCCCTCACGAACGGTTATGAGCTTATAAGCGTCGGTCAGCGCTGCGGGCTGCAAGTTCAACCCTTCGAGCCGCCTCCGGTCGAGCGGTTGCGCCTGGCGTAGTGGGCGAGCAGGGGCTGGGTACTGACCCCATGCAGCACGATCGAGAGCGCTACCACCGAAAGCGCCAGCGGTGCCACTACCGCCGCTGCATCTGGCGCAAGGTGGTGGTCCAGGCAGTAACACAGGTAATAGAGCGTGCCGATACCGCGGATGCCGAACCACCCCAGCAGTGCGCGCTGGTGGCCGTTGAGCAACGCCCGGCCGCCGCCGAGCGCCCAGACGCAGACTGGCCGCAGAACGAAGAACAAACCCGCGCCCAGCAACAGCGCGCGGCTGTCCCAATAGCGCCAGAGCAGGGTGCCCAGCAGGGTGATCAGCACCACTTCGAGAATCCGCTCCAGCAGGCTGATGAATGCCAGGATGTCACCCATGATCACGCCGGCGGCCAACTGAGGTTTTTCCAGGGCGTCGAAGTCGGCGACGATCGCCTGGTCCACTGGCTGTTCATGGTGGGCCAGCACAGGCCGGGCCAGGTGTTCGGCGGGCACCTCCGACGCGCTCAGGCGCGCCTCGGCCTGGCGCAACCCTACGCCAGCGGCGAACACTGCAAGAAAGCCCAGCCCGCCAAGGGCACTGGCCAGGGCATAGGCCACCGCGATCAAGGCCAGGGCGAGAAAATCATTGGGCGAGAGGGTGCTGTCTTCGTGGCGCACCCGCAGCGCGATCATCAGGTGCCCAAGGCCACGGCCCAGCCCGTAGCCGACCGCGATCCCTACCGGCAGCGCCCAGAGCAGATCACGCAGCAGCCAGCCCATGAACCACTGCTGGCTGTCGCCGGGCTGGCCGATCAGCAGCAGGCTCAGCAGCACGAACGGGAATGCGGTGCCGTCGTTCAGGCCAGCTTCGCCTGAAAGGCCGAAGCGCACGCGGTCTTCGTCCTGAGCGTTGTTCACTTGCACCATGCTTGCCAGTACTGGGTCGGTAGGCGCCAGCATCGCGCCGAGCAGCACGCTGACTCCCAGCCCCAGGCCCAGCCCGAAGTGCGCAAGGGCCGCCACGCCGGCGATGGTCGCCAGCATTACAGGCCCCGCCAGGCAATAGGCAACGCGCCAGGCGCTGCGCCCCAGGGTCAGGCGCAGCTTGATGCCAGTGCCGAACAACGACACCAGCACGGCTACCTCGGCCAGGCGTTCGAACCAGGGGCTTGCACGTGCAAGGTCGAGATCGATCAGGGCGGCGCCCGCCGGCCCGATGGCCAGGCCAAATGCCAGGCACACCGCCGAGGTGGTCACCGGCAGCCAGCGCAGATAAGCCGAGGCAAGCGCCAGCATCAAAAGCAGCGCCCCCAGCAGGGCAACGTACAACAAAAAACTCATGGCGGCCTTCTATGGCGGGTATTGCGTTGTGACCGCCGGGCGCTGTTGGTGGTTGCAATGCCTTGGAAACATTGCTCCCCCACCGGGCCAAAAGCGAGGTAGAATTTCGCTCTTTAACATGTGGGCCTCCAGGCGTTTTCGCCTCGGCTCATGTCACATTCATAGGCAGGGCAGACTTTGGATAAGCTAAAACGCCTCAAAAGCGGCATTGAGGGCCTCGACGCTTTGCTCAAGGGCGGTTTTGTCGCCGGTGCCTCCTACATCGTGCAGGGTCGCCCGGGGTCTGGCAAAACCATCCTGGCCAATCAGTTGGGCTTTTATCACGCCCGCGAGGGCGGGCGAGTGCTGGTGGCGACGCTGCTGTCCGAGTCGCACGAGCGCCTGTTCCAGTTTCTGTCCACGCTGAGTTTCTTCGAGCCACGGCGCATCGGTGCCGAAATTCAGTTCGTGAGCGCCTTCGACACCCTTGAAAACGAGGGCCTGGACGAGGTAGTCAAGCTGCTCCGTCGCGAGATCAGCCGGCAAAAGGCGACGGTGCTGATCGTCGATGGTTTGCTCAATGCACGGTCCAGGGCCGACTCGCAGATCGACACCAAGAAGTTCATCTCCGAACTGCAAGGCCATGCGGCTTTCGCTGGCTGCACCGTGCTGTTCCTCACCAGTGCCCGGCTCGACGACGGCAGCCCGGAACACACCATGGTCGATGGCGTCATCGAGATGGGCGAGGAGCTGTTCGGCACGCGGGCGGTGCGCCGCATTCAATTGCGCAAAACCCGCGGTAGCGGGGCGCTCTCCGGCTTGCACGAGTGCGAGATCACCGACGATGGCCTGATGGTCTACCCGCGCCTGGAGAGCCTGTACAGCCGCCCGGCGAGCCTCGATTCCTGGAGTGGCGAGCAGGTCAGCAGCGGCATTCCAAGCTTCGACAAGCTCACGCACGGCGGCCTCGCCAAGTGTTCGTCGACCTTGCTGATGGGGCCCTCGGGTGTGGGCAAAACCACTCTGGGCCTGCACTTTCTCAGCGCCGGCACGCCTGAAGAGCCGGCATTGCATTTCGGCTTCTATGAGCCGCCGCTGCGCCTGGTCGCCAAGGCTCGTTCGCTGGGCCTGGACTTCGAGGCGTTGCAGGCCAGCGGCGCACTGCACCTGGACTGGCACCCGGCCACCGAGGGCATGATGGACGCGCTCGCCGCGCGGTTGCTCGCGCAGGTAGACAAGCACGGCATCAAGCGAGTCCTGATCGACAGCTTCGGCGGCATGACGCGCATGACCAGCAATCCGGCACGGTTGTGCGATTTCTTCAGTGTGCTGGTTGGGGAACTGCGCGGCCGTGGCGTGACAGTGATGGGCACCTTCGAGCTGCGCAGCCTGTTCGGGCCAGAGGTCAATTCGCCACTGCCTGACCTGTCGAGCATCCTCGACAACGTCGTGGTGATGCGTTTCGTAGAGCATCAATCTGAACTTAAGCGTTGCCTCACCATTCTGAAGATCAGAGACAGTGACTACGATGCTTCGCTTCGCGAACTGGTAATTGGCGAACAAGGTGTGGAACTGAAAAAGGCTTTCACTGATGCCCAGGCAGTGCTGACCGGTAGCGCTACCCAGGGCAGGGGCCATTAATGCCAGCCAGGTCAATTTGACATGTCAACCATCCTCATCGTCGATGACGAGTACCTGATCGCCGATATCCTTGGGTATGCCCTTGAGGATGAAGGGTACATGGTGGTCAAGGCCAGCAATGGCAAGAAAGGCCTGGACGTTCTCGACCGCGAGCGCCCGGCGCTGGTGATCACCGACTTCATGATGCCCATCATGGACGGCCTCGAGTTCGCCCGCGCAGTACGCGCCCGGCCGGCGTTCGCGCACCTGCCCATCCTGCTGATGAGCGGGGCGCAGGGCAGCATCGGCCGCGCCAGCCCTGAGCTGTTCGCCGAAGTCTTCGACAAGCCCTTCGATATCCAGGCGGTGATCGCCAAGATCCGCGAGTTCGTCGACCCCGCCGGTTTCTAGTTTTAAAGACAAGGAGTGTCCATGCCCGCCGAAAGCCATCTGCTCGAGGCCGCGGTCGTCTTTTTGCTCGCCGCTGTAATTGCCGTACCGCTGGCGCGCCGCCTGCAACTGGGTGCGGTCATCGGTTACCTGCTGGCCGGTGTGGTGATTGGCCCGGGCGTGCTGGGGCTGGTGAGCAACACCCGGAACATCGCACAGATCTCCGAACTGGGCGTTGTGCTGTTGCTGTTCATCATCGGCCTGGAGCTGTCGCCCAGGCGGTTGTGGGTGATGCGCCGCTCGGTGTTCGGCGTCGGCCTTGCGCAGGTGTTGCTCACCGCACTGGTAATCGGCGCCATCGCCTTGCTTGGCTTTGGCCAGCCGCTCAACAGCGCCGTGCTGCTGGGCCTGGGCCTTGCGTTGTCCTCTACGGCATTCGGGCTGCAAAGCCTGGCCGAGCGCAAGGAGCTGAACGCGCCCCATGGCCGGCTGGCCTTTGCCATCCTGCTGTTTCAGGACATCGCTGCCATTCCATTGATCGCCGTAGTGCCGTTGCTGGCCGGCAGCAGCACCCCGGCCGCCGAAGGGGGCACTTTGGAGCATGGCCTGCGCATCCTCGGCAGCGTTGCCGTGGTAGTGGTCGGTGGGCGATACCTGTTGCGGCCGCTGTTCCGCGTCGTGGCCCGGGCGGGCATCCGTGAGGTATCCACCGCCACTGCATTGCTGGTGGTGATCGGCACCGCCTGGCTGATGGAGCTGGCCGGGGTGTCCATGGCGTTGGGCGCCTTTCTGGCGGGGCTGCTGCTGGCCGACTCGGAATACCGCCACGAACTCGAGGCGCAGATCGAGCCGTTCAAAGGGCTGCTGCTGGGCCTGTTCTTCATGAGCGTCGGGATGGGCGCCAACCTCGGGCTGCTGTTGCAAAGCCCGGTGCTGGTGTTGGGTTTGACGTTGCTGTTGCTGCTGACCAAGCTGCCGATCCTCTGGAGCATCGGCCGGCTTGCCGGTGGGTTGTCACGCCAGAGTGCGCTACGCCTGGGCATGGTGCTGGCTGCAGGCGGTGAGTTCGCGTTCGTGGTCTTCAAGCTGGGCCTTGAACAAGGGCTGTTCGATGCCCGCTTGCACGACGTGCTGGTGCTCACCATTACCTTGTCGATGGCGCTGACGCCGCCGATGATGCTGCTCTTCGGCCGCTGGCTGGCCTCGCGGCCCAAGCCCGCGCCGGTGGTGCCTGACGAATACCGTGCCATCGACACCGACGCACCGCGCGTGGTGATCGCCGGCATGGGTCGTATGGGCCAGATCGTCGCGCGGGTGTTGCGGGCCCAGAAAATCCCGTTCGTGGCGCTCGACACCTCCGTCGAAACCATTGAGCTGTCACGCAGCTTCGGCGGCGCGCCGGTGTTCTACGGCGACCCGCTGCGCCAGGAGATCCTGCATGCCGCGCGGGTGGGTGAGGCGGAATACTTCGTGATCGCCACCAACGACCCCGACACCAATATCCAGACCGCCGCGCTGGTGGCCAGGCTCTACCCGCATGTGCGCATCATCGCCCGTGCGCGCAACCGCCAGCACGTGCACAAGCTGGTGGAGATCGGCGCCACGGCAGTGCGCGAGACTTACCACTCAAGCCTTGAAATGACCCGCCTGGCGCTGATGGGCCTGGGGCTGAGCGAAACTCAGGCGCAGGCACGGATTCGCAGGTTTCGCCAGCATGACGAGCAAGTGCTGCGGGCCCAGCATGTGCAGGCCGACGATGCCGCCAGGATTCGCCAGACCGCGCAAGAGGCGAGGGCAGAGCTGGCGCGGCTGTTCGCGGCCGACGAAGAAGACGAGATTCGCGAAAGCCAGGAGCTGGCCAAGGACTGAGAAAAGCCTCAGAACCTGAAGGTCTCCAGCTGAACCGCGGCAGGCTGCTGCACCTGTGAACTGCGCACTGCTTCTTCCTGCTGGCGCCGCTGCTGGGCTGCGGCCTTGGCGGCGGCAACTGCCTTGCGCTCGGCACTTGCCGCGCGTGGGGCCGGTTGAACCTGAGCCATGGCCTGGGCCTGGTCAGCGGTTGGCTGCGTCGCCCAGGCATGGGCCAGGGTGCGAGCCTGCGCGATGTTCTGATTAAGCGCTGCCAACGTAGCGCCATCCTCACCCTTGAGCCCTTGATCGACGCCGCAACCGGCATGGCTGGTGAGTTGCAGCTGGCCGTCGAGTGCGACTGTCTGGACGAAATTGGGGTCGGCCACGGTGACCGTGAACTGCTGTTGCTTTAGCGGCTCGCTCAGGAAGGTGAGCGTGGCGGTACGGCAGGCGGAGTGGAAGTAGACCCCGGAGGCGCGTGCCAGGTCGAGCTTGGCGGTGGCGATCGCATCGCTGGGCACTGCGCCATAGTCGAAGCGGATGGCAACGCTGTTGCCCGCGTTGCGCAACACGGCATAGCGGGTGCCGGCGCTGCTGTCGGGTTGCTCCATCAGGCGCTGGGTGTCGACAGCCAAGGGCAGGGCAGGTTGGCGTTTCTGGCCTTTTTCGGCAGCGGTGTTCTGAGCGGCTGTCACCGTAACCGGTGCCTGTGGGCGCTGCGCCGGGTTGGCATTCATCACCAGGCTGTGAACCAGCCGCGTGCCTTCATAGGTGGTCAACTGAGGCGGAGCGGCCGGGGCCAGGGGCTGGAAACCATAATGGGTGCCGGCGCCCAGCGCCTCTGCCGGTACCGACAGCATTTCGGCGGCGCCCCCCGGTTTGCTGGGCGGCTGCACCAGCAGCAACGAGCGGGCGAGGGTGAATTTGGTGAGGCCGCTGTAGTCGGCCTGTGGGGCGACATGGCTGTCATCGTACAGCACGTAGCGCCACTGGGTCGGAGCAGGGGAACTGCACCCGCTCAGCAGCGGCGCACCCAGCACCAGGGCCAACATCGATGAAATCTTCACAGTCTGGATCCCTCGATACACGACCACTGTGAGTCGGGCGCATCCATTGCGCCGGGCTGAAAGCGCGAACATAGACCGGCCGAGTGAGGTTGTCCAGTGTTGCGTGCGCGGCGGCGACAGGGCGCAGGGCAAAATGTTCCGGGCATTTTCAAAACATCTTGGTTGCTGTGATCGTAGTACGACAACCTTTTGGATTTCGAGGTGTTCGAAGCGCTTCAAAAGGGAAATCGTACCCGGTCAGAGGGCTATCATTTATTCAGCCTGTACGATAACGTATCCCTCGTTGCTCGCAGGCCATTCCGGCCCGGCCGAGCCTTGGTTCGAATACGCCTGATAACAAGACTTACAAGGGGAACACCCCATGCAATTGATCGAACATTCTGACTCCCCCCGTTATGTCCGCCTGCACGAGGATGACAACGTCGTGGTGGTGGTCAATGACCAGGGCGTTGCCGAAGGCAGCGCGTTTCCCGATGGCCTGGTGACGGTCGAAGGTGTACCGCAGAGCCACAAGGTGGCCACGGTGGACATTCCCGAGGGCGCCGAAGTACGCCGCTACGGCCAGGTGATCGGCTACGCCAACCAGCCGCTGCGCAAGGGCAGTTGGGTACAGGAGCACCAACTGCGCATGCCCACGGCACCGGCGCTGGACAGCTTGCCGATGTCGACCGCCGTGCCGGCACCCTTGCCGCCGCTCGAAGGCTACACCTTCGAGGGCTACCGCAACGCCGACGGTACTGTCGGCACGCGCAATATCCTTGGCATCACCACCACCGTGCAGTGCGTGACCGGCGTGCTGGAGCACGCAGTCAAGCGCATTCGCCAGGAGCTGCTGCCCAGGTACCCCAATGTCGACGATGTGGTGGCGCTGACCCACAGCTACGGCTGTGGCGTGGCGATCAACGCCCGCGACGCCTACATCCCCATCCGCACCGTGCGCAACCTGTCGCGCAATCCCAACCTTGGCGGCGAAGCGCTGGTGATCAGCCTGGGCTGCGAAAAGCTGCAGGCCGGGCAGGTGATGCATGAAGATGACCCTTCGGTGGACTTGTCCGACCCTTGGCTGTACCGCCTGCAGGATGCCGGGCAGGGGTTCGGCGAAATGATCGAGCAGATCATGGAGCTGGCTGAAGTCCGCCTGAAAAAGCTCGACCAACGCCGCCGCGAAACCGTGCCGGCCAGCGAGTTGATCCTGGGAATGCAGTGCGGCGGCAGCGACGCCTTCAGCGGCATCACCGCCAACCCGGCCCTGGGCTATGCCGCAGACCTGCTAGTGCGCGCCGGCGCCACGGTGATGTTCTCGGAAAACACCGAGGTGCGCGACGCCATCTACATGCTCACTGCTCGAGCCGAGAACATGGAAGTGGCCAATGCCCTGGTGCGCGAGATGGACTGGTATGACCAATACCTCGAGCGCGGCGCCGCCGACCGCAGCGCCAACACCACACCGGGCAACAAGAAAGGCGGGTTGTCCAACATCGTGGAAAAAGCGCTGGGCTCGATCGTCAAGTCAGGCAGCAGCGCCATCAACGGCGTGATCGGCCCGGGCGAACGTGTCGATCGCAAAGGGCTGATCTTCTGCGCAACGCCGGCAAGTGACTTCGTGTGCGGCACGCTGCAACTGGCGGCCGGGATGAACCTGCACGTGTTCACCACCGGCCGCGGCACACCGTACGGGCTAGCAATGACGCCGGTAGTCAAGGTATGTACCCGAACCGAGCTTGCCAAGCGCTGGCATGACCTGATCGACATCGACGCCGGCCGCGTGGCCACCGGGCGCATGAGCATCGAGGAACTGGGGTGGGAGCTGTTCCATTACTACCTGGATGTGGCCAGCGGCCGCAAACAGACCTGGGCCGAGCAGCATCGTTTGCATAACGATATCGTGCTCTTCAACCCTGCGCCGATTACCTGATGTGCGCTCCCTTGGAAGGGTGGCTCGCCGCGCGACGTTGCCCGTTACACGTCGCCCGGCGAGCCGGCCTCCCACTTCATTAGCCCAGCAGCACAGATCACTCGGTGGGAGGGCGGCTAGCCGCGCGACGACGCTCTGGCCTCAAGGCCGCAGCGCCCGCGCCACCGGGTCATCCTCCCATTCCCCCGCCTCATGCAGTGAAATCCGCGAGGTCTCCGGCAGCGCCAGGCCGCCGGCCATGGCCAGCAGGGCAATCACCACCAGGTAGAACGCCGGCGCCAGGTTGCTGCCGGAAAGGTCGATCAGCCAGGTCGCCATCAGCGGCGCGGTGCCGCCGAAGATTGTATAGGCCAGGTTGTAAGTGATCGCCGAAGCGGTGTACCGGGTACGCGTCGGGAAGGTCTCCGACAGCAGCGCTGCGGTCACCACGCCACACAACAGTGCCCCCACCGCCAACAACAGAACCCCGAGAATCGACGCCCCCACATTGCCCGAGCTTGCCAGCCAGAACGCCGGGAACACCGTGATCATCACCCACAGGCAGGTGAAACCCACGGTCTTGCGCCGGCCGACCTTATCCGAAAACGCCCCCGCCAGCGGGCAGGCAGCAGCGGCGAACAGCAATGCCACAGTCGACACCATCAGCGCCTGGGCGCGGGTCAGGTGCCCCACCACTTGCAGGTAGGTCGCAAAATAGGTGGTGAACATATAGAACGACAACGCCGTCAGCGAGATGAACGCCCCCAGCCGGCAGATCGCGCCGCCGTGGTTGCGCAAGGTCTGCTTGAGCGGCGAATGGCTGTGGGCCGGCGCCTCGCTCATGGCTTCGCGAAACGCCGGGGTTTCTTCCATGCGCCAGCGCAGGTAGAGGCCGACGATGCCCAGCGGTGCCGCTACCAGAAACGGAATGCGCCAGCCCCAGGCATTCATCGCCTCGGCCGGCAAGGTGGCGTCCAGCGTATAGGCCAGCACAGCGGCGCAGGCAAAGGCAGAGAAGGTGGACACCGGCACGAAGCTGCCGTACCAGGCACGTTTGTCACGCGGCGCGTGCTCCATCAGGTACGCACAGGCGCCGGCGTACTCACCGCCGGCGGAAAAACCCTGGATGCAGCGGGTCAAGGTCAGCAGCAGCGGCGCCAACAGGCCGATGCTTTCATAGGTAGGCAGCAGCCCGATCACCGTGGTGGCACCCGCCATCATCAGGATGGTCAGCGAGAGGATGCGTTTGCGCCCAGGCGGTCGCCCAATGCACCAAAAAATACTCCGCCCAATGGCCGGAGTGCGAACGCCACCGCGAAGACCGCAAAGGTCTTGAGCAGCGCGACGCTGGTGTCACCGCTGGCGAAAAAGGCCTTGGCGATGATCGTGGCGAGGAACCCGTATACGGCGAAATCGAACCACTCGACGAAGTTGCCGATAGCGGAAGCAGCGATCACTTTACGCAGCGTGGCCGGTGGAACTTGTGGCTCGGTATGTTGCGTCATGAAAGCCCCCAGTCGATCGAACGGTAAACCCGATTATCGGTAGGGGGCTGAGGGTGGCCTGTAGGAAAAGCGGCGTCGGGATAGTCAGGAACGTCCCGCGCCGCCTCGTTCAGGCAATCAGCTGGCGCAACACATAGTGCAGGATGCCGCCAGCCTTGAAGTACTCGACCTCATTGAGCGTGTCGATGCGGCACAGCACTTCGGCTTCCTCGCGCTCGCCATTGGTGCGGGTGATGCCCAGGGTCAGGTGCATGCGCGGCTTGAGCGCCTGGCCTTCAAGGCCGGTGATGTCAAAGGTTTCCCGGCCGGTGAGGTTCAGGCTTTTGCGGCTCTGCTCGGAAAGAAACTGCAGCGGCAACACACCCATGCCCACCAGGTTGGAGCGGTGGATGCGCTCGAAGCTCTCGGCGATCACCGCCTTGACCCCCAACAGGTTGGTGCCCTTGGCCGCCCAGTCGCGGCTCGAGCCGGTGCCGTATTCAAGGCCGGCGATGATGACCAACGGCGTGCCGGCCTGCTGGTAGCGCATCGCGGCGTCGTAGATGGCCAGTTTCTCGCCCGTCGGAATGTGCACGGTGTTGCCGCCTTCCTCACCGCCGAGCATTTCGTTGCGAATCCGGATATTGGCGAAGGTGCCGCGCATCATCACTTCATGGTTGCCGCGGCGCGAGCCGTAGGAGTTGAAATCCTTGGGTTCGACCCCGTGCTCGCGCAGGTAGCGCCCGGCCGGGCTGTCGGCCTTGATGTTGCCGGCAGGGGAGATGTGGTCGGTGGTCACCGAGTCGCCCAGCACCGCCAGGGCATTGGCGCCCTTGATGTCGACGATGGCCGGCAGTGGGCCGGCAATGTCGGAGAAGAACGGAGGGTGCTGGATGTAAGTGGAATCGGCCTGCCACTCATAGGTGGCCGCCTGTGGCACGGCGATGGACTGCCATTGCTCATCGCCTTTGAACACATCGGCGTACTGGCGGTTGAACATGGAGGTCTGCACTTTCGCCACCGCGTCGGCCACCGCCTGCTGGCTCGGCCAGATATCACGCAGGTAAACCGGCTTGCCGTCCTTATCTTCGCCCAGCGGCTCGCTGCTGATATCGACCTGCACGTTACCGGCCAGCGCATAGGCCACCACCAGCGGCGGGGAGGCCAGCCAGTTGGTTTTCACCAGCGGATGCACCCGGCCCTCGAAGTTGCGATTGCCGGACAGCACCGAGGCAACCGTGAGGTCAGCCTCTTGAATGGCTTTTTCGATGGGCGCGTCCAGCGGGCCGGAGTTGCCGATGCAGGTGGTGCAGCCGTAGCCCACCAGGTCGAAGCCCAGTTGGTCCAGGTATGGCGTGAGCCCTGCGGCTTCGAAGTAGTCGGTCACCACTTTCGACCCGGGGGCCAGTGAGCTCTTGACCCAGGGTTTGCGCGTGAGGCCCTTTTCGACAGCGTTTTTCGCCAGCAGGCCGGCCGCCATCATCACGCTGGGGTTCGAGGTGTTGGTGCAGCTGGTGATTGCCGCGATCACCACGGCGCCATTACGCAGCGAATGGCTCTGGCCGCCGAAGCTGTAGGTCGCTTCCCCGGCCTGGGCAGCATTGCCGACCGCCACACCACCGCCGCCTTCGCTTTCCAGGCGGCCTTCTTCCTTGCTCGCAGGCTTGAGTTGCAGGCCCACGAAGTCGTTGAACGCCTGCGCCACCTGCGGCAGTGGCACCCGGTCCTGCGGGCGCTTGGGCCCGGCAAGGCAGGACTCGACACTGCCCATGTCCAGCTCCAGCTGCGCGCTGAATACCGGCTCCTGGCCAGGCAACCGCCACAGGCCCTGGGCCTTGCAGTAGGCCTCGACACGCTGCACGGTTTCATCGCTGCGCCCGGACAGGCGCAGGTAGTCCAGGGTTACCTCATCGACCGGGAAGAAGCCGCAGGTCGCGCCGTACTCGGGCGCCATGTTGCCCAAGGTGGCGCGGTCAGCCAGCGGCAGGTCGGCAAGGCCGTCGCCGTAGAACTCGACGAATTTGCCCACCACGCCTTTCTTGCGCAGCATCTGCGTTACGGTCAGCACCAGGTCAGTGGCGGTGATGCCCTCACGGAGTTTGCCGCTGAGCTTGAAGCCCACCACTTCAGGGATCAGCATCGACACCGGCTGGCCGAGCATGGCTGCCTCTGCTTCGATACCGCCCACGCCCCAGCCCAGCACGCCCAGGCCGTTGATCATGGTGGTGTGCGAGTCGGTGCCCACCAGCGTGTCGGGGAAGGCGTAGGTGCGGCCGTCTTCTTCTTTGGTCCAGACCGTCTGACCCAGGTACTCAAGGTTTACCTGGTGGCAGATGCCGGTGCCCGGTGGCACCACACTGAAGTTGTCGAAAGCATTCTGGCCCCAGCGCAGGAAGGCGTAACGTTCACCGTTGCGCTGCATCTCGATGTCGACGTTCTCCCCGAACGCCTGCGGGGTGCCATAGGTGTCGACCATCACCGAGTGGTCGATCACCAGGTCCACCGGCGACAGCGGGTTGATCTTCTGCGGGTCGGCACCGGCGCTGGCGACTGCGGCACGCATGGCGGCCAGGTCGACCACCGCCGGCACGCCAGTGAAGTCCTGCATCAACACCCGCGCTGGGCGGTACTGGATCTCGCGGTCGGAGCGCCGCTCCTTGAGCCAGCCGGCCAGGGCCTGGATATCGTCACGGGTCACGCTGGTGCCGTCTTCGAAGCGCAGCAGGTTTTCCAGCAGCACCTTGAGCGACATCGGCAGCTTTTGCAGGTCACCCAGGCTCTTGGCGGCTTCCGGGAGGCTGTAATAGTGGTACTCACGGCCGCCGGCTTTGAGGGTGCGAAGGGTGTTCAGGCTATCGTGGGAGGGCATTGAAACGGTCTCCTGCGCGGCCCGCACGGCACGGGCCCTGATGGGTTTGGTCTTTGAAAGTGGACTTCACCTGCGCGCCAGCGGTTCCGAATTCCTTTATCATCCGCGCCTTTAGTGTCTCAGGGTTTTTCATGAACACCTTGTTTATGCATTGCCGGCCGGGGTTCGAGGCCGAAGTGTGCGCCGAGCTGAGCGACCTGGCGGCCCACGCCGGTATCGCCGGCTATGCCAAGGGCCGGGCGCACAGCGCCTGCGCCGAATTCGTCTGCAACGATGCCCAGAGCGCCCAGGCGCTGATGGCGCAGCCCTTCAGCCGGCTGATCTTCCCGCGGCAATGGGCGCGTGGCAGCTGGGTTTCGCTGCCGGAAACCGATCGTATCGGCGTGCTGCTGGCGGCGCTGGCCGACTATCCCGTGTGCGGCAGCCTGTGGCTGGAGATGGTCGACACCAATGACGGCAAGGAGCTGGCGACCTTTTGCCGCAAGTTCGAAGCGCCGCTGCGCAAGGCGTTGATCAATGCCGGCCGGCTGGTGGAAGGCGGCGCCGGGCCGCGCTTGTTGCTCACCGTGCAAAGCGGGCGCGAGGTGTTCGCCGGCATTGCCGAGGCCGCAAACTCGGCGCTGTGGCCGATGGGCATCCCCCGGCTCAAGTTCCCGCGCGAAGCCCCCAGCCGCTCGACCCTCAAGCTTGAGGAAGCCTGGCACCAGTTCATTCCCCGCGAGCAGTGGGATGAGCGCCTGCACGGCGACATGACCGCCGTCGACCTGGGCGCCGCCCCCGGTGGCTGGACCTACCAGCTGGTGCGCCGCGGCATGCTCACCACCGCCATCGACAATGGCCCGATGGCGCAGAGCCTGATGGACACAGGCCTGGTGCGGCACTTGATGACCGACGGCTTCACCTACGCACCCAGGCCGCCAGTGGACTGGATGGTCTGCGACATCGTCGAAAAGCCCGCGCGCAATGCCGCCTTGCTCGAAACCTGGCTGGGGAGGGCTACTGCCGTGAGGCGGTGGTGAACCTGAAGCTGCCTATGAAGCAGCGCTATGCTGAGGTCAAGCGCCTGCTCGAACGCATCGAGGCCGGTTTCAAGGCGCGCAAGGTGAAGGTGAGCATCGCCTGCAAGCAGCTTTACCATGACCGCGAAGAAGTCACCTGCCACCTGCGCCGGCTCGATCACTGAATAACTGCTTTGCGGCGTCGCCTGTTACACGTCGCCCGGCAAGCCGGCCTCCCACCTCTTATTACCAGTGAGAGGCAGGTCTCCCATCCAGAGGTGGAAATGTGGGAGGCCGGCTTGCCGGGCGACGTGTAACGGAGCGACGCCTCTGACCTGTGGATACCCCTATGCCTGACGACCTCAAAGAAGACGCCCTGCTCGACGCCACCGGCCTGAACTGCCCGGAGCCTGTGATGATGCTGCACCAGAAAGTACGCGACCTGCCCGCCAGCGGCGTGCTCAAGGTCATTGCCACCGACCCCTCCACGCAGCGCGACATTCCCAAGTTCTGCGCCTTCCTCGGCCACGAGCTGGTACGCCAGCTGGCCGAGGGGGACACCTACCTCTACTGGATTCGCAAAGGGGCCTGACGCGCCATGCTGATCGTCGTCGACGAAAACATTCCATTGGCCAGCGAGTTTTTTGCAGGGTTTGGCCAGATCCGCCGGGCGCCGGGCCGAGAGATCCGCCGTGAGCACGTGCAGGATGCCGATGCGCTGATCGTGCGTTCGATCACCCGCGTGGACCGCGCACTGCTCGAAGGCACACCGGTGCGTTTCGTCGGCACCTGCACCATCGGCACCGACCACCTCGACCTGCCCTGGTTTGCCGAGGCCGGCATCCACTGGGCCAGCGCGCCGGGCTGCAATGCTCGGGGGTGGTCGAGTACGTGCTGGGCAGCCTGTTGCTGCTGGCCGAGCGGGAAGGCTGCGCGCTCACCTCACGCACCTATGGGGTGGTGGGTGCCGGTGAGGTGGGCGGGCGCCTGATCAGTGTGTTGCGCGCACTGGGCTGGAAGGTGCTGGTGTGCGACCCGGTGCGCGAGGCCGCCGGTGGCCAAGGCTATGTGGGGCTGGACGCCTTGCTGGCGCAGTGCGACGTCATCAGCTTGCACACACCGCTCACCCGCGAAGGCGAGCACGCCACCTGGCACCTGCTCGATGCCCAGCGCCTGCGAGCGCTGCGCCCTGGCACCTGGCTGATCAATGCCGCGCGGGGGCCGGTGGTCAGCAACCTGGCGCTCAAGCAGGTGTTGGCCGAACGGCCCGACCTGTTGGCGGTGCTGGATGTCTGGGAGCATGAACCGAGCGTCGACCGCGAACTGGCTGCCCGCTGCCTGATCGCCACCCCGCACATCGCCGGCCACAGCCTGGACGGCAAACAGCGCGGCACCGCGCAGATCTACCAGGCCCTGTGCCGCTGGCTGGGGGTGGAAGAGGCGGTGAGGCTGGCCGATCTGCTCCCGAGCCTTGGTTGCAAAGCGTTCGCCTGCACCCGGCGTGCGACGCGCAGTGGGCATTGGCCACCCTGTGCCGCGCGGTTTACGACCCGCGCCGGGACGACGCTGACCTGCGCCGCAGCCTGGTGGCCGATGACGCGGCGCAGCGCGCCGGCTTCGACCGTTTGCGCAAGGCTTACCCGTATCGCCGCGAGGTAGAGGGGTTGAGCGTGGAAGTGGCGCATCCCGGCGACGAGCTGCGCCAGGTGATCGATGCGCTGGGGGCGCGCTGCGTGCAACCGTAGCCTACAGTTCTGCTGGGTGGTGCCGACACGTTCAAGGAACGGCGCGTTCGCGCGCGCTCCTACAAACTCCAGCGCAACGAGGGCACATGGCGTTGATCAAAGGCTTGGGCGAACGCCTGCGTGCACTGATGGCTCTGCCTCGCGACGATCCACGGCTGCTTCGCGCGCAGTACACGGCCCTGGCTCGGCAATTGCCGATGATGTATTTCATCCTGGTGGTCAACACCTGGATCCTGGTGGCCACCCACGTACACCTGGCGCCACTGGCGCTGACCTTGGTGGTCCCGGCCTTGCTCACTGCGGTGAGCATCTGGCGCACCTCCTACTGGTGGCGCCGGCGCGGGCAGATGCCCGACGACCAGGAAATCCATGCCAGCCTGCTGCGCACCGCCGTGCTCTCGCTGCCGGTGGCGGTGGGCTTCGCTGCCTGGTCGCTGTCGCTGTACCCCTACGGTGACGACTACGCCCGCGCCCATGTGGCGTTCTACATGGCGATCACGGTCATTGGCTGCATCTTCTCGATGATGCACCTGCGCTGCGCCGCGCTGATCACCTCAGCGGTGGTCGACACCGCGTTCATCCTGTTTTTCTTCAACACCGGTACGCCCGTGCTGGTGGCTTGCGCGGTCAACATTCTGCTGGTGTCGGTTGCCATGCTGGTGATTCTGAACAGCCACTACAACACCTTCACCCGGCTCGTGGCCGAACAGGCGCGCAGCGAGCAGCTGAGCGACGAAAACCTGCGCCTGGCGCACGAAGACAGCCTCACCGGCTTGCCCAATCGGCGCCAGTTCTTCACCGCCCTGGGCCAGGCGTTGGAACGCGCGCAGCAAGACAACACGCGCCTGGCAGTAGGCATCCTCGACCTGGACGGCTTCAAGCCGATCAACGACCTCTATGGCCACAGCGTCGGTGACAGCCTGCTGGTGCAAGTGGGCGAACGCCTCAGGGCGCTGATCGATACGCGCACGCAATTGGCTCGGCTGGGCGGCGACGAATTCGCCCTGATCATCGAGCGGGTGGAGAGCGATGCGCAGTTGCTGGCCTTCGGGCAAATGATCTGCCAGGTGCTGGCGGTGCCGATCACCCTCACCGACGTGCCGGTGCAGATAGGCGCTTCACTGGGCGTGACCACCTACCCGGACCGTGCTGCCGATGCCGAGCAGGCCTTCGAGTTCGCCGACTACGCGCTGTACCAGAGCAAGCGCAACCACCGCGGCCAGGTGTCGGTGTTCAGCGAGCAGCATCAGGCGCAGCTGGAGCGCGACATCCTCACCGAGCAGGCCTTGCGCCGGGCAGACCTGGACGCAGAGCTGGCTGTGGTGTTCCAGCCGATCATCGCTCTCGACGGGCGCGGCACCGTGGCCTTCGAAGCCCTGGCCCGCTGGCACAGCCCGCATCTGGGGTTCGTGCCCCCGGGGCAGTTCATTTCAGTGGCCGAGCGCATCGGCATGATCAACCAGCTCACCGTGCCGCTGCTGCGCAAGGCCCTGGCGACTGCCAGCCAATGGCCGGGCGATGTGCGCCTTTCGTTCAACCTGTCGGCCCGCGATTGCGGTTCGCCACAAGCGGCCCAGGTGTTGATCGACACGATCCGTGCCAGCGGTTTCGACCCCGCGCGGCTGGACCTGGAGATCACCGAAACCGCCGTGATGCAGGATTTGCAGCAGGTGCAGCTGGTCATCGCGATGTTCCGCGAAATGGGCTGCGGTATCTCGCTGGACGACTTCGGCACGGGCTATTCGAGCCTCTCGCAGCTGCACGCCCTGGCGCTGACCAAGCTCAAGGTCGACCGCAGCTTCGTCAGCGACATGCACATCAACCCGGCGAGCTTCAAGATCGTCAAATCGCTGCTGGCGCTAAGCGCTGACATGCAGCTGGACTGCATCGTCGAAGGGGTGGAAAGCGCGCAGGAGCTCAGCGCGCTGGAGAGCCTGGGGGCCAAGCTGGTGCAGGGCTACTACTTCGCCAAGCCGATGCCGGCGCAGCAGACACTGGTGTGGCTCGAGACGCCGCTGTGCGAGGTCTAGCCGGCCTCGCAGCCCGGTGATGTTCAGGCGCACACAACTTTCCGCAGCCAGCGGACTTTACCCGCACCCACCGGACAGCCCCGTTTCCCCAACCCCGTGAAGATGTCTCCACCGTCAACGACTGGAGACATCGCAATGAAGGGACACTACGTTCACGTCCGCTCGGACTCCGGCGAGCCGTTCCAGGCCTACCTGGTAACGTCCATCGATGGCCGTGGCCCGGGCGTGGTCTCTGCCAGGAAATCTTCGGGGTCAACGCCGCCATGCGCGCAGTGGCCGACCAACTGGCGGAGGAGGGCTACACCGTGCTGGTGCCGGACCTCTACTGGCGCCAGCAGGCCGGGGTCGACCGTAGGCTACACCGAGGCCGATTTCCAGCGCGCCTTTGCCCTGTACGAAGCCTTCGACGAAGGCCTCGGCGTTCTTGATATCGCCGCCAGCCTGAGCCACCTGAGAAGCCTTGAGGCTTGCAGCGATGCCGGCCTGGGCGTGGTCGGCTACTGCCTGGGCGGCAAGCTGGCCTACCTTGCGGCCTGCCGTTTGCCGGAGGTGGCCTGCGCGGTGGGTTACTACGGCGTCGGCATCGAACAGGCACTGCATGAGCTCGAAGGCCTCAGCGGCCGGCTGGTGCTGCATTTCGCCGAGCTGGACCGCTTCTGCCCGGCCGAGGCCCGCGAAGCGATCATCGACGCGCTCAAACGCAAAGCCGGTACCGAAGCCTACGTTTACCCGCAGGTCGACCACGCCTTTGCCCGGCCTGCCGGCGATCACTATCACAAGCCCTCGGCGCTGCTGGCCCATGAACGCAGCATTGCCGCGCTGCGCCGCAGCATCGGCCCGGACTACAACCTGTCGGACCTGTGGGAAGAGCACATCCGCCACGAGTTCGACACCCGCGACGTGCCCGCCACCATGGCGACCATGGTGCCGCAGCCGTACGTCAACCACATCCCGACCATGACAGGTGGCGTCGGCTACCGCGAGCTTGCGCGTTTCTATCGCTACCACTTCGTGCATGGCAACCCGCAGGACATGCGCCTGACACCGATTTCGCGCACGGTCGGCGCGTCGCAGATCGTCGATGAGTTCATCATGAGCTTCACCCACGACCGCGAGATCGACTGGCTGCTGCCGGGCGTTGCCCCTACCGGGCGGGCGGTCGAAATCCCTATGCTGGGTGTGGTCGAGTTCCGTGGGCCGAAGCTCTATCACGAGCACATCTACTGGGACCAGGCCAGCGTGCTGGTGCAGATCGGCCTGCTCGACCCTGCCGGCCTGCCGGTGGCCGGGGCGGTGACGGCGCACAAGCTGCTCGATGAAAGCCTGCCGTCGAACACGCTGATGCCCGGCTGGGCCACCAGCGCCGACCTGCCGATCGAGGGTTGAGCCATGAACCTGCACAAAAACCTTGAAGGCAAGGTGGCGTTGATCAGTGGCGGCGCGACCTTGATCGGTGCCGCCGTGGCCGAGGCGCTCGTCGCCGCTGGCGCCCGGGTGGCGCTTCTGGATATCGACCCCAGGGGTGCCGAGGTGGCGGCAGGTTTCGCCGACAGCGGCCTGTTCGTGGCGGTGGACCTCACCGACGATGCCGCCGTCAGCGATGCGCTGGGGCAGGTCCGCCGACGCTGGGGCCGGATCGACCTGGTGATCAACCTGGCCTGCACCTACCTCGATCAGGGCATCGCCTCTGATCGCAGCGAGTGGC
Source organism: Pseudomonas sp. KNUC1026 (assembly GCF_021650705.1). Lineage (GTDB taxonomy): Bacteria > Pseudomonadota > Gammaproteobacteria > Pseudomonadales > Pseudomonadaceae > Aquipseudomonas. The sequence continues at coordinate 2,258,800 of NZ_CP087138.1, read as the reverse complement.
TGCGCGCGCTGGACATCAACCTGGTGTCGGCGGTGCAACTGGTGCGCGCGGTGCACGCCGACCTCAAGGCTCAGGGGGGCGTGGTGATCAATTTCACCTCGATTTCCGCAGGCTGCGCCCAGACCGGGCGCTGGCTGTACCCGGTGTCCAAGGCCGCCCTGCAGCAACTGACTCGGAGCATGGCCATGGACCTTGCCGCTGATGGCATCCGGGTCAACTCGGTGTCGCCGGGCTGGACCTGGTCGCGGGTGATCGCGGAGGTCAGTGGCGGCGACCGCGCCAAGGCCGACCGAGTGGCCGCCGACTATCACCTGCTCGGGCGCCTCGGCGACCCGGCCGAAGTGGCCCAGGTGGTGGCGTTTCTCTGTTCACCGGCGGCCAGCTTCGTCACCGGCGCGGACTACGCCGTCGATGGCGGGTACTCGGTCATGGGCCCGGAGCGCAACCAGCCTGCGATTTCGCGGCTGGCCGAATAACGGGTTCTTCTCGCGCCGGGTGCGCGGGCTTTTTCCTCAAGACATTCGAACAACAGGAGACACTCCATGCGTCGCATCGCTATCGTCGGGGCCGGGCAAGCCGGCCTGCAACTGGGCCTCGGGCTGCTTGCCAAGGGCTACCAGGTGAGCATCACCACCAACCGCACCGCCGAGCAGATCCGCGCCGGCAAGGTCATGTCCAGCCAGTGCATGTTCAACACCGCCTTGCAGACCGAGCGCGAACTGGGCCTGAACTTCTGGGAAGAACAGTGCCCCGCCGTGGAAGGCATCGGCCTGGCCGTGCCCGACCCGCAGCAGCCCGGCAGCAAGGCTATCGACTGGAGCGCGCGCCTTGAGCGTTACGCCCAGGCGGTGGACCAGCGCCTGAAGATGCCGGCGTGGATGGCTGAGTTCGCCCGCCGTGGCGGCGAGCTGAAGATCGAAGACGTCGGCATCGCCGAACTGGAGCGCCTTGCCACCAGCCACGACCTGGTGCTGCTGGCAGCCGGCAAGGGCGAGATCGTCAACCAGTTCCCCAAGGATGCCGAGCGCACCCGCTTCGACCGGCCGCAGCGAGCCCTGGCCTTGACCTACGTGAAGGGCATGACGCCGATGTCGCCGTACTCGCGGGTCGCCTTCAACCTCATCCCAGGGGTCGGTGAGTACTTCGTGTTCCCGGCGCTGACCCTGAGCGGGCCGTGCGAAATCATGGTCTTCGAAGGCATCCCCGGCGGCCCGATGGACTGCTGGCAGGATGTGCAGACCCCCGAGCAGCACCTGCAACGCAGCCTGGAGCTGGTGCGCCGCTATGTGCCATGGGAAGCCGAGCGCTGCCGCCATGTGGAGTTGACCGATGCCGGCGGCGTGCTGGCCGGGCGCTTCACGCCCATGGTGCGCAAGCCGGTGCTGGAGCTGCCCTCGGGCCTGCCGGTGTTCGGCATGGCCGATGCGCTGGTGGTCAACGACCCGATCACTGGCCAAGGCTCCAACAACGCCGCCAAGTGCAGCAAGGTCTACCTCGACGCCATCCTCGCCCTCGGCGACCAGCCTTTCACCCCGCAGTGGATGGAGCAGACCTTCGAACGCTACTGGGACTACGCCCAGCACGTGGTCGGCTGGACCAACAGCATGCTGCTGCCGCCGCCCGAGCACCTGTTGCAACTGCTCGGTGCCGCTGGCCAGTCGCAAGCCCTGGCCTCGGCCATCGCCAACAACTTCGACGACCCGCGCCGCTTCGCGCCGTGGTGGTTCGATGCCCAGGCCTGCCAGGCCTTCATCGCCGAACGCTTGCCCGTGGCTGCCTGAGGAGTGATGGATATGAACGCAATACAACTGCCGCTCGACCTGCTCGCCGCTGACAGCAGCGAGCCCCGCGCCCTGCGCAACCTGCTCGGCCAGTTCGCCACCGGCGTTACCGTGATCACCACACGCGGCGCCGACGGGCGCAAGGTCGGCATGACCGCCAATTCGTTTTCCTCGGTGTCCCTGGACCCGCCGCTGGTGCTCTGGAGCCTGGCGCGCACCTCACCGAGCGTGAACGACTTCGTCGCCGCCAGCCACTTCGCCATCAACGTGCTGGGCAGTGACCAGCACGGCCTTTCCGGTCACTTTGCGCGGCCGTCGGCGGACAAGTTCGCCGGTATCGAGCATGTCGAGGCCACGGCGGGGGTGGCGCTGCTCGACGGCGCCATCGCCTCGCTGGTGTGCCGCAACCTCACCCAGTACGAAGGCGGCGACCACCTGATCTTCCTCGGTGAAATCGAGCACTACCGACACAGCGGTGGAGAACCGCTGGTCTTCCACGCCGGGCAATACCGGGTTGCCGTCGCGCACCCCGAACTCGGCGCTTGAGCCTCCTGCCTCCAAAAACAACACTAGGAGCCTTGCATGCACAATGTCCGTAACCTGGCCTGCGTTCTCGCCCTGGGCAGCGGTGCCGCCCACGCCTACGACCTGCCGGTGGTCAACCTCGGCCTCACCAGCTTTCTCGACGGCGGCCTGCCAGCGGGGCAGGGCTGGTACCTGCAGCAGTACTTTCAGAACTACAGCGCCAATCGCCTGGTGGACAGGAACGGCGACAAGCTCGGCCTGCCCAAAACCGAGCTGGACTATCAGGTCGCCGTCACCCAGGTCAGTTATCTCTCGGGCCTGCGCTTGGGCAACGCCAGCCTCGGTTTGAACACGGTGTTACCCATCGTCACCAAAATGAAGGTCGACGATGGGCTGGACAATGCAGCCCTCAAGAGCCAGGGCGGGGTGGGCGACTGGCTGATCGGCCCGTTCATCCAGTTCGACCCGATCATGGGCAAGGACGGCCCGCGTTTCGTGCACCGCATCGAATTGCAGGTCAACCTGCCCACCGGCGAGTACAGCGACAAAAAGGACATCAACCCCGGCAACAACGCGGTGTCATTCAACCCGTACTGGGCGGCGACCTACTGGTTCACCCCGAAGTGGACGGCCTCGGTGCGCGCCCACTACCTCTACAACTTCAAGAACCACGACCCCGGCTACAGCTTCGGCGACGCCAGCGACATCCAGGCCGGCCAGGCCCTGCACGCCAACTTCGCCACCGACTACGCAATCACCCCGCAACTGCGTCTGGGCATCAACGGCTACTGGCTCAGGCAGATCAGCGACACCGGGTCGACGGCCACGAGGTGGCCGGACGCCGGGAAAAGGTCTGGGCCATCGGGCCGGGGGCGATGTACAGCTTCTCCAGGGACGATCACCTGGTGTTCAACGCCTATTTCGAGCAGGACGTGGAAAACCGCCCGGACGGCTCGCGGCTGCAGGTGCGGTACATCCATCACTTCTGATCGGCGCCCAGGGCGCACCCGTTGATCAGCGTCTGGCCTGCCCTGAGTGGCAGGCCTTTTTTTGGAGGAAGTGCCATGGAGCTGGATGCATTGATCTGCCGAACCGACCTGCAAGGGCGGTTGGTCTTTTCCAACGACGCGTTCTGCCAGGCCCACGGGCTGACGGCGGCGGCCGCACAGCAATTGTGCCTCGATGAGCTGCTGCATCGGCAGGTGCCACACCGCCTGGTCGAGCACCTTCATCACACCCTCGGCCGCGGCCGGCCCTGGCTTGGACCGCTGTGCCATCGGCGTGGCGACGGGGACGAACTGTGGCTGGAGCTCTACATCAAACCGGTGCACGGAGCCACGGGGATCAGCGGTTACGGGGCAGTGTACCTGCCGTTGGACGATGCAGGCATCGAGCAGGCGCGCCGGGGCTACCGGCTCATCGCTCGGTATGGCGCGCCGGGCGGGGCGGCCTGGTGGCGCGCGATCTGCGCAGCACTCGGCAGCCTGATGCCGCAACTGCTGTTGCGGCGGCGGATTGCCGAACTGCTGGAGGGCCACCTGAAGGTGTGCGCCGACCCTTGGCTGGCCGGTTTTCTCCAGCGGCCCGCCAGCCTGGCCCGGGTTGCCTGGGGCCTGCGCAGTGAACAACGGCGCCTGCACGCGGCACTGGTGCGTATCGCTGGCGCTGGCGCCGGGCTGGGCGGGCAGGCCGGGGACATGGCCGTGATGATCCGCGACGAGGCACTGCAACTTGACCGCCAACGCGAGGCCAATCAGCAGGTGGCCACGGCGTTGCATGAGCTGGCGGCGACCATCCAGGAAGTGACGCGCAATGTTCAGGTCGCCAGCCAATCTACCAGCGAGGCCAGCACCTTGGCCAATGGCGGCCAGCGACAGGCGCTGGAGGCGGGGAGGCGCTTGGCACGCTGGAGCAGGCCATCGGTTCCAGTGCCCGCGCGGCCCGAGAGGTGGCGCAGGAGGTAGAAGCCATTGGCGGCTTCACCAGCCTGATCGATGCCATTGCCAGTCAGACCAACCTGCTGGCGCTCAATGCCGCCATCGAAGCTGCCCGTGCCGGTGAAGCGGGGCGCGGGTTCAGCGTGGTGGCTGACGAAGTGCGGCAGTTGGCAGCCCGGACTCAGGACGCCACGGCGCGCATTCGGCCACTGCTGGAGCGCCTGGAGCAGGCCAATGGGCGTAACCGCGAGATTGCCCGGCAGTGCGAGGAGCTGGCTCGGGCGGGTGCCGGCCAGGTGCAGGAGGTTGGCAGGGCCCTGAGCGCGGTCGCCGGACGACTCCAGTGTGTCGACAGCCTTGGACAGCAGATCGCCGTGGCGATGCATGAGCAGGAGCAGGTGGTGCAGCTGCTGGATGAGCAGTTGCAGGGCAATGTCCAGGCCATCGGGCGCAGCGTGGAGCAGGCGAAGGTGGCAGAGGGGGTGAGTGGCGAGTTGATGCGCCAGTCGGAGGGATTGTTGAGCCTGGCGGGTTATTTCGACCGCTGACGCCAGCCGGCAGATCGCGGCGGTTCAGGGTCCCGAACCGCCGGTTTCATAACGGCAGAACTGCCGATCAATGCGCCTGCAACGCCCGAGGCCGCTGGCTGCGTGCCTGATCCTCTGCATCGATGGCCGGCTGCAAGGTGAAGTCGAAGGTCATCTGCGCGCAGCGTCCGTTCACCCCGTTCGGGCCGCCCTCGCTGAAGGTCAATTCTCCAATCAACCCATCGCGGGTGGCGTAGGCGAAGTCGTCCCACAGGTAGCGGTCACCGGACAGGTTGATCTGGGTCGTCAGGTGCCGATAGCCCGGTGCCGAGATGAAGAAGTGCACATGTGCCGGGCGCTGGCCGTGGCGGCCCAGCTGGCTCAGGCACTGCTGAGTGGGGCCTTGCGGGTTGCAGCCATAGCCGCTGGGCACGATGCTGCGGGCGCGGTAACGGCCCTCGGCATCGGTGATGATGCGCCGGCGCAGGTTGTATTCGGACTGGGTGGAGTCGAAGTAGGAGTAGGTGCCCTTGGTGTTGGCATGCCACAGATCGACGATGGCGCCGGCAATCGGCGTGCCGTCCAGGCCCAGTACCTGGCCGTCGAGGAACATCACTGTCGCCTTGCCGTCCTCGCTGCCGTCGTCCATCCGCACTTCGCCCTCGGCCATTGGCGAGCCGGCCACATACAGCGGCCCCTCGATGGTGCGCGGCGTGCCACCGAGCCGGCCGGCCTCGGCGTCCCGGGTATCGGCGAGCAGGTCGAGAAGTGCTCCAGGCCCAGCCCTGCCACCAGCAGCCCGGCCTCGCTCTGGCCACCGAGGCGGTTGAGGTAGTCCACGGCGGTCCAGAATTCGTCGTCGCTGATCTGCAAATCCTCGATCAGCCGCGCAGCGTCTTGCAGCACCCGCAGGATGATGCTTTTGAGCCGCGGGTTGCCGCCTGCGTTGCGGTAGCCGGCGGCTTCTTCGAAAAAGCGCTGTATCTCGGCGTTCTGGGAAATGGCTACGGTCATGGTGTGTACCTCTGTTGTTGTGATTGTTCTGGTCAAGCTCGGGTGGTTGCGCTTTGCAGGAATTTCTCGGCGTAGATCTGCACCTGGCCTGGTGCCTGGTCGGCGACCCAGCCTTTCACCGCTTCCACCATCGGCGGTGGGCCGCACAGGTACATGTCGAAGGGTTCGGCGTTGAGGCGCGCGGCGTCGAAGTGCTCGTGGATGTAGCCGCTGCGCCCGCTCCAGCCCGCGCCGGGCTGGCTCACCACCGGGGTGAACTCGAAGCCCGGGATGCGTTGGCACAGCGCTTCAAGGCGCGCGGTCTCGCACAGGTCGGCTTCCTGGTTCACGCCATAGAACAGCTGGATCGGGTGCGTGCAACCGCCGCGCTCGGCGATCTCGTCGAGCATGCCGAGGAAGGCCGAAAGCCCCGTGCCGCCTGCCACCATCACCAGCGGCCGTTCGACCTGGCGCAGGTAGAAGCTGCCCAACGGTGCCTCCAGCTGCATGGTCAGGCCAGGCACGCAGTCTTCACGCAGGAAGTTGCTCATCACCCCGTCCGGCAGCAGGCGGATCAGGAACTGCAACTGGTTGCCGGCATTGGGCCGGTTGGCGAAGGAGTAGGCGCGCCACTGATCGGTGCCCGGCACCTGCAGGCGGGCGTACTGGCCCGGCAGGAACTGCAGGGTATCGGCCTGGGCGCTGGCATCGAGGTGCAGAATGGCCGTGCTGGCCGACACCTGTTCGGCCCGCAGCACCGTGCTCTGCAAGCGCAGCGGCTCACCGGCATGGCAGTGGCTGGAGTCGTGGTCGAAATAGAACGTGGCGTCGGACTGCACGCGGGTCTGGCAGGCGAGCATCTTGCGCTGGGCCAGGTCGCCGGCGCTGAGGGCTTCGTCGTCGACGTACTCCTGCTCGTAGCGGCCGGATTCGCAGCGGCCATGGCAGGTGCCGCACACCCCTTCGCGGCAGTCCAGCGGCAGGCTGATGCCCTGGCGCAGGGCAGCATCGAGCAGCAGCTCGCCAGGCTTGACCGCAATGAACAATGTCTTGCCGTCGGCAAAACTGAGGGCAACGTTATGGGTCATCTGGGCAGCCCTCAGAGGTGGTAGAAATCCAGCACGGAATCGATGGTGTCGTTGAGCAGCACCACGTGCTTGCGGCGGATGCGAAAGTGCTCGCCGTCCTGGCGCAGCAGGTAGGTGCAATGGCCGAAGAAGCTGCCCTGGCGGCCTTGCCGGGCGTACAGCGTGTGCCAGACCACGCGGGCTTCGAACTGCTCATTCTCAAGCGCGCGCACCCGCAGGTTGCTGATCTGATGCAGGGTGCGCGGCAGCGGTGTGGACGCCGCAGACTTGCCGGTGCGCAGGCGGAACACCCGGTCTTCCAGGCCCGAGCGGTCTTCGTAGTAGATGTACGACAGGCCCTGGTTGGGGTCCTGGACGTAGCGGTGTTCGCTTTCCCATTGCGGCAGATGGAACTCGCTGTCCGGATCGAACAGCTCAAGGTAGGCGTCCCAGTCCTGAGCGTCGCAGAGTTCGGCCTTGTGCAGCAGGAATTGCTCGATGCTGAAGTGAAGGTTGAGGTTCATGCCTGGGCCTCCTTCGGTTGCAGCGCCTGGCGGGCCAGCCCCTCGAGCAGCAGGCGCTGCCAGGTGCCGTGCTGGTTGACGTAGAGCCCTTCGTGAGTGAATTCGCGGCCGGTCAGCACCGGCTGGATGCCCAGCGCTTCGCTGTTGGGCGTGGCGCCCTCGGCCCAGCGGTGATGGCCGCGGGAGATGTCGCTCCAGCGCTCCAGGCGCGCCTGGAAGCCACGCTGCTGTTCACGGAATTCCACCAGGTCGTCCGGCGTGCCCATGCCCAGACGTTGAAGAAATCCTCGAACTGGCGGATGCGATTGCGCCGGTCGGCCGCAGACTCGCCCTTGACTCCGATGCACTGGCTGGTGACTTCGGTCTTGTTCCAGGCCACTGGGCGCACGATGCGCAACTGCGAGCTGATCTGGTCCATGAAGAACAGGCTGGGGTAGATGTTCAGGTTGCGCAGGCGATGCATCATCCACTCGGCGCGGACCTGGCCGTGCTCCTCGATCAACCGTGGCATGACGCTGGCGTAGCCGGGGCGCACGGTGGGGTTGGGCATGTCGCTGAACAGCACGCTGTGGCCATTGTGGAAGCTGAACCAGCCGTCGTCGGTTTCGGCGTCGCCCGCGCCCAGCTTGCTGTAGTCCAGGGTGCTGTCGCCCTGGCCCTTTTCGGCGTTGACCTGCTGGCGGTGCTGCACCGTGGACACGTAGTTGTAGTGCACGGTCGACACGTGGTAACCGTCCAGGCCGTTCTCGTTCTGCAGTTTCCAGTTGCCGTCGTAGGTGTAGGTGGACTTGCCTGCCAGCACCTCCAGTTCACCGGTGGGCGACTGCGCCACCATCATGTCGAAAAAGATCCGTGCATCGCCGAGGAAGTCTTGCAGCGAGTCGCTGGCGTGGGTGTTCAGGCTGATGAACACGAAACCCTTGTAGCTCTCGATGCGCGCCTTGCGCAGGCCACGGGTGGCCTTGTCGAAGCCTTCGGGGTATTCGCCGGGGGCCTTGACCTTCACCAGGCGGCCGTCGCTCTTGTAGCACCAGGCATGGAACGGGCAGGTGAAGGTGGATTGGTTGCCTGCACCGTGGCGCGTCAGGGTGGCGCCGCGGTGCTGGCAGGCGTTGATCAGTGCGTGCAGCTCACCGTTGCCATCGCGGGTGATGATCATCGGCTGGCGCCCGGCGCGCATCGTGATGAAGTCGTTGGGCTTGGCGATTTCGCTTTCGTGGCAGGCGTAGATCCACTGCTTCTCGAAAATCAGCTCCATCTCCAGGTCGAACAGCTCAGGCTCGGTGAAGATGTCGCGGGCGACGCGATAGACCCCTTCGACGGGGCGGAAGTCCAGGCAATCCCGGACGTAGTCTTGCCATTGGCTCAGGTTGCGGGCGCTCATCGGGCGTGTCCTCGTTTTTGGAGTTCTGTGCTCGATTCAAGCGCGGGCGGCGGGGGGGCTCTAGCCGGTTAGTGGGCGTTGACCAGCCATTTTTTCCGCCTTTGCAGGGTGCGGATGGCGCCGGTGCGAATAGCTGCACAAACTGGATAGTGGGCAAGGGCGGTTGCGCCCGACAATCGAGCCAGCCCAGCCAGCCCGAGGAAACGCTCATGCACAGCGCAATCGCCACCCTGCACAACCGCTGTGCGGAACTGGCCCAGGCCCAGCAATGGATGAGTGCCATCTGCGGCCCCCACCAGTTGCGCACCCGGCACCCCGAGCAGCTTTGCTTCAGCCACCTCGGCGCGCGCCTGCCAGCGCTGGGCACGGTGCTGGGGCGCATCGCCTACGGCACGGCGGTGAACATCGGTATCCGCTCCCTCGACGCCTACAGCATCAGCCTGCCGTTGCGCGGGCGGCAGCGCTTGCGCAGCGGCCGTGAACAGCTGCGTTCGGATGCCGGCTGCGGGCTGGTGGTGTCACCCCTTGAAGCGCATTCGCTGGAACTGGGCGGCGACTGTGAGAAGCTTCAGGTGGTGGTGCGCCGGCAGGCGCTGGAAGAGGTGGCCGAAGGCATGTTGCAGCGTCCATTGCGTGAGCCGATCCGCTTTCAAGGGCAGATGGATATCGGCCGCGAGGAGGTGGCCGCCTGGTGGCTGAGCGTGCGCCAGTTGCTGGATAACTGGCCGCAGCTCAGCGCGCTGTACGCCCAGCCACGCCTGGCCCGCGACATGGAAAGCCTGCTGATCCGCGCGCTGCTGCTGGCGCAGCCGAACAACTGCTCCGATGAACTGGCCGAGGGCGGGCAGGAGCGCGTGCCGCATTACCTGGTGCGCGCCCGGCAGTTTCTTCAGGAGCATGCCCGTGAGCCGCTGCGCCTGGATGACCTGGAGCACGCCGCCGGGGTATCCCGGGAAAAGCTCTTCGATGGGTTTCGGCGCCATCATGGGCTGACACCCATGGCCTATCTGAAGCACTACCGGCTGACTTCGGTACGCAGCGAGCTGCTGCGCGGCGGCACGGCAGCGAGTGTGTCGAATGTGGCGCTGGAGTGGGGGTTCGGGCACCTGGGGCGGTTTGCCAGCGATTACCGCAAGGCGTTTGGCGAGTCGCCGTCCGGCACGTTGGCGCGTTTGCGCTGACCTTCGCCTCGTGAACGCGTGTTGAGCGCCCTCGCACCCGGGCGCTCAAGATCGAAGTTTCAAGACACCCGAAACCGCCGCGTCGCCGAAGGCAATTCCCCATACCGCCGCTTGTACTCCTGGGCAAACCGCCCCAGGTGAGCGAACCCCCATTTGAATGCCACGTCCGTCACCAGCGCCTGTTCGTTGCTGGTCAGCTCTTCGTGCACCCGCTCCAGGCGCAATTCGCGCAGGTAAGCCATCGGGCTGGTATTGCGAAAGCTGCGGAAACCGGCGAACAGCGTGCGCACGCTGACCCCGGCTTGCTCGGCCAGCGATTCGACGCTCAGTGGCTCATGCAGGTGCTCGCGGATGTACGCTTCGGTGCGCTTGATGAAGTAGGGCGAGACGTTCTTCTGCGCCGGGCGCTCCAGCGTGTCCAGCACGCTGTGCTGCTGCCCGTAGAGCAGGGAGTTGAGCAGCGCCGATTCGAACTGCTTGAGCACCAGTGGCTGGTGCAATGGGTGCTCGGGGCTGCCGATGGCACTGGCCAGAGTGTTGAGCAGTTGCAGAAAGTACGCCGCGCCCGGCCGCGAGAAGTCCAGGCGCGGGTCGAATTGCGGCAGGCGCTGGCTGGCCTGGGCAATGTGCTGGCGGCAGTGGTAGGCCATGTCGGCCTGCTCGATGCGCAGGGTCAGCTGGGGCGAGTGCCCTTGCCAGCGCATGCGCGCGGGCAACGTGGGCGACAGCAGCGAGGCGACCTGGGGCGAAGACTCGAACTCGAAGCCCTCGCAGCGGATCAGCGCGCCGCCCTGGATAGGGATCTGGATCAGGTAGAAGTCTTCCAGGCGGCCGGGGTCGATATCCACTTCAGTGGCGTATTCCAGGCGGCTCAGGGCCAGGCCGCCGCGGGCGACGTGGTGCATGCTGGCACCGACCGTTTCGCTTCCGCGCACGGCGGCCAGCTCATGGGGTTTGAAGATGCGCCCGACACTGCTGCGCACGCTGTCCAGGTCGTAATGCAGGAACAACTGGTTCTGTTGGGTGAACAGCTGCAAATCACTGAAGCATTCACCGCTCGCAAGGCTTGCTGGGTTGGAGATCATTGTCACCTCTCGTTACACAGGCAACCACGCTTGCACGCTTTCGGGCAGCCGATCCTGCAGTGACCGGAGGGTCGTTGCAGGATCTGGATAATGACCGGGCGGCAATGTGATCCTTGGTGCCGATCACCGTCGGCTTGCCTGTCTCCGAGCAAGGAACAGACCAACTTGCCGCTGAGGGAGGTTATCGGCCTCGTTCTGCCAGCAACCCCTCGATCAGTTCCAGGCAGCGCTGCAACTCAGGCCCCGCGTCATCCTTGCGCCGGCTGAGGATGATCGGGCTGACGGCTTCGCTGTCGCTGACGGCGATGTATTCAAGGTCAGCGCGATGCTGTTGGCGCACCGAAGTGGGCGCCAGGGCAATGCCAAGCCCAGCCGCAACGAGCCCCAGTGCCGTCTGCAATTCGTTGCTCCACTGCCCGACCTTGATGCTCAAGCCCTGTTGGGCGAACAGCGCCAGCAGGTGGTCGGCATAGCTGGGCCGAGGGGTGGCGGGGTAGAGGACGAAGGGCTCGGCGGCCAGTTGCGCAAGGCTGGGCGTGGTGCCGCCCAGCGCATGGCCACGCGGCAGCACGGCCACCAGCGGTTCCTCGTACAACACCCGTTGCTCGATGGCCGCATCGTCGATGCGGATCCGCCCGAAGCCGATATCGATGCGCCCGGCCTTGAGCGCCTCGACCTGCTGCACCGTGGTCATCTCGGCCAGGTCCAGTTGCAGCTCGGCGTCGCCTCGCAGTTTGCGCGTCAGCTCCGGCAGCAACCCATACAAGGTCGAGGGCGCAAAACCGATACCCAGCCAGTGCCGCTGTCCCTGGCCGATGCGCCGGGTGGTGGCACCGATCTGCTCCAGTTGCTGGAGCAGGATGCTGGTCTGCTCATAAAAGTAGCGCCCCGCCTCGGTCAGGCGCAGCGGCCGCCCCCGCTCCACCAGCAACGTGCCGACTTCTTCTTCGAGCTGGCTGATCTGCCGGCTCAGCGGCGGCTGGGCCATATGCAGGCGTTCGGCGGCGCGGGTGAAGTTCAGGGTTTCGGCGAGCGCCTTGAAGTAACGCAGGTGGCGAAGCTCCATCAGACTTCCTGGGTATGGTGGCAGAGGTAAACGATATTGGATTGCCAGCCACCATCAGGCAATCCTTTGCCCGTCCATTCAACGAAGACAGCAGCGCGATGGCGCCGCCCGCCACGAGGTTTCCAGGCACATGAGCCATGCAGTGATCGAACAGGTTGAGGCGGTGATCGTCGACCTGCCCACCATCCGCCCGCACAAGCTGGCGATGCACACCATGCAGCAGCAGACGCTGGTGATCCTGCGGCTGCGCTGCAGCGACGGTATCGAGGGCATCGGCGAGGCGACCACCATCGGTGGGCTGGCCTACGGCTATGAAAGCCCGGAAAGCATCAAGGCCAATATCGACGCGCACCTGGCCCCGGCCCTGGTCGGCATGGCAGCGGTCAATATCAACGCGGCCATGCTCAAGCTGGACAAGCTCGCCAAGGGCAACACTTTCGCCAAGTCCGGCCTGGAAAGCGCCTTGCTCGACGCCCACGGCAAGCGCCTGGGCCTGCCGGTGAGTGAGCTGCTGGGTGGGCGCGTACGCGACAGCCTGGAAGTGGCCTGGACCCTTGCCAGTGGCGATACCGCCCGGGATATCGCCGAGGCCGAACAGATGCTGGAACTGCGCCGACACCGCATCTTCAAGCTCAAGATCGGTGCCAACCCGCTGGAGCAGGACCTCAAGCACGTGGTGGCGATCAAGAAGGCGCTGGGCAATTACGCCAGCGTGCGCGTGGATGTGAACCAGTACTGGGACGAATCCCAGGCCATCCGCGGCTGCCAGGTGCTGGGCGAACACGGCATCGACCTGATCGAACAGCCGATCTCGCGGGCCAACCGCACCGGCCAGGTGCGCCTGAACCGGCGCAGCCCTGCGCCGATCATGGCCGATGAATCCATCGAAAGCGTCGAAGACGCCTTGAGCCTGGCCGCCGACGGTGCTGCCAGCATCTTCGCCCTGAAGATCGCCAAGAACGGCGGCCCCCGCGCCGTGCTGCGCACTGCGCAGATCGCCGAGGCGGCGGGCATCGCCCTGTACGGCGGGACCATGCTCGAAGGCTCGGTCGGCACCCTGGCTTCAGCCCACGCCTTCCTCACCCTGCGCCAGCTGACCTGGGGCACCGAACTGTTCGGCCCGTTGCTGCTGACCGAGGAGATCGTGCGCCAAGCGCCGGTGTACCGCGACTTCGAGCTGCATGTGCCGAACACCCCAGGCTTGGGCCTGGCCCTCGACGAGGCGCAATTGTCGCGCTTCGCCCGCCGTTGATAAGGAAACCACCATGCTGTTCCACGTAAAGATGACGGTAAAACTGCCAGCCGACATGGCCCCGGCTCAAGCCACTCAGCTCAAGGCCGACGAAAAGGCACTGGCGCAGAACCTCCAGCGCGACGGCACCTGGCGCCACCTCTGGCGCATCGCCGGGCATTACGCCAACTACAGCGTTTTCGATGTGCCGAGCGTCGAGGCGCTGCATGATCTGCTGATGCAGTTGCCGCTGTTTCCCTATATGGAGATCGAGATTGACGGGTTGTGCCGGCATCCGTCTTCGATTCGTGAGGATGATCGCTGAGAACCGCAGGGGTGGTGGGCGGCTTTCGCGAATAGATGATCTGCGAAATGGAAGGTGAGCTTGGCCGTTTCTTTGCCTGTTCCGCCTTGCCTGGCCGCTTCTGAAATGCATTTCTGCAGAGCCACTCCACTTCCGTTTCTACATCAGTGCAGCATCCTGCTTGGCGGCTGACGTTTCATAAGAACTGTCGGCAATAGATGTAGTTGAGGGAGAGAGAAGTTTGAAAAAGTATCTGGCTTTTGAATTTTACTGTTTGCTATTTTGATCTGTGTCAATTTCCAAGCGTAGATGGGTCCTGGCAATTGTTCTGTTATCACGCATTTTCCTCGCACCTTAAAGGCCGTCAGTTCAATCATCTGAAAAAATTATTCGGTGCCGGCCCGGCGAGTCTTCGGCACTACTTCAGTGCTGATCTCATAAGGTGGAAAGCTTGGAAAAAAATCACCCCGCGAGGATATGTCTGGCATCATCTGGAGGATCATGATCCAAAACAGATAGGGGTACAATGCAACGGGGGAGCGAAACGCTGACAGGGGGATGCCGTTTACAGGGGAGTACCATAATACAAAGAGGCGACTGGAAAAGCTTATATCTTTCCGGCACGTGGAAATTCCACTGTTATTGCAAGAAGAGGAACAGCAGGATGTTAGTACTCAAAGAGTCTGAAGCCGAGATAAGCTTAGGCGATTTTCAAGAGATTGAAAAAATTGTAAAAGGAAACCTACCCTCAATCTTCAAACGTCTTTATATAAAAAACAATGGTGGTTTTCCAGAGGTTACTCGCCTGGAAGTTGATGATTTCATTTACAGTATCAACGGTTTTCATTCAGTCAGGTACGGTCGATTACCTATAGATAAACTGATTCTAGATTTTTATCAAGCTTGGCCTGAATTAAAAGGGTTTGTTCCTTTTGCCTATGATGATGGAGGCAATGAATTTATGTTGTGCTTGAATGAAGATGGCTATGAAAATGTTTTTTTATGGCTGGCAGATGAGCGCCGACTCGAAAAAGTTTGCTGCAGTTTTGAGGCTTTTTGTCAGCGTTAGATGCATCATCTTAATGAGTGAAAGGAAAATACTTGAGCAGGTGATCTTCCAACATTGGGTGTTTTCAGCATGCTGAAAATGCTGCTGGTAAAAGAAAAGCGGCTACTGAGAACCAGAGCCGCTGTACTACTCGGGTAGTAAGCCGGGCTAGCCCCGCGAGAGAGAGGGAAATTGCCGCCCGCCCCAGGCGGTGACTACTTGCAGCAGAAATCTCTTGGGGATTAAAAACTGTTCGCCTCCTGGAGCGTATTTAGCTTCTCCATAATTCGTGATTTTGCGGTGTCTAATGCTGCAGGATTAGTTTTGGCCGATAGCTTTTCCCGAGATTTGTTGCCTAGGAAATAGCTGATTCGCTCTGCGTTGGCGCCAGATGGGTTTCAACCTGGCGACGTAAGCTGGGGCGACTGAGGATGGCTGGGCTGCCGCTGTAATTCTGACCGTCTATGAAAACTGGATAGCGCAACGCTGAAGTGTAGTGCACCAGATGACGGTGCGTATCGAAGAGTCGAGCGCAGCTGCCGATGCCTAGCAGCGTGTGGACACCTACGTGATCGAGCATGTTGACCAAGTTGTTTTGCATAGGCCCAGCAAAGCTTGCGGTTGCCTTGGCAGCTTCCCTAGCCTGCTCGATGGAGGCGCCTTGGCGAAGTTGTTTGGTAAGCGCTCCATGAACCCCACATTCAAAGTCGCTGCTTGATCCCGGATGCTGTGCTCCCGATTTCTTTCTGGAGCCCGCCAACCATGATGCGTCCCGATGCAAGAGTCGAAAAAGTGTATCTGTACCCCAAGCCCGTCGGCTTTCCGTGCTCTTCGTCTTCCTCAACAAGCCACGCAACCGCTTGAAAATCTTGTACTAGGAACGCAACGGCTTCTGCCTTTGGCTCAAGCGCCTGGAGTCTGAGCGTTTCAAAACATCGCCCGATCAGACCGACGAAGCAATTGTTCTGACTGTCTAGGAACTCAACCGGATGCTCGACGGTTTTGACCTTATGGCGTAACCGTCCTCATCACGTTTTGACGCCGGGATTTGTGGCGTGATTCCGTATAATCCAGGGCATGAGAAAACCTCCCTGACGATCTTCAACTTCTCAAGCAGATGCTTGCGAAGAGGCAGTCGCGGGTCGGTTTTCTTGAGGAGGAAAACGCGCTGCTGCGTTAGCTCTTGTTCGGACGTAAGTCCGAGCAGACGGCTGATCCTGCCATGCCTCAGAATTTGCCATTTCCGTTGACCTTCGCGCCGAAATCATTATCGGCGCGCACAACGATCTTATCTAGCCCTTTTTGCACCTGTTCAACTCTTCAATGCTGGTAAAGACAGCACTTCATCGTACTGTCGCCAGTCTTCCCTTGCTCGCTTTAGCACACCTTGCATTAGCTCGTCCAATTCAGGCACCGGCTGCTCGGGCGGCAATTGGTCAAAGGGCGCGGCCATCAGCGGATGATTAATCTTCAGCGGATTGACTAATCCTTCCCACTGACGCAGGCGCAGGATATAGATAATTTCCACCGGCACGCGCTCCAAGTGCCAGTCCTGATTGAAGTCGTAGGAATTCTTCTGGCTCTCTTTGCCGGTTTGCCAAGTGTGGCGGTCACACGCAGCCAACAGGCAGGGCAGAAGGTCATCAGGGCTGGGAGTGCGCCACTTGGCCAACAAGGCTTCGTAGATGGGTTCGTCGTAAGCATAAGCAGGCCATTGATGCGAGACATCGCCCACCCAATCGGCAAATACACGTAGCATAAAGGCTTGGGCGCGGCGGTGTTGCTCTTCGTACTCAACCACTAATTGATGCCCACGCTTGAGAGCCGCATGGGTGAGATAGCCCTGATGGATGACGGCGTCCTTCCAGCCCACGATCGCCATGGCGGCCATCATATTCGTGGCAGTTTGGATGCTGAAGTTTTGGCGGCGTCGATCATTGCCTGCCGCTTTGCCAATAATGTCGAACTGACCCGCCCAGAAGAACAACTGCCAAATTCCCACTTGGTAATATCGCAGCCAATGGACCAATTTCAGAAGCCATTGCGGATTATCTGGTGCGGTTGCCAAGACCTTGTGCGCTCGTGTGACTGCCATCCATTCGGAGCTACTACGCGTAACGTTGTCACTATTCGGTACAGGCATTGATGGCTTCGCAAATGCATCGCCGCGCTCAACATATTCACGAATGCCATTCAACTCGTATTCATCTGAGACGTGTGGCCCCTTGGCTATGCGCCCTAGCACACTCTTGTAGGAGGGCCATTTCGGATTTATGCCCAAGCGCTCGCGCTGAATTACTTCTTGTTCCATGGTTCCACCTTAGATTCTGCTACACCTGTTTGACCGGGAGCGGGAACACCGACTTTGACTGTTACACCTTGAACCTTGGCTTTTCCTGAATCCAACGCCGCTTGTAAAGAATCGCGTAAAGCAGGATCAGAGTCGGCAATTGATTTATTAGCCAGCCACCCCACCAACCGCGTCCTCGAATCCCCATGCGGTGTACCGGCCTTACTCACGCCATTCACCGAAGACTTCGCATCCATCACCATCACGGTAATCGTATCGCCATTGATCCCCATTGATCGCCACTGCACAGCCATCACAGCCGTAAGCGCTCCAAGCAGCTCTTTCGGAACCTTCGGTAACTCTCGAACCGGTTTCTTTTTGGTTGGCATACATGCACCTCTTACTCATGTTATGCCCGAACACAAAATTTCTGACACCCTCAACTTACCTCGGAAACACCAGCCGCCTCACAAGCCAGCGCCCCCAACACTTTCATCCCATCGACATAGCGCTCATCCAGCACCTGCGCACAGGACAACCGAATGCAGTGCCTGTAGCGCGCGCCCTGTGAATACACCTGGCCGGGCATGATCACCACGCCCTCGGCCAGCGCTGCGCGAAACAGCGCCAGGCTGTCGACCCCAGCCGGCAATTCAAGCCACAGCAGAAAGCCTCCCTCTGGCTGCGTGGCGCGAGTGCCTTCGGGAAAATGACGCGCCACCAGCCCGCGCACACTCGCCACCTGCTGCTCATAGAGCCTGCGGATGCTGCGCAGGTGATGGTCGTAATGCCCGCTTTGCAGAAACGCCGCCAGCGATTGGCAGAGCAGTTCCGACTCACCGCCGCTGGAAGCAAATTTCAGGTGGCGCACGGCGGTGGCGTAGCGGCCGGCGTCGATCCAGCCCAGCCGGTAATCCGGGGCGATGGCCTTGGAGAAGCTTGAACACACCAGTATCCAGCCCTCGCTGTCGAAGGCGCGGGCGGCCGGGGCCGGCGGCTCGGCGTATTGCAGCTCGGAATAGACCATGTCCTCGATCACCGGCACCTGATGCTGCTGCGCCAGGGCCGCCAGGCGTTGCCGATTGGCCAGCGGCATGTTGCAGCCCAGCGGGTTGTGCACCGTCGGCATGCACACCAGCGCGTCGATGCGGCCGTCGGCCATGGCCTGCTCCAGCTCGTCCATCAACAGGCCATGGCGCGGGTGCGTCGGCAGCTCCAGTGCCTTGAGCCCGAGGCTGGCGAGCAGGTCGTAGATGTTGAAGTAGGCCGGCGCTTCGATGCCGACCGTGTCGCCGGGCCGGGTGCAGGCGCGCAGGGCCAGTTGCAGCGCCTCCATGGCGCCGTGGGTGATGACGATGTCCTCGGCGCGCAGGGCCATGCCCAGGCGCTGTGCGCGCAGCCGCACCTGTTCGCGCAGCGCCAGAGGGCCGGGGGGTAGTGCATAGCGGCTCAGCCACTCCGGCTGCTGGCGCAGCAGTTGTGCGGTGACCTTGGCCAGCCGCTCCTGCGGGTAGAAGCGTGGCCCCTTGGGAATGGCCAGTGCCAGGTTGAGCATGCCGGGCTGCGCCTGCGCCTCCATCACCTCCGCCAGCAATTGCTGCTGTGCGCTGCCCTGTACCTGGCTGGGCTGCCGGCGCAGCGACGCATCGGGCTCGGCCAGCACGCTGCGCACGTAAAAGCCCGACTGCGGCCGTGCGGCGATCAGGCCCTGGTCTTCGAGCAGCCGGTAGGCTGCCGTTACGGTGTTCAGGCTCAGCCCGCGCTGGCTTGCACATTCGCGAAGCGAGGGCAGGCCGCTGCCAGCGGGCAGGCGGCCTGCGTGGATGGCCTGGGCGAGTTCTTCGGCGAGCGCCTGGTAGCGGGTGCGGGGGGCGAGGGCTGTACTCATGGCGAAGGCTCGGCTGGCGGGAACTGTCACCATTGAAACACAGCTTCTCTGGATCTGTATCCATCTGTTACAGCTCGCTAGCATAGGCCCATCGACAAGGAGCCTGTGCCATGACCGAATTTCTCGCCCTGTTCAGCTACCTGCTGGTGATGATCATCACCCCCGGCCCGAACAACATCATGCTGACTGCTTCCGGCGCCAATTTCGGGGTGCGCCGCACGCTGCCGCACCTGTCCGGCATCCTGGTAGGCAATGCCACGCAGTTCTTCATCGGCACCCTGCTGCTGGCCGGCGCAGCCGGGGTGATGGACCCGATCCGCAAGCCACTGGCCGTGACCGGTTGCCTTTACTTGCTGTGGATCGCGCTCAAACTGGCCCGCGCCAGTGCCCCAGGGCGCAAGGCGATCGCCGAGCCGATCGGTTTTGTCGGCGGCATGCTGTTTCAGTGTGTGAACCCCAAGGCCTGGCTCATGGTGCTCAACGCCGGCGTGCTGTTCATGCCCAGCGGCGGCAAGCTGGTAGGCGCGCTCACCATCACCGCCACGGCCTTCTGCATCGGCGTGCCGTCATTGTTGACCTGGGTGTGGGGCGGTGAGCGCCTGCGGGTGTGGCTGGGCAACCCGCGGGCGTTGATGCTGTTCAACCTGTGCATGGCCGCGCTGCTGGCAGGCACGGCCTTCTGGCTGCTCTACGAGGAGCTGTGGCGCGGCGCCTGACGCAGCGTCGGCAACAGGAACACGATGGCCAGCACGCAACCGCTGACCAGCAGGATGAACCCGCCGTTCCAGCCGTAGTGGTCGACCACCTTGCCCATCAGCGCGCTGGCGGCCACCGAGCCGCCCAGGTAACCGAACAGGCCGGTGAAGCCCGCCGCGCTGCCGGCGGCCTTTTTCGGCGCCAGTTCAAGGGCCTGCAGGCCGATCAACATCACCGGGCCGTAGATCAGGAAACCGATGGTGAACAGCGCCGCCAGGTCCACCGCCGGGTGGCCGCTGGGGTTGAGCCAGTACACCAGCGTCGCGGCCGTTACCCCGAGCATGAAGACGATGCCGGTCAAGCCACGGTTGCCCTTGAACAGTTTGTCCGAGAGCCAGCCGCACAGCAGCGTGCCGGGGATGCCGGCCCACTCGTAGAAAAAGTAGGCCCAGGAGCTGGTGTCGACCGAATAGCCCTTGGCTTCCTTGAGGTAGGTCGGGGCCCAGTCGAGCACGCCGTAGCGCAGCAGGTAGACGAACACGTTGGCCAGGGCGATGTACCAGAGCATGCGGTTGCGCAGTACATGGTCGACGAAGATCTGCCGGGTGCTGAATTCCTTCTCGTGCGTGCTCTGGTAGCCCTCCGGATAATCGTTGCGGTATTGCTCCACCGGCGGCAGGCCGACCGATTGCGGGGTGTCGCGCATGGTCAGGAACGCAAAACCCGCCACCGCCACGGCCACGGTGGCCGGCACGTAGAACGCAGCGTGCCAGTCGTTGAACCAGGCAAGGCCGAGCAGGAACAGCGGCCCGATCAGGCCACCGCCCACGTTGTGGGCCACGTTCCATACCGACACCACCGAGCCGCGTTCCTTTTGCGACCACCAGTGCACCATGGTGCGCCCGCTCGGCGGCCAGCCCATGCCCTGGGCCCAGCCGTTCAGAAACAGCAGCACGAACATCACCCCGACGCTGGAGGTGGCCCACGGTGCGAAGCCGAACAGGAACATCACCCCCGCCGACATCAGCAGCCCTGCGGTGAGGAAGTAGCGCGGGTTGGAGCGGTCCGAAACCAGCCCCATCAAAAACTTCGACAGCCCATAGGCGATGGCCACCGCCGATAGCGCAACGCCCAGCTCGGCGCGGCTGTAGCCTTCCTCGACCAGGTAGGGAATGGCCAGCGAGAAGTTCTTGCGCAGCAGGTAGTAGCCGGCGTAACCAAAGAAAATGCCGGCGAAGATCTGCCAGCGCAGGCGCCGGTAGAGCGGGTCGACCTGGTCGGCGGGAAGGGGTGTGCGATGCGGGGCAGGGCGGAAGAGGGCGAACATTCAGACTCCGGGTCTGTAGCTATTGTCGGTCGATTATTACAATTCGATGACAATGCCGCCCTGCGTGAGGTGACGCATATGGTCGGCCAGGCGACATGCCTGGCCATTGCAACCGGGGTGTTCGATCAGCCGTTCACCCAGGCGCCCACGTGCCAGTGCCAGCCGTCTCCGCGCTGCTCCCAGTAAGGATGCACGTAGCGGTAGCCAGGGCGCACCGCTTCCCAGTGGCCACGGGTAGCAACGTAGCGGTTGCCGTTCCAGCGCCAGTAACCTCGGGCCCAGACGTACCCGGGGCGCGGCGCTGGCTCGACCTCGATCACTTCCTGAGGCGGCGGCTGCGGCGCCACCACTTCCTCCACATATTCCCGGCGCGGTGGTTCACGGTAGGCATAGCGGGGCGTTTCATGAACCACGCAACCACTGGCGCTGGCCAGCGCGACTACCAGGGCAATCAGACGAACTTTCATGGGAGCAAGCCTCATCGGCAAGTGATGACGACTTCTTTGTAACGCATTGTTGCTGTATGCAGACTGAACGAAGCTTCAGGCAGGTCAAAGGCCTTGTTGCAGCGCCGGGTCGTCCGGGTTCTGCCGTTCCAGCTCCGCTTGCAACACCTGCACGTTCTGCAGCTGGCCGCTTTGTTTCCAGTAATCGATCAGCGTCAGGCGAGCACGCCGGTTGGCAGGGTCGCGGCGCAGCAGTTCGTCGAGTTGGGTTTGCGCTGCGTCAAGCTGGTCCATGCCGTGCAGCGCCAGGGCGAGGTCGTAGCGGTAGTCGCCGGCGTCCGGCGCCAGCTCCACCGCGCGGGTCAGCGCCAGCAGGGCGAATTCCTCCTGCTGGTGCGCCAGCAGCCACAGGCCCAGCTGGTGCTGCATGAAGGCCGAATCCGGTTCGCGTTTGAGGGGCTCGGCCAGCACGGCGCGGGCTTTGTCGGGCTGGCCTTCGAGGTCAAGGGCGCGGGCTTTCATCACCACCGCATCAAGGTCGCCCGGCGTGAGCGCAAGCACTCGCTCCACCGCCAGCATCGCTTGCTGGTAGTCGCCATCGTGGAGGTAGATGCGCGCAAGTTCAGCTTGCGAGGCGGGTTTATCGTGCTCGTTTTCGAGGGTTTTGACGTAGTCGTCGAGCACTGCCTGCAACGGGCCGAAGTAAACCCCCAGGTCATCGGGCGCAAGGTTCATCAGCGCGCGCGCAGCGTGGTAGCGCACGTCGGCCATAGGGTCGTCGAGCAACGGGCCGAGCAGCTTGGCGCGGCCGTTGCCCTGCGCCAGTTCGCTGACTGCATCGATCGCCGCATGGCGCACCAGCAGGTCGCCTTCGAGCAGGTCGGCCTTGGCCAGGGCCAATGCCCGCGCGCTCGGGTAATGGGGCAGCTCGGCATAGAGCTTGGCGCGGCGGTCGGCGGTGAGATCAGTGCGTGCCAGCTGCTGGTAGAGCACGCGGGCGGCGCCCGGCTGGCCCTGACGGGCCTGCTCCAGCGCTTGCGAATAGCTGTGTTTGGCGGCCTCGGTGGGGGCTTGCGCAGGTTGCGGGCGCGCCCACCACGCCAGCGCGGCCACGCACAGCACCACCAGCAGGCTGATCAAGGCATAGCGTGAGGCTTTAGGCATGGCAGGGCCCTGGCAGGGAAAAGGGCGACAGCTTACGGCTGCCCGCCTGAGGCATCAACCCGGGTTCAACGCCTGGCGCCCCTCGGTGGACGGGAACACACAGCTGACCTCATGGGCACATTCGGGCACCACCGCCAGCGGCGCCTGCACGCTCTGGGTGAAGGCCTCGGCGCGTGCCCGGCGGCTGTCGCCTTGCGCCTGGGCGGCGCAGCTGCGGTCAAGGATGCGGTCGTGAGCGCCAGGCGCATCGCCCTGGTCGCGTTCGCCGACCAGGTAGGTGATATCGGCCTGGCGGTAATGCTGGCGCGCCTTTTCGGCATCGAAAGGCAGCCAGGCGGGCAACTGCTCGAAGCCGTACTTCCACTGGTTCTGCTCAGGGCAACCGGCCTGTGGCTGCGGCCGCTGCTCGCTCTGGTAAAGCCAGGTGCCGGGCGAGGCGACCACGAAGCGCAAGTGCATACCCGCAGGCGCCGGCGCGGCAAAAGCTGCGTAGTGCTGCACCCACTGCGCTCCGGCAGAAAAACCGGCGAAGGTCACGCGCTGCACCTGTGGCCAGCGCCGGTGAACCTCGGCCACCAACTGGTCGATGGCGCCGAAGGCGGTCACCTCTGCCGCGTTACTGGCCGGCCCGCCGGTCAGCCAGGTGCTGCAGGTCCAGAGCAGGTCGCCGCGTTGTGCTTCGGGCTCGCCCCGGCTATGGCAACGGTCGGCGCGGCCTTCAGGCACCTGGAACAGCGGCGCCAGCACCAGCGTGCCTGGCGTGGCAGCGGTTTGCGCGGCTTCGAAGGTATGGCGTGCATCGCGAGGGTGGCCATGGAAGGCGATGATCGCCTCCCGTGGGTTGGCTGCCTGGTTGCTGTAGAACCCCAGCGTGCCTTGCCCCGGCACGGGCTCGAAATGCTCGAAGGTTGTTGCGCCCTGGGCCATCGGCGCCAGGGCCAGGCACCACCACAGCGCCTTCAAAACAGGTAGTCCGTGGTGAGGAAGCTGGAGCGGCGCTCTTGCAGGATGTCACTCACCAGTTGCTGATTGGCCGGAGTGAAGCGCGTGGCCACCAGGGTGCGGATGGAGAAGGTGCGCAGTGCGTCGTCTACCGAGAGCGTGCCTTCGGCCGAGTCCTTGCGCCCATTGAACGGGTACTGGTCTGGGCCCCGCTGGCACTGGGCATTGAGGTTGATGCGCCCGACCTGGTTGGCGAAGGTGTCCACCAGCCGGCCGATCAGTTCAGGGTCTTTGCCGAACAGGGAAAGCTGCTGGCCGTATTGCGAATCGAGCACGTAGTCGATCACCTCGTCGACCTCATCGAACGGCACGATGGGCACCACAGGGCCGAACTGCTCTTCGTGGTACACACGCATGCGCGCATCCACCGGGTAGAGCACCGCGGGGTAGAAGAACGACTCGCGCACCGTGCCGCCGCCCGGGTTAGCGACATGCGCGCCTTTGTCCAGGGCATCGGTCACCAGGCCTGCGAGGTAATCAGGCTTACCGGCTTCGGGCAGCGGGGTGAGCTGCACGCCGTCTTCCCACGGCATGCCCGGCTTGAGCCTGGCCAGGCGTGCGCAGAACTGTTCGGTGAAGCCTGAGCGATGCTGCGGTGCACGAAGAGGATCTTCAGCGCCGTGCAGCGTTGGCCGTTAAATGACAGCGCACCGGTCACTGCTTCTTCTACGGCATTGGGCAGGTCGGCGTCGGCGAGCACGATGCCGGGGTTTTTCGCATCCAGGCCCAGCGCCGAGCGCAGCCGGTGCGGTTTGGGGTGGAGTTTCTTGAGGTCAGCGGCGGCCTTGTGGGTGCCGATGAAGGCGAAGATATCGACTTTCCCGCTCTGCATCAGGGCGGTGACCGTCTCGCGGCCGCTGCCATAGATCACGTTGATGACCCCGGCAGGGAAGCTGTCACGGAAGGCTTCGAGCAGCGGCCGAATCAGCAGCACGCCGAACTTGGCCGGCTTGAACACCACGGTATTGCCCATGATCAGCGCCGGGATCAGCGTGGTGAAGGTTTCGTTGAGCGGGTAGTTGTAGGGGCCCATGCACAGCGCCACGCCCATCGGCACGCGGCGGATCTGCCCGAGTGTGCCCTGTTCGAGCTCGAAGCGGCTGGAGCGGCGGTCAAGTTCCTTGAGGGCATTGATGGTGTCGACGATGTAATCGCAGGTGCGGTCGAATTCCTTCTGCGCGTCCTTGAGGTTCTTGCCGATTTCCCACATCAGCAGAGTGACCACGGCCTCACGCTGCGCCCGCATGCGGGCCAGGAACCCTTCGACGTAGCCGATGCGCTCGGCCACCCGCAGGGTTGGCCAGGCGCCACGGCCTTTGTCGTAGGCGCGCACGGCAGCATCCAATGCAGTCAGCGCTGCCGCAGCGTCCAGCCGGGGTGTGGCGCCGAGCACCACTTGCTGGTCGCCTTCGGGGTGTGCAGGTAGATGGGGCTGCGCACTAGCGCCAGCGGGCCGGGCCACTGCTCGAAGCGCCCGTCCACCAGATACTCGCGCTGCTCTTGCGGTGCCCCGAGGCGGTAAGCCTCGGGGATTTCATCCGGTTGCGGGAAAAGCCGCGGCAGGCTGTGGGCTTCGGGCATGGCAATGACCTCCTTCGGGGCCGTGAACGAAGCCTTGAGCCTAGCAGGGGCGGGCACTGCTCTCCAATGAAGGTTTCAGCCGCGCTGGGTGACCAGTTTGGTGTTCAGGTACGCCTCGATGGCTTCGGTGCCGCCCTCGGAGCCGTAGCCCGAATCCTGCACGCCGCCAAACGGCACCTCGGGCAAGCCCAGGCCCATGTGGTTGATGGTCAGCATGCCGGCTTCGATACCGTCACTCAGCGCCTGCGCAGTGCGGGTGCTGGTGGTGAACGCATAGGAGGCCAGGCCGTAGGGCAGGCGATTGGCTTCAGCCAGGGCCTGTTCGAGGGTGTCGAACGGCATCAGCAGGGCCAGGGGGCCGAAGGGCTCCTCGTTCATCGCAGCCATCTCGGGCGTCATGTTGCCCAGCACCGTGGGGCCGAAGAAGTAACCTGGGCCCTTGGGCACTTCGGTCGCCAGCAGCTCGGTCGCGCCCTTGGCTTTGGCGTCCTCGATCAGCTTGCGCAAGGCAGGGCGCGGCGGTCGTTGGCCAGCGGGCCCAGCTGGGTGCCTTCGGCCAGGCCGTCGCCCACTTTAAGTGCCTTGGCGTGAGCGACGAAACGCTCGGCGAAGGCGTCGTACACGCTGCGCTCCACCAGCAGGCGGGTCGGCGAAATGCACACCTGGCCTGCGTTGCGGAATTTACTCGCAGCCAGCAGCTTGGCGGCTTCGTCCAGGTCGGCGTCGGCGAACACCAGCGCCGGGGCGTGGCCGCCCAGCTCCATGGTCACGCGTTTCATGTGCTGGCCGGCCAGTGCCGCCAGTTGCTTGCCCACGCCGGTGGAGCCGGTGAAGGTGACCTTGCGGATCACCGGGTGCGGGATCAGGTAGCTGGAGATCTGCCCCGGGTCGCCATACACCAGGCCGATCACGCCTTTGGGCACGCCGGCATCGATGAAGGCACGCACCAGCTCGGCAGGCGAGGCCGGGGTTTCTTCCGGGGCCTTGACGATGATCGAGCAACCGGTGGCCAGCGCCGCCGTGAGCTTGCGCACCACCTGGTTGATGGGGAAGTTCCAGGGGGTGAATGCAGCGACCGGGCCGACCGGCTCGCGGATCACCTTCTGCTCCACGCCCTCGGCACGCGCCGGGATGATGCGCCCGTAGGCACGGCGGCCTTCTTCGGCCAGCCAGTCGATGGTGTCGGCGGCGCCCAGGGTTTCGGCGCGCGCTTCGGCCAGCGGCTTGCCTTGCTCCAGGGTCATCAGCCTGGCAATGCCCTCGGCGCGTTCGCGCAGCAGCTCGGCGGCTTTGCGCAGGGTCTTGTAGCGCTCGAAGGCGGGCGTGCGGCGCCAGGTCTGGAAGCCGCGTTCGGCGGCGGCGAGGGCGGCGTCCAGGTCGGCTTCGTCAGCCTTGGCCAGCTGGCCGATCACTTCACCATTGGCTGGGTTGGTCACCGGCAACGTGGCGCCAGCCAGGGCAGGGCGCCATTGGCCGTCGATGTGAAGCAGGATGTCGGGGTAGTTCACGGTAGCCTCCGCAACGGTTGTGGCAAAAAGAGTTGGTCAGCGTTCAGGCGTACCGGTTCCCTGGATCTGCGCGTGGGGCGATGTGAATGACAAAGGATTCATTTTGTTTCGACACGTTATAGTGTAACAATGCGTGTCCATCCTGCGCATGTCGACACCATGATCCACTGCACCGCTTTGCAATGGGGGCCGGTCAACCGCCCATTGACGCCGCCTCTGGACCTGCATCTTCCCGCCGGCAGCTTCACGGCCATCACCGGCCCCAATGGCACCGGCAAAACCACCTTGCTCAAAGTGATCGCCGGCTTGCAGAAACCATTGGCTGGAAAGCTTGAGGTCAACCTCGGCCGAGGCGGGCGCCTGGGTTACCTGGTGCAGCAGCAGGCGATCGACCGGCAGTTTCCGGTTCAACTGGGTGAGCTGGTGTCGGCCGGGTTCTGGGGCCGGCGGTTGTCACGTGCCTGCCGCCAGGCCCAGCTGGAGCAAGCCCTCGCCACCTGGCAGTTGGAAGGGCTGGCGGGCCTGAGCTTGCAGGCGATGTCCGGCGGCCAGTTGCAGCGCGCCTTGCTGGCGCGCATGAGCCTGACCGAAGCGCCGCTGCTGCTGCTCGACGAGCCTGACGCCAACCTCGACGAAGCCGGCCAGGCCGTGTTGTGGGAGCAGGTGCGCCGCTGGCATGGCGAGGGCCGCACGCTGGTGGTCGTTTGCCATGACCTTGCCAGTGTCCAGCGCCATGCCCAGTGCTGCCTGAGCCTCGGCCCCGATGCCTTGCACCTGAGCCAGGTGGCGTGATGCTCGAACACCTCTGGCAGCCTTTCGTCGAATTCGCCTTTATGCGCCGCGCCCTGTTCGGCGGCGTGCTGCTGGCCATGAGCACTGCGCCGCTGGGCGTTTTCCTGATGTTGCGGCGCATGAGCCTGATGGGCGATGCGATTTCCCACGGCATTCTGCCGGGCGCGGCCCTGGCGTTCTGGATCGCCGGGCTGTCGCTGCCTGCATTGACCCTTGGCGGGCTCGGTGCCGGCCTGGGTGTGGCCGGGTTGTCGGCCTGGGTCACGCGCAATACCGGCTTGCGCGAAGACGCGAGCCTGGCGGCGCTCTATCCCATTTCCCTGGCCAGCGGCGTATTGCTGCTGGGGCTGGCCGGCAAGCGCCTGGACCTGCTCGGGCTGCTGTTCGGCTCGGCGCTCGCGGTGGACGCGGCAACCCTTGAGGCGATGGCCTGGGTCGCCGTGCTCAGCCTCGTCCTGCTGGCTGTGCTCTACCGGCCTTTGCTGCTCGATTGCCTCGACCCGTTGTTCCTGCGCAGCGTCAGCCGCCTCGGCCCGTGGGCCCACGGCCTGTTCCTCGGCCTGGTGGTGCTGAACCTGGTCGTGGGTTTCCAGGCCATCGGCGCGCTGATGATGGTCGGGCTGATGACCTTGCCGGCCGCCGCCGCACGCTTCTGGACCCGCCGCCTGCCGCCGCGGCTGCTGCTGGCGTCGTTGCTCGGTGGCGTGGCCGTGGCGCTGGGGCTGCTGCTGTCGTTCTACGCCTCGTTGCCCAGTGGCCCGGCCATTGTGGTGGTGGCCGGGGCGTTCTACCTGGTGTCCGTGATCATTGGGCCGGTGCATGGGGTCATGCACCGGTCCCGCTCTGCCCATCCCCCTGTAAAAGGACCTTGCCATGCGCCGTGCCCTGCTGTTGCTTGCCCTCGCATTACCCTTCAGCGCCCAGGCGGCGGAGCCGGTCAAGGTGCTGACCAGCTTCAGCATCCTGGCCGACATGACCCGCCAGATCGGTGGCGACCACATCGCTCTGACCAACCTGGTGGGCCCGGACTCCGATGCCCACACCTACGAAACCACGCCGGCCGATGGCAAGCAGGTGCTGGCCGCCGACCTGATCGTCGAGAACGGCCTGCAGTTCGAGCCCTGGCTCGACCGCTTGGTGGCCAGCACCGAAACCCATGCCAAGGTGATCAAGGCCAGCGATGGTGTGCTGCCGCGCACGCTCGAAGAAGACGGCCAGACCATCCCCGACCCGCATGCCTGGAACAGCCTGGCCAACGCGCGCATCTATGCCGCCAACATCCTCAAGGGGCTCGACGCCGTCGACCCGGCGCATGCCGCCGACTACCAGCGCAACCACGATGCCTATGTGGCGAAGATCGACGACCTGCTGAAAGTCGCCGCCAAGACCTTCGGCAGCCTGCCGCCTGGCAACAAGCGCATCGTCACCTCCCATGACGCCTTCGGCTACCTGGGCCAGGCCTATGGCATCGAGTTCATCGCACCCCAGGGCCTTTCCACCGAGCGTGAAGCCACCGCCGCCGATGTGGCCGGGCTGGTCAGGCAGATTCGCGAGCAGCACATCAAGGCGGTGTTCATGGAGAACATCTCCGACTCGCGCCTGCTCAAGCAGATCGCCGAGGAATCCGGCGCGCGTATCGGCGGCACGCTGTACTCCGACGCGCTGAGCGCAGAAGGGCCGGGCAGCACCTACCTTGGCTTCTACCGCAGCAACATCGAGACGCTGGGCAAAGCGCTGGCTCGATAAAGCGCTTTCAGGCAGCATGCGCGCACGATCCGACGGAGACTTCGCCATGCCTGCCACCCCTTTGCCGCTCGCCGAGTTGCGCGCCTTCGCCGACACCCTGGCGCAGGCCGCCGCTGATGCTGCGCTGCCGTACTTTCGTACCGCTCAGGCGGTGGAGAACAAGCTCAAGGGCGGCTTCGACCCGGTGACCCTGGCCGACCAGGGCGCCGAGCAGGCCATGCGTGAATTGATTCATGCCGAGTATCCGGAGCACGGCATCTTCGGCGAGGAATACGGGCACGAGCCCGGCACCTCGCCGTTGACCTGGGTGCTCGACCCCATCGACGGCACCCGTGCCTTCATCACCGGCCTGCCACTGTGGGGCACGCTGATTGCCTTGAACGACGGCCAGCGCCCGGTGCTTGGGGTGATGAGCCAGCCGTTCACCGGCGAGCGTTTCGTTGGCACCCCAGACGGCGCATGGCTGGGCGAGCGGCGCCTGCGCACCCGCGCCTGCGAGCGCCTGAGCGATGCCATCGTGATGAGCACCTCGCCGCAACTGTTCGACATCCCCAGCCGCAAGGCGGCGTTCGAACGCTTGAGCGGCCAGGCGCGCATGACCCGCTTCGGCGGCGATTGCTACGCCTACTGCATGTTGGCCATGGGCCTGGTGGACGTGGTGATCGAAGACAGCCTCAAACCCTACGACGTGCAGGCACTGATTCCGATCATCGAAGGTGCTGGCGGGCGCATGACTGCCTGGGATGGCAGCACTGCCCAGCACGGCGGCGCGGTGGTCGCAGCGGGCGACCCGGCGCTGCACTCGTGGCTGGTAGAGCAGCTCAAGCCGGCGCTCTGAGGCACGCTCATCCTTTGGCGTGCTTGAGCGCATCCCCGTGATGCAGGGCGTGCTTGCCGGTCTTTTCGCTGCGCACCTCGTACTGTGGCGTCTCCTGCGAGGCCGGGCGGTGCTTGCCCATGAAGGTAAGGTCATGGGTATGTACCTTGACCACCTTGCCGTCGATCTCGCCGGCTTCGGCGTTCCAGCGTAGGGCGTCGCCTGTCTTGAATGAGTGGCTCATGGTTCGGTCCTTTGGGTTGAGGGTTCGGTAGCACTTGAATGTGGGCAAGCGGGCCGTGCAACCGGTTCAAAAAGTCGTGCCGCTCAAGCGGGTTTGCACTGGCTTGGCGCGCCCCTTACAGTCGATGCTCATTTCTTGTTACAGGTGCCGGCGCCGTTGAATCTCTTTCGTGTCATCCGGCGCAGAGTGTCTTCGGTGCGCTGGCGTACCCGGCTGACGCTATGGGCTGCCGCCATCAGCGCGGGTTTGCTGGTGGTAGGGTTCGCCTGGCTCGCCGAGCGGGCACTGGCCGGCTTTGCCTGGCTCACCGCAGGGCACCTGTGGCTGGCGCTGCTGATCACGCCGGCCATCGGCATGCTGGTGGTGGGCCTGACGGTGCGTTTTTTTCCAGGTGCTCAAGGCAGCGGCATTCCGCAAGTGATTGCCGCAACGCGCCTGGCCGGCCAGCACAAGCCAGTGGGCCGGCTGGTGTCGATGCGCATCGCGGTGGGCAAGGTCGGCCTGGGCTGCCTGGCACTGCTGGGCGGGTTTTCGGCCGGGCGGGAAGGGCCTTCGGTGCAGGTGGCCGCTTCGGTGATGCACCTGTTCCATCGCTGGCTGCCTCACGCCCGCATCATTCGTGCCCCTGACCTGATCCTTGCCGGGGGTGCCGCCGGCATCGCCGCAGCATTCAACACGCCGCTGGCCGGCATTGCCTTCGCGGTGGAGGAACTGGGCCGCAAGCTCGAAACCCGTACCAGCGGCGTGTTGCTGTCGACCATCATCCTGGCCGGCATGGTCGCCATCGGTGTGCAAGGCAATTACAACTATTTCGGCAAGCTCAGCGCGCAGGAATCCGGCTGGGGCACGGCGCTGGCGGTGCTGGTGGCAGGGGTTGCCTGCGGGTTGCTCGGGGGGGTGTTCAGTCGGCTGTTGCTGTGGCCGCAACGCCACGCGCACTGGCGGCTGTGGCGCTGGCGCGCGGCGCACCCGGTGTGGTTCGCCGGGGCCTGCGGCCTGCTGGTGGCGGTGCTGGGCCTGATCAGTGGCGGGATGTCGTTCGGCAGCGGCTACGGCATTACTACGCAGATCATCAACAGCGGCGCCGACTTGCCCTGGCACGCGGCGATCACTCGGTTCCTGGCCACGGTGCTCACCTACTTCTCCGGCATTCCCGGCGGCATCTTCGCGCCCGCACTGGCGGTGGGCGCTGCGGTGGGGGCCGACATCGCGCACTGGGCGCAATTGGGCAGCGCGGCGTTGCCGGTGGTTGCCTTGTGCATGGTCGGCTTTCTGGCAGCCGTCACTCAGTCGCCGATCACCTCGGCGATCATCGTGATGGAGATGATCGACAGCCACGGCATGGTCATCAGCCTGCTGGCCACGGCACTGGTCGCCAGTGCAATCAGTGCGCGGATGGGACCGGAGCTATACCAGCAACTGGCGTTGGGGTTCGTACGGGCGCAGAGCGCCACGCCGGCGCGAGATGCAATCAAGTGACGTTATTCACTGCGAAATGAAGAAAGTCTTTGTGGATCAGACGGTTTTTGCAGGCTCGAAGAGGGGCTATCGTGCGGGCCTGCATCCACTGACTCGCAAAGGATACCGACCATGCAAGCCTTCGGCTTTTTCAAGAATCTGCCCATTGACCATCCTGATGCCCTGCAAGCTGTAGATCTGCCCGAGCCGGTGTTGCGCGAGCACGACCTGCTCGTGGAGGTGAAAGCCGTATCGGTCAACCCGGTCGACACCAAGGTTCGTAAGGGGGGCGATTTGCCTGCCGACGGCATGCCGCGCATTCTGGGTTGGGACGCGGCAGGCGTGGTCGTCGCCACCGGCCCTGCCGTGAGCCGTTTCAAGGTGGGGGACCGCGTGTGGTACGCCGGCGATATCACGCGCCCCGGCTGCAACAGCGAGCTGCACGCCGTGGACGAGCGCATCGTCGGCCCCATGCCGACTTCGCTCGGTTTCGCGCAGGCCGCTTCATTGCCGCTGACCACCATCACCGCCTGGGAACTGCTGTTCGACCGCTTGCGCATCCACGAGGCCGACCCCACCGAGCACCAAGTGCTGCTGGTGATTGGTGCGGCGGGTGGCGTGGGTTCGATCATCACTCAGCTGGCACGCCGGCTGACCGGTGTCACCATCGTCGGCACGGCGTCACGCGAACGCAGCCGCGAGTGGGTGCTCGATCATGGTGCCCACCAGGTCATCGACCACTCTCAGCCCTGGGCGCCGCAGCTGACAGCGTTGGGCCTGGGCCAGGTCACGCATGTGGTGGGCTTGAATGACAGTGCGAGTTACGTGAAGCAGATCGCTGAAGTGCTGCGCCCTGAAGGGCAGTTCGCCTTGATCGATGATCCGGTCGGGTTGGACATCGCGCCGTTCAAGGGCAAGTCGATCTCGATCCACTGGGAGCTGATGTACACGCGCCCGATCTACACCACGGCCACCATCAGCCGCCAGCACGCATTGCTGCGGCGCGTCGCGGAGCTGGTGGACGAGGGCAGCATTCGGCACACGCTGACGCAGCGCATCGAAGGCATCGATGCCGCCAACCTGATTGCAGCGCACGCGCTGGTAGAGGCTGGCGACATGATCGGCAAGGTGGTGCTGGTCAAGGCTGGCCAACCGGCCTGAGTGGCCGTTTACACCCTTGCCGGGGTGGCTCAGGCCGCAGGCTTGAGCACCACTTTGGTCCAGCCTTCATCTCGCTCGTCGAAGTGGCGGTAAGCCGCCGGGCCTTCATCGAGTTTCAGGCGGTGCGAGATGATCTGCGACGGCTGCGCGCGGCCGTGGTGGATCAGCTCGGCCAAGCGGCGGTTGTAGACCTTGACGTTGGCCTGGCCGGTGCGGATCTGCTGGCCTTTGAACCAGAACGAGCCGAAGTCGAAGGCCATCTTGCCTTCCTTGGCCAGCGGGTCGCTTGCGCCCGGGTCCTGCGGCACGAACACACCCACCACGCCAATGCCACCGGTGGGCTTGGTCGAGGCGACCAGGTTGTTCATGGTCAGGTGGTTGGCTTCATGGCCGTGGCGGTCGCAGCACTGATAGCCCACGCACTCGCAACCCCGGTCGGTGCCACGGCCATTGGTGTGGTTCATGATCTGCTCGACCGCTTCCTGTTCCAGCGCATTGATGGGCGTGGCGCCCATGCGTGCGGCAAGCGCCAGGCGGTCGGGGTGGCTGTCGACCACGAACACCTGCGAGGCGCCTTTGATCATTGCAGAGTGGGCAGCCATCAGGCCCACCGGGCCTGCGCCGTAAATGGCGATGCTCTCACCCGGTAACAGGCCGGCCAGTTCGGTGGCGTGCCAGCCGGTGGGGAAAATATCCGACAACATCACGTAATCGTCTTCGCGCTCTTGCGCGTCTTCCGGCAGCACCAGGCAATTGAAGTCGGCATAGGGTACGCGCAGCAGCTCGGCCTGGCCGCCTTGGTACGGGCCCATTTCGGCGAAGCCATAGGCAGCGCCTGCGCTACCGGGGTTGGCAGTCAGGCAGAAGCCGGTCAGCCCACGCTCGCAGTTGTCGCAGAACCCGCAGCCAATGTTGAACGGCAGGCACACGCGGTCGCCGACCTTGACGCGGTCCACGCCGGCACCCACCTCGATCACTTCACCCAGGTTTTCATGGCCGAACACACGGCCGGTCTCGAACGAGGTGCGGCCTTCGTACATGTGCAGGTCCGAGCCGCAGATGTTGGTGGTGGTGATGCGGATCAGCGCGTCGGTGGGCTTTTCGATTCGGGCATCTGGCACGTTCTGGACGCTGACATCTTCAGGGCCGTTGTAGACGATGGCTTTCATGGTGTTTCTCCAACGAAGGAATAGGGGGATAAGGCGTTAAAGGATCGGCCGGCCGCCGGTGACACCGAAGCGCTCACCGGAGAGGTAGCTGCCTTCAT
The DNA here is from genome assembly GCF_021650705.1 of Pseudomonas sp. KNUC1026. GTDB lineage: Bacteria > Pseudomonadota > Gammaproteobacteria > Pseudomonadales > Pseudomonadaceae > Aquipseudomonas. The sequence goes on along the minus strand of NZ_CP087138.1, from coordinate 2,224,760 downwards.
CCGAGGCCAGCAGCACGTAGACGGGTGCCAGCTCCACCGGCTGGCCGGGCCGGCCCAGCGGGGTTTCGGCACCGAACGACTCAACGGCTTCAGGCGTCATGGTGGCGATGATCAGCGGCGTCCAGATCGGCCCGGGCGCAACGCTGTTCACGCGGATGCCACGCTCGCCGAGCAGTTGCGCCAGCCCGGCGCTGAAGTTGGCGATGGCGCCTTTGGTGCTGGCGTAGGGCAGCAGGTCAGGGCGAGGCATGTCGGAGTTGACCGAGCTGGTGTTGATGATCGACCCGCCGCGCGGCATGTGCGAAACGGCTGCCTGGCAGATGCGAAACATCGCTGTGATGTTGATATCGAAGGTGCGTGTCCATTCCTCGTCGGGAATGCTTTCCAGCGTCGGGTGCGTCATCTGGAACGCGGCGTTGTTGACCAGCACATCGATGCGGCCGAAGCGCTCCACGGTCTTCTCGACCGTGCTCTGGCATTGTGCAAGGTGTTGCAGGTCGCCGGGCAGCAGCAGGCACTGCCGGCCGGCGCGCTCGACCCAGGCAGCGGTGTCGCGGGCGTCTTCATGCTCATCCAGGTAGGCCAGGGCGATGTCGGCGCCTTCACGGGCGAATGCTATGGCCACAGCGCGGCCGATGCCGCTGTCAGCACCCGTGATCAAAGCGACCTTGCCATCCAGCCGGCCATGGCCGCGGTAACTCTCTTCACCACAGTCGGGCACGGGGTCCATCTTGTATTGATCGCCAGGCGTACGTTGTGGCTGCACCTTGAAAGGGGGGCGCGGGTAATCTTTCATCTGGATATCCTGAACTTTTTCAAACAGGTAGAGTTGCAATTAGAAATGAGCGGTTGCCAATGATGGCAGTGCGGTCGGAAAGTAATTAAGAAAATCGGCAATAAGCGTAAAAGCCAGCCCATTGCCGATTGCAGGTATCAGTATTCAACTACGCCCGCCTTTGCGGCCAGCCTCTGATGCCTTTTCACGATCGTTTGCGAAATTGTTGCCGCCGCCTTTGCTTCCGGCGTGGCCAGCATCGCTGGAGGCCTTGCCTTCACTGGCCTTGCCGCCTTTTTTTCCCGCTTCGGAAGCCTTTTCGCGATCGTTTGAAAAGTTGCCTGGATTCGAGTTGCTCATGATTGATTTCCTCGTCTCGTTTATTGGGAAGCATCGTTTGTCGTGCGATGCATTGAATGAGAGGAGGGCGGTAGAGCAAGGATTCCAAATTATTGTTTTCACGCTGACGAATGGTGACTATGTCTCTTTGCTACTACCCGATACATGTACAGCCGCTTGCCCCCGTAGAGGTATTCCTGAAGCGGGTTAGTGGGTGTGGCGGTTATTATCGCGGAGCATAAAAGTACTTCGTCAATTGTGGACGACATGGGTGACCGCGCCGGCAGGATAGGCGGCCGGTTCGACACGATGGGCCAGGCCATAGTCGAGTGCGCTGTGCGCGTCGAGAATCATCGGTGCTGCAATCAGGCATTCGCGTGTGGGGAGCGACAGCAATGCGCCCTGGGTGCGCTCTTCCACGATACGAGCATACAGCTCCAGGTCGTAATCCAGGCTCATGGCGTATTCAGCCATGCGCGAATGGTCGATCGCACCGTTGAGGTTCCAATGGAAGGGATGAAAGAGGAACTTGCTGTGCTCGCAAGCCGTGCGTTGGCTGCCAGCCAGGTAAATGATGTTGCCCATCGACTCCACCGTGCCCAGGTTGTGCGTGTGCACCGGCACCGGTAGCGCGATCAGGAAATTGAACAAGGTGAAACCGTAGCTTGCCTCGCCGCCCATGGTGGCGATGTTGAGGATGATCGCCTCGGCCTTCTGCTCGACCGCTTGCGAGCACACCTCGATCAACCGGCCGCAGGTTGCCGAGTGGATGGGGCCTGTGAAGTGCACGATGTGGATAGCCATGGAATGCGCCTTCTGCTTCGACTCTCTGAAAAGGATGCCCGAGCAACGGACGGGGTTCACTGCGTGCGACCATCGGCGCGGTGAGGCGGGGTGGAAATATTTTCTTTACCAGGCGGTTGACAACATAGGGCCAGCAGTCCAGAATTGCGTCCATTGCTGACACGGGCTGTCAAAAATGCTTGCTAATCAATAGGTTAGCGATGTGATTCATGTCCGGGTCAGGTGCTTTTCTTGAAGGTCAGATGATTTTTGTCTGGTTTTCAACTTGGGGCCGAGTAGCAAAGTGGTTATGCAGCGGATTGCAAATCCGTCTACGCCGGTTCGATTCCGACCTCGGCCTCCACCCCATAGAACCCCGCAGGCTAGCGCTTGCGGGGTTTTCTTTTTCCGCGCTTTTTGGTCAGGGTGTCGGGCATAGGCTATCTGACCAACGCATGCCCGTGCTGTCACAGGTGAACCTGACCTGCTGGGGCTTGCCTGCATTCACCCGTCTCTCCCGACAGGCTCAAGCCCCCATCCAGCCTCACCCCCGCACGGGTGGATTGCCCTGAGCACTAGCGCAATCACTGCTCCCCACGCGTACCTGCCCCAGTACGTTGGAATCAACATCCGCCAGCCTGTACACCACCATCAACCCCTCCGAGATGTGCCGCGCCAGCGGTTCAAGGGTGCAGCTGTCCTCCATCGCCCCCTTCTTCAGAGCAGCCAACAGTTCGCTATGGCTAGTCTGCGCAGGAATGGCCTCCTTCAGTTGATAGTCGAACGTCATCACGTTGTTGTCGTAGCCCACGTTCACCACCCGGATTCCGTCCATCTCGGCTTTGCGCATTTCGATCCTGTAGATCGTGGCGATAGCCTGAAGCGCGCGCTCGCGGTGAGCTGTACGCTCGGCGGGGGCCTCTCGCTGGTGCCAGACCTGCAAGGTAACGAAGCCCAGAGCAACGCAGGCAAGGAAGATGATCAAACCGCGATACTGCTTCACACAGGCTCCAAGGCCGGGGAAATGGGAGCGAGATTTTAGCGGTTCCGATGCGTTCATGGCGAAACCCTCACCTCCCAAATCTGATAGTGGCGATGTAATGGCTTTGCCACTATAACCAGAGTGCCATCAGTCACTCGAACGCTCGCCACCATGCGCCTCCTGAACCTGCTCCTCGCCAGCCTCGCCCTGTGCCTGGCCACCACCGCTCACGCCCGCTCAAGCAACCCCACCGACGATGAGATCGCTCAGCAACTGATCGACCAGTCGATCGCCCAATACCCCGGCAACTGCCCGTGCCCTTACAACCTGGCGAGCAACGGCAGCCGCTGCGGTAAGCGCAGTGCCTACAGCCGGCCCGGCGGGCGGGCGCCTCTGTGCTTTCGCGAAGACGTAAGCTCCCAGGCCATCGAGCGTGTCAGGCAGTCTCTGAAAACCCGATTACAACCCTGACACAAGGGCTTACTTTTGTTTCAGAGTGGCGCTATGCTTACCCAATACTGGATGTGTATACAGTTATTCGGAGTGTGACATGGCGGTACAAAAGGAAGGGCATCAGGCGTTGAGTGCTGTGGATCGCCTTGGGTTAAGGATTTCGACCATGCTGACCTCGCCCCAGGTGCAGCTCGACCGCCGCCTGACCGTGCACCGCCTCGACAGCGACGATGACCAGGCCTGGGCCGCCATTCAGGAGCTGATCGCGCAGTCCGAGGGCGTGGCGATCACCCCAAACGATGATGGTTCGTTCACCGTGAGCTGGGAGGCGATTTCCGATCATGACTGGCGGCCTGAGCATATGGACGAGATGCAGCTGATAGACGAGCCACCCTTTTAATGCGCGGGCTCAGACCTTGCGCGCATTCCACACCAGCAGCACCTTGGCGTGAAACGCCACGTCATCGATGCGGGCGGTCTGGTTCTCGTAATGGGGGTTGTCGGAGATCAGCCGGTAGTGGTCCTCGTCCAGGCGCATGATGCGTTTGATGTACAGCTCCTGGTGCCAGGTGACCACATAGATGCCTTCGCCAATGAAGTCGGTGACGCCACGGTCGACCACCACCAGGTCTTGATCGTTGATCGTGCTCTCCATGCTCTGGCCCCAGCCTGTGATCATCGCCAGCGCGGTGGCGGCGGTGTAGCTCACGCCTTTCTCACGCAGCGTTTGCTCGCGGACTACGATATTGCGCACCGCTTCGTTGTAGTCGGCCGGTACCTGGCCGTGGCCCATGGCGCCGCGGATGTCGTATTGCGGGATCAGGATCTCTTCGTTGCGCGGGCGCAGGTTGGAGAGGTTTGCGGGCACCAGCGCGGCCGCTTCATCTTCGGCGCGCTCACGCGCGGCTGCGGCGATCCGGTGGCGTGCAGCGAGGGAGAAACCTTTGACCCGCGACAGCGCCTGCATCAGTTTGTCTGCCGCTGACACGCCGGGCGAAGCGTTGCCCGGCGAGGCGTCGCCCGGCGCAACGTCGCTGGCCGGGGCAGGGCTGACCAGTGTGCCCGCCGGCAAGCCGATTTTCTGCTCGAGCGTGGCGGCCGCCTTTTCACCCAGGTTGCGGTGCCCGGTCAGGATCTGCGACAGGTACGACGCATCCAGGCCATGGGGTTTCAACCTTGTGTCCGCTCAGCGCAACTGCACCGGCGTTGCCCGCTGGTTATGCCATCAAGTTCCGCATCAGTTGGTTTTGATCGGATGCTACTGCAAGCAACAACATCCTCGGATGCATCGTTGGGGGTAAACGCGTAAAACGCCCGTTGGCAAGCCCTGTCGAGGTTTATCAGGGATTGCTCTCCCGCGCCTTCATGAAAATCCCCTGTGCCATCACTTCCCCATAAAAAAACAGACTGGGGCGAGTCTTGTCCATCTTCTGAATCCGGTTCCAGCGCACTTTGTCCAGCCCCTCGGCCAGGGCCAGTTCCCTGACGCGCTCGAACCGGCTTTCACGGACCATGCCTTGATGCTGCCCGCCCACCGCGTACAGCATGGCGCAGATCCAGGCGTCGAGCTCGGACATGCTGGTTTTTTCGACCACGATGACTTTTTTCACGCCGTGCAATACGTAGTGAACTTCGAAGTACTGGGTGAGCCTGGCAGGGAGCGTATTCATGACCGGATCCTCATTCAGCCTCAATCAGTTTATCGGAGCGCGCGCCGTTGCGCTTGAATGTGGGCTGTCGCTGTGAGGTGACGGTTTGCCGCTGGTCGGATGACGAAAGGAACCTTCCGGCCATCGAGTGGACTACTACTGCGGACCCCATAGCAAGGTTTTACCCAATGGACCAACCCATAGCCGTGCCCAGCTCGCTACCTCGCGCGCTGGTCGTGGAGGATGAAGACATCGTTCGCGAACTGGTGGCGCTGGCGCTCGAGGACCTGGGCGTGGATACCGTTATCACTACCAGTGCCGACGAAGGCCTGGCGCTGTTCGAGCAAGACCCGGCTGCCTGGGACCTGGTGGTGACTGATGTCATGACCCCCGGCAGGCGTAATGGCCATGACCTGGCCTGGGCGGTCGCCCAGGCACGGCCAGACCTCAAGATCATCGTGTTGAGCGGTTACCCGCGTAACCCTGCCAAGCGCTATCCCGAGACCGCCACCTACCTGGTCAAGCCTTGGTCGGTGGCGCAGTTGCAACGGCTGGTCAATGCTGCGATCCGGCGTAACTGTGCGCTGTGAGGGGTTGTGCCCTGCTGCTGGGTTCTGCCACAACAAATCATTACACTTCTTTATGTGCGCTTTTAGCCGCACTGACACTGCCCAACGATCCTCTGGAGCCTTAACGACATGAATGTCCGCCTCAACCGCCAATGGCTGCTCGCCCTGGCCCTGCCGCTGGTGCTTACTGCGTGTGGCGACAAAGAGCCTGAACAGCGCTCAGCCTTTATCCAGTTCCTGCAAACCCGCATCATCGACAAGCCAGGCGTCCACGTGCCCAAGCCCAACGCGGACGAGTCCAAAGCGTTTGGCCCTTACACCTCCGATTACTCGATCATCACCGACTTCAACAGCGGCATGGACGAGAGCGTCAAGCCGCTCAACGGCTTGCTGCAAAAGGGCGCCGTGCGCTCGCTGGGCGATGTGGTCGCGCGCCGCGACGAGCTCCAGGCTGCCCAGACCGGCCTGAACGACATGGCGTCGCAGATCAAGACCAAACAAGCTGCCGCCGACGCTGCACACGCCAAACTCAAGCAACCTGATGACCTGAAGGCCGTCTACGACAAGGCCTACGAGCGTACCGTCAGCTTGCCGTCAAACACCTTCCTGGAGGTGCTGCCGCAGATCAACGGCACCTTGGCCAGCAGCCTGAAGGTGGCTGATTACGTCAACGCCCACAAAGCGCAGATCGACGTCAGCGGCCCCGCGCCGAAAGTGCAAGACCCGACCGTGCTGAAGGAGCTCAACGGCCTGCTGCAAGACCTCGCCACCCAGGCGCAGGGTGCGCAGCAAGCGCAGGCCAAGGTACAAGCGGTGATGCTGGGCCGCTGAGCCTTGTATTGAATGCTGCTCTCCAGGCCTCGCCTTCGGGCGAGGCCGACTCCTCAACGCTGCCCCGCCAGCGCCTCTGAACCGCCCACGAAACTGCGCTGAACCACGCCCTGAAAATGTCGATTTCAGGCCTGGCGCTGTTCGCCGAACCTGCCTATCACTTGGAAACAGCCCAACCCGACCGCCCGTAAGGCGGTTTTCTCATTGGAGCATTCATGAACACGTCCGAACGTGGTGTCGAGCTCATCAAGGCTTGCGAAGGCTTGCGCCTGAAGGCCTACCCGGACCCCGCCAGCGGCGGCGCCCCGTGGACCATCGGCTACGGCTGCACTGAAGGTGTGAGCCCCAACATGGTCATCGGCCAGCCTCAGGCAGAGGCCATGCTGCGGGAGGAACTGTGCAAGGTAGAGGCGGCTGTCGCCCGGTTGGTTCGCGTGCCCCTGAGCCAGTGCCAATTCGACGCGCTGGTGTGTTTCACCTACAACGTGGGGCAGGGCAACCTGGCGGGCTCGACCCTGCTGCGCAAACTCAACGCCGGGGATATCGACGGTGCAGCGGAACAGTTCGCGCGCTGGGACAAGGCCGCTGGCGCGGTGATGCCTGGGCTCGTCAAACGCAGGCAGGCAGAGCGGGCGTTGTTCGAGGGCCGGTGAGCAGCCCGGCAAGTTTGATACGTTAAAAAGAAGCATTACGTGCCCACCGTACTCCTCAAGCGAAACGGATCCATGCCGATAGTCGGTATCAGGTACACCCATTGCCTATACCGGAGAGCACCATGGCACTGCGCAATATGAATGTCGGCCCGCGGGCCACGCTGTTTTTTGCAGTGATCCTGATGATCGTTGCCCTATTGGGCGGCATGGCCGTCAGCCAGATGTCGAATTTGCGCGCAGTCGAGCAGGATGTGGAAACGAACTGGATGGCTGGGGTGCGCTGGTCTGGCTCGATGAACTCGAGCTCCCTGCGGCTGCGCCTGGAGAGCCTGCGGGCCAGCACGGCGACCGACCCGGCCCTGCGCGAGCAGACCCTGCAGAAGCTGCCCGGCTACCGCAAGGAGTTCCTCGATGCCATCGCGCATTACGGCACCCTGGTCAGCGGCGATCAGGAGCGCGGGTATTACCAGGCGATCGTGACTACCAGCGACGCCTATACGAAGCAGCTCGACCAACTGGAAAGCATCATCCGCACCGGCAACACGGAACAGGCTGCTGCGTTCATCGCCGCGTCCATCCGGCCGCTGACCGATCAATTGCAGACCCAGATCATCACTCTGCGGGACTTCAACGACGACGGCGCCAGGCAGGCAGGTATCGGTGCCCAGGCAACGTACGTAAGCAGCCTGATGGATGATCGGCGGGCTGATCGCCGCGACGTTGCTGGTGACAGCGGTGCTGGCAGCGCTGCTGATCCGCAGCATCACCGCCCCGATTGGCGATGCCCTCAATATCGCCCAGCGCATTGCCCGCAAAGACCTCACCGAGAACATCGTGGTGCAGGGCAAGGACGAGGCCGCGCGGATGTTGGTGGCCTTGGGGCAGATGCAGGGCAACCTGCGGCAGACTGTGAGCCACCTGTCCGACAGCTCGACACAACTGGCCTCCGCCTCCGAAGAAATGTCGGCGGTGACGGACGAAGCCAGCCGCGGCATGGTGCGGCAGAACGATGAGGTGAACCAGGCGGCCACCGCGGTCACCGAAATGAGCGCGGCAGTCGATGAGGTGGCGCGCAACGCCGCCGGCGCCGCTGAAGCCTCTCGGGAAACCGAAGGCCTTGCCCGTGTGGGGATCGACAACGTCGCGCAAACACTGGCTGCGATCGAGAAGCTCTCGGTCAACGTTGTCAGCACCGCCAGCCAGGTCCAGACCCTCTCGACGCGCACCCAGGACATCAGCAAGGTGGTGGAGGTGATTCGCGCGATCGCCGAACAGACCAACCTGCTGGCACTCAACGCTGCCATCGAGGCCGCGCGTGCGGGTGAGCAAGGCCGGGGCTTTGCGGTGGTGGCGGATGAGGTGCGCGCCCTGGCGCACCGTACCCAGCAGTCGACTCAGGAAATCGAACAGATGATCGGCGCCATCCAGAACGACTCGGTGCAAGCCGCTCGGGCCATGGATGACAGCCGGCAGATGGCCGACGACTCCAATGCCGTGGCGCAACTGGCCAATAGTTCGCTGGTGCAGATCGCCCAGGCCATTACGGTGATCAACGAGCGCAACCTGCTGATCGCCACCGCGTCGGAAGAACAGGCTCAGGTGGCGCGCGAGATCGATCGCAACCTGACCAGCATCCGCGACCTCTCTACCCAGAGCGCGGCCGGTGCCAGCCAGACAGCTACGGCCAGTGCCGAAGTTTCTCGCCTGGCGGTGGGCTTGAGCCGGGTGGTGGGGGAGTTCACGGTCTGAAAGGGCGGCGACGCCTGGGCGCACCTGTCGAAGGGCAGGTGCGTGCCTTGATTCAGCGGTAAATCATCGGGCTGAAGAACCCGAAGGGGAGATTGCGGACTGCGGCCCCTTTTCAAGGACCAGCAAAATAATGCGGCTGCATGAGCTGCAACCTGCGCCAACCGTGGTGCCCGAAGCCGGACTCGAACCGGCACGCGGTTACCCGCGAGGGATTTTAAGTCCCTTGTGTCTACCATTTCACCATTCGGGCGGCTGAAAGCGCTGCGCCGCGTAAGCCCTTGAACATCAAGCACTATCGCGGACGAGGGCTGCGACTATATACAGCCCGCCGCCCTCAGGCAAGGCCTGGGTGCCTAGCGCTCCACCTGGCGGTTCCAGCGTGCGTTCCATTGCGGGCGCAGCTTGTTGACCTGGTCCCAGTCGATGGTTACTGCGGTCTTCTGGTAGGCCTGCATGGCCTCCACTTGCGCGCGGGTCTTGTCGGTGGTGGGGGTGTTGGGGTTCGACGGGATCTGGTCGCCCAGCTCCAGCGCCGGTGCCTGCGCCTCGGGGCTCAGCAGAAATTCCGCCAGCTGCTGCGCCAATTGCGGCTGGTCGTTGTTGGCCACGGCGCATTCAGCGACGTTCAACACCACCGCACCCTCCTTGGGCTGGGCGTATTCCACCGGGATGCCCTTGAGCTTTAGTGCCGTGACCTGCGTGGGCGTAAGCGGGAACAGCGCCGCTTCGTCGGTCTGCACCATCTCTGAAAGCTTCGCCGAGCTTGGAATGTACTCAAGCACGTTGCGCCCGACGGTTTGCGGCCAGGCCTTGAAGCCGGGGTCGACGTTCTGCTCGTCGCCGCCCTGCAAGCGGTTGAACATCAAAAAGCCGTGCAACCCGAAGGTGGAGGATGACAGCGACTGGAACACCACTTTGTCCTTGAAGCGCGGGTCGGCCAGGTCCGCCCAGGAGGTGGGTACCGCCCAGCCTTTTTCCTTGAACAACCGGCTGTTGTAGGCAAGGCCGGTGACGCCCAGGCTCACGGCCGCCGCCTGGTCCTTGATCAACGCGTTGGGCGGCAGTTGCGCCAGCGTGGCGCTTTTGGCGAGTGGGCTGCACAGGTTCATGCTGATGGCGCGGTACATCACACCGTCGTCCAGAAACATCACGTGAATCGGCGGTTTCTCGGGGCTGGCCTGGACCTTGGCGAGGATGTCGGCCGAAGTGCCAGGCACGATCACCACTTTCACCTGGTGCGCCTTTTCGAAGGCCGGGAGGATATTGTCGGCGTAGAGCCGTTCCATGGTGCCGCCGTTCATGCCCAGGTACAACGTGGGCTCGGCGAGGGCGGCGGTGCAGGGCAGGCAAACGGTGGCGGCCAGCAGCCGCAGGGTCATGCGCATGGGGCATTGCTCCTAGTCGAGGTGCGGAAACGTTCGATGGAAAAAGCCTTGAGGCTGTGGCGTGGTTCGCCCAGCAGGATGCACTCGGCCAGTGCTTCGCCCGCCGCCGGGCCGATCTGAAAGCCCGCACCGGCAAAGCCGAAGCCATGCAGCAGGCCGGGGGTGGTGGCGCTGGGGCCGAGCACCGGTTCGCGATCGGGCAGATAGCCTTCGGTGCCGCTCCAGGTGCGGATCGCCTGCGCCCCGGCCAGGGCCGGGTACAGCTCGCAGGCGTTGCGCAGGATATCGAGCACCGCCAACTGGCCGGCGCGGGCGGTACTTTCGCCCAGTGCAAAGCCTTGGCCGCCACCCAGCACGCAGTTGCCGCGTGCCACCTGGCGGGCATAGATGCCGCCGCCTTCCACGCCAGTGCTTGCAGTCATGAACAGTGGCAGAGGCTCGGTGACCAACATGGCCGGGTGGCCGGCCACCAGCGGCACCGGCTCGCCGACCTGCGCGGCCAGCCCTGCGGCCCAGGCGCCGGCGCAGTTGAGGAGCCAGCGAGCGAAGAAGCGCTGGCCGTCTGCAGTGTGAACGGTGAAACCCGCGTCGCTCGGCTCTACGCGGGCCACGGCGCACTGCTCATGCACCTGTGCGCCATGGCGCCGTGCCGCCTGTGCGAAAGCGGGGACACCAGGCGCGGGTTGGCGTGGCCATCTTCGGGGCAATACGACGCGCCGGCGGCGATGTCGCCGACCCAGGGAAAGCGTGCACGCAGTTGCTCGCGGTCAAGCAGTTGCAGGCCCAGATCGAACGGCTCGCTGAGCTGTGCCCAGCGCTGCAACGCGGCGAAATCCGCCTCGCTGCGTGCCAGTTTCAAGTGGCCGGAGCGCACGTACTCGCCGTCGATACCCAGCAAGGCGGGCAATTGCCCCCAGATCTCATGAGCGCGGCATGACAACGGCAACTGCACAAGCGAGCGCCCCTGCCGGCGCACACCGCCATAGTTGACCCCGCTGGAGCGCGAGCCACAAAAGTCGCGCTCCAGCAGCGCCACCTGCTTACCCGCGCGAGCCAGCCACAAGGCTGCGCTGGCGCCGACGATGCCGCCGCCGATGATGATCGCATCCATGTGCTGGGTGCTCATGGCTTGACCTCCACACCAAAGGGCAGGGGCTTGATCGGTGCCTGCGCGCGTAGCCGGCCTATCTGCTCCAGAGTGCGGCCGCTCTCGCAGGCGATCAGCTCGGCTGCGGCGGCGCCACACAGGCGCCCCTGGCAGCGGCCCATGCCTACCCGGCAGGTGGCCTTGACCCGGTTGATCTCCCAGTGGCCCTGGCGTACAGCACTGCGGATGTCGCCCGCGCTCACCTGCTCGCAGCGGCACACCACCATTTCATCGGCAGCATCGGCAGCCCACCGCTCGGGGAAGGGAAAGGCCCGCTCCAGGCCCGAGCGGAAGCGCTCGAGCGATGCCAGGCGCTGTTGCAGCTCGATGCGCCGCGCGGGGTCGACGTGCAGCCCGCGGTCGCCGAGCAGGCTCAGCGCCGCCAGCTCGCCCGCGACTTCAGCGGCGTCGGCGCCCAGAATGCCGGCGCCGTCACCGGCGAGGTAAACGCCCGGCACACTGGCGCGCCCGCCGCCGTCACGGGTGGGCAGCCAGGCGCGATTCGCTGCGCTCCAGTGGAAGGCGCAACCCAGCAGGTCGGCCAGTTGGGTTTCGCTGCGCAGGGTGTGGCCGAAGGCGAGAGCGTCGCAGCTCACCTGGTGCGCCTGGCCGTTGGCATCCTCCCAGTTCACAGCCTGCACGCGCTGCTTGCCTTCGGCACTGAGCACGCGTGCACCGGTGTGTATGGGCACGCCGTGCAGCCCTAGCCAGGCGCGGTAGTAGAGGCCTTTGGCGAAGGTGGTGGGCTGAGCGAGCAGCGCCGGGGTCGCACGCGCCTGGGCCGACAGCGGCGCGCTGTCGAGCACCATCAGTGGCCTGGCGCCAGCCTTGGCGTACTGCCAGGCCAGCAAGTAGAGCAGCGGCCCACTGCCGGCCAGCACCAGGTGCTCGCCGAGTGCGCAAGCCTGAAACTTCAGCGCAATCTGCGCCGCGCCCAGGCTGTAGACCCCCGGCAGCGTCCAGCCTGGAATCGGCAGGATGCGGTCGGTGGCGCCGGTGGCGATGATCACCTCGGAAAACGCCAGGCGCTCGGCCATACGGCCCTGATGCAAGGTGTCGAGCCACGGCGTTTCAGCGTTCCACACCAGCGTCTCGGCGGTAGTCCAACTGCCCGGCAAGCTGGTCCAGTGCACCGTGCAGCGTTCGCGCCTTGCGCCGCTCGAAGCCATACAGTTGCGCGGCGCTGCGGCTGAACCCCGGCGGTTGCTGGCGGTACACCTGGCCGCCGCCGCGTGCAGCTTCATCTAGCAGGATCGGGCGCAGCCCATGCGCGCAGAGCGTCTTGGCGGCACGAATGCCGGCAGGGCCAGCGCCGACGATCACCACCTCGCTCATGGCCTGCGCCCCGCTTCGCGCTGTACGCAGGCGCCGGGCTCGAGAAAGGTCGAGCACGCGCGTACCCGGCGGCCATCGCCTAGCTGTACCCAGCAATCCTGGCAGGCGCCCATCAGGCAGAACCCGGCGCGCGGTTCGGCATTGAAGTCGGCACCGCGCAGGTATTCGGCCTGGGTAAGGATGGCGGTGAGCAGGGTGTCGCCGGCCAGGCCCTCTGCGGGCTGGCCGTCGAGGGTGAAGGGCACGCGGGCGCGGTGGGTTTCGGCGAGGCGTCGGAGCAGGGCCATGGCGCGGTTCCTCGGGGTTACTGTTTGCCCACCAGCACACGGTCCAGGCCGTAGATGCGGTCGAGCAGGATCATGGTTGCAGCGGTGAGGGCGATCACCAGCGCCGAAACGGCTGCCATCATCGGGTCGATCGACTCGGTGGCGTAGACGTACATGCGCACCGGCAGCGTCTGGGTCGCCGGCGAAGTCACGAAGATCGACAGCGTGACCTCGTCGAAGCTGTTGATGAACGCCAGCAGCCAGCCGCCGGCAACGCCGGGCAGGATCATCGGCAAGGTGATCCGGCAGAACAGCGCGATGCGCCCTGCGCCCAGGCTCAGGGCCGCCTGTTCGGCGCTGCGGTCCATGCCGATGGCGGCGGCCAGCACCAGGCGCAGCACGTAGGGCGTAATCACCAGCACGTGGGCCAGCACCAGCCAGCTGAAGCTGCCGTTGACCCCCAGCAGGGCGAACAGCCGCAGCAGCGCGACCCCCAGCACCAGGTGCGGAATGATGATCGGCGACAGGAACAGGCCATTGAGCAGCCCACGGCCGGGGAAGCGATAGCGCGTGATCGCGAGCGCTGCCGGCACTGCGATCAGCGTTGCCAGGCTTGCCGCGAGGGCCGCCAGGCGCAGGCTGTTGAGGAAGGCGTCGAGAAAATCCTGGCGCTCGAACACCGCTTCGAACCAGCGCAGCGAAAACCCCGCCGTCGGCAGGCTCAGGGTGTTTTCAGGGTGAAGGCCACCAGGCACACCACCAGCAGCGGTGCCAGCATGAACAGCATCACCAGGGCATGAAACTCAAGGCCAGCGGGCCGTTGCGGGTCATGGCTCAGGCTCCCAGAGTGCGTTGATAGCGGCGTTCGACCAGGCGGTTCCAGCCCAGCATCACCACCAGGTTCAGCAACAGCAGCGCCACCGCCAGGGCGGCGCCCATCGGCCAGTTCAGCTCGGCCAGGTACTGGTCGTAGATCACCGTGGCGACCATCTTCAGCCGCCGCCCGCCCAAGAGGCCGGGGATGGCGAAGGAACTGGCCGCCAGGCCAAACACGATCAACGTGCCGGAGAGCACCCCCGGCACCACTTGCGGCAGCACCACGCTGCGCAGCACCGTCCACTGGCTCGCGCCCAGCGACAGCGCAGCCTGTTCGGCGGCAGGGTCGAGCTTCTGCAGCGACGTCCACACCGGGATGATCATGAACGGCAGCATCACGTGCACCAGCCCCACGATCACCGCGAACGGGGTGTACAGCAGCTTCAATGGCCGGCCGCCGAGCGCCACGAGGGCCTGGTTCACCAGCCCGTCGGCGCCCAGCAGCAGGCTCCAGCCAAACGCCCGCACCACGACCGAAATCAACAGCGGCGTCAGCACCAGGATCAGGAAGATCGAGCGCCACGGTGCGCCCATGCGGCTCAGCACGATCGCTTCCGGCACGCCGATCAGCACGCACAGCAGCGTCACCAGAAAGCTGATCCAGAAGGTGCGAAAGAAAATCTCGTAGAAGTAGGGGTCGCCCAGCAGCGCACGGTAATGCTCAAGGGTGTACTGCCCGGCCTTGATGCCGGTTTCGTAGTCGAACACGTTGAACGAGAGCTCCAGGGTCAGCGCCAGTGGCAGTACCAGCAGGGTGCTGAACAGGATCAGTGCCGGCGCGCTCAGGCCGTAGCCTGCGCGGGCGTCTCGCCAGAAGGTCGTGCTCATGCCGCCACCTCGCCTGGCTCAAGCACCCGCAGCAGGGCGTCGTTCCAATTCAGGCCCAGCAGTGTGCCTTCTTCATGGCTGGCTGGCCGTCGTCGCGTTGCACCACTGTCAGCTCGCCGACCGGGGTGCGCAGCCGATACAGCCATTGGCTGCCGAGGAAGAAGCGTGCCAGGACTTCGCCTTGCAGGCGGCCCTGGCCTGGAAGGCACAGGTCGATCTTTTCCGGGCGCAATGACAGCTGCAGGCTGCCCTGCGGGTCAACCTGTGGCCCCGCGTTGTCAGCGAGCGAGCCCGGCAGCGCATTGGCCTTGCCGACGAAATCGGAAATGAAGCGCGTGCGCGGGTGTTCATAGAGGCGGTAGGGTGCGTCCACCTGGGTCACGCGGCCGGCCTCCATCACCACCACCCGGTCGCTGATCGACAGGGCTTCGGCCTGATCGTGGGTGACCATCAAGGTGGTGATGTTCACTTCGCGCTGGATACGGCGGATTTCGAACTGCATCTCTTCGCGCAGGTGGGCGTCCAGGTTCGACAGCGGCTCATCGAGCAGCAGTACCGGCGGTGCGATGACCAACGCCCGGGCCAGGGCCACGCGCTGGCGCTGGCCACCGGACAGCTCACGCGGGTAGCGCTCGGCGTGTGCGCCCAGGCGTACCAGCGCCAGAGCCTGATTCACACGCTGGGCCAGCTCCGGCGCCGGCACCTTGCGCATGCGCAGGCCGAAGGCGACGTTGTCGCGCACGCTCATGTGGGGAAACAGCGCATAGCTTTGGAACACCACCCCCAGGCCGCGGCTGGCGGGTTTGGCGTGGGTGATGTCGCGCCCGCCCAGCAGGACGCGCCCGGCACTGGCTTCCACGAAGCCGGCGATCATCTGCAAAGTGGTGGTTTTGCCGCAACCGGAGGGGCCGAGCAACGAGACGAATTCGCCCTGCTCGATGGCAAGCGAAGTGCTCGCCACCGCCCAGGTGGCGCCGTACTGCTTGCTGAGGTTTTCAAGGGTCAGAAATGCCATTGCGTCACGCTCCTCAGTGCACGCCCGCAGTGAGCGGGCACGGTAGATAGGCAGGGGCGAAATGGCCTTGCAGTCGGACGGTGGCGCTCGCTTCTGTGGCGGCGGCCGGTGATTGTGGGTATCGCCCTATGGATCTGAGGTTAGGCCGCCGCTAGGATCGGCGACAAGTCATGTTTTCACTCAATGAGATATTTCTTTCTTAAATTCCGGTGAGTGAAATTAAGAGGTCATCACCTTTATGCAAGATTCCAGTGATCAAAAGTCCGATGCCGGGGTGGGTGCTGCCAGTCGGTTGTTTGCAGTGTTGCGGGCAATGGCGTCGGCGAGCCCTGAGGGTGAAAAGTTGACTCACCTGGCGCAGCGTGTGGCGCTGTCGCAGCCCACCACCCACCGCCTGCTGCGGGCGCTGATCGAAGAAGGGGTGGTCGAGCAGTGCGCAGGCAGCAAACGCTATCGGCTGGGCCTCGATTTTTTCGCCCTGGCCGCCCAGGCCGGGCGTGCCGGCAACCTGCGCGAGATCGCCCGGCCGAGCCTGTTGCGGCTGTCGGCCTCGCTGGGTGATTCGATGTTCCTGCTGGCCCGTGCAGGTTTCGAGGCCATGTGCCTGGATCGCTGCGAAGGCCTTTACCCCATCCGCACCTTCACCGGCGACATCGGCGGGCGGATGCCGCTGGGCGGCGGCCAGGGTGCGCTGGCGATCCTGGCCTTCGTGGCCGAAGAGGAGCGCGAGGAGGTGATTCGCTATAACCTGCCCAGGCTCAAGGATGAGCACCGCTACGACGAGGTGCTGCTGCGAGCGGAGATCGAAAATGTGCGCCAGCGCGGCTATGCCGACCGCAACACCGGCGTGCTCGACGGCATGGCCGGGCTGGCGGTGCCGATCCTCGACCGCCAGGGCCATGCCGTGGCAGCGCTGAGTGTGGCCACGCTCACCGAGCGGCTCAACGACCAGCGCCGGCCGATGGTGGTGGAGATGCTCAAGCGCGAGGCGGCGTTCATCGGGGCGAAGGTCAACCCGTTCGATCCTGCGCTGCGCCGGCCCTCGGCAGGGTTTGGCCGACAGGCTGCTGGGGAGCACGTCGCTGAGCTCGGCGATTATCCGCTGCCATTGTGCGTCGCTGTAACGCGAAAACGCAGCGGGCAGCGAGCACATCCCTCGCGCTGCTTCTTCGATATGCAATCGGACCTGCGGGTGCGCATGCAGCCTCGGATGCGCGCAGGCTCGATACAGGCAGAGGGTGAGCAGGTCGCTGCTGTCGCGCAGGCCCAGTGACCGGGCCTGCAGTATCATTTTCAGCGCTTGGCTTGCAGCGTTCGGCGGCAGCGGCGTTGCGCCATGCCAGAGGTTGGTGAAATGCTCCAGCGGAGCGCGTTGCGCAGCGCGCCACAGGTTGAGCAGGCGTTTGATCAGGGGCACATGCGCCAGGGCTTGTTCGGCACGTACGCATTGCGCGTCGGTCGCGACGCCTGCCGCTGTCCATTGCTGGATGCTGCCCCAGCTCGTGGGTGCCCACCAACCTTGCACCGGCCCCAGCACGCTGCCCAATCCATCGTTCAGGATGCTGGCCAGCAGCTCCAGGCGCAGTGGCTCGTACCAGGCCAGCGCGGCACCGCCTGCCTCGGGCAGCGCGCCAGCCTGGCGCGCGAGGTGCCGGGCGACCTCGGCAATCGGCGCCACGCTGTGCAGCCAGCCACACACGTACCGCTGGCCGGCGCTCTGTTCGGTGCATGCGTGCGCGAGGCTCGCGTGAAGTGCAGCCTCTGCCAGGGCTTGGCCGGGGCCGGCCAATCGGCACAGCAGTGGTTGATGGGCAGGGCTGTGCGCCAGCATCTGGCGTGGCACCCGGCAGGTTTGCGCTGAGCCTAGTGTCTGGCTCAGGTGCTGCGCGCCCGGTGCACCGCCTGCTGGGCAGGGGGCCAAGGGGTCCAGCAGCAGGTAGAGGAAATCAGTGCCCGGCAGGGCGTTGGCGAATGCCAGCAAGCTTTGGCCAGGTGAGTCGGGCGAGGGCATGGCAGCGCTTCCAGTGGCTCATGAAGCTGCGCATGGAACCATGCCCGTGGCCGGCAGATAAATCCGCCGTGGTCTGAATCAGTGAGCGATGCGTTCCAGCGCCAGGTTGCGGGTGCGCGGCCCGAAACCGCCGATGGTCAGGGTCACGATCAGCATGCTGCTGACGATGAACGCGAGCACCCCCGGTGTGCCGAAATGCTCCAGGAAGAACCCGATCATCAGGCTGCTGAACACCGTCGACAGCCGGCTGAACGAGTAGCAGAAGCCCACCGCGCGGGCGCGGATGGAGGTTGGGAACAGTTCGCTCTGGTAGGAGTGATAGGCAAAGGTGAGCCAGGCATTGCAGAAGGTCACCCCGACTCCGCAGGCGATCAACCCGGTGGGCGTGCTTTGCGCGGCGAACAGGGTGCCGAAGATCACCGTGCCGATGGCCGAGCCTACGATCTGCCATTTGTTCTCGAAACGGTTGGCCCAGCGGGTGAACAGCAACGGCCCCAGCGGGTAGGCCAGGGTAATGATGAAGGCATAGCCCAGGCTGTGGGTCGCCTCCATGCCCTTGCCGGCGAGCAGGGCGGGCAGCCAGTTGCCGAAGCCGAAAAAACCGATGGCCTGGAAGAAGTTGAACACGATCAGCATCAACGCCCGGCGCCGGTACGGCGGCTTCCAGATGTCGGCGAAACGGCCCTTGGGCTCGAATTCGGCGTGCTCCACCTCGGGCGGCGGCAAGCGCTGGCGCAGTTCCTCTTCGCAGCGCTGTTCAAGGCGTACGACCACCGCGTCCGCCTCGTCGAAACGGCCCTGCTGCGCCAGCCAGCGCGGCGACTCGGGCAGGCGCTTGCGCAACCACCAGATGAACAGCGCGAACACCGCACTCGCCAGCACCACCCAGCGCCAGCCATCGATGCCGAGCGGTGCTTGCGGCACCAGCCACCAGCTCATCAGCGCCACCGCCGGTACCGACAGGAACTGCACGAAAAACGCAAAGGCAAAGGCCGAGGTACGCATGCGCTTGGGCATCAGCTCGGAAAGGTAGGTGTCGATTGTCACCAGCTCGATGCCCAGGCCGATGCCCACCAGGAACCGGCAGAGGATGATGGCCATGGCGCTGGACTGAACGCCCATCAGCACGGTGGCCAGGGTGTACCAGATCAACGCATAGGTGAACACCGCGCGCCGGCCGAAGCGGTCGGCGAAGGGGCTGAGCAGGCTGGCGCCGACGAACAGGCCAAGGAAGGTCGCCGAGGCGAAGGCGGCCTGGTCCGACACGCCGAACGCGCCTTGTGCGCCAGTGGCGAAGATGCCGGCCTTTATCAGGCCAGGGCTGATGTAGGCCGTCTGGAACAGGTCGTACAGCTCGAAGAAACCGCCGATCGACAGCAGCGCTACCAATCGCCACAGGCTCGGTGTTGCGGGCAAACGGTCGATGCGGGCGGAGAGGGCGGCCACACGGGCCTGGGGTTCGGTGGGCATGAATGGGCCTTCGGCTGGGCGAAAGGCTCATTGTAGGAAGAAGATGAAATATTTGTTGGCGAAAATCAGCTTGCTAAGCGTTCATTGGCCGGTCGGAGAAATGACCGGGGTGCAAATGGCCTCGTCGCGCGGCTAGCCGCCCTCCCACCGTTTGATCTGGACAGCCGTCGCGCCGCAAGCCGTCCCACGAAATGCTGACTCCCGTGGGAGGCCGGCTTGCCGGGCGACTGTTTGCCTCATCACCTAGAACTGCCGCCCATGGTCCAGATGCTGATCCACCAGCCATCGCCCATGAGCCAGCGACGCCTGCTGCGCCGCATCCAATTCTGCAAGGAACGCCGATTGCACCGGCAACGGCAGCCGGCGAGTGATCACCCCGTCAGGCGGTGTGATCCTGCAGCCACCCGCCCAAGGAGTCGGAATGCCGGGGTGTTCTTCGACCTGCGCCTCGATGACGTGGTCGCGGTGAGTGCATTGAGCAACGGTCATGATGCCGCCCTCCGTATCGCGTGGATGTCTACAGAAGAGCGCGGCTGCCGGTGAGGGTTCCGGACGATCAGACCTGCGGCGGGTTGACGGCCTGTGGCCACCGGTCAATACTTCGCCCCAGAATTCATATAGATGACTGCATAAATAAAATAACAACCAGGAGCCTACCGCATGCCGGCATTGCCCAGCGACGAACGCCTTCCCCTTTACCAGCGCCTGCGCGACGCGCTGGCACGGCATATCAGTGAAAACCGCTGGAAGGCCGGAGAGGCCATTCCTACCGAAGCGGTGCTGGCCGCCGACTACGACCTCTCCATCGGCACCGTGCGCAAAGCCATCGACATGCTCGTCAGCGAGCGCATCCTGGAGCGCCAGCAGGGGCGTGGCACTTTCATCCGCCGTGCTCAGTTTCAGGACTCGTTGTTCCGCTTCTTCCGTTTCCAGACCGCCGAGGGCGAGCGCCGCATCCCGCAGAGCCAGGTACTGGCCGTAGACGTGCTGCCTGCACCTGCCGAGGCCGCCAAGGCCTTGCAACTGCCCGACGGCGAGCCGGTGATTCACCTGAGCCGCCTGCGCCTGATCGATGGCCAACCGGTACTGGCCGAGGACATCTGGCTGCCCAAGGGGCCGTTCGAAGCCATCCTCGGCAAAGACCTCAACCAGGAAGGTCCGCTGCTTTATCCCCTCTACGAAGAGTTCTGCGGCCAGGTGATCGCTTCGGCCGACGAAACCCTGACCGCCGAGCCTGCCGATGAGCGCAGCGCGGGCCTGCTCGGTATCGCCGCCCACAGCCCGGTGGTGCTGATCGAGCGGCTGGCCCGCGGTTATGCCGGCCAGCCGCTGGAGTGGCGACGTTCGCGCGGCCATGCCCAACACTTTCGCTACAGCGTAGAGATCCGCTGAGCGCCTCTCTGCCCAACACAACAACAGGACATTTCCATGTTCAAGTGGTATCGAGACATCACCGCGCGCGAGCGCAAGACCTTCTGGGCGTGCTTCGGCGGCTGGGCGCTGGACGCGCTGGAAACCCAGATGTTCGGCCTCGCCATTCCTGCGCTGTTGATCGCCTTCAGCCTGAACAACGGCCAGGCCGGCCTGATCAGCGGCGTGACCCTGGTGACCTCGGCGATCGGCGGCTGGGTGGGCGGCACACTGTCGGACCGTTACGGCCGGGTGCGCACACTCCAGTGGATGATTCTCTGGTTCAGCGCCTGCACCTTCCTGTCTGCATTCGTCACCGGCTTCGAGCAATTGGTGGTGATCAAGGCGCTTCAAGGCTTCGGCATCGGCGGTGAGTGGGCAGCCGGTGCGGTGCTGATGGCCGAGACCATCAATCCGCGCTATCGCGGCAAGGTCATGGGCACGGTGCAAAGTGCCTGGGCCGTGGGCTGGGGCGCGGCGGTCGGCCTCTACACGCTGATCTACAGCTGGCTGCCGCAGGACATCGCCTGGCGGGTGATGTTCGTGGTCGGCCTGCTGCCGGCGCTGCTGATCATCTGGGTGCGCCGCAACGTGCAAGAGCCCGACGCAGCGGTGCATCAGCGCGAGCAGGCTCAGGGCCGCTCGTTCCTGGCGTCGGTGGGTGGCATCTTCCGCCCCGAGCTGCTGCGCGTGACCTTGCTGGGCGGCCTGCTGGGCCTGGGCGCGCATGGCGGCTACCACGCGGTGATGACCTGGCTGCCGACCTTTCTCAAGAATGAACGCCACCTCTCGGTGCTGAACTCCGGCAGCTACCTGGCGGTGATCATCGTTGCCTTCTGGTGCGGCTGCATGGCTAGTGGCGTGCTGGTCGACAAACTCGGCCGGCGCAAGAACATCCTGCTGTTCGCCCTGTGCTGCGTGGTGACGGTGCAGTGCTACGTGTTCCTGCCGTTGAGCAATACCCAGATGCTGTTCCTGGGCTTCCCGCTGGGCTTTTTCGCGGCGGGCATCCCGGCGAGCCTGGGCTCGTTCTTCAACGAGCTGTACCCGGCCGATGTGCGCGGGGCGGGTGTGGGCTTTTGCTACAACTTCGGCCGGGTGCTCTCGGCGGTGTTCCCGGTGCTGGTCGGCCACATGAGCCAGAGCATGTCGCTGGGCGGCGCCATCGGTATCGACGCCGGCATCGCCTATGGCGTAGCGATGATCGCGGCACTGGCATTGCCGGAAACCCGCGGCCGCAATCTGGATACCGCGCAACCGGCGGGCAAGGCTTGAATTCACCTCTGCGATGAACGACCTGATGACTTCACACCGCAACATCCCCGTGACCGGCGTCGACAGCCACGCCCATGTGTTCGGCCAAGCGCTGGCGCTCACCGCCGCGCGCCGTTATACCCCGGCCTATGACGCCACGCTGGCGGCCTGGTTGGGGCATCTGGACGCTCACGGCCTGAGCCACGGAGTGTTGGTGCAGCCCAGTTTTCTCGGTACCGACAACAGCTACATGCTCGCGGCCATCGCCCGGGCACCTCATCGCCTCAAGGGTGTTGCCGTGGTCGAGGAGGGGGCCAGCGCCGAGCAACTCGATGCTTTGGCAGGGCAAGGCATCGTCGGCATTCGTTTGAACCTGATCGGCAAGCCCATGCCTGATCTGGGCGCGCCACACTGGAAACCCTTGCTGCGGAAGGTCGCGCAAATGGGCTGGCATGTAGAACTGCACCGCCAGATCGAAGACATCCCCGCCTTGTGCCGAGCGTTGCTCGCGCAGGGCTGCAAAGTGGTGATCGACCACTTCGGCCGGCCGCGAGCAGGCCTGGGCGTGCAGCATGAAACCTTCGCACAACTGCTTGCGCTGGGGGCGAGTGAAAGGGTGTGGGTGAAAGTCTCGGCGCTTTACCGGCTGGGCGGCACGGCCACGGAAAACCTGGCCTTCGCCGAAGCAGCGGTGCCGCAGTTGTTCGAGCACTTCGGCGAACGGCAACTGGTATGGGGCAGTGACTGGCCTCACACGCAGCATGAGGAGCAGATCGATTACGCAAGCCAGGTCGAACTGCTGGAACGTATCGCGCCGCAGCAGCGGTGGCGCGATAGCTTGATGATCGAAGGGCCAAAGGCGTTGTTCGGCTTTTGACGCTCGCTGGGCTTCAAAGCTTGAACCGATGCACCGTTTCTTCCATCTGCCGTGCCAGGCCTGCCAGCTCCTGGCTGGCTGCGCGCGCCGAGCAGCTCGGTGTTCGGCTATCGCACACTTTCCGACGCATCAGGCGAGGTTGAGTGGGGGTAAAACCGGCCGTGCAGTTGCGGGTTTTGAAACATTTGGTTAATTTTGCCGCAACGTAACCCGGCACGGTGTGCCAGGCGGGGCGGTGGGCCGGGGGGCCTTCAGCCAAGGTGCAAGGATTGCCGCACCGCTCACACCGATAACGCACTGCCGCGACCGGGGCGTCCTCACTCAACGTCGGGAATAACAATAATGACCGTCAAGCTCGCTCGCTTTACACGCCACACCCTCGCCCTGTCCGTCAGTGTCGCCACCTTCGCAGGCGTTGCACACGCTGAAGGGTTCGTTGACGACGCCAAGGTCAACCTGAACCTGCGCAACTTTTACATGAACCGCAACTTCGTCGATAACGGCAAGTCGCAGGCGCTGCCCGGGCCGACCAAGCGCGGCCAGGCCGCCGAATGGACCCAGAGCTTCATCCTCGATGCCAGGAGCGGGTACACCCAAGGCGTAGTCGGGTTCGGCGTCGACGTGCTGGGCCTGATGTCCTACAAACTCGACGGCGGGCGTGGTACTTACGGTACCCAGCTGCTGCCTGTGCATGATGGTAACAAGCCGGCCGACGACTTCGGCCGCCTGGCGGTCGCCGCCAAGGCCAAAGTGTCGAAGACCGAGCTGAAGGTGGGCGAGTGGCAGCCGGTGCTGCCGATCCTGCGGGCCGACGACGGCCGTTCCCTGCCGCAGACCTTGCGCGGTGCGCAGGTCACCTCCCGTGACATCACCAACGTGACGCTGTACGCCGGCCAGTTCCAGGGCAACAGCCAGCGTAACGATGCCAGCATGGAGCACATCGGCCTCAACAACTTCGACCGGGTGAACCACGGCCGCCCGACCGTCTACGGCAGCGCCTTCAACTTCGCCGGTGCCGAATACACCTTCAACGACAAGCGCACCCTGGTGGGGGCCTGGTATGCACAGCTTGAAGACGTGTACGACCAGAAATACTTCCAGTTGCTGCACTCCCAGCCGGTCGGCCCCGTGACGCTTGGCGCGAACATCGGCTACTTCATCGGCAGCGCAGATGGCCAGGAGCGCGCAGGCGATCAGGACAACCACACCGTTTCCGGGCTGTTCTCGCTCAAGTACGGTTTCAACACCTTTTATGTCGGCCTGCAGAAAGTCTCTGGCGA
Organism: Pseudomonas sp. KNUC1026; assembly: GCF_021650705.1. Taxonomy (GTDB): domain Bacteria; phylum Pseudomonadota; class Gammaproteobacteria; order Pseudomonadales; family Pseudomonadaceae; genus Aquipseudomonas. Next base: position 2,200,823 of record NZ_CP087138.1, on the reverse strand, counting down.
CGTCGGCTGGCAGCGCGTGAGCGGCACCAGCGGCGGCACCCTGGCCAACGACAGCTACGGCTGGAGCTACGACATGAAGGACGAGCGCTCCTGGCAAGTGCGCCACGACTACGACTTTGCCGGCTTGGGCATCCCCGGCCTGACCCTGATGAACCGCTTCATCGAAGGCACCAACGTGCACTCGGGCACCGTCACCGACGGTGTAGATCGCGGCCGTGAAACCGAGCTGGCTTACGTGGTGCAGAGCGGCACCTTCAAGGCACTCACCGTTCGTTGGAGGAACTCGAGCCTGCGCCGTGACTACGGCAACACCAACAGTTTCGACGAAAACCGCCTGATCGTTCAGTATCCGTTGTCGATCCTGTAAACAACTCCGTCACGCCCTGTTACAGTGGCCACGACCACCACCACCGAGGGACAGGTATGAAGCGCAGGGCAATAGGGTTGATCGTGGCAGGGCTGCTGGCTGGCTGTTCGAGCCAGCCGCAGGATGAAAACGGGCCGACCTGGTCGGGCACCTCGAACAAGTCGCCGGAGCAGTACGCGCAGTGCCTGCTGCCCAAATGGCAAACCTGGCGCCCGCAGGCGCGCCAGGATGTGACCGACAGCGGCGTGCGCCTGGTGGCCAGTGCCGGTTTCACTCAGGCCTTGGCAAGCACCAGCGTCGACCGCGACGGTTCAGGCTCCAAGGTGCAGTTGTTTCTGCCTCAGCAGTGGCGTGAGTCGACGGCCTGGGTCGAGATGGCCAAAGCCTGTCAGTAGTAGTCAAGGAGCCGCCAAGGCTCCTTTTTCATTCAGGGCGCGCGCTGCACTCGCGCTAGATAAATACCGTCGGGCCTTGTGCTCGGCTGGGCAAGGTGGCGGGCTTCCTCAACCCGGAGAGCCCCCATGCCCCTTGATCTCGATGAACGCCCTGCTGCCGAGCCCGCCTTGCAGGCACCCCTATGGCTGGTTCAGGCAAGCCAGCCCGACCGCGATGAACTCAAGGCTCGATGGTTGGAAAGCAACCGGCAAGCACGCCGCTTGCGAGCGGCGCTGGCGCCGCTGCAAAGCCTGAAAGACTTCGCACTGCCGCTGCTCGAACCCCTGCTCGCTGAACTGGGCCACCCAGGCATCAACCCGTTCGTGCCCAGGTTTCATTGCACCTGGTATGTGCCCGAGGAGAATGACTTCGCTGTCGGGCCAAATATCGTGAACCCTGTGCGATTGCCCGAAGGCGGGGCGCGGGGTTATCACCAGCGCCTGTCGCGCAGCCTCCTGGAGGCTGCGGTGGTCAATTTTCCATCGGCCACTGGCTATGATCTCGACCGCCAGCAATACCACCTTGACGGGGTAACTGGTTTCCCCTTCGAGCGCTTTTTCCAGGCGGTTCGCACGCTGGATGTGGGCCAGCGCTACCAGGGCTACCTCAGCCAGGCACTCTCTTGCGAAACGCTTGAAGCCGCTTGGCAGGCCAGTGACCTTGGAGCTCTGCGCTACGACGCTCTCGAGGCCTTGCTCAAGGGCGCGGTTAGCGAAGACGGCTACGCGATGCTGGGTAACGTCGGCGTCCCACCGCGCCAGGGGCGAGTGGTGAGCGCTACGCTGCAGGGGCTCTGGTATCGGCAGGTGCCGGTGCAGGGGTGTCTGGTCGTTACGCGCACCCAGGCAGATGAAGCCGGCGTTCACCCTGTGCTGCTCTATGTGCCCGGAGCCCCCGACAGCCCATTGATGGAATACCCAAGCCTGAGGGCAGCCGCTGATGGCCTGCTCGAACGCATGGCTGCACCCGCTGTACGTGAGTGCGTGGCGCGCAAGTTGCCCATTCACGAACGCCTGATGCTGCTCAAGGCACTGTCCGAAGGTGACAGCGCCGGGATCCGCCGCGCGGTAACCCTGCCTGACCTGGGGCAGGCCAGCCTCGCTGCACGTTTTACCCAATGGCGTGAAAGCGTACGCAGGCATGCCCTGCAGGTGGCGGTGCCCACTGCGGTTTACGACACCGAGCGAATGCTGGCTGCCTGGCAGCAGTACTGGTCGATCGGCCAGCAAGTGTTGTTCGGTTTCGCGATGCTGGTCCCAGGTTCTACCTTGCTCGGCGGCGCGGCCATGCTGGCAGGCAGCTACGGTTTCGTTTCGCAGGTCTACAACGGTATCCATCTGCTTGAGGAACACGAGATTGATCAGGCGGTGGGTGAACTGTTCGGTGCGCTCCAGGCGATCGCACAGGCCGGCGCTGGTGCTGCACTGGAATACATGACAGCCGGCCCGCAGTTCAGCGGCCATACCGAAGCGTTCCAGCAAGGGCATCCGCTGCCGCCCGAGGCGGAACGGGGAAGCGATGGCGTCTATCGGCTCGGGGCGCAGCAGTGGGTGGTGATCGATGAGCGGCCGTACCCCGTCGATCTGCAGCAGGGGCACCCAACGATCAAAGCCCCGCCGGGTAACCGCTTGCAGGTGCCCACCCTTGAGCGTTTGCCCAACGGGAAGTGGTGCTGGGTTCATGACTCTCCTCGGCAATGGTCCGGTGCCAGGCTGCTGCGGGCACTGGAACATGCACCTGCAACGCTGAGCGATGAGCGCCTGATGCGGCTGCAGGCGTTGGCACAGGTGAGCGATGAACAGCTGCGCTATGCCGTGCTCAACGGCACGCCGTTACCGGCGAGCCTCGCCTGGTTGCTCGAGCAGGCCCAGGGGCTCGAGGTTGCAAGTGGGCAGCCACTGCACGAGCGGCTTGAGGCGCTGCGTGGCCAAGGCCGTGCAACGACCTGCCAACCCTTGACGCAGCCACTGCTGAGTCAGTTTCCCGCCTTGCCTGCCGTGTTCGCGGAGCAGATCGTCAGGGATGCTTCGGCAGTGGAGCGTGCGCGTCTGGTGAGCGGCCGCGTGCCGGCCTCGCTGGCGGGTGCCGCTGCCCAGGCGCTGCGGTTGGTGAGAACGGCCCGAGCGGTGTTGGCTCTGGAGCGGGGCCTTCCGACACAGGACCGCGACCTTTTGCTGATAGGAGCAGCTCAGCGGCTGGGTGCCTGGCCCGGAGAACTGCGCATCGAGCTGGAGGGGCACGAGCGGCCGGTGCGACGTGGGGATAGCGCGGCTCCTTCACGGCGGGTGCAGCCGGCCGAGCACGGTTATGTGCTGGCCAGCGGTACTGTGCCGAACATGCCTGTGCCGCTGGAGCAACTGCTGCTCGATGCGTTGCCTGCCCGGGCGCGTGAGCGCTGGGCTGCCGATAACGACGTTGCTATCGGGCAGATACGCGAGCAGGCGGCCGCCGAGGCTGTGCGCAACCCGGCCGCCGCCCGGCGTGACCTGGGGCTGCGGCCTCGGCCGGAACGTTTCAACCGCCCCCGGCGCCATGGGGAGCAGGTGGGTTATGCGCTCAGCGGCCGCGCCGGCCGACGCCTGGCTGAGTGCGCACGGCGAGCGGCTGCGGGCGCTTTATCCCAGCCTGCCGGAAAACCAGTTGCTCGAGCTGCTTGATCAGCTCCGGGGCAGTGATCGTGGCGCAGAGCTGGAAATCACCGCACTTGAGCAAGACTTTCGCGTACTGCGCCGCGCGCTGGACGAATGGCGCGCCAGTGGCATCAGGCATGAGGACGAGCTCACTGCGCTGGCCCATTTGCCGGAGGTTGGTTCTGCGGCCCTGCGTAACGAGGACGGCGCGCCCAGCGCCATGGCATTGGCAGCGCTTGCCGACCATCGCCGAGCGTTCGCCAATCGCCTGTTGCGTGCCTGGCAGCGTGAAGTGCGTGCCGCTGATGGCAGCACTCGGCTCGATCTGAGTGGTCTGGCCATCGGGCGCCTGCCCGTGGTGATCGGCCGGTTCGACCATGTCAGCGAACTGCGGCTCAACGGTATGCAACTGGCTCAGGTGGACGGCTACTTCCTCGCCTGTTTCGAGAACATCGTCAGCCTTTACCTGGGCGACAACCGGCTGACGGCACTGCCCGAGGGGTTGTCGAGCTTGCAGCGCCTGCGCTTTCTCTCCCTGCGTGATCTTCCCTTGGCCGATACACCGCAGGCATTCGCCGCGCTGGCGCCGGCACAAGGTATATCGCCGATAGGCAATCTGAATCTCTCCGGCAGCATCGCAACCGGTGCGCTCGAGCCACTGCGTGCCGTGCAGCGCCTGGGCAGCCTGCGCTCGCTGTCGCTGGATGACAACAGGCTGAGCGATGCGCAGTTGGCCCAGCTCGCGGCCATGCCTCATTTGCAGGGACTGTCTCTTGACCATACCGGCTTGCGTGCCGAACAGGTGCAGCAGGTCATCGCGCCATTCACCCACTTGCGCCATCTTTCGCTGGCGCGTAATCGGTTTGTGCAAGCGCCGCACTTCGAGGCGCCACCGAGCCTGATATCGCTCGATCTTTCCGACAATGGCTTGCCCCATGTGCCTGAAGCGGTCTACCAGCTCATTCGGTCGACAGCCCAGGGCACCGTGGATATCGACCTGAGCGACAATCTGATCGCCGAGCCCGGTGCGCTGGCCGAGCTGACCACTGCCCGGCGCCTGGTGGGTGTGGAGGTAACGCTGAATCTGGACGACAACCGTTTCACCTGACACAGCCGCCGAGTCGCTGAGGCAGTCAGGGATCGCCTGCATGCACCAGCCTGATCAATGGTTCGCCAACGAGCCCAGGCTGGTGCGGGCAGTGGAGCGTTTTCGCGAGCGCAGCCGGGCCGCAGACCGGACGCTGGAGGTGTTCAGTGAATGTGCCACGCGGCTTCTGGAACGAGGGGAGGCTGTAGATTGGCTGGAGGATGCCCTCGCTGCCCTGTTCGATGCAACGGCCATCGTGGCGGACGAAGCGTTGGGCAATGCGGTGGGGGCTGCTGATCGAGAAAGCATGATCCGCCAGGCCGAAGCACGCACCTCGGTTTATCACCTGGCGCGCCAGGGTATGGCTGACGAGGAGTTTCAGGCGCGTCTGGGCGCTTTGCGCGAGCGGGTGTTCGCCAATGCGGTAGCCAATCCGCTGTTCGACCTCAGCGACCCGAACAACCTCCACGAATGGACTTGGTGGACCGCTTTGGAGATTGGCGCATTTCTTCCGTCATTGAGCATTCGCATGGGTACCCCCGACGCGTTCAACCCCCTGCTGGATCACCTCTACAGCCATCAAACGACAGCATTGGCATTTTCCCGCGAGCTGGTGGGCCGTTCACCCTCAAGCGGCGACACCAACCCGTTGCGCAGCATTGCGAGCCTGAGCCGCAGTTGGGAGCCTTACCTGCGCTACGGTGTCCCGCAGTGGCAACAGGCCGAGGCACTGTGGGACCGCCTGCAGGATTGGGCCGAGGATGCCGCTTCAAACCTTGAGCAGGTCGCCACGGACGGCTTGACCGATGAGCAACTTGCGAGCTTGCGCCAGGCCGCTGCCGGTGGCATAGCGGCCGAGAACCAGACAAGCACCTCGCAGGGCGCTGTGATAGCCGATATTCAATGGCCGGATGACCGAGGGCCTGTGCATTTGAGCGAAGGCCAGTACAACGCACTGTATCGGGGGCTTGCAGGCGCCAGGGAGGCGGCGTTCGAAGCGCTGGGCTGGGCGCTCACTCAGCACTGCGTTCAACAATGGTGGACGCGCTGAAAACCGCCTGCGGCAACTGGATCAGTGCTCCCCGCGGATGTACTGTTCCAGTTGCCCGATCAATTGCGCCTGCTCCGCGATGGCTGCCTTGACCAGGTCACCGATCGACAGCAGGCCTATCAACTCACCCCTTTCCACGACCGGCAAGTGACGCAGGTGGCTGTCGGTCATGATGTTCATGCAGCGCTCAAGGGTTTCCCCGGGCCCAACGGTAATGACCGGTGCGTTCATGATCGAACGCACCGGTGTGCCCGCCGATGACCGCCCCAGCAGCACCATCTTGCGCGCATAGTCCCGTTCGCTGACCACACCCACCACTTGCCCCTGTTCGACCACAGGCAGGGCGCCCACGTTGATCTGCGCCATCAGGCGCAAGGCATCGAGCACGGACTGATCGGGCCCGATGGTAAGCACAGCCTGGTGGCTTTCAGGTTTTTCCTTGAGCAGTTGCAAAACAGTCTTCATGGTGGGCACCGATCTTGTTGTGGGGAGCGCGGTGAAAGCATCGGCCAAGGCTTGAAATGGCGCACATCGAATTACGCCATCGACCCTATTGAAAAACGCCATGGCGATGGTTGGCAGGTGAGCGATCCAGGCATAGGCTTGTGACCGAACGCACGCAAAGGACCCTGCCCGTGATGCGCAAACGCATAGTTCTGATCAGTTGCCTGGCGGCAGTGGCCGCCGCCACGCTGCCCTTGGTGCTGGCCGGCTGGCTGGCCTGGCAGGGCGCCCAGCGCGAGGCGCGCATGCGGTTGCAGGCCACTGCGCAATGGGCGATCCAGCGGGCGCAGTTATCGTTCGAGGGTGCGCAACAGGCCCTTGCCACGATGCAGCAGAGCTATGAGGTGCCTTGCAGCGCCGGGCACATCGCGCAGATGCAGGCGCTCACTGCCAATACTCGGTTCATCGAAGAGATCGGTTACTTTCAGGATGGGCGCCTGCGCTGCAGCTCTTGGGGTACGGTGAACCAGGTGGTACTGCAAGGTGCCGGCGATTATCGCCTCGCCAATGGCACTGAAGTGTTCACCTCGGTTCATCCACTGGTCGGCCAAGGCACTGCCATGGTGGGTTTGCAGCAGGGCGACTACAACGCACTGATCATTTCGTCGCGCCTGGCGGATGTGCTGACCGAGTCGCCGATGCAGATCGGCCTTCTGGGCGCCAACGGCACCTTATTGGCCCATAACGATGGCGCCGACAGTCGGCTGTTGGCGGTTCTGGCCGAGGGGGGCGAGGCGCCCGCCGGCCTGCTGGCAGAACAGGCGGCAGCCCCGGGCTGGCAAGCCGTGGTGGCAGGCCCGCAGGCGCCTGCTGCTGTGTTCACTACTCAGATGCTCTGGCTGCTGCCGTTGGCCCTGGCCTGCGGCGCAGGGCTGGTGGGGTTGGTGATAGCGCTGTGCCGGCGGCGGCTGTCGCCGCTGGGAGAGCTGCAGATTGCGGTGCGCCAGCGTGAGTTCGAGGTGCATTACCAGCCCATCATGCACCTCGCCAGTGGCGGGTGTGCCGGGGCCGAAGCCCTTGTGCGCTGGCGCCGCCCCGATGGCAGCATGGTTCGCCCGGATCTGTTCATTCCCCTGGCTGAAGAAAGCGGCCTGATCCAGCCGATCACCGATCTGGTGCTGGAGGCCGTGGTCGACGAACTCGGCGCCCTGTTGCGTAGCGACCCCCAGTTGCACGTTGCCGTGAACCTGTGCGCAGAAGACCTCAAAAGCGGGCGGGTGCTGCCCGTGGTCGCCCGCGTGCTGGAGGGTACGGGCATCGCAGCTGAGCAGCTGTGGCTCGAGGCGACCGAGCGGGGCTTCATGGACATCGACCGTGCCCGGCAAACCATCGAAACTGCCCGAGCCGCGGGCCACCGGGTGGCCATCGATGACTTCGGCACCGGCTATTCGAGCCTTCAATACCTGCAAGGCCTGCCGCTGGATGTGCTGAAGATCGACAAAGCCTTCATCGACACGCTCGGTGCCGATGCCCCCACCAGCGCGGTCACCGATCACATCATCGACATGGCTCGCGAACTGGGCTTGCGCATTGTCGCCGAAGGGGTCGAAACCGTTGCACAAGCCGATTACCTGCGCGCGCGCGAGGTCGATTACGTTCAGGGCTGGCTGTATGCCAAGGCGCTGCCGGCGCAGCAGTTTCTGGCGTTCTGCCGCGAGCACCGGGTCCCGGCGCAGAGGGGCGGGGCGTGATACCCTGCGCGCAAAATGCATAAGAACAAGGCCCTGCCATGACCGCCTCCTTGAGCGCGCTGCGCAAGTTCGTTTCACCCGAAATCATCTTCGGTGCTGGCAGCCGTCACAGTGCGGCCCATTATGCTCGGCACTTCGGGGCACGGCGGGTGTTGCTGGTCAGTGACCCCGGTGTGATCGCCGCCGGTTGGGTAGCCGATGTGCAGGCCAGTTTCGACGCTCAGGGCCTGGCCTGGAGCCTGTTCAGTGCAGTGTCGCCCAACCCGCGGGTCGAAGAGGTCATGGCGGGGGCGGAGTTCTATCACGAACAGCAATGTGACGTGATCGTGGCCATTGGTGGCGGCAGCCCGATGGACTGCGCCAAGGCGATCGGCATCGTCGCCGCCCACGGGCGCAACATCCTGGAATTCGAAGGTGTGGACACACTGCGCACGCCCAGCCCGCCCCTGATCCTGATCCCTACTACGGCGGGCACCTCGGCGGACGTTTCGCAGTTCGTGATCATCTCCGATCAGCGTGAGCGGATGAAATTTTCCATTGTCAGCAAGGCCGTGGTGCCTGATGTGGCGCTCATCGATCCGGAAACCACTGCCAGCATGGACCCGTTTCTCTCTGCCTGTACCGGCATCGACGCACTGGTACATGCCATCGAGGCGTTCGTCTCCACCGGTAACGGGCCCTTGACCGACCCGCATGCTCTGGAAGCCATGCGCCTGATCAACGGGCACCTGGTGCCGATGATCGCCAACCCTACCGACATTGCGCTACGCGAAAAGGTCATGCTGGGCAGCATGCAGGCCGGGCTTGCATTTTCCAATGCCATCCTCGGCGCGGTGCATGCCATGTCGCACAGCCTGGGCGGGTTTCTCGACTTGCCCCACGGCTTGTGCAACGCGGTATTGATCGAACATGTGGTCGCCTTCAACTACAGCGCGGCGCCCGAGCGTTTCAGGGTAATCGCCGAAACCTTCGGCATCGACTGCCGCGGCCTCAATGCCGGGCAGGTGCGCGAGCGCCTGGTACAGCACCTGATCGCCCTCAAGCGCGCAGTGGGCTTTCACGAAACACTCGGAGGGCATGGGGTGGGTTCGTCGGACATTCCGTTTCTGTCGGCTCACGCCATGGGTGACCCGTGCATCCTCACCAACCCACGGCATTCCAACCAGCGCGACGTGGAGGTGGTGTTTGGCGAAGCCCTCTGAACCCGACAGCGCATCGCTCGAGGGATTGCTGGGCCTGGGCAACCACTCCATGCGCAAGCACCACTACGCCGAGCTGGTGGGCGCCTTGAAGAGCTTGAGACCGAACGCAATCGCTACCGCCAGCTCAATGATGAGCTGGAGCGCAGGGTGCTGGAGCGCACCGAACAACTGCGGTTGGCGCGCGATGCCGCCGAAGCTGCGAACCGCAGCAAGGATAAATACCTGGCCGCCGCCAGCCACGACCTGCTCCAGCCGCTCAATGCCGCGCGGCTGTCGATCGCGACCTGCGCGAGCGCAGCCTGCCGGCTGTCGAAGCACACCTGGTGGAGCGCAGCCATCTGGCGCTGGAAGGTGCAGAGCAACTGCTCAGTGACCTGCTCGACATCGCCCGGCTCGACCAGGACGCCGTGGTGCCCAGCCTTGCGCCGCTGGCCTTGCATCAGTGGCTGCCGTCGATGGCTGCTGAGTTCGAGCCGGTGGCGGCGGCAAAGGGGTTGAAGATTCGCTGCCGTGCCCACTTCGATGCGGTCGTGGAAACCGATGCCCATCTGCTTGCGCGCATCGTGCGCAACCTGATCAGCAATGCCTGCCGCTATACCGCGACTGGCGCTGTGCTGGTGAGCCTCAGGCGGCGCAGCGGGCATGTTCTGTTGCAGGTCTGGGACAGCGGTTGTGGCATTCCGAGGATCAGCAACAGGTGATATTTCAGGCGTTCCGCCAGCTCGACAACGGGCGCGCCGCCGATCGGCAGGGGGTCGGGCTGGGCCTGGCGATCGTCGAACGCATGGCCGGTATCCTGGGCCATCCGCTCGGGGTAAGGTCTTGCGTCGGGAAAGGCTCGGTGTTCAGTGTGCAACTGCCCGTCTCGACGCAGGCGCTGGTACCGATAGCGAGGTCGCCTGGCTTGCCGATGTCGTTCGACCCATTGCACGGTGCGTCGGTATTGGTGATAGACAACGAACCGGCGATTCTGGAAAGCATGGCTGCGCTGCTTTCACAGTGGGGGTGCCAGGTACGCACTGCACTCGATGAACAAAGCGCCTTGGCGGGCCCGCCAGCGCAAGTGGTGATAATCGACTATCACCTGGACCATGGCAGGCTTGGCACCGAGCTGCTGGTAACCCTGCGCCAGGCATGGGGCAGGGCCTGGCAGCGCTGTTCATTACTGCTGACCGTAGCGATGCCTGCCGGCAGGCGATGCGCACGCTGGGCGCGCCGCAGCTCAACAAACCCGCCAAACCAGGCAAACTGCGCGCAACGCTGGCCGCGCTGCTGGCTGGCGGGAACGGGCTCAGGCCGGGAACAGCTCATTGAGTTTGAGCGCCAGCATCATGTCGCCTTCGGTGCGCAGCTTGCCCTGCATGAAGGCCTGCATGCCGTCGGTTTCACCGCTCACGATGCCCGCGAGGGTTTCGCTGTCGGTGACCAGAGTGACGTTGGCATCGGCATTTTCGCCTTCCTGCAGCTCGCAGGTGCCGTCCTTGACGATCAGGTTGAAGTGCTGGGCATCGTCGATGTTGAAACCGAAGATCAGGTCGAGCCCGCTGGCAGCAGCGGGGTTGAATCGGGCTTTCATGGCTTCGATGGCGCGGGAAACGTCGGTCATGGTGGACTCCGGTTGGGGCTCGTGAGGGCTCGCGCGGCGAGCGATGGCGCAGGTTAGGAGCAAGGGGCGGGCGCTGTCAACGGCATTTCATACGCTCGTTTCAAAAGGGTGTTTCAGCACCGCCTGTTGGCCACCGCTGGCCGCCGCCACAGCGCGCCGGTATGCTTGCCGCCATCGCCGCGCCGTGGCACGGCCAGGGCTTGCGCCAACAAGGAGACACTGTGGAGTTTTTCGCCGATTACCTGGGCTTTCTCGCCAAGACCGCCACCTTGGTGGTAGCCATCCTGATCGTTCTGGCGGCGGTGGCTTCCGCCCGCAGCAAAGGCCGCCGCAAGGGCGGCCAGTTGCAGGTACACAAACTCAACGATGCATACAGGCAGCTGCGCGAGCGGCTGGAAAGCAGCCTGCTCGACAAGGACGCACTCAAACGCCTGCGCAAGCAGCAAGCCAAGGCCCAAAAGGCCAGCAAGAAGCGCAAGGACAATTCCGAGCGGGTATTCGTGCTGGACTTCGACGGCGATATCAAAGCCTCGGCCACCGAAAGCCTGCGCCGTGAGATCACCGCGCTGCTGACGGTTGCCACGCCTCGGGATGAGGTCGTGCTGCGCCTTGAGAGCGGCGGCGGCCTGGTACATAGCTATGGCCTGGCTTCTTCGCAACTGGCGCGCATCCGCCAGGCAGGTATTCCGCTGACGGTGTGCGTCGACAAGGTCGCCGCCAGCGGCGGTTACATGATGGCCTGCATCGGTGAAAAGATTCTCAGCGCACCGTTTGCGGTCATCGGCTCGATCGGCGTGGTCGCACAGCTGCCCAACGTTCATCGCCTGCTGCGCAAACACGACATCGATGTCGAAATGCACACCGCTGGCGAGTACAAGCGCACGCTCACGGTACTGGGCGAAAACACCGAGAAGGGTCGTGAGAAGTTTCAGGAAGACCTTGAAATCACTCACCGCCTGTTCAAGAACTTCGTGGTGCATTACCGCCCGCAGCTGTTGATCGAAGCCGTCGCTACCGGTGAAGTGTGGCTGGGCGTGAGCGCGCTCGACATGAAGCTGGTGGACGAGATCAAGACCAGCGACGAATACCTGGCCGAACGAGCCAAGGTTGCCGAGCTGTTCAGCCTCCACTTCGAGGAGCGCAAGAGCCTGCAGGAGCGTGTCGGCCTGGCCGCAGCCGCAGCGGCAGAGCAAGGTGCAAGCCGCGCGTGGGCGGCATTGAGCCAATGGCGCATGTGGTAGATAAACGCCGCATGCCAGTGCGCAGGTTGCCGCAGGGTAGGGCCTTTTCATGGAGGCTCTTCAATGAACCAGCGTATTCCCTACTACGACGTTTTCAAGGCACGCCTGCCTGATTGGCTGCTCAAGGCCAATCAGCAATCGCGCGATCAGCTGGAAGCCCTGACGCTCAGGGCTGAAGGCTCATGCCAGGCGCTGCGCACGGCGCTCAGCCATATACCGGACCCATCGACCTTCGCGCTGGAACGTCTTCAGCCGATGCTGGACAGCCACTTCGGTACCGGAGTAGACCCCGAAAAAGTGACCATCGAGCGCCGCTGGCGGCCCTCCTGCCTGCCTTCGGTGGGCGGGCCGATCAACGCCAGTGGCTCGCTGGTGAGTGCAGTGCTCGAGCCGCTCTGCCCCGGGCGAGAGCGAACCAGCTCACTCCTGCGCGCCGCGTTGGTCAATTACCCAAGCCCCGACGGCTTTGGCGACCCCGAGGAGGCCTTCACTGTCCACGGTAGCGATCAGGTTCGCCCCCGTGACTTTGTCAAAGCCGCCTATCTGTTGGACATCGGGGGAGCGTATCAACGCGAGCTCAATCGCATTCTCTTTCTGGATGAGCACATCAGTTCAGTGCTTGAGCACGCTTTTGTGGCCTGGCAGCAGGCGCAGCTTGCATTGGCGATCTGCGAAGCTCGCCTGCAGGGGCACATCGCACCGGAATTGGCAGACCGCCTGGGCAGCGGCCAACTGGCCGGCTCTGCGCGCGAGGTAAGGGTGTTTGGCTGCCAGTTGGAGGGCGCTTTCCTCTACGACGGCAGGCAGGAAGGTGCGGTGCTCTACGCGCCCAATGCGCCAGGCGGCGCGCTGCACGGTTTCGCTCATGCCGACCTGGCCCGTGATTACCTGGTCGCTGTGTTGCGTAATCGAGCTGGCCGGGCATTTGCCTTGAGGCTGGCCCGTTTGAACGAGCAACCGCAGTTGGCACGTCAATTGGCCGCCAACCTGGGTGACGCCACTGACTCGCCGCTGGTTCGGCCGGTGGCAGCTGCCAGCGCGGCCCACGCCGCAACGGTGCGATTCACTGAACGTGCCGATGACGACCCGGCAGTGCAATTTCGCCAATGGCGTGCCTGCCTGCTGAGCAATGCCCGAGTGCTGGCAGTACCCAGCCAGGATCTTGTCACCGAGCGGCACGGTGCTTTGCTGGCTCAATGGATCAACAACAGCGAACAAGGGTTGTTCATCTCCGCCATGCTGGTGCCAGGTTGCCAACCCTTGGGTTGGGGGCGCTGGCGGTATTCGTCGATGGTGTTGCCAGCCAGCTTTATGACGGTTACCAAAGCTGGAGCTTAGGGGACCGCAAGGCCGCGGTCCGGCAATTTTTCGCGGTCGCGGCCAACCTCGCAGCGGGCCTACTGTTGCAGCGTATTCAGGGCCGCTTGCTTTCAGGCTTGCACATAGCCAACGGCCGCGACGGCCAGCCCAGGCTGTGGCGCCACGACCGTGCGCTATGGCACAGCGACGCTGCAGCTCGGCATATTCCTTCTGCACCGGGAGGCGCCTATTCATGGGGTACTGGCCACTGGGTTCGGCTCGAAGAGGATGAAGTGGTACCTGTCGTCGGGCAGGGCCAGGAGCTGGCGTTGCACGTGCCAGCCAATCACTCGGGCATCGTTCCGGAGCTGGTTCCGGCACCACTGGGTCGCTGGCAATGGGCTCAAGATAGTCCGCTCGCTCGCCAAGGCATCAATTTGTTGCGAGCATTCGCCGATTTGCCCGAGGCTGCCGATGACCAGGACATGCTTGACGCCTTGAGGCTGTCGGGCGTTCCAGAGCAACGTTTGAGGATGCTCGCCGAACAGCACGCTCCGCTGCCGGGTGCGCTGCGTTACTGGCTCCGCGAGCGCGCCCTGCGTCGGGGAGCCGCCGGCTGTATAAACGCTCTGCGCCAGGATGGCGTGATGAGCTCAACCGACAGCGATACGTTGCTGACGCTGGGCCGCCTGCCGGGCTGGCCGCAGGGGCTGGGCCTGGACTACGAAAGGCCGCAAGGCGTTCTTCGGATCGGTACAGGCGACGGCCCAGCGCAAGTTGTCGTGCAAACCGATGATTTCACCTCCGGAGCATGGTCGGCCAAGCTATTGGCTGTGTTGACCGACGAGCAGCGCCAGGCCATTGCCGGCTCTCCCGTCCCTGACCAGCAATCCCGGGCACTGGCATGGCGCTGGGCTGACTACCTCCATTCGCAGGTGAGCGCATTGATGCCGCTTTGGCTGGGACAGCCCGAGGTCGATGAGGCGGGCATCACAGTACTCAGGTCTTTTCCCAGCCTTCCAGTGGACATGGCCCAGGATGTGGTCAACAGCGCCGATCCGGAGCAAATGCACCACCTCACTCAAGGCAAGCTGGTTCCGGGACTTGCGTTGAAAGCATTGGAGCAAAGCAGACGGCTGCGCGCCGCTCGAGCATTGGTAGCGCTGGAAAACGCAGAGCCCGGTGATGATGCCGACCGCCTGTTCATGGCCAACCTGGCGCGCCTGCCGGAGTGGCCTTCGGGCGTGCACTTGCGGCTGGAAAGCACGACTTTCGAGGGGGCCGCGCTCGGTGACGCCGGGCCAGGGCAGGGGGTGGCTATCGAAATCCGGCGTTTTGGCAGTGAGTACAAATACAACCAGGCGGGAGCGTGGAGCCCTCCTGCCACGCTTGAAATGGCCATCCATGACGCACTGGCGCCGGCGGCGCGTCAACAACTGTTCAAGGGCGAAACGCCGCAGTGGTTGAGAAATCGTGTCGTGGCCCAGGCCTGGGAAGACGTCGGCAGGGCGCAGCGGGACCTGGGCATCCGACCTTCCGAACGTTACCTGTTACGCCCAGTGCAGCGCGTCAACGGGGCGTTGGGTTATCCACTGTCAGGTCGCTTTTCAGCGTCCTCCCTGCTCATGCGTTCGAGCACATGGCGTTTGCGCAGGCTGTTCCCCTGGGCTCAAGGTGATGCGCTCGCCGAACTCCGGCAATCGCTGGTCGCTGATAGCGGCCTGCCGCTTGCCGATACTCTCACAGCCTTGGAAGAACAGCGGCTGGCAGTCGATGCGGCGTTGCGCGAATGGCGGTTCCAGGCGTCGCTGCCAGACGCCGAGCACCCACAGGATGACGCTGCACTTGCAACCGCCAGCCAATCGATCATGGCGTGCTGGCGCCGGGAAACCTATATGTACGGCTACGACGGTGCCCGGGTGAGTTCGTTGCGGTTGTCGTATCTGCCCTTGAGCAACCTGCCGGCATTGAATATCGAATTCGCGCATGTGCGAATTCTCGAATTGTCGGATATGGCCTTGAGCTCATCGAACGATGCATTTCTGAGGTGTTTCCCGAACGTCCATACACTCATTCTTCGCAATAATCCCCTGCAGCACTTGCCGACTGCGATACAGTCGATGAGACATCTGGTACGACTTGATCTTGGCAATACTCAGCTCAGCCCCAGCCCTGACATGTTTGATGTTCTGTTGCCACAACAACCCGTGCTCGAGCCAGCGCGGCCCCTTCAGTCGCTGGATATCTCCGGCTTGCATACAGTAGATGCGCAGGCTTTGGGCAAGCTGGCCGAGTTGAGCGACCTGCGGATTTTTCGGTGGAATCACGCCGGAGAGATGGCAGCCGATCATCTGGCGGCTATCGGCAAACTCCTCCATCTGCGCACGTTGATGATGGAAAGCAGCAATCTTCGGATTCCCTCAGGCAGCGAGGGATTCATAGCGGGCTTATCCGAGTTGCATACCCTCGACTTATGGAACAACCCGCTGGGCCGTGCCCCTGATGTGACGGGCCTGGAGAATCTGGTCAACCTGAACCTGGAGCATGCTCAGCTGACCGAGTTACCTCGTGGCCTGGGGGGCTGATCCGGCGCAGGCACAGTGCGCTGCGTTCGGTGGACCTGAGTAACAACCGCCTGCAGCAGGTCGCACCGTTGATCCAGGCGCTGCGGGATGCCCCCGATAACATCAGCGTTCTGTATATCCGGATGGACGAGAATCCGGTACAGGGTGGCCAGGTGGCGCAGTTGCAAGGTTTGGGCGTTTATGTGCTGCACCGTGCCGATTTCTGGATCGCACCGGATCCTGTGCTGACCCGAGCCGTTCGAATTGCGCGGGGCAATTCTGTCAATGCAACGTTTCTGGACTGGGTCAGTGAACAAGTGGCGCAGGAAGGTGCGCCGACGGCCGCCTGGCGTGAGTTTCTCGCCCACGTCTTCGACGCGCGCCATGGTTACAGCCGTGAGCGCGCGGCGATCATGGATTTCGAGCAGCGCCTGAGCGTACTTCGGCATCGGCTTTTCAGCCAGATTCATGATTACTGGGCGCCCAACCTGGCAGGCCTGAGCCGTCAGTTGCAAGCCTTCGAAGCCGCTCAACGCAGCTCGTTGGCAGCGCCGGAGGACCGTTTCGACGCGCTGCTGCAACATAACTATCGCCACTGGCAGGAAGAGCTTCGAGATTTGTTCGGTCCAGAGCAAGCCGCGAGTCACACTGTGCAGAGCCGCTTTTTGGACTGGTTGCTCAGAAGCAGCCACGGCCTGGATCAGAACGCCCTGGGCTCGACCCTTGGCGAACAGGACTGGCGCCCTTACCTGAGCCTGCTGGACCCGCGTTGGGACGAAAGCGTCGAACAGTGGGAGCAAGCCCTGCAGTGGCTAGAGGAGGCGACGGCCGAGCCTATGGACAGCGGTGAACTGCCCAGCGCCCTGGTCGACCAGATGATTGCCCCCAGCGATGAGTTGCCCAGGGCGTTTCTTGGCCTGGGAGCACCCGGTGGATGTTGTGGAGCCTGTGAACGATGTGGCATGGCGCATAGACGGCGTGCCACAGTCGGTGCAACTGAGTGAAGATCAGTACCGCCGCGCTTCGCTTATCTACCGGCGCACTCGGGTGATGGTGCAGGAACGACTGGCGCGGGAGATCACCGAGCAGGTGGTGAAGCCTTGGTGGGAGCCTGTGCAGGAGTGAGGTCGGTCTGGCAGCATTGCCGTCCAGCCCAGGCAGGTGCCCTGCGTTCAGATAATTGAAACGCCCGATACAGTGCACTCGGGCGTTTCAGCGGTCGAAGATCAGGGTGATGCCACGATCTACCGATGCCCGCCCATGAAAAGGCCGCCCGATGGGCGGCCTTTTCTGCGCTCAACCGCGCCGGCGGAACAACGGCAGTGGCTCGTCCGTTGCGCCTTGATAGGTCACCGAAAAGTCATTCAGGCTTTCAAGCGCCTCATAGGGGTCTTTATCGGCACGCAAGGCGAACGCGTCAAAGCCGCAGCGGTGCAGATAAAACAGCTGATCGCGTAGCACATCACCGATCGCGCGCAGTTCGCCCTTGAACTGATAGCGATCACGCAGCAGGCGCGCATTGGAATAGTTGCGCCCATCTGTGAACGCCGGGAAGTTCAGGGCAATCACCTGAAACTCACTGGCGTGGTCGCCGATTTCCTCGGCCTCTTCATCGCTGTCGAGCCAGATACCCAGCCCGCCGTCGCGTGCCTTCAGGGCATGAGCGTGCTCACGCCACAGGGCCAGCGGCACGATGTAGTCGTCACAGTTGCTGAGCACATCGAGGGTTGCGTCCTTGGGCAGCAGGTGCCAGGTTTCGTCCACCACTTCGCCATTCTTAATGATTCGCTGCATAGACGCGCTCCTTGAAAGGCTCGATCCCGATTCGCTGGTAGGTGTCGATGAAGCGCTCGTCTTCGGTACGCGTTTCGACGTAGACGTTGATCAGTTTTTCGATCACATCGGCCATCTGCTCCTGCGCGAAGGAGGGGCCGAGGATCTTGCCCAGGCTTGCATCGCGCGCCGAGTTGCCGCCGAGCGAGACCTGGTAGAACTCTTCGCCTTTCTTGTCGACACCCAGGATGCCGATATGGCCCACGTGGTGGTGGCCACAGGCATTCATGCAGCCGGAGATGTTCAGGTCCAGCTCGCCCACGTCGAACAGGTAGTCCAGGTCATCGAAACGGCGCTGGATGGATTCGGCGATCGGGATCGACTTGGCGTTGGCCAGCGAGCAGAAATCACCGCCCGGGCAGCAGATGATGTCGGTCAGCAGGCCGATGTTCGGCGTGGCGAAGCCTTGCTCACGGGCCTCGAGCCACAGCGCGTGCAATTGGCTCTGCTCGACATCGGCCAGGATGATGTTCTGCTCGTGAGAGGTGCGCAGCTCGCCGAAACTGTAGCGGTCGGCCATGTCGGCAATGGCGTCGAGCTGTTTGTCGGTGGCATCGCCCGGCGCCACGCCAGTGGGTTTGAGCGACAGGGTCACAGCCGCATAGCCCGCGCGCTTGTGCGCCTGCACGTTGCGCGAGCGCCAGCGTGCAAAGCCCGGGTGCTCGGCATCCAGCGCGGCGAGCTCGGCGCTGTGGTCGGGCAGGGCCTTGTATTCGGGGTCGACGAAGTGCTGGGCTACGCGCTGCACTTCGGCTTCGGTCAGTGTGGTGCTGCCACCGCGCAGGTAGGCCATTTCGGCCTCGACCTTCTCGGCGAACACTTCGGGGTGAGCGCTTTGACCAGGATCTTGATCCGCGCCTTGTACTTGTTGTCCCGGCGCCCGTAGCGGTTGTAGACGCGCAGGATCGCATCCAGATAGCTGATCAGGTCTTGCCAGGGCAGGAATTCATTGATGAAGGCACCGACGATCGGGGTGCGGCCCAGGCCTCCGCCGACCAGCACTCGGAAGCCCAGCTCGCCAGCGGCATTGCGCACAGGCTCCAGGCCGATGTCGTGCACTTCGATGGCTGCGCGGTCGGCAGCCGAGCCATTAACGGCGATCTTGAACTTGCGTGGCAGGTAGGCGAATTCGGGGTGGAAGGTGGTCCACTGGCGAACGATTTCGCACCACGGGCGCGGGTCGACGACTTCATCGGCAGCCACGCCGGCGAACTGGTCGGTAGTGACGTTGCGCAGGCAGTTACCGCTGGTCTGGATGGCGTGCATCTGCACCGTGGCCAATTCCGCCAGGATATCGGGAATGTCTTCAAGCGCCGGCCAGTTGTACTGCACGTTCTGGCGGGTGCTGATGTGTGCGTAGCCTTTATCGTAGTCGCGGGCGATCCTGGCGAGCATGCGCGTCTGGCGAGAGGTCAGCTGGCCGTAGGGCACAGCGACGCGCAGCATCGGTGCGAAACGCTGGATGTACAGGCCGTTCTGCAAGCGCAGCGGGCGGAATTCTTCTTCGCTCAGTTCACCTGCCAGGTATCGGCGGGTCTGGTCACGGAACTGCTTGACGCGGTCCTCGATGATCCGTTGGTCGTACTGGTCGTAAACGTACATAAGGATCCTGTTTTCAGGCGGGTATTGCGCGCACGGCCGCGCACTCCTCGCAGAGCGGCCGGAAGATACCCTTTTTTACATATTCATTAAAGCCACTCATTGGCATATGCAAAGAACCAAACGCTCTAAGAAGGTTATATCCGGTAGGCTCCGCCACTTGTGTTTGTTCCAAGGTTGGCCTTCACTGGTACGAAAGTGCCATTGATAACAACCCACAAGAGGGCACCACCATGAGCCATCCCGTGAAGCCTCGCAAGGCCAGCCATCATGTCGATGCCTGGGCAACCGCGTTCCTGCTGGCGATGCTGGCCGCAGCTGCCGTTTATTGGTTTGGCCATGGCTGAATCAGGCCGTCGCCGGCCTGGGCCTTGAGGCCCACACCAATCCGGCTGCAATGGCCAGCAGCAGCGCGGTGAGTGCAAACACTGCGCGCATCCCGACGTGGCCTGCCAGAAAACCTCCCGCCAGCGGGCCGAGCACCTGCCCGCTGTACTGGGCCGAGGTGGAATAACCCAGCATGCGCCCGGCCAGGTGGTCGGGCACGTTGTGGCGAATGATCGCGGCGACGCAGGGTAACAAACCGCCCAAGGCCAGGCCCATCACGAATCTCCAGCCAATCAATTGCCAACTATTGCTGAGCAGGCCTTGTGGCACTACCGTCGCGGCAGCCAAAAGCAAACAGGCGGCCACCACCTTCCAGTGGCCGACACGGTCCGCCAGTTTGCCCACCCGTGGCGCCGCGAGAATGCTGCCCAATGCGGTGGCGGACATGGCAAGCCCGGCCATCAGTGTCAGCGGCTCCGCCCCCAGTGCTTGCAGATACACCGTTATGATCGGCTCGATCGACAACGTCGCGAACATCAACATGGCGGCGGTGGTGTACATCACCCCTACCTTGCGCCTGGCTTGCGGCTCGATCGAGGTCATGGCAGGCGAAGCCTTGGCGCGCCCGGGGCCGGGGCGGGGCGCCTCCTTGAGAAAAAACATCGTGGCCAGGAATGCAATGAAGATGACGCCCCCCGCCAGCATGAACGTGCCGCGGATGCCGATCAGAGGCGGCAGCGAACCGCCGATCAACGGCCCCGCAACATTACCTGCCATCACCCCCGAGGCCAGCATGCCCAACGCCCAGGCCGAACGGCCCTTGGGTGTTTGCGTCGCCACCAGGATGGTCGAGCCGGAGGCGTAGCCACCCAACAACCCGGCTAGCAAGCGCAGTGCTACCAGTTGATACACATCCTGGGCCAAGCCGATCAGGGACATCGCGACTGCCATGCCCAGGCTTGCACGAATCAGCATCAGCTTGCGCCCGTAGCGGTCGCCCAGCCGGCCCCACAGCGGTGCGGTGAGGGCCGCAGAAAGAAGGTCGCCCCGAACGCAACGCCAGACCACTGCACCACGGCGGCAGGGTCCTGCACGCCGAGCTGGGCAACGTATAGAGGCAGAAACGGCAACAGCAGCGTCATCGCCACCAGCGTGGTAAAGGATCCGAACACGCACACGGCAAGGTTGCGCTGCCAGTGAGGATGATTGTCTGCTTCAGGCATGGTTGGGCTCCGGTGGAGGTAGCGCGACCCTACGCCCGGATTTCTCATAAAGGAAATTCATCTTTATTATTCAGCGCATGAAAGACTGGAATGGATGCCGGGAATCCTGGCAGGCACACTGACCCCTCATTTATCGAAAGGAGCCTATGGCATGGCCCAAACCCTACGTGCCGATTGTCCGCAGGCCGTGGTTGCCTTCTGGCGCGACGCAGGCCCGAGCGCCTGGTTCAAGGCCAACCCGGCCTTCGACGAGCGTTTCCGCGAGGCGTTCTTCGATCTTCACCTGCAAGCGGCACGCCGCGAGCTGGGCCAATGGCTGGGCGACGCGCAAAGCGCGCTGGCGCTGTTGCTGCTGCTCGATCAGTACCCGCGCAACGCGTTCCGGGGTACCGGCCACATGTACGGCACCGACCCGTTGGCCCGCGAATACGCACGCCAGGTGCTGGATTTCAAGCTCGACGAACAAGTGGAGCCTGCTTTGCGCCAGTTCTGCTACCTGCCGTTCTGCCACTCGGAACGGGCCGAGGATCAGAATCTGTCGCTGGCGTGCCATCACCACCTCGGCGGCGAGCCACTGCGTTGGGCGCAACACCATGCCGATATCATCGCCCGCTTCGGGCGCTTCCCTCATCGCAATGCGCTGCTGGGCCGGGAAACCACCACCGAAGAGGTACAGTTTCTCGAAGCGGACGGATTTTCCGGATGATTCGCCGGTCACACAGCCGGTTCAACGCTGATCACAGGAGCACGGCATGGCCATTCGCGGCGTGATATTCGATTCCGATGGAACACTGGTAGACAGCGAGCGCGTTGCTGCGCAGCTGCTGAGCCGCCAGTTGGCAGAATGTGGGGTCGAACTGGACAGCCACGAGGTCCTGCGCAGGTTCCGTGGCGTGCAGTTCGCGCTGTTCGTCGGGCGTTTGTGCGAGGAGCACCCTCAGCTGGACGCGCAACCCTTTATGCACGAATTCCGCGAGCGCAGCCTCGAAGTGTTCCGCACCGGCCTTGCGCCGATGCCCGGTGCGCTGGAGTTCGTGCGCGAGCTGGCACTGGACAAATGCGTGGCCTCCAATGGGCCGATGGAAAAGATCCAGACCTGCCTTGGCCAGGCGGGGCTGCTGGAGCACTTCGATGCGCGCATCGTCAGCGCTTATGAGGTCAAGGCCTGGAAGCCCGACCCAGGCCTGATCGTGGCAGCGGCACAGGTCATGGGGCTGGCGCCGGAAGAGTGTGTGCTGATCGATGACAGCCACGCTGGCGTCGAGGCGGGCCTGGCTGCGGGCAGCCAGGTGATCGGCTACGGCGACGACGACTTCTCGCCCTTCGAACACCTGCCGCAGTTTCACCGTGCGCGCGACTACCAGGAAGTCGCCGCGCGCGTCGCCCGCCTGGCTTAAAGCCCCAGGCGCGCCGCCAATGCTTCGCGCGCGCCGTGCCCGGTGCGCTCGAACTGCAACGGCGTGACCGCAATGCCGCCGCCCGCAATGACCGCACTCTCGCTGTCTGGCGTGTCGTCGTGCAATTGGCGGCTGATGCTGAGCCAGTAATAGGCTTGCTCGCGAAGGTCGGTACGCGCGGTGACCTCCAGGCCGTGCATGCGGCCCAACCCTTGGCGGGTCACTTGCAAAGGCTTGGCCTCATGGGCCGCTACGTCAGGGAAATTCACGTTCAGGCACACATCCTTGCTCCATCCCGCCGCCCAGAGCTGGCGGATCACGCCGGGTGCCAGGGTGCGTGCGGTTTCCCAGCGCACCGCATCGCGGCGGCTGAACGCCTGGCTCAGCGCGATGGCGGGCAAGCCCAGCAGCAGGGCGGCCATCGCGGCGCCTACGGTGCCGGAGAACACGGTTTCGACCCCCAGGTTCGCGCCTTTATTGATGCCGCTGAGCACCAGTTGCGGCGGTTCGGGCATCAGCTCGCCCACCGCCATGGCCACACAATCTGCCGGGGTGCCGGAGACCGAATAGCGTTGCTCACCGCGCTGCGTCACGCGCAGCGGGCTATGCAGGCTGATGGCGTGGGAAACGCCGCTCTGGTCATGGTCCGGTGCGACCACCCAGACCTGCTCGGCCAATTGCGCCGCTACCGTTTCCAGCGCCGCCAGCCCGGGGGCGTCGATGCCGTCGTCGTTGCTGATCAGAATCCGTTCAAGCAGGGGTGGGGCCATGCGGTTTGTCCTCGCGAGGCAGGTGGGAGAAGTTCCAGCGGGGTGCGGTAGTGGCCAGGCGCTGGCGCATGTCGTCGACATTGGCCACCAACTGCCGTGTCAGCATCCGATAGCCGTCCAGAGCGGGGTAGGCCGCCTGCGCATGCAGGTCGCCGTACAACTCGCCGCTGCGTTGCAGGCGGTCGCTGTGGCCATCGCGCAGGGCGCGGGCCATGGCCACCCGCTGGCGGCGAACGAAACGGTGCTCGACCTGCAAGGACTGGCGCAGCGCTTCCATGGCCGCGCTGTCGTCGCCGGCAGGGCGCGTGTCGGCGAGGATCTCCAGGATCGAGATGCACAGCCGCAGGTTGCGTTGCAGCGCGTCGAGCTCGGTTTGCGAGATATGCACTTCCTTGGACACCGATGCCATCAGGCCGCGCAATTGCACCAGTGACGCGCTGAGTTTGCGCATGCGTTTGAGGTGGGTGTCGCTGGTGACCACGTCGCCGGCGATGATGCGGCCGTGCACCGCCGCGCACTCGCGCAAGGTGGTGGCCATGTTGTAACGCCAGGAGTACACCGCGTACAGCGGCAGGGCGAAGGAAAATGCCAGTGCCAGCACGTTGCCGATCAGGATGTCCACGGTGCGCCACAACCCGTCCGACATCGGGTTGTCGCCATGGCCGGCGACGATGAACACGGTGATGGCCGACAGCAGCGCGGTGTAACCGCCCTTGCCGATGGCGTGGTAGGCGAAGAAGCCGCACGCCGAGGACATCAGCACATAGGTGAGCAGGTGCCAGCCGAGATAGCTCTGCTGGGTCACGATCGCAAGGCCGATGGCAGCGCCGATCAACGTGCCATAGGCTGGTTCGGTGGCCTTGCGGCGGATGTTGCCGTGGTGCTGGAGGCCGCCGATCACGATCAGCATGGTGACCGACGCCCATTCCCCGTGGGGCAGGTGGATGCCGGTGGTGAGCAGGATGGTCGCCACCAGCCCGACCGACACACGCAGGGCGTGGATCAGGCGCGCATGCCGAAACCGGCGGTAGGGGTCGAGCAGCGGCCTGAGCGCGCGGCGCAGCAGCGCAGGGAGGTGGCGGTTGATCATCGAGGCCCTCAGCGGCTTGTGACGAGTTGGCGGCGGCCCTGGTGCCGCGCCAGGGCAAGGTCGAGCAAGCGGCTGACCAGTTCGGTATAGCTCAGCCCGGCGGCCTGCCAGAGCTTGGGGTACATGCTGATGCGAGTGAAGCCCGGCAGGGTATTGAGCTCGTTGATCAGCACCTCGCCATTGGCTTGCAGGAAGACGTCCACCCGCGCCAGGCCAGCGCATTCGAGTACCTCATAGGCCTGCAAGGCCAGCGCTCGGATTCGCTCGCTGGCGGCGGAGTCGATCGCAGCCGGCACGACGACCTGGGCCGCCTGATCGTCGATGTACTTGGTTTCGTAGGAATAGAAGCCCTGGCCGATCACGATTTCGCCGCAACCGCTGGCCACCGGCGCGTCGTTACCCAGCACCGCGCATTCGATCTCGCGGCCCTCTACAGCGGCCTCCACCAGCAGCTTGTCGTCGTAACGCCATGCTTCGGCCAGTGCGGCCGCGAAACTGGCTGCATCGTCGGCACGGCTGACGCCTACCGAGGAGCCGCTGTTGGCCGGCTTGACGAACACCGGCATGCCCAGCGCTGCCTGGGCCTGTTCGAAACTGATCGGGCGGTGCCGGCGCACAGTGAGCGAAGGGGTGACGGGCAGGCCCGCTTCGCGCAGCAGCCGTTTGGCCACGTCCTTGTCCATGCAGATCGCCGAACCGAGCACGTCGGAGCCGACGAAGGGCAGGTCGAGCATCCGCAGCAGGCCTTGCAGGCAGCCGTCTTCGCCCTGGGTGCCATGCACCAGCGGGAACAGCACATCGACCTTGGCCAGCGCCTGCGGTGCGCCGGCTTCTTCCAGGGAGGCGCGGGTGTCGCCGGGGCGCAGCGCCACCTCGCGGTGGCTGGGGTTCAGGGCGATCAGCGCCGGGTCTGTGGGGTGGAGCAGGTAGTCGGCGGTGCCGCACAAATGCCAGTGGCCGTGCTTGTCGATGCCGATCATCACAGGCTCGAAGCGCTCCCGGTCCAGGGCCTCCAACACATTGCGCGCCGATTGCAAGGACACCTCATGCTCGGCGCTGCGGCCGCCGAACACGATGCCGACACGGATCTTGTCACTCATCACACACCTCTGAAGTGCGCAGTGCCTGATGCACGGCCTGCGCCAGTTGTTGCCGGGAAAAGGGTTTGGCCAGGCGCGTCAGCCGCAGCTCCGGTGGTGCCACTACATCGCTGTAGCCGCTGACCAGCAGCATCGGCAGTGCCGGGTAGTGCATGCGTACCTGCTCGGCCAGTTGGGTGCCGGTGCGCACAGGCATTGCGTGGTCGGTGAGCAGCAGGTCGAACGCACCGGCGTGCAGCAACCCCAGCGCCTGCTCAGCGCTGCTCGCGACCGTGGCGTTATGGCCCAGTGAGGCGAGCAGGGCGCAGGTGCTGTCGCGGACCAGCGGGTCGTCGTCGACCACCAGCACTTGCAGCGCGGGGGTTGGCGGCAGCTGTGGGCCGTTGGCGGCCTCGACGGGCTGCGCCTGCGGCGGGCAAGCGGGCAGCCAGATCTGTGCGGTGGTGCCCTGGCCTGGGTGGCTGACCAGGCGAAGGGTGCCACCTGATTGCTCGGCCAGCCCCAGCACCATCGACAGCCCAAGCCCGCTGCCTTCGCCCACGCCTTTGGTGGTGAAGAAGGGCTCGGTCGCGCGCTTCAAGGTCCGCTCATCCATGCCTGCACCGGTGTCGTTGACCGCCAGGCAAACGTGCGGCAACCCACCTTCGGCCAACGGCGCCACGTGGCCGGTGAGCGTGATGCGCCCCTGGCCTCCCATGGCATCGCGGGCATTGACCGCCAGGTTCAACAGCGCCGCTTCCAGCTGGTTGGGGTCTGTATCCACCCACGGTAGATGCGCCGGCAGCTCGCTGTGGATCGTCACCGTTGGGCCGAGGGTTCTCTGCATCAGCTCGGTCATGCCGTGCACCAGCGCGACCGGGTCCAGCCGTTGCGTGCGCAGCGCCTGGCGGCGAGCGAAGGCAAGCATGCGCTCGATCAACGCCGCGCCACGCTGGGCACCGGCACTGGCATTGTCTGCCAGGCGCTGCAGCGAGGGGTCGGCCGGCAGGCGCTTGCGCAACAGCTCCAGGTTGCCCAGCACCGCCATCAGGAGATTGTTGAAGTCGTGGGCAATGCCGCCGGTAAGGTTGCCCAGCGCTTCCATTTTGCGCCTGCTGCAAAGCGGCTTCGGTGCGGCGGATGTTCTCCTCGCTGCGGGCAAGGCTCGCGGTGCGTTCAGCGACCTGCGTCTCCAGCGAGTGCACAAAGCGCTGTTCGCCTTCGCGGGCCACCGCCGCCGAACGCACCCGTTCGATGTGCGCCCAGGAGCGCTCTACCACCTCGGCGAGCAGGGCAAGCTCCTGCGCCTGCCATTGCCGCGGCAGGTGGTCATGCACGGCCATCAGTGCGGTGAGCTTGCCCTGCTTGAGCAGCGGCATGCACACCGTGGCGCGTGCGCCGAGCGCCTGGTAGCTGTGCACTTCGCCAGCCGGTAGCTCTCGCTCGCTGTCGTTGATGATCAGTGGCTGCCCGCAGGTGAGGTTACGCACCGCCAATGCGCCGAAATCTTCCAGCCGATACTGGCCGACGATGCTCCTGGCCTGGTTCGTGTGCCAGTTGCCACGAACGGTGAAGGCGTTGCCGTCGGCTTCGACATCGGCGTAGGAGCATACCGAAGCGCCCAGATGGCGCCCCAGCAGCTCGGTGGTCAGCCGCAGGATCTGGTCGGCATCGCTGCTCTGCGAGGTGGTGCGCCCCAGAATGTCGAGAAGAGCAAGCGTTCCTCATTCGCCCGCAGCGCCGTTTCGTTGGCCTTGCGCGTGCTGATGTCGCTTGCGGCACCGAACCATTCGCGCACCTGGCCCTGTTCATCGAGCACCGGTACCGCGCGGGAAAACGTCCAGCCGGTGCTGCCGTCGACACGCAGCACTCGGTGCTCCAGCTGATAGGGCGCCCGGGCCTGGATCGCCTGCTCGATGGCCGCCAGGACCTGGGCGTGGTCGCCGTGGTGTACGTAGGCGCTCAGCCAGTCCGGGTTCTCGCGGCGGTTGTCGTTGACGAACCCCTTGCCCTCCAGCTGCACCATCGAGGCCCAGTCGGGCGACATCCTGTAAACCGCATCGGCAGTGGCGTCGACCAGCGCGCTCAGGCGCGCTTCACTGTCGCGCAGGGCGATGTTGGCGCGCACTCGCTCGGTGGTTTCGACCACCGTTGCCATCACCCCCGCAGGCTCGCCGGCTTCGCCCGGGACCGGGGCGTAGTACAGGTCGAGCCACACCTGGCCCGGCTCATCGCCGCGTTGCAATATCAAGGGTTGGTCACGGTAGACGAGCGGGGCACCGGCCATGACTGTGCGCATCACATGGTCATTGAATTGCGCCACTTCCGGCCAACCCTCGCGCACCGGCTGGCCGAGCAGGCCAGGATGGCGGCTGCCGGCAAACGCGGCATAGGCGTCGTTGTAGACCATCACGCCGTGGGCGCCCCAGAGCAGCACCATGGGCAGCGGCGAGCGTAGCAACAGGCCGGTGGCCGCCTGCAGCGGTGCCGGCCACCCGCAAGGCTCGCCCAGAAGGCCGGCTGCATCCAGGGCGCCGATGCGCTCGGCCATTTCGCCGCCTGCCAGCAGGAACGGCAGGGTGTGGGCAGGGCGGGCATCGAAGGGCTGAGGCATGCAGGGCGGGTTCCGCGAGGGGCAGGTCAAGGGTTTGAAAGTGGCGGCACTATAGCACTGGCTCAGCCATCGAAGCGCACCTCACTCGGGCGGGCGCTGAGGCGGCAGCATGCGGTCGAGCAGCCCGTCGCGGCGCACGGCGACATGCCAGGCGGTAGCGGCCACGTGCAGAATCACCAGCGTATAGAGCACGAACTGCCCGGCCACATGCACCTGGTTCGCCCACTGGCCCAGCGCATCGTGAGTAGGAAAGCCCGGCAACGAAAACAACCCGTAGACCGGCACCGGCCTGCCGTTGCCGGCCATGATGTAGCCGGTCACCGGCATCACCAGCAGGATCAGGTACAGCAACGCGTGGTTCAGGTGTGCGAACCAGGCTTCCCAGCGTGCCGTACCCGCAAGCGGAGCCGGGGCAGGGTGGCGCCAGCGCCAGGTCAGGCGCAGCAGCACCAGCAGGAACACCATGATGCCGGTGGACTCGTGCAACAGGTACCAGAAAACACGCTCGGCCCCCGGCGGAAAGTTCTCCGCCACCCAGACGAAGGGCAGCACCCCGCACAGCGCAGCGGCAGTCAACCAATGCAGGGCCTGGATGACCCCGTTGTAACGTGCGATAGCCATTGCAGCTTCCTTGGGTGGCGCAGTGAGCGCAGTTTTCGCAGATGCGCCAGCGGTGCGCAACTGCCGATGTGATGAACTGGCGATGCCAGGCGTCTAGGGCACACTCGCTTCGATGGTTATGACAGGTGTTGCATGCAAGCGTTGCTTGACGAAATTCTCGAACAGGTACGGCCAATGATCGGCCAGGGCCACGTCGCCACTTATATTCCGGCGCTGGCCAGAGTGGTCCCCGATCAATTGGGTATCGCGGTGCAGGCAGTGGATGGCCAGGCCTGGTATGCAGGCGATGCGCGCACCCCGTTTTCGATTCAGAGCATCTCCAAGGTGTTCAGCCTGGTGCAGGCGATCCAGCATTCCGGCGAAGAGATCTGGACGCGGCTGGGCCATGAGCCTTCCGGCCAGGCGTTCAACTCGATGGTGCAGCTGGAGTTCGAGCGCGGCCGCCCGCGTAACCCGTTCATCAACGCAGGCGCGCTGGTGATCTGCGACATCAACCAGTCACGCTTCGCCGCGCCGACGCTGTCGCTGCGCGACTTTGTGCGGCGCCTTTCCGGCAACGGTCAGATCGTAGCCGACACGGTAGTCGCCGAGTCCGAATACCAGCACCGTGCGCGCAATGCGGCCATGGCCTGGTTGATGCAGGCCTTCGGCAATTTCCACAACGATGTCGATGCGGTGCTGCGCAGCTATTTTCACCACTGCGCCCTGGCCGTCAGTTGCCAGGACCTGGCTCGCGCCTTCGCCTTCCTGGCCAATCGCGGGGTATGCCCGCAGAGCGGCGAGCAGGTGCTCAGCCCACGCCAGACGCAGCAAGTGAACGCCATCATGGCCACCAGTGGCTTGTATGACGAGGCTGGCAACTTTGCCTACCGGGTAGGTTTGCCGGGTAAAAGCGGGGTAGGTGGCGGCATCCTGGCGGTGGTGCCGGGGCGCTTTACGGTCTGCGTGTGGTCGCCGGAGCTCAATGCTTCAGGCAATTCGCTGGCCGGCATGGCCGCCCTTGAACGTTTCAGCGATGCGATCGGCGCATCGGTGTTCGCACGCAGTTGAGTGCCGGCGGATCCAAGGGCTGCATTTGGTCTGAAAGCTGCGTGCCAAGCGCAGGCAGCCATCGAAAACTGCTGCCCGCCCATCTACGATGTGTTCAATGGCTTACACGTTACCAGGAGGTCGTGGCATGTCGTCGTTCACCCAAGTAGTTGCCCTGAACGCCCAGATGTCTGATGGGCCGGCCGGTATTGATCGGGTGCTGCATGCACTGCGTACGCATCTGAACATGGATGTGGCGTTCATTTCGCAGTTTCGCGAGCAGGACCGCCTGTTCACTCACGTCGACAGCAAGCAGCCGGGGCCGCTGAAGGCCGGTGACAGCCTGCCGATGGAGGTGGGTTACTGCCAGAAGGTCGTTGCGGGTGAGTTGCCCAACCTGATCGGGGACACTTCACGCTTTCCCGAGGCGCTGGCCATCCCGGAAACCCGGGCGTTGCCGATCGGCTCGCACTTGAGTGTGCCGATCCTGTTCAGCGATGGCCGCATCTACGGCACCCTGTGCTGTTCTCCGCCCAGCCCGATAACAGCCTCACCGAGCGTGACGTGCAGATGCTCAAGGTCTTTGCGGAACTGGTCGCCGAGCGCCTCGAAGCCGACCTGCATGTCGTGACCGAGCGCCTGCGCAAGCACCGGCACATCAGCCAGGCCCTGGCCGGCGGCGAACTGTCGGTGGTGTATCAGCCGATCTTCGACGTGGAAACCGGCGCATTGGCGGGCTGGGAATGCTTGTCGCGGTTCAGCGGCGAACCTGTCAGAAGCCCCGACTTCTGGTTCAGGGAGGCGGCAGAAGCAGGGCTTGGCGCTTTGATGGAAGCGCAGGCCATCGAGCTTGCGCTCAAGGGCCTGGCGCAGTTGCCAGCGCCTGCGTACCTGGCCCTGAACTGCTCACCCGACATGTTCCTGGGCAACCGGCTCGACACCTTGCTGGCGCCGTACCCGGCGAACAGGCTGGTGCTGGAGGTCACCGAGCACGCCATCGTCGCCGATTACGCCCAGTTGCTCCAGGCCATGGCGCCGCTGCGCCAGCGTGGCCTGCGCATCGCGATCGACGACGCCGGCGCGGGCTATGCCAGCCTGCGCCACATCCTGGAAATAGGCCCTGACATCATCAAGCTCGACATGAGCCTGACCCAGGGCATCGATCAGGACCCGCAACGGCGCGCCTTGGCGTCGGCGCTGATTGCGTTCGCGCAGGAAACCGGCTGCAGCATCGTCGCCGAGGGTGTGGAAAGTATCAGCGAGCTCGAAGCCCTGCGCCGCCTGGGCGCCGACAAGGTGCAAGGCTACCTGTTGGGCCGGCCCATGCCGTTGAGTGCCGCACGGATGCTGGCCGGCCAGCAACAACAATCCCTGCCGGACAAGGCCCCCTGCCATGCGCAACTGTGAGCTTGAGATCCATTTCGCCGACCTCAAGGCCGAAGACCTCCCTGCGGCCCGTGCCTTGGTACGGGAAGCCTTTGCCACGGTGATCGGCGAGGCCGAGCCGGGCGAGTTCTGGAACCAGCGCGATTACGTGAGCGCTCGCTGGCATGCGCCCCATACCCACTGGTTCAAGGCGCAGGCCCAGGGCGAGCTGCTGGGTGTAGCCTGCGTCAGCCGCTGGGGCCAGCACGCGGTCGTGGGCCCGGTGGCTGTGGCGCCTGATCATTGGGAGCAGGACATCGCCAAACAGTTGATGGCGCACGTGAGCACCTTGATCGATGAGTGGGGTTGCACTCACAGCGGGCTTTTCACCTTTCCCGACAGCCCACGTCATCTGGGGCTGTATCAGCGATTCGGCTTCTGGCCTCGCTGCCTTTCGGTAGTGATGGCGCGCCCGTTGAGCGGCAGCTACTCGCCCTTGGCCGAGCAGCACACAGGCGATCTTCAGGCGTTGCAATCGCACTGCCTGGGCATCACCGAAGCGATCAGCCCGGGGCTGGATGTGAGCGGCGAAATCCAAGCCGCCCTGCACCAGGGCCTGGGTGGCGTGGTCGCCCGCCGAGACGGCTTCGCCATCTGCCACTACGGCCAACACTGCGAAGCCGGGCCAGAGGTGTGCTACGTGCGCTTCGCAGCGGTGCGCCCCGGCGCTGGCCCGGAGGCCCTGGCGAGGCTGATAGGGCGATGCGAAGCCCTTGCCGCAGCGCAGCAGGCGCGGCAACTGCTCGTAGGGGTGAATACTGGCCGAGTGCAGGCCTACCGTTGGTTGCTGGAGGCCGGGTTTCGCATGCGCATTATCGGCGTAGCCCTGCACAAAGGGCAGGATTACGACAACGAAGCGGTGTTGTTGCTCGACGATTGGCGTTGAGGGCTGGTGCTGTAGCGCGCCAGCCACTGCTCGAAGTCTTGCGCCGGCATCGGCCGCCCAATGTAATAGCCCTGGCCGCTCTGGCAGCCAATGTCGCGCAGGTGCTCCCACTGCTCAGCGGTCTCGATGCCTTCTGCGGTAACTTCGAACCCGAGCGCTTTGCCGAGCGCCACCACGGCCTGGGTGATGGCTGCATAGGTGCTGTCGCCGGGCAGGTCCTTGACGAATGCGCGATCGACCTTCAGATGGTTGACCGGCAGCAGCTTCAGGTACGCCAGTGACGAATGGCCGGTGCCGAAGTCATCGATGGCGGTGCGCACCCCAAGCCGCTGCAACTGCCGTAACACGTGGCAGGCCAGGTCCTGATGCTGCATCAAGAGGCTTTCGGTCACCTCCACTTCGAGGCTGTGAGCGGGCAGCCCGTGCAGCTGCAGGGCGCGGGATACGCTGGTGACGAAATCGCTGCGCTCGATCTGCGGCGTGGCTACGTTGATCGCTACGCGCCCTTCGAAGACCCCGCGAGCGCGCCAGCGCCGCTGCTGGGCACACGCGTTGTCCAACACCCACTGGCCGATGGGGATGATCAGCCCGGTACGTTCGGCGACCGGGATGAACAGGTCCGGGTAGAGCCATGCCCTGGTTCGGATCACGCCAGCGCAGCAGGGCCTCGGCGCCCTGAACGCGGCCACTGGCAAGATCGATGCGGGGCTGGTACCGCGATTCGAATTCGTCGCGCTGCAGTGCGCGGCGCAGGGCGTGCTCAAGCGTGACCCGTTCCTGGATACGGCTGGTCATCGACGCCTGGTAATAGCGAAAATCATTGCGCCCAGCCTCTTTGGCGCCATACATCGCCGTGTCGGCGTGGCGCAGCAGGTCGAGCTGCACTGCCGCCATCGGCCGGGCAGATGGCGACGCCGATGCTGGCACTCACCAAGGCCGTGTCGCTGCCGAGCACGAAGGGCTGGGCGGCGGCCTGCAGCAAGCGTTGAACCACCGGTGTCGAGTCACTGGGGTGGTTCAGGCGATCGAGAATGAAGGCGAATTCATCGCCACCGAGCCGGGCCAGCGTATCCCAGGGATGGATGTGTTCGGCGAAGCGGCGGCTTGCCTGTATCAGCAACTGATCACCCTGGGCATGGCCAAGGGTGTCGTTGACTTCCTTGAAGCTGTCCAGGTCCAGCAGCAACACCGCCATGAAGCCGCCTTGTTGCTGCACGTGCTCGATGCTTTGCGCCAGGCGCTGCTTGAACAGCACGCGATTGGGCAGGCCGGTGACGGCGTCGTGATGGGCCTGGTGAACCAGCTCGGCCTCGACCTCCTGGCGTTCCGCTATTTCACGGCCCAGTGCCAGGTTGCGCCGCCTGGCCTGTACATGGCTGTGGCTCAGCGCGGCAGCGAAAGCGGTGAGGATCGACGTGGCCGCCATGCACACCCAGAACAGCAACGAGCTGCCCAGCGTTCTGGCTGCCCAGCCCACCATGGGCTGGGCAGCCACTTGCCACTGGCCACCGGGTACCTCCAGCGAGGCCAGGGCGCTTTGCCCATCGAACAATTGGCTGTCGCCATGAATCAGCGCGCCTTGCGCACCTTGGCCGTCGGCGCCGCGTACCGCCAGGCGCAGCCTTGGGTTCTCCAGCAGCCCGGACGCCCGTAGCAGCCCTTCGATATCGGTAATCACCGCCACGGTGCCCCAATAGCGCAGGTGCCCGTTGTGGCCGCCAACGAATACCGGGCGCCGGTAAATGAGCGCAAGGCCTCCCTGGCGCAGTTCGACCGGGCCGGCCAGCAGCGTCTGGCCGAGCGCGCGTGCTCGGCGCACGCTGGCGTATTGCCGGGGCAGGCTGCGGTCAATCCAGGCCGAGTGCGGCCTCGTTGCCCGGCAACGGGTAGATGTCAGCGGATCACATCGTTGGGTGCAATGGCCATGTGCCGGATAGACGGCACGTTGGCCATGGCCTGCTCGGCCATGCCGTGAAAATGGCTGGGCGAGATATCGCCATCGACGTTGATCAGCTGCAGCAGGCCTTCGGTTTCACCATAGGCCGCGCGGATCTGGTTGTGTGCCTGCGCCACCACGGCGCTCAGTTGAAGGTTGACGTCCGCCCACTGCTCCTGGCGCTGATGGCGAAGGTCAAGCAGGCTGCCCCACAGCGACAAGGCAGTGCCCACCAGGGCAATGCCCAGTGGCAGCGCCCAGATGCCCCACGGCCGCGCAGGAACCTGATTCGATTCCGGGACAGGCGAGGGCGCAGCAGGCGAGGGCGCATGTGAACGGCTGAATGGTTTCATTCCGTTGTTATCGGCCGCCGCCGTGCTCGCTGCAGTGCAGTTGGTCGGCTAACCAAGCTGAAAGCTCAATACTTTCAGGCCGCCTTCCGGTTCGCTGTCAGGAAATTCCGGTGGGTTGTCGAGGCGTTCGATCAAGCGCAACGCGGGCGCCTGTTCGGCCATGCGTTCGATCAGGTACTGGCTGGGCAGGGCCGGGTCGTTCATGCAGGCCAGTACCCGGCCGTGCGGTGCAAGCAGGGCTGGAAGCCTGCGCAGGATCCGCTCGTAGTCCTGGGTTAGCACGAAGCTGCCCTTCTGGAAGCTGGGAGGGTCGATGATGATCAGGCCATACGGCCCCAGGCGGCTGAGCTTGCCCCAGGACCTGAACAATTCATGCCCGAGAAACTGACCTTCGAGAGGTCATGGCCGTTGAGCCGATGATTTTCCCGGCCGCGTGCCAACGCACCCCGGGCCATGTCCAGGTTGACTACGGCTTCGGCTCCGCCTGCGATGGCGCACACCGAGAACGCACAGGTGTAGGCGAACAGGTTGAGCACCCGCACGCCTTGGCTGTGTTCGCGAACCCATTGCCGGCCCAGGCGCATGTCCAGGAACAGCCCGCTGTTCTGAGCCTGGCCAAGGTTCAGCTGGTAGCGCAGGCCGTGTTCGTTCACCACTAGCTCCGGATATGGCTCGCCGGCAAGCCATTGGCCTGGCGCACCTTGCTGGTAGCGCAATTGCAGCAACACGGCATGCACCTGTGGCTGGCGTGCCGCAATTTCCCTGCAACGCTGCGTGAAGGCCGGCAAATCGTCGGGCGGGCGAAACAGGGAAATTTGCAGCACACCTTCGAACCAGTCGACGCAGACCTGCTCAAGCCCGGGCCAGCACCTGCCGCGGCCATGCAGCAAACGCCGCGTTTGATCGGGCAGAGCGGCCAGCTGTTGGGTGAGCAGGGTATCGAACAGGTCAAGCGCAGCGTGGTTCATCGAGGGCGCGGCAGTCGGGTAAGGGCGCGCAGGATAGCGAACTCAGGCGCCGCGTTCTTCGTCGCAGCGATAAAGAATGGTTTTGTCTTGCTGGGCACGATTGAGGGTTTCGGCGAAATCTTCGCAGCGGCTGGCCCGGCGATGATCGGCGACCGATTTGGGCGCGCTCCAGACGAATTGCGGGGGCATGCACACACTGTGAGTGGGGTCGGCGCATACGAGGGCGTTGAGAAACAAGGCGGGTATTGCGGTGGGCATGAAGAGGCTTCCTCCTGAGGTTGTGGTGTTCAAGCGTGACGCTGAACCGCAAGCGGAGAGTCAGGGTAGCCGGTGTCCGGAATATTTCAAGGCAGCGCGCGCTGCAAGTGACGCTACAGCATGCGCGCAAGAATGCGCCGGCCATTGAGGTGATGCCAGGCGACAGCCAGCAGGTGCAGTGTGACCAGCAGAGCGAGCAACATGCAGGCCACGTGATGCCACTGGTGCAGGCGAGCGAGCCAGGCACCGTCGTAGACCAGCTCGGGCAGGGTGAACACACCGAACATGCTCACCGGGTGAGCCATCATCAACACGCCAGTGACCAGCACCACGGCAGTCAAGCCGTAAAGTGCCAGGTGCACGTTGTGCGCCAGGCGCTGCCCGTCATGGCCATCGGTGGCGCGCCAGCGCAGCAGGCAGCGCCAGGCGAACAGGGGAATGAACACGGAGGTGGCTTGCGGGTTGAACTGCTCGACCCAAAGCCGCAGCGGAGCATCCGGAGGCAGTGCCAGAACGCCAAAACCACTGAAAGTCGCCCAGAGGATCATCAAGGCTGAAAGCCAGTGCAGGGCGCGGCGGGAAGGGCTGTAGCGTGGCGGCATGGGCGTACTGATGAGTGAATGAAAACGCCTCGCATTTTCACCGTTCATCCGCGTGCATGCAATCGGTGCCACCGGCAAAGTTTCGCAGCTGTGACGCAGGTCAAGGCGGCGTCGGCACTCCGGCGCACTGCAGGCGGCCTTCTTTCAGCGCGTCGGCATACTCATTGAGCTGCGTTTCATCGCGCTGGAAAATCTCCGCCATGCGCTTGAGATTCTGCGCGTCGGCGAGGCTGCCGCTGTTTTCGAGGCGCTTGGCGATCTGCAACAACTCCACCGCAGACCATTTGAGGTCCGAGGCGACGCCTTGCAAGTCGCGTTTGAGGCCGAGTTCTGGCTTGTTCAGGCTCATGTGAAACCGCTGCGCCTCCGTTGCGTGTGCGGGTGGTAAGTGTTGATCATCCAAAACACCTGACGAACTGGCAAGTCCAATCGACCACTGGTTCTGAAAAAGCTATTGCAATACCCTGAAAATACGTGGGTTTTTACTGATTCCATACCTTGAAAACGAAATCCTGCCTTTTAGGTGATTTATTGGCTAAAAAGGATGAGTAATATTCGATAAGCCAATGTTTTTAATATAAAAATATTTTTAAATGAAGCGGCGGGTGTTTTACCTTCCCCTCTGCGACCTCAGGAGGCGCAGGCTGCGTGGCTGTACGTGCGCAAGGCATCAGCCTCGAAAGAAAACCTGCACCAGGTGGTACCCGAATTTGCTCCTGATCGGGCCATGCACGGTACGCAGCGGCTTTTTGAAAATCACCTGATCGATCGCCGGCACCAATTGACCCGGTCGCAGTTCTCCCAGGTCGCCCCCGCGCTTGCCGGATGGACATTGCGAGTGCTTGCGGGCCAGCAGCGTCGAACGCCTCGCCCTTGGCCAGGCGCTGTTTGAGCGCTTCGGCCTGCTCGGCCGTCGCTACGAGAATATGCCGCGCTTGAGCTTTCATGCTGCCCCCATTGGAACGGGTGCCAGTGTGCCTAGCCAGGCCACCGCTCCCAGTGCGAACACCCCGCACAAGGCCTCGGCAATCAGTGCCGTGCGCATACCCGCAGGCGGAACGCGGCGTGCCTGGTATCGGTTGTAGAGCGCAAAACCCAGCATGGCGAGCACTGCCGCAGCCTTGAACGCAAGTACCGTTGCGAACGCCGAACCTGATGGCAGGAACTGCCCGGTGATCAAACGCGTGTTGATGACCCCGCTGATAAGGATTATCCCAACCAATGGCACGCCGATAAGGCTGAACTGACGCATTGAGTCTTTTAAATCAACGAGTTGTGGCTTGAAGCTCATCCAGATTAGCAGGAAAAGACCCCCAAGCCAGGCGCCCGCGCAGAGCAAGTGCAGCATCTGGTTCAACACCATCAGGCCACCTTCGATGCCAGTGAACATCGCCACATGGCCCACCGGTGCCATGGTTGCAAGGGCTAGCGTCGACAGGGCGAGTGCAGGGGTGTGCGACCGCCGGCCAGGCAGGCGCCAGTACACCAGTTGCAACAGGCACAGCACCAGGTGCACGCCCCAGATTTTGCCGAAGAAGGTGCCGAACAGCACGCTACGCAACGTTGCCGACTGCACCCCTTGCACCCAGCTGCCGCTCAATTGCGCGCTTGTTGCCAGCAGCCAGCCTACGCCGCTGAGCAGCGCGAACAGCGCAACAAGGCAGAGAAAGGGGTCCATCAAGCGCCGTAGGGGCAGCACCGCCTTGGAAGGCGCAAGGCGCGCGGCGCAACAGTGATACGCCAAACAGCAGCATCAGGCAGAGGTAATGCGTGAAGCGAAATAAAACCAGTAAAGTCATCGGGTTACGGCTTGATTGTGAAGTGGAATGTACCGTTGCTGGCATGGGTATCGACCGACACCACTCGCCATTTCAGATCATAGTCGCCAGGCGGCAGTGAGGCAGCTGGCTGCACCAACAGTACCCGCTTGTCGTCGGGTGCGGTGGTGGGTGATCCGGTAGGCAGCGGGCGGCCCTGGCTGTCGCTCAGCGTGACCTGGCAGAAAGCCGCTTCGAGGCCTTCGGAGAACACCAGTTCGAGTTGAGTAGCGTCGGTTGCAGCGCCCGAGAGGTGCGCATGGGCATTGGCAAGGCTGGGCAAGGCGCAGGCGATCAGGCTCAAGGCCAAGGCGGGCAGAAGCTTCATGGCAGGTCTCGCGGCATGTGAAGGCGGCGACTTTACCAGCCGCCCCGACCTGCCGCCAGCGCAGGCCTCAGCGAGGGCAGCCTGCCTGCGGCGCATTGGCCAGCGCACGGCCGCTGCCGGCGATGGCCTCGGCCAGCTGCCCAATTGCCTGCTGATGGGCCAGCACCACACTTGCAAGCGACGCCTGGCTCGGTACTCTCAAATGGCTGCCGCAAGTGAGGCTGCGCGGTTGCTCTCCGCTAAGCGTGATGCTCCATACCACATCGATCAGCGCGTATTCGCCCGGCGGTGAATCGAAGCGCCTGACATCCGCACGGACGCTCAGCACCGGGACACCCTGCGGCTTGCGGCATGCCCGCCAGGTCGCGGCCACCCAGTGCCTGCTCCAGGCGGTTGGCCAACGCGTCATGGAATTCGTCGGCCAGTGGCGCTGCCCAGCGTTCATTGTCCAGGATCGCCAGGCCGCCCTGGCTCTGGCGAATCACCAGCGAAGGCTGGTCGACCTGCACCGGAATGCGCACCGACTGCAATTGAAACGCAGGGCCGGGTGTTGGCGCGGGGCTGCGCCCAGTGTCGGTGGGCATGAGCGTGTAGTAATGGGTGGGTACCGAGCTGCACGCCGAGAGCGCCAGGGCGCCGAGCAGTGCCAGTACACGCGGGGTTCGAAGGTTCATGGCTGTTCGGCCTCGCGGGAAGTGGAATCGGAGGAGCGGTAGGCGTCAGGGCTTGCCCTGGCCCGTGCGGCCACGGATCAGCGCTTCGGGGTGGCGGCCAAGGAAATCGGTCGAGGGCACGCACCGAGCGGGCGGTGCGCTGCAGGTCTTGCATGGCATCGCTGATTTCCTGGCGTTGCGGCGAGTCCTCACCCAGCGCCTTGCCGGCACTGGCCAGCGTCTTCTGCGCTTGCGCCAGGGTCTGGTTCAGTTGTGGCAAGGTCGAGCCGTTCACCTGGCCGAGCGTTTTGCTCAGCTGCGCCAGGCTGCCATTGAGGTTGTCGCCGATCTCGTTGATAGGCAGTTTGCCGAGTTTTTCCACCATCGCCTGGAGCTGCTCCTGGAGTTTGTCCAGGCTGCCGGGCACGGTGGGAATCTCCAATGGCCGTGCGGCCATGTTGAATTTGACCGGCGCCGCATTGGGCACGAAGTCCAGCGAAATCAACAGCTGGCCGGTGATGAGGTTGGCACTGCGAGCCTGGGCACGCAGGCCTTGTTTGACGAACGCGGCCATCAATTGCGCCGAGCGTGCATCGTCCTCAGCGCCCCACTGGGCGAGGATCTTCTCGTAGGCCTTGCCCAGCCGCGCCGGGTAGATCACAGCGCCTACCACGGTCGGGAACGCCTTGCTGTCCTGGTCGTAGTCAAGGTCGACCGACACCACTCGGCCCAAGTTCACACCGTGGAACTCGACCGGCGCATTTACCGCCAGGCCACGCAGCGACTGGTTGAAGCGCATGCTGATGTAGCGCGCCTCGCCATCTGGTGGCGCCAGGGCGTTTTCCTGGTCGTCGAAGAGGTTGAAGGTGTGCCATTGCTCGGCAGGTTTTGCGTTCAGGGCTGTACTTGGGCTCGACGAATGCCACGCCGCCGGACAGGATCGCCGCCATCGACTGGGTATTGACCTTGAGCCCGGCAGCGCCCAGGGCAACATCAACGCCACTGGCGTTCCAGAAACGGCTGTCGTCGGTGACGAATTTGTCGTTGGGCGAGTTGATGAAGATCTGCACGTCGATGCCTTTGCCGTCGTCCGAGAGGCGGTAAGAGATCACCTGGCCTACTTGAATGCGCCGGTAATAGACCGGCGAGCCGATGTCCAGCGAGCCCAGGTCGTCGGTGTGCAGGTTGAAGCGCCGGCCTTTCTGCCCGTAGGTAATCGGGGGTGGCGTTTCAAGGCCGGTGAAGTCGCGGCGGGTTTTCTCCGAGCGGCCTGGGTCGGCACCGATGAAGGCGCCGGAGAGCAGGGTATCGACCCCAGAAATGCCTTGGGCACCGATGCGTGGGCGCACGACCCAGAACTGAGTGTCTTCGGAGGAGAAGGCGCTGGCCGAGGCATTGAGCGCTACCGTGGCGGTGACGCGGCTGCGGTCGCTGGCCAGGTTGATGTCGGTCACGTGGCCGATCACCACGTTCTTGTACTTGACCTGGGTCTTGTTGGCCTCCAGGCCCTCGGCGGTCTGGAAGTCGATGTTGATCTGCGGCCCCGCCGACAGCGTGCCGTGGATCAGCATCGTGATACCCACAGACGGCCGCGGCGATCGGCACCAGCCACACCAGTGAAACGCTGAAGCGGCGACGCTTCACCTCCGGAAGGCCGGGCGCCGGGGAGTGTCCTTGATCAGTCATCGTCTACCTCTGCGTCCCAGATCAGGCGGGGGTCGAAACTCATGGCTGCGAGCATGGTGAGTACCACTACTGCGCCGAAAAACAGAATACCCGGGCGCGGCGAAATCGCGCTCAGGCTCTGAAACTGCACCAGGGCGGCGACCAGCGCCACCACCAGCACGTCGAGCATCGACCAATAGCCGATCAGCTCGATGAAACGAAACAGCCTGGCCCGCTGCAGCATCGCCCAGGTGCTGCGGCGCTGGCAGGTCACCAGCAACATGCCCAGTGCCAGGAACTTGAGGCACGGCACCACGATGCTGGCGAAAAAGATGAGCAGGGCGATGTCCCAGGAGCCGCCTTTCCAGAACTCGATCACGCCACTCATGATGGTGTTCTCGGCAGCGTTGCCGAACATGCGCGTGTTCATCACCGGCAGCACGTTGGCGGGGATATAGAAGATGAGCCCTGCCAGCAGGAATGCCCAGGTACGAGCGATCGAGTTCGGTTTGCGTGCATGCAAACGGCTGTCGCAGCGCGGGCACCGGGCCTCGGCCTGCGAGCATACTCTGGAGCAGGTATGGCAGTGGACCAGGCCTTGATCGCGAGCGAACGGCAGTTTACTCATGGCGCGCCTCGTACAGCCGCCACAGTTGCTGCACACCTTTGCCGGAGATCAGGATCAACAGCACAGTGAGCATCGATAATGCCCATAAACCAACGCCGGGATGCACATCGAGCATGCCCCCCAGCTTGATGATCGCCACCAGAATACCCAGCAGGCACACCTCCAGCATGCTCCAGGGGCGCAAGTGCTCAAGTGTACGCATGCAAACCCGAAAGCCTGGCGCAACTCGCCCGGCCACGGCATGGCAGAGCAGCCAGCCGAGCAACAGGATCTGCAGCATCGGCGCCAGGATGATGGTCAGCGCAGTGACGGCAGCCATTGGCGTAATCTCGCCCCGCGCCAGAGCCTGCACCGATTGCGCCAGCGTGGCGGCATTGCCGAGGCCCTCCATGCGAATGCTGATCACAGGGAAGATGTTGGCGAACAGGAACAGCAGCGCGGCCGTGACAGTCAGTGCCAATTGCTGTTGCAGATTGAACCGCGGCGCGCGCCAGAGCACTGCCCCGCAGCGCCGGCAGTGGGCCGTCTGCCCACGAGTGAGGGGCGCGGCGCGATATCGGGTGTCGCAATGCTCGCAGATGATCCAGTCGGGGGCGATGATCATGTTCCTTGGCTCGCCAAATGCTGTGGCTGGCGCTGTCGCGCGTGATCCGTGTGGGCGTTGCATTCTGAGCAATACCTTCACCGCTGTCCATCGGGGTGATGGTGCTTTGATTGCGCGGCGCTCGGAACGATCCCTTCGCGCCTGCAGCTTCAGATGCGGCGCCGTTGGCGTATCAGATGCCGGGCGCCTTCGAGGATCAGCACGGCCACCGCAAGCCAGATGAACCCGTAGGTGGGCCATTGATCGCTACCGATGGTTTCGCCCAGCAGCAGAGACACCACCACCAGCAATGCGGGCTCGACGTAGCTGAGCAGGCCGAACAGGGAGAACGGCAGGCTCCGGCTGGCGGTGACGTAGCTGACCAGCGCCGCTGCGCTGATCGCGCCCAGCACCGGGATCAGCCCATACAAACCCGGGTGTGCGGCAAGGTCGGCACTCGACAGTGGCCCCTGCCAGACAAACCACAGCGCCACTGGCGATTGCAGCAGCATATCGACCCACAGCCCGCCCAGGTGGTCGTTGCGGCAGCGCCGGCGAATCACGAAGTAGACCGGATAACCCAGCGCGACGACCAGCGTTTCCCAGGCGAAGGAGCCGTGGCGCAGCACCTCATGGCCTACACCAACGGCAGCAAAACACACGGCCACGGTTTGCAGCCGAGACAGGCGCTCGTTCCACAGCAGCTTGCCGGTCAGCACCATGGTCAAGGGCAGCAGGGAATCAGCCCATGGATACCTCCAGGCTGCGGCCGTGCAGCGGCGCCCAGAGAAACAGCCAGAGCTGCACACCCATCAGCGCGGCAGTGGCCATGCAGCCGATAAGCAGCACTGGCGTGGCACGGATGCGCCGCAGCAAACCTGCGGCCAGGCGCCAATCGCCGGTGGTGATCAGAAACAGCGTCACGCAGGGCAGTGTCAGCGACATGCGCCAGCCGAAAATCTCCTCGCCGGTCAGTGGCGTGAGCAAGGAAGTGTAGTAATACATCGTGGCAAACAGGGCGGATGCGGCAACCGATGCGATGATGCCTTTGTGCAAAGGAACCTCGTGCGAAAGTGTCGGAACAGAGCGGGCGGGCACATTACCGCAAGCGGCAGGCGAAGGCATGCATTTCTTTACAGGCATTCAAGGCCGGGCCTGGCTTCGATAAAGGCTAGCAGGCGCAACGGCTAGCGCTTGCACCGCCCTGGTGCCCTCAACCGCGCGTACGGGTCAGTGCCCAGTGGCAAAGCCCGGCGCAGACGACCGAGAGCGCACCGAGCTTGACCAGCATCTGGAGCAGGCCGTCGCGGAAAGCACGCAGAACGTCGTCTGCAGACAGGGTACTGGTGATTTCGTAAGGCCAGGAAGAGGACTTCGCCGTCGACGCGTA
The DNA here is from genome assembly GCF_021650705.1 of Pseudomonas sp. KNUC1026. Taxonomy (GTDB): domain Bacteria; phylum Pseudomonadota; class Gammaproteobacteria; order Pseudomonadales; family Pseudomonadaceae; genus Aquipseudomonas. The sequence continues at coordinate 2,158,072 of NZ_CP087138.1, read as the reverse complement.
TTGCTGGTTGTCGGTGGTGCGGCCGTGCAGCAGCGCGCCATCGTCCCAGACCTGATAGTCGCCTATACGCAGGGTCAGATAGGTGTCGTCACTGATCATTTTCATCCAGCGGGTGACGCTCTGGATGTTCAGCACCATCAGCAGGTGTTGCTGTTCGGTGCCGTAGCGCATGTGCAGCTTGCCGAGGCCGTCACCCGGAGCGGTGGGGGGGTGAATCATCAGCGACCAGGCAACGTCCTGTTCTTCGGTTTCGGGCTCGCTCATCCGCGTGGAGCAGTCACCCACCAGCTTGAATTCACTCACGAACAAATGGTGCCTTACTGCGTGCGGCTGCGTCGGTTTCGACTGCTTGCAATGGGCGGCATCCAGTGGATGCAGGCGCATGGCCGCTGCGGCGGTTTCGTTGAAGAGCTGATCCAGCTGCCTCAGCGCCTTGTGCAGCACTTTATGGGTTTCGCGTTGAAGGGTGTGTTCAACGGCATGAAAGGTTGCGACCAGGCCCGCTGCCAAGGGCAGCAGGGCGGCCAGCGCGACGATGATTAGCGTTCTGCCAGGCGAGGCCGCCTGCGGGATGGGCTTCATGATGCACTCCTTCGCATGATGGGCGTCTTTGATTCGGACGGCCCAGACTACGGAGTGCTGATTGGCTGAGCGACGCTACAACCTGTCGGAAATGTCCACGCGTTATGCCGGTTTCATCCTTGAGTAGAAGGCGCCGCATGGGCGATCGCTCGACGCTCCATATCGAGGTAAACCAGGCACGCCAGCGCCAGCGGCATCGGAAAGTACAGCGCGCGGTAGGCGATCAGCGCCGCCAGCGAGGTACCTTTGTTGTATTGGCCCTGCATCAGTGTGATGAAAATCGTCTCGAGCACCCCAGCCCTGCGGGAATGTGGGCGATCACCCCGGCGATGCTGCTGATCAGCAAGATGGCCAGGACCGTCGGAAAGTCTGCACCCGAAGGCATCACCCACCACATCAACGTACCCATCAGTGCCCAGTTGAGCGCACCGCTTGCCACCTGTAGCAACGCCATGGGCGCCGAGGGCAGGGTGATTTCATGGCTTTTCCATTTCCATGCGCGCTTGCGTGAGAAACGGCAAGCCAACACCCAGCTTACGCTGGCCATCACCATCAGAACGCCTGCGACGCGCAGGCTGGTCGCGCCAATGTGCACGCTGTCAGGCGATGCCGGCAAGCCGCAGGCGAAAACGATACCGGCGATCAACAGATAGCCGGACCAATTGGTGACCAGGCCCAGGCTGAGGATGCGCGTGACAGTGGCCGCTTTAACGTCGCGTCGGGTGTAGAGGCGGTAGCGCAGCGCAATGCCGCCGACCCATGAGCTGAGGTTGAGGTTGAACGCGTAGCATACGAATGCGATCAGCATCACCTGCCCGCGGCGTAGCGGGTGGCCGGTGTAGGCTTTGCCGATCAGGTCGAAACCGCTGAACACCGCATAACTGACCAGCGCGATCACTGCACCGACCAGCAAGGTCGTCGCCGGGTAGCGCCTCAAGCCTTGCCAGACTTCGTTCCAGTCCTGATTACGCAACAGAAAGTAAAGCAGCACCGGCACGCCGATCAGGCATACCCAGTTCGGCGCACGCAGCACCATAGCCCAGCCCGAGCGCTTCATCCGGCACCTCCTTCGGGCATCTGTGCCCCTTCTTCTGTGACGGGCGCCCATGGCTTGAGCCGTGGGCGGTGAGCGGGCAGCAGGCCTATCCAGGCCGGGAAGTGACGCAGGAAGTGGAAGCGAGAATACAAGCGGCGCACGCCACCAGTGGCCACGCAGCACCCGTTGCAGGGTGACTTGCTTGCTGTGCGCTTGGATGAGGTGGTGCAAGTGCTCATGCAACCGGCTATTGAACGCGCTGTCGTCGATCACGAGATTGGCCTCAAGGTTCAGCGACAGGCTCAGCGGGTCCAGATTGCTGGAGCCCACCGTGGACCAGTGGCGGTCGATCACCGCGACTTTGCCGTGCAACGGGCGTTGGGTGTACTCGCGGATCTGCACGCCATCGCGCAGCAGGTCGTTGTAGAGCAGGCGAGAACACAGGCGCACAAGCGGCATGTCGGGCATGCCCTGCAGCATCAAGGTGACCTCGACACCGCGCCGCGCCGCCTCGCGCAAAGCGCGCAGCAAGCGGTAGCTGGGAAGAAGTAGGCGTTGGCGATCAGGATGCGTTCCCGCGCCTGGTCGATGGCGAGCAGGTATCGCTCCTCGATGTCGTCGCGGTGGCGCTGGTTGTCGCGGATCCACAGGCTGGCAGTGGCGGTAGCGGTATCGGCTTCCAGAGGCACCTGGCGAGTGAGCCAGGGCTTGGGTTCGCGGCTCAGCGCGTGCGGTTTCGTCCATCAACCGCAGGCTGGCTTCATGCAGCGCCTGCACCACCGGCCCGCGCACCTGCACGGCGTAGTCCTGCTTGGCCATCGGCCCGTAGTCGCTCAAGTGGTCGGCGCAAAAGTTGATGCCGCCGATGAAGCCGATTTCTCCGTCGACCACGATGATCTTGCGGTGCAAACGGCGGAACAGGTTCGTTCGCACCCCAAGCCGCCGCGGGCTGGGATCGAAGGCCAGCAGGCGCACACCGGCGTCGGCCAGCGCCTCCACGAAGGGTGCGCTCAGTTCATCGCTGCCGTAGCCGTCGACCAGTACCTCGACCCGCACGCCGCGTTTGGCGGCGGTGATCAAATGAGCCTGCAGTGCACGGCCCACCTCGTCCTCTCGCCAGATGAAGGTCTCCAGCAGCACCTCTTCGCGCGCGGCGTCGATCGCCTGGTACACCCGGGGGTAGAAGGCGTCGCCATTGATCAGCAGCTCCAGTGCATTGCCAACGCTCACAGGCGAACCTCCACGGCCAACGGCACATGGTCGGACAGATGCGACCAGGGCTTGCGTGACGACACCTGAGGGCAGTGGCCCTCGGCGTTGCGCAGGTAGATGCGGTCCAGCCGCAGCCAGGGCCAGCGTGCCGGGAAGCTGCGCGCCGGCGCGCCGTAGGCCTGGGTGAAAACCTCCCGCAGGCCGCACGCTTCAAGCACGCCGCTCGCCTTGAGGCGCCAGTCATTGAAGTCGCCTGCCACGATCACCGGTTCGTAGCGGCCGAGGCTTTCGAGCAGTTGGCACAGCAGCTTGAGCTGCATCTGCCGCTGGCTTTCGTGCAGGCCCAGGTGGATGCACACCGTGTGCACCTCACCCTGGCCCGGCACCGCGAGCACCGAGTGCAGCAGCCCGCGCTCTTCATGGCCGCTGACGGTCACATCGAGGTTGTCGTGGCGCAAGATCGGGAATTTCGAGAGCAGCGCGTTACCGTGATCACCCTCCGGGTAGACGGCATTGCGGCCGTAGGCATAGACCGGCCACATGCTGTCGGCGAGAAATTCGTACTGCGGTGTGTCTGACCAGTTCTCGTAACGCTCGCCGTGGCCGCTGTGGCGGCCCAGCACCTCTTGCAGAAACACCACATCGGCCGACAGCGCGCGCACGGCATCACGCAGTTCCGGCAATACGAAACGGCGGTTCAAGGCGCTGAAGCCCTTGTGGGTGTTGACCGTCAGCACTTTAAGCGAATTGACTGCCTGAGCCTGTTCGGGCAGCACGTCGGCGGCGCGGGCGGCGGCATCGGCGGGCTCGTGGGCCATGGGGTGCTCTCCGGGCGGTGTTGATAGGTCCGACCCGGCGCCCCTGACGAAAGTTTCGCCGCTCTGCGGCAGGGCTCAGGCCAGTACTGCCACCGCCTTGATCTGTGCCCACACCGCAGCGCCTGGCGCCAGCCCCAGTTGATCGGCCGAGTAGCGTGTCACCCTGGCGAGCAGTGGTGCCCCGGCGCAGTCCAGGCGCACCAGCGCATGTGCGCCCACCAGCTGGACCTGGCGCACCGTGGCCGGCAGGCGGTTGAGGATGCTGCTTTGGCTTTCACGGTGCAGGCTCAGGCTCACGTCACGTGCCTGCACCTGAACCCGCAGCCGGCTGCCGGCCGGCCGTTGCGGATGGGCGATACATAGGCTGGCCTCGCTTTGCGGCAGGCGCAGCCCCAGCAACTGATATTGTGCGTCGAACCCTTGCACCTGGCACTCCAGCACTACCCCTGCGTCGCTGTCTTGCGCCAGTGGCAGGTCGAGCCTGGCCAGGGTCTCGGTGATCGGGCCGCTGGCGACCACTTCGCCGCGCTCCAGCAACACCAGATGGTCGGCCAGGCGCGCCACTTCGTCCTGAGCATGGCTGACGTAGATCACCGGGATATCCAGCTCGGCGTGGAGGCGCTCAAGGTAGGGGAGGATCTCGTTCTTGCGGGCCTTGTCCAGCGCGGCGAGGGGCTCGTCCATGAGCAGCAGCCGCGGGCTGGTCGATAACGCCCGAGCAATCCCGACCCGTTGGCGTTCGCCACCGGAGAGCTGGCCGGCGCTGCGTGCCAGCAGGTGGCCGATACCGAAGCATGCTGCAGACCGCAGCATGAGAGATGCGCCGCTGCGAAGCGGGCACGCGCCGCCAGCCATAATCCAGGTTGGCCTGCACCGAGAGGTGCGGAAAAGGCTGGCCTCCTGGAACACGTAACCCAACGGCCGCCGATGCGGCGGCACGAAGATGTTGCGGCGCGTGCATTGCCACACTTCGCCGGCGACTTCGATGTAGGCGTCTTCTGCGCGCTCGAGCCCTGCCAGGCAACGCAGCAGCGTGGTCTTGCCCGAGCCTGACTGGCCGAACAGCGCGGTAATACCGGTAGGCGGAAGAGCCAGGTTCACTTCCAGGTGGAAGTCGCCACGGTCGGCCAGCAGCCGGGCTTGCAGGGCAGGGGGCACGGCGGTCAACTCCAGGCAGCCTTGGGCCCGCGCCTGGCATGGAGCGCCAGCATCACGAGGAAAGAGAAGATCACCATCGAACCTGCCAGCCAATGGGCCTGGGCAAACTCCATGGCTTCGACATGATCGAAAATCTGCACCGACACCACACGCGTCTTGCCGGGGATGTTGCCACCGATCATCAACACCACGCCGAATTCACCCACCGTATGGGCAAACCCGAGGATCGCGGCGGTGATGAAGCCCGGGCGCGCAAGGGGCACTACCACGCTGAAGAAGCAGTCCAGCGGTGAGGCGCGCAGTGTGGCGGCCACTTCCAGCGGGCGTGGGCCGATGGCGCTGAAGGCGTTCTGCAATGGCTGCACCACGAACGGCAGTGAATAGATCATCGAACCGATCACCAGCCCGGCGAAGCTGAACACCACGGTGCCCAGCCCCAAAGCCTGGGTCGCCTGGCCCACCCAACCGTGCGGGCCGAGCAACAGCAGCAGGTAAAAGCCGATCACCGTCGGCGGCAGCACCAGCGGCAGCGCCACCACTGCACCCACCACCGCGCGCCAGCGCGAGCGGCCGTGCGCCAGCCACCACGCCAGTGGTGTGCACAGCAGCAGCAACAGCACGGTGGTGAGGCTGGCGAGCTCCAGCGTCAGGCGGATAGCCGCCCAGTCAGCGGCATCCAGTGGCATCAGAGGGCGTAACCGTAGGACTTGATGATCTGCGCCGCTTTCGGGCCTTTGAGGTACTCGACCAAGGCTTTGGCGGCAGCGTTGTCCTTGCCTTTGCTGAGGATCACGGCGTCTTGCTTGATCGGATCGTACAGCTCGGAAGGCACGATCCACGCCGAACCGCTGGTGACCTTGCCGTCCTTGTAGATCTGCGACAGCGCTACAAAGCCCAGTTCCGCTGCACCGGTGGAAACGAACTGATAAGCCTGGGTGATGTTCTGGCCTTCCACGATCTTGGCCTTGGTGGTATCGGCAAGGCCAAGCTTGTTCAGCACCTGGGTGGCAGCCAGGCCATAAGGCGCCGCCTTGGGGTTGGCGATGGACAGGTGTTCGTAGCTGTTCTTTTTGAGCACCTCGCCCTTGTCGTCGACATACCCTTCCTTGGCCGACCACAGCGCCAGCGTGCCGATGGCGTAGGTAAAGCGCGAGCCCTTGACCGTTTCGCCTTCCTGCTCAAGCTTGGCCGGGGTGCTGTCGTCGGCCGCAAGGAACACCTGGAAGGGCGCGCCGTTCTTGATCTGGGTGTAGAACTGCCCGGTGGCGCCATAGGCGGCTACCAGTTTGTGGCCGGTGTCTTTCTCGAAACTCTGCGCGATCGCCTGGATGGGCGCGGTGAAGTTGGCGGCCACCGCCACCTGGACTTCATCGGCCTGGGCGGAGAACGCTACCAGGCTCAGGGCCAGCGCGGCGAAACGAGGGGTGAAGGCAGTCATGCAGCAGCTCCTTGGCATTGTCGTTGTGTAGGCGACTATATAGCGAAGCGCGCGAGGCAGAGCAAGGGGCATCGCCTGCAAGGCTGTGTGGGGTGGGAGATTGCCTGAACGCCATAGGGTTGGGTAAATGCAACGCCTGAGCGGCCGTCCCGAACGAGGTGGCCGCCGGTGCTGCGGACGGGGCACCTGGATCAGTCGCTGCCGTAACGTGGGGAGCGCGGCCCATACAGCAAGCCTGGCGGATGCCCGGCCGACAACAACCGCGCACTGGCCATCCCGGCGATCAGGGTAGCCAGCGTCTTCGACCACGTTGGAGACGATCTGGTTGACTGCCGCCACCACCAGCATCCCGACCAGGCCGCCACCTGAGTTGTTCTGGTTTTCCTGGCTCGACGCACTGGCGCTGCCGGTCCAGAGGGTGGTGTTGGTCTTGAGATCGACCAGGCGGGCCTGGACGGTCACGATGGTGGCGCTGGCGAGCACCATGTACTTGGTGCCGTAGTCACTCACGGTGATGTACAGCCCGGCATCGGCGCCGTAGATCTCGCGCAACTTCGCCGGCGGCAGCTGGTGAGCATCGCCTGCTGCCGTCACGCCGTTCTGGCGAAAGGTTTCATCCACCAGTGCCACCGGCACCACGTAGTAACCGGCTTCGGCCAGTGGCACGGTGACCTGCGACAACAGGCTGTAGGTGGCCTTCACATCAGGCGACTCGTTCAGCGGCGGCAGCACCACGATCGAGCGTGGGCGAGCCTGCTTGTAGGCCTGGTAGTCGACGGTCTTGACCGGGGCGCAGCCGCCGGCGAGTGCTGCCAGGCCGATCAGTGCCAGGCCCTTGATCCATGTGTTCATAGCGATTTCCCTGCCGCTTCGGCCGCCGGTGTTGTGCTCGATACGCGGTTGCCGGCGGGGTCAGCAGCCTTGCCTGCGTTTTTCAGCAGAAAGTCCATGTAGGTGGCCGACTCCGGAAACAGCGCCTTCTCCGCCTGGAACTCCTGCACCATCCGGCCTTGCTGGCCGAGGTCGGCGCACAGCAGGCCCATCTGGGCGTGGTAGCCTGGCGGCACTGCGCCGCCCTTGGCCTTGATGCGCTCAAGGCCGGCATCCAGCGCCTGCAACTGCGCTTCCTTGGAATCACCCTTGAAGTAGCCGCGCACCTGGGCCTGATAACCCTCCCATTGGTAGAGGGGGCGTGGCCCGGCACAGCCGGCCAGCCAGCCGCACACCAGCACGGTGGCTGCCAACGTGAACACCTTGTTCATGCATCGCTCCTTCGATCAGCGTTGGGGTTTCCAGGCGCCGCTGTCCACGGCGTCGACCAGCTTGTTCACTGCCTCGCGCATGGCCAGGTCGAGCACTTTGCCGTTCAAGGTGGAGTCGTAGCTGGCGGTGCCGCCAAAGCCGACGATTTCGCGGTTCGACGGTGCATATTCGCCTGCACCCTGGGTGGAATAGACCACTTCCGAAGTGGCGCTATCGACGATGTTCAGCGCCACCTTTGCGTAGGCCACCTGGCTCTTGGCGCGGCCGAGAATGCCGAACAGCTGCTGGTCGCCCACTTCCTTGCGGCCGAACTCGGTTACATCCCCAGTGACCACGTAATCGGCGCCTTTCAGGCGTTGGGCCTGGCCTTTGTAGGTGGACTCCTGCTGGATTTCGCCCAGGTTGTCGCGGTCCAGCACGCTGAAGCGGCCGGTCTGCTGCAGGTGAGTGATCAGGATGGTCTTGGCCTGGCTGCCAAGACGGTCGACGCCGTCGGAGAAGATCCCGCGCATGTAGCTGGAACGGTTGTCGAACTTGCCGACCGCAATCGGCGAGCGCACGCCGCTGTAGGGGCGGGCGACGCTTTCGACCTGGGCCACGGGCAGGGCACGGGAGGTTTCGGTGGCGGCGCAGCCGCTGAGCACGGCCAGGGTACGCGGCCGCCAGCAAGGGAAGGGCAACCGGGGTGAAGATGGGTTTCAAGAACAGCTCCTTGTAGGGTGTGGCGTCCATCGCGCCCGCACGGGCAGGCGCAGGGAGGCGGATTATAGAGTTGAAGGCTAATGGCCACCAGCGGCGCGCTGAAATTGACCTGCCTTGCGCCGCCCATGAGCTATCGGCTGCCGGGTGGATGGCTTGAGTGAGGCGGCCGGTAGTGTGAAGGATTTGTAAATCGGTGACTGGCCTAAAATTGCCGGTGAAACACTGCGAAACTCATTGCATTCTCAGGGTTGCAGCGGCGCCCCAATGAGCAAAATTGCAGTGCCATGGGTGAGTACGGCAGGCCAGGTGCCCCATTTGAGGCGCACCAGCGCGCAGGCCACACCTTCTAGAAGTGTGAAGACCAGCACAGGCCAGCCCGCGTTTGTGAGGATGAAAGCCAGGTAAAAGTGGCAGGCGCAGAACGCCAGCGCACTGCCGATTGCTGCGTACCAGGCCGTCATGCGGCGCTCCAGCCATCCCTGGAGCATGCCGCGAAACAGCACCTCCTCCAAAGCGTTGCCGGCAAAGGCCAGTGTGGCAAAACCCAGTAACCAGGGGAGTGGCGCAAGCGGGAGGCCAAAATGCAGCCTGATCGGCAGCCCAATCAGGCAGCCGGCCAGGTACCCACCGCGAGGCCCGCGACAGGGCTTGCTTTGAAGCCGACGACCAGCTGCCAGCACTGCGCAAGGAACGTGCGGATCAAAACCGGCGATACCATGGAGGCGCTGCCGAGAAAGAACAGCACCCAGGGGTTGGCGTGAAAGCGCAGCGGAGGCTGCCCGCTAAGTGCCCACAGCCCGGCCGGGGTCATTTGATCGCGCAGGCAGATGAAGGCCGCAATCAGGATGAGTACACGCAGGCCTTGCCGTAATGCGGGTGTGAAATACAGCCCGGCGATAAGCACGCCGATGATCGGAGGCAGCCGCAGCAGGTAGTCGAGTAGCACTGAAAGTGTATCGGGCGCCATGAGTTCATCCATGAAGTTGGGGCAGCGGAGCGGGTGATGTTGAGCGGTGCATCTTCGGCTGCCAGGGTAGCGATACGGGGTATCGATAACTGCGATGAATTCCTCGCCCATGGCGATAACGTTTTATCGATAAGGGTGCAGCCGCAGTTGTCGCATAAATCTCATGCCCACGGTGCTTTAACAGAACTTACCCATAGTTGTGCCGCGGCGTTGTTCGTCGAGAGAGGTTTAATGCATGGCCCTTTGCCTGTATTCTGCGTAATTCTGTAGGTTTCAAGCAAGGATTGCGTCAGACATGTTCCCCGTGCACCAGGAAAAAGCGCTCGTTGTCGACCTTGAGGTTTATCCGGCAACGCCCGGTAAGCCGGAAGAAATTTTCAAGGTCGGGGCGCTTCGGCAGGATCTGGGCGCTTCACTCGAACTTGATGTGAAGAAAAACCTGCCGCAAGTACTGGCGCAGGTGGAAGGGCTGGCCGAGGGTGCGGAGTACCTGCTGGGGCATAACCTGCTCGATCATGACTTGCGCATCCTGCGCGAGCAGGCCGCAGAGCTCGGGTTGCTCCACCTGCCGGCGCTGGATACTTTGCGCCTCTCGCCCCTGGCATTTCCGCGCAACCCTTATCATCGGCTGGTCAAGGACTACAAACTGGTCCGCGACACCCTCAATTCACCACTGGCGGACTGCCGCCTGACCCTCTCGCTGTTCAATGACCAGCGCCAGGCCTTTGCCGAATTGCAGGAGCTGGAGCCTGCCGAGCTGCTTTGCTACCAGGCGTTGCTGGCGCCCACGCCCGAGCTCGATGCCGGGGGGCTGTTCGCCGCGTTGACCGGGCAGCAGGCATGGGCGGTGCAGGATATCGGGCCTTTGATCGAGCGGCAGTTGGCTGAGCGCGACTTCGAGGCCAACCGCGACCTCAAGGTATGCCGCACCCGCCTTCGAAAGCTGATCGCCGAAGACCTGCGAGATCCCGACGCGCACCTGCCGCTCGCCTATGTGCTTGCCTGGCTGCGGGTGTCGGGTGGCAACTCGGTGCTCGCACCCTGGGTGCGCTATCAGTTCCCGAAGGTGGGCGCGCTCATCCGCGAGCTTCGTGATCAGCCGTGCGGCGATGACGGCTGCCAGTACTGCTGCACCACGCATGACCCGCGCCACGAACTGCGGCGTTATTTCAAATACCCGGATTTTCGCCGGGAGCGCTCCGGCGAACCGCTCCAGTACCGCATCACCCTGGCCGGCATGCGCGGGCAGCATGTGCTGGCGGTGCTGGCCACCGGTGCCGGCAAGTCCATTACCTATCAGTTGCCGGCGCTCAACCGTTATCACCGCAATGGCAGCCTGACGGTGATCGTTTCGCCGCTGCAGTCGCTGATGAAAGATCAGGTTGATGGCCTGGCAGCCAAGGGAATTCACTGCGCCAGCGCTTTCAATGGGCTGCTCACGCTGCCCGAGCGCATGGACGTGCTGGAGAAACTGCGCCTGGGTGATATCGGCATCCTGTTGGTGTCGCCAGAGCAATTTCGTAACCGCGCCTTCTGCAAGGCGCTCGAGCAGCGCGAAGTCGGTGGCTGGGTGTTCGACGAGGCCCATTGCCTGTCGAAATGGGGGAACGACTTCCGCCCGGATTACCACTACGTGTCACGCTACATCGCCAAGTACCACGCAGGGCGCGAGCCGGCGCCCATCGGCTGCTTCACCGCAACGGCCAAGCCGGAAGTGCTGGCCGATATCCGCAGCCATTTCAAAGACGCGCTGGGCGTAAGTTTCGCCGAGTTCCTCGGCAGCCACGAGCGTACCAATCTGACACTCGAGGTGATGCCCTGTAGCCGCGCTGAAAAGTGGCAGCGTGTCTATCGGCTGCTTGATGAGCATTTGACGCAGCAGCCAGGGGCGGCGGTGGTGTTCGTCGCCAGCCGCAAGTCGGCTGAGCAGTTGGCGGAGTTTTTGAGGGGGCAGGGGCTTGTGTGCGAGCATTTTCATGCAGGCATGCAGCCTGCCGAAAAGCTCAAGGTGCAGGCTGCCTATCAGGATGGCGACGTTCCGATCATCGTGGCCACCAATGCCTTTGGCATGGGGGTGGACGAAAAAGACATCCGCCTGGTGGTGCATGCCGACATTCCCGGCTCGCTGGAAAACTACCTGCAGGAGGCCGGGCGAGCAGGGCGTGACCAGCAGCTGGCGCACGCGGTGTTGCTGTATGACCCGCAGGACATCGAAACTCAGTTCGGCTTATGCGAGCGAGCCTGCTTGAGCCAGCGGGATATCCAGCAGATCCACAAAAAGCTCAACAGCGAGTTCAGACGCCGTGGCCAGAAGCCCCTGGTGATCACCGCAGGCGAAGTGCTCATGGACGACAGCATCCAGACCTCCTTCGGTGCTGATGCCGCCGATGCCGATACCAAGGTAGTGACCGCTGTGGCCTGGTTGGAGCGCGGCCGGTATCTGACCCGCGAGGAGAACCACACGCAAATCTTCGCCTCTCGCCTGGCGCTGCCTCGCGAAGAGGCTGAGCAGCGCATTGGCGAGTCGAACCTGCCTGACCGCCGCCGGCAAGAATACCTGTCGATCCTGCGTTACCTGTACCGTGCCAATGCCGATGAGCGCATCAATACCGACAACCTGGTTGCCCTTGCCAGCCTGGAACCTCAGGAAGTTGCCTTTGTGCTCAAGGACCTGGAAGCACGCGGGCTGCTGGTCAGCGACACGCAATTTACCGTCGTGCTCAGCAACGGCCGCACCGAAAGCTCGCAGCAGCAACTCCAGGAGTTGCTGGCGCTTGAAAAAGCATTGCTGGAGACGCTTAGCGAACAGGCGCCCGATGCGCCTGGTGGCGGCTGGCAGGATATGAGCGTCGCGATGCTGACGTCGGCACTCAAGCTGCGCCTGGGCCGTAAAAACATCTTGCCGCTGGATGTGCTGCGGCTGTTGCGAGGCCTGGCGCCTGACCGAGATGGCCATCCCGAACGGCGCGCCAACAGTTTCGACTTGCGCATGATCAGCCACGATTACATTCGCTTGAGCATTCGCAAGGAAAGCAGTTGGCAAGTACTCGAGGGCATTCGAGAAACACGCGCTGTGGTCGCCAGCAAGTTGCTTGAGCATTTGCTGGCCAAATTGCCTGCGCGTAAAAAGAACCAGGTGGCCGAGGCGACGTTTGGCGAACTGGAGGCACTGATCGATCAAGACCTGGAACTGAGCCAGAGAGTGCCGGCCAATCGCGGCAAGTACATCGAGCGGGTGTTGCTGTTCCTGCATCGCCAGGAAGTCTTTTGCCTCAACCACGGCGTTACCGTGATGCGCCGGGCCATGACTTTGAACGTCGATCTTCAGCGCTCCCGTTACCTTAAAGAGGACTATCAACTTCTCGACGAGCACTATCGCGAAAAACGCATCCAGGTACACGTGATGCGCGAGTACGCCGAGCAAGCACAAGGTAATCCACAAAGGTCGCGCCAACTGGTGGCAGATTATTTCAATATCGATAAGTCGGCTTTTCTGAAGCGCTATTTCGCTGGCCGTGAGCACGTGCTCAAGTACGCCACCAGCGAGGCCTCCTGGCAGATGATCGTCGAGGCCTTGAGCGACACACAGCGTGCCATCGTTACCGACGACCTGGACGCCAACCGGCTGGTGCTGGCCGGGCCTGGTTCTGGCAAGACGCGGGTCATCGTCCACCGCATTGCCTACTTGCTGCGCGTTCGGCGGGTGCCTGCCAGCGCCATCGTGGCGCTGACCTTCAATCGCCATGCCGCCAATCAGATCCGTAAACGCCTGGTGGCGCTGGTGGGGGCCGATGCCTATGGGGTCAGCGTGATGACTTACCACAGCCTGGCCATGCGCCTTACCGGCACGCGCTTCGAGCGTGGCGATGAGGTGGACGAAGGCGCATTGGGCAAATTGATGAAAGACGCCGTCGACTTGCTCGAAGGCTCCCTTGTGGTGCAGCCGGATGAGGATGAAGACCAGGCGCTGACCCAAGACGATCTCGACGATGCCCGTGCCAACAAGCGTGCCGAGTTGCTGCGCGGTTATCGATACATCCTGGTGGATGAATATCAGGACATCGACGAGGTCCAGTATCGCCTGGTCAGTGCGCTGACTGGCCGCGGCTCATCCGATGAAGGCAAGCCGTGCATCATTGCCGTAGGCGACGACGATCAGAACATCTACGCCTTCCGTGAGACCAACAATCGTTACATCGAAGAGTTTCGCCACGAATACGAGGCCAGCAATGCCTTTCTGGTGGAGAACTACCGCTCCAGCGCTTGCATCATCGCGGCGGCCAATCACCTGATTGGCCTCAACGGCCAGCGGCTGAAGGCCGACGCGCCGGTGATGATCGACGCGCGCCGTTCGGCGAATGCAGCCGGTGGCGAGTGGAGCGCTTTGGACGCCGAGCGCCAGGGGCGCGTGCTGCGTTTGCAGATCGGTGCGGCCGATCGTGCACACGGCAACTGCCAGGCCCAGGCTGCCATGCTTGAACTGGAGCGGTTGCTGGGCCTGGAAAACGGCCTCTGGGATGGTTGTGCAGTGCTGGCTCGCGCTCATCACTATCTACTCCCGGTCCAGGCGTGGTGCGAGTTGCACGGGATCGAGTACCACCTGGCGGCAGACAAGGACAGCGTGTTGCCGCTGACCAGCCAGCGCGCGTTCGTTTCAGTGGTCGCCCAGCTTGAGCAGTCAGGCCAGGCGCTCACTGCAAGCGAGGCATGGCGGCTGGTTCAGTCTTCGCTCGACGACTATGCCAGGCCATTGTTCGAAACCGCTTTCGATGAACTCGAAGTCGAACTCGGTAATTGCCAACTGCAATGCAAGGCGGTGATCGACTGGCTGTATGACTATGCGCGCGAAATCCGCCAACAGCCTCACAGGGGCTTGTATCTTGGAACGGTGCACTCTGCCAAGGGACTGGAATTTCGCCATGTGGCGCTGTTGGACGGCGGGTGGGATATGCGCAATGAGAAAAATATCGAGGATGAGCGCCGGCTGTACTACGTCGGCATGACCCGGGCGGAGCAGACCCTGACACTGTGCGAGTTCGGCGGCGGTGAAGCGTTCAGCGGTAGCCTGCCTCCCAGCGTTGCTTGCAAGCGGTTTACCGGCCAGCCAATGCCCGAACTGCGTAAACGCTATTTGCAGCTGAGCCTCAAACACATCGACCTTGGCTATGCCGGCAGGCAGAGCGAGCGCCATTGGATTCATGCGGCATTAGGTGGATTGCAAACAGGCACCCCATTGACGCTGCAGGCAGAATCCACTGGCGGGCGTTATTTGATATTGAACGAGTCAGGCGCGGCGGTAGGCCGAACTGCGGCTTCCTTCAACCCTGAGTTTGTTATAGAGGCCTGCGAGGTTGCAGCGGTGCTGGTTCGTTCAGCCGAGCAAAGTGAAGAGGCCTATCGTGAGCTTTGCAAGTGCCAGCACTGGGAAGTTGTGGTGCCCAGGGTCTGGGGCATGCCGGGTTGATGGGTCTAGGCTCTGTATGAAATGTATTCCAGCGAAGGCAAGGCAAGGCGAAAACAGGCGAGGAAGCGGAGTTTACTGGTTGTAAATGAGCATTCCGACCGGGCTCGCGATCGAGCCTGTTTTCAACGCAGCATGGCCGAGCTGGGATGCATTTCGTACAGAGCCTAAGTTCAGGGCGATGGTATCCGCGCCTCAGTAGTCGCCATCCTCGAAAACGAACGCGTAATCGTCATCGATCAACTGCTGCAAATACTGATCGAAGCTTGGCGCGATCACCTTGTAGCTGTCAGGGTCGTGGAGGTAGCGCACGACCTGGCCCACCTTGCCGCCGGCCGCTGGGTTGAAGTCGATGTACAGCCTCGAAGTTCCTCCATTGTTCATGCAGTGGGAGAAACACAGCCGCTCATGCATGCCCAGCGAAACATCGATTCCGGGGCCGACCAGGTCGGGCTCAGTGTCCAGATAGCCGGCATAGATCTGCGCAATGCTGCGGGTGTAATCCACACTTTCTTCAAGGATCTGGTCGACCGAACTGAGGTAGTAGGGGTACTCAAATACATCGGAGCCCAGTACCAGCACCAGAACCTTGCCAGCGGGGTAATCCCGATAGTGCGTGCCGTCGATGTGGCCAAGCAGCTCCAGCAGGCTGTCGGGGCACAGCGGATAACGCTCGGCCAGCCGCTGAATATCTGCCGCGCTGGCGCCGTGTGCAGGTTGCAACTCATCGAGTTGTTCGGCCGGCAAGGCTTTGCGCAGGCCGGCGAGGTAGTTATCGACGAGGCTCATGATTGTGAGGTCCTTGCAAACAGGGTGAATATCCGTGCATCCCGCTGGAGGCTTACGCTAACCCTGCTCTGAATTGGCGTGGGCATCAGCGCGGGGCGGGCTGAATTCGATGAAGGCGTCGTTCTGGTAGAAGTATTCGAAGGCCTTGAAGTACCTCTGTATGGATGCTTGAGGCAACTGCTGGTCGACGTTGAAGATCACGTCTTCGATCATGGCCTTCTCCAGTGTCGATACCCAACCGTCACTAAATACCTGAAACGGCAGATAGTCAGTGGATTCGGGGCGAAATCACGACTGTCCAGTGAGAACGCACCGCGGGTATCGAGCGTCCATCCGGCCGCTGGCAGGTAGAACCAGCTGTCAGGCATGTGGGCGATGTTCTGCAGCACGTCGCGAATGCTGTACGTTTTCATAGGGCCTCATGTCCGGGCTGTTCAATCAGGCGTATCAAATCACAACAATCACAGCCTGTGGGGCAGGGCCAGCGATGCGATCAGGTCGAGGGTGGCAGGCTCCGCCGAAGCGATTGCCGCCGCCTGCGCCACCAAGTTGTCGAGCACCTGCTGCTCAGCAGCCAGCAGTGCCACCAGCGTGTAATCAGGGTCGCATTCGTAACACAACAAGTCAGCGTTGTTCTGGGTCATTTCAATACTGGCCTGCAATAAAGCCAGGTCGCCAGAGGTTGCTGCTTCCATCAGATAGGCCAAAGCAATGAAAGCGTTTTGCGCATAGGCCCCTTCCTCTTCACCAAACTCATCGGTATCAGGTATGTGGGTGCCGATCTCTGCCTTCAGGGCGCGGCTGTCATGGGCCGTGCCGGCCGCGTAGGCTGCCAGGCCACGGCCAAAGAGGCCTGCCAGGCACTGGTCGTAGCGGCGGTCGAACATCTCGACCAGGCGCAGGCTTCTGTACGTGTAGCTGGCGATCACCAGCCGCTGTTGCTGCTCGGAGAGCGCCTGATAGCCCGGCTGGCGGATAAGGTCTTTTGAGGATTGCATGTCATGGCTCACTGGCAACAGCCTTGATCAAGTCGTCGATGGATGAAAAAGCCATTGCATCATCTATGAACGGGTCCCCTGAGTCCTGCAGGTAAAACCGATGCTTTCCGGAGCGCTCCAGCAAAATCAGGCGCCCGCCGGAGTCGTCACCCACAAGCAGATGATCAGGAAAGTAAGCCGCAATTTCGTAAGTCTGCTGGCGTTCGGTAATCATGTCAGTGGAGTAAATCTGCACGAGGTCGATAATCATCGCGCCGTCGCACTGTGCCCAGAATCCACATATCCAGGCGCGCGGTTCTATAGTGCATTGCTGCATGGCCAGCGTGATCGCTTCAGTGCTGGCAGGCGGGTTTTTGCTGGTGTAAGGCAGATCCATCAGAAGGCACTCACTGCGGGGCGCTGAGCCCTTCAAACGATATATTCGGGCTGGCCAGCCGCCTGCCAGGCCCCAAAGCGTGCGCCTATCACACCACTCAGCTGGTCGTAATGGGCCCAGCTGTCCTCAACATGGTAGAGGCCTTCAATGCTGGCGCCGAATGTCAGCAGGTAGTCGTCGACGTAACGGCTGTCGTTGTTCAGCCCTTGGTAATAAGCGACGGCGAATGCATTGCCGGTCTCGGAGAACTCTTCGTCGGTCAGTTTTTCGTCCAGTACAGTCATCAGGAATCGTGCGCCGGTGAGGGTGCGATCCTTGAGTTGGGCCAGTTCGCTCTCGGCGTCTTCTTCGAGCTCTTCACTGGCAAGGTCATTCATCAGCATCCATGCCAGGAACATACCGATATGGGTGGCACCCGCTGCTTCGGGCAGCTCCGCCGGAAAGGTGCCTCCGTAATGCCAAGAGGCATCGTCATATTTCATGTGGTGCTCCAGTGATAGGGTGCAGCGCGTGGATGTGGGTATGATCCCGAGAATTGCAGGGCGGATCGTCGCCATGTGGGATCGCCTTTTGAAATGATGGTTCAACCTGTGGGGGCAACGGATGAAAACAGAGGCACAGATAGAGGCCTTTATTCCCGGTGTGGTTATTTTCGATCCGGCCGTGTTGAGCCGCTTCATCGCCGAACATTGCCCTGATGATTCCAATGTCTTTGAGATTTTCGTCGAACAAAGCAACATAGGCAGCCTGGCCGTGCAGAGCGGGGCGGTGGTGCCCATGTATCCCATTCCCGAAGAAAATTATGTGTTTCGTTTGCGCGATGAGCGCATGCGTCCTTTCGAGCAGAGCAACGAGGCGGTTTTTCGATACGAGGATATTCCACTGAATGTCGTCAGCGGCCTGTTATTGATTGCGGATTTGCATGCGCTGATGGATTGGGACCCGGAATTTTTCCTGAATTACAAAGCCCGGCTCTCTGATCGTTTGGGAAATAACGACTATCTCGATATCGAGCCGGGGTTTTATTCATTGAGCATCACCGGTTTTAACCAGCTTGGTGCGGAGCTTTCTCAGAACGTGTATCAGTTAGGTGTTACTGCCGTCGAGTCGTTACCGGCTGTGCCGAATGGCGCAAACTTTGATCGGTGGGACTTCAGGATCGAGCGGCTGTAATAAAAGTCAGCACGCCTGGCGCAAGTTTGTTTTAGGTGCGGGTTTTGCAGTGAGTTTGTTGTAATACTCGCTCTTTATTAATGGTTTCAAATTATGTATAATTTCGGACTTTTTTCGCTAAGGAAGACGATCGATGTCGGTAATCAGGAGTGTTTGGGCAGTGCTTTTCAGTGTCTGCTTGTTGGGTTCGTCCGTTGCGATGGCCGAGGAGGCGCGCCCGGAAATCGCTGACAAGATTTTCGCCTACAGCGGCGAGATGGGCGTCAAGGTCTGGATCTTGCGTATCGGTGATCGTGCTGCCAATGAAGCACTGGTTCAAGTGGCGGGTGTAGACAACGAGTGGAACCTGCGCATTCAGAAAATGGCCGTGGAAAAAACCAACAAGGACACGCGTTATTCCGTCCAGCGAGACGGCAAGCGCTACGAAGTATTGCGGCTGGATCGGGACGTTGGCGAGCTTTACTTGCCGGGTGAGAGCCATGAGCTGCGCGTCGTCTATAACGATGAGTTGTCCATGACGGGCCGCCCGCAGGCATTCCTGACCGAATTCCTCGAGCAGAAGTAAGGTTGCAGCCTTGCCTGATCGCAGCACTCAGGCAAGGCAGGCGGGTACGCAATTGCAATCCGAGAATATCCTCGATTCGTAGTTGAGCGTAGCGATAGCCATCACTATTAGGATACATCCTGCTGATCGGGAGAGGTCGATAGTATGAGTGCAGCACCTGAAGCAGCCATGATTGCCGTAAACATGCACGGCGAAGACCCGATGCTGGATATTCCCTGGCCGCAGATACAGGGTAATCAGGCGGTCTTCATCGAGCGAATAACACTCGCGCAGGCAGATCTGGAGATTTTGGGTAGCCAGATTGAAAGGGAGCTCTACCTGTTTGGCGGTACCGTTTTTACGGGTGAGGTCCACCCCAGATATGGCAGGTTGCAGCAGGTTCATTACCTGGTCATAGAAAAGCAACTGCACAATGGTGCACTGATCTATCATCCACTCTCGCAAAATGAAGGCGTGATGTTCAGCCGCAAGGGGGAAGATACCGAGCGTGCTTGTGTCGACATGCTCAAGAAGAAAGACATTCTCTTTTTGCGCCGCCCACCCAAGTGGAAAGCGTCAGAAGCCAGCATCCCTGCCTGTAACGGGCAGCTGTTTCATTTCTGCTCGCAAGTGTACCTTCCGGAAACCGCGACCAATCGCAACTACCTGACCTTTGTGACCACCGTATTCTTGTTTGTGCATGTGCTTGAGCGGGATGAGCTACGGGTACAGGTTTTCGCCCAGGACACGTCCGAGCAAACGGCTGAAGATCATTATCGATTGGAAAGCCAGATGATGCGTTTCGAACAAGAGTACAACGACACCGCGGTTGTTTTGCAACTCGTCAAAGCCGGCAACAAATTGCTGCACGAGTATCTGCTCAACCATCCCAACGCTGGTAAACATACGTTGGAGCTGCTGGCAGAGTACGGTAAAACCAAAGCGCTCAAAGCCGAAGCTGCGAAAAGGGCAGTGGCTAACCTTCAATAGGCTTTTATCGCGGCGCTGGCAGGCATGGAGCATTCAGTGAATACGTATAACCTGGAAAACTATGAAAAGGTGCATGTTTGGGTAGGCACCAACTTTACGCCAGAAAGCGAATATCAAAAATACTTCGAATTGGACTATTCCGTGGAAGGCGATTTTGATGATCCTGCGTACCGTGTGTGTGGCTTCTGCAGGGATGTCGGTGCCAAGTGGTACGACGAAGATTTCATCGGCATCATCGCGCGGCGCGCCAAGCCGGTTGCGGTCGAAGAAATCCTGAAGGACGCCCCCATCGATCCGAGCGACTGGGCGAGGGCCATGGCCGCTTGCGCAGCGTTAGGCATTGCAGAGGCCAATGCGACGTTCTGGTATACCGACGGTGATGGCGTGCTCAGCATCCCGCCTGAAAACAGTTACAACGGCTTGCGCTATCTGGGGCTGTTTGAAGGGAGCTGAGAGCGATGATGAACTGGAAAGCTTTGGAGCGGGCGCTGTTCGACGCCGCCAGGCATAGCTTGCAAACATTGCTCGATGAAGGCTGTAGCCCACTGTACGCTGCGGCATTTCACGCCAGCTACCGGGAAGAAGAGGCTGTGCTGTCGCTGCCCAGCTTTGCCGCAAACAGCCTGCAAGCACTCAGCCAAAGCTGCCCCGATGAGCAAGATCAAAGCTTCGGTTCGGTGAAGTGGAACCCGGCGGATTGGCAGTGGGATTGGGAAATCTGCGCTGCCGAGCCGTTCACGCCCCTTGACGATGAGTTGCAAGCCCATGCCAACCGGCTTGGCGCGCGCCAATGGCAAGCGGCTGAGCGGCGCTTTCTGGTCACTGTGAGCCGTGCCGCCAGGGCGCTGGGCCGGCATTTCTGCCAGCACCCGAATGTGGCGCCTGGCTTCGTTGTGTTTTTCCATGACTTCGCTGGCGATATTGCCCTGGCCCGACGCAGCCTGACGCGCCAGCAGTTCGAGGATAATTTCCCTGTCGAATGGGGCATCGAAAATACCTTGCGCAACGTCTCTGCCTTGCCGTATGCCGAGCAGGCGGCTTTCTACGTCGGGCGCTTGCACCATCATGACGGCGTGTCGGCGGAATACGCAGAGCGCTGGTTGATTGCCAATAGCCGCCCCGCACAGGCTGCGCTTATCGAGCAGGTCAATGGGCACACGGAACCCACACCGGCGGCGCGGATTCTCGGGCTGGCGGGCATTGCCGACCAGCCCGTGGTCCAGGCCCTCCGGCGGCAGGCAGTGGAGGGCGCCGAGCGGCCGACACGCCATTGGTGCGCAACGGCCCTGGGTTATCTCGGAGATGTCGACTGGCTCGTGCAGCAATCACCTGAACTCGCGGTCGCGGGCATCTGCGCTGACTTCGGCGGTTTCCGCTGGCGGGGCGTGCGGCCACTGGTGCTGAGCTACAGGCCCCTTGAGCGCCTGCTTGATCAGCGCCCTGAACTTGGGCCTGCGGTTGAAGAAGCCCTTGAAGCCGCTTGCGGCAGAATCGACACTACTGCTGCTGATGTCAGCGAAGCCTTGCGTGGCCTGTCTTCACCCCACGTCGCCATTCGCCGCCATGCTGTGAGTGGGTTGAATAACAGCGGCATGCAACCTTGCGACGTGCTTCGGGCAATCGAGGGCCTGTGCAGGGTTACACAGGATAGCGATGAGCAGGTGCGTTATCTCGCGGGCGTCGGGCTCAACGCCATGCAAGGCTGACAGTCACTCAACTTCCATTTCGAACAACCGGTGCTCGCGGGCGTACCTCAGCAGGCGCTCGTTGAGTTGTTCGGCGTCGAGGTAAAATTGCGTGTCGAGGGCATCCAGTGCGGCTTCGCAATCAAGGTCCCGTTCGTCTGCGTAGGTGGGCATGCTCAGTTGGCGCAAGGCTTGTTCGGTGGGTACCGGCTGGGCACCGAACAGCAGGTGTTTCGCCTCATGGAGCAGGGCCAGCGTCTGCGTTGCCCCAAGTTCCAGAAGCCCCGCGCAAGCGCTGGCGTAGTGATCTCCCGAGGAGTTGCCGAAGTATTGATCGAGGCCGCCGTTGTACACCTCACCCTGTAATGCGCTGACTGCGTAATAATGCTGTTCTGCCAATGCCAACTCTGAGAGCCCCTCGGGAGAGTGGTGGACGCGCCCGACCAGTGCGTTCCAATACAAAGCCTCCGCGCTCGCAAGGTAACGCCTGTGCTCTTCGCCCCGGAGTTTGCCGTCTTCGATATTTTGCCGATAGCCGCCTTTGCAAGGCATGCACATTCCATCGTTGCGAGCAGCCGTGGTTGGCAGTATCAACTTCGCGCAAATACGGCAGGGTTGTTTTTCGCTCATGGGTACTCCGTTGTCGTTCTGCAGATGCCAGCGGTGCTCAGCGCATCCAGTCACGCAGAACTGCGAATTCAATGGGGGCCGGCTGCTCGAGCCTTTGCAGCAATGCTTTCTCTTCTTCCCGAGAAATAAAGGCGTTGACTGTTCTCGGGAGGCTCCTGGGGCCATCCTTGAATGCCAGGGCCACGCAGGGCCTGGAAAACAGGTCGGCCAGCAGCGCACAGTCTGCCGGCAGCAATACAGGGTGAAGCGATTGCCCCTCATGCATGAGTGCCATGCCAACGTCTTTTTGATGGGATAGCCGGGTCACATCTGTGGCGAGGCCTATGTATTGGCTTGCCACCCATGAAGAGATATCGGTGTGAGCAAGGCTTGTGAGCTGACCATAATGCAGTGCTTGCGTAATCCCGGCCATGCCGGTTTCCAGTTGCACGAAACACCAGGGTTCACCGCTACCATTGTTCGCGAACGGCAGAAATGTTCGCCCTTGCTGGTCTTCGGGATTAAGCCACTCATCGATCTCACGCTCGGCCTCTTCGGCATCGAGCCAAAACAAATCCTCCACGCTGCGCATGGCTCCTGTGCCTGAATGCGCTAGGTCGAGCAGTGCTGAAAAGCGTTCCGGCAGTTGGATGCCGAGCTTGAGTGCGAGTGTTTGAAAAGCGGTGTCCATTTCAGCGTCCTGGTATAGCTAGACGGCAGTTGAGTCGGGGATGGGTGTGCTGCTTCAGGCAGCGCTGTTAAACAGGCTGCCGGGGTGTCCAGACATTCCCCCGGGCAGGGCGCCATGTCGTTGCCCGCTCGCCTCCGGCCGTTTTCGTGCTTGCCACCGAGCTCCATACCTGCAGCCCGGTATTTTCTTCGGGAAGATAAAGCATACGCCCAAATCTGGCTTGCCTAGTTCGCGGGCAAGAGGATCACGAAGTTCTTTTTCATGTCTTCGAGCACGGTCCATTTGCCCTTGGCGCCCGGTTCGATAATGAACGTGTCGCCAGCGGCCAGTGTGGCCGGGGCGCAACCTTCAAGCTCGATGACGCAGCGCCCACTCAGGACATGGCAGAACTCCCAGACCTTGTAGTCGATGCTCCACGCCCCGACGCTGGCTTCCCACTCACCGGAAATACGACCTTGCTGTTCATCGTGATAGTACTTGGACGTCAGCGTGTGAGGGGTGCCTTCCACGACTTTTTCAAAGAAGGGAAGGTCGCGCACCGGTTGAATATCCAGTTCGCGAAATACGGTCAGTTTGTTGTTCATGGTTTTTTCTCGAGCACGTTGTGATTGGGGCGATACATCAAATAGGCCTCGCCAGTCACACGCAGCATCGGGTGCGGAACGATCTGGCAGGTTTTAACAATTTGAAAACCGTGGCGTTCGTAGAAGCGGCGTGCACCGTGGTTCTCTGCATAATCGATCAGGCATAGGCCATTCAGGCCAGCGTCCTCGGCGCGCTTCTGGGCGTAGTGAAGAAACTGGACGCCCAATCCCTGGCTGCGCCAGGCCTCATCCAGAGCAAGGCTGGAAATGTACAAGGTGTCAGGTACTTCCATCTCGGAATAAGGCGCCAGGATCGGGTCGGTCTCGGCAGGCCGGTCAAGAGCTTCGCGCAGAGCATAGCTATGCATCATGCCGATGACGCGCTCTTCGAAAGTCGCCATCAGGCAGTTCCTGTAAGAAAAGTCGCCCTGCTCCCTGGCATAGCGAGATGTGCCCACACTCAACAATGCTTCTCCCGGGGCGGCAAGCTTGCACCATATGTAGTCGGCCATGCCCTCCGATGTCAGTTGAAAGAAACGCGCAATGTCGTATGCGTCCGAAGCTTGAGCGGGTCTGAAATCGACAGGCATGTGGGGTGCTTCCGTGGGATCGGGTGGTCAGTTTTCGAGGATCAAGCTTCTAATAGGGTGGCAGGGTAGGTGCTTTTGACGGTTCCCATCATGCTCTGGGCGAACACCGTCAGCATGGCGTGCGACGTTGCCCCTATTCAAGCCGGCTATCCGCAGCTGGCTAGCGCCAGGCCCGTGCCGGGCATGCGTTTTGGCAAGGCTGCTGAACGGCTCTGCATTGATATAAAATCCGCCGCTGATTACCCGCCACTCAACCAACCGGTGAGCCCTCTGCCTCTGACAGCCTCCGACCCAAACGTGCGCTTCATCTGCCTCGACGGCCCCAAGGGCACCGGCAAAACTACGGTGCTGGAAGCGGCAACCCACGCCTTGCGCGCATGTGGGCACAAAGTGGTGCGCCTGAGCGAAAAAAACTGCGACCCACAACGCGGCCCTACCATGGCCATGGTCAATCAGCTGGCGAGGCACCCCGACCCCGCGCTGGAACTTGAAGTGTGCCAACGCCTCGCAGACAGCCGCGCATGGATTTCTCAGCAGGTGCTGCCACGCCAGCCTTCGGGTTGCATCGTGCTGATGGACCGCTGGTATCCTTCCGATGCCGCCTTTCGGCGCTTGCTGCCGTTCGAGCAGGTGCTGCAACTGAACCTCGAGCGGCGGGTAAGGGTGCCGGACCTGCACATGGGCATCACTACTGCGCCGGAGATTTCCTGGGCCAGGGCCGCAGCTCGTACCCGCGGGCTGGGCAGCACGGTGCTGCAGCATGTCGAGGAGCACGCGGCCTGCACCCAGGCCTTCGAACAGGCGGCGCAACGCCATGGTTTGGCGTTGTGCCGTAATGAAGGCCGCGTGGAGGCGGCGGTGGAGGAGGTGGTCGCGCGGGTTCGCCAGGTACTTTGAGGGTAGGGCCCTCAGTTTGGTCCTGTCTGAAAGCGGTTGTCGCGAACACCGCATTACGCAAGCTAATGAGACCATCGCGCCACAGCATTTTGCGAGCCTGTCGAAGCGTTAATGGCGGTGAGGAGCTGATATCACTGGCTTGGCCGGCAGAAAGAAGATAGCGCTGTGTACGCCGTTCGCGTCGCAGAGCATTTGGATTTTGGCGGTCAGATCATCTGGCAATCACAGGATTCGTTCCCGGAGAGGGCTGAAAACCTCGCAAAAATCTTACCGCCTGCGGCACTGGATTTTTAACCTTAGATGTGCCCCTTTCAGCACCAGCCACGAGTGGATACCAGTGGACGCAACGAGGGGGGATCGGTTTCAAACGTGCAATACCTCACCCACTCGCGCAATTTATGTTTTGGGCTCGTCCCAGTCGCTACGCGTCGCAGCAGTCAGCGCATCCCAGTCATCAGGAGGGTTGCCGCGGCCCAGCATCTTCTCGAAGACCGCGTAGGGGGCGGATTTGCTGCCTGCGGAGCGTAGGGTGTTTTCGTCGTTGACCCATGCATAGACGATGACCTTGGACCTTGAGTCGTAGCGAAAGAACAGCCGAAAGCGCCTGCCGATTTTTGCACGGCGCCAATGTCGGTAGGCGGTGCCCAGCGTATTGCCTTGGCGGAACTCATCACGGCCCGGATCCATAGGCACAGCTTCCATGATCAGATGACTCAGCGCCCGAAACAGCTTGACGTTGGCGTTGCTCTCAAAACCTTGCGGATCGTTCTGCTCGGCTCGGGCGGCGGCTTCTTGCAATTTGCGTAGCTGTAAAATCACACCTTCATGGAACAACAGTGTCCAGCCATGTCGCAGCATCAGACCGCGACCTCACCATCGATATCTTCGTCCAGGTTTATGGAGTGGTTTGCATTGGCGAGCATGGTTTGCGCCAAGTCCTCCGGCAGAGTGGTGAGGTTGCGGCCGCCTCGGATATCAGCCTCCAGCAAACCCAGGAATGCACCGATGGCAGGGTCTTCGTGGGTGGTTTCTACGCGGCTGACCACAATTTCACCGCCTCGTACGTCGAATGCAATTTTGCCACCTGTGTCAATGCCCAGCAGTTGGCGAACGGATTTGGGCAGTGTGACCTGTCCCTTCGAGGTCAACGTAGCGATTTCGTGGATGGCAGGCATGGGTGTTCTCCCGGATGTATTGATTGAAGGGTAAGGAATAATCCTTACGAGGTCAATCTTGGTTTTCTGCTTATCAAGCATAGGTGGGGAGGGCGCTCAATAGCACCGCAGAATGAGCTACACCACTTCCAGGTACACGATCGCGGAATGTCCCCCACGCGGAAGGGCACCAATGTTCAGGCTACGTTACTCGACCCGCTCGAATGTCTCCGATCAAGCTCAGTTGGGAGTCGAACTCATGGCGTTGGGCATCAGCGAACCCTCCGCGAAACAGTGCGATCAATGCCATCTCGCGATCGGCGGCTTCGAAGTCTCTGCAGTAGGCCAAAATTACAGCGTAGAAGCTGCGAGCACTGGAGAGCTCGCCCAGTAAGTGCGCTTGCTTGATGAGAGAGAATGTTGCTACCGACCATTGTGCGTACAGCTTGAAAGTCACGCATATCCATCATGTCTTGAGCGGCGTCCAGGTCAGTCCTCACCACTGAGCTGAATGACTGGGTACACACAAAGAATTTCCATGCATACAGACGTTTGAACGAGCCCCTTGAAAGACAGGACACCGTGCCTCTCCTTAGGATAAGAGTAGGCAAACGGGTATGTTTATGACTAACAGCAACGATAAGGGTGGCGGCGAACTGCTTGGCCAGGAGCGCCGGCGGCGCTGGAGCCCCGAGCAGAAGCTGGCCATGGTGCGCGAAAGCCTGGAACCCGGGCAAAGCGTTTCGGTGGTCGCCAGGCGCAACGGCATAAATGCCAACCAGCTTTTCCTGTGGCGCAAGCTTTACCAAGAAGGCAGCTTGTCAGCGGTCAGTGCCGGCGAAGCCGTTGTTCCGGCTTATGAGCTGAACGATGCGTTAAAGCAAATCCGCGAACTCCAACGAATGCTCGGCAAAAAGACCATGGAAGCCGAAGTGCTCAAAGAGGCCGTGGAGATCGCTCGTTCGCGAAAATGGATTGCGCACTCACTCTTGTTGCCGGGGGACGACCAGTGAAGCTGGCCAGCGAAAGTCTCGGTGTGTCGCGCTCCCAGTTAACGGTTCGGCTCAAACAAGGCGCGCAGCCAAAGGCACGACGTGCCAGGCATTCGGATGACACGGCTGTAGTTGCTGAAATTAGGGAGTATTTTGGGGATCTGCCCACGTATGGCTATCGCCGAATGTGGGGCTTGCTGCGCCGCTCCCGAGAGCAATTGGCATTGCCTGCGATCAATGTGAAGCAAGTCTACCGAGTGATGCGTGACCATAAGTTGCTGCTGGTACGCCGTGTGAAACAGCCTGGTACTGCTCGCAAGCATGAGGGCCGCGTCGCTGTTGCTACCAGCAATACTCGATGGTGTTCCGATGGGTTTGAATTTCGCTGCGACGACGGCACCAAGCTGAGTGTGAGCTTCGCGCTGGACTGCAGCGACCGAGAGGCGATTGGCTGGGTGGCCAGCCCACTGGGTACATTGGCGACGACGTACGTTATCTGATGCTGGAAAGCGTAGAGAAGCGGTTTGGTGATCAGCTCCCCAGCACGCCTGTGCAGTGGCTGGGCGATAATGGCTCGGCCTATATCGCAGAGCAGACTCGGCTCTTTGCACAGCAAATCGGCTTGCAGCCTGTCACGACGCCGGTTCGCAGTCCGCAGAGCAACGGGATGGCCGAGAGCTTTGTGAAGACCATCAAGCGCGACTACGTGGCCCACATGCCTCGCCCGAACCGCGAAACGGCGTTACGCAACCTGGCAATCGCTTTCGAACATTACAACGAGTAGCATCCACACAGCGTGTGGAAATACCGCTCTCCGAGAGAGTTCAGGTGCATGAAGACGGCATCAAGTTGACGGGGTGCCTGCGTCCGGTTTTGTAGGGGCCAGTCCAGTGTGGTCGCCGCCCCCTTACGAAGAACAGCCTGTCCTATGAGGCCTAAAGACTCTCAGGATCCCCAAAAAACATCTGCAACCGCGACCTCAACCACCTCTCCGCCGGGTCGTTATCCTGCGACCCACGCCAAGCCATGTGCAGCTCGAAGGTACGCGTACCAATTGGCACATCTTCAGCCCTCAACCCCCCGGCTGCAGTAAGGCTGTCTGCGGTGTAGTCAGGCACCGTGGCAATGATGTCCGTGCCCGCGAGCAGTGACCCCAGCCCGTTGAACTGCGGCACCGCGAGCACCACGTGCCGCTCGCGACCGATCTTTTCCAGTTCTTCATCGATGAAGCCGGAGAGGTCGCCCGCGAACGATACCAGGGCATGAGGCCGTGAGCAGAAGTCGTCGAGGCTGATGCTGCCAGGCATGCTGTCGGCGCGCAGCAGGCGAGGGCGGCTGCGGCGGAGCACTTTGCGCTTGGCGTTGGCTGGCAGGTCGCTGGTGTAGCTCACGCCTACCGAAATCTCGCCAGATGCAAGCAGGGCGGGCATCAGAATGTAGTTGGTACGGCGCACCACCAGCACGATGCCCGGCGCTTCGGCGCGCAGGCGCTTGAGCAGTTGTGGCAGCAACGCGAATTCCACATCGTCGGACAGCCCCACACGAAACACTGCTGTGCTGGTGGCGGGGTCGAATTCGGCTGCTCGGCTGACGGCAGTGGAGATCGAGTCGAGCGCAGGCGAGAGCAGGGCGCCGATCTCCAGCGCCCGGGCGGTAGGTTCCATGCTGCGGCCGGTGCGCACGAACAGCGGGTCATCGAACAGGGTGCGCAGGCGTGACAACGCTGCACTGATCGCCGGCTGGCCAAGGAACAGCTTCTCCGCGGCGCGAGTCACGCTGCGCTCGTGCATCAGCGTTTCGAAAACGATCAGCAAGTTCAGGTCGACACGGCGCAGGTCGTTGCGATTCATCGGCGGGCTTCATGCTCAGGGGTGGGCGCAGACGTCGAATATTACGGCCAAAAGCTGTTAATCTGCATCGGGAATGTGACAGTAACACGCGTTCGGGTGTGTGAGGATCAATGCCAGGCATGGTGACTATTAACCTGCGCCGATGGTGCCTCACTTAAAGCCCGGATAATCTGCAAGCCATTAGAGGTCATGAGACGAGGTTCGTGATGCCCCGCACAATTCGTTTTCACAAGTTCGGCCCGGCGGAGGTCTTGAAGTGCGAAGAGCACGAGGCCCGTTTGCCCGCCCCCGGCGAAGTGCAAGTGCGAGTGGCCGCTATCGGCGTGACCTGGTACGACGTGCTCTGGCGCCAGAACCTGGCGCCTTCCCAGGCCCGCTTGCCAGCCAGCCTTGGCCAGGAAATGGCCGGTGTGGTCACTGCCGTGGGCGAGGGCGTCGAAGGTTTCAAGGTGGGCGATGCCGTCGCCAGCTTTCCGGCCGCCAGTGCCAATGAACACCCGGTCTACGGTGAGGTAGCGGTGCTGCCTGCCCAGGCACTGGTGCGTTACCCCGACGTGCTCACACCCGAACAGGCAGCCGTGCACTACACACCGTTGTTGATTGCCTGGTTCGCTTACGTCGAGCTTGCCCGTGCGCAGCCGGGGCAGAGTGCGCTGGTCACTTGCGCCAGCTACTGCGCCGGCCCTGCGTTCGTGCAACTGGGCAAGGCGCTGGGGGTGAAGGTGATTGCGGTGAGCAAAACCAGCGAACAGCGTGAAGCATTGCTGGCGCTCGGCGCTGACAAGGTAATTGCCACCGAGGAGCAGGACCTGGTCACTCAGGTCGGCAAATACACCGACGGGCGCGGCGTGAACATGGTGTTCGACGGCCTTGGCGGCCCGCAGATGTCGATGCTCGGTGACCTGATGGCGCCGCGCGGCAGCCTGATACTGTATGGGCTGCAAGGCGGTAACCAGACTTCCTTGCCGGCCTGTGCGGCGTTCCAGAAGAGCCTGCAACTGCACCTGCACTGCCTGGGCAACTTCACCGGCAAGCCGGAGCTCGACATTCCGCAGGACGAGGCGGCCACGCGCAAAGCGCTCACGCAGATCAACCAGCTGACCGCCGACCGAGTGATCGCACCGCAACCGGCGCGCGTCTTTCCTTTCGAGCAATTCGTGGAGGCGCATCGTTACATGGACGAATGCCCTTGTATCGGCAAGGTAGTACTCAGCCTGCAAGCGCCACAGAGCTGACGCCGGGATACCGACCCTAATCTGCCAGAAAGCCGTCTTTTTCTAAAAAGACGGCTTTTTTGTCATTAATTTGACTAAATGGAATTGATGTGTAGCTTTATTAAAATGATGTAAGCCATTGTTTTAGCGTATTTTTGCTAAAAAATTTCACATAATTTTCATTCGCTGCATTGCACGAAAATATATGGCTACATAACATCACGCGATCGCTGCTTCATGCAGTGAGCAGCACCTTTCACACCCTTCCAGCCTGATCCCCTTACTTCGACGTCCCCTGTCGTGGCGGTAGCCTGCCTGAGATCCAGCCTTGTCCTGGTATCACGCGCAGCGGCTCGCCGTGCCTGGTCATGGAGAACCTTGCGATGATCGCTCCTCGTCTGCACCCGATGGCAAATCGTCGTGGCCTGACTTTCTGGGCCATGTGGACCTCCGGCACCGTGTTGGCCGGGTAATGCTCTGCATATTGCTGGTGGTGGAAACCGGCACCATAGCCCCGGCTTACCGCGTGTTGATGATCCTGGGCATGCTGGCTTCATTCCCAATCTACGGGTTCCTGCACGTCTATCACAAGCGACTGAACCACGCTGCCGGCTTGCTGCGGTTGCTGGCAGGGTGGTCGGTACTGATCGGCACACTCGGCCTGTTACTGATGGCCAGTGGCAGCCCTCTGGAGCTGGAACCTGAATTGGCGACCGAATTGATGGTAGTTGGCTTCCTGGCTCAGGCAGCCAGCTTCCTGCCATTGCGTTGGCTGCTCAACCGCCATAGCCGCCGGCTGCGCATGGTTCGCACTGCGCTCATCATTGGTGAAGGCGAGCTGGCTGGGAAGCTGGCCCGTCAACTCAAACCACGTGTTCCGGTACTGGGCCTGATCGCCCCGGAAGGGGCTAACGTCCCGGGCCTGGATCGCTTGGGCGACATGAGCATGTTGCGTGGCATCGTTCAGCGCGAACAAGTACGCCGCGTCTATATCACCTTGCCGTTGGACCGGATGGTGCAGATCGAGTCGATCTATGTGGACTTGCTCGACCTTGCCGTAGACGTGGTGTGGGTGCCTGACTTCGGCAGCATGATGCTGCTCAATCAATCGGTCTCCCAGATCGAGCAGTTCCCGGCCATTTACCTGAACGAAACTCCGCTGAGCTCGCATCCTGCAGCGGCATTCGGCAAGGAACTGATCGACCGTTCGCTGGCTTTGCTCGCCATCATTGCCCTGTCGCCAGTGCTGCTGGCCGCTGCAGCTGCAGTGAAGTTGTCTTCGCCTGGCCCGGTGTTCTTCCGCCAGGGCCGCGACGGATGTAATGGCCAGGTGATCCAGGTGTACAAATTTCGCTCGATGCGGGTGCACGATGATCAGGAGGTTCGCCAGGCGACTCGCAACGACAGCCGCGTAACGGCGGTCGGGGCGTTCCTGCGGCGCAGTTCGCTGGATGAGCTCCCGCAGTTGATCAACGTACTACGTGGCGAGATGGCCTTGGTAGGGCCGCGGCCGCATGCTGTCGCCCACAACGACTACTACGGCGACAAGCTCACTGCCGATATGGCCCGCCACCGCATCAAACCGGGTATCACTGGCCTTGCGCAGGTCAGCGGGTTCCGCGGCGAAACCGAAACCCTGGAAAAGATGCAGGGCAGGCTGGAGCGAGACCTTGCCTACATCAATCACTGGTCACTATGGTTGGACGTGAAGATCCTGCTCAAAACCCCGTTTACGCTGTTCTCGAAGAACATCTACTGACTAGCGGCGCTTGATCCAGGCCTGGCTGCAATATACTGTATGAAAAACCACTGTATATGTAGCCATGGAACTGATCGATAAACTCAGCATCCTCGCCGACGCCGCCAAATATGACGCCTCCTGCGCCAGCAGCGGTGCGCCCAAGCGCAGCTCCGCCGGCAAGGCCGGGCTCGGTGCTACCACGGGCATGGGCATCTGCCACAGCTACACGCCTGACGGTCGCTGTGTGTCATTGCTCAAAGTGCTGCTCACCAACTTCTGCCTGTACGACTGCCAATACTGCGTGAACCGCCGTAGCAGCGATGTGCCGCGAGCGCGCTTCACGCCTGAGGAAGTGGTGCGGTTGACGCTGGACTTCTACCGGCGTAATTGCGTCAGTGGGTTGTTCCTGAGTTCAGGCATCATCCGCTCGCCGGATTACACCATGGAGCAGTTGGTGGAGGTGGCGCGGTTGCTGCGCGAGGAGCATGGGTTCCGGGGTTACATCCACCTCAAGACCATTCCTGAAGCGGACCCGATGTTGATCGAAGCCGCCGGCCGCTACGCCGACCGCTTGAGCGTCAACATCGAATTGCCCAGTGAAAGCGGCCTGCGCAGGCTGGCGCCAGAGAAACAGGGCGCAACCATTCGTGCGGCCATGGGCACTATCGACCGAGGGCAGCAAGCCGTTGCGGGCCATGCTCGCGCACCTGCCTTCGCCCCGGCGGGGCAAAGCACGCAGATGATCATCGGCGCTGACAGCAGCGATGACAGCGTGATCCTGCGCAGCGCCGAGGCGCTGTATCAAGGCTACCGGCTACGCCGGGTGTACTACTCGGCCTTCAGCCCCATCCCGCAAAGCCCCTCCAGCGTGCCGCACGCGGCCGCGCCCTTGCTGCGGGAGCACCGCCTGTACCAGGCCGACTTTCTGTTGCGGGGCTATGGCTACGAAGCTGCCGAACTCCTATCCGGACCAGGCGACCTGGCCTTGGACATCGACCCCGAACTGGCGTGGGCGCTGGCGCACCGTGAGCACTTCCCGCTGGATTTGAACCAGGCCGACGCTTCGCTGATCGCCCGCGTGCCCGGCATCGGCCTGCGCACCACCGAGCGCCTGGTCGCGCTGCGGCGTGAGCGGCGGATCCGTTATGACGACCTGACCCGCCTGCGTCGCGTGCTGGCCAAGGCCAAGCCTTTTATCGTCACCAGTGATTACCACCCGCGCCAGTCCGAAGTGCCGAGTGCGATCTTGCGCCAACAACTGCGCGACACGCCGCCACCCCAGCAAATGGGGCTGTTCGGATGATCTGCCTCGATTGCGATGGCTTTGCCACCTGGCGGCAACAAGCGCGGCAACTGCTCGCTCACGGCATCGACCCTGCCGATGTGAGCTGGGAGGGCGCCGATGATCTGTTCTTCGGCGGTGAGGGGCTGCCCGAAGGTGCTGGGCCTTTCCTGCTGCGGGTGCCACGCTCCTTGCTCGACTTGCTGAAGCAGGCCGCCTGCTTCATCGGCCCGCAGCGCTGGAGCCTGCTCTATGAAGTGCTATGGCGCGTCGCCCATGGAGATCGCACCGCAATGCTCGCCGGCGATAGCCTGGGCAGCGAATTGCACAGGCGGATCAAACAGGTACGGCGGGAAATTCACCACGTGCATGCATTCTTGCGCTTTACCCAGCGCGGCGAGCTGTTCACCGCCTGGCACGTGCCGGCTCACGATGTGCTGGCTGAGGTAGGCGAGCATTTTATCGGGCGCATGGGCCAGCAACGCTGGTTGATCGCAACGCCCACTGACGGCTTGGCGTTCGATGGGCAGTCGCTGGACTATCGCCGCGAATGTCCCCCGGAGTGGCGAGCGCTCGCGCATGGCGAGGCAGATGCCGGGCAGGCATTGTGGTTGGCGTATTACCAGCACATCTTCAACCCTGCGCGCTTGAACCCCAAGGCGATGCAGGGCCACATGCCCGAGCGGTTCTGGCAACACCTGCCCGAAGGGCCGCTGATACCTCAGCTGATGAGCCAGGCCCGGCTGGGCAAACAGCGCGATGGCCAGGCCGAGGGTGTTGCCGCGCGCAAGGGCAAGGCGATTCTCAGCGCGCGCGTTGTGCCCACAACGCCTGGGCGTGGCTGAAGGCCTGCTCGGCGGGCTCCCCAGGCCTCGTAAGGCAAGCGCCATGGTCGCCAGCACCGCCTTTTCGCCGTAGCTGTCTTCTTCATGGCCTTCCCAGACGGCCAGCAGTTGTTCCACCTCAAGGCTGGCCGGTTTCACATGGCGCTGGGCAGCCATGGCCGGCCACTCTTCATCCCAGTTCTGCCCGCCAGTGGTGCCGTAGAGGTGGCAGGGGCTGTCGGGGTTCACTTCGATCTCGCCGCCATCGCCCTTGACCACGATCGAGGTGTCGCCGAGCAACTGGCTGGCTTCGCGGTGCACTGCCTGATAGCCGGGGTGGAAGATGCTTTGCAGGCCCAGGCGAGCGCCAAGGGGGTTCAGCACGCGCGCCAGTGAGTGAATGGGCGAGCGCAGGCCCAGGGTGTTACGCAGGTCGATCATGTGCTGAAGCGCCGGCGCCCAGTCAACCAAGGGCATGAAGGCCAGGTGCTCGCTGTCCAGGGCCTGGCCTACGCCGGCCCAGCTGCGGCATACCGGGATGCCCAGCGGCCCGAGCAGTTGCTCCGTGTAAAGGCGGCCTGCGGTGTGCGCACCGCCGCCATGCATGAAGATGCGTAAACCACTGCCGGCCAGGCACTTGGCTGCGAGCAGGTACCAGGGCAGGTGGCGCTTCTTGCCGGCATAGCTGGGCCAGTCGATATCGGCACTGAACGCCAGATTCGGCAGCCGCGCACGCACAGCCTCAGTGAAGCCGGCCAGCTCTTCGGGGCTTTCTTCCTTGTGCCGCAGCAGCATCAGGAAGGCACCCAGTTGTGTGGCCTCGGCCTCACCATCGAGCAGCATGCCCATGGCTTGGCGCGCTTCATCGCGGGTAAGGCTGCGGGCGCCCCGTTTGCCTTTTCCGAGGATGCGCACGAACACCGCGAAGGGGTGTTCCTCGGGCGTGGTGAGCTGCAGATCAGATGGCGTATTCATATGCAATTGGTCGGCTTGGGCAGCCCGGCGAGCTTGGCTGCAAGCTCGGCAGGGGTGCCGTTGAACAGGCGGTTGAGGTGTGCGCTGTTGCCCTTTTCCGGGCCAAGGTGCAGTGCGCAATACTTGATCAGCGGGCGAGTGGCGGGTGAGAGCTGATATTCGCTGTGGAAGCGGCGCAACAGATGCAGCACCTCCCAGTGAGCGTCAGTCAACTCGATTGCGGCGTTGGCGGCCAGGGCCTGTGCCACCGCCGGCGACCACTGTGACAGGTCCAGCAGAAAGCCGTCCTTGTCGAGCGCAACTTCCTCGGCTTTCACGGTCATCGACGGGCTCATAGCCAGGTGTTCACTTTATCGTAGGCCAATGCGAGCTCAACGAACCCCGAGTAGTCGATCGCCTGGGCTGGCGGTGGCACTTCCAGGCCACGCGCCTCGGCATCTTCGGCCAGCACGAAGAGCCGCGCGCCCTTCAAGGCATCCGGGGTGCGTAGCGCGTAAGTGGCATCGCCACACAGCAGCACACCGTCCTCAAGGCCCAGCAGGCGCAGGCAGCTGTCGAGGCGGTTGTCTGTGAAAGGTGAATGGGAGAGCACGTGCAAAGTCGTCATCAAAGGGTGATCACTTCATCGAAGCGCCCGAGCAGGGCTTTCAGCGCGTCGCTGTCCAGTATCTGCACGGGCAAGCTCAGCGAGCCGGCTGGCAAACCTCGCACCGCCAGGCTGTGGGCGCAGGCGTAGAGCTCCTCCACGCCGAACATCGGCAGCGCTTGCAGGTTCGCGGCGAGGTTTTTTTGCTCGAGCGCCTGGGGCGCCTGGCCGGGTTGCAGCTGGAACACGCCATCGTCGAGAAAGAGCATGCCCAGCGGCAGGTCGAAGGCGCCGCCGGCCAATGCGATATCCAGTGCCTCCCGCGCGGCGGGGCCTGCCCAAGGGGCCTGGCGGGTCACGATCAATACAGACCTGGCCATTCAAACACCCCCGAAGCTGACGAAGCGATCAGCCGTTTGCGCGGCTTCATGCAATTGCCCCAGCCCGGACAGCACCCACGGCGTTGGGAGGTTGGCCGCGGGCCGTTGATAGCGGGCGGCCTCCTGTTCATCGAGCACGCCCCGGCGCAACGCTGCAGCGATGCACACCACCGCATCAAGCGAATGCTCAGCGATGAAGGCCCGCCACTGCGCCGCAATGTCGGCTTCATCCTGCGGGAAGACCACATTCGCCGAGGCGCTGTGCACGCCATCCTGGTAGAAGAACAGCCGCTCGACACCGTGCCCTTTGGCGAGCACCGCCTGAGCGAAGCGCAACGCGCGCCGTGACGCTGGCGAGTGGGCAGGGGAGAACACGGCTATGGCGAATTTCATGGCGAACCTGGTGTGGCAGATGCCGCGATTCTAAACCTTCAGGCACGAAAAAGCCCGCCGAGGCGGGCTTTTCGCTAGTGCAGTTTCGATCAGTCGTCGCTGCTCATGATGCCGAAGATTTGCAGCAGGCTCACGAACAGGTTGTAGATCGATACATACAGGCTGACGGTTGCCATGATGTAGTTCCGCTCACCACCATGAATGATGGCGCTGGTCTGGAACAGGATGCAGACCGAGGAAAACAGCACGAAACCTGCGCTGATCGCCAGTTGCAGCCCGCTGATCTGGAAAAACAGGCCGGCCAGGGTAGCACCCAGCAACACGAAGAAGCCTGCGGTGATGAAGCCCGACAGGAAGCTCATGTCGCGGCGGGTAATCAGCACATAGGCCGACAGACCGCAGAACACCAGCGCCGTCATGGCGAATGCCGAACCTACGACCTCGGCGCCGCCTTGCATGCCCAGGTAGCGGTTGAGTATCGGGCCCAGGATGTAACCCATGAAGCCGGTGAGGGCAAAGGTGGAGACGATGCCCCAGGCCGAGTCACGCAGCTTGTTGGTCAGGAAGAACAGGCCGTAGAAACCGATGAGCACGATGAAAACGTTGGGATAACGCACGTTCATCTGCTGGGAGATGAAAGCCATGACGCCACTGAACGCCAGGGTCAGCGCCAGCAGGCCATAGGTGTTGCGCAGCACACGGCTGACCTCGCCTTGCGCGGCCTCCGATCGCTGGTTGATGATGTAGTCCTGTTCGCGCATGGCGAGACTCCTCTTGAGTGATGCTGCGATTGAATCAAGGCTTCCTGCCGTCGGCAAGTGACAAAGGGGTTATAGAAACACCTCGTTGCAAAACGAGCATACCAGAGCGGGCGCGTGGAGTGGAGATCGGTGATTGACAGGGGCGCAGATTGCAGTAAGATGTCGCCCGCAAAACGAGGAAGCGTGGCCGAGTGGGTTTAAGGCAGCGGTCTTGAAAACCGCCGATGGGCAACTATCCTGAGAGTTCGAATCTCTACGCTTCCGCCATATTTCAACATCAGAGCCCTGCGCAGTCAGGGCTTTTTTGTGGGTGGCTTTTGGCTTGGGTTTCATGTAGCCGTGAGGTGCTGTTGGGCTGGGCAATCCCAAGCAGCCGTACTGTTGGCGGCGGCGGCCTCAGCGTATCGGGATTGGACAGCACGCTGGTGCGGATAAAAAGCGAACTCCAAGCCCGGGAACCCTTGACCGTTACCGTTCGCCAGCTTTCGAATTCAGCTTGGCGAACATCCACAAGGCAAGCATTCCCTGGGCCAGTATGAAACGTCAGGCATCCTTGTCGTGCTTGTCATCGTCATGCTTGAGCGCTGGCTTCATACCTGGCTGAGGTGCGTGTTCGGCATCGGGCGCGATTTCTTCGCCATGGTTCTTTTTTCTTGCTGAACTTTTTTATCGTGGGCAACGTTACGTGGGTCTGTCATGACGGTTCCTTGGTTAAAGGGTGAAGCCAACGTCCCTGGCGGCACGCTTGCTTTAATCACCGGAGCAAGGTTTGGAGTCGGGCTGGTTTGAGGCGTTCATAAAATCCAGCCTCGCTGCAGAGAGCGCTTGCACCTCATCAAAACAGGGGGCTCGCAGAGCCTGACCGACAGTCCTTTGGCTATCCAAGATGCCGTTGACCAAGGAAAAGCTATCCATAACGCTTGTGCTATTTATAAGCGTCCGCCAGACACACGTTGCTTAATTGGCGGGGCGCCCATCCAACCGTCTCGGTACATTTATTCTCGCTTTAATTCAGTCGCTTCTCGAAACGAATGTCCCCCTCAGGTAGGTTCCTCACTGGCTGCCAGCCAAGGTTTTTATAGAATCCGCTCGCGCGGCTTGCTTCTGCGGTTTCCAGCCATATCGTCCGATGGCGCTGAAATAGGAAAGCCTCTGCTTTTAGCATCAGATTGCGCCCCAACCCAAATCCTTCGAATTCCGGCAAGACGAAGACCGCGAATACGCAACCCTCTTCAATATCGATCATCGAAAAACCCACCGGGACATCATTGACCTCAGCGATCCAGGCGCACGGAGCCTCTGAAATTGCCTGACTTATCGCTTCAGGCGTTACGCCTATCTCAATCAACTGGTCTTGAGACAAGTGATTTTCCCGAACACTGGTTCGAATCTTGAAAATCGCATCGATATCGGTAAGTTTGGCAAGTCGGATTACTGCATCCATGGCGTCTTCCTATTTTTTATCCGCGTAATGAAAGCATCCTTGCACATCCGGGCTATCAAGGGTGGTTTCGATTGTGCGGCAACAACCCCCCGATCGCACTTGCCCGCCCTCGCCAACTGTTCTCCCACCAACACTTAACAAACACAATGCCCCTCCACATGCATGCCAATCACCCAAAATACTCTAACCATATGATTTAGAAATAGAAATAAAATTGGCACA
The DNA here is from genome assembly GCF_021650705.1 of Pseudomonas sp. KNUC1026. GTDB lineage: Bacteria > Pseudomonadota > Gammaproteobacteria > Pseudomonadales > Pseudomonadaceae > Aquipseudomonas. The sequence goes on along the minus strand of NZ_CP087138.1, from coordinate 2,119,691 downwards.
CTTCCTGTAACCCCAACCTCCAGCCACCCCCTTCCCGGACTGGAGCCCCCTCGTGCCACGTGAAATCCGCCTCAACGCCTTCGAAATGAACTGCGTCGGCCACCAGGCCCCCGGCCTGTGGGCGCACCCGCGTGATCGCTCCTGGCAATACAAGGACCTGGAGTACTGGACAGACCTCGCCAAACTGCTTGAGCGCGGCAAGTTCGACGGCATTTCCATCGCCGACGTGATCGGCATTTACGACGTGCTCAACGGCAACGGCGACGCCGCCTTGCGCCAGGCCACGCAGGTGCCGGTGAACGACCCGCTGGCGTTGATCACCCCGATGGCGCTGGTCACCGAGCATCTGGGTTTCGGCCTGACCGCATCGCTCACCTTCGAGCACCCATACCCTTTCGCCCGGCGGCTCTCGACCCTCGATCACCTGACCAAGGGGCGGGTGGGCTGGAACATCGTCACCTCCTACCTGGACAGCGGCGCGCGCAACCTGGGGCAGAAGGCGTTGAGCGAGCACGACGCCCGTTACGACTACGCCGACGAGTACCTGGAAGTGCTCTACAAGCTGTTCGAAGGCAGTTGGGAGGAGGGCGCGATACTGCGTGATCGCGAGCGCCGTGTGTTCAGCGACCCGAGCAAGGTGCATCCGATCAACCATCGGGGCAAACACTTCCAGGTGCCGGGCATTCACCTGTGCGAGCCGTCGCCGCAGCGCACGCCGGTGCTGTATCAGGCGGGCGCCTCGAGCCGCGGCAAGGACTTTGCCGCCGGGCATGCCGAGTGCGTGTTCGTCGCGGCGCCATCGAAGGTGCTGCTGAAAAAGACCGTGGCCGACATTCGCCAACGCGCCGCTGCGGCAGGCCGCGACCCGCGCAAAGTGCTGATCTTCAATTTGCAGACGGTGATCGTCGATGAGACCGATACCAAGGCGCAGGCCAAGTGGAAGGAGCTGAAAAGCTACGCCAGCTATGAAGGGGCGCTGGCGCTGATCTCCGGGTGGACCGGCATCGACTTCGGCCAGTACCAGCCCGACCAAGTGCTTGAGCACCTGCACACCAACGCAATCCGCTCGGCAGTGGAAACCTTCTCCACCGCCGACCCGAACAAGCAGTGGACCGTGCAGGAGCTGGCCGACTGGGTGGGCATCGGTGGCTTCGGCCCGTTGATTGTGGGCAGTGCCGAGACGGTTGCCGATGAGTTGCAGGCGTGGGTGGAGGAGACCGACGTGGACGGCTTCAACCTGGCCTACGCGTTGGCCCATGAAACCTTCCGCGACGTGGTGGAGCTGCTGGTGCCCGAGCTGCAGAAGCGCGGCGCCTTCAAGACCGAATACGCCCCCGGCACCTTGCGCGAAAAACTGTTCGGCGATGGCCCCCGGTTGCCTGCCAACCACCCGGGCGCTGCTTACCGCCAGCTCGCCCATGCACCCGAACCGCAACCGGCACGCGAACTCGCCTGAACCTGACCAGAAGGCACACCCATGACTGTTCATCTTTTCGCTCCTGAACTTGCGGACCCCGTGCCTGAATTGGCGCTTACTGCTCTGCGCCGATGGGCGCAGAGCGCTCCGCTGAAGATTGCCTTGCGCCACCGCCGCCAGGGTGTGTGGAAGGCCTGGCGCTGGGCCGACGTGTTGCAGGACGTGGAGCGTTGTGCGGCAGCGTTGCGTGAGCTTGGATTTACCGGCCAGGCGCCGGTGGCCTTGTGTGGTGCGCTGGAGCCGGGCGTGGTGATCTTTCCCTGGCGGTACGCAGCCTGGGCGGGCGCTGCGTGGTGGTGAGCCGCGACAGCCAGGGCGAGGCGCTGGAGCAGGCCTTGCGCACGGCGCGCCCGCGCTTTGCCTTCGTGCAGCGGCGTGAAGAAGTCGCCCATTGGCGCACGGCAAGCCAGGCAGTGAACACTGCGATCACGGTGGTCAGCCCCCAGGCCACGGCTGCGACAGCAAGCGGCTGGCAGGTCGTGCCTCTTGCGGCCCTGCTGGTAGGCGAGCAGGTAGCGCCGCAACCCCTTGCCTGGCGAAACGCCGCAGCCGACGAGGTGGTGTGGGTCGACGAGGGCACTGAATGGGCAGAGGGCTTGAAACACGTGCTCAGCCGCTGGCTCGAGACGGGAACGGGCTTCGCCTTTCCGGAAACCCGAGGCTCTGCCAGCCGCGACCGCCGCGAAGTGGCACCCACCGCGCTGTTGCTGTCGGCATCCCGCGCCCAGGCGCTCGCGGACGAAATCGAAGCGCGCCTGGCCCCTGCAGGCAGTTGGCGGCGCCAGCTCTGCGACTGGACCCTGCGCGACCCGCGCCGGGGCGTGAGGCGCTGGATAAAAGCGCGGGTGCGCACCTTGCTGGGTTTTGAGCGCCTGGCCCATATCGACTGCCCGGCAGCGCCGGCCACCCCGCCACGCACTGCCGTGCCCCTGGCCTGGTTGCAGCAGGGCAGTGTGGAGCGCGCCGCATGAGTGCCCTGCTTGAAGTGCGCAACGTGTCGCTGTCTTTCCAGGGGTGAAGGCGATCAACGACCTGTCGTTTTCGGTGGCGCGCGGCGAGATCTGCGCGCTGATCGGCCCGAACGGCGCAGGCAAAAGCTCGCTGCTCAACATTCTCAACGGCGTGTACCGCTCGGGCAGTGGCGAGTTGCTGTTCGACGGCCAGCCGCTACGCCGCCCGCACCCGCTCAAGGCCGCGCAGCGAGGGATCGGCCGTACCTTTCAGAACAATGCGCTGTTCAAGAACATGAGCGTGCTCGACAACCTGCTGACCGGGCTGTCGCGTTTCCAGCGCAGCACCTTCCTGGAGCAGGCCCTGCGCCTGCCACGCGCCCGGCGTGAGGCAGGCGCCTTCCAGCAGCGCGCCGAAGAGGTGCTGGGCTTTCTTCGAATCGCAGCCCTGGCGTGAGGTAGCGGTGGGCAACCTGGCCTATGGCCTGCAAAAGCGCGTGGAGCTGGGCCGGGCACTGGTCGCGCAGCCCACGCTGTTGTTGCTCGACGAGCCCATGGCTGGGATGAACACCGAGGAGAAGCAGGACATGAGCCGCTATATCGCCGACATCAACCGCGAGCTTGGCACCACGGTGGTGTTGATCGAGCACGACATCAAGGTGGTCATGGGGCTGTGCGCCCATGTGGTGGTGCTCGATTACGGCCGCAAGGTCGGCGACGGCACGCCTGCGCAGGTGCAGGCCAACCCGGAGGTGATCGCCGCTTACCTGGGGGCCGCGCACGCATGAATGCCTTTCTGGAAACCCTGATCGGCGGCTTGCTCGCTGGCACCCTGTATTCGCTGGTGGCGATCGGCTTCGTGCTGATCTACAAGGCCAGCGGCGTGTTCAATTTCGCCCAGGGCTCGATGCTGCTGTTCGCCGCGCTGACCTTCGTGAGCCTGCACGAGCGCGGTGTGCCATTCGCGCTGGCGTTGCTGCTGGCGCTGCTGGTGATGGTCGTCGCCGCGCTGCTGATCGAGCGTCTGGTGTTGCGGCCACTGGTGAATCGCTCGCAGATCACACTGTTCATGGCCACGCTCGGCCTGTCGTTCATCATCGAAGGCGTGGCTCAGGGCCTGATGGGGGCGCAGGTGCGTGCCCTGGACCTGGGCATCGAAGACGTGCCGCTGTTTCTCGGCGACATCATGGTCAGCCAGTTCGACCTGGTGGCCGCCGCCGTGGCCGCTGTGCTGGTGGCGGTGCTGGCGTTGTTGTTCGACCGCACCCGCCTGGGCATCGCGCTGCGCGCCGTGGCCGACGACACCCGCGCGGCGCTGTCGGTAGGTATCAACCTCAACCGCATCTGGCAAGTGGTCTGGGCCGTGGCCGGTAGCGTCGGGCTGGTGGCCGGGCTGCTCTGGGGCGCGCGCCAGGGTGTGCAGTTTTCCCTCTCGCTGGTGGTGCTCAAGGCCCTGCCGGTGCTGATCATCGGCGGCTTCACCTCGATCGGCGGCGCCATTGCAGGCGGCCTGATCGTCGGTGCTGCCGAGAGCCTGGCCGAGGCTTATATCGGCCCGCTGATCGGCGGTGGCATCACCACCTGGTTCGCCTACGCGCTGGCCCTGGTGTTCCTCTACATTCGCCCCGCCGGCCTGTTCGGCGACCGGGCCATCGAACGGGTATGAGTTGATGACGGCTATCCAATCTCCCGCGCCGAGTGTGCTCGGCAGTGCGCCACTCATCCTGGTCAAGCGGCGCTGGCCATGGCACCTGGGCGTGCTGCTGGCGGTGGCCTTCGTGGCGGTGCCGTGGCTGGGCAACGACTACTGGCTCAACGCGATTCTGATCCCGTTCCTGGTGCTGTCGCTGGCCGGGCTGGGCCTGAACCTGCTCACCGGCTATACCGGCCAGACCTCCGTGGGCGCAGCAGGCTTCATGGCGGTGGGCGCGTTCGCCACCTACGGCCTGTTGCTTCGGGTGCCAGCGTTGCCGCTGCCCTTGGCGCTGCTCGGCGGTGGGCTCATCGCCGGTGTGGTGGGCCTGGTGTTCGGCATCCCGAGCAACCGCATCAAGGGTTTTTACCTGATGGTGACCACGCTGGCGGCGCAGTTCTTTCTGGAGTGGTTGTTTTCCAAGTTTCCCTGGTTCTACAACTTCGCCTCGTCCGGCACCATCAGCGCGCCGCGCCTGGAGCTGTTCGGCTACAGCCTGGCGTCGCCGGCCGGGCGCTACCTGCTGACCCTCTCCTGCGTGGTGCTGCTGACCTGGGCTGCGGTGAACCTGGTGCGCAGCCAGGTGGGGCGCAACTGGATGGCGATCCGTGACATGGACACCGCTGCGGCGGTGATCGGCATCCCGGTCGACCGCTACAAGCGCCTGGCCTTCGCCATCAGCTCGTTCTACCTGGGCATCGCCGGCGCGTTGTGGGCCTTTGCCTACCTCGGCACCGCCAGCGCCGGCAGCTTCGATATCAATCGATCCTTCCAGATCCTGTTCATCATCATCATCGGTGGCATGGGCAGCATTGCCGGCAACTTCATCGGGGCGGCCTTCATCAGCCTGGTGCCTATCGCACTGAACCACGTGGGCCAATGGTGGTTCGCCGGCAGCATCGATGCCGGGCAATTGCAGAACCTGCAAAAGATCCTCTTCGGCGCACTGATCATCTTCTTCCTGATCAAGGAACCCGAAGGGCTGGCGCGCCTGTTGACCAACCTCGGCGCGCGCCTCAAGGCGTGGCCGTTGCGTTTCTGATGCACCTCACCCCACACCTATCCTTCTCCACACAAGTGAACGACATGCGGACAACCTTGCAGCGTACCGTCCTCGGCGCCGTGCTCGCCCTGGGCCTTCCTACTCTCAGTGCACCTGCCGCGCAGGCGGCAGCGACCGAACAATTCGTGCCGCTGGCCACCTATCGGGTCGGCGCCTACGCCTCCAGCGGCATCCCGGTCTGGGCCGGGATGATCGACTACCTGCGCTACATCAACGAGGTCGAAGGCGGCATCAATGGCGTGAAGCTGGTCTGGCAGGAGTGTGAAACGGAGTGGACCGCCGAAAAGGGCATCGAGTGCTACGAGCGTTTCAAGCAAGGCCTGGATGGCGCGCCGGTGGCGGTCTACCAGCCCAACGGCGCACCGGCAGCCTACGCGTTGGCGGAAAAGGCCGAGGCCGACAAGATCCCGCTCATCACCCTGGGCTACGGCCGCACCGAGGCCACCGACGGCGCGGTGTTCCCCTACAACTTCCCGGTGATGCTGACCTTCTACAGCGAGGCCTCGGCTTTCATCAACTACATCGCCCAGCGCGAAGGGGGCCTCGACAAGCTGCGCGGCAAGAAGATCGCCACCGTTTACCACGACTCGGCCTACGGCCGCGAAACCCAGGGGCCGCTGAAACTGCTGGCGGAGAAATACGGCTTCGAAAACATTCAGATCCCGGTGGCCGACCCCGGCAACGAGCAGGCCTCGCAGTGGCGCCAGGTGCGCCAGCTCAAGCCTGATTGGGTGTTCCTGCGCACCTGGGGCGTGTCGACGCCGGTGGCGATCAAGACCGCCGCGCGCTTCGGCTTCCCGGTGGACCACATCGTCGGCGACATCTGGGCCAGCTCCGATGAAGACGTGCTGCCGGCCGGCGAGGCGGGCAAGGGCTATCTGGCGCTGACCCCATACCCCGGTGGGGCGACCTTCGACATTCACCAGCGCTTGAAGAAATACATCCTCGACACCGGCAAGAGCGACCTGAAAGACCCACGCAGTTTCGGCAGCGTTTACTACAACTCTGGCCTGGTGAACGCGGCCATCGCGGTAGAGGCGATCCGTGCCGGGCAAGCGAAATTCGGCAAGCGCCCGCTCAACGGCGAGGAAGGGCGCTGGGGCCTGGAGCGTTGAACCTGGATGACGCACGGCTCAAGGAGATCGGCTTTCTGGGCCTGATGCAGCCGCTGAAACTGTCGTGCCGCGACCACGAAGGCGGCGGTTCGGCCAAGGTGCAGCAGTGGGACGGCAAGCAATGGAACCTGCTCACCGACTGGGTGCAGGCCGACCGCCCGACCTTGCGCCCGTTGATCGATGCCAAGGCAGCGCAGTACGCCAGTGAAAAGCACGTGACCCCGCGTGACTGCCAGGCCGAGCAATGACGCCCAACCTTTTCAGCCGAGGTGCGCCCCGATGGGCACACAGATCCAGGCAAAGGCCGAGCAGGCAGCGCTGCTGGCCGTCGATGATATCGAAGTGATCTACGACGGCGCGATTCTCGCCGTCGCTGGTGTTTCGCTGCGGGTGCCGGAGGGCGGCATCGTCGCCTTGCTCGGCGCCAATGGTGCGGGCAAAAGCACCACCTTGAAGGCGGTTTCGGGGCTGGTGCACGCCGACCGCGCCCAGATCAGCCGTGGCGCCGTGCGCTTTCGTGGGCAGAACACGGCAGGGCTTGCAGCCAATCAGCTGGCGCGGCAAGGCATCGTGCATGTGCTGGAGGGCCGGCATGTGTTCGCCCACCTCACGGTGGAAGAGAACCTGCGCACCGGCGGCTTCCTGCGCAAGCCGTCGCGGGCGGCGCTGCAGCAGGGGTTGGAGCGCATCTACGCCTGGTTCCCGCGGCTGCTGGCCAAGCGCAAGACCCAGGCCGGGCTGACCTCAGGCGGTGAGCAGCAAATGCTCGCCATCGGCCGGGCATTGATGACCGACCCGCGCCTGGTGCTGCTGGATGAGCCCTCGATGGGCCTGGCGCCGATCATCGTCGAGGAGATTTTCGAGATCGTCGCCCAGCTCAATGCCCGTGAAGCGGTGAGCTTTCTGATCGCCGAGCAGAACATCAACGTTGCGCTGCGCCATGCCAGCTACGGCTACATCATGGAAAACGGCCGCGTGGCGGGCGAGGGCGAGGCGGCGCAATTGGCCGCCCGCGAAGACCTGCGGCATTTCTACCTGGGCAGGCAGCAAGGCTGAACTGCCCAGGCCGGCCGTGCTCAGCCGGCCTGTTTCACCCCACCGCCGATCTGCCACACATACGGCGGCTCGCTGCCGTTCACATGCCAATCGCCGATGATGCGCTCCTTGTAGATCACCGGGTTGTGGTTGGCTGCGGTGCGGGCGTTGCGCCAGTGGCGGTCGAGCTGTTTGCTCACGCTGGTGGCCGAGGCGCTCAGCCCGTTGAACAGGTCGCTGGTGGCGCGCAGCACCAGGTCGACCACCGCGACCTGCGCCTGCGCCGACTCCAGCTCAGCGGCCACGTTGGCGCTGCGCTCGGCCTGTGGGTCGGCGCCGAAGCGTGCGAGGTAGGCTTGCTGCAAGGCCTCGGCTGCGCTCAGCGTCGCGGCCTGCGCGGCATAGACAAGCCCGGACGCTTTGCCGATCACCTGTTGCACTTGCGGGTCCTGGCTCACCGCGCCGCCCACCCCGTGGCTGAAGACCCGTTTGCGCGCCTGCACTTCGGCGGCAAAGTCGCGCACCGCTGCACGCCCGGTGCCGGCGATGGCGGCCAGCAGCACCAGTTGGTAGAAGGCGGTCTGGTATTTGAAGCGTTCGGTGAAGTCGATCACGTTGCCTTCTTCCACCACGGCGTTCTCGAACACCGAGGTGCCGCTGCCAGTGGTGCGCTGGCCGAAGCCGTCCCAGTCGTCCTGCTGGCGCACGCCGGGCTGCTGCACTCGCACCACGGAGATCACGTCCGCGCCCGTGTCCTGGCGGCGCGAGAACACGTCGATCCAGTCGGCGAACAGGCTGCCGGTGCTGTAGTACTTGGTGCCGTTGAGCACCCATTGCTCTCCCTGGCGCGTGACCTGGGTGATGACGTCGCCGATCTTGACCGCACCCACTTCGGTCCAGGCGCAGCCCACCAGTTCGCCAGCCGCGAAGCGTTCGAACCACACGGTTTGCGGGGCGCTGGCGTGGGCATTGAGGCGATCTTCGACGAAGGCGAAGTGCGCCCGCAGTGCCTGGGTGACGTTGGAATCGGCCTCGGCCAGCTCGATCAGCAGCTCGAACAATTGCGGCAGCGAAGCGCCCGCGCCGCCGTGCTCCACGGGCACGCGCACCGCGCCAAAGCCTGCGGCCTTGAGCCATTGGATCGGCTCGTGCGGCAGGCTGCGGGCCCGTTCGCGGGCGACGCTGCCCTCGGCGATCCTGGCGAAGATCGGCCGAAAGCGCGCGGCCAGCGCGGCGTAGTCGGTGCCGTTGGAAAAGGCCGGCAAGGGGTGTGCTGGGATGGTCATGGCAACTCCTGTTTTCAGGCAACGAGGATGCAAGGCCGCGGCCCTGCGCATGGCTGGGGTGATTGCACAGACTGTGCCGCTGGCTCGGCGCCCGCGTTCGCAAGGCTGGCAGGCGCCGGCAACGCCCGTGGTTCGCCCGCTGCGGGGCGGGTTGCGCAAGGCCTGTTGGCTGGGCAACAGCGACCGGAACCGGGACCGGAACCGGAACCGGCATTGCTGTCGGCAGGGCAACAGCGTTTGCACAGGCTGCCTGCCTGCGGGCAGCCAAACGCGGCCCACCGCCTGAAACCCACGGTTCTGGAGGCTCCGGGCACTGGCATGGTTGCTGCAAAACGCCTTGCCTCGCCTGAATTGATCGAAGGAGACGCTCCAATGAGCCACGCAGCCATCAAGTTCGCCTACTGGGTACCCAACGTCAGCGGTGGGCTGGTCGTCAGCAAGATCGAGCAGCGCACCAGCTGGGACATCGACTACAACCGCACGCTGGCGCAAATCGCCGAGCGCGCAGGTTTCGATTACGCGCTGTCGCAGATCCGCTTCACCGCCGGTTACGGCGCCGACAACCAGCACGAGTCGGTGGCGATCAGCCACGCACTGCTGGCGGCCACTGAAAAGCTCAAGGTGATCGCCGCCATTCTGCCTGGGCCGTGGAACCCGGCACTGGCGGCCAAGCAACTGGCGACCATCGACCAGTTCACCCACGGCCGCATCGCGGTCAACATCGTTTCGGGCTGGTTCAAGGGCGAGTTCCGCGCCATCGGCGAGCCTTGGCTGGAGCACGACGAACGCTATCGCCGTTCGGAAGAATTCATCCACGCCCTCAAGGGCATCTGGACCCAGGACAACTTCAGCTTCCACGGCGACTTCTACCGCTTCAACGGCTACACGCTCAGGCCGAAACCGCTGCAGCGGCCGCACCCGGAAATCTTCCAGGGCGGCAGCTCGCGGGCGGCCAGGGACATGGCGGCGCGGGTGTCGGACTGGTATTTCACCAACGGCAACAGCGTCGAAGGCATCAAGGCGCAGGTCGATGACATTCGCGCCAAGGCCGCCGCCAACGGCCACAGCGTCAAGATCGGCGTGAACGCTTTCGTCATCGCCCGTGAGACCGAAGCCCAGGCGCGCGCGGTGTTGCAGGAAATCATCGACAAGGCCGACCCCGATGCGGTGAACGGTTTCGCCAGCGAAGCGAAGAACGCCGGCGCCGCCAGCCCGGAAGGCGAGGGCAACTGGGCGAAATCGACCTTCGAGGACCTGGTGCAATACAGACGACGGTTTCAAGACCAACCTGATCGGCACCCCCGGCAGATCGCCGAACGCATCGTGGCGCTCAAGGCGGTGGGCGTGGACCTGATCCTTGCGGGCTTCCTGCATTTTCAGGAAGAGGTGGAATACTTCGGCGCGCGCGTGCTGCCGCTGGTGCGCGAGCTGGAGGCCGCTGCCGCCACCGAGCCTGCGGTGGCTTGAGCCTCATACCGAAAGGTGGAGCACCCGGCCGCCTGCCGGGGCTTCGCCGGGCCGGCGGCGGTTGACCACCAGCTCGCCGATCCGGATCAAGTGCGCACGGGTGATGTTGCGCGACAACCCCAGCAGGTTGGCGGTGTGCACCTGGTTGTAATGGCAGAAACGGTACGCGGCACGCAGGAGCGCGTCTTCGACCTGCTCATGCAGCGCGCCGCTGTGTTCCTCGAAAAGTTTGCCGAATGCCCGCTGCAGCAGTTCGCTGGCGTTTTCATCCGCGGGCGGCGCTTCGCTGTCGCGGGTGATGCGCAGGTGAGTCAGGTGCAGGTTCTCGGCGCGGATAACCGTGTCGCGGCACAGCAACAGGGTGTGGTGAATCACGTTTTCGAGCTCGCGGATGTTGCCCGGCCAGTCGTAGCTCACCAGCCGCTCGGCAGCCTGGTCGCTCAGCTCGATGCGCGGGTAGCCCAGGCGCCGGCTGTATTCGGCGATGAAGTGCCGTGCCAGGGGCAGGATGTCGCCGGGGCGCTCGCGCAACGGGTGCAGGTGCAGGCTCACCACGTTCAGGCGGTAGTAGAGGTCTTCGCGAAAGTGCCCAGCGTTGATGGCTTTTTCCAGGTTGACGTTGGTGGCGGCCAGCACCCGCACATTGATCGGGATGCTCTTGCGCGAGCCCAGCCGCACCACTTCGCGTTCCTGCAGCACGCGCAGCAGCTTGACCTGGATCGGCAGCGGCAGGTCGCCGATTTCATCGAGGAACAGCGTGCCGCCGTTGGCTTCCTCGAACCAGCCGGCCTTGGCCGCCGGTGCCCGGTGAAGGCGCCTTTCTCATGGCCGAACAACTCTGCCTCCACCAGCGTTTCGGAAAAGGCGCCGCAGTTCACCGCAACGAACGGGCCGGCCTTGCGCCCGCTCAGGTTGTGCACGTAACGCGCGACCAGCTCCTTGCCCGTCCCGGTGGCGCCGATGATCAGCACGCTGGCTTCGCTAGGGGCCACCTGCCTCAAGTGCGCCAGCAGCGCTTGCGATGTCGGGTCTTCGAACACTTGTGCCGTGGCTCGGATCGAGGTGGCCAGGGCCGGTGAAGGGGGAGGGTCAGCAGGTTCATAAAGCGCGCCTTATGAGTAGAAGGAAGGAGTAGGGCGCTGCTCGCTCAGTGCCCATTCGCCCAGCTCGCGCAGGCGGTAATCCACCGGGTCGTGCAGGGTCTGGGTTCTGAGGTTGCGCCAGTGGCGGTCGAAGCGCAGCGACGCGTGGGTGGCCCGGGCGCCGCTGACCTCGAACATGCGGTTGCAGATGTCCAGGCCATTGCGGGTGGTGGCCACCTTCGCCGTGCCTACGGCTACTGCCAGTTGCGCCCGGGTTTCGGCATCCAGGTCAGGCCCTCTGGCCCAGGCCTCGTCCAGCAGCGTTGCGGCGCGCTCCACCAGCAGGCGCGCGCCTTCCAGGCCCACCCAGAACTCGCCGTAATGGTGCAGCACGTAGGGGTCCTGTTCGCTGCTGTCTACGCCTGCGCGAAACCACGGCCGGCTTTCCTTGAGCGTGTATAGGCGCGCCTCATCGAAGGCGCCCTCGGCGATGCCCAGGAACAGGTTGGCGAAATGCAATTGCGCAATCAGCGGGCGCAGGCTGGCAAACGGCGTGCTCAGCGGGCCAGGGTCGAGCAGTGATTCATCCTGCTCCACCCGCACCCGCTCGAAGGTGGCGCTGCCGCTGTCGGTCTGGCGCTGGCCGATGTTGTTCCAGTCATCGTGCAGGGTGATGCCGGAGCGGCCGCTGGGAATGGCGGCGATCAGCAGCTTGCCGCCGGCCTGTTCATCCACCGCCGAGGCGATCAGCATCTGGGAATCGCTGGCGCCGGAGCAGAAGCTCTTGCGCCCAGAGAATTCGTACCAGCCCTCCACACGCTTGACCACCGTGCGCTTGTCCAGCGGGTTGAGTGCGTTGCCCCAGAACCAATGCTTGCGCGCGGTCTGCTCGAACCAGGGCTGCCACTGCTCGGGCCGCGAGAACAGCCGCACGGTGGCCAGCATCAAATGGTGAAAGCCGAAGACATGGGCGACGGAGCTGTCGACCCGGGCGAACACCCGCGTCACCGCCAGTGTTTCGGCCCAGCTGGCGCCCAGGCCGCCGAACTGACGGGGGATTGCCAGGGCCAGCAGGCCGCTGTCGCGCAGCGCATCGCGCTCGGCCTTGGGCGTGCCGCCACGGGCGTCACGTTCCACGGCGGTTTCGGCGAAACGCCGGGCCAGTTGCTCGGCGGTTTGCAGGGGCGCCAGGGTGGCGCGGTGGAGGTGGGCGGTCATGGTCGCGTCCTTGTCCTAAGCGGTTGGGCGGTGCGCTCGGCGACCAGGTTCAGAGATGGGCTCATGCCAGGCGGTCCTGTGTGGAGTGGTGCGGTGCAAAGGTGTGGGGAGAGGGTATAGCGATCGGCTATAGCTCCAAAACAGCTAAATAAGAATTTATATAGGCATAAATCTTATAAGTGGATGCTCCTTCGCAGGCTGAAAGGACACATCGGAGCATTGGTTAAATTCATAAATGATTAATTGACATAACTAAATGGCCGGGCTAATTTCGCCTCATCGCCCCCACAACAAGAGCACTCGCGATGAGCACGTACCAAGACCGCTGGCAGACCGTGAAGGTAGAGATCGATCAGGGCATCGCCTGGGTCATCCTCAATCGCCCGGAAAAACGCAACGCCATGAGCCCCACCCTCAACCGCGAGATGGTCGAGGTGCTGGAGGTGCTGGAGCAGGACCCGGACGCCGGCGTGCTGGTGCTCACCGGGGCTGGTGAATCCTGGACAGCGGGGATGGACCTCAAAGAGTATTTCCGCGAAACCGACGCCGGCCCCGAGATCCTTCAGGAGAAGATCCGCCGTGAAGCCTCGCAATGGCAGTGGCGCCTGCTGCGCATGTACACCAAGCCCACCATCGCCATGGTCAACGGCTGGTGCTTCGGCGGTGGCTTCAGCCCGCTGGTGGCCTGCGACCTGGCCATTGCAGCCGATGAGGCAACCTTCGGCCTCTCGGAAATCAACTGGGGCATCCCGCCGGGCAACCTGGTGAGCAAGGCCATGGCCGACACCGTTGGCCACCGCGCAGCGCTGTACTACATCATGACCGGGCAGACCTTCGACGGCCGCCGCGCCGCCGAGATGGGCCTGGTGAACCAGAGCGTGCCGCTGGCGCAACTCAAGGAAGTCACCGCAAACCTGGCGCGCAACCTGCTGGAGAAGAACCCGGTGGTGCTGCGTGCGGCCAAGATCGGCTTCAAACGTTCCCGCGAGCTTACCTGGGAGCAGAACGAGGACTACCTTTACGCCAAGCTCGACCAGTCGCGCCTGCTCGACCCCGAAGGCGGCCGCGCCCAGGGCATGAAGCAGTTCCTCGACGACAAATCCATCAAGCCGGGCCTGCAAACCTACAAACGCTGACCGCTCCCTGCCTCACCACCGACAACAACAATCAGCGGGAGAGTGTGAGATGAGTTTCGAGAACACGGCGCAATACCGCCCGGTTGCCCTCGGCCAGCCCGGCGTCGAAGTCACCGAGCAAGGCGGCGTGCTGCACATGCGCTCCGCCGAGCCCCTGCAAGCGATGCCGGCGAGGCTGCTGGACCGCCTGGTGCACTGGGCAGCAGTGCGCCCGCAGCAGACCTTCATCGCCGCGCGCCACCCCGGCGGCGGCTGGCGCGAGGTCAGCTACGAGCAGATGCTCAGCGATGTGCGCGCCATCGGCCAGGCGCTGCTCAGCTATGGCTTGAGCGCCGAGCGGCCGCTGGTGATCCTGTCGGGCAACGATATCCCGCACCTGCAGATCGCGCTGGCGGCCATGTACGTCGGCATCCCCTATTGCCCGGTGTCGCCGGCCTATTCGCTGCTGTCCCAGGACCTGGAGAAGCTGCGCCACGTGTGCAGCCTGCTGACCCCGGGGCTGGTGTTCGTCAACGACGCCCCGGCCTTCGAACGCGCCATCGAGACGGTGATCCCGGCCGCAACGCCGGTGGTCAGTGTGCGGGGTGAGCTGGCATCAGGGCGGCCCTGCATACCCTTTGCCGCGTTGTTGTCGCAACGCGGTGGCGCCAGGGCAGAAGCCGCCTTTGCCCGCACCGGGCCCGATACCCTGGCCAAGCTGCTGTTCACCTCCGGCTCCACCCAGCTGCCCAAAGCGGTGATGACCACCCAGCGCATGCTCTGCGCCAATCAGCAGATGCTGCTGCAGACCTTCCCCGAGTTCGGCCGGGTGCCGCCGGTGCTGGTCGACTGGTTGCCCTGGAACCACACCTTCGGCGGCAGCCACAACGTCGGCATCGTGCTGTACAACGGCGGCACCTTCTACCTCGACGACGGCAAGCCCACGCCACAGGGCTTTGCACAAACGCTGCAGAACCTGCAGGACATCTCGCCCACGGCCTACCTTACGGTGCCCAAGGGCTGGGAAGAGCTGGTCGGTGCGCTGGAGCGTGACGCGAGCCTGCGCGAGCGCTTCTTTGCGCGCATCACCTTGTTCTTCTTCGCCGCTGCCGGGCTCTCACAATCGATCTGGGACCGCCTGGACCGCGTCGCCGAGCAGCACTGCGGCCAGCGCATCCGCATGATGGCCGGGCTGGGCATGACCGAAACCGCACCCTCGTGCACCTTCACCACCGGGCCGCTGTCGATGGCCGGCTACATCGGCCTGCCGGCGCCTGGCTGCGAAGTACGCCTGGTGCCGGTGGGCGACAAACTCGAAGCGCGCTTTCGCGGGCCGCACGTGATGCCTGGCTACTGGCGAGCCAGCGATGAGCAGAACCGCGCAGCCTTCGACGAACAAGGCTTTTACTGCACCGGCGATGCCGTGCGCCTGGCTGACCCGGCCGAGCCGGCGTTGGGCCTGATGTTCGACGGCCGCATCGCCGAGGACTTCAAGCTCTCTTCGGCGTTTTCGTCAGCGTCGGGCCGCTGCGCAACCGCGCGGTGCTGGCCGGGGCTTCGCACCTGAGCGACCTGGTGATTACCGCACCCGACCGGCCTTGCCTGGGCGCCCTGGTGTTCCCGCGGCTGGGGCCGTGCCGGGCGCTGGCAGGCCTGCCAGCCGAGGCCAGTGACGCGCAGGTGTTGATGAGCGAGCCGGTGCGCCAGTGGTTCAGCGACTGGCTGGCAGGCCTCAACCAGCACGGCAGTGGCAACGCCTCGCGGCTGGAATGGATCGCCTTGCTCGATGAGGCGCCGTCGATCGATCGCGGTGAAATCACCGACAAAGGCTCGATCAACCAGCGCGCCGTATTGCGCTGGCGTGCCGAGCTGGTCGATGCGCTGTACAGCGGCAGCGACCCGCGTTTGCTGCGGGCCGGCCGTTAAAGCGGCGCGGTGTCGATCTTGTGCAGCAGCGCCAGCAACTGCTCACGCTCGCTGTCGGTCAGCGGCGCCGTAGCGGCCAGGTCGCTTTGCGCGGCCAGGGCCTTGAGCGGTTCGAGCAGGGCCTGGCCTTCAGCGGTAAGGAATACGCCGTAGGCGCGTTTGTCCTGCTGGGCGCGCACCCGTTCGGCCAGGCCGCGCTTCTCCAGCTTGTTGAGCAGCGGCACCAGTTGCGGCGGGTCGATGGCCAGTTGGCGGGCGAGCTCTGCCTGCATCAGGCCGGGTTCGTCCTGAATGATCGCAAGGGCGGTGAGCTCGGCGGGGCGCAGGTCGTGTTCGGCGAGGCTGCCCACCAGATGCTGGAACACCTTCAGTTGGGCCCGGCGCAGGGCGTAGCCCACCAGAGAATCGAGGAAGCTGTGTGCCGACATGCGTGAGAAGTACCTGATCAATTAACAAAATTAACTAATTCTGCATCGAATCGGTTGCCACGGCCACCGATTTCATGGGCCCCGCTGTAGGGCCGAAGGAGCTTCCGATGTTTCCCAAGAACACCTGGTACGTTGCCTGCACCCCCGATGAACTTGAACAGCAACCCCTGGGCCGGCAGATCTGCGCCGAGCCTATGGTGTTCTTTCGTGGCCCCGAGGGGCAGGTGCTGGCGGTGGAAGACTTTTGCCCGCACCGTGGCGCGCCGCTGTCGCTGGGCAAGGTGGTCGACGGCCAGCTGGTGTGCGGCTATCACGGCCTGGTGATGGGCGGCGACGGCAAGACCCAGCACATGCCCGGCCAGCGCGTGCGCGGCTTCCCCGCCAACAAGCGCTACCAGGCGGTGGAGCGCCATGGGTTCATCTGGGTCTGGCCGGGCGACCCGGCCCTGGCCGACCCGGCACTGATCCCCCATCTGGAATGGGCCGAGAGCGAGCAGTGGGCCTACGGCGGCGGATTGTTCGACATCAAATGCGACTACCGCCTGATGATCGACAACCTCATGGACCTGACCCACGAAACCTACGTGCACGCCTCCAGCATCGGCCAGAAGGAAATCGACGAAGCGCCGCCGGTGACCACCGTCAACGGTGATGAAGTGGTCACCGCGCGCTACATGGACAACATCATGGCCCCGCCTTTCTGGCGCATGGCCCTGCGCGGCAACGGGCTGGCCGACGACGTGCCGGTGGACCGCTGGCAGATCTGCCGCTTCACGCCGCCCAGCCACGTGCTGATCGAAGTCGGCGTGGCCCACGCCGGCAAGGGCGGCTACGACGCCGAGCCGCAGCACAAGGCGTCGAGCATCGTGGTCGACTTCATCACCCCGCAGACCGAGACCAGCATCTGGTACTTCTGGGGCATGGCGCGCAACTTCAACCCAGGCGATAAAGCGCTCACCGCCAGCATCCGCGAAGGCCAGGGCCAGATTTTCAGCGAAGACCTAGAAATGCTCGAACAGCAACAGCAGAACCTGCTGCGTTACCCCGAGCGCAACCTGCTCAAGCTCAACATCGACGCCGGTGGCGTGCAGTCGCGCAAGATCCTGGAGCGCATCGTCGCCGCCGAGCGTGCGGCCCAACCCGACCTGATCGCCCGCCAGGCGTAAGAGGAGTACTGCGCATGATCGAGGTTCAGGTGACCGCCCGCGTGCTCGAAGCGCCGGGCATCTGCAGTTTCGAACTGGCTAGCCCCAGCGGCGCGCCATTGCCGGCATTCACGGCAGGTGCGCACATCGACCTGCACCTGCCCGGCGGGTGGGTGCGCCAGTATTCGCTGTGCAACGCCCCCAGCGAGCGCCACCGCTACCTGATCGGCGTGCTCAACGACCCGGCCTCACGGGGCGGCTCACGCGCCGTGCACGAACAACTCCAGACAGGTTCACGGCTGCTGATCAGCGAACCGCGCAACCTGTTCGCCCTGGCGCCGCAGGCCAACCGCAGCCTGCTGTTCGCCGGTGGCATCGGCATCACGCCGATCCTGTGCATGGCCGAAGCGCTGCTGGCGCAGGGTGCCAACTTCGCCGTGCACTACTGCGTGCGCAGCCGTGAGCTGGCCGCGTTCAAGGCTCGCTTGCAGGCTGGCCCGCTGGCCGGCCGGGTGTGGCTGCATTGCGACGACGAGCCCGACACCCGGATGGACACCGCCGCGCTGCTGGCCCATCCGCATCCGGCCACCCACTTGTACGTGTGCGGTCCCGGCGGCTTCATGGAGCATGTGCTGGGCACCGCCCACGACCACGGCTGGAAAGACGCCTGCCTGCACCGCGAATACTTCAGCGCTGCGCCGTCGCCTGCCGGCGCCGAGGCGAGCTTTGCGATCAAGGTCGCCAGCACCGGCCAGGTGCTGGAAGTGGGGGCGGATGAAAGCGTGGTGCAGGCTTTGCAGCGCCACGGCATCGAGGTGCCGGTCTCCTGTGAGCAGGGCATCTGCGGGACCTGCCTGACCGGTGTGCTGGAAGGCACGCCGGAGCACCGCGACCTGTACCTGAGCGAGGAAGAACAGGCCCGCAACGATCAGTTCACCCCTTGTTGCTCGAGGGCTCGCAGCCCGCTGCTGGTGCTGGATCTTTAGCGCTGTGCTTCTTCAGGCGGTAGGCGAATTGCGCACGGCTCAGGCCCACTGCCCGTGACGCGGCGGACAGGTTGCCGGCGCATTGCACCAGCGCCTCCTGAATCAGCCGCGCCTCCAGGCCCTCGATGCTGAAACCGGGGTCGCGCTGGGCCAGGGTGTCGAGCAGCGGCTCGCTGGCTTCCGGGGCGGGCGCCGCGCTTTCCAGGCTGCCATAGCGGTCCACGCCATAGCCTTGCTCGGGCAGCCGCTCGTTGCGAAACAGGTGCACCAGGTCGATGGGTTGGCCGTCTTCGGTGGCGATCAGCCCGCGCTCGATCAGGTTTTGCAGCTCGCGGATGTTGCCGGGGAAGCCGTAGCGCAGCAGTGTCTTCAAGGCCCGCAGCGTCAACCCCGAGGGCGTGCGGCCGTAGTCACGGCACAGCCGCTGCAAAAAGGCGTTGATCAGCAGCGGGATGTCGTCACGCCGCTCGCGCAGGGGTGGCAGCGCGATGGGGTAGACGTTCAGGCGGTAGAACAGGTCCTCGCGAAAGGCCCCGCCGGCTACCGCTTTCTGCAAATTGACGTTACATGCTGCCACCAGCCGCACATCGACCCTGATCGCCTGGGTGCCGCCCACCCGCTCGATCTCACGCTCCTGCAGGGCGCGCAGCAGCTTGCTTTGGCCTTCCAGGCTCAGGCAGGTGATTTCATCGAGAAACAGCGTGCCGCCCTGGGCCCGTTCGAAACGGCCGGGGCGCGAATGGCTGGCGCCGGTGAAGGCGCCGCGCTCCACCCCGAACAGCTCGGCCTCGATCAGGTTGTCGGGGATGGCTGCGCAATTCAGCGCAATGAAGGGCGCGTCGCGGCGCGGGCTCAGCCGGTGCACCTGGCGGGCGAACAGTTCTTTGCCGACGCCCGACTCACCGCTGATCAACACGGTGGCTGGCGTGGGCGCGACGCGCTGCAAGGCGAGGCTGGCCGCGTTGAAGGCCGCGCTGGCACCGATTGGCTCCAGACCCTGTGCGGGCGCTGGCTCGAATGTGGCGGCGGCGGGCGGGGCGCTGGCCACCTGGCTGCCTGCGGCGTTGAGATAGGCAAGGTCGGCCTCGGCATCGCCCCATTGTTCGGCGGTTTTGCCCACCACCCGGCAGTGGGCATGGCCCATGCCGCGGCATTCGATTTCGCGAAACACCACCATGCGCCCGAACAGGCCGCTGACAAAGCCCATGGCATAGCCCAGCTCGGTCCAGCACACCGGGTCCTGGCCCACGCCATAGGCGGCCAGGTGTTCATCGGCCTCGCAAGAGTGGTGCCAGAGGAACTCGCCTTCGTAAAAGCCGCAATCGGCGTCGAACTTGAAGTACAGCGGCTCGACGCGGGTCATGCCTTCGAGCGTGTGCAGGTGCGTGCCGGCCGCGAAGATCGACGCGGCCGAGGCCTGCGGCCAGCGTTCGCGGATCAGCCGCGCATCGCGGGCGCCGGAGAGGTAGCCGGTGCGGGTGAAGAGGGCGCGCGCCTGGGGCGTGCCCAGGCGCTCGATGATCTCCTGGCGCAGCGCGCCGAACGAGGAGGTGTGCAACAGCAGCATGCGCTGGTCGTTGAGCCAGATGCGGCCGTCGTCGGGGAAAACAGCAGGCACTCGCGCAGGTCTTCAAGGCTCGGCGAGCCGCTGTCAGCGAGCTCCCGGCTGTCGCCGCGCGGGGCGAAATGCACGGTAGGGACCTGATGGTCAGGGATCGGGCAGTGGCTGTTTTTCATTGTTGTCTGGCCTCTGGGTGGCCCTGCTCAAATCATCACAAGGCGATATAGTTATTAAACATAACTTTATCATTTGAGCAATGGCCGCCTTCGCGGGGCAAACCACGCAGGTTCCGGGCACAACCGGGAAGCTGCAGGCCAGAGCCATCGCCCACAAATCTGCAAGGCTGCAAGCGTAGCGGCACAGGCCTTGCTCTGGTGCTTGTGCACGCGGCGCCGCCGCGAATACAACCATAAGAGCGGGAGTTGCAGATGTCAGTCACCCATGAAAATGCTTTGCTCGACGATGCCCTGTGGGCCGGCCGTGTGTTCGATGGCCAATGGGTCGCCGCCCAGGGTGGCCAGCAGGCCGTGGTGGAGCCTGCCACCGGCCTGTTGCTCAGCCAGCCCGGCATCGCCAACCCGCAAGACATCGCCCAGGCCTGTGCCAAGGCCGCCAGCGCCCAGCGCGAATGGGCCAAGGTCGGCCCTCGCCAGCGCGCGGCGATCTTTCGCGCCGCTGCCGGCCACGCCGAGGCGCATTTCGACGAGCTGGCGCTGTACGTCGCCCGCGAGACCGGCGCGGCGCTGTTCAAGGGCGAGCACGAAGTGCGCGAAGCCATCGTGCTGCTGCACCAGGCCGCCGGCCTGCTGGCCCAGCCCCATGGTGTGGTGCTGCCCAGCGAAGGCGGGCGCCTGTCCTACGCGCGGCGCTTGCCCCATGGCGTGGTCGGGGTGATTTCGCCGTTCAACTTCCCGCTGATCCTCTCGCTGCGCTCGGTGGCGCCGGCGCTGGCCGCAGGCAATGCCGTGGTGCTCAAGCCCGACCCACAGACGCCGGTCAGCGGTGGCTTCCTTATCGCCCGGTTGTTCGAGGCCGCCGGGCTGCCCAAGGGGCTTTTGCAGGTGCTGCCCGGTGGCGCTGACGCTGGTGAGGCGCTGTGCAGCGACCCGCGCGTGGGCATGATCGCCTTCACCGGCTCCACGGGTGCGGGGCGCAAGGTGGCGGAAGTCGCCGGGCGCAACCTCAAGAAGGTGGCGCTGGAGCTGGGCGGCAAGAACTCGCTGATCATTCTCGAAGACGCCGACCTGGACTTGGCTGCCAGCAACGCTGCCTGGGGCGCCTGGCTGCATCAGGGGCAGATCTGCATGGCCAGCGGGCGCATTCTGGTTCACGAGGCCATTGCCGATGCGCTGGTGCAGCGGCTGGTGGCCAAGGCCCGGTCGCTCAGCGTGGGCAACGCCGCGCGCGGTGAAGCGGCATTGGGCCCGTTGATCAACGCCCGTCAGTTGCAGCGGGTGGACAGCATCGTCCAGGCAAGCCTCCAGGCTGGGGCGCGGCTGGAGGCGGGCGGCGAGTACCACGGCTTGTGCTACCAGCCCACCGTGCTCAGCGCCGTGCAACCCGGCATGCGCGCCTTCGACGAGGAAATCTTCGGGCCGGTGGCCACGGTCGTGACCTTCTCCAGCGATGCGCAGGCCATCGAGCTGGCCAACCAGACCGAATACGGGCTGAGCGCTGCGGTCATCACTCCCTCCATTGGCCGCGCCATGGCCATCGGCGAACAACTGCACTGCGGCCTGCTGCACATCAACGACCAGACCGTGGCCGATGAGTGCGTGAACCCCTTCGGCGGCCGCGGCCACTCCGGCAACGGCGGCAGCGTGGGCGGCCCGGCGGACTGGGACGAGTACACCCAGTGGCAGTGGGTGACGGTCAAGGACACACCGCCGGCCTACCCCTTCTAGGTTTCGAACCCAACGCATCCGACAACAACAATAAAAGGTCGCCGTCATGAATCTGAACAACAAAACACTAGTCATCACCGGCGTCTCGTCGGGCATCGGCGCAGAGCTGGCGCGGCTGGCGCGCTTTGCCGGCGCCACCGTCATCGGTGTGGACCGCAACGAGCCGCAACTGACCCTGGATGGCTTCTTCAAGGCCGACCTCGGCGACCCCGCATCGATCGACGCGCTGCTGGGGCAACTGCCGAGCGCGGTGCATGGCCTGTGCAACGTGGCCGGGGTGCCGGGCACGGCGCCGGCGGAGCTGGTGGGGCGGGTGAACTATCTGGGCCTGCGCCACCTCAGCCAGGGCTTGCTGGGGCGGATGCCGGCCGGCAGCAGCATTGTCAACGTCGCCTCGGTGCTGGGCGCCGAATGGCCGCTGCGCCTGGAACAGCACAAGGCGTTGGCCGCCACCGAGGATTTCGCCGCCGGCCAGCAGTGGCTCGAGGCCAACGCTGTAGACCCCAGGACCTGCTACCAGTACTTCAAGGAGGCGCTGATCGTCTGGACCTTCCAGCAATCGCAGCGCTGGTTCCGCGACCACGGTGTGCGCCTGAACTGCGTGGCGCCAGGGCCGGTATTCACGCCGATCCTGGGTGACTTCGTCAGCATGCTGGGGAAGAGCGGGTGGCCCGCGATGCCTCGCGCATGGTGCGCCCGGCGCTGGCCGATGAAGTGGCGGCGGTGATCGCCTTTCTGTGCAGCGACGCCTCGCGCTGGGTCAACGGCGTCAACCTGCCCGTCGATGGCGGGCTGGCGGCCACGTACCTGTAAAGGCAGCGGCGCCCGGCCGCAACGGCCGGGCTATGCAACCCAACAATAACAATCAGGATGCACACCATGCTCAAGCCACGCTTGCGGTTGATCGCGGCCGCTGTTCTTGCCTGCCAGTCGTTGGCAGCCCACGCCTATGACCTGCCCGGGCTCAACCTCGGCAGCACCAGCTTTTACGACGGCTCACCGGTGCCCGGCGGCCCCGGCCTGTACCTGGAGCAGTACTTCACCTATTCGAAGGCCAGCCGCTTCAACGACGCGGACGGCCACAAGCTGGGCCTGCCGCGCCAGGACGTGACGGTGTTCGCCCCCACCACCCAACTGATCTGGGTGCCCGAGCCCATGAGCAACGGCGCAACCCTTGGGGTCACGGCGCTGGTCACCTCACTGGCTCACGTCAGCGTACACGACGGGCTGGACAACGCTGTGCTGAGTTCACGCGAAGGCATCGGCGACCTGACCATCGGCCCGTTCCTGCAACTGCCCACCCTGACCCGCGCCGACGGCTCACCGTTGCTCACCCAGCGCATCGAAGCCGATTTCGTGTTGCCCACCGGGGCCTATGACCGCGACAAGTCGATCAACCCCGGCAGCAACTTCTTCTCCTTCAACCCGTACTACGCTGCCACCTACTGGTTCACCCCCAAGTGGTCGGTGAGCGGGCGCTTCATGTACCTGTGGAATGCCGAGAACCATGACCCGCAGCGCTCCTTCGGCGATGTTTCCGACACTCAGGCCGGCCAGGCGCTGCACGCCAACCTCACCACCCAGTACGCACTCACCGACAAACTGAGCGTGGGCATCAACGGCTATGTGCTCAAGCAGATCACCGACACCCGCATCGATGGGCATCAGGCCAGCGGCCGGCGCGAGAAGGTCTGGGCCATCGGGCCGGGGTTCGCCTACGCCTTCGACCGGGAGAACGTGCTGACGGTGAACAGTTACTTCGAGCAAGGCGCTGAAAATCGCACCGAGGGCAACAAGTTCGTCATCAACTTCCTGCATAAACTCTGAGCCTACCCTTCGCGCGGGGCTCGGCCACCGAGCCCCGCGACCGCCTGCACGCCGTTCGGCATTTTCCCGCCAATTTGGGATACCCGCCCCTGATCCACCCGGCATAGCATCAATTCAGCGCCGGGCCTAATCGGTGACAACAAGAACATGCCGTGCTGGGCAGCCTTAGCCTACAGCCGGTTCCACGTCGCGACTGCCTCATAGAACAAGGTAAAAAAAATGAGCGTACCTGCGTGTGGCGGTTCCTCCACGGAACTGCGTCGCGGCACCCTGGGTGCCGCATTGATCGTCTTTTTCGTCGTCTCCGCCGCCAGCCCGCTGAGTGTGATCGCCGGGGGCTTCCCCATCGGCATCATGCTCGGCAATGGCCCCGGCACGCCGGCCTTGCTGGTCGTGACGCTGGCGGTGCTGTTGCTGTTCGCCGCCGGCTACACCGCCATGGCCCGCCACGTGACCCACGCCGGGGGCTTTTACGCGATCATTTCCCACGGCCTGGGCAGTGTGGCAGGCGGTGCTTCGGGCATCCTTGCGATGCTGGCCTACAACGTGCTGCAGGCGGGCATCTATGGGCTGTTCGGCACGGTGGTGGCGGGCAATATCTCGGTGGCCTTCGGCATCGACGTGCCGTGGTGGGCCTGCTCCCTCGCAGCGCTGGCGCTGATTGCCTGGTTCGGCTACCGCAACGTCGACCTCTCCGCGCGTTTGCTGGCGGTGGTAGTGATCGCCGAGTACCTGGCCATGTTGCTGCTGGATGTCGCGATCCTGGCCAAGGGCGGGGCGCAGGGTGTGGACTTCTCGGCCTTCCAGCCGGTGAACGTGCAAAGCGGCACACCGTCGATCGGCCTGCTGTTCTGCTTTGCAGCCTTCATCGGCTTCGAGGCCACCACGCTGTATGGCGAAGAGGCCAAGAACCCCAAGCGCACCATTCCGCTGGCCACCTATGTGTCGGTGCTGCTGATCGGCGGCTTCTACACGCTGTCGGTGTGGGCCATGGTGGTGGGCGCCGGCAGCGACAAGATCGTCGCGCTGCTGCAAGCCATGCAAGACCCGACCACCTTCGTCTACAGCCTGTCCGACCACTACGTGGGCAGTTGGCTGACCACCGCCATCCGCTTGCTGTTCATGTTCAGCCTGTTCGCCGGCCTGCTGGCCTTCCACAACGCTGCGGCGCGCTACTTCTTCGCCGTCGGCCGTGACGGGCTGCTGCCGAAAATGCTCGGCGCCACCCACCGGCGGCACCAGAGCCCGCACATGGGCTCGGTGCTGCAGACGGTGATCGCTGCGGTGATTCTGGTGGCCGCTGCGCTGCTCGATGCCGACCCGGTGCTGCAGTTGTTCTCCTGGTTCTCCAACCTGGCGACGCTGTGCCTGATTCTGCTGATGGCCATGACCTCACTGGCAGTGGTGGGCTTTTTCCGCAAGCACCCGGAGCTCGAGGCCAGCCGGCTGAGCCGCCTGTACCTGCCGCTGGTCTCCGGCGCGGCACTGTTCGGGGTGTGGGGGCTGGCGCTGCTTCACTTCGACGTGCTCACCGGCGCCAGCTCGCAGATCTCCTATGGGCTGTGCGCGGCGATTCCGGTAGCGCTGATGGTCGGCATGCTCCTGGCGAGCCGGCAGAAACAACGGAGCCGGCCCCGGCGTACGGTGCGCGGGCTGAGCAACTCCAGCGCCTGAGCCGCCCTGGCTCCGATAGCTAAAACCGAGCCCGGTCTCACAGAAAGGTGATGCCGGGTTTTTTTATGCCTATTGATAGCCTATAAAATTTGTTAATTCTCACATAATGATAAATACATAATTTAAGCGCTTGTCTTTGGTGACTTTAGATGACATAAATCTTTCATCCTGCCGTGGCCACTCCGCAGCGGCAGGGGTGACTACTTCGGGATAGACGGGCCCCGGCGTCGAGGCAGATGATCGCTTCGGCTGCGCCGCGCTCTCCCAGGGCCCGCCAGCCCTGAGCTACACAGCCTCCAGAGGCGTTCGCCATGCTTGCGCAAACCGACGTTTTCAACGATGTACAGCTCCATGCCTGCGCCATCCCCGGCTGGCGCCAGGCCTACGACCAGCTCGAAAGTGGCGCGGCTCACACGGTGCTGCGGCAACTCAGCGGTGCGCGGGTGCAGGTGTTCCATGAGGCGATCGACAAGTGCGTGGCCCAGCGAGGGCGTTCGCCTCACGGCAGGCTGTGCGTCGCGATGTCGACATCGCGCAGCGCCATGCCGCTGTTCCAGGGCCAGCCGGTGGGGGCAGGGCGGGTCACGTTGCTGCGCGCCGATGAAGAGTTCTTCGTGCAAAGCGACGGCGGCCTGGCACTGCTGGCGCTGACCCTGGACGCTGAGCACTTCGCCCAGGCGGCCGGCCACGCGCTCACCGACAGCCAATGGCAGCACCTGGCCCGCAGCTGGACGTTGCAGGTGCCCGAGCCGCAACTGCGCTGCGCAAGCTCACGCCTTTACCGCCTGCTCAACGAAGCCCCGGACGAACAGCAGGCCGAACAGGTGGCGACCGAGGTGTTTCTCGACCTGCTCGAACACGCCAGTGAAAACACCCTGCGCCGCAGCAGCTACGGGGTTTACGCCTATCTGGTGCGCAAAAGCCAGGAGTGCGTGCTCGACGCGCTCGATGCGCCGCCGAGCATTCTGGAGATTTGCCGCGCCTTGAACGTCAGCCGCCGCACCTTGCAGGTGAGCTTCCAGGAGGTTACCGGCATGCGCCCGGTCGAGTACCTGCGCGCAGTGCGCTTGAACGAGGCGCGCCGGCGCCTGCGGCTGACCTGTGCGCAGGAGTACAGCGTGGCGCAGATCGCCACCGACCTGGGCTTCGGCCACCTCAGCCACTTCGCCGGCAACTACCGCGCGCTGTTCGCCGAAGCCCCCTCGCAAACCCCTCGCCGGTAGCGCCGGCGACCTTCTGGAGCTTCCATGCCCTTACGCCTATCCAGCCGCGGTGTTATCGGCCTTCTCGCTGCGCTGGCCTCGTTCACGCCGTTGTCGATCGATACCTACCTGCCCAGCTTGCCGGTCATCGCCCAGCAGCTGAACAGCGACGCTGCCCAGGTGCAGCTCACCATCGGCTTGTTCCTGGCCGGGTTGTGCACCGGCATGCTGATCTACGGGCCGTTGTCCGACCGGGTCGGCCGGCGGCGGCCGCTGCTGGCGGGGCTGGTGCTGTACATCATCGCGTCGCTGGGTTGCATGCTCGCCCCCAGCGTAACGGCGCTGATGGGCTGGCGTTTTTTGCAGGCAGTGGGCGGCGCCGCAGCCTTGGTGCTGGCCCGCACCATTGCCCGCGACGTGTTCGACCTGGGCCGGGCGGCGCAGGTACTGTCGCTGATGCACGTGATCTCGATGGTCGCCACGCTGGTTGCGCCGATGACCGGTAACTGGCTGGCGCAGTGGCTGGGGTGGCGCAGCGTGTTCGCGGTGCTGGCACTGATGGGCGCCGGTTGCCTGTTGCTCAGCCTCTGGCGGCTGGAAGAAACGCACCCGCAAGCCCTGCGCAGCCCGTCGCTCTGGCACGCCTATCGGGCCTACGCTTCGGTGCTGCGCGAGCCGCGCGCGCTGGGTTTCATCGCCTGCATGGGCTGCACCTTTGGCGGGTTGTTCGTGTTCATCACCGCCTCACCGTTCGTGTTCATCGAACACTTCCAGCTCGCGCCGCAAACCTACACGGTGCTGTTCGCTCTCAACATCGCCGGGGTGATCGTGGCCACCTGGTGCAATGCGCGCTGGGTCACCCGGCTCGGCCCGCCGCGGGTGCTGCGGGCGACTACCGCCGTGGCAGCGGCTGCCGGTGTGGCGCTGGCAGCCACCAGCCTGGCGGGGTGGGCGGTGCCGGGCGCCATCGTGCCGTGTGTGGTTGTCTACATCGGCATGACCGGGGTGATCGGTGCCAACTGCACCGCCAGCCTGATGGCGCTGTTCCCTCGCCAGGCGGGCGCTGCGGTCGGGCTGGCGGTGGCGCTGCAGTTCGCCTGCGGTTCGCTGTTCAGCGCCTGGGTGGGCTATTTGAACGATGGCACGGAGCTGCCGATGTGTGTACTCATCGGCGTGGCGGGGCTCGGTTGCCTGGCCAGCTATCGCTGGGCCAGTTCCGAGGCTGCTGGCGCCGGCACGGCGGAGCGAGGCGCCAAGGGTTCGAGGTTGTGAGCGATGCGCTGCGCGGTGTCCATCAGCATTTCCAGGACTGTTTCCTGGCGCAGCAGCTTGAAGTTGGCGCTAGTGCCCACCGCCGCCAGCGCGCCGAGGATCTCTTGTGCGCCTTGCTGGAAGATCGGCGCGGCGATGCCGGTCAGGCCGGCGTTGAGCTCGTCGTGGGTGGTGCAATGGCCATCCTTGCGAATGCGCCGGCACTCACGGTTGAACGTCGCCCAATCAAGCGTGGCGCCTTCATGGGGCTGGATCTGTTCGTCGTAGAGCCGCTTGAGCCTACGCCCGTTCTGGTGCGCCACCAGTACCTTGGACTGCGCGCCGCGAAACAGCGGCAACGGGTGGCCGCGGCCGAAGGCGAAGTCGAAGCGCCCCTTCGGCTCTGCGATGTAGGTGTTGATGATGTGGCCGTCGTAATAAACGCTGGTGAAGATCGCCAGGCCCGTTTCATCCGATAGCGCGTGCATCAGCTCACGGCCGGCGATCAGCAGTGGGTCGTACTGGCGCATCATCCAGTCGAGCTCGACGATGCGCGGGCCCAGCCCGTACAGGCTGCCGGGCAGGCGGGTGATCAGCCCGGCTTCGCACAGGTCTTTGACATAGCGGTACACCGTCGCCCGGGACAGGCCCATGCGTGCGGCGATGGTGTCGGCATCGAGCCGCAGGGAGTGCGGGCCGAAAAGGTCCAGCACGCTGAGCATCTTGCTCAAACTACTCATGGTCAGGCGAAACCTCGTGTTCTGTTACCGCCATGGCGCGCCTTGCGCCAGCCCATGGCCGAGGGGGCGTAGCGTAACCGATCGGCCTGCGCCCGCGAATCCCTTTCCAAGAGATCGTTCCCAGGCGTCGAACCTGACCAAAACGGGATTTCGTGAGGCCGGGGGCCTGCCTAAGATGCCCGGTGCCCAGACTCAACAAGAAGAGACCCACGTCATGCACGAGTACCCCTACATCGTTGGCGGCCAGGCCCGCAGCGGCAGTGAAGGCAGCTTCGAGGTCATCGAGCCTGCCACCGGCAAGCCCTTTGCGCGTTGTGCGGCCGCCGGCCGGGAGCAACTGGACGAAGCCGTTGCGCTGGCCCGCCAGGCCTTCGCCGGCTGGCGCTGCAGCAGCCACGAGCAGCGCGGCGCGGCGCTGTCGAATATCGCAGCTGATATCGAGGCCGACGCCGAGGCTATCGCTCGTTTGATCGTTCGCGAGCAGGGCAAGCCCCTGGCGCTGGCCATGAACGAGGTGATGGGAGGTGTGGCGTGGGCGCGTTATCGCGCGGCCCAGCAGCTGCCGGTAGAGGTGATCGAAGACAGCGGGCAGAACCGCATCGAGCTGCACCGCCGGCCGCTGGGCGTGGTGGCGTCCATCACGCCGTGGAACTGGCCGTTCATGATCGCGGTGTGGCACATCATGCCGGCACTGCGGGCTGGCAACTGCGTGATCAGCAAACCGTCGAGCCTCACCCCGTTGAGCACCCTGAAGCTGGGTGAAATCATCGCCCGGCATGTGCCGGCCGGGGTGATGAGCGTGCTCACCGGGGTGGGCGGCCTGGGTGGTGCGATGGCCGCCCACCCGGGCATCGACAAGATCGTGTTCACCGGTTCCACCCAGACCGGCCAGCGAGTGATGCGCGACGGCGCGGTCAACCTCAAGCGCCTGACCCTGGAGCTGGGCGGCAACGACGCGGCCATCGTGCTGCCGGGCAGCGACGTGCAGCAGATTGCAGGGCCGATCTTCCAGGCAGCGTTTCTGAACATGGGGCAAACCTGCGCGGCGCTCAAACGCCTGTATGTGCATCGGTCGATCTACCAGCCGCTGTGCCAGGCGCTGGTGGGCCTGGCACAGCAAGCGGTGATCGGAAACGGGTTGGAGGAGGGCGTGACTTTCGGCCCGGTGCAGAATCCCGACCAGCTCGCATTGGTTGAAGCGTTGGTGGCCGATGCGCGCGCTCAGGGGGCGACGGTGCTATGTGGTGGCGAGCGGCTGGCAGGGGAAGGGTTTTTCTACCCACCGACCCTGGTGGCCGATATCAGCGATGGCAGCCGCCTGGTGGACGAGGAGCAGTTCGGCCCGGTGTTGCCGATCGTGGCCTACGACGATGTGGAAGAGGTGCTGCAACGCGCCAATGCCAGTCAGTTCGCCCTCGGCGGTTCGGTCTGGGGGCCTGATGGCGAAGCAGCGGCTGCGCTGGCGGCACGGCTTGAAAGTGGTGTGGCATGGGTCAACTGCCATGCGCAGATCCGCCCTGACACCCCGTTCGGTGGCTGCAAGATGTCGGGCTATGGGGTGGAGTTCGGCCAGGAGGGGCTGTTGGCGTTTACCGCTCAGCAGCTGTTGTTTCGCCATAAAGGCTGAGCCTGGGCAGCTCGTCGCCCGTTGCACGTCGCCCGTTACACGGCCTCCCACTTGTCAGATTCAATCCACTTGGCAGGCTCCACCCACTGGGCAGATGCCACTGATCTTGAGGTGGGAGGGCGGCTTGCCGCGCGACGCTCGGCGGCCTCAACCCTGAACGCTGCGCCACTGCCGGGGGCTGACACCGAACCAACGACGGAAGGCTCGGGAGAATGCGCTGGTTTCCGAGTAGCCCAGCAGCGGGGCCAGTTCGCTGATGCTCAGGCTCTGTTCGCGCAGATGCCGCAGTGCCAGGTCGCGCCGTACCTGTTCCACCAGTTGGCTGAAGCACAGCCCGTGCTCACGCAGGCGGCGCTGCAGCGTGGCCTCACCCAGCCTCAATTGGCAGGCCACGCGTTCCAGGCTGGGCTCGCCCAGGTGCAGCGCATGGCGCAGCGCATCGCTGGCCTGGGCCAGCAGGTCCGGGCCGCCGGCCAGGCCACTGAGCTGGCGCAGGCTGTCCTTTACCAGCATCAGCAAAACCGGGTCACGGCCGGGCATCATCCGCCCGGCCAGGTCCTGCTTGGCGATCATCAGGCTGTTGCAGGCCTGGCCGAAGTGAACGGGCGCATCGAACAGCTCGCGGTGCGCCTGCCAGTCGGCCGGTCGGCGGTGCTCGAAGTGCACCTCGCGGGGCGCCCAACCCTGGCCCAGCACGTGGCGCATCAGGTTGGCAGCCATGCCCAAGGTCAGCTCGGCGTCCTGGCGGCGGGCGTCGATGCCGGGCTGGCGCACCTGATAGTCGAAGCGGTAGCTCTCGCCCTGGTCTACCAGCTCGATCAGCGTGTGGTGCTGATGCAGCGGAAAGGCCTCGGCGAAATTCACCAGGGCTTCTTCGAGCGTGCCCGAACACAGCCCCACATAACCGAGCAGGCCCAGTGCCTGGGGCTTGAATTGCTGGCCGTAGTGCAGGCCGAAGTTGTCGCAGCCGGTCTGCCGGGCTGCTTCTTCCATCACCTGGCAGTAATTGGCCAGGTTCAGCGACAGCGTGGGGCTGCGCAGCTGTTCAGGGTCGATGCCGGCATGGCCGAACACCCTGTCCAGGTCGCCACCGTGCTGGGTGATGAACCCCTCCAGGCCACTGGCAGCAGCCGCCAGCACGCCCTGATTGGTGCCAGCGGCGCTGAGTGAAGATCCGGGGTGGGCCAGGTTTTGCAGCATCGTGGTGTTCGCCGAGTGCTAGTGTATGAAATTGTTTCAAGCAAACACCGTACCTTTTTCATGCAGAGCCAGCGCCAGAGGCGCGAAGCGCACGGGCGGCTCGCTCAGCGGCGTTACCGATGTACTCATCGACAGGTGGAATCTACTCGCAGGCAGGGCCGAAATGGTGCAACGCCCTACGGCGTGCCCCATGCTGGCACCGGGCTTTCAAACTTGACCGCAGCGGCCTGGTTGCGTATTCGGCGGTCAAGTCTTGCGGGTTTTTTCGTGGTTATCCTGCCGCCATACCCCCGGACCGGGGCTACCTGATGACGAGGTGTCAGATGACCGCGACAACACTCAAACCGACCTTGGGCACCCTGCATCTGTGGGGGCTGGCCGTGGGCCTGGTGATTTCCGGTGAGTATTTCGGCTGGAGCTATGGCTGGGGCGCCGCAGGCACCCTGGGCTTTCTGGTTTCGACCCTGCTGGTGGCGGTGATGTACACCTGCTTCATCTTCAGCTATACCGAGCTCACCACCGCCATCCCCCATGCCGGTGGCCCCTTCGCCTACAGCCTGCGCGCCTTCGGCCCGGGCGGTGCCACGGTCGCGGGCCTGGCGACCTTGATCGAGTTCGTGTTCGCGCCCCCGGCCATCGCCATGGCCATCGGCGCCTACCTCAACGTGCAGTTCCCCGACCTCAGCCCCAGCATGGCGGCGGTGGGGGCGTACCTGATCTTCATGACGCTCAACATCGTCGGCGTGAACATCGCCGCCACCTTCGAGCTGGTGGTGACGGTGCTGGCGGTGATCGAGCTGCTGGTGTTCATGGGCGTGGTAGCGCCGGGCTTCAGCTTCAGCAACTTCGTGCTCGGCGGCTGGTCGGGCAGTGACACATTCGGCCCTGAGGCCATCTCCGGCATTTTCGCCGCCATTCCCTTCGCCATCTGGTTCTTCCTGGCCATCGAGGGGGCGGCCATGGCCGCCGAAGAAGCGCGCGATCCCAAGCGCACCATTCCGCGTGCCTACATCGCCGGCATCCTGACCTTGGTGACCCTTGCCCTGGGGGTGATGATCTTCGCCGGCGGCGTCGGCGACTGGCGGGCGCTTTCGAACATCAACGACCCGCTGCCACAGGCGATGAAAACCGTGGTGGGCAACAACTCGGCGTGGATGCACATGCTGGTGTGGATCGGTCTGTTCGGCCTGGTGGCGAGCTTTCACGGCATCATCCTGGGCTATTCGCGGCAGTTCTTCGCGCTGGCCCGGGCGGGCTTTTTGCCACCAGCGCTGGCCAAGCTTTCACGCTTCCAGACCCCGCACCGCGCCATCCTGGCCGGCGGCGTGGTGGGCATCGCGGCCGTGCTCAGCGATGGTGCGGTAAACCTGCAAGGCATGACGCTGACCGCCGCAATGATCACCATGTCGGTGTTCGGGGCTATCGTGATGTACATCATGAGCATGCTCAGCCTGTTCAAGCTGCGCCGCAGCGAGCCGAACCTTGAGCGCAGCTTCCGCGCCCCGGGTTACCCGATCGTGCCGGGCATCGCCCTGGCACTGGCGGTGGTGTGCCTGATCGCGATGGTCTGGTTCAACCCCACCATCACCGTGATTTTCGCCGCGCTGATGGCCGTGGGCGCGGTGTTCTCGAAACTGGTGCGCAGCCGCACCAACCCAAGCGAACGACTGGCAACGGAGGTATGACCGATGGCCGGCTTCACCCAGGTAGCAGGTGGGCACCACTGGCGCTTCGAGGATTTGCGTGAGCTGATGGCCAAGGCCAGCCCGGCCCGGTCGGGCGACTGCCTGGCCGGTATCGCGGCGCAGTCCGATGCCGAGCGCGCCGCCGCGCAGATGGCACTGGCCGACGTGCCGCTCAAGCGCTTCCTTGAAGAGGCGCTGGTCCCCTACGAAGCGGATGAGGTGACCCGGCTGATCATCGACAGCCATGACCGCGCCGCGTTTGCCCCGGTCAGCCACCTGACCGTGGGCAGCTTTCGCGATTGGCTGCTGGGCGAGCAGGCTACCGAGCAGAGCCTGCGCGCGCTTGCGCCGGGCCTGACTCCGGAGATGGCGGCAGCGGTGTCGAAGATCATGCGGGTGCAGGACCTGGTGCTGGTGGCGCAGAAGATCCGCGTGGTCACCGCGTTTCGCAACACCGTGGGCCTGCGCGGGCGCATGAGCACCCGGTTGCAGCCCAACCATCCGACCGACGCCGCCGCCGGCATCGCCGCCAGCGTGCTCGACGGCCTGCTGTACGGCAACGGCGATGCCATGATCGGCATCAACCCGGCCACCGACAGCCTGGGCGCCATCGGCGAGCTGCTGAAGATGCTCGACGGGGTGATCCAGCGTTACGGCATTCCCACCCAATCCTGCGTGCTCACTCACGTCACCTCGTCGATTGCTGCCATCGAACGCGGCCTGCCGCTGGACCTGGTGTTCCAGTCTATCGCCGGCACCCAGGCGGCCAACGAAAGCTTCGGTATCAGCCTGAGCGTGCTGCAGGAGGGCTACGAGGCAGGCCTGAGCCTCAAGCGCGGCACCGTGGGGCAGAACCTGATGTATTTCGAGACCGGGCAGGGCAGTGCGCTGTCGGCCAACGCCCACCATGGCGTCGACCAGCAAACCTGCGAGGCCCGCGCCTACGCTGTGGCGCGGCACTTCAACCCGTTCCTGGTCAACACCGTGGTCGGCTTCATCGGCCCGGAGTACCTCTACAACGGCAAGCAGATCATCCGCGCCGGCCTTGAGGACCACTTCTGCGGCAAGCTGCTCGGCGTGCCGATGGGCTGCGACATCTGCTACACCAACCACGCCGAAGCCGACCAGGACGACATGGACATGCTCCTGACGCTGCTGGGCGTGGCCGGCATCAATTTCATCATGGGCATCCCGGGCTCGGACGATGTGATGCTCAACTACCAGACCACCTCGTTCCACGATGCGCTGTATGCGCGCCAGGCGCTGGGCCTGAAACCCGCACCTGAATTCGAAGCCTGGCTGGCCCATACCGGGATCCTGCGCCAGGACGGCGGCCGCCTGCAGCTGGGCCGTGATGTACCGCCGGCGTTTCGCCCGGCCCTTGCCCATTTGGGATGAGCACTGCCTATGCACGACGACGACCATGACACCCCTGCGCGGCCCGACCCCTGGCAGGCCCTGCGCCGGCTCACGCCCGCGCGCATCGCGCTGGGCCGCGCCGGCACCAGCCTGCCGACCGCCGCGCAGCTGGATTTTCAGTACGCCCACGCCCAGGCGCGCGACGCCGTGCACGTGCCGCTCGACGCCGATGCCGTGGGCAAAGCGCTTGAGGCCAAGGGCTTCGAGGTGTTGCCACTGCACAGCGCCGCCGCCGACCGGCACACCTACCTGCAACGCCCGGACCTGGGCCGCCGGCTGGATGACGCCAGCGCCGCACGGCTAGACGAGTGGGCGGCCGAACACCCGGAGGGCTACGATCTCGCCCTGGTGGTGGCCGATGGGCTGTCGTCGCTTGCCATCGAGCGCCACGGGCAGGTGATGGTGGAACGCATCAGCGAATTGGCCCGTGCCGAAGGCTGGCGCCTGGCGCCGGTCAGCCTGGTGCGGCAGAGCCGAGTGGCGTTGGGCGATGACGTCGGCCAGCGGCTCAAGGCACGCATGGTGGTGGTGCTGATCGGCGAACGCCCCGGCCTGAGTTCGCCGGACAGCCTGGGCCTGTACTTCACCTACGCGCCGCGCGTGGGCCTGACCGACGCTGCGCGCAACTGCATTTCCAATGTGCGCCTGGAGGGCATGAGCTACGCCATGGCCAGCCACACCTTGCTGTACCTGATGCGCCAGGCCTGGCAGCGCCAGCTGAGCGGGGTGAACCTCAAGGACGAAGCCCAGGTGCCGACCCTCGAAGGCGAACCCCGGGTGGGGAACTTTCTGCTCGATGGGCAGTAAGTGTTTGTGGCACGGCCGTGACTTTCTCCAGGCCGCTGGCGTCGAGAATTCTGTAGCCGGCCAACGCCTGCGCTACAGGCATCGCCAAGAGCCTGTAGCACGGGCGCTGCACGCCGCTGCCGTTCGTGGCCGTTTCGCCTGCGCGAGGCGGCCCACACCGCTCTCACGGGAGGGCGGTGAACCCTCAGTGAACTTCGAGGTAACGAGGAAGATGGCCAAGGCCGCCGATGTAGTGGTGCAGTGTCTGGAAAACGAAGGCGTCGAGTACGTGTTCGGCATCCCGGGCGAGGAGAACCTCGATCTGCTGGAATCGCTGCGCAAGTCGCAGATCAAGCTGGTCCTGACCCGTCACGAGCAATCCGCGGGCTTCATGGCCGCGACCTATGGCCGCCTGACCGGCAAGACCGGCGTGAGCCTGTCGACCCTGGGGCCTGGCGCCACCAACCTGGTCACCGCTGGCGCCTATGCGTATCTGGGCGGCATGCCGATGATGATGATCACCGGCCAGAAGCCGATCAAGAAGTCCAAGCAGGGCCGCTTCCAGATCATCGACGTGTGCGGAATGATGGACCCCATCACCAAGTACACCCACCAGCTCGCCTCGGCCGACAACATCCCGGCGCGCATGCGTGAAGCCTTCCGCCTGGCCGAAGAAGAAAAGCCCGGTGCCGTGCACCTGGAGCTGCCTGAAGACATCGCCGCCGACCAGACCGACGCGATGCCGATCCCGCGCAGCCTGCACCGCCGCCCGCTGGCCGAGCACCGCGCCATCGAAGCGACCGTCGAAAAGCTGAAAAAGGCCCGCAGCCCGATCCTGGTGATCGGCGCCGGCGCCAACCGCAAGATGACCGCCAAGGTTCTCAAGCAACTGATCGACAAGACCGGCATCCCGTTCGTGACCACGCAGATGGGTAAAGGCGTGGTCGACGAGCGCCACGAGCGCTTCCTCGGCAACGCCGCGCTGTCGGCCGGTGACTTCGTGCACCGCGCAGTGGAAGCGGCCGACCTGATCATCAACATCGGCCACGACGTGATCGAGAAGCCGCCGTTCTTCATGGTCCGCGGCGGCACCGAAGTCATCCACGTAAGCTTCCGCTCGGCCGAAGTGGACGCGGTGTACTTCCCGCAGATCGAAGTGATCGGCGACATCGCCAACTCCGTCTGGCAGATCAGCGAAGCTTTGGGCGACACCGCCCATTGGGACTTCAGCCGCCTGCTGCAGGTGCGTGAAGCCAACGAAGCGCAGATCATCGAAGGCGCCGACGACGACCGTTTCCCGATCTACCCGCAGCGCATGGTTGCCGACATCCGCCGCGCGCTGCCGTCCGAAGGCATCGTGGCGCTGGACAACGGCATCTACAAGATCTGGTTCGCCCGCAACTACAAGGCGCACAAGCCCAACACCGTGCTGCTCGACAACGCGCTGGCGACCATGGGCGCAGGCCTGCCATCGGCCATGGCCTCGCACCTGGTGTACCCGGACCGCCCGGTGATCGCCGTGTGCGGCGACGGTGGCTTCATGATGAACAGCCAGGAGCTGGAAACCGCCGTTCGCCTGAAGATGAACCTGGTGGTGGTGATCCTGCGTGACGACGGCTACGGCATGATCCGCTGGAAGCAGTCGAACATGGGCTTCACCGACTTCGGCCTGGACTACGGCAACCCGGACTTCGTGATGTACGCCCAGAGCTACGGTGCCCATGGCCACCGTGTCGAGAGCGCCGAAGGCTTCCTGCCGCTGCTGCAGGACTGCCTGAAAACCCCAGGTGTGCACGTGATCGACTGCCCGGTGGATTACTCGGAGAATGACTTCATTCTCAACACTGAGCTCAAGCGCCGCAGCGCGCTGGTCTGAGCAACGCTGCCGTGCCTGCACCGCTCAAGGCGCAGGCATGAAAAAGGCGGCGGCCTCGTCAGGGGCCGCCGCCTTCTTTTTTGGGCGTTCGGTTCACTTGAGCAACTTGGCGAAATGGTCGATCGCAAGCGTGTAGCCGTGCGTGCCGAACCCCGCAATCACACCTACCGCAATCAGCGACACGTAGGAGTGGTGGCGAAAGCTCTCGCGCTTGTGCACGTTGGAGATGTGCACTTCCAGCACCGGCACTTCAGCTGCAGCAAAAGCATCATGAATGGCAACGGACGTGTGAGTCCAGGCGCCGGGGTTGATGACGATGCCGTCTACCGTGCCACGCGCGGCGTGAATCCAGTCGATCATCTGGCCTTCATGGTTGGTCTGCCGGCACTCGGCCTCCAGGCCATGTGCCTTGGCGGCGGCCACGCACATGGCTTCGACATCGGCCAGGGTTTCGCTGCCGTAGGTAGCAGGCTCACGCAGGCCGAGCATGTTCAGGTTGGGGCCGTTCAAAACGAGCAGGCGTTTAGCCATGGGCTTTTTTGTCCTTGGAATTCAGGCAGAAGGTGGAGTGCGGCGATAGAAGGCGGCGGCAACCAGCGCCGCCAGCAGGCCCCAGGCCAGGCCATCGAGCCACCACCAGGCGGTGGCGCCGAGGCGGGCGAGGGCGCCGTGATGAAACCAGCTGGAAATGTGCGAACCGGGCAGTTGCAGCAGCTCGAGCGCGCCTTGTTGCCAGGCGAGCACCCCGCACGGCGGCGCTTCGCCCATGCAGAACGTTACGCTCGCTTGCAGCGCGCGGGCCAGGAGCATGTCGGCGGCGCAGGCGGCCACGGCAATCAGCAGCAAGTGCACAGCGCGGCGGTTCGGCATCGGTCAGGCTCAGGGAATAAAGTGCCCGGCAGCATACCCCAGCCCAATCCCGCGCGAAACTGCGCAGCGGGGCGGGGTGTGCGCTGATCGCACCGCATCATTGCGGGCGCGGCGCCATCAGGTACTGGGCGAAACTGACGTTGTCCACTTCATCGACCTTCTTCTTCAGCCGCTCGTTGAATGCCCGGCCTACGCCGTACTGGCCGCCGGAGGTCGTGCGGAACTGCGCGGTGAGGGTGATGCCGTTGAGGTCCATCTTGTCGACGCCGAACACCTGGAACGGCCCCTGCAGGCTGCTGCTCAGCAGAATGTCCTTTTCGATGTCGTCGGCGGTTTCGCGAATCAGCCGCAGGGCGGTGTCGATGTCGCTGTCGTAGGTTACCTGCACCGAGAAGAACGCATAGGCGAACTGCCGTGACTGGTTGGTGACCGCCTTGATCTGCCCGAACGGCACCGAATGCACGAAGCCCTTGCCGTCGCGCAGGCGCAGGGTGCGGATGGTCAGGCTCTCGACGGTGCCGGCATGGCCGGAGTCCAGCACCACCCAGTCGCCGATGGCGATGGTGTCTTCGATCAGGATGAACAGGCCGGTGATCACGTCCTGCACCAGTTGCTGCGAGCCGAAACCGATGGCCAGGCCGACCACACCGGCACCGGCCAGCAACGGCGCGACGTTGATGCCAAGGTTGGCCATGGTGGTGATCACGCAGATCACCACCAGCACGATCTTGGCGGCATTGCGCAGCATCGGCAGGATGGTCTTGACCCGGGTGCTGGGCTGGCGGCTGGCACGCTTGCCGACGGCGGGCTTGAGGGCTTCCTGAATAGCCGTGTCGATCACCACCCACAGCAGCCAGGTGACCAGCAGGATCAGGCCGATGGCGCTGAGCGAATCGCTGATGGCGCGGCCGATCGAGTTGCTGGCGGCGAACTTGAGTACCGAGAACCCCCAGATACGTGACAACAACTCGATGAAGGCCACCGCGATGGCGACCCGGGCCAAGGCGTGCGCCAGGCTGCGCACCAGTTCAAGGTACGGCCGCGTGTGCTCCAGGTCGGTGGCGCTGTGCGGGCGCAGCAGGTGATGGGCGAGGGTGCTGAGGAACACCGCGCCCACCAGCAGAACGGTGGTCATCAAGGCGCGTTGCAGGGCCTGCTGGCTCTCTTCGCCCGCGCCGATCAGGTGCACCATCGACACCAGGATCATCAGCAGGATCGGCAAATACCACAGCGCGGAGAAAATGCGCAGGGTTTCCTGCACGGCGCGGTGCTGGTGGCGCGTGCGGTAGTTGCGGTTGCGGATCAGGTGCGCCACTGGCCTGCGCATGCGCAGCACCAGCGCCGCGAACAGCAGGGTGGCGGCCAGGCCGCAGAACACCGCCAGGCTGTCGGTGAGGTTGCCGCCCAGTTGGCGGGCGATCTGCGGGCTGGTCAGTGCGTCGCCCAAGGCCGCGAAGAAGCCGATCAGGAACAACTGCCGCGGTGCGTGCTGGCGCAGCACCCGCACCGCAGCGCGCTTGTGGCCGGCGTCGAACAGGGTGATGACGCACATCACCATCGAGGTTGAGAAAATCCCGCTGCCGGTGGCGTAGGCCAGCGACAGGGCCAGCGCCCTGGCGGGTGAAAAGGCCAGGTGGTGGGCCACGCTCAGGGTGATCGGCAGTGCCAGCAAGGCCGGGGC
The DNA here is from genome assembly GCF_021650705.1 of Pseudomonas sp. KNUC1026. Taxonomy (GTDB): domain Bacteria; phylum Pseudomonadota; class Gammaproteobacteria; order Pseudomonadales; family Pseudomonadaceae; genus Aquipseudomonas. The sequence goes on along the minus strand of NZ_CP087138.1, from coordinate 2,080,402 downwards.
GGTGAAGCGCAGCAGATAGCCGAACACGTCGTGCAGGCGCTGGCGCTGCCTGAACAGCCGTAAGCGCCCGGCCCGCCCCACAAGGTGCGCGCCAGCAGGTGCAGCACGGCGAAGCTGCCGATCCAGCACGCACTCAGGATGAGGAAGTCGCGGGTCAGCCACAGGCCGTCGTTGGCGTCGTGCTGGTCCAGCAACTTGCCGGCCTCATCGGCCGCGCGGTCGGTGCGCAGGCGCCAGGTGTCGACCAGGCTGTCGTTGAGGTTCAGTGAATCCTGCAGGTTGTCCAGGCTTGAGCCCAGGGTGCCGAGCAGGCCGCCTTGCACCAGAGGCTCGGGTGGCTTTTCGGGTGCGGCTGCAGGGGTGGCGGCGTTGAGGTTCAGGCTCAGTAAAGTGAGCAGTAACAACAGGCACAGGCGTGGCACGGGTCGGGCTCCAGCGTTGGGAATGCTTGGCACAGAGGGGTTGGGCTGGTGGTATCGGGCGCTTCGGCGCACTCCAACCGCAGCGGCGCAATCAGCTAGAGTCTCAATCGCTCGGCAAGTTCGGTGTGGCGAGCCTATTGATGCAGGCGCTGAACATTTCAGGGGCTGCCGAGCTGCCCGTCGCCGTTGCCCGTCGCCGTTGCACGTCGCCCGGCGAGCCGGCCTCCCACCAGATGATCTGTATAGCGCCAGTGAATTCGGCAAGCCGCCCTTCCACTGCAGCTATACCGTTCACAGGGTCAGGAGGCCGGCTCGCCGGGCGACGTGCAACGGGCGACGTGCAACGGGCGACGTACTTACAACCCTGCTGCCTCCAAAGGCGCGGCCTGGCAAATGAAGCTATCCGCGTGGTCGATATCCCCACCCTGGTACTTCGCCACCTGCGGCCACGGGCACAGCGGCCGTGTGCGGGTCAGCCGTTCACCTTCATAAGCCGCCGCCACCAGCGTGGCTGGTGCCTGCCCGGCGCTGACCCAGCTGTCCAGCGAGCCGATCACGTCGCTCTCCGGTGCGCCCTCGGCAGGTGCTTTCCAGTCGACCTGGCCGAATTCGTCAGGGCCGGTGCCGCCGGCGCAGTGGTCCATGCCCGGCACCAGGTACAGGCGGCTGAACGCCTCGGTATTGGCGCTGCCCATGGTGGTGTGCAGCTTGCGGTAATAGTCCACCGAACTCTGGGCGAAGATATTGGCATCGCGCAGGCCGTGAAACAGGATCAGCTTGCCGCCCGCGCGCATGAACGGCCCCAGGTCGGGCCGGCTGGGCGCCAGTGGGGCGTAGGCGGCCAGCGCCGCCTGCGCGTCAGTGTCGAAGTTGAAGCTCGACCAGCGCTCGGCACGCCAGCCAGGCCCCAGCACCAGCGTGAGCGGGCCGGGGCTGGCGTCGACGATGGAGGTGCCAGTGCTCAGGTGGGCAATGCGTGCCCGCGCGCCGCCAGCGTTCTCGGCGCCAGCAGGGAACACCGGGTAGTAACGCTGGCCACTGCGCGGGTTCACGGGGCCGTTGCGCAATGCCGCCAGTGCATCGAGCTGCGGGCGGGTCAGGCACTGGTCGGTTTCGCTGCCCTGGCAAAGCAATGGCTCAAGGTTCACCGAACATCGAGCCGGGTCGTCGATCTGCCCATCGGCCAGGCCATCGCGTGCATCGCACTGTTTCAGCACCGCCGCTTCGATGGCCGGCAACTTGTTCGCACCGATGGCCGCAGCGGCGGAAACGTGGGTTTGCGCGTAGCTGAAGCCTTGAAACAGCCCGGCGCCAGCAAAGTCGATACCCGGTGCGCCGGCGACGATGCCGTTGTAGTCGGTGGGGTAATTGAGGGCTTCGGTCATCGCCTCGAAGCCGCCACTGGAGCAGCCCGCGAACAGCGCGTAGCGAGGCGCCCGCTGGTAGAACTCGGCGGTCACCGCCTTGCCCAGCACGGTCATCTGGTGGATGGCGCGCTGGTGGTAGTTTTCGACCCGCTGGGGGTCGCCGGCCATCTGGATGAACCCGGTGTCGGCGTGGGTGCCCACGTCGGTGTTGGCCACCGCATAGCCGCGGCTCAGTCCATTGGCCAGCGCGCTGTAGACGATGCGCCCGGCGAAACCGCCATTGCCGGTGCCGAGAAAGCGCCCGTTCCAGGCGTGGCCCACCGGCAGCCAGACTTCATGATTGATGCTCGCGCCCAACGCAGGCGTGGTGGTCAGGCGCACACGGCAGAACGGCGTGCTGAAGTTGGCCGGCACCGCACGAAAATCCGCAGCGCTGGCCGAGGCGACGAACGCGGCGGCGGTGACCTGGCCTTGTTCCAGCTTGAACGAGGTAAGGGCGGCGCAGGCCTGCGCATCGGCCAGCCAGGCCAGCTCCGGGGCCTGGGTGACGGCGACTTTGGCAGTGCTTGAAACGCAGGCGATGGCCAGGGCCAGCGACGCCATCGCCGGCAGGGCAACGTGCTTCATCGATGCCCTCCGGCGGCGAGTGAACGGGTAGGTGTGTTTACCCTGAATCGGCGTGGCGCGGGGTTTCTTGAACGGGCCCGCTGGCCGCTGCGCTGGGAGGGTGGTGCATTGTGCATTTTCTTCGAAACATAAAAAATACCCGCCCCGCTCACCGCGCCTGTGCCGAGAACCGAATGCTTCGCCTGGATGATGTGCAGATCTTCGTGCTCGCCGCCGAACAAGGCAGCTTCTCCAACGCTGCGCGGCAACTGAACATTGCCCCGGGCCTTGCCAGCAGCTCGGTGATGCGGCTCGAAGCGGCGCTTGGCGCGCGGCTGTTCGACCGTTCCACCCGCAGCATGCAGCTGTCGGAGGAGGGCGAGCGTTACCTGCCGCATGCCCGCGCCATGCTCGAAGCCCAGCGCGGCGGCCAGCAAGCCCTGGCCAGCGGGCACAGCGCGCTCAGCGGCCCGCTGCGGCTGTCGGCGCCGTCGGACCTGGGCCGCAACGTAGTGCTGCCCTGGCTCGACGACTTCCAGCAACAGCATCCTGGTGTGTCGCTGCAATTGCGCTTGAGCGACCGCGCCGCCGACTTGCTGCGCCAGCCACTGGATGTGGCGCTGCGCTACGGAGCATTGAGCGACTCTTCGCTGGTGGCGCTGCCGCTGGCCGAGCACAACCGCCGGGTGCTCTGCGCGTCGCCCGAGTATCTGGCCCGGCACGGCCGCCCGGCGCAGGTCGAGGATCTGAAACAGCACAACTGCCTGCGCTTCATCTGGGGCGAGCAGGTGCACGAGCGCTGGCGCTTCACCTTGCCGGAGGGCGAGCGTGTGGTTGTCGTGGCCGGCGACCGGGTGAGCGACGATGCCGACGCCGTGCGCCGCTGGGGCGTGAGTGGCTTCGGGGTGGTCTACAAGTCCAGGCTGGATGTGATCGATGACCTGCGCGCCGGGCGGCTGGTCGAGCTGTTGCCGGCTGAGCACTGCGAGCCGGCGCCGTTGAACCTCATCTGCGCGCACCGTAGCCGGCTCACCCCGCTGGTGGTGCGCTTGCGGGAGTTTCTGCAGGCGCGCTGCACAGCACTGCTGGCAGAGCCTTGAGCGCTCAGCGCCGGTAAGCGCGCGCGTAGCGCCGTTCAAGCCTGGCTTGCACCCACTCCAGCAGCATCGACAACAGCCAGTAGATCACCGCTGCGGTGGTGAGCATTTCCAGATAGCGGTAGCTGGAGCGGCCGTAGGACTGCGCCAGGAACATCACCTCCCAGACCCCCATCACCGAAATCAGCGACGAGTCCTTGAGCATGGAAATGAACTGGTTGGCGGTGGGCGGGATGATCACGCGCATCGCCTGCGGCAGGACGATGGCGGTGAATACCTGCGGTGGGCGCAGCCCCATGGCCAATGCGGCTTCCCGTTGCCCATGCGCAACGCCGATGATCCCGGCGCGGAAGATTTCCGACAGGTAAGCGCCGTAGTTCAGCGACAGCGCCACCACGCCTGCGCTGATCGCACCCGGCACCAGCCCGACCTGGGGTAGGCCCAGATAGATGAGCAGGATCTGGATCAGCAGCGGCGTGCCGCGAAAGAACGAGGTGTAGAAACTGGCCACCCCTTGCAACACCGCACTGGGCGACAGCCGCGCCAAAGCCGCTGCGAACCCTAATACCACCGAAAGCAGCATCGCGCAGGCGCACACGAACAACGTCAGCGCAGCGCCCTGCAAGAAGCCCTGAGGGCTCAGGCGCAGGCCGGCGAGGTTGGGGAGTTTTTCCAGAATGATCGAGAACTTGAGATCGAAACTCAGGAAAAAGCCGACGAAAATGGCCAGCATCACCAGCCAGGTCAAATACAGCCGGGTACGAAAGCCCGGCCAGCCCAGGCGCCTGGCAGCGGCGCTGGGCAAAGGTTCGTGAGCACTCATTTGCTGATGTCGGCACCGATCCACTTTTGCGAGAGCCGGGCCAGGGTGCCGTCAGCTTTGAGCTGCGCAAAAACCTCGCGTACCTTGGCGTCCCATTGCGGGTCGCCCTTTTCGATGGCCACCGCGTTGGGCTCTTCGTACAGCGCAGCGCCGGCCAGCTTGAAGCGTGTGTCCTGCTTCAGGCGCGGCTGGGCGGTGACCAGGTTGGTCAGCACCGCATCCAGGCGCACGCCTGCGCCGAGCGCCAGGTCCTGGAACGCAACGTTGTCGGTGTCGTAAGGCACGGCCTGCACCGCCTCGAAGGGGTAGTCGATCTTCTGCTGTTCAGCGCCTTCGATCACCAGGTTCTTGTTCAGGTAACTCTCATAGCTGGAGGCGCTGGTCAGGCCGACCTTCAGCCCGTTCAGGTCCTTGGCTCCATGGATGCGGTCGTCCTTGGCGTTCACCACGATCACCGCGGGCGACGCGTAGTAGGTCACCGGAAAATCGAACACCTGCGCGCGCGCCTGGCTGGGGGTCATCGAGCAAATGCAGATGTCGTAGCGCCCGCTCCAGTGGCCGGCTGCGATCACGTCCCAGGAAGGGGTTTCCAGGCGCAGCTTGACGCCCAGTTTCTCGGCCACGGCCTTGGCGACATCGACGTCGAAGCCATCGAGCTGGTTCTGCTCGTTAAGAAATGAAAACGGCGGGTAGCTCTCCATCAGCACGTTGACCAGCTCTTTATGCGACTCGACTCGGTCAAGGGTGGTGCCAGCGATGGCATGGGAAAAGGCGGTCAGGGCCAGCAAGCCCGTAGCCAGGGCAGCGAATGGACGCATGGGAGCTCTCTAACAAAATGTTGTAAAACGCCAGCTTATCGATATTTAATGGTTATAGATATGTAACGCTTTGTGAATTCTAGTTATATCCATAGGAATAAATCTTATATGCCTGATCAGCCTCTGATTATTCTCGACGGTGGCATGGGCCGCGAACTGCAGCGCCGCGGTGCGCCATTTCGCCAGCCGGAGTGGTCAGCGCTCGCGTTGACCGAAGCACCGCAAGCGGTGGTGCAAGCCCACTCAGCCTTTATCGATGCAGGTGCGCAGGTCATCACCAGTAACAGCTACGCCGTTGTGCCGTTTCACATCGGCCAGGCGCGCTTCGACGCCGAAGCCGAACAGCTGGCGAACACTGCCGGGCAGTTGGCGCGGCAAGCAGCCGATGCCAGCGCCGGGCCCGTGCGAGTAGCCGGCTCGTTGCCGCCCTTGTTCGGCTCCTATCGGCCGGACCTGTTCCAGCCTGCTTTGGCCGGCACTGTGCTCAAGCCGTTGTTGCAGGGCCTGGCCCCGCACGTGGACCTATGGCTGGCCGAAACCCAGAGCCTGATCGCTGAAGTGCAGGCCATTCATGCGCACCTGCCAGCGGGCGGCAAGCCGTTCTGGGTGTCTTTCACCTTGCAGGATGAAGGTGAGCAAGACGTGCCTCGATCGCGTTCGGGCGAGACGGTGGCTGAGGCGGCGCAGGCGGTCGCTGCCTTGGGCGTGCAGGCGTTGCTGTTCAATTGCAGCCAGCCGGAAGTGATTGGCGCCGCCATCGATGTGGCGCGGTCACAGTTCGAAGCGCTGGGTGTGAGCATCGCTATCGGAGCCTACGCCAACGCCCTCCCGCCGCAGCCCAAGGATGCCAAGGCCAACGATGGCCTGGATGAGTTACGCCAGGACCTCGACCCGCCAGGTTACTTGCGCTGGGCGCAAGACTGGCGCACGCGCGGGGCCAGCCTGTTGGGCGGTTGCTGCGGTATCGGGCCAGAGCACATCGAGCGCCTGGCGCAGGATGTGCGTTGAGCCTGGGGGCCTCAGGCTTCGCTCTCGTAACCCTGCACGCCGGCGGCATGGCGCCCGGCGATGTAGCCGAACGTCAGTGCCGGCCCCAGGTTGATGCCGCCTGAGGGATAGAAGCCGCCCATCACGCTGGCCATGTCGGTGCCTACCGCGTAAAGCCCGGCAATCGGCGCGCCGCTCGCATCGAGCACCTGCGCCTGGGCATTGGTCTTCAGGCCCGCGAAGGTGCCGAAGCTTCCCGGTTGCACCTTCACCGCATAGAACGGCCCAGCCTCGATGGGCGCCACGCAGGGGTTGCCGTGGGTAACAGAGGGGTCACCCATCTTGCGGTTATAGGCGGTAGAACCGCGCCCAAAAGCCGGGTCTTCGGCCTGGCGGGCGTGCGTGTTGTACTGAGCCACGGTGCGCTGCAAGCCTTGCGGGTCGATGCCGCAATGGCCTGCAAGCTCGGCCAGGGTCGCGCCACGCTTGAGATAACCGCTGCGCAGCACCGGGCCCTGCGGCACGGGAAAGGGCCGTGCGTAACCCAGGCCGAAGCGGCGCTGGCAGCGGTGGTCGCAGATCAGCCAGGAGGCGACTTCCTCGCCCTCTGCGCAGGCGGCGATCATTGCGCTGGTGTAGTCGTAATAGCCGTCGGCTTCGTTGCAGAACCGCTCTCCGTTCGCCAGCACGCCGATCACGCCGGGCTTGGCGCGGTCGATGATGTGCGGGAAATGCCCGATCTCGCCATTGCCATGCCGCACGAGCGAGACCGGCGCCCAGGCCGCCGGGCTGGCGAGCTCGGTGGCGAGCACGCCGCCCGCCGATTCACCCAGGCGAATGCCGTCGCCGTTGCACTGGGCCGGCGGCAGGGCCAGGTGCTCGCGGCCTGTGGGTGTGCGCGGGAACAACGCCTGGCGCCGGGCGATGTCGTGGGGGAAGCCGCCAGCGGCCAGCACCACGCCCTTGCGGGCGTTGATCTGCAACGGCCCGCGCGGTGAGTGCACCTGTGCGCCGGTCACCCGGCCGTTTTCCTGCAGCAACGCGTGTGCGGGGGCGGATTCGATCAACAGCACCCCTAGGTCTTGCGCAGACTTGGCCAGCCGCGCTGCCAGCGCCACGCCATTGACCAGGTGCATGGCCCGGCCATGCACGGCCAGGTCGCGCAGGTGGCTGAGCACTCGGCGAGTGACGTGCAGGAAGGATTTGGCCGAGCGGGTGAGGGTCATGAATGCCGAGAGGTCGGCGCCGGCCATGATCGGCATGCCGAGGAAGGCCGTTTCGCGCATCGTCTTGCGCATGCGCTTGATCAGCTTGCCCATCCGCCGCGCGTCGTATGGAGCGGCGATTACCTGGTGGCCGCCAGTGGCAGCACCGGGCACGTGGCCGTGAATGTCGGGGATGCCGCTGCCGTCTGCCCACTGCAACTCGGTGTGTTTTCGAAGAACGCCACCATGTGCGGCGCGTTATCGAGGAAGGCGTCGATACGTGCAGCCTCGTAGCGCTCGCCCAGTTCGTTGCGCAGGTAGCGTTTGGGTTGTTCGGGATCTTCATGAATGCCGGCACGGCGGGCGAGCGGGTTGCCGGGCACCCAGGCCCAGCCTCCGGACCAGGCGGTGGCCCCGCCGAAATGGCTGTGCTTCTCGACGACCACCACATTAAGGCCATGCCACGCAGCGCTGACCGCCGCCGCAAAGCCGGAAGCGCCAGAGCCGATGACCAGCAGGTCGCAGTCGATGATGCGTGAGGGGGCAGGGCGGTACGCCATGGAGAGGTCTCTTTGAAATATTCGGAACAGAGTTCCACTAATCTGATCGTGCTGTCAAACATCGTGACTGAAATGCCAGCAACCCTCCAGCGGATCAAATCTGACAAGGCTTGAAAATAACTGGAACATTGTTCTAAATAAGCCGTCCTCTTCTGCACGAGCTTGATGCCATGCCCTCACGCGTATTTTCGCTGGCCGCTTTGACGGTCCTTGAGTTGCCGCCGCCTCAAATGGTGGAGGCTGCTGCGCGAGCAGGGTACAGCCATGTCGGCCTGCGCCTGGAGCCTGCTACCCGCAGGAACACCACTTTCCACTGATGGCCGACGCAGCCTTGCGCCAGCGCACGGCCCAGGCGCTACGCGACACCGGTATCAGAGTGCTGGACATCGAGATCCTGCGCCTGAAGGCGGAAACCGACATCGCCCAGTTCGAGCGGTACCTTGAGGTTGGTGCCGCCTTTGGTGCTACCGAGTTGCTGGTCGCCGGCAATGACCCTGACGAAGCCCGCATGACCGCTCGCCTCGCCGCCTTGTGCGAACTGGCGCGGCCCTATGGCCTCTACGTGAACCTGGAGTTCATGCCCTGGACCGACGTTCCGGACCTGGCCAAGGCCTTGCGGATGGTGGAGGCAGCAGCCCAGCCCAACGGCTGTGTGCTGGTGGACGCCTTTCATTTCAACCGGTCGCGCTCGTCCCTGGCGCAGCTTGAGCATGCCTGCGAGCAGGCGCCGGCGCGCTTTCGCTACATGCAGATCTGTGACGTGCTCGGGCCGGTGCCCGCCAGCATGGATGAAATCCTGCGCCAGGCGCGGCAGGAGCGGCGGTTTCCAGGGGAGGGTGACTGCGATTTGCAAGGCCTGCTGGCCGCATTGCCTGCGGGCATTGCCATCAGCGTTGAAGCCCCCACGGTGCAGGTGCCGCCGCTCACGGGTGAGCAGCGGGCTGCGATGGGACTTGAGAAGACCCTCGAGGTGCTTGGCCCGGCGCGTTAGGCCTTGGCCAGCTTGGCGGCGATAGCTGCCACATGCGCACCTTGGTGCCGGGCGATCTTCAGCTCGCGGGCATCCGGCTGGCGCGAGCCGTCGCCGCCGGCGATGGTCGAAGCGCCATAGGGCGTGCCGCCGCCCACTTCGGAGATATCGGCCAGCTCGAGGAATGCTGTAGCCCAGCGGCACGATGACCATGCCGTGGTGCGCCAGCGTGGTCCAGAACGAGGTGATGGTCATTTCCTGGCCGCCACCGGTGCCGGTGGAGGTGAACACGCTGGCGACCTTGCCCACCGATGCACCCTTGGCCCACAGGCCGCCGGTCTGGTCGAGGAAGGTGCGCATCTGGCCCGCCATGTTGCCGAAACGGGTCGGGGAGCCAAAGATGATCGCGTCGTAGTCGGCCAGCTCTTGGGCGATGCGACCGGCGCCTGCTGGTCGGCTTTGCCGTGGGCGGCCTTGAACGCGTCTGGCGGCATGGTTTCGGCAACGCGCTTGACGGTCACTTCCACACCCTCGACGCTGCGCGCGCCTTCGGCCACGGTGTTGGCCAGGGTTTCGATGTGGCCGTACATGGAATAGTAAAGAACCAGAACTTTAGCCATCTGAGTGCCTCCGCGGGGTGAAAGGGTACGGAGAAAGGACAGCAGAGCGAGGACGGAAATTCCGTTGAAGCGGGGAAGGGGGACAGGCGAGGTGAAACGAATCAGTGAGTAACAGGCCCTGGCGGCGTGGAGCACTCCGCACAGGGCCTGAACGCAGGCTTACTTGGCAGCGCGCGCCTGGTCACGCAGCGCTTCGATCTGGTCGTGGTTACGCAGCACGCCGTCGTATTGCTTCTGGATCACGGCACGCACGTCCGGGGTCAGATGCTGGTTCTCGAGCGCCTTGGAGTAACTCTTCTTGGCGACGTCTTCGCCACGCTCGGCTTCGTTGAGCAGCGCTTCGTCGTCCTTGCCGGTCAGGGCAGCCTTGAGGTCGACCCAGCGGCGGTGCAGGTCAGCGCCGACGCTGGTGGTGGTTTCCGGCTCGCCGCCCAGGCGGGTAACGATGGCTTGCAGCTCGACAGCTGCGGAGGCGGTGTCGGCAGCGCGGCTGGCGAACACGCCGCGCAGGTGATCGTTCTTGGTGTGTTCAGCCAGATCTTTGAAGCCTGCTTCACCATCTTTGGAGGTTTCGATCAGGTCGTTCAGTACCTTGATGGTCTCTTTATGAATATCGGTCATAGCTTGTTCTCCAGATGGACGGCCCGAAGGCCTTAAAAGGCAGCCAAGATTGGCGCAATGTTGCGCCTGAAAATTTAGGCGCCACGGCAACAGGGAAGGTTCAACTCAATTCTGCACGCTCTGCACCGAGCCGCCGTCTACCCGCAAGTTGCTGCCGTTGATGAACGAGGCGCGCTCCGACACCAGCAGTGCGATCGCCGCTGCGACTTCCTTCGGCTGGCCACAGCGCTGCTGCACGATCCCCGGGCGCTCTTCTTCGAGAAAGCTTTTGACCGCCTCGTCGAAACTCACGCCCATTTCCTCGGCGCGCTTTTCCATCATGCCGTTGGTCATGCCGGTTTCGATAAAGGCCGGTGCAACGGTGTTGCAGAGCACGCCGTGGCGGGCTTCCTTGTAGGAGAGGTTCTTGATGAAGGCCGCAAGGCCAGCCTTGGCGACGTTGTACACCGCCTCCTCCCAATACGGCTGCACGGCGTTTTCGGAGGTGATGCAGACGAATCGGCCCCAGCCGCGGCCACGCATGCTGGGGATGGTGGCGCGGGCTACGCGAACAGCGCTGAAAAAGTCGGTTTCCCAGGCTTCCAGGTAGTCGTCGTCAGAGAGCTCCAGCGGGTCGCCCTTGGCGCCGGTGACGCCCGCAGTGTGCACCACGATATCGACTGCGCCGAAGCGCGCCTGGGCCTTTTGCACCAGCGCATCGACCTCGGTTTGCTGGGTCATGTCGGCAGCGATCATCAGCACGTCGCTGCTCAGGCCGCTGCAGGCCTCTTCCAGGGCCTCTTGCTTGAGGTCGCTCAGCACCAGCTTCACACCTTCCTCGGCCAGCAACTGAGCCGTGGCCAGCCCGATTCCGCCACTGGCGCCGGTAATCAATGCAACGCGATTGTTCAAGCCTAGATCCATGATGCGAACCTCTTCACAGGTGAGTGGCGAGCTGCCTTTTCTCTGGAGAGCGAAGCAGGGATGTTGGTTTCATTTATTCAAGGGCAAGCGCAGCGGCCGGATGAACAATTTCGTGGGCGCTGAATCAGAGCCAATACGCATGCCAACCGGAGAACGCGCATGAACCCTCGTACCGAAGGCCTGGAAGAACAGGGCCCCAACCGTATCCCCTTCATCAGATGACCCCGACAAGGGCAAGCCGCCGGTAGCGCGGGACGAGGAGGTGAACGAGGAGGCCGAGGCGGAAGAAGAAGAGGGCGAGCAGTGATAGGTGCTGCCGGGCAAACCCCGTGCTGATCGTATTCAGCGGCCTGCCGGGCACCGGTAAAACGACGCTGGCCCATGCGCTGGCGCAGCGCATCGCGGCGGTGTACCTGCGCATCGATACCATCGAGCAAGCCATTCGCAATGCCGGGGTGCTGGCGGGTGACGTAGGCGCCAGCGGTTATCAGGTCGCCAATCAACTGGCGCTGGCCAATCTGCGGTTGGGCCACACCGTGGTGGCCGACTGCGTAAATCCCGTATCCGAGAGCCGGCAGGCCTGGGCTGCGACCGCGCGCAGCGCCGACGCGGCGCTGCTGGACATCCAGGTGATCTGTTCGGACACCCAGGAACATCGGCGCCGCGTCGAAAGCCGCCGGCAGCGATATCCCTGGCCTGGTGCCGCCCAGCTGGGCGTCGGTGCTCGCGCATGATTTTGAAGTGTGGGCGCCTCAGCCATTCACGCTGGACACCTCGGTACGGTCCATCCAGGCGGCAGTGGAGAGGGTCGTTGCTCTCGTCAACTGCCGGGAATGCGGTTGAGGGTCGCGCTCAGATCGACAACCCGTTCTTGATCACCTTGCCCGCCTGCAGGATCACATCCAGCCGCTCCCCCTGGCCCAGCAGGCATTCGATCGAGCTGAGCGGGTCGCCGTCGACCACCAGCACATCGGCCAAGGCCCCCGCTGCGATGCAGCCCAGCTCACCGTCACGCTCCAGAATGTGCGCTGCCACACAGGTCGCGCTGCGGATCGCCTCCAGGTTGCCCAGCAGCTCGGCGCGGATCTTCAGCTCCCAGGTCTGGTACTCGTGCATCTCGCCGAGCAGGTCCGAGCCATAGCCCATGGGCACACCGGCCTCGGCGAAATGCAACAGCGCCTGGCGCCCGGCCTCGCGGACATCGGCGATCTTGGCCAGGGACTCGGCCGGTAGGCCGAACTTTTCTCCGTGCTCGGCGAGCATCTCGTAAGTCACTTGCGTGGGGACCGCGATGGCGCCGTGTTCGCGCATGATGCGCGCGGTTTCGGCATCGGCCAGGTTGCCGTGCTCGATGGTGCGCACGCCGCACTCCACTGCGCGGCGGATGGCCCGGGGCGTGTAGGCGTGGGCCATGACGTAGGTGTTGGCGGCCCGGGCCTCATCGACGATGGCGCGGATTTCCGCCTCGCTGTACTGGGTGTTGGCGATGGGGTCGGTGGGCGAGGCCACGCCGCCGGAGGCCATGATCTTGATCTGGTTGGCGCCTTGCTGGAGTTCTTCGCGCACCGCCAGGCGCACGTTGTCGACCCCGTCCACCACCCGCGCTATGGCCCCGGCGCGGAAGCAACAGGTGCAGGGCTCGGTCGCAAGCAGGCTGCCGCGGGCGCGAAAGTCCCCATGGCCGCCGGTTTGCGACAGTGCCTTGCCCGAGGCGAAGATCCGCGGCCCGGCGATCAGCCCCAGCGCGATGGAGCGGGCCAGCGCCCAATCCGCCCCGCCGGCGTCGCGAACGGTTGTGAAGCCCCGTTCGAGCATGGCCTTGAGGATTGGGATGGCCCGGTACATCACGATGGCATTGGGCTGCAGCGCGTTGAGGCCCAGGTTCGCGTTGGAGGCCAGCACGTGAACGTGGCAGTCGATCAGCCCCGGCATGATCGTGCGACCTTTGACGTCCAGCACCCTGGCAGTGGGCTCGGCAGCCTGGCCTGCCGGGCGCAGGGCCTGGATGCGTTCGCCGGCGATGATCACCTCCAGCCCCGAGATCAGTTGGCCTTTATCCAGGTCCAGAACCCGACCATTACGCAGGATGAGGGTTGCTGCAGTGGTGTCGCTCATCGGTGAGCCTCCTTGAATACAGCGTGAAACGGCCGGGCGGTGTCCCGGTACAGCAGCGCACCCCCTGTGCTGATGGCGGCGGCGATCATGATGTAAAAGGCCGGCGCCACATTGCTGCCAGTCGTCGCGATCAGCCAGGTGATGGTGAAGGTGGCGAAGCCACCGAACAGCGTCACGGCCAGGTTGTAGGCCACCGACAGCCCGGTGGACAGCACCCGCGCCGGCAGCAATTCGCTGAACACCGCCAGGATCGAGCCGATGTAGCCACTGATGCACAGGCCCAGCACCAGCTCGAACACCAGCAGGCTGCCCAGCCCCGGCATCGCGTTGATCAACCAGAACATCGGGTAGGCGCAGAGGAAAATGGCCAGCGCTGAACCCAGCAGCCAGGGCCTGCGGCCGTAGCGGTCGGACAACCTGCCCACCAGTGGCGTGGCGACCACCAGCACCAGGCCACCCAGCAGCCCGGCAACAAAGCCGACGTTGCTGGGCAGCTTGAGCACCCGCGTGGCGTAGGAGGGGATGTAGAACAGGATCGCGTAGGTACACACCGTCCACAGCACGATGAGCGAGAAACTGATCAGCGTTTGCCGGGATAGCTGCGAATCACTTCACGCAAAGGTGAGTCGGGTGCTTGCTCACCCTGGTAGGCAGGGGTTTCTTCCATGCGATGGCGGATATAAAACCCCACCGGGCCGATCAGGCAACCCACGATGAACGGCACACGCCAGCCCCAGCTTTCCAGGGCTTCGGGGCTGAGCCAGGCCGACAGCAACGCGCCCAGGCCTGCGCCGATCATCACGGCCAAGCCGATGCTCGACTGAATCCAGCTGGAGTAGAAACCCTTTTGCCCCGCCGGGGCGTGCTCGGTCAGAAAGGCCGTGGCACTGCCCATCTCGCCCCCCGCCGAAAAGCCCTGCAACAGCCGCGCGAACAGAATCAGCGCGGGCGCCGCCAGGCCGATCTGTGCATAGCCGGGAGTGACGGCAATGATCAACGTGCCCAGGGCCATCAGCAAGATCGTCGCCGACAGCGCCGCCTTGCGCCCGTATTCGTCCGAGTAGATCCCCAGCACGATGCCGCCCACCGGCCGCATCACGAAACCCACGCCGAAGGTGGCCAGTGCCAGCAGGTAGGACGTCAGCTCATCGCCGGTTGGAAAGAACACCTTGGAGATGATGACCGAGAAAAAGCTGTAGACGGTGAAGTCGAACCATTCGAGGCCGTTGCCGATCACCGTGGCGATGACAGCACGGCGAGCCTGGCCGGAGGACGATACGTGAGGGGGAAGGGTGGTGGTGCTCACAGCTGGGACTCCCACTTTTACAGGTGCGGGGAAACGCCCCGCGATCGAGTGAAAGGCAGTGACATCGTTATTGGAGCGGGTTGGATCTGTCTGTCCAGTGAGCCGAGCATAGGCTGGAGGCAAGCGAGGGATAAAACGCTTAATGCGTGCATTTGCATGCGCTGAGCGCATGCAGAGCCTAGGCTTTCAGCGCTTCGCTCGCCTGCATCAGCCACTGCTCGAACTGGCGGGCACTGCGGCTGGGCAGGCGGTCGGCCGGCTGCAGCAGGTAATAACCTCCCGCGCCATCCACCTGGCTGGCGCAGGCAGGCACCAGTGCGCCGCTTTCGAGTTGGGCATTTATCAAGGGCGACCAGCCGAGCACCACGCCATGGCCGGCGATGGCCAGGTCGATCAGGATCGGGTACAGGCTGACGGTGATACGCCGAGGGTTGGGTGGGCTGTCGACGCCTTGCAGGGCGAACCATTGGTTCCAGGACAGCCATTGCCGCTGGCCATCCTCGACCATCAGCAAGCGCTCATTGGCTATTTCGTGGGCAGCCAGTTGGCGGCCGCCCAGGTAGCCAGGCGAGCAGTAGGCCCCGACTTTCTCCTGAAACAGCAGCCGGGCATCCAGGCCCTTGGGCGGCGCTGAACGCATGAAGTAGATGCCCAGGTCGATTTCCGCCCGCACCAGCGATTCGAGGCTGTCCACCACCCGCAGGCGGGCATCCACTTCGGCAAAGCGCTCCACGAATTCGGCAAGCAACGGTGCCAGCCATAACCGCGCCACCCCGGATGACGACGCAACGGTGAGCGTCTGTTCGTGGGTCCGGGCCATCACTTGCGCCGTGGACTCGGCGAATTGCGTGAGCAGCCGCTGCACGTCGGCTGCGTAGTTCTGCCCGGCCACGGTCAGTACGATGCGCTTGTGCTCGCGGCGAAAGAGCGCCCGCCCGAGAAACTCCTCCAGCTGCGCGACCTGGCGGCTGACGGCGCTCTGGGTCAGGTGCAGCTCCACTGCCGCGCGAGAAAAGCTGGCATGGCGCACGGTCGCTTCGAAGGCGATCAGGTTGTGCAAAGGAGGAAGCGGTTCGATGCGCATGGGGCAATCCGGGAGGCGACTACAGGTCGACGCAGATTATCCGCATGTGGCCCTGGCGTGCGAGACCGGTCATCCAACCCGTCATCAAACCGCCAGTACGCGCCATCAATCAGGCATTCCTGGACCGGATCCCAAAACGGGATCACTTCATGGCGTCAGATATTTGAAATCAAGCGCTCGCTTAACACTTGTAAATTTCGGCAAAAATACGATTAAACCAGCTAAATGCACTGAAAGAATAAAACTTGGCGTGTTGCTGAAAACTGCACGTGGTGGGGTGGAAAACCATTACATCCGTGCGTTTGACACCCCTCCGGCCCGCTCCTATATAGCGCTCATCTTTCATAGGGAGGCCCCCCGGCATGGACATCTACACCTTGTTTCTCTCCACCGCCCTGAACCTGCACAAGGAGTTGCCCGTACGTGCCGGCCTCACCCTGAACGAATGCCGCACCGCAGCATTCGCCGCATTGCAGGACAACGCCAACTTCGCCCGCTGCCGCCCGGCCGAGCCTTTGGTCGGCCCGGTGTTCATCCGCCTGAGCAACGGGCGCACCTTCGAGACCATCCGCAGCCCGGGCGGCAAAGGCTATGACCTGCCCAGCGACCTGATGGCCGACGACCTGGCTCAGGTGTATGGCCAGCTGGGCAAGCCGTCCAGCGGTGTACATAGCGATGCCCACGTCAATGGCCCGGCCAAGGTAGAGCTGACCGCTGCGACGGCTCACTGATTGGCCCCCGTGCCATGCATGTGCGGGACGATAGCGATCTGCTATTAACTTGTTTGCTTAAATTTAGTTCGCAAAGGGACTGCTTCGGCCTATGATCGGCACATTAGAGTGATAGCTCGATAGCATCACTCAAGTTGCCGTGCCCGCTCGGGCAAACTGCCGAGGTCCCTCATGAAAAAACCACTCTCGCTGGCCAAGCGCATTGGCTTGAGCTTCACGGCCATCCTCGCGCTGCTGGTGATCATCACCGCCATCGGCATCCAGCGTGTCGGCTTCATCGACGCCACCCTGAGCGACGTGAGCCAGAACGCTGCCGAAGTGCAGCGCTATGCGATCAACTTCCGCGGCAGCGTGCACAACCGCGCCATAGCCATCCGTGATGCGGTGCTGGTGACCAACGACGCAGACCTCAGGCAGCACCTGGCGGAAGTCAAAACCCTTGAAGTGGCTTACAGCGATTCGGCGACCCCGATGGACCAGCTGTTTGCCCACTCCAACGTGACCGCCGAAGAGCGCCAGCTGCTCGCTGCCATCAAGGAAATCGAACAGCGCACCCTGCAATCGACCCAGGCGCTGATCACACTGCGCGTGGCAGGCGATATCCAGGGCGCGCAAACCTTGCTGCTGCGCCAGACCTCGGCGTATTACAGCGAGTGGCTCAAGCGCGTCAACGCGCTGATCGACTACGAAGAAGCCTCGATCAACGGCAAGCTGGGCCAGGTGCAGGCCACTGCCAGCCAGTTCAGCAGCTTGATGCTTATCGCCACCGGCATTGCCCTGGTGCTGAGCATTCTGCTCACCGCCGTGATCATTCGCTTCGTCAAATCCACCCTGGGCGCCGAGCCGACCGAAGTGGCCAAAGCCATCGAGCGGCTGGCGGCCGGTGACCTGCGCCAAACCATCACCACGGCCTACCCCGGCAGCGTGATGGGTGTGTTGAAGGATGCGCTCAGCCACCTGGCCGAGACCATTCAGCAGGTGCGCATGGCGGCTCAGGAGGTCAATCACTCTTCGAACCACTTGTCTGCGACCTCGTCGGCCAATAACGACCACATCAGCCTGCAGACCCGCGAGGCAGAACAGGTGGCCGCCGCCATCACGCAGATGGCCGCCACGGTGAACGAAGTGTCGGGTTATGCCGCGCAAGCGGCAGATGCTTCACGCATGGCCGATGCCGAAGTCGAAAGCGGCAACCAGCTGGTCGCCAGCACCACCCAGGCCATCGAGCAACTGGCCGACGCCCTGGCGCAGACCACCGGCACCGTCGAGCAGGTGTCTCGCCACAGCGAACAGATCGAATCGGTGATCGAGGTCATCAACTCCATCGCGGCGCAAACCAACCTGTTGGCCCTCAACGCTGCCATCGAGGCTGCGCGGGCGGGCGAGCATGGCCGCGGTTTCGCCGTGGTGGCGGATGAGGTGCGTTCGCTGGCCAACCGCACGCAACAGTCGACCGAAGAAATCCGCGAGATGATCACCACCCTGCAATCGGGCACAGACGCCGCAGCCCAGACCATGCGCAGCAGCTGTGAGCTGGTGACCCGGACCGTGGCAAAAACCCGCAGCGCTCAGGACGCCCTGGCCAAGATCAGCGAGCAGGTGGGCGCCATTACCCACATGAATGCCCAGATCGCCAGCGCCTCGGTGCAGCAGACCTCGGTGGCCGATGATGTGGCGCAGAACATCAACCGCATCCATGAGTCGACCGTGCAGTCGGCGACCGGCTCCAGAGGCGTGGCCTCTGCCAGCACGGAGCTTGCGCAATTGGCGGATCGGTTGACCGAGAAGGTGGCGTTTTTCCATGCCGCGTAGCGGCTGATCGCGCGGCGGCGCGCCTGGCACGGATGCTGGCATTTCGCTTGACGTCTCGGGCGGCTCGCATAGACTCCGGTGGGTGTGACAAGGAGTCCTCCCGATGCAGCGTCTGTTCGCCCGCGTTTTGCCCAGCCCCACGCTCAGGGTTATCAGGTTCAGGTCAAGCGCTGCAGCGTGATCGCGCCTTACGACGGGCAAGTGGTAGAGCGCAAGGCTCAGCGTTTCGAAAGCGTCTCGGCAGGCGCGCCATTAGGTGCTCCGGGGCAGGTATGGGGCATTGCGAAACATGGAAAGCTGCGAAGCCCGCGTTTAGCGCTCCGCTCGGACGTTGGAAAAGAATGCGGAACGGCTTGTAGAGCAGATCGTGGTCATTGATCAGATGGCTCAAGTTCGAATGTGCATCCTCGATATGATAAAAAATTATAAAAAAGCGGGATTCCGAAATTGATTCCGTAACAGCTCCTGTCTACTGTCTGAGAGGCAGGTACCGCTAAAAATTATGAAAGAGTCTATTCGCTCGGTATAAGCGAATACTCATCGAATCATAAAAGGTCCCTGCATATGCACGCAAATCCTGACCGTACCTTTGCCGCTAGCCTTTGCAGGGAGGCTCAGCCATGAGGGGGCCAAAGTTCTGGTGCATATCACTGGTGCTCGTCACTGCGTTATGGGGATGGTCGTTCGTCGCGATACATTCTGCCCTTCAGGAAATCTCGGCTTCATCGCTCAATGCCTATCGATTCATATTCGGATCAATAGCAATGACGCCCTTCGTATCAGGTGCACTCAGGAAAGTTCCGATTCTTGCGATATTGCAATCGGCAGGGGTGGGCTTTATCCTCTTTCTCGCATTCACATTTCAAACCAGTGGCCTGGCGTACACGTCTGCATCCAATGCGAGCTTCATTACCGGGCTGGCAGTAGTGTTTACACCGGTATTTTCATATCTGCTTTTTGGAGAAGTACCTAACAAGCGTCAAGCGGCGGGTGCAGTGTTAGCAACCCTCGGCTTGGGGCTGCTCACTTTGAAAGAGTTTTCCACACACATCGGTGATCTTCTTGTTTTAGTGTGTGCCATATTTACGGCTCTTCACGTCGTGTTGCTGTCCAAATACAGTAAAAATGTAGATCCGCTTCCGCTGGCATATGTGCAAGTTCTTGTTGTAGGGCTGCTCTCCCTGGCCTGGAGTTTTCTGGAAGGCACCCTTGCACCTGTAAGAACAACTGGAGTGTTCTTGTCTCTGATCGTTATTGGGGTGCTCGGTACCGCTGTTGCATACTATGTTCAAACTCGGGCGCAAGTGGGAGCCAAGGCTTCCACCATAGCTCTGATACTGGTATTCGAGCCCGTATTCGGTGGGATATTTGGCTACTTGATAGGAGGTGATAGGCTCACAGAAACCAACGTAGTGGGTGCATGCCTGATACTAGTGGGCATGGTTGTCACCGAGCTTGACTGGATTTCTCTGAAAGCTCGGCTTGCAAGCAGTCGTCGAAAACAAACCCCAACTGCCTGATTCGACGGGTGACAATATGACTGCCATTGAGAGCCTGACAACCCTCCGAAGAGGGGCTGATTCAGGCTCCGTCGTAATTGGTAGAAACTCAGCCAACAGAGCCTAACCTGCAGGCACCAGCCCGATCTGCTGCAAAAACGTCAGGTTGTCCTCCAGATGCCAGTTCTCGGCGATCCGCCCGTCCGCGATCCGGTAGATGTCCGTGGCGATAAAGTCGACCACCTGGCCTTTACCCTGAACACCTTTGAACGCCCCGGTGAAATGCCCGGAAAAGTGCAGATGCGACACCACTCGGTCACCACTGACGATCATCTGCCGGATCTCGCAGCGCAGGTCCGGCACGGCCGTGTGAAATGCCTCGGAAGCCGCCAGCGGCCCGTCGATACCTTGGGGCCGGCCTGGCGGCAGGGTGCGATCCATGAACCCGGGTGCCAGCGCGGCGCGTGCCAGCGCCGGGTCGCCCGATTGCCAGAAGCTGGCGTAGCGGCGGGCGGCGAGGACTTGCGCGGCGTTACCGGCGTTGCCGCCCACCAACTCTGCCGGCGCGACCAGCGACGGGCTTGCGGCAGCGTACGTGTCAGGGCTTGCGGCGCAAGCCACAGCGGCTGTACCAAAAATGATGGCAAGGAAAGTGCGCATGGTTCGACTCCTGAAGTCCGTTGCGAGGGGAACGGCTCATGGCCGCACCTCAATGCTGCATCCTTGCTATCGATTTGATAATGCGGCTAGGCTCGAAAGGATTTTCAAAAATACTGGAACAATCCATGGAAGATCTCGACGCGATCCGCTTGTTCGTTGAGGCCGCGCAGCAAGGCGGCCTGTCTGCCGCCGGCAGAAAGCTCGGGCTGTCTCCCGCAGCGGCCAGCGCTCGGTTGCAGCGGTTAGAGGCGGCATTGAGCGCGCGGTTGTTCGACCGCACCACCCGCCAACTGCGCCTGACGCAGGAGGGCGGCAGGTATCTGGCGCATTGCCAGGCTGCGCTGGCCGCCTTGGAGGAGGGCCGTGCAGCGCTGGCACAGGCCAATGGCACGCTGAGCGGCAAGATTCGCATCGCCGCGCCGTCCGATTTCGGCCGGCATGTGCTGCGGCAGTGGCTGGACGACTTCGCGAGCCTTCATCCGCGAGTGTTACCGGCGTTGCTGCTGTCGGACCAGATGGCCCACCTGCTCAGCGACGATGTCGACCTTGTGGTGCGCTTCGGCGTGCTGCCCGACAGCGGCATGGCGGCACGCCGGCTGGCCGACAACTGGCGCGTGCTGTGTGCGGCACCTGGCTATCTCCAAAGAAAAGGCGCACCCGAATGCCCCGAGCAACTGGGCGATTTCGACCCGATCATCAGCTCGCAGGCGGGCTGGGCCAGCCAGTGGCAACTGTGCAACGGCGAGCAGCGCTTCGATTTCAAGGTGCCCCTCGCCAAGGCGCGCGAAACCAACGACGGCGCCCTGGCGCGCCAGTGGGCGCTGGATGGGCACGGCATTGTGCTCAAGTCCATCTGGGATGTGCACCAGGACCTGGCCAGCGGGCGCCTGGTGCAGGTGCTCCCAGCCTGGCGTTCACCTGAAGCGCCAGTGAACGCGCTGTACTCGAGCGGCCGCTACCTGGCACCACGGGTGCGCGCGTTAGTGGATTTTCTCGTAGCCCGCTTCGACGAAGCAGCGCAGGGCCTTGGGCCAGCGTTCTAGAGCGCTGCCTCCAGCTTGCGCCCGAACACCCGGTGGTACTCCGAACGTGCCGTTTGCTCGGTGAACTCGCCCGACCATTTCGACACCACCACGGTGGCCACGCTGTTGCCGATGGTGTTGCAGGTGGCGATGGCCATCGACATGAAGCGGTATACGCCGAACAGCAACGCCAAGCCCTCGGCCGGCAGCACACCGATGGCCGTGACGGTGGCGGCGAACACCACGAAGCTGCCGCCGGACACCGCCGCCGCACCCTTGGAGGTCACCAGCATGATGGCGATCATGCCCAGCTGTTGTTCCCAGCTCAGCGGCACACCATAGGCATTGGCGATGAACAGTACGCACAGCGACATGTAGATCGAGGTGCCGTCGAGGTTGAAGGCATAGCCTGTGGGCAGCACCAGGCCAACGCTCTGCTTGGAGCAGCCGAATTTTTCCAGTTTCTGCAGCAGCCGGGGCAGGGCGCTTTCGGACGATGCGGTGCCCAGCACGATGAATACCTCATCCTTGATGTACTTCAGGAACCGCCAGAGGCTGAAACCGCTCAGGCGGCACACGGCGCCCAGCACCACGAAGATGAAAAACGCCACGCAGACGTAGAACATCATCACCAGGTTGGCCAGTGACATCAGCACAGCGGTGCCGTTGCTGCCCACCGCATAGGCCACCGAGCCGAACGCACCGAGCGGGGCGAACTTCATGATCAGGTTGATGAACTCGAAGAAGCACTCGGAGATGCGGTTCAGGCCCTCTTCGATCACGGCGCGGCGTTCCGGCTTGAGCGCCAGCAGGGCGAAACCGAACAGCACCGAGATCACCAGCACTTGCAGCAGTTGGCCACCAGCGAAGGCACCGACGAAGTTGTCGGGGAAGATGCCGTAGATGAAGTCCATCGTCGAGGTCGGGCCGTGGCCTTTGGCAACGGCGGCGGCCGAGGCAGCGGCGGTGGCGCTGCTGGGGTGGGCATCGTGCATGCCCGATCCGATCTGCAGCAGGTTGCCCCAGAGCAAGCCAATAGCAAGCGCGAAGGTGGACACCACTTCGAAGTAGATCAACGCGCGCAGGCCGACCTTGCCTACCCGCCGCACATCCCCGGCAGAGGCAATGCCATGCACCACGGTGAAAAACACCAGCGGCGCCACGGCGGTCTTGATCAGCTTGAGGAAGATGTCGCCGAGCACTTTGAACTGAGCGGCAAGCTCGGGCGCGGCGAAGCCGAAGGCGATCCCCAGCACCATGGCGGCGACCACCTGGAAGGTCAGGTCCTTGTAGAACGGTTTCTTGCTGGTTGAAGACATGGCTGCGATCTCATTGTTGTTATTAAGGCGCTATGGCAGATGTGCGGCCTCGCCGGCAGCAGCCGGCAAGGCACAGGGGGTCAGCGCGGCACAGCGCCGGGGCGGGCGAGGGCGATGTCGACCATTTGTGGGGCCAGGCCCAGGTAATTGGCCGGGTCGGTCAGGCGCTCGAGCTCGGCCACATCCAGCTGCGCGGTGGCTTCACCCTGGGCCAGCAGCGCATCGAGCAGGCTGATGCGCTGGTCGTTGGCCATGCGGCAGGCGGCGTACACCACGTCGTGCGCCACCTGGCGCCCTAATGCCGGGGCCAGGCCCATCATCACGGCTTCTGCGACGATCAGCCCTTGGGTCATGTCCAGATTCTGGCGCATGCGCTCGGTGCGCACTTCAAGGCCGGCCAGCATGAATTTGGCCTGGCCCAGCGAGGCCGCGCTCAGCGCGAAGGCCTCGGGGATGGCGATCCACTCGGCCTGCCAGGGGCCGGTGGAGCGCTCGAAGTCCTGGATCATCGCATCGAGCATCAGCCCGGCCTGCTGGCGCACGCCCTTGGCGGCGGCGTACATCAGCTCGCAGGAAATCGGGTTGCGCTTCTGCGGCATGGTGCTGCTGGCGCCGCGGCCCTTGACGAAGGGCTCGTACACCTCGCCCAGCTCGCTGGTCATCATCATCATCACATCCAGCGCGACCTTGCCCAGGGAACCGGTGACCAGCCCGAGGAAATTCAGGGTTTCGGCCAGGCCATCGCGGGCCACGTGCCAGGTCGCCTGGGGCACGCCCAGGCCAAGCTCGGCCATCAACGCCTCTTGTACTTCCAGGCCCTTGTCGCCCAGCGAGGCGAGGGTGCCGGCGGCGCCGGCGAACTGGCCGACCTCAACGCGTGGGCGTAGCTCGACCAGGCGCTCGGCATGGCGGTCGAACATGCTCAGCCACACCGCGCACTTGTAGCCGAAGGTGATCGGCAGTGCGTGCTGCAGGTGGGTACGCCCGGCCATGGGTGTGTTGCGGTACTGGCTGGCGAGCCCGGCGAGCAGGCCGCGCACGGCCTGGATGTCGCGTTCCACCAGCGCCAGCGCCGCGCGGACTTGCAGCACCACGGCGGTGTCCATGATGTCTTGCGTGGTCGCGCCCCAGTGCACGTAGCGGCCGGCCTCACCGCAGGTTCTGGACAGCTGCTCGACCAGCGGCAGGATGGGATAACCGACGATCTCGGTTTCATGCTGCATCAGGGCCAGGTCCAGCGACCCGTAAGTGGCCAGTGTCGCGATCTGCTCGGCAGCGGCGGCGGGGATCACGCCGCAGCGCGCTTCGGCGCGGGCCAGCGCGACCTCCACTTCGATGTAGCGCTCGATCAGAGCTTTGTCGGAGAACACTGCGCGCATCTCGGCGGTGCCGAACATGTCGCGGAACAGGGCGGAGTCGAAAACGGTGCTGGACATGAAAGATACCCATTATGTTGTTATTTGCCGTACATATCATTTATGTCCGTACATAATTCTTACGCCCGCGCTGATACACTGTCAACACAGTGAACATTCAGGGCTGATGGAAGGTATGGGCGATACGCGCTACGCAGTAGTGGCAAAGGATTTGATTGCAGCGATCGCCGAAGGGCGATACCCCGTCGGCACTTTGCTGCCGACCGAGCTCGAGCTCTGCGAGCTTTACGATGTGAGCCGCCATACCGTGCGCGCCGCGATCACGCAGCTGCAGACCCAGGGGCTGGTGTCGCGGCGCAAGCGGGTCGGCACCCGGGTCGAGGCCTCGTCACCGCGCGGGGGCTATTCACAATCGCTCGCCACGGTGGCAGACCTGGCCCACCTGGCCGAAACCCAGGTGCGCGACATCCAGGACGTTCGCCATTTCGTAATGGACATCGCCGAGGCCCGGCGCCTTGGCCTGGTGCCGGGCGAGCATTACTTCTGCGTTTCCAGCGTGCGGGTCGACCAGCAGAACGCGCTGGCGCCGTTGTGCTGGACGGACGTATACGCTCAGCAGGCGTATGCCGAGGTGATCGAGCTGGCCAGGCAGCAGCCCGGCGAGTTGATCGCCTCCTTGATCGAACAGCATTTCAGCCGGCACATCGATGTGGTCGACCAGCAGGTGCGCGCCGTACTCCTGTCGCCGGCCATGGCCAAAAGCCTCAAGGCCGAAGCCGGCACGCCGGGGCTGAAAATCCTGCGGCAATACCGCGACGATGAAGGCGAGGTGATGGTGGTCTCGGAAACCATCCACCCCGACGACCGCTTCACTCTGGTGACGCAGATGAAGCGGGAGCGGGCGTGAACCCAACTGCTGCCAAACGAGTCGTAACTGCTAATCTGGCGCCCTGTCATCCATTGTTCAAAGGAGTGAGTCCTTCATGCAGCGCCGTTCCACAGCCGTTGTACTCGCCGCCGCTCTGCTCGGCAGCGCCTCGCTGGCCCAGGCCGCCAGCACCCTGGTCTACTGCTCCGAGGCGAGCCCGCAGGCTTTGACCCGGCGCAGTACACCTCCGGCACCGAATTCGATGCCTCGGCCGAAACCGTCTTCAACCGCCTGGCGCAATTCAAGCGCGGCGGCACCACGTTGGAGCCGGGGCTCGCCAAAGTTGGGACGCAAGCGCGGGCGGCAAGGTGTACACCTTCCACCTGCGCGAAGGGGTGAAGTTCCACACCACGGCTTACTTCAAGCCCAGCCGCGACTTCAACGCCGATGACGTGCTGTTCACCTTCGAGCGCATGCGCAACCCCGAGCAGCCGTTTCGCAAGGCGTACCCGGCCGAGTTCCCGTACTTCACCGACATGGGCCTGGACCAGAACATCGCCAGCCTGAGCAAAACCGACGACCACACCGTGGTGTTCACCCTCAAGCAGCCCGATGCCGCTTTCGCCGCAGACCTGGCGATGAGCTTCGCCTCGATCCAGTCTGCCGAGTACGCCGCGCAATTGCTGGCCGCCGGCAAGCCCGAGATGCTCAACCAGCAGCCGGTGGGCACCGGGCCGTTCGTGTTCAGCCGTTACCAGAAGGACGCGGTGATCCGTTTCGATGGTAACCGCCAGTACTGGAAGCCCGAGGACGTCAAGCTCGACCACCTGGTGTTCGCCATCACCCCCGATGCGGCGACGCGGGCACAGAAGCTCAAGATCGGCGAATGCCAGGTCAGCGGCTACGCAAGGCCGGTCGATATCGCCGAGATGAAGAAAGACCCCAACCTCAAGGTGCTGGAGCAGCCCGGCTTCAACGTGGGCTTTCTGGCCTACAACACCCAGCACCCGCCGCTCAACGATGCGCGCGTGCGCCAGGCCCTGGACATGGCCATCAACAAGCAGGCAGTGGTCGACACGGTGTTCCAGGGTGCCGGCCAGGTGGCGCAGAACGTGATTCCGCCTAACCAGTGGTCTTACGACACATCAATCAAGGGTGCGCCCTACGACCCTGAAAAAGCCAAACAGCTGCTGGCCGCGGCCGGCGTGAAGCCTGGTACGCAGGTCAACTTGTGGGCGATGACCGTGCAGCGCGCCTCCAACCCGAACGCGCGGCTGTCGGCGCAGATGATCCAGCAGGATTGGGCCAAGGTGGGCATCAAAGCCAACATTGTCAGCTACGAATGGGGTGAGTACATCAAGCGCGCCAAGGCCGGCGAGCACGACGTGCTGACCTACGGCTGGACTGGCGACAACGGCGACCCGGACAACTGGCTCGGCGTGCTCTACAGTTGCGCGGCCGTAGGCGGCAGCAACTACGCGCGCTGGTGCGACAAGGGCTACGACGCGCTGATCGAGAAGGCCAAGCTCAGCGCCGACCGCAGCGAGCGCACCAAACTCTACGAACAGGCGCAGAAGATCATCCGCGAGCAGATGCCCGTGAGCCCCATGGCACACTCGGTGGTATCGCAGCCGATGCGCAAGAACGTGCAAGGGTTCGCCATCAACCCGTTCGGGGTGACCGGGTTCTATGGCGTGAGCCTGGGTAGCGCAGGCAAGTAGCGTTGCAGCGAAGAGGGCGCCTAGAAGGGCGCCCTTTTTGTTCGCCTCAGGAAAACCCCGTGACCGCGTGGGGCACGTAAGGCGCTTCCAGGCGCTTGATTTCCTCGTCGCTCAGCTCGACCTCCAGCGCTGCGATGGCATCGGTCAGTTGGGCCGGTTTGGAGGCCCCCACGATAGGCGCCGACACCCCTTGCTTGCCCAGCACCCAGGCCAACGCGATCTGCGCCATTGGCAGGCCTCGTTCATGGGCGATCTGCTCGACCACATCGATCACCCGGCCGTCTTCGGCCTCTGTGGCCTTGTAGAACGACTGGCCTGAAATATCGGTTTTCGTGCGCTCGGTCTGCTCGCCCTTGGGCCGCGTCAAGCGCCCGCGTGCCATCGGGCTCCACGGCATCAGCCCGACGCCCTGGTCCCGGCACAGCGGGATCATCTCGCGCTCTTCCTCGCGATAGAGCAGGTTGAGGTAGTTCTGCATCGACACGAACCGGCTCCAGCCGTTGAGCTGTGCCGCGTGCTGGGCCTTGGCGAACTGCCAGGCATACATGGACGAAGCCCCGATGTAGCGCGCTTTGCCGGCCTTCACGATGTCGTTCAGCGCCTCCATGGTCTCCTCGATAGGCGTGTGGTAGTCCCAGCGGTGGATCTGGTAGAGGTCGACGTAATCGGTGCCCAGCCGGGCAAGGCTTGCATCGATGTTGGCCAGGATGGCCTTACGCGACAGGCCTTTTTCGTTGGGTTTGTTCGAGCCTTCCCACATGTTCGCCGGGTAGAACACCTTGGTTGCGATCACGATCTCCTCGCGCCGGGTGAACTCCTTGAGCAGCTTGCCCACGATGGTTTCCGAGGTGCCGGCGGAGTAGCTGTTGGCGGTGTCGAAGAAGTTGATGCCTTGCTCCACCGCGTGCCGGATGATCGGGCGGCTGTCGGCCTCGTTCAGGGTCCAGGGGTGGGTGCCGGCATCGGGCTCGCCGAAGGTCATGCAGCCCAGGCACAACGGGGAGATGTCCAGGCCAGTAGAGCCCAGCTTGACGTAGTTCATGGGGTTTCCTCCTCGATCAGAAGCTTTTGCGCCGCTTTGGCCAATGGGCCGGGGCGTTGCCATGGGAGGTTGGACAACTGCCACGGCCTCACGCTCATCCCGATTGCGCCAGGCTCAATACCCGGCGCTGCGGTCCGCCACCCCCAGCATCGGCTCACCGGCCACGTGCCGGCGCAGATTGGCCAGCAGCAAGCCGAAGGCGTCTTCGGGTGCGGTCATGGCACCGATGTGCGGTGTGAGCCAGATCTGCTCGTGCTGCCAGAACGGGTGCTGCGGTGGCGCCGGTTCTTCGCTGAGCACATCCAGCACAGCGTGCTGCAACTGGCCGCTGGCCAAGGCCCTGAGCAGGGCGGGCTCGTCCAGGTGCCCACCGCGGCCCAGGTTGATCAGGCAGGCACCCTGAGGCAGGGCGGCGAACAGTTCGTCATCGAGCAGGCCGCAGGTGCTGTCGGTCAGCGGCAGCAGGCAAACGAGGATGTCGCACTGGCCGAGGAAGGTGGGCAACTGCTCGGCACCGGCATAGCAACGCACACCATCGAGCTGGCGCTGGCTGCGTGCCCAGCCCAGCAGGTCGAAGCCGAACGGGCGCAAGCGCTGCGCGGCGGTCTGGCCCATCTGCCCCAGGCCCATCAGGCCGATGCGCCGTTGCCGGGCCGGTTTCGGCGGCTCGGCAGCCATTGCCGCTGGCGTTGCCGGGCCAGGTACTGCGGTAACTGGCGGTGCAGGCACAGCACCGCCATGCACAGGTATTCAGCCACTGCCTGGGCGATGTTGGGGTCGAGCATGCGCACCAGTTGGACCCGGGCCGGTAGCGCGGCCAAGGGCAACTGGTCGATGCCAGCGGAGGTTGCGAACAGTACTTCAAGATTGGGCAGGGCCTGGATCAGTTCCGCAGGCGTTACCCAGGCCAGTAACCAGCGCACCTCACCGGGCGGGCCGATGTCCGGCCAGCGGCGCACCGGGATGCCCGGTGCGTGCTCGGCGAACAGCGCCATCCATTGCTCACCGCGCTCGCCATCGACGTGGATCAGCAGTGTCATTGCACAGCCTGTTCAATGGCCGCACCCAGCGCCTGCGTGGTGCCGGTGCCGCCGATGTCCCGGGTCAGCGGTGCGTGTTGCGGGCCTTGAGCGAGTACCGATTCGATGGCGCGCAGCACGTCGGCGCCGGCTTCGGGGTGGCCCAGGTGGTCGAGCATCATCGCCCCGCACCAGATCTGCCCGATCGGGTTGGCGATGCCGCGCCCGGCGATGTCCGGCGCCGAGCCATGCACTGGCTCGAACAGGCTGGGAAAGGTGCGCTCGGGGTTGATGTTGGCCGACGGCGCGATGCCGATGGTGCCGGTGCAGGCCGGGCCGAGGTCGGAGAGGATGTCGCCGAACAGGTTGCTGGCCACCACCACGTCGAACCAGTCCGGGTGCAGCACGAAGTTCGCGGTGAGGATGTCGATGTGGTACTTGTCGACCTTCACCTCGGGATACTGGCCGTGCATGGCGGCAACGCGCTCATCCCAGTAGGGCATGGTGATGGCGATGCCATTGGATTTGGTCGCCGAGGTCAGGTGTTCTTCGGCCGGCTCTGGGCCAGTTCGTAGGCGAATTTGAGGATGCGGTCCACGCCGATGCGGGTCATCACCGTTTCCTGGATCACCACCTCGCGCTCGGTGCCGGGGAACATGCGGCCGCCGACGCTGGAGTACTCGCCCTCGGTGTTTCCGCGCACCACCCAGAAGTCGATGTCGCCTGGCTTGCGCCCGGCCAAGGGCGCCTTCACGCCAGGCATCAACCGGCAGGGCGCAGGTTCACGTACTGATCGAACGCACGGCGAAACTGCAACAGCGACTCCCATAGCGATATGTGGTCGGGGACCACCTCCGGCCAGCCGACGGCGCCGAAGAAGATCGCGTCGTAGCCTTTGAGGGTGTCGAACCAGTCGTCGGGCATCATCTTGCCGTGGGCCTGCCAGTAGTCGGCGCTGGCGAAATCGAACCAGTCCCACTGCAATTGCACACCGTGTTTGCGCGCTGCGGCTTCGATCACGCGCACACCTTCGGGCATCACTTCCTTGCCGATACCGTCTCCGGGGATCACTGCGATCTTGTAATTGTTCATGGGTTGCTCTGCCTGAGTGAGGGGTGGGCTTGAGTATAAGTAGGGATTGGAGATTCAATAATGGCGTTTTTAGTTAAGCCATTCTTAGATTTGAGTGAATAATCGTGAGCGCAATCGATGACCTGAGTTTCTTCCAGCAGGTGGCGGCCCATGCCAGCCTCACCGAAGTCGCCCGCCAACTGGGGTTGTCGTTGCCAGCAGTGAGCAAGCGGCTGAGCCAGTTGGAGACGCGGCTGGGGGCGCAATTGGTGCAGCGCACCACGCGGCGCCTCTCGCTGACAGCCGAAGGCACGCTGTACCTGGAGGGCGGGCGGCCGATCCTGCGCCAGCTGGAGGAGCTGGAAAATGCCCTCGACCGGCGCCATGCCGAGCTGCATGGCCGTCTGCGGATCAACGCCACGCTGGGCTTCGGCCGCCGCCACCTGGCGGCCGTGGTGTCGAGCTTTGCCCACCAGCACCCGGCGCTGGAGCTGCAACTGGAGCTGTCCAGCGAGCCGCTGGGCTTTGCCGACGACCGCTTCGACCTCGCGGTGTGCATGGGCCCGCCGCCGGACTCGCGGCTGGTGGCGGTGCGCCTGCTCGACAACCCACGAGCGCTCTGTGCCGCGCCGGCCTACCTGCAAGGCCACCCGGCACCGCAGCGCCCGAAGACCTCGCCCGGCACAACTGCATCGTGCTGCGCCAGTTCGGCAGCGACTACGCGCTGTGGCGCTTCGAGCGCGGCGGCCAGGTATACACGCACAAGGTGAGCGGTACCCTGGCGAGCAACGATGGGGAGGTGGCCATGAGCCTGGCGCTGGACGGCCACGGCCTGCTGCTGCGCTCGCGCTGGGACGTGCACGAGCACCTGCAAAGTGGCCGCCTGCAGGCGGTGATGGCCGAGTACACGCCACCGCCTGCGCACATTCATGCGGTGTACCCGCACAGCCGCCATGTGCCGCGGCGTATCAGCCTGTTCGTGGCACACCTGAAGGCGAGCCTTGGTGAGCGTTTGCCCTACGCAGCCCTGACTTGAGGTTGGGTTCGCTGCTGTATGTCGCGCGGCAAGCCGCCCTCCCACGATTACCCCACTGCGGATACCTTGAGTGGGAGGCCGGCTAGCCGGGCGACGCGCACTACATGCTCTGAGGTTATATCGGCCCTGACTATTGGTGTGTTGTGGGCCCCCGCACCGCTCGGTTAACGTCCAGCCACGACCGGGCCGCCTTCAAAAAGAGCCCGGGCGGCAAGGCCCTGACAAACCTGCCACAACCCACAGGATGGTGTGCCATGAAACGCTTGCCCCGCGCCGCAGTGCTCATGTTGTCGTGTCTTTCCACCGCCATGCCGGCAGCCTATGCCGGGCAGATCACCTTCGTCTCCCAAGGGGGCAGCTACCAGCAGGCCCAGACCCAGGCCATCCTCGACCCCGCCGCCAAACGCCTGGGCATCACCATCGCCCAGGACAGCGCCCCCGATGCCTGGCCCATCGTCAAGGCCCAGGCCGAAGCCGGCAAAACCGTATGGGACGTGATCGACACCCCCACCTCCAACTGCATCCGCGGCGGGCGCGAAGGGCTGATCGAGCCGCTGGACATCAGCAAGCTGCCCAACGCCCAGTCGATCCCCGAGCGCTACCGCACCCAGTGGTCGGTGCCCTACGAGTTCTATTCCTCGGTGCTGGCCTACAACACCAAAAGCCTGAAGAAAGTCCCGCAGAGCTGGGCAGACTTCTGGAACGTCAAGGACTTCCCGGCACCCGCGCGTTGCGCAATGACCCGATGGGCACCCTGGAGGCCGCGCTGCTCTCGGACGGTGTGCCGCGCGACAAGCTCTACCCGCTGGACGTGGACCGCGCCTACAAGCGCCTGGAGCAGATCAAGCCGAACATCAACGTATGGTGGACCTCGGGCGGCCAGTCGGCGCAGCTGTTGGCCGATGGCGAGGTGGACATGCTGATGATGTGGAATGGCCGGGTGAGTGCAGTGCGCAAGGAAAACACCGACGTGGCCTTCACCTACAACGACGGCATCCTGCAGAACACCCAGCTGTGCATCGTCAAGAACGCCCCGAACCTGGCCGACGCGCTGCGCTTCGTCAACGAAGCCATGGCCCCGGACCTGCAAGCCAACCTGCCCAAGTACATCGATTACGGCCCGGGCAACCCGGCGGCGTTCAACACCGGCAGCATCAGCCCCGAACGCGCCAGGGAGCTGCCCAGCTCGCCGGAAAACGCCGCTCGCCAGGCGCTGCTCTCGGAACAGTGGTGGGCCTCGCCTGCCGGCATTGCCGCCAAGGACCGCTGGCTGAAGTTCGTGCAGTGAGCCTGCGTCGATGATCGATTACCTGATCCTCGGCGGCGGCTCGGCCGGTTGCGTGCTCGCCGCGCGGCTGAGCGAACAGGCTGGCAAGCGCGTGTGCCTGGTCGAAGCCGGGCGCGACATCAGCGCGGCGAACATGCCCGCCGAGGTCCGCAGCCGCTATCCCGGCCGCGCCTACCTCGACCCGCGCAACCTCTGGCAGCGGCTCACGGCTACCTACGGTGCCCGCCTGCAAGCGCCGCGCCGCTACGAGCAGGCCCGGCTGCTCGGGGCGGTTCGGCGATCAACGCGCTGATGACCAACCGCGGCGCCCCGGCCGACTACGACGAGTGGCAGCGGCTGGGGGCCCGTGGCTGGAACTGGCAAGCCTGCTTGCCGTACTTCATCAAGCTGGAGCACGACACTGACCTGGCCGGCCCGCTGCACGGCAAACAAGGCCCGCTGCGCATCCAGCGTACGCCGCACGAGCGGCTGTCACCCTTTGTGCGAGGGGCGATGGCTGCGCTGGGCGAACGTGGTTACCCCACCCGTACCGATCAGAATGGCGCCTGGGAAGACGGCGTTTTCGTTGGCGCGATCGGTGTGAGCGAGGAGGGCGAACGCATTCCCACTTCGGTGTGCTACCTCACCGAGGCCGTGCGGTGCCGGCCCAACTTCGAGCTGCGCACTGGCTGGCAGGTCGACCGCGTGCTGTTCGAAGGCAAACGGGCGGTGGGTGCAGTGCTGTTCAACGCTGAGGGCGAACAGCAGCAGGTTCGCGCCAGGGAAGTGATCCTGTGTGCCGGCGCCATCCATAGCCCGGCCATCCTGATGCGCAGCGGCGTCGGCCCACGGGCCGTGCTGGAGGGGTTGGGCATCGAGGTGGTCGCGGCCCGTGAGGGCGTAGGTGCGCGGCTGATGGAGCATCCATCGATTGCGGTCAGCGCAGTGCTCAGCCGCCAGGGGCGCACGGCGTTCCCCACCGAGCATCACGAACAGGCGGTGTGGCGCTATTCCTCAGGGGTGCCGGGCATCGGCCCCGGTGACATGCACGGGGCGATCCTGTCGCGCTCCGGCTGGCATTCGGTGGGCTACCGGCTGGGCACGGTGTTCTTCTGGGTGAACAAGTCCTGTTCACAGGGGCGCGTGCGGCTGGTGTCGACAGACCCCACAGCCGAGCCACAGGTGGACTTCGCCATGCTCAGCGACGCGCGTGACCTGCAGCGTTTGATGCAGGCGCTGCGCCACGGCGCCGAGCTGCTGGAGGCCGATAGGCTGGCGCCGTTGCGTTCTGTGGTATTCCCCGCCAGCTACTCGCCGCGCGTGGCGAAGGTGGCGCAGCCTGGCGGGCTCGATGCCCTGGCGCGCGGCGTGCTCAGTGCGCTGCTGGATGCGGCCGGGCCGCTGCGGCGCTGGCTGGTAAAGCGGCTGATTACCCAGGGTATAGAGCTGCAAAGTTTGCTCAACGACGAGGCCGCGTTGGCCGAGTTCGTGCGCCGTAACGTCGGCGGCACCTGGCACGCCAGCTGTACCTGCGCCATGGGCGCGGCGGACGATCCTGCAGCGGTCACCGATTCGGCCGGGCGGGTGATCGGCACCGAAGGCCTGCGAGTGTGCGACGCCTCGCTGATGCCGAGCATCCCCTGCGCCAACCTCAACGTGCCCACGATCATGATCGCCGAGCGCATCGCGGCGATGATCGCTGGCACCGATCAAGCGCGGTAGCCGAGGATCGCCTTGGTTTCGAGAAAGGCTTCCAGCCCCACTCGGCGTATTCGCGGCCATTGCCCGACTGCTTGTAGCCGCCGAACGGGGCCATGGGGTCCCAGCTGGGTTGGTTGATGTACACGCTGCCCACACGCAATTGCGCGGCCACGGCGCGGGCGCGCTGCAAGGACGCCGACTGCACGTAGCCGGCCAGGCCAAAGGGGCTGGCATTGGCGATGCGCACGGCGTCGGCCTCATCCTGGTACGGCATGATCACCAGCACCGGGCCGAAGATTTCCTCTTCGGCCACCGCCATGCCAGGGGTGACGCCGGCGAATACCGTGGGCTGCACGTAGAAACCCTGCGCCAACCCTTCAGGCCGGCCCAGGCCGCCGCACACCAGCTGCGCGCCACAGGCGATGCCGCTCTCGATCAGCCGCTGGATGTGCTCGAACTGGCGGCGGTTGATCACCGGCCCCAGCGTAGTGCTGGCCTGGCCGGGTGGCCCGACGCGGTGGGCGAGGGCCGCGCGGCGCGCAAGCTTCACCACCCGCTCATGGGCGGCGGCCGGCACCAGCATGCGCGTGGGCGCGTTGCAGGATTGCCCGCTGTTGCTGAAGCAAGCGTCGACCCCTGCGGCCACTGCGCTGTCGAAATCCGCATCCTCCAGCAGAATGTTCGCCGACTTGCCGCCCAGCTCCTGGTGCACGCGCTTGACCGTGGGCGCCGCCAGCCGCGCCACCTCGATGCCGGCGCGAGTGGAGCCGGTGATCGACACCATGTCCACCTCCGGGTGCGCAGCGAGCGCGGCGCCTGCGCACGGGCCGTCGCCATTGACCAGGTTGAACACCCCGGTGGCACACCCGCCTCGTGCAGCACCTCGGCGAACAGCACGGCATTGAGCGGCGCCACCTCACTGGGCTTGAGCACGATCGTACAGCCGGCAGCCAAGGCCGGCGCCACCTTGCACACCAGCTGGTTGATCGGCCAGTTCCACGGCGTGATCAAACCCACTACACCGACCGCTTCGAGCACCACCTCGGTGCTGCCGCGGGCCTGGTTGAAGCGGAAGGTTTCCAACGCCTGCAAAAGCGCCTGCAAGTGGCGAACGCCGATCCCGGCCTGCCATTGATGCGCCAGGGCGCGCGGTGCGCCGACCTCCTGCATGATCACGTCGCCGAACTCATGCTGGCGGCGCCGGAAGATCGCCAGCGTGCGCTCCAGCAAGGCAATGCGCTCAGCCACTGGCGTTCGCGCGAAGCCGTCGAACGCATTACGCGCCGCCAGCACCGCGCGCGACACATCCGCCTCATTGGCCAGGGCGATTTCGGCAAGCGGCGCCTCAGTGGCCGGGTCAAGGACCACGGCGCGCTCCTGGCCGATGGGGGCGACCCACTGGCCGTCGATGTAGAAGTTCAGGGCGTTGCGCATCAGGGCATTCCTGGGCTGGGGCGATGGCTGGCAGGATAGGAGTGCGCCGGCGCTGGCAGCAATTTACTAATAGTTGGGCCAGGCATAAACTCAGGTCATGCCTACCTTAAGACGCAAACTCCCCAGTTCCAGCTCACTGTTCGTGTTCGAAGCGGCGGCGCGCTGCGGCAGTTTCACCCGTGCAGCGAACGAGCTGTGCGTCAGCCAGCCGGCCGTCAGCCGTATGCTCTCGCGCCTTGAACAGCATCTGGGCGTGGCGCTGTTCGAACGCACCCGCGCCGGCGCGCGGCTCACCGAAGAAGGCGAATTGCTGTTCGCCAGGGTGCAGGAAGGCTTCGCCACCATCGAAGGCGCGATCGATGAGCTCTCGGCCCGCGCCACGGGCCTTGAAACCGTCACGCTGTCGCTTTCCACCGCTTTCACCACCCACTGGCTGATGCCGCGGATGGGCTTGTTCACCCAGCGCTTTCCACAGGTGGACTTGCGCTTTCAACTGATGGCCGGGCGCATCGGCGGGCCGCTGGTGGATGTGGACCTGGGCATGCGCTACCTGCTGCCCGACGCCGTGCAGCCCGCGGATCTCAAGCTGATGCCGGAATTGACCGTGCCGGTGTTCACCCCTGCTTACCGTGATGCGCAGCGCTCGAACGGGCAGCCGCCCACCTTGATCTGCATGGACAATCAGGGCCGTGACTGGGCCACCGGCATGTGCTTGCCAGGCAAAGCGGAAAACAGCCTGGTGTTCACCGATTACGCAGTGGTGGTGCAAGCCGCCTTGCTGGGCCAAGGGGTGGCGCTGGGCTGGTTGAACGTGGTCGCTCACAGCCTGGCCAAGGGGCAATTGTTACCTGCGGCCACACCTGTTACCTGTGCTGCGCGTTACTGCTGCCTGGTCAGCCCGGCCAACCGGGCGCTTCGGCCGGTGGTGGCGCAAGTGCGCGACTGGATCGCCGAGCAACTGCATCAGGAACTGCTCGAAGTGCAGCGGCTTTACCCCGAATTGGGCATTGCCGAGGTGCTGGCGGGGGCGGCGCAATAACCCCGTGCTGGTGAGCGGGTGAAAACAGCAGGTTATGCCCGAAGGGCCGTTCGAAACGAAATAATCGATGGCTGCGCCCAGCTGATAATGGCCTCGCCCAAGGGGTATTCCTCAGCCTGATCGCGGAGCGCGTTATGTCATTCAAGCAATTCAAGGCCCTGACCTTCGACGTGGTCGGCACCCTGATCCGATTTCGAAGCCGGCATCCTCAACCATGTGCGCAAGGTCGGGGGCGCTGCTGCCAACGCCTGCAGTGACGACGACATCCTCAAAGCCTACCGGGTGACGCGCGCTGCCACCGACT
Source organism: Pseudomonas sp. KNUC1026 (assembly GCF_021650705.1). GTDB lineage: Bacteria > Pseudomonadota > Gammaproteobacteria > Pseudomonadales > Pseudomonadaceae > Aquipseudomonas. Next base: position 2,043,977 of record NZ_CP087138.1, on the reverse strand, counting down.
CGGGCTGGTGGCCAGACGACCTGGAGCGTTGCTACCACCTGATGGCTGCCGAGCTGAAACTGCCCGACAGCGCCGAGTTCGCCCGTGGCCTGGCGCTTTCAGTCGAGCAGTTCCCGGCGTTCCCCGATTCGGTCGAAGCGCTCAAGCGCCTGCGCAAGCACTTCAAGCTGGTGGCGACGACCAACTCGCGCATCTGGGCCTTGAACCACATGGCGCGCACCCTCGATGAGCCGTTCGATGTGCGGGTGACGGTGGACGATGTGCGTTTCGAGAAACCCGACCCGCGATTCTTCGCCTACACCCGTGGCGTGTTGGCCACGCAGGGCATCGTCTTCGAGCAGATCCTGCACGTCGCCCAAAGCCAGTACCACGACATCGGCGTTGCCATGGGCCTGGGCTACCAGACCTGCTGGATCGAACGCCGGCACAACCAGAAGGGCAGCGGCGGCACGCTGGAGTCCGAGCACACCAAGCCGCACTACCACTTCACCTCGCTGGCGCAACTGGCCGATGCGGTAGACGCCGAGCTCGGTCGACGCAGCGTTTACCCAGCCCGGAGGCTTCCCATGGCGGTGAACAGTTTGTGGGCGGCGACCGCCCAGCCAGCCCCGCCGCTCGTGCCCTTGAGCGGTGAGCGGCAGTGCGACGTGGTGATCATCGGCGCCGGCTATACCGGTCTGAGCGCCGCCTGGCACATCGCCCAGAGCGGGCGCGAGCCGTTGCTGCTGGAGGCCAACGGCCTGGCCTTCGGTGCCAGTGGGCGCAACGGCGGTGGTCTCGCCCAAGTTTCGCATAGGGTTTGCTGCCGCCATGGCACGCCATGGGCGCGATGCCGCGCTGCACCTGTACCACACCGGCCACGCTGCGGTGGACGGCTTGGCCGAGCTGGTCGATCAGTTGCAGCTGGACGAGGCGCGCCTGCGGCTGGGCGGCCATATTGCCGCCGCTCACACGCCGCACGCGCTGGCCGGGTTGCAGGCCACTGCCGATTGGGTGAAGCGTGAAACCGGCAGCGCTTCGGTAAAGGTGATCGATGCCGGGCAGGTGCGCGAACTCACCGGCTCGGCCCTGTTCCACGGCGGCCTGCTCACACCCCACGCCGGCGGCCTGCATCCGCTGAACTTTGCCCGCGGCCTGGCCTGGCGCCTGCACGAGCGGGGCGTGAACATTCATGTGAACAGCCCGGCGCTGGAGGTCCGCGAGGCTGATGGGCGCTTCGTTGTGCGCACGCCCGGCGGGCAGGTGAGCGCCCGCCAGGTGATCTACGCCACCAACGGCTACAGCGACCAGACCTCGCTGACGGCAAGCCTGCACCGGCGGCTGATCCCGTTTCGCAGTGCGATCATTGCCACCGAGCCGCTGGCGCCGGCGCTGCTGGCCAGCCTCATGCCCGGCGGCCAGGTGTGCGGCGACACCAAGCGCATGCTGCGCTGGTTTCGGGTGGTTGGCGACCGGTTGATCTTCGGTGGGCGCGGCGCCTTCGGCCAGCACGACTCAGCCAGTGCCTTCGGCACCCTGCAGCGCAGCATGGCCCAGGTGTTCCCGCAGTTGGCGGGCACGGCGGTTGCGTTCCAGTGGTCAGGCTTGGTAGCGATGACCCTGGACTACCTGCCCCATGCCGGCCAACTGGGCGAGAACCAGTACTACGCGGTCGGCTACAACGGCGGTGGCGTGGCGATGTCGACCTGGATGGGCAAGCAACTGGCAGCAATGACGGCCGGCACACCGGTGGAGCTGGGCCTGCTGGCCGGCAAAGGTTTCAATCCCATCCCGCTGCACGGGTTGCGCGCCCCGGCGTGCGCCTGGCGGCGGGGTGGCAGCAACTGCTCGATGCGGTCGGGCGCTAGAGGTGAGCATGAGAGTTACTGCATTACCGGGTATCGGGTGGCGAGCCGCACACCGTGGTCGCGGCGCCCTGGCCCGGCGACCCGCTCGGCGAGGGCAGGCACTGGCACTCAGCCGAGGCCGTCGAAGGCTGGGCGGCAGGGCGCTGCGCTGTGGACAGCGAGGGTGCCGCACAGGCCTGGCCCTGGTGTGAGGTGGGGGTGGTCGAGGCCGGTGGGCTGGTGCTCGAGAGCGCAGGCGAAAAGCTCAGGCTCGAGGCCGGCCAGGCCTTCGTGATCCCGTACGGCGCCACTGTCAAATGGCAGGCCAGCGCGGGGTTGCAGTACTGCTTCGTGGCTGTGATGACACCGGCCGAGCCAGGCCGCTCGCCACTACAGCTGGATCTTGCAGCGCCCTTGCAGCCCTGCGCACCACCTGCTGCCGAGGTGCTGCTGGGGCCTGCGCCCAAGGCCTGGAGCGTGCCGTTATACGAAGCGGGCGATCTGCGCGTAGGCCTTTGGCAATGCGAGGCCTACGCGCGGCGCGAAGTTCGCCCCGCTTACACGGAGCTGATGTACCTGCTCGAAGGCGGCATGCAGCTGGCGCCCGAGCACGGCACCCCGGTGCAGGTGGAGGCGGGCGAGGTGATTGTCGCGCCAGCAGGGCTGGCCAATGCCTGGACCAGTGAGCGTGTGGTGCGCAAGGTGTACTGCATCTGGGGTTAGAAGGCCCCGTCGCCCGTTACACGGCGTCCGTTACACGGCGTCCGTTACACGTCGCCCGGCGAGCCGGCCTCCCACCAGAAAGCTCAGCAGCGCAGATCAAGGAGTGGAGGGCGGCTTGCCGCGCGACGGGGTCATCGCGCCGACCCTAACTGGCCGTGCGCACCAGGCTGCGCAACGGGATCGCGCTCTTGACCACCGGCGACTTGATCACGATGTAGCTGAAGTACTTCTCGATGCCGATGTCGCGATCCAGGATCGACTCCATCAGCTCCTGATAATGCTGAATGCTGCTGCACATGAAGCGCACCAGGTAGTCATAGCCGCCGCTGATCAAATGGCATTCCAGCACCTCGTCGATGCCGCGAATGCTCGACTCGAACTTCACGAAATCATTGCGCTTGTGGTCGCTCAGGGTGATCTCGGTGAACACGGTCCACGGAGTTGGCGAACTTGGCCAGGTTCACATGCGCCTCGTAGCCGCTGATGTAGCCAGCTGCTTCCAGGCGCTTGACCCGTTGCAGGCAGGGGCTGGGCGAAAGGCCCACGGCGTCGGCGAGGCTGACGTTGGTCATGCGCCCGTCTTTTTGCAGCTGCACCAGGATATTCAGGTCGATACGGTCGAGTCTTGCTGCGGCATCCATCGTGGTTCCTCGCAAATCGGTCGTGATCACAGCCCTCAGGCGCGTAGCGCGCGTTGATGCGCCTGGGCAAGGTCGGCCAGGCTTGCATACTCGCAGCGCTTGCCATCGAGCGCCTGGGCGAATGGTTCCAGGGTTGGGCCAGGCCCCGGCTGAGCACCGCGCCGGGAAATCCACGCGCTGTGCCCAAGGGTCGTCACGTGCCTGGCTACGCACCGGCAGCAACTCCGACCGGCGCAAACCCAGGCGCTCCAACGTCACCTCAAGCTCGGCGTGCCAGGCTTCGTCACCGAGGCTCACCACCGCATCGAACGGCGCCGCCAGGCGCCGGCCCAGGCATCGGCATCCAGCGCCAGCGGCGGGGCGATCAGCACCAACCGGTAGAACTTCGGCCAGGTACTGCAGCGCGCCGGGGGCATCTTCGAACACTGGCCATGCCGCCGTGGAGCTACCAAAGGCCACAGTGGCATCCCATTCGGGAACCAGATGCAATTGCTGCGCCAGCCGTTGGTAGAGTTGCCCGTGCAAGGCCGCAGCGCTGTTGACCGACGGATCGCCGCGCAGGGTGGCGGCAAGGTCGTAATAGGCGCCGAGCAGGTGCTCATCGCTCAGCGCCTGGCCGGCCTGCACCGCCAGGGGGCGCAGGCCATCGAGGATGCCTCGTTCGCGGTCCACCAGCGTGCCGATGGAAAGCCCCAGCGCTTTGTACTGCGTCACTTTCATCCCTGGCTCCTGTGGCTGGGCGGCGTGCGGTCAGCAGGCTTTGGCCAGCGCCTGGGCGAGCATGCCCAAGGCTTCGTCCAACTGCGCCTCGGTGGTCACCAGCGGCGCGAGGAAGCGCACCACGTTGCGCTGCACACCGCATTTGATCACCAGCAGCCCGGCGTCGCGCGCCGCGTCGATCACTGCCTGGGCGAGCGCAGCGTCCGCTGTGTGGCTGCCGTTGCCGGCGACCATCTCGATCGCCTGCATGAAGCCCAGCCCGCGTACCTGGCCGATGCGCGGGTGCTGCGCCTGCAAAGCCAGCAGGCCCGCGTGCAAACGCTTGGCCAGGCGCTCGCCCTGGGCCAGCAGGTCAGTCGTTTCGAACAGGTCCAGCACTGCCAGCGCGGCGGCGCAGGCCACGGCGTTGCCGCCGTAGGTGCCGCCCAGGCCACCGGGCAAGGGGGCGTCCATGATGTCGGCGCGGCCGACCACGCCCGAAAGCGGCATGCCGCCGGCCAGGCTCTTGGCCACGGTGACGAGGTCCGGCTGGATGCCAGCGTGCTGGAAGCCGAACATCGTGCCGGTGCGGCCGAAACCGGCCTGGATCTCGTCGAGGATCAGCACGATGCCATGCCGCGTGCAGCGCTCGCGCAGGCCCTGGAGAAACGCCGCCGGCGCCGGCAGAAAGCCGCCGTCACCCTGCACCGGCTCGACCAGGATCGCTGCCACCCGGTCTGCCGCCACGTCGGTGGCGAACAGCTCATCCAGCTCGGCCAGCGCCTGTTCGGCGCTGATGCCGCGATAAGCGTTGGGGTACACCGAGTGGTAGATCTCCGCCGGGAACGGGCCGAAGTTCTGCTTGTACGGCTGGCTCATGCCGGTGAGCGTGACACCCAACAGCGTGCGCCCATGAAAGCCCCCGCGAAACGAGACCACGGCCGGGCGGTCGGTGTAGCCACGGGCGATCTTGATGGCGTTTTCCACTGCCTCGGCGCCTGAGGTGAACAGCACGCTCTTGTAGTGCTCGCCAGCACCGACCAGCGCGTTCAGCCGCCCGGCCAGTTCGATGTAGTTTTCATAGGCCACCACCTGGAAGCTGGCATGGCTGATGTCCCCCGCCTGGCGGCGAACCGCTTCCACCACCGCTGGGTGGCTGTGCCCGGTGTTGAGCACGCCGATGCCGCCGACGAAGTCCAGGTAGCGCTTGCCGTCCACATCCCACAACTCCGCGCCCTGGGCGCGCGCGGCTACCACCGGGTGGGCGGTGACGATGCCGCGCGGCACGTGTTGTTCGCGCAGGGCGAGCAGGCGTTGGGTGTGGCTCAGTGCGTGATTCATCACTTTCTCCAGGTCAAAGGCGGGCAGGGTTCAGGCGCCGGCGCGCGGTACCACGATGGTGTCTTCAGGATGCAGGCGCATCAGCAGCGGCGATCCGATCGGCGGCAGGCTGGCGTTGCCTTCGTGATGGCTGGCCTGGCGCAGGCTCACGGTGGGGCCGTTCTCCAGCTCGACGAACACACGCAGGCTCTCGCCCTGGAACACGATGTCGGCCACCTTGCCGCGCAGGCGGTTCCATTCCGGGCCGGCGGCGGGGTTGTCCAGCAACAGCTTTTCCGATTGCAGCGCCAGGAACAGCTCGCCCGCCGCCGGCACCGGGCGGCTGGTGCGCAGCGCCACGTTGCCCAGGTGCAGGCCATCGCTGCCCTGGCGTTGCAGCGGCACCAGCGTGCTTTCGCCGATGAAGCTGGCGACGAAATCGTCGGCCGGGTGATCGTGCAGGCGCCGTGGGGTGTCGACCTGCACCAGCTCGCCGCCGCGCATGATCGCGATGCGGTCGCTCATGGTCAGCGCCTCGCGCTGGTCGTGGGTGACGTAGATCATCGTTGCGCCCAGGCGCTTGTGCAGGGCGCGCAGTTCGATCTGCATGGTTTCGCGCAGCTGTTTGTCGAGCGCGGAGAGCGGCTCGTCCATGAGAATCAGCTTGGGCTCGAAGACGATCGCCCGGGCCAGGGCCACACGCTGGCGCTGGCCACCGGAAAGGGCCGCGATGGAGCGCTGTTCGTACCCGCTCAGCTCCACCGTGGCCAGTGCCTGGCGCACCCGCTCGGCACTGCGCGCAGCGCTTTCGCCACGGGCACGCAGCGGGAAGGCGACGTTCTCGCCCACGGTCATGTGCGGGAACAACGCGTAGTTCTGGAACACCACGCCGATCTCGCGCTTGTGCGGCGGCATCAGGGTCACATCTCGGTCGCCGAACAGGATGCGCCCGGAGCTGACGCGGATGAAGCCGCCGAGGATGCTCAACAGGGTGGTCTTGCCGGAGCCGGAGGGGCCGAGCAACGACATGAATTCACCGGCCTGGACCTTGAGGTCGACGTTGTTCAGCGCCTTGAGGTTGCCGTAGTGCTTGCAGACGCGCTCGACGGTGACGGATTCGAAACCTTGGGTGAGGCTCATGGTGATTCTCCTGGGGTTCGATCATTGATAAGTAAGGTGTTGCACTTCGCCCGGCAAGCCGGCCTCCCACAGGGGGAAATGTGGAACCTGCAGTGGGAGGCCGGCTTGCCGGGCGACGAGCCGGCCCCCCACAGGGCAAAATTCCAACATGTGGGAGGCCGGCTTGCCGGGCGACATGCAACGGGCAACGGGGGCCTCAGGCCCCCAGCCCACCGATGTGCCAGGCCTTGACCTCGAGAAACTCGTCCAGCCCATACTTGGAGCCCTCCCGGCCGGTACCCGACTGCTTCATCCCCCCGAACGGTGCCACTTCCATGGAGATCACCCCGGTGTTGAGCCCGACCATGCCGAACTCCAGCCGCTCGCCCACGCGCCAGGCGCGGCGCATGTCCTGGGTGAAGTAGTAGGCGCCCAGCCCGTACGGGGTGGCGTTGGCCAGGGCAATGGCCTCGGCTTCGTCGTCGAAGGGGAACAGCGGCGCCACCGGGCCAAAGGTTTCTTCACTGGCCAGCAGCATGTTGGCGCTGGCGTTGCCGAGGATCGTGGGTTGCACGTACAGGCCATCGTGGGCCGGCAGGCCGCCGCTGATCACCTCGGCGCCCTTGGCTACCGCATCGCCAATGTGCCGGGCCACCTTGGCCACCGCCGCGGCGTTGATCAATGGGCCGAGGGTCACGCCTTCCGCCATGCCGTCGCCGACCTTGAGCTGCGCCACCGCTTCGGCCAGGCGCGCGGCGAAGCGCGGGTAGATGCCGCGCTGCACCAGGATGCGGTTGGCGCACACGCAGGTTTGCCCGGCGTTGCGGAACTTGCTCTGCATCACGCCGGCGATGGCCAGCTCGAGATCGGCGTCGTCGAACACGATGAACGGGGCGTTGCCGCCCAGCTCCAGGCTCAGGCGCTTGACCGTGGCGGCGCACTGGCTCATCAGCAACTGCCCGACCTTGGTAGAGCCAGTGAACGACAGCTTGCGAACACCGGGGCTTTCAGCCAACGGCGTGCCGACGCCCGCCGGCAGCCCGGTGAGCACGTTGAACACCCCGGCCGGGATGCCGACGCGCTCGGCCAGCACCGCCAGGGCCAGCGCCGAGAGCGGCGTAAGCTCGGACGGCTTGACCAGCACCGTGCAGCCCGCCGCCAGGGCTGGCGCGCACTTGCGGGTGATCATAGCGATGGGGAAATTCCACGGAGTGATGGCAGCGACCACCCGACAGGCTGCTTGAGCACCAGGATGCGCCGGTCGGCGGCAGGCGACGGGATGGTGTCGCCATAGATGCGCCGGGCTTCTTCGGCGAACCATTTGACGAAGCTGGCGCCATAGGCGACTTCGCCGCGGGCTTCGGCCAGCGGCTTGCCTTGCTCGGCGGTCATGATCAGCGCCAGGTCGTCCTGGTTGGCCATGATCAGCTCGTACCAGGCGTACAGCAGCGTGGCGCGTTCAGCGGCGGGCACTTCGCGCCAGCGAGCGAAGGCCGCCTCGGCGGCAGCGATGGCTCGCTCGGTCTGCGCCGTTTGCAGTGCCGGCACGCGTGCCACCAGGCTGCCGTCGGCCGGGTTGAGCACCTCCAGGGTGGCGCCGTCGTCGGCAGCGATCCACTGGCCGTCGGCGTAGGCGCGCTCGGCCAGCAGGGAAGGGTCACGCAACAGGGTTTTCAACATGGTCTGGGCCTTGGCAGTCGAAGGGGGCGGTTCAGCGCGGCTTCTGCCGGCCGGCGAGCATCACCAGCAGCAGCGAAGCGAGGATCAGCATCGAGCTGATGGCCGCAATGGTCGGGTCGATCTCGTCGCGCAGGGCCGTGAACATGCGCTTGGGCAGGGTCTGGTTGTCGCCGCCGGAAATGAACAGCGCGACCACGGTTTCATCCAGCGAGGTGATGAAGGCGAACAGTGTGGCGGAGATCACGCTGGGCTTGATCTGCGGCAGGGTCACGGCCATGAACGCGCGAAAGCGGTTCATGCCCAGGCTGCGGGCGACCATTTCCTGGGCCATGTCGAAATTACGCAAGCCCGCCAGCAGGGCGATGATCACGTAGGGCAGGGCGAGCATCACGTGGGCCAGCACCAGCCCGGTCAGCGTGCTGATCAGGCTGGCCCGGGCATAGACGAAGAACACCCCGGCGGCGATCAGAATGATCGGCACCATCATCGGCAACAGCAGGATGATCTGCAGCGTGCGCACAAAGCGCAGGGTGGAGTTGTTGATCGCATAGGCCGCCGCCATGCCCATCGGCAGGCTCACCAGCGTGGTCGCTACAGCGGTGATCAGACTGGTGCGCGCCGCCGACATCCATTCGGCACTGTTGAAGAACGCTTCGTACCAGCGCAGCGACCAGGCCTTTGGCGGGAACTGCAAAAAGCGCGCATCGGAGAACGACATCGGGATCACGATCAGCACCGGCACGATCAGGTACAGCAGAATCGCCGCTACCAGCAGAATGAACAGCACGCGCCCGGGGCGCAGGTAGGTCGGGATGTTCATGTCAGCGCGCCCAGGATGCGTTCGATCGGGATGACCTTGTTGATGGCCCAGAAAATCAGGAACACCACCAGCAACAGCACCAGGCCCACCGCGCTGGCCGCGCCCCAGGCGTTGTAGAGCTCGACGTTGCGCTGCACCAGCATCGACACCAGCACCGTGCGCCCGCCACCGAGCAGCTCGGGGGTGATGAAGAAGCCCAGGCAGATCACGAACACCAGGATGGAGCCGGCCATGACCCCAGGCGCGGCCATCGGCAGGAACACCCGGCGGAAGGTGTAGAACGGCCGCGCGCCCAGGCTTTGCGAGGCTTGCAGAAGGTCTTGCGGGATCTTCTTCATCACCGAGTACAGCGGCAGCACCATGAACGGCAGCATCACGTGGAGGGTGCCGATCACCGTGCCGGTCACGTTGTGCATCAGCGTCAGCGGCTGGTCGATCAGGCCCAGGTCCATCAGCGTCTGGTTGACCAGCCCGCGCCGTTGCAGCAGCACCAGCCAGGCGTAGGCGCGCACCAGCACGCTGGTCCAGAACGGGATGATCACGCAGGCCAGGATCAGGTTGGCCCAGAAGCCTTGCAGGCGTGAGGCGGCGTAGGCCACCGGGAAGCCGAGCAGAATCGCCAGCACGGTGACGATGAAGCTGATCTTGAAGGTGAGCGCGAAGGTGTCCCAGTAGATCGCTTCCTGAAAGATGCGCAGGTAGTTGGCCAGCGACCAGCCTTGCTCGGTCTGCACCGACTGCACGGCCAGCCAGCACATCGGCACGATCAACAGCAGCGCCACCACCAGCAATGCCGGCAGCAGCAACAGCAGCAGGGTCAGGTGTTCGCGGCGCTCCTCGCGCGCCAGGGCCCGCGCCTGCCCATCGGGCGGGGCGGTGTTGTGGGCCTGTGGCGCGGCGCTGGCGGAATAGGCGTTGGGCATGGCGGCCTCCGGTTCAGATGGGCGAATCACTTGGCCTGCACGAAGGTCAGCCAGCGCCGCTCGGCCTGCTCACCGGCGTCCGACGCCCACCACTGGGCCGACAGCAGCGCCTGGCGCGCCATGTTCTGCGGCGAGGAAGGCAGTTGCGCCGCACGCTCGGCGGAGATGCTGCCGGTGTCGAAGGCTTTCGGGTTGAGTGGGCCGTAATCGATGATCTGTGGCAGCGCGGCCTGCAGCCTGGCGCTGATCGCTTCGTTGACGAACTTCATCGCTGCCTCGCGGTGCGTGGTGCCCTTGAGCACGCACAGCGAGTTGGTTTCGAGCACGCCCTGGTTGTAATCGAAGGCCACCGGCGCGCCGTCGGCCTGCACCGCGGTGATGCGGCCGTTCCAGGCCTGGATCATGTCCACCTCGCCGTCGGCGATCAGTTGCGCCGACTGGCCACCGGAGGTCCACCAGGTCTGAATGTGCGGCTTGATCTGCTCCAGCTTGCGAAAGGCCCGGTCCACATCCAGCGGATAGAGCTTGTCGGGTGCCACACCGTCGGCCATCAGCGCGATTTCGAGCGTGGGCCGCGGCAGGTTGCGCAGCGAGCGGGCGCCCGGGAAGGCCTCGGTGTTCCAGAAGTCGGCCCAGGTTTTCGGCGCCGGGTGGCCCTTGGCATCGGTGCGGTAGGCCAGCACCGTGGAATAGCTGATGTAGCCGACGCTGTAATCGTCGCGCAGCTCCGGTGGCAGTTGCGCCGCGTTGGGCACCAGGGCCGGGTCGAGTTTTTCGAACAGGCCTTCCTTTTCGCCACGCAGGCAGTCGCCGGTGGGCAGGTCGACCACGTCCCAGGTGACCTTCTTGCTCTCGACCTGGGTCTTGATGATCGGGTAGGCCTTGGGCGAGCTGTCCTGGCGCAGGTCAGAGCTTCAGCGCCTTGGCCGCCGGCAACAGGATCGCCTTGCTCTGCGCCTCCTGATAGGCGCCCCCTTGCGACACGAACGTCAACTCCTCGGCCTGGGCCACGGCATGAAGGCTGCCCAGCAGGGCAGCACCGGCGCAGATCAGACGTGTGCGGGGGCGTAGCGGCATAGTGTGGTCACTCCAGCCTTGAAGGTTCGGGCGGGCCGCGGCAATTGGCACCGCGGGGCTGGGTTCAACTGTACCGAGGCCGCGGAAGGCGGCGCGGCTGAAGATGGGGGGCGGGGAGAATTTAATGGGGAATATCGGGGGTGGGGCGGCAGGATGTGCGGTGGGGTAGCAGCCCATCCTGCCGTGCGGGCGCGTCAGGGATGCGCCGCCCGGCGCTTGAGCAGCACCACCGCTGCAGCCAGTACCATGCAGGCGGCCAGCAGGTAGATGCCGGATGAATAGTGACCCGTCGCGCTCTTCGACCAGCCGATCACCGCCGGCCCGACCATGCCGGCAACGTTGGCCAGGGCGCTGATTGCCGCAATGCCCACCGCGGCTTGCTGCTTGCTCATCACCGAAGCGGGAATGCTCCAGAACACCGGCATCGCGCCGTAGGTGAAGAACGCTGCGAACACCAGCGTTGCATATGCGCCGTACCCGGCGGTGAACTGCGAGGCGATCAGGCCATAGGCAAGGGCCCCGATCAACAGGGCCGCGGCCACGAACCCGCGGCGTTGCCGGTAGCGGTCAGACAACCAACCCAGCACGATCATGCCCAGAGCACCCACGGCATACAGACCGGCCGAGTACAGCGCGACGCTGCCAGTGTTGCCACCGATGGCATCCTTGATCAGCGAGGGCGCCCAGTAATTGAGCACCACCATCGACATCACGATGGCGAAATACACAAAACTCAGCGCCAGGGTGACCGGCGAGCGCAGGATCGCCAGCACTTTGCTGGAGCCCGCATCCTGGGCAGGGCCTGCAGGCGCCTCTGTGAGTGCCTCGGCCAGCACTGCTTTTCGCTGTCGCTCAGGTAGCGTGCGCTGGCGGGTTTGTCTGCCAGCACGAACCACGCCAGCACCCCCAGCACCACGGTGATGCCGCCTTCGATGATGAACATCCACTTCCAGCCGCTCAGCCCATGCCAACCGTCGAAGGCAATCATCAGGTAGCTCGACAGCGGGCTGCCGATGACCCCGGCCACCGGAATGCCCAGGGTGAACCGGCGGTGATGCGCCCGCGCCGGGCAGCGGGGAACCAGTAGCTCAGGTAGAGGATCATCCCCGGCAGGAAGCCCGCCTCGGCGATGCCCAGCAGAATGCGCGCCAGGTAAAACCCTTCGACGCTGCTCACCAGCATGAAGCCCGCCGTGACCAGGCCCCAGAGCACCATGATGCGGGTGAGCGTGATGCGCGCGCCGAAGCGCTCCAGCATCAGGTTGCTGGGCACCTCGAAAAGGATGTAGCCGATGAAGAACAGCGACGCCCCCAGGCCGTATTGCGCAGCGCTCAGCCCGATTTCGGCACTGAACTCCAGGTGCGCGATGGCCACGTTGGAGCGGTCGATGTTGCACAGCACGTAGCAGATGAACAGAAACGGCAGGATCCGCCAGGCAACGCGGTCGAGCACCGCGCTCTGGCTGGGCGTGGCGCACTCGGCAGCCGGGCTATGGACATTGGCACGCATGGCGGTGGTTCCTCTTGTTATTGGAATGGGAACAGGCTGGGGTGTGGCTCGAAAAATGTGATGTACGGGCCGCTACGCGCCCAATGCCAATAGCCGTTTGGTAATCAGCGCGGCTTGCTCCGCCAGGATGGTTGCGGCTTCCGGCACTTTGCCCGGGGGCAAATGGCTCGCGACGGCGGCTACACTCAGCGCGGCCACGATGTCTCCGGACGCGCCGCGTACCGGCACCGAGAGAGCTGCCGTGCCCTGGGTGACACCGTGCTCTGCGTATGCGTAACCCAGCGCCTGGGCGGTGCTGACCCTGGCCTTGATTTCGTCTCTGGTCAGGTTGCACGCATCGAGGCGCGCGCGATCCAGGCCCAGCAGGTCGTCGACTTCCTCGTCTGCCATCGCGCACAGCAGCACGACCCCGGCCACCCCAACGCCCAGCGGGCGGCGGGTGCCGATGTCGATGGACATGACCTTGATCGGGAAGCTGCCCAGTTGCCGGCCCAGGCACACCGAGTCCCTGCCGTGGCGCACAGTGATGAAGGCGGTGTCTCCCAGCGCGTCGCTGAGAAATTGCAAATGCGGCTCGGCCAGCTTGCGCAGCGGTGAACGAGAGGGGCGGGCGAGGGCCAGCATCGAGATGTCGGCGCCCACCCGATAGCGGCGGGTCGCCGGGTCTTGCTCAACGGCGTTTTCGTCGCCCAGCGCTCGCAGCAGGCGGTGCACGGTGGGCCGTGACAGCCCGGTATGGCGCACCACGTCGATCAGGCGCATGCCGTGCTCCTGGCCCAGCGCCAGGACCCTCAGGATCTGGAAGGCGCGGGCCAGGGAACGGGTGGTGGCTGCGTGTTCGGTGCTTTCGGGCGCTGGGCTCTCAAGGTCCATGGGTACCTCAACGGTGAGGGCAAGGTCGGTTCGGCTTGCACTGTAGGCTCATACTGGTTGGGCGGCGTACCGGCGACCAGCAGGGCCTGCGGATTTTGTTCCACTGTGTGGAATCTTTCATGCTTTGAGGGCGGTCAGCTGCCCATGACCCAGGCTGTGAATTCGCACTGGATCAGAAACTTCGACGGCGTGGCGGCCTGGAGGGCGTGACGGGCCGGCCGGCTGTCAGGGTCGGGAAACAGTATCAGCCACTGCGCGTTCAAGGGCGCGCGCTGCTCGCGATCCTGCAGCCATACCGTCATCTTGACCAGATCCTCCGGCGTTGCCCCGGCGGCCGCCAGAATGGCGCGTACGTGGGCAAATACATGCTGGCACTGGGTGTCGAGGTCCGGTGGCAGCTCGCCGGTCTCAGGATCATTGCCATTGATCACCCCCGACATCAGCAACGGGCCGCGCCGGCAAGCCGCCGGGATCGGGTTGGCATGGGCAAACTGCTTCAGGTAGATCGCGCATCGATCAGGCATGTCGGGCTCCACAAGGTCGGCGTTGCAAGGGCTGGCGCTATTGTTGCGCGCGCTCCGGGCAAGCCACAACCGGCAGTGCCGATAAAAGTCCACCCTGCGGAATGAAACGCAAGGGTTGTGTTGTTGGCGCCGGAATCGATTCTTACAGTCGATGCAGGCCACACCACACGAGCAACCCCCATGCCTGACTACCTTGCGTTCGACCCCCACCCACGTGCACCAGCACCCTTGCCGCCACGGTGGGCCTGCGACAGCCAGTTCCACGTGTTCGGCGACCCGAGCCGATACCCGGCGCAGCCCAGCGCGGTGTACAGCATGCCCTCGGCCACCTGGGAGGTGGCGCGCAAGCTGCATGCAACGCTGGGGATCGAGCGGGGTGTTGTAGTGCAGGCGACCACCTACGGCGCTGATCACAGCATTGTGCTGGATGCGCTCGAGGGCCTGAATGGCGGGGCGAGCGCCAAGCGCTACGTCGGCTGCGCCAATGCTGCGGTGCTGCTCGAGAGCAGCGACGCCTACCTTGCGCAATTGGACGATGCCGGCGTGCGCGGCGCCCGCTTCAGCCGGGCAGGGCTTGGCATCAGTTTCACGCCCAAAGAGCTGGAGCGCGCCCTGGGCCGCGTTGCCGAGCTGGGCTGGTATGTGAAAGTTCAGCCCTCGGCAGAGGGCATCGTCGACCAGCTCAAAGACTTCGAACACCTGAAGCTGCCGGTGGTGCTGGACCACATGGGGCGCGCCAACCCGGCGCTTGGCTTGAGCGACCCAAGCCTGGATCGAGTGCTGGGACTGCTCAGGGAAGGCGACTTCTGGGTGATGCTCTCGCTCAGCGAGAAGATCTCCAGAACCGGCCCGCCGTGGGATGACGTGATTCCCCTGGCGCAGACGCTGATCGACGCCGCACCCGACCGCTGCCTCTGGGGCAGCGACTGGCCGCATCCGATTTCGCTCAAGCAGCCGCCGAACGAAGGCCTGCTGCTGGAGTTGCTGTACCGCTTCGCACCTGAACCCGCGACCCTGGAGCGCATCCTGGTCACCAACCCCGCTCGGCTGTTTGGATTTTCCTCATGAAACTGATCACCTACACCTACCAGGGTGCAAGCACCTGGGGTGCCGTCGTGGGTGACGGCGTCATCGAGCTCGGCTCACGGCTCCCTGCCGTCGCAGGCGTTGCCGGCCTGCTGGGCGCCGGCACAGCGACCTTCGCCGCTGCCCGCTCGCTGCTCGAACAGACGCCTGCCGACTACCCCCAGTCGGCCGTGGCCTTGCTGCGGCCGGTCCCGCACCCCCGAAGATCTTCTGCATCGGCGTGAATTACGCCCAGCGCAACGCCGAGTACAAGGACGGCAGTGACCTGCCCAGGTACCCCAGCATCTTCATGCGTGTGCCGGATTCGTTCTCCGCGCCCGGCCAGGCGCTGTTGCAACCCCATGAGTCGCAGCAGCTGGACTACGAAGGAGAGATCGGCATCGTGATCGGCAAAGGCGGGCGCCGCATCCCAGTGGCCGAGGCGCTCGAGCACATTGGCGGGCTGACCTGCGTGAACGAGGGCACGATCCGCGACTGGGTGCACCACGCCAAATTCAACGTCACCCAGGGCAAGAATTTCCACCGATCAGGATCGTACGGCCCGTGGGTGGTCACGGCGGACGAGTTCTCCGGCGATTACGCAAACCTGCAACTGGTCACCCGGGTGAACGCAGAGGTGCGCCAGCAAGACACTACCGCCAGGTTGATGTTCGACTTCGCCCAGCTCATCGCATATCTCTCCACCTTCACCACGCTGGAGGCCGGCGACCTGATCGTCACGGGCACGCCTACCGGGGCCGGTATTCGCTTCGACCCACCGCGCTTCCTGCAGCCGGGCGATGTGGTCGAGGTCGAAGTGGCCGGCGTCGGCTGCCTGCGCAACCACGTGGAGGCCGAGCGATGAAGCCCTCGCTGACGGCCGAACAGACCCGCCTGGCGGCGCAGCAACTGGCCGATGCCGAGCGGCAGCGCAGGCAATGCCGGCAGTTTTCGCTGCAGTTCCCGGCCATGAACAGGGTGGATGCCTACCGCATTCAAAGCGCTTGGGTCGAGCAGCAGGTCGCGGCGGGGCGCGCCATCAAAGGCCACAAGATCGGCCTCACCTCCAAGGCCATGCGCCGCGCCGTGGGCATCGACGAGCCGGACTATGGCGTGCTGCTGGACAGCATGTTCTACGCCGACGGCGCCCGAATCCCGACTGACCGCTTCATCGAGCTGAAAATCGAGGCAGAGCTTGCGTTCGTGCTGGGCAAGCCGCTGTCAGGCCCGGGCTGCACGCTGTTCGATGTGCTGGACGCCACGGCCTACATCACCCCGGCCCTGGAGTTGCTCGACGCTCGCATCCAGCGCCGTGACAGCGAAACCGGCCGCCTGCGCGGTGTGCTCGACACCATCAGCGACAACGCCGCCAATGCCGCGATCATCCTCGGCGGCCGGCCGTTCAAGCCCGACGCCTTTGCCGCTGACGTGCGCCGGATCGGCGCCATCGTCAGCAAAAACGGCGAAGTGGAAGAGACGGGCCTTGCCGCCGGTGTGCTCAACCATCCGGCCAATGGCGTGGCCTGGCTGGCGAACCGGCTGCACCCCCATGGCGTCATGCTCGAAGCCGGGCAGGTGATTCTGGCGGGTTCATTCATCCGCCCGGTCGACGTGGCCAAGGGCGACACCGTCGTTGCCGACTACGGCGAGTTCGGCAGCGTTGCCTGCCACTTCGCCTGACGAGCATCGGCACTGGGACACACAGAAGGAAAGCCACCTTGGTCAATGAATTCAAACGCCGCCTCAAGGCCCGTGAGGTTCAGTACGGGCTCTGGCTCGGGCTGGCAGACGCCTACTGCGCGGAGCTTGCTGCCAATGCCGGGTTCGACTGGCTGCTGATCGACGGCGAGCACGCCCCCAACGACCTGCGAGGGCGCTCAGCCAGTTGCAGGCCATCGCCGCATACCCTTCGCACCCCATCGTGCGGCCGGTGTGTGGCGACGCAGCGCTGATCAAGCAACTGCTGGATCTGGGTGCCCAGACCTTGTTGGTGCCGATGGTCGAGACTGTGCAGCAGGCCGGTGACCTGGTGCGAGCCATGAGGTACCCACCGGCCGGCATTCGCGGAATGGGCAGTGGCCTGGCGCGGGCGTCTCGCTGGAACAGCGTGCAAGATTACGTGCACCAGGCCGATGAGCAGGGCTGCCTGCTGGTGCAGGTCGAGAGCCTGGAGGGGTTGGCGAATCTTGATGAGATCGCAGCGGTGGAGGGGGTCGATGGGGTGTTCATCGGGCCTGCGGACTTGTCGGCGGCCATGGGGTATCGCGGCAACCCTGGGCATCAGGAGGTGGTGAGGGCCATCGAGGAGGCGATCGGGCGGATCGTAGCGGCACACAAGGCGGCGGGCGTGTTGACTGCGGATGAGCGGTTGGCCAGGCGGTTTGTGGGGCTGGGCGCCACCTTTGTTGGGGTGGGGGTGGATGCGACGGTGTTGATGCAAGGGCTGAAGGGATTGGCGGGGCGCTTCAAAGGGCCGCAGACTGCGGCCGCGCCGAACTCGGTCTATTGAGCGCAGCCAGGCCATAGCCCGAGCCGCGCCGGCTCTGCAACGTTTGATGCGGGGCAGCGTCTGATGCTGTTCAAGCGGTTTGCAGCAGGCTCAACAGTTCGCCTGAGCAAACCCGGTGCAGGGGCAGCTGAGGGCGCGGGATGCTTTTTGTCGTAATGCTCGGGGGTACGCACCCACGGGCAAAAATCGAAGTGCACGACATCGCGTTCGTGCAGGCCGGCTCCCTGGAGCAGGCCTACCCGCAGCTCCGCGATCAATGGTTCGGCAGCCCCAAAGGCCTGCACATCGATGCCTGGATGGCCGTCGACGGTGTCGAGCATTGGCGCGTCGAGCTGAGCCCGCTGGCCCCGCCTCCAGAGTCGCCGCGGCTGTATTTCATCAACCTGGGCGGTTATGACCGCCAGGCATTTGGTGAGGCCCACCAGTATCTGCTGGTGGTCGCCCACGACAAGCGAGCGGCGATGGCCAAAGCCAAGGGGCAGGTTCTGGCGCACTGGAGCAAGCCCCACACCGACGCGGTGCTGGAGGTGGACGATTGCCTGCCGATCGATGAGGTGGAGGGGCGGTACGTGCAGTTGGTCGAGGGGCCGCATCGAGGGGTCCGTTGGCGTAACGATTACGTGGTGATTGGCTAGGCGCGGCTTGGGCCGGGCGCCTGGAGCCTGCTCATCTGCTCAAGGCCGCAGCACGGTCATCCGAAAAGCACCGGCGTCACGGGCGGCCTGCGCCACTGCCTCGTTGACCGCAGCCAAGGGGTGCGCGGTGACGTCGAAGTGGTTCAGCGGCAGCAGCTTGGCCCGGATCAACCCAACCAGCGTTGACACCGCCGTTCTGGGGTACATCCATTGCCCCATCAGGGTTATGTTGTTGCGCATCAACCAGGGGTAGGGCAGCGCCAGGTCATCTGCGCCGAGCATTCCGACACCGCCCATCAATACCACCCGGCCGTAGGGCCTCACCGTCATCGCGGCCGTACGCACCGTTCTCGCCGACACGGAGGGCGGCAGTATGTCCATCACGCAATCGATCGGCCCTTGAGCGGCGGCCTGCATGGCCTGCCGATCCTGTTGTTCATCGCCACTGAGCATCACCGGCACCACCCGGTCGCCAAAGCGCTGTACCAGGTCAGCCAGAACCGCAGCATTGCGGCCAGGCGCCACCACCCGCGCGGCGCCCATGGCCAGCGCCACCAGCGTTGCAGCACTGCCGAAATGCCCGGTCGCGCCGCTCACCAGCGCCGTTTCACCCGGTGCCAGCCCTGCCGCCAGCCAGCCGCCGTAGGGAATCAGCAGTGTGTTCAACGCGCACCACTGCGGCGCCTCTTCAGCAGTGATTTCGCCAATGGGTGCGGCGTTTTCCGTTGGTACCCTGATGACCTGCGCAAAGGGCCCATCGTGGTAATAGCGGTGCAGCTGCAGCCCGCCGTCACCCCGTGCGCTCCAGCCTTGCAACACGATATCGGGCATGCGTGCGTCGTCGCGGGAACGGACGGTGGGGTCGCAGAATACCCACTCACCCACCCGCAGCCGTGTTGCGTCCGGGCCTGTTTCCAACACCCGGCCGATAGCACCGCAACCGGGTATCAGCGGCAGTTCGATACTGTAGCGCCGGGCGCCGTTGAAGACTTCGTTCGCATAGGCCAGTACGGGTGCCGCCACAACGTCTACCAGCACTTCGCCGCTGCCTCGCACAGGCGCAGCGACTGACTCGACGACAAGGGGATGACTCAGGGACTTCAAGACAGCGGCTTGCATACGCACCTCCTGTAAAGGGAAACGCCATTGTGCGCAGTTCAGATCTGGTATCCAGGGTGGCACTTAACCTAGGATTGAGCGCTCCCCCCTTTGAAATTGAGCCATGAGCCGTAATAGAGAGTTGGGCCTGCTGCTTCGCGCCCGCCGGGAGCAGCTGTCACCTGATGCGGTAGGCATCGTACGCGGAGATCGGCGCCGCGTTGCAGGGCTGCGGCGTGAGGAGGTCGCCGAGCTTGCCGGTATCAGTGTGGACTGGTACACGCGCCTGGAGCGGGGCCGTGCCGGTTTGCCGTCAGCACATACGCTGGAAGCGCTGGCGCATGTGCTGCACTTGCCCGCCGCTGAGTACGCGCACCTTCAGGCGCTGATTCTTCCGCGCGCTCTTGCTTGTGTGCCCTCTGACGATGTTCCGGCAGCAGTGGCTCGCCTGATCGAGCAATGGAAACATCCAGCCTACCTGGTCAACGAGCGATGGGACCTGCTGGCCTGGAACGACGCAGCGGGTGTGCTCTTCGGCGAATTTGGCGTCAAGGCGAATGGCCCCAGCAACTTGCTGCGCTACATGCTGTTGGATGAAAACGCCCGGTTCGTTTTTGCTGAGGCCTGGGCGGTGGAGGCCCAGCGCATGGTGGGGAAGTTCAGGCGGATGCACGACCAGCATGCGGGCCGGCATGTCTTCGACGTGTTGATCGAGGAACTGAAGGGCGCGTCCCCGGACTTCGCAGCCTGGTGGCCTCGCCATGACATTGTGGCAGAGGGTTCCGGCCAGAAAGCTCTGCGTGATCGAACCGGCACGGTGCATGCGTTCAGCTATGTGAGCCTGCACCCTTCGGATGCACCGCAACTGCGGCTGGCGTTGTATATGCCGGCGGCGTAGGCGCAGCTTATTGCTTTGGGGCCTGGCCCTCAGCGCCAGCCGATCTTCCTGTCCAATGACCAGACGCCAGCGCCTTTAGCCGCCAGCAGCAACAACAGGCCAGCCCACGTAAGGTGCGTGGGCCATGCATCCGGGTATACGAAGATTTCAATCACCAGGGTCATGCCAAACAGTGCCAGCGCAGACATCCGGGTTGCCAGCCCAAGCACCAGCAGGATCGGAAACAGATGCTCGGCGTAAGCGGCCATGTGTGCGGCGATCTCCGGCGGCACCAGGGGCAGGGCGTATTCACTGCGAAACAGTTCGTAGGTGCCGGGTGTGAGGGTCAGGATGCCCTCAACCTTGGTTCGGCCCGAGAGGAAAAACACCGAGGCAATGCCCAGCCTTGCGATCAGCAACAGCAGATTGTCGCGGAGCAGACGCTGGAGAAGCCCAGCCAGGCCATTGGAGTGGGTGGCGTGTGGTGAGGTACTGGAATTCATCAGGCTGTCCTCGATGAAGGATCAATGGCGGCGAATGCTCGTGCAGCAAGCAATTGACCGAGCAGGTGATTGAAATCGGTATCCGGATAAGTGCGCTGAACGAATTCACAGGCCTGGTCCAGCGACACTTGCCGGCGGCAAGCATCCAGAAAGAGAGCGCTTGCCTCGTGGATGGGATGGGCCGCAACGCCATTCACATCCCCGATCAGCAGTGCACCTTCCCCCTGCCATTGAATGGGGTCGGGCAGCTCGCGGCCCTCGCGGTTGTAATACCAGAGGGTAAAAATGGGTAGGCTCGCGAACCACTGCCAGCGAGCGCTGGGGCGGGGTTGCAGCACCAGCGCTCCCAACGCTTCGGGAGGCACCTCGGCGAGGGCTGCCACGTCCAGCGCGGGCTCGATGTTCGCTGCAAAGGATTCGATCCAGAGGCGATCCAGCCGGGCGACATCGGCCAGATAAGGCAGCTCGCTCGCCGCGGGCAGGCTGTTCAGAAAGTCGGCAAAGCCATCACCATACAACACCATACGGCCGTCAGCGGGTAGCGCGTGTGCCATGTACTGATAGGCCGCATGGCTGAACCAGCCAGCGCCCACCAGCCGCTCGGTGCCGGGTAGTTTGCCTGCAACGCATCGATGCAGGCCTTGCTCACGCTGTTGCGGTAGACCGCGAACCCCGGCTGCTCGAAAACGTCCTCGTGGCCTATCGCCGGGCGCTGAAACAGGGCCGCTATGAATGCATCCTGAAATGACGCCAGGTCGCTTTTCATGGCGTTTCTCCAAGGGCATCCAACACCGCTTGTGCTTGTGAACGCTCGGTCATCAGTTGGTCAAAGGCCGGAAGGCGATCATCACGCTCGATCAGTGTGGGGCGGGTTCCGATACGTTCGATGAGCCTTCTGTACAAGCTCCACACCGGATCACTGACCTCGGCGTCGTGTGAGTCGATCAGCAGATTGCTTTGATCATCGAGGCTGTGCCCGGCCAGGTGGATTTCCATGATTGCGGCCACCGGGAAGTTTCGCAGGTAGGCCTCGGTATCCTGGTTCAGGTTGTGGCTGCTTAGGTAAACGTTGTTAATGTCCAGCAGCAGCCCGCATCCACTTCGCTCGCAGAGTTCGGAAAGGAAATCCGGCTCGTCAAACGCGTGCTCTTTCATTTGCAGATAGTGGCTGGGGTTTTCCACGGCTATGCGCCGCCCCAATACATCCTGCATACGTTTGATGTTGTCGGTGATACGCAACAACGCCTCGCCACTTCGGGGGCAGGGCAGCAGATCAGGGTAGTAATGGCCACGCCAGGTCGACCATGCCAGGTGCTCGGATACCAATACGGGTTTGACGGCGTCGATGAGCGATCGCAGGCGATGAAGTTGCGTAAGGCCTGGCGGGCTGCCAGCTGCCAGTGACAAGCTCACTCCGTGCAGTGAGAGCGGGTGTTGTTCAGCCACCCGCTCCAGCCATGCACGGCGTATGCCGCCGACCATGTAGTTTTCAGGGTGAACCTCGAACCAGAGCCCTTGCGCCGAGCATGCCAATGCATCGGTAAAGTGTTCAGGTTTGAGGCTCAGCCCCGCACCTAGCCTTGAGTTGAGCGGCAGGGTCGACGGCATGGGCGTCAGGCGCTTTTAGGTGTGAGGGAGCCATTGCCTTTGGGTGTCATGATGGTTGTGCACGTGCCGGCCGGAACCTGTTTCCAGGAGTTGCCTTGATAATCCATTTTCGAGGTGCCTGCACAGGAAGTGCCTGCGCCGGCCTTGCAGTCATTCTTGCCGGCAAGGGAAACGCCATAGCACTTTTCCATTGCCGGGCCCTTGGTGGCGTCATCTGCCATGGCGCTGGTGGTGATGGCGGCAAGTGCGATGGCTGCGGCGGTGAGAGCGAACGATTTCATCGGGTTATCTCCTGGTCATTGGAAGATCACCTTGGAAGGTGACGTAGAAGTAATTCGCGCCCACTCTCGAATCGGTTACAGCCTTTGCAAATTTTTTTCCGAATGCCTCATCTGACGGGTCGCTGGCCAAGCGCTTGTTCGCCGATCAGCGCCGCTGTAGGCTTGCCCGCCAAAGCTCCCCCGGTGAATTTCCCTGGCGCGATGTAACTAGGACGCAACATGCAACGAACTAGTGGTCATGAGCATTTATCGGCGCTGGAGCAACGATTGGCGGCCCTGCTGCTGAGCGCTCAACAGGGCGATAGCGCAAGCTACCAGGCCTTTTTGAAACTGCTCTGCGGCCACTTGCGCTCGTTCATCGGCAGGCGCCTGGGGCGGCGGCCCAGCGAGGTAGAGGACCTCGTCCAGGAAGTGCTGTTGGCCGTTCATAACGCCCATCACACCTATCAGCCCGATCAGCCGGTTACTGCCTGGATTCATGCCATCGCACGCTACAAGCTGGCAGATTACTTTCGCGGGGCAGGGCGCAGGGATGAACGAAACGAGCCGCTGGATGAGCAATCGGATCTGTTCGCCCACTCCGATGAACAGCATGTGGAGGCCAACAGGGATCTGGGCCGGTTGCTGCAGCAGTTACCCGACAGGGAGCGCCTGCCCATCGTTCATGTGAAGCTTGAGGGCCTTTCAGTGCAGGAGGCTGCCACTCTCATCGGGCAGTCCACTTCAGCGGTGAAGGTGAATATTCACCGGGGGCTTAAGGCACTGGGGGCGTTGATCCGAGGAAAGCGTGACCATGAGAACTGATGATTTGATTGCGCTGCTGGCGGCAGAGAGCGGCAAGGTAGACCGGCATTTGCTTGCGCGCCGCCTCGCGTTGGCCGTGATGATTGGCGTGGCAGGCGCCGCCATGCTGGCGATCGCCTTGTTCGGGATCCGGCCAGACCTTCTGGACGTGGCGCGCACACCGTTGTTCTGGGCCAAGGTGGCGTTCCCCACTGCCCTGGGATTGGGGGCGCTGTGGTTCACAGCCCGGCTCTCGCGGCCAGGGGTCGACCCTGGCGTGACCTGGTGTGTGCTGGCCTTGCCCCTGTTGCTGGTGCTGTTGGGAGGGGCGGCGGCCTTGATCGATGCGCCTGCAGAAGGCCGCACTCCGCTGGTGCTGGGGCAAACCTGGCGTACCTGCCCGTTCAATATCGCGCTGCTGTCAGTGCCTGGCTTCATCGCCAACTTCTGGGCGCTCAAGGCCATGTGCCCGACCCGCCTTCGTCTGGCGGGGGCCGGGGCTGGGCTGCTCTCTGGCGCCGCAGCAACGCTTGCGTACTGCATTCACTGCCCAGAAATGGGCGTGCCGTTCTGGGGGATCTGGTACGTGGCCGGCATGTTGATTCCGACCCTGGTGGGGGCTGCGCTTGGGCCGCGAGTGCTCAGGTGGTGATCGGGTTGGCTAGATCGCGCAGCGCCTGCCGCTAGAAGAGCCCGCCCAGGGAGATAGTCGCCCCGGCACCGGCCTGCAACCCCACATTCAGCCCGGCAGCCAGGATCACGCCCTTGGCCGAACGCAACAGCCGTGCGGCGCTGTCATGAGGTAGCAGCAGGTTGCCCACCGGTGTCAGTGTGCCGGCAGTCATCGCCAGCAGCTTGGCATCCAGCCCGAACAGCATCGCCGAGCCGCTGGCGCCGCCGAGCAGCCCCACGCCGCCTTCGATGAACACACAAGCGCCCTCGAAATCTTCCCGAACCAGGCCACGGTCGGCAATCGAGTCGGCCACCAGCACTCGGCCGACAGCGGGGAAATCCTCGCTCGCGCCTGCTGCGCCGACGCTCTTGCCACGTACATGCAAGTTGACCTTACCGAACCGCGGCAAACGCGCGCCAAGGCCAACCCCGGCACCCAGCGAGCCGTAGCGAAACTGCTGGTCGACGCCCTGAGGGTCGGTGAGGGTGAGCGCACCGCCCGAGGCGGCGGCGAACACCAGCGTCAAGCCACCTCCGCTGGCGGTCTTGTAGCGCCAGTCACTGAGGCTCACGGCGATCGGGATCTGCATCTGAATGTCCTTATACGGGCCCGGCTTTGGGGCGCCGGCGAATCCATGCGGCCAGGTGGTAGCCGCCACCTGAGGTGAACACCAGCGCGAACAGCCCGGCCAGCAAACTTGCGCCCCACAGCGCGCCCGGTCTTCGATGATTGCCGTTGCGGCTGGGGCCTTGGGGAGGTACAACACCTGCACTCGATCGCCTGTGGCGTAACCGAAGATCAACCCGCCCTCGGCGTAGCTGACCTTGTTGCCAGAGGCGTCGGTGAAGTCGATTTGTGGGTGGCTGCCGCCTGCGTTCAGGCCGCTTACGACACCGGGGGCACGTTGGGCCTGGGCGGTGAAGCTCAGCCGGGCTTGTACGAGGTAGACGGCCAGGTAGAGCAGGCACAGGCCGAGCGGGAGGAACACCAGCGTGCGCAGGAGATCACCCCGTGGAGAGGAAGGGGGCTGGGCCATGGTGGTGTCCTTGCATCGTCCGTGAAAGGCGGGGTATTGGAATTAAGTTGAGTCATAGTGTCAAGTGCTAAGTGGGGTTGCGCACTTGGGTACGTGCCAGGCGTCGGTAGTGGGGGAAAAGTGGGCGATATTTCAGTCATTCAAGCGATCATTTCAAATGATCTTGTTCGCTGGCGAATACTTGAGGCAGTTCGATCTCTTGGCTTACCAGACTGTTGGATAGGGGCCGGCTTTGTTCGAAACGCAGTTTGGGACTATCTACACGGGTACAGATCCTCTCCTGTATCAACGGACGTCGATGTCATTTGGTTTGATGCTGGACGATGTTCCCAGGAGGAGGATGAAGTGTTGGAGTCCATGCTAGGACGTCTGGATCCAGCGATCATGTGGTCTGTAAAAAATCAGGCAAGAATGCATGTCAGAAATGGTGATCAACCGTACCTTTCTGCGACCGACGCAATGCGATACTGGGCTGAGACCGCAACGGCGGTAGCCGTCAGGATAGGAGAGCAAACCGCATGTGAGGTCGCAGCACCCTTGGGCCTTGAGGATCTTTTTGGTCTGGTTATCAGGCCAGCGGGCAGGTTCGCCACGGAGAAAAGAAAGATTTACCAAGATCGCCTCAAGGCTAAAAACTGGATGGCAACATGGCCGCTGCTCAAATGCGATTGAGCGGTTCGCCTTCAACGACTGCGCGTTTCGGGCGATTCATGCCTGGTGAACGTTCTTGGGTTTGAATACCGGCAATTGTCAAGGGGCCCCTTCGAGTATGACAAATGTCCCAGTTGCAGCGCCCGCGCGCAGGGCCTTGGCTGCTTGATATTCCGAGCTTTCGTAAAAGCGCTTAGCGTCGGCGAATGAGTCGAACTCAACTATCACGTGCCGCTCATGAGCTTCGCCTTCGAGGTTTTCGTGTTGCCCTCCTGCAATGACTTTCGGGTTGAAAGGTCGCATTGCATCGCCTGCAGCTTTTGCATAGGCGGCGTAAGCCGTTGCATCCGAGATGCTCACGTGCCCGATCAGGTATCCTTTTGGCATGTCTGTCTCTCTTTCAGTGGGGCTAATCAATTTTACGCAGGCCAGTAACTACAGCTGCCCGTTTCCCGGCAATCAGAGCCGGCGCGAGTGCCGTACGAACGTGCCGCTTCCGGATTCCCTGGCGATCGCCCTTGCTTGCGTTTGGTTACGGGCTACTGGAGAGCTACTTTACTGAGTGCAAAATACGTTATAAACCACAGAACCCTGAACGCACTGTTATCAATCTGGTGAACAATGCCGAACCTCCAGGCTCTTTTGATCTTTGCCCGCGTTGCGGAAATGATGAGTTTCACGCGTGCGGCTGAAAGCTTGGGGATGCAGAAAGGACGAGTGTCAACGGTGATCCGTGCGCTGGAGCGAGACATGGGCGCAACCCTCCTGCACAGGACAACACGCAGTGTGCAGTTGACTGAGGACGGGCGTACCTTCTATACACGAGCACTTGACCTGCTGGCCGAAGCTCAGGACATGCATTCCATGTTCGCCAACAACGGGGCCCCGCTTAGGGGAAGATTGCGCGTGGATATGCCGACCGAGTTGGCAAAAACCGTCGTGATTCCTGCGCTTGCTCAGTTGCTCGATATAAACCCTGAGTTGGAGCTGGAACTGTCCAGCACAGATCGCCGAGTAGATCTTGTCCAGGAAGGGTTCGATTGCGTCATCCGTCTTGGCCCCCTCCTTGACGACGCACTTGTCGCTCGCTCGCTGGGCAAGTTACGGATGATAAATGCGGCGAGCCCAGGCTATCTGGCCAAGTACGGCATACCGCGAACACTAGATGATCTTTCGATCCAAGGTCACCAGATGATTCACTACACGCCGACACTCGGGGCTCGACCCACAGGATGGGAATATCCGGAAGTTGACGGCTACGCATCGCTCGCATTGCCAGGGGCTATGCAAGTGAATAACGTGCAGGCCTATCATGCTGCGGGCCTGGCGGGAATTGGACTTATTCAGGCGGGTCAGCTGGCCCTTGCACATCACATCGAAAGTGGCCACCTGGTCGAAATCCTGCATGATCTACGACCTGAGCCGCTCCCTGCGTGGCTTGTTGTCGCGCATCGCCGTAATCTTTCCCCGCGTGTCCGAGCTTTCATGGCATGGATGGAGTGTGTGTTGGAACCCTACTTCCATTAGTCAGCAGATGTTTGTGTATAGACCTGCATCGGGACGAGAGTCGCCGCTGCGTTGCAAGTTCTTTTAACCGCAATCAAGGTAATCGATCGTTGCCTTCTGCAAGCTTGCTCGCCTGTAGAGGTTACTCACCCAAGCCCACTACCTCGGCACGCTGCAGCCGGGGCGAATGGCAGAGGTGAAGGGCTGAGTGAACAACCCTTAAAACGTTACCCCCGCCACCAACGCAATATTGCTGTACGGCTGGCACTCCCCAGTGCGCACCTGAACCCGCGCCTCCTTGCACAAGGCCTTGAGCGCGATATGGCTCACCCGCGTACGTTCACCCAGAGCACCTGCAGCGTGCAGCGCTTCCACCGCCGCGAGCCCCGGCGGGGCGGCGATGAAGGTCTCCTCGGCAATGACATGGCTCTCCACCTGCATCTCGGCCAGCACCACGCGCAGGGTGGTGGCGAAGTCCGGCACGCCTGGCGTGAGGGCCAGGTCGATGCAGAGCGTGCCAGGCGGCACGGGCATGCCGGCGTCACCGATCACCAGCACATCTCCATGGCCGAGGCGGGCGATGGCAGCGGACAACGCCGCGTTCAACAACGGGGTCTTTTTCATTCTGGCAGCTCATGGCGGTAGGGAATGGAGGGTTGCGCACCAGCGCGAGTGACCGCGAGGCCGGCGGCGCGCTGGCCGAGGCTGATTGCTTGCGCCAACGGTAAGCCTTCGGCCAGGCCCACGGCGAAGCCACCGAGGAAGGTGTCGCCGGCGGCGGTGGTGTCCACTGCCCGTGTGGGGCGGGCAGGGAAGTGCTCACAGCCGTCGGGCCCTGCATAGAGCACGCCTTGCGCACCCAGGGTGATGAGCACCCGGGCTACGCCCAGGCCGCGCAGGTGCTCCGCGGCGCGCTGAGCGCTGGCGGGGCAGTTCACGGGCAGGCCGGTGAGCAGGCTGGCTTCGGTTTCGTTGGGCACCAGGTAATCGACCAGGCCATACCAGTGGCTGGGCAGCGGGCCGGTGGCAGGTGCGGGGTTGAGGATCAGTGCAGCGCCCTGTTCGCGGGTGCGTTGCAGGGTCGCCTCCACTGTCGCCATCGGCACCTCCAACTGAGTGATGACGACTTTGGCCTCAGCCAGAAGAACCGGGTGCTCAGCCAGTTGAGCCGGGCTGAGTTCGGCATTGCTGCCGGCGACGATCACGATGGTGTTGCGGCCTTCGTCATCCACCAGGATCGAAGCGATCCCGGTCGCCACGCCTTGTGCGGTGGCCACTGCGGCGCAATCGATGCCTTCGGCCACAAGGCCGCTGCGCAGGGCGTTGCCGTAGGCGTCGTCGCCCAGGCAGCCGACCATGGCCACCTGTGCCCCAGGCGCGCTGCCGCTACCGCCTGGTTGGCGCCCTTGCCGCCGGCGGCGGTGGTAAAGCTGTGGGCAGCCAGGGTTTCACCGGCCACCGGCAGGCGCGGAGTTCGCACGACCAGGTCCATGTTCAAGCTGCCCACGACTACAACGCTTGCGCCCATCATTGCTCACCTTCAACACGCCTTGCGGCTTCACTGGGATCAGCAGCGTTCAGAAACGCTGGCCCGCTGGTTTCCCGCTGCACCACTTGGGTGGCAGCGACTGGTGCCCGACGCTCAGGCCCGGGCTACGGATACGCGCCAATAGCCGCGCGGCGGCGCGCTCACCCAACTGGCCGATGGCCTGCCCGACCGTTGTGAGCGCAGGGTGGAGGTAGCGGCTGACTTCGATGTCATCGAAACCGACCACTGACAGCTGCGCCGGCACTTGCAGCCCGTGCTCGGCCGCTGCGCGCAGCACGCCGATGGCGAGCATGTCGTTGCCGGCGAAGATCGCCGACGGCGGCAACGGGCCATTGAACAAGCGGTGCGCGGCGGCATGCCCGGCCGGTGCGGTGAACGCGCAGGCCACCACCGGCAGTGCGGGCACCTGCGCATCGGCCAAGGCGCGCTGGTAGCCCTCAGCGCGCAAACGAGCGGCCTCGGTGGTGGCGGGCCCGGCAATGCAGGCGATGCGTTGGTGGCCCAGCGCCAACAGGTGTTGGGTGGCGAGGTAGCCGCCATGTTCGTGGTCGACCTGCACTCGGTCGGCCAGCACGCCGTCCAGGGGGCGGTCGACCAGCACCAGCGGCACGTTGAGCCGGGCCAGCGCCTGGGCGAAGCGGGGGTCGCTGTCCACCGTGGCCACGATCAGCCCGTCGATGCGCCGCTCCAACAGCACGCGCAGGTAGCGCAGCTGTTTGTCGATGTCGTCGTCGGAGTTGCAGAGGATCACGCTGTAGCCGTTCTGCTCGGCGTGGTCTTCCACCCCGCGGGCGAGTTCTGCGAAATAGGGGTTGCTGACGTTGGGCAAGAGCATGCCCAGGGTGCCTGTGGCCTGCGCCCGCAGCGAGCGCGCCACCCCACTGGGCACGTAGCCCAGCTCGGCGATGGCGGCCTCGACCTTGCCACGCACTGCGTCACTGACCGGCCGCGTGCCGTTCACCACGTGGGACACCGTGGTGTAGGAAATGCCCGCGCGGGCGGCGACGTCCTTGATGGTGGCCACTGCGCCTACCCTTTGCGCTTGGCGCGGTAGCTGCGGTAGGTGTCGAGCACCACGGCGACCACGATCACGGCCCCGGTGATGATCCGCTTGGTCGGCTCCGATGCGCCCACCTGGGCCAACCCGGCCGCCAGCACCGAAATGATCAGCACACCGAAAAAGGTGCTGATTACCGACCCACGCCCGCCCATCAGGCTGGTGCCGCCGATCACCACGGCAGCGATCACTTGCAGCTCCATGCCGGCGCCGGCGTTCGGGTCCGCCGCTTCCAGGCGGGAAATCTGAAACAGCGCCGCCAGCCCGGCCAGCGCGCCCATCAGCGCGAATACCATCACCTTGTACGGCTTGGGATTGATCCCGGCCAGGCGTACGGCTTCTTCGTTGGTGCCGATGGCCACAAGGTAGCGGCCGAACACGGTACGGGTCAGCAGCAGGTGGGCGAGCACGATCACCGCCAGGGCGATGGCGAACGAAGGCGATACCCCGGCCGCCCAAGGCGTGGAGAGCCAGGCGTAGGCGTCGCCGATGTAAGCGGTGCGCGAGTCGGTGAGCTGGTAGGCCAGGCCGCGGGCCATTTCCAGCACGCCCAGCGACACGATGAACGAAGGGATGCCCCAGGCGACGGTGATGGTGCCGGTGACTGTGCCTGCCAATGCAGCGCAGGCCATGCCCAGCAACGCGGCGGGCAGAATGCCCCAACCCAGCCCGAGGGTGGCCACGCTCACCACGGCGGCGGCCAATGCCAGCACCGAGCCGACCGACAGGTCGATGCCGCCGATGATCAGCACCAGCGTCATGCCGACCGCCAGCACCATCAGGTCGGGGATCTGGTTGGCCAGCGTGGTGAAGGTGGCGTAGGAGAGAAAATGACTGCTCAGCGAGGCGAACAGCACCACCATCGCCAGCAGCGCGCCGGCCAGGCCTACGTAAGTGCCCAGGCCTTGGCGGGTGCCGCTGCGGGTGGCAGCGGAAACGATCGGGGTGGTCATACAGAAAGCTCCTGAAGGGGCGGGGTGGCCTCGCCGAGCAAGGCGTCACGGGCGCGGTAGCCGGCAAACGCAGCGGCGAGCAGGCTGTCCTGGGTCCAGTTGTCGCGGCTGAACGTCTCGACCAGGCGGCCGGCAGACATCACGCCGATACGGTCGCAGATCAGCATCAGTTCGCGCAGGTCGCTGGAGACCACCACCAAGGCCTTGCCCTGGCGTGCCAGCTCGCCCAGCAAGGTGTAGATCTCGAACTTGGCACCCACGTCGATGCCTCGGGTGGGCTCATCGAACAGCAGCACGTCGCAGTCGCGCTCCAGCCAGCGGCCGATCACCACCTTTTGCTGGTTACCGCCCGACAACTCGTCGACCCGCTGGTGCGGCCCCTGGCAGCGGATGCGCATGGCGGCGATCTGGCGCTGCGCCAGCGCGTCTTCGGCCGCCCCGTGCATCACGCCGTGGCGCGACACTCGGGGCATGTTGCCCAAGGCAAGGTTGGCGCCGATCGACTGGCTCAGCAGCAGGCCTTCGCCCTTGCGGTCTTCGGTGATCAGCGCGATGCCCTGGCGGACGGCCTCCGCCGGCGAGCCGATGGACACCGGCGCCGCTGGGTCGCCGAGCAATACCTGGCCGCTGTCGGCCGGGTCTGCGCCGTAGATCAAACGCAGCAGCTCGGTGCGGCCGGCTCCGATCAACCCGGAGATGCCGAAGATCTCCCCGGCGCGCACGCTGAACGACACGTCCGCCACCTTGCCGCGCCGGCTGAGGTTGCGCACCTCCAGCCGCGGCGCGCCCAGCGGGCGATCACCCAGGTCGATGGCATCGCCCACTTCCCGGCCGACCATCAGCGTGACCAGCTCGTCGCTGCTGTAACGGCCAATGGGTTCCACCGCCACCAGGTTGCCGTCACGCAGCACCGCCACGCGCTGGGCCACACGGGCCAGCTCTTCGAGGCGGTGGGAGATGTAGACGATGGCGACGCCCCGCGCGCGCAGCCGCTCGATCTGCTCGAACAGCAGCTCCACTTCACGGTGGGTAAGCATGGCGGTGGGCTCATCGAGCACCAGCACGCGGCAATCCCCGATCAGGTTGCGGGCGATTTCCACCATCTGCTGGTGGCCGACGCCCAGTGCTGCCACGGGGGTGTCCGGGTCCACCGCCTCCAGCCCCACCTGCGCCATGGCCTGGCGGGCCAGGCTGCGCAGGCGGCCGCGGGAAATCCAGCCGGCACGATGGGGCAGGCGGTCGAGGAAGAGGTTTTCCGCAACGCTCAAGGTGGGCAGCAGGTTGAGCTCCTGCAGCACCATGCGCACACCCGATTCTTCGGCCTTGCGCCGGTTGGCCGGCGCGTAGGGTTCACCCAGCAGCGCAAGGCTGCCGGTGGTGGGTTGCTCCAGGCCGCAGAAAATCTTCGACAGGGTGCTCTTGCCCGCGCCGTTTTCGCCGGTCAGGGCCAGTACTTCGCCCGGGTACAGGTCGATGTCCACACCGCCCAGCACCGGCTGGGCGTAGGTTTTGCCGATCCCGCGGGCGGTCAGTACCGCGCCGCTCATGGCTGGGTCACGAGTTCAACGGGGGTCTCGATCACGCCGTCTTTGGCATCGACCGGCTCGCCCTTGACCAGCTTGAGTGCGGCTTCGATGCCGAACACGGCTTGCTTGGCGGCGTACTGGTCTGCGGTGGCCAGCACACGGCCGTCTTTGAGCATGGGCTTGATGGCGTTGATGTTGTCATAGCCCACCACCTTGACCTGGCCTTGCTTGCCAGCGGCGCGCACCGCCGACACCGCACCCAGGGCCATGCTGTCGTTGCCGGCCAGCAGGGCTTTGAGCTCCGGGTATTCGTTGAGCATGGCGGCTGCCACGGCGTTGCCTTTGTCGATTTCCCAATTGCCCGACTGCACACCGACGATCTTCATCCCGGCCTGGTCCATCGCCGCCTTGAAGCCGGCGGTGCGTTGCTGGGCGTTGGTGGTGGTCGACACGCCTTCGATGATGCCCACCTGGTCGCCGGCCTTGAGCGACGTCTTGGCCAGGTAGTCACCCACCAGCTGCGCGCCCTTGCGGTTGTCCGGCCCCACGAAGGGGATGTTCAGGCCCTTGCTGCGTACTACGTCCGGGTCGAGGCGGTTGTCGATGTTGACCACCTTGATGCCGGCATCGGTGGCCTTTTTCAGCACCGGCACCAGCGCTTTGGAATCGGCCGGGGCGATCACCAGCGCGTTGACCTGCTCGACGATCATCTGCTCGACGATGCGGATTTGCGCCGAGGTGTCGGTCTCGTCCTTGATGCCGTTGGCGATCAGGCTGAAGTCATTGGGGTGCGCCGCCTGGTAGTCCTTGGCGCCGTTTTCCATGGTGCGGAAGAATTCGTTGGCCAGGGACTTCATCACCAGCGCGACCTTGGGCTTTTCAGGCTCGGCGGCATGGCTGGCGGAGAGAGGGAGCAGGGCGCTGGCGGCGCTGAAGGCGAGTGCAGTGAACAGACGGGCAGGGCGTGAACCGTACATGGTGATGACTCCGGTATTGTCGTTATTTGGAGCCCGCAAACGTTTGCGAGTTGAGAAACTATGGTTCAGGCCTCAAATGTTGTCAATCGGCTGCAAAGGAAGTGATGCTGCGCCAATCGGCGATCAGCGCTTTGGAATCTCTGCCCAGGCAATCTGAAACCGAGCCAGGTATTTCCTGATCCGATCAGAGTCATTCGGTGCCGCTTTGCTCGCGCGGGATGCTGAAAACAGCGTGCGGCCGGCATCCGCCTGGCTGTCAGCGGTTCGGCACACCTCAAGCACCGCTTCGAGCTGCAGCTTGTCGAACAGGTCGATCTCCAACCCCGATTCAGCCAGATGCCGGGCCAGCCAATCGTCCCCAGGCGCTTGCATCCAGTCTCGGCGCAAGCGCTCAAGCTCGACGTCCACAAGTGCCAGGTCGATTCTGCCGCTGTCTGCCAGCGTGGCCATCCGAGTAATCGACGCTGAAAGCTCCCTGAAGTTACCGGCCCAGGTCGCCGCCTTGCCGGTTGCAAACGCCAGGTAGCGCTGGCGCGCTTCGGCATTGAAGCGAACCTTGTGGCCGTGATCCCGGGCATAACGCTGAAGCTCGAAGTCGATATTGGGCTCGATGTCTTCGGTTCGCTGGGCAAGGCCGGGGAGGTCGAAGGTCCAGATGTTGATCCTGGCCAGCAGGTCTTCTCGAAACAGGCCCTGAGCAACCTGAGCACGCAGGTCTCGGTGGGTGCCCGCGATCAGAATGAAATCAGACTCCACTTCCTTGTCTGCCCCCAGCGGCAGGAAGCGTTTTTCCTCGATTGCCTTGAGCAACATGGCCTGCTCATCCAGGGGCAGCTCGCCGATTTCATCGAGAAACAGCATGCCTTTGTGCGCCGAGCGCAGCAGGCCTTCCCGGGTTTGCTGGGCGCCTGTGAAGGCCCCGCGCGTGTGGCCGAACAGCGTCGACATCGCCGAGTCGCCGCGCAGTGTCGCGCAGTTCACTTCCACCAAGCGCCCACCCACCTGATGCCTGCTGTGCTTGAGCTCGAACAGCCGCCGCGCGAGAAAGGATTTGCCAGCGCCGGTGGGGCCGCACAGCAGGATCGGCGCCTTGGAGCGCGCCGCCACCCGCTCGATCTGTTCAATGGTGCGGTTGAATGCGGCGTTGCGCGTGGCGATGCCTGATTTCAGCAGCTCAGTCCCCTGCAGGCGCGCCGTCTGAAAGCGTTTTGCGATCTGGTCATAGCGTTGCAGGTCGAGGTCGGTGACCACGTACTTGCCGGCGGGCGTAGGCTCATCGTCCCTTAAGCCGGTGGGCTGGGTCTGGATGAGCTTGGCCGGCACATGGCGCGATTCGGCCAGCAGGAACCAGACGATCTGCTGAACGTGAGTGCCGGTGGTGATGTGGGTCAGGTAATTTTCGTTGTCCGGGTCGAAGGGGTAGCTGGCGGCAAAATCATGCAGCGACGCATAGACCTCTTCGAAATCCCAGGCATTGAGCATCGCCATGGGGTGCAGGCGCACCTCGGTCTCGGGTGACACCTGGGCGAGGTCTGCCTTGACCTTCAACGCCAGGTCCGTTTCCCACTTGGCATCGGCGTGAATCAGCTCGAGGCGGTCGATCAGCAGGTCAGGCTGCTGGCACAGTGAAAGGGCGGGCGCCATTTGTTCCAGCGCTGTTCGCCCCGCCCGACACGGTCGAGTTTCGATCCCAGCATGCCGATGGCAACGGTTTTCTTTGCATGCATGGTTGCTATCCATAAATATAGTTTGCGATACAGGAGTATATATAAGTCACTGCTAGATTTGGTGAGCAGTCGATGTACTCAGTGAAAAATGAAAATAAATTCCTTCATTTTCAATTGGATAAAACTTGAATACCCTTCTTCACCCTGTTTTGGCACGCTGCTCGCTATACCGGTTTCACAACAGAAACCCAAGGAGTTACGCAGCATGAGCACTCAAACCTTTCAATTGCTCGAAGTCGAGAACGGCAAACCGATCAAGATGTGGACCCACGGGGTGCCGGTGGAGCCTGAGGCCAGGCAGCAACTGATCAACACCGCCCAGATGCCTTTCGTGTTCAAACACATGGCGGTGATGCCCGACGTTCACCTGGGCAAAGGCTCCACCATCGGCAGCGTGATACCGACCAAGGGCGCTGTTATCCCCGCAGCGGTGGGTGTCGACCTGGGGTGTGGCATGTCGGCCGTTCGCACTTCGTTGCGCGCCAGTGACCTGCCTGACAACCTGTTCGGCCTGCGAACCGCTATCGAAAAAGCCGTGCCGCATGGCCGCACATCCGGCCGCAGCGGGCGTGACAAAGGCGCGTGGGACACGCCCCCAAGCCTGGTTGACCATGCGTGGGGCGCACTCGAAGGCCGTTTCAAGCGGATCACCGAAAACATCCGAGCCTGGAAAAGTCCAACAACCATAAACACCTCGGCACCCTCGGCACCGGCAACCACTTCGTGGAGGTGTGCCTGGATGAGGCCGAGCATGTATGGGTGATGCTGCACACCGGCTCGCGGGGCGTCGGCAACATGATCGGCACGTACTTCATCGCCAAGGCGCGCGAAGAAATGCGCGAGCACATCGCCAACCTGCCTGATCGCGACCTTGCCTACCTGCGTGAAGGCACCACCAGCTTCGACGACTACATCGAGGCGGTGGAATGGGCCCAGGATTTCGCCAAGCAGAACCGCGCAGCTGACGATGCTGGCGGTGCTCGATGCGGTTCGCTCGATCATCACCAAGCCGTTCCGAGTCGCAACTGATCGCCGTCGACTGCCACCACAACTATGTGGAGCGGGGCACCTACTTCGGCGAGGACATCCTGCTGACGCGCAAGGGCGCGGTATCCGCGCAGAAAGGCCAGATGGGCATCATCCCGGGGTCGATGGGGGCCAAGAGCTTCATCGTCCGCGGGCTGGGCAATGAAGAGGCGTTCTGCAGTTGCTCCCACGGCGCTGGCCGCGTGATGAGCCGGACCAAGGCCAAAGCGGTGTTCACCGTTGAGGACCAGGTGCGCGCAACCGCACACGTTGAGTGCCGCAAGGATGAGGCCGTGATCGACGAGATCCCGATGGCCTACAAGGACATCGATGCCGTGATGGCCGCGCAGCGGGACCTGGTCGAGGTGGTACACACCTTGCGGCAGGTCGTCTGCGTGAAAGGGTGAGGCCGATGAACCAGGATTTGATACTGATCGACGGCGCACACGGAGGAGGGCAGGTGCTTCGCACGGCCCTCAGCCTCTCCATGCTCACCGGCCAGGCCTTTCGCATGGTCGGCATTCGTGGCCAGCGCTCCCGCCCGGGGCTGCTTCGGCAGCACCTGACGGCGGTAAACGCTGCCGCAGCGATCTGCGGTGCGCAAACCCTCGGCGCCGAGCTCAACTCGGCCGAGATCGAATTCCGCCCTGGGCGGGTGAAGGCAGGTGAGTACGCATTCGCGATCGGCACCGCCGGCAGCACGTTGCTGGTGCTGCAGACGCTGCTGCCGGCGTTGATGGCGGCGGAGGGCCCCAGCACCGTTCGAATTGCTGGCGGAACGCATAATCCGGGCGCGCCGACCTTCGATTTCATTCAGCAGGCATGGCTGCCGCTGATTCGGCGGATGGGTGGGCAAGTGGCGCTGAAGTTGATCAAACACGGTTTTGTGCCCGCTGGCGGCGGCCTGATCGAAGCAACGGTGCACCCTTCAAGCCTGCGGCCGCTTGAGCTTGATGTAGGTGACCTGCCAGTGGCCGTTGATGCGGTCGCGGCGCTGGTGTCGGCGATTCCGGTATCGATCGGCAATCGGGAGCTTGACCGACTATGCGCGCGGCTGAAGCTTGAGCGGTGCGCTCAGAAGGTGACAGACCTCGGGGATCACGCGGGGCCGGGTAACGTTGTTTCGATCACGGGCTCGCGGGGCGATGTTGTAGATGTGTTCACCGCCATCGGGCAGGAGCGTACGCGGGCCGAGCAGGTTGCGGACAGGGCAGTCGATGATTTCAGAGCGTGGGCTGAGTCTGCCGGGAGTGTGAGCAGTCGCTTGGCAGATCAGTTGATGTTGCCGATGGCGATTGCCGGGGGCGGGTGGCTGAGTGCCGATCGGCTGAGCAATCACATGAAGAGCAATGCGGGGGTGATCGAGCGATTCTTGCCGGTGGAAGTGGAATTTCTTGCCACGCAAGCGACCCGGCGAGTGGCGCTTTCGGTAGTTTTGCGTTCGGAGGGCACCTGCGCTTAAGGTGCCTACCCTAATTGCCAGGCAAGGACGTACCGATGAACCCTCACATTGCAGCTAGGATCAAAGACCTGCGATGTCGTTCGGACAGTGCAGGCATGTACCTCGGCGCTGGCGCCACGCCGAACGATATCCTGGCCCTGACCGCAAGAGCCAAGGCGGAACTCTCTGAGGACTTACCGGCCCCCTACCTGGACTTTTTACGGCATTACGATGGCTTGATCGCTGAAGGCGTGTTTGTTTATTCCAGCGTTGCCCACCCATTTCCGGGCCGTGATGGGCATAGCCTGGATTTCATGAATATCAACCTGATATCGCGCGAAGTCGATTTCATGAAGGAGTTTCTGATTTTTGGCGACAGCGATATGGATGAGTATGTTCTGGAGCTTGCCACTCAAAAATATCAAGTCAGGGACAAGCAAGCCATAGACAACGTATATGAAGAGTTCGCCTCCTTTGATGAATTACTGGAGTTTATGCTGGGGCTGATTGAACAAAGGATATAGGTTTGATTGGATTGATAATGGAGCGGAGATGTTTTATTACGTTGAGCCTGAAGTTGCGGGCGGTTTGGGTGAAGGGGCCGCCATTGATGCCACTGCTCATCCTCCAGTCGTTACTGAGCTGGAATACAGGTTCGATGGCTGGCTGGGTGACGAGATCCTGGAGAGCTTTCCTTGTTTTATCGTTACTCGGTCGCTGGCTCAGATGATTTCCGAGAACGGCCTGTCGGGCTTCATGCTTGCCCCATTGAAAGTAACCACCTCTCAAACGTTTTCTGAAATCCATCCGACCCTCGTTTTGCCGGAGTTCTCTGGTTGAAAGTCACGGGAGGCGCCGGTTTGGACGACTTTGGCTTGGGCGAAGATCTCAGATTGGTTGTGTCACAAGGCGCGTTGAATACCTTGAGGCGCGGAAAGCTTGATCATGCGAATGTGGAAGCATTGTGATAATGGTCGATATTGATGAGTTGAAAGGCAACTACCTGAGCAAATATGGAGCCGAGCCCTGTTCGGAGGCAGAATTCAAACGTATAGAATCTGCATTGAGTGTAAAACTCCCTGACGATTTCAAAAGAATTTCGATGTTTTACAGTGGCGGGCTGCTTGGAGGTATAAGCCATCACGAAATCGCGTCGAAAGGCGAGGCGGCAACTATTGTGGAAGAAACACTCCGAATCAGAGCTGCAATCGGGATCGACCGGCGGTTTGTGGTCCTGGCTGAACCGTCAGGTAGTGTCATTGTTTTGAATGTGTCAGGGAAGCCCTCCGTGGTCTGGTGTGATGCGGTGGATGCAAGGAATATAAATTCTTTTGACTTCAGTGCTCAGCCCGATGTATGGGATAGCTATGCGGCATTTTTTTCTTATTTGCTTGAGAAAGAGGAGAGTGAGCCGTGATGGCTTTGACGTGAGCGAGTTGAGTTTGCGCTGTCTTTCTTAACTGTCCAATTGGCGCATGATTTCTTCGTCGGCAGATATCAGGACATTTTCCAAACTTTCGATATCTATTGAAAACGTGTTCAGGTTGGGATTGTCCCTATAAATTTCGCCATGGGGGATTTCATGGATTGTACACGGAAGTTTTTCTTCTTCGATGACGCGCAAGAGGGCGCGGAGGGTTTCGGCGTTGTGCTGATAGTCACCGTCAAACAAGGCCCGCTCAAAGATTGGTTCCTCACGGGACCACTTATCCCTGATATCACTGGCAGACAAGCCAAGGATGCGGTGGATTTCAAATATCCCTCTCGTTGAGACGTTGTTTTTATCCAGTACGATGACTATTGAAGACATGAAAGCTCCGGAAACTCCAATTCCAAGATCGGAATATATTCGTTTTATCGTTGAAAATCAGCAACTCTTCGATCACGGTAGCCACGTAAAACATGGCTTTTGAGTGGAGCAGGGCGGTCAAGGGTGTCGTGCTCCAGAGCCGACATGACAGGCCAGGTGCCGGCGATCTGTGTCCCGGGCCATCAGGCGCGCGGCACTGTGGCGCCCACCTATTGCCAAAGCCAAACCCGAGCAGATGGCTATCGTGTTGGGTCATACGAGCTGGCTACTGCATCCCACTGCATTTCATGGTCTTCGACCGCAACTTTCCATTCGCACCCTGCCACAGCGCTACGAATCTCCGACAGGCACCTACACCAATGCTGTACGCCTACCCAAGATGCGTCTTCCTGGTTATCAGGGAGCTTGGTGGCGCCAGAAAACACGAGCCCTCTCTTTAGAAAACGGCTCGGCTCCAGGTTTGTCGAGAAATCGAATGACTCCCAATTCAGGCCAGAGCCGAGTGAGAGGAATCGTTCGATTTGATCGTCTACAGCGTAACGATGAACAATCTCCTCAATAACGGTTAACTCGTTCGAGCTGAGCGGGGCCTTTCGCCAGGCATTGTAATAGATGGATATTGCCAAAATGCGCCCTCAGGGTCGGGGAACCTGATCGGAGTAAAGGATGTCGTGCCTGTATCCGCGAAGCGGATGCAATTATCAATGTCGCGGCGAGTTTGGAAGGCAGAGATTCAGAATAAAACCCTGCCCGTGCACGAGTTGATTGCTGGTGGTGGCCAACTAAATTGATTCGAGTATCTCTCTACGCCGGCTGGTGTACTCGCTCTCATCGATCAAATTACGCTCTTTGAGAGACAGCAGCTTTTGCAGGCGTGCTTCAATGTCATTCACCGCCGGGGTAGCGACGCGTGCATCCAATGTTCGCTCACCGGCACCCGCGCATGCGGCATTGATGTCGTTCATCAGCGCGACTTCATCAAACAGACTGTGGCCTTTCTTGTCGCGCATCAGATTCGAGTAAGCGCGCCCCAGCGCAAGCGTCTGTTGACGCAGGTCCGCATTGCGCGGGTCAGCTTTTAGGCTTGCCAAGGATCGCTGATAGGCTTCCCTGGCTTCTTTTTTTGCCCTTTCCTGAGCATTTGCCCACCAAATTGCAATGGCTATAACGGCAACAACAATGACCCAGATCATTTTGACAGTCCTTTGATGAGGTAAGTAAAACTTCGGCGGCGATGATACTACACCGCCATTCCTGCGCTCTATCAAGAATCCCGTTAGCTACCTGTTCGTTGTCGCACCGAAGTGTTTGATCGAGGGGCCGGTATCAGAGGCGCCTTGGTCAAGACGCTCCCCGATTGCACGCAATGCTAACTCACGCTGACAACAGCATTGAGCACCAGCACCACAATCAACCCAACCACCGCGACAATGGATTGAACCACCGATATGGTTTTGGTGGCTTCGCCCATGGTCATCCCGAAGGACTCCTTCACCATCCAGAAGCCTGCATGGTTTGCGTAGTTGAAGAACAACGAACCGCAGCCGATCGACAGCGCGAGCAAAGGCAGGTTGAGGCTTGGGTCAGCACCTGCGAGTGGCGCCAGCAAGCCGGCAGCACCCACGATACCCACAGTTGCTGAGCCGGTGGATACCGACAGCAACATCGCGATCAGCCAACCCAGGATCAGGGGAGGGAAGGCGGACTGCTGAGTCAAATGCACAATGGCATCACCCACCTTGGCACTGGTCAGCAGCTCCTGGAAGGCGCCACCACCGGCGATGATCATGATGATGGAGGCGATTGGCTTGAGGCTTTTGCCCAGGCCATCGCGCAATTTCTCCGCATCGCCGCCCCGGCCGAGCATCAGGGCGGCGCCGGCGAACAGCACGCCCAGCAGCATCGCGATCAAGGGGTTGCCCAGGAAGCCGGCCACTTTCAGGAGGGAGTCACCCTTCGGCAGCACCATCTCGGCAATGGCATGCACCAGCATCAGGATTGCCGGCATCAACGCGGCGAACACACCCAGCCATACGCTGGGGCGGGATTGGTCGTCGGCTTTTTCGGCCAGGGTGAACTGGTCCAGCAGCGCCTGGTCCGGGCGAGTGCTCATTCGCGGCGAAATGAAGGCGCCATACAGCGGCCCGCCGAGGATCATGGCGGGAATGGCTGCCAGAAAACCATAGAGCATCGTAGGCCCAACCGAGGTTTTGAGCGCCGCGATCGCCGTCAACGGGCCCGGGTGCGGAGGCACCATGCCGTGCATGGCGGCCAGCGCCGCAATCACCGGAACACCCACATAGACGTAGGCCGAGCCTTTGAACCGGGCCTGGCTCTCCAGTTTTCGCGCAACGCTGAATATCAGCGGGAGCATGATCACCAGGCCGACCTCGAAGAACATAGGGATGCCGATTACGAAGGCAACCAACATCATCGCCCACGGGATCATGCGATCCGGGGTGCGCTTCAGGATCACCTCGGCGATTTGTTCGGTGACGCCTGCGTCAGCCAGGATTTTGCCAAGCATTGCGCCCAGCGCGATGACGACGCCGACAGCGCCGAGTGTCTTGCCGGCGCCGGTGATCAGGTGGGAGACGATGCCTTCTGGTTCCATGCCGGTGGCGAAGCCTACGCCGACGGAGACGACCAACAGGGCTAGGAGCGGGTGCATTTTCAGGCGTGAGACGATCAGGGCTACCAGTACGAGCACGCTTACGAGCGCGGTCAGTAGTAGCTGGATGTCCAGGGGGGTCATGGTTCTTATCCTTATTAGTTATGGGTGGGGCGAGCAAGGGCTAACGGGCTGCTGCGGCGGGTTGCAGTCTTTCGTATGGTCATCTATATGAATGTGGTGGGAGTATTTGACCTGCTGCTGGATAGTGTCAAGGGGAGATTGGGGGCGGGGAGGCTGCTTTGGACGGATCCAATCTGTGGTATCAAGAGGTGAGCCGCTGCATCGAGTGGCTAGCCGCTACCACTGACAGGTTTGATTTTCAGAATTAAAGAGGACATTGATGAAAGCTACACTCAAAGCCCATTTGCAGTCGTGGATGGGCCGGCTCGAAGTACAGCAGAATAGGGGACGTGACCGTCATTCGGATTTCGCCCCCTATTCGGATGATGACTTTTTCTTGGAGTACAAGGTGCTGGGGATAGCGACTTTCCTGAAGCAGGTAGCCTACCAGGAAGACGATCTCGATCTGCTTGCGTTCGCGTCGAAAGCCGAGATGCAAGTTGAGAGCATGATTAGCGCTAATGAAGCAGCAGAAGAAGAGGCTGACCGTGAGCATGAAGAGCAGCAGCAACAAAGCTATGAGCACGATGAGCGCATCAGGAAATCGTGTGCCTACCATTTCTACACTATCCCCGCGTTTTCGGTAGATACGTCGAAATACGACGTGATGGTTCAGGATGCAGCAGCCAGATTTACTGATCCCTACAAGCTCTCTAGCTTGAGAAGATATCTGGAGAGCGACCAGATGCTTAGTAGAGTTTACGAGAAGGTGAAGTCCCGCCTAAGACGAACGTTCGACCGAGCGGGTGACTCTCCAACCCTGGAAGAGATAGAACAGGCTTTTGACGCTGAACTGTCGAATATCTATCGACTGGCCGATGCCCACGTCGAACGGACGATTGCTCAGTACGCGCCTTAAATGCGACCCGGGCGGGATTGGTTGATCGAGATAATGCGG
This sequence comes from Pseudomonas sp. KNUC1026, assembly GCF_021650705.1. GTDB lineage: Bacteria > Pseudomonadota > Gammaproteobacteria > Pseudomonadales > Pseudomonadaceae > Aquipseudomonas. The sequence goes on along the minus strand of NZ_CP087138.1, from coordinate 2,001,260 downwards.
GCCTTGTGGTGGGCTTGGCGGGGGTTCTGGCCACCAAACCAATCTCAAGCCACCGGGCGTGTCGACGTCGGCGGCTGTGAGATCTCGCGAGCCGGGGTTCGCCAGGCTCTGCAGCACGTTACAGAGCGGTTCTTTGCCGCAGTGTGAGACTGTCTACTTATTGTATCTAGGTGGTAGGGGGCAGTCGTAGTTCACATCGATCATGTCAAGATTCTTCAGATCGAAGTTTGCGTAGTCACGTTCATTCGACGTCCGTATTGCGGGTTGGCCGTAGAGAAACACGAACGCTATCGGCTTGTCCTTCTCGGCAATCTTGGAGAGCCGCACTGCCATCAGGTTTTTGAGCTTGTAGTTTTCTATGAACGCGTCGGAGACAAAGAATGATTTCGGCAGGGAAGTGAGCGTCCAGTCGCTATGAGCGCGATGATCTGACGATCCGTCGATGCGTTGCTCAGCGCCTCATGGTTCTCAGCCTAAGCATATTCAGGTGATCCCGTACCCTCGGTGCCTCAGCTCGCGGCCTGGAAGCTATCGCCCTGCGCAGGATAGCGTCCGTTTTCTCTGGCTATCGCCTGTCACGAGGGACTGCCTTGGGTTGATAGTAGCCAGTCGCGAATGGCTGCTAACAACCGATTCTGTTGAAAAAGTCGGAATTTCAGACGGGAAGACATCGAAGTTGGCCGTCGCTTAAGAACCTGTTCACCACGTAGAGTGGCTTTTCAGTTCTGTGTTGATCGTTGCAACTTGGTCAGTGGGTTGATTTGAGGGTTTTTGCTGATTCCGGGCGTATCTATCCCGTGGTTGGCGGCCCTTGAGAGGTCAGTTTCGCCAGTCGCCGCAGATTCTGTACTGCTGCTGCCAAGGTGAATTCATCATTCGCACCGCTCATGCCGCGTAGTCGCAAGCGATCCAATCTGAGGATTCGCTTGAGGTGAGCGAACAACATTTCGACTTTCTTGCGCTCATGGCGAGAGTACACGTATTGAGGTGTCGTGGCGATCCGCCGAGCAACATCTCGCGCCGCTTCATGGGCGCTACGGGCGATTTTTCGGAAAGAAGTGTTCGGGCAGCAGCGCTCTTTCATCAAGCATTTAGCGCAGTCGGTTTGCCGTGATCGAAAGATGATGGTGTCGGCTTTTGTGATATGTGAACGCTGGTTCTTGAAGGCACGCCACTCACTGCGCAGGGCCTGTCCGGTGGGGCAGCGATACTTCTGCGTCTCTTCATTCCATTGAAAAATAGAGAGGCTGTCGTTCTTGCGTTCAGTTTTGTCCCAAACCGGCACATGTGGCTCAATATCTTTTTCGTCCACCATCCAGGCCAACATCGGTGCGGTTCCATAAGCGGTATCGCCGATGAGGCGATCCGGCTTGATATCGAACTGCTCTTCGACCCGCTCAACCATGGTCTTGGTGCTCTCGACCTCCGCTGTTCGATGAGCAGGCGTCGGCTCTACGTCCATGATCACGCCATGCTCGACATCAATCAGGTAGTTCGTCGAATAAGCGAAGAATGCCGGTCCTCCTGGAGCTGCTGTCCAGCGAGCAAGAGGATCGGTCAACGAAAGACGTTTTGGCAGAGTCTCGGCCAAGGCTTCTTCATCCAGCGCTTCAAGGTACTCACGCACAGCGCGGGTACTTAACGATGGGTCGCTCCAGTTGACCTTTTCATCGCCGGGCACTCCACGCTGGCGACTGGCATCCGCTTTGATGACGCTGGCGTCCATGGCAAACCCTTCTCCCTTGACCAGACCGGCGTCCATGCAGCGACGGAGCACCTCGTTAAATAGCCAACGAAACAGCGAGCTATCGCGGAAACGACCGTGCCGATTTTTGGAAAACGTAGAGTGATTGGGGACTTCGTCTTCGAGGCTCAAACGGCAAAACCAGCGATACGCCAGGTTCAAATGAGCCTCTTCGCACAACCGGCGCTCGGAGCGAATGCCGTAGCAGTAGCCCACGATCAGCAGGCGAATCATCAGTTCAGGATCAATCGAAGGACGCCCAATCGGGCTGTAGAAATCGGCGAGGTAATGGCGCAGATCGCTCAGATCGAGACATCGATCAATGTTGCGCAGGAGGTGACTTGCTGGGATGTGATCTTCTATGTTGAACGAGTAAAACAGCCGCTTCTGTCCACTCGACAATTGTCCCATCCTGCTGCGAATCCTCCCGCCGGCCGATGACCCAATTTTGCCGCAGGCCAGGTGAGAGATCTACTTTTTCAACAGAATCAACCCTTTGCAGTCGTTAGATAAGTCTACAAAACAAGGGGCGATTCAGGCCTAATCGATGAAGCTAGCCTGCCGCCGGCGAACTCAAAATTTCGCTCTGTCGGCTGGTTCAGCCAAATTTGATGACGGAGCAATCGCCGCCAGCCTCAGGTTTTGAGGTCGTCCGGGTAGTCCTCGACTGGCAACTCCCCAACCGGCCCCTCAGGCTGATGCTGCGATTCCTCAAAATACATTGCCAAGCACAGATAGATGAGCGCCGCCCTAGAGAGCCTTAGGCTCTGTACGTAATTGGCAGAAACTCAGCCAAGCCCATGCTTCAGGCCATTTGCCGTAGAGTCTCCCGCCATCCAGGGAAAGGAATCCTCTGATGGCCAGTCGATACGATATTTCAGATGAAGCTTGGGATTTGATTGCGGATCTTTTCATAGGCCCGCAGCGCAAAGGCCGCCCGCGTCGTGATGACCGGCAGATGCTCAATGGCATCCTGTGGGTACTCTGTTCGGGAGCACCATGGCGCGACATGCCGGAGGATTTCGGGCCCTGGTCAAGCGTCTATCAGCGCTTTCGCGATTGGCGAAACCAACGTGTCTTCAGCCAGATGCTCAAACGGCTGCAACTGAAGCTCAATGAAAAAGGCCGCATCGATCTGAAGACCTGGATGATTGACTCGACCGCCATACGCGCATCCCGCTCGGCTTCCGGCGCGGGTAAAAAGGGGCCTGACGAACCTGCCGACCATGCTCTAGGCCGCAGCCGCGGGGGCTTCACGACCAAGATTCACATGCTGTGCGACGCTAACGGCATTCCTCTTCGCTTTCTGCTCTCCGGCGGCAATGCCAGCGACATCAACTACGCCCAACCCCTCCTGGACGGCGCCCACCTCCCGACTGTTCGTGGCCGGCCACGCAAGCGCTGCAGATGGCTTCTGGCAGACAAAGGCTATGACGCCGAGGCGCTACGCCAATACTGCGACCGCTATCGAATGCAGCCCGTCATTCCCCTTCGGATGATGAAGCGCAAGCCGAAACCGGGCTTGCCTCGCCTGTTCGACAAGCCGAAATACGCGCAACGGAACATCATCGAGCGGATGTTTGGCTGGCTAAAAGACAACCGCCGAATTGGTACGCGCTACGACAAGCTGGCGGAGAGCTTTGCCGCTATGGTCTCGCTGGCGTGCTCTTTACGATGTTTAAAACAGTTGGTTTCGTACAGAGCCTAGCATCAACAGGCTCTTCGCGTAGAGGTCATCCCTATCGAGCACAAATGCTAAGTGATCACTCCAGACCCCAGAATGCTCGCCAATCCAATGGCAAGAATCCACGATTTTGGCGTACTTATGCTCAAGGTGGTTTCTCAATTCATCAAGCGCCTGAGCATCAGGTCGGGCCACATCCTTTAGCTCCTTGGAGTAGATGTCCTGGGATACCCAATACAGCGCGCGAAGCGGAAGATTCCGGGTAGATATGAATTCATCACGCACAACCCGCGGCTGGAGTAGACGGCCATTTTTGTCCGATTTGAACCATACAGTCCGAAAGCCTACCGCCTTCTCGGGTATGCCCAGCTTCCAGTAGGCGTTGATAAAGTAGGCAAGCTTATCCAGTAACGAATAGGCGCTGCGATAGGCAGTCTTGATCTGCTCTAGACCCATGCCATAGAGCGCGTAATCGCAATTGAAGGCGAGTGACATGCCCCGGTCTGCCACATGACCGGGTTTGGCGTGATCCCCTAGGTACAGACAATGTCGGGCGAACCCGTACTCCTGCTTCAGCTGGTTGTAGAAGCCAAGGTACGTGATTCCGGCCTTGGCGTCATGACCGGGTAACCTCAGCTCGTCTTGAGCGGCGGCGGGGAACGCTCCCAGGTCGTTCATCGGGTTCAGGAACAACTCTTCCTCAAGGCACCAACGCCGGTAACGCCTTTCCTCCTTCGAGGAGCCAAGGCTGTGCTCCAGCAGCTCTGCGTCACCATCGTCGTCGACGGACTCAGCCAGCCTGTCGTGATGCCGTTTGAAAAACTCTATCGCTTCAGGATAGGTCGCACCATCACGGCCCACGCCCCCCTCGATGGCTGATGCCAGCTTGCGTCGGGCATGCACAAGGAGCCAATAGGTGTGATTAGGGTCATAAAGCGCACTGCCGTATTGAGCCAAGCCAATGCCAAGGTTGCCCAGCGCCATACCCAGGATCGGATTGTCGTTCAAAGCGTTGCGCCATTCCCCGAGCGCCTCGATCCAGCGTCCACACGCCCTGAGCGCATTGCCTAGATTGCAGTGGATTCTGGAGCGAATCATTGGTGCCAGCTCTTTAAAGCCTGAGTGCTGTACAGAGGCACGCAGGAAATAAAGCTGTTTGAGCAGAGCAGGGTGCTCAAGGGTATCGTCCGCCCAATCCTGCACCTCCAGCTTCCTCAGCTCAGCCCATGCATTGGAACACGAGTAGTAAACGAGACATCCGTTCTCCGGCTCGACGTGCGAAACCACTAAGTCTGCTAGCTGCGTCGCATGCCGCAAAATGCCTTCATCGGCAGCATCACCTGCAGCATCGATCAATGAGTCATAGAGGCGTCGAAGCCGAGGAGCATCACCTGGGCTGCCGAGCTGTTCATTCAATGTCTTCAGAAGGTGAGAGCGGTCGTCGGCGTGGGGTTCATAACCCTGCTGAGAAAAACGGCTGGCGAAATCGTCCATGGGCAATCACCGCGATGAGGAGCTTGTTATCTTAGCTGCCTTAGCCGACCGCCTACTAAGCCAACCCCCTGTTACTCTCTCATCGCCGGCTACGAAGCACTCAACAGCTTTTCAAGCTGCGCATGCTCCCAAGTGCTCAATAACTCTACCGGGTCAGTGCTGTACGACTGCGACGAATTGAAAATGTATCTGCGGCCATCAGGGCTGTAGCAGCTGTCGCAGTAATCGAGGGCGTCGCAATCGTTGTAGAACGTGAGCACCCAGCCGTCGGCCTCCACAGTCATCAAGCCACAGTAGATCTCAGCCCACGACTGCTGGCCAATGCGGCGCATCGTGCGAACCTCTAGGGCAATGTCTCGCAGGATTTGATAGGCCTCGCGGGCTGTTAGTGATTTTGCTGCCAAACGAAAACACCCGTGCATATTGGGGCTTTCGGCCTGGTCGCGCCCGGCCTGGGCCGACAGCATGGTAAATGAAACTTGGCGTCTTGGGCGGGCTACGCGGCCATCAATTTGGGCTGAACTGATACCTGCGACGGCTACACGCCCACACGGGTTTGCCGAATGACCAAGCCCCCCGGTAGGAACCGGCCGAATCGTCTAGCCCCAGTGGATTTTTCATGGCATATAGCTAGCACATCCAGGGAGGGATGGTGTCGGCCAGGTTGATGCTCAGCAACCCTCTCCCTGCCACTGAACCAGTTGAGGGCAGCGCTGTGTATCTTTCGGCTTTGAAAATCGAAAACTTCCGCCAGTTCGGCCAAGGCGGTCATGCGTTGAACATCCAGTTCAACGAAGGGGTGACTGCCCTCGTAGGTGAAAACGATGCGGGCAAAACCGCAGTCATCGATGCGATTCGCTACGTTCTGCAGACACGTGATGCTGAGTACCTCAGGCTACAGATCGAGGACTTTCACATCGTCAACGATGGCACCCAGGCGGAAGCCATCACCCTCAGGTGTACTCTGGAGGGACTGAGCCCTGCGGAACTCGGCGCTTTCGCTGAGTACGTGACCTACAAGGGTGGCGTTGGGAGGCTATACGTTCACTGGTCGGCTCGCCGAATCGTTGCCTCTGCCTCCATCCGTAAATGGGTCGACATCTCGGTTCGCTCGGGTGAAAATGGAGAAGGCCCATCTTTGGACGTGGGTGTACGGCAACTACTGGCCACCGCGTACCTGAAACCGCTGCGCGATGCAGAACGAGAGATGTCGCCGGGCAGAAATTCCCGCCTGTCTCAAGTACTGAGTAGTTTCCCGAATATTGATGCCGGCAGTGCCTTCGATCTTGCGGCGCTTCCAGCTGACCTCGCTGACGCGGAAGCCCTCAGCATTGCAGGCATGGGTGACTATCTTCGCCACATGGTGAACAGCCACGGCGCCATTGTCTCCGCGCAGAAGGAAATCAACGACACCTACCTGCGTCCACTCTCCCTTGCTGGCCAGCCACTGACAAGTCGCATTGGTTTCGGGGAGGCGGGAACGGATCCCGCCAAACTCAAACAGATCCTGGAGCGTTTGGAGCTGGGGCTGTTGGATCACACCACAGGTGAAGCCCGCGGCGTTTATGGGCTGGGCTCAAACAACGTGCTGTTCATGGCCTGTGAGCTACTGCTGCTCGGTAAAGAGCCCGACGGACTTCCGTTGCTCCTCATCGAAGAGCCAGAAGCGCACCTACATCCTCAGCGCCAGCTCCAGTTGATGGAGTTTCTTGAGGCTGCGGCTCAGCCAGCTACAGGCTTGAGGCCGGTTCAAGTCATATTGACCACGCATAGCCCCAACCTGAGCTCGAAAATTCCGTTGCAGAACCTAGTTCTGATGCAGCGGCAGCAGGCATTCTCCCTTGCAGAGGAGCAAACCTGCCTTGCTGCCGACGACTATCGCTTCCTCAGCCGCTTCCTAGACGTGACCAAAGCGGGGCTTTTCTTCGCCAAGGGTTTGCTGGTCGTAGAAGGCGATGCCGAAGCCATTCTGCTGCCTTCACTTGCTCGGCGACTTGGCAAAGATCTCACCAAGCATGGCGTATCGATCATCAACGTGGGCGGTGTTGGTTTGCGGCGGTACTCGAAAATCCTGCAGCGAAAAGACACCTCCAAGGGCGAGATATCCGTGCCTACCGCCTGCATTACTGACATGGACGTGATGCCGGATTGTGCACCCGAGATTTTGGGCCTGAAGGGAGTCAAAGGGGCTGTATGGCCGGACAAAGCCGATCGACGCTGGCGCGCGAAGAAAGACTTCGGTGCCACTGCGCCGGACGTTGAAAAAGGACTCAAAGATCACCGAGAGAAGCGAGCAGAAAGTGACGGGCAATGCGTGCGCACATTCGTTGCGGATCACTGGACGCTCGAGTACGACCTGGCGTTCAAGGGGCTTTCGAAGGAAATCCACCACGCCGCATATCTGGCTATCAATGAGGAAAAGATTGACGAAAACAAGGAGACCAAGGTCACGCTGCTGAAGAAGGCGCAGACAGCTTTCGACAAGATCCAGGCCACCTATGCCACCGAGGATGCAAGGTGTTCCGCGATCTACAAACTGTTCAAAAGGGCCTCTAAAGCGATCGCAGCCCAGCACCTGATCGATCTGATCGACCAGCAGTTTGAAAACAAAACCTTGGACGCCTCGACTCTGCGGGGGCTGCTGCCCACTTATGTTGTCCACGCGATCGAGTACGCAACCGGAGGTGCCGCACTGACCACAACCTCCAGCCCGGCTCACGCCCTCGTGGTGCCGGCAGCACCAGCAGGCTCAGCTGATCCGCTGGAAGAGGTCGCCGAATGACGCTTAGCCAACTGGTTGCCCCCATCACTGATGCCGATGTGGATTGGGTCATCAAGCTCATGGGGCTGGAAACGCTGGACGAGCCTCGTCGTGATTTCTTGAAATCCATGGATACCATCGATGTAGCGGCCTGCCCGGGGAGCGGCAAAACGACTCTGGTCGTGGCGAAATTGGCCATCCTGGCTCGCCATTGGAAGAGCCGTATGCAGGGTATCTGCGTGCTTTCACACACCAACGCGGCCAGGGAAGAGATCGAGAAACGCCTCGGCGGTACGGAAGTAGGTCAACGGCTGCTGCGCTTCCCTCACTATATCGACACTATTCATGGTTTCACCGGACGATTCTTGGCTTCGCCCTGGTTGCGCTCGAAAGGGATTGCACTGCAGGCCATTGACGATCACCTCACGCATAAGGCACGCCGAAGAAAGCTGACGGATAGCGAGCATTTCGGGGCAAAGACGGCCTTTGAGATGAAGCACAAAAGCCTCCACAGCTTGCGAGTCCGGTCTGCCGATTTCGATCATCCACTGGGGGATGATGACATCGGTTTTGCGCCACACACTGCCACCTACAAAAGTGTGGTGAAATCGCTGAGCGGCGCTGCCAAGGCAGGTTACTTCTGCTTCGATGAAGTGTTCGTGCTGGGCCACGCCTTACTCGACCAAGAGCCGGCCGTGGGCGGCGCATTGCGTCTGCGCTTCCCGTGCGTGTTGATCGATGAGATGCAGGACACCCAACCCGACCAGGCAGGCATACTGCAACGCGTCTTTCCTCACGATGATCCAGATGTACGGGTCATTCGCGTCGGCGACCCAAACCAGGAAATCTTCGAGAAGAAGACGCCACTGTCAGATCCGTTCCCTGACCCAAAGCGTCAGCTGGAGATCGCCAGTAGCTTCCGCTTTGATCAGGCCATTGCGTCGATTGCCAACCCGTTTGCCTATGTCCCGATCACGGATGGTTTGACAGGGCTGCGGCCTGAAGGGGAACCCAGCACCATCCCGAATACGATCATCGTTTTTCCGGACAAGGATGCAACCGGAGTGCTGGACGAGTTCGGAAAGCTGGTGCTGAAGCACCTTCCGGAAAATATCCGCGAGAAGGGAGTGTTCGCCGTCGGCGCCGTGCATCGGCTTGAAAACTTCAAACCAAACCAGTACCCGAAAGCCTTGGAGCATTATTGGCCATCCTATCGGTCTGACACGACTAAGACGTCGTTCAAGCCCCGCACGTTCGCCGAGGGCGCACATATCGCACGTCGCTATGCGATGAAGGAGCCCACGGCCAACTCGGCCGTTGAGCTGCTGGCCTCGTGTCTGATCAACCTCGGTGAGCTGGCTTTCCCTCGTAGCCTGGTTCAGATACTAGGTCGGCACCAAGCCGCTGTACATGAAAAATTCACGGCCAAACCCAAAGCCTTCGCTCAGTACCGCGAGTGCCTCCAGCAAATGCTTTTTGTGCCGTCCGAAGTCACGCAGCAGGACTGGGTCAAGGTCATCGCACCGAAACTCATGATCCTTGCAGCCGCGCTCTATGATTCTGAGGGTGTTGCAGCTGAACTCCTGGGCCGCCAGTACCTTGCCTATGAGCCTGCTCCGGTTGCCACCGAAGCCGGAGAGACAGGGGGATCTCTTGTAAACACCTACCGGTTCCAGGATGTCTCCGCCGGCGTCGATATCCGGATGTCATCCATTCACTCGGAAAAGGGCAAGACACACGCAGCGACGATAATCTTGGAGACCTTCAGGGGCAGTCACTTCATCCAGAAACTCATGCCATGTCTTGAGGGCAAAAAAGCATCTGCCAAGAGGCCTCAGGAAACAGCGAAGAAAGACATGATGCTGATGTACGTCGGGATGACTCGTCCGTCGCACATGCTGTGCTTGGCCATGCGCCAGAGTTCATTGGGGGAGGGCGCAGCAGGGCAAAAACGAAGGGCGGCGCTTGAAAAAGCTGGCTGGTCGATTCTGGAGCTTGCACCGTCAGCACCTGCCCCTTAGCCTCCGCCCGCCGGTATGCGGACAGTAAAAGCCGATGCGTTGCCATGAACGACTAACAGCAAGGAGGCAGCAATAATGAAACCCGAGATGTCAGAATTTTCCTACGGCTTCGCCTTCACCAACGAGCTGATCACAGCGCCTAGCGCTCATGTAGTGGCTGCCCCCGAGTTTCCGTCGCTGCAGAAGGAGGGAAAACCGGGCGGTGGCTACGACGTCAAGATTCCTTTCGGATCGCCACTGTTTCTGCAGTTCAAGCTTAGCCATCACTTGGAGCGCACAAACTGCAAGGAATACAAGCTGATGGGGGGCGCCTACTACCGTTGGCACCTCCATGCTTTGCGGCATTCCGCGCAGCATGATTTGCTACTGGAGCTCGAAAGCACGGGTTGCGAAACCTATTATGTGGCCCCAGCGTTCCATCTAAGCGCCGAGCTCAATACGCATTACCTGTCGAAGCAGATCGTGGACAACTCGTTTGGGTTCCGCCCCAATGATATCGGTGTGCTGCCTGACGATGATGAGCACTACGTCGTGTTCAATAGCCACCCTGTGGCATACCGATGTTCGGATGACCCATCGCCAGTCAAAACGCACATGATGAGTGATCTTCTAGGTACCTCCCGGGATCAACGAGCCACCCGGGATCTGGATGAGGGCGGGATTCGCCAACTTGGCCAGTTGATCGTCGACGCGCTTCGTAAAAGCAGAAGCCGACGCCTCATCGGGCACAAGTCGGTCAATCCAGATGAAGTCGCTCGGGCAATCGATGGCCAACCTACGCTTCGCACGCTCGCATTCATTTCGCGGACAGTTCTGGATTCCGAACTACTCATCGTCAGAAATGAGCCAACGGCGAAGCGCATCCTTCGCAAGCGAGGGTAGGTGGGGAATGCGTCGGTTGAGCCCTGGACTCCACCTGCGGTCTTGAAGGGCTCCCCACGACCCAGCAAATGTCGATTCTGGGAGAGCCTCGTACGCAGTCTCCGGTCACCTTCACCGCGTGTCGGCTATAGCCGTAGATTCTGTCTGAAAACAGGTGTGGATGTAAGCCTCGTATGTGGAGCAGACGAAGCGGTAGAGCTTCAGGAGAGTCAGTTTAGATAGACCGATACGCTGGCAAAGACGCTATCGTGTAGAGTCGCCTGATTTCTCGATTCAAGGCGATAATCTGTAGTTTTCGATCTATGACGCTCCGGAGCCAGGGAAGACACCGGGTGGCGACGAGTAGATATTTAATCTTGAAGATTGCGAATACCTTGTTCCCGGAGAGTTTTTGGATGCTGGTGGAGCTATTAGCAAGAGCGATTTGAAATGCTGGAAATTAATTAATAAAATTATCGTCCAGCCTTATCGAAGGTAGTGCCTTGCACGTATCATATGGCTGGCGCTGATTGGCGTTACGCTCGATGGCCAAGCCCAGCGTGGACGTTGAACCTTAGGGATCACTCAGCGACTGATGCCGCAATTTAAAAGATCGTTGCCAGGCCATTGATCTCGTTTGACGTTACACAGCCACATGCCCGACCTGTAAATCGCCAAAGCGGAGCGAGCCCTCTGATGAGTACCTTGTCCCCTGATCAGCACGATCGTTACCTGGAAGTGCTCGACGCAGCAACGTGTCTGTTCGGTGGCGATCTTGATGCCGCCCTGCACTGGATATCACGTCCAGTTAAAGCGTTTGGTGGCAAAGCTCCTGCCAGCATGGTCGCAACCAGACAGGAGGCTGACACGGTGATTGAGTTCATCAGGCGCTTAGAGCATGGGTTTGTCGCCTGAGTGACCTCGAGCTGGCCCCTTTTGCCCACAATGCTATCGTGGGCCAGGGCTTAGCGGTCTCAAGGGTATACACCAACGCTGAGACTGGATGGGCCACGCGATCGATAGGCCGACCTGTCTTGATTACGGGCGAGAGTGACCGCTAGGTTTCCGCAAATGTCGCTCGGTGTTTTTCAACTGGCGCCGCTGGATTCTGATGTATTTGGACGCAAGCGCACGCTGTTTGTTTAAGGCTCGTCGCTGTTCGAGCTCTCCAGTATGCTTCTGGTACCTTGATCTCCACTGGCGCTCATCCATGTGCGATTTGAAAACTCATCGCCCCCCACTACTCCATTTAGCCCAGGACGCCAATTAAAAAAATCAATACCCAGAAGCATAGTGAGAAGTTAAAATACTGTCAGCTTAAAACAAGCGTGGTGCTTGCGTCCAAAATACATCAGAAATCAGCGGCGCCAGTCAGCACTTAGCCACATTTAGCGGTCACCTCGCCCTGTAGAGTACCTACTGATCGTGTGGCCCCATAGTCACGTTGGCGTATACTTTTAGACCGCTAAGCCCTGGCCCCTTTTGCCCACAATGCTATCGTGGGCCAGGGCTTAGCGGTCTCAAGGGTATACACCAACGCTGAGACTGGATGGGCCACGCGATCGATAGGCCGACCTGTCTTGATTACGGGCGAGAGTGACCGCTAGGTTTCCGCAAATGTCGCTCGGTGTTTTTCAACTGGCGCCGCTGGATTCTGATGTATTTGGACGCAAGCGCACGCTGTTTGTTTAAGGCTCGTCGCTGTTCGAGCTCTCCAGTATGCTTCTGGTACCTTGATTTTTTGACTGGCGTCCTGGGCTAATGGAGTAGTGAGAGACAATGAGTTTTCAATCGCACATGGATGCCCAGACGCCAGCCCCTCCAGCGTTACCTCGCGGCCTCAATGCCAGCCAGGCCGCCACGCGCCTTTCAAACCCAGCATGTCCAGTTATTGCGGCGCTTCGGCCTCACCAGTGATTTTTGCGTCTTGCATCATGCAAAGCGGACTCACTACTTTTGACTTATCGAGAAGGAAGCATTCATGAGTAAGCCTTTCAAAGACCGCATTCATGCCATGAATCAGATGTATAAGCTGCCGATCAACAGCGCTCCCACGCTTCTCGCCGATCCAGCGGACAAGCTCAGGAAGTTCAAGGCCACACTGATGGCTGAGGTTCATGAGATCGATGAAATCGTCGAGAAGATCGAGAAAGGTGAAGCCGAGATCGATATCAAGGTTGCCATTGCCGACCTGCTGGGCGATGTGATGGTTTACTGCCGGTCTGAGGCCCTGAAATACGGGTTGCCATTGGAGGACGTCCTGGACGTCATCATGGACAGCAACGAAAGCAAACTGGGAGCGGACGGAAAACCGATCTACGACGAGAACGGGAAGTTCCTCAAAGGCCCGAATTACTGGAAGCCAGAACCCAAGATCAAAACCTTGCTTCTCGGCACTGAGGACAAGGCGGACGCTTGATCGGAGAAACAGGCTTGAAACCTATCAAACTCGGTAAAACGCGTACGCTCAAAGACATCGAAGCGGCCATTCGCAAGATCTGCGACAGCCCGGGTGAGAGGTTTCTCATTCCGGCAGACATGCTCAGCGCGCGTCATGGTGCTATGCATGATGCCGCACGCCTGCAACTGATCGTTACCCTAGCTAGACAGCAGTTGCAGAGCGACTACCTGGATTTCAACCCGCAGGCCGATGCTCAAGCGCTGCAGCGCAACCTCGCTAACTGTTCGCCAGGTATTGCAGCCTTGCGCCTTTCCAAGGGTATCCGGCTTGGTGAGCAGACATTCAATCGCCGAGAGGTCTTTCAGGAGTCGGTGGAAAGAATGCAGGCCATGGACGCCGGTAGATACAAGGACGTCGTCAACGGCCGAGTCGTCGATCTAATCTGTGTAGCAGGATCGAAGGTTCAGCACCTGCGACCGCTTTTTAGCGCTGAAGGCAAAGTGAAGCCTGCGTCCGAGATGACAACTGAAATGCGCAGACTCATCGACTTCGTCAACAAGCAGAGCGGGCGCACCGGTGTTCCAGATTCTCTCCTCGAAAGCTTGGGCCTGCTCTGTACTGAGCTTGTATCCAACACCCAGGAACACGCGACCTCAGACCATTTGGGCCACGCGTATCTCGCCCATGTTGAGGGGGTCATGGTCGGCTGGAAGCGACTTGAGGATGAGGTTTTCGCTGAAGACTTCGACGGCAGTGAGGACTTGCGCCGTTACTGGCAGCGAGAGTCATCCACCACCGACAACGACAAGACCAGCCTACGCGCATTGCACATCAGCTTCTTTGACTCAGGCCCGGGATTTGCCCCGAGATTTAGCGGTAGGCCGGTACAAGAGATGTCGCTCGAGGAGAGAGAGACTACCTGCTCAGATGTCTACAGCCACGCCAGTCCAGCAAGACTTTGGACGCAGCGGGCATCGGCCTGCCTGCCATCCTGAACGAGCTTCGCAAAGTGGGCGGATTGATCCGTATCCGCTCCGGTCGGCTATGCATCTACAACCAGTTCGAAGAAAACGATTTGCACCGTCTTGATGACGATTTCAGGGATTGGGACACCACCGATTTGGCGCCTGTTGCAGGGGCTGTTGTCACCATCATGATTCCATTGAGGGGCTTGTAATGGAGCGTTTCTATCAATGGATGTCTGCTGTTAGCGACTCCAGTGGCAGTCATGAAGCGTTGGTCGTCTGCTACAACGATTCCGAGCTCTCGGTTCAGCATGCTTTCACTGATATCGAGGAAGCGCTGAAGGCCCAACGACATCTACCTGACTGCGTTTACATCCTGGGGACGTCTGACCAGTTATCCGTGTTCAAGAGCGGTTGGGCTGACGAGCAAGACCGCCTGGCCAACCTCCTGAAGCGTGGCGAGAAAAACTCGCGCGTATGTGTCCATGAATACGTTTTCCTGGAGTGGAATGGGGCGAGCTTCAACCCTCATGTGCTGGGCGGCAAGGAGTTAATCTATCGTCATGATCCGAGTGCTCTCCTGAGGGATGGCTTGAGCACGCTGATCGAGAAGAACAACGTCATTCATTCAGCGCCGTCCGCGCATTCCTTCAAGCACCCCTCCGGCACACTAAACAACGTGTTCATCCAGACCAGGGAACTGGCGAGCGATGAGGCCGAGGTGTGTGTGATGGGGTATGCAATTGCACTCGAGTACGGTGCCAGGCTGCGTCAGGCTGGCAAGGTGTACATCGACACCATGGGCATCTACGCATTCGTGAAAAATGCGCTCGCTCGCTTGGACAGCAAGGCCGAAGTCATGAGCTTCCACTCGTACGAGCGACTCAAGACCATCTACCCGCCGGCAGGTGAGTATTTCTGCGTGGTATCAGCCTCCACATCTGGCGGAATGGCCAAGCAGATGGGTGAGCAGGGCTTCGCAGAGGAGTGCGTAGCCACACTGATCGATCGCACGGCGGATGGCCGATACGGAGGTGTGCTGGTCGCCTTGGACGAAGTTGACTACCCACTGCCAGTCAAGGCGGAGGAAGGCTGCACGCTGATTGAGATCATAGGAGAGAACTTCTCGGCTAAATCCAAGCCACCCAAGTCGATCACGATATCCTTGAAGCATGATCCGAAGCGGCTGGACAAATTCGCACAAGTACTTCGGTATGGGAGGAATTGACGGATTCAACAGGTCGAGCAAGCTGTTGACGCTCAATCCTGATCTGCTGCTGGCGGACGCTGCCTTCAGAAAATGGCTGGCCGCTGAAATCGACTGGTCGGTCTCCATGGCGACAAACCTGATCGTCTACGCCGACGATGACGGGTCGAAGAAACTCGGCGAGGTGGCCCATGAGATGCTCAGCGAGAAATGGGGAGCTTCCAAGTCAATCCGATGCGTGCCTTACAGCGAGCTTGATCAAGTCGATTTTGAAACTGTCTCCGGGGTGCTGGTCGCGACAGTGGTTGCGCGTGATGGCGGTATTTTGAGGGAGATCAGTCGTGATCTGCGAGCCTACATGGACGCTACCGTGCCACGCAGGTTCCTTGCACCGATCGGAATTCCACAGAGCGCGAGAGCCTGGACACTCCTCAAGACTTTCTTGATGAAGAACCCCACGCCCCGGGAGTATGGCTTCTCTAACTGGCTGTGCTTACCCATCGGAGATGATGGGAAAGAGAACGCATGGAATCGGTTGACCAAGGTCGTCTCTGCCGGGCAGGTCGATGACATCGGCTTCACGCCTGCAGTCGCGGACAAGGTCCGTCATCAGGCTCTTGATGAGGCCACTGAGCTGATTGAGGAGCACAAGCACAGCTTCCTGCCAAAACATGATGGCAACGCGCTCGCCTTATCCGATGGTTTTCTGTTCTTCGACGCCACAAGCGATGTGGGCAAGGACTGTGAAAACGTACCGCAGAGCACGGTGTTCTTTACGATTGCTGCCGTCCTGCAGTTCGCTCGGGAGCACGAATATCATGAGCTGCGCCTGCAACCGACGGGGTATGAGTCCGTGGTGTTATCACCGGAGTGCTTCCTCCGGTTTAACGACAACGTCCTACAAGCGTCATTCCTCCGGGCGTGCCTACCTTCGGAGCTTGATTACTCAGCAAGCCCTGAACTGAGCAAGCTAATGAAAGAGTTCATCGCCAAGGTATTTGCCCGGTGGGAGCGGACTTACGGCGATGCCGCCCTGGAGTTTGCCGCCGCCCTGGCCACCGGTACGCTGAAGCTTACGCAGGAAGACACACGGGCACTGCTCAAGGAGGCTATCGACAATCGTAAGGAGAAGGCCTCCAGCCTCCTAGGGTTGCTCCTTCTCACCCAACGGGCGCTGTTCCCCGCCTCTGAAGGGTAGCTAAGAGGGTGTAAACCGATTTTCAATACTGTTAACCGTCGTGGTTTGCAGTGCAAAAAGTTGGTTTACACCTGTCCGTATGAAGCGCCAGTGACCGGAACACTCCCCCAAAAACTAAGGTTTTCCTTAGTTTTTGGGGATTTTTGGGCGGTCGGCTTGAATATCTAAGCTATTACTTAGTTTTTTCGTAGCATTATGCAGGCTAGAGCAGTGATCGAAAGGGTGATCACCTGGATCGAGCAAACTCCCGGTCATCAGCTTGTTCGACCGAGGCTTGAACGCTCAAGAGAGTAGGGGACACGTATCCTTCAAAGCGCCTTGTCGCAGGTAACTGAGCAAGTGATCTAGCGTGCGGCGCCTTCAAGCCCCGGCGATCCAACGCTCTATCTTCCCTTGAAACCCATCCGCGCAAAACTCCAGATTTGGCCAATAGTTTTGGTACACCTCATAGTCGAGCGCCGCTGCGATCCCGCGGTTCTCGGCGTTCAAAACGCTCCATGCTCGATACATCCGGTGCTGCCAGTCGGTCTCTGTCACTAACCGGTTCGATGTGTTCCATGACCAACCGTCCTTCATAAGTGTTGTAACGAAGAAATCTGCAGCTGCATTCGCACAGCCGGCGTCGTGGGCAGTCATTCTGTCCAAGATCGAATAGGAAATGCCAACTGTCTGGAAAATCGATACCACTTGGCTGTCCAGTTTCTCACTAGATTGCGGAACGTCTGAGGCGCCAATCTGCTGCGGGATGAAGGCGAAAACGGTAGTGGTCGGCCAGTTCATGGTTGCTGTCTTTATTATTTATTGTTCTTTAGGCTCTGTACGAAACCAACTGTTTTAAACACCGCAACGAGCACGCCAGCGAAACCATAGCGGCAAAGCTCTCTGCCAGCTTGTCATAGCGCGTACCAATTCTGCGGTTGTCTTTGAGCCAGCCGAACATCCGCTCAATGATGTTCCGCTGCGCGTATTTGGGCTTGTCGAACAGGCGAGGCAAGCCCGGTTTCGGCTTGCGCTTCATCATCCGAAGGGGAATGACGGGCTGCATTCGATAGCGGTCGCAGTATTGGCGCAGCGCCTCGGCGTCATAACCTTTGTCTGCTAGTAGCCATCTGCAGCGCTTGCGTGGCCGGCCACGTACAGTCGGAAGATGGGCGCCGTCCAGGAGGGGTTGGGCGTAGTTGATGTCGCTTGCGTTGCCACCGGAGAGCAGAAAGCGAAGAGGAATGCCGTTAGCGTCGCACAGCATATGAATCTTGGTGGTGAAGCCTCCGCGGCTGCGGCCTAGAGCATGATCGGCGGGTTCGTCAGGCCCCCTTTTTTACCCGCGCCGGAGGCCGAGCGGGAGGCACGTATGGCGGTTGAATCGATCATCCAGGTCTTCAGATCGATCCGGCCTTTTTCGTTGAGCTTCAGTTGCAGCCGTTTGAGCATCTGGCTGAAGACACGTTGGTTTCGCCAATCGCGAAAGCGCTGATAGACGCTTGACCAGGGCCCGAAATCCTCCGGCATGTCGCGCCATGGTGCTCCCGAACAGAGTACCCACAGGATGCCATTGAGCATCTGCCGATCATCACGACGGGGGCGACCTTTGCGCTGCGGACCTGTGAAAAGATCCGCTACCAAATCCCAAGCTTCATCCGAAATATCGTACCGACTGGCCATTAGAGGATTCCTTTCCCTGGATGGCGGGAGACTCTACGGCAACTGCTCTGCGGTGTGGGTTTGGCTGAGTTTCTGCCAATTACGTACAGAGCCTAACTTCATGATGCCCATGGAGCAAGCGTCGCCGCAACACGTCGCATGGTGTCTGCCCGGGTATTCCTGAATCGAAGCCATGAGGCAAGTGGAGCGCGCAAGCACGAGGATGGAAGCCCGGAGGGCCAAGACCCAGACGCAGTCGGGGCTTGGTTCACGACAGCCGTGCCGCAGGCCGTGCCCAGCCCACAGGAGCTCCTGGAGCGTTGAAAATACGGAAAGTGTCCTGATTATGGGGTTCGCCGTGTGCGCAGGAAGGTGTCCGCATTAGGTGCAAAAAACCTTGGAGGCGTTGGTTTTACTCGCTTACAGGGGTGGTTCTGGAAATCCCGCAGATTATTCGAGTGTCCTGATAGCGCACAAAATCGGGGCAACGGTTCAAACGAGCGTTTTTTGACGAGACCCAATGGATTCAAGGGTTTGCGGAAGGCGCTCAGAGGCAGAAGTGTCCGCATTTCTGAGGTTTGCTGGCGTTCGGAAGCAACCCCGAGAGGCTGAAGCCTTATGGGCTGGGGTGCGGGAGTTTAAGGGGTAGGAGTGTCCGTGATTCGCAACGGTTACCTCGGGTGTTGGGAAATCCGGTGCGGGTGTACCAAAACTATTGGCCAAATCTGGAGTTTTGCGCGGATGGGTTTCAAGGGAAGATAGAGCGTTGGTAGGTTACTGGAAACGGGCACCTACGACTAAGTCATCAAGAAATATAATTTAACATAATACACATTATGCGAATTCACCAATGGAGCCAAGAGGCCCGAGCCGGCCAGCGATACCAGGGCAAGCAATCAACGCGATAAGCAGGAAAGCACCTCCGCTGTAGGCGGCTGAGCAAGCTCAGACGCCTACAGCTTCGGCGCGATGCCGGCCAGATCGTGGGATGAAGCTTTGCCGGGGGTATCGAGCGGCCAGGCGCGGGCCACGTAGCCGATATCCACCCCTTTGAAGTTCACGTCGCGTGAAAGGTCTGAAAACCTGTCAATACCCAAATTTCAGTTGGTAGATCGCAGAATTTTGGTGGCTTAGTGAGCGAACAGAAAAGAGAAAGTACCGGCCGCGGCAAGCGTCAAGGTCGACGCTTCAAAGGTGTTCGCTGCCGTGTCGGTAGACTGAAGTGTCATCTGACAGACAAAAAAGCCCGCCTCGCAGATGCAGAATTGCACAGCATTGACCCTGGCCCAGAACGGCTGAGACGGACCTGATACCGTGACTTTCGAAAAAGCGCAGGTGTGACCAAGCAAATCGATAGGGTCGATGGTCGGAAAACCAGGCAGGGAAGATGATATTTTTTCACGTTGTGAGCCAGAAGGCGTCCAATTGCAGGTAGCATCCAGGCGAGAAATTACAGGCGTATTGGTAGCATTGGCGGAAGCCATTGATGATCTCCTTCTCAGATCACTAGTGGTGAAGTCTAGGGAGTTCGCACCTCCCTAGGCTTCATTTTTCTCGGCGAAAGTGCCGAAAACTTAAATTCTACTTAGACGACAAATCAATAGAGCCATCAAATGGCTTTGCTATATCTATGCCTATCTTTCTAAGTCGCGCCCTGACAACTTTCACAGCGCTTTTGGAAAGATCAAACTGCTCACCAACCGCCCACAAAAGAGCGTATGAGCATGTGTTATTAAGAGCTTGAGTGTCAGTTATACCGATCAGGGATAGGTCGGCACGAATCTGTGAATAGGTGCGCGGTTGCATGTGCGCCTCGGCTTGTATGGACTGCCATACTATCTACAGCAAAAAACCAAGTCAATAGCGGCTAACACATCTGGACGTCCAGACTAAATTGGGGTGTTACAGCGCCCCCACCCTGCGCAGCCAAAAACGCGAAGGGCAAGATCAAAGGCACGCCATTCCCGAAGGGGAATAGCGCCGCTCGCTGGGGCGAAGCCCCAGGGCCGCGAGGCCCTATTGCTACCGCAATCGGCACCCCACGCAACGGGCGGAGCCCAGTTGCTTACACATGGCTGACGTGAGCAGAAACGGGAATAGCCGAGCAAGACTGACCGGAGCAAGCACGGCTGCAGCCATCATGATGGGACAGAAAAAGCGGGCTGAGGCATTGCACCTGCCGGGACCGTCCGATCTCCAGCGCTGAGCGGCACGGGACCGAGAAGGCTGCGCGGGAGGCCATGCAAAGAGGGAAAAGCGGTTTAGCAGCACGCGAGGCGGATGGATCAGAGACGGTCAGGACAAGCCCGCAAACAAAACCCTCGGTGGTCAGGAAGACGCCGGGGGTTTTTTGTATGCCGTGAAACCGGCCGGCTTTGCCGGGTACCGGCGCGGGAAGAAATCAGCCAGGCAGAAGGGACAATAGGCGCCTAATCGCCCTTCGGGCGCGGGTGGTGACTGGGGGCTTCGCCCGCGCGAACGCGGGAGTGCATGACGGAAAAGCACGGGGGTTTTGATATCAAAAAGCGCGATCGAGCACGACCAGGATGCGCAGGTTGATATCGAGCCCGGGTCAGGAGATCGCCCTGGGCGGTGTGTTCAAGCAGCAGAGCCGCAGCAGAGCGGGCACCTTCGACGACCTGACGAGAAACCCTAAGAGCGGTCTCCAGTTCAGCGATTCGAAGGCGCTGGCGTTCAATCTGATCAGCCTGGCTAATCGACGCGTAGCAAGCAGTGACAACCGCTTTTGAAGCGGCAGCGCTGCCGGTGCGAGCCTTGAGCAGTTCTACGAGGTCATCGGGAAAATCACGAACGATCAGATGCATGGCGCATTCCTTTTGATATCAAAACCAGCGCCGCAGCCGGCGAACCAGGTGCAAAAATGATATCAGATTCCGGCAGCGTACTGATATCAGAATTGCACCTGGTTGTGTGCTGCAGAAAGCCATTTTGATATCAAAGCTGCTCGATAGAGACAGCAATGTCACGCAGCCGGGCAACGACCTGGTCAACCTCGGTGGCCTCCTGATCGAGGTCGCGCACACGGGACCTCAAACCACGAATCTCAGCCACCAGATTGCCGTAGGAAACGATCAGTGCCTCTACCGCATCAGTGGCATCGGGATTGCTCATAAACGCCTTGGCATCGCGTATGGAGCGGTCAGAAAGAGGGACTGGAATTCGCATAATAGGCCCTATGTTACGCGACCTGCGGAGGCTCCGAAATTCTCCGCAGGCCGCTCAACATAAGGCCTGCGCATTACACGAAACATTCCGTTACGCTTATGGCAGTCAGCCACAGCCCACGCTAAAATGCGCGTTCCTTAAAAACGCCAAAGACCGCGGCTCCTGCAATGGCCGTGGTGAGGAACAACGATGTCCAGACTCTCCCATCACGATTTGCGTAACTCGTTTCGCCACCTTCTACAGTCAGATGCCTGCTACCAGACAGCCTCGGTCTTCGACCCGATGTCGGCACGCATCGCCGGTGATCTCGGGTTTGAAGTAGGCATTCTGGGAGGCTCGGTCGCTTCGCTGCAGGTTCTGGCAGCGCCCGACTTCGCCTTGATCACCTTGAGCGAATTCACCGAGCAAGCGACCCGCATCGGCCGTGTGGCCCAGCTGCCGTTCATTGCCGACGCCGACCACGGTTACGGCAATGCGCTGAACGTGATGCGTACGGTGCAGGAGCTGGAGCGTGCCGGCGTGGCGGCGCTGACCATCGAAGACACGTTGCTCCCGGCCCAGTTCGGCCGCAAGTCCACTGACCTGATCAGCATCGAAGAAGGCGTCGGCAAGGTCCGTGCGGCGCTCGAGGCCCGTGACGACAAGGCGCTTTCGATCATCGCCCGTACCAATGCCGGTGTGATTTCCGACCAGGAGGTTGCGCTGCGTGCCAGGGCCTATCAGGACGCCGGCGCCGATGGCATCTGCGTGGTGGGTGTGCGTGATTTCGACCATCTGGAAGCCATTTCCCAGCACATCAGCGTGCCCTTGATGCTGGTGACCTACGGCAACCAGAACCTTACCGATCAGGAGCGCCTGGCCAAGCTTGGCGTGCGCATCATCGTGGCGGGCCACGGTGCTTATTTCGCGTCGATCAAGGCGACTTACGACAGCCTGCGTGCGCAGCGTAATGTCACCCGCAGTACTCAGGACCTGACGGCCAGCGAGCTGACCCACACTTACACGATGCCCGACGAATACGTGAGCTGGGCCCGAGAGTTCATGAACGTGCGCGACTGACCGTGCTTCAGGTTGCTCCAGCGGCACCGCCCGGTGCGCAGGGCAACCTGAATTCAACCTCCCGGCCAAGGTCAGTCGCTACCCTCCTCGCTTATCAATGCCAGCCCCCCGGCCCTGCATGCGGCCAGCAATTCTTCCACCAAGCCTTCATCTTCCAGCGAACGCGCCAATGCCACGCCGCCGATCAGCATCACGGCCATTTGCAGTGCCTGTGCGCGGCTGCCTGACGCCGAAGCTTCCCGGATACGCTCGATAAACTGGCTGAAGCTGCGGGTGTAGCTGTTTCGGACGGCGCGGTCCTGGTGGGCCATGTCGGTGGCCATGAACGCCAACGGGCAACGCAGCACTTGCCCGCTCACATGCTCCGGGCGCAAGTACGCTTGCACCAGCGCGCCAAGGCCTGCATCGCCCAAAGCATCGAGCCTGGCACCGCCGCACTGGGCGGCGTGACCAATGGCTTCGTCGAGCAGCTCGGCTTTGGTGCGAAAGTGATGGTAGAAGGCGCCGCGGGTGAGCCCGGCGTCGGCCATCAGCATGTCGATGTTGACGGCGTCGAAGCCTTGCACCGCGAACAGCCGGGCGGCGCTTTCGAGGATGCGGCGGCGGGTTTGCAGCTTCTGATCTTCGGGCCAGGCCATGGAACGCTCCAGAATATGTTCTTGAACAGATGGTCAGGTGCGAGAGCATGCCAGCCTTCATCCTCAAGAGCGAGTTCGCGATGACATTGCATATCCTTGGCCCCGGTTACAGCTCCCTGGTGCGCAGCGTGCGTTTGTATTGCCTGGAGAAAGGCCTGGAAGCTACCTACGGCATGCACCAGGGCGGCAAACCGGTGGCCCTGCGCAGCCCGGAGCACCTGGCCCTGCAACCGTTCGGGCAAGTGCCGGTGCTGCTGCATGGCGAGCGCGTGGTGTTCGAAACTGCGGTGATCTGCCGTTACCTGGACCAGGCTTTCGAGGAATCATCGCTGGCTCCGGCCGACGCACAAACCCGCCTGGAGGTCGATCAATGGGCCAGCGCGATCGCCAGCACCGTTGATACTCGCGTAGTGCGGCGCTACCTGCTGCGCATCGCCGGGCCCAAGGGTGGCTCGGCCATCACGCCGGAAGAACTGGCGCAGGCACAGGCTGAAGTGGACTTCACCCTGGCGGCGGTCGCTCGCCAGCTAAACAGCAAGCCGTTCCTGTGCGGCGAAGCGTTCACCCTGGCGGACGCCCTCCTCGCACCGATGCTCGATTACCTGGACCGCATCCCGGGTGCGAACTGGCTGAGCAGGCATGGCGAACTTTCGGTGTACCTGCAACGCCTGAAGGCGCGCCCGTCAGGCCAGCAGGTGCTGGTGGCGCCGGACTTCACTGCGCCTTGACGTAGACCCAGGCGTGCAGCCCAGACGCCAGCGGTGCGTCCACCCGCTGGTAGTCGGCCACTTCATAGCTGTCGGCTGCCGCCAGCTCCTGCGCAGTGATCTCGAACACCGTGCCCGTTACCTGGTCGCTGGCCACGCCGCTGTGGCTGACGATCGGGTGATGGGTTTTGCCGCTTTGTTGCAGCACCAACGGGTCGGTGATTTCGACCCAGTCCTGGCGATAGCCGAGCAACGCATCCGGGCGCCCGGCCAGGCGCCGGCCAAAGTTGGCCAGTTGCACCGCTTCGTCTTGCAGGGTGCCGTAGGAAAACAGCAGAACCGTGTCGCTCATTTGAATGCTCCTTGACCAAACGCGCACAAGCCTACCATCGGTTGGCTCCACCGCAACGCCCGGTGCTGCAGGTGCGGTATGATGCGCGCCCTGCTTTTCAACGAGCCGTTATGTTCAGCCTCAGCCATTGGGCCAGCCCGCCCCCGAACCTCTCGCAAGCCAGGTGCAACAGCTGGCGATCGACCACCTCACGCTGCTGAGTGCCTCGGCCCTGCAGCCGAGCAACCCGTTGTATCCGCTCTATCAATACGGCCTGGGGCTCGAAGTGCATCGGTATCTGCAAGCGATGGGCGGCGAGGCGTTGGCGGTGGAGCTGTTGCTGGCAGTGAACGATGCAAACCCCGAGCAGGTGTTGGGCTTTGCTCTTTACCTGCCGGCGCGAGGCGCGCCCGAGGCCTGCGCCCTGCTCTACCTCGCCGTGCTGCCGACCCATCGCGACCAAGGTATCGGCCGTGCGCTGCTCAGCGATATGACCACCCGCTACCCCCACGCAGAGGCGGCCTGCGCCCTGCCCTGCGTCGACTGGTTCCAGGCCCAGGGCTGGCACCTGCTGGGCGCGCTGGGGCCACAAGTGTTGCTTGGCACCCGCCCGCAACGCAGCGCTGGCTGGTTCGAACGGTTGGACGTGGCGCCGATCTTCCGCACCCTGGAGGTGCAGCAGATCCATGCCTACCTGCTCAAACAACACGGCCGCAAGGCGATGCTGGAGGCGGAGAAACAGCGCGATTACCGGCTCGATCAGTTGGAGCGCCAGGCCGCGCTGCGGGCGCGGCCCATTCTGCACTGAAGGATCAAGGCCGAGCGGCCTGCTCCAGCGCCGCCACCACCGTATTGACGGTCAGCACTTGCGGGAGTACCTGCGGCTCCCCGCCATTGGCCGGGTACAGCACGTACAGCGGCAGGCCGCCTTGGCCGAACTGGTTGATAGCGTCGTCCACGTCAGCGTTGAACTGCGTCGAATCGGCAATCATGTAGCGCGTGCCAGTGTGCGCCATGGCCTGTTTGACCGCCTCCTGCGACAGCGCCACCCGCTCGTTGACCTGGCAGGTGACGCACCACGCCGCAGTGAAATTGACGAAGATCGGATGGCCCCTGCCGCGCTCGGCCGCCACGGCCTGCGGCGTCCAGGTGCTACTGGCGACATCGGCCGTTGCTTGCGTGCCCGTGGTGCGCGGCAGGCCGGCCAGCGGCAATGCCAAGGCCAGTACCATCAGCCCGGCGAGTGTCGACAGCGGCCAGTGGCGCGCGCCTTGCAGTTGCCGGCGCTGTGCGCGGCCATGCAACCATGCAGCGAAGCCCAACGCCACGGCCGCGCCCAGCAACGTGCCGACCGCCCGGCACCGGCCTGCAGCGCCAACACCCAGGCTAGCCAGGCAGCGGCGGCCAGCGTCGGGAAGGCCAATACCTGTTTGAGCGTGGCCATCCAAGGCCCGGGGCGTGGCAGCACGCGCCCCAGGCCCGGCAACCAGGCCAGCAAGGTGAACGGCGCCGCGAAACCCAGCGCCAGTGCCAGGAACACCGCCAATGCCTGAGGCGCCGGTTGTACCAGGGCATAACCCAGTGCGCCTGCCATGAACGGCGCACTGCACGGGGTGGCAACGATAATCGCCAGCGCCCCCGTCAATGCAGCGCCCAAAGGCCCTGCGCGTTCAGGCGCAGCCCCGCTCAAACGCTGAGCCGCCAGGCCCGTCTCAAACACCCCGAACAGGTTTCAGTGCCGCGCCCAGCATCACTAGTGCGAGCAGGGCGATCACCAGCGGAGACTGCAACTGAAAACCCCAGCCGGCCGCCACGCCCGCTGCGCGGATAGCCAGCAACACACTGGCCAGGGCCAACATGGTCACCACCACCCCGGCTGCGAACGCTAGCCCTTCCAACCGCGCGTGGCGCTGCTGGTGGGCATGGCGCACCAGGCCCAGTGCCTTGAGCGAAATGATCGGGAACACGCACGGCATGGCGTTGAGGATCAACCCGCCCAGAAAGGCCGCAATTACCGCACTCAGCATCGTCTGTACCTCATCAGGAATGGCTGGCGTGCCATTGCTTGACCGCCTCCATGGCCTTCTGAATGTGGGCCTCGGGGTTGCGGTCGGTGTAGCTCAACAGCACCTTGCCGTCGGGTGCGATCACGTAGGAAGTGCGGTCGGACAAGGTCTTGCCGTCCGGTGTTTTCATCAGCGTCTGGTACTGCTCGGCCACTTTGGCGCCCGGGTCGGCGGCCACGGTGAACTTGTCGCGGCATTCGAGCTTGGAGAATTCGGCGACGCGGTCGAGGTTGCCGGCGGTCACACCGATGACCGTTGCGCCCATCTGCTTGAACTGGTCGGTCGCTTCGGCGAACGCGTGGGCTTCAAGGGTGCAGCCGGCGGTGAACGCGGCGGGGAAGAAATACAGCACCACCGGGCCCTGCTTCAACGCCTGAGCCAGAGAGAAAGGGACTGGCTTGCCGGCCAACGCGCCGTCCAGGGAAAAGTCAGGCGCACTGGCGCCTTCGGGCAGGGCAGCAAAAGCAGGCGCGGCCGAGGCCAGCAGCGCAGCAAACATGAACGGCAAAGCCTTGGATATTTTCATCGAGCGTCCGCTCCTGGGCATTAGGCTCTGTACGAAATGCATCCCAGCTCGCCCATGCTGCGTTGAAAACAGGCTCGGAATGCTCATTTACAACCAGTAAACTCCGCTTCCTCGCCTGTTTTCGCCTTGCCTGGCCTTCGCTGGAATACATTTCATACAGAGCCTAGGGCGCGCGGTTATCGCGCGGTCCCCCAGCAGCATAGCCCAGTGCCACATGGCACAGGATGAAACCACGGTCAGATCACCTGCTGGCGCCCACAGCCGCGGCGATGTGCGATGGCCTCACCCAGGCGCTTGGCAAGGGCCACGTAGTCACTGTCGAAATGATGCCCACCCTCGAGCGGCACCACCTCGCCCACCGCAGGCTGGCCAAGGCAGCCGCTGTCTTTGGCCTCCTTGAGGCCATACACGCAATACACTTTTGCGCAGGCACCTTCGCAAGCTCCGGGCCGGTCAGGTAATTGCCTTCGCCAGTGCCCAGCCAGCCTTCGATGCGGATCTCGAAATTGGCACTGTGTGCGAAGGCCAGGAGGATCATGCTGTCCACCGATTGCTGATCGGCCTCCGGCAAGCGATTGTAGATCGCAGGCAGCACGTCGGCGCCAAACGAGTACCCTGCCAGCACGAAGTGCCGAGCCCCCACTTCTGCCGATACTCGGCCATCAGCCGCGCCAGGTCCTCGGCGCTCTGCTCGGGGCTTTGGAGCTCCAGTGATACTTAAGCGTATCCACACCCAGCACCGGATTGCCCAGGCTGGCCATGGTCTCGCCCACCTGCTTGTCGATGTCGCGCCAGCCGCCGTCGCCGGAATAGAAAATGGTGACCGTGTCCGACGCCTGCGGCGCGGGCATCTCGACCACTTTCATCGGTTCGTTGGCATCGTCGCCCGGCAGGCTCAGGACCGAGGTACGCAGGTAGTTCTCCAAACGCTCGCCAGGCTGCTCGCCCGCCCCCTTGCCCAGCAGCAGGCGTTTACCGGCGTGGGCACCGTCTGGCATGCACGGGCCTTGCGGTCCATCCATCGCTACGGCACGGGCGCCACTGTGGTGCTGGGCGTCGACCCAGCGCGTGGCCAGCCCACCCCTGCTCCGGTTCCTGCCAGCAGTGTCGGCGCATTGGGCAGTTGCCGCAGCGCCTTGTTCACTGCGCTGGCCTGTTGCTCGCAGGTACCTTCCGGGACGCTCACCTGCACCAACTCCGCAGACGCGTCGAGGCTGAACTTTTGCAGATCATGAGCGCTGAGCAATTGCCCTTGGGGCATCAGCAAGGCAACGGTGTGAGCGCTTTTACCGCGTGGGACGACCCGCATGACAGCATCGGACATCTGCTCCACCGCAGGTAATGGCGGCGGCAAATGCGGGCGATGGGGTTTGGCAGGATGAACAGGCAAAACCAGATACAACGCGGTACTGCTCAACGCGACGACAAGGCACACAGTGGCCCAAACGCGAGGTTTGCCAGGCATGGAAAAGGTCTCGAAAGCATGTTGTTATGCCAGGCCTGTAGCAACGTTGCCGGGTAGATGCCCCGGGCTTCCTTGAAAGCAGAGATCCCTGCGCGTTGGCCTGCGTTGGCCTGCGCCTGTGCGATTGCAACAGGCCTGATACACGGCCAAATCATAATGCCATTAATGGCTAAATACTAGCCACCTGACCAAAGCTTGATGCCTGCCAGGCCACCCTTCCCGCAGCAAGGTCCCAGGCGCCAGTGCCGACGCTTTTGAAGGCCACAGGTTTCGCCAAATCCAGCTCCCCACGCAGTGCCTGCGCGAGGGATTTCACCTGCCCCCAGTCGACGCCGGCACGGAGCAGGTCGCCGGCCTCGTGCCGCGCCCCGGCAGGCTCATCGGCCACTAACTGGCTGCCACCCAGCACCTGCGCACCCAGCTCGGCCATCTCCGGCTTGAAGGCCCCTACGCCGATGACCAATCGCCCCACCTGTGCCGGCTCGTCAGTAGATCGTTTCAAGGCTGGTGGTCAACGTAATCACCACATCCACGGCGTGCGGCAGCACTTGCGGGCAAGGGGCCAGGTTCGAGTGCCAGGGCGCGCAAGCCTGACAGAACGCCTCGGCGCTTTGCTGGCTACGGCTGCGCACCCACACCTTCGCTTGCGGGTACAGCGCCGCAAGGGCCTGAACGTGATGGCGAGCCTGCACGCCGGTGCCGTAGAGGAGTACTTCGCGCGGCGCGGCAGGCAGCAGCGTGCGGATGGCCAGCAGGCTTACGGCAGCGGTGCGTCGGCCGGTCACTTCCGGGCCGTCGAGCACGGCTTTGATCTCGCCCGTGCGCGCATCGCACAGGCTCACCGCGCCGTGAATCGTCGGCAAACCCAGTGCCGCATTGCCTGGCTGTACGTTCACCAGCTTGTGGATGGCCAGGTCCGCCGCGGTAGCGGGCATGCTCAGCATCACCCCGCCCTGCCCCAGCGGCACGACCATCCGCTCGGGGCTCGGAATGGCCCCACGCTCCAGCTCGGCCGCCGCCACCGCAATCGCGTCGACCAGTGAGGGGTAATCGAGCAGTTGCGCAGTACCGTGAGCGTCGTAAACCTGAATCTGAGCATTGTTAGGGGCCATGCGAAGCTCCGTCCGGAGGTTGGAATAAATGCAGGCCCTTTTCCTACACAGCCTGCACCTTGTCGGTCAATCCTGCGCTTGAAGCGGCCCTGGCATCCACCCTCGCTTGTCAGCGACCCACCCTCGCTTTACCGCGACATCCTGCCGCAGGCGCTCTGGACAGGCCCTTTGGCGCTATGCAGACTTTTCCCGCACGGCCAGCTCCACCACCCTTTCGGATCATGCCCGCCGCGGCCCTTTCGCGACCGACGCGCCCCGCTGTGCCCACGGCAGAGCCCGCTGCACAGGCCAGCCGATCCCCCTCCGGAGATAACATGAATAACAATCCATCCCTCGAAGACGCGCCGCTCAATGGTTTTCATCAATGGCTGACCGTGAGAAGCGGCGGTGGCTCCTTCGTCGACGGCTATGTGCTCAGCATCATCGGCGTGGCCATGCTGCAGATGACAGCTGCCTTGAGCCTGAGCAGCTTCTGGCAAGGCCTGATCGCCGCGTCTGCACTGATCGGCATTTTCTTCGGTGGATTCGTCGGAGGCTGGCTGACCGATCGCTTCGGGCGTAAGCGAATCTTCTTCGTCGGGCCGGTGATGTTCGTGCTGTGCTCGCTGGCTCAACTCTGGGCACCTTCCGGGGAAGCGATTTTCTTGTGCCGCCTGCTCCTGGGGGTGGCCATCGGTATCGAATACCCGGTGGCCACCGCGCTGCTGGTGGAGTTCCTGCCGCGCAGGCACCGCGGCCCTCGCCTGGCGACATTGACCATCGCCTGGTTCGCCGGCGCCGCCTTCGCCTATCTGGTGGGCGAGCTGTTGCTTCACTACGCAGGGCCAGGCGCCTGGCGGCTGGTGCTGGCCAGCGCTGCGCTGATTGGCACGCTGCTGCTGATGATCCGCCTGGGCACGCCGGAGTCTGCTCGCTGGTTGCTCAAGCATGGCCGCCGCAGTGAAGCGGACGCAGTCATTGCCAAGGTTTACGGTGCCGGCTTCTCTTGCGCCAACCTGCCCGAAGAGCCCCAGGCCCGGCGGGCTTCCTGGGTGAGCCTGCTGCACAGCGGTTATGGCAAGCGCATGTTGTTCGTCACCCTTTTCTGGACCTGCTCGGTGATCCCGGTATTCGCCGTTTATGCCTTCGCGCCGCAGGTGCTCAAAGCGTTGAACCTGGAAGGCAGCATTGCCTCGCTGGGGTCGGTGGCAATTACCCTGCTCTTCGTGGTCGGCTGTGTCCTTGCCACCCGCCTGCTCAATGGCCTCGGCCGGCGCAGCACGCTGATCCACAGCTTTCTCTGGTCGGGCCTGGCGCTGTTGGCGCTCGGCATGCTGCACAATGCCCCCGCCCCGGTAATCCTTGTGCTGTTCGGCGCATACGCGCTGTTCATCGGCGGTGCCCAGGTGCTGCAGCTGGTCTACCCCAATGAAATTTTTCCGACCGAAATCCGCGCCCAGGCGGTGGGCGTCGGTACGTCGCTGTCGCGGGTGGGCGCGGCAGTCGGCACCTGGCTGGTGCCGCTCTCGCTCGACACCCTTGGCATCGAACACACCATGTACATCGCGGCGCTGGTGACCTTCGTCGGCCTGGGCGTGAGCTGGGCACTGGCGCCGGAAACCCGAGCGCTGAATCTTCAGCAAGCCGCCTCGCTCGGCTGAAGTGGCCCAGGCAACCCTTCCGACGAAATGCCCGGAAATGGGATCCCTTGCGCGCTATACCTTGAAGGACACCCTGAGCGAGAGGACACCGCCATGGCACCCTTCACTGCGAATCTTCAGGCCGGAGACGCCTGGGAACCCTACGAACCCGGTGAAAAGGCACCGGCTTCCGGCATCTACCGATGCGAACATTGCAACCAGGAGGCCACGGTGATACGTGGCCATGAACTGCCGCCGCGCGGCCACCATGTTCACAGCTCACCGCTGTCGATCCGCTGGCGCCTGGTGGTGAAACGCAACGAGTAGCTCCGGGCGGGTACCGCAATGCCTGCCCGTAGTCAAATCATGCAATAGCCCGTTACAATCGCCGCCCACGGGGCGGGTGCCCCGGTACAGGCCTGCGTGCAACCGCAGGCCCCCGCCGTATTGTTTCGAGACCCACATGCCAGGACGCAACGGGCCCTCCGCCTTGCTCGCCGCTACAAACGCGGTGCCGCACACCAGTGGCACACGTATCGTTCGCCTCTCCCTGATTTTCATGTTGCTGGTGCTGGCCACCTTCATTGGTGTAGAAGGTTGGCGCGCCTGGCGCGATTACCAGCAGGCTTATGCGGGCGCCCGTGACTCGGTCATCAACCTGGCCCGCGCTACCGCCCAGCATGCCGAAGACGCCATTCGCCAGGTCGATGTACTCACCGATGCACTGCGCGAGCGGGTCGAAGGCGACGGCCTCGATCACCTGGACGTTGCGCGCATCCACACCTTGATGAAGCAGCAAGCACAGATCATCCCCCACCTGCACGGGTTGTTCCTCTACGACGCCAACGGCCGCTGGGTGGTGACCGACAAGGACGGCGTGCCAGACGGCGCCAACAACGCCGACCGCGACTATTTCGAATACCACCGCACCCACAGCGACCGCCGTGTGCGCATCGGCGCTGTGGTGAGCAGCCGCTCGACCCAGGAAATGATCATTCCGGTGTCGCGGCGGCTCAACAACCCCGACGGCTCTTTCGCTGGCGTGTTGCTGGGCACCATCCGGGTAAGTTACTTCGTCGACTACTACGGCGATTTTCGCATCGACGACCGCGGCGCACTGGTGCTGGCGCTGCGCGACGGCACCATCCTGGTTCGCCGGCCGTTCAATCAGGATGTGATCGGCACCAGCCTTACCCAGAGCGAGATTTTCAAGCGCTATCTGCCGCAGTCCAGCGAGGGCGTGGCCGAGGTCAAGGCTGTGGTTGACGGCACCACGCGGCTCTACGGCTATCGCGCGCTCGGCAGCTATCCGCTGGTGGTCGAAGCGGGGCTGTCGCGAGATTCCTATGTGGGGCCGTGGTGGCGCGACCTGGTCAAGACCGGGCTGGTGCTGGCGGTGATGGTCGCTTGCCTGTCCGGATTCGGGC
This sequence comes from Pseudomonas sp. KNUC1026, assembly GCF_021650705.1. Classification (GTDB taxonomy): domain Bacteria; phylum Pseudomonadota; class Gammaproteobacteria; order Pseudomonadales; family Pseudomonadaceae; genus Aquipseudomonas. Next base: position 1,969,147 of record NZ_CP087138.1, on the reverse strand, counting down.
TGATCGTGCTGGGGCAGATCCGCCAGCGCGTGGCGATCGACCAGCAATTGCGCCTGGCGCACCAGCGGGTGCGCGAGATGGCGCTCACCGACAGCCTCACAGGGCTGGGCAACCGCCGCCGGCTGGACGCAGAGCTGGCCGCCGAGATCGCCCGGGCTGGCCGCCAACAGGCGCCGTTGGCCTTGGTGATGCTGGATGTGGACTACTTCAAACGCTTCAATGACCAGTACGGCCATGCGGCCGGGGATGAGTGCTTGCGGCGGGTGGCGGAGGCCATCGCCGGTGCCTTGCAACGGCCCACAGATCTGGCAGTGCGGTATGGTGGCGAGGAATTCACGGTGCTGCTGCCCAATACGGATGCACGCGGGGCGGCGCAGGTCGCCCAGGCAGTCCTCGCCGCAGTCCGTAACCTCGATATCCCTCACCAAAGCAGCCCCCATGCCCGCGTGACCGCCAGCGCCGGCATTGCCGCGCGCCTGCCTTCCGCGCCGCTGGGTGCTGAAGCGTTGCTCAGGATCGCCGACGAGCAGTTGTACATCGCCAAGGCGCAGGGGCGCGATGGGTGGCGCGGGTAACACACGCCCCCAAGCTTATTTGACCTGGCGCGCCCCTTTGCCCAAGCTAGCGAACTTTGCCCGCTCTGGAGCCTGCCCGCCGTGTCGTTTCTCACTCCCCGCCCCTGGCGCGCCCTGCCCGCAGCCCTGGTCATCTCGCTCGCCGCGCTGACCGGCTGCAACAAGAACGAGCCGCCCAAAGAGGCCGAACCGGTCGCCACCTACACCAAAGCCAATTGGAGTGACCTGCCCGCCAGCAGCGACACCGACCTGCTGGCCGGTTACACCGCCTGGCGCTCGGCCTGTACCCGCCTGGCACGCGACCCGGTCTGGAGCCCGGTCTGTACCGAAGCGGCGAAGGTGCCTGGTGATGCCGCCTCGGTTCGGCGCTTTCTCGAAAACCAGCTTCAGGTCTACAGCCTGCGTTCGGCCTCCGGCCCCAAAGGGCTGATCACTGGCTACTACGAACCGGTCTATCCGGGAAGCCTCAAGGCAGACGCCCAGCACAACGTGCCGGTGTATGGGATACCCAGCGACCTGATCACCGTGGCGCTCGACAGCGTCTACCCCGAACTCAAGGGCAAGCGCCTGCGCGGGCGGCTCGATGGCCAGGTGCTGCGCCCCTACGACGATGCCGCCACCTTGCGCACGAAGGGCAGCAAGGCTCCCGTGCTGGCCTGGCTGACCAACCCGATGGACCTGCAATTTCTGCAGATCCAGGGCTCGGGGCGCATTCATCTGGAAAATGGCCAGCAGCTCCGCATCGGCTACGCCGACCAGAACGGCTACCCCTACAAGCCCGTTGGCCGCTGGCTGGTCGAGCAGGGCCTGGTGCCCAAGGACGAAGTGAGCATGGGCCGCATCCGCGACTGGGCCCAGGCCAACCCGGGCCGCGTCGATGAACTGCTCGACAGCAACCCCAGCTATGTCTTCTTCAACGCCCGGCCAGACAGCCCCGAAGGCCCGCGCGGGTCGCTCAATGTGCCGCTGACTGCCGGCTACAGCGTGGCGATCGACCGCAAGGTCATCCCGCTGGGCAGCCTGATGTGGCTGGACACCACCCGCCCCGACGGCGCCGCGGTGACGCGCCCGGTGGCAGCCCAGGACACCGGTGGCGCCATCGCCGGCGAAGTGCGTGCCGACCTGTTCTGGGGCACTGGAGATGCCGCTGGCCAGTTGGCAGGCAACATGAAGCAGGCCGGCCGCCTCTGGCTGCTCTGGCCCAAAGGCGTGCCGTTGCCCTGAATGCCCTGCCCCAGCCGCGCTGACGTTGTAATTGAATCTGGCGCGAATGGGGCTATGATCGCTCCTCCACAGCGCCCGCCCAGACACTGGAGACTTCATGGTCGCCGCCACGCCCGACCTTTGGTACAACTTCATTCGCGCGCACCGCTGCCTGATCCGCGAGATCGAACGGCGCCTGGCCGAAGAAAAGCTGCCGCCTTACGCCTGGTACGACGCGCTCTGGGGCATCGAAAGTGGTGAGGATGGCGCCCGGCGCATGCACGCGCTGGCCGACGCAATGGCGATCGAGCGCTACAACCTCACGCGCTTGGTCGACCGCCTGGAAAAAGAACAACTGGTCACCCGCGAAAAAACCAGCGAAGACGGGCGAGGGTCGATTGTCCGTATCACCGACAGCGGCCGCGCCCTGCGCAAGCGCATGTGGGCCATCTACGAACAGGCGGTACAAGACCTGTTCCTGGTCGAGTTCGACGTTGACCAGCGAGCGCTCTTCACACAGGCGCTGCAACGAGCCAGCGCCAACGCCGTGCGCAGCCGCAAGGCGGGTCAGGCCAACTGATAGCAGCTCCAGGCCTGGCGAAGCACTTCCGGGTACAAGGTTCCATTGCGCACCAGCGTCTGCAACGCAGCGACCACGATCCAGTCTCGGTTCAAGGGCTGCCCTGGCCCCAGGCTGTCTGAACCCAGGGCGATGAAAGGGGCGGCCAGGTGCGGCTTCAATTGCGCTGCAACGTATTCGGCGTAGGCCGTCACCGCGACCACCGGCGCTGCGGCTGAGCCAAGGCAGGCGTGCAAGTGGCAAGGCTCCGGTGCCTGGCTGGCCGCGCAGGCTGCGGCATCCCGCGCGAGCCGGGTGTAGCTGGGGCAGCTCCACACCTGGGCGATGATGCCCCAGTCAGCGAGCAACCGGTCGGCCGCTGCGCGCACCTCTCGCAGCATCGGCCCGCTGCCCAGCAAGCGCACGGCCGGTGGCAGGTCGATCACGTCGTAAATGCGGTACATGCCCCGGTACGCGTCCGAGCGGTCGCACGCCAACCCTTCGCCAGGGCCATCCTGCAAGTCCATGTAGATAACACCGGTGGCGCCCTGCACATACAACTCATCCAGGGCGCCAGCCAGTATCGCCTTCGCCTCCTCTCCACACGCCGGGTCGAACGGCGTGCAGTGCAGGTCGGTGGATGACCACGCGGGCAAATGGCGGGCGAGCGCGTCACTGTGGCGTGCGATGTCGTTCAGGATGATGCCGCGAGCATTCGAGGGGGCCGCCAGTGCCGCCAACCGGCTGCGGCTCATGCCTCGCGTGAGATGCAACCACGGCCGCGGGGCGTCAAGGCATTGCCGGGCGAGCTCGGCAATGCGAACACCGTGGCCTGGCGTTGCCCAGTCCGCTCGGTCGTCGAGCACCCACAGATGATCCCGGGTAGAGGGCGCCTTGCGCAACTGATCCACCAGGCCGGCCAGGCAAGGCAAAGGCGCCTCGCAAGCCCAGCCGCTTCGCTGAATATGCTGGATGCAGGCGCGTGCCGCCATAGCAGTGCTGATAGCAGATTCCGACGGATGACGGCCCATGGGTGAAACTCCTGGCTGGCCTTGCGATATGCAATAGGGATAATGCAGACTCGTTGCACATGCAACCAGAAAAGGATGGCGCACCGCAATGGCTGCCAGCCGCCCCACCCCAAGACCGCGGCCTTTTCCGGTACCGGCAAGCCAGATGGCATAACGCCGAGATCGCTCATGACCACCACTGCGCCGCTGCCCTTGCCGGGCCAGGATCCCCACTTGGCCGGGTTGGTCGAACACCTGCCTTTCGACATCACCAGCCCTCTTACCTATTTCACGGTCGACAAACGCACCGAGCGGCTCTCTCACTTCACCTCCAGTTTTCCGATGCTCTGGCAGCGCGAATATCGCGCCCGCGGCTTGCACCGTGTCGACCCCCTGGTCGCCCATGGCATAGAAAGCGTGGCGCCGTTCGCCTGGGCTGAAGCGCCACCGCTCAAGCCGGGCGCCGTGGCAACGCTCTATCAATCCCTGCTGGCCGAATGCGGGCTGATCGAAGGTTACACCTTCGTGGTGCACGACCCGCGCCAGCGCATGGGGTTGCTTAGCCTGTTCAATCGTGAGCGTGACCCCGGCTTCGAGCGGCAGATCCAGCGCTGCAAAGGCGCATTGCAGATGGCGCTGGTCGCCTTTCACAGCCACATGAACTGCGGCGCTGTGGCATCGCCCCTGGAACAGCCGCTGACGCCACGCGAGCACTCGATCCTCGGCTGGGTAGTCATGGGCAAGTCCTACAGCGAGATCAGCTGCATCTGCGACATCAGCGAGCGCACGGTAAAATTTCACATGGCCAATATCGTGCGCAAGCTCGACGTGCACACGGCCAAACAGGCGGTCTTCGAGGCCACCCGGCTGGGCCTGGCCTGAGCCAGCCTGCCTAGCTGACGGGTTGCTTGCGTGGCGGTCGCCTGCACCTAGGTACAGTTACCGGCACAGGCTGAAAAACCAATGATGGCCGGGCGTTCGAAACGCTCAACCCATCAAAGGAACCCGTTCACCATGCACCTTTCCACCCCACTGGCCAAACCCTCCCAAGCGCCGGCCGCGCATGACATCACCCAGCATGAGATCCACGCGCTCAAGACCCGCCATAACCTCGCCGACGCGCACACTCACCAACGCCAGAGCCCCAGCCAGGCGCGCATCGTGGCCAACCTCCCGCAGCTGTGGGAACGCGCGCAGAGCCAGACGCAATACCAGAGCGAGCAGGCCTTCATCCAGGCGTTCTATCGCTTCCATGGCCAGCATCACGCACTCAAGCGCAGCGACGAGATCTACCTGGTGTACGCAGCCTCCGTGGCCATGCACATCACCGCCACTTACCTGCGCAAACATAACCTGCGCGTGGGCCTGATCGAGCCGTGTTTCGACAACCTGCACGACCTGCTGGCGCACATGCAGGTGCCCATGGCGCCCCTGCCCGAAGCGATCCTTGCCGACCCTACCCAGGTTTACCGACTGCTTCAGGCTCACGCTGCCGAAGTGGACGCGGTGTTTCTGGTCGACCCCAACAACCCCACCGGCAGTTCGATGTTCGCCGATGGCCACGAGAGCTTCATTGAAGTGGCACGCTACTGCCGGGATCACCGGCAAGCTCCTGATCCTCGACTTCTGCTTCGCGGCGTTTCTCAAGACCAGCGGCCGCACCCGTGTGGACGCCTACGCCCTGCTCGACGCCATGGGCACCGAGTACCTGGTGATGGAAGACACCGGCAAAACGTGGCCATTGCAGGACACCAAATGCGCAACGCTGATGAGCAGCCCTGAGCTCAATGCCGAGATCTACAGCATCGTCACCAGCGTGCTGCTCAACGTTTCGCCGTTCGTGCTGCAACTGGTGACCGAGTACATCAACGACAGCGCCGCCGATGGCTTCGCCTCGGTGCGCGATGTGCTCGATACCAACCGGCGCATCGCCCGCCAGTATCTGGACGGCACTCTGCTGAGTTATGTGGAGCCCGCCGTGGAAACCAGCGTGGCCTGGTTCCGCATCCGCAAAGAGGGCCTGTGCGGTGACCGCTTGCAAGGCTACCTGCTGCAACACCAGGCGTACGTGCTGCCGGGGCGGTTCTTCTACTGGAGCGCTCCGGAGCAAGGCAGCGGTTACGTCCGCCTGGCCCTGGCCCGCGAGCCGGAAGCCTTCGAAGCGGCCATGCAGGTGATTCGCGCCGCGCTGGAGGCCTACGATGCCTGACGCCACCCCCATCATCGATGCCAGCTGGTTCATGGGCATGCACCACCAGCAGCCGGAACTGCGCGCCCGATCGCTTGCGTTCTTCACCGGGCATTACCTGCGCCAGGCGTGGATGAGCTTCAGCCAGATCGGCATCTGCGACGCCATCATCTGGAAAAAGCCTCGCGAGTTGCAGGACCTGTACTACCCGTTCATGGACGTGCTGCATTCGCAGATGCGCATCCAGCGGGCCGGCTACTCGGACGCCGTCGTGCTGCGCGCTGCCAGCGATGAGGCACTGGCTGCTTTGCCAACGGAAAAGCGTTTGCTGGCCGCCCACGTGCTCGAGTGCCAGGCCCCCTTCTTCACCCATGACCTCGACTTTCTGGCGTGCCCTGCGCTGCAGCCCTGGCTTGCGCAGCCGAATACCGGCCTGGCGCCCGGCCACTTCCCGGAAGGCTTGCAGCGGTTATATGAGGCGTCGTTGGCGCTGAGCATTCAGGCGGAGGACCTCGAGCATGTCTAGGCCCAAGGTGTTAGTGCCCCTGGTGACGCCGCTGGATGCCCAGGGCGAGGTATGCGAGCGCTCCGTGCAGCGGTTGATCCACGCCTGCGGCGCGCTGGTGGATGGGTTCATCCCCTGCCTGACCTCAGGCGAAGGCTGGCGCCTGAGTGCGCGGCAGTGGGCCGACATGCTCCGCCACACGTTGCGCCATGCTGGGCCTGAGCATCAGGTGGTGGCCGGTATCGAGCTGGCGACCACAGAGGCCGTCATCGAGCGCGCGCGCCTGGCACAAGCGCTTGGAGCTACGGCAATCATGGTGACTTCGCCATTCGGCGCAGGCGCCCCGCAAGAGCGGCTGTTCGAGCACTACCGGCAGGTGCATGAAAGCACCGCCCTGGCATTGATGGTCTACAACGAGGCAGCGCTTTCGGGGAATGAAAACCTCGAAACCCTGCTGCGCATCGCTCGGTTGCCACGGGTCATCGGCCTCAAGGATTCGCCCAGCCAGCCGCGCACGCAGGCCGAGGTGGACCAACTGCGCCAGGCCGGTATCGCCTATTACATCGGCTGGGAGCACCAGTTGGCAGGGCCACTGCACAGCGACGGCAATGTGGTCTCGCTGGCGAACGTGGAGCCCGCGCTCTGCCGGCTGGCTTGCGAGCACGGGCAAACGTACGTCGCCGCGCTGGTCGCGCAGCTCGATGCCCATCACCAATTGGCCGAGCCGGACTGGTACGCCCACCTCAAGCACGAACTGGCGGCTCGCGGCACCCTCGCCTGCGCAGCCACCCTGCCGGAGCTCACCCCATGACGCTATCGCACAAGCTGCTGTTTCGCGCCAACCGCGCCCTGATCGACCACTTGCAGCCGATCGAGCCTGCGTTGCTGGCGTTCGAACGGCAGTGGATCGAAACCTTGACGGCGAGAACACAAACGCCCGAACAACCGGCCACGCTTTCGCAGTGGCGGCGAATGTTCGATGCATTGATCGCCCAGGACACCGCCCACGAACCACCCAGCGCGCGCTATGTCGCCGAGGCGATGACGCGCGACGAGTTCAAGGTTCTGGTGCAGGCCTTTGCGCTGGACGGGCTGACCGAGGCCCAGGTGTTCTATCACCTGATGCCGCGGCTGAGCCTGGAGGCGCAGATGCCGATGGTGCGCATGCTGCTCGACGAGTTCGGCTGCGGCAACCTCAAGCGCTCCCACACCACGCTCTACAAGGCACTGTTGAGCGAGTTGGGCATGCCTACCGACCTGCCCAGCCACATCGAGGCGACCAATGAGGCCGGGTGCGCTTTCGCCAACCTGTTCTGCTGGCTGGCGATGCGTGCCGACGACCCGTCCTGGTTCGCCGGCATGATCACCTACTTCGAGACCGTCGTGCCGACGGCTTTCGGCTGTTACACCGCTCTCTGCCAGAGGCTGGGCATCCAGGCCCACGCCTACTACAGCGAACACGTGCACATCGATGTGTTCCATGCCCTGGAAGGCCAGCGGTTGCTCAAGGCGATGGACAACAGCGGCGCGCTGGACTGCCGCAAGGCCTGGCAAGGCGTTTGCCTGGGGCGGGCGGTAATCGATGAGGCGTTCGAGCAGGCTGTGCAGGATGCGCGGGCGGGCTCGCCAGGCCAGGAGGTGGCCCATGCCGGATGACAACCCGGTAGCACCCACCTTCGTGGTCCGCATCGGCCAGGCCAGCTACGAGGTGCCGAGCCTGTGCCCACACCGGCAGGGGCGGCTGGCGCACGGTATGGTCAACGCGCAGCGGCGCACCATCACCTGCCCCCTGCACTTCTCGGTGTTCAGCCTGGAAACCGGCGAGCAAGTGAGCGGGCCGCCCTGCGGTTCGCTGGCGTGCCGCCGCCTCTGACCTGCTGACGGTGTGCCGGCGCGAACCCTTCGCGCTGGCACATTGATGCTTGAGCGCCGCTCTCTGGTAATATCTGCCGCCTGCCCGGCCGGGGCCGCCGTTCGGCGCAGCCTGCCCAGGCCATTACCGCTTCGTTCAAGGACCCTTCATGCCCGCTTCAACCTGCAACTTCGTGCTCAAAGTCAGTTGCCCCGCAACCTCCGGTATCGTCTCGGCGGTGACCTCCTACCTGGCGGACTCGGGCTGCTACATCGGCGAAATGGCGCAATTCGACGACCAGAGCAATAACACCTTCTTCATGCGCGCCGTGTTCCGCTTCAACGACGGCGCAGCCAACGACATCGAGCAGATCAAGGCCGGCTTCGAAGCTGTGGCCGAGCGCTTCGAGATGAGCTGGGAGCTGTTCGACAGCCGCCAACCCTTGCGCGTGCTGCTGATGGTCAGCAAGTTCGACCACTGCCTGCGCGACCTGCTCTACCGGCACAGCAAAGGCGAGATGAGCATGCAGATCACCGCGGTGGTGTCCAACCACCTCGACCTGCGGCACATGGCCGAGCGCGAAGGCATCCGCTTCGTGCACCTGCCGGTGAACAAGGACAACAAGGCCGCTCAGGAAGCCGCACTGATGTCCATCATCGAAGACACCGGCACAGAGCTGGTCGTGCTGGCGCGCTACATGCAGATCCTCTCCGACGACCTGTGCCGCAAGCTTTCGGGCCGCGCGATCAATATCCACCACTCGTTCCTGCCCGGCTTCAAGGGCGCCAAGCCTTACCACCAGGCGTTCGAGCGGGGCGTGAAACTGATCGGCGCCACCGCGCACTACGTCACCAGCGACCTGGATGAAGGCCCGATCATCGAGCAGGAGGTGCAGCGCGTTGACCACGCCTACCTGCCTGAGCAACTGGTTGCCATCGGCCGTGACACCGAAACCATTGCCCTCTCCCGCGCCGTGAACTACCACCTGCAGCACCGGGTGTTCCTCAACCACGACCGCACAGTGATCTTCAGATGAGCGAACAGGCGCCGCCAGCCCTGGCGGCGCCACGCCGGGCGCGCTGAAGATCGCCCTGCTCGGGGTGCTGCAGATCCTTTCCTGGGGCGGCTCGTTCTACCTGCTCGGCGTGCTCGCCGACCCCATCGTGGCGAGCACCGGCTGGCCACGCCAGGGCGTGCTGGGCGGCGCTTCACTGGGGCTGCTGGTCGCCGGGCTGCTTGCGCCGCTGTGCGGCCGCCTGATCGCCCGCCATGGTGGGCGGGTGGTGCTGGCGGGGCACGGGTTCTTCCTCTGCGCCGGGCTGTGGCTGATGGCCCTGGCACCGTCGCTGCCGTGGTTCCTGCTGGCCTGGGTGCTGCTCGGCGCGGCGATGGCCGGCGGGCTCTACGACGCGCTGTTCACCTCGCTGGGCGCCAGCCACGGGCTGAATGCGCGGCCGATCATTGTCGGCGTCACGCTGATTTCAGGCTTTTGCACCACGCTGATCTGGCCGCTGCTGGCGGTGATGGTGCATGCCCTGGGCTGGCGCTGGACCTGCGCGGTCTATGGCGGGGTTGCGCTGCTCGCGCTCTATCCGCTCTACCGCTACGCCCTCGACGCGCCCGTCTCCGCCGCCAAAGGCACAAAAGCCACCACCGGCAACCCGCGCGCATTGCCGCCCACGCTGCACTGGGTGATGACCCTGCTGTTCGCCCTCGCCGCTGCCTTGATGACCTGCCTGACCCTGGTGCTGCTCAGCGTGCTGCAAGCCCGCGGGCACAGCCTGGCCTCGGCCATCGCGCTGGGCGCCTTGATCGGCCCCGCGCAGGTGCTGTGCCGGGTCACCGACCTGCTGCTCAAGCGCCAGGCACCGCTGTTCACTGCCCTGCTCTCCAGTGGCATGACGCTGCTCGGCCTGCTGCTGGTGGACTTCACGCCAGATCTGGTGGCGCTGGGGCTGGTGCTGTACGGCGTGGGCAATGGCCTGCGCGCCATCGTCAAGAGCACGCTGCCGCTGGTGGTGGTCAAACCTGCGGATTACGCCGTGGTGTCCGGCCGTATGGCGCAGCCAGCGTTGATCGCTCAGGCCTTGGCGCCGCTGGCGTGCGGCTATCTGATCGCTCACCTGGGCAGTGAGGCGATGATCCATCTGATGACCGCGATGGCGGCTGTGGCGTTTGGCTTGTGCCTGTGGCTGGTGCGGTTGATTCGCAGGTTTCAGGCCGCCTGAGGCACACCCGGCGCTTTCGCGCCGGCATCCCTGGAGTGACTTTCAGTACTTGAACCGCCCCACCAACCCATTGAGCTCCGCCGAAATCTCGTTCAGTTGCCGCGCCCCGCTGCTGGCCGTCTGCGCCAACCCTTCGACTTCCTGCGCGTCGGTATGGATCTGCGCAATGTGGCGGTTGATGTCTTCAGCCACTTGGTGCTGCTCTTCGGCGGCGGTCGCGATCTGGCTGTTCTGATCGCGAATGCTGTCGACTGCGTCGCGGATCTTTTCGAAGCTGCCACGCGCCTGCTGGATGCGCGATTCGCTCTGGCGTGAAATGCCCAGGCTCTGCTGCATCTGCACGGTCACTTCCTGAGTGCGGCGCGCCAGGTTGCCCAGCAGCGTGTCGATTTCACCAGTGCTGTCGGCGGTGCGCCGCGCCAAGGCCCTCACCTCGTCGGCCACCACGGCGAAACCTCGGCCCTGGTCACCTGCGCGGGCGGCTTCGATGGCGGCATTGAGCGCCAGCAGGTTGGTCTGTTCGGCGATCGAGCGAATGGTGTCGAGGATGCTGTTGATGTTCTGGCTGTCCTGCTCGAGCACCTGCATGGCCTGAGTAGCGCTTTGCAGGTTGCCGGCCAGTTGCACCACGCTGCCGGTGGCATCATCGATGTGTTGCTGGCCGCTTTGCACGTCGCGCTGGCCGGCGTCGGCGCTGGCGGCGGCGTGGCTGCAGGCGCGGGCCACTTCGTTGGAGGTGGCGACCATTTCGTTGAACGCGGTGCTCACCAGCTCCACTGCTTCGCGCTGGCGCCCGGCGGCGTCGTTCATGGCAGTGGCCACGTCACGGCTGCCGCCGGCAGCTTTCTGCAGGTCGCCGGAGGCCTGGCCGATGCTGCGCACCAGTTGCAGGATGGCGCCGAGGAACTGGTTGAACCAGCCCGCCAGCGTGGCGGTTTCGTCCTTGCCCTGCACCGTGAGGCTGCGGGTCAGGTCGCCTTCGCCCTGAGCGATCGATTGCAGGCCATCGGCAACGCCGCGAATCGGCCGCACGATCATGCCGGAGAAGCTCATGCCCACCAGGGCGAACAACACCGCCAAGGCAATAGCGATCCCGCTGATCAGCCAGGTCAGGTGGTTGGCCTTGGCCATCACTTCGTCACGCTGGATCAGGCCGATGAAGTGCCAGCCCAGCGCCTTGGAGGTGACCACGTTGGCCATGTAGGTCACGCCGTTGAGGGTCACTTCGGTGGCGCCTTCGTCCACTGCGGCGAGGGGCGCGTAATCAGGGCCCAGGTCCTTGAGCTGCTTGAAATTGTGCTTAGCGTCGCTGGGGTCGACGATCACGTTGCCGTTGGCTTCGGTGAGCATCAGGTAACCGCTCTTGCCCAGGTGAATCGCCTTGACCTGCTCGGTCAGCCCCTTGATCGACACGTCCAGCCCCACCACGCCGCGCAGCTTGCCCTGGGCATCGTTGAAGCTGCGCACGGTGCCGATCAGCACAGCGTCGTCCGGAGCCCAGTAATAGGGTGCAGTGCGCGAGGTCTGCCCGGGTGCGGCGACGGCCGCCGTGTACCAGGGACGCTTGCGCGGGTCGTAGTTCGAGAGTTTGGCGTCGTCCGGCCAACTGGCATAGGTGCCGTCTTCCACGCCCACCGACAGATAGGCAGTGCTGGGGTGGCTTTTGGCGAAGCGCTCGAACACCGCCAGCAGCGCTACGTTGTTCGGCGGCAGCGGCACGTTGGCAGCGTCGGCGCCCACATAGCTTTTCAGGTCACCGGTGGTGGTGACGAAGGGATCGCGCGCCAGGTATTCCACGTTCTGGCTGATGCCGGCAAAGAACTGCTGCATCGCGTTGTCGATCTGGCGGATCTCCCTGCCGCTGCTGTCGACGAAATCCTCGGCCGCCTGGCCGCGCAGGTTGAACACCACCAGCGCGGCAACGACCACGACGGGCACGCAGGCGATGGCAGCAAAAGCACAGGTAAGCTTCTTGCGGATATTCATAGGGCAATCCCGTAGCAATGAGCGAGAGCGGGCAGCAAGCAGGAGAGTCGTTGCGCCGTTTTTGTTGTTATGAGTGTTCAACGTGCGCCAGGCGAATGCCTGTAGCCAGCGCATCGGCGTGGCGCGAGCGAACTTTCGAAAAAACAATGGATCCCCATGCGATGCCCCCTGCTCTGGCGAACGGGCGCTTGCAAAACAACTGAAATATCCCAAACTGCCCGCGACTCAGCTTGCCTACCAGGACCTTTCTCATGCCCCGCGACGACACCTCCCCGATGATCCCCGAACAACGTCGCGAGCAGATGCTGCGGGCCTTGCGCAAACAACAGGTGCTGAGCGTGCACCAATTGATGGAGATGTTCGACTGCTCGCACATGACCATCCGCCGCGACATTGCCTTGCTGGAGGAAACCGGCCAGGCGTACTCGGTCACTGGCGGTGTGCGCATCGCCAGCCAGTTGCACAGCGAGCCGAGCCATCAGAGCAAGGCGGTGGTCGAGCTACCGCAAAAGCAGGCCATGGCACGTTGCGCTGCCAACCTCCTGCACCCGGACATGACCGTGTACCTGGACGCCGGCACCAGCACCCTGGAGATCGTGCCGTACATCAGCGCGCTGCATGGCATGACGGTAGTCACCAACGACTTCGGTGTGGTCGCGGCCCTGGCCGATGCCATTGATGTGCAGGTGATCCATACCGGCGGGCTGCTCGACCATCCCAACCGCTCCTGCGTCGGCCCACTGGCCGCGCAGACCCTGCGCCGGCTCGCCACCGACGTGGCCTTCATGAGCACCAGCAGCTGGGACCTCAAGCGCGGCACCACCACCCCCTCGGCGCCGAAGGTGGAAGTGAAGCAGGCCGCCATGCAGGCCGCCTCACGCTGCGTGCTGCTGGCCACCAGCAGCAAGTACGGCACCTTCGGTACCTACCGCATCGCCGGGCTCGATCAGTTCGACACCATCATCACCGACGCCGCCCTGGCGCCGGGCGCGGCGGAAGGCATCCGCACGCTGGGGGTGGAGTTGATGCTGGCGGAGTAAGGCTTTCACATCGCTATGTTAACTTTTGTTAATCCAGGCCGTGCGATGAACGCGCTCTGCCTCGGCGCTTCAGTGCCTCCGTCCAGCGATTGTGCCAGCCCTCACAGCCTGCATGGCCATTCACAAAAAACACTTCACATTATCCGCTCATCGGTTCACTATCCGTTAACAAATCACAACATCGCATGAGCGCCGCCCGCTGCCGCGCTCTACCGAGGAGATACGGATGAGCAACAAAAACGTCGGCGTCATTGGCCTGGGTGCCATGGGCCTGGGGATCGCCCGTTCGCTGCTGCGCAGTGGCTTCAACGTCCATGCCTGCGACGTACGCGAAAGCGTGGTGCAGGCGTTCTCCGACGAAGGTGGTGTGGGTTGCGCAAGCCCTGCGCAACTGGCGGCTGCCTGCGACGTGGTCATCACCGTGGTGGTGAACGCCGAACAGACCGAAACCGTGCTCTACGGTGACAACGGCGTGGTCGCCGCGCTCAAGCCCGGCAGCCTGGTCATCGGTTGCGCCACCGTAGCCCCGACTTTCGCCATCGAGCTGGGCAAACGCCTGGGCGAGCAAGGCATCGACTACCTCGACGCGCCGATTTCCGGTGGCGCAGCCAAGGCCGCGGCCGGGCAGATGACCATGATGACCAGCGGCCCGGCACAAGCCTACGCCAAGGGCGAAGCGGTGCTGGCAGGCATGGCCGGGCAGGTCTATCGCCTGGGCGACGCTCATGGCCTGGGTTCGAAGGTCAAGATCATCAACCAGCTGCTGGCCGGCGTGCACATCGCCGCCAGCGCCGAAGCCATGGCCCTGGGCCTGCGTGAAGGGGTCGACGCCGACGCCCTGTACGAAGTCATCACCCACAGCGCCGGCAACTCGTGGATGTTCGAGAACCGCGTGCCGCACATCCTCAACGCTGATTACACGCCGCTCTCGGCGGTGGACATCTTCGTCAAGGACCTGGGCCTGGTGCTCGATACCGCCCGCGCCAGCAAATTCCCGCTGCCGCTTTCGGCCACGGCCCACCAGATGTTCATGCAGGCCTCCACCGCAGGCTTTGGCCGCGAAGACGACTCGGCCGTGATCAAGATCTTCCCCGGCATCACCCTGCCCACCGCCAAGCCTGACAGCGAGTAAGCCCATGAGCCTTCCTGCCAAGCCCTTGCTGGGCTGCATCGCCGACGACTTCACCGGCGCCACCGACCTTGCCAACATGCTGGTGCGCGGCGGCATGCGCACCGTGCAGAGCATCGGCGTGCCTTCGGACACGGCGCTGGCCGACCTCGACGCGGACGCAGACGCCATCGTGATCGCGCTCAAGTCGCGCACGCTGCCGGCCGCCGAGGCGGTCGAGCAATCGCTGGCGGCACTTGCCTGGCTGCGTGAACGCGGCTGCGAGCAGATCTTCTTCAAGTACTGCTCCACTTTCGATTCCACCGCGCGCGGCAATATCGGCCAGGTCACCGACGCCCTGCTCGAGGCACTGGGCAGTGACTTCACCCTCGCCTGCCCGGCCTTCCCGGAAAACGGCCGCACGATTTTCCGCGGCCACCTGTTCGTGCAGGACCAACTGCTCAACGAATGCGGCATGCAGAACCACCCACTCACGCCGATGATCGACGCCAACCTGGTGCGCGTGCTGCAAGCACAAACGCCCAACAACGTCGGCCTGCTGCGCTACGACAGCGTGGCCCAGGGCGAGGCGGCAGTGCGCGAGCGTATCGCGCAACTGCGCGCGGGCGGTGTGACCATGGCCATCGCCGATGCGGTCAGCGATGCCGATCTGTATACCCTCGGCCAGGCCTGCTCCGACTTGCCATTGCTGACCGGTGGCTCGGGCCTTGCCCTGGGCCTGCCCGGCAACTTCCGCAAGGCCGGCAAGCTGCGCGACATCGACGCCGCCGAGCTGCCACTGGTGAGCGGCGGCGAAGTGGTGCTCGCTGGCAGTGCGTCGGTTGCCACCAACGGCCAGGTCGCAGCCTGGCTCGAAGACGGCCGCCCTGCCCTGCGCATCGACCCGCTGGCGCTCGCTGCCGGCGAGCCGGTGGTGCAGGAGGCGCTGAGCTTTGCTCGTGACGCCGGGCAGACCGTATTGATCTACGCCACCAGCAGCCCTGATGAAGTCAAGGCCGTGCAAGCACAATTGGGCGTGGAGCGCGCCGGCGAGCTGGTGGAAAACGCACTGGGCGAGATCGCCAAGAGCCTGTTCGATGCCGGCACACGCCGCTTCGTGGTCGCCGGCGGGGAAACCTCCGGCGCGGTGGTGCAGGCGCTGAACGTCAACCTGCTCAAAATCGGTGCACAGATTGACCCTGGCGTCCCGGCCACCGCGAGCACCGGCGCCACGCCGCTGGCCCTGGCATTGAAATCCGGCAACTTCGGTGGCCGCGACTTCTTCGCCAAAGCCCTGGCGCAGCTGGCAGGAGGTGCCCAATGAGCGCTGAAGCCAAGCAACGCGAAGAGATCTGCGACATTGGCCGGCTGCTGTTCGGCCGTGGCTACACCGTGGGCAGCGCCGGCAACATCAGCGCGCGGCTCGACGATGGCTGGCTGATCACCCCCACCGACGCCTGCCTGGGCCGCCTGGACCCTGCCGCGATCGCCAAGGTGAACCTGGCCGGGGAATGGGTCTCGGGCGACAAGCCCTCCAAAACCCTCGCTCTGCACCGCCAGGTGTATGACCGCAACCCCAGCGTCGGCGGCGTGGTGCACACCCACTCCACCCACCTGGTAGCCCTCACCCTGGCCGGCGTCTGGGCGCCGGAAGACATCCTCCCGCCCATCACGCCTTATCAGGTGATGAAGGTCGGCCACATTCCGCTGATCGCCTACGAACGACCCGGCTCGCCGAAGGTGGCCGAGCAAGTGGCGCAACTGGCCAACCAGGTACGCGGTGTGATGCTCGAACGCCTGGGCCCAGTGATCTGGGAAAGTTCGGTGGCCAAGGCCGCCTATGCCCTGGAAGAGCTCGAAGAAACCGCCCGCCTGTGGCTGATGAGCAACCCCAAGCCCGAGCCGCTGCCGGCCCAGGCGCTGGAGGAACTCGCCCAGGCCTTCGGCGCGCGCTGGTAACAGCACCCAACACCCCGGGGCGTGCGCCCCGGGCACAATAAAAAGACGGAGCACTTCCATGACCCCCATGTTGTTGATGAGCATCGCGGCGGCCGGCATCGCCGTGCTGTTGCTGCTGGTACTGCGCTACAAATTCCAGCCGTTCGTGGCGCTGATGCTGGTCAGCATCGTCGTTGCGCTGGTGGCCGGGGTAAAACCGGCCGACCTGGTGGCCACCATCGAAGGTGGCATGGGCAAAACGCTGGGCCACATCGCGATCATCATCGCCCTGGGCGCAATGATCGGCCGCATCATCGAGCTCTCCGGCGGCGCTGAGGCGCTGGCCAAATCACTGATCAAACGCTTCGGCAACCGGCGCACGCCTCTGGCGCTCACGGTCGCCGGCTTCATGGTCGGCATCCCGGTGTTCTTCGAGGTGGGCGTGATCATCTTGATGCCGCTGGCCTATGGCGTGGCCCGCGCGACGCGCAAGCCGCTGCTGGTGTTCGCCCTGCCAATGTGTGCGGCGTTGCTGGCCGTGCATGCCTTCCTGCCACCGCACCCCGGCGCCGTGGCCGCTGCCGGCCAGTTGGGCGCAGATATTGGCCGCGTGCTGCTGTTCGGCCTGCCGATCGTGGCGGTGCTGTGCCTGATCGGCTACTTCATCGCCGGGCGCATGACTCGCCGCGTCTACCCCATGACCGACGACATCCGCACCGAGGTATTCGGCCCGCACATCAGCAACGAAGACATCCAGGCCTGGGCCCGCGACGACTACTCCAAGCAGCACGCCGAGCACACCGCTCAGGGCAGTGCGCTGGATGAAAGCGCGAGCAGCCTGGCCGCCCGCTTGCCGGCCGCCCCGGCTCCAGGCGCCGGCACCATCGTTGCGCTGATCCTGCTGCCGATCGTGCTGATCCTGCTGGGCACGCTCGCCACCACCCTGCTGCCGGCCGACTCGGCGCTGCGCGGGGTGCTGACGGTACTGGGCGCGCCGCTGGTTGCACTGCTGATCGACACCCTGCTCTGCGCCTGGCTGCTGGGCGCGCGCCGTGGCTGGAGCCGCCAGCAGGTGAGCGATGTGATCGGCTCGGCGCTGCCGGGTGTGGCGATGGTGATCCTGATCGCTGGCGCCGGTGGCGTGTTCGGTAAAGTGCTGGTCGATACCGGCATTGGTGCGGTGGTCTCCGAAGCGCTGCGCAATACCGGCCTGCCGGTGCTCGCGCTGGGCTTCATCCTCACCCTGCTGCTGCGTGCCGTGCAGGGCTCGACCACCGTGGCGCTGGTGACCACCGCCGGCATTCTCGGCCCGTTGATCGCTACCCTGGGCCTGAACCCCAACCAGATGGCCCTGCTGTGCCTGGCCATGGGCGGTGGCGGGCTGGCGATGTCGCACATCAATGATGCCGGTTACTGGATGTTCACCAAATTGGCAGGCCTGAACGTCGGCGACGGGCTGCGCACCTGGACGGTGCTGGTGACTATTCTGGGGACCCTGGGCTTTCTGATCACCCTGGCCCTGTGGCCATTGGTATAAAACGCATTCAGGAGACTCCAGCGATGCCACGTTTTGCCGCCAACCTCAGCATGCTCTACCCGCAGCATGATTTTCTCGACCGTTTCGCCGCTGCGGCGGCCGACGGTTTCGACGCGGTGGAGTACCTGTTCCCCTATGACTACCCGGCCGAGGTGCTAAAGCAGCGCCTGGCCGAAAACAATCTGGTGCAGGCGCTGTTCAACGCCCCGCCCGGTGACTGGGCCGCCGGCGAACGCGGCATTGCCTCGCTGCCCGGCCGCGAAGCAGAGTTTCGGGAAGGCATTCAGCAGGCACTGGCCTATGCCGCGGTGCTGGGCAGCGAACGCATCCACGTGATGGCTGGCCTGCTGCCGAGCGAAAGCCTGCGCGCGCAGCACCAGGCGGTGTATGAAGCCAACCTCGCCTTCGCTGCTGCCGAAGCGGCCAAGGTGGGCGTAACGGTGCTGATCGAGCCGATCAATACCCGCGACATGCCGGGGTTTCTCCTCAACCGCCAGGACCAGGCTCAGGCCATCGTCAAGGCGGTCGGGGCCAGCAACCTGAAAGTGCAATTCGACTTCTACCACTGCCAGATCGTCGAAGGCGATGTGAGCAGTAAGCTGTGCCGGGATTTTGCCGGCATCGGCCACATTCAGATCGCCAGCGTACCGGAGCGCCACGAACCCAACCTGGGCGAGCTGAACTATCCCAACCTGTTCGAACTGATCGACCGGTTGGGTTACACCGGCTGGGTGGGCTGCGAGTATCGCCCAAAGGGTGACACCTGCGAAGGCCTCGCCTGGCTGCGTGAGTGGAAAGCCGCGCAACGCGGTTGAGCGTAGCCGCCACCTGGCGCCAGGCCATGGCGCCGGGTGGGCACCGGCTATACACTGCAGCCTTTGAATCGCCGCAGGTGCACCATGGCCACCGATACCTCCAAACTCGACCGCATCCTCGCCGAAAACCAACGCGAGCGTGAACGCGGCTACCGCGACAAAGCCCTGAAGATGTACCCGCACGTGTGTGGCCGTTGCGCCCGGGAATTCGCCGGCAAACGCCTGAGCGAACTGACCGTGCACCACCGCGACCACAACCACGACAACAACCCCCAGGACGGTTCGAACTGGGAGTTGCTGTGCCTGTACTGCCACGACAACGAACATGCTCGGTACACCGACCAGCAGTATTTTGGTGAGGGCTCGCTGAGCACGCCGAAGGTGGCCACTGCTACGCACAACCCGTTTGCCGGGCTGGCGGGGCTTCTGAAGAAGTGAGGTGGGCTGGATGAAGAAGCGGCACCCGTCGCACGGCGCCCGCTGCACGGCGCCCGGCAAGCCGGCCTCCCACTTCTTTAATTGCACAGGCTTTGCGCTAGTGGTGGGAGGGCGGCTTGCCGCGCGACCTGCCCCGCTCAAGCCAGCAAATCGCGGCTGTCGAGCAACGCCCAGAGAATCGGCGGCTGCTGCACCATCGCCCGCCTTACCGCCGCCGGCACCGCCTTGCAAGTCTTGCGGCATAGTCCCGGCTGAGGTTGCAGCTCGATACGCACGCCCAATGCACTGCGGACCTCGCCGGGGCCCGGTTCCACTACCAAGCGCACACCCAATTGCTCATACAGCCTTTGCTGAAGCCGCTGCAGATCCTCCAGGCTCTGCAAACCCTCCAGCCGAGCAACGAGCCGCTTCTCTTCATCACGCGTAAGCAACAGGACGCGCGTATCCGCCCCAGGCTGCTGGAGCTGTTCGCGCTCGCACACGCAGGCGCCCGGGGGGCATGGGTTACGCAAGGGCAACTCGGGGCTGTTCATGGAGCTGGATCATAGCCGGGCGCAAAAACCTTGCCCACCGCCGCACATCGCCGCCTCAATGCAACTGAGCCCACAGGCCGAACAGCCCCAGCAGCACCCAGAACACAATGAAGATCACCGGGCTGCGCAGGCTGAACTGCAAGGAGGCGCGGTAGCCCTTCTGGCTGTTCTCCCAGTCGCTGAACAACGGCGAATCGTCATAGGCGCGGCCCATCGCCGGTTCACTGGCCAGCAGGTGCCGTTGCTTGAACTGCCAATGGTCGATGATTTCGTAAGAGGCGCGAATGCCCGGCCAGGCATGCAGCGAGCTGACCATCCCCAGCAACGCCAATAACGAGGGCGCGACCATGGTGAACAGCGGCCCCCAAGAAGTATTGACGTTCGCCATGCTGGAACAGAACGCGATCACCAGAAACGACTGCGCCGTCAGGTAGGCGTTGGTGCGGTTGGAGAGCAGGCTGGACTCGAAATGGATCTCGCGCCGGTAGAACTCCAGGCGCGCGCGCGGCGTGTCGAACACGCTCGGCGATTCTTCGGGTGTCGAGGGAGACAGCGGTGGGTCGACGATGATGCGTTGCATGGTTGCCATGGCCTTGAACTGGATGCGCATTGCATCTGGCTGCACCCGGGCCTCAGGGTTCAACTGCAGTCAGCTTTCGCGCACCACCAGTTCGAAGCCCAGGTCCAGATGCGGCTGCAGATCGACCTTGCCGTCGAGCCGGTCCAGCAGTTTTTGCGCCGCATGCTGGCCGATTTCCGCACGCGGGGTGCGGATGGATGTAAGCCGCGGCACGGTGTGGGCCGAAGGCGGCAGGTCGTTGAAGCCCACCATCGACACCTGCCCTGGCACTGCGATGCCCTGGCGCTGCGCCTGGTAGATAGCGCCGTGGGCCAGGTCATCGTTACAGAAGAACAGGCCGTCCACCTCCGGGTGGCGCGCAATCAGGCCTTCGAACAGCTCGCTGCCAAGGCCGATGGATGAACGCTGCGGGCACAGCACTTCCAGGCCCGGGTCATACAGCCCCTGCTCTTGCAGCGCCAGGCGAAAGCCCTCGGCGCGGTGCAGCACGCGGCTGTCCAGTTGCGCGGCGATATACCCCAGGCGCCGTCGGCCCTGGCTCAGCAGATGTTGCGCCGCGGCTCGCCCGGCCTGCTGCTGGGAAAACCCCACACAGGCCAGAGCCGGGTCATCGGCAAGGTCCATCATGTGGACGCACGGCACCTGGCTGGCCGCAAGCATGCGCAGCGAGCCTTCGCTGCGCTCCAGGCCCGTCAGCAACATGCCCGCTGGCCGGTAGGCCAGGTAATTGCGAATCAGGTTTTCTTCTTCGCCAATGTCGTAGTGAAAATTGCCGATCAGCACCTCCAGCCCGCGCGGGTGCAGCACCCGGTGGATCGCTTCGAGCGTGTCGATGAACAGGTGGTTGGAGAGCGACGGGATCAATACCACCACCGAGGCACTGTGCCGCGAGGCCAGGGCGCGTGCCGCAGGGTTGGCGACGTAACCCAGCTCCAGCGCCGCCTGGCGTACCCGCTCGGCCAACGGCGGCGCCACGCTTGCCACCCCGCGCAAGGCACGGCTGGCGGTAATCGGTGAAACATCGGCGAGCGCTGCCACCTCATTGAGAGTGGGGCGGCCGGTGGTGCGGTTTCCAGTGACGGGCATAAGGAGGCTGATCGTGGCTCAAGTGGGGGCGATTGTACTTGCCAATCGGTTTAATTTGGTTAAGGTAGCGCTGTCTCACGCCAGCTTCCGTCAGAATTTTTCCCTATACCTGGGGTCGGAATGCATGAGCGGCCTGGACGACTGGAATAACAACCGAAGTGGTAGCGACCAAGGCGCGGTGTGTTCCCAAGCCACCGAGACAGCGCTACCCCGCCTGGAGGTACCGATGCACTCTCCCCTCAACGCGCTGGTGGTCATGGGCGTGACCGGCTGCGGCAAAAGCACCATTGGCGCCGCCATCGTCGAACGCAGCGGCGGCCGCCTGATCGAAGGCGACAGCTTTCACCCTCCTGAAAACATCGAAAAATGCGTGCCGGCACTCCCCTGACCGACGACGACCGCGCGGGTTGGCTCAAGCGCCTGGGCGAAGAAATGGCCTCGATGATCGCCCAGGGAGAGCGCCCCGTGCTGACCTGCTCGGCGCTCAAGCGTCGCTACCGCGAAACCTTGCGCGCCGCAGTGCCCGAGCTGGGCTTCGTGTTCCTCGAACTGACCCGCGAGGAATCGGCCTACCGTGTGGCGCATCGGCCCGGCCACTACATGCCTGCAAGCCTTGTGGACAGCCAGTTCGCTGCTCTGGAAGTCCCGACCGGCGAACCCAACACCCTGCCGCTGGACGCCACTGCACCGGTCTCGGAGCTGGCGGCGCAGGTCGACCGCTGGCTGCGCGAGTGCGGCGCAGTGAATCTCAAACAACCGGCCTAACCGCCACACAACAATCACAACAAGAGGCCAAGGCCATGTTCGGGCTGTCTCGCAATACCTTTCTGCTGCTCGATGCCGGCGTCACCATCGTCGGCCTGATCCTGCTCATCACCCACGCACGCATTCACCCCTTCGTCGCCCTGACCCTGGCGGCCGGCTTTCTCGGCCTGACCTCCGGCATGCCGGTGGCCAAGGTGATGCAGGCCTACCAGAACGGTTTCGGCGGCGTGTTGGGCTTTGTCGGCATCGTGCTGGCGCTGGGCACCATGCTCGGCAAGCTGATGGCCGACTCCGGCGGTGCCGACCAGATCGCCCAGACCCTGGTGCGCTGGTTCGGCGTGAAGAACGTGCACTGGGCGATGATGTTCTCCGCCTTTCTGGTGGGCATCCCGCTGTTCTTCGAGATCGGCTTCATCCTGCTGATCCCGCTGGTATTCGTGGTTGCGCGGCGTACCGGGCTGTCGCTGGTGAAAATCGGCATCCCGCTGCTGGCAGGCCTGTCGGTGGTGCATGGGCTGGTACCGCCGCACCCGGGCCCGCTGCTGGCTATCGGCGTGTTCGGTGCCGACATCGGCAAGACTATCTTCTACGGCCTGCTGGTCGGCCTGCCCACCGCGATCATCGCCGGCCCGCTGTTCGGCAACCTGATTTCGCGTTATGTGCCCAACACGCCCAACCAGGAGCTGGTAGACCAGATCGCCAAGGAGTCCGACGGCAAGAACCTCCCCAGCTTCGCCGTGACCCTGTGCACCGTGCTGTTGCCGGTGTTCCTTATGCTACTCAAGACCGCGGCCGATGTGGCCTTGCCCGCCGACCACGTCGTGCGCGCCTGGATGGACCTGATCGGCCACCCCATCACTGCCCTGCTCGCCGCCTTGCTGCTGGCGCTGTACACCTTCGGCGCCGCGCGCGGCTTCAGCCGTGACCAGGTGCTCAAGCTGCTCGACAAGAGCCTGGCGCCCACCGCAGCCATCGTGGTGATCGTCGGTGCCGGCGGCGGCTTCAAGCAGATGCTGGTCGACAGCGGCGTGGGTGATGTGATCGGCCACCTAGCGGTGCAGGCGCAGATCTCGCCGATCCTGCTGGCGTGGCTGGTGGCAGCGGTGATTCGTGTGGCCACAGGCTCCGCGACGGTTGCGACCATCACCGGCGCAGGCATCGTCGCCCCGGTCGTAACGCTGGTGCCGGACGTGAACCGCGAGCTGCTGGTGCTGGCCACCGGCGCGGGTTCGGTGATCCTGTCGCACGTGAACGACGCTGGCTTCTGGCTGGTGAAGCAGTACTTCAACATGAGCGTGGCCGACACCTTCAAGACCTGGTCGATGATGGAGACCATCCTGTCGGTGGTCGGCATCATTCTGATCATGCTGCTGTCGCTGGTGGTCTGACCCTTCCTCCCCGCTACACAGCGCCGGCCAACCCCGGCCGGCGCTGATAACCCTCGCTTATCAGCCCATCCGATCAAACGATTGGAACGGCACACCCCTGGTTGTCGATGATCGCCGTGCTGCGCGCTGGCTGCCCTGCACGCGGCGATCTTCTCCCATAACAAGGAATCGACTCCCATGGCGAAAGTCAGTGTGCGTTCTGTACGACGACCCGGTCACCGGCTACCCCACCCACTACGCCCGCGACGACCTGCCCCGGCTCGAACGCTACCCCGACGGCCAGACGTTGCCCACGCCCAAAGGCCGCGACTTCCAGGCAGGCACCCTGCTCGGCAGCGTGACCGGCGAGCTGGGCCTGCGCACCTACCTGGAAAGCCAGGGCCACACCCTGGTGGTGACCTCCAGCAAGGACGGCGCCGACAGCGCCCTGGACCGCGAACTGCACGATGCCGAGATCGTGATCTCGCAGCCGTTCTGGCCGGCGTACATGACGGCCGAACGCATCGCCAAAGCCCCGAAGCTCAAGATGATCGTGACCGCCGGCATCGGCTCGGACCACACCGACCTTCAGGCAGCCATGGACCGCGGCATCACCGTGGCCGAGGTGACCTACTGCAACAGCAACAGCGTGGCCGAGCACGTGCTGATGATGATCCTGTCGCAGGTGCGCAACTACATCCCGTCCTACAACCAGGTGATCCAGGGCGGGTGGAACATCGCCGATTGCGTGGCCCGTTCCTATGACCTGGAAGGCATGAACGTCGGCACCGTGGCGGCTGGGCGTATCGGCCTGCGCGTGCTGCGCCTGCTCAAACCGTTCGACGTGAAGCTGCATTACCTGGACCGCCACCGCTTGCCCGAGGCTGTGGAAAAAGAGCTCAACCTCACTCACCACACCAGCCTCGAAAGCCTGGCCAAGGTGTGCGACGTGGTGACCCTGAATTGCCCGCTGCACCCTGAAACCGAGCACATGATCAACGCCGACACGCTCAAGTACTTCAAGCGTGGTGCCTACCTGATCAACACCGCGCGCGGCAAGCTGTGCGACCGCGATGCCATCGCCCAAGCGCTGGAAAGCGGCCAGCTGGCGGGCTACGCGGGCGATGTGTGGTTTCCGCAGCCGGCCCCGGCCGACCACCCGTGGCGCAGCATGCCGCACCACGGCATGACCCCGCACATTTCCGGCACCAGCCTCTCGGCGCAGACGCGCTACGCCGATGGCACTCGCGAGATTCTGGAGTGCTATTTCGAGAACCGGCCGATCCGCGATGAATACCTGATCGTGCAAGGCGGTTCGCTGGCAGGCGTGGGCGCACATTCCTACAGCGCCGGCAATGCCACGGGTGGCTCGGAAGAAGCGGCACGCTTCAAGGCCAAGGCCAAGGCATGAGCAGTGCCCTCCAGGCAAGGCCCCGCGTTACGGGGCGCCGTTTGCTGGCGGTGGGCGCAGGGGTGTTCAGCGCCCTGGCGGTGGTGGGTGCGCTCGCACACTTCACCGCCATGGCCTGGGTGATGGGTTCGTTCGGGGCGTCGTGCGTGCTGTTGTACGGTTTCCCCGACGCGCCCTTTTCACGGGCGCGCAATGTGATAGGCGGGCATGTGCTGTCATCGTTCATCGGCCTGGCGGTGCTGCACGGGTTGGGCGACGCCTGGTACTTGATGGCATTAGCCGGTGCGCTGGCGGCGGTGGTGATGGTGGCGACCGACACCGTGCATCCGCCGGCAGGCAGCAACCCGGTGATCATCTTTCTTTATCAGCCGAACTGGTCGTTCCTGCTGCTGCCGACCCTGGCCGGGGCGGTGCTGCTGGTGGCATTGGCCTGGCTGTACCGGCAGGTGCTCAGGCGCAGTTGAGGCGGGCTGTTCGTCGCGCGGCAAGCCGCCCTCCCACTTTGTTGAAGCTACGCAGTTCATCATTCGGTGGGCGGGCAGCTTGCCGCGCGACGACACTTCCCCACTCTGAACTTCAACATAAGTGGCATTTTGACTCCTTGCTGGTTTAAAACTGCACTTTCACGCGGGCGTGGTAAAACGATTTCGCCCCGCGTGAATCCCATGTGCATCAAACCGTATGCTTGGAGAGCGCTCAGTGAGCGAGAAAGTCCGTGTCGACAATGCCGCAGGTGGCAACATTGCCCAGCCCCACAAGGATATTTTCTTTGCGGCGGTAGAAACCACGCGCATGCCCATGATCGTGACCGACCCCAACCGGCCTGACAATCCGATCATCTTCGCCAACCACGCCTTTCTCGAAATGACCGGCTACAGCGCTGAAGAAATCGTCGGCCACAACTGCCGGTTCCTCCAGGGGCCGGAAACCGACCGCGAAGTGGTGAACTCGGTGCGCGAGGCGATCGCGAAAAAGCAGGACATCGCCACCGAGATCCTCAACTACAAGAAAGACGGCTCGACCTTCTGGAACGCGCTGTTCATCTCACCCATCCTCAACGACAACGGCGACCTGATCTACTTCTTCGCCTCGCAACTGGACGTGAGCCGCCGCCGCGATGCCGAAGACGCGCTGCG
Source organism: Pseudomonas sp. KNUC1026 (assembly GCF_021650705.1). GTDB lineage: Bacteria > Pseudomonadota > Gammaproteobacteria > Pseudomonadales > Pseudomonadaceae > Aquipseudomonas. The sequence continues at coordinate 1,943,287 of NZ_CP087138.1, read as the reverse complement.
CCAGGCGCAGAAGATGGAAGCACTTGGTCAGCTCACCGGCGGCATCGCCCACGACTTCAACAACCTGTTGCAGGTGATGGGCGGCTACCTGGGGCTGATCACCTCGACCTTGAACAAAAGCGCCGTCGATGCCGAGCGCATCAGGCGCAGCGTCGAGCACGCCCAGTCGGCAGTCGACCGTGCCAGCACCTTGACCAAGCAACTGCTCGCCTTTGCGCGCAAGCAGAAATTGCAGGGCCGGGTGCTGAACCTCAACCAGATGATCGCCAACATCGACCCGCTCATCGAGCGCACCTTCGGCCCGGAAGTGTCGATCGAGCATGACCTGGAACCGGTGCTCAACAACTGCCGGATCGACCCCACCCAGGCTGAAGTCGCCCTGCTGAACATCCTCATCAACAGCCGCGATGCATTGATAGGCCGGGAAGACCCACGCATTTTCATCGAAACCCGCAACATTTCGGTGAAGGACCTTGCCAGCGGCAACTACGACGGGCTGCTGCCCGGCAACTACGTCAGCATCGCGATTACCGACAATGGCATCGGCATGCCGGCGGCCATTCGTGACCGTGTGATGGACCCGTTCTTCACCACCAAGGAAGAAGGCAAAGGCTCGGGGCTGGGGCTGTCGATGGTCTATGGGTTCGCCAAGCAGTCCGGCGGCGCGGCGCGCATTTACACCGAAGAAGGCGTGGGCACCACGTTGCGCCTGTACTTCCCGGTCGACAGTGGCAGCGTTGCTCACCAGGAGCCGCAGCGGATCAGCGACCAAAAGCAGGGAACCGAGCGCATCCTGATCGTCGAAGACCGGCCGGACGTGGCCGAGCTCGCCAAGATGGTGCTGGAGGACTACGGCTACATCGCCGACATGGTGCTCAACGCGCGCGAAGCGCTCAAACGCTTCGAGGCCGGCCACACCTACGACCTGCTGTTCACCGACCTGATCATGCCCGGCGGCATGAACGGCGTGATGCTGGCCCGTGAGGTGCGGCGCCGCTACCCCGGGGTGAAGGTGCTGCTCACCACCGGCTACGCGGAAAACTCGCTGGAGCGAACCGACATCGGCGGTACCGAGTTCGACGTGATCTCCAAGCCCTGCATGCCCCATGACCTGGCACGCAAGGTGCGCCAGGTGCTCGACGGCCCCAACGGTATCGCATGAAACCGCCCTGCCCGCGCACGCCGGATGGCCGCTATTTCGTGGTCAGAGGGCGGCTGTGGCGCTGTTCCAATCCAGCGCTTGAAACTGAGGAACGTGAACGCCTGGTCCACCAGCTGATGGATGCCAGGCGTGCGGTGAAAATGGCCAAAGGCACGGATGATGCCCAAGCGCTGCGCGGTGCACGGCAGCAAGTGGACGCTGCCAAGGTGGCGTTGGGTGAGCGCGGGCCACCGTGGTGGTCTGACGGAGCACCGGATTTCAACCGTTTCCTGGCAAAGAACACGCCCTATGCCGATTGGTACGCTCAGTTGAGCGCGCCGGCCTGAAGTTGCTCAACGCACCTTCATGAGCTGATCCAGCCGCGTGGTGTAGCTCTGGCTCATCAACTCCTGCCGCATCGCCCACTCCGGGGCACTCGGGAAGGCACCCGTGCGCAGCGTGCCCCTGCCCCAGCGCTGGTTGATCTCATCGAGCACGGCCATGACCTGCTCCGATGCGGCAGGCTGCGAGGCGGCGAACAGATCGTCGCTGTACTCGCCGCGCTGGCACAGCTCCAGCAGCATCACCTCGGCCTTGCTGTAGCGGTAGCCCGGGCGATACAGCTGCTCGACTGCAGTGCAGGCCGCCTGGGTCAGCAGGCGTGTGTCGTCGGTGGGGTACGGCAGCTCTACCACCATACCTGTGGCATAGCGGGCCTCATCGGTGTTGTACATGCCGGTGCGAATGCCCACTCGCAGCTTCTTGCACAGCGAGCGCTGGCCGCGCAGTTTTTCGGCGGCCCGGAAGGTGTAGCTGGCCACGGCCTCGCGAATCGGTGCCAAGTCGCTGAGCCGGTCACCGAACATGCGGCTGCAGCAGATTTCGTGGCGCGGCGGCTCGACCTCCTCCAGCGCCAGGCACGGCGTGCCGGCCAACTGCGCGGGCTGTTTTTTCCAGCACCACGCTGAAACGCTGGCCGAGTGCCCGCGCATCGGCCTGAGCCAAGTCCCACGCGGTGCTGATGCCCAAGGGCGCCAAGTGCGCCTTCATCCGCCTGCCCACCCCCCACACCTCGCCCACATCGCAGTGGCGCAGCACCCAGTCGCGGTAGCTTTGCGAGCGCAGGTCGACCACGCCCCCGGTCTGCTGCTGCCAGACTTTCGCAGCGTAATTGGCAAGCTTGGCCAGGGTTTTGGTGGGACCGATGCCGACCCCGACCGGCAGGCCGGTGTATTGCCTGACGGTGGTGCGAATAGCCCGGCCCAGAAATTCGAGGCTGCCCTGCAGGCCGCTGAGGTCAGCGAAGGCTTCATCGATGCTGTACACCTCAAGCTGCGGCACCAGGCTTTCGATGATGCTCATCACCCGCTCGCTCATTTCGCCGTACAGCGCGTAGTTCGACGAGAACGCCAGGATGCCGTGGCGGCGCAGGATGTCACGCACCTGAAAATACGGTTGGCCCATCTTCACGTGCGCCTTGGCGCAGGCAGAACGCGCGATCACACAACCGTCGTTGTTGCTCAGCACCACGATGGGCTTGCGCAACAGATCAGGGCGAAATACCCGTTCGCAGCTGGCATAGAAGCTGTTGCAGTCGATCAGCGCGTAGGCCGTTTCAGACGCGGGGGGCATGGTCGCGCACGCTGAAGGTGACCACGCCCCAGATCTGCAGCTCGTCGCCGTCGAGGATATAGCGCGGCGGGAAACGGCGGTTTTCGGACAATAGCGCCACCTCCCCGGCCTGGCGGTACAGGCGCTTGCACAGCGGTTCACCGTTCACGGCCGCGATCACGATCTGGCCGTGGGCCGGCTCGATGGCGCGATCCACGATCACCAGGTCGCCGTCATGGATGCCGGCACCGCTCATGCTCTCGCCTTCGATGCGCACCATATAGATGTGCGGCGCACGCAAGCGAAACAGCTCGTCCAGGGAAATGGCCTGCTCGAGGTGGTCGGTGGCCGGCGACGGGAACCCCGCAGGCACGCGGAACGAGTAGACCGGCAGGCGCAGGGCGCCGTGCTGCACAGGAAAGAAGGTGGTGATCATGGGAATGAACTGCGTTACTGTGTATATGTACAGTAAAACGTCCAGCCCGCGTGCGGTCAATAAGCCAGCACGCAAAAGCGATAGGTGGCCTCCGTGTGTGGAAGATTTGTACAAGATCGCAGCCTGGCCGATTACGTCGACTGGCTCGGCGTGCGGCCCGCCAGTTCGAGTGTCGAGGCGGCCGCGCTCGCGCGCTTCAACATTGCGCCTGCCGCCACCGTCAACGTGTTCCATGACCGGGGCGACGGGCTGCTGATTTCAAGCCTGCGCTGGGGCTGGCAGCCACACTGGGCCACCGGCGAGCGCCCGCCACCGATCAACGCGCGGGTTGAAACCGTCGCTACCAATCGGTTCTTCGCAGAGGCCTGGCCGAACCGGCTGTTGGTGCCGGCCACCGGCTGGTACGAATGGGCGCCCGACGCAGACGATCCGAGACTCAAGCGGCCCTACTTTGTGCGGCTGCGAGACGGGGCGCCGATGTTTTTCGCAGCCGTGGGCCGGCCGGGTGAAGGGTTTGTGATCCTCACGGCTTCGGCAACCGGCGGCTTGCTGGGTATTCATGACCGCCAGCCCGTGGTGCTTTCGCCGGAGCTGGCACGGGAGTGGGCAGCTCCGCACACCAGCCTGGCGCGCGCCGCAGTGATCGCCACACGGCTAGGCACCGGTGCCGCGGCCTTCCACTGGTATCCGGTGGGCAAGGATGTAGGGAATGTGCGTAATAACGGGCCGCAACTGCTGCTGGAGTTGCATCGCCCCCACTGACTCCCGCATACCAGGTGGGCTGCAGCCTTTATTGCACGGCGGCTTGCTGCTGCGGCAGATCAGCGAAGCTGCAATGGGCCGCAGCTGGCAATTTTTTCGCAGGCATTGCCTGGCGGCTGGCAGCCAATGCAAGGGCATGCACGATGCGCTCTTCGAACAGGCTCAGCGACCAGGGTTTGGACAACAGGTCGGTAGCAGGCGGCAAGTTGCAGATTTCGGTCATGAACCCGGTACACACCAGCACCGGGATGTGAGGCTGGCCACGGTGGACGTCCCAGGCCAGGTCGCAGCCGGTGGAGCTGCCGGGCGTAAGAACGTCGGTAATCACCAGGCCCCATTGCTGCGGGCATTGCGCGAAGATACGGCGGCCTTCGTCGGCAGTGACCGCCAGCGTGACCTGAACATTGTGATCGCTCAGCACTTCCATCATGAGTTCGCTGAGCAGCGACTCATCTTCCACCACCAGAACCTTGACCTGCTCGCTCATGTCGCACAACCGGATGTAATGTCTCAGAACATTGACGTTGTACGCACTGAATGGTTCAACAAGTTCAGCACCGATGGCCACTTCGGCTGAACGATCTGCCAGGCGCCCAGTCAACCGCGCATCCTCACAGGAGAGCTTGGTAATGGAAGACTTGAACTCAGCATTGGCTACGCTGGACCCGCCGCTCAAACACAAGATCGAGTATCGAGACAAGACGCTGCTCATCGAAATGTGGGACCCGGAGGCCAATGCTTCGGTGAAGCGGAGCATAGAGCCCTGGCAGTACCAGAATCGTGATCTGCTCCACGTTATCGTTCTGCATGCCATCAACGAGCTCAAGATGAAGGGATCACGCGCGCCACTTCAGGTGTTGCCCCTGATCAATGGGCGAAAGATGGAAGCGTCGGATTTCATTGCCGACTGAGCGCGGGCTATTGGAGATATTGAAAAAAGCGCTGGCAGGCTTGCGCCAACGCGTCACAACAAAAAAAGCGGGCGGCTACCCAGTAGCCGCCGCAATAAGGCTCAAGACGCCGAATAGTTCCAGTGGCTCAGCCGTTGGGCAAAGTATGGCGTCACCATCGCGACCGTTGCAGCCTGGTCGGAGCGCTCCAGGCTCATCTTCTCGGTATCCGAACCGGGCCCAGTAATCCACAGGGTCGCCGGCACCTTCTCGACCTTGAGCCGCTCCAGCAGGTTCTTCAAGGCCGTACGGCCTGCGTCGGTCCCTGGCACACCCACTTCCCCAATATAGGTCGCCATCTGATGCTTGCTCGCATAGTCGAACATGGGTGAAAAGATGCCGTAGTCGGCGCTGGTGAAGATGTCGGACTTGATCTGAGTGTTGTCGCCTTCGTAAGCGCCGCTGGAGCTGTTGTTCACATCACCATACCCGTGTACTTCCCAGACGATCGAGTTGGCCGGGTCGACAATCTTTGCCTGCAGCTCATCGGAGTTGGCTTTCCAGTTCCGCGCGCTGGCGTACTGCAACCCGCAGATGAATACCGGCTTGCTGGAGCTGTTGCGCAGGTACTTGAGCACGATGTTCATCGTGTTGATGTACAGCGTTTTCATCCCATCCTGGGTGATGTAGTCGGTGGCATTGGTCTGGTCGTTGTAATACGGCTCGTTGCCCAGCCCCCAACCCAGCACCATCGGGTCGTCGCAGGCCTGCACCAGCTTCTGGTGGAAGTTGGCCAGGTGAATGGCCGACCAGGCTGCGCCGCTGATGCTGTTGTTGTCGTTGATCAACACCGGCTCGGTGGCCTTCCAGCGGTTGCCCTGGTTGCCAGCCTGGTTGGCCGGCAGCAGGCGGCCAGTCATCTTGCCGTTGGCGGTCTCGTAGCGCATCAGGCGCATGTAGTGGTGCGGATCGGGAATGATCCTGGCCTCGCCGTTGGAGTCGGCGCGAATCCAGCCCAGCAGTTCCTTCCACTTGCTGACGAAGGTGGTGTCCAGGCTCGCGCCCTGCCCTGGCAAGCCTTCGTTGGTAAGGTTGATGGCCTTTTGCACTTCGAACGGAAAGCGGATCAGGCGCACGCCACGTTGCTTCACCCACAGGGTGATGGTGTCGCGGGTGGGCCAGAAGTAATGGGTGCCCGCCTCGCCCGGCACGATCTGCCCTGCGTTGGCGTGGGAACCCAGATTGATCCCCAGCAGGGGGATGTTGGTCAGGCTGTTGATGCCAGTGCTTGAATTAGCCATGGGGTATTACCTCGAAAGTGAGTTTCAGGTTGGGTGTTACGGTTTTCCTGAGCCCGGAACGCAAAAGCCCCGGCCGAGGCCAGGGCTTTTCTTGGGCACAAAAAACCCGGCTCTAGGGCCGGGTTGCTTGGCCATTCCTGGCTGGATGCAGGAATGACACGATGGGGAGAATTTCCCCTTGTGATGGAAGCTGTCAAGCGCCGATTGCGCGAAGGCCTGGAAAAACTTTGAGGAGTGCGCCTTTCCCTGGGCGACTCAGTGCCGGTATCGAAACAAAAAGGGGCAGCAGCGCCCGCCCCTTCAGCGCTTGCCGGCGAGCTCGGTCACCATCTGCTCGAGGTGGCTGATCGTCCACGGCTTGTTCAGCAATTTGATGTTATCGGCGGCCAGGATGTCGTCCTGCTCTAGATAACCACTGGAAATGATGACAGGCACTCGGGCCTCAGTTGCTGGATGTCCCTTACCAGATCGGAGCCGGTGCTGCGGCCGGGGGTGAAGAAGTCGGTGACCACCAGTGCCCAGTGCTCGGGGGCGCTGGAGAACTTCTCCCGGCCCTCGTCTGCGGTCTGGACGGTGGTGACGTTCAGGCCCAGGCCTGAGATCACGTCAGTCAGCAGCTGCCGAGCGATAAATTCATCTTCAACGATCAATACATTGTCCACGGGACGATCTCATTAGCTCAGGCAATCGCTGATCGGACCGGGCGACATGGGAACGGTTCCCGACGGGGCAGCTGTTTCGAGGCGGGCCGACGGGCAGCAGCAACGCTGCCAACCCGTGTGACCCGAAAGCGCCTCGCCTGCGCCCAGACAATGTCTGGCGACAACACGCCGGCACAGGCGCAACTGCCTGTGCCGGCTCGACGCTTGAAGCTTGAAGCCTGCCAGCTCACAGATCAGAGGCGGAAGCGGCCGACCAGGTCGGTGAACGATGCCGCCAGGCGGGACAGTTCCTGAGCCGACGCCGTTGTCTGATGGGAGCCGGCGGCGGTCTGGGTAGAGAGGTCCTGGATATTGACCAGGTTCTTGTCTACCTCACGGGCCACGTTCGCCTGCTCTTCACAGGCAGTGGCGATGATCAGGTTGCGGTCGTTGATGTCGGCGATGCCTGAGGCGATCGACTCCAGTGCGTGGCCGGTCGCCGTCGCCAGCGTCTGGGTATCGTTCACCAGCGTCTGGCTCTTGGCCATGGAAACCACCACCTGATCGGCACGCGCCTGCACGCCGCTGATCATCTGTTCGATCTCGACGGTCGAAGACTGCGTGCGCGCTGCCAATGCGCGTACCTCATCGGCCACTACCGCAAAGCCACGGCCCTGTTCACCGGCACGGGCCGCCTCGATGGCAGCGTTCAGGGCCAGCAGGTTGGTCTGCTCGGCAATGCCGCGGATCACATCCAGCACCTTGGCGATATCCTTGACCTGCCCGGCCAACTGCTCGACGGCGTCGGAGGAGGTACGGATTTCCCCGGTTGCGTTGTCGACGGCCGCGACGGCTTCGCGTGCCTGGCCAACGCCCTGGTTCGCCTGCTCGCGCGCGGCCTTCGAGGCCTGCGACGTGGACACGGCATTGCGTGCCACCTCATCCACCGAGGAGGTCATCTCGTTTACCGCGGTCGCAGCCTGCTGGATTTCGTCGTTCTGGCGCAGCAGGCCACGGCTGCCATCTTCAGTCACCGAATTCAGCTCTTCAGCGGCCGAGGCCAACTGGCCGGCGGCGTCGGAGATCTGGTGCAGAGTGCTTTTCAAGCTGTCCTGCATATCGCTGATGGCATTGATCAACTGGCCGGTTTCATCCGAGCGGTCGCTGGTTTCTTTCTGGCTCAGGTCGCCTTGCGCCACTCGCCTCGCCGCGATCACCGCCTGGTTGATCGGATTACTGATCAGGCGGCTGATCAACAGGCCCAGCGCGAACGCGACGATGAACGCAATGAAGATGCCGACGTACAGGACGGTCGTGACCTGGCGCTCCTGGACTGCAGCGTCCGCAGCACCTTCGCCGATCTGGCGGTTATTCGATTCGACCATGATGCTGAGCTCGCTCATTAAATTGTCATAAGACCGCGCCAACTCGCCCGACAACAACGCGCGGGCCGACTGCAGGTCGCCGCTTTGCGACAACCTCACCACCTGCTGCAACTTGTCTTGATAGGCAGGCCATGACTTTTCAAGGCGATCACCCGCTGCACGCTCATCATCTTCAAGAGGTGTCGCCCGATAAATGGCGAACGCCTTTTCACTGGCAGCGCGGGCGGTGTCCATGGCCCGAATGATGTCATCCTGGGCGGCCTTGGGTGATCCTTCGGCGACCGCAGTGATCAACGAATAAAGAAGGCGCTGTTGAGCGATGGCCTGGCTTTTGGTCTCAGCCGTCTTGGCCACGGACACCAGGTTGTTGGAAAACACCAATCCCAGGCTCTCAGCCATCTGGCTGACACCCCGGCTTCCCAGGACGCCGATGGCAAGTGTGATCAAAGCGGACATGGCGAAAGCCATCATCAGCTTTGTGGATAAGCGGGCGTTGTTCAGGAAGCTCATGTATTTCTCGAATGGAGGGCACGTTTCACACGTATCGACACCTCTTTTGAATTATTTAATTATATTTCCATCCTCAATAGATATTTCATATATTGAACGATATTTTAAATCGTAACGATTGCGATCGGCTCACAGTGATTGCGCTGCAAAGTTGCTGCACATGGTCAAAATCCTTTCTGAATAAAAAAGCAGCGCTGTCGGCTTTTTCAGGCATGCCGTTCAAGGCAACCCTTTCAACGGTGGAGGGTGCAGGGCATATCGCCCTTCGCGCTCGCCCTCTGGTATCTTGCGTCCGTAACGGGTGATAATGCGACGGATTATCATTAGTGCCTTGATCGGAAGGATCGACATGCCCGGCGCTCACTCAATCGAAGAGATCTACGTCAACCATCACGGCTGGTTGCAAGGCTGGCTTCGTCTTCGCCTCAAAAACGCGGAAGATGCGGCGGACCTGGCCCATGACACCTTCTTGCGTGTGATCCAGCGCCGCCAGATGCATGCGGTCTGCGAACCGCGCCCTTACCTGCGCACGATTGCCCGGGGCCTTGTCATCGACCTCTGGCGCCATCGCGACATCGAGCAGGCATGGCTGGAAACACTCGCCCAATTGCCTGAGGCACATGTGCCGTCACCGGAGGCCAGTTCATTGGCCATCGAGGCGCTGGTGGCCATCGATCGGCTGCTGGATGAATTGCCTGAGCGCGCACGCACGGCATTTCTGATGGCAAAACTCGACGGCCTGCCCTGCCCGCACATCGCTGAACGTCTTGGCGTTTCGCTGGCCACGGTAGAGCGCGACCTTGCCAAGGCATTGCGCCATTGCTACCGAATTGCGTTCGAGGGGGCGCCGTGACGAAGGAGGCTCTGGCGCCTGTGCCAAACGAGGTGGTGGATCAGGCCATCGAGTGGTCGATAAGGGTGATCTACAACCCGGCGGATGAGCCGACTCGCCTGGCATTCGAGCATTGGCTGGGGGCCGCTGAAACCCATCGCGTGGCATGGGCCCGCCTGCAGAGCCTGGGTGGCCGGTTTGACGCAGTGCCCGCCGGCCTCACTCGCATGACGCTGGAAAAACTGCCGAAGGCCCGTTTGCAAAGGCGCCAGGCGCTGAAGCTGCTGTCGCTGCTCGGCGCAACGGGGCTGGCAGGCTGGGCAACGCAGGCAAGCAAACCCTGGCACAGCCTGATGGCCGACTTCGATACTCGAGTGGGCGAGCATCGCCAGTGGGCGCTGGCTGACGGGAGCCTGCTCGAGCTCAATACCAATAGTGCGGTCAGGGCGCTGTTCCATGGCCAGGTGCGCACTATCGAACTGCTGCGTGGGGAGCTCTACCTGATCAGCGGCAAGGACACCGCCTCCCCTGTTCATCGGCCATTGCGCGTGGCTACGCCTGTGGGCCAGTTCGAGGCCCTGGGCACCCGTTTCAATGTGCGCCTCTACGACCAGGCCTGCCGCCTGGGTGTCACCGAAGGTGCGGTGCGCATGCAGCCCAGCGCCGGCGAAAGCACCATCGCCCATGCAGGGGAAATCTGGGAGTTGAACAGTCACGGCGTTCAGCGCCAGCCCGGTATCGCGGCAGAAGCCGCTTCTTGGGTAGATGGCCTGCTGACCGCACGGAACATGCCACTGGCCGACGTGCTGGCCGAGTTCAGCCGCTATCGCACCGGTTATCTGGGCTGCGCAGCGGATATCGGCCAACGCCCCGTGACCGGCAACTTCAACTTGAGCAATATCGATACGACACTGGCCTTTCTGGCACAGGCTCAGGGTTTGCGCCTGCACTCATTGACTCGCTACTGGGTGCGCCTGAGCGCCTGAGGCGCGAAAAAGCTCGGCTCGTGAGGGGGTTTCGAATCTCGCCCGGCATACAGATCAGAACCCTCTCTTGCTCGAGATTTATCGTGACCCATTACTCCCCTCTACGCATCGCCGTTCGCCAGGCTGTCCTCCTTCTGGGGCTGGGGCTTGCCACCCTCCCCCACGCCAACGCTGCGGGCAGTTTCACCAGTTCGGCTTATGACTTGTCCATTCCGGCAGGTTCAATGGATGCAGCCATCACTGAACTGAGCCGGGTAACCGGCCTGAACATCGTCTTCGATACGGCAGACCTTGCCGCGCAGCGCAGCCATGGAGTACGCGGGCATTACAGTGTCGAGCAGGCATTGAAGTTGATACTGGCAGGCACCGGCCTGCAGGCTCAGCCCCTGAGCCAGGGGGGCTATCAATTGGTGCCGGCGCCTGACAACGACGCAAAAGCGGGCATCACTCTGGCGCCAACCGAGGTGGTGGGTTTGGCGTCACTGGGCGAAATGACCGAGAACAGCGGCGCCTATGCAACGGGCCTGGCGCAGGTGGGCGGCAAGTCCGAGCAAACCCTGCGTGAGATTCCGCAGTCCGTTACCGTCATGACCCAGCAGCGCCTCAAGGATCAGCAGCTGCATACCCTTCGGGACACGCTGGACCAGACCACCGGCATTACCCTGACAGGCGGCAACGACGCCAACACCACTATTTTCTCCCGAGGTTTCGCGCTCACCAACGTGCAGACCGATGGCGGTGCTGCCGGCCTTCGACAGCAAAGCTATGACAGCCTTCCGGACATGTTGCCCTACGACCATGTCGAGGTGCTGCGAGGCTCCGATGGCCTGTACGGCGGCACTGGCGACCCCGCTGGCACCATCAACCTGGTACGCAAGCGTGCGCTTGACCATAACCAGGTCGTCTTGCAGACCTCCGCCGGCAGTTGGGACAATTATCGCCAGGAAGTCGACGTGACCGGCCCCATGGGCTTTGACGGCAAACTGCGCGGGCGTGTTGCGATGGCGTATGAAGACAAAAAAGGGTTTTACGACAACTACGACAGCGAAAAACACATCGTATTCGGGACCCTCGAAGCCGATGTCACACCGGACACACTGGTGACCGTGGGCGGCACCTACGAGTGGCGAGACATCGACGGCTACTGGGATGAGGGCCTGCCACGCTATGTCACCGGCGAGCCCCTCGACCTGAGCCGCCACACTTCCACCAGTGCCGCCTGGTCTACCGGTAACTTCAAGCGCACCGAAGGCTTCATCAAGTTGCAGCACCAGATCAACGATAACTGGAAGTTCAACACCAGTTACACCAAGAGCAAGTTCGAAAGCCACGCCGACCTCGGCCAGTTGGAAGGGCCGATCGACCCTACCGTGACCAATGGCGGTACGTTCCAGCAGTTCGTGCGCGACTACTCCAATAACCAGGACCTGGTCGACGTCAACTTCGACGGCCATTTCGACGCCTTCGGCCGCACTCACGAGTGGATCGTCGGTAGCGACTATACCCAGAGCCGCCGCACCTACGCCGACCATAGCGACTTCGCTGCAGCGCCTGCCGTCGATCCGTATTCCGACATTACCTCCATGCCCAAAGGCGCAACGCCGCCGCTGTATTACGACACCCCGTCATGGGTGGCGCGCAAGACCGGTGTTTATACGACACTCAAGGCACAATTGACTGATCCGCTGAAACTGATCATCGGTGCCCGCTATACCGACTACAACGGCTTCAACCAGGTTCTGGTTCCGTCGGTCAACGCAAACACCACACGCGGCGGCAAGGAAAGCGGGATCATCACGCCCTACGGCGGCCTGGTTTACGACCTGGGCAACGACTGGTCGCTTTACACCAGCTATGCGCAAATCTACAAGCCACAGACCGAGTTCATCGACAGCTCCTTCGCCCCGCTCAAGGCCATCACCGGCAGCACTTACGAGTTCGGTACCAAGGGTGAGTTGCTCGATGGCCGGCTGAATGTTTTCTCTGCGCTGTATTACATCAAACGCGAGAACGAGGCCATCCTGGACTTCTCGGGTTCAGGCCCCGGTGGCAATCAGAACAACTGCTGCTATAGCCCTTCCGGCGAGATCGTCAGCAAGGGTATCGACACCGAAGTCAGCGGGGAGCTGCTGCCCGGCTGGATGATGAGCGCAGGCTACACCTTCAACATCAACCGCCAGACCAGCGCCGCCAGCGCTGCCAGCCAGAACAAACCGATCAGCACCCAGACGCCGAAACACTTGTTCAAGTTCTTCACCACCTACCAGTTGCAAGGCCCATTCGAGCGTTTCAAGGTCGGCCTGGGCGCCACCGTCCAGAGCGCCAACTACGTCAGTGGCTCGGTGCAACGTCGCCTGGCGGACGGCTCGCTCAGCAATGCAGTCGACGACTACAACTACATCCAGGCCGGGTACGCGGTGTGGAACAGCCTGGTCGAATACCGTATCGACCAGCACTGGACGGCGGCTGTGAACGCCAACAATATCTTCGACAAGAAGTACTACCAGACGGTGGAGTCCAGTTCGTACGGCAACTGGTACGGTGCGCCACGTAACTTTGCATTGACGCTGCGCGGGAGCTTCTGACGCTCGAGGCTGTTGGCCATCGAGCAATGGCCGACAGCCTCGTTTTACTTGGAGCACATGACCGAGCCGATATTAAAAAACCGGATCGTGCAATCGGTGGCTATCATTCTGAATACGCCCTCACCCTGAGCATGAAATGACTGAGACTGCCGAGCAAGCCAACGACGCCCGCTTTGCCTGCGTAGGATGTGGTGCCTGTTGCCGGGGCCGCTTCGTGCCGCTGACGTTGGCGGAAGCTGGCCTCTGGCTGCGCCGGGGGCATTCCGTCGCTGTATTGCTCGAAGCGTTCGATGAAACGGCGTGGCCACCGGAGGCCGCAGAGTTCGGCTACAACCGGTTACGATCAGCGCCGGTTCAATGTGGATCGGGCTTTGTGGATGTGATCGCCATTCTGGCCGCCAACGTCATCCCCCAGTGCCCCAACCTGGGGGCTGACAATCGCTGCGGCATCTACCACGAGCGGCCTTTGGTGTGCCGAATCTATCCCGCAGAAATCAATCCATTCATCTCCCTGGCCCCATCGGCCAAGGACTGCCCGCCTGAAAGCTGGGGCCAGGGCGAGCTGCTCGGCTCGGACCGGGAACTGACCCAGCAGATCCTGCAATCACGCCAGGCAGACCGGGACGATGCGCAGCTCAAGGTTGAGCTGTGTGAAACGCTGGGCATGACCGTTGCTGCATGGAAAGGCGATGGTTTTGCGATCTACCTGCCTGCGATAGGCGACATGCTGGCTGCGTTCGAGCGGCTGGGCACCGGCGCCAGGGCTCAGCGCCCCTGGCATATCGCAGCACGAAAAGCTGAATTGGTAGGTGATCTTCAAGCTCGCGCGTTTGCAGTAGAGGCAGGCACGAGCGCTGATTACGTTTTCCATGAGCTGCACTGAAGCGATGCCCCTGCAACCCTATCCCCGCGGAGCAACTCCATGCCGTTCGACTGGCACTCAGGCCCCATCACCCGCGATACACCCGTCGACGACAGCTACCGCAACACCCAGGCGGTTCGCCGCTTCCTGACCGCCCAATGCGGCAGCGGCTTTGCTTTCAACCGGCCCTTCATGGCCTGGATCAGGGACGGGTCGACGAAAACCATGGGGGATGTGGCGGATGAATGGGTGAGGCTGAGTCAGAAGTAGCGGCTGGATCACTTGTTTGCCGCCCCCCCGCCATGCCAATCCCAACCCCAACCGATACCGCCGAGCTCCTCAAAGGGCTCAACGGCGGAGCCTTTGCCAGCCAGGTCGGCGAAAGCCACAGGATCGAGATCAAGCACTAGCTGGCCTACAAGGTGCCGACCAAGCGCGGTGATCGTAGCGAGAACACCAGCCTCGACACGCCCATGCATGTCGGTACCGGCGGCAAGGTGAACCTGTTCGAGAAAAGTACGACCAGCGGTTCAGCCGTGACAAAGCCCCCGTCAAACCCCGGAACTGATCGAGGAGCCGCTTGATGTCCCTCACCAGAAATACGGCCAGGTGAGTATTACATGGGCTTCTATCTAACTTTCTATAACGGAGACCACTGGACAACTTCTAATGAGTGCGTCAAATTTCAAGTCGAAACTTTTTCGAAAGAAACCCGAGACTCATAAGTTCAATTGCATCAGCAGCGTCGATACTAGGAGTGTTCCGATTTGCGGCTCAACTCCTTTACAAAACTATTAAAGCCTAGATTATATCAAGCATCCAGGTCCAAATAGGGTGACTCTTGGCAAGTAATGGGATGGCTTGAGCAGATCCACGCTTCGGCTACACCCTCTCCCCTGTTCGACGACTGCGTTGGCGCAACGATATCTCTACCGACCAGATTGCTGCTGATATCAATTGCTGCCGTGCAGGGCGACTGACGCCTCTGGCGTCGTTGATCTGATGCGCCAGCGCCGCGCCAATGCTGCTTCAGCCTGATCCATTCCCAACCTATTGAGCCCACCGGCGCCCGGCGGGCGGAGTTATGCCCCATGCGAGTTCTATCGATGCTGATCGGCGCCTGCATTCTCATTGCCCTCGTGATCTACGGCGGCTTCTGCTTCTACCAACACATCAGAGGAATCAAAAAACCATGAAAAAGATTGTCGGCCTTTCAACTGCTGGCTTGCTGGGAGTCATTCTGCTGTGCGTCTCCTTCGGCAGCTGGTACACGGTGGACGAAACGGAGCGCGGCGTTCTGTTGCGCAACGGGGCCGTGGTGGGGGTCGTGGAGCCAGGGCTGAGCTTCAAAATGCCCCTCATCGAGTCCGTTCGTTTCATCAGCGTGCAAAGCCAAGCTACCAAATACCCGAACCTGCAGGCTTATTCCAAGGATCAGCAAACGGCGAAGCTGCAGGTGTCGGTCAGCTGGCATATCCCGCCGAGCGAGGTAGCGAAGGTTTACACAAGCTTCAAGGACCTGGACGGGATCAGCGACCGGCTCATTGCCAGGCAGATCCCCACGCAGGTTGAAAACGTTTTCGGCCAGTACACAGCGGTATCGTCGGTGCAAAACCGCGGCCAATTCGTCGCTGATTTGACCAAAGCGATCCGTGGATCAGTAATCGGGCCGGTAGCCATCGACAGCGTACAGGTCGAGAACATCGACTTCAGTGACGATTACGAGCGATCCATTGCCCTGCGCATGAAAGCTGAAGTCGAGGTCAAGACGCGCGAGCAGATGTTGCAGACCGAGCAGGTACAGGCCCAGATCCGTGTAACCCAGGCACAAGCAGAGGCCGACGCAAGGGTGGCCCAGGCCAAGGCGGATGCCGAATCGACCCGCCTGCGCGGGAATGCTCAAGCTGAGGCCATTCAGGCCAAGGCCAAGGCGCTGGCCAGCAATGAAAACCTGGTGGAGTTAACCAAGGCCGAGCGGTGGAATGGAGTACTGCCAACCACCATGCTGCCGAACAGCGCTGTACCGTTCATCGAAGCCAATTGAATCACGCCGGCCCCAAATGGGGCCGCGCTCTTCTGTCGCCCCGAACGCCCCGCAGATGCGTCGGGCCTGCGGCCAGGCCATCCGAAGAAGATGAGTTCGAAATCTGAGTTTGCCTGCAGCCCATTGTGTTTCCGCCAGCCAAGGGTGGGCTGTGGATCAGAGAGCCAAGTGTTACAATCCGCCATATCAAGGACGCACAGAAGGCTTTGGGCATCGGCTCAAGGCGTCAGTACGACACTCGGCACACCTACGCGACCATGTGCCTGATGGCCGGTATGAATCCCGCATTCATCGCAATTCAGCTCGGGCACAGCGTAGAGATGTTGCTATCAACCTATGCCAAATGGATCAGCTCAGCCTCCAACTGGCTTGAGCTCGAATAGCTGCCAGCGCGAATCGAATCGGCCCGGAATTGGCCCAAAGCGTTCGGTAGCCTCACATATCATCGCTGTAACCCACACGCAGGATAAGCTCTTGATCTCCACCGCCAACATCACCATGCAGTTCGGCCCCAAGCCGCTGTTCGAGAACGTCTCGGTCAAATTCAACAACGGCAACCGCTACGGCCTGATCGGCGCCAACGGCTGCGGCAAGTCGACCTTCATGAAGATCATGGGCGGCGACCTGGTGCCGTCCGGCGGCCAGGTGATGCTGGAGCCGAACGTGCGCCTGGGTAAACTGCGCCAGGATCAGTTCGCCTACGAAGACTTCAGCGTGATCGACACCGTGATCATGGGCCATGAGCAGCTTTGGAAGGTCAAGGCCGAGCGCGACCGCATCTACAGCCTGCCGGAGATGAGCGAAGAGGACGGCATGAAAGTCGCCGAGCTCGAATCCGAATTCGCTGAAATGGACGGCTACACCGCCGAATCCCGCGCCGGCGAGTTGCTGCTGGGCCTGGGCATTCCGCTGGAGCAGCATTTCGGGCCGATGAGCGAAGTCGCGCCGGGCTGGAAGCTGCGGGTGTTGCTGGCCCAGGCGTTGTTCTCCGACCCTGAAGTGCTGCTGCTCGACGAGCCGACCAACCACCTGGACATCAACACCATCCGCTGGCTCGAGGAGTGCTCACCACGCGTTCGAGCACCATGGTGATCATTTCCCACGACCGCCACTTCCTCAACAGCGTCTGCACCCACATGGCCGACCTGGATTACGGCGAGCTGCGCCTGTTCCCCGGCAACTACGACGAATACATGACCGTCGCCACCCAGGCCCGCGAGCGCCTGCTGTCCGACAACGCCAAGAAGAAAGCGCAGATCGCCGAACTGCAACAGTTCGTGAGCCGCTTCTCGGCCAACGCCTCCAAAGCCAAGCAGGCCACCTCGCGTGCGCGCCAGATCGACAAGATCCAGCTCGACGAGGTCAAGCCGTCCAGCCGCGTGAGCCCGTACATCCGTTTCGACCAGACCAAGAAACTGCACCGCCAGGCGCTGACGCTGGACAAGGTCGCCAAGGGCTTCGACGGCAAAAAACTCTTCAGCGGTTTGAACCTGCAGGTCGAGGCTGGCGAGCGGGTCGCGATCATCGGCCCCAACGGCATCGGCAAGACCACCTTGCTGCGCACCCTGATGAACGAGCTGGCACCCGACCAGGGCTCGGTGAAGTGGGCCGAAGCGGCAGAGCTGGGCTATTACGCCCAGGACCACGCGCACGACTTCGAAGCCAACGACACACTGTTCGAGTGGATGGGCCAATGGACCCAGGGCGAGCAGAACATCCGCGCAGCACTCGGGCGCATGCTGTTCTCGGCCGACGACATCCAGAAGTCGGTCAAGGTGCTTTCCGGGGGTGAACAGGGCCGCATGCTGTTCGGCAAGCTGGCCTGCCAGAAGCCCAACGTGCTGGTGATGGACGAGCCCACCAACCACCTCGACATGGAATCGATCGAAGCGCTCAACCTGGCGCTGGAGCACTACCCGGGCACGCTGGTGTTCGTCAGCCACGACCGTGAGTTCGTGTCGTCACTGGCCACGCGCATCATCGAGCTGTCCGAGAGCGGCGTTACCGACTTCAGCGGCACCTATGATGACTACCTGCGCAGCCAAGGCGTGATCGTCTGATAAACCCGGTGCTGCGCCAACCCGAAAAGGAGCCTTCGGATGTCGCTTGCCACTCTGCTGTTGTTCATACCGGCGTGTTTTGCGCTTAACCTCGCGCCGGGCCCGAACAATCTGCTGTCTCTGAATAACGCCACCCATTACGGGTGGCGCACTGCGTGCCTGGCGGGCCTTGGCCGCCTGGCGGCGTTCAGCGCGATGATCGCGCTGGCAGCGGTGGGATTGGCCACGGTGTTGATGGCTTCGCAATGGGCCTTCACCCTGGTCAAGACAGCAGGCGCGCTGTACCTGCTGTGGTTAGCCGTGCAGCTATGGCGCGCGCCGGTGCCGGAGCAGGTGAGCCTCGGCAGCCCTGGCGCCGCAAGCCTCGCAGGCCTGATGCGCACCGAGCTGCTGGTGGCCGCAGGCAACCCCAAGGCCATCCTGATTTTCACCGCCTTCCTCCCCCAGTTCCTGCAACCGGGCGAGCCTGTTCTGCCGCAATTTGCGCTGCTGGGCGTGTTGTTTCTGCTGCTGGAGTGGGTCGCCATCGGCCTGTACGCCTGGCTAGGCGTACACGCCAGGCGCTGGCTGGCCACTCGCCGCGCACGCCGGTTGTTCAACCGGGCCAGTGCCACGTTACTTGGCGCAGCGGGGGCTGGCTTGCTGCTCGCCAGGCGTTGAAACCTCTTGTTCATGCTTGCGCTGACCAACGGCGAAAACGAAAAACCCTTTGCTCTGTCAAAGCGTTGGCTGTGAATCCACAGCAAGGCGCTAAAACGCCCACTTTTTGACGCACGCCGCGCGGCGCGCGGGCTGGGGCCCGTGAATGCCGGCCCGGCCCGAATGGATGACGGAGCAAGCGATGATCTTCAATGTGAAAGACTACGGGGCAGTGGGCGACGGCGTAACCGACGATACTGCGGCGATCCAGGCGGCGGTCGATGCAGCCTCCGCCGCAGGTGGCGGCCAGGTGGTCGTGCCCAAAGGTACCTACATCGTCTCCGGGCACAATGAGCCGTCCGACGGCTGCATCATGCTCAAAAGCAACGTGTACATGTCTGGCGCAGGCATGGGTGAGACCACCCTGAAACTGGCTGACGGCACGAACATGGCCATCACCGGCATCGTGCGCTCCGCCTACGCTGAGGAAACTCACGACTTCGGCCTGTCGAACATCACCATCGACGGCAACCGCGAAAACACCAGCGGCAAGATCGACGGCTGGTTCAACGGCTATGCGCCGGGCAAGGAAGGCAAGGATTCGAACGTTACCCTCGACGGCGTCGAAATCAAGAACTGCGAAGGCTACGGCTTCGACCCGCACGAACAGACCGAGAACATGGTCATCCAGAACTGCGTGTCGCACGGCAACGGCCTGGACGGCTTCGTGGCCGACTACCTCTACGACAGCACCTTCAAGAACAACGTGGCGTACGGCAACGACCGCCATGGCTTCAACATCGTCACCAGCACCCATGACTTCACCCTGGAAGACAACGTTGCCTACGGCAACGGTGGTGGCGGCATCGTGGTGCAACGCGGCAGCGAAGACATTCCCTCCCCGTACAACATCACCATCACCGGTGGTGAGGTGTACGGCAACGCCGCCGAAGGCGTGCTGGTGAAGATGTCCAACCATGTCACCGTCGACAGCGTCAATGTGCACGACAACGGCACCGCCGGCGTGCGCCTGTACGGCAGCAGCAACGTGACCGTCGAGAACAACACCCTCACTCACAACGCGCAGACCAGCGCAGTGCCTGAGGTGATCGTGCAGTCCTACGACGACACCAAAGGCGTGTCGGGCAACTACTACAACGGCTCCGACAACATCATCAAGGACAACACCATCACCGGCAGCGACAAGTCCACCTACGGGATCGCCGAGCGCAACGAGGATGGCACTGACCGCAACGCCCTGATCGCCAACACCATCAGCCACACCAGCAAAGGCAGCACCCTGGTGTACGGTGACGGCAGCTATGTAAGCGACACCGTGCCACTGAATGTGATCAACGGCACCGACGGCAATGACAACCTGGTTGGCACCGCCGATGCCGACCTGATCGTCGGCGGCGCCGGCAACGACGTCATCAACGGTGTCAGTGGCAATGACATCATCGTCGGCGGCGCCGGTGCCGACATCCTCACCGGTGGCAAAGGCGCCGACGTGTTCCGCTACGAAGCGATCACCGACAGCTATCGCACGGCCACCTCGAGCCTCTCCGACACCATCACCGACTTCAACCCCAGCGCCGACAAGATCGACCTGGCAGGCCTGGGCTTCACCGGCCTTGGCAACGGCAAGAACGGTACCCTGCAGATCAGCTACAGCGCAGCCACCGACAAGACCTTCGTCAAGAGCCTGGATGCCGATGCCAGCGGCAACCGCTTCGAGATCGGCCTGAAGGGCAACCTGGTGAGCACACTGACTGCCAGCAACTTCGTGTTCGAACACGTGATCACCGGCACCAGCGGCAACGACAGCCTGGTCGGCAGCGATGGCGCCGAAACCTTTTATGGCCTGGCGGGCAACGACACCATCGTGGGCGGCGGCGGTGACGACATCATCGTCGGCGGCGCAGGTGCCGACACCCTGACCGGCGGTGCCGGCCGCGACACCTTCGTCTACAACTCGCTGCAGGACAGCTACCGCAACTACGGCGCCAACCCGGTCGACCAAGGCGATGACATCACCGATTTCAACGTAAGCTCCGACAAGATCGACCTCTCCGCGCTGGGCATCACCGGCCTGGGCGATGGCCACGGCAGCACCGTACAACTGGTGCTCAACAGCGCCGGCACCAAGACCTACCTCAAGAGCCGCGACGAAGACGCCAACGGCAACCGCTTCGAACTGGCACTCGATGGCAACCACATGAACGACCTGACCGCAGGCAACTTCGTGTTCGCCAGCCCTTCGGGCAAAGTCATCACCGGTACCAGCGGCAATGACGTGCTGATCGGCACCAGCGGCAACGACACCCTCGTCGGCGGCCTGGGTGCGGACAAACTCACCGGCGGCGCGGGCGCCGACATTTTCCGGTTCGACACCATCACCGACAGCTTCCGCAACGCCACAACGAGCAAAAGCGACCTGATCCTGGACTTCGACGCGGGCCAGGACAAGATCGATGTGTCGAAGTTGGGCTTTACAGGGCTGGGCGACGGCAAGAACGGCACTTTGCAAGTGGTGTACAACGCCAGCAGCGACCGCACCTACCTCAAGGATCTCGATGCAGACGCCAATGGCAACCGCTTCGAGTTGGCACTGGCGGGCAACCACAGCCAGGACCTGACGGCGAGCCAGTTCGTGTTCGCTGCCTCAGCCCCTGCCGAGACCACCCCTACCGCGCAGGCAGCGGGTATTGCCCCCGCTGCCGTAGCTGCGGAGGTGACGACTGTAGGCGTAGATGAGTCCCACCACACCACCACTGCCTGATGTGGCTCAGCTGGCGGCATGCCGCCGGCTGGTTGCGTTGTTCTGGTTGCTCTGGTTGCTCTGGTTGCGCTGCTTGCGCAACCGGGCAATCAGGTCGTTGATGTCGCGGCTGCTGCGCAACTCTTGTGTCCCTACACCTTTACCCACCAGTTCCATGCGGCCGGAGTCCGGCTGTTGCTCCACCCACACGTTCAAAGAAGAATCAGCCGCCTCTTCACAACGGCACTGCAAGGGTAAAAAGGCTTTTTCAATAATGCTGCGAAGTTCCAGCGGTGACAGTCCCAGGGTTCTCATGGCGACCTCCTACGGTGTGCACTAATACCTGAATGAATACAACGCGCATGTGGCTTAGCCGGTTGCCAGAATACCCTGCCATTCGTTGTTGTCTTATTTGGTATAACTCCAGAATCCTCTTCTCGCAAATGTCTCAGATCAATGAATTTTGCGTTGACGTAACTCTCTGAAATATCGATTTATTTTATTGGTATGTGAATATTACTGAACGATTGGATAATTAACCGAAGTTATACAGGATCCGTTCGTCGTACAGCTCCACGAAAATTAAAACCCTGCCTGCTCTTGCCCTTCCAACCTACTGAATCGTTTGAACAACCTTTGGAGGCCCTATGAGCCAGGTAAAAAATCAGTACAGCATGCAGAACCCGCTCACTCAGTACCCTACGCCTCCTTTTGGAGATCAGCCGCAAGACGCACCCGGCCTGGGCGCGAACACTGCGACCCAAACCCGATCATGGTGAAGAGAGCTATCAAGGTTTCGGCCGCCTCAAAGGGCGCAAGGCGTTGATCACTGGCGGCGACTCCGGGATCGGCCGCGCCGTGGCAATCGCCTTTGCCCGTGAAGGCGCGGATATCGTCCTTAATTACCTTCCCGAAGAAGAGCCCGACGCTCGCGAGGTCAAGGCACTGATAGAAGCTGAAGGCCGGCGTGCCGTCGCTCTGCCAGGCGACCTGCGTGAAGAAGCCTTTTGCAAGCAACTGGTTGCCCAGGCCCATGAATCGTTGGGCGGCCTGGATATTCTGGTGAACGTGGCAGGCAAGCAGACCGCGCAGCGAGATATCGGCGAGGTGACCACCGAGCAATTCGATGCCACGCTGAAAACAAACCTCTACGGTTTGTTCTGGCTGTGCCAGGCGGCCATCCCGCTGATGCCTGCCGGCGCGACGGTGATCAATACCGCGTCTATCCAGTCGTACCAGCCCTCCGCCACCTTGCTGGACTACGCCACCACCAAGGCCGGCATTGTCGCGTTCACCAAGGCACTGGCCGGCCAGGTGATCGAGCGAGGCATCCGCGTGAATGCGGTGGCGCCCGGGCCGGTATGGACCGTGCTGCAACCCAGCGGTGGCCAGCCGCGGGAGAAAATCCCCCATTTCGGCGAGCAGGTGCCGATGAAACGCCCAGGCCAGCCTGCCGAATGTGCCCCGCTTTATGTGCTGCTGGCCTCGCAGGAGTCGAGCTATATCACTGGCGAAGTGTTCGGTGTCACCGGCGGCGACCCGCTGCCGTGATCGCGTGGCCCCTTCTGCGCCTGCCCAAGCGTGCGAAGGGGCCTCCCTGTTCAGAGAGGGTGACAGATTAAAGTATTTACTTTAGGAAACGCTTGCATCGCCTCCCTGGTAGCAACATGATATCGCCCGCCCGTCTGCTCCGGAGTGCTCCCCAATGCCTGCCGCCGCCTTGCACAACGACCCGGCAGTTCATTCCGCACTGCTCGATGCCACCGGCGCTATCTCCTGGCAGCTGGACTGGCAGACCCTCACCTTCACCCACATGAGCCCCAGAATCGAAACTCTGCTGGGCTGGCCGCAAGCCAGTTGGCTGGGCATCAACGACTGGGTGGAGCGCATGCACCCCGATGACCGCGACCAGGCAGTCAATTACTGCATCAGCCAATCCCGCGCCGGCGTCGATCACGAAGCGGAATACCGCGCGTTGACCCTGCATGGCAACTACATCTGGTTGCGCGATGTGGTGCATGTGGTGCATGGGGCTGATGGTGAGGTGCAGTCGTTGATCGGCTTCATGTTCGACATCAGCGAACGCAAGAAACCGAGGAACACCTGGCGCGGCTGCACAAGCAGTTGCAGGAGTTCTCCTGGCAGGACGGCCTGACCGGCATTGCCAACCGGCGCATGTTCGACAACGTGTTGGAGCGTGAATGGGCCAATGCCCAGCGCAGCGGCCAGCCCCTGGCCCTGTTGCTGATCGACATCGACCACTTCAAACCCTACAACGAGCATTACGGCCACCTGCAAGGGGACGAGTGCCTGCGCCAGGTGGCACGCATCCTGAGTGGAGCGGCCAATCGGCCACGTGACTTCCTTGCTCGGCTCGGCGGTGAAGAGTTCGCCTGGATCTTGCCGGAAAGCCATCTCGAAGCCGCCCGTGCCATCGGCGAACGCTGCCTGCAACTGATGCGCCAGCAGCCGATCCCTCATGCTGCAACGCCTGTGGGCAGCCAGCTCAGCGTGAGCCTGGGCGGTGGCGTCACGGTGCCCGGCAAGCGCGCCTTCGCTGCCGGTTTCGTCGACCAGGTGGACGCTCTGCTTTACCAGGCCAAGCGCGCCGGCCGTGCGCATGGCGAGTACAAGGACTTTCGCGGCTGAAGCCTGGGCGGGCACAATGCGGGCATCGCACCTCAGGAGCCCGCCATGCAATTCGTCAACGCCCGCCTGCGCACGGCGCCCGGCCTGCACAGTGTCTTTTGCCACAACGGCCTGATCCAGCGCATCACACCACAGGCCGAGCCGGTCATCGCCCCTGCCCAGGCGCTGGATGCCGCCGGCAACCTGCTGATCCCCCATTGGTAGAACCGCACATCCATCTGGACGCCGTCGCCACCGCCGGGCAACCGCAGTGGAACAACAGCGGCACCCTGTTCGAGGGCATCGAACGCTGGGGCCAACGCAAAGCCACCATCACCCACGAAGACACCAAGGCCCGCGCCCACGCCGGCATCCGCATGCTCGCCGAGCATGGCATCCAGCAAGTGCGCACCCACGTAGATGTGACCGACCCCAGCCTGGCCGCACTCAGGGCACTGCTGGAAGTGCGCGATGAAGCCCGCTCGCTGATCGACTTGCAGATCGTGGCATTCCCGCAGGAAGGCATCGAGTCGTTCGACGGCGGCCGCGCCCTGATGGAGCGAGCCTTGGACATGGGCGCGGACGTGGTCGGCGGCATCCCGCATTTCGAGAACACGCGCGAGCAAGGGGTGAGTTCGATCCATTTTCTGATGGACCTGGCCGAGCGGCGCGGGCTCAAGGTCGATGTGCATTGCGACGAGACCGACGATCCGCACTCGCGCTTCTCGAAGTGCTCGCCGAGCAAACGCGCGTACGCGGCATGGGCGCCCAGGTGACGGCCAGCCACACCACCGCCATGGGCTCCTACGACAACGCCTACTGCTCCAAGCTGATGCGCCTGCTCAAGGCGGCGAACCTGAGCTTCGTGTCCTGCCCCACCGAAAGCATTCACCTGCAAGGCCGCTTCGACACCTTCCCCAAACGCCGCGGCGTGACGCGCGTGGCCGAGCTGGACCGCGCCGGGCTCAACGTGTGCTTCGGCCAGGACTCGCTGCAAGACCCCTGGTACCCGCTGGGCAACGGCAACATCCTGCGCATTCTCGACGCCGGCCTGCACATCTGCCACATGATGGGCTACGAAGACCTGCGCCGCTGCCTGGACCTGGTGACCGACCACAGTGCGCGAGCCCTGGGGCTGGGTGAGGCGTACGGCATCGCCGAAGGGCGGCCGGCAAGCTTCGTGATCCTCGAAGCGCCCGATGACTATGAAGCGGTGCGCACGCAAGCCAAGGCGTTGTGGTCGGTGCGCAAGGGGAAAATGATCATGCAACGGGCGCCACAACGGGTGCAGTTGATGCAAGGTCAGTAGGTTCTCGTCCGTTACACGTCGCCCGGCAAGCCGGCCTCCCACTTCAAGAAATCACTGGCGCCGCTCAGCCCCAGAAGCACAGTCAAGTGGGAGGGCGGCTTGCCGCGCGACGACGTATGACGAGCACTGCACCAACCCCAATTTACCCCGCGTGCTCACCCGGCTGAGCCGCCAACAAGGCTTTGAGCAATTGCCCAAGCACCTCCCGTTGCTGCGCATCCAGCGGCGCCAGCACCTCGTTCTGAATCTGCGTATGGGTCACCACGGCGGCTTCGATCAACCCCAGGCCCTCGGCGGTCAGCCCCACCTGCAGGCTGCGGCGGTCGGCAGGGTCGGCGAGGCGTTCCACCCAACCGGCCGCTTCCAGCCGCGCCAGGCGGTGCGTCATCGCGCCTGAGGTCACCAGCAGCGAGCGATACAACTGTGTTGGCGTGAGCCTGTAGGGTTCGCCGGCGCGGCGCAATGTCGCCAGCACATCGAACTCACCCTCCTTGAAGCCGTAGTGCGCCAGCGCTTCTGCGCGGTTGCGCTCAAGGTGCTTGTGCAAGCGCAGCATGCGGCCGAATACAGCCATGGACGAGACGTCCACCTCCGGCATGGCTTGGGCCCATTGGGCCAGGACGAGGTCCACGTGGTCGTTCATGTAGCGGCAACCTCTGAAAGGATCGGCGCGCAGTGTGCCACGATCCGGGCTGGCACATATCTCGACATTAAGTTATATATCTTCGCGTCGAGATAAATACATCCATTTCAGAGGAAACGTCATGGCCTGGTTCACCCATCAAGCGGCATCGCTGTACTACCTGGACATCAACCCGCGAGCAGCCCGCTGTGTCGTGCTGCTGCACGGCCTGACCAACAGTGGCCGAGCCTGGGCCCCCCAACTGCCCGCACTGACCGCAGCGGGCTACCGGGTGATCGTGCCCGACCTGCTCGGCCATGGCGCCAGCAGCCCTGCGACACAAACCTTCACGCCGGCCGAGCAAGCGAGCCAACTGCACGCTTTGCTCCACCACATTGGTGTGCCACAGGCCAGCGTGGTGGGGTTGTCGCTGGGTGGGATGGTCGCACTGAGTTGGGCGCTGATCGCGCCCGAGCAGGTGCAGCGGCTGGTGGTGGCGGGCAGTTTTGGCCACCTGCAAACACCGCAGTTGCAAACGATGCTGCACGCCTGGAAGGCCGAATTCTGCGCCGAGGGCGGCGCTGTACAGCGCTTCGAGCAATCCTGGCCGCTGCTGGTGGGCGACGCGTTTGCTGCCTCCGAAGCTGGCCTGAGTTGGTATCAGGCCTGGCATGCGCAGGCTGCGCAAGCGCACGGTGAGTCCCTGGCGTACTGGTGCCAGGGCATGCACAGCTACGATCTGCGCGAGGCGCTGCCAGCCCTGGCCATGCCCACGCTGGTACTCAGCAGCAGCGAAGACCTCATCAGCCCACCCGCAGAAGGTTCCTGGATAGCTGAGCGTATCCAGCCCGCGCGGCACACCGTGCTGCCCGGCGCTGGTCATGTGTTCAACGTGCCGTTGGCCAAGGCGTTCAACCAGGCCGTGCTGGAGTTTCTGAGCGAGGGCCACGCCGATGCCTACTGAGCGTGCGCTGGCACTGCTGGCAGTCATGATCGGGTTGAACCTGCGGCCGATCATGGCCGCCGTCGGCCCGCTGCTGGGGCAACTGCAGGCCGAGGTGAAGCTCAGCGGCCTGCAGGCCGGGCTGCTGACCACCTTGCCGGTGGCATTGATGGGCGTAGTGGCGTTGGCTGGAGGCCTCGGCGTGCGGCGCCTGGGTGAAGCGCGCGCCGTCTCGGCTGCCTTGGCGGCGTTGGCGCTGGCCAGCGCTTCGCGCGCCGTGTGGAACACCCCGACGGGGCTGATCGCCAGTGCGGCCCTGGGCGGATTGGGGATCGCAGTGGCGCAGGTGTTGCTGCCTGGGCTGCTCAAGCGCCTGGTACCGGCCCGCGCCAGTGCCCTGCTGGGCCTGTTCAGCACCGGCATCATGGCCGGCGCCGCCCTTGCCGCCAGCACTGCGGCGCCGCTGGCGACGGTGCTCGGGTGGCAAACGGCCCTGGCGTTGGCAGCAGCACCTGCGCTGGTCACGCTGCTGCTGTGGTGGCAACTGAGCGGGGGGATCCGCCCTGCTGCCTCGGCGTCGTTCAGCGTGAGCTGGCGCGATGGCATGAGCAATCGCCGCTTGCTGTTCTTCGGCCTGGGCACGGCCGCCTACACCCTGGTGCTGGCCTGGCTGCCCCTACTACGTGCAATTGGGCTGGCCGCCTGGCCAGGCCGGTTACCTGCTGGGCGCGTTGACCTTCGTGGAAGTGCTCGCAGGCCTTGCCGTGTCCGCAGCAGTACAGCGCTGGCCAGACCGCCGCCCGCTGCTGTGCGGTGTTTTGCTTGCCTTGGCCCTGGGCCTGCTCGCCCTTGCGTTGGCGCCCCTGGCCCTGGCCTGGGTGGCGATGGCGTTGCTGGGTATCGGTATCGGCGCATTGTTTCCGCTGTCACTGATCGTCACGCTCGACCAGGCCCACAGCCCTGCCCATGCCAATGCGCTGCTGGCACGGGTGCAAGGCGGCGGCTATCTGATCGCCGCCTGCGCACCGCTGGCCGCTGGCATGCTGCGCGATGCGTTGGCCTCGTTGCAGGGCGCGTGGTGGGCAATGTTGCTTGCCGTGCTGGTGCTTCTGGCGCTGGTCCCAAGCCTGGGGCCGGCACAGCCTGAGCAAGAAACGGCTTGCAGCGGCTGAGGCTTCAGGCAGGCTGTGGGCTCGATTACCCCAAGGGGAAGGAATGAAAACTGTTGCCGGCATCGCCCAGCAAACGTGCGAGCTGCCTTTCACACCGCCACTGGACTGGCCACGGTTGATCCGCTTTCTGCAGGGCCGGGCCACCGCAGGAGTCGAGCACGCGAGCGTGGAGGATGGCTATTGGCGCAACCTGCTCTGGCAGGGCCTGCCTGGCCAGTTTCAGGTCACGCCGCTTGATCATCGACGTTTGCTGTTGCGTGCCTACGGCCCGGCCGCCGCGCACCTGGGCGATTGGCTGCCACAGGCAGCGGCCTTGTTCGACCTGCACGCCGACCCCGCTCCCATCAACGCGCACCTGGGCCAGGACCCTTGGCTTGGCCCTCTCACACGCCTCGCACCGGGGCTGCGGGTTGCCGGTGCCTGGTCGGCCTTCGAGCTGGTGGTACGCGCAATCGTCGGCCAGCAGGTCAGCGTCAAGGCGGCCACCACGCTGATGGGCCGGCTGGTAGAGCGTGCTGGCGGGGAGATGCCGGCGTTGGCCAACCCTGCGCTGCGAGCGGTGTGCCCGGAGCCTGCGGCGCTGGCGGGGGCCAACCTCGAACGCATCGGCATGCCCGGGCGGCGAGTGCAGGCATTGCAGGGGCTGGCGGCACAGGCCGCGCTTGGCGTGTTGCCGCTCGAGCGCGGTGCAGCCCCCCTGCCCGTTCAACGCGCCGCTTTGCTGGCCTTGCCCGGCATTGGCCCGTGGACGGTTGAATACGTGGCCATGCGCGCCTGGGGCGATGCCGACGCCTGGCCGGGCACGGACCTTGTGCTGTTGCAGCAGATCCAGCGCCAGCATCCAGAGCTGCTCAAGCCTGCGCAGTGGCGTGCACGCAGCGAAGCCTGGCGGCCGTGGCGTGCCTATGCCGCGCTGCATCTGTGGAACGCCGTGGCCGATGCCGCCGGAGGCGCACGCGGTGGCTGAGCCGGCTCAGGCCAGCAGCAGCCGAACTACCAGCAACCCACCCAGCGCCAGCATCACGAACAGCATCAGCGCCAAGGCGAACGGCCGCCAGCCGAGCGCCTTGAGCAGGCCCAGGCGCGTCTGGTAGCCCAAGGCCGCCATGGCCAGCGCCAAGGCCCATTGGCCCGCCTGCGTCAATGCACCGTGCAGGCTGGCGGGCAGCACTACATAGCTGTTGAAGACAACCATCAATACAAAGCCGAAAGCGAACCAGGGCACCGTGAGCGTGCCTGGTGCTCCGCTGCTGCGGCCAGCCCAGCAACGGCCGACGATCAGCAGGAACGGCACCAGCAACATCACCCGCACCAGCTTGACCACCACCGCATTGGCCAGCGCACCCGGCCCCACCGCATCTCCCGCCGCGACCACCTGCGCCACTTCATGCACCGTCGCGCCGATATAGATCCCGAACTGTGGCTCGCTCAACCCACTCAGGGGATACAGCAAGGGGTAAAGCAGCATGGCTGCCGAGCCGAACAACACCACGGTCGCGACTGCCATCGCCGTGGCGGCAGGCCGGGCACGGATGGTCGATTCGGTAGCCAGCACCGCGGCAGCCCCGCAAATGGCGCTGCCGGCGCAGGTGAGCAATGCCACATCCGGCGCCAGGCCCAACACGCGGGTGCCAACCGCATAACCGATGAACATCACGCTGCACACCACCAGCAGGTCCAGGCCGATGGCAGGCAGGCCCAGTGCGAATACCTGTCCCAGCGTCAGTTGCAACCCGAACAGCACCACACCCAGGCGCAGCACCGGGCGGGCGCAGAACGCAAGGCCCGCCTGGGCGTCAGCCCAGCCGCCGAAGCGCGGCCAGTTGCTCAGCAACATCCCCAGCACCAGTGCGTAGACGAGCGGGCTCAAACCGAAATGCGCCAGGCCAGGCAGGCAGGAAAGTGCAAAACCAGCGGCAGCGAGCGATGCGCTCAGGGCAATGCCAGGGAACATGGAGCGGCCTCCTCTGTAATGACCGCCCCACACTAGCGCCGCCGGGCGCCAGATAAAAAGGGTTATAACGATATAACCCTTCGGAAAAACCGAATACGCCTCACTCGTTCAGTTCACTCCAGCGGTCCAGCCGGGCGACCACCTCTGCCGGCAGTTGCAACTGCGCTGCGGCGAGGTTTTCACGCAGATGCGCCACGCTCGAAGTACCGGGAATCAGCAGGATGTTGGGCGAACGCTGCAACAACCAGGCAAGCGCCACCTGCATCGGCGTGGCATTGAGCTCGGCGGCAATGGCGGTCAGCCCCTGGGACTGCAACGGGCTGAAGCCGCCCAGAGGAAAGAACGGCACGTAGGCAATCCCCTCCCGAGCCAGGTCATCGATCAATGCATCGTCGTGCCGGTTCGCCAGGTTGTAGGCGTTCTGCACACAAACGATCGGCACCAGCCGGCGCGCCTCTGCGATCTGCGTAGGGGTAACGTTGCTCACACCCAGGTGGCGAATCGAACCGCGCTCGCGCAGCTCGGCCAATGCTGTCAACGCCTCTTCCAGCGAGCCTTCGGCCGGGGCATGCAGGCCATGCATGCTGCGCAGGTTGACGACCTCCAGCTGTTCGAGGCCCAGGTTACGCAGGTTGCTCTCGACAGCCGCTGTCAGTTCCGCAGGGCTCATGGCCGGTAACCAGGCGCCCTGAGCGTCACGCCTGGCGCTGACCTTGGTAACAATCCTGAGTTGTTCGGGATAAGGGTGCAGGGCCTTGCGAATCAGCTGGTTGGTGATGTGCGGGCCGTAGAAGTCCGAGGTGTCTATATGATCGACGCCCTGTTCGAGCGCCTCGCGCAGCACGGCAAGTGCGGCGCCTGGGTCTTTTGGCGGCCCGAACACGCCCGGGCCGGCCAGTTGCATCGCGCCATAACCGAGGCGCTTGACCTGGCGATCGCCCAGGCGCGCGGTAGTGCAGTGTTCGAGCAGGCTCATCGGTGAGCTCCTTGGGTTGGGATGAGCACTACGGTAGGCGCCTGCGTGTTGCACGACAATCCGGTACAGTTCGCACACCTCGTCCGGTTTTCAGAACAATGCCCACTGACCTCAACGACTTGCATGCCTTCCTCGCCGTGGCCCGCGCTGGCGGCTTTCGCGACGCCGCACGCCAGGGCAACGACAGCGCCTCGCGCCTGAGCGACGCCGTGCGCCGGCTGGAGGCCCAACTGGGCGTGCGCCTGCTCAACCGCAGCACCCGCAGTGTGGCCTTGACCGAGGCCGGCGCCAGCCTGCGCCTACGCCTGGAGCCTGCGCTGAAGGAAGTGCAAAGTGCGCTGGATGTGGTCAACGGCTTCCGTGACAGGCCTGCCGGCACGTTGCGGTTGAACGTGCCGGTGGTCGCGGCGCGGCTGGTGCTGCCGGCAGTACTGCCAGGTTTTCTGGCTCGCTATCCCGACATCCGCGTGGAAGTCACCGCGCAGGACACCTTCGTCGACATTCTGCAAAGCGGCCATGACGCAGGCATCCGCTACGAGGAACGGCTTGAGCAGGACATGATCGCCGTGCCCATTGGCCCGCGCCGGCAACGCTATGCCACTGCAGCGGCGCCGGCTTACCTCGCAAGGCATGGCACCCCGGAGCACCCCGACGAGTTGCTCCAGCACGCCTGCCTGCGTGGCCGCTTTGCCAGCGGTGCGCAGCCGGCGTGGGAGTACGAGCGCGATGGGCAACAGATCAATGTCGAACCGCGCGGGCCGTTGCTGGTGCAGATCGGTGGCGCTACCGAGCTGCTGGTGGAAATGGCGGTGGCGGGCAGTGGCCTGGTGTTCCTGTTCGAAGACTGGCTGCAACCGTTCTTCGAGCGGGGTGAGCTGGTGCCTGTGCTGGAGCCCTGGTGGCTGGAGTTTTCCGGGCCGTTTCTGTACTACCCCGGCCGGCGGCTGGAGCCCGCCCCGCTACGGGCTTTCATCGACTACATCAAGGCTGGAGCGGGGTGATGCCCTCGGCGTAATAGCCGTCATGCAGAACGAACACGATGCGCGCCATTTCCTCGGTGCGGTTGCTCCACGCGTGGCGTGTGCCACGCTGCACGACCACATCGCCCGGGGTGAGGCGAACCTCCTGCTCATCGAGCATCAGCCAGAGCTCGCCCTGGACCAGGATGCCGTAATCGAGGGTTTGGGTACGGTGCATCAGCTTGTGACGGCTACCACCCACTTCATTGGCCGGCGCGCCGACTGCGGCCAGGGTTGCGGCGATGGCATCGTCGCTGGCCTGGTTCTGGATGCTGTCGGGCGGGATGTCGACCACCCGGATGAGCCCGCCACTGGGCGTGGGTGCCAGGCGCAGCGGGCGCTGGGTGGGGTCGGCGCCGTTGTCCAGGGCGACCGGCAAGGCGCTGGTGTTCCAGATTTCCTGAAAGTGCATGCCAGGCACGGCTGGGATGGGGAATTGGGCGGGGGCCGGGCCGTGTTCGGTGATCACGGCCTTGCCGCTTTCATCGTGGCCGGTGACCACGCGCTGGACGGGGGGAAGCGCTCGCATATTGACTCCTGGGCGGCAGAAAGCGGCAAGCATAAGCGCGCATCTGCGGCCGGCACACCGCGTAACTGTGTCGCGCTGTGTCGTATTCGGGGATTTATCCGATAGCCTTGAGCCAGCTACCATTGCAGGCAATGCGCCCGCCCCAGACAGCCAGCCCACTGGCGATGCCCGCGCCTACTCATTCGCTGCCAAGGTTTCCCATGCCCCAGACTCCCGACAGCCTCGCCTGGCTCAAGGCATTGCTCCCCGCCCCGCTGGCCATCAGCCCGAGGGAAAAACTGCGTGCCAGCATCGGCGCCGCGCTCGGAATCCTGCTCGCAGCGCTGGGCGCGGCCTGGTGGAGCCAGGGCCTGGCGGCGCACACTTCACCGCTATTGGCGCTGGTATTGGTGGCGCCCCTGGGCGCCAGCGCGGTGCTGGTGTTCGCCCTGCCCTCGAGCCCACTCGCCCAGCCCTGGTCGGTGATAGGCGGCAATACACTCTCGGCGCTGGTCGGCATCGCCTGCTCACGCTGGGTGCCGGACGCTACAGTAGCGGCGGCAATGGCCGTAGGCCTGGCGATCGCGGTGATGATGGCGCTGCGTTGCCTTCATCCCCGGGGGCGCGGCGGCGTTGCTGATGGTGCTGGCCGATGCCAGTGACTTCCGCATCGCCTTCAACCCTGTGCTGCTCGACTCGCTGCTGATGGTGGCCGGCGCCTTGCTCTACAACAATCTCACGCGCCGTCGCTGGCCTCATCGCGATCGGGCGCCCAGCGCCGAGGCGCGCCTGCAGCAGAGCGATCTCGACACGGCGCTGGCCCGCTACAACCAGGTGCTGGATATCTCCCGTGACGACCTGCAAGCCCTGTTGGAGCAAGCAGAATCGGCCGCCTACCAACGCACCATGGGGGTGATTCGCTGCGCCGACGTCATGACCCCGGACCCGGTCGTCGCACGCGCCGACATGCCCCTGCAGGCTGCGTGGGCGCTGATGCGCAAACACCGGGTCAAGGCGTTGCCGGTGATCGACAGCCAGCTGCACCTGGTGGGCATCGTGACCGTCGCTGATTTCATGCGCCAGGTCGACATGGACGTGCACGAAGGCATGGCCTGGCGCCTGCGCTCACTGCTGCGGCCAAAAGCACCGAGCGGCGACAGCCAGGTCGGCCAGATCATGACGCGCAATGTGCGGGTCTCCAGCGGCGATCGCCTGCTCATCGACCTGGTGCCGGTGTTCTCGGTGGCCGGGCACCGGCATATTCCGATCATCGACCAGGACCGCCGGCTGGCCGGCATCATCACCCAGTCGGACTTGATCAAAGCTCTCTACAAGGCTGTCCACGGATAACCCGGCAAGCGCCAGGACCCCCAGAAAGCACGGGTGGCGGTTGCCCGCAACCCAGCTGGCGCCGTAGGTGATAACAGGGTTCGGAGCAATAGTTCGTTGAGCGCCAGCTGCACCGGCGGGTAAATGCAGCTGCTCGGCCATCGCCAGAAAATAGCGCAACTGCCGTCATTGCATCGCATTGGTTTCGGACAGGTATCGATCAGGGCCGCAATAAGCGTTGGACCGCATGGTTCGTCACGCTTAGGCTCACCCTCCCCCAACCCACGAGCCAGAGCTCTCATGCACGCTGTCGTCACCGTCGTACTGCCGATTTTCGCCCTGATCCTGCTGGGCTATCTGTGCCGCCGCAGCAACCGCCTGGGGCCTGAAGCGGCCTCGGAGATCAACCGCCTGGTGGTCTGGCTGTGCCTGCCGGCGCTGTTGTTCAAGGTCACCGCCACGACCACCTGGGCGCAGATCTGGCAACCGGGGTTTGTCATCGCCGTCGGCGCTGGCTGTTTGCTCACCTTTATCGCCACCCTGATTTGGCGATTGTGGCAGCGCCAGCCTCTGGTGGACGCCAGTATCGATGGGCTCAGCGCGTCCTACGCCAACACCGGTTACATCGGTATCCCGCTGTGCCTGCTGGTGCTGGGCGAACCTGGCCTTGAGCCTGCACTGATCGCGACACTCATTGTGGTGTGCGTGCTGTTCGCGGTGGCCGTGGTGTGTATAGAGGTGGGCTTGCAGCAGGAGCGCCACCTGGGCAGGGCCTTGGCCACCGTGCTCAAGGCTCTGGCGAAAAACCCGCTGGTGGTAGCGCCGGTGCTCGGGACTGGCTGGGCCTGTACCGGCCTTGGGCTGGCGACGCCCGTTCAGCACCTGCTCGACCTGCTGGCCGCAGCCACCACACCTTGCGCTTT
The DNA here is from genome assembly GCF_021650705.1 of Pseudomonas sp. KNUC1026. GTDB lineage: Bacteria > Pseudomonadota > Gammaproteobacteria > Pseudomonadales > Pseudomonadaceae > Aquipseudomonas. Next base: position 1,908,458 of record NZ_CP087138.1, on the reverse strand, counting down.
GGTTTCCCTGGGCCTGTTCCTGGCGCAGAAGCAACCCGGCCGCCAGGCCGGCGCCTGGCCACTGGTGGCGATCAAGCTGGTGGCTCAGCCTGCGCTGACCGCGTTCCTGGCATTCAAGGTGCTGCACTTGCCGCCACTGTGGGCTCATGCCGCGCTGCTGCTAAGCGCGCTGCCTACCGGCACCGGGCCTTTCATGCTCGCAGAGTATTCCAGCGCGAAGCCGGCGTGGTGTCGCGAGCGATCCTGATGTCGACCTTGCTGTCGCTGCTGAGCTTGTCGCTGTGCCTGTACTGGCTAGGCGCCTGAAGCCTGCAGCGCTTGCTCCAGGGCGCCAAGCTGGGCCTGGGTCGGCACGCCAGGCGGGTCCAGAGCCAGTGCTTGCTCCAGTTCACCGGCCTGCCGCGCAACCTCGCCGGCGCCCACCATCAGCGCCGCCCCGGTCAAACGATGCGCCTGATGCCGAGCCTGCGCCCAGTTACCTTGAGCCAGCGCCTGGCGCAGCGCCAGCAAGTCGCTGCTGCCGGACTCCACGAACAAGGCCAGCAACTCGGCGCGCGGGTCGGCCGCAGTGAGGGCATGCTCTGCCAACGCCTTGGCCAGGTCCTCGATCCGCAAGGGCTTGGCGAGAGATGGCATCCATGCCCGCTGCCCAGGCGCGCTCGCGATGGCGTTCGTCGGTGGCAGCCGAAATCGCGATGATGGGCAGGCGTGGCAAGCCGTTGGCCTGCTCCCTCTGGCGCAGGCGTTGGGCAATCTCGTAGCCGTCGATCTCAGGCAGATAGCAGTCCAGCAGCACCGCGCCGAAGCACCCGCCTTGCTCGAACATTGCCAAGGCCTGGTGGCCATCGGCAGCCATGCTCCACGGGTAGCCGAGGCTGTCCAGCTGCAGGCCCAGCACCTGGCGGTTGACCGGGTGATCCTCCACCACCAGCACTTTGCAGCGCTGCGCAGGCGCGGCTGGCGCGGCAGGCGCCGTGGTAGGTTCACTGGCAAGGGGCGCTGCTGGCTTGAGCGGAATCAGCAAACGGAACAGCGAGCCCGCGCCCGCCTCGCTCTGCACTTCGATCTGCCCGCCCATCAGCGCCGCCAACTGCTTGCAGATCGACAGCCCCAGGCCGCTGCCACCGTATTGGCGGGTGGTGGAGGTGCTTGCCTGGGTAAAGGCCTGAAACAAGCGCTGCTGCTGTTGCGGATCGATACCGATCCCGGTGTCGCGCACCGCAGCGCTCAACCAGGCCTGCCCACCCTCCCGATGCTGCAATTGCAAGCGCAGCTCGACCCAGCCCCGCTCGGTGAACTTGACCGCATTGGAAAGCAGGTTGGACAACACCTGGCGCAAGCGCATGGCATCGACACGCCAATGAGCAGCGCTGTCGAAGCCTTCGAGTACCAGATTCAATGCCAGGCCTTTGCCTTGCGCCCGCAGCCGGTAGATGTCGGCGACCGACTCGGCCAGCCGAGGCAGGTCGGTGGGCTGCTCGGCGAGCGTTACCGCGTGGGCGTCGAGCCGTGCGATATCGAGCACGTCATCGAGCATTTCAAGCAGCGCCAGGGAGGAGTCGTTGGCCAGGTTCACCAGGCTCGCCTGCTGGCCGTTCAAGGGTGAGCGCAGCAGCAGCTCGATGGAGGCCTGCACGGCGTTCATCGGTGTACGAATTTCATGGCTCATCATTGCCAGAAAAGCCGACTTGGCATTCTCGCTCGCCTGCGCCGAGCGCTGCGCCTGGCGCGCTCGCCGGGCCAGCAGCAGCAAGGCCAGCAATACGAGCGCCAGCGCAGTGGCCTCGACCCAGCGATCCTTGACGATGGCCAGCAGCGTGGGCCGGTAGGAAACGCTGTTGTCGACCCAGCTGCTTTCGATCTCGGCCCGGTCGTTGACGCTCAGGCTTGCCAGCGCCTTGTCGATGATGCCTTGCAGTGGAGAGTCTGCCGGGGCGATCCCCATGCTCAGCACCACCGGCATGTCTGCCAGCACACCCGCCACCCGCAGTTCGCGGCCGTAATCGCGGCGCATCACCGGTTGCAGGATGAGGTCGAGACCGACCGTGGCGAAGGCTCTGCCGCTGGCCACGGCCTCCAGCGCCTGTTCGGCGTCATCGAACTCGAGCAGGGTGATGTCTGGGCACACTGCGCGCAGGTAACTGGCATAGCCCCCACTGCGGCGGATCGCCACGACCTGCCCGCGCAGCTTCTGCGGGCTGAACATCAAAGGCGCATCGGCACGCGCGACAATCACGGTGGAACCGACGAAATAGGGGTCGCTCAACATGACCTGCTGCAGCACGCGGTCCCCTACCAGGCGGGCCGACAGTGCGACGGCCATGTCGAGTTTTCCGCTGCGCAGCAGGCGCAGGGCCTGATCGAGCTGATCGCTGGGCTCATAGCTGAAGACAAGCCCGGTGCTCGCAGCGATGCGGTCGAGGTAGGCGCGGCTGAGCCCGACATGCTGACCCCGCTCGACATATTCCAGCGGCCAATTGGGTTGCAGGCTGTAGTGAACGACCGGGTGCTCGGCGATCCAGGCCTGCTCTTCAGGCGTCAAGGGCAAAGCCAGCGCCAGGCTTGCGGGCAACCACAGCACTGCGCACAGCAGGGCCTTGAAGGGTTTGATCACGCGGGGGTGCCGCCGTCGTCGAAGATATGCCGGCGATACTTGAACAGCTCGCTGTTGTTACGCACGCCCAGCTTGCGGAAGGCCGATTGCTTTTGGGCGCTGATGGTCTTGATCGAGCGATTGCAGCTTTGAGCGATGTCGGTGACCGAACTGCCTTCGAGCAGCCGGCGGATCACCTCCTGCTCACGGGCGGTGAGGTCGGCACCCCGAGAGGACCGCACACCTACCGGCTCGCCAGGCAGATCATGCTCGAACGGTACACACACCACCGGGGCCAGGGTGAGTTTTTCGCGCATGCGCGGTTCCAGCCATTGCTCGCCCTGGTGCACCATTCTGACCGCACTGGGCAACTGGCTGATGGCGTCGGCCTTGCCCATGTAACCACGCGCACCGTTCTGCAGGGCCAGCGATACGGTAGCCGGGATGTACAGGCTGGACACCACCAGAATATTGATATGAGGGAAATATCGGTCGATACGGCGGATGAGATTCAAGCCGTCGTCTTCGCCCGGCACCAGGTTGTAGTCGACGATCACGACGTCGACCTCCGGGTCTGACCTGAGGTAATCCAGAAACGCCTGGATACGGGTGAAGCTGGCGGCGACGGTGATGCCAGGGTCGCTCGCCAGTAGTTGCTGCATACCGAACAGCACCACATCGTGGTCATCAAGCAGGGCCACGCGGATGAGGGGTCTTTTGGCGTTCATGGTGGACTCATTCCTACACTGAACCTAGCCTAGCCGAACACTTGGCCAGGCCTGCCTCTCGCAAGATGATTTTCACGGCCGTGATGGCTGAAAACCCACGATTGGCAGGGCCTGTAACTGCATCAAGTGCGCAAAGGCGAAACAGTGGCGGACTCTATAGCAACCCCGGAGTGCCCCTATAGGACGACTCTGAAAGCGATTGGCGAAGGCTCCATACGGCGGAAAAATAGTTTCATGGTTTGCCTTGATAATCGCTATCGACACTGCTAATGCGGTGCCCGGCGAGGGCGGTGTTAACCTTCGCCACGAAGCACGAACCTGCCCAGGCACGCAGGCATCCCCCCGCCGCCCGAGTGCCTGGGCCGTTTCCACTTCAAGTCCTTTGGTGATACTGATTGACCACCTCCCCTCGGGGCGGTGGTTTTTTTGCCTAGATTTCAGGCTCGGCGCGTTGCGCTATCGCCTGCTGAAGCCTTGCAACCTCAGCTCGCGCTACCGCCAATGCTTCACGATCTTCACCGGCTTGCGCTGATAGCGCCTCGGTAGCGGCCGCCCTGCCCGGCCAGCTCGGCTTTGAGTTCAGCCAGCTGCTCGGCCAACACCGAGCGCGCGCCCTCGCTTCGGGCGCGTTGCTGGAGAAGGTTTGCCTGTTCCTGTGCGGCAGCTTGCAACTGGGTGGTCGCCAGCGCCAACTGGGCCTGGGCCTGCTCAGCCTGCATCGCCAGCCGCTCACTGTCGCGATGCAGGCGCGTTACCTCTTCCTGGCGAACCACCAGGCTTTGCTGCAGCTGGCGGGTTTCGGCCTGAGCCTGTTGCAGCTGCCCTTCGTGGCGGCGCAGTTCCTGTTCACGCTGTGCCTGGGCGGCTTCACGGAAATGCTCCAGGGCTTCCCTGGCATGCCGGTGTTTTTCCTCCAGCGACGCCACCTGGGCCTGTTTATCGTGCACCCGTGCTTGCAAGCCCTCGTTGGCCTGGCCTAGCTGGGCGTTGCGAGTCTGCTCGGTATGCAGCGACGCCTGGCTGGTCGCCAGCGCCTCGCTCTCGGCAGCAAGCGCCGCCTGGCTGACGGCCAAAGCCTTGGCCAGTTCCTGAGCTTGCTGCTCGGCGGCCTGCACGCGCTCACCCAAGGATTCACAGCGGGCCTCGTATCCTTCGGCGGCCTTGTCGATACGCGCCTGCGCTTCATCGTGAAGCTGCTGTGCGAGCTGGGCGACCAACTCCCCCAGCGCCTGGCTGATGGAACCGAGACCAGCGGCGAGCGATGCCTCACCGGCTTCGAGCTCCCGCAGATAGCGATGAATCGTGGATTTGGAGCCTGTATTTCCCAGCTCGATACGTACTGCATCGATGCTTGGGTGCTCGCCGCGTTCGATCAGCGTGTCGCGGGCCTTTTCGACCGCGTTTTTATTGATGCCTATCCGAGCCAATTTGAAACCTCATTACGTACCGTGCTACATATGCTGTAATTACATAATATAAATCACGATCAGTCGAGAGTATTTTTCGATTCATGGCACTAGATAATGCAGCGTTATCGAATCCCTACCATGCTTTTCCCCGGAAAGGCCGCTATTGGGCTGGGACGCAATACGTACGGGGAAAATAGGCGCCAAACAGTAGCGGTGACATCAAAGAGACATCACTGCTGTCGTCTGGCATGGGCTGGGAAGGTTTGGCGCCCAGAACGGGCGCCCAAGATGCAAGCCGGTTGGCTACCAGGCCTTGCTGATCGCTACTTGCGCCTGTTGCTCGGCGTAGTCGCTGCGCGTCTGTGCGCTGTAGCTCACGCCCAGTTGCACACCGCCCGGCAATGGCGCGCTCAGGCCAAGGCTTGCACGCGCAAGCCAAGGGCTGGCGCGGCTGCCGGCGACTTTGAACGGTGAGTCTGGCGCACCAGCGAACTGCGCAACCTGTTCGTTGCTGGCGTTGATCAGGTCGTAACCGACGCCCAGGCTCAGGCGCAGGGCTGCGCCGTTCTCGCTCAGCCGCTGGTCGAGCCGGGTGTCGAAGCCTGCGATCAACTGATCACTCTGGCGTGCCTGCACACTCAGCAGCACAGGCCCCAGGCTGGCTGGGCCGCGCTCGCGATAGCCCTGGTCGCGGATGTGGTTGTAGTCCAGGCGCAGCGAGGGCGTCAGTTGGGTGCTGTCGCTGAGGGCGAATGCCTGGCTCAGGCTGCTGCCCAGTGTGGCCACCTGGCTTGCGTACTCGGCACGGGCCTGCCCCCCGAAAGTGTCGAACGCCAGGCTCCGGGTGGCCTGCTGGTTCGCCCGGCCGGCGCCCGCGTAGCTCAGCCACTGCATGCCGGGTGCCAGCGTGACGGCACGGTAACCGGTGAACTGCCACAGTTGGGATTGGCTGCCCCGTGCCGTGCCATCGCCCAACCCGCCACTGCCGCCATTGGCATAAGCGAAGGCCATACCGACTTTGGTGCCCGGCCCGGTTGCTGTATCCACGCCTACCAAGGTGCCACTGCTACCGAGGCTCGCACCGCCGTCGCGGCCGGCCAGGCGGCTGAAGGATTGCGACCAGGCGCCCATGGGCAGGCCGCTTTCGGCGGGCGTCAAACGCTCCTGCAATGCCTGGTTGATGTCGCCCAGCATCGCCTGGCTGGCACGCAGGCTGTCGTTGCCTTGAGGTAATGTTTGCGCCACCCGGCTGGCCACCTGCGCCTGGCTGGTGGCACCGACGAAATACGCCGCCAGCGGGCTGGCGCTGCCTTTGGCAAGTTCTGCGTCCAGCACCCGTGCCGCGCCCTGCCCACCTGCGACAGCCGCGCTGGCCTGGCTGACCCCTTCGGTACTCTTGGCCTGAAGGGTCAGGTCCACCGCATTGCCGTTCTTCACCGCGCCAAAGTCGAAAAGCGCCGAGTTGCCGCTCACGTTGAAGGTGCCATCCGACACCAGCTTCCCGGCGCTGATCACGCCTTGCAGCCGCGCCACGGTGAATGGCTGATCGGCCCGCACCACGTCGACGTCGATGCGCGCCTGGCTGGGCAACGTCGCCGTGCCGCTGACCTTCAACTGCCCGTAGTGGGTCTGGTCGAGCACCTGGGTGCGCAGCACAGCCCCAGCGGCCTGGCGGAAATTCCCGGTAATGACGGCGGGCGTTTCGCGTTTGCTGGGTGCGGCGAGCACGAGCGTGCCCCGCTGGGTGAAGCCCGCCACCTGCCACTGATCACCGCCCTTCATCTGATATTGCGCATTGCTGAACAACGTCGCCTGGGTACGTGGCGCATACACCGCGCCGTCGAAGCGGGCGGTGCCAGTGCCGGCGATGTTGAGGCTCGCCAGCTGGCTGTCGTCACTGACATAGAGTGAGTACTGCTTGCCCTGGATCAGCCCGGCATTGTTGAAGCCGCCGGTAACCTGCGCGCCGTCGACCAGGCTCACCCCACGGCCTCCCCCCGCAGCGTGCCGCTGTTGAGAAAGCCGCCGAGCTCCCCGCCACTCACGCGCAGTGCTTCGCGCCCGCTGACCAGGCCGCGGTTGATCCAGCGCCCGCCGATGCTGCTGTCGATCAGGTTCACGCCTCGGTAGAACGCTGTGATGCTGCCGAAGGTGTCGAAATTGCCCTCGATGCGCGTGCGATAGAGCCGCACGCCATTCTCGGCCTGGATGGCGCCGGCGTTGATCCATTCGCCGCCTATCGTGACCCGGTGCATCGAAACGCCCTGGTAGCCGTTTTCGATACTGCCTTCCGAACCATTGACAAAATCCCCAGCGATCCGCCGAATTGACCATGTTCACGGCGATCTGGCCGTTGTCCCCGCCGACGTCGACGGCGGTGCTGGCGATGCGGCCGGTGTTATAGAACTGCCCCTGCACAGTGACGTCGTTGAAGTAGACCGCCTTGTGGCCGGTGATCTGCCCCGTGTTACCCACCGAGCCTTCGGCGACAGTGCCGCCGCTCAGCGACAGGCCAACGCCTTGGTCGCCAGGGCGTATCTCGCCATTGTTGAGCAGCTCGCGCGTGATCCGCCCGGCGTTGATCGACACGCCCGTGCTGCCGATCTCGTGCGCCTGGATCGTGCCGTTATTGATCAGGTACCCGACTGAGGAGCGCTCGAGGCTGATACCGGCGTCTTCACCCCGAAGGGTGCCGTGATTCATGAAAAAACCCGCCAGGGTGCTGTCGACCAACCGTGCGCCCACCGTGCCACCCTGGGCGCTGCCCTCATTGCGCACATCGCCGGTGTAACGGCTGTTGTCGAGCAGCAGCGCTTCGCTCGCGCCGACGATCTGGCCGCTGGTGCGGTTGTAGAGCTGGCCGCTGGCCAGGGTCCCTTGCAGGCGGATGCCTTCGGAGCCGTTGAGCGACCCGGCATTGCTCACACTGCTGGTGCCCTCGCCCGGGTGAGAAATACTGACGGCCGGGCCGTTCTGAACATTGAGGCTGCCCTGCGCGCTGATCGATACCTGCTCGCCGGGCCCAAGCGAGCACGTCGTGCTAAAAGCGCCATCGAGCGTGGTACTGGCGCCGCTGCAACTGCCGGCGGCGCTGGCAGCCTCGGCGCAGAGCGCGCCGGCTGCCAACAGCAAGGTGTAGCTGAAATGAGGATGAGAAAAGGCCGACTGCCGACGCTGGCCAGGGTATTGACTGTCCATAGAGCAACCCTGTCGCTGAGAGGTGGAGCCGAAGGTATAGGCAGCCTGGCCGAAGGTGTCGGAAAAACTCAGGTTCGTTCGGCCCTCTTTCATCCTCTTGCGCCGGTCAGCGGCTCACGAACGCCAGCAGGTCCTCATTCAGTTGCTGCGCGTGGGTGACCGCGAAACCGTGCGGCGCACCGGCGTACACCTTGAGCTCGGCATTGCGGATCAGTTCGGCGGCGCGCTTGCCGGTGCTTTCGAACGGCACGATCTGGTCGTCGTCGCCATGAATCACCAGCGTCGGCACGTCGATCCGCGCCATGTCCGGGCGGAAGTCGGTTTCGCCGAAGGCGCTCACGCAATCCACCGTGGCCTTGAGCGAGGCCATCAGCGCCAGGTTGAGTGTCTGCGCCAGCACGCCTTGCGACACCTGCTGGCCGTGGTTGATGCCATAGAACGGTGTGGCGAAATCGGCGATGAACTGCGCCCGGTCCTTGAGCAAACCCTCGCGGATACCGGCCAGTGCCTCTTGCGGAACGCCCTCGGGGTGATCCGGGAGCTGCCCGAGCACAGGTGTCACGGCGCCCAGCAATACCAGTTGCCGCACTTTGGCGCTGCCGTGGCGCGCGATGTAACGGCTCACGTCGCCGCCGCCCATGGAAAAGCCCACCAACGTGATGCCTTCAAGGCCCAGGTGCTCGATCAGGTCGTGGATGTCATCGGCGAAGGTGTCATAGTCGTAGCCCGTCCAGGGTTGGTCGGAGCGGCCGAAGCCGCGGCGGTCGAAAGCGATGCTGCGAAAGCCGTGGCTGCTCAGGTGATGCATCTGGACGTCCCACATGTCGGCGTCCAGTGGCCAGCCGTGGCTGAACAGCGCGGGGCGGCCACTGCCCCAGTCCTTGTAGTAGATCGAGGTGCCGTCGCGGGTCTGGAAGGTGCTCATGCTTGACTCCTGTTGGTGAGGGCCTGAGTTCGAGCTGGCGGGTGCCAGCGCTGCGCGGTGAGCATAGCCTCAAAGCAGTTGAGCCAGTTCACGCAGGTAGACCCACGGATAAATTCCTCGCTCATGCCCATCACTGAAACCCAACTGCACGCCATAGCCTTGCGCCTCGATCAGTACCAGTTGCACCTGAGCAGGCGCACTGTCGATACGGCCCCGCAAGCGAGCTGCTCGGCAGGTGCTGCAGGGGCAGGCGGCGCGTAACCGTGCATGGGGCACGCGCACGGGCGGCTCGCCGGGCCAGCGAATTTCGAGCTCCCCGGCGGCTGTGTGGTCGATCACTGAGAGCGGCGCGCTCATGACTGCAATTGCGCCAGCGCGATACGCACGGCCTTGCGGACCTCAGGGTCCTGGTCTTCGGCGGCACCGCGCAGGGCTGTCATCGCTGCCTGGTCACCCAACTCGCCCAGAGCGAGCGCCGCCTCCTTGCGCAGGTTGCTGATGCTGTGGCCCAGCAAGGTGATCAGAGCCGGCTGCGCGGCGTGAAGCTTCAAGCGGCCCAGCGCGCGCGCCGCACGCAATCGCACTTGCCAATATTCATCTGCAAGGGCTTGGGTCAGGGCCGTGGCGCTGCCGAGGTCACCGACCTTGCCCAGGGTGGTCGCGGCCTCTTCACGTACGGCCCAGGCCGGGTCTTGCAGGCCTGCAAGCAAGGCTCGCTGCACATCGTCGGTGCTGGCAAAACCCAGGGCGCCAGCGGCGGCGCGGCGCACTTCAAGGTCCGGATCCTCACGCAGGCGCAGGGCAATGGCCTGCAGCGCCGGGGCGTGGCGCAGCCAGCCGAGAATGCCCACCGCTTCGCGGCGGATGCCCGGGTCGGTGTCGGCCAGCGCCAGCAGCGCCGGGGCTGCGCTTTCCGGCAGGCGCAACTCGCGCAGCGCACGCAAGGCGCTGGCGCGCACGAAGGCGACCGGATGCTCGGCCCACGGCAGCAGCACCCGCCCGGCTTCGTGGCTTTTAAGCTGCGCCAGGCTGTGAGCAGCGGCCTGGGCTACCGCAGGCTCAGCGTCGGTGAGTGCCACACACAGTGCGTGCACTACCTCAGGTTCGTCCCAGGCTTCAAGCAGGGCAGCGGCTTCGGCGCGTACGCTGGCGCTGGGATCGCTGGCCACGGCCTGTACCAGCCAGGGCAGGCTGTCGGGGTCGCCAAGATCGGCCAGCGCCATCAAGGCGATGCGGCGTACACCAGCATCGCTGGCGGCCAGACGCGGCAGCAACGGCTGAATATCGGGGTTATCGGTGCTCAGAGTCATAAGGCCAGGTTCTTCAGGTGCAGTTCAGGGGGCAGGCCCAGCGGGGTGAGCCGTGGCAAGGGCCGTTGTTCGGGGTGCAGCGAAGCTCAGGCAATGGCGCTTGAGTTCGGCCCAGCGCGGGTCGCCGAACAGCTCGGCGCTCCGTGGGCGAGCAAAGGGCAATGAGAGGTCTTCGATCAACTGGCCTGGCCGGGCGCTCATCACCAGCACGCGGTCGGCCAGCAGCAAGGCTTCGTCGATGTCGTGGGTAACGAACAGCACCGTGGTGCCAAGGCGTTCCCACATGCTGAGCAACAGTTGCTGCATGTTCGCGCGGGTCAGTGCATCGAGGGCGCCGAAGGGTTCATCCATCAACAGCACCCGTGGGCGGTTGACCAGCACCCTGGCGATTTCGGCACGCTGCTGCATGCCACCTGAAAGCTGGTGCGGCCAGTGCCTGGCGAAGCCTGCCAGGCCAACCCAGCCGAGCATTTCCTGCGCTCGCGCCAGCCGCTCGGCGTGCGGCATGCCGTGCATCTTCAGGCCGAAGGCAACGTTCTCCAACACCCGCCGCCAAGGCAGCAACGTGTGATGCTGGAACACCATGCCGCGCTCAGGCCCTGGCCCGTCGATAGCCTGGCCATCCAGGCTCAGGCTGCCGTGGCTGGGTCGCAAATGGCCGGCGAGCGCTCCCAGCAGTGTCGACTTGCCACAGCCCGAAGGCCCCAGCAGGCAGACGAACTCGCCCGGCGCGACAGCCAGGTCGACATCACGCACTGCCTCGAAGGCATCCGCGCCCTGCCCCAGGTGAATGCTCACGCCTTGGCCGCGAAGGGAACCTGCGCTCATCGGCGTGGCCCTCCGGCGCGATACCACGGCAGGGCCAGCGCACCCAGGCGCTTGACCAGCAAGCTGCTGGCAAGGCCCAGCAGCCCGATCCAGAGCATGCCGACGATGATGTCGGGGTAGTTCTGCAAGGTGTAGGCCTCCCAAGTGTAATAGCCGATGCCCCATTGCCCGGAGATCATCTCGGCGGTCACCAGGCAGAACCACGAGGTGCCCATGCCGATCGACAGCCCCGTGACCACGCTGGGCCCGGCCCCCGGCAGCACCACCTCGCGCAGCAAGGCCCAGCGCCCTGCCCCCAAGCCGCGTGCCGAGGCGACCAGCCGTGGGTCGATGGCCTCCGCGCCATGGACGGTGTTGAGCAGGATCGGGAACAGCGCGCCGGTGAAGGTGATGAACACCATCGACAACTCCGAGGACGGGAACATCAGGATCGCTAGCGGTATCCAGGCCACCGCCGGAATCGGCCGCAGCACCTCCAGCGGCGTGAGCAACGCATCGGCAGCCCAGCGCGAGCGCCCGATCAGCAGCCCCAGGCCAACGCCCAGCAGGGCAGCCAGCGAATAGCCGGCCGCTACCCGCTCGACGCTCGCGGCAAGGTGCCGAAAGCCCTTGCCGCCGGCGAGCAACTGCTCGACTGCGGCCAGCACTTCGGCAGGTGCCGGCACGTTACGAAACGTCACCAGGCCAAGGTCCAGATGCCGGCTCGCCAGCACCTGCCACAACGCCAGGCACAGCCCGAGCGACAGTGCCCTGAGGGCCCAGCGCCAGCCCATCTCAGCGCACCGCCAGCGCGGCACCGCTGACAGCGGTGTAGTCTTTCACGTCCCCGCCGTTGGCCTGTGCCCAGGCGCTGGCCTGGTCCTTGAGCAGGAACGCGTGCAGTGCGCCGCCCTGCCCCTGCACGAACCAGGCTTGCTGGGCGAGCAGTTTGATGCCGCTGCCTTCGGCCTGCACATAGGCTGCGCGCAAGGCTTTGCCCTCGGCCTGCAGTTGCCTGGCCTGGGCCAGCGCCTGCTGCGGGTTGGCGTAGTTGCGTACAGTGGCCTCACCTTTTACCCAGAGCTGGGCCAGGCTGCGGGTGTCGGTCAGTGGCTTGCCGGTGCTGGCATCGTTGGCCTTCAGGGGCGTGGGCGCGTAGTTGGCCAGTGCGCTGTCGTAATCCAGGCCCTGGGCCTTGAAGGCGGCACGCAGGTAGTGATCATCGATGAAGGTCTGGGTGTTCAGGCCTCGATCGGCCTTTTTCAGCAGCTTGAGTGTATCGATGGCAGTGGCCACTGCCTGGCGGTATTCAGGCTTCCAGGTCAGGTCGCGGGTCTGCAGGCCAAGCGGGCCGTGGTAGAGATAGGCAACGCCTGCGTCGACGCCGGTGACCTTCTCGATGAGTTCGCTGTATTTCTCTGGCTGTTCGGCCAGCAACCGATTCGCCTCAAGCGTGGCGCGCAGGTAAGCGACCACCAGCTCGGGGTAACGCCTGGCGAAGTCCTCTTCCACCAGCGCGCCATGGAACGTCGGCGCCTTGGCCTGTGAGCCGTCGTAGATCTTGCGGGCAAAGCCCTTGCTTTCGAACAGCTCGGCGAAGGGCACGAACCCGGCATGCGCGGCCACCTTGTTCGCCTGCAAGGCAGAACCGGCCACTTCCGGTGGCTGGGCGATGATCGTCACGTCGCGCTCCGGGTCCCAGCCCTGGGCAGCGACGGCGCGCAGCAGCATGCCATGGGCCGTGGACGCAAAGGGCACGGAAATCACCTGACCCCTGAGGTCGGCCAGTGATTGGGCCGGGGAATCCTTCGGCACCACAATGCCATTGCCGCTGCCCAGCACACTGCCACTGAGCACGGTGATGAACAGGCTGTGCCGCCCGCTCGCTTCGTGTGCCACGCCGTTCAGCGCGCCGGGGAAGTCTGCCATGGCGCCGAAGTCGAGCTTGCCGGCGACCATCTCGTTGGTGAGCGGCGCGCCGCTGGTGAAGTTCTTCCACTGAATGTCGTATTCGGCGTTCTGGTACTGGCCATCGTGCAGGCAGGTATTTCTGCAACAGCCCCAGCTCCCGGATCATCAACCCGCCAGCAGCGCAGTTGATGGTGGTGTCCTGGGTGCCGATGGCGATGCGGATGGTCTGCGCCTGGGCGCTGAGCGTGAAAGCGGCCAGGGCAAGGCCGGCCAAAGCGGTGCGTAGCATGGGTTGATCCCCTCGAGTCATCAGGTAGGTCGCTTCCGCCGCCAGCGCGGGCGGTGGGAAACGAGGGCGTTGCGGTGTCAGGCGTCCGGTGGTTGGCCGGTGGCAGGGTGTTTTGTTCTATGGGTGCAGCGTTCAGCGCAGCAGGTACGGGATTTCTACTTTCACAGCGCCTGTGGGGCAGTCCTTTTCGCAGGGCATGCAGTACCAGCACTCGTCGAAGGCCATGTACGCCTTTTGCGTAGCGGGGTCGATGGCCAGAAGGTCCATCGGGCAGACGTCCACGCACACGGTGCAGCCTTTGTCGGCGATGCATTTGTCAGCGTCCACGGTCACCGGCGCGCTGCTGCGCAGGAAGATGTCCTGGGGGGCGAAAGCCATGTCGGGCTCCTTGGTTGTCAGGCCACCTGGCCCGGTGCGACACGCAGCCGGTCATAGGCGGTGAGTTCGTCGTCGGCCAGCGGCACCACATAGGGTTCAACCGGCACCTTGGCCGAGGCCATGGCGCCATCGGCGCCCTTGAACAGGTGGGTGTGGCAAAACCAGGCCTGATCATCGCGCAGCGGGTAGTCCACCCGGTGGTGATACAGGCCCCAACGGCTTTCGGTGCGAAACAGCGAGGCACGCGCGGCCATTTCCGCGCAGTCGCGGATCACGCTCACCTCCAGCGCACGCATCAGTTCGTGTGGGTTATGGGCCTTGAGCTGGTCGATGTCATGGCCGATTTCAGCGAAGCGCTGCAGGCCGATCTCCATTTTTTTGGTGACCTTCGGTGGCTGCAGGTAATCGTTGACCATGCGCCGCAGCTTGTACTCGACCTGCGCCGGCGCCAGGCCGTGCGCACGCTGCAGTGGGGCGTAAACGCGTTCACGCTCCGCCTGCACTTGCCGGGCATCGACCGCTGGGTGCTCGCGCCCCTGCACATAGGCAGCGGCGTTGATACCGGCGAACGCGCCATAGGTGAAGGCGCCGAGCATGTAGTTGTGCGGCACCGCGGCCATGTCCCCGGCGCTGTACAACCCTGCAACGGAGGTTTCGGCGCGGGCGTTGACCCACACTCCCGAGGCGCTGTGGCCGCTGCAAAAGCCGATTTCGGAGATGTGCATCTCGACCATGTGCTGGCGGTAATCGGTGCCGCGGCCTGCGTGGAACTGGCCGCGGCTGGGGCGTTCATTGCTGTGCAGGATGGTCTCGATGGTCTGGATGGTTTCCTCGGCCAGGTGGCTCGAGCTTGAGAAACACCGGGCCGTTGCCGCTTTCCAGCTCCTGGTGAAACTCCCACATCATCTGCCCGCTCCAGTCGTCGCACTCGATGAAGCGCTCGCCCTTGTTGTTGGCGGTGTAGCCCCCCAGGGGGCCGGTGACGTAGGCGCAGGCCGGGCCGTTGTAGTCCTTGATCAGCGGGTTGATCTGAAAGCACTCGAGATTGGCCAGCCGGGCGCCGGCGTGGTAGGCCATGGCGTAGCCGTCGCCTGCGTTGGTGGGGTTTTCGTAGGTGCCCATCAGGTAGCCGGAACTGGGCAGGCCCAGGCGCCCGGCGGCGCCACAGCGAAGGATCACCGCTTCGGCCTTGATCAGATGAAAAGCCGCCGTGCGGCAGTCGAAACCCATCACGCCACTCACTGCGCCCTGTTCGTCGAGCAGCAAACGGGTGGCGATAACGCGGTTGGTAATCTCGACCCGCGCCCGTTTGAGCTGGCGGTAGAGCACTTTCTTGATGTCATGGCCTTCGGGCATCGGCAACACGTAGGCGCCCATGTGGTGGACCTTCTTGACCGCGTAGTCGCCGGTCTCGTCCTTCTCGAACTTCACGCCCCAGCGGTCGAGCTGCTCGATGGTTTCAAAACTGTGGGTGGCGTAGGCAAGCACCGCCTGCTGGTCGACGATGCCGTCGTTGGCGACGGTGATTTCCCGGGTGTACTGCTCGGGAGTGGCATGGCCTGGAATCACGGCGTTGTTCAGCCCGTCCATGCCCATGCTGATGGCGCCACTGCGCTTGACGTTGGCTTTGTCCAGCAGCAGCACCTTGAGCTCGCGGTGCTGCTCCTTGGCCTTGATCGCGGCCATGGGCCCGGCGGTGCCGCCGCCTATCACCACGATGTCGTATTCGCGTTCCAGCGTTGGGTAATCGCTCATTGGGCAGGCCCTTTGTGGCGGTCGATGCGCAGGCGGTACTGGAAGGCATCGCCACGGTAGTACAGGTGCTCGTAGTCCAGCGGTTGGCCCTCGGCATCGTGGGTGAGGCGCTCGATACGCATCACCGGCGAACCCTCCTCGGCACCGAGGGCACTGGCAAGCTCCGGGTCGGCCAGGATCGCATCCACTGCCAGGTCTGCATGGCCCAGGGCGATGCCGGCATCGTTTTCGAGGATCAGGAAGATGTCGCGGCTGGCCAGGTCTGCGCGGCCCATCAGCTCGGCCAGCGAGGCCGGCAGGTAGGTGATTTCCAGAGATACCGGCACGCGGTCGATCAGGCGTACACGCTTGACTTGCAGCACCGCAGCGCCCGGCTTGAGCTTGAGGCGTTCGGCCACCGCGCCTTGAGCGTCGATCAGCCTGAGGCTGCGCACCTGGTTGATCACCTCGTGGCCCAGCGCCTGCACCGCCTCGCCCAGGCCTTGCAGGGTGCTGACGTTCTGGAACGCCTTGGGCCGCGACACGAAAGTACCCTTGCCGGGCACCTTGAAGATCAGCCCTTCCTTTTGCAGGTCACCCAGCGCCTGGCGCACGGTAATGCGGCTGACCCCGTGCAGTGCGCAGAGCTGATGCTCGGAGGGCAGGCGGCTGGAGGGGGCGTAAGTGCCGTCGAGGATGCGTTCGCGCAGTTGGGTCTTCAGCTGGGCGAACAACGGGACGGGGTTGAAATGCATAGGATCGGTCATGTCGATTCAACTTGTCATAACAGGTTTTAGACGGAATCTATCCGAGCCAATTTTTATTTCAAAATATCTTTTCGATATAGCGTTAGGTTCAGGATGAAGAGTGGCGCAAAGCCATATGGTTATAACTATCAGATATTGGATTGAAGATTCTTATACCCATACATTCGCGTTCACCTACTTCCTGTTCAAGGCCACGCACCATGCCCGCACTGCCGTCCTCTCGCCAGTTGTTCACCGTTCTCGTGCTCGCAGGCTCTACTTGGTCGGGGGCCCATGCCGGCGAACTGACCATCGGTTACCAGACCGGCGTCGACCCCAGCAAGGTGGCCCAGGCCAATGGCGATTATGAAAAAGCAACCGGTGAAAAGATCAGTTGGCGCCGCTTCAATGCCGGCCCCGAAGTGGTCGCGGCACTCGCCTCCGGCGATGTGCAGATCGGCAACCTGGGTTCCAGCCCCTTTGCGGCAGCGGCGTCGAGCAAGGTGCCCTTGGTGACTTTCATCGTCTCGGCGCAGATCAACTCGGCCGAGGCGCTGGTGGTGCGCAATGGCAGCGGCATCGCCAAACCGGAAGACCTGAAAGGCAAAACCCTGGCCACGCCGTTCGTTTCCACCTCCCACTACAGCCTGCTCGGCGCGCTCAAGCACTGGGGCCTGACCTCGCAGGACGTCAAAGTGGTGAACCTCAACCCCTCCGAAATCGCGGCCGCCTGGAAGCGCGGCGACATCGACGGCGCGTTCGTCTGGTCGCCTGCGCTGGGCGAGATCGAGAAAACCGGCAAGGTGCTCACCGACGCTGCCGAAGTCGGCCGCTGGGGCGCCCCGACGTTCGAGGTGTGGGTAGCGCGCAAGGATTACGCCGAGAAGCACCCGGAGGTGATCGCGCAATTCGCCGGCGTCACCCTCAAGGCCTACTCCGACTATGCCGCGCACAAAGGTGAATGGACGCCGGAGTCGGACCCGGTGAAGAAGATCGCCCGCCTGACCGGCGCCAACGCAAGCGACGTACCGGCGCTGCTGGCAGGCTCGGCTTACCCCGATGCCAAGGCCCAGGTGAGCCCTGCCTTGCTGGGCGGCGGCACGGTCAAGGACATCGCTGCCACCGCGGCCTTCCTCAAGGAGCAGAAGAAGATCCCGGCCGTGCTCAGTGACTACAGCCCCTACGTCAGCGCGCAATACATCAAATAAGGCACCGCCATGGCCACGCTCGAGCTCAAGCGCGTCAGCGCGCACTACCCCGGCGCCTCGCAGCCCGTGCTGCAGGATATTTCCCTGCGCTTGGGCGCCGAGCAGTTGCTGGTTGCACTCGGCCCCTCGGGCAGCGGCAAAACCAGCCTGCTGAACCTGATCGCAGGCTTCGTACCGCCGACCCAGGGCCGCCTCACCCTCGACGGCGAGCCGATCCTCGGCCCCGGCGCGGACCGCGGCGTGGTGTTTCAGGACGATGTGTTGCTGCCCTGGCAGAACGTGCTGGCCAATGTGGCGTTCGGCCTGGAACTGGCCGGTGTGCCGCGCGTCGAGCGAGAGCGGCGTGCTCGCGAGTTACTGGTTTTGGTGAACCTGGCCGGCTTCGAGCAACGCAAGGTCTGGGAGCTTTCCGGTGGCCAGCGCCAGCGCGTGGGCCTGGCTCGGGCGCTGGCGGCCGACCCGCGCATCCTGCTGATGGACGAACCCTTCGGCGCACTGGATGCCTTCACCCGTGAACAGATGCAGGAGCTCTTGCTCAGCGTGTGGCAGCGCACCGCCAAGCCGGTGTTCCTGATAACCCATGACATCGAAGAGGCCGTTTTCCTTGCCACCGACCTGGTGCTCTTGGCACCGCATCCGGGGCGGATCGTCGAACGGTTGCAGCTGGATTTCGGCCGGCGCTATGCCGCTGGCGAGCCGGCACGGGCGATCAAATCCGACCCGGCCTTCATCGAAACCCGTGAACACGTGCTCGCGCAGGTGTTCGCCGGCCACGCCCACCTAGAGGCCACCCCATGAGCCGCACCCTGGACCTGCCGGCCACCGCCGACGCACCGCCCGCCCCCTCAGCGCGCAAGCACTCTGCCGGCACCCGTGGCATCAGCTTTGCCACCGTGCTGGTGTTGCTGTTGGCCTGGTGGGCGTCTACCCGTGCCGGGCTGATCGAACCGCTGTTCCTGCCGAGCCCGGGCGCCGTTTTGGGCAAGGCTCGCGAGCTGCTGGCTGAAGGCTACATGGATGTGAACCTTTGGCACCATCTGGGCGCGAGCCTTGGCCGCATCGGCCTTGCCTTGTTCGCTGCCGTGCTCACGGCCATTCCGCTGGGGCTGGCCATGGGCCGCAACCGCATCGCCCGCGGCATTCTCGACCCGCTGATCGAGTTCTACCGGCCGGTGCCACCGCTGGCGTACCTGCCGCTGATCGTGATCTGGTGCGGCATCGGCGAGTTGTCGAAGGTGTTGCTGATTTACCTGGCGATTTTTGCGCCGATCGCCATCGCCACCGCCAATGGCGTGCGCACGGTCGACCCGGCTCGGGTGCGCGCCGCTCAGTGCCTGGGGGCCAGCCGCTGGCAGGTGCTGCGCCATGTGGTACTGCCCAGCGCCCTGCCCGACATCCTTACCGGTGTGCGCATCGGCCTGGGCGTGGGCTGGTCGACGCTGGTGGCGGCAGAGCTGATCGCGGCCACTGAAGGCTTGGGCTTCATGGTGCAGTCGGCCGCCCAGTTTCTCGTCACTGACGTGGTGATCCTCGGCATCCTGCTGATCGCCGTGATCGCCTTTGCCCTGGAGCTGAGCCTGCGCGCCTTGCAACGCCGGCTTGTGCCCTGGCACGGCCATTCCCACTGATACAACCTGCGTGAGTACCGAACCATGAGTTCTACCCTTCGCCCCTTACCCCCACCCTGGGCGCGGTCGTGGAAGGCCTGGACCTGCGCCATGCATTGAGCGATGCCACCCAGGCGAAACTGGAGCGCGCGCTGTATCAGCACCAGGTGCTGTTCTTCAGGCAGCAACCCCTCACACCGATCGAACATGCCCGCTTCGCCCATGGCTTCGGCGAACTGCACGTACACCCCATCTACCCCAAGGTGGACGAAGTGCCGCAGATCCTGGTGCTCGACACCGAGCTCAATGACCTGCGCGACAACGCGCTGTGGCATACCGACCTGACCTTTTTGCCGACGCCGGCCAAGGGTTCCGCCTTGCTCGCCCGCCAGGTGCCGGCCTATGGCGGTGACACGCTCTGGGCCAGCGGCACTGCCGCCTGGGAAGCACTGAGCGAACCCCTCAAGCGCGCCATCGACGGCCTCACCGCTACTCACGACTTCAGCAAATCTTTCCCGCTGGCACGCTTCGGCAACACGCCCGAGGCCCTGGCCAGCTGGGAGGCTACCCGGCGCAAGCACCCGCCCGTCACACACCCTGTGGTGCGCACTCATCCGGTGACTGGGCGCAAGGCGCTGTTCGTCAGCGAAGGTTTCACGTTGGCGATCAACGAGCTTGAGCCCCACGAAAGCGATGCCATTCTGCGGTTGCTCTACCAGCACAGCACACAACCGCAATTCTGCGTGCGCTGGCAGTGGCAGGCCGATGACCTGGCGTTGTGGGACAACCAGGTCACTCAGCATTACGCGGTGGACGACTACCGGCCGCAGCGGCGGGTGATGCATCGGGCGACCATCCTGGGTGGTGTACCGGTTTGAGCCTCAGGCGGCCGGGCACGCGTTAGGCGCCAGTGCGGGATCGCTCAAACCGCTGACATTGCATGACCAAAAACCATCCGAGCCCCGCGCCAGCGTCACGCTGGCCGAGCGCAACGCAGCGGGTGCCTGCACGACGGTGCAAACCAGTTGGCCATTGCCGTCGGCATCGAAGGTGGCGTCCAGGTCACAGTGCCGGGAGCCAGGGTTGGCATTGGGAAGGTCGGCGAGGCTCGAGACGGGTGTGCCGATCAGCAGGGCCTCCTCGGCGACCACCTTCAATGCCGAGACTTCGGCAAGGCCCGCGGCCAACTTGGCGCGTGCCTGGTAGTTGCCGTAGGCAGGCAGTGCAATGGCCGAGAGCACGCCGATGATGGCCACTACCACCATCAGCTCGATCAGGGTGAAACCGCGTTCAATGTTTTGCATGGAAGTCCTCTCCTTGGACAGGTGCCGGATGGCTGCCAATCGACTCAGCAAAAGCTGGGCCAAGGCCCCCGAGAGGCACGGCCGCGTCCGAATCCCGCAACCCGCGGCCAGCCAGGCCCTGCCTGTCACGGCCAAAGCCCTGCCAATTCAGCCGCTGGCACGCTACACAGCGTGCCGTATTGGCTTGAAGCACTTTGCCGCTCGCGCCTGGAACGCCGCCTTGGCACAGTCGCGGCCTTCGACCCGGGAGGCATTTCCATGGAAGCAGGCATCAGCCTGGAATTGGCCGAGCTGCTCAGCGGCCATAGCCAGCGCACCTGGTGGCGCCGGCTGGCGCGCGGCCAGGCGCGGCGGTTGCCAGGCACAGACGCGCGCGGCCGTACTCGGCTTTCGCTGCAAAGCCTGTGGCCATGGCTTGCGCTGTCGGACGAACCGCTGGAGGCGGCGTTGCTGCTGGCTGCCGATCAGGGCCAGGCTCAGGCCCAGGTCGAGGTCGGCCAGTGGCTGCTGCTCGCCGGCCGCACGCCTGCGGCACGGGCGCTGTGGGAAGCCGCTGCAGCCCAGGGCCACGGTGCAGCGATGCAATTGCTTGCGATGCACTACGCCCGGTTGCAACCGTGCCGCGCCGTGATGTGGCTGGCCCGCGCGGCCGAGGCCGGAGACCCGATAGGCCAGGCCCAGTTGTGCGCATTGCTGCCGAAAGGTTCCATCGGCATCACCCCCCAAAACTGATAGGTGCAACCGTTCAATAGTGTCACTGCGCCATTCGGTTTGTTACTGTCATTTCATGATTCGTCATGGGAGTGGCCGACGTGGAACCTACCGAACTGTTCAGCGTTTTCGTCGTGTCCGTCGCGGTCATGTGGACCCTGCTGGTGGTCCAGTTCGTGACCTCGCTGGCGGTATAAGCCGCTACACTGTCGGCCACTTTCTCGTGTGATGGCCCATCCCCTTATGCAGTGGCGCCCCTGCTCGAACGCTCCCCTCCCAACAAGCGCGTGTGCGTGAGCTGCGCAACCAGCCCGCCGTGCGGCAGAACATGTACACCTGCCATGAAATCAGCGAGCAGGAACACAGCCTGTGGCTCGGCTCGCTGGTGGGCAATGCGCGGGTTCGGGTGTTCGCTCTGCTGCTGGAGAGCTCGGTGATCGGCGTGGTCTCGCTCTCGGCCATCAACCTGCAGCACAAGACCGCCGACTGGGCCTTTTACCTGGACACCACGCTGCAAGGCAAAGGCCTGGGAAGCCAGGTGGAAGCGCGGATGCTCGACTACGCCTTCGGCGAGGCCGGGCTTGAAAAGCTCAATTGCGAAGTGCTGGCGTTCAACACGCCGGTGATCGCCCTGCATCAGAAATTCGGCTTTACCATCGAGGGCACCCGCCACGCCCAGATCGAACGTGACGGGCAGCGCCTGGATGTGGTGCTGCTGGGCATCACCCGTGGCCAGTGGCACGAGCGGCGCGAAGCGCTGGCGCCGTTGCTGGCTCGGCTGGCGCGTCAGGCGTAAGGCTTGCGCCCCACGAACGGGTGGCTGGGGTCGTTGTAGCCGGGGTGGAAGCGTGCCCGGTGGGCACAAGGTCATCGACGAAGGCTTCGTCTTCGGCGGTCACCCGGTACTCCAGCGCCGGCAGGTAATCGTCCCACTGCGCCTCGGTACGCGGGCCGGCGATGGCTGAGCTGATCAGCCGGTTGTTCAACACCCAGGCCAGGGCGAACTGGCCAGGCGTTATGCCACGTGCTTCGGCGTGGTCGCTCACCCGCTGGGCAAGCGCCAGGGACTCGGGCCGCCATTCGGTCTGCTGAATGCGCCGGTCATTACGCCCTGCCCGCGTCCCCTCGGCCGGCGCCTGGCCGGGTGTGTACTTGCCAGTCAGTACGCCGCGGGCCAACGGGCTGTAGGAAATCACGCCAATGCCGTAGTGCTCGGCGGCAGGCAACTGCTCCACTTCGATCTGGCGATTGACCAGGTTGTACAGCGGCTGCGCTGCAGCCGGGCGCTCGATACCCAGCAGGTCGGCCGTGCGGCTGAACTCGGCCAGCTTCCAACCCCGATGATTGGATAAACCGTAACTGCGAATCTTGCCGGCACGTAGCAGGTCATCGAATGCGCGCAGTGTTTCTTCCACCGGGTGAAGTGATCTTCGCGGTGCAAATAGAACAGGTCGATGTAATCGGTATTGAGGCGTTTGAGGCTGGCGTTGACGGACTCGATGATAGTGTGCCGCGACGCCCCCTGGTTATTCGGCCCTGCGCCACCGGGATCGGGGTTGCCGAACTTGGTAGCCAGCACCCATTGATGGCGCCGCGCGGCGATCAACTGCCCCACCACTTCTTCGGATGCTCCGCCGTTGTAGGCATTGGCCGTGTCGATGGAATTGACGCCCTGCTCGAATGCCTTGTCGGTGATGCGCTGGGCCACGCGAGCGTCTGCCTCACCGCCGAACATCATGGTCCCGAGGGTGAGCGCGTGCACTTTGATGCCGTTTCGGCCCAGCTGTCGATAATGGTGCGAGGGCATGGGGTTGAACTCCTGTGGGTGACTAGGCGACGCACCATACGGCATTGAAGTTTCGCACTACAAGTTCACACGCTAGAGCACTTTTGCATATGCATAAACACCCGCGATGCATATGCATATTCCCAACTTCACACAGCGCGCCGGCAACTAATGCACATTAACGTCCCCACCCTGACTGGTTATAACGCTATGACTACTTGGCCTTGGACGTAATAAAACCCAATCGCCACTCTGCACCCCACCCGACCACGGCAGAACTTCCAGAACGAACCTCAGTTTGGAGTGCATCAACTTGCCGCGCTTTGCTTCCCCGCTCGATTACCCCGACAGCCCCCTGTCCCACGCGTTTCGCCAACCGTTGTTTCTGGGCCTGTTCCTGCCGGTGCAGGCCGGTGGCTGGAGCCCTCGGCGCTGCCGCGCAGCACCACCTGGACCTTCGACTACAACCGAGCGCTCACCCTGCGGGCTGAAGCGTTGGGTTTCGACCTGGTGTTCGCCCTGGCCGAATGGCTGGGCAAGGGTGGCTATGGCGGTGACATCCGCTACCACGACGAGTCGCTGGACGCGTTCATCACCCAGGCGGCCCTGGCGTCAGTGACCAGCCGCATCCTGCTGATTTCCACCCTGCACGTGCTTTATGGGCCCTGGCACCCGCTGCACCTGGCCAAGTTCGGCTCGACACTGGATCACATCAGCCAGGGCCGCTGGGGCCTGAACCTGGTGACCGGGCATCGCCACCGCGAACACAAACGCTTCGGCCAGCCGCCGATCGAACACGACCAGCGCTACCGCCAGGCGGGCGAATTCATCGAGGTGGTGCAGAAACTCTGGGGCCTGAACGAAAACCTCGACTTCAGCGGCGAACACTACCGCCTCGAAGAGGCCTACGTGAGCGTCAAGCCGCGCTTCGGCAGGCCGGTGCTGGTCAATGCCACCGGTTCCCCGGCGGGTATCGAATTCGCCGCCCGGCATTCGGACATCGTGTTCACCACCAGCCCCGGCAGTGCCGAAATCAACAACGCGCTGGAAAAGCTGCCCGACCACCTGCAACGCATCAAGCAGGCGGCCCGCGCCCATGGCCGCGAAATCCGCACCCTGATCAACCCCTTGGTGATTTGCCGCGACAGTGACGCCGAGGCCTGGGAAGTACACGCCGCCATCACCGCCGCCGGCGACGCCGGCAGCCTGGCCGGGCACGCCCGCGAAGCCAGCGACGCGCATGCCTGGCGCGGCCATCAGCCGGCTGAGCGTTATGTCGGGGGCAATATCCAGTTGGTCGGCAGCCCCGAGACCATCGTGCGCGACATCGTGCGTTTGAAAGAGGCCGGCATCGACGGCCTGCAACTGAGCTTTTTCGATTTTGCCCCTGACCTGGAGCAGTTCGGCGCCAAAGTGCTGCCGCTGCTGTACCAGGCCGGGCTGCGCCGCTGACTTCAAGGACCTGCCCCATGCCCCTGACCCGACGCCAGTTCGCCCTGGGCCTGAGTGCCTTGCCACTCGCCAGCGCCAGCATCCCCTTCCTGCCCAGTGCCTTGGCGGCAGCGACCGCCCAGGCCACCACCGGCCAGCGGGTGATCAACCTGCTGGTCAACCCCGAGCCGCCCTCGCTCACCTCCTTCAACACCTCGGCCGGCACCAGCATCCTGGCGGGCGCCAAGGTGGCCGAAGGGCTGCTCAGCTACGACGCCAACCTGCAACCTCTTCCGGCGCTGGCCACCGAATGGTCGGTCAGCGATGACGGCCTGACCTACCGCTTCACCTTGCGCCAGGGCGTCAAGTGGCACGACGGCGAGCCGTTCACTGCCCGCGACGTGGCGCTGTCACTGGAGCTGAACAAACGCTACCACCCGCGCGGCGGCAGCACCTTCGCCAACCTTGAACAGGTTGAAGTGCCAGACGAGCACACGGCCGTGCTGCACCTGGCCAAGCCCGCGCCCTACCTGATCCGCGCGTTCTCCGGCGGCGAAACGCCGATCCTGCCCAGCCACCTCTACGCCGAGGGCGACCCGCAACGCAACCCGCACAACATCGCCCCGGTCGGTACCGGGCCGTGGCGGTTCAAGCACTGGGAACGGGGCAGCTACATCGCCCTTGAGCGCAACCCTGACTACTGGAACCCTGGCCACCCCGGTGCGGATGTGCTGATCCTCAAGGTGATCCCCGACTCGGCCGCACGCCTGGCCGCGTTCGAGAACGGCACCCTGGACATCGGCGGCGAAAGCCCGGTACCACTGACCGAGTTGCCGCGCCTGACCAAAACCGGCCAGCTCAAAAGCACCACCGAGGGCTACCGTTACTCCATCACCCCGACAATGCTCGAATTCAACCTGGACGACCCGATCCTGGCCAGACTGCCGGTGCGCCAGGCCATCGCCCACGCCATCGACCGCGAGGTGATCCGCAAGGTGGTGTATTACGGCTACGCCGAGGTCAGCGTGTCGCCGATTCCCAAAAGCTTTCCTCAATACCACTACGACGGCGCCAACCCCTACCCGCTGGACCTGGCCAAGGCCAACGCCCTGCTCGATGAAGCGGGCTTGCCGAAAAAGGCGCCAGCCGCTTCAGCCTAGTGCTCGACCCCCTGCCCTACGGCGACAGCTACCAACGCACAGCGGTGTACATCAAGTCGGCACTGGCGCGCATCGGCATCGACGTGCAGCTGCGGGCGCAGGACTTCCCCACCTACACCCGGCGCATCTACACCGACCGCGACTTCCAGTTCGCGGTGGTGGGCATGGGCACCCTGTTCGACCCCACCGTGGGTGTGCAGCGGTTGTTCTGGTCGAAGAACTTCCGCCCCGGCGTGCCGTTCTCCAATGGCACCCATTATCAGAACGCCGAGGTGGACCGGCTGCTCGAAAGCGCTGCCGTGGAGACCGACGATGAGAAACGCGGTGAGCTGTTCAAGGCGTTTCAGAAGATCGTGATCGACGAAGTGCCGTCGCTGACGCTGGTGATGCAACAACAGGTGACGCTCTACAACCCCAGGCTCAGCGGCTTTGCCCTTGAAGCCAACGGCCTGTCGGGCAGCCTGGCGGCCATCGAGTTCGCCAACCAGGCGGTGGCCCGTGGCTAGGCGCGCGGTTCATCCGTTGCTCAAGCGCACGTTGTGGCAAGCGCTGCCTACCCTGGCCGGCATCCTGCTGCTCAACTTCGTGCTGCTGCGTTGCCTGCCGGGCGACGCGGTGGACGTGCTGGCCAGTGAATCGGGCGGCGCCAGCGCCGAAACTCTCGCGCAATGGCGCAGCCACTTCGGCCTGGACCTGAGCCTGCCACAGCAGTTGTGGGCCTACCTGAGCCATTTGCTGCAGTTCGACCTGGGGTTATCGCCGCGCTACAACGTGCCGGTGTTGCAGCTGATTCTGGAGCGCTTGCCCAACACCTTGCTGTTGATGGTCGGCGCCCTGGGCCTGGCCGTGGCACTGGGCATCGCCGCCGGCACTGCCATGGCCACCTGGGCCGGGCGCTGGCCTGATCGGCTGCTGTCGCTCGCGGTGTTGCTGCTGTACTCCACGCCCGGGTTCTGGATCGGCCTGATGGCGGTGGTGCTGTTTTCGGTGAAGCTGGGCTGGTTGCCCAGCGACGGGGTCGCCACCTTGGGGGTGGAACTGCACGGCGTGGCCTGGCTGGCCGACCGCGCCGCCCATGCGTTGCTGCCGATCACTGCGCTGGCGACGTTTTATATCGCCCTGTACGCGCGGCTGACCCGTGCTGCGATGCTTGAAGTCCAGCGCCAGGACTATGTGCGCACCGCACGCGCCAAAGGCCTTTCACCTCCGCGTGTGGCCGTGCGGCATGTATTGCGCAATGCCTTGCTGCCGGTCACCACCCTGGCCGGGCTGCATTTCGCGGCGCTGCTGGGCGGCGCAGCCGTGACCGAGACCCTGTTCGGCTGGCCAGGCCTTGGCCGCCTCACGCTCGATGCGGTGATGGCGCGTGACTACAACCTGCTGCTGGGGATCCTGCTGTTGTCGTCGGTGCTGGTGGTGGTGGCTAATGTGGCGGTGGACCTGCTGCAAGCCTGGCTCGACCCCCGAATCCGCGACACCTGAACCCTGATACCTGTGCAAGCGGCTGTGCCGCGCGACAACCTACCGATCTTGAGAAAGGAACCGGCAATGCACGCAACACTGGCGCTCTCCGGCGGGCGCAGCGAACCCCTGCTCGCTGCCCTGCTGCGCAACCCCAATGCCGTGGTCGGCAGCCTGATGCTGCTGGCGGCACTGGCGCTGGCCGCGATCGCTGGCTGGCTCTACCCAGGCGACCCGCTGGAGATGGTCGGCATGCCGCTGCTGTGGCCGGGCGACGACCCTGCCTACCCGCTGGGCACCGATTCCCTGGGCCGGGACGTCGCCGCCGGCCTCGCCCATGGCGCACGCCTGTCGCTGCTGATCGCCGCCAGCGCCACCGTGCTGAGCGTCTCCATCGGCGTGCTGGTGGGCGCCGTGGCCGGTTACCACGGCGGGCGCCTGGGTGATGCACTCAACCGGCTCACCGAAGTGTTCCAGACCGTGCCTTCGTTCTTGCTGGTGATCGTGATCGTTGCGATCGGCACGCCTACCCTGGGCACCATCGCGTTGGCCATCGGCGTGTCGTCCTGGCCTACCGTGGCGCGGCTGGTGCGTGCGGAGTTTCGCAGCCTGCGCGAGGCCGACTTCGTCCTCGCCGCCCGCGCACTGGGGTTTGGCGCGCGAGCCATCATCCTGCGCGAAATCCTGCCCAACGCCCTGGCCGCGCTGGTGGTGACCACGTCGATCCTGGTTGCCTCAGCCATCCTGATCGAAGCGGGCCTGGCTTTTCTGGGCATGAGCGATCCCAACCACGCCAGCTGGGGCGGCATGATCGGCAGCGGCCGCGAGCAGATCGCCAGTGCCTGGTACCTCACTGCGTTGCCGGGCCTGGCCATTGTCTTTGTGGTGCTGGCGTTGAACCTGCTGGGCGATGGCCTGAACGACGCACTCAACCCCCGTTTGCGCAGGTACCTGCCATGAGCCTTCTCGATGTGCGCGGCCTGCGCGTGGCCTATCAGGGTGTAGCGGCGGTACACGGCCTGGGCTTTCAGCTTGAGGCGGGGGAAACGCTGGCACTGGTGGGGGAATCAGGTTGCGGCAAGTCCACCACGGCCCAAGCGTTGATGGGCCTGCTGCCGAGCAACGCGCAGGTCAGCGGCCTGGCACTGTTCGAAGGCCGCGACCTGCTGGCGATGCCGGCGCGTGAACGGCGGCAGTTGCAGGGCAATGCGCTGGGCATGGTGTTTCAGGAGCCGCTTTCGAGCCTGAACCCGGTGCTCACCCTCGGCGAGCAGGTCAGCGAAGTGTTGCTCGCTCACTCCCGCCTGACCCGCCGCCAGGCCTGGCAACGGGCTGAAGAATTGCTGGCGCTGGTGCAACTGCCGCGGCCCCGCCAGCACCTGCACGAGTACCCCCATCACCTCTCCGGCGGGCAGCGCCAGCGGGTGGTGATCGCCATGGCAATCGCCTGCGAGCCACGGCTGTTGATTGCCGACGAACCCACCACCGCGCTGGACGTGAGCGTGCAAGCGCAGATCCTCAAGCTGCTCGACCGGCTGCGCCGTGAGCTGGGCATGGGCGTGCTGCTCATCACCCATGACCTGGGCGTGGTCGCCGAGCAGGCCGACCGCGTGCTGGTGATGCACGATGGCCACTCGCTGGAACATGCAGGCACGCGCACGCTGTTGAACGCCCCAAGGCACCCTTATACCCAGGGCTTGCTGAAAGCATCGCTGGGTGCAGCCCACCAGGAGCATTACCTCAAGGCCCGCCTGCCGGAGATCCGTGTCACCCGCCAAAGCGGCCAGCCCAACCAGTATGCGATCAGCGACACCCGGCACAACGTCGCACCTCAGGCACCGGCTACCACCGGTGGGTTGCTGGAGGTTCGCGACCTCAACCTGAGCTACGGCGAGCGGCCCGTGCTCAACGCGCTCGACCTCACCCTTGGCCCTCGCGAAAGCCTTGGGCTGGTGGGCGAGTCGGGCTGCGGCAAGTCGACATTGAGCAAAGCGCTGCTGGGCCTGCTCGAGCCCAGCAGCGGCCGCATCGAATACGCCGGCCAAAACATCGCCACGCTCTCGGCCGCCGAAAGGCTGCCGTGGCGGCGCCAGGTGCAAATGATCTTCCAGGACCCCGCCGCAGCCCTGAACCCCCGCCACAGCATCGACACCCTGCTCGACCGCGTGCAGCGCCTGCATGGCCAGGCCGACGCCCGCGAGCGCCTGCGCGAACGCCTGCGCATGCTCGATGCGGTGGGTTTGCCAGCGGCCAGCCTGCAACGCCTGCCGCACCAGTTCTCCGGGGGCCAGCGCCAGCGCATCGGGATTGCCCGGGCGCTGATCCTCAAACCCAAGCTGGTGATCTGCGATGAGCCGGTCTCGGCGCTGGACGTTTCGACCCAGGCGCAGATCCTCAACCTGTTGGTGGAGCTGCGCGAGGCCTTCGGGCTGAGCTACCTGTTCATTTCCCATGACCTGTCGGTGGTGCGCTGGTTCTGCGATCGGGTGCTGGTGATGCACGGCGGGCGGATCGTCGAGCAGGCCACGCCCGACGCACTCTGGCAGCAGCCCCAGCACCCCTACACCCGCCGCCTGCTGGCGGCGATTCCCGGGCACGCCACCCAACCTTACACCCCACAGCCCGGCTTGCAGTTCGCCGTGGGCTGGTGATCTGGAGCCTTTCATGAGCGTTCGCACCGATTCACTCAAACTCGGCCTGTTCCTGCGCGCCACCGGCCACCATCTGGCAGCCTGGCGCGCACCGGATGCGGTCGCCGATGCCGGCATCCGCATCGAGCATTACCAGGCGCTGGCGCGCCAGGCTGAAGCGGCAGGGTTCGATACGTTATTCCTGGCCGACAGCGTCTCGATCCGCGGCATCGACTCACCCACCTTCGACCGGGTGATCGCACCGCACCTGACCTTCGAGCCGCTGACCCTGCTGGCCTCACTGGCGGGCGTGACGACACGCATAGGCCTGGTCGCCACGGCCAGCACCAGCTATTCGGAGCCCTTCAACCTGGCACGGCAGTTCGCCTCGCTGGACCAGATCAGTGGCGGCCGGGTGGGCTGGAACCTGGTCACCAGCTCCGACCCCGGCGCCGCGGCCAACTTCGGCGGTGCCGCGCAGGCCGACCACGCCCAGCGCTACAGCCGCGCCCGCGAGTTCCATGCGGTGGTCGACAAACTCTGGGACAGCTGGGAGAGCGATGCACTGGTGCTGGACAAAGCCGGCGGCATCTTCATCGACCGCACCAAGCGCCACGACGCTGCGCATCAGGGCGAGCACTTTTCCGTGCGCGGGCCGCTCAACGTGCTGCGCTCGCCGCAAGGCAAGCCGGTGCTGGTACAGGCCGGCGCCTCCGAAGACGGCCGTGACCTGGCAGCGGCCACGGCAGAGGCCATTTTCGCGGCGCACCAGAGCCTGGCCGACGCCCAGGCCTTCTATCAGGACGTCAAAAGTCGCGCGCAGCGCCTGGGCCGCGACCCCGACCACCTCAAGATCCTTCCGGGGGTGACTATCTACACCGGTGCCACCCGCGAAGAGGCCGAAGCGAAGTTTCAGGCGCTGCAGGCGCTGGTGCTGCCGGAAGTCGGGCTGGAACTGCTCAGCGGCCTGCTCGGTGGCGCAGACCTGACCGGCCTGCCGCTGGACGGCCCGCTGCCCAATGAGCTGCCGGCCACCAATGCCTCCAAGAGCCGGCAGGCACTGATCCGCAAGCTGGCCGACGAAGGCCTCAGCCTGCGCGAGCTGTATCTGCGCCTGGCAGGTGCCCGTGGGCACTGGGTGCTGGTCGGCAGCGCCAGCGAGGTGGTCGACCAGTTGCAGAGCTGGTTCGAAGGCCGCGGCGCCGATGGCTTCAACATCCTGCCGCCGACCTACCCGCAAGGCCTGGACGATTTCGTCACGTACATCCTTCCGGAGCTTCGCCGCCGCGGTTTGCGGCCCGCCGAGCCTTATCAGCACGGCACCACCCTGCGCGATCACCTGGGCCTGCCACACCCCCGGCACCCGGCTCAGCGCCCGCCCGAGGCACTGGCCGGCTGAGGCTCAGCGGTACACCAGCCCGCCGTCGATCATCACCGATTGCCCGGTCATGTAATTGGCGTCCGGGCTGCTCAGGTAGCTGACGAACGCCGCGACATCGTCCGGGGTTTCGGCGCGGCCCAGGGCGATGTTGCCGACGAACCGATCATAGCTTTCCCCGAGCCTGGCGCCGGTGACCTCGGCCATGCGCCGGTCGATCTCCACCCACATGTCGGTGCCGACCACGCCGGGGCAATAGCTGTTGACGGTGATGCCGGCATGGGCCAGTTCCTTGGCTGCGGCCTGGGTCAGCGCGCGCACGGCGAACTTGGTGGCGCAGTAGATGCCCAGCAGCGGGTAGCCTTCGTGGCCCGCAATCGAACAGGCGTTGATGATCTTGCCGCCACCCTGCTGCGCCTTGAACGCTTCGGCCGCCGCCTGGATGCCCCAGAGCACCCCTTGCAGGTTGATGCCCAGAATGCGTTGCACATCCTCCGGGCGCGCATCGAGCAGCGGCGCGACCTGGGCGATACCGGCGTTGTTGATCATCACGTCCAGCCGGCCCAGGTGCTCGCGTGCCTGGGCAACGGCGTCGAACACCTGGCTGCGGTCGCTTACATCGCAGCGCTGCACCTGGCTTTTGCGGCCCAATGCCTGCACCTCGGCAGCCACCTGCTCCAGGCCCTCAGGCTTGATGTCGGCCAGCGCCAGGTCGAAACCATCGCGCGCCAGGCGCAGGGCGATGGCGCGGCCGATGCCTTGGCCGGCGCCGGTAACCAGGGCGATTCTTGTTGTCGGGGTGCTCATGCAGGTCTCCTTGGAGGGGTCAGGAGCCCACAGGGTGGCGGCTGGGCGGTAAAGGTCCAGCGGCGGTTACGCTGCGCGCATGCCTGAGACCGCTTGTCTCAGCGTCTCGGCTTGCATCGCTGTGCATGGCTCTGGTAATTAAGGCCTCACCTCCACCCAAGGCCCTCCCATGCACACGCGCAGTAAACTCGCCCAACGACTGCTGCCCGGCGGCAGCGAACCCGACCCGCGCTTCACACTCGCCAACGAACGCACCTTCCTGGCCTGGATCCGCACCGCGCTGGCATTGATGGCCGGTGGCATCGCGGTGGAAGCCTTCACGGCCGATATTTTTCTGCCCGACGTACGCAAGCTGCTGGCCATTGCCCTGTTGCTGCTGGGGCTGCTGCTCAGCGCCAGCGCCTGCGTGCGCTGGCTGAACGTGGAACGGGCGATGCGGTGCCAGGCGCCGTTGCCATTGCCATTGCTGGTGCCGGTGCTGTCGGCCGGCGGCGCGCTGGTGACGGCGGTGCTGATCGTGTTCGTCGCACTGCGCCCGCACTGACTGTGGCCCTGCAACGCGGCCATTCCGATATCGGCCTTCAGCCTGAACGCACCTTGCTGGCCTGGCGGCGCACACTGCTGTCGCTGGCCGGCTCAAGCCTGCTGTTTCTGCGCTGGGTGCCGCATCATGGGGCGTTCGCCTACGTGCTGGTGGGGTTGGCGCTGGGCACCGCCGGCGGCATCTGGCTCGGCTTGCGCCGGCGCTACCACAGCAGCGTACGCGGCATTTCCGAGAACCGGCCCACCGCGCCACTGGGGGAAATCCTCGCCCTGGGCATGGCCTGCGTTTGCATAGGCGTGTTGGGGATCTACGTGGTCGTTCGCTTCTAGGCTCTGTACCATTGCCACCTTTTCTCCGAGAACATCTCCGTGCCCACTGCTGCCTGGTACCTGCCGCTGAGCGACGCGCTCGCCACCACCTTTGCCCAGGGCGAGGTGCCGGTTTGCGAGCGCCTGTCGCGCGCGGAGGTGGCAGCCGTGCTGTTCTTGCAACACTTGCCGGTACTGAGCGAGAGCAAGCCCGCGCCGCTGGTGCTGGAACGCCAGTTCGCCGGGCTGTTGCAAAAGCACACTGAACAGCTCCAGGCCGTGCTGGCCAGCCAGTTCGACCGTGGCCCGTTCAGCCGTGGGCTGATGCTCACTGCCGCGTGTGGCATAGGGCTGATGGACCAGGCCGGGGTCGACCGCAAGGCCTATCTGCTGCCCGACGGCAACTGGGATTTCGACCACGCATCTCTTTACGCCGAGCGCGAAACCCCGCTGCGCCATCCCTACCCAGTGGCCGACGGCCGCGTGCTCAGGGTCAGCGACCACCAGTTGCGCCTGCTGCAGACGCTCAAGGCCAACCCGGGCGAGTCGGTGGAAGCACAGGCCCACGCGGGCACCGGCAAAACCCACCTGCTGGGAGCGATCATCGAGCACCTGGGCGAGCAGCGCTGCCTGTTCCTGGCCGACACCGAAGCCAAACTGGTGCCGATCCGCCAGCGTTTTCCGGCAGCCGCTGCCAGCACCTTTCTGGCTATGGCGGCCGGGTGCGTCGAGGAGCAACTGGGCTGGGCGTTCGCCCCCTACCGCAGCCGCCCCGATTATGGTGTCAGCACCGCCGAGGTCGCGCAGTCGATGGCATTGCCGGAGATCGGGCCTTACAGCCCGGCCCAGGTCGCTGCGATCTGCCGCGGTACGGTGATCAAGTTCTGCGCCTCCCGCCACGATGCACTGGGGCTTGCGCATATCCCCAAGGCTTATCAGTGGCTGGATGAGCCCGCACGGCTGCGCCTGGTCACACTCTCCCAGCGCATGTGGCAGGCGCTGTTCGAGCCGCCGCAGGCCGGCATCACCCTGCCGATCCGGGCGATGCACTGGATCAAGTTCATGGCGTTGTCGGGTGCGGCCATTCCCGGTGATTTCAGCCACATCCTCATCGACGAAGGCCACGACCTCACAGCGCCCCTGGTGCAGATTCTCGACCGCAGCCCGCAGGCGGTGATTACCCTGGGCGACCGTTACCAGAACCTTGCAGGCTTCGGCACCCCGCACGCGGCGCACATTCGCCATCGGGAGATGCGCCTGTCGCTGCGCGCCGGCACCGCGCTGCAAGACCTGGTCAATCCCTTGATAGACGCCTACCCCGGCAGCCTGGACATGCCGTTCCAGGGCGACCATACGCGCCATACCGAGGTGATCGGTTACCCCGCACAAGGCATCCCCGAGCAGCCCACGCTGATCCTTGTAAAAGACCTCTGGGGCGTGTGGGACTGGGTTCAGCGGCTGGCCAGCGCCGAGATCCCCTGCCAGGTGGTGGCCAGCGGCGCCGACGAACTGTTGAGCCTGGTACCGGACGCCGCCCGGCTGTTTCGCAGCGACATCCGCTCGCACCGCCCGGACCTTGCCCGCTATCGCAACTGGGACCAGTTGCACGCCGCCAAGGCGCAGGAACCCAGCTTCCTGCGCATCGCCGGGTGGCTGGCAGCGCAGCGTGACCACAGCCACCTCAGGCCCTGGTACAGCGTGATCAGCCCGGCGCAATTGGCCGAAGCCAAGGGTTACAGGGTCGCGCTGGTGCGCGATGTGCGCAATTTCGAGTTCGAGCACCTGGCCGTGAGCGACGATCTGTACGGCGGCGCGCCTGCGCGTACTGCGCTTGAGCGGGCGCAACGGATTGCCCTGCTCTACACCGCGATGACGCGAGTGCGCCATCAGCTCTACCTGCCCGCCAACCACCTGGAGCTTTCCCAGAGCCTGCTGGCCAGGTAACCGGCAAGCGCAATGCTTCCGGGTGCCCGGATTGCCCCGGCAACGCCAAGATCGCCGCCCTTCCAACCAAGGAGTGGCACGCAATGGCTCGAGACTATCTGCCGGAACACGATTTCACCGCGGTCCTGACTGTCATCAACGGCCCGCTGGCCGGGCGGGTGGATTGCCTGGAATACACCTGTGGCTACGAACGCAAGGAGCGGCTGGGTAAAAAGCGCCTGGACTACAGCCGCCAGACCCGCCATTGGCGGCGCAACCATGCCTGGCTGACCACCGCGCCCGGCGCCCATGCCGCCGGCCTGCGCCTGGTCTTCGTCGCGGTGCGCGACGAGGCCGGCATTGCCTACGAAATTCATCTGGCAAACCGGCAAGGCCCCGGCTACTACCGCATCGACCGATCAGCCCGGGATTTTCTGGGTATCTATTACGTCGGCCAAAGCCCGAGCCGCGACGGCTGCGCGCCCTTATGGAAGCTCGACCCGGTGAAAGGCGGTTTCCAGTTGCTCAGCGCAGACGGCAAGGCGGTATCGGTCGTGCACCAGGTCGACCGCTGGTCATTCAACTCGACCCAGGGGCAATACCTGGGACTGTTTGACCGGGCCAGCGCGGTGACGCTGCGCCTGGACGACGTTCAGGCTGCCGGCGTGCCGCTTCAGAGCGAGCCCGACACTCAACCGGACGAGGTGAGCGCGCCCATGGCCCCGGCACTCACCCAGCCTCCCGCCGCGTCGCCGGCCGTACCGGGCCGATGCTTCAGTGCCACCTTGAGCCCGTTGCCGTTCAGCTTCGGCACCGGCTTGCAGGTGATGAGCATCGGCAGCCTGCGGATAGTCGAACAGGCGGAAGTGTTGCAGCGCTTCTGGTTCATCGCCCGCCAGGGCTCGGATGCCTACGAAATCTACACGCAAATGGGCGATGACCTTCGAGCGTTGGCGATCAAGAACGGAGGCGTGGTAACGGCGAAAATCGGCGAAAGGCCTGTGGCCCAATGGCAGATCGATTGGGCTTTCGATTACCAGGACGGCACCGACAACCAGTACCACCTGCTGCTCAGCTGCGCCGAGCACGGGTACCTGTATGCGACCGACCGGGACTGGATCGGCGTCAGTTCGACCGAGGCCCTGCCGCTGCAGTTGGACAACATCGCAAAAGGAGGCCTGCAACTGCCAGTTGTTTGAAGCCCCCGGGCGGGGCATGCACATCGGAGGAACTAACCCGGCCATTCGCTCTTCACAGCCATAGGCGCACACAACAAGGAACGTGCCATGCCTATGCCCGGCAAAGACTTGCAGCAACGCATCTACGAAACCGACCTCCCCGCCCGCCTCGACCGGCTGCCGTGGTGCCGCTTCCACACCTTGCTGGTGTTCGCACTGGGCATCACCTGGCTGCTCGACGGCCTGGAAGTGACACTCGCGGGGTCGGTCTCAGGCGCCTTGAAGGCCAGCCCTGCCCTGCAGATGAACAACGCCGACATCGGCCTGGCCGGCGGTGCCTACATCGCCGGCGCCGTCCTCGGTGCCTTGTTCTTCGGCTGGCTCACCGACCGCCTCGGCCGGCGCAAGCTCTTCTTCATCACCCTGTTCCTGTACATCGGCGCCACGGCACTGACGGCGCTCTCCTGGAATCTCTGGAGCTTCCTGCTGTTTCGCTTCCTGACCGGGGCCGGCATCGGCGGCGAATACACCGCCATCAACTCGACCATTCAGGAGTTCACGCCTGCCCGCTATCGGGGCTGGGTCGACCTGACCATCAACGGCACCTTCTGGATCGGCGCAGCCCTCGGCGCCTTCGGCTCCATCGTGCTGCTGGACCCGAACGTGGTCAGCGGTGACCTGGGCTGGCGGCTGTGCTTCGGCATCGGTGCAGCGCTGGGCCTGATCATCATGCTCATGCGCCTGTGGGTGCCGGAGAGCCCGCGCTGGCTGATGATCCACAACGAACCGGAAGAAGCCAAACGCATCGTCGAAAGCATCGAGCAACGTGTACGCACGCTGGGCCACGAACTGCCGCCGGTGACCGAGCCGCCACTGCGCCTGCACGCCCGCGACCACACCCCACTCAAGGAAGTGTTCAGCACGCTGTTTGTGGCGCACCGCCAGCGCGCGGTGGTGGGCATGGCGCTGCTGACCGCCCAGGCGTTTTTCTACAACGCGATCTTCTTCACCTACGCGCTGGTGCTCACCGACTTCTACAACGTGCCCTCGGCCCACATCGGCTGGTACGTGCTGCCCTTCGCCCTCGGCAACTTCTGCGGCCCGCTGCTGCTGGGGCGGCTGTTCGACGTGGTCGGCCGGCGCATCATGATCAGCAGCACCTACATCCTCTCCGGCATTCTGCTGGCGGTGAGTGGCTACCTGTTCCAGCAAGGCCTGCTGGATGTGGTGCAGCAGACCATCGCCTGGATGATCATCTTTTTCTTCGCCTCCGCAGCGGCCAGCTCCGCGTACCTGACCGTGGCGGAAACCTTCCCGCTGGAGATTCGCGCCCTGGCCATTGCCGTGTTCTATGCCTTTGGCACGGGGCTGGGCGGGATCATCGGCCCTACCCTGTTCGGCGCGCTGATCGAAAGCCATGACCGCACCAATGTGTTCATTGGTTACTTGATCGGTGCGGCGCTGATGGTCATTGCTGGCGCGGTGCAGGCGCGATGGGGCGTGGCGGCGGAGGGGCAGTCGCTGGAGAAGGTGGCGCGGCCGTTGTCGCAGGCGGGGTGATCGGGCATGGCGGGGTGGCCGGTAGCAGATGGATGGAGACGCGGCGGTTGGCTGCGCGGCCGGCAGCTGTAGCATTGGCCAACAGCGGCTGGCTTGCACCTAGGCTCAGGGCCTGAACGCACGCGGGGGCTATGCCCTGAGCGCCAAGCCAGCGGGCCACCGCCTTGGCCCGCGCATCGGCAAGACGGTCGTTTTGCGCGGGCGAACCGCTGTCATCGCTGTGGCCTCGTACCTCGATGAGCCATCCAGGGTGTTGCGCGATCTTTTCCAGAAGCGGAGCCAGCGAACGATGGGCTTGAGCGTCCAGATCAGCGCTGCCAGCGCTGAATAACGCAAGATCCGCTACATGCAGCGGTGCTGGTTCAGGCACTGACCGTCCCCAGAGAACCGCAGCCAGGCACACCACACCGAGACATGCGAATGTTCGGACCCAACCGGCAGCCCCGGTGCGCGGGGAGCGGTGGTTGGGCGGCGTGGTGATTCGCCCGGCAAGCGGGCGGTTGCCAGGTGTGACGGGAAATCGGTACGCAGCGGCGTTCACTGCGTGCCAGCAGCGTATGCAGCGCTGGCGGCACCACCCGAAGGGTAGCTTCCAGCGCCTGGCGCAGCGCAGCCAAAGCCGGCGACAGCACCCAGACCTCCTCCCGCGCGGCCTGCCGTGACCAAACCAGCAATTGCTCGCACCACTGATCGATCAACACTTGCCGCAGGTGGCTCTCACTTGGCCAGAGGCTTGCCGAATGCTCAATCATCAGTTGGGCGGTGCCGCGAATCACGTGGGCGGCCGCCTGCGGCTCGCGACACCAGGCATGGGCCAGTGCCAGCGCACGCAAACCGTGCAGCTCAGCGCCATGCGCCTGCAGCAGTGCCTGAGCACAGGCACGCACCTGCGGCCAGTCAACGTCCGGGCACGCCGGGTGGGCCAACGGTGCCAGCGCTTCACGTAGCCGCGCAAATTCGCGGCAGCGCCGTGGGTCCCCGCCCAACGTCAACAGGCTCAATGGTGTCACCGCAACCTCCCGGCCGGGCCCAGCACGCCCTGTTCGCGCAATGCCGTGAACACCGCGGGGTTCTGCGGGGTAAGCGCCGCGCAGCATCGTGGCGCCCACCGCCAACCAGTTCCAGATTCAGCTCGATGCTGAACTGGCCCGGCACGCTCTGTACCCCTGGCGCAGCGTGTGCCTGGAGCACCCTCGGTTCGGCGGCCAGCACCGCGTCACACACATCGCGGCAGATGGCCTGGCGGGCAGCCGGGTGCGCGTCGAGCATCTGCGCAAGGTCAGGCAAGCCGAAGTCGGGTACATGAGCCACTGCGCCCTGGCGGCTGGCGAAGACACGCTGCAAGGTATCCAGCACCGACAGCAGCGGTTGTTCGGATTCATCGACCTGATCGATGCGCAGGCCATTGGCGAACTGCCCGGTCAGGGTTTCATACAGTGACAAGGTAGGCACAGGCATGACTCAGGGCTCCAGCCGGCGCAGGGCCAGGTGCTGGCCGCCCAGCTCCACCACGCGCGGCGCCTCGCGCTGCAGCTCCCCGCGCTCCAGCAAAAGCCGCCACTGGCCGTCGCTGGCCCCAGGGTCTTGCACCAGCGCTACCACGGCTATGTGCCTGGCCGCTGCATTGAGCGGCACGTCAAGGCGCACGCTCTGCCCGGGCCTGAGCACCAGCGCGTGCTGGTCGAGCACGCCGGCGCCCAGGGTGAGTTCAGCCTCATCCAGCAGTTGTTCGTAACTGGCGTTGAGCATCGGCTCGGCGTCTTTGAGCTGGTAAACCCGTACCAAGGTGGGCACCGAGAGGCCAAGGCTGTCCTGGCTGTTGGTGTTGAGGGCTGCGCGGGCGGTGATGTCCAGGTGCAAGGTCGTCACTGGGCGAATGAACGCATCGCGGGCGGTCTCCCGGGTGGCATCGGCTGCCCGCTGTGCCCAGCCACACCCGGCCAGGCTTGCGCACAGCAAGGCTGTGCAGAGAGCGTCAATAAGGCAATGGCGCGACATGCTGAATGTCCTCGAAGGCGATGGAAAGGGGTTGCAGGCCCTGGTAGCGGCCCAGGTCGATGGTGAGGCGAGCGGCTGCACGATCAGCTGGGCCCAGCAGCGCCGTCATCCCCAGGCGCAACGGTTCGTGGCATAGCCGCGGGGTGGCAGGCAGGCGCTGGGCAGGTGCAGATGCAGCCTGGCGTTGCAGCGCCAACCCAGGTACACCCGCAGCAGCACGAAAAGGTCGGCCAGGCGTTGCCCGCCGGGCAACCAGGCGAGCACTTCATTGGCCTGTTCTGCGTGCAGTGTCAGCAGCAACTGGCTGCTCGCATCCAGCCCATGGGGCCCCAACGGCATCCCCTGCCCCAGGCGAACAGCCGCGCTGCCCAGCCTTGCCGGATGCGCCAGCCACACCGTTCGGGGCCAGTGGGCGAACACTTCAGTTCGCGTCTGGGGCGCGAGCAGGCGTACCAGGGCGCTCAGCCCTTCGGCGGTGCGGGTAGGCAGGCGCATCGTGCCGAGCAGGGCCAGAAACCGCGACACCGGCGTACCGATCCGCTCGGCGGTACCTGCGATACCCAGGCCTACCAGGCCAAGCAAACATTGGGAGGTAGGGTCTTTGCCACCGGCCTGGAAGGTTGCGGGGTAAGAACATTTACGCCATACCCGATAAAACTGGGTGAACAGCCGATGGTTGAACAGGTCGAGAAACCCCTGCAGTGCCTCGTGCCCTTCTCCGCGCTGAGTGATGTCGGCCAGGTACGCGGCCGGCAGCGGCGAATCCACGCCATAGAGCCCCAGCAGGCGGGTGCGCAGCACCGGAATCGAACCCGGCAAGGCTTCGACGCCTTGCCATTCGGCAGCAGGAAAGCCAAGGCCCGGCCAAGGCAGGAACTTCACGGGGTCGTCTGCCGGGCTCAGCGTGCTGCCCAGCGGCGGCCCGGCGGGGTTCACCTGCTCGATCAACTGGCACACGCGCCACGGCTCGCCTCGCACAGCCTGGGCGCCAGGGCCTCCAGAAGCGCAGGCACGCTCATCCCGGAATCCGCTGGCTGTGCGCCTCTTGCCACTTCAACGCTTTACCTTCAGGCAACACGACCAGCGTGAGTTGGGTAAACAGATGCACGTCGGCATAGAGCGCGAAAAACCGATTGAGCACCTCGCCGAACAGCAGAATGTCACCGTGCCCAGCAAACCCTGCCGCCTCCACGGTGACCTGGATGTCGACACCGCGTTGCAGGTAACCGCGGGTGAACCGCTCGATCAGGCCGTGGCGAACACCTACGATCGCCTGCAAACGCCGCCGGTTCATTTCACTGGCGCGCCAGTCGTAGAGTGCCAGCGTGCCGCGCAGCACCTCGGGGTTGTCCAGCAGCGGCAGAAAATTCGAGCCCAAGTGGCTGAGCACACGCCACTGAAAGCGGTCACGATCTGGCGGGTAGCACGGCAAGGTGGGCGCGCACAGGTTGCGCACACTCAAGCCTGGCAGCGGTTCGGCACACTCATCGAGCAACGTGGTCTGCAAGGCGCGGCGCGGCAACTGGCCGTTGGTTGCGGTCAGCGACAACGAAAGCGCATGGGGTTTGGCGTGATGCAGCCCGTCGCCACCGAGAATCAGCCAGGTGTCATGCAGCCCTTGGGCGCCGCGCTTGGCTCGGGTGTGGAAGTACCGCTCTGGCGCGTCCTCGCGCAGCAGCCCGCCACGATGGCGAAAGCTGGTGAACGGCACGTAGGCTTCGCCCGCCTGGCCGGTCACGCTGTCGACGCTGTAGATCTCGGTATGGCCATCTTGCAGCCGCTGCGGGCGGATCAGGTACTCATGCTGCAACGGGTCGGCGATGAAGGGGTCGCCCTGAAGCGGGAACAGATTGGCCACCGGCACTGCGTTGGTGCGCAGATGCTCGGCGCTCAGCGTGAACTCCGCAGGCCACGGCTGCGCCAGCGGCAGGTGCAGGTCGACCGCCTGCCCTGCCGCCAGCGCGACCTGCTCAAGCCCGCGCAGCTCGATGAAGCGGAATTTTTCCGGAAAGCTGAAGTACTCCAGCAGCAACTGATACCCCCGAAGGCTGCGCCCTGATCGGGCCAGAGGCGCTCGTCGGGCGAAAATCCCAGTGGCGCCAGGCTGCACAGGATCGGCGGCTGCGCGCCATCGGCCACCGCCGCTTCGACAGCCGTGGCCTGATGCAACAACGCGGCGTACAGGGCACCGGCCAGCGCCGCGTCTGCGTTGATGTACAGCCGCAACCCCGCTAACTCGCCGCCGTCGAGCACGCCCTTGGCGCGCAAGCGCAGGTGCAGGCTGGAACGGCCGTCGATCAACCGCTGGTGGCTCAGTTGCTCGACCACCACCGGCAGTACCCGCAGGGCCTGGCAGGTGGCGTACCGACAGCGGGTGCGCTGCGGCCCGACGGGCTGGGTCAGCACTTCGAAACCCTTGGCCAGGTTGCGCGGCTGAAGGGGCGCCCGGCCGCCGAGTGTGAACTGCACCACCGAGAGCGAGGCGATCGTGCGCAGGTAGTGCGGCCAAAGCAGGCTGACCAGGCCTTCAGTCAGCTCCGGCAGGTCGTCATCAAGCTTTTGCCGAAGGCGCCCGGTGAGAAAGGCAAACCCCTCCAGCAAGCGCTCGACGAAAGGGTCCTGAACGCCGGGTTTGTCCAGATGCAGCGCGGCCGCACGCTCGGGGAAGGCTTGCGCGAAGGCTTTGCCTGCCTCGCGCAGGTAACGCAGCTCGGCATCGTAATAACGCAAAGTGGGGTTGTCGGTTTCCATGATCATCTGCCAGTCAGGTGTAAAGCACCGCCGCACGTGCGGGGTCCAGAGCGCTGAGCGAGGCCTGCAAAGCCTGCTGGCGCGCCTGGTAGCGGGGTTTTTCGTCAGCCTCGATGCGCGAAGCGTTGCCGCGCAGCAGCCGCAGCAGGCGGGCCTGAGCGTCGAACAGCAGCATCGGTTCCCAAAGCGCCAGCCCTTGGCTTTGCGCGCGGGCCAGTAGTTCGGTGTAGAGGTCGATCGCCAGCCATGGCTTGCCGCACTGCTCGGCGATGCGGGCCTCCAGCGCTCGCCGAAGCCACTGGTCACGGCCAGCGGCGCAAGGCGTCTGTTCGGCCAGCCATTTCAGCGCGCTCTCCAGGCCTTGAGCGTCGGCCAAGGCCAACGCCGCTTGCTCAAGGGCTTGCCAATGGTCGCCCGCGACACCGGCGGCAGGCGCCAGCTCGCTGGAAGCAGCGGCCTCGAACCCGGCGATCCAGTCGCGGCACGCCGAGTGCGCAAAGGGGGTGCCGTCGCCCCAGCACAATGCCTCGATTCCCGGCAGGCGGCGTACAGTCAGCGCCAGGTCCTGCTCGATCACCCAAGCCCAATCCGAATACGGCGCTGGGCTGTGTTGCAAGGCCTGGTGCAGATACCACTGCAGGTCGAGCCAGAAATGGTTGACCCCTTCGGCGAACAGGTTTTGCGCCTCCACCAGCAGCGCCTGCCATTGCCGTTGCTGGTGCAGGCGCGCGAGCAGTGCGCGGCTGTGCTCACGCGGCGCGGCCAGTTGTGTCTGGCCGTTGAGATCCTGCAGGGGCGGTTGTTGCAACGTGTCCCAACGCAAGTGCTTGAGCAAACGATGCGCCGCCAGCCAGCCGTCGGGCTGCTCTTGCAGCCAGGCCGCCAGCTCGCGCGCACGTGCCAGAGCGTCGCGGCCGGACGCGATGGCCTGGGTGGCGGGCACCTCGGTCGGGGGCGTGGCGCAACGCTGCGGCAATACCGACTCCAAGCCCCCGGCCTGGCCCAGCCTGTGGCTGAGCGCGGTGTGCAAAGGCGCCAGGCATGGCCGCTCGGCAGCCGGCCACTCGACCAGTTGCTCATCGATCCAGGCCAGCGCTGCGACCGTGCGGCGGGCTTGCTCCTTGGCCAGTTCCGGGAAACGCGACAGCGCATCGAGCACTCGATCACCTGCCAGCCATTGCAGCGCCGCCACCCGGGCGGGAGCGCGGGCCGGCAACACGAGGCGGCCGAACGCGGCGATCAGCGTGCCGACCAGCTCCAGCCCATCGGCCAGGCCGCTTTCACCGTGCTGTTGCGTGCGCGCCCAGGTGTAGTAACTGGCCACGCGCAGGTCTTTGCCGCACTGGCGCAGCAAGCGCTCGGCCAGGTGGCACACCCGCGCGGGGTCAGCGCCGCTGAGGCGGTTCACCTCATCGCGCAGTTGCTGGAAATCGTCCTCCCCTGCCGGGTCTGTCCCAGCCGGGGCATCAGGGCTGATGGGGCAAACCCAGGCCTGCCAACGCGCGGCATGCCGCTGCGCCAGCGCGGCTGCAGGCTCATCACCCAGGCATTGGGCGATCAGGGTCTCCAGGCTCATGTGCCTTCTCCGGCGTCGGCGACTCCAGGGCGAGAAAAATCTCCTCCGGCAAGCGAAAGCCGCGCAACGCGAGCAACGCCAGCGGCCCGCCGCCCAGCTCGGTGCGCAGCTGCCAGGCCAGATCCAGGCCATCGGGCGTGGAAATCACCAGCCGATGCAGGCCTTCGTCAGGTGCGAGCGGCATGGCCTGCGCAGCCTCCAGCAACCGTATCAAGCCCCAGTTGCCGGGGTGTTCGGCATACAGCCGCTCACCGCTGCGCACGCTGGTCCAGGTCAGGCTGGCACCGGGGTGCTCGCTGCGGCCTGGCCAGGTGAACCGCTGCCACCGAGGTTTCTGGTTGAAGTAGTGATGCCGCGCGCCTTCCAGGGTGAAAGTGCTTTGAACCACGTCACGCGCCGGCTGGCCGGACAGTT
Source organism: Pseudomonas sp. KNUC1026 (assembly GCF_021650705.1). Lineage (GTDB taxonomy): Bacteria > Pseudomonadota > Gammaproteobacteria > Pseudomonadales > Pseudomonadaceae > Aquipseudomonas. The sequence goes on along the minus strand of NZ_CP087138.1, from coordinate 1,864,695 downwards.
CGAAACTCAGGCCCTGGTTGCCTTCGTTGAAAGCGACATCTGCAACGCGGCTCAAAGTTGCCAACGCTTCCAGAAAGGCCGGATTGAAACGCAGCCCCTGGCTGTTGGCGGCATCTGCGACCCAGCGCCCGCCCTGCTTGTGCAGTACGCCGCCCAGCTCCTGCTGTACGAAACGTTCGATGCGGCCGCTGTCTGCGCGAATCATCTGCCCCAGCAACGGTAGAGAGGCATCGCTTGGAGAATTGGAAAACGGATATCGGCCGCTGAACGCGCTACCCCACGGCGCCACGATCGCCTCGCGCCATTGCCGGTTGATGCCCTGCGCTGCCGGTTGCAGCAGCCGCTGCCAGGCTTGCTCGAGCGGCTGCACGAACAACGCCTGCCCCGCCCCGCTCCACGGCGCGCCCACACTGGCCGCCAGCAGTTGACCGTAGGCCTGGGAGGCGGCGATATCCACGCCTTTGCCCTGGAATACACTCTGAGCTAACGCCTGGGTGACAGCCTGAGGGTCCGCCGCGCCGCCCACCTGTTGCAGGCGAAGGCGCAGTTGGGTGACCTGGGTGAACCAGCCCGCGAGATGCGGCCCACCGGTGCTGCCATCACGCACGGCCAGCAACGTGCCGAATGAGGTGTCGAGAGGGCCGGGAGGCGCGCCGGCAAGCTTCACCGGTTTGCCGATCATCTCTTGCGCCGACGCCAGCAGGCTCTCGCCCAGCGCCGCGCGTTCACGGCCGGCTTCGGCGTGCCAGGCCAGGCTGTTGAACAGCGCTCGCAGGGGTGAAGCCTGAGCGTCGCTGAGCAGGCTCAACTGGGCTGCAGCAGTGCCGAGGCTGTCAGCCTTGCGCCAGCGCAGGCCGTTGAAGAACCGTTGCCAGGCTTGGGCGTAATCACGCCAGTAATGCGCCTCCAGCTGCTTGCGCAGTGCATCGGCGTCCTGTGCGGGTGCGGCTGGCCCGGTTTGCTCGGCCAGCACCCAGTCGATCTGCTCGCGGTGGGCTCGCGCGCTGCGCTCCAGCGCTTTGCGCAGCGCTACCTTCCCAGGCCTGGCGGGTGAACTGGCCCGGCACCCGCTCTTCGCTGTGGTAAAGCAACGCCGCATCGGTGCCAGGGGTGAGTTGGGCAAGGCCCAGGTCCGGATAGCTGCCGATGGCCTCGGCGATTGCTGCCTGGTAGAGGTTCTGCTCGGCGTTACGCTGGCCAAGCTCGGCCAGCAAACGCTGGCGGGCGCGGCCGACCAGCGCGTTGTCCCGCACTGGCGCCAGTGCAGGGTCAATGCGCAGCTGCCGAAGATAAAATCCCCAACCCTCGGAATCGAGTCCCATGCCTGCGCCCACAGCCTGCAGGTAGCCCAGCTCAAGCCGCTGAGGGTCGGTCAACATCAGATAAGCCTTGAGTGCTTCGTAGCCGCGTTCGGCCTGGGCCTGCCGGGCAAGCTCCCCGGCGGGCCATTGCTGCAGATCGCGCAACGTTGCGACAAGGTGCGCCATGGCAGGCTCCGCCAGCTCCGTGGCATTGGCAGCCAGGTAAAAGGGCCTGAGGTGTTCGAGCAGAGCGGCGGAATGGTCCAGGCCCAGACGCTGGTGCAAGGGGCTGCCCTGGCTCACGTGAGCGGTCAGTGTTCGGGTGATAGGCAACCAGTGTTCAAGGGTATTGGCACCCAGAGCATGTGCCGCCTGGCGCAGCAGCGCCAGGTTGCTCAGCCAGCTCACCATCAAGGCCACAAGCATGGCGGCCAGCAGCCCTGCACAGGTCCATCGTAGCCAGCGTGTGGACGCCCAACCCAAGCGCCTGGCCGGGTAGTGATCGGCCAGCAAACCGGCCCAGCTGTCATGGCGCTGCCAGGCGTTGGGCTGGCAATCCTCATCACGGGGCAATGGCTGGCTGAACCACAGGCCACGAATCGGCAGTGCACGTGCGCTCAGGTGCGGCCGTTGCGCCTGCAGAGCCTGGCACCACTGCTGCGCCAGGCCTTGCCGAAGGCGCCAGCTCAGCGCCAGTGCATAGTGGCCGGCCTGGCTGTGCCGCCGGCTCAAACACAGCAGGCTGCGTTTCGAAAGCGGCTGCGCCTGGGCCAGAAGCGCTGCGGCCCAGCGCTCGGGAGGCTGCGAGGGTTCGAACACTGTACCGGCATCGCGCCCATGCTCGGATGCCTCGGCATGCTCGACCTCCCACAGGTGCAACGGTGCTTGCCAGGCCCACGCCTGTGCGCGCTGCTCCAGCATTCGCAAGCCGTTGTTCAGGTAAGCCGGCCGATCGCGTTGCTCCGGGGACATTGCCCAGACGACCTGATCCAGCGGCCGCCAACGACTCAAGGCACGCCACTGCGTCCAGCGCTGGCCGTTCAACGCAGGCGACTGCAGGCTGCCACCGTGCAGCAACACCACGCCCTGCGCCTCCTGCCAGTGATCGGCAGCAAGCCCCGGTGCCAGGGCGTGCACCTCAGCCGGTTCGCCTACCACCAGCACAAACCGCACCTGGGCGCGCCACCAGCGCCCATGACGAAACCGCAACAGCTGGCGCAGGCGCTCGATATCTATGATAGGCAGCGCCTGCTCCACAGGTTGCAGGTAAGGCGTGGCTGCCGGCGCAGGTGCCTGCGGGCAACGCGCCAGAAACCGCATCGCGCTCAAGCGCGCCAAGGCCATCACGCTGAAGCCATCGATGACCACCAGCACCAGGCAGCCCAGCAGCAACAGCACGCTCCAGCGCTGGCGCTGGGCGTCATCCCAATCGGCGGTCAGCGGGTTGTCGAGCCAGAGCACGGCCATGCCGCCGCCACTTACGCCTATTACCAGCAACCAGAAAATCGCTTTTTTCAGGCTCACGCCAAGGCCTCCTCAAGGCAGGGTTGCACCACACAGGCTTGCAGCGCCCGGTCGGTGAACAGCAGTAACTGCGCCTGCCCGCAGGCCTTGGCCTGTTCGCAAGCGGCGATCAGCAGCAGTGCGGCCATGGCAGCACCGGCGTGGCCCAATTGGGTATCGAGCGCTTGCTGCTGTGGGGGCGCGATGCCGGTGGCGGCCAGGGCCAGCGCAGCAGTGGGCGCCCGCTCGAGTCGAGCCAGCCAGGCGGCGGCCGGGCCCGATGCGCTCGGCCGGCTTGCGGCACAGGCTTGGGCCAGGCAATCGGCAGGCTGCTCACCGGTGGCGGGCCTGTGCAGGTCTGCCAGGGCCCTCCCGGGAACGCTCTGCGCCACGCTCGGGTGCGCCAGCAATACCGCGCTCACCGCCTCGGCCTGGCCAGCGGCAGGCATCAGGAACAGGTTGAAGTCGATGCACAGCAGCCAAGGCGCTGGGGCACTCGCATCCAGCCAGGGCCCGAGCCAGAGCAACCCATCCTCATGGTGCGCGAAGTGCAGCGAGACGGTTTGCGTGCACGGTGCAAGCAATGGGGCGAGCAACTCGGCTATCTCAGCGTCTGGCAGGAGCCGGCCATGCCTGACTCGTACGGCCAGCGGTTGCCCGGCAAGGTGAGCCATCGACGGGGCCAGCCGCCCCAGCACCGTCGCCAGCTCTTTGGCAAGCCGCTGGCGGTAGGCCTGCAAGCAGGCGTTGGGGACGTAGCCTCGCAGTGCACTGAACGCCAGCGTGCGCCCCAACGCTTCCACATAGGCCGGCTGCAGCAGCGGCCCTTGCGCGCGCAGGGCTTCGGGAAGGCGGCGGGCACCGGCTGCGGTGGTGTAAGCCAATGCCAGCACTTTTGCCGGCTGTCGCCAGGCATGCAGGCGCTCGCCGAGCCATTGCTCGCGGCAACTGTTCCACATCAGTACTCGCTCGCGTTGGCGCTCATGCATCAAGAGCCGTAACGCCAGCAACAAGCCCGCTGCTCCAGTCACCACGGCCACCGACATCCAATAAGTCTGAAGCGGCAGGCTGCCATCGCCTGGCCACAATGCCGTCACCAGCCCGATCGATCCCAGCACGGTGGCGGCCGTCGTAGCGCCAAGCCGCAACACGTTCGGTGCATCGGGTAGCGGTAACTCTGGGGGCACATGCGCTTGCGGGTCGAGCATCAGCGTCGCACTGCCCAAGGCAAGGAACTGATCAGGGTGCAACCGCATTGGCAGGTGTGGCCGTGCAACGCCACTGCGCGGCCTTGATCGAGCAAGCCTGGGTCGCCTTGGGCAATTGCATTCAAGCCGTGGCCTGGCAGCGGGCAACTCACCGCGTCGCCCACTCGGGCCACGGGCAGCCCGCCAAAGCGCAAGCCGGTGCTGCCGCCGAGGACCTGACCGCCGGAGGACAAGCTGTCGGTTTGCCTGATGATGCTGTCGGACACGTCGCGAATCCTTATGAAGCTCGATGGGCTATGTGAAAGGTCTGCAGCTCGGCTGGGCAACCGGGCGTCACTGAGGGGCCAACGACATCGGTTGCGCCCCGTCGGTGTACACCGGGGCGGTGCGCCCTCGGCGTCGGTGCTGCCTTCAGCCACAGCGCCCTCGCCAGCGCTGATGCAATACGGCACCTCTGGCTTGGGGTCGCCGGTCGCGCTGTCGATGATCTGGAATTGCCCTTTGAGCAACTGATGAAACACCGTCTCGCTTTGTTGCAGCGGCGCCGCGCTTACGCTTTTGCCCGCGCTGCCACCCCACTCGACGTTGTCGTTTCGCACGGCCACCTTGCCCGGCGCACCGATTTCGATGCAGCCGTCCTTGAGGGTGATGTAGGCGCCGCGGCACGCCAGGGTGATGCCCTGCTCGGCGTGCAGGACCATCTCGCCGTGATGGGCAGCGAGGTCGATGTTCTGTTGTGCCTGCAGCTCAAGGCTTGCGCTCTTGGCGTGCACCTGAACGTCGCCCTGCCCTGCGAACAACTGCATGCCCGCACTTTGCGCAAACACGCTGACGCGTTCCCCGGCTGCGAGTGCCAGGCGCTTGACCACACTCAGGTCGGCGCTGTCGCCGGCCGTGGCGATCAGATTGCCGCCGGCCGACAGTTGCAGCTGGCTGGGGGTCACCACCGCCACACCGGCAGGCGCCGAGGCGATCAAGCCAGCACCCTGAAGCATGTTCAGCGCCTCTTCCAGGCCGCGCTGGGCCTGCCCGTCGGCGCAGCTGGCGCCGGCCACTGCCACGCTGTGTGCCAGGTCCTTGACCAGTTGCAAGGAAACGCTGAGCTGCTCGAGCGCTGCGTCCATTTCCAGCATGGCGCCCTGGGCTTTGGCTTGCGCGTCAGCACTGATGAACAGGCCTTGCCCGGCGCGTATCGCGCCGCGAGCGTCGGTGCGCAGCTCGAAGCCCTCGCCCCTCGCCTGCGAGGGGTCGCTACCGACCATATGCCCCAGGTTGAGCTGGCTCTTGCCACCGTGTTCGGTGCTCAGTTTGATGTGCTCCGCGCCCGGCTTGTCTTCCATGCGCAGCTTGTTGTTGGCGGGTGTGCGCAACACGTTGCGGGTCTGGTTGGCGCGGGTGACGACATCGGCCAGGCAGTGGTCATGCACCGCGTGGGCGATGTAGGGCCGGTCCGGGTCGCCGTGCTCGAACGCTATCGCCACCTCGGTGCCAGGCCTGAGCGGCAGGTGCAGGCCGTAATGTTTGCCTGCGTAAGGGCGGGCCAGACGCAGGGGCTTGCTGGCCGATTCGGCTGTACGCTCACGTCGGTCGAACGCGAAATGTCACGCGGTAGTGGCCCTGTTCATCAAGGTCGGCCTCCGGGGGCTGCGGCGCGCTGACGAAAGCTGCCACCGTGCCAGCCATGACCGGCTTGGGTTTCAAAGGCGGCCGGAATTCGATGGCGCCGTGGGGCATGCCTTCGAAGTGAATCGCCAGGTCCTGATCGCGGGCACCGGAAAGGTGGATGTCGGTTACCAGCAGGCCTCGCTCCAGCAGCGCCGGTTCCAACCCGGGCATCGACGGCGGATATTCTGCTGCCAGCAAGCGCCCTGGCACGATGAGCACGCTGCTGGTGGTTCCCCGCAGCCGGGTGCGCTGATTCAGGTAGCGTTCATGGCCCTGATGCGCGGCGCGATAGGCCGTGTTTTCGGTGAACGGCGCCCGCGCCTGGTTCTCGCAGCCTTTGGTTTGATAGGCCATTGCGAGATGGCAGGCATCGCCATAAGTGCCCTGCGGGCTGAGGTTGCCGAAATCGCTGTTGGTGTCGTCGGCGCGCAGCCATGGCGGGCAGTCCTGCTCATCAATGCGCTGTTGATAGGCGTAGTGATGCACGCTGGCGCTCTGTTCAACGACCTGATGCTGGCTCTGCAAATCCCATACCGCGTCCTCTGCGCCAACCTGGCCGCTACGCGGGCGCACCGGCAGGGGCACTGGGGCCAGGTAATGCTGTGCGGCACGGTCGCCGAGCACCATCACCTCGCTGTCGAGGGTTTCATGCATCGCCAGGCGGTACCAGATGCCGGCCTCGGCGAGCAAACGTTCGATGAACGCCAGGTCGCTTTCCTCGAACTGAACCACCTGTTCCAACGGAGGGTAAGCGTGCAGCAGATCGCCCGCCTGAAGCGCCGGTGCCGGCCAGCCGTGGCGTTGGCACAGCACCTGCTCCACGATCTGTGGCACCGAGAGGTTGCGGTACAGGTGGCTGCCCTGGCCGCGCCCAAGCAGTGCCAGCCGAGGTTGAAGGGTGAATTCGTAGAGCGTTTCGTCTACCGAGGTGCGCAGGTGCGCAAAGCCGGTGATAACGCCGGGCATGCTGCGCAACGGCCTGGCCGATGCGCTCAGGAACCGCAGCGTGGCCGGCTGCGTCAGTACCTGATGCCTGCCGATATCGTGCTGGCGACAGGTACAGCGGACGCGATAGGTGAACACCTGGCTCAGGTGCTCATGGCCTTCCAGGCTTAGTACGTCCAAGGGCAGGCCGGCCAGGTCCAGGCGGTAGCGTGAGTCAGCCATGCGCCGCTCCCTGATGAGGGTTCGGGGGGCCAATAGCGCGTGAGCGCTGCACTGAGGTAAACATCGGGGCAACACACCTTCGTTTGAGCAAGGCGCGCCAGGATGGCGCGCACGTTTGGAGGTCCAGCCGCTTAGCTGGTAGCGCGCTCGTTCCAGCTGTCGCTGTGCTGCAGGTTGCCTTCCTTGAAGAACCACGTGGCCTTCTCGTAACGCAGCTCTACCACTTCTTCGTGGCCCTTTTTCTGCGCGTTCGCCTCTTTGACGTGGTGCATGGCCATGGCAACGCTGGCAACTTTGACGTTCTCCAGCGTCACGCTGTAGTACTCCTCCTCCGTGCCGGCGCTGTTGATCTTGAAGAAGACGAACTTCGCCTCTTTCAGGGTCTGCCCTGTGGTCACTGCCTTGAACAGGTAGGTAGAGGAACAGTCGATCTGCTTGGTGAACACGAACGGCTTGTGAACGCGTGTACCGGCGATGGCCCCGGAGCTGTCATCGGTGGGTATCGCCACCTCATGCTCCAGCGCCACCACTTCGATAGAGCCCTCGCGCTTGACGATGCTGACATCGCCCTTGATTTCGCTGCCACCGTCATCCTTGAGCCACAGATAAACCGGAATTGCCATGTTCCACTCCTTGCAGGTTGAGTCAGGGCCTGGCCCCATGAATGCCGGGTGCCCCATCAGCAGAGGCGCATGCCCCCGCCTCCGGCACCAGGCGAATGTCCACGCGCCGGTTGGCGGCGCGCCCTTGTTCATCTTCGTTGCTTGCCAAAGGCTGGCTTGCGCCAAGCCCCTGGACGGCAAAGCAATGCGCTGGCAGGCCGCCAGTGCGCTGCAACCAGTCACGCACCGCTGCGGCACGTGCCCTGGACAAATGCTGATTCGCCGACGCCTGGCCACGGTCGTCGCTGTGGCCACTGACGACGATCAGCCCACCCTCTCGACGGTGCTCGCGCAGGGCCAGCAGCGCCTGGAACAAGGCCGGGCTAGCCTCATCGCTCAGCACCGCGCTGCCGGTCGAGAACAGCGCCTGGCTGGGCAGGTGCAGGCTCTGCAGCTGTTCGGGAGGTGGGGCGCTGGGTACAAGCCACGGAGCGATCCGGGCCTGTAGCCAGGCGCCGCGATACAGGCCCAGGCCAAGGCTCAGCGGTACGCCGTCGCGTTGATAGCGCGCCAACTGCGTGTCGTCGGTCTCGAGCAAGCGCCGCGCGGCCACCTGCGCAGGTTGCGTACGGTACTGATGCAGGTTGTGGCTGACCTGGCGGCTCAGCGCATGGTTGTGCCAGGCCACGCCGGTAATGGCGGCCACGGTTGCAACGCACGCCAACCAGATCGCCACGCCCCAGGTCCGTCCTGTAGCCGCCCAAGGCCGCGTGCCGAGGTCCAGGGCCAGCAGCGGCTCGGGTAGCGGCAAGAGCGAGGGCCCGGCCTGCTCGGCGACAGCTGCAAGCACCCCGGCTTGCTGTGCCATCCAACCGGCCCACAACGAGTGCTGCGGTTCGGCACTCGACACCGGCACACTGAGCACCGCGCAGGCCGCTGGCTGGCAGGCTCGGTGACGGCTGGGTTGCGTATACAGCGCCGGTATCACCTCGTCGGCCCACCAGCGGGCTGCCATCTGCGCGTGCAAGGCCGCCCGCAGGTTCGCTGGGTTTTTCTCGGCACACTCAGGTTCATGCGTGCTCTGGCCCTGCTGCCAGATGAACCACGGCAGGCCGTCGATACCGGCTGGCAGGTAGCTTGCGATCAGCAAAGGCAACGCCAGGCCCTGCCTCTGCAGCCGCGCCATTTGCCGGCGCAGGGTGTGCAGTTGTGCGGCAGCCTGGCCCGTTTCAAGCATCTGGCTAGGGTTGCCCGCCCAGAGCACCCGCAATTGCCGGGCGCGCCAGGGTTGCCGTTCGAGTAGCGCTGTGACCACCTCGCTCAATCGCTCGCTGCGGCCAACCGCCAGATAGCTGCCTTCCTGCCCGTGGCGCAAGGCCGCGCCTTCGGTGCCAGCCTGGCCGAACAGTCGCTCCAAATGCTCACCGCAAACCAGTGCCAGCACCCGCTCCGGGCCGGGCAAATCAGCGTCAGGCGGCAGCACCCCGTGCGAACGTGAACGGCCGACGAGGTGCTCGAATGCCAACGCCATCCCTGCCGTCGCCAGTATCAATGCCCAGCCCCACCACCGCTGTGCGAGGCCTGGCGACACCACGGTCACCAGCGCCAGCGCCCATGCGGCGGCCCAGCAGATGAGGGCCGTAGGTTGCCGGCGGGTCACGGAGCATCGCCTGGAAACAGGTTTTGCAAGCTGGCATCCAGGCTGGCGTCGGCCAGCCGCCAGGCGCCGGCGACCAGCAGCGCCGCACAGGCCAGGTGCAGCATGGGGTGGCGCAGCATGCGCCGCACCGGCCAGGTAATGCGCGCAGGCGCAGGGCCGAGGGTCGAAGGCAGGCTCAAGCGCCAAAGCGCGTTCCTGCAGAGCCTGCAGCCGTTGCTCACGGGTGCGCTGCCCTGAGCATGCCGACCCTCGAATCCCAGCAACAGCGCACGGTGAAACAGCGTGATCAGCACCGTATTGGTGGCAGGCTCACGCAGGGCCTGGTCCATGCGTTCGTACAACAGCTCCCCGGCCTGGTGATGGCCCAGGTAACGCGCCTGCAACGGCTGCACTTGCCAACGTTCGCGAATCGTCCCGCTGGTACAGGCCATGACCGCCTCGTCCAGCACCGCGCACTGCACCAGGCAGACCTGTTCGGCCCACGCCTGGGCGTCGCTCTCTAGCGAAAGCGCCTCGCGCACACTCTCTATCTGCTCCCGGCAACGGCGTTGCAACTGCTCGCCGTCGACAGGCGCAGCGCCATGCCGCAATTCGCAGGCCAGCAACCAGGTGCTGTGCAGCAACAGGTCGATATCGGCCATGCAATGGGCCTTGAGGGTTGCGCCGGTCATGTCCGCAGCACCGCGTAAAGCTCAAGCTGCACCGGCCCCAGCGTGGCAGGGACGTAGAAGGCGCAGGTTCCGCTGGCAAGCATGGCCAGGCCTTTCTCGTGAGCCAGGTCCAGCGCGAAGTAGAGGTTCTCCAGGCGCAGCGGTACGGCAGCAGGTGCATGCTGCAATGCCATCAGCGGCAGCCCTTCCAGCGCTGCGTTGAGCAGGCGGTCAAGCTCGGCCGGCGCGCAGGCTTTGCACAGCAAAGGAAATTGCTGCTGCATCTGCGCGGCGGGTAACCCGCCACTGACTGACAGGTAGAAGTCCGCAGCGCCTGGCTCACGCAAGCGAAGGTCCTGCAACCGTGCCTGCCAGCGCTGCGCCGTGAGTTGCTCAAGCTCCAGGGCCAACACACGCGACGGCAGGCTAACGTCCAGCAATTCCCCGAGCGTGCTCATCAATGGCGGCAGCACTTGCCCCAGCTGCCGGTGCTGGTAATCGGGGATCTGCTCGGGGCCGTGATCCAGCGAAAAAGTCATCAGGCTGGCAGCCAGGCTTGCCAATAGTCGCCATAGCTGTTCTGGCGCCTGCGTGGGGTGCTTGAGCGCGTGGCGCGACAATGGCCGGTGGCTGTTGAGCGCATTGAGCAGCCAGAACAGCGACACATCGGCCACAGCGAAGTCCGCCATGCGAGCATTGCTTTCATGGCGCAGGCCCGCCAGCCGGGCCCGTTTGGCATCCAGCTGGTCCAGCAATCGGCTCAGTTGCTCCATCACACCGGGATGACCACCAATGTGCAGCAATGGGGGATCCAGTGCTCGTCCAGGGCCCAGTGGCCTTGATCGTCCCTCACCACCCGCGCCACTTCACAGGTGACGTAATCGGCATTTTCATCGCCTGCCACACGCAGGCTCAACTGCGGTTCGAGCACGGCCATGGGCTGGCTGTGATCGCCATACAGATCCACCACGTCTTTCCAGGCCTGGCGGTAACGCGTGGGGCGTTCGCAGTGCTGGCCGTCCAGCTGGCAATTGAAGCCATTGGCGTGCTCACGCGGCAGGGCGAGAGCGATCACCGCACTGCGCCCGGTGACAACGCTCAGGTCCAATGCCGGTGGCAACAGGTCGGCAAGCTCGGTGTCGATGGCCGTGCCATCAGGCATTCGCACGCTCAAGTGCTCGGCCTTGAGCACGCCGCTTGCCAGGCTCTGACGGTCGAAGCGCACCCGCTGGGCGCCCAAGGGTAGGCACAGCCCTGCTGCGCCACCTGCTCCAGTGCCCAGTGGTGCAGCCGCGCCTGTTGCTGGAACTGTTGCGGCGCCAGCAGTACGCCGGCGGCCCAGAGCGGGCGGTCGATTCTCATCGTCAAGGCTCCGGATCAGGCTTTGGCGCGAGGCATTTGCGAAACCAGGGACAGGTTCACGTCCATGCCCTCGACCTGAAAATGCGGCACCGCGAACAGGTGCACGCGGAAGAAACCGGGGTTGTCGTCGATGTCTTCCACCGTGACCTTGGCCTGGCGCAGCGGGTGCGTGGCCTGCAAGCTGTCGCTGGGGTCGTTCATCTCCGTTACCAGCCCGCTCACCCAACGGTTGAGCTCCATTTCCAGCACGCGCCGGTCCTTGGTGGTGCCGATGTTTTCGCGCTGGATCAACTTCAGGTAATGGGCAATGCGCGACAACAGGAATACATAGGGCAGCCGCGCATTGATACGGCTGTTGGCGGTGGCTTCGGGGGTGTCGTACAGCGCGGGCTTGTGCGCGGAGTTGGCGGAGAAGAAGCAGGCGTAATCGCGGTTCTTGTACGTAAGAGAGCGGTATCAGGCCCAACTGCGCGAACTCGAACTCGCGTGTTTCCGGAATCATCACCTCCGATGGAATCTTCGCCTGATAACCCGTGCCCAGGTCATACAGGTGAATCGGCAAATCGGTAACAGCACCCCCGGCCTGCGGCCCTCTTCTTTGCACGCACCAGCCGTTGTAGATGAAACTTCTGACCATGTTGGCGGCGAACGCCATCGAGGCATTGACCCACAAGTACTTCTGATGGTCCGGCCCTTTGACCTGCTCTACATAGTTGAAACTGCGTACCGGTACGGTGTCCGGGCCATACGGCAAACGCCCCAGCACACGCGGCAAGGTCAAACCGATATAACGGGCATCTTCACTGTCACGAAATGCCTTCCACTTGATGTATTCGGCCCGGTCGAAATAGTTGCCGATGTCCTTGATCGCGGCCACTTCTTCCATGCTCTGCTTGCCGAAGAAGGCTGGCCCCACTGCACCGATGAACGGCATGTGCGCAGCGGCGGCGACGCGAGAGACATTGCGCAGCAAGGCAACATCGCGCGGGCTGCGGTCGAAGGTGTAGTCGGAAATCGCTGCGGCGATGGGCTCGCCACCCGGGGTGTCGTACTCCTGTCCATAGGTATGCAGGTACAAGCCACTCTGGGCGATCTCTGGCGCCTCGTCGAAATCGTCGATCAAGGCCTGCTTGCTGGCGTCGAGCAATTCCACCCGCACGTTGTGGCGAAAGTCGATCTGGTCGACCAGCGACTTCAAACCCCGCCAGGTCGCCTCTACTTGCTGGAAAGCCGGGTGGTGCATGATCAGGTCCAATTGCCGGCTGATCTGCTCATCCAGCGCGGCGATGTGCCCGTCGAGCAATTGGCGGTCCAGCCGCTCCACGGGCTGGGCGCTCTGCGCTACTCGCTCTATGAAGACGCTGATGGCGGCGGTAACACGATCCTCGGTGGAGGTGTCGGCCAGTGCCTCGGTGCTCTGGAACGTGTCCAGCGGGTGAATGCTCAACACGGGGCTGAGGCTGATCTTGTCGAACAGGCGGGTGTAGACGCCCGTTTCGGTGAGGTCTGCAGGGGCTGCGGCAGGCGGGTTCTCGGTGCTCATGTCAGGGCCTTCTGGTTGGCGGTTCAGGCGCGGTGTTCAAGGCAGGCCAATTCGTCCCGCAGCCCTTGGCTCAACTGGGGGTCGAGCAGGATGCGTTCGAGTTCTGCGCGGAAGGTGGCGTTGTCGAGCAAGTTGGATTTGAGGTCGCGCAACAGATTGCGCATGGCGAGCAACGCACGCAGTTGCGGCACCTGGCGGGCAACCTGCTCGGGTTCGAAGTCCTTCAGGCAATTGAACGCCAGGTCCAGGGCCCATTCGCCTTGCCCTTCGGCCAACGCATTGGCCACTTCGAACCGGGCACGCGGGGCGTAATCGGCCAGCACGCTGTCGAAGTTGTTGCGGTTGATCGAAACCTTGGCCCGTTCGGCCAAGGGGCGTTGTTCACGGCCGTTGCTGTAGTCGGCGAGCATCAACAGTTTCAGCGGCAGCTCGACTTTTTTCTGCGCACCACCGGTGTGAACATCGAGTTTGATATTGACCCGGGCCTTCGGCACTTCATGCTGGAAACTTCTTGAAGACATGACTTCTCCCTGCCGCAGTATTCGGGCTGGTCTGGAAAGTTGAGGGTGCTGCGCGTTCAAGTGGGCGCAATCTTGGCGCGAGCACCGCAAAGCCGATATGGGTGGGAATCTTAATTGCAGGCGTTATTTACAACTTCGGCGTTGTGAACAATTAAAAACCTCACAAATGTCCGAAACGCCGTCACTCGCCGCCGGGAACGATTCCGCCGCCACCGAATCCATACCCCGTTAACCTTCACGCACCTGGAAAGCGAGCATGCCTACCCCGCGCCGCACCCTGCTCAAGGGCCTGCTGCTCGCCTACGCGGCGGGCCAATTGCCGGCTGCGCTGGCCACCCCGGCCGAGTCCCAGGCATTGGCGACGTTCATGACCCTGAGCGCATGGCTCACCGGCCGCAACTGGCTCGACCCCGCCCAGGGCCGCCCGTTGTTCGAAGCGCTCAGCGAGCAGTCCGGAGACTTCCCGCTGCGCTGCCAGGCGCTGTGGCTGGAGGTGCAGAACCGCCACCTCGACCCTGCCACGGTGCAGCAGCAACTCACTGACGAAAACTCGCCCCTCGCCGCCCTGCCCCGGCAAATCGCCCAGGCCTGGTGGCAGGGTGTGGTCGGCCAGGGCGCGCAGGCGCGGTGCCTGGCTTACGAGCAAGCGCTCAACGCGCAGGTGGTGGCGGACGTGCTGGTGCCGCCCAGTTACGCCTATGGCGCTTACGGCAGCTGGAGCGCGCCGATTGAAGCTTGATGCCGACATCGTAGTGATCGGCTCCGGCATCTGCGGCGCCCTGGCCGCGCGCAGGCTGGCGCTGGCCGGTGCTGACGTGCTGATGCTCGAAGCCGGCGGCCCGATCGAGCGTGCCAAGGTGGTCGCGGCCTTTCGGGACTCGCCGCGCAAGAGTGACTGGCTGGCGCCCTACCCGCTGCACCCGTGGGCGCCGCACCCGGTCTTCCAGCCCAAGGACAACGGTTACCTGGTGCAGGCCGGGCCGGACCCCTGGCCGGTGCAGTACCTGCGCGGCGTCGGCGGCACCAGCTGGCACTGGGCGGCGCAAGCCTGGCGAATGATCCCAAGCGACCTGCGCCTGAACAGCCTCTACGGCATCGCCGTGGACTGGCCGCTGAGCTACGAGGACCTTGACCCTTGGTATCAGGAAGCCGAGACGATGATGGGTGTCGCCGGCAGCGAAGGCACCGGCTCGCCGCGCCAGCAGCCGTTCCCCATGCAGGCGGTGGCCGAGCCCTGGGCGATGCGGCGCATCCGCGAGCGGCTGGCGCCGGATTATCAGGTGATGCCCAACACCGCCGCACGCAACAGCCGCCCCTATGACGGCCGCCCGGCCTGCTGCGGCAACAACAGCTGCCAACCCATCTGCCCGGTGGATGCGCAGTACCACGGCGGGCTGGCGGTGCGCGCGGCCGTCGCTGCCGGCGTGCGCCTGCAAACCCACGCAGTGGTGCACAAGCTTGAAACCAATGCCGCCGGCGAGGTGAGCGTGGCGCATTTCATGGCGCCCGACGGCAGCGCGCATCAGGCGCGCGCCAACACTTTCATCCTTGCCGCCAACGGCGTGGAAAGCCCCAAGCTGCTGTTGATGTCGGAGCTGGCCAACCGCTCCGGGCGCGTGGGCCAACAGCTGATGGACCATCTGAGCACCTCGCTGACCTTCCAGGCCGATGAAGCCCTCTGGCCAGGCCGCGGGCCGCAGAGCCCGAGCGCGATCAACACCTTCCGCGACGGCCCCTGGCGCGGTGAGCGCTCGGCGTATCGGCTGGACTTCAGCGATATCTCGCGGGTCGACAGCGTGACCGCCGACCTGCTGCAAAAAGGCGTGTTCGGTGCCGGCTTCGCCGAGCAACTGCGCCAGCGCGCTGCCCATGAGCTGTCCATGCGCAATGTGCTGGAGGTGCTGCCGGACCGGGCCAACCGCATCGTGTTGTCCAGCCGCACCGACGCCCTGGGCTTGCCTACGCCGCAGGTGCATTACCAGGTCAGCGACTACGTACGCCTGGGCGCACAGGCCTCGCGGGAGGATTTCGCTCGCATCGCTGCGCGCCTGGGTGGCCAGCAGCTCAAGTACAGCGCCGAAGGCAAGTTCTCCGCCAACCACCACATCACCGGGACCCTGGCCATGGGTGAGGATCCCGCGACCTCGGTGTGCGATGCCTGGGGCCGCGCGCACGATCACCGCAACCTGTTCTTCTGCGGCACCGGCGTGATGCCCACCTCCGGCACCATGAACGCGACCCTCACGGCGGTGGCGCTGGCCTTGCGCACGGCCGACCACATCCGCCCCCTGCCTGCCCAGCGGCCCGCCTGACATGCGCGCTGCCGTCTACCTTCTGGTGCTGCTGGCCGGCCAGGCCTGGGCCGAGACGCCGCTTGAGCGCGGCGAATACCTGGTGCGCGGCCTGGGCCACTGCGGTGCCTGCCATACGCCACGCAATGCCCTGCAGGCCGAACGCGCCGACGCCTGGTTGCAGGGCGGCCAGGCCGAGGGCTGGCAAGCGCCAGCGCTCACCGGCAACGCGCTGGCGCACTGGCAGCTCGATGAATTGAGCCAGTACCTGCGCAGCGGGCGCGCGGCCGGCCAGCCGAACGCCGCCGGGCCCATGGCGCGGGTGATCGAACAGAGCCTGAGCCACCTCAGCGACGCTGACCTCAACGCCATCGCCTTTTATCTCGAGCAGGTGCCCGGCCCGGCTACGGCGCCCGTGGCGCTGACCACCCCGGCCTTGCTGCCGACCCGCGGTGAGGCGCGTGAAGCCGACAGCGCCCACTGGAGCGGTGCGCAGCTGTTCGACGCCTGGTGCGCCAGTTGCCACCAGCCCGAAGCCCGCGGCCGCGGCGCGATGCCGACGCTGGCCGGGACGGTGCTGGCGCAACGCGTTGCAAGCGGCAACCTGGTCAGGATCATCCTCGACGGCACCGGCCAGGCCGAAGGCCCGAGCATGCCGGGCTTTGCCGATGAGCTGAGCGATGAGCAGGTCAGCCGGCTGGTGACCGCACTGGGCGCACCGCCGGTGACGGCAGCCGAGGTGGCTCGGCAGCGCAGCGCCACTCATCAGGCGGCGACGACTGGGTGGCTGGCGGTAATGGGTGTGATGGGCGCAGCGGCCCTCTGGATGGGCTGGGCGTTGCGCCGCAGGCGGCCACACTGAAGAGGCTCGAGCTGCTACTGTGTGTCGCTTTGCCCTTGCCTATCGGAGTTCCCATGCCGCTGCCCTGCCTGCTCATGCCCTCGCCGGTCGGTATCCTGACCCTGGTCGCCCAGCCCGAAGGGCTGTGCGCGGTACTTTGGGAGCAGGAGCGTGAGGGCCGGGTGCGCCTGGGGCCGATGGAGCAGGACAGCGCACACCCGGTGCTGCGCCAGGCCTGCGTTCAGCTTGAGGAATATTTCAACCATCAGCGCCAGCGCTTCGACCTGCCGCTGGCGTTCAACGGCACGCCGTTCCAGCGGCAGGTGTGGGAGGCGCTGCTGACCATCCCCTTCGGGCAGACGCGCAGTTATCAGCAGATTGCCGAGCAGATCGGCGCGCCCAAGGCCGTTCGCGCGGTGGGCGCCGCGAACGGGCGCAACCCGCTGTCGATCATCGCGCCGTGCCACCGTGTGGTGGGCAGCAATGGCACGCTGACCGGCTTTGCCGGTGGGCTGGAGGCCAAGCGCTGGTTGCTGGGGCATGAGTGGGGTGCGGGGGAGTTCAGGCTCGATGGTGCGGGGGGGTGATGTTGGCTGGCTCGTCGCCCTTCGCCCGTCGCCCAGCAAGCTGGCCTCCCACTTTCTAAACCCTGCAGATCACTTTGAAGTGGGAGGCCGGCTTGCCGGGCGACGGGCGACAGGCATTGAGCTCAGGCCAACCGCTCCAGATACCCCGGCAACGCCGGCTCCGGCAGCACCGACATCACCTTCAGCCGCTGCAACGTACGCTCGCGTGCCCGCAGCAGATGCTCGCGCAGGCTGAGGGCTGCCGATTCCACCGTGCCGTACAGCAGCGACTCCAGCACCAGCCGGTGCTCCACCAGCATCGCTTCGTCGTTACTGGCGCCCAGCGCCTGGTGCAGCACTCGGCCGATGTTCATCGGGATCTGGCTCTGGCGGATCACGGCTGCCATGCGCCCGTTGCGCAGCCCGGCAAGGCAGGTGACGTGCAGGTCGTGCTCCACGTGCTCGATCGCGGCGCGGCTCACTGCGCTGCCCGCCGCCTGGGCAGTCACCACCCGCTCGAGCATCGCCTGCAGCACCTCGCGGCTCAGCAGGCCGGCGCTCTGGCGCAGTGCGTCAGGTTCGAGCAGCGCACGCAGTTCGTAGTCTTCGGTCACTGCCTGGGCGGTCAAAGGCCCGGCCAGCCACTGGGCGTAGGGCTCTTTTTCTACAAGGCCGCGGTCGCGAAGGCGCATCAGGGCTTCGCGCACCACATTGCGGCTGACGTTCAGCGCTTCGGCGGCCCGCTGTTCATCCAGCCGGTAATGCCCGAACACCATGAACGCCGTGACGCAGCTTGCCAGCTCATCGTGGATGCGCTCGCCGAGTGCGCGGGTGTCGATCAGCTCCTGGCGCGGCTCCAGCCCCAGCAGTTGGCGGGTGAGTGGCAGGCGCTGCGGTGGGCTGTGCTCACCGGCCGCATCGATCACGTAGCCACGGCCGTCGAAGCGGCGGATCAGCCCTTCCTCATGCAGCAGTTGCAGGGCCTGGCGAACCGGCACACGGCTGGTGCCGAACAACTGCGCCAGCGGCGCTTCCACCAGCACCAGGCCAGGCGCTGCATGGCCGGCGACGATGGCGTCGCGCAGGGTGTTGCGGATCATTTCGTAGCGCGAGGCTGAGCGGTCTTCCGGAACGGTGGCAGCGGGCATGGGCGAGGTCCAGGGCGCAGAGGCCGGCGATTGTCTCATAGCTGGCCAGTACTCGCAGGCGCTGGGAGCAAGGTAACAGTGGCGTAGCTGCCCTTTGGTGCAAGTGTTACCGGAATGCTCATTAATGGATCATTTATTCTAATATCCATTTTTATAGTGTTTACAGTCATTTTCGTTTCAGGGCCCTTTTGAGAGGGTCATAGGCATACCAGATCCGAAATTCGATCCATGCTGAATATTTGGCACGAACCCTGCTCATTCATAAACGTACATTTTATTTATCTATACGTTTATGAGGTCGTCATGTTGTCCGATGCTCTGTCGCTGGCTCAAGCATTTGCCGAAGCTCAGGCAGATCCCGCAAGCACCCTTGAAAAGGCGCTTACCCGGGCGCTCGGTGCTTCGGCAGTGTTCATCAGCACGACCGCCGAGCGTGCGCGCCGAGAAGCACGCGCTGCCAGCGAGCGATGGGCTGCCGGGCAGCCATTGTCCCCACTCGATGGCGTGCCCATCGCCTGGAAAGACCTGTTCGACATGGTCGGCACACCCACCACAGCAGGCGCCGAGGTGCGCCGTGAGTGTGCGCCGGCTCAGCATGACGCTGCGCTGGTCAATATCCTCAGCCGCGCAGGGCTGGTGAACCTGGGCAAGACCAACTTGAGCGAACTGGCCTATTCCGGGCTGGGCCTGAACCCGCATTTCGGCACCCCCACCCTGCCCTCGGGCGGCCAGCCACTGCGAGTGCCGGGCGGCTCATCGAGCGGCTCTGCCATTGCCGTGGCCGCAGGCATCGTGCCGCTCGCGATGGGCACCGACACGGCAGGCTCGATCCGCGTACCGGCGGCCTTCAACGGCCTGGTCGGCTACCGCGCCAGCCGCCAGCGCTATGCCATGGACGGGGTCTTCCCGCTGGCGCGCTCGCTCGACACCCTCGGCCCGCTGGCCCACAGCGTGCGCGACGTGGTGGCGCTCGACCAATTGCTCACCGGCACTCGCGCAAGCCTGCCCCTGCCGCTATCCGGGCTGCGCCTGCGGGTAGACACCGCCGTGTTGCTCGACACCCGCGTGGAGCCCGCCGTGCGCGACAACCTGATGGCCGCACTGGAGCGCCTGCGCGCCGCCGGTGTGCTGATCGAGCAGCGCCCTGTGGCGGCCCTGCAAGCCTGCCTGGACCTGATCGAAAAACACGGGTGGCTCGGCAGCGCCGAAGCCTTCGCCCTGCACCAGCCGCTGCTCGACAGCCTGGATGCCGAGCGCCTCGACCCGCGCGTGCGCAAGCGCCTGGAAACCGCGCGCCAGCTGCCGGCCAGTACCCAGCTGATGCTGAGCCAGGCCGCCGAACAACTGCGCGAACAACTGCGTGATGAGCTCAACGGCGCGCTGCTCGTCACCCCGACCGTCGGGCACGTAGCGCCGCTGCTGGAGCCACTGCTCGAAGACGACGCGCTGTTCGCACGCACCAATCTCGCCACCCTGCGCCTGACCATGCCCGGCAGCCTGCTCGACATGCCCGGCGTGGCGCTGCCCAGCGGAACGGACAATCAGGGCTTGCCTACCAGCCTGTTGCTGGCTGCCCCCAGCGGTGAAGACACCCACCTGCTGCGCGCAGCGCTGGCCATCGAGCCGCTGGTGCGCAGCGCCTGAATTCACGCCTGCGCCGCGCGAGGGCCCGGCCTCGCGCCAGGCGCGTTGAACACCCGGGCACAGGAGCACTCAAGCATGGCTAAAGAAATATTCGTCTCCATCGGCGTCGACGTCGACGCGGTGGCCGGCTGGCTGGGTTCGTACGGCGGCGAAGAACTCGCCCGACGACATCTCCCGCGGTCTGTTCGCCGGCGAAGTCGGCGCGCCGCGCCTGCTGAAACTGTTCGAACGCTACGGCCTGCGCACCACCTGGTTCATCCCCGGCCACTCGGTGGAAACCTTCCCCGAGCAGATGAAAGCCGTTGCCGCCGCCGGCCACGAAATCGGCATCCACGGCTACAGCCACGAAAACCCCATCGCCATGACACCCGAGCAGGAAGAGATCGTGCTCGACAAATCCATCGCGCTGATCACAGAACTCGCCGGCAAGCGCCCCACCGGCTACGTGGCGCCGTGGTGGGAATTCAGCAATGTCACCAACGAGCTGCTGCTCAAAAAGGGCATCAAGTACGACCACAGCCTGATGCACAACGACTTCAGCCCCTACTACGTGCGGGTCAAGGACAGCTGGACCAAGATCGACTACAGCGCCCACCCCGACGCCTGGATGAAGCCACTGGTGCGTGGCCAGGAAACCGACCTGGTGGAGATCCCGGCCAACTGGTACCTGGACGACCTGCCGCCGATGATGTTCATCAAGAAGGCGCCCAACAGCCACGGCTTCGTCAACCCAAGGGACATTGAGCAGATGTGGCGCGACCAGTTCGACTGGGTGTACCGCGAGATGGACTACGCGGTGTTCCCGATCACCATTCACCCGGACGTTTCCGGCCGCCCGCAGGTGCTGCTGATGCTCGAGCGCCTGATCGAATACATCAAAGGCCATGAGGGTGTGCGCTTCAGCACCATGGACGAGATCGCCGACGACTTCCTTGCGCGCCACCCGCGCCAACGCTGACAACCCACTCGGAGCCTGACCATGACCACTCACACCGCAACGCCGGCACTGGATGACTTCCAGCCCGTGCCGCTGGCGCCCAGGGATGTTGTCTATGCCACCTGGATCGCGTTTTTCGCCTGGGTTTTCGCTGTCTACGACTTCATCCTGTTCGGCACCTTGCTGCCGGTGATGGGTGGGCATTACCAATGGAGCCAGGCCGAACAGGCCGAGATCGCCACCTGGGTGGCGGTCGGCGGCGCCGTGGTGGCGTTTGCCATCGGCCCGCTGGTGGACCGGATCGGCCGCCGTGGCGGCATCATGTTCACCATTGGTGGTGCAGCGCTGTGCTCGGCGCTTACCGCTGTGTGCGCCGGTATGGGCAAGGGCGCGCTGATCGGTGTGCGCTCGGTGGCCGGGCTGGGTTACGCCGAGGAAGGCGTCAACGCCACCTACCTCACCGAAATCTATGCCGCCTCCGACGACCCCAAGCTGGTCAAGCGCCGTGGCTTCATCTACAGCCTGGTGCAAAGCGGCTGGCCGGTGGGCGCGCTGATCGCCGCAGGCCTCACCGCACTGTTGCTGCCGCACATCGGCTGGCAGGGCTGCTTCATCTTCGCTGCGGTGCCGGCCTTCGTGATCGCGGTGCTGGCACGCAAGCTCAAGGAAAGCCCGCAGTTCCAGGTGCACCAGCGCATCGCGCAACTGCGCAAGGCCGGCCAGGCCGAGCAGGCGCGCAGCCTGGCGCTGGCGCACGGGGTGGATTACGACGAACACTCCAAGGCCGGTGTGGCAGCGGCTTTTCGTGGTGCAGCGCTGCGCCCGACCGTGGTACTGAGCCTGGCGATCCTGCTGAACTGGTCGGCGATCCAGGTGTTCAGCGTGCTGGGCACGTCAGTGATCGTGAGCGTACACGGGCTGTCGTTCGAGAACTCGCTGTGGATTCTGGTGCTGTCGAACCTGGTCGGCTTCATCGGCTATCTGTTCCACGGCTGGCTGGGCGACCGCATCGGCCGGCGCAACACCGTGGCGCTGGGCTGGATGCTCGGGGGCCTGGCGTTCTTCGCCATGATCCAGGCGCCCAGCCAGCTGGCGACGGTCGTTGCGCTGTACAGCCTGGGGCTGTTTTTCCTGACCGGCCCCTACTCGGCCATGCTGTTCTTCATGGGCGAAAGCTTCCCCACCAGCATCCGCGCCACCGGTGGCGCCATCGTGCATGCCATGGGCCCGGTGGGCGCGATCCTTGCGGGCCTGGGCATCACCGGGGTGCTGTCGGCCGGCGGCGACTGGCATGGCGCAGCGCTGTGGTTCGGCGCGCTGCCGTGCTTTCTTTCCGGGCTGGTGATGTGGGCAGCACGCCACGTCGAGCCCAGCAGCATCAAATGACGGAGACCTTCACATGACCTCATCCAATCCCGTCGCCCTGATCACCGGTGCCGCCAGCGGCATCGGCCAGGCGCTGGCCGTGGCCTACGCCGAGCGCGGTGTGCGCGTGGTGGGCAGCTATTTCAGCGGCGACCCGCATGACCCGAGCGCTACCCAGGCGCTAGTGGAGCAAGCCGGCGGCCAGTGCCTGATGCAGGCGGCCGACGTGACCGACAGCGCCTCGCTCGACGCCCTCGCCGCCGCGGCCGTCGAGCGCTTCGGCCGGCTTGACTACGCCGTGGCGAATGCCGGGCTGTTGCGCCGCGCGCCGTTGCTCGAAATGACCGACGAGCGCTGGAACGAGATGCTCGACGTCGACCTCACCGGCGTGATGCGCACCTTTCGCGCCGCCGCGCGGCACATCGAGGGCGCCGGCGCACTGGTTGCGATCTCCTCGATTGCCGGTGGCGTCTACGGCTGGCAAGACCACGCTCATTACGCTGCGGCCAAGGCTCGGCGTGCCCGGGCTGTGCCGGTCACTGGCGGTGGAGCTGGCCGGGCGCGGTATTCGCTGCAACGCGGTTATCCCGGGGCTGATCGAAACCCCGGCAATCGCTGGACGCGAAGAACTCCCTCGGCCCCGAGGGCCTGGCCAAAGCTGCCCGCGCCATCCCGCTGGGGCGCGTGGGCAAGGCCCGCGAGGTCGCCAACCTGGTGCGCTTTCTCACCAGCGACGAAGCCAGCTACATCACCGGGCAAAGCCTGATCATCGACGGCGGCCTGACCGTCCGCTGGCCTGAATAGGAGCCGACCATGCAAGCATTGCAACAACGCCGCGCGGTCATCACCGGCGCGGCCAGCGGCATCGGCGCCGCCATCGCCCTGGCCTACGCAGCGGCCGGCGCCCGGCTGGTGCTGTGCGACCGCGATGCTGCGCGCCTCGCCGAGGTGGCCGAGCGCTGTCGGGAGCTGGGCGTAGCGGTGTACGAATCGGTCGGCGACGTCGGCACCCGCGAAGGTGCCCAGGCTGGGGTGGACGCCTGCGTGCAGGCCTACGGCGGCATCGACATCCTGGTCAACAACGCCGGCATGCTCACCCAGGCGCCCTGTGTCGACCTCACCCAGCAGATGTGGGACGACATGCTGCGCGTCGACCTCACCAGCGTGTTCATCGCCAGCCAGCGCGCGCTGCCGCACATGCTCGCGCAGCGCTGGGGGCGGATCATCAACGTGGCCTCGCAACTGGGCATCAAGGGCGGCGCCGAGCTGTGCCATTACGCGGCAGCCAAGGCGGGGGTGATCGGCTTCACCAAGTCGCTAGCGCTGGAGGTCAGCGGCCAGAATGTGCTGGTCAACGCGATCGCGCCCGGGCCTATCGAAACGGCGCTGGTCGACGGCATCAGCCAGGCCTGGAAAACCGCCAAGGCCAAGGAGCTGCCGCTGGGCCGCTTCGGCCGCGCCGAAGAAGTCGCTCCGGTGGCGGTGTTGCTGGCCAGCGAACCGGGCGGCAACCTGTTCGTCGGGCAAAGGTTGGGGCCCAATTCGGGCGATGTAATGCCGTGAGCAGGAGGTGAATCATGTGCGGGCTGTGTGGCTTGATCGGTGAGGACGGCCATTGGAGCGACCCTTTAGGCGATACCCTGCCCCGCCGGCGCGAGCGTCTGCGCCGGCTGGCGGCGATCAACCAGGTGCTGGCGCCGTTTCGCTTGAAGGTGTCGGATGTGCAAGGCGCCTCGTATTTGATCCAGGGGCCGACCGGGCGCCAGGCGTTGGCCAGCGGGCTTGAAGAGCTGTGGCAACAGGCTGAGGCGGTGATCGGCAAATCGCTGGACCCGCTGGCCGGCAACATTCTCGATGCGCTGGAGGCTGCCCGATGAGTTTGCCGGTGAGCGTTATCACGGGGTTTCTCGGCAGCGGCAAAACCACCCTGCTGCGCCGGCTGTTGGCTGGTGAGGCGCCGGGCGCCGCCGCGCCGGGCGCCGCCGCGCTAGGGGATACGGCGCTGCTGATCAACGAGTTCGGTGATGTGGGCATCGACCACCTGCTGGTGGAGGAAGTGGCGCCAGGCACCGTGCTGCTGCCGGGCGGTTGTGCGCGCTGCTCGGTGCAGGGCGACCTCAAGCAGGCGCTGCTCGACCTGCACGGGCGCCGCGCCCGTGGCGAGGTCCCGGCGTTCAAGCGCGTAATCCTGGAAACCACCGGCCTTGCCAACCCTGCGCCGATCATCGCCACTCTGCTGCGCGACGCGCACCTGCGCGGGCGCTTTCACCTGGGGCTTACGGTAACGGTGGTCGATGCCGAGCAGGCCGAGCTGCAGGAGCGCCTGCACCCGGAGTGGCTGGTGCAGGTGGCCGCTGCCGACCGTTTGCTGATCAGCAAGGCCGACCGTGCCGGGCCCTTGGCGGTAGAGGCACTGGCGCAGCGGCTGGCCGCGCTCAACCCGGGGCCTCGCAGGCGCTTGCCAGCGACGTGCAGCAAGGCGACCAGTTGCTGCTGGGCGAAGGCGCGCGCGGCCAGAATGCCGAACAGGAGGTGGCACGCTGGCAGCTGTTCGCCCCGGTCGCGGCGCAGCCCCATGGCGGCGCCGAGGTGTGTTGCCTGGAGTTCGACCGGCCGTTGGACTGGGTGGCTTTTGGGGTGTGGCTATCGATGCTGCTAAGATGCCACGGCGAACGCATTCTCAGGGTCAAGGGCCTGCTTGACGTGATCGATTCCAGCCAACCCATCGTGATTCATGGTGTGCAGCACAGCCTGCATCCTCCGTTGCACCTGCCCGCCTGGCCGGGCGGCGCGCCGCGCTCGCGGCTGGTGTTCATCGTGCGCGGCCTCGACACCCGGGCGCTGCGCCGTTCCTTCGAAGCATTCCTCGGCACCTTGGGGCAGGCGGCATGACGGCCAAGGTCACCCTGCGCGTGCTGGGCACCTCCGTCACCCTGCTTGAACCGATCCGCCTGCGCGCCGAGCAGGAGCTGGGCATCGAGCTGGTCTACCAGATCCACGACGCGCAGACCGCCCAGCGCATCGCGGTGATGCAGCCGCACAGCTACGACCTCTACGATCAATGGTTCCACAACGTCGATTTCGTCTGGCCCGCGCGCGCCATCCAGCCTATCGACACGCGCCGGGTGGCGCTGTGGGACGAAATCAACGACCTGCCCAAACGCGGCCGCCTGCACCCCGGCGATACGCTGGCCAGCGGCAGCCTGCCCTGCGACCGGCTTTACGTGCAGCACGATGGCACTCTGACCAGCACGCCCACCGGCTCGATCAGCATGTTGCCGCTGACCCACAACGCCGACAGCTTCGCCTACCGCCCCGAGCACCTGCCCAAAGCGCTGGCCGGCAAACCGGAGAGCTGGGCCTGGCTGCTCGACGAGCGCTGGTGCGGGCACGTGGCCTTGCAGAGCGATGCCGCGATCGGTGCGCTGGATGCGGCGCTGGCAGTCCAGGCCAGTGGCCTTGCGCAGTTCGGCAATATTGGCAACCTGCGCCTGGAAGAGATCGATACCCTGGCGCGGTTTCTGATCGAGCGCCAGCGCCACCGGCATTTCGCCGCCTTCTGGGGCGATGACCGCGAAGCCGGTGAGTTGATGCTCGGCCCGAACGTCCACATTCAGAGCCTGTGGTCCCCTGACCCTGATGCAGCTGCACCGCGCGGGCATCCAGTACCGCCTGGCCATCCCCCGCGAAGGTTACCGCGCCTGGTTCGGCGGGCTGTCTCTGTCGCGCTGCGTCGAGGGCCGGGAAAAGGACGCCGCCTACGCCTACCTGAACTGGTGGCTGGCCGGCTGGCCCGGCGCAGTGATGGCCCGCCAGGGCTTTTACATCTCCAACCCGCCACGGGCCCGCGACCACCTCAGCGCCGCCGAGTGGGACTACTGGTACGCCGGGTTGCCCGCACGGGAGCAACTGATGGGCAGCGACGGCCAGCCGCTGATCGAGGCCGGCGAGGTGCGCGAGGGCGGCTCCTACGAGCAGCGCATGGGGCACATCGGGGTGTGGAATGCGGTGATGGACGAGCACAACTACCTGGTGCGCAAGTGGGCGGACTTCTCCGCGCCGGGCGGTGAACGGCGCGCTGGGCCACGCCGACCCACGCCTGCGCTGGCAGCTGTGGATCGTCGCGTTCGGCTTTTTCATGCAGACGCTGGACACCACCATCGTCAACACCGCCCTGCCCTCCATGGCCGTAAGCCTGAATGAAAGCCCGCTGCGCATGCACGGCGTGATCGTCGCCTACGTGCTGACCGTGGCGGTGACGCTGCCGGTGAGCGGTTGGTTGGCCGACCGCTTCGGCGGCCGCAATGTGTTCCTCTGCGCCATTCTTTTGTTCAGCTTCGGCTCGCTGTGCTGCGCGGCTGCCGGCTCGCTGCAACAGCTGGAGGCTGCGCGCGTGGTGCAAGGCATCGGCGGGGCGATGATGGTGCCGGTGGGCCGGCTGACGGTGCTCAAGCTGGTGCCACGGGACCAGTACCTGGCGGCCATGGCCTTCGTGACCTTGCCTGGGCAGATCGGCCCGCTGCTGGGGCCGGCGTTGGGGGTGTGCTGGTGCAGTACGCCAGCTGGCACTGGATCTTCCTGATCAACCTGCCGGTAGGGCTGGTGGGCGCGGTG
The DNA here is from genome assembly GCF_021650705.1 of Pseudomonas sp. KNUC1026. Taxonomy (GTDB): domain Bacteria; phylum Pseudomonadota; class Gammaproteobacteria; order Pseudomonadales; family Pseudomonadaceae; genus Aquipseudomonas. The sequence goes on along the minus strand of NZ_CP087138.1, from coordinate 1,838,107 downwards.
GCGACCTGGCGCTGGCTGCCGAACCTCACGCTGCCGCCCCGGCGCTTCGATTTCATCGGTTACGCCCTGCTGGGGGTGGCCATGGCTGCTCTTACCCTGGCCCTGGAAGGCCAGCATGCACCGCTGGTGCTCTGCGCCCTGTTGCTGGCAGGCCTGGCGGCGGTGATGCTTTACCTGGCCCACGCGCGCGGCAACGCCGGGGCGCTGTTCAGCCTGAAGCTGTTCGACAGCAAGGTGTTTTCGATGGGCCTGCTCGGGGGCTTCTGCGGGCGCATCGGCAGCGCGATGTTGCCGTTTCTGGTGCCGATGTATTTGCAGTTGGGGCTCTGGGTTCGCCCCGATGCACGCGGGGCTGATGATGGTGCCGCTGGTGCTGGGCAACATGGGCGTCAAGCGCCTGGTGGTGCGAGTGGTCAACGGCTTCGGCTATCGCCGCGTGCTGGTCGGCGCCACGCTGGCGCTGGCGGGGCTGGTGTTGCTGCTGCCGCTGGCCGCAAGCCTGGGCCTGCCGTGGGCGATCCCGGCGGTGCTGCTGGTGATCGGCATGGTCAACGGTGTGCGCTTCTCGACCATGAACAACCTGACCCTCAAGGACCTGCCCGACGCGCTGGCCAGCAGCGGCAACAGCCTGATGTCGATGACCCAGCAACTGACCATGAGCATCGGCGTCACCGTCGCCGGCCTGTTGCTCGCCGCCGCTGCGGCGGGTGCCGGGTTGCAGGCAGGTTTTGCGACCGTATGGCTGGGCGTGGCGATCATCACCGCACTGCCCGCGCTGGTGTTCTGGCAAGTGCCCGAGGCTACCCCAGCAACTCGCTGATCCATTGGATGTGCAGCTTCACCTGTTCCAGCTTGGCCGCCGGCACTGCCTGTTTGGCACGGGCAAAGTTGGCCAGGGTCTGATGCCGCTGGCGCAACATGCGCTGCCATTTATGAATGAACGCCTCGCTGCGCGCCTGCATCAGCAGCGGCCCGAAGTACAGCTCGCGCTCGCTGTAGGCCACCGGCCCGCTGGGTTCGGCGACGATGATCTCGTAGTCGAAACGGTGCTCGCGCAGCACCTGTTCGGCGACGATCCGGTAACCCTGCTCCATCAGCCACTGGCGCAGCGCCTGCTCACCCCCGTTGGGCTGCATCACCAGCCGTTCGCGGCCGTTGAGCCGCGCATGGCCGGCCTGGAGGATGTCGCGAATGGTTTCACCGCCCATGCCGCACAGGCTGATGGCGGTCAGCCGGTCATCGGCCTGTACACCGAACAGGCCATTGGCCTGGCGCACGCTGACCCGTTGCTCCACGGCCTGCTCGCGTACCGTGCGCTGGGCCGCTGCATAGGGGCCGCTGGCAACCTCCACCGCAATGGCATGCTCGATGGCCTCTCGGCTGGCCAAGGCCACCGGCAGGTAAGCGTGGTCGGAGCCGATATCGGCCAGCCGCGCGCCGGCCGGGATCAGCTCGGCGACGCGCGCAAGGCGTTCGGATAAGGTCATTGGCAGGTTCAAGAACAGGGCCCTTCGTTGGCGGAGCGCGATTGTGCCGCCCTGTGGCCGATATCTCAATGCCGAGCGCCGCTCGCCGCTCAAGCGCCAACCCTCTACACTGGCGCCCCCGAAACCGCCCGAGCCTGCCCTGCCATGCCCACCGTGCTGCTCGTCGAGGACGATCACGCCCTGGCCGAACTGATCGCCCACTACCTCAATGAACAGGGTTACCGCGTCGAACACTACAGCCGTGGCGACACGGCGTTGGCCGCCATCGCCCGCGCACAGCCGCAGCTTGCGGTGCTCGACGTGATGCTGCCCGGCCTCGATGGCCTGGCCCTGTGCCGCCAGGTACGCCAGGCACACCCTGCGTTGCCGATCCTGATACTCACCGCGCGCGGCGAAACCCTCGATCAGATCATCGGCCTTGAATGCGGTGCCGACGACTATGTGGCCAAACCCTGCGACCCACGCCTGCTGCTGGCGCGTGTGCGCAGCCTGCTGCGCCGTGCCGCAGCGCTGCAAAGCCCACCTGATGCCCGCCTGCTTTGCGTTGGCCGGCTCGAGATCGACAGCAAGGCGCGCCAGGCGCTATGGCAAGGCGAGCCGGTGGAGCTGACCACCGCAGAATTCACCGTGCTCGACGTGCTGGCGCGGCGCGCCGGCGAGGTGCTCAGCCGCGACGTGCTGGTTCAGGAGCTGCGCGGCCGGGCGTTCAATGGGCTGGACCGTTCGGTGGACGTGATCATTTCCAAGCTGCGCAAGAAATTCGCCGACCAGGCCAGCGAGCCGCGCAAGATCAAGACCGTATGGGGCCGCGGCTATCTGCTCGTGCCCGGCGAATGGGAGCTCTGAGCCGTGGCCCGCCTGTTCCTGCGCCTGGCGCTGCTGATCGTGCTGACCTTCGCCTTCACCACCTGGGTGGTGCCGGATTTTGTGGTGTGGGTGTTCAAGGAGCGCATCCACCAGTTCGACATCGGCCAGGTGCGCGGCACCCTGGAGCTGATCGCCCAGCGCTACCGGGCCACGCCCGCGGCTCAATGGCCCGCCGTGACCGAAGCGTTGCAAACGCAGTTCCAGCCTCTGGGCATCGCGCTGTACAGCGAGGGCGACCCTGCCCTGGCGGAGCTTGAGCCAGAGCAGCTGAGCCAGGGCCAGGTTGGCGTTCACATGGTGCAGAACGGCGACATCGGCGCCGCAGCGCTGGTGGTGGGCAATCGGCAAGCCGTGGTGATCGACTATCCGCCGTACCCGGCGGGCATCGCCCTGCTCTACTGGCTGGTCAACCTGCTGGTGGGGCTGTCACTGGTGGCCTGCGTGCTGGTGTGGCTCAGGCCGCATTGGCGCGACCTCGAACGCCTGCGCCTGGCCGCCGCCCGGCTCGGCGAAGGCGACCTGAGCGCCCGCAGCGGTATTGCTCAAGGCTCGAACATCGGCAACCTGGCGCGTGTGTTCGACACCATGGCCGAGCGCACCGAAACCCTGATCGCGCTTCAGCGTGACCTGCTCAATGCCGTCTCCCATGAGCTGCGCACCCCGCTGTCGCGCCTGAGGTTCGGGCTGGAGTTGCTGATGGCCAAGGCCGAACCGCCGCAGCAGCGCCAGGTCGAGGCACTGCAGAGCCATGGCCTGGCCTTGCAGCAGTTGATCGATGAGCTGATGGCCTTCAACACGCTGCGCGCCTCAGTGCAGCCGCTGGAGCGCATCGAGGTGGGCGTACCGGCGTTCATCGACAGCGTGGTGGTGCCGTTTTCGAAGATGCCGAGCGCTTGAACGTCCGTGTGCAGGTAGATACGCCTGGCTCCCTGCCGGCGGTGGCGCTGGAGCCGAAGCTCACTGCCCGTGCCTTGCAGAACATCCTGAGCAACGCGCTGCGCTATGCACACAGCCAGGTGAGCGTCGAGGCGCGAGCCAACGGGGAGGATTTGATCGTGGTGATCGAAGACGACGGTGAAGGTATTCCGGAGGCGGACTACCACCAGGTATTCCAGCCGTTCTTTCGCCTGGACCGCAGCCGCGACCGCGCCACCGGCGGGGTCGGGCTGGGCCTGGCGATCAGCCGCAGCTGCATGGAGCGCCAGGGCGGTACGCTGGGGGTGGGCAAGGCGGCGCTGGGCGGCGCGCGCTTTACCCTGAGCCTGCCGCTTCAGTACTTCCAGGTCAGCGAGGCAGTGACGTTGCGCGGCGCGCCATAGCTGGCGGTGTTGGCGTTGTCGTAGAGCGAGAGCAGGTATTTGCGGTCGGTGATGTTGTTGAAATTCAGCCCTGCGCTCCAGTGGCTGTCGATGTCGTAGTCGGCCATCAGGTCCACCAGCGCATAGGCGCTCTGGTGGATGTAGGCCGTGGTCTGGTTCTCCACGGCGCTTTGCCAGCTCATACGGGCGCCGACCTTGGCCTGAGGCAACCCTGGCAGCCGGTAGCTGGCCATGCCACGGAAGGTGTGGGTAGGTACGTAGCGGCGGGCGCGAGCGCCGTCCTCGTCTTCGATGTGCACGTAGGTGTAGCCGCCGAGCAGGTTCAAGCCCGGCAGCGCTTCGCCCGAAGCCTGCAGTTCGATGCCGCGGCTCTTGTAGTCGAGGGCGTCGTACACCGAGTGGCCATTGTCGAAGCCTGCGTATTGCGCCACGTTCTGCTGCTCGGTCTTGAACAGCGCAGCGGTGACGTTCAGGCGCTCATCGAGCAGCGCACCTTCGATCCCTACTTCCATGCTCTTGCCTTCGAGCGGCGGCAGGATCGCGTTGTTGGCGTCGAGCTTGTATTGCACGTCGAAGATGCGCGTCCAGCTGCCGTAGACGCTCCATTGCGGCGTCAGGTCGTAGACCAGGCCGGTGTAGGGCGTGACCTTGCCGTGCACGCGGGTATCGTGGGCCGCGCCGTAGTTGTCGCCGGAGCCGTCGGCGCTGAGCATGCGCGCCCCGGCGATCCAGTGCAGGTCGTCCATCAGGCTGAAGCGGGCGCCGGCGAACAGGCTTTTCTGGGTGTCGTTGTAATTGACCGAGTCAGCATCGTTGGTGAAATCGAAGGCAGGCTTGGCCAGGTTGCCGCTCAGTACATCGGCATAAGGCGCGGAGTAGTAGTTGCCGCCCGAGGCGTCGTATTCCCGCGCCCGTTGATGGGTGTAGCCATAGCTGCTGCCCACGGTGAGCTCGTGCTCACGGCCCAGCAGGGTGAATGGCCCGGAAACCTTGGCTTCACCCAGCAGCTCGTGAGCCTTGCTGGTGGTGTGAGCGGCGAACAGCGAGGCATCACCGGTATCGACACCGGCCACGTAGAGCATGTTGGTGTCCTGGTACTCGGTCACCCCGCTGACGTTGAGCGTGGCATTCCAGCCATTGCCGAAATCGTGCTTGAGCTCGGCGAAGGCGCGCTGGGTGTGCAGATTCCAGTAGGTCCAGGGCTGGCCGATGCTGGCGCTGCGGCCGCTGTAGTGCAGCGGGCCGTTGGCATCACCCAGTGCCAGGTTGCCCCAGCTGCTGCCGTTGGCATCGCTGTTGTGCTGGGAAAGACCCAGCGTCAGGGTGTCGGCCTCGGAGAGGTCGATCGCCAGCAGGCCAGCCGCGATGTTGGTTTCGTGGCTGTAGCGGTCCATCCACGAGTTGCCCTTGTCGTGGGCATAGATGAAGCGCCCGCGCACATTGCCGGTTGGCGTCAGCGGGCCGCTCACATCGACACTCAGGCGGCGGTTGTCCCAGGAACCTGCATCGTTCTGAACCTTGGCCTGGAAGGTATCGGTGGGGCGTTTGCGCACGAAGTTGACCGTGGCCGAGGGATTGCCCGCCCCGCTCATCAGGCCGTTGGCACCGTGGAGAATGTCGACCTGCTCGTACTCGGCCATGTCCAGGCCACCCACCAGCGAGCCGGACACGAACGGCATGCCCATGCCGTCGAACTGGAAGTTGCTGATGTCGAAGCCGCGCGAGGTGAAGTAGGTACGGTCGGTCTCGATCTGCTCCACCGTCACCGAGGGCGCCGAGCGCAGCGCCTGGCGCACGTCGTTGGTCTTGAAGTCGTCGAGCTGTTCGCGGGTCAGCGTGGTGACGGCCTGGGGCGTCTGCTTGTCGGTCAGGCCCAGCTTGGTCGTGGTCGAAGACGCGCGGCCCTGGTACCCCTCGCTGGCGGCTTCACCAGCGGCAGCGCTGCCCTGGATCTCGGTGGTGGGCAGGGTCAGTTCATCGGCATGGGCCATGGGCACGGCGGTGCAAGCACCAGCCAGCAGCAGCGAGGCGGAGAGGCGCGGGGTCAAGGTGGGGATTCCTGCAAATGTGAAGAAAGTGTCAATTATTCACAGATGCGAATCGTTGCTAAATGTAAAAGATGTGAAAAAGTGTAATCAGTTCGGCTATGCCTGACACATATTTCATAGGCGCTTGCGCCGTTTCTACACGCTACCCTCAACGACCGGCTCGCCATCTTGTGCCCATACGCAGCCTTGCACAGTAGCGGGATCGAGCCTGCGCTGATCGGCCCAGCGCTGCAGATTGACCGGCCGATACCCCGCATCTTCCCGCCAGCGCCGGAACACCGAGGCATCGATGGTTTCGTTGATCGCTGCCGTGGACTGGCTGGGCGTTTCCACCGGTGCCGCGCCAATCGGCCGGTACCAGCGCCGGCCAAGGGTGAGCAAGCGGTACAGCCCGCCGCCCATCTTCGCGTAAGAGTCCTCGACCCTGGCCTTGACCTCGTCGCCGTCGAGGATCACCTCGTCGTTGAACACCAGTTCATGCTCGGCTGCCTTGCGCATCAGCCACTGCAAGGGCGGTTGCGCCAGCAGGTCGTTCGGGTAGCCACCGCCCACGTTGGCGTGAGCGCCCACGAACCAGCGTTGCTCGACCCGTTCAAGGGTCCGCGGAGGGTAGTTGTCGCCTTGTTTGTTCGTGACCTTGGTCCACAAGGTCGGTGCGAACGCCCGGCGTTGCTCGTCGATGGCCAGGGCATGGAAGGCGTGGGTTTCGTTGATGCGCAGGTCAGTTTCGAGAAAAGCGAAATCGGCGCTGCTCACCCGCGGTAGCCATGGCAGCGGCACACCCAGCGCACCGACCGTATCCCAGACGCCCTGAAACCACACTGGGATGGCCCGCGAATAACGCTTGAGCCACAGGTCTGGCTGGCTCAGGCCCTCATCGGGCATGTTGGCCAGCGCGCGGATGGAGTGAGCGGCGTTGCCTTGCCGGTAACGATCGAAAATCTGAGTCAGAGAGATCGGCGAGCCGGGCTTGAGCAGCCCGCAGATGGAAATGAAGCCGGCCAGGCTGCGCGCCGTGAAGGCGCCACGGCTGAAGCCGAAGATGTAGATCCTGGCGCCCACCTCGTAGTTGCCCACCAGCCACTCGTAGGCCCTGAGCACTTCCTGGTCGATGCCGATGCCGAACAGCCCTCCGGCCAGGCGCTCACCCGCCTGGGTGCCAACGCCCTTGCTGTAGTAGCAGCGCTGCTCGGGCGAGTCGTTGCACAGCGACCTGGCACGGTACACGTTGGTGTTGTCGTTGACAGTGTTCCAGGTGCCATCCAGGAACAGCGCGAGGCGTTTGACGTTGGGCACAGGGCGGCTCCTTTGCTGAGGCTGGCGATCCATCGCGGTCACTGCCTTTGGCTCAGTAGCCTTGCGCCATCTCCGCCCTGCGTCAACCCTGCCCCCCTGTTCTGGCAGCTACTGACTCTTGTCACCCCCGGGCAGCACGCTGCCGAACAGCTGCTTGGCCGCCTGCTTGATGATTCCGGCTTCGTTGGGGTCGCCCTTGAGCAGCGCTGTGCCGAACTTCCTGGCCTGCTCCAAGGTGATGTGCGGCGGCAGCGGCGGCACGTTGGGGTCGGTCTTGAATTCCAGCAGCACCGGCACGTCGCTGGCGAACGCCTGGGCCCAGGCATCGGCGACATCTTCTTCGCGCTCTACATAGATGCCCTTCAGGCCAATGGAGATGGCGAACAGGTGGTAGGGCACGTCGGGAATGTCCTGCGAGGCGGAGAATTTCGGGTCGCCTTCCATCACCCGTTGCTCCCAGGTCACCTGGTTCAGGTCCTGGTTGTTGAACACTGCGCAGATCCACTTGCCATTGCCCCATTGCTGCCAGTACTTGGCGACGGTGATCAGTTCGGCCAGGTTGTTCATCTGCATGGCGCCATCACCCACCAGCGCGACGACCGGCCGTTCGGGGTGGGCAAACTTGGCGGCGATGGCATAGGGCACTGCCGCGCCCATGGAGGCCAGGCCGCCGGACAGCGAGCACATCATGCCTTCACGGATCTTCAGGTCGCGGGCATACCAGTTGGCGCAGGAACCGGAGTCGCTGGTGATGATCGAGGCATCCGGCAGCTGCGCCGAGAGCTCATGCACTACCCGCTGCGGATTGATCGGCTCGGCACTGGCCAGGGCGCGGCGTTCCAGCTTGCGCTCCCAGTCGCCGCGCCAGCGCTCGACCTTTTCCTGCCACTTGCGTTGCGGGCGGGCGTCGAGCAGCGGCAGCAAGGCGCTGAGCGTATCGGCCGAATCGCCCACCAGGTTCACTTCCATCGGGTAGCGCAGGCTCAGCATGTTCGGGCTCAGGTCGATCTGCACACCGCGGGCCTGGCCTTCCTTGGGCAGGAATTCAGCGTAGGGGAAGCCCGAACCGATCATCAGCAGCGTGTCGCACTCCTCCATCAACTGGTAACTCGCTTCGGTGCCCAACAGGCCGATGGTGCCGGTCACCCACGGCAGGGCATCGGGCAGCACAGCCTTGCCCAGCAGCGCCTTGGCGACGCCGGCGCCAAGGCGCTCGGCGACCGCTCTCACCTGCTCGCCAGCGCCCAGCGCACCGGCCCCTACCAGAATCGCCACGCGCTCACCCGCATTGAGCACTTCGGCAGCTCGGGCCAGGTCCTGTTCGTAGGGCACTACTTTCGGCCGGGTGAAGCCGACGCCTGAGTGCAGTGTGCCGTGGGCGCGGGCTGGCTCTTCGTACGGCAGTTCCTGAAGATCGTTGGGCAGAATCAACGCCGTGACACGGCGCTCGCCCACCGCAGTGCGCACAGCGCGGTCCACCAGGTGGCGAACCTGCGACGGCACGTTGGCCTGCTGCACGTAGGCGCCGGCGACATCCTTGAACATCGACAGCAGGTCGAGCTCCTGCTGGTAGTGCCCGCCCATGGCCGTACGGGACTGCTGCCCGGCGATGGCCAGTACCGGCATGTGGTCCATGCGTGCGTCATACAGCCCGGTGAGCAGGTGTGAGGCGCCGGGGCCTGAGGTGGCGATGCACACGCCCAGTTCGCCGGTGAATTTGGCGTGGGCGCTGGCCATGAAGGCGGCCATTTCCTCATGCCGGCACTGGATGAATTCGATCTTGCCCGGTGCCCGGCGCATGGCGCCGAACACGCCGTTGATGCCGTCGCCCGGGTAGCCGTAGATGCGCGTCACACCCCATTGGCTGAGTCGGTCGATGATGAAGTCGCCTACGGTTTGGCTCATGGTCGTGGCTCGCTCTTGGGCAATGGATTCGCAAGTTACGACCTGGCCGGCGGCGTGGGTGTTCAGAAAGAATCCGCACCATCGCTGAGCGGGCCTGCATGAGGCCTGAGGGCAATCATCGAGCGAACGGGGGGCACTGCGCAGAGGAGGTGCAGGTGCGCAGGCTGGCCGAAAGGCCTGCGCTTTGTAGAGCCTCAGGCCATGACGGGGCTCATGAACTCCGAACTCTGCTCGTCATCATCCGGGCGAGGCGACAACATAGTGTGCACCTGCGCCTCGAACGCTTCCAATGACCATGGTTTGGACAGCACACAGGCCGAAGGTGGCAGGTCGATGGTATCGACCATGAACCCGCTGCACACCAGCAGCGGCGTACGCTGGCAGGCCTGTTCGACGTCCCACGCCAGGTCGCAGCCATCGGAGTGGCCGGGAGTGCGCACATCAGTCACCACCAGCCCCCATTGCTCGGGCGAGTGGCTGAACAACTTGCGGCCCTGATCAGCCGTGGCAGCCAGCGTAACGCGCAAGTTCATCTCCTGGAGCAGATCCACCATCAGCTCCCCGAGCACCGGCTCGTCCTCCACCAGCAATACCTTGACTGTGTGATCCATCTCGCTCGCCCTCTATCCTGTAGAACAAAGAGCATGAAAAACGCGGGCAGGTTCTGATCAAGGGACGAACTGTGCGGTTTGTACAGCTATTTCCGCCATTTCTATACAATCTCGGCGCCGGTATAGCCGCGCCCAAGGCAGTCGCCTATACCTCCGACCCAGATGGCGCGCCGGCAGGGGGCTGCGCAATCAAGGCATTGAGGCTTGCGGTCAGTGCGTCGATGGCGAAAGGCTTGGTCAGCACGGCGGTGCCGGTTTGCAGCAGCCCCTGGTCAAGCGCCGCGTTTTCCGCATAGCCGGTGATGAACAACACCGGCAGCCCCGCACGCAGCCGCTTGGCAGTGTCCGCCAGCCGGGCACCGTTGATTTCGCCCGGTAGCCCGACATCGGTCATAAGCAGGTCCAGGTGCGCGTCGGACTCAAGCAAGGTGAGCGCGCTAGCCGCGTCGCCGGCCTGCAGCACCGTGACGCCCAGCGCTTCCAGCGCCTCGGCGACGACCATGCGGATCGCCGGTTCATCATCGACCATCAGCATGGTTTTACCGACCAGATGCGGCGCCCCATCACTGTGTGCGCTCCTTTCGCTCTGCGGTGCAGCGTGGCTGCGCGGCAAGTAAAGGGTCAGGGTCGAGCCCTCGCCAGGCGCTGAGCGGGCACGCACCTGCCCGCCCGACTGGCGAACGAACCCGTACACCATCGAAAGGCCCAGGCCCGTGCCGGCGCCGGCCGGTTTGGTGGTGAAAAACGGATCGAAAATGCGCTGCATCGTTTCCGTCGACATGCCCGTTCCGGTGTCACTGACGGCCAGGCTCACGTACTCGCCCGGCACCATGTCAGCCTGCTGAGCGGCGGCTTCATCGAGTTTGACGTTGGCGGTGCTGATGGTCAGGCGGCCGCCTTCGGGCATCGCGTCGCGCGCGTTGATGCACAGGTTGAGCAAGGCGCTGTCCAACTGGTGCGCATCGCACAGGCAATGCCACAGCCCTTCGGCCGGCCGCACCTTCAACTCGATGTGCGGGCCCAGTGTGCGTGAGATCAGCTCTTCCACATCATGCACCAGGGTGTTCACGTCGACTGTCGAGGCCAGCAGCGCCTGGCGCCGCGCATAGGCCAGCAGGCGGTGAGTGAGCGATGCAGCGCGCTGCACAGCGCCCTGCGCCACCCCCAGGTAGCGTTCGAGGTCCTGAACTCGCCCTTGCCTGAGCCGCATGCGCATCAGCTCCTGGCTACCGCTGATGGCGGTGAGCAGGTTGTTGAAGTCGTGGGCAATGCCGCCGGTGAGCTGCCCTACCGCCTCCATCTTCTGGCTTTGCCGCAATTGCTGCTCGGCTGCATCCAGCGCAGCCTGGTGGCGCTTGACCTCGGTCACATCGCGCACGCAGGCATAGAACAGCGCCTGGCTGGGGACGATGTGCCATGACAGCCAGCAAGGCTGGCCGGTGCTTGTAGCCGACTGCGTTTCGAAGCGAGCGATCGACTTGCCCTGGGCCAGATCGGCCAGCCACCGGCGCAGCTCAGCCGGCGCGATCACGTGCTCGAAGCGGCCGGCAAGCAGTTGCGCCTCGGTCCAGCCAAGCGTTTGCTGCCAGGCCGGGTTGACTCCAAGCAAGCGGCCACTGGCGTCCAGTACCCCGAGCATGTCCGGGGAGATCGACCAGATCGAATCGCGTTCTTCGGTGCGATGCGCCACTTGCCGCGCCAGGTCGCCGCCGGTCTGGAACAACCGCTCCAGGTTGAGCCGGAACAAAGCGCACACCACCGCCATGATGCCGCTGACACAGGCGAAGGACAGGTTGTTGACGACCTGCCGCTGAGTGAATTCGAAGGAATACGCCGTGCCCACGAAGAAGTATTCGGCGCAGGCGGTGGCTGCCAGCGTCGAGACAATGGCAGGCCCCACACCCAGCCAGAATCCGTTGAGCATGAGAAAGGGAACGAAAAACAGGTAAGGCAGCATGAAGGGCGGCAACTGTAGCCGAATCAGCGTGCAAACCCCGATCGATACCAATGCCAGGCCGTAGCGCACAGGGGTGGGAATGTTCAGTGAGAACAGCTTGAGCAACAGCTTCAGGTAGGGTGAGGAAACGAACTGCACGGTCTCTCCGGGGTGCCGATACGGCACCTTGGGCGATGGTCGGTTTGAACACATTGCCAGGCGCCATCTAGATGCCGCAGGGGCAGGCGGGTTCCCGACACACTCGAACCGATGAAACTTGCACGCCGCCCGATGCCCATCCGGGCGGCTGCGGATCAGTGCTAGGCTCTGTATGAAATGTATTCCAGCGAAGGCCAGGCAAGGCGAAAACAGGCGAGGAAGCGGAGTTTACTGGTTGTAAATGAGCATTCCGAGCCTGTTTTCAACGCAGCATGGGCGAGCGGGGATGCATTTCGTACAGAGCCTAGGCAGGCACCTCCTGCGCCAGCCCGTCCTTGTGCCAGCTGAAGATCCGCCCGATCAGGTTGCAGAAGATCTGCAGCACTTCCAGCGTCTCGTGCGACTGATCGAGCTGCGCACTCGGATCGAGCACGCACAATGCACCGAACAGCTCGTCAGAGTTCACGAAGATCGGCACCGAGATGCAACTGTCAAAGCCGTAGAGCTGGGATGCGATGTTCGACCGATACCGCTCGTCACGGCTGATGGAAGGCACGTAGAGCGTCTTGCGTTCAGCGATCATGTTGCTGCACATCGACTGCTCCAGCGGAAAACTCTCGCCAGTGCGGATGCCAAGACTGATCTGGTCATTCACGCTGCACGCCACCCAGTCATCGTCAGAAAACTTGGCGATGGCAGCGAACCTCATGCCCGTGAGCCGCACAACCAGCTTCAGGATCTCGGTAGTTGCCTCGATTTCCGCGATGGCGCTGCGTTCTTCCCTGGAAATCAGGTGATTATGCTCGATACCCACGTATACATGCCTCGGTCGTTCAGGTGGGGCGCGCAGTCTCGCGCAGCCTCTGGCCAAGCTAATATCACGGCGCCATACACAAGGCAAACAGATTGCCCGCAGAACGCACCTGCAGCTTTAGCCTTTCAGTGCAAGCAGCATCGCCGCCTTCACCTGTTCGGGTGTCATCTGCTTGTAGGCTTTTTGCAGGGCAGCGTTGCTGGCCATCAAGGCAGTGTTGAGTGCTGCAACGGCTGTCTGCAAGGCGGCAACCTTGGCCTGCTGGGCCTCGGGTTCAAGCGATGTGTCATTGAGGGCCGCTTGCAGTTGCGCGGTCTTTTCAGCAATTTCGCGCTTGAGCTCGCGGATGCGCATCAAGGTTTCCTTGACCGCATCAGGAAGGTCGCTTTTCTGAATATCGTCATCCTGAGCCTTGGAGGTCTCGGACTTGTGCGCAGCCAGTGGCGAGAGCGTCACCTTCACCGAGGGCGACGAGGCTGATCCGCCCCCTGCGTTTGCCTGAGCGCCGGCTGTGGCATTGTCGTTGGCAGCCTTGAAAGCGAGGCTGGCGGCCAGGACGGGCGTCCCTGTGGTGATCATGGCGTGCTCCTGCTGGGTGATGCAGGTATATCGGCAGGCATAGGAATTTCTACAGCTTGCTGCACGCCAGAGTCGTATCACCTCGTTCAGCTGGAGCCTGGTGGGATGCCGCCTTTGTTGAAGTCCTTGAGCCGCTCGCGCTCCTGCTCGGTGGAGTGCGCAGGGGTGTCGTCTTTCGGTGGGTTTTGCTGTTCTTGAGCCATGCTGGTTTCTCCCGGGTCAGTACCTGTTTGGGCAGCACCGGTGCTTGCAAGGTTCAAACCGCCAAGCGAGCGCCGGCCCTGAGCTTTCGCAGGCCTTCGTGGGTGGTCGCCTGGGTTTGCAGATACAGCGTCCAACTCGAAAACGCTTTGTGCTGGCGTTCAACGGCCGAGCGCCAGGCGCCCGTGCCGAGGCTTTCGGCGGGGATGGCCCGCATTGCCAGGGTTGAACGCAGGAACTCGGCGAACAACTGGTCGCCGTTGGGGCTTGCCGAATCAGCCACTTGCATCGCGTTGTTCATGTTCAGCTTCCAGTGCCGTTATCTCCACTGGACCTGCAAGCCTCGCCAACCCTTCAGTCGACCTGACCAACGGCAACCCCAGGCGCGCTCGCTCAGGCCAGCCCTTCCCACAACGGGTGCGCCAGCAAGTCGGCCAGCGCCAGTGGCCTTGCCATGTGATACCCCTGCGCCTGCCCGGCGCCGATATCGCGCAGCAGGTTCAGCGCTGCCTGGTCCTCGACCCCTTCGGCCACCACCGACAGGCCCAGCGATTCGGCCATGCGCACGATGGCCCGAACGATCGCCCGGCTGCGGTTACTGCCGGTGAGTTCGAGGATGAAGGACTTGTCGATCTTGAGCCCCGTGAAGTGGAACTGGTGCACATAGCTCAAGGACGAAAAGCCCGCACCAAAGTCATCCAGCACCACCGACATGCCATGCTCGGCCAGTTGCAGCATGGCCTGGCGTGCCCGCTCCGGCTCCGCCACCAGCGCGCCTTCGGTCAGTTCCAGGCAGATGCGGTGCGGCGCCACATCGAAGCTGGCAAGCAGCTCGAGCACCTCGCCGGCAAATTCGGGGCGGGTGATGCTGTAGGCCGAGCAATTGACATGCACGGTCGGCCAGTGCTCATGGGCGGGGTTGGCCAGCAACTGCGCCACGCTGCGCAGCATGTAATGATCCAGCCGGCCGATCAGGCGCAGGCCCTCCAGTGCAGGCAGGAAGGCGCCCGGCGCGAGAATCCGGCCATCGGCCTGACGCCAGCGGATCAGCGCTTCGAGCGCCACCAGCTTGCCGCTGGCCACGTCGATGATCGGCTGGAAGAACGGCACCAGCTCATCGTCGCGTTTGAGCGCGTTGCGCAAGGCGCTTTCACGCTCCAACTGGTCTGACACCTCGCGGCGCAGCACCTGGTTGAACACCGCAAAGCTGTCCCGCCCGGCATTCTTGACCCGGTACATCGCGGCGTCGGCGTCGCGCAGCAGGTCCGAGGGTTCCCGGTGGAATTGCTCATCGGCGTTGACCACGCCCACACTGCAAGACGAAAACACCGCCTGCCCGTCCAGGTGAAACGGCAGGTCGAACGCCGCCAGAATGCGCTCGGCGATGCTCACCGCCACCTCCACCGGTGCCTCGGGCGCCAGCACCGCGAACTCGTCGCCGCCCAGGCGCGCAAGCAGGTCGCCTTCGCGCAGGCAACTGCGCAAACGGGCAGCGGCGGCCATCAGCAGCAAGTCGCCAAAATGGTGGCCGCGGCTGTCGTTGATCAGCTTGAAGCGGTCCAGGTCCAGAAACATCACCGCCAGTGGCCGGCCGTCGCGGCGGTACTGCTCCCATTCCCACTCCAGCCGCTGCTGCAGGTGCGCACGGTTGGGCAGGCCTGTGAGCGAGTCGTGGATGTTCTCATGCAGCAGCTGGGCATTGGCCAGGTCCAGTTCGCGGGTGCGGTCCTGCACGCGGGCTTCCAGGCGCAGGTTGGCCTGGTGGATGGCTTCGGCGGCGCTGCGCCGGGCCAGGGCCGTGTCAATGTGCCTGGAGACGAAGGTGAGCAGCTCCTGATCGCGCAGGCTGTAGCGCACATCCGAAATGTAGCTCTGCACCACCAGCACGCCCCGCACCACCGCATCGGAGAACAGCGGAATGCCCAGCCACGACTGCGAGCGCACCGGCTCGTTGGTGGTCTGGATCTCGCCGCTGTCCATCAGGTCGGTGGCGTCTTCGTAGTCGATCAGGCAGGGGCGGCGCTGGCGAATCACGTATTCGGTCAGCCCACGTCGGCCGCGGCGCGGTGCTGGGCGGCGGGTGACTTGCTCGTCGATGTAGTACGGGAAGGTGACCTCGGCGGTTTCAGGGTCGTACTGGGCGATGTAGAAATTGCGCGCGTAAAGCAGCTCGCCAACGATGGCATGAAGCTGCGGGAACAACTGGGTCACATCACCTGGCTGGCTCGACAGCTCGGCAATCTGGAACAGCGCCGCCTGCAAGTGTTCGGCACGTTCGCGTTCGGCGACCTGCTGACGCAGGGTTTCATTGAGGCGGGTGAGCTCGCGGGTACGTTCGGCGACCATTTCCTCCAGATGTGCGCGATGCAGGATGCGGTCCAGCGCCAGCGCCACGTGCCGCGCCACCACCAGAAACAGCGCGCGGTCCTCAGCGCTGTACACGCGCTCGGGCTGGTACACCTGCATGGCGATCATGCCGAACACCTGGTCGGCGGCGTTTTTCAGCGGCGCGCCCATCCAGAATTCCGGCACATGGCCAAGGCAGTAGAACCGCCCGGTCTCGCCTGCGCGATGAATGTCCTGCTGAGTCACCAGCAGCGGCTGGCCGCTGGTGAGCACCAGGCCGGTCATCGACAGGCGTTCGGGGTTAAGGCTTTCACGGCCGTCGTTTTCCAGGGCCTCATCGTCAGTGGTGTCGACGTAGTACGGATAGCTGATCGCCTGGGTACGGCTGTCGTACAGCGCCAGGTAAAAGTTTTCCGCATCGATCAGGGTGCCCAGCTCCTGGTGCAGGCGCACCATGAACGTCGCCCTGTCGCGCACGGAGGTTGCCAGGTGGCTGATGCTGTAGAGCACGCGCTGGGTGTGCTGGGCGCGCGCCAACGCCTGGCTTTGCAGGCACAGGCCCAGGCGCTGGGCGAGTGCCGCCAGGGTCAGGGAGCCGGACAGCGCGCGCGGTGCCAGCAACCAGCCCAGTTCGGTTTCACCGTGGCCGGTGGCCCAGCGGTGCAGGTTCCAGGCCCGGCAGAAGGCATCGAGCGCGCCATCGTCGAGCGTGGGCGGCCAGCCGAACGGGGCGCTGCCCTGCCCCGCCAGTTGCAGATGCTCGCCTACCCGGTAAAAACCCCATTGCTGGTCATGACCCGCCAGTGCGGCCTGCCTCAATACTTGGTCGAGGTCTCGCGGGGACAACTCCATGTGCGCTCCAGGCAGGTGTTTCTGAAATATTCCGACATCATCGTTTCAGCCACTTACCAATAGCAAGAGGCCACAGCATTTGTGCCTCCAAGCGGTCGGCCACTGCGTCGCTGCCGAGTGTGCCGAGTGCGGCCGGAGCATGCTCAGTCCAGATCATGCAGGTGTCAGCGGCAAGGCTGAAGCGGCAGGATTGTCGGACACTCAGGCAATATGTAGTCCTTTAGAATTAACACTACAAAATGTGTTGACGGGGCATCTTTCCTTTTGCATGATGCAGCCATCTCCCTGATCGGGAGCGCTGGCAACAGCGGTCTGATTGCCTGGCAAGCCGCCAGGCTCTTCGTTAGTGTGCTGCCCACAAGGCAGATTGATGAACTGACCCGCAAAGCGCCGCACAGGCGTGGCGCGCAGGCTGGAACTTGTCAAGCTGCCGGGCGGCGTTCCTTATCGCCTCCCCTGCTGATTCCCCTCCTGAGCGTTGCTGTGCCCGGCGTTTGCTTGTAGCGGCCATAAGCATCCACTACACGAACAGCCCGCTGGACGAACTTGGATAACAGATCGATCGATACGAGGTGAATCATGACGCTGAACCTGAACCAACAACCGACCGTCGATGACCTGGCCCGTCTTTTCGCCGCCCGCCGGGATAGCCATGACAGCCACATCCTCTGGGTGTGCGCCGAGGGCAACGTACACATCGAAGCCATGACCCCGCACACCTGCGAGGAGCAGTTCGAGCAGCATCGCCCCCACATGCGCACCCGCCTTCGGGTGTACCGCCGGGGTGCAGGCTACGTCGGCAAGCGCGCCGCAGCCGACCGGGAGTTCATCGGCAACGTGCTGAGCACCTTGACCCGCAGCTGGCAGCAGAACCGCCATCACGCCGGGGTCAAGGTACTCGACCAGTACTGCTGAGCCCTGCGCCCGTACAGCCTCCCCCGGCTGTGCGGGCGTCTTTTTCCACGATTGCGCCGACGAGGCGCACGGCACAGTTTTCTAGATGGGCTAGCGTGAAAAAACAGTCTAATGACAGGCTGGCATTTGAAAAAGGAAACCACCCATGCGCAAGACGCTTCTGACCCTCGCCACTGCCCTGCTGCTCGGCGCCACCACCGCCCCGATGGCCTTCGCCGAAAACGAGCTTGAAAAGGGCGTGAACCACGACGCCAAGGAAATCGACAAAGGCGCCAAGCACGACGCCAAAGAAGTCGACAAGGGCGCCAAGCATGATGACGCCGAGCGGCACAAGGCCGACAAACACGTCGACAAGGAGGTCAAGAAAGACCTCTGAGCATTGGAACATCAAGGTGCGCGGGCCTGCCAGAGGGCCCACGCACTTGCTTTGCTCCGCCCTCAGGCGATCAGCCGCCCGCGTCCACCAACCCCTGATCCTCACCCAGAAAGCCGCCGCTCTGGTGCCGCCACAGCTGCGCATAGGCACCGTTGAGCGCCAGCAGCTGTGCGTGGGTGCCCTGCTCGATGATGCGGCCCTGGTCCATCACGATCAGCCGGTCCATGGCCGCGATGGTCGAGAGGCGGTGAGCGATAGCAATCACCGTCTTGCCTTGCATCATTTCATCCAGGCTCTCCTGGATCGCCACTTCGGCTTCGGAGTCCAGCGCGCTGGTGGCCTCATCCAGCAGCAGGATCGGGGCGTTTTTCAGCATCACCCGGGCGATCGCCACGCGCTGGCGCTGGCCCCCGGAGAGCTTGATGCCCCGTTCGCCCACCAGGGTGTCGTAGCCGGTGTGCCCATCGCGGTCGCTCAACTGGCGGATGAAGCCGTCGGCCTGGGCATTGGCGGCAGCCGCCTGGATTTGCGCATCGGTGGCATCCGGGCGGCCGTAGGCGATGTTGTCGCGGATCGAGCGGTGCAGCAGCGAGGTGTCCTGGGTCACCATGCCGATGGCTGCGCGCAGGCTGTCCTGGGTGACCTTGGCGATGTCCTGGCCATCGATGCGGATGTGCCCGCTGTCCAGGTCGTAGAAGCGCAGCAGCAAGTTGATCAGCGTCGACTTGCCAGCCCCCGAGCGGCCGACCAGGCCGATCTTCTCGCCCGGGCGAATGGCCAGGCTCAGGCCGTCGAGCACCTGCCGCTCGCCGCCATAGTTGAAGCTGACGTTGTCGAACACCACTTCGCCGCCTGCGGTGTCGAGCTCTTTCGCACCGGGCGCATCGAGGATCTTCGGCCCGTGGGTCAGGGTCGACATGCCGTCCTGCACCGTGCCGATGTTTTCGAACAGCGAGGTCATCTGCCACATGATCCAGTGCGACATGCCGTTGATGCGCAAGGCCATCGCGGTGATCGCCGCCACCGCACCGGCACCGACCTCGCCCTGGTGCCACAGCCACAACGCATAGCCACCGCCGCCCATGATCACGCCGACCACCAGCGCCTCGTTGACGATCTCGAACTGGCTGACCAGGCGCATCTGCCTGAAGCCGGTGTTCTTGAAGTCTTCCATCGCCGCCCGGGCAAAATGCGCCTCGCGCTTGGAGTGGGAGAACAGCTTGACCGTGGTGATGTTGGTGTAGGCGTCCGACACGCGGCCGGTCATCGACGAGCGCGCGTGCGCCTGCTCTTCACCCACCTTGCCCAGGCGCGGCACGAACCAGCGCAGGGCCAGGCCGAACAACACCACCCAGGCCAGGAACGGCAGCATCAGGCGCCAGTCGAAGCCCCCGGCCAGGGCGATGATGGCGATGAAGTACACACCGATGCCGGGCACGATCTCGATCAGGGTGAACAGCACGTCGCGCACCGCCAGCGCGGTCTGCATCACCTTGGTGGTAACGCGCCCGGAGAACTCGTCGGAGAAGAACGACAGGCTCTGCCGGAGCATCAACCGGTGGAAGTCCCAGCGCAGCCGCAGCGGCAGGTTGATCGCCAGCACCTGGTGCTGAACCATGGTGCGCAGCGCCACCAGGCCGATGCTTGCCATCAGCACCAGGCCGATGGTCCAGAGCACCCGGCGTTCCTGCTCGGCGCCCGCGCCGCCGGCTTGCCAGGCGGCCAGCGAGTCGACCACCTGCCCCAGGAACGAGAACAGCCAGGCTTCGTAGATGGAAACCGCTGCGCTGAGCACCGCCATCGCCAGCACATAGCCGCGCGCACCGCGGGTGCAGGCCCAGAGAAAGCGCAGCAGCCCGACCGGTGGCGGCGGGATTTCATCAGGTGGAAAGGGGTCGAGCCGTCGTTCGAATGAACGGAGCATGAGGGCCTCCGAGGCAAACAGGATCGGCAATGGTGCCACCGAATGATTTCAATGGCACCCTCGCCCAACGCTATGACCCCGTTTCGCTCGGTTATGCTCCGAGGCGTTTGGCGGCGGCCTGGCGCTCGATGCGCTCGATGTCTTCGACCGGCACGTAGTAGCCCTGGTCGTCGCGCGCAGCATGGCAAACGAACACGCCGATGGTCGCAGCCAGTGCAGCCAGGGCCAGCCACCAGATATGCCAGATCATCGCAAAGCCCAGCAGTGCGCTGCCAACCCCCATCAACAGGCCGGTGGCGGTGTTGTTGGGCATGTGGATCGGACGGTAGCGGGTTGGCCGGGTTGCGCCTTGCTGCTTGATCGCGTGCCAGGCATCGAGCCCGTGTACCTTGGGCACTACCGCGAAGTTATAGAACGGTGCAGGCGAAGCCGTGGCCCATTCCAGCGTGCGGCCGTCCCACGGGTCGCCGGTGAGGTCGCGGTTGGCGTAGCGCTGGCGGTAGCTGACATACAGCTGGATCAACTGGCAGGCGATGCCGAAGGCGATCAGCACCGCGCCGGCCATGGCCACGTGCAGCCAGGGCGTCCACAGCGGGTTGTCGGTGTGGTTCAGGCGCCGCGTCATGCCCATGAAGCCCAGCGCATACAGCGGCATGAAGGCCAGGAAGAACCCCACCGACCAGAACGCGATGGCAGCCTTGCCCCAGCTCTCCACCAGCTTGAAGCCGAAGACTTTGGGGAACCAGTAGGTCATGCCGGCCAGGTAGCCGAACACCGCCCCGCCGATGATCACGTTGTGAAAGTGCGCGACCACGAACAGGCTGTTGTGCAGCACGAAGTCAGCGCCCGGCACCGCCAGCAGCACGCCGGTCATGCCACCGAGGCTGAAGATCACCATGAAGCTCAGCGTCCACCAGATCGGTGTGGTGAAACGCAGGCGGCCGCGATAAATGGTGAAGAGCCAGTTGAACAGCTTCGCCCCGGTGGGGATGGAAATCACCGTGGTGGCGATGCCGAAGAAGGCGTTGACGTTGGCGCCCGAGCCCATGGTGAAGAAGTGGTGCAGCCACACCATGAAGCCCAGGAAGGTGATCGCGCCACTGGCGTAGATCATCGAGCGGTGGCCGAACAGCGCCTTGCCGGCGAAGGTCGACACCACCTCCGAATACACCCCGAATGCCGGCAGCACCAGGATGTACACCTCCGGGTGGCCCCAGGCCCAGAACAGGTTCACGTACATCATGGGGTTGCCGCCCAGGTCGTTGGTGAACAGGTGGAAGCCCAGGTAGCGGTCCAGCGTGAGCATGAACAGCGCAGCGGTGAGGATCGGGAAAGAGCTGACGATCAGCACGTTGGCCCAGGTGCAGGTCCAGGTGAAGATCGGCATGTCCATCAGCTTCATGCCCGGCGCGCGCATCTTCAGCACCGTCACCAGAAAGTTGACCCCGGTGAGGGTGGTGCCGATGCCGGAGATCTGCAGCGCCCAGATGTAGTAGTCCACCCCCACGCCCGGGCTGTAGCCCAGCTCCGAAAGCGGCGGGTAGGCGATCCAGCCGGTCTTGGCGAACTCCCCTACACCCAGCGACAGGTTCACCAGCACAGCGCCGGCCACCAGCAGCCAGAAGCTCAGCGAGTTGAGGAACGGGAAGGCGACGTCGCGTGCGCCCAGTTGCAGCGGCACCACGATGTTCATCAGGCCGGTGAAGAACGGCATGGCCATGAAGATGATCATGATCACGCCGTGGGCGGTGAAGATCTGGTCGTAGTGTTCAGGCGGCAGGTAGCCGGGCTGACCTTCGGTGGCCAGCGCCAGCTGGCTGCGCATCATGATGGCATCGGCGAAGCCACGCAGCAGCATCACCAGCGCGACGATGATGTACATCACGCCTATGCGCTTGTGGTCCACCGAGGTCAGCCACTCGTGCCACAGGTAACCCCATTTCCTGTACCAGGTCAGTGCCGCCACCAGGGCTGCGCCCAGCAGTGCGACACAGGCCAGCGTGACCATGACGATAGGCTCGTGCCATGGCACCGCCTCCCAACTGAGTTTTCCGAACATCTGCATTCCCCGGCGGCAAGCTGGCCGCCCATGATTCAGAGGCGGGCGCATGATGAACCACAAGGCTTGATCTGTTCAGATCCAGATATCTCCAAAAAAAACGGATCAGTTCGTTTTCTGCTCAATCATTATTGGCGAATTCATGATCCGCTATACTGCACGCACTTTGCGAAAGGACGGATCAGATGCACAAGCTCAAGCGCTATGAAAAGCTCGCCGATGAAATCTCCGCGCTGATCCGCCAAGGGGTACTGGCCCCGAATGATCGCATTCCTTCGGTGCGCCAGGCCTGCCAGGCCTACAGCGTGAGCCCGGCCACGGTGTTCAAGGCCTATTACCTGCTCGAAGACCGCGGCCTGATCCAGGCACGCGAGCGCTCGGGTTATTACGTGCGTGAGCACGTGCGCCAGCCATTGGCTGAACCTGCCATGCAGGCGCGCCAGCCGGGTGCCACCGAGGTGGACGTCAGCGAGCTGGTGTTCTCCGTGCTCGGCTCGCTGCGCAATCCGCACACGGTGCCGTTCGGTTCGGCCTTTCCCAGTGCCGACCTGTTCCCCCTCGCCCGCCTGGCTCGCTCCATGGGCCAGAGCCTGCGCCAGCTCTCGCCCCACGCCATCATCGCCGACCAGACCGACGGCAACCCGGAACTGAAGCGCCAGATCGCCCTGCGCTACATGGTCAGCGGCGTGCTGCTGCCGATGGAGGAGCTGGTCATCACCACCGGCGCCATGGAGGCGTTGAACCTGTGCCTGCAAGCGGTCACCGAGCCGGGCGACCTGGTGGCCATCGAGGCGCCGGCCTTCTATGCCTGCCTGCAGGTGCTGGAGCGGCTCAAGCTCAAAGCGGTGGAGATGCCGGTTCACCCGCGCGACGGCATCGACCTGGGCAGCCTCGAGCACAGCCTGGCGAACCTGCCGATCAAGGCGTGCTGGTTCATGAGCAGCTTCCAGAACCCCATCGGCGCTAGCCTCTCCGAGGCCAGCAAACAGCGCCTGAGCGACCTGCTGCACCAGCACCAGGTGCCGCTGATCGAGGATGACGTGTACGCCGAGCTGCATTACGGCTTTCAGCCCCCTCGCCCGCTCAAGAGCTATGACACCCAGGGCCTGTTCATGCACTGCGGCTCGTTCTCGAAATGCCTGGCACCCGGTTACCGGGTGGGCTGGGTCGCTGGCGGCCGATACACCCAGAAAATCGCCCAGCTCAAGCTGATGACCACCATTTCGCCCTCGGTGCCCACCCAGGCTGCGATCGCCGACTACCTGCAACACGGCGGCTTCGACCGCCACCTGCGCAAGCTCCGCCAGGCGCTGGAGCAGCAACAGCAGGCGATGCTGGCAGCGGCAGCGCGGCATTTCCCCGAGAGCACGCGAGTGACGCGGCCGGAGGGCGGGTACTTCTGTGGTTCGAATTCCCCGAACAGGTGGACTCGCTGAAGTTGTTCCAACTGGCGTTGGCGCAAGGCATCAGCCTGGCGCCGGGGCCGATCTTTTCCGCGCAGCGGGCGTTCCGCCACTGCGCGCGGCTGAACCACGGGCACCCCTGGGGGCCGAGTTCGGAGAAGGCGATGGAGGTGCTGGGGCAGATCGTCCGGTCGTTCTGATGCACCGCTGGTGAGGGCGCTCGATATGGGATAGCCGCTGCAGTGGGGCCTGCCTACCATCGAAAGGCAAGCCCCTTTGCCCTCACCCTGCGAGCACCGCCATGACCCTGAACACAAGAATCGACTTCATCTACCTGTCCGAGCAGGACATGATCCGCGCCGGTGTCACCGACATGCTCGCCTGTGTGAACACCATGGAGGCGATGTTCGGCCTGCTGTACCAGGGCGACTACCGCATGGCCGGCCCCAACAACGATTCCCACGGCGCCATGGTGCTGTTCCCGGAACACTCGCCGTTTCCCAACATGCCCAAGCCCACCGCCGACCGCCGCCTGATGGCGATGCCGGCGTACCTGGGCGGCAGCTTCGGCACCGCCGGGGTGAAATGGTATGGCTCCAACATCGCCAACCGTGAGAAAGGCCTGCCACGCTCGATCCTGATGTTCACCTTGAGCGACGTCGACACCGGCGCGCCGCTGGCGCACATGTCGGCCAATCTGCTCTCGGCCTATCGCACCGGCGCGATTCCCGGCGTCGGCGCACGCCACCTGGCGCGCGAAGGTTCCAGCGTGGTCGGCCTGCTGGGCCCGGGCGTGATGGGCAAGACCACCCTGGCTGCGTTCATGGCCACCTGCCCCGCCATCGACACCCTCAAGCTCAAAGGCCGCGGCAGCCGAGGCCTGGAAGACTTCATCGGCTGGGTGCAGGCCACCTACCCGCAGATCACCGAAATATCGGTGGTCGAAAGCGTCGAGGAGGTGGTGCGCGGTTCGGACCTGGTCACCTACTGTACCTCGGGCGAAACCGGCGACCCTGCTACCTACCCGCTGGTCAAGCGCGAGTGGGTCAAGCCCGGCGCGTTCCTGGCGATGCCGGCGGGCTGCAACATCGATGAGGGCATGGAACGGGCCGATGTGCGCAAGGTGCTCGACAACACCGGCCTCTACCACGCCTGGTACGAAGAGCTGCCCAAGCCTGCGCACAAATATGTGCCGGTGATCGGTGTGCGCTTCATGGACATGCTTGCCGAGGGCAAGCTCAAGCCGGAGCAGCTGGAGGACATCGGCAAGATCGTCAGTGGCGATGCGCCGGGGCGATTGAACGATGAGGAGATCATCATCATGTCGGTCGGTGGCATGCCGGTGGAGGATGTGGCCTGGGGGACGGTGGTGTACCGCAAGGCGTTGGAATTGGGGGTCGGGGTGAAGCTGAACCTGTGGGAAACGCCGGTGCTCAAGTAGTCATAGGCCCTCCGGCTTGCTGGCCGCAGCGTCGCCCGTTACACGGCGTCCGTTACACGGCGTCCGTTACACGGCGTCCGGCAAGCCGGCCTCCCACTTGAGAGTCTCCATCCACTTGGCAGGCTCCGCTAACTCGGCAGATGCCACTGAGCCTGAGGTGGGAGGCCGGCTTGCCGGGCGCCGCGTTGCATCGAACGCGGCGTCCGCGACGGGTGCTCGCCAAAAAGCGCCTTGTACGCCCCCGAAAAATGCCCCAGGTGGCTGAAACCAAGGTCACTGGCCACCTCGGCGACGGTGAACTGCCCCGCGCAGGTTCGGCGCAGCCGGCGGCGGGCGGCGTTCAGGCGCACGGCGCGCAGGTACTCCACTGGGCGCAGGCCGGTTACGCTTTGGAAACTGCGCTGCAAAGTGCTGCGGCTGACATTCAGGCGCTGGCAGATGTCCATCACCGAGAGTGGCTCGTCCAGGCAATCCAGCGCCAGTTGCTGGCTTCGCCGGACCAGATAGGCGCTCACGGCGAAATTTGCGCCGCGTTCGCTGCCGCGCTCCAGCGCGGTGTCCAGCAGCACCAGCATGGCCTCGAGCGCCAGCGCTTCCAGTGGTGCTTCGGCCTGGGTGTCGCCGGCCAGCGCTGCGTCCATCAGCGTTTCCAGTTGCCTGCGCAACCCGCTGACGAAATGCGGAGCCACGTTCAGGCGGGTGCTGTGCGACAGCTGCCGCAGCTGCGCCTCGGTCACTTCACGACCGGCGAAAGCCTCCAGCCGCTCCACGTCCATGGTGATGCCGAGCAGGTCCATGCCCTCGGCGGACTGCACGGAAAATTCCTGGCCACCGTGCAGAACAGTGACACTTTCACCGCCCACCCGCTTGCCCTGGAAAACACCCGGGGCCTCGCTGCACGACGGCAACCCGAGGCACAGCCGGCTGCGGGGCGCGGCACCGCGTTGTACGACGCGTTTGTCCAGTGTTTCGTGGAAGATCTGGAACCGCTCTGCGGTAAGGTGTTTGAGGGTGGTACGGGCGTGCCCGGCACTGAGCTGGTCGTAGGTCTGCTGCCACCCCACCAGCGAGCGAGCATGCACGTCCACATCGTCGAAGCAGATTTGCTGGGCCAACATGGGAGGTGCACTCATCGGTTGCTCCATGACGCTCCGTGCCCTGCAAACTGCGCGCCAGCAGGGCAAAGCGCGGCGGTCAGAACGGTACGGCCACCGTCACCTGGCTGTAGACGTTGGTGCCGCTGCCGGCGCTCTGCGAGCCGCCCTCGGCTGCCGAGTGGTCTGGCCGGTACAGGCCCAGCAGCGGCGTGACGATCAGGTGCGGCGACACTGCCCATTCCACGTACAGGTCGAGCTCGCGGGCATCGAGGTTCACACTCTGCCGGTTGCCCTGGGTGCGGAAGTCGAAGAACAGCGCGCCCAGGGTCACGTTCTCGACCGGGTTGGCCTTGAGCGCGAAGTGAGTGACGCCGGTGTTGCTGTTGAACGGGCCGGCGTAATTGGCCGCGACTTCGCCCTGAAACCAGGTGCCGTAGCCGCTGCTGAAGCCGGTGAAGAGCATGTCCCAGTTCTGCGAATAGCGGGTGTAGCGCGCGGTCAGGCTTGGTGCCCAGAGCACCTGGCTGAACTGGTAGCCGGCTTGCAGGTACCAGGCGGTTTCCTGATCGCCATGGCTGTTCTGCACGGCGTACTCGAAGGCAAAGTTGGCATCCGGGATACCGGCGCTGCCATCGCCCCGCACGCTGTAGGTGTTCATTCCCTCGCGGCGCTTGAGCGCCTCCGTGGCCCAGGGCTCGTCAACACTGATGCCGTGCACCCAGTTGAAGCCCAGCGTGCCGGCTGGCCGCGTGTACTCCAGCGCCGCAACGCCCATTTCGGTATTGGCCTGGGCATGATTGTCGGATTTGAGCCACGCGCCGGTGCCGTGCCAGCCTTCGTTGCCACCGATTCGCACCACGGCAGTGCGGTCGAAGGCATGGCGTGCCCCCAGGTAATACGCGCCGCCACGGTTGTAACCGCGCGCACCGCCGTTCTTGCCCAGGTTAAGGCCGTCGTCGACGATCAGAAAACCCTGCCCGAGCTTGAACCCCTGCCGGCCCACTGAGATGTCGAGCCCGTCATGGCCCAGCCACCCCAGGCTGTCGCCGGAGCGCCAGCCCAGGTAGGCGTCCTCGATCTTGGTAGTGCGCTCGCTGCCATCGGTGAAGTTGCCGGCATCGCCGTCGCCCCAGGTGCCCGATGACACCATGGCAAAACCGCTGTAGGCGCTGCCCTGCTCACCCAGTGTGGTGTCGGCCTTGATGCCGTACTTGATGAAGGCCTCGCGCCAGTGCCGGCCGCCCTGCAGGCCGTTGTAGCCCTGGCGGCTGTTGAACATGCCGTAGGCCGCCAGGCCTTCGACACTGACATGGGTATCGGCGGTTTCATACACAGGGATCGCCTGACTTGCCGGTGAAAACCCGGCCATTGCCAGGGAGGCGGCCAGGGTGCCGAGGGTGATTCGTGGGTTCATGGCTCGTGCCTTTGGGGGATTGGGCGAACGCCAGCCAGCCGCGCTGCGCCGCAGCTCGCAAGGGGAGCCACCGCAAGTGGATACGCTCATATTGTTATACCTGTTGTATGAGGCAGCTTTTGCGAGAGAAAAGCCGCACCTCTGAACCGGTGGCGGCGAATTATTGTTATAGGGTGAATCCAGGGTTTCGATGCTAGGCCGCTGCGTTGCATGCGGCTATCCCGAATTGGTCGCTATTCGGGCCCCGCCTGGGACCGGCAATTGCGCCTCGCTGTTCCATGCCGCGACAGGCCGGCTGAACAGGTTCTCGGTCTGGAAATGCGCGATGCGCCAGCGCTGCTCTTCGAACGCAAAGGCCACCGACAACCGCGCGGCGTTCATGTGCGAAGCGCCGCTGGCAAAGGTGCTGGCCTGCAGCATGATCCAGCTGCCGGTCACCCGTTCACCGTCCACCTCGATCAGCTCGCTGGTGAGAAAGTGCACGTTCAACGCAAAGTGCGCAGGCTCGGTCATGTAGGTGGCGAACATCTGCGCAATGGCCTCGCGCCCGCGGTAGCCGCCGAAGCTGCCGGCATAGCGGGCGCCCTTGCCTTCCCACACGGCGTTGTGGGTGAACAATTGCGCCAGTTCGTCCAGCGGCGTGCCGGCATTCAACTGGTCGCACAGCGCCATGTAGCGGTTCATGCAGGCACGTGCAGCTTGCTGGGCTTCCAGGTCGTGCAGGCGTTGTTGCAACTGGGCGATATCGGCCATGGGGGATGCTCCAGGGTTGGGATCAAGCGCCATGAAGGGCCGCCAGCAAGCGAGCAGCGATGGCCAGCAGCGCCTCGTCAGCGCCTTCGGCACCGACCAATTGCAAGCCCACCGGCAACCCCGCGGGGCTGGCCAGCGGAATCGTCAGCGCCGGGTGCCCGGAGAGGTTGAACGGCCGCACCAGCGCGGTCATGCCCAGCACCGCGCGGGTGTCGGCGGCCTCTTCGAGCCTGAGCGGAAAGTCGGGCATGGTCGGCAACGCCAGCACCTCACAGTGGCCCAGCACCGCATCGACCTGCGCGCTGAAGCGCTCGCGCACCTGCTCGGCCTCAGCCAGTGCCGCGTCAGTGACCTGGCCTGCGGCCGCAAGCCTGGCCGCCACATCCGCCCCGACCTTGCCCGAGGCGAGCAGGCCCTCGCAGGCCTGGTAGGTCTCGCGGTTGATGATCACCATCGCCGCGTTGTAGGCCGCAGGCATCAGGTCGAGCGTTATGGGAGCAACCGGCGCCCCTGACGCCTGCACCGCCGCATCGACCACCGCCTGCACCGCATCACTGGCGGCCACCCTCACCTGCCCGATGCGAATCTCTGATGGCGCGATGGTGCTGCCGAAGCTGGGGTCGATGATGCGCATGGCCTGCACAAGCCCCGGCAGCGTTGCCGCCAGCGGCCCCGCACAATCGAGCGTGCTGTGCGCGGGCATCACCCCCTGCCGGCTCACTCGCCCGAAAGTCGGCTTGAAGCCGAACACCCCGCAGCAGCAGGCCGGAATGCGCACCGAGCCGCCGGTGTCGGTGCCCAGGCTGAAGTCCACCAGCCCCGCAGCCACGGCTGCCGCCGAGCCACTGGAGGAGCCACCTGGAATGCGCCCGGGGTAGCGCGGGTTGGGCGCGGTGCCGGTGTGATGGTTGATGCCGGTGGTGCCGAAGGCCAGCTCGTGCAGGCCGGTTTTGCCGACCAGGTGGCAGCCGGCGTCCAGCAGGCGTTGCACAACCTCGGCATTCGCCGCCGCAGCTGGTGCATCGGCCAGGGCAGCACTGGAGGCGCGGGTCGGCACCCCGGCCACGTCCAGCGTGTCCTTGACCATGACCACAAGGCCCGGGCCGCCGAGGTCGAGCGCTTCTACCACTATCGTCATCGCAGAGCCTTCCGATTTGGTTGAATTATCAAATGACATGTCATCTATTCAGCCCGCCTTCAAATGCCCGTTTCATAGGCTTTACGGTGCTCACGAGGGCTTCGCACCGCGCTATAAAACTCCTATGCTTACGGCACTTTTTCCAGCTGCCGAAACCTCATGAGCCCTACAAGAAAACGCCAGAGCCGCTACGACCCCGCCAGCGAAGACTTCCGCAAGGAAGACTTCCCCTTCTACTGGCTTGCCCGCGTTCATGGGCAGTACATGCACAACATGGAACGCCTGCTCAAGAAGGTCGACCTCGACGTGCCGCGCTGGCGGGTGCTGTGGATCCTCAACGAGAACGGGCAGTCGAGCATCTCCGAGATCTCCACCCACGCCATCGCCAAGCTCTCCACCATCACCAAGATCGTCTACCGCATGAAGGACGACGGCCTGGTGAGCACCGCCACCAGCACCGAAGACGCCCGGGTCACCCAGGTGAGCATCACCCCGTTGGGCCTTGAGACCATCGAGCGCATGCAGGGCGTAACTCACGGGCTGTTCCAGCGCAGCTTCACCGGCCTCACCGAAGCGCAGATCCAGCGCCTGAACGGCATGCTCGAAACGGTCTTCCACAACCTCGAAAACCTCTGACCCGCCCCGCGAAGGCCTCAACAGGCCTTCGAGGCATCGCCCAAGCGGTGGTAGGCGCGGTTGAAATACACCAATCCCTCGGCCGCGCCTCCCTGGCGAATGCCCTGGATCTGGCAATAGAAAATGCTGTGCGAGCCCACCTCATGCACCTGGGCGATGCGGCAGTCGAAGTTGACCAGCGCCTCCAGCATCACCGGCGCGCCGCTTTCCAGCGTGGTCCAGGCGGTGGCAGCGAAGCGCTCCTGCATGGCCAGGTGTTTGTTGGCAAACGCCCCGGACAGTTCGCTGTGGGTGCCGGCCAGCACGTTCACGCACAGCACCCCATTGGCCTTGAACGGCTCGTTGGAGTTGGAGTTGCGGTTCATGCACACCAGAAGCGTGGGCGGCGAATCGGTGACGCTGCACACCGCCGAGGCGGTGAAGCCGAAGCGGCCACGGGGGCCGTCGGTGGTAATCACCGATACGGCGCCGCCGAGCAGGGCCATTGCATTGCGAAAGCTGCTGACATCCACCACGGTCGTTCTCCTCAAATATCCAGCACGAGCTTTTTCGACTTGGCCCGCGAGCAACACACCAGCATCTGGTCGTTGGCGGCCTTTTCTTCGTCGGTCAGGTAAACGTCCCGGTGGTCGGGCTCGCCTTCGAGCACATCGCACAGGCAGGTGCCGCACACCCCTTGCTCGCAGGAGATGTCGATCTTGATGCCCACCGAGGCCAGCGCATCGAGGATGGTCTGGCCCTCGGCGACCTGCACCACCTTGCCGCTGCGCGCGGCGACGACTTCGAAGCCCTGCCCGCTGGCGTCCGCCTCCACCTGGAAGTACTCCTTGTGGATGTGCTCTTCGCTATAGCCCTGGGCACGAGCACCTGCGATCACCCATTCCATGAAGCCACCGGGCCCGCAGGTGTAGAGGTGAACACCGGCTTCGCCCTGGCCCAGCACCTTGGCAAGGTCCAGTGTTTGCGCCTCACCTTCGTCGTCGAAATGGGTGAACACCTTGCCGGCGAAAGGCGCGCGCTCAAGCTCTGCCAAGAACGCACTGCGGCTGCGCGAGCGCCCGCAGTAATGCAGCTCGAAGGCTTCGCCACGCTGCTCCAGCGCATAGGCCATGGCGATCATCGGGGTAATGCCGATGCCACCCCCAGCAGCAGCGTGCGCCGTGCGCCGCTGGCCAACGGGAACAGATTGCGCGGCAGGCTGATCTGCAACTGCCGGCCTTCGAGCAAGGTGTCGTGCACGCCCACCGAGCCGCCGCGCGAGGCCGGGTCTTTCAATACGCCCAGCCGATACAGGCTGGCGTCGGCGGGGTCGCTGCACAACGAGTACTGGCGCACCAGGCCAGGGGCGATGTGGATGTCCACATGGGCACCGGCATCGAACAGCGGCAACGCGCTGCCGTCCGCGCGGGCAAGATCGAGCACGACGACACCGTCGCCTTGCAGGTCGCGCTTGCGCACCACCACATCCAAGAGTTCTTCACGCATGGCACATTCCCTCCTTCGGGGTCAGCGCATGAACAGCCCGCCGTTCACGTCCCAGGTCGCCCCGGTGGTGAAGTAGGCTTCGGGCCGGGCCAGTTGCACGATCAGGTCGCCGAGAAAATCCGCATCGCCCAGGCGCTGCACCGGAATGTTCGCCAGCAGGCTTTCAAGCCTGGGCGGCGGCACCGCAGCGCGCACCGCAGGCGAGTCGATCGGGCCCGGGGCGATGGCGTTGACCGTCACACCGCGCGCGGCGAATTCCTTGGCGAAGATTTTCGTCAGGGTCACGATGGCGCCCTTGCTTGCCGCGTAATGGGCGCCGGTGGCGGTGCCGCCGTTCTGCCCGGCAAGCGACGCCAGGTTGATGATGCGGCCGTAGCCTTGCTCGGCCAGGTACGCGCCCAGCACCTGGCAGCCGAGGAACACGCTGCGCAGGTTGAGCCCCACCACTTCATCGAATTCCTCGGGAGTGATCTGCATCAGCGGCGTGGTTTTGGTCACCGCCGCGTTGTTGACCACCACCTGCAGCCCGCCGAAGCGCTCCAGCACCTGGGCCAGGGCGCTGTCGAAGTCT
This sequence comes from Pseudomonas sp. KNUC1026, assembly GCF_021650705.1. Lineage (GTDB taxonomy): Bacteria > Pseudomonadota > Gammaproteobacteria > Pseudomonadales > Pseudomonadaceae > Aquipseudomonas. The sequence continues at coordinate 1,806,475 of NZ_CP087138.1, read as the reverse complement.
GCCTTGCTGCTGACATCCAGCTTCACGGCCAGGGTGCGTTCACCGGCAGGGTCGAGCTGGCGCACAGCCGCTTGCGCCGCTTGCAGGTCGCGGTCGCTGAACACCACCTGGTAGCCTGCCTCCAGCAGGCGCGCGCCGAAACGCAGGCCCAGCCCGTGCCCGGCCCCGGTCACCAACGCGATCGAGTTCATGCTCGCCCCCTTCACAGGATGTAGCCGATGCCGGCCAGGGCATCGTCGCTGTTGATCAGGCTCACCACCTTGCGCTGGATCCTGAAGCTGCCTTCGCTGCGCACCAGCTCATAGGTGAGGTCGGCGGTGTAGTGCCTGAGGGTTTCCTTGCGGAACTCGCGCAGGTTCTGCGCCGCGCGCACGCTCAGGTTCATGCCGTCGTCAGCGAGCACGCGGATGCGCGACAGGGTGCGCACGGTACGCGGCTGCGGGCTGGTGGAGATCGACTCGCCACCGGTGAGCCGCTGCACGCGCAACTCGCGCATGTGGTGGTCATCGTAGGCGTAGTTCAGGGTGTTCTCGAAATCCGTCGCACGCGGGTCGATGGGGATGATGTATGTGCCCTTGGCGGCCCACAGCGCTAGCCAGGTGCTGTACTCGCCGTGGTCGAGCATGTCGCCTTCGGCCCAGAGGAAGGCGGTCACTTCTTGAAGCAGGTGCAAGTTCATAAGGTTCTCCGCCGGTTACGCCGTCATCATCTTTTTCCATTGCTGGTAGGCCGCGCGCATGCCGGTTTCGGCACTCACGTCGGACACCCGGCCGTCTTCGCTCGGGCGCTCGCCCGGCAGCCCGCGGTTGAGCATGATCCAGAGGCTTTCACCGGCCTTGGCGCCCTTCTGCACACGCTCCCAGGCTTCGGAGTCGTCCGGAGTGCCAAAACCCATCGGCCCCTGGAAGTGCTCGTGCAGGCGCAGCCGGTAACGGTTGGCCGCCGCTGGGCCGCCGTCCAGGGTGATCACCGAATGGTGGATTTCGGTTTCATGCACCGAGATCGGCTGCAGCACCCGGAAAAACGCCATCGAGCAGGCAACGTTGGGGAACAGGTTGAGGTTGAAGCCGGTGCCGCCCACGGCACGCACGATCCGCCGCACTTGCTGTTCTTCGAGGCCTTCGTCGCGCAACTCGGCGGCCAGGGCTTCGAAGCGTTCGGGGACGGGCTTGTCCAGGTCCGCTTCCAGGTCGATCAGGTCGGGAATCATCACCATCACGCTGTGGCCGTTGCCCAGGTCTTCGACGTAGCCCGGGCCTTCGACGAAGTCGAACAGCGCCAGGGTCTGCTCGTCCACCGAGCTGAGAAAGCTCTTGTGCACCAGCGGGAAGTGATAGGCATCGGTGGTGTTTTCCAGCTGGATCTTCCAGTTGCCGGGGAAGCGGAAGCGATGCTCGCCCGGCACCTTGATGCCGTAGCCGGCGCCCTGCTTCATGAAAAGGTCCATCCACTTCTTCGCCGGGCCCAGAAAATCCACCAGTGGCTCGATGTCGTTTTTGAAGGTGGCGAAGATCATCCCGGCGTAGCTTTCAGTGCGCAGGCTCACCAGCGGCAGCTCGGCCTTGTCGATGCAGTCGCCGTAGCTCTCCGGGTGCGGGATACCGCGCAGCGAGCCGTCAAGGGCGTAGCCCCAGCCGTGATAAGGGCACACGAAGCTGGCGGTCTTGCCCTTCTTGTGCTCGCACACCGTGGCGCCACGGTGGCGGCAACGGTTGAGCAGCACGTGCACCTGCTTCTTGCGGTCGCGCACGGCGATCACCGGCTGCTTGCCGATGTAGCTGGTCTTGTAGCTGCCGGTGTCGGGGATTTCGCTGTCGTGGGCCACCCACACCCAGGTGCTGTAGAAAATCTTTGCCAACTCGGCATCGAACAGCGCCGGGTCGTTGTAGAGCGAGGTGTGCACGCGGTCGCTTTGCACCAGCTCGGCGGGGTCGGCCGGCAGCTCGATGGCGGGTATCAGGTTGCTCACGGTAACTCCTTGCCTGCCTCTTCAAAGGCGGGTCGGTCTTGCGCCGCGCGGCCAGGCGCGCAGCCAGTGATGGGGTGCAGGTGCCGTTGGGCTCAACTGCGCTGGATGATCAGCTCACGCCCTACACGGGCCTCGACCTTGGCGTAGCGCCACAGCCGGTATGGCCCCTCGCCCACCGCCGTGGTACGGAACAGGTTGCAGGCGGCGTGTACGGTGGCGATGTCGGGCACATCGGCCAGCAGGTAGGTGGTCCAGGGGAAGCCGTCGCTGGGCCCGACCATGCTCTGGTCGTCGTCCATGTTGCCCAGCACCTGCACGCCCGGCAGGTCGTGGATGCCGTTCCACATCGCGCTGAAGGCGCCCACACCTGCAGTTGCTCCTCGCGCGGGGCGTCGAAGAAGTTCTGGTTGATGCCCATGCAGAACAGCACGCGCAAGGTTTTTCGATCGCTCATCGTCTGGCTCCGGGTGGTCACAGATAGCCTGGGGTCGGCTGCTTGCCGAAGAACATCGCCCCGGCGTTTTGATAGGTCGCATCGCCCATGAAGGCGTGCTGGGTCACCACCTGCGCATCGTTCACGCAGCGCGCCAGCGGGCTTTGCTGGTAGATCCCGCTCATGCCCGAGAGCATCTGCACGCTGCGCGCTACCTCCGCGGCCACTCGGGTGGCGTGGGTCGACGACAACCGCAGCAGGTTGGTAACTTGCGCCGGCACCGGGCCACCGGCCAGGGCATGGTCCCAGGCCTGCTCGATGGCCTCGTAGAAGAACGCCCGTGCCGCGCGCAGGGCCGCTTCGCAGCGCGCCACTTCGGTTTGCGCCAGCGGGCGGTCGGCGATGGCTGGAGCGCCGGTCACCGAAATGCGCCCGCTGGCCATGGCGGCCAACTCGTCCAGCGCGGCGCGAGCCACACCCAGCCCCACTACCGACAGCACCTGGGTGGCCAACGACAGCGACGGGTAGCGAAACAGCGGCTCGTCCAGATGAGGTTCGCCGCCGCGCACGAAGGTCCAGTGGTCGGCGACGAACACGCCCTCGGCCACCAGATCATTGCTACCGGTGCCGAGCAGGCCCACGGTGTCCCAGGTCTGTTCGATGCGCACCTGATGGCTGGGCATTACCGCGATGCGCGGCAGGCCAGGCTGGTCGCCGGCCTTCGGCGCGATGCCGACACCGACGATGTCGGCGCACATCGAGCCACTGGAGTACTTCCAGCGCCCGCTGACCTTGAACCCGCCTGGCACGGTTTCAGCCGGTTGGGGCGGGAAGATGCCGGCAGCGAACACCGTGTCGGGGCTTTTGGCATACAACCCCTTGAGCGTGTCGACCGGCAGCGCCGCCAGGTATACCGGGCTCATGCCGAAACTGGCGACCCAGCCGGCCGAGCCGTCGGCATGGGAGATGCGCTCGATCATCTGGCAGAACTGCGCAGGTGAACACTGCAAGCCGCCAAAGCGAGCCGGCACCAGGGCGCGGTACACGCCATGGCGTTTGAAGGCGTCGATGACATCACGCGGGATATGCCGCTGGCGGTCGAATTCACCCTGCCGAGCGCGCTGGCGCACGCCCTCGAGCAGGGCTTCGAAGGACGGGCCTTCGGCCAGCGGCCAGGCAGGGCGGCTGCCGATACGGTAAGCGAATGCATAGGGGTTCTCCGTTCTCGATTCACGCAACGCCCGCCGTGGGCCCGCGTGGCTGGCTCAAGCGCTTTGCAAGGCTCGCGGGCGCAGGCTGCGCGCCTCGGCACTGGCATCAGTTGCGCTTTGCAGCTGGAAGTCGAAATCAAGCTGCGCGAAACGCTCGCCCTCCACCCCCCGAGCCTTGGCCTGGGCGGGGTCTTCGATGAACTCGAGCTCGCCGATCAGCCCGTCGCGAGTGGCGTAGGCGAAGTCGTCCCACAGGTACTGATCGCCGGCGAAGTTGATCTGGGTGGTGAGGTGGCGGTAGCCGGGCGCGGAGATGAAGAAGTGGATATGCGCAGGCCGGCGGCCATGGCGGCCCAGGTGATCGAGCACTTCCTGCGTGGTGCCGGCGGGCGGGCAGCCATAGCCGCTGGGCACAATGCTGCGCGCGCGGTAGCGGCCCTGTTCGTCGGTGAGGATGCGCCGGCGCAGGTTGAACGGCGCCTGGCTGGGGTCGAAGTACGAATAGGTGCCATGTGTGCTGGCGTGCCACACATCTACGGTTGCACCCGCCACAGGCTGACCATCGGCATCGGTGACGCGCCCTTGCAGGAACATCACCGTGCCGGGGTCGGTGCCGTCGTCCATGCGCGCCTCGCCCTCCGACAACGGCGCGCCGGCCACGTACAGCGGCCCTTCGATGGTGCGCGGGGTACCGCCGGTGAGGCCGGCCTGGGCGTCCTTTTCGTCCTGCAGCAGGTCGAGAAAGTGCTCCAGCCCAAGCCCTGCCACCAGCAAGCCAGCCTCCTGCCGGGTGCCCATGCGGTTGAGATAGTCCACGGCCTTCCAGAACTCGTCCGGGGTGATTTCCAGCTCCTCGATCAGCCGCGCGGTGTCTTGCAGGATGCGCAGCATGACCGCTTTGAGGCGCGGGCTGCCCTGGGCGTTGCCCTGGCCGCTGGCTTCTTCGAAAAACCTCTGCACCTCGCCGGTGTGGGCGATCTTCACGGTCATTGCGTTTACCTCGATTATTGTTGTCGTTGGGTGAACGAATCAGCGGGCGGCGGCCTTGCCTGGCCTTGTTTCAGCTGGCCACAAGCATGGCTCAGCCTCTTTTTTACGTCCAATATCAATTGAATATTCACGTATACCCACAAAGTATCACGCACCTGCTACCGCCTGGGTATTTGCATGTACGAAGGGTGGCAGGCCGATCTGGCCCGTGAACCGAGCGGCAGATTTGCATTTGAGGCTTTCTGTATGTATATACAGCCAGCAACGGCTTCGTTTGCCCCACATCCTTTGCCCAAGGCGCAACCATGCGTTTGATCGACCAGCACGGCGCGGTTCTGCGCAGCCTCACACCCGGCGAACAGGCCTTGCTCGAGGCATTCGCCTGTGGCCAGGCCCAGGGCCGTGAATTGCTGCAGGCCAACCAGTGGCTGATCAAGGTGCGTGCCGAGGGGCAATGGCTGGGCTGTGAGTGCCGCAGCGACACGATGCCGGTGCTCAATGTCAGCCTCAACGGCCATACCGGCACCTTGTACCTGCGCAACAATCCCGGCACACCCGAGCACGCGCCGCAGTGCCCGTTCGCCCATCAGGGCCGCGACGAAAGCGACCACAACGCGCCCAAGGCACTGGCCTGGCGCGCTCCGGACGTGCCGCTGCGGCTGCTGGCCGACTTCAACGCAGCGCCCGCCAGCCACGAGCGCGACGGCCTCCTGGAAGTGCTGCTGACCTGGCTGGAAGCCGCCGGGCTGAACGTCTACAGCTATGCCAGCAAGCCGAACCTGAGCGAGCAATTCGGCCGGTTGCGCCAGGTGGCGGCGCGCTACCCACTGGTGGAGCGGGTGCCGGCGGCGCATTACCTGGAAACCCGGCTCGACATGAAGCACATGATGATGCTCAAGAACCGGCTGGCCAGCTCCACCGCGTTCGGCCGCCATCGTCGCCATGGGCTGCTGCTGGACTGCGTCAACGACGTGCGCGGGCGCAAGGTGTTCACCGGTGCCGATAAAAGCTTCGACCTGCAAGGCCATCACCTGCTGTGGGGCGGTGCGCGTGCCGGCGGCCCGCTGCTGGCGATGGCGCTGTATTCACCGGCGCAACCGGGCAGCCATTTCTATGAATTGATTCACGCCGCGACGGTGCCGGTGCTGTCGCGCCAATTGATGTTCCCGGTCTTTCGCGACGAAGAGCGCGAGCCCTTGCAGGCGCTGGTGCGGCTGGTGGACTGGATGGCCGGCAAGGGCGTGGCGGTCACCCTGCGCCGGCCGGTGGTGGGCGGCCAGCACATGGATGAGCTGTTGCTCAGCGCCAGCGGTGATCGCGTGCTTTCGGTATCGCTCACTGGCCAGCCGCGCGGGCCTGAGCCCCAGAGCGATACGTTCAAGCGCCTGGCCGACTTCAAAAGCCCGGAGACTTTCAACAAATACGTCGCTGGCTTTTTCATGCGGGGCGCGCGTGAGCGAGGTTGCCCGCTACCTCGCCGCCGGCACGCGCGACAACACCCGGCGCAGCTACCGTGCGGCGATCGAACACTTCGAGGTGAGCTGGGGCGGGTTGCTGCCGGCCACCGCCGACAGCATCGCCCGGTACCTGGCCGACCATGCTGCGACGCACAGCCTGGCGACCCTGCGCCAGCGCCTGGCGGCACTCTCGCAATGGCACCTGACCCAAGGCTTCGCTGACCCTGTGCGCACGCCTCTGGTGCGCCAGGTGTTCAAGGGCATCCGCGCCCTGCACCCGGCACAGCCGCGCCAGGCCACACCGCTGGGCATCGATACCCTGCAGCAGGTCATTCAGGCATTGGAAGCCGAAGCTGAACAACCGGTACGGCGGCTGCGCGCCCGGCGCGACCAGGCGCTGCTGCTGCTGGGCTTCTGGCGCGGGTTGCGCAGCGATGAACTGGCTCGTTTGCAGGTCGAGCACATTCGCGCCCAGGCCGGCGTCGGCATCGAGCTGTACCTGCCTCGCAGCAAGGGCGACCGGCAAAACCTCGGCAGCCGGCTGCGCACCCCGGCGCTTAACAGCCTGTGCCCGGTGCAGGCCTATCTGAACTGGATCACGGCAGCCGGAATTGCCAAGGGGCCGGTGTTTCGTGGGATCGATCGTTGGGGCCGGCTGGCTGAAACGCCACTGCACAGCAACAGCCTGATCCCGCTGATGCGCGGCATTCTCGAACGCGGTGGGGTGCCGGCGGCGGCGTACTCAAGCCATTCGCTCAGGCGCGGTTTCGCTACCTGGGCAACCGCGAACGGCTGGGACCTGAAAAGCCTGATGGCCTATGTCGGCTGGAAAGATGTGAAATCGGCGCTGCGCTATATCGACCCGGCAGCGTCGTTCGGCGGGCTGGCCCAGGACGGGCCGCCCGCCTTGCCCGGTCAGTGAGCGACGGGCTGGAAGGCCGTCACATCCTGCACACTGTCGATCAGCTGCCCAATGCTCCATGGCTTGGGCAAGAATGCGACGCGGCTGGCAATGCCGGCCGTCTCCGGCGTCTCGTGGCCAGACATCACGATCACCCGAATCGACGGCCACTGGTCGAGCACCAGATTGGTCAGGTCTGCACCATCGAGCTCACCCGGCATGCGGATGTCGGTGATCAGCAGGTCGATCTTGTCGGCGTGATCCTTGAGGCAGCCAAAGGCCTCGTCAGCAGACTCGTAGTCTTCGATCTCATAACCCTCGGCACTCAGCAGTTCACACACGAACTCCCGGATGATTGGCTCGTCTTCAACGACCATCACGCGCCGCTTGGCCATTACGTCGGCTTCTTTGAAAGTTGCGCCATCCATTTGATTCGCTTCCTGATTTCATTCGTATAGAGGGTTGCCTCTGCGCTTATGTGATTCGTCAACAGTAACGGCAGATAATTCGTGACCCTCCTGATACCAACCGACGGACGGTTGATTCAATCAGGTAGCAGCACGACCTTTTCGCTGCTCCCGGCCTGCAACGCGCGATAGCAATTGATGCCCTCAGACAGGGCTACCTGCCGCGGGGCTGGGGGCGTGGGCAAAGTCCCGTTATCGAACGCTCCGCCGAACGCTCGCAGCATGGCGGCGCAGGCGACAGTGTCGTACAGCAAGGAATTGACCCCCACCAGCTCCCCGCCTCGGCGATAGAGCGACAGCGCTGGCAATTGCACCTCACCCTCCACAGGAGCTGCGATGATCGCGACCCGGCCGAAGGTGGCCAGGGCGTTGACCGCTGCCGGCAGCCAGAAGCCTGTGGTGTCGAAAATCACCTCGGCACCGCCGGGGTACACCGCCTCAACCTGCGCGGGTAAATCCTCTGCCCGGCCCAGCAGCAGTGTGGCGATGCCTCTGGCGCGCAGGGGCTCAGCCTGCTCCGGCCGCCGAACGGCCGCCAGCACACGGGCACCGCGCAATTGCGCCAGGGCCAGGGCCGCCTGGCCCACCGCGCCATTGGCACCGATCACCAGCAGGCGGGTATTGGCCACCACCCGCGCACGCTCCAGTGCATCCCAGGCCGTCGTGTAAGGCACGCCGAGGCTCGCCGCCTGGGCGAAACTCAAACACTCCGGCTTGAGCGCAACGCCAGCCGCCGGCACGGTGAGATAGCGCGCATGCGCACCGTCACGGGTAAAGCCTGGACCGCGCCCGGTGCCCCACACCGCCTGCCCCAACAGTGCCGCCGGGCCTTGCTCGACCACGCCCGCGAAATCTCGGCCGGGGATTCGCGGCAGTGTCGTATAGGGAAAGCGCCCGAGCACGTTTTTCATGTCACTGGGGTTGAGGCCAGCAGCCTCGACCCTTACCAGCACCTCACCCTCGGTTGGTACCGGGACAGGCAGGTCTACCAGGTTCAAGTGATCGAGGCTCCCGGTGGCGTGAAACTGCAAGGCTTGCATGGTCGATATCCTGGCGAGTCAAAGAAGGCTGCAGGCTAACGAACAGGTACCTTGCGTATCTGCCAGAGGCTTCAGGGAATCGGACAAGCGTGCGGGCCGAAGGCCGAGGGCGAGACGCCCAGCGCGCTGCGGAACATCTCGCTGAAGCTGCCCGGCTCGTAGCCCAATGAGCGCGCGATCCGCCCTACCGGCACACCCTGAAGCCGCTCAGCCACCGCATGCGCCAGTTGCACCTGGCGCCGCCACTGCACAAAACCCATGCCTAGCTCGGCCTGGAACAACCTTGCCAGGGTGCGGGTGCTGGCACCTGCGCCCACGGCGTGCCGCTCGAACGTAAGCTGCTGAGAGGGCTCGGCCATCACCGCCGTGCATACGGCGAGCAAACGCCGATCACCCGCCTCCGGCATCGGCACGCGCAAGCCACCGGGCGGTGCTGCGTGCAGCTCCAGCACCAGCAATTGGTCCAGCGCCTGGGCGTAGTGGGCCGGCTCAGCCTCGCCCAGGCCCACTCTGCGTATTACCAGCTCACGCAACAAGGGCGACACCTCAAGCACCGCCAACCGCTCACCCACGGTTGCGGCCAATGCTGGCGGCAGGTACAGGTTGCGCATCTGCAGCTCGCTGACCACTCGGATCCCGTGCGGCAGGCCAGGCGGCAGCCACACGGCGCGTTGCGGCGGTACAAGCAGCGAGGCGCTGGGTGTGTCGACCCACATCATCCCGCTGACGGCGTGCAGCAACTGGCCCCATTCGTGGTGATGGGGCTCGATGCTCAGGCCAGGCCGATAGTGTTTGGCCAAGGGCTGTAATGCCTGGGCGGCAGGGGCGAACGCGGGGGTGTGGCCAGGGCCATGGCAGTCGATACCTGGGCGAAAACGCGGGCAGCCTATCATCCCTGGCCGGTGAGTTGCTCGAACGCTTCCTCGATCAGCCCGGTATGGCTGGGGCGCACAAGGCGGGCGACCTCCTGACCATCGCGCATGAACACCATCGTCGGCCACAGCTTGACCTTGAACGCACGGCCAAGCCTGCGCCCAGGGCCGTCTTCCACTTGCATATGGCGCACTTGCGGATACTCGGCCATCACCGGCGCCAGGTACTGCCGCGCAGCCTGGCAGTGCACACACCAGTTGGTGCCGAATTCCACCAACAATGGGCCGGGAATGTGCAGGAGGCTGTCGTGATCGAACGTTTCAGGCGAATAGGCGGTCTGCATCTGGGTTGACTCCGAACGGTGGGCCTTGAGCTGTAGAGCGCGCCTGCCGCTCGCCGTTCCACGCCTCGGCCAGGCGCTCCCCCGCAAGCCCCCGGCCCGAACCTCAGGAGAACCCTCGCGATGAGCAAGACCTATACCTATGCCGCGCAGAGCGCGACCGAAAAACTCGCCCCGTTCACCCTCGAACGCCGCGAGCCAGGCGCCAACGACGTACAGATCGATATCCTGCATTGCGGCGTCTGCCACTCCGACCTGCACACTGCCCGTAACGAATGGGCCAACACGCTCTACCCCTCCGTGCCCGGCCACGAGATCGTCGGCCGCGTGAGCGCGGTGGGCAGCGACGTGAAAAACTTCAAGGTCGGCGACCTGGCCGGCGTCGGCTGCATGGTCGACAGCTGCCAGCACTGCCCTTCTTGCGCTGAAGGTGAAGAGCAGTACTGCGAAAACGGCTTCACCGGCACCTACAACGGCCCCATGTTCGGCGGCGAAAACACCTACGGCGGCTACAGCACCCGCATCGTGGTGAAAGAGAACTTCGTGCTGCACATCTCCCACGCAGAAAAAGACCTTGCCGCCGTGGCACCGCTGCTGTGCGCGGGCATCACGACCTATTCGCCGCTCTCGCACTGGAAAACCGGCCCCGGCAAAAAGGTCGGCATCGTCGGGCTGGGTGGCCTTGGCCACATGGGTGTGAAGATCGCCGCCGCCATGGGCGCGCACGTGGTGCTGTTCACCACCAGCGAAAGCAAGCGCGAAGACGGGCTGCGCCTGGGCGCCAAGGAAGTGGTGATTTCCAAGGACGCCGAGCAGATGGCGGCTCATACCAACAGCTTCGACTTCATCCTCAACACCGTGGCCGCCAAGCACGACCTGGATCCGTTCCTGAGCCTGCTCAAGCGCGACGGCACCCTGACCCTGGTCGGCGCGCCGGAGCACCCGCACCCCTCGCCCACCGTGTTCAACCTGATCCTCAAGCGCCGCAGCCTCGCCGGCTCGCTGATCGGCGGCATTCGCGAAACCCAGGAAATGCTCGACTTCTGCGCCAAGCACAAGATCGTTTCGGACATCGAGCCGATCGACATCCAGTACATCAACGAAGCCTACGAGCGCATGCTCAAGAGTGACGTGAAGTACCGCTTCGTGATCGACATGGCGTCCCTGCGCAAGGAAGAGGCCGCCTGATCCGGCAAAAAAGCCACCGCACGGTGGCAGCCGGCGGTGGCAAGGGCGTTGATTCACAGGAGCAAGCACCTCGAAGCCTAGCCCCTTCGAACGCCCCGCCCATGAAGCCCGTTCATGCCAGGTGAAACTGCATGAACGGGCTTTTACGTAGGGCTTGATTCACAGTGGATATTCGAAAGCGCAACTTCCCGCAAATATCCAGAATGGAAAACCATTACATATTATTCCTCCGCCAACCGGGGATCGAGTGCGCTCAAGGGGGTCGAACAGGCTCCGCAGCGTGGTTCACGCTGCCAGGCATCCATGACCTCGAGGACAGACCATGGCGTTCAACATCAAGGATTTCGGAGCCGTCGGCGACGGCGTCACCGACGATACCGCAGCCATCCAGGCCGCCATCGACGCGGCCTTCGCCGCAGGCGGCGGCGAAGTTGTGGTCCCGGAAGGCACCTTCATCATCAGCGGCAATGGCGACCCCACCAGCGGCTGCCTGATGATCAAAAGCAACGTGACCATCAGCGGCGAGGGCATGGGCGCCAGCACCTTCAAGCTCGCCGACGGGTACAACGGCAACGTCACCGGCCTGATCCGTTCGGCCTACGGCGAGGAAACCCACGATTTCGGTTTGAACAACCTGACCCTGGACGGCAACCGCGCCAACACCACCGGCAAGGTCGACGGCTGGTTCAACGGCTTCATCCCAGATGGCGATGGGCACGACAGCAACGTGCTGCTGGACAAGGTCGAGATCAAGGACTGCTCCGGCTACGGCTTCGACCCCCACGAGCAGACCATCAACCTGACCATCAGCAACAGCGTGTCCCATGGCAACGGCCTGGACGGCTTCGTCGCCGACTACCAGATCGACGGCCGCTTCGTGAACAACCTGGCCTACGGCAACGACCGCCACGGCTTCAACATCGTCACCAGTACTCATGACTTCGAGCTGATCGGCAACGTGGCGCGCGACAACGGCGGCGCCGGCATCGTGGTACAGCGCGGCAGCGAGGACCGCGCGCTGGTGGACAACATCCTGATCAGCGGCGGCTCGGTGTACGGCAACGCCGCCGAGGGCGTGCTGGTGAAGATGTCCACCAACGTGACCGTGGACGGCGTCGAGATCCATGACAACGGCAGCGCTGGCGTGCGCCTGTATGGCAGCAGCGGCAGCCAGGTGGTGAACAACCAGATCCACGACAACGCGCAGAACGGCGCGGTGCCGGAGGTGGTGATCCAGTCGTACAACGACACCCAGGGCGTGTCGGGCCGTTACTACAACGGCGACAACAACCTGGTGCAGCGCAACACCATCACCGGCAGCGACCAGTCGACCTACGGCATCGCCGAACGCCGTGAGCCCGGCACCGAGCACAACAGCCTGTACGGCAACGTGATCGAGCACACCAGCAAAGGCACCACGCTGGTCTACGGCGAAGGCAGCGTGGCCAGCGATACCGTGCCGGTACACCGCATCGACGGCACCGACGGCAAAGACGTACTGGTGGGCACTGCAGGTGATGACCTGATCATCGGCGGCGCCGGTGCCGACAAGCTTACCGGCGGCGACGGCCACGACACCTTCCGCTTCGAGCAGATCAGCGACAGCTACCGCGACGCCAGCAAGAGCTACGTCGACCTGATCACTGACTTCAACCCGGCCCAGGACAGCCTGGATGTCGCAGGGCTAGGCTTTACTGGCCTGGGCAACGGCTACGGCGGCACCCTGGCGGTGCAGTACAACGCCAGCACCGACCGCACCTACCTGAAAAGCTACGAAGCCAACGCCGAAGGCCTGCGCTTCGAAGTCGCCCTGGCCGGCAACCTGGTGGGCAAGCTCGACAGCAGCAACGTGAGCTTCGAGCACCTGATCCTGGGCACCGCCGGCAATGATCGGCTGAGCGGCACCGACGCCAGCGAAATCATCGACGGTGGTGCTGGCGCCGACATTCTCAGCGGCGGCGGTGGCCACGACGTGTTCCGCTTTTCGAACCTGCTCGACAGCTACCGCAATTACAACCTGAGCAAGGAAGAAGGCAATCACGGCGACCTGATCACCGACTTCAACGCCAGCACCGACCGCATCGACCTCTCGGCCCTGGGCTTCACTGGCCTGGGCAATGGCCGTGACGGCACCCTGGTGGTGGTGGTCAACGACAGCGGTGACAAGACCTACTTCAAATCCCGCGAAGCCGATGCCAATGGCAACCAGTTCGAGTTCGCGATGTCGGGCAACCATGCAACCGACGTGACCGCAGCGAACTTCATCTTCGCCCCGGCGCCTGCCGCTGAAGAAGTGGCTGTATTGGGTGTTGCCCACGACACCGCAGCCTGAATCGAAAAAGGGTTTCGCTCGAAGAGTGAAACCCTTTTTTCATCTAGCGGAACGTGTAGCTGGAACAGTTAGCCTCGTAATACTCCCGCAGCGCCGATTGGGGGTTCATGCCCGATGCCTTGAGCTGGGTACGGCTCTGGTCGATCTCACCCAGCGAATAGATGTGCCGTTCGTTATCGGACAGTGCCGGCATCTGCCGCCGATGGTAGGCATCCAGTGCGTCGAACCATGCCTTGTAGAGCTCGATACCTCGCCCCGCTTCCATCGCCGACGCCGTGCAGTTGACCAGTATCCTGGGGCTCTTGGTCTGTTTGGCAGCCATCACATGCCCGGCGCTACCCATTGAAACGGCAAGTGCAATTGCCCACCCTGTCAGCGCTTTCATTTATCACCCTTGATAAGAATATGACCACAGTTGCGGCGCAACCGAAGTTACCTGCCCACATGGGCTCACGGGTGAGACTAAGGTTATTCACTTTGGTTGAACCCAGAAGTGCATCAGTGCAGAACCATTACAATATTCTTCTGCGATGCCTCAGAAAGGTGCTAACCGGGTTAAAGCGCGGCGCAGTTCGCGCGTTGGTTCGTGCGCCTGGTATACCGGTGAGGCCGGCGGAAAACCCGCAGGAACAGAAGCAGCGGTATGATGGCGCCTTTTCAGCGCGAGGCTTGGATGATCGTTATCGGTATCGGCTGCCGCCGCCACTGCACCCTGCCCGCCCTGCGCGAGCTGCTGGCACAGGGCCTGGCACAGTGCGCGGGCCTTGTGCCGAGCGGGCTGGCCAGCCACCGGCTCAAGGCGCAAGAGCCTGCATTGCTGGCGTTGGCCGACGAATTGGGCTTGCCCCTGGTGGTTTACGAGAGCGCTGCCCTCGCCCATTTGAACCCTCGCCTGACCCACCACAGCGCCATCACCCTCGAACGGACCGGCTGCGCAGGCGTCGCCGAAAGCGCAGCGCTGGCCCATTGCGAACACCTGACCGGCCAACCCGCCAGGCTGCGCGTTGCGCGCATCGCCAACGCCCAGGCGACCCTGGCCATCGCCCAAGGACTCCCATGACCGTCTACTTCATCGGCGCCGGCCCCGGCGACCCCGACCTGATCACCGTCAAAGGCCAGCGGCTGATACGCCAGTGCCCGGTGATCCTTTACGCAGGCTCGCTGGTGCCCGCCGCAGTGCTTGAAGGGCACCAGGCCGAACAGGTGATCGACAGCGCCACACTGAACCTGGAGCAAATCGTAGAGGTGCTGGCCAGCGCCCACGCCAAGGGCCAGGACGTGGCACGCGTGCACTCGGGCGACCCTTCGTTGTATGGCGCCATCGGCGAGCAGATCCGTGAGCTGCGCACGCGCGGCATCCCTTTCCAGATCATCCCGGGCGTAACCGCCACGGCTGCCTGCGCTGCGGTGCTGGAGGCTGAACTGACGCTGCCCGGTATTTCCCAGACAGTGATCCTGACGCGCTATGGCGACCGCTCGCCGATGCCGGAGGGTGAGGCGCTGGCTGACCTGGCGCGGCATCGCGCCACCCTGGCGATTCACCTGGGCGTCAGGCATCTGGAGAAGATCGTGCAGGCCTTGCTGCCGCACTACGGGCCAGATTGCCCGGCGGCGGTGGTTTACCGCGCGAGCTGGCCGGACCAGGCCGTCGCCCGCGGCACACTGGCGAACCTGCTGGCACAGGCCGAAGCGCTGGGCTGCGAGCGCAGTGCACTGATCGTGGTTGGCAGGGTGCTGGGGGATGAGCCGTTCGCGGCGTCGAACCTGTACAGGGCTGGGCATGCGCACCTGTACCGGCCTTGAACAGAGGGCGCGTGCATGGGCACGCGCTCTGGGCTCAGGCCATCAGTAGTAGGCGTTTTCTTTCTGGCTGTGGTCGGTCACATCGCGCACGCCCTTGAGCTGCGGAATCCGCTCCAGCAGCGTGCGCTCGATGCCTTCACGCAACGTCACATCGGCTTGGCCACAGCCTTGACAGCCGCCGCCGAACTGCAGCACGGCGATGCCGTCCTCGACCACCTCGACCAGGTTCACCTGGCCGCCGTGGCTGGCCAGCCCCGGGTTGATCTCGGTTTGCAGGTAATAGTTGATGCGCTCGTTGATCGGGCTGTCTTCGTTGACCATCGGCACCTTGGCATTGGGGGCCTTGATGGTCAGCTGGCCGCCCATGCGGTCGGTGGCGTAGTCGACAACCGCCGCGTCGAGAAACGGCTCGCTGATGGCGTCGATGTAGGCGGTGAAGCTTTTGAGCCCCAGTGCCACGTCATCGGGCTTCTCTTCGCCGGGCTTGCAGTAGGCGATGCAGGTTTCAGCGTACTGGGTGCCCGGCTGAGTAATGAACACGCGAATGCCGATGCCTGGGGTGTTCTGCTTGGAGAGCAGATCGGCCAGGTAGTCATGGGCGGCGTCGGTAATGGTTATAGCGCTCATGTAGGTTCCTCACAGACTGGCCGCCAGTGTACGCCAAAGCATGGCTCGGCAAAAGACCAAGCAATTTTGTCAGGTTAACGGCACTGATTGGCGCAAGGCCCTGCCCTGCCCGGCCCAGGCCCTCATACGTTGATACAAACGCCGCTCGATCAGCTCATAGCTGAACCACGAAGCCAGGCCGATGGCCGGCACGCAGAACAGGAAGAACACTGCGTCAGGGGTCCACTTCCACATGCTGGGTAATGAACCAGCCGGCATAGAGCACCAGCAGGTGCAGCAGATACACCGAATAGGAGCGGTCGCCCAGTGACTTGAGCCATTGGCTGCCCTTGAACCAGGGCTCCATCGCCACACAGCCAAGCACGATCAGCGCGCTGGGCAGGCCCCAGTCGAGCAAGCGGTTATCCGGCTCGAGCCGGTAGATGCTCACCATGCCCAGACCGATCAACGCCAACGGCCACCAGAACCCCGCGCGAATCCAGCCACGGCGCCAGGCGATGCCTATGACGATCCCCAGCACGAACTCGTAAACGATGTTGTTGGCATAGAAGCGACTCACCAACCCGAACCGCGTAACGCACTCCACCACCACGAACAGCACGCTCGCCACCAACAGAGGCCGGCAGCGTCGCGGCACCATGAAGACCAGCGAGAACACCAGGTAAAAGAACATCTCGTAGTTCAGCGTCCAACCCACGTTGAGCGTGGGGTACAGCCCGTAACCACCAGGGTTTTCGGCAGGGATGAACAGCAACGAGGCGAGAAAGGTCGACCAACTGATCTGGCCGTGCGGCATGTAGGCACCGGCGCTGACCAGCAGCAGCCCCATGGCCAGCGTGTAGATCCAGTACGCCGGCACAATGCGCAGCACACGGTTGAGCAAAAAATCCTTGGGAGCCTGGGGTTTGTCGTGGGTGGACAGGTAGATGACCAGGCCGCTGATCACGAAGAAAATGTCAACACCAACCGCGCCGCGTACGCTGAAGAAGTGGCCGATCGGACCTTGGGCGTGAAAATCGAAAAAAATCTGCATGAAGTGATGGCAAACGACCATCCATGCTGCCAGCGCCCTCAAGGCCTGAATAGAGATCAACATCGGTAACGAGCCTTCTACCGCGTGGGAATTTCATGCACCAGGCAGGTGCATCCGCACCGGTTACGACTGCAAAAAACGGCAACTGCTCACTCCGATGTGCCACCGGCCGTCGAGTGGTCGGAACATGAAGCAGATTCATGCAGAGGCTGCCGGCGCTCAAGCGTGCTTCAGCTTTGCTATCATTCGCGCCTTTCCCGGCTTCGACAGAGTTTTCCCCATGCCAGACCGCAGCGCCCGCCTCCAGGCCCTCCGCAATGCTCTGAACGAGCGCATCCTGATCCTCGACGGCGGCATGGGCACCATGATCCAGAGCTACAAGCTCGACGAGGCTGCCTACCGGGGCGAGCGCTTCGCTGGCTGGCCGAGCGACGTCAAGGGCAACAACGACCTGCTGCTGCTCACCCAGCCGCGAATCATCGCCGAAATCGAGAAGGCCTACCTGGACGCCGGCGCCGACATCCTCGAAACCAACACCTTCAACGCCACGCAAGTGTCCCAGGCCGACTACGGCATGGAAGCGCTGGTCTACGAGATCAACGTCGAAGGGGCACGCATCGCTCGCCAGGTGGCCGACGCCAAGACCCTCGAAACCCCTGACCGGCCGCGCTTCGTCGCCGGCGTGCTCGGCCCGACCAGCCGCACCTGCTCGATCTCCCCGGACGTGAACGACCCCGGCTATCGCAACGTGACGTTCGACGAGCTGGTGGAGAACTATGTAGAAGCCACCCGCGGCCTGATCGAAGGCGGCGCCGACCTGATCCTGATCGAGACCATCTTCGACACCCTCAATGCCAAGGCGGCGATCTTCGCCGTGCAGCAGGTGTTCGAGGACGACGGCATCGAGCTGCCGATCATGATCAGCGGCACCATCACCGACGCCTCGGGCCGCACGCTCTCGGGGCAAACCACCGAGGCGTTCTGGAACTCGATCCGCCACGCCAATCCGATTTCGGTGGGGCTGAACTGCGCCTTGGGCGCCAAGGAACTGCGCCCGTACCTGGCCGAGCTGTCGGCCAAGGCCGGCACGTTCGTGTCTGCCCACCCCAATGCCGGCCTGCCCAACGCCTTCGGTGAATACGACGAAACCCCGGCGCAGATGGCCGAGGTGGTCGAGGAGTTCGCAGCCTCTGGCCTGCTCAACATCATCGGCGGCTGCTGCGGCACCACCCCTGGGCACATCCGCGCCATCGCCGAAGCGGTGGCCAAGCACCCGCCGCGGGCGGTGCCGGACATCCCCCGCGCCTGCCGGCTGTCGGGCCTGGAGCCGTTCACCATCGACCGCAGCTCGCTGTTCGTCAACGTCGGCGAGCGCACCAACATCACCGGCTCCGCCAAGTTCGCCCGGCTGATCCGCGAAGAGCTTTACAGCGAGGCGCTGGAAGTGGCCCAGCAGCAGGTCGAGGCCGGCGCGCAGGTCATCGACATCAACATGGACGAGGGCATGCTCGACTCGAAGGCGGCCATGGTCACCTTCCTCAACCTGATCGCCTCCGAGCCCGACATCTCCCGCGTGCCGATCATGATCGACTCCTCAAAGTGGGAAGTGATCGAGGCGGGCCTCGAATGCATCCAGGGCAAGGGCATCGTCAATTCCATCTCCATGAAAGAAGGCGTCGAGGCCTTCAAGCACCACGCGCGGCTGTGCAAGCGCTACGGCGCGGCGGTGGTGGTGATGGCGTTCGACGAACAGGGCCAGGCCGACACCGAAGCGCGCAAGGCCGAAATCTGCAAGCGCAGCTACGACATCCTGGTCGATGAAGTGGGCTTCCCGCCGAAGACATCATCTTCGACCCCAACATCTTCGCCGTGGCCACCGGCATCGACGAACACAACAACTACGCGGTCGACTTCATCAACGCCTGCGCCTACATCCGCGACAACCTGCCCTATGCGCTGAGCTCGGGCGGGGTGTCGAACGTGTCGTTCTCCTTCCGTGGCAACAACCCGGTGCGCGAGGCGATCCACTCGGTCTTCCTGTATTACGCGATCAAGAACGGCCTCACCATGGGCATCGTCAACGCCGGCCAGCTGGAGATCTACGACCAGATCCCGGCCGCCCTGCGCGAGAAGGTCGAAGACGTGGTGCTCAACCGCAACGGCGATGCCACCGAAGCGTTGCTGGCGATCGCCGAGCAGTTCAAGGGCGGCGGTGCGGTCAAGGAGGCCGAAACCGAAGAGTGGCGCAGCTACCCGGTGGAAAAACGCCTGGAGCACGCGCTGGTCAAGGGCATCACCACCTGGATCGTCGAAGACACCGAAGCCTGCCGCCAGCAGTGCGCCCGGCCGATCGAGGTGATCGAAGGCCCGTTGATGAACGGCATGAACGTGGTCGGCGACCTGTTCGGCTCGGGCAAGATGTTCCTGCCGCAGGTGGTGAAGTCGGCGCGGGTGATGAAACAGGCCGTGGCGCACCTGATCCCGTTCATCGAAGAAGAAAAAGGCGACAAGCCCGAGGCCAAGGGCAAGATCCTCATGGCCACCGTCAAGGGCGACGTGCATGACATCGGCAAGAACATCGTCGGCGTGGTGCTGGGCTGCAACGGCTACGACATCGTCGACCTGGGCGTGATGGTGCCGGCAGAGAAGATCCTGCAGGTCGCCCGCGAAGAGAAATGCGACATCATCGGCCTCTCCGGGCTGATCACCCCTTCGCTCGACGAAATGGTGCACGTGGCCCGCGAGATGCAGCGCCAGGATTTCCACCTGCCGCTGATGATCGGCGGTGCGACCACCTCCAAGGCGCACACGGCGGTGAAGATCGAGCCGGGCTACAAGAACGATGCGGTGGTGTACGTCACCGACGCCTCGCGCGCAGTCGGGGTGGCCACTCAGTTGCTCTCCAAGGAACTGAAGGCCGGCTTCGTCGAGCGCACCCGCGTGGACTATGCCGAAGTGCGCGAGCGCACCGCTGCGCGCAGCAACCGCGCCGAGCGCCTGAGTTATGCCGACGCGGTCAAGGCCAAACCGGTGTTCGACTGGGCGACCTACCAACCGGCCGTGCCGAGCTTCACCGGCGCCAGGCTGCTCGAAGACATCGACCTGGCGACCCTGGCCGAATACATCGACTGGACGCCGTTCTTCATTTCCTGGGACCTGGCCGGCAAGTACCCGCGCATTCTGCAGGACGAAGTGGTGGGCGAAGCCGCCACCGCGCTGTTCGCCGATGCCCAGGCGATGCTGCGCAAGCTGATCGACGAAAAGCTTATCAAGGCTCGCGCGGTGTTCGGCTTCTGGCCGGCCAACCAGGTCGATGACGACGACATTCAGCTGTTCGACGCCCAGGGCGAGCCGCTGGCACGCCTGCACCACCTGCGCCAGCAGACCATCAAGCCCGACGGCAAGCCCGACCTGAGCCTGGCCGACTTCGTCGCGCCACATGGCAGCGGGCTCACCGACTATATCGGCGGCTTCATCACTACCGCCGGCATCGGTGCCGAGGAGTTGGCCAAGGGTTATCAGGACAGTGGTGACGACTACAACTCGATCATGGTCAAGGCCTTGGCCGACCGCCTGGCCGAGGCCTGCGCCGAGTGGCTGCACGAGCAGGTACGCAAGCAGCACTGGGGCTATGCCTGCGACGAGCACCTGGACAACGAAGGGCTGATCCGCGAGCAATACCGCGGCATCCGCCCAGCGCCTGGCTACCCGGCCTGCCCCGATCACACCGAGAAGGCCACGCTGTTCGCCCTGCTCGACGAGAACAACCAGAGCGGGGTGAGCCTGACCGAACACTTCGCCATGTTCCCCACCGCTGCGGTGAGCGGCTGGTACTTCGCCCATCCGCAGGCGCAGTACTTTGCGGTCGGCAAGGTAGACAAGGACCAGATCGACGCCTACTCGGCGCGCAAGGGGCAGGAGGTGCGTATCAGCGAGCGTTGGCTGTCGCCGAACCTGGGTTACGAGCCGTCGGTGTGAAAAGGCCATCTGTCAGGCGGGATTGAACTGTCTCGCCTGGCGGGGTCACACCTGTACATGCATAACAACGGCTGAACCATGTCCAAGATTCTCAACCCTCTTCAGATCGTCGCCAGTGCTTTGGCCATGCGCCCCAGCACCAGCGACCCTGCGAGCGTCGCTGGCGACAGCGACGAACCTCCCGAACGTACGCCCTCCTCCCCTTCCGCACGCCGCGCCAAGCGCCCCCGTGTCATCTCTGCAGCGAAGCCTTCAGCCAGTTCGACAGGTCGTTGAGCTCACGCTCGCTGACCGTGTGGTCCATGCCGGGATAGGCATGAAATTGCGCCTCGATGCCCAGGCCCTTCAACAGGGCCTGGGCTTGAGGTGCGCTGGCGTAGGGCAAGACCGAGTCGGCCGTACCGTGGCCGATGAATACCTTGAGGTCTTTTTGCCCGGCAGCGCTGGGCAAGCCATCGCGCAGGGCGGGCAGCACCTTGCCGCTCAGTGCCGCAAAACCTGCCGCAAGGCTGGGGTCTTTGAGCAGTACCTGATAGCTGATGATCGCGCCCTGGCTGAAACCGACCAGATAGGTATGCGCGGCATCGGCACCGTATTTGCGCTGGGCCTGGCCGATGAAGGCCACCAGGCGCTTCTCGCTACTGGCCAGTTCTTCGGGGGCGGCGTCGTATTCGGGCGCCCCTTGTACCGAGGTAAACCACTTGTAGCCGCCATCGCTCATTTCCAGGGGCGCGCGCGCTGACAGGTAGGTGTAATCGGCCGGCAAGCCTTGGCGCAGGGTAAACAGGTCTTCTTCGTTGCTGCCGTAGCCGTGCAGGAAGATCACCAACGGCTGGTGCGCGGGCTCAGCGCTGGTCTGCACCTGGTACTTGAGCGGCAGGTCGGTTTGCAACACAGGTTGGGCCTGAGCGGTGGCGCTTGACAGCAGCGCGATCAACAGGGCAAGCAACGGCTTCATAAGGCGGCCTCGGGCTGGAGTAGACTGCGCGGCATAGCACGCGCGATGCCCGCTTCAGACCGGCAAAAGGAGCAGATGTTTGACCACCACACGCCTTACGTTGATCAGCCATGGCCTGACACTTGCGCAAAAGCGCGGCCGCTTCGCCAGCGACGAGCCCGTGATTGAGGTTCCCGAAACACTGCCCGCCTGCCACGGCCGACTGCTGTGCGCCCGGAACGCAGGGCACGCGAAAGCGCCGTATTGCTAGGTGAACCACAGGTGTGCGAAGCATTGCGGGATGTCGATTGCGGGCGCTGGCACGGCATAGCGCTGAGTGAGCTTGCTGAAACCGAACCCCAGGCGCTGGCGCAATGGCTGGCAGACCCTGAGTTCAACGGCCATGGCGGTGAATCGGTGAGCGAGTCGGTCGCACGCATCGGCGCCTGGATGGATGCCCTAGGGCCGGGGGCGTTTACTGCGGTGAGCCACCCTGCGATGGTGCGAGCGGCGGTGCTGCATGCCCTTGGCGCCGAGGTAAAACTGTTCAATCGCCTCGACATCGCGCCCTGGGCCAGCGTGCGCCTGGTCAGGCGCGGGCGATGGAACCTGCAATTAGTGAGCTGAAGCCCCCTCGCGCTCCTTCGCCTGCAGGCAGAATTCATCCGGTGCCCCGTGGCGGTAGCGGATCTGCACCGACATGCGCCGGTCACCGATCACCTGCTCCGCCACGCCCATCACTTCATGCAACGCAACGGCTTCCGCCATCGGCTCGGGCCGGTTCTCTTCGAACAACGCCCATCCTTCACCCCAGGGCCGTATACGGTAGCTGCCCATCGTCCATCTCCTTTGAAACACCGGTTTTTGTGTGTGTACGAAAAGTGTGACTGCGTCGACAAAACCGAGGTTCAGAGAAAGATTCTCAACAGCCGACGAGCGAGGCGATCTAACGCAAGCGTCAAATAATCAGCACAAATTGCTCACTTACGACCGCTCGTCAAAAAATAGACTGAAATTTGACAAGCGGTCGCATTACCTCCGAGACGCCGTGTCATACAGGCATCGTGAACCTGGCGCAACCCGCCTAAACATGGAGGTAACACCGTGAAACCCCTCGTGAAAACGCTGCTCAGCGACGACTCGGGCCTGAGCCTGGGCGAGCAGTTCGCCTCCTATGCACCTGTCACGCAAACGCCGGCCAGCGATGCGCTGGTACTGCGCGGTACACAGGCCAATGACAAGCTCACTGGCACCGGCGCCAACGAAACCCTGATCGGTGCGGGCGGCGCCGACCGCCTCACCGGCGGCGCCGGCAGCGATACCTTTACCTACGAAGCCGTCACCGACAGTTACCGCACCGCCACCACCTCGCTTGCCGACCTGATCACCGACTTCAACCCCAGCGAAGACCGCCTTGACCTCTCCGCCCTGGGTTACAGCGGCTTCGGCAGCGGCCTGGACGGCACCCTGCAGGTGGTTTACAACGCCAGCCTCGATCGCACCTACCTCAAGGACCGCCAGGCCGACGCCAACGGCAACCGCTTCGAGATCGCCCTGCAAGGCAACCTGACCGGCAGCCTGAATGCCGATAACGTGCTGTTCGTGCCCATCGTGCCGGCCAACCACGCGCCGGTGCTCGACCAGCCGCTCAGCGACGCAGCCACCCGCGAGCAAGTGGCCTTCACCTATCAGATCCCGGAAGGCGCGTTCAGCGACCCGGACGGCGACAGCCTCCTCTACAGCGCCACCCTCGCCGACGGCAGCGGCCTCCCCACCTGGCTGGCATTCGACGCAGCCACTCGCACCTTCAGCGGCACCCCGGGCAGCGATGCTGCCGGCAACTACAGCCTGCTGGTCAATGCCACCGACGCCACGGGTGCATCGGTCAGTGACGTGTTTCAGGTTTCGGTGGCCGACACCCCGGCCGGTGCGATCGTCGGCAGTGCCGGCCAGGACACGCTCGAAGGCACCAACGCTGGCGAGCTGCTGCTGGGGCTGGGCGATAACGACACCCTCAAGGGCCGTGCGGGCGATGACACCCTCGACGGCGGCGCCGGGCGCGACAGCCTCTATGGCGGCACGGGCGCCGACACCTTCAAGTTCAGCGCGCTGGGTGACAGCTACCGTGACTACAGCCCAGGCGGTATCACCGCCACCGACACGATTCAGGACTTCACCCACGGCCAGGACAAGATCGACGTCAGCGCGCTGGGCTTCACCGGGCTGGGCGACGGCCAGAATCACACGCTGTACCTGACGCTGAACGATGACGGCACCAAGACCTACATCAAGTCCGCCAGTGCCGACCCCAGCGGCCAGCGCTTCGAAGTGGCCCTGGCCGGTAACCTGCTCGGCCAGCTCGACGCCAGCGACTTCGTGTTCGCCGAGCGTGACGCGCAGCCGATCCTCTACTTGCCGACCCTTGGTCAGTCCAACGCGCGGCTGATGCGCATGACCGAAGATGATGACCAGTCGGGCATCACCGAGATGGTCAAGGACCTGGCCCGCTACACCGGCTACGACGTGCGCAGCCAGTTCAAGGATGCCGACGGCAACGATATCGACATCGCCATCGGCGGCAGCACTGTCTCCGGCTACTCCACGGCATCGGCGGAAGACCAGTCGCTGACCTGGTGGTACGCCGACACCAACCAGCCCGGCCCGTTGCTGCTGCGTGCCGTCGGCCTGCTCAAGGAGCAACTGGCGAGCCTCACTGCCGTCGACCAGGTGACCATGGGCATCGTCTGGGGCCAGGGTGAGCAAGGCGCACAGGAAATCGCCCGGGCCGACGACCCGGTCGCTGCCGCCGCGCAATACAAGGCCGACACGCTCAAGGTGTTCGACTACTTGCACCAGCAACTGGGCAACTTCGACATCTACCTGATGGAAACTGGCCGCTACCAGGCCGACGCTGCCGCTGCGCGGGGTTACACCGAAGACAAGATCCAGAGCATCGACGCCGGGGTGGCCGCGGTACGGGCGGCGCAACAGCAGATGGCCAACGAGCGCAGCGACGTGCACCTGGCGGTGGACTACAGCGACCTGCCGCTGCGCTATGAAGTGGACCCGACCACCTACCCCGACGACGTCTGGCACCTGCATGAGGAATCCGACGAGATCGTTGGCCAGCGCCTGGCCGACTACATCGCCAGCCACATGGGCTTCAAGGGCAACCCGGACGACAACAACAGCGTGCAGGCGATCTTCGATGAGGCCGCCAGCCACCAGGGCCATTACATCCACGGCACCGACGAGGACGACAGCCTCGTAGGCACCGCTCAGAACGACACCCTCGATGGCGACCTGGGCGCCGACCACATGGAAGGCATGGACGGCAACGACACCTACATCGTCGACAACGCAGGCGACACGGTGCTCGAAACCAACCCGGACGACAAGCAGATCGATACGGTCAAGAGCAGCGTGAGCTGGGTGCTGGGCGACAACCTCGAGCACCTGGAGCTCACCGGGGTGTCGGCCATCAACGGTACCGGTAACGCCCTGCGCAACTACATCATCGGTAACGCCAACGACAACGTGATCGACGGCGGCGCGGGCGCTGACAGCATGACCGGCGGCAACGGTTCGGACATCTACTACGTCGACGACATCGACGACGCGGTGATCGAAACCAACGCCGACTCGGCCACCGGTGGCATCGACACCGTCTACAGCCGCCTGGCCGCCTACACCCTCACGGCCAACACCGAAATCCTGGTGATCGACAGCGACACCGCCGCCGACGGCACCGGCAACACGCTGGATAACCTGATCGTGGCCGGCAGTGGTGACAACGTGATCGACGGCCGCACCGGCAACGACACGCTCAGCTACGCGCTGGCCCACGCCGGCGTGACGCTGAGCCTTGCCACCACCAAGGCCCAGGCCACCGGCGGCTCGGGCACCGACATCATCAAGAACATGGAGAACCTGATCGGCAGCCAGTACGGCGACACCCTGACCGGCAGCAGTGGCAACAACGTGCTCGAAGGCGGCGCCGGCAACGATGTGCTGATCGGCGGGGCCGGCGATGACCGCCTGGTGGGTGGCGCCGGTACCGACACACTGACCGGCGGCAGTGGCGCCGACACCTATGCGTTCACCAGCCTCGCCGACATGGGCACCGGCAGCGCACGTGACCAGATCGTGGGCTTCAAGAGCGCGGAGCACGACCAGATCGACCTGACCGCCCTGGGCAACTTCACCTTCATCGGCAGCCAGGCTTTCGGGGCGGACGCCACGCACCAGCTGCGCTTCGAAAACGGCGTGCTCTACGGCAGCACCAACGCCGACGGCACGGCGGAATTCGAGATTCAGGTGACGGGGGTCAAGGCGCTGAGCGCTTCGGATTTCACCAGCTAAGGGTCGCTCAGGGGCTTGCGCGTGGGTGCTCTGGCAGCCACGCGCAACATCCGCATAAGGTGTAAGGGTAAAGCCACTTGCCACTACGGCGCGGTTGAGGCATAACAGCCGCCTTATTGCCAAGGATTGCCGCCCATGCGCCTGTTGCGTCGCGCTTTGCTGTGCCTGCTATTGCTAGCCCTGCTCGCCCTGGGCGTGGTGCTGTGGTACATCGCTCACCCCAACCTGCCGGCCTGGCAGCCGGCCAAGGACGTGCGCTACCTCGACCAATGGAGCCAGGCCGACCGGCAAACCTGGTATTTCACCCCGCAAGGCGCCCAGGTCAAGGGCTTGCGCTACGAATGGTTCGTGCACCTGCGCCAGCCATTCTCCGATGCGCGTTTTGCAGCGCCCGAGAACATGGGCCGCTTCGGCTTTCTGCTCGACCCTGCCGCCAGCCCCGCCAACCCGGACCACCTGCCGGTCGGCTTCACCCGCCATACCGAGGCGGACCAGGTCAATTACCTCGACATCACCTGTTCGGCCTGCCACACCGGCGAGCTGCGCTACAACGGCACCGCCGTGCGTATCGACGGCGGCCCGGCCCAGCACGTGCTGCCCTCCACCGTGCCGACCCTGCGCGGCGGCAGTTTCGGCCAGGCGCTGGTGGCGAGCCTGGCCGCGACTTATTACCTGCCGTGGAAATTCAATGCCTTCGCGGCTGAGGTATTGCCGCAGGGCAGCGGTGAGGCCGAGCGTGCAGCCCTTCGCCGCGACATGAAAGCCTCGCTGGACCGCTTTGCCCACGCGGCATGGAACGATACCCATCGCGGCCTCTATCCCACCCAGGAAGGCCCCGGCCGCGCCGACGCCTTCGCGCGCATCGCCAATGCCGCCTTCGGCGATGCCATCGATCCTGCCAACTACCGCGTCGGCAATGCACCGGTGGACTATCCGCAGATGTGGCGCATCTGGACCTTCGACTGGGTGCAGTGGAACGGCTCGGCGCAGCAGCCGATGGCACGCAACATCGGCGAGGCGCTGGGCGTCGGCGCCACCTTGAGCTTTTTCGATGAGCATCAGCAGCCGCTGACAGGCGATGCACGCTACCCCTCCAGCGTGCGGGTGAACGACCTGCACATCATCGAGACCACTTTGCAACGCCTGGCGCCACCGGCGTGGCCGGAAGACGTACTCGGCGCCGTCGACAAACCCCTCGCCGCCGAGGGCCGTGCGCTGTTCACCCAGCATTGCGCCGGTTGCCACGTGACCGCCATCAGTGAAAAAGGCGGGCGCCCGGTCGCCGACCTGCTGATGATCCCGACCTCGGTAATCGGCACCGACCCCACCGCAGCCGACAACATCGCCGACCGCCGCTACGACCTCTCCGCCCTGGGCTGGAAGCTCGAGGAGCTGGCCAAGCTCAATGTGCAGTTCGTGGGGCCGCAGCCGCCGATCGATCTGCGGCAGGTCTCGGTGGCCAAGGGCCTGGCCTGGGTCACCGCTTACGTGGAGCAGCGCGCCTACCGTGATGCTGGCATCCCACCCGAGCAGCAAGCAGTGCTCAACGGCTTCGACCTGCCCATCGGCGTGCGTGAAATGCGTGCCGACAAGGCCCGGCCACTGGCTGGGGTGTGGGCCACGGCGCCGTTCCTGCACAACGGCTCGGTGCCCAATCTCTATCAGTTGCTCTCGCCTCAGGACGAGCGCGCGGTCACCTTCTACCGTGGCAATTTCGAATTCGACCCGCGCCACGTGGGCTACCAGGCCGGCGCCTTTCCCGGCGGCTTCCTCTACGACACCCGCCAGACCGGCAACCACAACAGCGGCCATGAATTCCGCGACGGCCCGCGCGGCCGCGGCGTAATCGGCCCGCTGTTGCAGCCCGCTCAGCGCTGGGCGCTGGTGGAATACCTCAAAGTGATGGGCAGCCCCCTGGAGAACACCCTGCCATGAATCAACGCCTGATGTTCGCTGGCCGCCCGCTGGGTGCGGCCGCGCGTTTGTGGTTGCGCCTGGGGCGTTGGCTGGGTTACCTGCTGCTTGGGCTGATCGTGCTGGGCCTGGTGGGCTGGGCGGCAAGTTTCGCCTGGTACGCGTGGAAGTTTTCCGGCCCGGTCAGTGCGCAGGAGCAGGTGCCGCCTGGCGAGGCGGCCATGACCCAGAGCATCATCCAGACGGCGATCCGCATCGTCGACCAGCACCGGGAGAACACTCGCTACCTGCGCGACGCCCACGCCAAGGCCCACGGCTGCGTGCAGGCCAAGGTTCAGGTGGCCGCCGACCTGCCGGCGGCGCTGCGCCAGGGCGTGTTCAGCGAGCCGGGCAAAACCTGGGATGGCTGGATGCGCCTGTCCAACGGCAACGCCTACCCGCAGTTCGACAGCCTGCAGGACGCGCGCGGCATGGCCCTCAAGCTGCTGCAGGTGCCCGGCACGCAACTGCTGGCCAGCCAGCAGGCGCGCCAGGAACAGGATTTCGTGATGTTCAACCACCCCAACTTCTTCGTCAGCGACGTGGCCGAGTATCAGCAGAACATCGCCGCCCAAGCCGACGGCAAGAAGGTGCTGGCGTTTTTCCCAGGCTGGGACCCACGGCAATGGCAGCTGCGCCACCTGCTGATCGCCTTTTCGACCCTGAGCGACGCGCCCGACAGCCCGGCTCAAGGCACCTACTACTCGGTCTCGCCGTACAAGTTCGGCAGTGGCAACGCCAAGTTCCGCGTCACCCCCGAGGCAGGCACCTGCCCGGCGTACACCCTGCCCAAACCCAACCGCGACCTGCCCAACTTCCTGCGGGGGCGCTGTACCAGCAGCTTTCGGCCGACCGCGTGCCGGTGTGCTTTGCGTTGCAGGTGCAATTGCAGGACGCCAGCCGTTACATGCCGCTGGAAGACACAAGCGTGGAGTGGAAGCAGAGCGATTCACCCTTCGTGACCGTGGCGCACATCACCGTGCCGGCGCAGGACTTCGACAGCCCCGAGCAGAACCTGGCCTGTGACAACATGGCCTTCAGCCCCTGGCACGGCATCGAGGCGCACCGGCCGGTGGGCGGCATCAACCGGTTGCGCAAGGCGGTGTATGACGCGGTGAGCGAGTATCGGCATGCGCGTAATGGCGCAGCCACACCCTGAGCCCTGACGGTAATGATCAAACTCGTCGCCCATGCACGTCGCCCGGCAAGCCGGCCTCCCACGGGCTCCGATCAACGAGTGGGAGGCCGGCTTGCCGGGCGACGGTAACGGGGCAAGCGTCGCTGCCGAAACCGTGGGAGGGCGGCTCGCCGCGCGACGGCAACCTCATCAGCTCACGCCAGCCGCCACAAGCGCGCAATATCCACCGCCCGCTCGCGCAACAGTCGCGGAGCATCGCGACACGCTCGCTCCAGGCTCATCGGCCCCTCCGCCAGCGAAAAGGCCGCGTCGATTCCGTGGCCGTACAGCGCCTGATAACCCTCCCCCAGCGTGCCCGCCAGCACCACCACAGGCACCCCGGCTGCTCGGGCGACGCGCGCAACGCCCAGGGGCGTCTTGCCGCGCAGTGTCTGCGCATCGAAACGCCCTCCCCGGTGATCACCAGCGCTGCGCCCTGCACCGCCTCAGCCAGCCCGGCCAGCTCAGCGACCACCTCGACACCGGGGCGAAAGCCCGCGCTCAAAAATGCACGCGCGGCAAACCCCATGCCGCCGGCCGCGCCGCTGCCCGGCTCATCGCGCAAGTCCCTGCCCAGCAGCTCGGCCACTTGATCGGCAAAATGTGCCAACGCGCTGTCCAGTAGCTCGACCTGCTCGGGGCTGGCGCCCTTCTGCGGGCCGAACACGTACGAAGCGCCGTGCTCACCACACAAAGGGTTGTCGACGTCGGCCGCCACCTCGAACGCAACCTCGGCCAAGCGCGGATCCAGAGCACTGGCATCGATGCTGGCGAGATTGGCCAGTGCGGCACCGCCTGGCGGCAGCATTTCGCCTTGGGCGTCCAGCAGCCTGAGCCCCAGTGCCTGCAGCATGCCCGCGCCGCCATCGTTGGTGGCGCTGCCACCGATCGCCAGCACCACCCGTTGCGCGCCCGCCTCCAGCGCCGCTCCGATCAACTGGCCAGTGCCGTAGCTTGAGGTGCTGCACGCATCGCGCTCATCCAGCGCCAGCAGTTGCAAGCCGCTGGCCTCGGCCATCTCGATCACCGCCGTGCGGCTGCCGGACAACCAGCCCCACGCCGCATCGGCCGGCTGGCCCAGCGGCCCCTGTACCGTCAGCCTGCGCACTTCCCCTTGCGCAGCTGCCACCACCGCTTCCAGCGTGCCCTCGCCCCCGTCGGCCATCGGCACGCAGGCCAGTTCCGCTTCGGGCAACACCTGGGCCAGTCCCTCGGTAATAGCCTGTGCCACATCGGCAGCACTGAGGCTGTCCTTGAACGAGTCGGGGGCGATGACGATTTTCATAGCTGATCCTTGAATTGCCTGAATGGGCCGCGTGAAGGGTAGGAAATCGGCTTCGCCGAGCGACGCGACAACCTTTGCCACTGCGAGCCAGAGCCTAACAAAAGCAGCTGCACAGCCGTTACCCCCAGCGCTACCATGCGCGCCTCACTCAAGGACCTACTCATGACCGCCGAACTCCTCATCGAAGACCTGCTCCCCGGCGACGGCAAAGCCGCCGTCAAAGGCGCGTTGATCACCGCCCACTATCAAGGCTGGCTGGCCGACGGCACGCTGTTCGATTCCTCCTTCGAGCGCGGCAAACCCTTCCAGTGCGTGATCGGCACCGGCCGGGTGATCAAAGGGTGGGACCAAGGTCTGATGGGCATGCGCGTGGGCGGCAAGCGTCGCCTGAAGGTGCCGACTGCGCTGGCCTACGCCGAGCGCGGCATGGGCAGCCGGGTGCCGCCGGGGGCGGACCTGACCTTCGAGATCGAGTTGCTGGAGGTGCTGACGCGGGACGACTGACCCCCGCCAGCGGCCGCTCAACGCAGAGGCCGCCCACTTACGAAATGCGCCACATCATTGAACCCCGGCGTCGACGCATGCCCGGGCACCACCAGCCGGTCGATGAACGCTTCGTCCTCGGCATCCAGCCGGTACTCCAGCGCCGGCAGGTAACCCTCCCAATGCTCCAGCGTGCGCGGGCCGACGATAGCGGACGGCACCAGGCGGTTGTTCAGCACCCAGGCGATGGCGAAGGCCGTCGGGCTGACGCCGCGCTGTTTCGCATGAGCCGCGACCTGCTGGGCAATGGCCAGGGACTCGGCGCGCCATTCGGTTTCCTGGATGCGCTTGTCATGGCGCCCGGCGCGGGTGCCCTCTGCGGGCGGCTCACCGGGCAGATATTTGCCGGTGAGCACGCCGCGCGCCAGCGGGCTGTAGGGCACGATGCCCAGGCCATAATGCTGGCAGGCGGTGAACACTTCCTGTTCGGCCTGGCGGTTGACGATGTTGTACAGCGGCTGCATCGCTACCGGCGCATCCACGCCCAGCCGGCGCGCAGTGTTGACGAATTCGGCGATCTTCCAGCCGCGATGGTTGGACAGCGCCCAATAGCGCACCTTGCCCTGGCGGATCAGGTCGCCCAGCGCCGACACCGTTTCCTCGATGGGCGTCTGATGGTCTTCACGGTGCAGGTAATAGAGGTCGATGTAGTCGGTGCCCAGACGCTCCAGGCTCTGCTCGGCCGCATGCATCAGGTGCTTGCGGCTGCCGCCGACCTTGTGCGGCAGGCCCGCCTGCTGGCCGGTGGGGCTGCCGAACTTGGTCGCCAGCACCCAGTCGTGGCGGTTACCGGCGATAGCACGGCCGGTGACGCGCTCGGACTCACCGCCGTTGTAGACGTTGGCGGTGTCGATGAAGTTGATGCCTTGGGCGAAAGCGCTGTCGATGATGCGGCGTGCGTCGGCTTCAGAGGTTTGCTCGCCGAACATCATGGTGCCCAGGCACAGAGGGGAAACGCTGAGGCCGCTGCGGCCGAGGGGGGTGTAGAACATGGAAGGTGTCCTATTCAGGTACATATGCTGTGGGGGTCAGACCTGAAAAGGTTAACAGTATCCAAGGCGAGAAAACGCGAATATCGTCAGCACTGGACTTCAGAGGTGCCCATCATGAATCAAAGCCGCCCCTTGGTACGTCTGCTGGGCTGTGACAGCGGGAAGAGCGTGCTGTATTCAAGTGCATTGACCAGCAGCTATATACCCTATGGCTGGCGCGACGCTGAGCATCCTTCGTGCTGTGGATTTCATGGGACGCTCTCCGAGCCGAAGCCCAATCTGATACTGCTAGGGCATGGGACGCGGGGTTATAACGCGAGCCTAATGCGATTTGATCGGCCTGATCCGACGGCACCGTTTGACGGGGTGGGCTTAACAGCTATGCCTATTGTTCGGGCGAGCCTGTAAATAGGGAGGATCTTTCCGGGCTGAAGTGGGGCAGACTCAGCGCGGTATTGGGCCGTTTATTAGGTCGAAAGGCGCCCATCGCACCGATCAGAAAGTTCGAAAGATTAAACCTTCCCGGCGTGTCAAAACCGCTATTCAAGAAAGACAACAAAACTATCGAATTACTGAATGAACGCATGAATGTTCTTAATTTGAAGAAGCATCCAAGAAATGTTGAGCGCCGTTTCGCTTACAGGTTGAACAATGGCCATACATCATTGACAAGGCCGCCATACGTCCCTCAAATCACAGATAACTACAAAAATTATCTTCAAAAAAGCTATGACTACGACAAAGACGCTTTTTTTGAGAAAACAACAAACATGTACATATCACTGTAGTCAGAGTATTGATTTAGCTATTCACTTCCACCAGAAAAACATTGAGTATTGATAACGGAGCTGAGAAGAGTCTTTACACCCCCCCAAAATGCAAAAAAGATTTAGGCGTTTTAACGATATGAGCGCGGCTTTTCCGCCAAATCTCACGGATCACTACGCTGGGCTGCCCCGCGCCGCCCCATTCCCCTGTACCATACGCGCCCTTCCCACCCACCCGGCATGGCCCTCGCGCCCTGCCCCTCAGGAATCGCGCTGCATGAGTGACACCCCCTCCTCCGAGCAACTGCATCGGGGCCTGAAGAACCGCCACATCCAACTCATCGCCCTCGGCGGGGCGATCGGCACCGGGCTGTTCCTGGGCATCGCCCAGACCATCGGCATGGCCGGCCCGTCGGTGATCCTGGGCTACGCCATCGCCGGCCTGATCGCTTTCTTCATCATGCGCCAGCTGGGCGAGATGGTGGTCGAAGAGCCGGTCTCCGGCACCTTCAGCCACTTCGCCTATCGTTACCTGGGCCCGTTCGCCGGGTTCATGTCGGGCTGGAACTACTGGGTGCTGTACGTGCTGGTCGGCATGGCCGAGCTCACCGCCGTGGGCGTGTACGTGCAGTACTGGTGGCCCGGCGTGCCGACGTGGGTGTCGGCGGCTGTGTTCTTCGTGCTCATCAACCTGATCAACGTCGCCAACGTGCGCCTGTATGGCGAGATGGAGTTCTGGTTCTCGCTGATCAAGGTCACTGCCATCGTCGCGATGATCGGCTTCGGCGCCTGGCTGCTGGCCAGCGGCCAGGGCGGCCCTGAGGCGACGGTCGCCAACCTGTGGAACAACGGCGGCTTCTTTCCGCACGGTGTAGGCGGCCTGGCGATGGCCATGGCAGTGATCATGTTCTCCTTCGGCGGGCTGGAGCTGGTGGGCATCACCGCCGCCGAAGCCGATGATCCCAAGCGCAGCATCCCCAAGGCCACCAACCAGGTGATCTGGCGCATCCTGATCTTCTACGTGGGCGCCCTGACCGTGCTGCTGGCGCTGTACCCGTGGCAGAAGGTGGTCACCGGCGGCAGCCCGTTCGTGCTGATCTTCCGCAACCTCGACAGCCAGGTGGTGGCCACGCTGCTCAACGCCGTGGTGCTCACCGCTGCGCTGTCGGTCTACAACAGCTGCGTGTACAGCAACAGCCGCATGCTGTTCGGCCTGGCGCGCCAGGGGAATGCGCCGAAAGTGCTGCAACAGGTGAACCGCCGTGGTGTGCCGATGGCGGCGCTGGGCGTCTCCTCTGTGGCCACCGGCCTGTGCGTGGTGATCAACTACGTGCTGCCCAACGAGGCATTGGAGTTGCTGATGGCGCTGGTGGTGGCTTCGCTGGTGCTCAACTGGTGGATCATCAGCATCACCCACTGGAAGTTCAAGCGCGTGAAGGCTGCCGAAGGCCACGCCTGCCATTACCCGAGCTGGGGCTACCCCTTCACCAACGCTCTGTGCCTGCTGTTCCTGGCCGGCATTCTGGTGGTGATGTGGCTTACGCCGGGCATCTACATTTCGGTGATCATGCTGCCGATCTGGCTGCTGGTGCTGGCGTTCGCCTACCGCATGGTGAAAGGCCGCTGAGCCGAGCGATGGGCGGCAAGCCGTGGTATGGTTGTCCGACAACCACCTCGGCACACGCCGCCCACCCCGTTGGCGCCGGCGCGAGGCCAATGCCCCCGTGAGCCCGCCATGCCCGCGCAGCCCCAGAACGTCACCCTCACCATCCTCTCCATTGCGTTCTACACCCTCATCGCCTTCCTCTGCATCGGCCTGCCGATCGCGGTGCTGCCCGCCTATGTGCATGACCAACTCGGTTTCAGCCCGGTGACGGCCGGCCTGGTGATCGGCGCGCAGTACCTGGCCACCCTGCTCATCCGCCCACTGGCCGGGCGGCTGGCCGACACCCTGGGCACCAAGAAGATCATCACCTGGGGCCTTTACGGGATCATCGCCAGCGGCGCGCTGACGCTGCTGTCGACCCTGTTGCAGAGCATGCCGGTGCCCAGCCTGGTGCCACTGCTGCTCGGGCGCCTGCTGCTGGGCTGCTCCCAGGGGATGATCGGCGTGGGCACTGCCAGTTGGGGCATCGGCGCGGTGGGCGCCGAGAACACCGCCAAGGTGATTTCCTGGAACGGCATCGCTTCATACGGCGCTATAGCCTTCGGCGCGCCCATGGGCGTGGTGCTGACCGGCGCGCTGGGCTACAACGTGCTCGGGCCGCTGCTGATGCTGATGGCCGCCGGGGGCCTGCTGGTGCTGCGCAAGCAACCCTCGATGCCGGTGGTGCGCGGCGAGCGCATGCCGTTCTGGGCCGCGTTCGCCAAGGTCGCGCCCTACGGCCTGGCGCTCACGCTGGCCTCTATCGGCTACGGCACGCTCACTACTTTCGTCACGCTCTTTTACCGCGAAAACGGCTGGGACGGCGCAGCGTTCTGCCTCACCGCGTTCGGCATCAGCTTCGTCGCCGCACGGCTGATTTTCGTCAATGCCATCAACCACTACGGTGCCTTCGCCTCGGCGCTGGCCTGCATGGCGGTGGAGACCCTGGGTTTTCTGTTGCTATGGCTTGCACCCTCGCCGGCCTGGGCCCTGGCCGGCTCCAGCCTCACCGGCTTTGGGCTGTCGCTGGTCTATCCGGCATTGGGGGTAATTGCCATTCGCCAGGTGCCGAGCGCCAGCCGTGGTGCAGGGCTAGGTGCGTTTGCGGTGTTTTTCGACATGGCACTGGCGACCGCCGGCCCATTGATGGGCGCCATGGCGTCGATTACAGGTTACGGGCCGATCTTTCTGCTGGCTGCAGGCCTATCGCTGGCAGGGTTGGGACTGGTGGCGCTGCTGGGGCGCAGCGCACGTTGACTACTGATCGGCGGTTTGCAGGCCGGCGCGGTTTGGTCGGGTCAAGGCCTCGCCGAAGAAGTGCCCGGCCTCGCTGACCAGGTCACGGTGAATGGCCACCCGGTCGACTCCGTCACCGTCAGCGCACAGCGCGGGCGAGCGCGCCGCCTGCTCGTCCGTGCAGGGCGCCAGGAACACGAAGTGCCCCGCTCCCGGCAACGGGCGGAAGTCCGGATGGAGCAGCTTGCGCGCCAAAGCGCCTGCGTTCTTGTCCATGGCCACCAGCTTGTCGCTATCACCGGCATAGATGAGCGTGGGCACCTTCACGTTTTCCAGCGTGTGCCTCCCGAACATCAGGCTCAAGGGCGCCAGCAGCAGCATCGCGTGGACGCGCGAATCGGCTTGCGGCGCGAGGTCGTCACGGTCGGCCACCAGCTCCCCGTGGGCCTTGCAGGCGTCCATGTCCTGCGGGTACTTGCTGCAGTAGTCGCGCAGGCGTTGCAGCTCCGGCTGCGCACCGGTGAGGATCAGCGCAGTTTCGCCGCCGGCCGAATAGCCGATCACGCCCACTTCCTTGTCATTGATGAAGGGCGAGAGCATCGGCTCGCTCAGGGCGGAGGTGATAGCCGCAGAAATCTGCAGCGGCCTGCCATACAGGTTGCTGAGCTTGCCGAGGCGGCTCTGGTCAAAATAGTTGTCACCGGGGTGCACCACCGCGACCACAACGAAACCCTGGCGAGCGATGGAAGTGATCAGGTCATGCAACGCCAGTGGCGTGCCGTTGTTGCCGTGGGAAAGCATCAGTAGCGGGTAGCGGCCAATGGAGATGCGGGCGTCTTCGCGAGCGTCGACTTCGAAGCCGTCGACGACGCCGGGCCGGCCTTGTTCGCGGGTGGGATAGAACGCGTAGGCCTGCATGGGCTGGCCGTCGAGCGGATCAGTGAAGGTCAGGCGGTGGTAACCCACTGCCACACGGGGCTGCGCAGCGAACGCTGCGGCCATGGCTTGCACCGAAACGAGGCTGGCCAGTATCAGCCCCAGGCTCCATGCACAAAAGTGCGCCATCCGTTTGCCGTTCATGCCCGAGCGCTCCGAATCGCTTGCTAAAGGCTTAACCGCCTGGCCAAAAGACAGCAAAAGCCGGGCCAGTAACACATATGACTACCGCGAACGAAAAAAAGCACAAACAAAAACGCCCGCTCGACAGCAGGCGTCAGCACATCAGGGCAAGGCTCAGGCGGCAGCGACCTGCTGCTTGATCTGCGCCTGGGCGTCGGCCAGCGCCTGGTCGCGAAGCTCATCGCCCATGGCAAGGCCTTCAGCGCGAATCACCTGGATGTCGGTGATGCCCAGAAAACCCAGCATCAGCTTGAGGTAGTCGACATGGGCGGCGCCCGAAGCCTCGCCGGCATGCTGGCCGCCGGCGGTGGCGACGATCACCACTTTCTTGTTCCCGCACAGGCCTTCGGGCCCGTTTTCGGTGTAACGGAAGGTCACGCCGGCCACGGCAACGCGGTCGAGCCACGCCTTGAGCTGGGTAGGGATGGTGAAGTTGTACATCGGCGCACCGATCACCAGGGTGTCGGCGGCGAGGAATTCTTCCAGGGCGGCACTGTTCAGGCCGGCTTCCTGCTGTTGCTCGGCGCTGCGCTGCTCTGCCGGAGTGCCGGCGGCTTGCAGGCTGGCAGCCGAAAAATGCCCCAGGGCGCTGTGGGCCAGGTCGCGGTAGGTCACGGTGATGCCAGGCTCGGCGGCTTGCCAGGCGCTGACCAGCGCGTGGGTCAGGCTGCGGGACGCCGAATGGTCACCCAGAATGCTCGAATCGATATGCAACAGTTTCATGGGCATCTCCTTGCAAAAGCGAATCGTGAAAAGTGGCGGCCATCCTATCGAAGATGCCAATAGACGATAAGTGGGCAAAAATGCGTTTGATTGTCCTGTTCTTGTGAGCAATACCGTTGTGAATAGCCGACTGAGCCCAAGGCTGTTCAGTGCGAGGACACAAAGGGCGACGGCGTGTCCGGGGCGGGCAGCGCATAGGTGGCCTTGATCCAGCGCACCTCCTCCACGGGCGTGCGGCCGAAAAAGCGTTTGAACTCCCGGCTGAACTGCGAAGCGCTTTCGTAGCCGACCTCGAATGCCGCCTGCGCGGCGGACATCTCCGCGCGCAGCATCAGCAGCCGAGCCTGGTGCAAGCGCGTGGACTTCAGGTATTGCAGTGGCGTGCTGTCGGTCACCCCGCGAAAGTGCCGGTGGAAACTGGCCAGGCTCATGCGTGCCTCAACGGCCAGCTCCGCGACACTCAAAGGCCCCGCATAGCGGTGATGAATCAAGCGGATCGCCCGGCCTACCCTGGCGAAGTGGCCCTGTTGGGCCAATGCTGCGCGCAGCGAACCGCCCTGCTCGCCGGTCAGCACCCGGTAATACAGCTCCCGAACCAGCGCCGGCCCGAGAATCAGCGCCTCGGCCGGGTCCTGCATCGCTTCGAGAAACGCAGCAGCGAGCCGGCGAGCGGCGCGCACAAGGGCGAAGCGTACATGCCGCGGGGTTCGGCCTGGCTGGGGCCGAGGGCATCGTCCACCGCCATCACCAGCTCACCGGCCAGTTGAAAGTCCAGGCGCATGTACACCGCCAGCATCGGTGCTTCGGCGCTGGCTTCGGTGTGCATGATGAAAGGCACCGGCACCGAGACCACCAGATAGTGCTGAGCGTCGTAGACGTACACCTGCTCCCCGAGGTAGCCGCGCTTACGGCCCTGGCACAGCAGCACGATGCCGGGCTCGTACAGCACCGGCGTGCGCGCCAGCGGGCGGTTGGAGCGCAGGAAGCGAACGTCCGGCAGCGGGCTGAGGTTATAGCCCTCCTCCGGTGCCAGGCGTTCGAGCAGGGCGATCATTCGCTGTTGCGGGCTCATCCGTCGGTCGAGCGTGTCAGTGCTTGCCATTGGTCGATCTCGGCCAGGCGTTGATGAAGGTGCTCGCGCACCAGGTCCAGCGCGTCGCTGCCCAACAGTATCTGCGCAGGCGGCTCGGGCGCTTCGATGATGTGCAAGATGGCCTGCGCCGCTTTGGCCGGGTCGCCCAGTTGCTTGCCGCTTTTGGCTTGCCGCGCGGCGCGGATGGGGTCGAACAGGCTGTCGTAGTCGGCGATCGAGCGTGCGCTGCGCTGCATCGAGCGCCCGGCCCAGTCGGTGCGAAACGAGCCGGGCGCCACGGCCGTCACATGCACATTGAACGGCGCCAGTTCCTGGCGCAGCGCGGCGGTCAAGCCTTCCAGGGCGAACTTGCTGGCGCAATAGTAGCTCACGCCCGGCATCGTGATCGTCCCACCCATGGAGGTGATGTTGAGGATGTGCCCGCCACGCTGCCGGCGAAAGTGCGGCACCAGCGCCTGCATCACCGCAGCAGCCCCGAACAGGTTGACCTCGAACTGCTGGCGCATGTGCTCGAGCGGCGACTCCTCGAACAGGCCCTCATGGCCGTAGCCGGCGTTGTTGACCAGCACATCGACCGGCCCCAGCCGGTTGATGGCGTCATCGAGCACTGGCGCGACCAGGTCGGCCTGGCCAACATCCAGCATCACCCCATGGGCGCGGCCAGGGCTCAGCGCTTCGAACGTACGCAACGCGGCGGGCTGGCGCACCGTGCCTATCACTCGATGGCCGGCTTCCAGTGCTGCGCGTGCCAGCGCCAGGCCCAGCCCACTGCTGACACCTGTGATCAGGAATGTTTTTTCGCTCATTTGGGTAACCTTGGAAGGAAAAGGGTTGCCCAGCCTAGCCCGGGCGCCCTGGCAACCCCATGGCCAGACGTGGCAGAACCTTGCCTGTTCCTGTCAAAACCCGGCCTGCAAACGCTACCCCCATGCCCAAGCCAGGCCCATAATGGCGCCTTTGCCAGCTCCCCAAGGCAAGCGCCCCGTGACCATCGGTGACCCGAGAAATCTCAGCGACCTGTTCCATTTCGCCAAGGTGGTGGAAGCCGGCGGCTTTGCCGCTGCGGGCCGTTTGCTAGGCATTCCCAAATCCCGCCTGTCGCGCCGCATCGCCGAACTGGAAGAGCGCCTGAATGCGCGGCTGCTGCAGCGCACCACCCGCAAACTGCAGCTCACCGCCTTGGGCGAGCGCTACCTGCGCCATTGCCAGGCGATGCTGCTGGAGGCCGAGCAGGCCGAGGAAGTGGTGGCCAGCGTCACCAGCGAGCCGCGTGGGCCGTTGCGGGTCAGCAGCCCGGTGGGGCTGGCCAACCCGTTTCTCTCCCGCTGGTGCGTGACTTTCTGCTGCGCTACCCGCAGGTGCAACTGGACCTGCTGCTGGTCAACCGCCGTGTCGACCTGATCAACGAAGGCATCGACGTGGCGCTGCGCGTACGCGAAGCCGACGACGAGGAGCCCAACCTGGTCACCCGCCGCTTGCGCGAGGCGCGCACCGAGGTGGTCGCCTCGCCGGCCTTCGCTGCCGCGCACCCGGTGCTGCACCCCCGAGAGCTCGCCGGCCTGCCGTTTCTCGGTGCCCCGGACGCTGACCGCCTGAGCCGCGTGCGCCTGCGCAATGACGAAGGCGAGCGTTTCGAGCTGGCCATGCCGGCGCGGCTGGGGGTGGAGGACTTCGACATGCGCCGCGACGCCGCCCTGGCCAGGCTGGGCTTTACCGTGCTGCCGATGATGCAGTGCGAAGCCGAGCTTGCCCGTGGCGAGCTGGTGCGCCTGCTGCCGGGCTGGCATTGCCCCCGGCCTGGCTACAAGCGGTTTATCCGCACCGGCGTGGCGTGCTTCCGGCCGTTCGCGCCTGGCTCGATCACTTGCAGCATGCCTTCGACCAATGCGGAGACCGCCCGCTATGAACGCAGACGAAATTGCCAGCTATTGCCTGAGCCTGCCCGGTGCCCGGGAAGACTACAAATGGGGTGGCGTGAGGGTGTTTTCGGTGGCCGGCAACAAGATGTTTGCCGTCAGCGGGCTGGCGCAGAGCGGCGACCTGGCGTTCAAGGTCGATACCGACCTGTTCCTCGGCTATTGCGACCGCCCGGGCTTTCGCCCGGCGCCGTACCTGGCGCGAGCCAAATGGATAAGCCTGGAGGCTCCCGCCCAAGTGAGCGAACAGGAATTGCGCGCTCTGCTGGAGCGCTCGCACCAGTTGGTGGTAGCGCGGCTGCCCAAGCGGGTGCGGGCGGGGTTGCTGCTTGGCTAACCGGGCTGCAAGCCGGCAAGGTAACGATCCGCCCAGCCCTGCACATCGAGGCTGGCGAAACTGCCCAGTGCCGCCTCGAGCAACGGCCCGTGCGCCAGCTCCTTGCGCACCACCAGCCCGATGTCGCGCTCCAGCACCGGTTGCAGCACCCGGGCATACAGCGG
The DNA here is from genome assembly GCF_021650705.1 of Pseudomonas sp. KNUC1026. GTDB lineage: Bacteria > Pseudomonadota > Gammaproteobacteria > Pseudomonadales > Pseudomonadaceae > Aquipseudomonas. The sequence goes on along the minus strand of NZ_CP087138.1, from coordinate 1,765,584 downwards.
CTCTTCCAGCACCTGCAAGCACAGCACGCTGTGCGGCACGATGCTGTAGAACGCCGAATGCCGGACATGCGCGACCAACGCGGTGAGCGAATCGGTCTCCACCTGTGGCGCCAGGCCGATGCCCAGCGCCTGGCATTGCGTGTCGATGCCGGCGCGGCATTGCATGTTCGGCGTCAGCAGGCACAGCGGCAAATGTGCAGCTGCCGCCCAGGTGCTTTGCGGCACGGCCTCAAGCTGCACTCGACGGCTGGCCATCAACACATAACGCTCGCGAAACAGCGGCATCACCTCGAACTTGCCATCGGCCAGGCGCGGGTCGTCCATGTAGGTCAGGCCCACGTCCAGCTGGTAGTCGGCAAGGCCGCGCAAGATGTCTTCCGATGCTTGCGTATAAAGGGTGTGCCGAACCCTTGGCCAGGCTTGCAGGCAGCGTTGGGTGAGCAGCGGCGCCAGCGCCAGGGCCGACGGAACCACCCCCATGCGCAGCGTGCCCTCCAGGCCCTGATCGGCCGAGCGCGCCTGTTGGCGCAACTGATTGCAGCCATCGAGCACCCGCCGCGCCCAGGTCAGCACCCGCTCCCCGTCTGCGGTAAAACCCTGAAAACGCCGCGCGCCACGCTGCACGATCACAATGCCGAGTTCTTCTTCGATGCTGCGGATAGCGCCGGAGAGCGCCGGCTGGGACACATGGCAAGCCTGGGCCGCACGGCCGAAGTGCTGCTCCTCGGCCAAGGCCACCAGGTATTGAAGTTGGCGAATGAACATCCCTGCTCCTCTTGATGTGCGGCTAATCTCCCCCAAAACGCCCCCATATGAAAGCGCTCCTGAGCTACACGCCCCAACTTGCAGCTTGCAGCCAGGGGCTTGAAGCTTATACCGAATTATTAGTTAGCAAGCTTTGCAACTAGCTAAGCCGCTATAACATCACCTCTGTCGATATTCATCTTCGAACCATTCGATTCGTCGATACCCCGCCCGCGCCGCAGAATCCGCCTCAATTCATTAACCAAAGATTAAGGCGGGTTTCACATGGACCAGTCACTCAAACCCCTGCGCGTTCCGTTGGCAGCCCTGGCGCTGGTCACCATGGCAGCTTGCGGCAAGGCCCCCGAACAGGCTGCACAGGCCCCGGCGGCAACGCCGGTGAGCGTGGCCAAGGTGATCGAACAGCCGGTCAACGAGTGGGACGAATTCACTGGCCGCCTGGAGGCGCCGGAAACCGTGCGCATCCGCCCCCGCGTTTCCGGGCAGGTCGACCGCGTGGCCTTCACCGAAGGCGCGTTGGTGCGCAAGGGTGATGTGCTGTTCCAGATCGACCCGCGCCCGTTCCAGGCTGAGGTCGACCGCCTGCAAGCCCAGGTGCAGGAAGCCAAGGCCAACGCTGCCAATGCCGAGAACGAAGCCCAGCGCGGCGAGCGCCTGCGCGGGGCCAATGCCATTTCTGCCGAGGTCGCCGACTCACGAAACACTGCGGCCCAGGCCGCCCGCGCGCAGGTTCAATCGACCCAGGCACAACTGGACCTGGCCCGCCTGAACCTGAGCTTCACCAAAGTCACCGCGCCGATCACCGGCCGCGTGGGCCGTGCCGAGATCACTGCCGGCAACCTGGTCAGCGCCGACACCAGCGACCTCACCAGCATCGTTTCCACCGACAAGGTGTACGCCTACTTCGACGCCGACGAGCGCGCCTTCCTCAAGTACAACCAGCTCGCCCGCCAAGGCCAGCGCGGCGCGACAACGCCGGTTTACCTGGGCCTGTCGAGCGAGGACGGCAACCCGCACCTGGGCCAGATGGACTTCGTCGACAACCAGGTCAACCCACAGACCGGCACCATCCGTGGCCGCGCGGTGTTCGACAACCGCAACGGCGAGTACACCCCCGGCCTTTACGCGCGGCTGAAACTGGTCGGCAGCGGCACCTACGAGGCGGTGCTGATCAAGGACGAGGCTGTGGGCACGGATCTTGGCAACAAGTTCGTGCTGGTGATGGGCAAGGACAACACCCTGGCCTACCGCGCCGTGGAACTGGGGCCCAAGCTCGAAGGCCTGCGCATCGTGCGCAAGGGCCTGGAAAAGGACGAGCGCATCGTCGTCAACGGCCTGCAGCGCGTGCGCCCTGGCGCCACCGTCGCCCCGGAGGATGTACCGATGGCCAGCAACCAGACCCTTGCCGCCCTCGCCCAGCAGCGCGCCGCACTCGAAGCCGCCAATCGCCAGAGCGCCCCGGCGCCCAAGCTCGCCACTGCCGCCCCGCGCGGTTAAAGGAAGCCAGCCATGAGCTTTTCCCAATTCTTCATCCGGCGGCCGATCTTTGCCGCTGTGCTGTCGCTGCTGATCCTGATCGGCGGCGCCATCTCGCTGTTCCAGCTGCCGATCAGTGAATACCCCGAAGTGGTGCCGCCCACCGTAGTGGTGCGCGCCAACTTCCCCGGTGCCAACCCCAAGGTGATCGGCGAAACCGTCGCCTCGCCGCTGGAGCAGGCGATTACCGGGGTCGAGAACATGCTGTACATGTCCAGCCAGGCGACCGCCGATGGCAAGCTGACGCTGACCATCACTTTCGCTCTGGGCACTGACCTGGACAACGCTCAGGTGCAGGTGCAGAACCGTGTGACCCGCACCGAGCCCAAGCTGCCCGAGGAAGTGACGCGCCTGGGCATCACCGTGGACAAGGCCTCACCGGACCTGACCATGGTGGTGCACCTGACCTCGCCGGATAACCGCTACAACATGCTCTACCTCTCCAACTATGCCGTGCTCAACGTCAAGGACGAGCTGGCCAAGTTGAGCGGTGTGGGCGACGTGCAGCTGTTCGGCATGGGCGACTATTCGCTGCGTGTGTGGCTCGACCCGAACAAGGTCGCCTCCCGTGGCCTGACCGCGACCGACGTGGTCAACGCCATTCGTGAGCAGAACCGCCAGGTCGCCGCTGGCCAACTGGGCGCCCCGCCCGCGCCGAACGCCACCAGCTTCCAGATGGCGATCAACACTCAGGGCCGGCTGGTCAACGAAGAAGAGTTCGAAAACATCATCATCCGCGCCGGCGAAGACGGCCAGATCACCCGCCTGCGTGACATCGCCCGGGTGGAGCTGGGCTCAAGCCAATACGCGCTGCGCTCGCTGCTCAACAACCAGCCGGCCGTCGCCCTGCCGATCTTCCAGCGCCCCGGCTCCAACGCCATCGAGATTTCCAACCAAGTGCGCGCCAAGATGGCCGAGCTGAAGAAGGCCTTCCCCGAAGGCATGGACTACAGCATCGTCTATGACCCGACCATCTTCGTGCGCGGCTCGATCGAGGCGGTGGTGCACACCCTGTTCGAAGCGCTGATTCTCGTGGTGCTGGTGGTGGTGCTGTTCCTGCAGACCTGGCGTGCATCGATCATCCCGCTGGCTGCAGTGCCGGTGTCGCTGATCGGCACCTTTGCGGTGATGCACCTGTTCGGCTTCTCCCTCAACGCCTTGAGCCTGTTCGGGCTGGTGCTGGCGATCGGCATCGTGGTGGACGACGCCATCGTGGTGGTGGAGAACGTGGAGCGCAACATCGAGCTGGGCCTGGAGCCGGTGGCGGCGACCCAGCGGGCGATGAAGGAAGTGACCGGGCCGATCATCGCCACGGCGCTGGTGCTGTGCGCAGTGTTCGTGCCGGCGGCGTTCATTTCCGGGCTCACCGGGCAGTTCTACAAGCAGTTCGCGCTGACGATCGCGATCTCCACGGTGATCTCGGCATTCAACTCGCTGACCTTGTCGCCGGCCCTGGCTGCCGTGCTGCTGCGTGGCCATGACGCACCCAAGGACCGTTTCTCGCGCTTGCTCGAGAAGCTGTTCGGCGGCTGGCTGTTCCGCCCGTTCAACCGCATGTTCGAGCGTGCCAGCCATGGCTATGTGGCGACGGTGCGCAAGGTGCTGCGCGGCAGTGGCATCGCTGTGCTGGTGTATGGCGGCCTGATCGGGCTCTCTACCTGGGTTTTGCCAACACCCCTACCGGCTTTGTGCCAACCCAGGACAAGCAATACCTGGTGGCCTTCGCCCAGTTGCCCGACGCCGCCAGCCTTGACCGCACCGAGGACGTGATCAAGCGCATGTCCGACATCGCGCTCAAAGAGCCGGGTGTGGAAAGCGCGGTGGCCTTCCCGGGCCTGTCGATCAACGGTTTCACCAACAGCCCGAACAACGGCATCGTGTTCGTGACCCTCAAGCCGTTCGACGAGCGCAAGGGCGACAACCTCTCCGCTGGCGCCATCGCCGGTGCCCTGAACGGCAAGTTCGGTGCGATCCAGGACGCCTACATGGCGATCTTCCCGCCGCCGCCGGTCATGGGCCTGGGCACCATCGGCGGCTTCCGCCTGCAGATCGAAGACCGCGGCAACCTGGGCTACGACGCGCTGTTCAAGGAAACCCAGAACATCATCACCAAAAGCCGCAGCGTGCCGGAGCTGGCCGGGCTGTTCACCAGCTACACGGTGAACGTGCCGCAGGTGGACGCCAACATCGACCGTGACAAGGCCAAGACCCTCGGCGTGCCGATCAGCGACATCTTCGACACCTTGCAGGTGTACCTGGGCTCGCTCTACGCCAACGACTTCAACCGCTTTGGCCGCACCTACCAGGTCAATGTGCAGGCTGAGCAGCGTTATCGCCTGGAGCCTGAGCAGATCGGCCAGCTCAAGGTACGCAACAACCGTGGCGAGATGATCCCGCTGGCAACCCTGCTCAAAGTGACCGATACCGCCGGGCCTGACCGGGTGATGCATTACAACGGCTTCGTCACCGCAGAAATCAACGGTGCCCCGGCCCCCGGCTACAGCACCGGGCAAGCCCAGGCTGCCGTGCAGAAATTGCTGGCCCAGGAACTGCCCAACGGCATGACCTACGAGTGGACCGAGCTGACCTACCAGCAAATCCTCTCCGGCAACACCGCGCTGTTCGTGTTCCCGCTCTGCGTGTTGCTGGCCTTCCTGGTGCTGGCGGCGCAGTACGAAAGCTGGAGCCTGCCGCTGGCGGTGATCCTGATCGTACCGATGACCCTGCTCTCGGCCATCACCGGGGTGATGCTCTCGGGCAGCGATAACAACATCTTCACCCAGATCGGCCTGATCGTACTGGTAGGCCTGGCGTGCAAGAACGCGATCCTGATCGTGGAGTTCGCCAAGGACAAACAGGAAGAAGGCCTGAGCGTGACCGATGCGGTGCTGGAAGCCTGCCGCCTGCGGCTGCGGCCGATCCTGATGACCAGCTTCGCCTTCATCATGGGCGTGGTGCCGCTGGTGCTGTCGTCGGGCGCCGGCGCCGAGATGCGCCATGCCATGGGCGTGGCGGTGTTCTCCGGGATGCTCGGAGTGACCTTCTTCGGCCTGTTGCTCACGCCTGTGTTCTTCTTCCTGATCCGCCGTTCGGTCGAGCGCCGGCAAGCGCGCAAGGCCGCTGAACCGAACACCGAGGTGCATGCATGAACCTGATCAAACCCTTTGCACCCTCCCTGCTCGCGCTGGCCCTGGCGGCCTGCGCGGTGGGCCCGGACTACCACGCCCCGGCCACTGAGCCTGCACACCTGAGCGCTGCGAGCACGGCGGCGGCCTATGACGCTTCGCGGTTTCAGAGCCAGTGGTGGCAGCAGTTCGATGACCCAGCGTTGAACCAGCTGGTGAGCCAGGCGCTGGACGGCAACCGCGACCTTCGGGTGGCCTTCGCCCGCTACAAGGCTGCGCGAGCGATCCGTGACGACCGTGCCAATGACGAGCTGCCGGTGGTCACCGGCCGCGCCAGCAGCAACCTGGGCCGCGCGCAGAACCCCGGTTTCACCGACCAGCGCACCAATATCGAGCGTTACGACGCCGGGCTGGACATGGCCTGGGAGCTGGACCTGTTCGGCCGTATCCGCCGCGAGCTGGAGGCGGCCGATGCGCAGGAAGACGCCGCCATGGCCGACCTTCAGGAGTTGAAGGTGAGCATGATCGCCGAGCTGGTCGACGCCTATGGCCAGCTGCGCGGGGCGCAACTGCGCGAGAAGATCGCGGCGCAGAACCTGGATACCCAGCAGAGCACCCGCAAGATCACTTTGGCCCTGCGTGACAATGGCGTGGGCAACGAGCTGGACGTGGTGCGCGCCGACGCGCGCCTGGCCGGTGTCGAGGCAAGCATTCCGCAGCTGCAGGCCGAACAGGTGCGTGCACGTAACCGCATCGCCACCTTGCTCGGCCAGCGCCCCGAGCAGTTGACCGTTGACCTGTCACCCAAGGCGCTGCCGGCCATCGCCAAGGCCCTGCCGATCGGCGACCCGGGCGAGCTGTTGCGCCGCCGGCCAGACGTGCGCGCGGCCGAACGGCGGCTGGCGGCGGCCACCGCCAACGTGGGCGTGCAGACCGCTGACCTGTTCCCGCGGGTGAGCCTGAACGGTTTTCTGGGCTTCACTTCGGGCCGCGGCTCGCAGATCGGCTCCAGCGCTGCGCAAGCCTGGACGCTCACTCCGACCATCACCTGGGCGGCATTCGATCTGGGCAGCGTGCGCGCACGGATTCGCGGCGCCAAGGCCGACAGCGAAGGCGCGCTGGCCAGCTATGAGCAACAGGTGCTGGAAGCGCTGGAAGAGTCCGAGGATGCCTTCAGTGATTACGGAAAGCGCCAGCAACGCTTGCTGGCGTTGATTCGCCAGAGCGAGGCGAGCCGCAAGGCCGCCGACCTTGCGCAGGTCCGTTATCGCGAAGGCAGCGTGGATTACCTGGTGCTGCTCGATGCCCAGCGTGAACAGCTCGCCGCCGAAGATGCCCAGGCCAGCGCCGAGGAGGATCTCTACCACGGCATCGTGGCGATCTACAAAGCGTTAGGTGGCGGTTGGCAGGTGACGGACGGTAGTGCTGCGGTGGCACAACGCTGAAAAATACAGGGCCTGCGCTGAGGCAGGCCCGTTGCTTTTGCGGCAGTTGCAAGTGGGCTCAGTACCACAGCCCTCCGAGATAGCGGTGCCCGGCTGCGGTCAGTTGCAGGTAGCGCTGAGGCTCGCCGGCGCTGTCGGCGGTTTGCTCAAGTGTGAGGAAACCCGCGAGTATCAAGGCCTGGACGGTACGCCCGGGCCGTGAACGAACCCAGAGGCGTTTGGAGGCGACTTCACTCAGCAGGCAACGGTGTTCGGTTCGGTAGTCGATCATGATGCACCCCGTGATGTTGTTTTTATTGTCACCGGCAGTGTAGGCCAGCTGATGCCGGCCTGCCAAGGGCGAGGTGTCTAGACCAATGGCTAGGCTCTGTACCGAAATCATTCCCAGCTCGTCCATGCTGCGTTGAAAACAGGCTCGGAATGCTCATTTACAACCAGTAAACTCCGCTTCCTCGCCTGTTTTCGCCTTGCCTGGCCTTCGCTGGAATACATTTCATACAGAGCCTAGGGGTCAGCTTTCGAGCAACTGGCGAATCCGCTCGCTCAGCGCCTGCAACGAGAACGGCTTGCTCATGCTGTACATCCCCTCCCCCAGCGGCCCCTCGGCGGTCAGTGCCTGCTCGGCGTAGCCGGTGATGAACAACACCTTGAGCTGTGGCCGTACCAGCCGAGCGCGGGCAACCATTTGCGGGCCGCTGAGGCCACCGGGCATGCCGACGTCGGTGATCAGCAGGTCCACCGGCAGGTTGGATTCCAGGATGCGCAGGCCCGAGGCACCATCGCAGGCTTCGAGCGCCACATAGCCGGATTGGTCGAGCACTTCACTCACCAGGCCACGAATGCTGGCCTCGTCGTCGACCACCAGCACCGTCTGCCCCTGGCCGCGATGCTCCATCGGCGCCGCAGCCGGTACTTCGGGGGCATGGGCCTGCCCGGCATCGCGCGGCAGGTAAAGCCAGACGGCGGTGCCTTCTCCTGCACGGGACTCGATCCGCACCTGCCCGCCGGACTGGCGAATGAAGCCGTAGATCATCGACAGCCCCAGGCCAGTCCCCATGCCGAGGGGTTTTGTAGTGAAGAACGGCTCGAATGCCCGGCTTGCGACCTCGGGCGGCATGCCTCGGCCGCTGTCTCGGACGCACAGGGCCACGTAGTCGGTGCCATCAGTGGCCCCAGGCTCGTCGGGCGGAGAGGCATGACAGGTTTCGATCCATAACTTTCCACCCTCCGGCATCGCGTCTGGGCGTTGATGCACAAATTGAGCAAGGCATTTTCGAGCTGGTGGACATCGACGCGCGCGGCCCATAGCGGTTTGTGCAAGCCAAGGCTGATATCTACCGCCGGCCCCATGGTGCGGCGGATCAGCTCATCCATCCCGGCCACCAGCGTATTGAGGTCGGTGGGCCGCGGGTCGAGGGTTTGCCGCCGGGCAAAGGCCAGCAGCCGGTGAGTGAGTGCAGCGGCACGGCGCGCGGCCCCTTGGGCGGTGTCCATGTAGCGCTCGATACCCTGCAGGCGGCCCTGGCCGATGCGCGCCTGGAGCATCTCAAGGCTCCCGGAGATGCCCGTCAGCAGGTTGTTGAAGTCGTGCGCGATGCCACCGGTCAGTTGCCCCACCGCTTCCATCTTCTGCGATTGGCGAAGCTGCTCTTCCGAACGCACCAGCTCGGCAGTGCGCTCCCGAACGGCTTGTTCCAACGTGGCGTTGAGCGCCTTCAACTGCTGCTCGGCGAAGCAGCGCTGCAAGGCGCCGTGGGTACGCAGCGCGACTTCGCGCACGAACCCTACCTGTTCCTCGATCCAGGCCCGCGGCTCGCGCGTGGCCAGGTACATCACCGCAACCAGTTGCTGGCGCTCTATCACCGGGTAGCTGATGAAGGCTCCGATGCCGTCTTCGACCAGACGCGGGGCGTCGGTGATGCGCGAATCGTTGGCCACATCGTCGATGACCACCACTTTGCCTGTCAGCAGAGTACTGAGGAAATCTCCGAATTCCCGGGGCCTGTGCTGGCCTGCCAGGCTGCGCAAATCCTCTGAATGCCAGTCGCGGCTGACGTTGAGCACCTGCTCGGCCGGCTGGTACAGGCAATAGCCCGCCCGGTGCAGCCCAAGCCACTGCGCAAGCGTGCCCGCCGCCTCGAACGCCATGGCCTCAGGGTCGGCCAGCTCCGCCAGGCGATCGCTCAGGCGCAGCGCCTGTTCGGAGAGAAACTTCGCGGTGATGTCGGTGAACAGGACCGCCACCAGTTGCTCGGCAGGGCCGGGGCCACCCACGCGCGCGGCGCTGACCTCAAACCAGCGGCACAGCGCGTGCGCATGATCGACAAAGCGCTGCGACTCGCCCGTGCGGGCGATCTGCCCATAGACGTCGAACCAGTGCTGCTCATGGTTGGGCACCAGTTCGCGCATCCATTGGCCTGTAGCGTCAACCAGGCCTGTATGGCGCTCGAAGGCGGCGTTGGTTTCGATGAACCGATAATCTTCGGCTCGACCGTCTTCGGCAAAGCGCATCTGGATCAGGCAGAAGCCCGAGTCCATCTGCGCGAACAAACTGCGGTAATGCGCCTGCGTCACCTCCAGTGCATCCTTGGCACTGGCCAGCTCCGCCTCAAGGCGGCGGTTTTCCGCCTGCAAGGGGAAGGTATCTGAAAGGCTCATCAAGCACCGCTCCTGGGCTCTTGTTGGATGTAATCGTTGAGAGTCGAAAACTGTGGGGGAGTTCTTTGCTCAGCCGCCGGGTGCGACTTCATCACCCGCGCGCGGCTGTTGGACAGGTGCACACGCATCGCGGCGCGGGCAGCGTCGTAGTCCTGCCGGGCAATGGCGTTGTAGACGTGCTCGTGTTCGCGCACCAGGCGGTCGTGAGTCTGCTGGCGGTCGAGCCGGGCGATGGCAGCGCTGTTGAGCCGCGCGCGCGGGAACATGCTGGTGCCGAAATGCGTGGCGATCTCGATGAAATAGCGGTTGTTGGTGGCCTGGGCGATACGCAGGTGGAACTGGAAATCCGACACCAGCGAGCCGCCGGTGTCGCTCGCGCCCTCGAAACGCCGCAAGGCATCGCCGAGATTCACCAGCTGCACATCCGTGCGCCGCAGCGCTGCAAGGCCCGCGGCTTCTACTTCGAAGCTCATGCGCACATCCAGAATCGCCGCAACGTCCTGCAAGGTCACGATCGACGAAGGCTCGAGCCGTGCCACCGCGCTGCCGGGGGTGTTGAGTACGAAGGTGCCGATCCCGCGGCGGGTTTCTACCAGCCCTGCCACTTGCAGCCGTGACAACGCATCACGCACCACCGAGCGGCTCACCCCGCCGACTTCCATCAGTTCCACTTCGCTGGGAAGCTTGTCGCCGGGCTGCAGCAGGCCGCGTTCGATCTGCCGGGACATCTCGTCGACCAGGCTCTGGGCCAGGCTGCGGGGGCGGCGGCGGGCTAGGCCTGGGCTGTCGATGGGCAAGTGCGCGGCTCGCTGGGAAAGGTGGGCGCCATGATATAGCAAGGCTAGGCGCTTGTACGATCAGTGCGCTCATAACGGAATTTTGACCAACGGTTGACCATAGCGTGACGGTGACCGCTCTAGCCTGCGCGCGTCTACAGCCTTAGCCATGGCCTTGCATGAATATCCTGATCGTCGAAGACAACCGCGACATCCACGACAACATCGTCGATTTCTTCAAGCTCAAAGGCCATCAGGTCGAAGGCGCGCTGGATGGCCTGACGGGCCTGCACCTGGCGGCCTCCAAGCCGTTCGACGGGATCATTCTCGATGTGATGCTGCCCGGCGTGGACGGCTATCACATCTGCCGCAGCCTGCGTGAACACGCACGCTCCACCACGGCGATCATCATGCTGACCGCCCGTGACGAACTGCATGACCGGCTGACCGGCTTCGACGCCGGCGCCGACGACTACGTGGTCAAGCCTTTTGCCCTGGCCGAGGTGCTGGCGCGCCTGGAGGCGATCGTGGCGCGCCGCCGTGGCAGCAACCCGCAGGTATTGCAGGTGGGCGACCTGCGCTACGACCTGGACACACTGGAGGTGACCCGCGCCGGCGAGCCGGTGCGGTTGACGCCCACAGGCCTGCGCCTGCTGGAGGTATTGATGCGCAAAAGCCCGGCGGTGGTGCGCAAGCGGGATCTGGAGGAGGCAGTGTGGGGCCGCGATGTGCCGGGCAGTGACATCCTCAAGAGCAACATTCACATGCTGCGCCGGGAGCTGGACAAGCCGTTCGACGGCGCGCTGCTGCACACCATTCATGGGCTGGGCTACAAGCTGATGGTGCTCTGACCAGGTTTTCACAACGGGCCAACGAACCCCACACCCAGGCCGATGCAGGCTATGCGCTATCCCGCCATATCTCGCGGGCACAGCCTCCTCGAGCCCTGAACCATGAACAACCTGCCCCGTATAACCCTGGCCTTCTGGGTCATGAAAATCTGCGCGACCACGCTGGGCGAAACCGCCGGCGACCTGCTGTCGATGACCCTCAACCTGGGGTACGCCGCCAGCTCGATCATTCTATTGAGCACCTTCATCGTTACCCTCACCGGCCAATTGGCCAGCCGCCGCTATCACCCTGCGCTGTACTGGCTGGTGATCCTGGCCACCAGCACCGCCGGCACCACGCTCTCCGACTTCATGGACCGCAGCCTCGGGCTGGGCTATGCCACCGGCTCAGCCGTATTGATCAGCCTGCTGGGCACTGTGCTGGTGCTCTGGTACCTGGCCGAAGGGTCGCTGGCAGTCGACCGCGTGCGTACCTTTCAGGGCCAGCTGTTCTACTGGCTGGCGATTCTGGTGTCCAACACCCTGGGCACTGCCTTGGGGGACTTCCTGGCTGACGATTCGGGGTTGGGGTTCGCAGGTGGCGCGGCGTTGATCGCCGGCTTGCTGAGCGTGATCGTGGGCCTGCACTACCGCACTCGCTTGAGCCCGGTGTTGCTGTTCTGGGCAGCGTTCGCGCTGACCCGGCCGTTCGGTGCCACCTTGGGCGACGTGCTGACCAAGCCGTTGGAGAAGGGAGGATTGGGATTCGGTACGGTGGGCAGCTCAGCGGTGCTGGCTGTGGTGCTGGTGGTGGGTGTGGCCCTGGCGTGGCGGCATCAGCGCAAGCCGCGGCCACAGGCGGTGCGGGTTGCTGGGCGGGTTTGAAGCCGGTAGTGGGGTGTCGCGCGGCGAGCCGCCCTCCCACTTCATGATCTTGCACTGATTTTGAAAAGTGGGAGGGCGGCTCGCCGCGCGACGATCAAGTAAAGCCCCCGACCAGCCGCTCAACCTCGAACGGCTCGATGGGGGCGCAGCCCAAGCCTCAGGCGGCGGGCATCACTGCCGGGCTCAGGGCCAGGTCGGCCAGCTCCCGGTTGGCGACCGCATACATCGCGTAGTCCGTGCCACTGGCGGCGCGGATGTCGTCGAGCATGGCGCGCCAGCGCTCCACGTGCAGGCGGTGCTGGTCGAGCCACAATGCCACGCGTTCGTCGGTCTGCTCCGGTGCGTCGGGCATCTGCAAAGCGGCGATGGTGATCGCGCGCTGTTGCAGGTCCAGGTCGTCACGGAACGCCTCGCGGGCCAGCGCCTGCCAGTTGGTTTTCACCGGCAGGCCGCTGATCTGCGAGAGGTACCAGTTCAGGTCCAGCGCGCTGCCCATGGCAAAGTACGCCTTGGCAACCTGCGCCGCTTCCTGGCCGGTGACGTCCGAGGCTTCGATGATCGGCAGCAACGTGTACAGGTGGCTGGTGCCCGCTACCATGCGCGCCAGCAGCTCCGGCACGCCGGCCTCCACGTACGCGGTGTAACGGCTCTCCCACAGCTCGCGGGTCGGGCCTTCGAGCAGCTCGTTGAGCTTGAGCCCGAGTGCCGCCAGGTGCGGGCCGAAGTGAGCCACGTCACGTGCCGGGTTCTGATCGGTACGGCGGTTGCGCAGGAACCAGCGGGTGGCGCGGCGGCCCAGGCGCATCAGCTCTTCCATCAGCTTGAGCTGCACCTCGGCAGGCACCTGGTAGTCCAGCGCCTCGATCTGGCGGAACCAGTGAGGCAGGTGGAAAATGTCGCGCACCACCACGTAAGCACCAGCCACATCGGCGGCCGTCATGCCGGTCGACTCCTTGAGCCGCTGCACGAAGGTGATGCCCATGTTGTTGACCAGGTCGTTGGCGATCTGGGTGCTGACGATCTCGCGTTTCAGGCGATGCCGGCGCATGGCTTCGCGGTAAGGCGTGGCCAGGCTCGGCGGGAACGCGGTTTCCATGTCGCGGGCCAGGTAGTCGTCGTCAGGCACCGCTGAGGTCAGCAGGCTTTCCTTGAGGTCGATCTTGGCGTAGGAGATCAGCACGCACAGCTCGGCGCGGGTCAGGCCCTGGCCGGCCGCCAGGCGCTCGGTGAGCGCTTCTTCGCTGGGCAGGAACTCGATGGCGCGGTCCAGCTTGCCACGGCCTTCGAGGTCGAGCATCAACCGGCGGTACTCGGCCAGGCCCTCGTGGGCACGGCGCACCGCCAGGGAGAGTGCCTGGGTCTGCTTGTAGTTGTTGCCCAGCACCAGGTTGGCGACTTCGTCGGTCATGCTGCCGAGCAACTGGTTGCGCTGCTTCTCGGTCATGTCGCCTGCAGCGACCGCCTCGTTGAGCAGGATCTTGATGTTCACTTCGTGGTCGGAGCAGTCTACGCCGCCGGCGTTGTCGATGAAGTCGGTGTTGGTGGCGCCGCCATTGAGGCCGAACTCCACACGGCCCAGCTGGGTCATGCCCAGGTTGCCGCCCTCACCCACTACCTTGCAGCGCAGCTCGTCGCCGTTTACACGCAGCGCGTCGTTGGCCTTGTCGCCGACATCGGCGTGGCTTTCTTCACTGGCTTTCACGTAGGTGCCGATGCCGCCGTTCCAGAGCAGGTCGACCGGCGCCTTGAGCAGCGCATTGAGCAGCTCGGTGGGCGTCAGGCGATCGGCCTGGATGTCGAAACGGGCCTTCATCGCCGGGCTGATGGCGATGCTCTTGGCGCTGCGCAGGAAGATCCCGCCGCCTTCGGAGATCAGGCGGCTGTCGTAGTCGGACCAGGCCGAGCGCGGCAGGTTGAACAGGCGCTGGCGCTCGGCGAAGCTGGCGGCCGGTTCCGGGTTGGGGTCGATGAAGATGTGCAGGTGGTTGAAGGCAGCCACCAGTTGCAGCTTCTCGGACATCAACAGGCCGTTGCCGAACACATCGCCGGCCATGTCGCCGACGCCGACCACGCTGATGCTGTCTTTTTGAACGTCGATGCCGCGCTCACGGAAGTGCCGCTGCACGCCCACCCAGGCGCCACGGGCGGTGATGCCCATGCCTTTGTGGTCGTAGCCGGCCGAGCCGCCGGAGGCGAAGGCATCGCCCAGCCAGAAACCGTATTCGATGGCGATGCCGTTGGCGATGTCGGAGAAGGTCGCAGTGCCCTTGTCGGCCGCTACCACCAGGTAGGGGTCATCGGCGTCGTGGCGCACCACGTTGGCCGGCGGCACCACTTCGCCTTCCTTGAGGTTGTCGGTGATGTCGAGCAGCCCGCTGATGAAGGTGCGGTAGCAGGCGATGGCTTCGGCCTGCACCTCGTCGCGGCTGCCGCCCAGCGGCAGGCGGCGCGGTACGAAGCCGCCCTTGGCGCCCACCGGCACGATCACCGAGTTCTTCACCTGCTGCGCCTTGACCAGGCCCAGCACCTCGGTGCGGAAGTCTTCCTCGCGGTCCGACCAGCGCAGCCCGCCACGGGCAACGTTGCCGAAGCGCAGGTGCACCCCCTCTACGCGCGGCGAGTAGACGAAGATCTCGAACTTGGGCACCGGCTTGGGCAGCTCGGGGATGGCGCGCGGGTTGAACTTGAAGCTGAAGTAGCTCTTGTTCTGGCCGCTGGCGTCGGCCTGATAGAAGTTGGTGCGCTGGGTGGCCTTGATCAGGTCGAGGTAGCGGCGCAGGATCCGGTCTTCGTTGAGCACCTGCACGTCGTCGAGCGCTGTGAGGATCGCCTGCTCCAGGCGCTGTTGCTTGTCTTCCAGGTCATCGGCCGAAAGCTTGCGCGCCAGGTAGAAGCGCGTCTTGAACAGGCGCGTCAGCTCGCGGGCGATGTCGGTGTGGTTGTTCAAGGCTGCGGCGATGTAGCCCAGGTCGAAGCCCAGGCGGATCTGCTTGAGGTAGCGGGCATAGGCGCGCAGCAGCGCGACGTCGCGCCATGGCAGGCCGGCGGTGAGCACCAGGCGGTTGAAGGCGTCGTTTTCGGCGTCGCCGCGCACGATGTGCACGAAGGCGTCCTGCAGGATGTCGTTGAGCTGTTGCAGGTCGAGCTCGCGGCTGTCGGCGCAGGTGAAGGCGAAATCGTGAATCCAGTATTCGCGGCCGTTCTTGTGGTGCAGCCGGTACGGGAATTCACCGAGCACGCGCAGGCCGAGGTTTTCCAGGATCGGCAGCACGTCGGAGAGCGCCAATGGCGCATCGGCGTGGTACAGCTTGCAATGCAGCAGATGCTGGCCGGTCTGTGCCAGCGGCTGGTAGAAGCTCATCACCAGCGGGCGCTGCTCGCTCAGCGAGAGCAGGTGCTGCAGGTCGACGACCGCCGAATGCGGGGCGAAGCGCTCGCGGTAGCCGGCGGGGAAGCCTTTGGGGAAGTCGGCCAGCAGGTGGGTGCCCTGCGCTTCGCCGAAGTTCTCCACGGCCAGGGCCTGGTAGTCGTCCTGCCAGGAACGGCAGGCCTGCACCACTTCGCGCTCCAGTTGCGCCGGGTCGATCTCCAGGCGCACTTGCGGGTCTACCCGCAGGATCAACTGCACGCGCGCCAGCACGGATTCCGAGAAGAAGGTCCAGAACTCGCAGTCGCTGGCTTTGAGGCGCTCCATCAGCACCTGCTGGATCTTCTGCCGCACCTCGGTGGAGTACACCTCGCGCGGCACATACGCCAGGCAGTAGCAGAAGCGGCCGTAAGGGTCTTTGCGCAGGAACACGCGGATCTTGTTGCGCTCCTGGATCTGCACGATGGCCATGACGGTAGTGAACAGCTCGTCCACCGGGGTCTGGAACAGGTCGTCGCGTGGCAGCACTTCCAGCGCCTGGGCCAGCTCCTTGCCCAAGTGGGCCTTGGCGTCGAAGCCGGAGCGGCGTTCGATTTCGGCGACCTTGCTACGGATGTACGGGATCTCGTGCACGCTCTGGGCGTACACCGAGGAGGTGTACAGGCCCATGAAGCGGCATTCGCGCACTACCTTGCCCTGCTCGTCGAGCTGGCGGATGGACACGTAGTCGGGGTACGCCGGGCGATGCACGCGGCTGGGCGCGGCGGCCTTGGCGAACGACAGCAGGGTCGGCTCCTGCAGGTAGGCGACCGCGTAGTCTTCGATGCGCAAGTCGTCGGCCGAGAGGCCTGCGCGCAGCAGGCGGGTCAGGCCGAGGAAGGCGCTTTCGTCATAGACCAGCTGCCCGCCCTGCTCGCCTGCGTTCACCACGAACTCCTCGTAGCCGAGGAAGGTGAAGTGGTTGTCGAGCAGCCATTGCAGGTACTCCTTGACCTCGGTGCGCTCCTGCTCGGAGACGCGGGCGAACGGCGTGGCATCGACCAGCGCCATCAGCTCGTGGGCCTTGGCCTTCATCGGCTCGAAGTCATCGACCGCAGCGCGGACTTCGCCGAGCACGCTCAGCAGTTCGCTGACCAGCGCGCTCATCTGCGCGGCGGTGGCGCAGCGGTCGATTTCCAGATACATCAGCGATTCGTGCGCGATGCCTTCGCCGGCTTCTCCCTTGGGCAGCACTTCGAGCAATTCGCCCGCATCGTTGCGGCGGGTGGAGAGCACTGTGGTCTGCAGGGTATGGATGCTGTAGCCACGGCGGTTGAGTTCGGTGCGCACCGAATCGACCAGGAACGGCAGGTCGCTGTGCAGCACTTCCACCACGCTGTGGGTGGATTGCCAGCCGTGGCGCTCGTAATCGGGGTTGTAGACCCGCACTTGCGGATCGGCCGCGTCGAAACGCTGCAGCAGGCGCCACGCCGAGAGCGTGCAGCCGGCCAGGTCCGACAGGCGGCGCTGGGTGAGTTCGTCGAGGGGGATGATGCCGAAGAACTGTTCGGCGAACAGGGCCAGTTGTGGCAAGGCCGTGTCGCCGACGTGCTGCGCCAGGACCGCTCTCAGTTGATGCTGGAAGTCGGCTTTGCTGGCCGCGGTGAAGAACGCCATCGATGAATTACTCCGCCAGGGGTTTGTTTTTTTGATGGATGCTTCTGGATAGGTTCCCGCCGGCTGGCGATTTATTTGGCCAGGCGGGCGCGAAACGAGTGCCTGCGCGGGCCTTTTACAACGGGCAGTGGCCACACGAAAGCGCCCCAGCTTAACGAGCCGGACGCGACAAGGTCTTGCACTGGGGCGACATATTCGGTCATCGCCCGGTTGTACGATTTCCCTGTCAATCAATCCCCGACCGATGGCACTGAAGTACCAGCTCGACGCGACCTCAAGCCCTTCGCTGGCCTGCCGATACACCCTGTGTCATCCTTCGCACCCTTCCGTTCCGGTACGCCCTTTCATGCCTGTGCCTTGCCTGCTGCGCCGCCTCTGCCTCGCCTGCTCATTGAGCCTGTGCGCGGCTGTGGCCGACGCCGGCCCGCTGCACGTGGTGACCGAGGAGCTGCCGCCTTACAACATGACAGAGAACGGCCAGGTCACGGGCCTGTGTACCGAGATCGTGCAGGCCACGCTCAAGGAAGCAGGGCTTGAGGGGTACTTCGAGATGCTGCCCTGGGCCCGGGCCTACGACCTGGCCCAGCACGTCGACAACGTGCTGATCTACTCCATGTCGCGCACGCCCGAGCGCGAGCGCATGTTCCAGTGGGTGGGCAACCTGGTTTCGGTGCAGTGGTATCTGTACGCCCATGCCGACCGCCCGGTGACGCTGCGCAACCTGGCCGAGGCGCGCGCGCATCAGGTGGCCACGGTGAACCAGGACTCGGGTGAACAGTTTCTCCAGGCCAATGGCTTTGTGGTCGGGCAGAACCTGCAATCCAGCGCACGCTACTCTCTGGATTACGAAAAGCTCAAGCGCGGGCACGTCGACCTGTGGATCTCCGACCAGCTCAACGCCTACTCCATCGTGCGCCAGGCCGGCGACGACCCGCAGCAGGTGCTGATGCCGGCGCTGGAGATTCCGGACCTGGGCCAGGACGCCTTCAGCCTCGCGGCCAGCCCCGGCACGCCGGCGCAGACGGTCGAGAAATTGCGCCAGGCGCTGGAGCGCCTGCACCAGAACGGCACCTACGACGCCATTGTGAAAAAGTGGTTCTGAACCTTGACCTCACCCCACTATCTGGAAGACCCGATCCACGCTTCGAGGGACCGCGAGCGCCCCTTGGCCCACCGCCTGGTGGTGGCCACGCTGTGCTTTTGCCTGGCATTTACCCTGGCCACGGTGGGGCTGCGAACCTGGTCTGCCTGGAATTCGGGCGTCGAGGCGATGCACACGGAGCTGGAGCTGGTCGACCAGGTGTTCGAGGGCCCGCTGGCCAAGGCTGTGTGGGAGCTGGACAGCGAAAGCCTGGCCACCCAGCTCGATAGCGTCGCTCAGGCCGCGCCGGTTGGCCGCGTGGTGCTGCGTATCACCCGGCCCGGGCGCAATGATGAAGTGCTGGTGCGCCAGCGCGACAGCTTCACCACACTCGGCGCTGCGCCACTGTTGCAGCAACCGCTGGAGGTGATGCCCTACCCCGGCTCGCGCCTGCAGGTCGGCACTCTGATGCTCGAAGGCGACCCCGCCCTGCTGTGGCGCAGGCTCTGGCGTGAGCTGGCGTTCATCGTCATCACCCAGCTGGTGCAGTCCATCGCCCTGGCCGGGCTCATCACCTTGATGTTCAATCGCCTCGTCACCTTGCATGTGCGCCACATAGCCCGCCACCTGGGCGAGCTGACGCCGCGCAACCTCGGCACGCCACTGCGCCTGGATCGGCTCGGCACCCGCAACGACGAACTCGACCTGCTGTGCGACGGCATCAATCAGCTGCAAGGCAACCTGGGCACCTACCTGGAGCGCCAGCGCGAGGCCGAGCAGGCCCTGGAGCTCAGCCGTGACGAACTGGCCACGCTGGTGGACGAGCGCACCGCCGAGCTGAAGGCCGCCAACGCGCGGCTGGAGCTGCTCTCACGCCACGACCCACTCACCGGCCTTGCCAACCGGCGCTGTTTCGATGAGATCAAGGAAACCGAATACCGCCGCGCCACGCGCAGTGAGCAGCCGCTGGCGGTGCTGATGTGCGACGTGGACCATTTCAAGGCGTTCAATGACCAACACGGCCATGGCCGAGGCGATGAATGCCTGCGCGCTATCGCCGAGGCCATGGGCGCGTTGTTCAGCCGCACCGGTGAGCTGTGCGCACGGCTGGGCGGCGAAGAGTTCGCCGTGATCCTGCCGGCGACCAACAAGGCCCAGGCACGCCTTGCGGCCGAACGCTTGCGCCAGAGGATCGCATCGCTGGCGATTCCTCATGGTGCGTCTTCTGCGGGGAATTCGTGACCTTGAGCATCGGTATCGCCCAGCTCGACTCGGCCACCATGGAAGGCTTCGATCAGTTGCTGCAACGCGCCGACCAGGCGCTTTACCGGGCCAAGGCTGCGGGCCGCGACCGGGTGGGCTCATGAGCCGGCGCTGGCTGGTCGTGGCACTGAGCTGGTTGTGCCTGAGCGTGCAGGCGGCGCCGTTGCAGGTGGTTACCGAGCAGACGTCCTACAGCTATTACCAGAACGGCGAACTCAAAGGCCCCGCCACCGAGGCAGCCCGGGGGTTGCTCGCGCGCGCAGGGCTGGCGGCCACCATCGACGTCTACCCCTGGGCACGGGCCTACGACCTGGCCCAGGCCGAGCCAGACGTGTTGATCTTTCCGCTGATCCGCACGCCCGAGCGGGAAAGCCATTTCGAATGGATCGGCGAGTTCGCGCAGATCCACTCCCTGCTCTACCGCCTTCAGGCACGTGACGACATCCAGCTCAAAAGCCTCGACGAGGCGCGCCAGTACACGCTGGGTGTGGTGCGTGACGATTTCCGCGAAGCCTGGCTGCGCAACCAGGGGTTCACCCGCTTGGTGGTGTCGGCCTCAGCCGAGGACAACGCGCGCAAGCTGCTCAATGGCCAGGTCGACCTGATCCCGCTTGCCGAAGCGGACGCTGCGCGCTATTTCGCCCAGAAAAACGGCCCGGCCCACCCTTTGGTGCCGGTGCTTCGGCTGGATCAGATCACTGCGCATGCCTGGTTTGCCATGAGCAAGGGCAGCGATCCGAAAACGTTGCAGGCACTGCGCGAAGCGTTCGAGTTGCTCAGGGCAGAGGGTGGGCTGGAGAGCATCACTCCCTAGGCAAACCGCCAGGGCTTGCTCACGAGGCCTTTGGCGATTTGCGCCGGGCAGGCGCCTTGGCCTTGGTTTTAGCCGGCTTGCCGCCGCCCAGGCTGCGCTTGAGCAACTCGGTCAGGTCGACCACATCAGCCGATTTTCGCTTGGGCGCCTCTTGCGGTGTGTCGACGTCTTCAAGCTTGCCTTTGCGCGCCTTGGTTTCGACCAGCGCCATGATCTGCTCCTCGAAGGTGTCGTGGTATTGCTCCGGTTGCCATTGGCTGCTCATGCCCTCCACCAGTTGCCGCGCCATGTCGCGCTCGGCCTTGCTGAGCCTGGCTTTGACGGCGCTTTCGGGAATCTCGAGGGTGTCCAGGCCATGCACCTGCGCCGGCCAGCGCAACAACACCAGCACCAGCGCATCCTCGACCACCATCAGCGCCGCTAGGTGCTGGCGGGTGCGGATGATCACGTGGGCAAGGCCGACCTTGCCGGTGCTGGTCAGGGTTTCGCGCAACAGTGCATACACTTTCTCGCCACGCTTTTGCGGCGTGAGGTAGTAAGGCGTGTCGATGTTCTGCAGGGGGATCTGCTCGCGGTCGATGAAGGCGAACAGGTCGATGGTCTGGGTGGCCTCCGGGTGCGCCGCGCGAATTTCCGCTTCGCTGATCACCACATAGCGGCCCTTCTCGTACTCCACGCCTTTGACGATGTCGTCCTTGGCCACCTCCTTGCCGGTCTTTTTGTTGACGCGCTTGTAGCCGACCGGGTCCATGCTGCGTTTGTCCAGCCAGTCGAAATCGACACCGCCGGTGTGGGTCGCGGCCATCAGCGCGACCGGAATGTGTACCAGGCCGAAGCTGATGGCGCCGTTCCAGAGCGATCTAGGCATTGCGGTGCTCCTTGCTCAAACGGCGCTTCATCGCCGCGCTGATGGTTTGGCGGGCTTGCTCGAAGCCTCGCCAGGGGTCTTGCTTCAACTGCGCCAGCCGCGTGGGCAGGTTGCCGATGTGCCAGGTGTCGGCGGCCTTGAGCCCTTCCAGTTCCTGGCGCGTGACCGGCACCGAGACCGGCAGATTCGGCCGTGCCCGTGCCGAGTAGGCTGCAACCGTCGTGGCGCCGTGATTGTTGCGCAGGTAATCGATGAAGATCTTGCCGACACGGTTTCTGGGCCCCGCCACGGCGCTGAAGCGCTCGGGAATCTGCTGGGCGATGTGCTCGGCAATGGCCTTGCTGAAGGCCTTGACCTCGTCCCACCCGGCCTTGGGCTTGAGCGGCACCACGATGTGCATCCCTTTGCCGCCGCTGGTCTTGATGAACGCGGCCAGCCCCAGCTCGTCCAGCACTGCCAGTGTGAGCTGGGTGGCTTCGACCATGTAGCGCCAAGGCAAGGCCGGGTCAGGGTCCAGGTCGAGAATGAAGCGATCCGGGTGCTCGGGTGTGGCGCTTACGGCATTCCAGGTGTGCAGTTCGAGCGTGTTCATCTGCACCGCGCCCAGCAGGGCCTCGGGCGTTTGCACCAGCATCACCGGCTGGCCAGCAAATGCCTGGTCCAGCCCTTCAACGCCGGGGATACGCAAATGCCCTGCGTTTTTCTGAAAGAACAGTTCGCCTTCGATACCCTCTGGCGCCCGCACCAGTGCGACGGGCCGCTGCTGCAACTGTGGCAGCAGCCAGTCGGCGGCTTGCAGGTAGTAGTCAGCCAGTTGCTGCTTGGTCGCGCCACTGGCCGGATCGATGACCCGGCCTGGGTGAGTGATGCGCACCTGCCCGGCCGACCGGCTTTGACGCGCAGCCGGCGATGGTGCTGCCCGTTCCTGGGTAATGCCCGTGGCGGGCTTGTCATCGCGCAACCCCTGGAACACGGCATGGCGCACCAGGCCGTCGCCGGTCATCTGCGCATAGGCCACTTCGGCGAGCAGTTGCGGTTCCAGCCAATGCACGCCCTGGGTGGCTAACCCCGTGGGCGGCTCGGTCAACGCCGGGCTTGCACGCTGCAGCGGCTTGAGGCGGGCGTGGACAGAGCGCAAGGTGGGCGCGCTGAACCCTGTGCCCACACGGCCTGCGTAACGCAGCTGGCCACCGCCCTCTTCATGCAATCCCAGCAGCAACGCCCCGAAGCCGGTGCGCGAGCCTTTGGGTTCGGTGTAGCCCACCACCACGAATTCCTGGCGCTGCTGGCATTTGAGCTTGATCCAGTTGTCGCTGCGCCGCGATTCGTAGGGGCTGCCGGCGCGCTTGCCGATCAACCCTTCCATGTTCAGCTCGCAGGCACTGTGCAGCAGGGCGCTGCCATCTTCGTCGAAATCCTGGGAGTAGCGCAGCACAGCGCCTTCGTATTGCTCCAGCACTGCCGCCAACGCCTGCCGGCGCTGCTCCAACGGGGCGGGCCGCAGGTCCTGGCCATTGAGCCAGGGAAGGTCGAACAGGTAATAGAGAATGGCGCCCGGCTGATCGCTGTCGAAGGCGTTCTGCAAGCGTTGGAAGCTTGGTACCCCGCTTTCGTCGAGCACCACCATCTCGCCATCGAGCCACGCGTTGTTCAGGCCCAGCTGGGTCAACGCCTGGGCTTGGGCCGGAAGTTTTGCAGTCCAGTCGTGGCCGTTACGAGTGAAGAGCCTCACCTCGCCTGCCTCCACCCTTGCCAGCATTCGGTAACCGTCGAACTTGAGTTCGTAGCACCACTCTCCAGAGGGCGCGGCTTCGACCAGAGTGGCCAATTGCGGCTTCAGCTGGCGTGGCATGGCGGTCGAACGCTTGGCTTTGGGCTTTTTCGGCTTGCTCCCGGGCATCGCCAACGTGCGGTCACTGAGCACGCTGGCAGGCTGCGCCTCAAGCACATCGAACGCCGGAAAACCCCGCGCCGCCTCGTCTCGGTGTTTGATCAGAAACCATTGCTGCTGCTTGCCCTTGCTGGCCGTGCGCACCAGGTTCCATTGGCCGGCCAGCTTCTCTCCATGAAGCGCAAATTTCAGCCGGCCCTTGGCATAACCCTCCGCCGGGTCGCCCACTGGCTCCCAGATACCTTTATCCCAGACGATAACGTCACCCGCGCCGTAGTGGCCTTGCGGGATGCTCCCCTCAAAACTCGCGTACCCGATCGGGTGATCCTCGACCTGCACCGCCAGGCGCTTGACCGATGGGTCCAGGCAGGGGCCTTTGGGCACTGCCCAGCTCTTGAGAGTGCCGTCCAGCTCCAGGCGAAAGTCGTAGTGCAGGTGGGAGGCATCGTGCTTCTGAATCACGAATTGCCGCGCGCTGCTATCGCTGGCGCCGGAGCCTCCGCTGCCGGCTGGCTCCGGGGTAGCCTTGAAGTCACGCTTACGGTGGTACTCGTCCAGTGGCGTGTCTGGCGGCGGCGATTTCATGGTGAGCTCACATGGGTTCGGTCAACGGTGGAGCCGCCACGGCAGGCCTTGGTTGTCACGACAGCGGCTCTGCTTGCACCCGCTCATGCAATCTGGGTATCTGCGTCAGCCCATAGAAAGAGGCGGTGTGCTGCACTGCCGCCCGGTCGCCTGACAGGCACACGGTTTCACTCAACACGCGTATCTGATCGCCTGCACGAAAAGCCCAGGCGATGCAGACCGTGCCTGGCGCGACGCCATCCACCGGTTCCGGCCCAGTGACGCCGGTGGTGGCAACAGCAAGGTTCGCCGGCCCCTCCTGCAATGCGCCTGCCGCCATCGCCCTGGCGACCTCGACGCTGATGAGGCCGAAGCGCTCCACCGTCTGCTCGCTGACCTGCAGCAAGCGCTTTTTCGCTTCACGGGAATACACCACATACCCGCTTTCCACGCATGCGCCCACATCCGGAACACTGGCCAGCAGCGCCGCCATCTGCCCGGCCGTGCTGGCCTCTGCCGTCGAAAGCCGCAGGTCATGCTCTTTCAGATAATCCACCACCGCAGCCAATGCCATGCGGTCCAGGCCGGCGTGCGAACCCTTGGCCGCCGATGCCTGGGCGGCGGTTTGCCCATCACATACACCGTCTGCATCTGTCCAGGAATCTGCGGGCTGCTGGCATGGGTCACTGCCATGAATGCCCAACCGCTGGCCAGCGCCTGGTTGGCGCCTGCCAGGTCTGTCTCGATCAATGCCTCGATATCGTGTCGTTCCACGCAACCTCCTGATCCTTGTATGCCGACTGCGCGGCCCCCGCCGCTAAACCGAGGCAAGGCGAGGCTAGCCATCCCTGCCTTGGTAGAAGCGCAAGTAATGATGAGCGTCCAAGTGCGTAGAAAATTCATTCAGGCTGATGAAAGCGCCGGCGGGCAGTGCTTGTGGCGCTACGGAATCTAACCGAAACGGCTGTGTCCGAGCTTCATGACGCTCGCCAAACCGGGGCTGAGCCTGCGTAATGAGCAGCCATGGCTGAAGATGAACTGCGAAACCGTGAAGACCCGATTCACGAAGACATCGCGCTGCAGCGCAAACGCTGGCGGTTCGAGAAAGCCGGCTACGTCGGGCTGCTGGTGATCGTAGCGCTGGCACTTGCCGGGCTGTTCTCCACAGGCCCGTTGAGCGACACGGTCGCCACCAGCGCCGACGGGCGCCTGGCGGTGCATTATCAGCGCTTCAGCCGCAACGGCGCGCAGGATGACCTGGTGATCGAAGCGCACGGCCAGCCGGGCGAGATGATGCATGTCGCATTGAGCAGCCACTGGCTCAAGGGCATGTCGATCGAGGCGCTCAACCCGCAACCGGCGCCGCTCACCAGCCAGGGCCGGGACCTGCTGATTCCCATGCTGGCGGACGCCAACGGCGAGGCCACGCTGTACCTCACCGTACGCTGCGACGGGGTCGGGCTGTTCCGGGGTGCCTTCGTGCTGCAGGGCGCGCAAAGCGTTGCCACCGCCAAATTCATCTATCCCTCAGGAGTACGCCTCATGGATGCAGTCCTGCGGGCCGCCGCGATGTACGTGGTGCTGATGATCCTGTTCAAGATCGCCGGCCGCCGCTCATTGGCCGAGCTCACCACCTTCGATTTCATCCTGTTGCTGATCGTCGGCGAGGCGACCCAGCAGGCCCTGCTGGGCGACGACTTTTCGGTCACCAATGCGGTGATCATCATCGCCACCCTGATCACCATCGACATCACCTTCTCCCGGCTCAAGCAGCGCTACAAGGGCCTTGCCAGGGTGCTGGACGGCGGCGCGACGATCATCGTCGAAAACGGCCAGCCGCTGCGCAAGCGCATGCAGGAGGCCCGCATTACCGAAGAGGACGTGCTGGAAGCTGCGCGTTCCAACCAGGGCATCGTTCACATGAGCGATATCCGCTACGCGATCATCGAGCGCAACGGGTCGATTTCGATCATTCCGGCAAAGGACTGAGGACACGCCATACGGCCGGGAACGGCCGCCAACCCGACCGAACTCTGCTGCACAGCCAGGCGTCATAACTGATGACAAGCCAAGGAGACGACAGCATGACTCGCAGTAACGAACCTACCCACGTTCCCAACGCCCCGCCCACCGACGCCCAAGGCAAGGTGGTCGATGTGGTCGAGAAAGCCGAGCGCAAACCTGAAGGCCCTGCCAAAGAGTTCGACAGGGCTGTCACACCTGCCGGCAACGCCATCAAGGATGAAGACGCCAAGGCGCTGAACCGCAAGGTCGACGAGGTGGAACGCAAGCTGCACGACACACCCTGATACCGCCTAGCCGTTCTGCTTGCCACTGCCATCTCGGAGCACCGCCACCATGCAACTGATCCATACCACCGCGCACTACCGGCCCTACAACCATGCCTCTGGCGGCTGGGGCTCGGCGCGCTCGGTGATGAGCATCCTGTGGCGCGAGCAGGCAGTGGGCGCCGCATCGGCGGCACTGCTTAAACAGAACAAACCCAAGGGTTTTGCCTGCGTCAGCTGTGCCTGGGCCAAGCCTGCAGAGCCGCATGCGCTGGAGTTCTGCGAAAACGGCGCAAAAGCGACGGCCTGGGAGCTAACCTCCCTGCGCACTGGCCCGGAGTTCTTCGCGGCGCATACCTTGAGCGAGCTGCGCGGCTGGAGTGATTACCAGCTCGAACAGAATGGCCGGCTCACTCACCCGCTGCGTTACGACGCCGCCAGCGACCGCTATCAGCCGGTGAGCTGGGAGAGTGCCTTCGAGGGTATCGGCCAGCAATTGCGAGAGCTGGAGCCAGGTAGCGTGGTGTTTTACGCCTCCGGGCGCGCCTCGCTGGAAACCTCGTTCATGTACCAGCTCTTCGCCCGTGCCTACGGCACCAACAACCTGCCCGACAGCTCGAACATGTGCCACGAAAGCACCTCGGTCGGGCTGCAGCAGAGCATCGGCGTGCCGGTGGGCACCGTGACCCTGGCCGATTTCGAGCACACCGATTGCATCCTGTTCTTTGGCCAGAACGTCGGCAGCAACAGCCCGCGCATGCTCCACCCGCTACAGGACGCACGCAAGCGCGGCATCCCGATCATCAGTTTCAACCCGTTGCGTGAGCGGGGCCTGGAGCGGTTCGTCAATCCGCAATCGCCCGTTGAAATGCTCGGGCCCAATTCCACCGCCATCAGCACTCGATACCACCAGGTGAAAATCGGCGGCGACCTGGCCGCGGTGGCGGGCATGATCAAGGCGCTGGTGGCGATGGACCAGCAGGCGACGGCCGAAGGCCGCGCCGGCGTCATCGACCGCGCCTTTGCCGAACAGCACACCGAGGGCCTCGATGCCCTGCTCACGGCCGTCGAAGGCTACACTTGGGCGGCACTGGAACAGCGCAGCGGGCTGTCTCGCGCGGCGATGGAGGCTGCGGCGTACGTTTATGCCAGGGCCGAGCGGGCGATGCTGGTCTATGGCATGGGCATTACCCAGCACCGCCAGGGCGTGCATAACGTGCAGATGCTGATGAACCTGTTGCTGCTGCGCGGCAACATCGGCAAGCCGGGCGCCGGCATCTGCCCGGTGCGCGGCCACTCCAACGTGCAGGGCCAGCGTACCGTGGGCATCACTGAAGACCCGGCGAAAGTGCCGGCCGACAAACTGCAAGCGCTGTTCGGCATCCAGGTGCCGCCGCGCAAGGGCCGGGCAACGGTGGAAGCCTGTGAAGGCATCGTCGACGGCTCGGTGAAAGGCTTCATCGGCCTGGGTGGCAACTTCCTGCGGGCGATTCCGGACACGGGCCTGATGGAGCCTGCCTGGGCTGGCCTGAAGCTGAACGTGCAAGTGGCAACCAAACTCAACCGCACTCATCTGGTTCCCGGAGAGCACACCTGGTTGCTGCCGTGCCTGGGCCGCATCGAGATCGACCGTCAGCAAGGGGTGGAGCAGGCCTACACCACCGAAGACAGCACCGGCTGCGTGCGCGGCTGGCGCGGCACCCGTGAGCCGGGCAGCGAGACCTTGCGGGCCGAGACCGCAATCGTCGCGGGGATGGCCCTGGCGACGCTGGGTGACGCCAGTGGCGTCGATTGGGCCGGATGGCGTGATGATTATTCGCGCATCCGCCAGGCCATCGCCGAGGTCTACCCGAAGATCTTCCACGACTTCGAGCAACGCATGTGGCAACCCGGAGGGTTCCACCGCCCGCTGGCTGCGGCCCAGCGTGAGTGGGCTACGCCATCGGGCAAGGCGCAATTCGTGACGCCGCCGTCGCTCAACGAGGATGACGACGAAAACGCCTCGATCGTGGCCCAGCATGATGTGCTGCAGTTGATGACGATGCGCAGCAACGATCAGTTCAACACCACGGTATATGGCTATGAGGACCGCTTTCGCGGCGTAAGCGGCACACGCAGCGTAGTGTTCCTGAACCGCAACGACATCGAGCGCCTGGGCTTCAGGCCCGGCCAATGGCTGATGCTGCGTACGGCCGTGGAGCCTGACGTTCTCCGTGAAGTAGGGCCGTTGCAGATCATCGCCTATGACATTCCGGTGGGCTGCGCTGCGGCGTATTACCCCGAATGCAATCCCTTGGTGCCGCTGTGGCACTACGCCGAGGGGAGCAAGGTCCCGGCAGCGAAGTCGGTGCCGATTACCCTTCACCGTGCCCCGGCACCTGCCGCGCATAACGCGAAGATCATCCCTGAAACCGACCAGGTGGTGTAGAGGGCCGGTGCGCTGCACCGGCCTGAATCGCTTCTAAAACGCCACCGGCCCGCGCGGTTCGTGAATCGGGCACCCACTGTGGCTGCGGCGAAACTCTGCCGAGTGCTCATACGCAGGCTTGCGTACACGCATCACCCCACCCAATGGCCGGTGTGCGGCCAACCCATGCCAAGGGCTGAAGGCCATGTCCTGATCGACCTGGCGTTCGCCTTCGGCGTTGTAACTGTCCTGGGGCGGTGCGGTAATCCTCGCCACCGTGACGTAGGGGCTTTCGTCTTCTGGCCATACCACAGACGCATCTTCAATGGGCATCTTGTCCAGGTCGGTCGCCAGTTGCACCCGCACTTCCCACTCACCACCGTGTTCGAGCACCGTTTGCCGAATGGCCTCACGAAGGCCATCCGGATTATCGGCCAGGTCCACCTTGGCTCCGGTCAGCGCCACCAGGGCAGCAGACACGGGCGCCACGCTGAGCTTGCCGTAATAGCTGCCATGCAGCAGCGGCACCACGCTGTAATAGGTTTCGCCCAGCGGGTGGGTAAGCGGGTGGCCGCCCAGGCTCTTGAGGGTACCGCTCTCCCCGCCCAGGGCTTCGACCGCCGCTTCAGTGCCGCGCAGCGCGGCCGACAGCGCACGCTTGAGGCCGGGAGCGCGGTCGGTGGTTTTGGCAAGGAGCTTGAGGGTCTTCAGAAAAGCCTTGGGGTCTGCGGCGGTAAAGGCCGGGGCATTCTGCATCACCCAATCCTGGGTCGTGTGCGCTTCGCTGCCCGGCAAGCGCGGCCCTTGCACCCCGATGACCTTGATCGCCAACCCACGAGGGGTCGATACCCGGTCATCGAGCAAGTCTCCCGGATTGGTCGACACCCGCATCACCACCGGATAGCGCCCCGGTTGCGCGAACACGCCCTGCGCCAGCGCCTCCGGCAGCCCACCCATGACCTCCAGTTCTCCATGGAGGAAACCATGGGCCTTCGCGTGCACGCTGCGCACCGGGTGGCCGTAGTCTTCGTAGGTGGTTTCAAGGATCGAGTGCAGGGCGTCGATCAGGCCTTGGGCGGTTTCGGCCTCGTCATCGGGAATGACTTCGAACTCGGGGCGAAACGGCAACGGGGTCACGGTCAGTTGGCTCATGGCGCTTCTCTTTATGAATAGCCCTGCCGATTACAGGGCTTGCACTGAAGACAAAAGCGCGTCGAGTAACGTTCAACCCGCGCTGGAAGGCGCTGGCTGAGCCGTGGCAAACCACTCGGACAGGGGCAAGGCATTGATCGCAGGCTGTGCGAACAGATAGCCCTGCATCAACTCGATCCCCAGCACCGCCAGCGCGTCACGCTCCTGCACGGTCTCCACGCCTTCGGCAATCAGCGTGATATCCAGGCGCTGGGCGACCAGAACGATGCCTGCGACGATGGCGGCCCTGACCGGGTCGCTGTGAAGGTTTCGGGTCAGTGCCATGTCCAGCTTGAGCACGTCTGGCTGAAACTCGGCCAACAGGTTCAACCCCGAATAGCCGGAGCCAAAATCGTCGATGGCCGTGATGAAGCCTTGGCGGCTGTATTCACGGAAGATCGATTTGAGGTGTTCAGGGTCTGCCACCTGCTCGCCTTCGGTCACTTCGAACATCAACCTGTCGGCCGGAAAGCTGAACTGCCGAGTCGCCTCGAGTGTTGCGCGTATGCAAGTGCTGGCGCGGTACACAGCGTTGGGCAGGAAATTGATACTCAGCCGGCAATCATCCAGGTGCTGCAACCCCAATCGCGCAGCCTGTTCGATGGCTCGCACCCGGCATACCTGGTCAAAGCGGTAGATGTTCTCCGGCGTCACCTGGGCCAGTACCTGTGCGGCACCCTCCCCGTTCACACCACGCACCAGGGCCTCGTAGGCATAAGGCTTGCCGGTCATTACATGCACAATGGGTTGAAACGCCATCGTGACTTCAAAACCAAGGTCTGCTGCGGAACGGCACTGATTGCAACCGATCGCTTGAAACGGCTTGGGAAATACAGTTTGGCTCATCACGCCTCCCAAGTGATATGGCAATTTGCCAAACATGCACTCGGGAGCCGGCCGTGGCAAGGGGCGACCGTCGGAACGATGACTTTTGCCACAGTGTGAGACGAATGCTGAATTCAGCCGCTCCTCAATCGTCTGTTTCCGCCATCGGGTCGCGCCTTGCTGTAATCAAAGCGCTTTTCCCCGGGGTATCCAGGTTTTTACATCCGCGCACTGCACGCCGATCTGAAGGTTTTGTTCCCCCTCATAGGGGCTGCCCGCAGGGTCGATCATGTAAAAGACCTCATGCAGATATTGCTTGCCGTCCGTGTCTTTGAAGCAACGGAACGCAGTGTTGGCAGGGAACACTTCACGCACCTTCGCAAAGTCAGTGCTTTGCCCAATCATCGCGTCGAAAGCCCGTGGGTTCTCAATAACAACCACCTTGTTCCTCAAGTCGACCAACGCCTGGAAGTAGTCGGCCATGGTTTTGCCAGAACAGGTACCGTGTTTTTTCCACTCGTGGGCGAACATCCCCTTCGGTTCTTCGGTCACCAATGCGCGCAAGGGTGCACTGGCTAGCACGTCTTTCATCTGTTGGTCGTCCATCGCACAGGCCTCTTTACTGCAAGACGGCGAGGAGGTACAGAACTGCGGATGGCGATTGCTGAAGTTTTCGGTGCTCTTGCTGTAGGGCCAGATGCCGTGGCTCAGCAACCGCTGCGGTACCTGATCGCAACCGGGTGTGTCCGGGCGCATGAGGCAGAAAGTCGGCTGCCAGGTGACCGAGTACACCCAGAAATCGACGGCCGGGTTATCCACCCAGGCTTCTTCGTTGGCATCCAGGGCCAGAACGCGTGTAGGGCTGGACAGTATCAAAAGGCATAGAACGATCGACAACAGGCGCATGGTTCAACTTCCTGTAGGAGCAAGGCCACCTCAGTGGCGATGCCCAAGTCAAACAAGCCGCTCGCCTGCGCGCTACTGGCAAACTTTTCAGGTTTGCTGATGCTTCGAGAACAGCAACGATCCCAACACTCAACAGTCCATGAAGGGGCAGGCCCGGCCGTGTGTTCAGGTGGCCAGGCAATAAAAAACTCAAGGAGCTGAAATGGTCGCACGCTGGAGATGGCTGCTGGGCAAGATGGCAAAACGGCTTTGGTTCAGGGCCACCCTGTTTTCGCTGCTGGGCGCAGCGACTGCCCTGCTGGCCGCGCTGTTCAAGGAGTACATCCCGCCATCGGTATCGTCGCTGGTGGGCGCCGACGCGGTCGACAATATTCTCGGGATCATCGCGTCGAGCATGCTTGCGGTGACCACGTTCTCCCTCAGCACCATGGTCAGCGCCTACAGCGCGGCCAGCAGCGGGGTTACGCCACGGGCCACCACGCTGGTGATGGAAGACCCCACCACCCAGAATGCGCTGGCGACCTTCATCGGCTCTTTCCTGTTCAGCCTGGTGGGCATCATCGCGCTTACGGCCGGCGTGTACGGCACTCAGGGGCGCGTGTTGCTGTTCGGCGTGACCTTGCTGGTGGTGGCGTTGATTGTGTACACGCTGCTGCGCTGGATCGACCACCTTTCCAAGCTTGGCCGGGTGGGCGAAACGATCGACCGCGTCGAGGCGGCTACCCTGGCCGCCCTCAAGGCTCGCGCGCAATGGCCGTGCCTGGGCGCGCAACCAGCGCCGTCGCTGCTGCCGGCCGGCTTGGCTGCGGTGCCTGCGGTAGACATCGGCTACATCCAGCATCTGGATGTTCAGGCCCTGGCGCATATGGCCGAACAGCATGATCTGCGCATCTATGTCAGCGCCCTGCCCGGCAGTTTCGTGGTCACGGGGGAGCCCTTGATGCACGTTGGCATCGGCGCTGGCAGTGAAATGAATGCCGAGCTCGCTCAGCAACTGGTCACGGCCTTTACCATCGACCTGCGACGCACGTTCGAGCACGACCCACGCTTCGGCCTGGCCGTCTTGTCGGAAATCGCTTCGCGCGCCTTATCGCAGGCAATCGACGATCCGGGAACGGCCATCGATGTGATCGGGCGCGGTGTGCGCACCCTGGCGTGCTGGCTGGAACCCCGGGACGATGTGCGGCCTGCGATCAGCGAACGAGTGTTCGTGCCGCCACTGGCAACAGAGGACCTGTTCGCGGATTTCTTCACGCCCATCGCCCGGGATGGAGTGGCCCAGGTCGAGGTGGGTATGCGCCTGCTCAAGGCGCTGGCCAGCCTCGAGCGCCTAACACCTGAGCTGGCGCCGTTGGTGCATCAGCATGCCAGCCGGCACATTGCCCAGGCGCGGCACGTACAGATGCTCCAGGAGGATATCGATACATTGGCGGCGCTAGGGCGGGAGTTGGGGATTACCCAATAGCGTCGACAGGTGCTGCGCTGTGGCGCTCCAGGTACGCCGCCATCGCCCTCAATCGTTTGCGCGTTTCCCACTCGAAAAACCTGTTCGCCACCGGGTCGAGCACGCGCCCAGCCACCTGGGGCGCAATTTCATGGTGAAGGTGTAAGTGAGCTCCGAAACGCCAGGCTCCAGATCACGATGGCGCATGGACGCTGCCCACCACTGAAAGCAACCCGAAGGCTCGACCAACACCGCCGCCGCCACCTGTGCCGGCCGATAGTTGACGAAGCGAGTGCGCATGTTGAAGAGCCGTTTCCAGCCACGGCCTTCGTTCACGCTGACCGCGCCGATATAAGGGTGGCTACCTCCGCCCTCGATGGCGGCATGGGAGAGCAAGGTATCCCATTGCTGGCGCACGGCGTGATGGTGGAAGGCCTCGAAAGCATCGGCTGCACTGGACGGCATGATCAGGGTAATTCGACGTCGCGCCATGGGCGGTGCTCAGGGGTGATGAACTTGGCCAA
This sequence comes from Pseudomonas sp. KNUC1026, assembly GCF_021650705.1. Taxonomy (GTDB): domain Bacteria; phylum Pseudomonadota; class Gammaproteobacteria; order Pseudomonadales; family Pseudomonadaceae; genus Aquipseudomonas. Next base: position 1,732,475 of record NZ_CP087138.1, on the reverse strand, counting down.
TTTCAGCATGACCGTTACCCAAAGCGCCACATCAGTCGCCCATATCAAACCAGCTGTTTAGACGGTATCAAGCAAATTTCTCAAAAACGAAAAAAAACGCGAACGGACTCTTATGCTGCAAAGAAATCCGAATCGGGATCCAGACTTGTCCTCTATCGGCAGCATGGATCATGCATAATGGCGGCAAACCGCCATTATGGTTATGCTGCCACGAAAGGACTCGAATGAACCATTCCGATTTATGCTTGAAACCAATACATGAATTACTCGCCAACGAAGATGGCGAGCCTACGCAATTCTGGATTCCTGCATACCAGCGAGGTTACCGTTGGAAGCCGCTGCAGGTGACTCAGTTACTGGAAGACATCCGCGAGTTCAGCCAGCGCCGCAACCCACAGCCGCAAGAGTTTTACTGCCTGCAGCCATTGGTGGTCAAGGCCACGGAAAAAGGCCCGTTCGAGGTAGTCGACGGGCAACAACGGCTTACCACGATTCTATTGATTCTGCGTCACTTCAATGAGCGGGCTTCGGAAAAGTACCGGCAGAAGCTGTTCACCCTCGACTACGAAACACGGCCTGACCTGTCGGCGTTCCTTGACACGCCCAGTGAGGCCGACGCAAGCAAGAACGTAGACTATTTCTACCTGTTCAATGCCATCAGTACTATCGAACTATGGTTTAGCACACGTGGCCATGAAGTCGACGAAATCAAGTCGACGCTGCTTAACAAAACCCGGGTCATCTGGTTTGAACTCAACGCTCAGGACAATGCTGTAGATGCCTTCACTCGCTTGAACGTCGGCAAGATTGCACTGACAGACGATGAGCTGATCCGCGCGCTTTTTCTCAGGCGTAGTGATGATAACGATCCAGACGCCGCTGGCCGCCAAATGAGGATCGCTCACGAATGGGATCAGTTGGAAAAAGCCTTGCAGTCGGATGATTTCTGGTACTTCCTCAGTAACCAGCAGAGCCAGTCTCAGAACCGCATCGGCCTACTTTTCGAATTGGTAGCCAAATCTGATGGCTTTGGCGTTGGCACACACCATGATGAGCACAGTATTTTTCATGCCTACAGCAAGCGCCTGAAGATTCCCGGCACTGCATCGAAGGAATGGCTGCGCATCAAGCAAATGTTCATGATGCTTGAGGAGTGGTTTGAAGACCGCACGCTCTATCACGTTGTCGGGTTCCTGATTTATCAGGGTATGAATATCGCGCGCATCTGCGAACTGTCACTGCACACCACAAAAAGTGCATTCGAACGCAAGCTGCGCAAAGCCGTGTTCGCTCGAACCATCGGTGACGAAGACCTGGACGCCCTGACGGAGGGATCGCTGCACGCGTGTATCAGCGAACGCCTTGCAGAACTGGAGTATGACCGTGATTCGTCGAGCATTCGCTCGCTGCTGTTGTTATTCAACGTGGCGACCCTGCTGGACAACCCACGCTCCAACTTGCGCTTTCAGTTCGAGAGTTTCAAAAATGGCGAGTGGGACATCGAGCATGTACGCTCGGTGGCCTCCAGCCGCCCGGTTCGCCTGCATGACCAGGTGGGCTGGCTAACGCTATGTGCCGGTTACCTGGAAGCCCAGAATGTCAGTGATCAGGCGACGCAGGTGAGGCTGCTGAACAGCATCAGGGCTTTCATCAAGCAACCCAGGGAAGCCCGCTCGGGAGAGGCGTTCGAAACACTCTACAAAAAACTGTTGGCTCTCTTTCATGAAAATGACGAAGCGCCCACCGATCAGGGTATTTCCAACCTGGCCCTTCTGGATAAAGGCACGAACCGCAGTTACAAGAACGCTGTATTCGCCGTCAAGCGCAAGGCGCTGCTGGCCCTGGATCAGTCAGGAATTTTTGTACCACTGTGCACCCGCAATGTGTTCCTCAAGTGCTACAGCCCACAAGCTGATCATGTGATGTTCTGGAGCAAGGAAGACCGTGAAGCATACCAGGCTGAAATCACCCGAGTCCTCGTACGCTTCTTCAGTGCCCCGAAGGAGATCAACCCATGAGCGATACCGGCAGTCAGATCACATTGAAACAGCTGCTGAGCCGCCATCAGCATATTCAGATCCCGATGATCCAACGCGACTATGCTCAAGGCCGCCAGGCAGCCGAGGATGTGCGTGAAGAGTTCCTCGGTACGCTGAAGCAGGCATTTGCTCTGGAACCGAACGACAACGCCCTGCCTCTGAACCTTGACTTCATCTATGGGAGCGTAGAGAAAGACGAAGAGTCGAAGCTTTTTTTGCCGCTCGATGGCCAGCAACGGCTGACAACACTGTTTCTATTGCACTGGTATCTGGCCTGGCGAGACGGCAGCCAGGACGAATTTCGCCAGACATTTTGCGAAAGCAAAGGCTCGCGCTTCTCTTACAAAGTACGACCGAGCAGCGCCGAGTTCTTCGATGCATTAGTAGGCTTCTGGCCTGCGCGCGATGCTGCTGACGGGTCTTCATTGTGCAGCCTGATCACCGACCAGGCCTGGTTTTTTCGATATTGGCGCCTGGACCCGACCATCCAGTCTTGCCTGACCATGCTCGATGGTATACACCGGCATTTTGCCGAAGTCAGGGGAGCCTACACTCGCCTGATGGACGTACAGCAACCGGTGATTACCTTTCAGTTGCTTGATCTGGACCATTTCGGGCTGTCCGACGATCTGTACATAAAGATGAACGCTCGGGGCAAACCACTGACGGCTTTCGAGACATTCAAAGCCCGCTACGAGCACGAACTCAAGAGCCAATTCGCTGACGAAACCAGGGCCATCGGCGATCAGACATTCACCGTCGCCGATTACTTTGCACGACGTATGGATACCCGCTGGGCAGACTTCTTCTGGGGCTATCGCGACAAAGAAACCCATCTTTACGACGATGCAATCATGAACTTCTTCCACGCCGTGGCTTTTATCTGCCGCGACCCGGAAAAGCCAAGCTACCTTGAGGAAATCAGCACCTTCAGGGGCAAACCACTGAAGTCAGCTTACGCCTTGTACCACAGGGATGGATGGCTGGAACGCGAATTCTCCGCCACCCTCATGCTGCTTCTGGAAACATGGGGCGCTCAGGAAAACCAGTTCACACCCTTGTTGCCAGAAAACCCGTACTTCAATGAGGAGGCCCTTTTCCAGCAGTTGGTCGATGACCCGGCGGCTTTAGCCTATACCGATCTCGTTCAGTTTTTCGCCTACGTGACTTTCATTCGAGCGGCAGGCGAAACGCATGGGCCAGAGGCTTTGCTGGAGTGGATGCGGATAGTTTTCAATCTGTCGGTCAATACCAGCTACGACCGCCCCGGGGACATGCAACGTAGCCTTCTGGCAGTCCGTGCATTGCTGCCCCATGCCGGCAATATACTTGGCTATTTTGCGACCGCCGAAAAACCGACCGCTGGCTTTTCCCTGCAACAAATCAGCGAAGAGCAGTTCAAGGCTGAGCTCTTGCTGGCCCATGATGGCTGGCGCAAACCGATCGAGCATGCGGAAAAACACGGTTACTTCAAGGGCCAGATCGAATTTCTACTGGAGTTCAGTGGTGCGATAGCCAAGCGGCGCGACACGGGAGGGGTGCAGTGGAAGGCAAACGAACATCGCGCGCTTCAACAAAGCTTTTCGAAATATCTGAGTAAAGCAGAAGCGATGTTCGGTGCGCGCGGCCTGAATAGCCTGCCTGACTTTCGCTGGGAGCGGGCCCTGCTTTCATTGGGCGATTACTTGCTACCCAGCGGCTATAACTACTCGTTTCTGGTCAATTCCACGACCGAGCAGGCCAGTTGGAAGCGACTATTGCGTGGTGGCGCTGGAGAACAGGTGCAGGCGGCGCGTGCGCTTTTGCAATTGCTGTTGCAACAGATCGACTTTGACTCTTCTGTTGAAGAGCAACTCGATGAAGTGATTGCCAATGCCGAAGGCCTCGAGCCCTGGCGCCAGATCATGGTGGATACGCCAGCTGTATTCGAATATTGCGATGGGCATGCATTACGCTGGGAGGGCGACTGCATCTATCTGCTCAAAAAAAGCCGCATGAGCGGGATGCACGCCGAGCTGTTCAGCTACAACCTATCGCTAGAGCTCGATGCAGAACCATCCAAAAAAAGGCTCTTGCCATTGCGAAAACTGAGCTACCAGCCTGTAAGTGGTTCCGAATCAGAGCCCGCTCTGTGCCTGGCGCTCACATTTCGGAGCCGCACCTTGTACTTCCGGGTCTATTCGGAGTCCGGGCACTTCACGATTCAAACGCTCAGAAAGCCTCTCAAACCCATACCCGGTTTTGAAAAACTGCTCTCCGAGGCACTCAAGTTCGATGTGCAAAAGGAGGACCTCAAACTGAAAGTTTCACGAGCACGCATCCACACTACGCTAAAAGCGATGGCCAAAGCGGTCAAAGCGCTTGAGACGCAGAATGGCTGAAGCCAGTGATGTGATGCCTGCAATTTTACTGGATAGCAATTGACGTTTTCGACACATTCCGATGCCCAAGGATGGGCATCGATTGAATGCGATCAGATGAGAGTAGCGACATGCCAACGATAACAGGAACGAAAGAAAAGCATGAAAGAAGAAATACGCGCCGCCGCTAAAAAAGCGTTGAAGAAAGGTGTACTGGACGATGAGATCTATAATTCGGACGTCATAGAAGCATTCGTCTCACCTTACGAAAAAAGCATTGAGTGCCATGTTGATATACCCATCAGAAAACTCATAGCTCTTCGACGTAGAGAGTTCTACGCTCCATGCGCCACGTGGCGTGAAGCCGCACTGAGTCTGCACTGCAAAGGGTGGGATCCATTTCGTGCCGACATTGTTCGTTATTTCACATCCGACCTCATGGACAAACCATTTCCAGCCCCAGGCGCGGAAGGGGAATTACGGATCGGATTCGCGGGAGGCGCCATTTATTGCAAATTGGGAAATCACCGTGCAGTTGCGGCCAAGGCCTGGCTGGCAGGTAATTTCGGCGAAAACGAAGTTTTTAAAAAAGCGAAATGCTTTTATCGAAAAATCATCCCGTCACTAAAGGATTTGATGAAGAGATGCTTGAAGGAAGGCTCCACCTTGAAATACGCCAGCGTATCGACTGATCACACATATCTCAGAGCGCACGGCATATGTGATCTGTTTATGGTAAAAAGCAAGTGCTCAGGCTTTGAAATTTATGAATTGGACAATACGCTTGGCACGCTGACGCCTATAGCGCCCAGTGAAAATCCAATTCACCGGATTTTGAGGTTGGATTTACGATCGAAGTGCGCGCGCCTGAAATTCGAAAAAATCCCGGTCAAGCTCATTGAAACAATGCTCGATGACAGCGCGGCTGATGAACTTCTCGTTGCATGCCGTAAGGCGAGCGTTTGACCTCCAGGCTCTACAGGAAATGTCTTCCAGCCAAGGCCAGGCAAGGCGAAAACAGGCGAGGAAGTGGCCGGGCTCGCAATCGAGCCGGTTCTCAACGCGGCATGGGCGAGCCCGGATGCATTCGTACAGAGCCTAGAACCCTTTGCTGACCGTAACCCACCCTCTCACAGGCGACTGGTCTGCAACCAGAGAGGGCGCACTGCCCAGCCGGTTGGCGACGGAGACAGAGGCCTGCCACTGATCCGGGCCCCGCCAATTGAGGCCGACGCCAGCACCGGACAGGCTGCCACTGTTTTCGGCGTTGTTGGCCGGGTGGCGATTGACCTTTACGTAAGCGCTGTCCACAAACGCTATCGCTTGCCAATAGCCCAAAGAGCCTTTGCCCAGGTCGTGGCGCAGTTCGACAGTACCCGAGTAACCGGTGTCGCCTGAGAGTGCGCCAATGTCATACGCCCGTACGCTGTAAGGGCCACCGACGGTCATTTTTTCGGCCGAATCCAGGTTCACATCACTCCACTGCGCAGCCACGTTCACGTAGAGCGCATTGGCTGGCGTGAGCCCCTGTAGCCGGGACAGGTTCAGGTTGAATTTGGAGAAGGCTCCTTGCGACTGCGCAGCCGTGTTCACATCGTTGAAAACAACCCGCCCGCTGGTGATGCCCAGGCCCCACAGGTTGATAGCACCGCCCAACACGTCGTCACGAAGATCGCCATTAAGCCCCAACACCCAGTTATCCAGATGCCGGTCGGCCCGCAGGTCGGTCGCATCGATACGATCATCCAGCTGTTTCCGATCGAATTGCGCCTGAACATAGACATTAGCGTTGCGGCTGCGCATCAACGGGTGCCGTACCCAGGCACTGCCCACCATCGCAGTGCCATTGGCGTCCAGGTCCGAGATGTTCTGGCCCAATCGATAGCGAAGATAGGAATAGGACGCACCGGCACGGGTCCCCTGCCCATTCACCAATGCCTCGTATGAGAGGCGTGAATAGTTCATACCCTCCCCGTCGTCAGCAAGGTAGCGCTGAGAACGTCCCCCAGGTGAAGCGGGTTGAGCACATTGAAGTTGGCGGACAGTCGCCCACGGTCCGTGTACTTGTTGCCGTAGTTGTCTAGCGCAACGTTGGCAAAGGCGTTGGGATTCTGATGGGCCGCAACATTCAGGTCAGATGTCGCAACATCACTACCGGGCTTCAACGTTGCGGCGACCCCGACACCTGGAATGTCCGACAGCAACAGCAAGCTGCGGTTGAGCGAATCGTCATCGATCACCGAGCCACTGTGCAGCGGCGCAATGGTTGACTGGAGGAGACTGTCGCGCACCTCACTCTGGTTATCGAGTTGTACCTTCCCATAGTGAGCTTCGATCACTTGGAGAGTGACTACACCGTCCTTGATTGTCTGCGCCGGAATAATCGCCCGCGTCAGTTGGTAACCGTGGTTCTGGTAATACGCAGTGATGCGGCTGGCAAGTTCACCCACTTGCCGCAAGGTCAGTGGCTGGCCTTCCTGATCGGCCACAAGGCGGTGGAGTTCGTCGGTGGGGAATATCGTATTTCCCGTTATCCGGAGCTGCTTGACAAAGAATGGGGCCGACTCCGGCAATGTCGCATTGGCCTTGGGCTGCGCCTTCAATGAAGGCGCGGACGATGGAGATGAAGACGGCAACGTGGGCTGCAACTGCTGCAGGATGGTACCGGCGTCCGGAGTGACTTGAGCGTAAGCCGAAGCGGCAAGGCCATTCAGAAAAAAGGCGGCAACCAGAGGCTTGTAGGCCAGCGCTAATACATTTCTATTGTTCATGAAGACCTACTCAGAGACGCTGACAGCGACAGGGGGAAGTTGGACGCCACCGTTCTGAATGCTGAGCATCGGTGCCTGGGCTCCAAAGCCGACGGAGGTATTTACGAATGCCGTGTTGCCGTTATTTTCGTTGCTCTCGTTAGCGTTGGCACCGCCCTGCTGCAAGCCACGCACCTCCAGGGTGGTCGACTGCATCAACGCTCGAGGCTGGGCAGTCGCCTGAGTTGGCAAGTTGGCCGACAGGACCTGTGCTACCGCATTCTGAGTGGTCCGAAGCGAGCCTGCGGTAACGAGCGTCGCTACAGGCGTAGCGATACTGGCAGGGGCAATCGTGATATCGGCCAATGTCGTTGTTTGGCCACTCAACGTGTAGTTGGCGCTGTCGCTGCCACTCAAACTGTTGCTCAGGTTAACGACCTTCCCACTGCCTACAGCGGCGTCAACGAAAGTGCCATTCGAAACCAGGTTGACGGCGTCGCCCCCAACCAGGCCGGCCAACACGGCGTTGCGTATATCGGTAGTGGCCCGTTGAGTACCATCGAATACTTTGTTGTTGGCAGTGATGCCGGAAAGAGAAAGAGAGGCAGGTGTTATGTTTGCCGTCAGGTTCGATGGCAGGACAAGACTGTAGTTGCCTGCGTCAGTGCCGGTCAGGGTGTAGCCACTGACAGTCACCACCTTGCCGGTGCCGGCATGCTTGTCGGTGAAGGCGCCAACGCCGCTACCGTTCACGGAGACCGCATCGCTGCCCAACGCCGTGATCGAGCCAGACCCGGTCAGCACCGCTGCGGTGCTGCCATCGTAGACCTTGTTGCTGACGCCCAGGCCCGTCAGCAGCAGATCGAGCTTGCTGATGGTAGCGCTCAGGCCTGACGACGGAGTGAGGGTGTAGTTGCCAGCATCAAGGCCCGCGAGGCTGTAGCCACTGACATTTACCGCCTTGTTGATGCCAGCATTCCTGTCGGCGAAAGCAGCCGAGCCACTGCCGGTCAGGCTGACATCGTCGCCGGCGACACCGGCAACCGCAGCAGTGCCAGTCAGGGTTGCCGAGGTGGTGCCGTCGTAGGCCTTGTCGGCCACCGAAACGCCCACAACGCTCAGGTTCGCCTTGTTGATGGTGGCCGTGAGGCCAGTCGGCTGCACAGTGTTGTAGTTACCGGCGTCCGCGCCGCTCAGGCTATAGCCGATAACGGTGACGGCCTTGCTGCTGCCGGCGTTCTTGTCGGCAAAAGTGGCGCTGGCCGGTCCCGTTACGTTGACGACGTCGCTGCCGAATGCTGCCACCACGGCCGTGCCGGCTAACAAAGCGTTGGTCGTGCCGTCGTAGGTGCGGCTCAGTGCGGTAACACCAGTGACGTTCAGATCGGCCTTGGCGATGTCAGCCGTGAGGCCGGTCGGTGCGACCAGGTTGTAGTTGCCGGCGTCAGCGCCCGTCAATGTGTAGCCGTTGACAGTCGCCGCCTTGCCCATGCCGGCATTCTTGTCGACGAAGGTGCTGCCTGCCCCGCTCCCGCCGACGGACACGACATCGCTCCCCAATGCCGTAACTGAACCCGTACCCGAAAGGGTCGCTGCGGTGGTGCCATCGTAGACCTTGTTGCTGACGCTCAGGCCCGTCAGCAGCAGATCCAGCTTGCTGATGGTGGCGCTCAGGCCTGCCGATGGAGTAAGGGTGTAGTTGCCGGCATCAAGACCTCCGAGGGCGTAGCCACTGACATTCACCGCTTTGTTGACGCCGGCATTCTTGTCGACGAAGACGGCCGAGCCACTGCCTGCCACGCTGACGTCGTCGCCGGCGACACCTTCCACCGCTGCAGTGCCTGCCAGTGTTGCCGAGGTGGTGCCGTCGTAGACCTTGTCGGCCACCGAAACACCCGCAACGCTCAGGCTCGCCTTGTTGATGGTCGCCGTGAGGCCGGTCGGCTGCACAGCGTCATAGTTGCCCGCATCCGCCCCGCCCAGGGTATAGCCGGTGACGGTAACGGCCTTGCCGCTGCCGGCATTCTTGTCGGCGAACGTGGCGCTACCTGCTCCGGTCACGTTGACGACATCACTGCCGAATGCAGCTACGGCGGCCGTGCCGGCCAGCGTGGCGTTGGTCGTGGCGTCGTAGGTACGGTTATTTGCGGTAACACCCGTGATGTTCAGGCTGGCCTTGGCGATGTCAGCCATAAGGCCGGTCGGTGCGATCAGGTTGTAGTTGCCGGCGTCAGCGCCTGTCAGCGTGTAACCGCTGACGACGACGGCCTTGCCCGTGCCGGCATTCTTGTCGGCAAAGGTGCTGCCTGCGCCGCTGCCGGCGACGGAGACCACATCGGAGCCGATGGCGGACACGGAGGCGCTACCGCTCCATCGTGGCGTTCACAGTGCCGTCATAGGTCTTGTTGCTGGCCGAAATGCCGAAGAGTGCGAGGTCGAGCTTGCTGATGGTGGCGCTCAGGCCTGGCGACGAATTGAGGGTGTAGTTGCCGGCATCAAGGCCCGCGAGACTGTAGCCACTGATATTCACCGCTTTGTTGATGCCGGCATTCTTGTTGTTGAAGGTGGCCGAGCCGCTACCGTTCACACTGACGTCGTCGCCGCCGATACCACTAACCGCTGCAGTGCCGGTCAAAGTTGCCGAGGTGGTGCCGTCGTAGGTCTTGTCGGCCACCGAGACCCCCGCGACGCTCAAGCTCGCCTTGTTGATGGTGGCCGAAAGGCCGGTCGGCTGCACGACGTTATAGTTGCCGGCGTCCGCACCGCTCAGGCCATAGCCCGTCACCGTGACAGCCTTGCCGCTGCCGGCATTCTTGTCGGCGAACGTGGCGCTGCCTGTTCCGGTTACGTTGACGACATCGCCGCCGAATGCCGCTACGGCAGCCGTGCCGGCCAGCGCGGCGTTAGTGGTGCCGTCGTAGGTACGGCTCAGCGCGCTGACACCGGTGACGTTCAAATTGGCTTTGGCGATATCGGCCGTAAGGCCGGTGGGTGCGATCAGGTTGTAGTTGCCGGCATCAGCGCCAGCCAGCGTGTAGCCGCTGACAGTGACCGCCTTGCCCGTGCCGGCATTCTTGTCGGCGAAGGTGCTGCCTGCGCCGCTCCCGGCCACGGCAACGGCGTCGCCGCCGAGTGCGGACACGGCGGCGCTACCGGTCATGGTGGCGTTCACAGTGCCGTCATAGGTCTTGTTACTGGCTGAAATACCGGAGAGGCTTAGGTCGCGCTTGCTGATCGTGGCGCTGCTGCTATCCAGGCCATTGATTGCGTATTTGCTCGCCCCGGGACCGCTCAACGTGACGCCGGAAACCGTGACCGCTTTGCCGGTGCCCACGTTCTTGTCCGCGAACGCGGCAGTGGCACCGCTGGTGTCGATCATTACGTCAGACGGTGCACCGCCTCGTACGGCAGCTGAGCTGATCGAAGCCGTCGTGTTGCCGTCATAGGTCTTGTTGCCGATGACCGCTGCCAGGTTTATGTACATGTAGGTACTCAACAGGCTGGCGTCCGGCATCCTGATCAACAGGTCACCGCTGGCATCTGTCATTCCCGCATAGTCGGTCGGCGAGCTATAGCTGCTCGGGTTGTAGTAGATTTTGACCGTGCCGGTGGTGTTGCCGAATATATTGGACTGGGTATCAAGAATGACCGTCCCAGTACCGGTCCCTGTGTTGTCCGAGCGCAGGGCGATGCTGCCGGTACCCGAAGCCGCGTCAAGGTTGGAAGTGCCTTGCAGCTCGATATTGCGGTAGGCGCTCAGGGTGAGCGTAGTCCCGCTGGTCCAGTTGGAGCCCCCGACCAGCGTGCCGTTGGCGAGGATGATATCGCCGTTACCACTATGGCCTGTGCAGCTCAGGCCAGCCGTGCAGGTGGTGCTCGCGCCGGTTTTGATGGTCAGGTTGGACGACTGCAGAGCGGCCGTCACATCGGTATCCTTCATGTCACCCGTGCTGAAGCCATCGGAGTAAATGGTGAAGTCGTTCGGGTCGAGCAACCACTCTCCGGTCTGGCCATGAGGCGCCAGCGTGGCGACAGACGAACTCGAACCAATCGTCAGGTGCTTGCCGGATGTCTCGACACTGCCGCCATTACCGCCCGCACTGCCGCCACGGGCACTGATCTGGCCATCGAAGCGGGTCGTGCCGTCTGACCAGACGGCAACTTGGCCACCGTTTCCACGGCTGCGCGCATTCGCTTCAATCCGGCTGCCTGCGGCCACCCTGGTAGTCGCCGCTCTCTGTTGAGGCCCGAGGCCTTTGAAATTGCCGCCGACCAGCACCGAACCGCCGCCGGTATCACCGGATGCCTCGATTCGGCTGTTGGCGGCCAGCTCTACCGCTCCCCCCAGAACCTTGGCGCTACCACCGTGCTGGCCAGCGGCTGCACCTGCGACATCGAGCGTTCCATCGTTGGTCGTGATGCCTGCGCTGCCGGCCTCCAGCACGATGGCACCGTTGACGTTCTGCACGCTGCGCGCCTGCACGATGCCGGTGTTGTTCACCACACTCGCAAGCACTGTGTCGCGTGCGCCGGCGGACATCCATACCGCACCCCCGTCGGCCTGCACCAACCCGCCGTTTTCCGCCAGCGTGTCGACGGTGCTCTTGTTGATCTGAAGATTCACCAGCTTGTCGCCAGTGAAGGACAGGGTTACGTCACTGCCGGCAGCCAAGGCCGCAGCGCCGCCAGGCGTCGTGATCGTCCCCTGGTTCTCGACATGCTTGCCGACGAACGCGACATAGCCGCCATTGGCGGTGTTGATGGTGCCCTTGTTGACGACACTCCCTGCGCCAGTACCGCTGAAGGTGCGTGAATTACCAGCCGCCGCGCTGTCGTTGATGTCGAGCGTGGACGCCACCAGGCCGCCAACGTTCACTTGAGCCCCGGAGCCGAAGATCACGCCATTGGGGTTGATCAGATAGACCTGGCCATTGGCATTGAGCTTGCCCAGGAATTGAGTGGGGTTTTGATCAGCAATGCGGTTGACGGCGATTGCAGAGGTTGAAGGCTGGGAGAAGTTGACTGTCTCCGAAGCGCCGGTGTTGAACGACTGCCAGTCAAGCGACAGGTTCTGACTGCTCTGATTGATCGTAGTGACAGAGCCGTCTTGATGGACGGTGCCGCTACCCGCAGTGATTTGCCCCCAGCCGGCCCGGCATGGGCGAACGGCGCGATCATGCCGGCGGCCATCACCACCACGGCATTGAGCTTGCGCGTGCCTTTCTTGCCTTGGCCCCGGGTAAGTTCGGAGACCGCAACCCACGTTCGATGCAGATCGCTCCATACCAGACGGTAGATATGGTTCAAGGTTGCGTGTCGCATCTTCTTGTCCTTGGCAACGGCCGCGCATTCGCCGCGTTAACAGCGGCGCATCTTTGGGATTATTGAATTCGCTGAGGTGGGGCCGCTACACACCTATCCAGGCCGGGTTTGCACTGCGGCGGCATCGGCTAGAGAGCCATAAGCGCTATCTCGGCCAATGTGGCCGGATCTTGAGTGGCCGCTTTGGCAGCGCTGCTCTATGGGCGGATTTTCGTTTGATCCAGAGCGTCCGGAGCAAATGCTGCGGTGGGTACAGACATGGGATTCTGGCGATTGGCCAGCTCTTTCAGTTATCCTGCGCGGCCAAATTAATTCAAATTGTAAGGGACTATGATGAAACACCTGCGCCCGTTGGTGGCGGCAGTGTTGCTCTGCGCAACCACTCTGCCCGCCATTGCCGCCAGCACTCCCGCGCCCGCCGCTGCACCCGCCGCTGCGCACGCCCCCATAGCCAGCGAACAACCGCGCCAGACCGCCGAACAGTGGCTGGCCACGCTCAAGCAACAGCACGGCAACATCACCCTGCCCGGCGGCATCGCCAGCCTGCAACTCAACAAAGAGTTCTACTACCTGTCGCCGGACGACACCGAGCGCCTGCTGACCGAGGCCTGGGGCAACCCACCGGGCATCAAGACCCTCGGCATGATCGTCCCGACCACCGTCAGCCCACTGGCGGACAACGGCTGGGGCGTGATCATCAGCTACAAGAACGACGGCCACATCTCCGACGATGACGCCGCCAAGATCGACTACGCCGACCTGCTCAAGCAGATGAAGGCCGATGACGAGGATGACAACAAGCAGCGCCGCGAAGCAGGCTATGCCGGCGTAACCCTGCTGGGCTGGGCCGAGCCGCCGAGCTACGATCAGGCTACCCACAAGATGTACTGGGCGCGGGAGTTGAAGGCCGACGACGCCAGCCAGAACACGCTGAACTACAGCATTCGCGTGCTGGGCCGCGAAGGCGTGCTGGAGCTCAACGCCGTGGCGGCGATGGCTGACCTGCAGACCATCAAGCAGGAAACGCCGAAGATTCTTGCCTTCACCAACTTCACCGACGGTAACCGCTACGCCGACTACGACTCCAAGACCGACAAGCTGGCGCCCTATGGCCTGGCCGCCCTGGTCGCTGGTGGCATTGCCGCCAAGGCGGGCCTGTTCGCCAAGATCGGTATTGCCCTGCTGGCGTTCAAGAAATTCATCGTGCTGGGGCTGCTGGCCATTGCCGGCTTTTTCGGCAAGCTGTTCAAGCGCAAGCGCGCCTGATGCTGGCCTGGCTCACCCACTCAGGGTGGGCCACTGCCTGAAACTCAACTCGCCCCACGCACAATAGCGGTTTCCTGATCAAGGCATTGAACGCCGATGTGAAGGTTGTGCTCCTCCAGATACGGTTTGCCGTGTTCATCAATCAGGTAGAACACTTCATGCAGGTACTGTTTTCCAGACGCATCTCTGTAGCAACGAAATGCGGTGTTATCCGGAAACACCTTGCGTTTGCCTGAACAGGTCCCATGCTTTCTCCACTCGTGCTTGAACATGCCACCAGGCTTGGCCGTCACGAGCGCCTGTAGCGGTTTTTTTTCCAGCACGGCGTTCAAGTCAGTGTCCGTCATCGCACAGGCCTCTTCCCCGTTACACGCAGGCGAGGTTGTACAAAACTGAGGGGGGCGATCGGTGCGTTCGCCATCGCTCCCGCTGTACGGCCATAGGTCATGAGTCAAAACTGCTCGGGAGGCTAATCACAACCTGCAGTGGCTGGGCTCATATTGCAGAAAGTAGGCTGCCAAGTGACGGAGTTGACAAGGAAACGGACGGGCGGAACATTATCGGTTCATTCCTTTAATAAACAGCGCCGTCGGTGCGGCGACCATTTGATCAAACGAGTATTCCGCAGCTGCGTTTACTAGAAGGTTTGCCGGGCGTTAGTCGAGCCCTAGCCAGCCCCAATCTTATAGGCTCAGCCCCTTGCTACCCTATCATTGTTACTAGTTGTGAGCCTACCTGACCTACCGTTAACTGATGTTCTTATCCAACGGACAGGAGCACTCCCATGGTTTGGCATAGGTGCAACACCAACATCAGGCTCAACGACAAGTCGAGCAAGACGGTGCACTCGCTGAGTGTACACGACGCTATCACTGAGGCCCCCGTGCCCGGTTCACCAATGTCATTTAGCTTTGATGATGACAGCACCCAGGATAAATGGCCTTCACGGGTTCGTGCGAAACTCGAGGCATCGCCCTTGGGCGACTATCTGCGGCTGGGAACCGAAACCGCAGTGGACGGTGATATCGATGCTGAAAAGACCGTTGACTTCTGGCACGTCGATAAGCCGCTGCGGGTTTTTATTAGCGGGTTTGAAAGGATCGACAATGAAATCGCCTGGCCCAGCGCGCTTGCCCCTGCGCGCTTTCTGGGCATTGTCGAATCCGCACAAACATTGAGCGATCTGTTTTCAGAGTACTCAGCGCCAGCCCAAGTCTATGAATATGTAGTTCCGTTTACCGAGCAGGGGATCGCACTTATTGTTCGTCGCGTTTGTTGGAGCGCCTCGCAAGACAGGGTTGGTTCTCAGCTCATTTCACAACCGGCACTTGATCTGGACCTCAGCAAGGTCGATTTCGCAGCCCATCAAGAAGCATGGATGGGTGTACTTTCATTGGCTGACCCCGTTGAACGCCGATTCAGTTTCCGTGTGCATGGGGAAAATGGCACTCAGGATCATCATGCGCTCGCCACCCTATGTTCGTTGACACACCCACTACCACACCGTGATGCCTGGATCAGCGCGACGGTACACGGAGGCAAATACCTCACCTTCGAGCATCAGGGAGAAAAGGTTCTGCTACTTGCCCCTGGTGCAGGCTTCAAAACGCTCGAGCTGGACGCCCCGGCTGTTTCTACTGCCTACGCCCTCCAATCTGCTTTGCTTATTGTTACGGGTCAGAAAGACGAAGAGACCGAGGCTCAGGCGACCGAGGCTCAGGAACGTTTACTTCTATTGCCCGCTGTCTGGCCGAGCAATGTTGAAGCGCTGCGTTGCAATGGAATCGCCCTGCTCAACTTCTATCTCAGTGACGATAACAGCAAGGTACGATTGCACGAAGGTACCCCAATCGAGCTGCCCGGCTACACGTACTGCGACAGGATCGTGGCCAATGTTCACCAGACATTACCAGAGCAACTTTATGCCTTGGTAGAGGCCGACTTGGAACTTACCGATATCCAACTGTCGATCTACGACACGCCAATAGACCGTCAAGGCGACCTGCCCGGGTTCCTCGGTGCCGCACTGCCCGGCTGGGCATTGCCCCCTGCTCCGCTGCTGTTCGACTGGTCTCAAGTGCCGGGTACTTCGCTGAATGACTGGTTGCCCAACGTCGTTGGCTTTGACCACACCACCCGCCCCAGCACCACCGGAAGGTGGAACAGCCCCTGCTACCTACTGGCAGACCGGTCACTGGCGATCGGCGAAACGCTCCACGTGTTCGCCCAGTTCATCCAGGATGGCGCGGTGGTCGAGAAAGTCAGCCTGCGCGCCACTCAGGAAAACTATCAGCGCGAGCAGTGGCCAAAGGTGCTGGCAGAGCAAGTAAATGCCTCATTCAGCCTGAGCGGAACACGCCTCCAGATAGGTACTGACGACGCTGGAGCATTCACCATCGCCAGTGACACACCCGACAGTGACACCTTTGCCACCCTCAATGACGATAAGCGCAATGCCGTCAACCGGCTGTGGGGCTATGGCAGCGATGTGCGCATCACCAGCACCGCGCCGTTCATGGCCAACCTGGTGTGTGCCCTGCCCCTGCCATACACCGACTTGCTGCCGGGCACCCGCCTGTGCATACAGGTGCGAGATGCCACTAGCCAGCGCCTGCTCGAAAACCACCTGTTCACCCCGCAAAAAACCTGTCTTGAAGCCCACCAGTGGCCGCAATCGCTATGCCACTTCCTCAACAACCGCAGTGACTGGCTCAAGGCAGGGCGGTTGTTCGGGCCGTCAGCCTGGGTCATTCCGAGCGCGAGCAGTAACGCTATATGGATCCCTCAGGAATCCGACGTGTCGGTCACCATCGAGCCGCTGCACTGGCAGAAATATGCCTCGTTCACTGCGCGTGAACCTTTTGAAAACGGGCAGCGAGTCGTGCTGCATGTTCACGACCCCGCTACGGGCAAACCGATGCCCGGCTCGCCATTGAGCTTCAGCCCGGATTCAACGGCATGCCCTCAGGCTTCCTGGCCGGCTGCCTTGGCAAGGGCGTTGATGCAATCGCCGCTGGCTGATTATCTTCGGTTGGGCAAAACCGATGCACCCGGCGCTGGCGCTCTCGATGATGGCGATACCTCAGGCGTCTGGTGGACACCTGAACCTGCCACTGAGGATTTGGTTCGACGGCCCCCACGTTCAACCACTGGATTGGCAGGCCGTGCTGAGCGATGACGGGCAACCGCTGCTACTGTCATCGCTCTACCAGGCGCCCTACAGCGCTGTCGATATCCTTTTCAAAGACCGCCGAACGCAAATGGTTACGGGGCATCTGTCGTATAGCCCTGAGATCACGGGCCAGGCAAACGACAAAGCGAGTTGGTTCCGCGGGCTGTACAACAGCCTTTGGACAAGCCACCCAGTCTACTGTGCTCTTGCTGCAAGCAAGCCCGAAGCAAATCGATGGGGTGCTGCCAGCAGCGACGTTGAAAAATGGCAACTGTGGCTCCCACGGCAAGCAGACATGGAAATGGTTATCGACGTTGCGCCGAAGAATCCGGTGGCGCATAACGGCCAATGGCCTGTTGTGTATGACTATGCAAACGACCTTGAGCCAGGAAAGGAATACTTGATTCATGCCAGCTACGCCAGCACGGGGCAACCTGTGCCAGGGTCGCCGATCAAGTTCATCTGTACAGAGGCCAACAGCAGTTCCCTGAAATGGGTACCTGCACTCATGGCCGTGTTAAACAGCCACGCCTGGGCGAAAGACGTTTCCATCACTTTCCCTCAAGAAAACGACCCCTATAGAATCCGCATTAGCAATACATCTCCCGATATCCTCTTCGCCCTCGACCCCGAAGATGTTGTACTACGCGTTCAACGAAGCACTCAACGCTGAAATTCGCACCCCCGTTCGTATAGACGAATGGTACAAGTCGCCCACTACCGCCCTCTCCATCGGACCCCGGCGTCTGGTATATATCCCGGCCGCAGATGGAAGTGTGACTGACAAGCGCAGCTGGCTGCAGGGCCTATACAACGCACTGTACTGCCAAGTGTTGAAAAACAACTGGGACTTCATAACAGTCAGCAACGACCGCCCCGCATACGCCCTCTGGAGCTTGACCAAGCCTGATTCATTCAGGATCTGGATGCGCCCGGGGTACGGACACTTGGTGATCAAAGAGTTGGAGCGCAGTGATAACGCCACTCGACCTGCACCCGTATCGACGCCTGGCTTCAGTGATCCCTGGATGCTCGAGGATATGCTGCTGCAACAGGGCAGCTTTCTCGCTGGTAGCCCAGCGTGCGTCAGATGGACAGGAACCTATTCTACGGAACACTTCAAGTCGCCCTACCTGACCTCTGCCATCCAGGCGACGAAGTCCGTGATATCGGACATAGGCAAGTTACCGAGCAGTGCCGACGTACCTGCCCATGATGAAGAGATCATCACGTGGGTAGGCAGGGTGGCGTCTGCGGCCAACCTGTACAGCAGCCTGAAAGCACTGCCAGATCTGTATGCCCATGCCCTACTTCGAGAAACGCTCGAAAACATGGACGCCGGCACACTTCAGGAGGCCCTGCACTACCGCCTCAGCCTGGATAAAGGGCAGAAACTCCATGAGCCCTCACGCTGGCTGATCCACTTCGATGATGAGGTGCGCTCATTGGCGCCGTTGCAGTGCAATGGCCGGGAGCTGTCCGCAGTGCTGACCACCGAGAAATCGCCGATGGTGTTCACGTTACGGTTGCTACCCGACGTGTTCAAGGCCGGTGTGCGCCTGTTGTTCTGCCATGTTGAACCCGGTAACTGCCTGAGCATGGGCCTGTACCTGCCTGATTACCCAGCATGGCCTGCTACCCAGGTGAACACACCGGTTCCACTGGCATCGACATACTTCACCACTGACAGCGCACTTCATCATTCCCCCAGGCAGGTGTCCATTCTGCCGCCGCTGCGCGGCAAGGCATTCAAGCCTCAGGACACGCTGTGCGCGGACTATAGCAACACGATACAGTCCGAAGTCTACGACGTCAGCGGCGTAGTGGAGAACGGTGTAGACCCCCGCACCGGCTTGTTCCACGCCCACTACCCCATTGCCACCGTGCAGGGTACCGAAGGTTTGGGGCCAGTGCTTGAGCTGAACATCCATTATTCAGCGCGCCGTGCCAATGAGGGTGCACTGGGTGACGGCTGGGCGTTTCGCTTCTCATCGTTCGACAACCGCCTGCGTCTGCTCACCCTCGGCACCGGCCAGACCATCCAGCTCACCGCGGCTGAGGTCTATCAACTCTGCAAAACACCCGACCAAGTGCTGGATAAAGGCTTTTGCCGGCTCAGCCAGGGTATTGCCGAGGGGCGCCTTGACAAGAACCTCACCTGCCTGAGCAGCGTAACCATTACTTACCTTTCTCAACGGGTAGAGGTACTGGCCAAACCTGATCTACACGATGGACAAGAGGCCAGTGAGCAGTACCGCAACGCGGTCAAGTCTCGCCTGAACACCGTCAAGTCGAACTTGACGCACTGGATCGACAAGGAAGATATAACCGATGACCAGAGCAAAAATTTCAAGGCTTCACGGACGGCTGTAGAAGAAAACCTGCGCGATATGTCGCGCAAGGCATTTATTCTTGCCGCGAAAACCATCACCTCTCCCCAGGGCGGTACCCTCGGCCTGAAATGGCAGGGCTGGAAAGGCCATGTCCGCTTGCTGAGTATTCATAGCGGTGAGCACTGCCTGCTACGGGCGGACCATGAACAACCCGTCAACATTGGGCGCTACTCCAGTACTTTTCATGTCTGGCCAGGTACGGCCGAAGCGTATCAGGTCACCCTGAGCATAGAGGACTGCCTGCTCAGAACCCTGGTACGCAAGGCCGATGACAAGTCCCCCGCCGTCCAGCAGGTGCATTACGGCTACCAAACCGACAAAGCCCTGGATCGAGTGCTCTGTTCCATTCGTGAGGAAGACGGCTCTCTCGAGGTTGTCAGTTGCGAGCCTCAGGTCTCCCGGCCGAAAGTAGCTGTCAAACGCCGTAAACCCGAACGCTCATATTCGTATGGCGAGCCAGACGAGGACATGCAGGAAGAGGATTCGGCGCGCCTGGACCCCGAGGACGAGGACATGCTGGAACAGGATTCAGCGCGCCTGGACCCCGAGGACGAGGACATGCTGGAACAGGATTGGGCGCGCCTGGGCCCCAAGGACGAGGACTTGCCCACTCCCCTGCCCCGTGTGATGCGCCACACCTTCGTGCCTGGCGCTGAGCAGGAAACGATCAGTCACCGTTGGCGCTGGTCCGCATACGACCGTGATCCGCGCTTTGGCGATAGCAGTTTTACCTCGACCGAAACACTGGAAGTGCACGCCTCTGCTGGCGCTCCGTTCACACAACGTATCTGGGGAGTGCGAAACGGCATGGAAGTCCCCGTGGCGATAGTGGAAGAAACACCCGGGAGTATTCGACGTATTACGACCAATACCTACCCGACCCGTACCGAGGTCACTGACGATCGAATCAGAACGCTGCTGTTGAGCCAACCGATTGCTACAGAAGTCACCTATGAAGACGTAAGCGAGCAGGCAACCCAGGAGCTGCAATCATGAGCGATAAAAAAACCTCGATCGTCAAGGAACAATCAGCGTTCCAATACACTGCCTTGGGCTTGGTATCGCGTTGTTACAGTGATCAAAGCGATACCTACAGCTGCTACTACCCTGTTGCAGCCGGCGCTGACGGGGGTGATCGCAGCGAGGCAGCTCCAGCCCTCGAGGGCCTGCTGAGCCGCTTCAAAATGGCCGATGGCACCGCGCTGAAGGAGGTACTGAAGCTGTCTTGCCCGAGGCTTCCGGATGAACGCCAGCCGCCACTGCTGGGGCTGGCCCAATGCATGCTTGCCCCAGACGGCAAGAGGCTGTCCGCCCGGGTAACGTTGTTTGGCTACCACCTTGCAACGCTGGACGACAAAGGCGCTCTGACCCCCAATACGGCCCTTACCCTGGAAAACATCACTATCGATACCACATCGTCTCCCTGGACAGTCAGCCAGGCTGCAGACGCCGAGGGTTTACGGATCAGCCTGCAACAAAACGTCCGAATGCCCGGAAACGGCGGATCGCAGCAAACCGTCACTAACTGGTACAAGGATAACAGCACACGCATTACGCATACGCTCAAGGAGACTTTCAGCCATGACCCTGAAAACCTCACCCACCGCAGTTGCACAACGACCACGCTGAGCGAGGGTGGCCGCGAGCTCACGCCGGTGTTGTCGCAGCAGGTACGCAGTGCTCTGAGTGGCCTGATTCTGCGTGAATCCAATCAGGATGAACTTGGCCGCCCCACCACTGCCGTGATTCATGTCTACGACGCCAGAAAGCGCAAAGCCATGAGCTACATCACCGACTATGACGCCGCGACATTCACGCAAGGTGCCGATAGCCAGGTAGAGGACCAGGGCGTGCGTCGCGTGGAAACGGGTGAAGGTACCTGGCTGATCGTCATCGGGCCGGACGGCCGTTGCGGAAGAACGCTCTACGACGGCCTGCAGCGCCCCGTCCGTCATGAGCTGCAGCGCTACGCGGGTGCCGATCACAGCGCGCACAACTACTGCCTGATTCAGGACCTTCGCTATGACGCCTACGGCAACGTCGCTGAACAGAACCTGTATGACTATCTGCCAGGCGGGCTACGCCGCCGGCAGCCCAATCTGCAGTTTCCTGCCGGTCTGAAAGACTGGTTCTGGCAAGGTGAAACGTCCAGCACCTCGACCGATGCGGCCGGCAATACTTCCCAGGTCACCGAGCAGACCCTGGGCAGCATGAGCAAAGACGTTAGCGCGAGCGTGCGCCAAACCATGACCACCCACGCCGATGGCCGTTTCAGTCAGCTCCAGCAGCGGTGGTCTGGCGCCGAGAGTGAGACGAATGCCAGCCGCGTCGATATCAATAAGAAATTAGACGCGCTAGGCCGCGTCATTGAGCTGGCTGAAACCGTTGCCAACCCGGATGGCAGCAGGCCAGCGGTGCCCACCCGCATCTGGCGCATGGGCTACGACACGCTAGGCCGCAAGGCCAAGCAAGAGTGCCCTGACGGCATGACCGTCGAGTATGACTATCAGGGGTATGCAACAAGCCCTACCAGGCTCACCGTTCGCAAGGGCGATCAGGTTCGCGTGCTTGGCAGCCAGGCCCTCAAGGGTGAGGGATTGGAGGGCGAGCAGGTCGTCAGCAGGGTTCGCGGCGAAGTAGCCAAGCAAGGCGCGCTGACGTATGGGTATGAGGAAGACGCCACTGTACTCCCGGACAGCTCGAAGATCGTCAGAGAAGCCAGCGCGGATGGGGAACGCGTCTACTTCTATGCGCAGTACCCGGCAAACGCCGGCAAAGCGCTCAAACGGACCTTGCTGGTCAGCTTCAAGCGCTCGCTCATTGCTCGCGCGGTGAGCAAAGAGCGCCATGAAGCGGATGAGTATCAGGGCCAGAACGAAGAAACCATTACATCGGCAGCGCTTCTGGGCACATACAGCGTTCGCCAACAGGCCCGTGGCTCGAGCCATCGGCAGTGTGCGCAACAGAGCCTGCGGGGTGAAGTCAGCCAGATACTCCATGCCAACACCGTAACAGGCCAGTGCTGGCGCGATAGCAACGGATTGGTACGCCGTGCGCGACGCGATGGCATGGAATACCTGTACGACTATACAGCCCAAGGTCAGATAAAGCGGTTGATGGTGAAAGGCAGCCGTGCAGATTGCGACCTTGAAATGAATCGCGACTATGACCTGCAAGGGCGCGAAATATCCAGGGAGTACCGACTTGCCGGCATAGCGGTCGTCCGTCATGAACTCGAGTGGTCTTCAACGGGCCAGTTGCTGAGCAAAGCGGTGTACCGCAACGGGGAGGCTGAGCCGTCCAGCCGCCAGACCTATGCCTATGACTCGTTGCGTGGGTGGCTGTTGAACTGGACGATCGCAGCCAACGAAAGTGACCAGGCCCACGACAGTGATGGCAACGTACTGATTGGCCAAGCCTATCAGTATGATCTGTTGGCCAACCTGACCCAGTGCCGTAGCCAGCGTGCAGACGGCACCGTCGAGATTCGCGACTACAGCTACCACGCTCACTACGCCACACGCCGTGAAAGCGTGACCATCACGCTGTTGGCCTCGTCGGGCAAGGAAATGTCGCGTGAAACTCGGCAACTGAACTACAACGCCAATGGCAACCTGTCACTGAACGAACGGGGCCAGACCCTGAGCTATACACCCACCGGCAGATTGGCTTCGGTCTCCGATTCAACCGGGCTGCTCACCACCTACGAATATGACGCCGACGATCGCCTGATTGGCCAATGGGACAACAGTACCCGGCAGCGCATGCTACTGGCCTACAGCGGTGATCGCTTGTGCATGGAGACGTGGCAAGACGAGCACAACGTCGTTGTCAAGCGGCGGATCCTGGACGAGCAGGCGGGGCTCGCCATTCAAGTGGTCAATTCGACAGACGACGACATCCGCAGCCAAACACTGTTTAACCTGGCTGATCCGCAAGACGGCGGTGCAGACCAGTATCGGCTTGGAGACGACGGCACCTGGGCGCGATCAAGCGTGACCTTCTCCCCTTGGGGGAAGCATGCCTCCAACGGCTGCACACCCTTGAAGGGGTCGGGTTCAATCAACAACGGGTTGACCCGGTCACAGGCTGCTACCACCTGGGCAACGGGTACCGCAGCTACGACCCCGGTGAGAAGTGCTTCCAGCAACCTGATGCCTGGAGCCCGTTCGGTTTGGGCGGGCTGAATGACCGCGCTTACTGTACAGGCGACCCCGTCAACTGGCATGACCCCAGTGGCCACTTCATGATCAGCCGTCAGGGCGCTGCAAGCCAACTGGCGAGCCTGGATGAAATGATTCGCGACACGGCACCTCCTGTACATGAACGTGCGGCCTGGTGGGAGTGGGTGCTGTTGGGCGTGTTCACCGTAATAGGCGTGATTGCCGCGTTGATGACAGGGGGCGCAATGATGATATTCCTGCTGACGATACTGGTCATCAGTACCATACTGGAGATCGCCAGCCTCGCCACCAGGCATACCAACCCCAGGCTTTCGAAGAAGTTAGGGTATGCCGCACTGGCCACAGGGCTCGCAGACATAGCAGTGGCCGGTTTCAAGAAATTGGGGCAAGGGTTGATATGGGTTGCGCGTCGAGCCAACCAGATGCGAAAAGCCGTGAAATTTCACGCTGTTTTCAAACTGGCGCGCCGGTCAAAAATTTATGTCAGCCATTTCGATGACATCACGCAAATCGGCAGCGTATCCGACAAGGCGCGCGCCGCAGGCGCAGCCAGCAGGCTAGACAATGCGTTTGATATCGGCAGTGAAGCAAGACATATCGATGGCTTGGTCGAAAATTCACTGGGGATCACAACATGGGGCGGAAAACACATGGGCTTCTCTGCATTGAGCCCGAATAAATACAATGCCGGCGGTGTGTATGCCACGGTGGATCACTATCGGGTCGCCCACACGATCGCCAAGAACAGCGATGAAATCGCTGATATCAGTTCAGTAGCCAAGCAATACAGTAAAGCCGCCAAGCAGCATAAAAATTCTCAGGCCATTGCACAGTCTTCGCTGATGAGTGATGCGGCAGACACGCTCGGACGTGTGCACAAGAAGGTCGCCAAACAACATGCAGCACTCAGAAAACTGAAGGCAGAGCATACACAGGCTTTCGAGCAAGTGACGACGCTGAAGGGTGTACATGAGGAGCTGGTTGGCCTCAGGACCTACCAAGAGTTTCATTTTCAACCCAACACTGCGAGCAGATTTCTGGGGAGAGACCACGGCCCGGATGTCCCTGACCTAGAGCAGTTGCTAGGCACCTCGCGGCCGTCAAACCGCAAGGAGATCTATGACGAGCTTATAGGGTCGCTTGATGCACTGGATCTGGATTTGGCACCGGGTGGCCGCGTTAAAAGCGTACTGGATGACGCCGCAGAAACAGCCAAGCACTTGCACCCGGATAACTACCAGGTGGTTCACCCCCTTACCGGGGAGGTGTCAACCGTTCAGCAGCTGCAGGACCAATATTTCAGGACCACGTTGAATCAGGAGATGGCGAATGCGCTAGGGGCTCAAAAGAAAGCAGCCCTGTTCAACCTGGCAAACACGATCGGCGATCAAAAACCCGTCAAAAAATGGTGGGCGCTTGCCGAGGCAGAGAAAGACGTTGCCAAACGGCACCGCATGTTCAGGGAGATACATCGTGAGCTGATAAACAGTTGTGCGTCCAGGCATACCATCGCCGTGCAGCGGCTTGAGCAGGCGAACGCCAGGCTGGGGGCAAAAGCGCACGTTGTGCACGACCTGCTCGATGAACAAGCCAACGCCTATAAGATGTTCAGCGACGCGCGCGCGAATTGGTTCAGCAGTGCCACAGGCTCGGTCCCCGAGGCCAAATTGGCCCCTCTGCGCATGCTGGAGACACCGATGAGCACACCGCAGTTGCGCTTGAACGTTTATGGACATCTAGACGAACTGGGCTTGCAAGCCACTATCAGCACCCGCGGTCAGGAAGTGATTCATGAGATGTCTGCCCCGCGGTATGGGTTGCGCGTTTCACACTGGGAGGATCGCACCGACGCTGCGTTGAAGGCACTTGAGAAGAAAGGGCTCAATGAGCGCGAAATGCAGGAAGTCACCAATAGGTTGGGAGGCAATTCTCCAGCCGTCGCCCAGTGGTGGGGGCCTGAACAATTGCACCGTCAACTGATCGCAAAAGGCTTGGACCCCGCCAATTTCGATCAAGTGCGACTGGTCATGTGTCACGGGGCAACCGGGGGCGA
Source organism: Pseudomonas sp. KNUC1026 (assembly GCF_021650705.1). Lineage (GTDB taxonomy): Bacteria > Pseudomonadota > Gammaproteobacteria > Pseudomonadales > Pseudomonadaceae > Aquipseudomonas. The sequence goes on along the minus strand of NZ_CP087138.1, from coordinate 1,706,936 downwards.
TGCCTCATTTGCCAAAAAATTCGCCCTGACGTCCAACTCATCGGTAAAAGCGTTCGAAAACAGCGTCACCTCCACAGGGTTCATCGAAGCAGCGGGTAGCCACCACACCAACGGCCTGATCGAGCACATGGGGCATCAGAGCAATGCAGGGGCCTTGGCAAAGATGGAGTCAAGTTATGAGGGGCTTGTGCAGCAAGTGACTGAATCAGGCAAAACACTGGGGGACATCACTACAGAAGCAGGCAGAAGCTTTAATTCCGTCTATTTGTCTCTGGCCAAGCACAATAACGCTTACAACACGTATCAACCACGTTATTTTTCGCCACTGCAAGACTTGGTCGATTCATACAAGTCGGCTGTTCCCATGCGTTTGCCACCCATCTAGAAAGTGCTGCAATCTTGCGGGGGCGTGGAGCACGCCCCACGCACGGCGCACCCGGTCAGCAGTGGCCTGACGATGGTTGATCCGGGAATGCCATGGAGAGCTCATGAACGGAAATTCAGGGCTAACGCTGGTAACGCTGAACGCGCCTCGCTGCCTTACCGTCAACCCCGGTAGCGCCGGCGCGGCCTACGGCATCTTCAGTAGATGCACTGACTACCAGCTGCCACAAAGCTTGCAGGCGCAAGGAGACGCTACGATCTAACAACTGCACCACGCTGCTTTACTCTGCAATTGAAACGAGTCGCTGGGGGTGGTTTTCGCTGTAACGAAAAAAGGCCCCGAAGGGCCTTTTTCAACGACTCGCAGAAGTGATGAACACCTGCAAATCAAAATATGGAGCGGGAAACGAGACTCGAACTCGCGACCCCGACCTTGGCAAGGTCGTGCTCTACCAACTGAGCTATTCCCGCGTTGTGTTGCGGGCGCCATTCTATCCAATCCAACAGCGCCGTCAACCCTTTGATTCAAAGAAAGATTTATTCAGGCCCCTGCGCCGCTCGAAAGATGCGGCCAGGCGGCGCGGAGGTAGTTGAGCATCGACCACAACGTCAGCCCCGCCGAGACGATCAGCAACGCATAACCCACCAGCACGAAGAACGAAAAGGTCGGTGGGTTGGCCAGCAGGATGACCAGTGCACCCATCTGCGCGGCCGTTTTCCATTTACCCAGGTTGGAGACCGCCACATGCGCACGTGCGCCCAGCTCGGCCATCCATTCGCGCAGTGCCGACACCACGATCTCACGGCCGATGATGACGGCAGCAGGCAGTGTGAGCCAGATGTTGTGGTGTTCCTGCACCAGCAGCACCAGCGCCACAGCCACCATCAGCTTGTCGGCGACCGGGTCGAGGAAGGCACCGAAGGGTGTGCTCTGCCCCAGCTTGCGCGCCAGGTAACCGTCGAGCCAATCAGTGGCCGCAGCGATGGCGAACACCGTGCTTGCGGCCACGAAACTCCAGCCGTAGGGCATGTAGAACAGCAGGATGAAGATGGGAATCAGGACGACGCGCAACACAGTCAACAGATTGGGGATATTCATCGATGCCACTGGCTAAGGCTCTGAAAGGGGGATTCTACTCGCTGTGCAGGCTGGCGTAAATCGACTCGGCCAGCTTTTTGCTGATGCCGGGCGCCTTGGCGATCTCGTCGGCGCTGGCCCGGCCCAGTTCCTGCAACCCGCCAAAGTGCTTGAGCAGCTCGCGGCGGCGTTTGGGGCCTACCCCGGCGACGTCTTCAAGGGTGGAAGTGCGCCGGGCCTTGCCACGCCGAGCGCGGTGGCCGGTGATGGCGAAACGGTGGGCCTCGTCGCGGATCTGCTGAATCAGGTGAAGCGCCGGTGAATCGCCCTTGAGGGTGAATTCATGAGCGACATCGTTAAGGTACAGCGTCTCGAAGCCGGCCTTGCGGGTAACGCCTTTGGCAACACCCAGCAGGGTCAGATCGCTCAGCGCCAGCTCCTGCATCACCTCGCGGGCCATGTTGAGCTGGCCTTTGCCGCCGTCTACCAACAGCACATCCGGCAGCTTGCCCTCGCCGTCCTTGATCTTGCTGAACCGCCGGGTCAGGGCCTGCTGCATGGCCGCATAGTCGTCACCGCCGGTCACGCCCTCGATGTTGTAGCGCCGGTAATCGCTCTTGATCGGGCCCTCGGGGCCAAACACCACGCAGGAAGCTACAGTCGCCTCACCGCTGGAATGGCTGATGTCGTAGCATTCCAGCCGCTGCGGCACCTCGTCGAGCCCCAGCACCTGGGCCAGCGCCTCGAAACGCGCGGCCATGTGCTGCCGATTGGCAAGGCGTGCACCCAGCGCCTGCTCGGCGTTGGTGACGGCCATCTGCTGCCAGCGCGCGCGGGTACCGCGCACCCGGTGGCTGAAGTCCAGTTCCCGGCCGCGCAGGCTGGCCAGCGCTTCGCCGAGGGCCTGGATGTCCTCGGGCACCACGTTGAGGATCACTTCGGCGGGCAGCTCGCGCTCACCGCCGCCCAGGTAATACTGGGACAGGAACGCCGACATGACCTCGCCCAGCTCTTCCTCGATGCCGACCTGGGGAAAGAAGTTCTTGCTGCCCAGCACCCGCCCGCCCCGCACGCTGATCAGGTGGACGCAGGCGCCACCGGGGTTGACGAAGGCCGCCACCACGTCTACGTCACCACTGCCGCCTTCCATGCTCTGCTGGTCCTGCACGCGGCGCAGCACGCCGATCTGGTCGCGGATCTCGGCGGCTTTTTCGAACTGCAGTGCCATCGCGGCGCTTTCCATTTCGGCGGAAAGCTCCTGGGTCAGTTGCTGGCTGCGCCCTTCGAGGAACATGATCGAATGGCGCACGTCCTGGCTGTACTCCTCCGGCTCCACTGCACGTACGCAGGGCCCTTTGCAGCGTTTGATCTGGTACTGCAGGCACGGCCGGGTGCGGTTCTTGAAGTAGCTGTCCTCGCACTGGCGCACCTGGAAGGTTTTCTGCAACAGGCTCAGGCTCTCGCGGATGGCCCCGGCGCTGGGATAGGGGCCGAAATAACGCCCGCGGCCCTTCTTGGCGCCGCGATGGATCGAAAGCCTGGGGTATTCGCCGTCGGAGAGGTACACGTACGGGTAGGACTTGTCGTCGCGCAACAGGATGTTGTACGGCGGGCGCCACTCCTTGATCAGGTTCTGTTCAAGCAGCAGCGCTTCGGTTTCATTGCCGGTAATGGTGGTTTCGACCGAGGCGATACGCCCTACCAGCGCAGCCGTTTCAGGCGCCAGGCCGCTTTTGCGGAAATAGCTGGCCAGGCGTTTCTTGAGGTTCTTGGCCTTGCCGACGTAGAGCAGGCGCGCACCTTCGTCGAACATGCGGTAAACGCCAGGGCGCCCACTGCAGGTGGCGAGGAAAGCACTGGCGTCGAAGGGGGTGGTCATCTCAGGCGTTGGTATCGACCATGCCGTGGCGAACGGCCAGCAACGCAAGCTCGACGTCGCTGGTGATGGAAAGCTTCTCGAAGATCCGGTAACGGTAGGTGTTCACCGTCTTGGGGGACAGGCAGAGCTTGTCGGAGATGGCCTGCACCTTCTGGCAGTCGACGATCATCAGGGCAATCTGGATTTCGCGTTCGGAGAGCAGGTCGAACGGCGAGCCGCCGGTTTGCGGCTGGAATGACTTGAGCGCCATCTGCTGGGCGATCTGCGGGCTGATGTAGCGTTGGCCGGCGAATGCCAGGCGAATCGCCTGGACCATTTCCTCGAGGCCGGCCCCTTTTGTGAGGTAACCCGCAGCGCCGGCCTGCAGCAGGCGGGTGGGGAATGGGTCTTCCTCGCATACGGTAACCACTACGACCTTGATGTCGGGGTAACTGCGTTGCAGCTTGCGAGTGGCCTCCAGGCCGCCGATGCCGGGCATCTTGACGTCCATGAGGATTACATCGGGCTTGAGGTCGCGGGCCTGCTGCAACGCCTGCTCGCCGGACTCGGCCTGCCCCACTACCTGGAAGCCGTCGATGTCGGCCAGCATTCGAGTGATGCCTGTGCGCACCAGATCGTGGTCATCGACCACCAGCACCTTGATCAAGCAAGCACCCCTCTCATCCCCAGTACGCTTCAGCGCGCTACCTTAACAAAGTTCGCACCGCTTACCTAGCCAAGATCACGCCGTCGGCTTGCGCGCCAGCGCCTGTGCCAGCTGCAGCACCAGCCCCTGTTCACTTGCCGGTAACTGGCCAAGCGCTGCCACCCACTGCTGCTGAGCATCGGCCAGGCCCTCGGCCTGAAGTGGCGTGCGCCGGGCAGTCAGCACGTAAAGCACATCGACACCGACCGCCGAGACAGCGGCCAGGTAGTCCGCCTTTGGATGGCGCTCTCCACTCTCATACTTGCCCTGAGCGTTGGGCTCGACACCGCCGATCTCGCCGAAAGCACGTTGGGTCAAAGCCAGGCGTTCCCGCTCTTCACGCAGACGCGAGCCAATTGTAGCCATTTGAATGTATAATCCAGGTTCGGCACCTTCAAAAAGGTGCAAATTAAAACACTAACATGTCAACCGAAACGGACTTGAACTATGCACGGGATACGGACTGCCGCACAAGCGCGCGCATGGCTGGACCACCAAGGCAAATCGGTACAGGAGTTCGCGCGCGAACACGGTGTAGACCCCGCCACCACCTATCAGGTGCTGTCGGGGAGAAAAAGGCCGGCGCGGGGAGGCGCACAAGGTCGCAGTACTGCTGGGCATGAAGGAGGGCGTTATCCCGCACGCCACTCCGTGCGCGTGCCAGTGCAATCGAGCGGCGCCCTAGCCGGCACACTGCACTCCATGCGCCAGAAGCAGCCCTCTTCGCCCACAACGGCGAAACCCAGGCGCTGATAGAGGCGCTGTGCAGGGTTGTCCTTGAACACGGTCAGGCGCACCGCCGTGAGGCGCCGCTGGGCCGCAAGCTCGAGGGCATCGGCCAGTATCGCCGTGCCCTGCCCCTGCCCGCGGGCTGCATCGACCAGGTGAAATTCACGGATGTACAGCGCGCGCGGGTCCTGGGTGAGGCTGATGTAGCCCAGTGGCCCGTCGGCGCCGATCAGCAAGTAGTTTTCGCGCCAGCTCCAGCCGGCGTCGTAATCTTCGTCGCGCCACAGCAGGCCGTGGTGCGTGTAGTACGGCATCATCGTGCGCCGGGTCAGGGCCCGGGCGAATGGCAGGCCTTCGGCATCGTTTGCCGATTGCCAGCGCGCAGGTGTGGTCATCCTTCCTCCTGTCTTCAAGGCCATTGCCATGCCCGGGTGGGCTCGGTTAAGCTCCGGCCACATTCAGACGAGACACTACCATGCCCCGCGCCCTCATCGCCTCCACCGCCGCCGCCTGCGTTTCGCAGCGTGCTGCCGTGCGTGAAGCGGCCGCGGCATCGTATTTTTATTTTGGGTATTGGTTTAGCCGCTGGCGCGCCTGATACCCCCAAGGCGCCCATTCTCCGGGTCGCCTCCCACAGTGTTTGAAAACACCCCCGGTCGGCCTCCCGACCGGGGGTTTTGTTTTTTCACCTTTCGAAACGCTCAACGACGAGGAACACATCATGTATCAAGCCTATTACCGCAGCGCTGCCTATACCTGGCGATTTACCACCCCCCGCTTGGGCCAGTGCGCCACCTCCGAGCGGCCCGTTCACGGTGGCGAACCCCTCCGAACACCCCCGCGATCCCGCTTGCCCTCATAGGCCAGGCGGGCGCGCTGCCGATAAAGGACGCTCCCAATGAACGCTTCGCTCAATCCCCTGCCACTGACCACCGCCAGCGCTCACCCAGGTGTCGGCCAACGCTTGCCCACTCCCTTCACGCTGCGCCAGCAACTGCCCCTGCCGGGCCGCCTCGCCGCCCAAGTGCAGGCCGACCGCCAGGCCATCGCCGATATCCTCGCCGGCCGCGACCCTCGCCTGCTGGTGGTGGTGGGCCCTTGCTCCCTGCACTGCCCCCAGGCCGCCCTCGAATACGCTCAGCGCCTTGCACCCCTGGCACGCGAGTTGAGCGACCGCCTGCTGATCGTGATGCGCGCCTACATTGAAAAACCGCGCACTACGGTGGGCTGGAAAGGCCTGGCCTACGACCCGCACCTGGACGGCAGCGACGATATGCTCACAGGCCTTACGCTGTCCCGCGAACTGATGCTGAACATTCTGGCACTGGGCCTGCCGGTGGCCACCGAGCTGCTGCAGCCGATGGCAGCAGGCTACTTCGACGACCTGCTGGCCTGGGCCGCCATCGGCGCGCGCACCACCGAATCGCAGATCCACCGCGAGATGGCCAGCGGCCTGAACCTGCCGGTGGGCTTCAAGAACGGCACCGATGGTTCCACCGCCATTGCCTGCGATGCGATCCGCAGCGCCGCACATGGCCATCGCCATTTCGGGCTGGACGCCCATGGCCACCCCGCCATCGTGCGTACCGAAGGCAATCCGGGCGGGCATCTGGTGCTGCGCGGCGGCCACCGTGGCCCGAACTACGACCGCTCCAGCGTGATGGCGGCCCGCGAACGATTGAGCAAGGCAGGTGTGTGCCCGCGCATGGTGGTCGATTGCAGCCACGCCAACAGCGGCAAGGACCCTGCACGGCAACCTCTGGTGCTGGAAGAAGTGCTGGCTCAGCGCGCGGCGGGCGAGCGCGATGTGGTCGGGGTGATGCTGGAGAGCAACCTGTTCGAAGGCAGCCAGCCCTTGAGCGCGAACCTGCGCTACGGCGTTTCCATCACCGACGCCTGCCTGGGCTGGGATGCCACGGCCAGCCTGCTCAGGCAGGCAGCTCAGGGCTAAGGCAGTGCGCTTTGGCCGGCAGCACCGAACGGGCTGCCGGCCCCCTGTGCTCATAGCGGTGGCGATGCCGAGACCACCCGCAGCGCCAGCCCTTCATAAGGGTCCAGGTGAATGGTGAAGTCGCCAGCCTCGCTCAGGTCCCCCTCCACCCGCTCGTTGATGATGTCTACCACTGGCCCCGGCGCAATGCCCGGCAGGTGGAGCGTCTCATCCAGCGGCTCGGCGCTGAAGTTCAACGCAGTGATCTGGGTACCCTTGCCCGCAGGTAGTTCGTGCACCATCACCAGCAAGCCTGGATGTTCAACCTCCGGCACCATGATCTGCTTGCTCGCCGCGATGTCGTAGGCGCGGCGCACGGCAAGGATTTTCTTGAGCTGAGAGGCGAAAGAATCGGGCCGCTCCAATTGCTCGGGCAGGCTGCCGTACAGCGATCGCGCGCGCGGCATACCTCCGCGAGACGGCTCGCCACTGGGGTCCGAATCCACCAGGTCATAGGCACCCCGGTGAATCCAGCGGGTATCACCGTCGGCCATCAGATGTTCGACCTGCTCATGCGGCAACGGCAACGCCCCGACCAAATCCCAGCCTGACAGCGCAAAGACACCGGGCTGCATGGCGTTGTACATCACCAGCAGCAAGTGAATGTATTGCACCTGGCGCACCTGCTCGGCCGTCATCGAATCCAGCTCGCGAATGCCTAGCGCAGCCGTGATGATGCTGGCCGTGGTGCAGGCCACGCCGTTGGTGACGAACTTGAGGTTGTACGGTGCGTGCTCACCGGCCAGGCGTTCGTACATTTCCTCGCGGATGTGCTCGCGCAGGATGCTGCCGGGGAAGGTCTGGCCTTGATACAGGTATTGGTCGTGAGCGTGCAGGGTCCAGAAGTGCACCAGTTCCAGCGTCAGCTCGTCATGGTTCTGCAACGCATGAATGAGCGAGGCCGGGTCGATCTCGAAACGGTGCATTTCCTTGAGCATCAGCCGCAGGAATTCGGTACGCCCGGTGAGCAGCGCGTGCTGGTAAGCGGGCCGGGTGATGAAGTCGTAGGACAGGTCGGCGCCACCGTTGGACATGCTGGCGATGTCGTCCAGGGTCAGGTTCAGCTCCTGGAAGCTGAAGCCGCCGGCCTTGCGAATGGTGCCTGCCAGCAACTGGTTGCCGGTGATCGACAGCGGGTGGCTTTCGGACCAGGCCGTGCCCTCGGCACGCCGCTCGACACCGAGGAAGCCGTTCGCGTCCAGGCGAAGCACGCGGGCACCGACTACATCGATGGCGTGCAAGGCGTCGCCAATGATCATCTGCTGGGCGCCGAAACTGGGGTCGAGCCAGTTCAGTGACGGCTGGCCTTCCTTGAAGTAGTGCAGGTAAACCCAGCGCCGTGGCTTGCCGTCCACGCCGGTAATCACCGGCGTCGCACTCCAGTCGGTTTCCTTTACACCCGGTTCGAAGAAGATCACCCGTTGCAGCTGGCCAACGATGTAGTGTTTCTCGCGCAGCGTGTCCACCACGGCAGGCGGCAGGTTCACCGCATCGCGGCCCTCGGGCACCTCTGGCAGCAGCGGCCAGTCGTCCTCGCGGATCTCCACCATGTGATAAAGGCCGGGTAATCTTCATAGGCAAGCTCCGCCAGGCGATAGTCGGCGCCCTTGCCAGTGTGCGAAGGGATCGCGTCTTCAATCACGATGGCGTTGTGCGCGGCGGCCATGCGGCTGAGCGCGACCATCTGCGCGTCATCGCCCAGCGCCGGGTCGACATCGAAGCTGATGCGGTCGAAGTTGCCATCGATCGTGGGCGTATAGCGCTTGCCCTGCAAGCCACCTGAAAGCTTCAGCGGGCCGTTGTGGATGCCCTGGATACCGATGTCCGACAGCGCGTGCCACAAATCCTCGTCGGCCAGCGCCTGCAGCACGGTCTCCCCTTCGCGGGTAACGATGGAGGAAGGGTATGGCGGTGAACCACACCGAGGCGATCGCCGACGCGTCGCGCGGCCGGGCCAGGGCGAATGGCCGCTGCCATAGCCGCGCCTGGCCTGAATACAGGCGCGCGCGATCCTTGGCGGCCTGCAGCATAGAGCGCTGCACCAGCCATTGCACGTGGTCGGGAGTGGTCATAGGCAAGGTCCTTTTCAACGGCGTGTCCAGTGTCTGAACGCAACGGCGAGCCAATGTTGCATTGGGCTTGTTGATCCGCGCCCATGAGCCTGTCAGCATACTGGCCACCTGCCAATGGACTGCCGATTCATGCTTCGTTCAAGCTTGCTCGCCTTGCTGTGCCTGCCCCTGTTCGCTCAGGCCGATGCGTTCAAATGCATCGACGGTGCGGGCCGCATCAGTTTCGCCTCGGTGCCCTGCCCGGCGGCGCAGGGTGATGCGCTGCGCGATCGCAAGACCGTGCCGGGCCAGTGGGTCAGCGCCAACGAAGAAGACGCCAAGCCGCACAACATCAACCAGCGCGCGCTGAGAGTGCTGCAAAGCAGCTACCGCACCAAGGTGACCTACAAGGTCAACTACCTCGACGGCCCGGCACCGCCGCGCACACCGCACCCGCTGCCCAAGCTCACGCCGATTCGGTGCACGCCGGTGGCTGGCGTGCCGAGTTGCGAAAAGCCCGCTGATTCAGGCCACGGCCACTGCGGGCACACGCCGCCGCTCCAGCATCACCACAACGCTCACGGCCGCCACCAGGCACATCACTCCGGCGAAGACGAACGCCGGCAGGTAACTGGCCAGCACCGTGCGTGACCACCCTGCCCCGTACGCAGCCGTCGCAGCGCCGAGCTGGTGGGCGGCAAACACCCAGCCAAACACCAGCCCCGCCTTCTCACGGCCGAAGCGGTCGGCCACCAGCTTGACGGTCGGCGGCACCGTGGCGATCCAGTCCAGCCCGTAGAACACCGCAAACAGGGAAAGCCCATAGAGGCTGAAGCCAGTCAGCGGCAGGCACATCAGTGACAACCCGCGCAAACCGTAGTACCAGAACAGCAGCCAGCGGTTGTCGTAGCGGTCCGAGAGCCAGCCCGAACCCAAAGTGCCGACGAAATCGAACAGGCCCATCAGCGCCAACAGGCTGGCCGCCCCCACTGCCGCCAGGCCGAAGTCGCCGCACAGCGAAACGAAGTGGGTCTGCACCAGGCCATTGGTGCTCAGCCCACAAACGAAGAAGGTGCCGGCCAGCACCCAGAAGGTCAGTGTGCCCGAAGCCTCGCGCAAGGCGCCCAAGGGCGACAGCAGGTGCGCGCGAAAACTCTGCAGCGGTGCCGCGGGCGCCAGCTCGGTTTCACCGTACAGCGCCAGGCCCAGGTCGGAAGGCCGGTCGCGCATGAGCAGCAACGCCACCAGCGCCGCCACCAGCAGCACCGCACAGACGAACACCGCCGCAGCACGCCAGCCGAAGCGGCTGGTCAGCTCCGCCATCAACGGCAGGAACAACAGCTGGCCGGTCGCGGAACTGGCCGCCAGCAGGCCCATGACCAGCCCGCGCCGGTGCACGAACCAGCGCGTGGCGACCGTGGCGCCAAGCACCATGGCGACCATCCCGGTGCCCACACCCACCACCACGCCCCAGAGCAATAGCAATTGCCACAGCTCGGTCATGAACAGCGAGCCCAGAAAGCCTGCCGCGATCAGGCTCATTGCACAGACCACGACCGGTCGCAGGCCGAAATGGTTGATCAAGGCCGCAGCGAAAGGGCCCAGCAGGCCGAACAGCACCAGGCGCACGGCCATTGCCACCGAGATCTGCTCGGTGCTCCAGCCGAACTCGGCTTGCAGCGGCTGAATCAGAACGCCCGGCGCGCCCATTGCCGCAGCTGCCGTTAGCATCACCAGGAAGGTAGCCAGCACCACCGCCCAGCCATAGTGGACACGCCGGCGCAGCAAGGCGCCAGCCAACGCGTTGGAAATCATCCTGGGAGCCTCGGGCATGGGGTTTTGTAAGCAAAGGTGACAACAATACGACCGGCCCTACCGCTGGACAAGCCCATCGCCACACTCTAGCGTCAGCCCTCTCACCCAAGGAGCACTGAACCATGCCCGCCCCCATCAAAGCCGGCGCCGTGCTGTTCGCCAAGGACCTCGACCGCCTGGCCCAGTTTTACGAACAACTGGCCGACCTGCCGCTGGTCGTTCGCCAGGCCGACCTGACCGTGCTGGAATCGGAAAGCTTTCAATTGGTGCTGCATGGGTTGCCGGAAGTCATCAGCGCAAACCTGGCCATCACCTCGCCGCCTCTGCGGCGCGACGACGTGCCGGTGAAACTGGTGTTCCCCACCAGCTCGCTGGCCAGGGTGCGCACCCTCGCGCCATCGCTCGGCGGCGGCCTGGATGCGCCGCAGGATGAGTGGCAGGGCCCGTATTTCCGGGCGTGTGACGGATATGACCCTGAAGGCAACGTGATTCAGTGGCGCGAGCCGTTGGTCGCAGGTTGATGCCATCGCCTCGGGGTTGCTGTCTTAACCACACACGCCCCCACCGAGGTGCTCGCCATGAGCCAGCCCGCGCATTGCCATGAAGTTGAATACGAGGACGGCGAGCTGCCGCCGCTCAATGATCCGGGCAATGAAGACCCGGGGTCGGAGGGGTTGGAAGATGCGCCGGTGCCGTTGATCGATGAGCAATCCGCGCATTCGTCGCGCGGCAAGCCGCCCTCCCACCTCTGGAACTGCATGCGCCAGAAGGCTTCGGTGGCTTGGTGGCTCAGTGGGAGGTCGGCTCGTCGCGCGGCAAGCCGCCCTCCCACTTCTTGATCTGCGCCCCTGAAGGCTTCGGTGGCTCGGTGGGAGGCCGGCTCGCCGGGCGACTGGGCCTTTCCACCTCTGGAACTGGTAGGGCTGCGTCGCGCCGCAAGCCGCCCACCTCAAGAACTGCGTGTGCCAGAAGTCTTTGGTGGTTCGCTCGCAACTGGGCCATCCACACGCCTGGCTCCTCTTGAAACCCTACAGCGTTTTGAGCCCGAAGAACTCACAAGCAGCCAACGGCACATCCAGAGCGCTCGTCTGCAACCCCAGGCCTCGCGGCCCACGACCATTGGGCCGTGGCAAGGCATGCCCTCCGCCCCGCACTTCGTACAGCTCGACCCGCGGCCCCGCTGCCACCGACCAGCGATGTCGAACCACCTGGGTGCTGTCGCCCTTGCCCGACATCGGCAGCGGCTCGCTGCTGTGATCGGGCGCCTGCGCCAGCTCGGCGAAATGCTCGGCCGTGGCACGAGCGCTCAGCAGGTCGCCCCTGGGCGCGAAGCCAAACAGGCTCTGGCTGCCACCATTGAACGCGGTAAGCGGGTCCACCGTGCCATTGACCATCAGCAACGGCACCATGCGCCGGTGGTGAGTGGCAACGTCATTGCCGGGCGCCGGCAAGCAAGCGGCAGTGATCGCCACGCCACTCACCGCTTCGGGCCGCTCCACCGCCAGGCGCAGCGCCATCTGCCCCCCAGCCGAGTGGCCGAAAACGAACACCCGCCGCGGATTCAGGCCATGCTCGGCCACCAGCCCCTGCGCAAGGCCCACCAGAAACGCCGAATCATCGATGCCATGTTGGCGCGCTGCGATCGGCAGCAGCTTGCGGCTGTCATTCCAGGCACCTTCGAATGCCTGCGGATACGCCACCACGAAGCCGCGCTCATCGGCCAGTTGCTCGAAGCGGTAACCGGTGCCGCGCCGGGCCTGCTCGGCACGGGCACCGCTGTGCAGTACCAGCACCAGTGCTGCACCTTCAGGCACGGCCGCCGGCACATAGCTGAGGTAGCGCCGCTGCTGATACTCACCCTCGATCAACCGGCCAGAGGTCGCGACCGGCCTGGGCGCCCGCCCGAGCATGAACCAGGCCGCAGCAGCAGCGCACACCAGGCACAGGGCCAGAATCACGAACAGTGGAATCAGCAAGAACATGAGCAGGCCCCGCAGCGGCAAAAGGCGCGACTTTAGCGGCGCAGGCCTGCGCCGTCAAAAACCGCGCTCAAGGTTTACCGCCATCGTTCGATATGCCTGAAGACGCGGCAGCACTTGCGACAGCTGCCGATCCCACTAGACTTCGGTCACCCCCGACCGCTTGGCCCAGCATGGCGCAGACACCTTCCCCACAAACTGTCACGCAAAACCGTACACGCCGCCTCGCCATAGCGCTGCTCGGTGTTCTGGTGTGTTCGCTGCTCGGGCTGGATATGTGGCAGAGCTGGACGGCCCGTAACCAGGCGTTGGCCAACGCTCGCAACAACGCCCTCAACCTGGCTCGCTCACTGGCCGAACACGCCAGCTCCAGCGTCGAGCAGGCCGATACGGTGCTCACCGACCTGGTCGAGCGGGTGCAGACAGACGGCGCCGATGGGGCTCAGCGCGAACGCCTGCACCGGCTCATGCAGGCCGCCACTGCAGCTCATGACCAGATTCACGGGCTGTTCATCTATGGCCCGGATGGCAGCTGGAGAGTGACGTCCAACGATGTAGACCCACCCGGTGCCAATAACGCCGACCGCGACTATTTTCGTTATCACCAGGCTCATACCGGCAGTGGCCCGCAACTGGGCAAGGTCATCGCCAGCCGCAGCGACGGCGCACTGATCATTCCGTTGTCCAGGCGAATCAGCGGGCCCAACGGTGAATTCGCCGGTGTCGCGCTGGCGACGCTGGAGGTGAGGTATTTCAACGACTTCTACAAAAGCTTCGATCTCGACCCGCTGGGCGTGATCAGCCTCACCCTCGACGATGGCACCCTGCTCGCTCGCCGCCCTTTCGAGCCCAAACTGGTCAATACCAGCGTTGCCAAAAGCCGCATCTTCACCACCCTGCTACCAGAGAGCTCCAGTGGCGCGCAGATGTTTCCGTCGATCGTCGACGGCGTCACCCGCATGTACGGCTTCGACAAAGTGCAGGCCTACCCGCTGGTGTTGATCGCCGGCCAGTCCGAGCAGGCGGTGCTGGCCGCCTGGTACGCCAACCTCTGGCGCACCGCCGGGTTCGTCGGCCTCTTGCTGGTGGTGACGGTGCTGTTCGGTGCCCTGCTGCTGCGCCAGTTGCGCCAGACCGCACAGACCGAGGCCGAACTGCGCAATGCCCATGCAGCCCTGGAAACGCTCGCCATGCAGGATGGCCTCACCGGGCTTGGCAACCGCCGCCAGTTGGAGCTGGCCTTGCCTCATGAGATGGGCCGTGCGCGGCGCAGTCAGCGCCCGTTGGGGGTGATCATGCTCGATATCGACCACTTCAAACGCTACAACGACCGCTATGGCCATCCCGAGGGTGACGCGTGCATCCGCAGTGTCGGCCAGGCGGTGCTGGCTTGCGTCAACCGCTCAGGCGACCTGGTGGTGCGCTATGGCGGCGAGGAGTTGCTGGTGCTGCTGCCCGAATCAGACCTTGCCGGCACCCGCTGGATCGCCCAGCAGATCGTCGACGCCGTGCGGGCGTTGGCCATTCCCCACCAGGACAACGAACAGGAGCCGGTGGTGACGGTGAGCGCCGGGGTTTATGTGTGGCAGAGCAGCGAGGCCGAGCGCCCGCAGGCGCTGGTGGAGGCCGCCGACAGCGCGCTGTATGAAGCCAAGCGTGCCGGGCGCAACCGCATCGCCATTCACGCCGCCAGCACCGTTACGCCGCCACAAAGCGCATCGTCGACAGCTCCACAAGGGTGAAATACCCCTCGCTCCAGCCCGCCGTATCGATGTGCCAGACATTCCCCAACCGCCGTGGCCGGCGCAGCGGCGTGTGGCCGACGATCACCGCCCGCACGTCACGCACGCCGGTTTCGTTCTTGAGCTTGAGGCGGTCGCGTGACCACTGGAACACGTCTTCCACGGCGGGGTCCGGCGGGAGGCGGCCTTGCAGGTAGGCGCGCAAGGTCGACCAACTGTCGAACGGGCAGTTGGCGTGCACCAGCCCGACCAGGCCGCGGCGAGTTTCCACTTCCAGCGCGACCGGCAGTTTGCCCAGCCGCTCGGCGAACAACCGCTGGCGCTCCGGGGGGCTGTCGAGAAACCAGCCGCCGCCGGTGATGCGGTAGTCACGCACGTTCAGTTGCGGATCCTGCTCGACGAACTGGCGGGTCAGCACCTCGTGGTTGCCCTGCACCGCATGGAACCACGGCTGGTCGAGCCAGGCCAATGCCTGATCGCTCTGCGGGCCGCGGTCGACCAGGTCGCCAACGCTGAACAGGCGGTCCTGGCGCGGATCGAAGCCGGCCCGGTCCAGGCTCAGGCTCAGGCGCTCGAAGTGCCCGTGGATGTCACCGACGGCGAAATCCCGGCCGCGGCTGTTGAAGCGATAATGTTTGAAACGTGCCACAGCGTGCCTCCTTGCGGCGCTCAGGGCGGTGTGCCTAACACCAGGCTGTTGCGAATGCCATCGACCTCAGCCTGATGAGCAGCGTACCCGGCCACCGTGCCGGCATAGGACAACGACCAGGCGGTGTCTTCACCGCTGGCGGCCACTAGCGTCTGCGTCATCACGTGGCCGCCGTTGAGCACGATCTCGCAGGTGGTCTGCGCCGAAACCTGCCGCCCGAGGGTGCCGGCTTTGACCGGTGTGCAGGCGCTCTGGTAACCCTGGTTCTGCAGGTTGACCTGGATGACCTTGCGCATTTGCAGCACCACCGCCTCCAGGTTCACGTCGTGGCCAGGTTCCAGGGGTGTTTGCGTCAGCTCCACGATCATCTCCGGGTCGCCGTTGGCGTCGGCGCGCACAGCTCGCTCCCGGGTCACGCCGCTGCCTGCGGGGCTCGGCATGGGCTGTACATCCCAACCCGGCGGCCAGGCAACCTGCATCTGCACGGCGAAGGCAGGCCAGGGAGCGAGCAGCAGCGAAAAAAGTGCAAAACGTGCGGGTTTCACAGTGTGGCAGCCAGATGACATTAACTGTAACAGTCTGGCAGAGGCGTGACCTCGGCAGCAACGCCCGGCAGCGTTCAACCGCAGAAGATAAATTTTCCATTCACAAGCGCCTTTGCAGAATGAATGCCCCAAACGGTAATGGCATCTGCCCAACAAAAGACAACTTCACTGCCAGCGGCGGCCTAAACTCCAGTTCAGATGCACCCTTTCCCAATAATCACAATACAGGGATGCCACCCGATGACACCTCATCAACCCCTGCGGCTGCACGTGCCCGAGCCTAGCGGCCGGCCTGGTTGCAAGACCGACTTCAGCTACCTGCGGGCCACCCCCGCCGGCAGCGCCCCCAGGCCGCCAGTGGATGTCGAACCCAAAGACACCGCAGAGCTCGCCGTCGGCATGATTCGCGTACTCGATGACCAGGGCCAGGCCCAAGGCCCCTGGGCTGAACACGCACCCCCTCGACGTGCTGCACCGGGGCCTGCGCGCGATGCTCACTACCCGCCTGTTCGATGCGCGCATGCTCACTGCCCAACGGCAGAAGAAAATGTCGTTCTACATCCAGTGCCTGGGCGAGGAAGCCGTGGCCTGCGCGCATACACTGGCGCTGGAAGATAGCGACATGTGCTTCCCCACCTATCGCCAGCAGGGGATCCTCATCACCCGCCAGGTGCCGTTGTTCGAGATGATCTGCCAGCTGTTCTCCAATGAATGCGACCCGCTCAAGGGCCGCCAGTTGCCGGTGATGTACTCGAACAAGGCCAAGGGCTTCTTCAGCATCTCGGGCAACCTCGGCACTCAGTTCGTGCAGGGCGTTGGCTGGGCCATGGCTTCGGCCATCCAGGGCGACACCCGCATTGCTTCGGCCTGGATCGGCGATGGCGCCACCGCCGAATCGGACTTCCACACCGCACTCACCTTCGCCCACGTCTACCGGGCACCGGTGATTCTCAATGTGGTGAACAACCAGTGGGCAATCTCCAGCTTCCAGCACATCGCAGGCGGTGAGGCCACTACCTTCGCCGGCCGTGGCGTAGGCAACGGCATCGCCTCGCTGCGGGTCGACGGCAACGATTTCCTCGCGGTGTACGCTGCCTCCCGCTGGGCAGCCGAGCGCGCGCGCAACAACCATGGCCCGGCGTTGATCGAGTGGGTGACCTACCGCGCCGGCCCGCATTCCACCTCCGACGACCCGACGCGCTATCGCCCCGCCGACGACTATGCGCACTTCCCGCTGGGCGACCCGATCGAGCGCCTGAAGCAGCACCTGATCGTGCGCGGCGCCTGGGATGACGAGCGCCACCAGAGCCTGACAAAAGAGCTGGAGCAGGAAGTGATTGCCGCCACCAAGGCCGCCGAGCAGCACGGCACGCTCGGCGACGCACACATCGCCAGCGCCTCGACCATTTTCGAGGATGTGTACAAGGACATGCCCGCGCACCTGCGCCGGCAACGCCAGCAGATGGGAGTGTGAAGCCATGAACATGCCCCATGACATCGACCCGGCGCAGGCCGGCGAAGCGGCCGAGCAGGCCACCCAGGTAATGACCATGGTCCAGGCGATTCGCAGCGCCATGGACGTGATGATGGACCGTGACGAGCGCGTGATCGCCTTTGGCGAGGACGTGGGCTACTTCGGCGGCGTGTTCCGTTGCACTGAAGGCTTGCAGGCCAAATACGGCAAACAGCGCTGCTTCGATGCACCGATCTCGGAAAGCGGCATCGTCGGCACGGCCATCGGCATGGGCGCCTATGGATTGCACCCGGTGGTGGAAATCCAGTTCGCCGACTACGTGTACCCCGCCTACGACCAGCTGGCCTCGGAGGCGGCGCGCCTGCGCCATCGCTCGGCCGGCGACTTCACCTGCCCGATCACCGTGCGCATGCCCTGCGGTGGCGGCATCTACGGCGGCCAGACCCACAGTCAAAGCCCCGAGGCGATCTTCACCCAGGTGTGCGGGCTGCGCACGGTGATGCCCTCCAACCCTTACGACGCCAAAGGCCTGCTGATCGCCAGCATCGAGTGCGAGGACCCGGTGATCTTCCTGGAGCCCAAACGCCTCTACAACGGCCCGTTCGACGGCCACCACGACCGCCCGGTGACGCCCTGGGCGCAACACCCGCAGGCGGTCGTGCCGCAGGGTACTACCAGGTGCCGCTCGACAAGGCGGCCATCGCCCGCCCCGGCAATGACCTCACGGTCATCACCTACGGCACCACCGTGCACGTTGCGCTGTGCGCTGCAGCCGAGACCGGCATCGACGCCGAGGTGATCGACCTGCGCAGCCTCTGGCCACTGGACCTGGACACGCTGGTGGCATCGGTGAACAAGACCGGCCGCTGCGTGATCGTGCACGAAGCCACCCTCACCTGTGGGCTGGGTGCCGAGCTGCTGGCGCTGGTGCAGGAGCACTGTTTCTACAGCCTGGAGGCGCCCATCGAGCGTGTCGCAGGCTGGGACACCCCCTACCCTCACGCCCAGGAATGGGCTTATTTCCCTGGCCCTGCCCGGGTTGGCGCCGCGCTCAAGCGCGTGATGGAGGCCTGAATGGGAACGCACGTAATCAAGATGCCCGACATCGGCGAAGGCATCGCACAGGTCGAGCTGGTGGAGTGGCTGGTGGCAGTAGGTGACAGCGTCAGCGAGGACCAGGCCCTGGCCGACGTCATGACTGACAAGGCCACGGTGCAGATCCCAAGCCCGGTCAGCGGCACGGTCATCGCCCTGGCGGCCGAACCGGGCACGGTGATGGCAGTGGGCAGCGAGCTGATTCGCCTTCAGGTGGAGGGCCGTGGCAATGCCAGTGAGCCAGCCCCGGCCGAAGCAGTGAACGCCGAACCTGCCCAGCAAGCCGCTGAACCGGTTGCCGAACCCACGCCCGCACCTGTCGCAAAACCCTCCCCTGCGCCCGCTCAACGCCCCCTGGCCTCCCCGGCCGTGCGGCAACGCGCGATGGACGCCGGCATCGAGCTTGCGAGCGTCGCGGGCAGCGGCCCGGCCGGGCGTATCGAACACGCCGACCTCGACACAGCCCTCAGCGGCGCCAGGCCCAAAACGCCACCCTCCGATGCCATCGAGCAGGTTGCGGTGATCGGCCTGCGGCGCAAGATCGCCGAGCGCATGCAACAGGCCACGCGCAACGCTGCGCATTTTTCCTACGTCGAGGAAATCGACGTCACCGCGCTGGAGGCCACCCGCGCCCAGCTCAATGCGCGCCACGGCGACACCCGTGGCCACCTGACCCTGCTGCCGCTGCTGGCCCGCGCGCTGGTCATCGCCCTGCGCGACTTCCCGCAGCTCAATGCGCGCTACGACGATCAGGCACAAATCATCGAGCGCTACCGTGCAGTGCATCTGGGTATCGCCACGCAAGGCGATCAGGGCCTGCTGGTGCCAGTGCTGCGCCATGCCGAAGCCGGCAGCCTGTGGGACAACGCCCGCGCCATCGCCACACTGGCCGACAACGCCCGCCAGGGCCGCGCAGCGCGCGAGGCGCTCAGCGGCTCGACAATCACGCTGACCAGCCTCGGCGCGCTGGGAGGGATTGTCTCCACCCCGGTGCTGAACCTGCCGGAGGTTGCCATCATCGGCGTGAACCGCATCGTCGAGCGGCCTGTGGTGGTCGCTGGGCAGATCGTGGTGCGGCGGATGATGAACCTGTCCAGCTCGTTCGATCACCGGGTGGTCGACGGCATGGACGCGGCGCGCTTCATTCAGGCCGTGCGCCAGCTGCTGGAACAACCCGCCCTGTTGCTGGCCGACTGAAGGAGCACCGCATGCAAAGGATCGACACCCAACTGCTGGTGCTGGGCGGCGGGCCTGGCGGCTACGTGGCCGCCATCCGCGCAGGCCAGCTTGGCATCGACACCACGCTGGTGGAAGCCACTGCACTGGGCGGCACCTGCCTGAATGTCGGCTGCATTCCGTCCAAGGCACTGATTCACGTGGCCGAGCAATTCCACCTGCTGCACAGCGCAGCCGAGCTGGGCATTCGTGCCGGTGACGCACGGCTGGACATCACCCAGAGCGTGCAATGGAAGAACGCACTGGTGGATCGGCTCACCACCGGCGTGGCGGCGCTGCTGAAGAAACACAAGGTCAAGGTGCTGCACGGCCACGGCGAAATTCTCGACGGCAAGACCGTTCAGGTCGGCGAGCAGCGCGTGCACTGCGAGCACCTGCTGTTGGCGACCGGCTCGCAGGCACAGGCCCTGCCGGCGTTGCCGCTGGGCGGCGCGGTCATCGGTTCGAGCCAGGCGCTTTCGCCCAGTGCGATTCCCGGGCATCTGTGTGTGGTCGGGGCCGGCTATATCGGCCTGGAGCTGGGCATTGCCTACCGCAAGCTCGGCGCGCAGGTGACGCTGGTAGAGGCGCAGGGCCAGGTGCTGCCCAGTTACGACGCGCCGTTGGTGCAGCCGGTGGTACAGCGACTGGAGGCATTGGGCGTTGCGCTACGGCTCAATACCCGCGTCGCCGGCTTCGAGCAGGGCCAGTTGCTGTTCGAGCAAGGCCCGCCGCTTGCCTGCGACCAGGTGCTGGTGGCCGCCGGGCGAGTGCCTTGCACGGCGGGCTATGGCCTGGAACGCCTGGACTTGCGCATGGCCGGCCGCGCGGTAGCCATTGACGAGCACTGCCGCACCAGCATGCGTAACGTCTGGGCGATTGGTGACCTTACTGGCGAACCGATGCTGGCACACCGGGCGGTGGCTCAGGGCGAAGCCGTCGCCGAACAGGTCGCAGGGCATGCCCGGCGCTTCGAGCCCCGTTGCATCCCGGCGGTGTGCTACACCGACCCGGAGATCGTCGTGGCAGGCCTGAGCCCCGATGAGGCCGGGCCGGGCCATCGCCAGGCCAGCTTCCCTTTCGCCGCCAACGGCCGGGCGCTCACCTTGCAGGCCGGCAGCGGCTTCGTGCGAGTGGTGGCGCGGGAGGACAACCATCTGATCGTCGGCTGGCAGGCTGTGGGCGCGGGGGTGTCGGAGCTTGCCAGCACCTTTGCCCAGAGCCTTGAGATGGGCGCACGGCTGGAGGACGTCGCCGGCACCGTGCACGCCCACCCTGACCCTGGGCGAGGCGGTGCAGGAGGCGGCGTTGCGGGCGCTGGGCAAGGCCATTCATGCCTGACCAGGCTTGGCTGCGTGAACGGCGCGTTAAACCGCGCCATCGAAAAAGGTGATTGCCAACAGCATCGGCATCGATTTCACCGGCACCGGGGTGGCGAGGTTCAATAGGCCCATCGCACCAGGCACCCCATTCCGGATGAAGGAGATCAACATGAAAAGCTCAATCGCCTTTGCTGCAATCGCTACCCTGTTCGCCACCAGCGCCTACGCCCAGGACGGCGCCGACCGTTCGCTGGCCAGCAACCTGCCCGTGGAGCAATACCACTACGGCATGAACCTGGATGTGCAGAAGGTTATCTCCAAGACCGACATCACCGGCAAGCGCGGCACCGTGCCGGTGACCATGGTCTACCAGGACAGCCAGGGCCAGCTGCACAAGGTGCGCTATCTGGAAGTCGGTGGCCAGAACGATGACGCCAACGGCTGATCCAACGCCTTGAAGCACAGCCCGACCGGGCGCGGAGCTACAGCTCTGCGCCCGGTTTTTTGCGTTTCACTTGAAAGCTGCCCCATCGGGCGTAAAGCTTCACGCCCTCAAGCCCCCTCCAGAGCCCTCGCGTGCCTATGACCACTTCTGCCGTCGCAGCGCCCATGACCCGTGCCCGCATCCTGCTGTTCGCCTTTTGCTGCGGGGCAATCGTCGGCAACCTGTATTACGCCCAACCGATCATCGACCTGATCGCCCCGGATGTGGGGCTGTCCAGCCGCGGTGCGAGCCTGGTGGTGTCGCTCAGCCAGATCGGCTACGCCCTGGGCTTGTTCTTCCTGGTGCCGCTGGCGGACCTGCTGGAGAATCGCAAGCTGATGATCGCCACGGTGGTGCTGGCGGTCGCCAGCCTGTTCGCGGCCGCGAGCGCCAGCCAACCGGGGCCGTTCCTGGCGCTCTCGCTGCTGATCGGTTTCAGTTCGGTGGCGGTGCAGATCCTCATTCCGCTGGCCGCGCACATGGCGCCGGAGGCGACCCGGGGGCGCGTGGTGGGCAGCGTGATGAGCGGCCTGGTGCTGGGCATTCTGCTGGCGCGGCCGCTGTCGAGCCTGGTAGCCGACCACTTCGGCTGGCGCGCCATGTACCTCGCCGCTGCGGCGGCAATGCTGGCGATCATCGCCTTGCTGGCCCTCACCGTCCCACCCTACAAGCCTGCACACCGCGCCACCTACGGCCAGTTGCTCGCCTCGCTCTGGCACCTGTTCCGGCACCACGCGCCGCTGCGCGAGCGGGCGGTGTATCAAGCAGCGATGTTTGGCTGCTTCAGCCTGTTCTGGACGGCCGCACCGCTTGAGCTGGCACGCGTGTATGGCCTGAGCCAGACGCAAATCGCCCTGTTCGCACTAGTAGGCGCCGCC
Organism: Pseudomonas sp. KNUC1026; assembly: GCF_021650705.1. Classification (GTDB taxonomy): domain Bacteria; phylum Pseudomonadota; class Gammaproteobacteria; order Pseudomonadales; family Pseudomonadaceae; genus Aquipseudomonas. The sequence continues at coordinate 1,684,942 of NZ_CP087138.1, read as the reverse complement.
GGGGCAATCTCTGCGCCACTGGCCGGGCGCTGGGCCGACGCAGGCCTCACCCGCCCCGCCACCACCGCCGCGCTGGCGCTGGCCGGGGTGTCGTTCCTGATCGATGCCTTGCCGGGCGCAGGTGTGATCGGCCTGGCGTTGACCGGCGTGGTGCTGGACTTTGCCGTGCAGATGAACATGGTGTTGGGCCAGCGGGTGATCTACAGCCTCGACCCTGCCAGCCGCGCGCGGTTGAACGGGCTGTACGTGACCAGCCTGTTCCTGGGCGGCGCTGTCGGCTCTGCACTGGCCAGCCCGTTGTACGCAAGCCTGGGTTGGAACGGGGTGATGATTGCGGCGATTGCGGTGTCAGTGGCCGGCTCGCTCATGCACCAATGGCACCTGCGTCGCTGACTGCCGCTTCGATGGTCGCCAGGCCGTCAGCCCCCTGGGTGACGTCGACATTGAAACAGTCGCGCACCATCGCAGGTGGCAGGTAACTGCCCGGGTAGCGCAGGCTGAAACGTCGCTGAGCCTGGGCGACCTGCTGAGCCAGGGCCTCCAGCGTCTCGCAGCCGGCCGCCTGCACCGCCACTGCACCGGTCTCGCCCCAACGGGGGAGGCCGCATCCTCGGGTTTGCCGGAATAGAACACCGTGGCGTCGGTTTCGAAACAGGCACGCTGGATATCCCACATCACACGGCTGTGGGCGATGGGCGCGCAGCCGGCATCTGCCAATGGGTAACGCCAGGGCATCGCCAGCACTGCCCCAGGGCGAATGCGCCCGACCAGGCTGGCCAGTCCCAGGTCGCTCCACGGCGGCCGGGTAGGGTCGAGTGAGCAATAGGCAACGTCGGCACGTTCCTCCAGTGCCAGCGCCAGCTCCTGCAGCCGCTTTGAACCGCGAGCGCCCTGCAGCCGCAGCAACCCCGTGAAACGCTGCACGCCGCTGCCATGGGCACTGCCGGCAGGAAGGTGGCCAAGGTTGAAAACCGGCGTGAAGCACTCGCCTGCTCGCAACTGATCAAAGCGAGGGCAGCGTTGCACGCGGTCTGGCCGCAGCATCAGGTGCAACTGCGCATCGGGCTGTTCGACCCCGTGCGTGCTGGCAGGCAAAGGCTCGTCAAGAGCAAGGGGCGCACCGGTTGCCCATTGCCGCGCCTGTGGCAGCTCGACGTCCATCGGTTGCAGCGGCCCGGTTTGGCTTGAGAAACCATAGAGCCGATACCGCGCGCCTGGCTCTACTTCACAGGCGACGACCTTGCAGCCATGCACCACGGTGTCGTGCACGAGTGTCTCGCGCCCTTCAGAGCGCAATTTGAACAACTTCAGGTTCAGTGGCGCGTCCTGCTTGGGCGCCATGTAAAGGACGTGGATACGCCCAACCGCGGTTCGGCACCACCAGATACGCGTGTGATACCGCACGTTCGCTTACCTTTGCAGGATGATGCGCCGATGGTATCGCTATCGTAATACCTGCATAACTGTCAAAAATGACAGCACTGACTCAGTACTAAAGTACTGATGCCCGCTCATGAGCCGCCCAGCGCGTCGCGCAGGAAGACAATCAGGGCCTGTACCGCAGCGGCGTTCTCCCTGTGCCTGGGGTACAGCGCCGACAGCCGAAGCGGCGCTGGCCGCCAGTCATCCAGCACTCGCGCCAGTGAACCCTGCTCCAGCGCGCCGCGCACGATGAACAATGGCAGGTGGGCGATGCCGAGCCCGGCCACAGCCGCCTCCCTGAGCACTTCGCCATTGTTGGCACGCAAACGCCCGGTTACGCGGTGGCTTGCCGCGTGGCCGGCGCGCTCGAAACGCCAGGTCTCCCCCGCTCCCGCCCATAGGGCAAGCACAGGTGGCCAGCCAGGTCAGCGGGTGTGTGCGGCGTGCCATGCTCGGCCAGGTAGGCAGGGCTTGCACACCAGACTCGCTCGATGTCGGCGATGCCTCGCGCGATCAGCCCCGAGTCTTCCAGCACACCGATGCGCAGGGCCAGGTCATAGCCTTCGGCGAGCAAGTCCACATTACGATCGCTCAGGTCCAACTCCACGGTGACCTGCGGATGAGCCCGTAAGAAGGCAGGCAGCAAGGGGCTGAGGTGCTCGACGGCAAACGACAGCGGCGCGCTGACGCGCAACGTGCCCTGTACGGCGCCTTCAGCACCCGCGATGCTCTGCTCCACCTGCTCAAGGTCGGCCAGCAGGCGCTGGGCAGCGTCGTAATACGCCTGGCCCAGCGGGGTAACCGCCAGCCGCCGCGTGGAGCGATTGAGCAATCGCACACCCAACCTCGCCTCCAGCGCCATGACCCGGCGGCTCACCCATTGCTTGGAAGCGCCCAGTTGCTGCGCAGCGGCCGTGAAACTGCCCGCATCGAGCACTTGGGTGAACAAGCGCATGTCTTCATAAGGGTTCATGCAAGTCGCCATTGTCCATTGAGGTGAGACAGTATTACGCCAATTGCCGCCTTAATGAACCTGTCAGGCCACAGTACACTGCTGCCAACCCTGCATACGATCGGAGGCTCCCATGCTCACATTGCGTAAAAACACTGACCGCGGCCGCGCCGACCATGGTTGGCTCAAGTCCTGGCACACCTTTTCTTTCGCCAGCTACCGCAACCCGAACCAGCAGGGCTTCTCGGACCTGCTGGTGATCAACGATGACCGGGTCGCGCCGGGCCAAGGGTTCGGTGAGCACCCTCATCGAGACATGGAAATCTTCTCCTACGTGCTGGACGGCGCGCTCGAACATCAGGACAGCCTGGGGACCGGTTCGGTCATCCGCCCGGGCGACGTGCAATTGATGAGTGCCGGCACTGGCGTGCGCCACAGCGAGTACAACCCCTCGAGCGAACACGGGGTGCACTTTCTGCAGATCTGGATCGTTCCCGCGTTGGCTGGGGCGAAGCCACGCTACCAGCAACAGCACTTCAGCCAGGCGCAAAAGCGCGGGCAGCTGTGCCTGATCATTGCGCCTGAGGCCGATGGGGCTTCGGCGGCCTTGCAGGTTCGCCAGGATGCCCGCGTGTACGCAGGGCTGTTCGACGGCCGGGAACAGGCTCGCCTGGACCTGGGCCCGCAGCGCTACGCCTATGTACACCTGGCGCGTGGCGCGCTCACCGTCAACGGCCAGCGGCTGGAGGCCGGTGACGGCCTGCGGGTACGGGGTGAAACAGCGCTGGCGCTGAGCGAAGGCGAACAGGCCGAGGTACTGGTATTCGACCTGCGCCCCAACGAGCTGCCCGGCGAGTGACGGCTGCGCTCAACTGATACGCTTTTTTGATGAACATCTGCCGCTGTTACTCATCCGTGCACCGGCGCATGATGGCCCCATTCCAAACTCATGCCTTTTCTGGAGGTGCACATTGGACGGTCTCATCATGGCAATCATCATCGCCGGCACACTCGGCTCGTTCGCCTACACCATGTACCTGATCCACAAATCCAGCCAGGACGGCAAATGAGCTAGCCTTGGGGTTTTCCGATAACAACAAGGAAAACCCCGATGCGCTGCTACCGCCTTTTCCCCGCACTGCTGCTTTCACTCGTTCCCCTCTGCCAGGCCGCCGAAGTCAATGTCATGACCTCCGGCGGCTTCACCGCTGCGTACGAACAGCTCGGCCCCAAGTGGGCACAGGCCAGCGGCAATACCCTGCACACCGAACTTGGCCCCTCGATGGGCAAGGCGCCTCAGGCCATCCCCAATCGGCTGGCGCGCGGCGAGCCTGCGGACGTGGTGATCATGGTGGGCTATGCGCTGGACGACCTGATCAAGCAAGGCAAAGTGCGCGCCGGTTCCCGTGTCGAGCTCGCCGACTCGCGCATTGGCGTAGCGGTGCGTGAAGGCACGCCGGTGCCCGATATCTCTACTGAAGCCGCCTTCAAGGCAGCCCTGCTCGCTGCGCCTTCGGTCGGGTATTCCGACAGCGCCAGCGGCGTGTACATCCAGGACCAGCTGTTCAAGAAACTCGGCATCAGCGAACAAATGCAGGGCCGAGCCCGCATGATCCCGCGCGTACCGGTGGCCGGCGAGGTGGCCAAGGGCGAGGTTGCGCTGGGGTTGCAGCAGGTCAGTGAGCTGTTGCCGGTCAAGGGCGCACGTTTTGCAGGGCCCATTCCGGAATCGCTGCAGTCGGTCACCCGCTTCGCCGCCGGCATCCCTACTGCGGCCGAGCATCCCCAGCAAGCGGCCGCGCTGCTAGAGTACCTGGCCGCGCCCACCGCTCAGGCCACCGTCAAAGCCACCGGCCTGGACAGCGTGGCGCGCTGAACCCGATCCCTGATTGCCGACCCTTGTGGAGCCCTCGATGAACAGCAGACACCTCATGCTCACCCTGATATTGAGCGGTTGCATGGCCGCCGCAGGCATGCCTGTTCAGGCCGCCCAGCCCACCCCAGCCGACGGCCCTGAAGTGATGCCCGGCGGCCTGGCCATCGAGCCGGCACAGGTCGGCGCGAGGGCGCCTGACGACTACACGCGCCCCAGCCGTGAGGTGCGCAACTGGAAACAGCGCGGCCTCAATGCACCGGCCATTGGTACGCAATGGGTCGAAATGGCCGGCAAGCTGGTGCGGGTCAATCGCAGCGATGGCACCGTGGTAGAGGTGCAGCCGGGGGTCAACTGACACCAGGCACGGTGTGCAAGAAAGTATCAGCCCGGGTGACGCACCGGCGTTGTTCGAATGGCCAAGCAGGGCTGTAATGGAATACAGGCGCCCGCCATGCACCCGGCGGGCGCGAACAACAATAAACGGGAGAGCACGATGCGCATTCGAGCACACGCATGGCTGGCTGCAGCCTGCCTTGGCCTTGCTGGGCACGCCCAGGCGGACACCACACTGACCATCGCCACGGTCAACAACTCCGACATGATCCGCATGCAGAAGCTGTCGAAGGCTTTCGAGGATCAGCACCCTGATATCAAACTGAACTGGGTGGTACTGGAAGAAAACGTCCTGCGCCAGCGCCTGACCACCGACATCGCCACCCAGGGCGGCCAGTTCGATGTGCTGACCATCGGCATGTACGAAGCTTCCCTCTGGGGCCAGAAGAACTGGCTGGTGCCGATGACCGACCTGCCCAAGGACTACAACCTCGACGACGTCTTCCCCTCGGTTCGCGAAGGGTTGTCGGTGGGCGGCAAGCTCTATGCACTGCCCTTCTACGCCGAAAGCTCCATCACCTACTACCGCACCGATCTGTTCAAAGAGGCCGGGCTTTCGATGCCGGAAAAACCCACCTGGGACCAGATCGGCGAATTCGCCGAAAAACTCACCGACAAGAGCAAGGACCAGTACGGGCTGTGCCTGCGCGGCAAGCCGGGTTGGGGCGAGAACATGGCGCTGATCACCACCCTTGCCAATGGCTACGGCGGCAGCTGGTTCGATAAGAGCTGGAAGCCGCAGTTCGCCACCGATTCGTGGAAAAAGGCGCTCACGTTCTACGTCGACAACATGAAGAAATCCGGCCCGCCCGGTGCCTCCAGCAATGGCTTCAACGAAAACCTGGCGCTGTTCAACAGCGGCAAGTGCGCCATCTGGGTCGACGCGTCGGTGGCAGGCTCGTTCGTGACCGACAAAGCCCAGAGCAAAGTGGCCGACAGCGTAGGGTTCACCTTCGCGCCGCACCAGAGCACCGAGAACGGCACCTCATGGCTGTACTCCTGGGCGCTGGCGATCCCCACCAGCTCGAAGAAACAGGACGCCGCCAAGACCTTTTCCGCCTGGGCCACCTCCGAGGCCTACGCCAAGCTGGTCGCAGACAAGGACGGCATCGCCAACGTTCCGCCAGGCACCCGTGCCTCGACCTACAGCGAGGCCTACATGAAGGCCGCACCGTTCGCCAAGGTCACGCTGGAATCGCTCAAGGTCGCAAACCCGGCCGCCACCGACAGCAAACCTTACGTGGGTATCCAGCTGGTCACCATTCCCGAGTTCCAGGCCATCGGCACAGCCGTGGGCAAGATCTTCTCGGGTGCGCTGACCGGCCAGATGAGCCCCGACCAGGCGCTGGCCGCCGCGCAGTCCAGTACCGAGCGTGAGATGAAACGCGCCGGCTACCCCAAGTAACCGACCGCTCCCCGGCCTGGCCGCCCCGCTGCGGGGTGGCCTCCCCCTCGGCCACGCACAGGTACGCATGCCATGACTACCCCCATCGCCAAGGTGCCAGCAGCTCACGCTGCCGGCGCCGCACGGCGCCGCACGAGCAATCCGGGCTGGTTCCTGGTCAGCCCGTCGGTGGCCTTGCTGCTGCTCTGGATGATCGTCCCGCTCGGGATGACGCTGTACTTCTCGCTGATCCGCTTCAACCTGCTCTACCCCGGTGAAAACGACTTCGTCGGCCTTGAAAACTTCAGCTTCTTCCTGACCGACTCGGGCTTCCTGCCGGGCGCCTGGAACACCGTGCTGCTGGTGGTCAGCGTGCTGCTGATCAGCGTGATCGGCGGGGTGCTGATCGCCGCCTTGCTGGAGGCCAGTGAGTTCTTCGGGCGCGGGATTGTGCGGGTCATGCTGATCTCGCCGTTCTTCATCATGCCCACGGTGGGCGCGCTGGTGTTCAAGAACCTGATCTTCCACCCGGTGTCCGGCATCCTGGCGGCGGTGTGGCGGCTGTTCGGGGCTCAGCCGGTCGACTGGCTCGCCACCTACCCGTTGCTCTCGATCATCCTGATCGTGGCCTGGCAGTGGCTGCCGTTCGCCATCCTGCTGCTGATGACCGCCATGCAGTCCCAGGACCTGGAGCAGAAGGAAGCCGCACGCCTGGATGGTGCCGGCCCGCTGGCGATCTTCTGGCACCTGACTCTGCCGCACCTGGCCCGCCCGATCGCTGTGGTAGTGATGATCGAGACGATCTTCCTGCTGTCGGTGTTCGCCGAGATCTTCACCACCACCAATGGCGGCCCGGGCTTTGCCTCCACCAACCTGGCCTACCTGATCTACAACCAGGCACTGGTGCAGTTCGACGTGGGCATGGCCTCGGCCGGTGGCCTGATCGCCGTGGTGATCGCCAATATCGCTGCCATCGTGCTGGTTCGCATGATCGGCAAAAACCTGACCGACCAGGGCTGAGGGCGCTGCCATGATGACCTTGAAAACTTCCCGCCGCCTTCAGGCCATCGGCCTGGGTGGCCTGTCGTGGTTGATCGCGCTGCTGATCTTCTTCCCCATCCTGTGGATGGTGATGACCAGCTTCAAGACCGAGATCGACGCCTTCGCCACGCCGCCGCTGTTCTTCTTCCACCCGACACTGGAGAACTACACCCATATCCAGGAACGCAGCGACTACCTGCACTTCGCCTGGAACTCGGTGGCCATTTCCTTCAGCGCAACCTTGTTGAGCTTGCTGATCGCAGTGCCGGCGGCTTATTCGATGGCCTTCTACGAGACCAAGCGTACCAAGCAGACCCTGCTGTGGATGCTCTCGACCAAGATGCTGCCGCCGGTGGGCGTGCTGATGCCCATCTACCTGCTGGCCAAGGGTGCGGGGCTGCTGGACAGCAAGCTGGGGCTGATCATCATCTACACCCTGGTGAACCTGCCGATCGTGGTGTGGATGGTGTACACCTACTTCAAGGACATCCCCCGCGACATCCTCGAAGCCGCACGCCTGGACGGCGCCACCCTGCTGCAGGAGATGGTCCGCGTGCTGTTGCCGATCAGCAAGGGCGGCCTGGCGTCCACAGTGCTGCTGTCGCTGATCCTGTGCTGGAACGAGGCGTTCTGGTCGCTGAACCTGACCAGCTCGCAAGCGGCGCCGCTTACCGCGTTGATCGCCTCCTACTCAAGCCCCGAAGGCCTGTTCTGGGCCAAGCTCTCGGCCGTTTCGACCCTGGCCTGCGCGCCGATCCTGATCTTCGGCTGGATCAGCCAGAAGCAGTTGGTGCGCGGGCTGTCGTTCGGCGCGGTGAAGTGATCCCTACCCTTTGCGAGGAACGCTGCCATGGCAACGTTGAAACTGAAAGACCTGAAAAAAGGCTTCGAAGAGCTGCAGATCATCAAGGGCGTGGACCTGGAAGTGCGCGACCGCGAATTCGTCGTGTTCGTCGGCCCCTCCGGCTGCGGCAAATCTACCCTGCTGCGGTTGATCGCAGGCCTTGAGGAGGTGAGCAGCGGCCACATCGAGCTCGATGGCCGCGACATCACCCAGACGCCACCGGCCAAGCGCGACCTGGCCATGGTGTTCCAGACCTACGCGTTGTACCCGCACATGACCGTGCGCAAGAACATGAGCTTCGCCCTGGACCTGGCCGGTGTACCCAAGGCCGAGGTCAAGCGCAAGGTCGACGATGCCGCGCGCATCCTTGAGCTGACGCACCTGCTCGAACGCAAGCCCAAACAGCTCTCCGGCGGCCAGCGCCAGCGCGTGGCGATCGGCCGGGCGATCGTGCGCCAACCGAAGATTTTCCTGTTCGACGAGCCGCTGTCGAACCTGGATGCCGCCCTGCGTGTGCAGATGCGCCTGGAATTGGCGCGCCTGCACCAGGAGCTGCAGGCCACCATGATCTACGTGACCCATGACCAGGTCGAAGCCATGACCCTGGCCGACAAGGTGGTGGTGCTCAATGGCGGGCGCATCGAGCAGGTCGGCTCGCCGCTGGAGCTCTATCACCACCCGGCGAACCTGTTCGTGGCGGGCTTTCTCGGCACGCCGAAAATGGGCTTTCTCAAAGGCCGCGTGAGCCGCCTGGGCGCCGCCGGTTGCGAGGTCGAACTCGATGCGGGGCTGGCCCTTACCCTGCCGCGTGTCAACGGCAGCCTGCAACCCGGCGATGCCGTGACCCTGGGCATCCGCCCTGAGCACCTGGAACTGGCAGCCGCCGGCCAGCCCGGCCTTGCAGTGACCGCAGACGTGAGTGAACGCCTGGGCAGCGACACCTTCTGCCACGTGCGCACCGACACCGGTGAGCCACTGACCCTGCGCCTGCGCGGCGACCTGGACAACCCTACGGCGGGCGCCTGACGCTGCACCTGGCCCCTGAGCATTGCCACCTGTTCGACGCCAACGGCGCCGCCGTGCCCCTCGCACTGCGCGCCGCCGCCTGACTGAACACAGCACTGGAGTTCCCATGAGCGCACACCCTGTGAAACTGAGCTTCGCCAACCTCGATGACCTGGCCCCGGAGGTGAAACTGCCGGCGTATCAGATCGACAAGATCGGCGACGGCATCCTGCATTTCGGCGTGGGCGGTTTCCACCGCGCCCACCAGGCGTTCTACACCGATGCCCTGATGAACCAGGGCAAGGCGCTGGACTGGGGCATCTGCGGCGCCGGCGTGCGTGCCGAAGACCGCAAGGCCCGCGACGACCTGGCCGCACAGGATTACCTGTTCACCCTCTATGAACTGGGCGACAGCCCCGACACTGAAGTGCGGGTGATCGGCGCGATGACCGACATGCTGCTGGCCCACGACAGCCCGCAGGCGCTGATCGAAAAAATGGCCGAGCCGAACATCCGCATCGTTTCGCTGACCATCACCGAAGGCGGCTACTGCATCGACGACAGCACCGGCCAGTTCATGGCGAACCTGCCGCCAGTGCAACACGACCTGGCCAACCCCGGCGCGCCCACCACCGTCTTCGGTTTTCTCTGCGCGGCGCTGCAACGCCGGCGCGAAGCCGGGCGTGGGCCGTTCACGGTGATGAGTTGCGATAACCTGCCGCACAACGGCCAGGTGGCGCGCAAGGCGTTGCTGGCGTTCGCCCGGCTGGCAGGCGACGCCTACGGCCAGGGCCTGGCCGAGTGGATCGAGCAGCAGGTGAGCTTCCCCAACGCCATGGTCGACCGCATCACGCCGATGACCAGCACCGCCCACCGCCAGCAATTGCTGGAAGAACACGGCGTGGACGACACCTGGCCGGTGGTGTGCGAGCCCTTCGTGCAATGGGTTCTGGAAGACAACTTCTGCGCCGGCCGCCCGGCCTGGGAAGACGTCGGCGTGCAGTTCACCGCTGACGTAACCCCCTACGAAGAAATGAAGATCAAGCTGCTCAACGGCAGCCACCTGGCGCTGACCTACCTGGGCACACTCAAGGGCTATCGCTTCGTCCACGAAACCATGAACGACCCGCTGTTCGTCGAGTACATCGCCACCTACATGGACCGCGACGTCACCCCGCAGCTGGCGCCAGTACCAGGCATCGACCTCAGCGCCTACAAGGCCAAGCTGATCGAGCGGTTCTCCAACCAGGCCATCGCCGACCAGCTGGAACGAGTGTGCTCCGACGGTTCGTCGAAGTTTCCCAAGTTCACGGTGCCGACGCTCAATCAACTGGTGCAAAGCGGCGGCGATCTCGACCGTGGCGCACTGGTGGTCGCCGCCTGGGCGCTCTACCTCAAGGGCCTGGGCGATTACCGCATCGTCGACCCGCGTGCGGACTTTTGCCGCAGCCTGGTGTCAGAGGACGCAAGCTTGACGGCGCGCCTGCTGGGCGCCGAAGAAATATTCGGGCAAACGCTGCCCAACTCCCCGGCGTTCGTCGCCGCCTTCGAGCGGCAATTGCACAACCTGCGCACTCTGGGCGTTGACGGGACACTCAACGCCCTGCTGGGCAAGGACTGACCAGGAGCCGCCAGCATGTATCTGGGGATCGACTGCGGTACCCAAGGCACCAAGGCCCTGCTGCTCGATGCAGCAGGCGGCCGCGTGCTGGGCGTGGGCAGCGCCGCCCACGAGATGATCAGCGGCCCCCACGGGCGCCGCGAGCAAGACCCGGCGCAGTGGCGCCGGGCGCTCACCGAGGCGGTTGCCCAGGCACTGGCAGCTGCAGGCGTCGATGGCCAGCGTGTGCAGGCTTTGAGTGTTTCCGGCCAGCAGCACGGGCTGGTGATGCTCGATGCCGACGGCCAGGTGTTGCGCCCGGCCAAACTCTGGTGTGACACCGAAAGCACTTCGCAGAACACGCGCCTGCTGGAATGGCTCGGCGGCCCCCAGGGTTCGCTGGAGCGTTTGGGCCTGGTGATCGCGCCGGGCTACACCGTCTCCAAGCTGCTCTGGAGCCGCGAGCACGCGCCCGAAGCCTTTGCCCGCGCTCGGCACATCCTGTTGCCGCACGATTACCTCAACTTCTGGCTCACCGGCGAGCATTGCGCCGAATACGGCGATGCCTCCGGCACCGGCTATTTCAACATCCGCACCCGCACCTGGGACCTGGCGTTGTTGCGCCATATCAGCCCCGATGGCCAGCTGGAAAGCGCCCTGCCGCGCCTGTTGCAGGCCGATGAAGCCGTCGGCCGCCTGCGCCCGGAAGTGGCCCGCGAGCTGGGCTTGAACCCTGCGGCACTGGTGGCTAGCGGGGGCGGTGACAACATGATGGGCGCCATCGGCACCGGCAATATCCAGCCCGGGCACATCACCATGAGCCTGGGCTCTTCCGGCACCGTCTATGCCTACTCTGCCGCCCCGCTTGTGAGTGAGGAAGGCGCCGTGGCGGCGTTCTGCTCATCGAGCGGCGGCTGGCTGCCGCTGATCTGCACCATGAACCTCACCAACACCACGGGCCTGGTACGCGACCTCCTGCAGCTGAACCAGCACGCCTTCGACCAGCACCTGCGCACTTCTCCGATCGGCGCCGAAGGGGTACTGATGCTGCCCTTCTTCAACGGCGAGCGGGTGCCCGCCCTGCCCGATGCCACGGCCAGCCTGCACGGGCTGACCAGCAACAATTTCAACGCGGCCAACCTCTGCCGAGCAGCGGTCGAAGGCACTACGTTCGGCCTGCGTTACGGCCTCGACCTGCTGCGCGCCAGCGGCCTGCCCAGCCACAGCATCCGCCTGATCGGCGGCGGTTCGAAGAACTCGCTGTGGCGGCAGATGGTTGCCGATATCATGGCCACCCCGGTGATGTGTACCGAGGAGCCGGAGGCCGCTGCGCTGGGCGCCGCGATCCAGGCAGCCTGGTGCGCCGAAGGCGGCGGCCAGGCGCGGCTGGCTGAGCTGTGCCAGCGCTGCGTGCAGCTGGCCGGCGCCAGCGAGCACCGGCCACAGCCTGCGGCGGTGGCCGCGTATGCACCGGTGTATGACGCTTATCGCCAGCAGGTGCTGGCGCTGTAATTTCAAGGAGCAAGCATGTTTGTCGTGTGTGGAGAAGCCCTGTTCGATCTGTTCTGCGATGCCGACACCGGCAGCACGGCGAAGGTCGGCTATACCGCCGTGGCTGGGGGCTCGCCTTTCAACGTAGCCATCGGGCTGGCACGGTTGGGCGCACGTTCGGCCCTGCTGGGCGGGGTTTCCAATGACTTCCTCGGCCAGCGGCTGGCCCGGTTGCTGGCCGAGGAAGGGGTCAGCGACCGTTACCTGCAACGCTTCGATGCGCCTACCACTCTGGCGATGGTCGCGCTCAACGCCGATGGCAGCCCGCAGTACAGCTTCCGCGGCGAAGGCTGTGCTGATCGGCTGCTGGAAAGCACTCACCTGCCGGCGCTAGCCGATGAGGTGCGCGGGCTGCATTTCGGCTCCTACTCACTGGTGGTCGAGCCGATCGCCAGCACCCTGGCGGCCCTGGCAGCCCGGGAAAGCGAGCGCCGCCTGATCAGCCTGGACCCTAACGTGCGGCTGAACCCGGCGCCGGACATCGAACGCTGGCGGCGACGTGTGGAAGCCATGGCGGCGCACGCGCACCTGATAAAGGTCAGCGATGAGGACCTGGGCCTGCTTTACCCCGGCCAAACGCACGAAACCATTGCCCAGCGCTGGTTGAACCAGCGTTGCGAGCTGGTATTCGTGACCCGGGGCGGTGAAGGCGCCGAAGTGTTCAGCCGCCAGCATGGGCATGCCAGCGAACCGGCGCGCTCGATCAAGGTGGCCGATACAGTGGGCGCCGGCGATACCTTCCAGGCCGCACTGCTGACCTGGCTGGCCGAACATCAACTCGATACTCCCGAAGGGCTGGCGCAACTGCAACCGGCGCAACTTCAGGCGCTGCTGCACTTTGCCGTGAGTGCTGCGGCATTGACCTGCACGCGCACAGGCCCCGATCTTCCACGGCGCAACGAACTTTGATCAACTTGCACAGCAAGGTGTGAACCTGAAAGTTGCTCTCGGGCAACTTTCTATATTGTCCCGCGCAAAAAAAACACCTATTCTACCGGCACATTCACTTATGCCGGAGCCCCCGCACATGTCCAGACTCGCCGAATTTCGCGCCGCCGAAAAAGCCCTTCAGGAAGAACTTGCTCGCCTTGAAAGCCTGAAGAACGACGCAGGCCTGAAAAAGAAATCGAGTTCGAAGACAAACTCAAGCAACTGATGGCCCAATATGGCAAGAGCCTGCGCGATGTGATCGCCATTCTCGAACCCTCGCGCCTGAACGCTGGCCGTGCCACCCCTGCTGCGCCGCAAAAAGCGGCTCGCCGCCCGCGCGTGGTCAAGGTCTACGAGAACCCTCACACCGGCGAGCTGATCGAAACCAAAGGCGGCAACCACCGCGGCCTGAAGGCCTGGAAAGCCGAACATGGCAGCGACACCGTCGAAAGCTGGGTGCGCGGCTGAAGCCGGCACAGCCGTGCAGCGTGACTTCGTGCAACGCTCGCGAACTTTCACGGTATTTTCACGGCCAGGGGCGCAGGATGAAACCTGCTGATGGACCAGCGCCCCATATGCCCGCTTCGGCGGGCTTCTCTTTTCTTCCCTTCTTGTTATTCCGACTGGAGTTCACATGAGCCTTCATGAACTGAACAGCCTGCCGGGCGTGACCGCTATTCCGGATTCCGCCACGCAACATTTTGTATTTAACCACACGATGCTCAGGGTCAAGGACATTACCCGGTCATTGGATTTCTATACTCGCGTACTGGGTTTCAGCCTGGTCGAAAAGCGTGACTTCCCGGAAGCCGAATTCAGCCTGTATTTTCTGGCACTGGTCGACCGCGCGCAGATTCCCGCCGATGACGCGCAACGCACCGAATGGATGAAGTCGATTCCCGGCATTCTGGAACTCACTCATAACCACGGCACCGAGAAAGATGCCGCCTTCGCTTATCACGACGGCAATAGCGACCCGCGCGGTTTCGGTCATATCTGTGTGTCTGTGCCTGATATCCATGCCGCCTGTGAGCGTTTCGAAACGCTGGGTGTGGACTTCCAGAAACGCCTTGCCGATGGCCGCATGAAGAGCATTGCCTTCATCAAGGACCCGGACGGTTACTGGGTCGAGATCATTCAGCCTACGCCTGTAGCCTGACTCACCCGTTGCACGGCGCCCGTCGCGCGGCAAGCCGCCCTCCCACAATCTGATCTGCGCCCTGAAGTTGGACACACCAACCAACTCCAGGGGAGCTCCACATGCAGAAGTACACCAATCAGTTCAAGCTATCCGCTATCCAGGCCTTCCTCGAGCGCGGCTTCGGCTTTCGCTTCATCGCCGAGCAATTCGGCATGGACCCTTCACTGCTTCGCCGTTGGGTCGAAGCTTATCGCCTGCACGGCGAAGCCAGCCTCAAACCACGTGGCAAGGATCACACCCCCCAGTTCAAACTTTCCGTGCTCCAGCACATGTGGCGGGAGAAACTGTCACTGCGCCGCACCGCTGCGGTTTTCAACCTGGTCTGTTCCACTCAGATAGGCAGCTGGGAGCAGCAGTATTACAGTGGCGGACTTCCAGCCTTGGCTACACGAAAGATAGGAAAGCCTCCCGCCATGCCAAAGAAACCCACCAAGTCGAAAGTCGCCACGCCACTGACCAAAGAACAGCGCGCCTACAAGAATTTGCTGGCAGAAGTCGAATTCCTTCGCATGGAGAACGCCTACCTAAAAAAGCTCAAGGAGCTTCGCGAGGAGAAAGCGAGGCTACGAGAACTCGAGCAGAAAAAGCCCGGATAGTCAGCGAGCTGCGCTCACAGTTTCCGCTGGATAACCTGCTCAGCCTGATTGGCTTGTCGCGCAGCACTTACTATTACCAGCTCAAGGCAATGGCTGCCCCGGACAAGCACGCCCCGCTGAAAGCACTGATCCAGAGCATTCAGACGCAGCATAAAGGTCGATACGGTTATCGGCGGATAGAGGCTGCGCTGGGCAATGAGGGGCATGTCGTCAACGGCAAGCGAGTACGCAGATTGATGGCCGAGCTGGGCCTGAAGTGCACAGTTCGCCCCAAGCGCTACAAGTCTTTCCGAGGGGAGCCTGGGCGCATTGCAGAGAACATTCTGGAAAGGCAGTTCGACACGGATCGACCCAACTGCAAATGGGTCACGGACGTCACCGAGTTCAAGGTCAACGGCGAGCGGCTTTACCTTTCGCCGGTACTGGACTTGTTCAATGGAGAGATCGTGGCTTACCAGGTCGATACTTCGCCGCATTACGCGCTGGTCGGGCGGATGCTGGACAAGGCCCTGGCGAAGTTACCCGAAGGCATTTGCCCGTTGATGCACTCGGATCAGGGATGGCAGTACCAGTACTACCGTTATCGCCATCGACTGGCGGAACGCGGGCTGACGCAGAGCATGTCACGCCGGGGCAACTGCCTGGATAACGCGGCGATGGAAAGTTTCTTCGGCACGTTGAAATCGGAGATGTATTATCGACAGCGTTTCACCAGTACGGCAGAACTGGCGGCTGCGATCGATGAGTACATTCATTACTACAACCACGATCGCATCAAGATGAAACTGGGCGGTCTGAGCCCTGTGGCGTACAGGACTCAGGTGGCAATGGCCTAGCAGAATGGTGTCCAACAAAAGGGGCGCAGATCAATCGTGACTTCTTCCAAGAGCCAGAACAGTGGGAGGCCGGCTCGCCGGGCGCCGTGCAACGGGCGACGCTACAGTGCCTGCAGCGCTTTGCGCAGGGCCTGGAACACTCTCTCATCTTCCATCTGCGCCACATTGAACCGCATGAACCCCTGCTGGCTCTGTGACTGGCTGAAGACATTCCCCGGCGCCAATACCACGCCCTCTTTCAGGCAGGCCTGCGCCAACTCGGCTGCGTCTACACCCTCCGGCAACCTGCACCACAGGAATATCCCCGCCTGCGGCACGATCCAGGGCGCAATGCCCAACGCTCCGAGACGCTCCGCCACACGCATTCGCTGATCCGCCAGGTAAAGCCGCACGCTGTCCATGTGCCGGCGATAACCGCTGTCGGTCAACACCCTCAGGATCAATTCAGCGGCCAGCCGGCCGCCGCCGAAGTTGGTGGCGATCTTCAGATCCACCAGCGCATCTATCCAGTCACCCCGCGCCGCTACGTAGCCACAGCGCACCGAGGCTGAGACCGTCTTGGAGAAGCTGCCGATATGGATCACCCGCGCCAGGCCATCGAACGCCGCCAGCCTGGGCGCGGGGCTTACTTCGAAGTCCGCGAAGATGTCGTCTTCGACGATCACCAGGCCGTGCGCTTCCGCAAGCTTGAGCAACCGATGGGCAACCACCGGCGAGAGCGCCGCCCCAGTTGGGTTGTGCACGCCCGAGTTGGTGATATAGAGCCTGGGCGCGTGTTCATGCAGCGCCACAGCGAATGCCTCCAGGTCCGGGCCGGCTGGCGTATAGGGCACGCCGACCACCGGACACGATGGGCCTTGAGCAGCGCGTGGAAGTTGAAATGGCGCGGGTCGTCCACCAGTACCGTGTCACCTGGCTGCAGCAGAAAACGGCACACCAGATCGATGGCCTGGGTGCCGGATTCGGCCAGCATGATTCGTTCAGGCGGCGCCTCGATGGCAGCGCTGGCCAGGCGGCGGGAGAGGAACTGGCGCAAGCCGGGATGGCCCAGGGGCGTTGCATACTCGGGCCAGCTCCAGCGTGTCGCTGCGGGCCAGCGCACGCAGCGCCCGGCGCACGCCTTGCTCGTAGAGCCAGGCCGGCGGCAGCCAGCCGCAGCCGGGCTTCGACAGGGAGGCATCGGTTTCAAGGGCCTGGCGCGACACCCACAAGGGGTCGATCGCCCGGTCCAGCTGCGGAGCTACCTGGGTCAACGTCAACGGCGCGGCTGGCCCGGCTACATAAAACCCCGAACCAGGCCGCGAGAGCAGCACGCCTTCGGCGCACAGCCTTTCATAGGCCTCGACCACCGTGGAAACCGACACCTTCAAGCTACGCGCCTGGCCACGTACCGAAGGCAGCCGCGCCCCGGCAGGCCAGATGCGTGCGGCGATTCCTTGATTGACATGATCCATCACCGCATTGATTCGTGTGCCGCCCTCTTCACTCTACGCCCTCTTGCGTACTGGCTTTTACACCCTAACAGTTACTGCCAACTGTATTGGACTGTCACTGGTTTGCCCAGCGTCCCGACTGTTCTACTGCCGCTATTGAAAAGGAGCGCGGCATGCACATCACAACCCGGGGCTGGATAAACGGTTTCATAGGCGTGGCTATTTTCGCAGGCTCCCTCCCCGCCACACGGCTGGCGGTAGCGGACCTGCCAGCAACCTTCCTGACCGGCGCACGGGCCACCCTTGCGGCTGTGCTGGCCGGTCTGCTGCTATGGCTGGCACGCCAGCCATGGCCGGCGCGTCAAGTACTGCTGCCGCTGGCAGTCACAGCCTTGGGCGTAGTGGTGGGCTTCCCTTTGTTGACCGCCTTGGCCCTGCAGCATGTCACCTCTGCGCACTCGATCGTTTTCGTGGGCCTGTTGCCGCTGTGTACGGCCACCTTCGCGGTGCTGCGGGGCGGCGAGCGGCCGCGCCTGGGCTTCTGGCTGTTTTCGCTGGCAGGCGCGGCCTGTGTGGCCGGCTATTCGGCCGCCAATGGCAGCGGAACCTCACTGCAGGGCGACGCCCTGATGGTTGCAGCCGTGATGCTGTGCGGGCTGGGCTACGCCGAAGGTGGGCGGCTGGCACGGCAACTGGGCGGCTGGCAGGTCATCAGTTGGGCGCTGCTGCTGGCGTTGCCGTTGATGCTTCCGGTCGCGCTGCTTACCCAACCCGCAAGCTTCACCACGATCAGCCCGCAGGCCTGGGCGGGGTTGGGTTATGTCTCGTTGTTCAGCATGCTGATCGGCTTTGTGTTCTGGTACCGCGGGCTGGCCCAGGGCGGTATCGCAGCGGTGGGCCAGCTGCAACTGCTGCAACCGTTCATGGGGCTGGCTTTGGCAGCGCTGTTGCTGCACGAGCCGGTCAGCAGCGGCATGCTGGGGGTGACCTTGCTTGCAGTGGTATGTGTGGCAGGGGCTAAACGCTACGCAAGCTGAAACATCCTGAAATGCTTGATCTAGAAGGGGAAAGCGCTTTTACCTTCTGTTCACATACCGTTGACTGCCTCGGCACCGGTGCGCCGTCAACCTATGCGCACCGTTGCAGAAGGACTAACGTGCATGAACAGCCCCATCGAGCTTCCTTTTTCCAATAAATACGGCCCAGAGCACGCGCGTGAATATTTTCACAAGCATCAGGATGGCCTGGCTCGCCGCCTCTCCCATCAGCGTGATGTGCAGATGGCGCGCAAGGCCTTGGCGCTTGCCGGAGAGCCCGACCTGGTGCTCGACCTGCCCTGTGGCGCTGGGCGTTTCTGGCCGATGCTCGCCGAGCGCCCGGGGCGCCGGATCATCGGTGCCGACAACTCCGCCGACATGATCGCCACCGCCCGCGCCTGCCAGCCGCCTGAGGTTGTGCGCAAGGTGCGCACGCTGCAAACCAGCGCGTTCGCTATCGACTTGCCCGACCAGTCAGTGGACAGCGTGTTCTGCATGCGCCTGCTGCACCACATCGGCGAGAGCGAACACCGCGCAGCGCTGCTCAAGGAGTTCCACCGGGTCAGCCGCGATTCGGTGATCGTCTCGCTGTGGGTTGATGGCAATCTCAAGGCCGCCAGGCGCCGCCGCCAGGATGCCCGCCGTGTGGCACAAGGCAAAACCAATGACTACCAGAACCGCTTCGTGCTGCCGCGCGAGGTCGTCGAGCAGGAATTCAAGGACGCAGGCTTCATCGTCCAGAGGTCTCTTGACTTCATCCCGCTCTACGCCATGTGGCGAGTGTACGTACTGCGCAAGCGCTGACACTTGCCGGGTAGCGCCGGGGCCGTGAATACTCACCGTTCACCACCCCGGAGTTGCCCATGCCAGCCCCTCTAGATGCGCTGTACCGCAAGGTCACCTGGCGCCTGATTCCCTTCCTGTGCCTGTGCTACCTGGCCGCCTATCTGGACCGTATCAACGTCGGCTTCGCCAAGTTGCAGATGCTCGGCCAGTTGCAACTGAGCGAGGCCGCCTATGGGCTGGGGGCGGGGTTGTTCTTTGTCGGCTACATCCTGTTCGAGGTGCCCAGCAACCTGGTCCTGGCCAAGGTCGGTGCGCGGCGCTGGATCGCCCGCATCATGATCAGTTGGGGTGTGTTGTCAGGCCTTACCCTGTTGGTGCGCAGTGCCGAAAGCTTCTATCTGCTGCGCTTTCTGCTGGGGGTGGCCGAAGCCGGGTTTCTGCCCGGTGTGCTTTATTACCTGACCCAATGGTTTCCCTCCTGGCGACGTGGGCGGATCATCGCGCTGTTCATGCTCGGGCTGCCGCTGTCCAACCTGATCGGCGCGCCGCTCTCGGGCTGGATCATGGGGCATTTCGACGGCCAGGCCGGGCTGGCCGGTTGGCAGTGGCTGTTTCTGCTCGAGGCGGTTCCCTCGGTGCTGCTGGGTGTGCTGTGCCTGAAGCTGCTACCCGACACCATCGGCCAGGCGCCCTGGCTTTCGGTCGATGAAAAAGCGCAACTGGCCGAGGCTCTGGCCGGGGACGAGGCCGCCAACCCGGGCGGCAGCCGTTTCAGCGATGGCTTTTTCGACCGCAAGGTGTGGATGCTGGGCGGCATCGACTTTTCGATCCTGCTTAGCGCTTATGCCATGGGTTTCTGGCTGCCGACCTTCATCCGTGACGCAGGCGTCGCCGACCCTGCACGCATCGGCTGGCTGAGTGGCGATTCCGAGCATGGCCGGGGTAGTCGGCATGCTGGTGCTGGGCGCCACTTCCGATCATTTGCGCGAGCGCCGCTGGCACATCATCGGGCCGTTTATCGCAGGTGCCGCCAGCCTGTTCGCCAGCACCTTTTTCATCGGCAACCTGGCGGCCACCGTGGCGCTGTTCTCCTTGGCCACGGCGGCGATTCTCGGCGCGCTCCCGGCGTTTTTCAGCCTGCCGGCCACCTTTCTCAGGGGCGCTGCCTCGGCCACCGGCTTTGCGCTGGCCTGCTCGCTGGCCAACATCGCCGGGCTTGTAGGCAACACCCTCATGGGTGCGGTAATGCAGCGCTTTCACAGCCCGCAGATTGCGCTGTGGCTGTTCGCCGCGAGCCTCCTGGCCAGTTGCCTGCTGGCATGGGCGCTGCCGGCACGGGTGGTCAACCGCTGAGCACATGACGCCTTGGCATCGCTCTGCGACAATGGCGCCTTCACAGCCCAACCGGAGCCTGCCCCATGCAGATCACCGCCGCCCTGCTGATGGGCAACCCGTGCGACGAAGAAGAAGACAACCTGGCGCTGCTGGCCTGCCAGGCCACCGATGGGCGCATGTTCCTGATGTCGCGCTATCCCGGCGAGGATGAAGTCGACATCGCTTTCGACGAAGACGAGCCGGTGGGCGTACAGGGGCTGTCCGTCAGCTTGAGTGCAACGTCGCTGGAAATCGAAGTGCAAGCCGAGGACGCCGACCTGTTCGGCGGTGACCTGCGCCTGCAGATCACTCACGCAAGCGACGCTGCAGACCTCGACGAACTGGAAGAGGCGCTGAAGGTGATCCTGCAGGGCGCTGGCCAGCTCAGCCGCAGCTGAGCCGGCCTACTCCATCGCCTCGCGCAGGAACGCCGGGGCGATGTAGCGCTCGTAATGCGCCTCCGACAGCAGAAAGAACTCCCGGTCGATCGCCTCGCGCAAATCCGGCAGCGACCAGTCGCGAAACTCCGGCAGCAACACGAACCCGTAAAGCTCGACCTTGTTGATCATCCGCGCGCCCCGGGCGATCAACTGGTAGGCCCAGGTGTATTCCGACTGGCTGGCCACGAAGCGGACCTGCCGCTGGGTCAGTTGCTGGCGCAGCAGGCCTGCGTCGAACACCTCGAGCTTGGCCTGCATCACCTGTACCAGCAGCCGCTCCAGGCGCAGCCACACGGCACGCTTCTGCGCCTCGTCATAGCCGTTCCAGTTCACCACTTCATGGTGAAAACGCTTGCAGCCTCGGCACACTGCGTCCCCGTAGACGGTAGAGCAGAGGCCGACGCAGGGCGTCTTGATCGACTGGTTGGGCATTGCGAAAACACTTCAGAAAACCGGACAGAGGCGCATGTTAGCCCTATGTCTAATGAGTTTCACCCTCGGGCTTGTAGGGCTAAACTTACTTTCAGCGCAAAATTGCCGTAGAATCCTACCGCCCCGGGCATGCGGCATCGCGCCGCATCCTTGAGCGACTAGATCCGTTGGAAGCTGTTTTCAAAGCGTCACGAGCACAGTCGATCCTCGCAACGGTGTGGCACCGGGTTCTGCCCCGTGCCAGCCCTCATCAAGCTCTACCGTTGCGCGGCGTAAAACTTTGAAAGCAGCTTCTGTATGGAGTGCCGAAACCCTGGCCGAGCGGCTCATGAAGCCGTGGCGCGCACGGGAGCGGTATTTCACTGGATGAGCGTCCCGTGCCGGGACCACTGATGAGGGTATTACTGTGCTTGAAGCCTACCGCAAACACGTCGAAGAGCGGGCCGAGCAGGGGATCGTTCCCCAGCCGTTGAACGCCGAACAAACCGCAGGCCTGGTCGAGCTGCTGAAAAACCCGCCCGCCGGCGAAGAAGCCTTCCTCGTTGACCTGATTACCAACCGCGTCCCACCAGGGGTCGATGAAGCCGCCTACGTCAAGGCAGGCTTTCTCTCCGCACTGGCCAAGGGTGAAGCAAAATCCCCGTTGATCGACGCCAAGCGCGCGACCGAACTGCTGGGTACCATGCAGGGCGGCTACAACATCGCCACCCTGGTCGAACTGCTCGACAACGCCGAGCTCGCCAACGTCGCTGCCGAACAGCTCAAGCACACCTTGCTGATGTTCGACGCTTTCCACGATGTGGCCGAAAAAGCCAAGGCAGGCAACGCCGCCGCCAAAGCTGTGCTCGAATCCTGGGCTGCCGGCGAGTGGTTCACCAAGCGCGCGCCGATCGCCGAGCAAGTACAGCCTGACCGTCTTCAAGGTCACTGGCGAGACCAACACCGACGACCTCTCCCCTGCGCCCGACGCCTGGTCGCGTCCGGACATCCCGCTGCACGCCCTGGCCATGCTGAAAATGGCCCGCGACGGCATCGAGCCCGAGCAACAAGGCGCCATCGGCCCGCTGAAGCAGTACGAAGCGCTGCGTGAGAAGGGTTTCCCGGTCGCCTACGTGGGCGACGTGGTCGGCACCGGTTCCTCGCGCAAGTCGGCTACCAACTCGGTGCTGTGGTTCTTCGGCGACGACATCCCGTACGTGCCGAACAAGCGCGCCGGTGGTTTCTGCTTCGGCAGCAAGATCGCCCCGATTTTCTACAACACCATGGAAGACGCCGGTGCCCTGCCGATCGAGTTCGACGTGTCGAACATCAACATGGGTGATGTCATCGACGTGTACCCGCACGCCGGCAAGGTGTGCAAGCACGGCACTGACGAGGTCATCACTACCTTCGAACTGAAAACCGCCGTGTTGCTGGACGAAGTCCGCGCCGGTGGCCGTATCCCGCTGATCGTGGGCCGCGGCCTGACTGAAAAAGCCCGCGCCGAGCTGGGCCTGGGTGCTTCGGACCTGTTCAAGACCCCGGAGCAGCCTGTCGACACCGGCAAGGGCTACACCCTGGCGCAGAAGATGGTCGGCAAGGCCTGCGGCGTCGAGGGCGTGCGCCCCGGCACCTACTGCGAGCCGAAGATGACCACCGTCGGTTCCCAGGACACCACCGGCCCGATGACCCGCGACGAGCTCAAAGACCTCGCCTGCCTGGGCTTCTCCGCGGACCTGGTGATGCAGTCGTTCTGCCACACCGCTGCCTACCCCAAGCCCATCGACGTCAAGACCCACCACACCCTGCCGGATTTCATCCGCACCCGTGGCGGCGTCTCCCTGCGCCCGGGCGACGGCATCATCCACAGCTGGCTGAACCGCATGCTGCTGCCTGACACCGTCGGCACCGGCGGCGACTCGCACACCCGCTTCCCGATCGGCATTTCCTTCCCGGCCGGTTCCGGCCTGGTAGCCTTCGCCGCAGCCACCGGCGTCATGCCGCTGGACATGCCCGAGTCGGTGCTGGTGCGCTTCAAGGGCAAGCTGCAACCGGGCATCACCCTGCGTGACCTGGTCCACGCAATCCCCTATTTCGCCATCCAGAAGGGCCTGCTGACCGTCGAGAAGAAAGGCAAGAAGAACATCTTCTCCGGCCGCATCCTCGAGATCGAAGGCCTGGACGAGCTGACCGTCGAGCAAGCATTCGAGCTGTCCGATGCTTCGGCCGAGCGTTCTGCCGCCGGCTGCACCATCAAGCTGCCGGAGAAGCCGATCGCCGAATACCTGCAGTCGAACATCACCCTGCTGCGCTGGATGATCAGTGAAGGCTACGGCGACGCCCGCACCCTGGAGCGCCGCGCCAAGGCCATGGAAGAGTGGATCGCCAACCCGCAGCTGATGAGCGCCGATGCCGACGCCGAATACGCCGAAATCATCGAGATCGACCTGGCTACCGTGACCGAGCCGGTGCTCTGCGCGCCGAACGATCCGGATGACGCGCGCCTGCTGTCGAGCGTACAGGGCGAGAAGATCGATGAGGTGTTCATCGGTTCGTGCATGACCAACATCGGCCACTTCCGCGCGGCCGGCAAGTTGCTGGACAAGGTCAAGGGCTCGATCCCGACGCGCCTGTGGCTGTCGCCGCCGACCAAGATGGACCAGCATCAGCTGACCGAGGAAGGCTACTACGGCATCTACGGCAAGGCCGGTGCGCGCATGGAAATGCCGGGCTGCTCGCTGTGCATGGGTAACCAGGCGCGCGTTGCATCCAACTCCACCGTGGTCTCCACCTCCACCCGCAACTTCCCCAACCGCCTGGGCGATGGTGCCAACGTGTACCTGGCCTCTGCGGAACTGGCGGCGGTCGCATCGATCCTCGGCAAGCTGCCGACGGTCGAGGAGTACATGACCTACGCGAAGAACATCGACGCCATGGCGGCCGATGTGTACCGCTACCTGTCGTTCGATCAGATGGCCAGCTTCCGTGAAGCAGCGGCCAACGCGAAGATCCCTGTGGTCGAAGCGTAAAAAAGAAACCCCGCCGCTGGCGGGGTTTTTTGTAGGAGAGCGGCTTGCCGCGCGACGCGACGATCCTGTAGCTCATCGCGTCGCGCGGCACAGCCGCTCTCCTACAGGCTTCAAGCTCTGATCAGGTGGTCGAATGCGGCCAGCGATGCTTTGGCGCCTTCGCCCATGGCAATGATGATCTGCTTGTACGGCGCAGTGGTTACATCACCGGCGGCGAAGATGCCTGGCAGGTCGGTTTCTCCGCGCGCATCGACCATGATCTCGCCGCGCTGCGACAGCTCGATGGCGCCTTTGAGCCAATCACTGTTGGGCAGCAGGCCGATCTGCACGAAAATCCCTTCCAATTCCACATGGCGGCTTTCACCAGTCTGGCGATCCTTGTAGGTGAGGCCGTTGACCTTCTGGCCGTCGCCAGTCACTTCGGTGGTCAGGGCTTCGGTGGTCAGCCGTTACGTTCGGCAGGCTGTTCAGTTTGCGCTGCAACACTGCATCCGCGCGCAACTTGCTGTCGAATTCGAGCAAGGTCACATGGCTGACGATTCCGGCCAGGTCGATCGCGGCCTCGACACCGGAGTTGCCGCCACCCACCACCGCCACGCGCTTGCCCTTGAACAGCGGGCCATCGCAGTGCGGGCAATAGGCAACACCACGGTTACGGTACTGTTGCTCGCCCGGCACGTTCATTTCGCGCCACCGGGCGCCGGTCGCGATGATCAGCGCTTTGGCCTTCAGCGATGCGCCGCCGGCGAAGCGGATTTCATGCAAGGCACCGTCGCGGCCGGGAATCAGCTGCTCGGCACGTTGCAGGTTCATGATGTCGACATCGTATTGCTTAACGTGCTCTTCCAAGGCCATGGCCAGTTTTGGCCCTTCGGTTTCTTTAACCGAAATGAAGTTCTCGATGGCGAGGGTATCGAGCACCTGGCCACCGAAACGCTCGGCAGCCACGCCGGTACGGATACCTTTACGCGCGGCATACACGGCCGCTGCCGCGCCGGCTGGGCCACCGCCGATCACCAGCACATCGAACGGCGCCTTGGCGTTGAGCTTCTTCGCTTCACGGTCGGCCGCGCCGGTGTCGAGTTTGGCGATGATTTCCTCAAGGCCCATGCGGCCCTGGCCGAACGGCTCACCATTAAGGTAAACACTGGGCACCGCCATGACCTGGCGCTGGTCGACTTC
The DNA here is from genome assembly GCF_021650705.1 of Pseudomonas sp. KNUC1026. Lineage (GTDB taxonomy): Bacteria > Pseudomonadota > Gammaproteobacteria > Pseudomonadales > Pseudomonadaceae > Aquipseudomonas. The sequence goes on along the minus strand of NZ_CP087138.1, from coordinate 1,659,619 downwards.
GGCCTGGAACAGCGCGCCGTCGATGGCCACGTGGCGAACACGCGGGTTGATCACCGCCATCAGGTTCAGGGCCTGCACCACATCCGGGCAGTTCTGGCACGACAGCGAGAAATAGGTTTCGAACAGGTAATCGCCGTCCAGCGCCGCGATCTGCTCAAGCACATCCTGACCAGCCTTGGAGGGGTGGCCGCCGACTTGCAGCAGCGCCAGCACCAGCGAAGTGAATTCGTGGCCCATGGGGATGCCGGCAAAGCGCAGGCTGATATCACCGCCGGGGCGATTGATCGAAAAAGAAGGCTTGCGTGGATCCTGGCCGTCATCGCGCAGGGTGATCAGCGATGAGAGTGCCTGGATGTCCTGCAGCAACCCGAGCAGTTCCCGAGACTTGGCGCCGTCGTCGAGGCTGGCGACGATCTCGATCGGCTGGGTGACTCGCTCAAGGTAAGTCTTCAACTGGGTTTTAAGCGTAGCGTCGAGCATGGCGATGGGCCTTTCAGGAATGCGGAAACAAAAACGCCCAGGCGCAAGCGCCCGGGCGTCCAGATGGGCGAGGTACAGCTAAAGCAGGTCGTTGGCCTTCGCCCGTGGTGTCATGGTCAGATCTTGCCGACCAGGTCCAGCGATGGCGCCAGAGTGGCTTCGCCTTCTTTCCACTTGGCAGGGCACACTTCGCCTGGGTGAGCAGCGACGTACTGGGCAGCCTTGACCTTGCGCAGCAGCTCGGAAGCGTCACGGCCTACGCCACCGTCGTTGATTTCGACGATCTTGATCTGGCCTTCTGGGTTGATCACGAAAGTGCCACGGTCCGCCAGGCCAGCTTCTTCGATCAGCACGTCGAAGTTGCGCGAGATCACCTGGGTCGGGTCGCCAATCAGTGGGTACTGAATCTTGGCGATGGTGTCGGAGGTGTCGTGCCAGGCTTTGTGGGTGAAGTGGGTGTCGGTGGAGACGCCGTAGATCTCGACGCCCAGCGCCTGGAACTCTTCGTAACGGTCGGCCAGGTCACCCAGTTCGGTTGGGCACACGAAGGTGAAGTCGGCAGGGTAGAAGAACACTACCGACCATTTGCCCTTGAGGTCAGCGTCGCTTACATCGACGAACTTGCCGTTGTGGTAGGCGGTCGCTTTGAACGGTTTGACTTGGCTGTTGATCAGAGGCATCGGTTGGCTCCTTTAGGGTTTGCAGTACGATCTGTGATTCGATGGAAAGTATGCTAGCTATTGATCTTCTCATGCGCTCATTGCCAATGCATATCCAACCCATTGTTTTTGACTATTAGTGCTCAGCCCCCCTGCGCATCAACATTTTCATCCTCTCCAGCGGTGCCAATCCTGGCTCCCTCTCCGGCAGGAAGTTGATTTTTCTTACATTTCTCGTAGCCCACTCCCACCCCGTCATATCGGGCAACAGGATAAGCTCTGCGGCCTGTCAGGTTTGACAGGTTCCGCTGCCTGCACCAGCCGTTATAACCATGGCACACGCTCAACCAATGCGAAGGGAAGACCATGGGCCGCGCCATACCCGACGACAACCAGGATGCAATGACCGTGTTCGCCACGCTGACACCCAAGGAACAGCAAGTGCTGGGCTGGTGCTGCCACGGCAAGACCGCTGCAGATATAGCGATGCTGATGCATTGCTCGGTCTCGACGGTCAACTTCCACACACACAACCTGCACCGCAAGTTCGGGCTCAACTCCACGACCTACATCGCGGTGATTGCCGCCAGTCTCGGGCTGGTCCCCATCAAGATGCCGACCAATCTGCTGTCGGTGACCCGGAGCCAAAACTATGACGATCCAGATCCTGCTGGCCGACGACCACCCCGCCTCGCTGGCTGGGGCCTCGATGATCCTCAATAACGCCGCCAGGGGCCGTCTGCACGTGGCGGCCTGCGTCGATGGCACCGACGCCCTCCTGCTGGCGCTGCAGCAACGGCCATTTGACCTGGTGGTCACTGATTTCTTCATGCCCGGGGGCGGCAGGCCGATGGCCTGGAGCTGATCGCCAGGGTACGCGAGGGCTGGCCATCATTGCCGCTGGTGGTGCTCACAGCGCTGCGCGAACCCTGCGCACTGGGCAGCATCCTTGGCCTGGGCGTGCGGGGCGTGGTGAGCAAGCGTGCCGAAGCCATCGAACTTGCACGCGCTGCAAGCCAGGTCGCGGCCGGCCGCAGCTACCTGTGCAGCGACGTACAGCACATCATGGGCAAGCGCTATACCCACAGAAGTGCCTGGGCCTGCGAAGCCACAACGGCATTGACCGAGCGCGAACAGCAGGTGCTTGACGCTTCGCGCACCGGGCTCAGCGCACGCAAGATTGCCGAACAAATGCAGCGCAGCGAACGCAGCGTGCAACGCCAGCGTCGCCGCGCGATGGAAAAGCTCGGCCTGCAGGCCGACGCCGAGCTCTGCCACCGCCCCTAGGCGATCAACTACGCGTCTGGCTGCGCAGCGTCACGAACTCTTCGGCCGAGGTGGGGTGAACGCCGATGGTGTCGTCGAACACCTGCTTGGTCGCACCCGCCTTGATCGCCACCGCCAACCCCTGAACGATCTCGCCGGCTTCCGGGCCGACCATGTGGCAGCCCAGCACTCGGTCGGTTTGCGCATCGACCACCAGCTTCATGAGGATGCGCTCCGGGTCGTCGGTCAGCGTCAGCTTCATGGGCCGGAAGGTGGTTTCGAAGATTTTCAATGCATGACCCTGTTCGCGGGCCTGCTCTTCGGTCAGGCCCACGGTACCGATGGGCGGTTGGCTGAACACCGCGGTGGGGATGTGCTGGTAATCCACTGGCCGATAGTCCGCCGGCTTGAACAGCCGCCGCGCGATGGCCATGCCTTCGGCAGTCGCCACCGGCGTGAGCTGCACCCGCCCGATCACGTCGCCCAGCGCCAGTATCGACGGCTCGGTGGTCTGATACTGGTCATCGACCTCGATGTAACCCCGGTCGTCGAGGCTTACCTGAGTGTTCTCCAACCCCAGCCGATCCAGGCAAGGCTTGCGGCCAGTGGCGTAGAGCACGCAGTCGGCGACCATCGTTTGCCCACCCTTGCAGGTCAGCAACAGAGTGCCATCGGCCTGCTTGTCGATGCGCTCAAGGTCTGTGTCGAACCGCAAGTCCATGCCCTTGTGCTTCAACTGGTCGCGCAGGTGCTCGCGCACCGTGCCATCGAAGCCCCGCAGGAACAGTCCACCCCGGTACATCAGGGTGGTTTCTGCGCCCATGCCATTGAAAATCCCAGCAAACTCCACGGCGATGTAACCCCCGCCTACCACAACCACGCGCTTGGGCAACTGCTCGAGGTAAAACGCCTCATTCGAGGAGATCGCATGCTCGCGCCCGGGAATGTCCGGGATATGCGGCCAGCCGCCGGTGGCGATCAGGATGCGCTCGGCACTGATCCGCCGGCCCGCCACTTCGACCGTGTGCGCATCGAGCAGCCGGGCGTGGCCGTTATGCTGGGTAACGCCCGCGCTGGTCAGCAGCTTTTCGTAGATCCCATTGAGGCGCTGAATCTCGCGGTTCTTGTTGGCGATCAGGGTTGGCCAGTCGAACGCTGGCTGCTCGACCGACCAGCCATAGGCCTGGGCATGGGCCAGGTCCTCACCGTAATGAGCACCATAGACCAGCAGCTTCTTGGGCACGCAACCCACATTCACACAGGTGCCACCCAGGTAGCGGCTCTCGGCGATCGCCACTCGCGCGCCAAAGCCTGCTGCAAATCGTGCGGCGCGCACGCCGCCGGACCCTGCGCCTATCACGAACAAATCGACATCGTATGCCATGCATATTCCTCAAATGAAAACGCCGCTATCGGTCAGGATAGCGGCGCCTTTATAACTTCACGCAAGAATCAGAGCTGGCCCTTCTTGTAGAAGTTCTCGAAGCAATAGTTGGTAGCGTCGATGTAACCTTCTGCGCTACCGCAGTCGAAACGCTCACCCTTGAACTTGTACGCCAGCACGCAGCCGTCTTTGGCTTGCTTCATCAGTGCGTCGGTGATCTGAATCTCGCCGCCCTTGCCTGGCTCGGTTTCCTCGATCAGCTTGAAGATATCCGGGGTCAGGATATAGCGGCCGATGATCGCCAGGTTCGAAGGCGCGTCTTCAGGCTTGGGCTTTTCGACCATGGTGTTCACACGGTAGATGTCGTCACGGATCATCTCGCCGGCGATCACGCCGTACTTGTTGGTTTCCTGCGGGTCGACTTCCTGAATGGCTACGATGGAGCAGCGGAACTGGTTGTACAGCTTCACCATCTGCTGCAGCACGCTGTCGCCTTCAGGGTTCACGCACAGGTCGTCCGCCAGCACCACTGCGAAGGGCTCGTCGCCGATCAATGGGCGGCCGCTGAGGATCGCGTGGCCCAGGCCTTTCATTTCGACCTGGCGGGTGTACGAGAACGTGCACTGGTCGATCAGCTTGCGAATACCGACCAGGTACTTTTCCTTGTCGGTGTTGCGGATCTGGGTTTCCAGCTCGTAGCTGATGTCGAAGTGGTCTTCCAGCGCGCGCTTGCCGCGGCCAGTGACGATGGCGATGCCGGTAAGGCCAGCTTCCAGCGCTTCTTCAACGCCGTACTGGATCAACGGCTTGTTGACCACCGGCAGCATTTCCTTGGGCATCGCCTTGGTCGCTGGCAAAAAGCGGGTGCCGTAACCGGCTGCCGGGAACAAGCATTTCTTGATCATGAAGTGTCCTTAATTCAAGGGCGGGCCTACGTATTCGGCGCAGTCTAATCAGGCCCGATGAACGTTACAATGGGGCACGCCTGGCGCGCGCACTGCGACAATAGAAAAACCCTGCAAGCATTTAGTTCCGCGATGAAAATACTCAGCCGGAGATGCACGCTGTAGCAGCGTTGCGTACGTCATGAAACCGCACTGGCAGATTCGACAACCGTTCGTGGACCTTGATCGAGCTGCCACCTGAGCGCTCCTCGACCAGCACCACCGCCGCCGGCCCCGAGCCGAATTTCTGCGGCACGATCACACGAAAGCCGCTCTTGTGCGGTTCGATGGTCAAGGGCGAACGGCTGCTAGAAAGGCGCTGCGCCAGGCATGCCGAGTAGTCCTTGGGGGATTTGCCAGAGATCACGTCCATCGTTTCGTGGGTTTGCTCGAGGTCCGAAACACTGGCACAACCACCTAACATCAACGCCGCCAGGGCGAGCCATACAGCCTTCATCGATACCATGCCCCTATATCGGTCAAAGAGGCTTGGACCGGGTAGCTGGCCATTTGTTCACAGGGTGCCTGGGCAGCGCAGCGGCAAGCACGCTGTGATACAGTGCGCGCCTTGGCAACACTCCCGCCTTTCCGGAGCCCTCATGAAATTCGTACACCAGCGCGAGCACCTCAACGAAGACGACCTGGTCGTGATCGAGTGCTCACAACGCTGCAACATTCGCCTGATGAACGACGCCAATTACCGCGCCTTTCGCAACGGTGGCCGCCACACCTATCACGGCGGCGCCTTCGACAAGTTCCCCGCACGCATCACCGTGCCCAGCAGCGGTTTCTGGAACATCACGCTCGACACCTCCGGCCCTCGCCTGAAAGATCGCCCGCTGAAGAACACCGCGTTCAAGCACACCATCAAGATCGTGCGCCGCTCGCATTCCTCCTATACCTGACAGGGCTGCCCCATGACCAAGTACGTCATCCACTACACCCTGAACGGCCAGCGCCGCTGGGATTTCGCCTTTTTGCAAAGCGGCAGCCTGAGCGAGGCCGAAGCCGCGCTGGTAGCCCTGCATGGCGATGAAGAACGGGCCAATATCGCTGACATCCGCGTGACCCGCGCCCTGTAAGCCGTCAAGCCTTACCTCGGCACGCCTTGACCTGCATCAATGGCCCTCCCTGAACAGGGTGGGCTGAACGAAATAACACGTTTTCGGCTCCGCCACCTGCTACCTTTTAAAGCCAGACGCAGGCTTTCCCCGCGAGGTGGCCCGATGAACAAGATGACCTTCCCCAATGCCTGCCAGGTCATGCGCTGGCATTTCCACCCCATCGGGCTGGAAGCCACAATGGATGCCCCCGGCAGCCTGGTGGCGAGGCTGTTCGATCGCGAAACCGGCCGCACCCTGCTGGCCATCGCCGGCATCCCTTGTGCCACCGTGATGAACGCAAGCGACGTGGAGCGCATCATCGAGGCCATAGAAGCCGAACTCGAGGCGTTCGTGCCACCCGCGCGCCTTGGCGCCTGCGGTTGACGCTAGCCCTGCCCTCGCGAATCCTGAAACAGCCCCTTGCTGCCGGCCACACGTGAAGATGCCTTGGCGAGCACCGCTTGCCCCGCCGGCTCGATGAACCAGTAACAATGCTGCCGCGCTCGGGTGATTGCCACGTAGGCCAGCCGGTAGGCTTCATCCGCCTGTGCTGCGTCGTAAGGTTGCTCGGCCTCAGCCGGGCCCAGCCCAGCCAGCCGGTAAACGGCGTTGCGCCATTGCCCCCCGCCCTGATAGCTGCAATCCCCAGCAGGCACACGGCATCGGCCTCCAGGCCCTTGGCAGCGTGATAGGTCATGAAACGAAGTTGCCCCGGATTGCCACTGGCCTTGCACTGCGCCAACGGCTCTTTGAGCAGCTTCTCAAGCTCTGGCCTGTCCGCAGAGCGGCGGTACAGCACCAACACCGACTCCTGCGCCTGCAAGTGCACCTGAACCTTGGCCAGCAGCGCCTGATCATCACGCGCCAACACCTGCACCGGAGCGACCGGGCGCTCGCCCACGGCGCGAGCCTTTTTGCCCTTGAGGCTGGGGGTGGCCTTGACCAACCATTCGGCAGCGTCGATCACGCCCTGCTGGCAACGGTAGTTGTCTCGCAGCATCACCCGCAGATGCGCCGATGCAGGGAACACACGCTCGAAATCCAGAAAGAAGCCCGGGCTGCTGCCGCGCCAGCCATAGATCGACTGCCAATCGTCACCGACGCACAGCAACGAACCACCGCCCAGCCCGCGCCGCTCGCGCTCGCCCAGCACGGCCTTGAGCCAGGCCACCAGTAACGCCGAGACGTCCTGGAACTCGTCGACCAGCAAGTGCCGGAACACGTTGATCGCCTCGTCCTCGATACCGCTGAACCCTTGGGTAATGAAGTGGCTGAAGATGTGGTTGTAGGGCATCACCGGCGGCGAAGCCTGGCGCCAGCGCGCGGTGCAGGCCGGCCAGAAGTGCCTCAGCGCCTGGAAAAACGCAGCATCGGCGCCCTCCTCGGCAAGCCCCGTACGGGCGACGGCATCGGCCACTTCCAGGCCCAGGCTCTCGATGAAGCTGGCCACCTGGTAAAACAGCTCCAGCAGCGGCTGAGCACGCCACTCACCGGCAAGGCGGTATTCGATGCCCGGGCCGCGGCCTGCATGGCCGGCCAGGCGTTCGGCCAAGGCCTTGCCTTGGGCGTAGCTGTCCAGCCAGATCACCGGCTGGTCGCAGAAGGCCTGGAACAGCGTGCGTTTGACCGCCACCTCCGCCGCCAATGGCAGCTCACCTTGGGCGCGGCGCAGGTCGCGGCTCTCGCGGGCGTCGACGCCGAGCATCACCCACGCTTGCGCACCGGGATGCCAACCATGCACGTGGAATGCATGGCCGCGCAGCTCGAGCGTGGCCGGGCCGGGCTCTACTCCAGGCAACGGCCAGGCGCCGGCAGCCTGCCATAGCACCCTGACCTGTTCGGCGAGCGCCGCATCGCGCTGTGCCGCCAACCCCATCACCGTAGCGCGGGCGCGCACGTCGGGATGGTCGCGGCCCAGGCGTTCGAGCTGTACGGCTTGCCGGCGCAGGGTTTCGATGGCGTGCGCAAATTGGGCATTTTCGCTGAGCAAGGCGCTGTAGGCCTCGCCGAGCAGGTCGCGCTGCTGCGTGTTGAGCGCCAGGGCGAACGGCGGCTGGTCCGGGTCACTCGCGCCACCCTGGCCCAGTGCCTCGAAGGCCTTGAGCCCGGCCAGCGCAGGTTGTGCCTGTGCCCAGCCCAGCGCACGAGAGTGGAAGGTGCGCACCCGGTCGCGGGCCTGGCGCTCACTGAGTGTGCGGCCCCACAACGCGAAAGCTTCGATCAGGCGAGCGACGAAATCCTTGCGCGACTCGCGGGTGAACGTCACCACGCTGATCTGCTCCAGCGGCACCCCGAGATATTCCACCAACAACACCACACGCAGCACCAGCGACGCCGACTTGCCCGCACCTGCGCCGGCCACCACACAAGTGGCCGGTGCGTCGCTGAAGATCATCTTCCACTGCGCGGCATTCGGCTGGCGTTGCTCGGGCAGCAAGCGCTGCACATCGGCCTTCATGCGTTTGCGCACTGCGGCATCGATGGGCAGCGAGCCCTCGGGCTTTTCGGCCGGCGCCGCGCGCGGCGTGGCCTTGGCAGGCTTGGGCGAAGCAGGCTTGGGCGTTGTTGCCTTGGGCTTGGCCGCAGGTTTGGCTGGGGTTGGCTCTGAGGCGCCATCATAGACGGCTGTCAGCTCGCGCAGCTCACGCACGTAGGCTTTGAGGCGCTTGAGCCACGGCTGGCGCGCAGGCTCCTTGGAACGGCTTGGCACACTGACTCCTGCCTTGGGCGGCCACTGGGCGATGGGCAGGCATCTTCGCGTGATTTGGCGGGAAGGTCCAGCAAGCCATTGATGCGCCGCGCAATACGCGGCGCATCAACGGGCCTCAAGCGATGGCGCTGTTGACCAGTGCCTGGGCTTCCTGCACAAGGCGCTGAAGGTGCTCTTCGCCCTTGAAGCTTTCGGCGTAGATCTTGTAGATGTCCTCGGTGCCGGACGGGCGGGCAGCGAACCACCCGTTCTCGGTGACCACCTTCAAGCCGCCGATGGCCTGGTCGTTGCCCGGTGCACGGCTCAGGATGGCCTTGATCGGCTCACCTGCCAGCTCTTTCGAGCTGACCTGCTCTGGCGAGAGCTTGCTCAGCGCCGCCTTCTGCTTCGCATCGGCCTTGGCGTCTACGCGGGTAGCGAACGGCTCACCTAGCTCGGCGGCCAGGTCACGGTAGCGCTCATAGGGGTTCTTGCCGGTGACGGCAGTCATTTCGGCAGCCAGCAACGATGGAATCAGCCCGTCCTTGTCGGTGCACCAGACGCTGCCGTCGCGACGCAGGAACGAGGCGCCGGCGCTTCTTCGCCGCCAAAACCCAGGCTGCCGTCGTACAGGCCCTGGGCGAAATACTTGAAGCCCACCGGTACTTCGAACAGTTTGCGGCCCAGGCGCGCGGTCACACGGTCGATCAGGCCGCTGCTGACGACGGTCTTGCCCACGGCGGCGTCGGCACGCCATTGCGGGCGGTTGGCGTAGAGGTAGTCGACCATCACCGCCAGGTAGTTGTTCGGCGCCAGCAGGCCGCCGGCGGAGGTGACGATGCCGTGGCGGTCGTGGTCCGGGTCGCAGGCGAAGGCGACGTCGAAACGGTCCTTGAGGGCCAGCAGGCCTTGCATGGCGTCCCGCGAAGACGGGTCCATGCGGATCTGCCCGTCCCAGTCCAGGGTCATGAAGCGGAAGGTCGGGTCGACGTTGCGGTTGACCACTTCCAGGTCGAGCTTGTAGTGCTCGGCGATGGCTGCCCAATAGCGCACACCGGCACCGCCCAGCGGGTCGACGCCCAGGCGCAGCCCGGCGCTGCGGATCGCATCGATATCGACGACGTTGGCCAGGTCGCCGACGTAATGGTTCAGGTAATCATGGCGATGCGTGGTGCCTGCCTTGAGCGCGCGCTCCCACGGCATGCGCTTGACCGCCTTGAGGCCATCCTCGAGCAGTGCATTGGCCTTGTTCTCGATCCACTTGGTGACATCGCTGTCGGCCGGGCCGCCATTGGTGGGGTTGTATTTGAAGCCGCCGCTCTGAGGCGGGTTGTGCGACGGGGTAATCACCACGCCATCGGCCAGGTGCGCCTGGCGGCCGCGGTTGTAGCAGAGGATCGCGTGCGACAGCGCAGGCGTCGGGGTGTATTCGTCGTGCTCGGCGAGCATCACCTGCACGCCGTTGGCGGCGAACACCTCGAGGGCCGTGATGCCGGCAGGCGTGGACAGCGCATGGGTGTCGATGCCCAAAAACAGCGGGCCGTCGATGCCTTGAGCCTGGCGGTACAGGCAGATGGCCTGGCTGATCGCAAGCACCTGGGCTTCATTGAAGCTGTTGTCGAACGAGCTGCCACGGTGGCCGGAGGTACCGAACGCCACGCGGTGGGCGGGGTTGGCCGGGTCGGGCTTGCCGCTGTAATAGGCGCTGACAAGGCGGGGGATATCGACCAGCAGCTCGGCCGGGGCCGGTTGGCCGGCCAGGGGATTGTGCGTCATGCAAACCTCGGGAGGCGGTGTGGCTGTGAAAAGGAGCGCAGTGTAATGGCCCTTCGACCTGCTGGCGATGCCCGTGGTTCAGCCCAGCAGCGGCAAGGTTTGCCCATAGTCGCCCGGCAGCGCTGGCGGGCAGGGTTCGGCCAGCGGCCACCAGCGCGGCAACAACGCTTGCACCTGCGGCTGCGCGAAGCGGTCGTCGATCAGCACCACCACACCCTGGTCGCCCTCATCACGAATCACCCGGCCGGCGGCTTGCACCACCTTGTGCAGCCCGGGGTAGAGATAGGCGTAGTCGTAGCCGGCGCCGTAGCGCTGCTGCAGGCGCTGGCGCAGTTGCTCGTTGACCGGGTTCAGCTGCGCCAGGCCCAGGGTGGCGATGAAAGCACCGATCAGGCGCCCTCCGGGCAGGTCGATGCCTTCGCCGAACGCCCCACCCAGCACCGCGAAACCGATACCCCGGCCGCCTTCGACGAAACGTGCGATGAAGGCTTCGCGCTCGGCTTCGCCCATTCGCGGCGCCTGGGCCCACACCGGCACACCCGGCGCCTCTGCGCGCAATGCGCCAAGCGCCTGTTCCAGGTACTGATAGCTGCTGAAGAACGCAAGATAATTACCCGGCTGGCGGCGGTATTGCCCGGCAAGCACCTGCGCCAGCGCGGCCAGCGAGCTTTCGCGGTGCTGATAGCGGGTCGACACATGCCCGGCCAGACGCACCTGCAACTGGCGCGCGGCGAACGGCGATGGCACATCCAGCCAGGCACAATCGGCGGGCAGGCCCAGCAGATCGAGAAAGTAGCGCGCCGGGCTCAGGGTGGCGGAGAACAGCACCACGCTGTGCGCCGCCTGCATGCGCGGCGCCAGTGCCTGGGCTGGCACCAGATTGCGCAGGCACAGCCGCGAGCGGCGCTGGCGGCCGAGGTCGTACTGGTGGCTGTCGAAGATATGCCCCTCGCCGAAGCGCTCGGCGATCCGTTGCACATGCAACGCATCGAAATAGAACTCGAGCCATGGCCCCTGCAAACCCTGGGGGTTTTCGTTCAGGCAGGTGTTGAGCGCGCCGACGCAACCTTGCAGCGCTGCCAGCCAGGCCGCCGGCGGCGACGCTGCGGCCTGATACGCCGCAGTTTGCTCGGCATTGAGCGCATTCCAGGCGCGCCACAGGCGCTGCAGCGGGCCGGCCAGCCCAGGCAAGGGCGCCTTGCGCAGCGGCACCAGGCGCTGTTGGTCGAGCTCGGCGCTGTACATGCTGCGCGCGCGGTCGACCAGGTTGTGCGCCTCGTCCACCAGCAGCGTGGCGCGCCAGCCTTGTTGCAGCGCCAGCCCGTGCAACCAGGCGCTGACGTCGAACCAGTAGTTGTAATCGCCCACCAGTACGTCGACCCAGCGTGCCATTTCCTGGACCAGGTAATAGGGGCACACCTGATGGCGCAAGGCGATCTCGCGCAGAGCCTGGCGGTCGAGCCAGCCTGCCTGCCCTGCCTCTGCACGGGCGGCAGGCAACCTGTCGTAAAACCCCGGGCCAGCGGGCAGGCCTCGCCATGGCAGGCGGTGCCGGGGTGTTCACAGGCTTTGTCGCGCGCCACCAGCTCGAGCACCCGCAACGGCACCTCAGGCGTGCGCAGCCGCGCCATGGCGTCGAGCGCCAGGCGCCGCCCGGGCGTCTCGGCGGTGAGGAACAGCGACACATCCAGTTGCTGCGGCGCCATGGCCTTGAGCACGGGGAACAAGGTGCCCAGGGTTTTGCCGATCCCGGTGGGGGCCTGCGCCAGCAGGCAGCGGCCGGTGCTGGTGGCCTTGAACACGGTCTCGGCCAACTCGCGCTGGCCTGGCCGCCAGCTGGCCAGCGGGAACACCAACTGGCCCAGCCCTGATCCCGCGCCTCGCGCCGGGCCTGTTCCTGCTGTGCCCAGTGGACATAGCGCTGGCACAACTGTTCGAAAATCCGCTGCAAGGCCACGGCCTGGTGGTGCTCTTCGAAGCGCGTCTGCTTGCCGCTGTCCACGTCCAGGTACACCAGCGCCACGGTCAGCTCGCTCAAGCCTCGGAGCTGGCACATCAGCCAGCCGTAGACCTGCGCCTGCGCCCAGTGCAGCGCGCGCAGGTTCAGCGCCTGGCGGGCAAGGTCACCGCGGTAGGTCTTGACCTCTTCCAGGCAATTGCGTGCGCCATCGAAGCCGTCGGCACGGCCACGCACCAGCAACTCGCCATGCTGCCCCTCCAGTGGCACTTCGCTCTGGTAATCAGGCCCCGGCCCGCTGCAACCTGCTGGTGCCCGGCGATGCCTTCGAGCGCGCTCGGTGCCGGCGTGAAACGCAGGTCCAGATCGCCCGCGCGGGCGCCGAACTCGCACAAGGCGCGCACCGCCACGCGGTAGCTCACGCCACGGCCTCGGCCTGCCAGGTGACGTGGCACACCTGCAGCGGCAGCCCCTGCTCGGCACAGAACGCTACCCAGCGCAGCTGGTTGTCCTGCAGGCGATCACCCGGCCCCTTCGCCTCGACCATGCGATAGCGCCGCTCCGCCGGCCAGAACTGGATCAGGTCGGGCATGCCGGTGCGGTTGGCGGCGATGTCTTCGAGCAGCCGCTCGAAGCAGCGGCGCAGGTGCTGCGCCGGAATGCAGGCCAGCGCCAGCTTCAGCAGCTCAGGATTGAGTGCGCCCCAGAACACGAATGGCGTCGAAAGGCCGTGCTTTTCCTCGAACCGCGCCAGGATCGTGGCCCGGTAACGGCCGTCGTCAAGCTCGGCCAGGCAGCTGTCGAACAGTGCCTGGCGGCGCGTGTAAAAATCCGGCTGGTGCAGGTCGGCCGGCCCGTGCTGGAAACGATGAAAGAACGCGCCGGGCAACGGCGCGAAGATCGCCGGCCAGCACGAACAGGCCGAACAGTGAATTGAACAGGGCGTTTTCCAGGTACAGCACGGGGGCATCGGCCGTCTCCAGCGCCTGGCCCACGGCCCGTTCGACGCTGGCGGCGCGCGGCAACGCCAGGTGCAGCAATTCGGGTTTGGCCGGTGCAGCCCGGCGCAGGGCCGGGCGCCGAGGCCGCGCAGCAAACGCGGCAACATGCGCGGCAGGGCCTGGGCTTCGGCGGCGTTGCGGGGGGCGGCCTGGGCCTGCTCCCAGAGCGCGAAAGCCTCTGCGAAGCGCCCCGCCACTTCCAGCACCCGCAGCAGCCGCCAGCGCGCCTGCGGCCAGGTGCACGGGCGATAAAGCCGCTCGGCCAGTTCGCCCAGCCCTTGCCGCTCTGCCGCCTGGCCCATCAGGAACAGCAGCTTCTGGCGCCGGCCCTCGAGCCAGGGGTTGGCGGTGCTCACCTCGGCCAGCGACGCCTCGAGCGCTTCCAGCGCTTCGCCTGCCTCGAGCCGGTCACGCAGGCCGTGCAGTACCAGTGCCACGTCGATGTCGCTGCGGCAACCGAGCGCGCGGGATTCCGCCGCCAGCTCCACGGTTTCGAAGCGGTGCAGGCCCAGATCGACCAGCACGAACTGCGACCAGTCCTGATGCAGGTTGCCGAAGAACATCAGCCGCAGCCGTTCGCACAACAGCCTGACCCGCAGGGTGTAGAGCGGGCCCAGCGCGGCGCACCAATGGGCGAAGGGCTGCGCCTGGGGGTAGCGCTCCAGCAACCACGCCAGTTGTTCGGGCTTGCGCCAGGCCGCCTTGAGCCCTTCGTGCTGAAAGCGCTGGGCAAGCTCAGGTTTGGTCAACTGCGCGCACAGTTCACTGGCGTTCAGCGGCTGCTGGCTGCATAGCCAGCCCAACGCCAGCAATGGCGCTGCGGCGCTGGCCGGGCAGCCGATCTCCGGGTAGGCCAGGCGGCTGTGGCGAAAGTGCTCGCCCTTGCGCATCACCAGGCGCACCAGCAATGCCTGCGAAGGCTGCGGCAGCGTATGAAAACGGCCGATGAACGCCTGCTCGTCGGCGTCGAGCAGGTCGGCGTAGCGCTCGGCCAGCCAGGCCAACGCGGTGCGGAAATTCACCAGGGTAATCAGAGGGTCGTCGAGCGGGTTCACATTGGGCATCCGGTTCACGCCGCTGTTTATACATACAGCTCTCGAAGTGGGCAAGACCGCTCTGACCGATGGGCGGTTTGAGCCGGCGCGCCCCGGCTGCTACTCTCGGCGCCCCCTTCTTGCGCCTATGGACCGCTGACCATGCTCGACGCGTTGCTGTTCGACCTCGATGGCACCCTGACCGACACTGACCGCCTCCACCTGGTGGCCATCCAGCAGTTGCTGATGGAAGAAGACAACCGGCCGTTCGGCGAGGAAGAGTTCATGGAAAAGTGCAGTGGCCGGGCCAACCCGCAGCTGTGCGCCTTGCTGTTCCCCGAGCGCAACGTCGAAGAACACCGCGCCTTCGCCGACCGCAAGGAAGCGCGCTTTCGCAAGCTGTCAGCCAGGCTGGAGCCGATCCCCGGGCTGCTGCGCCTGCTGGCGTGGAGTGACGAGCATGGCATCGGCCGGGCGGTGGTTACCAATGCCCCGCGGGCCAACGCCGATCATATGCTGGCGGCCCTGAACCTGGCCGGGCGCTTTGCGCATGTGGTGGTGGCCGAGGAGTTGCCGCGCGCCAAGCCCGACCCGCTGCCCTACCAGACCGGCCTGCTGAAGCTGGGCGCAACGCCGGCCCAGGGCATGGCGTTCGAGGATTCGATCCCGGGCCTCACCGCCGCCAAGGGTGCCGGGCTGTACACCGTGGCCCTGGCCACCAGCCAGAGCCCGGGAAGCTTGCTGGCCGCAGGCGCGGACCTTGCCATCGAAACCTTCGACGACCCCCGCCTGTGGGCCGAGCTTGAGCGCCGCACTCAGGCCTGAGCGCTGCTCCAGTCGACCCAGCCAAACGCCCAGGTCGCCAGGATCAGCAAGCCGAAGGCGATGCGGTACCAGGCGAACACGGCGTAGCTGTGGTTGGCGATGAAGCGCAGCAGCGCGCGCACGGCGATCATCGCGAAGATGAACGACACCACGAAACCCAGGGCGAACACCGGCACATCCGAAGCCTGGAACAGGTGGCGGTACTTGAAGCCCGAGTAGAACGCCGCACCGACCATGGTCGGCATCGCCAGGAAGAACGAGAACTCGGTGGCGGCCTGGCGCGAGAGGCCGAACAGCAGGCCGCCGATGATGGTAGAGCCGGAGCGCGATGTGCCCGGAATCATCGCCAGGCACTGGCAGCAGCCGATTTTCAAGGCGTCCGACCAACGCATCGCATCCACATGCTCCACCCTCACCACGTGCTCGCGCTGCTCGGCCCAGAGCATGATCACCCCGCCGATCACCAGCGCCAGCGCCACGGTGATGGGGTTGAACAGGTATTCCTGAATCTGGTCGGAAAACGCCACCCCCAGCACCACCGCCGGAAAGAACGCCAGCATCAGGTTGACGGTGAAGCGCCGCGCCTTGGGCTCGGTGGCAAGCCCGCCGACCACGTCGAAGATCTTGCGGCGAAACTCCCAGACCACGGCCAGGATTGCACCGAGCTGGATGATGATGTTGAACGCCTTGAAGCGTTCACCGCCAAAGCCCAGCAGGTCGGCCACCACGATCTGGTGGCCAGTGCTGGAGATCGGCAGAAATTCTGTAAGCCCCTCGACAATGCCGAGGATGATCGATTGTGCTGCGGTCCAAACGTCCATCTTTCCCCCTGGTCGGCCCACGCGGGCGCAAGCCTTGAATGGCGCACAATCTAAAGATGGCTGCCTGAAAAAAACGTGAAACTTTTCAACAGCTTCGTGAGCATAATTCAACGAATCGCTCAAGCATTCGACGCGCGAGCTTAATCGGTGGAGCAATCACTGCGGCGAAAATCTTGTATCAGAGTGCCATTAGCGCGGCAGGGCTGCGGATATAGCACGCCTGCGATTACAATTGCCTCCCTTTTCTGCCCTCGGAATGCGATCCGATGTCCGCACTTGAATGGCTTGCCGTAGCGATCAGCGCCCTGTCGGTGTGGCTCACCGTAATCCGCACGCCCTGGTGCTGGCCCATCGGCCTTGTGGGCGTGGTGCTTTATGGCTGGCTGTTCTTCGGGGTGCGTCTTTACTCCGATGCCTTGCTGCAAGGGGTATTCGCGGTGCTGCAGCTTTATGGCTGGTGGCAGTGGACCCGTGGCGGGCAGCGCCACGATGGCCGGCAGGTCAGCAACCTGGGCGGGCGCGGTCAACTGATCGGGCTCGCCTGCGGCGCCCTCGGTGCGCTGGCGCTGGGCTCGGTGATGGCGCATTTCACTGACGCCGAGCAACCCTGGCTGGACGCCGCCCTCGCTGCCTTCAGCCTGGTGGCCCAGGCCTGGATGGCGCGCAAGTACCTGCAATGCTGGCCACTGTGGCTGGCGATCGATGTGGTGTACGTGGGCCTTTACCTGGTCAAGGACCTGAACCTGACCGCCCTTCTCTACGCAGGCTTCGTTGTCCTGGCCGCCCTGGGCTGGCGCCAGTGGCGCGCCGACCCGGCACTGGCCAAGTGAAGGTCGTGGTGCTCGCCGGGCCGGAGTCGGCCGGCAAAAGCCGCCTCGCCGAGCATCTGCACGCACACTTCGGCGGGCTGCGGGTGGATGAGTACGTTCGCCAGTACTACCAGCAGCTGGGCCGCGAAACGACCCTGGCCGACATCACCCCCATCGCCGAGGGCCAGCTGGCCCACGAAGACGCAGCTCGCGCCCGGCAGCCACGGCTGCTCATCCTCGACACCCACCTGCTGAGCAACCGCCTCTGGAGCCTGGCCCTGTTCGGCGATTGCCCGGCGTGGCTCGAGCCTGCGCTGCTGGCGCGCCATTACGACCTGACGCTGCTGCTGGCCCCCGAAGGCGTGCCGTGGATCGATGACGGCCAGCGTTGCCAGCCGCTACTGGCGCAACGCCAGGCGTTCTATCGCGACAGCCGTGGCTGGCTCGCCGCCCACCGGCAATGCTTTGCCGAACTGGCGGGCGATTGGGCCAAGCGCGAAGCCGCAGCCATCGAGCTCGTAGGCAAATTATTGAATGCCTGAAAGTTGCCGCTCATCTGCGCAATTGAATCTTTCGGTCATTCAACCGTCATACGGGGCAAGCAGCCTGATGTTGAAAATAACTATTTTTTACAAAGGTTGTGACTTGAGCGGGTGCTCCCGGCATCAACACTTTCAACGACCCGCCGGGTTGAACACCAAATACGCCACGGCCGCAGTATTGGCGGCCAACAGAGAGCTGAACATCCATGAACGCTACGCTCCGTGTCAACGAAGCATTGCTGATTGCCAACCACGCCTTCCAACCCTTCCAGTGCGTCGCCTGGGCGCCCGATGCCAACGGCGAGCTGAGCCTGTCGGTCGTTGACCGCACCAGCACCCGCATCGGCCATGCGCGCATTCCCAACAGCACCTACACCAGCCGCCGCGAGTTGGCCAGCCTGCTTGAAGAAGTGCGCGCCGAATTGTCGCATGGCGGTTATACGCTGCAACCCTGGCACATGCCACGCTGAACTAACAGCAGCACTGCGCTGCCAATAAGAGCGTCCTGATCATTGAACTAACGGTGGTTCATGAGTGCGTTCGATTGGCATCGGCTATTGCTGGAAAAGACTACCCTCAACTTCCTCTGGGAAGTTGCCGCGCGCACTGCGCTGGCTTATGGGGTGGTCTTTTCGTTTCTGAAGATCGCGGGGCGCCGTGGCGTTCGGCAACTATCGCTGTTCGAGCTGGTGGTGATCCTCACCCTGGGTTCGGCTGCGGGCGATGTGACCTTCTACGAAGACGTGCCCATCCTGCCGGTGGTGACGGTGTTCGTAACCATGACCCTGCTCTACCGCCTCACTACATGGGCCACCGAGCGCAGCAGCCGGTTCGGCCAGTGGCTACAAGGCAAACCGATCCTGATCGTGCGCGACGGCCACTTCGATGCCGGCTCCCTGGCGGCGGGCAACGTCAGCCACGATGAGTTCCTGATGGAGCTGCGCCTGCATGGCGCCGAACACCTGGGCCAGATCCGGCTGGCGTTTCTGGAGGTGAATGGCGATGTAAGCCTGTACTTCTACGAACCCGAGCAGGTTCGCCCCGGGCTGTCGATCCTGCCCGCCGAACACCGCGACATCGTGACCCAAACGCGTGAGGCCGGCACTTATGCCTGTGAATGGTGTGGCGCAGTGCGGCAGATGCGGGCACTGCAGCACTACACCTGTGATGAGTGCGGGCATGAACGGTGGAGCCGGGCGCTGGAGCATACGAAAGCCTGAGGCCGCCCTAGTAACTTTGATAGCTGTCATAGATCAGCGACGGCGCTAGGATTGCGGCCAATAACGCTTGTATCGTGATTTCCATGAACGTTTGCATCCGAACCGATATAGCCTCGACCGTTTTACATTCCAGGATGGCTTATACCCCTTTTGGTGCGCACTACCCGCGCAATGCTAAATCGATGGTGGGATTTGCCGGTGAGTTAGCCGAGGCGTCGACCGCTGCTTACCTGCTCGGGCATGGATACCGCAGGTATTTATCCGGCCTTATGAAATTTTCAAGACCAGACCACTTTTCGCCCTTTGGTGCTGGTGGACTCAATGCTTACGCCTACGGCAAGAGCGAACCGGTCAACAATCTGGATCCTTCGGGTGCGAGCCTGATATCCATGCTCGGTCGCATGATACGGCTGCTGGAGCGAGCAGCCGATCGCGTTTGGGCGATGCAGCGGTCCTACGTCCCAAGAGTCCTGCTGCTGCCTCAGATAGGGGTGGGGGTAGCTGTGGGGGCCCGAGGCGTACGAATAGCTTCGGCGCTGATACCTGGAATTGCGCAATCTGCAGTTGCCAGAGCAGTGGCGCAGTCAACTTCCAATATCGCTGGAACGCTTATCGTGAGCCCTGCCGTGATCCGGCTTGTTCAGGCTCCTGTCAACGCAGCGTTGGAGTTTGCCACAAGGATTCCAGGCTATTTGGATATGTCGGCTGTATTGTTAACCCGGCGCTACAACGAAACCATGCGCCAGGCTGTTCCGAGTTTCGGGCACGTTGTGCAGCAGGTGTAAAGACTTACCCACCCCAAGTGCGCCAAACCTTTTTAAAGGTCGTCAATAGGTAGGCAGATAGCATCGAGCTGGTGAGCCAGCCCCGCTGCCAGATTCATGCGCAATGGCCCGCGCTCGAGATTCACCAATGCTGTATCACACCCCAAGGGGGCAACCCGCCCATAGCGCAGGCGGCCGTCGGTAAGTATCAAGCAATGCTGGCGCTCCAATGGGTGTTGCTTGCGCCGCCGGGCCAGCCACTGGCGAGCACTGTCGAGCGCCTCGACCAAGGGCGTGCCGCCGCCCGCGCCCAACTGTGTCAACCACGGCTGCAACGCAGCGCTGGCCTTGAGCCCTTGCCTGGCCCACTGCGGCGCGCGGCCAGCGGCGGTGATCAATGCCAGGTGGGCACGTTGGCGATAGGCCTGGTCGAACACCGCCTCCAGCAAGCCCTTGCCCGCGCTCAAGGCACCGTGCCGGCGAGTGGAGGCCGAGCTGTCGACGATGACCAGCCATAACGCCGGGGGTGCCGACAGCCGCTGGCGCCACTGCAATTGAGCGCGGCTGCGCGGGCGCCCGCCGGCAAGCGTTGCCACCCGAATCGATGCGCCCGCCCCCGCCACGTGCACCAGCCTGGCCACGCGGGCGGGGGCTCAGGGCTTTTCTGGCCAGCCCGGCAGGCTGCGGCGCGGGCCGTTGGCTTGAGGGGCAGGCGGCAGCTCGCCCCAATCGCCCGCACCGCCCTGGCCCGCTTCGCTACCCTGCTCACGCGGGGCCTGCGCTGGGGATTCAGGCGGGAATTTGCGCCGGTGGCGCAAGGCAAATTCGGCGGTGGCATCGATGGCCAACTGGTCGATCGCCGCCTCACCCCGCCACGCCGCATGGGCACGTGCCGCGCGCAGCCAGACCAGGTCGGCACGCAGGCCGTCGACACCCGCTGCGTGGCAACGCTCGTTGATCTGCGAGAGCGACGCGTCGTCCAGCGCAATGCCAGGCAACACTCGCCGCGCCTGGGCGCAACGCTCGCGCAGGGCCTGCTGCTCGCCCGCCCACTGCGCGATGAACGCCTGCGGCTGCTCGTCGAAGGCCAGGCGCCGGCGCACGATCTCGCCGCGCTCGGCCGGTGCCGGCGCTGAGCCCAGCTCGACGCTCAGGCCAAAACGGTCCAGCAGTTGCGGGCGCAGCTCGCCCTCCTCCGGGTTCATCGTGCCGATCAGCACAAAACGCGCCGGATGCTCATGCGAGACGTTGTCGCGCTCCACGCGGTTGACCCCACTGGCGGCGACGTCCAGCAACAAGTCCACCAGGTGGTCGGCCAGCAGGTTGACCTCGTCGACGTAAAGCACCCCGCCGTCCGCCGCAGCCAGCACGCCAGGCGAAAGCGCACCTGGCCTTCGCCCAGCACCGCTTCCAGATCGAGGCTGCCCACCAGCCGCTCCTCGGTGGCGCCCAGTGGCAAGGTGACGAACGCGCCGCCATCGAGCAGGTCGGCCAGGCCGCGCGCCAGCGTGCTCTTGGCCATGCCGCGCGGCCCTTCGATCAGCACGCCGCCCAGGCGCGGGTCGATCGCAGCCAGGCACAGCGCCAGTTTCAGGTCGTCGGCACCGACCACTGCGGCCAAGGGGTAATGCTGGATCATGAGTCTTCTTCGCTGTCGATGAGCAGGTCTTCGAGCGCCGCCCGATAGCTGCCCGGGGATTGCCAGAGGCCGCGTTGCTGGGCTTCGAGCAGGCGCTCGGTGATGTCGCGCAGGGCTGCCGGGTTGTTTGCCTGCAAAAAACCGCGCGTGTCGGGGTCGAGCAGGTACGCCTCTGCCAGCTGCTCGTACTGATGATCGTCCACCAGCTCGCTGGTGGCATCGAAGGCGAACAGATTGTCGACCGTGGCCGCCAGCTCGAACGCCCCCTTGTAGCCATGGCGCTTGGCACCTTCGATCCACTTGGGATTGGCGGCGCGGCCGCGCACCACTCGGCCCAGCTCTTCCTTGAGGGTGCGAATGCGCGGCACATCGGCCACGCTGTGGTCGCCGTGATAGCTGGCAGCCTCGCGGCCGCTCAAATGCCTCACCGCCGCGAGCATGCCGCCCTGGAACTGGTAGTAATCGTTGGAATCGAGCAGGTCATGCTCGCGGTTGTCCTGGTTATGCAGCACCGCCTGCACCTGGCCCAGGCGCTCGGCGAAGGCGTCACGCGCCTCGGTGCCGTCTTCGCCGGTGGCGTAGGCGTAGCCGCCGTGGTTCAGATACACCTCGGCAAGGTCTGCACGGCTGGCCCACTGCTGGCCGTCGATGGCGTTCTGCACACCGGCGCCATACGCACCGGGTTTGGCACCGAACACCCGCCAGCTGGCGCGGCGCAAGGCCTGCTCCGGCGCCTGGCCTTCAACCTGCAGGCGTGCCTGCTCCTGGCGCACCCGCGCGGCCAGCGGGTTCATGTCGTCGGGCTCGTCCAGCGCCGCCACCGCTTGCACGGCGGCATCGAACAGGCGAATCAGGTTGCCGAAGGCATCACGGAAGAACCCCGAGACGCGCAATGTCACGTCCACGCGCGGGCGGTCGAGCAGGCTCAGGGGCAGGATCTCGAAATCGTCGACCCGCTGGCTGCCGGTCGCCCACACCGGGCGCACCCCCATCAGGGCCAGCGCCTGGGCGATGTCGTCGCCACCGGTGCGCATGGTGGCAGTGCCCCACACCGATAGGCCCAGCTGGCGCAGGTAGTCGCCGTGGTCTTGCAGGTGGCGCTCCAGCACCAGGTTGGCCGAGGCGAAGCCGATCCGCCAGGCGGTCACGGTCGGCAGGTTACGCACATCCACCGAATAGAAATTGCGCCCGGTGGGCAGTACGTCGAGCCGGCCCCGGCTGGGCGCGCCACTGGGCCCGGCGGGTACGAAGCGCCCGGCCAGCGCCGCCAGCAGCCCGCCCATCTCGGCATCGCCGCAGCGGTCCAGGCAAGGCGCAACCTGCTGACGCAACCCATCGAGCACCGCACGTACCGGTGCGAAGGCGTCATCGGCGGGCAGCGGTGCGCCGTCGACCAACGCCAGCGCCAGCGCTTCCAGGCGCTCGCGGGTATCGCCCTGGGTGCGCCAGGGTTCACTGCTGGCCTGCGCAAGCAATGCCGGGCGCGGGCCCGTCCAGGGCTCGCCGAACAGGCAATCGAGGGGGTCGAAACCCAGCCCCAAGGCCTGGGCCAGCGCGCGCGGCAGGCTGGCGTTGGCGCCCTTGCCGTCGGCGCGCGGCACCCGCAGCAGAGCGGCCAGGGTGTCACTGCGCAAACGCCCGGCCGGCGCTTCGCCGAACACGTGCAGGCCGTCGCGGATCTGCGACTCCTTGAGGTCGCACAGGTAGGTGTCCAGCGCCGGCAGCCAGGTGTCAGCGGCCTGCGCGGTGTCCAGTTGCAGCTCGCGGTCCAACGCGGTTTCACGCACCAGCGAGAGGATGTCCTTCTGCAAGGCCAGCGCACGGCGCGGGTCGAGCAACTGGGCTTCGTAGTATTCGTCGGCCAGCCGCTCCAGGTCGCGCAGCGGGCCGTAGGTTTCGGCGCGCGTCAGCGGTGGCATCAAATGGTCGATGATCACCGCCTGGGTTCGGCGCTTGGCCTGCGCGCCTTCGCCAGGGTCGTTGACGATGAACGGGTAAACGTTGGGCAAGGGGCCGAGCAGCGCGTCCGGCCAGCACTCGGCCGAAAGCCCCACGCCTTTGCCCGGCAACCACTCAAGGTTGCCGTGCTTGCCCACGTGCACCAGCGCATCGGCCAGCCAGGCGTGGCGCAGCCAGAAGTAGAACGCCAGGTAGCCGTGGGGCGGCACCAGGTCGGGGTCGTGGTAGATCGCGCTGGGGTCGAGTCGATAGCCACGCGCCGGCTGGATGCCGACGAATACCTGCCCATAGCGCAGGCCGGCCACCATCATGCGGCCCTGGCGGAACATCGGGTCGCTGGCCGGATGGCCCCAGCGCTCGTTGACCGCTGCTTGCAGGCTCGCCGGCAAGGCCTCGAAGGCCGCGCGGTAGTCCTCAAGCGCCAGGCTCTGGGCGCAGGGGCGCAGGTCGAGCTGCTCAAGGTCGTTGGTGACGCCACCCAGCAGCGCGTGGATCAGCGCGGTGCCGGACTCCGGCAACTCACTTACGCCATACCCCTGCTCGCCCAGCGCACGCAGGATATTCAGCGCGGCCGCCGGCGTATCCAGGCCGACGCCGTTGCCGATGCGGCCATCGCGGGTGGGGTAGTTGGCCAGGATCAGCGCTACACGCTTTTCGCTGTTGGGCCGCGTCGCCAGCAATGCCCAGCGCCGCGCCAGCTGGCCGACGAAGGCCATGCGCTCGGGGTGGGCCTGGTAGCACACCACATCGCTCTGGCTGCGCTCGCTGCGCCAGGCCAGGCTCTTGAAGCTGATCGGCCGGGCGATGATACGGCCGTCCAGCTCCGGCAGGGCAATGTGCATGGCCAGGTCGCGCGGGCCCAGGCCCTGGGTATTGGCCTCCGAGCCGGGCTGGTTGTCCTGCGCGCAGATCGCCTGGATCACCGGGATGTCGCGGCGCAGCGGGCGCAGGTTGGGCGATTCGGGATTGGACAGGGCAAAGCCTGTGGTGTTGAGCACCACGGCAGCGCCAGCCTCGTCCATCCAGGCCTCGGCCTGGGCCAGGCACGCCGGCTCCTTGAGGCTGGCCACCGCGATTGGTAGGGGGTTCAGGCCCTGCTCGGCCAGGACCTGGCAGAAAGTGTCGAGAAAGCCGGTATTGGCTGCCTGCAGGTGCGAGCGGTAGAACAGGATCGGCGCCACCGGAGCGCCGGCCTGCCACTCACGCTGCCAGTCGGCGAGTGCGGGGCTGGCGATATGCGGATGGTAGATCGCGCAACGCGGCAGCGCCTGCGGCGGCACCCAGGGCATGGGCCGGCCCAGGTAGCGATCGGCCAGGAAACCATACAGCGCCCGGGCGTTGCCCAACCCGCCCTGACGCAGGTAGTGCCAGGCCTGCTCGGCCTCTGCGGCCGGCACCGTGCACAGCTCGGCCAACTGCGGGTCGGGCCGGTCATCGCCGGGCACCATCAGCAACTGCACACCCGACAGCGCACGAAGCTGTTCCACGCCGTAGCGCCAGTAGCCGACCCCACCGTGCAGCGACAGCAGGATCACCCGTGCATGGCGCAGCACCTGGTCGACATAGAGGTCGACCGAGGCGTGGTTCTGTACCTGCATGGGGTTGGCCAAGCGCAGGCTGGGGTAATCCTCCGGCAACTGGCGCGCGGCCTCGGCCAGCAGCGCGAGGTGCGAATCGCCGCTGCACAGGATCACCAGCTCCGCCGGGGTCTGGCCCAAGTCGGCAATGCTGTCGTCCGGCACGAAGCCACCTGGCTGGGTGCGCAACAGGTGCATGGGTCAGCCTTGCAGCGCGGCCAGCAGCTCGGCCTGGAGCGCTGCGGCGTCCAGTTCCTGGCCGATCAGCACCATGCGGGTAATGCGCGCCTCGCCCGCCTTCCACGGGCGATCGAAGTGCTTGTCGAAGCGGCAACCCACGCCCTGCACCAGCAGGCGCAGCGGCTTGCCCGGCACAGCGGCGAAGCCCTTGACCCGCAAGATGCCGTGGCGCATCACCAGCGAGGTGAGTGCAGCCAGCAGCTTCTCTTCGTCGGCTTCAGGCAGGTCGAGCGAGATGGAATCGAAAGCGTCATGATCGTGGTCGTCTTCGCCGTCACCGTGGTGGCTGTCGTGATGGCTGGGGCGGGCGTCGATGTGGGCTTCTGATTCGCTGCCCAGCCCCAGCAGCACCTCCAGCGGCAGCTGGCCGCTGCTCGCCTCGATCACCTTCACCGCGGCCGGCAGCTCTTCGCTGACCTGCGCGCGCACAGCCTTCAGGCCCTCCGCACTGATCAGGTCGGCCTTGTTCAGCACCACCAGGTCGGCGCTGGCCAACTGGTCTTCGAACAGTTCGTGCAGCGGGGATTCATGGTCAAGGTTGGGGTCGAGCTTGCGCTGGGCGTCGACCTGCTCGGGGTAGGCGGCGAAGGTGCCGGCGGCCACCGCCGGGGTGTCGACCACGGTGACCACGGCGTCCACGGTGCAGGCGCTGCGGATCTCCGGCCACTGGAAGGCCTGCACCAGTGGCTTGGGCAGGGCCAGGCCGCTGGTTTCGATCAGGATGTGGTCCAGATCGCCGCGACGCTGCACCAGCTCGCGCATCACCGGGAAGAACTCTTCCTGCACGGTGCAGCACAGGCAGCCGTTGGCCAGCTCGTACACCCGGCCATTGGCCTCTTCCTCGGTGCAACCGATGCTGCACTGCTTGAGCAGGTCGCCGTCGATGCCCAGCTCGCCGAATTCATTGACGATCACCGCGATGCGCCGCCCCTGGGCGTTGTCGAGCAGGTGCCGCAACAAGGTGGTTTTGCCCGAGCCGAGAAAGCCGGTAACGATGGTGACAGGGGTTTTGGCCAGCGTCTTCATGCAGGTGCCCTATGGCTGCGGCGGGCGCGGCGCCATGGCGTACGCCGGGGCAGACCCCAACGCAGGCATTCGCCACCGGATCACCCCGCCCGGTTGAAATAAGAATTGCTTGCGAGGCAGGTCTCCTGGCTCGCGGCCTGGCTTGCGCCGATGCCGGCGCCTTCCCGGGCCGCGCAGTACGCCGCCCAGTGGCCTTGCCGGCCCCATGGGCCACTTACAGTTGCGGGGGCAGCCGCGGCATCGCACCGCGTTCCCTGTTGGCCTGCAACGCGTTGCAGGCACCTCGAACGCGCAAGGCTACGCGCTGCGCCAGCCGAGGGCAAGCTGGCGCGCTGGGCGGGTCAGGCTTGCTGCATGCCCGGCAGATTACGCGCATACCAGGGCCGCAGTTTGGCCTGGTTGAGGTTGTCGCCCAGCTCGCCGCGCTCCAGCACTGTCACCCGCAGCGCCAGCTTCATCACGTCCAGGTCTTTTTCCACCGACTTGTCGATCCACATGCCCGGCCCTTCGGCGCAGTCGTGGCTCACCGGCCCCAGCCAGGGATCGTCGATCTCCACCCACTTGCCCTTGGCGAACCAGTGCACGCCATTGAGCTCGGCGCGTTGCACCTCACCGGGGTGGGCCATCTGGTGGGCGTCGTACCAGTCGTCGATGCGCTCGTCGATCCAGCCGTGGAAGCCCCAGAACACCGGGTTCACGTGGGAAGAGAACGGATCGCCGAGAAAATCGTTGGCCTGCACGAACCAGCGCTCGGAGAAATCCGACGGCGGCCGCGCCCAAGGCTGCGGCATGCCGTTGGCCGGATCACGCGGCACGCCCGCCCAGCAGATGTGCAGCCAATCGTGCAAGGTCATTTCGATTTCCGAGCCGAACTGGCCCAGGGTCATGCTGGCCAGGTACTGTGGGTCGCGAAACGCGACTCCCACACCTGGAAGTTGCCGAAGAAAGTATCGCGGCTTTTGATCCGCGCGACACCGATGCTGTAGGCCTCGTCTTCCGGCGCCAGCCAGGTGGGCGGCGCGCTGCTGCCGTGGGCGTTTTCGAAGTAGCGGATGAACCCTACACGGTCGGTCTCGGCCATCGGCACCGGCAGCGGAAAGTGTTGCCACGGCGGCGGCGCGTTCTTGGTGCGGGCTATGCCGAGCATGTGCCGGTGCATGTAGAGAAAATCGATGCCCGAACCGTTCTGGTCCTTGTACTTGCCGCGTGCGCCACGCTCGCTTTCCTTGGGGCCGGGCTGCCAGCCCAGGGTGCGCAGCGCCACGCGGCGGTCTTCACCGAGCAGGTGCCACTTGTCGCGCACGGTGTGCCAGAGCTGATGCGCAACGCGGTGCTGCGGGGCGATGACCCAGGCTGCCAGGGCCGGGTCCAGCGGCGTGCGATCGCGCGCTTCGACGAAGTCCTGCTTGCGCGCCGTGAACGGCAGCTCGAGCGGCTCCGAGGAGTCGGCCAGATCCAGCCGGCGCAAGGTGCCGGTCAGAGTGTCCTGTTTGTCGACGCCAAAACGCGCCCAGTCATCGCTCAGCTTTGCAACGAATTCATAGGTGGCCATCCGGCGTGGGCGGCTCAGGTCGAGCAGGCGCCAACGCACCTCGCCTTCACTGGCGCCCACCAGATCGCCCAACACCTGGTAATGAGGGGTGGCCTGGCTGTCCACCAGCTTGGCGTAATCGTCCACATAGCCGCGCAGGCCACGGCCGCGCTCGCCTACGTCCAGCAGCAAGGTCGCGCCTTGCAACGGGCTGTTCAGTCCGGTAGGCGTCACCAGCTCGACCGTCCAGACGCCGCGCAGCAGGTTGCCGAGCCGTTGCATCGGCACGTCCGCAATCTGCTGGCTGGCTTCATTGGGCGTGCCGCCCTCGGCCCACCATTTCTTGGCGGCGAAAGCGCCCTTGTAGGCAACCGGCGCCAGTGCACCGGCCACCACCGCGCCCGCCATTAACGCGCGTCGTGAGAGTTTCATTCGATCACCCATCCATTGGGCCTACCAGGCCAAACGTCGTTAAAACGAAAAACCGTTGTAGATCAGCAACTTGCAAACCGTAGGCAGGATTTTCCGAGCGCTTGACGGGTTGTTGACACAAAATGTAGCAGATTCAGTGGCCCACTTGGGAACTGACGTCTGGCAGGTGAAAGATGAAATTCACCCAGCCAGTTGCTGTGCCAACCATGGCAAGGCCTCTTCACAGGCCTCGGCAGCCTTGACCGCCCAGAGCTGGTCCGCGCGCGTGCGGCCAAGATTGATGGCCAGCAGTGGCTTGCCCTGGCGGGACATTTCCTGGCACAGGCGATAGCTGGAGTAGGCCATCAGCGAGGAGCCCACTACCAGCAAACCGTCCGCCTGCTCCACCGCCGCCCAGGCCGCCCGCGCGGTGGCCTCTGCCACGCCATCGCCGAAAAACACCACGTCAGGCTTGAGGGTATCGCTGCCGCAGGCTGCGCACAGCGGCATCTGGAAGCGCTCCAGAAAGTGGTTGGCCAGATGCGCATCGCCGTCGGGCGCGAGCACCGCGTGCACGTCCTGCAGGCCCGGATTGAGCGCTTCGAGCTCGGCCTGCACCGCCAGCCGCGAATGGACCTGCCCGCAGCTCAGGCAACGTACCCGGTGCAGATTGCCGTGCAGCTCGATCACCGCTTCGCTGCCGGCGGCCTGGTGCAGGCCATCGACGTTCTGCGTGACGAGCTCACCCAGCCAACCACTGGCCTGCAGTTGCGCCAATGCCAGGTGCGCCGCATTCGGCCGGGCCTGCCCTACCCCTTGCCAGCCGAACATGGCGCGCGCCCAGTAACGCTTGCGCGCCTGAGCCGAGCCTACGAATTCCTGATGCATCATCGGTGCGTTGCCACGGCGCACGCCGTCGCTGTCCCGGTAATCCGGGATGCCCGAGGCGGTGCTGATGCCGGCGCCGGTCAACACCATGTAGCGCCCGCGCGCCAGGTAATGAGCCAGTGCATTGAGGGTGCTGTGGGTGCGCGCTTCGAGCATGTACTAGCCTCCAACCGGTGGGCGGGGTCCGCGTCACAGCCTAATCCATCGCGCATCGGCATCGCGCGCCCTCCATCGGAAATCTGTGCCTGCCCTCCTCGACTTTGGCAGGGGAGGTTTCTAAACGGCGGTTTTTTAAGAGATACTGGCTCTATGACATTAACTTGTGGCGGATAGTGAAATCCCCAGTTCGAGAGGCCCGATGACTTCACAGCCCACCGACCTGATGTACAAGATTCTGGTGCAAGGCGTAGTGGACTACGCCATTTACCTGCTCACCCCCGATGGCATCGTTGCCAACTGGAACGCCGGTGCCCAGCGCGCCAAGGGCTATACCGCAGAGGAGATCGTCGGCCAGCACTTTTCGGTGTTCTACAGCGCCGCTGATCGCGCGGCGGGCCTACCCGATCAAGGGCTGCAGATCGCGCGAAGCGCGGGCCACTTTCAGGCTGAAGGCTGGCGCTATCGAAAGGATGGTTCGGCATTCTGGTCGATGGCGGTCATCGATGCGCTGTACGACGATGACGGCACGCTGCTGGGCTTTGCCAAGATCACCCGCGACATCACCGAGCGGCGAAGGGCGCAGGAGCTGGTGGAGCGACAAAGGATGAGCTGGCAAAACTCTCCTCGTTCCTTGAGGTGATCATCGCCAACATCCCCTCCAGCGTGATCGTTCAGGACGCCGTCAGCCGCTCGGTGCTGCTGGTCAATCGCCGGGCAGAGCACCTGTTCGGCGTCACCCGCCAACAGTGGCAGGGCCAGAAATTGCACCAGCACCTGCCCGCCCCCTGGCTGCTTACCTGGACCGGGTGGTCGACGAAGCGATGCGCAGCAGCGGGCCGTTTCGCGACGAACAGGTACTGCCCACCGCGCACGGGCCGCGTAGCCTGCGCACCACCGGGCAGATCATCCCCGGCGCCGACCCACGCAGCCGCTATGTGCTGCTGATCAACGACGACCTCACCGACGAGCGCGCCGCCAGCGCGCAGATCCATCACATGGCGCACCACGACACCCTCACTGGCCTGCCCAACCGCGTGCTGTTTCGCGAGCAACTCGATGCCGTCCTGGCCGCGCCTGCGCCACGCAGGCCGGTGACGGCTGTGCTGTGCCTGGACATGGACAACTTCAAGGTCATCAACGATGCCCTCGGCCACCCGGTCGGCGACGCACTGCTGCGCGCGCTGGCCAGCCGCCTGCGCCAGGAGCTGCGCGAGCACGACCTGCTGGCGCGCCTGGGCGGCGACGAATTTGCAGTGGTGTTGCCGGGGCTTGCGTCGGTGGACGGCGCTGGCGTCAGTGCGCAGCGGCTGATCGATGCGGTGCGCGCACCGTTTCTGATCGACGGCCACACCGTCAGCGTCGGCCTGTCGATCGGCATTGCCCTGGCGCCCGGTGATCACGACAGCGGTGAACAACTGCTGCGCTGCGCCGACATGGCCCTGTACGAGGCCAAGCGCAACGGGCGAAACCGTTTCGAATACTTCCGCCTGGAGATGGACGAAACCGCCCGCCGCCGGCGCTCCACCGAGATGGACCTGCGCGAAGCCGTCACCGGGCAACAGTTGGAGCTGTACTACCAGCCCATCATCGACACCCTTTACAGCGATGTGACCGGCTATGAAGCGTTGATCCGCTGGCAGCACCCCCAGCGGGGCCTGGTGATGCCCCAGGCGTTCATCCCCGTGGCGGAAGAAACCGGCCTGATCCATGAGGTGGGCGCCCTCGCCCTGCATCAAGCCTGCCGCGAGGCCGCCAGTTGGGGAACCGAGCAGAGCGTTGCGGTAAATCTCTCACCGGTGCAATTCAAGAGCGACCGGCTCAAGGCAGTGGTGGCCTCGGCGCTGGCCGAGTCGGGCCTGGCGCCTGGCCGACTTGAGCTTGAGGTCACCGAATCGGTGTTGCTGGATAACAGCGACCGCAACATCGAAACGCTCAAGGCACTCAAGGCCCTGGGTGTGCGCATCGCGCTGGACGACTTCGGGACCGGTTACTCATCGCTGAGCTACCTGCGCTCGTTCCCGTTCGACAAGATCAAGATCGACAAATCGTTCGTGCAGGACGTGGAGCAAAGCCGCCAGTCGATGGCGATCATCCGTGCGATCACCGGCATGAGCCGCAGCCTCGAGATCCAGATTACCGCCGAGGGCGTAGAAACCCGCGAGCAGTACGAGCGGCTGCGGGAGGAAGGTTGCTCGCACTTCCAGGGCTACCTGTTCGGCAAGCCGGTGCCTGCCGGGCAGCGGCTCAAGCGGCTCTGAGCGTCAGGCCTCCAGCGCCAGCCGCTGGTGCCATTGCGCGATGGATTCTTCGGGGTAGCCGTCGAAGTGCTGATCTTGCGGGTTGCCCTGCACTTCGACCCAGGCCGCCCTGGAGCCCAGCAGCAGGTGCGTATGCTCCGGCGGCACCGGCAGCTCGGTGTCGATGGCACTGGCGAATGGGTGGATCAACTCGGGCCACTCAGGGCTGAAGAGCCATAGGCCGCTGCCGCACACACCACAGAAATGGCGCTCGGCGCTGCTCTTGCTGCCGTCCTCCATGCGCGCGTGATAGATGCGCACATGCCGGGTGCCATGGACCTTGAGGCTCTTGGCATCTCCGCTCAGGTTGATGGCATAGCCCCCTGCCCCTTGGGTCTTGCGGCAGATCGAGCAATAGCAGCGCTGGTAAGGATAGGGGTGCGGGCTTTCGAGGCAAAAGCGCACAGCGCGGCAATGGCAGGATCCTTCGAGGTGCATGGTCAAGCTCCATGGGGAGGTAGCGGTGATGCATGGACCACTACATGACCGTTCTGTTTCCCCCGGGGCGATAAAAAACCTACCGCAGCACTAGCCCTTGAGAAAGCGGCCGCTGGCAGCCACCAGCCCCATCAAAAGCACTAGTACCGCCAGCGCCCACGCAAGCCCCACCAGATGCGCGGCAAAACCGATCAGGGCAGGCCCCAACAGGATGCCGGCGTAACCCAGGGAAATCAGTGCCGGAACTGCGGTGCGCTGCGGCATGCTGGTCTGCCGCCCCACGGCAGTGAACAGCACCGGCACGATATTGGCGCAGCCCGCCCCCACCAGCGCATAACCTGCCAGCGCCGCCGGCCAGCCCGGCAGCAGCAACGAGAGCGCAAGGCCTGCAGCTGCCAGCAACCCGCCCAGCACCACCACACGCACCCCGCCCAGGCGCGCAACGATGGCATCGCCAGTCAGGCGGCCGAGGGTCATGGTCGCGGCGAACGCCGCATAACCCAACCCCGCCCAGGACGGCTCCATGCCGCGTTCGCCGATCAGGAACAACCCGCTCCAGTCCAGCATCGCGCCTTCGGTCAGAAAGACAATGAAGCACAAAAGCCCAAGGAACAGCACCACGCCCCGCGGCACTGCAAAGGGCGGGCCTTCCCGCTCGCTGCCGTAGGGCAGCAGGTGTGGCGCTGATCGCCAGAGCAGCAGCAACGTCAGGCCCACCAGGCACAGCACGGCCGGCAGCGCAGCAAGGCCCAGGCTGAGCAAGGCGGTCATGCCGGCCGCACCGGCGATGCCGCCGACGCTGAACAGCCCGTGAAAGCCCGACATCAACGGCCTGTCGCTTGCCTTGTCGACGATCACCGCCTGCACGTTCATGGCGCAGTCGAGCAGCCCCATGGCTGCGCCGAACGCCACGATGGCCACCGCCAGCAACCAGGGCTGGCTGAACGTGGCCAGTGCCGGCAGCGTCAGGCACACCAGCAACGTGCCGAGCACAATGGCGAAGCGGCAGCCGCGCAGGCTGCACAGGTGGCCGGCCAAGGGCATGGTGAGGATGGACCCTGCGCCCAGGCCCAGCAGCATCAGCCCCAACGTGCCGTCATCGAGCTGGGCGCGGGCCTTGGCCAGTGGCACCAGCGGCGCCCAGGCCGACATGCAAAGGCCGGCGATGAAGAAGGCGACGCGCGTGGAAAAGCGCTCGCCCGGGCCGGCGGCGAGCGAAGCGATGGCAGGTTGGGCAGTCATGGAGAATCCGTTGCGGGTGTGCAAAAGCCCCAACACTGGCCGCTGGCGGCGCCAATTGCAAGCTTGCGTGGCAAGCGGCAGTGCCCTAACCTCCCGGCGCCTGCCTCGGGAAGCCGGTTCGAATCCGGCGCGGTCGCGCCACTGTATTCGGCCTTGCCGAAAGCCAGACCCCGCACAGGCCCATCACTTTTTCGAGCAACGGGGCGCGTAAACCCCCAGCGGAGCTAACGACCATGCGTACCTTCCTGCCGGCCCTGGCCTGCACCCTGGCCCTCTGCGGCCCGGCGCTCGCTGCCCAGCCCTATCCGGTCACACTGAGCAACTGCGGCCACAACCTCACCTTCAATGCTGCGCCCGCCCGGGTGGTGAGCATCGGCCAGGCCAGCACCGAAGTGCTCCTGAGCCTGGGGCTTGCTCCCAAGGTGGTCGGCACCGCGCTGTGGTTCGGGCCGTTGCCGCCGTCGCTTGAAACCGCAGCCAAGGGCATTCCGCGGCTGGCCGACAACGCCCCCAGCTTCGAATCGGTGGTGGGCAAGGCACCGGAGCTGGTCACCGCCCAATACACCTACAACATCGGCCAGGGCGGCGATGTCGCGACCTTCGAGCAGTTCCAGGGCCTGGGCATCCCGGCTTATGTGTCCCCCAGCGATTGCGACGGCAAGGCGGTGACCAGCACTTCCAACGGCGACGGTGCCCGCCTGGTGCCGTTCGACATGGCCCTGATCGACCGTGAAGTCACTGAACTGGCGCGCATCTTCAATGTGCCGGCCCGGGGCCAGGCCGTGCTCGAGGCCCAGCACCAGCGCCTGGCGAAGGCTGTCGCCCGCGCCCAGGCCAACACCCACAAGGCCTCGGTAGCGTTCTGGTTTTCCAGCGCGCGCCTGGAAGGCGACGCGTGGGTAGCCGGCAACAGTGGCGTGCCAGGCTACATCGCCCGTACCCTGGGCCTGCGCAATGTGATCGACAGCGCCGATGAATGGCCCAACGTCAGCTGGGAGCAGCTGGCCAAGCAGGACCCGGATTATCTGGTCATCACCCGCATGGACCGCCGCCGCTACCCGGCCGACGACATCGAGAAAAACTCGCCTTCCTGCACAGCGACCCGGTCGCCTCGCAGCTCAAGGCTGTGCGCAACGGGCATGTGATCGTGGTCGATGCGCAGTCGCTGAACCCTTCGCTGCGGGTCACCGACGCGCTCGAAGCCGTCGCCCAGGGCCTTGGCACCCCATGAGGGCACCCGGCATCGCCACGCTGCTGCTGGGCCTGGCGGCGCTGCCGCTGAGCATGCTGCTGGCGGCGTCCATCGGCGAATTGCCGGTACCGCTGCTGACCACCGCTCAGGCTGTGCTCAACGGCCTGGGGCTGGGCCATTACCCGGTCACGCCCATCCAGCAGGGCATCGTCTGGGATTACCGCGCCAGCCGCGCGGTGGTCGCCGCCTGCTGCGGCGCAGGCCTTGCACTGTGCGGCACGCTGTTGCAGGCCCTGCTGCGCAACGCACTGGCCGAGCCTTACGTGCTGGGCATCAGCGCCGGCGCCTCCACCGGTGCGGTGATGGTGATGTTGCTGGGCTTTGGCGGCGGCGCCCTGGGGCTGCCGCTGGGGGCGTTTCTCGGCGCGACCCTGGCCTTTGTGCTGGTGCTGGCCCTGGCCGCACGGCAAGGCAGCGGGCCGACACGCATGATCTCTCCGGCGTTGCCGGGGCGCAGCTGTTCAACGCACTGACCGCTTACATCGTTTCGACCTCGGCCAACGCCGAACAGGCGCGCAGCGTGATGTTCTGGCTGCTCGGCAGCCTCAGCGGGGTGCGCTGGGGCGATGCCGGGCTGGCGCTTGCCGTGGTGGCCGTGGGCCTGGTGGTCAGCCTGCTGGCCGCGCGCGCGCTCGACGCCTTTACCTTTGGCGAAACCGCCGCCGCCAGCCTCGGCGTGCCGGTACCCGCCGTGCGCCTGGTGCTGCTGGCCTGCACCGCACTGATCACCGCCGCGCTGGTGAGCATCGTCGGCGCGGTGGGCTTCGTCGGGCTGGTGATTCCCCATGCCGCACGGTTGCTGGTGGGGCCAGGGCATGCACGGCTGGTACCGGCAGCGGCGTTGATCGGCGCGCACTTCGTGGTGCTGGCCGACATCGTTTCGCGGGTGCTGATCCCGCAACAGGTGTTGCCCATCGGTGTGGTCACGGCGTTGGTGGGCGCACCGGCATTTGCCTGGCTGCTGCAACGCGAAGGGCGCACGCGATGAGCTTGCGCGCCGAAGCGCTGCACTGGCGCTTGGGCGGCCATGCCTTGCTGGCCGGCGTCAGCCTGCAGGTGCCGGTGGGCGGTGTGCTGGGCCTGATCGGCCCCAACGGCTCGGGCAAATCTTCCCTGCTGCGCCTTCTGGCAGGCCTGGCGAAGCCGGATGCCGGGCAGGTGTGGCTGGACGAACGCTGCCTCGGCCAGTGGCGCCGCCGCCCGCTGGCAAGGCGCATCGCACTGGTCGAGCAACACGCCAGCACCGAGGCCGACATTCGCGTGGAGGATGTGGTCGCGCCTGGGCCGTACGCCGCACCGGGCGTTGCTGGCTGGCTGGTCGGCCGAGGACGACCAAGCCGTGGCGGCGGCGCTGGAGCGGGTGGGCATGGCCGGCCGGCGCCAGCAGGCCTGGCACAGCCTGTCCGGTGGCGAGCGCCAGCGGGTGCAGATCGCCCGCGCCCTGGCGCAGCAGCCCGGCGAATTGCTGCTGGACGAGCCCACCAACCACCTGGACATCCAGCACCAGCTCGAGCTGCTGACGCTGGTGCGCCAGCTACCGTTGACCTGCGTCGTCGCGCTTCACGACCTTAACCTGGCAGCACGCTTTTGCGATCGGCTGGCGCTGCTGCATCAGGGGCAACTGGTTGCCCAGGGCAGCGCCGCCGAGGTGTTGACCCCGGCGCGCCTGCGCCAGGTCTACGGCGTGCAGGCGCATGTCGAAACCTCGGCCGCCACCGGGCACCTGCGCATCGAATACCTGGGCGCCGATCAGAACCCCTGACTCACGCTCACGCCATGGTTCAGTGAGAAGCGCGGGTCGATCAGGCGCAGGCCCTTTTCGCCTTTCACGGTCGCGACGGTCACGTGGTAGGTGTGCACCTTCTGCGTGAAGACGTCGGGGTCGCGGCTGAGCTGCTTGACCGCCGGGCTCTTGGCCCAGTCGGCGACCGGCTTCTGGCGGATGTCGAGGGTCACGTCCCAGGCCTGGTCCACCGCAGGCCCCTGCTGGCCCTTGGCCTCGGAGACGTCCTTCACCTCGGCGATCTCGAAACCGTCTGCGTAGCAGAAGCCCTGGCTGCCGACCTGATGCGCAGCACGCCCGGCATCGGTCAGGTCATAGCTGGCGCCGTTTTTGGTCAGCAGGCCTGCCGACACCAGCGCGTCGAACGCAGGCGCGTTGCCGCTGGCAGGGCCGGGGCCGGAGAAGCTGTCGCTGAGGGTCACGGGGAAATTCCTGAACATCGGCGCCGTGAGGCAGGCCTGGCCGTCGAGCTGGCCGGCCAGGGCGGCCTGGATGTCGCTGTCGGATGGCTTGTCGCTGCAGCCAGCCAGTGCGGAGAAGGCGCCGGCCAGTGCAGCCAGGCGATGGAAAGCGGTAAAGCGCATGGGGTCTCCCTGAGCGTTGGAGTGAGCGGGCCTTGCGACCGCCGAAGCGGCCGCAAAGTTCCTCTATCACCAGGCTGCTCACCCGTGCGCTTGCTGGCTGTCGACGGGGGCCTGCTCGCGGTCGGCAAAGCCATAGTCGCGAATGACGTGGGCAATGCGCAGGCGGTAGTCGCCCAGTACGCGCTCGCGCCCCGCCGACTGAGCCGCGCGGTGCGCCTCAAGGGTGCGCCACTGGGCGATGGCCTGCTCATCCCGCCAGAATGACAACGACAGCACCTTGGCAGGGTCGGCAAGGCTCTGGAACCGCTCGATGGAGATGAACCCCTTCGATGCCCGCCAGCAAGGGTTTGAGCTCGGCGGCAAGGTCAAGGTAGCGGTCGTATTGCCCTGCGGCCGGCCAGGCCTGAAAAATCACCGCGATCATCGCTGAGCCTCCTCATCAACGCAGAACCTGGGGATGCGCCCATTGAGCGACGGCTGGTAATGCCAACGCAACGCAGCAGCGGAGGGGGCAGGTTGTTGCAGCCAGCGCTCGACGGCGTAGGTGGCGATACCCAGAGCCAAACGCTGGCCGGGGCATTCGTGCCTGCCGCCGCCAAAGCTGAACGTGCGCCGGTGAGGCCGTTCGAGTACAAAGCTGTCCGGGGCGGCGTTCGCGCGCGCATCGCGGTTGGCCGAGCCCAGCAGCACCAGGACTGTGTCGCCCGCTTCGAGTGCGTAGCCCAGCACCTTGCAGGGCCTGGCCAGGAACCGGCGGGTGTTCTGCACCGGTGAGTCATGGCGGGCGACCTCGGCAACCCATTCGCCGAGCAGGCCGGGCGTGCCGCGCAGTGAGCCGATCATCTCAGGGCTGCAACGCAACGCTATGAGCGCGTTGCCGATCAAGCCAGCCGTGGCGTCACAGGCCTGCGACATCAGCCCGATGAGGTTGGCGATCAGTGCGTCGCGGTCGTGCCAGCCAGCAGCCTCGCAACCAGCGCGAACCTGGCCAAGAAAGCCATTGCGCGGATCATCCTGGCTCAGCACTGCGTCGAACGCTTGGCGCAGCTGATCGGCGGCCTGGTCTGCCCGGCGCAAGGCAACCTCATCGCTCAACGGCGACAGGCAGGTCACGTACTCGCGCACACGCTGGGCAACTGCCTGCCGCTGGTCGCCAGCAAAACCGATCAGGGCCGCGACGGTGCACAGCGGCAAGGTGAACATCCATGCGTCCAGGTGCCCGGCGGGGCCATCCAACTGCCTGGCCGCCTCCTCTACCGCCTCTGCAATCGCGTGAGCCGGCAGAGCCGCCAACGCCAGCGCCATGACTCTTTTCGGCCCCAGATGCGCCGCCCCCTCGTTCATGCGCATCAGCCGGCTGAAGATGTCACCCGCAGCGCCCTGCCCCAGATACCCAGGCACTGGTTCATCCAAGGGGCGCACAAGGCAATCGGGATGTTCGAGAATCGCCTGCACCGATTGGGCATCGCTGGCGATCCGTAGCCCGAGCTCGGCGTCGAAACTCAGGCCGGCGTGGCGCCTCAGGCGCTCATAACAAGGGTACGGATCAGTGTGAGTGGCAGCTTGAATAGGCGTCATCGGCAAAGCCCTGGCGGTCGAGAGCAGCTACTATCCAACATCCTCCACACACACGATTCGCTCTGGAACGAACTATGGATGCGCTCAGCCAGGAAACTGCGATCTCACGGGTTGCCGGCGCCATCGCCGAGCCGGCCCGCACCCGGATGCTCTGCTCATTGATGGATGGGCGGGCGCGAACCAGCACCGAGCTTGCGGCCATTGCCGAGGTGAGCGCCTCCACGGCCAGCGCGCACCTGGGCCGATTGCAGGAAGGCCGCCTGATCCGATGCCATACGCAGGGCAGGCATCGGTATTTCAGCCTGGTGGATGTGCAGGTGGCGCAGGCACTCGAAGCGTTGATGGTCATCAGCCAGGGCACCCAGGTTCCGTTCGTGCCCAATACCCCTGCACGGCTACGCTTTGCCCGCACCTGTTACGACCACATGGCCGGCACGCTTGCGGTGCAATTGCACGATCATTTCGTCGAGGCGGGCTGGCTGGGGGTGCCGGCCGAGCAGGACGGTGAGTATCAGCTGGCACTGTGCGGCGAAGCAGCCTTCGCCCAGCTTGGTATCGACGTCGCCCAGGCAAAGGCCCAGCGGCGACGTTTCGCCTGCCCCTGCCTTGACTGGAGCATGCGCCGCCCGCACCTGGCCGGTGCGTTGGGGGCAGCGCTGCTTCACACCGCGCTCAGGCAAGGATGGTTGGTACAAGACCTGGACAGCCGGGCATTGGCCCTGACCCCGCAAGGGCGCAGGGCACTGCATACCCGCATCGGGTTGAAAGTGGCCTCATCGGAGCCGGATGTGATCAGCTCGCCACGCCCATCTGCTGATCGAACCACGCGCGCATGAAGCGCCGCGTGGCCACGCCCTGGCCGCAGGCACAGGCCAGGTGATCGTCGGCGCTGCGAAGGTGCGCTTGCAGGCGCTGGCGTACCCCTTCTACGCCAAGCAGCGCCACCAGCGTGGATTTGCCCACGTCCTGATGAGCGTCCTTGCCATGCTCGCTGCTGCGCTCGCTGCTGCCGTCGGCCAGGTCATCGAGCAGCTGAAAGGCCTGGCCCAGTTCCCTGGCGAACCCTGCCAGCGATTCGCGTGTGGCGGCGCAGGCCTCTGCGGCAATGGCTGCCAGTTGCAAGGTCGCACTGAACAACACGCCGGTTTTCAGTTCGTCGGTGCGCGCGATGGCGTCCTCGCCGCGCGCGGCAGCGCCGCCGCGCAAGTCCTGGAACTGGCCCTGCACCAGGCCCTGCAAACCCACCGTCGCCGACAGTTGTGCCACCGCCTCGACCCGCGCGCTGTCACTCAAACCCGGCGCCGCCGCGATCACGCCAAAGGCGCGGCTGAGCAGCCCGATGGCAGCCAGAATGGCAACATCTTCGCCGAATTGCCGGTGCAGGGTCGGGCGGCCACGGCGCAGGCTCGCGTCGTCCATGCACGGCAGATCATCCAGAACCAGCGAGGCGGCGTGCACCATCTCCACCGCGCAGGCCAGGTCCAGCACGGCAGGCTTTTCACAGCCCAGGTCGCGGGCGATCAGCATCAGCAACACTGGGCGAATGCGTTCGCCCGGTGCCAGCGCGCTTTCGCGGCTGGCGGCGGTGACCAGGTCACGCTCGCTGACCACCGGAAGCAGTTGGTCCAGGCGCATCTGCACCGCCTCGCGTATTGCCAGCAGCTCGCTGGCCTGGCCTATTGCAGTCATCGATGGGTCCTTGCTCGGTGATGGCGGTCAATGCACGCGTGAAAAACACGCAAAGCGGCGGAACACCGGCCTCGCGCGGTTGCCATAGCCTCATGCGTATTGTACGAAGCTTTAATTAAAGCCTTATCTTGTACAACTGACCACCGCCAAGCACGGAATACTCCCCGGAGCCTCGATGAAGGATGTCGACCTGGTTCACCGCAAGAATGATCACCTGGATATCGTGCTGGACCCGACCCGCGCCAACGCACCGCTCGGCAACGGTTTCACCCGCTGGCGCTTCGAGCATTGCGCACTGCCGGAGCTGGACCTGGATGCCATCGACCTGAGCACCCCATGGCTGGGTTATCGCCTGCGGGCGCCACTGCTGATCAGTTCGATGACCGGAGGCGCCAGCCGCGCCCGCGATATAAACCGCCACCTGGCCGAAGCCGCCGAGCACCTGGGGCTGGCGATGGGCGTGGGCTCGCAGCGCGTCGCGCTGGAGGCCGACATGGACTGGGGGCTGACCCGCGAGCTGCGCCAACTGGCACCAGGCATCCCGCTGCTGGCCAACCTGGGAGGTGCGCAAGTGCGTGGCGCACAGGGCGTGGATTACGCGCGGCGGGCAGTGGACATGATCGCTGCCGATGCGTTGATCGTGCACCTGAACCCCTTGCAGGAAGCTGTACAAAATGGCGGTGACCGCGACTGGCGCGGGGTACTCAACGGCATCGAGCAACTGGTCAAGGCGCTGTCGGTGCCGGTGGTAATCAAGGAAGTCGGCGCCGGAATCAGCGCGCCCGTAGCCCAACGCCTGGCAGCCGTGGGCGTGCAGATGATCGATGTAGCCGGCGCCGGTGGCACCTCCTGGGCTGCGGTCGAAGGCGCGCGCGCCACCCAGCGCCGGGCTCGCGCCCTGGCTGAGGCCTTCGCCGGCTGGGGCATCCCCACTGCCGACGCATTGGTACAGGTACGCCAGGCCTTGCCTGGTATGCCGTTGATAGCCTCTGGCGGCATCCGTGATGGCCTGGACGTGGCCAAGGCTTTGCGCCTGGGCGCCGACCTGGTCGGCCAGGCCGCGGCAGTGCTGGCCAGCGCCACGCAATCGAGCGATGCGGTGGTGGAGCATTTCGAGGACGTGATCGCGCAACTGAAGGTGGCCTGCTTCTGCACCGGCAGCGCTGATCTTGCAGCACTCAAGCGCGCGGCCATTCATTGCACCGAGCAACCGGCATGAGCCATTTCGTGGTCATCGCCCCGCCGCTGTTCAGCCACTTCCGCGCCCTGCAAGCCTTGGCCGGTGGGTTGATCGACCGTGGCCACCGGGTGACCTTCGTGCATCAGTTCGAGGCGGCCAGCCTGCTCAACGACACACGCGTCGGTTTCTGCCCGGTCGGTATCGCGACCCACCCGGCCGGCAGCCTGGCGCGCACCGTGCGCCACGCTGCCAACCCCTCGGGGCTGGCGATCCGCCGGGTGATCGCGGACCTTGCCCGCACCACCGACATGCTCTGCCGCGAGCTGCCCGATGCCTTGAACGGCCTTCAGGCGGACGCGCTGATCTGCGACCAGATGGAGGCGGCCGGCGGCCTTGTAGCCGAGGCACTGGGACTGCCGTTCGTGTCGGTGGCCTGCGCTTTGCCGGTGAACCGTGAGCCTGGCCTGCCGCTTGCGGTGATGCCCTTTGCCTATGAGCAAAGCGAACGGGCCCGGCACATGTACGCCACCAGCGAGCGCGTCTACGACTGGCTGATGCGCAGCCACGGCCGAGTGATCGCCCGGCACGCCCTGGCCTTCGGTTTGCCGCCGCGTGACAGCCTGCACCAATGCCTGTCGCCCCTGGCGCAGATCAGCCAGACGCTGCCAGCACTGGATTTCCCGCGCACTGCCCTGCCCGCCTGGTTCCACGCGGTTGGCCCGCTGCGCCCGCCTGCGCTGGCGCGGCCGAGCAGCGCGGCCTGGCCCATCGACCCGGCGCGGCCGTTCGTGTTCGCCTCGTTGGGCACCTTGCAGGGCCAGCGCTATGGGTTGTTCCGCACCCTGGCGCGGGCGTGCAGGCAGCTCGATGCCCAATTGCTGGTGGCTCACTGCGGCGGCCTGGATGCTGCGCAATCCGAAGCGCTGCAACGCCAGGGCGCGACCTGGGTCACCGACTTTGCCGATCAGCCGCAGGTGCTTGCCCAGGCTCAGGCGGTCATCACCCACGGCGGGCTGAACACGGTGATGGACGCCATCGTCGCCGCCACGCCGATCCTCGCGGTGCCGATCGCGTTCGACCAACCCGGCGTCGCGGCGCGGGTGGCCTGGGCGGGTGTCGGCCGCCGCGCTTCCCGGCACAGCCGCAGTGTGGTGTTCGCTGAGCATTTGCGAGCATTGCTCGACGCCCCCGCCTATGCCCAGCGCCAGCGCGCGCTGGCCCCTGCATTGCTGGAGGCCGGCGGCACCCCGCGCGCGGTGCAGATCATCGAGCAGGCCATCGAGGCCAAACGCCCGGTGCTGGCAGCATGAGGCGCGACTGGGATCTGATTCTGGTCGGTGCGGGCCTGGCCAATGGGCTTATTGCCTGGCACCTGCGCCACACCCGGCCGGAGCTGGCGGTGCTGCTGATCGACCGCGACCGCCACTGCGGCGGCAATCACACCTGGTCGTTCCATGCCAGCGACCTGAACGCGCAGCAGCTGCGCTGGCTGGCACCGCTGATCGACCATCGCTGGCCCGGCTACCAGGTGCGCTTCCCCGCCTTCACCCGGCAACTGCCCGGCGAATACTGCACCATCACCTCGGCAAGCTTCGCCGTGCACCTGGCTCGCGCCATGGGTGAACGGGTACTCACCGGCACGGCGGTGTCGCGCATCACCCCCGACACCGTGCAGTTGCCCGATGGGCAAACCTTGCACGCCCAGGCCGTCATCGATGGCCGCGGTGCCCAGCCCAGCCCACACCTGCAACTGGGCTACCAGGCCTTCATCGGCCAGGAACTGAAGCTGCCCGAACCACACGGCCTGCTCCAGCCGGTGCTGATGGACGCCACCGTGGCGCAGGGCGATGGCTACCGCTTCGTCTACACCCTGCCGCTGAGCCCGGACCGGCTGCTCATCGAAGACACCCATTACATCGACCATCAACACTTGGACCCGGCCCACTTGCGCCAGGCCATCGGCCAATACGCGGCCGAACAGGGTTGGAGCGGCGGCGAACTGCTGCGCGAAGAAAGCGGCAGCCTGCCGATCATCCTGGACGGCGACTTCGAAGCCTTCTGGGGCCAGGCCAAGGGCATGCCCTGCAGCGGCCTGCGCGCCGGGCTGTTTCACCCCACCACCGGTTATTCACTGCCTTGCGCCGTGCGCACGGCCGAGCTGATCGCCGCTGCGCCCTGCCTTGACCACGCGCACCTGTTCAACAGCCTGCGCGAGAGTGCGCGAGTGCAATGGCGGCAGCAGCGGTTCTTCCGCCTGCTTAACCGCATGTTGTTCATGGCCGGTAACCCCAGTGACCGCTGGCGCGTGATGCAACGCTTCTATGGCCTGGGCGATGGCCTGATCGAGCGTTTCTATGCCGGCCGCATCACCCTGGCCGACAAGGCCCGCCTGCTCAGCGGCAAGCCACCGGTACCGGTAGGCGCTGCGCTGCGCGCAATGGCTTTTCCTGATTTCCCTTCCCGAGAGTTGCCATGAATCGAACCGTCGTCATCGGCGCCGGCCTGGGCGGCCTGGCCCTGGCCATCCGCCTGCAGGCCTCCGGCGTGCCTGTGCTGTTGCTGGAAGCGCGCGACAAACCGGGCGGGCGCGCCTACGTGTACCACGACGAGGGTTTCACCTTCGACGCCGGGCCCACGGTGATCACTGACCCTACCGCCATCGAGGCGCTGTTCACTCTGGCCGGCAAACGCATGGCCGATTACCTGGAGCTGCTGCCGGTCAAGCCGTTCTACCGCCTGTGCTGGGAAGACGGCCGGGTGCTGGACTACGACAACGACCAGGAGGCACTCGAGCGGCAGATCCATGCCTTCAACCCGGCTGATGTCGAAGGTTATCGGCGCTTTCTGGCCTATTCCCAGGCGGTGTTCGAAGAGGGCTACCTCAAGCTTGGCAGCGTGCCGTTCCTGAGCTTTCGCGACATGCTGCGCGCCGGCCCGCAACTGGCGCGGCTCAAGGCCTG
Source organism: Pseudomonas sp. KNUC1026 (assembly GCF_021650705.1). GTDB lineage: Bacteria > Pseudomonadota > Gammaproteobacteria > Pseudomonadales > Pseudomonadaceae > Aquipseudomonas. Next base: position 1,615,912 of record NZ_CP087138.1, on the reverse strand, counting down.
GCGCACGGTGTATGGCACGGTGGCGCGGTTCGTCGAGAGCGACCACCTGCGCCAGGCGTTTTCCTTCCACTCGCTGCTGGTGGGCGGCAACCCGTTCGCCACCTCGTCGATCTACACGTTGATCCACGCGCTGGAGCGGCAGTGGGGCGTGTGGTTTGCCAAGGGCGGCACCGGGGCGCTGGTACAGGCCTTGGTAAAGCTGTTCCAGGACCTGGGCGGCCAGCTGGAGTTGAACGCAAAGGTCGAACGCCTTGAGCTTGACGGCAACCGGATCGGCGCCGTGCAACTGGCCGATGGCCGCCGTTTCGACACCCCGGCGGTGGCCTCCAATGCCGATGTGGTGCACACCTACGAGAAACTGCTGGGCCATTCCCCGCAAGGCCAGGCACGGGCCAAGTCGCTCAAGAGCAAGCGCTCGAGCAATTCGCTGTTCGTGCTGCACTTCGGTTTGAACAAAGTCCAGCCCCAACTGGCGCACCACACCGCGTGCTTCGGCCCGCGCTACCGCGAGTTGATCGACGACATCTTCAACGGCCATGCGCTGACCGACGACTTTTCGCTCTACCTGCATGCGCCGTGCGTGACCGACCCGTCGCTGGCCCCGCCCGGCTGTGGCACCCACTACGTGCTGGCGCCTGTGCCCCACCTGGGCCAGGCGCCGGTGGACTGGTCGGTGGAAGGCCCGCGCCTGCGCGAGCGCATCTTCGACTACCTGGAGCAGCGCTACATGCCGGGCCTGCGCGAGCAACTGGTGACGCACCGGATGTTCACGCCCGCGGATTTTCGCGACGAGCTCGGCGCACACCTGGGCTCGGCGTTCTCGCTGGAGCCGATCCTCACCCAAAGCGCGTGGTTCCGCCCGCACAACCGCGACAGCCAGATCGGCAACCTGTACCTGGTAGGCGCCGGCACTCACCCTGGTGCGGGTGTGCCAGGGGTGATCGGCTCGGCCAAGGCCACCGCCGGGCTCATGCTGGAGGACCTTGCCCGATGAGCCAGGCCGCCTCCCGCCCGCTGCTCGAGCATGCCGAACAGACCATCGCTGCCGGCTCCAGGAGCTTCGCCACCGCCGCGCGGCTGTTCGACCCTGCCACCCGCCGCGACGCCGTGATGCTCTACACCTGGTGCCGCCACTGCGACGACGTGGTCGACGGCCAGGTATTGGGGTTCGCCGCGCCGTCATCGGCCAGCGACAGCCCGCAGCTGCGCCTGGCGCAGCTGCGCGAGCAGACTCGCCAGGCCCTGGCTGGCGCGCCCATGCAAGACCCGGCCTTCGCAGCCTTCCAGGCCGTGGCGCTGGCCCGGCACATTCCGCTGGAACAGGCGCTGGCGCACCTGGACGGCTTCGCCATGGACGTGGAAGAGCATCACTACGAGCAGCTCGATGACACCTTGCAGTACTGCTATCACGTCGCGGGCGTGGTCGGGCTGATGATGGCGCGGGTGATGGGGGTGCAGGACGAAGCCGTGCTGGATCGGGCCTGCGACCTGGGGCTGGCCTTTCAGCTGACCAACATCGCACGGGACATCGTCGAGGACGCAGCACTGGGCCGCTGCTACCTGCCGGCGCAGTGGCTGCGCGAAGCGGGCATCGACCCCGAGCACATCACCGACCCAGCCAACCGCCTGGCCCTGGCGCGGCTCGCCGAGCGCCTGGTCGACACGGCCGAGCCCTATTACGAATCCGCCCAGGCGGGCTTGCCGGCGCTGCCTTGGCGTTCAGCCTGGGCCATCGCCACCGCGCGAGGGGTATACCGGGAAATCGGGGTGAAGGTGCAACGCGCCGGGCCGAAGGCCTGGGACCATCGCCAGGGCACGTCGAAGCTTGAAAAGCTGGGGTTGTTGGCCCAAGGCCTTGGCCAGGCGCTCAGCGCTCGCCTGGCGCGGCCGGCGGCGCCTCGCCCTGCCGGGCTTTGGCAACGTCCGCGTTGAGCGGCCCGCCATGCAGCGCCCGCAACTGGGCGCGCAGGTTTGCCAACGGTGGCGCGTAGAGAAAGCCGAAGGACACGCAATTCTCCCGCCCTTTCACCGCATGGTGCAGGCGATGGGCCTGGTAGAGGCGCTTGAGATAACCGCTGCGAGGCACATGGCGAAACGGCCAGCGCTGGTGTACCAGCCCGTCGTGGGCGATGAAATAGAGTGCGCCGTAAGCGGTCATTCCCGCACCGATCCATTGCAGCGGCCAGGCGCCGGAAGTGCCCCAGGCGATCAGCACGATGGCCAGGCCCGCGAACACCACGGCGTACAGGTCGTTCTTTTCGAACCAGCCGTTGCGCGGCTCGTGGTGCGAGCGGTGCCAACCCCAGCCCGGGCCGTGCATCAGGTACTTGTGCGCAAGCACCGCAACGGCCTCCATGGCGGCAACAGTCAACAGCACGATCAATGTATTGAACAGCACAAGCATGGCGATCTCCCCGGGCGCAGTGTTGGAGTATGACCGGTGCCAACGGTTCCGGCACCCGGCGCGAAGCTTCGATTGAAGGCTGCCCGGCGCCGGCGGTAGCATGGCTGTTTGATTTCGGAGTGCCTGCACCATGTACAGCTCGTTATTGGCCGTCATCATCGGCGGCTCGGCCGGTTGTGTACTGCGCTGGGTCATGGGGCTGCGTTTCAACGGGTTGTTCCCCTACCTGCCGATGGGTACGTTGTTCGTCAACCTCATCGGCGGTTTCATCATCGGCGGGGCCATGGCGTTCTTTACCCGCTACCCCAACCTCGACCCGGCCTGGCGCCTACTCATCACCACTGGCTTCTGCGGCGGCCTCACCACCTTCTCCACCTTTTCCGCCGAGGTGGTAGCCATGCTGCAGCAAGGCCGCTACGGCTGGGCTCTGGCCACGGCGCTGGTGCACGTGGTCGGCTCGGTGGTGATGACCATCGCAGGCTTTGCACTGGTACAGCGGCTGAGTTAAGGCGCAACCGTTGGAGAAACGGATCAGCACACCGATTGAACCCTAACCAGCCACGGCCCCTCCACAGCTAACCCAATCTGATGGAGCAAAGCCGAGATGAGCAACCAATTGCAGGGCAAACGTGTGCTGGTCATTACCGCCAACACCGGTATCGAGCGCGACGAACTGGTCAAGCCGGTGCAGGCATTGCAGGGGCTGGGCGCCGAGGTGGTGCATGCTTCGGTCGAAGGCGGCACCACACAGACCTTCGTGGGCGATACCGAGAAAGACACCACCGTGCGTTCCAACCAGAAACTTGCCGACGCCAAAGCCAGCGACTTCCACCTGCTGGTGATTCCGGGCGGCACGGTAAACGCCGATACCTTGCGCCAGGACAAGGACGCCCAGCGGCTGGTCAAGGAATTCGCCGACGCCGGCAAAACCGTCGCCGCCATCTGCCACGGGCCATGGCTGCTGATCGATGCCGGTGTGGTCAAGGGCAAAACCCTGACCTCCTACCCAAGCGTCAGTACCGACCTGAAAAACGCAGGCGCGGCCGGCTGGGTCGATCAAGAGGTGAAGGAATGTGGTGCCAATGGCTGGACGCTGATCACCTCGCGCACCCCCGATGACATCCCGGCCTTCAACGAGGCCATTGCCAAGGCGCTGGAAAACGCCTGATCAGCGCAACCGCCGGGCGGGCCTGGCAGGCTCGCCCGACGCTTTCATCCGGTCGTGAATTTCCTGCCGGTTCACCGCCACATCCCTGGGCGCCACGATGCCGAGCCGTATCTGATTGCCGGTGATCTCCATGACAGTGACGGTGACCTCCCCGTCTCCAATCACCAGCTGCTCTCCGATTTCCCGTGTCAGTATCAACATTCTGCGCTCCCCCTTGATTGCCGCACAGCGCGGAGGCCAAGGGTCAGGCAAATCAGAACGCTGATTCAACCGACGTGCAATAAAGCGGAATTTTCCTACACAAAAGTGGTAACCCTGCCTCAGCTGCCATTCAAACGCGGCCCCCAGAGCACAACGCCTGCACCCACGATGCACAAAGCTGCGCCGAACCAGTCGGTCGCCAACGGCCTGGCCCGCTCGATCAGCGCCAGCCAGGCGATCGACGTGGCGATGTAGATGCCGCCATACGCCGCATAGGCACGCCCCGCATAAGCCGCCTCTACGCGCGTCAGCAACAAAGCAAAGCAGGCGAGGCTGAGCATGCCCAGTGCCGCCCACAGCGCACTCTTGCCCAGCCGCAGCCACATGTAGAAGCCGTAACATCCGGCGATTTCGAATACCGCCGCAAGTAGAAACCACAAGTAATTCAACATCCGGGCACGCCTTCTCTGTAAAAAACGCCAAGCATAAACAGCGCGCTGAAAAAACAGCATGCGCACTAATAAGTTTTTCAAACTTTTTCAGCGCGCCTTGAGTCGGAGTTGATAGGCGCGGTTGCATAACGTGCCAAAAATACAGCCCTACAAGGAAAGCAACCATGGTCACAATCCTGGTCATCATCTTGATTCTCATGCTGGTCGGCGGCCTGCCGGTGTTCCCGCACTCCCGCAGCTGGGGTTATGGCCCGTCCGGTATCGTCGGCGTGATTCTCGTCGTACTGCTGGTGTTGCTGTTGCTGGGCAGGATCTAAGCCCGAAACAACGAAAAACGCCGGGCAATTGCCCGGCGTTTTTATTGCCCAGAGATTGTCAGTGCGACACCGCCCCGCTGGCACCCAGGCCCGTCTGCGAGCGCACGAACTGAGCCGCGAAGCGCGCACGCTCTTCATCGGCCGCTGCAGATTTGTCGGTGATCGAGAAGAACCAGATGCCCACGAACGCCGCCAGCATCGAGAACAGTGCAGGGTACTCGTACGGGTAGATCGGCTTCTCGTGGCCCATGATCTGTACCCAGATGGTCGGGCCCAGGATCATCAGCACCACCGCCGTGATCAGGCCCAGCCAGCCGCCGATCATCGCACCGCGAGTGGTCAGGCGCTTCCAGTACATCGAGAGCAGCAGCACCGGGAAGTTGCAGCTGGCCGCGATGGAGAACGCCAGGCCCACCATGAAGGCGATGTTCTGTTTCTCGAACAGGATGCCGAGCACGATGGCAACGACGCCCAGAGCCACAGTGGTCATCTTCGAAACGCGGATCTCGTCCTTCTCGTTGGCCTTGCCCTTCTTGATCACGCTGGCATACAGGTCATGGGACACCGCCGAGGCGCCGGCCAGGGTCAGGCCTGCAACCACCGCCAGGATGGTGGCGAACGCCACCGCCGAGATGAAGCCAAGGAACACGCTGCCGCCGACCGCGTTGGCCAGGTGAATGGCCGCCATATTGTTGCCACCGAGCAGAGCGCCTGCTGCGTCCTTGAACGCCGGATTGGTGCTGACCAGCAGGATTGCGCCAAAGCCGATGATGAAGGTCAGGATGTCGAAGTAGCCGATGAAGCCGGTTGCGTAGAGCACGCTCTTGCGCGCTTCCTTGGCGTCGCTCACGGTGAAGAAGCGCATCAGGATGTGCGGCAGGCCAGCGGTGCCGAACATCAGCGCCAGGCCCAGGGAGAAGGCCGAGATCGGGTCTTTCACCAGCCCGCCCGGGCTCATGATCGCCTCACCTTTGGGGTGAACCTTGATCGCTTCGGCGAACAGCTGGTTGAAATCGAAATTCACCGATTTCATCACCATCAGCGCCATGAACGAGGCGCCCGAGAGCAGCAACACCGCCTTGATGATCTGCACCCAGGTGGTGGCGAGCATGCCCCCGAACAGCACGTACAGGCACATCAGGATGCCCACCAGTACCACCGCGACGGTGTAGTCCAGGCCGAACAGTAGCTGGATCAGCTTGCCGGCGCCGACCATCTGCGCGATCAGGTAGAAGGCCACCACCACCAGCGAGCCGCAGGCCGACAGCGTGCGGATTTCCTTCTGTTTGAGCCGATAGGAGGCCACATCCGCGAAGGTGTATTTGCCCAGGTTGCGCAGGCGTTCGGCGATCAGGAACAGGATGATCGGCCAGCCCACCAGGAAGCCGATCGAGTAGATCAGGCCGTCATAGCCGGAGGCGTACACCAGCGCGGAGATGCCCAGGAACGAGGCCGCCGACATGTAGTCGCCGGCGATCGCCAGGCCGTTCTGAAAGCCCGTGATGCGCCCACCGGCGGCGTAGTAGTCCGAGGCCGAGCGGTTGCGTTTGGAAGCCCAGTAGGTGATGCCCAGGGTAAACAGCACGAAGGCCACGAACATCCCGATGGCCGCAACGTTCAGAGGCTGCTTCTGCACGTTGCCGGTCAACGCATCGGCGGCCATCGCCAGGGGTGAAGCGGCCACCAGCGCGGTGGCGGCGAGAAGGCGGCGCATCATGCTTGCACCTCCTTGAGGATGGCCTGGTTCAGGGCGTCGAACTCGCCATTGGCGCGGCGCACGTAGATGGCGGTGAGCACGAAGGCCGAGATGATCAGCCCCACGCCCAACGGAATCCCCCAGGTGATCGACGAGCCAGGGCTGAGCTTGGCGCCCAGCACTTGCGGCCCATAGGCGATCAACAGGATGAAGGCTGAATACAGCCCGAGCATGACCAGCGACAGAACCCAGGCAAAGCGCTCGCGCTTGGCCACCAGTTCCTTGAAGCGAGGGTTATCCTGGATGGCCAGGTAGATGCTGTCGTTCATTGTTTTTGTCTCCGCAGCACGGTTTGATTGGACCTTGCTCCACTTTAGGCGCAGTACGGCGAAGCGACAGACGACCTTAGTCGAATACTGGTGGCACCCTGACCCAACCCTCCATCAGCACCCGTGCGCTGCGGCTCATGCTGGCTTCCAGCACCTGCCATTGCCCCCTTCGCAACGCGCCCGCGCGCCCACGCGCAAGGTGCCCGAAGGGTGGCCGAAACACACGCTGGAACGCTCGCCGCCGCCGGCCGCCAGGTTCACCAATGTGCCGGGGATCGCCGCCGCCGTGCCGATGGCGACCGCTGCGGTGCCCATCATCGCGTGGTGCAGCTTGCCCATGGACATCGCCCGCACCAGCAGGTCGATCGACTCAACCTGCACGGCTTTGCCGCTGCTGGCGGTGTAGGCCGCAGGCGGCGCGACGAACGCCACCTTGGGCGTGTGCTGGCGCCTGGCGGCGTCTTCCAGGCGCTCGATCAGGCCCATGCGCAGCGCACCGTGGGCGCGGATGCGCTCGAACATCGCCAGCGCGTCAGGGTTGTCGTTGATCGCCCCTTGCAACTCGGTGCCCTGGTAACCCAATGCCTGGGCCTGGACGAAGATGGTCGGGATACCCGCGTTGATCAGCGTGGCGCGCAGCGTGCCCAGGCCCGGCACGTCGAGGTCGTCGATGAGCTGGCCGGTGGGGAACATCGCGCCCGCACCGCCCTCCTCTTCGGCGGCCGGGTCGACGAAGGTAAGCGGCACCTCGGCTGCGGGGAAGGTTACGCCGTCGAGCTCGAAATCCCCGGTTTCCTGAACCTGCCCGGCGTGCATCGGCACCTGCGCGAGGATGGTCTTGCCGATATTGGCTTGCCAGATGCGCACCGTGGCCGAACCGTCAGCGGGCACGTTGTTCAGCAGCCCCTGCGCGATGGCGAACGGCCCGACCGCAGCGGACAGGTTGCCGCAGTTGCCCGACCAGTCGACGAAAGCGCTGTCGATGGAGACCTGGCCGAACAGGTAGTCGACGTCGTGCCCTTCGCGTCGGCTGGGGCTGATGATCACCACCTTGCTGGTGCTGGAGGTAGCCCCGCCCATGCCGTCGGTGTGCTTGCCGTAGGGGTCGGGGCTGCCGATCACCCGAAGCAGTAGCGCGTCCCGGGCCGGGCCCGGCACTTGCGCGGCTGCCGGCAGTTGCTCGTTGACGAAGAACACGCCCTTGCTGGTACCGCCACGCATGTAGGTGGCGGGGATCCTGATCTGTGCTGCGAATGCCATGGCGATAGTCCTGTGGCTCAGGCCGGGGTGGCTTCGAGAAAGTCCTGGGCGAAGCGCTGCAGGACCCCGCCCGCTTCGTAGATCGACACCTCCTCGGCGGTGTCGAGCCGGCAGGTGACCGGCACGTCGAGCCGCTCGCCGCTGCGCCGGTGGATCACTAGCGTCAGCGTGGCGCGCGGCGTGCGCTGGCCGATCACGTCGTACAGCTCGGTGCCATCGATGCCCAGCGTATGGCGGTCGGTGCCTGGCTGGAACTCCAGCGGCAGCACGCCCATGCCGATCAGGTTGGTGCGGTGGATGCGTTCGAAGCCCTCGGCGGCGATGGCCTGCACGCCGGCCAGCCGTACGCCCTTGGCCGCCCAGTCGCGAGACGAGCCTTGGCCGTAGTCGGCGCCGGCGATGATGATCAGTGGCTGCTGGCGCTGCATGTAGGTTTCGATCGCTTCCCACATGCGCATCACCTGGCCCTCAGGCTCGACCCGCGCCAGCGAACCCTGCTTGACCTTGCCATCGACCACCGCCATTTCGTTGACCAGCTTGGGGTTGGCGAAGGTGGCGCGCTGGGCGGTGAGGTGGTCGCCGCGGTGGGTGGCGTAGGAGTTGAAGTCTTCCTCGGGCAGGCCCATTTTCGTCAGGTATTCGCCCGCAGCGCTGCTGGCCAGAATGGCGTTGGACGGCGACAGGTGATCGGTGGTGATGTTGTCGGGCAACACTGCCAGCGGGCGCATGCCGGTCAGTGTGCGCTCGCCGGCCAACGCCCCTTCCCAATAGGGCGGGCGGCGGATGTAGGTGCTCTGCGGGCGCCATTGGTACAGGGGCGCCACCGCTGGGCCGCGGTGCTCGTCCACCGCGAACATCGGAATGTAGACCTGCCGAAACTGTTCGGGCGCACTGCCGCCTGCACCACTGCGTCGATTTCCTCGTCGCTGGGCCACAGGTCGCGCAGGCGAATCTCGCGGCCATCGACCACGCCCAGCACATCGTTCTCGATGTCGAAACGGATGGTGCCAGCGATGGCGTAGGCCACCACCAACGGTGGGGAAGCCAGAAACGCCTGGCGCGCATACGGATGAATGCGCCCGTCGAAGTTGCGGTTGCCGGAGAGCACCGCCGTGGCGTAGAGGTCGCGCTCGATGATCTCGCGCTCGATGGCAGGCTCCAGCGCCCCCGACATGCCGTTGCAGGTGGTGCAGGCAAAGGCCACTACGCCGAAGCCGAGCTGTTCCAGTTCCGCCGTCAGGCCGGCTTCGTCCAGATAAAGCGCCACGGTTTTGGACCCCGGTGCCAGTGAGCTCTTGACCCAGGGTTTGCGCGCCAGCCCTAGGCGGTTGGCATTGCGTGCCAGCAGGCCGGCGGCAATGACGTTGCGCGGGTTGCTGGTGTTGGTGCAGCTGGTGATGGCGGCGATGATCACGGCACCGTCGGGCAATTGCCCCGGCACCTGTTCCCAGGGCGCAGCGATGCCACGGGCGGCCAGCTCGCGGGTGGCGAGCCGGGCATGGGGGTTGGAGGGCCCGGCCATGTTGCGTTCCACACTCGACAGGTCGAAGGCCAGCACCCGCTCGTACTGCACCTGGGCGAGGCCGTCGGCCCACAGGCCCGCCTGGCGCGCGTAGGTTTCCACCAATTGCACCTGCTGTTCCTCGCGGCCGGTGAGGCGCAGATAGGCCAGGGTCTGCTCGTCGATGGCGAACATGGCGGCGGTGGCGCCGTATTCGGGGGCCATGTTGGAAATGGTCGCGCGGTCGCCCAGGGTGAGGCTGCGCGCGCCTTCGCCGTAGAACTCCAGGTACGCGCCCACCACCTTCTGCTGGCGCAGGAATTCGGTGAGGGCGAGCACGATATCGGTGGCGGTAATGCCCGGCTGGCGGCGGCCGCTCAAGGCAACACCGACGATGTCCGGCAGGCGCATCCACGACGCGCGGCCAAGCATTACGTTCTCCGCTTCCAGGCCGCCGACGCCGATGGCGATCACGCCCAGGGCGTCGACGTGGGGGGTATGGCTGTCGGTGCCTACCAGCGTGTCGGGGAACGCCACTCCCTGCTGCACCTGCACCACCGGCGACATTTTCTCCAGGTTGATCTGGTGCATGATGCCGTTGCCCGGCGGGATCACTTCGACGTTCTCGAAGGCAAGCTTGGTCCAGTCGATGAAGTGGAAACGGTCTTCATTGCGGCGATCTTCGATGGCGCGGTTCTTGGCGAAGGCATCCGGGTCGTAGCCGCCGCACTCCACCGCCAGCGAATGGTCGACGATCAGTTGCACCGGCACCACCGGGTTGACCTTGGTCGGGTCGCCGCCACGCTCGGCGATGGCGTCGCGCAGGCCGGCGAGGTCGACCAGGGCGGTCTGGCCGAGGATGTCGTGGCACACCACCCGCGCCGGGTACCACGGGAAATCGAGGTCGCGCTTGCGCTCGATCAGTTGCGACAGCGAGGCGTCGAGGTGTTCGGGCTCGCAGCGGCGGGTGAGGTTTTCGGCCAGCACGCGCGAGGTATAGGGCAGGCCGGCCCACGCGCCGGGCGCGATGGCCTCGACCGCGCTGCGGGCATCGAAGTAGTCCAGGTGGGTGCCTGGCAGGGGTTTGCGGTGGTCGGTGTTCATCGGCTGAGGCTCATGGTGTTCGTTTTAGCGTCGCACGTCGCCCGGCAAGCCGGCCTCCCACGGAGGTGACCTGAGTCGAACCCGGTGGGAGGCCGGCTTGCCGGGCGACGTGCAACGTGCAACGGGCGACGCAACAGTCAACGCTGCTCGATCGGCACAAACGCCCGTTCGGCCACCCCTACGTACTCGGCGCTGGGCCGGATGATCCGGTTGTTCGCCCGCTGCTCGAACACGTGCGCCGCCCAGCCGGTGAGCCGTGAGCACACAAAGATCGGCGTGAACAGCTCGGTCGGGATGCCCATGAAGTGGTAAGCCGAGGCGTGGTAAAAGTCCGCGTTGGGGAACAGCTTCTTCTGCTCCCACATCACCGCGTCGATGGCTTGCGACACTGCGTAGAGCCGGGTGTCGCCCACATCGTCCGAGAGCGTTTTCGCCCAGCCCTTGATCACTTCGTTGCGCGGGTCCGAATCGCGGTAGATGGCGTGGCCGAAGCCCATGATCTTCTCCTTGCGCTCGAGCATCCCCAGCGTGCCGCGGGTGGCCTCTTCGGCCGTGGCGAAACGCTCGATCATCGCCATCGCCGCCTCGTTGGCGCCACCGTGCAGCGGCCCACGCAGCGAGCCGATGGCACCGGTGATGCAGGAATACAAATCAGACAAGGTCGAGGCACATACCCGGGCGGTGAAGGTCGAGGCGTTGAACTCGTGCTCGGCGTAAAGGATCAGCGACACGTCCATCACCTTGCGGTGCAGCTCGCTCGGCGCCTTGCCGTGCAGCAGATGCAGGAAGTGCCCGGCCACGCCTGGCTCGTCGCTCTTGGTCTCGATGCGCACGCCGTGGTGGGCGAAGCGGTACCAGTAACAGAGGATGCCGGGAACAGCGCCAGCAGCCGGTCGGTGACATCCTGCTGGCGGTCGAAGCTGCCTTCGGGCTCCAGCACACCGAGAAACGAGGCGCCGGTGCGCATCACGTCCATCGGGTGGGCATTGGCCGGGATGCGTTCGAGCACCTCCTTCAGTGGCTGCGGGAGGCTGCGCAGCGTTTTGAGCTTGCTTCGGTATTCGGCCAGCTGCGCGGCGCTGGGCAATTCGCCGTACAGCAGTAGGTACGCGACTTCTTCGAACACCGCTTCAGCAGCGAGTGCGCGCACATCGTAGCCGCGGTAGGTCAGCCCGGCGCCGGCCAGGCCCACGGTGGAAAGCGCCGTCTGCCCGGCGACCTGGCCACGCAGGCCCGCGCCGCTCAATGTTTTGGCATCTGCCATGAGACTTCTCCCGTTCTTGGATTTGTAAGGGGAACCGCCTTCAGCCTTTGTCACGCGCGAACAGCGCGTCCAGCTTCTGCTCGAAGACGTGGTAACCGATGGCCTCGTAAAGCTCCATGCGGGTTTGCATCGTGTCGACCACCTGCTGCTGCGTGCCGTCGCGGCGGATGGCGGTGTAGACGTTCTCTGCAGCCTTGTTCATCGCCCGAAACGCCGAGAGCGGATACAGCACCATGGCCACCTGGGCTTTGGCCAGCTCATCAGTGGTGAACAGGGGCGTGGCGCCGAATTCGGTGATGTTGGCCAGGATCGGCACCCCTGCCCGCTCGGCGAACTGGCGGTACATGCCAAGCTCAGTGATGGCTTCGGGAAAATCATGTCGGCGCCGGCTTCGATGCAGGCAGCTGCGCGGTCCAGTGCCGATTCGAGGCCCTCCACCGCCAGCGCGTCGGTGCGCGCCATGATCACGAAGCTATCGTCCAGGCGCGCATCGGCGGCAGCCTTGATACGGTCGACCATCTCCTGCTGGGTGACGATCTCCTTGCCGGGCCGGTGCCCGCAGCGCTTGGCGCCAACCTGATCCTCGATATGAATCGCCGCTGCGCCGAACTTGCTCATCGCGCGCACGGTGCGCGCCACGTTGAAGGCCGAGGCGCCGAAGCCGGTATCGACATCCACCAGCAATGGCAGGTCGCAGACATCGGTGATGCGGCGCACGTCGGTGAGCACATCGTCGAGGTTGCTGATGCCCAGGTCCGGCAGGCCCAGCGAGCCGGCGGCGACGCCGCCGCCGGAGAGGTAGATGGCCTTGAACCCGGCACGTTGTGCCAGCAGCGCATGGTTGGCGTTGATGGTGCCGACGATCTGCAGCGGGTGTTCGGTGGCGACGGCGGCGCGAAAGCGCTCGCCGGGGCGCTGGGCCTGGCTCATTGAAAGTCTCCTGGTTCGGGGTGGGCACCGGGCAACTGGCGTTCGATGTTGCGCCGCGAGGCGGCGATGTGCCGGCGCATCAGCAACTCGGCCAGCTCGCCATCGCGTTCGGCGAGCGCGTCGAGGATGCGGTGGTGCTCGGCGAAGGCCTGGCGAGGCCGGTTCGGGGTGGCGGAAAACTGGATGCGGTACATACGCACACGCTGGTAGAGCTCATCGCACAGCAGGTGCACCAGCGTCTGGTTACCGCTGCCCTGGATGATCCGGTAATGAAAGTCGTGGTCGCCTTCCTGCTGGTAATAACCGATGCCCGCCTGGAAGGCAGCGTCGCGCTCGTGGGTATCGAGCAACTGGCGCAGCTCGTCGATCTGCGTCGTGCTCATGCGCTCGGCAGCCAGCCGGCAGGCCATGCCTTCAAGGGATTCGCGAATCTGGTACAGCTCGATCAGCTCGGTATGGCTCAGCGACACTACCCGCGCGCCCACATGCGGCACCCGCAGCACCAGGCGCTGGCCTTCCAGGCGGTGGATGGCCTCGCGCAGCGGGCCACGGCTTACGCTCCAGGCGCGCGCCAGCTCGGGTTCGGAAATCTTGCTGCCGGGGGCGATATCGCCGCGCACGATGGCGGCTTGCAGGCGGCGGAACAGTTGCTCGGCGAGAGTTTCGCTGTCGGTGGTAGGGCTTAGGGCCAGATCGCTCATGTGTCGACAATCTTTCGAGTTTATGCCAGCAAAGCTAGCTTCAAGCGCCGAACCCGTCAACAGATTGTCGACAATAGCGCCTATGAAGCCGGCTTGCTGGCGGCCTGCGGTTTGGCAACGAGCTCCGCTATCACCCTCCCCAACTCCGCAATCGCCGCATCCCGCGCCGCCAGCGTCGCCTCGGTATCGGCAATGTAGATCGACACCACCCAGGGCGCCTGCCCCGGCGGCCACGCTACCGCCAGAATCCCGCGCGCACCGTGGCCCCCTGCCCCGGTGCGGTCGGCCACGACCCAGTCCTTGGGCAACCCGGCGCGCAGCAGTGAGCCGGCCACACGGCTGTCGCGCAGCCAGGCGATCAGTTGGTCGCGAGCAGCAGGCGGCAAGCCGTTGCCCAGGGTGACTGCCCGCAGGCTGGCAAGGCTTGCGGCGGGGGTGGTGGTATCGACGAAGGTCGCCGGGGGTGGCGCTGTTGAGGTCCGGCTCGATGCGATCCAGGCGCGTGACCGAATCGCCCAGGGCGCGGAGCATGGCCGTGACTGCCGGCGGGCCACCGAGCTGCGCCAGCAGCAGGTTGGCGGCGGTGTTGTCGCTGCTACGCAGGGTGGCGGCGCAGAGTGCGTTCAGGCTGATGGGCTGGTTGACCTTGCTCGCCATCTCCGGCGCATAGGCCAGCAGGTCCTGCGCGCGCACCGTGACTTGCCGCTCGGGATCGACACGGCCCTCACCGGCCTGGGCCAGCAGCGTGGCGCAGGCGAACAGCTTGAAGGTGCTGACCAGGGCGAAGCGCTCATCGGCGTGATAACGCCACTGGCGCTGGCTGCCGGTGTCGTCGATGGCAAGGCCGATGCGGGCGTGCAGGCGGGTTTCAAGCTCGGCTGCCTTGGCCAGCAAGGGGTCGGCCTGGGCGGTGGTCGCTAGGCACAGCAGCAGTGCGGGGATCAGGCAACGCATGTCGAAGGCTCTGGGCGGGAGTGGGTGAATGCGCAAGCTTATTGCAAAACAGACGATCAAACCTGTCCCTGATCAGCCCGGCCGTGCTCTGTGCGCGATTCGCCGCTAGAATGCGCGCCAACCGTGACTCAGCCAGAACATAAAACGCCCATGCCCTTGCCCAAGCACCACCTCGAACTGCTCAGCCCTGCCCGCGACGTGGCCATCGCCCGCGAAGCGATCCTGCATGGCGCCGACGCCGTGTACATCGGCGGCCCCAGCTTCGGCGCGCGCCACAATGCCTGCAACGAGGTGAGCGATATCGCAGGCCTGGTCGAGTTCGCCCGCCGCTACCACGCGCGGGTGTTCACCACCATCAACACCATCCTGCACGACAACGAGCTGGAACCAGCCCGCGCCCTCATCCACCAGTTGTACGATGCAGGCGTTGACGCGCTGATCATCCAGGACCTGGGCGTCATGGAGCTGGACATCCCGCCGATCGAGCTGCACGCCAGTACCCAGACCGACATCCGCACGCTGAGCCGGGCCAAATTCCTCGACCAGGCCGGTTTCTCGCAACTGGTGCTCGCCCGCGAGCTGAACCTGCAGGAAATCCGTGCCATCGCCGATGAAACCGACGCTGCCATCGAGTTCTTCATCCATGGCGCGCTGTGCGTGGCGTTCTCCGGCCAGTGCAACATCTCCCACGCGCAAACCGGCCGCAGCGCCAACCGTGGCGACTGCTCACAGGCCTGCCGCCTGCCCTACACCCTCAAGGATGACCAGGGCCGGGTCGTGGCCTATGAAAAGCACCTGCTGTCGATGAAGGACAACAACCAGAGCGCCAACCTGAGCGACCTGGTCGATGCCGGCGTGCGCTCGTTCAAGATCGAGGGCCGCTACAAGGACACGGGCTACGTGAAGAACATCACGGCCTACTACCGCCAGCAGCTGGACGCGATCCTCGAAGGCCGCCCGGAGCTCGCCCGCGCCTCCAGTGGCCGTACTGCGCACTTCTTCGTGCCGGACCCGGACAAGACCTTCCACCGCGGCAGCACCGACTACTTCGTCAGCGAGCGCAAGATCGACATCGGCGCGTTCGATTCGCCCACCTTCACCGGCCTGCCGGTAGGCGTGGTGGAAAAGGTCAACAAGCACGACCTGCTGGTGGTCACCCACGAGCCGTTGTCCAACGGGGATGGCCTGAATGTGCTGGTCAAGCGTGAAGTGCTGGGTTTTCGCGCCAACATCGCCGAGCCGCGCGGCGAGTTCGAGCAGGATGGCGAGAAGCGCTACCGCTATCGCGTCGAGCCCAACGAGATGCCGGCCGGCCTGCACCGCCTGCGCCCGCAGCACCCACTGAGCCGCAACCTCGATCACAACTGGCAACAGGCCTTGCAGAAAACCAGCGCCGAGCGCCGCATCGGCCTGGCCTGGCATGCGGTGCTGCTGGAAAGCGGCCTGACCCTCACCGCCACCAGCGAAGAAGGCGTGAGCGTCACCGTAGCGCTGGAAGGCCCGCTGGGCCTTGCCAACAAACCCGAGCAGGCCATGGAGCAGTTGCGCGATGTGCTCGGCCAACTGGGCACCACCGAGTACCAGCGCAACCTGCGTGGAGCTGGCCGCCGAACAGGCCTGGTTCGTGCCCAATTCGCAGCTCAAGGCCCTGCGCCGCGAAGCGATCGACGCCCTCACCGAAGCCCGCGTGAACGCCCACCCGCGTGGCGCGCGCAAGGCTGAAACCAGCCCGCCGCCGGTTTACCCCGAGGCGCATCTGTCGTTCCTGGCCAACGTCTACAACGACAAGGCGCGCAGCTTCTATCATCGCCACGGTGTAAAGCTGATCGACGCCGCTTTCGAAGCCCACGAGGAAACCGGCGAAGTGCCGGTGATGATCACCAAACACTGCCTGCGCTTCTCCTTCAACCTCTGCCCCAAGCAGGCCAAGGGCGTGACCGGTGTGCGCACCAAGGTGGCGCCGATGCAGCTGGTGCATGGCGATGAGGTGCTGACGCTCAAGTTCGACTGCAAACCCTGCGAGATGCACGTGATGGGCAAGATGAAACCGCACATCCTCGGCCTGCCGACGCCGGGCAGCGATGCGGTCAAGCAGGTGGTGGGGTTCATTTCGCCGGAGGATCTGCTCAAGACGATTCCGAAGGCGTCGACGCGGCGGTAGGGGTAGAGCGTCGCCCGTTACACGGCGTCCGTTACACGGCGTCCATTACACGTCGCCCGGCGAGCCGGCCTCCCACGGGTGATATGCGCGCCGGCCTCCCACGGTGGGAGGGCGGCTCGCCGCGCGACCAGGCAGTGCAAGCCCCGCGCACACGCTTGCACTTCGATGGAATCAGAACACCCGCACCGACAATTCGACATCTTCGGCAAACGGCACCGACACGTAGCCATTGGCCGGGTCCCTTACATACGCCAGGTAATCGGGGCTGTATTCGGCGTTGTCGGCGACGATGAAAGCCCCAGGGCGCAGGCGGTCCTCCAGGGTGCCAAACACTTCCAGGTACAGGCCCTTGGCGCCGTCGAGCAGCAGCAGGTCGACGCTGGCCGGCTGGTCGGCTTGCAAGGTCAACAGAGCATCGCCTTCTCGGATGTCCACCAGGTCCGCAAGCCCGGCCTCGTCCAGGTGCTGGCGGGCGCGTTGCACTTTGGAGGGTTCGAACTCGCAGGTGATCAACCGGCCGCCGCCGTTGTCTCGCAGCGCGGCGGCCAGGTGCAGGGCCGAGATGCCGAAGGAGGTGCCGAATTCGACGATGCAGTGAGCCTGGGCACCACGGGCCAGCAGGTAAAGCAGGCGCCCGGTTTCCGGAGAGACGGCCAGCGCGGCGTCCTTGAGCTGATGGTAGAAACTCAGGTAGTCGGTCTTGCTCTGCATGCGGCGGTTGAGCTCGTCCGGGGGCAGGTCGAGCCAGGCGGCATTGCTGCGCATCCAGTGTTCGCTCTCAGCGAACAGGCGGGTCAACAGCGGGTTCAGAGCAGTCAGGGTGTTCATGGGCACGGCCTCGTGGCGATTGATCGGGATGCGAAGCGCTGCCTAGAATGCGAACGTTTCATCGCGTTCAAGAATATGAACAATCCATCGCATTTTCTATTCGCATTCCCCAGCCCCCGGTGCCGCCGCCATGCCAGACCTCCCTGCCCCGCCTATCGCCTCGCGCAAACAGCCTCAGCAAGCCCGCTCGGCCGAGCTGGTCAAGGCTGTTCTGCAGGCCGCTATTCAGGTTCTGGCCAGCGAAGGCGCCACCCGTTTCACCGTGGCGCGGGTGGCTGAGAGGGCGGGCGTTAGCGTCGGGTCGGTGTATCAGTATTTCCCCAACAAGGCGGCGATCCTGTTCAGGCTGCAAAGCGATGAGTGGCGCCAGACCTGCGACATGCTCTGCGCAATCCTCGAAGACAGGCGCATGGCACCCAGGCAACGGGTCGAGGCGATGGTGCGAGCCTTCGTGCAGTCCGAATGTGAAGAGGCGCAGATGCGTGGCGCACTGGACGATGCCGCGCCCCTCTACCGCCATGCACCCGAAGCCAAGGCCGCCCGCGACGGCGCGGAGCAGGCGCTGGCCGCCTTCATCGCTGAAGTGGCACCTGCCGCCGACGCCTGTGAGCGCAGCGCGCGGGCGGGGTTGATAGCGACCACCATGAGTGCGGTAGGCAAGCGGGCCTCCAGCGCACCGATGGCCGACCAGGAGCGCGAGGCGTGGATGAAGGGTTTGGCGGCAATGCTGTGGGCGGCTGCAGTCTCGAGTTAGACGGCCGGCACCGGGTTGCAAGCGCCGTGCTGCTTGAGCGTACGCTCGGTGCCCGCCGGAAAGCGCTCGAGCTTGGCCGCAGGGCGCGTCGGCCGCAGCACCAGGTCGCCTCCACAATTGGGGCAGGCGCCGCCCAGCGGGCCCTGGGCGCAGTCGGCGCAAAAGGTGCATTCGAAGGTGCAGATACGCGCAGCCGGGTCACCGTTGGGCAGGTCGCGGTCGCAGCATTCACAGTTGGGTCGCAGCTCCAGCATGGCAGTGTCACTCTGTGTGGGTGAAGGCGCCCGCAGCATAGCAAGCCGGGAGCAACGAGGGCTGATCTGCTCGGCAAATGCCGCTAAGCTACGCGCCTTTCCATTCACACTGCGAGCACCCGATGGCCCAGCCGCCGCTGCTGTATACCCTGCATATCCAGCTCGAACCCCTGCAGATCAACCCACCGATCTGGCGCCGTCTGCGCGTGACAGGGGACTGTTCACTGCGCAAGTTGCACCACTTCATCCAGGCCGCTTTCGGCTGGTGCAGCGAGCATTTGCATGAGTTCGAACAGGACAACGTGCTCTACACCCGCCCCGAATCCGAATTCGCCTCGATGCCCGAGGGCAGCCGCGATGACCGCAAGGTCAAGCTGCGCCGGGTGCTGAGCAGCCCCGACCAGCGCCTGCGTTACCTCTACGATTTCGGCGACAGCTGGCAACACGTGATCGCCGTGGAGCGTATCGAGGCTATCGAGGTCAGCAGCAGCTGGTGCGAGGTGATCGATGGCGCGCGTGCCTGCCCGCCGGAGAACGTCGGCGGTGTGGGGGGCTACGCGCACTTTCCTGGAGTGTTCGAACCAGCCTGGGACCGACGACGGTAACTTTGCGCGGGAATGGGTAGGCGGCGGCTTCGACCCGGAGCTGTTCGACCTGCGCGCCGCCCACGCGGCGGTGCAGCGGATCGGCAACAACTTCTGGGGCTGAGCGCTGGGCCGGCCAGCCCATGCCTTCAAGCCTGGATCAGATCCACACATCGTTGGGCGCGGTGCGCTCACCGCCTTCGTGGCCGGTGTTGAGGATGCCCTGTGGCTCGATCATCATCAGCTTTGCCTGGCCCTCGGCAGCCGTGCGGTGGCGAACCCCGCGCGGCACTACGTACAACTCGCCCGGGCCGAGCAATACGCAGCCTTCGGGCAGGTCGATGCGCAGGATGCCCTCCAGCACCAGAAACGCCTCGTCGGTCTCCGGGTGTTCGTGCCAGATGAATTCGCCTTCGATCCGCACCACCTTGAACTGGTACTGGTTCATCTGCGCGACCACCCTCGGGCTCCATGGCTGATCGATGAGGGTGGCCTTGTGCAGCAGGTTCACCGGCGCTTGCGAAATGGGTGCAGAGGATTGCGACATGGGAAGATCCTTGAAGGTCAAATGAGCTTCGAGAGTAACCAGGCGCCGGGCCCGCCGGCTTGTACGATCCTGCAACTCAGCGCTGGCGAATGCGCTCCAGCCAGCGCGCCGGAGCCACGCCGAAACACTGGCTGAAGTGGCGGGTCATGTGGCTCTGGTCGTGAAAGCCTGCCGCCAGCGCTGCGTCGACCAGTGCAAACCCCGCCAGCATCAGGCCTCGGGCACGGTCGAGCCGGCGCAAGGTGACGAAGCGATAGGGGCTGGTGCCGTACAGCGCACGAAAATCCCGCGACAGGCTCCAGCGCTCGCGGCCACTGGCCTGTTCGAGCATCTCCAGGCTAATGCCCTCCCCTACGTGCTCAAGAATGAAAGCCCGCGCACGCTCGGCCGCTCGGTAGTCCATGCGTTGCCGCCCTCTTGGCCGCCCGGCGACACTTCGCAGCGCCGTGGCCAGGTCGAACAGCGCGTCCTGCTCCTGCAAAGGTTCCAAAGGGTGGTCCAGCGCCTGCACGAACACCTCGCTGGCGCGGTACAGGCGCGGGTCGCTCGACAGCCCCCCGGCAATGTAGGGCAGCGGCTCGCCGCCCAGCACCTGCTGGATCAAGGCAGGGTCGATGTAGGCCATGCGGTAGCCGAAACCAGCGGCGGTGCCGGCCATGCCGTCGTGCAGTTCGTCCGGATGCAGCACCAGCGTATTGCCCGGCAGGCCGTGGCGCAGGGCACCGCGGTCAGTGAAGCTCTGCACACCGGTCAGCGTCCTGCCGACCGAATAGGTGTCGTGCCGATGCGGGTCGTAGCCATGGCCGCCAAACCACGCCTCGATGCGCTCTATGCCACTGGGTGCCTCGGCGCGGATCACCCAGTCCGGTGGTATTCGTTCCATCGCAAGCCTTCCTTGTGCGACACCGGCCCTGGGGCCTCAGCCGCCGAACATCGCCGTCCAGTAGATGCCCGCATCGCTTTTCGGATCACTGGCGTAGCCTGCGCCCAGCTCGCGGTATTGCGGATTCATAAGGTTGGCGCAGTGGCCAGGGCTGGCGAGCCAGCCGGCCAGCACCTTGCTTGTGCTGTCCTGGCCGGCGGCGATGTTCTCGCCCACGCGCTGGCCGGTATAGCCGCCGATTTCTGCGCGGTCGCCTGGCGTGCCACCGCTTTTGTCCTGGTGGTCGAAGTAGTTGTTGTTGGCCATGTCGCGGCTGTGCGCTTCGGCCACGGTGCCGAGCACCTCGCTCCAGGCCAGGGGCTGGGCAGCGGCGTAGGGCTGGCCGCCGCACTGGCGGGGTTGGGCACGGGCGCTGTTGATCGCGGCGAGCAATGCCTGGCCCTCGTTCTGCCACGGCCCCAGCCGTGCGCTCAGCAGCGGCCGGGCCAGCACGATGCGCCAGTCGCGCCCGGCCTGGGTCACGCCGATATCGACGAATTGCGGGTCGAGCACCACCTTGCAGTAGCTGCCCTGCACCGCTTGCAGTGCCGCTTTGGCATCACGCGGCCCGGAGAGGGTGATCGCCTGGACATTGACCATCGGTAGCCCTTGCCCGCCAGTGCTTGCTGCAGATCGCCCGGGCGTCCACCGGCAGCGCCAACCGTGGGTCAGCGGCCAGTGGCGGCAATCGCCGGAAGACTTGCTCGCCGCATCGCTGATACTGGCTGCGGTAGGCGTTGAGGCCGTCGATCAGCGTGCCGGCTTCATCGGCGTGGGCTGCGCCAGCAGCCTGCCAGCACAGCAGCAGGCCGAGGCTCGATCGAAGTAAAACCCGCATCCAAAGTGCTCCGTGGAAAAAGTGCCCCATCATGCCAGCGGCAAGCGCCGCCCATCAAACCCCGGCATCGCGGGCGCGCACCAGGCCTTCCAATGCCGCACGTACATGCGCCAGCAGCACCGCGCGCACTCGCGCCAGGCGTTCGGCGTCTACACCGTCCCAGCCCAGCGAATCGAGCAGGCTGTGGCGCTGCACACGAAAGGCCACCACCTGCGCGAACAGGGCAAAGCCATGCAGAACCGTGCGCTCGTCGTCTGGCGGGTAACCGGTGAGGTTCGCGACCAGGCCGCGTATCACCCGGCCGATGCGCACCTTGAAGCCCTCTTTCATCAACGCATGAGCGCTCGGCGGGCATTGCCCGGCTTGTTGGCGTGACATGAATTCGCGCCAACGCAGTGATTCGGGGCCGTCCTGGATCAGCCCGAGCATGCCCGAGAAGATCTCGAGCAGCGCCTCGATACGCTCGGCATCACTGGCAAGGGTGCCATCGAACACCGCCTCGGCCTCGGCCACCGCCGGCCCCACCTGCTCCCAGAGCCGCTCGATCATGTGCTCGACGCAGGCCAGGTACACCCCTTCCTTGTTGTCGAAGTAGTACTGCAAGGCCGGGGCATTCAAGCCTGCAACGCTTGCGATTTCTCGGGTGGAAGCGGCGTCGTAGCCTTTTTCGCCGAACACGCGCACGGCCGCGTCGATCAACCGCGCGCGGGTTTCTTCACCGCGTGGGTAGCCACCCTCGGCGGTGGGTTTGTGTCGTGCCATGGCCTTTGCACCTGAACTGGATCCGACCAGCCTATAACTGTTGACAAAATATGTCTCGAAGAAGATTTTATTCCGACTGGAATAATTCTGGAGCCACCTCATGGCCGATACGTCCCCCGATCCTCAACCGGGCACCGACCGCCAACGCGGCAAAGCGCGGCGTGCCCTGCTCGGGCTCGCTGTAGCCGCCGCCGTGGCCGGGGCAGCCTGGGGCGGCTGGTGGTGGCTGCGCGGCCAATACCTGCAAAGCACCGACGATGCCTACCTGCAAGCCGACAGCCTCGCTGTGGCGCCGAAGATCGGTGGCTACGTGGCACAGGTGCTGGTGAGCGATAACCAGCAAGTACACCAGGGCGACCTGCTGGTGCGCCTGGACGCGCGCAAATACCGCGCTGCCGCCGATGAAACCCATGCCACCATCGCCGCCCGAGAGGCGGACCTGGCCCGCGCCCGTGCCGAGCTGGCCCAACAGCAGGCAAGCATTGCCGAGGCCAGCGCTCAGGCTCAGGGGCGCGAACGGATCTCGCCCATGCCCAGGCCGAGTTCCAACGCTATGCACCGCTGGCGCGCTCGGGCGCCGAAACCCAGGAGCGCCTGGCCGAGCTTGCCAACCAGCAGGCCCAGGCCCGCAGCACGCTGGCCGCGCGCCAGGCAGCGCTGCGCTCGGCCCAGGCACGGCTGGCCACACAGCAGGCGCAGGTGCAACAGGCTCAGGCTCAACTGGGTGTGGCGCAGGCCGGCAATGCCCAGGCCGCGCTGCGACTACGACGATGCCGACATCCGCGCACCGCTCGACGGCCGCGTGGGCGACCGTGGCGTGCGCCTGGGCCAGTTCGTGCAGCCCGGCACGCGGTTGCTGACGGTAGTGCCGGTGCAGGGCCTGTACCTGACCGCCAACTTCAAGGAAACCCAGATCGGCGCCATGCGCGCCGGCCAGCAGGTGAGCGTGAAGGTCGATGCCCTGCCTGGCCGCGAGCTGACTGGCTGGATCGACAGCTTCGCCCCCGGCACCGGCGCGCAGTTCGCGCTGCTGCCCCCGGCCAACGCCACCGGCAACTTCACCAAGATCGTGCAGCGCGTGCCGGTGCGCATCCGCCTGGAGGTCCCGGGCGACTTGCAGGGTGTGCTGCTGCCGGGCCTGTCGGCCACCGTCGAGGTCGACACCCGTGGCGACACCCGTGGCAACACCACTGCCGGCCAGCACCATGGCTGAGTCCTCTGCGCCCAACGCCAGCGTCACCGACTGGATCGCCGTGATCGCCGGCGCCCTGGGCGCGCTGCTGGCGACCCTGGACATCTCCATCACTAACTCGGCGCTGCCGCAGATCCAGGGCCAGATCGGCGCCACCGGCACCGAGGGCACCTGGAATCGCCACCGGCTACCTGATGTCGGAGATCGTGATGATTCCGCTGGCGGCCTGGTGCACGCGGGTGATGGGGCTGCGGCGCTTCCTGATCGTGATGACCCTGCTGTTCAGCCTGTTTTCCGTGGGCTGCGGCCTGTCGTCGAGCCTTACGGCGATGATCCTCTGCCGCATCGGCCAGGGCTTTACCGGTGGGGCGATGATCCCCACCGCGCAGACCATCGTGCGCACGCGCCTGCCGCCGCATCAGTTGCCGGTCGGCATCACCCTGTTCGGCATGACGGTGATCCTCGGCCCCTTGCTGGGCCCGGTGATCGGCGGCTGGCTCACGGAAGCTTCAGCTGGCGCTGGTGCTTTTTCCTCAACCTGCCGGTGACCGCTGCGCTGGTGACGCTGCTCTACACCGGCCTGCCACGGGAGAACGCCAACCTGCAGGCACTGTTCAACGCCGACTGGCTGGGCATCCTGGGCCTGGCACCTGGGGCTGTCGACCTTGACCGTTGTGCTGGAAGAAGGCCAGCGCGAGCAATGGTTCGACTCCAGCCTGATCTGCTGGCTGAGCCTGGCCTGCGTGCTGGGATTTGCCTTGCTCGCCGCCGGCCAGGTGAGCGCGCGCCAGCCGATCCTGCGCCTCGGGCTGCTGGCCAACCCGCGCTTCGCCAGTGTGCTGCTGATCGGCACCTGCGTCGGCGCCGGGCTTTATGGCACGGCCTACCTGGTGCCGCAATTCGTCGGCAACCTCAGCGGCTACAACGCCGAGCAGGCCGGCGCGGTGATGCTGCTCACCGGCGTGCCGGCCTTTTTGATGATGCCGATCCTGCCGCGCCTGCTGGGCAAGGCGGATCGACGTTTGCTGGTGCTGCTGGGGCTGGTGCTGGACTGGGCCAGCTGTTTCGTTGACACCACCCTCACCGCCCAGAGCGTGGGCCACGACTTCACCGCTTCGCAGCTGCTGCGCGGCGTGGGGCAGATCCTGGTGATGATGCCGCTGAGCCAGTTGTCGATGCGCTCGGTCAGCGCCCAGGACGCTGGCGACGCTGCCGGGCTCTACAACATGGCGCGCAACCTCGGGGGCACACTGGGCCTAGCCTTGCTGGGGGTGCTGATCGACCGGCGCCAGCACTTCCATGATGCCGTGCTGCGCGAAGGCATCAGCGCCAACGCGTCACTTGCGCAAAGCCAGATGGCCGAGCGCAGCGCCAGCTTTCTCGCTCAGAGTGGAGACCCGGCGGCGGCGCCGTTGCAAGGCATCGCCCAACTGGCCAACGAGATCGCCCAGCAGGCGCTGGTAATGACCTACAACGATGCGTTTTTCGCCTTGGGCCTGGCCATGCTTGCCTGCCTGCCCCTGGCCTTTCTGTTACGCCAAGCGAAGGCATCCTCACGATGAAGCGCACCCTTGCAGGGCTGGCCCTGCTGACCTTGGCCGGCTGCACTGTTGGCCCTGACTACCACGGTGCGCCGGCAGTGGCGCCGGCCACCCTGCAGGCCGGGCGCCTGCCCCATGCACCTGAGCAAGGCAGCTCGGCGCCGGCTGCTGCAAGATGGTGGGAGGCACTTGGCGATGCGCAGCTCGATCGGCTGGTGGAGCAAGCGCTCGCTCACAGCCCGGACCTGGCCCAGGCCCGCGCGCGCGTGCGCCAGGCGCGGGCCAGCCTTGCCGGCCAGCAGGCCGAGCAGATGCCGACGGTGTCGGCCAACGCGATGATGCTGCGCACCCGTTCGCCAGACACCTCTGCCTTCGGCCTGGGCGGTGGCGGGCGTGGCCCTCTGAGCCTTTATCTGGCCGGTTTCGATGCCAGCTGGGAGGCCGACCTGTTCGGTGGCACCCGCCGCGCGGTGCAGGCGGCCGACGCCAACGCCGAGGCCAGCGCCGCGCAGTTGGCCGACGCCCAAGTGCAACTGGCCGCCGAAGTGGTGCAGGCCTACGTGGGCCTGCGTGACCAGCAAGCGCGGCTGGCCTTGGTGGACGCCACTGCGCAGGTGCAGAACCAGGCGCTGGAGCTCACCCGGCAGCGCCTCACCCGCGGCGTGGCCTCGCAAGTGCAGCTTGAACAAGTGCTCACCCAGGCGCGCACCACAGAGGCCCAGCGCCTGCCGCTGCAGTCGCAGGCCGTGGAATCGCTCGACGAGCTGGCGCTGCTGTGCGGCCTGGAACCGGGCCAGCTCGACACCCCGCTCGCCGCCGCCGTGCCGCTGCCACAAGTGCCGGCGGAACGTGCCAGTGGGCGACCCGGGCGCAACTGCTCAAGGCGCGCCCGGATATCCGCGCCGCCGAGCGCGGCCTGGCCATGCGCAGCGCACAGGTCGGCCAGCAGCAGGCGCAGTGGTTCCCCACGCTGAGCCTGACCGGCGACCTCTCGTTCAGTGCCGGCGACCCCGGCCATCTGCTGCGCAGCAGCAACGGCACCTGGCTGGCGCTGCCGCGGCTGAAATGGAGCCTGCTGGATTTCGGCAGGGTGCGCGCTCAGGTCGAGCAAGCCGAGGGGCAACGTGATCAAGCCCTGGCCAACTACCAGGGCGTGGTGCTGGCCGCCTTGAAGGACGCCGACAGCGCACTGGCCCGCTATGGCCACCAGCGTCAGAACGTGGTGCTGCTGCAGGAGGTGGAAGCCAGCGCCGCGCGCGCCGCCGACCTCACCGGCCAGCGCTATCACGCCGGCACTGCCAGCACCCTCGACTGGCTGGCATGCCCAGCGCACCCTGTTCGATGCCCGGCAGAATCGCATTGCCGGTGACGCCCAGTTGCTCAAGGACTTCACCGCCCTGCACAAGGCTCTGGGCCTTGGCTGGGCGGCCCCGCTACCGGTCAGTTCCAGTTGACCGCGTTGCGGCGGGCGCAGCGCTCTTCGCGGCGGTAGCCGAGCCAAAAGTACAGCGGCGCGGTCACCGGCAGCCCGACCACCCAGGACAGGTCGGCCCCGGCACCAGGTTGGCGTAGGGCCCGGTGAACAGCGAGGTGTTGGCGAACGGCAGTTGCGGCACCACACCGACGAACCAGGCGCCGATGGCGTGCCAGTCGAAGCGCCCGTAGCGGCCGCCGTCGGCCTCGAACAGCGAGGGGATGTGGTACTCGCCGCGCTTGATCAGGTAGAAATCCACCAGGTTGATCGACGCCCAGGGCACCAGCACCAGCAGCAGCGCCAGGATCAGGCCGATGAAGCGGCTGATGAAGTCGGCCGAGGCGCCCAACGCCACCAGGCAGCAGCCGCACAGCACCAGGCTCGACAGCGCGACTTTAAGGCGTACCGACGGCACCCAGCGGGCCATGAAGGTTTGCAGCACGGTGATCAGCGAGAGCACCGCGCCGTACAGGTTGAGCGCGTTGTGGCTGATGATGTCGAACAGAAACAGCAGCATCAGCACCGGGCCCAGCACGCCGGCGCTCTGCTCCACCGCCGCCACTGGCATCGGCATCGGTGGCCGACGCCAATGCCACCACCGCGCCGAAAGCGAACGACAGCACCGTGCCGCAGACCGCGCCCAGATAGGTGGCCCAGAACGGCTTGCCGATGCCCACGTCCCGGGGCAAGTAGCGCGAATGGTCGGAGGTGTAGGGCGAGAAGCTCACCTGCCACACCACCCCCAGCGACACCGTGGCGATGAAGCCGGCCAGGTTGAAGCCGCCACGGCTGAAGAAGTCCGCCGGCAGCGGCCGGCTCGGCGCCATGGCAAAGCCTGCGAACAGGCCCGCGCCCATGACCCAGGTGCCGATTCGGTTGAGGATGTGAATGAAGCGGTAACCGATCACGCCGATGGCCGTGGCCGCCAGCGCGCCGAGCACGATGCCCACCGACAGCGGCACGGCTGGCACCAGGTTATGCACCGATTTGCCGGCCAGCACGCTGTTGGAAATGAAAAACCCGAGGTAGATCAGCGCGGTGATCAGCACGATGCCAAGCGCACCGTAACGGCCGAACTGGCCGCGGCCTTGCACCATCTGCGGAATGCCCAGGCGTGGCCCCTGGGCCGACGACAGCGCCAGCACCGTGCCGCCGAGCAAGTGGCCCAGCGCGATGGCGAGCAGGCCCGACCACAGCCCCAGGCCGAAGGTCTGCACCACCATCGCACCACTGACGATGGGCAAAGGCGCAATGTTGGTACTGAACCAGAGGGTGAAAAGGTCACG
This sequence comes from Pseudomonas sp. KNUC1026, assembly GCF_021650705.1. GTDB lineage: Bacteria > Pseudomonadota > Gammaproteobacteria > Pseudomonadales > Pseudomonadaceae > Aquipseudomonas. The sequence continues at coordinate 1,588,488 of NZ_CP087138.1, read as the reverse complement.
CGAGCGGCCGTGGCGCTCGCTATCCGGCACGTGATCGACCGTATGGTTTTCGATCGCCAGGGCGTGGGAATGCTGTTCGGACATGCGCAAGGGGTCTCGTGTTCGTCTGTTCTTGTCGTTGTTTGAAGCCAGACCGGCACCCGTGAATGCCCTGCTCGAGAGCTGTGCGCGGGTCACCGTCGAGGCCCACCATATTATGGTACGCCAAACAACTCAACGACTTTCACGCCCTGCTCGATGGCAAGCCAGTCAGCCAAACCACCTGGCCTCCCCCGCGCGTCAGATGCGGAAACGCTTCACCAACCCATTCAACTCTTCGGACAAACGGGTCATGTGCCCCGCTTCGCCCTGGGTCCGCTCAGCCAGCTCCAGCAACCTGCTGGGCGTCACCGTGGATCTGCCCGATGTTGCGGTTGATGTCTTCGGCCACCTGATGCTGCTCCTCGCTGCGGTGGCGATCTGCACGTTCATGTCGCGGATCACGTCCACCGAATCGCGGATGCGTTCGAAGCTGCCACGGGCATCGTTGATGGAGGTCACCGTGGCACGCGACACCTCAAGGCTTGCGTCCATGCGCCCGCTCATCTGCTCAGTGCGCTTGGCCAGGGTGCTGAGCAGGCTGTCGATCTCGCCGGTGGAATCGGCCGTGCGCCGCGCGAGCGCGCGCACCTCGTCGGCCACCACGGCAAACCCCCTGCCCTGTTCGCCGGCACGGGCCGCCTCGATGGCCGCGTTCAGGGCCAACAGGTTGGTCTGCTCGGCGATGGCGTTGATGGTGCCGAGGATCGACTGGATGTCGCTGCTGTCCTGCTGCAACTGGCGCATGGCCCGCCGCCGGCTCGACTCGGCACGAAGCTGCCCGACTCGGTCGACGGCGGTCTGCACCTGCTGCTGGCCGTCGCGCACCTGGCGCTGGCCATCATCGGCCGACGCCGCCGCCTGGCTGCAGGAGCGCGCGACTTCGTTGGCGGTGGCGACCATCTCATGGAAGGCCGTAGACACCTGGTCCACCGCACTGCGCTGGCGTTCGGCAGTTTCGGCCAGCGCCTGGGCGGCCTGGGTCGAGTCGCTGGACGAGCCGTGGATCTGCCCGGCCGCTGCACCGATGCGCTGGATGATCCCTGCGATGGCGCCGAGGAACTGGTTGAACCAGCCGGCAAGCTGGGCCGTTTCATCGCGCCCTTTCACCTCAAGCCGCGCGGTGAGGTCGCCTTCGCCCTGGGCGATACCCTCCAGGCCACTGGCTACGGCATGGATCGGCCGCACCAGCACACCGGCGAACATTCCGCCCAGCACCGCAAACCCCAAGGCGAACAGCGCTGCGATGGCGACGATCACCCAGGTCAGCGACACGGTTGTGCTCATCACCTCGGCCTTGGGCACCAGCCCGACGAACCGCCAGCCCAGTGCGTCGGAGCGCCAGACGTTGGCCAGGTAGTCCTGCTCGCCCAGGCGCACCGGCACCAGGCCTTTTGCCGCCTGGCCCAGCTCGGCATAGGCCGGGCCGAGGTCGGCCAGGCGCTTGAAGTTGTGCTCTGGCTGCGAAGGGTCTACCAGCACGGTGCCGTCGTCTGTGGCCAGCAGCACGTAACCGCTTTCACCGAGGCGGATCTGCTTGATCAGGTCGGTGAGCTGGCCGAGCGACACATCGATGTTCACCACCGCCGCCGGGCGGCCATCGGCGCCGGCCAGGGCGCGCACGGTGCTGACCAGCGTGACCTTGTCGGCCGCCCAGTGGTAAGGCGCGGTGCGAACCGTCTTGCCTGGCTGGGCCATGGCCGCCTGGTACCAGGGCCGGGTGCGCGGGTCGTAATCGCTGAGCGCCGAGCCAGGCCAGAACACATAGCCGCCATCAGCGGTGCCCATCGAAACATAGGCATAGTTGGCGTGGCTTCTGGCGAGCTGCTCGAACAGTGCGAACACCTGCGGGTCAAGGTCGCCGGCGAGGTTGCCGCCCTTCGGATAGCGCGTCAGGTGGCCATCGGCGCCCGCCAGCAAGGGCTGCCCGGCCAGGAACGCGACGTTCTGGTCGATGCCGTCGAAAAACAGCCGCATGGCGTTGTCGACCTGGCGAATCTCCCGGCCGCTGGCGCTTTCGAAATTCTCCAGCGCCTGCGTGCGCAGGTTCCAGGATCACCACCACCGCCACCAGCACCACAGGCACCGCGGCGATGCTGGCAAAGGCCGCGATCAATTTTGTTTTTATCTTCAGACGTTCATCCCTTCCCCAAGGTGCGAAGGCCAGCCGGCCTTGCAATACACCGTAGTATGGTATACCAATAGTGCACGCGCTCTGAGCCCCAGTGCCGCGCAACCAGAACATCCTCCATGTGGCCGCTGATTGAATCGGCCGCATCGCAAAAAACGAAAGGCAGGCTGTCATGAAATTTTCGCTTTTCGTTCACATGGAACGCTGGGACGACCAGGTCAGCCATCGGCAACTGTTCGAAAACCTCACTGAGCTCACCCTGATGGCCGAGGCCGGCGGGTTCAGCACCGTGTGGATCGGCGAACACCACGCGATGGAATACACCATCTCCCCAAGCCCGATGCCGCTGCTGGCGTACCTCGCCGCACGCACCACGACCATCCGCCTGGGCGCCGGCACCATCATCGCGCCGTTCCGGCACCCGCTGCGGGTGGCCGGTGAATGCGCCCTGCTCGATGTGATCAGCAACGGCCGCATGGAAGTGGGCCTGGCCCGTGGCGCCTACCAGGTCGAGTTCGACCGGCTGGCCAACGGCATGCCCGCAACCGAAGGCGGCAAGGCGCTGCGCGAAATGGTGCCGGTGGTGCGCAAGCTCTGGGAAGGCGACTACGCCCATGACGGCGAGCTGTGGAAATTCCCCACTTCCACCAGCGTGCCGCAAGCCCATCGCCACCCCACCGATCTGGATCGCCGCGCGCGACCCCGACTCGCACAATTTCGCCGTGGCCAACGGCTGCAACGTGATGGTCACGCCGCTGATGAAGGGCGATGAAGAAGTGGTGGACCTGCGCAACAAGTTCGAGACCGCCCTTGCCAACAACCCTGGCATTCCGCGCCCGCAGCTGATGGTGCTGCGCCACACCCACGTACACGCCGAGGACGACCCCGAAGGCTGGAAGGTCGGCGCCACCGCGATCAACCGTTTCTATCGCACCTTCGACGCCTGGTTCGGCAACAAGCAGGCGCCGGTCGACGGCTTCCTGGCCCCGAGCCCGGAAGAAAAATTCGCTGAGCGCCCGGAGTTCGAGCTGGAGAACATCCGCAAGAACACCATGATCGGCACGCCGGAACAGATCATCGCGCGCATTCGCCACTATCAGGAACTGGGCGTCGACGAGTTCAGCTTCTGGTGCGACAACGGCTTGAGCCACGAAGAAAAGCGCAAGTCGCTCAAGCTCTTCATCGATCAGGTGATCCCAGCGTTTCGCTGAGATCACAGCTTCGAGCTTCGAGCTTTTAGCTGCAAGAAAGAGCAAAGCGCGGTGCGGCAGGTTCATCGCGAACTCCTGCCTAACCGCTTCTGCTTGTAGCTTGTGGCTTGTGGCTTGTGGCTTGCAGCTTGCAGCTGCCCTCAATGGTTGTAGGCCCGCTCGTTGTGCTCGCCCAGGTCCAGGCCCATCTCCTCGACCGCATCCTGGGCGCGCAGGCCGGTGATGAAGTTGACCAGCTTCAAGATGACCCAACTGGCCACGAAGCAGTAGCCGAAGGTAAAGGCGACGCCTTTGATCTGCGCGAGCACCTGGCTCGCCATGCTCACGTTCTCGACCAAACCGCCCAGTTCGGGCACGCAGAACACCCCCGTGAGCACCGCGCCGATGATGCCGCCCACCCCGTGCAGGCCGAACACGTCGAGGGTGTCGTCATAGCCCAGGCGATGCTTGAGCACCGTAACGGCCAGGTAGCACCCCACCCCGCACAACAAACCGATGGCCAGCGCACCACCAACGCCCACGTAGGCGCAGGCCGGTGTGATGCCGACCAGGCCCGCGAGGGCGCCGCTGGCCAGGCCCAGGGCGCTGACGCGGCCGGCCTTGAACCACTCGGTGAACATCCAGCCCACGATGCCGGCGCAGGCGCCAACCTGCGTGTTGATCATCACCATGCCGGAGGCGCCCGACAGGCCGCCGCCGGAGCCGATGTTGAAGCCGAACCAGCCGACCCACAGCATCGCCGCGCCGACCATCGCCAGGCACAGGTTGTGCGGCGGCATGGCGGCGTGCGGGTAGCCCTTGCGCTTGCCCAGCATCAGCGCCGCCACCAACGCCGCCACGCCTGCGTCTGATGTGCACCGCCGTGCCGCCGGCGTAGTCGAGCACGCCCCAGTTGTGCATCAAGGCTCCTGCCCCGCCCCAGACCATATGGGCGATCGGCGCATACACCAAGGTGAACCACAGCGCCATGAACAACAGCGCAGCCGAGAACTTCATGCGCTCGGCGAAGGCGCCGGCGATCAGCGCCGGGGTGATGATGGCGAAGGTCATCTGGAAAGTGACGAACACCCCTTCCGGGATCGTGCCGACCAGGCTGTCGGGCGTCATGCCGACCAGAAACGCCCGGCTGAGCGAACCGATGAAGCTGTTGAGCGTGACCTGCCCTTCGACCATGCCGGTGGCATCGACCACCAAGCTGTAGCCGTAGAGCACCCAGAGCACGCCGATCAGGCCGGCGATGCCGAAGCATTGAGTGAACAGCGACAGCATGTTCTTGGCTCGCACCAGGCCGCCGTAGAACAGCGCCAGGCCCGGCACGCACATGAACAGCACCAGCGCGGTGGCGGTGATCATCCAGGCGCTGGAGCCGGTGTCGAGGGTGGGTGTGGCATCGGCGGCCTGGGCGAGGCCGACTGACGACATCAGGGCGAGGCCGCCCGAGAGGGGTTTGATCATGGGTGTGCTCCTGCGGGGTCGAGGGGTGCAAGCCACAGCGAAACAACGGCCATTGGGGGAATGCCGGATGATTGTGGGAGGCCGGCTGTGCCGGGCGACGGGGCGAATTCAAGATCGGCGCGTCGCGCGGCACAGCCGCTCCTACGGATTTGCGGCGACTTATGGCTGGCCGGGAATCCAGCTGGTGCCGGCCAGCGGCACCCGGGCCATGGCGGCGGATTCCACCGTCAGCGCCACCAGGTCTTCAGGGTCGAGGTTGTGCAAGTGGCTCTTGCCGCAGGCGCGGGCCATGGTCTGGGCTTCGAGCACCAGCACCCGCAGGTAGTTGGCCAGGCGCCGCCCGCCTTCGACCGGGTCCAGGCGTTTGGCCAGCTCCGGGTCCTGGGTGGTGATGCCGGCCGGGTCGCGGCCGTTCTGCCAATCGTCATAGAAGCCTGCGGCCGAGCCGATCTTGCGCAGCTCCTCATCCAGGCGCGGGTGGTTGTCGCCCAGGGCGATCAGCGCCGCCGTGCCGATGGCCACCGCGTCGGCGCCCAGCGCCATGGCCTTGGCCACGTCTGCGCCGTTGCGGATGCCACCGGAGACGATCAACTGCACCTTGCGGTGCATGCCCATTTCCTGAAGCGCCTGAACCGCCTGGGGAATGGCCGGCAGGATCGGGATACCGACATGCTCGATGAACACTTCCTGAGTGGCGGCAGTGCCGCCCTGCATGCCGTCGAGCACGATCACGTCGGCCCCGGCTTTCACCGCAAGCTTCACGTCGTAGTACGGCCGGCTGGCGCCGATCTTCACGTAGATGGGTTTTTCCCAATCGGTGATCTCGCGCAGTTCGGCGATCTTGATCGCCAGGTCATCCGGGCCGGTCCAGTCCGGGTGGCGGCAGGCCGAGCGCTGGTCGACGCCGATCGGCAGCGTGCGCATGCCCGCCACCCGCTCGGTCACCTTCATGCCCAGCAGCATGCCGCCGCCGCCGGGCTTGGCGCCCTGGCCGAGCACCACCTCGATGGCGTCGGCCTTGCGCAGGTCATCGGGGTTCATGCCGTAACGCGACGGCAGGTACTGGTACACCAGGTGTTGCGACTGGCCGCGTTCTTCCGGGGTCATGCCGCCGTCACCGGTGGTGGTGCTGGTGCCGGCGATGGTGGCGCCCCGGCCCAGCGCTTCCTTGGCATTGGCCGAAAGCGCGCCGAAGCTCATGCCGGCGATGGTCACCGGGATCTTCAGGTGAATCGGCTTTTTGGCAAAACGGGTGCCGAGCACCACGTCGGTGCCGCATTTTTCGCGGTAGCCCTCCAGCGGGTAGCGCGACACGCTCGCCCCAGCAGCAGAAGATCGTCGAAGTGCGGCAGCTTGCGCTTGGTGCCGCCGCCGCGGATGTCGTAGATGCCAGTCTCGGCGGCGCGCTGGATTTCCTGGATCGCCAGCCGGTCGAAGGTGGCCGACTCGCGCAGCACGGGGAGTGTTTGTCAGTCATGGGGAAGGCTCCTGATCAGTACGCACTGGCGTTATCGACTTTGAAGTTGTAGAGCTGGCGGGCTGAGCCGTAGCGCTTGAAGTCGCTGGCCTTCTCGTTGAAGCCGGCCTGGTTGAGCAGCGCTTGCAGCTCCTCCAGGTGCTCGGGGCGCATCTGTTTTCGATGCAGTCCGAGCCGAGCGAGGCGACCGTACCCTTGACGAAAATCCGGGTTTCGTAGAGCGAATCACCCAGCGCATCGCCGGCGTCGCCGCAGCACCACCAGGCGCCCGGCCTGGCCCATGAAGCAGCTCATGTGGCCGATGCTGCCACCGACCACGATGTCGACGCCCTTCATCGAAATGCCGCAGCGAGCACCGGCATCACCTTCGATCACCAGCAAGCCGCCATGGGCGGTGGCGCCAGCGGCCTGGGACGCACTGCCCTTGACCCGCACGTAGCCGCTCATCATGTTCTCGGCGCACCCCACGCCCACGTTGCCGTGCACAGTGATCGACGCCTGCTGGTTCATGCCGGCGCAGTGGTAGCCGGCGTGGCCCTGGATATCCACCGACACCGCCTGGTTCACGCCCACGGCCAGGTTATGCGCACCGTTGGGATGGGCGACCACGAATTCGCGGTCGTCGGCCGGCTGGTGCAGGGCCTGGTTGAGTTCGCGCACGCTGGCGCTGGAAAGGTCGAACGTATTCATGCGTGGCTCCTCAGGCGCGTTCCCAGATGTACATCGTGGCCGGTGCGGGTTCCCAGACCTTGGCGTGCTCGATACCCGGCAGGCTCGACAGCGCCTGGTATTCCGAAGCCATGGCCACGTAGTCGTCGGTCTCGGCCAGGATAGCCGGCTTGCAGGCGATCGGGTCGCGGATCACGGCAAAGCCGTTGCGGGTGCCGATGGCGAAGGTGAAGAAGCCGTCGAGGTCTTCCAGGGATTTGTCCAGGGCTGCTTTGAGGCTGTCGCCCTGCTGCAGGCGCCAGGCGAGATAACCGGCGGCCACTTCGGTGTCGTTCTCGGTCTCGAAGGCGATGCCTTCACGGCGCAGGGCCTGGCGCAGGCGAAAGTGGTTCGACAGCGAGCCGTTGTGCACCAGGCACAGGTCGGCGCCGGTGGAGAACGGGTGGCTGCCCTCCATCGTGACGGCACTTTCGGTCGCCATGCGGGTGTGACCGATGATGTGGCTGCCCTGCATGCCGGCCAGGCCGAAGCGCTCGGAGATCGCCTTGGGCAAGCCCATGCCCTTGAGGATCTCGATGCTCTGCCCGGCGCTCATGATGCGCACGCTCGGCGCCAGCTCAGCGAGCGCAGCGCGCACGGCAGCTTCCTCGGCCTTGATCTTCAGCACCACGGCACTGGCGTTCTGAAACCAGTCGAATTCCGCGCCCAGCCGCTCCCTGACCTGCTCGATCAACGCGGCAAAGTCGTAACCCTCACCCGTCGCCTGAAGCGTCAGCTTCACCCAGCCCTCACCCACCTCATCGCCGTAAATGGCAAAGCCCGCGCTGTCGGGCCCACGGTCGGTCATCGCCTCCAGCATCGGCTCGAACAACGCCCCCAGCTGGCCTTCCAGCGCAGGGTTCTTCAGATAAAGCCCCACAATCCCACACATAAACGCCTCACTTTGGTCGGCGAGCTGCAAGCTTCTAGCTCCAAGCTGCAAGCTGGCCTTCGGTGGTTTGAAATTCGGTGTACGCCGCAACGCAGCTTTTGCTTTTGCTTGCGGCTTGAAGCTCGAAGCTTGCATCTGCTCTAGAAGAATTCGGTATAACGCTGGACTTCCCAGTCGCTCACGTGCCGGCTGTATTCCACCCATTCCATGCGCTTGAGGCGGATGAACTCGCTGACGATCTGCGGGCCCATCACCTCGGCGAACAGCGGGTCGGCTTCCAGGGCGTCGCAGGCTTCCTTGAGCGATTGCGGCAAGGTCTTGATGCCGCGCGCGGCGATCGCTTCCAGGCTCAGGGAGTAGAGGTTGTCGTTGCACACCGCCGGCACCTCGAGCTGGCGGTCGATGCCATCGAGCCCGGCGGCGATGATCGCGGCGGTCACCAGGTAGGGATTGCCAGCCAGCATCGGGCAGGCGGAACTCGAGCCGCCCGTAAGGCGCACGCACCATGGCCGAGCGGTTGTTGGCGCCAAAGGCGATGAAGGCCGGGGCCCAGGTGGCGCCGGAGAGCGAGTTGCCCACCACCAGGCGCTTGTAGGAGTTGACGGTGGGCGCGGCGAACGCGCACAGCGCCGGGCCGTGGGCCAGCAGCCCGGCGGCAAAATGGTAGGCCAGCTTCGACAGGCCCATGCCGCTGGGGTCACTGGCGTCGTGGAACAGGTTCTTGCTGCTGGCGCTGCCGATCGAGAGGTGAAAGTGCATGCCATTGCCGGCGCGCTTGGGGTCGGGCTTGGGCATGAACGAGCAGATCATGCCCATGTCGTTGGCGATCTCGCCGGCGGCCATGCGGAAGAAGGTGAAGCGGTCGGCCGACTCCATGGCTTCGGAGAAGGTGTAATTGATCTCGAACTGGCCGTTGGCGTCTTCGTGGTCGATCTGGTAGATGTCGAAACCCACCGGCTGCAGGGCTTCGGTCAAGCGCTCGAGAAACTGCCGCGACCGTGACAGGCCCTTGTAGTCGTAGCAGGGCTTGTCGAGGTTGTCGGAGGCGTCCACCAGTTGCAGCTTGCCGCCCTCCCCGCGCTGGAAGAGGTTGAATTCCGGCTCAAGCCCGGTGTTCAAGTGCCAGCCGCGTTCACTCAATCGCGCCACCTGCTGCTGCAGCACATAGCGGCTGTCGTAGGGCCAGGGCTCGCCGTCGACATGGCCGATACACACCACCCGCCCGTAGCCAGGTTGCCACGGCACCGGAATCAGCGAGGCGAGGTCGCCCTTGGCCATGAAGTCCGGGCCGTTGGGCTGCATGCCCATGCCGCTGATGGCGAACCCGGCGAAGCCGGCGCCGGCCTCGCTGACCGCCTCCAGGCCATTGACCGGCACCGATTTGGTCTTGGCCGAGCCATGAATATCGACGAATTGGGCCAGCACGTACTTGATGCCGTGCTGTTCGATGAGGCGTTGGGTCTCTGCGGGCAACATCGGATGGCTCCTGGCTTCGGGCGAGTTGAACACTCGCCTGATATATATTCCAATTAGGAAATTTACTTCCTTTTCAGGAATGCAGCTGCCGTGCCAATGTTGTTCGTCTTGCCCGCGAGCGAGCCATTACGCGGGTTGTATGAGAAACTCCGTTTCCTCTGAAGAAAATTCAAGCCTTCGATTCGCACATTCTTAGTGCGAAATAATTATTAACGAACAGAAACCGTGCGTATTTTATGACCGTCCAAGCCCCCCGCCTGAAACTGGAGCAATACCTTCGGCCATGCAGGTGCGCCGGCAACGCCAGGCCCAGGAACTGAAGCTCGCCGACGTCGCGCGCATCGCCGGCATCAGCCAGGGCATGCTCAGCAAGATCGAAAATGCCCAGGTGTCTACCAGCCTGGACGTGCTCAGCCGCCTCTGCGATGTACTGGGCATGCCGATGTCCAAGCTGTTTCCCAATACGACCAGCAAGGTGGCAGCGCACTGCTGGTGAAGAAGGACGAAGGGCTGGAGGTGGTGCGCCGCGGCACCGAGAAAGGCCATACCTATCACTTGCTCAACCACACCCGCGGGCCGAAGAAGCCGTTCGAGGCCTACCTGGTGAGCATGGACGACGCCAGCGAAGAGTTCCCGACCTTCTCCCACCCCGGGACCGAGTTTCTGCATTTGCTCGAAGGTGAACTGGTGTATCGCCACGGCGACCAGCTCTACCGCCTGCAGGCCGGTGACAGCCTGACGTTCGACGGTGACGTACCGCACGGCCCGGAGGAGCTCGTGCAGGTGCCGATCAGGCTGTTGTCGGTGATGAATTACGGGAAGAGAGCCGCTGACAGCCCAAGGCTCAGCTCATCCGCTGGAAGACTTCGGCCGGGCGCAGCGCCTTTGGCTGCAGCCCTCGCCTCAGCGGCCGACGGGCAGCATCATGCCAACTTGCGCAGCACGACGCAGCCAATCGAATACCCTGCCCCGAACGAACTGAGCACACCCAGCGCGCCGGCGGGCAGGTCTTCATGGTTCAGGTGCAGCGCGATCACCGAGCCCGCCGAGCTGGTGTTGGCGTAGCGATCGAGATCACCGGAGCCTCTTGCGGTTCGGGGTCGCGCCCCAGCAGCTTCTTGGCGATCAGCTGGTTCATCGACAGGTTCGCCTGGTGCAGCCAGAAGCGCTGCACCTGCGCCACCGGCACGTCGAGCTCGGCCAGGTGCTGGGCGATCAACTCGGCGACCATCGGGCACACTTCGCGGAACACCTTGCGGCCTTCCTGCACGAAGAGTTTGTCGGGCTGGCCCTGGCCTTCTTCGCCTGCGCGGTTGAGGAAGCCGAAGTTGTTGCGGATGTTGTTGGAGAACTGGGTCAGCAGCTTGGTGCCAAGGATTTCGAAGCGTTGGGCGCCTTGGGCGAGGCTTTCACGCTCCACCAGCACGGCGGTGGCGGCGTCGCCGAAGATGAAATGGCTGTCGCGGTCACGGAAATTCAGGTGGCCGGTGCAGATCTCGGGGCTCACCACCAGCACCGCGCGGGCCTGGCCCAGTTGCACGGCATTGGCGGCCGCCTGGATGCCGAAGGTCGCCGAGGAACAGGCAACGTTCATGTCGAAGGCAAAACCCTGGATGCCGAGGGCCTGCTGTACCTCGATGGCGATGGCCGGGTACGGGCGCTGCAGGTTGGAGCAGGCCACGATGACAGCGTCCACGTCGGCGGGCTCACGGCCCGCGCGCTGCAGGGCCTGGCGCGCAGCGTTCACGGCCATTTCGCAGAGGATCGAGGGTTCGTCATTGCTGCGCTCGGGCAGGCGCGGCTTCATGCGCTCGGGGTCGAGGATGCCGGCCTTGTCCATCACGTAACGGCTCTGGATGCCGCTGGCCTTTTCGATGAACGCGGCGCTGGATTCGGCCAGCGCCTGCACCTGGCCGGCCTCGATGGCGGCAGCGTGCTCGGCGTTGAAGCGGTTGACGTAAGCGTTGAAGGCAGCGACCAGTTCGTCGTTGCTGATGCTGTGGGGCGGTGTGTACAAACCGGTGCCACTGATAACAGCCTTATGCACGATCCATCCTCGAAGTTGTGGGGCGTATTGCAGGTGGGCGATTCTGCCACGAATGGCACCCGCGTTCCGTTTTTGTCAGGGCTCGACCTGCGCCCATTGTTTGCCCAGGCGCTTGTCCGACACCGGCACCCGGGTGCCCAGTTGCTGCGCGAACAGCGAAACCCGATATTCCTCCAGCCACCAGCGATAGGTCACCAGCGCGTCATCGCGCTTGCCTTCCTGCCCATGCTTGGCCAGGCGCGCCTGGTATTGCGCCCAATAGCCGGTGAGCTCCCCACTGCAGACCCGGTCACGCTGTACCTGGCCCGGGAGCTTCTCAAGGCGCTGCTCGATCGCCTTGAGGTAACGCGGCAGCTCCTTGAGCCATTGCGTCGGGGTTTCACGCACGAAGCCAGCATAGACCAGCGCACCGAGCTGCTGCTTGATGTCGTTCAGGGCCACGGCCTGGGCCAGGTCGATCTTGCCCTTGAAGCGCTTTTGCAGGCCGTGCCAGAGCTTCAGCACTTCCAGCACCCGCCGGGCGAGCTGCTCGGCGTGCTCTGCCCAGGCGCTACGCTTGCGTTCGGCAAGGTTTGCCAGCGCAGCGCCATCGCGCGGCAATGTGGCTTCGCCTTCGAGCACACAAGCGTCGAGGCTGGCGAGCAGGATGTCTTCGATCAACGCCTCCACCCGGCCCAGCTCGCGGTACAACAGCCCAAGCTCGGTGAGCCCGGGCAGCTTGCCGCGCAAAAACTTTGCCGGCTCGGCCAGTTGCTGCAGCAGCAGGCGCTGCAACGCGCGCCGGTGTTGCCAGGCGGCTTCGGCGGCGGTCGAGAAACGCGCCTCGTGTACCTGGCCACCCTCCTCGGCCAAGGCCGGGTACACGGTCATCTCCAGGCCCGCGAAGTGCTGGCGCGCGGTCTCGGCCACATTGGCAAAGCCCTTGGCCTGCACCGGCGCTGCCGCCTCGGCCTGGCGCGGCACACTCAGCGCTGCCTGGCTGGCCTCGGCAAAGCGCGCGGTGACCTCTGCAAGGTCACGGCCCTCACCCAGTGGCCGGCCTTTACCGTCGACCACTTCGATGTTCATCTTCAGGTGAGGCTCCACCAGGCTCGCGGCTTCGGCCCACGCCTCGTCGCTCACCCGTGCGCCGGTCATACGCAATAGTTGTGCACCCAGCGCCTGGGGCAAGGCGCCTTCGGCGAACACCATGCGCTCCAGCGAAGCCTTGACGAAGTCCGGGACCGGCACGAAGTTCTTGCGCAGCGCCTTGGGCAGGTTGCGCACCAGCGCGATGCTCTTGGCCTCCAGCAGGCCCGGCACCAGCCACTCCAGGCGCTCGCCGGGCAGCGCCGGCAGCAGCGGCGCAGGCACGCGCACGGTGACGCCATCGCGTGGATGATTCGGCTCGAAGTGATAGCTCAGCGGCAGGCTCAGCTCCCCCAGCCGCAGCACATCCGGGTATTGCGCCGCGGTCACTTCATTGGCGTCACGGGCCAGCACATCCTCGGGCTGCATGATCAGCAGCTGCGGGTTCTTCTGGCTCTGGACGCGGTACCAGGCATCGAAGGTGGCGGCCTGGTGGATGTCTGCCGGCAGGCGCGCCTCGTAGTAGGCGTAGAGGGTTTCTTCATCAGCGAGGATGTCGCGCCGGCGCGCCTTGGCCTCCAGCTCGTCGAGCTGCTCGAGCAACGCGCGGTTGGCCGCCAGGCACCGGGCGCGGGACTGGATGTCGCCACGCACCAGGCCTTCGCGGATGAACAGCTCGCGCGACACTACCGGGTCCACCGGGCCGTAATGCACCGGCCGGCGGCCGATGATGATCAGGCCATACAGCGTCACCTGCTCGAAGGCTACCACCTGGCCGCGCTTTTTCTCCCAGTGCGGCTCGAAGTGGTTGGTCTTGATCAGGTGCGCGGCCAGCGGCTCCAGCCACTGGGAGTCGATCTTGGCGACCATGCGCGCATAGAGCTTGGTGGTTTCGACCAGCTCGGCAGCCATGATCCACTGCGGGCGCTTGCGGCCGATGCCGGAGGATGGGTGCACCCAGAAACGCCGCTGGCGGGCGCCCAGGTAGTCGCCTTCCTCGGTCTTCTGGCCGATCTGGCTGAGCAGGCCGGCCAGCACCGCCTTGTGCAGGCGCGGGTAATCGGCAGGCTCGGGGTTTACCTTCAATTGCAGTTCGCGGCTGATCAACGCCAATTGGCGGTGGGCGTCGCGCCATTCGCGCATGCGCAGGTAATTGAGGAAGTGCTTGCGGCACCAATTGCGCAAGGCGTTGGAGCCCAGTGCCTGGCGCTGCTCCTCGAAACCGTTCCAGAGATTGACCAGCGCGGCGAAGTCCGAATCCGGGTCCTTCCATTGCGCATGGGCCTGGTCGGCAGCCTGCTGGCGCTCGGCCGGGCGCTCACGCGGGTCCTGCACCGACAGCGCACTGGCGACGATCAGCACCTCGGCGAGGCTGCCCTGCCTGGTGCCTTCCAGCAGCATGCGGCCCAGCCGCGGGTCGATCGGCAGGCGAGCCAACTGCCGGCCCAACGGGGTAAGTTGCTGCTCGCGGTTGACCGCGCACAGCTCCTGCAACAGGTTGAAGCCATCGCTGATGGCCTTGCCGTCCGGCGGCTCGATGAAGGGGAAGGCATCGATCTCGCCCAGGCGCAGGTGCAGCATCTGCAGGATCACCGCCGCCAGGTTGGTGCGCAGGATCTCCGGGTCGGTGAAGGTGGGCCGGGCGTTGAAATCGTCTTCGCTGTACAGGCGGATGCAGATCCCCGGCTCTACCCGGCCGCAACGACCCTTGCGCTGGTTGGCGCTGGCCTGGGACACCGCCTCGATCGGCAGGCGTTGCACCTTGGCGCGGTAGCTGTAGCGGCTGATGCGCGCAGTACCGCTGTCGATCACGTAGCGAATGCCGGGCACTGTGAGCGAGGTTTCCGCGACGTTGGTGGCCAGCACCACGCGCCGCCCCGGGTGGCTCTGGAAGATGCGCTGCTGCTCGGAGGGCGACAGGCGCGCGTACAGCGGCAGTATCTCGGTATGGCGCAATTGCGCCTTGCGCAGCATTTCGGCGGCGTCGCGAATCTCCCGCTCGCCCGGCAGGAATACCAGCACATCGCCCGGCCCCTTGCGCTCGTTGCGCTCATGGGCGGCGATCTCGTCCAGCGCGGCGAGGATGCCCTGGTCGACCGACAGGTCATCTTCCACCGCGTTGCCGTCTTCGTCCTGCTCGCGTACCAGCGGGCGATACCAGGTGTCCACCGGGTAGGTACGGCCGGAAACCTCAATGATCGGCGCATCGCCAAAGTGCTTGGAGAAACGTTCCAGGTCGATGGTGGCCGAGGTGATGATCAGCTTCAGATCAGGCCGGCGCGGCAGCAGGGTTTTCAGGTAGCCCAGCAGAAAATCGATATTGAGGCTGCGTTCGTGCGCCTCGTCGACGATGATGGTGTCGTAGCGCTCAAGGAAGCGGTCGTGCTGGGTCTCTGCCAGCAGAATACCGTCGGTCATCAGCTTGACCAGGCTCTGCGGGCCGGTCTGGTCCTCGAACCGCACCTGGTAACCCACCAATTGCCCCAGCGGCGAGCCCAGCTCCTCGGCAACCCGCGCCGCCACGCTGCGCGCGGCGATACGCCGTGGCTGGGTGTGGGCGATCAGGCCGAACTGGCCACGCCCCAGCTCCAGGCAGATCTTCGGCAACTGGGTGGTTTTGCCCGAGCCGGTTTCGCCAGCGATCACCACCACCTGGTGCTCGGCCAGCACCTTCTTGATTTCGTCGCGCCTGGCGGCGATGGGGAGCTGATCGTCGTAGCGGATGGCCGGCACGCTGGCACGGCGCTGCTCGACCAGTGCGCACGAAGCCTGGAACCGCTCCAGCCACTGGGCCAGGCGCTGCGGGTCAGGATTTTTGCGCAATTCGTGCAACTGCCGGCGCAAGCGATGGCGGTCGGCGTTCTGGGCCTGGTCGAGGTTTTTCAGCAGGGTGTCGAGAGACGGGGCTTGATCGGTCATCAGGGCGCGCAACGGCTTCACTACAGAGCAAGCCGGCGATTGTCGCAGATTTGGCCGGCCACGGCAGCACGGGGCTGCCGTGGCACAGGCCGTCAGGCGGTTTTCTTCAGGCCCAGTTTGCGCAGTTCTTCGTCACGCAGCTCGCGGCGCAGGATCTTGCCCACGTTGGTGGTGGGCAGCGACTCGCGAAACTCCACGGCCTTGGGCACCTTGTAACCGGTGAGGTTGGCGCGCATGTGGTCGATCACCTGCTCCTTGGTGAGCGAAGCACCCGGGCGGATCACCACGAAAACCTTGATCAGCTCGCCACTTTTTTCGTCCGGAATGCCGATTGCCGCGCACTGCATCACGCCAGGCAATGTTACGAGCACGTCTTCGAGTTCATTGGGGTACACGTTGAAGCCGCTGACCAGGATCATGTCTTTCTTGCGATCGACGATGCGAATGTAGCCATCGGGCTGGATGACCGCGATATCACCGGTCTTGAGCCAGCCTTCGCCGTCGAGCATCTCGGCGGTGGCCTCGGCACGCTGCCAGTAGCCTTTCATCACCTGCGGGCCCTTGACGCAGAGCTCGCCGGCCTCGTCGAAGCCCAATTCCTGGCCCTGCTCGCCGATCACCTTGCACTGGGTGGACGGCACCGGGATGCCGATGGTGCCGATCTGGATATGCTCGCGCGGGTTGACCGTGGCCACCGGGCTGGTTTCGGTCATGCCGTAGCCTTCGCAGATGGCGCAACCGGTGACTTCGCGCCAGCGCTCGGCCACCGATTGCTGCAAGGCCATGCCGCCAGAGAGCGTGACCTTCAGGCTGGAAAAGTCGAGCTTGCGGAACTCGGCGTTGTTGCACAGCGCCACGAACAGGGTGTTCAAGCCCACGAAGGCGTTGAACTTCCAGCGCGCGAGCTCCTTGGTGGTGGCCGCCAGGTCGCGGGGGTTGCTGATCAGCACGTTGTGATTGCCCATCAGCATCATCGCCATGCAATGAAAGGTGAAGGCGTAGATGTGGTACAGCGGCAGCGGCGTGATGATCACTTCACGGCCTTCATCCAGGTTGGCGCCCATCAGCGCCTTGCACTGCAGCATGTTGGCGACCAGGTTGCGGTGGGTGAGCATCGCGCCCTTGGCCACGCCCGTGGTGCCGCCGGTGTATTGCAGCACGGCGACGTCGGCGCCTGCCGGCACCGCTTCGTTGACCGAACGGCCAGCGCCTTGGGCAAGTACCTGGTTGAGCCGCACCGCACGCGGCAGGTGGTAGGCCGGGACCATCTTCTTTACATAACGCACCACGGCGTTGACCAGTACACGCTTGAAGGGCGACAGCAGGTCGCCGACCTCGGTCACGATCACATGCTTGACCTGGGTCTTGGGCACTACGGCTTGAGCCAGGTGCGCCATGTTCGCCAGGCACACCAGCGCCTTGGCACCGGAGTCGTTGAACTGGTGTTCCATTTCGCGGGCGGTGTAGAGCGGGTTGGTGTTGACCACGATCAGGCCGGCGCGGATCGCACCGAACACCACCACCGGGTATTGCAAGAGGTTGGGCAGCTGTACCGCGATGCGATCACCGGGCTTGAGGTCGGTGTGCTGCTGCAGCCAGGCGGCGAAAGCGCCGGAAAGCCGATAGAGGTCGGCGTAGGTCAGGGTTTTGCCCATGCTGCTGAATGCCGGTTGCTGGGCAAAGCGCTCGCACGATGCCTTGAGCACGGCCTGGACGTTGGGGTACTGGTCGGGGTCGATGTGCGTTGGCACGCCGGCCGGGTACTTGTCCATCCAGAAATCTTCAACCATGGAAAACCTGCTCCTTTCCGTACTCGCGCTGGGGTACCGCATCGGCTGCGGTTTTATTGATCTGGGCAAAGCGCGCCGAGATTAGCAGTTTTGCCCACACCCGCCTAGGTGCTAAGGGTTGCTTATGGGTCACTAACAGAACCAGCAATGATTTCACGGTCATCATTAGAGTCTTTGCTCGACAGAGGTTTGATGGCTCTGGCGCGGGCCTGAGCGGAGGCAACCTGGCAGACGGACGTTTTCTGGGCACATCTTCCGGCGTTTTCACCCTGCCCGCGCAACGAATCGGTACAATTACCCCTTCAATAACCAAGGATTAGCCCCCGCGATGACCGAAGTCACCAACACGCCCTACGATGCTCTGGAAGTTGGCCAGACCGCTACCTACAGCAAGACCGTCGAGGAGCGCGACATCCAGCTGTTCGCGGCCATGAGCGGCGATCACAATCCGGTGCATCTGGATGCCGAATTCGCGGCCCGCACCCCTTTCCGGCAGCGCATTGCACACGGCATGTTCAGCGGGGCATTGATCAGCGCTGCGGTAGCGTGCGAGTTGCCCGGCCCTGGCACCATTTACCTGGGCCAGCAGATGAGTTTCGAAAAACCGGTCAAGTTGGGCGACACCCTCACCGTACGCCTGGAGATTCTCGAGAAGCTGCCGAAATTCAAGGTGCGTATCGCCACCCAGGTCTACAACCAGAACGACGAGCGTGTCGTCGATGGCGTGGCCGAGATTCTCGCTCCGCGCAAGCAGCAAACGGTAAGGCTGACCGAGCTACCTCCGGTGCGCTTCGGCTGATCATTGCATTTTTATAACGAAACAAACTGAAACAAACTGAGATACAAGCACGCCTCCCCCCAAACAGGGAATCAGTACATCTCCTATATTCCAAAAGAATATAGTTTTTGTTCCCACTGCCGGCGCCGCAGTTAGGGTATGCCTCCTTCGCCCCGCCCCAAGGGAGGCTACCCATGGCTCTGCGCCACTCGCTCGCGCGATTTTTCCAGCTCGAGGCCGCCAGCGGCCTGATGCTCATTGCCGCTGCCATTCTGGCGCTGTGCATCAATAATTCTCCCCTTTCCGGGCTTTATCAGGGTTTTCTCGACGCTCCGGTGCAACTGCGCCTGGGGCCGCTGAACATCGACAAGCCTGCCTTACTGTGGATCAATGACCTGCTGATGGCGCTGTTTTTCCTGCTGATCGGGCTGGAGATCAAACGCGAGGTCCTGCAAGGGCAGTTATCCAACGTATCGCAAGTGGCGCTGCCCGGCACAGCAGCGGTAGGCGGTATGCTGGTACCCGCCTTGATCTATGCCGCAATCAACCGCCACGACCCCGCCGCGCTGGCGGGCTGGGCCATCCCCACCGCCACAGACATCGCTTTCGCCCTGGGCGTGCTGGCTCTGCTGGGCAAGCGTGTGCCCGCCTCGCTCAAGTTGTTTCTGATGACGCTGGCGATCATCGACGACCTGGGCGCCATCGTGATCATCGCGCTGTTCTATACCAGCAGCCTCGCCGGCGGCGCCCTGGCAATGGCCGGCGGTTGCCTGGCATTGCTGCTGGTGCTGAACCGCCTGGGCGTGACGCGCCTGGCACCTTACCTGATCGTGGGGGCGGTGCTTTGGGTGTGCGTGCTTAAAAGTGGCGTGCACGCAACGCTTGCAGGTGTGGCACTGGCGTTCTTCATTCCGCTGCGTACGCCCCGGCAACCTCTGCTGCATCTCGAACATGCCCTGCACCCGCTGGGTGGCCTACGGCATCCTGCCCTTGTTCGCTTTTTCCAACGCAGGCATTTCCCTGGCCGGCATGAGTGCTGAAAGCTTTACCCATGGCGTGCCGTTCGGCATCGCACTGGGGCTGGTGCTGGGCAAGACGGTGGGAGTTTTGGGCCTGACATGGATGGCAATCCGCCTGGGCCTGGCGCGCTTGCCGGAGGGGGCCAACTGGGGGCAATTGCTGGGGGTGGCGATCCTGTGCGGTATCGGCTTCACCATGAGCATTTTCGTAGGTTCACTGGCCTTCGACCCGGCCAACAGCTCTTACGCAGGCGAGGATCGCATGGGCATTCTCGCAGGCTCATGCATTGCGGCAGTGCTTGGCTACGCAGTGGTCAGGCTGGCATCGCGCCGAGCCTGAACGAAGCGGGGCGCCGGCTGGCGGCGCCGAGTGGCATCAGTGGCTGACGCGGCTGGTGCCGTCGACGGTCATGATGCGCACGCGCTCGCCGACGCGGAAGATCTCATTGGGCTGCACCTGCTGAACATAGGCGCGCATGCTGCCATCGTCTTCACGCACGGTGATCTCGACGCCTTGCGTACGCGTGATGCCCTCTTCGGCTGCGGAGCCGGCAAAACCACCCGCCACGGCGCCGATCACTGCAGCGACGATGCTGCCACGGCCACCACCGACCGCCGAGCCCGCTACACCACCGACAATAGCGCCGGCGCCAGTACCGATCGGGCTTTTGGTGCCCTCGATACGCACAGGGCGCAGGGACTCGATGGTACCCATACGCACGGTTTGCACGCGGCGAGCCTCGTCGCGGGAATAGACATCACCCGACAGGTCGGACGCGCAGCCCCCGAGCAGCAGTGAAAAGGCAGTGAAACTGGCGAGCAATACTGATTTACGCATGAAGCACTCTCCGTAGGACTGACCGTCATTAGACGCAATCAACCCCGGAGTGTCACGCGGCAATATGTATTAATAATGATTTATTCAGGTTGCAGACAGCTGGCTCAGGGCGCCAGCCGCTCACGCAACCAGTGGCCGTTGACCAGGCGATAGTTGAGGCGGTCGTGCAAGCGGCTGGGCCGCCCCTGCCAGAATTCGATGCGATCCGGCACCAGCCGATAACCACCCCAATGCTCAGGGCAATGCGGCGCGCTGTCAGAGAAGCGCGCCTCGGTGGCCTTGAGCAAGTGCTCAAGCGTCTCGCGCCCTTCGATCACCTGGCTCTGTGGCGAAGCCCATGCACCCAGGCGGCTACCCAGCGGGCGAACCTGATAGTAGGCATCGGACTCGGCAGGCGTGACCTTCAGCGCCCTGCCCTCGATACGCACCTGGCGCTCCAGGGCTGGCCAGAAGAACGTCATTGCCGCGAAACCGTTGGCCAGCAGGTGCTGGCCTTTGGCGCTCTGGTAATTGGTGAAGAAAGTGAAGCCCTGATCGTCCAGCGCCTTGAGCAGCAACACGCGGCAGTGCGGCCGTCCCTCGACATCAACGGTGGCCAGGGTCATCGCGTTGGCCTCCACCGGCGGCTGCTCGGTGTTCACCGCATCGTCGAACCATTGCCTGAACAGCGCAAAGGGCTCGGCCGGGGCCTGTATTTCGCTCAGGCCGTCGCGGGTGTAGTCACGGCGCATGTCCGCAAGTGGCTGGCTCATGCCGGGCTTTCCTTGGCTCAGTTGGACGCTTGCTGATCAGCGGCTGGCTTTTTGGCTGCGACTTTCTTGGCCGGCGCCTTGGTGGTGCTGGCAGCTGGCTTTTTCGCGGCAGTGGCTTTGGCCGGAGCTTTTCGGCAGGCGCCTTCTTGGCGGCCACTGCGGGCTTGGCAGGCGCTTCAGGCTCGGCCTTGGCATCCTGCATGGCGACCATCTGCGGCAGCGCGGTCGGTGGCAGGTCATAGCGAGCCATCAACGCGATCATGGTGTTCTGCGGGGTCACGATCATTTCGACGCGGCGGTTCAGCGCACGGCCAGCGACGCTGTCGTTGGCGGCCCGCGGCATCACCGAACCCATGCCACGCAAGCTCAGGCGAGTACGCTCGAGGCCGCTCAGGCGGAAGATCGCAGCGATCGACTGAGCGCGTTCCAGGCTCAGCTTCTTGTTGGCATCGGCAGCACCGGTGCTGTCGGCATGGCCCAGGATCAGGATGGCACCCTGGGGATCGGGCTCGAGCAGCTTGGCAACGTTGGTGATCGGGCCGAGCACAATCGGCATCAACATGGACGGGCGATCGGGGTTGAAGGAACTATCGACCGGCGCGGTCACGATCAACAGGTCTTCGCGACGGTCGACCTGGAACTTGGTGCCTTTGACCGCTTCACGAACCTTGGGCTCGTACTTGTCGAGAAACGCCTTGGTAGCCGCCGGGTCGACCTTCGGCACAGCAACCGCTGCGGCAGGCTTGGCCTCGTCTGCCTTGGCGCTTTCGCTGGCGCCGAACGGCCACCACCAGTGGCTTTCGCTGGCAGCAGTCGGTGCGGCAACGGGTGCAGCTGCCTTGGCATCGGCCTTGGCGACACGGTCGTTGACTGCAGCCTGCACGTCCTTGCCAACGCCCTTGTCAGCGGCAGCGGTGCTTTCATTGCCGCCGAACGGCCACCAGCTGTGGCCGGTGCTGGCACTGCCGTTCTTGGCGTCCGGGGTATTTGCGCAGCCGGTGATGGCCAGGCACAGGGCCAGGGCGAGAGATTTCTTGACGTGCATTGGGCAATCCAGGCGTTGATTGATAAAGCGGGTTAACAAACCCGTATAACTGATTGATTGGAATGGTAGATCAATTTTTGTTCAATTGGTGACCGCTTGTCGAGAGTTTCATGGCAGGCAATCGTTCAATGCGCGCACCAGGCCTTGCGCACGCGGGTCCATCAGGATGTATGGCCCAAGCGTGTTGGTCACAAACCCGAACGCAACCCCGGACGCAGGGTCGGCAAAGCCGATGGACCCGCCCGCACCGGGATGGCCGAACGCGCCCCGCCCCATGCAGAAGGTGGCATTCGGCTGATCAGGCTGGTCGAGCATCACCCCCAGGCCGAAACGAGTAGGCGTGAGCAGGGTAAGATCATCGCCATCACTGTGCGGCTGAACCATCGCGTCCAGCCACTCGCCGCCAAGCAGATCCCCCGCCAGCAGGCCGCTGTAGAAACCCGCCAGGCTGCGTGCGTTGCCGTGCCCGTTTGCCGCCGGCTGCTGCATGCGCCGCCATTCAGGCTTGTTGGTGCTGGTGAGCACTGAAGGCGGGTTGGTGAAAGCACGCGTGCTGAGCGCCTCGGGCTCGCGCAGGGTAACTTGCAACAGCCGCTGGGCCGCTACATCACCGGCATTACCCTTGGCGCGGGAGATGTGGGCAACGCGGTCGAACTCGCTGTCGGCGAGGCCGATGTGAAAATCCAGACCCAGGGGGCGGGCCACACGGTCGACGATGACGTCACCTGGCTCACGACCAGTGACGCGGCGGATCAACTCACCGGCGAGCCAGCCGAACGTAATGGCAGCGTAGCCATGAGCAGTGCCTGGCTGCCACCAGGGCGACTGACCTTCCAGTGCGTGGAGCATGGCCTGCCAGTCGTACAGCGCTTCGGCGGGCAGTGGTGCAGAGATCGCCGGCACACCGGCCTGGTGGCACAGCACCTGGCGAACAGTGATATCCGCCTTGCCCGCAGTTGTGAATTCCGGCCAGTAGCGTGCGACCGGCGCATCGAGCGACAACTTGTCCTCGCTCGCCAGTTGCAGCAGCGCCACGGCCGTGAAGGCCTTGGTGCAGGAGAACAGGTTCAGAATCGTGTCGCTGTGCCAGGCTGCCTGGCCATCTTTATCGGCGGTGCCAGCCCAGAGGTCGATGACGGTTTCACCGTTGAGCTGGATGCACAAGGCAGCGCCGCGTTCCTGAGGGTCTTCGAAGAGTGCCGCGAAAGCATCGCGCACGGCCTCGAACTCAAGCTGGAAATAGCCCTGAATCTGCACCCGCCGCTCCCCTGTGATCTGGCATTTGAATGGCACGCATTGTTTCAGCCCCAGGCCGCTTTGGGAACGGGGGCTACAAGATATATTCAGCCGATTTCCTGGCGAAACGGCGGTAGCGCAGCGAGGATCGCCTTGCCGTAGCGCTGGGTGACCACGCGGCGGTCCAGCAGGGTGATGGTGCCGCGGTCCTGCTCGGTACGCAGCAGGCGGCCGCAGGCCTGAATCAGCCGCAGCGAGGCGTCTGGCACGGCTATTTCCATGAACGGATTGCCGCCGCGAGCCTCGATCCATTCGGCCAGTGCTGCTTCGACCGGATCGTCAGGTACCGCGAAGGGAATCTTGGCGATGACCACGTGCTCGCAATAGGCGCCTGGCAGGTCGACGCCTTCGGCGAAACTGGCGAGGCCGAACAGCACGCTGCTTTCACCGCCATCGACCCGGGCCTTGTGCTTGTTGAGGGTTTCCTGTTTGGACAGGTTGCCCTGAATGAACACCTGCCGACGGAACTCACGGTCAAGCCCGTCGAACACGTCCTGCATCTGTTTGCGCGAACTGAACAACACCAAAGAGCCACGTGAGCCCTCTACCAGCTTGGGCAATTCACGGACAATAGCGGCGGTGTGCTCAGAGGCGTTGCGCGGGTCGGCGCGCAGGTCGGGAACCCGCAGCACACCGGCGTCGGCATGATGGAACGGGCTTGGCACCACGGTGGTGACCGCATCGCGGGGAATGCCTGAACGCATGCGAAAGCGGTCGAAACGGTTGAGCGCAGTGAGCGTCGCAGAGGTGACCAGCACCCCATAAGCCACGTTCCACAGCGTGCGGCGCAGCATGTCGGCAGCCAGGATCGGGCTGGCGTTCACCTCGATGTCGTGGCCAGCGCCAGCTTCGACCAGCGTCATCCAGCGCGCCATGGGCGGGGTGTTTTCCGGGTCTTCGCCGGTGAATGCCGTCCACAGCTCCCAGTTGCCCTGAGAGCGTGCCAGCAGGCTGCCGAACAAGGGGTACCACTCCTCGGCCTGGTGGCTGGCGATGCCGATGTTCTTTTCGCCGTCCATGCCTTCCTTGAGCAGCTCGGCCAGGCGCGTGTAGAGGTCGGTCAGGCGGCCGAAACCCTTTTCAATTCCAGGCCCATCTCGCGAAGATGCTCTGGCACCACGCCGCCTTCGAAGCGATGCCGTGGCCGGTCGCGGCCCTCCATGTCTTCGCCGCCGTGGAAATCGGCCACCTGCTCGCAGGCGCCGAACATGAACTGCTGCTGGCTTTTGAGCTCGCGCGCAAGCTCCGGCACCTGCTCGACCAGCCGGCCCAGGTCGCCAGGCAGCGGGTGCTGGGCAAGCAGTTTGGTGAGGTTGCGAGCCGTTTGCTCCAGCCAGTCGGCGGTGGAGCGCAAGCGGGTGTAATGGGCGAAATGGCCGATGGCCTTGTCTGGCAGGTGGTGGCCTTCATCGAACACATAAAGCGTGTCGCGCGGGTCGGGCAGCACCGCACCGCCACCCAGAGCCAGGTCGGCCAGCACCATGTCGTGGTTGGTGACGATCACATCCACCTTGCCCATGCCTTCGCGCGCCTTGAAGAACACGCATTGCTGGAAGTTGGGGCAATGGCGGTTGGTGCACTGGCTGTGGTCGGTGGTCAGGCGTGCCCAGTCCTTGTCGTCGAGCGCCTCGGACCAGCTGTCACGGTCGCCGTCCCAGCGGTTGCCGGCCAGTTTCTCGATCATGCTGTTGAACAACTTGAGGCTGGCCTCGTCGACGTCGATGGCGAAGCCTTCGTCTTCGAACAACTGAGCGGTGGCCGACTGCGCCTGGCCCTCCTGCAACAGCGCATCGAGCTTGGACAGGCACAAGTAGCGCCCGCGCCCTTTTGCCAGGGCGTAGGTAAAACTGAGCCCGGCATTGCGCGCGATGTCGGGCAAATCCTTGAGGACGATCTGCTCCTGCAAGGCGACCGTGGCGGTGGCGATCACCAGCCGCTTGCCAGCTGCCTTGGCCGCCGGGATGGCTGCCAGGCTGTAGGCGACGGTTTTGCCAGTACCGGTCCCCGCCTCCACCGCCACCACTGCCGGGTCGCCCAGGCGATGGCCCTCGTCGTCCTGCGGGATACCCCCAGAACCTTGGCGACTTCGGCGATCATCAGGCGCTGGCCATAGCGAGGCTTGAGCTGCTTGGCTTCGAGAAAACGCGAGTAGGCGCCCTGAATGGTGGACTTGAGTTCGGTGCTGAGCATGGGATCCGGGCCAGCGCGAGGGCTGGATAAATCTTCAGTGGTGCGTGTGGCGGCTATCATACCCGCTTCTGCCCACAGAGGCGCCCGGCAATGCAAACAAAGATTTACCGCCTCGGCAGCGGCGGTGGCAGGCTCTGGATGTGAAAGATGCCCAACAAAAGGATTTGCAGGCGATCCAGCCCTGGATGGCTGCGGCCAAGCAGGCGGCCTTTGAAAGCCAGTATCTCCAGCAGATGCAGCCCAAGCATGGCGGCGCCTGCGAGGTTGACCCAGGCACGGAACGGCCACACCAGCGGCATGAGCAGATTGGCAACCACCAGCCACCAGAAGAGCAGCATCAACAGTTTGAACAAACCCAACATGTCGTGTGCCCTCCTGGTGCTGCGGTCAGCGGCTGATGATCAGCTCGACCCGGCGATTTTTCGCCCGGCCCGCATCGGTGCTGTTATCTGCCACCGGGCGGCTTTCACCGAAGCCTTCGCTGCTCAGGCGTGCCTGCGGTACGCCATGGTCCACCAGGTAGGTGACTACGCTGGCTGCGCGACGCTCGGAGAGCTTCTGATTGTAGGCATCGGAACCCTTGCTGTCGGTGTGCCCTTCGACCTTGACGCTGACAACGTCCGCCGCCTTGAGCTTGTCGAGCTGGGCATCGAGTGCGGCGCGGGCAGGCGCTCTGAGGTCAGCCTTGTCGAACTCGAACAGCACATCGCCCACATCACTGAGCGTGACCACTTCCCGCGCCGGGGGCGCCGGAGGTTGCGGGGCGGGTGCCGAGGCCGGCGTGATTGCCGGTGCAGGCGGCAGTGGGCATCCGTTGTGGCTGACCGGCGTCCCTTCGGGCGTGCCCGGGCACCGGTCGCGGCGGTCGAAGATACCGTCGCCATCCTCGTCGCCGTCCTGCGCGAAGCACACCAGCCCCGCACCTACAGCGCCCAGCACACCGCCACCGGCGGCCCAGGCACCGCTTTCCAACGCTCCCAAGCCTGCACCGGCGGCACCGCCGAGCAGGCTGCAAATTGGCCAGTTCCTTTGGTTCAGTGGCGCACTTCCATCACTGCGAGTGGCACATCCCGAGAGAACACTGCTGACCAGAAGTACGGGTAATAAAGCCTTCGTGCAGCGGCTCATCATCATCGAAGCTCCTGTGTCTCCGGCTGCTGCCGGTATTGGTAGTCAAGCCTAACGGCACATCCCTGTAACCCACGGGTTGCCTGCTTTAGGACCACGGCGCTTCGCCAATGACTCCCAAGCCGGTTAATCTTTATTATCCAACGAGGATTGACGATGACCGATGCCGCTTCACAACGCACCCCGCAGCAGGCACTGGCCGCCCTGCTCGCTCAGCATGCTCCGCGTTCACTTCTGGTAGTGGGCGCCAGCCAGTTTCCCGCGCTTGAGGCCTTCGCTCAGGCGCACCCTGCGTGCGAGCTGGCCTTCGCCGAGCCCGGCCCCTTACCGCCGGCGCTCGCTGCACGGCGCTTTGACCTTGCGCTGCTGGTCGACTGCCTGGAACACCTCCCCAAGCGTCAAGGCCTTGAACTGCTCGGCGGTATCCGCAACCTCAACGCCAGCCGCCTGGCGCTGCTGGTAGACCTGCCCGCCGCCGGCTGGGCCGCAACCGACCTGTTCTCGCTGGCGCTTCAGGCCAGTGAGCGGTTCGAGCGCGAGGGGCAGGTGCTGTCGTTGTTCACCTATGATCTTAAGGATTACAAGCAGGTGCCGGACTGGCTGAATGCGAAGTTCTGGGCCAACCCGGAGAATTTTGGAAAGTATTGGTGGTAACTCTCATGACAGTGTGCCCTTGCGGCAGCGGTAACTCCCTCGAAGGCTGCTGCGGCCGGCTGCATCAGGGCCTCCCGGCCCCGGACGCCCAGGCGCTGATGCGTTCGCGCTACAGCGCCTACGTGATGGGCCAGGTTGACTACCTGGTCAGCACCACCTTGCCCGCCCAGCAAGCGACCCTTGACCGGGCGGCCATCGCTCAGTGGAGCGCGTCGGCCACCTGGCTGGGGCTTGAAGTAGAGCATTGCGAAACCCACGGCGGCCAGCCCGAGCACGCGTTCGTGACCTTTACCGCGCGCTGGCACGACGACTCTGGCGAGCATAGCCATCGCGAGCGTTCGGCATTCGTGCAGCGGGACGGGCGATGGTATTTCATCGACCCCACCGCACCGCTCAAAGCCGGGCGCAACGACCCCTGCCCTTGCAGCAGCGGGCAGAAGTTCAAGAAGTGCTGCGCAGGCTACCTTATTGGCTGAGCTTGAGATGGGACGTATCGGGCGCCGCCGGGGCCGGTGCCGCTTTGGCCTGGCCCAGGTCACTGCCGGCAGGCGCGATGCTGAGGCCGGAGAGGTCCAGCAGCGGCGCCGCTCTGGCTGGCTGGGCGGGGGCCATGGTCGCCCCTGCTTCGGCAATGCCATAGTCCGGTGCGTCGACGCCGGCGAAGGCAGCCATATACTCATCACGCGGTACCACCTGAGCCCGCTCGGGCGCAGGCTCGGGCGATGCCGCCCAGTCAGCCTCTACCGGCACCTGCAGTGCATTGACCTGCACACGGGCGCCGGCGCGCTCGAGTACTTCCCGGTATTTTTCCGCAGCCTGGGTGTCCAGGCCGGTCTTGAGCACCAACCGCCGGCCGGAGAACAGTTTGTCGAGCCGCGCTGTATCGGCCTGGAACACCCTCGCAAGGTTCTGGCGGACAGTTTCGGGCGCATGCCCCGGCAATACCTGGCCTTCGAATACGATTTCGTGCAGGCTCATCCCTTCTCTCCTGTGCCCATGACTGAGGCCCGGCCATGACAAGGTCACCCAGGCTGTTGCTGCTTATCTTAGCGCTGTGCCTGCCGGGTTGCTCGCTGCTGGGCTGGCAACGCCCGCTCGATGCGCCTGAAGTGCGCCTGGTGAGCATCGAAAAAGCCAAGGCGCGCTGGCTGTCGCAGCGCTTCATTTTGCATATGCGCCTGACCAACCCCAACGCACGCGCCCTGCCCGTCCGGCAGGTGCGCTACAGCCTGCGCCTGGAAGGCATCACTCTGGCCGAAGGCAGCGAGCGCACCTGGTTCAGCGTGCCGGCCAACGGCAGCCGAAACTACCAGGTCCAGGTGCATACCAGCCTCTGGCAGCACGTAAAGCCTCTTGCGCGGTTGTTGAAACAGCGCGCGGGCGAGCCGCTGAACTATACGCTCACCGTGCATCTGCGCACCGGATTTATCTTCGGCCAGCACCTTACAGCCCGGCGAACTGATGCGATAATCGG
Source organism: Pseudomonas sp. KNUC1026 (assembly GCF_021650705.1). Classification (GTDB taxonomy): domain Bacteria; phylum Pseudomonadota; class Gammaproteobacteria; order Pseudomonadales; family Pseudomonadaceae; genus Aquipseudomonas. Next base: position 1,560,062 of record NZ_CP087138.1, on the reverse strand, counting down.
CCGTCAGCTCAACCCGGAGTAACCTCGATGTCGCAACAACCTCACGTGCACGGCCCTGACTGCAACCACGGTCATGACCACGATCACGGCCACGCTGGCCACGTACACGGCCCTCATTGCAACCACAGCCATCAGGAACCCGTGCGCAACACCCTCAAGGATGTTGGCCGTAATGACCCCTGCCCCTGCGGCAGCGAAAAGAAATTCAAGAAGTGCCACGGTGCCTGAACCAGCGCCGGTGCCATAAAAAAGCCCCTGCACGATGGCAGGGGCTGGAGAGGTAGACGACGCCGGGCATCGCCCGGCGTTTTCATGCGCGCAGCATTACTCGCGCTTGCTTTGCACGGCACCGGCGGTGTCATCGAGCAAAGCCTTGGTGGCCACTTGCAGGAAGCTTTCGAGCTGCTCGCGCCAGGCGCTCATGTCCGGGTCCTGAATGCGCTCGCCCTGTGGATTGTGGCCAAGGGTGAAGCGGTACATGCGCGGGTCCATGTCACGGCTTTCGATCAGCAGGCGATCGCCACGGATAATGCCGACCGTCTGCTCGCTGCCCGAAGGCTTGATCACGCCGAAGCCCGGGTCCCCCGCTGGCAGGTTGAGCAGGTCACGGCCCCAGCACTGATGCTGGGTCGGCCCGCCGAGGCGGCCCATGATGGTCGGCACGATGTCGATCTGGGTACCCACGGTATGGCTGACGGTACCAAACTTTTCCTGGATGCCCGGGCCAATGACCAGCAGCGGCACGTTGAAGCGGCCGAGGTCGAACTCGGTGATCTGCTGTTCGTTGCCGAAGCCGTGGTCACCCACCACGATGAACAGGGTGTCCTTGTAGTAAGGCGACTTCTTGGCCTTTTCGAAGAACTGCCCCAATGCCCAATCGGAATAACGCATCGCAGTGAGGTGCTCGTCCAGCGCGCCTCGCCCGGTAACGCGCTCCACCGGCAATTGCGGCGGCAAAGCGTAGGGCACGTGGTTGGAGAGCGTTTGCAGCAGCGCGTAGAACGGCTTGCCGCCGGCAGCGAGCTTGTCGAGCTCCTCGTTGCCACGGTTGAACATGTCCTGGTCCGATACCCCCCAGGTGGGGTCGGAGAACACCGGGTTGACGAAGTCATTGCGGCCGATGAAGGTGGTCATGCCCTGGTTGCTGAAGAAGCCGGACTGGTTGTCCCAGGCGAAATCGCCGTTGTAGACGTACACGTCCTTGAACTGGCGAGCGCTGAGCAACTCGGGCAGGCCCGACAGCTTGTGGCTGCCCTCGGGTGTCTGCATCAGGTACTCGAAGCCCGGCAGGTTCGGGAAGCAGCCCATGGTGGCGAACATGCCCTGGTGGGTGTGGGTGCCGTTGGAGAAGAATCGGTCGAACAGCAGCCCTTCCTTGGCCAGCTTGTCGAAGTACGGCGTGATGTTGGCATCACTGCCAAGCGCGCCCACCGAATGGCCGGCGAAGCTTTCCATCAGGATCACCACCACGTTCTTCACCCCGGGCAGGGTGTTTTCCGCAGGCGGGGTGAACAGGCGGCGCACGGGAGCTGAATCCAGATCGACCGGCTGGTCGTTGGCGGTCATCAGCAGCTTGCGCACGGTGGCCACGGCCTGGTCCTGTGGCAAGGTGGCCTTCCAGATGTTGTCACGGTCGTCGGAGAGCTGGCTCTTGAAGGCGGTGATCAGGGTGAGGGTGCCGTTGAGGCCCAACTGGTTGGCGAAGTTGGAATCGGTGGTGTAGGCGTCGCCCCAGCGCAGGGGCGGGCCCTGGCGCAGCGTGCCGCGGGCGGCGACCACCGCTACGCAAAGCAGCACGAAGAACACCAGCACACGGCCGTACCAGGGCGCCACACGCCGCACGCCCGGTGCCTGATCGGCCACCGCTTCACGCGGCCGGCTGAGGCGGTCGGCAGCCTTGAACAGCAGGCTGATCAGCCAGGTGACCAATGCCCAGGCCAGCAGGTAGCGCACCACCGGGTAGCCGTACCAGAGCATGCTCAGCACGGTTTTCGGGTCTTCCTTGACGTACTGGAACACCAGGCCATTGAGGCGCTGGTGGAATTCCTTGTAGAAGTCGAGCTCCATCACACCCAGCAGCACCATCACGCTGCTGGCCAGCGTGAGCCACAGGCGGAACAGGCCGCGCCAGCGCATGGAAGCCTTGAACAGCGTGGCGAGCATCACCGGCACCAGCAGATACACCGCCAGGCGGATATCGAAGCGCAGGCCATTGCCAAAGGCTTCCATGAAGGCGTCGGCGCCGGCATTGCCGATTTGCTCTCGGTTGTAGATCAGCAGCGCCAGGCGCAGGCCGCTTTGCAGCAGCATCAGGGCCAGTGTGCAGAGCAGCAGGTAAAGGAGATGGGACTTGACGGTGGGCTGGCGCCGCAGCAGCGGCTGGCGCTCCGGTTTCAGGGCATCCTGGATGGCCATGTCTTGTGCGTGTTCCGTAGGTTGATAAGAGGCACCGCCCACGCGCGTGGCTGGGCGAAGCAAACGGCGAATTGTGGGCAGCGGCCGGTGAAAATTTTGTTGCCGATGCAGCGCAAGCTACCCGCCGCGAAGTATACGGGGGTGGCCTGGCTGGGGGAAGGGTTTTACGTGCGAACGTTACCGCGCGGGCCGGCAATGGCCCAGATGATAAAGCCGAGCACCAGCAACAACGCAATCAGCAGGATCCAGAGCACCTTCATGCCGGCCTTCGCCTGGCTGGTGAGCACATTGGCGATCGCCCAGATATCCAAGGCCAGGATCACCAGGCCCACCAGGTTATTGAAAGTCGCGCCCATGCGTCAGCATCTGCCTTAGCCAGCAGCTCCCTCACGCAGCCCCTGCAGCGTAGGCACCGCGTGGATACCGGCCTGTGCGCACAGTTCCAGCACGCGCGGCAGGTCCTGGCCGTAAACCAGCACGGCCTGGAAATCGAAATCGATGCGTGCGCAGAAATCCAGCAGCGCATAGCCGCCTTTGTCCTTGCTCAGTGCAGCGAGCTGGGTCTGGATGCGGTTGATCGCCACTTCTGGCTCAGTGCGGGCCAGTTGCTTGGGCTTGATGTGAAATTCAACTGCCGGGCCGAAGGAAGCCATGATCTGCTCCAGCAGCTCAGCGCCGGTGTCGGCCTGGAACAGCACGGTTTCAGGCAGGCTGCCGGCGACTACCCACTGCCACAACGGGATCGGGAAGCTCTCGTCGTAGTTGACATCCGGGTTGGCAGCCAGGAAGGCTGCCGGGTCGGCATGGGCCTGCGCTGCCTCCTCGGCCACCGTATCGATGGCCTCCTCGCTCATGCAGCCGGAGCTGATCAGGGTGACGAGTTCGGCAAGCAAGGCTTTCATGGGGCAGGCTCCAGGGGCAAAAGGCCGCGCAGCATGGCGGAGCGGGCTTCAGCCGAGCAGTGCCTGCAGGTGTTGGCGTGCCCGCTGTGCGCCCATCGCCGAAGCGGCGCCTGCAGCGTCGATGCCTTGGGCATCGCGGGCCTGAAGATCGGCACCCTGGGTGAGCAGGTAATCGATCATTTCTACCCGGTCGAACATCGCCGCCATCATCAGTGCGGTACGGCCATCGGCACCGGTGCCATCGACCGGCGCACCGCCTTCCACCAGTGCGCGCATCACCGCCAGATCACCTTTGAAGGCCGCTCCAGCGATGGGCAACTGGCCCCGGTCGTTGGCCATCATCGGGTCGGCCCCGTAGCGCATGAGAACCTCGGTGGCCTGTGCGTGCCCGTGGTAGCTGGCCAGCATCAATAGCGAATCGCCTTTGTGATCCTTGAGATTGGCGGGCAGGCCTTTGCCGAGCAGGCGCTCGAGCATCACCGCATCGCCATGGCGGGCCACTTCCAATACTTGCTGGGCAAAAGCCAAGGACTCTTCTTCGGTCATCACAGTGGGCTGGTCGGTCATCAGGGGGCGCTCCATGGCAGTGTTCAGGGGCCTGAGTGTGCAGCGGTTCACATTTTCAACACCAGGCAGGTATTTCTATGACCTCGCTCAACGGAATTAATCGCTGAGCAAACACTCTATGTTTCACTCACCTCCCGCCTAGCCCCTCCTCCCTGTGCAAAATGCATCATGCAAATAACCCCATCTTGCAATTTGCACGAAGACATTTACTGCACAAACTAGTTAAACCACTGATTTGAAAGGATTTCTCAAAAATCCAAAAGCTGGCACACAGCCTGCAACTCCTCCTGCAACCGAATACCGTGCATCGAGGAGCCACCATGCATTTCCTTCAAGAGAAATTTGCCAGCCTGTTCAGCGAGTACGACGTAGTTGCACAACCTCGCCCTGACGGCGCTGTGCTGCTGACCCTGCGCGACAATGGCGGCAAGACCACCCGCCGCTCCATTTCCTACGCCCAACTGAATACGCCAGAGCAGTTGTCGTGGGTAATCAGTGCGATCCGCCGTGACCTGGCTGACGAGGCCAGCAAGCTGCCAGACATTCACCTGCTGCAAAGCCAGAACCGCTTCGCACTGCCGACCTATCATTCGGTGTGAAGATCATTACTGCCGGGGCCTGATTTCAGAAAAGCTGCCAACACACACGTGCCCCGGCAGCTCTCCTCCTTCCCGTACCAATCCGCACGTGACCATCCCCGCCGCTTGTGCAGCATCGAGCTCCTGCACCACATCCGAGAGAAACAGCACCTGCTCCGCCGGCACATCCATGGCTTGCGCGATTGCCAGGTATGAACCCGCCTCACGTTTACCGCCGCTCCCCGTGTCGAAGTAGTGACTGAACAGCGCGGTGAGGTCGCCGGCCTCGGAATACCCGAACAGCAGCTTCTGCGCCTGTACCGACCCTGACGAATACACCGCCAGCACCAGGCCCTCAGCGTGCCATCGGCTCAGCGTATCGACAGCATCGGGGTAAACATGCCCGTGCAAGCGCCCGGTCTCGTAGCCATCCGCCCAGACATGACCCTGGATCGCCTTGAGCGGCGTAGCCTTGCGGTCTTCGGCCATCCAGCCCAGCACAATCTCGATCACGCGTTCCGTACTGGCCTGTGCCTCCCCGCTCGATGCGCGCACGGCGTCGACTTCAGGCGCATCAGGGTGGGCCCTTACCCAGGCAGGCAGATGCAAGGCTGCGAACGGAAACAACACCTCGTAAACGAAGCTCACCGAACTGGTGGTGCCTTCGATGTCGGTGAGCACATGGGTAATCGGCATTGGCTCAGTCTTCCAGCAGAGGAAAGCGCCGGGCGATGGATTCGCCCGTCATGTGCGCGACCCAGCCCTGCGGGTCGGTGAACAAGCGAATCGCCACGAAATGCGGCTGCTCACCCATGTCGAACCAATGCGGCGTGCCGGCCGGCACGGAGATCAGGTCGCCCTTCTCGCACAGCACCGCGTACACATGCTCGCCCAGGTGCAGGCTGAACAGCCCGCGCCCCGCAACGAAAAAACGTACTTCGTCTTCGCCATGGCGATGCTCATCGAGAAACTTCTGCCGCAGCTCCGCCTTGCCTGGGTGGTCACGGTCAAGGCTGATGACATCCACCTCCTGATAGCCACACTCACGCTTCAGGCGCTCGATCGGCTCGCGATAGGCCTCGATCACCGCTTGCTGGCTGGCACCGGGGGCGATGGGAGCATCGGCCTGCCAGCGCTCGAAACGCACGCCCTGCTCAGCCAGGGTGGCGGCGATGTCTTCCAGGTGGGTGAGGACTTTGTTCGGCAGCTCGGGGCTGCTCTGGTGGTAAACGCTCAGGCAACTCATCGGGGCCCCCTGCAGGCTCAGCGGCCAATGGCGCGCAGTTTCAGTTCACATTCAAAAAGGAATTCGAAAGCCTCTACCTGGCGCAGCGCATCGCTCATGCTCGCACCCCAGGTGTAGAGGCCGTGGCCACGGATCAGGTAGCCGACGCAGTTGGGATGCGCGTTCAGCCAAGGCTGCACCTGGCCTGCCAGGCGGGCGATGTCCTGATCGTTGTCGAAGATCGGCACCACCACCTGCGACTGGTGAGTGTGAATGCCGGCAAAGGCCTTTTGCAGCTCGTAGTCTTCGAACACCAGGCGGTCACCTGCGATCACCCGCGACAGCACCGTGGCGTTGACCGAATGCGTGTGCAGCACCGCCTGGATGCGCGCGTCGAAGCGGTACAACTGGGTATGCAGCAGGGTCTCGGCCGACGGGCGCTTGCCGGGCTCCAGGCTCAGGCCGGCCATGTCGGTGGCCAGCACATCCTCGGTGCCCAGCTCGCCCTTGTGCTTGCCGGAGACCGTCAGCAGAGCCTGCTCCGGTGACAACCGGGCCGAGTAATTGCTGCTGGTGGCCGGCGACCAGCCGCGCGCATGGAGAAAACGCCCGGCGTCGATGATCTGGCGAGTCAGGGTGTCGCGGTTCGGGCTCATGCGCGCTCCTTGGGCATAAAGAGGTAGATCATAACCGCCGCCAGCGCTGCGGCCACACTGGCGATGGCGAAGCTGGCCAGCGCGCCGAGGCTGGCCCAGGCGTAGCCGGAATACAACGCCCCCAGCGCACCGCCCACCCCGGACAGAGCCGCATACAGCGCCTGGCCCTGGCCCTGGTGGTGGCCGCCGAAGCGTTGCTGCACGAAATGAATGGCGCTGGCGTGGTAGGCGCCAAAGGTAGCGGCGTGCATCAGTTGCGCCAGGCACAACAGCACCCAGCCGCCTTCAAGGCTGCCCAGCAGCAACCAGCGCAGCGCTGCTACCACCAGGCTCGCGCCCAACACCTGGCGCACCGGCCAGCGCGCCAGAATGCGCGACATGGCCATGAACATCAGCACTTCGGCCACCACCCCCAGCGCCCACAGCAGGCCGATGGCCGCGCGGCTATAGCCCAAGTGCTCCAGGTGGATAGTGAAGAAGGTGTAGTACGGCCCATAGCTCAGTTGCATGAGCGCTACCGCGCCGTAGAACGCCAGCACCGCCGGCGCACGCACCTTCGGCCAGAACCCGGCCGCGCCCTGCCCCCGCGCTGCAGCCGGCTCCACCGGTGGGGCCGGTACCAGAAGGCTTGCCAACAGAATGCCCAACATCACCGTGAGCACGGTCCAGGGATAGGCGTCCAGCCCGGCCCACTCAAAGGCCCGCCCCAGCGCCACCACCGCGACGATGAAACCGATCGAGCCCCACAGCCGCACCATGCCGTAGCGCCCCGGTTGCTCGCGCAAATGCGCCAGGGTGATGGCTTCGAACTGCGGCAGCACCGCATGCCAGAAGAACGCATGCAAGGCCATCACCGCCGCCAGCCAGGCGTAGCTGTGGTCGAACAGGATCAGGCTGAAGGCCACCAGCGTGCAGGCCGCACCCAGGCGCACGATGGCCAGCCGCCGGCCGGTGCGGTCAGCCAACCAGCCCCAGAGGTGGGGCGCGGCGCAGCGCATGAGCATGGGAATGGCGACCAGCTCGCCGATGCGCGCGCTGGCAAAGCCCAGGTGCGCCAGCCACGCCGAGGAAACGGCGCGGTGGCCCCGAGCAGGGCGAAATAGAAGAAGTAGAACCCCGACAGCCGCCAGTAAGGCACCGCCGCAGCAGGTGCGGCGGCGGGCGGCTCAGCGGTCGAAGCTGGCCCAGCACCGGGGTGCTGACGCGCACGTCGGCGTTCTGGCCGCGATGGCGCAGCAGGTGGTCCATCAGCACGATGGCCATCATGGCCTCGGCGATGGGCGTGGCGCGGATGCCGACGCAAGGGTCATGCCGGCCCTTGGTAATCATCTGAACCGGGTTGCCGTGCACATCGATGCTGTCGCCGGGAACCGTAATGCTGGAGGTGGGCTTGAGCGCCAGGTGGGCAACGATGGGCTGGCCGGAGGAAATGCCGCCCAGCACGCCGCCCGCATGGTTGCTGGTGAAGCCTTCAGGGGTCATCTCGTCGCGCAGTTCGCTGCCGCGGCGAGCCACGCAACCGAAGCCTGCGCCGATCTCCACGCCCTTGACTGCGTTGATGCTCATCAGCGCATGAGCCAGCTCTGCATCCAGGCGGTCGAAGATCGGCTCGCCCAGGCCCGGCATCACGCCCTCGGCAACCACGGTGATCTTCGCACCGACCGAATCCTGGTCACGGCGCAGCTGGTCCATGTACGCCTCCAGCTCCGGCACCTTGCTCGGGTCGGGGCTGAAGAACGCATTCTGCTCGACCGACTCCCAGCCCTTGAACGGGATTTCGATCGGCCCGAGCTGGCTCATGTAGCCGCGCACGCTGATGCCCTGGTTTGCCAGGTATTTCTTGGCGATGGCACCGGCGGCCACGCGCATCGCGGTTTCGCGCGCCGAGCTGCGGCCGCCACCGCGGTAGTCGCGCAGGCCGTACTTGTGGTGGTAGGCGTAGTCGGCGTGGGCCGGGCGGAAGACGTCCTTGATCGCCGAGTAGTCTTTGGAGCGCTGGTCGGTGTTGCGGATCAGCAGGCCGATGGAGGTGCCGGTGGTGCGGCCTTCGAAAACGCCGGAGAGGATCTCGACTTCGTCGTCTTCCTGGCGCTGGGTGGTGTGGCGGCTGGTGCCGGGCTTGCGCCGGTCCAGGTCGCGCTGCAGGTCTTCGAGGGCCAGTTCCAGGCCGGGCGGGCAGCCGTCGACGATGGCGACCAGCGCCGGGCCATGGCTTTCGCCGGCGGTGGTGACGGTGAACAGCTTGCCGAAGGTATTGCCGGACATGCGAACGCTCCGCGAAAATCAGTCAGCCAGGTCGAACGGGCCGCCAGTATACAGATTGTTTCGCAGCGGCGAACCTTCGCCACGGCCCTCCAGTCCAACCGCCACCGCCTCGGATACCCCCAGATGCTACGCCTGCTCGCCTCGCTTTTGATGTGCCTGGCCTGCGCCGCCCACGCCGCGCCCGTCCCTGTGTTGCAAACCCCGATCGACCTCGCCCGCCCAGGCGGTGTGCTGCATGGCAGCCTGTTGCTGCCCCAGCCGGGCCACCCGGTGCCGGTGGTGCTGATCCTGGCAGGCTCCGGCCCCACCGACCGCGACGGCAACAACCCCGACGGCGGGCGCAACGACAGCCTCAAGAAGCTCGCCTGGGGCCTGGCCCGCGCCGGCATTGCCAGCGTGCGCTATGACAAGCGCGGGGTAGCCGCCGGCCTTTCGCTGGCGCCGGACGAGCGCCAGCTCAGCGTCGAAGGTTATGTAGACGACGCCCTGGCCTGGAGCCGCCAGCTCAATGCCGACCCGCGCTTCGGCCCGTTGATCCTGCTGGGCCACAGCGAAGGCGCACTGATCGCCGCCCTCGCCGCCCCCGAAAGCCCCGCCAAGGGCCTGATTTCCATCGGCGGCAGCGGCCGGCCGGTGGGCCAGTTGCTCGAAGAACAACTCAAAACCCGTCTGCCCCGGAGCTGGCGCAACAGAGCCGGGTGCTGATCGAGCACCTGAGCGCCGGCCAGCTCGACGACCAGGTGCCGCCACAACTGAACGTGGTGTTCCGCCCGAGTGTGCAGCCCTACCTGATTTCGCTGTTCCGCCAGGACCCGGCCAAGGCCATCGCGGCGGTGAAGGTGCCGGTGCTGATCGTGCAGGGCCGTCACGACATCCAGGTCAGCGAAGCCGACGCACGTGCGCTCAAAACCGCCCAGCCCGACGCACGGCTGGCGTTGATCGACGGCATGAACCACGTGCTGCGCATCGTGCCGATGGACATGAAGGCGCAGGTGGATTCCTACGCCAACCCCAACCTGCCACTGGCGTGGAACCTGACGCCTGCGCTGGTCAAGTTCATCGACACCTTGCACTGACTTCAGCTTTTTTCAGCACGGTCGATACAGGCTCCAGAGATTTGAGGAGCGCCGCGATGACCGACACCCCCACCGAAGCCTCTGCCGCGCCTGATGCGGCCGAGGCCCAGGCCCCTTCCGTGGCGCAGAACCTGCCGTGGAGCGATGTGCAGCCTGAGTACTTTCAGTTGCTGCGCCTGCTGCCGCTGCCCACCGACCGCAGTGTCGGGCCGCGGCCGCTACGCTTCGTGCAATGGGGCAATGCCGAACGGCACAACCGCCATCACAGCCTGCTGCGCATGGACATCCAGCTCACCGGCCAGCGCGTGCGCAGCGACCAGAACCGCCTGGACGTGTGGGTCGATCATGAAAAACAGATTGCCTGGTGCGAGCCGCCTGTGCTGAACATCGAGCCGATCAATCGGGGCCTGGGGCGCTTCATGCTAGCCCAGGCCGCCGGTTGGCTGCACGAACAGGGCCCGAACTACCGCCTCCAGGGCCAGGACCTGCCCGCCCGTGACGGCCTGGTGGAAGACACCCGCAAGCGCCGTGACCACGTATTGCGCAGCCACGGCCTGGAAGTGGCCTATGCCGACCCGCAGTTCATGAAAGCCAGCTACGCCGAGGTGCCCGCCAGTGAACTGGTGGCGCAGTGGAACCCGGAGAAAGTGCAACTGGTGACCGTGCTCGATGCCGCCAACATGCTGCAACTGGCCGACCAGCAGATGCAGGAGCAGGAAGCGAAGCTGCGCAACAGCCAGGAACAGATCTCCCAATACCGCCGTGAAGATGGCAGCCTGCGCTTCACTATCGTCTGCCTGATCGCCTTTGCCGTGTTCCAGGCCGGGTTGCTGATCTGGATCGCGACGCGGCATTGAGCCGCCCGTCAGTGAAAATCCCGGCTGCGAATGGATAACCCGTCGAGCAGCCTGCTCAAATCCAGCAGGTTGCGGGCGATCACATGCAGCACCTCGCCGTTGCGCTCCACCCTGCCCTGCACCAGCATCAACTGCGACCCTACCAGCACGCGCCGCTGGCGCTGCGCCAGGCTCAGCCATACCACCACGTTGGTCATGCCGAATTCGTCCTCGAGCGTGACGAACGTCACCCCGCTGGCAGTACCTGGGCGCTGGCGGCCGGTGACCAGCCCGCACAGGTTGATGCTTTGCCCGTGCGCCAGTTGCGCCAGCTCGCGTGACGACCGGCAGCGCCAGGGCGCCAGCGCCGGGCGCAGCAAGGCCAGCGGGTGCGGGCCCAGGGTGGTGCCGACGCTCGAGTAATCGGCCAGCAGGTTCTCCCCCACCGTCGGCAACGGCAAGGCCACTTCGGCCTCGGCCTGAGCAGGCAGCTCGGCGAACAGCGGCAGTTGCGGCTCGGCCCGTGCCACCTCCCAGTGGGCACGAAAGCGGTGGCCGGCCAGGCCCTTGAGCGCACCGGCGTCGGCCAGCCGCTCACGGGCGCGGGCATCGAGCGCAGCGCGCTGTACCAGATCGGCCACATCCACAAAGGGCCGCCGCACGCGGGCAGCGGCTACCGAGCGCCCGGCAGGCTCGGCGAGGCCACGCACCAGCCGCAGGCCGAGACGAATGGCCGGCTGCGTTTTGCCCATCGGCTCAAGTGAACAATCCCAATCACTGAAACGCACGTCCACCGGCAGCACCTGAATGCCATGGCGGCGCGCGTCCTGGAGTATCTGGTCCGGGCTGTAGAAGCCCATCGGCCAGCTGTTGATCAGGGCTGCGGCGAACAGCGCCGGGTGATGGCACTTGAGCCAGGAGCTGGCGTAGCACAACAGCGCGAAGCTGGCTGCGTGCGACTCAGGGAAGCCATAACTGCCAAAGCCCTTGATCTGCTCGAAGATGCGCGCAGCGAAAGCTTCGCTGTAACCCCTGCTGCGCATGCCCTCGCGCAAGCGAATCTCGTGAGGCTCAAGGCCGCCTTTGCGCTTCCAGGCTGCCATGCAGCGTCGCAGTTCGTCGGCTTCGCCGGGGGTGTAGCCGGCGGCGACGATGGCCAGTTGCATCACCTGCTCCTGGAACAGAGGCACGCCCAAGGTGCGCTCGAACACAGCCTCCAAGGCTTTGCTGGGGTACTCGACAGGCTCCTCGCCATGCCGCCGGCGCAGGTAAGGATGCACCATGTCGCCCTGGATCGGCCCGGGCCGCACGATGGCCACCTGGATGACCAGGTCATAGAACGCCTTGGGCCGCAGACGGGGCAGCATCGCCATCTGCGCGCGTGATTCGATCTGGAACACGCCAACGGTATCGGCACGGCAGAGCATGGCGTAGGTGGCCGGGCAGTCTGCGGGGATGTCGGCCAGCTCCCAGCGGCGGTTCTCCGGGTGCGGCGGCAGCAGGTCGAAACAGCGGCGCAGGCAACTGAGCATGCCCAGCGCGAGCACATCGACCTTGAGCAGGCCGACCTTGTCCAGATCGTCTTTGTCCCACTGGATCACAGTGCGCTCGGCCATGGCGGCGTTTTCTACCGGCACCAGGGTTTGCAGGGGCTGCTCGCTGATCACGAAGCCCCCCGGGTGCTGCGACAGGTGCCTTGGAAAGCCCACCAGCTCCCCGGCCAGCACCATGACCCGATGCAGTTGCGGGCTGGCGGGGTCGAAACCGGCCTCGCGCAGGCGCTCGTGCGAGGGCAGGCCTTCATCGTGTCGGCTCACGCAACCGGCCAATGCGTTGACTTCATCCGGCCCCATGCCAAGCGCCTTGGCCACGTCGCGCACCGCGCCCGTGCCACGGTAACGGCTGGCCACGGCCGTAAGCGCGGCGCGATGGCGGCCGTAGCGCTGGAAGATGTACTGGATCACCTCCTCACGGCGCTCGTGCTCGAAGTCGACGTCGATATCCGGCGGCTCGTTGCGCTCGCGGCTGATGAAGCGCTCGAACAGCAGCGCGGTCTTGCTCGGGTCGATGGAGGTGATACCCAGCGCGAAGCACACCGCCGAGTTGGCCGCAGAGCCGCGGCCCTGGCAGAGGATGTGGCGTTCGCGGGCGAAGCGCACGATGTCGTGCACGGTGAGAAAGTACGACTCGTAGGCCATGTCGGTGATGACAGCCAGCTCCTTGCCGAGCTGATCCTGGGTTTCCGGCGGCACCCCCTTTGGCCAGCGCCATGCCGCCCCCTGCGCGGTGAGCTCGCGCAGCCAGCTTGCCGGGGTGTGCCCGGTGGGCACCAGCTCATGGGGGTACTGGTACTTGAGCTCGGCGAGGCTGAAACGGCAGCGTGCGGCGATGGCCAGGGTTTCGGCCATCAACTCGGCGCCATAGAGGCTGGCCAGCTCCTCGCGCCGGCGCAGGTGGCGCTCGCCGTTGGCGAACAGGCGCTGGCCGGCCTGGGCGACGGTGGTGTGGTGGGCGATGGCGGTGAGGGTGTCCTGCAGCGCGCGGCGGCCGCGGCTGTGCATGTGCGCATCGCCGCTGGCCACGCAGCGCAGGCCCAGCGTGGCAGCGGCCTCGCGCCAGGCGCGCAGCCGCTCGGCGTCGTCGGCGCCCCGGTGCAGCTCCACCGCCAGCCACAAGCGCTCACCGAACAGGCCCTTGAGCCAGTGGCCGTGCGCCAGGTTCGGCTGCGCGCCGGGCAGCCACAGCGCGATCAACCCATCGACAACAGTGAAGTCATCACGCAACAGCCGGTACTCACCCTTGGCCGCCCGCCGCCGCGCCAGGGTGATCATCTGGCACAGCGCCTGGTAGCCGGCAAGGTTCTCCACCAGCAGCACGCAGCGTGGGCCCTGCTCCACGGCCATTTCGCTGCCGACGATCAGCGCGACGCCAGCCTCCTCGGCCGCCTCCCAGGCACGCACGATGCCGGCCAGGGTGCATTCATCGGTGATCGCCAGCGCCTGATAGCCACACTGCGCGGCGCGCTGGAACAGCTCCTGGGCACTGGAGGCGCCGCGCTGGAAGCTGAAGGCCGACAAGCAGTGCAGCTCGGCGTAATCGAGGCTCACCCGAACAGCCCCTGCAACCACAGCGGCCCTGCCGTGCCCACCTCCCGGTAGGCCCAACCCTCACGGCCGTCGGCAAGCGCCACGCGGTAGTAATCCCGGCGCACGTCGGCGCCGTCCCACCAGCCGCTTTCGAGCCGCTCCGGGCCGCCGCACGGCAGTGCCTCGGGTAGCTCGCAAGGCTCGGGCAGCAACCAGCCCGGCCGTTGGCCCCCGGGCAGCGCCAGCACGCCGGGGCTGGCTTGCCAGGCGCGCTCGGGGCGGTGGTCGGCCACATAGCCCAGGCCTTGCACGGCGTCGTCGCCCAGCCGGGCGCGCAGGCGCTCGCGCAAGGGAGCCCAGGGTTCCAGCTGCTGGGCGCGAGCGCCGAACAGTTCGCTGTGGGCCGGCACGAAGGCCGGCAGCTCATCTGCGTGCAAGGCCAGCGCCCGTACCGGCCGCAGCACCTGCAATGGCTCCAGCCGGCCACGGGCCAGCTCCAGCAGGCGCTGCGGGGCCCGCTCAGGCGCCAGCAGCCCGACGGGCACTTCGGTGGGCGCACCTTCGGCATGCTCCAGGCGCAGCACAAAGCGCTGCACGCCCCCGTCGCGCGCGATCAGGAAGGCGCCCAGGTCGTCGATCAGCCGGCGCAGCGGAAACACCAGAGAGGCGATGTTCTCTACGTCGAAGTTGAATTCGATGCGCGCCTGGAAGCACTCCGGCGGTTGATAGAAGGCCAGTGCCAGCGGCGCCAGGCCGCGCAGGCGGTCGAGTTGCAGCAGCAGCTCGCGAGGAAAACGCCGCGCCAGCGCCTCGCGCGGCAGTGCCAGGACCTGGCCGAGGCGGCGCAGCCCCATGCGCTGGCACAGTTGCGCCTGTTCGGGAGCCAGCCCCAGGCGGTCGACCGGCAGTGCCTCCAGAGGATCGAGCAGCGCCGCTGCGCTGTGCACCGCCGTGCCGTCGCGCACCCCGGCCAGCACTCGGGCCGCTGCGGGGTTGGGCGCCAGAGCGATGCGGTGGCTGAAGCCCAGCGCGCGCAACCCTTCACGCAAGCGCGCCTCGAACACAGGCCAAGGCCCGAACAGCCCCAGGGTCGAACCCACCTCCAGCAACAGGGCACGCGGATAGTGCAGGCTGACCTGCCCGCTGAAGCCATAAGCCCAGGCGGCCAGCAACTGCTCCCATTCGCCCAGCCGTGCGCTGGGGTAATCGACCGCCTCGAAACCCTGAGCCAGGGCCTGCGCCGTACTCAGCGGCTGGCCGGCACGCAAGCCCAGGGCGCGCGCAGCGGGGTTGGCGGCCTTGAGCACGCGCCGCTGGCTGGGCCCGCCCAGCAGCACCAACGGCTGCTCCGGCTCGGCATGGCCGCGCAGCACCCCATCGAGCGCAAGCTGTGGCAACAGAATGCAGGCCCAGAGCACGGCGCTACCCTCGCCAGGCGATGGGTTGGGCCGGTGCCTGGCCGCCGCGGCACTTGATCACCCGCCAGCGCGCCGGGCGCAGCTCGATGGCCAGGCGCAATGCCGCCGGGGACGGGTTGTGCAGCGCTGCCAGGCCACGCAGGGCGAAGGCCAGCGCCTGGCCGGCCTCGGCAGCCACCTGCAAGCGGCGCAGCGCGCGATCGTCGGCCTGTGCCGGCCAGCACAGCACCGCACCGCAACTGCCCGAGCGCAGGCACTGCTCGGCGGCCCAGAGCACTTGCGCAGCCGGCGCACGCACCCAGGCCAGCTGCTCCAGCACCACACCGGCCGCCTGCCAGGCCTGCGGGTAAGGCACCCAGGGCGGTGCCACCAGCACGACCTTTTCGGCGGCCTGGGTGAGCCGCGCCAGGCTCGGCCACAGCAGCTGCAACTCGCCGCACCCCGGGGCCGGCAGCAGAATTTCCGACAGCGCACCGGGCGGCCAGCCGCCACTGGGCAGGCAGGCGTCGAGCGCCGGGTGGCCGGTGGGCTGGGCGCCGCTGCGCACCTCGGGTGCCTGCCCGGCGCGCCACACCCGGCGTTGGTCGAGCAGCCCGTCGAGGCTGACCACATTCAAGCTCATGCCAGCCTCCGGGCAGTGAAAGGATCGAAGGCGCCTTTTTACCCGATAGCTGTATGGATGACCAGTAATATTCGGCAAACGGCATCGCCATTGCGGTTTGCGCCATCGCCTTCGGCGCCTCTGGCTCCTGCGTACGGCGCGCCCCTAGAATGCCGCCAACTCAAGCACCTTCTTCGAGGCGCAGATTGGTCGAACGCAGGCAATTCAGCACCGGGATGCAGGGCAAGAACCTGCGCTACCTGGGCGAACAACAAAAACAGCCGCCCAGCCAGGCCCGCGCAGGGTTCATTCTGCTCGAGCACTTTTCCTTGCCGGCCTTCACCCAGGCACTGGACACCCTGGTGACCGCCAACCTGCTCGAAGCCAAAGCCTTCACCACCTGCACCTTCAGCCTCAGCGGCGAGGAAGTGGCCAGCGATCTGGGCCTGGTGATCCGCCCGGACGCCGCCCTGGCGGCCATGAACCTGGAACAGCTCGACCTGCTGGTGGTGTGTGGCGGCCTGCGCACGCCGCTGCGCCCCAGCCAGGAGCTGGCGCACCTGCTGCAGGCCGCCGCCCGCCATGGGCTCGACCTTGCCGGGCTGTGGAACGGCGCCTGGTTCCTCGGCCAGGCCGGCCTGCTCGGTGGCTATCGCTGCACCGTGCACCCCGAGCACCGCGCCGCCCTGGCGGAAATCGCCAAGGCCAGCAACGTGACCAGCGAAAGCTATGTGATCGACCGCGACCGCCTCACCGCAGCCAGCCCCAGCGGCGCGTTCTACCTCACCCTGGAATGGATCGGCCTGCTGCACGGCCGCGCGCTGGTCGAAGGCATCGAAGACATCCTCGCCTTCGAAGCCTCGCGCTACCGCCGGGTGAACCCCACCCTCAACGTGAAGATGACCGCCCCGCTGCGCGAGGTGGTCAACCTGATGGACGCCAACCTCGAAGAGCCGCTGGAGCTGGATCAACTGGCCGACTACGTGGGCCGCTCACGCCGGCAGATCGAGCGCCTGTTCAAGGAACAGCTGGGCACCACGCCGCAGCGGCATTACCTGGAATTGCGCATCACAGAGGGGCGGCGCCTGCTGCAGCATTCGGAGCTGTCGATCCTGGATGTGGCGATTGCCTGCGGGTTTGTGTCGGCGAGCCACTTCAGCAAGCGCTATACGGCGTATTTCGGATACCCGCCGTCCAAAGAGGCGCGGTTGAGCAACTGACTCGAGCGCGGCTCAGGCCGCGTTGCCCTGCTCTGCCGGCCGATACACCCCCTCCCCGAACCGCACCGTCATCGCCACACACAGCCCCAGCCCCGCAAACCCCAACAGCCCACCCACCAGGCCGATGCTGGCCACGCCCATCTGCAGGCTCACCACACTGCCCAGCAGCGCGCCACCGCCAATGCCGACGTTGTAGATGCCCGAATGCAGGGCCATGGCGACATCCGTCGCGTCCGGCGCCAAGGCCAGCACGCGGGCCTGCATCACCAGGCCAAAGCACATGATCGCCATGCCCCACAGCAGGCAAACGCCGCCCAGCCACATCGCGCTGCCGGCCAGCGGCAAGAGCAGCGACAAGCAAACAGCCAGGGTGCCGATGGCGGCGATCAACAGCCCGCGCGGGTAACGGTCGTTGTAGCGGCTGAACAGCAGCGAGCCGATCAGCCCGGCACCGCCGAACAGCAGCAAGAGCACCGTGGTGGTGCTGCCATCAAGGTGCGCGACGCTGGCAACGAACGGCTCGATGTAGCTGTAAGCGGTGAACTGCGCCGTGACCACCAGCGCGGTAAGCACATAGCTGATGGCCAGTGCCGGGCGCTTGAGGAGCAGTGGCAGGCTGCGCAGTGAACCGGAGTTCTGGCTTGGCAGGCGCGGCAGGCCCCAGCCCAGCCAGGCCATTACCAAAGCGGCGGCCACGGCAATGCTGAGGAAGCTCATGCGCCAGCCCAGCGCCTGGCCGACGATGCGCCCCAGCGGAATGCCCAGCACCATGGCCAGGGCGGTGCCGGTGGCCAGCAGCCCGAGCGCCTGAACCGACTTGCCCGGTGGCGCCATGCGCACCGCGAGCGAGGCGGTGATCGACCAGAACACCGCATGCGCCAGGGCGATGCCCAGGCGGCTGAGCAACAGCACCGGAAAGCTCCCGGCCAGGCTTGATAGCACATGGCTGACGATGAACAGCGCGAACACCCCCAGCAGCAACCCACGGCGCTCGATGTTGCGGGTCATCAGCATCAGCGGCAGCGAGGCCAGGGTCACGATCCAGGCGTAGACGGTGAGCATCAGGCCCACTTCTGCCGGCGTCATGGCAAAGCTTGCGCCAATGCTGCTGAGCAGCCCTACGGGTACGAATTCGGTGGTGTTGAAGATGAACGCCGCCAGCGCCAGGGCGACGACGCAAAGCCAGCTGCCGGTGGGCGCTTGGGTGGAAGGGGTGTGCATGCAGGTGAGCTTCCTTCGAGACGGTGGCACGGCGCGCGAAAGGCCCCCAACCGCCGCGCCTCAGGCCAAGGCCTGCAGTGAACGGCACGCGGGTTTTTATGGGTTTTCTCAGGAAGACTACGGCGTGAAGGGGCGATTCTACGCCCCTGCCTCGCCCCTCACAACCCGCGCACCGGCAGGCGGCTTACCGAAGGTGGCTCAGCGCCCGCGCAGCATCGAACGCAGCACGCCATCGCGGCGAATCAGGCCGTGATAGAGCGCCGCCGCCAATGCACCAGCACCGTCAGGAACAGCAAGTAGGCGAGGTAGCCGTGGGCGTTGCGCAACAGGGCGAAGGTCGGCGCGTCGGCGCTCAGCAAGGGGGCAATTGCACGCCGGGCGCGAGGGTGACCGGGTCGCCTGCGGCGCTGATCATCGCCCAGCCGATCAGCGGCAGGGCCAGCATCAGGCCGTAGAGCAACAGGTGCGAAGCCTTGGCCGCCAGGGCCTGAGGTTTGGGCAAGTCTGCCGGCAATGGCGGCTGGCGGGTGCCCAGGCGCACCGCCACACGCAGCAATGCCAACGCCAGCAAAGCAATTCCCAGCGGCTTGTGCAGTTGAATCAGCCACTGATGCCGCTCCGACACGCTGGTGACCATGCCCGCACCGATGAACAGCATCGCCAGCAGCAACACCGCCATCACCCAGTGCAGCCAGCGCGCCAATGGCACGAAATGCTCGGGGGCCTGTTTCATGGCTGTTTCTCCTGCAAGGCAGCGGTTTCACCGGCGCGGCGCCGGTAGGAAGCGGCGTAGGCGGCCGAACGGGCCGCCAGCAAAGGGTCGGCGGAGGCTTCGATGCCATCGGGCACGATGGTGGGGTCGTAATTCACATCGCGGCAGGGGCCGTCGTTCTGGTCCAGCGCGCGGTCGAGCACCAGGGTGCCAGCATCGACGGCCTGCCGATCGGCCGGCCATGACTTGCTGGCGTCATCGACCACATCACCGGGGCCTGCAAAGCTCATCTGCAAGGTCCAGCGCAGCGGGCCTTGGGCCAGGCGCTGCTTGAGGTCGGCGGCCAGGTAGTCGGCGCCCTGCCCGGCCGGCTGGCCGGTGTCGCTCGCTTGCGGCAGCACGCGCCAGCGCACCGCCTGGCGCTGGCCCTGGGCGTCCACCAGGTAGAAGGCATTCAAGCCGTCGTAGCGCTCGCTGGCATAGCTGGGCGATGGCTTGGCTGTCTTGACCCAGGCCAGAAACGGCGCGGTTTCCGGGTGGCTGGCGAAGAAGGCCTGCATTTTTGCCGGGTCCGGCTTGCCGGTTTCGGGCAGCGGAGCACTGGCCTGCAGCATCTGGTAGAAGGCCTCCGGCGTGCCGACCGCGAACACCGGCATGCTGTTCATGCCGGTGCGCCACTGCTGGCCATCGGGCTGGGTGAAGCGCAGGGCAAGGCTGCGGATCGGCACGCTGCTATCGGGGGCATACGGGTTGGGACCAGGCAGGGCAAAACGGCCCACCACCGGCGTGCGCCCCGGCGCGAACAGCGCGGCGCGCGAGGCGTGTTGCAACTGGCCATTGCTTTCGAACCAGCCGGTCACGCACACGCCCTTGGCGTGATTGCGTCGGTAGCCGGCATGCGGTTTGCCACCTTCGAGAGTGTCGACGATGCGCGCAGGCGTCAGGCGGGTGGGGTCGAACAGGTCACGGGCCCAGGCCAGGCCTGCGCCCAGGGCGATCACCGGCACGGCGATCAGGCCCAGCCGGCAGGCCTTGGCCAGCGGGCTCAGGGCTACGGGTTCATCGGTCACGGGAGTTTCCTCATCGGTTGGCTGCTCATCCCTGGGGGGACGCCCCGCAGCGAGGGTTTATTCCGCGCAGTGTTTCAACTGTCGGCCGAGGGAATAAACCGGCGGCGCAGGCGTCTACCGCATCTCGACACCTTGCGGGCCACCGGCCATGAACGATTTCGACGAACAACTGCGCGACCTGCTGCCCCGGCTGCGGCGCTTTGCGCTGTCCCTGACGCGCGACCCCAGCGCTGCCGATGACCTGGTGCAGGCAACCCTTGAACGCGCCCTCACCCGCCTGGCCGGCAAGCGCCCGGACGGTGACCTGCGCGCGTGGCTGTTCTCGATCCTCTACCGCCGCTTCGTCGACAGCCACCGCAGCGCCCGCCGCTATGCGCGCTTGCTGGAGCTTTTCGGCCGTGGCAGCGATGAAGAACGCGTGCCCTCGACCGAGCGCAGCGTGCTGGCCCAGCACAGCCTGGGCGCCTTCGAGCAGTTGCCGGCCGAGCAGCGCGCGTTGCTGCTGGCGGTGTCGGTCGAAGGGCTGAGCTACAAGGAAGTGGCGCAGATGCTGCAGGTGCCGATGGGCACGGTGATGTCGCGGCTGTCACGCGCGCGCCAGGCCCTGCGGCAATTGAGCGAAGGCGAAATCAACGGGCCACGCTTGCGGAGGTTGAAATGATCACCCTGCCCCCTTCCGAACAATCCCTGCACGCGTGGGTGGACGGCCGCTTGAACGAGGCCGACCGCCAGGCGCTGGACGCCTGGCTCGCGCAACACCCGGAGGTGGCGCGCCGCGTGCAAGCCTGGAGAAACGACGCTCAGCACCTGCGTGCAGCGCTCGGGGGCGCCCTGGCGCAGCCTGCCAACCCGGCGCTGGACCCCGCTGCACTGCGCCAACGCCTGCGCCAGCACCGCCATCGCCACCTGGCGCGCGCAGCGAGCCTGGTGCTGGCCCTGGGCGTCGGCGCCCTGGCCGGCTGGAACGGCCGGGCGATGCAAACGCCTGCGTTCGTGCCCATGGGCGATGCGTTGGAGGCCTACCGGCTGTTCGCCCAGCAGGGGATGATGCCGGCCGACATGACCGCAAAAGACCCGCAAACCCTGCAGCACTGGCTCGACCAGCATTTCGCCCGCGCCCAGCGCCTGCCCGACCTGGACACCGCCGGCCTGCGCCCTGTGGCAGCGCGGCTGCTGAGCACCGACCAAGGTGCAGCGGCGATGGTGCTGTACGAAGGCGCCCACGGCGAAAAGGTCAGCTTTTACATTCGCCCGCCGGGGCCCAGGCACAACATGCTCGGGCGCGGCAGCCGCCAGGACGGCGAGTTGCAGGCCGATTACTGGTCGGGCGCGGGCTTCAACTACGCGGTGGTGAGCCGCGCCGGCAGCATGGCGCCGGCGACTCTTGCGCGGCTGCAGGAGGACTGATTCCGCGCGTCAAGCGTCCGGCCAGGGCGTGAGCACTTCAAAGCCCTGGGCGGTGACCGCCACCATGTGTTCCCACTGCGCCGACAGCGAGCGGTCCTGAGTCACTACGGTCCAGCCGTCGTCCAGGGTGCGGGTGCCGTGCTTGCCGGCGTTGAGCATCGGCTCGATGGTGAAGATCATGCCCTCCTTCAAACGCATGCCGAAGCCGGCCTTGCCGAAGTGCAGCACTTGCGGGTCGCTGTGGTAGGTCTGGCCGATGCCATGCCCGCAGTACTCGCGCACGATGCTGAAGCCGTCGCGCTGGGCGACGCTCTGGATGGCGTGGCCGATGTCGCCCAGGGTGGCACCGGGGCGCACCACCTCGATACCGGCCCACATGGCTTCGAAGGTGGTGTCGACCAGTTTGCGCGCCTTGGCCGACGGGTTACCTACCAGGTACATGCGGCTGGTGTCGCCGTACCAGCCGTTGTGGATCAGCGCCACGTCAAGATTCAGGATGTCGCCGTCTTCCAGCACGCGTGCGCTGGGGATGCCGTGGCACACCACCTCGTTGACCGAGGCGCAAACGGTTTTCGGGAAGCCGTGGTAACCCACGTTGGCAGGTATGCATTTGAGCTTTTTGACGATGTGCTCGTTGCAGCGCTGGTCGAGCTCGTCGAGGCTCACGCCGGGCTGCACGTGCTCCTTGATCATCGCCAGCACCTCGGCGGTACGCATGCCCGCTTCCCGCGACAGTGCGATTTCTTCAGCCGAACGCAAAGGAATGTTTTTCATTGGGCCACCGCCTGGCGCGGCGACTGCCACTGGCCGACCAGTTCGTTCAGCGCCAGCTCACCCTTGGCTTCAAGGCTGATCAGCAGGCGGCAGATGTCCTGGTGGTTGAGGTCCGGGTAGAGCTCGGAAAGCATCCCCACCCGCAGCCAGTGCTCGGTTTGTGCATTGATCGAACGCGACAGCGCGGTGCTGGCGATGCGCAGGTTCTCGTGCAGCGAATCGGAAATCTTGACGATGCCCATGGGGCGGCCTCACTGTTATACGAAACATATACGAAGCGCATAATAGTGAGCGTATCGAAGGCTGTCCAGCCCGCTCCGATGTGTCAAAAATCCTACAGATCCGCTAAAGTGCGCCGCCCCGGAATGGACCCGGGGCCTCACATGGAGAGCAGTATCGTGAACCGTACCCTCAAGGCGGCCGCCGCCGCAGCGCTGTTGACCCTCGTAGGCTGCACCAGCGCCCCGATGCAATCCCCCCATTACGACAGCAGCCAGTACACCGTGGTTGGCCACAGTGAAGCCAACGCCACCGGCCTGCTGCTGTTCGGGCTGATCCCGATCCAGCAGAACACCCGCTTCGTGCGCGCTCAGGACGCGGCCATCCAGGCCCGCGGCGGCGACGCGCTGATCAACACCCAGATCCAGGAAAAATGGTTCTGGGCCTGGGTGCTGACCGGCTACACCACCACCGTTTCCGGCGACGTGATCAAGCTCAAGCGATAAGCGCCAGGCGCTTCACTGCACAGCCTGGGTCGGGCGGATGACGATCTCGTTGAGGTCCACCCCCTCAGGCTGTTCAATCGCGAAGCGCACTGCCCGGCCGATGGCGTCGGGCTGCAGGGCCACGGCACGGTAGCTCTGCATCGCTTCACGCGCGCAGGCATCGGTGATGCTGTCGGCCAGCTCGCTTTGCACCACGCCCGGGTGCACGCAGGTCACGCGGATGTTGCGGTGCTCCTGGCGCAGGCCGTCGGAGATCGCCCGCACGGCGTACTTGGTAGCGCAGTACACAGCGGCGGTCGGCACCACACTCAGCGCCCCGACCGAGGCGATATTGATGACCTGGCCACTGCCCTGCTCGATGAAGCCTGGCAAGGTCGCGGCGATGCCGTTGAGCACGCCCCTGATATTCACGTCGATCATGCGGTTCCACTCCTCGGTCTTGAGCGAAGCCAGGGCGAGAGCGGCATCACGCCTGCATTGTTGACGATCACATCGATTCGGCCCGATTGCTGGCGCACCTCGGCAGCGAAGGCGTGGACCGATTGCGCGTCGGTCACGTCCAGTTCACGCCAGTGCACCTTCGCGCCTTGCGCTTCAAGCCGTTCGGCCAGCGTACGCAGCCGCTCCGTGCGGCGCGCACCGAGCCACAATATGGCGCCGGCGGTAGCCAGTTCGCAGGCGATGCCTTCGCCGATACCGCTGGAGGCGCCAGTGATCAAGACAACCTTATTCATGGGTTTTGCTCCGGTTGGACAGGGTTGACGCCAGCCTAAGCCAGCGGCATCGTCCAGATCAGCCGCTACGAACTTACTCCTTCCGTTAGCTGAACTTACCAATGCCCACCGACCTGAACCTGCTGTGCGTATTCGAGCGCGTTGCCCACTACGGCAGCTTCCGTGCCGCTGCCGACCAACTGGGCCTGACGCGGTCGGCTGTCAGCCAGAGCGTTCGCCGGCTGGAGGACACCCTGGGGGTGGCGCTGCTGTTGCGCTCCACGCGCAACGTGCGCCCCAGCGAAGCCGGCGAGCGGCTGCTGCGGCAGATTCGCCAACCACTGGCAGCGCTTGCCGGCGCGCTCGACGATGCGGCCGACCATGGCCCGCCGCAAGGCCTGCTGAGGCTGGCGGTCACCTCCATTGCCGAAGACTTCCTGAACGGCCCGTTGATCGCCAGCTTCGCCCAGGCCTATCCGCACATCACTCTGGACGTGACCGTGACCGACGAGCTGTTCGACATCGTCGAGCGCGGCTTCGATGCCGGGGTGCGCCTGGGCGAAGTGATCGAGCAGGACATGGTTGCACTGCCTGTGACCGGGCCGCAGCGCGAGGCAGCAGTGGCAACCCCTGCGTACCTTGCGCGCCATGGCCCGGCCCCAGCACCCGCAGGACCTGGCGAACCATCGCTGCATCGGCTGGCGCCCCGGCCTTGACACTGCGCCATGGCGCTGGGAATTCAGCGAACACGGCCGGGCCTTCACTGTTGCGGTCGAACCGCAGGTCACCAGCAACGACATGTGGCTGATGCTGCGCACCGCGCTGGCAGGCGGGGGATCACTTTCGGGATAGAGGCCACGTTCAAGCCCTGGTTGCGCAGCGGCGAGCTGGAGGCGGTGTTGCAGGATTACCTTCCCCCGTTTCCGGGGTTTTACCTGTATTACCCCAGCCGTCACAATCTGCCGGCCAAGCTGCGTGCGCTGATCGAACATGTGCGCGCGTTCAGGGATAAAGGACAAGCATAGGAACGCTCATGCAACTGACATTCAAGCCCATCGATCTTGTTCGCCATGCTGCCGACTGCGTGCGGTTCCGCGAAGACACCTTCACCTTGGCACTGGGGTCACCGGCGCTGTTTTTCGGTGAGGACGGGCTGGGCGCCGAGCGCTATCTCACCTGGTTGACCGAGCGCAGCCAGGCGCTGCCGGGCAGCCTGTTGCATGCGTGGCTGGGTGACGAACTGGTCGGGCAGCTGGAGTTGAGCCAACCCGAACCGGGGCTGGGCTATGTACACCTGTTCTACATCACCGAACCTTGGCGCCATCGTGGCCTGGGGCAGCAACTGCATGATCGGGCGATGGGGTTCTTCGGGGCGCTCGGGTGTACGCGGCTGAGCCTTTCGGCCAGCGTAAGCAACCTGCCCGCTCTGAAGTTCTATGAGCGCAATGGTTGGGTGGATGCAGGCCCCCGGCCTGGTGCGCCGGGGGTTCATCACTACCGGCGGGGGATGTGATCCTGCATCCGTAGGAGAGCGGCTACGCCGCGCGACGCACTGTAATGAGCCTTTCCATGATGGCGGTCTCAAAATCGGCGCGCCGCGCGGCACAGCCGCTCTCCTACTTCGTGAGCTGCGCCCTGCAGATGGCCTCAGTGATCCACCGTATTCACACTCACCACCACCGACATCCCTGGCCGCAGGCGCTCGGCCAGGCGCTGGTCGGGGTCGATGCTGATGCGCACCGGAATGCGCTGGGCGATCTTGACGAAGTTGCCGGTGGCGTTGTCCGACTGCAGCAGCGCGAACTCCGAACCGGTCGCGGGCGAGACGCGCTCCACCTTGCCGGTGAGCGCTGCGTGGTCCAATGCATCGACCGTGAAACGCACCGGCTGGCCGACGCGCAGGTCGGCCATCTGGGTTTCTTTCATGTTGGCGATCACCCACAGCGTGTCGGGCACCAGCGCCATCAACTGCGCACCCGAGTTCACCCAGGCACCGAGCTTGACCCCGATCTGCCCCAACTGGCCATCACGCGGGGCAGTGATGCGGGTGTTGGCCAGGTCGATACGCGCCAGTTGCACCGCCGCTTCGGCATTGGCCACTGCGGCCTTGAGCGACTGGCGGTTGACCACCACGCTGCGCAAATCCTGACGGGCTATCTCCAGCGCTGCCTTGGCCTGCTCCACCGCCGCGCGCGCCTGGGCATTGGCAGCGCGGGCCACGTCCAGGTCGCGCTGGGCGATGGAGCCGTCGGTGATCAGTGCCTGGCTGCGGCGCAGGTCGGCGGCGGCTTTTTGCGCCTGCGCCTGGCTGTCGCCGATGCCGGCCTGGCGCTGGGCGATGGTGGCCTGGGCGCTGCGCTCCTGCTGCTGATTGTTGGCCAGCGCCGCTTGCTGGGTCGCCAGTTGCGCAAGGGCTTGCTCCAGCCGCTGCTGGTAGATGCGGTCGTCCAGGCGTACCAGCAGCTCGCCTTGCTTGACGAACTGGAAGTCGCGCACCGCCACCTCGAACACATAGCCCGACAACTGCGGGCTGATCACCGTCACCTGGCCTTTGACCTGGGCGTTCTCGGTGCTTTCGATGGCGCTGGTGAAGGGCGGCAGTTGCCAGGCGTAGAGCACGATCAGCACCCCGGCCAGCGCCACCGCGCCGAACAACAGCGCTGACCAAAGCCGTTTGCGGCGCGAACGGGGTTGCGCAGCCTCGGGCTGGAGCGGCGGTGTCTGCCCGTCGGGGGTGGCGGCCACAGCGGTGGTGGTGGTGTTTTGCGCTTGGTCTGTCATGAAGTTCCTAACCGGGGGCAGGCGTGCGGGTGGTGGTGCGCAGCCAGAGCACACGCAGCGAGATCCAGATCAAGGTCAGCACGGCGATGATGGCGATCAGCATGAACGTGTCGTTGTAGGCCAGGATGTTGGCCTCGCGGGTGGTGGCGCTGGCCAGTGCGCGCAAGCCCTGGGCGTTGCGCTCGGCACCGCCCGGGATGGCGCCGGCATAGCTGGCCGCCCCGCTCTGCACCCGCGCTGCCACCAGTGGGTCGTAGAACGGCAGCCGGTCGGTGAGCAGGCTGGAATGGTACTTCTCGCGCACGATCTGCCAGGTGCCCAGCAACGCCGCACCCACCAGCCCGCCGAGGTTCTGAGCGATACCGAACAGCACCGAGAAGCTCACCAGGTTGCGTGGGTTGCTGATCACGTTGCGCACCCCGAGCACCATGGTCGGGCCGAGAAAAAGGTCGAGCCGAACGCCAGCAAGAACTGCGACAGGTACATCTGCACCGGGCGCGTCAGGTTGCTGGAAAAGGTGTCCATTGCCGCCCCGCACGCCATCATCGCCAGGGAAATCAGCAACGGCTTGAACAGGTGCTCGGGGTGAATGGTCAGCGCGCTCAACGCAAGGCCTGCGATGCTGCCCACCAGCATCACCGCATACAGGCTGAACAGCTGCTCGCTGCCCAGGTTCAGGTACTGCATGAACCCCACCGCGCCCGTGGATTGCTCGGAGGTGACGATGCGGATCAGCACCACGCACAGGCCCAGGCGCAGGATCGGCCCGCTGCCCAGCCAGCGCGTCATCAACAGCGGGTTGATGCGGTTGTGCTCGATGCACAACCCGGCGAGGATCAACACGCAACTGCCGGCCAGCGCGTAACCTATCCACGGTGCCTCAAGCCACCAGTCGATGCGCCCCAGCGACAGCACAGCCACCAGCAGCCCGATACCCGGTGCGAGCAAGGCGAAGGTCAGGAAATCCAGCGGCTCGAAGGTGTGAAAACGATCGCCCGGTGGCAGCTTGAGCCACAGCACCGCGCCCAGCGCGACGAGGCACAGGCCCAGTTCGAACAGGTACAGCCCGCGCCACTCGCCCACTTGCAGCAGGTCTTCGGAAAACAGCCGGGCCAGCGGCAGCGCCAGCTGCGCGGTGCCAAGCCCCAGCACCAGGGCCTTGAGCCGCCACTTCGTGGGAAAGGCCTGGATCATGTAATACAGGCCAAGCGAGCTCAGCGCTGCCCCCACCATGCCGTGGGCCGCCCGCACGGCGATGGCAGAACCCAGGTCGTTGACGAACAGGTGGGCGAAGGTCACCAGAGCGTACAGCGCAAGGAACACCTCGGTGAACGCTCGCAGGCCGAACTGCTGGCGGAACTTCACCAGCAGCAGGTTCATGGTGACGTTGGTCATCACGTAGGCGGCCGGCAACCAGGCCATTTCGGCGGTGGTGGCACCCAGCGCGCCTTGCAGGTAGATCAGGTTCGCCGTCACCAGCGCATTGCCCAGCCCGCCGGTGATGCCGACCAACAGGCCCACCAAGCCGAAGGCCAGGCGCTTGCGTGGGCGATGCAGGGGCGTTGAGGGCGAACCGGGCAGGGTTGGCCGCTCGTGGGGTTCCCATTCGCGGGTGCGGTAACGGTCCATGGGGCGGCCAGGCAACTGAAAATGATGTCAATTTAGTCGCAATCGCGAACCAAAAGTTTTCTTCATTATCGGAGAACTGTAAAGGGAGAGTAAATTCATACCAAAATCAGCCCGTTACTCTATAACGTTCAGAACCTTCATGAGCAATCTCCGTAGGAACCTACCATGCACAGACGTCAGATACTGACCCTGCTCCTGGCAGGCATGACCCTCCCGCTGCCCGCTATCGCGCGTGCCGCCGGCCAGACCGTGCTCGCTGCCCGCGCCTGGGGCCACGGCGATACCTCGCGCCTGGTGCTGGACCTTTCCGGCCCCGTCAAATACCAGACTTTCGAGCTGGACGCGCCGCCGCGGCTGATTCTCGACCTGCGCGGCACCCGCCTTGCGCCCGGCGCCACTGCAAGCCTGAGCCAAGGCCCGATCAAGGCGGTGCGCAGCAGCCTGCGCCCCAACGGCGACACGCGCCTGGTGTTCGAATTCGACCAGCCCATCAAAACCACCGCCTTTACCCTGGCCCCCGGCGAGGGCAAGGGCGACCGCCTGGTGCTCGACCTGCAGCGCGGCGGCCCGATCCTGGCCAGCAACAAGCCGGCCAAGGCGCCCGAGCCAGAACCCGCACCTGCCCAGGCCATGCAGGCCAAGGCAGCGCCCCCGCCCCGCCCGGGTGGTGTACACCGCGATATCGTTGTGGTGATCGATGCCGGCCACGGCGGCAAAGACCCCGGCGCCATCGGTGCTGGCGGGCAGAAGGAAAAACACGTGGCACTGGCCATCGCCCAGATGCTCGCCAGGAAGGTCAACCAGACCAAGGGCTACCAGGCGCGCCTGGTGCGCAACGACGACTTCTTCGTGCCACTACGCAAGCGCGTGGAAGTGGCACGCAAGTACAACGCCGACATGTTCGTCTCGGTGCATGCCGACGCCGCGCCAAACCGCACTGCCAAGGGCGCGTCGGTGTTCGCGCTGTCCGAGCACGGTGCCACCTCCACCCTGGCGCGCTGGATGGCCGATCAGGAAAACGCCTCCGACCTGCTGGGCGCGCGCCAACTGCTCAACCTCAGCGACAAGGACCCGATGCTGGCCAACGTGATCCTCGACATGTCGATGAACGCGACCATCTCCAGCAGCCTGAGCCTGGGCGGCAACGTGCTGGAGAACGTCGGAGGTGTGAGCGGCGTACATGGTGCCGGGCGCGTCGAGCAAGCGGCGTTCGCGGTGCTCAAGTCGCCGGATATCCCGTCGATTCTGGTGGAAACCGGGTTTATCTCGAACAGCCGCGACTGCATGCGGCTGATGGACACCCGGCATCGCCAGAAGGTGGCCACGGCGATCTTCGGTGGCATCAATGGATACTTCAGCAACAACCCGCCGATGGGGACCTATCTGGCGGCGGTGAAGCAAGGCAGCCTCGCCTGAGGCTGCCTGCATCCTTCAGCGGCGCACCAGCATCAAGCGCACGCCCAGCCCCACGAACGCGGTGCCGATCAGCCCGTCGATCCACTGCCGCACGCGCGGCCGAGCGCTGACCGCGCCGCGCGCTTGAGCGGCCAGCAACGCCACCAGCGCATCGACCATCAGGCCACTGCTGACGAACACCAGCCCCAGCAGCAGGAAGGCAGCCGTCTTATGCAGGCTGGCGGCATCGACGAATTGCGGGAAGAACGCCACGTAGAACAGCAATACCTTGGGGTTGGTGACGTTGGTGATGAAACCGCGCAGCAGCAGCGTCCGGTGGCTGAGCCGGGGCACTTCCACCCTGCCCTCGGCCTGCGGCTTGCGCGCGGCCATCAGGGTGCGCACCCCGAGGTAGATCAGGTACAGCCCACCGAGGGTCTTGATCACCATGAACGCCGAGGGAGAAGCCGCCAGCAGTGCGGTGAGGCCCAGGGCGCAGAATACGGTGTGAGTGCAACCGCCCAGCGACACGCCAAGGGCCGACATCAGCCCGGCGCGGCGGCCGTGCATCACGCTTTGCCCGGCGACATAGGCGATGTCGGGGCCAGGGGTGACGTTGAGGATGAACACCGCGAGCAGGAAGATCGGGAAATCGATGATGCCGAACATGGGAGGCGTGCCTTGTCGCAAGGGGCGGAGGCTCGATTCTAGGCCAGCGAGGGTACGCGCGGGAAGCCGGCATCCAGGGGATTCAATGCCCGCTCAACGCCGCGCCACCAGTACACACCCCACGCCCCCCAGCACAGCCACCGCGCACAACACCAGCCGCAGGCTCAGTGCTTCACCTAAAAACAGCACCCCAGCCAACGCTGCCAGCACTGGCACGCTCAGTTGCACGCTAGCGGCTTTCACCGCAGGTAACCTCGGCAGCACGCTGTACCAGAGCGCATAGCCCAGGCCCGAGGCCAGTGCACCGGAGAGCACGGCATACAAGGCACCCTGCCCGTCCCAACGCAGTGCCGCCAGCCTTGGCAAGCACGCCAGCAGCCCTATCGGCAGCGCCCGCAGGAAGTTGCCAGTGGTGACAACCAGCGGGTCCCGTGCGCCCTTGCCCAGCAGGCTGTAAACGCCCCAGGCGATACCCGCTGCGGCCATCAGCGCGCAGGCCGGCAATGGTGGTGCATTCGCCCCCGGTAGCAGCAGCGCCAGCAAGCCAACGACCGCCAACAGCAAGCCGGCACCGCTGCCCAGGCTCAAGCGCTCACCCCGAGCCAGGCCATACAGCAACATGGTCAGTTGAACCGCACCGAACAGCACCAGCGCCCCCGCTCCTGTCTCGACCTGCACGTAAGCCAGGGAAAAACACAGCGCATACACGAACAAGGCCAGCCCCCCAGCCCAACCTCCGCCCAGACGGGCGCCGGGTGCGCGCAGGCGCAGCAGTAGCCAGAGCATCGCTGCGCCGCTGATCAGGCGAATGGCGGTGAAGCTCAGCGGGTCGAGTTCGGTGGCTTTGAGCGCCAGCCGGCAAAGCACCGAATTGCCGGCGAACGCCAGCATGGCCAGTGCGGTGAGCACCAGCAGCCGGCCCTGGCGGGCGGCGGTCACTGAGGTGGCAGGGCGGGAGGTGTCCAATGCCATGGCGAGGCTCTCGGATCGGTCGTTATTGTGTGGGCCGTTGTAAACCCGCCGGATGTGCGGGGTCAATTGAACTTGTGGCCCCCACTGCGGGCGGTTCTAATGCCCACCTCATTCCCTGCACGGGCGCATTCGAAAATGGCATTCACGGTTCTGGTGATTGGCGGCTATGGCAATTTCGGGCGGATCATCTGCCGCCACCTGGCCCGGGCCGAAGGGATCGAGGTGATCGCCGCCGGGCGCAACCTGGCGCCGCTTCAGGCACTGGCAGCGCAGTTCGGCATCCGCCACTGGCAGGGCGATGCCCACGGCAGTGGCTTTGTGCAGGCATTACGCGAGCTGGCAGTGAACCTGGTGATCCACACCGGTGGCCCGTTCCAGGGGCAAGGCCGGGCGGTCGCCGAGCACTGTATCGAGGCCGGCGTGCATTACTGCGACCTCGCCGATTGCCGGCATTTCGTCAACAGCATCGGCGCACTCGACGCGGCAGCCCGCGCCGAAGGCGTGGTGGTGCTCAGTGGCTGCAGTTCGGTGCCGAGCCTGTCGGCTGCACTGCTCGATGAATACCGAGCCCCTTTCAAGCGCATCGACCGCATCGAACATGGCATCTCCTCCTCGGCCAAAATGCCGGGGCTGGCAACGGTCGAGGGTGTGCTGGCCTATGCTGGCCAGCCCATCGAGCAACGCCGCGCCGGGCAGCCGCACCCAGTGCCAGGATGGCTGGGGCTCGAACGCCGCCAACTGCATGGCCTGGGCTGGCGCTGGCTGGGCAATGTGGACGTGCCGGACATGGACCTGTTCGGTGAGCGTTATGGCGCCACCGATCTGGTGTTCAAGGCAGGCCCGGGCCTGGCAGCAGGCGCCTGGGCCAACGCTGCGCTGGCGCAGGCCCGCCGTTGGGGGCTGGTCCGCGACTCCGCACCCTGGGCCAGGCGCCTGCATCGCCTGGGGTTGGCCTTCGAGCGCTTTGGTGATGGCCTGAGCGCTATGTACCTCCAGGCGCAGGGCGAAGGCCACGCCGGCCAGCCGCTGCGGCTCAACATCCTGCTCAGCGCACGCAACGACCGAGGCCCGGAAATCCCAAGCTGCGCAAGCGTTGCGCTCGCCTTGAAGATGGCCGCCGGCTATCAACCTGCTGCCGGTGCCCGGCCCTGCGTCGGCGAAATCACAGTGGCCGAGTACCTGGCCGCCATCGATGCGCGTGATGACATCCACCTGAGCGTGCATTACGACGGCGCAGGCCAGTGATGCTCTACCTCTGGGTCAAATACCTGCACATCATCGCCGCCGTGTTCCTGTTCGGCTTCGGCATGGGCTCCTACCTGTACCTGATCGCCGCGCACCGCACCGGCGACGCCCGGTTGATTGCGCAAGTAGCGCGGCTGGTGGTGCGCTTCGATACCTGGATCACCACCCCCGCCGGGGTGCTGCAACTCGCCACGGGGCTGGGGTTGGTACAACTTGCGCACTGGCCTTTGGGCAGCCCATGGCTGCGCGACTCGATCGGGCTGTTCATCGCAGTCGGGCTGCTGTGGCTGCCCGTGCTGGTGCTGCAGAAGCGTTTGCAGCAGGTAGCGGAGGTGACGGCGCAGGCTGGCGAGCCGCTGCCGCCGCGTTATCGGCAGCTGTACCGGCCGTGGTTCTGGATGGGGGTCGCAGGGTTTACGGGGATGTTTGTGATCGTGATGATGATGGTGACCAAATGGAGCCTGCTGGCCACCTGAAAAGTCTGCCAGTTATGCGGCACAGCGCACTGCACTAGGGTAGAGCTTCCCATGCGCTGGAAGCTTGACTCATGACCACCTCAAAACACCTGCACCTCGACCCGACCTACGGAAACGAAGGTTTTGCGCACCTGCCTACTCGCCAAGGCAGCCCAGGCGACCAACGATTGTGGCGCCATACGCACATGCTCGAAGATGACGACTCCTTGCTGGTACTTGCCCAGGAACCCGAGGGAAGCGCCTTGTTCCTGCTGCGCTACGATCGCAATGGCCAGCTGGATACGCAGTTCGGTGATGAGGGCTACCGACGACTGGATATCCGGTACAACCATGAACACTTCTATTCCACTGGCTTGTTCCGTGGCATTGCAAAAGTGCCGGCTGAAGACGGAGGCGGCTACCTCATTCTGGGTACACCCCAGTTGGTAGGGCATTTTCCGAAGGACGCCCAACTGTTGGTTGCAGAGGTTCCGGCACTGATTCGCCTGGGTGATGATTTCGAGCCCATGCCCGATTGGGGCGAAGATGGGGTACTTATCTTTCCCTTCCGTTCGAAAGACTATGGCGATTTCCAACTGGGCACATTGCCCAACGCCACCAAACCCTCTACCCCCTCCGCAAAGTCGGCCACATCCGCAGGCGACGAGGAACACTCCTCGCACGACGCCTGGTCAATGATGCTGCGACCCGGCCGGGTAGAGTTGATCACCGACGGCAGAGTTGTCCTTGTGGAGCAAACCTTCTCAAGAACCCGCTGGAGCTTTTCGCTGGCCAATGGAAAGCAAGAAGAGCGAGTACTCTTTCAGCACATATCCGACAACATGCCCACCACCTACGACCTCCTGCGCCTGTCCGACGGCCGAACACTGGTGCTCACAGCTGATCCCTATTTGATCCGGGCGTACAAACCCGACGGCACTTTCGACAAAACCTTCGGCGACCTTGGCCAGTTGCTAATCGGTGCGCCGTCGAGCCTGGCCACGGCACACGGAGAAGGTTTCATTGTCCTGAAATACGACGGAAGCACTCCGGCCAACCAGCGCTACACCGCTATCTGTGCCTTCGATTCCAAAGGCAAGGCCAACCCCGCCTTCAATGGCGGGAATTGGCAAACGCTGAAACGACCGGGATACAACACAGTGTTGAACCGTGAGGTCATGCAAGACCTGAATGGCGGATGGCTGATCTGCGGAAAGACTTTTGCGTTTCAGGGGGTGGCTTTTTGCCGGATGAAGGCGCAATCGCGCGTGTCGATGCCAACGGTAATCTGGATACCCAGTGGGGGCCTGGCGCAGTGGCAGTCTTCCCTCCAATAGGGTTTATCGAGCAGGCGTACGCGCGCGGCGATGGAATCCGCATTGGAGGATGGTTAGGCATGGACTGGGGCACCGCGCGCTTGGTGGAGTGACGGCCAGAGCAAGCGGGGCAGTAATGCGTGTAGCGACTACACCTCTGATCCAGCCCATGCGGCTGGATCAGAGGTGTTCGAATTGGAGCGCTGATGGCGCGAGCGTCTCCCTCATCAAATCGCCTGGTTCGAAGCCACCCCCTTCAATGAAACGCCTCGGCAATCAACACCGCCCCCATGAACGTCCCCAGGTTCGCCAGAAACGACACCAGCACGATCCGCCAGCCCAGCCGCCGGAACGCCGGCAAATCCTTGGCCACCGACAGCCCGGCGAAAGTCAGCATCGGCGTGATGACGGCCAGCAGGTTCACGCTGTTGGTCAGCGCCGTCACCTGCGCCGCCCACGGGCACAGTGGCGAGGTCATGAACATCGCCACCACCGACACGGTGCACACCGCAGGGATCTTGCGGCGCAGCGCCACGCACAGCAGCTCGCCGATGAACACCGCCAGCACCATGATCGCCATGCCCTCAAAGGCTGCAGGCGAGAGGGTCTTGTAGCCCACCCAGTTGGCCAGCAGCGCCAGCACGGCTGCGGCTACCCAGGCGCAGGCCTTGCCGGCCCAGCCCAGTTCGCGGGTTTCCAGGTCGACTTCGGTCGCGCTGATGCTGGCCGAGGCCTGCGAGGCGCGTGTGGTGCGGCCAATCAGAGGCTCCAGCACGCGATAGCCCCACACCGCCAGCGGCAGGGAGATGAATAGCGTGAAGTAAGTGCCCAGCGTGGTGGTGATCAGGTTCGAAGCCGCCGCCAGCGCCATGACCTCCTTGGCCACCTCGGCACTCTGCTGCGCGGCAATGGCGCCAGCGGCGGCCGCCATCATGCTGCCCGAGCCGATGCCCGAGCCCATCGCCAGGGAGCGCGGGTCGAAGATCCCGAGGCTGGTGACGAAGCCAGCGACGATGGCGATGAACAGCGCACCGAACAAGGTGCCGGTCAGATATTCGGCCAGCACGCCGCGCCCTTCGGGTGAATCCATGCCGTAGCGTTCGCCGATGATCGCCAGGCTTGGCTCGCGGCCTACCGAGAAGGTTGCGCCCACGGCTTCCCGCTTGATCCCCAGCAACAACGCCACTGGCAGGCCGAGCAGCACCGTGCCGACGAAATGGCCGAACTCCTGAAACGCCAGCGCCCAACCCGAGGCGAACACCACTGGCAGCGAGCCGCCCACCACCAGGCCGAGCTTGGCGACGAACACCAGCAGCGCCGGTTGCAGGATCGACGCCGAGCGCACCTGCAGCGCCGGCGTGACCGCCAGGCTGCGCGGCAAGCGCGGGCTGGCCAGGCCGATCAAGGCACCGAACAGCAGCGCCCAGACCATCGGCAGCAGCACGACCTTGCCCGGCCCCAGCGGCAGGCTGATGGCGCCGATCCACTCGGCAAGGATAAGTATCAGGCCAGCCCAGAGGTACAGACGGGCGGTAGCGGAGACGGCCGGCTGGCCGCTCAGTGAAGCACTGTGCGCGTGGTGCATGACGATCCCCTCACCTGCTGGCCACGCGTGCGAGGCCAGAGATTGTTGTGGTTGTTCAGGGGGCGCGCGGGGCGCCCGGGGCAGTGTTCAAAGCAGTAGCGGTGCCGGCGTTGTTGTCGATGGGCCGGTCACTTCGATGGCGGCATTATGCCTTCTGGCTGCCGGCGCACCGATATCAACCGATACGCATAACGTTGCGCTGGCAGCAACACTCTCCTCAGCGTCTGGGTAACGATTGCTCCACCAGCTCGGTCCAGACTTTCACACCGGCCTCGATGACCTGGTCGTTGAAGTCGTACCACGGGTTGTGCAGCGCGCGGGACGGCGTTTCGCCATCCACCCCCAGCCAGAAGTAGGCACCAGGACAGGCCTGCAACATGAAGGCGAAATCTTCGGACGCCATCGAAGGCGGGCAACCCCAGCGTACGTTGGCTTCACCCAGCACAGCCACTGCCGCACGGAACAGGCCGGCGGCGGCGTCCGGGTGGTTCTCGGTGACTGGGTAGCCGACCTGATAGGCCAATTCCCCGCGCACGCCGAACGGCGCCGGCACCTGCTCGGCCAGCTCGCCGATCAGTTGTTGCACGCGCTCACGCACCGGCGTCTGCAAGCAGCGCACCGTGCCGCGCAGCAGCGCTTTTTCCGGAATCACGTTGATCGCCTCGCCGGCACTGAGCTGGGTAATGCTCACCACCGCCGAGTCCAGCGGCGACAGGCGCCGCGAAACGATGCTCTGCAAGGCGGTGATCAGCTGCGCACCGGCCATGATCGGGTCCGCCCCGCGTTCGGGCATCGCCGCGTGGCAGCCTTGGCCGGTGAGGGTGATCTCGAAGGTGTCCAGCGAGGCCATCATCGCCCCGGGGTTGACCGCCACCTGCCCGGCCGGCAGACCCGGCCAGTTGTGCAGGCCATACACCGCGTCCATCGGGAAGCGCTGGAACAGCCCGTCTTCGATCATCTTGCGGGCGCCACCGAGGTTTTCCTCGGCCGGCTGGAAAATGAAGTGCACGGTGCCGCGAAAGGTGTCCAGCCCGCTCAAGTGGCGCGCCGCCGCCAGCAACATGGCGGTGTGGCCGTCGTGGCCGCAGGCGTGCATGCGGCCTTCGTGGCGCGAGCGGTGGGCGCACTGGCCCAGCTCCTGAATCGGCAGCGCATCCATGTCGGCGCGCAGGCCGATCACGAGGCCGTCGCCGCGCTCCAGGGTGCCAACGACACCCGTGCCGCCCAGCCCGCGGTGTACTTTCAGGCCAAAGCCTTGCAGCAACTCGGCCACCCGGGCCGAGGTGTTGTGCTCGGCGAACCCCAGCTCAGGCTGGGCGTGAAAACTCTGCCGCCAGGTGCTGGCTTCGGCCAGCAGGTCAGGATCGATACGCATCGGGTTCACTCCAGGCTGGCGCCGTAGCCGAAGCTGGCGGCGGGGGTGGCGGCGGTTTCGACCCAGACGCTTTTGACCTCACTGTATTCACGCAGCGCGTCAAGGCCTGAGGAACGGCCGTAGCCGCTCTCGCCGTAGCCTCCGAAGGGGGAGCTGACGTGGATGGTCTTGTAGCCGTTGACCCAGAACGTGCCAGCCTTCACCTGGCGCGCCACGCGGTGCGCGCGGCCGACGTCGCGCGTCCATACCGCGCCGGCCAGGCCAAAGCGGCTGTCGTTGGCGATGCGCACGGCATCGGCCTCGGTTTCGAAAGGAATCGCCACCACCACCGGGCCAAAGATTTCGTCCTGGGCGCAGGCCATGGCGTTGTCACCGGCCAGCACCGTGGGGTTGACGTAGTAGCCGCTGCCCTCCGGCACCGGCACGGCGCCCTCACCCACCAGCCGAGCACCGCCCTGCAGCGCGGCCTCGACCATGCCTTTGACATGGGCAAACTGTTTGGGGTTGTTGATCGGGCCGATCTGAGTGTGCTCGCTCAACGGGTCACCGACGCTGAACTGCTGCGCGGCCTCGGCCAGGGCGCGAGTAAAGCGCTCGAAGATCGAGGCCTGCACCAGCAGCCGCGAGCCGGATACGCAGCTTTGCCCGGCGCCGGAGAAAATCGCTGCCTGGGCGCCACGCAAGGCCACCTCCAGATCAGCGTCCTCGAACACGATGTTGGCGGACTTGCCGCCCAGCTCCAGCACCGCCGGAATGCAACGCTGGGCCGCGGCGGTGGCGATCTGCCTGCCGGTGGCGGGCGAGCCGACGAACACCACCTTGCGGATGTCGGCCTGGGCGATCAGCGCCTGGCCGATGCTGTGGCCAAAACCTGCAATCACGTTGACCAGCCCCTTGGGCGCACCGGCCCGCTCGACCAGCACGCCGATCACCAGAGAAGTCAGGGGTGAGCTCGGAAGGCTTGAGGATCACCGCATTGCCGGCGGCGATAGCCGGCGCCACCTGCCAGCCGCCGGTGAAGATCGGCGCGTTCCACGGGGTGATCTGCAGCACCGTGCCCAAGGGCTCGTAGGTGACGTAGTTCAGGTGCGTCGTCGGCACCGGGATCACCTCGCCATGGAGCTTGTCGGCCCAACCGGCGTAGTACTCGAACATCTCGGCGACCTTGGCCACCTCCACGCGTGCATCGCGGATCGGCTTGTTGGCGCTGATCGCTTCGATGCGGGCCAGTGTGGCGGCGTGTTCACGCAAGAGCGCACCGACCTGGTACATGATCCGGCCGCGAGCCTGGCCGGTCAGCGCCCACCACTGCGCCTGCGCAGCTCGTGCGGCAGCGTCGATGCGGCCAACCTGCGTGGGGCTGGCATCGGCGTACTGCATCAGCAGGCTGCCGTCGTGGGCGTTGCGCACCTGCACCGGCTCGCCATCGCCTTCGACCCACTCACCGCCGATCAGGCTGGCCACTTGCGTGCGCGCGCCCCAGAAGGGCTGCATCAGTTCGTTAAGGGTGTTCCAGCTCATGTCATTTATCTCCGAACAGGGCGGCATCGGTGCGTTGGGCGATGCAGCAGAAGTCATTGCCATCGGGCAGGGTTTCGGCACTGGCCTGCCACAGCTGGCCGACCAGGCGCGCCAGCGGCAGCTCAGCGCCCAGTTCTTCGGCAAGGGCCTGGGCCAGGCCCACGTCCTTGCGCATCAGCGCCATGCTGAAGCCGGAGTCATAGGCACCATTGAGCACCCAGGTGGGGAACATCACCTGGCTGGCGGCGCTGCGGCCTGAACCTGCGTTGATACCTTCGAGCAACCGCTCAGGGGGCACTCCTGCCCTGGCGGCCAGGCTCAAGGCCTCGGCGGTGGTGATCAGGTGTGCAGCGGCCAGCAGGTTGTTGGCGATCTTGGCGACGTTGCCGGCGCCGGTATCGCCCACATGCACACGGGCGCCGCTCATGGCTTCGAGCACAGGTTGCGCCGCGGCCAGGTGCTCGGCAGCGCCGCCGATGACCATGCTCATGGTGCCGCTGGCCGCGCCCTTGGGCCCGCCGGACACCGGCGCATCAAGAAAACCGATGCCACGTGCGGCCAGGGCCTGGGCCACTTCGCGGCTCATCGCGGCGGTCGAGGTGGTGGTGTCGACCACCACAAGGCCTGGCTGGCCAAGGGCAAGCACGCCCTGCTCGCCCAGGCACACGGCCTGCACGTGCTCGGCCTTGGGCAGCGAGAGGATCAATACCTGCGCGGCAGCGATCACCTCGGCGCGTTCGGCGCTGGCCTTCACACCCTTGCGCGCAGCGGCGTCTCGAGCGGCCGGCGCGGGGTCGAAGCCGCGTACGTCGAAACCCTTGCTCGCCAGCGTCGCGGCCATGCCGCCGCCCATGTTGCCCAGCCCGATGATGCCTACCGTGATCGCCATGAACCGCCCGCCTCGAGTGCTTTGGAATGCTGGGGCCGAGTATGGACATCGCTGAGATATGACAGCAATAATCAGGACATTCGAATTTCGTTGCGCTAATCGCAACACAGGTGCGACATGAGCTTGGTTCAGGACCGCCACATCCACTACTTCTTCGAAGCCGTGCGGCTGGGCAGCGTACGTGCTGCCGCGGACGCGCTGGACGTCGCCCCTTCTGCCGTGAGCCGGCACATCGCCCAGCTCGAACATGAGCTGAGCGCCGCGCTGCTGGAGCGCCACCGCCGCGGCGTGAAGCCGACCGAAGCAGGCGAGCGCGTGCTGGATTACTACCGCCAGCGCATGGCCCAGCAGGAGGTGCTGCTGGACTCACTGCAAGCCTTGCGCGGCTTGCAGAGCGGTACGTTGGTGCTGGCTTCGGGTGAAGGCTTCATGGATGCATTGGCCGGCACCCTGGCGCGGTTTTCCGAGCGCTACCCGCGCATCGAGCTGAGGGTGAACATCGCCGGCAGCAACGAGGTGATCCGCCAGGTGGTGGAAGACGAAGCCCACCTGGGCCTGGTGTTCAACCCGGCCAACGATCCGAAGATCCGCGCTCATGTGCTCCATGCTCAGCCGGTGCGGGTGATCGTCGCCCCTGGCCACCCCCTGGCACGCGAACCCGGCGCTATCAGCCTGCAAGGCCTGGACCGCCACAGCCTGGCGCTGCCCGGTGCGGCCTACGGCATTCGGCAGATCCTCACCCACGCCGAACATCAGCTGGGCGTGGTGCTGACCCCTACCCTCACCTGCAACACCCTGGCGATGCTCAAGCGCTATGCCGTCGAAGGTGGCGTTACGTTGTTGCCGGCGTTCGTCGCCGAACAGGAGCTGGCGGAGGGCAGCCTGGTGGCGCTGCCCTTGCTGCATGAGGTGTTCGCCCGGCCCGAGGCGCAGTTGATCACCCGCCTGGGCCGGCAATTGAGCGTGGGCGCCAGCCGCTTGCTCGGCATGCTGGCGCAGGAGGTGGGCGCTTTTGGCGGCAGTGCGCGCTGAACTTTCCTACTTTGGTACGAGTTTTCCGCGCCGAAGGTGGCAGGCGGCCTATCATGGGCGCGCGTCCGCCAAGAACAATGAAGGTGACCCACCGTGTACAACATCCTGATCGCCGACGACCATCCGCTGTTTCGTGATGCCATTCACAGCGTGCTGGCCTCGAGCTTCGAACACTGCCAGGTGAGCCAGACCTGCGACCTGCCCGAAACCCTCGCCCGTGCCCGCGCCGATGAAACCCTCGACCTGATCCTGCTCGACCTGAACATGCCCGGCATGCACGGGCTCGGCGGGCTGGTGAACCTGCGCAATGAAGCACCCACCGTGCCGGTGGTCATCGTCTCGGCCGAGCAGGACAAACACGTGGTGCTGCAAGCCATCACCTGCGGCGCGGTGGGGTTCATCAGCAAGTCGGCACCGCGCCAGCAGATCACCGCAGCGCTTGGCCAGGTGCTGGACGGCAACGTCTACCTGCCGCCTGAAATCATCCGCAGCGGCGCCAGCGCCTCTGCTGGCC
This sequence comes from Pseudomonas sp. KNUC1026, assembly GCF_021650705.1. Classification (GTDB taxonomy): domain Bacteria; phylum Pseudomonadota; class Gammaproteobacteria; order Pseudomonadales; family Pseudomonadaceae; genus Aquipseudomonas. The sequence continues at coordinate 1,519,217 of NZ_CP087138.1, read as the reverse complement.
AGCCCGCTGGCGCCAGCACCAATGGCGTGCCCGCCGAGCTGCTGCGTGCCCTCACCCGCAAGCAGCTGCAGGTGCTCGAGCGCATGGCGCGCGGCGAATCGAACAAGATGATCGCCTACCACCTGGCCATTGCTGAAACCACGGTCAAGGCGCACGTCTCGGCGATCCTGCGCAAACTGGGCGTGCACAACCGCGTGCAGGCCATCCTCAGCGCCCGCGAAGTCGACTTCGCCACCTGGCTTCCTTCGTAAGCAGCTGCAAGCTTCAAGCTTGTAGCTGCAAGCTAGCTCGCGGGGCCGTTCAGATCGCTACTTGCCGCTTGAAACTTACGGCTGTCCTCAGCAGCTGAAAGCTTTGAGCCTGTAGCCTCAAGCAGCCTCGCTGCGGTCTAGCTTGCCGCTTGCCGCTTGAAACTTGTAGCTACCCAAGAGGGTCGTTAATCACTGACCCTTGAGCTTCGTGTGGTGGCCCATGAATGAGCTGATTCCGGAGCGCTGGCTCGATGCGGTGCCGTTGCCCTGGCTGAGCACGTTGATCGCGGCAGCGATCGCGGTGCTGGTGGTGTTGGTGGTGCGGTGGGTGGGGTTGATCGTGCTGCGGCGGTTGGCCAACAGCTTCTTGCTGGCGCAGCAGCTGATCAAGCATTCCGAAAAACCCAGCCTCTGGTTGTTGCCGTTGCTGGCGTTGCAGTCGGTCTGGACCGGAGCGCCCGATGACCTCTACCTGATCAAGAGCGTACGGCACACCAACGGCTTGCTGGTTGTCGCGGCGTTCATCTGGCTGGCGCTGCGCTGCGTGCGCGCGGTGGCGGAAACCGTGGCGCTGCGCAACCCGCTCGAGGTGGAAGACAACCTGGCTGCGCGGCGCATCCAGACCCAGGTACGCGTGCTGGTGCGTTGCCTGAACGTGGTGGTGATCCTGTTCGGCACCGGGCTGATGCTGATGAGCTTTCCGGCGGTCAAGCAGATCGGCACCAGCCTGCTGGCCTCGGCGGGCCTGGCCGGGCTGGCGGCAGGGTTTGCGGCCAAGCCGGTGCTGGGCAATCTGATCGCAGGCCTGCAGATCGCGATCTCGCAGCCCATCCGCCTCGACGACGTGGTGATCGTCGAGGGCGAATGGGGGCGGATCGAGGAAATCACCGGAAGCTACGTGGTGGTCAAGATCTGGGACGAGCGGCGCCTGGTGGTGCCGCTGACCTACTTCATCGAGAAGCCGTTCCAGAACTGGACGCGAAGCGCGTCGATGCTGATCGGCTCGGTGTTTCTCTGGGTCGACTATTCCCTGCCCCTGGAGGCGCTGCGCGAGGAGGTCAAGCGCGTGTGCGACGAGATTCCCCACCTGTGGGACGGCCGAGTGAGCGTGCTGCAGGTCACCGACACCGGCGAAAAATCGATGCAGGTGCGCATTCTGCTCAGCTCGGCCGATTCGTCCAGGAACTGGGATGCCCGCTGCCACATGCGCGAGCGCCTGATCACCTGGATCAACCGGGAATATCCGCAGTGCCTGCCGCTGTTGCGCGCCGAAATCTCGACACGCACCGACCGCCCGGATGTTCACGAACCCGTGAAACCCCAGGATGTAGAGCGCCAGCCACCGGTATGAATCTTGTTCTTGGAAATGCCGCTTCTTCTGAGCGGATGTGCAGCAGGGGTGTTGCGTCAGAGCATCTGGTCGTTGGTCATCATGGCCTGAACGACGATTGCCTTTTGTTGCTCGTTGAGTGTGTCCCAGAGGTGAGCTTTGGCGTAATAGCCCAGGCCACCTGCGATGTAGATCGACAGACCTACGATCATCAGCACCGAAGCGAGCGAAATGCCCTGCGTTTCGTGTGCGTCATCCCGCGCCTGCGGGGTCAAACCTTCAACGATGCGTTTAACAGCGTGAGACAGGTACATCAGTACTTGGCGCCCCATGGCAACTCTTTGAACCTCTATCGGAAATGGACAGTGCAGCGCGATTGCGCCGATCGACCATCGAACAAAGCTCGGTGCCCGGCCGGCTTCTCGAACTCAAGCCGGTACGATCACGAATGCCGGGCACGGAGGGGAGCCTTGCCCATGGCGGTTGTATGATAACCCAGGCCATGGGCTCGAAATAATTAGTTTGCTAAATATTTCCGACAAAAGGGCGCCTCGCGCTACCCTTCGATCCCTTCATCCTCCACGTACAGGCCGGGCCTGCGCCCGCGCCGACAGCCACAAGGATATCCAATGGAATACCGCGAACTGGGCCGCACTGGCCTGAACGTCAGCGCCATCACCCTCGGCACCATGACCTGGGGCGAACAGAATACCGAGGCCGAGGCCTTCGAGCAGATCCGCCTGGCCAAGGATGCCAAGGTCAATGTGCTCGACACCGCCGAGATGTACCCGGTGCCACCGGGCGCAGAAACCTATGCCACCACCGAACGCATCATCGGCAATTACTTCAGGACGTACGGCGACCGTGCCGACTGGGTGCTGGCCAGCAAGGTGGTCGGCCCCGGCCGCATGGACCACATCCGCGACGGCAATCTGCAACTGGACCGCAAGAACATCACCCAGGCGCTGGAGGCCAGCCTCAAGCGCCTGAACACCGATTACCTGGACCTCTATCAACTGCACTGGCCGGACCGCAAGACCAATTGCTTCGGCGAACTGGGCTATACCCATGACCCGGACAATCAATCGACGCCCATCGAGGAAACCCTGGAAGTGCTCGACGAGCTGGTCAAGGCCGGCAAGGTACGCCACATCGGGCTGTCCAATGAAACGCCATGGGGCACGATGCGTTTTGCGCAACTGGCCGAGAGCCGTGGCTGGCCGAGAGCGGTGTCGATCCAGAACCCCTACAACCTGCTCAACCGCACCTTCGAGGTGGGCCTGGCCGAGATCGCCCTGCGCGAGCAGATCGGCTTGCTGGCCTACTCGCCTCTGGCTTTCGGCGTGCTGGCGGGCAAGTACCTGAACGGCGCACGCCCGGCCAAAGCGCGCCTGACCTTGTTCGAACGCTTCCAGCGCTACAACAACCCGCAAGCGCTGGCGGCGACCGAGGCCTATGTGAAACTGGCCCGTGAACATGGGCTGGATGCTGCGCAGATGGCATTGGCGTTCGTGACTCAGCAGCCGTTCGTGACCAGCAATATCATTGGCGCTACTTCGCTCGAACAGCTGGCGAGCAACCTGGAAAGTGCTCAACTGGTGCTGTCGGCAGAGGTGCTCGAAGGGATCGAGGCCATTCACCAGCGCCAGCCCAACCCGGCGCCTTGAAGCTGCAAGCTAGAAGCTAGAAGCTAGAAGCTAGAAGCTAGACGCTAGACGCTAGACGCTAGACGCTAGAAGCTAGAAGCTAGAAGCTTCGACCAATGGCGGGGCAGTGGAACCTGAACAAATGTTTATGTAATAGTATTACATCTCATCTGCTCAGACCCCTGCCCTATGCCTCTCCACCAATTCCCGCCTTCTGGCCATCGACGCCCTGCGCGGCCTGGTCATCGTGCTCATGCTGCTCGACCACGTTCGCGAAACCTTCTTTCTGCACCGCCAGGTCGGCGACCCGATGGACGTCGCTACCACTGAACCTGCGCTGTTCCTGAGCCGCACCCTGGCGCACCTGTGCGCACCGGTCTTCGTATTCCTCACCGGCCTTTCGGCGTGGCTCTACGCCGAGAAGCACCCGGAGCCCGGCGCAGCCAGCCGCTTCCTGCTCAAGCGCGGGCTGGTGCTGATTCTGCTGGAACTGACGCTGGTGAACTTCGCCTGGACCTTCAGCCTCCCGCCGCAGGTGATCTACCTGCAGGTGATCTGGGCGATCGGCCTTTGCATGCTGGCGCTGGCTGCGCTGCTGTGGCTGCCGCGCCCGCTGCTGGTGATGCTTGGAGTGGTGTTGATCGGCGGGCATAACCTGCTCGACGGTGTGCATTTTGCGCCTGGCCACTTCGCCTATGTGCCGTGGGCAGTGCTGCATGATCGCGGTTGGATCGAGGTGGCCGGCGATCTGCGTTTGCGCACGTCCTACCCGTTGCTGCCGTGGGTCGGCGTAATCGCCTTGGGCTACGCCGCCGGGCCGTGGTTCGGCAGCGGAGCGAGTGCCGCACAACGCCGCCCGCGCCTGCTGGTGGCGGGCCTGGGCGCCCTGGCGCTGTTCGCCGGGCTGCGCGCAATCAACGGCTACGGTGAAAAGCCCTGGCAGGCCGGGGCCGACTTCACCCACACCGTAATGAGCCTGTTCAACGTCACCAAATATCCGCCGTCACTGGCCTTCGTAGCGCTGACCCTGGGCATGGGCCTGTGCCTGCTGGTTGCTCTGGAGCGCTGGCAGGGCTCGCGCGGCTGCCGGTGGCTGGCAACCTTCGGCGCGGCGCCGATGTTCTTCTACCTGTTGCACCTGTACGTGCTCAAACTGCTGTACCTGGGGTGCTACGCGCTGTGGGGCAGCAACCAGGGCAGCTGGTTCGGCTTCAGCCAGGTGTGGATGCTGTGGCTCGCCACACTGGTGCTGGCGGTGGTGCTGTATCGGCCAGTACAGGCCTTCGCCGAGCTCAAGGCACGGCGTCGCGATATCACCTGGCTCAAGTATTTTTGAGAACCCTTCTCACTCATGAATGTTTCATTATTGATTCAATTCCCGCAAAGCCCGGCCTCGCAGGGCCTGCAGCACTGCGAGGCAATGACAGCCCGGCCCACGGGATAAATTTCGCACCGCCCGACCGGTTTGCAAGGCATACCTACCGACATGGATCCTTTATGCCTTCGCCTCACCGCCTGCGCGCTATCGACGCCCTCCGCGGCCTGGTCATGCTGCTGATGCTGTTCGACCACCTGCGCGATACCTTCTTCCTGCAATACAGCGTCGACGACCCGATGGACCTGAGCGCCCTGCCGCCCGGCCTGTTCTTCAGCCGCCTGCTGACGCACCTGTGTGCGCCGGTGTTCGTGTTCCTCACCGGCCTTGCCGCGTGGCTGTTCGGCCAACGGCAGGCGCACCGAAGCGCGCTGTCGATCTTTCTGCTCAAGCGTGGGCTGTTTTTGATCGTGCTCGAACTGACCCTGGTGAACTTCGCCTGGACCTTCGCCCTGCCGCCGGACGAAATCTTTCTGCAAGTGATCTGGGCGATCGGCGTGTGCATGCTGGCACTGGCCGGTTTGCTGTGGCTGCCACGCGCTGCGCTGGTGGCGCTGGCGGTGCTGCTGGTGGCCGGGCATAACCTGCTCGACGGCGTGCACCTGCCGGAAGAGGCGCCACTGCATGGCCTGTGGACCTTGCTGCATGACCCTGGCTGGCTATCACCTGCGGGGCTGCCGGACCTGAAAGTCACCTACCCGGTGATGCCATGGATCGGTGTGATCGCCCTGGGCTACGCCGCCGGCCCCTGGTATGGCATCGACCAGAATGCAGCCAGCCGCCGCCCTCGCCTGCTCGGCACCGCAGCGGTGGCCATCGCGTTATTCACACTGCTGCGGCTGTTCACCGGCTACGGTGAAGTGCGCTGGCTACCGAGCGAGCATATGGGGCTGAGCCTGATGAGTTTTTTCAACCTGACCAAATATCCGCCTTCATTGGCCTTCATCACCCTAATGCTGGGCGTGGGCCTGGTGTTGCTCGCGCTCCTGGAGCGTTTCGACAGCAGTGCCTTGAGCCGCACGCTGGCAACCTTGGGCGGCGCGCCAATGTTCTTCTACCTTGCGCACCTGCTCGCGCTGCGCGCGCTCTACCTGTTGTGCGTGGCGCTGTGGGGCTACAACCGCGAGGACATTTTCGCCCTGGGGCATCTGTGGCAAGTGTGGCTGGCGTCGGCCCTGCTGGCGCTTGCACTCTACTGGCCTACCCGCGCCTTCGCCCGGCTCAAGGCTCGGCGCAAGGACCTGCCATGGTTGCGCTATTTCTGAGGCTGCCGCGCGGCAACGCTTGGAGCCTGCCGCGCAAAGCTCTACGCTGTGGCCTTTGCCCGCCAAGGAGCGCCCATGCCCGCGCCTGTCGATGGTTTGCCCCGTGAACGCTTGATCCCCGCCGTGATCGCCGTGTGCCTGGCCGTCGGCATGGCCACCCTGGACACCGCGATCGTCAACACCGCCCTGCCCACTCTGGCGCACTCGCTGGGCACCGACTCGGCGGCGGTGATCTGGGTGGTCAACGCCTATCAACTGGTGATGCTGGCGACACTGCTGCCGTTCGCCTCACTGGGCGAGGTGCTGGGGCATCGCAGGGTTTACCTGGGCGGGCTGGCGGTGTTCGTGACGGCCTCGCTGGTGTGCGGGCTGGCCTGGTCGCTGCCGTCACTGGCCATCGCGCGAGTGTTCCAGGGCCTGGGTGCGGCGGCGCTGATGAGCGTGAACGCGGCGCTGCTGCGCTTCATCTACCCCTCGAAAATGCTCGGCAAGGGCATGGGCATCAACTCGCTGGTAGTGGGCTTGTCGTTCACCCTCGGCCCGACGGTGGCATCGGCGATTCTGAGCGTGGCCTCGTGGCACTGGTTGTTCCTGATCAACGTGCCGCTGGGCCTGGCAGCGGCGACCATGGCACTGCGCAGCCTGCCGCGCACCGAGCCCTCACCCCATCCTTACGACCGCACCGCAGCGATACTCTGCGCCGGGCTGTTCGCCAGCCTCACGCTGGCACTGACCAGCAGCGCCCAAGGCAGCGGCGGCCCATGGGCCCTGGCAGAGCTGGCGCTCGCGCTGGTATGCGGCATCACCTTGCTGCGCCGCCAGGCCAAGCACCCTGCGCCGATCCTGGCGCAAGACCTCTACCGCCGGCCACTGTTCGCCTTGTCGTCGCTGACGGCGGTGTGCTCCTTCAGCACTCAGGGCCTGGCATTCGTGGCCCTGCCCTTTTGCTGCAGCATCAACTGGGCCACAGCCAGGTCGCGACCGGCTACCTGATCACGCCGTGGCCAGCGGTGGTGGCGTTGATGGCGCTGGTGGCCGGGCGCCTGTCGGATCGCTACCCGCCGGGCGCCCTCTGTGGCATCGGCCTGCTGATGCTGAGCGCCGGCATGCTTGCGTTGGCCTTGCTCGGCCCTAGCGCTGCGGAGTGGGACATCGGCTGGCGCATGGCGCTGTGCGGTGCGGGGTTCGGTTTTTTCCAGTCGCCCAATCTCAAGGCGTTGATGACCAGCGCACCGGCGCACCGCAGCGGCGGGGCCAGCGGCGTGGTCGCCACGTCACGGTTGTTGGGGCAGACCCTGGGGGCGGCGTTGGTTGCGCTGTGCTTTCACTTGAACAGCGCCGAAGGGGCCTACATCGCCCTGTGGCTGGGCTGCGGTTTCGCGCTGGTGGGGGCGCTCGCCAGTTTCATGCGGCTGGCGCCGTTGGGCCGGGGTGCGCCAAGCTGAACCCCGTGCAGTTCAGAGCCTGACCAGCCCCTGGCGGGCGATGCGAACCAGATGGCCGATCACCGCTTGCGCCTGGGCGGCGCTGGGCGACTCCACGACCGCCAGGTCGAAGTGATCGTCTGCAATGCCTGAAAGATCATGCCCGCGCTCGACGAAGCGGATCGCCAGCGCCGTGGCCTTGCCGTTGCGCCGGGGCCAGCCGTCCAGGCAGCGCAGCAGTGTCGGCTGGTGCTGGCCGCAAAGCAGAATACGGGGCGCATGGCGTGCCGCTGGCAAAGGCGCCAGGCAAACGATGGGGCGTGGGCAATTCATGGGGGCAATCTCCGCCTCGCAAACTTCGCCGGGCGGGGTGGGAGGCATCACCGAGCCAGCGTTTTAGCGGTATTTCGCCTGGCCGTGTGGCCTGGCTGCGCCCCGCAAGTAGCTGTCTAAATCGGCGCAAGTGGCAGCGATCCTATGAAACGCTGCCGGGGATTGTCAAGGCAGGCCTCAACGGCTGGCCACGCCGCGATCGCGCGGCTCCAGGCTGTCGCGCTCGCGCGCATAGGCCAGGTAATACTTGTTCACGGCATTGACGAAGCTCACCGGCGCCATGCCAACCTGCTCCTGGGCCACGCGCTCGACCTGGAAGAACCACTGGTTGGGGTTCAGCCCACGCCGCCGCGCTTCGGCGCGCAGTGCCTGCACCCGTTCGGGGCCCAGGTTCCAGGCCGCCAGGGTAAAGGCCATGCGCTCGCGCTCGGCCAATTGCCGGCTGGCAAAGAAGCGCTTGCGGATCATCGACAGGTAACGCGCACCCGCCTTGACGTTGTTGTCCACCTCACCGATGCCCGCAACGCCAACGCGTTGCGCGGCCTGCGGGGTGATCTGCAGCAAACCGGTAGCGCCGCTGCCGCCGCGCGCCGAAGGGTCGAAGGCCGACTCCTTGAATGCCAGCGCTGCGAGGTCGAGCCAGTCCAGGCCAGCCTGCGCGGCATGGCGTTGCAGCAACGGGCGCAGCGCCTCCAGGCGCTGGCGGTCGCTGCGGGCGAGCGGATTGTGGATCTTGTACAGCGGCGAGTAGGCCTTTGCCAGAGCCTGGTCTTGCTGGGTGGGTGCCTTGTAGCCCTTTAGAAATGCATCGACCTGTTCGCGCAGCTGCGGCGCCTGGGCACGGGTGTACCAGCGCATGCCCGCCGGCGCGGCCAACGTCACCTGGTGCTGCGGCGCCAGGCCCGGCATCACCCGCGCCCAGCGGTTGGCGATCGGCTGCTCGACCAGGGTGAGCGGATACACCTTGGCCTCGACCATCTCCAGCACATCTTCCACGGCCAGGCTCGGGTCGGCCCATTCCACCTTCACAGGCGCTCGCTTGCGCGCTTGCAGGCGGGCATTGAGCGCCGCCAAAGGCTCGCCGGCGGCGCTGCCGCTGGGCAGCACCAGGGTTTTACCGGAGAGCTGATCGAGTTGTGCGTAGCGCCGGCCGCCTTTAGGGCCGACCAGCACCAGCGAAGAGGCGGCAACGGTGGGCTGGCTGCCGGTGACACCCTGGGCATTGGCCAGGTCCATCGCTTCGCCTGGGGCTACCAGGTCGCCCTCGCCGCGCGCCAGTGATGCCAGCAGTTGCTCCTTGGCCTTGGGAATCAGCTTGAAGGTGACCTTTTGCCGGCCACTGGAGCTGCCGGCGAGGTAGCGCTCGAAGGCATTGAGGCGCTGGTCTTCGATCCCGACCACCTGCCCGGCCACGCTGCCCGAGCTGTTGCGGCTCTGATTGACCAGCACGCGCAGCACATGGGTGCTGCGGATCTCCGGCAGGTCACGTACCGCAGCGGTGTGAGGCACGGCCTGTGGCCCATGGCCCTTGGCCAGGGCACACGCCGGCAACAGCAGGCTCGTGGCCAGCAGCAATAACGAACGTCTCATCGCAATCCCCCGTCCACCCTCCGCGGGCGTTGCCCTCGGACTGCGCCAAGTCACTGAAGTTCTTGGCTTTTCTTGGTTTTATCCGGCTCTGGTATGCTGTTGCGCCTTGCTTGAAGGTAGCCACCATGCAATTGATCGACATCGGCGTCAACCTGACCGCCTCCCAGTTCGACGGCCAGCACCGCGCCCTGCTCGAGCGCGCTGAGGCCGCGAATGTGGTGCAGATGGTCCTCACCGGCACCAGCCTTGCCGGCAGCGAAGCGGCGCTGGAACTGGCCCGCCAGCTCGACCCCGATGGCCAGCGGCTGTTCTGCACCGCAGGCGTCCACCCCCACGACGCCAGCCACTGGAGCCCGGCAAGCGAGCGACCACTGGCAGCACTGCTCGACGAACGGCAGGTGGTTGCAGTCGGTGAATGCGGGCTGGATTTCAACCGCGACTTTTCCCCACGCCCGGCCCAGGAAGCGGCCTTCGAGGCCCAGCTGGCCCTGGCGGCGCACAAGCAACTGCCGGTGTTCGTGCACGAGCGCGACGCCCACCCTCGCTTGCTGGCCATCCTCAAGGCCTACCGTGATCACTTGCCCGCTGCGGTGGTGCACTGCTTCACCGGCGATCGCCAGGCGCTGTTCGCCTACCTCGACCTGGACCTGCACATCGGCATCACCGGCTGGATCTGCGATGAGCGCCGCGGCAGCCACCTGCACCCGCTGGTGGCAAGCATCCCGCGCGGCCGGCTGATGCTGGAGACCGACGCGCCCTGGTTGCTGCCGCGCACGCTGCGGCCCAAGCCAAAAAATGGCCGTAACGAGCCGGCCTACTTGCCGGAAGTGCTGCGCGAAGTTGCGCGCCACCGAGGCGAAAGCGAAGCCGAACTGGCGGCACACACCACCGCTTGCGCTCGAACCTTCTTCAACCTCCCTGATCTGGATTGATCTGCGTCAACAAAAGCGTCATCTTGGCACGTGACAATACTGGCCCCGCGCCACTCAACGCCTGTCAGAGGACGCCTCATGCATTGGCTCCGTAATCTCTCGCTGAAATACAAGTTCTGGGCTGTCAACGCAGTGGCCTTCTTCACCACCGGCGTGCTGGTGCTCTACGCCGTGGCTTTGGAACAACAGTCGCTGGCCAGGGTGGTTCAACCGGCGCCCAGTTACTCCGACGTGTTCTTCAGCCACCTGGGCCAATACGCCATGGCGGTGCTGGTGCTGATGCTCGTGCTGCTCACGGCCTCGCAATTGCTCATCCGCTTTATCCTGAGCCAGCTCAATGAATTGCGCGACGTGATGGTGCATGTGGAGCGCAGCGGCGACCTGAGCGCGCGCGCCAAGGTGTACGGCGAGGACGAAGTCGGCCAGATGGGCAACGCCTTCAACGCGTTGCAGGCCGGTTACGGCCGGGTGGTCGGCACCGTCGCCCAGAGCGCCGGGCAGTTGGACAGCGGCGCGGCTCACCTGGCCGAACGCATGGCCAAGGTCCGCCAGGGCATGGTCGGCCAGCAGAGCGAAACCGACCAGGCCGCCACGGCCATCACCGAAATGACCGCCACCGTGCATCACATTGCCGAGCACGCCAGGGCCACCCGCACCCTCTCCGAGCAGGCTGACCACCTCACCGGCAATGGCCAGCAGGCCATGCGCCGCGTCAGCGAGTCGATCACCGGCCTCAGCGGCGGTGTGCAGCAGACCGCTGAGATGATCCAGCGCCTGGCCCAGGACAGCGAAAAGATCACCGGCATGGTCAACGTGATCCACAGCATCGCCGAGCAGACCAACCTGCTGGCGCTCAACGCAGCCATCGAAGCCGCCCGCGCAGGCGACATGGGCCGCGGTTTCGCAGTGGTAGCCGATGAAGTGCGCAACCTGGCCAAGCGGGTGCAGGCCAGCACCGACGAGATCACCACCATGATCAACGCGCTGCAGGCCGGCACCCGCGATGCGGTGGACTTCATGCGTGACAGCTCGATCAAGGCCGATGCGTGTGTGGAGCAGGCAGCGGAAGCGGCCGGCTCGCTCAAGGAAATCACCGATGCCGTGCGGCAGATGCGCGAGAGCAATACCCAGATCGCCGTGGCCGCCGAGCAGCAGAGTCAGGTGGCCGAGGACATGAGCCGTTCGGTGGTGAGCATTCGGGAAGTGACCGAGCACACCGTGCGCCAGACCACCGACTCGGCTGCCACGAGCGATGAGCTGGCGGTTTTGGCCACAGGCTTGAGCAGGGCGATTGGCCAGTTGCGCCTATAGCGCCCATAGGCAAGCTTGATTATCGCCTCACCCCGGGCAGGGCTACTCTGGAATCAAGAAACATTTCGCAAACCACCGTTTGCAGGAGTAGCCCCATGATCCGCCGCCTCGTGACCTCCGTTGGCCATTTCCCTGAAACCACCGCTCGCTCCCCGCTGGCCGTGCCCATGCTGGTGGTGGGCGGCTTGCTGATCGCGGCGGGCCTCGCCTGCGCCAGCCCCGTGGAAATGGTGATCGGCGCCCTGTGCCTGGTGGCTTCAATGGCCAAGCCCAACGCCTAACCGAACACCGTCACCGTTTGCCGGCTGAGTGCTACCAACTCGCCGGCCTCCGTCCAGATGGCGGCAGCCGCGTGGCCATAGCCGTCAGCGGCATGCTCGACCACCGCCTCGTATTGCAGCCATCGCCCAGCGCCCACGCAAAGCAGTGGCTGCCTGCATTCCAGGGTCCAGTTCAGCGTGCTGGCCGGTGCCGGGCCTTTAAGGTGTGGCAGCACGGCTGGGGGCCAGGCGTCGGCGAGCAGGATCAGCCGGGCAGCGTCCAGCGGCAGCGCGCTTTCGGTTTCCGGCAGGCGCATCCAGCCGCCGATGGCCGGTGAAGGCGTGCCAGTGAATGGCAGGCCGCCCAAGCCCCAGCGCATATCCAGATGCTGCAGATACGCCGGCCAGCCCGGCTGGGCGCTGATCTGCACACAGCGCTCACGGGCAGGCAAAGCCGGTGCGGGGCGCGCCGTGACGGCAATGCTCGACTCACGCGGCGCACCGAAACTGGCCTGCGCCAGGGTCACCACGTCACCGCCCTGGCGGGCGATGCACATCAGGCTGGTCACCGATTTGCCGCGCCGCAGCACCTGGGGCTCGAACTGGACCGGCACATCCACCGCTGCGGGCCCGACGAAGCTCACCGTCAGGCTGCGCAGCGGCGCATCATCCGGCACATCAGCGCCCATCGCTTCATACAGCAATGCCGCCATCAGCCCACCGTATACCGCGCGCCCCTGGCTCCAGTCACTGGGCACGCTGAGGGTGTGTGGCGTTCGGCGGGCAGCATCGAAAAGCGCTTCTAGGGTCATGGCCGGGGTCCTGGCAAGTGGGGCCTTACTTTTTCATGAGCTGGGTCAATTGCGACAGGGCCTTGTCCGATCTGCCCTCGGCTTCGTCCTGAGCGGCTTGCCATTGCTGCTTGAGCGGGGCCAGCTCCGGCTCTTGCTCGGCGCGCAGCAGCCATTGCACGTGGTCATGCCAGTCGCCCAGCGCGCCCTGGGCTTTCTTCAGCGCCTTGGCCCAGCCTTTGGGCAGCGGCTGGCGCTCGGGGTAGGCCTCGGCTGCATAGCGAACTCGCTTGATCAGCAAGCGCAGGCGGTGGCGGTCGTGAGCGGGGTCGGCCAATGCCTGGCGCAAGCGCTTGTGCTGTTTGGCCAGGCGCTTGTCGATGTTGCGGCCCAGGTGCTCGATGACGCCGTTGCGCTGCGCCGTGCGCAGCAGCGGCACGATGGCGCTGAGCAGGTTGAGCAACTGAGACAACTGATTGCAGCGGGCGACCTGGCTGAACGCCTCGGTAGCAGCGCGTCGCCGCGGCTGGGCGAGCTCCGGGTGCCCGTGCTCCAGCAGGTGCGCGGCCAGCACTTCGCGGTCGCGCATGGGCGTGGTGAGCTGGCCCAGAGCGCGGGCGGCATCCTCCAGGCGGTCGATGCCGGGCAGGCCGCGCAAGGGCCGCAGCAGGCTGCGCAGGCGGCGCACAGTGGTGCGCAGGTCGTGCAGCGCTTCGCTGTCGGTGTGCGCGGCCAGCCGCTCGCGGCAGGCGATCAGGCGCAGCTCCAGGCCGATCAGGTGGGCGATCAGCGGATCCAGCGTAGAGGCCATCTTCGTGTTCCTTCTTCAGGTGTGCTTGAGTTCACGGCGCAGCAGGTTGAGCGCCGTGGCCAGGGAGTGGGGTGAAGCGGGCTGGCCAGCGTAGCGCTGGGCCGTCCATTGATCGATGAACGCCTGGATCGATTGGCGCGCGGCCGGTAACGCAGCGCTGGCACGGCGGGCGAAATCACGCGGGCCTTCAGCGGGCTCACGCACCAGGTTGTGAGCGGCCAGCAGCCGTTCGAACCGATAAAAGCTCGCCAGCAATGGATCGGGCCGCTGCCGCCAGGGTTTGAGCACGGCCAGCGCCAGCGCCAGCAGGATCACCCCGCCGCCCACCGGCAGCACCCACGGTGCCCGATCGCGGAACCAGCGCCAGAGCAAGGCGCCCTGCTCCGCCTGCTGGTAGCCGAGCACCCAGCGCTCCCAGCCATAGTTGAGGTTCTCCCAGCCCAGGCGCACCGCGTTGAGCCAGGCAAGGTTACGAAAGCGCAAGGCATTGCTTTGCAGAAAGGGCTCATCCTGCGCCAGCGCTTCGGCCAGGCCCAGCTCGACGCGCTGCGGCGCCACGGCAAAGGTGGGGTCGACGCTGCGCCAGCCCTGGCCAGCCTGCCAGTACTCGACCCAGGCATGGGCATCGTATTGGCGAACGCTCAGGTAGTTGCCCGCCGGGTTGAGTTCGCCCTCGATAGCCGACCACCATGCGCGAGGGAATGCCGGCAGCGCGCAATACGAACGTCATGGCCCCGGCGTAGTGGCCGCAGAAGCCACGGCGCGTGTCGAACAGGAACTCATCGATGCTGTTCTGGCCGAGCGTCTCGGGGCGCAGGGTGTAGTGGTAATCCTGATCGTGGAAGTGCGCCAGCAGGGCCGCCACCAACGCCTGCGGCTCAGGGTGCTGGCGCGCAAGCTCCGCGGCCCAGGCGCGGCTGCGTGGGTCGCCCTGGGCCGGCAAGGCCAGTGTTTCTCGGCGCATCGGTTCGGTGAGGGTGGCGTCACGCCGCACCTGTGGCCAGGACTGCACCTCGTAGCCAAGGGTCTGGTCCACCGGCCGGTCGCGTTGCAGCCGATAATCGAGGCGCTGGCTGACGCCGGTGAGCGAGGTGCGGGCAGTGTCGAGGGTGAACAGCCAGGGCCGGTCGTTAGGCTCCTGAATGATGCGATAGCTCAGCTTCGGGCCTTGCTCGGCCCAGGGTTGTACCTGTGTGAAGCGCGCCAGATTGCCCTGCAACCAGCGGCGGCCATCGAAACGTTCAAGGGTGAAGGCGCGCCAGTACAGCTGCTGGCGCGGCGGCAGGGCGCCATCGAAGCTGGCACGAAACACCAGTTCCGGGGACTGCGCCAGCTGGGCGATATCGGCGGGGCTGGCGCTGTCGTCCAGGCCGGTGCGCGCCTGGTGGCTGTTGAGCGGCAGCGACCACAACGGCGCGATGCGCGGAAAGCACAAAAACAGCAGCAGCGCCAACGGCACCGCCTGCAACAGCAGGCTGCCGGCCAGGCGCGGTGCCTGCCGAACGCCCTCGCCTCCCTGCAGGCCGATCATCGCCGCCACCAGTGCCATCAGCGGCAGCAGGCTGTACACGGCCCACGGCAGGCTGGCGTCGAACAGGAAGGCGACGACCTGGCAGAACAGCCCCAGCAGGATCAGCACCCAGGCATCGCGTGGCCCGTCGAGCTCCAGCAGCTTGAGCACGAATGCAGCCACCAGCAGTGCCGCCATGATCTCAAGGCCGAAGCCACCACCGCCGCTCAGGTACACGGCCACTGCAGCCAGCACGGTGATGAAGGCGCGCAACCAGCGCCCTGGTGGCCGCAGCCGCATGCGGTACATCTGCACTCGCCAGCCAGTGCACAGCAACCACAGCAGCAACAGCCAGGGCGGCAGCTCGAACCACAGCGGCAGCAGCACCAGTGCCTGGCCGGCCAGCAGCCAGGCCAGCCCGGCGCGAGGGATCCCCACCCGACTCACGGCCGCACCTCGAACAGTGCCAGCGCCCGCAGGCAGGCGCTGCGCTGTGCTTCGTCGCACGCCGGGCCCCAGTGCTGGCCGGGCAAGCGCAATGTAAAGGGCCGTTGCTGTTCACACAGCGCCAGCACCCAGAAGCACAGCAGGCCCAGGCGAGTCTCGAGCTCACCCTCCAGCGTGTCGAAATCCAGAGTCAGGTCCTGACCGCTGGCCTGGGCGAAGGTTTTGACCAGCAACGGGCCACCGCGCGACCAGGCTTTCCAGTGCACCCGCCGCCACAGATCGCCGGGCTGATATTCGTTCAGCCCCTGGAAGTCGTCCGCGCCAGGGCCAGCCAGCAGCAGCCCCTCGGCCTCATCAGGTGAGGCCGCACCGAGCTG
The DNA here is from genome assembly GCF_021650705.1 of Pseudomonas sp. KNUC1026. Classification (GTDB taxonomy): domain Bacteria; phylum Pseudomonadota; class Gammaproteobacteria; order Pseudomonadales; family Pseudomonadaceae; genus Aquipseudomonas. Next base: position 1,503,564 of record NZ_CP087138.1, on the reverse strand, counting down.
GCGCGGCAGCTCACCCGGCAGTGGCTGCGGATAGACCAGCGCCCGCTGCCCGCCGCGCACCCAGCTCCAGCAATGCAGCAGGCCCAGCGGAAACTCGCTGTGCAAGCGCACCCGCGGCGCGTCGAGCCAACCCCGGCGGGTGCTGGGCAGTGGCAATTCGAGCCGCGCAGCCTGGCCTGGCGCGACCGACACGCGCTGCGCCGCCTGCCCGGCGAAGCCCACCCAGATCGCCTGGTGCGCCTTGCCGCTGCTTTCCAGCAACACACCGAACAATGCCTGCTCGCCGGCGAACACCGGCGGCGGCGTCGCACTGGTGATTTCCAGCCCGCTGAGGTTGCCAAAGGTGTGCAGCATTGCCGCCATGAACAGCGAGCCGAGCACGAAGACCAAGGCATAGGCCAGGCTGTTCTGGTAGTTGATCGCCGCCAGCAGAATCAGCAGCAGTGTGGCCCCGTACGCGCAACCGGTGCGGCTGGGCAGGATGTAGACCCGTTTGTGGTCGAGCCGCACCCTCGCCGAGGCGGGCGCGCGGCGGTCTTGCCAACGCCGCAGGCGCAGCGCCAGCGCGGCCTTCACAACGCAGGCACCTCGCGCAGCAGCCATTGCACCAGCGCGCCGCCGCCCTGCCCGGCAGGGTCGGCGCGCTCGCGCAGGCGGTGCCCGGCCACCGACGGCAGCACGGCCTGCACGTCTTCGGGGATCACATAGTCGCGCCCGGCCAACAGCGCCCAGGCACGCGCTGCGGCGAGCAACGCCAGGCTGCCGCGCGGCGACAGCCCCCAGGCGAACGGCGGCTGAGTGCGAGTGGCTTCCACCAGGCGCAGCACGTAGTCCACCAGCGGCTCGCTCACCCGCACCTGGCGGGCTTCGGCCTGCAGCCTTTGCAGCTCGCCATCGCCCAGCAGCGCCGGCAACTGCGGGAGCATTTCGCGCCGAGCCTGGCCGGTGAGCAGCGCCCGCTCAGCGGCCTGCGCCGGATACCCCAGCGACAGGCGCATGAGAAAGCGGTCCAGCTGAGATTCGGGCAGCGCGAAGGTGCCGCCCTGGTGGCTTGGGTTTTGCGTGGCAATCACGAAAAACGGTGAAGGCAGTGGGCGCGTGGCACCCTCGATGGTGACCTGCCCCTCCTCCATCGCCTCAAGCAAGGCGCTCTGGCTCTTCGGGGTGGCGCGGTTGATTTCGTCAGCCAGGATCAGCCCGGCGAAAATCGGCCCCTCGTGGAACTGGAACTGGCCGCTGTCCTTGTCGTAGACCGAGGTGCCGAGGATGTCGCTGGGCAGCAGGTCGGAGGTGAACTGGATGCGTTGAAAATCCAGCCCCAGCACGCGGGCCAGGGCCTGGCTGAGGGTGGTCTTGCCCATGCCGGGCAAGTCTTCGATCAACAGGTGCCCGCCGGCGAGCAGGCAGGCCAGAGCCAGGCGGACCTGATGGTCCTTGCCGAGCACAATGGCGTTGATCGAATCGAGGCAAGCCGACAGCGAGGGGCGCATACCGAGGGGCCTCCGATGGCAGGCGGCCAGGGCGAATGCCCTGGCCGTTCAGCACGGCTCAGCGGCCGGCGCGCGACTCACGAATGTAGAAACGGGCTTTTTCGGCCTTCTCCGAGCAGCCTTCGTACTTCTCGAATTGCTGCTGGGTCTTGGCGGCGGTCAGCAGCGACAGCGCCTTGGAGTAACTGACGGTGCCCGCGAAACCTTCGGCTTTGGCCAGGTCAAGCTCGTGCCAGGCGGCGTCCAGTTGGGTACCGCAGCTGGCGCGGTACTCGGTGCGAGCGGCACAACCTGACAGTACGACGGCGATCAAGGGCAGGCAGAACCAGGCTTTCATGGGAGGGTTACCTCAAGGAGTGGGACAGCGATTGTGCAGCATCTGACGGCGCGCCAGGAAAAAAGTGCCGCCGCGCCAATTGCCCCAGGCCCCGGCGTTGAGGCATGGTAAGGGTGTTTTTTGTCAGGACATATTTCCATGCGCAAGCGCGTCGCACTGGTTCTGGGCTCTGGCGGGGCCCGTGGCTATGCCCACATCGGCGTGATCGACGAAATCGAACGCCGTGGCTATGAAATTGCCTGCATCGCCGGCTGCTCCATGGGCGCGGTGGTGGGCGGCATCTACGCTGCCGGGCGCCTGGGCGAATACCGCCGCTGGATCGAGCAACTCGACTACCTCGACGTGCTGCGCCTGCTCGACGTGAGCTTTCGCCTGGGTGCCATCCGTGGCGAAAAGGTCTTCGGGCAGATCCGCCGGCTGGTGGGTGAAATCAACATCGAGGATTTGCCCATCCCCTTCACCGCGGTGGCCACCGACCTGACCAACCAGCAGGAGATCTGGTTTCAGGAGGGCTGCCTGCACCAGGCGATGCGCGCGTCGGCGGCGATCCCGAGCCTGTTCACACCCGTGCAGCAAGGCCACCGCGTGCTGGTCGACGGCGGGCTGCTGAACCCATTGCCGATCGTGCCGGTGGTGTCGAGCCACTGCGATCTGATCGTGGCGGTGAACCTCAATGCCACCAACCACCATCAATACCAGTTGCCGGTGATCGAACGCCCGCCCAGCTTCAAGCACCGCTTCGACCGCCTGATCGGTTCACTGGGCAACCGCATGCCACTGCGCCGCCGCCCGGCCGAAGCCGTGCTGGCGATGGAGCACGATGCCATCACCCAGCCCTCCGCCTGGGAAGGCGAAGCGCCCGCACTGGTGCTGGGCAGCGCTCCGCCCCCACGCCGCGACGAAGGCGCACCGGCCTCGGCCAACCATTCGGTGATTCTCGACAACGTCGGGCCGGCCTCGCTGCTGGACCTGGTGAACCAGAGCTTCGAGGTGATGCAGACCTCGTTGTCGCAATACAAGATCGCCGGCTACCCGCCGGATGTGCTGGTCAACGTGCCCAAGCGGGTGTGCCGGTTCTTCGAGTTCTACCGGGCGCCGGAGTTGATCAAGCTGGGCGGATTGATCGCCAAGGATGCACTGGATGTCTGATGAGCGGGGGCGCCGTTAGGTGGTAGCGCAGCTTGCCGCGCGACTTCACAGCTCCAGGGTCACCCCCCTGTCGCCCGGCAAGCCGGCCTCCCACGTGGTTCAGCAGCGGCGCTTGCCTGGTGGGAGGGCGGCTTGCCGCGCGACTTCACAGCTCCAACGTCACCCCCACGTCGCCTGGCTAGCCGGCCTCCCACTTGGTTCAGCAGCGGCGCTTGCCCGGTGAGGGGGCAGCTTGCCGCGCGACTTCACAACTCCAGGGTCACCCCCATGTCGCCCGGCAAGCCGGCCTCCCACGTGGTTCAGCAGCGGCGCTTGCCTGGTGGGAGGGCGGCTTGCCGCGCGACTTCACAGCTCCAACGTCACCCCCACGTCGCCTGGCTAGCCGGCCTCCCACTTGGTTCAGCAGCGGCGCTTGCCCGGTGGGGGGCAGCTTGCCGCGCGACTTCACAACTCCAGGGTCACCCCCATGTCGCCCGGCAAGCCGGCCTCCCACGTGGTTCAGCAGCGGCGCTTGCCTGGTGGGAGGGCGGCTTGCCGCGCGACTTCACAGCTCCAACGTCACCCCCACGTCGCCTGGCAAGCCGGCCTCCCACTTGGTTCAGCAGCGGCGCTTGCCTGGTGGGAGGTGCAGCTTGCCGCGCGACTTCACAGCTCCAGGGTCACCCCCCTGTCGCCCGGCAAGCCGGCCTCCCACTTGAAAATTCATTCCCACTTCAAAATTCGACCTGAAACTCAGGCCTGAACCGATGAGCTGAAGGTCCTGCATCCAAGTACTCAAAGGAACTCCACCGCCCACCTGGCTCTCCACTGCAAAACCCAGCGAGGCAACCTTCCGATGCTCCCCCACAGCCAGCAGGGCCATGGCCCGATCACGTTCGTTCTGATGCATTTTCTCGGCGGCTCGCATCGCACCTGGGGCCCGACACTACCCTTCCTGGACCGCGAGCACACCTGCGTCGCGCTCAACACACCCGGTTTCGGCGATGCCAACGCCGTCCAGGGCTACTCGGTGGCCGAAATGGCCGACCAGGTCGACGCAACCCTCGTGGGCCTGAACCTTGAGCGGTGCATCCTCGTTGGCCATTCGATGACCGGCAAAGTGGCCGTAGCGCTGGCAGCACGTCGCCCTTCGTACCTTGAGGGGCTGGTGCTGGTCGCGCCTTCACCGCCCGGTCCGCAGCCGATGAGCGACGCCGACCGAGACCACCAGCGCGCCTACAGCGCCACCCGGATCGAAGCCGAAAAGTTCGTGGATGAGTCGAGCTTTCATCGCCTGCCCGACGCCTTGCGCGAAGTGGCGATCGCCGACGCGCAAGCGGTGAACCTCGAGGCCTGGCGCGCCTGGGTCGACCACGGCAGCCGGGAAGACTGGAGCGCGCGGATCGGCAGCCTGCCCTACCCGGCATTGCTGATCTGCGGTGCGGACGACGCTCAGGTGCCCGCTGCCGAGGAGCAGCAGCACACCACCCTGTCTCATTTTCCTGACAGCGTGCTGCTGACCTTGCCCGGTGCCGGCCACCTGATGCCCCTGCAAACTCCGTTGGCGCTGGCCGATCCGATGCTGGCATTTGCGCGCCGGATCGCCAGCGCCTGAGGGGCGGAGTCAGGCCTCGCCTTGGCTCAGCCCTTGATGCACACCCACCACTTCGACCTCGGCAGGCTTGGCGACGCTGGCGAAGATCACCCGGTCATTGAGGTTACCGCCGTCCCAGTTTTCGGTGAGGCTGATCTCGAAACGCCGGCCCTGGTCGTCGGCCTCGTAGCTCTTGAGGTAAGAGCGGCCGGTTTCCTCGCTGTAGCCTTCCACCAGCGTGTGCCCGGTGCCATCGCCGAAGCCGGTGAACCCTAGCGCCGACACGTCGATCATGTCGTACCGGCCATCCATGTCGACGATCAGGTCCGAGAAGCTTTGGGTGTCGGTGCGGTAGCTGTCGGTCAGCTGGGTGTAGAGGAAGACGTTCTTGCCTTCGCCACCGTGGAGCGTGTCTCGCCCCGCGCCGCCTTCGAGAATGTCGTTGCCCGCGCCGCCGTACAGGCGGTCGTTGCCGTCGCCCCCCTTGATCCACTCGTCGATGGCAGTCCCTTGAATCACATCGGCACCCGCCGTGCCCTCTATCACCACTGGAGCGAACACCACGTTCGTCGTGTTGAGCTGGCCTTGCCAGTTGCCCTCGATGGCCAGCTCGAAGCGATGCCCGTTGGCGTCAGGCTCGAAGCTCTTGAGGTAGGTACGCGTGCCTTCGGCATTGACCTGCACGGCCAGGGTGCCACCCAGCCCGTCGCCCAGGCCAGTGAAGCCCAGGCCAATGAGGTCGATGCGGTCCTCGGCCGGGTTGAAATCCTGAATGCGGTCGCTGTGGCTGCTGGTGGCCGTGCGATAGCTGTCGTCGATGGCCGTGAAACGGAAGATGTCCGCGCCGCTGCCCCCGTGCAACACGTCACGGCCACCCCCGCCTTGCAGGACATCATCGCCCGCCCCGCCGCGCATGATTTCGTCGGCGGCGATGCCGATGAGGGCATCCGGGCCGTTGTAACCATCGACATGGTACTTGCCGTCCTGGCTGCCGAAAGTGGTGTCGACACTGCCATCGGCGTTGAGCCTCACCACGCCGAAGCCACTGCCCCATCCGCCGGCTCCGGTCACCAGAATCTTGCCATCCTCCAGCACCGTGACCGCCTTGGCGCTGTCGGCGTAATAGACAGGTTGCTCCGAGCCAAGCAAGGCGTAACCGCCCTTGCCGAAGCCGGTGTCCAGCGAACCGTCACTGTTCAGGCGCAGCAGCGGGTGGTCGCCCTGGCCGGTCACCAGGATCTTGCCGTCGGGTTGTGCGGTAGAAGTGGAGTAGGCATCCAAGCCCAGGGCCTTGTCGAAAACCAACTTGCCGCCATCACCGAAGGCGGTATCGAGCGAGCCATCGGCCTTAACATGCACCAGGCTGTAGGCGTACTTGTCCGCAGCGGACCAGTCACCGCCAAACAGCACGCTGCCGTCCGGCATCACCAGGCTTGTGGCATACAGGCCGCCAAAGTGAGTGGCACTGAACGCGCGCGTGCCGCCATCGCCATAGGCGGTGTCCAGCGAACCGTCGGCGTTGAGCCGGGTGACGGTGAGGGTGTCGGCGCCGGTCAGGGTGGTGAGATAGAGGCTGCCCTGATCACCCACCCCGATGGCCGCCGCGCCGTAGAAGGAACCCCAATTGTCGAGCTTCACCTTGCCGGTGCCTGCGCCGAAGCTGGTATCCAGGCTGCCGTCCACGTTCAGCCGTTGCACCAGGCCGGTGTCCAGGCTGGTGATGATCTTGCCGTCTGGCTGCACCGTGATGAAGTTGCCAGCATCGTCGTCCACACGCGCGCCGATGACCGATACCCCGCCCTGGGCAAAGCTGCTGTCGAGCGTGCCATCGGCATTCAGGCGCATCAGCGCGTAATTGTTGAGGCTGTAGTTGTCGTCCTGGGGCGAGCCGATGTAGCCGCCGGCGACGTACCGGGCGTAGCCGGCCACCAGAATCTTGCCGTCTTCCTGTACCGCGATGGTCTGGGGCCGGTCGCTACCGCTGGAAACGTCGATCAGGGCGGCGCCTGGGGAAGTGCGGGCGATGTGGGTGATTGGGGTTGCCATCGGGCTCGATCCTTTATCCGGGATGGGAAACGTCGGGGGGTGTTAACACGGCTTTAGGACAGCACAGGCTCGCCACCTGGCAATTGCGCCTGACCAACGGTCAGGGCGGGTCAGGTCACAGCCTTGCAACCACCCGCCGTGCCCGAGTGTCCATCGCTTATCGCACTGGGATGAGTAACGCCATGTTGACCCGCAAAACCGTCGGTGGCACCGAACCGGAACTGGCCGCCATGCGCCGCCTCAACAAGGTGCTGGCCCGGTTGCCGCGCTTTCGCATCTCCTGCCAGGCCACCCGTTTCGCCCTGCAGGGGCTGCTCAAGCTGGGCCAGTTGCGCGGCAGCGCCATCCTGGCAAGGCATGGCCTGCGTGCCGAGGAAAAGACCGTCACCGTCGAGGGCGCCTCGGTGGCGCTGCGCATCATCCACTCGGGGCGCCCGCCCAAGGCCGTGGTGCTCGACATCCACGGCGGTGGCTGGGTGATCGGCAATGCGCAGATGAACGACGCCCTCAACCTGGGGCTGATCCAGGCCTGTGACGTGGTGGTGGTCTCGGTCGATTACCGCCTGGCGCCCGCCACGACGGTGGAGGGCCAGATACGCGATTGCCTCACGGCGGCGCGCTGGCTGCTGGACGCCGGCAACCCGCCCTTCGCCGAGCTGCCCGTGTTGCTGGTCGGCGAATCGGCCGGCGCTCACCTGGCCGCCGCCTGCCTGCTCGAACTCAAGGCCTGGCCAGCGCTGTTGCAGCGGGTGCGTGGCGCCCTGCTCTATTACGGCGTGTACGACCTCACCGGCACGCCCAGTGTGCGCAACGCGGGCCCCGACACACTCGTGCTGGACGGGCCAGGGATCGTGGCCGCCCTTCGCCAGCTCACGCCGGGGCTCACCGATGACCGGCGCCGCGCACCGCCGCTGTCACCGTTGCATGGCGACTTGCAGGGCATGCCGCCGGCGCTGTTCGTGGTGGGTGAACGCGATGCGCTGTTCGACGACACCGTTCTGATGGCGCAGCGTTGGGGGGAGGTGGCACCGGCCGAGGTGTGGGTGGTGCGCGAGGCTGCGCACGGGTTCGTGCATTTCGGGGTGGGCCAGCGGGTCATCGAGGGCGTCTGGGCATGGGCACGGCAGACGCTCAGATGAAAGGCCGCCGCCTCAGCTCGCAGGCAGCGACAAGGTGGCCGCCAACCCTCCGCTGTCCCGGTTGTGCAGCCGCACCTGGCCGCCCAGGCGCTCGATGATGGTGGCCACGATGGAAAGCCCGAGCCCGGCACCGTTGGGGTTGTTGCGACTGTAGAAACGCTCGAACACCCGCGCCAGCCGCGCTTCGTCGATGCCCGGCCCTTCGTCTTCGACCACCAGTTCGAAGCGCCCGCCCACGCGCCGCAGCGACACGGTGATCCTGCCGGCCGGCGGCGAATGCTCCACCGCGTTGGACACCAGGTTTTGCAGCGCGATACCCAACGCGCCAGCATCGACCGCCAGGTGATGGTCGCCCTCGCCAATATCCAGCGACGGCTCCATGCCCCGATCCAGTATCCAGGGTGCCAGCTCGGCCAATGTATCGGTGACAACCTCGGCCAGGTCGACCCGGGCGCTGGCGCGCTGCCCCACCTTGGGCTCGACGCGAGCCAAAGTCAGCAGCTGGTTAACCACCCGCGTCAGCCGGTCCACCCCACCCATCAGAAAGCCCAACGCCTTTTGCCGCTCCGCTTCGTTGCTGGCGGCCATGGCGTTCTGCGCGTGCAGCCGCAGCACGGCCAGCGGTGTGCGCATCTCGTGAGCGGCATCGGCGATGAACCGGTGCTCGCGCCGCAGCAAGTCCTGGATCTGCGCCAGCAGGCGGTTGATCGCGGCCTGCATCGGTTCCAGTTCAGAGGGCAGCGGCGTCAGTTGCAGCGGCTCCAGCGAGTCGGCATGCCGGGCCCGGATGACATCGGCCAGGTTCTGCAACGGCCGCAGCCCCAGCCGATGGCAGCCCATATCAGCGCGGCGAGCGCCAGGCTGCCCAGCAGGAACGGGAACAAGGTGTGCCGCACGATGCGGTCGATCAGGTCGTAGCGCACATCGTTGCGCTCGCCTGCCCAGATCACCCAGTGCTTTTCCGGCACCGGCAGCACAAACCCGCGCCACTGTTCGCCGCCACTGGAAAAGTCATAGAACCCAGGCGTAGCAGGCGGCGAAGCAAGCCTCGGCGCGCTGGGTGTGTAGACCAGCAGGTTGCCACCCTCCCCCCACACCTGAAACGCCAGCTTGTGCTCGTAAGGGTGGCCCACCTGATGGGCGCCCGCCTTGCCCAGCGCCTGGTTGAAGGCCTGGTAAAGTGCAGCCCGCGAGTCGTCCTGCACCGGCATGCTCATCACGCCCTGCAACAGGCGGGCATTCTGGGCCAGGTGCGCGTCGTAGACCTCGTCGATCTCATGCCGGCTATCGTGATAGTTGTACAACGCCAGCAAGCCGTTGCCGACCAGCAACAACAGCATCACCCGCCAGACCGTGCGCTGGCGCAGCGAGCTCATGCCTTGGCCTCGACCAGATAGCCGATCCCGCGCACCGTGCGGATCAGGCCGTTGAAGAGCTTTTTGCGCAGCTGATAGATGTTGACCTCCAACGTGTTGCTCTCCGGCTCCTCATCCCAGCCGTAGAGCAACTGCGTCAGGCGCTCGCGGGTAAAGACCTTGCCCGGCTGCGCCAGCAACTCATGCAGCAGCACGTACTCCTTGGGCGTAAGCACCACCTCGGCGCCGCTGTAATGGACCTGTTGGGTGGCAGGGTCAAGGCTCACCCCGGCGTGCTCGATCAGCACCTTGGCGCGCCCTGCACTGCGCCGCAGCAAGGCGCGCAGGCGGGCCTTGAGTTCGTTGAGGTCGAAGGGTTTGATCAGGTAATCGTCGGCACCGGCGTCCAGCCCGGCGATGCGGTCGTCCAAGGCATCGCGAGCGGTGAGGATCAGCACCGGCAGGCTGTCGCCGCCGGCCCGCACGCGCCTGAGCAGCTCGATGCCGTTCAGGCGTGGCAGCCCCAGGTCGAGGATCGCCAGGTCGAAGCTTTCGTGTTGCAGCGCATGCAGGCCACTGGCGCCGTCGCGCAGCCAGTCGAGGGTGTAGCCCTCCTGGCGCAGGCCGTCGCAGATGCCTTCGCCCAGCGCAGCGTCATCTTCAACCAGCAGCAGCCGCATAGTCAGTCCTGTTTGGCCTTGATGGCCGCAAGTAGAGCGTCGATGTCGGCACGCCGGCCCTGGTCGGCCAGTTCACGCCCTGGCCGGGGCGGTGCCTGCAAGGCTTTGTGCAGCGCCGCAGTCGCTTCCGGGTAGCGTTTTTGCCGGTACAGATGATCGGCCCAGAAATAGTTGCTGTCGATACCGTTGGGGTTGATTTCCAGGGCTTTGCGCAGCAGGGCATCGGCCTTGTCGGCGTCGCCGAAGCCGATCGGCCAGCCGGGCACCTGGTCATACAGCGTGCCCAGGCTGGTGTAGGCCGAGCCTTGCAGGGCATTGGGGTCCATTTCAAGGGCTCGTTCCAGGCTGGCCTTGGCGGTTTTCACCTTGCTCAAGGCCCCCAGGCCACCGGCTGCGCCTGCCCAACTGCTGTTGATGATGCCTTCCCAGATCAGCGGTTCGGCGGAGCCTGGGTATTGATGCGCGAAGTCGGTCGCCTCGGCTGCGAGCTTTTCCAGCGCGTCGGCGCGTTGCGCTTTGGGCAGTCGATACTGGATCGCCGCCCAACGTTGTTGCAGGCCAGCCAGGTGTTGTGTGCCTGCCTGGTCCAGCGCCCAGGTAAAGGGCGAGACGGCCAGCAGGCTTGCGAGAAGCAAACGCTTCATTCGATCGATTCCTTGGTGTGGCCACCGATATGGCGGCGGATGACAGGCAATTGTTTGCGCAAGGCGCGGTCGACGATGCTGGGCAGCATGCCGTTGAGGCGTACCAGGAGTTTTTCCGGCCAGCCCAGGTACAGCTCGCTGCGCTCGGCCTGCACCGCCTGGAGCACGGCGCGGGCAACACCGGCAGGGTCGTCCATGCCGACCTTCAGCGCCTGGTTGAGCGCCGTGGCCGCCTGGCCGTTCATGCTGGTGCGGGTGGCTCGGGGCGCGGCGTACAGCACGTTTACCGAGGTATCGGCAAGCTCACGCCGCAGCGCCTCGGAGAACCCGCGCAAGGCGAACTTGCTCGCGCAGTAGGTGGCATAGCCTGGGTAGCCGATCGAGCCGAAGGTCGAACCCACGTTCACCACCAGCGCGCGGGGTTGGGCACGCAGCAGCGGCAGGCAGGCGCGGGTCAGTTGCATCGGGGCCTTGAGGTTGATGTCCAGCAGCTCGTCGAGCGCCTGTTCAGCCAAGTGGTCGAGCAAGGCGAAGCGGTTCACGCCGGCGGCGTTTATCAGCACGTTGACGTTGCCCATTTCGCGGGCCCGCTCGACCACCTGTTCGCGCCCGGCGGCAGTGCGCAAGTCAGCGGCCTGCCAGCGCAGGCGCTGCGGGTAACGGTTCATCAGGCCAGCAAGCTTGCCCATCTGCCGGCTCACCGCAAGTACCTGAGCGCCGGCTTCGCACAACTGCTCGGCCAACTCAAGGCCGATGCCGCCACTGGCACCGGTGAGCACCACCACCGCTTCAGGCAAGCGCATGGTGCACCTCGTGCCGGGTGGTGCGGGGCAGGCCCTGGAACATTTCGGTGTAAAGCCGGTAAACCATCTGGGCGGCGTTGATCACCGCCTGCTGGTCGCCGGCGTCGTCGAGGCGGTCCATCAGCTGTTGGTAGGTGGCCATGTGGCCTTGGTCGAGCGCGCCGTGGGAGCTCAGGTAGCTGAAGGCCGTGGCAGGCAGCGCCAGGGTGCTCTGGAGGGTGCCAGCAGCCTGCGTTGCCAGGGCGATGCTGGTGCCCTCCAGCACATTGACCATGCCGAACAGCCCTACCGGGTTGCCGCGGGCGATCAGGTCGTAGAGGTAGGCGACCATCAACTCGATCGGCGGCGCCGGCCGGCCGTCGCGCACCGCCTCCCAGTCGCCGCCGCAGGCCTTGATGTCGTTGAGGATCCACTGCTCATGGCCGTATTCCTCGTCGATGTATTCGCACACCGCGCCACGCAGCCATTCCAGCCGCGCAGGCAATCGCGCGCCACAGGCCATCATCAACGGAACGGTGTGGCGCACATGGTGGTAGGCCTGGGTGAGGAAAGCGACGTAGCTGGCAAGGCTGGCCTCACCGGCCAGCGCTTCGCGGATCACCGGTACCGCGAACAGCGCTTGGCGCTGCTGGGCGGTCTGGGTTTGCAGGGTGTCGAAAAAGGACATGAGGGGCCTCACAGCGGGATGTCGGACAAAAGGGTGTGGTAACGCTGCAGGATCGCCTCGCGGCGCGCCCGGCCGTTGGCGGTCAGGGTGGCATCGGACGTATTCAGGGGCGTGGGCAGGCGCCGCCAGGCGTGCACTCGGGCGTAATCGGGCAACTGCGCATTGCACTGCTGGACGGCCTGCTCGATAGCGCTGTCGTTGGCCTCGGGGTTCAGGGGCCAGAGCAACGCGATGTTGCGCGGCAAGCCCTCGCCGTGCACGAACGCCTGGGCGATCAAACCGCTTTGAGTGAGCTCGGCCTCGACCCACTCAGGGTTCACGTTGCGCCCGAAGCTGGTGATGAACTGGTGCTTCTTGCGCCCGTTCAGGTACAGGTAGCCGTCTTCGTCGACATAACCGAGATCGCCGGTTGCCCACCAGCGCTGGGTAACCGGGGCGTCGCCCAGGTAGCCCAGCAGCGTCGCGCCTGCCACCAGCACTTCGCCGTCCTCGGCAATGCGCACCTCTGCATGGGGCAAGGGCTTGCCGACGCTGCCCGGGCGCAGCGCCCCCGGCCGGTTCAGCGCCACCACCGAGGCGCACTCGGACAACCCGTAGCCCTCGAACACCGGCAGGCCTACTGCGGCGGCGCGCGCCAGCAGGCTGGGCGATACGCGCGCCCCGCCTACGGCCACAAAGCGCAGCGGCCCCACCGGCATCAGCCCGCGCTCGATGGCGGTCACCAGGCCCATCAGCAGTTGCGGCACCAGGATCAGGCTGTGCACGCCGCTCAGGGCAATCGCCCCTAGTAACCGCTTGAAATCCACCTGGCTCGCGCCGCCCATGCCCAACTGCTGCTGCGGGTACAGCTGCACACAGCCGCCGGCCATGAGCGCCGCGTACACACCGAGGTTCTCCAGCAGCACGCCCAGCGGCAGCACCGCCAGGTAACGCTGGGGGCGGCCGGCCGGCTGGCGGCCTCAAGCGCCTGTGCCACGCGCAACAGGGCCCCGGCGCTCAGGCACACGCCCTTGGGCGCGCCGGTGCTGCCGGAGGTGTAGGTGACTTTGGCCGTGCCGCTGGGCAATGCCACGCCGGCCACGGCGTCGCATAACCAGAAGCCATCCGCTGCCGACTGGGCAAACCCCAGTTCGCTGAGCTGGCCAGCCCACTGCGCCTCGGCCAGCACCGCTGTGGTGCCGCTTTGCTTGAGGCAATGCTGGAACTGCGCCGCGCTGAAGAACGGCGGTATCACCACACACGGGCGCTCGGCGAATAGCGCGGCCAAGTCCCAGAACAGCGCATCCGGCCCGTTATCCAGCACCAGTGCCAATGTGCCCGGCCCCAGGCGTTGCAGGCGGTCGATACGCGCTTGCACCTCGCCCAGCAATTGCCCGTAGGTGTAGCGCTGCGTGGCCCCTTGCACGGCCACCGCCTCGGGATTGGCCTGGGCCTGCTGGCGCAGCGTGCCGTGAAAGTCGCTGAGTTCATGCAGCATGGCCAGCCTCCTCGGCCAGGCCGGGAAACCCCAGGCGCTGGAATACCCCGGCGCACGTCAGTGCATCGAAGCCGTAGCCGATGTTGCCGGCGAACACCTGCGGCCGCTGGTCGTAATAGGTCCCCCATTGATCCACCTGGCCTTGCAGGCGATCCGGGTCGGCGCAGGCCAGCACTGTGGGCATCAACCCCAGCCGCTGGAAGCTGTTGATCAGGGTCGCAGCGCCGGTGAACGCCACCCACTCGAAACCACGGCTGGCCAGCAGCCAGGTCACGGCGATGATCATGATCCGCGCGCTGCCGGCGCTGTGTGAGGCCAGGTTGCCGACCTCGACCATGCGCGAGCGGCCCGGCGAGGCGCCGGCCACCTGCGAAACAGCAGCTTCCAGCGGTACATCGAGGTAGCGCTCCAGAAACAGCGGGCCGTCGCTCGCCGGCCGCACACCTGCTGCTGCGGTCAGCCGGCCATGGCTGTCGCGCAGCGCCAGCAACTCGGGCAGGTAATGCTGCACATCCGCCTGATGAGCGCTGGCGAAACACTGATGGATGAAGCGCTCTACTTCCCCTCGCCCGTCGTCACCATGCAAGTGAACGGACAAATGGGCATGGCTGCCGATAGGGATGGGGAGCGCGCTGCTCCAGAGACGTTGAGACATGTGTGGCCCCGCGGTTGGGTTCGACGGGGCTGATGATCGGCGGGGAATCTGAAGGGAATCTGAAGTGGCCGGCGCAGCCTTGATCGACGCCTTTAATGAAGAACCCACCGTGGCGAGTGCCAACGGTGGGTTCGTGCTGAGCGGGTTCAGCGTGTTGCGGGGTGGCTCAATCGCACTGCGAGGAGTTCATGTCGCGGATGACATTGTCGAAGGCCTCGCCGAAAAACTTCGCATCCCGTTGGATCGGGTTGTCGTTTTTCCAGGCCATCTGGCGCTGTTCGTCATATTTGTAGCCGCCGGCCTTGGCCGTGCTGATGGCCTGGCGGCCCTTGGCGACGAACTGGTTCATCCGGCTCGGCAGCACGGTGCAGCTTGGGCTCTTGGAGGTGTTTTTCTTCTGCCAGCCTTCGACCATCTGTGCGGTTTTGTCCAGGCTGTCTGCGAATGGCTGGATCGTTGCATCGGCCCCGGCCGACTTGAAGAACTCACGAGACAGGCGCATCGCTTGTTTGCCATACAGCACAAAGCCTGCGTTGTAGTACGCCAGCGAATCCTTCTCGGCCGCATCGAACGCGTGCTTGACGTTGATTTCATCGCGCTTGCTGAGGCCGTCATAGAACTTGGCCTGCTCGACGGCAACGGCCTCGAGCGCCGCATCCAGCGCAGGCTCCATCTCCTTGGCTTTTTTGCCATCGTCGGCCAGCCAGCCTTTGGACTCGGTGTAGTTGGCAAGGTCGGCGTGGATCGGCGCGAGTTTCTCCAGCGCCACCAGCATTGCCTTGGCCGGCTCGTCCAGCTCGGGCATCGGAGCTGGCAAGGCCAGGGCCTTTTTCAGGTTGTCGCGCACGTTGCTGATGTCATGGACGTCGAACAGGTAGTACTCGGTCAGCTTGTTCTGCGATTTGAGCTGCTTCGAATATTCGGCCAGCCGATGTTCGAGGATGGCAGCGAAGTCGCCACCGCTGTTGGCGGCGTCAACGTAGGCATTGTATTTCTCGATTTCGACCTGCTCGGCACTGGGCGCCGGGGCCTCGGCCTGGCCTTGCGGCGTTGCTGCGCTGTGTGGCGCCTTGTTGTCGTCGCAACCCGAAAGCAGAACGCCTGCCGCGACCAGCATTCCTAGCCATACACTTTTTGCTTGCACTGTGTTCGTCCTTGTCTCGTTGAGGGGGCGGGCGGCTGATCAGGTACTGCAGCCGGTGTGGGACGGTCCCGTAGAGCGGCGATGTGCGGCTAAGTTCCTGTGCAACCGGATTTTTTGCAGGTTGAGTGCGTCACCGCCGCTTGCCACCCTCTGCATCCAAAACCGTGACGCCGCGCTCAAGCCGAGGCACCGCCCGCCGACAACCTCTATCTGCAAACACCATTTTCAAGCACCATTGCGCCCCCGATTCAAGGAAGATCCCGATGCCCTCCCCCTGCACCACGCCGCCACTCAAATCCGCCATGCCGTCCGCGCAGCCACCGAGGGCCTGGTCGGCCGTGAACAACTGGCCGAACTGATCATGCTGGCCGCCGTGGCGCAGGAGCACATCCTGGTGGTCGGGCCGCCCGGCACGGCCAAGAGTGCGGTGGTGCGCCGGGTCGCGCAGTGCATGGGCGGGCGTTACTTCGAGTACCTGCTGGGGCGTTTTACCGAGCCTTCGGAGCTGTTCGGCACGGTCGACCTGAAAAAACTGCGCGAAGGCACGGTAGAAACCGACACTCGCGGCATGTTGCCCGAAGCCGACATCGTGTTCCTGGACGAGGTGTTCCTGGGCTCGACGGCCATCCTCAACACGCTGCTGGGCGTGCTCAACGAGCGGCGCTTCCGCCGCGGCCATACGCAGGTGCAGTGCCCGTTGCGGGTGTGCGTGGGCGCGGCGAACGGGCTGCCAGAGGATGAGTCGCTGGCGGCGTTCGGCGATCGTTTCCTCCTGCACCTGTTCGTCGATGCGGTGCCCGACAACCAGCTTGAGGCCATGCTCGCCGGCGGCTGGCAATCGGAGCAGCGGCCAGTGCCGCACCTGCTCGGGCTGGCGGAGCTCGACACCCTCGGCCATGCGCTCAAGGATGTGGACCTGGCCGCCGTTCGGCCGGCCCTGGCGCAGGCCATTCGGCGCTTGCGCGAGGCCGGCATTCAGTTGTCGGACCGGCGCATCGTCAAGTCACAGCGCTTGATCGCCGCCGCCGCCCTGCTGCGCGGGCAATTGCAGGCAAGCGAGGCCGACCTGTGGCCGCTGCTCTACGTGCTGCCCACTCGCGAGATTCAGCAGCACGGCCGTGAAGTGCTGCAGGACCTGTTCGCACAGTGCAGCAACAGCCACCTGTTCAGCGCGGTCGAGGAAGCGACGCTGCAACCGATGGCGCGGCTGCACCGTTTGCTGGAAACCGCGCAGGATTACCTCGACCGCAGCGAGCCGCCGGCCAGCACCCAGCTGGAGGCGTTGCTGCGTGAAATCGACGCCAACTTCAACAGCCAGACCCTCCCCGCAGAGTTGCAGCACGCCCGCGGCCGCGTCGCGCAGCTGCTGACGCGCCAGGCATGAGTGCCATGGCCGTTCAGTGGCAATGGCAGGCCCGCCAGGAAGCCGCCTTGCCTCAGGCTGCCGTGGCCTGGGGCGAGGCGGCTGTACGCCTGTTCGAAAGGCTCGAGCAAATGGCTGAAGCGCACGCTGCCAGGTTGCAGGCCACGGCCAATCGCGACGTGCTGGTGGTGACCGGCCCGGCCGAGGCCCTGCCCTGGGTAGACGGCGTCGAGTACGCCTGCGCGGAAGCTGCCGCACCGGGCCTGTGGTTGCCGACCAGTTGGGCGCCGGACGTGCCGCTGGACTTGCTCGGGCAAGCGCTGCTGGCGCGTTTCTCGCGTGCGCCGCTGTTGCTCTGGCACGCACCGGCCGTTGTGGTGCCGCTGGACCGCTGCCTGCCGGTGACCGCGCAGCACTTGCAACGCATCAAGGATGGATGGGCGGGCCGCTGATGCAATTACCCAAATCCCTGCAACCCTGGCGGGAGTGGCTGCACTGGTTCAGCCCTGGCCAGTTGCCGTTGCTGGCCGACCTGCTCGGCCGTATCAACCCCCTGCTGGGCCCGCTGCGCGGCCTGCAACAAGGCGGCACGCCGGAGGCCGACGGGCTGGGCGACCTGCAACGCCGCGGCCCTTATGAACGGCTGCTGGCCAGCGAATGGTTGCTGGCCGAAGAGCTGCCGGATGAGTTTCTGCGCCGTGCGGTGGTGGGCGAGCATCTGTTCCTGGCGCCGCAATACCGCGCGCACCAGGCCAACCGCTGGATCGTCGTGCTGTTCGACGCAGGCCCTCTGCAATGGGGCGCGCCGCGCCTGGTTCACCTGGCGCTGCTGATACTGCTCGCCCGCCGCGCGCGCGAGGCCGGGGCCGAGCTGCGCTGGGGCATCCTGCAAAGCGCGCCCCAGCTGCATGAATTCCAGGCGCCCTGGCAGCTCAAGCTGTTGCTCGAAGCCCGCACCTATCAGCCCGTGACCGAAGCGCACTGGCAGGCCTGGCACGCCTGGCTGGCTGACAACACCTATGACAGTGGCGAGCGCTGGGTGGTCGGCCAACAGCTGCCGGCCATCGATACCCGCAGTTGCACCCACACGGTTCAGGTCAAGCAAAGCCTCGATGGCCAGCGCATCGTTTTCGCCTTGCACAGCGGCACCGCGCGGCGAGTCGAGCTGCCCAACCCGGACGAGCGCCAGGCGTTGCAACTGATCAAAGGCGAGTTCAACAACGTCGCGCCTGCCGCGCACCGCACGGCAAAAGGCCAGGTGCCACGTGTGGCCCTCACCCCGGCACCGATCATCGCCCCCAGCGGTCGCCATATCGCCCTCAAGCTGCTCGATGAGCCCGGCCTGCTGGTGATCAAGCTGCCGGCCGCCCGGCAAAAAGGCGCTCGACATCCGCCGTGTGCAGTGGAGCGAACGCGGCACGCCCCTGGCCATCACCTTTCCCGGCCGTGATCCCGGTGCGGTCATGAGCCTGGACGGGGAACTGGTGTTCTGGAACCTGCCCAACGTCAAGGCCGTTCCACTGCCTTCGAGGGAAGAGCTACAGATGCCGCCCGGCACTGCCGCGCTGCTGCCGGTGGTGTGGTTGCACAATGGCGTCTATGGCCGGGTATTCGTGCTCGACAACCAGGGGCACCTGGCGTTCTGGGTGGTCGACAACGGCAAGCTGCCCAACCGGCAGCCGGCTGGCGTTACCCACCGAATGGCCGACGAGGTCGTAGCCATGGCGCACGTTGAGGCCCATACGCTGGCCTATGTTCGCCTTCACGCTGGCCGCCTCTACGTGTATCGGGCCAACCCCTGGGTCACCTCGCCCGAAGGCGAGATGATCGGCAGCGCAAAATCCGTCGAGCAGGTACTGTTCCCGGCCAGCCCAGGCTGGGACAAAGCCTTTCGCGGCTGCGCCTGGCTGAGCACTGCCGACGGCGCCCAGCATTGGCAACTGATCAAGCCCGACCGCAGTTCCGAGGAGGTCGTGCTTGCCCCGGGATGGCGCGCCATCGGGCTGTTGCTGGACGAGGACGAGCAATTCTCGATGGTGCTGGCAAGCCCCGATCAGCAGGCGGTCGCGCTTTACCATCAGGGCACCCAGAACGTGCTGTTCAGCACCAGTACGCCCATCGCACGCATCAGCTTCTGCCCGTTGAGCGGGTTGATCGCCGCGCTGACCAAAAGCCGGGAACTGTTCGTGTATTCGATGAAGGAAGACCGCCGCGTAGTGCAGCTGTTGTGCAACCACGCGCCGGCGGCCTTGGAGGGCCCGGCCCATGCAGCACCTTGATGCCTTGAAGATTCGCCGGCCGACGCTCACCGGCTCGCAGCCTGTCGCGGCGCTGTGGTTTGCCGCCGAGCGCTTCAGCGAAGCCGAGCGCGCGCAGTTGATCCTCGCGCACTGGCACACCGGCGCCAGCGCCTTTCGGTTTGCCGAAGGCGACCTGCTGCGTTTTCCCAAGGCACATACCTTGCTCTGCGAAGGGCTGGCAGGCTGGCCGCTGATCCGCCAGGGCCGCGCGCTGTGCTCTGCGCAACTGGCCGCCGAGGAACGCCAGCGCCTGGCACCGGCGGATGTCTGGCTGGTGCGCGGCAGCAGGGCCGACGCGCTGCACCTGCGCGATGCACAAGCGCTGGCGCCCAGCCAATGGATCGAGATTGGCCAATACGCGCTGCTCGACACCTATGATTGCCGCGACGCCTTGCCCGAACCGTTCAGCGAGCCAGAGCCGGTGGTGACCGACATCCGCGAAATCCTTGGCGACGCGGTGGGCGCGCCCAGCGCCGAGCGTATGGAAGTGATGCGCGCCCTGTTGGAGCGCCAGGCCCGGGCCCAGCAAGCGAAAGCTCCGGGCAATGCCTCAACCGGGGCAAAACCCAGGCAAGGCGCCAGCGGGCCGAACTACAACCCACGCAACCTGATCGCCCTGGTGCTGGCTGCCGGCTTCTTCGGTTTTCACCAGTACCGATCCAGTACGCGTGTTCCGGCAAGCTCGGGCACAGCGCCGGATAAGCCGCTGCATTCGGCCGCGTCTTCGTTTTCCTGGGACCTGGGCACGCTGCTGGTGGCGATGCTGGTTGGCGCGGTGGTGCTGACACTGCTGCTGATGGGGCTGAGGGCTTTGCTCAACCGCCGTTACCCTACCGAGGGCGCGCGGGAGGTGGCGCGGCCTGTTCGCCCGGTTCGCCCGGTTCGCCCCACAGCGCCCGGCGTGCCACCACGAGCCAATGGCCGGCCGCGCGGCCCAGCCGTGTGGCGGCGCTGGCTCGCACGCCTCGCGGAGAAGTCGAGCCTGTCCAAGCTCTACGGCAATCGCCAGGCCGCCTACCTGCAACGCATGCTCGACCTGTTCGAGGCTGGCGATTTGCACGAAGCACTGCGCCATGCTCTGCCTCTGGGCGACGGCAATGCGCCCAAAGGGCAGGCGTTCGGCACCCGGATCGGCGCGACGACCTGACGCTCAGCACAAGGTCGAACCCTGGCCTGGGCATGGCGCTGGGGGAAGATCTGCAAGAGCATCTGAAGAAGGTCTACCGGCAATCCTTCGAGCGGCTCGACCGCGAGGGGCGGATCGAAGAAGCAGTGTTCGTGCTCGCCGAACTGCTAAAGGCCCGGCAAGAGGCGCTCGACTACCTGGAAAAACACGAACGCTACCGGCAAGCGGCCGATCTGGCGCTGGCCTGGGACATGCAGGCCTCGGTGATCGTGCGCCTGCTGTGCCTGGCAGAAGACTGGCAACGCGCGGTGCAGGTGGCGCGGCGCGACAATGCCTTCGCCGACGCGGTGCTGCTGCTCGAAAGCAAGCAACCGGAAACCGCCAATCGCCTGCGCCTGGAATGGGCGCAGGCGCTGACGGACAAAGGCCTCTGGCTGCAAGCGGTAGAGGTGATCTGGAGCGTGCCCGGCCAGCGCGAGCGTGCCGCGCAATGGCTGCTGGCGGCCGAAGCCGCAGGCGGCAGCCTGGCCATCGGTGCCTTGGTCAAGCGCGCCATCCTGCTCCCGGACACCCTCGTCGCACAGCGAAGCCTGATCGAGAACCTGCGCGATGACCCTGGCCGCGCGGCCGACCGCACCACCCTCGCCCAGGAACTGCTGGCGCACAAAGGTAACCCCAGCCCTCAGCTCGCACTGCTGGCGGCCGCGATGGTGCGCGCGATCATTCATGACCGCGCGGTAGCACCCTCACCCCTGTCTCAAAACCAGCTGCAAACGCTGGTGAAAATGAGCCGCGACAAACTGCTCCAGGCCGACCTGCCCAGCGGCGGCCTGCCCCGCCATCCGGTCAATGCCTGCGGCCTGGAACACCGTAGCGACCCCCTTGCGCTGGCGGCACCCGAGGCCGGCCACCGGGCGATTCTCGATGCGGTGCCGCTTTCCGACGGCCGCTACCTGCTGGCGTTGGGCGAAGCCGGCGCGCTGGTAATCGAAGGCAACGGCAAGCCGGCCTTTCACTTCCCGGTGCCTACCCAGCAGATCGTGCTTGGCCACAGCCGCCAGGTGGCGCTCGCCCTGGCGAACCGTGGCGAGGTGTGGCGCGTCTGCAAGCTCGACCTGGTCAACCGCAGCGCCAATGACCTGGGCGTGCTGATGCTGGATGCGTTTTCCAGCCTGTTCGACGGCAGCGCGTGGACCATCGCCCGAGGCCGGCAACTGCGTGTGGTGGACGTCGACCAGCGCTTCGAGACGCTGTGGCATGTCGGCGACCTGCCCGGGACGGTCGAGCGCATTTACGACGACGCCCACAATGAAACCGCGGTGCTGCGCACCCGCGAGGGCATCGAGCTCTGGCATTACCGCCTGCCTGATCACCGGCTGCTTGGCCGCGATCCCGCGCCTGAACGGGAATTCAAGTACGGCTGGCAAGTGTTCAACGCCCGCGGCCAGGCCACCGAGCTGCGCCTTAAGTACAGCGAAGATACCGATACCGTGCTGGTGGTACGCCAGGCCAGCGCCAGTAAAGGCTATCGGTTGCCCGGCCTGGTCGAAGAGTCGGAAGACCCGCTGCTGGTCCATTGCAGCGACGCCTGGCTGATCGCCGGTTATACGGTCGCTGGCGCAGAAACCTGCTGGCGGTTCATCCATCGCAACCGAGACCAGCTGTGCGCCGAACTGCGCTGGCCGTTGCAACATGCGCAGTTGCGCAGCATCGGTGAGCACTGGTTGCTGTTCGATCATGAGGGCCGGTTGTTGCATATCGACTCGGCCACTTCGATGGTGCATTCGGTTTCGGTGAAGTGACGCCTGGATAGCCCTTGCGGCAACGCAAGGGCTCCTTGCTCACGGCAATCAGCCGATGCTGACGCCGTGGGCCAACGCCAGTGGCTTCAACCCGCCGGCAAAACCCTGCCCGATGGCCTTGAACTTGAATTCGCCACCATGGCGGTACAACTCCCCGAAGATCATCGCGGTTTCGTTCGAGGCATCCTCGCTCAGATCGAAGCGGGCAAGCTCTTTGCCGTCTGCTTTGTTCACGACCCGGATGTAGGCATTGCTGACCTGGCCGAAGGATTGCCGACGCGCTTCGGCGTCGTGGATCGTTACCGCAAACACCAGTTTCTTCACATCAGGTGCAAGGCTGGCCAATTTGACGTTGACCTGCTCATCATCGCCATCACCCGCGCCTGAACGGTTGTCACCCAGGTGCTCGATGGAGCCATCGGCCGAGCGTGTGTTGTTGTAGAAAATGAACGATCCGTCGTTCAACACCTTGTCGTCCTCACCCGTCACGAACACCGAAGCATCGAGGTCAAACTCGGCGCCATCGGTTTTGCGCGCGTCCCAACCCAGGCCAACGATAATCTCGGCCAACCCTGGAGCCTCTTTGGACAACGAAACGTTGCCGCCTTTTTGCAGTGAAACAGCCATGCGTCATTCCTTTGGTAGGTATTGGAAAAGTGGCTCAGCCGAAATTCAGGCCAAAACCGTTTGCGACTGCCCTGAGGCCACCGGAGTAACCCTGGCCGATCGCGCGAAACTTCCACTCGCCGTTGTAGCGGTACAGTTCGGCGAAAATCATCGCGGTTTCTGTCGAGGCATCTTCGGCAAGATCGAAACGAACGACTTCAACCCCGGTCACTTCATTGATGACGCGAATGAACGCGCGGCCCACCTGGCCGAAGTTCTGATGGCGTTGCTCGGCATCGTGGATGGTGACCGTGAACGTTACCTTCTCGATGTCGGCAGGCACGCGGGCCAGGTCGACATTGATCACCTCATCGTCACCCTCGCCGGCGCCTGTGCGGTTGTCGCCGGTGTGCTCGACCGAGCCTTCGACGCTTTTGAGCTGGTTGTAGAAGATGAAGTCTGCATCGCTACGAACCTTGCCAGCCCGCGTGAGCAGGAATGCGCTGGCATCCAGGTCGAATTCCTTGCCGTCGGTGGCGCGTGGGTCCCAGCCCAGGCCAACGCTGATACGCGAAAGGCTCGGGTCGGTCTTGGTCAGCGACAGGTTGGCGCCTTTGGATAAGGACAAAGCCATGAGTTGAACTCCTTGTGGGGTTGCGATGATTCAGTTGGGCTCGGCCGGTGAGGCGTGCTTTGCGGGGAACAGAACGCTGGCGACGATACCGATGAGCAATACCGCCATCACCACGGCCAGGCTGGTGTTGGCATCGATGCTGTGGCCGTGTTGGAAGAGGTGGTCGGTGGCATTGAGGCTCAGCTTGATCGCGATGAAGAACAGCAAGGCGATCACTGCCTTTTCCAGATGCACCAGGTAGCGTTTGAGGGCTTCGAGCACGAAATACATGGTTCGCAGCCCGAGGATCGCGAAGAGCATGGCCGAGTACACAATCAGCGGTTCGCGGCTCACAGCGATGATGACCGGGACCGAGTCGAACGCGAAAAGCACGTCGCTGATCTCGGCGACGACCAGGCACAGGAACAGCGGTGTGGCGAAGATCGTGCCCTTGCCAACCAGGCTCATGCCTGTGTTCTCGGGCTTTTGCAGCTCTTTTTCCAGAACCTTGCGGCTGACGAAAAACCGATTGCCATGCAGCTTTGGCCATACCGGGAAGAGCGCCCTGGCGAAGCGGTAAGCCATGTGCGTGGAATAATCCGGCTCCTCGTCTTCATTCCCGCCGCCGCGAAGCATCATCACCGCTGTCCAGGCAACGATCACTGCGAACACAACCTCGACCCAAGGCCCGAATGCCAGCAGCCCGGTGCCGATGGCCACGAAGATGCCGCGGAACACGATCGCACCGATGATGCCCCAGTACAGAACACGGTGGCGCAGTGCGTCCGGGACCTTGAACCAGGCGAAGATGGCCATGAACACGAACAGGTTGTCGACGCTCAGCACTTTTTCGAGTGCGTAACCTGTGACGAACAGGCTTGCGACTTCAGGGCCGTGCTGCACATGAAGAAACCCGGCAAACGCCAGCGAAATGGCGATCCACATGACCGTCCAGAACGATGCCTTTGCCAGGCTCACCGGCTTGTCACCCCGGTGGGTCAGCACATCGATCAACAGGGCACCCACAGCCATGGCGACAAACACCGCCACCGTCAATGGCGGGAATCCGATAGAAGTTACTTCCACAGTTCAATACCTTAGAGTTCGAAATCAGCCGGGTTCAGGCCCAGCTCGAGACAGATAAGGCGGCAAGCCGCTCTTTCGTGTTGATCGAAGTGGCCGTCCGAGGCACCGATCGCGCAGGCCACGCGAACCAGCAAGCGCGCCGCACCCTCATCGGGCTTGATCCTGATGATGATCTTCAGCGCTTGCGCCTGGCCGATCTGGCGGTCCTGATCGAACTTGGCAGCAGCCACGTTGAACGCAGTGACGACCTCATCGACGTCAAAGAACCTGAGCTCCGGGGAGTTCTGCATGAAGCCGATCATTTTCTGCTTCTCGGCTGCCGACACCTCGCCGTCGGCTGCGGCAATCATTGCGCAGGCGGCAGCAACCGCCTCCATGAAGCGGCGGTTACCGAACTTGCCGACCTCCTGGGCCAGCGCCGCGCGAGCCTTGGATGCGTTCGTTTTAAACCAGTCCAACATTGCTGTTTCTCCTCAGCGAGGCTTCGCCCTCGCAGTCGCGCGATCTACTTCGAGCCGGTGGTCCAGCGCATGCCCCAGCCATAAGCCTTGTCCATGGGGGCTTGAGAGGCGTGGAAGTCGACCCGTCGGGTAACCTTCACCGCGCCGTTGTCGTTTTCGAGCAAAGCGATAGCGCAGCAGCCGAGCCTTCCGCCCTCTTCATTGAGGCGAACTTCGATTTCGGGCTGGCCGGGGATGAACAGCGTCACCACACCGTCGGTCTCGCGCCAGTTGGGTGCGCCCTTGTAGATGAAGGCAAAGACCAGGATGCGTCTGATCTCGGCCCACCTCTGGCCATTGATGTGAATCCACTCGCCACCCTGAACCGAGCCGGTGCGGTCATCCCCCATCAACTGCATGAAGGGCGCTCGCTCCAGGTCGCCAAAACTGTTGCCCAGTGCCTGGACGACACCTTTTTGCCCATCCTGCAGCTCGTACAGGCAGCCGACGTCGAGGTCGACCTGCCGGAGCCCTCCGAACAGGCCCTTCTTTCGCTGGTTCCAGTTCAGGTTGACGCGTATCTGACCGAAGCCTGCGGCGGTCTTTTCGAGGCTGATGGAGGCGCGATGCTTATCGAGCGTGATCTTGCTCAAGCTCAGTACAGGCTTTGGCGGCGTTGCAGCGGGAGCCGATTCGATGATGTCGACACCAAAATGAGTCGACAGCGGCGCCAGCCCACCGGCGAAGCCTTGTGCAATGCAGCGAAACTTCCACTGGCCCTGCCGGCGATAGAACTCGCCAAGAATCAATGCGGTTTCGCTCATGCCGGATGTTGGAAGCCGAGCTTCGAGGCCGCCGGTCATCTCGAGCGACAAGCTCGATACAGCGCCGAAACTGGCCTTGTTCTGGTGGATGGTCGCGGCCAGCGATACTTTTTCGACCGATGTATCCAGCCGGCCCAGGTCCAGCTCGAAGATCGCCTCCCCGACCGAGGCCTGGGCCAGCCTGACAGCACCGCAGAGCACCTGAGGCTGCCCGTAGAAACACATGTCGGCATCGCTGCGTACCTTGCCATCGGCGGCAAGCACAAACGCCGAGACGTCGATATCCGCGCCCGGTATCGGGCTGTAGGCGATCTGCACTTGCACCCGTTCACTGGCCACGGAGGCGTTGCCGCCTGGTAGCAGAGCGGTCATGCGCGCGCCGCCTGTGCTGCCAGGTTGACCAGATCATCTACCGTGCGGCCCTGAGTCGTTACGCCCAGCGCCTTGAAGTCCCAACCCGCAGCGGTGCGGCTCAGGCTGGCCATGACCACGCCGGTGTGGGCGCCCTGCTCGGAAAGGTAGAAGCGCGCAAGCTCCGCCCCGCTGCCCGCGTTGACAATGCGGCAGTACGCATTCTCGATGCGCTCGAAGGTCTGGCCGGTGAAGGAGTTGACGGTGAACACCAGTTGCACCACCGAAGGCGGCAGTGCCAGCAGGTCGAGCTCGATGGACTCATCGTCGCCATCGCCTTCGCCGGTACGGTTGTCTCCGCAGTGGCGAATCGAGCCATCTCTGGATTGCAGTTGGCGGAACCACACAAGGTCGACCGGTTGCATCTGCGCATCGAACAGAATGCAGGATGCATCCAGGTCGATGTCACCGCCCTGCCCGATCAGCCTGCCGAAAAAACCAGCCTTCATCGGGTCCCAACCCAGGCCGAGGGTGACTTTGCCGAGGCCTGAAGCCTGCGTTTTCTCAAGAGAGATCGTCTGATTCTTGGAAAGGCTAAGTGCCATTTTCACGCTCCTTTTCAATCGTCGTACCGCTGCTTGCCTGCAGAGGTATCCGTTATCGAATGGCGCCGCCTGTGCGATCGCGCGCTTCGATTCCTGAGTGGCCACCGTCTACGCTGCCAGCGCGGATGGAAGTGCCACCAATAAGGCGCCTGAACCGTGGCTCGTGGCTCAAGGTCGCCGGGTACTTCGCAGCCTCAGTGTGAAAACGCTCAAGGCATGTATTTCGAGCACGTCAACGGTCGACGGGCACTTTCGGCAACTGCCGCTTCGGGCGCCCTGACGCCCTGCCACTGGGCCCGTTCGATGATTTTTCGGGCCCAGTTGAGGTGTGTGGCGGGCTCGACCATCGCGCTGCCGTGCTTGAACACGGCAGGCGCGGATTCACTGACGATCAACCTCGCGCAATCGAGATCCTTGGCGCACACCCGGAAGGCTTCGTTGATCGGTGCGATCTGCGCCGGATGGATGGCGGTCTTGCCGACAAGCCCGTGGGAGATATCCAGCTGCAACTCCTGCCCGAGCAGGGCGGGGCTTGCCAACTGCTCGAACACCGGCGCGGTCAGCGAAAAGCCCTGAGCACCCAGCACGCCAGCCAGCATGGGAATCACATACCCCATAGGGGTCTGGTACAGCGTGGTGCAAGGGTTGCGCCGCAGGCCGAGGCAGCCCATCAGGTCGTTACCCCCGATACGCAATGCCAGAACCCGATCATTGAAGGCCTGGCGCAGTGCAGTGCCCAGCTCGAGCATGGCGGCAGGGCTATACACCTCGCGGGTCTCCAGCGTCGGCATCACCAGCAGCGCCGGGTTCTCCACTGCCGCGGCCCAGCGAGGCAACGACGTCAGCGAACATTTGGGCAGCACGAAACCGTCGATCGCTTCGATCTCGGGCCAGTCGTTTACTACCGCCGCCATGACCGCATCACGCGGTCGCACGAAGATGAGCGGGCTCCAGGTGCGGCGCTGGCCCTCGGCACGGATGGACCTCAGTACGGCCCTGAGCTGCCCGAGTGCTGCTTCCACGTCGCTGCCGGCGACCGAGTCCTCGAGGCAGATCACCAGTGAGCGCAGGCTCGGCAGCTTGCGGCCGCTGATCACCTCGAGAAGGTCACTACGGGTGGCTGGCATGTAGAGGGTGGCACCCAGTGCATAAGGAGAAACCCGAGCCATCAGCACACACTCCGAATCAGAGTGACGGCGCGGTAGGGGCCTAGCAAAGGGCCCACCTGCTGGACTTCGACTCCCGCACGCTCGGCCAGGTGGATGAGCAATTCGACGTCAGGGTCGCTTCGATCCTGTACCCACACCCGGTCCGGTACTCTGCGCAGCACGGCCCGGGTCGCCTCGGCGATGCCTGGCTTGAGCCGGTTGGGGTCGGCCACGTGCACACGTGCGGACAGGTCGCTGAGCACACACTTCGCCCGGGCCTGCAACGCAACGGCCTGTTCGGTTGACCATGGGCTGGCAGGGCTGGCCTCGACGCCCTCCCGGGCTGTTTCGATTCGTTCGATGAACAGCTGGGTCAGGTCGTGCTCGTGCAGGTGGTCGTAGACTACGCAACCATGCATGCCTCCATCAGCAGGCCAGACGGAGCGCGACACCAGGCCAGAAACCGTCGCACCCAGGATCCCGGAGGGAATGATCCAGTCTTCGGCCGACGCAGCGAGCCACGCTTTGCCGCAGGGATCGGCCAGCACGACCAGCCGGGGGCACTCGGGAAAACGTGAGTCGCAAGCAAGGCTTCGGTGAAGTTCGTCGCGGATGGCACCCTTGCCGGTCCAACCATCGACGAAGACGATGTTCGCCGCGCCATGCAGCGCAATGACATGCTCCAGAGCAACCGAATCGATACCACGGCCTCGCACGATGCTGATGCCGTAATGCTGTACATGGCAGCCCAGCCCGGTAAGGGCACGGCGAAGCAGTACGCCCAATGGCAGCCCCGCCCGTACGAAGGAAACCAGCGCAATGGGAGCGCCGGTGGAACGGTTCGCCAGCGCAAGCGCCAGGGACTGCACCTCCCGGGCCATCCGCGAAGCATTCTGGCCCATGGCACGCTCGAACAAGGCCAGGTGGGCGGCGCTGGGCGCATCTTCCTGGCCGATCATGTCCGAGTAGTGCTTTGCACTGGACTGGATCAGGCGCTCTTTTCGCGTACCGGTGTCAGCTCGAGCTGCACCGGCCTGAGCAGCAACTGGACGTCTTCCGGCGAGTAGCTTGCGCTGCCAACGGTGGTGAAACCCTGCGGTGCGTCAAGCATGGGCGCTCTCCACCACACGGGCCAGCTGGCTGTTGCAAGGGGTCGCCCAGAAATCGCACAGGCTCATGAAGCCCAGGTCACTGAGGCTGTCGCCAATGCCGATCACTGGCTGCTCGTCGGGCAACTGCAGGCGGGTTTTCAGGTAATGTTCCACGGCCGCGCGCTTGGACAACCCGGCAGGCATCAGCGCCAGGTTGTTGCCATTGAGGTGGGTATGCATCCCTTCGAGCAGGCCAGCACCGCGCAGCTGTCGCTCGACGAATGCCAGTTCAGCATCCGAGCCGTCGCAATGCTTCACCACCACATAGTGGCGTTGCTGTGCTTCCTCGATTACCCAGCTGCGCAGCGAGAGACTGTTTTGCGTCCCGATCTCGAGAACGCTATCGCGCAGTTGCGGCAGGCGCTGCCGGTAACCGGCAAGCCTTTCGTTCATCAACGCATGCCACTGGGCGTCTACCGTACGGTCCGGGTTCAGGATCAGCCCGCCATGGGCGCAGATCGCCGCCCCGTTGAAGCCCACCTGCACACGGCTGAACGCTTCGGCGCTGCGTGCGGTGACCGGTATCACCTCGGCGGTGTGCAACAGCCAGTCGGCGAAAGCTTTTTGCACAGGTGTTTGATAGCCGCTGATATTGCCGCTCAGGTCATAAGAGGCCGGATACCGAGCACCTTGCGAGGGCATTTTCCGGGCTGTTTGAAACAACGTGTCGTCCAGATCGACCAACACCAGCGGATGCTTACAGGCCATCGACGATGACCTCGGCATTGAGCGCCTTTACCAGGCAGGCGGGAACTGCGGGCTTATCGGTTTCGCTACAGAGGATCACACGGTCGAATTGCCCCGGCGCCACGTTGTAGAGAAAATTGGCGATGCCCAACCCGTAGTTGTCAGGAAAACTGAGCGCATGCTCGATGCAGTGCCCGAGTGCAATTGGCGAGCGCGTGGTTGAGCTGAAATGCACCTTCACTCCCGCCCTCTCCAGGCGCTCAGCCAACAGGAAAGGCTTCCAGACGAACTCGCCAGTGCCCAGTATCAGAACCGTTTCGCCAGGCTCGGCCTTGATGTCCAGGCCGAGGGTGTCCTCCACTGACCGAGTGCCGAGCCGGCCCCAGTCGTTTGCAGGGTCGATCGCCCACCTTCCGACGTTCACGGCGCTGGTATCGAGTGCCTGAGGCGACGGGGTGCCCGGGGCCTTGATGAACCGATATTCGCCGCTCAACAGTGAAACCTGAACCGCCTGGCCTCCAACACCCTGCGATACGGCCCCGTTGGACCAGTCGGTCAGTACACAGGTGACAACACGCTCAAGTTGATCGAGGCCGGCAGCCAGCAGCGCGCGATGCAGATTGATGAACGTCCTGCCAGTCGTGGCTTCGTCGTCCACCAGCACCAGAGAGCGGGCGCGCATCATCATGTCGCGCATCACAGGGTCCGGCGGAATGTGAATCAGGTGGGCGCTGGCATGACTGTGTTCTTCTTCGAATCGCACGAACACATCAGCAGCGACCGAGTGGCGAGTGCTGACGATGTACATCGTGTCCTGGCGCACCTGGCTGTAGGCGCGGTGCACACCAGCGCCGAGGCCCACAGCGGTCTCGGCCATGCCGATGACCAGGACCGGCCCCGGCAGGTCTGCTGGAATCCGGGCCGCCAGGCTTTGGTAGGTACGCTGCATCAGCGAGGGTTTTACCGGGATGTGCTTGCCGAGCACCCGGGAGACGAATAGAAATGCCCGTTTTGGATTGTGCCGCTCGGCAAAGCCGAAAAGCGACTCCGGCAAGACAGAGGAAGGATGAACATCGACCTCCAGCACGCCACGTTCGAACGATGCGCAAAGCCGGGAAAATGCTGGAGTTACTGCGGACTGTTCCATGCCATGAATCCTGCGGGTATCGGCCGTCGCCAGGCCGCCTTCACCCTGATTTTTGCTGTGATTTGACTATGGCTTGGGAGGGTATTCGCCAAGCCTCAGAAGGCAGCGATGCGCTTTCTGGTACGTTCGTACATTATGCGTTCGAGCCTGGGCTCTGCGTAGTAGGGCTTCCCGTATCGAAGGGCTGCTTTGTGTTGCGGTGTATGTATATTCTTGGGAAAAGCCCGCAGAATGGGCGTTCGAGCGTTATCCGAAGATCATGCGCAGGTTGGCAAAGCAGAGTTTTCTGCAGCGCTTTGAATCTGGTCGTCTCGCACATGCACACGGAGAAGCGAACAGATACAGGTCCGCGCTTAATGCCAAAGGCCTTTGTATCGTCGGCCCTCACCCAAGAGGCGGCTTTACCAAATGCAATGGCTGGAGCATAAAAAAACCCAGCACGATGGCTGGGCTTTTGCGGTGAGAGAGGCTCAGTGGGAACGCGGCTTTGCCGTTCCGTTATCCCGTTCCTCCAAAGCATCCTGATCAGAACCAGGATTGCCGGCAGGCGGAGTCCAATCGGCCGGCCGCTCCGTACCTTGCTTGGGTTCGGAAGGGGTTTGCTCCAGCCCTGAACTATGATCCTCGCCGGTATCGATTTCAGTTTGGTCTTTGCTCGCCATAGGCTTCTCCCTGCTGATTACCGTTGGTTGGGGCGCTTGAGATCCGGATCTTCCCCACCTGCTGGCTCGTCAGAGCCGGCCGGCCAATGGTCCTGGGAGTCGTCGCGGGGCGTCCCCGGGGCTGGGGTCAGGTCGGGCTCGATCTGTTCCACAGGCCGAGTCGCTGGCATTGCGGGGTCACTGGGCTTGATTTCCATGTTCACCTCGTTGGCAATAGGTAAGCAGTGGAGCCCTGGGCAGGGTGAAAAGTGCTATTGAATCGACCTCGTACGCAACCGACCGCATACCGCAGCCAAAGCGGCGCACCGATCCGGAAGCTTCAAGAAGTGCGCTGACCAAGCCAACAAAGCACTGTCGCGCAGCAAGAAGCAGAAAGCTTCAGCCAGATCGAGCCCGAAAGCCTTGCAGGCCAAGAGCGCCTCGGCGTCGTCATAAAGCTTGCTACCAGTACCGTGGAACCTTAGACGAGAAACCCCGGCGAGCCGGGGTTTGATCATCTACGACAGTCAGATCGCATGGCTGTAGAACAACGAGTAAGACTCGATGCCGTCGTTGGGCTGCTTGATGCTGCCATTGGAATAGTGGATCGCGCGGATCCCCACTTTCTGGGTCTCGCCGAACTTGAGGCCTGCGCCAATCCGATCTTCGAAGTTGAAGGCCGAGCCAAACTTCTGATCGCCTGCGGTGGTACCTGAAAACAGCGAAACCCCAATGCCCGCTTCCAGGAAAGGCTTGATGTTGCCTTGCCCGAATTCATAGACGAACACTGGCGCGAAGGAAATCGAATGCCGGCCGCCCGCCTCTTTACCGGCCTCCCAGTAGGTATAGCCGAAGTCCCAGTAGCCGGTCACCTTGCCGGCAGAGCTTTCAAGCCAGGATTTGTCCCAGTTGAAACCCAGAGCTGCACGAGCGGTGTAACCGCCCTGGCTGGTGGCGCCTACTGCGCCGGAGATATCGGCGGCCTGTGCATGAGTCGCCAAAGCACTCAAGGCCAAAAGCAAAGGGGCAATACTTTTTCTCATTTTTTACAACCCATCAGCGCGTTTTTAGGAATATGGCTGTATAGCAAATCGGAATTATGCGCTGACAAATCTGAAAAAGTCTTCATGAGTTGGAACAAAAGCTCCAACTTGAGTTTAGCGTCACAAGTGATGGATAAGCTCTGGGCTGGCTCGGCGGCCCAGAAAGTGACAAGCCCGGCATTAAGCCGGGCCTGAAGCGCTAGATCGCCGCTGAGGGCGGATCCTCCGGAGCCAAGGGGTCGTCATCTGGCAAAGGAAGCTCATGCTCGGGGTTCAATGGGATCTCACCTTCCCGGCCGGGGGCATCGGCCCCGCCGGGAAGGTCGGTCGGATCGACACTGGGCCGAGCCGGATCGGCCGGGCTGCCTGAGCCAGAATTGCCGCCAGCGCCGCCGGCCTGTTCGATATTGTTGTTCATACGCACCTCCATTGGCCAAGGCAACTTGCCTTGGCCGTACAGATTGGAGGCGATGGCGCATGGGTCGTGCCGGGAATCGGCTGAACGGTCGCGCCGTGTTCGCACCAGACTCTGCAAGCGCACATTGAGTTGGTCGACGAGGTATCAGCAGCGGGCTCGCGCAGGCTGATACTTACGATGTTGACAGGAGGCAGGCATGAAAAAAGAGAAGTCGCGCACATGAAAAAGCCCGGCTCTTTCGAAACCGGGCTAACTCATTGAAGAATATGGTCGGGACGGAGTGATTCGAACACTCGACCCCTTGCACCCCATGCAAGTGCGCTACCGGGCTGCGCTACGCCCCGACTAGGCGTTTAAACCTGTTCCCGTTAGCAGCGGGAACGGGGAGAAAGATACTCTAACCCCTGAATATAGGAAGCTTTTTTTCACTTTTTTGCAGCAGCGCCAGGCCAGATCAAAATGTGCCTGAGACGGGTATGAAAAAGCCCACACAAGGTGGGCTATTTTTTCAGGACTACCAGCACGTCCTCCAGCTCGCTGATCATCTGCTTGATCAACTGCCGATATTGCGTGGTGTCGTCCTTGGCTTCATCACCGGAGAGGCGCAGGCGTGCACCCCCGATGGTAAAGCCCTGGTCGTAGAGCAGCGCGCGGATCTGGCGAATCATCAGCACGTCCTGGCGCTGATAATACCGACGGTTACCCCGCCGCTTGACCGGGTTGAGCTGCGGAAACTCCTGCTCCCAATACCGGAGCACATGTGGCTTGACCGCACACAAGTCGCTTACTTCACCGATGGTGAAGTAGCGCTTGCCGGGTATGGGCGGAAGTTCGTCGTTATGACTTGGTTCCAGCATAGGCTTCAACTCGGGCTTTCAATTTCTGCCCTGGACGAAAGGTAACGACGCGGCGCGCCGTGATCGGGATTTCTTCACCCGTTTTCGGGTTGCGGCCAGGCCGCTGCCGTTTGTCTCGCAGGTCGAAATTGCCGAAACCGGACAATTTGACCTGCTCGTTGTCTTCGAGCGCGTGCCTGATTTCCTCGAAAAACAGCTCAACCAATTCCTTGGCTTCGCGTTTGTTCAGGCCCAGCTCTTCGTACAGACGTTCGGCCATCTCAGCTTTCGTCAGAGCCCCCATACGTCACTTCCTTAACGTGGCGTTCAACCTGGTTTCAAGCGAGGTGAGGATACTTTGGGTGGTGGTGTTCACCTCTTCGTCGGTAAGAGTGCGCGAAGGATGCTGCCAGGTCAAGCCAACCGCCAGGCTTTTTCTATGCGGATCAATGCCTTTACCCTGGTACACATCGAACAGCTTGAGGTCGGTAAGCCATTCCCCGGCATTGCTGCGGATGTCACTGAGTACCGCTTCGGCCGCTACGCTTTGGTCGACCACCAACGCCAGGTCGCGGCGCACTTCCGGGAAGCGCGAAAGCTCCTTGAACGTCGGCAGGCGGCCCACGGCAACCTCCGACAGCAGCAACTCGAACACGTACAGTGTGCGATCCAGCCCCAGAGCCTTGGACATCTCCGGGTGCAGCGCGCCGATGTAACCCACTTCGCGACCGTCGCGCTCGATACGAGCCGTCTGGCCAGGGTGCAGCGCCGGGTGGCTGCCAGGGACGAAGGTAAAGCTGGCGAGCGCACCGGCGTGCCCCAGGATCGCTTCTACGTCAGCCTTGACGTCGAAGAAGTCGAGCTTGTCATTGCCATTGGCCCAGGCTTCAGGCTGGCGGTTGCCGCACGCTACACCGGCAAGCATCGGCTCCTGTTTGAGCCCGTCGAGCTGGCCGACGAAGCGCAGGCCGCTTTCGAAAAGGCGCACGCGGGTCTGCTGGCGGTTCAGGTTGTGCTGGACGGCGCTGACCAGCCCTGGCCACAACGATACGCGCATGGCGGCCATGTCGGCGGAGATGGGGTTGGCCAGGGTCAGTGGCTGAACACCTGGATTGAAGCGCTCGAACAGTTTCGGGTCGATGAAGCTGTAAGTGATCGCTTCCTGGTAACCACGGGCGACCAGCAAGCGGCGCAGCGCCGGCAGCTCGGCTTTTTCTTCGCTGCGCTGCTCGGGCGCCAGGCGCGCTTGCGGGTAACGAACCGGCAGGCGGTTATAGCCATACAGGCGCGCCAGCTCTTCGATCAGGTCCACTTCCAGGCTGATGTCGAAGCGGTGGCTGGGCACATTGACGGTCCACTGCCCTGCTGCGCTGCTGGTGATACCCAGGCCGAGCCCACCGAGCAGTTGCTCGATCTCGCCGGCACTGAGCTCCAGGCCCAACATCTGGCTGACGCGCTCGGCACGCAAGGTGACCGGCGCAATGCAAGGCAGGTGTTCGGCGCTGAGGGCCTCGATGACCGGCCCCGGTTCACCGCCGGTAATCTCCAGCAGCAATGCACTGGCGCGCTCGATCGCCTCACGGGCGAGGTTGAAATCCACGCCGCGCTCGAAGCGGTGCGAAGCATCGGTATGCAGGCCGTAGGAACGGGCCTTGCCGGCAACCGATACGGGCTCGAAAAAGGCACTTTCCAGGAACAGGTCGCGGGTGCCTGCGGCAACGCCGCTGTGCTCACCGCCCATTACCCCGGCGATGGCCAATGCGCGCTCGTGGTCGGCAATCACCAGGGTATCGCTGCGCAGAGTGACTTCCTGGCCGTCGAGCAGCACCAGTTTTTCGCCCTCGTCGGCCATGCGCACGCGCACGCCGCCACGGATCTCGCCCAGGTCGAAGGCATGCATTGGCTGGCCCAACTCGAGCATCACGTAGTTGGTGATGTCGACAGCGGCATCGATGCTGCGAATATCGCTGCGGCGCAGGCGCTCGACCATCCACAGCGGTGCCGGGCGGGAGAGGTCCACGTTCTTGACCACACGGCCCAGGTAGCGTGGGCACGCAGCAGGCGCCAGCAACTCGACCGGCCGAGTTTCCTGGTTCACCGGCGCGACAGGCAGCACTTCGGGGCGGGTGACCCTGGCGTTGTACAGCGCGCCGACTTCACGTGCCAGGCCCGCCAGCGACAGGCAGTCGCCACGGTTGGGGGTCAGGCCCAGCTCGATGCTGGCATCGTCCAGGTCCAGGTACTCACGAATGCTCTGGCCCACGGGCGCATCGGCCGGCAGCTCCATCAGGCCGTCGTTTTCTTCGCTGATCTGCAACTCTGCCGCCGAGCAGAGCATGCCATTGGACTCGATGCCACGCAGCTTGGCCTTCTTGATCTTGAAGTCGCCGGGAAGCTCGGCACCGATTTGCGCAAAAGGAATTTTCAGGCCGGGGCGCACATTAGGCGCACCGCACACCACCTGGAAGGTCTCCTTGCCATCGCTGACCTGGCAAACCCGCAGCTTGTCGGCATCAGGGTGTTGCTCGGTGGCCAGTACCTGGCCCACCACTACGCCTGAGAATTGGCCGGCTGCGGGAATGACCGCGTCGACTTCCAGGCCTGCCATCGACAGGCGCGCGACCAGTTCGTCGCGGTTCGCTTGCGGGCTTACCCAGCCGCGCAGCCAGTTTTCACTGAATTTCATGCTGATCCGTTCTCCAGAAACCTGTTAGCGAAATTGCGCGAGGAAGCGCAAGTCGTTGTCGAAGAACAGGCGCAAATCATTGACGCCATAACGCAGCATCGCCAGGCGCTCGGCGCCCATCCCGAAGGCGAACCCCGAGTACTCTTCCGGGTCGATGCCGCTCATGCGCAGCACATTGGGGTGCACCATGCCGCAGCCCATCACCTCCAGCCAGCCGGTCTGCTTGCAGACGCGGCAGCCTTTGGCGTTGCAGATCACGCAGCCGATGTCCACTTCCGCAGACGGTTCGGTGAAAGGAAAGAACGAGGGGCGAAAGCGCACCGGCAGGTCTTTTTCGAAGAACACCCGCAGAAATTGCTCGATGGTGCCCTTCAAGTCGGCGAAGTTGATGTCCTTGTCGATCAGCAGGCCTTCGACCTGGTGAAACATCGGCGAGTGGGTCAGGTCGGAATCGCAGCGGTATACGCGGCCCGGGCAGACGATGCGGATCGGCGGCTGCGAGCTTTCCATGGTGCGCGCCTGCACAGGCGAGGTGTGGGTGCGCAACAGCATGTTTGCATTGAAATAGAAGGTATCGTGCATCGCCCGCGCCGGGTGGTGGCCGGGGATGTTGAGCGCTTCGAAGTTGTGGTAGTCGTCTTCAACTTCAGGGCCTTCGGCGATGCCGTAGCCGATGTGGGTGAAGAAGTTCTCGATGCGCTCGAGAGTACGGGTGATCGGATGCAGGCCACCGGAGGTCTGGCCCCGCCCTGGCAGGGTTACATCGATACGCTCGGCCGCGAGCTTCTGGTTCAGCTCGGCTTCTTCGAAAGCGGCTTTGCGAGCGTTGAGCAGGACGGTCACGCGCTCCTTGGCGGCATTGACCAACGCGCCAACCTTGGGGCGCTCTTCGGCGGGGATGTCGCCGAGGGTTTTCATTACCGAAGTGAGCTCGCCTTTCTTGCCAAGGTAGTTGACCCGGATCTGCTCCAGGGCGGCGATGTCTTCAGCGCGCTCCACGGCCTCCAGGGCTTGGGAGACGAGCGCATCCAGGTTTTCCATGTAGAACTCCAAGGCACCAGATACGAAAAGGGGAAGAGCTTGAAGGCCCTTCCCCTATTCAAAGGTTCAACAACCGGCATCGCCGCAAGCGGCTAGCCGGTGATTGCCGGGGACTCAAGCCAGAGCGGCTTTCGCTTTCTCGACAATCGCAGCGAATGCTGCTTTTTCGGTCACAGCCAGGTCGGCCAGAACCTTGCGGTCGATTTCGATCGACGCTTTTTTCAGGCCAGCAATCAGGCGGCTGTAAGACAGACCGTTGGTGCGGGCACCGGCGTTGATACGAGCGATCCACAGGGCGCGGAACTGACGCTTCTTCTGACGACGGTCGCGGTAGGCGTATTGGCCAGCCTTGATGACGGCTTGCTTGGCAACGCGGAACACGCGCGAGCGTGCACCATAGTAGCCTTTGGCAAGTTTCAGAATTTTCTTGTGACGCTTACGGGCGATGACGCCACGCTTAACACGAGCCATGAGTAGTTTCCTCTAATCCGGGGGGCAAGAATTAACGCAGGCGAAGCATGCGTTCGACTTTCTGCATGTCAGCGGCATGCAGTTGGGAAGCACCACGCAGTTGGCGCTTACGCTTGGTCGACATCTTGGTCAGGATGTGGCTCTTGAAAGCGTGCTTGTGCTTGATGCCGTTACCGGTAACCCGGAAACGCTTCGCAGCACCGCTTTTGGTTTTCATTTTTGGCATGTTCAAACTCCGCATTCATATGGATAAAGATAACCGCAAGGCCTGCCGTGCCCTGGAGGTTATTTCTTGCGTTTGGGTGCGATGACCATCAACAGTTGACGCCCTTCCATTTTGGGCTGCTGTTCAACGGCGCCGTATTCGGCGAGGTCGGCTTCGACCCGCTTCAACAGCTCCATGCCCAGCTCCTGGTGAGCCATTTCGCGGCCACGGAATCTCAGAGAGATCTTGGCCTTGTCCCCTTCACTCAGGAAACGTACCAGGTTGCGCAGTTTTACCTGGTAATCCCCTTCTTCCGTCCCTGGACGAAACTTGATTTCTTTGATCTGAATCTGCTTCTGGTTCTTCTTCGCGGCATTCTGCTGCTTCTTCTTTTCGAAGAGGTGCTTGCCGTAGTCCATCACCCGGCAAACAGGCGGCAGGGCTTCCGCGGAGATCTCTACCAGATCCAGCTTCGCTTCTTCAGCGACACGAAGCGCTTCTTCAATAGAGACGATACCGATCTGCTCGCCATCGGCACCAATCAACCGCACCTCACGGGCGGAGATGTTTTCGTTGATCGGGGCCTTGGGGGCAGTACGTTTGTCCTGTCTCATTTCACGCTTAATAATCGTTACTCCAAATCTTGGCGACCACGCCGGGAAACCGCCTGCGCAAGCATTTCCTGGAAGCGCGCGACCGGGACCGAGCCCAGGTCAGCGCCTTCGCGAGTGCGCACGGCGACTGTTTGTGTCTCAACCTCCCGATCGCCGATCACCAGCAGATAGGGAACCTTGAGCAAAGTATGCTCGCGGATTTTAAAGCCAATTTTCTCGTTTCTCAAGTCGGACTTGGCACGGAAGCCGCTTGAGGTGAGCAAAGCCTCGACTTCCCGGGCGAATTCGGCCTGGTTGTCGGTGATATTCATGATCACCACCTGGGTTGGGGCCAGCCAGGCAGGGAACGCGCCTTCGTAGTGCTCGATGAGAATGCCGATGAAGCGCTCGAACGACCCCAGAATGGCGCGGTGCAGCATGACAGGGTGGCGGCGGTCATTGTCTTCGGAGACGTATTCGGCACCCAGGCGGATCGGCAGGTTGAAGTCGAGCTGAAAGGTACCACATTGCCATACGCGACCCAGGCAATCCTTCAGCGAGAATTCGATTTTCGGCCCGTAGAAGGCACCCTCGCCCGGCTGCAGGTCGTATTCGAGCCCTGCATTTTTCAGCGAAGCAGCCAGCGCAGCCTCAGCCTTGTCCCACAGCTCGTCGGCACCCACGCGCTTTTCCGGGCGAGTGGAGAGCTTCATCTGGATTTCTTCGAAGCCGAAATCCTTGTACACGTCCAGGGTCAGGTGAATGAAGGCTTCGGCCTCGGCCTGCATCTGCTCTTCGGTGCAGAAGATATGGCCGTCGTCCTGAGTGAAACCGCGCACCCGCATGATCCCGTGCAGCGCGCCGGAAGGCTCGTTGCGGTGGCAGGCGCCGAATTCGGCCAGGCGCAGCGGCAGCTCGCGGTAGCTTTTCAGGCCCTGGTTGAACACCTGCACATGGCATGGGCAGTTCATCGGCTTGATGGCGTAGTCGCGGCTTTCCGACTCGGTGGTGAACATGTTGTCGGCGTAATTGGCCCAGTGGCCGGACTTTTCCCACAGGCTGCGATCGACTACCTGGGGCGTCTTGATCTCCAGATAGCCGTTATCGCGCTGCAACTTGCGCATGTATTGCTCGAGCACCTGGTACACCGTCCAGCCATTGGGGTGCCAGAACACCATGCCGGGGGCTTCTTCCTGGGTGTGGAACAGGCCCAGGCGCTTGCCGAGCTTGCGGTGGTCACGCTTTTCGGCTTCCTCGATGCGCTGGATGTAAGCGGCCAGCTGCTTCTTGTCGGCCCAGGCGGTGCCGTAGACACGCTGCAGCTGCTCGTTCTTGGAGTCGCCGCGCCAGTAGGCGCCCGACAGCTTGGTCAGCTTGAATGCCTTGAGAAAGCGAGTGTTCGGCACGTGCGGGCCACGGCACATGTCGACGTATTCTTCGTGGTAGTACAGGCCCATCGCGGTTTCGTCGGGCATGTCTTCGACCAGGCGCAGCTTGTACTCCTCGCCACGGGCCTGGAACACCTCGATGACCTCGGCGCGCGGGGTCACCTTCTTGACCACGTCGTAGTCCTTGTCGATCAGCTCGCGCATGCGCGCTTCGATCGCAGCCAGGTCGTCCGGGGTAAAGGGGCGCTCGTAGGCGATGTCGTAATAGAACCCTTCGTCGATCACCGGGCCGATGACCATCCTGGCCGTGGGATACAACTGCTTGACCGCGTGACCTACAAGGTGCGCGCAGGAGTGGCGGATGATCTCCAGGCCTTCGTCGTTCTTCGGCGTGATGATCTCCAGGCGAGCATCGCTGCTGATCACATCGCAGGCATCGACCAGCTTGCCGTCGACCTTGCCGGCCACGGTGGCCTTGGCAAGGCCCGAGCCAATGCTGGCGGCGACCTCGGCGACACTGACGGGATGATCGAATGAACGGACGCTGCCGTCGGGAAGGGTAATATTGGGCATGGCGCTTCCTCTGCCTAGTGGTGACCCCTACCAAAGGTCACGTGGGTCGGGATGAGCCAGTACGCGATCCGCGCGGGTCGCCTGCCTCACAGTGGCAGGAGCCGCTAGGCCAACCCAGGGCAGACCGGTGAACTGGAACAAAACTCGATAATGGCCGGCCAACATAGCCGGGCCGGGGATGCTAGCACAGTTATCCGCGTGCGGGCTGTGAACTTGAGCGGTGCCAGCCTCTCGAATGCAACGAGCCTGTCATGACCCAGGAGACTTATTTATGCGCCTGCTCGCTTTGCTGCCCCTCACCGCGGCCCTGGCCGCCTTCGCCCCACTGGCCGCCAACGCTGCCTGGCCACCCGGCGCCCAACAGCAGTACATGAACGATTGCGTGGCCACTGCTCAGCAATCGGTGGACCCTGCCAAGGCCAAGGCACACTGCGGTTGCGGCGCCCAGGTGATCGAAAAAGAGTTCACCACCGCCGAGATCACTCAACTGATGAGCACCAACCCACCGCCCACCGTTGCGCTGCGTGACCGCCTCGAAAAGGCCGTTCAGGTATGCAAAGCGTCGTAATCAGGCATTTTTTGCCCTGGCGCATGCTTTTTTCCGGCACGGCAGTTCCCAATGGCCGATTTCCGTCTATGATGGCCTGACGCACTCAGCGGAGCTGAGGCGGCACGATCGTTTTCATGTTTCTGGAGATACACCCCATGTCCAATCGCCAACAAGGCACCGTCAAATGGTTCAACGATGAGAAGGGCTACGGCTTCATTACCCCCGCTAGCGGTGGTGATGACCTGTTCGTACACTTCAAGGCGATTGAATCCGACGGTTTCAAAAGCCTGAAAGAAGGCCAAGCGGTCTCTTTCGTCGCTGAGAAAGGCCAGAAAGGCATGCAAGCCGCCCAGGTTCGCCCTGAGTAACACGCACGCTCGCTTCAAGGGAAACCCGCCTCACGGCGGGTTTTCTTTTTCCGGGGCTCAGCCCAGGAAGAGCCGGTACGCAGGGTTGTGGCTCTCATCCCACCATTGGCAGCCCAACCCGCCCAGCCAGGCGGACACCTCGCCCCGCTCATGCACGGGCACCTGCAGCCCGGCAAACACACGTGCGTGGGCAGATCCATGATTACGATAGTGAAACATGCTGATATTCCAGCGCTGGCCGAGCCGCTCCAGAAATTCCAGCAGCGCGCCTGGGCGCTCGGGGAATTCGAAGCGCACGACGAACTCCTCGCCCGACGAGGCGGCATGGCCGCCGACGGTGTGACGCACGTGCAGCTTGGCCAACTCGTTGTCGGTCAGGTCAAGCACATCGAAGCCACGCCCAGCCAGATCTTCGAGCAGCGCCACGCGTGGGTCACTTTCGGGATGAGTTTGCACGCCCACGAACAGGCATGCGTGGCGTGGGTCGTTGTAACGGTAATTGAACTCTGTGATCTGCCGCCGGCCCAGCGCCTGGCAGAACAGCCTGAAACTGCCTGGCTGCTCGGTCACGGTCACAGCGATGATCGCCTCGCGCTGCTCACCCAGCTCGGCACGCTCGGCGATATGGCGCAGCCGGTCGAAATTGACGTTGGCCCCCGAGTTCACCGCCACCAGCGTTTGCCCGCCGATCCCTTCACGTGACACATAACGCTTGAGCCCGGCCACCGCCAACGCGCCGGACGGCTCGCAGATGGCCCGAGCATCGTCGTAGATGTCCTTGATGGCTGCGCACAACTCGTCGCCGCTGACCGTGATGACCTCGTCCACCGCCACCTGGCACACCTCGAAGCAGTGCTCGCCGATCCGGGCCACCGCGACACCGTCGGCGAACGTGCCCACTTGGTCGAGCGTCACCGGCTCACCGGCACGCAGGGCCGCCTGCAGGCAATTGGAGTCCTCCGGCTCGACGCCGATCACTTTCACCTCTGGGCGCAAGTATTTGATGTAGGCGGCCACCCCTGCCACCAGCCCGCCGCCGCCAACCGGCACGAAGACCGCATCGAGCCGGCCGCTGTGCTGGCTCAGGATCTCCATGGCCACGGTGCCTTGGCCTGCGATCACGTCCGGATCGTCAAAAGGCGGCACGAATGTCATGCCCTGCGCAGCGAGGCGCCGGGCTTCGGCCAGGGCCTGGGGGAAGGCATCACCGTGCAGCACCGCTTCACCACCGCGCGCGAGCACACCTGCCACTTTCAACTCAGGTGTGGTGGTCGGCATCACGATCGTGGCCTTGATGCCCATGTGCTGGGCGGCCAGCGCCACGCCTTGAGCATGATTACCAGCGGAGGCTGTGACCACGCCGCGGGCGCGCTCCTGCTCGGTCAGCTGCGCCAGGCGGTTGCTGGCGCCGCGCACCTTGAAGGAAAAGGTCGGTTGCAGGTCTTCGCGCTTGAACATCACCTGGTTGCCCAACCGCTCGGACAATGCCGGCGCTACCTGCAAGGGGGTCTGCACCGCAAGGTCGTACACCCGAGCGGCCAGAATCCGGCGCACGTAATGAGCCAGCAGCGAGGTGGTGTAAAAAGCGGTGCGGGTTTCGACGACGGCGGCCATGCGTTCTCCGGTGTTTTCAAAAAGCCCCGGAAGCATGTTGCGCTGGGTGATCAGACCCGCCTCCAGGGCGGGTCAGGTGCTAATGCGCTAGCCCGCCATGCTGATAATGGCGGTAATAATGCTGGGCTGGCGCAGTGGCTGGAATGTGCTCATGGCGGCGAAGCTAACCCGGCCCGAGCCGCCCCGTCAACCGTTCGTCGAACAGCAGGCACTGGCCCGCTCGATGCGCAGCCAAAGCTTAGGTACCCATCCTGAGAGTGGTCATCATGAAAATCACCTCCCTGGCCCTCGCGGCCACCCTTGGCCTGTTCAGCGCAGGCGCCTTCGCCGATGCCAGCACCGGCACTACTCAACCCTCGCCAAAAGGCAGCGACCCATCCTCCGTAGGCGTGCCTTCGGGATCAGGCAGCGGTATGCCCAATGGCAATACCGATGGCTCGGCCACCCCGCGTGCGCCCGGCAATAGCATGGGCAAACCGCAAAATGGCGGCAACCCCGAA
Organism: Pseudomonas sp. KNUC1026; assembly: GCF_021650705.1. GTDB lineage: Bacteria > Pseudomonadota > Gammaproteobacteria > Pseudomonadales > Pseudomonadaceae > Aquipseudomonas. The sequence continues at coordinate 1,460,229 of NZ_CP087138.1, read as the reverse complement.
GGCAGCAGCATGGGTGCAACCGAGCCGCAGAACAGCAGAGACGCTATCCAGAACGGCGGCACGGGCTCCGAGGGTGGCGCCTCAGGCGGCGCAAGCAAATAAGAGGAGCTCACCATGACCAGCAAAGCCCCTAACGATGACGCCAAGGGTCAACCGGCACCAGACAGCGGCCGGAACGACCCGGCCATCGACCCGAAGGGTGAACCCGAGGCCGGTTCCGCACACAGCCAGCCCGAGAAGGCCAAGCCACAGAACGGCGACAGCACCACCGCCGAAGGCAACAGCTACAGCCCCGATTTCGAGCCTGAGCGCAAGCCTGAGCAAGCGCCGGGGAAAACGCCTCGCGACGCGGACATCGATACCGACGGCGGCTGATTGCGCATTTCGTTCAATACCGTGAGAACGCCGTAGCCCTAACGTGCCCCTCGAACTTGTACAGCTTCGAGGGGCTTTATGCATCTGGACCTTTCAATGGCCGGCTTCGCGCTGGCGACTTCCATCACTCCCGGCCCGGTAAACCTGGTGGCGCTGGCCGGTGCCAGCCGTCATGGGCTGCGCCCTGCCCTGCGCCATGTCACCGGGGCAACGCTGGGGTTTATCGTGCTGTTGTTGGCAAATGGCGCGGGCCTTCTGGCGGTATTGACCAGCTTCGATGGGGTGAACCAGGCGCTGCGCGTCGGCGGCATCGCCTACCTGCTGTGGCTTGCCTGGGGGCTTGCACGTGACAACGGCGAACTCGGCGCCGCCACGGGCGGGCCTCCCGGCTACTGGCGCGGCGCGCTGATGCAGTGGCTCAACCCCAAGGCCTGGATGGCCTGTGCGGCCGGGGTCGCGGCATTCGTCGAGGGCCCACAGAGCATCGCGCGATTCGCTGCGATCTACCTGGTGGTGTGCTGGTTGTCGCTGGCGTGCTGGGCCTGGGCAGGCGCATTCCTTCAACATCGCTTGGGTGACGCCAGGCGCTGGCGGCTGTTCAACCGTTCGATGGCAGCGCTGCTGGCGGCTAGCGCCGGCTACCTGTGGCTGGCACGGTAGTGGCCGGGCGTAGCGGCCAAGTGGCGTTTGAAGGTGCGTTGCAGGTGCGCCTGGTCGGCGAACCCGGCCCACTGTGCCGCCTCGGCGATGCTCGCGCCGCTGCGCAAATGCGCCCTCGCCCGCTGCAAGCGGCGGTCGAGCACGAAGGCATGAGGAGTGAAGCCGTAGCGGCGCTTGAAGCTGCGAATCAATTGGGACGGTGAAAGGTCAGCCACGGCGCATAGCTGCTCAAGCGTGAGCGGTTGCTCGCAGTGCTCGCGGATGAAAGCTTCGGTACGGCGCAGGCGGCGGTCATCTTCCGCCACGGGGCAGGCGAAGGGATGCAGGTGCCCCACCAGCGCCATCCCCCACTCTGCCAGCGACTGCTGGCGGCCCAGCAGGTCGGGCTGGCGCAAGCCTTGATGAAGTTCGATCAGCCCGTTGTAAAGCGAAGGCGCACAGCTGTGAGTGATCGTGGAAGGCTGCCAGCCAAGGCCGCCTTTGAGCCCGGCCTGCCGCTGGCATTCGTGCAGCCAGGCCACGTCCACATAGAACATCAGGTACGCCCATGGCTCACCGGCCACGGGGTTGCAGGCGTGCAGGTCGCCAGGGTTCACCAGCACGACGCTGCCGGCAGCCACCTGCTGGCGCTGGCGCAGGTTCAGATACCCGCTGCGCCCGGCAGTGATGGCGCCGATGGAGAAGGTTTCATGGCTATGGGCCGCGTGCCCATGGCAGCGGCCGTCGAGCACATGCCGGGCCTCGATGGCGGGCAAGGCAGGGTCACGCCAGAATGTGGACGGTTCACTCATGCCGGTAGCCTCCGTGGCAGGGCGCTCAGCTTAGCCGCCTGCACCTGCGGCGGGAAGCACCGGCGGCGCCCAGGCAAGCGTGCTGCCCAACAACCAGAGCAGCAGCAACACCAGGGGTGCATGCACCAGCAGCTGCACGAAACAAAAACCGATCAGGTCCCGGGCGCGCAGCCCCAGCACACCCAGCAGCGGCAACATGTAGAACGGGTTGATCAGGTTTGGCAGCGCTTCAGCGGCGTTGTAGATCTGCACCGCCCAGCCCATGTGGTACTGCAGGTCATGTGCCACTTGCATCACATAGGGCGCCTCGATGACCCACTTGCCGCCACCGGAGGGAATAAAGAAACCCAGGACTGCAGAATACAGCCCCATCAGCACGGCGTAGGTATCGTGAGTCGCCACCTGGGTAAACGCGGTGGCGATGTGATGAGCCAGCGCCTGGCCGTCACTGCCCTTGACTGTGGTCAGGATCGCAGCGATCGAGCCATAGAGCGGGAATTGAATCAGCACGCCAGTGGTGCTGGGTACCGCGCGGGCTACTGCATCGAGGAAGCTGCGCGGGCGCCAGTGCAGCAGCGCGCCGAGCATGAGGAACAGGAAGTTGTAGGTATTGAGCCCGGAGATGGCGATGATCGCCGGCTTGCTGCTGAACTCGCGAAACAACCAGCCCGCCGCCAGCGCCACCAGCACCAGGGTCAGCAGCGGGCTGTGCTCCAGCCATTCACCCGGCCGGGTGCGCACGATTGGCGCAGGGGGCTCCAGCCCAGGCGTCACGCCGCAGGCATGTGCATCACGGGCAGCCTCCGGCCCTGGCGCGGTGGCCCAGGCCAAAGCCACGGAAACCACCATCAGCACCAGCAGCAATGCACCGGACTGCCACAGGAAGATGGTTTGGGTGAAAGGAATGATGCCGGTGATGCCGACGATGGATGCCGGCAAGCTGCCCGGATTGGCCTGCAGCTGCGCTGCCGAAGACGACAACCCCAACGCCCAGACAGCGCCCAGGCCCAGATAGGCCGCAGCACCTGCTGCGCGGTAGTCCATGCGCAAATCGGTACGTGCAGCCAGCGCCCGCACCAGCAGGCCGCCAAACACCAGTGAAAGCCCCCAGTTGAGCAGCGAGGCCAGCATCGACACCAGCGCCACCCACGCTACCGCACTGCGGCCACTGCGCGGCAGCCGTGCCAGGCGGGCGATCAACGCAGCCGCTGGCGGTGAACTGGCAACCACATAACCGCCAATGACCACGAAGGCCATTTGCAACGTGAACGGGATCAGACTCCAGAAGCCGTCACCAAAGGCCCCCGCCGTCGCTGCCGGCGAGCCGCCCATCGCCATTGCGCCCAGGGCAACCGCCAGAACAGCCACGGCCGCGAACACCCAGGCATCGGGAAACCAGCGTTCGGCAAAGTTCGAACACATCAACGCGAAACGGGCCAGTGGTCTTTCTTGAGCGGACGCAGGCATTGGGCAGTACCTTTTTGGAATTGTTGTGTACTGCATTAAAGCAGCTCGCTGCTCCCAGGCCGCGCAATGCGCTGTGGGGACACTTGTGCGACCTTGGTTCTTGGTATACCGTAATACCACACACCACCAACCAGAATTCCAAAAAGGGGAATCCAAGTGGCCTTTGAAATCCGCAAGATCGTCACCTACTCCGAGCAGACCTTCATCGAAGCCGGCAAAGCCACCGATACCCCGGTGACCATGGTCGGCCTGGCCGCTGTGATCAAGAACCCGTGGGCCGGCCAAGGCTTCGTCGAAGACCTCAAGCCGGTCATCAAGGCCAACTGCTCCGAGTTGGGCGCGCTGATGGTCGAGCGCCTGACCGCGGCCATCGGTGGTGCCGAGCGCATCCAGGCTTACGGCAAAGCCGCCGTGATCGGCGCCGACGGCGAGATCGAACACGCCTCGGCCGTGATCCATACCCTGCGCTTTGGCAACCACTATCGTGAAGCGGTACAGGCCAAGAGCTACCTGAGCTTCACCAACAAGCGCGGCGGCCCCGGCACCTCGATCCAGATCCCGATGATGCACAAGGACGACGAAGGCCTGCGCTCGCATTACATCACCCTGGAAATGCAGATCGAAGATTCGCCGCGCGCCGACGAGATCGTCATCGTGCTGGGTGCCGCCGACGGCGGCCGCCTGCACCCGCGCATCGGCAACCGCTACATCGATCTGGAAGAGCTGGCCGCGGAAAAGGCGCAGCAGTAATGAAGGCCGCCACCGCGCAATGCACACCCGCCGGCACTGCCTATCAGGGTGGCCGGCCAGGGCCCCGCCGTGGTGTTGATCCACGGCGTAGGCCTGAACCAGCACATGTGGGGCGGCCAGGTCGTAGGCCTGGCCGGCCACTTCCAGGTGATTACCTACGACATGCTTGGCCACGGTGACAGCGCTCTGCCCCCGCCGGACGCCAGCCTTGAGACGTATGCAGCCCAGCTTCAGGAACTGCTCGACCATCTGAGTATCGAGCGTGCGGCGGTGGTGGGCTTTTCCATGGGCGGCCTGGTCGCCCGAGCCTTTGCACTGGAGTTCCCCGAGCGGTTGCGCGCGATGGTGGTCCTCAACAGCGTTTTCGACCGCAGCCCCGAGCAGCGCGCGGGCGTGGTCGCACGCACGCAGCAGGTGGCCGAATTCGGCCCGGACGCCAACGTCGAGGCCGCCCTGGCGCGCTGGTTCAGCCTGGAGTATCAGGCTGCCAGCGCCGCACAAATCCAGGCCATCCGCCAGGTGCTGTCTGGCAATCACCCGCAAGGCTACCTGACCACTTACGCGCTGTTCGCCACTCAGGACATGTACCGCGCCGATGAACTGGGCGGCATTACCGCCCCGACCCTGGTCGCCACCGGTGAGCTCGATCCCGGCTCGACGCCGGAAATGGCCCGCCAGCTGGCCGCACGCATCCCGGGTGCGCAGGTACAGATCCTCGAAGAACAACGGCATATGATGGCAGTGGAATCGCCGCGCCTGGTCAACCAGATGCTGCTGCCTTTCCTCGCCAATGCAAACCGCCTGGAGCACCAGGCCAAGGGGAATGTTGCATGAGCCTCGCCCAGTTCAAGATGTGCATCGGCGGCCAGTGGCAGGACGCCGCCAGTGGCCGCACCTTCGAAAGCCTCGACCCGGCCACCGCCACACCCTGGGCACGCCTGCCCGATGCGGCCGAGGAAGACGTGGAGCGCGCTGTGCAGGCTGCTCAAGACGCCTTTGAAAGCCCCGCCTGGCGGACGCTCACCGCCACCGCGCGCGGCAAACTGCTGCGCCGGCTGGGTGACCTGATCGCCGAAAACAAGGAGCACCTGGCCCAGCTCGAAAGCCGTGACAACGGCAAGCTGATCCGCGAAACCCGCGGCCAGGTGGGCTACCTGCCCGAGTTCTTCTATTACACCGCAGGCCTTGCCGACAAACTCGAAGGTGGCACCCTGCCGCTGGACAAGCCCGACCTGTTCGCCTACACCACCCACGAGCCGCTGGGCGTGGTGGCCGGGATCATTCCCTGGAACAGCCCGCTGTACCTGACCGCGATCAAGCTGGCGCCGGCTTTGGCGGCCGGCAACACCATCGTGCTCAAGCCCAGCGAACACGCCTCGGCCACCCTGCTTGAGCTGGCACGCCTGGCGCTGGAAGCCGGCATTCCACCGGGCGTGGTGAACGTGGTCACAGGCTTCGGCCCGAGCACCGGCGCTGCGCTGGTGCGCCATCCGCTGGTGCGCAAGGTCGCCTTCACCGGTGGCGCAGCGACGGCCCGGCATGTGGTGCGCGGCACTGCTGACAACTTCGCCAAACTGTCGCTGGAGCTGGGCGGCAAGTCGCCCAACATCATTTTCGAAGACGCAGACCTGGACAGCGCCATCAACGGCGTGGTGGCCGGCATCTACGCGGCCTCCGGGCAAAGTTGCGTGGCCGGCTCGCGCCTGCTGGTGCAACGTTCGATCTATCACGGTTTCATCGAAAGGCTAATCGAGCGCGCCAAACGCATCCGCATCGGCAGCCCGCAGGCTGACGACAGCGAGATGGGCCCGATGGCCACGGCGCAGCAGTTGGAGGTGGTCGAGCGCCTGGTGGCCACGGCGCTGGCCGAAGGCGCGACCCTGCGCCTGGGCGGCAAGCGCGCACAAACCGGTACCGACGGCTGGTTCTATGAACCAACCCTGTTCGAATGCGACAGCCACTCGATGACCATCATGCAGGAGGAAGTCTTCGGCCCGGTCGCCTCGGTGATACCCTTCGACACCGAAGAAGAGGCCCTGGCACTGGCCAACGACTCGCAGTTCGGCCTGGCCGCCGGCATCTGGACGCGCGACCTGGGCCGTGCCCACCGCTTGGCGCGTGACGTGCGTTCGGGGATCATCTGGGTCAATACCTACCGCGCAGTCTCGGCCATGGCGCCGATCGGCGGTTTCAAGAACAGCGGCTATGGCCGTGAGAGCGGCATCGAATCAGTGCTGGCGTACACCGAGCAGAAAACCGTGTGGATCAACCTGTCCACTGCGCCCATGCCCGACCCGTTCGTCATGCGCTGAGCCTGGAGTTAACGATCATGATCGACCCGAACACCTACAAAGAAGTGATGGCCTCGTTCCCCTCGGGCGTGACCGTGGTCACCACCCTGGATGCAGACCGGCAGATCGTCGGCATCACCGCCAGCGCCTTCAGCGCGCTGTCGCTGGACCCGGCACTGGTACTGTTCTGCCCCAACTACACCAGCAACACCTACCCGCTGCTGGTGAAGAACAAGCAGTTCGCCATTCACCTGCTCGCCGGCGAAATGCAGCCCCATGCCTTCGCCTTCGCCAGCAAGGACAAGGAAAAGGCACGCTTGCACGAATGGGAGCTGAGCGAGCTGGGCAACCCGTTGCTCAAGGGCGCCACGGCGATCATCGAGTGCAGCCTGTGGCGCGAGTACGAAGGCGGTGATCACGCGATCATCGTCGGCGAGGTACAAAACCTGATCCTGCCGCAGGAGCCGGTAGTACCGATGATCTACCACAAGGGCAAGATGGGCGCGCTGCCGGCGTTCTGCTGACAGTGGCTGTTGAGCTTGGCGCGTAGCAATGGAAAGATACGCAGCATGTTTGGCCGGCTCGAGTGTCGACATGGACCTGGAATGTGGGAGGGCGGCTATGCCGCGCGAGGTGCGCATCTTGAAGATGAATGCGTCGCACGGCATAGCCGCCCTCCCACACCCCCTCTCCCTGCCGAATGCCGAACGCGCCAAGGTTTGCCAGTAAGCCCCTTATTCAAGAGCACCCGATGAAACGCCTGCCCCTCGACGACAGCTTCAAGGTCAACCGTACCCCCGTCACCCTGCGGGAGATCGTGCTCGACAAACTTCGCAGTGCCATTCTCAATTTCCAGTTGCTGCCCGGCGACCGCCTGGTGGAGCGCGACCTGTGCGACCGCCTGGGGGTGAGCCGCACCTCGGTGCGCGAAGCGCTCCGCCATCTGGAATCGGAAGGCCTGGTGGAGTTCGCCGATGCCAAAGGCCCGCGTGTGGCGATCATCACCCTGGAGGATGCCTGCGACCTGTACGAGCTGCGTGCAGTGCTTGAGGGTTTGATCGTGCAACTGTTCACGCTGCGCGCCAAGGCCAAGGACATCCGCGCCCTGGAAAAGGCCCTGGAGGTTAACCGCAAGGCACTGGAACAGGCCGAGCTGCCTCAGGTGCTGGATTCGGTGCAGGGCTTTTACGATGTGTTGCTCGAAGGCTGCGGCAACCTTGCCGCTGCCACCCAGCTGCGCCAGTTGCAAGCCCGCATCAGCTACCTGCGAGCCACCTCGGTCTCGCAAAAGAACCGCCGCGGCGCCTCCAACGCCGAGATGGAACGCATCGTCGAAGCGATCAAGGGCGGTGACGCCGCCGCCGCGCACCAGGCCTCGGTAGACCACGTGCGCGCAGCCGCCAAGGTGGCGCTGGACTACCTTCGCCAGCAGCAGGAAGGCAGCCAGGTGCGCGAGTTGCTGTCGCCCATCGCCCTCGCCGAACCCGGCGTAGGCCGCTGAACATGCCGTTGCCGCGCTACTGCCCGCAGTGCGGCAACGCGCAACTGGCCGAGGGCATCCCGGCCGGTGACACGCACCGCAGGCTCCACTGCCCCGGGTGCGGCTATGTGCATTACCTGAACCCCAAGATCATTGCCGGCTGCATCGTGGAGCACGATGGGCGTTACCTGCTCTGCCAGCGCGCCATCGCCCCCCGCCCGGGCACCTGGACCCTGCCGGCCGGCTTCATGGAAGCCGGTGAAACCACCGAACAGGCCGCCCTGCGCGAAACCTTCGAAGAAGCCGGTGTGCGCGCGCAATTGATCGCCCCCTATTCGCTGTTCAGCGTGCCGCGCATCAGTGAGGTGTACATCCTGTTCCGCGCCACCTTGCTGAGCATGGACGAGCACTGGGGCGAGGAGTCGCTGGACCGGCGTTTCTTCGCGCCGGGCGAAATCCCCTGGGACAACATCTACTACCCCGCCATCCGCCAGATCCTGGAACGCTACATCGAGGAGCGGCAGCATGGGGTGTTCGGGATCTATACCGGCAACGACGATGAGGGGACGGTGCATTTCATGCGCTGATGCGAGCATCGGTGTCATTTCATCCACGGTGCATAGGTGGTAATCAAGTCGACCCTCACCGGCGTTGTTCCATGCTCGGTGAAAGGCGCCATGTCCAGGCGCTGGCACACCTCGAAGGCCCGCGCCAGGAACGCCTCATCCCGTACGTACTCACCCTTGCGAATGCCCAAAGGCAGCGTCTTGACCTGGCAGCTGTGAATCTTCCCCTCGGACGTTGCCGTCCAGTTCATCACCAGCAAACCGATACCCGGGATGCTCCCTGGCCCACCCAGGCGTTGCATGAATTGCTCACGAACCTGCCCGGCCTCGCGCAACAGCTTGAGCTTCCTGCTGTTGGGCTGCTCGAGCCTGGGCGGAATCACTAGGGGAAACCGAAACCTGAGCTCAGGTGCGTGAGCGAAATGGCGTGAATCGATGGGAGCAAGAATGACCCCCCAACACGCCTGGCCGACCAGATCGGCCAAGTGCCTGGAGGCGCTTTGCGCGGTGCAGTCCACCAGTCGGTTGTCACGATCGATCACCAGTTCGACCCATACGGTGCCGCTGCGCCAAGGGTGATTGGCCATCTGCAAATCGCTGCCGATACTGGCATTCGCCTCCTCGATCATCGCTTGCCGCTCCTGGTGCGTGAAGGGTCCTCGCGTGCTCGTGCAGCCCATCAGCGCCATCGCCAGTACCAACACCCACGAAAACTTCCCTTGCATCCGAACACCTGCCCATGTGAAAGGGCGCAGAGTCTAAAGGCACTGGAAGAAGCTGCTAAGTCGGCAGATCGCCACCGAAGGTGTCAGCGGATGTCAGGGCCTTCCGGGCACCATGCATCCGCCGTTACCAACCCGCAAAACGCCGTCCCCAGCGTAGCATTGTGGTGAGCGATGATCCGCTCGGCCGGCAATTCCGGGGTGTCGCAACAGCCGTGCGCATCCGCTACCAAAAGCACCTCTACCCCCAGATCACGGGCCGCACGGCAGGTGCTGTCGACGCACACCTGCGTTTTCATCCCTGCCACCAACAGTTGGCTCGCGCCCAGGCCTTGCAGGTGTTCAAGCAGCGCCGTGGCATGAAAGGCGTTGGGCCGCTGCTTTTCGAATACCCATTCATCACCGCGCAACGCAAGCTCCGGCAGCAGTTGCGTGAGCGTCCCGGCAGGGTCCAGCGGCGAGCCGGCGGGGCCCACGTGGCGGGCCAGCAACACCGGCACCTCAGCCGCATGGGCCTTGGCCAGCAACCGATTGATGCGGTCGAGCAGTGCAGCGCCTTGCCACGGCGCGTGGGGGCCATGGAACAGGCCAACCTGGAAGTCGAGAATCAGCAGTGCGTGCATGGTGCGTCTCCTTGCATGAGGCCCGAGGAGGCGACGCCTGTGAAAAGGCCCCGCCGTTTCGGGCGGGGCCGTGGGGTGAAGTGCGTGACTGCCGCGCGCCTACCCGCCTGCCCCGCCGATGGCGGTCAGGGTGGTGGTCGAGGTGGTGCGGCTGAATGAAATCATGGCCACTATCCTGCCTCGCCGCCACGGCAACAGGCAACTATCAGTTTCGCCAAGGTGCGGCCTGACTCGCGAGCTTGCGCCTGAGTGAGCGCGGCATACCCCAGTATCAAGGCCGGCGGCAGGTGCACAGTGCGGCAAAGGTCGCTCAGGCTCTGCAGTACCAGGCCCTGTGGACCGGCGGCAGCCAGCAGCGCGGCCATGTCGCAATCGGCGGGCAGCCACAGCGTCAGGTGAAACCCCGCATGCTCACCTGTCACCCGCAGGCGCCCCTGGCCATGTTCCTTCAGGGCGGCCAACAGCACGTCGCGTACGGCCTGGCAGGCGAGCCGAGCCCTGCGCAGGTGGCGCTGGTGCGCGCCGCTGTGCATGTAAGCCGCCAGCCCCCACTGCTCGCTCACTCCGGCACTGCGCCCCACGCTTTGCCACAGAGCCAGCACCTGGTCACGTACCGGCGCCGGTGCCAGCAAGTAGCCCAGGCGCAGATTGGCGAACAATCCCTGGTTGAAGCTGCCGCAGTGAATCACCCGCTCCTGTCGGTCGATGGCCTTGAGTGCAGGCAGTGGCGCGCTGCGGTAATTGAATTCACTGTCGTAGTCGTCTTCGAGCACCCAGCCGCCAGCGCGCTCGGCCCACGCCAGCAGCGCGACCCTGCGTGCCGCCGCGAGGCTCGCTCCCAACGGGGCCTGGTGCGCCGATGTTACGCACGCCAGGCGTGCCATGGGGTAGCTGGCGAGGTGTTCGGTACGCAGCCCTTGCTCATCGACCGGCACGTAGGCCAGGCAAGCGCCAGCCCGCTCGAAGATCCCGTGCAAGGCGGGGTAGCCCGGGTCTTCTACCAATACCTGATCACCCGGGCGCAGCAAGCACCGGGCAACCAGGTCGGCGCTGTGGCGGATGCCATGGGTAATCAGCACCTCATCCGGGGTGCAGGCGATGCCACGATGGCGGCGCAGATACTGTGCCACTTGCTCACGCAGCGCCTGCGCACCTGCGGGCTCCGCCCGGCTCCAGCTCTCCAGCGGCTGCTGGCGCAAGGCACGTTGCAGGCAACTGGCCCACTCCTGGCGATCGAACAATGCCGGGTTGGCAAGCCGCGCCACGAAAGGGACTCCCACTTGAGCATGGCCAGGCGCCAAGGCCGGCAAGGCGCCCGGCCCGGGCTGGCGCCGCGGCGCTCTGGTGCTGACGGCGGGCGTTGAGTAATGCTCCGGCAAGGCTGCCTGAACGCGGCTGCCGGCCCCTGTACGGCGCTCTATGTAGCCTTCTACCCGCAAGCGGTCGAGCACAGCTTCCAGCGTGCCCCGGGCCATTTCCCAGCGCGCGCCAAGGCTGCGGCTCGAGGGCACTGCGCTGCCCGGTGCCAGCAGGCCGTCCAGGATCGCGTCGCGCAGCGCGCGGTAGGCCGTTTCCTGGCGGGTCTGCCCGGGCAGTGATACGGGGCGAGGCAAGTCGAATGAGGTCGCGGTTCGGCCCTTGGCCATAATGGTCCAGTCATCTTTCGTTTATATGGCGCTCAATATTAGGCCACTTTAACGTCACGCTTGGGCAGTCCTTTTAGAGAGCTGCGCCATGCCACTGACCTACTACCTCACCTTCTGCCTGGTTGCTGCCTTCCAGACGGCAACGCCCGGCCCCTCTACCCTCAACCTGATCGACAATTCTGTCAGGCATGGCCCGTGGCGTGCCTGGCTGATCGGCAGCGCGGATGCGTTGGCGGTGGCGTTGATGGCACTGGCCGCGCTGCTTGGGCTGGCTGCCTTGCTGCACGCGCACCCTCAGGTATTCATCGGTCTGCAACTGTCGGGGGCGGCTTACCTGGCCTTGCTGGGCTTGAAATACCTGCGAGCAGCCGCGCCACTCCAGCCAATCACGCGCCCTTCAGCGGGCACATCGGGCCTGTGGTGGAGGGCATTCATGGTGGGGTTGAGCAATCCGAAGGCGATCGTGTTTTTCGCAGCCCTGCTGCCGCAGTTCCTGCCGTCAGGCGGTCGTGAGGCGCCAACGATGATCACACTGGTGGCGTTGTTCGTTGCAGTGAAGCTGTTGGTGTCCGCGCTGTATGCATGCCTGGCCCCGTTCTTTGCCCGGCGCCTGCAAGCCCCGGGTGCTGCTCGCTGGAGCAGGCGTGCGGCAGGCACAGTGCTGATGCTGTTCGCCGCTTCGATATTGGCCGCAGCGGTAGGCGCATGAGTGGTGTTTTATCGGCCGTTATGACAATTAACGCAGCGCCACCGATCAGCTGATGAACGGTAGCACTGGCAAGTTGCCAGCCAGGCATTCCTGAGCCATTAATGATGGCAACTTGACATGGAGTCGGGTCCCCCTACCCATGCCAAGGAGCATTGCCATGCTACGTAACCTTCGCCTCAAAACACGCGCCGCTTTGAGCTTCGGCCTGATCTGCCTGTTGCTGATCCTGCTCAGCGTGATCGCGTTGTCGAAGATGAGCGACATCAACCAGGCCGCCAAGGCACTGGGCACCGATTGGATGCCCAGCGTACGCCAGGCCGATGTGATCGAGGCCGACACGCTGCGGTTGCGGCTGGCGCTGTTGCACTATGTGACCGAGGACGACAAGGCGAATCTGCGTAACACCCTGGAAGCCCGCCGTGATGCCCTGAAAAAGAGCCTGGCCGACTACGAGGCAGACGTTTCCAGCACCCAGGAAGGCCAGCTGTACGAAAACCTCAAGCGCAGCACCACCGGCTACCTTGATGCGCTCAAGCCGATCCTGACCTCGAGCGTGCCGGCTGATCAGCTGGTGGCCTACGTCAATACCACCACCGTGCCACTGGCCAATGCCGCGCAAACCGACGTCGACGCTCTTGTTGCGTTGAACAACACCGGCGCCGAGGCGGCCTACACCAGCGCGCAGGCGCAGTACCAGCATGGCCTGGTGATTACCGGCTCGATCATTGCCCTGGCCATCGTGCTCACTCTGCTGGTCGCCCTGCTCTTCACCCGCAGCGTGGTGCTGCCGGTGCAGAAACTGATGGGCGTGACCCGCGAAATCGCACAGGGCCGGCTCGGCAGCGTGGTGGAAGTGAACGGCGCAGATGAAATCACCGAACTGCAAAGCGCCACCGAAGCGATGCAGAGCAACCTGCGCTCCACCTTGCAATTGATCACCGACTCCGCCGTGCAACTGGCAGCCGCCGCTGAAGAGCTGGCGCAGATCACCCAGCAGGCGCGCCAGGGCATCTCTCGCCAGGGCCAGGAAACCGAGCTCGCTGCCACGGCGGTGAACCAGATGACCGCCGCCGTCGAGGAAGTGGCCCGCAGCGCCACCTTCGCCGCCCAGGCCACCCAGGCTTCGCAACAGTCCGCCGCCCAAGGCCGCGAGCGCGTAGTGCAGACCCTTTCCTCCATCGCGCGGCTGTCCGACTCGGTGGCCAGCACCAGCGACCAGGTCAGCCAACTGGCCAACCAGACTCAGAGCATCAGCCAGGTGCTGGAAGTGATCCGCGCCATCGCCGAGCAGACCAACCTGCTGGCACTGAACGCCGCCATCGAAGCCGCCCGCGCCGGCGAGCAAGGCCGCGGCTTTGCGGTGGTCGCCGATGAGGTCCGCGCTCTGGCACACCGCACTCAGAGCTCGACCCAGGACATCGAAAAAATGATCGCCGGCATCAAGCTGGGTTCCCAGCAGGCCGTTCAGGCCATGGCGGTAAGCAGCAGCGAAGCCGGGCAAACCCTGCGTGTGGCTCAGGAAGCTGGCGAAGCCATTCACCGCATTACCGACGCCATTGGCGAGATCAGCGAAAAGAACCTGGTGATCGCCTCGGCTTCCGAGCAACAGGCACAAGTGGCCCGCTCGGTAGACCACAACCTGGTGAGCATCAAGGACCTGGCCGGGCATAGTGCCTCGGCGGCAACTCAAACGGCGGAAGCCAGCGCGGAGTTGTCGCGGTTGGCGGTGAATTTGAATGGGGTGGTGGCCAGGTTCAGTTTTTAAGTGGCTCGATGCAGTGCTCGCCCTGAAGGTACAGGGCGGGCGTCGATGAGCACTGAAGTTCCGAAACAGCGAACTCAGGCTATTCGACACGGCCATTGGCACCCAGGACTTGTATGAAACAAAAACCATCACGGTCTTTTTACGAGTTGGCCTTAAAGCAATTATCGGCTCCCTCAGTATCCTGAACACGCCCGCATCAGGTTGATGCGACATGCACTCAGGAACTGCGAAGATGTTGAAACAGGATTGGTATTATCAGCACGGCGGTGTGACAAAAGGCCCGTACACTTCCCGACAGATGAATGACTTCCTCATCACCGGGGTGATCTCGACAGATACGATGGTGGGCGCAAGGGCGGCCAACTGGACTGCCTACAGCAGATCCGTGCTGGCCAGTGACTCGACGACCGAATGCAACACATCGGCCAGACCGCTGGATAATTTCTGTATATGGGCGATGGCATGCGTTCCCGTCATGGGCGCGATCCTCGAACTGATGTCCGGTTGGACTACCTGGTTGTATTACGTGGTCCTGTATATCGTCTTGTATCGGGCCGATTGCGCTCGACTGATTGAAGCAGGCTACCTTCCTCTTTCAGGGTGGAACATACTGTTGGCGCCTGTGTATTTGTGGCGAAGAGGCACGCGCGTAGGTGACAACAGATATTATTTCTACACGTGGTTGGCCATGTTGATCCTGTCGATGATGATAACGCCATTGACCTTGCCCATTGATTCAAGCGCTTCCTTCGCGCAGTAGCGACTCCCGAGCCCCGATTTCCCACTTGTTCGCCAAGCCCGCGGCCGATCTCCGCCGAGCCGCGGCCAAATTTGACCAACCCGTCAACTCTCCCGTAGTGTGGGCCGTTTTCCCCCGCCTAAGAGCTGCCCCCCGATGCCGCAACGCCCCCCTCTCCCTCCCACGGTCTACCTGCTGGGCCTGACCATCTTTTCCCTGGTAACCGCCGAATTCATGGTCGCCGGCATGATGCCGGCGCTCGCCGAAGCCTTTTCGGTGAGCCTGGCGCAATTGGGCAACCTGATCGCCTATTACGCCTTGGGCATGTGCCTGGGCGGGCCGCCGATGACCGTGGCGCTGCTGGCCTTGAGGGTGGGCAACAAGACCGCGCTGGTGGGCCTGCTGGCGCTGTATGTTGCCGCCGGCGTGCTGGCGGCGTTGGCGCAAAGCTATGAGGTGCTGGCGCTGGCGCGCATCGTGATGGGGGTAGCCAGTGCCGCGTGCATCGGCTTGTGCATGACCATTTGCGCGAGCCTTGTACCCCAGCAGGAACGCGGCCGCGCGGTAGCGGTGGTGCTTGCCGGCCTGATGCTGAGCCCTGTGGCCGGCGTGCCGCTGACCACCTGGGTCGAGCAGCACCATGGCTGGCGCGCCAGTGCCTGGCTGGTCGTGGGCCTGGCACTGCTGTGTACGATGCTGGCCGCCTGGCGCCTGCCGGCGGAACACAACGACGCCACTCCTGACCTGCGCCGCGAATGGGCCAGCCTGCGCAACCGCCCATTGTGGGGCGCCTATGTCACCAGCGGCCTGATCATCGGCGCGACCTTCGCAGCCTTCAGCTATTGCACCCCTATCCTGATCCAGTTGATGGGCGTAAGCCCCACCCACGTGGCACCGTTGCTGGCGCTGTATGGCGTGGCCAACGTGATCGGGAACACCCTGGTGGGCCGCATCGCCGACCGCCACACCCGCAGCGCCCAGGCCTGGGGCCTGGCCATGATGGTGCTGCTGCTTGCAGGCATGGCCTTGAGTGTCAACATTCCCGCACTGGGGCTGGTGTGCTTCATCGGCCTGGGCCTGACCGGCGTAGCGTTGAACCCTGCAATGGTGGCGCGCGTGATGCGCGCTGCCGAGCCAGGCGCGCTGGTCAATACCCTGCACAGCTCGGTGATCACCGCCGGCCTTGCCTTTGGCAGTTGGGCGGGTGGGGAATCGATCGACGCCGGCCTGGGCCTGCAAGGCCCGTTGTGGATAGGTGCAGCCATGGCGCTGCTAGGCTTGGCAAGCCTGTGGCCAAAAGCCGCCTGGCAGCCAAAAATGGCCTGCCCCGCGACCTGACGAGGGCGCTGGCGGGGCTCGTGGTCGGCGCGTAAGATAGCGTTACGCCACTAATTGCGACACCCCGCCTATGCCACTACGTTCCGCAGCCCGCGCGGCTCGTCGCAGCCGTGAACTCCTGTTGCGCCTGCTGCCAGCAATCGCGGCACTGCTGGCGCTGATCGGGCTGGGTGGCTACCTGCTGGTCAGCAGTGCGCTTCGCCAGGACACTGATGTACAAAAGCGCTCGGCGCTGTACATCGACCGTACCCTGCACCAGGCCAGCACGGAAATCAGCCGCAACATCGTCAACTACTCCAAATGGGGCGAGGCCTACCTTCACCTGCATGTGAACGTGGACCTGCACTGGGCAGACGACCAACGCAACGTAGGCTCGGTGCCTTTCGAGCTCTACGGCTACGACGGCGTGCTGGTCACCGACGGCCAGGACCAGACGGTCTACTCGGTGATCGAAGGGCTACCTGCACAGGTACAGGCCCAGCGCTGGCTGCAGGGCGACCTGCCGCACCTGCTCGCCGACGCCCGTGCCCATGACAGCGACGACAGCGGTGTGGTCGGGGTGCTGACGGTCGGCGGCATCCCGGCGCTGGTTGCCGCCGCGACCATCAGCACCGGCGCCGCCGACGTACCCCGGGTGCCCGGCCCGGATTCGGTGATGCTGTTCGTCAGCCTGCTCGACAGCCACAAGCTGCGCAGCATGAGCCAGACCTACGGCCTGCCCGAGCTCACCTTGAGCGCGGCGCCGCTGCTGGACCTGCAATCGATGCCGCTGCTGGGGTCGACGCTCTGGGTCAACTGGAAGGCGCCGCGGCCCGGCCAGGAGCTGCTCGCCCAGACGCTGCCGATGTTCGTCGCAGGCGTGTTGGCCCTGCTGCTGGTGCTGGGCGCGCTGCTGCGCTACGCACTGGCCTCGGCACGTGAGCTGGACGCGCAATTCGACGCCCTGCTAGCCAGCCAGGCTGACCTGAGCCACAGCGAACAACGCTTTCGCGACATGGCCGAAGGCTCCTCGGACTGGCTGTGGGAAACCGACGCGCAGGGCCGCCTGACCTACCTGTCCGAACGCTTCACACACGTCACCGGCGCAGCCCCACAGTATTGGCTTGGCCAGCCACTGGAACACCTGCTGCAACCGCAAGGCCAGCGCCTGGCGCCCTGGCTTGCGGCTAATCAGGGCGGTACATTGGTGTGCAATTACCAGGACCAGCACGGCAACGCCCGCCTATGCCGGCTGACCGCACGCGCCATCGAAGATGGCAAAGGCCACCGTGGCACTGCCACGGACATCACTGAGGAAGTGCATGCTCAGGCCGAAGTGCGCCACTTGTCTTTGCACGACAGCCTCACTGGCCTGCCCAACCGGCACCATTTGCACCAGCGCCTGGCGCCCATGCTGCCAGGCCCCTTGGCACTGCTGAGCCTGGACCTGGACCGCTTCAAGCCGGTCAACGACACCTACGGCCACGGCGTCGGTGACCTGGTGTTGCAGGCTGTCGCCCAACGCTTGCCGCGGCAGTTGCGTGAGCCCGACTTCGTGGCGCGGGTCGGCGGCGACGAATTCATCATCGCCCTGCCCGGCCTGAGCGACACACGCGCCATCGATGCCCTTTGCCAGCGCCTGGTCGAGGCGGTCTGCCAACCGCTGCAGGTGGGCGAGCACACTGTATTTCTGGGGACCAGCATCGGCGTGGCGCTGGCACCCATGCATGCCAGCAGCGCTGAAGAGTTGCTGCGCCTGGCCGACATCGCGCTGTACCAGGCCAAGGCCGCCGGCCGCAGCACCTGGCGCTTCTATACCGAAACCATGAACGGCCGCCTGCTGGCACGCCAGGACCTGGAGCAGGCGCTGCGCCGCGCCCAAGGCCAGGGTGAGCTGCGCCTGCATTACCAGCCCCGCTTCGCGCTAGCCGGCCAGCGCCTGTGCGGCTTCGAAGCCTTGCTGCGCTGGCAGCACCCGCAACGAGGGCTGCTGTTGCCCGAGGCGTTTCTGGACCTTGCCGAGGACAGCGGGCTGATCCGCCCACTCGGGCGCTGGGCCCTGGCCCAAAGCTGCATGCAGGCCGCTCAATGGCCAGAGGGCACATTGCTGGTGGTCAACCTCTCGGCCGGGCAGTTCGCCGAGCCGGATCGCTTGATCAAATCGGTGGTCGACGCGCTGGCTGGCAGCGGCCTGGCACCGTCGCGGCTGATACTGGAGATTGGCGAACACGTGTTGCTGAACGAAGCGGTGCTGCCAACCCTGCATGCACTCAAGGCACTGGGCCTGCAGTTGAGCCTGGACGACTTCGGCAGCGGCACTGCCGGCCTCTCATGGCTGCGGGACGGCCTGTTCGATCGACTTACCCTGGCGCGGCAGTTCATGCAAACGGTCCAGGCTGCCAGCCCGGACCAAGCCATCGTCCGCGCTACCGTTCAGTTGGCCGGCGAGTTGGGCCTGCGTGTCACCGCCAAGGGCGTAGAAGACGCCGAGCAAATGGCCAGCCTCGCACATCTGGGCTGCGACGAGGCCCAGGGGCATTACTTCAGCCCCGCCCTGCCCGCCGAGCGATTGGCCACCACCTGCCTCAATGGCGCAGCCGAACCATCCCCTCCGAGCTGACCACCCAGCAAGGCTGGCCCGGCGAAAGCTGAACCCCGCCAACCCAGCGTTCGGCCTGAACGTGGTCCAGCCAGTGCGCCTGCCCCGCCAGTACCCGCTCTGCCAATGGCGCCAGGCGCCACTGCCGCTGTGCCCAGCTGGCGCCCGGTGCCTCGTGCAGCAACGGCTCAGGGCCTTGCACCCAATGCCGCGAGAGCGCCTCGAACATCATGTCACCCAGCCAAGGCAAGGGATCACCCTGCTTCATCAACCACGCAAACACCTGACCGGCGGCCATTGGCCCCCGCTCAGCCAAGTGGTGCAAGCTCAAGCGCTCGGTGAGGCTCAAACCATCGGATTCCCTGGGCAGCTCCTGGAGCTGGCGGGCCAGTGCTGGCCCCAGCAGCGGCAACGGCGGCGTGGGCGCAGCCGCAAGCGAGGCCCAGGCGCGCGGATCTGGCGCGCAGTAGGCCGCCCAGGCCTTTCGCCCCAGCGCCAGTGCAGGGGCGCCAAGCGCGCGCCGCTGCGGCCAGAGCCAGGCGAGCACGTCCGGGGCCAGTTGGCCCACTCCGATAAAACGCTCGACGCCCGGCACACTGGCCGCCTCGACCAGCTCCAGCCGGCGAGGCTGCGTGCTCGAACCTGCCAACAGCCGGATCAGGAACAGCTGATCGTAGGCATCGGCTTCGCACCACAGCACCACCTCGCTGTCGGCACCGATGGCCGCCAGCGCTCCGTACTCTGTTGCAAGGCGCGCTGCCGCATCGGCCGGCGCCAGGTTGAATGCCTGAGCAATGAACCGAGCCCGCGCCGCCTGAAATCCAGCAGGCTCAAGCGCCGGCACCGGGCCCATCGCCAGCGGATCGCTGAGCATCCGGAACTGCCCGGTAAAGCCCGCGACCTTCAGTGAGTGTTCGATATCGTTGCCGCAGCGCCAATGGATGACCTGTGGGCTATCGCCCTGGCGCGGGCCTGGGTGGCGCGCGGCGAAGTCGAGCGCATCGGCATGGGCCTTGAGCCTTGGCCAGCTGGCGAAGCCCTGCGCGCGGGCGGTCAGCCATTGGGCATCGGCCAGTTGGTAAGCGGGCCCCGCAAGGCCAAGCTCGGCCAGCTGGCGAGCTTCGTCGGGTGCGTGCCCTGCGTTGAGCGCCTTGAGCAGGCGTTTGGCCTGTTTGCGCAGAAACGGCAGTTCGAGGCGGCCGTGGTGGCGTGAAGACGGTGATGTGGACATGCCAACTCCTTCAATGGCTGGGCCCGCCACAAGCCAGGAGCTGGTGAGTGAAGCGTTGAAACACGCCGTGGGCAACCCTTTGCGCGGACCGCAGGCGTGGCGCACGCCCCGGCGCCACTCTAAGGGCTGCCCCGCGTTCGGTCAACCGCGCACCATGCGGCGCAAGGTGTTGTCGCGCACCACGTAGTGATGGAACAGCCCCGCCAGCGCGTGAAGGCCGATCAGCCAGTAGCCTGCATTGCCGATCCATTCGTGAACACCCTTGATACGCTTGGCCAGCACTTCGTCCACCGTCACCGGCAGTGGAATCTCGAAGCCCAGCCAGGGAAAGGGCTTGCCGGCGATGGCCAGCATCAACCAGGCGAGGATCGGCGTCACGATCATCAGCAGATACAGCAGCCCGTGCGTTGCATGCGCTACTCCCGTTTGCCAGCGCGGCGGGCGCGGCTCGATAGGCGGGGCCGGGTAACGCAACCGTGCGATCAGCCGCACGGCCACCAGCAGCAGGATGAGCGTGCCCAGAATGCCATGCCCGCCCACCAAAGCAGCGCGCAGTGGCTGGCCCTTGGGCACATAGCCTTTGAGTTCGATACAGCCGTAAACGCCGATGAACAGCAGCACGGTCAGCCAATGCAGAGTGATCGATAACCGGTGATAACGTTGAGCGGGCACGCTGGCGCCCAGAGGGAGAGTGGTCATGGTCAGGCTCACGGTCGTTAGTGTTATGGATAACCGAGCGCAAGCTTAACCGCACAGGCATTAAAAAACCCGCCGAAGCGGGTTCTGTGTCCAAGCCATGCAACTCCTGTCGTCGGCCTCCCAGGCCCATGGTCGATCATCCTTGACCGTCGGCGCCTGATCCGTGGCGCCGTTGGATGGATGTAGATTACGGCGCTGGCCGTCGCCGCCCAAGAGGTGATCGCTGCGCCGTGCTGTAAGCCTTTGGCTACCGAAGCCGTGCGCTCACTCGACGTGCAGGCGCAGGACGCGGTCACGGCCGCCTTCGGCGAGCAGGTAACCGTCTGGGCCATCGGCAAGCAATGCCTGTGGCGCCTTGAGGAAACTCAACACGGTGTGCAATTGCCCTTGAGGGTCGCGCAGCAGCAGCCGCGCCCGATGGGTGTCGTCTTCGCTGATCCACAGGCCGCGGGCGTCGCACATCAGAAAGGTCGGGTTGCTCAGGCCACTGACCAACGTACTGTCCTGGCCACCAGGCTGGTATTGCCGCACCACGCCCTTGGTCTTCTCCGTGTAGAGCAAAGGCCCACCGGCGCAGCGGGTCACCGCTTCGGACTCGGCCAGGCCTTCACGCAATACCTCAAGCTCGCCGGTGCTGAAGCGAAAACGCAGCAAGCGGCCCTGGCCCTTGCGGTCTTCGACGCTGTAGAGGTCGTCGCCCTCGCTCCATAAATGCTGCAGGTTATCGCCTCGAAATAGCGGCGTAGCGCCACCCGGCCCCAGCAGGCTGACCGCCGCGCCGCCCACTTCCTCGCTGAAGGCGACGCCATGCGGGGTCAAGGCCAAGCCATCGGGCTTGCTCAGCCCGCCCAGCACCTGATGCCGTACACCTTGGGCATCGATGCGCAACAAACTGCCCTCGCCTGCCTGCAATTCCTGGCTGATCAATACGGCACCATCGCGCTCGCGCACCAACGCAGCCGCCTTGGGCACGTCATCGTGGGCCACTTCCCAGGCCCAGCCCGGCGCTGCCTGTACCGGCCAGAAGGCCTGCCAGGCGAAGAACCCCAATGTGAGCGTCAGCAAGCCGCCAACGGCGCAGGCAAGCAGTCGTAACAGCGCCTTCATGCAGCGGCACCGCTCAAATGCTCGTAGAGGATGGTCGCACCCACCAGCATCAGTACCACGCCACCGGCGATCTCGGCGCGCTTGCCGGCCACCGCACCGATCACCCTGCCCAACAGCGTGCCGAGGGTAACCATCAGCATCGTGGCAAGGCCGATGGCCGCCGCCGCGACCAGAATGTTCACCTCAACGAACGCCAGGCCCACACCCACGGCCAGCGCGTCGATGCTGGTGGCAAAAGCGGTGACCGCCAGCAGCCAGAAGCCGTGGCGCTTCTGCCCGGTTTCTTCCGGTTCGTCCTTGTCCGGGCGAATGCCTGCATAGACCATGTGCAGGCCCAGGCCCAGCAGCAGCACGAAGGCGATCCAGTGGTCCCACTCGGTGACGAACTGGCTGGCGGCCCGCCCCAGCAGCCAGCCCAGCAGTGGCGTCGCCGCTTCGATCACACCGAAGATCAGCCCGGTGCGCAGTGCTTCGGAAACACGCGGGCGAGAAAGCGTCGCGCCTTTGCCCACCGCAGCCGCAAAGGCATCGGTCGACATGGCGAACGCCAGGAAAACAAGAGAAATGGGGCTCAAGAGACGCTCCAGCCGGGCACAGGACAACGACCTCCGCGCGCGCCCGGCTAATGGCACACAGGTGTCGTTGGTCTCACCAATCCGCTGGATGCCCTGACCACGGCGTGCGCCGAGAATGTTGACCAGGGCGCCTTCACAGGTGAAGGCAGGTTACTCCCCAAAGAGGGCGCTACCTTAACATGCCTTCAGGCAAAAAATAGTGACAATTCGCGAGCTTATCGCCTGCCGGCCGATCAAGCGCCGGCCTGGGCACTGCGGCGCATGGCCTGGCTCATTTCTTCGAGCACCGCATTGGCGTACTGCTGCCAGCGCCTGGCAAGCACCCGGGTGCGTGGCATGTCGCTGGGCAGCCAACGGTGCGGCGGCCCGCCGGCACGCAGGCCGACCTCGCGGCCTACTCTGGGCAACAGATCTTCGTACAGTGCCAGCATGCACAGAGGGTGTACCGGCTCGTCGGGGTGGGCCAGCGCCTGATGCAGGTGCGAGCCGAAGGAGTCGGCGTGGCGGATGCTCACCACCTCCCGGGCCAACTCACACATGCGTGGGGTGGCAACCGGATAGCTGTCTTCGCGCAAGGCGGTTTTGAGACTGTCGAGCAGTTCGCTCAGCGAGTGAGTGCCTGGGCAAATCGAGGGTCAGCGGCGTGGACGTGGGGTGGTCAGGCATTTGCGCGCCTCCTTGGCAGATGGATCCCAAGAGCGTAGTGGCTCCGGGCCAGTTGTGCTAGTAGCCTTGCAATACCATTACACATTCGAGACGGGCGGTCTGAACGTGCTGCACCCACCCGGAGAATCGGGCGGGCGCAGAACAGAATCTACTTCCGGCGCCGCGCGAACCCCAGCACCGCCACGAAGAACACCGGCACCAGCACCACCCCCAGCAGCGTGGCACTGAGCATGCCGCCGATCACCCCGGTCCCGATGGCCCGCTGGCTGGCCGCACCTGCGCCGTTGGCCAGCACCAGCGGCATCACACCCAACATGAACGCCATGGAGGTCATCACGATCGGCCTGAAGCGCAAGCGCGCCGCCATCACCGCTGCCTCGCGCAGGCTGTGGCCCTCGGCGACCAAGGCCTTGGCGAACTCGACGATCAGAATCGCGTTCTCGGCCGCCAGCCCGATGATGGTGATCAAGCCCACCTTGAAGTACACATCGTTCGGCAAGCCCGCCACCGTTACCGCAAGCACTGCCCCAAGCGCACCGACCGGCACGATCAGCATCACCGAAAGCGGCACTGCCCAGCTCTCGTAAAGCGCCACCAGCAGCAGGAACACCACCACAATGGCCAGCACAAAGAGTTGCGACGCCTGGCCGCTGGCGATGCGCTCCTGATAGGAGAGTCCGGTCCATTCGTAACCGATGCCGGCCGGCAGCTGAGCGAGGATTTTTTCAACCTCTGCCATGGCCGCACCGGTGCTCACCCCAGGCGCAGCGTCGCCGGTGATGCGGATGCTCGGGTAGCCGTTGTAGCGTGCAACCTGCACCGGGCCGCTTTCCCAATGAGTGTCGACGAACGCGCGCAATGGCACCAGCTCGCCCTGCGCGTTGGGCACGTACAGCCCCATCACGCTTTCGGGGTCATCCGCGCCGCTTGCGCGGCTTGCACCACCACCCTTTGCTGGCGCCCGGCATTGGTGAAGTCGTTGATCACCGCCGAACCGAACGCCGTGGACAACGCGCGGCTGAGGGTGTCGAAGCTCACGCCCAGGGTGCGGGCCTTGTCACGGTCGATGACCAGGCGCAACTGGGGCGCATCGGCCAGGCCTTCCATCATCGCGTAGAGAAACGCCGGGTTGCCGGCGATCGCACCGAGCACCTGATCCCTGGCGGCCAGCAACGCCGTGCGGCCCAAGCCTGCGCGATCCTGCAAACGCAGCGCGAAACCGCCGGAGTTGCCGAGGCCATCGATGGGCGGCGGCGTCACCGCCATCAGCGTGCCGTCGCCATGGGTGGCGAAACGCTTGTTGACCGCCTCACTGAGCGACTGGGCCGATGCATCGGCACCGCGCCTGGACCAATCGGTCAGCGTTGGGAAAGCCAGCGCGGCGTTTTCACCCATGCCCGAGAAGCTGAAGCCCAGGATCAGAAAGTTGCTCTTCACTGCCGGCTGGCTGCCGAGGAACTGCTCAAGCTGCTCGCCGGTGGCCAGGGTGCGTTGCAAGGTCGCGTTCGGCGGCAGTTGCACGTCCACGATCAGATAACCCTGGTCTTCGATGGGCACGAAGGACTCGGGCAGGCGCAGGTAGAAGAACCCCAGCAATACCAGGATGCCCCCGTAGATCAGCATCAGGCGCCCGGTGCGGCGCACCAGTGCATGGTTGAGCTGGCTGTAGCGCTCGGTGAGCCGGGCGAAGCCACGGTTGAAGGCCCCGAAAAAGCCGCGCTTTTGCCCATGCCCTGCTGCCACCGGCTTGAGCAGGGTGGCGCACAGGGCCGGCGTGAAAGTGAGCGCCAGAAAACCCGAGAACAGGATCGACACCGCCAGCGACAGCGAGAACTGGCGGTAGATCACCCCGACCGAACCGCTCATGAACGCAAGCGGCAGAAAAACTGCCGCCAGCACCAGGGTGATGCCGACGATGGCGCCGGAGACTTGTTCCATGGCCTTGATCGTCGCCTGCACCGGGGTAAGCCCCTCCTCGGCCATCAGCCGCTCGACGTTCTCCACCACCACAATGGCGTCATCCACCAGGATGCCGATAGCCAGCACCATGCCGAACATCGTCAGCATGTTCACCGAGAAGCCCAGCGCATACATCACCCCCAGTGTGCCGAGCAGGCACACCGGCACCACGATGCTGGGGATCAGCGTATAGCGAATGTTCTGCAGGAACAGCAGCATCACCAGGAACACCAGCGCCATGGCCTCGACCAGGGTTTGCAACACCTTGCCGATGGCGACATCGACGAACAGCGAGGTGTCATAGGGCACCGACCACTCGATGTCGCTGGGGAAATTCACCGACAGTTCGCCCAGGCGCTGGCGGATCGCTTCGGCCGTGGCAAGGGCGTTGGCGTCCGGCGCCAGCTGCACCGCAGCACCCACGGCCGGTTTGCCATCCAGGCGGGTAGCGAAGTTGTAGTCCTGGCTGCCCAGTGCGATATGCGCCACATCACGCAGGCGCACCACCGACCCGTCAGGGTTGGCCCGCAACAGGATCTCGCCGAAGGCTTCGGGGGTATCGAGGGTGCCTTGCACTGCGAGGGTCGCGGTCAGTTCCTGAGTGCTGGCCGCCGGTGCGGCGCCGAACGACCCGGCCGGTACCTGGATGTTCTGCGCAGCGATGGCAGCACTCACGTCACTGATCGAAAGCCCGTAGCCAATCAGCGCCTGGGGATCAACCCACACGCGCATGGCCGCCTCGGCGGCAAAGAACTGCAGCTTGCCCACACCGGGCAGGCGGCGGATTTCGTTGTTGACGTTACGCGCGGCGTAATCGGCCAGCGCCACCGGGTCATCACGCGTGGCACCTGCCTTGTAGCTCAGGGCGTAGATCAGCAGAAAGCCCGCGCTGGTCTGCTGCACGTCCAGGCCTTGGGTAAGCACCGGCTGCGGCAGGCGCGACTCGGCCTTTTTCAGGCGGTTCTGTACATCTACCTGGGCAAACTCGGGGCTGATGCCAGGCTTGAAGGTGACCACGATCTCGACAATGCCGTTGGCGTTGCTGGTGGACTCGAAATACAGCAGCCCCTCGGCGCCGTTGAGCTCGTCCTCGATCACGCTGGTCACGGTGTCGGCCAGCACCTGCGCCGAGGCACCGGGGTAGCTGGCGGTGATGGTGATCTGTGGCGGCGCCACGTTGGGATACTGCGACACCGGCAGCAGCCGCATCGCCAGCAGCCCACCGAGGCAGATGAACAGCGCCACGACCCAGGCAAGGTTGGGCCGTTCGATGAAAAACGCGACATGGTACGGCCCCTTATCGTGCTGTGGCTTTTGCAGCCGAGGGCGCAGCGGCCGGCTCGGCAACCTGCGCAGCATCACCCGGGTTGAGCCCGGCGGGGCCGCCCACGATCACCTGCTCGCCGGGCGCCAGGCCCTGGGTGACCTGCCAGCGGCCATCACGCATCACCCCGGTGCTGACTGGGCGAGCCTCGACCTTGCCGCTGACCAACAGCAGCACCTTTGCCTGGCCGGCCTGGTCACGCTGCACGGCCCGCTGCGGCACCAGCACCGCTGCCGGCTCCAGGCCCTGGGGCGCACGCACGCGCACGTACATCCCTGGCAGCAGCCACTTGTCGGGGTTGGCGAAACGCCCGCGCAAGGCGAGCTGGCCGGTCTGGCGGTCCACGCTTACATCGGTGAACAGCAAGGTGCCCTCGGTGCGGCGGGCCATGCCATCGACCTGCAGGCTCAAGGGTTGGCCCGCTGCGCTGCCGAGGCTGCCGTCTTCAAGGCCCTGGCGCAGGCGCAGCGCATCGGCGGCCGGCTGGCTGAAGTCGGCGTAGATCGGGTCCAGTTGCTGAATACGTGCCAGCAGGGTCGACTCGCCCTGCCCCACCAGCGCACCTTCTGTGACCAACGCACGGCCGATGCGCCCTGCAATCGGGGCGCGGACCGAGGCATACCCCAGGTTCAACTGTGCAGTTTGTACCTGCGCCTGGGCGCTTTGCACATCGGCCTGGCCACTGGCCAAAGTGGCGCGGGCGCTGTCCACATCCTGGCGGCTGATGGCCTCTACCTCTGCCAGCGCCTGATAGCGGCCCAGCCTGGCGCGGCCTTCCACCACCTGCGCCTGGGCGCGGGCCAACGCCCCTTGAGCCTGTGCCAGTGCTGCACGCAGGGGTGCGGGGTCGATCTGGAACAGCAAATCGCCCGCTTTGACGTCGGCGCCTTCCTTGAACTGCTGGTGCAGTACCACACCGGCAACTCGCGCGCGCACCTCTGCCACCCGTACCGGCTCGATACGGCCGGGCAGCTCGGCAAACAGCTCCAGCGGCTCGGCCACGGTCGTTATTACCTGAACCGGCTTGGCTTCAGCGGCAGGGTGTTCGGGAGTGGAAGGCTTTTCGACACCCCGCCAAGGCCAACAGGCCAAGGGCTAGGACAGTGAAGCGCAGGCGCGGCATGGGACGTTCCTTCGAGGCAGGCAACAAGAAACGGCGATGATAGGCAAAAAAGGCATTGAGACAATATCGTCTCAGTGGAACCTTTAGTAACTTTTTAACTTTCTGTCACAGCTGGTTTTCGGCACAATGGCCACCCTCTTCATAACGTGCAGCCGCAGGTTCGATTCAATGCGTCGCGTCCTCCTCGATGATTCCCTGTTCAAGGCTTTGGCTGTGGCCATCGTCGACCAGCCGCGGGCAAGCCTGAAGAACCTGGCCGACAGCGTGGGTGTGAGCAAGGCGACGCTGCACCGGCTCTGCGGTACCCGTGAGCAATTGGTCGATCAGCTCATGACCCACACCTCGCAGGTGATGCTGGCCCTGCTCGAAAGTGTCGACATGAAGACGGCAAACCCCGCCGAGGCGCTGCGCACGCTGATCGAGCGCCATCTCGCCGAGCGTGAGCTGATGCTGTTCCTGATCTTTCAGTACACACCCGACGCACTGCGCTGGGCCGACCGCTATAGCCCTTGGAAGGCTTACGTGGACGGGTTGGATGCGTTCTTTCTGCACGGCCAGCAGCGCGGGCTGTTTCGTATCGACGTGCCCGCCCCGGTGCTGGCAGACCTCTTCGCCTCGCTGCTGTGCGGGATGATCGACTCCGAGCGGGTCGGGCGTGCGGCGCCGGCGGGTTCGGCGCGCACGGTGGAGCTGTTTTTCTCGATGGCGCCAGGGCTTAAGCCAATACCCGCGCCAGTACTGCCCTCACCTGGCCAATACCATCGCGCAGCGCCTGCTCGATCTCTTCCATGGTGATGACCGCCTGGGCCTTGCCTGCGGCAGGGTTCACCACCAGCGCCAGGCTTGCGTAACTCAGGCCCAGTTCGCGGGCCAGCGCCGCTTCCGGCATGCCGGTCATCCCGACGATGTCGCAACCGTCGCGCTCCATCCGCGCGATTTCGCCGGCCGTCTCCAGCCGTGGCCCCTGGGTGCAGCCGTAAGTGCCGAAATCACTGAACGCCAGGCCCTCGGCCTTGAGCGCCGCCACCAGTTGCTGGCGTAGAGGCTCGTGGTAGGGGTAGCTGAAGTCGATGTGCGTGACCTGCTCCAGGTCGTCGGCGAAGTAGGTGTGCTCGCGGCCGCTGGTGTAGTCGATCAACTGGTGCGGCACGCAGAAGTGCCCGGTAACCATGGCGGGGTGAATACCGCCAACGGCGTTGACTGCCAACACGGCTTCGGCCCCGGCCTGCTCGAGCGCCCACAGGTTGGCCCGGTAATTGACCTTGTGCGGCGGGACGCGGTGCGGGTGGCCATGGCGGGCGAGGAACATCACCTCGCGCCCGGCGTAATGGCCCAGCGTCACGTCCGAAGACGGAGCGCCCCAGGGGGTGTCCAGCGCCAGGGTGCGTTCGATGTGCAGGCCTTCGAGTTGAGTGAGGCCGGTACCGCCGATGATTGCGTAGACCGTCATGGCCAGGCTCCGTGTCAGTCGATCAGGTGCGCGGCGCGTAGTGCGCCCAGCGCTTCGAGCCAGCGAGGTTGCTGGCGATAATCCAGCCCGGCGGTGCCCTGCCCGGCCATGCGTGCGATACGCGCTGCGGGGGTCACCTTCAGCCGCTGCGCGGCGCTCAGAGCAAGCTCGGCGGCAGCGCGGTCGTTGCACACCAGGCCCATGTCGCAGCCGGCGCTGAAGGCCGCTTCGACCCGCGCTGCGGCATCGCCCACCACGTGCGCGCCGGCCATCGAGAGGTCGTCGCTGAAGATCACGCCGTCAAAGCCCAGCTCGCCGCGCAGGATCTCCTGCAACCAGCGCCGGGAAAAGCCCGCCGGGCCTGCATCGACCTTCGGGTAGATGACGTGCGCGGGCATCACTGCCGCCAGTTGGCCGGCCAGCCGCGTGAACGGGACCAGATCCTGTTGGCGCAAGGTGTCGAGGTCGCGCTCATCCACCGGGATGGCCACGTGGGAATCGGCCTCCGCCCAGCCGTGGCCAGGGAAGTGCTTGCCGCAGGCAGCCATGCCGGCCTGGTTCATGCCGCGAATGAAGGCCCCAGCCAGTTCGGTAGCGCGCTCGGGGTCGCTTTCGAAGGCACGCCGGCCGATGACGGCGCTGCGCTGGTAGTCGAGGTCAAGCACCGGGGCGAACGAGAGGTCGAGCCCGACGCCCAGCACTTCGGTAGCCATCAGCCAGCCGCAATGCTCGGCCAGCGCCTCGGCGCCAGGGCAACTGGCGATGGCGCGCATGGCCGGCAGCTTGACGAAGCCCTGGCGCAGGCGTTGCACACGGCCGCCTTCCTGGTCGACCGCCAGGATGAGGTCGGGGCGGATGGCACGGATGGCCTGGCAGAGGTCGCGCACCTGGCGCGGATGGTCGATGTTGCGGGCAAATAGAATGAGGCCGGCCACTTCGGGCTGGCGCAGCAGGTGGCGGTCTTCGGCGGTCAGCCAGGTGCCCGCGATGTCGACCATCAGGGCGCCGTGGAGGCTGGAGGGCATGTGACGTCCTTGCAGTGGCTCAAAAGCCGCTACTGTACCCGATCGAAGCCGGCTTGGCTCAGGCCTTGGCGGCAGTGGGCGGCTTGCTGCGAGGGCGCAACTGGGCACTGAGCATGCGCGGGTCGGTGACCTGGCTTTCGGCGCGCATGCCTGCTGCCAGGAACGGCACCATCAGGCGCATCACCTGCTCGATGGAGGTGTCCATACCGAAGTCGTTCTCGGAAATCGCCCGCAGGGCCTTGATGCCCGACATGCTGAAGGCCGCGGCACCAAGCATGAAATGAACGCGCCAGAACAGCTCCAGCGGCGCGACGTTGGGCGCGGCCTGGTGTACCAGCAACATGTAGCGGCGGAACACCTTGCCGTACATGTCTTCGAGGTAACGCCGCAGGTGGCCCTGGCTCTCACTGAAGGCAAGGCCCAGCAAACGCATGAAGATCGACAGGTCATCATGGCTGCGTGGCTCCACCGCCATCGCCTGGTCCACCAGCATCTCCAGCAGTTCCTCCAAGGAGGCGGCAGGCTCCGGCTCGGCGGCACGGCGCTCCAGTTCGCGCTCCAGGCTTGCGCAGAACGGCCCGAGAAAGCGTGAGAACACCGCCTGAATTAGAGCCTTCTTGGACCCGAAGTGATAGTTCACCGCAGCAAGGTTCACCCCAGCCTTGGCGGTGATGACCCGCAACGACGTTTCCGCGAAGCCTTTCTCGGCGAACAGCTGTTCAGCGGCATCGAGGATGCGTTCTACGGTCTCCGATTGGGCCATGGGGTCTCCGGCGGGGCAAACAGGTGTTTGAAACTTACGTTTCAGCAGGCGGGCTTGTCAAGGTAACGGAATATTTTCCAGCTGTACGAGCAGGCATTTCAAGCAAGGCGGGGCGAAAAGAAGAGTTGCCAACACCGTTCTACTGTATATACTTCCAGTCACTGTATAAAAAGCCAGAGCCCATTGCCATGCTGAAACTGACGCCCCGCCAGGCGGAGATCCTGGCCTTCATCCGGCGCTGCATCGACGAGAACGGTTTCCCGCCGACCCGCGCCGAAATCGCCCAGCAACTGGGTTTCAAGTCGCCCAATGCCGCAGAAGAACACCTCAAGGCACTGGCACGCAAAGGCGCGATCGAGATGACCCCCGGCGCCAGCCGTGGCATCCGTATCCCGGGCGCGAGCGAAGCGCGCAACGAGGACACCCTGCCCATCATCGGCCGTGTCGCCGCCGGCGCTCCCATTCTCGCCCAACAGCACATCGAAGAGTCCTGCAACATCAACCCTTCATTCTTCCATCCGCGTGCCGATTACCTGTTACGCGTGCACGGCATGAGCATGAAGGACGTCGGCATTTTCGATGGCGACCTGCTTGCGGTACACACCTGCCGCGAAGCGCGCAATGGCCAGATCGTGGTGGCGCGCATTGGTGAGGAAGTCACCGTCAAACGTTTCCAGCGCAGCGGCCACAAGGTTCGCCTGCTGGCAGAAAACCCCGAGTTCGCCCCTATCGAAGTCGATCTTCGAGAGCAGGACGTGGTGATCGAGGGGCTGAGTGTCGGCGTTATCCGCCGCTAACCGGAGGCAGCATATGCAGCAGTGTATTCCCGCGGTAACCGGGCAGGGCCAACTGCCCTTGTTCGAAGCGTTCATGGCGCCAGCGGCCAAGCCGCTGTTCGAACCCACGGAGCCTGAGCACACCATGGAAGACGTCTTCAGCGAACTGGCGTTGAAAGGGTCCGCGGGAAGCTGCATGAGCCTGATGGCCCCAATTCTGAGCGCCCTCAGCCAGGCTGGCGAAAGCCGCTGGCTCACGCTGGTCGCGCCACCTGCGGCACTCACCCACGCCTGGTTGCGCGATGCGGGCCTGAACCGTGAACGCATCCTGTTGCTGCAACCCAGGGCCGGCCAGTCGTCCCAGGCACTGGTGTGCGACGTGCTACGGCTGGGCAAGAGCCACACGGTGGTGAGCTGGCTCAACCCTTTGAATGTGACCGCCCGCCGGCAATTGGCACGCGCTGCAGAGCAAGGCCAGGCGCAAAGCCTGAATATTCGCCTGGGGTAATCACTCCACCCCTTCGACGATGGTGATTTTCGCCGACCCCGCACCCTGCCGGTGGGCCATCGCCTCCTGATACTCAGCCGAGCGATAGCACGCGATCGCTTGCTCGTAAGAGTCGAACTCGATCACTACATTGCGCGACGCCGCCGGGCCGCTTTCCAAGGCTTCGCTTCGCCCGCCGCGGGCCAGGAAACGCCCACCGTACTTCTTGAACGCCGCCGGTGCGCGGCTTGTGTATTCGCTGTATTGCGTTGGGTCACTCACTTCGACCTGCGCGATCCAATAGCCTTTCATGTGTTTGTTCTCCATGCTGTCGAGCTTTACGTATTATGGTATACCACGGTTTTCAACTGCCGCACACCGTGAGAATACGCCATGCCATTCGACTCCATAGACGCAATCATCGAAGACTTTCGCCAAGGCAAGATGGTCTTGATGGTCGACGACGAAGATCGCGAAAACGAAGGTGACCTGCTGCTGGCCGCCGACCATTGCGACGCAGCCGCTATCAACTTCATGGCCCGAGAGGCGCGCGGGCTGATCTGCCTCACCCTCACCGACGAGCACTGCATTCGGCTGGGCCTGGAGCAGATGGTCCCCACCAATGGCAGTGGCTTCTCCACCGCCTTTACCGTTTCGATCGAGGCCGCCACCGGTGTGACCACCGGCATTTCCGCCGCTGACAGAGCCCGCACTGTGGCGGCTGCCGTGGCGCCGAACGCGTGTGCCGATGACATCGTGCAACCCGGCCATATCTTCCCGGTGCGCGCCCGCGAAGGCGGTGTGCTCACTCGCGCCGGCCATACCGAAGCGGGCTGCGACCTGGCGCGCCTTGCCGGCCTCACGCCTGCGTCGGTCATCGTCGAGGTAATGAACGAAGACGGCAGCATGGCAAGGCGCCCGGAGCTGGAAGCCTTCGCCCGCCAGCACGGGCTGCGCATCGGCAGCATCGCCGACCTCATCCAGTACCGCCTGGCCAACGAACACACCGTCGCGCGGATCGGTGAGCGTGACCTGCCCACCGTGCACGGCGAGTTTCGCTTGATCAGCTACGAGGACCGCCTCACCGGCGGCGTACACATGGCCATGGTGATGGGCCAGCTTCGCCACGACCAACCTACCCTGGTTCGGGTACACGTGATCGACCCATTACGCGATCTGGTCGGCGCTGAATACACCGGCCCCGCCAACTGGACGCTGTGGGCGGCGCTCGAAAAAGTGGCCGCCGAGGGCCATGGTGTCGTCGTGGTGCTGGCCAACCACGAATCCTCTCAGGCATTGCTCGAGCGCGTGCCGCAGCTCACCCAGCCCCCCAAGCGCTTTACCCCAGGCGCCACTCGCAGCTATTCGGAAGTGGGCACCGGCGCGCAGATCCTGCAAGACCTGGGCGTGGGCAAACTGCGGCACCTCGGCCCTCCGATCAAGTACACCGGCCTTGCCGGCTACGATCTGGAGGTGGTGGAGAACATCCCTTTCACCGGCTGAGGGCTTGCACAAAGTTTGGAATACCATAATATGACATTCCAGACTGTAGGCGATCAGGGCGCTGCCAGAAACGCACCAACAATGGCGCCCGATCAGGTCGATTCTTGAGTCCCCTGGACCAACTGCTCCCGAAAGAACGCGGGCGCGAAGCCCGCATAAACACAACAAAGCGAGGGCGTACAACATGGTGTTCAACAAGTGGGCGATGTCGGCCCTGGCCGCCGGCGTGCTGGCGATGGGCATGGGCGCGGCGCAAGCGGCCGACCAGTCCCTGAATTTCGTAAGTTGGGGCGGTACCACCCAGGATGCGCAAAAAGACGCCTGGGCGACGCCATTCACCAAAGCCACCGGCATCAAGGTGGTCCAGGACGGCCCGACCGACTACGGCAAGCTCAAGGCCATGGTCGAAAGTGGCAACGTGCAATGGGATGTGGTCGACGTAGAAGCCGACTTTGCCCTGCGCGCTGCCAGTGAAGGCCTGCTCGAGCCGCTCGACTTCAACACCATCGATCGCAGCAAGATCGACCCCCGCTTCGTTTCCGACCATGCCGTCGGTTCTTTCTACTTCTCCTTCGTATTGGGCTACAACGAATCCAAGCTCGGCGCCAACAAGCCCGAGGACTGGAGCGCGCTGTTCGACACCGCCAAATACCCCGGAAAGCGCGCGCTGTACAA
Organism: Pseudomonas sp. KNUC1026; assembly: GCF_021650705.1. Taxonomy (GTDB): domain Bacteria; phylum Pseudomonadota; class Gammaproteobacteria; order Pseudomonadales; family Pseudomonadaceae; genus Aquipseudomonas. Next base: position 1,426,366 of record NZ_CP087138.1, on the reverse strand, counting down.
ATGGGCGAGCCCCGGCGTGCTCGAACTGGCCCTGCTTGCCGATGGCGTGCCGAAGGACAAGCTCTACCCGCTCGACCTGGACCGCGCCTTCAAAAAGCTCGACACCATCAAGAAGGACATCGTCTGGTGGGGCGGTGGCGCCCAATCCCAGCAACTGCTGGCCTCGGGTGAGGCGAGCCTCGGCCAGTTCTGGAACGGCCGCCTGTTCGCCCTGCAGCAGGACGGCGCCCCGGTCGGCGTGAGCTGGAAGCAGAACCTGATCATGGCCGACTTCCTTGTGGTGCCCAAAGGTGCCAAGAACAAGGACGCCGCGATGAAGTTCCTGGCGACCGCCAGCGGTGCCAAGGGCCAGGCTGACTTTGCCAACGCCACGGCGTATGCACCGGTCAACGTCGACAGCACCGCGCGCCTGGATTCGACCCTGGCCAAGAGCCAGCCTTCTGCCTACAAAGACGAGCAGATCACTCTGGACTACGCGTACTGGGCCAAGAACGGCCCTGCGATCGCGGCACGGTGGAACGAATGGCTGGTGAAGTGAAAGTGCAATCGCGCGCTCACGCACTGACCTCGGGGGGCGCCTCTGGCGCCGCCCTTGGGCAGAGCCATGCCCGCAGCCCGTGGCGCGGTGCCCGCATTCTGGTGCCGGCGCTGCTGTTTCTTGGCCTGTTCTTCTTCGCCCCGCTGATCGGGCTGCTGCTGCGCGGGGTGCTCGAACCCACCCCGGGGCTGCACAACTACGCCGAGCTGTTCGCCAACTCGGCCTACGCCCGTGTGCTGTTCAACACCTTCTCGGTAGCTGCGCTGGTGACGGTGTTCAGTGTGTTGCTGGGCTTTCCATTGGCCTGGGCGATCACCCTGGTGCCGCGTGGCTGGGGCCGCTGGCTGCTCAATATCGTGCTGCTGTCGATGTGGACCAGCCTGCTTGCCCGCAGCTATGCGTGGCTGGTGCTGCTGCAAGCCTCGGGCGTGGTGAACAAGGCGCTGATGGCGCTGGGCATCATCAGCCAGCCGCTGGAACTGGTGCATAACCTCACCGGCGTCACCATCGGCATGACCTACATCATGATCCCCTTCATCGTGCTGCCGCTGCAGGCGACCATGCAGGCCATCGACCCGATGGTGCTGCAAGCCGGTGCCGTCTGTGGCGCCAGCCCCTGGACCAACTTCTGGCGGGTGTTCATTCCGCTGTGCCGGCCGGGGCTGTTCTCCGGGGCGCTGATGGTGTTCGTGATGGCCTTGGGTTACTACATCACGCCTGCGTTGCTGGGCGGTGCGCAAAACATGATGTTGCCGGAATTCATCGTGCAGCAGGTGCAATCGTTCCTCGATTGGGGCCTGGCGAGTGCCGCCGCGGCCTTGTTGATCCTGATTACCCTGGTGCTGTTCTACTGCTACCTGAAGCTGCAACCGGAATCCCCGGTCGGCTCCAGCCACGGGAGGTGACCCATGCTGTTGACCCCCAATGCCCTGGGCCGGAAGCTGCGCCTGGGTTTGTACGGCACTACGGCGATCATCGCGCTGTTCCTGCTGCTGCCGATCGTGTTCATCGTGCTGCTGTCGTTCGGCTCCTCCCAGTGGCTGGTGTTCCCGCCACCGGGCTGGACGCTCAAATGGTACGGGCAGTTTTTCGCCAACCCCGACTGGATGGACGCGGCACTCTCCAGCCTGAAGGTGGCGGTGCTGACCACCGTGTTGGCCGTGGCCCTGGGCCTGCCCACCGCTTTTGCCCTGGTGCGCGGCCAGTTCCCGGGGCGTGACCTGCTCTACGGGCTGTTCACCCTGCCGATGATCGTGCCGCTGGTGATCATCGCCGTGGCGGTGTATGCGCTGTTTCTCAAGCTGGGGCTGACCGGCACGTTGTTCGCTTTCGTGGTGAGCCACGTGATCGTCGCCCTGCCCTTCACGGTGATCTCGATCATCAACTCGCTCAAGCTGTTCGACCGCTCCATCGAGGATGCCGCAGTGATCTGCGGCTGCTCACGCTGGCAGGCGGTGGCGAAAGTGACCTTCCCGGCCATTCGCCCAGGCATGGTGGCCGGTGCGCTGTTCGCCTTTCTGATCTCCTGGGATGAAGTGGTGCTGAGCGTGATGATGGCCAGCCCCAGCCTGCAGACCTTGCCGGTAAAATGTGGACCACCTTGCGCCAGGACCTGACCCCGGTGATCGCCGTCGCCTCGACGCTGCTGATCGGCCTGTCGGTGCTGGTGATGCTGATTGCTGCCGGCCTGCGCCGGCGCTCCGAAGCTCGACTTCAGGAACTGCCATGAACGCCATCTTCCAAGACTCTTCGCGCCAGCCCCTGGTGAGCCTGCGCAACCTTAACAAGCATTACGGCAACTTCGTGGCCGTGGACAACCTGTCGCTGGACATCCAGGAGGGCGAGTTCCTTACCTTCCTCGGCTCCAGCGGCTCGGGCAAAAGCACCACGCTGTCGATGCTCGCCGGCTTCGAAACGCCCAGCTCCGGGGCCATCGAAGTCGGTGGCAAGGACCTGGTCAACGTACCGCCGCACAAGCGCGGCATTGGCATGGTGTTCCAGCGCTACTCGCTGTTCCCGCACCTGTCGGTGCGCGACAACATCGCCTTCCCGCTGGCCATCCGCAAACTCGACGCGGCCGAGCGCGAACGCAAGGTCGACGCCATGCTGCGCCTGGTGCAGCTGGAGGCCTTCGCCAACCGCCGCCCGGCGCAACTGTCCGGCGGCCAGCAACAACGCGTCGCTATTGCCCGGGCGCTGGTGTACGAGCCACGCATCCTGCTGATGGACGAACCGCTGGGCGCACTGGACAAAAAACTGCGCGAAGACCTGCAGGACGAGCTGCGCCAGCTGCACCGTCGCCTCGGGCTGACCATCGTCTACGTGACCCACGATCAGGAAGAAGCCATGCGCCTGTCGCAGCGCATCGCGATCTTCAGCCACGGCAAGATCGTCGGCCTGGGCAGCGGCGTGTCGCTCTATCAGGACCCGCCCAATGCCTTCGTTGCCTCGTTCCTGGGCAACTCCAACTTCCTTGATGTGACCGCCACCGGGCAAGGCGCGGCCAGTTTCGAGGGCCAGGGCCTGGCCATGCGCTTGAGCAGCGAGCACCGTACCGGTGATGCGCTGCGCCTGATGGTGCGGCCAGAGAAAGCCCTGGCGTTGAGCCAGGCGGATGCGGCCACCAACCCGCTGCCGCCGGGCTGGAACGAGGTGAGTGCTACTGTCAGCGAGCTGCTGTTTCTGGGTGAAAGCCAGACCTGTTCGGTGGTCACTGCCGGTGGCACGGAACTGACCGTGCGCGCGCTGTCGGCCACCGGCCTGCCGTTCAAGCCCGGCGACACGGTGAAGGTGCGCTGGGCCGCAGCGGACGCCTGCATATACAGCGCCTGACGCCGCTTCGCCGTTAGGCTACAGTGCGCCACATTCCTCCCCTGTGTGGCGCACTGCCTTGATGCCGAACCCTGCCCTGTTGACCCTGGTCATCTCCCTGGCCAGCACCCTCCTCCTGCTGATGCGCCCCTGGCGCCTGCCCGAATTCATCTGGCCCAGCGCAGCCGCGCTGATCCTGCTGCTGGCCGGCCTGCTGCCGTGGCAGGCGGCCTGGCACGCGGTGGGTGAAGGCCTGGATGTCTACCTGTTCCTGATCGGCATGATGCTGCTCGCTGAAGTGGCCCGCGAACAAGGCCTGTTCGATTGGCTGGCCACGTTGGCGCTGCGCCAGGCAGGCGGCAGCGGCACACGGCTGTTCGATCTGCTTTATGTAGTGGCCGTAGTGGTAACGGTGTTCCTCTCCAACGACGCCACGGCGGTGGTGATGACGCCGGCGGTGTACGCCGCCGCGCGCCAGGCCAAAGTGGAGCCGCTGCCTTACCTGTTGATCTGCGCCTTCGTGGCCAACGCCGCCAGCTTCGTGCTGCCCATTTCCAACCCGGCCAACCTGGTGATCTTCGGCCATGCCATGCCGCCGCTGGCCAGTTGGCTGGCACGTTTCGGCCTGCCGTCGCTGGCAGCCATCGGCCTGACCTGGGCAGTGCTGCGGCTGATTCAGCGCCAGCACCTGCGGGCACCCGTGGCGGCAGCGCCTGCACAAAAGCCGCTGGAAGCGCCGGCCAAGGTGGCGGCGCTGGGCTTGAGCCTGACCGCGGTAGGGCTCGTAGTGGTGTCGCTGCAAGGCTGGGCGCTGGGTTTGCCGACCCTGCTTGCCGGCGCCGGCACCGCCCTGGTGGTCGCACTGGTGCAGCGCCGCGCGCCGTGGGCCGAACTGCGTGCTGTGAGCTGGAGCGTGTTGCCGCTGGTGGCGGCACTGTTCGTGCTGGTGGAGGCGGTGCAGCGCGACGGCTGGCTGAGCCTGCTGGCGCAACAGCTGCATACTGTGGCCGAACAGCACCCGCAGTGGGCACCCTGGCTGGCCGGGGTCGGTGCTGCGCTGGCGAGCAACCTGGCCAATAACCTGCCAGTAGGCCTGGCAGCGGGTGCCTTGCCGAACCTGGCGCCGCTACCGGAAACCAGCGTCGCAGCACTGGCCATCGGTGTAGACCTTGGGCCGAACCTCTCGATCACCGGCTCGCTGGCCACCCTGCTCTGGCTGGCTGCGCTGCGCCGTGAAGGCCTGCACATGGGCGCCTGGCGTTTTCTGGGCATCGGTGCGCTGGTAATGCCCCCGGCCTTGATCGCGGCGCTGTGGATGGTGTGGTAGCTTTCTAAAGCCAACGAACGCGTGCGGCAAAACATGCTCCGGGCCCCTTTTCAAGAGGTAACCCGAGATGCCAACCGCACCTGTGGCCACTGTGGCCGACGGCAACGATCCCTATGCCTGGCTGCGCACCGATCAGGAGGCCGCCAAGGCGTACCTGGCCGAGGAAAACGCACACTACCAAGCCACCCTGGCCAGCACCGAGACCTTGCAGCAGCAACTGCTGTGGGAGTTCGAGCAGCGTCAACCCGGCACAACTCAACCCGACCTGGGCCTGGTGATCGGTCCCTGGGCCTACTACCAGCAGCAGGGCACCGACGAGCCCTACTCCAGGCACTATCGCCGGCCGGTCGCCAACCCGGAGGCCACCGGGCAGCTGCTGCTGGATGTGAACACCCTCGGCGAAGGCGACCACATCGATGTGCGCCAGACGCAACCCAGCCCCGACCACCGCTACCTCGCCTACAGCCTCGCCGACGACGGCAGCCAGCGCTATCGCCTGCACATCAAGGACCTGGACACCGGCCATACCACCGTCGTACCCGGCCCCGACAGCCTTGGCCTGCTGGCCTGGGGCAACGACAGCCGGAGCATCCTTTACATCGCACTGGCCAGCGATGGCTGGCGCCCGAACGCCTTCTACCGCTTCACTCTGGGTGACGACCAGCCGTTGAGCGTGATCGAGGAGCACGACCCCGCCTACCTCCCCAGCGGCTGCCAGCGCAGCGCATCCGGCGATTACCTGATCCTGAGTATCGAGAGCCCGGCCAGCAGCGAAGCCTGGGTGCTCGATGCGCACCACCTCGAAAGGCCGCCGACCCGCGTACGGCAACGGGCTGAGAACGCACGTTACTACGTGGACCACGGCTGCATGAACGGCGCGCCCTGCTGGTTCATGCGCGACCACGCCACCGCACTGGAAGGCGAAGTGCACTATCAGTGGAGCACCGCAGGCTCCCTACCCAACCAGGCCCAATGGGCGACATTGATTGCAGCGCGGCCAGGCATCGTGCTCACCGAGCTTTACCCCGAACGAACAGCGCTGGTAGTGAGTTTGCGCGAACAGGGCCTGGCGCAGCTGGAAATCCACAAGCCGTGCCAGGCCTCGTGCCGAGTGACCCAGGCGTATGAAAGTTACAGCCTGCAGGTCACCGACAGCCTCGGCTTCGAACTTCCGCGCCTGCGCTTGAGCCTGGAAAGCTTCACGCTTGCGGAGCAAATCTGGGAGCTCGACCTGGAGACGCTGCAATGCAGCTTACTCCAGCAGGCAAACGTCGGCGGCGGCTTCGACAGCGGCCATTACCGCATTCAACGCCTCTGGGCCAGCGCCAGTGACGGCACCCAGGTGCCGATCAGCCTGGCCTATCGCACAGATGCTCGATTCCCGGCGCCCACCGTGCTCAGCGGCTATGGCGCCTACAACATCAGCGAAGATCCGCGCTTCAAGCTTGCAGAGCTGAGCCTGCTCGACCGCGGCTATGTGCTGGCCATCGCCCACGTGCGCGGCGGTGGAATACTTGGGCCGCAGTGGCACCACGCTGGGCGGCTGGGCAACAAACCCAATACCTTCGGCGATTTCATCGCCTGCGCCGAACACCTGATCGCCCAAGGCTTTACCCAGCCAGGCCGGCTGGCCATCCAGGGTGAAAGCGCGGGCGGCCTGTTGGTCGGCGCTGTGCTCAACCAGCGGCCGGAGCTGTTCGCAGCGGCCATCGCCCAGGTGCCGTTCGTGGATGTGCTCAACAGCATGCTCGACGACAGCCTGCCACTGACCATCCCCGACTACGCCGAGTGGGGCAATCCACAGGAGCCTGACGCCTACAGGGTGATCGCCGCCTACGCCCCCTACGAAAACGTCACTGCCCAAGCCTATCCCGCGCTGATGGTCACCGCCGGCTTCAACGACCCGCTGGTGCCCTACTGGGAGCCGGCGAAGTGGGTCGCCAAACTGCGAGCACGCAAGGCTGACAACCACTGGCTGGTGTTCCATACCGAAATGGACGGCGGCCACGCCGGCAGCGCGGCGCAGGCCAACCAGCAGCAGCGAGCGGCCGAGCGGCTGGCGTTTCTGATCACCCAGCTCGAACAGGGCTGAACCTTCACAGACAATGGCTATGCTTGTGAGCGACGGACCGTGCCGTCATGCCAGGGATAACCCGTCACCGGCGCGCCTGGGCGCTGCCGGCGACCTCCAAAGAGGAAAGCCCCGATGTCCAACACACCCAAATGCCCCTTCCAGCATGCAGCGGGTGGAGGCACCACCAACAAGGATTGGTGGCCCAAGCAACTGAACCTGAAGATCCTGCACCAGCACTCTTCGCTCAGCGACCCGATGGGGGAAGCCTTCGACTACGCCAAGGCCTTCAAGAGCCTCGACGTGGAAGCTGTAAAGCAAGACCTGCGCGCCCTGATGACCGACTCCCAGCCCTGGTGGCCGGCCGACTTCGGCCACTACGGCCCGCTGTTCGTGCGCATGGCCTGGCACAGCGCCGGCACCTATCGCGTCGGTGACGGCCGTGGCGGCGCTGGCGCCGGCCAGCAGCGCTTCGCCCCGCTCAACAGCTGGCCCGACAACGTCAGCCTCGACAAGGCGCGCCGGCTGATCTGGCCGATCAAGCGCAAGTACGGCAACAAGATTTCCTGGGCCGACCTGATCATCCTCACCGGCAACGTCGCGCTGGAAACCATGGGGCTCAAACCCTTCGGCTTCTCGGGCGGGCGGGCCGACGTATGGGAACCTGAGGAGGACGTGTACTGGGGTTCGGAAACTACCTGGCTGGGCGGCGACAGCCGTTACGCAAGCGCGGGTTCCGGCACCACCACGGCCGAGGCAGAACTGCACGGCAGCGAACAAAGCCGCACCGGCCCTGCCGGGCGTAACCTGGAAAACCCACTGGCTGCGGTGCAGATGGGCCTGATCTACGTGAACCCCGAAGGGCCGGAAGGCAACCCCGACCCGGTCGCCTCGGCCAAGGACATCCGCGAAACCTTCGGCCGCATGGCCATGAACGACGAAGAGACCGTGGCCCTGATCGCCGGCGGCCACGCCTTCGGCAAAACCCATGGCGCAGGCCCAGCCACCCATGTGGGTCCGGAGCCTGAAGCCGCGCCCCTGGAGCAGCAAGGCCTGGGCTGGAAGAGCAGCTTCAACAGCGGCGTGGGCAAGGACGCGATCACCAGCGGCCTGGAAGTGACCTGGACCTCCACGCCGACGCGCTGGAGCAACGAGTACCTGACCAACCTGTTCACCTTCGAGTGGGAACTGACCAAAAGCCCCGCCGGCGCTCACCAGTGGCGGCCGAAGAACAACGGCGGCGCTGGCACCGTGCCCGATGCGCACGACCCGGCCAGGCGACACGCCCCGACCATGCTCACCTCTGACCTGGCGCTGCGCTTCGACCCGGCTTACGAAAAGATCGCTCGCCGCTTCATGGAGCACCCCGAGGAACTGACCGAAGCCTTTTCCCGCGCCTGGTTCAAGCTCACTCACCGCGACATGGGCCCGCTGGCGCGTTATCTCGGGCCGGAAACCCCGACCGAGGAACTGCTCTGGCAAGACCCGCTGCCGGCACGCCACTACGCGCTGGTGGACGCTGCCGACATCGAAACCCTCAAAACCGAGCTGCTCGACAGCGGCCTGAGCACCGTGCAACTGATCAGCACAGCCTGGGCCGCAGCGGCCAGCTTCCGTGGCTCGGACAAACGCGGCGGCGCCAACGGCGGCCGGCTGCGCCTGGCGCCGCAAAAGGACTGGGCGGTCAACCAGCCGGCGGAACTGGCCAAGGTGCTGCCGGTGCTGGAAGCGATCCAGGCGCGCTTCAATCAGGCGGCCAGTGGCGGCAAGCAGGTGTCGCTGGCGGACCTGATCGTGCTCGGCGGCTGTGCGGCGCTGGAGCAGGCGGCCAAAGCCGCCGGCCATGCGCAGCCAGTGCCGTTCAGCCCGGGCCGGGTCGACGCCAGCCAGGCGCAGACGGATGTGGAGTCGTTCAGCGTGATGGAGCCAGCAGCGGACGGGTTCCGCAACTTCCAGAAAGGCGCTTACGGGCACCTGAGTGAGGCGTTGCTGGTAGACCGCGCGCAACTGTTGACGCTCACCGCGCCGGAAATGAGCGTGCTGGTCGCTGGCCTGCGCGTGCTGGGCGCCAATGCTGCAGGAAGCCAGCACGGCGTGCTCACGCAACACGCAGGCACGCTCAGCAACGACTTTTTCGTCAACCTGCTGGACATGGCCACCGAGTGGAAAGCCGACAGCGACGCCTCGGAGACCTTCACCGGGTTCGACCGGGCCAGTGGCCAGCGCCGCTGGACCGCGACCCGTGTCGACCTGGTATTCGGCGCCCATGCGCAGCTGCGCGCGATCGCCGAGGTGTACGCCAGCGAGGATGCCCAGGAAAAGTTCGTGAGTGACTTCATCAAGGCCTGGGCCAAGGTGATGGACCTGGACCGCTTCGACCTGCGCAGCTGAGGCAGGCATGCAACAGGCGCCCCGCGCCGGGCGCCTTCTTCTCAGTGCAATCGCTTGCGGCACATCAGTTGTTCGAGCTTGGCGGTGTCAGGCCGCTCCACCACGCCCTTCTCGGTAACGATGGCATCGATCAGGTCGGCCGGGGTGACGTCGAACACCGGGTTGAACGCCTCCACCTGCGCGCCCAGCAACTGGCCGCCCACCTCCAGCAGCTCCGCGCCATCACGCTCCTCGATCGGGATCAGCTCACCGCTGTCCAGGCTCATGTCGATGGTCGAGCTGGGCGCCACCACCATGAAGCGCACGCCGTGGTGCATTGCATTGACCGCCAACTGGTAGGTGCCGATCTTGTTGGCCACATCGCCGTTGGCGGTGATGCGGTCGGCGCCCACGATTACCCAGGTGATGCCTTTGGTTTTCATGATACGTGCTGCGGCGCTGTCAGCGTTGACGCTGACCGGGATGCCTTCGTTCGCCAGCTCCCAGGCGGTCAGGCGCGAGCCTTGCAGCCACGGGCGGGTTTCGTCGGCGTAGACGTGTTCGACCATCCCTTCGAGGAAGGCCCCGCGAATCACCCCCAGGGCGGTGCCGAAGCCGCCGGTGGCCAGGGCGCCGGCGTTGCAGTGGGTCAGCAGCGCCTGCTGGCTGCCCTGGTGCTTGCGGATCAGGTCGGTGCCCAGCTGCGCCATGGTGAGGTTGGCCTCACGGTCGCTCTCGTGGATCAGCCGCGCCTCGGCTTCGAGCAATGTGGCCGGGTCATCCTGCGGGCGCAGGCGCTCCAGGCGTTCGCGCATGCGGTTCAGTGCCCAGAACAGGTTGACCGCGGTGGGCCGGGAGTCGGCCAGCAGGGCGATGTCGGCAGCCACAGCGGCCCGCCAGTCGCCGCCCTCGGCCAGGCGCTGGCGCACCCCGAGCACCACGCCCCAGGCCGCAGCGATGCCGATGGCCGGCGCGCCGCGCACCACCATGCTGGTAATGGCATCGGCCACCGCCCCTGCGCTGTCGTAGCGCAACCACTGCTCCTTGTGCGGCAACACCCGCTGGTCGAGCAGGTACAGCGCCCCGTCACGCCAGTCGATGGCTTTTACCTTTTCCGCAGCCAACAAGCGCTCACGCATGGCACACTCCCGCAATCCAACCGCCTCAAAAGGCCGTGATCATACGCCCCCGTTGCTGCAGGTGCTCGGTATACTTCCCGCTTGCCAAAACCACCGCGACGGACCTGCCCGCCATGCCCGATACCCCTCTGGACCTGCTGATCGTGCCCACCTGGGTGGTGCCGGTGGAGCCGGCCGGCGTGGTGCTGAGTGGCCACGCGCTGGGCATCCGCGGCGGGCTGATCGCCTGGCTCGGCCCACGCCACAAGGCCCCCCCAGCGCACGAGGTTCAGGAACTGCCCGGCTGCCTGCTCAGCCCCGGCCTGATCAACGCCCACGGCCATGCGGCGATGACACTGTTTCGCGGCATGGCCGACGACCTGCCCTTGATGAACTGGCTGGAGAAACACATCTGGCCGGCCGAAGCGCGCTGGGTCGATGAGGCTTTCGTCGCCACCGGCACGCAACTGGCCATCGCCGAGCAGCTCAAGGGTGGCATCACCTGTTTTTCCGACATGTATTTCTACCCGCGCGTGGCCTGTGAACAGGTCGACCGCAGCGGCATGCGCGCGCAAATCAGTGCGCCGATCCTCGACTTCCCGATCCCCGGCGCAGCCACCCCGGAACAGGCACTGAGCCAGGCGGTCGCGCTGTTCGATGCGCACCGCCAGCACCCACGCATCAGCATCGCCTTCGGCCCCCACGCGCCCTACACCGTCAGCGACCCGCACCTGGAACAGGTGCGCATGCTCGCCGAACAGTTGCAGGCGCCGGTGCAAATGCACGTGCACGAAACCGCCTTCGAGGTCGAACAGGCCGTCGCGGCCACCGCCGAGCGCCCGTTGGCGCGCCTGGCTCGGCTTGGCCTGCTCGGCCCACGCTTCCAGGCCGTGCACATGACCCAGGTCAGCGACGACGACCTGCACCTGCTGGTGGCCTACAACGCAAGCGTGGTGCACTGCCCCGAGTCCAACCTCAAGCTCGCCAGCGGTTTCTGCCCGGTCGAAAACTCTGGCAGGCCGGGGTGAACGTCGCCATCGGCACCGACGGCGCGGCCAGCAACAACGACCTCGACCTGCTCGGCGAAACCCGTACCGCTGCGCTGCTGGCCAAGGCGGTGGCGGGCTCGGCGACCGCGCTGGGCGCACACCGGGCGCTGCGCATGGCCACCCTCAACGGCGCCCGTGCGCTGGGCCTTGCGCCCTGCATCGGTTCGCTGGAGGTGGGCAAGGCCGCCGACATCACCGCTTTCGACCTGTCGGGCCTGGCGCAACAGCCGGTCTACGACCCGGTCTCACAATCGATCTACGCCAGCGGCCGCGAGTGTGTGCGGCATGTCTGGGTAGCCGGCAAGGCGCTGCTGCGCGATGGCCAGCTCACCACCCTCGACGAGCCTGCCCTGGTGGCCAGCGCCCGGGCGTTCGGTGAGCGCATCGCTGCGGCACGCTAGCCCATCCTCTTACGCGAACTTCTGGAGAACAGCCCCAATGAGCAACGTCGACCGCGCGGAAATCGCCAAATTCGAAGCCCTCGCCCACCGCTGGTGGGATCGTGAAAGCGAGTTCAAGCCGCTGCACGAAATCAACCCGCTGCGGGTGAACTGGATCGACGAGCGCGTGAAGCTTGCCGGCAAAACCGTGCTGGACGTCGGCTGCGGTGGCGGCATCCTCAGCGAGGCGATGGCCCAGCGCGGCGCCACGGTCACCGGCATCGACATGGGCGAAGCGCCGCTGTCGGTGGCGCGCCTGCACCAGCTGGAATCGGGCGTGGAAGTCACCTATCGGCAAATCACCGCCGAAGCACTGGCAGCCGAGGCACCGGGCCAGTTCGACGTGGTCACCTGCCTCGAGATGCTCGAGCACGTACCCGACCCCGCCTCGGTGATCCGCGCCTGCGCAACGATGGTCAAGCCGGGCGGCCAGGTGTTCTTCTCCACCATCAACCGCAACCCCAAGGCCTACCTGTTCGCGATTCTGGGTGCCGAGTACGTGCTCAAGCTTCTGCCGCGCGGCACTCACGACTTCAGGAAATTCATCCGCCCCTCCGAGCTCGGCGCCTGGAGCCGCGCGGCCAACCTTGCGGTCAAGGACGTCATCGGCCTGACCTACAACCCGCTGACCAAGCATTACAAGCTCGCCCGCGACGTCGACGTCAACTACATGATCCAGACCGTACGGGAGGCCTGAGCATGCGCCTGCAGGCAGTTCTGTTCGACATGGACGGCACCTTGCTCGACACCGCTCCGGATTTCGTCGCGGTGTGCCAGGCCATGTGCCAGGCGCGCGGGCTGCCGCCGGTGGCAGAGCAAACGGTGCGTGACGTGGTATCGGGCGGTGCGCGGGCGATGGTCAGCGCCACCTTCGGCCTGGCCCCCGAAAGTGCCGAATTCGAAGCGCTGCGCCTGGAGTTCCTGGAGCGCTATCAGGCCGATTGCGCGGTGCACACGCGCCTGTACGACGGCATGGCCACGGTGCTTGCCGACATCGAACATGCCGGCCTGATCTGGGGCGTGGTGACCAACAAGCCCGTGCGTTTCGCCGAGCCGATCATGCAGCGCCTGGGCCTGGCCGAGCGCTCCCGTGTGCTGGTGTGCCCCGACCACGTGACGCGCAGCAAGCCCGACCCCGAGCCACTGCGCCTGGCCTGCTCGCAACTGGGCATCGACCCGAGCGCGGTGCTGTTCGTAGGCGATGACCTGCGCGATATCGAATCCGGCCAGGCCGCTGGCACCCGCACCGTGGCGGTGCGCTATGGCTACATCCACCCCGACGACAACCCCTCGAACTGGGGCGCGGACGTCGTCATCGACCAACCGCTGGACCTGCGCCGAGTGCTCGACCAGGCCGTGTGTGGCTGCTGATGATCACCTTTTTCGACTATCAGGCCCCAGCTGATCTGCTCAAGGGCCGGCGCATTCTGGTGACCGGTGCCGGCCGCGGCATCGGTGCAGCCGCAGCGCTCGCCTACGCCGCCCACGGCGCCGAAGTGCTGCTGCTCGGCAGAACGCTTGCGCACCTGCAACGCACCGCCGAAACCATCGCCGCAGCCGGCCACGGTTTGCCGGAGTGCCTGGAGCACGACCTGCTCACTGCCGGCACCGCAGGCTGCCAGGCACTGGCCGAGCGCATTGGCGGGCACCTCGACGGTGTGCTGCACAACGCTTCGCTGATCGGCCCGCGCTTGCCCATTGCCCAGTTACCGGGCGACGCGTTCGCCGAGGTGATGCAGGCCAACGTCAACGGCACCTTCCTGCTCACTCAGGCGCTGCTGCCACTGCTCGAACGCGCACCAGCCGACGCCTCGGTGATCTTCACCTCCAGCAGCGTCGGCCGCCAGGGCCGCGCCGAATGGGGCGCCTACGCCGTCTCGAAATTCGCGACCGAAGGCCTGATGCAAACGCTGGCCGATGAACTGGCAGGCAGCCCCCTGCGCGCCAACAGCATCAACCCAGGCGGCACCCGCACCGACATGCGCGCCCAGGCCTACCCGGCCGAAGACCCGGCGCGCAACCCCGCGCCCTGGGAAATCATGCCGGTGTACCTGTACCTGATGGGGCCGGGCAGCGTCGGGGTCAACGGCCAGGCGCTGAACGCCCGGGCCTAGCCCTGCTGCGGCTGCCAGGCAAAGCCCCGCGCAGCGCTGCATTGCCCGCAGACGTTCTCGGTCTTGCCCAGCAGCAGGTCTTCACGGAACTGCCACAGCTGCGGCGAGTTGTAGATCTGCTCGCCCGGCAGCACCTCCGGGAAGATCAGCCCGTGCTCGCGCGCCAGCACCTCGACCTTGGTGGTGGAGATGTAGCAGCACGGGCGCACTACATAACCACCCTGCGCCTTGCTCACCTGTACAGGTTGCGTCCACGGGTACTGGCACATGCGCACGTGGCGAGGGTCTACCGTCGCCTGGGCCTCAGCCGGCGCGGCAGCAGGGGTGGCGGGGTAGATGCCAGGCGAGTAGTAAAGGCCAATGCCCAGCCGCGCAGCTTCCGCACGCGCCTGATCGATCAGCGCGGTGCGACGAGCCGGTTCCAGCCGGTCGATCAGGATGCTTGAAATACGTGACGCGATAATCTGGTCTTTGGACTCCATCGCCTGTGCCCACACATCGGTTGCACCCAGCGAATGCGCCAGCCGCACGACATCGATCAGTTCATGCAGGTTGGTGGAGGTGGCGGTAAAGCCGAAGGTGATCTCCTTCGGCTGCCCGGTCTGCCGGCGAATCTCGATGATCGCTTTGGCATTGGTGATGAAGTCGTCGAAGCGTGCCCCCACGCGGATGCTCTCGAACGTCTCGCGGGTAGCACCGTCGATCGACAGGCCGACCTTGTCCAGCTTGCTGATGGCGTCCTTGTAACGCCCTTTGATCGGGATGGTGCCGTTGGTGATGATCCAGATCTTGGCCTTGGGGTGGCGCGCCCGGCATTCATCGATGATGTCGCAGAACTGGGGGTGCAACAGCGCTTCGTTGGTGGTGAGGCTGATTTCCTGAATCTCGCCGCTGAAGTCGATGGACTTGCGCACTTCCTCCAGGGGCACGTAGTGCTTGCGAAACTTGCCCTCGGAGTAACAGCCGACGCAGCGCAGATTGCAGTTGTCGGAGATATTCAGCCAGATCGACCGGGGCGCCAGGTTCAAGTGCCCTTCCCGGCCCTCAGCGATTTTCGCCAGCGTCTGGGTTTCGCAACGGCGATACAGATCGTCGAGCGTCGAGTCGTTGTGAACGGGAATGGCAGTCATCGATAGCGCTCGCAATAAGGTTGGCTGTTGCACTGCTGGCCGCCTGGCAAACGCCAATAAGCCAGCACTGCCACGGTAAGGCCATGCCCTATGCGAGTTTCATGCCGGCCTAGTGAGCAGCGGCCAGGCTCCTGCCGGGTTCTGCGATAGCCTGCTCGTCCAGCGCAAGGCACCGCTCCAGGAACAGGAACATGTAGTCGTAGCTCTTGCAGATGGCCTGGCGCAGCTCCGCCTGTTGCATGCGCGAGGGCTGGGTGCCTGCCAGGGTGCAGATGATCTCCAGCGCCTCCCAGGGATGGGCGTCGTCATATTCGGCATGCAACGCCAGCCAGCGCAACGCCCGTTTGCGGCCTTGGGGCGGGAACGACTCGGTGTACGCCTGCCCTGAGCACACCAGGTGCGCCCACTCGCCAGTGGCACCTTCGATGGCATAGTTGGTGGCGGCCATGCCCACCATCAGGCTGTCGGAGGAACTGCTGTGCCAGCACCAGTGCGCCAACGCGGCAAGCTCCGGCGCTACGCGCTGCGCGTTGAGTTCCTCCAGGGTCACACCATGGGCTTCGGCCCAATGCACCCAGTAGTCGGCATGGTTGAGCTCGACGCGGATGTTGCGCATCAGCCAGCGCCGCGCCATGTCCTCGCCCGGGTGGCGGCCATAGCGGGTTTTGGTGAGGTTCTGCGCCATGTAGAGCGAGAACTGCTCAACCACTGGCCAGCCGCCGATCAGGTACTGGCGCATGGCAGCAGGGCTGAGCTGGTTGTCGCGCAAGCGCCGGTAGAACTCGTGCTCCACTACCCGCCGCTTGGCTTCGCTGCAATCGGCGATCAGGTGCTGGGCCCAGGCGGGGTAGCTGCTGGCATCCATCAAAGGGCCAGTACGGGTGAACGCTGTTGGGTCGATCATCGACAATGTCCTTATTGCAAAAGTGATGGCTCAGACGCCGGGCACCTCCAGCGAAGGCTGGGGCAATGGCAAGCGCCGCAGGCCTTCGCAGGTCAGCGGCTGGGGCCGTTCGATCAGGTAGCCCTGGGCGTAGTCGACACCGATTTCCCGGAGCGCCTGATGGATCAACGGTGTTTCAACGAATTCGGCAATGGTTTTCTTGCCCATCACGTGGCCGATGTGGTTCATCACCTCGACCATCGCCCGGTTCACCGGGTCATCGAGCATGTCGCGCACGAAGCTGCCATCGATCTTCAGGTAATCGACCGGCAGGTGCTTGAGGTAGCCGAACGACGACATGCCCGCGCAGAAGTCATCCAGAGAAACTCGCACCCCAGCGCCTTGAGCTCTTCGATGAAAGTGATGGCCTTGGAGAGGTTGGCGATGGCGCTGGTTTCGGTGATTTCGAAGCACAGCTGCGCAGGAGGTATCCGATACAGCTGCATCTGCTGGCGCAGGTAGTCAAGAAAACCCTCATCGCCCAGGCTCAGGCCAGAGAGGTTGATCGCGCACACCGCCATCGGCACCTTGCCGCCCTCGTCCAAGCACTGGCGCAGCACCTTGAACACATTGCGCACCACCCAGCGATCCAGCTCCGGCATCAGCCCGAAGCGCTCGGCGGCCGGAATGAACTGCGCCGGCAGAATCAGCCGCCCCTGCTCATCGCTCAGGCGCAGCAGGATCTCGACATGGCCGCGGGTTTCACCGCCCGGGCCGATGCGCTCGATCGCCTGGGCGTACAGCCTGAAGCGGTCCTCCTCGAGCGCCTGGCGCAGCCGTTGCACCCAGGCCATTTCGCCGTGGCGCAGTGACAGTTCGAGGTCGTCTTCGTGATAACGCTGCACCCGGTTGCGGCCTTTTTCCTTGGCCATGTAACAGGCAAGGTCGGCGGCACGCAGCGCCTCCTCCAGTGTCATGCCGCTGTGGTTGAGCTGCACCATGCCCACGCTCAGGGTGGCCATGAACGGCCGGCCGCGCCAGACGAAGTGCAGGCGCTGCACTCGCTCGCGCAGCTGCTCGGCCACCTGTTCCGCGCGCTCGGCAGTGCAGCGCTCAAGCAGCACGCCGAACTCGTCGCCACCCAGGCGCGCAAGGGTATCGCCCTCGTTCATCGCGCTCTGCAACAGCGCGCAGACGTGTCGCAGCAACTCATCGCCGGCGGCGTGGCCGCAGGTGTCATTGACCAGTTTGAACTGGTCAAGGTCCAGGAACAGCAGGCTGTGCTGCACCAACGGCTCGCACAGGCCATTGAGCGCCTGCTCCAGGCGGAACTCGAACTCGCGGCGGTTGGCAAGGCCGGTGAGCGCGTCATGAGTAGCCTGCCAGGCAAGGTTAGCGATGTACTGGCGTTCCTGGGTCATGTCATGCAGCACCAGCACGGTGCCGGCCGCACGGCCCTCACTGGCCAGCGGCGCGCCATTGAGGGCGACCACCACAGTGCTTCCGTCCAGACGCTGGATCAGCCGGGCAGGCTCCGGGCCAACCGGGAATTGCCCGGTACGGATGCGCTCGGCCAGGCTTGGCCCTGCGTCGCCGCTCTCTTCAAGCAAGTTGAACAGCGAGGCCAGCGGCAGCCCGGTGGCATGGTCGGCCTTCCACTGGGTCAGCAGCTCGGCGGCAGGGTTCATGTAGGTGATTGCGCCCTGCGCGTCGGTTGCGATCACGCCATCGCCAATGGAGGCCAGGGTCACGCGCGCCCGGTCCTGTTCGGCCTGCAAAGCCTGGGCGATGGAATGGCGCTGAGCCATGAGCCGGCGGGTGATCCACAAGGCCAGCGCAATCAGCATCAGGGCCGTAAAGGCATTGACCAGTATCACCAGGCGCAGCAGGAACCGCGCGCCCTCCCCTAGCGCCATGCTGAAGCCGGTGGCGACGGGGGTCACGCCCTGATTGATGCTGTAGATTTCGCGCTTCCAGCGCACCACGTCGGTGGCTGAGGCACTACCACCCTGGATGCTCCGGTGCATGGCCTGAGCCAGGTCGTCCAGGCGGCTCAGCCAGGCGTCACCCACCGTCCACTGGTCGATGGCATGGGCGAAGTAGGAAAAATGCCGGAAGGTCTGGAAGAACCAGATGACGCCTTCGAAGTCGTCCGGGTGGTTGCCGCCCTTCGCGAGCCCCTCACGGGCTGCCGCGATATCCGCCACCGGTTGGTCCAGCGCCAGGCGCAACGCGTGGCCCCCTTCGGGCACCTGTAACGCTTGCTGATACTGACGATAGAGCTGCTCGTCGCGGGTGTCGGCATACAGGCTCAGGTAGTAGATCGCGTCCTTCTGGCCCTTGGACCAGAGGCTTTCACCGGCCACATAGGCCCGCATGGCCGACAGCGCCTGGAAGCTGAACAGCCCCAGTGCCGCAAGCAGCACCACAACAGTGATGAAAGGCCACGCGATCGCCCAGGACGACGGGCGCTGCGGGTAATGAGTCGATGGGTTCATCAGGCCCCTTGCCGTAGAGAGTATGGCGCCTTGGCGCGGCGCAACAGACAGCAGCAAACCCACGCTTGCGGCGCATTCTCAGCAGACTAGCAGAGAGCCAGTACCCGGTGAGGGATTTTTCAGGGAGTTGACCGCTGTCAAGCGTTGTGCATCAGCCACGCCGCAAGCAGCGGTTTCAGGGCTTCCAAGGGCTGGTAACCGTTGGTCAGCAAGGCCAGCGGTGTGCCGTGCTGGGCCAGCAGTGTCGGGAAACCGGCAATGCCGAGGTCACGCGCCCAGGCGACATCCGCCGCCGTGGCGTCCACCTGGGCCTGAGCGTCGAAGGCGTCGGCGAACTCGATACGCGGCACACCGACCTCCTCGGCCAGCGCTACCAGCACCGATGCATGCGTAACGTCCTGGCCCTCGGCGTAGAACGCCTGCTGGATACGGCGGGCCATCGGCCAGGCCAGGTCTTCTGCCAGCGCACGCACCGTCACCACGGCCCGGCAGGCCGGCTCGGTGTCATAGACGAAGCCTTCGGCCAGGGCGCCTTCGAAACGAAACGGCTGGCCGGTAGCGGCCTGCACGGCGTGCCAGTGCTGGAGGATGTAGTCACGAGTGGTGTCATCGAGCCCCGCGCCTCCCGCTCGCAGGCCGCCCATCACCAGTTGCACGGCCACGCCTGCATTGGCGGCCTGCTCGAACAGCGCCTGCGCCACCGGCGCAAAACCCCAGCACCAGGAGCACATCGGGTCCATCACATAGAGCAGGCGGCGCATGGCTCAGGCCTCGGCTTTGCGGTAGTTGTAGCCAATCGGGTGGGGCTGGTTGCGAGCCTTGGCCAGGTCGATCTGCTTTTGCCGCTCGAGCGCAGCGTGGCGGGTTTTCTCGGGCAGGCTATCCCAGCAATGCGGGCAGCTCACTCCTGGGGTGTAGTGCTCCGACGCGCGGTCTTCGGCGTTGATGGGTGCACGGCAGGCGTGGCACTGGTCGTACTCACCTTCGGACAGGTCGTGGCGCACGGTCACACGGTTGTCGAAGACGAAGCAGTCGCCTTGCCACATCGTCTGCTCCTGGGCACTTCTTCCAGGTATTTGAGGATGCCGCCCTTGAGGTGGTAGACCTCTTCGAAACCCTCGCCCAGCATGTAGCTGGAGGCCTTCTCGCAGCGAATGCCGCCGGTGCAGAACATGGCGACCTTCTTGTGCCTGGCCGGGTCGAAATTCGCGCGGATGTAGTCGGGAAATTCGCGGAAGGTGGTGGTCTTGGGGTCGATGGCGCCCTCGAAGGTGCCGATGGACACCTCGTAGTCGTTGCGCGTGTCGATCAGCAGCACTTCGGGGTCGCTGATCAGTGCGTTCCAGTCCTTGGGCTCGACGTAGGTGCCGACCTTGAGATTCGGGTCGACGCCAGGCACGCCCAGGGTCACGATCTCTTTCTTGAGCTTGACCTTGGTGCGGTAGAACGGCTGCTCGTCGCAGTAGCTCTCCTTGTGGTCGACATCGGCCAGGCGTGGGTCCTGGCGCAGCCAGGCGAGCAGGCCGTCGATGCCTTCACGGGTGGCCGAGACAGTGCCGTTGATACCTTCGTGGGCCAGCAGCAAGGTGCCTTTGACGCCGTTGGCGAGCATGGCGTCGAGCAGCGGCTGGCGCAGCTCGGTGAAGTCTTCGAGGGTGACGAACTTGTACAGCGCCGCCACGACGATGGGTTGGGACATCTTCGATCTCCAGTGGCTGCCCTCGTAAGGGGCGAACCGGGGTGGTAGGTACGTCGCCCGGCTAGCCGGCCTCCCACAGTGAAGATTGGACACCTGTGGGAGGCCGGCTAGCCGGGCGACGCAGCCTTCTTCAATACAAAAACGGGCGCGCATTCTACCAGAACGCCCGCCCGCCGGTGTATTGCCCCAGATCAACGCTGCTTCAGGCGATCGATGATCACAGCCAGCAGCAGGATGGTCCCGCGGATCACGTACTGATAGAAGGTGTCGATGTTCTTCAGGTTCATCGCGTTCTCGATGATCGCCAGGATCAGCACCCCCGCAATCACGTGGCGCATCATGCCGATGCCGCCCGCCAGCGACACGCCGCCCAGCACGCACGCGCTGATGACCGTCAACTCGAAGCCCTGCCCTACCATCGGCTGGCCGCTGGTCATGCGCGAGGCCAGTACCACGCCGGCCAGCGCACCGATCAGCCCGTGCACCGCAAAGATCACGATCTTGGTGCGGTCCACCCGCACCCCGGCCAGCCGTGCCGCTTCCTGGTTGCCACCGATGGCCATGGTGTTGCGCCCATAGGTGGTGTAGTTAAGCAACCAGCCGAAAAAGGCAAAGCAGGCTACGGTGATCAGGATCGGCACCGGCACCCCGCCAAGCTGGCCGTTGCCGAACACGAAGAAGCCTTCCTGGCCCACACCCACGGCCTTGCCGCTGGAGAAGATATACGCCAGCCCGCGCACGATCTGCATGGTCGCAAGCGTTGTAATCAGCGCATTGATGCGCAACTTGGCGATCACGATGCCGTTGATCAGCCCCACCAGCAGGCCCATCCCCAGTGCCGCGCACACGCCCAGGCCCACACTGCCGGTGTCGCGCATCACCACCGCCGCGATGACGCCGGCGCAGGCGATCACCGAGCCGACCGACAGGTCGAAATGCCCCGACGCCAGGCAGAACAACATCGTGCAGGCGGCAATGCCGACGGTGGAGATCGCCAGCCCCAGCCCGCGCATGTTCAGCGGCGAGAGGAAGTTGTCGATCAGCAGCGCGGAGGCTGCGAACACCACCACAGCCACCAGCAGCATGGCCCAGTCGTCGAGAAAGCGGCGCAGGTCGAAGCGATGCCCGCCCAGGCCCAGGTTTTTTTGATGCGGTACGGTAGCCATGTTCACCTCATTGTTCTTATTGGCGGGCTCGCGGCAGCGCCAGCTGCAGCAGGCGCGGTTCTTCAGCTTCAGCGCGCATCACCTCACCGGTGAGGGCGCCTTCGCTCATCACCAGGATGCGGTCGCTGATGCCGATCACTTCCATCAGGTCGCTGGACACCACGATCACCGCCACGCCATCGGCGGCGAGGTTGTGGATGATCTGGTAGATCTCGGACTTGGCGCCGATATCGATGCCGCGAGTCGGCTCGTCGAGCAGCAGTACTTTCATCGGCAACGACAGCCAGCGGCCGAGAATGGCCTTTTGCTGGTTGCCGCCTGAGAGATAAAGGATCGCCTGGTCGGCCGACGGCGTTTTCACGTTCAGCGCGCGAATCTGCTTCTCGGCATTGCTGCGCTCCCAGGGCCTGCGCAGCAGGCAGCCGAACCGCGCATGGGCCGGGCGAGCGCCGATATTGATGTTCTCGGCCACCGACCCCAACGGCACGATACCTTCCTTCTTGCGGTCCTCCGGGCACAGCAGGATGCCGGCGTCTATGGCATCGCGCGGGGTGCGCAGGTGCAACGGCTTGCCATCGAGGCTGATGTGCCCGGTGCTGTGGCGTTCGAGGCCGCTGAGCAGGCGCAGCAATTCGGTGCGGCCGGCACCGACCAGCCCGAAGAAGCCGAGCATCTCGCCATGGCGCACGCTGAAGCTGACAGGCTCCCTCACCCCGGGCCGGTCAGCCCGTCCACCGCCAGGGCGACTTCACCGTGGGTGCGCGGGCGATAGTCGTAGATGTCCTCGATATCACGCCCGACCATGCTGGTGACCAGCTCGTCCTGGGTCAGTTGGCTCATGTCCTCGAAGGTGCGCACGAAGCGCCCGTCCTTGAACACCGTAACGGCGTCGCAGATGCGGAAGATCTCTTCCATGCGGTGCGACACGTACAGCACCACCCGGCCCTCGTCACGCAGGCGGGCGATGATCTCCATCAGGCGGTCGATCTCCCGCGCCGACAGGCTGCTGGTGGGCTCATCGAAGGCGATCACCTGGGCGTCGCGCGACAGCGCCTTGGCGATTTCCACCAGTTGCCGCTGGCCCAGCGACAAAGCCCCCAGGCGCATGCCCGGGTCGATCTCTTCGGCCAGGCCCTTGAGCAGCTCGCTGGCGCGGCGGCGAAGCGCACGGCGGTCGACCAGGCCGAAGCGGTTGGGCAGGTGGCCGAGCAACAGGTTCTCGGCCACGGTCATTTCCGGCACAAGGTGCAACTCCTGGTGAATCACCGCGATGCCGCGGGCGATGCTGTCAGCAGCGCTCTTGAACGCCAGCGGCTGCTCGCCTAGCAGCAGGCGGCCGTCACTGGGCACATAGGCGCCGCCCAGGATCTTGAGCAAAGTGGACTTGCCGGCGCCGTTTTCGCCCATCAGGGCGTGCACCTGGCCGGGGCGGGCTTCGAAACTGATGCCCGAGAGGGCGCGCACGCCGGGGAACTGCTTGCCGATCCCGTCGAACCGCAGTGCTGCGCTGGAGGATTGATGCATGGTGAGGCTCCCAAGCCGGGCCACCGCGCCCGGCGGCTGCCGGGCGGGCGGCGCGGGCTGTCAGTTCCAGAGGCCGATCTTTTCCAGTTCCTGCTTGAAGTTCTGCCGAGTGATCAGCGTCACTTCATCCATCGCGGTGTACTTGGGCGGCTCTTTGCCGGTAGTGACCCACTCGTACATCATCTCGGCGGTCTTGTAGCCCTCGATGTGCGGGCTGGGCAGCAGCGAGCCGTAGAAGCCGCTGTCGGCTTTTTTCAGCTCTTCCTTGGCGTCGGTGCCATTGATGCCGATGCCGATCACGTCCGCGGCCTTGAAGCCTGCAGTTTCGGTGGCGCG
Organism: Pseudomonas sp. KNUC1026; assembly: GCF_021650705.1. Taxonomy (GTDB): domain Bacteria; phylum Pseudomonadota; class Gammaproteobacteria; order Pseudomonadales; family Pseudomonadaceae; genus Aquipseudomonas. The sequence continues at coordinate 1,403,292 of NZ_CP087138.1, read as the reverse complement.
TACGCCGCCGAGTACGGTGTTGTCGTTCATGCCGCCGATCAGCAGGTGCTTGGCACCACTGGGCAGTTTCACCAGCGCGGCATTGGCGGCGTCCATGCCACCGGGCACGTCGAGGGTTTTCTGCGGGGCGAAGACGATGTGGTCAGCCGGCATCCCGGCTTTCTTCAGGGCGTCTACGGAGCCATCGGTGCGCTTCTTGCCGGTGTCGAGTTCGTCGAAGGTGTTGATCACCGCGTAGGTGTTGGCCCACTGCCAGCCGCGTTTTTTCGCTTCATCGGCCATGGCGCTGCCCTGCTTCTGGCCGACTTCGAAGGCGGCCATGCCGAGGTACGGCACGTCTTCCATGAACTTGCCATTGGCATCGACGAAGCGGTCATCCACCGCCATCACCTTCATGTCGGCCATCTTTGCCTTGGCCACGATGCTGGGGCCCAGCGACACATCTGGCGGGCAGATGACGAAGCCCTTGGCGCCGTTGGCGGCCAGGCTGTCGATGGCGGCGAGGGTTTCTTCGCCGTCCGGCACGGCGATCTTGAGCAGGGTGAAGTTCTTGTCTTTGGCGGCTTTTTCGGCGAAGGCCCATTCGGTCTGAAACCACGGCTCCTCCGGTTGCTTGACCAGAAAGCCGATTTTTACCGGGTCTGCAGCCAGCGCCAGGGACGACGCGCACAGGGTTGCGGCGGTGCAGGCGGCCGCGCACAGGGTACGTAACCCTCGGGTTGGAAACATGGCTCACTCCTTGTTTTTGTTAGAAGCCTGTTGTCGCGCCATGAGTGATAGCAGAGCGTGGCGCCACTGTAGGTAACGAATTGTCACCCGGCAGGCGGCGGCTGCATCGACACAGCGCGACATGCAAAATCCATTAAATAGTATTACTGTTTAGACGGCAAGCGGGGAAAAATGCCGTTCATAGCGATTCAAAAACGTTTCATGTATGACTATATGAACGCTTACCCTCCCCCGCAGCCTCATTACAACAACAATCAGGAGGTACCGGGATGCATCACATCTCTCGCTTGGGTGGGCTGTTGATGGCCACCGCGCTTACCGGCCTTGCAGGCTCGGCCCAGGCTGCGCTCAGCAGCCAGCACAGTGCCTTCGGCACGCTCAAGGACGGCAGCGCCGTGGAGCGTTACGACCTGCGCAACAGCCACGGCATGCAGGCCACTGTCATCACCTACGGTGCGGTGTTGCAGGCGCTGAAAGTGCCCGACCGCAACGGCCAGCTGGCCGATGTGGTGCTGGGCTTCGATGACGCGCAGAGCTATCAGGAAAACGGCGACGTGCATTTCGGCGCCACCATCGGCCGCTTCGGCAACCGCCTGGCTGGCGGCAAGTTCAGCCTCGACGGCAAAACCTACCAGGTACCGCTCAATGACGGCCCCAATGCCTTGCACGGCGGGCCCATGGGCTTCGACCATCAGCTATGGAGCGCCAAGCCCGCGCAAGGCCCCGGCTGGGTGGGCGTGACGCTGAGTTACCGGTCGGTGGACGGTGAAATGGGCTTCCCCGGCAACATGGACGTAGAGGTGACCTACAGCCTCAATGAACAGAACGAGCTGCGCATCCAGTACCAGGCCCACACCGACAAGCCCACGGTGCTCAACCTCACCAACCACAGCTACTTCAACCTGGCCGGCGCCGGCAATGGCGATGTGCTCAACCAGGTGGCACAGCTCAACGCCAGCCGCTACACGCCGATCAACGCAACGCTCATCCCTACGGGCGAGTTGGCGAAAGTCGCCGGCACGCCCATGGACTTCACCCAGCCCACGGCATTCGGCAAGCACATTCGGGAAAACCACCCTCAGTTGAAATTCGCCGAGCCCAAGCAAGGCGGGTTTGACTTCAACTGGGTGCTGGACACCGCAGGCGACGTACACAAGCTGGCGGCGGAAGTCACCGACCCCGCATCAGGCCGGCGCCTGCAGATGTTCACCAGTGAACCGGGGGTGCAGCTGTACACCGGCAACTTCCTGACCGGCTCGATCAAGGGCAAGGGCGGGCAGGTGTACCCGCATTGGGGGGCATTCACGCTGGAGACGCAGCATTATCCGGACTCGCCGAACCAGAAGAACTTTCCGAGCACGCGGCTGGACCCGGGGCAGGTTTACAAGCAGGACACGGTGTTCAAGTTCAGTGCGATGTAAGCCGCTTTACTGATGCCCGCCGGCACACACCGGCGATGCCGGCGCGCTGCCCACCTGCGCCCACTCCTCGGGGTGTAGGTGTGCAGCGCCAGGGCGTGAAACTCACCCATCAGTTCGCCCAGCGTGCCGTACACCAACTGATGGCGCTTGACGCTGTTGAGCCCGGCGAAGCGCTCGCTGACCACCACAGCCTTGTAGTGGGTCTGCTGGCCACGGCTGTGCATGTGGCTCTCATCGAGCACCTGCAAGTGGGTGGGCTGGAGCAGGCCCAGGGTGCTTTCGATGCGGGTTTGCATGGTCATGAAACCGGACCTCGACGTTCGGTGGATGCAATCGTCGCGCGGCGCAGCCGCCCTGCCACGTCTTCCGATCCGGAATTGTGGAGGGCGGCTGCGCCGCGCGACACTGAAATCAGCGGCAGCTGATTACTTCTTGGCAGGCGCCTTGGCATCGGCCGGCGCCTTGGCCGGGGCGATTTCGTTGGTCATGTCGGCCAGCAGCTTGTTCACCACCGGCACGGCAGGCTGCAGCTTCTGCTGGGTCAGCTCAGCCGATTGCTGGGTAACCTGCGGCATTTTCTGCAGCACTTTCTGGCCCAGAGGCGACTGGTAGAACTTGACCAGGTCCTTGAGTTCGGCCTCGGTGAAGTTGTCGGTGTAAAGCTTGATCATGTCCGGCTTGAGCTTGTTCCAGCCGATGGCCGAATCCAGCGCAGCGTTGGCCTTGGCGGTGTAGGTGTCGAGCAGCGCGCGCTTCTCGGCAGGCGCCTGGGCCTGGGCGAAGCGCTGGGCGAACATCTCCTGCACCTGCATGTAGACCGGCGTGCCCAGCTTGTCGGCGTGGGCCATCATCAGGAATTTCTCGGCGGCGGCGTTGTGGCTGGCCTGGTCAGCGAAAGCCGAACCGCTGGCGCAAACCAGAACAGCTGCAGTGCAGAGGGCACGAAGACGAGTCATCAGGTTTCCTTAAACGTGGCAGGTGGGCGCTCGGGCCCCGAAGAGAGGGCATTTTGCGCCTGATGGCGAAGTGGCTCAAGCCCATGGAATCAATAGTGGGCTTGCCGGTTGAACCCTGGCGGGCATGGCGCGGCCTAACTTGGCTATGACGTTACGTTAACCGCAACGCGAGGAGGCATGCCCCCATGAGCCGCACCGAGACAGACAGCCTTGGGCCCATCGAAGTTCCTGAAACCGCCTATTGGGGCGCGCAGACTCAGCGCTCGCTGATCAATTTCGCCATCGGCGAACAGCGCATGCCGCTGCCTGTGGCGCATGCGCTGGCACTGGTGAAAAAGGCCGCTGCGCGGGTCAATGCGCGCAACGGCGACCTGCCCGCCGATGTCGCCCGCCTGCTTGAACAGGCAGCCGACGAGGTGCTGGCCGGCAAGCATGACGATCAGTTCCCGCTGGTGGTGTGGCAAACCGGCAGCGGCACGCAGAGCAACATGAACGTCAACGAGGTCATCGCTGGCCGCGCCAACGAGCTGGCCGGCCAGGGCCGGGGCGGCAAGGCGCCGGTGCACCCCAACGATCACGTCAACCGCTCGCAAAGCTCCAACGATTGCTTCCCGACCGCCATGCACATCGCAACCGTGCAAGCAGTGCACCACGACTTGCTGCCGGCGATTGCCGAGCTGTCCAACGGCCTGGCCGAGCAAGCGGCTCGCCATCAGGGGCTGGTCAAGACCGGCCGCACGCACATGATGGACGCCACGCCGATCACCTTCGGCCAGGAGCTCTCAGGCTTCGTCGCGCAACTGGAATACGCCGACCGCGCAGTACGGGCCGCCCTCCCCGCTGTGTGCGAACTGGCCCAGGGCGGCACCGCCGTAGGCACGGGCCTGAATGCGCCGCAAGGCTTCGCTGAAGCCATCGCCGCAGAACTTGCCGCGCTGTCGGGCTTGCCCTTCGTGACCGCGCCGAACAAGTTCGCCGCGCTGGCCGGCCATGAGCCGCTGACGCATCTGGCGGGCGGCTTGAAAACGCTGGCGGTCGCGTTGATGAAGCTCGCCAATGACCTGCGCCTGTTGGGCTCCGGCCCCCGTGGTGGCCTCGCCGAGGTGCGCCTGCCAGCCAACGAGCCGGGCAGCTCGATCATGCCGGGCAAGGTCAACCCTACCCAGTGCGAGGCCCTGTCGATGCTGGCCTGCCAGGTACTGGGCAATGACGTCGCCATCGGCATGGCGGCCAGCCAGGGGCACTTGCAGCTCAACGTCTACAAGCCGGTGATCATCCATAACGTGCTGCAGTCGATCCGGCTGCTGGCCGATGGCTGCCGCAACTTCAACACCCACTGCGTGGCGGGCCTGGAGCCGGATGCAGCGAAAATGGCCGAGCACCTGGAGCGTGGCCTCATGCTGGTGACCGCACTCAACCCGCACATCGGCTACGACAAGGCCGCGCAGATCGCCAAGAAGGCTTACGCGGAGGGCAGCACCCTGCGCGAAGCCGCGCTGGCGCTGGGGTTTCTGACCGACAAGCAATTCGATGAGTGGGTACGCCCGCAGAACATGCTGCACGCCGGCGGCAAAGGCTGAGCACCGGCGCCCTGACAGACACCTCGTTAGCACAGGAGGCAACATGCTTGGAAAACGCGAGCTCGACCCCGCCGAAGCCATCCACTTCCGCGCCGACCGCATCTCGAATGTGAACGGTAAGTTCTACTTCAGTACGCGCGAGCACACGCTCGAAGGGCCTTTCCCGACCCGCGCGGCCGCAGAGCTGGAGAGCCAGGCTTACATCATGCGTAGCCAGCGCTCTAGTACCGCTCGCTGAGCGAGCCGTCGCGGCTCAGGGCCAGGTGCAGAAAGTCTCGAGCCAGCCAGACAGCGCCGGCGTAATGGGCCGCAGCCTCCTCACCGAGGCTGCTGACGTGCGGCTCCCGGCCGGCAACGCTTTGATAACGCGGGCTGAAGTGGGTCAGCACCAGATTGGGCAGGCCCTCAGACGCCGCGAATTTCGCGACAGCTTCAGCGCTGGAGTGGCCGAAATCCGCTTTGCCATCCATCAGCACGGCCTGCGTACAGGTCGCCTCGTGCACCAGCACATTGGCCCCCTGGCAAGCCTGCGCCAGCAGCTGTGGCGTGTCGTTGTCACCACAGATGACCACCCGCTGCGGCAACCGCCCAGGGATGAGGTAGTCCTGCGCACGCAGCAACCGGCCTTCGAACATCTGATCGCCCTCGCGCATCAGAGCCCCCCGACACCGGGCCGCTCGGGACACCTTCTGCGCTCAGGCGCTCGACATTCAGGCGTGATTCGGGCCGCGTCTCGGTGAAGCCATAGCCCCAACTGGGCACTCGGTGCGAGAGCGCCGTGCAGTCGATGGCGACCCCGCCGTGCAACCAGGGGCCGCCCTCTTCCACCGGGTGAAACCGCAGCTCGAACGGCAGATACGAACCACTCATCCGGAAGGTCATCTCCAGCCACGGTTCAAGCGCCGCCGGGCCGATCAGCGTAAGTGGCGCCTGGCGGCCACTCATCGCCGCGCTGCTGAGCAGCCCCGGCAGGCCATAGCAGTGGTCACCGTGCACGTGGGTGATACAAATGGCCTTGAGCGTGCTCAAGGCCAGCGGCGTGCGCAGCAGCTGGTGCTGAGTGGCTTCGCCGCAGTCGATCAGGAACCAGCCCTTGCCCTGCCCTTCGAGCAAGGCGGTGGCCGAGACGTTGCGCGCCCGGGTGGGCACCCCGGCGCTGGTGCCGAGAAACAGCAGTTCGAACATGGTCAGTGCTTATCGCGTTTGAAGGCAGCTTCCAGGGCATCGCTGATCGTGCGCAGCACCTTCACCCGCGCCCAATGCTTGTCGTTGGCTTCCACCAGCGTCCAGGGGGCGATCTCGGTGCTGGTGCGGTCGACCATGTCGCCCACCGCTTCGCGGTAGGCAGGCCATTTTTCCCGGTTGCGCCAATCGTCATCAGTGATCTTGTAGCGTTTGAACGGGATCTTCTCCCGTGCATTGAAGCGCTGCAACTGGGTTTTCTCATCGATCGCCAGCCAGAACTTCACCACCACCACACCGGCATCGGTGAGTTGCTCCTCGAAGTCGTTGATCTCGCCATAGGCGCGCATCCAGTCACTCTGGCTGCAGAACCCCTCCACGCGCTCCACCAGCACGCGCCCGTACCAGGTGCGGTCGAAAATGGTGAACTGGCCACGCCCCGGGATCTTGCGCCAGAAGCGCCACAGGTAAGGTTGGGCCAGCTCATCCTGAGTGGGCGCGGCGATGGGCACGATATGGTACTGGCGTGGGTCGAGAGCGGCAGCCACGCGGCGGATCGCACCGCCCTTGCCAGCAGCGTCGTTGCCTTCGAACGCGGCCACCAGTGCGTGGCGGCGCATGCGTTTGTCGCGCAACAGCATGGCCAGGCGGCCCTGCTCCTCAAGCAATTGTTTGCGGTAAGCGTCCTTGTCCAGCGCAAGGCGCATGTCGAGGGAATCGAGCAGGTTACGCCGGTCGAGGCTCGCGCCCAGCGGCGCCATGGCCTGGTGCACCGTGGTGGCTGGCTGCGCCAATGCCGCGCGCAGCCCTTCGAGCAGGATGTTGCCCACCGCCAGGCTACGGTAGTTGGCGTCGTTGCCTTCGATCACGTGCCACGGGGCGTAGTCGCGGCTGGTGCGGCGCAGCACGCGCTCGCCGAAGCGCACGAAGCGGTCGTAGGTTTTCGATTGCTGCCAGTCCAGCGGGCTGATGCGCCAGCGGTGGACGGGATCGTCCTCCAGCTCTTTGAGGCGTTGCTTCATCTGTTTCTTGGACAGGTGGAACCAGAACTTGAAGATCAGCGCGCCTTCATCGCAGAGCATCTGCTCGAGGCGCTCGGCGTCGTTGATCGCCTGGTCCAGCTCGGCATCCTTGATGCGCTTGTGTACCCGGTTCTGGATCATCTGGCTGTACCAGTTACCGAAGAACACCCCCATGCGGCCTTTGCCGGGCAACTGGCGCCAGTAGCGCCAGGCCGGCGGGTGGGCCAGCTCCTCGTCGCTGGGGCGGTCGAAGGTGCGCACCTCGATCAGGCGTGGGTCCATCCACTCGTTGAGCAACTTGACCGTTTCGCCCTTGCCAGCGCCCTCGACCCCGTTGATCAGCACGATCACCGGGCGGCGGGCCTGCTCCTTGAGTTCGTACTGCACCTCCAGCAGCGCCTCGCGCAGCCTGGGCACGGCCTTGTCGTAGGCATCGTTGTCGATGGCGTGGCCGATCTCGGCGGATTCGAACATTCGCTAACTCCTTGTCGATCATTGCAGTATCTGGACCTGCGTCTCTGGCAAAATACTGCGTTTTTAGCCCCATACCTTCGAGCTTTTCATGAACCACGCCCGCATCCACTGGGATGAAAACGGCCTGCCCCTGTCGCAGGCCTTCGATGATGTGTATTTCTCCAAAGAGGCGGGGCTGGCGGAAACCCTGCACAACTTCATCGGGCAGAACCGCCTGGTGCCGCGCTTCGAGGCGCTGGCAGGCGGTGAGTGCTTCGTGATCGGCGAGACCGGTTTTGGCACCGGGCTCAATTTCTCTGCGCCTGGGAGCTGTTCGAGGCGCACGCGCCGCAGGATGCTCGGCTGCACTTCATCAGTGTGGAGAAGTTTCCCTTGCGCCGCGTTGACCTGGAGCGGGCGATCGCGCTGTGGCCCACCCTGGCCCCGTGGGGGCAGGCGCTGCTGTCGCAGTACCGGGTGGTGGAGCCGGGCTTCCAGCAACTTCGGCTGGCGGGCGGGCGCGTGACGCTGACCTTGCTCATCGGTGATGTGCAAACGCAATTGCCGCTGCTCGATGCCCAGGTGCATGCCTGGTTCCTCGACGGTTTCGCGCCTGCGAAAAACCCGGAGATGTGGACGCCAGCCGTGTACGCCCAACTGGCACGGCTCTCGGCTCCAGACGCTACGCTGGGCACGTTCACGGCAGCAGGCGACGTGCGCCGTGGATTGGTCGCCTCAGGGTTCGTCATGAAGCGAGTGCCTGGCTACGGGACCAAGTGGGAAGCGATGCGCGGGACGTATCCAGCCACGGCAAAGCAGCAGAGCGCTGCGTCCGCGCCGGCGCCCTGGTTTTCCCGCCCGCCGCTGCATCAAGGGGAGCGCCATGCAGTGGTTGTCGGCGCGGGCCTGGCCGGCTGCGCCACGGCCGCAAGTCTGGCCGCCCGCGGTTGGCGCGTGACTCTGCTGGAGCGCGAGGGTGCGCTGGCCAGTGCGGCGTCCGGCAACCCTCAAGGGGTGCTGTACCTGAAGCTCTCGGCCCACGGTACGGCACTGTCGAAATTGATCGTCAGTGGCTTCGGCTACACCCGCCGCTTGCTGGAGCACCTTCAAACCGGCAGCGCCTGGCAGGCCTGCGGCGTGCTGCAACTGGCGTATGACGACGCCGAGGCCAAGCGCCAGGCCAGGCTTGCCGAAGCCTTCGACCCCGGCCTGCTGCAACCACTGAGCCGTGAACAGGCGCAAGCCGTGGCCGGCCTGGAGGTACCACAGGGCGGGCTCCATTACCCCGAAGCAGGTTGGGTGCACCCTCCCGCGCTGTGCCAATGGCTGGCCGAACATCCGCAGGTCACCTTGCTGCCCCATAGCGCTGTGCTGCGCATTGCCCACGAAGGCGGGCTGTGGCGCGCGTTCGACGGCGAGCATTGCCTGGCACAGGCACCGGTGATGGTACTGGCCAACGCTGAAGATGCTGCGCGCCTCACCGGGCTGCCGCTCAAGCCGATTCGCGGCCAGGTCACCCGCCTGCCGGTGACCACAGCCAGCGCGGCGCTGCGCACCGTGGTGTGTGCCGACGGCTACCTGGCTCCGGCACGCGATGGCGAGCACACCCTGGGCGCCAGCTTCGACTTCGAGCGCACCGACCTCATTCCCAGCAACGAAGAGCACTTGGGCAATCTGGAGCGCCTGGTGCAACTGGCGCCTGTTCTGGAGGGGCAATGGCAGGCCGAAGGTGAAGTGCTGCAAGGCCGCGTCGGGCTGCGCTGCACCACACCGGACTACCTGCCAGTGGTAGGCCCGCTGGCAGACCCCGAGGCGTTCGACGCCTGCTACCGGGGGCTGGCGCGCAATGCCCGGCAACTGCCGGGCACCCCCTGCCCTTGGCAGCCAGGCCTGTTCGTCAACAGTGGCCACGGTTCACGCGGTTTGATCACAGCGCCCTTGAGCGGCGAATTGCTCGCCGCGTGGCTGTGCGGCGAGCCTTTGCCAGTGCCGCGTGAAGTGGCCGAAGCGTGCCACCCGCAGCGGTTTGCGATCCGGGCGCTGAAAAAGCTAGACCAGCCCCATGATGCCCGCCTTGAAGGCAGCCACCGCCAATGTGCGGGCCTCCATGCGTTCGAGAATCTGGCGCTGGTGAAGCGCACGGTGCGCAAGGTTACACCGAGTTCATCGGCAACCTGCTGGGGGCTCGAACCATGCACCAGCAGCCGCAGCACATCGCGCTGGCGGCCGGTCAGTACTACCTGCGAGGCCGGCTCGTCGCCCAGATGGTAATGCAGCACACCCGCCAGCCAGGCCAGTTGGCCGTGCTGGGGGTCGACCAGCTTCGCGTCCCGCGCAGCACCGAAACTCATGACACTGAACACGCTGTAGTGAGTGTCACTGTCGACCAGGATCAGGCTCAGGCCCTCGAAAGGCTGCGCGTTGGTACTGCTGTCCGGTAAAGGAGCGTGGCGTTCCAGGCTCTGGCGGTTCCAGCACACAGGGGTCAGCGGTGGTGGCGAAGCCTCGCGCAGTGGCGCATAGATGCATTCAGCGTGCGCCCGGGCCCAGTCATGCCACTGCACCGGCAGGCTGCTGTAATAGGCCGCGCCTGCAGAAGTGGCGCGGTAGAAGCTCCAGTAATCGAATCCCGCACCCTCGCAAAAGGCGTCCAGGTGCGGCACGAGTGCCCGTGCCAGCTTCGGCAAGCTATCCACTCATTAATCCTGTTTCTCGCAATCATGAGCGGCCGATGCTATCCGAAACGAAAACATAACGGTGCAAATGAATAGAAATTTTCACCTGCAAACTTGCTGAAAAGTGCAGCCAGGTCAGTTATTTGCGTGATCGGTAGGCCCCATTGCCTTGTACACAGGTACCACAGATAGAACCTCGGTAAAGCACCTGGCAGAAAGCACCCCGGACGGCGCAATCCACGCTTATAACTTTTAGATATAAAACGATTGCTGCCATGCTCGGTCAGTTCCTCACACTCCCCAACGGCTACACCGGTAAGGAAATATGTGCGGAATTAGTGGTGAACTGACTTTCAACGAACAGCCCGCGAACCTGGCGGCCATCGAACGCATTACCCACCACCTGGCCCCTCGCGGCCCGGATGCCTGGGGGTTTCATAGCCAGGGGCCGATCGCTCTGGGCCATCGACGGCTCAAGATCATGGACCTCTCCGACGGCTCGGCGCAGCCGATGACCGACGCCGACCTCGGCCTGGCCCTGGCTTTCAACGGTGCCATCTACAACTACCCCGAGCTGCGTGCCGAGCTCGAAGCACTGGGCTATCGCTTTCACTCAGGCGGCGATACCGAAGTGTTGCTCAAGGGCTACCACGCCTGGGGCGAAGCGTTGTTGCCCAAGCTCAACGGCATGTTCGCCTTCGCCGTATGGGAACGCGACAGCAAGCGCCTGTTCCTGGCCCGTGACCGCCTGGGCGTCAAACCGCTGTACCTCTCGCGCACCGGCCAGCGCCTGCGCTTTGCCTCGGCATTGCCCGCCCTGCTTCAAGGCGGCGACATCGACCCGATGCTCGACCCGGTGGCACTGAACCACTACCTGAACTTCCATGCGGTGGTGCCTGCGCCACGCACCATTCTGGCCAATGTGCAAAAGCTGCCGCCGGCCACCTGGATGCGCATCGACGCCAATGGCCACACCGAACAGAAGGTGTGGTGGACGCTGCCATACGGCCCGGCCGAAGACGAGCGCAACCTCAACCTCAATGACTGGACCGACCGCGTGCTCGAAAGCACCCGCGAAGCGGTCGCCATCCGCCAACGCGCGGCGGTGGACGTGGGCGTGCTGCTTTCCGGCGGCGTGGACTCCAGCCTGCTGGTGGGCCTGCTGCGCGAAGCCGGTGTGGAAGACCTGTCGACCTTCTCCATCGGCTTCGAAGACGCCGGCGGCGAGCGCGGCGACGAGTTCCGATATTCGGACCTGATCGCCAAGCACTACGGCACCCGCCATCATCAATTGCGCATCGGCGAGCACGAGGTGCTGGAGCAACTGCCAGCGGCCTTCCGCGCCATGAGCGAGCCGATGGTCAGCCACGACTGCATCGCCTTCTACCTGCTCTCGCGCGAGGTCAGCAAGCATTGCAAGGTCGTGCAGAGTGGCCAGGGCGCCGATGAGCTGTTCGCCGGTTACCACTGGTACCCGCAGGTGGACGGCGCCAGCGACCCGTTCGCAGCCTACCGCGCGGCGTTCTTCGACCGCGATTACGCCGAATACGCCGCCACCGTGCAGCCGAAATGGCGCGTGGCCGAGGACGCCGCCGGTGATTTCGTTCGCCAGCATTTCGCGATGCCCGGCGCCGACGCCGCCGTGGACAAGGCCTTGCGCCTGGACAGCACGGTGATGCTGGTGGATGACCCGGTCAAACGTGTGGACAACATGACCATGGCCTGGGGCCTGGAGGCACGCACGCCGTTCCTGGACTACCGCCTGGCCGAGCTGTCGGCGCGGGTGCCAGCGCGCTTCAAGTTGCCTGACGGCGGCAAGCACGTGCTCAAGGAAGCTGCACGCCGGGTGATCCCAAGCGAGGTGATCGACCGCAAGAAGGGCTATTTCCCGGTGCCAGGCCTCAAGCACCTCGAAGGTGCCACCCTGGGCTGGGTGCGCGACCTGCTGCTGGACAAAAGCCAGGACCGCGGCGTGTTCGACCCGGCCATGCTCGACCGCCTGCTGAGCAACCCGCAAGGCCAGCTCACGCCACTGCGCGGTTCGAAGCTGTGGCAACTGGCGGCATTGAACCTGTGGCTCAGCGAGCAGGGGCTGTAAGTGATGAAACCCCAGAACAACGCCCTCAACCAGCGCCTGCTGCGTGGCCAGTCGCCCTCTACGAGCGGCTGCAAGCGCGCCTGGCCGAAGATGGCCAGGCGGCGGACGACAGCGCGCCGCAGCCACTGCATTGCGGCTGGGGGCGCCTGCTGATCGGCCACACGTATGCCTCTGCACAGGTGCTGGCCGAGGACATGCTCACCGAAGCGCCCGGGGAGCGCGATATCGCGCTCTACGTGGCCGCGCCGCAGCAGGTGCTGGCCCATGCGCCACAGCAGCTGTTTCTCGACCCCTCCGACACCCTGCGCCTGTGGTTCACCGATTACCGCCCGGCGCAGCGCGTGTTTCGTGGCTTTCGCATTCGGCGTGCGCACACCGAGGCCGACTGGAAGGCGATCAACCGCCTTTACCTCAAGCGGCGCATGCTGCCGGTCAACCCCGAGCGGCTGACCCCGCGCCACCAGGGTGGGCCGGTGTACTGGCTGGCCGAGGACGAAGACACAGGCGCCGTGATCGGCAGCGTGATGGGCCTGAACCACGCCAAGGCCTTCGACGACCCGGACAACGGCAGCAGCCTCTGGTGCCTTGCGGTGGACCCGCGCTGCACCCGCCCAGGCGTGGGTGAAGTGCTGGTGCGCCACCTGATCGAACACTTCATGAGCCGGGGCCTGGCCTTTCTCGACCTGTCGGTGATGCACGACAACCGGCTGGCCAAGAACCTTTACGCCAAGCTGGGCTTTCGCAACCTCGCCACGTTTGCGGTCAAGTGCCGCAACGCGATCAACCAGCGCCTGTTCATGGGCCCCGGCCCTGCCGGGGACTTCAACCCCTATGCGCGCATCATCATCGATGAGGCCTACCGGCGCGGCATCGAGGTGCAGGAGATCGACGCTGATGCCGGGCTGTTCAGCCTCAGCCATGGCGGGCGCCGCGTGCGCTGCCGCGAGTCGCTGTCGGACCTGACCAGCGCCATCAGTGTTGCGCTGTGCCAGGACAAGAGCCTGACCCACAAGGTGCTCGCGGCTGAAGGCGTACGCCTGCCGGCGCAGCAACTGGCCGGCAGCGCCGACGATAACCAGGACTTTCTCGACGAGCACGAGCGCATCGTGGTCAAGCCGCTCGACGGCGAGCAGGGCAAGGGCGTGGCGGTCGACCTGCGCAACTTCGAGGATGTGCAGCATGCGGTGGAACAGGCCCGCCAGTTCGACAGCCGGGTGCTGCTGGAAAGCTTCCACGAAGGCCACGACCTGCGCATTGTGGTGATCGGTTTCGAGGTGGTGGCCGCTGCCATTCGCCGCCCGGCGCAGGTAGTGGGCGACGGCAGGCGTACCGTCGGCGAGCTGATCGAGGCGCAGAGCCGGCGCCGCCAGGCCGCCACGGCTGGCGAGAGCCGTATCCCGCTGGACCGCGAAACCGAGCGTACTGCTGCAACTGGCCGGTTTCGACTACGACAGCGTGCTGCCCCAGGGCCAGGTGCTGCCGGTGCGCAAGACTGCAAACCTGCACACCGGCGGGCACCTGGAGGATGTGACTACCCTGCTCCATCCAGTGCTGGCCGAGGCGGCCGTGCGCGCGGCACGTGCGCTCGATATCCCGGTGGTGGGCCTGGACTTTCTGGTCCCGGCCGCTGACCAGCCCGACTACGTGTTCATCGAAGCCAACGAGCGCGTGGGCCTTGCCAACCATGAGCCGCAGCCCACTGCCGAAGAATTCATCGATTTGTTGTTCCCGCACATTCAACCCGTGCGCTGATCCGATTGGGAGGCACCATGAGCCAAGCATTACCCCAACCCGATACTCATTACCTGCAGAAGGTGCTGCTGGAGATGCTCGCCATTCCCAGCCCCACAGGCTTCACCGACACCATCGTGCGCTACGTGGCCGAGCGCCTGGACGAATTGGGAATACCCTTCGAGCTGACCCGCCGCGGCACCATCCGCGCCACGCTCAAGGGCCGCAAGAGCTCGCCCGACCGTGCGGTGGCCACTCACCTGGACACCATCGGTGCCTCGGTGCGGGCGATTCAGGACAACGGCCGCCTGGGCCTGTCGGCGGTCGGCCATTGGTCGAGCCGCTTCGCGGAAGGCAGCCGCGTGAGCGTGTTCACCGACACCGGCGTGATTCGCGGCAGCGTGCTGCCGCTGATGGCCAGTGGGCATGCCTTCAACACCGCCATCGACCAGATGCCGGTGAGCTGGGATCACGTCGAGCTGCGCCTGGACGCTTACTGCGCCACGCGTGCCGACTGTGAAAGCCTGGGCGTGAACGTCGGCGATTTCGTGGCGTTCGACCCGCTGCCCGAATTCACCGACAGCGGCCACATCAGCGCCCGCCACCTGGATGACAAAGCCGGTGTCGCCGCGCTGCTGGCGGCGCTCAAGGCTGTGGTGGAAAGCGGCCAGGAGCCGGTGATCGACTGCCATCCGCTGTTCACCATTACCGAGGAAACCGGTTCTGGCGCGGCCTCTGCCTTGCCGTGGGATGTGAGTGAGTTCGTCGGCATCGACATCGCCCCGGTCGCCCGGGGCAGAACTCCAGCGAGCACGCGGTGAGTGTGGCGATGCAGGACTCCAGCGGGCCGTACGACTATCACCTGTCGCGCCACCTGCTCACGCTGGGCCAGAACAATGACCTGCCGCTCAGGCGTGACCTGTTCCGCTACTACTACAGCGATGCGCATTCGGCCGTCACTGCCGGGCACGACATCCGCACGGCGCTGGTCGCCTTTGGCTGCGATGCCACGCATGGCTACGAACGAACCCACATCGACAGCCTCAACGCCCTCTCGCGGCTGCTGACCGCCTACCTGCTCAGCCCGCCGGTGTTCGACAGCGACGCGCAGCCCGCCAGTGCTTCGCTGAAGAATTTCAGCAAGCAGCTGGAGCACGAGACGCAGATGGAAAGCGATACGCGTGTACCGCCGGTGGAGACCCTGATCAACAAGTGACGGTCATGGCATGGGCGCAGTACACTCGCGCCCATGATCATTCCATTCGATGCACTCGAGCCCGACACCCTCACCCGCCTGATCGAAGACTTCGTCACCCGTGACGGCACCGACAATGGCGATGAAACACCTCTGCCCACCCGTGTGCTGCGCGTGCGCCAGGCGTTGGCCAAGAGCCAGGCGTTCATTGTGTTCGATCCTGAAAGCCAGCAGTGCCAGTTGATGGCCCGGCATGATGTGCCGAAGGAGCTGCTGGAGGGGCTATAGGTGCCAAGCAGCCGTCGCCCGGCCAGCCGGCCTCCCACTCGAAATTGGCAGCGCGCCTCGAACCGTGGGAGGGCGGCTTGCCGCGCGACGGCTCGCCGCCACCCCTCAGGCCAATTCCTTGCGAATCACCCGCTGCAGTTCATCTAGGTCGAACGGCTTGGCCAGGATCGGGGCCCGGTGTGCGATCGGGTGGTCGCAGTCGAGGATCTCCGCCGGGTAGCCGCTGATGAACACCACTTTCAGGTCCGGGCGCAGTTTTACCGCAGGCTCGGCGATGTCGACCCCGGAAATACCGCCAGGCAGGCGAAAATCGGTGACCATCAGGTCCAGGTGCGGCTTGCTGGCCAGGATCTCGAAGGCTTGAGTGCCGTTTTCGGCCTGAAGCACGTGGTAGCCCTCGCCCATCAGATAGTCGGTCAGAACCCGCAAAATCACCGGCTCGTCTTCGACCACCAGTACCACGTCTTGTGCATCTCCACTCATGGGTGTTGCCTATGTCTGTCTACGGTGCTGCCCATGTGACCATGGGCGTTGTCAGAGGTTGCGCGCCAGCGGCAACAGCACGCTGAACAGCGCGCCTTCCCCTGGCGCGCTCTTGACTTCGATGCGCCCGCCATGGGCGCTGACGATCTGCTCTGAGATGAACAGGCCCAGCCCCAGGCCCGCCACGCTGTGGCGCGATGATACTCGCTCGAACTGCTGAAAGATGCGCGCTTGGTCAGCTTCACTGATCCCGATGCCGTAATCGCGCACCTCGACCCGGGCAAATTCACCGCCCTGGCGCACAGCCACCTCGATCGGGCCCTTGCCGCCGTAGCGCAGCGCATTGGTCAGCAGGTTTGCCACCACCTGTTCGACACGGAATTCGTCCCACTCGCCCACCAGTGGCTCATCGCAGTCGAAGCGAACCGGTACGCCGGCCGCCTGCGCCTGGGGCAGGAAGCGCTCCACGGCGTTGCCGACCATCTGCCCCAGGTCGAACCGCGCTGGCCGGATCGACAATTTGCCAGTCCGGATACGCGACACATCGAGCATGTCTTCGATCAGGCGGATCAGGCTCTGGATCTGCCGCTCATCGCGCCCGACCATCGCCTCCATCTTGTCCAGGGTGAACGCGCCGGCATTGCCCTTGGCCAGGTGCAGCTTGCGCAGCTGGGTTTCCAGTATCAGGCCGTTGAGGGGGTGCGCACCTCGTGGGAAACGATCGACATGAAGTCGTCGCGCATGCGCACGGCGTGCTCCAGCTCGGCCTGCGCCACCTGCAGCCTGCGCACGAGAATTTCCTGCTCCTGACGGCTGCGTTCCAGCGCCTCAAGCTGCTCGTTGAGAGTTTTGCGCTGCCGATACAGGTCGACGAACACAGCGACCTTGCTCTTGACCGCCAGGGTGTCGAGCGGCTTTTGCAGAAAGTCCACCGCCCCGCTCTCGTAGCCGTGGAAGGCGTAGTTCAGCTCGCGGCCCGCCGCGCTGACGAACACGATGGGGATGTGCTTGGTCTTTTCCGTGCCGCGCATCAGCTCGGCCAGCTCGAAGCCGTTCATGCCAGGCATCTGCACATCCAGAATGGCCAACGCAAACTCGTGCTGCAGCAGCAGCGACAGCGCCTCGTCGGCCGAGCGGGCCTGGAAGACCTGCCGGTCGTCCTGGCGAATCAATGCTTCGAGTGCCAGCAGGTTCTCCGGCAGGTCGTCGACGATCAGCAGTTTGGCTTGGATAGCGCTTTGCATGTTCCAGGTCCCAGTTCGGCCAACACATCGGCCAAGCCCATGATGGGCAAAAGATAATCAGGGCGAATCAGCTTCAGGGCGGCTTCCGGCATCACCGAAACCCTCGCCTCGGCCGGGTCCTGAACCAGTGTCAGGCCGCCCAGTTGGGCAATGCAGGCCAATCCCTGGGCGCCGTCTTCATTGGCGCCGGTCAAAAGTACACCGGCCAGGGCGCTGCCCCAGGCATCAGCGGCCGACTCGAACAGCACGTCGATAGAAGGCCGGGAGTAATGAACGCGCTCCTCCTGGCTCAGCGAAAACGTCAGGTCCCGCTCCACCGACAGGTGATAGCTGGGCCCGGCGAAATAAATCAGCCCCGGCTCCACGCAGGCTTTGTCACACGCCTCGCGTACCGGCCGCCCGAGCCTGCGCTCGAATACCTCAGCCAGTTGGCTGTGGCGGCCGTCAGGCAGGTGAAGCACGGTGATGATCGGCAGCGCATAATCGACCGGCAGCCGGCCAAAAAGTGCCAACAAGGCTTCGACCCCCCGGCCGAAGCACCCACCACCACCGCCTGGTAGCGGTTCTTCATAGCTTGCGATAGATCCGTTCAGGCTTGGCCAGGGTTTCGAAACGCTCGCTGTAGGCGGAGAAATCCAGGGTTTCCCGGCTGCCCAACATCAGGAAGCCGCGGTGGCAGAGCGATTCGTGAAACAGGCCGAACGCACGGTTCTGCAGCGGCTTGTTGAAATAGATTAGCACGTTGCGGCAGCTCACCAGGTGCGTCTCGGAGAACACGCTGTCGGTCGCCAGGCTGTGGTCGGCGAAGGTCACGTTCTCGCGCAGCCGGCTGTCCATGATGGCGCGGTCGTAGGCGGCGGTGTAATAGTCGGCCAATTGCCGGCGGCCACCGGCGCGCTGGTAGCTGTCGGCCCAGTCTTCCATCAGCTTGAGCGGATAGATGCCCTGCCGCGCTTTCTCGAGCGAGGTGGGGTTGATGTCGGTCGCGTAGATGAGCGTGCGATCCAGCAGCCCTTCTTCGAGCAGCATGATGGCCATCGAGTAGACCTCCTCGCCGGTGCTGCAACCGGCCACCCACAGCTTGAGCGAGGGGTAGGTCTTGAGCAGCGGCACCACGTCGCGGCGCAGCACCAGAAAGTGCTCCGGGTCACGGAACATCTCGCTGACCGGGATCGTCAGGTACTGCAGCAACTGCAGGAACACGCTGGGCTCGTACAGCACACGCTCCTGCAATGCCGAAATGCTGCGGCACTCGAACTGGCGCAGCGCATGGGCAACCCGGCGCTTGATCGAGGCGCCGGAGTAGTCGCGAAAGTCGTAGCTGTACTTCAAGTAGATCGCCTCGATCAACAGCCGAATTTCGATATCGGTGTTGCGCTCGGGTACAGGGGCCTGCTCAGTCGACAATCAGATACGCTCCATTTGTGGCAACCACACTCGAATCAAAGAGAACAGCCGATCCAGCTCGATCGGTTTGGCCAGGTAATCGTTGGCGCCCGCATTGAGGCAACGTTCCTGGTCATCCTTCATCGCCTTGGCGGTCACGGCAATGATCGGCAGCTTGCGGTAGCGCGGGTCCTTGCGGATCTCGCGTGTCGCTTCAAAGCCATCCATCTCCGGCATCATCACGTCCATCAACACCAGGTCGATATCGCCCACCGCATTGAGGCGGTCGATCGCTTCCAGGCCGTTGCGGCCGATTTCCACCACAGCGCCTTTATGCTCCAGCGCGCTGGTGAGGGCGAAGATGTTGCGCACATCGTCGTCGACCACCAGGATCTTGCGGCCTTCGAACACCTTGTCACGGCTGCGCGCGGTCTTGAGCATCTTCTGCCGATCATCAGACAGCTGCGCTTCGACTTTGTGCAGAAACAGTGTCACCTCATCGAGCAACCGCTCTGGCGAGCGGGCGCCCTTGATGATGATCGAACGCGAATACTTGAGCAGCTCGGTTTCTTCCTCGCGGGTGAGGTTGCGACCGGTGTAGACGATCACCGGCGGGAAGGCGCGGATGTCCTCGGTGCTCATGCGCTTGAGCAGCTCACCGCCGAGCATGTCGGGCAGCTTGAGGTCGATGATCATGCAGTCATAGACGTTGGCACGCAGCAGGTCGAGGGCTTGCTGAGCGAAGCCGACGGCGGTGATTTCGACGTCTTCATCGCCGATCAGCAAGGCAATGCTGTCGCGTTGCAGGTCGTCGTCTTCGACCAGCAGGATGCGCTTGAGCTTCTGCGTGAGCTTGGCCTCCAGGCGGCCGAACACCCCCTTGAGCTCCTCGCGGGAAGTGGGTTTGACCGCATAGCCCACAGCGCCCATGTGCATCGCCGCCTCGACGCGGTCTTCCACGGAGATCACATGCACCGGGATGTGGCGGGTGTCGGCGTTTTCCTTGAGCCGCTGCAGCACGGTCAGGCCGGAGTGATCGGGCAGGCGCATGTCCAGCAGCACCGCGTCCGGGTGCTGTTGCACGGCCAGGTCGAAGCCTTCGTCGGCGGCGTGGGCGACCAGGCAGCGGTAGCCCAGCTCATGGGCCAGGTCATAGAGGATGCGCGCGAAACTGGGCTCGTCCTCGACCACCAGAATGCAACGGCGCCCGCCGGCGGGCTCGTCACGGTCGTCGGCAAAACGCGGGATCGCCTCGACCAGCTCGGCACGCGCACTGGGCTCGACGTAGCTGGCCTGCACCACTGGCGCAGGCGCCGTGTAAGCCTGCCCGACCACCGCAACCGGTGCAGGCACCGGCAGTGCATTGAGGCTGGCCTCGTAGTGTTCCGGCAACACCAGGGTGAACACGCTGCCCTGGCCCAGGGCGCTGCTGACGCTGATGTGGCCGCCGAGCAAGGTGGCGAGGTCGCGAGAAATCGACAGGCCCAGGCCTGTGCCACCGTAGCGCCGGCTGGTGGTGCCGTCGGCCTGGCGAAACGCTTCGAAGATCGCCTGCTGCTGATCGGGCGCAATACCGATGCCGGAGTCGCGCACGGCAAAGGCGATGCCCTCCCCCGGCCGCGCGCTGATCGCCAGGCTCACGGTGCCGGCGTCAGTGAACTTCACCGCGTTGGACAGCAGGTTCTTGATGATCTGCTCCACACGCTGGCGGTCGCTGAACATCGTTGCAGGCGTGGCGGCATCGACCGTGATGTCGAAGGTCAGGCCCTTGTCGGCGGCGAGCGGCTGGAAGGTCATGCGCAGGCTGTCGGCCAGGCGCATCACCGACAGATTTTCCGGGCGCACATCCAGTTTGCCGGCCTCGACCTTGGAAATGTCGAGGATGTCGTTGATCAGGCTGAGCAGGTCGTTGCCGGCCGAGTAGATCGACTCGGCGTACTTGACCTGGTCGGCGGTGAGGTTGCCGTGAGTGTTGTCCGAGAGCAGTTTGGAAAGAATCAGCGAGCTGTTGAGCGGCGTGCGCAGCTCGTGGGACATGTTGGCCAGAAACTCTGACTTGTAGCGGCTGGAGCGCTGCAATTCTTCGGCGCGGTAGCCCAGCTCCTGCTGGGCAGCAGCCAGCTCGTCACGTTGTTGGGAAAGCGCATCGGTGCGTTCGGCCAATTGTTCGTTGGTCTGTTCCAGTTCGGCTTGTTGGGTTTCCAGATACGCCTGGGACTCCTTGAGCACCCGCGACTGCTCTTCGAGCTCCTCGTTGGCGGTCTTGAGCTCCTCCTGCTGCACTTGCAGCTCTTCATTGAGCTGCTGGGTCTCGGCCAGTACTTCCTGCAGCCGCTGGCGATACCGCGCCGCTTCGAGCGAGTTGCCGATGTTGTCGCTGACCCGGTCGAGGAACTCCATGTCACGCTCGGTCAGCGGCCGCAAGAAGCCCAGTTCGACCACGCCATTAACGTGCCCGTCGTTGCGCGCCGGCACGATGGCGACGCTGTGCGGCAGGCCTTCGCCCAGCGCAGAGGAGACCTTGGTGAAGTAGTCCTGCGGCAGGTTGTCCAGGCGCTGCACCTTGCCGGTGGCGGCCGCAAGCCCGGCTACGCCTTCGCCTGCACGCACCACTTGCTCGCGGTTGGCCTGTTCGGCAGAGAAGCCCAGGTTGGCAACGCGACGCAGGTTGCCCTGGTCGTCGCGCACATAAACTGCCGAAACCGCAGCGCCGAGGAAGTGCCCGAAGAAATCCAGCACATTGTTGCCCACTGCCTGAACCGTGAGCTGGCCGAGCATCGCCTGGGCCAGCTGGCTCTGGCCATTGCGCAGCCAGGCCTGATGTTCCAGGCGCTCGGCGCTGCGCAGTTGCGCATCGAGGTTCTCGCCGTACTGGTGAGAGAGGTTGACCAGGTCGCGGCGGCCCAGGTAAGCCAGCAATGCACTCAGGCCGATGATGAAGAACAGGTACAGGGTCACCGAAACATAAGTGGTGCGAGTCACCTCTTCACTGCGCCCCACGCGCAGTTGTTGTTCCATGTTGACCAGTTTGTCGAACTCATCGCGGATGGCATCGGTCAGGCGCTTGCCACGCCCGGCGCTCACCGGCTTTACATAGTCGCCCTGCTGGCGGCGCAGAGTGATGATTTCGTCGGCCACTCGCATCCATTCTTCCTGCAGCGCGATGATCCGGGTGAGGCGATCGACCTGCTCGCCGTTGTCACTCACCATTTCCTTCATACTTTGCAACTGCGCGATCACTCGCGGCTTTGCCACCGAGTAGGGGTCCAGGAAGCGCTCTTCACCCGTGAGCAAAAAGCCACGCATGCCGGTTTCCATGTCTACGGAAAGGCGCATGGTTTCGTTGGCGTTGTTGATGACCCGGTCGGTGTGGTCTACCCAGCCGATCACCGACAACAGGTATTTGAGCATCAGGCCGAATACGATGACGCTGAGCAGCCCCACGCCCAGGGGCAAGCTGATATTGCGCGTAAGCAGTTTGCGAAAGCCTTGTTCGTCAATGGAGTGGGAACGGGGCATGTCCGTGGCCTGTGTCAAATACGAGAGCGCAGATTCTGCCGTAAATCTGACGGGCGCGAAGATTTTTCCTACACGAGCCGATGAAAAGTCTTATTCATCAGGCTGATTTGACGTAGGATATCGCTTACATCGAGTAACATTTCCTGCGTGTCAATCAGACGTTTCCGCAAAACTTGCAGGAAAACGGAACTTACGCTGTGCCTGGCGCACTCAATGCCCACTCGCCTCATTTCCCATTATCCGGACCCTTTACTCCATGCCTGATGTTGCATTAGCCCCTGACCCTGCTGCTGGTCGAAGACGACGCGATCGTACGGATGCTGATGGTCGATGTGCTGGAGGAAGAAGGCTTCACTGTCCTTGAGGCAGAGGACTGGGACAGTGCGATGGCGGTGCTGGAGAACCTCGGCCAGGCGCTGGCGCTGATGGTTACCGACGTCGGCCTGCGTGACGCTCAGGAGCGTGACGGCCTGGCACTGGCCGGTTGCGCGCGTGCATTGCGCCCGGGCCTGCCGGTACTTGTGGCCAGTGGTTATGCCGGGCTTGACGTACCCGAGGGCGCACAGCTGATCAGCAAGCCCTTCTCCATCGACCAACTGCGCGACCGGGTCCACGCCATGCTCGCCTGATGGCGCCAGGCTGCCGTCAACGGCCCAGCGCCAGCCCTTGTAGCGTCAAAATCTTTGGCTTGGATCTGGTTGCATCTGCAACTACACTCCTGCCGGTGAAATGTCTTGCAGATGTTCCCACCAGCCCTATCGCAGGAGCGCAAAAGTATGAACGACACAACGGGTATCCCGGTGTTCGACACACCCGTGATGCGCAAACTTACGGATATCCTTGAAACGTTGAAACCGGCGCAGCGCAAGGTTGCCGATTTCATCCTGCGTAATCCGTTACGCGCGGCCATGCTGAGCATCAGCGAAATCGGCCGGGAGAGCGGCACGTCGCCGGCAGCAGTCAACCGGCTGGGCAACAAGATGGGCATGAATGGTTTCACCGGCCTGCGCAACGCCTTGATCCACCATTTGCTGACAGTGATTTCACCTCAGGCGCCAGTGACCAGCGCCGCCTCGGAAAGCTTCTCGCTCGAACATCAGTTGAACCTGGCACACGGGGAGCTGGCGTTGATCCGCCGGCATAACTCCACCGGGATGCTCGATGAGGTGCTCCACATCCTGGCTGGCGCCCGGGAAGTGTATGTCGTCGGCGCAGCGCAATGCTGCTCGCTGGTACACCTGGCCGCCTCACAACTGGAAACGCTGAATCGCACCTGCCAGACGGTCACCCTGGCCTCGGGTCTGCAACCTGCGGTCAGCCGCCTGTTGCACGCTGGCGCACAGGATGTGGTGCTGATCTTCAGCCTGCCGCCCTATCACCCCGAGGTCGAAGCACTGGCGACGCTGGTTACCCGGCAAGGGGCCACGGTGGTGAGCATCACCGACTCCCCCGCCGCACCGGTAGCGCGCGCCACGACCAGAACACTGTTCGCACCGGTTGGGCCCAAGGCCCGCGGCAGCGGCCTGTGGTCGGCTTTCACGCTGATCGATACGTTGATCGCTGGCCTGCGCCATCGCGACGAAGGCTCGGGCAATGGCAGCCAGGAGCAGATGCGCGAAGCCGTTCGCCTGGTCGAAGATGCCCGCGACCACCTGCAGCAAGGCGCACAGGCCTACGCGTTCGGCCGCCCAGGGCGCTGACCACTCGCGCCATGCGGGCTTGTACAGCCGCGTGGCTGCCGCTTATGCTCGCCGCAGAACGCCGATAACAACAGGCACGCACATGAGCCGAACCCCGCGCATCACCGAGCCTTCCTATGAGTTGATGGACGACCACGGGGGCATGTCGATCATCTATCGCCAGCACGGCTTCCCCAGCCCCCTGGTGCGCTGGCACTTTCACAAGGAATACGAGCTGCACCTGATCGTGGCCAGTGCCGGCAAGGTGTTCATCGGCGACTACATCGGCAACTTCCACCCCGGCAGCCTGTTCTCACCGGGCCCAACCTGCCCCACAACTGGATCAGCCAGTTGGCTGAAGGCGAGCACGTAGGCCGGCGTGACATGCTGGTGAACTTCACCGACGAGCTGTTCGACAGCGCCGCTCAGGTGTTCAGCGAGCTGCGCCCGATGGCACCGATGCTCGAGCGCGCCCGCTATGGCATCGAGTTTCGCGACCGCGCACTGATCGCCGAGGCCACCCGGCTGATGCAGCGCATCGAGAACAGCCAGGGCGGTAGCCGGCTCGGCTGGTTTCTGATTCTCATGGAGTTGCTGGCCGGCAGCGAAGACTATCAGTTGCTCTCCGCCACCAGCGCTTCGGCGCTCGCCGACGAAAGCCACGTCGAGCGCACCAACCGCGCGGTGGACTACATCTTCAGCCACTATGGCCGGGAGCTGTCGCTCGAAGAAGTGGCGGGCCACCTGAACATGAAGCCGACCTATTTCTCCCGCGTCTTCAAACAGGCAACGGGGCGCAGTTTCGTCGAATTCGTCAATCGGCTGCGCATCAGCAAGTCCTGCGAGCTGCTGGTCGAAGGCGACAAGCCAGTGACCGATATCTGCTTCGCATCGGGCTTCAACAACCTCTCCAACTTCAACCGCCGCTTTCAACAGCTCAAAGGCATGACCCCTACCGATTACCGCCGCCTCGCCGTCCAGCGCCTGACAGAACAGAACCTGCGCGCGTGAACTAGGCTGTGCGGTACCGCCTCTGGCGCCTGTAAAGGCCCATCGTGTTCGCGCCAGATGCACCGAGCGAGGGAGCCATCATGAAAAGCCTGCGTGAAATGCTGCACCTGCCGCCGCTGTTCAAAGGTTTTGGCGCAGTCTCCGACACTTATGAAAAAGGCCGGCCGGGTTACCCGGACGCGATCAACGACTGGCTGCGCCGCGATTTGCAGATTCGCCCCGGTGTCACGGTGCTGGACCTGGGCGCCGGCACCGGGAAGTTCACCCGCCGCCTGCTGGAGGTGGGCGCCGATGTGATTGCCGTGGAGCCTGAGCCGCGCATGCGCTATTCATTCGCGCGCAAGCACCCGGAGGTGCGCCTGCTCGAAGGCCAGGCCGAAGCCATTCCGCTGCCGGCCGGGCGGGTCGACGTGGTGATATGTGCCCAGGCCTTCCACCTGTTCGCCAACCCCGAGACCTTGACCGAAATCCATCGGGTGCTCAAACCCGGGGGCGCCTGGGCATGGTCTGGAACCTGCGCGATACCCGCGTGCCCTGGGTGGAGCGGCTGGCAGCGATCGTCAACCGCCACGCCGGTGACTTCCCGCGCTATTACAGCGGGCAGTGGCGGCAGGTGCTCAACCAGCATTTCGGCGGCAAATACGCACCGCTCAGCGAAAAAGACTGGCTGCACAACCATACCGGTTCGCCGGAGGACGTGATCGTGCGGCGGATCGGTTCGATCAGCTTCATCGCGGCCCTGCCCGACGATCAACGCGCCGCCTTGATGGACGATGTACGCCAATTGATCGCCGAGGACCCTGAGCTGGCCGGGCGCGACATCGTCAGCGTGCCCTACCATACGGTGGCAGTGCACACGGTGAAGATCCTGCCCTGATCAGAACAGCCCCAACTGGCCGTCGATCAACGCTTCGAAACGCACGCCCACGAACGGCAGGATCGCCTCGGCGACCGGCCGTGAACTGGCGCTCCAGGTAATGGCTGTAGTCCAGGGGCGCTCGGCGTGCCTCCAGTGGTTCAGGGCCGGCGGTGCTGATCACATAGTCGATCCAGCCGCCACGCTGGTACTGGAGCGGCCGGCCGAGGCGTGCGTTTACCTCATCCGCCAGGCGCGCGGCGCGTACATGGGGCGGCACGTGGCGCTGGTACTCGGCCAACGGCCGGCGCAGGCGCTTGCGCAGCACCAGCTTGTCGTCAAGCTCGCCGCCCAGGGTGCTTGCCACGTACTCGCGCAGCCACTGCTCGAACGGCTCGCCCTTGAAGATCCGCTCGTAGAGTGCCTGCTGAAACTCCCGCGCCAGCGGCGACCAGTCACTGCGCACCGTTTCAAGCCCCTTGAACACCAGCCTTCCCTGCTCGCCACCGACCAGCCCCGCGTAGCGCTTCTTGCTCCCCTCCTCGGTGCCGCGGATGGTCGGCATCAGAAAGCGCTGGTAGTGGGTTTCGAACTGAAGCTCCAGCGCGCTGCTCAGGTTGAACTCTTCGGCAAGCTTCTGCTGCCACAAGCTATTGATGCCACGTGCCAGCGCCTGGCCGATTTCACAGGCCTGCACGTGCGGCGTGGCCTTGCCGAGCCAGATGAAGGTGGAGTCGGTGTCACCGTAGATCACCTGATAACCCTGGGCTTCGATCCACTGCCGGGTCTGGGCCATGATCCAGTGGCCGCGCAAGGTGATGGAGCTGGCCAGGCGCGTATCGAAAAATCGGCAGCCGCTGGAACCGAGCACGCCGTAGAAGGCGTTCATGATGATCTTCAGCGCCTGCGACAGCGGCGCATTGCCGGCTTTCTTGGCGGCCTCCCGGCCCTGCCAGACCCGCTCGACGATGGCCGGCAGGCAATGGGCGGTGCGGGAAAACAGCGCATCGCGAAAGCCGGGCACCGCCTGCTCCGGCTCGCGCAAGCCTTCGATCAACCCTACCGGGTCGATCAGAAAGGTGCGGATGATCGAGGGGTAAAGGCTTTTGTAGTCCAGCACCAGCACCGAATCGTAGAGCCCGGGCCGGGAATCCATGACGAAGCCGCCAGGGCTGGCCTGAGGCATTTCTCGCCCAGGTTGGGCGCCACGAAACCCTGCCTGTGCATCGGCGGCAAATACAGATGAGTGAAGGCTGCCACCGAGCCGCCGCTGCGATCGCCCGGCAAGCCGGTGACGCTCGAGCGTTCGAGCAGAAACGCCAGCAGGTCGGTGCGCTCGAAGATTCGCGTCACCAGCTCGCAATCCTGCAGGTTGTAGCGGGCAAGCGCGGGCTGGTCCTCGGCGAACATCCGGTTGATCTCGTCCATGCGCTGATAGGGCGTGGAAATGGCCTTGCCATCGCCCAGCAGTTGGCGCGCCACGTATTCCAGGCTGAATGACGGAAAACTCCAGGTCGCCGAACGCAGTGCCTCGATGCCATCCACCAGCCAGCGCCCGGCCACTTCCGCGAAACCGTGGTTACCGTCGGGATGCTCGCGCCAGCGCAAGGCCTGGCCATCGCGGCCCAGGCGCAGCGGCACACCTTCGCGGCGGGCCTGCTCATGCAGCACGCGCACGTCGAACTGCACCAGGTTCCAGCCGATGATCACGTCCGGGTCGTGTTCGGCAAGCCAGGCGTTGAGCGCTTCGATCAAGGCTGCACGGGTGGGCCGCCAGGCCAGGTCGAACCCCAGTGCCTCAGGCGGGTTGACCGGCGCCCCGAGCATGAACACCTGCCGCTGCCCGCAGCCCTGCAAGCCGATGCAATAGAGATCGCCGCGTTCGCTGGTCTCGATATCCAGAGACACCATGCGCAGCCTTGGGCGATAGCCGTCCTGTGGGCGCAGGCGCGCATTGGCCAGGCGGCTCGCGCCATCGCCCTGCCCGGCCACGCGCACGGGCGCGGTGATGAAGCGCTCCATGAGGTAGCGGTCAGGCGGGCGAATGTCGGCTTCGTAGAGGTCCACGGCGCTGGCGCGCAAGCTTGCCCGGGCGGTGAGCAACTGTTGGTACTGCTCGGCGTAGAGGCCCACGACCGGGCGCTGGCGAAAATCCTTCAAGGCAAGGGTTTGCCAACTGAGCCCAGGCACCTCGGCCAGCAACTGCTGCGCCCTGGCCTGCTGGGCCGCCGGCACGAACGCCACCTGAGGTTGCGGCGCCGTGCGCACGCAAAGCGGGCCGTGGTCGGTGGCCAGCCAGTACTCCAGCACACAGCCCTGTGGGGTGTCGTGCCAGTGGCGGGTGAGTATGAAACCTGATTGCACGCTGGCCGCACCGCGGTTGAAAAGGCGGCCAGTATAGGTCGAGCGCCGTGACCTTTGAAGGCGCCGGTTCCGTGCAATGGGCGCCGATCAGCCTGCGGGTTGAACCAGAGGCACTTGCCAGCGTATCGGCTCAGCCCCTTGCTCCGCATAGGCGAATGCCGACTGGCCCGGCTGCCCATCCCACGGCTCGCGGGTGAAATTGGCGACGATACGCGTGCCATCGGCATAGGTTGCCTGCTGCACAGTCCCGTGCTCATTCAGCCAGCGAAAGTCGACCAGCGCCTGGTTGTGAAGCCGCAGATGCAGTGGCCTGAAGAACGCATCGTTGGCCCGCAGCCAGCCCATGCGCGCAGCGGCGTTGCCCGCTGCCAGGTTCAATAGAGGGGGCACGTTGTAGAGCTGCCCCAGCAACGCCCGCGTGGTTTGCACTTCGGGGAATTTCAGGCCGTCGAGCGTCCAGTGGTCGGTGGTGATCACGCTGTCGTGATAGGCCGCCTGGAACAGCGGCAAGCGTGAGGCGGGGTTGAAATACAACTGGCGATACCTGGCCTTGAGCTGCGCGGGTTTGAAGAACACTTCAGGCGCCTGCTCCGGCCACCAGCGGCCCAGATAATAGGGTGAGTTGCGCTGCTGGCGCATGTGCGGATCGTTCCATCCGAACCCGGAGGTCTGCATGCCGTGGGCGAACAGTGCGGTTTCATCGACCACAGCCCCACCCACCTCCGAGCCGACCACCAGCCCCTTGGCCTGGCCTAGCCAACCCATGGCGGCCAGCCGATGATCGGCATCCTGGCGCTGGGTGGTGAGCTGTGCGGGGTCGTGATTGTTGAACAGCATGCCGGTGGCGGCCACGTCCAGAAACCAACTGTTGAAGGGTGCCTGAGCGAGCAGCCCAGCCACTCTGGCTTCCATCAGGGGCCGCACGCAGCCGGTGTGGGTGTAAACGCCCTCACCACCGAAACCGGGCTGGCGCGAGCCGTCTTCGCGCACCACGGCGCAGGTTCGCCAGGCTTGCTCGCCCAACTGTGCGGTGAGCCAGGTCGGCCGGGCATTGCCGGGCGGCAATGCGGTGTCATAGGAATCATAGGGTGCTATGAGGTAGCCGGCGGCCACTGCCTGGGCGACGGTAGCCGGCGCATGGGTACCTTGGGTCCATTGCGGCAACCCCAGCCACAGGCGCGGCAACCCGGCAGCGATGAGAGGAGTGAGCGCCTGGGCCCAGTCGCCACCCCACAGATAGAGGTGTGAGGCACCGATCAGCCGCTTTGCAGCGGGGTTTGCGTGAATTTTCTCTTCGAGCGACACGAACCTGGCCTGCCCGAGCAACCACTGCCGCCAGGCTTTGCCCGGTGCCAGCAAATCGTGATCGCTCAACACCACACGCACGTGGTAGCGCCGCTGTGGCTCAAGCGCAGTGAAGCGGTGGTTCACGTGCCAGCCCACCCCGGCCTCGCCAACGTCGAAGTGCAACGTGTTGTCGAATGCCACCGGGAACAGCCAACTCAGGCTGTGCTGCCCGTTTTCGGCGCCCAGCGCAGGCAGGCTCAGGTCTTCGGTTGTGCTCAGTTGCGCGTGCTCCGCTGCCAGCGCCTCACGCCAGGCACGGTCACCGGCACGAACGTAGTGGCCCTCTTTCAGGGGCAACAGCAGGCCATTCAAGGTTTGGGGTACCCGCGGCCAAGTGAGTTCACCTGGCATTACCGGAGTAAAGGTGACATCCAGCACCTGGGCGTGAAGATGCATTCGCACGGCATAGTCGCCCCATTGCCAGCTAGCGTTGCCGGCACGCCGTTCGACCCGGTTGACGCGGGCTGGCGCCACCGGTGCAGACACCACCCAGGGGCGGCCCTGCGCAGGTGCCGCCTCGACCGCCAGAGTGCGAGGGTCGACGACGACCCGCCACGAGGCGTTTTCCAGCACCAGCCCCCAACTTGGAGCACAAAAGAGACAAAACCCTAGACACAACCACCACCGAGCCATGCTGTGCTCCCCGTCGAAAAGGGCGGCATTGTGGTGAGATTTACGATGATTCCCAAGGGCGCGTGCGTTTCAAGGTGTGAGATTGCCCTCCCAGCCCCCGCCCAGAGCCACGATCAGGTTCACGCTGGCCACCAGCTGACTCTGGTCGAGCGCCAGCACGCTGCGCTCATTGGACAGCGCGGTGGCCTGGGTATTGACCACGTCCAGGTAACCGATCAGCCCGGCGCGGTACTGGTTGGTGGTCAGGCGCAGCGACTCGCGCGCGGCCTCCAGCGCCTCCCGGCGCACCACGGCTTCGTCCTGGTAGGTCTTGAGTTGCGCCATGTAGTCTTCCACTTCGCGCAGGCCGTCGAGCACCGCCTGGCGGTATTGCGCCACGGTCTGGTCGTAGACGGCCACGGTGCGGTCTACCTCGGCACTGCGCTGGCCGGCGTCGAACAAGGTCAGCGCAAGGCTCGGGCCTACCGACCAGAAGCGGTTCGGCAGGCTGATCCAGTCGGCGAAGCTGCTGGAGCTGTAGCCGCCGCTGGCGCTCAGGGTGAGGTCGGGGTAATAGGCGGCCTTGGCCACACCGATGCCGGCGTTGGCGCTCATCACCGCGCGTTCGGCGGCAGCGATGTCGGGGCGGCGTTGCAGCAATTGCGACGGCAGGCCCACCGGGATCGCCGGCAAGGCCGGTACCTGGTCGGTTTCGGCCAACGAGAAGTCGGCCGGGGCCTTGCCCATCAGCACTGCGATTGCGTTTTCATACTGAGCGCGCTGCCAGGTGAGGTCGATCAGGTCGGCCTGGGCGCTCTTGAGCTGGGTGCGCGCCTGGGCCACTGCGTCGGGGCCGGAGATTCCCGCCTGGTACTGGTTGGTGGTCAGTTGCAGGGAGCGCTGGTAGGTGTCGACCGTCGATTGCAGCAGGCGCTTCTCGGCATCCAGCACGCGCAGTTGCAGGTAGTTCTGCACCAGCTGCGACTGCATGGACAGGCGAATGTTGGCCCAATCGGCCAGGCTCGCCTGGGCGTTGCCCTCGTTGGCCTCGAGCGTACGGCGCAGGCGGCCCCAGAGGTCGGGTTCCCAGCTCACGCCCAGTTGCGCGTTGTAGGTGGTGCGGATGCCGGTGCTGGCGTTGGACAGGCTCGAGCCGCTGCTGCCGGTGCCTTGAGCCGCACGGGTTTTGCCGGCACTGGCCGAAACGCTGGGGAACAATGCGCCACGGCTGCCGCGCACGGCGGCCTGGGCCTGGCGGTATTGCGCCTCGTACTGGGCGATGCTCTGGTTGCCACGGTTGAGCTCATCCACCAGAGCGTTGAGCTGGGCATCGCCATAGGCCGCCCACCAGGCGCCCTTGGCCTGCGCGTCGGCTGGGACGGCTACCGCCCAGCCGTGTGCGGCCTTGAACTGCGCGGGCGCAGCAGCTTCGGGGCGGTGGTAATCGGGGCCTACGGCGCAGGCGGTGAGCAGCGCCAACGCCAGCGCCGCAACCGGCAGGCGCAAAGGGAACGGAGCGTGAGGCGTGGTCATAGCGGTGTATCCAGGGCAGCGTCGGTGCGGATGCCGCGCCAGCGGTTGA
The DNA here is from genome assembly GCF_021650705.1 of Pseudomonas sp. KNUC1026. Classification (GTDB taxonomy): domain Bacteria; phylum Pseudomonadota; class Gammaproteobacteria; order Pseudomonadales; family Pseudomonadaceae; genus Aquipseudomonas. Next base: position 1,371,879 of record NZ_CP087138.1, on the reverse strand, counting down.
AGCGGTGGCGCAGGCGGTCCAGGGACAGGTAAACGACAGGCGTGGTGTACAGCGTCAGCACCTGGCTGAGCAGCAGGCCGCCAATGATCGCAACGCCCAGCGGCGTGCGCATCTCCGCGCCATCGCCGCGGCTGAGCAACAGCGGCAAGGCGCCGAGCACGGCGGCAAGCGTAGTCGATCAGGATCGGCCGCAGGCGCAACAGGCAGGCCTGGCGGATCGCCTCCAGCGGCGCGTGGCCCTGTTCACGCTCCAGTTGCAGCGCAAGGTCGATCATCATGATGGCGTTCTTCTTCACAACGCCGATGAGCAGGAACAGCCCCAGCAACGAAATCAGGCTGAACTGGCCGCCGGTCAGCCATATGGCCAGCAGCGCGCCCACCCCTGCCGAGGGCAAGGTGGAAAGAATGGTCAGCGGGTGGATGTAGCTCTCGTACAACACCCCCAGCACCAGATAGACCATCACCAACGCACTGAGGATCATCAGCGGCTGCCCTTGCTGGGCCTTCATGAAGGCATCGGCATTGCCGGCGACCTTGACGATCAGCCCGTCCGGCAGGCCAAGGCCGGCCAGCGCCCGGTCCACGGCGCGGGTGGCGTCGTCGACGGTGTAGCCGGGTGAGGCATCGAAGGAGATGTCCTCGGAGGCGAAGCCTTCGTCGTGGCTGACGCGGTCATCGGCCAGGCTGTTCTCGTAGCGGGCGATGGCCGAGAGCGGCACCTGTGCGCCGCTGCTGGTGATCACCTTGATCTGCTCCAGCGTCACCGGGTCCCAGGCGTATTGCGGGTTGACCTCCATCACCACCTGGTACTGGTTGAGGCTGTCGTAGATGGTGGAGACCTGGCGCTGGCTGTAGGCGTTGTTGAGCACCGTCATTACCGTGCTCATGTCGATGCCCAAACGCTCGGCCTGGTCGCGGTCGACCTTGAGCGTCACCTGCGCAGTACCGGCGCCTTCGCGGGCGTCGATGGAGGTGATTTCCGGCACCTTGTGCAGCGCCTGCACGATCTTCGGGAACCACTGGCGCAGCTGGGCCAGGTCGTCGCTCTGTACGGTGTACTGATACTGCGAGGTGGTGTCATCGCGGGCGCCGCCGAACTGCAGGTCCTGGTCCGAATCCAGGAACAGCCGCGCTCCGGGGATTTTCGGCGCGTTCTTGCGGATGCGCTCGATCACCTGCCTGGCCGAAACGCCACGCTCCTTGAGCGGCTTGAGCCGCACCAGCACGGTGGCATTGTTGGTGCCGTTGTTGCCGCCCAGTGTGGCCGCCACGCTGTCAACTGCCGGGTCGGCGAGGATGGCGTCGCGGTACTGGCGCATCTTGGGCTGCATCACCCCGAACGACAGCCCGTCATCGCCACGAATGAAGCCCATCAACTGGCCGGTGTCCTGCTCGGGCATCAGCGTCTTGGGCACCACAACGTACAGCGCGACGTTGACCACGATGGTGGCCAACAGGCTCAACAGGGTCAGGCGCGGGTGGCGCAGCACCCAGCCCAGGCTGCGATCGTAGCCAGCCACCAGGCGTGCATTGGCGCGTTCGCTCCACTGCTGCAGGCGGCTGCGCTGGCTGCCGTGGGGCTTGAGCCAGCGCGCGCAGAGCATCGGTGTGAGGGTGAGCGATACCAGCAGCGACACCACGATGGCAGCCGCCAGCGTGATGGAAAACTCACGGAACAGGTTGGAAACGAAGCCGCCCATGAACAGGATCGACAGGAACACCACCACCAACGAGCTGTTCATCGCCAGCAGGGTGAAGCCCACCTCACGCGCCCCGCAGTAGGCCGCTTCCAGTGGCGGCACGCCGTCGTCGATGTGCCGGGCGATGTTCTCCAGCACCACGATGGCATCGTCCACCACAAGGCCGGTGGCCAGGATCAACGCCATCAGCGACAAGTTGTTTAGCGAAAAACCATACAAGTACATGATCGCGAAGGTGCCGATCAGCGAAACAGGCACCGCCAGCGTCGGGATCAACGACGCGCGGGCGCTGGCCAGGAACAGGTAGACCACCAGCACAACCAGCACCACGGCGATCAGCAGGGTCACCTCCGCCTCGTGCAGGGTGGCCTTGATCACCGAGGTACGGTCCATGGCCACAGTGAGGTTTACGCTGGCCGGCATCACCGCCTTGAGCGCCGGCAGCTGGTCCTTGATGTGCTGCACGGTTTCGATGATGTTGGCGCCGGCCTGGCGGTTGATCACCAGCAGCACCGCGTCCTGGCGATTGAAAAAACCGCTGTTGTAGCGGTCCTCCACCGCGTCGCTTACCTTGGCCACGTCCGACAGGCGCAGCACCGCGCCGTCGCGGGCACGGATGATCAACGGCCGGTAGTCCTCGGCCTTTTCCAGCTGGTCGCTGGCCTGCACCTGCCAGGCGCGGTCGCCGTCTTCGACGAACCCCTTGGGCCGGCGCACGTTGGCGGTAGTGATGGCCGTGCGCACATCGTCCAGGGCCACGCCGTATTGCTCCAGCAAGCGCGGTTGCAGTTCCACCCGCACCGCCGGCAGCGAGCTGCCGCCGATCTGCACCTCGCCCACCCCGTTCACCTGCGACAGGCTCTGCGACAGGATGGTCGAGGCCAGGTCGTACAGCTGGCCCTTTTGCAGCACGTCGCTGGTGAGCGCCAGCACCATGATCGGTGCCTGCGAGGGGTTGATCTTCTTGTAGGTGGGCAGGCTTTTCATGCCGCTGGGCATGAGCGAGCGCGAAGCATTGATCGCGGCCTGCACGTCACGGGCCGCGCCGTCGATGTCGCGGCCCTGCTCGAAGCTCATGATCACCCGCGTGGAGCCCTGGCTCGAGCGGCTGAACAGCGTCTGCACCCCGCCCAGGCTTGCAAGCGCGCGCTCCAGCGGCGTTGCCACGGTGGAGGCCATCACCTCGGGGCTGGCCCCCGGCAGGCTGGCGCTGACCACGATCACCGGGAAGTCCATCTGCGGCAGCGGCGCCACCGGCAGCAGGCGAAAACTCACCGCCCCCAGCAGCATGATCGCCACGCACAGCAGAAAGGTGGCCACTGGCCTGCGAATGAAAGGTGCCGACAGGTTCACGCCGCGTGCTCCTGGCCGTTACGGCGCAGGCGCCGCGCCAGGCGGTCGAAGCCCAGGTAGATCACCGGCGTGGTGAACAGCGTGAGCACCTGGCTTAGCGCCAGGCCGCCGACCATCACCAGGCCCAGCGGCTGACGCAGCTCGGCGCCCGAGCCTTGTGCGAACATCAGCGGCAAGGCGCCGAACAGCGCCGCGAGCGTGGTCATCAGGATCGGCCGGAAGCGCAGCAGCGCAGCCTCGCGAATCGCCTCCAGCGGCGCCAGCCCGCGCTCTCGCTCGGCCTCCAGGGCAAAGTCGATCATCATGATGGCGTTCTTCTTGACGATGCCGATCAGCAGGATGATGCCGATGATGCCTATCATCCCCAGGTCGTTGCCCGACAACAGCAGCGACAGCAGATGCACCCACCGCCGCCGAGGGCAGCGTCGAGAGGATGGTCACCGGGTGAATGAAGCTCTCGTAAAGCACGCCCAGCACGATGTACATGGTCACCACCGCAGCGAGGATCAGCAGCAAGGTGCTCGACAGCGACGCCTGGAATGCTTCAGCGGCGCCCTGGAACTGCGTCTGCACACCCACCGGCATGCCGATGGCCTGCTGGGTGCGCTCGATCACCTTGACCGCCTCGCCCAGCGACACGCCGGGGGCCAGGTTGAACGACATCATCACCGCCGGGAACTGGCCGATGTGAGCGATGGCCAGTTGCGCCTGCCGCTGCTCGATCCGCGCCAGGCTCGACAGCCGCACCTGCCCGCCGCCTTCGGTGCTGGTGACGGTGGTGCTGGTGGTGCTGGCCTTGTTCGCGGTGTTGTTGGTGTTGCCCGTGCCGGTGCTGTTGGTGCCCACCGAGCTGTCGCCGGAGGCTTTGACGTAGAGCTGCTCGAGCGCCTCGGGGCCGATACTGCCGCCATCGGCCGATTGCAGCACCACGCGGTACTGGCTGGCCTGGGTGTAGATGGTGGAGATCTGCCGCTGGCCGAAAGCATCGTAGAGCGCGTTGGTGATGTCCGAGACGTTCACCCCCAGGCGTTTGGCGCTGTCGCGGTCGATGTCCAGATACACCTGCAGGCCGCGGTCCTGCAGGTCGCTGGCCACGTCACGCAGCTCCGGTTGCCGGTGCAAGGCATCGGCCAGCTTGCCGCTCCACAGCGCCAGTTGGTCGGCATCTGGCGACGACAGGCTGAACTGGTATTGGGTGCGGCTCACCCGGTCCTCGATGGTGAGGTCCTGCACCGGCTGCATGAACAGCCGCACACCCGGGAGGCCATCGACCTGTGGTTGCAGGCGCCTGATTACCTCGCTGGCAGTGGCGTCACGCTCGCTGCGCGGCTTGAGGTTGATCTGCAGGCGGCCGCTGTTGAGCGTGGCGTTATCGCCGTCCACGCCGATGTAGGACGACAGGCTCTGCACGGCGGGGTCTTGCAGGATGATGTCGGCAAGCGCCTGCTGGCGCACGGCCATGGCCTTGAACGAAATCGACTGCGGCGCTTCGGAAATGCCCTGGATGAACCCGGTGTCCTGCACCGGGAAAAACCCTTTGGGCACCGCCAGGTACAGCACCACCGTAAGCCCCAGCGTCGCCAGCGCCACCATCAGGGTGAACGGCTGGTGCCGCAGCACCCAGCCCAGCGCGCTGTCGTAGCGCGCCACCAGCCAGTCGATCCACGCACCGCTCGCGCGATAGAAGCGGCCCTGCTGCTCGGGCGGCGGTTCGCGCTTGAGCAATCGCGCGCACATCATCGGCGTGAGGGTCAGCGACACCACCAGGGAGATCAGGATGGCTACGGCCAGGGTGATGGCGAATTCGCGGAACAGGCGCCCCACTACGTCGGCCATGAACAGCAGCGGGATCAACACAGCAATCAGCGAAAAGGTGAGCGACACAAGGGTAAAGCCGATCTGCTGCGCGCCCTTGAGCGCGGCATTGAGCGGTGTTTCGCCCTCCTCGATGTGGCGAGCGATGTTCTCCAGCATCACGATGGCGTCATCGACCACAAAACCGGTGGCGACGGTGAGCGCCATCAGCGTCAGGTTGTTGATGGAAAAGCCTGCCAGGTACATCACCCCGAAAGTGCCGACCAGCGACAACGGCACGGCGATCGACGGAATCAGCGTGGCGCTGGCCCGGCGCAGGAACAGGAAGGTCACCAGCACCACCAGCACGATGGCGAACAGCAGCTCCTTCTGCACATCGTTGACCGAGGCGCGAATGGTCTGGGTGCGGTCGCTGAGGACCGTCACGTCGATGCCGGCCGGCAGGTTTTCGGTGATCGACGGCAGCACCTCGCGGATGTTGTCCACCACCTGGATGACGTTGGCGCCGGGCTGGCGCTGAATGTTCAACAGCACTGCCTTCTGCCGGTTGGCCCAGGCTGCCAGGCGCTCGTTCTCGGCGCCCTCGACGATGCTGGCGACGTCCTTGAGCCGCAGCGGCGCGCCGTTGCGGTAGGCCAGGATCAGGTTGGCGTATTCCTCGGGGAGCGCAGCTGGTCATTGGCGTCGAGCATCGACACCCGCGTAGGCCCGTCGAAGTTGCCCTTGGGCTGGTTGACGTTGGAGGCGCTGATCAAGGTGCGCACATCGGCAAGGTTCAGGCCGTTGGCGGCGAGGGCCTGCGGGTTGACCTTGATCCGCACCGCCTGGCGCTGGCCGCCGGCCAGGGTGATCAGGCCGACGCCGGACACCTGCGAGAGCTTCTGTGCCATGCGCGTTTCGACCATGTCGTTCAGGCGTGGCAGCGGCAGGGTTTTCGAGGTCACGGCAATGGTGAGCACCGGCGTGTCGGCCGGGTTGACCTTGTTGTACACCGGCGGCGCAGGCAGGTCGCTGGGCAGCAGGTTGTTGGCGGCGTTGATGGCCGCCTGCACTTCCTGCTCGGCGACGTCCATCGACAGCTCCAGGCTGAAGCGCAGGGTGATCACCGAGGCGCCGCCAGAACTGGTGGAGGCCATCTGGTCCAACCCGGGCATCTGCCCGAACTGGCGCTCCAGCGGTGCAGTAACCGCGCTGGTCATTACATCAGGGCTGGCGCCGGGGTACAGCGTCATCACGCGAATGGTGGGGTAATCGACCTGAGGCAGCGCCGAGACGGCCATCATCTTGTATCCCATCAGGCCGGCGAGCACGATGGCCAGCATCGTCAGCGTGGTGGCCACCGGCCGCAGGATGAACAGGCGAGAGATGTTCATGCGCCGGTTTTGCCCGCGCGGCCGGCCTTGCCAGTACCGCCCTGCCCTTGCAGGTGCTCACCAGGTGAGCTGGGCAGCTCTTCAGCCGGGTCGGCCACTACCTCGACCCTGGAGCCGTCCCGCAGGCGGTCGGTGCCTTCGAGCACGACCTGGTCGCCAGCGGCAAGGCCTTCAAGGATCACAGTGGAACTGCCATCGCTCGGGCCCAGCTTGAGCTGGCGCACCTTGACCTTGCCTTCTTCGCCGTCGAGCGCGTAGACGAACGAGCCGTCGGCACCGAACTGGATCGCGGCGGTGGGCGCCAGCACCACTTGCTTCAAGGTATTGACCAGCACGCGCACATTGACGAACTGATTGGGGAACAGCGCTTCGTCCTTGTTCTCGAACGCTGCCTTGAACTTGAGGGTGCCGGTGGTGGTGTCGATCTGGTTGTCGGGGCTTTGCAGCACACCGCTTGCCTGCAGCTTGCTGTCGCCACGGTCCCAGGCCTCGACGGTGAGGTGGGCACCGGCGCGGTAGCGCTCCAGTACCGGATCGAGCTGGGTTTCGGGCAGGGTGAAGGTGACGTTGATCGGCTGCATCTGGGTGACGATGGCGACCGCCGTACTGTCGTTGGCGGCCAGCAAGTTGCCGACATCGAGCTGGCGCAAGCCAACGCGGCCGGCGATGGGTGAGCGGATCTGGGCGAAGTCCAGATTCAACCGAGCATCGTTGACCGCGGCCTGGTTGGTCTTGACCGTGCCTTCGTACTGGGCCACCAGCGATCGCTGGGTGTCGAGGGTCTGGCGGGCGATGCTGTCCTGGGCGAACAGGCCCTGGTAGCGCTTGAAGTCGGTGCGCGCATTGGCCAGCAGTGCCTGGTTGGTGGCCAGGGTGCCCTCGGCCTGTTGCAGGGCGATCTGGTAGCTGCGCGGGTCGATCTGCGCCAGCAGGTCACCGGCCTTCACCGGCTGCCCCTCGCGGAAGGCCACCTTGACCAGCTCGCCGGCCACACGCGTGCGCACGTTCACGGTGTTGAGCGCAGTGACGGTGCCCAGCGCCTTGTAATAAAGAGGGAAGTCACCGGCTGTGATGCGCGCCACCCGCACAGGGGTGGGGCCTTCACTGCCGCCGAAGCCTGCCCGCGCCGGGTTGCCACCGCCTCTGCGGCCGTGAGCGGCCGGCTTGCCCGCTTCGGTGGTTTCAGTGGAGGTGCGATGAGTCCAGTACCACCAGGCGGCGACAGCGATCAGAACGAGCAGCAGCAGGCCGAACAGCCGGCGACGGGTAAAGCGGGAACCAGACGATTGCATGGGGAGATAGGCCCTTGATGGCGACAAGCTTCCTTTCAGGAGGCAGAACGATAATCACCCGGGGCGGTTTAGCAAAGCGGCTTTACCGCTCGCTTACGAAATTCTTGGTTTCGGTTTTGAAACATGTGAGGTGCGTAGCCCGTTGCACGTCGTCCGGCGAGCCGGCCTCCCACAGAAGCAGCCTTAGGTGATCTAGCTGCTTTTGTGGGAGGCCGGCTCGCCGGACGCCGTGTAACGGGCGATGTGCAACGTACAGGCCCGCCTTACTTCAGAACCGCCAACGCAGCCTCGTAATCGGGCTCTTGCTTGATCTCCGGCACCAGCTCGCTGTGCAACACCACATCGTTCTCGTCCAGCACCACCACTGCGCGGGCAGTGAGGCCGGCGATCGGGCCGCTGGCGATAGCCACGCCGTAACCTTCAAGGAAACCAGGGTTACGGAAGGTCGACAGGTTCACCACGTTCTCCAGCCCTTCGGCGCCGCAGAAGCGCTTCTGCGCGAACGGCAGGTCGGCCGAAACGCACAGCACCACGGTGTTGGCCACTGCGTTTGCCTGGGCGTTGAATTTGCGCACGGAGGTGGCGCAGGTGGGGGTGTCGACGCTTGGGAAGATGTTCAGCACTTTGCGCTTGCCGGCGAAATCGGCCAGGGTCTTGTCGACCAGGTCGCCGGCGGTGAGGGTGAACGCAGGTGCCTTGGCGCCTTTTTGCGGGAACGCGCCCTTGATCTCGATGGGGTTGCCGCCTCGGTGACGTTAGCCATGTGAACCGTCCTACTCGGGAAGATGGAAAGAGCGCCGAGTTAATCACGAAATCCGGCAAGCAGCCATTCACATTGCCGGTGCGAGAAACCGCTGCACCGCCTCGGCAAACACCTGCGGCTGGTCCGCCATGATGAAGTGATAGCTGTTGCGGATGCGCACCCGCTTCAACCCCACCAGCCCCTGGTACTGCGCGGCCCACAGCGCATCGACCTCGTCGGCCGGGCGGCCGGCGTCGGCATAGAGCGCGGTGACCGGCAGCTGCATGGCGGCAAGGCCGGGGCGCACGTCGGCCAGCATGGTTTCCTTGAGCGCTGCTGCCAGGGCGTGGCGATCGCTGGCCTGTGCCCAGCCGACGATCTGCGCCTGGGTGAACGGCGACAGGCTCAGGCCTTGGGCAACCCGGGCCTGGCGCTGGCGGAAAGTCGCCTCGTCCAGGCTGAGCACTTCCTGCGCCGCGCGCTCGGCCGCAGGGCGCGCATCCTCGACGGTTTGCGCGCCGAACAAGGCGCTGTAGAACGGCAGGGTATCGACCGTCATCAACCGGCCGACTTCGTCGGGGTAAGCCTGGGCCAGCATCAACCCGCACAACCCGCCCATCGAATGGCCAATGATCGCCGGGTGATCCAGCTGCTGCTCGCGGATATAGCCGGCCAACGCCTCGACCGCCGGCTGCAGGAACGGGCCATCGCCGTAAGCCCAGGGCTCGCCGGCAAAACCGGCCAGTTGCACCAGGTGCACACGGTGGCCCGCCTGCAGTTGAGCGGCCAGGCCGTCCCATACCTCTCGGCCGCTGGCAAGGCCCGGGATCAGGATCACGTCCGGCCCTTGCCCACGCACCTGAACGCTCAAACGCGCCTCACCCTGCGCAGCATTGGCCACGCTCCACCCGCACAACATCAGAGCGCCGAGCAGCGCTGCCCACCATTTCTTCATCGCTATACCGTTGATTTGCAAGGCCCGGCGCAGCATACCCGGCGCTGCGCGGCGCCGATAGAGCTGTTCGATAGGCTTATCGGAACAAGCGATTGGACGCCTCACCGGCGCGCGCGTAGCCTGTCGAACATCGGGCCGCAGCGCGTTTGTCGCGGCCTCAAACCGCAAGAGGCGTGCATGCCCCAGGCCACTCTGACCGACAGCTTCGCCCGCAAGGTCGACTACCTGCGCATCTCGGTTACCGACCGCTGCGATTTCCGCTGCGTGTACTGCATGGCCGAGACCATGCAGTTCCTCCCGCGCCAGCAGGTGCTGAGCCTGGAAGAAATCGAGGCCATGGCGCGCGCGTTCGTCGATCTTGGTACCCGCAAGATCCGCCTCACCGGCGGCGAGCCGCTGGTGCGCCAGGGCGTGGTGGGGTTGTGCAGCCGCATCGCTGCCCTCCCCGGCCTTCAGGAGCTGTGCATGACCAGCAATGGCTCGCAACTGGGCCGCCTGGCTGCGCCGCTGTTCGATGCTGGCGTCACTCGCCTTAACATCAGCCTCGACAGCCTGCGCGCCGATCGCTTCAAGGCACTCACCCGTACCGGCGAGCTTGACCAGGTACTGGCGGGCATAGACGCCGCTCGCGCGGCGGGTTTCGAACGTACCAAGCTCAATTGTGTGGTGATGAAAGGCCGCAACGATGACGAGATACTCGACCTGGTCGATTTCGCCGTGGAGCGCGAGCTGGACATCAGCTTCATCGAAGAAATGCCCTTGGGCCAGATCAGCGAGCACAGCCGCGCCGAGGCGTTCTTTTCCAGTGACCAGGTGCGCGAACGGATCGCCGAGCGCTACAGCCTGTTACCCTCCACCGAAACCACTCAGGGGCCCTCGCGCTACTGGCGCACGGCCGAAGCGCCGGGCAGCCGCATCGGCTTCATCTCACCGCACAGCCACAACTTCTGCGCCACCTGCAACCGCGTACGGCTGACCGTCGAAGGCCGGCTGCTGCTGTGCCTTGGCAACGAGCACTCGGCGGATCTCAAAGCAGTGCTGCGCGCCAACCCCGGCCAGCCGGAGAAGCTTGAGAAAGCTATCCGCGAGGCCATCGAACGCAAACCCTGGCGGCATGATTTCAAGCTGGACGATCAGGTGCAGATCGTCCGCTTCATGAACATGACTGGCGGGTAGTTCGGCGGGCGGCCTTACGGTGCGGGCTGGAAGGTGCAGCGCACGCCGAGGCTTTCGAGCTCGCGCCAGTACTCGGGGTAGGTTTTGCCGACGCACAACGGGTCTTCGATGGCGATACCGGAAACCTTCAGGCCTGCCAGTGCGAAACACATGGCCATGCGGTGGTCGGAATGAGTGTCGATGCGCGCGCTGACCTGCGAGCCGGCCAATGCCGGATCGGCTTCAACGATCAGGTCGTCACCTTCCACTCGCGAAAGGCCCGGGCGTATGGCGTTCAGGCCGTCGTGCAGGGCCTGCACGCGGTCGCATTCTTTCACTCGCAGGTTGGCCAGTCGGGTGAAGCGCACAGGCGTTTCGTTGAAGGCGGCAAGCACCGCCAGTGTGGGAATGGCGTCCTGCATCTGCGAGCCGTCGATCTCGGCAGCCATGCGCGGGAACTGCGAAATGAACTGCTGCGCGCGGGCATCCGGCTGGGTGAAGGCATCGTTGGCAACGCCCAGATCGATGCGCCCGCCAGTGAGCACCTCGGCGGCCCACAGGTAGGTGGCAGCAGAGGCGTCGGGCTCGATCAGGTAGTCGGTCGCGCGGTAGCCGGTGGGCTGCACGCGCCAGGTCACCTCATCGATCATCTGCACCTGCGCACCAAAGGCCTGCATGGCCGCCAGGGTCAGGTCCACATAGCCGCGGGCGCCGATGTCCTTGCCGGTCAGCGCCACGTCAACCGGCGCCTGGCCGCAAGCGGCAAGCATCAGCAACGCAGACACGTACTGGCTGGACAGCCCGCCGTCGATCTCGAACCGCGTGGCGGCCAACTGGCCGTTGCCGCGCACTGTGACCGGCGGGCAGCCGGTGGGGCTGCTGGCATCCACACCCCCTGCGCGAAGCGCGTCGAGCAAAGGCCCGATCGGGCGCTTGTGCATGTAATGGTCGCCATCGAGCACCACGTCACCTGCAACCGTGGCTACCGCTGCCGTGAGAAAGCGCACGGCGGTGCCGGCGTTGCCCAGGAACAGCGGCTCGGCCGGGGCCTGAAGTTGCCCGCTGCTGGTGACCACGAACGTGGTGGCATCGGGCTCTTCGATGGTTACGCCCATCTGCCGCAGGGCCGTGGACATGTGCCGGGTATCGTCGCTCTTGAGCGCGCCGGTCAGGCGGCTGGTGCCCCTGGCCAGCGCAGCCAGCAACAGCGCGCGGTTGGTGATGGACTTCGAGCCCGGGGGTGCCACGCGGCCTTCCAGTGCCCGGCCGGGCGGTGTGACGGTAACGGTGGCGGGCGCGGTCATGGCAATTCTCCGGAAAATCAGCGCGGGCAAAGGGCCGGTATCATGCCACGGCTCAGGTGGCTGGCACCATGCGTCGCACCAGGCGCGAACCGAATACGTTCACCAGCAGCCCAAGCATCACCAGCGCCCCACCCCACCATTGCAGGGCCGACAAGCGCTCCCCAACAGCAATGCGGCACTGGCCAGGCCCACCACCGGCACCAGCAGCGAAAACGGTGCCACCTTGCCGGCCGGGTAGCGCGACAACAGCCGGCTCCACAGGCCGTAGCCAAGCATGGTGGCGATCACCGCCAGGTACAGCAGCGCCAGGATCGACGACCAGCCGATGTTGAGCAGCGCATGGGCGATGCGCTCTGGGCCATCGAAGTACCAGGAGAGCGCCAGGAATGGCAGTGGTGGCACCGCCGCGCCCCAGATCACCAGCCCCATCAGATTGACCTGGCCGAAGCGCCGGGTCAGTACGTTGCCCATCGCCCAGGACGCACCACCGCACAGTGTGAGTATCACTGCGACCAACGGCGTCGCCTGGCCGCCGTGTTGCAGGCCGATCAACGCCAGGCCGCCTGCGGCGATGAGCAAGCCCAGCACACTGGCCGCGCGCAGGCGTTCGCCGAGAAAGGCCGCGGCGAAAATCAGCGTGAAGAAGGCCTGGGACTGCAACACCAGCGATGCCAGCCCTGGCGGCATGCCATGGGCCATGGCCTCGAACAGGAACGCGAACTGGCCCAGCGAGATGGTCGCTCCGTAAGCGATCAGCCAGCGCCAGGGCAACTGCGGGCGGCGCACGAAAAACATCGCCGGGAACGCTACCAAGGCAAAACGAAGGGCCCCCAGCAGCATCGGCGGCAAGCCGTCCAGGCCTACCTTGATCACCACGAAATTCACGCCCCAGGCGACGATCACCACCAATGCCCACATCAGGTCCCGCGGTGCCATCCCCTGCTCCTTGATCATCTTCGTCCCCATCCAATGACTGTTGGTCGGCTCGCTGAAACCAGCCAACCGGCGCTCCGGTCGACTGTTACAGCGTGGGCGCCAAGGCAAATGTTACGGGGTATGACCTTGCACTGCCACGTTTCACATAAGGTTATTCCCTGCGAGGAACGCACATGATCGGAATCGTGATACCTGCCCATAACGAACAAGCCTGCCTCGACCGCTGCCTGCAAAGCGTACTTGCAGCAGCCGCCCACCCGCTGCTGGGTGGCGAGCCGGTGCAAGTGATGGTGGTTCTGGACGACTGCACTGATGCCTCCCTGGCGATTTGCGAGCAACACCCTGTGCAGGTGCTGGAGGTCAGCGTACGCAATGTTGGCGCAGCCCGTGCTGCCGGCGCTCGTTCACTGATCGACGCCGGCGCCCGCTGGCTGGCCTGCACCGACGCAGACAGTACCGTGCCATTGGACTGGCTGGCCGCTCAACTCGCGCATCAGGCAGATGCGGTGTGCGGCGTGGTCGAGGTGGACGACTGGAGCCCGCACCATGCTCAGGTGCGCGCTCGCTATGAGGCGGCCTACCGCGACCTCGATGGCCACAGCCACATCCACGGTGCCAACCTGGGCGTCACCAGCGTTGCGTATCTGCAGGCAGGCGGTTTCCCCGCACTGGCGTGCCATGAAGACGTACATCTGGTACGCGCCCTGGAAGCCCAGGGCTCCCGAATCGCCTGGAGCCGCTCGGTGCGTGTACGCACCAGCGCTCGTGTGGACTTCCGCGCTCAAGGCGGCTTCGGCAGTTATCTGCAAAGCCTGAGCGAAGGTGCATGAATGTCATTACCCTCGCCCACGGCCGTGAACGGGCCCTGGCCAACCTGATTGCCGGCCTGGAGCGGCAAACGCTGGTGCCGGAGGCGCTATGGGTAGTACACATGAACGAGGCACCACGCGAGCATCACGCGCAGGGTTTCCCGATTTACACACGGCGAGTGGACAGCGCCGATGGCCTGCCGCTCGCTGCCGCACGCAATCAGGCGCTGGCCATTGACCCAGCAAGCGCCTGGGCGTTTCTGGATGTCGACTGCATCCCGATGCCAGGCTGGCTGGCCGCTTACCGTGAGGCGCTGCGCGAGCGGCCCGATGCATTGCAGTTGGGCCAGGTTCGCTACCTCCCACGGGATGCCCAGTTGAACGGATCGCATGGCGATGCGTTGCAACGACAGGCAGTCGCTCACCCATTAGCCACCTACCGCCCGGCAGCAGGCGGCGAGGTGCCGTATCCACTGTTCTGGTCGTTGAATTTTGCGGTAATGGGCCCGGTGCTCGAGCACATGGGCGGTTTCGACGAGGGCTACTGTGGCTATGGCGCGGAAGATACCGACTTTGCCTTCAATGCTCGTGAGCTCGGCGTGCCGTTGCTGGCCTGCGAGGCGCTGGCATTGCACCAGTACCATCCGGTATGGCGCCCGCCCCTCAACCACTTCGAAGCGATCGTGGCCAATGCTCGGCGCTTCAGGCAACGCTGGGGAGAGTGGCCCATGAGGGATTGGCTGGAGGCCTTCGCGGAACTCGAGTTGATCCGGCTGGGCAGTGACACACTGGACATACTGCGCGCCCCGACACCGGAGCAGGTGCTCGCGGCGCGGGACGATTCGGGGCGCGGCTTCTCAGCCGGCCAGGCCCACGTAGACGTTCTGCACGTCATCGTGGCCATCGATCGCATCCAGAAAGGCTTCGACTTCCGCCAGCTTCTCTTCATCACCCAGGGTGACCGGGTTTTTCGGCACGTAGCCAATCTTGGCGGAGATGACCGTGAAGCCCTGCTCAGGCAGCGCCTTCTGCACCGCATCAAGGTCAGTGGTGTCGGTGATGAACAGGGTCGCACCCTCTTCGGCCGGCTCGAAATCCTGGGCACCCGCTTCGATGGCGGCCATTTCGGGGTCGGCATCGTCACCCGCCGGGGTGGCTTCGATCAGGCCGACGTGGTTGAAATCCCAGGACACCGAGCCCTCAGCGCCCAACTGACCCTTGCGGAACAGCACGCGGATCTCGGCAACGGTGCGGTTGACGTTGTCGGTCAGGCACTCGACGATCAGCGGCACCTGATGCGGCGCGAAGCCTTCGTACTTGACCAGGGTGTACTGCACGGTTTCGCCCGACAGGCCGGCGCCCTTCTTGATCGCGCGCTCCAGCGTATCGCGCGGCATCGAAGCCTTTTTGGCCTGCTCCACCACCAGGCGCAGACGGGCGTTCATTTCAGGGTCGGCACCGCCGCGCGCGGCGATCTGCAGCTCCTTGGCCAGCTTGCCGAAAATACGCCCCTTGGCGTTGGCCGCTGCCTCTCTGTGTTTAGCTTTCCACTGTGCGCCCATGGCTGTTTCTCTGATTCACTGTACGAAAGCGCCGGCACACGCTGCCGGCGCGGTGGCGAAAGTCTATACGGCCTTGGCGGCGCAATCGACCCCATCGGTGCCCGGCACTGCCAATTCAAGGAAGGTGCGCACCAGGCGCAGGCTGCGGTAGCGATCCAGGCACGCCAGCATGTGCGGTGCCAGCGGCGCCAGCCCCCTCAGCAGCACGGTGGCTAGCCGCACGTCCTGGCCAGTCTCGCCCGACAGCACCACCCCGATCCCCAGCCCGGCGGCGACTGCTTCGGCAACCGCTTCCCGGCTGCCCAGTTCCAGCGCCGCCGAGAGCGGCAGGTTGGCCTCGGTGCAGGCGGCCTCGAACGCGTGGCGGGTGACGGAACCGGCCTCGCGAAGCAGCAAAGGCTGGCCGGCGAGCTCTGCCAGATCGACAGAGGCACGCTGTGCCCATGGGTGGCCGGCCGGCAGCAGCAACAGCAGGCGCGAGCACCCGAGGGCCTGCAGATACAAGCCTTTGCGCGGTGTTGCCGCGGTCGTCAGCGCGATATCTGCGCGCTCGTCGAGCACCGCTTCCAGCGCCTGGCGGGCATTGCCCAGCTCAAGGCGCAAGGCAACGCCTGGGTGCCGCTCGCGCATGCGTGCCAGCAGCGGCATGGCCTGCTGAGGGCTGTCGGCGAACAGTGTCAGTTGCCCCGCCAATGCCTGGCGGCGCTCCTGCAGCCAGGTTTCGGCCTCCTCGGCGAGCCCGAACAGAGCGCGGGTGATACTCGCCAAATGCTCGCCCTCGGCGGTCAAGCTGACCCGGCCGGGCCCACGCCGCAGCAGCCGCACCTGATAATGCGATTCCAGCGCTTTGACGTGGCCGGTGATAGCTGGCTGGCTGATGAAGAGCTTTTCGGCAGCGCGGGTGAAGCTGCCCTCGCGAGCCACAGCATCGAACGCACGCAACTGAAACAGGTTGAGCATCGGTCAGGCCTTTTGCAGTTGCCGCGCCGGCGCGCCGTAGTAAAGGGCGCAGGCCAGCCCCACCACTCCCATCACTGCGCAGTAGGCTACGCACACCCAGGGCGATGAAGGCGCCAGCGCCAGCAATGCCAGCGGTGTGAGGCTTGCCCACAGTGCATAGGCCAGGTTGTAGGTCAGAGAAATGCCCGAGACCCGCACTCGCGCCGGAAACAGCCCGACCATCAGCGAAGGCACCACCCCCACCACGCCGCAGCACAGGCCGGCTACCGCGTAGGCCAGCCCTGCCCAGCCCCAGCCGCCGATCAGGTTGCCGTAGAGCGCCGCCATGCCCAATGGCAGCAACAGGCTGTAGAGCGCCAAGGCACGCCAGGGGCCGACGCGGTCCACCAGCAACCCGGCCAGCACGCAGCCGATATTCAGGAACACGATGCCCAGGCTGCTCAACGCAAAACTCTCGCTGGCCGGGTAGCCAAACCGCTGCTGCAATAATGTTGGCGTCAGCACCACCAACACCACCACCGCGCTGGTGAGCACACAGGTAAGCAGCGCCGCCGGCAGCAAGGCAGGCCGATGGTCACGCAGCACCTGCGCCAGCGGCAATGCCGGTTGCGCCTGCTGCCGTTCGCCCAGGGCAATGAAAATCGGCGTTTCCGCCAGGTAGCGACGCAGCCACACACCAAACAGCCCGAACACCCCGCCCAGCAGAAACGGCAAGCGCCAGCCGTGATCCAGCAACTGCTCCTGGCTCATGTTGCGCGCCACCGCCGTGGCGACCAACGCGCCGATCAGGTAGCCGAACGTCAGCCCGGCCTGCAACATGCCCAGTGCGTACCCGCGGCGCTGCGCGGGCACGTGCTCGGCCACGAATACCCAGGCGCTGGGCACCTCGCCACCGACCGCCGCGCCCTGCAGCACACGCAGGCCCAGCAGCATCAAGGGCGCTGCGTAGCCGATCTGCGCGTAGGTCGGCATCAGCCCGATGATCAGGCACGGCAGCGCCATCATCAGGATGCTCAGGCTGAAGACTCGCTTGCGGCCCAGGCGGTCGGCGAAGTGCGCCATGAGGATGCCGCCCAGCGGCCGCGCCAGGTAACCGGTGACGAAGATGCCGAAGCTCTGCAGCAGGCGAAGCCACTCAGGCATGTGCGGCGGAAAGAACAACTGGCTCAGGGTGACAGCGAAAAAGACGAAGATGATGAAATCGTAGATTTCCAGTGCGCCGCCCAGGGCGGCCAGGCCCAGGGTCTTGTGGTCGGCGCGGCTCAAGGTCAGGGGCAGCGAAGTGGCAGGCATGGCATGGCTCGCAATGGCGCTGGCAGGTGCGCCGTCGGCAAAGGGGCGCAGGATACCAGACTCCCCTGCGCTCAGCCGAAACGCGCCAGCAGGAACTCGACGAAGCTGCGCACTGCGGGCGAGCGGTAGCGTGCCTGCGGGTAGACTACGCCCAGCGGACGGCGCAGCTCGCGGCCGGGGAACAGCATCCGAAGTCGCCCGGCCTGCACATCGGCCGCTACCAGAAAATCCGGCTGCAAGATGATCCCCAACCCCTGCAAGGCCGCCTGGCGCAGCGCCTGGCCGTGGTTGATGCGCAGCCGGCCGGAGGGCAGCGCTGCCGCCGGCAACCCCCATTGCTCTCGCCATTGGGCGATGGGCAGCGGGTCGAAACCGAGGCACTGGTGGCTGCCCAGTGCATCGAGGTCGGCTGGCTCGCCGTGTTCGGCCAGATACGCAGGTGAGGCGCAACACACCACCCGATATGGCCTCAACGGGCGCGCAACCAGGGATGAGTCGCTCAGCGTGCCGATGCGTACCGCTACATCCACGCGCTCCTCCACCAGGTCCACGACGCGGTCGGTCAGGTCCAGCTCAAGGCTCACTTGCGGGTACTGCCGAAGGTAATCGCCGAGTGCGGGCGTGAGGCCGTAGCTGCCGAACGACAAGGGCGCCGACACCCGCAGCGGGCCAGCAGGCGCCAGGCGTTGGCTGGCCGCCTGCAAGTCGGTGTCGTCTATCAGGGCCAGAATTTCACGGCAGCGCGCCAGGTAGTCCTGTCCAAACGCCGTCAGCTGCTGGCGGCGGGTGGTGCGCACCAGCAACTGCAGGCCGAGGTGATGCTCCAGTGCTCGCAGGTGATTGCCGGCCATGCTCGGTGACATTCCGCCTGCCTGGGCTGCGCGAGCCAGGCTGCCGTATTCGGCGATAAGAACGAAGACACGCATGCTTTCAAGCCGGTCCATTGCGCAGCCTCAGTGCATGATCAAAGCAGTGATTGCCGGTTTATCGCATGGAAGTGCGCATTCAAGCTAGCGCCTGGTCACCCCTACTGCCCTGGAGGCTCCATGGACCTGCAACTGAATAACCGCGCTGCCTTGATCACCGGCGCAAGCACTGGCATTGGCGCCGGCGTCGCTGAAGTACTTGCCACGCAAGGCGTACGCATCGCTATCAGCGCGCGGCGCGGCGAATGGCTCGAGCGCCTGGCCGACCGTATCGAAGCGGCCGGCGGGCATCGGCCTCACGTGCTGCCCGCTGATATCTGCGACCCTTCACAGGTAGCACACCTTGCCGAGCAGGCGCAGGCGGTACTAGGCCAGGTGGATATCCTGGTCAACACTGCGGGCGGTACGCGGCCGACGTCACTGGGCGCAGGCGATGCCTTCTGGGACGAAGCACTGAACCTGAACTTCCACGCCGGCCGGCGGTTGACGCAGGCCCTGCTGCCGGCCATGCGTGAGCGCCGCTACGGCCGCGTACTGAATTTCAGCGGCAGCATGGAGCCGCGCCAGGTCAATGCCGCCACTGCCGCCAAAGCGGCCATTCAGGTGTGGGCCAAGGGTTTGGCCTGCGAGGTCGCAAGCGACGGGGTTACGGTCAATACGATCTCCCGGGCGTATCAACAGCGAGCAGATCCTGGAGCGCGTTCACCCGACCGAAGAGGCACGCCAGGCCTTCATCGCACGGCACATCCCGATCGGTTACTTCGGCGACCCGGAAGACATCGGCTATCTGGTAGCTTTTCTCGCTTCACCGCTTGCGCGATACATCACCGGTGAAGTAATCGCGGTAGACGGCGGCATGCACGCTTTCGCCCACTAGCCGAACCACAGATCGGAGCGCCAGTCTCACGTTGTACATTCGCCACCGGACACTCTGATGCGAACCTTGTTGGCTGTGAGCCTGGCACTGCTGTTGAGCGGTTGCGCGCTGTTCAACCCACGCGACCCCGTCACCGTGAGCGTGGCAGGTATCGACCCGTTGCCCGGCCAGGACCTGGAAGCGCGAATGGCGGTGCACCTTCGCCTGCAGAACCCCAACGACACACCGATCGACTACGACGGCGTGGCGCTGAGCCTGGAAGTCAATGGCCAACCGCTCGCCAGTGGCGTGAGCGACCAGCGTGGGCAGGTGGGGCGCTACGGCGAGGCACTACTGACGGTGCCCGTCAGCATTTCGGCGTTTTCCGTGCTGCGCCAGGCCTTCGGGTTTGCGACCACCACGCCCGCCACGCAAGTGCCTTATGTGCTGCGCGGCAAGCTCTCCGGTGGCCTGCTGGGCACGGTGCGCTTCAAGGAAAGTGGCACGCTGGACAGCAGTGCCTGGAACGGCGCGTGGTAGACGGCCTCAGCGTGAGGCGGCCATCAATTTGTTGACCTCGATGCGCACCATGTCGGCGAGCTCGGGCGGCGACATCTGCTCAAGCTCGGCGCGCACCCACTCTGCCCATTTGCCCTTGCGTCGAGGTTTTTCGCCGATCAGCCGGGCGGCCTCGCCCTTGGCCTTGCCGATGTTGGCTTTCCAGCTCTCGAACGCGCGGGCTTTGTCTTGCTCGATGGTCTGGCGCTCTTCGAAGCTGAGGTTGGCCAGGTTGAAACTCATTGCCGTGCACCTGTTCATGTTCGCGGCCCGCCAGTGTAAAGGAATCTGCAACTTTCGAAAGCGGCCAGACTCCATTGCCCAAGTGCTGCATTTTTCGCCATCAAGGAGAACACCATGGCTCGTAAAGCATCCACGGCATCGGTCGAGGAACAGATCAAAGATCAAGCCTTCAGCGAACTGGCTTCGTTGATTACCGAATCGGAAAAGCTGCTCAAGGATAGCGCAGCGTTGGTAGGCGATGAAGCCGAGAGCCTGCGCGACCAGCTGACACAAAAACTGCGCAAGGCGCGTGAGTCGGTCGATGGCGTACGCGGCAAGGCGCAACCGGTACTGGAAGCGACCCAGGACTACATCGGTGGCCATCCATTGCAGACCGTTGCCCTGGCTGCAGGCTTCGGGCTGGTGATCGGCCTGTTGCTGGGCCGCCGCTGATACGCCTTCAATCCGGGCTTCGCAGCCCGGATTGACGCTTGCCAACCAAGCTGACGAGATTTTTACCTGCAAAAAGTGCAGGTTTTCCCTCTCTCGTGCGTCCTTACCTGTAACAGCGCATCTTCACTGATGCCCACACAGCGACCAAGGAGCCTTCAATGCACGATGCATTACCCGACGCCGCACTCGCGCCCCACACTGCTCGATCCGCTTCAGGGCCAGCAGCCCACGGCAACGATCAGATCAAGGCCATGCTGCGGCACTTTGGCCTGCGCACCAGCCTGATCCGGCTGAAAGTCATAGACACGCTGCTGCAAGCCCACCACGAAGGTGCACGCATCGGCGTACGCGGTGTCCACGGCCGCCTGGATTGCGAGCAGCTTTCGCTGTCGTTCCTGAGCGTGCGAGAAGTGCTCAAGCGCTTGAGCCAGGAACGCTTGTTGACGCTTCACCGGGACAAGACCTTCAGCGTCGCCCCCGAAGTGCTGGATTACCTGGGCGCTGACCGCCTCAACGCTTGACGCGCCGGCGCAGCACGGCATTGGCAAGCACGGTCAGCAGGGCAACGCCGATTGCCAGGTATTTGAACAATTGCTCACTGATCTGGTTGTGAGCCTGCAGCCAACTCAAGCCGAGCATGGTCATCAGAACTACCAGTGCGATCAGCAGGGAGTAGAGCAAACGTTGTTTTTGAGTCATGGGTCAGCCAAGCCTTGCGATGTGTCGTGTTTGTATCGCCCTGCCTACCAGGTCGATACCCGATGGCGGGGACAGCGTGATGTGAATCGGGTCAGATGGTACAGCGTTCCCCTGTGGGTGGGGCACGCATTCATCCTATGAGGGCTTGAGTATCATGTTGCGTCGAATCACCTGGCTGATTCCTGTGTTGATGGTTTCACTGCTCAGCGGTTGCTGGATCTTCATGCCGCCACCCGGTGGCGGTGGGCATGGTGGCCCTGGGGGCGGCGGCGGGCCAGGCGGCCCGGGCGGCGGGCATCCGTTCAATGGAGCTGCGCGCTGACCGGATAGCTTTCCGGCTGTAGCGAGCCTGCGCCAGGCTGCGATGATCGCAGCCCCTGACGCCTGGAACCTCGATCATGCTCGCTCATCCTTTTTACTCGTGCTGGCGTTTGCGGCCAGCTCGCCCTCCCACGCCTCTGACCGCCAGGACGTCCCCGACCGTACCGTGCGGACGTTCGCAAGCCAGGTGGCTGCCAAGGCCAGCAACTTTCAGTGGCAACAGCTCTGGCAGCACGCTCGCAGCAGCGGGCGTTTTCAAAAGGCCGGCATGCAGCCGCGCTTCACCGTGCCGCAGCGTGAACTTCCCGCCCTGGCCCGGCAGGTACTGGCCGCACCGGATCGGATGGTGCGCAAGCATACCGGGCAGGCCGCACTGCGCAAGGACTTCGCGCCGCAAGTGATCGGCCTGGTGGGCAACGAACCGGCCAGCGGGCTTTGCCTGACCCTTGGCTGGCACGGGCTTATGGCCACACCCCACACCATCGGGCTGGAGCCTCTGGAACAAGCCACTCTGTCGGCCATCGAGCCTTGCTGAGGCATAGAGTTTTCCTACGCAACGCACGTCCCTTTCCGCAGCCCGTCGAGCTATTTACGTCCTGAGCATCCAGCTGGAGAGCCTTCCACAATCTGTGCCTGACTTCAGCCCGGAACAAGGAATCTCTCATGGACGTGAGCCAACTGGAACGGATCGATGTGACCCAACTGCCGCACTCTCTTCAGTTGCTGATCGACTGCATAGGCGTTGAACAGGCCTATCGGCTGACCTGCCTTTTCGGCGGTTGCCCCAAGTACATACCCAAACACCCTGCCCGCACTCAACTGGCCAAGCTGATCCCTGCCGAAACGCTAAAGGCCCTGATCAAACGCTTTGCCGGTGCGGCGCTCGAGATTCCCAAACCGGACCACTTCTTCCGGCAACTGCGCAACCAGCAGATCCTTGCCGAAAGCGACGAGGGATTGTCCCGCACTGCGCTGGCACACAAGTACGGCCTGAGCTTGCGCCAGATCGGAAACATCCGCCGGCTCGATGCGTAAGACGCCCTGACCACCGCCGAACCCGGCATTTCATCCTTCTCAGGAAAAGGACATTCCACACATGATCGACAATTCCCTGATCGGTTCAGTGCTCAACTCACTGCCGATGGACCGCATTTTCAGCACCCCGCTGCACGCGATGATTCAGGCGCAAACCTCTGCCAGCAAGGCCTACGCCGACTTCCTGATGGGGGTCTGCATTCAGGATGGCAAAGCCGTTTCGATCGAATTCGAATACGACGAGGCGATCGTCGACGCCAATGGCGACTATCAGGGCATTGCCACTCGCAAGATGCGCATTCCTCTGCTGGCAGCGGTTTCGCACCCCAACATCGCCATCGAAGAAGGCACCATCGATTTCGAGCTGACCATCGAACAGTTCGCCGAAGACAAATCCGCCACCCAAGGCGGAAGGTTCCATGGAGGCCTCGCTCGGTTGGGGCCCATTCAGCGTCAGCGTCAAAGGCAGCGTGTCCCATTCCAAGGAGCAGACTCGCCGTACGGACACCCGAGCCCGCTACAAGGTCACCACACAGGTGCGCCGCCAGGAGCCACCGGAGGCCATCATGCGTGTGATCGACGCGCTCACCAATGCAGCGATCAAACCCATCACCACCGCGCAAGACAAACCGCTGACCAGCACCGACAAACTCCCGACTGCCGGCGTACTGGGCGCCACCCCTGCCCCATCGACCAATTCCTGATCCCTCTCTGAACCTCCCCCTGCCAGGCCGCTTGCCGCGGCAGGGGCCTGTGGAGTTGCGAACTTGCCTTTTTTTCGAAGAAGAAGCCCATGATGGCGGCAGACCTGCGTGCGATCACCCGCGGCCTGCATGAGGCAGCGACGTCCGCCAATCAGATGATCGCCCAGCAGTACATTCGCTTGTTCGACCAGTTTTTCGACTACAACCCCGAAGCCCTCGGCACGCCCATGAAAGCTCGCATGGTGGAGGTTGCACTGGACCAAGGCCACCATATGCAGGTGCCTCTGATCAGCCTGGTCACGCCTCGGGGCTGGCGCTCGATACCATGCAGGTCGACCTGTCGGTCAAGATCAAGGGCACCGAGCTGGATGATGCCCGCTGTGCCATGGAAACCGGAGAGCTGAACAGCGAGCGATTTTTCGTGACGTTCTCAAGCCACAGCGATGCCGTTGACAAACGCCGCGCCGATGAAGTGCGTATCAGCCTTACCTTCAAGGCCTGCGACCCGCCCGAGGGCGTGCAACGAATCATCGAGGAGTACACGCGCACGATAGCCCCGTTGCCCACTCAGGCTGATTAGAAATCGCGCTTGTAGAACAGATCCAGCGAACTGGCCAGGCCGCTGGCCACCTCCACGTACAGCCGCCGGGTCAATGCGTAGCGCAACGCAATCGTGTTGGCCGGCTCGAATACCCCTACCCCGTAACGCAACGTCAGTCTGTCCGAAAGATTGCCGCTGGCGACCACGTTGGTCTTGTTGCCACTGCCTTCGGTATCGAGCTGGAAGTCTTGCACGCCAAGGCTGCTGGCCAGCTCGCCCGCCTTGCCCGAAGTACCCATCAAACCCAGGCCCAGCGCAGCCTGCGCGAGCAGGTTGTTGTCTTCGCCCGTGGTACTGAGCGGGCGCCCGAGCACCAAGTACGACAGTGCCTGCTCCTGGCTCATCGCCGGCTCCGAGAACACTTCGCTGGCCGGCTGCTCGACGCTGCCGGACAAGCGAATGCCGGCGATAACGTCATCGGTCTGGCGAATCGCCTCGACGTCGAGATAAGGCTGGTCGATAGGCCCGGCAAAGAGATACACGTGCCCGCCGCAGTGTCAGGCGCTGGCCGTAGGCGCGATAGCGGCCATCATTGAGCACCAGCTCGCCGCGTGTATCGAGGTTGTCGCCAATGTGCACATGGCCGGCGAGATTGGCTTGCAGGCCAAAACCTTCGAAGCTGAGCTTGTCCTGGCCGACCTCGACGTTCACATCCATCGCGATGGCCATGGGTGTCGAGGGCTTGCCGGCTTCCTGACCCACGATCACCGTGTCATCCGATACCTTGACCGTTGACGGCGGTAGCTGGCGCACGGTGATTGCCCCCTTCGGTATGCGCACCAGGCCACTGACCCCCAGGCGCTGGCCATCGAAGGTGGCCCGCAGGTCTGGCGAGGCTTCCACGCGGGCGTAGGGCTCGACAGTTACTGGCAGCTGGCTGCCAACCAGGCGCAGGTCCATGGCCAGGGCAGGTGCCCAGCCGAGCGTTCCTTCGAGCCGCCCGCTGCCGCTGCCGCCACTGCGCCAGCTGCCCTGCAGGCGCGCCTGGTCGCCGTTCAGGTCCATCGATACCGCCAGTTGCTCCAGCGCGAGCGGCAACTGTGGCCCGGCGACCGCACCGCCTGTGAGGCGCAACTGGCCTAGCACCTGCGGCGCGGCCAGCGTGCCGGCCAGGCGCCCTTCACCGGCGACGGTACCGGCCAGGGTCTGAGCCTCGGGCAGGAACGGCTGAGCGACGGCGATGTTCAGGCCCTGCAAGGAAAAGGAACCCGACAGCGCCTTGGCTTGCGATAGCGGGTCGATGCTGACCCTTGCCTGCAGTTGCCCAAGCGGGCCACCCTCGAAAGTGACCTGGGCATCGACCTGGCGCGGTGCCAGTTGGCTCTGCAAACGCAGGGCCTGGTAGGGGAAACTGCGCCACTGCCGGCCATTGCGCAGGCGCAGCGTACCGCCGCTGGCGTCGACGCTGATCTGCCCGCTGGGGCCTTTTGCTGGCACGTCCAGGGCGACCGTGGCGTTGAGCTCGCCCTGCCAGGCAGAGCCCATCAGGCAGCCAGGGCGCAAGGCCCTCCAGCGCAAAGTGCTGCAGTTGGTAGCGGATGCGCGGTTCGGGCGCCAGGCGCTGGTTTTCCGCACACAGGCTCGCCTTGCCTGAACGCCAGCAATGCGCGCCCAGGTCGACCTCGCCGGTAGCCAGGCGCTGCAAGGGCGCTGGCGCCTGCAATTGCCAGCGCTGCTCACCACTGCTCAACTGGCCGCTCGCAAGGCGGCCTTTCCATGCACCCTGACTCCAGCGCCCATCGGCAGCGAGATCTGCCGACAGTTGCGGGCCGTCGAGTTTCAATGTGAGCTGATGTTGCTCGGCAGTGCCCTGCCCCTGGATCGCCAGCACACCTAGCGCCATGTCGCCGTTGCGCAACCCGCTGGCATTGAGGGACAGGTTGGCACGCTGGCGCGCATCGAGGCCCGCTTGCAGGCTCAATTGCTCGATTGCCTGTTCGGCATAGCCCAGTTGCTGACCCTGCAATTTCAATTGGCCCTGCGGCGCACTGTCCGTACCGGCCAGTACAAGCACGCCGTGGGCTTGCCCTCGCAAGCCTGGCCATAGCTGGCCCAACCGTGGCAGCGCCAGGTCAAGCTTGCCGGCCAGGCGCTCGCCCAGCGCGCCCTGGCCCTGGATGCGGTTCGCGCCCAGTTGTATATCCAGCAGGGGCAAGGCCCATTGCTGGCTTTGACCCTGCGCCTTTGCCGACAGGCGCGCAGGCTGCCCGCGCAACTGGCCCGTGATGGCAACGTCTGCCGAGAGCTCAAGTTCGCCTTGCTGCCATTGGCCCTGGCTGCGCAGGGGGCCTGCCAGACGGCCGGGCAGCTCCGCGACCCAGTACGCCGGGTTCAGCCGTGAGAGCTGCAACGCGACATCCCACGACACACCTTGGGCAAACCCCAGCTTCACGCTACCGCTGGCTTCTCCCTGCCCCGCCTTGACCATCAGCTGCGGCAGATACAGCGCCTGTAGATCACCACTGAAGGGAGTGACGACGGTGAAGGCGCCGGCCGGCCCTTTGAAAGCACCGTTCAGGTTGCCCAGGTAATGCCCATCGCGGTAGCTGACCTCAGCCTTCAGCCGCTCGATGGCGACCGGCGGCTGCTGCGGCTGGGGGTACAGGCGGGTCCAGGGGAAGTTTTGCCGATCAAGGCTTGCCTGCGCTTCAAGCACTTCGGACCAGTTGGCCTGCCCTTCAAGTGCCAGGTGTTGCCCGGGGCCGGCGTCCAGCGACAACTCTGCAATGCTGGCGCCACTGGCATCGGCCTTGCCCGCCAGGCGCAAAGCGACCGGCCCCTGTTCGGCCGGAAGGCTGGCCTGCCCGTCGATGGCATAGCCTTGCGCCAGGTCACCCTGCGCTGCCAGGTGCAGGCGCTCGAACATCAGGGTGGGCGGCAGGCTGCGGCTGGGCTCGAAGCGCTCGGCGTCCACTGCCAGGCTCGCCGGCAAATGCTCGGCCAGTGGCCGCAACTGGCCCGCCAGCCTGGCTTGCAGGTAACCCTCGCTCTGCCCTTGCAGCGCCAGCTCGCCCGCCACAGGCCCCTGCGCTTGCAGCGAGAGGGACCAGGGCTTGCCGTCGGTGTCCGGCAATTGCAGCCGGGCTGCGGCCACCAAAGGCCATTCACCAGCGGGTCGCAAGTGGCCGGCAAGGATCAACTGCAGTGCTTCGCGGCGCACCTTGAGTGTGTGCAGCTCGATACCGTCGGCCGTCCAGCGTGCGCTCACGCTCAGGCCCGTGGCTTGCTCGGTGCCGGCATACACCAGGCTGTGCACCTGGACCTCGGCCAGCTCAACGGCCAACGGCAATTGCAGGTTGGGCAGCGCCATAGGGCCGCTGGGTGGCGCGTCGGCCTGTGCAGGGAAGTCCATCGCCAGCCGGCCCACCTCGAGTGAGTCGACACACAGCGTAAACCGGGCAAGGCACCCCGGTGACCAGCGCAGGGTCACGTCATCAGCCTCAAGCCATTGCGCACCCGCCTGCCAACGCACGCGCTGGGCATGCCATTGGCCGCCGAGTGCGCCGTCGTACCCTTCCACCGTCAGGCCGGGCACTCGGCTCAGCAACCAACGGCCGCCGCCGCTGCTGCCCAGTACCGTCCACACGCTGATCGCCAGTATCGACAGCAGTACCACGAGCGAAGCCAATACCCAGCGCAATGCGCGTTTCATAGCTCAGGCCCCATGGAGAAGTGCAGGCGAATGCCACCGTCGTCATCGAGCGCATGAGCCAGGTCGACGCGAATCGGACCGACCGGCGACACCCAGCGGATGCCCATGCCAATCCCGGTCTTGACCGTGGGGTTGGCCAACGAATTGAAGGCGTTGCCTTGGTCCACGAAGGTCGCCCAGCGCCATTTCTCGGCGAACTGGTACTGGTATTCGAGGCTGCCGGCGATCAGGTAACGCCCGCCGACGTGATCCCCGTCGTTATTCTCCAGGCGACAGGCTCTGGTAGTCGTAGCCGCGCACGCTCTGATCGCCGCCCGCGAAAAAGCGCAGCGAAGGCGGGATGTTCTTGTAGGCATCGGTGAAGTTGCCCCCAGCTCCAGGCGGCCGAGGAACCGGTGGTTGCTCCAGAGCGTTTTCAGCCCTTTGATCTGTACATCGGTGCGCACCAGGTTGGCGTCCGATAGCCAGCCTTCGCGGGCAGCACGAGCATCGAACTGCAGGCGATAGCCGTTGTGCGGGTCGACCTTGTTGTCGCTTTCAGATAGCCGTAGCTGATGCCTGGCATCACCAGGTTCGACAGGCCACTGTCGTCGCCCAGGCGATATTCCTCGCGCTCCCATTTGAGCGAAATCACGCGTGTCCAGCCGCTGGGCAGCTTGCTGTGCCACTCCGGGCCCAGGGTCAGCAGCTTGCTGAGGCTGTCGGTGTTGGCCAGCTCTTCGTACTGGTAGCCGGCGGCGTAGCGCAGCTTGTCAGTGAGCGGAGGGTCGAGCGGCACGTCGTACCACAGGCCGACGTTCTGCCGCGGCGCCGAGAGCTCCATTTCGGCGCCATAGCTGTGGCCCTCGGGGTTGACCCAATGGCGCGTCCAGTTGGCCTTGCCGCGCGGGCCCACGTCGGTCGAGTAGCCTACTCCCAGGCCCATGGTGCGCGGCTTGCGGTTGTCGACCCGCACGTTCACCGGCACTACCTGTTGGCTGGCGGTAGCGGGGTCGGCATCGACTCGCACGTTTTCGAAGTAACCGCTGCTCTGCAAATCGCGATTGAGCTGGGCGATCAGCTCCGAATCGTAGGGCGTGCCCGGCTTGAAAGGCACCATGCGCTGCAGCAGCGGCTGGCCGATGATGCTGTCGCCGCTGAAAGCCACGGGGCCCAGTGTGTAGCGCGGCCCGCTTTCATAGACCAGGTCGATGTCGGCAACGCCGCCCGCGGGGTCTACCGCCAGGCGCTGGGCGGTGAAATGCCCGGTGAAGAAACCGTAGCGTGAGGCCTGGTTCTGGATCGAGCGCTTGGCGTCTTCGTAACGGCCATGGTTCAGTGGCTGGCCGGGCGCCAGCCCATTGCCGGAAGGCACCTTGAATGCGCGCAGTTGCGTGGCCGGGCCCAGCACCTGGATCCGCACGTTGCGCAAGCGCACCGGCTCACCGGGCTGCACGTGAAGGGTCAGGCCGGGGGTTCCCCTGGCCATTGACCTCGCTGGTGATCCGCGCCTGGTAGAACCCCAGTGCCTGGGCCGCTTTGTTGGCCTGCTCCTCAGCGCCCGCACTGAACTGCACCAAGGCCTCGGCATCACGCTGGCCGAGGTCGCCGATGTAGTTCTGGATATTGGCCTTGAGTGCGGCATCGGGCGGTTGAACGTCCACGCGCAGTTCGCTCTGCGCATGCGCGAGCCCTGCCAGCAGGGCCAGCAAACCACCTGAGAGAATTCGTCCTGAATACGTCATGGCGGCGATCCTAGCACGGCACCGCTGCGCTTTGCCGCCCCCGGGTGGCCGGCCGGGAAGACCTTCGCTAGGATGGGCGTTTTATCCCGAGGCCGCCTGCCATGAAAATTGTTTCATTTAATATCAACGGCCTGCGCGCACGCCCTCATCAACTGGCTGCTTTGATTGAAACCCACCAGCCCGACGTGATCGGCCTGCAGGAAACAAAGGTCTCTGACGATCAATTCCCTCTAGCTGAAGTGCAGGCCCTGGGGTACCACGTTCACTACCATGGGCAGAAAGGCCACTACGGTGTCGCTCTGCTCTCGCGTAAGGCGCCACTGAGCGTGCACAAGGGTTTTGCAGGCGACGAGGAAGAAGCTCAACGCCGATTCATCTATGCCACCATCGAGGACGAAAACGGCCAACCGGTCACGGTCATGAACGGGTATTTCCCCAAGGCGAAAGCCGTGACCACCCCACCAAGTTCCCCGCCAAGCAGCGCTTCTACCAGGACCTGCAAACCCTGCTTGAAAGCCAGTACCAGCCCAGCCAGGCACTCGTGGTAATGGGCGATGTGAACATCTCCCCCGAAGACTGTGACATCGGTATTGGCGCCGACAACGCCAAGCGCTGGCTGAAAACCGGCAAATGCAGCTTCCTGCCTGAGGAGCGCGAGTGGATGGCCCGTCTGAAGGGCTGGGGCCTGGTGGACACCTTCCGCCACCTCAACCCCGAGGTGAACGATCGTTTCAGCTGGTTCGACTACCGCAGCCGCGGCTTCGAAGACGCCCCCAAACGCGGCCTGCGCATCGACCTGATCATGGCCTCCACCGGGCTGTTGCCACGGGTGAAGGCCGCGGGGGTGGATTACGAACTGCGAGGGATGGAAAAGCCTTCGGACCATGCGCCGATCTGGGTAGAGCTAGGGTGAAGGCGGGACAGGTGCGGGCGCCGAGGCTGCGGTGGCGGCGTCGGCGGCCTGGGTGTTCTGAGCTGTTTTTGCAGCCTGCGCCATCTCCTGCATCTGCTCGATCAGGTCATTCATGAATTTGGCCTCATCAGGCTCACGATCATCGATGCCGTAATCCTCTTTCCTAGCACGTCGGCGCGCTTCTTCAGAAAGGTCGACCTGAACGGCCTGCTCACGGTCTTGTGCAGATACCGACTCTCTAGCGACCGTCTGCCCAGTCACCGGCGAAGCATTGGCGATAGCTGCCATCAGCTTGAAGGTGTTCAGCGCCCGCTCGCGGGTTTCAGAAAACATGGGGTCGGCATAACTTGCCAAGCCGTCCTTGTGGTACTGCCACTGGTCGTACTTGGCGCCGGCATTGACCTGAGAACCTCCCGCGTCATGTTCGGATGAACCCATGAAACTGCTGAGTATGTCGTTTTCCGAAATCAACCCAGCCGCACCCAGCTTTCGGTAGACTTCCGACATCTCGCTGTAGCTGGCATCCTTGACATTCAGGCCTTTGATGATGCTCTGAAATTGCGCATGGTCTTTTTCGCTCAGCACGCCACTTAATACGCCACCCTCCCCGGTTTTATCGCCAATTTTGACTTGGAAGGATTCATGTTTTCCAGGGGTGTAGACGCTCTTGAGGTAGCCTGTTGCCAGGCTGTCGAGCATTGTTGATACAGCACTTATAGGAGGCATATGGGATCCCTCATGCATTCGATTCTTTTGCCGTGCCATGAGTCTTTATCCCATGACACGGCCTATCCACCGACCGCCATCAGACACTAATGGCATCTCAACCCATTACGTGCCAGGAATTGAGTAAAGAGGCATGCGCCCTTCCATGCGCCAGTTACTGACTTCAGTAGATCCAATATTAAAAACCTTATAACGATACTGCCCTGGCTTGTCAGGAAAGAAGCTACGATCCATGCTGGAAGTACCCGTCGAAACCCTCTCAGAATACAGACTCCATACGCTACCAGAACTGTATTCAATTACGTGCCTAAGTTTATTCGAACCACCAGACGAACCTGACAGATCCGAAAATTTTAAGTTAACCATGGTCAAGCATGTGATATTCATCGGCCCATATACGATACGCTCACTCCCCGGCGGAATACTGTAGCCGCTTCCGGAAATATTCATATTCGCGCACTTGGCTGATGCAGAACTTCCCGCGACAGCCACAAGCGCCGTTACTACCAAAAGAACTACCCTTTTCATTCAGACCACCTCTCATAATGCTGCGACTGTAAGGCCTACACCCGCGAATAGTCGCTAGCGAAACCATTGATAATTAGCAGCTCTGCACCGGCAGTGACCATAATTCAGTCCCCGGGCACGAATGCTCCGCTAGAGCTTCAAGTGAATGACTTCGACACGCCCGCGATCGAACCAGCTATCTGCTTAGCCTTCTGCACCTTCGCCATCTGCTGCATCTGCTGAACCATCTTCTGCATATCCATCCCCTCGGTTTCCTTGCCTCCCTCCACCTGCTCACCGCCTGACATGCGACGCGACATTTCCGAAAGGTCAACTTTGTAACTCGGTTTCGGCGCTGCCGTGTTCGACGACACTTGCGCAGCCTGAAGCTTTTCCTTGTGCGCCATATTGCTTTTAACTGAACTTGGCGCGCTCGAGGCGACGTTGCCTACAGAAGCCGAAGTAAGATTGACTGCAGTCATGATGAAACTCCTTTTTACTTTTCTAGGAATAGCCGAGCCCGCCCGTGCGCTGCGCGTGCAGCCCGGCATGGGTGTTGCAACTTGAAATTCAGGCAATGCGCAAGATTGATCGCCAACGACGCCGCAATCGCACAGGCATAGAACTGCACGGGTGGAGTTTGCCCATGGGGATGGGCATGTTTGGGGTGGCTGATAAAGCGTCAGGCACGTTGTAAGGTGGACATGCGAATGGCATGGCACGCTCCTTGTGAACAAAGGGGCCAAAATCCATTTCAGCCGTGGATTGAAGAGTGTCTTTAAATAGTGCGGATAGGCGTAGATCGCCCAGGCGCAAGTTTAGCCTGGCGGCAAACTATCAAAACACGAAGAGGTAGCAGATCCATTGATGAGTATCAATGAGCGCAGGAAATCGCAGATTGGGAAGAGAGGCATGGACGGCTCCTTGTCAACTATTGAACGGGCGCTGAAATCCTTTTCAGCGTGATTCCTGATCTGGAATCGCACAAGTGTCATACCGTGCATAGCGGCAGCGGCCACGATAACTTTAGGTCTTTTTCCAACTTTTTTTCAGATGTTTATGCCGCTGAATAAAACCGCTCTACCACGCACTTATCGGGGCAGCATGCAGATATTGCCCTTCTCGATGGCCAAGCCTGAATCGTGCAGCACAAGGTAAGCCTGAGTGCCCTCTCGACAGGGATAGCCGACGGAGCACCATAGGCCCCAGGGCCAGAGGAGCGCCCTGCTTCAGTGACCTGCCGAACGATCCCCGCGCTGGGCCAGCTTAGAATCTTCAAGAATCTGCGCCATGAATGACCTGAAGCGATTGTTCACATCCAACACCCGTGCTAGAGCCCCCAAGCACGGAAACAGGTGTTACCGGCTCAGCACCTGGAACGGGTAACGCGGGAACACTCTGCGGCGCAACGTCGCACCCCTAAGGAACGCAAAAAACCCAACCTGTTGAATTTAAAGAATTTTATAAAGTTGGCACGCCATCTGCTTTATCACTCGTACAACAAGAACAAGAAAAAGCACCACCCCTAATAAAAACAACATGAACGGCTCTGGCATAACAAGAACAACGACGGCAGATCCGAAGCCAACAGATTTTTTTGACGAATGCAGGCGTTTCTCGGGAGGTTTCCCGAGCCCGACCCAGAACAACAAAACTGCGTATCAGCAGCCCGGTTCGGCCACCTCGGTGTGAAACGGTTCGAGCGTTCAAAAAAATACGTTTGCTCTTGGCCCTGAATGAGGGCCGGCCGCAAGGCCACTGCGAGGCAGGCAACAATAACGACGACAGCCCAATCGCCATAATAACAAGAGCGCACGCAATACCTTTGAGGGGAGCCTAGGCTCCCCTCAGTGCATTCAGGATTTTTCCCACAACGCTTGTGATCTCACCACCACCCCGCACGGTATGCAACCCGGGGCAACCTGCTCGGTAGGCCAGGTGGGGTTCAGTGGCCGCAACCACACCGTATCGCCCTCCTCCACCCACTGTCGCAGCCTGGGCAGGCCGCCCGAGGCTGGCCGCACCACCGCCAGCTGCCCGTTGACCGGGGCCAGGCCCGTGTCTACCAGAACCCAACTGCCCACCGGCACGCATAGACCTACAGGCGCAAGCATGGCCTCGGTGGCCACACAGACCCAACATGCCGTTCCCACGGCCTGATAGTCACTGGCAAGCCAGCGCAAGGGTTTGCACTCGCTGAAATCAGGCTGCGCCAGTGCCTCCCAGCTCAGGCACGGGTAGCGCCACACCCCATCTTCCAAAGCCATTGCACACTGTACGGCGGTGTCGTAGGTGGCACGCGCCTCAGCGGCACGCAGCACTGTAACTACCTCCATTTCGGGGTGGCCCACCGCACGCAGAATCCGATTCATCATGGCCTGGCCGGGTTCACGGCGCCCGCTCAGCCAATGATTGATTGCAGCCTGCGAAGCGCCTACGCGCTCGGCCAGCCGCTCCTGCGTCAGGCGCTGCTCGCGCATGCCGCGTTTGACCATCGTTATCCATTCGTCCATGGCGCTACCTTAACTGCAAGCACCTGCAGCGCTGATTACAAACTGTAATATTACAGGGCGAGTAACAATTACATAAGGCTATATGCTGTCCGCTTCGCTGAACACGTGCAGGGCAATACCATGAAATCCCACTCTTCCACCCATCGATGCGCCGCCACGCAGCGCGCACTCGATCATTACTTCAAACCCGAGCCCACCGCCCACCCCTTCCTTTGCAGGTTCGGCCAGGCCTCAAGCACCAGGAGGCCCTGAATCATGCGAGCGAACTGCTCAAATGCGCTTGCGCTACTGCTTATGAGTCGGCAGATCAGCTACGCGGCGTTCCGCGGGATATGGCGATGGCGGTAGTGCACATGGTCGGAATGGCCAGAGCGTTGGTCGATAGCGCACTGGACGCGGAAGAGGT
This sequence comes from Pseudomonas sp. KNUC1026, assembly GCF_021650705.1. GTDB lineage: Bacteria > Pseudomonadota > Gammaproteobacteria > Pseudomonadales > Pseudomonadaceae > Aquipseudomonas. The sequence goes on along the minus strand of NZ_CP087138.1, from coordinate 1,337,814 downwards.
GCGGCTGAAAACGACAGAGGGGAAATAAAAACGACAGAAAGGTCGAAATCACTTGACCCTCAAATGATAACGATTATTATTGCTCGCAACTGGTCGCGAGATCGGTTGGTAACCTGAAGACTCTTGGTCGGGTTTTCAGATTATCTCCTCATCAGGCTAATCACGGTTATTGACCCGGCTCTTTGGCCGGGTCTTTTTTCTCTTCATCAGGCTAAATGAAGTCGCTCGATGCGCGCATGATATCAAGGCGTCATCGATGTTTCCAAGCTGTCTCCCTTGGGAGTGCCGCCTTTCTCATAGATTCCGACGATCAGCGATTCAATATCGGTTGAGAATGATTCTCGACTTAACTAGGCTCTCGGCAGGACCTTTTCGCAGGAGCACATTGATGGCCCGTTCACTTACGCCTCTGCCTGGCTGGCTACAGCGTCGCCCTGGCTCATTATCTGGCAACGCATCCCTGCCACATGCTCTTCGCGCCCTGCCCCGGCGCCAGCGCCAAGTGCTGTTGCTGGCACGTCTGGATAGCCTGGGTTTTGCGGAAATCGCCCAGCATCTGGGCGTTACCCCCGAACGCGTCGAAGCTGACCTCACCTGCGTACTGAACACGCTTGGCCAACTCGAACGAACAGGCTCGACGCAGGCCAGTGCCTGGTACACGCGCTTGCAGAATCCAGCCGTCACACCCAGCGAGCGTATCGACTTCAGGCGCTGGCTGGATGCCCAACCGGGGCACCTGCAAGCGTTTCATCAGACCGAGCTGCTGTGGCGCAGCCTGCTGAGCCCCGTACAGGCACTGATGGCAGGCGGCGCTCACTTGCAAGCGCGGCGCAAAGCCTCTCTCGGTGGCTGGATCGCCGGGTTGGTCGCGCTGATGCTGTTGAGCTGGCTCAGCTCCTGAGCACCGTTGCGCTTGCTGCCGGGCCCGCAAGCTCCTATAAGGAAGTTCGCCGCTTCCTAGAGAATCTTTCATGCCCATCCAAGTAGATGCCCGCTTCGACAGCGGCAACATCGAAGTTCGCGACCTTTCCGATCCAGCAGCCCTGCGCCTGGCCATCCGCCCTGACACAAACAGCCCGCACCTGCAGTGGTTCCACTTCCGGGCGACCGGCCTGGAGCCTGGCCAGCCTTATCGATTCGTGCTCGAAAACGCGGGCCAGGCCACCTTCAACGACGGCTGGCCGGGCTATCGGGCCGTGGCAAGCGAGAACGGCCAGGACTGGTTCCGCGTACCTACCCAGTACGATGGCCAGGCCTTGACCATAGAGGCCCACCCCACCGGTGAAGCCCTGTCGGTGGCCTACTTCGAACCCTACACCCGTACCCGCCATGCCGAACTGATCCAACGCGCTCTGGCAGGAGGAGCGGCCCTGCACGCCGAAGGCAGCAGCGCCCAAGGGCGGCCCATCGAGTTGTTGCGTGCGGGCAGCGGCCCGCTGGCAATCTGGGTGATCGCACAGCAACACCCGGGCGAGCACATGGCCGAGTGGTTCATGGAAGGGCTGATGGAACGGCTGCTGGACAGCAGCGCCTCGAGCGAAGCCCTGCTCAGCCAGGCAACCTTCTACCTGATCCCGAACATGAACCCTGACGGCGCATTCCTTGGCCACCTGCGCACTAATTTCCATGGCGTGGACCTGAACCGAGCCTGGCAAGATCCAGACCCGGTACAGGCGCCTGAGGTGTACTTTGCCCACCAGCAGATGCAGCTCAACGGCGTGGACCTGTTCATTGACGCCCACGGTGACGAAGCCATCCCGCACGTATTCACCGCTGCCTGTGAAGGCAACCCCGGTTACACGCCGCGGCTCGCGGGCCTGGAGTCGCGCTTTCGCGACCTGCTCTGCGAGCAGACCCGTGATTTTCAACAGGTCCACGGCTATCCCCGCAGCGCACCGGGGAAGGCGAATCCTGCGTTGGCATGCCACGCTGTCGGGCAGCGCTACGACTGCCTGGCCCTCACTCTCGAAATGCCCTTCAAGGATCATGATGACGCCCCCTCGCCTCAAACCGGCTGGAATGGGGCTCGTTCGGCACGCCTGGGGGGCGATGTACTGCATGTGATCAGTCAGTTGCTGGGGGACCTACGCTAAACGGGCCACCCCACCATCAGGCATAAGCTAAGAACGCATGGTTATCACCGCTCCCAGGCAAAATTGCTATCCTGCGCCGCCGCCGCGCTAACGCGGCGTGGAATTAGCCGTACGGATGGGATGATGGACACAGCGTTGCTCGGTTTCACCCTCGCAGGCCTGGTGGTCGGTTTCATCGTTGGAATGACAGGTGTCGGTGGGGGTTCGCTGATGACCCCTATTCTGTTGTGGTTCGGCATCAACCCTGCCACAGCGGTGGGGACCGACCTGCTCTACGCCGCGATCACCAAGTGCAGCGGCGTGTGGGTTCACAGCCGCCATCGCAATATCGACTGGCGCATTACCGGCTGGCTGAGCCTGGGCAGCGTCCCGGCCGCAGCCCTGACCCTCTGGGCGTTGCAGCACCTGCCGGGCGATGCCAAGGCGCTCAACAGCCTGATCAAGCAGGCACTTGCAGTGGTGTTGCTGCTCACTGCAGTCGCCATCCTGCTCAAACCCTGGCTGCAAAAGCTTGCCAGCCGGCATGCCGGTGACCGCCCGGTGTTGACGCCCGCTACCTTGAACGCGCTGACCGTGGTCACGGGCGTGTTGCTCGGCGTAATGGTTTCGTTGACCTCCATCGGTGCCGGCGTATTAGGAACCGTCGGGCTGTTTCTGCTCTACCCCTTTCTCCCTACGCGGCGGCTGGTCGGCACTGAAATCGCCCATGCAGTACCGCTCACCCTGGTCGCAGGCCTTGGCCATGCCAGCATGGGCAACATGGACTGGCCCTTGCTCGGCCATCTGCTGCTCGGTTCGTTGCCCGGTATCTGGATGGGCAGCCACATGGCCGGGCGAGTACCCGATACGTTCCTCCGGCCGTTCCTGGCGGTCATGCTGGCCCTGATTGGCGTGAAGATGATGGCGTAAGGCACCCCGGGCCTGGGTGGTGGTCGAACACTCAAGCCCTCACTCGGAGCTTTCGCCATGCACACTATTCACGATGCTGCCCAGCGCGGTTTTACTGCCCAGGCTCACCAGTACGCACGCTCCCGCCCCGACTATCCAAAAGCCCTGGAGCCCTGGCTTGAACAGGAACTGGGTATAGCGCCAGCGTTGCGCGTACTGGATGTGGGGGCCGGTACAGGCAAGTTCACACGCTTGCTGGCCGGGCTCGGGGCAGACGTAACCGCGCTCGAGCCCGTGGCAAAGATGCGTGAGGAGCTGTCACTGGCCTTGCCTAAAGTGCCGGTGATGGACGGCACTGCCGAGCAGCTTCCACTGGGTGACGGCACCGTCAAGGTTGTCACCTGCGCCCAGGCCTTTCACTGGTTCGCCAGCACCGAGGCTCTTGCCGAGTTTCATCGAGTGCTGGTGCCGAAGGCAAATTGGGCCTGGTATGGAACGTACGTGATGAGTCGGTCGACTGGGTTGCCCAGATCACTCGCATCATCACCCCCTATGAGGGCGACGCACCCCGCTTCCACACCGGACAATGGCGCGAAGCCTTCGATGGCCGCTACTTCGATAACGAGCGCGCTACCACCCTGGAGCACCGCCATGAAGGCACGCCCGAAGAGGTGATCGTGGGCCGTTTCCTGTCGGTCAGTTTCATCGCCGCACTGCCGCCGGCCGAGCAGGCCTTGGTGGCAGGGCAACTCCGAGAGCTGGTTGCTACGCACCCGGAACTCAGGGGCAAGCAACAGGTGTCCTTTCCCTATCAGACACAAGCGTACGCCTGGTCCCGGCGCTGAAGCCTGCTCATCACCGTGCAAGCTTCATCGAGGCAAAAACGACAAAGGCCACCCGAAGGTGGCCTTTGTCTGAATCAGCAGGTTCGTCAGAACTTACTTCTTCACTTCCCAACCGGTCAGCTCGGCGAGTGCCTTGCCGATGTCGGCCAGCGAGCGGACGGTCTTGACGCCTGCGTCTTGCAGCGCAGCGAACTTCTCGTCAGCAGTGCCTTTACCACCGGAGATGATCGCACCGGCATGGCCCATGCGCTTGCCGGGCGGAGCGGTTACACCAGCGATGTAGGAAACCACCGGCTTGGTAACGTTGGCCTTGATGAACGCAGCCGCTTCTTCTTCGGCCGAACCACCGATTTCGCCGATCATCACGATCGCTTCGGTTTTCGGGTCATCCTGGAACAGCTTGAGGATGTCGATGAAGTTGGAGCCAGGGATCGGGTCGCCGCCGATGCCCACGCAAGTGGACTGGCCGAAGCCTGCATCGGTGGTCTGCTTGACAGCTTCGTAGGTCAGGGTGCCGGAACGCGACACGATACCGACCTTGCCTGGCAAGTGGATATGGCCAGGCATGATGCCGATCTTGCACTCGCCGGGGGTGATGACGCCCGGGCAGTTAGGGCCGATCAGGCGTACGCCCAGTTCGTCGCACTTGACCTTGGCGTCCAGCATGTCCAGGGTCGGGATGCCTTCGGTGATGCACACGATCAGTTTGATGCCGCCGTTGGCAGCTTCCAGAATCGAGTCTTTGCAGAACGGAGCCGGAACGTAGATGACCGAAGCGTCGGCGCCGGTGGCCTCGACAGCTTCCTTGACGGTGTTGAACACCGGCAGGCCCAGATGAGTGCTGCCACCCTTGCCCGGGGTTACGCCGCCAACCATCTTGGTGCCGTAGGCGATGGCTTGTTCGGAGTGGAAAGTACCCTGCGAACCGGTGAAGCCCTGGCAGATGACTTTGGTGTCTTTGTTGATCAAAACGCTCATTACTTGCCCTCCGCGGCTTTGACGACTTGTTGCGCAGCGTCGGTCAGGCTGGTTGCCGCGATGATGTTCAGACCGCTCTCAGCCAGGACCTTGGCACCCAGCTCAGCGTTGTTACCTTCCAGGCGAACGACCACAGGAACCTTGACGCCCACTTCCTTGACCGCACCGATGATGCCTTCGGCGATCATGTCGCAGCGCACGATGCCGCCGAAGATGTTCACCAGAACGGCTTGCACGTTGCTGTCGGAGAGAATGATCTTGAACGCTTCGGTCACGCGCTCTTCGGTCGCGCCGCCGCCAACGTCCAGAAAGTTGGCCGGCTTGCCGCCGTGCAGGTTGACGATGTCCATGGTGCCCATGGCCAGGCCTGCGCCGTTGACCATGCAGCCGATGTTGCCTTCCAGCGCTACGTAGTTCAGCTCGAACTTCGCAGCGTGGGCTTCACGGGCGTCGTCCTGCGACGGGTCGTGGAACTCGCGCAGCTTGGGCTGGCGGAACATGGCGTTGGCATCGATGTTGATCTTGGCATCCAGGCAATGCAGGTTGCCGTCAGCCTTGATGACCAGCGGGTTGATTTCCAGCAGGGCCAGGTCGTAGTCCTTGAACAGCTTGGCAAGGCCCACGAAGATCTGGGTGAACTGCTTGATCTGGTTGCCTTCCAGGCCCAGCTGGAACGCCAGCTCGCGGCCCTGGAACGGCTGTGCGCCGACCAGCGGGTCGATGGTGGCCTTGAGAATCTTCTCGGGGTGTTGTGCGCAACGGTTTCGATGTCCACGCCACCTTCGGTGGAGGCCATGAACACGATGCGGCGGGTCGAACGGTCCACTACCGCGCCCAGGTACAGCTCCTTGGCGATATCGGTGCAGGACTCGACCAGAATCTTGGTGACTGGTTGGCCATTGGCATCAGTCTGGTAAGTCACCAGGCGCTTGCCCAGCCACTGGGCGGCGAAAGCCTTGGCGTCTTCCTTGCTCTTGACCAGTTTCACACCACCGGCCTTGCCGCGGCCACCGGCGTGAACCTGAGCCTTGACGACCCACTCGCTGCCACCGATCTTGTCGCACGCCTCAGCGGCGGCCTCGGGGGTGTCTACTGCGTAGCCCTTGGATACTGGCAGGCCGTACTCAGCGAACAGCTGCTTACCCTGATACTCGTGAAGATTCATGCTTTTTACCGTCTTCGTTAGGTACTGCGCTTTCGGCGCTGCGCCCCGTGGGGTGCCGCGCCACCTGTGACTTCCGTTTGCAGCGTCTGGCAAGGCTCAGGGATCGCGTGGTTCACCCAAAGCATGCCTGGCACTGCAAGGTCGAGTCCGATATCCGTTCCGCGGTTCGCCGCCTGGGCGGCGAACGACGGGCAAGGTACCGTTGTGGTTTCTTCTTGTTAACGCTTCTTGCGGTTGGCGACGTGAATGGCACCACCATTCACGGCCAGGGCTGCTTCGTGCAGGGCTTCGGAGAGCGTCGGGTGGGAGAACACCATCATCCCGAGGTCTTCGGCACTGGTGCCGAATTCCATGCCGATCGCACCCTGCTGCACCAGTTCGGCAGCGCTTGGGCCAATCACATGCACACCCAGTACGCGGTCGGTCTTGGCATCAGCGATGACCTTGACGAAACCACCGGTGTCGTTGGCGGCCATGGCGCGGCCGCTGGCGGCGAAGGGGAAGGTGCCAACGTTGACTTCAACGCCTTCGGCCTTCAGTGACTGCTCGGTCTTGCCGACCCATGCAATTTCCGGGTGAGTGTAGATCACCGACGGGATAAGGTCGTAGTTCATGGTGGCTTTGTGGCCCTTGATGCGCTCGACAACCATGATGCCTTCTTCCGACGCCTTGTGCGCCAGCATCAGGCCACGCACCACGTCACCGATGGCGTAAACGCCCGGCACGCTGGTGGCGCAGTAGTCGTCGACGTACACGAAGCCACGCTCGTCGATGTCCACGCCGCTGTCCGAAGCCAGCAGGTCGGTGGTCACGGGGCGGCGGCCGACGGCAACGATCAGCTTGTCGAACACGATCTTCTGTTCGCCGTTGGCGTCGGTGTAGGTCACTTCGACCTCGTCACCGTTGACCTTGGAGCCGGTCACGCGAGCGCCCAGCTTGATGTCCAGGCCTTGCTTGGTGAGGGTCTTGTAGGCTTCCTTGGAAACCGCGGTGTCTGCGGCCATCAGGAAGGTTTCCAGCGCTTCGAGCACGGTGACCTGAGCGCCAAGGCGGGCCCAGACCGAACCCAGCTCCAGGCCGATGACACCGGCACCGATCACGCCAAGGCGTTGCGGCACGGCCGCGAATTCCAGCGCGCCGGTGGAGTCGACGATGACGTTCTGGTCGACCGGGGCCGGCGGGATGTCGATCGGGCGCGAACCGGAGGCGAGGATGACGTTGTCAGCCTCGATCACTTCGGTGGTGCCGTCGGGCTTGGTGACTTCGACCTTCTTGCCGGCCAGCAGCTTGCCGTGGCCTTCGATGGAGGTCACGCCATTGGCCTTGAACAGAGTGGCCACACCGCCGGTGAGGTTCTTCACGATGTTGGCCTTGCGGCCGATCATCGCGCCCACGTCCATCTTCACCTCACCGGTGGAGATGCCGTGAACGTTGAAGCTTTCCTTGGCTTCCTTGTATTTCCAGGAGCTGTCGAGCAATGCCTTGGAAGGGATGCAACCGACGTTGAGGCAGGTACCGCCCAGCGCCTGCTTGCCGTCTTTGTCCGTGTATTTCTCGATGCACGCGGTCTTCAGGCCCAGCTGGGAAGCCTTGATCGCGGCGACGTAGCCACCAGGGCCGGCACCGATCACTACTACGTCAAATTTCTGAGTCATATTCGTTCCTTAATAGCTGCAAGCTTCGAGCTTCAAGCGGCAAGCCGAAGCGCAATGCATGGGTGCCGAGCGCACCCGCTTGCAGCTTCGAGCTTGCAGCTTGTCACTGATTTAGATGTCCAGCAGCAGGCGCGCCGGGTCTTCGAGCAGGTTCTTGATGGTCACCAGGAAGGTTACCGCTTCCTTGCCATCGATCAAACGGTGGTCGTAAGACAGAGCAAGGTACATCATCGGGCGGATTTCCACCTGGCCTTTGACTGCCATCGGACGCTGGAGGATGTTGTGCATGCCCAGGATCGCAGCTTGCGGCGGGTTCACGATCGGGGTCGACATCATCGAACCGAAGGTGCCGCCGTTGGTGATGGTGAAGGTGCCACCGGTCATCTCTTCGATGGCCAGCTTGCCGTCACGCGCTTTCTTGCCGAAGGTAGCGATGCCGTTCTCGATTTCGGCCAGGCTCATCGACTCGGCGTTGCGCAGCACCGGAACCACCAGGCCGCGGTCGCTGGAGACAGCGACACCGACATCGGCGAAACCGTGATAGACGATGTCGTTGCCATCGATCGAGGCGTTGACTGCCGGGTAGCGCTTGAGCGCCTCGGTAGCGGCCTTGACGAAGAACGACATGAAGCCCAGGCGCACACCATTGTGGGACTTCTCGAACAGGTCCTTGTACTTCGAGCGCAGGGCCATGACTTCGGTCATGTCGACTTCGTTGAAGGTGGTCAGCATGGCCATGTTCGACTGAGCCTCGACCAGGCGCTCGGCAATCTTGGCGCGCAGGCGGGTCATCGGTACACGCTTCTCGGTGCGGTCGCCCGCGCCTTGAACCACAGGTGCTGCAGCGGCAGGTGCGGCCGGTTTGGCGGCCGCTTGCGGTGCGTTCTTCTTCGCATCGATAGCCGCGACCACGTCTTCCTTGGTCACGCGGCCATCCTTGCCAGTGCCCTTGATGCTCGACAGGGCGATGCCGTTTTCTTCGGCCAGTTTGCGTGCTGCAGGTGCGCCGATGGCGTCTTCGTCGGCGGCAGCTGGAGAAGACGCTGCAGCTGCAGGGGCAGCAGCAGGTGCGGCAGCAGCCGGAGCCGCGGCAGCGCCGCCTGCTTCGATCGAGCCCAGGACTTCGTCCGAGAGCACGGTATCACCCTCATTCTTGACGATTGCGCCCAGTACGCCGTCAGCGGTGGCGAGGACCTCCAGCACGACCTTGTCGGTCTCGATGTCGACGATCAGCTCATCGCGCTTGACCGCTTCGCCCGGCTTCTTGTGCCAGGTCGCCACGGTGCCATCGGCAACCGATTCCGGGAAGGTGGGGGCTTTGATCTCGATAGCCATTGCAGGGATTCCTTAATTCGGGTTCGTTTGCTCGAAGGCGTTAGACAGTAAAGGCATCTTGCAGCAGTTTTTCCTGCTGCTCGGCGTGCATCGACGCATAACCGCAGGCTGGCGCGGCCGAAGCGTCACGGCCGGCGTATTCCAGCACCAGCGCCTTGTTGTGGCTGGCCAGGATACGGCGGAAGTGATGCTGGCTCTGATACCAGGCCCCCTGGTTCATCGGCTCTTCCTGGCACCACACCGCATGCTTGAGCTGGGTGTATTGCGCAAGGATTTCCACCAGGTCGTCTTCAGGGAACGGATACAGCTGCTCGACACGCAGGATGGCGATGTCCTGGCGGCCTTCGGCACGGCGTTTTTCCAGCAGGTCGTAATAGACCTTGCCGCTGCACAGCACCAGGCGCTCGACCTTGGCCGGGTCCAGGGCATCGATCTCGGGGATGATGGTCTGGAACGAGCCTTCGGCCAGATCCTCCAGAGTCGACACGGCCAGCTTGTGGCGCAGCAGCGACTTGGGCGTGAGCACCACCAGCGGCTTGCGCAGCGGGCGAATGACCTGGCGACGCAGCAGGTGGTAGATCTGTGCTGGCGTAGTGGGCACGCACACCTGGATGTTGTGCTCGGCGCACAGTTGCAGGTAACGCTCAAGGCGTGCCGAGGAGTGCTCGGGGCCCTGCCCTTCATAACCGTGTGGCAGCAGCATGGTCAGGCCACACAGGCGGCCCCACTTGTGCTCGCCGCTGGTGATGAACTGGTCGATCACCACTTGCGCGCCGTTGGCGAAATCACCGAACTGGGCTTCCCAGATCACCAGCGCATTTGGCGTAGTGGTCGAGTAGCCGTATTCGAACGCCAGCACCGCCTCTTCCGACAGGAACGAGTCGTACAGCTGGAACGAGGGCTGGCCCTCGAACAGGTTTGTCATCGGCACGTAGCTGGTGGCGTCCTTCTGGTCTATGCAGCACCGCATGACGGTGCGAGAAGGTGCCACGGCCAACGTCCTGGCCGGTAAGGCGAATCGGGTGGCCTTCGAAGATCAGCGTGGCGTAGGCCATGGTCTCGGCGTAACCCCAGTTGATCGGCAAGCCACCGGCCTGCATCTTCTGGCGATCTTCGAGGATCTTGGCGACCTGGCGCTGAACCACGACGCCTTCAGGGATGGTCAGCAGCTTGCCGGACAGCTCCTGCAGGGTCTTGAGGTCAAAGCGGGTATCATGGCGAGCGGTCCAGGTGTGGCCCAGGTAGGGGCGCCAGTCGACGAACAGTTCCTTGTTCGGCTCCTTGACCAGGCTCTTGACCACGTGCAGGCCGTTGTCCAGCGCGTTGCGGTATTCGTCGACCTGAGCCTGTACCGCCTCGGTGCTGAGCGCACCGCTGGTGATCAGGCGCTCGGCGAACAGCTCGCGAGTGGTGCGCTGCTTGGCGATCTGCTGGTACATCAGCGGCTGGGTGCCACTCGGCTCATCGGCCTCGTTGTGGCCGCGGCGGCGGTAGCACACCAGGTCGATCACGATGTCGCGCTTGAACTGCATGCGGTAGTCGACGGCCAACTGGCTGACGAACAGTACGGCTTCGGGATCATCGCCGTTCACGTGCAGGATCGGCGCCTGGATCATCTTGGCAACGTCGGTGGCGTACTCGGTGGAGCGCGCATCGAGCGGGTTGCTGATGGTGAAGCCGACCTGGTTGTTGACCACGATGTGGATGGTGCCGCCGGTCTTGAAGCCGCGGGTCTGCGACATCTGGAAGGTTTCGAGCACCACGCCCTGGCCTGCGAATGCCGCATCGCCATGGATGTTGATCGGCAGGACCTTTTCGCCGCTCTTGTCATTGCGACGGTCCTGGCGAGCACGTACCGAGCCCTCCACCACAGGCGAAACGATTTCAAGGTGCGACGGGTTGAACGCCATGGCCAGGTGGACTTCGCCACCGGTTGTCATGATGTTCGAGGAGAAGCCCTGGTGATACTTGACGTCACCGGAACCGAGCTCGACCTTCTTCTTGCCTTCGAACTCGTCGAACAGCTCGCGCGGGCTCTTGCCGAAGGTGTTCACCAGCACGTTGAGGCGGCCGCGGTGGGCCATGCCGATAACCACTTCCTTGGTGCCATAGGAGCCGGAGCGCTGGATCACTTCGTCCAGCAGCGGTATGAGGCTCTCGCCGCCTTCCAGGCCGAACCGCTTGGTGCCGGGGTACTTGGTGCCCAGGTACTTTTCCAGGCCCTCGGCTGCGGTGACACGCTCGAGCACATGGCCCTGGACTTCCGAGGAATACACCGGACGACCGCGCACGCTCTCGAGGCGTTGCTGGAACCAGCCGCGCTGCTCGGAATCGACGATGTGGATGAACTCGGCGCCGATGGTGCGGCAATATGTCAGCTGCAAGGCATCGAGAATTTCGCGTAGGCTTGCTTCCTCCTTACCGATGTACAGGTCGCCGGTACGGAAGGTCGTATCCAGATCGGCATTGGTCATGCCGTAATGATTGATCGACAGGTCTGCCGGTGCGGGCCGTTGCCACAAGCCCAGCGGGTCCAGCTGGGCCGCCTGGTGGCCACGCAGCCGGAAGGCCTGGATCATCCGAAGTACTTCAACTTGCTTCTTCTCATGCTCGCTGCTCACGCTCCCGGCCGATACCGGTTGAGCGCGGCGCTGGTTCTTTGCCAGCAGGACGAAATGATCGCGAACGGTCGAGTGGGAAACGTCGGGGGCGGTGCTGCCGTCGGCGGGCAACTTCTGGAAGTAGGTGCGCCACTCTTCTGGCACAGCGTTAGGGTCGTGCAGGTAAAGCTCATAGAGCTCTTCCACATAGGCAGCGTTACCACCTGAAAGGTGGGCGCTGTTCCACATGCGCTGCATCACGCTTTCTTGCATGCTTGGTCACCCTCGGTTAGGGGCCATCATCCGGGTAAATCCCCGCCTGCTCGCTCACGCGAACTGCCAAGGTTCCCACAGATGTTCCGGGTACCAGCCCGGAAGCCCCTGCTGGTCTCATTTCTTCAAAGTAAAGGCAGTGGCCTTTTGAGCCTCCACCCGATGTTGCCAGTTGCCGGGCATTCGCCCGGCAACTGGCGGTACAGCGTGGTGAATCAGGTACCGCTGGACAGCAACATGTTACGCACGTGGCCGATTGCCTTGGTCGGGTTCAGGCCCTTGGGGCAAACGTTCACGCAGTTCATGATCCCGCGGCAACGGAACACCGAGAACGGGTCGTCCATCGACGCCAGCCGCTCGCTGGTGCGGGTGTCACGGCTGTCGGCCAGGAAACGGTAGGCCTGCAGCAGCGCGGCGGGGCCCAGGAACTTGTCCGGGTTCCACCAGAACGAAGGGCAGGACGTCGAGCAGCAAGCGCACAGGATGCACTCGTAAAGGCCGTCCAGCTTCTCGCGGTCTTCCGGGGTCTGCAGGCGCTCGATGGCAGGTGCCGGCGTGTCGTTCTGCAGGAATGGCTTCACCTTCTCGTATTGCTTGTAGAAGATGCTCATGTCGACGACCAGGTCACGAATGACCGGCAGGCCTGGCAACGGGCGCAGTACCAGCTTGCCACCCTTGACCACGGCAGACAGCGGCGTCACGCACGCCAGGCCGTTCTTGCCGTTGATGTTCATGCCGTCGGAGCCGCATACGCCCTCACGGCAGGAGCGACGATACGAGAAACCTTCGTCCTGTTCCTTGATCAGGGCCAGTACGTCGAGAACCATCAGGTCCTTGCCGTCGGTGTCGACCTGGAAATCCACCATTTTCGGTGCGGTGTCCTGGTCCGGGTTGTAACGATAGACGCTGACTTGCAACATGGTGTTCACCCTCAGTAAGTCCGGACTTTAGGTTCGAAGGCAGGAACTGTCTTCGGCGCGAAGTTGACGGCGCGCTTGGCTACGCGTTTTTCACCCGGGTAGTACAGGGTGTGGCACAGCCAGTTCTCGTCGTCACGGTCTTCGAAGTCTTCACGGGCGTGAGCGCCACGGGATTCTTCGCGGGTATTGGCGGCAATCGCCGTGGCTTCGGCAACCTCCAGCAGGTTCTGCAGCTCCAGCGCCTCGATACGCGCGGTGTTGAAGCCCTGGCTCTTGTCGTTGATCTTGACGTTGGCGATGCGCTCGCGCAGGCCGGCCAGTTGGGCGATGCCCTTCTCCATGTATTCGCCGGTACGGAACACGCCGAAGTAGTTCTGCATGCAGCTCTGCAGCTCGCGGCGCAGCGTGGCGACGTCTTCGCCGCTGTTGCGCTCGTTGAGCGAAGCCAGGCGAGACAGGGCCACATCGACGTCGGTGTCACTGGCGTCGCGGTATTCGATGCCTTCGGAGAGTGCCTTCTCCAGGTGCAGGCCAGCAGCGCGGCCGAATACAACCAGGTCGAGCAGCGAGTTGCCGCCCAGGCGGTTGGCACCGTGGACCGATACGCAAGCGACCTCACCCACGGCGAACAGGCCCGGGATGATGTGGTCGGTGCCGTCTGCGTCCATGGTGATCGCCTGGCCATGAATGTTGGTGGCAACGCCGCCCATCATGTAGTGGCAGGTCGGGATGACCGGGATCGGCGCGACCACAGGGTCGACGTGTGCGAAGGTCTTGGACAGCTCGCAGATGCCTGGCAGGCGGCTGTGCAGCACTTCTTCGCCCAGGTGGTCGAGCTTGAGCAGTACGTGGTCCTTGTTCGGCCCAACGCCGTTGCCAGCCAGGACTTCCTTGACCATCGAACGGGCGACCACGTCGCGGCCGGCCAGGTCCTTGGCGTTGGGCGCATAGCGCTCCATGAAACGCTCGCCATGGGCGTTGATCAGGTAGCCACCCTCGCCACGGCAGCCTTCGGTGACCAGCACACCGGCGCCGGCGATGCCGGTGGGGTGGAACTGCCACATCTCGATGTCCTGCACCGGCACACCGGCGCGCAGCGCCATGCCGATACCGTCACCGGTGTTGATCAGGGCGTTGGTGGTGGAGGCGTAGATACGGCCGGCACCGCCGGTGGCGAGCACTGTCGCCTTGGAACGGATGTAGACGGTTTCGCCGGTTTCGATGCAGATGGCGATCACACCGACGAAGGCGCCGTCCTGGTTCTTGACCAGGTCGACCGCGTACCACTCGTTGAGGAACGTGGTGCCGTTCTTCAGGTTGGCCTGGTACAGGGTGTGCAGCAGTGCGTGGCCGGTACGGTCGGCAGCGGCGCAGGTACGCGCGGCCTGGCCGCCCTTGCCGAAGTCCTTGGACTGGCCACCGAACGGGCGCTGATAGATGCGGCCGGTCTCGGTACGCGAGAACGGCAGGCCCATGTGGTCCAGCTCGAAGACCGCCTGCGGGCCGACCTGGCACATGTACTCGATCGCGTCCTGGTCACCGATGTAGTCCGATCCCTTGACGGTGTCGTACATATGCCAGCGCCAATCGTCGTTCGGGTCGGCCGAAGCGATTGCACAGGTGATGCCACCCTGGGCAGAAACGGTGTGCGAACGGGTCGGGAACACCTTGGTGACCACGGCGGTCTTGTGGCCGCCCTGGGCCAGTTGCAGCGCGGCGCGCATGCCGGCGCCGCCGCCACCTACGATGATGGCGTCGTAATTGAGTGTACGAATGCTAGACATGAATCAAATACCCCAGAGAATCTGCACACCCCAGACGAAGTAAGCGAACATCACGACGCCGCATACCGCCTGGAACAGGAAACGCACGACCGTGGCCGACTTGCCCAGCGCCATGGGCGTGAGGTAGTCGGTGGAAATGGTCCACATGCCGACCCAGGCGTGGGCGCTCAGGGCGACCAGGGCCAGCAGGCTGAAAATGCGCATCGCGTTATGGGAGAACAGACCATGCCACTGGGCGTAGTCCATCCCCGGGTGAGCTACGAGGTAGCCGATCAGGAACAGGAAATAAGCCGCGAGAACGACCGCAGAAACCCGTTGGGCCATCCAGTCGTAGAGGCCGGAACGAGAAAAGTTAGTGACGTTGGTTACCATACCCAGATCCCCGCCAGAACGATGAGCACCACCGAGACAACGATGACGATTTTCGAGCCCAGCTTGCCGCCTTCCAGCGTTTCGCCGACACCCGCATCCATGACCAGGTGACGCACACCGGCCACCAGGTGGTACAACAGGGCAGAGAGCAGCCCCCAGATCACGAACTTGGCCAGCGGACTGGTCAGATACGCCCTCACCTCACCGAAGCCTTCTTCCGAGCCCAGCGACTTGCCCAGCGCGTAGAGCGCGATGGCAATGCCGACGAACAGGATGATGCCAGAGATACGGTGCAGGATGGACGTGTAAGCAGTGACGGGGAGTTTGATGGTCCTTAGGTCTAGGTTTACAGGTCGTTGGCTATTCACGGCTTTTTTCACACTGAAGAGCCCCCTTGCAAGCAGGGCAAGTTGTCGGGAAGTGTACTGGTCAGGTACCCACCACCCAGGGAGTGACGACGCCACTGGAACGGGCCAAAAAAGCCCAGGGCGGTCGGACGCCGAGTATAGACAGTTAGGATACTAATGACAACGCGAAGAACCTCCCCGAACGGCGCATTGCAATAGCCGGGCAAAAGGCGTAAATGGCCTCGATTGTGGCGGCAAAAGCCCGCCGCAGTGCGGCTAAAGGCTAATCTTTCGCAAATTGACTTTGAGATTTATGGCTCTATAGTGGTGCGGGCCCTGCGTGGGGGCTTTCAGATGATTTGTAGCATGAACAGGAGGCCACATGGCTGACAAAAAAGCGCAGTTGATCATCGAGGGCGCCGCCCCCGTCGAACTGCCGATTCTAACTGGCAGCGTTGGGCCTGATGTCGTTGACGTCCGCACTCTGACCGCCTCTGGCGTGTTCACCTTCGACCCGGGCTTCATGTCCACCGCCTCGTGCGAGTCGAAGATCACCTATATCGATGGTGACAAAGGGGTCCTGCTCCACCGCGGCTACCCCATCGAGCAATTGGCGGAGAAATCCGACTACCTCGAAACCTGCTACCTGCTGCTCAACGGCGAGCTGCCCAACGCCGAGCAGAAAGCCAGGTTCGTCAGCACCGTCAAGAACCACACCATGGTTCATGAGCAGCTCAAGACCTTCTTCAACGGCTTCCGTCGTGACGCTCACCCGATGGCGGTGATGTGTGGCGTGGTCGGTGCACTGTCGGCGTTCTATCACGACTCGCTCGACATCAATAACCCGCAGCACCGCGAGATCTCCGCGATCCGCCTGGTCGCCAAGATGCCGACCCTGGCCGCGATGGTCTACAAGTACTCCATCGGCCAACCGATGATGTACCCGCGCAACGATCTGTCGTACGCCGAAAACTTCCTGCACATGATGTTCAACACCCCGTGCGAGATCAAACCGATCAGCCCGGTACTGGCGCGCGCGATGGACCGGATCTTCATCCTTCACGCCGACCATGAGCAGAATGCTTCCACCTCCACCGTTCGCCTGGCAGGCTCTTCGGGCGCCAACCCGTTTGCCTGTATCGCCGCAGGTATCGCCGCACTGTGGGGCCCTGCCCACGGCGGCGCCAACGAGGCGGTGCTGGCCATGCTGGACGAGATCGGCGATGTGTCGAACATCGACAAGTACCTGGCCAAGGCCAAGGACAAGAACGATCCGTTCAAGTTGATGGGCTTTGGCCATCGCGTGTACAAGAACTTCGACCCGCGCGCCAAGGTGATGAAGCAGACCTGCGACGAAGTCCTGGCTGAACTGGGCGTCAAAGACGACCCTCAGTTGCAACTGGCGATGAAGCTCGACGAAATCGCACGGAACGATCCTTACTTCAAGGAGCGCAACCTGTACCCGAACGTCGACTTCTATTCGGGCATCATCCTCAAGGCGATCGGCATTCCGACCAGCATGTTCACGGTGATCTTCGCCCTGGCACGCACCGTCGGCTGGATTTCCCACTGGAAGAGATGCTGTCGAGCCCGTACAAGATCGGCCGCCCTCGCCAGCTCTACACCGGCGCCACCCAGCGCGACATGGTCGAGCTGGAGCAACGCAAGTAACACAACGCCACACCTCACAAGGCCGCCGCAAGGCGGCCTTGTCGCTCATCACTGCTCGGCAGCAGCCTTCAGGCCCTTGAGGGTGTTGAACGGCGCATCCACCACAAACTTGTTGGCCACCCAGGCCGGCACGCTGCCGCCAGGCTCCGTGTGCACCTGATACGTCACTTCGGTGTTGTCCGCACCTTTGGGCACCAGCTTCCAGAAGCCCTTGACCTCGGTTACACGCACAAAACCCTTCTCCTCCGGCACATAGCCCGGCACACCTTCCAGCGTACGGGTGAGGCTGCCATCGCTGCCTTCCTGAGTAATCACGTGCAGCACCGAGTCGCGTGGCGTAACCGGCCAGGGAGTGTCGAACTGCCCATAGGTCCAGGCTTCGTTGCCTTGATGCTTGAGCAACTTCTGCAGCTTGCATTCGTGAATCCACTTGCAGGCACCGGTGAGGTCTTCCTGCAACGCACGAATGCGCGCAACGCTGGCGTGAATCAGCGTGACTCCGCGATAGGCCTTGAAGGTGGAGTTGGGCACTTCGGCGAGCGATACGGTGATACCGTCAGCCTGCTTGGCCACCTGCCAGTCTTCTGCCTGGGCAAGGGGGCAGCAAGTAATGCCAGCACTGCAATGGAGCGAATCGATCTCATGGGTTTTCCTTTTTATTGAAGATCAGATAGCCCTGGCCTCATGCCGCCGTTGCCGCCTCCAGCCAACCAATCAGGCGGATAGCCGCCTCACGGCTGTCGCCACAGACCTCGGCCTCAGGCCGAAAACCCGCACACACCGCAGGGCGCTCAGGCTGGCCGAAAATCGCGCAGCGGTAGTCATTGAGCAACTGCACACACGCGATGCCTGCCGGCTTACCGTGAGGCATGCCAGGAATGGGCGAACTGATGGAGGGTGCGGTGCAGCAAGCCCCGCACGTTGGACGGCATTGCATGATGGTCAGAAAGCCTCGCATGTCAAAACCACGACAGCGCCGATAGTAACGCCTCAAACAGGCGTTTGAAACCTCGGATCACGCATCGTTACTGGCGGAACTTGAAGTCGAGCGCAGCGCCTTCGACATCCCTGCGTGCATCGTTGCGCAGGTTCAGCTCCATCTCGTTGCTGATCAGCCTTCCGTTGAGTTCGAAGTCTTCCTGGCCCGCAGGTTTGGAGCTGAACATGGCCGGCAGCCGATTTGAGGCCCTCGCCGTGGTGGCATTGGCCTTGGGCTCGGGTTTGAGGGTATCGACCATGTCCTTGGGAAGGCTCAGATCAAGCTTGGGCTTGGGCAATTCGTTGGCGACGGTATCTGCCTTCTTGCGCGATGCGGTTTTGCTGGCCACCTTTTTCCCCCACGGCGGCTGGCTTGCTCTTTACGGCAGCAACGGTAGCGGGCTTTTTATCCAAAGGCACTTGCACTGCAGGCGTGGCACCCTTGCCCACCTCGGACAGCAGTTGCACCAGCGATGCGCTGGCCTGGGCGAACGATGTAGCCCCGGCCATAGGCGCCGAGAGTATCAGAACGATCAAAAGAACTATGCGTGTTTTCACAGAGCCACGACCACGGTTGACTGACCCGCCCATGCTCCCCCCTCAGGTCGAGGCTGGCAAGCCAGGGCTAATGAAGAAATCGACTCAAGGGTAAGCGGGAATGTTCCCGTTTTCCTCGCACAGCTGTGTGGCCAGCACCCCCAGCGTCATCACTGCCTGCTCGGTCTCGGCATTCCAGGGAATGCCGCAATTGAGGCGAATGCAATGGTTGAACTGCTCGGTGTTGCTGAAGATCAAACCGGGCGCGATGGACAAACCATGTTCGAGCGCCCGCACATGCAGCTCCTGCGCGTCCACTCTGCCCGGCAGGCTGACCCACAGCACGAAACCACCCACGGGCCGGCTCATCTGCGTGCCGGCAGGGAAATGCTGCTGCACGGCAAGCTGATAGACGCTCAGGTTCTTGCGAAACTCCTGGCGCATGTAGCGCAAGTGCCTGTCGTGCCCGCCATGTTCAAGGTAAGCGGCCACTGCGACCTGGGTCACGCTGCAGGCCGAGTGCGTACTGAACGTTTGCAGGCGCTGCACTTCGGGCTGGTACTTGCCAGCCAGCATCCAGCCTATGCGAACGCCAGGTGCCAGCGTCTTGGAAAAGCTCGAGCAATAAATGACCTGCCCTGCCTTGTCGAATGCCTTGAGCGCCTTGTGCCGTCCCGGATCGAACACCAGCTCGCCAGACACATCGTCCTCGATCACCTGAATGTCGAACTCGCCCGCCAGCCGCAGCAGCTGCTTCTGGCGCTCCTCCGGCATGGTGCTGCCCAGCGGGTTGCTCAACCGCGCCGAGAGCACCAAGGCTTTGATCGACCACTGATTGGCCGCCAGCTGCAACGCCTCGACGCTGATCCCCAGCGCCGCGTCGCTGGGGATCTCGATGACTTTCAGTCCAAGCAAGTCGGCCATTTGCAACAAGCCGTAATAGGTAGGCGACTCTGCGGCGATCAGGTCGCCCGGCCGGGTAAGCACCCGCAAGGCCATTTGCAACGCATCCACCGCACCGTGAGTAATGACCACCTCGCCGGGGTCAACCACGACGCCCGAATCGCGCATGCGGATCGCGATCTGCCGCCGAAGCGGTTCGTAGCCCGGGCTGTACATGTAGCTGAAGGCGCGCTGGCTCTGGAAGCGAGTGACGCGCGCCATCTGCTGGTGCAAGGCACGCACCGGCAAATAGGATGGGTGTGCGACGGCTGAGCCCAAGGGGAACACACCGTCACGGCGGGACTCGTCGAGCACCTGCTGGATGATGCTGCTGCGCGTGACCAGCCCCGGCCGCTCGACCTTGGCGATGTCAGGCGTGGGGGCGGTCAATGCCGGGGTCTGGTGAACGTAGTAGCCAGATTGTGGCCGCGCGCGGATCAGGCCCTGATCCTCCAGGCTCGCGTAGGCCTGAAGCACCGTGGCATGGCTGACGTTGAGCTGAACGCTCATCTTGCGTACAGAAGGCACCTTCTCACCTGGGCGATACACTCCAGGCGAATGTCGTCAGCCAGCTGTTGGGCGATACGTTGGTACAGCAGCAGTTGCGTCATCCACCACGCCTTGCCGGATAAGGATCATCGAACAGGCGAACTGTAGCGCATCCCCCGGCAAATAGCAGCGAACGATGCCGGCGTGTCGTTTACAGGCATGCAAAGGCCCTGCGCGTACAGCACGAACGGTTATTCTCGCTCAGCACCGAGGCGGCCCTGGCGATCGGAAACCACAACCTCCACCCGCCGATTAAGCGCCCTGCCCCGCTCGCTGGCGTTGGCTTCTATCGGGAACTGCCCCCCATAACCGCGCACGGCCATTCGCTCAGGAGCTACCCCCAGGCTCGCCAACAGGTCGACCACCGCCTGCGCACGCGCCTGGGACAGCGCCCGGTTATCGCTCGCGTTGCCGGTGCTGTCGGTGTAACCCTCCACGCGAAGCGCACGGCGAGGGTTGAGCTGAAGAAACTGCGCCAGTTGCAACAACACGCGGTTGGCCGAAGGCTTGAGCTGGGCATCGCCGGTGTCGAAAGATCCTCACCCAGGTTGATCACCAGCCCCCGGTCGTCTTCCGGCGCGGCGAGGGCCAGCAATTGCTGCTCGACCCACTGGCTCTGGCGCTGCACGCTGCTCAGGCGCGACTCCCGCAGCGCCACCTGCAGGCGCTGGCGGTCTGCCTCAAGCCGCCCTGCCTGCTCAACGGCAAGCGCAGTGCTCGCATGCACACGGGCGATCTGGGCGTAACGCAAGCTCAGCTCGGCATAGTGGTTCGCATCGGCGCCGCCGCCCCAGTACTCGGCCAGGCGCTCGGCACGCTCCAGCGACTCCTCGGCGCGTGTGACGTCCAGCGGCGCAAGCCGCCTGGCATCGGCATCCTGCTGCAGCGCCGCCACATCGGCCGTAGCGCGTGGCAACGCCTCAGGCTCACTGCCGCCATGCACGCATGCCGAACACATCAGCGCACCAGCGATGATCAACCCGTGCTTGTTCATCGCCCCTCCAGTTGCTGACGCAGCCGCGCGATACGGCCCTGCAATTGGGCGGTACGTGCCTGCTGCTGAGTTCGCAGCACCAGCGCCTCGGCCAGCCGGGCGTCCAGCTCGGCACGCTCTGCCTCGAGCCGCGCAGGCTTGTTGCGCCCGTTGGCCAATGCTGCCCGCGCTTGTGCGGCGTGTTCACGTGCCTGAGCAAGCTCCCGGCGGTCTTCAGCACCGCTGGCGACCGCCTGGGTGATTGCCTCGTCGGTTACGCGCAATTGCTCGGTGGGCAATGGGTCACTGGAACAGCCCGCGAGGGCCGCCAGCAACAGAAAGGTGTAGCGTATCGAATTCACAAGCATTACCTGGAGGGTTGCGGAGCTTTCTGCTGTGCCGCCCAGCGCTGTGCGTTGCGTTGCACAATGCCAGGCAAGCGACCAGAGGCAGCCAGCTCGGTCATCTGTTTCGCCAGCTGCCCACGCAGCCAGGCATCGTTGCAGCTGGAGTCATGCCCCAACGCAAGGTAAAGGCCGGGCGGTCGACCACCCATTCGCGAGGTTGAACATCCGCCTCGATGCCCAATGCGCTGGCGGTGGCCTGGCCGGCATAGCGCGGGGCAAGGATGTACTGAACCTGCCCCAGCACCAGGCGCTGAAAAGTGCGCGTCAGGTTCTCGGGCGCTCCAGCGACAGGCTGCCCTGGGCAAGCGCCAGGAGCGCCGGCGTTACGCGCGCGCGGGCCGACAGCGCACCCGGCTTGCCATTCAGATCCGCCAGCCGATCCAGAGGCTCACTGGCACCCCGGCGCTCCCACACCAGATAATCGTTTCGGGCCAGCGCCGGGTATGCATAATCGAGGTGTTCCAGCTCGGCATCCATGAGCGGCTGGTCAGCCAGCAAATCCATGCGGCCACTGCGCACCTGCCCGAGCGCTTCACTGCGGCGCCCGCCGTAAAGCACGTCGATGCGCACCCCGACCTGGCTGCCGATTTCCGCCAGCACATCGGCGCTCGCACCGATCAGCCGCTGCGGGTCGGCCGGGTCTCGCCACAGAAATGGAGGCGCATCCGGGCTGCCGGTGGCGACAAGCCGCGTGCAATGCTCGGCCGCCTGAGCCTGCCCAACCAGCAAAGCCATCGCCAGCAAGGCAATCATGGGTTTCATCGGTGCATGTCCTTGTGCGCAATGAAGAACCCGGGCAAGCCCGGGTTCGTCTGGCGCGGCAGTGTATCAGACCAGCTTTTCGAGTTCCGGCACGGCCTCGAACAGGTCGGCAACCAGGCCGTAGTCGGCAACCTGGAAAATAGGCGCCTCCTCATCCTTGTTGATCGCCACGATCACCTTGGAATCCTTCATGCCCGCCAAATGCTGGATGGCGCCGGAAATGCCGACGGCGATATACAGCTGCGGCGCGACGATCTTGCCGGTCTCGGCCCACCTGCATGTCGTTGGGTACAAAGCCTGCGTCCACCGCTGCGCGGGAAGCACCCACCGCAGCACCGAGCTTGTCGGCCAGGGAGTAGAGATGCTTGAAGTTGTCGCCGTTCTGCATGCCGCGGCCACCGGAGACCACCACCTTGGCGGCCGTAAGCTCAGGGCGGTCCAGCTTGGCCAGCTCTTCACCGACAAAGCTGGACAGGCCAGCATCATGAGCGCTGCCGACTGCTTCGACGGCAGCCGAACCGCCCTCGGCAGCGACAGGGTCAAAGCCGGTGGTGCGTACGCTGATCACCTTGACCGACGCGCTGGACTTGACCGTCGCAATGGCGTTGCCGGCGTAGATCGGGCGCTTGAAGGTGTCTGCCGATTCGACGGCGATGATCTCGGAGATCTGGTCGACGTCCAGCAATGCCGCCACGCGTGGCAGGTAGTTCTTGCCATTGGTAGTCGCCGGCGCCAGCACGTGGCTGTAGCCGCTGGCCAATTCTGCAACCAGCGGGGCAACGTTCTCGGGCAGCAGGTGGTCATAGGCGGCGTTGTCGGCCTTGAGCACCTTGGCGACACCAGCAACCTGCGCGGCGGCTTGCGCTACTGCGTCGATGCCGGCACCGGCTACCAGTACATGGATATCACCGCCGATCTTCTGGGCTGCGGCAACGGTGTTCAGGGTGGAGGCGCCCAGTGCGCCGTTTTCGTGTTCAGCGATTACCAGGATAGCCATCAGATCACCTTCGCCTCGTTCTTGAGTTTTTCCACCAGCTCGGCGACCGAGCCCACCTTGATGCCCGCGCCACGAGCGGCAGGCGCTTCGACCTTGACGATGCTGTTGGTCGAGGCGGTGGAAACGCCCAGATCAGCCGGTGCCAGGGTTTCCAGCGGCTTCTTCTTGGCTTTCATGATGTTGGGCAGGGTCGCGTAGCGCGGCTCGTTCAGGCGCAGGTCGGTGGTGACGATTGCCGGTAGCTTGAGCGAAACGGTCTGCAGGCCGCCGTCGATTTCACGGGTAACGCGCGCGTTGCCGCCGTCGATTTCGACCTTGGACGCGAAGGTGCCCTGGGCGTAGCCAGTCAGTGCAGCGAGCATCTGGCCGGTCTGGTTGTTATCGCTGTCGATGGCCTGCTTGCCGAGGATCACCAGCTGCGGCTGCTCTTTATCAACCACGGCCTTGAGGGCCTTGGCGACGGCCAGCGAGCTGAGCTCATCATCTGTAGCGACCAGCACGGCGCGG
This sequence comes from Pseudomonas sp. KNUC1026, assembly GCF_021650705.1. GTDB lineage: Bacteria > Pseudomonadota > Gammaproteobacteria > Pseudomonadales > Pseudomonadaceae > Aquipseudomonas. The sequence continues at coordinate 1,314,236 of NZ_CP087138.1, read as the reverse complement.
TCGGCGCCCAGTGCCAGGGCAGTACGCAGTTGCTCCTGCGCAGCGGTCGGGCCTACGGACACGGCGATCACTTCGGTCGCGATGCCTTTTTCCTTGAGGCGGACAGCCTCTTCCACGGCAATTTCGCAGAAGGGGTTCATCGACATCTTGACGTTGGCCAGATCGACGCCGGAGTTGTCCGCCTTGACGCGAACCTTGACGTTATAGTCGACCACTCGTTTGACAGCTACAAGAACCTTCATGGATTCCTCGTTACTCTCCGGTGAAAGGGTATCGCCGGGCCAGGCCCTGCGAGCGCTGTGGTGCAGCTTCCGAAACTGGCTGCACCCTGCATCAATGAAACGGCACAGCGCCCTGCCAATCCAGGGCCTGCGGCGGTGGCCAGATGCCGCAACGGCAAAGCCTGGCCAACCGGTGTAAACTGCTCGGCTGCATGGCACATGCCACTGAACAGCCAGCCTTGAGCGGCGGCCAACAGCGGGGGCTGAACACCCGCTCCAATGGCACCCTCAAGCGCGAACCGCTCGTATCTTGACTGCATAGGCACCCTCGGTCAATACGCGGAACTGGCCGGTCACAGCACTGCGACCCCGCGATTTATCTGGGCTTCAGCAAATTCAAACAAACGTTTGATCTGGACCGGTGGTCTGGTGTAGATATAATGCCGAGCCAGTGTCAGTGGCCCTTGTAGCGCTTTCATTTTTCGCTACGCGCCGTCCGTGCAGCCCATTAGAAAAACGAGCCTTGTGTAGGAGATAACCTGTGGAACGCGAATACATGGAATTCGACGTCGTCATCGTCGGAGCAGGCCCCTCGGGCCTGTCCGCGGCGTGCCGCCTGAAGCAACAGGCCGCCGACGCGGGCCAGGAGATCAGCGTCTGCGTGGTCGAAAGGCTCCGAGGTAGGTGCGCACATTCTTCCGGCGCGGTATTCGAACCGCGTGCGCTTACCGAGCTGTTCCCGGACTGGCAAGCCCTAGGCGCGCCGCTGAACACTCCGGTCACTCGAGACGACATCTGATTTCCTCAAGAACGCGACCGCCGCCACCAAGGTGCCGGACGCCTTCGTGCCCAAGACCATGCACAACCAGGGCAACTACATCATCTCCCTGGGCAACCTGTGCCGTTGGCTGGCTCAGCAGGCCGAAAACCTGGGCGTGGAGGTGTACCCCGGTTTCGCCGCCCAGGAAGTGCTGTTCGATGAACAGGGCGCGGTGCGCGGCATCATCACCGGCGACATGGGCGTGAACCGCGAGGGCCAGCCCAAGGAAGGCATGTACACCCCCGGCATGGAATTGCGTGGCAAGTACACCCTGTTCGCAGAAGGCTGCCGCGGGCACCTGGGCAAGCAACTGATCGAGCGTTTCGCCCTGGCCAGTGACGCCGATGCCCAGCACTATGGCATCGGCATCAAGGAAATCTGGGACGTGGCGCCCGAGAAGCATCAGCCGGGCCTGGTGGTACACACCGCCGGCTGGCCGATGGACAACCAGAACATGGGGGGTTCGTTCCTCTATCACCTGGAGAACAACCAGGTCGTGGTCGGCCTGATCGTCGACCTCTCCTACACCAACCCGTACCTGTCGCCGTTCGACGAATTCCAGCGCTACAAGCACCACCCGGTGGTGGCGCAGTATCTCGAAGGCGGCAAACGTGTGGCCTATGGCGCCCGCGCCATCTGCAAGGGCGGGCTCAACTCGCTGCCGAAGATGATCTTCCCCGGTGGCGCCCTGATCGGTTGCGACCTGGGCACGCTGAACTTCGCCAAGATCAAGGGCAGCCACACGGCGATGAAGTCCGGCATGCTGGCCGCCGAAGCCATCGCCGCCAGATTGCTGGGCGGTGCCGAAGGCGGCGACCTGCTCGAGGCCTACCCACAGGCCTTCCGCGAGAGCTGGCTGTACGATGAGCTGTTCCGCAGCCGCAACTTCGGCCCGGCGCTGCACAAATACGGCGCGGTACTGGGTGGCGCATTCAACTACGTCGAGCAGAACTGGTTCGGTGGCAAGCTGCCCTTCACCCTGCACGACAACCAGCCGGATCACGCCTGCCTCAAGCCTGCCGCGCAGGCCACCCGCATCGAATACCCAAGGCCCGACGGCAAGCTCAGCTTCGACAAGCTCAGCTCCGTGTTCCTTTCAAGCACCAACCACGAGGAAGACCAGCCCTGCCACCTGCACCTGGCCGACCCTTCGATCCCGCTGGCCAAAAACCTTCCGCTGTTCGACGAGCCGGCGCAGCGCTACTGCCCCGCCGGCGTGTACGAGGTGGTGAGCGAGGCCGACGGTTCCAAACGGTTCCAGATCAACGCGCAGAACTGCGTGCACTGCAAGACCTGCGACATCAAGGACCCGGCGCAGAACATCACTTGGGTAGCGCCGGAAGGCTCCGGTGGGCCGAACTACCCCAACATGCAACAGCCCGGCCATCAGCGCGCGCCCAGCTCGGCGCTGATGGCCTTGGCCGCTTCGCACACCACCGGCAACAGCTCGGCCATCCGTGCATCCGGCATGTAGGGTGAGGTGCTGGCTACGCTGATCGCCGCAACGATCTGGCGGCTGGCATCACGCACGGGCGCCGCCACACAGCGAATCGAAGGCTCGTCGTCTTCCAGGTCAAACGCATACTGCCCTGCCACATACGCCTGCATGCGCCCAAGCAGCGCCCCCCAATTCGGCGCCAGGCAACGGGCAGGTATCGAACAACCGACGCCATTCGGCCTCCCCCGCCTCCAGCAACAACGCCTTGCCGATGCCGGTGCGCCATCAGCGGCATGCGGTGGCCCACCCGCGAGCGATTTCCGGCCCATTGCGGCCAGGCGCTCTGCGGCAGGTACAGCACCTCGTCGCCATCGCGCACGGCCAAGCGAACGGTGTCTCCAGTGTCGGCCGAAAGGCGCGCCAGCCATGGCTCGGCCAGCACCACCAGGGCACCTCCTCGCGGGCCTGAAACCCAAGCTCGATCAGGCGCGCGCCCAGCCGGTATCCACCTTGAGGCAACAAACGCAGGTAACGCTCATCCACCAGCGCACTGACCAGCCGATGCGTGGTGCTGCGCGTGGTGCCGACACGCTCGCCGACGCTTTTCAGGTCGCAGGCACCGCCGGCCACCGCATGGATGATCGCCAGCCCGCGAAGCAGGGTCTGCGTACCGGTGGGGGCTGCGCCGGAGGATGCCTCGGACATGAAGAACCTTGCTGGAAGGGCGGCGGCCATTATGCGCAGCCGCTTTGGCGCTGGGAACCCGTGGCGGCACCGCTATCCTACAGAACACATTTACATGACCCCGAGGCCCCATGGCATCGATCGACCTTCTGATCTGCGACTGCGACGGCGTGCTGATCGACAGCGAAATCATCGCGGAGCGCAGCCTCCATCAGGCACTGGCGCAGCTCGACCCGGCCCAGGCCCTGCGCGAACTGCTCTTCGGCACCTTCGGCCTGCAGACCCGCGATATCTTCAAGCGTGTCGAAGCGCACTTCGGCCAGCCGCTGCCGGAGGGTTTCGTCGATCACCTGCATGCGCACACCGAAGCGCTGATTCGTGACGAGGTACAAGCCATCCCCGGTGCCCGCGACGCCTTGCTGGCTATCGAGCTGCCACTGGCAGTGGCCAGCAACAGCCGCTTCGATGCAGTGCAGTTCGCGCTGGGCCGGGCCCTGCTCGGCCGAGCGCGTCAACGCCGGCGTATTCAGCGCCGACCGGGTCGCCAGGCCGAAGCCCGCACCGGATGTCGACCTGGCTGCAGCTCAGGCCAATGGCGTAGCGCCCGGGCACTGCCTGGTGGTCGAAGACAGCACCACAGGTGCCACGGCAGCACTGGCCGCCGGCATGCGCGTACTGGGCTTCACCGGCGCCAGCCATATTCCGCCCGGCCACGCCGAGCAGTTGCTGGCACTGGGCGTGGAGGCCACCTTCTCCGACATGCGTGAGCTGCCGCATCTGGTGGCCGAGCGCGCCCTAGTCGATGCGGATGCGTTCCACCTTGCCCACCAGCAGGATGTACGACAGCGCGCCGATCAAGGCGGTGGTGGCGATATAGGCAATGGGCAGGGCGAAAGAATCGCCCGTCGCCAGAAAGCCAATCACCATGGGCGTAACGATCGCCGCCAGGTTTCCGATGAAGTCTGAACATCCCGCCGGTCAGCCCCAGCAGGCGCGCCGGCGCCAAGGTCGACACCAGCGACCAGGTGATCGAAGCCAGGCCATTGCCGAAGAACGCCAGCGCCAGGCAGGCGATCACCAAGGGCGTGGAATCCAGGTAGTTGGCGCCCAGGATGCAGGTGGAAATCAACAGGCCGGAGATGATCGGCAGCTTGCGCGCAAGGCCCAGGCTCGCGCCCCGGCGGATCAGCCAATCGAAAAAGAACCCTGAACACAGCACCCCGACGAAAGCGGCGAGAAACGGCAGCGAGGCGAGCAAGCCGGACTTGATGAAGTCCATGTGCCGGTAATTGACCAGGGTAGGCGGCGAACCAGGGTCGAGGAAGAACCACAAGGTCGAGTTCAGGCAGAACTGCCCCAGATAGATGCCCCAGAGCTTGCGTTGGCTGAGTACGATGCCAAGGTCGGCCCAGCGAAACGGCTGGCGCGCTTTGCTTGCGATATCCACCAGCCCCCGCCCTGCTCGATCAGCGCCACCTCGGCCTGGTTCGCACCTGGGGAACTGCCGTGGCTCGCGGTACAGCACGTACCAGGCCGCCGCCCAGAGAATCCCGACTGCACCAGTGACCACGAACACCATGTGCCAGCCAAAGCTTACCTGCAGCCAGGCGAGCACCGGCGTCAGGAACGCCAGCCCGACGAACTGGCCGCTGGTATAAAGACCGATGGCGGTGGCGCGCTCTCGCTCGGGGAACCAGGTGGTGACCACCCGGTTGTTGATCGGGTACGCCGGCGCCTCCAGCGCGCCCACGGCCAGGCGCAGCACGAAGAGTGCAATGAAGCTGCCGGCCAGGCCCAGGAACACCGTAGCCAGCGACCACAGTGCCAGCGCTGCGGTGTACAGCACCCGCGGCGGCACTCGGTCGACCAGCCAGCCGCCCGGGATCTGCATGGCCGCGTAGGTCCAGCCGAAGGCGGAGAAGATCAGCCCGGCATGCACCGGGTCGATGCCCAGCTCACGGGTGAGCGTGGGCGCGGCGATCGACAGGTTGCTGCGGTCCAGGTAATTGATGACCACGGTGATGAACAGCAACACCATGATGAAAAACCGCTTCCGGCTGGGCGTAGCGGTGGCGGCCGCCGCAGTGGATGCGGCAGCCGCTGTAGGGGCCCGACTGGCCATGACCTCACCTCTTTTTATTGCTTTTGAAGGGTGTGCGATAAGGCAGCGCTCAGCGCTTTACCACTCGGCGAAACTGCCGTCGGCATGGCGCCACACCGGGTTGCGCCAGCGATGGCCAACCTGCGCACGCTCGCGCACATAGGCTTCATTGATCTCGATGCCAAGGCCCGGCCCGGTCGGGATCTTCACGTAGCCGTTTTCGTAGGCGAATACCTCGGGGTTGGCGATGTAGTCGAGCAGGTCGTTGCTTTCGTTGTAATGGATGCCCAGGCTCTGCTCCTGAATGAACGCGTTGTAGCAGTTGGCGTCCAGCTGAAGGCAGGCGGCCAGCGCGATCGGGCCCAACGGGCAGTGCAAGGCCAACGCCACGTCGTAGGCCTCGGCCATGTTGGCGATCTTGCGGGTTTCGGTGATGCCGCCGGCATGAGAGGCGTCGGGCTGGATGATGTCGACGTAGCCCTCGGCCAGGATGCGTTTGATGTCCCAGCGCGAGTACAACCGCTCGCCCAGGGCAATCGGGGTGCTCGACAGCGGCGCCAGCTCCTTGAGCGCCTCGGCGTTTTCGCTGAGCGCCGGCTCTTCGATGAACATCAGGTTGTAGGCCGCCAGTTCCTTGATCAGCACCTTGGCCATGGGCTTGTGAACCCGGCCATGGAAGTCGACGCCGATGCCCACGTTCGGGCCAACGGCGTCGCGCACTGCCGCCACGTTCTGCAGGCAGAGGTCGACCTTGTCGAAGCTGTCGACGAACTGCAGCTCCTCGGTGCCGTTCATCTTCACCGCCGTGAAGCCACGCTCAACGGCCTCTTTGGCCATGCGTGCGGTGTCGGCCGGGCGGTCACCGCCGATCCAGCTGTACACGCGAATGCGGTCACGCACCTGGCCGCCGAGCAGGTCACTCACCGGCACGCCCAGTGCCTTGCCCTTGATATCCCACAATGCCTGGTCAATCCCGGCCAGGCGCTCATCATGCACCGCGCCGCCGCGGTAGAAGCCACCCCGGTAGAGCACGGTCCAGATGTCTTCGATGTTGCGTGGGTCCTTGCCGATCAGGTAGTCGGCCAGCTCCTCGACCGCTGCGGCCACAGTATGGGCGCGGCCCTCCACCACCGGCTCGCCCCAGCCGGTCACGCCTTCGTCGGTTTCAACCTTCAGAAAGCACCAGCGCGGCGGCACGATGAAGGTGGTGAGTCGGGTGATTTTCATCGGTTTGTCTCTTGTCGATGTCTTGGGTTCAAGCGGTCAGAGCGCGCCAGGCGGCCATGTAGGCCTGGGCGCGGCGGCGGATGTCGCCTGTAGCCAGCGCTGGGTGAACAGGCCCGACCCAGCCCGAAGCCGCGGGCGCCGGCGTCGAACCAGGGCTTGATGTTCTCCGGCGTGATACCGCCCACCGGCGCCAGGCGGGTGCCCGCCGGCAACACGGCGAGCAGCGCCTTGGCCACCGCAGGGGAAAGGGCCTCGGCGGGGAACAGCTTGAGCACGTCGGCCCCGTGCTCCAGCGCACTGAACGCTTCGGTGGGCGTGGCGATGCCTGGCGCCAGGTAGAGGCCTTCGGCCTTGGCCGCCTTGAGCACGCGCACATCGCAGTGCGGCATCACGATCAGTTGGCCGCCGGCGTCCTTCACCTGGCGCACTTGGTCGGGGGTCATCACGGTGCCAGCACCGATCAGGCAATCGGCCGGCAGGCGGTCGCGCAACAGCCGGATGCTGTCCAGCGGCTGGGGCGAGTTGAGCGGCACTTCGATCACCCGAAAGCCTTCTTCATACAGTGCATCACCTACCTGTGCGGCCTGTTCGAACCGTAGCCCGCGAAGGATGGCGATCAGCCCGTTGTTGGCCAGTGTGGCGTCAAGCATGGATAAACTCCTTGGAAGCGCTGGCCACCAGCCCGGCCGCTTCGGCGACGGCCCACAGGCCCCGCTCGGTGGCCTGGGTGGCGGTGGTGGGATGGGGAAAACCGGCGAGGCCCAGGGCTCGGGTATATCGCTCGCACAGTGCTTCATTGCCGATCAACAGCACCTCCGGCAGCGCGACAGTGGATTGGCGCAGCGCCTGCACCTCATGGCCGATCCACAGCCCCGAGAGATAATCGGCTTGCTCGGCGCCGTCGAGCACGCCTGTCAGGCCGAGCGTGCGAGCACTGAACGCGGTCGACAGCGGGCCTAGCGCTCCGGTGTCGGACAACGCTGTACGCACACCGCGCTCGAAGGCGGCCGCCTGAAACGGCGCATCGCGCTGCTGAGTGCGGCCGAGGATCGAATGGGCGCTGGCGATGGCGTACAGCTCGCCGGTCATGAAGGTGTCGAAGTGGGTGATGCAGCCATTTTCGACGCGCACCCATTTGCTGTGGCTGCCGGGCAGCCCCACCAGCAGGTGGCCATTGCGGTGTTCTTCAGCCAGGCCCCGCAGCAAGCCGAGCACCTGGGTTTCCTCACCGCGCATCACATTGGGCAGCGCGCCATGCTCGATCACGCCGGGCACGATGTGCAGGCGGTGGCCGCTGGCGGTATCGAGGGTTCGAAGATGGGCGCTCAGGTCTGCGGCCCGCGCAGGGGTCGGGCAGTAAGGCGCTTCGCGCCAACCCTGGGCGCTGCCGACCATGCCACAGGCAATCACTGGCAGAGGCTGTTCGGCCAGCCAATCGCCGCAAACGTGCTCGAAAGCCGCGTCGAACCCGCCGGGCTTCGGCAGGTGCATGATCCCGTGGGCCGAGGCTCGGGAATCCAGAACCTGCCCGCCGGCGCCAAGCCGATAGGCACGCAAGGACGAAGTACCCCAGTCCAGGGCAATCGAGTTGAGCCTGCATCACGTCACCTGTGTGTTGTTCTTGGGGTGGTGTGTGCGGCCACTATACGAGCAAGCCTTCAAAAATCTCAACATGTACTTTTTAATCCCATATTATGGGATTAATCAAATGATCATATACGGCTATGCTTGCTTCAATCTCAATCGACAGGAGCCCGAGGCATGTCAGCAACTCCACGTATCGCAGTGGTCACCGGCGCTGGCAGTGGCATCGGCCGTGCCTGTGCCCTGGCGCTGCTTGACGACGGTTTCACCGTGGTGCTGGCCGGCCGCCGGCCGGAGCCCTTGCAGGCACTGGCGCAGGAGGCACAGGCCCAAGGCCAGCAGGCGCTGGCTCTGCCCACCGATGTGCGCGATGCCGACAGCGTCGACGCCTTGTTCGCACAGGTGGAGCGCCGCTTCGGGCGCGTGGACTTTCTCTTCAACAACGCCGGAGTAGGCGCGCCTGCCGTGCCAGTGGATGAACTGGACCTGGCGCACTGGCATCAGGTGATCGACACCAACATTACCGGCGTCTTCTCTGCGCCCGCGCAGCATTCGGTTTGATGCGTCGGCAACAGCCGCAGGGCGGGCGAATCCTCGAACAACGGTTCGATTTCTGCCCATACGCCCAGGCCATTTTCGTCACCCTATACGGTGAGCAAGCATGCCGTACTGGGGCTGACCAAGACACTTGCGCTGGATGGCCGCGAGTGGGGCATCGCGGTCAGCCAGATCGACATCGGCAACGCATTGACAGAGTTGTCGGAGCGCATGACGCGCGGCGTGCGCCAGGCCAATGGGGAAACGGCGGTGGAGCCGATGTGCGATGTGAGCCACGTGGCTGATGCGGTGAGGTATATCGCGGGGCTGCCGCTGTCCACCAACGTGCTGAACATGACAGTTATGGCGACGAACATGCCGTTCGTGGGACGGGGGTGAAGCTGGGCCGGGGCCGGATTGCCTCTCGGCGCAGATCAACTTGTGGGAGGCCGGCTTGCCGGACGCCGTGTAACGGACGCCGTGTAACGGGCGACGCTCGCGACTCAGGCAGATACAGCCTGTCGCGCGGCAAGCCGCCCTCCCACTTGAACAAAACCTGCGCACCATACGCTTCAGAGGGCCGGCTCGCCGAGCGCTGCGCGATGCTTTTTCCAGGTCAGTCGTCCAGGCCAGCCGGCGCGGCCGCCTTGCCACCCTTGCCCTTGGCAGGCTTGGCGCCCTCAGCCGCAGGCTCGGTAGCAGGGGCTGCAACGGGTGCAGGCGCGGCGTCCTTTTCCTGGCCGGGCAATTTGTCGACCGCTTCGAAGAGTTCCTTCACGGTCACTGGGCCATCCTTCTCGAAATGCCGCTCACCGTCCTTGCCGATCAGCAGGGTCTTGGTTTGCGGTGACGCACCCAGGTTCAGCTCACGGATCAACGCCATGGTCGCCTGAGCATCGATGTTCTGCCCGTTACGCTTGCCGATCATGTCGGCCACGGTGTAGAGCACCATACTGCGCTGGGCGAACCCCTGTTGGGTGGCGGGGTCCTTGAGCGCATTCTGCAGGCTGGTCAGGTCGAGGGTCGACCGAACTGCGGGTCAGCACCACCACCGCCCGGTTGTGGCCTCGGTCCTTGGCCAGCGGTGAATCGCTGTCCGCGGCCAGCAACGGGGTGGAAACAGCGCACAACGCGGCCAGGGCCAGCGAGCGGATGAGCATGGGTACCTCCAGTACAAGTCTTTGCGACAATATTCGCTCATTGAGCCGAAATGGCCAGCCTATGAGCCGATTCCCTGCATTTACACCATTTGTTCGCCCCCACGGCGAATATCGCCTCCAGCCCCCCACCTTCTCGGTTGCGCAGCGTCAAACGCCCGCCATGCGCCTTGGCCACCGCATCGGCAATCGACAGGCCCAGGCCGTAGCCCTCGCCCTGGCGCGAGGCGTCCAGGCGCAGGAACGGCTCGGTCACTCGCTCCAGTTGCTCTTCAGGAATGCCTGGCCCCCGGTCTGCCACATTGACCTCCCAGCCCGAGGCCGTGCTGCTGACGTTCACCTCGGCGCCGCCGCCGTAGCGCACTGCGTTCTCGATCAGGTTACGCAGCCCCCGGCGCAGGCTGCGGGCGTAGCCGCGCACCGGGCCGGTGGCCCTGCCGTGAACGGCCACTTGTCGGCCCTGGTCGGTGAAATCCACCTCGATGCTCAGCAACAGCGCATTCAGGTCGATCAGTTGCTGGGGCTCGCGGGTTTCCCCGCTGCTGATGTAGGCCAGGGTGGCATCGACCATCTGCCGCATGCCTTCAAGGTCTTGCAGCAGCAGTTCACGCAGGTTGGCGTCGTCGATACGTTCGGTGCGCAAGCGCATGCGCGTCAGCGGCGAACGCAAGTCATGCGACACCGCTGCGAGGAACCGCGTGCGCTGGCTCAGATGAGCCGCCAACTGGCGCTGCATGGCGTTGAACGCCGCGCTGGCCTCACGCACTTCACTGGGCCCCTCTTCCGACAGCGGCGGCTGGCGCAGGTTGTGCCCCAGCGCGCGGGCGGCGTCGGCCAGTCGTTTGAGCGGCGCGGTAACCAGGCGCACCGCCACCAGCGTGATCAACAGCACCAACAGGATGCGCACCAGGTAGATGCGCACCACATAGTCCAGGACCAATTGCCACATGGCGCGAGGGCTCCAACCCTGAGCCTCGGTGGCATCGACCAGCAGCCAGCGCCCATCCGGCAGGCGCAGGTCGACCAGGAACCGGCCCAACGTCGGCGCGGGCCGAAAGCAGCACCGGCAGGCCAGCCTTGTGGTCGTTCTGATCGAGCAGCTCCAGGCGCAGGAGCTGGAAGGTCTGCGCCTTGCCGGTTTTCTCCTTGAGCACAGTGCGCAGCAGGTCTTCGGCGGCCTGTGAGTCGACGTCCAACGGCACGTCCGGGTGGGTAGCGCTGGCATTGACGCGCACTTCGAAGCCGGGGGCGCGCAGCAATTCGGAAAGGTGATCGACCTGGTCCGGCTCTTGTTCGGCCACTCGCACAAGATCAGCCAGGTGCGTGGCCACCAGGCGCGTGGGGATTTCCAGTGACTGGGTATGGCGCACGTCATACCACACGGTGCTGGTGATGGTTTGCGCGCCCACCGTGCCCAGCACCATCACCACAACCATGCGCCCGTACAGCGAGCGTGGCACGCAGCGCACCCACCAGCGCTTCACTGGCTGCGCACGTCGGTGGCGGTGAGCATGTAGCCTTCGTTGCGCACGGTCTTGATCAAGGCATTGCCCAATCGCTGGCGCAGCCGGCTGACGCACACATCCACGGCGCGGTCGAACGGCTGGCTGTCCTTGTCGAACGCGTGGTTGCGCAGAAACTCCGGCTCAGTGGCCGATCGGGGTGCTGCAACAGCAAGCGCAACACACGAAAGTCCGAGTTGCCCAGGTGCGCCACCACGCCCTCGGGCGAAAGCACATGGCGGGCACGGTGTCGAGCTGCCAGCCGGAGAAGGTGATGCTGCCCACCTCATCGATGCGCGCCCGTTGAGGAAAGCTCAGCGCACGGCGCAGCACCGTCTGGATACGCAACAGCAGCTCGCGCGGGTCGAACGGTTTGGCCACGTAGTCATCAGCGCCCTCCTCCAGCCCGGCGATGCGGCTCATCCAGCGTGCCACGTGCCGTGAGCATCACCACCGGCACATTGCTCACCTCACGCAGCTGCCGGCACAGCGCCAGGCCGTCCACGCCCGGCAGCATGAGGTCGAGCACTACCAGGTCGATCACGTGCAGGTCGAGTTCGCGGCGCATGTCGCGTCCGTCGGCGGCGGTGCTCACGCGGTAGCCGGCCTGAGTGAGGTAATCGCTGAGCAGGGAACGGATGTCAGGGTCGTCGTCGACGATCAGCAAATGCTGGGTGTCAGGCATGGGAGGTCTGGCGTGGCCGGGAATGGGCACACGCTAAGGCGAAACCGGGGGGTAAAAGCCACACCGTGCAGCACCATTACAGATTTAGCCAAGCGGCCCTCGGCACCGGTTTGTGTGATGCCTGTCACACAAGCGCGCACTTTCGCGCTTACCTGCCGCACCAGTGCCTGCTGGGGCGGCTTACATGGACGAGGAAACCTATGGCAACTGCAAAAGCTCCTAACCGCATCGAAGGTACCGACGGCAAAGATGTATTGGTCGGCACCAGCGGCAACGATCTGATCATTGGCGGCGCGGGTGCCGACAAGCTGACCGGCGGCGCCGGCGCAGACATCTTCCGTTTCACCGACATCAGTGACAGCTACCGGACCGCCACCAAGAGCTTCGCCGACCTGATCACCGACTTTAACCCCAGCGAAGACAAGGTCGACATCGCCGACCTGGGCTTCAAAGGCCTGGGCAACGGCCTGAACGGCACCCTGGCAGTACGCTACAACGCCGAAACCGATCGCACCTACCTGAAAAGCTTCGAAGCCGACGCCGATGGCAACCGCTTTGAAATCGGCTTCAAGGGCAACCTGCTGGGCTCGCTGAACGAAAGCAACGTGCTGTTCGAGCGCCTGATCATCGGCACCGACGGCAACGACCGCCTGACCGGCACCGACGCCAACGAAACCTTCGTCGGCGGCCTGGGCCGTGACGTGCTGACCGGCAACGGCGGCGCCAACGTGTTCCGCTACGACGACCTGCTCGACAGCTACCGCAACTACAGCCAGGCCGACGGCAACCACGGCGACCGCATCAAGGACTTCAACGTCAGCGCCGACCGCATCGACGTGTCCGCCTGGGCTTCACCGGCCTGGGCAATGGCCACGACAACACCCTGGACATCGTCCTGAACGAAAGCGGCACCCGCACCTACGTGAAATCGCGTGACCTGGACGCTGACGGCAACCGTTTCGAAGTCGCACTGCACGGTGACTTCATCGGCCAGCTGAGCGCCAGCAACTTCGTATTCGCTTCCACCAGCAGCACCAAGCTCGATGCGAGCAGTGCAGCCAGCGTGCAAATCGCTGAATTGGCACCGGAAGTGGAAGTGGTCGGCCAGGCTCACCACGACGCAGTCGCCTGAGCCTCAGGGCGCCCGATGCCGATAGGCCTCGATCAGTGACTGCGGATCGGGCAGCCCACCCGCCTGGTAGACAACGGCCTGCAAACCCGCGCGCAGCAGTATCGCGCGGTTTTGCGGGTCGCTGTAGCAGCACGTCGAGGCCCTGCATGAGCTGCTCGGGTGCCAACCCTTGCAGGTAGCGTTGCTGCCCCGCCCGATACGCGTCGATGGTGGCCTGGTTGCACGCCCGCTGCTGTTGATCCTCGGCCTTGAGGTTGCAGCCCAACACTGCCACCGTCGCACCCAGCTCAGCCCCATCCAGTGCCCCCGCCACGAATACCCTTCGGCTGTGTTCGTCCCAGGCACGCCAGGCATTGCCGTCTGCAGGCTCCGCCGCGTTGGTTGGTACCGCCCACGCCGTCAAGGCTCAACACCAGGCAAGAAGCAGATGCGCGCACACGCTGCCCTCCAGGCAATGGCCACCGAGTGACGGCCGTTGCGCTTGAGACTGAGGCGGATATCTCAGCGTTCAATGGCCAGCGCCACACCCTGGCCGCCACCAATGCACAAGGTCGCCAGGCCCTTGTGGGCATCGCGCCGCACCAGTTCGTGCAGCAGCGTCACCAGCACGCGGCAACCCGAGGCGCCAACTGGGATGGCCCAGCGCGATCGCACCACCGTTCACGTTGACCTTGGCCAGGTCCCACTCAAGCTCGGCAGCCACGCTCAGGCTTTGCGCGGCAAAGGCCTCGTTGGCTTCGATCAGGTCAAGGTCGCTCAGGGCCCAGCCGGCCTTTTCCAGGCAGCAGCGTGTGGCCGAAACCGGGCCGATGCCCATTACAGCAGGGTCTACGCCGGCGCCGGCGTACCCCGCCACCCGCGCCAGGATCGGCACGCCCAGCGCCTCGGCGCGCGCTTGGCTCATCAGCAATACGGCAGCCGCACCGTCGTTGAGGCTCGAAGCATTGCCGGCGGTGACGCTGCCGTCTTTTTTGAAAGCCGCGCGCAGCTTGGCCAGGCTTGCGGCATCGGTGCCAGGGCGTGGCTGTTCGTCGGTGTCGAACAACAGCGGCTCGCCTTTTTCTGCGGCAGGCTGATGGGCGTGATCTCGGCCTTGAACCGCCCTTCTTGAATCGCCGCCTGGGCCTTCTGCTGAGACTGCGCTGCGAAGGCATCCTGCTGCTCGCGGGTGATGCTGTAGCGCTCAGCGAGGTTCTCGGCCGTCACGCCCATGTGGTAATCGTTGAAAGCGTCCCACAACCCGTCGGTAATCATGCTGTCGATCATCTGCGCATGGCCCATGCGCAGCCCGGTGCGCGCGCCGGGCAGCAGGTAAGGCGCCAGGCTCATGTTTCCTGCCCGCCGGCGATCACCACCTCGGCATCGCCGCAGCGGATCGCCTGCACCGCCAGGTGTACGGCCTTGAGCCCTGAACCGCAGACCTTGTTCAGCGTCAGCGACGGCACGCTGTGCGGCAGGCCCGCCAGCAACGCCGCCTGGCGCGCCGGGTTCTGCCCGGCGCCGGCAGTCGAGCACCTGGCCGAGGATCACCTCGTCGACCTGCTCGGGAGCGACCCCACTGCTGGCGAGCAACTGGCGGATCACCGCTGCACCGAGCTGCGGCGCAGGGACGTTGGCCAGCGCTCCCTGAAAGGCGCCGATGGCGGTACGGGTGGCGGCGACGATGACGACAGGCTGCATGGCAGGCTCCTGGGTTGAGGTAGGAGCAGATCATGCGGGCTGGCGGGGGTGTTTGGGAATTTTGGATTGTTTATGGGTTGATTGGGTGAGTGGAAGAGTCTGGTGCGCCAAACATCAACGAAAGACTGCCGGACACGGCAGGTCATGTTGTCAGGGGCCTGTCCAGTGGCAGGCTCCCGATGGCTGGAGTAGGATTTGCGACCTCGGTTCAGCCGCTCTAGCAGAATTCAAATCCATGACAGGTCACCTATGATCGTCAGCATTCATATTTCAGGGTTCAAGTCCCTGGTCGACTTTTCGATCACGGACCTGGGCCAGTTCAATTGTCTGGTCGGCCTTAACGGCGCCGGTAAAACCACCGTTCTGCAGGCGCTGGATTTCACCGCGCAACTGGTAAAAGGCGATCTGGAAAAATGGCTCGACAAGCGTGACTGGACGGCTGCCGACCTTCATTCCAAATTAACTTCAGCTACTAACATCGAGCTTGCCCTCAGAATCCGCGCACCGTCAGGCGAATTGTACGAATGGGTCAGCAACACCAACCTGCGCTCGATGAAATGCACATCCGAGCGAGTTACACGGCTGTCCGACAGCTGCGACCTGCTCAAAGTCTCCAAGGGTAAATACATCCTCTTCGACTCGCCGGGCCAGGTCATCGATTTCAAATACAGCGGGTCGCTATTATCTGCCCTGCAGGAAAAGATCCTCCACAGTGAGCTGATCCTGGTCAGGGACGAAATCAGGAACATAAGGTCGCTCGAACTGCTGGCACCCCATCTGATGCGTACGCCACAACGCAACAAAGCCGTGGACATCGGCTCAGGCGGCGAGCGGTTGTCCTCATTCCTGTTCGACCTCACCACCGAGCAGCATCAGAAACTGCTGGAGTCGCTGCAGCATTTCTACCCCCACATTGTCGACTTCAAAGTCAAAAGGCGGCAGGCGGGATGGAAGAACCTCTATCTGATCGAGAAAACAAAACAGGAACAAATCGAAACGGAAGCACGCCACGTCAATGACGGCCTGCTGAGGATCCTGGCAATTCTGGCGCAAACCCTTTCCGGCCATTCCCTGCTCATATTCGATGAGATCGAAAACGGCGTGAACCCCGAGGTCACGGAGCAATTGGTGGAGGTATTGCTCAACTCAGGCCAACAAATCCTGGTTACCTCCCATAGCCCTATGGTGCTCAACTATCTGCCTGATGAAGTCTGCCCGCAAGGCTGTGCATTTCATCTACCGGGCAAACGATGGCTGTACGCAGAGCAGGCCCCTTTTCAGCCTTTCACATATGGCTGAAAAACTTAAGATCATGGGGCCGGGCGAAGCCTTTGCCGATACGCAGCTGTCTACTCTGGCCGACGCTTGCCGCCATCTGGATGAGCACCGCCGGATCTCGTTGAGCAAGAGGGCCTGGTGATCATTCTTCTCAGCGGTGAAGGCCCCAGTGACCTGGGTGAGAGCAAGATCGCGGCAGCCATTAGCCAGGGCGAGGAGATCAGGTTCGGGCCGTTGAGCTTGCTGATAGACCAGATTGCCGAACACGCGCTGGGCTACAGCCCGCTACAAACCTGGCCCCAGACTTACCGGTACTGCTGCAAGCAGGAATTGGTTGTACGCAGCAAAGGGCGGCGCTCGGTTGCTTTACCCGGGAAGAAGCGCAGCGTCGAGACCGGTTTCTATTTCATCAATGCCTGGATGTTAGGCGAGGTCGCTAACCATCTTGAACGCGCTGAAAACGATGCCGTGGTTGCTTTTCTGTTTCGCGACGCAGATGGCACTGCAAGCTCCCCGGCCAGTGAAGCACAACGCAAGTTCGACTCCATGATCGCCGGCTTCGAGCGTTCAGGCTTTGAAAGAGCCGTGCCCATGCTGCCACAGCCCAAGTCCGAGGCCTGGTTTTTGTGCATGTTCAAAGACCAACCCTATCAGCATTGCGCGGCCTTCGAGGCACTGCCCGGCAATGACGGCTCTCCACGATCGGCCAAGGCCGCACTTGCCAGTGCGTTGGGAATTGAAGCCACTACCGAAGTGCTGGTCAGCCGGCTGGAAACCAACCCGGCAGACCTCCCCGCACTCGCCGAGCAAATGCCAAGTTTCGCGCGTTTTCATGAACGAGCACTGGAAGCGTTTCAAAGCTTGCGTTAGCGAAGCTCAGTAGGCCGCCACCGGCACCCCGCTGTGAAACCGAAACACCTCATCCGGCGCCTGGATCAACTCAGCCTCGGCCACGCGCACTTTCTCGACCGTGCGCGCGATATCCGCCGCATCGCCATACTGATGCGCCAGCTTCAGATAGCCCTGGTAGTGCCGGGCCTCGCTCTTGAGCAGGCCGTGGTAGAAGATGCCGAGGTCTTCGTCCAGGTGCGGCACCAGTGCCTCGAAGCGCTCGCAGCTGCGGGCCTCGATGAAAGCGCCCACCACCAGCGTATCGACCAGCTTCACCGGCTCGTGATTGCGCACCAGCGCCCGCAGCCCCGAGGCGTAGCGCCCGGCCGAAAGCGGCAGCACCTCGACCTTGCGCCGCTTCATGATGCGCAGCACCTGCTCGTGGTGCACCAGCTCCTCGCGGGCCAGGCGCGACATGAAGTTCACCAGGTCCAGGTGGCCGTTGTACTTGGCGATCAGGCTCATGGCGGTGGCGGCGGCCTTGAACTCACAGTTCTTGTGGTCGATGAGCATGGTCGACGGGGTCGGCCAGCGCCGCCTGAACCCAGGCCTCTGGCGTGCGGCAACCGAGAAAGTCATGGATTTCAGACAGCATGGCGGGCCCTGGCGTGGAGAAAAACCGCGGAGTATACCGGCGCGGCGGCTACGCTCATAGCATGAGCAACCCGAGGGTTTGACCATGTACGACATTGGCCGCCTGCTGGTGGTGCTGGGTGCCGAGCACCCACCGCTGGCCCTGAACCGCGCCCGCCTGATCGCCCAGGCCACCGGCGCCCACCTGCACCTGCTGGTGTGTGACCGCCACCATGACCGCACTGCGCTGCTGGCGGGGCTGAAGGCCGGGCTTGCCGACGAAGGCTACAGCGTCAGCGGCGAGCAGGCCTGGGACCAGACGTTGCACCGCACGGTGATCCTGGTGCAGCAAGCCGAGGGATGCGACCTGGTGATCAAACAGCACGTCCCCGACGGTGCCCTCAATGCGCTGTACCCCTCCTGACTGGCAATTGCTTCGCCATTGCCCAGCGCCGGTATTGATGGTGCGCCACGCCCGGCGCTGGCGCGAAGGCCGCGTGCTGGCAGCGGTGGACGTGGGCAATGCAGACGGCCAGCACCGCGAGCTGCAGGATCAGATCATCGACCAGGCCTTTCAGATCGCTGAGCTGGCCCATGCCGAACTGCACCTGGTCAGCGCACATCCACTGCCCGCCCTGGCCGCGCCGGCGCCCCAATTCCAACGCCGTGACCAGGTGCTGGAGCCCTATCAGGCGCATTACCAAAGCCTGCAGGACCACTTCGATATCCCTGACGAGCGCCTGCACATCGCAGATGGCCCAGCCGATGTGATCATCCCGCTGGTGGCCAGCCAATTGAATGTGGCAGTGACCGTGATCGGCACCGTAGCCCGCACCGGCATCGCCGGCGCCCTGATCGGCAACACGGCCGAGGCGGTGCTGGACCGGCTGGAAAGTGATGTGCTGGTGCTCAAGACAGCGCAGATCAATCAGCATCTGCTAACAGTCCTTGCTGAGGACTGAAGAAAAGTCATGGTATGTCATCTGACATTCGCCAGCATCCAATCCAGAAACACTGCTTCGCGCCACTTATCCTTTCACCAATCAGAAAGCCCGGCGGATATCGTTCCTGATCCAACTGCGAATTTCGGCTCCATAGACGTGCTCGACCTCTCCCATTAGACCTGGATAGGTTGGGAGACCATTTCTGAATACGTTGAACCTACGCGACGCCACAGCCGCCGAGGTTCTTTGAAATACCGCGACTGCGTTTTTTGTCATCGGCCCCGTGAAAACTGTTGAAAGTGTTGCACTCTCCACAGCAACCCCATACACCTTATAAAACGATTCTGCATTCTGTGCATAACCAGCCACAACAGGCAACAACGAGTTCATTTGTGCGCCCGGACGAAGCAAAGCAGCACCTACCAACTCTCTATACAAACCAGGAAGAGCCTTACGCTGGAGATACGCCTGAGTGATTAGAGCTCTTGCTTCCAGCAGTCTCGGCGCAACCTCGATGTATAGACTCTTCGATGTTTCAGAAAGCGAGAGAATGCTTCCGGCGTTCAGATGTTTGAAGAGTATTCCATCCAGAGCGCCCAAGGCCTGCACGCCTTTGCCGGTAGCGACCGCTTGAGAGGCGAACAGCAAACCCACCAACCCCGTAGCGCCATGGCCGGTAGCATCCACATGATTGACTGGATCAGCATTGCAGAAACGATATGAATTTAGCCCACCCACACCCCATGGACTGGAAGTGTCCGACCGATTGAATTTCAGTAGCGCCGGCATGTAAGCGCGGTAACCAGAACCCCATAAATAACCGGGCCAATGCTCACTCCATTCGCCATGTAAACCTGCTCCACCTCTTCGCGCACCACCACCGTAGGGAGGCGACGAACTATGGATGATCGACTTATCAATATATCGCCCGATCGGCGTATGGTTCAAACTGTCCAAAAGCATGGATACTTTCCTATCGGCAGAGCATGCGTTTTTTGCAGGTACGGGCGGGAGGGATATCTTCATTCCAACCACCAAATCAGGTTGCAGCGCTGAAATCCGGAAGATACGTGAAACCTAAGGCGATACTTCGCCCGCGCATATTCAGCAGACTTCAAATTTGAAAACATCCAGCAGAGGCTGGCTTTCAGAATATACCCCTCTAAACACAATTGGATACTGTCAAGTCTTGCAGGCAGAGGCGGTTCGAACATCTCCACCACACCCGATGCACGATGCAGTACAATGGCGCGCCGCCACCTCCCGGCGGCCCGGAGCTCGGCCCCCGGCGCCCACTCAGGAACTCTTCTCCCATGGAACACCGTGAAGCGCTCATCGCGCTGCGCAACTTTCTGGCCACGCAGATCCTGGGCCAGGACAAGCTCATCGACCGCCTGCTGATGGTGCTGCTCGCCGATGGCCACATGTTGGTAGAGGGCGCGCCGGGCCTTGCCAAGACCCGCGCGATCAAGGAGCTGGCCGAGGGCATCGAGGCGCAGTTCCACCGCATTCAGTTCACCCCTGATCTGCTGCCGGCCGACATCACCGGCACCGAGATCTACCGCCCGGAAACCGGCAGCTTCGTATTCCAGCAAGGGCCTATCTTCCACAACCTGGTGCTGGCCGACGAAATCAACCGCGCGCCGGCCAAGGTGCAATCGGCGCTGCTCGAGGCCATGGCCGAACGCCAGGTGAGCGTGGGGCGCAGCACTTATGACCTTTCCCCGCTGTTCCTGGTGATGGCCACGCAAAACCCCATCGAGCAAGAGGGTACCTACCCCTTGCCCGAGGCCCAGCTCGACCGCTTCCTGATGCACGTCAAGATCGGCTTCCCGGACGCCAGCGTGGAACGCAAGATTCTCCAGCAGGCCCGCGGCGAGGCGCTCGGTGGCGAGGCCAAACCCGAGCGGCGGGTCACCCAGCAGGCGATCTTCGCCGCGCGTCGGGAGATCCTCGGGCTGTATATGGCCGATGCCGTGGAGGAATACCTGGTGCAATTGGTGATGGCCACTCGCACCCCCGGCCGCTATGACCCTGAGCTTGCCGAATGGCTGGCCTACGGCGCCAGCCCGCGCGGCTCGATTGCCCTGGACCGCTGCGCGCGTGCCCATGCCTGGCTCGCCGGGCGAGACTTCGTGAGCCCCGAAGATATTCAGGCCGTGGTGTTCGACGTGCTGCGCCACCGCCTGATCCTGTCGTTCGAGGCCGAAGCGGCCGGGGTTGACCAGGACCGCGTGATCCAGCGCATCCTCGACGTGGTCGCGGTCGCCTGAGGCCCGGCATGCCCAATTCCGCCAACCCTGCTTCCCGCGTCAAGGTGGCCCTGGCCGACCTGATCGAGATGCGCCACCGCGTGCGCGAAGTGCAGCTGTTCGCCCGCCCTGGCCAGCGCGGGCCGCTGGTGGGGCTGCATCACTCGAAGCTGCGCGGGCGCGGTGTGGACTTCGACCAGGTGCGCGTTTACCAGGCCGGCGACGACGTTCGCAACATCGACTGGCGCGTTACCGCGCGCACTCAGGAGCCACACACCAAGCTGTTTCACGAGGAGC
The DNA here is from genome assembly GCF_021650705.1 of Pseudomonas sp. KNUC1026. Taxonomy (GTDB): domain Bacteria; phylum Pseudomonadota; class Gammaproteobacteria; order Pseudomonadales; family Pseudomonadaceae; genus Aquipseudomonas. The sequence goes on along the minus strand of NZ_CP087138.1, from coordinate 1,293,233 downwards.
GCGAGCGCCCGGTGTTTCTGCTGGTGGAGCAGAGCCGGCGGCTGTTCTTCGGCAGCGCGCTGGCGTTCAAGTCGGTAGTCGCCGCACGGGTGGCTGCGTTGATGGGCTGGGCAACGCTTGAGCACAATGATCGCGTTGGCGGGCTGGTGTTCGGTGACGGCGAGCACTACGAGATCAAGCCGCGCCGCAGCAAGCAGAGCCTGCTGCAACTGCTCGCGCGCCTGGCCCAGCTCAACCAGGCCCTGGACGCTGACGGCAGCCCGGAGCCGGGCAATTTTGGCGCCGCCCTGCGCCGTGCGCGCGAGGTGCTGCGCCCCGGCAGCCTGGCCATCGTCGTCTGCGATGCACGCGCGCTGGAGCCCACCGCAGAACAGCAACTGAGCCTGTTGGCCCGCCACTGCGACGTGTTGTTACTGCCGGTGAGCGACCCGCTCGACCACGCCCTGCCCGCCGCCGGCCTGCTGCGCTTCGCCCAGGGCGAGCAAGTGCTGGATCTGGACACCCAACGCGCGCCCTTGCGCCAGGCCTACGCCGAGCTGGCCGAAGCGCGCCGCACGCGCTGGGAGCGCCTGGCGGTTCAGGCCGGCATCCTGCTGCTGCCACTTGGCACCGAGCGCGACCCGGTCGAGCAGCTGCGCGACTACCTGAACCCGCCGCGGGCGAAGGCTGCGCGATGACCAGCCTGCTGCAGCTCGAACCGCTGATCCCACCGCCCCAGGTGAGTGCCTGGCCGCTGGCCCCGGGCTGGTGGGCGCTGCCGGTGTTGCTGCTGGCACTGGCGGGCCTGGCCTGGCGCTACCGGCACTGGCGCCCGCGCCGGGCCCCCGTCGTCGAAGAACCGATCGAAGAGCCCGCCAGCGAACAGGACCCACTGCGCACCGAAGCGTTGATCGAGCTGGCCATGCTGACACGCCCCTATGGCAGCGCGCCGGCCGGGGCCTGGCTGCAGCAACTCAATGGCCTGCTCAAACGCCTGTGCCGCATTCACTACCCAGGCAGCAACAGCCACACGCTCAACGGCCGCCAGTGGCTGGCGTTTCTGGATAACCGCTGCCCGGCGGCAGGCCTCACCCGCTGGATGGTACTGGTCGAAGGCGTGTACAAGCCCGAATGCCGGCTGGACGACAAAGCCATCGACGGCCTCAACCAGGCCGTGGCCGTGTGGATTCGCAAGCATGTTTGAACTCGCCTGGCCTTGGATCTTCGCTCTGCTGCCGCTGCCCTGGTTACTGCGCCGCGTGTTGCCGGTGGCGGGCAGCGGCGAGCCGGTGCTCAAGGTTGCTTTCATCGACGACCTGGAGCGCCTGGGCCAGCGCCGCGCTCGGCTGAACCTGCCCCCCTGGCGCCGGCAGCTGCCGTTCCTTCTGGTGTGGCTGTTGTTGCTGCTCGCCGCAGCGCGCCCGCAGTGGCTGGGTGCGCCATTGCCGGTGCCTGCCAGCGGCCGCGACCTGCTGGTGGCTGTGGACGTTTCCGGCTCCATGGACTACCCCGACATGCAATGGCAAGGCGAACCGGTGAGCCGGCTGAGCCTGGTCAAGCACCTGCTCGGCGATTTTCTCGAAGCCCGCGAAGGTGACCGATTGGGCCTGATCCTTTTCGGCAGCCGGGCCTACCTGCAAGCCCCGCTGACCTTCGACCGCCACACCGTGCGCACCTGGCTCGACGACGCGCAAGTGGGCATCGCCGGGCAGAACACTGCCATCGGTGACGCCATCGGCCTGGGCCTGAAACGCTTGCGCGAACGCCCGGCACAAAGCCGGGTGATGGTCCTGATCACCGATGGCGCCAACAACGGCGGCCAGGTGCCGCCGCTGGTGGCTGCGCGGCTGGCCGCCCGAAGCGAGGTAAAGCTCTACACCATCGGCATCGGTGCCGACCCTGGCAGCGACGGCCAATTGGGGCTCAACCCCAGCCTCGACCTGGATGAGCCCACCTTGCGGCAGCTGGCGCACCTGACCGGAGGGCAGTATTTCGCGCGCGCAACGGCGCCGAGCTGCAAGGCATCGGCACCACTCTTGATCGCCTGGAGCCGGTGAGCCAGTCGCCCACCCGTGCGCGGCCGGTGCGCGAGCTCTATGACTGGCCGTTGGCTGCGGCGGTATTGCTCAGTGCTGCGCTCAGCCTGGGCGTGCCCGCCGCGTGGCAGCGCTGGGCACACCACGCCGCCGAGCGTCTGCCACAGGCGCCCCAATGGCGTGAGCACCTGCGCTGGCGGAGGCGCCGATGAACGACCTCTGGCCCCATTGGATGCGCCTGGGCTGGCTGCTGGCCGCGCCGCTGCTGCTGTGGCTGCTCGCCAGGCGTTGGCGCCGCCAGCAGCGCACCGGGCGTTGGCATCAGTTGCTGCCGCCCGCCTTCCATGCGGCATTGCTCTCTACAGGCAGCGGCCGTAGCGCGCGCTGGCCACTGATGCTGCTGGGCGCGGGCTGGGCACTGGCGCTGCTGGCGCTGCTCGGCCCGGGCTGGCAGCGGCTGGAGCAGTTCGAGCAAAAGCCCGGCGACCCGCTGGTGGTCATGCTGCAACTGACGCCCGACATGCTTGCCACCGACGTAGCGCCCAATCGCCTGGCGCAGGCCCGGCGCAAGCTGCAGGACCTGCTCAAGAACCGCCTCGACGCGCAGACCGCCATTGTCGTCTACGCCGGCAGCGCCCATGTGCTGGTGCCGTTGTCCAATGACCTGGCCACCGCCAGCAACCTGCTCGACGCCCTCAAGCCGTCTCTGATGCCGGCCCCTGGGCAGCGCGCGGACCTGGCAGTGGCCCAGGCGCAAGGCCTGCTCGCCCAGGCGGGCCAAGGCCAGGGCCGGTTGCTGTTGATCACTTCCGCGCTCAGCGACCAGGAGCGCGCCGGCATTGACCATCTGCTGGGCAGGCAGAGCCCACCTCTGCTGATTCTCGGCATCGGCACCGCCAGCGGCGCACCGGTCACGCTGGAGGACGGGCAGTTGCTCAAAGATGCACAGGGCGCGATCGCCCTTCCCCGGCTCGACGCCAACGCTTTGGAGCGCTTCGCTGAGCATCAGCGCGGGCAGTACCAAAATGCGCGCGTTGATGACCATGACCTGCGCACCCTCGGCCTGTTCGACAGCCCACGCGCGCCACGCGGCGCCAGCACCAGCCAGCACCTGGATGCCTGGGCAGACCAGGGCTACTGGCTGCTGCTGCCTCTTTTGGTGATCGCGGCCCTCGGCGCGCGCCGGGGCTGGCTGCTGTGCCTGCTGCCACTGCTACTGGCCTCGCCGCACCCGGCCTGGGCGCAAGGCTGGGACGACCTCTGGCTGCGCCCCGACCAGCAAGGCCAGCGCCTGCTCGACGCCAACCGCCCCGCCGAGGCCGCCCGGCGTTTCAGCGACCATCGCTGGCAGGGCGTGGCGCTTTTCGAAGCTGGCGACTACGCAGGTGCGGCCCAGCAATTCGCCCGGGGTGACAGTGCCGCGGACCACTACAACCGTGGCACGGCACTTGCCCGTTCGGGGCAGCTGGAGGCCGCCATCGACGCCTTCGACCAGGCCCTTGAGCGCCAGCCTGACCTGCCGCAGGCCATGAAAAACCGTGCCTTGGTCCAGCAACTGCTGGATGAGCGCCACGCTGAGCAGGCTGCAGGCACGCCCCCTGCGCAACAGCCCCAGGCCCCCGAACACGGCACCGGCGATGCCGGCACGGCTGCCCCACCACCTGAACCCCAAGGCCAGGCCGATGCGCAGGGCAGCGAAGCGCCCGGCCAGCCGGCTTTGGCGCAAACCCAGGGTTCAGGCCAGGGCAGCGACGACGCCCAGGCCAACACTGCAACCGGTGAGGGCCAGGAGCCGCCCACCGATGCAAGCCCGGCAGTGGAGAGCGAGCGGCAGCAAGCGCTGGAGCAATGGTTGAGACAGATCCCCGACGATCCGTCAGAATTGCTGCGCCGAAAATTCTGGTACGAACAGCAACATCAGCAGGACACCACCCCATGAACCGGCTGCGCGCCTTTCTTCTGAGCACTCTGCTGGCCTGCCTGGCCTTGCCGGCGCACGCCTCGGTGCTGCTGGCCAGCGTCGACCGCACGAGGGTGATCGAGGGCGAGTCGTTCGAGCTGGTGCTTGAGAGTAACGACGTCACCTTGTTCGGCAAACCCGACCTGGCCCCGCTGGGCGATAGCTTCCGTGTACGCGACACCCGCCAGATCAACAACCCGGCGAACCTTGCCGACGACAGTCGTGGCAGCACACGCTGGATCATCACGCTGGTGCCGCGCAGCCGCGGCACGCTCACCATTCCTGCGCTGAGCCTGGGCGAGCTGCACAGCCAGCCGATCGTGATCCAGGTACTGGCCGAGGCCGAGCCGGCGAGTACCGACAGCCTGGCTCCGGTGTTCATCGATGCAAGCCTGGACCAGGACAGCGTCTACGTGCAGGCCCAGGTCATCCTGACCCTGCGCATCTATCATTCGGTACCGCTCTACGACGACAGCAGCCTCTCGGCGCTGCAAGTGGCCGATGCCCGGGTCGAGCAGCTCGGCCCGCCACGCACCTACGAAAAAATCATCAACGGCGTGCGCCACGGCGTCATCGAAACCCGCTTCGCCATCTACCCCCAGCGCAGCGGCGACCTGCTGATCCCGGCACTGGTATTCAGCGCGACACCGGTCAGCCAGGGCGACGACGGCGCGGCGCATCCCGGTACGCTGATGCGCGTGACCTCGGCACAGATGCCGTTGAGCGTCCGGCCCAAGCCCGCTCAGTACCCCGAGGGCAGCCCATGGCTGCCGGCACGGGCCTTGACCATCAGCGAAACCTGGAACCCGGAGGGCGACCAGGCGCAGGTGGGCGATTCGCTTACGCGCACCCTGACCATCAAGGCCGAAGGGCTTTCCAGCGGCCAGTTGCCGCCGTTGCCTGTCGGCGACATCAAGGGCCTGCGCCAGTATCCCGACCAGCCTCAACTGAGCAATCAGGCCAGTGAGCGCGGCGTGGCCGGTAGCCGCCAGGAGCGCTTGGCGCTGGTCCCCAGCCGGGCCGGCAGCCTGGAGCTGCCCGCCATCGAAGTGGTGTGGTGGAACACTCGCGAAGACCACCTGGAACGCACACGCGTGGCCGGGCGTACCTTGCAGGTCGCCGAGGCGCCTGGCGCCGCGCCGGTGGCGCCTGTGGCAAGCCCGGCGCAGCCACAAGCACCTGCGCCACTGCTGTGGCCCTGGCAGTTGGCAACCTTCTTCTGGTTCTGCCTTGCAATGATTGGCTTCGGCCTGTGGTGGCGAGGCCGGCGCCTGCCGGCAGTGGCGCGCCCTGCCCCGGTGGGGCCCAACCCGCGCGCCCTGCTCGACGAGCTCGAACGGGCGTGCCTGGCCAACGAGCCGCAGGCCACGCGCCAGGCACTGGACGCCTGGGCCCGCCAGCAGTCTGAAAACCTGGCCGACCTCGCGGCGCGCTATGCGCCGCTGTCCGAGGCCCTGGACAAACTCAACGGCGCGCTCTACAGCGAAGCCGGCCGTTACTGGCAAGGCGCCGACCTGTGGCGCGCCATCGGCACCCTGCCCGCCAGCGCGCGGGCCAGCACGCGGGGCGGCGACAGCCTGCCGCCGCTCTACCCTCAATAGATTCCGGATTGCCCATGCGTTTGCTGCACACCTCCGATTGGCACCTGGGCCAGTCGCTGCACGGCCAGGACCGTGACTACGAGCACACCTGCTTCCTCAAATGGCTGCTGGGGCGCATCGTCGAACTGCGCCCCGACGCCCTGCTGGTGGCCGGCGACATCTTCGACACAGTCAACCCCCCGCTCAGGGCGCAAGAGCGCCTGTACGAATTCATCGTCAGCGCCCACGAGCAACTGCCCTCGCTGACCATCATCATGATCGCCGGCAACCATGACTCCGGCTCTCGCATCGAGTTGCCCGCACCACTGATGCGCCGGCTGCGCGCCCATGCGCTGGGCCGCGTGCAATGGCTGGACGACGGCACGCTGGACAGCGAGCGCTTGCTGATTCCACTCACCGGCAAACGCGGCAAGCCGCTGGGCTGGTGCCTGGCCTTGCCGTTCCTGCGCCCGGCGGAGGTGACCGGCGGCGAGCGCGGTGACGATTACCTGGCCGGCATCGCCCGTGTGCACCGAGAGCTGATCGCCGCCGCCAACGCCAAGCGCAAGCGTGGCCAGGCCCTGGTCGCCATCAGCCACGCCCACCTTGCCGGCGGCAGCGTGTCGCTGGACTCCGAGCGCAGCCTGATCATCGGCAGCGCCGAGGCCCTGCCGGCCAGCCTGTTCGACGAAAGCATCGACTACGTCGCCCTCGGGCACCTGCACAAGCCGCAGCGGGTCAATGCCGACTTCCGCCTGCGCTACAGCGGGTCGCCGATTCCGCTGTCGTTTTCGGAAGTGGACTACCCGCACCAGGTACTGCAGGTGGATTTCGACGACAAGGGCAAGCTCGTGGATGTGCACGCTTTGCGTGTGCCCCGCGCCGTAGACCTCAAGCGCATCGGCCCGGCACCGCTGGAAGAGGTGATCGAGCAACTGCAGGCGTTGCCGGTGCCGGGGCTGCTCGAAGAAGAAGTGCATCTGCCGTGGCTGGAAGTGCGCATTCTGCTCGACCAACCGCAGCCGGACCTGCGCCAGCGCATCGAGGCCGCCCTGCTGGGCAAGGCCGCGCGGCTGGTGCGTATCGCCGCCCAGTACCAGGGCGGGCTGGTGGCCCAGGAGGCCGCCGGGGTGGTGTTCGAGCTCGAGCAGATGCAGCCGCAGGCGCTGTTCACCCGGGCCTGGCAAGAACAGTACGGCAGCGAGCCGGATGAGCAGACGCTGGAGGATTTCGCCCAGCTGTTGCAGGACGTGCAACTGGAGGACGACCAGCCATGAAGATCCTTGCCATCCGCCTGAAGAACCTGGCCTCCATTGCCGGCCCGGTGACCCTGGACTTCACCTGCGAACCGCTCGCCAGCGCTGGCCTGTTCGCCATCACCGGCCCCACCGGCGCGGGCAAGAGCACGATCCTCGACGCACTGTGCCTGGCGTTGTTCGGCGCAGTGCCTCGGCTGGGCAACGTGAGCGCCAGCACCAAGGTGCCCGACGCCGACGGTGAAATCACAACCGCCGACCCGCGCACCCTGCTGCGGCGCGGCACTGGCGCAGGCTATGCCGAAGTGGATTTCGTCGGCGTCGACCGCCGCCGCTACCGCGCCCGCTGGGAAGCCAACCGCGCCCGTGAACGCGCCGACGGCAAGCTGCAAGCCAGCCGCCAGAGCCTGACCGACCTGGACGCCAACCAGTTGCTGGCCAGCCAGAAAGGCGAATACCGCGAACGCCTGGAGGCCTGCCTGGGGCTGAACTTCGCCCAGTTCACCCGCGCGGTGATGCTGGCCCAGAGCGACTTCAGCGCCTTTCTCAAGGCCGACGACAACGAGCGCAGCGAGCTGCTGGAAAAACTCACCGACACTGCGCTCTACAGCCGCCTGGGCCGGCGCGCCTATGAAAAGGCCAAGGCCGCCCAGCAGGCTGTTGAAGCGCTGCGTGGCCAGGCGGGCGCTGTCGCGCCGCTGGACGAAGACGATCGCGCGGCCCTCGACCAGCAGGTGCACAGCGCTGCCGCCGCGCTCAAGGCTGACCAGGCCAGCCTGCGCCTGGCCGAGCAGGTGCGGCAGTGGTACACCGAAGGCGACCAGCTTGCCGAACAGCACCAGGCCGCGCTCGATCAGCACGCCGCCGCACAGGCGGAGCTGGGCGACCTGGAGAGTGAACGCGAGCGCCTGCACTGGCTCGAACAGCTGGCGCCGCAGCGTCATCGCTTCAGCCAGCAAGCGGCCACTCGGCAAGCCATCGCCACGCTCGGCGACCAGGCTGTTGAACTTGAACGCTCGTTGCAGGCCCGCCGCGAAGCGCAGGCACAGTTGCACACGGCCCACCAGCAGGCCCGGCACACTCAGGAGCAGGCCCAGGCGGCTCGCCAAGCCAGCGCCCCTGCCCTGCGCCAGGCCTTCGACCTCGCCCATGGCCTGGCGGCACTTGCCCAGGATCGCCAGCCGTTGGCAGAGGCCGTTGAGCGGGCACAAGCCGAATTCGCCCAAGCCAGTGCCCAGCATCACGCCAGCCTTGAGCGGCAACAGGCCGCCGACGCGGAACTGGCCACTATCGCCCAAGGCCTTGAACACAGCAGCGCGCTGGCAGCCTTGGCCGACGCCTGGCCAGTGCATCGCCCGCGCCTGCAGAAGCTGCTTGAAGCCAGTGCGCGCCTTGAGCAGGGCGACAAGGAATTGCCCGCGCTGGAAGCAGCGGCCCAACAGGCCAGAGAAACCCTGGAAAGCGCGCGCCAGGCCTTGCAGGCACTTCAGCAGGAAGCTGACAGCAATGGCGAGGACCTTGCCGAGCGCGCACAAGTGCTCAATCGGCTGCTGGCCGACAACCGTCAACAGCTCAAGGAAACCGAAGAGCTGGAGCGGGCCTGGCAGCGCGTTGCCGACCTCGACGAGCGCCTGGCGCAACTGGCCGTACAGCAGCAGCGGTTGGGTGAGCAACGCGAGGCGCGCACGCGCGAAGGTATGGCGGTCAAACAGCAGCACGAGCGGGCCACCGCCGCATTGGCAACCACCTTGCAGTTGCTGGAACGCCAGCGCCTGGCGCGCGACAGCAGCGTTGAAGCGCTCCGCCAGCAGCTGCAACCCGGTGAGCCGTGCGCAGTGTGCGGCAGCCTCGAGCACCCGTGGCACCAGCCCGAACCGTTGGCCAAGGCCATGGCCGGCCATGACGCCAATGAAGAACAGCGGGCGCGCCAGGCCGTGGAACAGCACGCCGCTCGGCTGGCCGAACTGCGCGCTGAAGTCGGTGCGTTGATCGAACAGCTCAAGCAATTGCGCGAGCAGGAAGAACCTCTGCAGCAGCAGCGCCAGCAGTGCCTGGACGCACTTGCGCAACTGCCGTTGTATGCACGCCTGGCCGAGCTGCCGGTGGCCGAGCAAGGCCAGCGCCTGGCGCAGCGCCGGGAGCGGCTGGCTCAGCAGTTGGCAAACGATGAACAGCAGCAGCAGCGGCTGTTCCAGTGGCAGCAGGATGCCAGCCGCCTGCAACAGCAAGTCCATGGCGCAGAACAGGCCGCCCAGTCCAGCGCCCAGGCCCTGGCCAACCAGCAAAAAGCGCTGGCCGATGATCGCCAGCGCCTTGCCGAAGAGCTGCAAGCTTTCGATAACCTCCTGCCGGATGACCATCGCCAGGCCCTGCAAACGCAGCCTACCCAGGCATTCATGGCGCTCGACCAGCAGGTCGCCACGCGCCGCGAACAGCTCGAGCGCCAGCGTGACGAGCAACTGACGCGTGACGAGCGCGCCCAGCAACTGGCCTTGCTCGCCAACCAACTGCAGCACAGTGAACATTCGCTGACCGAGCGTAAACAGAGCCTGGCCACGATCGATCAACGCCGCGACGCAGACCAACAGCAACTCACCACCCTATTGGGCGAGCACCCCTCCGCCGACGCCTGGCAAACGCAACTTGACCAGGCCATCACCGCGGCAGGCGAAGCTTGCTCGCAGTTGGCCGAACAGTTGCAGGCCGCAGCCACGGAGGTCGTGCGCCTGGAAAGCGAGCAGCACAGCCTCAGCCAGCGCCTGGCTCAGGAAACCGACACGGCGCAGTCGCTCGATCAAGCCCTCCAGGCCTGGCGCGCCAGCGTGCCCACGCTCGATGACCAGACCCTGCAAACCTTGCTGGCACTGGACGACATCGAGGCGCAGCAGGTGCGCGAGCGGCTGGGCACTGCCCAGACCGCACTGGCCCAGGCACAGGTACTGGTCGGCGAACGCGCCAGCCGCCAGCAGGCTCATCAGGCGTTGCGTAGCGACGCGCCTGAGCGCGAGGCGCTCCAGGCCCAGTTGGCAGAGCTGACCGAGCGCTGCGAAACGCTGGAGCGCGAGCACGGTGAGCTGCGCGCCCGCCAGCTCGACGACCAACGTCGCCAGCAGGAGCAGCAGCAATTGCTGGCGCGCATGGAAGCGGCACAGGCCGTGGCCCTGCGCGCTGGCCGCTTGTCGGCACTGATCGGATCGGCGGAAGGCGACCGCTTCCGCCGCATTGCCCAGGCGTACAACCTCGACCGGCTGGTGCAGCACGCCAACGTACAGTTGCGCCAACTGGTGCGCCGCTACCGCCTCAAGCGCGGCGGCAGCCTGCTCGGTTTGCTGGTGGTCGACACCGAGATGGGCGACGAAACCCGCTCGGTGCATTCGCTCTCCGGCGGCGAAACCTTCCTGGTGTCGCTGGCGCTCGCGCTGGGGCTGGCGTCGATGGCATCCAGCACGCTGAAGATCGAATCGCTGTTCATCGATGAGGGCTTTGGCAGCCTTGACCCTGAGTCGTTGCAGTTGGCCATGGACGCGCTGGACAGCCTTCAGGCTCAAGGGCGCAAGGTGGCGGTGATCTCTCACGTGCAGGAGATGCATGAACGCATTCCGGTGCAGATCAGGGTGCGCCGGCAGGGTAATGGGTTGAGTGTGGTGGAGACGCCCTGAGGCAGGGGGGATCGGCTTGTCGCGCGGCAAGCCGCCCTCCCACGAGGTGATCTGCGGGCCTGAGCCTTCCAGGTGGGAGGCCGGCTTGCCGGGCGATGCCCCGCAACTGGCAGGCAACGATGCGCTGTGCAGTCAGCGCAACGCCTCCAGGCGCCGCCGCTGGCGGCCTTGCTCGTCGAAGTTTTCGGGAGCCAACCAGGCCTCGAACGCTTTCTCTGACCATCGGCCACTCCTGCGCAAGCAGGGAAAACCACGCCGTGTCACGGCTGCGCCCCTTGTAGATCACGGCCTGGCGAAAGATCCCTTCGAAGGTGAAGCCCAGGCGTTGCGCAGCGCGGCGCGAGGGCTCGTTGAGGCTGTCGCATTTCCATTCATAACGGCGGTAACCCAAAGTGTCGAACACGTAGCGCATCAACAGGTATTGCGCTTCGGTCGACAGCACGGACTGCTTGAGCAGCGGGGAGAATGTGACGCTGCCCACCTCGATCACACCATGGGCAGGGTCAATGCGCATCAACGCTATCGTGCCCACCGGCTCGCCGCTGTTCAGGTCGATGATCGCGTAATGCCGGGGGTCGGTGCTGCGTGCAATCGCTGTGGTGTATTCACGGTACTGCTCAGCGCTGTCGAAGGGGCCGACGAACAGGTAAGTCCAGTCACGCCCATCTGCCGCCTGGCTGTAAGCCGTGTACAGCGCATCGGCATGGCGTGCGGCATCGAGGGGCTCCAGGCGGCAGTGGCAGCCGGTGAGTGTCACGCCCTCAGGCTGCGGGCGGGGCTGCCAGGCTTCTACTGGCTCTCCCAGCGGCTGGTTGAAATCGTTAAGGCGCGGCATCGAGGCATCCAGGGCGTGGAAAGAAGTCACACTCTAGCGCGAGATTGGCCAGTTCAAAGATCCAAGACGGTAGGTTTTCAAGGGTCCATTACCATTACTGGCCGCGCTCGAGCATCAAAAGCAATTATTTTGCGTTATCGTCAGCGCACTGACCCCAAGTGGGGAGGTCAACACAAAGCAAGCTCGTTCAATCCTCTCGAGGCCTCTATGACCGACACCTATACCCCGCCCGCCGTATGGACCCCACCCCAAGCCCAGGAAGGCCGTTTCGCCAGCGTCAACCGCCCGGCCGCGGGCGCCACTCATGAAAAGCCATTGCCAGTGGGCGAACACCCGTTCCAGCTGTATTCCCTGGCCACGCCCAACGGCATCAAGGTCACCATCATGCTCGAAGAGCTGCTCGAGCGTGGCCACGTGGGCGCCGAGTACGATGCCTGGTTGATCCGCATCAACGACGGCGAGCAATTCGGCAGTGGTTTCGTCGAAATCAACCCCAACTCCAAGATCCCGGCGCTGGTCGACCGCCGTGGCACTGAGCCGGTTCGGGTGTTCGAGTCTGGCGCCATTCTGCTGTACCTGGCCGAGGCGTTCGGCGACCTGCTGCCGCAAGATCCGCTGTCGCGCACCGAGGCCTTGAACTGGTTGTTCTGGCAGATGGGTTCAGCGCCGTTCCTGGGGGGCGGCTTCGGGCACTTCTATGCGTACGCCCCGGAGAAGATCAAATACGCCATCGACCGCTATGCGATGGAGGCCAAACGCCAACTCGACGTGCTTGACCGCCACCTGGCCGCCCGCCCTATATCGCAGGCGCCGAGTACAGCATCGCCGATATCGCCATCTGGTCCTGGTACGGGAAGCTGGTGCGCGGGGATCTGTACAATGCAGCGGAGTTCTTGTCGGTACAGGATTACACCCACGTCAAGCGGTGGGCCGACCTGATTGCACAGCGCCCTGCTGTACAGCGCGGGCAGCGGGTCAACCGCCCGTGGGGTGATGAAGCTACGCAAGTGCTGGAGCGGCACTCGGCGAAAGATTTCGGCTGATCATCCAAGCAAGCGGCGAGCGGCGCTTGCGCCTCTCAATGCAGGACGCGCGGGCCTTCGTCGGCGCGTTCGAGCTCACCATCGACCAACTTGCCCGCCATCTGAACGCCCACGCTGAGCATGGCTTTGGCCACTTCGACGTGCTGGCCCTGGAGAAATGCCTTGGCGTCCTCGGAGAAATCCAGAGTCACCAACGACCCTTCGTCTTCGGCGCGGCGCAGTTCGATACGGCCGTCTGGCAGTTCGACGATTTCAAGAAAGGACGTAGACATACAGATGAAGTTCTCCGGGAAAGGCGGAATAGTGTAACAGCGCTTTTGCTTGTCAGCACTCACTCAAGCCATCGCGGAACCGAACGGCCAATTGCTTGAGATGCTGACGCCATTGCTCCAGGGTCACGCCGTCCAGCCCGGGTTCAGGCTCCGGCTCGTCCAGGTTGACTGCCGCGATCAGTGGGGTGGTGACGTCACGCTTTATTTCCCGCAGTGCACGTGGCGGCTCGTAAAGCGCGCTGTAGGCAGCCAACAAACGCACCAGCCAGGAATCCCGGCTTTGCAACAATTCCACCAGCTCAGCAAGCTCGGGGTTGGCGGCCTGTGCCAGCACCTGTTCATTCAGATAGGCCTCGGCGCGCGGGGCGCGAGTGTCCGGCAGGTGGTAAAACCCGGCAATCTCATGGCACAAACCCAGCAGTGCGCCGTACAGGTGGAACAGCACCGCTTCGCGGCCGGCCTGCTGCAGCGCGGCGGCATTCATAGAAGTGCCCTGCGCCGCCTGGGCCAACTGCTCAAGGGCGAGGCCGGCGAAGTAGATCTTCTGATTGGTGCGGGTATAGAGCTCGTGCGCCATGGCACACCTCCTTGAACACAGTAAAACGGGGCCCGTGGGCCCCGTGATGGATCAGCGCTTGTCTTCGACCTTCCAGGCCTTGCCGTCGAAGAAGGCTCGCCAGCCGGTCGGCTTGCCCTCGACCTCGGACTGCACATATTGCTCCTTGGTCTTGCGGCTGTAACGGATCACCGCAGGCCGGCCGTCGGGATCCTTGATCGGCGCATCGAACAGGAAGTGGTACTTCGGATCGATCTCATCCTTGTGCGGCAGCAGTTCCAGCACCAGCGGCGCGCGAGTCTCACGGTTCTTCGGGAACTGGCTGGCGGCAAGGAACAGGCCGGAAGCACCGTCGCGCAGCACGTAGGTGTCGGTGACCTTCTCGCACTTGAGCTCGGGCATCTTCACCGCGTCCATCTTCGGCGGCGCCGCTTCACCGCTGCGCAGCAGCTTGCGGGTGTTCTTGCACGCAGGGTTGGTGCAACCGAAGAATTTGCCGAAGCGGCCGGTCTTGAGCTGCATTTCGCTGCCGCACTTGTCGCACTCAAGGCTTGGCCCTTCGTAGCCCTTGATGCGGTAGCTGCCCTGCTCCACCTCGTAGCCGGGGCAGTCAGGGTTGTTGCCACAGATGTGCAGCTTGCGCTTCTCGTCCACCAGGTAAGCGTCCATGGCGGTGCTGCAGATCGGGCAACGGTGCTTGTTGAGCAGCAGCCGCGATTCGGACTCACCCTCGTCGTCCTCGGCGATCTCGTTGCCTGGCACCAGGTTGATGGTGGCCTTGCAGCGCTCCTTGGGCGGGAGGCTGTAGCCCGAACAGCCAAGGAATACGCCTGTGGACGCGGTGCGGATCATCATGTGACGGCCGCACTCGGGGCACGGAATGTCCGTCGGAGTAGGCTGATTGGCACGCATGCCGTGCTCGGCGTTTTCGGCACTTTCGAGCTTGAAGCGGAAGTCGCCATAGAACTCGTCGAGCACGTTTTTCCAGTCACGCTCGCCGTGGGCGATGTCGTCGAGGTTCTCTTCCATGCCGGCGGTGAAGCCGTAGTCCATCAGGTTGGCGAAGCTCTCCGACAGGCGCTCGGTGACGATGTCGCCCATTTTCTCGGAGTGGAAGCGGCGGTTCTGCAAGGTCACATAGCCGCGGTCCTGGATGGTGGAGATGATCGCAGCGTAGGTCGATGGCCGGCCGATGCCGCGTTTTTCCATTTCCTTGACCAGGCTGGCTTCGGAGAAGCGTGCCGGCGGCTTGGTGAAGTGCTGGGTGGGGTCGAGCTTGATCAGCTTGAGCGCCTCGCCCTGCTCCATCTCCGGCAGCACGTTGTCTTCGCCCGGCTTGCTCTGCTGAGGCATCACACGGGTATAACCGTCGAAGCGCAGGATGCGGCCTTTGGCACGCAGCTCGAAGTCGCCGGCCATGACGGTGATGGTGGTGGACAGGTACTGCGCGGGCGTCATCTGGCACGCCAGGAACTGGCGCCAGATCAGCTCGTACAGGCGCTCGGCGTCGCGCTCCATGCCCGACAACTGGGTGGGGGCCACGTTGACGTCGGATGGGCGAATCGCTTCGTGCGCCTCCTGGGCGCCCTCTTTGCTGCCATAGACATTGGGCTGGGCCGGCAGGTAGGCGGCGCCGAACTCTTTGTCGATATAGGTGCGCGCCATCTCCAGGGCGTCCTGGGACAGGTTGGTGGAGTCGGTACGCATGTAGGTGATGTAGCCCGCTTCGTACAAGCGCTGGGCCATCATCATGGTCTTCTTCACACCGAAGCCCAGGCGGTTGCTCGCGGCCTGTTGCAGGGTGGAGGTGATGAACGGCGCCGATGGCTTGCTGCTGGTGGGCTTGTCTTCGCGCTTGGCCACACTGAAGCTTGCGGCCTTGAGCGCCTCAACGGCGGCCATGGCCTGGGCTTCGTTCACCGGCTTGAACGCTTCGCCCTTCTCGCGGGCGACTTCGAAACGCACCTGCGCCTTGGCCTTGCCGCCCAGGTCTGCATGCAGCTCCCAATATTCTTCGGGGATGAAGGCGCGGATTTCCCGCTCGCGTTCAACCACCAGCTTCACCGCCACCGACTGAACCCGGCCGGCTGACAGGCCACGGGCGATCTTCTGCCACAACAGCGGCGAGACCATATAGCCGACCACCCGGTCCAGAAAGCGCCGTGCCTGCTGCGCGTTGACGCGGTCGATGTCCAGGTCGCCCGGTTGCGAGAACGCCTCCTGAATGGCCTTTTTGGTGATTTCGTTGAACACCACGCGCTTGTAGCGTGAATCGTCGCCGCCAATGGCTTCGCGCAGGTGCCAGGCGATGGCCTCCCCTCGCGGTCCAAGTCGGTTGCGAGATAGATGGTGTCGGCGTCCTTGGCAAGCCGGCGCAACTCTTCGATCACCTTCTCCTTGCCGGGAAGGATTTCGTACTGCGCCTTCCAACCGTGCTCAGGGTCGACCCCCATGCGCGTCACCAGCTGCTTGCGGGCTTTTTCCCGCGCCGACAGCACCGGTGCCTCAGAGGCAGTCTTGGCCTTCTTGGCGCCCGCCTTGGCCGGTTCCTTGGCAGCACTGGCCGAACCACTGGTGGGAAGGTCGCGGATATGGCCGATACTCGACTTCACCACGTACTGGTTGCCCAGGTACTTGTTGATGGTCTTGGCCTTGGCCGGGGATTCCACGATGACCAGCGATTTGCCCATGGATTGGAAATGTCCTGAATGGCTGAAAAAAGAAAACGGTAAGAACCTTGAAGGCACCGCTATATATAGTGGTGAAAAGGTGAGGTCAAGTTTCCTCCCTAAACCTCATCGCCCGACGGCAGCTCGAAACGGCCCTCCTCGGCGTGCTCCAGAGCAAAGCGCGGGACCTGTTCGCCGTCCACGGCTACCGACTCCAGAAACATCGACAGCGGCCGCACCCAGAGGCCGTAATCGCCATACAGCGACTGGTAGACCACAACCCACTCCTCGCTTTCCGAATGCCTTGCCGCGCCGAACACCCGGTACTGCGGCCCTTTGTAGTGGCGGTAGATGCCGGGCTGAATCTGCATGGAAAACCTCACGAAAATTAAGTTTCAAATTTTTGAAGCGCAAACGAGCGCCGGGGCACAAGGCCCCGGCGCGGTCATTGCGAGCGTGCCGTCAGAGCCGCTCGAACACCGTGGTGATGCCCTGGCCGAGGCCGATACACATGGTAGCGATGCCCAGGGTGGCATCCTTTTGCTTCATCACGTTCAACAGAGTGCCGGAAATCCGTGCCCCGGAGCAACCGAAGGGGTGGCCCAAGGCGATCGCACCGCCGTGCAGGTTGACCTTCTCGTCCATCTTGTCGAGCACTTTCAGGTCCTTGAGCACCGGCAAGGCTTGCGCGGCGAAGGCTTCGTTGAGCTCGATGCAGTCGATATCGGCGATGGACAGGCCAGCGCGCTTGAGTGCCTTCTGCGTCGCCGGTACCGGGCCGTAGCCCATGATCGACGGATCGCAGCCTGCCACAGCCATCGAGCGGATTTTGGCCAGTGGCGACAGGCCCAGGTCCTGGGCACGCTGCGCCGACATCACGATCATGCACGAAGCACCGTCGGTGATCTGCGAGCTGGTGCCGGCCGTCACGGTGCCGCCCTTGGGGTTGAACGCCGGCTTGAGCGCCGCCAGGCCTTCCAGGGTGGTGTCGGCACGGATGGTTTCGTCGTAGTCGAACACCTTCAGGCGGCCGTCTTCGTCGTAGCCTTCCATCGGGATGATTTCATCCTTGAACAGCCCTTCGACAGTGGCCTTGTGTGCCAGCTGATGAGAGCGCACCGCGAAGGCGTCCTGCTGCTCACGGCCAATGCCGTGCATCTTGCCCAGCAGTTCGGCAGTCAGCCCCATCATGCCCGAGGCCTTGGCCGCGTGCAGCGACAGCTGCGGGTTGGGGTCGACACCGTGCATCATGCCCACATGGCCCATGTGCTCGACACCGCCGATCACGTAGACATCGCCGTGGCCGGTCATGATGCCCTGTGCAGCGGTGTGCAGCGCGCTCATCGACGAGCCGCACAGGCGGCTGACGGTTTGCGCACCGGCGCTGTGAGGAATGCGCGTCATCAGTGACGCCATGCGGGCGATGTTCCAGCCCTGCTCCAGGGTCTGGTTCACGCAGCCCCAGATCACGTCTTCGACTTCGCTGGGGTCGACGTTCGGGTTGCGCGCCAGCAATTGGTCGATCAGGTGCGCCGACATGTTCTCGGCGCGAGTATTGCGATGCATGCCGCCCTTGGAGCGGCCCATGGGTGTGCGACCGAAGTCGACGATCACCACATCTCTTGGATTCAGGCTCATAACAGATCTCGCTCAGTAGTCGGGCGGCTCAGCCGAAAAAACGTTCGCCATTGGCGGCCATTTCACGCAGGCGGGCGGTGGGGTGATACAGCGGGCCCAGCTCGGCGTAACGGTCGGCCTGGGCGACGAACTCGGCCACGCCGATCGAGTCGATGTAGCGCAGCGCGCCCCCACGGAAGGGAGGGAAGCCAATGCCATACACCAGCCCCATGTCCGCTTCGGCCGCGCTTTCGACGATGCCGTCTTCCAGGCAGCGCACGGTTTCCAGGCACAGGGGGATCATCATCCAGTTGAGCACGTCTTCATCACTCAGCTCGCGCTGCTCGTAAACCACCGGCTTGAGCACTTCGAGCACCGACGGGTCGGCGACCTTCCTGGGTTTGCCCTTCTTGTCGGTCTCGTAGGCATAGAAGCCCTTGCCGTTCTTCTGCCCCAGGCGGCCGGCATCATACAGCGCGTCGATCGCCGAACGACGGTCGTCTTTCATCCGGTCGGGGAAGCCTTCGGCCATCACATCGCGGCCGTGATGCCCGGTGTCGATGCCGACCACGTCCATCAGGTAGGCCGGGCCCATGGGCCAGCCGAACTTCTCCATGATCTTGTCGATACGCACGAAGTCGATGCCGGCGCTGACAAGGCGGGCGAAGCCACCGAAATAGGGAAACAGCACGCGGTTGACCAGGAAGCCCGGGCAGTCGTTGACCACGATCGGGTTCTTGCCCATCTTCTTGGCGTAGGCCACCGTGGTGGCGACGGCCTCATCGCTGGAGTGCTTGCCGCGGATCACTTCAACCAGCGGCATCATGTGCACCGGGTTGAAGAAGTGCATGCCAACGAAGTTTTCCGGGTGCTTGAGCGCTTCGGCCAGCAGGCTGATGGAAATGGTCGAGGTGTTGGACGCCAGCACGGTGCCGGGCCTGACCTGGGCTTCAACCTCGGCGAGCACGGCTTGCTTGACCTTGGGGTTCTCGACCACCGCCTCGACCACAATGTCGACACCGCCGAAATCGCCATAGGACATGGTCGCCCGAATCGCGCTCAGGCCCTCGGCCATCTGGGCTGGGGTCAAACGCCCCTTCTCGACCAGCTTGCCGAACAGCTTGGAAGCCTCGCTCAGGCCCTGGGCGATACCTTTTTCATTGATGTCCTTCATCAGGATCGGCGTGCCTTTGGACGCCGACTGGTAGGCGATGCCACCGCCCATGATGCCCGCGCCCAGCACCGCCGCCTGGTTGACCGGCCTGGCGAGTTCGTCCCAGGCCTTGGCCTTGCGCTTGAGCTCCTGATCGTTGAGGAACAGGCCGATCAGGCTTTCGGCAGCTGGAGTCTTGGCCATCTTGACGAAGCCTGCGGCCTCGACCTCGATAGCCTTGTCGCGGCCGAAGTTGGCGGCTTTCTGGATGGTCTTGATGGCCTCGACGGGGGCCGGGTAGTTCGGCCCGGCCTGGCCGGCGACGAAGCCCTTGGCGGTCTCGAATGCCATCATCTGCTCGATGGCATTGAGCTTGAGCTTTTCAAGCTTGGGCTGGCGACGCGCCAGGTGGTCGAGCTCACCCGAGATAGCTCGGCGCAGCAGATCGAGTGATGCGTCCTCGAGCAGCTGAGGGGCGACCACGGCGTCGACCGCGCGCACTTTCAGCGCTTCCTCGGCACGTTGCTCCTTGCCGGCGGCGATCCACTCGATGGCGTTATCGGCACCGATCACGCGCGGCAGGCGCACGGTACCGCCGAAGCCCGGGTAGATGCCCAGTTTGACTTCAGGCAGGCCAATCTTGGCGCTGCTGGCCATGACGCGAAAATCCGCCGCCAGGCACATTTCAAGGCCACCGCCCAGGGCGATACCGTTGATCGCCGCCACGGTCGGTACCGGGAGGTCTTCGAAGTCGCTGAAGATGCGGTTCACTTCCAGGTTGCCAGCCAGCAATTCAGCCTCCGGGAGACGGAAGTTGGCAACGAACTCGGTGATATCGGCGCCGACGATGAAGACATCCTTGCCACTGGTGACCAGCACGCCAGCAAGGCCTTCATGGGCTTTGAGAATGTCGACTGCCGTTCGCAGTTCTTCGAGAGTCAGGCGGTTGAACTTGTTGACGGACTCGCCTTCGAGGTCGAAACGCAGTTCGACGATGCCGCCGTCGCGCGCCTTGAGTGTGATGGCTTTACCTTCGTAAATCATCAACGGATCTCCAGATGGAAACGTATGTTGGGGCCCCGGCCAGGCCACAGGGCCTGCCCGCCGGAGCGAAGCGAGCGCATGGGACGCCAAACGAGCGATTCATACGCCCGTTTGATCGGGCTGCGCACACCTTCGGCCAAAGCAGGCGGAATGTCAATCAGGCACAACGGCCGCCCCAGGTGGCATTTTTACACTGGTGCAAGCATAGCCAGGCAATGTGGCGCCGGTATGTTCCTACCGCACGCCGACCGATGCGACAGGCTTGAAAATCATGAGCAAAACTGTCTGAGGCCGGCGTATGATCAGCCGAGTGATTTCCGGCCTGCCTGGCCTACCCCGCCCGATCCTTGCGATCGGGCTTTTTAATGGCTTGAGGCCAGCACTTTCAGCACCTGGTGCACCACAGCCACGTCACCTCGCTCGCCCCACCACAACGCCACCATCCGTGCGTCGGCCTGAGCCTTCCACGCATCGCCCGGGAGTTGTGCCAATTGCGCCAGTACGCGCTCATCTTCACAGGGCTCCTGCCACTGGTTCACCCAGCGGCCCGGCGAAGGCTGCCAGTAGCACCAGGCGCCGCCAGTGGCCGAGGTGCGTGGGCGGGAATATTGCGGGCAGGGGTCGGGCGCCTGCCCGTTCATCCAGTGCGGCCAGCTGTCAGGCGCCAGTTGCATGGCCAGGCCCAGGCGCCGCGCCTCCAGGCGCACTGCCATGCGCCCGCTCTGGCGACGCGACGGTTTAAGCCAGGCGATGGGGCTCAGCAGCACCAGAACGATTGACAGCACTATCCAGACCGTCATATCAAGTGCCCCGGATAACAACGAGCCGCCCTGACGGGTGTCAGAACATCCGTACAGAAAGCGACCATACTCATTTTCATGCCATTGTCGGGAGTCATTGCCATGTCCTATCAACATATTCTGGTCGCCGTCGACCTGACCGAGGAGTGCGACCCGGTAGTCAAGCGCGCTGCGAGCCTGGCCCAGGCCGGCGGAACCAAGCTTTCGCTGGTTCATATCGTCGAGCCGATGGCGATGGCCTTCGGCGGCGACGTGCCCATGGACCTTTCACAACTGCAGCAGCAGCGATTCGACCAGGCCAAGGAGCGCCTGGAGAACCTGCTGAAAAAATTCCCGGACATTCCAAGAGGCGACGCCCATATCACCTATGGCCAACCCCGCCAGGAAATCCACGAGCTGGCCAAGAAGAACGGCATCGACCTGATCGTGGTGGGCAGCCACGGCCGCCATGGCCTGAAACTGCTGCTGGGCTCCACCTCGAGCGACGTACTGCATGGCGCGCCTTGTGACGTTCTGGCGGTGCGCCTCAAGCCGGCTACCGCCGCTGAAGCGCCCGCACCTCAGGCGAGCGAACCACCCGCCACACCAGCCTTCTGAAACGCCCTCAGCCGTCGAGCTCGGCCCAACGCTCCACCAGCGTGTCGAGCTCGGCTTGCAATTGCTCGAGCTGGGCCAGTACGGCGGTAGTCTCTGCCGCCGGGCGCTGATAGAAAGCCGGGTTCGCTATCTGCTGCTGCACGGCTTCGATCTTCTGCTCTTGAGCTTCGATCTGCCCCGGCAGCGCATCGAGCTCGCGTTGCAGTTTGTAGCTGAGCTTCTTCTTGGCAGCTGCAGGCTCGGCAGTTGCCGGCGCAGGGGCTGCCTCAGGCGCGCTGACAACTGCGCTGTTGAGCTCGGCCTTGCCGCTCTTGTTCTCCTTGACACCCAGCAGGCGCGGGGAACCGCCCTGGCGCAGCCAGTCCTGGTAACCACCGACATACTCGCGGACCTGGCCATCGCCTTCGAACACCAGCGTGCTGGTGACCACGTTATCGAGGAAGGCCCGATCGTGGCTGACCATGAGCACCGTGCCCTTGAAGCCGGCCAGCACTTCTTCCAGCAGTTCCAGAGTCTCGACATCCAGGTCGTTGGTGGGCTCATCGAGCACCAGCATGTTCGCAGGCTTGCTGAACAGCTTGGCCAGCAGCAGGCGCGCCCGCTCGCCACCCGAAAGCGCCTTGACCGGAGTTCGCGCACGCTGCGGGCTGAACAGGAAGTCGCCTAGGTAGCTCAACACGTGCCGGCTCTGGCCATCGATCTCGATGAAATCACGGCCTTCGGCCAGGTTGTCGATGACGGTCTTGTCCAGATCCAGCTGCAGCCGCAACTGGTCGAAATAGGCCACCTCAAGCTTGGTACCGGCCTTGACCGTACCGCTGACCGGCGCCAGTTCCTCGAGCATCAGTTTGAGCAACGTGGTTTTGCCGCTGCCGTTGGCGCCGAGCAGGCCGATGCGATCCTCGCGCTGCAGCACCAGGGAAAAATCCTTCACCAGCATCGGGCCGCCGGGGTGGGCGTAGCTGACGTTCTCGAGCGCCAGCACCTGCTTGCCCGACTTGTCGGCCACCTCCAGTTGGATGTTCGCCTTGCCCTGCCGCTCGCGGCGCTCGCCACGCTCGACCCGCAACGCCTTGAGCGCGCGTACGCGGCCTTCGTTGCGGGTACGGCGCGCCTTGATGCCTTGCCGGATCCAGACCTCTTCCTGAGCCAGGCGCTTGTCGAACAGGGCGTTGGCGACCTCCTCGGCCGCCAGCTCCGCCTCCTTGTGCACCAGGAAACTGGCGTAGTCGCCGTTCCAGTCGATCAGGTGGCCGCGGTCCAGCTCCAGAATGCGCGTGGCCAGGCCTTGCAGGAAGGCCCGGTCGTGGGTGATGAACAGCACCGCGCCGCCGAAGCTTGAAAGCGCTTCCTCCAGCCAGGCAATGGCGCCGATATCCAGGTGGTTGGTCGGCTCGTCGAGCAGCAGCAGGTCGGGCTCGCTGACCAGCGCCTGGGCCAGCAGCACACGGCGGCGCCAGCCACCGGAGAGCTCGGCGAGGGTTTTGTCGGCGGGCAGCTGCAACCGGCTCAGGGTGCTGTCGACCAGTTGCTGCAGGCGCCAGCCGTCGCGGGCCTCAAGCTCCTGCTGCACGTGCATCAGTGCCTGCAGGTCTTCGTCGGTGACGATGTTCTGGCTCAGGTGGTGATAACGTGCAAGCAGCTCACCGACCCCGGCCAGGCCCTCGGCGACCACATCGAACACCGTCCGCTCGTCGGCCCGCGGCAATTCCTGTGGCAGTTCGCCGATCTTGAGCCCGGGCGCTCGCCAGATATCGCCGTCGTCGGGCTTCTGGTCGCCACGCACCAGGCGCAGCATGCTGGATTTGCCCGTGCCGTTACGGCCGATGATGCATACGCGCTCGCCGCGCGCGATCTGCCAGGACACCTTGTCGAGCAAGGGCATGGCGCCATAAGCGAGCGACACGTCGCTTAGTTTGAGCAGGGTCATGAGTCTCTCCGTCAACCGGGCGCGCATTCTACCCGGTTTGGCCCGGCGCTGGGCGACACATCCTCTTACCAGACGCATTCACGGCAGCGCCATGACCGGCTAAGCTCAGCCCCCATCGTACGGCCTGGTGCCGTCTTCACCGCTTTTGCTTCCGGAAGTCTCATGCGCAGTCGACTGTCCCGCGTCTTTTCCTGTGTGCTGCTGTTCTCTGCGGTCACCTCAAGCTCTATCCACGCCGCTGACCTCGCCACCCAGCGCCAGCTCTACGACCAGGCCAAGGCTGCGCTGGCCAAGGGCAACAGCGCGCTCTATCTGCAATCGAAGGTGGCATTGGCCGACTACCCGCTTGAACCCTACCTCGCCTTCGACGAGCTCAGCGCCCGGCTGCCGTCGGCAAGCAACGAGGAAGTGGAGCGGTTCCTCGCCGACCATGGCGATCTGCCGCAAGCCAACTGGATGAAGCTGCGCTGGCTGCGGCAGTTGAGCGACCGTGGCGACTGGGCCACTTTCGAGCGCTATTACAGCCCCAAACTGAACTTCGCCGAACTCGACTGCCTTCACGCGCAATACCAGCTTACCCAGCCGAACCTGCGCGCCGAAGGCTATGCCCTTACCGATCAGTTGTGGCTCAGCGGCAAGGACCGCCCCGCCACCTGCGAGGCGCTGTTCACCCGTTGGGCGGGTGAAGGCCAGCTGACCGAGCAGAAACGCTGGGCGCGCCTGAAGCTGGCGGTCAAGGCACGCAATACCTCCTTGGCCAACAACCTGGCCAGCGGCCTGGTCACGCT
Source organism: Pseudomonas sp. KNUC1026 (assembly GCF_021650705.1). Taxonomy (GTDB): domain Bacteria; phylum Pseudomonadota; class Gammaproteobacteria; order Pseudomonadales; family Pseudomonadaceae; genus Aquipseudomonas. The sequence goes on along the minus strand of NZ_CP087138.1, from coordinate 1,269,459 downwards.
CTCCAATCAAGGCAAGCTGCTGCTCAACGTCGCGCAAAAACCCGAGCTGCTGGAGCAACCGCAACTGTTCCAGCCCGCCGACGAAGCCATGGGCGACATCGTCAGCTACGGCCTGCGCCGGCTGGCCAAACAGGACCCTGAGCAGGCCATGGCCCTGCTCGACAGCTATGCCGCCACCATGCGTTTTTCCGCTGCCGAAAAAGTCGCCATTGCCAATGAAATCGGCCTGACCCTGGCGCGCCGCTACGACCCCCGTGCCCTTGACCTGATGACCCGCTACGACCCGGACCTCAAGGACGATACCGTCAGCGAATGGCGCCTGCGCCTGCTGCTGCGCCTGGGCCGCTGGCAGGACGCCTACGACCTGACGAAACGCCTGCCAGCATCGCTGGCAGGCACCAACCGCTGGCGTTACTGGCAGGCACGCAGCCTGGAGCTGGCGCAACCGCGCAACCCGCTGGGCATGCAGCTGTACCGCGCCTGGCCAAGGAGCGTGACTTCTACGGTTTCCTCGCCGCTGACCACGCGCAGGAACCTTACCAACTGACCAACCGCCCGCTGCCGCTCTCGGCGGCCACAGTGGCCAAGGTACGCCGGGCCCCGGGCATCCGCCGCGCGCTCGAGCTCTACGAACGTGGCGAAATCGTTCCCGGGCGCCGGGAGTGGTATCGCGTCACCCGGCTGTTCGACCGTGACGAAATGGTCGCGCAGGCTCGCCTCGCCTATGACCTGGGCTGGTATTTCCCGGCCATCCGCACCATCAGCCAGGCGCAGTACTGGGACGACCTGGACATCCGCTTTCCGATGGCTCACCGCGACGCGCTGGTGCGTGAATCCAGGCTGCGCGGCGTGCATGCAAGCTGGGCGTTCGCCATCACCCGCCAGGAAAGCGCATTCATGGACGACGCTCGCTCTGGCGTCGGCGCCATGGGCCTGATGCAACTGATGCCAGCCACTGCCAAGGAAACCGCACGCAAGTTCAACATCCCTCTGGCAAGCCCGGCTCAGGTGATCGACCCGGACAAGAACGTCCAGCTGGGCGCAGCTTACCTGAGCCAGGTTCAAGGGCAGTTCAACGGCAACCGCGTACTGGCCACCGCCGCCTACAACGCAGGCCCCGGCCGGGTGAAGCAATGGCTGCGCGGTGCCAATCACCTGAGCTTCGACGTATGGGTGGAGTCGATACCGTTCGATGAAACGCGGCAATATGTGCAGAACGTGCTGTCTTATGCGGTGATCTACGGCGAGAAACTCAACACGCCGCAGCCGATCGTGGAATGGAACGAGCGGTTTTTCGACGACCAGTAAGTGAAAAAGGCCCAAAAGGGCCTTTTCCTGTAGCTCGAACCCAGCGTCACGAGCCGCTCGACACACAATGACTCACCGGCGCTTGCAGCTTGAAGCTAGCCGCTTCAAGCTGCCTTCAACCAATCTGCTCCAACCGCTGGCGCACAACCTCGACCAGCCGGTCAGGCTGGAACTTCGACAGGAAGTTGTCACAGCCAACCTTCTTCACCATCGATTCGTTGAAGCTGCCCGACAATGAGGTATGCAGCACTACGTAAAGGGCGGCCAAACGTGGGTCCTGGCGAATCTCGGTGGTCAACCGGTAGCCGTCCATTTCCGGCATTTCGGCGTCGGTGAACATCATCAGCAACTTGTCTGTCACCACTTCCCGGCATCTGCCCATGCCTTGAGCATCTGCAGGCCCTTCAGGCCGTTGCTGGCAGTGTGCAGCTTGATCCCCAACTGCGATAGCGTGTCGCGCAATTGCGCCAGCGCCACGGTCGAGTCATCCACCAGCAGCACTTCGCGGCCCCGAGCGCGCGCCAGGATCGGGTCTTCAAGGCGATCCTGAGAGAACCTTGGCGTTGTACGGCACGATCTCGGCCAGCACCTTTTCCACGTCGATCACCTCAACCAACTGGTCATCGACCTTGGTGATAGCGGTCAGGTAATGCTGGCGCCCGGCACTGGTGGGCGGGGGCATGATCGCGTCCCAGTTCATGTTGATGATGCGGTCGACACCACCCACCAGGAACGCCTGCACCGAGCGGTTGTACTCGGTCACGATGATGGTGCTGTTGGGGCCCGGTGCGATGGGTTTCATGCCGATGGCCTGGGACAGGTCGATCACCGGGAGGGTCTGGCCGCGAAGGTTGACCACGCCGCAGACGAACGAATGGCGTTGCGGCATCAACGTAAGCTTGGGCAGCTGCAGCACTTCCTGCACCTTGAACACGTTGATGGCGAACAACTGCCGCCCCGCCAGGCGGAACATAAGGATTTCCAGGCGGTTTTCACCGACCAGTTGCGTGCGCTGATCGACGCTATCGAGAATGCCAGCCATGGATTGAGCCCCGGGAGAGAAGTGACAGTGGTCTGATGCGGGCTATCGGCCAGCGGCCGGAAAACTTGAAGCCGCAATGCGATATCACATTAATATCAAACCACTCGCATGGAGCAAAGGCCAGCGCCATCAGCCGATCGGCATCTTGATCGATCGGCAAGGCAGCGGGCCCACGGGGGTAATGGCCCGCTCGACTTCAGGAGATCGCCAGGCCTGGCTGGCCGACCAGCGGGCAATCGGCAGGCAGGTGCACACGCAGCGCGCCCGCGCGAGCTGCGAAACGCAGGTCGTTGCTCTTCAAGGGCTCGCCGTCCAGGTTGATGTCCAAGCCTTCGGCACTGTGAATACGCACCCAGGGCAGCCGTGCACGCACAAACAGGTTGTCCAGCGCGAGGCCTCCCGCGAGCAGCCCTTTGAGAGCGCCGATCATATCGGACGGCGCCGGCAGGATACTGACGTCCAACAGGCCATCATCGGCCATGGCTTCAGGGCACAGCGCGTGGCCTCCGCCGGCCTGGCGGCCGTTACCGATGCCGAGTGCCAGAAGCTCGCCTTCCCAGTGAAAATCAGGGCCTTCCAGGCGGCCATAGGCAGCCTTGAGCTCGCTGAAGCGGCCCAGCCCGGTGAAGAGATACGCCGCGCCACCCAAAACTTTCTTGAGGTCTTCGGAGGTGTTGGCGGTGACCTGGCTGCCGAAACCGCCGGTCGCCATGTTCAGGAATACCTCCCCGCCCGCCTCGCCCAGGTCCACTGGCCGCGCAGGGGCATCCAGCAACGCCAGCGCCTCGGCCGGCTCCAGAGGCACCTGCGCAGCGCGGGCAAAATCGTTGGCGGTGCCCAGCGGTAACAAAACCAGGGTGGCCCGCCCTGGCGCGTCAGCCAACGCCTGGGCGACATCGCGCAAAGTGCCATCACCGCCCCCGGCGATAACGATCCCGTATCCAGCCTCCAGGCCCTCATGCACCAACCGTTGGGCATCGCCGGCCTCCCACGTCAGGCGTACGGCAATCTCCCAACCCGCCTCGCGGCGCGCGATCACAGCTTGCCGTACCTCGTCGTTGAGCGCCTGCTTGCCATGCAGGATCATCCAGGCTTTACGGTGTTCCATGCTCCACACTCCGTCCACGTGATCGAGAATGGGCAATAGACCACGGCGCATCACAAATGGCTCTGAAGCTGAAGTGACAATTTTTCGTCACTCCGATGAAAAGCCATTGCAAAAGTCAATGCGTTGACTATCATGCGCACTATCTCGCTACTCTCCCCTCGCTGCCGCATTCGAAGGCGGCGGTAGCCTGCCCGCCTTTTTCGCACCCAAATCCAGCCCGCACTCGCGCGCACTTTCTGAGGTTTTCAGGATGAGCTCCCTCGTTCCCTGCATCATTGCCGGCGGCGCCGGCACCCGTTTGTGGCCGGTTTCGCGCGAGGGCATGCCCAAGCCCTTCATGCGCCTGCCCGATGGCGAAAGCCTGCTGCAGAAAACCTTCACGCGCGCAGCGAACCTGCCTGGCGTGGAGCGCATTGTGACGGTCACCCAGCGCGAGCAGTATTTCCGCACCCAGGACGACTACCGCCAGTACAACCATCGCAAACTGGCGGTGGATTTCCTGCTCGAGCCCGAAGGCCGCGATACCGCAGCCGCCATCGCGGTGGCCGCCCTGTACGTGGCCGATACCTATGGCCCTGAGGCTCAAATGCTGGTGCTGCCTGCCGACCATCTGATTCAGGACCACGCCGCATTCGCCGAGGCTGTTGCGGCAGCGCAGTCCGTGGCAGCAGATGGCGCGCTGGTGACGTTCGGGCTGGTACCTACCCGCGCCGAAACCGGCTTTGGTTACATCGAACGGGGTTCGGCGCTGACACACGGTGCGTTCGAAGTTGCGCGCTTCGTGGAAAAGCCGGACCAGGCCACCGCCGAGGACTTCCTGGCCGGCGGCAACCACCTGTGGAATGCCGGTATGTTCTGCATGCGCGCAGACGCAATCCTGCAGGAGCTGGCCCTGCACGCGCCTGCGATACTGGAAGCAGCCCAGGCCAGCCTGACGGCGAGCCCGCGCAAGCAAGGCCAGGGGGAAACTCAGGTTGAGCTGGCCGCGGAGCCTTTCAGCCAGGCACCGGCGCTGTCGATCGACTACGCAGTGATGGAGCACTCTCGCAAGGTTGCAGTGCTGCCGTGCCAGCTGGGTTGGAGCGACATCGGCTCATGGCAGGCAATCCGCGAGCTGGCACCTGCCGATGCGCAAGGCAACCAATGCAACGGCGAGACGGTGTTGCATGACACCCACAACTGCTACATCGATTCGCCCCGGCGCGTGGTGGGGTGCGTAGGCGTGCAGGACCTGGTGATCGTCGACACGCCCGACGCGCTGTTGATTGCCGACACCCACCGCAGCCAGGATGTGCGGGTAATCGCCAAGGCACTCAAGGACAAAGGCCATGAGGCCTATCGACTGCACCGCACGGTTACACGGCCCTGGGCACCTACACCGTGCTCGAAGAGGGCAAGCGCTTCAAGATCAAGCGCATCGTAGTCAAGCCTGAGGCGCAACTCTCCTTGCAAATGCACCACCACCGCAGCGAGCACTGGATCATCGTCAGCGGCATGGCCAAGGTGACCAACGGTGATGAAGAGTTCCTGCTCGACACCAATGAGTCGACCTTCATCAAACCCGGCCGCATGCACCGCCTGATGAACCCCGGCGTGATCGACCTGGTGATGATCGAGGTGCAAAGTGGTGAATACCTCGGTGAAGACGACATCGTGCGCTTCACCGATGTGTACGGCAGGGTCAGTTGAACAGCTCGCTCAGGGGAATGAAGTTGACCCCCTCCCCTTCGCTGAAACTGCGCCCTTCCGGGACTTCCACCAGCCCCTGAGCCCAGGCAGCGCTGCGTAGTACACCGGAGCTCTGGTTCGGGTAGAGCACTGCGCGGCCACTGTCCAGCCGGGCGCGCAAGAACTCACGGCGCCCGCCCGCCTTGGGCCAGTCGAAGCCCGCCGGTACCACGAGGCGAAGCGGTTCGACGGCCTGGCAGCCCAGCCGTCGCATGAGGTAGGGCCGCGCCAGCAGGCCGAAGGTGACCAGGGTCGAAGCCGGGTTGCCAGGCAGCCCGATGACCGGCACGCCCTGGTAGTGGCCGAAGGTCAGCGGCTTGCCTGGCTTGATGGCGAGTTTCCATAGCGCCAGTGCACCGTCTTCACGAAGCGCCTGGCCCAGGAAGTCCGCCTCCCCCACCGACACACCGCCGGTGCTGAGGATCAGATCGGCGTGGCGGTAGGCGCCCAGGCGCTCACGGGTCATGGCGAAATCGTCAGGCAGGATGCCTGCGTCCAGCACCTGGCAGCCCAGGCGCTCCAGCCAGCTACAGAGCACGCGGCGGTTGCTGTTGTAGATCTGCCCCGGCCCCAGCGCCTGGCCCGGCTCTACCAGCTCATCGCCGGTCGACAGCACTGCCACCACTGGCCTGCGCCGTACCGGTATGCGATCCATGCCCAAAGTGGCCGCCAGCCCCAGTTCTGCGGGGCCCAGCCGCGCACCGGCCGCAAGCACGGTTTCGCCCCGCACGGTTTCCTGGCCTTGCGGGCGAATGTTCTGACCGAGCCTGAGCGCCTGCAGCAAGCGGACACAACCGTCGCCCAGCACTTCGGTGTTCTCCTGCATCTCCACGCAATCGGCGCCTTCAGGCACCGGCGCGCCGGTGAAAATCCGTGCGCAGGTGCCTGGCTGCAAAGGTGCGGGCGCCATGCCGGCGAGCACTCGCTGGCTCACCGGCAGCGGCTGCCCGGCGACATCGGCAAGCCGCAGCGCGTAACCATCCATCGCACTGTTGGGCCAGGGTGGAACGTCGAGCGGCGAGGTCAGGTCCTCGGCAAGCACACGGCGGTCGGCCTCGGCAAGCGAGAGGTGTTCCACCTCAAGAATCGGTGACGCATCGGCGGCTTCCAGCAACAGCGCCAAGGCTTGCTCCAGCGACAACAAAGCGGAGCGCTCAGCCACGGCTTTCACACGGTGCGGCTTGCTTGAGGTGTGGCACGAAATTGCAGGGGCGAAAACGCGCATCCAACTGCTCAGCCAGAATGCCGTCCCAAGCGGTGCGGCAGGCGTTGGTCGACCCTGGCAGGCAGCAGACCAGGGTGCCATTGGCAAGGCCCGCCAATGCGCGGGACTGAACGGTGGAGGTGCCGATGTCGGCAACCGAGATCTGCCGGAACAACTCGCCAAATCCATCGATGCGTTTATCCAGCAAGCAGGCCACCGCCTCCGGCGTGCTGTCGCGGCCGGTGAAGCCCGTTCCCCCGGTGACCAGTACCACTTGCACCACCTCCTCGGCGATCCAGTGAGCAACCTGGGCGCGAATGCGATAAAGATCGTCCTTCAACAAGACGCGCTCGGCCAGCCGATGGCCGGCCGAGGTGAGGCGGTCGACGAACAGTTGGCCAGAGGTGTCGTTATCGAAGGTGCGGGTGTCACTGACGGTGAGCACCGCAATGTTGAGCGGCACGAAAGGCGTGTCGGCCTTGGCTTTCATGGCAGGTTCCGATTGTTTGCGGCAATGGCCGGTGTTATATCACAGCCACCTGATGACCGCGCAGCGAGCCTGCCATGCCTGCTGATGAGCTTTCTTTATCCGTATTGTTGCTGGCCGGGGGCCAGGGCAGGCGCGTGGGCGGGCAGGACAAGGGCCTGCTGAGCTGGCACGGCAAGCCATTGATCGCCCACCTGTTTCGGCAGGTACGCGGGCTGACCGACGACCTGATCATTTCCTGCAACCGTAATACCGAACTCTATCGGCAGTGGGGCGACCACCTCGTCCCTGACCGTGAACCCGACTACCCAGGCCCCATGGCCGGCCTTTGCGCAGGGCTTGCCCTGGCACGCCACCCACTGGTGCTGGTGCTGCCCTGTGATGCGCCCGGTATCGACTCAAGCCTGCTGGCCCCTTGGCTTGCGCTGGCGCGCCAGGCGCCAGGACTGCCCACGCTGATCCGCCAGGGTGGCCAATGGGAGCCGCTGTTCGCCGTACTGCCCAAGGCACTTGGCGAAGCCTTCGAGAAGGCCTGGCTTGCTGGCGAACGCAGCCCCAAGCGAGTCATACTCAGCGGTGAGGTACAGGCCTACGACTGCCCCGCGCATGATCCACGCCTGGCCAACCTCAATACCCTGGCTTTGCTTGACTCGTATCAGGGAAACTGACACTTGCGCCAGTGCCAGGAACTTTGCACCCTGCACTGGCGTCCCACTGTGCGATAAACCTTGTTTTCACTCCGGAGAATTTTGCAATGACCACCCGCATCGTTCCTGCTGTCCTGCTCGCCGTTGGCCTGGCTGCTCTGGCAGGTTGCTCGACGCCTAATGTGATCACCCTGAACGATGGGCGTGAGATCCAGACCGTGGATACGCCCAAATACGACGATGACACCGGCTTCTACGAATTCAAGCAGCTCGATGGCAAGGTCACCCGGCTCAACAAAGACCAGGTTCGTACCGTAAAAGAGCTGTAAGCCGAGCCTGTGAAAGCGGATTAACCCTCCTGCTATCAAGGGCTTGCATAAGGCAACGAGCGGCAGTATGCTCTCGGCCATCGGAGTGTAGCGCAGCCAGGTAGCGCGTCTCGTTCGGGACGAGAAGGCCGCAGGTTCGAATCCTGTCTCTCCGACCACCTCTTGAAAAACCCGCCATTCGGCGGGTTTTTTCGTTTCCGTTCTGCACCCGCCACCCGCTGTCAGGGCCAGGCAAGCTGCAGCCGGCTGTCAAAACGCCGAGGCTCACCAGTCAGCGGGTCGTCGAAGCTTACAGCCTGCGCCAGCAGCTTCAGCGGTTTGCTGAAGTCATCCTGCTCGCCGTCAGGCACGACCTCGGGGTAGAACGGATCGTTGCACAGCGCTGCCCCCAGAGCGGCCATATGCACGCGCAATTGGTGGGTCTTGCCGGTCACGGGCCACAGCTCGTACCGCCACCAATGCTCGCTGCGTTCAAGCACATGAACATGGGTTTCAGCTGTTAGGTTCGCCGGGTACCTCGCGCATTCGAAAAAAGGTTCGCCCTTCACCATTCGGCTGGCATGCCGATGCGGGAAGCTCAACCCGGGTAGCGCAGGGGCTATGGCCTGGTACACCTTGTGGATACGCCGCTCGGCGAACAACGCCTGGTACGTCCCTCGCGTGGCTGGTTGCGCGGAAAACATCACCAGGCCCGCCGTGTGCCGGTCGATGCGGTGCAGCGGCACCAGGTCAGGATTGCCGAGTGAGCGAATGAGCCGACGCAACAGCGTTTGCTCCACATAGCGCCCAGCCGGGGTAACAGGCAGAAAATGCGGCTTATCGACCACCACCAGATGCTCATCCTGAAACAGCACCTGCTCCTGGACATCGATCACCGGCTCTTCCGGCACTTCGCGAAAATAGTGCACGCGCAAGCCCTGCCGATAGGGGGCTTCACGTTCCAGCGGCCGCCCCTCGACATCGAGCACACGCCGACGCGCGAAGCGGTCCTCCCATTGCTGGGCCGGCACCTTCGCAAAATGCGCACACAGGCACTCGAAAACAGTACCCCAGGGGCCAGGGGGCAGTACCAGTGTGCTGGCCTGGCAAAAGGCCGGGTTGAAAGAAGAAGAAGCTGGCATGCAGGGGCTCGTCGCAAAGGCGGTGGAGCGTGCATTATCCGCGATCAGAGCACCAAGGGCATCGATTCTGGCTCGCAAAGGGCGCGCAACTTGCGAAGCACCTGCACCGGCTCCCAGCGAGATGGGTCGTAGAGTGCATAGGCAGCGCCGTCATAGCCCACAACATCGAGGCCACGGTGATAGCCGGCACGCTGGAAGAGCGCTTCGATTTCGGCGAAGCACGCATTGAAGTGAACCTTGCCGAATGGCGTGTCGCGATCCAGCACCAGCCCCTCGAGGCGCAACGTGAGCGCGGCCTCCAGCACTGCCTCCGGCGGCATGCGATTGACGCTGTATTTGAGTTGGTCGATGTTCAACTTGCCACGCCCCTGCTTCACTGTATGCATATACAGACTACTCATCCATGAATGGTTCAGCAAGGTATGAGTGTGCCGCGCGTCGGCAGGCTTGGCGCGCTCGCTTTATTTCAGGAAGTGAACGAGCGCATCCGTATCGAAAGGCCACTCCAGCTCATCGCCCGTATCCGTACGCCGAAGCACAGGCACCCGCTCAGCCAACTCAGGGTGCTTCGCTACATCCACCAGTTCCACCTGAAGGCCATGCTCGATCAGTGGCATCAATGCCTCCTCGGCCTGCTCGCAGGGCGGATGGTGAAACACGATCAACAACTGGCATACGGGCAACATCGGCGCAGTTCCGGAATCAAGGCGTGATTGTCAGGGCATCGGCAGCCAGGTTGAGTGTAGCCACCCTCGGCAGCCCCACGTGGCCGGCAGTCGGCGCGTGGCGGCAAAAAATGTACCATTGCCCGACTGAACCTCGGCGCTGCACCGGGCGTCGAAGCGCATAAGCACCGTTAACAGGAGGCACCATGGCCAGCATCACGGCAAAAGCAGCGCAAGAAGTGCTCGCGGCAGATTTCCAGGCATTGGTCGAAGACGCTGAGAAGCTCCTCGAACACAGCGCCACCCTGGCAGGCGATCAGGCCGATGTGCTTCGCGCCCAGGTCCGCGAAAGCCTTGCACGCGCCAAGGCTTCGCTACATGAAACCGAACAGGCAGTGCTGGAGCGGGGCCGCGAAGCGGTAGATGTCACCGAGGCGTGGGTGCAGAACAAACCCATGCAGGCGGTTGGGATTGCGGCAGGGCTCGGCTTTCTCATTGGTCTGCTGGCCACAAGGCGTTGAACATGGACGAGCACACAGAATACCCCCGCGCCCGCAGGGCTCGGCTTCGCGCGGCCTTCTGGCGGCATTTCTGGGTTTGGTTCACAGCCATCTCGAGCTTTTGGGTATCGAGTTGCAGGAACAGAAGGCGCGCACCTTGAGCTTGCTTCTGTTCGCGGGGCTGGCGCTGGTGTTTGCACTGCTGGCGCTGGTCGCACTGTCAGGCCTGATTCTGATCCTGCTGTGGGAGAACTATCGCGTTCCCGGCATGATCGGGCTGTGCGTTTTCTACGTGCTCGCTGGCCTGTTTTGTGCCTTCAGGCTCAAGGCGGCGATCTTCGATGAATCCTCTCCTTTCCATGCCACGCTCGAAGAGCTGGCCAACGACCGCGAGCGCCTGATGCCATGAGCCGCCCTACCCTGCCTGCTATCGCTGGTACATCGCGTCGCGAAATGCGCAAGGCGATCATTCGCCTGCGCATGGAAATGCACCGCCAGGAAATTCGCCAGCACGCTCGAGACGTGGTTAATCCACTGTCGCGTCTGCGCGGGTTCACCAGCAATGTCCAGGAAAACCTTGGCATCAAGCATGGCCCATTGTGGGGCGTGGGCCTTGTAGCCTTGCTCGGGTTCTTCTCGGGCAAAGGTGCCCGGTCGGGCAAGCTGGGGGCGCTGGGCCGTTTCGCCAAACTGGCAGCGAGCCTGGCACCTGTATTGCGCTTGCTGCAGCGCGCCAGCCGCCGTTGAGCAGAAATATCAGGCGCCCACTGGGCGCTTGATGCGCGCGCCCAGGCGCGGCAAGCTGGGTGCAATCATCCGATGGAGACTTGCCTTGGACTGGCACACCCTGCTCACCCGCGAACGGCTCGGCAAGCCTGTTCACAGCGCCGAAGAAATGGGCCGCAGCCCCTTTCACAAGGATCACGACCGCATCATCTTTTCCGGCGCTTTTCGCCGGCTTGGGCGCAAAACCCAGGTTCATCCAGTCACCAGCAACGATCACATCCACACCCGCCTGACTCACTCGCTGGAGGTCAGTTGCGTGGGCAGGTCACTGGGCATGCGCGTAGGTGAGACACTTCGCGACAGCCTGCCAGGCTGGTGTACCGCTGCCGACCTGGGCATGGTCGTGCAGTCCGCATGCCTGGCGCATGATATCGGCAACCCGCCATTCGGCCATTCGGGCGAAGATGCCATTCGCCATTGGTTCCAGCAGGCAGCAGGCCGTGGCTGGCTGGATGCGATGAGTGAAGCCGAGCGCCAGGACTTCCTCAGCTTCGAGGGTAACGCTCAAGGTTTTCGCTTGCTGACTCAACTGGAGTATCACCAGGCAGAGGGCGGCATGCGCCTCACCTACGCCACTTTGGGCGCGTATCTCAAGTACCCCTGGAGCGCCCGCCACGCCGACGCCGTGGGTTACAAGAAGCACAAGTTCGGCTGCTATCAGAGCGAGCTGCCCCTGCTGGAACAGATCACTGCGAAGCTCGGCATCCCTCAGTTGGCCCCTCAACGCTGGGCGCGCCACCCGCTGGTATACCTGATGGAAGCGGCCGACGATATCTGCTACGCGTTGATCGACCTGGAAGACGGCGTCGAAATGGAGCTGCTCGACTATGCGGAGGTGGAAGCTCTGCTGCTTGGGCTGGTGGGCGACGACTTGCCGGAAACCTACCGCCAACTGGGGCCGGCGGATTCGCGGCGCCGCAAGCTGGCGATCCTGCGCGGCAAGGCCATCGAACACCTGACCAACGCCGCAGCCCGCGCCTTCGTGGAACAGCAGCCGGCACTGTTGGCCGGCACACTGGAGGCAGACCTGGTCGAGCACATGCAGGGCCCAGCCAAGCGCTGCGTACAAAGCGCCAAAGACATCGCAAGGCAGCGTATTTTCCAGGACAAACGCAAAACCCTGCACGAGATTGGTGCCTACACCACCCTTGAAGTGCTGCTCAACGCCTTCTGCGGGGCAGCGCTGGAGCAACACGGCGGCCGTACACCATCCTTCAAGCACCGGCGCATCCTTGACCTGCTGGGTGCCAACGCGCCACGCCCCGACAGCACGCTGCACTCCGCCTTTTTGCGCATGGTGGACTTCATCGCGGGGATGACCGACAGCTATGCCAGCGACATGGCCCGGGAAATGACCGGAGGCGCGCGGCCCGCTTGAAGTGCAGCGTTTCCTAGGCGACCGGTCCTAAACTTTTGTAGGAAAATTCCGATTTAAGCCCCTGCTGCCCGCCCCTGCATGTCGTCTGCGGGGCAAATGCGCTACGGTCGCCCCCGGTACGCATGGCAGGGAAGTTTTCATGAAAAGCATTTTTATCCTCGATGACCACCCGGTCGTCCGGCTCGCGGTTCGCATGCTGCTGGAAGGTGAAGGGTATGGGGTGGTTGGCGAGTGCGACAACGGCGTCGATGGCATGCAGATGATTCGCGACGCACAACCTCATCTACTGATCCTGGACCTCAGCCTGCCACGGCTGGACGGCCTGGAGTTGCTGGCGCGCTATAACGCTATGGGCTCGCCCCTGCGCATTCTGGTCCTGACCGCGCAAACTCCGGCGCTGTTCGCCATCCGTTGCATGCAGGCCGGCGCCTGCGGCTTTGTCCGCAAGCAGGAAGAGCTTTCCGAACTGCTCAGTGCCGTGCGCGCGGTGATGGCCGGCTACAACTATTTCCCAAGCCAGGCATTGCATCCTGGCCCCTTGCCAGCGTGGCAGCAGGCGGAGCTTGCGCTGTTCGAACGCGTGAACGATCGCGAATTGATGGTGATGCAGCTGTTCTCACAAGGCCGCAGTAACAAGGAGATCGCCGCCAGCATGTTCATTTCGGGAAAAACCGTCAGCACCTACAAAAAACGGCTGATGCACAAACTGCGCGCCAGCTCGTTGGTGGAACTGATCGAGATCGCCAAACGGAATGCGCTGGTATGAGCCCTTGGCTGCCTTGGGCGGCGGCTGGCCTTGCGTGGGCGCTGGTCGCCTGGCTGGCGGTTCGCAACCAGCGGCTGGTAGGGATTGAACGCAGGCTCAGGCTGTTGCTCGACAGCACCCCTCACCCCTTGTACCTGCGTGACCGGCAAGGCCACTTGCTTGACTGCAACCAGAGTTACCTGCACAGCATGGGCGTTGAGCGCGAGCGTGTCATTGGCCGCACCGCCAGTGCCAGCGTGCTCGCCCACAGCCCGCAAGCACAAACCTTCGAAACGCTCTACCGGCAGGCGGTTCGCAGCGGCGAGGCCGTGGCCGGTGATCGTACGGTGGAAATGGGCGCCCGCACTTTGACGTTCCATCACTGGGCCCGGCCCCTCCGCGACCGGTCAGGCGAGGTAAACGGGCTGGCCTGCGGGTGGATAGACATCACCGAGCGCAAAGACCTGCAAGAGCAGCTGGAACGCGCCAGCCAAGCCAAGACGCGATTTTTGGCCACGTTGAGCCACGAAGTCCGCAATCCGCTCAATGCATTGGCCGGGCTGCTGGAGATAGCCGTCCACGACCCTTGCGCCCGCGATGCATCGACCCTGCGCACTGCACACAGTGCCGGCTTGGCGGTACTCGCCCTGATCGACGATGCCCTGGACATCGCCTGCATCGAAGCCGGGCGGCTGCGTCTCAATCCCCGCCCGGCACAGCTGGGCGAACTGGTGCAGGCCACCTGCAGCCTTTTCGAGCACACCGCCAGGCAAAAGGGATTGCAGCTGAGCGTACACATCGCCTCTGGGGCACAGGCATGCTTCTTCGTCGACCCCGATCGGTTGCGCCAGATTCTGTCCAACCTGCTTGGCAACGCCATCAAATTCACTGACCAGGGCCAGGTCCGGGTGCGTTTGAAAAGCCTCGGCGCGTGCTCAGGCGGGACCGCAAGCCTCTGGCTGAGTGTGAGTGATACAGGGCCAGGTATCGAGGCAATCGACCAGAAACGAGCATTCGCGCCATTCATGCAACTGGGTAAAGCTGCGCAACGGCCAGGTAGCGGCACCGGCCTGGGCCTGGCGATCTGCGAAAAGCTGGCTGACGTGCTGGGCAGCCGCCTGTTGCTGCGCAGCCAGCCGGGCCGTGGCACCTGCCTGGCGCTGCGCTTGCGCCTGCCTGCCACGCAGCAGGCTGCACTCTCGGCCGACGAAGGCATCACGGCGCACGCGCGAGCGTTCAATCGCGCAACAGGCAGAGCTCTGATAGTGGAGGACAACCCCGCCAACCGGCTCCTGCTGGCCCGCCAATTGGCTCAACTCGGCTTCGCCACCACGGCGGTGGCCAGTACCTACGCCGGCCTGCGTGCCTATCGCAGCGCGCACTACCCCTTGGTAATCACTGACTGCAGCTTGCCCGGCCCTGATGGCTATACCTTCACTCGCGCGTTGCGGCGGCTGGAGCAGCGCCTTCAGTACCCACCGAGCACCATCATCGGCTACACCGCGCGCAGCGGCTCTGCCGTGCACGAATATTGCCTGGGCGCTGGCATGGACGACTGCCTGAGCAAACCGGTGGGCCTGGCCACTTTACGAAAATGCCTTGCGCGCTGGCTGCCCGTCGATCGCGTCGATCTGGCAGCCCTGAACAGGGCCGAGCCCTGAACGCAGCCGTACGAGCATCCTGCGAGGAGGATCGCCGGCGCCTGGCATCCCCCCTGTCCCGGCAAGCGCTGACAGACCTGGCCCACCGCATAAAAGGCATGGCGCTGATGATTGATGCGCAAGCCCTGGCCGGCGCCGCCACTGCCTTGGAGCTGGCACTGGAGGCGGGAGAGCCGGCCGAGGCTGCTCGCTGTGCATTGGGCCGAGCACTGCTGGAACAGGAGCACTGCTGCGCACAGCGAACCGATGCGGGCCAGCTTGCCAGCGCAGCAGCAACTTGACATCATCGCCGGCGCAATATTCCCGACGCACAAGGACGCACGATCAGGAGAATGCGATGCCCGCCCATCCCCGAAAAGTGCCTTTGCACCTGTGCATCAGCGCCATGTTCACCGGTGCCCTGCTGCTGGTCGGTGCCGCAATGGGCTACAACAGCTATCGGCAGGCGACCGACATCATCCTTTCAAGCAGCGAGCGAGTGTTCGAAGGTGTCCAGCAGGACATCCGCCACGACCTTGAAAGCACGTTCCAGCCTGCCCGGCAAGCACTGGGGTTTCTGGCGGTCGATGAGCGTATCGGCGCTACCAGCCTGGACCAGCGCCTGGCGCTTTTGCCGGCATTCGACCAGGCACTGCGTGGCGCGCCAAGGCTGGCATCGCTGTATATCGGCTATGCCAACGGCGACTTCTTCATGGTCCGCGCCTTGCGCAACGCGAGCCAGCGTGCCGCGCTGCAAGCGCCCAGCCAGGCGCGCTTGCAGGTGTGGAGCATCACCCATGAGGCCGGCAAGGCGGTTTCCGAATCGCAGTTTTACGACGATCAGCTCAAGCAGCTAGGCCAGAGCGGAGTATCGGGGCGTTATTACGATCCGAGGGAGCGGCCCTGGTACCAACAAGCCCGCCAGCAGAACGGCCTGATCAGTACCGCGCCCTACGTGTTCTACTCCGACCGCCGCGTGGGGACCTCGATGGCACAGGCGGCAAGCCTGGGGCCGGTGGTCGGTGCCGACATCACGCTGGACGAACTCAGTGCCGACCTGGCACGCCATCGTGTGACGCCCTCGACGCAACTGGCGCTCTACGACCGCCTCGGCAACGCGATCGCCTATCCCGACAGCCAGCGGCTGATCATTGAGCGAGGTACTGCGCAACTTCAACGATTGAGCCAGTTGCACCCAGCCTTGGCTGCCTTCATGGCTGAGCCATCGGCCAGCAGGATTCACCTCGACGGCCGCGACTGGATAGTGGCCAGCCACGACCTGGCAGAGGCTGGCGACGAAGGCTTGCGCCTGGCCGTGCTGGTGCCCGAGGAGGAATTGCTGGCCCAGGCTTTCAAGGTGCGCTGGGAAGGCGCGCTGATGACCCTGATGGCCTTGCTGCTGTGCTTGCCCCTGGGCTGGCTAGGCGCACGGTTGGTGGTCAACCCGCTGCGCGCCATCGCACGCGAAATCACTCATCTGGCAGCTGGCGTAGCGCCAGGTGGCCAGCACACCGACAATCATCTGGTCATGGAAGTGCACCTGCTGCATCGCGCCGTGGGCCGCCTGGCAAACAGCCTGAGCGAGCAGGCCCAGGCCCAGGCGCGCATCACCGCTACGCCCGGCAAGGCGCGCTGGATGCAGTGGCTGGCCGAGGCGGCGGATTGCACACAGGCCAGGGCCGCCGTGCTGTTCCAGCATGCCCCGGAGCACACTTGCCTGCTGCCAGTGGCCGCCTGCGTAGATGCCCAGCCGATCCCCGTGGCTGCGTTGGGCCTTGCGCCTCTACCTCTGACCAGCGCGGCGCCGTGGATGCAGCCAGGCCAGGTCACCGGCTGGGGCTTTGAAGCGCTCACCGCGTTGCAGCCATTGCTGCTGGCTCAACGCTGGCCCCGGGTGTATCTGCTCAATGTGCCAATGCCCGAAGCAGCTGCCCATCTGCTGCTGCTCTGGCCGGATACGGGCGAACCACCCGCCGCCTCAGCGCACGCGGCACTGAGCCAGCTGGTGGCGCTGGCCACGTTGATGGGGCCTGTACCTGCGGCATCGCTGCAATGATCGGCCGCCGGTAAGCAGGCAGTGTCGCCGCCAAGCTGATAGACTTCGCCGCGTCATTACCTGTAAGGATCCGTTTCATGGCTACCAACCGTTCCCGCCGCCTGCGCAAAAAGCTGTGTGTGGATGAATTCCAAGAACTGGGCTTCGAGCTGAACGTCGAGTTCAAGCAAGACCTCTCCGAGCAAGCCATCGATGCGTTTCTCGACGACTTCCTCGCCGATGCCATCGATGCCAACGGCCTGGACTACGTCGGCGGCGAAGACTTCGGCATGGTCTGCCTGGGCGAGCGTGGCTCGGTCAGCGAAGAGCAGCGCAGCGCCGTAGAAGCCTGGCTCAAGGGCCGCGATGAGCTCAGCAAGGTTGAAGTCAGCCCGCTGGTGGATGCCTGGTACCCAGGTAACGCCATCAACGCCAGCGCCTGATCGCTCGCTCAAGGCCACCCCGTCGGGTGGCCTTTTTCATTCAACAGCGTGCTGAACGGATGCACAGCGTACACGTCACAGGGAACGGGCGGCCGCTACGGCTTGAAGGCTTACGCCGAGCACGCTCATAATCTATTGCCCTCGCCGTTCAACTCCTTGCCTCAAGGGCCCTGCGATCCATGACAAAACACCTGCGTCCGTTGTTCCTCGCAAGCCTCCTGCTACCCCTGGCGATGTCGACGCCAGCCCTGGCTGCCCCGCAAAGCCCGGGCGCCCTTTCGGCCAAGGTCGATCAGGCGCTCAAGACCAACAAGCTCCCGGCCGACGCACTGTCGCTGGCCCTGGTGCCACTCGATGCGCCTGGCGCGCCGACACTCTACAACGCCGATGTCTCGGTGAACCCTGCTTCGACGATGAAGCTGGTCACCACCTTTGCCGCGCTCGAGCTGCTGGGGCCCACGTACCAGTGGAAAACCGAGTTCTACACCGACGGCACGCTCAGTGGCGGCATCCTGAACGGCAACCTGTACCTCAAGGGCGGCGGCGACCCCAAGCTGAACATGGAAAAGCTCTGGCTGCTGATGCGTGACCTTCGTGCCAACGGTGTGCACCAGATCACTGGCGACCTGGTGCTGGACCGCAGTTACTTCAAGATGCCGACCAGCCTGCCCGCCTTCGACGACGACGGCGGTGATGAGAGTGCGCCGTTTCTGGTCAGCCCCGACTCCCTGCTGGTCAACCTGAAGGCGCTGCGGTTCATCGCCCGCAACGACAGCGGGCGGCTGGTGGTATCGGCCGAACCGCCGATCGCCAGCATTCGTATCGACAACCAGCTCAAGGCGCTGCCGGGCGACAAATGCGGCAGCGACGTGCGCTACAACCCGGTGACCCAGGCCGACGGCAGCGTCAGCGTGGTGGTCAGCGGTGGCCTGGCCAGCGGCTGCAGTTCGCAAACCTATCTTTCGCTGCTCGACCACCCCACCTACACCGCAGGCGCAGTGCGAGCGATATGGAGTGAACTGGGCGGCAGCATCCAGGGCCGCGATCGCCAGGCTCCCGTGCCGGCCAACGCCAAGCTGCTGGCGCGGGCGTTCTCGCCGGACCTTGCCGAGGTCATTCGCGACATCAACAAGTACAGCAACAACACCATGGCCCAGCAGCTGTTCCTGAGCATCGGCGCGCAGTTCCGCACTGACGCCGATGCAGACGACGGTAAGGCAGCCCAACGGGTGGTACGCCAGTGGCTCGCGCGTAAAGGTCTGGTTTCGCCGCACCTGGTGATGGAGAACGGCTCCGGGCTATCGCGCGCCGAGCGGGTCAGCGCTCGCGAGATGGCCGCCCTGCTGCAGGCTGGCTGGCGCAGCCCGTACGCCGCTGAATACATGAGTTCGCTGCCGTTGGTAGGCATGGATGGCACCATGCGCAAGCGCCTCAAGCGCACTGCGCTGGTAGGGGAAGGCCATATCGAGACTGGCACCCTGAACACTGTCCGCGCCATCGCCGGCTACACCCGTGACCAGGAAGGCCATACCTACGCTGTCGTGGCAGTGGTCAACGACCCACGCCCCTGGGGCGCACGGCAGGTGCTCGACCAGATCCTGCTCGATACCTGGAACTGATTGGCGGCCATGCTGCCTGGGTGAGTTTTCGCCAGTTGCAGGTTTATGTTCATGTTGCGCGCCTGGGCGGCATCGGCCAGGCCGCCCGACAGCTGAACCTCTCCCAATCCGCCACCAGCCAGTCCCTCACCGAGCTTGAGCGGCACCTGGGCGTGGCACTGTTCGAGCGCAGCGGCAAGCGGCTGCTGCTCAACGAAGCTGGCCGGCGTTTACTGCCCCAGGCCGAGCAACTGCTCGATGGCCTGCAACGCTTTGTGGATCAGGCACGCGAACCGGACGGCAGCTTGCACGGCAGCCTGGTAATCAGCGCCAGCGCTACTGTTGGCACCTGGTTGATGCCCGGCCTGATAGGGCGATTCAGCGAGTTCCACCCGCAGGTGGACATTCAGCTGCGGCTGCGTAACAGCGAAGATGTAGTGCGTGACGTACCGAAGCTGGAAGCCGACCTCGGTTTGCTGGAAGGCCGTACCCACGAACCCCGGCTGATCGCCGAGCACTGGCGCGAAGACGAATTGGTGGTTGTTCGCGCCCCTGGCAATCGTTTGGCTGGCGCAGGTGCTATCGACGAAGCGGCGCTTGCGAGTGAGCCATGGATCCTGCGCGAAGCCGGCTCGGGGACCCGCGCGGTACTGGAGAACGCACTGGGCTCCGGGGTGCGGCTGAACGTGCGCATGGAGCTGAGCCAGCCGGAAGCGATAAAGGAAGCGGTGAAAGCCGGTTACGGCCTGGCGTGCATGTCGCGCCTGGCGGCGGAAGCGGAGGTCCGGCGCGGCGAATTGATGGCCCTGCACGCACCCCTGGACCTGCGCAGGGCATTCACCCTGGTATGGCACCCTGAGCGGTATCGCAGCCCGCTGTGGCAGGCATTCAAGGTGTTCCTGGCCGAGGCTTAACCCGCCTTGGCCTTGCGCACCTCATCCACCCCGCGATTGGCAAGCGCATCGGCGCGCTCGTTGCCAGGGTGCCCGTTATGCCCGCGCACCCACTGCCAGGTGACCTGGTGCCGATTGACCTGCTCATCGAGCTGTTGCCAGAGGTCGGCATCTTTGACCGGCTGCTTGGCTGCAGTTTGCCAATTGCGCTTTTTCCAGTTGGGCATCCACTCGCGGATGCCTTTCATCACGTATTCGGAATCCGTGACCAGTGTGACCTGGCAGGTGCGCTTGAGCGCTTCGAGCGCGCGTATAGCGGCCGTGAGTTCCATGCGATTGTTCGTGGTGGCGCCTTCGCCGCCCCAGAGTTCTTTTTCCACACCCTTGAACACCATCAGCGCACCCCAGCCGCCGGGGCCAGGGTTGCCCTTGCAGGCGCCATCGGTGTAGATCTCGACTGTATCGCTCATTTAGCTCCGCCCTTGAGGCTTTCATCCATCCTGGCCACATTACGGTTGACCTTGGCCAGCGGCATCGGCAGCAACTTGCCCATCGGCTCGCGGCGTTGCGGGCGCAGGGGGCGCAGCCCTACCACCAGCTTGCGCGCGACCAGTATATAGAAGCCGCCGCCCATGCCCTGCCAGCCACTTGCCGCACGCTCCCAGCCGGCCATGCGGGCCTGCCAGCGGGCCGAGGCAAGCGGCGGACAATAGCAGCCGAAGCGTTTTTCTCCAGCGCAAAGCCCAGCAACGCCAGCCAGTCCGTGACCCTCGACGCCGAGAAGCAACGCGCCTTGCCCAGAGCGTCGCGGGCGAATACATGGCGCGCGCCCCACGCGCTCCAGGGGTTGACTCCCACCACCACCAGGTGGCCGCCGGGGCGCACCGCGCGTGCCGCTTCGCGCAGCAGGCCATGGGGCGAAACGCTGAAATCGAGCCCGTGCTGCAGCACCACCAGGTCGGCTGCGTGTTCGCCCACCGGCCATGCCTGCTCTTCACAGGCGATCTCCACACCCGGCAGCGGCGCACCCAGGCGCACCGTACGCTGTACCTGCTCGGCGACCGGGCGCATCGGCCTGGGGGCCGTAGTGCACCAGATAACCACCGAAGAACTTGCGCAGTTCTTCAGTGAGCGCGGTGTGTTCCTGGCTCAGCAGCAGCTGCCCCAATGGGCTGGCGAACCAGTCGCGGGCCTCACCGATCAGTTCCAGCCACTGCGCATCGGCTTGCGCGAAGGGACGTTCGAGCATCGCATTCTCCCCAGGGGGCCGTTACGGGCATAAGATGGTCGCCATACCGAAGATTGGCGGAAGCCCACATGATACAGATCCAGCCCCTGCGCGCGTTCAACGATAATTACATCTGGCTGTTACAGGATACCGCCACATACCAGTGTGCGGTGGTCGACCCGGGCGATGCCGCACCGGTTCAGGCATGGCTGGAGGCGAACCCGGGCTGGGTGCTGGCCGACATCCTGATCACCCACCACCACCACGATCACGTCGGCGGCGTCCTGGCCCTCAAGACGCTGACCGGCGCGCGGGTCACCGGCCCTGCCGATGAAACCATACCCGGCCGCGACGTGGCGGTTGCACAAGGCAGCCGGGCCAGCGCGCTGGGGCTTGATTTCGAAGTACTGCACGTGCCCGGCCATACCCTGGGGCACATCATGTATTACTGCGCCGGCCATGAGGCACCGTTGCTGTTCAGCGGCGATACGCTTTTCGCGGCCGGTTGTGGCCGCCTTTTCGAGGGAACGCCGGCGATGATGCACCAGTCCCTGTCGAAAACCGCAGCCATGCCCGATGGCACCCTGGTGTACTGCGCCCATGAATACACCTTGAGCAATCTGCGCTTCGCTGCGGCGGTGGAGCCCGGCAATGCGGCAATCACCGAGCGGCTGGAGCACGTTGCGGCACTGCGCGAGCGGGACGGTTGCAGCCTGCCGTCGACCCTGGCACTCGAACGGTCGACCAACCCCTTCTTACGCATTGCTGAAACATCCGTTAAACAAAAGGCCGACGAACGTAATGGAACTCCCTGCACCTCTACAACTGAGGTTTTCAGGGTGTTGAGAGCTTGGAAGGATCAGTTCTAAGCGCGGGCGGGTTATGCCCGCAGGTCATGAGAGGTTGACCCACCGGGGTGCGCTTTCTAGAATCGCCGCACTTTTGAACCCGGAAACCCCAACTTCCCAATGTCGCCTGCCTCGAAAATCACTGTTCCTGCCAACACGCTGACACGCCTGGCCCAAGCGATTGCCGTGGCGTGTTCCATGGTGCTGGTTGGTTGCCAGAGCAGCGCGCAGCTGCCTAGCGAGCCGGTGAAAACCCCGGTGCCGAAGCTGGTACATCAGGCCAAGCCAAGGCCGGTTTTCTCGACGCCCAACGCGAGCAACCGCCACACGATGTCTGGGACAGGATGCGGCTGGGCTTTCAACTGCAGGACGGCCTGGACGTCAACCCGCGGGTCGAGCAGCAACGCCTCTGGTTCGTCAGCAATCCCTCGTTCCTGAACGGCGCGGCCGACCGTGGCAGCCTCTACGTGCATTACATCGTCGAGCGCCTCGAAGAGCGCAACATGCCGCTGGAGCTGGCGCTGCTGCCGGTGATCGAAAGCGCGTACAACCCGATGGCACTGTCCCGGGCGCAGGCCGTCGGGCTGTGGCAGTTCATTCCCTCCACCGGGCGCTACTTCAACCTGCGGCAAACCAACCTCTACGATGGTCGCCGTGATGTCACTGCCTCCACCACCGCTGCGCTGGACTACCTGACCAAACTGCACGACATGTTCGGCGGCGACTGGCTGCTGGCACTGGCCGCCTACAACGCAGGCGAAGGCACGGTGAGCCGGGCCATCGAGCGCAACCAGCGGTTGGGCTTGCCCACCGACTACTGGAACCTCTCGTTGCCACAGGAAACCATGGACTACGTGCCCAAGTTGCTGGCGCTGTCGGAAGTGGTGTCCTCGCCAGCCGCCTACGGGATGGAGCTGGAGCCGATTACCAACGAGCCGTACTTCCAGGTGGTCGATGTCGACCAGCGCCTCGACCTGTCGCGGGTTGCAGCCATGGCCAACATCGACGAGGACGAGCTGTACCAGCTCAACCCCGCACTGAAGAAACGCGAAACACTCAACCGCCCGTTGCACCTGCTGGTGCCCACGGCCAAAGCGCAGCTGGTCAAGGCCACTTTGGCCGACCCCCGGCAGCTCGTTGCCCTGCGCCCCATGCGCCCGGCCGTCGAGCGCATCGCTACCGCGGCACCTGCCCGGGCCACGTCCTACACCGTGCGCCGCGGCGACAACCTGGGTTCGATCGCACGCGCCAACAAGGTGTCGGTACGTGACCTGCAGCGCTGGAACAAGATTTCCGGCCACACGCTCAAGGTCGGGCAAACGCTGGTCATGCGCGACAACCGCCCCACCGGCGGGCGCAAGCTGGCGGCCAACAAGCCGGCCAAACAGCGCACCACCCAATACCGTGTTCGCAAGGGCGATTCCCTTTACCAGGTCGCCAAGCGCTTCAATGTCGAAACCCAGCACCTCAAACGTTGGAACCCCGACGCCAGCAAGGCGCTCAAGCCAGGGCAAACGCTCACCGTCTACCTGGATCGCTGAGCGAGCCGAACACTTTGAAATCTCGTCAAATCGCTCAGTTGCGGCGTATCTGATACTGTACCGGGCAGTTTTGTCGTACAACTGCCCGGACGCCCTTTCACCTCGATGCGCCTGCCCTTTCTCCTCACCCTTGGCCTTGCCTGTTGCAGCGGTGCTCACGCCGAGCTTACCGTCAGCCATGGCTATGCACAGTTCGGCACGCTCAAGTATCCGGCCAGTTTCAACCACTTCGACTGGGTCAATCCCGCAGCGCCCAAGGGCGGCACGCTGCGCCTGATGGCCCTGGGCACCTTCGACACGCTCAACCCTTACACCTTCAAAGGCACCAGCCCCACCGCCACGGCCAACTTCCTGCAGTACGGCGTGAGCGAGCTGAACGAGCCGCTGATGGTCGGCACCGGCCCCTACGACCCTTCCGGCGATGAGGAAACCTCCAGCTACGGCCTGATCGCCGCTTCTGTCGAGTACGCCGACGACCGCAGCTGGGTGGTGTTCAACCTGCGCCCCGAGGCGCGCTTCAACGATGGCGTGCCGATCACCTCGGCAGACGTGGCGTTCTCCTATCGCACCCTGCTCACGCAGGGCCACCCGCTTTACCGCACGGCCCTCCAGGAGGTGGAACGGGTGGACGTGCTCGGCCGCCATCGCATCCGCTTCGTGCTGCGCCGCGCAGGCAACCCCCTGCTGATCCTGCGCCTGGGCGAGATGCCGGTACTGCCCCGGCACTACTGGAAGGGGCGGGACTTCCAGGCCACCACCTTCTCTGCACCGGTGACCAGCGGGCCTTACCGCATCACTGAAGTGGTGCCAGGGCGGCGGCTGGTGTTCCAGCGCGTGCGCAACTGGTGGGGCAAGGACTTGCCCGCCAACCGGGGCAAATATAACTTCGACCGGGTCGAGGTAGAGTTCTACAGGGACAAAGAGGTTGCCTTCGAAGCCTTCAAGGCCGGGGAGTTCGACCTGTACATCGAAAGCCAGGCCAAGAACTGGCTCAGCGGCTATGACTACCCGGCGGTACGCCGTGGCGATGTGATCAAGGCACAAATCCCGCACCAGATTCCCAGCCAGACTCAAGGCCTGTTCTTCAACACTCGCCGTGCCGCCTACAGCGATGCGCAAACCCGCGAAGCACTGGGCATGCTGTTCGATTTCGAGTGGGCCAACCGCGCCTTGTTCAGCGGTGCCTACCGCCGCTCCACCACCTGGTACCCCAACAGCGAGTTCGCCGCCACCGGCCTGCCCAGCGGCCAGGAATGGCTGCTGCTTTCGGCACTGCGCGAGCGGCTGCCGGCGCGTCTGTTCACCGAGCCCTTCAGCGTGCCGCGCACCGACGGCAACGGCGTACCGCGGGAAACCCTGCGCCGCGCACTCGGTCTATTGGCGGGCGCCGGCTGGCGCTACCGCGGCGATCAGCTGGTCGATGCACAAGGCCGGCCGCTGCACCTTGAGATCCTGTTGGTGAACCCGAGCCTGGAGCGCATTCTGCTGCCGTATGTGGAAAACCTGAATCGAATCGGCGTGCAGGCTAGCCTGCGCACCGTCGACCGCGCTCAGTACAAACAGCGCCTCGACCAGTACGATTTCGACATGATCCTGATGACCCTGAACCAGACCCTCAGCCCGGGCCTGGAGCAGTGGCAGTACTTTCACTCAAGCCAGGTGGCGGTCAAGGGCGGCAAGAATTACGCCGGTATCCACGATCCCGCAGTGGATCAGCTACTCGATGCCCTGCTCGGCGCCCACACCCGCGATCAACAAGTGGCCGCCGCTCGCGCCCTGGACCGCACCCTGCTGTGGCAGCACTACATGATTCCCAACTGGTATATCGACTACCACCGCCTGGCCTACCGCAACCGCTTCGCCTTCCTGGCAACGCCCCCCTACACACTGGGGCTCAACAGCTGGTGGCTCAAAGCCTCGGAGAACACCCCATGATTTCAGCGCGTGCCCTGCTCCTGCAGGGCTGCACCCTCTGGCTGGCGGCTTGCGCCGGCACGGCCCAGGCCGCAGGGCAGTACGCCATGACCCTGTACGACGAGCCCGCCAAGTACCCGGCCAACTTCCAGCACTTCGACTACGTGAACCCTGATGCACCCAAAGGCGGCACCCTGCACCTGGCCGACGTGGGAGGCTTCGACAGCCTCAACCCCTGGTTGGACAAAGGCGTGCCCTCGGCCGAAGTGATGTACGTCTACGACACCCTGATGTACTCAAGCCTCGATGAGCCGCTGACCGAATACGGCCTGATCGCCGAGCGTGCCGAAAAAGCCCCGGACAACACCTGGGTGCGCTTTTACCTGCGCCCGCAGGCGCGCTTCCACGACGGCCACCCGCTGCGCGCCGAAGACGTTGCCTTCACCTTCGAAACACTCATGCAGAAGGGCTCGCCGTTCTGGCGCAACTACTGGGCCGACGTCAAAGACGTGCAGGTCGAAAACCCGCTGCAGGTGATCTTCCATTTCAAGACCGGCAGCAACCGCGAGTTGCCACTGATCGTCGGGCAACTGCCGGTGCTGCCCAAGCACTTCTGGGCCAGCCGCGATTTCGCCAAGGGTGGGCTGGAGATTCCGCTGGGCAGCGGCCCGTATCAGGTAGCCAATGTACAGCCCGGCCGTTCGTTGCGCCTGGAGCGGGTGAAGGACTACTGGGCCAAGGACCTGCCGGTCACCCGCGGCATGTATAACTTCGACGCCATCACCGCAGATGTGTATCGCGACAGCGGCGTGGAGCTGGAAGCGCTCAAGGCCGGGGCCATCGACTGGCGCCAGGAAATCAGTGCGAAGAACTGGGCCACCGCCTATGACGTACCGGCAGTGCAGCAAGGCAAGCTGATCAAGGACAACATCCCCAACGGCTCCCCCGGCGGCATGCAAGGCTTTGCCTTCAACCTGCGCCGGCCGCTTTTTCAGGATGTTCGGGTGCGCGAAGCACTGAACCTGATGTTCGACTTCGAGTGGACCAACCGCCAGCTGTTCAATGGCGCCTACCAGCGCACGGGCAGTTTCTTCAGCAACTCGGAGCTGGCTGCCACCGGCCTGCCCAGTGCCGACGAACTCAAGCTGCTGGAGCCGCTGCGCGGCAAGATCCCCGAGCGGGTGTTCACACAACCCTACAAGAACCCGGTCAGCGATGGCAGCGGGGTTATCCGCGACCAGCAACGCCAGGCCTATCAGTTGCTGCAAAGCGCCGGCTGGAAGGTCGTCGACGACCGCATGACCGATGCCAGCGGCAAGCCGGTGACCATCGAATTCCTGCTGGCCCAGCCCGAGTTCGAGCGCATCCTGCTACCGTTCAAGCGCAACCTCAAGGACCTGGGCATCGACCTGGTGATCCGCCGTGTGGACCCCGCGCAATACGTCAACCGCCGCCGCTCGCGGGACTTCGACATGACCGTCGTCACGCTGCCGCAGTCGTCCTCGCCCGGCAACGAGCAACGCGGGTTCTGGACCAGCGAAGCGGCCGACCGCCCCGGCACCTTCAATACCATGGGCCTGAAAGACCCGGCCGTGGACACCCTGGTCGACGGCCTGATCAACGCAGGCTCCCGGCAGAACCTGGTGACCTACGCCCACGCGCTGGACCGTGTATTGCTGTGGAACTACATCGTGGTGCCCAACTGGACCGTGACCGATTGGCGCGTGGCTTACTGGAACAAGCTGCAGCACCCCAAGGTGATGCCCAGCAACGACATCGGCCTGATGACCTGGTGGATCCGCCCGGGCGCCGCCGAGCCTGAACAGCAGCCGCTGCCCGCCGAGAAGGAGGCCCCCTAGATGCTCGCCTACATCCTGCGCCGGCTGCTGCTGATCATCCCCACGCTGTTCGGCATTCTGGTGATCAACTTCATCATCGTGCAGGCTGCCCCCGGCGGGCCTGTTGAACAGATGATCGCCAAGCTCGAAGGCTTCGAAGGCGCCACCGCGCGCATCGGTGGCGGCGGCTCGGAGGTCTCCACCGCCGGCTCCAGCTACCGCGGTGCCCAAGGCCTTGACCCCGAACTGATCAAAGAGATCGAGCGCCAGTACGGCTTCGACAAGTCCGCACCTGAACGGCTGTGGATCATGGTCAAGAACTACGCCCGTTTCGACTTCGGCGAGAGCTTCTTTCGCAATGCCAGCGTCACCGGGCTGATTCTCGAAAAAATGCCGGTGTCGATCAGCCTGGGGCTGTGGAGCACGCTGATCATGTACCTGGTTTCCATACCGCTGGGCATCGCCAAGGCCATGCGCCACGGCAGCGCCTTTGACGTGTGGACCAGCTCGGCGATCGTCATCGGCTACGCGGTGCCGGCGTTCCTGTTCGCCATTCTGCTGATCGTGCTGTTCGCCGGCGGTAGTTATCTGGACTGGTTCCCGCTGCGCGGGCTCACCTCCAACAACTTCGACGAGCTGAGCCTGGCCGGAAAAGTGGGCGACGTATTTCTGGCACCTCGCACTGCCGGTCACTGCGCTGGTGATCGGCAACTTCGCCACCCTCACGCTCCTCACCAAGAACAGCTTCCTGGACGAGATCGGCAAGCAATACGTGACCACTGCCAAGGCCAAGGGCCTGAGCCCGCGGCGGGTGCTGTACGGGCATGTGTTTCGCAATGCGATGTTGCTGGTGGTCGCCGGCTTCCCGGCGGCCTTCATCGGCATCTTCTTCACCGGCTCGTTGCTGGTGGAAGTGATCTTTTCCCTAGATGGCCTGGGCCTGATGAGCTTCGAAGCGGCGATCAACCGTGACTACCCGGTGGTGTTCGGCACTCTGTTCATCTTCACCCTGGTGGGCCTGTTGGTGAAACTCATCGGCGACCTGACCTACACCCTGGTCGACCCGCGCATCGATTTCGAGAGCAGGAAACACTGATGACGCTATCCCCTCAACCGCCGGCGCCTGGAGCGCTTCAAGGCCAACAAGCGCGGCTGGTGGTCGCTGTGGCTGTTCAGCGCGCTGTTCGTGATCAGCCTGGGCGCGGAGCTGCTGGCCAACGACAAACCCTTGCTGGTGCACTACGACAACCACTGGTTCTTCCCCGCCTTCGAGCGTTACCCGGAGACCGACTTCGGCGGCGAGTTCCCGCTGGAGCCGAACTACAAAAGCCCGTACATGCGCGAGCTGCTGGCCAGCCACGATGCCACGGTGATCTGGGCGCCGATACCGTTCGGCTACCAGAGCATCAACTACGACCTGCGCGTACCAGCCCCGGCGCCACCGTCGGCGCAGAACTGGCTGGGCACCGATGACCAGGGCCGCGATGTGCTGGCGCGAGTGATCTACGGCTTTCGCATCTCGGTGCTCTTTGCCCTGGTGCTGACCATCGCCAGCTCCATCGTCGGGGTGATCGCCGGTGCATTGCAGGGCTTTTATGGCGGCTGGGTCGACCTTGCCGGCCAGCGCTTTCTGGAGATCTGGTCGGGCCTGCCGGTGCTGTACCTGCTGATCATCCTGGCCAGCTTCGTGCAGCCCAACTTCTGGTGGCTGCTGGGCATCATGCTGCTGTTTTCCTGGATGAGCCTGGTCGACGTGGTGCGGGCCGAATTCCTGCGCGGGCGCAACCTGGAATACGTGCGCGCTGCGCGGGCGCTGGGGATGCGCGACGGGCCGATCATGTTCCATCACATCCTGCCCAACGCCATGGTTTCGACCATGACCTTCATGCCGTTCATCCTCACCGGCGCCATCGGTACCCTGACCGCCCTGGACTTCCTCGGCTTCGGCCTGCCCGCCGGCGCGCCCTCGCTCGGCGAGCTGGTCGGCCAGGCCAAGTCGAACCTGCAGGCGCCCTGGCTGGGCATCACCGCCTTCAGCGTGCTGGCGCTGATGCTGAGCCTGCTGGTGTTCATCGGCGAATCGGCGCGCGACGCCTTCGACCCAAGGAAATGACATGAACGACACCCTGATCGACATTCACGACCTGTCGGTGGCGTTCGACAACGGCCAGCAGCGTTCGCTGGCCGTGCAAGGCGTGAGCCTGCAGATCCGCCGTGGCGAAACCCTCGCGCTGGTGGGCGAAAGCGGCTCGGGCAAGTCGGTGACGGCGCATTCGATCCTGCGTTTGTTGCCCTATCCTCAGGCCAGCCACCCCACTGGCAGCATCACTTATGCCGGGCAGAACCTGCTGGCACTGGGTGAACGCCCCTTGCGCAAGATTCGCGGCAACCGCATTGCGATGATCTTCCAGGAGCCGATGACCTCGCTCAACCCGCTGCACAACGTCGAGAAACAGATCGGCGAGGTGCTGGGTCTGCACAAGGGCCTGAGCGGCAAGGCGGCGCGGGTGCGCACGCTGGAGCTGCTGGAGCTGGTGGGCATTCCCCAGCCGGAGAAACGCCTGCGCGCCCTGCCCCACGAGCTCTCCGGTGGCCAGCGCCAGCGCGTGATGATCGCCATGGCGCTGGCCTGCGAGCCGGAGTTGCTGATCGCCGACGAGCCCACTACAGCGCTGGATGTGACGGTGCAGCTCAAGATCCTGGAGCTGCTCAAATCCCTGCAGGCGCGCCTGGGCATGGCGCTGCTGCTGATTACCCACGACCTGAACCTGGTGCGGCGCGTCGCGCAGCGGGTGTGCGTGATGCAGCGCGGGAGCATTGTCGAACAAGGCGATTGCCAGGCACTGTTCAGCGCCCCGCAGCACCCTTACACCCGCGAGCTGCTCCGGCGCCGAGCCCAGCGGCGCGCCGGCAGCGAACCCGCCCGGGCCGACGATGCTGGCGGTGCAAGGCCTCAAAGTGTGGTTCCCGATTCGCAAGGGCCTGTTGCGCCGCACCGTCGACCACGTCAAGGCGGTCGATGGAATCAGCTTCGACCTGCCGCGCGGGCAGACGCTGGGCATTGTTGGCGAAAGTGGTTCGGGCAAGTCGACCTTGGGCCTGGCTCTGTTGCGGCTGCTGGGCAGTGAAGGGAGCATCGTGCTCAACGGCGCAGCGCTGCAAGGAATGAACCCTGCGCAAGTGCGGCCGCTGCGCAGGCAGATGCAGGTGGTGTTCCAGGACCCCTTCGGCAGCCTCAGCCCGCGCATGAGCGTGGGCCAGATCGTCGGCGAAGGGCTGCGCATCCATGGCATCGGCAGCACCGAAGAGCAGGAGCAGGCGATCATCGAGGTGTTGAAGGAAGTGGGCCTGGACCCGGCCACTCGCCACCGCTACCCGCACGAGTTTTCCGGAGGCCAGCGCCAGCGCATCGCTATTGCCCGCGCCCTGGTGCTCAAGCCCGAACTGATCCTGCTCGACGAGCCGACCTCGGCGCTGGACCGCACCGTACAACGCCAGGTGGTCGAACTGCTGCGCAGCCTGCAGGTGAAGCACAACCTGACCTATCTGTTCATCAGCCATGACCTGGCGGTGGTCAAGGCGCTCAGCCACCAGTTGATGGTGGTGCACCACGGCAAGGTGGTGGAGCAAGGGCCAGCGCAGCAGATCTTCGAGGCACCCCAGGCCGATTACACGCGGCAACTGCTGGAGGCCGCGTTCATCAAGGGGTGACGCACATGGCCGTGATCAGCGGCCCTGGGCTTCCACCTGCCAGGCACCGGGTTTGCCCTGCAGCGTGGAACGAGGCACTGAAGAAGCGCCCACGGTCAACACCGTTGCCGGCATGAACATCGGGCACCGCCACCGTCACTGCCAGGTTGTAACGGTGCCCTGCTGCGAAGGCAAAGCCCAGCAAGGGTACGCACTGTCCCGCCACGGCGGGCTGGTACTGGTTCGGTTGCCAGGGTAACTCAGCACTTGTCGTTGCACGGCGCCGGTCACGTCCTCCACGTTCAGCGAGCGCAGGTATTCACCGGGCCGCGTCTCTGGCAGGGCAATGCACAGCTGGCCGCCCTGAGCACTGACGGCGGCACGGTGAGCCTGCGGCGCGTGGGCACCCCCATGGCAGCCGCTGGCCAACACAACCGCCGCCAGCAGAATCGATTTCTTCATCAAGCGGCACTCCTCGAGGCCATGAACTCTGCCAGCACCGAGGCGAATTCGCTGCGGATCGACGCCTCTTCCGCCGCGCCCTGATAATTGACGACATTGCCGATCTCACTGGCCCAGGTCGCGAACCCGGCCTTTTCCAGCAGGAACCAGTCCGACACGATCGAGGCCTGCTGCTCCATGCTGTACTGGCGCAGCACTTTGCCTTGGCCAAAGTTGTAGCGGTAGTTGGCGGCCCAACTGAACAGGCCACGCGTGCGTACCCACATGCCCTGCTGGTGCTGCCAGGCGTGAGTGAGCTCGTGAATGAAGAAGTGCTGGTTGTAGAGGTGGGACGCGCTGAAGTCCGCCAGGTAGGTTTCTTCGCGGAAATACAGCTCGCCGTTGGGCGTCATGCCGGTGTTCTTGTCCTGCAGGCCGAACGGCAGGTAGCTGCCGCAGTGTACCCACACCTTGTTGTAGTGCAGTACCTGGCCGAACACTGTTCGGGCCATGGTGATTTCGCCCGGCGTCATCCGCCGTTGCGAGCCTTCCTTGTTTCCTGACATGACAGGTGCCTCTCCTTGCTTCACGAGGGCCGCACCCTAGCAGGCCCAGGGCAAGCCTTCCAAGTAGGCAAAATAATGGCATCACCCCAGGCGCTCGCAGCCAATCATCCTGCGAGCCTGTTCAAGCGCAGACGGCGCTCACGGACACCAACGCGTCGTGTGCAGGCCGAAGGCCCGAGCCAGAGCGGGGGATCATCCCCTGCATACCCTTGGACGCCTTGTGGGCATTACGCGTGCCGCCCACGCCTTGAGGCATAACAACAAGAAAACAGGAGACTCGCATGGCGGGGCAAACCCTCAAGATCGATGATTTACCGGTGGGCCGATTCCACATCAAGATCGCCGCACTTACGTTCGGCGCCCACTTCACAGACGGCTACATCCTCGGCCTGGTCGGCATCGCACTCACCCTCATCACCCCGCAAATGGACCTCTCCCCCGCCTGGCAAGGCCTGGTCGCAGCCTCAGCGCTGTTCGGGCTGTTCGCCGGCAGCCTGTTCTTCGGCTGGCTCTCCGACCGCATGGGCCGCCAGAAAATCTTCGTCGTAAGCTTCGCGCTCATCACCCTGGCCTCGGCACTGCAATTTTTCGCCGACACACCCATGCAGTTGTTCATCTGCCGGCTTTTACTGGGCATCGCCCTGGGCGGGATTTCTGCGTCGGCCACGCGATGCTCGCCGAGTTCTCACCCAAGCGCCATCGCGGTACGTTGCTGGGCTCGTTCAGCGTGATCTGGACCTTCGGCTACGTGGCGGCCACCGTCGTGGGCACCTTGATGCTCAGTTGGGGGCCGGACGCCTGGCGCTGGATGCTCGCCTCTTCGGCAGTGCCGGCATTTCTGGTGCTGGTGTTTCGGATCGGCACGCCGGAGTCACCGCGTTGGCTGGTTCATCACGGCCGTATCGAGGAGGCGCGCGCCATCGTGCACAAGCACCTGGGCCCGCACGTGGAGCTGGACGACGAGATCGGCGAGCCGGAGCATGCCGGTTTCGGCCAGCTGTTCAGCCGCGAGTACCTGACTCGCACGGTCTTCAACTGCCTGTTCTTCGTGTGCATCGTGATGCCGTATTTTGCGATCTACACGTTCCTGCCGGTAATCCTCAAGACCATGAACCTCTCCGAGGGCCTGGGCACCGAGATCCTGCTCAATGCTCTGCTGGTGATCGGCGCACTGATCGGCATTGGCTGCACCATCAAGTTCAGCCGCCGGGGCTTCTTGATCAACTCGTTCCTGATCCTTGCCGCGTCGCTGTTCCTGCTGACGATCATGCCGGGGAACCTTGCCTGGTTGATGGTGGGGCTGTTCGGGCTGTTCACGCTGGTGCTGTCGGCGGTGAGCAATCTGGTGGGCGTGTACCCGGCGGAGAGCTTCCCCACCGAACTGCGTGCCAGCGGCATTGGCCTGGCCACGGCCTGCAGCCGCCTGAGCTCGGGGTTGAGCACCTTTTTGCTGCCGATCAGCGTGGCAGGGCTGGGGCTGATGCCGACCATGGGCATGCTGGCGGCCATTCTGCTGCTGGGTGCGATCATCTCGATCGCCTGGGCGCCTGAAACAAAAGCCTTGTCGCTCACTGCGGCGGGCCGTGCGATCATCCCCGACCCTGATCGCCGGAGAAGCCAACGTGGCACTGACATGGACCTGCCTGCACCACAGCGCGCTCGATAAAACCCAGCTGCATAGCCTGCTGAAGCTGCGCTGCGAGGTGTTCATCGTGGAGCAGCAATGCGCCTACCTGGACATCGACGGCCAGGACCTGGCCGGTGACACCCACCACCTGCTGGGTGAGGAAGGCGGGCAAATGCTCGCCTACCTGCGCCTGCTGCCCCGCGAACAGGGCGAAGTCGCCATCGGCCGGGTCATCACCGCGCCCGCCGGGCGGGGCCGGGGCCTGGGCACCAATTGATGGCCCAGGCGCTCGAACAGGCGGAGCAGCGCTGGCCGAGCTGCGGCCTCTACCTCTCGGCACAGGCACACCTCACCGGCTACTACGCGCGCTATGGCTTCGTCGCCGAGGGCGACACCTATCTGGAAGACGGCATCCCCCACGTGGACATGCGCAAGCCGGCCTGAGCGGTACTGGCGGGCCGCGCCGCTGCCGAGCATGTGCGAGTCGCCGCTGGACGCTTGCCCCACGCGCCAGCCCCCTGAAGGTGCAAGGCTTTGGCCCACCTTGAGGAGCGAACATGTCCGACTTCATCACCGTGCTGCGCAACACCTGCCCTACCCCGGTGGTCGACGCCACCAAATGGAAGCGCATCGGCGGCGACCCCCATACCGTCAACCTCAATGCCTACCTCTCCAAGGACGGCAGCAAGATCATGGGCACCTGGATCTGCACGCCTGGCAAGTTCGAGGTCAACTACGACAAATGGGAGTTCTGCCACTTCCTGGATGGCTACTGCATCATCACCCCGGAAGGCGAACAGCCCATGCACCTGAAGGCCGGCGATGTATTCGTGATCGAGCCGGGCATGAAAGGCACCTGGGAAGTGGTCGAGACGGTCCGCAAGTATTTCGTTTTCGCCTGATCGCCCCAGCACGCGCCCCAAGGGTGCGTGCCGGTTCGCCAGGGGGTCAGGGCTGTGCGAGGTAGCCCGGCAAGGCCTTGACCCGTTCCACCCATTCCAGCACATGCCTGTAGCCCTCCAGCGCCACCCCGCCCTCCGGTGCCAACACCACGTAGGGGTACACCGCGCAATCGGCGATGGTTGGCCGGCCCATGGCCAGCCAGAGATGCTCGGCGAGGTGCCGATCCAGCACTTCCAGGGCCGAGGCGGCCTTGGCCAGCGCAGCGGGTTTGTCGAGCACCACACCGAATTTGTCCACCAGGCGCGCCGCACATAGCCCGTGCTGCACCTCATTGCTGGCGAACGACAGCCACTGCATGACGTCGGCCTGGCCCTGCGGGTGGCTCGGCCACCAGGCCAACCCACCGTACAACCCGGCCAGATACACCAGAATCGCCTGGGCATCACGCACTACCGTTTCGCCGTCGGCCAGCACTGGCACCTGGCCGAGCGGGTTGAGCGCCAGAAACTCAGGCTGCTTGTGAGCGCCGGAAGGCAGGTCGACCGGGGCCAGTTCCAGCTCGATGCCGGCCAGGGCAGCGAACAGGCGGACCTTGTAGCAGTTGCCCGAAAGCGTGGCGTCGTAGAGTTTCATTGGGCGTGCCCTTCTGTGAGTTGATTGAATTCCAGTACGTTGCCATCGGGGTCGCGGATGAACAGCGCCACCCGCCGCGGGCCGATGGGGTGCGGGCCTTCGGTGATGGCGATGCCCCGCTCGCCGAGCCAGGCGATCAGCGCTTGCAAGTCGTCGATCACGAATGCCGGGTGAGTGATGCCCGGCAGTTTGACCGGCGCATCCAGCAACGGGTTGTGAGCGTGAGGCAAGCGAGTCCCGTTGAAGATCAGATTGATGCGCACACCGTCGGCGCTGGTCATCTCGTTGGCCTCATGCACCGGGAAGCTGGCGGTTTCAGTGAAGCCCAAGGCCTCGTAGAACGCTACAGCGCGGCGCTTGTCGCTGACACGAATGCCAACATGGTCGTAGGCCAGCAAACGGGCAGGATTCGAAGTGTGGGCCATGAGTAGGCTCCTTCATGAAAGAGGCGCCCAGTGTGCCGCGCAGTTGCGGCTTCACCTATGGGCCGAACCTGGCAATACTTGTGCACTTTTGGCACAGATCCCCAGGCGAGCATGGACAAACTCAAGGCAATGGCGCACTTCGTTCGTATCGTCGAGCACGGCAGCCTCAGCGCCGCTGCCGAAGCCGGCGGGCAGTCGGTGGCGTCCTTGGTGCGTTCTTTGGCGGCGCTGGAACGCCAGCTGGGCGTGCGCCTGCTCAACCGCAGCACCCGGCGCATGGCACTGACCGATGAAGGCCAGCGTTACCTTGCCTTCAGCCAACGCATGCTGGCCGAGTGCGACGCCATGGAGCGTGAACTGGAGGGGCGCGACGGCCAGGTGCGCGGTGTGCTGCGCATCACGGCCCCAGTGGAGTTCGGCCAGCTTTACCTGGCGCCGCTGGTGAACGGCTTCCTCGCCGAACACCCGCAGGCGCGCGCGGAATTGATCCTGAACGACCAGATCGTGCCGATGATCGACGAGCGCCTGGACCTGGCACTGCGCATCGGCCAATTGCCGGATTCAGGCCTGGTCGCCCGCGCCCTCGGCACCACACGCTTGCTCACCTGCGCCAGCCCGGCCTACCTGGCCAGCCAACCGCCCCTGGTGGCCCCCAGCGAGCTGGCGCGGCATGCCTGCATCGCTTTCGCCGGCCACGGCACTCAGTGGTATTACCGCCAGGCCGGCCAGAGCCAGGCGGTAACCGTCGAGGCGCGGCTGTGGTGCAACCAGATTCGCGCCGTTCGGCTTGCATGCGTGCAAGGGTTGGGCGTGGCGAGGCTGTTGCATTATCAGGCCGCCGAGGCGCTGGCCACTGGTGAACTGGTGCGGGTACTGGAAGCATTCGAGCCGCAGGACCTGCCAGTGCAATTGGTGTACCCACACGGGCTGGGGCTGGCGCCTCGGGTCAAGGCATTTGTGGACTGGGCCGCACCGCGCTTGCAGGCAGCCCTGCCCTCTCCAGGCTGACAGTCAATCCTCGAAGTGCCCGGCACCTGCAAAATTGCCGCCATGAAAGCGCGCCGCCGGCTCGTCATGGCGCAGCGGTGGGTGCTGCGCTTCGACCTGTTCACGGTAGGCCTCGGCGCTGTCCTGCGGCACGAAACCCAACGAGCGCGCCTGATGATTGTCCCAGAGCGTTTCGCGGTTGTTCGACATGCCGTAGACGATCATGTGCGCCACCCTCGGCGCCAGCAAGGCGCGCTCAACCAGCTGGGCGAAGTCGCCGAACGACAGCCAGGTCGCCAGCATGCGCCGGTCCAGCGGTTGCTCGAACGAAGAGCCAATGCGGATATTCACCGACTCGATGCCGAACTTGTCCCAGTAATACCGGCCCAGGTCTTCGGCGAAACACTTGGTCAGGCCATAGAGGGTATCGGGGCGATGGGGCACGCTGGCATCGAGCACTTCGGTGCGGTCGTAGAAGCCGATGGCATGGTTGGAGCTGGTGTAGATCACCCGCTTCACACCGTGCCGGCGGGCCGCCTCGTAGATGTTGTAGGTGCCGACGATGTTGCCGTTGAGCAGCTTGGCGAAGGTGTCTTCCAGCGGCACACCGCCGGCATGCACTACGGCATCCACGCCCTCCAGCAGTGGCAGCACGGCCTCGTAGTCGCCCAGGTCGCACTGGCAACCCTCTTCATGTTCGGCCAGTGGGCCCAGGCTTTCGATGTCGGAAAGGCGCAGCGTGTCGGCCTGGGTGGCCAGCGCCTGGCGCAATACACTGCCAAGGCGGCCGGCGGCGCCGGTGATCAGCAGGCGTTTGAAAGGTTTGGCCATTGACGGGGTTCCTTGAGTGGATAAACGGCTGTTTGAACAGACAGCGTAGCCCCAAGCCGCTCTTGGGGCTTAGAATCGCCTCCGACGAATAACCGTGGCCCCGACGAATATTGCACTATCGTGAAATAGCCAGGGCCGCGGATGAACCCTGCCCCCGCTGGCAGGTCGATATGCCACTACTGTAATACCCTGCCGGAGACCCACCTTGAACCGACACAGCCTCACCTTCGCCGCCTGGAGCGCCCACGCCTTCACTGCGACCGGCGTGTTCACGGCGCTGCTGGCGACCCTGGCCCTGTTCGAAGACAAACCCCAGGCCTGCCTGCTCTGGCTGGGTGTGGCGCTGCTGGTAGACGGCGTGGACGGCAGCCTTGCCCGGCGGGTGAATGTGCGTGAAGTGCTGCCTCACTTCGACGGCAGCGTGCTGGACCTGGTGATCGACTTCCTCACTTATGTCTTCATTCCGGCGCTGTTCATCTACAAGTACATCCCGTTGCCGCAGTACACCCTGCTGTTCACCACCACGGTGATCCTGATCTCTTCGCTGTTCTGCTTCTGCAACGTCAACATGAAAAGCAGCGACAACTATTTCGTAGGCTTCCCTGCGGCCTGGAACGTCGTCGCGCTGTGCCTGTACATCCTCACCCCACCGGCCTGGCTGACGCTGGTCACCGTGCTGGGCCTGGCGGTGCTGACGGTAAGCCCGATGAAGTTCCTGCACCCCTTCCGCGTGCGCCGCTTCATGCCCATCAACATTGCGGTCACCTTCGGCTGGCTGCTGACGAGCCTGTGGCTGATCATCATTCGCCCCGAGCTGGGCACCGTGCCGCTGAGCCTGTGGCTGGCCTGCTCGGCTTACTTCGTGGGCGTTTGCGTATGGCGCACGGCGCTTGAGTGGAAGGGCCGGCTGGGGGTTTCGCGGCGCTTCTGAGGCTCACCTGCCAGAGCATCGAGGGCGGCACGTCGAATGACGTAGCCGCCTTTTTCATGGGCCCGCTCAGCGCTGCGCGCGTTCGGCCAGAGCACGCCGGGCCATGCCGGCGTTGAGGTATTGCAGGACCAACTCTGCCAGCTCAGGCGCCTTGAGCACCTTGCCATCCCGGCAGAGCCTCGCCAGCTGCAAGCTCAGCACGCGCCGCTTGCGATCCAGCCGCGCCTGGGCGTGCAACAAGCGCCGCTGGGTCAATTCCGGCAACGCGGCTTGCTCCGCCAGCACGAACTCGAGGCGCACACCGTGAAGCAGGCTCATCCGAAAATCGTCGATGTCAGCGATCGGCAGCGGCGCCTTCAGGTTAAGGAACCTCAGGTGCTCGTCGCCCAGCACCAGCGCCGGTTGCCTGGAGCGGTTGATCGCCTGCACGCCGACCAGCAGGCAGATGGCTGCAAAAAGGCGATCACGAGCCCGACCCACTCCATTGCCTGCCCGCGGTGGCTGGTAATCCACCCCAGCAGGAACGCCAGGGCCAGCAGCGCCAGCCCTGAGCCGAGTGCAGCGAACACCCAGCCGCGTACATGGGCGTTCTCGCAGAGCACCACTTCACCCTGCACCAGGCTGGCCAGCTCTTGCAGATGGGCGGTTGCCTCTGCGTCCTCACGCACGTGGTGATCGAGGTAGTGCGAGGTGAGCCTGGCCCGCAGGGCCTGGGGTTCGCTGAAATAGCTGTCCATCCGCGCCAATGCCTGAGCGGCCTCGATGGGGCGGGCCGCCTGGGCGATGGTCGATTCGGCCGGCACCCCCAGCGCTGCCAGCCGCTCGCCGTTGGAGGGGTGCGTGTCGCTGGGATGCGGCTGTTGCACCGCCATCTGCTCATCGCTCACAACCAGCGCCTGCGCGCTGACGCTGGCGATGAGTTCGCGCGCAAGGTCCTGTGTGGCAGCAGCGCCATGCTTGAGCGTGTGCTGCACCTGCTCCAGCAAAGCCTGAAACAACAGCGGCTCCAGCAGTGTTACCCGCAGCAGCGCAGAGGCCGCCACTGGCGCGCCGGTCAGCTGCGCGCCGGTGGCATCGGCCGCCAGCTCGCGCACGCGGCTCCAATGGCTGACCGCGTGATCGAAGCGTTCGATGAACAGCTCACCCAGCATCAATGCCGGGCGCAACAGCACGCGCTGGAGCTTGCCGCTTTCGGAAATATGCAGGTCGATCAGGCCGAGGCTGCGGCCGATGCCATCGTAGATAGGCATGAAGTGGCGGCTGTATTCGGTATCGGCGCCGACGAAATGCCCCAGCTCATGGCCGATGACCGCGGTGGCTTCATCGCGGTCGAGCAACCCCAGGTAATTGAGGGGCACATGCAAGGTGCAGCCCTGCAGCGTTGTGCCGGCCGGTCGCAGGTCGATGTCGCTGGAGGTGACGTAAAAGCCCTGCTCCAGGCCCACCAGGATGTGATCCGGAACCGGCGCGCCGAGCCGCTGAGCCAGCTCCCGCACCCAGGCCCACAGCACTGGCGCCTGCGCTTCGCTCACCCGCTCGCCCAGCACTTCCATCGGCGTTGGCTCGAACATCGCCAGCATCAGCTTCAAATGCTTGCCCATGCGCCACATCGAGTAAACGCAACCGGCAGCCATGGCCAGCAGCAGCATCATGCCCTTGAACTCACCGGCCGACATCCGCCCTTCGTGCCAGATGCCCAGCCCCTCGAAGCTGATGCCCGCAGCCACCGCCAGGCTCATGCACAGCATGTGCGACACCAGCAACCAGGGCAGCCAGGCACGCACTCCCTGGAAACTCTGCAGCAGCCGTTCGCGTGAATGCATCGCCTGCCGCCCGGCCCGGGCCAGTGCGAACAGCCCAAGCAGCCCGACAGCGGCGGCAAGTACGCCCAGCGCAACTTCCGCGACGGCAAGGGCCGACATCACCTGGCCGATGCGGTGCAGCAGGCTCAGGTCGTCGAGCAGGGAGTTGATCTTGCCCAGGGCTATCTGGACGGTTTCGCGCTGGCCGCCCATCTCGACGAAGTGCAACCCCGGCTCGGCGGCCAGCTTTTCGAGGTCTGGCACCACACTTTGCAGGTAGGCGGCATAGCTGTCGCGCTGCCCGTGCTCGTGGGCGCGCTGCAGCTGCCAGCCGCCGTAGCCCGCCAAGGCCAACGGCAGCACGATCAGAATGGCGATCAGCTTCAACAATTTCATGAGGATCCTTCCCTGGAAAGCGCGATCAGGCGCCGAGCATGGCGCGCCCTACCGCCTCGGCCACACGGATGCCGTCGACACCGGCGGAGAGGATGCCGCCGGCGTACCCTGCGCCTTCACCAGCCGGGTAAAGCCCCTTGAGGCTCAGGCTCTGGAAGTCATCGCCCCGGGTGATGCGCACAGGCGAGGAGGTTCGGGTTTCAAGGCCGGTGAGCACCGCGTCGTGCATCGAATAGCCGCGCAGTTGCCGCTCGAACGCTGGCAGCGCCTCACGGATGGCGGTGATGGCGAACTCGGGCAGTGCCTGGGCGAGGTCTACCAGGGTAACGCCCGGCTTGTAGGACGGCTGCACAGAACCCAGCGCCGGGCTGGGTTTGCCGGCGAGAAAATCCCCGACCAGCTGCGCCGGCGCCTGGTAGTTGCGCCCGCCCAGCTCATAGGCCAGCGTTTCGAGGCGTTCCTGCAACTCGATGCCTGCCAGCGGGTGGCCCGGGTAGTCGCGTTCGGGGTCGATGCCCACCACCAGCCCCGAGTTGGCATTGCGCTCGTTGCGCGAATACTGGCTCATGCCGTTGGTGACCACCCGGCCCGGCTCGCTGGTGGCCGCAACCACCGTGCCGCCTGGGCACATGCAGAAGCTGTAGACCGAGCGGCCGTTGCTGGCGTGATACACCAGCTTGTAGTCGGCGGCGCCCAGCTTCGGGTGCCCGGCGTATTTGCCCAGGCGGGCCTTGTCGATCACCGACTGCGGGTGCTCGATGCGAAAGCCCACCGAGAACGGCTTGGCTTCCATGAAGATGCCGCGGCGGTCGAGCATGCGGAAGGTGTCGCGGGCGCTGTGCCCCAGCGCCAGCACCACATGGCGCGAGAGCAGCTGCTCGCCGTTTTCCAGGATCACGCCTTGCAGTTTTTCGCCGTCGAGCAACAGGTCGCTGACCTTGTGCTCGAAGCGGATCTCACCGCCCAGGGCGACGATGTCGGCGCGCATGTTCTCGACCATGCTGGTAAGGCGGAAGGTGCCGATGTGCGGCTTGTTGACGTAGAGGATCTCCTCGGGTGCGCCCGCCTTGACGAACTCTTCGAGCACCTTGCGCCCATGGTGCTGCGGGTCGCGGATCTGGCTGTAGAGCTTGCCGTCGGAAAAGGTGCCGGCCCCACCCTCGCCGAACTGCACGTTCGACTCGGGGTTGAGCACGCTCTTGCGCCACAGGCCCCAGGTGTCCTGGGTGCGCTGGCGCACTTCCTTGCCGCGCTCCAGCACGATCGGGCGCAAGCCCATCTGCGCCAGGATCAGTGCGGCGAAGATGCCGCAGGGGCCGAAGCCCACCACCAGCGGACGCTCGGCCAGCGGCGCCGGGGCGTGGCCGACGAACTGGTAAGTGGTATCGGGCGCCGGGCCCAGCTTCGGATCATCGGCCAGCCGCGCCAGCAGCGCGGCCTCGTCGCGCACGGTGAAATCCAGGGTATAGATGAACAGCATCTCGCTGTTCTTCTTGCGCGCGTCATAGCTGCGCTTGAACACGGTGAAGCCGGTCAGCTCGCTGTCGGCGATACCCAGCCGGGCCACCAGGGCGGGGCGCAGTGCGTCGTCGGAGTGGTCAAGAGGCAGCTTGAGTTCGGTGATTCGTAGCATGGGGCGGTCCAGAAAAGCCTGCGCAAAAACAAGGGCGCGAGTATACGCGCCCCGGCGCGTTACTGCTCGCGCGCCCCGCCTACGAACGCGCAACCACGCAGCACCTGCTCGCCCACGCGCAGTTCGGCGGCCATGAAGCTCACCCGCGCGCCAGCCTCGCAGCGCTGCGGTGCCAGCCATAGCTGGATGTGCTGATGATTGGCATCGCTGGTGAGGTTGATTGCCCCGTCCAGGCCTTGCTCCTCGACGAACGGCACTGCGAACGGCGCCTGGCCGTCACGCTCCACCAGCAAGCCCTGGGTGTTGACCCTGGCCTCCCAGCCCTGGCCATCGGCCTGGAACTGCATCAGCTTGAAATTCCTGTCCTGGCAGGCGGTGGCTGAGCTCTCGATGCGATAGAGCTTCTGCAGGTTGAGTTCGCCGGGCTGGCCGGAGACCTTGTTGCCGTCGAAACGGCCACGCAGGTCGGCGAAGAGGGGCTTGTTCAGGCTGGCCA
This sequence comes from Pseudomonas sp. KNUC1026, assembly GCF_021650705.1. Lineage (GTDB taxonomy): Bacteria > Pseudomonadota > Gammaproteobacteria > Pseudomonadales > Pseudomonadaceae > Aquipseudomonas. The sequence continues at coordinate 1,227,072 of NZ_CP087138.1, read as the reverse complement.
GCGTGGCGGCCTCCTGAGTGATGCCGGTGTCGCCGTTATCGGCGACCACAAAGGTGCGCGGCGAGTCGCAGGGGGTGAACAGCAGATGCCCGCCCTCAGCGCTGAGGTTGCCTTGCATGCGGCTCTGCCCGCTCAGGGGCTGTGGCGTGCTGGAGGAGGATGTGAAGTCGAGCAACTGGCAGCCGGCGAACAGCGGCAGCGCCGCGGCCAACAGCCATGAGCGGGGTTGAAGCATGGTCAGGGGGCTCCCGAAAAACGAGCCGGCACGGTAGCACAGGCGGTCGTGAAGGCGATGTGAATTCAAACCAATGCAGCGCCTTCGCGGTCTGCTGTTCATTGAACGAAAACCCAGGAGCCACCGCCATGACCGACGCCCTCACCCTCGCCCGCAATGCCATCGACCGGGTGGATACCGAGTCGTTTCACCTCGACGCCGTGCACCAGCTGTTCTGGAGCGCGCAAGGCTACCTGGGCGCCCTGCGCGACACCGGGCAGCTGGATGAGGCGGGTTATGCAGAGTTCGTGAACCAGCTCAAGGCGCGCTGCGACCTGGCGCTGAAGAAATTCGAGGGCTAGATAGCGGCGTTTCCCTAATCCCGGCAGCCCCCGACAAGTGCCGCCTGATAGCCGAGGCTACCTCGTCGCCGCGCTCCAGGTAAGCCACGTGGCCAGCGCCGTCGACCAGGTGTCCCGTAGCGTGCGGCAGGCGGCGAAGCGCCTGCGGGAGGGCACTTGAAAGGAACACCTGGTCGCAACTTCCCCAGATCAGCTGAACCCGGCAATTCACCTCAGGCAGGTGCTCGACCAACTGCCCTAACCCTTCTTGCCTGAAATCATCGACCACTCTTTGCACCTGGCCGTAGCGGCGTGCGCCGGAGGCAGCCAAAGCGCGAGCGAGCCGCGGGCCCACCTTCGGAGGTTGCGCAAACACCAGGCGCCAGAAACGCCCCATCTCCTCTTCATTGCGGTAGCCGAAGCACGGCTCACCGGTGCTCAAGGCATCCGCCAGGGCCGGGCCCAGCGCCTCTTCGCCCAACCCGGCCGGGGCCAGCAGCACCAGGCTTTGGACAGCTTGCCGCCGGCGCGCCGCGTACAAGGCCGCAACGCAACCTCCCAACGAGCTGCCAATCAGCACCAGCGGGCGATCACCGAAGGCTTGCAGCAACGGCTCAAGCTCCGCAACCAGCGATTGCGGGCCATACCCGGCCGCGCAATCGTAGAGCGACTCTCCATGGCCAGGCAGGTCGACGAACAGGCAGTGGTGCTGGCGAGCCAGGCCGAACATCGCCGGCCCCCACTGATCCTTGCTGGCGCCCAGGCCGTGGAGCCAGACCAGCGTCGGGCCGCTGCGAGGCTGGCTCTCCAGATAAGCCAGGCGCCCGTGGCGCCGAAGCTTCAGGCCAAAGCGCAAGCGGTTGACCCAGCGCAAGCCGGCCAGGAGCAGGCGATCAACGACGCTCATCGGCTGCCCCCGCGCTCATCCTTGCAGTGCGTGCCCACCCCCTGAGCTGCGGCAGGCGCAGTTGGCACAAAGCAACGCCCAGAAGCGTCAGCGCACCGCCCAGCAACAGGCGCGGAGTAAAGCCATCGCCCAGCAACAACTGGCTCACGCCGATGGCAAACAGCGGCACCGATAACAGATAAGGGCTCAGTTGCTGGATGCTGTTGCGGCTCAACAGCCAGAACCACAAGCCAAAGCCCAGCAACCCGCCGCTCAGCGCCGTGTAGAGCATTGCCCACCAGGCCTGGCTGCTGGCAACCAGCACACTGCCCCACTGATCACGCTCCTGCACGTACGACCACAACAGCAACTGCGGCGCAGCGACCACCGCCGTCCAGGCAGTCAAGGCCAGTGGGTCCAGCGGGCCCAAACGTTTGGTAAGCACCGAGCCTGTGGCAAATGCCAGGGCTGCCAGCGCCACCAGCAACATGCCCGGCAGGCTGCCAATGGCTGCCCCGTTGAACAGCAACACCAACACACCGGCGAAGGCCAGCGCGATGCCTGCCACGACCTTGAGCTTGAGCACTTCGCCCAAGGCCAGGCAGGCCAGGATCAAGGTGAAGGGCGTCGCCAATTGGTAGATGATCGCCGAGGTCGAAGCGTCCACCCGGGCAATCCCGCAATACAGCAGGCCGAAGTGCAGCGTGCCCGTCACCGAAGCGATCAGGGTCATCGTGCCCAGATGTTCACGTTTGCAACGGCGCAGCAACGGCAGCAGCGCCACGGCCATGATCGCGTAACGCATCGCAACCATCAGGATCGGTGGCAACTCCGCGCCGCCGATTTTCACGGCGCTGACCTGCGCGCCCCAGAGGAAAGCGACCAACAGGGCCAACATTGAATCTTTGAATGACATGGCTAACGAGTTCCCTTGAGCATATGGACCGGGCGCAAAGGCCGAGCGGGCGGCTCGGCCTGGGCCCAGGCGGGGTGCAAGCGCTGATGGTGTTCGGCCAGCCGATCCAGGGTTTCGCGCAGTGCCTGCTCAGCCTCCGGGTCATGCGCCAGCTGCGTTTGAAAGCAAGGCGGGAAGCCCGAGCCGACCAGGATCATCTTGTTCAACAGCACGTTGAGCACGACCTGGGAAAACACGGCGGTGTGGCCATAGCGCCGGCCGACCACGGCGATCGCGGCCAGCTTGTCACGCAGTGGGCGTTCCCGCGGGCGCATGAAGCCGTAGCCCACACGCTCCAGAAACGCCTGGAAACGGCTGTTCAACCCATAGGCATGCATCACCGGCAGGTAGAGCAGCGCGTCCGCCGAAGCGATGCGCGCCACCAGTGGCTCGACATCGTCCTGCACAGCGCAGTCCTCGGCGGCGCAGGCGTTGTCGGCGTCGCAGTATTCGATCCGGTAATCCTTGAGCCAGATTTCCTCGACCTCTGCCTGCGCCCCCAGGTGGCGGCGCACCAGCGCCACCACCCGAGCACTGACGCCGCATGGCCGGCTCGAGCCGACAATGACGGTCAGTTTCATGGTTCAGCAGGCCTCTCGCAGGCCGTCTTCGCTCGCCAGATGAGCGCGCAGCGCTTCTTCCATCAACTGCCCGGTCAGCCACAGCGTCACCCGCGCAACCTCCTTGATCTGGCGGCGGTCCTCCTCGGTCTTGACGGCGCGCTGCATCGCCAGGCGCACTTCCTCGGAGTGCTTCTCATCGATGCTCGAATGGGCGACGAAGAACGTCATCTGTTCATCCTTGAGGTTCAGGTCGCGGCGGAAGCGATCCAGGATCGGCTGGATGTGGTCGTACACCTCTTCGGCCCAATAGCTGTAGCCCAGGCGTGCGATCGGGCCTTTGCGGATGGCCACATCGTTGAGAAATGCGATCAGCGCCTGAGTCGGTGCCAGCGGCGCAGGCATCTCTTGCGGCAACAGGCCGACCGACTCCAGGTCACGCAGCACCATGCGCTCATGGCCCAGCTCTTCGAGCGCGTGTTTGTAGACGAAACGCAGCAGCGTGGTCTGCTCAGGGTCGGCGCTGAACGCGCAGGCGGCCTGGTTCACCGAGTTGTAGCGGGTGTAGTGGTACACCTGCAGCATGATCTGCTGGTAGAGCGACGGGGAGGTCGGGTTGGCCAGGCTGTGCTGCCAGTAGTTGCCCTGCTTGATCTGCGCCCAGCCGGCATCGACGATGGCGTCGAGTTCTTTGAAAAATGCGTCCATTTCAGTTGTCTCCTTTGACAGTTTGGTAAACATGTTCGAGTTCCAGGTACACCAGGCTGTAGCGGCGTTCGTTGAGCACGCCGTTCCAGGCCAGGTCATCCACCAGCACGCGCCCGCCGATGCCTACGTACAGGGCCGCCAGTTGCCCACGGCACAGCGCCGAGATGAAGCGCAGGTGGGTATTGGCCTTGAGCCAGATCGCGGCTTCCAGCAAGAACGCCCGCAGGTGACGGCCGCCGCGGTAACGCTCGTCCATCACCAGCCGATTGGCATCGAATGCGTCGGTTGGCTCGGCAAAATGCGCGGGCACGTTCACTGCCCGCTCGACGAAGCTCAGCCCGTGGCCCAGAGGCGTGGCACGCATCGTGCCCACCACCTGGCCCTGGTCCAGGTAGACCAGGTGGTACGAAAGGGCGTCGCGGGTGCGCTCACGGCGTTCGAAATCATCTTCTTGCGCGGGGTTTTCCCCCAGGTAGCGGTTGCGCAGGGCCAGCACCGCATTGAACAGCTCACTGCTGGTGTCGATCACACGCACAGAAAAGCCCATGGCCAGTCACCCCACCTGGCGCTGATCGACGATGCGCGCCTCTTTCCAGCTGAACCAGCTGCCTAGGTTGACGTGGTCAGCGAGGTCCTCGACCACCATCACAGTGGCTTCGACGCCCAGCCGCTCGCGCAGGCGCTCCTTGATCAACAGCACCAGGCGGGCGCGATCACCCTCGAAAAAGCGCGACATTTCCAGTTTTGCGATCACCGTGTCGCAGCGGTTGGCGTTGCTCAGGATGATCTGATACCCCAGGCATTGCTCGACGCCCTCGAGCAATGCCTGCTCGATCTGTGCGGCGGAAAACGGCTTGCCGTTGAGCTGTACGGCATCCTTGACCCGGCCGACGACCTTGATGGTCTGGCGCATCGACTGCGGGTAGCCGGGGCGTGACTGAATCGAAACGAGATCACCGGTGCGATAGCGGATCAACGGCTTGCTGCCGGGGATGAGCATGGTGACGCACAGCTCACCGTCACCGGTGCTGCCCAGGCTCTGCCCGGTTTGAGGGTCGATCACCTCGATCAGGTAGTTCAGGCGGTGGGGCATCAACTGATCGTTGGCGTTGCACGCTGCGATGATCATCGCTTCCTGAGAGCCATAAAGGCTGTTGTAAGCCTCGGCGCCCCACAGGCTGAACAGGTTGTTCTTGAGGGCCGGCGTACACAGCTCGCCGCTCATCATGAAGGCGCGCAGGTTGAGGTCTTTGCGGGGGTCGAGGCCTTGACGCTCAGCTTCCTTGGCCATCGCCAGCAGCAGACCAGGCGCCGAGGCGAGCACACCGATGCGCAAGTCCTTGAGCAATTGCAGCGCCTTGGGCCAGCCAATGACAGGCGAATGGGGCCACAGTTTGGCGTTGCACACCCCCAGCTGTTTGCAGACATCACCCAGCGTGTCGCCGAATGAATGCACCTCGGTCGGGCCCATGATGCCGACGACGGTTTTCTCGCCGAGAAAGTGCTTTTCGATCACGGCCTGGTAGGCCATTGCCAGTTGCTGATTGCTGGCGTGGCTCTCCTTGGCATCGCGCGGGCACGGCGTCGCCGGGCCGGTGGTGCCGGTGGTTTCGTAATAGAAGATGGCGTCTTCCAGAGGGCCGGACAAAATATCGAACCCTGCTTCACGCAGGTCGTCCTTGGTGGTGAACGGCAATCGGGCGAGGTCATCCAGCGTCAGGGTGTGTGCCTCGACCTGTGCCAGGTGCTTGCCATAGAACGGCGAGGTGCGCTTGACGTGGTCGACCACATCGCGCAGTTGCTGTTGCTGCCATTGAGCGAGCGCCGAATCAGTCAGTACGTCCGTCCAATAATCACGGTGAACCGGGTCATAACGTTTCTTGAAGCTGTCTAGTTGCTCTTTCATATCAGGCATTCCAAGTGAGGGGGCTGCAATTGCGCGGCGGCCAAGTTAATGGCCAAAGTGCTCAGCGCCCAGCTGTGGAATGCCTCAGTTGCGGGGCAGGTGAAAAAGTGCTAACGCGCGAAAGTTATCGCTTCTCACCCTTGCGGGCGGCAACGGTTCCATTCGTCCTTTCCATAAAGAGGGTGATTGACACTCTATAGGCACGCTGGTAGTTTCGACCGCCTGTGGCCTTGAGCCCCAGTGTTTCATCAAGACCGGGATGTCTCGAAATGTACTATCACCTCTGTGCAATCCGCTCCTCGCTCAGCGCTCCCGACAGCTGCTCCCGGGCCGTCCTGGCCGTCTTCAAAAGCAATACCTGGCGTCGCTAATCAGCGAGGGCCAGCGTCCGTTCGCCGCCTGCCGGCAACTTCTCTGATCCATTTCTCCTGGCGCTAACGCGCACGATGTCGAACCGTGTTCGCCTGCCCGACCGTGGGTTGGAAGTTCATGTGCACTCGACAGTGCCTGAGAGTTGCTCGGGGTAATTCCAAACTTTCCATCAAAGCGTGCAAGCGCTTTATATTCGTGGGCACTTGTTTTCGAAGTGCCTGTACTGCCGCACCCTGAACAATGGTACTGCCGATGAAAAACACTAGTCTGTGCGTGGATGTTCTTCGCCTCGAAGAACGCCGCTCTACCGATGCACTGAGCATCTATGCAAACGCCTGCGAACAACTTGGCCGAGAGGCCGTGTTCATTCTCGAGTCATTGTCCGGCCCCAGCCGCGACCGGCGCGCCACCATCATAGGCCTGGAGCCGCTGTTTGAAGTGAGCATCGACGAGGGCAAGGCACAACTGCGCGGCAACGCGGCCCTGTGTGATCACTTGAGCGGCGTACTGCGCGACCAGGGTGTTGCAGTGGGCGCTGACTTTACCGTCCCATTGCCCGACAGCGAGGCTGCGTGGGCGCTGCTGCGACAGCTCCAGGCTGCATTCAAGGTGGCGCCGGATGCGCCGGCCAGCCTCGCCTTCTTCGGTTACTTTTCCTACGACTGCGTGCGCCTGATCGAGCGTTTGCCGGCATTGACCGAGCAAAACCACAGCTACCCGCTGATCGCGCTGTCGGTGTACCAGACACTGGTGTACTTCCATAACAACGGCACCGTCGAAACCCTGATCAACAACCACCCGATGTGGGCGGCGCGCACACCCGAGCATTACCCGTTCCTGGCACAGGCCTGTGACGAGCAACAGGCGGCGCCTGTTTATCCCAAGGTATTCGAGGAAACCCGAACCGTAACGCCCGAGCAATTCAAGGCGCGGGTCGAGGTTGCAATGGAGCACATCCGCGCGGGCGATGTGTACCAGATCCAGTTGGGCCACGAGATCTGCATCAACTCGCAGGTGGCACCCTTCGACGTCTACAAAAGCCTGCGCCAGCGCAACCCCTTCCCCTACATGTACCTGGCCCATGTCGGCGGCATCGACCTGATCGGTGCAAGCCCGGAGCTGTTCGTACGCATCAAGGACAACCTCATCGAGATGCGCCCGATCGCCGGCACCGTGGGCAAGAAGCCCGGCGTCGACCCTGCCGAGCTGGTGCTTGAACTCACGCGTTCCGAGAAAGAGCGTGCCGAGCACCTGATGCTGATCGACCTGTGCCGCAACGACATCGGCCGCGTCTGCCAGGCTGGTTCTCTGGAGGTCGACGAATTCATGCTGGTGGAGGAGTACTCGCACCTTTACCACATGGTTTCGAACGTGCGTGGCCTGCTGCGCCCGGGGCTGGATGCCTACGACGTGATCAAGGCCTCGTTCCCGGCCGGCACCATGTCCGGTGCGCCCAAGGTCAGGGCGATGGAGCTGATCGAAAGCATGGAAAACACCCGCCGTGGCATCTACGCCGGCGCCCTGGGCCTGATCGGCTTCGACGGCAGCGTCAACACCGCCCTGTGCATCCGCTCCACCGTCCACGATCAGGGCACTTATCACCTGCGCGCCTCTGCCGGGGTGGTCGCCGATTCGGTCGCAGAGCTTGAGTGGAAGGAAACCCTTTACAAAATGGGCTCGGTCTATCGAGCGGTGACTGGCCAGGAGATCGCACTGTGAAAGTCTTTTTGATCGATGCCTACGACAGCTTCGTCTTCATCATCAGCCAGTACCTGGAAGAGTTGGGCCTGGAAACCCGGGTCGAGCGGCACGACGTGCCCGACCTGATCGAGCGTATCGAAGCTTTCGCTCCGGACTTTTGCGTGCTTGGCCCCGGGCCGGGGCACCCTGCGGATGTGGGCTATATCGAAGTGATCCGCCATTTCGAAGGCCGCCTGCCCTTGCTGGGCGTGTGCCTGGGGCACCAGGCGCTGGGGTTGGCCTACGGCGCGCAGGTGTGCCGGGCGCCACACGTGATGCACGGCAAGGTCAGCGAAATCAGCAACGATGGGCGGGGCGTGTACGCCCACACCCAAGGCCATGCCATCCGTGCAACCCGCTATCACTCGCTGATGATCAGTGATCAGGCGATGCCCGATTGCCTGGAGGTGACCTCTCGCTCGGCGGGCGACGGCTACATCATGGGTGTGCGCCATCGGGAGCTGGCGGTGGAGGGCGTGCAGTTCCACCCCGAGAGCATCCTGACCGAGAACGGCCTGGACCTGTTTCGCAGCTTCATAAAACAGTACGTGCAATAGCCGTACCCGAGGGGCGAAAGCCCCTCTTTCGCAACGAACAGGAGCGACACCACGGTTATGGATACGCACGACTCACGGGGTGTTTCGGCCCGGCGCAGCGAATCGTCGGCGCCGTTGCAAGCGTTCAACGAGCTTGCCCGGGAACATAATCCCTGCGACTGGGAACGCCACCTGCGCAAGGTGCTGCGCCAATTGGGGTTCACTCACTACCTGATCAGCCTGAGCCCGACGCGGCCATGGACAGGCAACCCGTTGGCGGGCGTGATCACGACCTTTCCACGCACCTGGCTGGACTGCTATTGCGGCGACGGATTGCTCGACATCGACCCCATCCTCAAACATTGCCGGCAAGAGCTGGTGCCTATGTTCTGGGCTCAGGAGGGCCGGCGTGCCCGTGGGCGTACCCGGCACTTCTGGCAACGCCGGGAAGAACACGGGCTGCGCCACGGCTTGAGCATTCCGCTGCGCTACGAACGCCTGCGCGGCACGCTGAGTGTGGCCTTCGATGGCACCGGTGTTCACGAAGATGATGGTTTCGCTCACCCGGCGGCGGCCCGGCTGTTCATGCTGGTGCCTTACCTGGTGTCCGGCCTGGGCCGGCGCTTGCAAACCGCGAGCCCGAGCAACGACGACCTCACCCCGCGCGAGCTGGAATGCCTGTATTGGGCAAGCGCCGGTAAAACGTCCTGGGAGATCAGCCACATCCTCACTCGCTCCGAGCGCACGGTCGACTTCCACCTGCTCAATGCCCGGCGCAAACTCGGCTCGGCCAGCCGCCAGCAGGCGGTCGGTACCGCCGCCGCGCGAGGGCTGCTGCCCGGCGGGTTGGCTCACTGAATAGCCTGTAGCGCCGGGCTGGCGCCACAAGGCGATCGTTCAGGCGCTCTACGACGTTGCGCCTCGATGGTCGAGATAGCCCACAGCAGATGATCGGCCCCTGCTCGCCGATCGACTCCGGGGCTCTGTCTGTTACAACGCTGCCGGGCGTGGCAAGCCTGGATGCTTCGGGCTTGATATACGGCCTATCAACGCTTTCGTGATCGGTGCAGCAAGGTCACGCTTGATCGGAGACTCAAGCGTTTGCAAGTCCGCATCGATGAACGAGGGCTGTACTGCGACCGCTACACATGCAGCCTGTGATTCTGCTCCTGGCGATTAGGCGTACGCCGAGGCCGGGATTGCGCTCGGCTGCATGGCAGGCCCTTCCGACATTTGGTAGAGCTTCATCGAACGGGTGTGGCCTGTTGCGGGACGCTGGTTTGCGAAAAAGCGTGTGGAGAGCTGTTGATCTGATATGGAGTGTGGGACACGCAGTTGTGCCTGAGCCGCTCGCTGGCTTAAGGGCGGTGGCTGTGGGGGATTTCTGTAGATAGATCAGCGACTGAAGATCAGAACTTGTAGAGATGGTTTAAATCGAGTTATTACAAGGTCGAACACTGCGCATATAAATTCTGGTTATAAAATCGCTGATTCGGAGTAGGCATACCCTGTGAAACTAAGCCTTTTCTGCTATTTCCAGAACCGCTTGAAAAGAGTCTTTTATTATATTAAGCACGTAATGGATTTGATTTTATAAAGCATACTTCTTTCTGAAAGATGACATGGATCAATATATTCAAATCAACACCGTCACTACACTTCAGCGGTCGGCCAGCACCGTAGCGGCTACAGGCCTTTTTCGACAGTTTTTACCTGCTTCAACGGTTGGATTGTCGTCACTACGCCATAGACAAAACTGTACCTCTTAATAAAAGAGATCGTTTTAACGCATAAACCTTGAGTTCAGACGGGTACTAATCCGCTGCTTTTTCATACCTGCGCGGGGCGACTATTACTAGTGCATTGCTCCCGTGTGGGCAACGGGAAAGTATTGCTGAGGGGTTGGGCGGCGATTTACAGGCAACGCGTAAAACCCTGCCGGGGTTGACTTCAACTTTCACAAAGAAGGCTCTAAATGAAAATCCGAAAAAATATGATGATGGCTGCTCTCGCTGCCGCAACGATGTGTGCTGCGGGTGCTGCATTTGCTGGCCCGCCTGTGGAGGTCACGTTCAAAAATCTTGGTACGCAAAAGGCCACCTATCAAGTTATCACCCAGAACGAGGCCCTCACCTATGCTCATGCGACAGGTCGGCCTAAGACTGAGTTAGGAGCAGGTGAGACCGATAAATACTACGTGCAGATCCCCATTAACCCTGATGCCAACGCAGCGAATGTGCGTTACACCATGGGTAACAAGACTTGTGTATTCATGACTACATTTGTGAACCAGGTCGCTCCGGGGGGCTGTTTCCTGGCGGCCCAACGAAGATTCCAAAATGGAATAAAAATGCGACTTCCAGCGGTGGCGCAGTCTGTAACGCCACTATCAAATCGCAAAATTTTTCAGATTTTTCATGGGCCGTAGAATTTACGATGAAATAAAAACATTCGAGTGCCTTTTGCAGTTCGCGAAAGGCATTTGATTTATAGAATACTAGGCAGCTATTCATAACGGGCACACCTATGAGCGGCATCAATCCTCTCTTTCAGGCACCAGTACGGCAGCCCCAAGCTGTTGGAAAAAGCGAAATCAATAATGATTTTTTTTCAGATCGCACGCCAAAAACCGCCCCAAATGGGCCGGTTGCTGGCTCTGAAAACCAGATTTCATCTTTCTCCCAAGCATTAAGTGATGCGGCAATTCGCGCAGCTGAAAGAGATGCCAACACAAACCGTTCTGAACTTGCAAAGATTGCGCGAACCACTATTGAAAAGCTATCTAGCGATAGCTATCAAAAAAACAAGGCTGTTGATGATGCTGAGGTTCCTAGTTCTGACAATGCCCAAAGAATATTTCAAGCTCGACAAGCAACCGATTATCTTCACAACAAAGGCGAAAACCCATTTAAGGGAATGCCCCCTGATCAACTTTCTCTGATTATCTATGATGAAGGCGGGTCATTCACAACTAATGAACGACGCGCGGCCTATGATGAATCCTATTCACAACATTTCGCATGGCAAACAGCTGTATGCGCAAAAGTAATGGATGAATACCATCGCACCAGAAAAACCTCTTCAGAACTCTGCCAAGAAATATTAAACTACTATAAATCCCTCCCCCGATAGAAGAATCCCAAATCCTGGAAGGATACGAGACTGACTTACAGGCAGAAATAGGTCAAAACGGTTCGGATCCGCGCCCGAACAGCGATAAGCTGGAGTCCGCATTCGACTTATTATTGAAGCGTTTGAACTACCTGCCACAAAGAACATGAGGCACTCTCAAAATAGCCTGCAACACATTCGGCTAAGGAGACAGCAAATAATCCAACATGATGTTCGAATGCACCGTCCGATAAATTTCAAGCAAGCTATTCTTAACGGATCAACCTATGATTGGCATCAATAATCTTTGTGCGCCAACCGTACAGCAGCCCCAAATCGGCGACCAAGGCGAAATTAATAAAATCACTTCATCAGACAGCGCACCCAAGGCTGCCTCTCCCAGATCATTCGCTGGCGCTGAAAGCCAAATTTCCTCATTCTCAAAAGCCTTGAGTGATACGGCAACTCGAGCGGCAGAAAGGGATGCCAACTCGAGTCGCCAGGAACTTGCCGAAATCGCGCACGCCACATTCGAGAAGCTTTGTGGCGACAGCTATCAAAAAACAAAGCTGCTAACGATATCGAGCTACCAGCCTCCGATGATCCCCAACGTCTGGCGCAAGCTCGACAAGCAACTGATTTCTCAAACGGCAAAGGAAACAACCCGTTTGAAGGCATGCCCTCTGATCAACTCGCCCTGATTATCTACGACGAAAGCGGTAACTTCACTGTCAATGAACGTCGTGCAGCCAGGCACGAGTCGTATTTGCAGGACCTGGCATGGAGAACGGCAATATGTGAAAAATGATGAACGATTATCATCGCATGGGCAAAATCTCCTCGGGAAGCTATCAAGAATTACTTGACCATTACAAATCGCTACCTCCCATAGAAAAAGCTCAAATTTCCGAAGGGTACGATGTCCAGTTGCAAAACCTGATAGATCAGAACGGTCCCGATTCTTCCCAGAATGGGGACGAGCTGGAATCCGTTTTCGACCTGATAATGAAACGCTTGAATGACCGTACGGAAAAACATATGGCGCTACTGAACCCGCATGCCTCCAGTCATGCAGGCAACGGTGGTGAATAATAGTCTGGACGTGATGATCGAGTGCACTATCTACGGTGCAGTTTGCATTCTCAATCTCCAACAACAAAACAATCCTTGATCACGGACCGACTTATGAACGGCATAAACTCTCTTCCGTCTCCAGCTGCATTGCAGCCACGAATCAGCAGCCAAGGCGAAATCAACAAAACGACTTCACCAGACCGCGCACTCAAAAATTCCGTTACACAATCATCTACAACCACTGAAAACCAAATTTCTTCTTTCTCCCGAGCATTGAGTGATGTGGCGAGCCGTGCTGCTGAAAGAGATGCAAACTCAAGTCGCAATGACCTTGCCAGAATCGCCCAGGCAACTATTGACAAAGTGATTATTGGCAGTGACCAGAAGAAAAACAAAGCTGCTTATGACATTGAGCTCCCCAACCCCGAAGACCCCCAACGCTTGGCCCAGGCTCGACAAGCAACGAATTGGACGAATGGCAAAGGGAACAATCCATTCAAAGGCTTACCCCCGGATCAACTTGCTCTGATCGCCTATGATGAAAGCGGAACTTTCACTACGAATGAACGCAACGCAGCCTGGAGCGAATCATACTCACAAGATCAGGTGTGGAGACGCGCAATATGTGCAAAAATGATGGACGATTACAACTGTAAAGGGAGAGTTTCCTCAAACACCTATCAAGAAATACTCGACTATTGCAAGGCGCTACCTCCCATAGAAGAAGCTCAGATTTCGGAAGGATACGACGTCCAGTTGCAAACTCTGATAGACCAGAACAGCGCTGACGTTTCCCAAGGCAGTGACACCTTGGAATCAATATTCGACCTGTTGATAAAACGCTTGAATGATAGACCAATATAAAAAGCACATTCCTGAAAATCCTTACGCCCCACACATGTAGAAAAAACAACAACACCTATTCTGGAAAGCGAATGCACACGCCCCACAACACCCACTTCATTCGCCTCGAACACATCACCCACGCCTACGCAACCGGCGCATCCCACCACGCCGTTCTACATGACGTTTCACTGTCCATCCCCGCCGGCCAAAGTTGCGCCATTGTCGGGGCCTCGGGCTCTGGCAAAAGCACGCTGCTCAATCTCATCGGGCTGCTGGACGAGCCGACTTCAGGGCGCGTAGTGCTCGCCGGCCAGGACATGACCCGCGCGGGTGCCGCATCCCGCGCTATCGCGCGCAACCGGATCATCGGTTTCGTCTTCCAGAGCTTCAACCTGCTGCCGCGGCTCAATGCCCTGGACAACGTCGCGTTGCCGCTTCTGTATCGCGGCATTCCCCAACACCAGGCCCGGGAGGCGGCACGCCAGCAACTCAAGCGAGTGGGCCTCACCGCGCGCGGCCACCACCGCCCTGCCGACCTGTCGGGCGGGCAGCGCCAGCGCGTTGCGATCGCCAGGGCCCTGGTGGCCGAGCCGTCGCTACTGCTGGCGGACGAACCGACTGGCAACCTGGACAGCCACACCGCACAGGGCATCATCAGCCTGCTCCTTTCACTGAACCGTGAGTGCGGCGCCACCCTGGTGGTGGTCACTGCACGACGGCGGCATCGCCGATCGCATGGCGCGTTGCATTGAAGTCACCGACGGCCGGGTGTTGGACACGCGGCATGGCTGAGCTCGTTCTTGATCCCTCGCATCCTGCGTTGGCACAGCCGGGCTATGGCCCTTCCTGGCTGCAGCGGCTACGCGAGCCGGTGGACAATCTGCGCCAACTGGGCCGGCGCGCGGCCTTGGCGCTGCTGGGTATCGCCGTTGGCTGCATGGCCGTGGTTGCGCTGCTGACGATCGGGCACAACGCCGAACAGCAAGCCATGAACGTGTTCAAGGGCATGGGCAGCGACCTGCTCGTGGCAAACCTGCACATCCCTGACCACGGCCGCAACGCTGCGCCCCTCGCCGCCCCGGCCCTGGAGGCTGATGCACTGCGCACCGCCATCCCGGACATCGCAGCCGCCGCCCCGCTGATCATCACCAGCGCCGACGCCCGGCTCAAAGGCCATGCCCTGAGCACATCGCTTTTGGGCAGTAACGCTGAGCTGCACCGCGTGCTGGCTCTGCAGCTGGCACAGGGGCGTTTTCTGAGCCGGTTCGATTCCAAGGCCACCCATGCCGTGCTGGGCGCGAACGTGGCCGCCGAGTGGGACCGCGCGGGTATTCATGCAGGGCCTGGTGATCGTGTCCAAATCGCTGGCTATCTGTTTCAGGTCATCGGCATCCTGCAGCCGGCAGGCCAGAACCCGTTGCTTCCGGTACCGCTGGACGACGCGATCTTGCTGCCCGCCGAGAGCATGCGGCGGATCGTTCCGAACCCGCAAATCAGCAGTGTCCTGGCGCGCAGCCCGAGCAGCGCATCGCTGGCAGAGCTCTCCCCCGCCTTGCAGCAATGGCTGGCCGCCAGGATGCCGGGCTACGAGGTGGATGTGCAGATTCCGCGGCAACTGCTCGAAGGCATGGCGCAGCAATCGCGCCTGTTTTCCTGGCTGCTGGCGGGCCTGGGCAGCCTTGCGCTGCTGGTCGGTGGCATCGGCGTCATGAATGTGATGGTGATGAACGTCGCCGAGCGGCGCAGGGAAATCGGTGTGCGCATGGCCCTGGGCGCTCGCCCCAAGGACATCGCGATCCTGTTTCTGCTCGAAGCGGTGGTGCTGGCGGCGGCCGGGGCAGGTGTTGGCGCCACGGCGGGCCTGATCGCAGCCTGGGCGTTCGTCCAGGTTTCGGGAGAGGCCGCGTTTGCCTGGTCGCCAACGGCCTTGCCCCTGGGGATCGGCAGCGCGCTTGCGACCGGCCTGTTCTTTGGCCTGGCGCCTGCGATGGCAGCCGCGCGACTCACACCTGTGCAGGCCTTGCGCGATGCTTAAGGCCGCCGCGCTGATCGCGCTCATGCTGGCAGCACCGATGGCGGCATGTGCCGCCACGCAAACGCTGTTGCATCCCTCCCAGGCCACGCGGCCAGGCTACCCGACGCCGGCTGCCGCCAGCATCTCACTCAACGCCCAGGCCATCGAGCTGACGCTCAGCGATGCCATCTACCTGGCGCTGCGCGACAACCGCGCGATCCGCAGCGCCTACCTGAACCGCATCGCGCAGAAATTCGACCTGCGCGTGGCCGAAGACCGGTTCACGCCCAAACTGATGCTCAGCGGCAGCTACATGGCCGACCGCAGCCAGGATGACCAGTACCGGCAAGGCACCGTCACGCCGCAGGCACTTTGGCTGACACCCTACGGCACCCGCGTCAGCCTGGGCTGGGCCTATCGCCATACCCGGGCCGGCCTGGCGGGGCTGTCCCGGCAGGACGGGGCAGACATCTCGCTGATCCAGCCACTGCTGCGTGGCGCGGGCAGGGACATTGCGACAGCGCCGGTGCGCCTTGCACGCCTGTCGGAACAAGCCAACCGGCTCGCGCTGAAATCGACCGTTTCGCAGGCCATCACTCAGGTGATCGCGGCCTATCGCACGCTGCTGCAGGCGCAGGAGCAATTGAGGATCGCCCGGGAATCGCTGGAACGTGCGCGCCAACTGATCGAGGTCAATCGCGCCATGATCGAAGCCGGGCGCATGGCCGAATTCGAGATCGTGCAAACCCAGGCCGATGTCGCCACCCAAGAGCTGGCCTATGAAGAGTCGCGCAACCAGCTCGATACGGCGCGGCTGGCGCTGTTGCAGTTGCTCGCCCTCAACCTTCACGCACCCCTCGTGGCGACGGAGGCCCTGCAAGCGCAGCAGGTGAATGTGGATGCCGCGCAGGCCCTGGCCCAGGCGCAGGCGTCTCAACCAGCCTATCTCACGCAACTCATCGCCAGCGAACAGGCCGACATCAACCTGAAAGTGGCGAGCAACGACCGCCTCTGGGATGTCTCGCTGGTGGCCGGTGCGAGCCAGGTCCGCGACCGCAATGCGTACGCAGGCTCGGCACACGGCTGGGAAAACTATGCCGGGATGCAGGTTGAAATCCCCATCGGCGACCTGAGCACACGGCAGGCCCAGGTGCAGGCGCAAGTGAACGTGAGCACCCAGGAAATCCAGCTGGCGCAGGCCCGCCAGCAACTGGAGCAGGACGTGACCAACGCCGTACGCGATATCCACAGCCGCTGGCGGCAGTATGAAATTGCCCAGCGTGCGCGTGACCTCTCCCTGCGCAAGCTGGCCCTTGAACGCGAAAAACTCACCGTGGGCCGCTCCAGCAACTTCCAGGTGCTGAGCTTCGAAAACGACCTGCGCAATGTCGAAAATGCGCGCATCAATGCCTTGATCAGCTACCTCAACGCCCAGGCTGAACTGGACCAGACCCTGGGCACCACACTGCAAAGCTGGGACATAACGCTCAATGGCTAGACGTCGCCCGCCAGGCTGCCTCCTGGCCCTTATCCGCCGCCACACCTGGAAGCTGGCGGTGCCGCTGGTTGCGGCTAGCGCGTATTGGGCATTCGGCCCTTCCAATGCCGCAGCACCGTCACTCACCGAACAGGCCCGCTGGATGCTCATCGAGCCCCAACGGATTGAACAGCAACTGGGGCTAGTGGGGCGCATTCAGGCTGCGCGGCAGCAAACGCTCGCCGCCCCGTTCGAGGGGGTGATCCGCGAAGTGCTGGTGCAGGAGGGCCAGGTGGTCGAAGCAGGCCAGCCGCTGTTACGCCTTGACCCGGCGCAGATCCACATCCAGCTGCGCCAGGCTCAGGCGCAATTGCTCAAGGCCGAGCGAGAAGCCCACCAACTCCGCCACTGGCGCAACAGCCCGGAAGTGGCCCGCGCCCGGCGCACCGTGCAAACCGCAGGCTCCGCCCTGCAAGCCACCCAGGCCAACCTGCGTGACACGCGCGCGCTGTTCGAGCGCGGCATTGTCGCCCGCATGGAAGTCGATACGCTCGCGCAGCAAGTGCAGGCGCAACGCCAGGAGCTCACCAGCGCTGAAGACGAATTACGCACCCTCAGCGCCCGTGGCGACGGCGAGGAACGGCACATTGCCGAGATGGAGCTGGCCAATGCGCAGGCACGCTTTGAGGCCGTGGCCCGGCAAAGCGAACGGCAAACGCTCAAGGCCCCGTTCGCAGGCGTTGTGGTTCGCCCGCAGGTGGAAGGCACCAGCAAGGCCGCCCTCGCCCAGCCAGGTGTGCAGGTGACGCAAGGCGCACCGCTGCTGTCGGTGATCGGGCTGGGCCGCCTCCAGGTGCTGGCCCGTGTGGAAGAAGCGGACCTGCACCAATTGCATGAACAGATGCCGGTACACATCACCGGCGATGGATTCGCCGGGCAAACGCTGAACGGGCATATCACGGGGATTGCCGTGCAGGGCAACGCGACAGATGCGCTGGGCGCCGCCGCTCACTATGACGTGGTGGTGTCGGTCGATGCGCCGCAGGCCGAAGCGGCCCGGCAGGCGAGGCTGGGCATGAGCGCCCGGCTGGCCATCATTCTGTATGAAAATGATCAAGGCATCGTGGTACCGCCTGAGGCGCTGGAGGCGGACGATGACGGCAAGACGTATGTCATGTATCGCGCCTCCCTGGAGGCTGCGCCGGTGAGGCAAAGCGTGAAGCCGGGGCGGGTCGTCGCGCAAGGGGTCGAGATACAGGGGGTGCGGGCTGGGTATGTGTGGGTGCCGAGTGGCTGACGATGGCGCAAGGGCGCCTTTGTATTGCCAGCTGCCCACAAACGCTATACTTGCGCCCCGCTCCTCTGCACTGATGGCCGTAAACCCGTGACCCTTAACGCATCGACTTCTACAGGCCCCAGCCGGCGCTTTTCCGTTGCCCCGATGATGGACTGGACAGACCGCCACTGCCGCCACTTCCATCGCATCCTCAGCCGGCACGCCCTGCTCTACACCGAAATGGTCACCACCGGCGCCCTGCTGCACGGCGATGCCGCCCGCCACCTGCGCTACAACGACAGCGAGCACCCCTTGGCGCTGCAACTGGGTGGCAGCGACCCGCAGGCGCTGGCAGCCTGCGCCCGGCTCGCCGAGCAGGCCGGCTACGACGAGGTGAACCTCAACGTCGGCTGTCCCAGCGACCGGGTGCAGAACAACATGATCGGCGCCTGCCTGATGGCGCACCCGGCGCTGGTGGCCGATTGCGTGAAGGCCATGCGTGACGCGGTGCAGGTGCCGGTCACGGTCAAGCACCGTATCGGCATCAATGGCCGCGACAGCTACGCACAGTTGTGCGACTTCGTCGGGCAGGTGCGTGAGGCGGGCTGCCGCAGTTTCACCGTGCACGCGCGCATCGCCATTCTCGAAGGCCTGTCGCCCAAGGAGAACCGCGAGGTGCCGCCGCTGCGTTACGACGTCGCCGCGCAGCTCAAGCAGGATTTCCCCGAGCTTGAGATCGTGCTCAATGGCGGTATCAAGACCCTGGCCGAATGCCTTGAGCACCTGCGCACTTTCGACGGTGTGATGCTGGGCCGCGAGGCCTATCAGAACCCCTACCTGCTGGCGCAGGTGGATGCGGCGCTGTTCGCCCATGACGGGCCGGCGGTCACCCGTGCCGAAGCGCTGGCGCAGATGCGCCCTTATATCGAGGCGCACATCGCCGAGGGTGGAGTGATGCACCACATCACCCGGCACATGCTCGGCCTGGCGCAGGGCTTCCCCGGGGCGCGGCGTTTTCGCCAGTTGCTGTCGGTGGACGTGCACAAGGCAGCCGACCCGCTGACCGTCTACGATCAGGCCGCGCAACTGCTGGATGGCCGTTGAACATCTGCACCCGGCGGCACTCCAACGGCATATCTTCAAGGTAGCGCTGCCTGGGTCATTGAGGCCCGGCGCGGCGCTGGGTTAATGTCGCAATTCCCACAGGATCGAGAACGCTCATGACTTCCAAGCTGGAACAACTCAAGCCCTTCACCACTGTGGTCGCCGACACCGGTGACCTGGACGCGATCAAGCGCCTCAAGCCTCAGGACGCCACCACCAACCCTTCCCTGCTGCTCAAGGCCGCCTCGCTGCCTGGCTACGCCGAGCTGCTCAAGCAGGTGATCGCCGGCTCCAAGGGTGACGTGCAACTGGCAAGCGACCACTTGGCAGTGGCGGTGGGCGGCGAGATTCTCAAGGCTATCCCTGGCCGCATCTCCACCGAGGTGGATGCCCGCCTGTCGTTCGACAGCAAGGCGATGCTGCGCAAAGCCAATACGCTGATCGACCTGTACGAAAAAAACGGCGTCAGCAAAGACCGCGTGCTGATCAAGCTGGCCTCGACCTGGGAAGGCATTCGCACCGCCGAGCAGCTGGAAAAGGACGGCATCCAGTGCAACCTGACCCTGTTGTTCTCCTTCGCCCAGGCCGCTGCCTGCGCCGAGGCCGGTGTGTTCCTGATTTCGCCGTTCGTGGGCCGCATCTACGACTGGTACAAGAAGGCCAACAACACCGACTACACCGGCGCTGAAGACCCGGGCGTGCAGTCGGTGACCCGCATCTACAACTACTACAAGACCCACGGCTACAAAACCGTGGTAATGGGCGCAAGCTTCCGCAATACCAGCCAGATCGAGCACCTGGCCGGCTGCGACCGCCTGACCATCAGCCCCGACCTGCTGGATAAACTCGCTGCCGACGAAGGCAAGCTTGAGCGTGCGCTGTCGCCGAACCAGAACGGCG
Organism: Pseudomonas sp. KNUC1026; assembly: GCF_021650705.1. Taxonomy (GTDB): domain Bacteria; phylum Pseudomonadota; class Gammaproteobacteria; order Pseudomonadales; family Pseudomonadaceae; genus Aquipseudomonas. The sequence goes on along the minus strand of NZ_CP087138.1, from coordinate 1,207,052 downwards.
AGCCAAAGCTTGCGATGGACGAGGCAAACTTCCGTTGGCTGAACAACGAAGACGCCATGGCCACCGAGAAACTCGCCGAAGGCATTCGCCAGTTCGCTCGCGACCAGGAGAAACTCGAGAAGCTGATCAGCGAATACAAAGGCTGATTGCAGCGGAACGAAAAAGGGCGGCCTCTTCAGGCCGCCCTTTTCATTTGTGCGGTTTGATCAGCTGCGTTCGAGCGCGTTGACCAGATCATGAAACGCTTCGCGGTTGGACTCGTTCAGCCCCATGAGAATCTTGTGCGCTTCCAGCACCTTGGATTTGACCACGTCTTCGTCCTGATCCTGCGACGGCAGGTCGGTCAGGCAGTCTGGGCACGGGATCGGTGTTTCGACGATGTTGAACACCTGATCGAAACCCATCGACTGCAACAGGCGTGTGATGTCTTCGTGGGTGGTGACCACGGTAGGCAACAGGCCGACCTTCTGCCGCGACAGGATCGACAGCTTGGCCAGCAGGCCCAGCGTGGTGCTGTCGACACTGCGGGTTTCGGTCAGGTCGATGACGATGGCCGTGAAGTCCAGCGCAGTGAAGATCTTTTCGATCGTCGCGTCCAGCGCAGAGCACAGCGTCAGCCGCACCTCGCCAATGAACTTCAGAACGAAGGTGCCACCCTGTTCGGCGAACTGGATTCTACCGGTACTCATTCAAGATTCCTGCTTAGCACCATGAGCGCGATATCATCCGGCATCTCGCCCAAGGTGGCCAATCCAAACTTTCGGCGTAAGCCATCCAGGCTGCCACCCGCGGCCGAGACGATCTCCGGCAGCGCTGCCTCTTTGTCTTTGAGCGTATCCCCTGGCAAAAGGTCCAGAATGCCATCAGAGAACATTGTCAGGCTGAAACGCTCGGGTATTTCAATCACAAGGTCCGTGTAGCTCGCCTCGTCGAACAGGCCGACGGGCAAGCCGCGGCCGTTGAGGTAGCGTGCCTGGCCTTCAGTGTAGAGCACCGGCAACGGCAGGTGGCCACCAATGCTGTAGGTGAGCGTGCCGGCCTGCTGGTCGATCACACCACCGACCATGGTGACGTGCTTGCCCAGCTTGCAGTTGAGCAGGCCGCGGTTGATGTGCGAGAGCACCTGCGACGGCTTGAAATCCGGCAGGATGCCGTTGCGCCGCGATTCGAACATCAGCCGCGTGGTCATGAACTTGAGCAGCACCGTGACGAATGCCGACGAGGCGCCATGGCCCGACACGTCGGCCAGGTAGAACGCCAACCGGTGCTCGTCGACCTTGAAGCAGTCGACGAAATCGCCCGACAGGTACAGCGAAGGAATGATCTGGTGCTCGAAGCGATAACCGTCGGCCACCCAGGGGTTCACCGGCAGCATGTTCATCTGCACCTGGCGGCCGGCGTTCTGGTCTTCCTGCAGCAAGTGCAGGCTGGCCTCCAGTTCGCGGTTGGCGGTTTCGAGCTTTTCCCGATAGCGCATGTTCTCGCGCACCAGGCGCGCACGCTCGAGTGCGCGGGCAACCGAATGCTCGAGCACTGCAAGGTCTTCCAGGGGCTTGATCAGGTAGTCGGCCGCGCCCAGGCGCAAGGCCTCGACGGCATCGCTCATGACACCTGCGCCCGAAAGCACGATCACCGGGGTTTCCTGGGATTGCTCGTTGACCTTGCGAATCAGCTCAAGGCCGCCCATCTGTGGCATGCGCAGGTCGCAGATGATGAGATCTGGTTGGCGGCTTTCGAACACGGCCAGCCCCTGCAGGCCATTGTTGGCTTGCAGCACGTTGAAACCGCTGTCTTCGAGGTAAGCGGCAAGGCTTGCGCGCACGACCTCGTCGTCGTCAATCAGAAGCAGCGTTGCACTGGTGTTGGGCATGTGGGCAAACGGCGCCGGAGCAATGGGTTGGCAGAGGAAAGGTGGGCCTGGGCAAAACTCGCCGAGTGGTCTGGCGCCAGGAATCCCGAACGCGGCCGGGCTACCCTTCAAGGCGCTGACGGTACTCCCATCCGAAGGCCGTTTCAAGCATGCTCCGATGGTCGCCGGCCGACTTTACAGCCCAAATGACGCAGAGTTATAAGAGCGCAGTGGCAAAACCCTATTTTCAGGACGACCGTATGAGCCGATTAGATTTTTCTGAAAAACGCGACTTCATCCGCATGGCAATGGATTCCGAAGTGACCTTGAGCGCCCTTGGTGGCAAGCACACCGGCATCTGCCGCGACCTCTCCAGCAACGGCATGCAGGTGGAAACTCGCTGCCACGTGCCGGTAGGCGAGATGCTCAGCGTGCTGGTGCCCTCGCGCCACCCGGAGCTTGCCGACCTCAATGCCCTGTGCGAAGTGATCCGCGCTGATCAGTCGCAGCAACCCGGGCAGTGGCTGCTGGGGCTGCGCATTCGCGAGATGGACGGCATCAAGATCGCCTGAGGCCTGCGCCGCAAGCCAGGCAACCGGCTTGCGGCGCAGCGCTGTCAGAAGTCGTCTTCGACCTGCCCGTCCTTGACCTTGAACTCACGGTTCTGCAGGTAGGCGTTGCGCAGGAACGTGTACTTGTCGCCACTGATCAGTTTTTCGGCAGGGAGCAGGCTGGCACGGGTGTCGACCAGGCCGATGCCGAAGATCGTGTTGCGGGTCGGCACGTGGTCGATGTAGCGATAGGGATAGGTGTAGGTGTCGGGGTATTTCGCCAGCGCGTCACGCACCGTGCTTGGGCCCAGCAGCGGCAGCATTACATACGGGCCGGACGGCACCCCCCAGTAGCCCAGCGTTTGCCCGAAGTCTTCGTCGCTGCGTTGCAGGCCCATCTTGGTACCCACATCGAAGAAACCTGCCAGCCCGAACGTGGTGTTGAAGATCAACCGCGCAACGTCCTTGCCCGCAGCGGCCGGCTTGGCCTGCAACAGGTTGTTGGCAAGGTTGGTCACGTCGCCTGCGTTACTGAACATGTTATGCACACCGTCCTGCAGAAACTGCGGGGTGATGTACTGATAGCCCTTGGCGATCGGCTTGAGGGTCCAGGCATCGACCGTGTCGTTGAAGCGGAACACGGCGCGGTTGACGCCCTCCCACGGGTCGCTTTCAGCGGCCTGTGCCGCGAACGGTGCCAGTGCCAGGCCCATGGCCAGGCAGGCGGAGCCCCAATGGGCGAAGCGGCGCGCGCTGTCGTTGCGCATGAACTTTCTCCTCGAAGCGGCCAAAGGCCAGGTGGCAGCGGAAAACCGGCCTAGTATAGGGGTTGATCCGCAGCAGTTGCCAGAACCTTTCGGGCGCTGGCGCGGTCCATGGAAGTGCCTGCTTTTGAAGGAGAAACCTAATGCCCGTACGCGAACTGCAAGCCCAATTGACCGCCCTGCGCGATGAGCTGGAACAACAGCCGCCCCTGTCGCTGGAGGAGCGTGAGCACCTGCGCGAGCTGATGCAGCAGGTCGAAGCCCGCATAGAACTGGAGAACGCGACTCAGCAGCCCGACAGCCTCACGGACGGGCTGAACCTCGCCGTGGAGCGATTGGAAGTCGAATACCCCAAGGTTGCCGGGGTGCTGCGCAACATCGTGCAACACTTGGGCAACATCGGCGTTTGACCTCTACTGGCGAGCCAGGCGGGCGTTTGTGAGCACCAACGGATGGGTGCTGCGGTAAGGGTTGATGTCCAGCCCACCGCGGCGCACATAGCGCGCATAGACCGTAAGCCGCTCGGGCGCCAGCAATCGGCTGAGGTCGACGAAGATGCGCTCGACGCACTGCTCATGGAAGTCGGAGTGCTGGCGGAAGCTCACCAGGTAGCGCAGCAAGCTGCCAGGCTCGAGTGCGTTGCCCTTGTAATCCACCACCACCGAACCCCAGTCTGGCTGGCCGGTAACAGGGCAGTTGGATTTGAGCAAGTGACTGTGCAGGATCGCCTCACCCTCCCCTGCCGCTGCTTCGAGCAGGCCGATGCCCGGCTCGGCATAGCGGTCGATCTGCACATCCAGATCATCGATGCATTGCCCCGGCAGTGCCCAAACACCCTCGGCCTGTGCCTGCGCGAGGGTTTTCAGCCGCACCTGTACAGGTGCGCCAGCCGTTGCCGACAGGTCCTTCTCCAGGCACTCGCGCACTGCCGCCCAATCGGCGAAGGGCGTCTGGTTGAGCGAGTTCAGGTACAGCTTGAACGACTTGGACTCGATGATGTTGGGCGAATCGGCCGGGATCGCAAACTCACCGATGGCCACCACCGGCTTGCCGGACGGCAGCAGCCACGACAGCTCGTAGCAATTCCAGTAGTCCACACCCTGATACGGCAAGGTGCTGGCGGTGAGGCCCAGCTCGGCCCATTTGCCCGCGCGCGGGATGGGGAAAAGCAGGCTGGGGTGTAGACCGCGATGTATTCGCTGGCCTTGCCCAGTGGCGAGTGTTCGGCGTGCATGAGAAAACCTGATTGAAAAAACCCGGCCATTGTACCGCCCCGGCGTGGGTAGAATAGGCCCGCGTGACTCAACGGACATTCCCATGAAACTGCTGCTCGTCGAAGACCAGGCCCGCACCGGCCATTACCTGCGCCAGGGGCTGGCCGAGGCCGGCTTCACGGTGGAATGGGCAAGCGAAGGCCTGGGCGGCGAGCAACTGGCGCTGTCAGGCGAGCATGCACTGCTGATCCTCGACGTGATGCTGCCGGGGCGCAGCGGCTGGGACATCCTCAAGAGCGTCCGCGCTGCCGGGCTGGCAACGCCGGTGTTGTTCCTCACCGCGCGCGACGCAGTGGCAGACCGGGTACACGGCCTGGAGCTGGGCGCCGACGACTACCTGGTCAAGCCCTTCGCCTTCTCCGAACTGCTGGCGCGCGTGCGCACGTTGCTGCGCCGCAGCAGTGCGCCAGCGCAAGAGGCGCTGCTGCAGGCCGGCGACCTGCGCCTGGACCGCCTGCGCCGCCGGGCCGAGCGCGCCGGCCAGCGGCTCGACCTCACCGCCCGCGAATTCGCTTTGCTGGAATTGCTGCTGCGCCGCCAGGGCGAAGTGCTGCCCAAATCGCTGATCGCCTCGCAAGTCTGGGACATGAACTTCGACAGCGACAGCAACGTCATCGAAGTCGCTATCCGCCGGCTGCGCGCCAAGGTCGATGACGCCTACCCGGAGCGCCTGATCCACACCGTGCGCGGCATGGGCTACGTGCTTGAAGCGCGGGGCGTGTGATGCGCCAGCCGTTGAGCACCCGGCTGGCGCTGCTGTTCGCCGCCTGCACCGCGCTGGTGTCACTGCTGGCAGGGGTGCTGTTCACCCGGGCCAGCGAACGCACTTTCTGGAACTGGATGAACAACTGCTCAGCGCCCGGTTCGAGGCGCTCGAACCGCTGCTGGCTGGCGCAGGCCAAGGCAACCTCCTGCAACTGCGCTCAAGCCTGCAAGCCGCCCTCGGCCACCAGGGCGACCTCAGCCTGCGCGTGCTGGGCCCCGGCGATGAGCACTGGTTCGATGAGCGGCCCGACCTACCCCATGCCACGCCCGCCACCCGGTTGCAGCGCGTGCAGGATAACGGCACCGACTACCGCGTCCTGCAACAACCCATCGGCACTCAGGGCGCCACTGCCCAGCTGTGGCTCGACATCACCCACCACCAGCACTTCCTGGCGCGGGTTCAGCAGCTGATCTGGCTGACCATGGCGTTCTCTGCGCTGGCCACCGCGCTGCTCGGCGCGTGGGCCGCCCGGCGCGGGCTGCGGCCGCTGCGGCGTATGGGTGAAGTCGCCGCCAGCGTTTCGGCACACTCGCTGACAACCCGCCTGCCGGAGCAGGCCCTGCCGGCGGAGCTGGCGGAAGTGGCCAAGGCGTTCAATGCGATGCTGGCGCGCCTGGAGGGCGCGTTCGAGCGGCTTTCCAGCTTCAGTGCCGACATCGCCCACGAATTGCGCACGCCGCTGTCGAACCTGCTCACTCACACTCAAGTGACCCTCAGCCAGCCTCGGGCGCTGGCCGACTACCGTGAAGCGCTGCACGGCAACCTTGAGGAACTGCAGCAACTTGCACAGCTGGTGAACGACATGCTGCTGCTGGCCAAGGCTGACAACGGCCTGCTGCCTACCCAGGCCGAACCCCTGGCGCTGGAGGTTGAAGCAGACGCCCTGCTCGACTACTACGCCCTGCTCGCCGAGGATGCTGGCGTGCGGCTCACGCGCAAAGGGCAAGGCCAGGGGCTGGGTGACCGAATGCTGCTGCGCCGAGCGTTGGCGAACCTGCTCGACAACGCTCTGCGTTTCACTGCCAGCGGGGGAGAAATCGTGATCGAGGTGAGCAATGGGCGCCTGGCCGTGAGCAACAGCGGAGCGCCCATTTCACCCGAGCACTGCGAGCGGTTGTTCGACCGGTTCTACCGCGCCGACAGCGCTCGCAACGAAGGCGGCGCGGAGCACGCAGGGCTGGGCCTGGCGATCGCCCGCTCGATCCTGCGTGCCCATGGCGGCGAACTTGCCTGCGTGCCCTGGGCGGGCGGCGCGCGCTTCGAGCTGCGCCTGCCGCCTCACTCGTAGCGAAGCGCCTGTGCAGGCTCCACCTGCGCGGCACGCCAGGCAGGGTACAGCGTTGCCAGAAAGCTCATCACCAGGCCTGCGAAGCAGATCATGCCGACGTCGCCCCATTGCAGCTCGGACGGCAGGTTGCTGATGAAATACACATCCGAGGTAAAGATATGCTGCCCGCTCACCCGCTCCAGCCAGCCGACGATCTGGCTGACGTTGAGCGCGGCCAACACCCCGAGCACGCCACCGATCAAGGTGCCGACGACGCCGATCAGCGAGCCCTGCACCACGAAGATCCCGAGAATCTGCCGCGGCGTGGCACCGATGGTGCGCAGGATGGCGATATCGGTGCCCTTGTCGTTCACCACCATCACCAGTGTGGCGATGATGTTGAACGCTGCCACTGCCACGATCATCAGCAGCAACAGGCCGATCATGGTCTTTTCCATCTTCATGGCGGCGAACAGGCTGCCTTGAGTGTGGGTCCAGTCATCGGCCCGGTACTGCGGGCCGAGGCCTTGCGCCACGTCCTTGGCAACCTCGGGCGCCATCCACAGGTCTCGCACTTTAAGGCGCACACTCTGCACCTGGTTCGGCGCCCAGTGCTGCAGGCTGGCTGCATCCTGTACGTTGATCAGCGCCAGGCTGCTGTCGAGCTCGGCGCCCACCTTGAAGATGCCCACCACCGTCAGCCGCTGCAACCGCGGGGTGATGCCCCCGGGCGCGCTGCTGACTTCCGGCACGATCAGGGTGATGTTGTCGCCCGGTGCCAGGCGAAAGCGCCGGGCGGTGATTTCACCGATCACCACACCGAACTCGCCCGGCTTGAGCGCCTGCAGGTTACCGGCCACGATGTGCGACGCAGCGATGGACACCTTGCCCTCCTCGCCCGGCTCGATCCCGCTGACCTGGATCGGCTGCATCGAGCCTTTATAGGAGAACATGCCGTCGAGCTGGGTAAAGGGCACTGCAGCCTGCACTTCAGGGTTCTTCAATGCGGCGGCGGCGACTGGCTTCCAGTCATCGAGCGGGGCGGTAGCGCCCACCGTGGCATGCGGCACCATGCCGAGGATCCGCGAGCTCATTTCCCGCTGGAAGCCGTTCATGACCGACAGCACCACGATCATCGCCAGCACGCCCAGCGCCAGGCCGATCATCGAGGTCATGGAGATGAACGAGATGAAATGGTTGCGCCGCTTGGCGCGGGTGTAGCGGGCGCCGATGAAGAAGATCAAGGGTCTGAACATGAATGCCTCGGGATCAGAGCGCGACCAGGTGGCCGTCGTCGAGCTTGAGCGTGCGGTCCATCTGCCGCGCCAGCGCCGTGTCGTGTGTGACCACCAGGAAGGCGGTTCGCAACGACTGGCTCAACTCCAGCATCAGCTCCTGGATGCCTTGGGCGGTGTGCTGGTCGAGGTTGCCGGTGGGCTCGTCGAGCATCACCAGCCCCGGGCGGTTGACCAGTGCGCGGGCGATCGCCACGCGCTGGCGCTCACCGCCGGACAGCTCGGCCGGCTTGTGCGAAAGGCGATGCCCCAGGCCGACGCGCTCCAGCAGCGCGGTGGCGCGCTGGCGGGCTTCGGGGATGGCCACCTTGCCGATCACCAAGGGCATGCAGACGTTCTCAAGTGCCGTGAATTCCGGCAGCAGGTGGTGAAACTGGTAGACGAAGCCCAGGGCGCGGTTACGCAACAGGCCACGGTCGCGCTCGTTGAGCGCCGAGAGCTCTTCGCCGGCCAGCCAGACGCTGCCGGTGGTAGGCGTATCGAGGCCGCCCAGCAGGTTCAGCAACGTGCTTTTGCCCGAGCCGGAGCTGCCGATGATGGCCACACGCTCACCCGCGTGCAGTTCCAGCTGCAGGTTGTGCAGCACCGTCACCGACGCCGGGCCCTGCGTCGTAGGATTTGCCCAGGTTGCGGCAACTCAGCACGGCTTTATCGTTCATGCGTGGCTCACTCATAGCGAAGCGCCTCCGCCGGCTGCGTGCGCGCTGCGCGCCAGGCCGGGTAGAGGGTAGCGAAGAAACTCAGCACCAGCGCCGCGCCACAGACCAGGTAAACGTCCTGGGCGATGACCTGCGAAGGGATGTAGTCGATGAAGTAGACGTCCGGGTTGAGGAATTCATGCCCGATCAGGCGCTCGAGCCCGGCAATCGCACTGCTGACGTTGAGCGCAGCCAGAATGCCCAGCACCGCCCCCACCGCCACGCCGACCACGCCGATCACGGTGCCCTGCACCATGAACACGCCCATGATCTGCCGGGGTGTCATGCCAAGGGTGCGCAGGATGGCGATGTCACCGCGCTTGTCGTTGACCACCATCACCAGGGTCGAAATGATGTTGAACGCCGCCACCGCCACGATCAGCAGCAACAGCAGGCCGATCATGTTCTTTTCCATGCGGATGGCCTGGTAGAGGTTGCCGTGGGTGCGGGTCCAGTCGCGGGCGTAGTAATCGCCGTGCAGCTGCCCTGCCAGCTCCCAGGCAAGCTTGGGCGCCTGGAACAGGTCGTCGAACTTCAGGCGGATGCCCTGCACCTGGCCGGGTTTCCAGCGGTGCAGGCGGCCGAGGTCTTCCAGGTTGGTCACGCCCAGGTAGCCGTCGATCTCACCGGCGCCGACGTGGAAGATGCCGGCGACGGTGAACCGCTTCATGCGCGGGAACACACCAGCGGGTGTGATCGCGACTTCCGGGGCGACGAAGGTGACCTTGTCGCCGACCTTCACCCCCAGTTTGCTGGCCGCCTTGTCGCCGATCATGATGCCGAACTCACCCGGTGCCAGGTCACTGAGTTTGCCCTCGCGAATAAAGGCATCGATGATCGAAACCTTATCTTCGAGCGCAGGCTCTATACCGTTGAGCAGCACTTTCTGTACCTGCCCATCATGAGTGAGCAGGCCCTGCATCTGGGTGAACGGCGCAACCGCGGCAACTTGCGGGTTGGCCTGCACCTTGCTCGCCAGGGCCTGCCAGTTGTCGATGGGCGTGGGCGATTCGATGGTGGCGTGCGGGACCATGCCGAGCACGCGGGTACGCATCTCGCGGTCGAAGCCGTTCATTACCGAGAGCACCACGATCATGACCACCACGCCCAGGGCGAGGCCGATCATGGAAGTCAGGGAAATGAACGACACGAAGTGGTTGCGACGCTTGGCGCGGGTGTAACGAGCGCCGATGTAAACGAAAAGAGGTCTGAACATGTAAGGGGCTTGTTCGCAGTGGTAGAGGTCGCCCGTGTGGCGTGGCTGCCCGCGCGACCTTACACTCGGACCATCACTGCCAGATTGGGTTCGCCATGCAGACGACAGACGACGCGGAACGCCGCGAATACTACCGCATCAGTGACCGGGTCGCACTGGAAATCACCCCCTATGAAACAGGTTTAACCCCCTCTGCCGATTCAGCCTCGCAGCAGGCGCCGCTGTTCGCCATGCTCTGCGAACTGCACCTTTCAGACTTCGAATCGCAGCACCTGCTGCGCCAGGTGGGTGAAGGCAATCGCGCGCTGGCGGCTTTTTTGCGCGCGCAGAACAAACGCATCGACCTGCTGACTCAGGTGATGGCGCAGTCGATCCTGGGCAGCATCGGCGCGCCGCAGCCGGTGGTGATGTCCGAGGCAGGCCTTGAGTTCAGCTACCCTCGCCCGCTGGCGGTCGGCAGCACGCTGGATGTGAAGATGGCACTGATGCCGCAGGCGCTGGGTGTGATGCTGCGCGCACGGGTGGTGCGCTGCGACAGCAACGCCGAGGGCACTTTCGACGTGGGGACCGAATTCGAGAACGCCACTGACGCGCAGCGGCAACTGCTGGCGCGTTACGTCTTGCAGCATCAGGCCGCCGAGCGTAGAAAGCTCAACGAGACCCAGGCGCTGCAGGCCCTTTCCTGAGCGCTGCCCTTTCCTCCCGCGACCAAGGACAGACCGTGACCCTTCTCTACGGCCATCGGGGCGCCGAAGGCGAAGCCCCTGAGAGTACGCTCGCCAGCTTCCAGCAATGCCTGAGCCACGGGGTAACCCGTTGCGAGCTCGACCTGCATCTGTCACGCGACGGCGAACTGATGGTGATCCACGACCCTACCTTGCAGCGCACCACCGAGCGCCGCGGCAAGGTCGCGGCCTACACCGCTGCCGAACTCACTGCCATGGACGCGCGCCAGGGTGGGCCGGGCTGGGTAAGCCCCTGCCCGATCCCGACGCTGGAGCAGCTGTTCGAGGCCTGCCCGTTCGAGCACTGGCAGCTTGAGGTCAAGAGCGCCTCGCGGGTGCGCGCCACCACGACGGTGCTGGCGATTCGTGAGCTGGCTCAGCGCCACGGCCTGCTGGGCAAAGTCACCATTACCTCCAGCTCGCGCGTGGTGCTGCGCGCCGCGCAAGAGCTGGTGCCGGATATCAGCCGCGGGCTGGTGGCCGAATATGCCTGGCTCGACCCGTTGAAGGTCGCCCAGAGCTACGGCTGCGAGTTGCTGGCGCTGAACTGGACGCTGTGCACGCCCGAACGCTTGCAAAAAGCGCAGCGCCAGGGGCTGCACGTGTCGGTGTGGACGGTGAACGAACCGGCGCTGATGCGCCGGCTCGCCGATTTCGGCGCCGACAGCCTGATCACAGACTTTCCCGGTTTGGCCAGCGCCACCCTCGGGAATCGCTGAAAGGCATACCTCCGGCCGGCTCAGGCCGCCAGCCGGAGCCGCTCGAAAAAGCCGGTTGAGCCCGTCGTACGCCGCCACCCGATAAGCCTCGGCCATGGTCGGGTAGTTGAAGGTGGTGTTGACGAAGTACTTGAGCGTGTTCTGCTCACCCGGCTGGCTCATGATCGCCTGGCCGATGTGCACGATCTCCGAGGCCTGGTCACCGAAGCAGTGCACGCCGAGCACTTCCAGCGTTTCGCGGTGGAAGAGGATCTTCAGCATGCCCACCGGCTCATCGGAAATCTGCGCCCGCGCCATGCCCTTGAAGAACGCCTTGCCCACTTCATAGGGCACCTTGGCCTGAGTGAGTTCGCTCTCGTTCTTGCCCAGAGAGCTGATCTCCGGAATGGTGTAGATGCCAGTCGGCACGTCATTGACGAAGCGCCAGCTGCCGTTCTCGACGATGCTGCCCGAGGCCGAGCGGCCCTGGTCGTACGCGGCGCTGGCCAGGCTCGGCCAGCCGATCACATCGCCTGCACCATAGATGTTCGGCACGCTGGTGCGGTAAGCCTCGTCGACGTCGATCTGGCCACGGCTGTTGGTTTTCACGCCGATGTTCTCAAGGCCCAGGCGGTCGGTGTTGCCGGTGCGGCCGTTGCACCACAGCAAGGCATCGGCCTTGATCTTCTTGCCGGATTTCAGGTGCAGCACCACGCCGTGCTCAGTGCCTTCGACCCGCTCGTACTCCTCGGTGTGGCGCACCATCACGTTGTTGTTGCTGAAGTGGTAGCTCAGCGCCTGGGAGATTTCCGAGTCCAGGAAGCTGAGCAACTGGTCGCGCGTATCGACCAGCTCGACCAGCACACCCAGGCCGCTGAAGATCGAGGCGTATTCACAGCCGATCACGCCGGCGCCATAGATGATGATCTTGCGCGGGGTGTGGGTGAGGCTGAGGATGGTGTCGCTGTCGTAGATGCGGTCGTGGCTGAAGTCGATATCGACCGGGCGATAGGGGCGCGAGCCCGTGGCGATGACGATCTGGTTGGCCACCAGGCGCTCTTGCGCGCCGTTGGCGCAGACCACGCTCACGGTTTGTTCGTCTTCGAAGCTGCCGGTGCCGAAGAACACGTCGACCCGGTTGCGGGCGTAGTAGCTGGTGCGCGAAGCCACCTGCTTGGCGATCACCCGCTCGGCGCTGCGCAGCACATCGGGGAAGGAGAACCAGCGCGGCTCACCGATGGCCCGGAACATCGGGTTGGTGTTGAACTGGATGATCTGCTTGACCGAATGGCGCAACGCCTTGGACGGAATGGTACCCAGGTGGGTGCAGTTGCCGCCGACCTGGCGGCGGCTGTCGACCATGGCCACCTTGCGCCCGGCCTTGGCGGCGTTCATTGCCGCGCCCTCACCCGCCGGGCCCGAGCCCAGCACCACTACGTCGTAGTTATAGACAGCCATGCGTACTCCTCAGAACAGGCCCTGGCGCACGGTTTGCGCCGGGCTTCACATGCCATGGGCGGCACTTATTTAAAGCTGGCTTGTGCATTTTAATGAACAGCGAGTGACGCGCACATTACCCCTTGGTCGACAGAAATGCCATTTCTTGCTGCGACAACGTGCCACGGGAATGTGCGCCAGCCCTCATCGCAGAGCACCGCTGAACGGATTCGGCTTGCTTGCCACCTTCGATACGCATATCGTTACAAATACCGTCGATCAGCGTCGTCGCAAACTGCGCGTGAGCGCGCACCGGCCTACCGGGCTGTCTGGTTCAGGGATTCGAACCCGCCAAACAACTACAAACAAGGTGCATTCATGGCCTCAACCACCGGCAAGGGCAAGGCGATCTTTCGCGTTGTCAGCGGCAACTTCCTGGAAATGTTCGACTTCATGGTGTATGGCTACTACGCCACCGCCATCGCCAAGGCGTTTTTCCCCTCCGACGATCCATTCGCATCCCTGATGCTCTCGCTGGCCACCTTCGGTGCCGGCTTTCTCATGCGCCCGCTGGGTGCGATTTTCCTCGGTGCCTACATCGACAAACACGGCCGCCGTCAAGGCCTGATCGTGACGCTTGCGCTGATGGCTGCGGGAACGTTGTTGATCGCGCTGGTGCCGGGCTACGCAACGCTCGGTGTGGCTGCGCCGCTGCTGGTGTTGGCGGGCCGCCTGTTGCAGGGCTTTTCCGCAGGCGTCGAGCTGGGCGGTGTGTCGGTGTACCTTTCCGAGATCGCGACCCCGGGCCGCAAGGGCTTCTTCGTCAGTTGGCAATCGGCCAGCCAGCAAGTGGCCGTGGTGTTCGCAGGCTTGCTGGGCGTGGCACTCAATCACTGGCTCACCCCTGAAGACATGACCCAATGGGGCTGGCGCGTGCCGTTCCTGGTCGGCTGCGCCATCGTGCCGGCGATTTTCATCATCCGCCGCTCGTTGGAAGAAACCCCGAGTTCGAAGCGCGCACCCACCGCCCGAGCTTCTCCGAAGTGATGCGTTCGATCGGCCAGAACTTCGGCCTGGTGATCGCCGGCATGGCGATGGTGGTGATGACCACCGTGTCGTTCTACCTGATCACAGCCTACACCCCGACCTTCGGCAAGACCGTGCTGCACCTGACTGACCTGGATGCGCTGCTGGTGACGGTGTGCGTGGGCATTTCCAACTTCATCTGGCTGCCGGTGATGGGCGCGGTGTCCGACCGTATCGGCCGCAAGCCGCTGCTGGTTTCCACCACCGTGCTGGCGATTCTCACCGCCTACCCGTTGCTGAGCTGGCTGACCAGCTCGCCGAGCTTTGCCCACCTGCTGATGGTCGAGCTATGGCTGTCGTTCCTGTATGGCTCGTACAACGGCGCGATGGTCGTGGCGCTGACCGAAGTGATGCCGCGTGACGTGCGCACCACTGGTTTCTCGCTGGCCTACAGCCTGGCGACCGCGACCTTCGGCGGCTTCACGCCTGCGGCCTGCACCTGGCTGATCCACACCCTGGCCAACGACGCAGCCCCCGGCCTGTGGCTCACCGGCGCGGCGATCATGGGCCTGATCGCGACCCTGGTGCTGTTCCGCGGCAACCGCCATCAGTTGCGCATGGCTGACCCGGCCAACGCCTGAGCGAAGTACCCGGCCGCTAACACAAATGCCAGTCAGCTCTGCTGACTGGCATTTGTGTTTCAGGGGCTGCAGCACGTCGCCCACACAGCTCACGGGAAAGCGCTACGAAATTGCGCAGCGGTGGCAGCTGATTGAAGCCACGGCACACTAGCGTGATCGGCGCCTGCAAACGAGGCCGCGCATCGGCGATGGGGCAGTACACCACGCTGTCCTTGTGCACACCCTTCATCGACGCCGGCACGATGGACACCCCCGCCCCCGCCGCGACCAGGCTGACGTTGGTGAGCATGCGCTCGACTTCGAAGGCGATGCGGGGGTTGAAGCCGGCGTGCTGGCAGGCCTTGATGAGGTTGGCGTACATGCCCGGAGCACCGGGCCTGCGCACCAGATGAAACTCTCGCAGGCCAGGGCCTTGAGCGAGATGACCGGGGCCTCGCCGACGGGCTGATGCCCGGCCAGCAAGGGGTGCCCCACCGGCAGGGTCAGTAGCATGGGTTCATTGAGCAGGCGATGGAATTCGATGCCCGGGTGCCGGCTCACCGGCGCCCGCAGGATGCCCACATCCACCCCACCTTCGATGGCCGCCTCGGTAAGTTCCTGCGCACTGCCTTCCTTGAGCGACACCGCCACGCCCGGGAAGCGTTCACGGTAGGCGCGGATGATCCGCGGGATCAGCGGGTGCGCCGCAGCGGAACTGGTAAAGCCCACCGCCAATTGGCCCTCGATGCCGTGGGCCGCGCGCGCGGCCTTTTGCGCCCCCTCCTCCACACGAGCGAGGATCCCCTGCGCCTCGTGCAGGAACACCTGGCCCCCTGCGGTCAGGTCTACGCCTTTGGGGTGGCGCCTGAACAGCTCGAAACCCAGTTCGTCTTCCAGCGCCCGGATCTGCTGGCTCAAGGGCGGCTGCTGCATGTTCAGCCGCGCCGCTGCTCGGGTGAAATGCCGCTCCTCGGCCACCATCACGAAATAGCGCAGATGACGAAGCTCCATGGTGATCGATCCCGCTGCAAGTTTTGATGGTGGCCGCACAATAACCACAACACCAACGCAACGTCGATGCCCAGGCGGCACAGGCTGCTGGCGCTGGCAGGCTTGGCCGAACAGCGGCGGGTGCCGAGCGGCTACTCCTTGCCTTGCAGCAGCTTGCCGAACGCTTGATCCAGCGTGCCGTCGGCCTGCGCCAGCTTCTGCCGGCGCTCGGCCAGCCAGCGTTGATCCGCCTCAAGGTTCCCGTGCGCCTCGGCCAGCATGCGTTTGACCTCTTCAGGTTGCGGCCCGCCAGTGCCCTTGCGGGTCTTGATCATGTTCTCCGGGGACAGCGAGGCGCGGAAGGTCGCTTCATCCAGCGGCAGGCTGTTGGGCTTCCATTGGTACTTGTCCGCAGCCTGGGCATAGAGCTTCTGTGCATCGGTATAGGGGAAGGTCTTGGGCGTCAGGCCCTGGTCGCGTGCCTGCTCCACGATAAGCGAGGCGAAGCTGTGGCCGATGCGAAACGGCACCTTGTGCGTGCGCTCCAGCGTGTCGGCCAGTTCCATGGAGGTGGTCCACTCATTTTCCAGCTCCTCGCGGGCGCGCTGCGGGTTGACCTGAAGCGCATCGAACACCGCATCGGTTGCGGCGAACATGTCCTTGGCCGAGTCGAACACGCCCAGCGAGTCGAAGGCGAACTTGTAGTCGGTCATGCCGGTGGTCACATTGTGCGCACGCACGGTGACCGCCTGCGCCAGGCCCACCACATCGGAGGCTTTTTCGCGGGCGCGCATCAACAGGCCAGGGTTGCGCTTCTGCGGCATGGCGCTGCTGGTATAGGTTTTTTCTTCGTCCAGCAGCAGCCAGGGCCGGATCTGGTGGTACTGCGTGTGGATGTCGCCCATCAGCGCGCCCACGCGGATCGCCGAGGACGACGCAATGTCGGCCGCCTCGATAGAGATGTCATAGGTCGACACCTGGCTGGAATCCAGGGAGTTCTCGCGCACACCGTCGAACCCCAGCAGCTCGGCCAGCCGTTCGCGATTGAGCGGGTAAGCCGAGTTGGCCAGCACTGCCGTGCCCATCGGGCTCTGGTTCAGCCGCGCGTAGAGCTCGCGGATGCGCTGGCCGTCACGGTCGAAGGCGGCCTCGAACGCGAGCAGGTAATGGGCGTAGGTGATGGGCATGGCCTGCACACCGTTGGTGTAGGCCGGCACCAGAGTGTCGATGTTCTTGTCGGCCAGCGCCAGCAGCCGCCCGCGCGTGGCATTCAGCGCCTGGCTGTAGGCGAGCACATCGGAACGCAGCGTCGCCAGGCGGTAGGTGGCGAGCATGTCCTGGCGGCTGCGGCCGGAGTGGATGAGCGAGGCTTCGGGGCCGATCTTTTCGATCATGATCTCTTCGAGCTGCAACACATCGCTGGGCCGCTTGCCATTGGGCTGCTCGCCCTGGTCGATGGCATAGCGCACCCCGGTCGCGATCTTCTGGCCCATCTCGGGTTTGACGATGCCCTCTTCGGTGAGCATTACGATCGAGGCTTTGTTGATCCGGTTGAGCCAGGCGAACTGGCTGTCGCCTGCGTTGCCTCGGGGCTTGGGCTTGTCGACCGTGGCACCGATCTTCGCGGCCTGCGCGGCGCACTCCTCGGTGGTCTTGCAGGGTAGGTCGGCGGTGTTGGCTGCGAGGGTTACCTGGCTGTTGAACAGCGCCAATACCACGGCCAGGCGAAGCAGGCTCTTTTGTAGGGCATTTCAGGCTCCGAGGGGGCTGGCGATGGTCACTGTCGTGGGATCGCCTGTTGTTATTGGAGGGGTGCAGATGGGGCACGGGTGGCCCTTGGCCGGAGATTACGGAACGGGGGTAATAATTAAAAATATATAAAAGATAGGAAAGGGATATTTTAAAAGTATCAATAAAGAGGTAGTTGAAAGCTGTTGCTATGTCGCGCGGCAAGCCGCCCTCCCACTTTGAGGCGTGATTCCGAAGCTTTGGTGGGAGATTCTATGGTTTTTGCAACCCCTGTCTCTGACCATCTTGCAGCCCCGGCGTAGCGCCGGGGTCACGCTGCCAATGCGTGGGAGGCCGGCTTGCCGGGCGATGCGGGGCCCACAGCTGTACTCGCGCCCAGCCGTAAGCGCCGAGGTGACAGAATCGCCTCGGTTGGTTCATCACCGCTTCGAACCTCCAGCAGCTTTTTCAGGCGCTAACGGTGGCCCCATAACTTCTCGTGACGGCCTGGTACTCGGTGCCACCCTTCATCAACGCGAATGCCACACGCGCCAGCTTTCGCGCGAGCATGACCAGTACCTGTGTCGTTGCCAGCCCTCTGGCCCGGTGATGTTCGTAGAACCCTTTCCACTGTGCGGTGCGGCTGGCACTCATTCCAGCGTTGTGGAGCAGGCGTCTGATCTCACCACAGCCTCGCTTGCTCAGGCATCGCTGGCCCTGTTTCCTGCCTGAGTCCGACACGCGCAAGTCCAGGCCGAGGAAGGCGATGAAGGCGTCGGAAGACGTCAAGTCGCCGCGGATGAAGGCCATGATCAAGCCAGCAGCCGTCAACGGGCCTATGCCCTCGATGGCCTGAATACGTTTGGCGTGACTCAGCAGGTTGGCCTCTCTGAGCGCCTCGTGGATCTTCTTTTCCATGCTGCGAAGCGCAAGCCCCAGCTGCCGCTTGATCTGCGCAAGTTCGGCTTTCAGTGCCGGCTCGCCGTCCAGGCTCAGCTGCATGCACTGCAGGCTTTTAACCACCACCGCGCGCCGGCGCAAGAGGCTTTGAAGCTTGCGGTAGGCCGGTGGGGGTGGCGACCAGGGGCGCAGTTCGTCACCTTCGTTTTTCAGATAACGCGCCAGCAAACGCGCATCGCAAGGGTCGGTCTTGGCCCGCTGGCCGATTCCCTTACGGTAATTGTTCAAGCGGTAGCCGTCGATCACAAACACGTCGAAGCCGGCTGCATGAGCCAGTTCCGTCACATCGTAGTGATAGGCATTGGTAGGCTCGAGTGCGATCACGGCCTGGGCGGGCAGTGATCTGAGCCAGGCCTTGATTTGAGGTTTTGTATTGGGGATGCGCGTCAGGCTGTCGCAATCGCTGCGGTAGATCACCAGTTCGTCCTTGGCGACATCGACACCCAACTCGGTACGTTGCACACGGTTTGCCATGGTCGGCCACTCCGGTTAGCTTTGACGATACTTGAAGGGGGCACCCAGTGGCGCAGCCTTGTCGCTATCGTCGTTTA
Organism: Pseudomonas sp. KNUC1026; assembly: GCF_021650705.1. GTDB lineage: Bacteria > Pseudomonadota > Gammaproteobacteria > Pseudomonadales > Pseudomonadaceae > Aquipseudomonas. Next base: position 1,188,637 of record NZ_CP087138.1, on the reverse strand, counting down.
CGACCGAAGCATTCTTTATCGGCGCTTGGGTGAAGGGGGAGGGACGTTTTCTCTCACTGGCTGTATTGCTGGTCAGAGCAATCAGATGGGCGGCTTGTCCCTCCTCCCCCTTCAAGTATCACCATACAAGGGCGGCTTGCCGCGCGACGACGGAGCAAAACCATCACACCACAAAAAACCAGCGGGAGGCCGTGTAACGGGCGACGCCTGACCAGAAGCGAAAACGCCCCGGTCAATGACCGGGGCGCCGTCATTGCATCAGCCGTGCATCAATGCGGGAACGCTGGCGGGTTGACCTTCGCCATGTCCTCGAGCACGCGCACCACCTGGCAGCTGTAGCCGAACTCGTTGTCGTACCACACGTACAGGTTCACGCGGTTGTCGTTGACGATGGTGGCCTGGGCATCGACCACACCGGCGTAACGCGAGCCGACGAAGTCAGTGGAAACCACTTCGCTGGAATCCACGTAGTCGATCTGCTTGGACAGCTCCGAGTGCAGCGACACATCGCGCAGGTACTCGTTGATCTCTTCGCGGCTGGTTGCCTTTTCCAGGTTCAGGCTGAGGATGGCCATCGACACGTTCGGCGTGGGCACGCGAATGGCGTTGCCGGTCAGCTTGCCGGCCAGTTCAGGCAGGGCCTTGGCGGCTGCGGTGGCAGCACCGGTTTCGGTGATGACCATGTTCAGCGCGGCGCTGCGGCCACGGCGCGACCCCTTGTGGAAATTGTCGATCAGGTTCTGGTCGTTGGTGTAGGAGTGAACGGTTTCGACGTGGCCGTTGACGATGCCATATTGATCATTCACTGCCTTGAGCACCGGCACGATGGCGTTGGTGGTGCAGGACGCCGCCGAGATGATCTGGTCGCTGTCTTCGATGATGCCATGGTTGATGCCGTGCACGATGTTCTTGAGCTTGCCCTTGCCTGGCGCGGTGAGCACCACGCGGGCAGCGCCTGGGCAGGCCAGGTGCTGTTGCAGGCCCTCGGCGTCACGCCATACGCCGGTGTTGTCGACGATCAGCGCGTTCTCGATGCCGTACTGGGTGTAGTCCACCTCGGCCGGGCTCTTGGCGTAGATCACCTGGATCAGGTTGCCGTTGACGTTGAGCGTGTTGTGCTCTTCGTCGACCTGGATGGTGCCTTCGAAGGTGCCGTGGACCGAGTCGCGGCGCAGCAGGCTGGCGCGCTTGGCCAGGTCGTCCTTGGAGCCCTGGCGAACCACGATGGCGCGAACGCGCAGGCCGTCGCCGCCGCCGGTTTTTTCGATCAGGATGCGCGCCAGCAGGCGGCCGATGCGGCCGAAACCGTACAGCACGACGTCCTGGCCCTTGCGCACGCCCAGGGTGGTGGTCTGCTTGCCGACGACTTCGGCCAGCTCTTCACGCACGAACTGGTCGGCGCTGCGGCCGTTGCCTTCGGCCTTGAATTTTTCTGCAAGCTTGCCCAGGTCGACCGAGGCGGCGCCGAGCTTGAGCTCGCTCATCGCTTTGATCAGCGGGAAGGTTTCATGCACCGACAGCTCGTGCTCGTCAGCCTGGCGGTGGCGGGCGAAGCGGGTGGGCCTTGAGGATCTGAATGACAGAGCGGTTGATCAGGCTTACGCCGAAAATCGAGCTCACCACGTTGTTGTTGCGGTAAAGCTGGCCAATGAGCGGGATCATCGCCTCCGCGAGCGCTTCACGATCAATCCATTCACCAAGGCACTGGTCGGGCTTCTGAGTCACGGGGAACCTTCCACATGTAGGGGATGAAAAACGGGGCTACATTATGAACGTGCCCCTGTTTGAATAGCAATCTACCGCACTGACGACGGCTGCATAGACCGCGCCAGGGCCGCGGAAGCTCGCATGCGCCTGCCAGGCCTGACAGCCGGCACTCCTGGCCGGTATAGTGGTTGATCTCTTCTGAAAGCCCGTTCGTTCGCCAGGAGTGCACCCTGACCGTGCCTGTATTGCGCCTTCCGCCCCTGCCCACTGCGGCCGCTGCCGCGTCCATTGGCAAACAGACCTGGAGCGGCCTGCACGGCGCGGCCCTGCCCTGGCCATCGCCGAAGCTGCAAGTGCTGCGCAGCGCTTCACCTTGCTGCTCACCGCCGACAGCCAGAGCGCCGACCGCCTCGAGCAGGAGCTGCGCTTCTTCGCACCGCAGCTGCCGGTATTGCACTTTCCCGACTGGGAAACCCTGCCGTACGACCTGTTCTCCCCGCACCAGGACATCGTCTCGCAGCGCATCGCCAGCCTTTATCGCCTGCCTGAACTCGCCCACGGCGTGCTTGTAGTGCCGATCACCACGGCGCTCCATCGCCTGGCACCGACGCAGTTCCTGCTGGGCAGCAGCCTGGTGCTGGACGTGGGCCAGAAACTCGACGTGGAGCAGACTCGCACGCGCCTGGAAGCGGCCGGCTACCGCTACGTGGACACAGTCTACGAGCACGGCGAATTCACCGTGCGCGGCGCGCTGATCGACCTGTTCCCCATGGGCAGCCGCCTGCCCTACCGGCATCGACCTGTTCGACGACGAGATCGAAACCCTGCGCACCTTCGACCCCGAGACCCAGCGCTCGGTGGACAAGGTCGAGTCGGTGCGGCTGCTGCCGGCGCGGGAGTTCCCGCTGCAGAAAGACGCGGTCACCCGCTTCAAGGCGCGCTTTCGTGAACGCTTCGACGTGGACTTCCGCAAGAGCCCGATCTTCCAGGATCTCAACAGCGGCATCACCCCGGCCGGCATCGAGTACTACCTGCCGCTGTTCTTCGAAAGCACCGCAACGCTGTTCGACTACCTGCCTGAAGGCACGCAGGTGATTTCCCTGCCTGGTATCGAGCAGGCGGCCGAGCAGTTCTGGAGCGATGTGCGCGGCCGCTTCGAAGAGCGCCGGATCGACCCCATGCGGCCTTTATTACCGCCTGCTGAATTGTTTCTTCCGGTCGAAGACTGCTTCGCTCGCCTCAAAGCCTGGCCGCGGGTAGTTGCAGGGCGCGAAGTCGAAGGCGGCAAGGCAAGCGTGCCCTGCGAGCCGCTGCCGAACCTGGCCATCGAAGCCAAGGCCAGCCAGCCCATGAGTGCGCTGGCGACCTTTCTCGACCAGTTCCCTGGCCGGGTATTGTTCACCGCCGAGTCGGCTGGCCGCCGTGAGGTGCTGCTGGAACTGCTCGAACGCCTGAAGCTGCGGCCCAAGGGCGTAGACAGCTGGGAAGAGTTCGTCAGCAGCGATGATCGCCTGGCCATCACCCTCGCACCGCTGGAAGAAGGCCTGTGCCTGCACGAGCCGGCCCTTGCGCTGGTTCCGGAAAGCCCGCTGTTCGGCCAACGAGTGATGCAGCGCCGGCGCCGCGACAAGCGCAACGACGCCAGCAGCGACGCGGTGATCAAGAACCTCACCGAACTGCGCGAAGGCGCCCCGGTGGTGCACATCGACCACGGCGTGGGCCGCTACCTGGGCCTGGCGACTCTGGAGATCGATGGCCAGGCTGCCGAATTCCTCACCCTGGCCTACGCCGACGAAGCCAAGCTCTACGTGCCGGTGGCCAGCCTGCACCTGATCGCGCGCTACACCGGCAGCGACGATGCCCTGGCCCCCTTGCACCGGCTGGGCTCGGAAACCTGGCAAAAGGCCAAGCGCAAGGCGGCCGAGCAGGTGCGCGACGTGGCCGCCGAGCTGCTCGACATCTATGCGCGCCGTGCTGCACGCAAAGGCCACGCTTTCGCCGACCCGGCGCTGGACTACCAGACCTTCAGCGCAGGCTTCGCCTTCGAGGAAACCCCCGACCAGTACAGCGCCATCGAAGCCGTGCGTGCCGACATGCTTGCGCCCAGGCCGATGGACCGCCTGGTGTGCGGCGACGTCGGCTTCGGCAAGACCGAAGTGGCCATGCGCGCAGCGTTCATCGCCGTGCACAGCGGCCGCCAGGTGGCAGTGCTGGTGCCCACCACCCTGCTCGCCCAGCAACACTACAACAGCTTCCGCGACCGCTTCGCCGACTGGCCGGTGCGGGTGGAGGTGATGAGCCGCTTCAAGTCGGCCAAGGAAGTCGACGCTGCGGTGGCGGAGTTGGCCGAGGGCAAGATCGACATCGTCATCGGCACCCACAAGCTGCTGTCCGAAGACGTCAAGTTCAAGCAGCTGGGCCTTGCCATCATCGATGAAGAACACCGTTTCGGCGTGCGCCAGAAGGAGCAGCTCAAGGCGCTGCGCAGCGAGGTCGACATCCTCACCCTGACCGCCACGCCCATCCCGCGCACCTTGAACATGGCCATGTCGGGCATGCGCGACCTGTCGATCATCGCCACCCCGCCGGCCCGGCGCCTGTCGGTGCGCACCTTCGTCATGGAGCAGAACAAGAGCACCATCAAGGAGGCGCTGTTGCGTGAGCTGTTGCGTGGCGGCCAGGTGTACTTCCTGCACAACGATGTGAAAACCATCGAGAAATGCGCGGCAGACCTCGCCGAACTGGTGCCCGAAGCGCGTATCGGCATCGGCCACGGGCAGATGCGCGAGCGCGAGCTCGAACAGGTGATGAGCGACTTCTACCACAAGCGCTTCAACGTGCTGGTGGCCTCGACCATCATCGAAACCGGCATCGACGTGCCCAGCGCCAACACCATCATCATCGAGCGCGCCGACAAGTTCGGCCTGGCCCAGTTGCACCAGTTGCGCGGGCGCGTGGGCCGCAGCCACCACCAGGCCTACGCCTACCTGCTGACCCCGTCGCGCCAGGCCATCACCCCGGACGCCGAAAAGCGCCTGGAGGCGATCGCCAACACCCAGGACCTGGGCGCAGGCTTCGTGCTGGCCACCAACGACCTGGAAATCCGCGGCGCCGGCGAATTGCTCGGCGACGGCCAGAGCGGGCAGATCCAGGCGGTGGGCTTCACCCTCTACATGGAAATGCTCGAGCGCGCGGTCAAGGCCATCCAGAAGGGCGAACAGCCCAACCTTGAGCAACCGCTGGGCGGCGGGCCGGACATCAACCTGCGCCTGCCGGCGCTGATCCCCGACGACTACCTGCCCGATGTGCATGCGCGGCTGATTCTCTACAAACGCATTGCCTCGGCCGCCGATGAAGAAGGCCTCAAGGACCTGCAGGTGGAAATGATCGACCGCTTCGGCCTGCTGCCGGACCCGACCAAGAACCTGATGCGCCTGACGCTGCTCAAGCTCAAGGCCGAGGCAACTGGGCATCGTCAAGATCGACGCCGGCCCGCAGGGTGGTCGCATTGAGTTCGGTGCGCAAACTCCGGTCGACCCGCTGGTGCTGATCAAGCTCATCCAGGGCCAGCCGAACCGCTACAAGTTCGAAGGTGCCACGCTGTTCCGTTTCAGCGTGCCGATGGAGCGCGCCGACGAGCGCTTCAATACCCTTGAGGCGTTGCTCGAACGCCTGGCCCCCGAAGCCGGCTAAGCGCCCATGGACGAACCGCTAAGCCCTTCGCGCCCTTGCCCCCAGCCACGTTTGTGGCTGGGCAGCGTTGAATTCAGCGCCTTCGAGCCGCGCAACGGCCGCATGCAGCGCCAGGTGCAGCACCGTGCAGCCCTGGCGTTCGGCTATGACGGCCAGTTCGTCAGTGGCAGCATCACCGCGCGCGGCTCGGCGGTCGCACGGCAACCGGCACGCGAGCGCCAGCTGCGCGAGGTGCTTCAAAGCTTTGGCTTCAAACTGGCGACCCGCCAGAGCAAGGCGTTGCCTGAAAGCGCCGGCGAACTGTACGAGCTGGCCGGTGACGGCGCCTGGCTGCGCTTCATGCAAAGCGAGCTGCCGCGCCTGCGCGGCGAGGGCTGGCAGATCGAATACGCAGAAAACTTCGCCTTCGACCTGATGCCGGTTCAGGGCTGGTACGCCACGGTAGAAGACGCCAGCGAACGCGACTGGTTCGAACTGGAGCTGGGCATCGAGGTGGACGGCCAGCGCCTGAGCCTGCTGCCGATCCTGCTTAACCTGCTGCGCCTGAACCCCGAGCTGTTGCGCCCGGCGAGCGTGGCGCGGCGGCGTGACGACGAGCAATTGATCGTGCCGCTGCCCGGCAACGGCGCAGGCAATGGCCGGGTTCGCCAGGTGGCGCTGCCCTGGGGCCGGCTCAAACCCGTGGTGGCCGCACTCGGCGACCTCTACCGCCTGGAAGGCCACGAACAGAAGCTGCGCCTGGCAACCCCGGACGCCCCCAGCTGAGCGCGCTTCATGCCCTGCCGTTGCAGTGGCAAGGCGGCGAGCAATTGCGCGAACTGGCCGAGCGCCTGCGCGCACCGCTGGGCGATAGCCAGGCGCCGCCGCAGGGCTTGCACGCCACCCTGCGCCCCTACCAGCTGCAAGGCCTGGCCTGGATGCAGAACCTGCGCGCGTTGGGCGTTGGCGGTGTGCTGGCCGACGACATGGGGCTGGGCAAGACGTTGCAAACCCTGGCCCACGTGCTGTGTGAAAAGGAAGCCGGCCGCCTCGATCGCCCGGCCATGGTGGTGATGCCCACCAGCCTTGTGCCCAACTGGCTCGATGAGGCCGCACGCTTCGCCCCTTCACTGAAGGTATTGGCCCTGCAAGGCACCGGCCGCAAGCAGCATTTCGCCGACCTGCACCGTTACGACCTGCTGCTGACCACCTATGCCCTGCTGCCCAAGGACATCGAGCAGATCGCCAGCCTGCAGCTGCACCTGCTGGTGCTCGATGAGGCGCAGTACATCAAGACCGCCAACACCAAGGCCGCCCAGGCCGCGCGACGCTTTCAGGCGCGCCAGCGGCTGTGCCTGAGCGGCACGCCACTGGAAAACCACCTGGGCGAGCTGTGGTCGCTGTTCCACTTCCTCATGCCCGGCTGGCTGGGCGACGCCAAGGCCTTCACCGCCACCTATCGCGTGCCCATCGAGCGCCATGCCGACGACCAGCGCCTGGCCGACCTGAACCGCCGCATCGGCCCCTTCCTGCTGCGTCGCACCAAGGACCAGGTGGCGACCGAGCTGCCGCCCAAGACCGAGATCGTGCATCGGGTCGAACTCAACGACGCCCAGCGCGACGTATACGAAACCGTGCGCCTGGCCCTGGACCACAAGGTGCGCGAGGAGATTCGCAGGCGAAGGCATGGCGCGCAGCCAGATCGTCATCCTCGAAGCGCTGCTCAAGCTGCGCCAGGTGTGCTGCGACCTGCGCCTGGCCGGCCAGGCGCCGACCGAGGGCAGCGCGTCGGGCAAGCTCGACAGCCTCATGGACATGCTCGAACGCCTGCTCAGCGAAGGCCGGCGCGTGCTGCTGTTTTCGCAGTTCACCTCGATGCTGGCGCTGATCGAGCGCGAACTGCAGGCGCGCCAGGTTCGCTACGCCCTGCTCACCGGCGCCACTCGCGATCGCAGCGCGCCGGTCAAGGCCTTCCAGCAAGGCGAGCTGCCGGTGTTTCTGATCAGCCTCAAGGCCGGCGGTGTGGGCCTTAACCTCACCGCCGCCGACACCGTGATCCACTACGACCCCTGGTGGAACCCCGCTGCCGAACAGCAAGCCACCGACCGCGCCTATCGCATCGGGCAGAACAAACCGGTGTTCGTCTACAAGCTCATCACCCGCGGCACGGTGGAAGAGAAGATCGCCCAGTTGCAACGGGAGAAGGCTGCACTGGCGGCTGGAGTGCTGGAGGGTGGCCAGGCCGGTGAGTGGCGCTGGCAGGCGGAGGATATCGAGGCGTTGTTTGGGGTGTGACGGGGGCTGTTTTTTTCAGGTAGTGGACATCGCTGTGCTCCCCGACCATCAGGGCAAAGGCCTTGGCAAGCGAATCATGGCCGAGATCCTTAAGTACATCGACGCCCAAGTTCCTGAAAGCGGGTATGTGAGCCTGATTGCCGATGGCCCGGCGCAACACCTCTACGCACAATTCGGCTTCACCCAGACGGCGCCGCATTCGGTGGGGATGGCATACCGAAAATCCGGGCAGGTGCCGCCGGCAGGAAACAACGGCCGGCTCTTGAAGGGCGGTTCTGCGCAGTGGCCGAGCGAGTTGGGACCGCTTCGTTTCGAATATTGCTAATTTCATTTATTTCGAATATGAGCACGGCCTGCACTGGGACGCCCAGACGGTCTATGACATGACCTTGGCCATTCTGGGTGGGGAATATGCCGAGGTGATGTCGGCCGATGAGGTGATCGCTCAGGTTTCAGGTGGCACAGAGGCGGCATCTCGCAATCAGGTTCATTGAAGCCTGGATGTTGAAAGTCCCCCGTAGCACGTCGCCCGTTGCACGTCGCCCGGCTAGCCGGCCTCCCACTTCAGACCAGCGGCGTAGATCAAGGAGTGGAGGCCGGCTTGCCGGGCGACGTGCAACGGGCGACGTGCAGCCCCTCATTGAAAAGCGCGGACCTAGGTCCCCTCAGCCAACGCCACCAACTCCACCCCCGCCAACCGATACTTCACCCACTCATCCTGCGCCCGCGCACCGATGCTCTCGTAAAATTTGATCGCCGGCTCGTTCCAGTCCAGCACGCTCCACTCCAGCCGGCCGCAGCCACGCTCCACCGCAATGCGCGCCAGGTGCTGCAGCATCGCCTTGCCTGCACCCACGCCACGATGCTCGCTGGAAACATAGAGGTCTTCCAGATACATGCAGTGCTGCCCGAGCCAGGTGGAATAGCTGAAAAAATACAGCGCATAGCCGATCGGCTCGCCGTTGAAGGTGCAGATCAATGCCTTGGCGGCCGAGGTGTCGTCTGCCAGGTCGCGCTCGATGTCGGCGACGCTGGCCTTGACCTCGTGCTCGGCCTTTTCGTAGCGCGCCAGTTCAGTGATCAGGTGCAGGATGGTCGCGGCGTCGGAAGGTGTGGCCGGGCGGATATGCAGGGTCATGGGGTATTTCCTTGTGTCATTGCCAGATGACACAAGGGTAAGGCCTGGGCGTATTTTCTGCCCAGGCCTGGCAGGCACCGATCAGAGCTTGAACCGCCCCACCATCGCCCCGAACGATACCGCCAGCCGCGACAGCTCCTGGCTCGACGCATTGGTCTGGTTGGCGCCAGCGGCCGTCTGGGTCGAGAGGTCCTGGATGTTCACCAGGTTCTGATCCACCTCGCGGGCCACCTGGGCCTGCTCCTCGGCAGCCGTGGCGATCACCAGGTTGCGCTCGTTGATCTGGCCGACGCCTTCGCTGATGCGCTCCAGTGCCCTGCCCGCTTCGGCGGCCAACGCCTGGGTCGACTGTGCCGTGCTGCGGCTGCTGGCCATGGCTTGCACCACGCCGTCTGCGCTGCTCTGCACCGAATTGATCATGCTCTCGATCTCGCCGGTCGAGGACTGGGTACGGTGCGCCAGCGCCCGCACTTCATCGGCAACCACCGCAAAGCCGCGGCCCTGCTCGCCCGCCCGGGCGGCTTCGATAGCAGCGTTGAGCGCCAGCAGGTTGGTCTGCTCGGCGATGCCGCGAATCACGTCCAGCACCTTGCTGATGCCACGAATCTGCCCGGCCAGCGCTTCGATCCGCTGGGTCGAGTCATTGATACCGTGGGTCATGCTATCGATGGCGTCGACTGCCTCACGCGCCTTGCGCTGGCCCTGGAGCGCCTCCTCGGCGGTCTGGGTCGACACCTGGCGAGGCACCAGCGGCGTTGCGCGCGACTTCCTCGACGGCTGCGGTCATTTCGTTGACGGCGGTGGCCGCCTGCTGAATCTCGTCGTTCTGGCGCACCAGGCCGCGGCTGCTGTCGTCGGTCACCACGGTGAGCTCTTCAGCAGCCGAGGCCAGTTGATCGGACGCATCGGCGATCTGCCGAACGGTGGTTCTTGAGGTTGCCCTGCATCTCGCCCAGCGCACGCAGCAGCATGCCGACCTCGTCCTTACCACCGGCCGGAATGGTCTGGGTCAGGTCACCCTTGGCCACATGGCGGGCGCTTTCAACCGACTGGTACAGCGGGCGGGTGATGGCGCGGGTAATCAACAGCCCGAGGATCATGCCCAGCAACACTGCCACGGCACTGCCGATGACCAGCGCACGGGTGACTCTGGCGCTGGTCTGGTCAGACTCGGTGGCGACCTCACCCGCTTGCCGCGCGTTGGATTCGGTCATCACCTTCACTTCGGCAACGGCGGTCTTGTACGCCGGGGTCACGGCCGTCATCAGCAACTCAGTGGCGCGTGGCATGTCGCCGGCCTGCAGGGCCTGGAACACCTTGTCGGTCTGGGCCACGTAGGCAGGCCAGTCATTTTCAAAAGCATCACCTGCCGCGCGCTCGTCCGGCTCCAGGGGGGTTGCGCGGTAGAGCTTGAAGTTGCTCAGCGCTTCGGCCTGGTTGTCCTTGAACGACGCGATGGCGGCGTCGATGTCTTTGGGGTCAGCCTTCACCGACGCTAACGCCACGGCCTTGTAGAGGTCGCGGTTGGTGGCGATGACGTTGGCCTTGACCAGGTCGGTCTTCTGGATCGAGAACAGGTTGTTGCTGACGATGTCCTGCAACTGGCCATACAGCGTGGAAATGCCCGAGCCACCCAGCCCGGCCACACCCAAGGTGATCAGGGCACAAAGGCCGAAGGCAGAGAGCAATTTTGGCTTTAGCTTGAGATTTTTGAACCAGCTCATGGAGGGCGACCCGGCAAGTGATGGGCTGCGCTGATTCGCGGCCCTGCATGTGGGCTATCGGCGGCAGCTGACGGAGCTTTATGGCCGCCTGACCGATAAGAGCTGCTTTACTGGCCAAGGCACTCATGCAAAACGATAAGGACGCTCCAATGCCCCGTACGCTGCTCGCCACTCTCATTGGCTGCTGCATCGCCCTCCCTTCCTACGCCGCGCTCGATGAGCGCATCAAGGCCGCCGCCGACCAGGCCCAGGCCCCCTCGATGGCCCTGCTCGAACAACTGGTGAACATCGATTCCGGCTCCGGCTACGCCCCGGGCATCGGCCAGGTCAGCGCGCTGGTCAAGGCCGAGCTGGAAAAGCTCGGCGCCAGCGTACAAGAGGTGCCCAACAGCGCGCCGGACCCGAGCAAGCACCTGGTCGCCACATTCAAGGGCACCGGCAAGGCGCGCATCCTGCTGCTGGCGCACATGGACACCGTGTTCAAGGAAGGCACGGCCAAGGAGCGGCCTTTCCGCGTCGAAGGCAACCGCGCCTACGGGCCGGGCGTGGCTGACGACAAGGGTGGTATCGTCATCGCCCTGGCCGCGCTGAAAATCATGAAAGCCCTGGACCTCAAGGATTACGGGCAAATCACCTTGCTGCTCGACGCCAGTGAGGAGACCGGCTCGCAAGCAGCCACCGCACTGATCGCCAGCACCGCCAAACAGCACGATGTGGCGCTGAACCTCGAACCCGGCCGGCCTGGCGATGGCCTGGTGATCTGGCGCAAAGGCAGCGCCAACGCCGTGGTGGAAGTCAAAGGCAAGGCGTCGCACGCAGGCGTCGCCCCCGAGCTGGGCCGCAACGCCGCCACTGAGGTCGCGCACCAGGTGCTGCAGTTGGGCAAGCTGGGCGATGAAGGAAAAAGACCACGGTGAACTTCACCCGCATCGAAGCTGGCGACCGCATCAACGTGATCCCTGACCACGCCGTTGCCAAGGCCGACGTGCGCGCCGCAACCCCGAAGAGTTCGACCGCGTCGAGGCGGATCTCAAGCGCGTCTCGGCCAACACCTTGGTGCCCGATGTCGAGGTCAGCACCCGGCTGGAGCGCGGCCTGCCGCCGATGCCGCAGACACCGGCCACCGACAAGCTGGTGGCGCAGGCCCAAGGCATTTACGGGGAACTGGGGCGCAAGCTGGAGCTGATCGGCACGGGCGGCGCGGCCGACATCAGCATTGCCGCCGGCGAAGGCGTGCCAGCGCTGGACGGCTTCGGCATGGTCGGCGGCAATACCCACACGCCCGAGGAATACGCCGAGGTCGACAGCATCGCCCCAAGGGCGTACCTGCTCACGCGCATGCTCGTTGAGCTGGGCAAGGCCCAATGAGCCAATGATGCCCGCGTGAATGGGCTTGAAAATGTGTCGGGATGATGCTAGCTGTCGCATCAGAGAAAGATTATCATCCGCCACAGCTTCCCATTCACGCCAAGGCTCTCCATGAATCCTTCCGCCACCCGCGCAGCCACGCTCTGCGCGGTTCTGTTCACCCCTGCCCTAGCCGTTGCCGACGACACAATGACCCTGCCCACCACCCAGGTGAGCGGCCAGGGTGAAACCAGCGCCCAGGAAACCTTCGCCCCCACTCACGCTCAGGTAGGCAAGAGCAACCTGCCGGTGGCCGAAACGCCGCGCAGTGTACAGGTGGTGTCGCGCGCGGTGCTCGACAGCGCCCAGGCACAGAGCCTGACCGATGCGCTGAACAATGTGCCGGGGGTGACTGCGGGCCAGTACGGGCGGCGTGGCTGGGACGACCTGATCATCCGCGGGCAAGTCGCCTCCGACTCGCTGTTTCTCGACGGCCTGCGCACCGCCAGCTCCAACCGTGTCGCCGAGCAGGTGTTCGGCCTGGAGCAGGTCGAAGTGCTCAAGGGCCCGGCGTCGATGGAGTACGGCCTGGTGCTGCCGGGCGGGGTGGTGAACATGGTCAGCAAGCGCCCGCAGGCCGAGGCCTTCGCCCGCCTGGGCGTGACCTACGGCAGCCACGACCTGCGCCAGAGCACCTTCGATGTCGGCACGCCGCTATCGGACAACGGCAAGGCCGCGCTGCGGGTCAACGGGCTGCTGTCGGATTCCAACGACGCCACCGACCACGTCTGGTTCAAGAACAACTACATCGCTCCGTCATTGTCGCTGGACCTGGGCGAAGACACCGACTTCACGATCCTGACCAGCCACCAGGACCGCTCCTACATCCGCCAGCAAGGCCTGCCGTTGTCCGGCTCGATCAACCCGAACCCCAATGGCAGCCTGCCGCGCTCGCGCTTCACCGGCGAGCCGGATCAGAGCCCTTACCATGGCGTCGAGAACCGCGTGGGCTACAGCCTGGCGCACCGCTTCGGCGACGGCTGGACCTTCAACCAGAACCTGCGCTGGCAGGATTTCCGGCTGGATGGGCAGTTGGTGAGCAACACCGCGTTCACCAACAACAACACCACCCTGCGACGCAGTGCACAGGACCAGCACTACGACGGCGACACCCTGAGCCTGGACAACAACCTGCAGAACGTCTTCGACACGGCTTTCGGCAGCCATGACGTGACGGCGGGCGTGGACTACCTGCGCATGCGCGAGAGCAACCTGAACTACACCTGCACCGTCGGCAACCTCAATGCCTACAACCCGGTGTATGGCCAGCGCATCAACTGCCCGAGCACGCCGCGCACCTGGACCGACATCACCACGCGCATGGCCGGTGTGTACGTGCGCGACAACTGGAAGCTCAACGACCGCTGGCTGGTGACCGCCGGCCTGCGCCGCGACGTCACCGACACCTACGGCGTGAACCACCTGCCGCTGAACAGGCCCTCGCGCATCGCGACCTCCGCCAACGCCACCACCGGCGCCGTGGCGGTGATGTACGAAGTAGTGCCCAACGTGCGCCCTTACCTGAGCTACGCCACCTCGTTCTTCCCCAACAGCGGCACCGACATCAACGGCAATACGTTCAAGCCTGAAGAAGGTGAACAGTGGGAAGCCGGTATCAAGTTCGACCTGGTGCCCGGCCGCACCCTGCTGACGGTGGCCACCTATGACCTGCGCCGCAAGAACGTGCTGCAAGCCGACCCGGCCAATACCGGTTCCAGCATCGCGGTGGGCGAGCAACGCAGCCAGGGCCTGGAGGTCGAGCTCAACAGCGACCTGACCGACAAGCTCAGCCTGATCGCCGGCTACGCCTACACCTGGGCCACCATCACCGATGACGGCGGGCAAACCGCGACCACCGAAGGCGACCGCCTGGCCAACGTGCCGCGCCACACCGCCAACCTGTTCGCCCGCTATCGCTTCAACGGCACCCCGCTGGGCTGGGAACTCAACGGTGGCTTCAATGCCGCAAGCGAGCGCTACACCAATGGCTACTACCTGCCGGGCTACGCCGTGGCCAACGTCGGCGTGGCCTACGCCACCCCGCACTGGCGCACCGCACTGAACGTCAAGAACCTGTTCGACCAGCACTACTACGCCGGCGGCCTGGCTAGCGCCGTAGCACTGGGCGACGACCGCACGGCGCTGATGTCGGTGACCTACAACTACTGAGCCGCATTGGCCCGCCGTTTACGCAAGGTTTGAAAAGAGGAACGTCTGCCCAGGTGAGCTTTCTCACTTGGGTACGTTTTCGCATTTTCCTGCCACTGCCCAACGGAGATCGGCTTCGATGAATGTTCTGATGATCCTCACCTCGCACGACCAGCTCGGCAACACCGGCAAGAAAACCGGCTTCTGGCTGGAAGAGTTCGCAGCCCCCTGCTACGTGTTCGTCGACGCTGGCGCCACCGTCACCCTGGCATCGCCCAAGGGCGGCCAGCCACCGCTGGACCCCAAGAGCGACGAGCCCGACGCGCAGACCGACGCGACCCGCCGCTTCAGCCAGGATGCCGATGCCAGAAAAGCGCTGGCCTCCACCCTGCCGTTGGGCGAGATCGACCCGTACGATTTCGACGCAGTGTTCTACCCCGGCGGCCATGGCCCGTTGTGGGACCTGGCCGAAAGCACCGACAGCAAAACCCTGATCGAGGCCTTCTATGCAGCCAACAAGCCGGTGGCTGCGGTGTGCCACGCACCGGGTGTGTTCAAGCACGCCAAGGCGCCGGACGGCGATTCCATCGTCAAGGGCAAGAAAGTCACCGGTTTCAGCAATGCCGAAGAAGATGCCGTCGGCCTGACCGACGTGGTGCCATTTCTGGTGGAGGATTCGCTCAAGGAGCTGGGCGGTGCCTACAGCAAAGGTGATGACTGGGCTGTTCACGTGCTGGAAGACGGCCACCTGATCACCGGGCAGAACCCGGCCTCGTCCGAAGCGGCCGCGCAGGCAGTGGTCCAGCGCCTGAAGCGCGAAACCGCGAGCTGAAACGGCAATGCGTCGCGCGGGGCATGCCGCTGAACTTTCTGGTGGGAGGGCGGCCTGCCGCGCGACAGGCTCCATTAGCCCGAAGCGTCAGCGTCGCCCGTTAAACGTCGCCCGGCAAGCCGGCCTCCCACCAAGTGATCTGCCTACCATATGAACTGCCCCCCAGGCTGATGGTGGGAGTGCAGATCAAACGGTGGGAGGGCGGCTTGCCGCGCGACGGGAAGATGAAGATCAAGACCCTTCAATCCAGCACCGAACGATCCTGCTCGATCACCATCGCCTTCATCTCCTCGAAATGCCGCCGCGAGAAGTCCGCAATCTTCGTCCAGTCCCGCGCAGTTTTCTCCGCCACCTCATCGCCCAGCACCTTCAGTGGCTGGCCAGTGGACCAGGCCGTGACGAGGATCTGGCAGGCCCGCTCCAGGGTCCAGATGTCATCGAACGCCTCACCGACCGTGGGCGCGGTGACCATCACCCCGTGATTGCCCATCAGCAGGCGGCTCTTATCGCCCAGCAGGCTGGCCAGGCGTGCGCCCTCGGCGACGGTGTCGGCCATGCCGCCATAGAGCTCGTCGACCGCCACGCGATTGAAGTAGCGCGCAGTGTTCTGGTCGATCGGCGGGATGTGCGGGTTGGCCAGGCACGCCACCGCCGTGGTGTAGACCGGGTGCAGATGCCAGCACCACCTTGACCTGCGGCAGGCGCTGATGGATCTGCCCGTGGATCGACCAGGCAGTGCTGTCGACGTCGTCGCGCTCGGCGCAACTGGCGTCATCGGCGTCCAGCAGCAGCAGGTCGCTGGCGCGGATGCGCGAGAAGTGCTTCCACTTGGGGTTGAGCAGAAAGCGCTTGCCGTCGGCCGACACGGCAGCGCTGAAATGGTTGGCCACCGCTTCGTGCAGGTTCTGCTGGGCAATGATGCGAAAGCAGGCGGCCAGGTCGACGCGGGTTTGTTCTTCAAAGGACAGTGGCATGGGGTGTACTCCGGTAATGGCCTGCGGGGGTCGGTCTGTAGGAGAGCGGCTGTGCCGCGCGACGCGAAGATCTGCACGTCGCGCGGCAAGCCGCCCTCCCACTGAAGAGGCGCCCCCTACCTGAAATCAACGCCTCACGGTTTGGGCATCATCTCGGCGATGTCGGCCTCGGTCGGCGCCTGGAAGTTGTATTTCTTCAGCAGCGCCGCGTACTCCGGTGTTTTGCTGTAAGTGGCCAGGGCTTGCTCCAGCGCCGCCTTGACCTCGTCGTTGCCCTTTTTCACCCCAAAGCCGTTGAGCACCGGGTAGATCAGTGTTTCCGAGGAGATCTGCACCTTGGCCCCGAGCTTGTCGATCACCCCACGCGCCACGGCAGCGTCAGTGATCTGCGCTTCGACCGCGTGGGCCAGCAGTGCCTGGGTGGTTTGCGGGTCGGTGGCGAACTCGCTCACCTCGATCGCACCCTTGCCGTTTTTCACGCAGTACTCATCCGACAGCTTGCGAATCTGCGCAAGCCACGAGGTGGCGCCCATCGAACCGATCTTGTGGCCGCAGAAGTCCTCCGGCACCTTGGGCTGGTAGGCCGCGCCCTTGACCGAAAGGATCGAATCGCCACTCTTGAGGTACGGCACCATGTCGATCACCTTCAGTCGCTCGGCGGTGATGTACATCGAGGAGTTGACGATGTCGAAGCGATTGCCCTGCAGGCCGGTGATCAGGTTCGGAAAGCGTGTGTCGATGTTCTGTGCAGTGCGCCCCATGCTTTTGGCCAGGCCATCGAGCAGCTCGACGTCGAAGCCGGCCGGGGTGTCCTTGTCCATGTACTCATAAGGGAAAAAGGTCAGGTCGGATCCGGCGATGATCTTGCCGGGTTGCTGGAAGGCCTGGGAGGCCTGGGCCGCCAGGGCCAGGGCTGCGCCCAGTGCGCCGAGGGCCAGAGGGCGTGCGATACGTTTGATGCTGTTCATGGCGAATCCCCGCTAATCGATCGGTCGAAGGTGTCAGGCAGTGGCCAGGTCTTGCCCGGCTTGTTGCACGAAGAACGAGGCGCCGCGCGGCTTCTGCGGCAGGCGGATGTGGTTGCTGGTGCTGCGCACCAGGCCGCTCTCCTCGCCCGCTACCAGAATCCCTGCGTGTTCGCTGGGCAGCGGGTTTTCACCGAAGGGCAAGGCGTCTTCGGCGGCGTACACGCTGATGAACAGCGTGCGCGGATGCTCGGTTTCGTTCGGTGCCGAGGCGTGCAGCAGGCGCGTGTGCATGTAGCACACCGAGCCTTTGGGGCCGAAGCAGGCGACCGGCGCCTGGCAATGCTCCTGCTCCACCGCCGCCTCGACCGCACCGGTGAAGCGCCCGTCCTGCCAGTGCGACCACAGCGGGCCCTTGTGGCTGCCGGGGATGACCTGCAAGGGGCCGTTCTCCGGGGTCACGTCACTGACCATCAGCAGCGCCGTGACGATGTCGTCGTTGCTGTGCGGGGTGAACAGAAAATCCTGGTGCCACTTCACCTGGGTGGCGGTGTGCGGCAGCTTGGAGTTGATCTTGCTGTGGTGAAACCGCGTACCGGCGCCGCCAATCAATTGCGCGGCCACCGCGGCCATGCGTGAGTGCAGGCCGGCATGGGCGTAAGCCGGGGAAATCTCGGTGGGCGAGGCCACTCGGCGCAGCGAAGGGTGGTCGGCGCGGTGGTCGCTCTCCACATCGAAGCGCGGGCGGCCGTCCTGGGTCTGGCCCCAGGCGGCGACCTGGCTGCGGCTGTCGCCTACCCAGCGGTCGAAATCCTGCTCCAGGCTGGCGATTTCGGCAGCACTGAGCACGCCCTCCACCACCAGAAAACCTTGCTCGTGAAACTGATCGATCTGCGCTTGGGAAATCATGTGAGCTCCTGTGGGCAACCTTGAAAGGAAAAGGATCAGGCCAGGGAAACGTCCTTGAGAAAGTCCTGCACCCGCGCATGCTGGCCAGCACGCAGTGCAGCGGGAGCGTCGTCGCACACCACCCGGCCTTTTTCCATGAACACGATGCGGTCGGAGACCTTGAAGGCGAAGTTCATCTCGTGGGTCACGATCACCATGGTGATGCCCTCCTGCGCCAGGGCCTCCATCACCTGCAGCACCTCGTTGACCTTCTCCGGGTCCAGCGCCGAAGTGGGCTCGTCGAACAGCATGATCTGCGGGCGCATCATCAGCGCACGGGCGATCGCCACGCGCTGCTGCTGGCCACCGGAAAGCTGCTGCGGGTATTTGTAGGCGTGTTCGAGCATGCCCACCTTGTGCAACAGCGCGAAGGCTTGCTGGCGCAGCTCGGCGGTGGGCGCCAGGCGGTGGTAACGCGGGGCCAGCAGCAGGTTGTCGAGCACGCTCAGGTGCGGAAACAGGTTGAAACTCTGGAACACCATGCCGATGTTCAGGCGATGCTTGCTGTGCTCGACCAGCCTTGGCTTTTGCGCGCCCTGGCGAGTGAGGTGAATGAACGGCTGGCCGTTGACCTTGATGTCGCCGTTGTCGATGCGCTCCAGGCCATTGAGCAGGCGAATCAGCGTGGTTTTGCCCGAGCCGGACGGGCCGATCACCGACACCACTTCCCCCGGCTGGATCGCCAGGCTCACCGCGCCGAGCACCTCGATGTTGTTGTAGGCCTTGTGCAGCCGAGTGGCCTGCAGCGCAGGGCCGGTGCCGGCCGGCAGCGGGCGCGGCCTGGGCACGGCACTGCCGTCGAGCACTTCAACGCCCGGCGCCTTGCGCAGCTTGCGCTGGCCGACGTCGAGGAACACTTCCAGCCGCTTGAGCAGAAAATCGAACACCGTGACGATCAGCACGTAATAGAACGCCACCGCCGCCATGGTCTCCATCACCAGGAAGTTCTGCGAATACAGCCGCTGGCCCACCATCAGGATCTCGGTGAGCGAAATCACCGACACCAGCGAGCTGAGCTTGACGATAGAGATGAATTCGTTGGTGAGCGAGGGCAATGCCACCCGCAGCGCCTGAGGAATCACCACCCGCCACTGGGTGCCGAAAAAGCGCAGGCCCAGCGCACGGGCGGCCTCGCTCTGCCCCTTGGGAATGGCCAGCAAGCCACCCGGTGGATTTCCGCCACGTAGGCGGTTTCGCAGATCACCATGCCGATCAGGCCGGCCCAGAACGGGTCGCTGAGCAGCGCGGAAGTGGCCGGGATCGCCTGCGGCAAGTTGTAGGTGAAGATCAGCAAAACCAACAACGGCACACTGCGAAACAACCAGATGTAACTTCTGGCCGGGGCATTGAGAAAAAACCGCGGAGACTGTTTCGCCAAGGCCAGGGCAAAGCCCAGGACAATACTGATCAACCAGGTCAGAACGCTCAGTTTGATGACCGTCCAGGTCGCCAGCCAAAACGCCTGGTAGCTGAGCAGACCCATCAGGTAGTTCCAATCGAAGGTCATATTCGCATCGCTCGGCAAAGGGATCGGGAGGGCAGCATGGCGGCTTTCTGAACGTGCCGCTTCACGGATTGAAACCAGAATGAGAGCCGCAAGGCATAAGCGTCAATTAGTAAATTTTCGAGTTCTGAATAGGACTGGCCTATGCAGGGAAAGGGCGCACGCTTTTGGGGCGACCTGGTTGAGGAGGCTGCCTGGTGGTGCATTTTTGATAGCTATCAAAAAGCTTTAATCGAATCCAATGAACTGATTTATATGGATTTTCAGTATTGGCACGGCATTCGCTTACATACGAACAGGCTATTCAGATTATCCGCCTGAAAAGGCGCAGGCTATGAACCAGGTTAACGATGCATTTCACCTTGAAACAACTGAAGTACTTCGTGAGCGTGGTGGAAGAAGACAGTATCGTCGAAGCAGCGCGCAAACTGCATGTTTCGCAGCCGTCGATTTCCGTGGGTATAAAAAACCTTGAGGAGGCGCTCAGCCAGCAACTTCTTATTCGCCATCATGCACAAGGTGTTTCATTGACGCCCAGCGGGCGGCGCATGTATGAAAAAGCCAGGGAGTTGCTCAGGTTGTCGGAAGAACTTGAGCAGAACTCACGCACCGAAAATGAACTGGTGTCGGGTACCATCGCCATTGGTTGTTTCGAATCGGCCGCGCCGTTGTACATGCCGAAGTTGGTAGCCGGCTTCAAGAAACAATACCCGACATCACCCTGCAACTGTATGACGGCGAACAGCACGAACTGATGCTGGGGTTGCACCGCGGGCGCTTCGACCTGGCGTTCATGTACGACCTGGAGCTGGGCAATTCCATCGTCAAGGAAGCTCTCAATGCGCCGCACAAACCTTACGCGCTGCTGCCGGCCAACCACCGCCTGGCGCAGCAGCCCACAGTCACACTGCGCGAGCTGAGCCAGGAGCCGATGATCCTGCTCGACGTGGTGCCCAGCCGTAACTACTTCATCGACATCTTCCGCGAGAACGGCTACTACCCGAAGGTGGCCTACAGCTCGCCGTCGATCGAAATGGTGCGTTGCATGGTCGGCCGCGAGCTGGGTTTCTCGGTACTGGTGACTCGCCCGCGCACCGACATCACCTACGACGGCACGCAGCTGGCGCAGGTCGACATCGAAGACCGGATGCCCGCCTCCACGCTGGTGATGACCTACCTGCGCAACACCGAACCTACCCGCGCCACGCGTTTGTTCATTGAGTATTGCCGGCAGGCGGACCTGTTCGCGCAGTAGGCTCTGTGCTTGCAGCGCCCAGGCGCTGCGCCGCACAATCCCGGCATCGTTCAACACCCAGGGGGCCTGCCGCTTGTACGCCAAATCGCTGCACCTCTATGAGTTCAAGTGCTATCGCAAGGCCGTGGCGCACTTGCAGTATCCCGGCCGCAAAGGTGCGGGCACCTCGGCGCTGGCCAACGTCAACCTGATCCTGGGCGATAACGGCGGGGGCAAATCCTCGGTGCTGCGTGCCCTGGCGATCGCAGCGCTGGCCCCTGCCCTGCTGGACTCAGGCTTCGTGCCCTATCGGCTGGTGCGCCGCGACAGCGCAGGCGCCGCCAGCGCCTGCCTGCTCAAGCTCGACGCCGTGGCAACCGACGGTGAGCACTCGATCACCCCCGGCAAGAGCCGCAAGCTGGAGTTGCTGGCGCGCCTGGAGCCCAAGGGCCCGAGCGGCGGCCAGGACCGGCTGCACCTGAACAGCACGCCGCGCTCGCCGATCACCGAATTGCTCGATGACGACTATTCGCCGGCGTTCTTCGTGGCAGGCTACGGCGCCACCCGGCGTGTCGAGACCGCCGATTACTCTCCGGCAGCGCCCGCCGCTCACGCGGCCTGCGCTATCAACGCATTGCCGGGCTGTTCGAAGACCAGGTTGCGCTGCGCCCGCTTCAGGCCTGGCTTGAACGCTTGCAGGCCCGTGATCCCGAGCGCTTCAGTCAGGTGCTGGAACTGCTGAATAAAGTGCTGCCCGATAACGTGCGCTTTGCCGGTGAACACAGTGAAGAGGACGAGCAATACCTGTTCCTGTTCGACGGGGTGCCCACGCCGTTCAGTGCGCTGTCCGACGGCTACCGGGCCTTCATCGGTTGGGTCGGCGACCTGCTCGGGCACCTGTGCGACGTGGCACCGCCAGGCACCGTGCTGGATCAGGTCGCAGGCATGGTGCTGGTGGACGAGATCGACCTGCACCTGCACCCACAGTGGCAGCGCACGGTAGTGCCCTCGTTGGCCGCCGCCTTTCCACTGCTGCAGTTCGTGCTCACCTCACACAGCCCGCTGGTGGCCAGCACGGTGATGCGCGAGAACATCTTCGTCACCGAAACCGAGCCCGACGGCAGCGCCAGCCTCAAGCAACTCGAAGAACATGCCTACGGCCGCAGCATGGAGCAGCTGCTGCTGTCGTCCTACTTCGGCCTGCGCAGCACGCGCCGAAACCTTCCAGGCCGAAGGCGAGCAACTGCTGCGCAAGGCCGCCGAGGGCGATACCCAGGCCGCGCTGGACTACCTCGCCCGCCTCACCGGCCCTGGCAGCGAGCTGGCATGATCAAGTACGGCTCAAGCCTTGAGGCCCTGAACGCCGCGATCATCGAACAGGTGCCGCGCTGGCCCGCCAACGCCGCCAAACGTACCGAGGCATTGCTCAAGCAGGGCCGTTTCGAGGAAAAAGCGGCGATCTGGAGCCAGGTCAAACCGGTCTACATCCGCCTGCAGCGCAACAAATGCGCCTTCTGCGAGCGGCAATTCGAAACCCCCGACTACGGCGCCATCGAATTCGATGTCGAGCACTTCCGGCCCAAGTCGTCGGTGCTGCCCTGGCCGGATGCGCGCCGGCACAGCGGCGTCGACTATGTGCAGCCCGATGCCGGCCTGCCCGGCGGCTACTACTGGCTCGCCTACCAGCCGCTGAACTACGCCGCCTCCTGCAAGGTGTGCAACAGCATCCTCAAGCTCAACTACTTTCCCATCGCCGGTGGGCGCGGCGCCCCGCCCGCCAGCCCTCTGGAACTCGAAAGCGAGCACCCCTACCTCTGCTACCCCATCGGCGACAGTGCCCAAGACCCGGAAACGCTGATCACCTTCGTCGCCAACATCGCCGTGCCCACCCAGGCAGAGGGCGAAGGCCACCTGCGCGGGCGAGTCATCATCGATTTCTTCGAGCTGAACAAGCGCGAACAATTGCTGCGCGAACGCGCCGAAATGATCACCCTGTTCGGCCCGGCGTTCGAAGCGCGCGCGAAAGGCAACGCCAGCGCGCTGCACCTGAAGCTGATCGACAAGGTCGACGACCCGGGCCTGCGCCACAGCAACTGCCTGCGTGCCTTTGCCCGGCTGTGGCAGAGCGACACGGCGCAGGCGGCCCAGGTGCTGGCGCAATGTCAGGCGTATTGGCTCAGTGTGGAGGCGCCTTTGGCAGCGGGGTGAATGCGGGTAACTTTCCTACGCAAAGATCGGAATAATCGCCGGCAGGATTGCCTTGCCGGGCCCTTCACTCGCCTCTTCAATACTCAGCCAACGGCGGCGCTTGCGCGCCTCCAGTCTTTTGGCGAGCACACCTGACACGATGAAACCGGCCTATCTTACACAGCCAAGGCTGATGCACCTGCTGCTGCTGATCAGCCTGGTCGCGGTCTTTCCGCTGGACGTGCTGTTGACGTCCATTCCTGAAATCGCCTCCCGGTTCCAGATAGCCCCTGAGGCACTCAGCGCTCAGTTGGCGGCATTCCCTGTCATCGTTGCGGTTGGCCAGTTGCTGGCGGGCCAGGCCGCTGAGCGCTGGGGGTTGAGGCCGGTGTTTCTGTGTTGCGGGGCGCTGACCTTGCTGGCCACCCTCGGCATCCTCTGCGCCACCCACGCCTGGCAGTTTCAATGGCTGCGTGGCTTGCAGGCGCTCGGCTGCGCAGGCTACGGGCTTTCCAATGCGATGGTGCAGGTGCAACTGGAGCCTGCGATGCGGGCCAAGGCGCGCGTGGTGATGACGACGGCCAGCGGGGTTTTCATTTCCACTGCACCGTTGTTCGGGGCAATGCTGCAAGGCTTGGCCGGTTGGCGCGCGAGCTTTGCGGTGTACGCGTTACTGGTTGGCGTAGTGCTTTGGTGTGCATACCGTGCGCCCTCCGGCCACCCGCCCGTCGCTGCATCAACGGCTGCCCTGCCCACCACGCATGCCACTGGCGCGTTCTGGCTCAACAGCGTGTTGTGCGCTTTGGCGTTCAGCGTGCATTTCAGTTTCATCGTCGCTTCACCTTTGCTGTTCATGGAGCGTTACGCGCTGAGCTCCTGGGCGTATGCCTGGTTATTGCTGGTTTACGGTGCCTGCTACGTCGCAGGTGGCTGGCTTGCGGCCAAAGCCTGCGGACGAATACCGGCCCATCGGCAGGTCGGTTGGGGTTGTGCGTTGATGCTGGCCGGTGGGCTGGCAATGGTGCTTTTGCAAAGCCATGGCCGCTGGCAGGTGCTGGCCATCCTGCTGCCGGCGCTGGTGAGCGTTTGCGGGGTGTGCCTGGTGCGCCCCGCTGCAACTTGCCTGGCCATGGACGCCCGGCCCCGACGGCCCGCACGTGCGGCGGCAACCTTGGGGACCGTCACCTTTGTCGCAGGAGGCAGCCTGAGTTGGGTGGCCACCACGCTGCTGGGCTGGGGCGATCAGTGTCTGGGTTACTGGCTGGCGCTGATGGCGGCCGCCAGTTGCCTGATCGCCTGGCTGCTTCGACGCCCGCTCTGGAAGGCCGAATCTGAAACATGAAAGCTCCGCAACAATTTGAAACAAGCGCAACGGCCCAGGGTCAACCGATCACAGTTCACAAGGTCCCGTCATGAAGACACCCCGCCCCGATCAACGCCTCGCCCCCCTCACCCACCTGCGCAACCTGAAGATGGCCCGTTCTGCCCACGCTTATGTCCGTGGCAGCACGGTGCAGTTCTATGAATGGCTGCACAGCCTGCCCGGCCGGCGCCTGCCGCAGGGGCCGGCGGTGTGGATCTGCGGCGATTGCCATGCGGGAAACTCGGGCCGACCGGCGACCTGAAGGGCAAGATCGACATCCACATCCGCGACCTGGACCAGACCGTGATCGGCAACCCCGCGCACGACCTGGTACGCCTGGCGCTGTCGCTGGCGACCGCCGCGCGAGGTTCGGACCTGCCCGGCGTAATCACTGCGCTGATGCTGGAAGAGATGATGCGTGGCTATGAGCTGGCCTTCGAACACAACGTCGAGGAAGAGCCCGAGCGCCCGGCGCAGGTCAAGGCGGGCATGCGCAGTGCCGTGCGCCGTACCTGGAAGCACCTGGCCAAGGAGCGGCTCGAAGGTGGCAAGCCGACCATCGAGCTGGGCAAGCATTTCTGGCAGCTGGGCAAGGATGAGCGCAACGCAATCAAGGCGCTGTGCAAGACGCCGGAAATCCACGCACTGGTGACCTCGCTCAAAGGCCGTTCCCCGGAGGACGAAGTCGAGCTGCTGGACTCGGCTACTGGGTCAAGGGCTGCAGCTCGCTGGGCCTGCGTCGCTATGCCGTATTGCTGGGCGTGGGCGATGCGCGCGAGCAGGATTTCTGCCTGCTCGACGTCAAGCAAGCCATCGCCGCGGCGGCCCCGCGCGTCCCACGGGCGCGCATGCCTCGCGACAACGGCCAGCGCGTGGCTCGAGGGGGCCAGGCGGTTGTCGCCTGGCCTGGGTAACCGGATGGTTGCGACGCGGCTGCTGGAAAACTCGTTCTTCGTGCGCGAGCTGCTGCCTCAGGACATGAAGCTTGAGCTCGATGAACTCACTCAGCATGAAGCCGTGGCCGCTGCCGGTTACCTGGCCGAAGTGGTCGGCCAGGCCCATGCACGGCAGATGGACATGGCTACCCGCGTGGCGTGGATGAAAGAGCTGCAGGGCAACCGCAGCCGCACCCTGGACGCACCGTCGTGGTTGTGGACCAGCGTGGTGCAACTGGTGGGGGACCATGAGCGCGCCTACCTGAACCATTGCCGGCGGTTCGCGCTGGAGGAAGCCAAGGAGTCGATGGCGACAGGCGCGTCGCGCGGCCCACTCCGGTATCACCTGTAGGAGCGCGGCTTGCCGCGCGACGCGCGAATCTGCAGGCTTGCCCGCCGAGTTGCTGTTTACCTGCAAAAGCTAGCCAAGGTAACCTCCACACCTTCGCTGCGTCGCGCGGCAAGCCGCCCTCCCACCGGGCATTCTGGTCTCTCCTTCAGCGTCCGAGGCACGATGTGGCCGCCTACAACCTCCGCCAGCTCCGATACTTCACCGCAGTCGTGGAATGCGGCAGCGTGGCCGAGGCCTCACGCAAGCTGTACGTCGCCCAGCCTTCGGTTTCCACCGCCATCCGCCAGCTCGAAGAAAGCTTCAACGTGCAGCTGTTCATCCGCCAGCACGCAAACGGCATGGCGCTCACACCGGCGGGTGCGCGCTTTATCGCAAGGCCCAGGAGCTGCTGCGCATGGCCCACGAGTTCGAGCAGAACGCGCTGGCCGACGACGACGTGGTGGCCGGGCAGATCGACGTGGGCTGCTACGAAACCGTGGCGCCGTTGTACCTGCCCATGCTGATCGCCGGCTTTCGCGCCACGCTGGCCCGGTGTGGAAGTGCGCATCCGCGACGGCGACCAGCAGGAGTTGATCCAGGCCCTGACCGGCGGCAGCATCGACCTGGCCATGCTGTTCGAGCACGACCTCGATCGAAGCATCGAAACCACCCCGCTGATGCCACCGCAACAGCCCTATGCCCTGCTGCCAGCCGGGCATCGCTTCGCCAACCAGGCGCAGGTGTCGCTGCAGGACCTGGTGCTGGAGCCGATGATCCTGCTCGACACCTTGCCCAGCCGCACCTACTTCATGAGCATCTTCACCGAACGCGGGCTGGCGCCGCACATCACCTTCAGCTCGCCCTCCATCGAAATGGTGCGAGGGATGGTCGCGCAGGGTTTTGGTTTTTCGATCCTGGTGACACGGCCGTTCGCCGACTACAGCTACGATGGCCGCGCAGTGGTGTGCGTGCCGCTGGCCGAGACCGTGACCGGCTCGGGGCTGGCGGCGGCCTGGCTGCGCCGGGCGCAACTGACTCGCCCGGCGCAGCTGTTCGTGGAGCATTGCGTGAGCGAGTTCGCCCGCCTCAAAGGCTAGGCTGGCACGCGAACGCCAGCACCCGCGCAAGCATCGCGTCGCAGGCCTCGAGCTGAGCGAGGCTGACGAACTCGTCAGGCTTGTGCCCCTGCTCCATGCTGCCCGGCCCGCACACCACGGTCGGCACGCCCGCTTCATCGAAAAGGCCGCCCTCGGTGCCGAATGCCACCGTGCCGAATTCCCGCGAGCCACAGAACTGCGCCAGCCATTCGGCAGCCTGGCTCTGGGCGCTGGTGGCGAGGCCCGGATAACTGGACAGCTCACTGAAGCGGATGTCGCTCTGCCCGCTGACCGCACGCATCGCTGGCAACAGGCTCTGCTCGGCGTAAGCCCGCAACTGCTCAGCCACTTGCCAAGGGTCGGTGCCCGGCAGCGCCCGCACTTCGAAGTCGAAACGGCAATCCTGCGGCACGATGTTCAGCGCCTTGCCGCCATTGATCACGCCGGTCTGTACCGTGGAAAACGGCGGGTCGAAGCGCGCGTCGTGCAGCGCCGGCGCCTTGAGCGCCTCGCCCAGCCGGCTCAGCTCGGCGATCAGCCGCGCGGCGTATTCGATGGCATTCACCCCCTGCGGCGCATAGGCCGAATGGCAGGCCGCGCCGTGCACGTCGCACCGCATCGCCAGCTTGCCCTTGTGGCCCAGCACCGGTTTGAGCTCTGTCGGCTCGCCGATCACGCACAGCAAGGGGCGCACCGGTTTGCCGCCAAGCACCTCCAGCAACGAGCGCACACCCAGGCAGCCGACCTCCTCGTCGAACGACAGCGCGATGTGCACCGGGCGTTGCAACTCGGCTTTGGCCAGCGCCGGCACCAACGCCAGCACACAGGCGATGTAGCCCTTCATGTCGGCGGTGCCGCGGCCGTAGAGCTTGCCGCCGGCCTCGGTCAGGCTGAAGGGTGGATGGGTCCAGGCCTGGCCGTCCACCGGCACCGTGTCGGTGTGGCCGCTGAGCACGATGCCGGGCACATCCACAGGGCCGACCGTGGCGAACAGGTTGGCCTTGCTGCCGCTGTCGTTGTGCACCAGCTCGCTGGCAACACCGAAGCTTGCCAGGTAGTCGCGCACAAAATGAATCAACGCCAGGTTCGGCTCGCGGCTGGTGGTGTCGAAGGCCACCAGCTCGGCCAGCAACTGGCGGGCGCGGCTCATCGGTCGTCCCCGGGCACGCCGTAGCCGGGGGCCTGGGCGGGGTTCAGGGCGCGGTCGATGTAGTCCTGCATCTGCGGCTGGTAGGCGCCCCAGAGTTTGCTCAGCTCGCCGATGGGGTCATGCTCGGCCCAGTCCACCCGCAGGTTGACGATCGGCCAGGTCAGCTCGCCGACCACCACCAGTGCCGCCGAATGTACCGGCCCCGCCTCGCCGCCTGCGGCGATGCCCGCCTGCATCGCAGCCAGCAGGCGCTCGGCCAGGTGGCCCTGGGCGTTCTCGAACGCCTGCACCATCGCCGGCACCACCTCGGCGCTGGCCAGCATGTTGCCGGCCGCCACGCATTGCTCACCGCTCTGGGCGTTGTGGGTGCCCAGGGTGTTGGCACCGCTGAAATGCGCGGTGCGGCCCAGGTGATCGATGGCGGTGATCTGCCGGTACTGGCCAAAGCCATTGCGCGCCAGCGCCTTGCTCAGCGCCTCGGCCGGGGCCAGGCCTTGCTCGAGCCAGTCGAGGGCTTCCGGGCCCAGCGCGGGCAAGGTGATGTTCTGCGACGAGACCGCGCCCACACCCGGGCGCAACCACGGGCAGCGCGCGCCCACGGCGATGCTCGATGAGCTGATGGCAATGCCGAGCTGGCCGGTGTGTTCGCAGCGGGCGGCGATGGAAAAGGTCATGGCGAAGCTCCTGCGTCGAATCAGTCGGGGATCACGGCGATCACGTCGATTTCCATCAGCCACTGCGGCTGGCCCAGGGCCGACACCACCAGCCCCGTGGAAATCGGGAACACGCCCTTGAGCCACTGGCCGACCACCCGATACACCGGCTCGCGGTAACGCGGGTCGATGAGATAGGTGGTGGTTTTCACGATATGAGAAAGGTCGCTGCCGGCCTCTTCGAGCAGCTGCTTGACGTTCTTCATGGCCTGCTCGGCCTGTGCAGCCGGGTCGCCCAGGCCCACCAGGTTGCCGTCGAAGTCAGTGCCTACCTGGCCACGCACGTAAACCGTGTTGCCGGCGCGCACGGCCTGGCACAGGTCGTTGTCCAGGGTCTGATTGGGGTAGGTGTCCTTGGTGTTGAACATGCGAATGCGAGTGTGAGTGGGGCTGGCCATGGTCGGCGCTCCTGATCGAAAAGGGGAAGTCAGCGGCTGGCAGGTTCGCCGGCCGCGCGGTAATGCTGGTACTGGCGTTGAGTGGCGATGTGCCCGGCAACGTGCTTGGCGTCGTGCCACACGCCCCAGATGAACGCCGAGCCACGCCGCGACAACCACGGCAGGCCGACGAAATCAGATCCCCGGCTCCTGCCCTACCCCGCGCTGATGCTGGGGCTTGCCGTTGTCCTTGAAAGTGTCGACCTCCAGCCAGCTGTAGTCGGTGGCATAGCCGGTGGCCCAGATGATCGCGTTGACGCCGGCGGCGGCCAGGTCCAGTTCGTGCAGCGGGTCGGTGATGCACGCCGCATCGGCCACGCGCTCGCGGGCCTGCGGCTCCAGCGGCAGGTCGATGCCGTTGCGCTCGATCCAGGCATCGGCGGCGTCGAGCACGGCCAGGTAGTTGGCATCGCCCCGGTCGAGGTTGTCGTTGAGGTCCTGGGCGAAGCGCACGGTGTGGCCGTCGAAGGCGTGGGTGAGGCCGGTCAGCACCATGCCCTCCAGCGCCAGGCGGCGGAAATCCACGGTGTGGCCGCCACGCGCACCGCTCACGGCGATGGTCACGTGCTCACGGCCCGGCTGCAGGGTTTCGGTGTCCCACAGGCCCAGCACCCCCAGCCACCAGCAGAAATCACGGTTGCGGTAGGCACGCGGCGGGCGGTCGTCGGGCGCCCACCGAGAGGTACACCTGCTTGCCGGCGCGCATCAGCTCTTCGGCGATCTGCACGCCGGAAGAGCCGGCGCCCACCACCAGCACCGCGCCCTCCGGCAACTGCTCGGGGTTGAAGTACTGCGCCGAGTGAATCTGGTAAAGGCCAGGATCCTTGGGTGCGATGGGCGGGATCACCGGCTTCTGGAATGGCCCGGTGGCGCACACCACTCGGCGTGCCTGCACAGTGCCCTCGGAGGTTTCCACGGTGAAGCCGGGCGGCCGGTATTGCGCGCCACCCGCTTGACCTCAACCCCCGTGCGGATCGGCGCATCGATCTGCGCCGCATAGGCTTCGAAATAGTCAGCCACCTGCTCCTTGCCGGCAAAGCCGTCCGGGGCGATGTCGAAATCGCGCCCCGGGAAGCGGTCGTGCCAGGCCGGCCCATTGGCCACCAGCGAATCCCAGCGGCCGCTGCGCCAGGCTTCGGCGATGCGGCTGCGCTCCAGCACCAGGTGCGGCACGTTGTGGCTTTTCAGGTGCTCGCTCATGGCGATGCCAGCCTGGCCGGCGCCGATGACGAGGGTGTCGATTTCAGTATCGTGCAGGGGCATCGAAAGCCCTCCTTCGGAAGAACGTGCTCAATGGCGCCGATCTTGGCCGAAGCTGCGCGGGGGGCGGAAGCAGCAAATTTGTGGTGGGGTTATAGGGAAAACATGGGGGCCTGAGCAACGCAATCGCGTGCCTGCCGGCTGGCGATGAGTTGCCGGAGCCGCCCGGCTCAAGTAAAAGGCTGTCAGCTCCGTCAACGCTCATCAGGGATCGACACGATGACAACACCCGCTACCGAAACCACCCCTTCCATAGCCTTCGAGCGCGCCGTGCCCGTGCTGCGCTCGTTCGATGAAGCCAAGGCCCGGGAGTTCTACCTGGACTTTCTTGGCTTCAGTGTCGAGTTCCGAACACCGCTACGAAGCCGCCCTGCCCTTGTACCTGGGCATTCGCCGCGGGCCGCTGGTGCTGCACCTGTCCGAGCACCACGGCGATGCATGCCCGGGGCAACGGTGCTGATCCCGGTGCAGGGCCTGGAGGCCCTGCGCGATGAACTGCAGGGCAAGGCCTATGGTTATGCGCGGCCAGAGATCGTCGACCAGGGTTCGGGCCGCACGTTGGAGGTGGCCGACCCATTTGGCAACCGCCTGCGGTTTTACCAGGACTGATTCAGCCGAGCACCACAACCGGCAAGGCGCGCCACAGGCCACCGCTGATCTCGACCGGCAGCAACGCCTCACCCGGCCCGGGGACCTCGGACACGCAGCGCCCCTCGGCATCCCACAGCGCACTGCGCCCGGCGCAGTGCCAGCCACCGCTCTCGCCGCCGTGATTGGCCAGCAGCACAGGCATGCGGTGTTGACGGGCATAACCGGCCAGCAATTCGCTGTCGTGCCCATAGCCACCCTCGCTGACCAAGGCGCTGACCGCGTACAGGCCGGCGCCTTGAGCGGCGGCAGCGGCCGGGTGACTGGCGTGGGAGAAATCCGCGCACACCGCCAACGCCACGGGCAGCTCGCCCACGGTGAACCCGGCACCGCCCTGCCCGGCACTGAAGAAACGCTCCTCGCCCGGGTGCAGGTGCTGCTTGCCGTACACCTGCGGCCCGCCTGGGAGGCCGAAGATCCAGGCCG
Source organism: Pseudomonas sp. KNUC1026 (assembly GCF_021650705.1). Taxonomy (GTDB): domain Bacteria; phylum Pseudomonadota; class Gammaproteobacteria; order Pseudomonadales; family Pseudomonadaceae; genus Aquipseudomonas. Next base: position 1,157,542 of record NZ_CP087138.1, on the reverse strand, counting down.
CGATCACCGGCTTGCCAGCGCCTGGCGTGCGCAGCGGCGCCCCGACGATGCACACCATCTCGCAGCGCTCGGCCAGCTCGCGCAGCGGCCGCAGGGCTTCGTCCTCTTGGTCCAAGGCCAGCGCTGCGGCCGCCTCGGGCTCGTAACCGGTCAACGACAATTCCGGGAACACCAGCAATCGAACGCCCAGAGCATGCGCCTTGTGCATCAAACGCACGTGCGCTTGAAGGTTGGCGGCCAGGTCCCTGGCAACGGCGCGAGTTCGAGCAGCAGCAATGAGCATGGTGGCGGCCTTGGACGGGAAAGGCTGCATCTTGCCTGAGCCCCACGGGGCAGGCCAGCGCGGCGCCTTGCGGGCTTAAGCATATGCCCGCGCGCTATTGGGCAGCCTGCTCGCTAGCGGGTTAGGCTCTGCGCACCGGGCCTCCGGACTTCGCTGCTTTTATTTCACCCAGCCAGGCCCGTTCCCGGGCCGCGCCCCTCGCGAGCCCGACCATGCCTCAGCGTAAACAGATCCTGCTCAACGCCTTCAACATGAACTGCGTGGGCCACATCAACCACGGCCTGTGGGCGCACCCGCGGGACCGCTCCAGCGACTACCACAAGCTCAGCTACTGGACCGACCTTGCCAAACTGCTGGAGAAGGGCCTGTTCGACGGGCTGTTTCTGGCCGACATCGTCGGGGTATACGACACCTGGCAAGGCAACGTCGACCTGACCCTGCGCGAGAGCATCCAGTTGCCGGTCAATGACCCGCTGATGCTGGTCTCGGCCATGGCCGCCGTCACTTCCCACCTGGGCTTCGGCCTGACCGCCAACCTTTCCTATGAATTGCCCTACCTGCTGGCGCGGCGCTTCTCGACGCTGGACCACCTCACCGAGGGCCGGGTGGGCTGGAACATCGTCACCGGCTACCTCGAAGCGCTGCCCGCGCCATGGGCCGGCGGAAGCAGGTGGCCCATGACCGCCGCTACGATCAGGCCGATGAGTATTTGCAAGTGCTCTACAGACTCTGGGAACACAGCTGGGAAGACGGTGCGGTGCTGGCCGATCGCACCGGGCGCCGCTATACCGACCCGGCCAAGGTGCATCCGATCGACCATCGTGGCGAGTTCTATCAGGTTCAGGGTTACCACCTGAGCGAGCCCTCGGTCCAGCGCACCCCAGTGCTGTTTCAGGCCGGCTCGTCCACGCGCGGGCTGCGCTTTGCCGGGCAGCATGCCGAATGCGTGTTCATCTCCGGCCAGACGCCGCCCGCCACCGCCGCACAGGTGGCCAAGGTGCGCGCCGCAGCACAGGCCGCCGGCCGCACGCCGGAGGCGATAAAGGTGTTCATGGGCATCAGCGTGGTGGTCGCCGGCAGCGAAGCCGAAGCGCGTGACAAGCACGGCGAATACCTGCGCTACGCCAGCCCAGAGGCAGGCGTGGCGCATACTCGGCGTCTACCGGCATTGACCTTGCGCGCTACGGGTTGGACGAGCCGATCCGCGATGAACAGACCAACGCCATCGAATCAGCACGGCAAACGCTCACCAACGGCCAGTGGACCGTACGCCGGCTGCTGGAACAGAACGCTTTGGGCGGCCGTTACCCGGCCTTGGTGGGCAGCGCCGTGCAGGTGGCCGATGCGCTGCAAGCCTGGGTGGAAGACACCGGCATCGACGGCTTCAACCTGGCCCGCACCGTCACCCCGGAAAGCTATGCCGACTTCATCGAGCACGTCGTGCCGGAATTGCAGAACCGAGGGTTGTTCAAGACCGAATATGCCGAGGGCAGCCTGCGGCACAAACTGTTCGGGGCCGGGCCGAGGCTGGCAGCCGGGCATGTGGGAAGGCAGGCGTGAACGCAGCGCGCGGACGCAGTGAGCCCGTGCCGATCAGCGCTTGCGCTTCGGATAAAGGCGAGGCTCGCCCTCCGGGCGCGACTTGAAGCGGCGGTGCGCCGAGTACTGCGCCGGGCAATCGATGATCGCCGCCTCCACCCATTGGTTGATGCGCAGGCAATCTTCAGCTTCGGTCTCACCCGGAAAGCCCTCGAGCGGCGGATGCACCACCAGCCGATAACCCTGCGCGCCCGGCAGGCGCTGCTGGGTGAAAGGCACCACCCGCGCCTTGCCCAGCCGGGCGAAGGTGCTGGTAGCGGTGACCGTGGCGGCGGGGATGCCGAACAGCGGCACGAACACGCTCTGCTTGGCGCCGTAATCCTGGTCGGGCGCGTACCAGATCGCCCGCCCTTTGCGCAGCAGCTTGAGCATGCCGCGCACGTCCTCGCGCTCGACCGCCAGCGAGTCGAGGTTGTGCCGCTCGCGGCCACGGCGCTGGATGAAGTCGAACACCGGGTTCTTGTGCTCGCGATACATGCCGTCGATGGTGTGCAACTGGCCCAGCAGCGCAGCGCCGATCTCAAGGGTGGTGAAGTGCGCGGCCATCAGGATCACCCCTTCGCCGGCCTGCTGCGCCGCCTGCAGATGCTCGAGCCCCTCCACATGCGCCAGCCGTGCCAGCCGCGCCTTGGGCCACCACCAGCTCATGGCCATCTCGAAAAAGGCGATGCCGGTGGAGGCGAAGTTGTCGCGCACCAATCGCTCGCGCTCGGCGGCGGGCAGGTTCGGGAAGCACGGTTCGAGGTTGCGCGTGACGATCATCCGCCGTTCGCCGGCGAACAGCCGCATCAGGCCGCCGACGCCCGCACCCAGGCGCAGCAGTGCGGCGTAGGGCAGTTGCACCACCCAGCCACAGCAGCCCGACACCCAGCCACAGCGGCCAGAAACGCGGGTGCAGGTAAGCGCGGCGGAAACGGGTGCGGGCCATGGGAATTCCTGGGCGATGAGCAAAGCCGTGCGTTCGTACAACGTATGACGCGGCTTGCGACTCGACAGTCGTTCTCGTTATAAGTCTGGGCACTTTTCGCGAAAAGACGCTATTTGCCAACATGAGCTCAACCGAATCAGTCGACCAGGAACCGGTGTTCCAACTCAAGGGCAGCATGCTGGCCATCACGGTGCTGGAACTGGCCCGCAACAGCCTTGAGGCCCTGGACCGCCAGCTGGCGGCGAAGGTGGCGCAGGCGCCCAACTTCTTCAGCAACACCCCGCTGGTGCTGGCACTCGACAAACTGCCGGCCGGCGAAGGCAGCCTCGACCTGCCCGGCCTGATGCGCGTGTGCCGCCACCATGGGCTGCGTACGCTGGCCATCCGCGCCAGCCGCATCGAGGACATCGCCGCTGCCATCGCCATCGACCTGCCAGTGCTGCCGCCCTCCAATGCGCGCGAGCGCCCGGTGGAGTTGCCGGCAGCCACCGAAGCCAAGCCAGTGGAAAAACCTGCAGAACCCCCACCCCCAGCGTGCAACCGACCCGCGTGATTACTCAGCCGGTACGCGGCGGCCAGCAGATCTACGCCCAGGGCGGCGACCTGGTGGTGATCAGTTCGGTTTCAAGTGGTGCGGAACTTCTGGCCGATGGCAACATCCATGTGTACGGCCCAATGCGTGGGCGCGCCCTGGCCGGTATCAAGGGCGACAGCAAGGCAAGGATTTTCTGCCAGCAACTGGGCGCGGAACTCATTTCCATCGCCGGGCAATACAAGGTCAGTGAAGACCTGCGCCGCGACCCGCTCTGGGGGGCCAGCGTGCAGATCAGTTCGAGTCAAGATGTGTTGAACATCACCCGCCTTTAACGGATACTGCCGCCATTTTACGTGCAACTTCCAAGAGCGGCAGAACGTGCCGCCAGAAGTTTCAACTGTCATGTTTCAGGGGCCAATGCCCCTGATGTCCTTTTAGGGTGAAACACCTTGGCCAAGATTATCGTGGTTACTTCCGGCAAAGGCGGTGTGGGCAAAACCACCACCAGCGCCGCCATCGGCACCGGCCTGGCCCTTCGCGGGCACAAGACCGTCATCGTCGACTTCGACGTAGGCCTGCGTAACCTCGACCTGATCATGGGCTGCGAACGCCGTGTGGTCTATGACTTCGTCAACGTCGTCAACGGGGAAGCGAACCTGCAACAGGCACTGATCAAGGACAAGCGCCTTGAGAACCTCTACGTGCTCGCCGCCAGCCAGACCCGCGACAAAGACGCGCTGACCCAGGAAGGCGTGGAAAAGGTCATCAACGACCTGGCCAAGGATTTCGACTTCGTGCTCTGCGACTCCCCGGCCGGCATCGAGAAGGTGCAAGCCTTGCGATGTACTTCGCCGACGAAGCTATCGTGGTCACCAACCCTGAAGTGTCCTCGGTGCGTGACTCCGATCGCATGCTCGGCCTTTTGGCCAGCAAGTCGCGCCGCGCCGCCAACGGCGAAGACCCGATCAAGGAACATCTGCTGCTGACCCGCTATCACCCTGAGCGCGTGAGCAAGGGCGAGATGCTGGGCGTGGAAGACGTCGAGGAAATCCTGGCGATCCGCCTGCTGGGTGTGATCCCCGAATCCACCGCCGTGCTCAAGGCCTCCAACGCCGGTGTGCCGGTGATTCTCGATGACCAGAGCGATGCCGGCCAGGCGTACAGCGACGCAGTCGACCGCCTGCTGGGCAAAGAGCTGCCGCACCGCTTCCTGGATGTACAGAAGAAAGGCTGGATCGCCCGTTTGTTTGGAGGCCGTGAATGAATATTTTCGACTTCTTTCGGGACCGCAAGAAGGCCAGCACGGCCTCGGTCGCGAAAGAGCGTCTGCAGATCATCGTTGCTCACGAACGCGGCCAGCGCACGACGCCGGACTACCTGCCAGCCCTGCAAAAGGAGTTGGTAGAAGTGATCCGCAAGTACGTTTCGATCGACAACGACGATGTGCATGTGGCGCTCGAAAGCCAGGGCAGCTGCTCGATCCTGGAACTGAACATCACCCTGCCGGATCGTTGATCCGGCCCATCGCACGCCGCGCCCGGGCCTCCCGCGCGCGGCGCGCGTGTTTGTAGAGGCTGGCAATGCCGCTGTCCAACATCCGCATCCTGCATGAGGATGCCGCCTTTCTGGTGGTCGACAAGCCCACCTTGCTGCTGTCGGTGCCCGGCCGGGCCGACGACGACGAAGACTGCCTGATCACCCGCCTGCAGCAAAACGGCTACCCCGAAGCGCTGATCGTTCATCGCCTGGACTGGGAAACCAGCGGGATCATCCTGCTGGCGCGCAACCCCGATGCGCACCGCGAGCTGTCGCGCCAGTTCCATGACCGCGAAACCGAAAAGGCCTACACCGCTCTGTGCTGGGGCCAGCCCGAGCAAGAGAGCGGCAGCATCGACCTGCCACTGCGCTACGACCCGCCGACCAAGCCACGCCATGTGGTGTGCCACGAGCACGGCCGCCACGCGCTGACCTACTGGCGCGTGCTGGAGCGTTTCGAATACGGCTGCCGTGTCGAGCTCACGCCCATCACCGGCCGCTCGCACCAGTTGCGCGTGCACATGCTCTCGATCGGCCACCCGCTGCTGGGCGACCGGCTTTATGCCCACGAACAGGCGCTGGCCGCCACGAACGTCTGTGCCTGCACGCCAGCATGCTCGCCTTCGGCCACCCGGTGACCGGCGCGCGCGTGCGCGTCGAGTGCCCCGCCCCGTTCTGAGCCCTTGACCCTGGCGATGGGCTGAAATCGGCCCAATCGCCGCCTGGAGTACTTCAATGAGTGACACCCTCAACCAGGGCCTGATCGACTTCCTCAAGGCCTCCCCTACCCCCTTCCACGCCGCCGCGAGCCTGGCCAAGCGCCTTGAAGCCGCGGGCTACCAGCGCCTGAACGAGCGCGACCCGTGGGATGTACAGCCCGGCGGGCGCTATCACCTGACCCGCAACGGCTCCTCGATCATTGCGTTGCGCATGGGCCGCCAGCCGCTGGTGAGCACCGGCCTGCGCCTGGTCGGCGCGCACACCGACAGCCCGTGCCTGAAGGTCAAGCCGCAGCCCGAGCTGCAGACCCAGGGCTTCTTGCAACTGGGCGTTGAAGTGTATGGCGGCGCCCTGCTGGCGCCCTGGTTCGACCGCGACCTGTCGCTGGCCGGCCGGGTCACCTTCCGCGAAGGCGGCAAGGTCGAGAGCCTGCTGGTGGATTTCAAGGCGCCCATCGCCATCATCCCGAACCTCGCCATCCACCTGAACCGCACCGCCAACGAAGGCTGGGCGATCAATGCCCAGCGTGAGTTGCCGCCGATCCTGGCGCAGGTCGCCGGCACCGAGCGTTTCGACTTCCGCGCCCTGCTGGCCGATCAACTCGCCCGCGAACACGGCGTGAGCGCCGATGTGGTGCTCGATTACGAGCTGGCCTTCTACGACACCCAGCCGGCGGCGGTGGTGGGCCTCAATGCCGACTTCATCGCCGGCGCGCGGCTCGACAACCTGCTTTCCTGCTACGCCGGGCTGCAGGCATTGATCGACGCCGACGGCGAGGAAACCTGCGTGCTGGTGTGCACCGACCACGAAGAGATCGGCTCGGCCTCGGCCTGCGGCGCCGATGGCCCGATGCTCGAGCACACGCTGCAGCGCCTGCTGCCGGACCACGCCGACTACGTGCGCGCCATTCAGCGCTCGCTGATGGTCAGCGCCGACAACGCCCACGGCGTGCACCCCAACTACGCCGACAAGCACGACGGCAACCACGGGCCCAAGCTCAATGCCGGGCCAGCGATCAAGGTCAACAGCAACCAGCGCTACGCCACCAACAGCGAAACCGCCGGGTTCTTCCGCCACCTGTGCATGGCCGAAGAAGTGCCGGTGCAGAGCTTCGTGGTGCGCTCGGACATGGGCTGCGGCTCCACCATCGGCCCGATCACCGCCAGCCACCTGGGCGTGCGCACCGTCGACATCGGCTTGCCGACCTTTGCCATGCACTCGATCCGCGAGCTTGCCGGCAGCCAGGACCTGGCGCACCTGGTCAAGGTGCTCTCGGCCTTCGACGCCAGCGTGAGCCTGCCCTGAATGCGCCGCCTGCTCGCCGCCCTCTGCCTGCTGTTGTGGTTGCCGTCGGCGGCCAGCGCCGCAGGCTTGCCGAGCCTGCTCAGCGGCTCGCAGCACACCCAGCCGCAAGCCACCCAGCCGCTGGGCGCTTCGCTGGACCAGGTGATCCAGAGCCTCGAGAACGACCAGCAACGGGCCAAGCTGCTCGATGACCTGAAAAGCTCCGCGACGCCACGCAAAAGGCCCAACCCACACCCGAACAAGGTGTGCTGGGCCTGATCGGCAACGGCATCAAGGGCCTTGAGCAGCAGTTCAGCGGCCAGGCCAGCCCGTTCAAGCGCTGGAGCGATGAGCTGGCACTGGCCCGTGACGAGCTCAAGGAGCGTTCGCTGAGCGTGAGCGAGTGGGCGCCGGTGCTGGCGATCTTCGCCATGGTGCTGCTGGCCTGGAGCCTGCTGGCCTACGGGCTGATCTGGCTGGGCCAACGCCTGCGCGAACGCTTCGGCCTGCCCGAGGAACTGCCGCAGCACCCACGCACCCTCGACCTGCTGCGCTTTGCCTTGCGCAAGCTCGGGCCCTGGCTGGTGGCGTTGGTCATCACGCTGTTCGCCGGCTACTGGGCACCCTCTTCGCTGGGCAAGGACCTGGCGGTGGCGCTGGCCTACTGCACTGGTGGTGGGCACCTGTTTCTCGGCGATCTGCGTGATCGCATTCTCGCTGCTCGATGGCCCGCATCGCCACCGCGCGCTGTACATCCTGCGGCGCCGGGCCTTCCGGCTGCTGTGGCTGGTGGGCAGCTTTGCCGCATTCGGCGAGGCGCTGAGCGACCCCGGGCTGGTCTCGGCGCTCGGCCCACACCTGGCGCAAAGCGCCGGCACCCTGGCCAATGTGCTGGCGGCGCTGGCCAGTGGCTGGTTCATCCTGCGCTTCCGCCGGCCGGTGGCGCACCTGATCTGCAACCAGCCGTTGCAGCGGCGCCTGCAACGGCGCGCGTTCACCGACACCCTGGAAGTGATGGGCACTGTACTGGTACGTGCCGGCACTGTTGCTGGTGGCGGTGTCGCTGCTGTCGACCTTCGTGTCGGCGGGCGACACCAGCACGGCGCTGCGCCAGGCGCTGATCTGCACGGTGCTGCTGGTGCTGTGCATGGTCATCAACGGGCTGGTCAGCCGCCACGCCAGCCGCCCGGCCAAAGGCCCGCGCCGGCACACGCTGTACCCCGAGCGGCTCAAGCATTTCACCTACACCCTGGCGCACCTGCTGGTGTGGGCCGTGTTCATCGAGCTGGGCCTGCGCGCCTGGGGTTGTCGTTCTTTCACCTGGCAGAAGGCGAAGGGCGCGACATCAGCCTGCGCGTGCTGAGCCTGGGCGGCACGCTGCTGTTCGCCTGGCTGGTGTGGATCCTGGCCGACACCGGCATCCACCATGCGCTGAGCCGCTCGCGCAAGGGCGTGGCCAACGCCCGTGCGCAAACGATGATGCCGCTGATCCGCAACGTGCTGTTCGTGACCATCTTCGTGATCGCCGCGATCGTGGCGCTGGCCAACATGGGCGTGAACGTCACGCCGCTGCTGGCCGGTTTCGGCGTGGTGGGCCTGGCGATCGGCTTCGGGGCGCAATCGCTGGTGGCCGACCTGATCACGGGCCTGTTCATCATCGTCGAGGATTCGCTGGCCATCGACGATTACGTCGACGTCGGCGGGCACATGGGCACCGTGGAGGGGCTGACCATCCGTACCGTGCGCCTGCGCGACATCGACGGCATCGTGCACACCATCCCGTTCAGCGAAATCAAGAGCATCAAGAACTACTCGCGGGAATTCGGCTACGCGATCTTTCGCATCGCCATCCCCTACAACCTGAGCATCGATGCAGCCATGAAGCTGATCCGCGACGCCAGCCAGAAGATCCGCCAGGACCCGCTGCTGCGCCGGGAAATCTGGTCGCCGCTGGAGTTTCAGGGGGTGGAGAGTTTCGAGGCCGGCAACGCGATGCTGCGCGCCCGCTTCAAGACCGCGCCGCTCAAGCAGTTCGAAGTGTCCCGTGCCTTCAACCTGCTGCTCAAGCGCACGCTGGATGAAGCGGGCATGGAGCTGGCCACGCCGCGCCTGAATGTGCAGGTGAGCACCGGCATCGGCGGCAAGCCCGCGCCGCTCAGCTGACGATGCGCGCCAAGGTGGCGCGCAGCCACTCCAGCACCGGCGCGAAGCGCGGGGTGTCGCGAAACTCTGGCGGATAGGCCAGCCGACAGCTCGCGTTTCACCTCCGGCACCGCCTGCTCCAGTGCCAGGCGGCTGTCAGCGGCCGCCAGGTAATGCGGCAACAGCGCCAGCCCGGCTCCCGCCGCCACCGCTTCGCGCACGGCCAGCAGGCTGTTGGCCTGGAACGCCAGGCGCCGGGGTGCGGTTTTCGCCCAGTCCACTTCAGGCAGCGGCAGGTGCGCGTCGATCAGGCCGCACAAGGGCGTGCTCGGCGCCACAACGGTGGCGTGCGCCCGATACAGGCCGAATCCCAGCTGCCCAACTCTTCGTGCCACCACACCAGGTTCTTCAGGCTGCGTCAGGCGCACGCCGATGTGCGCGCGACGGCGTGCCAGGCTGGCGATGCGGTCGTCCAGCTCCAGGCGCACTTCCAGCTGCGGGTGCTGCGCCAACAACGCCGGCAAGGCAGGCGCCAACACCTCAACCCCCAGGGCACCGGTCACCGCAATCCTCATTTGCCCGGCCACACCGGCACCTGCGCTCTCCAACTGGTGTTGCAACTGGCGTGCGGCTTGCTCCATCTGCCGGGCCGCCGCCAGCGCGCTGTGGCCGGCCGGCGTGAGCACGAAGGCGCCCTCTGCACGTGCGAGCAAGGGCTGGCCGAGGGCGGCTTCGAGCTTGCGCAAGCGGCGGATCACCGTGGCGTGCGTCAGGCCCAGCTCCCGGGCGGCCTGAGTGTAGCTGCCGCTGCGCTCCAACGTGGCGAGGGTCAGCAGGTCGTCCCAGGAGAGTGCGCTTTTGCACAGGCGCTGTGCTCCGTTCAGTGAATTCACGCACAGGTTCAGGCTGGCTTACCGTAAGCGCACAACTGCATTGGAGATGCCCATGGCCACCACCCTGCTCGACCTTGCCGGCGCCAGCCGCGCCCCGCCCGCTGGCAAGACGCTGCGCTGCTGCTGATCGACCACCAGGACGAATACCTGCGCGGCCCGCTGGCCCTCAGCGGCATGGACGCCGCCGTCGCCAGCGCCCAGCGCCTGCTCGCCGCCGGCCCGAGCGCACGGCGCGCCGGTGCTGCATGTGGCCCACCGAGGCGCTGCCGGTGGGCTATTCGACCCGGCCAGCGGCGGGCGCTTCATCGAAGCCCTGGCACCAGTGGAGGGCGAGGCACAGGTCGAGAAAACCCTGCCCAACAGCTTCGCCGGCACTGACCTGGCCCGGCGCCTGGTGGCTCTGCGCCGGCCGGAGCTGATCGTGGCGGGCTTCCAGACTCACATGGTGCGCGCAGCGCCACGGTGCGCGCGGCGCTGGATCACGCGCTATCGTGTAACCCTGGTGGCCAGCGCCTGCGCGACCCGCGACCTGCCCGACCTGACCGGCGGCCCGGCGCTCGCCGCCACCGACGTGCACCGCGCGGCCCTGGCGGCGCTGCACGACCGTTTCGCAACCGTCATCCTCGATGAGAGCCAACTGCCATGAAACTCTACTTCGCACCCAACACCTGCTCGCTGGCGAGCCACATCGTGCTGGAGGAGCTCGGCCTGCCTCACCAGGCGGTGAAGGTGAACAACCAGACCAAGCGCACCGCCGACGGTGAGGATCACCTCACCATCAACCCCAAAGGTCATGTAGCGGCGCTGGTGCGCGACGACGGTGAGGTGATTACCGAAGCACCGGTGATCCTGCAGTACCTGGAAAGCCTGAAACCAGGCGCCGGCCTGGCCCCGCCGGCCGGCAGCCTGGAGCGCTGGCGGCTGCTGGAACGGCTGAACTTCATCGGCAGCGAATTGCACCCCAAGGTGGCGCTGCTGTTCAACCGCGACTGGCCGGAGGCCGTGCTGCAAGGAGCGCGCGAGAAACTGTTCAAGCGCGTGGACTATCTGGAGAACACCCTGGACTCGCAGCAGCCGTTCGACCTGAGCGGCGCTTACCTGTTCGCCGTGCTGGGGTGGTTCAAGCTGGTGGGGCTGGAGTTGAGCCAGTGGCCCAGGTTGCATGCCTGGCATCAGGCCACGGCGCAGCGGCCGGCGGTGGAGCGGGCACTGGCGGCGCAAACGGCTTAACCGGCCAATGCCCAACTGCGCAGCAAACGGTATTCCCCACGCACCGACTCCATACAGCCCGAACTCCCGGCGCGCAGCATGAACTCAGGCGCCACCCCCGCCTCCGGCACCTGGCCCATGTACTTGCGGGCCAGCGTCAGGTGCGGGCGGTATTCGCGCCGGGTGTCGCCCAGCCCCAGTGGCAGCAATGCCTGCTCAAGGTTGTACACCAGGCGCAACAACGCCTTGGGCGGCTGCCGCGAGGCGAGCACCAGCGCTTCGGCAGCGCGCCAGTGGTCCAGGTGATCGAGCATGAGCGTCACCCGCCCTTCGGGCTTGCCCATCGCCTCGACGGCGTCGCAGATCGCGTCGAGCTGGGCCAGCGGCACCGCGCCGAGGAACATCAAGGTCACGTGGAAGTTTTCCGAGGGCACCGGCTTGCCGGCGCGCAGGTGCAGCTCGGCGCGCCAGCGGGCAATGGCCTTGCGTTGTGGGGCAGGCACGCCAAGGGCAAAGAACAGGCGGCGGCTGGTGAGCAGTTCGGGAGCATGTGGCAGGCAACCTCAAGCAGGGGCAGTAGCCAGAAGACCCTCGCAGGTGCCCGATGGCTCCGCTCGAATCCCTCCGGTGTGAATGACCAGCACTCGCTGCCGGGCCAGTGGATGCTGCAACAGCGCCATCAGGGCCTTGCCGGTGTACACCGGCTCCACCGGCAACGGGCATTGCGCCACGAATGCGTCCAGCGCTGCATCGCTACGCCCGAAGCCTGCGCGTGCAGCATCGATCAGCGTCACACGCAGCCCCTGCACCACTTGCTCGACGCCATGCCCGGCCGGCACGGCCATGGCCGCGTAGACCGGCCGAGTATCGGCCCGCGCGATCCCAGCCGCAGTGGTGCCGGTGCCGGCCGCCAACCACCAGGCGTCGAAATCATCCCAACCCAGTGCCGGCAGCTGCGCGAGCGCCTGCTGAACCAGCCGCGCACAGCCTGCCTCGCCCAACGGGCCGGCGCCCCCCTCCGGCACCGGGTACAACTGCGGGTAGCGTACGCGCCAGGGTTGCCAGAAATCGGGCTGGTGGCGCGCCCGGTAACCGCCATAGCCCAGCCAGTGCAGGCGCATGCCCCAGCGCTTGAGGTCACGCACGGTAGGTGTATCGACGGGCTCACCACGCAACAGGCCCACGGTTTCAAAGCCCAGCCGCTGGCCGGCGGCGGCCAGGGCGTGCAGGTGATTGGAGTGGGCACCGCCCAGGCTGATCAGCCCGGCGCACCCGGCCTGCCGGGCCCCCTGCAGGTAGCCTTCGAGCTTGTAGGCCTTGTTGCCGGTGATCAGCGGGTCGACCAGGTCGAGCCGCAACACGGCGGCATCGGTTAGCCCCGGCAGGCGAAGGGGCTGCAAGGGCGGTGGGGCGAGATGGAACATGGCGCGCTCGAACGGTGTGAGGCGCGCAGTTCGACCGCTCAGAGCACCGCCGCCAGCCGGCTGCCCTGGTCGATGGCGCGCTTGGCGTCGAGCTCGGCGGCCACGTCCGCACCGCCGATCAGGTGAACGGCCTGGCCAGCCGCCTTCAAGGCGTCGTACAGCTCGCGGCGCGGCTCCTGGCCTGCGCAGATGACGATGTTGTCCACCACCAGCACTTGCGGTGCGCTGCCTTGCACACTGATATGCAGGCCGGCGTCGTCGATCTTCAGGTACTCGACCCCATTAAGCATGTGCACCTGTTTGTGCTTGAGCCCCAGCCGGTGAATCCAGCCGGTGGTCTTGCCCAGGCCGTCGCCGACCTTGGACGTCTTGCGTTGCAGCAGGTACACCTCGCGCGCCGGCGCCTCGGGTGCGCGGCAACACCGGCCACACCGCCACGGGCTTGCAGCGTGGGGTCGATGCCCCACTCCTTGTAGAACAACGCAACGTTCAGGCTCGGCGCCGGGCCCTGCTGCACGAGGAACTCGCTCACGTCGAAACCGATGCCGCCGGCGCCGATCACCGCCACCCGCTGGCCCACCGGCCGCTGGCCGACGATGACGTCAAGGTAGGTAAGCACGCTGGGGTGGCCGATGCCTTCGATCTCGGGCGTGCGCGGGATGATCCCGGTGGCCAGCAGCACTTCGTCGAACCCTTCGGCCAGCAACTGCTGCGCATCCACTCGCTGGCCGAGCCGGACGCTCACTCCGGTGGTGGCCAGCTTGCGGCCGAAGTAGCGCAGCGTTTCGTTGAACTCTTCCTTGCCGGGAATGCGCCGGGCCACGTTGAACTGCCCGCCGATCTCGGCGGCGCTGTCGAACAGCACCACCTGATGGCCGCGCTCGGCGGCCACCGTTGCCGCCGCCAGCCCCGCAGGGCCTGCGCCCACCACCGCAATGCGCCGCGCCGGGCTTGCCGGGTGATACACCAGCTCGGTTTCGTGGCAGGCCCGCGGGTTCACCAGGCAACTGCTGAGCTTGCCGGCGAAGGTGTGATCCAGGCAGGCCTGGTTGCAGCCGATGCAGGTGTTGATCTCATCGGCACGCCCGGCAGCGGCCTTGGCGATGAAGGCAGGGTCGGCCAGCAGCGGGCGGGCCATCGACACCATGTCGGCGCAGCCCTCGGCCAGAACCCGCTCGGCCACCTCCGGCGTGTTGATGCGGTTGGTGGTGATCAGCGGCAGCTTCACCGCGCCCCGCAGTTTTGCCGTCACCTGAGCGAACGCGGCGCGTGGCACCTTGGTGGCGATGGTGGGGATGCGCGCTTCGTGCCAGCCGATGCCGGCGTTGATCAGGCTCGCACCGGCCTGCTCGATAGCCTGGGCCAGTTGCACGATCTCCGGCCAGTCGCTGCCGCCCTCGACCAGGTCGAGCATCGACAGGCGATAGATGATGATGAAGCGCTCGCCCACGGCCTCGCGGATGCGCCGCACGATCTCGACCGGCAGGCGCATGCGTTGCTCGAATGCGCCGCCCCAGCGGTCGGTGCGCTGATCGGTGGCGGCCGCCAGGAACTGATTGATGAAGTAGCCTTCCGAACCCATTACCTTCGACGCCGTCATAACCGGCGTTTTGGGCAAGTGTGGCGCAGCGGACGAAATCGGCGATCTGCTGCTCGACCCCGCATCGTCCAGCTCATGCGGCTTGAACGGGTTGATCGGCGCCTGCAAGGCGCTGGGCGCCACCGACTTGGGGCTGTAGGCGTAGCGGCCGGCATGCAGAATCTGCAGGCAGATGCGCCCGCCTGCGGCATGCACCGCTTCGGTGACGATACGGTGCTGGGCCGCCTCGGCCTCGGTGGTGAGCCTGGCGGCACCTGCGTACACACCGCCCTCTTCGTTCGGCGCAATGCCGCCGGTGACCATCAGGCCCACGCCGCCCCGGGCGCGCTCGGCGAAGTAGGGCGGCCATGCGCTCGAAACCGCCTGGGCGCTCTTCGAGCCCGGTGCTGCATCGAGCCCATCAGGCAGCGGTTGGGCAGGGTCACGAAACCCAGGTCCAGCGGGGCGAGCAGGTGCGGGTACGAGGCGGTGGTCATGGCAGGCTCCAGCGGTTCACGGTAGGCGGCGCCGTTATGAAAGTGTATGGGGCGCCTGGCTGAGCGCCACAGTAAAGCGGCGCAGCCAGTGGCTCAATGATCGAAACTGACAAGTTATTGATCCTGGCGTGCAGGCCGACTACCCTGAGCGCGTCCTCTGCCCGGCCGTTCCCCATGCGCAAGCTTTTGATTTTCCTGTTGCTGCTGCTCACCGCAGGCGCCGCCGGCGGCTATGGCTATTGGGCGCAGAAACGCGAGCCTGCGCATTACCTGGCCGACCTTCGCGTGCAACTGGCCGTGAACCAGGGCACGCCGAGCGAGCGCGGCAACCTGCTTGGGGTGCAGGCCGAGCTGTTCGCCCCCGACTACCACGACCTCCCACGCCTGCAACTCAAGCTGCACGCCTGGCTTGCGCAAGCGCGCCAATGGGGGCTGCTCAACCCGCGCACGATTGTGGTGCTGCCCGAGCACACCGGCACCTGGCTATGGCTGCGCGGTGAAAAACGCGAGTTCTACCAGGCCAGCCATCACAGCGAAGCCAGCCATTGGCTGGCCGCCACTCACCCGCTGAGCTTCGCCTGGGCCTGGCTTGGCGCCGAGGACACCGACCGCTCCGCAGATGCGCGCTTGCGCCTCAAAGCCCGGCACATGGCCCATGAATACATGCGCCTGTTCGGCGGCCTGGCCCAGGAGTTCGGCGTAACGTCTGGTGGCCGGCAGCGTCGTGCTGCCCACCCCATGGCTCGACGAGGGCGAGCTCAAGGCCGGCGGTGGGCCGCTCGATAACGTGACCGTGGTGTTCGGGCCGGATGGCCAGGTCATCGGGCAACCCACCAGGCAGGCCCTGGCCGGCGCCATGCGCGGAGTGGCCGACAGCGATACCGGCGCGCCCCCGGCACTGTTCGATACCCCGGCCGGGCGCCTGGGCGTGATGATCGGCCACGACAGCCTCGACACCGACCAGGGCCAGGCATTGGTGGCGGCCGGCGCACAGCTATTGGCGATCCCGGCCTGGGTCGATGGCGACGGCTGGGCGGGCGAGCATGCCCGCTGGGCCAGCGCCGCTGCCGCCCTGCCCGTGCCGAGCATCGGCGTGTTCCTGCAAGGGCGCTTCTGGGACCGGCGCAGCGACGGGCAAAGCTTCGTCGCCCAAGGTGGCCAGGTGCATGAGGCCTCAGCGGGGCCGGGCGCGCGGCTGGTCAACCTGTGGCTGTGAACCACGCGCCCCGGCTGCGCCTGGGCGACCTCTCGGTCAACTACGCAGGCCTGCTGGGCCAGGCTTTGCGCGCTGGGGGCCACCCGCCCGAAGGCTTGCTCGAAAGCTTCGGCCTGGGCCCTCAACGCCTCGCCGAGCCGGGCGCACGGCTTTCGATCCCGCGCTACATGCGCCTGGGCCATGCCGCCATGGCCCTCGCCGCGGACCCGGCGCTGGGCTTGCGCATGGGCCAGCTGTGCCAATTGCCGGTGGCGGGCCTGGCCGGGGTGGCGGCAGCCCAGGCGCCGAACCTGCGCGAGGCAGCGCGCACCTTGCTGCGTTTCGAGCCGTTGTATGCCAGCAACTATCGTGGCCGCTCGTACCTGGCCGAGGACGCAGCAGGCGCCTGGCTCTGGTTCTACTCCATCGCCCCCTACAACCGCTTCAACCGCTTCGTGGTCGACTCCCTGCTCAGTGGCTGGCTGCATCAACTTGGCGCCCTTGCAGGCGAGCCGCTGGTGGCCGAGCAACTGCTGATCGAATTCCCCGCCCCCGACTACGCCCACGCCTATGCGCCACTGTGCCAGCAGCCGGTGCGCTTCGACGCTCAAGGCAATGGCGTGCGCCTGTCCAACGAGCAATTGGCCCTGCCCAACCCGGCGCACTGCCCCGGTACCTGGCAGCAACTGTTGCTGTTGTGCGAAACGAGCTGGAGCAACTGACCCGTGGCCGGCGCCTGAGCGAGCGCGTAGTGGCTTTGCTGGGCCCGATGCTCAGCGGCGGGCGTGAGCCCGACCTTGAAGGCCTTGCCGCCCAGCTGAAAATGCCCAGCTGGACACTGCGGCGCAAGCTGGCCGAGGAAGGCGTGGGCTTTCGAGAGCTGCTCAACGACACCCGCCGGGACCTCGCGCTGGCTTACATCCGCGACACGGAGTTGAGCTTTGGTGAGATCGCCTACTTGTTGGGTTTTACTTCGGCCGAAGCGTTCACTCGCGCGTTCAAGCGCTGGAGTGACGTTACGCCTGGGGCGTACCGGCGTACGCTGGCAGATTGATAGATCAAAGCTCGATATCGCTCTCAAGTGTATCAACCCGGTCGCGCTCGCTCGTGCCTGTGTCGTTCCACAGCCCCATAGTTATTTATAGTCAACGGGCTATACCAATACGAACTTTCTGATTCCTGGCATAAATTAATCTGCTCCCCAGCTGCGCTTGAAGTCAATGAATCAGGGTTTGGGCTATCTGGAGCCTCTCGCTTTCTTCAAGTGATTTCATGAGTTCGGAACCACCGAAAACAGCTGAAACGAAGTCGCTTCAATAAGTGGATTCGCAAAAAACGAAGCAACTAGCCACCTGGGAATTACTGTTCAAGAAAATAGCTTCTTGATACCTCAACCCAACCAGTTCGCAATATCAATTCCAATGAAATAATTTCCGTATTACTTTAAAAACCATCTGCCATCAGTGTTCCCTCTCGACATGGAGGATCACTGATGGCGCAGCAAGAAGATATTACCCTCGGAACGACCAACATCACATGGCCAGACGATGAAGAGCAAATAAAAAACGATCAAATAATTCCGGGCATCCCCATTCAGCACCCGGTACCTGGGTTGCCCCCACACTGGTTCTATCCTGACTTTGTTAATCAATTCATTGATGAAGCCGGACCTATTCTAGCCGGCGCCAAAGCATCTCCGCTGCAATGATCAACGCCATAGACTCAACAATCGAGTCAGACATTACGGCTACGGTAGAACCCTCGCTACCTGTACTCAAGCAGTTAGCACAACGTCACACCAGGATGAATGAACTAAAAAACACCTACAACCTGCTTGCTTCGCAAAATCGCGATTCCGCAAATTCTCTATATACCCCCTGGCCTCTCAGCATCAATGAAGGCGATGCGTTCGCCAAACTCCCACTCAGTGCGTGGCAATCCAACGAAGGCCGGATGAGATATCAAAACCGGCTGCAGGCCGCACTGACACACGCGATTGCCGCCGAAACGCACGAGGCTAAAGCTGCTCGCCTCGACACTCTTTCACAAGCAAACCTGGCCACCAGCCAAAGTACCTTCAGAGAAGATATTTCGGCAAGCTTGAAGACGCTCCATCAACATCGCTCAGAACGTGAAGTCGCCGTCAGAGCTGAGGTAATGGTAGAGACCGACTCACTCTACGCAGCTCTGTCGAATGCCCCAACTTCAGAGGCGTCACTCAACATCTTTGCCCAGCTCGACGAGCTGTTGAACCAATACCAGTCTCAAGCAGATGCAAGCCTGGCACTTACGCTCACGACGTTGCCGTTCGATCCTTTGAACCTGACCACCGAGCAAGTGTTGGCTCACGTCGAACCTGCTCATTGGGGTGATCCCGTTGCGTTGGCCGAATTCCATGAACGCTTGAGCAATGCTGCCCCACTTAGCATCGAGCATGCGTTGATGGCAGCAAGAGCCGACCAAGTCCGCACTCTGCTACAACGCCCGGAGAGTGTTTCCAAACGTCAGGAACTGACTGATGCAAAGGAAACCGCGCGTCAGCAGGAGCAGGCCCAAGCAGGCAAGCAGTTGGCCGAAAATGCTGCATTGATGGCGCGGCCTGGTTCTTTGGCTCTGAGCCTACCTAATAACGCTACCACTTACCCCTCCATCATAACCGGCGGCAACCTGATTGGCCTGCATCAGATCACCCCGGACGTATTAAACAGCGCAATAAAAAAAGCGCTGATAGAAACAGCTAAAGTTCTCGCTGAGTTTGCGGCCACTCGGCTCGCCCCGGTTTTAGCAGTCTACGGAGCGTTGGCCGTTCTGGCCCCTTCTCGGCTCGGAAACAGCGAGCTACCCAAGCACCTGCTTGTCCCGCTGTCTGACATCGCCCCGGATCTGGACATTTCTGGCGTAGAACATGGCCAAACCGTTTCGCTTCCTTATGCACTCATACCCCGCGTAACCCAGGACCGTATTGAGTTACACGTACTGGCGAACCTGGAAGCCTCGGTGCCGGCGCAGATAATCGATGCAAGCGTCCCGGCCTCTGGTAACGCTTGGCAAGGCGTGCTGCATCAACCCCCACGTTTGATTACCGTAACCCCCGTTGCACAACCACCAGACCCCTCTACCGAGCTACTCCCCGAACCTTCAGCGGTGCAGCCACCGACGGGGCCAGCCGAGATATTGACACCCGCAACCGGGAACGTGATACCGGGATACGAAGTACTTGACCATGAAATCTACATAGTCCGGTACCCTGCCACCTCAGGTTTACCGCCAGTTTACCTGGCGGTAAAAGCGCCACCTGTCAAAGTCGGTGACACAGGTCCCTACCTCGACTTGGTCAAACGAAGTGAAAAAGGAGATGGAATCCAGAATGATCATATGCCTTCTCAAAAAGCTATTCGTATTTCATTAAAGCGGGCTTACCCTGAACTTCCGGAAAGCGCAATAAGGGCTATTCTTAATCAATCTGCTGCAGTCGCTATTCCCGATTGGGTGCATCAACAGAAAAGTGAGACCTACGGCCGACGGAACACTAATGACAAGGCCGAGCATGACGCTAACGACTTGCGTGCAGCCGTAGGTAACAATCTTAAGGCCATAGAGCAAGCATTGCTGGAATCCGGACTGACGACAGAACGCGTTGCCGAGCTGGAACATGAGATCAATTCGATTAACGTGGAACTGGAACTCTACAAATGAATGACACACATATTGAATCAATCATTGCCTTACTTGGAACGAGTCAGAAAACTCCCGATAAAGTCTTTGGCATTGAGACAATGACCCGAAACAAGGCTGTCGAAGAAACCCCAGATTACTATTACACCAACCACAAAGGACTGGAGTTATTATTCACTGAAAAAGACGATATATTCTATCAGCTGAACATCCAGGCCAATCCGGACCGCCTGAGTACCATTGCTTACGAAGGGGCGCTACCTTATAAACTTAGCGTAGATTCGAGTCAGGCAGATATTCATAGTACTTTTGGAGCGCCCTGGAGACCTACCCACCTACTACCATTTCAATATGGGCACCTACTGGAGGAGCGGAGCGATTCAATCTTGCCTCAAACCCAGGGATAGCGATATTCGTAGGCTATACACCAGAAATGACTATCAGAGCACTGACACTTATCTATAAATCAGCTGATCCACTTCATCGATAAAAATTTTCGCAATCAGGGGGGAGGAACAGCTCTTTCCTACCTCTCCCGATCCTGAAACCCGTCAGATGATAGGCAAGGTCAGTAGGCTCTGTGCTTAGGTTATGAAGCCGAGGCGCTACGCCAATACTGCGACCGCTATCGAATGGAGCCCGTCATTCCCTTGCGAATCATGAAGCGCAAGCCGAAACCAGGCTTGCCTCGCCTGTTTGACAAGCCCAAATATGCGCAACGGAACATCATCGAGCGGATGTTCGGCTGGCTAAAAGACAACCGCAGAATTGGTACACGCTACGACAAGCTGGCGGAGAGCCTTGCCGCTATGATTTCGCTGGCGTACTCGTTGAGGTGTTTAAAACAGCTGGTTTCGTACAGAGCCTAACCCCACTCCCCACTTCTGTGAAAAAAGAGAGTCCACTTGGAGCTAAGTACCCTCAAGAACAGCAAATATCTAGGAAGAGCTACTTACCTGTATTATTTTTATGCTGGGCTCGCCAAAACAAACAATATCCACACACTCTTCAGCCAACAGAAAGCAATAGTGATTTAGATTCTGAATATCTACAGCTCCATAAGTCTCATCTTTAATTTGACTTATAAGCATAGAATTTTTTTTCTTTGAAAATTGAGCGAATGGGATTTCTTTGCTGAGATTTATTTCTAGCCAAAATATAACTATCATTAAAAACCTGATAGCCAACCATATCAATCAAGTCAAATTTAATACTAACAGTAGCACGCATCTCTCCTGGATGAGATACAAATCTCAAGTCCAGTCGCGTCGTCGCAAATCTTTTCTACACAATATCGCCCAGAACATTCTTCCAGCCAATCTTCGTAGATCTCATTCACTTTTGCCATATCTCACCTTAATTCTATTCCGCCCATCTTGTAATTCAAGCTTTGGTCTGCCGTCTGAGCTATCCGGACGAACCACGATATTACGCCCATCTGGTAGCGTGCCTGCGCACCCTACCGGGATCTCTTTCACATCCATTGGGTTCAGGGAGTCAAAATCTTTGTTAGGCTCTGTACGAAACCAACTTTTTTAAACACCGTAACGAGCACGCCAGCGAAACCATAGCGGCAACGCTCTCCGCCAGCTTGTCATAGCGCGTACCCATTCCGCGGTTGTCTTTGAGCCAGCCGAACATCCGCTCAATGACGGGCTGCATTCGATAGCGGTCGCAGTATTGGCGCAGCGCCTCGGCGTCATAACCTTTGTCTGCCAGTAGCCATCTGCAACGCTTGCGTGGCCGGCCACGGACAGTCGGAAGGTGGGCGCCGTCCAGGAGGGGTTGGGCGTAGTTGATGTCGCTTGCGTTGCCACCGGAGAGCAGAAAGCGAAGAGGAATGCCGTTAGCGTCGCACAGCATATGAATCTTGGTCGTGAAGCCCCCGCGGCTGCGGCCTAGAGCATGATCGGCGGGTTCGTCAGCCCCCCTTTTTACCCGCGCCGGAGGCCGAGCCGGAAGCGCGTATGGCGGTCGAGTCAATCATCTAGGTCTTCAGATCGATGCGGCCTTTTTCATTGAGCTTCAGTTGCAGCCGTTTGAGCATCTGGCTGAAGACACGTTGGTTTCGCCAATCACGAAAGCGCTGATAGACGCTTGACCAAGGCCCGAAATCCTCCGGCATGTCGCGCCAGGGTGCCCCCGAACAGAGTACCCACGGGATGCCATTGAGCATCTGCCTGTCGTCGCGGCTGGGGCGGCCTTTGCGCTGCGGACCTGCGAAAAGATCCGCTACCAAACCCCAAGCTTCATCTGAAATATCGTATCGACTGGCCATCAGAAAATTCCTTTCCCTGCATGGCGGGAGACTCTACGGCAAATGGCCTGGAGCATGGGTTTGGCTGAGTTTCTGCCAATTACGTACAGAGCCTAATCACCGCTCATCAGTGGTGATCGGAGGCTCATCTGCCGGCGGCGCTATGGGTTGAGAATTTAAGCTCTCATCAGGTGGCTGTGCACCGTCTGCAGGCGTTGCCGGGGCGATGGCGGCAGGCTGAGGCGCCTGCTGCGCGGCGGCTTCATGCCCTGCAGGCGCGGCCGCAGGCGCCGCAGCCGCCGCTTCGGCAGGCTTGGCCGCTGGCTGCTCGGGCACGCCCAGTTCCTTGCTCGGCTTTTCTTCGATATGCGCAGCCTTTTTCGCATCCGGCGGCAGGAAGTTCTCCACCAAGGCGAAATAGCGGTCGTAGAAGGTGTCGGAGGCGACCGTCTCGCTGGCCACCTTGACCATCGAATCGTCGCTGGAGCCGATCGGCATCGACACAGAGCCCAGCACGCCCACGCCGAGGCTGGCGGAGGTATTGGATTTTTTCAGCGCGTAGCGGTCGAGCAAGGCGTTGGCGAACACGATCGAGCTTTTGTTGGCGGTGGTGTCTGAGGCGCAGGTGACGTTGAAGCTGATCTCCAGGTGCGTGTCGGCGGTTTGCTGGAAGCTCTTGTGGCCGGCGACCAGTTCGGGGTCGCTGCTGGTGATGATGTAACCCTGGCTCAGCAGCGCACGGCGCGCCGCCTCGCAGGAGGCCATGTCGCTGACGGGGTAGTTGCGCGAGAAAGTGCCGGAGTCGTCGAAGCTCTCGTGCTCGTAGATGCCGGCCTTCTTGGAAGAAGAGCAACCGGCGAGGCTGGCAGCCAGCAGCGCCAGCGCGACGCCGGTGCGCAAGGCACCGAAACGGGGGAATTCAGACATTGCGGATCCTGGAAATATCACATGGCGCCCATTGTGCAACAGGCCTTGGGCACACGCATGAAACAAGCGTCACAAAAAGCGACTTTACTACGCATGCGCTGTGGGAAAAAGCGCCGCGCCGCCCGGCAAGGCTGCCGAGGGCTGAGGTATAGTCGCGGTTTTGGCTGTTGCGGTTGCGCCATGTCGAAACGATTGACCCCCTCCATGACCGCCCTGCAATGCTTCGAAGCGGCCGCACGGCACTTGAGCTTCACCCGCGCCGCGCAGGAGCTGCACCTGACCCAGAGCGCGGTGAGCAAGCAGGTAGCGCAGCTCGAAGAGATGCTGCGCCACCACCTGTTCCAGCGGGTGCGAAGGCGCCTGCAACTCACCCCGGCCGGCTCGCTGTACCTGGCCGAGGTGAACAAGATCCTCACCCAGATCGACATGTCCAGCCGCTACATCCTCTCCTACGGCGGCGAGACCGAAGTGCTGCGGGTGGCCACCCAGCCCACTTTCGGCGCACGCTGGCTGATCCCGGCACTCAAGGGGTTCGGCAAGCAGTACCCGAACATTCACCTGGAGATCCGCAACGAGCTCGAACCCTTCGACCTCACCCAGTCGCGGGCCGATGTTGCGTTCTTCTTCGGCCAGGGCACCTGGCCTGGGGCCACGTGCGTTGAGCTGTTCGGTGAAGAGGTGGTGACGGTGTGCGCGCCCGACCTGCTGGCCAGCACACCGCTTGGCGGCGCCGAGGACCTGGCCAACACCGTATTGCTGCAATGCACCTCGCGCCCGAGGCCTGGCACGACTGGTTCCTTGCCCAGGGGCTGCATTCGGCAGGCAGCTACCATGGCCCGCGTTTCGATACTTTCTACATGTGCATTCACGCGGCGGTCGCCGGTTGCGGCGTGGCGCTGATCCCGCGCTACCTAGTGGCCGAGGAACTGGCCGAAGGCAAGCTGGTGGTGCCGGTGGCGCATCCGATGCGCAGCCCGGGCGCACACTTTATGGCGTACCCGGAGCACGCGGCCGAAGTGCCAAAGATTCGCCATTTCGTCGACTGGATTCTGGCGCGCGCGCACCCTCAACCGGCCTGATTTGCAGTGCCGGCGCGGGCCGCGCTATAGCGCACCAGGCCCGGCACAAGGAACGCCCATGGACACCGTCACCCACTACACCTCCACCGCCAAATGGCTGCACTGGCTGATGGCCGCGATCTGGCTGGGCGCCTGGTTGCTGGGCCTTTCGGCCGTGCATTGGCACAGCATCAATGCCGACCACCGCATCACCCTCCTGCACAAGGCGGTGGCCAGCACCGTGCTGGTGCTGGTGGTGGTGCGCGTGGCCTGGCGGCTCACTCACCCGGCACCGCCCTTGCCGGCGAGCATGGCGCCGTCGATGCGCAAGGCGGCGCATGCCGGGCATCTGTTTCTCTACGCGATAGCGCTGATGGCCCTGCCGCTGTCGGGCTGGCTGTGGAGCTCCTCGGGCGGCCATGAGGTGTGGATGCTCGGGCTGCTCAAATTACCTGCGCTGATCGCGCCGAACGAGGCGGTGCAGCATGCCGTGGGCGTGTTCCACACCTGGGTGGCGTGGCTCTGCGGGGCGCTGGTGGGTGGGCACACTCTCATCGCGCTCAAACACCACTTCATCGACCGCGACACCGTGCTGAAAGGCATGCTGCCGCAGCCTCGCGACAGCGCGCCGGCTACGCGCCCTTCAGCGCCGCCAAGCGCGCCTTGAGGCCGACAGCGGTCTGCTCGCCTACCAGGCGCTCGCGCACCTTGCCGTCGGGGCCGATCAGGTAGGTCACCGGCAGGCCTTCGCTGGGGGGCAGATCGAGGCGTTGAGCGGGGTCCTGGGCGAGTACGCGAAAGCCGATGCCCAAGGTGCTGGCAGCCTGACGCAGTTCGTCGCCCTGCAGGTTATCGAAGTTCACCCCCAGCACCGTGACGCCCTCTGCGGCCAGCGCATTGAGCTGGGGCACTTCGCTGCGGCACGGGCCGCACCAGTCGGCCCAGTAGTTGAGCACCCACCACTGCCCCTTCAACTGATCGGCCTTGACTACCTGGCCCTGGGCATCGGGGCCCCAGTCGCTGTCGCAGCCGCCTGCCAGCAAGCATGCCCCGAGCAGCCAGGGCATCAACCAACGTCGCATCATGGCACCGGGCCTCCTACTCTCGACAATGCCGGGTGAATACGCGCCCCTCATTCGAAGCGGCGAGCCCCATGACCGACCTGACCCTCTATCACAACCCGCGCTGCTCCAAATCCCGTGGCGCGCTGGAACTGCTCGAAGCGCTCGGCCTGGCACCGGTGGTAGTGCGTTACCTGGAAACGCCCCCAAGCGCCGCCACGCTGCAAGCGCTGCTCGGCAAGCTGGGCATCGGCGCGCGCGCGCTGCTGCGCACCGGCGAAGACGAATACAAAAGCTTGAACCTGGCTGACCCGGCTCTGTCCGACGCTGCGTTGATCGCCGCGATGGTCGAGCACCCCAAGCTCATCGAGCGGCCGATCCTGGTCAACGGCGAGCGGGCCATCATCGGCCGGCCGCCTGGAAAGGTATTGGAGATCCTGCCATGAGCACACAACCGTTCATTCTGGTGCTGTATTACAGCCGCCACGGCGCCACCGCCGAGATGGCGCGCTACATCGCCCGCGGTGTCGAGCAGGCCGGGCTGGAGGCGCGCCTGCGCACGGTGCCGGCGGTGTCCAGCGACTGCGAAGCCACCGCGCCTGCGGTGCCAGACAGCGGCGCGCCCTATGCCACCCTCGACGACCTCAAGCAGTGCGCTGGCCTGGCGCTGGGCAGCCCGACCCGCTTCGGCAACATGGCCGCGCCGCTCAAGTACTTTCTCGACGGCACCAGCAGCCTGTGGCTGTCCGGGGCGCTGGTGAACAAGCCGGCCGGGGTGTTCACCTCCACCGCCAGCCTGCACGGCGGGCAAGAGACCACCTTGCTGTCGATGATGCTGCCGCTGCTGCACCACGGCATGCTGATCACCGGGCTGCCCTACAGCGAACAAGCCCTGCTCGACACCCGTGGCGGGGGCACGCCCTACGGTGCCAGCCATCACGCCGGCAACGACGGCAAGCGCGCGCTGGACGAGCACGAAATCGCGCTGTGCAAAGCCTTGGGCCTGCGCCTGGGGCGCACCGCGCAGCGCCTGGAGGGCCCGCATGCGTGACTACGCCTGGCTGCACGACTTCGCTCTGCAGCGGTTCGGCTCGAAGGCCGCACTAGAGGCCTGGCTGCCAAAGCCGCGTGACCGCGCCGAACTGCTTGCGCTGAGCGATGATCGCTACCTTTCGACCCTGACCCTGCGCATCTTCCGCGCAGGGCTCAAGCACAGCCTGGTCGACGCCAAGTGGCCGGCCTTCGAGCAAGTGTTCTTCGGCTTCGACCCGGAAAAAGTGGTGCTGATGAGCGCCGAGCACCTGGAGCGGATGATGCAGGACGCCCGGCTCATCCGGCACCTGGGCAAGCTCAAGAGCGTACCGCGCAACGCGCAGATGGTGCTGAATGTGGCCCATGAACATGGCAGTTTCGGCGCATTCATCGCCAACTGGCCGGAGGAAGACATCAGCGGGTTGTGGCGCTACCTGCGCCAGCACGGCAACCAGTTGGGCGGGCTGTCGGCACCGCGCTTCTTGCGAATGGTCGGCAAGGACACCTTCGTGCTCACCGACGACGTATGCGCGGCGCTGGTGGCTCAAGGCGTGGTAGACAAAGCGCCCACCAGCCAGCGCGATATTGCCGCAGCGCAGGCGGCCTTCAACCTGTGGCGCGAGCAAAGCGGCAGGCCGCTGTGCCAGTTGTCGGTAATGCTGGCCCATACGGTCAATCATTGAGGCCGTGGGGGATTCTGTGGTTTTTGCAACCGATTCCCTTGGCCATTCATTATCGCGTCGCGCGGCAAGCCGTCCTCCCACCGGTGCTTCAGCCTGCGGGAGAGCGGCTGAGCAAATCTCCACGGGTATAAGGCACTGCTTCGGATGAAGATCGGCGCATCGCTCGACATGGCCGATCTACCACGACCCGGGTCGCCTGCGCAGTGTTCGGGAAGCTTTCCCTACCCGCTTGAAGCCGCCGAACCAAAAGAGTAAGGTCCCGAGTTGTATTGCGCCTACGGCGGCCAAGGCCGTGCATTGAGAGAACATGATCGGATTTGCCCAAGAGCTACATGAGCTCGCTCGCGCAACGCAGCAGGATGAATGGCTGAGATTGTTGCAGCACGCCGCGAAGAACATGGGCGCCTCGGAGTTTCTTATCGCGCTCAAGCCCAATAAAGCAGCCGATAACAGCGCCGCGGTGATCCACAGCAACTTCGGCCGTGCCTGGCGGGCTCAATATGATGCCCATGCGTATGCCAACATTGACCCGGTGGTTGCGCACAGCCTGAAAAACAAGTTCCCGATTATCTGGAGCGACACTATTTATCGCTCTTTGGCTGAAAAAAACTTTTCAGAAGAAGCCGCGCACCATGGCTTGCGCCAGGGTTTCACGTTGCCTATTCATGAGCCTCAGGGTGAAGTGGGCATGCTCAGCCTGAGTTATGGCAACCATTCGCCCAAGGCCTTTGCCAAGGACATGGAAATACTGCTGGGCCGCGCCATTCTGCTGCGCGACTTCACCCTGGGCCATGCGCCACGCCTGCTGGGCATGAACAGCGAACGGCCGCAACTCACCGATCGCGAGCGTGAGGTGCTCTACTGGAGCGCTGCGGGCAAAACCAGCTGGGAGATCGGCGTGATTCTTTCCATCGCGTCGGCATCGGTGGAGTTCCACTTCAAGAATATCCGCCGCAAGTTCGGCGTCAGCAGCCGCCGCCTGGCCGTCGTTCGCGCTATCGAACTGGGCCTGATCAATCCCTGATCAAGCCGCGCCAACATCACTCACGCGCCTCCGACATCGCCAGGCGCTCGTCCGGTATCACGCCCTGGGCATAGAGCTGCAGCAGGATCGATAACGACGGTGACAGCATCGCCGTAGTTTCGATGCGGCTGGCATTTGCCTGGCTGATGCCGAACCGTGCCCAGAATGCCTTTTGGCTCAGATTGTGATCGACCCGCCGCTGCACCAGTTCGCGGACCAATGCCGAGTTTCGAGATTTGTTCGGTTTCATGGACTTCACCGCTGTAAAAACACTGGACTTTGCCACGTTTTCCCGGTGATACAACCTCCCAATTTCGGCGGGTAGCCAATATCCACCCTGAATATAAGATCCGGGACTTCTCTGAAAACATGGAGTCCGTCATGGAAATCTCTATCCGCGCCCGCCACCAGTTCTCCCACGACCAACTGTTCGCCATGCACCGCCTGCGTGCGCAAGTTTTCAAAATACGCAAACAGTGGGATGTCGCCTTGATCGGCGACATGGAAATCGACGGTTACGATGCACTTGACCCTTACTACATGATGTTGGAGAACCAGGCCGACGTGATCGGTTGCTGGCGCCTGTTGCCCACCAGCGGGCCGAACATGCTGGCCGACACTTTCCCTGAACTGCTCGACGGCACCCAGGCACCGGCCGATGCGCACACCTGGGAACTGAGCCGGTTCGCCA
This sequence comes from Pseudomonas sp. KNUC1026, assembly GCF_021650705.1. Classification (GTDB taxonomy): domain Bacteria; phylum Pseudomonadota; class Gammaproteobacteria; order Pseudomonadales; family Pseudomonadaceae; genus Aquipseudomonas. The sequence continues at coordinate 1,129,310 of NZ_CP087138.1, read as the reverse complement.
TCCAGGGGGACGGCACCTTGCCGGCGCAACTCTCGCAAACCACAACCCAGGCCATCCGCTCGTTGATGGAGTTCGGCGTCAACCATTCCATCGCCCGCTACGTGACAGTGACCACCGTGGGCGTAGAACGCCTGCTCAAACGCCTGGGCCTGGATTTTCGCCGCATGGGCGCAGCGCGCACCGTGGGTGTGGAACACGCCGTGGCGCTGGAAGTCTGGGTGAGCCCGAAAACCCTCACTTCGCTGGGCCTGGACCATCTGGTGCACCTGGTGCAGCCGGCAGCGAACTCGGTGCACTGAGCCGCTGTTCGCCTGCCGTACACGCCGCTACCGCGCCTTCGCGCGGGCGGCTGTTTCACGGCTGACAAGCGCCATAGCACCACAGGTTTCTTGTACAAATCTTCTACATCTTCATGTGCAAATCCGAACTTTCCGTTCCAAGGGACGTCAATGCCCCGGACCCTGGAAACGGATGTTTACGCCTATGGCCCCCGCCGCCGCCCCCCGCCTTGCCGAAATCGGCAGCCGCTCTACCCCGCTGTTCTCCGATTCGCAACGCTTCGAACACCTGGATGAACTGTTGGCCGCCGGCCCGTTCGACGCCGTGATTCTCGATGGCACCGGTGAGTACACCTCCACCCTGCTGTACAGCCTGCGCAAGCATGCCAGCTATCGCCTCAAGCTGATCTACGCCAGCAGCACCGACCCGCGCGCTCAGGCGCTGGCCGATGGCCCGGCACCGGCTGCACGCGCGGTGATCGACCAGCAATATCAGCAATGGCAACAGCGCCATGAGCTGTTCAATCGCGGCCGCGCGCCGGAGGGCATCGACGCGCAGTTGCTGGCCTACCTGTGGCTGCGCGCGCCCGGCAAATTGTTGGCCGTGCGCGACGCGCGCTCGCCGCAACATCATGTGTACCCGCTACTCGACGCCATGGCCGACGGCCCGGTCAACGGGCAGGTCTGGATCGCCAACCTCACCCAGCGCAACCTGATCCAGAGCACCGAGCTGATCGACCGTATCCGCCTGTGCAAGCAATGCGGCTCGGGCCACCTGAACTACATCGATGTGTGCGTGGAATGCAATTGCCTGGACATCCAGCGCCAGCCCTCGATGCACTGCTTCACCTGCGGCCACATCGGCCCGCAGGGCGAATTTCTCAAGGACGGCGCCTTGCTGTGCCCCAACTGCCTGACGCGCCTGCGGCACATCGGCACCGACTACGACCGGCCGCTGGAGAACTACCACTGCAATGGCTGCAAAGCCTTCTTCGTCGATGCAGACGTGGAGGCTCGCTGCCTGGATTGCGGCACCCACCATCAGCCCGACGAACTGCTGATGCGCGAGATCCATCATTACCAGCTTTCGGAAAACGCACTGCTGGTAGCACGCCAGGGGCTCGAAGAGGCCCGCCATGAATACTTCAGCCGCCTGGCGATGGTCGGCATGAACACCTTCAAAACCCTGTTGAACTGGCAGATCGAACTGATCCAGCGGCACAAGGCGCCCTCGTTCGTATTGCTGGGCATGCGCTTTCGCAACCTGGGCAGCACTCTGGAACGGCTCGGCCCGCAGCGTGGCCACGCCCTGCTCGACAGCCTGATCGAGCGCATCCAGGAAGTGATCCGCGACACCGACCGCTGCACTCGCACCAGTGAAGAGCACCTGTGGCTGCTGCTGATGCACACCGACCAGGTGGGCTTGCGCCTGGTGACCGAGCGCCTGAACCGCATCAGCGAGCTGTTCCGTGGGCAAAGACCTGCAAGACATCCAGCTGCGCACCACCGGCTGCATCGCGCCCCGTGACCTGGTGGAAAAGGAGGACGCTGACCTGTTGCTGGCCCGCCTGGGAGGCGAGCTCTGATGCAGGCGCTGATCGAGCACGGCCATGCCTGGCTGAACGAGATCCGCGGGCCGAACGGCGACTGGCGGTTGTTTCTGATGGTGTTCCCGTACTTTTTGCTGCTGGAAGTACCGATGAACCTGCTGGTGCTGGTGGGCATCCTGCGCTGGTTCACCCGGGTGCGCAGCGCCACGCCGCAGCACAGCCCGTACCTGCCAAGGGTGTCGTGCGTCATTACCTGCTATGGCGAGGGGGATGCAGTGGCGCTGACGCTGCGTTCGCTGGCCGAACAGACCTACCCCGGCGTCATCGAAATCATCCCGGTGATCGACGGCGCAGCTGCCAACGGCGCGACCACCGCTGCAGTGCGGCGTTTCAAGCGCGACGCGCGCCTGCCGGCCAACCGCCAGGTGCGGCCGATCGCCAAGTGGCAACGCGGCGGGCGGGTGTCCACGCTCAACGCAGGCCTTGCCTACAGCCGTGGCGAGGTGATCATCAACGTCGATGGCGACACCTCGTTCGACAACGACATGGTGGTGCGCATGGTGCGCCACTTCCAGGACCCCAAGGTGCCGGCCGTTGCCGGCAGCCTGCGCGTGCGCAATGCCAGCCAGTCGCTGGTAGCGCGCATCCAGGCGCTGGAATATCTGCTGTCGATCCACATGTCGAAGATCGGCCTGTCCGAATTCAACCTGGTGAACAACGTGTCCGGCGCGTTCGGGGCTTTCCGCCGCAGTTTCCTGGAGCACATCGGCGGCTGGGACACCCACACCGCTGAAGACCTGGACCTGACCCTGCGCATCAAGAGCTACTTTCGCAAATACGGGCTGCGCGTGCCGTTCGAGCCACAGGCCATCGGCCACACCGATGCACCGCATACGCTCAAAGGCTTTTTGCAGCAGCGCCTGCGCTGGGACGGCGACCTCTATTTCGTCTACATGCGCAAGCATCCCCATGCGTTCAACCCGCGCCTGGTGGGCTGGCGAAACTTCGGCATGCTGCTGGTGAGCGGGCTGTTCTTCCAGCTGGTGCTGCCGTTCATCATCCTGGGCTACAGCCTGGTGGCGCTGCTGATGCTGCCGTTTGCGGCCTTCGCCTTCTACAGCCTGCTGATCTATGGGATCTACGCGCTGCTCGCCACGCTGCTGTACCTGGGCCTGATCGTGATGGTCAGCGAGCGGCAACGCCAGGACCTGCGCCTGGCCTGGATCCTGCCGATCTACCCGCTGGCGATGTACGGCCTGCGGTTGTGGAGCGTGGTGGCGATCCTCAACGAAACCCTGCGCCGCGGCCATGAAGAGTCGAGCATGGCCCCTTGGTGGGTGCTCAAGCGCGCCAACCGGTTCTGACCCCCGCCTATCGAATCAGAAGAATGAGCTCAATGCCCAAACGCTTGCTATTGGCACTGATGTGCACTGCCCCCATGGGCGCTACCGCCGCGCCACTGACGCTGGACAACGTACTGCAACAGGCCGGTGACGGCCGTGGCGTGGCCTCGGCCGAGGCGGAATTTCGCGCCCGCCAGGCCGCCGCGCAGCAGCGCGATGCCGAAGCCGGCTGGGAAGGTTTCGCCGGCGCCAACGCCGGCCGCTACAACGAGCTGGTCACCCAGAACGAGCGCGACAGTTACTTTGGCCGCAGCTATTCGATCGGGGTGCGCTACCCGCTGTTCGGCGCCATGCGGCGCAAGGTCGAGGCTTTGCATCAGGCCAACCGTGACGCACGCATCGGTGAAATCGAACGTGACCTGCAACGCGCCCAGCAACGCCTGGCACTGCGCAGCGCCTACGCCGACTGGTGGCGCGCCACCCAGGAACAGCAGCTGTGCCAGGACAGCGCCGCCGCGCAGCACAAGGCGCTGGCCACCGTCGACGAGCGCCTGCGCAACCGCTGGATCCTGCCGGCCGATGCGCAACTGATGCGCAGCGAATGGACCGCCGTCGCGCGCCGCTGCCAGATGCAGGCCGACCTGCTCAGCGACACCCGCGACAGCCTGGCCAGCCTTGGCGTCGACATCGCCCCCGGCGACCAGCCGGCAGCAGAGCCGCTCGCCGAGCACCCCAGGCCCCTGCGTGACTGGCAGAGCCTGCTCGAGAGCAACCCACGCATGGAGCAGCGCCAGGCGACCTTGGCCGCCGCCGAACAGGACCGCCGCCGCCCTTGGTTCTCGGCCATCGATGCCTACTTCACCCTCGCCGGCACCGCCGAGAACCGCAGCGACGCCAGCAAGGTCGGCGACGGCGTGAGCGCCGGCATCACCCTCTCGGCGCCGCTGGATGTGATGGACTACGGCACCGCGCGCCGCCGCGAAGGCGAGCAACGCTACCAGGCGGCGCAACTGGCCATGGAGCAGGAGCGTGGCGTGTTGCTGCGCGAACTGGGCAAGGTGCTGGAGCAGCAGCGGCGCAATTACAACGAGTACGCCTGGCGCAGCGAGCGGCGCGAGGCGCTGGACAGCATCATCGGCGAGCGCCGCCAGCGCACGGAACTGGACGGCGGCGATGCCAGCCTCAAGCTGCTGCAGGCCGAGATAGATCACTACAACGCGGGCTTCGCGCAGATTTCGGCCTGGCACGCGGTGTGGTTGCAGGACTCGGCCCTGCGCCTGTTCAGCGACGACAGCCCCGCTTTCGCCCAGTTGATGGGCAGCGCGCTGCTGCGCTGGCAGGCGCCTGGTGTCGGCGGCCAACCAGCGCCCGATGGCCCGCAGCACTGGACCCAGGGCGTCTACATCTGGCACAGCCAGGCGCTGCTGGACGCCGCGACGCGCCCGGCCGAGCTGGCGGCCCTGCGCGCTGCGCAGATCAGCGAGCTGAACCTGGGCCTGAGCCCGCTGCAGGTTGCCAACGCTTCCGGCACCTACGGGCAATTGCAGGCGCTGCTGGATGAGGCGCATGCACAGGGTTTGAAGGTCAACCTGCTGCTCGGCGACCCCGCCTGGATCAAGCCCAGCCAACGCCCGGAACTGATCGCGCTGATCGGCCGTTTCAGAGCACTGCCTTTCGATGCCCTGCACCTGGACCTGGAAGTGGAACAACTGGGCTGGCCGGTGCCGGACCAACGCCTGCGCGACTGGCTGGCGACCCTTCAGGCGGCCAAGCAGGCCAGCCCCTGGCCGCTGCGGCTCTCCAGCCACCCGCGCTGGTTCAGCGACCAGGCGCGCCGGCAACCCTGCGTGCCCTGCGAGCTGCCCAGGCTCGGCGTAGCCGACATCAGCCTGATGATGTACACCCGCAACCCGCACAACAGCGCCCGGCGCCTGGCCGACATCAGCCGCCAGTGGCCCTCGTTGCACCTGCGCCTGGCACAGAGCGTGGAGCGTGACCAACCCGCCGACCTCTCCTGGCACGACGCAGACGCCGCCACCCTGCAACGCCAGGCCCGCGACTGGGCCACTGCGCTGGCCCCGGCCAACGTGGGCGGCATCGACTGGCAATCCTGGACCGACTACCCGAGAGCCCCATGAAGATACGTTTCAACAGTGCCAAAGAGCAGCACCCGACCCAGGACTCCGGCATTCAGGTGCTGTACGCGCCGGGCAAGCGCCTGGCCTTTCGCCTGCGCTGGTACTTCATCCTGTTCCTCATCCTGCTGCCAGCGCTGTGGCTGGCGGGCAACTATGGGCTGGCGCTGATCCGCATCGAGGCGCCGGCACTGGTGAGGCTGGACGTGCTGGAGGTGCGTGCGCGCCAGGCGGGGCGCATCCAGGCGATCCAGGTCAAGGCCGGCGACCACGTGCAGGCCGGCCAGCCACTGCTGAAGCTGGATAACCCGGAGTGGGACCTGCGCCTGGCAATTCTGCAGGGCAGCGAGCAGGCACCGGCCGCCACGGGCGACCTGGCTGCACTCGATGCGCGCGCCCAGGCCAACCTGCAGAGCCTGGTCAGCCGCGCTCAGCAACGGGTGGCCTACGTGCAGCGGATGTTCAACGCCAGTGCCGCCACCCGTGGCGAGCTGGTCGATGCGCAGAACGCGCTGGACCGCCGCCGTGCCGAGTTGCTGGACTTCCAGCGCAGCCAGTTCGGCGGCGCCGGCGCCTCGGAAGCGGCGCGCTACGCCCAGCAGCAAGCGGCCGAACGGCAATGGCTGCAAGGGCAGATGGCGAACCTGAACGTGAGTGCACCGTACGCAGGCCGAGTGGCCGAGGTGGTTGCCGCCGAGGGCGAGAACGTCGGCCCCGGTACGCCGCTGCTGCGGGTGGAGAAAGCAGGCCCGGCACAGCTGTGGATCTACCTAGACCCCAAGGATGTGGAGCACTCGGCGCCCGGCTCGAAGCTCGAAGTGCAACTGCCCGATGGCGGTTGGGCCCAGGCCACGGTGATCAGCCCCGCCGAAAGCGCCAACCCGCTGCCCACCGACCTGCGCCAGCCCTTCTCCAGCCCCACTCGGGGGTTGCTGGTGGCGGCGCAGTTCGATACCCCGCTGGCTGAGGCGTGGCGGATCGATTCGCTGCCGGTGAAGGTGCGCTTTGCGGGTGAGCGGTTTCATGTGTTTGGGTGGGATATCTGAGCGCTGGTGATGGTGGGGGTCGCGCGGCAAGCTGCCCATGGTTTGATCTTGGTGGGAGGCTGGAATGCGTTCAGCTACTCGATGATCAGTCTTGTTACGGTCGGTATTTTCCAGTCATTCCAATGGTGCTCCAGCTCCCCTACCAGAGGTAGGGGAACAGGAATTCGATCGAATGCCGCGAAAGGTTCAGGGATACCGGTTTGCGTCCGTCGAGGGTGATCAAGCCCTCTTTTGCCATCTGGCTCAACAGGCCACGGGTGGCGCGTTCCCCAACGCCAAGGCTGGCCTGCAGCTCGGCTCGTGGCTGGTCACCCATATGGAGCAAAGTTTTGTAGACATCCCTGGCTTCGATCCGGAGCTCTGGCAGTGGATTGCCCTTGCTGTCTGAAAGCGCACCACGACTGCGCATCTCGAAGTACACATCGATCCGCTCCCCCAGCTTCTCCGGATCAAGCTGAGCGCTGAAGTACTGAACCTGGTCCAGCGCCGTGTCGGTAAAGTACTGAGTCCAGCGCATCAGACCGCTATCCGACAAGATGCCGCGGCCGTCCTGGTCGCCTTTGCGAGGGTGGTCGGCTGCCTTGAGCATGTCGTAATACATGTCGGTGTTTCGGGCGAAGCCACGGCTCATCGACCACAGGCCATAGCCGCCAAAACCGGCGGCCTTCAGATATTGGTCAGTGAACAGTCGCCCAGTACGGCCGTTTCCGTCCATGAAGGGGTGGATCCACATCAGCCTATGGTGTGCAGCAGCAGCCGCGAGGAAGCGCGACAGGCCGTGAATCCAGTCCAGTCGGTAAACACGCTCGAATTGGCCAAGACAGGCGTGCACCTGCTCAGCGGTCGGAGCGATGTGTTGGCCAACCTTGACGCCGTACTCACGGAATACGCCTGGAACCATTCGAACGACGTCACCCTGTTCGTTCATCTGGATATCCAGCATCTCGTCTGGCACACCGGCGTAGAACTCCCGATGCAGGCGCAAGATGGTATCCCGAGTACAGACCTCGACCGGGTTGATCGGGTCGTCGGTCAGGCGGCGTTGTGCCTCGATGTGACGCTTTATCTCTAGGAAGTCCTTGCTGGCTTTGACCGCCTGAGATCCGCCTGCAACCTGTTCCGCACGCAAGATGTCCGCCGGTAACGTTGAGTTACCCTCAATCTTGTTGCTGTAGTACGAGTTGACCACGCGCAGCAGATTGGCCATCGGCACACGCAGCGGGCGCGGGATTTTGCCGTGGAGTTCGGCATCCAGGCGCATGACCTTAACGATCTGGTCCTGCAACGCCTCGGGGGCTTTTTCTTGAGAAATATATGGGGTGAATGACATTTGCCGGTCTACCACCTTGCACCAAGCCCTATAGAAAAAGGCTTATTCCAATTTTCGGAAAATAATTTTGCCGGTTCGATTGCCGGTAATCTACCACCGTTTCGAACGCTATATAGAGCCGAGCGATGGTGCGCGTCGCGCGGCGAGCCGCCACGAGCCTTGGTGGGAGGCCGGCTAGCCGGGCGCGGTGCACCGATACGGCAACGCCTCCCGCGCCTGCTCGGCATAGGCCGCCACCCCTGCCCTTTCCTGTTCCAGAAACTCCGCCACCGCGTTGTGCAGCCCGGGGTGCACCAGGTAATGCCAGGAGCGCGTGATCGTCGGTTCGAAACCCCGGATCAACTTGTGCTCCCCTTGAGCACCGGCATCGAACTGCCCCAGCCCCTGCTCGATGGCGTACTCCATGCCCTGGTAAAAGCAGGTTTCGAAATGCAGCCGGTCGAACTCGGCCAGGCAGCCCCAGTAGCGCCCGTACAGGCAACCCTCGCCTACCAGGCTGAAGGCCATGGCCACCGGCCGCCCGTGCTGGTGCGCCAGCACCACGCGGATCGCCTCGGGCAGGCGCTCGGCGAGCAGGCTGAAGAATGCGCGGGTCAGGTAAGGCGCCTGGCCGCGCACCTGATAAGTGTTGGCGTAGCAGGCGTAGACGAAATCCCAGGCCGCCTCGCTCATCTGCTCGGCGCTGCGCCATTCGAAACTGATGCCCTGCCCGGCGACCTGTTCACGCTCCTTGCGCATCTGCTTGCGCTTGCGCGAGCTGAGGCTGTCGAGAAAGTCCTGAAAGTCCCGGTAGCTGCGGTTGTGCCAGTGGTACTGGCACCCCCAACGCTCAAGCCAGCCAGGTTGGCTCACCATCAGCGCGTCCAGGTCGGGCTCGGTGAAGTTGACGTGGGCGCTGGAGAGCCCCTGCACCTCGATATGCTGCGGCAATGCCTCGACCAGGCGGCGTGCTGCATCCGCGCTCGCCGCCAGCACCCGGGGGCCGGTGACCGGGCTGAACGGCACTGCCGCGAGCAATTTGGGTAGTAGGCGATGCCCGCGCGCCGGCAAGCGTCGGCCCAGCCGTGGTCGAACACGTATTCGCCGTAGCTGTGCCACTTTCGATAGGCCGGCAACGCTGCCAGCAACTGGCCGCCTTCTTCCAATAGCAAGTGCTCGGCCCGCCAGCCGCTGCCGGCCCCCAGGCTGCCGCTGGCTTCGAGCGCGCTCAGAAAGCCATGGCGCAGAAAAGGCTGCTGGCGAGGCAGCAAGGCATCCCAACGCTGCGCGCTGATCTGCTCCAACGAGTCGAGCACTTGAACGGGCATCACACCCTCCGGGCGGGGAAGTTCTGCGCAGTATCCCAAAACCCCTTCGGGATAGCGAAGCTTTCACAAACCGCGAAAATTCATCGACATTTTTTTCACATACACGCCGGGAAGGCTCTGGCCTGCGACATTTCAGCGACAAACAGTCATATAGATGACATGTGCGAGCCATCATTCTGTCATTACCCCTCGCAATACTTGCGCCAGTTTTTCGCCGGCCAGACAGCCCTTTGAGCAAAAGGTTCGCGGCGAAAACGCACCGTATTCGGGGTGGCTGTCGCCTCCTCATTTTTCGATAGGGAGAACCTTATGCGTGTCGTTTCCACACTTACCGGAGCCACCCTCTGCACGGGCCTGTTGATGGCCCTGAGCGCTCCGGCCAGTGCCGCCGTCGACGCCAAGCTGCTCGATATGCTGCGCGCCAACGGTTCGATCAGCGCCGCTCAGTACAGCGAACTGTCGGCCGAACTGACCAAGGAAACCCAGGCCAAGCAACAGGCTGACGCCGCCCAGGCCCAGGCCATCGCCGACGTCAAGGCCAAGAAAGACGAGCTCTCCTCCTTCGAACAGAAAGTGGCCTGGGCCTCCAAGACCCAGATCAAGGGCGACCTGCGCGTGCGTTACGAAGACGTTCGCAGCCAGGGCAACCGCCTGGACAACAGCCGCAGCGCCGACCGCGAGCGCGTGCGTGCCCGCTTCGGTGTGTACAGCCAGATCAACCCGGAAGTCGACGGCGGCATCCGCGTCGCCACCGGCAGCAGCTCCGATGGCCGCTCCACCAACCAGGACCTGAACGCCGACGGCACCACCGCGTTCGCCAAGAAGCAACTGTGGGTCGACCAGGCCTACCTGGACTGGCACCCCAACGCCCTGCCCAACCTGCACCTGATCGGCGGCAAGATGGCCCAGCCGTGGGTGAGCATGGGTGACATCATCTGGGACGGCGACCTGAACCCCGAAGGCGCCGCCGCCACCTATAAAGTGGCCGTTGGCCAGGGCGTTGAGCTGTTCGGCAGCACCGGTTACTTCAACCTCAAGGACAACGTCGACGGAGAGGGTTATCAGTACAAGCACGACCTGTCGATGTTCAGCGGCCAGCTGGGTACTCGCTTCGACCTGGGCAGCGCGCTGAAAGTGACCTTGGGCGGCAGCGTGTACGCCTTCAAGAACGACGACAAGGACCCGATCGGCAGCGGCACGATCTCGCGTAACGGCAACACCACCAACGACTTCCGCCTCTACGAAGCCTTTGGCCAGGTCGACCTGAAAAACCTGCCGATCCCGCTGGCGTTCTACGGCCAGTACGTGAACAACCAGGCCACCAACAGCGACCAGGACACCGGCTGGCTGGCCGGTACCAAGACCAGGCTGGGCGACTGGTCACTGGACTACAACTACCGCGACGTGCAGCGTAACGCAGTCGTCGGCGGCTTCACCGACTCGGACTTCGCCAACGGCTTCACCGGCTCGCGCGGCCACAAGCTGAAAGTGGGCTACGACATCAGCAAGAACTTCGGCCTGGGCGTGACCTACTTCCTCGCCGAAACCGACTCGCTGCCTGCCAGCTCCACCCAGCGCGCCGACAACGACCTGAACGTCAACACCCTGCAGGTCGACCTCGAAGCGAAGTTCTGATCGCTCAAGGCTCAGCAACCCCGAGCAGTACCGGCAAGGCCCTGGCCCCCATCCAGGGCCTTGCCTTTTATTACAGTTTCACACGCGCCCGCCGATACCCGCACAAGTCACCTTGCAAGCGGATCTGCCATGCGTAACAACCAGCCCATCACCGAACGCGAACGCACCTTCCCCGCCCACCAGCGGTTGATTTCCACCACCGACACCCGCGGCAACATCACCTATTGCAACGAAGCCTTCGTGGAGATCAGCGGGTTCGCCCGCCAGGAGCTGCTCGGTGCTGCGCATAACGTCGTTCGCCACCCGGATGTGCCGGCAGCGGTGTTCGGCCATATGTGGGAAACCCTCAAGGCCGGCAAGCCGTGGATGGGCATCGTCAAGAACCGCTGCAAAAGCGGCGACCACTACTGGGTGAACGCCTACGTCACCCCGATCCTGGAAAACAGCCAGGTGGTGGGTTACGAATCGGTGCGGGTCAAACCCGACGCCGACCAGATACGCCGCGCGCAAGCGCTGTACGCGCGCATCAACGCCGGCAAATCGGTGCACTCCAGCCGCCAGCGCTGGGCCAGCGGTGCAGTGGGCTGGCTGCCCTTCATCGCCTTGAGCCAGGCCGCCTGCGGGTTGGGCCTGTGGCTGGGCAGCGCCTGGGGCATGGCCGCAGCTGCGCTGCTTTCAGTGCCCGCCGGGTTGTGGGTAGCGCAACTGCAACGCGCGCGTTTGGCACGCTTGATCGACGCTGCAGGCGAGGCCAACGTCGACCCGCTGATCGCCCGCCTCTACACCGACCACGCTGGCCTTGAAGGCCGCCTGGAACTGGCGATGCTCAGCCAGCAGGCACACCTGCGTACCTGCCTCACGCGCTTGCAGGACACCGCCGAACACCTGAACGGCCAGGCTCGCCAGGCCGACGTGCTGGCCCACGACAGCGCCCAGGGCCTGGAGCGGCAGAAGCTTGAGACCGACCAAGTGGCCACCGCCGTCAACCAGATGGCTGCCACCACCCAGGAAGTGGCCAACCACGTACAACGCACCGCCGACGCGACCCAGCGCGCCAACCGCCTGACCGGCGAAGGCCGGCTGATCGCCAATGACACCCGCGAAGCGATCCAGCGGCTCTCTGCCGCGGTGGGTACCACCGGTGAAACCGTCACGCAACTGGCCCGCGACAGCGACGAGATCGGCGGCGTGGTGGATGTGATCAAGGGCATCGCCGACCAGACCAACCTGCTGGCGCTCAACGCAGCCATCGAGGCAGCGCGGGCCGGGGAAATGGGCCGCGGGTTTGCCGTAGTGGCTGATGAAGTCCGCCAACTGGCGCAGCGCACCAGCGAGTCGACCGGGCAGATCCACGGCCTGATCGCGCGCCTGCAGCAATCGGCCAATGAGGCGGTACAGACCATGGACGCCGGCCGCCGCCAGGCTGAAGAAGGCGTGGCGCGTGTGCTGGAAGCCGACCAGGCGCTGGTGGGCATCAGCGAAGCGGTGGCCAACATCACCGAGATGACTACGCAGATCGCCGCCGCCACCGAGGAGCAAAGCTCGGTGGCCGACGAGGTGAGCCGCAACATCAGCACCATCGCCGCGCTGGCCGACGAAACCACTGGCCAGGCCATGAGCAGCGCCGAACTGAGCCAGGCACTGACTCGAACCGCCGCCACTCAGTACGCGCTGGTCGAGCGCTTCAACCGCTGACGAACGCTGCCACCCGGTCGGCCGCGCTGAGCAGGTGCTCGGCGTGGCTGATGCCGCTGCTTTTGAGCGGCTTGAGGTCGTGATCGGCGGCGGCCAGCCAGTGCACCTCGATGCTCGGCGCCAAGGTGTAACCGGCCACCGTTTCGCGGTTACCCAGCGCGTCGCGCTCGCCCTGCACGATCAGGGTGGGGGTGCGCAATGCCGCCAGGTGCTCGATGCGTGGTTTCTCCGGTTTGCCCGCGGCATAGAACGGATAACCCAGGCACACCAGCGCGTCAGCTTCCAGCTCATCAGCCACCAGGCTCGCCATGCGCCCGCCCATCGACTTGCCGCCGATCGCCAGTGGCCCACTCACCTGTGTGCGCACCAGGGCATGGACTTCACGCCATTTCTCCAGCAACTGCTTTTGCGCGTTGGGCGGGCGCTTGCCGCCGCTGATCCGGCGCTGGGCCATGTAGTCGAATTCGAAGCGCAGCACCGCGATGCCCAGGCCTGCGAGGTTCTGCGCCATGGCGTTCATGAACGGGCTGTCCATCGGCGCGCCGGCGCCATGGGCGAGGATCAGGCAGGCGCTGGCCTCCTGCGGTGGCGCATCCCACAGCCAGCCGTTGTCGTGCACGCGTTCAATCCAGGCGCTGCTCATTCGTCATTCCTCTGCCAAGGGGGCCGGTTTATAACATGAAAGCCTGATTCAGGCAGGTTGCACCCCCTGGCGCATTACCCATACTGCTGGCCGCCCGCTGCCCCTGGACCCTTTGCATGCACCCCGCTTCCCCGCCCCCGGCCTACAACTACCACGTGGTGCGCCAGTTCGCCGTGATGACCGTGGTGTGGGGCATCGTCGGCATGTCGGTGGGGGTTTTCATCGCCGCGCAACTGGTGTGGCCGCAGCTGAACTTCGACCTGGGCTGGACCAGCTTCGGCCGCCTGCGCCCGCTGCACACCAACCTGGTGATCTTCGCCTTCGGCGGCTGCGCGCTGCTGGGCACTTCGCTTTACGTGGTGCAGCGCACCTGCCAGGCGCCATTGATCAGCGACCGGCTGGCCAGTTTCGTATTCTGGGGCTGGCAGGCGGTGCTGGTGTCGGCGCTGGTGACCCTGCCGCTGGGCTACACCACCTCCAAGGAATACGCCGAGCTCGAATGGCCGGTCGCATTGCTGCTGGCAGTGGTGTGGATAGCCTACGCCTGGCTGTTCTTCGGCACCGTGGCGCGGCGCAAGGTGCCGCACATCTATGTGGCGAACTGGTTCTACGGCGCCTTCATCCTGGTGATGCTGATGCTGCATGTGGTCAACCACCTGGCGCTGCCGGCGGGCTGGTTCAAGAGCTACCCGATCTACGCCGGCGCCACCGATGCCATGGTGCAGTGGTGGTACGGCCACAACGCGGTGGGGTTTTTCCTGACTACCGGGTTTCTGGGGATGATGTACTACTTCGTGCCCAAGCAGGCCGGGCGGCCGGTGTATTCCTACCGCTTGTCGATCCTGCACTTCTGGGCGCTGATCACCCTGTATATCTGGGCCGGCCCGCATCACCTTCACTACACCGCCCTGCCCGACTGGGCGCAGAGCCTGGGCATGGTGATGTCGCTGATCCTGCTGGTGCCTAGCTGGGGCGGCATGCTCAACGGCATGCTGACGCTCAACGGTGCCTGGCACAAACTGCGTGACGACGCAGTGCTGCGCTTTCTGGTGGTAGCGCTGGCGTTCTACGGCATGAGCACCTTCGAGGGGCCGATGATGGCGATCAAGTCGGTCAACGCCTTCACTCATTACACCGACTGGACCATCGGCCACGTGCATTCCGGGGCGCTGGGCTGGGTGGCGATGATCACCATCGGCTCCACCTACCACCTGATCCCGCAGGTGTTCGGCCGCTCCGGCATGCACAGCGCACGGGCGGTGCACCTGCACTTCTGGCTGGCCACCGTCGGCACCGTGCTGTACGTGACCAGCATGTGGGTCAACGGCTTGATCCAGGGCCTGATGATGCGCGCGGTCAACGACGACGGCACCCTCGCCTACAACTTCATCCAGGTGGTGGCGGCCAGCCACGCCGGCTACCTCGGCCGGCTGGCCGGCGGCGCCTGCTTTGCCAGCGGCATGCTGGTGATGGCCTGGAACACCTGGCGCACCGTGCGTGCGCGCACGGCGGTGGCGGCATGAGCGGCGGCCACCAGCGCCTTGAAAAACACCTGGGCCTCCTGGCGCTGATGATGATGATCGCCGTGAGCGTGGGCGGCCTCACGCAGATCGTGCCGCTGTTCTTCCAGCCCGAAGTCACCCAGCCGGTGGAGGGCATGAAGCCACGCACGGCGCTGGAGCTCGAAGGCCGCGACGTGTTCATTGCCAACGGCTGCGTGGGCTGCCATTCGCAGATGATTCGCCCGCTGCGCGCCGAAACCGAACGTTTCGGTCATTACTCGGTGGCCGGTGAAAGCGTGTGGGACCACCCCTTCCTCTGGGGTTCGAAGCGCACCGGGCCAGACCTTGCCCGGGTCGGCGGCCGCTACAGCGACGACTGGCAGCGCACGCACCTGCGTGACCCGCGCAGCCTGGTGCCCGAGTCGGTGATGCCGGCTTATGCCTTCCTCGAACGCAACCCCCTCGACGCCAGCGCTACCCCGCGCAAACTGCGTGTGCAACGCGAGCTGGGCGTGCCCTACACCGACGCCGACATCGCCGGCGCCGAGGCCGCCGTGCGCGGCAAGACCGAAATGGATGCACTGATCGCCTACCTGCAAGGGTTGGGCACCACCCTGAAGAGCAAACGCTGATGGGCGCCGGCACCTTGCGTGGCCTGGGCACCCTGCTGGTGCTGCTGGCGTTTGCCGGGCTGTTCCTCTGGGTGTTCAGCCCGGGGCGCAAGGCGCGTTTCGACGAAGCCGCACAACTGCCCTTCGACGACGATGAACAGGAGCCGCGCCCATGAGCACCGGCTGGAGCCTGTACATCAGCGTGCTCACCCTCGGCACCCTGGCGGCAATGGCCTGGCTGCTCTGGGCCGGCACCCGCCCGCCGGAGCACCACGAACCGATGAGCTGGGACGGCATCGAGGAAGAGGACTACCCACCGCCGCGCTGGTGGGTGTGGCTGTTCATCGCCACCCTGGTGTTCGCGGCGCTGTATCTGGTGCTTTACCCAGGCCTGGGCAACTGGCGTGGCTTGCTGCCCGGCTACCAACAGGCCAGCGCCGGCACCCCCTTCAGCGATGGCCGCCAGGGCTGGAGCGCGGTGCATGAATGGGAGCAGGCCAATGCCCAGGCCAACGCTCAACTGGCGCCCTGGCTGGCGCAACTGGCGGCCAAACCGATCACTGAACTTGCCAGAGACCCCGCCGCCCTGCGCATGGGCGAGCGGCTGTTCGCCGAGCGCTGCGCCCAGTGCCACGGCAGCGATGCGGGCGGCGGCCCGGGCTATCCCGACCTCACCGACAGCGACTGGCGTTGGGGCGGCAGCCCGGAGCAGATCTACACCACGATCTTCAAGGGCCGCCGCAGCGCCATGCCGCCGTGGCAGGCAGTGCTGGGCGACCAGGGCGTGGCGGACGTGGCGGCCTACGTGCTGCAACTGGGCAACCGCCCGCTGCCGACCGAGGCCAACGTTGATGCCAGCCGCGGCCAGGCGCTCTACGCGCGCACCTGCATCGCCTGCCACGGCCCGCAGGGCAAGGGCCAGCCGCTGCTTGGCGCCCCAGACCTCACCCACCCCGGCGCTTTCATTTATGGCAGTGGCTTCGATGCGATCCGCCAGAGCATCGCCCTGGGCCGCCAGGGCCAGATGCCCGCTCAGGGCGCAGCGCTCGGTGATGAACGCGTGAAAGTGCTGGCCGCCTACGTATGGCAACTCTCGCAGGAGCCTGCGCGGTGATACGCCCCCGCGTGATCGACGGCCGTTACCGGCGCCTGCGATTCGTGAGCGGCGGGCTGCTGCTGGCGCTGTTTTTCGGCGGCCCGTGGTTGCGATGGGGCGGGCGCCAGGCACTGTGGTGGGACCTGCCCGGCCGCCAGTTGCACCTGGGCGCCAGCACGTTCTGGCCGCAAGACCTGAGCCTGCTGGCCGGCGTGCTGGCGGCGGCAGCATTCGGGCTGTTCGTGGCCACGGTGTACGCCGGCCGCATCTGGTGCGGCTACGCCTGCCCGCAGAGCCTTTGGCTGTGGATGTTCCACTTCTGCCAACGCGCCACCGAAGGCCGCCGCGGTACGCCCACACGGGCTCGGCGCCTGGCCAAGCACAGCCTGTGGCTGCTGCTGGCGCTGGCCACCGGTTTTACCCTGGTGGGTTACTTCAGCCCGATCCGCGAGCTTGCCCAGCACCTGGGGCAGAACGCCGCCAGCCTGTGGCTGCTGCTGGTCACCCTCGCCACCTGGCTCAACGCCGGCTGGCTGCGCGAACAGGTGTGCATCCACCTGTGCCCTTATGGCCGCTTCCAGAGCGTGATGCTCGACCGCGACAGCCTGATCGTGGCCTACGACATCACCCGCGGCGAACCGCGTGCTCATGCAGGTCGCGGCGGTGATTGCGTCGATTGCACCCTCTGCGTGCAGGTGTGCCCCACCGGCATCGACATCCGCGACGGCCTGCAGGCGGCGTGCCTGAGCTGCGGCGCCTGCGCCGATGCCTGCGACAGCGTGATGCGCAAGCTGGGCAAGCCCGAGGGGCTGGTGCGCTATGCCAGCGAGCAGGCGTTGGAGGGCGGGCGCACGCACTGGCTGCGCCCGCGCCTGATCGGGTATGCGGCAATGCTTTTATCGATTACGGCTGGCCTCGCCTGGGCCCTGGCGCAGCGCCCGCTGCTGGCGCTGGACATAAGCAAGGACCGGCTGCTCTACCGCGAAAGCGCCGACGGCCGGCTGGAAAACGTCTACCGCCTCACCCTCGCCAACAAGACCGACCAGCCACGCCGCTACCGGCTCACTGCCAGCGGCCCGGCAGGGCTGGAGCTGCACGGCGCAACGCTGGTCGAGGTGCCCGCGCAGAGCCAGGCCAGCCAGCCGGTACGGCTGGTGCTGGCCCGGCAAGCGCTGACGCAGGGCAGCGCGGTGGTGCAGTTCAGCGCCACCGACAGCGAAGGCGGCACGGGCAGCGCCCGCGCCGAAAGCCGCTTCACCGGGCCACAGCCATGAACCCGCACGCGCCCTGGTATCGCCAGCGCTGGCCGTGGATCATCCTGGCGATGATGGCCGGCTCCCTCGGCGGCACCCTGTTGATGGTGGCGCTCTCGGTGCTCGGCGGCGATGGCCTGGTCAACGACCACTATTACGAGGCAGGCCTGGGCATCAACCGCAACCTCGACCGCGAACACCTGGCCCAGGCCCTGAAACTGGGCGCCGAGGTGCGTATCGACGGCCGCGACGTTCAGGTGACACTGACCGGCCAGAGCCTGCCGCCTGCACTGCAACTGAATCTGCTGTCGCCCACACTGCCGGATCAGGACCTGCAGGTGCAGCTGGCGCCCACCGGCCTACCCGGTCGCTACCAGGGCCAATTGCCGCGCAGCGCTTCGGGCCGGCGCCTGGTCGAGCTGCTGGGCGAGCACGGGCCGCGCACCTGGCGGCTGTTCGAAGAGCATGACCTGCTGCAAGGCCAGCCGATCGAACTTGGCCAGCGGCCGCTGGCCGGCGAGCTGCGTGCGCCATGACGCCGTGCTTTCACTGCCAGTTGCCGGTGGCGGGCAACGCACCGTTCCAGGCAACCGTCGCCGGTGAGCAACGCGTGTTCTGCTGCCCGGCTGCCGCGCCGCTGCCCAAGCCATCGAAGGTGCCGGCCTCGGCGCGTTCTATCAGTACCGCGACGGGCCTTCGCTCAACCCGCAGCGCTTGCCAGCCGCCCCCGCCCTGGCGCAGCTGGACGACCCCGCCGTGCAGGCCGATTTCGTTCACCACGATGGCCTCTGGCGCGAGGCGACCTTGCAGGTGCGTGGCATCACTTGCGCCGCCTGCGCCTGGCTGATCGAAAGCCACCTGGCGGCACTGGCCGGCGTCGGCCATGCGCGCGTGAACCTCACCAGCCACCGCCTGAGCCTGCGCTGGCACAGCGCCGAGCAGGCCTTGAGCCGCCTGCTGGATGCGCTGCAACAGCTGGGCTACAGCGCCGAACCCTGGGCCATCGGCGGCCTTGCAACCGAGCAGGTTGAGGAGAACCGCCAGGCCCTGCGCCGGCTTGCCGTGGCCGGGCTGTTCTGGTTCCAGGCAATGATGGCAACCATGGCCACCTGGCCGGCCTTCAACCTCGACCTCTCGCCGCCCTGGCATGAGCTGCTGCGCTGGCTGGCGTGCCTGCTGACAGTCCCGGTGCTGGCTTACAGCTGCGTGCCGTTCTTTGGCGGCGCCTTCAATGCACTGCGCCACAGGCAGCTGAGCATGGATGTTTCGGTGTCGCTGGCGTTGGCCGGCGCCTTCGCTGCCGGTGTGTACGCCGCAAGCACCGGCCGCGGCGAGCTGTATGTCGATACGGTCGGCATGTTCGCCTTCTTTCTGCTCGGCGGCCGTTACCTGGAGCAGCGCGCGCGGCAGCACAGCGCCCTGGGCGGGCTGGGCCTGGCGCGGGCGTTGCCACTGGCGGCCGAGCGATTGCTGGCAAACGGTGCAGCCGAGCAGGCCCCGCTGGGCCAGCTCAAGGTCGGTGACCGGGTGCGTGTGCCTCACGGCGGCCAGGTGCCCGCCGATGGCGAGGTGGTTGAAGGCCTTGCGCAACTGGATGAAGCGCTGCTCAGCGGCGAGGCCGAGCCGCAGCTGCGCCAGGTGGGCGAGCCGTGCCTGGCCGGCACCCTGAACCTGGGGCCGGCGTTCGTGCTGCGAGTGACCGCCGTTCACGGTGATACGCGGTTGTCGGCCATCGGCCGGGTGCTGGAGCAGGCCCAGGCGCATAAGCCGCCGTTGGCACGTTGGGCCGACCGCGCT
Organism: Pseudomonas sp. KNUC1026; assembly: GCF_021650705.1. Taxonomy (GTDB): domain Bacteria; phylum Pseudomonadota; class Gammaproteobacteria; order Pseudomonadales; family Pseudomonadaceae; genus Aquipseudomonas. Next base: position 1,110,089 of record NZ_CP087138.1, on the reverse strand, counting down.
GCGCAGGTTTTTCTGGCCGTCAGCCTGGTACTAGCGCTGCTGGTGGGGTTGGCCTGGGCCTGGGTGGAGCCGGCCCGGGCGCCGTGGGTGGTGCTGGCGATGCTGGTGGCGCTGTGCCCGTGTGCGCTTTCGCTGGCGTTGCCGGTGGCACTTGCGGCAACCACGTCGGCCCTTCAGCGGCTCGGCCTGCTGGTGGTGCGCGGCCACCTGCTGGAGAGCCTGAATAGCGTCGACACGCTGGTGCTCGACAAGACCGGCACGCTCACCCTTGGCCGGCCGGGCGTGCACCGGGTCGAGCCCTTCGGTGAATGGACCAGCGATGCGGTGCTGGCCCACGCCACGGCACTGGAGGCCGGCAGCCGCCATGCCGTGGCCGAGGCCTTCGGCCCCGCCGCGCTTGCCGTGCAGCACTGGGCAGAGCAGTTGGGCCTGGGCGTGCACGGGGTGATTGGCGGGCAACCTGTGGCATTCGGCCAGCCGGCGTTCGTCGCAGGTGCCGGTGGCTTTGCCGAGCCTTCACCGCCGGATGCCAGCTGCCAGTGGCTGCTGCTGGGCGGTGAAGCCGGGCCGCTCAGGCTGGATCGGGTTGCGCGATACGCTGCGTGATGATGCACAGGTGCTGGTGGACTGGGCCCGAGCCCGCCGCTGGCAGGTGCTGATGCTCTCCGGCGACCCCTCTGCTGCCGTCGCCCAGCTCAGCGCCCAACTGGGCATCGAAGGCCGGGGCGGCCTCAGCCCGGAAGCCAAGCTCGCCGCCCTCGAGCACCTGCGCGAACAAGGCCGGCGCGTGATGGTGCTGGGCGACGGTGCCAACGATGCGCCGCTGTTGGCTGCGGCGCACCTGAGCATCGCCATGGGCCGCGGCGCCGACCTTGCCCAGTCGCGCGCCGACGCCGTGCTGCTCGGTGAGCGGCTGAGCGCGATCCCCGAGGCTTTCACACTCGCCCGCCGGGGCCGGCGCATCCTGCGCCAGAACCTCGCCTGGGCGGCGCTGTACAACCTGCTGGTGCTGCCGTTCGCCGCTCTCGGGCTGGTGACACCGGGCTGGGCCGCACTGGGCATGTGCGCCAGCTCGCTGCTGGTGGTGCTCAACGCGCAACGGCTGGGCCGGCCATGAGCGCGCTCTACTGGTTGATCCCCGCCGCGCTGGTGTTGCTGGGCCTGGCGCTGTGGCTGCTGTTCTGGGCCATCGGCAACGGCCAGTACGACGACCTGGACAGCCCCGGCGAACGCCTGCTGTTCGACGAGCAAGACCCCGCCCATCGTGCGGCTCAGCCGCCGAAGGAGCCGCACGATGAACCTTGAGCTGCTGGCCTTGCTGGCCAGCGCCGCCCTGCTCGGCTTGCTCGGTGGTGGGCACTGCATCGGCATGTGCGGCGGCCTGATGGGCGCGCTCAATCTGGGCCTGGCACCGCGCTCACCCCGCCACCGCCTGCTGTTGCTGCTCGCCAGCCAACTGGGGCGGGTGCTGAGCTATGCCTTGGCGGGCCTGCTCATCGGCCTGCTCGGCATGGCCGCCGCGCACAGCCAGATGCAGGCCTTGAGTGGGTTGCGCACCCTGGCGGCGTTACTGCTCATCGCCATGGGCCTGTACCTGGCCGATTGGTGGCGTGGGCTTGTGCAGCTGGAGCGGCTGGGCCAAGGGCTTTGGCGCCGCCTGCAGCCGCTCACTCGCCAGCTGTTGCCGGTGCGCAGCGCTTGGGCAGCACTGGCGCTGGGCGCGCTGTGGGGCTGGTTGCCGTGCGGGTTGGTGTACAGCAGCCTGATGTGGGCAGCCAGCCAGGGCGATGCGCTGACCAGTGCCGCGCTGATGCTCGCGTTCGGCGTGGGCACCTGGCCTGCGTTGCTGCTGGCGGCCTTTGCCGGCAATGGCGCAGTGAATTGGCTGCGCCGGCGCGGAGTGCGGGTGGGTGCCGGCCTTTGGGTGATTGCCTTCGGCATCTGGAGCTTGCCGTGGTGGCATCACGCTGGCCACGGGATGGGGCACTAGGCTCTGTACGAAATGCATCCCAGCTCGCCCATGCCGCGTTGAAAACAGGCTCGGAATGCTCATTTACAACCAGTAAACTCCGCTTCCTCCCCTGTTTTCGCCTTGCCTGGCCTTCGCTGGAATACATTTCATACAGAGCCTAGGTCGTCTGCTCGCAATTACATTTAGAAACAAAATCGCGAGGTATTTATTTGGCGCCATCAAAGCGTTCACATGAGCCGAAGTAGAGCCATTGCTCTATTTTTTAGGACCATTCCCCGCTGGCCATGGCATCGCGCCTTCCTTGTGCGTCCGCCCATCCGGTTCAACACTGGCTCTGTCCCCCGTATTGAAGGTTCGAAAAGTCTCGAACCTCGGCCGTGAAGCAAGGAGCCCGTCATGATCGATTGGAAGCACGCCGATGATTTTTATCGCAATGCACACCTGGCCAGCGGCAAACCGGTCCTGCTGCTGGTGCATAACCCCGAACTCGCCGCCTGCCAGGCCCTGGCCTGTGCGCTTGAATCACTGAGCCAAAAAGTTGAGCTGGTTGAGCGGTTCTTTGCGCTCAAGGTGTGTTCGCTCGACCCCTCCCCCAACGAACGGCGCCTGATCGACCGCCACATCTTCGTGGCCTCGCCGGTGCTGCAGGTACTCAACGCCGACGGCAGCCGCAGCCACGAATGCCGCTACGTGCCGCGCCACACCCGCCACAGCAAAGGCTACCGCTACACCCACGCCGAAAACGACGGCAGCTTCGACCCGCAGCGCCTGGAAACCCAACTGCGCATTGGCCTGGCGAAATTCCACTACTTCAACGGCGGCGCCGATCACGCCCGGCGCCTGGCACAGGCGCTGCTCAGCGAAAACGGCGAAGACCGCAATGCGCTGGAACAGGCGTGGGTGATCCAGAACTGGGTGCCCGATGGCCGCGCGAGTTTTCTCGACGCACGCCTGAACCACAGCGAACTGGCCGAGGCGGTTACGCGCTTGCTGGTCAGCCTGTGCCGCATCGAGGACCGCCAGGTGATGGCGCACTGGCCGTTCTCGGACGGCGCCGGCGACTGGCGCTGGTACACCGATTGCGTGCGCGAGCTGGCCTTCCAGGTGTACCAGGAGCTGGTGAGTGCTGCGCAGGCCATCGAGCTTGCCGTAGCGCCGCGCCGCGCGCAGCCGCGTACTCATGCCATCCTCGCCAACTGGCACGCCAGCTACCGCAAGCTGCAGGCCGACTTCATCGGCGTGCCCGACACCCTGCTCGACGCCACCCCGCTGGAGCACGAGCGCAGCCTGCGAGAGAACCTGGTGCACTGCCTGCTGTGCGAGGGCAGCGCCCACGGCTTGCAGATTCTCAACACCCTGCACCCCGAGGCGGCCAGGGACTTCGAGGCGCACCAGGCTCAGGTCGGCGAAGCCACCGCCGACATCGGCCCGGGCTCGGCGCTGTTCTCCCAGTACGAGCAGGTGCACCAGCGGCTGCTGGCGCAATTCGCCGGCATCACTGACGCGCAATTGTCGCTGCGCTCACGCTGGTGGGAGCCGGAACCGGTGACCCTGAAATTTCGCCTCGACCGGCTCGGCTGGCACCTGCAAGACCACCTCTGCACCCACCGCAAGCTGCTCGCCGAGCTGAGCTACAAACCCCAGCGGGTGCATACCTTCGCCCAGGTGATCTTCGAAGGCATGGCTCAGGTGGAATGCGCGGCGCTGGGGTTCGAGCGGCAGTTGCAGCCGGAGCTGGCCACGCTGGTGGCGATGCTCAACAAGCGCGCCACCGAGTGTGTGGCGTTCGCGCGATGGACCAACCCGCCTTCTGGCAACGGCTGCGGCAGTACCGCGAGGTCGAGCGCTCGGCGTTCCTGTCCGAGTGCTGGCAGTTGCGCAACAGCCTGAGAAGCCCGGAGCGGCTTTACGAATTCATCCGCGTGGAATCGTCACAGGCGCTGGCGGATGACTTCGCGGCCTCACTTGCAAGCAACCCGATGCAAGTTCGCCTCACGCCCTACGTGCTTGCGTTGATCAACTGGCATGACCCGGTAGCCGACCCGCTGCGCCGGCAGTTCATTCCGCTGGCCAGTGAATACGTGCCCGATCATCCGGCACTGGGGCTGGATTCCTTGAGCGAACATCAGGCCTCCCCCGTGCAGGGCGTGGTTCATCGCTACCCGAGCAAAGCGCTGTTGCTGGCCACCCGCAGTTGCCCGGTGTACTGCCGGTTCTGCACGCGCAGCTACCTGGTGGGCGGCGACACTGTTGCAGTCACCAAGGCGCATGAAGCCGCCACGCCCAACCGCTGGCAGCAGGCACTGGATTACATCCGCGACACTCCGGCTATCGAAGACGTGGTGGTCAGCGGCGGCGACGCCTACAGCCTGCCGGCCCGGCACCTGTGGCCGCTGCTCCAGACGCTGCTCGAAATCGAGCACGTACGCAGCGTGCGGGTGGCGAGCAAAGTGCTGGCGGTGCTGCCCTGCGCCTTGCTCGATGAGGATGGCTGGAGCAGCGTGCTGGTCGCCGCCCAGCGATTGGCGCGCGAGCGGCGCAAGCAGTTTGCCCTGCACACCCATTTCAACCATGCGCGGGAGATCACCTGGGTCACCCGCCTCGCTGCCGATGCGTTGTTCGACCGGGGCATCAAGGTGCGCAATCAGGCGGTGCTGCTGCGTGGGGTGAACGACACCCCGCAAAGCCTGGGCACGCTGCTGGACGCGCTGGTGGCCCTCAACGTGGAGCCCTACTACGTGTACCTGCACGACCTGGTGCCTGGCAGCGAAGCACTGCGCACCCCCTTGAGCACTGCCATCGAACTGGAGGAAGCATTGCGTGGCCACACATCGGGGTTCGACTTCCCCCGTTTCGTCGTCGACCTGCCGGGTGGTGGCGGCAAACGGCATGTGTGCTCGTTCCGCCATTACGACCAAGGCCTGGGCGTTTCGCTGTTTCGCGCACCGGCCATCGACCCCGGCCGGCGCTATTACCATTTCGACCCGCTGCCACCCCAGGCTCAGCGGCCCATTGGCATCGAAGGCCTGATCGAAGCCTTCGACAACGCCCATTCGGAGGCCCTGGCGCCATGAAAAGCTACTTGCTGGTCGGCGCCATGCCGACGCCCAACGGCGGGCTGCACCTGGGCCATTTAGCCGCGCAGTTCCTGCCGCTGGACATCTTCGCCCGCTACCAGCGCCGCCAGGGCAACCGTGTGGGTTTCTATGGTGGCTTCGATGTGTACGACAACGCGATCAGTGTGATTGCCCGCGCCCACGGGGTGGCGCCGCAGGCCATGGCGCTTCGGATGCAGGCGCAGATCCAGCATGAGCTGAGCTACTTCGGTATCGAGCTGGATGCCCTGATCAACTACCTCGCTCCCGAGCAGGCCGAGCAGAGCCTGCGCTCGATCAGCCAGGCCACGGAGCGATTGACACCCTGGCTGCACACCCGGCAGGTGCGTTACCCGTTCACGGCCGGCGGCACCCCCATCGCCGGCAACTGGATCAGCGGGCGTTGCAGGCATTGCGGGCTGCCGGCCAAGGGCTACAGCTGCGACACCTGCGGCATCTCCATCACGCCTGAAGACTTCGACGACATTCACATCGCCCCTGCCGGGCCAGGCCAGGCCATCCACTGGCAGCCACGCTGCGTGCACTACCTGGCTGTGCCCGAGGTCGACCTCGGTGGCTATATCGCGGGCCAGCCTTTGCCTGGCGAGGTGAGGCAACAATGCCTGGCGCTGGCTGGCACGCGCCGGGGCAGCTATCAGTGGACCGGGGTCGATGAGTGGGGGCTGTTCCTGCCGGGGCATGAACCCGGCCAGGTGTTTTTCAACCGCAACTTCACCCTGATCGAGCAGTGGCTGGTGGCCGAGCGCTTCGAGCGCGAGCACGGGCTGGCCCCTTCACCCACACAGTTCGGTGCACAGCATCCTCGCCTACGGCAAGGACAACGCCGGGCTGTTGCTGGTCGACCTGCCCCATATCGCCCTGGCCACCGGGCTGGTAGCACCTTACCGGCGGCACTGGGTGAGCCCGTTCTACCAGCTCGCCGGGCGCAAGATGTCGACCGGGCAACATCACGCGCTGTGGCTGGCGGACCTGATGGCCGAAGGGGTGAAGGCCGATGCCACGCGCCTGTACCTGTGCAGCCAGCACAGCTCCGAGCAGGATGTGGAACTGAGCCTGGATGGCTTGCGCCTGCACACACGCCTGCACAGCGACCTGCTCGGGCTGATCGCTCGCTTGCGCGCCCTTGACCGCCCAGGTGATGACGAGCAACCCGTGCGCGACGCACTGGCGGCATTGGCCCCGCGGGTTCACGCCGTGTTAGAGCAGCCGCTGCCGGAATGGCACCAGTACTACGCGCTGTTTGTCGCCTGCTGCCGCCTGGGCGCTGGCATTGGCGGCGCCCGTGCCGCGCGGCACTGGCTGGCGACTTTCGCAGGCTGCTTCGGCGCACTGGTGCCCCATGCCGCCGCGCTCGCGGCGCCGGGCTGAGCCATGGCGAACCTGCAACAGCGCAGCTTCGTGATCAGCGCCGGCCTGGACAACTTCGGCGATGGGCTGCTGACGGTGCTGTTCCCGCTGATGATGCTGGCCGTGACCCAGGACCCGCTACTGTTTTCCCTCAGCTATCTGCTCAAGGCAGCCGCTTCGGTGGTGTTCTCCCTGCTGGCCGGGCACCTGCTGGATGTGGCGCCGCCGCTGCGGGTAACGCGAGCGGTGCGCTGGGTCAGGCTGCTGGGCGTCGGCACACTGCTGGTGGCCGGCCCGGCACTGCACTGGTTGCTGATGTGCGCGTTCATCGTCGGCGCCACCGAGGTGTTTCTGGAAAACGCCACGCAAACCCTCACCCTGGGGCTTTACCCGGACCACGCCCTGGCTGGCATCAATCGAACGTTGCAGTCACTGGAATACTTCTTCGTGTTTTTCGCAGGCCCTTTGGCCGGCGCCGCGCTGTATGACCAGCGCCCAGCCTTGGCGCTGTACCTGGCGGTGCTGGCCTACGCGCTGTCGATGTGGGTGTTCCGCCAGGTTGTCGATGCACCGCCGCGGGCTCAGCAGGCTTCAAGCGGGCAGCCATGGAGTGAAGGTGCCCGTTACCTCGCCGGCCATCGGGCGCTGCGCCTGCTGTGCAGCTACGCCGCAGGCTTTTGCGCCCTGATCGCCAGTGTGATGGCGGTGCTGCCCTTGATCATCGCCAGCCAGGCTGCGCAGCCGGCGCTGCCCACCGGGCTGGTATACGCGGCCAATGCGACGGGCTTCGTGCTGGCCTCGTGCCTGGCGCCCGGGATGGCCCGGTGGCTGGCCGTGGGTGATCTGTTGTTCGGTGCCTTGCTGCTCGCCGTGGCTGGAAGCGCGGTGATGGCGGCTCACAGTGCGCTGCCGGGCTTGCTGGCGGGGATGGCCCTGCTCGGCGCGGGCATGGGCGCCTGGGCCTGTATCGCAGTCACGTGGCGGCAACGGCTGATTCCTCGGCCGATCTTTTCGCGGGTCAATGCCCTCTACCGGCTGAGTTCGTGGCTCGGGCTGTGCGTGGGTGGTTATCTGGGTGGCGTGGTGTACCACTATTTCGGCTACCCTGCGCTGCTGGCGGGCGTATCGCTGGGTTCGGCGCTATTGGCGCTGGCGTTCTACCGAGCGCGCCTGGCGATGGGTAACATCTTGCAGGGAACCGGGGCTTGAATACCGCCTCTGAGCTTTTGCCTGCCTGCGCTTGTAAGGAATCTGCGCCCTGATGGTCAAACTGCTGCTGGGGCTTGCCTGCCTGCTGTTCGCCGCGCTGCTGGCCGTTGCCCTGTGGCCGACCCGCACGTTGCCGCTGCAGACACCGGCGGATCTCTCAGGCCCGCGCTGGAGCACGCGCGGCGAGTACCTGGCCCTGGCCGGCAATTGCGGAGGCTGCCACACCGCCCAGGGCGGCCAGCCGTTCGCCGGCGGCCTGGCGCTGCCGACACCGATCGGCACGCTCTACAGCACCAACATCACCCCCAGCCGGGTACAGGGCATCGGCGCCTACAGCCTTGAGGATTTCGACCGTGCGCTGCGCCATGGCATCGCGGCCGATGGCAGCAGCCTGTATCCGGCGATGCCGTACCCCTCTATGCGCACTTGAGCGATGAGGATGTGATCGCCCTGTACGCGTACTTCATGCAACGCGTGGCGCCGGCCGAGCGGGAAAACCGGGCCAATGAGGTGCCTTGGCCACTGTCGATGCGGTGGCCGTTGGCGGTTTGGAGGAAGTGGTTTTCGACTGGCGATTGATCATGGGCCGTCGCCCGTTACACGGCGTCCGGCAAGCCGGCCTCCCACTTGAGCTTCGTCATTTACCTGGTGGGAGGGCGTCGCCCGGCAAGCCGGCCTCCCACAGAGCTGGTGGGAGGGCGGCTTGCCGCGCGACAAGGGGTCAGCGCTTGCGCAGCGGCGCCATCCCATCAGCACTGGCCAGCGGTTTGCTCGCCGGCTTGCGTTTGGCCGCAGGCTTGGCAGCGGCGCCTTTCTTGTCGGTCTTTTTCTTCTTGGTGCTGGCCGCCTTGCCGGACGCCTTCACCTTCTTCGGCCCGGTGTAGCTACCAGCCACTTCCTTGATCACGCGGCGCTCGAACTGCTGCTTGAGGTAGCGCTCGATGCTGGACATGCGGTTCCAGTCGATATGGCAGATCAGCGAGATGGCCAGGCCCTGCTCACCGGCACGGCCGGTGCGGCCCACGCGGTGTACGTACTCGTCGCCGCTGTGGGGCAGGTCGAAGTTGATCACCATGTCCAGGCCTTCGACGTCCAGGCCGCGGGCCGCGACGTCGGTTGCAACCAGCACCTTGGCGCCACCCTGCTTGAGGCGCTCGATGGCGTGCTTGCGGTCTTTCTGGTCCTTGTCGCCATGCAGCACGAAGGCTTTGAAGTCCATCGCCACCAGGTGGCCATAGATGCGGTCGGCCATGGCACGGGTGTTGGTGAACACGATCGCCTTGCGATAGGTTTCGTTACTCAGCAGCCACTGCACGATCTTCTCTTTATGCGCCGGGTGGTCGGCGGTGATGATCTGCTGCCGGGTGTTTTCGCTGAGGTCGGCGACGTTGTTGACCATCAGGTGCAGCGGGTCTTTCAACACCTTGCCGATGATCTCGCGCAGTGCCGCGCCGCCGGTGGTGGCGGAGAACAGCAGCGTCTGCTGGCGGCTGGCGCACTCGTTGCACAGGCGCTCGACGTCTTCGGCAAAGCCCATGTCGAGCATGCGGTCTGCTTCGTCCAAGGCCAGCACTTCGACGCGCTCCAACTCCAGGTTGCCGGCATTGAGCTGCTCCAGCAGCCGGCCCGGGTGCCGATCAGGATGTCGGGCACCTTGCGCAGCATCGCAGCCTGCACCTTGAAGTCTTCACCGCCGGTGACCAAACCCGCCTTGACATAGGTGTAGCGCGCAAAACGCTCCACTTCCTTGAGCGTTTGCTGAGCCAGCTCGCGGGTGGGCAGCAGGATGACGGCGCGGATGTGGGTGCGGCGCTCGGTGAGGTCGACCAGGCGGTTGAGGATCGGCAGCACGAAGGCGGCGGTTTTGCCGCTGCCGGTTTGTGCGGTGACGCGCAGGTCACGGCCTTTCAGTGCTGGCGGCAACGCCTCGACCTGCACGGGGGTGGGCTCGACGAAATTGAGCTCGGCCACGGCTTTGAGCAGGCGTTCATGCAGGTCGAATTGGGCAAACACGGAAAAACTACCTCAGGGCGGGGAGAACGACCGCCAAGAATACCGTGTTTGCCCGCGCGCGGCGAAAGCTTTTACAGCGCCTTCACACCGCCCGGCGCGAACACCTCGGCGCTTTTACCCAAGGGGTTACGCAGCGGCTCGCCGAACTCGGCCAGGCTCACCTCGAAGTGGTCACCCTCCTGCGCCTTGATGCCGTCGGCGAACGACAACGTTGCAGTGCCGAAAAAGTGCACATGCACATCCCCCGGCCGCAGGAACTGCGCGTATTTGAAGTGGTGAAACTCCAGGTTCTCGAAGCTGTGGCACATGTTGGCCGCGCCACTCAAGAACGGTTTTTCCCAGATCACCTGGCCATCACGCAGGATGCGGCTGCTTCCTTCGAGGTGCTCCGGCAGCGCGCCCACCCGCAGCTCCGGCCCATAGGCACAGGCGCGCAGCTTGGAATGGGCGAGATACAGATAGTTGCGCCGCTCCATCACGTGGTCGGAGAACTCGTTGCCCAAGGCATAGCCGAGCCGGTAAGGCTTGTGGTCCGGGCCGATCAGGTAGAGGCCGGCCAGCTCCGGTTCCTCGCCGCCGTCTTCGGCAAACGGCGGCAGCGGTAGCGGCGCGCCGGGCGCAACCACGATGCCGCCATCGCCCTTGTAGAACCACTCAGGCTGCACACCTGCTTCGCCTGCGGCGGGCTTGCCGCCATCCACACCCCATTTGAAGATCTTCATGCTGTCGGTGAGGGTGCCTTCATCGGCGCCCTGGTGCATCTTGTCGCGGGTGGCGGCGCTGCCCAGGTGGGTGAGGCCGGTGCCGGTCACCAGCAGGTGCGCCGGGTCCGGGTGGTCGAGCGGCGGCAGCACGCGGTGCTGCTCCAGCAACAAGGCGTAATCGAACGCCTCGCCCAGCCCCAGACGCTGCACTTCATCCTGCAGGCGGGTGCCCCGCTCGATGGCTCCAAACGCCAGCTCGCGGGTGCTGCCTACTCCGTCGACGGCCCTTACCTGGCCACCTTCAACCACACCCACGCGGCGCTCGCCGGCCGGGCTTGTGAACTGAATCGAACGCATCGAACTGCCTCCTTCAACTCAAACGGGAACGGGCACTGGCAGCGAACTGCTCAGGCGCCAACGCATGGCGGCGCTCCAGCACGTGATAAACGATTGCGGTCAGCAGCAACCCCAGCAGCATCACACCGGCCAACAGGAACAGGCCGCTGGCGAGCGAGCCGGTCCAGGCCTTGAGCGCGCCGATCAGGAACGGGCCCAGGTAGCCGCCGAGGTTGCCCACCGAATTGATCAGCGCGATACCTGCCGCTGCACTGGCCCCGGCGAAGAATCGCCCGGCAACGTCCAGAACACCGCCGTGCAGGAAAACAGCGAAAACGCCGCCGCACACAGCGCCGCCAATTGCAGCGCAGGCGCCGCGAACCAGGCCGCGCAAGCAAGGCCGATGGCCCCGAGCAGGTACAAGCCGGCCAGGTGGCCGTAGCGGTCGTTGAGGCGATCGGAACTGCGCGGCACGATCAGCAAGCCGAGGATGCCGAACACATAGGGCACCGAGGACACGAAGCCGGTGGTGAGATCGGAGCCGCCGAATTGCTGGATGAGCGTGGGCAGCCACAGGCCCAGGCCGTAGATGCTCAGAGTCACCGGCAGGTAATAGAGCGCCAGCAGCAGCACGCGGCGGTCCTTCAGGGCATGCAGCGGGTTGCCATGGCGGGTCTGGCCGAAGGTGGCCAGGTCCTTGCGCAACTCGCCGGCCAGCCAGTCTTTTTCCGCTTCACTGAGCCAGGCCACCTGGCGCGGGCCATCCGGCAGCCAGCGCAGGGTCGGCCAGGTGAGCAGCATCGCCGGCAGGCCGATGGCGATGAACAGCCACTGCCAGCCATGCAGCCCGCCAAGCCCTTCCAGGCCGAGCAAGGCGCCGGCGACGGGGCCGGTGATCATCATGGCGATGGGCTGGGAGAGGATGAACAGGCCCATGATCTTGCCGCGATGGCGCACCGGGTACCACTGGGTGATGTAGTACAGCACGCCGGGGAAGAACCCCGCTTCTGCCGCACCCAGCAGAAAACGCAGGGTATAGAAGCTCCACGGCCCCTGGATCAGCGCCATGGCGCAGGTGATGGCGCCCCAGGTGATCAGGATGCGGGCGAACCAGCGCCGCGCACCGAAGCGCTCCAGCCACAGGTTGCTGGGCACCTCCAGCAGGAAGTAACCGATGAAGAACAGCCCCGCGCCCATGCCGTAGGCGGCGTCGCCGATGCCGACGTCGGCGCTCATGTGCAGCTTGGCGAACCCCACCGCCGAACGGTCGACGTAGGCCACCAGGTACAGCAGCACCAGAAAGGGGATCAACTTGAGGGTGATACGGCGTATCAGCGCCAGTTCCTGGCTCATGGGGCGACTCCGTGTTGTTGTTCTTGTGGGCACGGCTGTATAGGGCACGGCCTGTCGAGAGGCCGTTTTGAAGGACTATATAGTCTTACTATTTAAACCACAACAGCTTCCAAATTGGATTTTCAGCGCCTATATTGGAGAACGTTCGAATAATTAAGTCTTACAATAAGAGAGCCCGCCATGCCTGAAAACAAACCCACCCTGCGCTCGGCCCAATGGTTCGGCACCAACGACAAGAACGGCTTCATGTACCGCAGCTGGATGAAGAACCAGGGCATTGCCGACCATCAGTTCCATGGCAAGCCGATCATCGGCATCTGCAATACCTGGTCCGAGCTCACGCCGTGCAACGCGCACTTCCGCCAGATCGCCGAGCACGTCAAACGCGGTGTGCTGGAGGCCGGTGGCTTCCCGGTGGAATTTCCGGTGTTCTCCAACGGCGAGTCGAACCTGCGCCCCACCGCCATGCTCACCCGTAACCTGGCAAGCATGGACGTGGAAGAAGCGATCCGCGGCAACCCGGTGGACGGCGTGGTGCTGCTGACCGGCTGCGACAAGACCACCCCTGCCCTGCTGATGGGCGCCGCCAGCTGCAACGTGCCGGCCATCGTGGTCACCGGCGGGCCGATGCTCAACGGCAAGCACAAGGGCCGCGACATCGGCGCCGGCACCATCGTCTGGCAGATGCACGAGGCCTATAAGGCCGGGCGCATCAACCTCGACGAATTCCTCTCCGCCGAAGCCGGCATGTCGCGCTCGGCCGGCACCTGCAACACCATGGGCACCGCCTCGACCATGGCCTGCATGGCCGAGAGCCTGGGGGTTTCCCTGCCCCACAATGCCGCCATCCCGGCAGTCGACTCACGCCGCTACGTGCTCGCGCACCTCTCGGGCATGCGCGCGGTGGAGATGGTCAACGAAGGGCTCACCCTGTCCAAGGTGCTCACCCGCGAAGCCTTCGAAAACGCCATCCGCGTGAACGCTGCCATCGGCGGCTCGACCAACGCGGTGATTCACCTCAAGGCCATCGCCGGCCGCATCGGCGTGCCGCTGGAGCTGGACGACTGGACCCGCATCGGCCGCGGCACACCGACGCTGGTGGACCTGCAACCGTCCGGGCGCTTCCTGATGGAAGAGTTCTACCACTCGGGCGGCCTACCCGCCGTACTGCGCCGCCTGGGCGAGCACAACCTGCTGCCGCATCCCGATGCGCTCACGGTCAACGGCCGCACCCTCTGGGAAAACGTGCGCGAAGCGCCCATCCACGGCGACGACGAAGTGATCCGCGCCATCGACAACCCGCTGGTTGCCGACGGCGGCATCTGCGTACTGCGCGGCAACCTCGCCCCCGGCGGCGCCGTGCTCAAGCCCTCGGCCGCCACCCCGGCGCTGATGAAGCACCGCGGCCAGGCGGTGGTGTTCGAGCACTTCGAAGATTACAAGGCACGCATCAACGACCCGGACCTGGCCGTGACCGCCGACTCGATCCTGGTGATGAAGAACTGCGGGCCCAAGGGGTACCCAGGCATGGCCGAGGTCGGCAACATGGGCCTGCCGGCCAAGCTGCTGGCCCAGGGCGTGACCGACATGGTGCGCATCTCCGATGCACGCATGAGCGGCACCGCCTACGGCACCGTGGTGCTGCATGTCGCGCCCGAAGCGGCCGCCGGCGGACCGCTCGCCGCCGTGCGCGAAGGTGACTGGATCGAGCTCGATTGCAGCACTGGGCGGCTGCACCTGGACATCAGCGACGAGGAACTCGCCGCACGCCTGGCCGACTGGCAGGCACCGGCCGGTGACGGGATGATCGGGGGTATCGGCAGCTGTACATCGAACATGTGATGCAGGCGGATCAAGGGTGCGATTTCGACTTCCTGGTGGGGTGCAGAGGGTCGAAGGTGGCGCGGCATTCGCATTGAGGTATTGGGAATACGCAGCCGTGGGGCTGCGTTGGACCGTTTGCCAGGCGACTGACAGGAGGCCTTGTTACAGAAGGGGTTTGGGGTGTTTGGCGGCCATAGGGGCTGCTGTAGGCAGGATGCTGGGCGCCATGGTCTACGACGTATTAGTGTGGTGTTTCAGAAGTACCGGCGAAAATATAGTCCACGCTCATTGTGAACTCACTCATCTAGAGCTGTCACATCATGGGCCGACGAGCGATACCTATAGCGCTTTCTGAGGCTGAGCGGGCTGAATTGCTGCGTCGCTGCAATCTCCGTAAAGGGCCTCTTGCGAAGCCTGATGCGGCGGGGCCTACGTGGCGTGAAGCTCGTCATCTCCGAAGCTCACGAAGGCTTGAAGGCGGCTGTTTCCAAGGTCTTCCACGCGACGTGGCGGCGCTGCCGTGTTCACTTCATGCGCAATGCCATGGTCCATGTCGGCAAAGGCCAGCGCACCATGGTGGCGGTGCTGCTGCGGAAAGTGTTTGCCCAGGACAGCCGCCGGGAATGCCACCAGCAGTGGCGCCTGGTGGCCGATCAGTTACGCGAGAAGTACCCGAAGATCGCAGCTCTGATGGACGGCTGCGAGGATGAAGTGCTGGCGCACATGGGCTTCCCCAAGGCTCACCGGCAGCAACTTCACAGCACCAATCCGCTAGAGCGGCTGAGCGCCGAGATAAAACACCGTACTGAGGTCGTGGGCATCTTCCCGAATGACCCGGCGATCACCCGACTGGTCGGAGCAATGTTGCTGGAGCAGAGCGACGAGTGGTGCCTGCAACGGCGTTACATGCAGTTGGAGGCCTTTGAGGCAGTCAGCGATAATCCACAGGCCGAGCTGTCGACCGTGATCAACTAAACGGCAAACTCAGTGGCCAAGGCCATGATGAGTTACACCACTTCCCGGGACACGATCGCCACGATCTCACTGACTTGTTTCATGTGGTGTTTGCGCCGTAATGAGCGGGTTCATTCGCCTGCGCGAAGCTTGGTCATCTGTCGAGCGATTGTGCGTTGCGCCAACAGGTGGTAGTGAGGGTCGTCGATACCGGTTGCTCGCAACCATTTCTTGGCAAGCAACGCGTGAACCAGAATATAGATGTCGATTTCCCGCGCTGCCACCGCACAGCGGGCACTCCGCTCATAGGCTCTTATGAAAACGCTGGCGCCCTGCCGTGTACCTCGATTCTCGGCGCACTTCCACAAATACTTGGCGATATCAAACGCCCTCGGGCCAAGCGACACCGCTTCAAAATCGATCAGATAAAGCCGTCCTGAATTACTGACGATAATGTTCCTTGGAGAAAAATCGCCATGACAGAGCACGAGGTCGGTACGGGCTTCCACGGCACAAGTCAGAACAACGCTGATCGCTCTATCGCCCTTGTATTCCTCAAGCAGTGAAACGAGCTTGCGCTCGACAAACATCTTCCCCTCGGGTATCTCCAGCGAGGTAAAAGGCGTTCGATAAACTGCATCATGGAAGTCTGCCAACAGACGCCCTGCCTGCTCATGGCACCAGGGTCCCTGTTGCGCCGCCACGTAAGGGAGCCGAAGCGCGTCGTTGCCAAACGGCACGACACCACGAATGACAACGTCTCCCAAATTCGTTTCGTTATCGTAGACGTATCGTTCCCTCATAAGTGAAAAACAACAGACATAGCGCTTTGTAACAGTGGCTTCGTCAAATGTAATCGAATTGCGCACGCGGGCCTCCAACTCATACAAGAAAATTGCGCTGTTCGCGTCAGGCCCACCGTTGCCTTCAACCTGCCGCAACGCCGCACACGTGTTGCCTGAACAGATCCAGGCAGGCCGTAGCATCTCCAACCTTGACGTCATTCAAATAGATGACTGCAGATTGGCCCGGTGTCATTCGTAGCAAGAACGCAGGCTCGGCCGTCTCGCATCCACTACCGTCGAGCACTGGGCTGTCATGTCTGTCAGTGAGCATGGCGTACTGCATGGCCTGAGCCAGCAACAGCAGTTGCCGTGCGTTGGCCTGGAGTTCTTGCGGCGTCAGACAAATCCGTTGAAACAGGAGCTGGATGTAACGTCTGACCACCCATGCCTCCTTGCCCAAGGTTCTATCCAGGCGCTTGAACAACCAGCGCTCGCGGGTGAAGTTATCGCCCTTCCAAACCAGATACGCCTACAACATGGAAAGTGTGAACTTCCTCGACAGGTGAACCAGCTGATGGTCCCCGGTTGCGAAATCGCTCCTAATTTTGCCAAACAGATTCCTGCATCGCTCCATTCTCAGGGCGATGTACTTCGTATTAAACGTCTGCTGATACGCCGAAAAATCGAACTGTGAGGGATCACCTTGCAAAAGACGTGCAGATAGAATGCGCTCTGCCTGATCGAGCTCGACCTGCGACAAACTTGGCTTTTCCAAGACACTCAAGCGTTGATGGAGATCCGCTTCGGTCAGAACCAGGACCTCCACACTCACATCCTGCCAGCGATAGATATCGAAACCTTTTGGACCAAGCTCGAAATAATGAGGTTGATCGGTAACGACAATAGCGTCGATATCGGCGTCTACCGCCCCAAAACCCTGGGCCTGGCTACCACGGATAAAAACCGCGACCGAGTAGGGTAGGTATCTACCTAGCGCTTTCAAAAACTCCATCGTCTCCTCGCCTAGTCAGATGTATTAGATAAACTGCCAATGCCTGCATTGTTCTTCCCTATACGATTGTAAACAATCGAATCCCCTTCACTCGACACGCTCACCACTCCTACTTCTTCATATTCGCAAGTTACACTTGGGGCAACGGGTTTCTCAAATGATATGAAGTCTGATACGCTCTTGTAAGCAGGATGCTCCACAGCCACTAAGTCGCCTATATATACCGTTCCAAACCCATGTTTCCGCGCAATACTCAATGTGCCCACGCAGTCATCTACACAGGTAGTAGAAGTGCTAGTCAAGTTAAACTTCCGAATCATTTCTCCAAATGAAACTGCGGAGGGTTTGCTGACAAAGGCTGCATTGCAGGTAGCAAGTCTGCGCAAATCAATATTTGCAGTCAAGGCTTAATACATTTTGAAATGAATGTGACTCAGGACACAGTTGTGAGAATATTTTACGAATAGGCTCTGTATGCAATTGACAGGAACTCAACCAAACTCACGCCCCAGGCCATTTTCCGTAGAATCTCCCGCCATATAGGTTCTGTATCAAATCCATACAAGCCAAACTTAAGTGCCGCGAACGGTAAGGTTCTTCAATTTCTTCAGCCATCTATCGAAAGGAATCCCGTGATAGCTAAGCGCTACGAGTTTACGGATGACGCATGGAGCATGCTTAGTTTCCGTTAACTACTTGAATGAACATCCTGAAACAAAACCAAACAGCTGTCTCTTAAAACCACGTCTGAATCAATACATCCAGCCACCCCCGAATCCCCGAGCCCAACCCTTGCGACACCACCACCCGCCCTGTAGCTTTAGCGCCAAACCCGCCACCGAGCCCCTCATGGATTACCGCAAGCCCCCCAAACGCAAAAGCCTGCACAGCCAGATCGTCCACGACATCGGCATGGGCATCGTCGCCGGGCGTTGGGAGCCGGGGCGAAAGCTCCCCGCCGAGGCGCTGCTGTGCGAGGAGTACGCGGTCAGCCGGCCGGTGCTGCGCGAGGCAACGCGGGTACTGGTGGCCAAGGGGCTGGTGTATTCCAAGCCGCGGGTCGGCTCGGTGGTGCGCCCGCGGGGCGAGTGGCATCTGCTCGACCCGGACGTGCTGCACTGGCTGATGCAGAGCAGCCCGCAGAATGATTTCTTCGCCATGCTCACCAACGTGCGCGCGGTGATCGAGCCGGCGGCGGCGGCGATGGCGGCGCAATACGCCACGCCTGAGGAAGTGGCGGCGATCGCCGAGGCGTATCAGCGCATGGAGGCTTCAGGCTCGGCCGACTCGTTGCTGCAACCGGACCTGGATTTTCACGCGCGCATCGCCGACGCCACCCACAACGACCTGCTTACCCACCTGTGCAACATGCTGTCCTCTGCCCTGCGCGAGGCGCTGCGCTATTCGAACCAGCGGCCGAACCTGCATGAGCTGGCACTGCCCCGGCACAAGGCGATCCTCACGGCCATCGAGCATGGCGATGCACTCGGTGCGCGGCAGGCGGCGCTGGTGCAGCTGGACGACGCCCGCGATGCACTGGGTGCGGTGCTGGGCGTCTGAGGGATCGAAGGCAGGTAGCGAGGGTCGCCTGGCGCTTCTGCGCGACATCGCCGCGGCGCGGCTCACCGTAGAAGCGCACGATGCTGCCGCGGCCATTGGGCTCGATGTCGGCGAAATAGGTAGAGGTGTGGTTCGAGCACAGTGAACCGCCCCTTACCGTCGCGGTCAGTAAAGGCGTCGGCGTCGGGGCCGAACAGCGATTCGAGTTGCCAGGTGGTTTCAACGCACTGGGCCATGTCCACCGGCAGGCGTGCCGATTCAAGCGTGGCGATCGGGCCGGCATCGCGGGCCTGGCCCATGCGGTAGGTGGCACAGCCGGCCAGGGCGAGGATGGCGAGGGCGACGACGCAGCGCTTCATGGGAGCTTCCCGTGCAAAAGCGCGGACTATAACGCAGTCATCAGCGGCCTTGATAGTTACCATCGCCACGCGCTGCCTTCTGCTTTGCAGGCCGCGGCGTAACATGGGCCCCACACACCGATACCCTTTCATCCCGATGGAGCCCATTGCCATGGACCTGCCTACCTTGAGCCTGTTGATCGCCGCTTTCGCCGCCCTGGCTGCCTGCCCGTTCGCGCTGCCGGCGCTGGGCCTGTTCAATCCCGAAGACAAGCCATAACACCAAAAAGCATAAGGCCCGAACCTTCGGAACTTTCGAAGGCGACAGGGGGCGGCTATAGTCGCCGGCACACTGCCCTGCCCGCCATAGAAAAGGACCTTTTGCACGTGAAACGACTGTTAAGCGCCTCCCTGCTCGCCGCAGGCCTGGCCTGGGGCGCCAATGCCCTGGCCGCCGATGCCAAGCCCACCCTGCTGAACGTTTCCTACGACGTAATGCGCGATTTCTACAAAGACTACAACGCCGCCTTCACCCAGCACCTGAAGGATGAAGGCAAGCCTGAAGCCAACCTGCAACTGTCGTTCGGCGGCTCCAGCAAACAGGCGCGCTCGGTGATCGATGGCCTGCAGGCCGATGTGATCACCATGAACATGGCCACCGACATCAATGCCCTGGCCGACAACGGCGCCCTGGTGCCGAAGGACTGGGCCACCCGCCTGCCCAACAACAGCGCGCCATTCACCTCGGCGACCGTGTTCATCGTGCGCAAGGGCAACCCCAAGGCGCTCAAGGACTGGCCCGACCTGATCAAGGACGGCGTCGAAGTGGTCGTGCCCAACCCCAAGACCAGTGGCAACGGCCGCTACACCTACCTCTCGGCCTGGGCCTACGCGCAACGCCACGGCGCCGATGATGCCAAGGCCCGCGAGTTCGTCGGCAAGCTGTTCAAGCAGGTGCCGGTACTGGACACCGGCGGCCGCGCCGCCACCACCACCTTCATGAAAAACCAGATCGGCGACGTGCTGGTGACCTTCGAGAACGAGGCCGAGATGATCGCCCGTGAATTCGGCCGCGACCAGTTCGAGGTGGTGTACCCCAGCGTGTCGGCCGAAGCCGAGCCGCCGGTGGCCGTGGTCGACAAGGTCGTCGACAAGAAAGGCACCCGCGCCCTGGCCGAGGATTACCTCAAGTTCCTGTGGTCGCCCGAAGGCCAGGAAATCGCCGCCAGGAACTACCTGCGCCCGCGTGACCCCGCTGTCGCGGCCAAGTACACCGACCGTTTCCCCAAGGTCGAGCTGATCTCTGTGGAAAAAACCTTCGGTGACTGGCGCACCGTGCAGAAGACCCACTTCGCCGACGGCGGCGTGTTCGACCAGATCTACCAGCCGTAACCCGATGGTGCCCGCCCAGCGCGGGCATCTCGACAAATCCGGCGCGCCGGAGTAAAACGGCAACCTGAATTCCCCTTCTTTTATCGCCCCTCTGCCCCCGCTGGCAGTGCGGTGAGCGTACCCGCTGACTTTTCCAGGTTTCCGACCCATGAAGAATGCCCTCATTCTTCCGTGCCCTATCGCGCGGAAGTCGATGGCTTGCGCGCCATTGCCGTGCTCCCGGTGATTCTCTACCACGCAGGCATCAGCCTGTTCGGCGGAGGGTTTGTCGGGGTGGACGTGTTTTTCGTGATCTCCGGCTACCTGATCACCTCGATCCTGCTCAACGAGCATGAACGCGGCAGCTTCAGCGTGCTGCGCTTCTACGAACGCCGGGCGCGGCGCATTCTGCCGCCGTTGTTCGTGATGATGGCTGTGTGCTTGCCGCTGGCGTGGCTGTGGCTGGACCCCATCGCCCTGCGCAGCTTCGCCAAGAGCCTGGTGACGGTGCCGGTGTTTTCCTCCAACGCGCTGTTCTGGATGGAGACCGGCTACTTCGGCGGCGATGTCGAGCTGAAACCGCTGATCCACACCTGGACCCTGGCGGTCGAGGAGCAGTACTACCTGATCTTCCCGCTGTTGCTGTGGTTGGGCTGGCACCTGCCGCGCCGGCTGCTGGTGGCCGGGCTTGCGCTGCTGGGGCTCGCCAGCCTGGTGTGGGCCGAATACGGTGCGCAACAGGCCTCGACCGCAGCCTTCTATCTGCTGCCGGCGCGTGGCTGGGAGCTGCTGCTCGGCTCGCTGCTGGCGTTCGCGTTGCAGCATCGGGCTCAACCGGCCCAAGGCCCGCTGGCTGAAGTGGGCGGGCTGCTGGGCCTGGGCCTGATCGGCTACGCGGTGTTCAGTTTCGGCCTGGGCACGCCGTTTCCCGGCCTGCACGCGCTGTTCCCGACCTTGGGCGCTGCCCTGGTGATCGCCAGCTGCAGCCCGCACACCTTCGCCGGTCGGCTGTTGGCCAGCCGGCCGCTGGTAGGCATCGGCCTGATCAGCTACAGCGCCTACCTATGGCACCAACCGTTGTTCGCCTTTGCCCGCAACGCCGACCTGATGCCGCCCTCCACCGCTGCCATGCTGGGGCTGGCGGCGCTGTCGCTGGTGCTGGCATGGTTGAGCTGGCGCTTTATCGAGGGGCCGTTTCGCGACAAGCAGCGCGTCAGCCGCCGGCAGATCTTCAGCGCCAGCGCCCTGGCCTCGGTGGCGTTCATGGCCATCGGTTTGCTGGGCTATCAGCAGCAGGGCTTCCCGGGCCGCTACAACCTCGACCCTGCGCTGGTCAACGCATTCCTGGACCCGACCATCCGCCATGCCTGCGACCAGGGCTACAACGGCGACGGCCAGAGCATCGCGCTGTGTTACTTCGGTGCGGCGAACGACACGGACGGCGCGAGCCTTGCAGTGTTCGGCGACAGCCATTCCGAAGCGCTGCTGCCGGCCTTCGCTCAGTTGGCCGATGGCCTGCCGCACGGCATCGCGCACCTGGGCGTGGGCGGTTGCCCGCCGCTACTGGGCGTGGATGTAATCGCCGGCAACTACGCCCCGGCTGCCTGCCAGAAGCTTGCGCAGCGGCAACTGGACTTCGTGCGCGAGCACAAGGTCAAGCACGTGGTACTGATTGCACGCTGGTCGCTGTACACCGACGGCGGCTATCAGGGCGCGCGCAAGGTGCGCTACTTCCTCACCGATGCCGAGCACAGCCGCCAGGATCAGGCCACCTCACGGCAGGTGTTCGAAGCCGGGCTGGCCCGCACCGTGGCGCAATACCGCGCGCTGGGCGCGCAGGTGGATGTGGTCGCCCAGGCGCCGCAGCAACTGGCCAGCCCGCGCAACCTGTATTACCGCCTGGCGCACCAGCAGCAGGATAGCCAGGCCGATAAACTCGCGGCCATTCAGGCGCTGTCGGTGCCCTACACGGAACACAAGGCACTGCAAGCCTACAGCCGCGGCTACCTGCAGCAACTGGCCGATGCTGGCCAGGTTCGGCTGTTCAGCCTGGATGCGGCGTTCTGCGATGCCCAGCGCTGCCTGATCGGCGACCTGCAGCCCTGGTACAAGGACAGCGACCACCTCAACGCACAAGGCGCAGAACGCAGCCTGGCGGTGGTGCGGCAGATCGTCGAGCCGGCTGCGGTTGCCGCTGTTCAGTAGCCGCGGTCGAAGTCCACTGAGCCTTTGAGCGCCTGGCCGGCCTCGAAGGCCTTGAGGTTTTTCAAGAACAGTTCTGTCATCAGCTCGGGCGAAGTGGGCGCCGCGCTGTGGCCGGTGAGCAGAAGCCCCCAGGCAGTCCAGAACGGGTGGCGCTGCGGCAGCGGCTCCTGGCGGCAAACGTCGATTACCGCGCCCGCCAGGTGGCCCTGCTTGAGGGCCTCGACCAGGTCGGCATCGACCACCGAGGTGCCCCGCCCGGCATTGATGAACAACGCATCGGGGTTGAAGCGCGCGAACAGCTCGGCGTTATAGATGTCTTCGGTGGCCGGCGTGTTGGGCAGCAGGTTCACCACGTAATCGGCCTCGGCCACGCGCTCAGGCAAGGCCTCCAGCCCACCGACCCGGGTGAACGGCGCCTGCTTGCGCGGGCGGCTGGCGATGCCTTGCAGCTTCACGCCGAACGGCTTGAGAAAACGCGCCACCGCCACGCCGATGTCGCCGGTGCCGACGATCAGCACGCGCTTGCCGCGCAGGCTCGGGGCGAGGCGGTTATCCCAGCGCCGCTCGACCTGGCTGACCAGCCGCGAGAGCACAAAGCGTTCATGGCCCAGCAGGTAGGTGAGCACATACTCGGCCATGACCTGGCCGAAGATGCCTACCGCGCGGGAGAGCGCGTAGTCGCGCGGCAAACCCTCTGCCAGCAACGGCGTGATGCCGGCCCAGGTGGACTGCACCCAGCGCGGGCGGTGGCCCTGGCGCAGCAGGCTTGCCAGCAGGTCGGGTTGGCCTAGCCAGATATCGCAGCGGGCCGCGTGCTCGGCAAGCACGGCGGAATCGTCACTGGTAAGCACTTCGAGATGGGGGGCTTGCTCGCCGAGCAGGCGAACGTAGGTGGCGAAGCTGTGCTCCGCGATCAGGACGGGCATGTGGGGACCTTGCAGGGGAAGCGGGCACGCGTCGGCACTTCAGGGTTGCCGATCGATTTCTGGTGCGCGTTGCCTGGTGCATGTCGCCCGGCGAGCCGGCCTCCCACAAAGGCTGCACCGCCAGCATGCAAATCTGTGGGAGGCCGGCTCGCCGGGCGACATGTAAGGGCGATGCGCACTCATCATTCAAAACAGGGCGCTACAGTATCGAAAAATCCGGGGCCTGACAGTGAAATCGTCAGACCGGATCGTTGCGCCGGCAGCAGCTCCTCAGGCAGATGCTCGATGTACTCCTCTTCAGGCGGCGGCATCTGCAGGTGGTAGCCCTGAGTGTCGAGGTTTTCCAGCACCTTGGCGATGTCTTCACGCGCCAGCGTGCGCTCGGGAGTGAGCACCAGGTCGAAGGCGTGCACGGGCGTGCCGAACAGCGGCAGCAGGCCTTCGGGCACGTTGGCGATGCCATCGGCCTTGAGGGTGTAGAGGTACATACCGCTCTTGCGCGGGCTTTTGTAGATCGAGCAGATGCGTTTCATGCGGTTTCCTTTGGCCCGACAGGCTGCCGCCCGTCGAGGGCGTCGAGCAGTTTCTGCCCCAGGCGCTCGCGGCGCCAGCCGCGCAGGGAGTCGGGCAAGTGATAGGGGCCGTCGGGAAAGCCCGAGCGCAGCAGCGCTTCGAGGGTTTTCTTGCGCGTGGCCAGTTCAGGCGCGATGCCAAGCTCGGCGGCCTCGGCCTGGCCCACCGCGCGCAGGCGCTTGAGGATGCCGGAGGCTTCGATCGGCAGCGGGTCGGGCAGCACCTGTGGCCACTGCTCGCGCGGCTGGCTGGCCGCGGCGCGGATCAGTTCGATCAGCGCCTCGCCATCCTGGCGCAGGGTGCGCGGGTGCATGTCCTCGATCTTGGCCATGGCGGTGAGGTTGTCGGGCTGGTAGCGCGCCAGCGGCCACAGGCTGCTTTCCTTGAGGATGCGGTTGCGTGGCACGTCACGCAGGCGCGCCTGGGCTTCGCGCCAGGCACAGCAACTCGCGCATCACCGCCAACTGCGCCGGGGCCAGCTTCCAGGCGAGCTTGGCGTCGCGGTACAGCTCGCGAGGGTCGGTCTCGCGGGTGAGTTGGGTAACCAGCTCCTGGCCGTCATCGAGCACCCAGGCGGTTTTTTCATCGGACAACCGCGGCTTGAGCGCCGTGTAGAGCTCGGCCAGGTGCAGGGCGTCTTCGGCGGCGTAGCGCACCTGGTTGTCGGCCAGCGGCCGCTGCAGCCAGTCGGAGCGCGTTTCGCCTTTTGGCAGCTCCAGCCCGAGCACTTCCTCGCACCAGGCGCGAATAGCCCATGGAAAAGCCCAGGTTCAGGTAGGCGGCGGCCAGTTGCGTGTCGAACAGCGGCAGGGGTGACGCGCCGGTCAGGCGCAGCAGCACTTCAAGGTCTTCGCCACAGGCGTGCAGTACCTTGAGCACCGAAGGCGCCTCGAGCACTTCGGCGAGCGGCGCCCACTGGTCGATGCAGAGGGGGTCGACCAGCCAGGCCGTGCGGCCATCGCTGACCTGCACCAGCCCGGCTTGCGGGTAGAAGGTGTCGACCCGCATGAACTCGGTGTCGACCGCGATAAAGGAAAGCGTGCGCCATTGCTGGCAACAGGCAGCGAGGCTTGCGTCGTCAAGGACCCATTCGATGTTGATTGGCACGCGGCACTCCTCAGGCAATGCCGCGCAGTATATCTTGCTTGGCGCCTGGCTGCAGGTCAGCCTCGGCACCTGGCGAACAGGTCCAGGGCCGGGTCATAGACGCCGGTTTGCACCTGCAGCAGGCCAAGCATCGAGTGAAACAGGTTGTCCTGGCTGAGCGGGCGCTCACGGCTGGCTTGCAGGCAGCCGGTATCGACCTTCAGTGCCTGCTGGTAGCCGTCGGAAAACCACGCCAGCATCGGCACGTGCTTTTGCTGCTCAGGCGCCAGCATGTAGGGCGTGCCATGCAGGAACAGGTTGTACTCGCCCAATGATTCGCCGTGGTCCGAAAGGTAAAGCATCGCGCTGTCGACGCTGCCCTGGCGCGCGCGCAGGGTGTCGATCAGGCTGGCCAGCACCTGGTCGGTGTAGCGCAGGGTGTTGTCGTAGGCGCTGACGATCTGCGCCTGGCTGCAGTTGTTCAGGGCATTGCTCCGGCACACCGGGGTGAAAGGCTCGAAGCCTGCCGGCACGCGCTTGTAGTACTCCGGGCCGTGGCTGCCCATCTGGTGCAGCACCAGCACGGTGTCGCGGGTCAGGTTGTCGAGCAGCCCTGGCAAATCGCGCAGCAGGATCGCGTCGTGGCATTCGCCGCCTTCGCAATACGCCGGGTCGGTTTCGTTGCTCAGGTTGCGGTAGCTCACCCGTGAGCAGGTGCCCTTGCAGCCAGACTGGTTGTCCAGCCAGATCACGTCGAGCCCGGCGTGCTTGAGCACATCCAGCAGCCCTTCCTGGTTGGCGGCCACGCTTGCCGAATAGTCCTTGCGGGTGAGGTTGGAGAACATGCACGGCACCGACACTGCCGTTTCGGTGCCGCAGGAGTGCACATCGGGGAAGGCGATCAGGCCCTGTTCGGCGGCCAGTTTCGGGTTGGTGTCGCGGCTGTAACCCAGCAGGCTGAAGTTCTCGGCGCGGGCGCTCTCCCCCACTACCAGCACGGTGAGTGTCTTGCGCGTGTGCTGTTGCCAGGCTGGCGCCAGGTGGGCGTCTTCGCCGATGGCGCGAAACGGATGGCGGGCGCTTTCGACCTGCTCACCCAGGTAGCCCAGCGTGGCGCCGATCAGGTTGCTGGGCACCACCAGCAGGCGCAGTTCGTGGTGGTTGCGAAACAGCGAGGCCAGGCCCTGATAGTTGCTCAGCGCCAGAACGCTGATCAGGCAGGCGCTGCCCACCGCCACCAGAAACTTGCTCAACAGCGCCCGCGACCAGCGCCGGTAGCTCACCGGCCACAGCCACAGCACCAGCGAAGGCAGCACGCCCAGCAGCGCCAGGTAGCCCAGAAGCTTGAGCGACAGCAGCCCGCCCACCTCGCTCACGTCGGTTTCGGCGACGTTGCGGAACATGCCCGCGTCGATCATCACGCCGTATTCGTTCATGAAGTACGCCGCCCCGGCGCTGGCCATGAACAGCACCGTCAGCAGCGGCTTGAGCGTCCAGCGCCCGGCCAGCAGGCTCAGCACCAGATTGAAGGCCAGCCCCACCATGGCGATGAAGGCCGCCCGCAACACCCAGCCACCGCTCTGCTGGGTCACTTCAAGCAGGCGCTGCCACAGCGGCACGTTGAACAGGGCCAACAGCAGCGCGCTGGCGGCCAGGGTCACGGCTTCGGGCCGCACGGCAGAGGGTTTGTACATAGGCGGTCTGGCTTCTTCTTCGAACCAACGGGGTGGCGCTCACGGGCGCCGGGGTCATGGCGGCGGAATCTAGGCGCTGGCGCGGCAATTTTTCGTGAAAAAGACCGTGGTGAATAGTCGCCCCTGAAAATTCGTTCAAGGGCGATTCAGGCTGGATGGGCAGATAACCGCTCAACCCGCCTGCATGGCCGGTGCGGTGAGGGTGCGCGCGAAGAAGCTGAGCATCTTCTGCCAGCCCAGCTCGGCGGCCTGTTCGTCGTACACCGGGAAGTCCACATTCATCCAGCCATGCGCGGCGGCATAGGCTTCGGCGCTGTGGCGCACACCGGCCGCAGCCAGTGCCTGCTCCAGGCGGGCGGCCATCTCGGCGGGTAGCTGCCATCCTGCTCGGCTGCGGCGATGTACAGCTCGGCGTCGAGGGAGGCGGCATAGGTGTGCGGGCTGTCCGGGGCGTCGGTGGCCAGGTTGCCGCCGTGAAAACTCGCCACCGCAGCGAAACGATCGGGCCGGGTGCCGGCAGCGGCAATGGCCATGCCCCCACCCATGCAGAACCCCACCGCCCCGACCTGGCTGCCGCGCACATCCGAGCGGGTGCCCAGATAGGCGAGAAAGGCATCGGTATCCTCTGCCGACCTGGCGACCCCAGTGGTGCCCATCAGCGGCCCGAGCACCGCCCGCCAGTCCCCCTTGAACACTTCGACCGGGTCAAACGGGCCGTAGCTGCCGTAGCGGTAGAACAGATCGGGCAACAGCACCACGTAGCCGGCGCGGGCCAGCCGGCTGGCCATGGCGATCAGCGCAGGGCGGATGCCACCGGCGTCCATGTAGAACACGATGGCGGGGCCGCCGCATCCGTCTTCGGGCGTCAACACATGGACCGGGCACTGGCCGCTGGCGGTGGTGATGACGTGCTGTTCGTGGGGCATGGTCGTTCTCCTGCACGGGAGCGCGGGCAGGCGTGATGCCCTGCCCGGCGCGGTGCAGCGAACTATAGCGGGTTTGTGCCAGCGGGCCGCTAAAGCCCGGGATCGGCGCGGTACGACACCGGCCACAGTGTCGACGGACAGCCCACGCATTCGCCCATGCTGGCACTGAACAGCGGCTGGAAGCGCTCGCCGTCGAACCGCCAGCGCCCGATGCTGCCGCAATCACCCAGCCCGCGCGCCTTGCTGAAAGCCTCCAGTTCACCGGTGGCGGGGTCGTAGCTCACCGCGCCCCAGCTCCAGGCGCTTTGCTCGTCGGTGTTGGTGATCGGTTCGGCTGCCGGGAATGGCGGCAGGTCCAGCGCCTGGAGCTGTTGCGGCGCTGCGCGAGGTACCAGATACACGAGATGGTCACAGTTGTATGCTGCGCAGCCGTAACGAGCGATCACCAGCGCGGTGCTGGCGTTGAGTGCCCAGGCCTGCAGCTCGGCGGCGGGCTCGCCCGTGTCGGTGTCGCCCTTCAGATCGTCAGCGGCGGCCTGTCGCACGGTTTCGACCAACCGCTTGGCCTCGCCATCGGCCAAGGCCGGCACCGGTGCGAACGGCTGCAGCGCCAGCAAAGGTGGCGCCGGTGCGGTCAGTGAAGCCCCGTCCCCTGGCCGGATCAACGCGCTACGCGTGCCCAAACGCGCGCTGCTGCTCATCCATGAACAGCAGGCTGGCGGTCAGGCCATCGAGTGAGGCACTGGCCGCACCGTCCGGCCCGGGCTGGCTGAGCACACGGCCGTTACGCAAGGCCGCAAGGAAAGCACTCGCCGTATCGCCCTCGCCGTGCCAGCCGGCCGCCTCGCCATCGTTCACCGGCGCCAGCGCGGTGGCCAGCGGTTTGCCGTCGAGCGACAGCGGCCGGGGGCCAGCGCTGGTCCAGGTGAGCGCATCCACCGTCGGTGCGGCATCGAAAGGTGCCTGGCGGCTGATCCGCAGCAGCAGGTTGGCGCCGCCTTCCATTTCGTGCACGGCGACCGCTGTACATCGCAGGGTGTTGTCGCAGGCGACGTACCAATCCTTGAAGGTCTTTTCCACGGGAAGCGGGCCGGGTGCCGCGTGGGCGATGCCGGCCAGGCACGCTGCGAGCGATAACAGATAACGCATGGTCGAGGATCCTGATTCAGTCAGCGTTGACGAGGGCATGAACGCCAGCGGCGCCATGCTACAACCTTTGTTCATGCTCACGTGCGCCGACCAGTTCACCGAACCAGGTGCGGTCGCGGTCGGTGGGCGCACGGGTGGCCTGGGCCAGCAGCTCGGCGTCCAGGGTTACGCCCAGTTGGCGCAGGCGATCACGCGTCGGCGGGTGGGTGTCGAAGGGATGGGCCACTGTGCGTCCCAGTACCTGATGGTTGAAACTCAGCGGCGTGCGCCGCAGGTCTTCGGTCAGGGCCTGCATCAGGTCCTCTCGCCCAGGTGTGCCCAGCAGCACGTCGATACGCTCGCCCAGCACGATCACCCGCAACAGCGCCTGGCCGAACATCGCCTCGCCCGCCATCGCCGCGCCAGCCCGGTCGGCGAGCAATTCCTGCTCGCGGCGGCAATGCTGGGCAGCGAGGTGAAAATGATGCAGGAAACTCCCGGCCATCCACAGCACCGGCCGCTCGAACCAGCCTGCCGGTTCGCCTTCGCGGGCGAGCGCCTGGTAATGCGCGCTCATCTGGCTCAGGCGGGCACCGGCCTCACTGCCGCGTTCGCTGTCGCGGCGGCTGAAGTGGCCTAGCTCATGGCCGATGATGGCGGCGGCTTCTTCCTGGCTAAGCGCTGAGAGAAAAGTCAGCGGCAGATACAACGTACGGCCCTGCAGCAGGTGCCCGGACGGCTCCAGGGTCACCTGCACGCAGGTGACGAAAAAGCATTGATCGACCCCGGCGACCAAGTGATCGGGCACCGGCGCGCCACTTCGCGCGGCCAGGCGCTCGACCCAGGCCCACACAGCCGGTGCACTGGCGCGGCTCAGGGGCACACCGAGCAAGGCGGTACCCGGCGCCTCCAGCGTGCGCCAGCGCTGGCCGAGCCGCTTCATCAGGCCAGCGCCTGCGACGAGCATCGACAGCAGTGGCAGGCAGAACACCAGCGCTGGCCAGCCGCCGTCGTGGCGATGAATCCAGCACCAACTCAGTTGATAGAGCAACAAAAGCACCAGCGATACCAGCATCAGCCCGGCCCAACCGCGCAGGCAACGGCCCAACGTGTGCCAACTGTGCTGCAACTGCCCGCACAGATCGTCACCGCCAGTACGCACGCGCCTGGCATCAAGGCGCAGCTTCAGCCAAGTGGCGGGGCCTGCCACCAGTGCCACGCCAGCCAGCCCACAGGCCAGTCCGGCCAAGGCCACCAACAGCGGCCGCTCGGCGCGCCAGCCTTGCAGGCTCGCCCAGCCCATCAACAGCAGCGGCAGCGACAGCAGCCACTGCACCGGGGCCAGGCCCTTGAGCCGCAGCACCGGTCACTGCGCCTTGAGGTAATCGGTCAGGAACGCCTGGGCGTTGCCCTGGCTGGACAGCGCCGGCGAATAACCGACCTGAATCGGCTTGGCCTCGCCCGGCAGATACAGCTCGCCCCAGCCATCCTGCACGATCAGCACCACGTACTTCTGGCCGTCGACGGTGGTGGAATAGCGGGTGTCCTTGGCGGTCTTTTCCACGGCCATCTTCTGGATGCGCAGGTTCCAGTCGTGGTCGACGTCTTCGAGTTGCACCAGCGCCTGGTTCTCACTGCGCGCACCGATGCGCAAGGTCCAGACCTTCACGCCTTGCTCGCCGTCGTAGGCGACCACTTTGTCGGCCACCTCGGGCCGTTCTTCGGCAGCCGCGTTCAACGCCAGCATGGCCAGGGCCATGCCCAATACAGCGGCCCAGTTACGCACGTTCAGCATGGGAAAACTCGACTCTTGATCTGGCAGGGGGGTTCATCGAATCAGCCTTGGCCGGCTTGCCAAGCAAAGCGGCCGCCAGCCACAACAAAGGCCGCGGCAATCACAAAAAGCGAGCGATCCAAAGAGAATGACGCTAACCTGCACGTCCGTGCCACAGCTCCCCCAAGGACGCAGTCCCCCGATGGAAAGCTGGAACCCTTACCTGGATACCCAATTCAGCTTCGACCGCCCTGGCGTGCTGGCCCAGGCAGGTGTGCTCGACACCAGCGCCCGGCAGGTGCTGGGCAGTGCCATCGGCCACTACCGCGCACGCACCGTGCGGCCGCAGATGCAGTATTTCGACTGCGACCTGCAATTTCCCGAGCCGCTGCGCATCCACAAGGTGCTGCCGGGCAGCCTGTGCATCGTGCAGGTGCTGGGCGGGCAGTGGCTGCACAAGGTCGACGGCCGGCTCAATCACTACACCCCCGGCACCCCGCATGTTCTGGGCCTGAGCGAAAGCATGGAGGCGGTGGACCAACTGCCCGCGGGCAGCCATGCGCGCATGGCCGGGCTGCGCATCGACGGGCAGTACCTGCGCGAGCTGGCCGAGGAAGACCCCACCCTGCAACCGCTGCTGGCCCTGCTCGATGACGGCATCCACTTCAGCGAGCTGCGCCGCGGCCGTGCCCTGGGTACGTTGCTCGAACGCTTGTACCAGTCGCCCTACCAGGGCGCGCTCGAGCGCCTGCACCAGGAAAGCCTGAGCCTGGCGCTGCTGGTGGAGCTGGCCGCCAACCTGCGCGGCGGGCCAGCGGCAGCGCCGCGCGTGGCACGCGGGCAACTGGACCTCGCTCATGAAGCGCGCCGGCAGCTGGATGCCAACCTGGCCGAGCCGCCCGGCAGCCAGGCGCTGGCCCGCCAGCTGCGGGTAGGCGAAACCACCTTGCGCCGCGCGTTCCAGCAGGTGTTCGGCCAATCGATGCTTCAGTACGTGCGCCAGCAGCGAATGGAACTGGCGCGCACGCTGCTGCGCCAGCGCAAATGGCAGGTGGCGCAGATCGCCTACCGCCTCGGCTACGCGAACCCTGCCAATTTCAATCACGCCTATAAAGCTTATTTCGGCCATCCGCCCGGGGCGGAGTGTTAACGTTCGGGAACACTCACGCAGTGGCGCGGCTCTGAAACAACACGCGCCCTCTTTCATCCCGAGCATTTCTTCGTGGCAGAACCCAACCTTCAACGCCAGGCCGACGGCGGCGAGCCGGCCCTGCTGAGCCGCCACGCCGGTGGCGCGCAGGCAAGCCTCGGCGCCCTCAACGCCAGCGTGCAACTGCCCGCCGGGGCCGGCTGGCTGCGCCGGCTGCTGGCCTTCACCGGGCCCGGCTACATGGTCGCGGTCGGCTACATGGACCCAGGCAACTGGGCCACGGACCTTGCCGGTGGCTCGCGCCTGGGCTACCTGCTGCTGTCGGTGATCCTGCTGTCGAGCCTGATGGCGGTGGTGCTGCAGGCGCTTTCGGCGCGGCTGGGCATCGCCAGCGGGCTCGACCTCGCCCAGGCCTGCCGCGAACGCTGCCCGATGCCGGTGAACCTGCTGCTGTGGCTGGCGTGCGAGATCGCGATCATCGCCTGCGACCTGGCCGAGGTGATCGGCACCGCCATCGCCCTGAAGCTGCTGTTCGGCATCCCGCTATTGTGGGGCGCGGTGCTCTGCGCGCTGGATGTGTTCTTGATCCTGCTGCTGATGCGCAAGGGTTTCCGTGCGCTGGAAGCCTTCGTCGCCAGCCTGCTGGGGCTGATCTTCCTGTGTTTCGTGGTGCAGATGGTGCTCACCCATCCGCCGATCGCGCAGGTGCTGGCCGGGTTCATTCCGCGCGCTCAGGTGGTCACCGACCCCACCGCGTTGTACCTGGCCATCGGCATCCTCGGGGCGACGGTGATGCCGCACAACCTCTACCTGCACTCCTCCATCGTGCAAACCCGCGCTTACCCACGCACCGACACCGGCCGCCGCGAGGGGCTGCGCTGGGCGGTGACCGACAGCACCCTGGCACTGACCCTGGCCTTGTTCGTTAACGCCGCCATCCTGATCACCGCAGCCAGTGTGTTCCATGCCGGCGGGCGCACTGAGGTCGAGAGCATCGAGCAGGCTCACGAGTTGCTTTCGCCCATGCTCGGCGTCGGCATCGCGTCGGTGCTGTTTGCGGTGGCGCTGCTGGCCTCGGGGATCAACTCGACGGTCACCGCCACGCTGGCCGGGCAGATCGTGATGGAAGGCTTTTTGCGCCTGCGCCTGCCGCACTGGCTGCGGCGCCTGATCACCCGCTGCCTGGCGGTGATTCCGGTGGTGGTGATTACCGCGATCTACGGCGAGCGAGGCACCACCGAGCTGCTGGTGTTCAGCCAGGTGGTGCTGTCGATGCAGTTACCGCTGGCGGTGTTCCCGCTGGTGTGGTTCGTCGGCGATCGCAAGCTGATGGGCCCGCTGGTGGTGGGGCCCGTGATGAAAACGCTGGCCTGGGTTATCGCCGCTGTGATTCTGGGGCTCAATACCTGGTTGCTGCTGGGCACCTTGCAAGGCTGGGGAACTTGAGCGGCGGGGGGCGGTTCTAGACGCTTCGGTGTCAGCATCCCCGCCCCTTTTCCCCGGAGCCTTCCATGACTGCCCAGCCCACACACGCACCCGCATTGCCTGCCCGCAGCGCCCTGAAAATGGAAGCCGCCATGGCCGTGGGCAGTTTCGCCATCGGCACGGGCGAGTTTTCGATCATGGGCCTGATGCCGGACATCGCCCACAACCTGAACCTCTCCGAGCCGCAGGTCGGCCATGCCATCAGTGCTTATGCGCTGGGCGTGATGGTGGGTGCACCGCTGCTGGCGATCCTGGGTGCGCGGCTCAAGCGCAAGCACATGCTGTTGTGGCTGATGCTGCTGTACGCCTTGGGCAACCTGGCGACCGCCTCTGCGCCCACGTTCGCGTCCCTGATCGCCTGCCGCTTCATTGCCGGCCTCCCCCATGGCGCCTATTTCGGCATCGCTGCGGTGGTGGCGTCGAGCATGGTGCCGGCAGGCAAACGCGCGGGCGCGGTGGCGCGGGTGATGTCAGGCCTCACCCTGGCAATGCTGCTGGGCAACCCCATCGCCACCTTCCTCGGCCAGTTGGCCGGCTGGCAATCGGCCTTCGTGCTGGTGGGCGGCATCGCGCTGGTGACCATCGGCCTGGTGAGCCAATGGGTGCCGAGCCCGGCAGATGAGCCGCGCAGTGACCCGCGCAAGGAGTTGCAGGCCTTCAGCCAGCCGCAGGTATGGATGGCGCTGCTGATCGGCGCCATCGGCTTTGCCGGGATGTTCTGTGTGTTCAGCTACCTGGCGCCGACCATGCTTGAAGTCACCCGCGTGACGCCGCAGTGGATCCCCTTCGGCCTGGCCGCCTTCGGTGTAGGCGGCATCCTTGGCAACATCGCCGGCGGCAAGCTGTTCGACCGCCTGGGCTTTCGCGCGGTGGGCGTGTTGCTGGTGTGGGCGATGGTGGTGTTGCTGCTGTTCCCGCTGGTGGCCGGCTCACTGTGGGGCGTGCTGGTCGGCATCGGCCTGGTGGGCACCATGGTGTCGCTGGCCGCGCCGTTGCAGATTCGCCTGATGGACATCGCTGCCAATGCGCCCAGCCTTGCTGCGGCCTCGAACCATGCAGCCTTCAACCTCGCCAACGCGTTGGGGCCCTGGCTGGGCGGCATGGCGATCACGGCCGGCCTGGGCTGGACCAGCACCGGCTTCATCGGCGCCGCCACCGCGCTGGTGGGCCTTGGTCTGTTCATCTTCGCGCGGCGCATGCCTGGCGGCGAGTGATGCGAGTGTTGTCCGACAGGTCGAGCGTTAAAGTCCGACCATTGTGATAACGCAATCATCCAAACGATAGGATCCTGGACCCCTGAAGGCCTCTGTTTTCGGGGGTTTTTAACGTCTGCTCGATTGACACACCCCTGCCTGCTCGCTATAAAAGCCAAGTGATATGACGACATACTTCGTCACAATTTCGCTTCCAATAAAAACAAATCGAGCACGCACCCATGAAGATCAAAGGCATCCGCTGGTGGATGGTCGGGTTGATGATCGCCGGCCTGGTCATCAACTATCTGGCCCGCAACACCCTCTCCGTCGCCGCCCCGACCATGATGTCGGAACTGAGCATTTCTACCGAGCAATACGCCCACATCGTGGTGGCGTGGCAGATGGGCTATGCCTTCATGCAGCCAGTAGCCGGCTACATCGTCGACGCTATCGGCACCAAGATGGGCTTTGCCTGTTTCGCCGTGGCCTGGTCGGTGGTCTGCGCCATGGCCGCCCTGGCAACCGGCTGGCAGAGCCTTGCCTTCGTGCGCGGCCTGCTGGGGATCACCGAGGCAGCGGGCTTTCCGGCCGGGGTCAAGGCCACCACCGAGTGGTTCCCGGCGCGCGAGCGCTCGGTGGCACTGGGCTGGTTCAACGTCGGCTCGTCGCTGGGCGCGCTGATCGCCCCGCCGCTGGTGGTGTGGGCCATTCTCAACAGCGGCTGGCAACTGGCGTTCATCCTGGTGGGCGCGATGGGCCTGGTGTGGAGCGCGCTGTGGATGTGGTTGTACAAGCACCCGCGGCAACAGACGCGGTTGTCCGATGAGGAACGCGATTACATCCTCGCCGGCCAGGAGGCCCACCTCAAGGACGCCAAACCCGCCCGCGCGCAATGGCGCAAGGTGTTCGGCCGGCGCAACTTCTACGCCATCGCCCTGGCGCGGTTCATGTCCGAGCCGGCCTGGCAGACCTTCAACGCCTGGATCCCGCTGTACCTGATGACCGAGCGGCACATGAACATCAAGGAAGTGGCGATGTTCGCCTGGCTGCCGTTCCTGGCCGCAGACCTGGGTTGCGTGCTGGGCGGCTACCTGTCGCCGCTGTTTCACAAGTACTTCAAGGTGTCGCTGTTCACTTCGCGCAAGCTGGTGATGCTCAGCGGCTGCCTGTGCATGATCGGCCCCGGCTGCATTGGCCTGGCGAGCAGTGCCTACACCGCCATCGCACTGCTCTGCGTGGGCGGCTTTGCGCACCAGATGCTCTCGGGCGCGCTGTACTCGATCACCTCTGACTCCTTCGGCAAGAACGAAGTGGCGACCGCCACGGGCCTGGGCGGCATGTGTGGCTTTCTGGGCGCAGCGCTGTTCACCATGGTGCTGGGCGTACTGGTGACCCAGGTGGGCTACAGCCCGCTGTTCGTCGCGCTGACCGTGCTCGACCTGTGCGCCGCTGCGCTGATCCTGATCCTGGCGCGCCAGGTGGTGGAGCCTGCACAACCCGAGCCGCAGATGGCCCCGGCCGCTGCCTGAGGATCGTTGCTTGATCGTTCCGGTTCGGGGCCTCGGTACGTTATGTGCCGATGCCCTGAAAATCTCTGCCTCATCAAGAAACCTATGAGCTGCAGGCGGGGTCTAGTGAAACAGTCCCTTAACGCCATGCAGCTCGAGGTTTTCCATGGCCGCCGAACACGCTTTGCACTTCGTCGAGCCTGGCCCTCCGCCCCCGGTCCCCTTGCTCGAGCCTTCGGCCACGCTGTGCCGTGGGCCGCGGTTCTTCGACGAGCGCCAGCACCGCACCCTCGAAGCCTTGTGCAATCGTGTATTACCCCAACCCTCTTCTCGCCAGGCCGTGCCCTTGGCGGCATTGCTGGATGCGCGCTGCTTCGCGGGGCTGGACACCGCCGACGCCGAACTCGGCACGCCGCGAGACTGCTGGCGTACAGCCCTGGCGGCGATCGAAGCCGAGGCGCAGGCCCGCCACGGACGCAGCTTCAGCGACCTGCGCGGTGGTGAGCAGGACGCGCTGCTCGGCGCCATGCGCCAGGGCCAGCTCAACCATGCGGCCTGGCAGGGTTTGAGCTGCCAGCGGTTCTTCGCCGTGCGGCTGCTGCGCGATATTTCCACCGCCTATTACAGCCACCCTGCCGCCTGGCCTTCCTCTGGCCTGATCGGCTCATTTGCATTCACTGCGCAACCGCGCCAAGAATAGCCACAGGCGCCAGCGACTGGCCGGCGCCGTTGGGCCGCCGTAGCCTGCGGCTGCCCGCTGACAAGGATTCGAGCATGTCTGAACGCAATGTGATCAATGCACAGGTCAGCCCCAAGGGCAGCCTGGAGGTGCTTTCGCACCGTGAAGTGCAGCAACTGAGCGAAGCCGGTTCCGGCCGCATGTATCAACTGTTCCGCCAGTGCGCCCTGGCCATTCTCAACACCGGCGCCCATGTCGATAACGCCAAGACCATTCTGGATGCGTACCGTGACTTCGAAGTGCGCATTCACCAG
The DNA here is from genome assembly GCF_021650705.1 of Pseudomonas sp. KNUC1026. Classification (GTDB taxonomy): domain Bacteria; phylum Pseudomonadota; class Gammaproteobacteria; order Pseudomonadales; family Pseudomonadaceae; genus Aquipseudomonas. Next base: position 1,073,551 of record NZ_CP087138.1, on the reverse strand, counting down.
CAAGACCGCGGCGTGCGCCTGGAGCTGCTCAACGCTCCGGCCGACGCTTTCGTCGACGGCGAAATGATCGCCTCCACCCGCGAAATGCTCTTCAGCGCCCTGCGCGACATCGTTTACACCGAAAACGAGCTGGGCAATACCGCCTTCGACCTGGAAACTTCCAGCGGCATCACCGACTACGTCTTCCACCTGCTGCGCAACGCGCGCACTCTGCGCGCCGGCGTGGAGCCGAAAATCGTGGTGTGCTGGGGCGGCCACTCGATCAACACCGAGGAATACAAGTACACCAAGAAGGTCGGCCACGAGCTGGGCCTGCGCAAGCTGGACATCTGCACCGGCTGCGGCCCGGGCGTAATGAAGGGCCCGATGAAGGGCGCGACCATCGCCCACGCCAAGCAGCGCAGCAACGGCGGGCGCTACCTGGGCCTGACCGAGCCGGGCATCATCGCCGCCGAAGCGCCGAACCCGATCGTCAACGAGCTGGTGATCCTGCCGGACATCGAAAAGCGCCTGGAAGCCTTCGTGCGGGTGGGCCACGGCATCATCATCTTCCCGGGCGGCGCCGGCACGGCCGAGGAGTTCCTCTACCTGCTGGGCATCCTGATGCACCCGGAGAACCACGAGCTGCCGTTGCCGGTGATCCTCACCGGCCCGGCCAGTGCTGCGGCCTACCTGGAGCAGCTCGATGCGTTTGTGGTTGCGACGCTGGGGGAAGCTGCGCGCAAGCATTACCAGATCATCATCGACAACCCTTCCGACGTGGCGCGGCAGATGGCCGAAGGGCTGCAAGCGGTCAAGCGGTACCGCCGCGAGAAGGCCGATGCGTTCCACTTCAACTGGCTGTTGAAGATCGACGGGCCTTTCCAGCACCCGTTCGACCCGACCCACGCGAACATGAAGGCGCTGGCGCTGCACAGGGGCTTGCCTCCGCACGAACTGGCCGCCAACCTGCGCCGGGCGTTTTCCGGGATCGTTGCCGGCAACGTGAAGGACAAGGGTATCCGCATGATCGAGGAGCACGGGCCGTATGAGATCCATGGCGACCGCGAGATCATGGAGCCGCTGGACAAGCTGCTGCAGGCGTTCGTGGAGCAGCACCGGATGAAACTGCCGGGTGGGGCGGCTTATGAGCCTTGCTATCGGGTGATCTGAGGCTAATGCGTCGCGCAGCAAGCTGCCCTCCCACGAGTTGATCTGCGCCTCTCATCGAATGAGATGTGTTTTTACTCGGTGGGAGGCCGGCTTGCCGGGCGACACCCTCCCACTGATACGTCGCGCGGCTAGCCGCCCTCCCACGGTTTGATCTGCGCCTCTCATCAAGTGAGATATTTTTTTACTTAGTGGGAGGCCGGCTTGCCGGGCGACGTGCAATGGGCGACGAGCAACTCAAATGCTCGACGAGAAAGTCCACGAACACCCGCACCCGCGCCGGCATCGCCGCACCGCCGACGAACACCACGTTGATCGGCTCCCGGTCCCCGGGGTTATAGGCCTCCAGCAGCGCCACCAACTCCCCCCGCTCAATCTCCTCCACCACCGAAAACGCCCCTGACCCGCGCGATGCCGGCCCCCATGCGCGCAAGGTGAGCCAGCGCCTCGCCGTTGCTGCACTCGATGCTGCCGTTGACCTTCAATGACACCACTTCACCCCCACGAAGAAAGGGCCAGTCGGGGTTGGCACGGCGGAAGTTGAAACGCAGGCAGTTATGGCGGGCGAGGTCTTCGGGCACCTGCGGCGTGCCATGCCGGGCGAGATAGGCAGGCGCGGCCACCACAACTTGCCCGGTTTCACCCACACAGCGCGCAGTCAGCGGGCTGTCGGGCAAGTCGCCGAAGCGCACCGCCACGTCGGCCTGGCCGGCGAGAATGTCCACCACCTCATCGCTCAGGGTCACATCGACCCGCACGTGCGGGTAGCGCTCGCTGAACGCCGCCACCAGCGGCAGCAGTGTGATACGGCCGTGGGCAAGTGACGCGCTGACACGCAAGCGGCCACTGGGGACGCCTTTGTCGGCGATGGCCTGCTCCACCTCGGCCAGGTCCGCGAGGATGCGCCGTGCGCCGCGCAGGTAGGTCTGGCCCTCGCTGGTGAGCGTAAGCGCACGAGTAGTGCGCAGCAGCAGGCGCGTGCCCATGCGTTGCTCGCAGCGGCTGATCACCCGGCTGACTGCCGAGGGCGTCAGGCCCAACGTGCGAGCGGCGGCCGACAGGCTGCCTTGCTCCACCACGCACACGAACACCTCCATCTCACCCGACCGCCCAGCCACGTCCATCTATGCCTCCAACGCAAAGGTGCTTGCCAGATCTCGGGCTACCGCCCTCGCCAGTGCGATCGTAACCTTTTGCGCACAGATAAGGAGCTTTTTCCCATGCGTATCAATCCTCCACTGGTGGCCTTGGCCATCGGCGCCTTCGGCATCGGCGTCACCGAATTCGCCCCGATGGGCATGCTCCCCGGCATCGCTGCCGACCTGGGCGTGTCGATTCCCAGCGCCGGGCTGTTGATCAGCGCCTACGCCTTGGGTGTGCCGATCGGCGCGCCCTTGATGACCCTGGCGACCACCCGGGTGCCGCGGCGCTATTCGCTGATCGGGCTGATGGCGATCTTCACCCTGGGCAACCTGCTGGCCGCCCTGGCCACCGATTACCAGAGCCTGCTGCTGGCACGGTGGTCACCTCGCTCAACCACGGCGCGTTCTTCGGCGTGGGCTCGGTGGTGGCGGCCAACGTGGTGGCACCGGAGAAGCGCGCAGGCGCGGTGGCGGCGATGTTCATGGGGCTGACCATCGCCACCATCGGCGGCGTGCCGTTGGCCACCTGGTTTGGCGAGCTGTTCGGCTGGCGCGCGGCGTTCTGGGGCATCGCCGGGCTGGGCGCGGTCGCGATCACCGCCTTGTGGCTGGCGCTGCCGCAAGTGCCGTTGCCCAAAAGCGACGGCGTGCTCGCCGAGATCCGCGTACTCGCCGCGGCCCGGTGCTGGCCGCACTGGCACTGACGGTTGTAGGCTCAAGCGCGATGTTCACCGTGTTCACCTACATCGCGCCGATCCTGCGCGGTGAAACCCACGCCTCCACGGCCTTCGTGACTGCGATGCTGGTGCTGTTCGGTGTGGGGCTGACGCTGGGTAATGTCTGGGGTGGCAAGGCGGCCGACCGTTCAGTGGACCGTACGCTGATCGCCTCGTTGGGCGCGCTGATCGTGACGTTGCTGGCCTTCACCGTGCTGATGCGCTGGCCGCTGCCAGCGGCGTTCGCCATCCTGGCCTGGGGCGTGGCCAGCTTCGCGCTGGTGCCGCCGTTGCAGATGCGGGTGATGGAGGCAGCGCACGACGCACCGAACCTGGCCTCGGCCGTCAACATCGGCGCCTTCAACTTCGGCAATGCGATCGGCGCAGCCTTGGGTGGCTGGGTGATCGACGCAGGGCTGGGTTATCCGGCGGTGTCGTTGGCGGGTGCGGGCATGGCTGCGCTGGGGCTGCTGATGGTGCTGGCATTCGCCTGGCGTGGCCGGGGCGGCGAACCGCGCCGCGACCGCGCAATGCCTATGAAACAGCCGGCGGTCGCACTTCCAGACCGCTCGGCAGGCCAGGCGGCATCCTGAACCTGGCCTAAGCTCTAACCCATGACACCGCTGTTGGAGTGATCATGGGCGTACTGTGGAACACCCCGCCAGGTAAACCTGCCCAAGCGCGACACACTGCGCAGGCAGAGCCATCGCCGCCCCGCCCTCGCCGCAGGCGGCATCGCTGGAGGCTATTGGGCCTGGCCCTGGTGCTCGGCGTGCTGGCTGCAGGCTACGCCGCTCGTGAAGAAATGCGTACCTCGCGCTGGCAGGCCAAAGCGCTCGCAGGCTTTGCCACCCAACTCACCTGGGCAGTCGAGCCAGGCCCGAGCGAGGCGATGGTCTACCCCGGCGGTGGCCCCTTCGACGAGCGGCTGGGCTACAGCCACCTGGGGGACTACCTCGCCCGCCTGCGCTCGCACCACTTTCTGGTAACCGAACAGGCGCGCTTTTCACCGGAACTCAAGCGCTACGCCGAGCGCGACCTGTTCGTGCCCTATGCCGAAAAGCCCCAGGCCGGCTTGCACATCAGCGACTGCCGCGCCGCTACCGTCTACGACTTCCAGTACCCCCTGCAGTTGTACAAGCGCTTCGAGGACATCCCGCCGATGGTGGTGGCCAGCCTCTTGTTCATCGAAGACCGCCACCTGCTCGACGCCCAGCAGCCCACCCTTAACCCTGCCGTCGACTGGCCGCGTTTCGCCAAGGCGGCCTGGTCGCAGGTGGCCAGGCTTGCGGGCCTGCCCGGCCAGTCGGCTGGCGGCAGCACCTTGGCCACACAGCTGGAGAAGTATCGCCATTCGGCAGGCGGGCTCACCGATTCGGGCCCTGAAAAGCTGCGGCAGATGTTCTCCGCCAGCGTGCGCGCCTACCAGGGCGGCGAGCAAACCCTGCAAGCCCGGCAGAACATCCTGCGCGACTACCTCAACAGCGTGCCGCTGTCGGCCGTGCCGGGCCACGGTGAGGTCCACGGCCTGGCCGAGGGCCTGCGCGTGTGGTACGGCGCCGATTTCGACCAGGCCAATCGCATCCTGGCCAGCACCGGCGATGACGCCCGCACCCTCGCCGCTCGCGGCCTGGCGCTGCGCCAGGTGCTGTCGCTGATGATCGCGCAGCGGCGGCCGTCGCACTTCCTGAGCCGCGGCCATGAGGAGCTTGATCGGCTCACCGACTCGCACATCCGCCTGCTCGCCGGCCACGGGGTGATCAGCCAGGCGCAGGCCGACGATGCACTGCAGAGCCGGCTGCGCTGGCGCGACTGGGCCAAGGAGCCCACCTGGGAGCCCTACGCCCGCGACAAGGGCGGCATCGTCACGCGCGGGCGCCTGGCCGGCTTGCTCGGCACCTCGCTGTACGACCTCGACCGGCTCGACCTCAGCGCGACCACCACGCTGGACAACGGCCTGCAAAACCAGGCCACCCAGTACCTCAAACAACTGGCCGACCCTGCCTTTGCTCAACAGACCGGGCTGATCGGCGACAGCCTGCTGACCCCGGCCAGCACCGGCGAGGTGAAGTACAGCTTCACCCTCTTCGAAAACAGCGGCGGCGCTGCCCGCGTGAGAGTGCAGACCGACAGCACCGACCAGCCCTTCGACATCAACGAAGGCAGCAAGCTGGAGCTGGGCTCCACCGCCAAGCTGCGGGTGATGGCCAGCTACCTGCAGATCATCGACGAGCTGCACCAGCGCTACAGCGGCAAAACACCTGCCGAACTGCGCCGCATCGATCAAGGCATCGACCCGCAAGACAGGCTCAGCCACTGGGCCCTCGACTACCTGGCACGTAACCCGGGCGCTGCACTGGCACCGATGGTCGACGCGGCGCTGGAGCGCACCTACTCGGCCAACCCCGGCGAGCGTTTCTTCACTGGCGGTGGCATCCATGTGTTCGGCAATTTCCGCCGCCAGGACAACAACCGCACGCCGACCCTCAAGGATGCGCTGCGCGAGTCGATCAACCTGCCGTTCATTCGCCTGATGCGCGACATCGTGCGCTACACCACCTACCAGGCGCCGGGCGACCGCGCCGCGCTGCTCAAGGACGACAACGACCCACGGCGGCAGGAGTACCTGGCGCGCTTCGCCGACCGCGAGGGCACCGAGTACCTGCGCAGGTTCTGGCGCAAATACGACGGCAAGCCCAGCGACCAGCGCCTGGAGACCTTCCTCGACAGCCTCAACCCGACGCCGGTGCGGCTGGCGGCGGTGTATCGCTATCTGTTCCCGCAGGCACTCCGGGCGCAGTTCGATGCCTTCGTCCGCCAGCATTGGCAGGGCAATGCCCTGGCAGACAAGCGCCTGGAGCAGATGTACGAGCAATACGGCCCGGGCGCCTACAACTTGCCCGACCAGGGCTACATCGCCCGTGTGCATCCGCTGGACCTGTGGCTGCTCGGCTACCTGCTCCAGCACCCCGACGCCAGCCTCGGGCAGGCCATCGGCGCCAGTGAACAGGAGCGCCAGGAGGTGTATGGATGGCTGTTCAACAGCAAGCACCGCAGTGCCCGCGACAGCCGCATCCGCACCATGCTCGAGATCGAGGCCTTCACCGACATCCACCAGCGCTGGCAGCAGCTGGGCTACCCGTTCGACCATCTGGTGCCGTCGCTGGCCACCGCCATCGGCAGCTCCGGTGATCGCCCGGCAGCACTGGCAGAGCTGATCGGCATCCTGCTCAACGACGGCGTGCGTTTGCCCACGGTGCGCATCGACCAACTGCATTTCGCCCAGGGCACGCCTTACGAAGTGGTGGCCCAGGCCGACAGCGGCCGCGGTGAGCGGGTGATGCCTGTGGAGGTGGCGCAAGCGCTGCGTAATGCGCTGGGCGCGGTAGTGGCAGACGGTACCGCGCGGCGGGTGGCCAACGTGTTCACCCAGGCCGATGGCTCGCCGATGACCATGGGCGGCAAGACCGGCACCGGCGACAACCGTATCGAAAGCTTCGGCAGCGGTGGCAGGCTGGTTGGCTCGCGGGCGGTCAACCGCACCGGCACCTTCGTGTTCTATCTGGGCGACCGCTACTTCGGCACCCTCACCGCGTTCGTGCCGGGCAAGGCCTCGGCGAACTTCCGCTTCACTTCGGCGCTGCCGGTGCAGGTGCTCAAGGGCATGGCGCCGATCCTGCAACCCTGGCTGAACGCCAAGGGCTGCGCTGCGCCTGCCGGCGCCCGACAAGCGGGCTTGCCGAATATTCGATAGCATCTTGAAGGTGTATCTCAAATGCCCCAGAGAGAAGACCTCCGATGAGAGACCATCATCATCCACCCGGCCGCGAACGTGGCGGCCGCGGCCACCGCGTTTTCGCCCCCGGCGACCTGAAAGTGCTGCTGCTTGACTTGCTCAGTGCCGAGCCCTGCCATGGCTACGACCTGATCCGCAGGATCGAAGCGATGTTCGACGGGCGCTACAGCCCGAGCCCCGGGGTCATCTACCCCACCCTGACCTTCCTCGAAGAAAGCGATCTGATCGCCTCCGGCAGCGATGGCGCGAAGAAGCGCTATCAGCTCACAGAGGTCGGCCGTGCCGATCTCGCCGACCAGCATGTGGCCTTGCAAGGCGCCCGCGAGCGGATCGACGTGAGCCGCCACGCCCTGCGCGGCCACGATCGCCCGCAGGAGATCCATGAGGCGGTGCACAACCTGCGCCACGCGCTGCAACTGCATCATGGGCGCTGGACGCACGAAGAGATCGTGCGCGTGCGCGACCTGCTCAATGCCACTGCCCGCGCCGTCGCCGGCGGCCCCGCTCTGGAGGAATGAACCTGTGACCCAAGCCATTCACCGCGTAATGCACGAAATCAAACGCCGCCGCCTCGAAGTACTCCGGGTGACCGAACTGACCCCACGCATGCGCCGCATCACCCTGGGCGGCGAACAACTGGCCGGCTTCTACAGCCCCGGCGCCGATGATCACATCAAACTGTTCTTCGCCCGCGATGCGGCTGAAGAAGCGGCCCTGGCTCAACTGCTGGCGGGCAGCGACGGCGGCGCGAACAAGCCGGCCATGCGCGATTACACACCTCGGCGTATCGACCTGGAACGCAGCGAGCTGGACATCGACTTCGTGATACACGGCGACGGCCCCGCCTCGACCTGGGCCGAACATGCCCAACCAGGCGATCACCTGCATATCGCCGGCCCTCGCGGCTCGTTGATCGTGCCGGACATCTTCGACAGCTACCTGCTGATCGGCGATGAAACCGCGCTGCCCGCCATCGCCCGGCGCCTGGAGGCATTGCCGGCCCGATCGCGAAGCCTTGGTGGTGGTGCAAGTGGAGGACGACGCCGAACGCCAGCCGCTGCGCAGCGCAGCGAGCTTGCAGGTGGTGTGGGCGCAGCGCCACGAGGCAGACCTGTTGCAGGTGGTGCGCGAACTGCAACTGCCGGCGGGCGAGCTGTGGGCTTGGGTGGCTACGGAAAAGGGCCTTTCACGCCAGCTGAAGGCGTTGTTGCTGGGCCACCACGGCGTGCCCGAAGCGAACGTGAAGGCCGCCGGCTATTGGCGCGCTGAAGGCACGCCCGAGGACGAGTGACGGTCCACCGCCCAGAGCGCGGCACCGATGGCCAGAAAGCCCGCCAGGATCATCAGCGCGTTTGCCAGCACGCGCGGGTAACCGAGCGCGCTGACGTCAACGAAGGGATACGGCCAGGTGCCGATTACGCTGCCGCGCAGCAACGTGAAGGCGAAATACGCCGCCGGGTACAGCGCCCACAGCGGCAGGTGCCACGCGCGCAAGTGCCCACGCGGCACTCGCCACCACCAGAACGCCAGGCACACCAGCGGCATCACATCGTGCAGCAACTCGTTGGCCAGCCACTGCCAACCTTGCGGCTGCCACAGGCTGCGCAGCAATAGGCTGTAGGCAATGCCCACCAGCAGCAGGCTGCAGGTAATGCCACCGACCACCGCCGGCCGCTGAAAGAACCGCGCGGTGGCGGTCGCCGGCGGGCTTGCGGCTGCGGTCAAGGCTGCGGCGGCAAACGTGTTGGAAAGCACCGTGAAATAGCTGAAGAAATTCACCACCCCGCCCAGCAGGCTTGCCTGCACCTGGTAGCGCACCGCCAGCACCAGGTACAGCTGCAACGCCAGCGCGAACCAGCCTGTAGCTGCCAATGCTGCGATCAACGATCGCCCTTTCATGCTCATCCCACAGCTGCCAGAAGTGAGCGCAGGTTACCTGCTGCCATCATGAAAAGCTTCTGGGGCGCGGCGTGCCGCAGTATTCGCGCACGTGAAAAATCCTGCAAAAGAATGTAAATGTTATGTTATAACGCATGAAACCGATCTCCCGCTTTCTCATTCAAGGACTGTCTTCATGTTCGCCGCCCCTCCCCCTGGCGCCTCGCTCCGCTTCCGCTCGCCCTGTTGCTGGCTCATTCCGCTTACGCTGCCGACAGCACCGTCGAACTGCCCACGCAGGTAATCACTGCCAACCCGTTGGGCAGCCAGCAGATCGCCGCCCCCAGCAGCGTGCTCGAAGGCGACGAATTGACCTTTCAGCAAAAAGGCAGCCTGGGTGAAACCCTGAAGAACCAGCCCGGCGTGTCATCGAGCTATTTCGGCCCGGGCGCCAGCCGGCCCATCATTCGCGGCCTGGACGGCGACCGCATCCGCCTGCTGCAAAACGGCATCGGCGCGCTGGATGCCTCCAGCCTGTCCTACGACCATGCCGTGCCGCAGGACCCGGTCACCGTCGACCGCGTCGAGATCGTCCGCGGCCCGGCTGCGCTTCTGTACGGCGGCAGTGCCATCGGCGGGGTCATCAACACCTTCGACAACCGCATCCCCACCGAGCCTGTCGACGGCGTGCACGGTGCCGGTGAACTGCGCTACGGCGGTGCCGACACCACCCGCAGCAGCGCCGGCAAACTCGAAGCCGGCGACGGCACCTTCGCCCTGCACCTGGACGCCAACAGCCGGCAATTCAACGACCTGCGCATCCCCGGCTACGCTCACAGCGCAAGCCAGCGAGCCGGTGAAAGCAGCGATGACGACGGCGGCAAGCACCGCCTGCAAAACAGCGACGGGCGCCAGGACGGCGGCGCCGTGGGTGGCTCGTATACCTGGGATGACGGTTACGCGGGCCTGTCGTACAGCAACTACGACAGCAACTATGGCTCCCCGCCGAAAGCGACGTGCGCATCCGCATGCAGCAGGAGCATTACGCCTTTGCCTCGGAAATCCGCAACCTGCAAGGCCCCTTCAGCGAGCTGAAGCTCGACGCCGGCTACACCGACTACAACCACCGCGAGATCGAAGGCGGCGAAACCGGCACCACGTTCAAGAACAAAGGTTACGAAGCCCGCCTGCAAGCGCGCCACCAGCCCATCGGCCCGGTCGAAGGCGTCGTCGGCGTGCAGCTCAATCGCAGCGAATTTCAGGCGCTCGGTGAAGAAGCCTTCGTGCCGAAGACCGACACCGACGCGGCGGCGCTGTTTTTCCTGGAACAACTCCAGCCCACGGACCGCCTCGAACTGAGCCTGGGCGGGCGCCTGGAACACACCACCGTCGACCCCGACGCGGGCGGCAACGAGCGCTTCGAAGCCGCCGACCGCTCGGCCAGCTTCACCGCAGGCAGCCTCTCCGCCGGCGCCGTCTACACCCTTGACCCGGTGTGGAAGCTGGCGGCCAACCTCAGCTACACCGAGCGTGCGCCCACGTTCTACGAGCTGTACGCCAACGGCGCGCACGTGGCCACCGGCACCTACGAGGTGGGGGACGCGGGCCTGTCGAAGGAAAAAGCCACTTCCGCCGACCTTGCGCTGCGCTTCGACAACGGCGACCACAAAGGCAGCGTGGGCGTGTTCTACAGCCACTTCTCCAACTACATCGGCCTGCTCGGCACTGGCCGGCTGCTGGACGACGACGGCGTGGAAGACCCCGCCGGCATCCCCGAGTACACCTATTCCGGCGTGCGGGCGCGCTTCGCCGGGATCGAGGCACAGGACCGCTGGACCTTCCTGCGCAACCCCTATGGCACCTGGGCACTGGAAGTCTCCGGCGACTACACCCGCGCCAAGAACCTCGACACCGGCGAGCCGCTGCCACGCATCGCGCCGCTGCGCTTGAATACTGCCCTGGCCTGGAACCGCGGCCCGTGGCAGGCGCGGCTGGACGTGGAGCATGCCACCTCCCAGCACCGCGTGCCGGACAACGAAACCCGTACCGACGGCTACACCACGCTGGGTGCCAGCGTCGGCTACCACTTCGATATCGGCAAAAGCCAATGGCTGGCGTTCGTCAATGGCGAGAACCTCACCAACCAGACAGTGCGCTATGCCAGTTCCATCTTGCGCGATATCGCGCCGGCCCCCGGCCGCAGCGTCGAAGTTGGCCTGAGCACTCGTTTCTAGGCCCTGCGCGCCGGCCTGCGCGGCAGGCCGCGGCATTTAGCCACCTTGCATTATTGCGGCGGCGGAGAAATACCCTTGCCAATCAATGGCTTGGTCCGGTGCTCTGAGGACGTTATCCTTAGTCGGTTAAAAAGCTGAAACATTTCAGCTTGAAAAGAACGGTTTCAGCAACATTCTGCGACGAACTATTCCGCCGCAGAGCAACCTCAGCAATGGGTTGTAAGAATTTTCTGAATTCCACGTTCAAATCCTGTTACCTACTCGACGGAGAACTCTATGAGCACTGCAAGTGCCCCAGCCCGCCGGCGCCTCCTGCCGGCCGTGCTCGGCGTGCTGTTCCTGCTGATGGGCCTGATTCTGGTGGTAGGCGGCGTCACGCTGCTGAAAACCGATGGCTCCCTTTATTACCTGATCGCAGGCCTGGGCATCGTGCTAACCGGCATCCTGCTGATCGCAGGCAAACGTTCGGCACTGGCGGTCTACGCCCTGGTGCTGTTCGGCAGCACCCTGTGGTCGCTGTGGGAAGTGGGCTTGGCCTGGTGGCCTTTGGCGCCACGCCTGGCGCTGTGGTTCGCACTGGGTATCGTGCTGCTGCTGCCGTGGTTCCGCCTGCCGCTCACCCGCGGCCTGCCCTATCGCCTGGGCACCGGCGGCCTCGGTTTTGCTGTGGTGCTGGCCGGCCTGTGCGCACTGGGCAGCCAGTTCACCGCCGACCCCAACGAAATCAAAGGCCAACTCGAGCGCCAGAGTGCCGGTACTGCCAGCGCCGCGCCCGCACAGCCTGATGGCGATTGGCAGTCGTACGGCCGCACCGCCTTCGGTGACCGCTACTCGCCGCTCAACCAGATCAACACCAGCAACGTCAGCGAGCTGAAGCCGGCCTGGACCTTCCGCACCGGCGACATCCCCGGCCCTAACGATCCGGGCGAGACGACTGCGGAGAACACCCCGTTGAAGGTCAACGGCATGCTCTACGTGTGCACCCCGCACAGCCAGGTAATTGCCCTTGATCCGGACACGGGCAAGGAAATCTGGCGCTTCGACCCGAAGATCAGCACCCAGGGTGCCGAGAACTTCAAAGGCTGGGCGCACATGACCTGCCGCGGTGTGGCTTATCACGACGATGCCGCCTACACCCAGGCCAGCAGCACCGAACAAGCCAGCCCTGCGCCGGCATCGGCCTGCCCCAAGCGCATCTTCGTGCCCACCGCCGACACCCGCCTGATCGCCCTGAACGCCGACACCGGCAAGCAGTGTGAAGACTTCGGCGACAAAGGCTCGGTGAACCTGGGCGCCAACATCGGCACCTTCGCCCCGGGCGGCTACTACTCCACCTCGCCACCTGCCGTGACCCAGAACCTGGTGATCATCGGCGGCCACGTCACCGATAACGTCTCCACCGACGAGCCTTCGGGCGTGGTGCGTGCCTACGACGTGCACGACGGCCACCTGGTGTGGAACTGGGACAGCGGCAACCCCGAGAAAACCACGCCCATCCAGCCGGGTGATCACTACACCCGCAACTCGCCGAACATGTGGTCGATGATGGCCGTGGACGAGAAGGCTGGCATGGTTTACCTGCCCATGGGCAACCAGATGCCCGATCAGTGGGGCGGCAACCGCACACCTGAATCGGAAAATACAGCGCTGGCGTCACCGCGCTGGACATCGCTACCGGCCAGGTGCGCTGGACCTTCCAGTTCACCCACCACGACCTGTGGGACATGGACGTGGGCGGCCAGCCAAGCCTGATCGACATCAAGACCGCCGACGGCATCAAGCCGGCGCTGATGGCCTCGACCAAGCAAGGCAGCATCTATGTGCTGGACCGCACCACTGGCCAGCCGATCGTGCCGATCACCGAAACGCCGGTGCCGCAGGGCGCGGTCGAAGGTGACCACACCTCGCCGACCCAGCCGATGTCTGCGCTGAACTTCATGCCTAAAACGCTTGAAGAGAAAGATATGTGGGGTGTCACCCCGTTCGACCAGATGCTGTGCCGCATCGACTTCCGCTCCATGCGCTACGAGGGCATCTACACGCCGCCGTCGCTGCAAGGCTCGCTGGTGTACCCGGGCAACTTCGGGGTGTTCGACTGGGGCGGCATTTCGGTCGACCCGGTTCGCCAGATTGCTTTCGTGAACCCGGACTACATGGCGTTCAAGTCCAGGCTGGTACCGCGTGAAGCCGTCGAAGGCGGCCCGGCGCGCAAAAGCGAAACCGAAGGCGTGCAGCCGAACAAGGGCGCACCTTACGGCGTGATCCTGGAACCGTTCCTGTCCAAGGCCGGCCTGCCCTGCCAGGCACCTGCATGGGGCTACGTGGCCGCGGTCGACCTGACCACCCACAAGACCCTGTGGAAGCACAAGAACGGCACCGTGCGTGACAGCTCGCCGGTTCCGATTCCGCTGGGCATGGGCGTGCCCAGCCTGGGCGGCACCTTCGTCACCGCCGGTGGTGTGGGCTTCCTGAGCGGCACATTGGATCAGTACCTGCGTGCTTACGACATGAGCAACGGCAAGCAACTGTGGGAAGGCCGCCTGCCAGCAGGCGCACAGACCACACCCATGACCTACACCGGCAAGGATGGCCGGCAGTACGTGCTGGTGGTGGCCGGCGGGCATGGCTCGCTGGGCACTCGCCAGGGCGACTACGTGATGGCGTTCGCGCTGCCGCAATAAAGCGGCTCGTGAAACGCGAAAGCCACCTTCAGGGGTGGCTTTCGCGTATCTGGGGCATGGGTTTTATCGGCCTGCCCGTCGCCCGGCTAGCCGGCCTCCCACGAGGGCTAACGGACGCCGTGCCACGGACGAGGTGCGGTGGCTTACACCGGCACCTGCAAAATCAGGAAAGCGAAGCCACCACCTCACGCAAGGCCAAAGCCGGATCGGCCGCCTGGCTGATCGGCCGGCCGATCACCAGGTAGTCGGACCCGGCATCCAGCGCCTGGCGCGGGGTCAGGATACGGCGTTGGTCATCCTGGGCACTGCCCGCCGGCCGAATGCCGGGAGTCACCAACTGCAGCGACGGCTGCGCCGCCTTCAGCGCCGGGGCTTCGAGCGCCGAGCACACCAGCCCGTCCATGCCTGCCTTCTGCGCCAGTGCCGCCAGGCGCAGCACCTGCTCCTGCGGGTCGACGTCAAGGCCGATGCCCGCCAGGTCTTCACGCTCCATGCTGGTCAGCACGGTCACGCCGATCAACAGCGGGTTCGGCCCAGTGCGTTGCTCAAGCACTTCGCGGCACGCAGCCATCATCCGCAGGCCACCGGAGCAATGCACATTGACCATCCACACGCCCATCTCGGCAGCGGCGCGCACGGCCATGGCGGTGGTGTTGGGAATGTCGTGGAATTTCAGGTCCAGGAACACCTCGAAGCCACGCGCATTGAGCGTTTCGACGATGCCGGCAGCGCTGCTGGTGAACAGCTCCTTGCCCACCTTCACCCGGCACAGCGCCGGGTCGAGGCGATCGGCCAGCGCCAGGGCGGCTTCACGGGTGGAATAGTCCAGGGCGACGATCACGGGCGTCTGGCAGGTGGGCATGGCAACAACTCTCTTCAAGGGGGCGGGCTCTTAAACGGCGGGCATTGTAGCGGAATTGGTGCCACCTGGCTGTGCCTGATCCGGGTGGCCCTAGGTGGCAGGCATGTCGCTTGTCGGCTGTCGAGCCGTTTGCAGCCATTCCATCGAAACCGCTCTGACGGTCACGGAAAGTCAGCCATGGTGTGAAATTCAATAAATCCGGCGCCTTGCTGTGCAATCAACGCCACTCAAGCGGGCAAATTCTTTACTTTCGGACCTCTCCTACTTATTTGAAGAAGGGATAGGTTCATCCTGTTCGAAGAACCCAGTCTTTATTCAGCATTGCAAGGAGCCGGGAAAACTCTCATCCAAAAGCGCTTGTGCTTTCCCCACCCCCTCTTAATTCATTCCTCAAAGTGCGGATCAGTTTCATATGGCGACGGGCTATTTCATACATCAGGGTGACCGAACTACGTGCGGCGGTACGGTGCTGGAAGGTGAAACACGGTTCAGGGGCTATGGCATCCCTCGGGCTCGCGAGGGTGATCGGGTGACTTGTGGAAAAGGCGGACACATATACTCAATTGCTGGAGGTCTTCGAAACTTCATGCTATGGGGCCGATTGGCCGCAGGCTCGCTTGACAGCGTGAGTACTTGTCCTTGCCAGGCTCAGCTGATTCCATCTCATTCAAGCTTTCGCTATATCAAAGAAACGATCGACTTTCCTTCATCGCCTGGCGTATCAGTCTGGAATACCCCGCCAATGTTCGGCGTGCGCTTCCAGATCGTAGGTACTGACCACTATCCTATCAAGGCGCTTTATTACGCCCTGGTAAAAAAGGGCCTGTGCATCCGGTGCGGAGTATTGGATGGCCAAGGTTTTAGCGATATAGAGGCCGGTGAGACCGACAGCCCTATCGAGATCGCTGTAAGTGCCCCGTCGCCCTCCCTGGAGTCAATACAATGTCCTTGAACGGTTTTGAACAGACCGATGCCATCGGTCCAAATGCTGTATTTATTTTACCGCAGGAAAAATCTGGTACTTCCTCCTCTACCAATACATCCACCCAAAAAGTTGTAGTTCGGCAGCTCGCCGTCTCTCAGCTGCCATCCGCAATGTGCAATATGGGATGGGCCACCGCTGCAGCGTTGATGCAAAGATGGTTCGACAAGCAAGCATGGCAAATGCCGGAAGCTGGAAGGATGCTACGTCCCAGCCGAGGCCCGCGACCCTGCAACCAGATCAGTGCGACCAGATGATAGTAAAAATGGCATGGGCAATGAAATTCCAGCGCTGCCGCGAGGCTATTGCAATCGCAGAGTCTCGAGTCGCAACCCCCAACGCTACAAGGCAGTTACTCTCTTGCCTGGCCCGTGCAGGCTGGCAACGGGCAGGTATATTTCAGCTAGGTTCGACGCAGATGACTGCCTTGGAACTGGACGGTCTATCTCAGATCAACTACGCCATATTTGGCGACACGTTTGATGTATTGGATGACATGTATGGCGCGCTGGGAAAGGCGACCATGAAATTGGCCGTCGTGGGCCAGGCGATAACAACCTATGAAGCCTCAGGAGAGCCCCTCCACCATCGATTTCATGCACAACAACTTGGCTTCTATATCCGAGACCACTATGACTTCAATGGGCAGCAGTACCTAGGCACCTGGACTTCAGAAAGAGTCCTCACCAAGTTAGAAAGCGTAAAGGCCCTGACGCCCCACGGATACGTCATTCTCCGTCTTCGCAGTGGCCCTTTAGCTGTAGTCACTAACGCCGACTTTCGACACTACCGTGAACAGACAGGTAAAGGCGGAGATTTTGTCATCTACTCCGACGTGCTTTGGAAAAACATCGATCTATGGATCGAGTTGGGTCCCGCATGAGAGTACTTCTCATCGGTATCACTGCTATCGCGTTGGGCAGTGTCGTATGTGCCAACCTTTGGTTGGCATCCATCAAGTGGGAACGGTCGCTCGCCAAGCCTTTGAGAGCAGCCTATCTGAGCCCGGGGGGCTGTTATCGAGTGGAAGTCCTCAAGCCTTTCTGGCTGCTCC
The DNA here is from genome assembly GCF_021650705.1 of Pseudomonas sp. KNUC1026. Classification (GTDB taxonomy): domain Bacteria; phylum Pseudomonadota; class Gammaproteobacteria; order Pseudomonadales; family Pseudomonadaceae; genus Aquipseudomonas. The sequence goes on along the minus strand of NZ_CP087138.1, from coordinate 1,057,057 downwards.
CCGAGATTTTTCAGGTTCAGCATGATCCTCAACCCCCAGGCCGGGTTCGATGGCTTCAGTCGTGGGGATATCCGGGTTTCTATCGGCTATACGACCAGCGTAGCGGCCAATTGCTTGGACAAAGCGGGATCTATGATTTGCAATATGACGGCGGTGCACTTCATTGGGGGAGTAAAGGCACGCCGAAGGTATTCGCAGGCGCAGTATACATTGGCCCGAATGCCGCCGATTGTGTAGGTGACCGGCCACAGTATCTTCAATAACTCAGTCACCCCGCTTGCCACCCTATCCCACACCGCTACCTGCGCTCGTTTTGACGTCGGGGAACTGAGAGCTGGCTAGATTGCTCGAACATGTCATCACTCTGGAGATTTCCCCATGCCCTGGTACGCCTGGTTGATCCTGATCCTTGCCCTGGGTTCTATCGTGGGCGGCCTGCTGCTGCTGCGCGAGAGCGCCAGCAAGCTGCCGCTGACCGAAGAACAGCTCAAGCGTGTGCACGAGCGCAACGCCGAAATGGATGCCAAAGAAGCGCGCGACCGCTGAATTCTTATTCAGAAAAACGCTGCGCCAGCTTGTGGATAAGCTGGGGGATCGTGCGGGAGGCCCCGCAGCACGGGGCCTCTAGAGATATGGTCATTTTTTAACCAAACTGCCACAAAAATGACTCTACCGTGACGGCATCGGGCTACTCCTCTGATTTGCCTGCACTTTATCCCGTCTTTCGCTGCATGAGCCTGTGCATAACCTGGGGGCTTGCCCTGCCAGCCCACGTGGGCCAAGGCTTGCAGAGAATTGCTCAATAAATGACCAGGCCCTGCAGGTTTACGCACAGCAAAGATGTACATGCCTGTGGAAAACCTCGGGAAGACTGGCTACAGCCCTTGCGGCCTAGGGCCTACAGAGATATGGCTGTTTTTTGACCAGTCAGCCTCGGCCACGCCCATCTACCCTCGACCACCACGCCGTGCCTACCGCTGAGGTCGGGATACTGACGCGCTCACCCATTTGCGGTGTCGCCAGTGCCACGTTCGCCGCCGCCGCTAACGCCTCGATCCGCTCGAAGGGCTCTTGCCAGGGGTGGTTGGACAGGTCGAACGTACCGTTGTGGATTGGCATCATGCAGCGGCCGCGCACATCAAGGTGCGCTTGCAGGCTTTGCTCCGGGTGCATGTGGACGGCGGGCCAGTCACGGTTGTAGGCGCCGGTTTCCATCAGCGTCAGGTCGAAGGGGCCATAGCGTTCGCCGATGCGCTTGAAGCCCTCGAAATAGCCCGAGTCACCACTGAAGAACAGCCGCCAATCCGGCGTGATGATCACCCAAGATGCCCAAAGCGTCGCATTGCTGTCGAACATGCCGCGCCCGGAGAAGTGCTGCCCGGGCGTCGCCGCGAAGCGGATGCCATCGATCTCGGTTTCCTGCCACCAGTCGAGCTGGCGCACCTTGGCCGCAGGCACGCCCCACTTCACCAGGGTGTCGCCCACACCCAGCGGGGCGAGGAACCATTGCGCACGTGTCGCCAGGTGGGCAATGACGGCATGGTCCAGGTGGTCGTAATGGTTATGGGACAGGATCACCGCCTTGATCGGTGGCAGCGCCTCCAGAGCGATAGGCGGCTGATGGAAACGCCGCGGCCCGGCCCACTGCACGGGTGACGCCCGCTCGCCGAACACCGGATCGGTCAGGTAGAACTCGCCGCGCGCCTTGATCAGCACCGTGGAGTGGCCCAGGCGCCACAGGCTGTTGTCCGGCGCCTGCTCCAGTTGCTCGCGGCCGAGCGGCTGCAACGGGATCGGAGCGGTTGGGCGCGTATGGGCGGGTTTACGCAGCACAAGATATTTGAAACCGATGCGCAGCTTGTCGAGCACCCCGTCCTTGGGCTGCACGGCCTGGTTGCGGTAGCGCCCCGCTTCGAACGGCGCCGGGGATAACGGCGCGGCGGCAGCCTGCGGGTCGGGTTTGAGCGTGGAAGTCATCGGCACGGTTTCTCTGGCAAGGGCGGATTCGTCCGACAGACATGGCCACAGCCAGCCAGATTTTCAAGCCGTGGCAATGCGATGGCCAATCCGGCACAACGTAAACCCGGCGCTCAAGATAGGCGGCCGCGACATTTCGGTTTTCATTTTTGCTATACATTTTGCTACAAAGAAGACTAACAGTCGGGCACTCGTTCCCTAGGCGGCCGATACCCCATGACGACAGCGGGGACTGGCACACCCATGCAAAGCATTTCCCCCACACCGGCGGCCTTCGGCCACCTGAGGCGGACACGCCGATTCCTGGCGTTGATCGGCGCGCTGTTCGCCGCCGCGTTCCTGATCGCTGCGTTCGCACTCTGGGGCATTGCCCAGGGGCTCGACCGCGAGCAGGCGCGGCAGAGCCGGCAAACCGCGCGCCAGGCATTGGAAGCCCGCGCGGCGACCCACCGGGATATCGCCCTGAGCTATGCGGCGCGGGCAGAGCTGTACCCGCAATGGGGTGGCCAGCCGGAGACTGCCGGCGCCAAGGCCAGCGACCCTGGGCAAACGCTCTGGGCTCAGCAGCGCTTCGACGCTGTGCTGGTGCTGGCCGACCATCACCCGCTCTACACCCTTTACCAGGGCCAACCCAGCGAGCTGAGCCTTGCCGACCTGACAGGCCTCTCCCAGGCCGACGTGCTGGCCGCTGCGCGCCAGGCCTTGCCCCTGCACGCCGCCATCTCCCGCTATACCCTGCTCAACGGCGCCCCCGCGCTGCTGACCGCCGCAGCGATCCCACCCCTGAGCGAAGAGGGTGAAACATCAACGCCAGTGCTGGTGTTGATCGATACCCTCGGCCCTGACGAACTGCTCGAGCTGGGCCGCCAGGCCGGCCTGGGCCAGATGCGTACCACCGCCGACACAGCGGCTGTGCCCCGCGTAGACTTGCCCGGCACCGCCCTCAAGCTCACCTGGCAATCTCCCAGCCCCGGCGCCCACCTGCTCTGGACGCTGCTGCCGAGCATGCTCGCCATCGCAGCGGTGCTGGCGCTGCTGCTGAGCTATTGCTTCCGTTTCGCCTTGCGGGCCCTGCGCCAGATCGACAACAACCTGCGCTCGCTGCGCAAGAGCAGCGATGCGCTGGAGGCCAGCGAGGAGCGCTTCCGCGCCGTTGCCGAGGCGACATCCGACTGGATCTGGGAGACCGACCAACGTAGCCGGGTCACCTACCTCTCCGGCCGCTTCGCAGCCGTCACCGGCTTCACCGGCCAGGAATGGCTGGGCCACCCGCTCGAGCAGTTGCTGACCTGCGACACCACGCCGATCGGCCCGTGGCTTGCCACCTTGCCCGAGACCCAGGCGAGCCTGTCAAACCTGCGCTGCAGCTACCGCGACAACCGCGGCGAGCAGCGCTATTGCCGGGTATCGGCCCGGCCCATCCTGATCAAGGGCCAACTCATCGGCTTTCGAGGCACCGCCACCGACATCACCGAGGAAGTGGCCGCCCACGCGCGCATCCAGCACCTGTCACTGCACGACGCCCTCACCGGCCTGCCCAACCGCCACCTGCTGGCGCGCTACCTGGACGACAGCCTGGCCACCACCCAGCCCGTGCTGCCACTGACCCTGCTGGTGATCAACCTGCGCGGCTTCAAGGCCATCAACGACAGCTTCGGCCACGGCGCTGGTGACAGCGTGCTACTGGAAACCGCCCACCGCCTGCGTGACAGCACCCGCGAGATGGACCTGGTGGCGCGACTGGGCGGTGATGAGTTCGCACTGGTGCTCAACCACCTGCACCACCTTGCGGAAATCGACCGCTTCTGCGAGCGGCTGATCGAGCGCCTGCAACTGCCGGTGCATTACCAGACTCAGCTGCTGGAAGTCAGTGCCTGTATCGGCATAGCGCAGGGCAGTGGCGAAGGCGGAGACGGCCAGGAGCTGCTGCGCTGCGCCGACATCGCCTTGTTCCAGGCCCGTGCCGATGGCACCCGGCCGTGGCGGCATTACGCCGAGCAGATGGGCGAGCAGATCCAGCACCGCCGCCAGCTCGAACAGGAATTGCGCCTGGCGCTGCGCCAGGAAGAATTCGTGCTGCACTACCAGCCGCGTTACCAGATCGAGCCGTTGCACATTGCCTCGGTCGAGGCGCTGGTGCGCTGGAACCACCCGGTCGAGGGCCTGCTGGGCCCGGACCTGTTCATCGGGCTGGCCGAGCAGACCGACCTGATCGTGCCGTTGGGCCGCTGGGTGCTGCGCCAGGCGTGCGAAACCGCCCTGCATTGGCCCGAGTCGGTGATGGTGTCGGTGAACCTCTCTCCGGCGCAGTTCATCCGCAGCGACGTGGTCGCCGACATCCACCAGATCCTGTTGCAGACCGGCTTCCCGGCCTCGCGGCTGGAGCTTGAGATCACCGAGAACGTGATGCTGGGCGACATCGACAACGCCCTTTCTACCCTGCAGGCACTCAAGGAGCTGGGGGTGCGCCTGAACATGGATGACTTCGGCACCGGCTATTCCTCGCTGGGCTACCTGCGCACCTACCCGTTCGACAGCATCAAGATCGACAAGCGGTTCATTGCAACCTTGGGCCATCACGGGTCAGCGAGCGACCGGGCGGTGGTGCAAGCCATCATCAATCTGGCACGTGCGATGGGCCTGAAGGTGACCGCTGAAGGGGTGGAGACCGAGCAACAATTGGCTACGCTGGCAAAAGACCAGTGCAACGAAGTGCAGGGCTTCTACCTGAGTAGGCCCATCGACGCCGAGGCGCTCGCCCTGCTGCTGGAGGAGCAGCAAATGGCCATGGTTTCGCCTGCAACCGCTACACTCAAGCGGCCTGAGGCGTGAAAGTTCCGGGGCCGAAAAAAATTTTCGGCTCCAATCCTCAAGCACTGGCGCGGCGTGACGATGAAATGATTACTTCCCTTGCACTCGATCAGGTGCCACTCGATGTTCTTCAATAAGCGCTACAAACAGGAATTGGCCGCTCTGCGCGAAGAAGTGGCCAGCATTCGCCAGGTCCGCGAAGGGCTGGATGCCGAGATGATTCACATCCGTCTGGACCCTCAAGGGCACATCGTTACCGTCAACGCCAACTTCGAGAAGGAATTGCACTACCGAAGCCAGGAAGTGGTGGGAAAAGCGCTGGATGATCTTGTCCCAGCGCACGTGAAGAACACTGATTTTCACCAGCGCATTCGCAGCGCAATCAGCCGTGGCGAGCACTTCAGCGGCGCCATGCGCCTGGAGCGCAAGGGCGGCGAAGAAGCCTGGCTGCGCATGATCATGCACCCGGTGCGCGACGCGCAGGGGCACGTCATGAAGTTCTCGCTGTATGGCGCGGACCTGACTCGCACCATCGAAAAATCCCGTGAGCACGAAAGCTTCATCAATGCCCTGCTGCGCTCGACCGCCGTGATCGAATTCGACCTGCAAGGCAATGTGCTGATGGCCAACGACCGCTTCCTCAACGCGATGGGCTACCGTCTGGAGCAGATCAAGGGCCGCCATCACAGCCAGTTCTGCACCCCGCAAGATGCCGCGTCGGCTGAGTACAAGGCGTTCTGGGAGCGCCTGCGGCGTGGCGAGTTCGTCGCCGAACGCTTCAAGCGGGTCGACAGCATGGGCCGCCTGGTGTGGCTCGAAGCCTCCTACAACCCGGTGATCGACGCCAACGACCAGCTGTGCAAAGTGGTCAAGTTCGCCACGGTCATTACCGACCAGGTGAACCAGGAGCAGGCCGTGGCCGAGGCCGCCAACATCGCCTACAGCACCTCGGTGCACACCGACAGCAGTGCCCAGCGCGGTGCGGAGGTAGTGCAGCAAACAGTGTCGGTGATGCGCGAACTGGCGCGGCACATGCAGGAAGCGGCCGAGGGCATCGAGGCGCTCGACCAGCAAAGCCAGGTGATCAGCAACATCATCAAGACCATCAGCGGCATCGCTGAGCAAACCAACCTGCTTGCCCTCAACGCCGCCATCGAAGCAGCACGTGCCGGTGAACAAGGCCGGGGCTTTGCGGTTGTGGCCGACGAAGTGCGCCAGCTCGCCTCGCGCACCACCCAGGCCACCGCCGAGATCGCAGGCGTGGTGCAGCAGAACCAGAAGCTTGCAGGCGACGCGGTGTCGGTGATTGGCACAGGTAAAGCCCAGGCGGAGTCGGGGCTGGAGCTGGCCAGTCAGGCCGGGGTGGTGATCGTCGAGATTCAGGACGGGGCCAAGAAAGTGGTCGGGGCGGTGGAGCAGTTCGCTACGCAGCTCAATAACTGATTGCCGCCCTGAACGTCGCGCGGCAAGCCGCTCTCCCACCCTGTGAACTGCGCTCACTACGGTTTTTTTGGTGGGAGGCCGGCTTGCCGGGCGACGTGCCACGGACGACATGCAAAGCTGCCGTTACCCGACAAACTCCCGATACCCCGAAACGATCACGTACACCGCAAAATAGCTGAAGATCACCGCCGAGACTGCATAACAGCCTCGCAGCAACCCAGCCCCCAGCCAACGCCCGCCTTGCGCCGCCGCCAGGCACAGCCCCGCCGACCACGCCAGCCCTGCGCAGAAAAACCCTGCCAGGAACAGGCCGGTACTCAACGCACCATGCCCACCGGCGCGCGAAATCAGCGCACCGCCCACCGCAGCGAACCATAGAATCGCGCTCGGCGAAGACACCGCCAGGAAAAACCCGCGTACGAACGCACGCAGCCCACCGCTGACCGCCGCCTGCCCTTGTGCCTCAAGGCTGCCGCCGCCGCGCCAGGCGCTGCGCAGCATGTTCACCGCAAACAGCACCAGCAACGCCGAGCCGCCCAGCCAGAGTACCCAACGCACCGCCTCGAAACGCAGCAGCACCGCCATGCCCGCCAAAGCCAGCACTGCGTAGAACAAGTCCCCGAAACAGGTTCCGAGCCCCAGCCAGAACCCCTCAAGCGTGCCGCGCTGCATGGCCAGGGTGATCATCGCGATGTTCGCCACGCCGATATCCAGGCACAACGACAAACTCAGCAAAAAACCGTTGGAGAACTCCACCGCAAACCTCGCCCGCCTGCCAAAACCGCAATTACACCACGCCGCATCGCGCCGAGACACACCGCCACGCAAGGCTTGAGGCCTGGCACATGAAAAAAGCTCGACCAAGGTCGCCGCTGACGAATGCCGCAGCCCGTGCCAGACTGCGCCCTGCCCCACCCCCGAGCTACCCGGAGCCCCCGCATGACGCTGTCCAGCGGCCTGATCGCCGTCGTCGCCCTGGCCTACATGGCCATCATGTTCGCAATTGCCACCTGGGGCGACCGGCGCAGCGCGCCGTTGCCACCGCGTGTGCGCGCCTGGGTGTACAGCCTGTCGCTTGCGGTGTATTGCACCAGCTGGACCTTCTTCGGCGCCGTCGGCCAGGCCGCCGAACAGCTGTGGGCATTCCTGCCGATCTACCTGGGGCCGATCCTGCTGATGCTGTTCGCGCCCTGGGTGCTGCAGAAGATGGTGCTGATCAGCAAGCAGGAGAACATCACCTCCATCGCCGACTTCATCGCCGCGCGCTACGGCAAATCCCAGAGCCTGGCCGTGGTGGTCACGCTGATCTGCCTGGTAGGCGTGCTGCCCTACATCGCCCTTCAGCTCAAGGGCATCGTGCTGGGCGTGAACCTGCTGATCGGCGCCGGTGCCGACGCCACCGGCAGCCGCGTGCAAGACACCGCCATGCTGATCTCCCTGGCCCTGGCGCTGTTCACCATCGTCTTCGGCACGCGCAGCCTGGACGTAACCGAGCACCACCGGGGCATGGTGCTGGCGATCGCTTTCGAGGCGGTAGTGAAGCTGCTGGCGTTTCTGGCGGTAGGCGCCTTCGTGACCTGGAACCTCTACGACGGCTTTGACGACCTGCTCACGCAAGCGAAGCTGGCGCCGCAGTTGCAGGACTACTGGCAGGAAACCGTCAACTGGCCGGCCATGGTGGTGCAGAGCGCGGTGGCGATGATGGCGATCATCTGCCTGCCGCGGCAATTTCACGTGATCGTGGTGGAAAACACCCAGCCTGCCGACCTGCGCCTGGCGCGCTGGATATTCCCGGCCTACCTGGCGCTGGCCGGTCTGTTCGTGATCCCCATCGCCCTGGCCGGGCAGATGCACCTGCCCGGCTCGGTGCTGCCGGACTCGTTCGTGATCAGCCTGCCGCTGGCCGAGGCACATCCGGCGCTAGCGCTGCTGGCCTTTCTCGGCGGCGCTTCGGCGGCCACCGGCATGGTGATCGTGGCCACCGTGGCGCTGTCGACCATGGTCTCCAACGATATCCTGCTGCCCACCCTGCTGCGCCGGCAGAACGCCGAGCGCCCGTTCGAGGCCTTCCGCCACTGGATGCTCACCGTACGGCGGGTAAGCATCGTGGTGATCCTGCTGCTGGCCTACGTGAGCTACCGCCTGCTGGGCTCCACCGCAAGCCTTGCCACCATCGGCCAGATCGCCTTCGCCGCCATCACCCAGCTCACACCCGCGATGCTGGGCGCGCTGTACTGGAAACAGGCCAACCGCCGTGGCGTGTTCGCCGGGCTTGCAGCGGGTATTTTCATCTGGTTCTACACCCTGGTGCTGCCGGTGGCCGCGCACAGCCTGGGCCTGCCGCTGTCGAGCTTTCCGGGCCTGGCGTGGCTGCATGGCAACCCACTGCACCTGCCCATCTCGCCACTCACCCAAGGGGTAGCGCTGTCGTTCGCCGGTAACTTTGCGCTGTTCGTGTGGGTGTCGCTGCTGTCGCGCACGCGGGTGTCGGAGCACTGGCAGGCGGGGCGTTTCGTCGGCCAGGACGCAACGCTGCGCACCAGCGGCCGAGGCTTGCTGGCGGTGCAGCTCGACGACCTGCTGCAACTGGCCAGCCGCTTCGTCGGCCAGGACCGCGCCCGCGCCAGCTTCAACCGCTTCGCCTACCGCCAGGGCAAGGGCTTCAACCCCAACCAGCCGGCCGACCGTGAATGGATCGCCCACACCGAGCGCTTGTTGGCCGGTGTGCTGGGCAGCTCCTCCACACGCGCCGTGGTGCGCGCGGCGATCGAGGGGCGCGAAATGCAGCTCGACGACCTGGTGCGCATCGCCGATGAAACCAGCGAGGTGCTGCAATTCAATCGGGCGCTGCTGCAAGGCGCGATCGAGAACATCAACCAGGGCATCAGCGTGGTCGACCAGAACCTGCAACTGGTGGCCTGGAACCGCCGTTATCTGGAGCTGTTCAACTACCCCGACGGGTTGATTGCGGTGGGCAGGCCGATCGCAGACATCATTCGCTTCAACGCCGAGCGCGGTTTCTGCGGCCCGGGCGAAGCCGAGGTTCATGTGGCGCGGCGCCTGCACTGGATGCGCCAGGGGCGCGCGCACACCTCCGAGCGGGTGTTCCCCAACGGCCAGGTGATCGAGCTGATCGGCAACCCCATGCCCGGTGGCGGCTTTGTCATGAGTTTTACCGACATCACTGCCTTCCGCGAAGCGGAGCGCGCGCTGAAAAACGCCAATGAAAGCCTGGAACTGAGGGTGGCCGAGCGAACCTGTGAGCTCTCTGCGCTCAACGAGGCGCTGAGTGACGCCAAGGCGCGCGCCGAAAGCGCCAGCCGTTCCAAAGGCCGTTTTCTCACCGCCGTGGGCCACGACCTGATGCAGCCGATGAACGCCGCCAGGCTGTTCTGCGCAGCGCTGTTGCACCAGGCCGACCGGCTCGGTGGCGACGCGCGCCAGTTGGTGGAGCATCTGGACAGCGCCCTGCACTCTTCCGAGGAATTGATCAGCGACCTGCTGGACCTGTCGCGGCTGGAAAACGGGCGCATCGTGCCCGAGCCCAGGGTGTTCGCGTTGTCCGAGCTGTTCGATCCGCTGGCGGCCGAATTTGGTGCGCTGGCCCGCGCGCAGGGGATCGACGTGCGCGTCCGTGCAAGCAGCATGCGCGTCGAAAGCGACATCAAGCTGCTGCGTCGGGTGCTGCAGAACTTTCTGACCAATGCCTTGCGCTACGGCAGCAGCCCGATCCTTCTGGGCGCACGCCGCCGCGGCGAGCATCTGGAGCTGCAGGTATGGGATTGCGGCGCCGGCATCGCCGCCGACAAGCTGCAAGTGATCTTCGAAGAATTCCAGCGCCTGGACAGCCACCAGACCCGCGCCGAAAAAGGCCTGGGCCTGGGGCTGGCGATCGCCGACGGGCTGTGCCGGTTGCTCGGCCACCGTTTGCAGGTGCAGTCGTGGCCAGGGCGCGGCAGCCTGTTCAGCGTGCAGGTGCCATTGGCAACCGCACCTGCTTTGCCGGCGCCGGAGGTACCACGCGCAGGCCAACAGTTGGCAGGCTTGCGCGTACTGTGCGTCGACAACGAACACAGTATCCTGGCCGGCATGCAGAGCCTGCTGAGCCGCTGGGGCTGCGAGGTGTTCACCGCTCGCGACCGTGACAGCTGCATCGGCCTGCTCGCGCAAGGCGCACGCCCCCACGTGGTGCTGGTGGACTATCACCTGGACGGCGGTGATACCGGCCCTGAGCTGATGGCCTGGTTGAGGGCTCGCATGGGCTCGCCGCTGCCGGGGTGGTCATCAGTGCCGATGGGCGGCAGGAGACCATCGCACACGTGCACGCCGCCGGCCTTGAATACCTGCCCAAGCCGGTCAAGCCAGCTGCGCTCAGAGCCTTGCTGAGTCATCAGCGCCTGTCAGGTGATCGACCTCGGGCCTGAGGGCTGTCCCGGAGGCCGCTTGTGGAGTTTTCCCAACCAGGGAAACAATTGTTCATAAAGGAAAAACCCGCCAGCGCCCGGCCTAGAAGGGCTGCGCCGCACAATCCACAGAAGCTGTGGATAACCTAGTGGACAACCCGCTGCAATATCTCGCAAAGGCTTATGGGATGGGGCCTGCAGACAAACTGTCGATTTTTTCACCAGCCAAAAAAAGCGTTTTTTTCATTGACTTAAAAAGTCGCAGCAGGCTAGCAAAGCGCTTCGGCGAGGCGTGGCGGTGAATGTGACAATCTGGTGCCGCATGTGCACAACGCCCCAAACGAAGGCAAGAGGCTGCACCACTTTGTTTTACCTTTTTTGTGATCTTTTTCGCATAACCGAGGGCTGGGCGGGTTCTATACGCTGCAAATTACCGCTTTCACTGCTTGCTTTATTTTAGCGGTACCTGTAGGGTTTGCCGCTTGTCAGTACCAGGCTGCACTTCAATCCTGGCCGCGCAAGTCCCCCCTCCAGCTTTTCAAGTATCTGCCGATACCCTCCATAGCTGCCCTGAACGGACCCTCACGGCCCAGCCGGCTTAGCCTTCGATGGCCCAGCCGCCCGGCAGATTGACCAGAACCTTGCCCCGCCGCGCGGACCTGCGCCGGGAGAAGAGCTCGCTTCGTTGTACGGCTTACGGCTCGTTTCGCATTCACACAGGCGTCACAAGCTGCCTCTATTGTTCCAGCAGGTTCTCCGTGCGGCCCAGTGTGGGCTGGCGTGACTGGAACGTTTTGATTTCTCACGGCTCTGATCCGTGACCCAAGCAGGAACACACATAATGAATCACAACGCCCAGGCCTTCGAGGCCATCAACACCCTGACTCACGCATTTGCGCCCCTGAAGTGCCTGATCCTGGCACCGCGCAACGGCAGCTTCAGTTTCACCGTCGTCAACGAGCACGGCGTGGCTTGCCGCAGCGAGCGCGTCTACCCCGATCAATACGCTACTCCCGCGCCGCTGCAGGCCGTGATCGACCGTACCCGCCAGGCTCTTCTGGCCTGATACAGGCGCTGCCACGCAGTCGACAAACGGTGGCAGATCAGCCTTTTATCGCGCTTTATTCACACTACACTTGAAATCGAGCCCGCCCTTTCGGGCTCGACGGCCGGGCCCCGTTCGATCTCACCGCTGCCAGCGCTGGGGCCCGCCGCCTGTTTCAAGGAGGAACGCGCGATGCCACTTCTGCCTCTGCCCTCTGCGGTCGAAGCCGACAAACACCGATACATTTTCTCCACCCTCCCAGCCTGCGAATTCATCCCGGATGAAATTTGTCGGACGCGCCTGCGCTGCGGCTGACCAAACGGTCATTCTCCAACTCTGTTTCCTTCTGTTTCCATGCGGGTTGGATTGTCGGACAAAACCGCTCTAACATCACGGATAGCGCCTATAGCGCAGCCGAAAAAATGTTGGTACTTTGCGTCTCGTTGATCACCATGGAGTCACAACAAAAATGAAAAATAATGTAATGATCAAATCCGGTCTGGGGCTGGCCATCACCCTGGCCTCCTCGCAAATCTTCGCCAGCGGCTTCGCCATCAACGAGCAGACCGTCAGCGGCATGGGCACCAGCTTTGCCGGCCGCTCTTCTGCCGCCGAAGATGCCTCCACTGTCTCTTCCAACCCTGCGGGCATGTCGCGGCTCAAACAGGAGCAGTTCACCGTCGGCGCCGCCGCCATCTATGCCAAAACCGACATCGACGGCCGCAATGCCGCTGCCCAGGGCAGCAACGACGGTGACATGGTTCCGCTGGTCGGCATCCCGATGGGTTATTACGTCAAACCCCTCGACGATCACTGGTCGGTCGGCTTTGGTGTGTACGTGCCGTTCGGCCTGTCCACCGACTATGAAAGTGGCTATGCCGGCCGCTACTTCGCCGACAAGAGCGTCGTGAAGGTGATCACCTTCCAGCCTACCGTCAGCTATGCCTTCAATGATCGCGTCTCCATCGGCTTCGGCCCCACCATCAACCGTATCGAAGGCGAACTCACTTCCCGTGTTCCGGGCGGCCCGTTCGGCGACGGCTCGGTCAAGATCAAGGGCGACGACACCGCTGTGGGCTACAACATCGGCCTGATGGTTCAAGCGACCGACAAGACCCGCCTGGGCCTGACCTACCACTCCAAGGTCAGCTACAACCTGGACGGCCACGTCAAGACCGCAGGAGGCGTGTTCCCGCTGGTCGGCGCCGCCGGCAAATACGATGCCTCCCTGAGCCTCGATACCCCCGAGTCGGTCGACGCCTCCTTCAGCCCACCAGTTCGACGACCACTGGACCCTCTACGGTGGCAGCACCTGGACTCGCTGGAGCCGCCTGCAGTCGATCGACGTGGAGAACGACAACCCGCGCCTGGGCACCGTCAGCGAAGAAGAGAAATGGCACGACACCTGGGCTCACTCCCTGGGCGTCGCCTACAAGGTCAACCAGCAATGGACGCTACGCACCGGCGTGATGCTCGACCAATCGCCGACCAACAACACCGACCGTTCGCCGCGCATTCCGTCGGGTGACCGCCGCATCTTCAGCGTGGGCGCAGGCTACAGCCCAACGCAGAACCTGACCATCGACGTGGCGTACTCCTACCTCAAGGAAGAAGACGTCGACGTGAACCTGGCCAGTGCCACTCGCGGCCGTTACAACGCGACCTACAAGAACACTTCGCACAACGTAGGTACCTCGCTGACCTACCGCTTCTAAACGCAGGCCGGAACAACGAAACCGCCCCTTTGGGCGGTTTCGTGTTTGAGGGCGTCAGCAATACAGCGCAGCCGCCACCAGCACCACGCACTCGAGCAGTTCCAGCATCGCGCCGGCGGTATCCCCCGTGCAGCCGCCAAGCCTGCGCAGCATCAACCCGCGCAAGGCGATGAAGGCAAGCAACCCTGCCAGCAGCACCGCCAGTGGCAGCAACCAAAGGCTCAGCAATGCGACCATTCCCAGCACAGCCCACCCTGCCTCGCGCGGCAAATGCGCAGCCAGTGCCGCGCCAAGGCCCCCTGCGCGTACATACGGTGTTGTGAGGAACAAGCCCAGCAAGGCCGTGCGCCCCAGCACCGGTACCCACCACCACGCAAGGCCCAGGCCAAGCAATGCCAGCAGCGCGGCGAACTTGAGCAACAGCAGCAGCACCAGCACCACCACCGCCATCGGGCCGCTTCGCGGGTCCTTCATGATCGCCAGGGTGCGCTCGCGGTCGCCATAGCCACCGATCCATGCGTCAGCGCTGTCGGCCAGGCCGTCCAGATGCAGCCCGCCACTGAGCGCGACCCACGCAGCCAGAACAAGCGCCGCGTGCATCAGTGGCGGCGCTGCGGCCAGTAAGGCACTCAACACGGCCAGTAGCGCAGCGAACACGCCACCCACCAGCGGATACCAGAGCACCGAGCGGCCCAATGCTTGCGGGCTTGGCATGCCGGGCAAGCGCACTGGCAGGCTGCTGAGGAACTGCAACGCGATCAGGCCGCCGAGCATGTCGTTACCTCGCTCACTTCCCCGTTCTGCCAGATCAACGTGCTGAGCTGGCCATGGGTGACGGCGACCTGTAGCAGCGCATCACGCGGCACGCCCCGCGCTGCCGCCAGCAGCAGGCGCATCACCCCGCCGTGGGTCACCAGTAGCAGATGTTCGCCAGGGTACCGCCGGGCGAGGTCTGCCAAGGCCGCCCACACCCGTTCAGCAAAGGCGGCCACCGGCTCGGCGTTGGGCGGTGTGTGCTCGTACGGCGAGGCCCAGAATCGGCCCAGCGCTTCGCTGTACTGCTCGTGAACTTGCGCCAGGGCCATGCCCTCCCAGTCTCCGAAATGCAGCTCCTGCAGGCGCGGCTCCAGCACCAACGGCGAGCCCAGGGTGGCCGCGAAACCCGCACACCGTTGCAGTGGCGAGCTGACCACGCGGTTCCACGGCCCCTGCCCTTGCACGGCGGCTTGCATCTGCGCCCAGCCCGCTGGGGTGAGAGCGTCGTCCAGGCTGCCGCGCAAGGCGCCGCCCAATTCGGTTTCACCGTGGCGCAGCAGGCTCAGGCGCAGGTTCATGCCGGGCGATCAGCCACGGCGGCTTCGGCGAAGGTCGCCATCTGCCCGTGCAGTGCGCAAGCCAGGCGCAGCAATGGCACCGCCAGTGCAGCACCACTGCCCTCACCCAGGCGCAGGCCCAGCGCCAGCAACGGCTTGGCGTGCAAGGCTTCAAGCACACCGCGATGGCCAGGCTCGGCGCCCTGGTGGCCGAAGAACAGCCATGGCGCAACACCCGCATTGACGCGGCAGGCGATCAAGGCCGCAACGCTGCATATAAAGCCATCGACCAACACCGCCACACCCTGTTGAGCGCAGCCCAGATAGGCGCCCACCAGCGCAGCGATCTCGAAGCCGCCCAGAGCAGCCAGAATATCCAGCGGCCCTTGAGCCTGGCGATGCAACGCCAGCGCACGGCCTATCACCTCGGCCTTGTGGCGCACGCCGCTGGCATCCAGGCCGGTGCCGGGGCCGACCATCAGCGCCGGCTCGCAGCCGAGCAATGCACACGCCAGTGCGCTGGCCGCGGTGGTGTTGCCGATGCCCATCTCACCGGCGACGAACAGTTCCGCGCCCCCTTCACAAGCGCGCATCGCCGCCTCACGCCCCGCCGCCAGTGCCTGCTCCAGCTGAGCCTGCGACATCGCTGGGCCTTGTGTGAAATTGGCAGTGCCGGGGCCAAGGTTGAGGTGGCGCACGCCCGGCAACGAGAGGTTGCTCACCGTGCCCAGGTCGACCACCTCCAGTTGCGCGCCGAGCTGCCGCGCCAACACGCTGATCGCAGCGCCGCCGTTGACGAAGTTGAGCAGCATCTGCCCGGTCACGGCCTGCGGATACGGCGAAACGCCCTCGGCCACCACACCGTGGTCGCCTGCGGAACAACGCGATGAACACCTGCTCGGCCTGCGGCCGCTCGCGCCCCTGCAGGCCGGCCAGGCGCACCGCCGCAGCCTCCAGCTCGCCCAGGGCGCCAGTAGGTTTGGTCAATTGCTGCTGGCGCGCCAAAGCGGCTTCGGTCGCTTGCGAATCGGGAGTTTTGCAGGGTTCAAGCCACCAGGTCTGGCTCATAGGGAAGGCCCTTTCAAGACAAGAGGAAGGCCGGCGACCGTCAGCACCACGCGCTGGCATTGTGCGGCGACGGCTTGGTGCAACAGGCCGGCGCGGTCGACGTAACGCCGCGTCAGCTCGCCCAGGGGGACCACCCCCAGGCCGCTTTCATTACTTACGAAGATCACCTCACCGGGCAAGCCCGGCAACGCGCCGAGCAGCGCCTGGCAATGCTGCTCCAGGCGCGCGTCGTCTTCGAGCAGCAGCAGGTTGGTCAGCCACAGGGTCAGGCAATCCACCAGCAGGCAGTGGTCTGGCCGGGCCAGGCGGCGCAACGTGCCTGCCAGGTCCAGCGGCTCTTCGACCAGCGCCCAATGCGCCGGGCGCCGGGCGCGGTGCAGGCGCACGCGTTCGTCCAGCTCGGCATCCACCGGCTGGCTGGTGGCGATGTAGGTAACCTCGGCCAATGGCAGCGCCAGGCGCTCGGCCAGGGCGCTCTTGCCGGAGCGGGCACCGCCCAGGATCAGTTGCAGCATGCCGCCTCCGCGCCTAGCGCCTTGAGTTGCGTAGTGTTCAGGTGGCGCTCGACAAGGTCGGCCAGGCGCTCGATGTCGCGCTCGCGCAGGGCCTGGTAGTCCACCGGCTGCACCTGTTCGAGCCCAGCCCACTGCAGCAGCGCCTGGCAAGCCTGCTGGCCTTCGAACAGGCCATGCAAGTAAGTGCCCATCACCTGGCCACAAGAGCTGATCGCCCCGTCCTTGCGGCCGTCGTCGAGCAACACTGCCGGCTGTTGCAACGCCGCGCCCCGAGTGACGCCCGCGTGGATTTCATAACCGCTCACCGGCACCTGCCCCTGGCACAAGGTGCCCTGCACATTGCGCAGTTGTTTTTCCGGCTCCAGTTGCGTGCTCAGTACCAGCCAGCCGAGCCCGGCGCTGTCGCCGGCCGGGCCTTCGAGGCCGTGCGGGTCGGCGATGCGCTCACCGAGCATCTGCAAACCGCCGCAAATGCCCAACAGCTTGCCGCCGAAACGCAGGTGGCGCGCAATGGCCGCCTCCCAGCCACCGGCGCGCAGGCGTTCGAGGTCACTGCGTACGCTCTTGGAGCCGGGCAGGATGATCAGGTCGGCAGGCGGGATCGGCTCGCCGGGCCCGATGAATTGCAGGTCGACCTGCGGGTGCAGGCGCAACGGGTCGAAGTCGGTGTGGTTGCTGATGCGTGGCAGCACCGGGACGATCACCTTGAGCACGTGCTCGGCCTTGCTCAGGCTCTGCCGACGGTCAAGGCCGTCTTCGGCCTCCAGGTGCAGATCGGCCAGGTACGGCAGCACGCCCAGTACCGGCTTGCCGGTGTGCGCCTCAAGCCAGTCCAGGCCCGGCTGCAACATCGCCAGGTCGCCCCGGAAGCAGTTGATGACGAAGCCTTTGACCCGTGCCTGTTCGCTGGCCGAGAGCAATGCCAAGGTGCCGACCAGGTGGGCGAACACCCCGCCACGGTGGATGTCGGCCACCAGGATCACCGGGCAATCCACCGCCTCGGCGAAACCCATGTTGGCGATGTCGCCCTCGCGCAGGTTGATTTCGGCCGGCGAACCGGCGCCCTCCACCAGCACCAGGTCATAGCGTTCGCGCAGGCGCTGGTGCGAGGCCAGCACCGCCTGCATCGCGGTGGCCTTGTAGCCGTGGTAGGCGCTGGCGTTCATGTTGCCGACCGCCTTGCCGTGGATGATCACCTGCGCGCCGGTTTCGCTGTTGGGTTTTAGCAGTACCGGGTTCATGTCGGTGTGCGGCGCCAGCCCGCAGGCCTGGGCCTGCACCGCCTGGGCGCGGCCGATCTCGCCACCTTCGGCAGTCACCGCGCTGTTGAGCGCCATGTTCTGCGGCTTGAACGGTACGACGCTCAGCCCCTGGCGTCGGTACCAGCGGCACAACGCGCTCACCAGGGTGCTTTTACCGGCATCGGAGGTGGTGCCTTGCACCATCAGGGTTGGCATGTGCTGAAAGCCTCCAGGGCATCGGCCAGGCGCTCGAAGCCGGCATCATCCGGCGGCAGGCCCAGGCGCAGGCTGCTGTTGTGAACGAACAGGCGCAGCAGGATGCCGCGCGCGCCCATGTGCTCGTGAAGCGCCAGCGCATGGGCAGTACAAAACCATTGGAACAGCGCGCAACCGCCTTGCGGCGCGTACCCGTGGGCCGCCAGCAAAGCCGCCAGGCGCTGGCTGGCAGCGAGGCTGCGCTCCACCTGAGCACGTTGCGCCGCTACATCCAGCAGGCAGGCGCGGCCGACCTCGCGGGTGGGGCCAGGCACCGCCCAGGGACCGATCTGCTCGGCCAGCAGCCGCAACAGCCGCCCTTCTCCGAGCACGAAGCCCAGGCGCACACCGGCCAGGCCGAAGAATTTGCCGAACGAGCGCAGCACCACCAGCCCTGGCCTCTCGGCGTGCAGCGCCAGCGACAGTTCCGGGGTGGTGTCCATGAAGGCCTCGTCCACCACCAGCCAGCCGCCGCGCTGGCTGAGCCGCGCGTGCCACTGCAACAGCTCGTTGGCGCTAAGCATGCGCCCGGTCGGGTTGTTGGGGTTCACCACCACCAGCACATCGACGCTGTCGAGAAAGTAGTCCACCTCGGCGTCGGCGATTTCCCGCACCACATGCCCGCCGCGGCGCCAGGCCTCGGCGTGCTCGGCGTAACAGGGCGAGAGCACCGCCACCTTGCCCGGCCGGCGCAGCCGAGGCAGCGCTTGAATGGCCGCTTGCGAGCCGGGCACCGCCAGCAACTGGCTGGCGTTGTAGTACTGGCGCGCGGCAGCCTCCAGGCCGTCGTCGGTTTCCGGCAGCCGCGCCCAGGCCTTGAGCGGAATCTCCGGCACCTGGAACGGCCAGGGCGCAAGGCCCGTGGAAAGGTCGAGCCACTGCGCAAGCGGCACACCGAAGCGCTCGGCAGCAGCCTTGAGCTTGCCGCCGTGTTCAAGCATCGAGCAGCGCTCCCAGAGCAATAATCAGCAGCCATAACCACACCCCGCGCTGCACCAGCTGCCAGCCGCGCTCGATGGACGATGCATCGGCCGGCGGGCCTTCACCCAGTTGCGCGCGGGTATGCACCTCGCCGTGGTAGGTCGCAGCGCCGCCCAGCTCCACGCCCAGCGCGCCGGCCCCGGCGGCCATCACCGGGCCTGCGTTGGGGCTGTCCCACTGCGGCGCCTGGCGCTGCCAGCAGCGCAGGGCCAGGGCGGTGCGGCCCAGCAGCGCGTAGGTCAGTGCCACCAGCCGTGCTGGCACGTAGTTGAGCACGTCGTCGATGCGCGCTGCGGCCCAGCCGAAGCGCTCGAAGCGTTCGTTGCGGTAGCCCCACATGGCATCGAGGGTGTTGCTCAGGCGGTACAGCACCACCCCCGGCACGCCGGCCACAACGAACCAGAACAACGCGGCGAAGATCGCGTCGCTGCCGTTCTCCAGCACCGATTCGGTGGCCGCGCGAGCGACGCCGGTTTCGTCGAGCTCCTCGGTATGGCGGCTGACCAGGTAGCTCACACGCTGCCGCGCCTGTGGCAGGTCACCGGCCTGCAGTGCTCGCGCCACCGGCATCACGTGCTCGCCCAGGCTGCGCATGCCGATGGCCAGGTACAGCGCCAGCACCTGCACCAACGTGCCGACCAGCGGCAGCCACGCCAGCGCGGTGAACAGCAGGGTCAACGGCACCACCGCCACCAGCCAGGCCGTGACCCCATGGCTGCGCCAGCCGCGGCCACCGGCATTGAAGCGCTGCTCCAGGCGTTGTGCCAGGCGGCCAAAGCCCACCAGCGGGTGCCAGCGTTTCGGTTCACCGAGCAAGGCGTCCAACGCCACGGCGCAAAAACACATCAACGCCAGGCTCATGGCGCAGTGCCCCAGCGGTTTTCGAAGATCATCTGCTCCAACGGTTTTTCCTCTGCCCACTCTTCAAGCACCAGCATCGGTGCCGGGTAGAACGCTTCCACCGGCCCCAGGCACAGCACGGCCAACGGCTTTGCGCCCTCGGGCATGGCCAGCAGTTCGGCCAGCGCGGCGGGGTCGAACAGCGATACCCAGCCCATGCCCAGGCCCTCGGCGCGGGCGGCCAGCCACAGGTTCTGGATGGCACAGGCCAGCGACGCCAGGTCCATCTCCGGCAAGGTGCGGCGGCCGAAGATGTGCGCTTCGCGGCCGTCCATCAGCGCCGCCACCCATAGCTCGGCGCAGTCGAGCACGCCCTCGACCTTCAGGTGCATGAACTGGTCGCTGCGCTCGTTCAACGCCTCTGCAGTGCTCAGCCGCTCCTGCTCGACCAGGTCGCGGATGCCCTGGCGCAACGCAGGCTCGGTGATACGAATGAAGCGCCAGGGCTGCATCAGGCCCACGCTCGGGGCCTGGTGCGCCGCCTTGAGCAGGCGTGCCATCACCTGCGGCTCTACCTGGCCGCCGATGAAGTGGCGCATGTCGCGGCGCTCGGCGATGGCGCGGTACAGCGCCAGGCGTTCGGCTTCGCTGAAAGCGTGCTCGCTCATGCCGCGCGCACCTCGCCTGGCGCTGCACTGAACAGCCGGGCGACCGCGCCAGGGTTGGAAGGGAAATAGAAATGCACGTAGGAGGCCGTGAGCCGGCCCAGCCGGTACACGGCCTCGGCCCCACGCCCGCCGTTGGGGCTGGTGCCGCGTGCCAGTGGCGTAAGCGGGGTATCGGTGAGCGAATGGTGGAAGGTGTGCCCGCGCAGCTCGCCTTCAGGCAATTGCACCTGTTGCAACGCCAACGCGGCAAGCTTGGGCTGCATCTGCGCATGCCCCGGTAGCAGGCCGG
Organism: Pseudomonas sp. KNUC1026; assembly: GCF_021650705.1. GTDB lineage: Bacteria > Pseudomonadota > Gammaproteobacteria > Pseudomonadales > Pseudomonadaceae > Aquipseudomonas. Next base: position 1,036,493 of record NZ_CP087138.1, on the reverse strand, counting down.
CAAGCGCGGCGCGCTGCCCGTGTACGTCGGTGAGGCTTTCGAGCAGGTAGAGCATGCCGCCGCATTCGGCCAGCAGCGGCTTGCCGGCTGCGTGATGCGCGGCCACTGCGCCAGCATCGCCTGGTTGGCTGCCAGCGCCTGGTGGTGCAACTCGGGGTAGCCGCCGGGCAGGTAGAGGCTGTCGCAGGCCGGCAGCGCCTGATCGTGCAGCGGCGAAAAGAAGCACAGCTCGGCGCCCATGGCTTGCAGCAGCGCCAGGTTGGCCGGGTAGAGAAGGGCAAACGCCTCGTCACGGGCCACGGCGATACGCTGGCCGGCCAGGGCTGGCTCTATGGTGCTCGCTGCCCGGCGCTTCGAAACGCACCGGTGGCGGCAAGGGGTGGTCGCAGGAGCCAGCCAGCGCCTGGGCGGCGGCGTCGAGCAGGGTGTCCAGATGCGCCAGCTCATCGGCCTGCACCAGCCCCAGATGGCGGCTGGGCAGCTCGATGGCGCTGTCGCGCGGCAGGCCGCCGTACCAGCGCAGGCCTTCGGGCAAGCTGCCCTCCAGCAACTGCGCGTGGCGCGCGCTGCCGACGCGGTTGGCCAGCACGCCGGCGAACGGCAGCTCACGCTGGTAGCTGGCCAGGCCCAGCGCCAATGCGCCGAAGGTTTGCGCCATGGCCTTGCCGTCGATCACCGCCAGCACCGGCACGCCGAAAGCGCGGGCCAGGTCGGCGCTCGAAGGCGTGCCGTCGAACAGCCCCATCACCCCTTCGATCAGGATGATGTCGGCATCCCCGGCCGCTTCCCACAACAGGCGCTGGCTGTGCGCGTGGCCGATCATCCAGAGGTCGAGCTGATACACCGGCGCGCCGCTGGCGCGCTGCAGGATCATCGGGTCGAGGAAGTCGGGCCCGCACTTGAACACCCGCACGCGCCGGCCCTGCTGGCGATGCAAGCGTGCAAGGGCTGCGGTAACGGTGGTTTTGCCCTGGCCGGACGCCGGAGCTGCGACCAGCACCGCTGGGCAATGGCGCGGCTCGCTCACAGCTCCACGCCCTTCTGCGCGCGAATGCCGGCGGCAAACGCGTGCTTGACCATGCCCATTTCGGTCACAGTGTCGGCCAGCTCAACCAGCTCGGGCTTGGCGCCCCGGCCGGTGACCACCACGTGCTGCATCGCCGGGCGGGCTTGCAGGTCTTCCAGCACCTGGTCGAGTTCCAGGTAGCCGTGTTCGAGGGCGATGTTGAGCTCGTCGAGCACCACCAGGCCGATGGCCGGGTCGGCCAGTAGCTCGCGGGCCTTGATCCACGCGGCCTGGGCGGCGGCGATGTCACGCTGGCGGTCCTGGGTTTCCCAGGTGAAGCCCTCACCCATCACGTGGTAGCTCACCTCATCGGGGAAGCGGCGGAAGAACAGCTCCTCGCCGGTGCTGTTGCGGCCCTTGATGAACTGCACCACACCACAGCGCATACCGTGGCCCAGGGCGCGGGCGAGCATGCCGAAAGCAGAGCTGCTCTTGCCCTTGCCGTTGCCGCCGAGCACCAGCAGCACGCCGCAGTCGCCACCGGCGTTGGCGATGCGTTCATCGATCACGGCTTTTTTACGCAGCATGCGCGCCTGGTGGCGCAGGTCTCGGTCGTCGGGCTGGGGCATCACGGCTCTCCACGGCACCGGCGGGGCAAGCAACGACGCGCCAGCCCCGGCAGCCGGTTGAAAAGGCTGCAAAGGCTGGCGCCAGTCGATCCGCTCGCACCCGCGCGGTCAGGGCTCAAAGGGTGTGATCAGGCCGGTCTCCGGGCTCATGAGCAGGGCCTGGCCCACGCCCCGCGCGCCTTCCCGGTCACCCAGTGGCGGTTGCGCGTGGCTGTCTCATCTACCGTTGCGGGGGCAGCGCCGGCATCGGACCGGCTTCCCTGTTTCACCCGGCCAAGCGGGCACCTGAAACGAACCGCGAAGGTTAGAGGCTGGCACCGGGTGCGTCAATCGACTGAACCCACCGCCCGGCCGAGGCCTCTGAATATTTCAACCCTGAACGATTCGCCGCACAAGGACAGCCGCCATGCGAAGCACCCCGCTTGCACTTTCACTGCTCATCGCCAGCGCCGCCCAGGCCGCGCCCTCCATGCCAGTGGGCTTCGGCCCCGACCCGCAGCTGCCGAAACCCGAGAGCTCGCTGATCCCCACCATGAACATCGCCCCGGCCAAAGGCTGGCCCGCCGGCGCCAAGCCCACCGCCGCACCGGGCACCCAGGTCAAGGCCTTCGCCGAAAACCTCGACCACCCGCGCTGGATCTACGTGCTGCCTAACGGCGACGTGCTGGTGGCCGAAACCAACTCCCCGCCCAAACCCGAAGACAACAAAGGCATCAAGGGCTTCGTGACCGAGAAGGTGATGAGCCGCGCCGGCGCCACGGTGCCCAGCCCCAACCGCATCACCCTGCTGCGTGACCGCGACGGCGACGGCGTTGCCGAAACCCGCACCGTGTTCCTCAAGGACCTGAACTCGCCGTTCGGCATGGCGCTGGTGGGCAATGACTTCTATGTGGCCGACACCGATGCACTGCTGCGCTTCAAGTACACCGAAGGCGCTGAATCGATCCAGGGCAAAGGCGAGAAGGTCACCGACCTGCCCGGCGGCCCGATCAACCACCACTGGACCAAGAACGTCATCGCCAGCCCCGATGGCAAGAAGCTCTACGTGACCACCGGCTCCAACAGCAACGTGGGCGACAACGGCCTGCCCGCCGAGGAAGGCCGTGCCGCCATCTGGGAAGTGGACGCGGCCACGGGCCAGCACCGCATTTCGCCTCGGGCCTGCGCAACCCCAACGGCCTGGCCTGGAACCCGCAGAGCAAACAGCTGTGGACCGCAGTGAACGAGCGTGACGAGCTGGGCAACGACCTGGTACCGGACTACATCACCTCGGTCAAGGACGGCGCCTTCTACGGCTGGCCCTTCAGCTACTGGGGCAAGCACGTGGACACTCGCGTCAAACCGGCCAACCCGGACATGGTCGCCAAGGCCATTGCCCCGGATTACGCCGTCGGTGCGCACACCGCGTCACTGGGCCTGATGTTCGCCGACAGCAATGCCCTGCCCGCACCGTTCGACAACGGCGCGATCATCGGCCAGCACGGCTCCTGGAACCGCAAGCCGCACAGTGGCTACAAGGTGCTGTTCGTACCGTTCAAGGATGGCAAGCCGAACGGCGCGCCGGTAGACCTGTTGACTGGCTTCCTGTCCAAGGAAGAGAACGCCTATGGCCGCCCCGTGGGCGTGGCCAGTGACCACAAAGGTGGCGTGCTGGTGGCCGATGACGTGGGGAACAAGATCTGGAGAATCAGCGCCGCGCGGTAACCCGCGCGACACCGAAGGTTGCGTGATCAGCTTTTTGGCAGCGGTTTGCCATGGCTGTCACGCAACTGGAGGATGGTTGCGTTTTCGCGGTTGATTTCCAGGTAGTGATTACCTGATTTCACCCACTGGGCATTTTCCTGAGGGGCTGGCAGGTTCAGTTGCTTCCAGTTCTTGACGGCCACTTCGTCACGAGAGTTTACGTCTGGGGCTTTGTCGCCTTCGCCGTAGCACTTCTGGTGGTCCAGGAACGTGATCGACACCTGATCGGACTTGCACTCCGAAGCCGGTTCGTTGGTCGCCCAGGCGGCGGGCAAGGCTGCGCCGAACAGGCTTCCAGCCACGAGCGCGAGCAGAGTCTTTTTCATCATTGGGCCTCCTTGGGCCAGCCGGGGGCCAACCTCAGGCCCCTACCTGACTACTGAGCGCAACAGCGGGTGCAAAGTGTGAAGCGGCCGACGAACGGTCATGCCTGGCGCGCCGCTTTCAACGGTTGAAGCCGGCGCCCGGCAGCCGGCATGATCTTGCAAAATCATGACAGCATGTTGCCGGCCCCCATGACCGATACCGCCACGCTCCGCAGCGCTGACCGCAACGCCCGCCTCGCCGCCCTCACCTTGGCGCTCTGCCTACCGAGCGATGTGCTGCTGTACCTGCTGCTGCCGATGCATCCGGAAGCTTTCGGCATCACCCTCGCCGAGGCCGGCATCCTGTTGGCGGCCAACCGCCTGGTGCGGATCTTCGGGTATCGCCAGGTGCTGCGCTTCTACAGCCGCTTCGGTGACCGCCGCACCCTCACCATCGCGGCTGTAGCAGCGATGGGCTGCGCGGTCGGCAACTCGACGCTTTCAGGTTTCGCCGCACTGCTGGGCCTGCGCCTGGTGTGGGGCCTGTGTTTTGCGGCGCTGAACCTCTCGACCCAAGTACTGGCCACCGCCCACGCCGAAGGCGCTGCAAAACGCTCCGGGCGCTCGCGCGCCTTCATCGCCATCGGCCCGATGCTGGCCCTGCCCCTGGGCGCTCTGCTCAGCGAAGCCTGTGGGCCGCGCTCGGTGTTCATGGTGTTGACCTTCAGCTGCCTGGCGGGCGCAGTGATCGCCCGGCGCCTGCCTGCAGCCCCGCATGCACTGGGTGGTGGCCGGCGCAAGCTGCGGCTGCCCGACAGCGTGGCGTTGTGGTCTTTCATTGAAGGCGTGGCGCTGGATGGGCTGTTCATCTTCGGCCTGTCGCTGCAGGCGCAGAACCTGCTGGGGGGCGATGCACTGATCGTCGCCGGGCTGTTGATGGGCCTGCGCTACCTGTCCGAAATGCTGCTCAGTCCATTGGGCGGGCATGCGGCGCAGCGCTATGGTGCCAGCGCCATGCTGTTGCTGTTCTCGGTGCTCAGCGCACTGGCCCTGGCGGCGTTCGGCAGCCTCTGGGTAGTGGCGGGGGCCGCCGGTGTGCTGGTGCTGCGCGCCTTGCAACTGCCGCTGGTGACTACGTTGGTGGCCGAGCGTAACCCCGGCCATGCGCGTGTGCAGGCGCTGGCCTCCAACGCCGTGTGGCGCGACATCGGTGCGGGGCTTGGCCCGATGCTGGCCGGCTGGCTGCTGCCAGTGGCCTCGGCACCGTGGGTGTTCAGCCTGGCGGGCCTTGCGATCGTGGCCAGCGCAGTGGGGTGCTGGGCACGCAGCGCAGTGGCTGAAGGTGATTCAGCGCAAGGGTAACGTTGCACCCGCACACCTGCGCTCAAGTCCCCCGTACCAACGCCGATACACAGCTTGCCAGCCGTATACCCACGGCGAACCTGGTTTTGGAACGGCGCCATGTCTGAGCTGCATACCCACTACAACAACCTGCGGGTGACCCGCAACGCCCCGCCGGAAGTGATCCGCGCGGCCTACAAGGCCTTGGTGCAGAAGTACCACCCCGACAAGCACCCCGGCAGCGACAACGCCACCCGCATCCTGCTGCTGGTGAACGAAGCCTACGCCGTGCTCAGCGACCCCAAACGCAAGGCCGAGCACGACAGCTGGATCGATGCCCAACCTGCGCCGGGTTACCCCGGCAGCCCGACACAGCTGCCCCCTGCCCTGCCGCCCGCACGGCGCGGCCCGAAGCTCGCCTGGGTCGGCGTGCTGGTGATTCTGGCCTTTGGGCTGGGGATGGCTCTTGCTCTGAAAATGCCGAGCGTACCGCTGCACCTGCGTTGAGCTTTAACACCGCGTAACGCATCGGCATGGCCAAGCGGCGATGACTCGCGTCTAATAACGCGCTGTTTTTCCCCGCACAGGCTCGCTCATGCAAACCCTATGGCTCCAGCTTCAGGCCCTCTGGGCTGTGTTCGACCGCCACCCGCTGCTCCAGGCCGTCATGGGCTTCGCTGTGTTGCTTCTGGTGGCCTGGGCCTGCGGGCGCCTGGTGCGCCTGGTGTTGCAACGCACGGCGCGGCTGCTGGCGCGCCAGCTCAACCTCAACTGGGTCGAAGACCTGCGCCACAACAAGGTCTTCCTGCGGTTGGGGCAAATGGTGCCTTCGCTGGTGGTGCAGTTTGGCCTGGCGCTGGTGCCCGAGCTCAACGCAAGCCTGGCCCACGTGCTCGGCAACGTCGCCCAGGCTGTCACCATCCTGTTCCAGGCCTTGGCCCTGAGCGCCCTGCTCAACGCCCTGCTGAGACATCTACGCGCGCACCGAACACGCCCGTACCCGCTCCATCAAGGGTTACGTGCAACTGGCCAAGATGATGCTCTACGTGTTCGCCAGCATCATCATCGTCGCCACCCTCATCGACCGCTCGCCGCTGCTGCTGCTCTCCGGCCTTGGCGCCATGTCGGCGGTCATCCTGCTGGTCTACAAAGATACCCTGCTCTCCTTCGTCGCCGGTGTGCAGCTCACCAGCAACGACATGCTGCGCGTGGGCGACTGGATCGAAATGCCCCAGGTGGGCGCTGACGGCGACGTGGTCGACATCACCCTCAACACGGTGAAGGTGCAGAACTTCGACAAGACCATCGTCTCCATCCCCACCTGGCGCCTGATGAGCGAATCCTTCCGCAACTGGCGCGGCATGCAGCAGGCCGGTGGGCGGCGCATCAAGCGCAGCCTGTTCATCGACGCCAGCAGCGTGCGCTTTCTCGCCCCGAGGAACAAACCACCCTGAGCGAAGTGCGCTTGCTCACCGACTACGTCTCGCGCAAGCAGGCGGAGTTGCAGGCATGGAACGAGGCGCAGGGGAATGTAGCCAACCGGGCCGCCAACCAACGCCGCATGACCAACCTGGGCACCTTCCGCGCCTTTGCCCTGGCCTACCTGAAAAGCCACCCGATGTGCAGCCGAACATGACCTGCATGGTGCGGCAGATGGAGAGCACCTCGCAGGGTGTGCCAATTGAAGTGTATTGCTTTACCCGCACCACGGTGTGGGCGGATTACGAGCGGATTCAGGGGATATCTTCGATTATCTACTGGCGGTGCTGCCGGAGTTCGGGTTGGTGTTGTATCAGCAGCCGAGTGGGGCGGATATGAGGGTGGGGTTGGGCGCGCGCTGAGTATGGCGCGCCCGGCTCGCTGTTGCGTTTCTATCGCTATGGCGCCTGAGCCCGCTGAAAAGCATTACTATCTTTTATCAAAATTGCATGCCACTCCATGTCAAAAGGTGAGCCTTTAAATGCAGCTGAGGTGTTTGTTCTGGAATGCCGGGAGAAAGGCTCCCGATCTGGAAATCTCTGAACTTGCCGTTTCGACAGGCGCTAACCTGATTGCACTTGCGGAATACTCAGCCGATGGAGTAAGCCTGCTGCATGAGCTTTCCAGAAAAGGGTTGAGCTTTTTTCTGATACCTCAGATCGGCTGTGAGCGCATTACGTTGGCTGTTTCATTTCCCCCTCTTGCATTCACCACAAGCGTGAATCAGGCCGATACACGATCAAGGAATTGGCTGTGCCTGGGTGCAACCCTGTATTGCTCGCCTTCGTACACCTACCCAGCAAACTGCACACCGATGATATCGGCCAGGTTCATATAGCCACTTTTTTCAAGCAGGATCTTGAAAAAGCCGAATCAGAGGCGGGGCACGCCGATTCCATCGTTACTGGGGACTTCAACATGAATCCTTTCGATCATGGGATGATGTCTGCCGCTGCAATGAACTCGCTTCCCTGCCTGGCAACTGCGGCTCGGATGGAGCGCAAGCTGCATGGAAACTCATTCAGTTTTTTCTATAACCCGTCGTGGAACTTGCTCGGTGATTTCAGTGGTGTGCCAGGCACCTACTACCATTCATCCCCCTCCTCCCTTTCGCACTATTGGAATACACTCGATCAGGTCATCCTGAGGCCCTCGATCGCGCGCAAACTTGACAAGGCCTCGCTTAAAATCCTTACAACTGCCGGCCCCTTTGATCTGGTAAACAGCAAAAAACGCCCAAGACAAGTGACCATTTACCCATTTTTTTTGCAGTTGATCTGAAATAGGAGTTTTTGATGAAGAACTTATGGCCAACAGAATTTGAAAAAAATGACTTGCCTTCAACGAAGGCGCTGCTGGAAGAGCAGGCACGGCTCCTGCCTCAACTCACCAATGACATGGTTTATGCGGAGCTCATTCAGCTGGATGCCTTCGACATGATGCGGCTCGGGCTGTCGAACGATTTCGCCTATAGGTTCGACATAAAGGGTAAATTTCTCAAAGACTACAGATTCAACCTATTCAGTTTCTCACACGATATAACCCTGTACCCTGTGTCCTTCCGAGTAGATGAAAAAATCGCCGAAGAAATCGGGTTGAAACGTGATCCATTATCCGGACCTTCAGCAACTGTGACAGATGCGCGCTCTGTGGAGTTGTTGCTAGGTGAAATCTTCGGCTCGAAACGCCTCAAGTCGGTCATAAGTTCAATCATCCGGCTTTCAGCTTGATGTATCGTCAAGTTGGTTGAGCTGTGATGTGCGAAGGCAGTGGCAGGCGCTTGGCTCGGGGGGGCCAGCAATGCCTATGCCGAGCTGAATCTCTCCAAGGCCTGGCTGAAGCTTGCAAACCGAATGGCCATTGGCTTGGATAACGGCCGCCTACTGATTCAGAAATATTGGCCAACGTCGATATATTGCTTAGTTCGAAGGTGCTATCCCCTGTCGCCAAGGAAGTCTCATGCCCAATAAGTTCATCGCCACAACCCTTGCTGCCACGTTGCTCGCAGGCTGTGCCTCAGCCCCACATACGCCCACAACAGCAGTCGATTACACTCGCCAGACCTATGAAGGCACGCGATACGAAAAGAAGGGAATGAACGCCGCCGCCCAACAGTCCGAATTCAAAGTCGACATTGATAGCTGCGAAGCCGAAGCCAATCAAAACTACCAAGCTTCGCTAGCCCGCAGCGCCAAACTCGCCCAACTCTACGGCCAGCCGGTGAACCCTGAAACGCTGGCAGCCATGAAGCGCTTGCAGGTGGTTACTTGTATGGCAGGTGATAGGGCTTCTCCAGATAAGGGCAAAGGATGGGCCGCCGTGCCTATGGGCAAATGAGCAGCACGGGCCGGCTGCCAAACTGGGCGAACTCAACCCATTCGTGAACTGGAACGCAGATTTCGCAGTATCTCCACAACGGCTGGCTTCGAGTACTTCTCGCCCGGGTCAGTTTCCGGCCCGTCGCCCTTCCGGCGCCATTCGCCCAGGTCGAATGCCTGGTAGAGTGAAAAAGCGGGTTGAGGCGTGTCTGCGGCCTCGCCCACTTTACACAGAGCATTGATGATTCCGTTCATCACGTCATCACGGAACTCATAGGTGAGCGAACCGTCCAGATAGCCTTGTGCAACGGAAATGGATAGCGCATTAAGAACATCTGCTGGCGTAGCGTCGAATGTTTCGCAAACGGGTGCGAGATCGCTCAACGCCAGGCCGTCTACTTCGGCCATCGTGGCAAGCTCTTCGAGTGCTCTTTCGGGCAGGCTGCCGATCATGAATGTATTCCGTCAAATATGTGAATAGCGAACGCTCAGGCCGAACGGAACAGCATGGACATTCGAGCAACAACCAAAGCCGACTGGATGCTGTTGAAGCACGTCAGGCTGGCTGCACTTCTGGATGCCCAAACGGCCTTCGCTGTCAGTTACCGCACTGCGGCCGGCTATGATCGTAGCCAGTGGGAACAGAGAGCCTCGTCCATCAATACCGAATTCTGGCTGGCTTTTCAGGGTAGCAGGCCTGTCGGAATGGTTGGCGCAACCGTAAGCGAGTCAAACCGCTTCAACTTGATCGGCATGTGGGTAGAGCCCCAGTTTCGAGGAACCGGCATCGCTAAAAGCCTGGTGGATACCGTCAAGGCCCGTTCAATCCAGAGAGGCTGCGACGGTGTCTTTCTAGATGTATCCCCTGAGAACACCCGAGCTTCAAACTTTTATCTGAAGCTTGGGTTCGTATTTCTGGATGAATGGGAACCTTTGGAAAGCCATCCGCAAATCAGCGTTCAGGCAATGGTGTGGCATAGCACCCGGTGCTGAGCAAGCCCAAATCGCTCACTCAAAAAAGAACTTCATGAACCCATCGACATCCGCGCCATCGACGTCGCCGACCACCTCCCGGACCCGGGCCAGAAAGCCAGGCACGTGGCTGTCGTCATCTTCACGAGTAGCACCCTCGAACTCGTCCAATTCCACTGCGATACCCGCCTCCAGGGCACCGATCAGCGCGAGAATATTTGCCGCCACTTTGAATGAGCGCATTTGAATCGAGCCAAAGATAGCGGAGTGTTCATTCAGGCGATCGTAAACCAGCACATCGCCATGGCGATCAGCGAACACCGTGAAGCCGGGTTTCCAGCCCCACGCTGGATCTTCATTACCCGTTACTTGCCATCCGTTCTGCGCTCGGAGCAAGTCGCCGGGGCCATAGAGCTGAAGCATGAAATCCCCACCGATCATGGGGCGGCCAGGAAAGTCGATCCATTGGAAGTAGCTGCGCAGCAACCGATCTGCGGGGGCCTGGGCAATGGCCGTAAGGTCGGCAGGGCTCTTGCGCAGATGCAGTTGGCCGAGGGAACAGGGCCACGCATTGAAGCGCGTGACGAACTGCGCAAGGGCGTGCGGGGCTTCATCAGGCGCGAACATTGGCAAATATCCTTGTTGGGTCAAATGAACTGGCTATGCAGGAAACGCGACTCAAACGCTGCCTTCACGCTCGATCACCAGAATCCGCGCCTCGCCGCGAGGGTGCGCAACGTGTTCACAGCCGGCGCCTGCAAAAAATACGTCCCCCACTTCCAATGCCACGACGCGCTCAACGCCGGCCTCGCGGTAATGCATATCCACTGTGCCGTCGAGCACGGCGAACACTTCTTCGCCGTCGTTGACATGCCACTTGTACGGCTGGTCGGTCCAATGGAGCCGGACGGTGGTGCCGTCCATGTTGGCGATGTCTTCAGCACCCCAGGCGCGCGTGGCGGTGAAGTCTTTGCTGCGGATAACTTTCATTGGGCAGGGTTCTCAGGCAGGCAGTGAGCGGCGCCAATTTCAGCAGAACGGCTGGCTGTTCACTGCTTCGTCATGGGGGCTGAAGCCAGCCAATCATCTCAGCTCTTTGGCCAGCGCCAACCAGGCCGTTGCAGCGGGAGGCAAATGTGCACCGGCACGCCAGGCCAATGCAATGTGCCAATCGGTGCCTGGTTCATCGAGCGGTACCAGCGCAATGCCCGCTTGCTTGTGTTTTTGCGCAAGCATTCGCGGCAAAAAAGCGACGCCGACACCGGCGGCGACCGAATCGACGATAAAGTCGATCTGCCCACTGCGAGCGGTCACGCGGGGCACCACCCTCTTCGCTCACACGCCGCCATGATCATTGCATTGAGCGCAAACCCTGCCTCGAACAGGATAAACGGCGAATCCGACAAATCACCGAAGTGCATCCGCTTACGGCGCGCCAGCTTATGAGCGGCAGGCAGCACAGCCACCAATGGCTCGTTGCGCACCTCCTGGTAAGCGAAGGTGTCGTCGGTCGGAATCAGCAGCGCAGCCAGGTCCACCTCTCCGGCTTCGAGGCACTCACGCAGTTTCTTGCTGCCGTGCTCGATCAGTTCGATATTCACGCTTGGGTAGCGATTGCGATACGCGGCGAACATCTCAGCGAACAACACCCCGCACCCTACAGGCGGCAAGCCGATCCGCAGCGTGCCTCCCTTCAGGTCGCGCAGTGCGTTGAGTTCAGCGAGAAGGTCGTTGCGCTCGGCGAGCAGTACGAGTGCGCGGCGGTAGGCAATTTCACCGGCGGCGGTCAACTCGCTTTTGTGGCCAATGCGGTTGAGCAATGGCGTGCCTAGCTCATCTTCGAGCGTCTTGACTGCCTCGCTGACCGAAGATTGAGTCAAAGACACAACTTCCGCAGCTTGGGTGAAGCCCCCTTGGCGCACCACTTCTACAAACACCTGCAGTGTTCTGAGATTCATGAGTATTCCAATAACGACTTATTTTCAGTAGAAAAAGTTGTTTTTATCATACCCAACAACGCCTTATCGTGAAACTCACCCAGCAACGCAGAGCGTCGCCGGGATTTTCCAGAGGCTCAGGAGTTGTACGACATGATCATTTCATCGGCATCCGACTACCGCGAAGCCGCCAGGCGCAAGTTGCCGCGCTTTCTGTTCGACTACATCGATGGCGGCGCCTACGCCGAACACACGTTGCGTGCCAACAGTGCGGACCTGGCCAACATCAGCTTGCGCCAGCGCATCCTGAAAAACGTCGACAGCCTCAGCCTGAAGACGACGCTCTTCGGGAAAGAGCAAAGTTTGCCGATCATCCTCAGCCCCGTCGGGCTGACCGGCATGTACGCCCGCCGTGGCGAAGTTCAGGCAGCCCGGGCGGCCGCCACCAAAGGCATCCCCTTTTGCATGTCTACCGTATCGGTCTGCTCGATCGAAGAAGTGACCTCCCAAAGCCTGCAACCGATCTGGTTTCAACTTTACGTGCTCAAGGATCGCGGCTTCATGCGCAATGCCCTGGAGCGTGCCCAGGCAGCGGGTGTCGCCACGCTGGTGTTCACAGTAGACATGCCTACACCAGGCGCTCGTTACCGTGATGCGCACTCGGGCATGTCCGGGCCCTTTGCCGCTTCGCGGCGGATATTGCAAGCCACCACCAAACCAGGTTGGGCCCTGAAATGTCGGCGTCCTTGGCCGCCCGCATGATTTGGGCAATATCTCCAAGTACCTGGGCAAAGCCACCACGCTGGAAGATTACGTGGGCTGGTTGGGCAATAACTTCGACCCTTCCATCAGTTGGAAGGACCTGGAGTGGATCCGCGAATTCTGGAAGGGTCCGATGATTATCAAGGGCATTCTCGATTCAGAGGACGCCAAGGATGCCGTCAGTTTCGGCGCCGATGGCATCGTGGTCTCCAATCACGGCGGCCGCCAACTGGACGGGGTGCCGTCCACCGCCAAGGCTTTGCCTCCTATTGCCGATGCAGTGGGCGACGATCTGACGGTGCTGGTGGACTCGGGCATTCGCTCCGGGCTGGATGTGGTGCGCATGCTCGCCCTGGGTGCGAAGGCCTGCCTGCTGGGGCGCTCGACGGTGTACGCACTGGCGGCTGACGGGCAGCACGGAGTGGAAAATATGCTGGATATTTTTTCGCAGGAAATGCGCGTGGCGATGACGCTCACGGGGGTGACCTCGATCAAGCAGATCGACCGGGCTGCGTTGGTGCAAGGTTGATAATGACGAGAGGGCCAACTTGTGGCATCTCGACCATCACAGTGGCATGTGCAGTGACTGGATCAGCTTTGGGCCTGGTGATTTCAAACGAGATAACTGGCCCATGTGGTGGTCGTCGCAACGATTAAAGGTCTTGGCCCCTGTCGGCAATCAGCTGTTCGCATTGCATGCGAGGCCTTCCGCGTTGCGCGTGGGTGCGAAGCTGGCCAGGTGATGTGAGCGGTTTTCTTGAGCGAAGGCAACTTCAAGGCGCAGTGGTGGACTCACGGTCGATTTCATCGGGCCATTGCACCTTCGGCGCCCACCTGCGGAAGGGGCTGTACCAGACAAGTTCGTTTGGGTCACGGGGGGTGTCGAAGGGTGGGAGAGTTTCGGGGCCTTGTTCCATATAGGTGTGAATATAAAGCCAGGGGGCTTCGGACAACGTTTCGTAGTTCAAGGAAAAGCGATCGATGACCTCGTTTGTGCCAGGCTTGACGATTGACAGCATTGTGCCGCATTTGCGATGGCTCCCGGAGCCACAAGACCAAAGTTCCGCACGAACCTGAGACCAATCGTACACTGCGATTTCGATAGGCCATGAATGCCAAGGATTCCACAGACGCGGTTTAAGATTATAGGCGTAAATTTTCTGACGGGCACGATTGAAGCGAATTGGTTCATTCCGAGGTGTTCCGACGTCAGTTCGGAAAGCCAGTAGCGCCCCCATAGCAACATTACTGAAAGTGAAATAGAAATAATGTCGGATTCGATGCCAATAGTTTGCCAGTCTACAATTGTGCAGTAAATCATGTAGGGAAGCGTTATCGCGAATGCTAAACCGAAAGGAGCCAGCCACCCACGAACCAATAAACTTGATCTGTGCACCTCTAAAAAAATTGAATTCCTTGCGTTTAATGATGGTGCTTCTAGAACATCAACTATCGATAGTTTACTTTCGGGAGCTACCAAGTCTTTTTTCCATCCTCTGCATGGGGGAGCCAGTGCAGGGGCTGATGAGTTAGATCTGTCTGAAGCCATTTTAAATTCTTCAGTTTCTGTGAAAAATTCGATAAGGAGCTGAATGGGTCTGTTTATTCGTCCAGTACTCGACCGAAATCTCAAGCGATGCGGGCAGAGAAATGTCATTAAGGCGTATCGATCCCGAGATTTTCAAAATATTCTTTCAGTGTCGTACCGCTCTACAAAAGACTTGGAAGTATCGCTTAAAATGTCAGCGAAGATATCAGGATTGATAATTTTTAATTCGCCCTTAGCTACGCCGCTCGCGATAGGTATCTTTTTGGGGTGTGATTCGTCACTGCTAAAAATCGTAAAAGTGTATGAAGACCGTGATATTTCGTATTGCGGAAGCGTGATGTCATAATCAAGCCATGCCCCCATTGGTATAGAAGCATTATCCCTGAAGATCGGATTCACAGCTTCGCTTGACGCTGCAGCACCCGTGATCGCATGAAATCGTATAGAGATATCCGCAGAGATACCTATAAGCGCGATATTTAAAGCATTGACTGCATTATCGGCCTGATCAGATTTCAGCCAGCGCCTCTGACTTGCCGGCAAACCCCAACAACTATTTTTTACCCAGTTTTCGATAGGCGTCGATTCCAAGTTCTTCGCTTTTTTGGAAAGGGCGTATGCAAGTAGCATGACTATTGTGCCGGCGATGAAAACGCTTAATGCGAGAGCAGTCCAGAACGCCGCATATATAAAAGCGAACGCTGAGAATCCAGAGGCAATCGCGGCGTAGCGGTAGTAGGTTGAGGCGCTGTTATCTCCCTGCGACTCCGTTCTAGCGGAGGCTATGGCATATTGCACAGCATCTGCCATCCCAGCCAACGCCGCGATAGCCGCACCTCGTTTCGCAATCCCCGTGCCCATTGTTGGCGCATTTTCCCTACGCCCACCACCCACCCGGGCCGCGCCACCTGCACTGCAAACCCCGCCGCCTCAACCCCCATCCCCACTACCCCAAAGGTCGCCGACCCCACCGCAGCCAGCGCCTCCGCCCGTTCATCACTTGCCACCTCCAACAGCGCTTTGTAATTACGCAGCAAGCTGTCCTGCTGAAACCACAACCCACCCAAGCTCAGCAGCATCGGCGCGGTCCCTGGCTTGTATCCTTTTACTGCATCCTGCAAGTCCCACAGTGCATTCCTGGCCAGCAACTGCGCCATGGAGGCGTTGATCTTCAGTTCCTGCACGCTGTTCGCCAGGCCACTTTGCAGCCCGCCCAACCCAATACCGATGGCACGCACGTTGGCCATTGCTCCGTTACGCGCGAGCTCGCCCGCCTGGGCAAGCCGTGCGTTGAGCGCACCCGCACTTTCCAGCGTCCAGAGTGTGACGGTGATCAGCTTCTCGCTCCGAGTGGAAATGGCCGCAGTGAACGCGGCGTTCATGACTGTTGCGCGTACTTTCGCCTGGCCCGGTTTGCGCAGGTTGTCGTCCAGCGTCTTGATGAAGGCTTCGGTGCGGGGGCGCAGGGTGTTGTTGAGCAACTTCAGGTATTCGCCAACCGTGAGCTGCACCGTCATGGGCGTGAAGTACAGGCCTGCATAGCGCAGCATGGCGATGCTGTGGAGATGGCCGACCAGCGCCCGTGCCTGCTGGCTGAGCCGGGGGCCGAGGGTGTGCTGGGCATTGTTGGCGGCGGCGAGCAGTTGGGCGCTGGCGTTCTGCACTGCCTCGGTCATCAGCTTCTTGCCTTCATCGCTGGTGATCAGGCCCTTGATACTGTCGTACACCTTGTACAGTTCATCGCCGGCGAGGCCGGTTTTCACTTGTTCCAACAAAGCTTGATGCTTGGCCAGCAGACTTTGATAGAACAGGCTGTCGGTGTCCTCCAGCAGGCGTTGCCACAGGGCCTGGGTCGGCCCCAAGGGCTGATCTTCAACGGATAGCCGCTCGGTCGGCCCGCCGCCCGGGCACCTTCGTCATAGCGTTCATCGAGCCGGGCCAGCGCCTCCTTGCGATGCTGTGCAGTGACCGCAGCGGCGCTGATTGGCGGCAGCGCTGCCTTTTCTCCGAAATAGCCACTGTTCCATTTCTCGCGACGCGCACGCTCCTCTTTGACCGCCTCCTCCGCCTGCGCCTCTGCACTACGCTCATAGGCCGCGCGCAGCCCGAGCAGGGTTTGCGAGGTGAAGTATTCAAACCGCCGCTGCGGCTCGGCCCGCCATTGCTGCATGGCCTCGAACCGCGCCAGGCGCTGGGCGTTGAGCTCTTGCAGCACGCCGACCGGGTCATCGAGGGTGATCGCCAGCACGCCTTGCGGCAGTTTTTCGCGCTCGGTCAGTGTCTGGATGTAGGCCTGAAATACGTGGGGCAGTTTCCAGCGCGAGCAGAAGCCGTGAGTGCTGGCGAATTTATCAAGCTGTCGGGTTGCAAATTCCAGCACCGAATCCAGGCCCATGTGCTTAGCCGCCATGGCGATGCCGAGCTGCGCCGGCTGTTCGCGGGCGACCGCAAGGTCCACTTCCCGAAAGCGCGCCCCTAGCGGCGACCCGCCTTGGACGGCCTTTTTATAAAGATCGAGCACCTCACCCGGCCAAGGATCATTGGCGAAAGCCAGCCAGGCCTTGCTGTAGCGGGCGGTGTCGATATTGATGAAGGAGGCAGGAAGCTGGTGATTGTTACGGATGCACTGCTCGGTGACCGGCGCCGGCGGGGCGAGCGGCATCTGCAGCGGCACGAACTGCCGCAACAGGCCTTGCTCGGTCACCTCATAGGCCTGCCATACCTGGGCGTCGAGCAGCACGTACAGGTAGCCTTGGCGCAAGGTGCGCAACTGGCCCAGTTGCGCAGTGGTTACATCGGCGTCGATATCCCCGGCCGGCGTGGCGAAGGCGCTGCGCAGCGGCAGGATCGGCAAGCCAGCGCGCTGGCAGGTGGCACAACGGCCCACCGGCACCGGGTCGTTCTCGGCCAGGAGGATTTCGAGGGGAGAATGCTGCTTCATGGCGGGGGGAACCCGTTCCGGCTGCTGGGGAGGCGCATAGGAGCATGCCGGGAGGGGTTGGCTGAATAGGCGAAGCTCTGAAACCCAGGGGGACACTACCCAATCAGCGTACGGACTTGCTGAACCATCTCATCGGCGTTATCAGGTATACAAACCGAAATGCCGAGATAGTGCTCAAGGTGCAAGGTAAGTAACTGCTCGCCCACCACAAGATCCCAGTAACGCTGATCGAGCCCGTCGGCTTTTTGCTTCCAAGAACCACCTAGCCCTTGCTCGAGCTTCTGGGCCACCTGCTCGAAAAGTGCCCAGTCAGCGTGTTCTGATATCTCTATGATCGCCATGCTTGAGCCCAATAATCGGAGGCATATAGAGTGTGCGAGCAGATGCTATCACCAGGGCCCGGCGAGCGCCTGTTGTCAGATACAACAATTACATCGCTGCCCGGCAGATTAACGCTCGCCACCAGCCAGGTAACCGAATGCAGAGCCAAGCCACCCGTCAAGCCGCATGAATCTCGACCCGCAACCCCTCATCCGCCTCAGGCGCTCGAAAGTAGCTGGTGATCAGGTCGAACTCCGCGTCGGTCGCCGCAAACTCATGTTCGCCTCGGCCGTTACGAAGGTGCAGTCTGCTTCGGCAGAGGTCATCGCCAACCTCGACGTAGTGAACGCAATGGGAAACCCCAGCAACATCAGCCAGGCCACATAACCATCGGCGATCTTTGGGTGTGTTGGCAGGGAAATCCAGGACCACCGTTACGCCCGCCTTCAACATATCGATGGCAAGAGGCCCCACCACATCCCGAAGCTGTCGAGCAAGATGCACATAGTCGGCCACCGACTTGATCTGATCAGGGTAGAGCCGCGAGAGCCAAAGATCCTCACTCAGCAAGATCGCCGACTGCTCGGCTGCCAGGCATTTGGCCAGGGTCGATTTGCCGGAAGCGATCTTGCCGCACATGAGATGAAGCATAGGCTGGGGCATTTTGACGTCTCCTTGTCGAAGCATGATGATGCTCATAGCCAAGCGCCGAAGCAACTTCCAAGCATTTAACCGCCGCCTGCGCCGACTTGATTGCAGTGCAGCGCCGATAGCTACCCTATTGCATGATCCCGACGACCATCGCGCTCAGACACAGCATCCCAACCCAACAAACCAATGCTGTTCGGCCCACCTTGCACTTGAACCGGTGGCATGCAACTTGCCCCTGCATCCGCATTCCCACCGCCAGGCCCCGCCATGCTCCACTCCCACCTCACCACCCTCAACGCCGTCTCTCTGGTGCTCACGACCTTCCGCGAACAGGGCCTGCCCGACGACCTGTTGCTGGCCGGCAGCGGCATCCGCCCCGCGGACCTGAGCCGTGCCGACACCTGCATCGGCACCCATCAGGAGATGCAGGTGTGCGCCAACGCCGTGGCCCTGCGCCGGGAAATCGGCCTGGAGCTGGGCCGGCGCATGCATGTTTCGGCCTACGGCATGCTCGGTTACGCGCTACTCACCAGTGCCACCTTCGGTGACGCCCTGCGCTTGGCGCTGCGCTACCCGGCGCTGTTGGGAACACTCTTCGAACTGAGCCTGGAGGAAGACGCCGAGCGTATCTGGTTCACAGCCACGGGCTATCAAGGGAATGCGCAACTCGGGGCCTTCAACGCAGAATTCTGCCTGGTGTCGCTGAAGGTCATTTGCGACGACCTCCTCGGCCGCCCCCTGCCCTTGCTCGCCGCACGCTTCGAACATGAGGCGCCCGACTACCAGGCCCACTATGCCCGCAGCTTCGCCTGCCCGCTTCAATTCTCGGCCACCGCCAACGCCTTCGCCTTCGACCGCGCCTGGCTGGCCGAGCCATTGCCGCTGGCCGACGCCATCACTCACCAGGCCATGGCCGAACGCTGCCGCGAAACAGAACCTGGAATTCACCGGGCGCCAAGCTTGGCTGGGGCGCATCCGCCAGTTGCTCGCCGCCCAATTGCGCGCCGCGCCCGGCCTTGAAGGGCTGGCCGAACAGATGAACTGCTCGGCACGCACCCTGCGCCGGCACCTGCGCGAGCTGGGCTGCAGCTATCAGGAATTGCTCGACGAGCTGCGCTTCGAAAAGGCCAAGCAGTTGCTGGCCAGCGGCGAGTGGCCCATCCACCGTATCGCCGACGAACTGGGCTTCAGCGAAACCGCCAGCTTTCGCCACGCCTTCGTGCGCTGGAGCGGCGTGAACCCCAGCCAGTTCCGCCCCTGAGTGGCAGTGCCACCCAGCGGTGCAAGCGTGCTTCGAAACGGGGCAAAATCAGGACAGAGCTTTTGGCCACATCGATCCCCTTTTGGCCGTTCCCGCCGTTTCCCGAACCGTGCCTGGCATCAAGAATGGTGCTCACGCCCACGCTCACGGAGAACAAGAAATGCTGACGGTCTACTCAGACGATCATCACCTGCACCACGGCCGCTGCGAGCTGATCGGCGGGCAACTGATGCCCTGCTTCGAAATGCCCTCGCGCGCCGATCACGTGCTCGCCCGCGTACGCAAACAAGCGCTAGGGCCGGTGCGTGAACCCGAGGACTTCGGCCTCGAACCGATCCGCCGCATCCACGACGCCGCCTACCTCGAATTCTTCAAAGGCGCCTGGGCGCGCTGGGCCGAGCTGGGCCAAGACGGCGACCTGCTGCCCTTCACCTGGCCGGCGCGCACCTTGCGCCAGGTAATGCCCAAAAGCCTGCACGGCCAGCTCGGCTATTACACCTTCGACGGCGGCGCCCCGATCACCGCCGGCACCTGGCAAGCCGCCTACAGCGCAGCCCAGGTCGCCCTCACCGCCCAGGCAGAAATCCAGCGCGGCGCCCACAGCGCCTTCGCCTTGTGCCGGCCACCGGGACACCACGCCGCCAGCGACCTGATGGGCGGCTACTGCTACCTCAACAACGCCGCCATCGCCGCCCAGGCCTTCCTCGACCAGGGCCTAGCCAAGGTAGCGATCCTCGACGTCGACTATCACCATGGCAACGGCACCCAGTCGATTTTCTACGAGCGCAGCGACGTGCTCTTCGCCTCGATCCACGGCCACCCGGAAGCCGAATTCCCATTCTTCCTCGGCTATGCCGACGAACTGGGCGAAGGTGCCGGCAAGGGCTTCAACTTCAACTACCCGCTGCCCGCCGGCAGCGGCTGGGAACACTGGAGCGCAGCGCTGGAACAGGCCTGCGGCGAGATCGAGCGTTACGGCGCCGATGTGGTGGTGGTGTCGCTCGGCGTCGACACCTTCAAGGAAGACCCGATCTCTCAGTTCAAACTCGACAGCCCCGACTACCTGCGCATGGGCGAGCGCATCGCCCGCCTCGGCAAGCCGACGCTGTTCGTGATGGAAGGCGGCTACGCGGTGGAAGAAATCGGCATCAACGCCGTGAACGTACTCGAAGGTTTCCAGAACGCCCAATGAGGAACTAGAAGAATGAGCAAACTCAAGCGTTTCATCGCTCCCGCCCTGTGCGCCGTTGTACTTGCCGGCACAGCCCACGCCGAAGAGCGCACCCTGCGCGTTTACAACTGGTTCGACTACATCACCCCCAAGGCACTGGACGACTTCAAAACGCAGAACAGCCAGGTCAAGCTGGTGTACGACATCTTCGACACCAACGAAGCGCTGGAGGCCAAGTTGCTCACCGGCAACTCCGGCTATGACGTGGTGGTACCGTCCAACGTGTTCCTCGCCAAACAGATCGAAGCCGGCGTGTTCCAACCGTTGGACCGCAGCAAACTGCCGAACTGGAACCACCTCGACCCCAAACTGATGAAACTGCTGGAGGCCAACGACCCCGGCAACAAGTTCGCCGTGCCCTACATGTACGGCACCATCCTGATCGGCTTCAACCCGGCCAAGGTCAAGGCCGCGCTGGGCGACAACGCACCGGTCGACAGCTGGGACCTGATCTTCAAGGAAGAAAACATCAGCAAGCTCAAACAATGCGGCGTCGCCCTCCTCGACTCGCCCTCGGAGATATTGCCGCTGGCACTGCAACACCTGGGCCTGGACCCGAACAGCAACAACCCCAAGGACTATGAAAAAGCCGAAGCGCTGCTGCTGAAGATTCGCCCATACATCACCTACTTCCACTCGTCCAAGTACATGGCCGACATCGCCAATGGGGACATCTGCGTGGCGGTGGGCTATTCCGGCAGCTTCTCTCAGGCGGCCAACCGCGCGAAGGATGCCAAGAACGGCGTGGTGGTCGACATGCGCCTGCCCAAGGAAGGTGCGCCGATCTGGTTCGACATGTTGGCGATTCCGAAAGGCGCCAAGGATGCGGAGGATGCTTATACGTTCATCAACTACCTGCTGCAGCCACAGGTGATTGCGCCGATCAGTGACTTTGTGGGGTATCCGAACCCGAACAAGGATGCGACGGATTTGGTGGATCCGGCGATTCGGAATAATGCGAACTTGTACCCGAGTGAGGAGGCGATGAAGGGGCTTTATACGTTGCGGCCTTTGGATCAGAAGGCGGAGCGGGTGAGGACGCGGGTTTGGACGAGGATCAAGTCGGGGGCTTGAGGTGAGGTTCTGCCGGTGGCGGGGTTGATGCCTGCGCGCTTGCGGAATATCAGCCTTGGGCTCTGTACCCGTAGGAGCGCAGCTGTGCTGCGCGATAGCGCCATTACAGCCAATGAAATCGCTGGGTTTGGCCGCCTCGTCGCGCAGCACAGCTGCGCTCCTACGCAAGCCTGATATTGCCGCAGAGAACTTGATCAGCAATCAGCTGCGAGGCTTCAATAAGCCGCGCCGGGTGGGAATGGCTCAGAACCAGGTGCTGTGGTCGGTGAGGCATGGAAACTCGTTGATAACCGCGCACGACACGAAAGTCTGCGGGAGGTTAGCTCATTCGCTCACGCAGCAACTGGAGTGTTCTTTCATCTGATTTGCCACTGTAGAACTGATCGAGCGCTTGCTGAAACAAGGCCGATTCGGGGTGGGCTTCGTTGAACAGAGTCAGGCAGGAGCGCAGTTTCAGATCATCCGGCGAGCCGAGGATCTGCAACGCGCTCAACTCTCTGTGCTTGAGTAAAGCCTGGACGCACTCAACCAGTCGCGAACCGAGAACGGGGTGCTCAAGATAAGCGCGTGCTTCATGCAGATCATTGATGCCAAACTGCATAGCGGTTTCGCTTGAGCCCAATCCCTTCAACTGCGGGAAGACGTACCACATCCAGTGGCTAGTTTTATGGCCAGCTTGTAGCTCGTCCATGAATCGACTAAGAATTGGGCGCTGCGCTTCGATGAATCGAGAGAGGTTGAAAGGGTCATTCATGATGCGGTCTCCTCATGGTCAAAGCATAAGCACTTGCGCACAGCTTAGTTGCGAACTGCAAGGGACGTGGACGAGCGGGACTATCAGTAATTTTGTGTTCGGGCATCACATGCGTTTAAGGTGCATGACATGCCAAGCAAAAAGACCCCGGCCGGCAAGGCCAGAAAAGACCTCCCAGAGATCCCCAAAGACCTGGTCGAACAGTTCGTCAAAGGCCCGATGACAGCTGAGGCGATCCAGGACATCTCGATGGCCTTCAAGAAGGCGTTGGTCGAGCGCGCACTGGGTGCGGAGCTTGGCTATCACTTGGGCTATGCGTCCGGCGAGACGCGCCCGGAAGGCACCGATAACCAGCGCAACGGCACCAGCGGCAAGACAGTGCTGACTGACGATGGCCCGCTCAAGCTGGACATTCCCCGCGATCGCGACGGCAGTTTCGCGCCCATCCTGATTCCCAAGCATGAGCGCCGCTTCACAGGGTTCGACGACAAGATCATCGCCATGTATGCCCGTGGCATGACGGTACGCGAGATCCGTGCGTTTCTGCTGGAGCAGTACGGCACGGACGTCTCTCATGACTTCATCAGTTCTGTTACTGACGCCGTGATGGAAGAAGTGGGTGCATGGCAACAGCGGCCTCTGGAGCCGATGTATCCGGTCATTTTCTTCGATGCCTTGCGGGTGAAGATCCGCGATGAAGGTGTGGTCCGCAACAAGGCGATCTACTTGGCGCTGGGCGTTTTGCCGGACGGCACCCGTGACATTCTGGGTATCTGGATCGAGAACACCGAGGGTGCGAAGTTTTGGTTGAAAGTGTTCAACGACTTGCGCAACCGAGGCGTTGAGGATGTGCTGATTGCCGTCACGGACGGACTCAGGGGCATGCCAGAAGCACTGGCGGCTGTTTACCCTGAAACGACTCTGCAAACCTGCATCGTCCACCTGATCCGCAATAGCCTTGAATACGCCTCCTGGGACAAACGCAAAGGGCTGGCCAAAGCTCTGAAGCCGATTTATCAGGCACTCAATGCCGAGGCCGCCGAGCAGGCATTGAACGACTTCGAGGCTGGGCCCTGGGGCAAGCAGTATCCGACGGTTGTTGCCGCGTGGCGGCGGGCCTGGGATCGCGTGATCCCGTTCTTCGTGTTCCCGCAGGCAATACGCAAGGTGGTCTACACCACCAACGCCATCGAGAGCATCAACGCCCAGTTGCGCAAGATCATCAAGACGCGCGGGCACTTCCCGAATGACGAAGCGGCGACCAAGCTGATCTGGCTGGGACTGCGAAACATCACCGCCAACTGGGGCAAGGCTGCGCATGACTGGAAAAGTGCGATGAATCAATTTGCGATCCTGTATGAAGATCGCTTTACCAGGCCAACCTGGTGATTTCACTGTCCGTCAGGTGACGGGCGTTAACCGCCCGCACACAAAAAATCTGACAGTCCCGGACGAGCTAACCCTCCGCGCAGCTCATTGAACCTTGGATGTAGACAAATAATTCCTTGGGGGGCTTGCTTTTATCCCTTGACTCAATCTATCGCAAAGAACCCGAGCCTGGAGACGCCACCAGGCCCATAAGCACAGCAAGGCCAAAACCACACAACCACCTGCATTCAAGCCACAACAGCGCTGGAAGTTAATGTACGGTCGCACCGAAAAGCTGAAGAGAGCACGCCAGCTCGGCATCTACTACCCCATTCGCTCCACTCTACAGTTGCCGGATCAACCATGACCAACCTTCTGTTCATCTGCAGCCGTAACCAATGGCGCAGCCCCACCGCAGAAAGTATATGGCGCCGCCGCGCGGGCTTCGCAGCCCGCTCGGCAGGCACCAGCCCGAATGCACGCAAGCCCGTCGGCCCGGCGGATATTCGCTGGGCCGACGTCATATTCGTCATGGAGCGCAAACACCAACAGCGGTTACAAGCGGAATACTCGCACCTGCTCGAACACAAACGCCTACACGTTCTGGATATTCCCGACGACTACCGCTACATGGACCCAGAGTTGATCGCCATCTTGGAAGACACTGTGGCCGCCTTCCTCGATACTCAAAAGTCCCGATGACCTTCCACCCGCCTCTGCCAATGGTAGCTACCAGGAAAAATCCTCAGTACGCTACGCAGCTCTCAAATAGCATGCCTCAGGAAAGCAAATCATGTTCAGTCGTTGGAGCTATGCCTTGGCAGTATGCGTACTGTCGCAGTGGTGCATGGCTGGCACGTTTCATATCGATCCTCGCGGTGAAGCCCTCTACCAACAGGCTGTCCCTTACCTACAACAAGCGAACAGCAAACTCGAGGCAATACCGGCTGATACTCCGACGGCAAGCACAGAGGAGAAAGAGCACGCCATGGCTCTGGCCGAGGAAGCCGGCGCACTGCTCAAGCCCGCGATTGCTCTACTCGAGCAGGCGGTCACCTTTGATCATCCCGTCGCCCAATATCGGCTAGGGCTGATCTACATAATGGTGTATCCAAGTGAAGTCGTGACAGAAAAGGCTTGCCCTCTGTTCGAGCAAAGCCTTGCCCACGGCTTTGCTCCGCCAGCACTTGAGATGTCATCGTGGTGCATTCCTTACACCGATACGCCGGAGTATCAGGCAGCATTGCAGGCCATCGAGACCCGCATGCCGATGTACGAGAAGTACTTTCCGCAGCCCACTGTAAAGTTTGAGTGCAGGCGTGAAGAGGCCCTCGGCCTGGCCATGCAATGGGGCGATAGCCGTGACTACCAGGCGGAAATCTACCGCCTGCAAGGGGACAGCAACCGCGCACGACGCTCGGAATACTATCAAAAGGCTCTGGATATCAATGACTGTTACAGGGTGAAAAACGCATGGGGAATCGCCAATAATCGCTTGAGCATAATGCCTAGACGCTCGATATTTGCTCCATTGCGAACTTCATCCATTCCAACAGGCGCCCAGCAGAACACCCACCATGCCTACCCACCCCGAAATAGCCCAGTGGTTCACCACCTTCCAGATCCCGGAAATCCGCCACCCGTCTGCGGCATAACTCTCTCTACCGAGCCACCGGAACATTGGTTCTTTTACCGCAACAAACTCACCCCCGACAGCCTGAAGCTCCCACCTCGCCGCCCAACTGGAACAATGCCTGGGCATCCATTTCCTGCGCCACGCCGATTTCGGCGCGCGTTTGCTCGAACCTGAAGACCTGGCCCGTAACCCCAAACTCCGCGAATGGCTAGCCCCCTGCGCCGACACTTTCAGGTGGGGCAGCAAAAATGCAGCCGGCCTGACAACCCGCCCGCCTTTATCGATATCCCTCTTCCACACACCTCCGCGCCATTACTCCTACCGGCGGGAACAAGGCAGCTCGCAGGCAGAGCGGTTTGTTGCGTAGCGGGCAAAAGAGTATTTGAGAAACAGATGCAAATGAGATTACGCCTCTGTATCATCCCGGACACTTTTGCCCCCTCCCACTCCCCTGAAGAGCCTTTTCGATGCGTTACGCGTTGACTTCGTTGTGCGTCTTGAACCTTGTTGCACCCTTTGCCCTGGCCGATGAGGCCGCCTCGGTCGACCTGCCTACCCTGAACATTCAGGGCACCGCGCAGAACAGCGAAGGCAGCTACCAGCAGCCACGCAGCGCCAGCGCGACCAAGACCGACACCGACCTGCACGAGGTGCCGCAGTCGGTCTCCGTGGTGCCGGCCAAGGTGCTCGAAGACACCAACGTGACGCGCCTGCAAGACGCCCTCGACTACGGCGGCGGCATCGGCCGGGCCAACAACTTCGGCGGCCAGGGGCTGACCACCTACACCGTGCGCGGCTTCACCACCGGCGAGTTCTACCGCAACGGCTTCCCGGTGAACCGCGGCTACCCCAACGCCCCCGACGCCAACACCATTGACCACATCGACATCCTGCGCGGCCCGGCCGCCACGCTCTACGGCCGCAGCGACCCCGGCGGCACCTTCAACGTGGTGACCAAGCAGCCGCAAGCCGAGCGTAAAACCACCATCGGCGGGCAGATCGACGACCAGGGCATGTACCGCGGCACCCTCGACACCACCGGCGCCCTCGACAGCGGCAACACCCTGCTCTATCGCCTGAACGTGCTGGGCGAAGGCGGCGACTCGTTCCGCGACAACGTCGAGACCGAGCGCTACGACCTGGCACCGGTGATCCAGTGGCAGGCCACCGACGCCACGCGCATCACCTTCGAAGGTGACTACATGCGCAACAACCACCCGCTCGACCGTGGCAACACCCACTACCCGGCGCAAATCGGTATTGGCAGCCGCGACACCTATGTGTGGGAAAAGGGCTCGACCAACCTGCTGCACAACGACAACAACGTCAGCCAGTTGCGCTTCGACCACCAGCTCAACGACAACTGGAGTTTGAGCGGCGGGGTGCAGTGGCTCGACGGCCAGTTGCACGGCAACGCAGTGGAAGCCAACGGCATCGCGGCCAATGGCCGGACGCTGGGGCGCAACTTCAACTGGCGCAAGCTGGAGTGGAACGACCGCGATTACCAGTTGAACCTGTCCGGCACCTTCAACACCGGCAGCATCGAGCACACGCTGCTGGCGGGTGTGGAGTACGAGCAGTACGACTATCGGTCGATCATCATGCGTTCCAGTGGTGCGCTGGGGGCTTACCCGATCGATATCTTCAATCCGGTGCTGGGGCAACCGCGGCCAGCACTCACCCGCACCACCACCCACGACCACGAGCAACTCGACAGCACTTCGGCCTACGTGCAGGACCAGATGCGCCTGACCGAGCGCCTGAAGTTGCTGGTGGGCGCGCGTATCGAGCGTGACGAGCACGATTACGACAACAAGCTGCCGGGCAGCGTGGACTGGAGCAAAAGCGAAACTGCAGTCACCCCGCGCTATGGCCTTGTGTACGACCTGACTCAAACGGTGGCGCTGTACGGCAGCTATTCCGAGTCGTTCAAGCCAAACACCGGTGCCTCTGCACAAGGTGCAGGCTTCGACGCAGAGGAAGGCAAGTCCTACGAGCTGGGCGTGAAGTGGAAGGCGCTGGGCGACCAGTTGACCGTCGACGCGGCCGTGTTCCATACCATCAAGGACAACGTGCTGACCCTGGACCCGGCCAACCCCAACTTTTCCGTGGCGGCCGGCCGTGTGCGCAGCCGTGGTTTCGACCTGAACCTCTCCGGCAACATCACCCCCGAGTGGCGCGTGATCGGCGGTTACTCCTACGTCGACGCCGAAGTGGTGAAGGACAACACCCTGGCCACCGGCACCCGCCTGGCCAACATCCCGCGCAGCAGCTACAACCTGCTCAACGTCTATGAGTTCCACGACGGCCGCCTCAACGGCCTGGGCCTTGGCCTGGGCGTGCGCCACGTAGCCGAACGCGCCGGGCAAACCGCCAACAGCACCTACAGCATGGCTGGCTACACCGTGGCCGACGTGCTGACCTTCTACCAGGTAACGCCGCAACTGCGGGTGAACCTGGAGGTAAAGAACCTGTTCAACGAAGAGTATGAGGAAGGGGCGTTCAACCTGTACGCCTACCCCGGCGCACCGCGCACGGTGCAGACCGGGTTTACCTATAGCTTCTAGGCCAACCACATCGTAGGAGAGCGGCTGCGCCGCGCGACGTGCAGGGCCTGGAGATTGCGAGCATCCCTCACAGATCCCCCGCGTCGCGCGGCGAGCCGCTCTCCTACCGCTACATCACTGTACGGCCTTTTTTGCCATCATCTGTATCTAACCCGCGACACCACAGGCGCCCTAGGATCGATGCCATCCCCGATCGCCCCAGGAGCCCCCATGCCCGATCCTTCCCACCTCCTTGCCTTCGCCCTCATCTCACTGGGCATGGCGCTCACCCCCGGCCCCAACATGATCTACCTGATCTCTCGCTCCATCTGCCAGGGCCGCCGCGCGGGGCTGGTGTCGTTGATCGGCGTGGCGCTGGGCTTCGTCACCTACATGCTCTGCGCAGCACTGGGCATCACGGCATTGCTGATGGCGGTGCCGTTCGCTTACGACGCGCTGCGCCTGGCGGGTGCAGCCTACTTGCTGTACCTGGCCTGGCAAGCACTCAAGCCCGGCGGGCGTGGGGTGTTTCAGGTCAAGCAACTGCCGCCGGACAGCGCCCGCAAGCTCTTCACCATGGGCTTGGTCACCAGCCTGCTGAACCCCAAGATCGCCGTGATGTACCTGTCGCTGCTGCCACAGTTCATCGACCCCACCGGCCACGGCAGCGTGCTGGCGCAGTCGCTGGCCTTGGGCAGCACGCAGATCGTGGTGAGCGTGAGCATCAACGCGCTGATCGCGGTGATGGCCGGCTCAATCGCGGTGTTCCTGGCGCGCAAGCCGCGCTGGCAGGCGGTGCAGCGCGGGCTGATGGGCACGGTGCTGGCGGGGCTGGCGCTGCGCATGGCGGTCGAAAGCCGGCGCTGAGCAGCCTTAGCGTATAGTGGCGCGCACCTCGACCACGCAGGTGCCCCTATGCAACTGGAATGGCTGGAAGACTTCATCGAACTGGCGCGCACCCGTAGCCTGTCGCGCGCCGCCGAAAACCGCTGCGTGACCCACCCGGCGTTCGGCCGGCGCATCCGGGCACTGGAGGACTGGGTGGGCACCGCCCTGATCGAGCGGCGCCAGCCGGTGGCGCTCACCCCGGCCGGTTCGCTGTTCCTGGAGGCGGCGCGGCAGTCCATCGAGCTGCTCACGGCGGCTCGCGCGCAGTTCCAGATTCTCGGCCAGGGGCGTGACGAGCCGCTGCGCATCGCCACCGGCCGCACCCTGGCCAGCGACTTCTTCCCCGACTGGTATGCCAGCCTCACACCGCGCTTCGGCACCTTTCCCGTATCACTGGTTACCGGCGGCTCGCAGGAGGCAATCATGCGCCTGTCAGCGGGCGACGTAGACGTGCTGCTGATCTTCTCAAGCCCCCTCACCCAAGTGCTGATCGACCCCGAACGGGTCGACAGCCTGGCGCTGAGCGATGAAGAGCTGGTGCCCGTGAGCGCCCCCGGCGCAGACGGCCAGCCGCGCTGGTGGCTAGGCCCGGAACAGGCCGGCGGGCCGATCCCAGTGGCTGGCGTTTTCGCCGAGCCTGGCGCTGCGCGGGGTGCTGGCCCGGCACCTGGCGGGGCTGAACTGGCGCCCGGCATTGAAGATGGTCTACCAGGCCGACGCTTACGAGGCGATCCTGGAAATGGCCAAGCGCGGCACCGGGCTTGCCTGGCTGCCACGGCGGGTGGTGGCCCGCGCGCTGGCCAGCGGCGAGCTGTGCATCGCTGGCGACGCATCGCTGCATGCGCAGTTCCAGATCATGCTGCACAAGCTCAAATCCAACCGCCATGAAGCCCTGCAGCGCATCTGGGCAGGTTTGAGCAGCGCACCAACTCAGGGCACCTGAACCCACTGCCGGCGGCTCAGCTCGGCATCCAACCCCGACCTTGAAGGCCCGTGCCGCCCCGGCCCGTTGTTGTGCCGAATCGGCAATTGCCTGGCGCGCCTGCGCTGCGGCACCGTGAGCGGCACAACAGCAACAGGCCGCGCCACCGAGCGCCGGCCAAGCACCGGGAACACGCCATGACCAGCCACACGCTCGATGCGCCCGCCACCGCGCGGCGCAACCCCTGGAAGGAAATCGTCGCCGCCAGCTTCGGCAACGCTCTGGAGTTCTACGACCTGCTGATCTACGGCTACTTCGCCGTGGTCATCGGCCGCCTGTTCTTCCCCGCCGACAACGAAACCACCTCGCTGCTGCTCAGCGTCGGCTCCTTCGGCGTCTCCTTCCTGATGCGCCCGCTGGGCGCCATGGTGCTCGGCGCCTACGCCGACCGCGCAGGGCGCAAGGCCTCGCTGACGATGTCGATCGGCTTGATGATGATCGGCACCGCGATGATCACCTTCGTGCCCAGCTACCAGAGCATCGGCCTGGCGGCGCCGGCGCTGATCCTGGTGGCGCGCATGCTTCAAGGCTTCTCCACCGGCGGCGAATTCGGTGCGGCGACGGCGTTCATGGTCGAGCACAGCGGCAGCGAGCGGCGCGGCTTTTTCGCCAGCTGGCAGCTCTCGACCCAGGGCCTGGCCACGGTGCTGGCTGCCGGCGTGAGCGCACTGCTCAGCGCAACACTGAGCGATGCCCAGCTCAACGACTGGGGCTGGCGCGTGGCCTTCGGCCTGGGCCTGTTGATCGGCCCGGTGGGGCTCTACATCCGCGCGCAGATCGACGAAACCCCGGAGTTCCGCGCCGAGGCTGCCCAAGGGCGCACCGAACGCACACCTCTGCGCGAAGTACTGGTGCAGGCCCCGGGTCGCTTGCTGTTGGCCATCGGTGTGGTTGCCGGCGCCACGGCGTTCAACTACGTGCACAAGCTGTACATGCCCACCTACGCCATCAAGCAGTTGCAGATTCCAGCCACCTCCTCGTTTCTCGGCGCGCTGGTCACGGGGCTGTCGCTGATGGTGCTGGCGCCGGTGTTCGGCAGCCTGTCCGACCGCTATGGGCGCTTTCGTGTGCTGACCCTGGCGATGCTGGCGATCGGGCTCTCTTCGTGGCCGCTGTTTCTGTGGCTCAACCAGAGCCCCACGGTGACCACCCTGCTGATGGTGCAGGCACTGGTGGGCATGCTGATCGCTGCAAGCCTGGGGCCGATCCCGGCAATGCTCTCGGACGTGTTCCCCACCCGCGTGCGCGGCACCGGGCTGGCGCTGAGTTACAACTTTTCGGTCACGCTGTTCGGCGGTTTCGCTCCGCTGATCGTGACCTGGCTGATCGACGCCACCGGCAACCGCATGGCCCCCAGCGGCTACGTGATCGCCACCGCGTGCATCAGCCTGGCAGCCGTGTTGCTGCTGGGCCGGCGCATGCGCCATGCCGCCCCTGAACCTTTTTGCCATGCCTTTCATTGGCCACCTGCCGGAGACCTTCCATGAGCGCATCATCCCACCCTCGACACCGCCTCGCCCCTTACCCGGTGCAGGTCGCCTTCCCTGACATCAGCCGTTGGCGGCGAGGCACCGATGGCGTGGAATACCTGCACCGTTTCGACAGCGGCGAGCCGGGCCCGCACGTAATGATCAGCGCGCTGGTGCACGGCAACGAAGTCAGCGGCGCGCTGGTGCTCGACACCCTGCTCAGCGCAGGGCTGCGCCCACGCCGTGGGCAACTAAGCCTGGTGTTCGTCAACGTGCAGGCCTATGCCGCCTTCGACCCCGATGACGCCGACGCCACGCGCTTTCTCGACGAAGACCTCAACCGGGTGTGGCTCGACCCGCGCCTGGACGGCGCCGAGCACAGCCGCGAACTGGCCCGTGCCCGCGAGCTGCGCCCCTGGGTGCGCCAGGCCGACCTGCTGCTGGATATCCACTCCATGCACGAAGCCAGTGCCCCGCTGATGATGTGCGGGCCCACCGCCAAGGGCCGCGCACTGGCCGCCCGCCTGGGCACGCCGGCAACGGTGATCGTCGACGCCGGCCACGCCAACGGCCGGCGCTTGCGCGACTACGGCGATTTCGCTGATGAAGCCAGCCCGCGCAATGCCCTGCTGGTGGAAACCGGCCAGCACTTCGCCGCGCACAGCCAGGCGGTAGCGATGGATACGGTGCTGCGTTTTCTGCTGATGGCCGGCAGTGTCGACGAGCAGGACGTTGCGCAGTGGGCTCAGCTGCCGCTGCCGGCGGCGCAGCGTTTTCTGGAGGTCACCCAGGCGGTGGTGGCACGCACCGAGGACTTCCGCTTCGTCGAAGACTTCAAAGGGCTGGAGACCATCGAAACAGCCGGTACCGTCATCGCCTACGACGGCGGCGAGCCCGTCACCACGCCACACGACCACTGCGTGCTCATTCAGCCTTCGCTGCGCCAGCTGGCGCCGGGGGTGACGGTGGTGCGGCTGGCACGGGAGATCGCGCCGGGCAGCCTGTGACGCCAAGTGCCGTTATCCCTGTTCGCTTCTGTATTTCCTGAACAGCCTGCGGGCGGCCATCCAACTGACGATGGCCCCGCGATCAACGTGCCCACGCCCATGGCTTGAGCGGTCATCTCGCCGACCACATAAGGGCTGATGTAAGGCGACATCATCAGAATCAGCAGGCTGAGAAAATTGGCGAGGCCTAAAAAAGCCAGCACCAGGCCAAACAAGGCGCACAGGGCAATCCCCAGAACTCTCATTGCGTTCGACACCCTATTGCTCGATCGAATGGAAAAACAGGCACATCACTGTGCCTTGAGGTACGCCAGGATATCGGCCACCTTCTGCTCATCGGTAAGCCCCCAGAAGTACATCTTGGTACCCGGCACCATTTTGTCGGGGGCGGCCAGATAGGCTTTGAGCCGTGCTTCGTCCCAGACGAAGCCGGCGGCCTTCATCTGCGGCGAATAGCTGTAGTCAGGCAAGGCGCCGACCTGCCGGCCGATGATGCCGTTGAGCTGCGGCCCGAAGCTGTTGCGCGCATCCGGGCCTGCCTTGTGGCAACCGCCGCAGGTGCGGGTGAACAGCTTCTCGCCGTTCTCGGCATTGCCGGGGCCAGCACCGCTGCCACCCTGGCCGCAGCCAGCGAGCAACAGCAGACAGAGAATCAGGGCACGCTTCACGGCATCTCCAGCGATGAGGTGGACGGGTTGTGGCCGAAGCAGCGTTTGTACTCGCGGCTGAATTGCGAGGCGCTCTGGTAGCCCACTCGCAGCGCGACCTGTGCCACACCCTCCCCGGCCATCAGGTATTGCTGGGCCTTGATCAGGCGCAGGCGTTTCCAGTACTGCAACGGCGTCACGCCGGCGTGGCGTTTGAACTGCGCATGGAAGGCCGACACGCTCAAGTGCGCCTGGCGTGCCAGGCTTTCGACGTTCAGCGGTTGGGCAAAGTGCCGGTGCAGGTGGTTCATAGGCCCCGCCAGCCGGGCGAACGGCCCGCGCTGTTCGACCAGCGCCCGCAGCGCGCCACCTTGCGGCCCGCGCAAGGCGGCGAAGATCACCTCGCGCAAGCGTGCCTGGCCGAGCGCCTCGCGCTCATCCGGATGATGCAGGCAGCGCAGCAGCCGCTCGACCGCCTCGCGCATCGGCGCATCCAGCGGGGCGCTGGCCATGCTCTGCGGCGTTTGCCGTTCGTTCGGGCCATTGGCATCCGGGCCCAGCGCCTGCACCAGTTCCGAGAGCAGAGCCAGGTCTACGGAGATGGCTACGCCGAGCAAGGGCCGCTCGGCCGTGGCGAAGGTTTCGTATTCGAACGGCACCGGCAATGCCTGCACCAGGTAGTGCCCGGCGCTGTATTCCAGGGTGCGCTCGCCCAGGTAGGCAAGCTTGCTGCCCTGGGCGATCACCATCAGGCTGGGGTCGTAGATCTGCGGCGAACGGGAGACCGTCTGCTGGGCCACCACCACCTGCACTTCGGCCATGGCAGTGGGCAAAAAACCGTTGCGCAGCGCCAGCGGGCGCAGCAGTTGGATCAGGGTATCTTCGGCGGGCATGGGCAGGGCAAGGCAAACACATAAGGCGCGCATGATCGCAAAAAATACCGCCGCCGTGGAGTTTTCAGCATGCCGGGTGCAGTTTTCGCCATCGCCGCCAGCGGCCTGCAGCGCCACACTGCGCGCCCTGTTCAGCTTGCCTCTGGAGTTATCGATGCGCCCTACCCACGGCTATGCCGCCCTCTCCCCCACCAGCGCCCTGGTGCCGTTCAGTTTCGAGCGCCGTGCCTTGCGCGCCGATGATGTGGCCATCGACATCCTCCACTGCGGGGTGTGCCACTCCGACATCCACCAGGCCCGTAACGAATGGGGCATCGCCAACTACCCGCTGGTGCCGGGCCACGAGATCGTCGGCCGGGTCGCTGCGGTGGGCAGCCAGGTCACCGGATTCAAGGTCGGCGACGCCGTGGGCGTGGGCTGCATGGTCGACGCCTGCCGCCAGTGCCCGGCGTGCGCGGCCGATCAGCAGCAGTACTGCGACGAAGGCCCGACCATGACCTACACCAGCTACGACCGCCACGACGGCACCCTCACCCAGGGCGGCTACAGCGACCACATCGTGGTCAGCGACGCCTTCGTGGTGAAGATGCCCGACGGCCTGGACCTGGCCGCCGCCGCGCCGCTGCTGTGCGCCGGCATCACCACCTGGTCACCACTGCGCCGCCACGGCGTGGGCGCCGGGCACAAGGTCGGCGTGCTGGGCATGGGCGGCCTGGGCCACATGGGCATCAAGTTCGCCAAGGCGCTCGGCGCTGAAGTCACGGTGTTCACCCGCTCGGCCAGCAAGGTCGACGAAGCCCTGCGCCTGGGCGCCGACGCGGTGGTGCTGTCCGGCGAACCGGAGCAGATGGCCGCCGTGGCCGGGCACTTCGACTTTCTGCTCGACACCATCCCGGTGCAGCACGACCTCAACCCCTACCTGGAAACCCTGCGCTTCGGCGGCACCCACATTCTGGTGGGGCTGATCGAACCGATCGAACCGGCCATCCACGCCGCCAACCTGATCGGCAAACGCCGCGCGGTGGTCGGCTCGTTGATCGGCGGCATCGGTGAAACCCAGGAGATGCTCGACTACTGCGCAGAGCACGGGATCGTGTGTGACATCGAGACCCTGGCGCTCAAGGACATCAACGAAGCGTTCGAGCGCACGCTCAAGGGTGATGTGCGGTATCGGTTCGTGATCGATATGCAGGCTCGAGGCCTGCGCTTCGACCGTTGCACGGCGCATCGCCCGGCAAGCCGGCCTCCCACCCGGTGATCTGCGCTGCTGAGCTTTCTGGTGGGAGGCCGCCCTGCCACCGGGTGATCTGCGCTGCTGAGCTTTCTGGTGGGAGGGCGGCTCGCCGCGCGACGCAGCCCCTCAAGGCCAAAAAGCACCCATAAAAAAACCGGCGCCATCACTGGCGCCGGTTTCTTCTCAAGCCCAACCGATCAGCGGGTTTCAGCCACTTTCAGGTCGTCCTGCGGAAGGCTCAGTTCCAGCGGCGCGCCGCCGGAATCCAGTTCGTTTTGAGTTTGGCTTCGTCCAGCTCGCCGACCCACTTGGCAACCACCAGGGTAGCGACAGCATTGCCGACCAGGTTGGTCAGGGCGCGGGCTTCGGACATGAAGCGGTCGATGCCCAGGATCAGCGCCATGCCGGCAACCGGCAGGTGGCCGACGGCCGACAGGGTAGCGGCCAGCACGATGAAGCCGCTGCCGGTCACGCCTGCAGCACCCTTGGACGACAGCAGCAGCACGGCCAGCAGGGTCAGTTGGTGCCAGATGTCCATGTGCGCGTTGGTCGCCTGGGCGATGAACACGGCAGCCATGGTCAGGTAGATCGAGGTGCCGTCCAGGTTGAACGAGTAACCGGTAGGGATCACCAGGCCGACCACCGACTTGTTGGCGCCTGCGCGCTCCATCTTGGCCAGCAGGCGTGGCAGGGCCGATTCCGACGAGGAGGTGCCCAGTACGATCAGCAGCTCTTCACGGCATGTAGCGCACCACTTTCAGCACGCTGAAGCCGTGTGCGCGGCAGATGGCGCCCAGCACCAGCACCACGAACAGCACGCAGGTGACGTAGAAGCAGATCATCAGCTGGCCCAGCTGCACCAGCGAGCCGACGCCGTAGGCACCGATGGTGAACGCCATCGCACCCAGCGCGCCCAGCGGAGCGAGCTTCATGATCATGTTGATGATGTTGAACATGGCATGAGCGAAGCGATCGATCAGGTCCAGCAGCGGCTTGCCGTAGGCACCCAGGCGGTGCAGGGCGAAACCGAACAGCACCGAGAACATCAGCACTTGCAGCACGTCGCCTTTGGCGAAGGCGCTGTAGATGGTGTCGGGGATGATGCCGAGGATGAAGCCGATCACGCTCTGATCGTTACCTTGCGCCACATAGCTGGCGATCTTGGAAGCGTCGAGGGTGGCGGGATCGATGTTCATGCCAGCGCCTGGCTGAACCAGGTTGACCACGACCAGGCCGATGATCAGCGACAGCGTGGAAACCACTTCGAAGTACAGCAGTGCGTAACCGCCGGTCTTGCCGACCGATTTCATGTTCTGCATGCCGGCGATGCCGCTGACGACGGTACAGAAGATGATGGGAGCGATGACCATCTTGATCAGCTTGATGAAGCCATCGCCCAGCGGCTTGAGGGCTTTACCGGCATCAGGATAGTAGTGGCCGATCAGGACACCGATGATGATCGCGATGATCACCTGGAAATACAGCGATTTATACAGAGGCTGACGAGTCGTCATAGCAGTTTCCTCTAGCGCATCGTCTGACAATCCATTGCCAAACGCTCACGACACCTTGGATTTGTAGTTGTTTGGGGGCCGGCCACGCGGCGGGCTGCTCAATGCATTGCAAAGGGCGTGCCAGTTCGCCCGAAACGGCCTGCGGCCAGCATGGCCGGGTGTTTCGAGCATTGCATGGAGCACAGGAGTCAAGCAGAGGTGGCGAGATTCCGCCATGCAGTGTTTCCACTGGCTGCACGATGGCGGATTTTCGCCAGTGGCGGCATCACGCCAGGCGCAGGCGGATGTGGAAGGCAGCCCCGCCCAGTGGCGAGTCGTCCAGCACCAGTTGGGCGTCGTAGCTGTCGATGATGTCCTTGACCACCGCAAGGCCGATGCCCTGGCCTGGGTGCTGGGTGTCGAGGCGCTCGCCACGGCGCAGGATGCGCTCGCGCTGGGTAGCGGGCACGCCGGGGCCGTCGTCTTCCACGCTGAGCACCCGCCAGCCGGGCTCATCATGCAGGCTCAGGCGGACCTGGCCCACGCACAGGCGGTAGGCGTTCTCCAGCAGGTTGCCCAGCAGCTCCAGCAAGGCGCCCTCCTCCATCGGCACCCAATCCGGGTCGGCCAGCTCCATGCTGACCGCCACCGGTTTGTCGCGGTACACCTTGGTCAGCGTCGCACACAGGCTTTCCAGCAACGGCCGCAGTGGCGCCCTGTGCTGCACAAGGCCGCTCTTGCGCAGGCTGGCGCGCTGCAGCTGGTAGCCGATCTGCTGGCTCATGCGCTCGATCTGCTGTTGCAGAATCAGCGCCTGCTCCAGCTCGTGCTGGGCGAGGTTCTCGCTCACCCCCTGCAACACCGCCAGCGGCGTCTTCAGGCTGTGCGCCAGGTCGCCCAGGGAATCCCGATAACGCCCGCGCTGCTCGCGCTCGCTGCGCAGCAAACGGTTGAGCGAGCGAGTCAGGCGCAGCAACTCACGCGGGTGGTCGTCCGACAGCCCTTCTCGGCGCCCGGCTTCGACTTCATCCAGCTCCAGGCTCATGCGCCGCAGCGAACGCAAGGCCCAGGTCAGGCCGCCCCACAGCAGCAGCAACAGCACCAGCAACGCCGCGCCAAAGCCCAGGTAAAAGTGCTCGCGCAGGCTGCGCAGGGTGTTCTGGTAGTCGTCCACCGATTGCAACGCGACGAAGCTGTAGGCCGCGCTCTGCCCGCCGAGCAATTGCACCTCGACGTCGTAGATCCAGTATTCGCGGCCATCGTCGCCACGCGCGCGGGAGAACACGTTGCCCTGGCCGTCGTAGCGCGGGGTGTATTCGACATGCTGTTCGGTGGCCGCGCGCGAGCGCCACACCAGCTTGCCGTGGCGGTCGTAGACGTAGCCGAGCAAGCGCCCGTCGGGCAGGTTGAAGCGCTCGTCGGGCAACAGGGCCGGCATGCGCAACTGGCCACTTTCCATCCGCGCCGAGGAAATCAGGGTGGTGACATCCGAAGCCAGGCGCTGCTC
This sequence comes from Pseudomonas sp. KNUC1026, assembly GCF_021650705.1. Classification (GTDB taxonomy): domain Bacteria; phylum Pseudomonadota; class Gammaproteobacteria; order Pseudomonadales; family Pseudomonadaceae; genus Aquipseudomonas. The sequence continues at coordinate 998,549 of NZ_CP087138.1, read as the reverse complement.
GATGGCCTCGCGCAACGCCAGGCTCACCGCACTTTGCAGCGCCGGCAACAGGCCCACCATGAACAGCACCGCCAACAGCGCTGCGGCCAGCATCAGGCGCAGGCGCAGCGAACGCATCATCGGCAGCGCTCGGTGAACAGGTAGCCCAGGCCACGCACGGTGTCGATCGGGCGAAAGCCCGGCTCGGCCTCAAGCTTGCGGCGGATGCGCCCCACCAGCACTTCGATCACGTTGGGGTCACGTTCTTCATCGCCGGGGTAGAGCTGCTCCATCAGCCGCTCCTTGGCAACCACCTGCTGGTGGTGGCGCATCAGGTATTCGAGGATGCGGTATTCGAAGGCGGTCAGGCCCAAGGGCTGCTCGTGAAGGCTGGCCTGCTTGCGGCCCAGGTCCAATTGCAGGGGGCCTGCGGTGATGCTGGCCTGGGTGAAGCCGCTGGAGCGGCGCAGCAGCGCGTGCAGGCGCGCTTCGAGCTCTTCGTATTGAAAGGGTTTGACCACGTAGTCGTCGGCGCCGGCGGCCAGGCCTTCGACTTTGTCCTGCCAGTTGCCGCGAGCGGTGAGGATCAGGATCGGAAAGCTTTTGCCCATCGAGCGCAATTGGCGGATCAGGTCCAGCCCGCCCATGCCGGGCAGGCCCAGGTCGACCACTGCCAGGTCGTGGTTGAACTGCTCGGCCTGGTACAACGCCTCTTCGGCGTTGGCCACCGCTTCCACCACATGGCCGCTCTCGGCCAGGCGCGTGCGCAGGTGATGGCGCAGCAGGGCTTCGTCTTCAACCACCAGAATCTTCATGCATTCCCCTTGTGCGAACGGCCACGCACCGAGGCGAGCGACCTCGGTGCGTGGCGGGCGTGGATCAGAATTGGTAGTTGGCCGACAGGTACGGCTGCGCCGAGCTGTCCATGCGGGCCGAGCCGAGCTTGTCGCCGCCCTGGTCGAAGTCGACCTTGGCGTTGGTGCGCAGGTAGCGGTAGCCCGCTTCGACCGACACATTCTGAGACACCTGCTGAAGGATACCGGCCTGGGCGCCGACCGCATAGCCAACCCCGCTGTCATGGTCGAAGCCGGCAGATTTCTGCGTCAGTTCGGTCACGCCCAGGGTGCCGCCGCCAAACAGCTTGGTGCCGTTGGCCACCGGGTAGAACACGTCATAGCTGCCGAGCAGGTTCTGCTGGCGCAGCTTCAGGCCTTGATGGTCGCCAGCGTTGTATTCGTAGGTGGCGTAGTAGCGGCCTTGCTCGTTCTGCTGGCCGGCGCGCAGGCCCCAGGTGTTTTCGTGCTTGATCACGCCGTTGGTGTCGGGGTTGCCGAGGTTGGCATCCAGCGCGTTGGACTTGTCCAGCTGGTCACTCGTCTGGCCGTAGGTGATGCCGGCGAAGTTGCTGGTGTCGGCGTGGGCCAGGGTGGACGCACCGAAGAACGCGGTGGCGATCAGCAGGCTTTGCAGGGCTTTCATTTGGCGCTCCTTGTCGGGCAGTGCCCGTGGTTGGGATGGGCTCAGGTTATGAGCCTGGCGCTGAACGCTCCCTGAACCTTCCCTGAACCTGCGCTGAACCGCCTGCCGATCACGCCGAAACCACTGTTACAGAGCCTCGAAGGCTCGTTGCAGGCGCGCCAGGCCGTCGTCGATGGCTGCCAGATCCGGCGCGGCGAACGAGAGGCGCAGGGCCTGCGGGTCAGGCTCATCCCCGAAGAACGCCTGGCCGGGCACGAACAGCACGTTCTGCGCGACCGCCTGGGTGAACAGCGCGCTGGCCTGTACCCCACCGCTGCACCGTCCCCAGATGAACATGCCGCCCTGTGGCGCAGTCATCTCGAACTGCCTGCCCAGCCGGGCCAGCCCCGCCAGCATACGTTCAGCCTTGGCCCGATAACCCGCCACCAGCAGCGGCAGGTGCCGCTCCAGGCTGCCGGCGGCCAGGTACTCGGCGGCGATGCGCTGGGCCCAGGGCGAGGTGCATAGGTCGACCGTTTGCTTGGCGATGGTGCAGCGCTGGCGTACCGGCACAGGCGCGACCATCCAGCCCACGCGCAGGCCCGGCGCGACGATCTTGGACAGGCTCGACAGATGCACCACTCGCCCGGCGGCGCCCGGTACCTGGTGTTGCAGTGCTAGCAGCGAGGGCACAGGATCGCCGGCGAAACGCAGGGCGCCGTACGGGTCGTCCTCGATGATCAGAAAGTCGTGCTCGGCAGCCAATGCCAGCAGCTCGAGCCGCCGCGTCATTGGCAGGCAGGCACCCGTAGGGTTGGCGAAATTCGGTACGCAGTACAGCAAGCGAAAGCGCCCTGGCCGCTCGCCAGCCAGCTGCTCGCGCAACGCGTCAGTGGCAAGGCCTTCGCCATCGGTGGCCACCCCTACCGGCTGCACACCGGCCAGGCGCAAGGCTTGCAGGGTCGCCGGATACGTCGGCCGCTCCACCAGCACCCGGTCGCCGGGGCTGAGCAGCACCTTGATCAGCAGGTCCAGCCCTTGCTGGGAGCCGGTAGTTACCATCAGCTCATCCAGCGCCACCTCGGCGCCGCGCCGCTGCATCAGGGCCTGCAACTGCTCGCGCAGCATCGGCAGGCCTTCGGTGGCGGCGTATTGCAGGCAGTCCACCGGCGCTTCGCGCAGCGCCCGTTCGCTGGCCTCGGCCAGGCCCTGCCGGTCGAACAAGGCCGGTGGCGGGTAGCCGCCAGCGAAGGAAATCATCCCCGGTTGCGAGAGGTATTTGAACAGTTCGCGAATGGCGGAGCCGGTGGGCGCCTCGAAGGCGGGGGCGAAGCGGTAGGTGGGCAATTCGGCCATGGAGGCGGGCTCGTTGGGCAGCTCAATGAATACCGGAGTATCCGAGCCGGCCGCGGCGTGCCACAAGCGAGCATTACTCCCGACGTCATGCCACTGCGGCATGACGTCGGGCGCAGGTTACTGAATCACACCGCAGGCAAAGCGCGCCCCGCCACCGCCGAGCGCAGCCGGGTGGTCGGAATGGTTGTCGCCGCCCACGTGCACCATCAGCGCGTGGCCTTTGAGATCGGCCAGGTGCTTGATCTTCGGCGCCAGCACCGGCTGCTCGGCCTTGCCGTCAGCGGTGAAGATCAACGCCGGCAGGTCGCCGCGGTGGCCGCCGTCATCCCAGGGGAAGCTGTGCTTGCCGGTGTTGTCCGGGTCCCAGTGGCCGCCCGCGCCACCGGCGGGGACTGGTTTGCCATCGGCCTGGGTGGGTGCGCAGCTGCCGTTGGCGTGTACGTGGAAGCCGTGCACACCGGGCGCAACGCCCGCCAACGACGGGGTAAAGACCACGCCGTACGGGCTTTCGGAGAGGGTCACGCTGCCGATGCTCTTGCCCTCGCCTTGGGCGGTGGCTTCCTTGAGTTCGACTTTCACCGTGTCGGCAGCATGGGCTACACCGCTGGCGGCCAGCGCGAGCGAGAGGGCGATCCATGTTTTCATTGTGTTCAACCTTGTTATGAATGAGAGCTCAGGCAGCTTAGGCTCTGTACGAAATGCATCCCAGCTCGCCCATGCTGCGTTGAAAACAGGCTCGGAATGCTCATTTACAACCAGTAAACTCCGCTTCCTCGCCTGTTTTCGCCTTGCCTGGCCTTCGCTGGAATACATTTCATACAGAGCTTAGTCCATGAAAGGATTGCTGCCTTACCGGCAACACCACTGCGCCAGCGTCCAGCCCAACGGCATGCGCGGAATGAGCGTGGCCTGGTAGGCGTGGTAGAGGTCAGGCTTGCCCGGCCACAGACGCCCGGCGGGCTGGTTGTTCGGCGCCAGCTCGTGGTGCCAGCTGCCACGCTCGCGGTCGATCAGGTGCTGGTCGATGAAGTCCCAGAAGGTGCGGTACCAGCGCTCGTACTCGGCCTTGCCAGTTCGCTGCAACAGGCTCGCCGCCGCCGCGCAGGCCTCGGCCACCACCCAGTGCAGGCGCTCGCGCACCACCGGCTGGCCGGTGCTGCTGACGGTGTAGACGATCCCCGGCAGCCCATCGACCGCCCAGCCGCAGCTCAGCGCGTGGTCGAACAGTGCGGCGGCATCCTCGGCCAGCCACGTCGGGGCGCTCATGCCACGGCGCTGGCGGGCGCCTTCGAGCTCCAGCAGCAGGCGTGCCCATTCGAAGGCGTGGCCTGGGGTCAGGCCATACGGGCGGAACGGGTGCTCGGGCTGGTCACGGTTGTAAACGGGCAGTGCTTGCCAGTTGAGGTCGAAGTGCTCGATCACGCCCTGCGCCGCGTGGCCGTGCACCAGGCGCTGGGCGATGGCCAGGGCGCGGTCGAGCCAGCGTGGGTCGTTGAGGGCACCGGCCAGGGCCAGGCAGGCTTCGACGCCGTGCATGTTGCTGTTGGCGCCGCGGTACGGCTCCTGTTCGCTCCAGTCATGGCTGAAGGCTTCGCGGAAAGCTTGCTCGTCGGCGGACCAGAAATGCGTTTCGAACACCTGCGCGGCGGCAGTGAGCAACTCGGTGGCATCGAGGCGCTCGGCCACCGCTGCGGAGCTGGCGGCCAGGCAGACGAAGGCATGCACATAGCATTGCTTGGCGTAGCCCACGTCTTCGCGCCGCGCATTGGCGAACCAGCCTCCGTGCTGCTCGTCACGCAGGGCGCCAGCCAAGGCGGCAACGCCGTGGTCGACCAGCTCGCCGAAGCCAGGCAGCCCTTGCAGGTGGGCCAGTGCGAAGCAGTGGGTCATGCGGGCGGTGAAGGTGGTGTCCGGGCCTGTATCAGCGCTGAGCCGGCCGTGCTCGTCGAGCGAGCCGAAGCCGCCTGCCATGCGGGCGGCGCGGGCGAAGGCCAGCAGGCGGTTGCCTTCTTCTTCGAGCCAGCGGTGGTGGGCGGGCTTGAGCAGCCAACTGCGGGTGGGCAGGTGCTGTAGATGGGCCAAGGGCATGGTGGCTTCCTTGTTGTTGTGATGGCCGCACCTTAGCCGCTGGGGGTGGGCATCGCCAACTGAAACGTTTTTCTGGGCAGGAAAAGGGCGCAGTTCACCAGGTGGGAGGGCGGCTTGCCGCGCGACATGCAGACTCGAAGCTATCGCGGCGCCAGCCGCCCGTTACACGGCGTCCGTTACACGGCGTCCGTTACACGGCGTCCGTTACACGGCATCCGGGAAGCCGGCCTCCCGCTGGCAAGCCAACGCCTCAATGAAATCAGGGCTTGCTATAGGGCGGGTATTCGCTGCCGGGCGCTCGGCGGTCTGCCTGCGGGTCGGGCTTGCCCTTGGGGACCTCGGCGGGGCCTTCGGGGTCGGTCTGAGGGTCTTCGAGATCGGGCGAATCCGGATCATGCGCAGGTGTGCGCTCATCGGGCGCATCACCCGGCAGGTCATTGCGCGAATGCGGTTGTTCGGGATGTTGGGGCATGGTCGTTCTCCTGATCGAAAGGGGTACAAAGAATCTGGCACTGCGTGCATCCACGGCGTTCGGCCTGGCCGATCAGTGGCCTTCGGTGGGGTAGAACTCGCCTTCCAGCCCCTGGGCCGCAATGCGCTCGCGCACGTGGTGCTCGGCCAGGCGCACAGCTTCCAGGTCGGCCGGTTGCGCCAGGCGCACCCACAAGCGGCGCACGTTCTGCTCATGGGTACCCTCGCTGAGCATGTCGTGGCTGACCACCGGGCGGCCGCGCCACAGGCAGAATTGCCCGGCTTCGCTCAGCGGCGCCTGCGGGCCGCCGGGGCCTGTGACCCACAACTCCAGCGCGCCACGCAAATCGGCGCTGGCGAGTTCGTGTTCTTCGAGGATGATGTCCATCGCTGCGCTCCAGTAAATCCGTGGGCTATACACCATCGGACCGCCCCGGCTGCACGCCTGTTCACACGCCGTTTCTCACAAGCACGCGCAGGCGTTACACTCCTACCCACTTCTTCGACAGCGCGTTGCGCGACACCAAGGGGCTTGAAGATGACTCACAAGATTTACGTCGATGGCCAGGAAGGCACCACCGGCCTGCGCCTGCTCGATTACCTGAGCAAACGCGACGACATCGAGTTGCTGCGCATCGACGACGCCAAGCGCAAGGACCCTGTCGAACGCGGCCGCCTGCTCAATGCAGCCGACCTTGCTTTCCTGTGCCTGCCCGACGCTGCCTCGCGCGAGGCCGTAAGCCTGCTGGAAAACCCCGACACCTGCGTGATCGACGCCAGTACCGCCTTCCGCACCGACCCCGCCTGGGTGTACGGCCTGCCGGAGCTCGCCCCCGGCCAGCGTGAAAAACTGCGCGCCAGCAAGCGCATCGCCAACCCCGGCTGCCACGCCACTGCGTTCATCCTGCTGGTGCGCCCGCTGATCGACGCCGGCCTGCTGCCGGCCAGCGCCCTGCTCAGCGCCACCTCCATCACCGGCTACAGCGGCGGCGGCAAGCAGATGATCGCCGACTACCAGGCCGGCGGCGCCGCACTGCACAGCCCACGCCCCTATGCGCTGAGCCAGCAGCACAAGCACCTGCCGGAAATGCGCGTGCAAACCGGCCTTGAAAATGTGCCAGTGTTCAGCCCGATCGTGGGCAACTTCCTCAAGGGCCTGGCAGTGAGCATCCCGCTGCACCGCTCGCAGCTCGCCAACGGCGCCACCCCGCAGGCACTGCAAGCCGCACTGGCCAAGCACTACGCCGGCGAGCAGTTCATCCGCGTGATGCCGTGGGCTGATGATGCCGGCAACCTCGATGGCGGTTTCTTCGACGTGCAGGGCTGCAACGACACCAACCGTGCCGACCTGTTCGTGTTCGGGAACGAAGACCGCATCACCCTCGCTTGCCGCCTGGACAACCTGGGCAAGGGCGCTGCCGGGGCGGCGGTGCAGTGCATGAACGTGCACCTGGGGGCGGCAGAGCCCGAAGGGCTCTGAGCTTGTAGCTGCAAGCCTCAAGCTCCAAGAAAGAGCGGATCTGTGCCAATACAGAGATCCGCTTTTCAACTTGCAGCTTTAAGCTCGCAGCTAGCAGCTCTTTTTAGCCTTAGCTAAAAAGCCAGTAGCCCAGCAACCCCGCCACAACCACTGCCAGCACCGGCCGCGCAATGCGGTAGCCCTTGGGGTGTTTGCGCTTGAATTGCTTGACCTTGCCGCTCATGCCGTCGCTGAAACGTTTGCTCCAGGCGTAGGCCTGGTTGATGCCGCCTACGCGTTCGTCGTCCAGGTTCTGCGGCGCGGTGGCGCGACCGAGAAAGGCGCTGACGCTGCGGTTGATGCGGGTCATCAATGGGCTTGAGAGCGGGCGCTCGATGTCGCAGAACAGAATCACGCGGGTGTGCTCGGTTTCGTTCTTCACCCAGTGCACGTAGGTTTCATCGAACATCACGTCATCGCCATCGCGCCAGGCGTAAGGCTGGCCATCCACATAGATACGGCAGGCGTCGGAGTTGGGCGTGGCCAGGCCCAGGTGGTAGCGCAGGGAGCCGGCGAAGGGGTCGCGGTGCGGGTTCAGGTGGCTGCCGCCGGGCAGCAGCGCGAACATGGCGCCCTTCACGTTGGGGATCGAGTTCACCAGCGCAACGGTGCGCGGGCACAGTGCCTCGGCCGATGGCAGGGCCTTGTCGTACCACTTCAGGTAAAAGCGCTTCCAGCCCTTCTTGAAGAACGAACCGAAGCCTGCGTCGTTGTTTTTTTCCGCCGCGCGGATATACCCCTCGTCGAACAGGCGCATGGCCTCTTCGCGGATGTCCTGCCAGTTGTGCTTGAGCACGTCGAGCTCGGGGAAGCGCGAACGGTCGAGATAAGGCTTGGACGGCACGCCAGAGAACAGGTACATCAGGCTGTTATAGGGGGCGAACAGCGCCGAATGGTTGACGAACTGGCGCAGAACCGGCAAGCGCGCCTTGCCGCGCAGGTGCACGTACAGGGTGGGCACGATGAACAGCGCCAGCACCAGGACCTTGGCGGCGAACGAGAGGGTCATGCGGGGCTCCTTGGGATAGGCAGGGCGGCATCATAAACCTGAAACCGCCCCTTGGCACCCCGTCAAACCCCGTTACAGTTGCCCAGGGTCAGTGTTTTCATCCGCGCTTCAGGCTTGCAGTTCCTGTTCGGTGAACAGGTCGCTGAATAGCATGCTGGAGAGATAACGCTCACCCGAGTCGGGAAGGATGACCACGATAGTCTTGCCCTGCATCTCCGGCTTCTGTGCCAGGCGCACCGCCGCCACCATCGCCGCGCCGCAGGAAATCCCGCAGAGGATCCCTTCCTCGCGCATCAGGCGCAGCGCCATGGCCTTGGCGTCTTCGTCGGTGACCTGCTCGACGCGATCGACCAGTGACAGGTCAAGGTTGCCCGGCACGAAGCCCGCGCCGATGCCCTGGATCTTGTGCGGTGCCGGCTTGATCTCTTCGCCGGCCAGGGCCTGGGTGATGACCGGTGAGCCGGTCGGCTCCACCGCCACCGACAGAATCGCCTTGCCCTCGGTGTGCTTGATGTAGCGCGACACGCCGGTGATAGTGCCGCCGGTGCCCACACCGGCCACCAGCACATCGACCGCGCCGTCGGTGTCGCGCCAGATTTCAGGGCCAGTGGTCTTCTCGTGAATGGCCGGGTTGGCCGGGTTGTCGAACTGCGAAGGCATGTAGTACTGCTCGCTGTCGGCGGCCAGTTCCCGGGCTTTTTCGATCGCGCCCTTCATGCCCTTGGCAGGCTCGGTGAGCACCAGCTCCGCGCCGAGCGCCTTGAGCACCTTGCGCCGCTCCAGGCTCATCGAAGCCGGCATGGTCAGCAGCAGCTTGTAGCCACGGGCGGCAGCCACGAAGGCCAGGCCAATGCCGGTGTTGCCGGAAGTGGGCTCGACGATGGTCATGCCCGGCTTGAGTTTGCCGCGGCTTTCGGCGTCCCAGATCATGTTCGCGCCAATGCGGCACTTGACCGAATAGCCGGGGTTGCGCCCTTCGATCTTGGCCAGGATCGTGACCCCACGGGGCGCGATACGGTTGATCTGCACCAGCGGCGTGTTGCCGATGGAATGGGCGTTGTCGGCGTGGATGCGGCTCATGGGAGGGTCCTTGTGCGTGAGCGGTTCAGGGCCAGAAGGTTAAGCCCGTGCTGCTGCGGGCGTCCAGTGATCAGAACGTCTGACTGCCCGCGCAGTCCACTGATTCACCGCCCCGAGAAATGCCCGATGAAACGCCGCTATCGCTGGCCACTGTGGATTGTGCTGGGCCTGGCCGCCCTGCTGTTGGTGCTGCACCTGGCACTGCCGTCGCTGGTGCGCGACTACCTGAACCGCAAGCTGGCCGACATGGGCGAATACTCCGGGCACGTCGAGCGGGTGGAGCTGGCGCTGTGGCGCGGTGCGTACCGGATCGAGGGGCTGAACATCACCAAGCGCGATGGCAAGGTGCCGGTGCCGCTGCTCGACGCGCCGGGCATCGACCTGGCGGTGAGCTGGGGCGCCTTGTGGCACAAGCATGCGGTGGTCGCTGAGGTGACCTTCGAGAAACCGGAACTGAACTTCGTCGACGGTGGCACGGGCAACAAACAGGCCAGCCAGACCGGCTCCGGCACCGACTGGCGCCAGCAACTGGAAAAAATCGCGCCTTTCACTCTCAACGAAGTTCGGGTGAATGACGGCACCGTGACCTTCCGCAACTTCAATTCCAAGCCACCGGTGGACCTCAAGGCCGAGCAGGTCAATGCCAGCCTCTACAACCTCACCAATATCGAAAACCCCGAAGGCACGCGGGATGCCCGCTTCGAGGGCAAGGCAAAGCTGTTCGGCGAAGCGCCGCTCGATACCAAGGCCACGTTCGACCCGCTGAACAACTTCGAGGATTTCGAATTCCGCCTGCGCGTAACCGGCATCGAACTGCGCCGGCTCAATGACTTCGCCAGCGCCTATGGCAAATTCGACTTCAACTCCGGCAACGGCGACGTCGTCATCGAGGCCGAGGCCAACAAAGGCCAGGTCAACGGTTACATCAAGCCCCTTTTGCGCGACGTGGACGTCTTCAACTGGCAGCAGGACGTGGAGAACAAGAACAAGAGCATCTTCCGCTCGGTCTGGGAAGCAGTGGTCGGCGCCTCCGAAACAGTGCTGAAGAACCAGCAGCGCAATCAGTTCGCTACGCGCGTGCCGCTTTCGGGCAATGTGCATCAGCAGAACGTGGGTGCCTTCCAGGCGTTTCTTGAAATCCTGCGTAACGGTTTCATTCAAGCCTTCAACGCACGCTACGAAAAATCGCCGCCTTCGCCTTGAGCGCGAGGCGGCGCTATGATCGGTTCTTTTGCGCACGAGGCAGCCCCATGAAATTCGAAGGCACCGACCGCTATGTGGCCAGTGACGACCTGAAACTGGCGGTCAACGCGGCGATCACGCTGCAGCGGCCGCTGCTGGTCAAAGGCGAGCCGGGCACCGGCAAGACGCTGCTCGCCGAAGAACTGGCCGAGTCGATGGGCTGCCGGCTGATCACCTGGCACGTCAAGTCCACCACCAAAGCCCAGCAGGGCTTGTACGAATACGACGCGGTGAGCCGCCTGCGCGATTCGCAACTGGGCGTAGACCGGGTGCAGGAGGTGCGCAACTACCTGAAGAAGGGCAAGCTCTGGGAGGCCTTCGAGGCCGATGAGCGGGTGGTGCTGCTGATCGATGAAATCGACAAGGCCGACATCGAATTCCCCAACGACCTGCTCCAGGAACTGGATCGTATGGAGTTCTACGTCTACGAAACCGACGAGACCATCCGCGCGCGCTACCGGCCGATCATCATCATCACCTCCAACAACGAGAAAGAGCTGCCGGATGCCTTCCTGCGCCGCTGCTTCTTCCACTACATCACCTTCCCCGACCGCGCGACCTTGCAGCGCATCGTCGAGGTGCACTACCCCGGCATCCGCGAAGCCCTGGTGAGCGAGGCGCTGGAAGTGTTCTTCGACCTGCGCAAGGTGCCGGGCCTGAAGAAAAAGCCTTCCACCTCCGAGCTGGTCGACTGGCTCAAGCTGCTGATGGCCGACGACATCGGTGACAGCGTGCTGCGCGAGCGCAACCCGACCAAGGCCATCCCGCCGCTGGCCGGGGCGCTGGTGAAAAACGAACAGGACGTTCAACTGCTCGAACGCCTGGCCTTCATGAGCCGGCGCGCCGGCCGCTGACGGGGGCGCTGGCATGTTGCTCGATTTCTTCAGCGCCCTGCGGGGCAACGGCGTGCCGGTGTCGATCCGCGAATGGCTCGACCTGCACGGCGCGCTCGAACGCAACCTGGCCGAGATGGACATGGACGCGTTCTATTTCCTCTCGCGTGCGCTGTTGATCAAGGACGAGCGCCACTTCGACACCTTCGACCGTACCTTCAGCGCCTATTTCAGCGGCCTGCAGGCAGTGGCCGATGCCCTCGAAGGCGCCATCCCCGACGATTGGCTGCGCAAGACCTTCGAACGCTCGCTCAGCGCCGAAGAGCGCGCACAGCTGCAAGGCCTAGGCGGGCTCGACAAGTTGATAGAAGCCTTCCGCCAACGGCTGGAAGAGCAGAAAGGCCGCCATGCCGGCGGCAACAAATGGATCGGCACCGGTGGCACCAGCCCGTTCGGCTCAGGCGGCTACCACCCCGAAGGCATTCGCGTGGGCGATGCCGGTGAGCGCAAGGGCAAGGCGGTGAAAGTATGGGACCAGCGCCAGTACCGCGACCTCGACGACCAGGTCGAGCTGGGCACACGCAACATCAAGCTGGCATTGCGCCGCCTGCGCAAGTTCGCCCGCCAGGGCGCCGCCGAGGAGCTGGACCTGGGCGGCACCATCGAAAGCACCGCGCGCGACGGCGGCCTGCTCAACATCCAGTTGCGCCCCGAGCGGCGTAACACCATCAAGCTGTTGTTGCTGCTGGACATCGGCGGCTCGATGGACGCGCACGTGCGGATCTGCGAGGAGCTGTTTTCAGCCTGCCGCAGCGAGTTCAAGCACTTCGAGCATTTCTATTTCCACAACTGCCCATATGAAACCCTGTGGAAGCACAACCTGCGCCGGCACAGCGAAGGCATCAGCACCTTCGACCTGCTGCACACCTACGGCTCGGACTACAAAGTGGTGTTCGTCGGCGATGCCGCCATGGCGCCGTACGAGATCACCCAGGCCGGCGGCAGCGTCGAACACTGGAACGAAGAAGCCGGCGCGGTGTGGCTCAAGCGGCTGGCGGCGCACTTCAGCAAGCTGATCTGGCTGAACCCTTACCCCACCGACGCCTGGCAATACAGCACCTCCAACGCGCTGGTGCGGGAGCTGATTCAGGAGCGGATGTTCCCGATGACACTGGCGGGGCTGGAGGATGGGATTCGTTGCCTGGGGCGTTAGGCGGCATCCTCTACGCAATACGCCCTCAGGCAATGCCCATCCGGGTCGAACGCGCACACGGTGTAGCCGAAATCCACCTCGCTGGGCGGTTGCACGATGCGCAACCCCAGCGCCTGCCACTGCTGGTGGACGTGCTGCACCGCCGCGCGGTTCTCGACCGTGAAGCCCAGCTCGCTGCCGCCACTGCCCTGCACCGCCGGGCTTGCGGCCGGGCGATGCCACAGGCCGATCTTCAGGCCGCTGGGCAGGATGAACCGCACGAAGCCGGGCGAGGCTTCAACAGGTTCCAATTCGAGGATGCTGCGGTAGAGCGCGGTGCTGCGCTGGATGTCGTCGACGTAGAACACGTTGAGGTTGGGCAGGTTCATTGCAGGCTCCTTGAAGCTGGCGGCCCCGGCGCGCGGTTCGCGGCGGGCTGGCCGGCCAGTTCAGGTAGCTTGCACGGCGCCGCTGTCAGTTTTCGGCAGCAGGCGGTTCCAGTTCGATGCCCTGCTCGCGCGCCCATTCATTGAGCAATTGCTGGCGGGCCATGGGATAGCTGTTCGCCTGCGGCTCGACTGCCAGCAACCGGTCGGCACGAAAGTGCCGCGTCGCCTGGCGCAGCTCGCACCAGGCAATGAGCATGCGCGCCTGCTCCATGTAACCCAGCGCGAAGGGCCAGAGCAGGCGCTCGGTTTCTCGGCCGGACTCATCCTGATAGGTGATCAGCACCTTGCGCTGGTTGCGGATCGCCTCGCGCAACACCGGCAAGTGCTCGCTGCCCTTGCGCTTGCCACCCACCGGCGGGCCGATCAACAGGGTGCAGCTGTCGAGCTCGTGGCGCAGCCCGGCGGGCAACACGGCGCGGATCCGCGCCAGAGCGTTGCGGGCGTCCTGGGCATGGACCGGGTCGGTGCTGCGGGTGACCCAGCGGATGCCCAGCATCAAGGCCTCCAACTCGCCGCTGCTGAACATCAGCGGTGGCAGCTCGAAGCCTGGGCGCAGTACGTAGCCCAGCCCTGCCGCGCCGTCGATCTGCGCGCCCTGGGCGCGCAGGCTGGCGATGTCGCGGTACAGCGAGCGCAGGCTCACGTCCAGCTCTTCGGCCAGGGCCTGGCCGCTGACCGGGTAGCGGTGGCGGCGCAGGCATTGAAGGAGTTCGAGCAGGCGTTCGGCGCGGGACATGGTTGGGGCTTTGGGTTGGTTTGGAGGGTGGGGATAGTGACATATCCTGGGTGGCTTGGCGCTTGGTGCGTCCCCTCCCATGGGGTGATCTGCGTCGGTCATGTTTGGCAATCACGCCAAGCACCGGTGGGGGGGCGGCTTGCCGCGCGACATCCTACTCTCAGGCATCCAGTCATCTGCCAAGGAAGGCAACCATGAACCAGCCCACCGGCTCGCGCCGCCTGCGCGCCCACCGCGATTCAATCCCCGGCATGCTTTACCTGCTGACGCTGGTCACCAGTAGGCGGCAACGGTTGTTTCTCGACTGGCGCAGCGGCCAGCCGGTGATCCAGGCGATGCGCAAAGCGGAGGTTCTTGGTGAAAGCGACACCTTGGCCTGGGTGCTGATGCCGGACCATCTGCACTGGCTGGTCGCGTTACGCCAGAACTCACTGGCCGAACTGGTTCGCAAGCTCAAGAACCGCGCCTGCAGGGCAATGCCCGGCCGGCCATCAGGCCTGTGGCAGGACGGGTATCACGACAAGGCCATCCGACAGCTGAAAGACGCACTGCCCGTGGCTCGGTACATCGTAGCCAACCCCGTACGAGCCGGGCTGGTGCGTGAGGTGGGCCACTATCCACTGTGGGATTGTGTGTGGCCGGGTGATCCCAGTGGTGTGCTGGGTCGCCTGGACGGGTATCGGTTGTAAGACCAAGTGTCGCGCGGCAAGCCGCCCTCCCACTTTGTGATCAGCCGGATTCTTCAGGATCAGCACAGATCAAATTGTGGGAGGCCGGCTTGCCGGGCGACGTGCAACGGGCGGCAACACCGCTCACACCCCCGCCACCAACCCGTCGATCATCACCTGCGCATGCCCCTGCGAGCAGCGCTCGACGCGGCCGCGCACGCCGTAGACCTGGGCCAGGCTCTGCGCGGTGATCACCTGCGCAGGCGCGCCGTTGGCCACCAGCGCACCGCCCTTGAGCATCAACACCCGGTCGGTATGGCGCAGGCTGATGTTGATGTCGTGCAGCACGATCAGGGTGATCATGCCGCGCTCGCGGGTTTCCTCAGCGATCAGCGCCATCACGTGGAACTGGTAGTTAAGATCCAGCGCCGACAGCGGCTCATCCAGCAACAGCACGCGCGGCTGGCGGATCAGCGCCTGGGCCAGGCCCACCAGCTGCTTTTGCCCACCGGAAAGCTCGTCGAGAAAACGCATGCCCAGGTGTTCGATACCCAGCCGCTGCAACAGGCGCCAGGCGCTGCCTTCTTCATCGGCCTGGCGCCCGCCGGAGGCGCGGCGTGCAACCAGCAGCGACTCGAACACCCGCAGGTGCACGCTGGCCGGCAGGCTTTGCGGCAGGTACACCACCTGCTCGGCACGCTCGGCGAAGCTTGCCCTGAGCATGTCGCGGCCACCCAGCAGCACCTGGCCGTCGGCCTTGGCCAGGCCCGCGAGCGCCTTGAGCAGCGTCGACTTGCCGCTGCCATTGGGCCCCAGCAACGCCGTCACCTGCCCCGCCTCGATACCCGCTACGCTCAGGTGCTCGATCACCGCACGCTTGCCATAGCGCACGCTCAAGCCTTCGACTGCCAAGGCCATCACTGCACCCCCTTGCGCCGCAGCACGATGAACAGGAAGAACGGCACGCCCACCAGCGAAGTGACGATGCCCACCGGCACCAGCACCCCGTGGAGGATGTTCTTCGACACCACCGAGGCCAGCGACAGAATCAACGCACCGGCCAGTGCGCTGCCCGGCAGGTAGAAGCGGTGGTCTTCACCGAACAGCATCCGCGCGATGTGCGGCCCCACCAGGCCGATGAAGCCGATGGTGCCGACGAACGAGACCGCCAGCGCCGAGAGCACGCTCACCCGCAACAGAGTGCCCATGCGCAAGCGCTTCACGTCGATGCCGAAGCTCGCCGCGCGGTCCTCGCCCAGGCGCAGCGCCGTGAGTTGCCAGGCGCGGCGCAGCGCCAGCGGCAGGCACACCAGCAACGCCGCCGCCAGCAGCCCGACCTTGAACCAGTCGGCCCGCGCCAGGCTGCCCAGCGTCCAGAACACCAGCGCCTGCAAAGCGTCCTCACTGGCGACGAACTGCACCAGCGACACCAGCGCGCCGAAGGTAAAGCCCAGGGCGATGCCAAACAGCACCACCACGTTGGTGTCGGCCTTGCGCAGCCGCGCCAGCACGTCCAGCGCCAGGGTGCAGAGCAGCGCGAAGACGAAGGCATCGGCTGCCACCAGCCATTGATCCGGCACGCCGGGGATCCCCCAGCCGAGCACGATCGCCAGCGCCGCGCCAAAGGCGGCGGCATGGGAAACGCCCAAGGTGAAGGGGCTGGCCAGTGGATTGTTGAGGATGGTCTGCATCTCCGCCCCCGCCAGCCCCAGCGCCGCGCCCACCAGCACCGCCATCAGCGCTTGCGGCAAACGGATGCCCCAGACGATCACCTGCTGGCCGGGGCTGACGCTGCCCTTGTGCACCAGCGCCTGCCACAGCTCGCTCAGGCTCATGCCCGACGGCCCCAGGGTGAAGTCCAGTAACAGCGAGGCGGCGATGGCCAACGCAAAGGCCGCCAGCAGCAACGAACGGCGGCGCAGCACGCGGCGGTAGTCTTCCTGCACCGGCGCCTGCGCGGCGCCGGGGTCGAACGGCAAGGTCACGGCTTCAGGTCCACCCAGTAGGCGCCCTGCGGCTGCACCGGCAGAAATTGCCCCAGCTCCTGCAAGCTCTTGGCCGGGTCCACGTCCTTCATCTGCTCGGGGTAGAACCACTTGGCCATGGCCTCGACCGCCAGCACGTTGTAAGGCGAGTTGTAGTAGTTGTGCCACAGTCCGTGCACGCGGCCTTCACGCACGGCGGTGAGGCTGCTGATGCCGGGCCGCTCCACCAGGGTCTGCAGGCTGGCGCGCGACGCGCTTTGGCTGACGCCCTGCCCCACTTTCAAGCCAGCCTCGGTGCTGGCCTCATCACGCGTGCCGCTGGCGAGATAGAAACGCGGGTCGGCCGCAATCAGCTTCTCCAGGTTGATGTCGCCAATGGGGCCGGGGATCAGCGGCGAGGCGATGTTGTTGCCGCCGGCGGCTTCGATGAATTCACCCATGTTGCCTTTGCCTGCGCTGTGGCAGCAGGCGACGCCGCCCTTGCCGTAGCCGGCCAGCAGCTCGATGAACACCGACGGGCGCTTGGCCTGCGGCACCTGGCTCACCACGCTTTCGACCTTGGCCAAATGGCGCTGGTACCAGTCGATGTAGGCCTGGGCCTCTTTCTCGCGGTGCAGCGCCTGGCCGAGCAGCTTCATGCTCGGCACGGTGTTCTGCATCGGGTGCTCGCGAAAGTCGATGAACAGCACCGGCACGCCGGCCTGCTGCAATTGCTCGACCACCGGGTTCTTCACGCCCGGGCCGTGGCCGGCAACGCCGAAGATCGCGATGTCGGGGTGCAGGTCCAGCACCCGCTCGGGGTTCACGCTGGCTTCGGAGGTCTGGCCGATGGTGGGGATGGTGTCGATCTGTGGGAACTTGGCCTTGAACGCGGCGTAACCCGGCGCATCCACTTCCTTGAGCTCGCCCTGCCAGCCGACCACGCGCTCGAACGGGTTGGCTTTGTCCAGCGCCGCCACGGCATAGATCATCCGCCCCTCGCCCAGCAGCACATGGTCGACCTTGTCCGGGATCTGCACCTGGCGGCCGGCGATGTCGGTGACGGTGGTGGCGGCCATTGCGCCATGGGACAGCAGCGCAAGGGCCAGGGCGCCGAACAGGCGGCGTGGAGCGGAATGACGCATGTAGACCTCTCGAAGGGGGGCAGGTAAATGACAGGCATTTTTACATAGGAAGCGTTCTCATCAAGATGAAATCTCTTACATTCAGTAATGCTTTGTGTTGAGGCGGCCTCAGCGTTGCCACCGCTGGGCCAAGCTGAACAGCGCCATCCCCACCAACATCGCCGCCACGAACACCAGCACCTGCCAATAGCCACCCGGCAACAGCACCAGGGCAGGCCCAGGGCACACCCCCGCAATCCCCCAGCCAACGCCGAACACCAGGCTGCCGCCTACCAGGCGCGCATCCACCTGGCGCTGGGCCGGCAATTGCATCGGCCGCGCCAGCAGCGAACACTGACGGTGCCGTGCCCAGGCCATCGGGCCGAGAGCGGTGCCGATAGCACCCGCCATCACCAGCGCCAGTGAAGGGTCCCAGGAGCCCACCACATCCAGAAAGGCCAGCACCTTGGCAGGGTCGGCCATGCCGGCCAACAACAGGCCCAGGCCGAAAAGCAGGCCAGCCAACAACGCGGTTACGTAGCGCATGCTCAACCTCCCCACACGTGGCGCACCAGCCAAACGGTAAGCCCCGCGCTGGCCATGAAACAGGCCGTGGCCACCAGTGAGCGCCGCGACAGCCGCGCCAAGCCACACACGCCATGGCCGCTGGTGCAGCCCGAGCCATAGCGGGTACCGAGGCCCACCAGCAACCCGGCCACAACCAGCCCCGTTACGCCTGCCGGAAAGCTCGGCCGAACAGGTGCCGCCACCAGCGCCCACGCAAACGGCGCCACCAGCAGGCCGATGAGGAACAGGGCCTTTTCCAGCCTGCCCTCCGCGCCCCGCTGCAACAGGCTGCCCAGCAGCCCGCTGATGCCCGCGATCCGGCCATTGGCGACAGCGAACAGGCTCGCCGCCAGGCCAATCAATACGCCGCCGGCCAAGGCCGACCACGGTGTGAAATGCAACCAGTCAATCGTCACGTCTGCGCTCCGTTTTGCCCTGAACAAACCATCACCGCAGCCCCTTGATGAACAACCCCAGCGCCACCAGTGCACACACCACCGCAAAGCCGCGTTGCAGGTACGG
Organism: Pseudomonas sp. KNUC1026; assembly: GCF_021650705.1. GTDB lineage: Bacteria > Pseudomonadota > Gammaproteobacteria > Pseudomonadales > Pseudomonadaceae > Aquipseudomonas. The sequence continues at coordinate 980,292 of NZ_CP087138.1, read as the reverse complement.
CCCGGCGAGCCTCGCCGCCACCTGCTGGCCCGCGAGCATTCCGGCGAGCGCCCCCGCGCAGAAAGGCGCGGCGATGGTCCACTGCACATGCCCGGCCAGCGAGCTGGTGGCCACTCCCGCCAGCGACACCAGCGCGATCACCGCCAGCGACGTGGCCAACACCGACTGCGCACTCAAATTGCTGTAACGCTGCAGCGCCGGCACCATCACAAAGCCCCCGCCGACCCCGAGCAGGCCCGACAACCCACCCGCCACCAGCCCCGCCAGGGCCAGCGCCCAGGCGCAGGGGCCGGTCCAGTTCAGCTTGCCGCGCTGGGCATCGAGAATGCAGGGCGGCGCCTTGAAGCACCTGCCGGGGCGGGCCGGCAAGGTGCGCCGCCACACCCGGGTGGCGACGTAAAACAGCACCATGGCGAACAGCAGCGTCAACGGCCGGTCCGGCAGGCGATGGGCGAGCCACAGCCCTGCAGGCGAACAAACGATGCCCGCCGCCGCCATCAACAGCGCGGCCTTGTAGCGCACGGTGCCGGCCCGCAGCCCCATACCCGCCCCCACCGCTGCCGCCATCCCCACCGCCAGCAAGCCGATCGGCCCGGCCTCGGCGACGCTGATCCCCAGCCCGAACAGCAGCAGCGGCACGGCAAGGATGCCGCCGCCGGCACCGGTGAGCGCCAGGATCACACCGACGATCAAACCCAGCAGTGCCGTCAGGGCCATAGCGGCCTCCCGGCGTACCGATGCGCGCTCATGCGCCCGCCAGTGCAGGTTTGGCCAGCCATTCGTGCCCCCTGAGCATGCCGCGCCAGTAAAGCGGTGGTAGTACCCGCTCCTTGAGCAACCAGGCCAGCCGCGACGGCCGGGTGCCGTCGATCAGCCAGGCCGGGAAGCTGGGCTTGAGCGCACCGCCGTAGGTGAACTCGGCCAGCACGATCTTGCCGCGTTCCACGGTGAGCGGGCACGAGCCGTAGCCGTCGTAGAGCGCCTGGCCCTGGCGCTTGCCGAGCGCCGCCAGCACGTTGTGCGCCACCACCGGCGCCTGTTTGCGCGCGGCGGCGGCAGTCTTGGCGTTGCTGGTATTGGCGACATCGCCCAGAGCGTGCACGTTGGGCCATTGCGTGTGGCAGAGCGTGGCAGGGTCTACCGCCACCCAGCCGGCGGCATCGGCCAAGGGGCTTTCGCGGACAAAATCAGGGGCCACCTGTGGCGGCACCGCGTGCAGCAGGTCGAACTCGCGGGTGATGAGCGCCATGCTGCCGTCGGCCTGGGTGCAGCGGAAGGTCGCCTTGCGTGCCGGGCCGTCGACGCTTGCCAGCGACTGGCCGAAATTCAGGCCGATGCCGTATTGGTGCACGTACTCCATCAGTGCCGGCACGTAGGCGCTTACCCCGAACAGCACCGCCGCGGCACTGTAAAACTCGATCTGAATATCATCCAGCACGCCGGCCCGGCGCCAGTGGTCAGCGGCGAGGTACATGGCCTTTTGCGGCGCCCCGGCGCATTTGATCGGCATCGGCGGCTGGGTGAAGATCGCCCGCCCGCCGCGCAATTTCTGCACCTGTTCCCAGGTGTAGGGCGCCAGGTCGTAACGGTAATTGGAGGTCACGCCGTTGCGGCCCAAGGCCTCGGCGAGGCCTTCGACCCCCTGCCAATCGAGCTTCAGGCCCGGGCACACGATCAGTTGCTCGTAGGTCACCGTGCGGTTGCCTTCGAGGATCACGGCGTTGCGCTCAGGCTCGAAGGCTGTGACGGCCGAATCGATCCAGTGCACGCCTTCGGGCAGGGCCTCGGCCATCGCCCGCGCGGTGCTGGCCGGTTTGAACACGCCTGCGCCGACCAACGTCCAGCCGGGCTGGTAATAGTGAGTGCGGGCAGGGTCGATGAGGGCGATGTTCAGCCCCGGCTCGCGGGCCAGCAGGCTGGCGGCCGTGGCGATGCCCGCCGCGCCCGCGCCAACGATCACGACTGTGTGGGCCGATTCGGCGACACGGATGCCGCCAGTGACAGGGTTGTTGCTCATGTTGGAACTCCTGTAGCGATAGGGGCCGCGCTCAGGCGACGTCGAGCGGGATCTTCAGGTAGCGCGTGCCATTGGCCTCGGGCTCCGGCAGTTGCCCCGCGCGCATGTTCACCTGCACCGAAGGCAGCAACAGCGTGGGCATGCCGAGGGTGGCGTCACGCTGGTTGCGCATCGCCACGAAGGCCTGCTCACTCACGCCGCCGCGCAGGTGCACATTGCCCTCACGCTGCTCGGCCACGGTGCTGGCGAATTGCACGGCACGGCCGCCGGGTTGGTAGTCGTGGCAGGTGTAGAGACAGGTGTCGGCGGGCAGGCTCAGTACCTTGTCGATCGAGCGGAACAGCGTGCTCGCGTCGCCACCTGGGAAGTCGCAGCGGGCGGTGCCGTAATCGGGCATGAACAGCGTGTCGCCCACGAAGGCTGCGGTCCGATCGCCGGCGCGCACCACGTAGGTCATGCAGGCCGGCGTGTGGCCAGGGGTGTGAAGCGCCGTGCAACTGAGGCTGCCGATGGCGAAGGCCTCCTGGTCGGTGAACAGGTGGTCGAACTGGCTGCCGTCGCGGGCCATCTCCTGCCCTGCGTTGAACAGCTCGCCGAACACCTGCTGCACCGTGGAAATCTGCTGGCCGATGCCGGTGCGGCCGCCCAGCTGTGCTTTGAGGTAGGGCGCGGCGCTCAGGTGGTCGGCATGCACATGGGTTTCCAGCAACCACTGCACGCTGGCCTCAAGCTCGCGCACCCGCGCGATCAGGCGGTCTGCCGAGGCGGTGGAAGTGCGGCCGGCGCTGGGGTCGTAGTCGAGCACCGAATCGATCAGGGCACACTGCTGGGTTGAGGTGTCCAGCACCAGGTAACTGACGTTATGGGTCGCCGGGTCGAAAAACCCTTCGACGTGAAGCGTTGCGTTCATTGCATGTCTCCCAGTGGGCTTTGTTCAAGCCGCGAGCGTGGTTGATCTGGAGCAATAAACCGGCCAGGCTTGGCCGCCACCTCAAAAACCAATTAACCAACTGATTTATATGAAGATTTATCAGAGCATTCATTGACCTCCCGCTTCGATGTGGCAGCCTCGACTGCCATAGCACTGCCAATTTGACAGCCATGGCAGTGCACGCCCAGACTTCGCGCAGCCCTTTCCCCACCTCAGGAACACTCGCCATGCCCGCCGAAACCCCGCCGCCGGCCCCCGAGACCGTTCGCTCGCTGGTGTCGTTTCTCGAACACGAACCGCAGCCGATGATCGTGCTCGACCCCGACTACAACATCCTCGCCGCCAACACCGCCTATCGCCGCCAGTTCGGCAGCGACGGCAAGCCGTTTCTGGGGCACAAGTGCTACCGCATCTCGCACCACTACGACGTGCCCTGCGACCAGGCCGGCGAACACTGCCCGATGAAAAAGGCCCGCGAGTTGCGCGCCCCCGACCGCGTGCTGCACATCCACCATACCCCGCGCGGGCCGGAGCATGTGGACGTGGAGCTGCGCCCGGTGCTGGGCGAGCACGGCGAGATCACCGCTTACGTGGAGCGCCTGACCCAGGTGCGCAGCGCCTCGGCCCGCCCCAGCGGCCAAGGGCTGGTGGGAAGCTCCCCGGCCTTCAACCAGGCGCTGGCCGACCTGCAGCGCGTGGCGCCCACCCGGCTGCCGGTGCTGCTTTTGGGCGAGTCCGGCACCGGCAAGGAGTTGTTCGCCCGCGCCGTGCACGAAACCAGCGACCGCGCCACCGCGCCGTTCGTGATCGTCGACTGCTCGGGGCTGGCCGAAACCCTGTTCGAAAGCGAACTGTTCGGCCACGAAAAAGGCGCCTTCACCGGCGCCACCAGCCGCAAGCCGGGCCTGGTGGAAACCGCTCAGGGCGGCACGCTGTTCCTCGATGAAATCGGCGACGTGCCGCTGGCCATGCAGGTGAAACTGCTGCGCCTGATCGAAACCGGCACCTACCGCCGCGTGGGCGGCATCGAAACGCGCCACGCCAACTTCAGGCTGATCGCCGCCACCCACAAACCGCTGGAAACGATGATGGCCGGCGGCGAATTCCGCCAGGACCTCTACTACCGCATCAGCGCCTTCCCCATCACTCTGCCGCCCTTGCGCCAGCGCCGCGAAGACATCGGCCTGCTGGTGAACTCGCTGCTGCAACGCGGCGACATCGGCCAACGCCGCCTGACCGTGAGCCCCCAGGCCTTGGCGCAGCTGCAGCACTACCCGTGGCCGGGCAACATCCGGGAACTGCGTAACGTGCTGGAGCGCGCCAGCCTGTTCGCCGATGACGGTGTGATCCGCAGCGTGCAACTGCCACAGCTGGCGGCACCCGCCGCCCTGCCAGGCCAGGCACCGGTTCAGGCCCTGGAAGGGTTTGCCGGGTCGCGGGCGGAGCTGGCGCGGCAGTTGGGGATCAGTGAGCGGACGCTGTATCGGCGGCTCAAAGAGGGCGGCCTGAAATAAGCCGGCCGGCTACATCGATTGTCGCGCCATCAGCATGTCGAACAGCAGCTTGGCCACCGGCGACAAGGTGCGGCCCCTGCGTGAAATCACCCCAATGGTGCGGCTGATCGACGGGTTCGACAAAGGCCGTGTCACCAGCAGCGGGTGATCCTGGCTCGGCATCGCAAGCTTGGGCACCACCCCGACACCCAGGCCCGCCGCCACCAGGCTCACCAGGGCGTTCACATGCTTGACCTCACAGAACCAGCGCGGGCGGCCAGGGTGATTGGCCAGGGCCTGGTCGATCAGAAAACGGTTGCCGCTGCCCTGCGCGAGGCTGATGTAGTCGTGCTGGGCCAGGTCTGCCCAGGTGAGCGAGGCTCGCTCAGCCAGTGCGTGCCCGGCCGGCAGCGCAACGATGAAGGCCTCTTCGAGCAGTGGCTCGAAGGTGATATCCGCGTCCTGCGCGCCGATGTAGGTCAGCCCGAGGTCCGCGTCGCCACGGGCGACTTCGGTGAGGATCACCGACGATGATTCGTCGATCACCCGGATGCGGATCCCCGGATAGCGCGCGTGGTACTGGCGAATCACCTCGGGCAGGAAGTAGGCCACCGCCGACGGCACGCAGGCGATGGTGACCTCGCCGGAAAGCCGGGTCGAGAGGTCCTGGAAGCCGATCAATGCCGCTTCAAGCTCATTGAGCACATTGCGCGCGCGGGGCACGAAACCCCGGCCGACGGTGGAAAGCTCCACGCGCCGGGTGGTGCGCTCGAATAGCTTGATGCCCAGCGCCGCTTCCAGTTTGTCGACCCGCCGCGACAGCGCCGAGGGCGACAGGTGCATGGCCTGCGCGGCGGCGCTGAACGAGCCGTGGTCGGCAACAGCGAGGAAGCTGCGCAAATCACCCAGATCCAGATTCATGCGTTTACCTCAAAAGTCTCACTGATTTTTGCGTTTTACATTAAAGCACAGCGCTTTCACTCTGGCAGTGCACAGCGGACATCGCTGAATTGGCCACCCGCCTGTGCCCATAAAAAGAACGGAGTGAGATCGATGAATGTAAACGAAGCGCCCTCGTTGTTATCGGCAGCCCAGCTGCGCACGCTCGGCACAGACGCCTTTCGCGGCCTTGGGTTGGGTTGCGATGAGGCTGCGCAGGTGGCCGAAGTGCTGGTGCTCGCCGAGCTGTTCGGCTTGACGACCCACGGCCTGAGCCGGATCGAATCGTATGGGGAACGGCTCGCTTCACGCGGCATCGATCCCGATGCGCAGGTGCAGGAGCACTCGCTCGCGCCAGCGATCGCCCGCATCGAGGGCAACAACGCGGTGGGGCCGCTGGTGGGCATGCGCGCCCTGCAGGCCTCCATGCGCATCGCCAAGGCTCAGGGCGTGGGCGTGGTGCTGGCCAATGGCAGCAACCACTTCGGGCCGATCTCGCCCTATTCATACCTGGCCGCCGAAAAGGGGTTCGCCAGCATCATCGGCAGCAACGCCACCACCACCATCGCACCGACCGGAGGCTCCGACGCGCGGCTGGGCAACAGCCCGCTGGGCTTCGGCGTGCCGCACCCCGAAGGCCAGCACTTCATGCTGGACATGGCGATGAGCGTGGTCGCCCGCGCCAAGATCCGTAACGCGCTTAAACGCGGTGAAGCGATTCCCGAGACCTGGGCGACTGACGCTGCGGGCAAGCCGACCACCGACCCGCGTGCCGCCCTCGATGGTTTTTTGCTGCCCATCGGCGGGCACAAGGGGTACGGGCTGGCGCTGATGGTCGACCTGTTCGCCGGCCTGCTGTCCAACGCGGCGTACCTGACCCACGTGAAGTCCTGGGTGGACGCCCCGGATGAGCCACAGAACCTGGGCCACTTCTTCATTCTCATCGACACGGCTCGGCTGGGAAGCACCGCTTGGCTCGCTGAGCGCATGAGTGATTTCGCGGCGATCCTGCATGGCAGCCCTGCCATCGATCAGCAGGCGCCGGTGATCGTCCCGGGCGAGATCGAACTGGGCAAGATGCGGCGCCACCTGAAGACTGGCCTGGCGCTCGACGCCTCGACACACGCGTTGCTCGACCGTTACGCCAGCCGCGCTGGCAAGGAGTGACCCATGCCTGTTTCCCCTGAACTCGCAGCGGCGCTGGCCCCGACAGGCACGCTGCGCGCCTCCATCAACGTCGGCAACCCGATCCTGGCCAGGCTCGACGGCAACGGCCGGGCGGCCGGGGTATCGGTTGACCTGGCAATACAATTCGCCAAACGGCTGGGCCTGGCTCTGGAACTGAAAGTGTTCCCCAGCGCCGGTGAGTCGGTGGCAGCCGTCAGCGCAGGCGAGGCCGACTTCGGCTTCTTCGCCATCGACCCCGAGCGTGCCCAGCAGATCGCCTTCACCGAAGCCTATGTGCTGATCGAGGGCAGCTACCTGGTCAAGGAGGCATCGCCCTTGATGAGCAATGATCAGGTGGACGCTACCGGCACACGTGTGGTGGTGGGCAAAGGCAGCGCCTACGACCTGTACCTGAGCCGCTCGCTGGCCAATGCCACCGTTGAGCGATGCCCTACCTCACCCGGGGTGGTCGACCAGTTCCTCGCCAGCGGCGCCGACGTCGCCGCTGGCGTGAGGCAACAGCTGATGTTCGATGCCCAGCGCCATCCCGGCCTGCGCCTGTTGCCAGGGCGGTTCATGGTCATCCAGCAGGCCATGGGCGTACCGCGAAAAGCAGGCGCGGCGGCCATCGCCGAGCTGCGGGCGTTCGTGGAAACCGCCAAGGCTCAAGGCTGGGTACTGGAAGCGCTGAACCGGCATGGAATTTCAGGGGCGACGGTGGCGCCCCTTCAGCCGGCGTGATACCGGCCACTGCGCAACCCTGTCGATCACAACAACAATGAACCGATGGTAACTGCCATGAACAAGACAGCTGGACATCCGGGCCTGGAAGCCGCGCCCAACGATGCCGAGGCGCTGCGCAAACGCGCCTTCAAGAAAGTGATCTGGCGATTCCTGCCGATCCTGATCCTGGCCTACATGATCAACTTCCTCGACCGCACCAACATCGGCTTCGCCGCACTGCAAATGAACCGGGACATCGGCCTGTCGGCCGCGCAGTTCGGCTGGGGTGCGGGGATTCTGTTCGTTGGTTACTGCGCGTTCGAGATCCCCGGGAACCTGCTGCTGTACCGCTACGGCGCGCGCCTGTGGCTGTCGCGCATCATGATCTCCTGGGGCCTGGTCGCCTGCCTGATGGCGGCCGTCTCCGGCCCGATGAGCTTTTACGTGCTGCGGTTCATTCTGGGGGTGGCAGAGGCCGGGTTCTTTCCCGGTGTGGCGTTTTTCCTGTCCAGTTGGTTTCCCTCCGAGTACCGCGCGCGGATTCTCTCCTGGCTGCTGGTGGCGATACCCGTTTCCTCGTTGATCGGTGGGCCACTGGGCGGGTTGTTGCTGGGGATGGATGGCCTGTGGGGGCTGGCCGGCTGGCAGTGGCTGTTCATCATCGAAGGCGCCCCGGCAGTGATCGTTGGCGCGGTGCTGATGGGGGTGATGACCAACACACCGCAGCAGGCGAACTGGCTCACCGCAGAAGAGAAAAGCGCGATCATCGGCAGCTTGCAGCCCCAGGAAGGCGAGCGGACGGTGAGCCACTTCCCGGCGGCGCTGCGGGATGTGCGGGTGTGGGTATGCGCGGTCATTTACCTGGGCTTCACCGTGGGCTCCTACGGCATTCAGATCTGGATGCCGCTGATCCTGAAGGAATACGGCCTGACCAATCTGCAGGTCGGTGCCGTCACGGCGATCCCCTACTTCATCGCCAGTGTCGGCATGATCCTGTGGGCGCGCGCCGCCGACCACTCCGGCAAGAAGGCACAAAACCTCACGCTGTGCTGCGCCTTGGCCGTTGCCGGTTTCTTGATCGCCCTGGTGCCGGGCCGCATGGACATCGCCCTGCTGGGCATCACCACCGCGTTGCTGGGCGTGACGGCCGCTCGCGGGATCTTCTGGGCCATCCCTACCCAGTTCCTGACCGGCATCGCCGCTGCCGGCGGCATCGCTTTCATCAACACCATCGGCACAACCGGCGGCTTTTTCGGGCCTGCGATCGTTGGCGGGCTCAAGGAGCTGACGGGCTCGTTCACCGTTGGCTTGCTGGCCATGGCGGGCTTTCTTTGCATGTCGACGCTGTTCGCCTGGTTGCTGGTGCGCCGTGCCCGCAACGAACCCACTGCCTGCCCCGAACTTCAAAAAGTCCAATAAGACGGAGCTCACCATGCCCAATCGAAGAACCGTGTTGAGCGCCATTGCCAGCGGCCTGGCCGCCGCTGTGATCAAGCCGGCTTCGGCTTTTGCCGCGCCCGCGCAACCTGCGAAGAAAACCTACCTGTACGCCAACATCGGCCCGCGGTTGATGCAGTTCGAAGTGGATGCCGAGGCAATGACGCTGACGCAAGTGGGGGCGATCCAACTGCCCGACAGCGTGCAGTATGTTTGGCCGCATCAGTCCAGGCGCTACCTCTACGTGGCCACCAGCAATACCCAGCCGGGCAACGGCGCTGCGGCTGGCAATTCGCATCACCTGGTGGCAATCAAGGTCGGTCGCACGGGCGGGTTGTCGTTGCACGGCGCCGCCCTGCCCCTGCCCAGCCGCCCGATTCATCTGAGCACCGATATTCCGTCGGCAAACGCCCTGGTCGCGTTCAGTAAGCCCAGTGCGTTGCGGGTGTATGCCATCAACGAGGATGGAACGTTGAAAGGCGAGGTGGCGCAGCACGCGCCCATCGACGCAGGCATCTACGCCCATCAGGCTCGCGTCGCCCCTTCCAATGAACTGGCCATTCTGGTGACGCGGGGCAACGAGGGCACGCCGGATCATGCGGAGGAGCCTGGGGCACTGAAGGTGTTTCGCTATGCCGATGGCCAGCTCTCCAGCGAGTATTCGGTCACCCGGGACCAGGGCCGGGGTTTCGGGCCCCGGCATGTGGACTTTCACCCGACGCGGCCATGGGTTTACCTCTCCATCGAAACGCAGAACCAGGTGTCCCTGCTGCGGATCGACAACGGCCGGGTCGAGCCAGACTTTCTGTTCACCCGGACCACACTCGACCCAAAGCAGGAACACCGGGCACGCCAGGCGGCAGGCCCCATTCATGTCCACCCCAACGGCCGCTTCCTGTACTGCGCCAACCGCGCCGAACAGACCGAGGACGTGCAAGGCACTGCTGTGTTCAAGGGTGGCGAGAACAGCATTGCCGTCTATGTGATCGATCCGCAGACGGGGCAGCCAACGCTCAAACAGCACATCGACACCCACGGCATTCACCCCCGCACTTTTCATATCGATCCTTCGGGGCGGATGCTGGTGGCGGAGCACAACCTGCCAGTGGTGGTGCGCAGGGGCAATGCACTTGAAACGGTGTCGGCGGGGTTGTCGGTGTTTCGCATCGACGCCGATGGGACGCTGGCGTTCATCCGCAAGTACGACTTCGATGTGGGCGGGCAGTCGATGTTCTGGTGTGGCATGGTCGAGGGGTGGGGCTGACCGAAGGCTTGCGCGTCGCGCGGCACAGCCGCGCTCCTACGGAGCTTACGGGTGGGAGCGCCGCTCTCACCTCACCGGCGGCGGGCTGAACTGCCCCTTTTCCAACGAGCGCACATCGTTGCCCATCGAATCACGGGCATCCATGTCGGCCCCCTTCGCCTCAAGCGCATCGAGAATGTCCTTGCGCTGAAACAGCGCCGCGTACATGGCCGCTGTCTGCCCTGAATTGTTGCGCTCATCCGGCGCACAGTCGGCATTCAGTAGCCGCCGGGCGATGGTCAGCTCACCCTTGAAAATCGCGCCCATCAGGGCGGTGTTGCCGCGTTTGTCTTTGCTGCACGGGTCGGCGCCTGCCGTGAGCAGTTGCTCCACCGCCACCTGCTGGCCGTGATAGGCCGCCAGGATCAGCGCCGTGTAGCCGTTTTCGTCACGGGTATCGAGGTTGTAATGGGCATCGATGAACGCCCCCAGCTTCTCGGTGCTGCCCTGGCGGGCGGCGTCGAAGTAGATCGCCTGGAGTTGCTGCCGGGTGTCAGCGGCTGGCGCTTGATCGGCTATCGCTGCGTTAGCCAGCAACACCGCCACCAGCCCTGAAATGATCGTTCGCATCACCTGTTCCCTCCTGAGCGCTCACCGGCCGCGACGGCATGGCCGGTGAGCGGGCGCGTCAGTCTTCGAGGCTTGCGGCCAGTTGCTTGACCTTGGCCAGGTCACCCTTGGCCACTTTGGCAACGCCTGTGCCGTAGGCGGGGTCGGCCTTGTACAGGTACGAGAGCATGATGTTCTTGCTCTCGGTGTCGGTATCGGCCAACGACTCGCCGAAGCTGTTGATCAGGTCCTGCTGCTCTTTCGGCGAGTAGGAGCGGTACAGGTCACCGGCCTGCTTGAAGTTCTGCTCACGCTGAATCTTCGCCTGCTGGGTCTTGCCGCTCAGGGCCATCTGGCTGTAACGGGCGCTGTCATCGGCCGGGCGCGGATTCAAGCGGCTCGGCTCGTAGTTCACGCCGGTGGTGGTGTGGCCCGTGTTCAGCGCGCCGTCCTGATTGCCGTTGTTCACAGCCACCACAGGCCGGTTGATCGGCAGGCTCAGGCCATTGGCGCCCAGGCGGTACATCTGCGTGTCGGCGTAGGAGAACACGCGGCCCTGCAACAGCCGGTCTTCCGACGGCTCGATGCCTGGCACCACATTGGCCGGGGCCATCGCGACCTGCTCGGTTTCCTGGAAGAAGTTGTCGACGTTCTTGTTCAGCACCATCTGGCCAATCTTCTGCTCAGGAACGTCTGGCCAGATCTTGGTGGCGTCGAGTGGGTCGAAGTCGAACTTGGCGAGGTCTTCAGGCTTGAGCACCTGAATGTACAAGTCCCACTTGGGAAAGTCGCCTTTGTTGATGGCGTTCACCAGGTCGTGGGTCATGTGCGAGTAGTCCTTGCCCTGGGTTTGCACCACTTGCGCGGGGTCCAGGTTCTTCAGGCCTTGCAGGCTCTTCCAGTGGAACTTCACGTAATGCACTTCGCCCTTGGCGTTGACCAACTTGTAGGCGTGCACGCCGTTGCCGTCCATGAAGCGATAGCCGGCCGGTGTGCCTTCGTTGGAGTACAGCAAGGTGAGCGTGCGCGTTGCTTCCGGCACATGGGAGAAGAAGTCGAAGCGTCGCGAGTCGTTGTCCAGGTTGGTGCGTGGGTCTGGCTTGAACGCGTGGACCATGTCCGGGAACTTGATGGCGTCGCGGATGAAGAAAGTCGGGAAGTTGTTGCCTACCAGGTCCCAGTTGCCGTCAGCGGTATAGAACTTGGTCGCAAAGCCGCGCGGGTCGCGCAGCGTTTCGGGCGAATGGTTGCCGTGCACCACCGAAGAGAACCGCACGAACACCGGCGTGTGAGTGCCGGGCACGAAGACTTTGGCCTTGCTCAATTCACTGATGTTGCTCGACGCGACGAACTCGCCGTGCTACCCCGGTGCCGCGCGCATGCACGACCCGCTCAGGAATGCGCTCGCGGTCGAAGCGCTGAAGTTTCTGCAGCAGTTGTACGTCTTGCAGCAGTGCGGGGCCGTTAGGGCCGGCGGTTTGCGAGTTCTGGTTGTCACCCACGGGCGCGCCGTTATCGCGGGTCAAGGTATCGGCGACGGCATGCGCCAACGGCATGCTCAAGGCCAACGCGGTCAGCGCGTACCTTGATAAGGTTCTGATTTTCATGGTGAATCCCTCACGGTTTTTATGGATATGAACAGCACCATGAGGGTAGCGACGCAGGACGGGAGTACTAAATTGGAAGAGGCTATAGGGGTGATTGAGAAATATGTGTGGAACAGTGCCCAGTTTCACGCCCTGTTGCAGGGCCTCTTCTGAACTTTTGCGAAAGCCGCCAGTCGACAGGCGCGCAACGTGCGTGCCTTTGCCGCTCAAAAACGGCAGGCACCCCGGCGATGATCGCCATGCTCATCATCGTGCCGGCCGCCGAATGAACCTGGCAGCCGCAATTCAAGGATTCCCGGGCGAAACCTCATTTGCCCCGGGCCACCTCAAGGAGTTTGACCATGAGCAGTACCCAACAGCCCCTCGCCTCCACTGGCTCGCTGAATGAAAAATGGAAAGAGCGCTTTGCGTTTTTCGAGGCCCACGGTGAGCCGAAATCGGCGGAGTACCAGGCTGCACTCAAGGCGCTGCCGAGAAACAAGCAGCGGCTGATTCAGATGAACATCATCGCCTTTTTCTTCGGCATCATTTACCTGTTCGTGCTGGGGATGTGGCGCAAGAATCTGAGCTTTATCGGGATCTTCGTCGCCATCGGGGTCGTTGAGGTAATCATTGAAGCTACCTTCAATATCACGATTGCGCAGGCACTCCAGATGGGCATCAGCGTCGCCATGGCGATGATGTACGCATTGAGCACCAACTACAGCTACTACCTGACGCGCGTCAAAGGCTCGAAAAGCTGGAACCCCTTCGAAGGCATGCGCTGGATCTGATGGCTGCCATGTTTGGCCAACTCAAGTTGGCCAAACCGCATCCATGAACGAAGCCTGCAGTGCCTCGAAAAATCAACCTGCCAAAAAGGCCTGAACGCTCGCCAGCAGCGCTGGATGTTCTAGAAACTCTCCGTGTGCACGGTTGCGAATGAGCTCGTACACACCTTCTTCCGGAGACAGCAACTCGATCACGCCGCCTTTGTAGTTCGTGATTTCGATGAACCCGCCCGCCACGCCGTTCAGGTTTTCGATCTCATGCAACAGCGACTCATAGCGCACCACCACGCTATCTTCCGTACCGCCACCGGTTTTCGGGTTATCGAAATAGAGGATGGTTTTGGGGCTGGGCAGCCGGCTCCAGTCCAGCACAGGCACCAGATGCCCGTTCATCATTCGAAACTCGGCAGCTGACTCCTCTCCTGAAAACTCGAATCGCCGGATGGGCACACAGAGGAAAAGGGATTCACGCTTCAGATTGGCATGGCCGTTCATGTGGCCGTGGTAATCCCCTGGCACGGCGAGAACGTGAGTGAAACCAAACTGGTTGGCACGCAGCTCGAAGAGATTCGGTTTACCGGCCTGCAACGCCTTCGGTGCACTTTCCAGAACAGCCACAGCCGTATCGGCATCAGCCATGTCCTGGCTGGCTACAACCAGTGCGTGCGAGCCCTGCGAGGCAAGCCAATAATCGTAGCGGTGGGCGGCAGTGCTCAAAGTGGCGTGGAATACGTTGTGCGCCAGGGTGTCGAAAACACCGAACTCGCCCATCACATTTTCTTTTGTTATCACGGGTATCCCTGCGCTCCCAATATCATTCGTAATCCCACATTCAGGAAAACTCGATCTCGTTGGAGTCGCAGTTTTCCTGAAAAATCGCCATCCAGGCATTCATCACAGCCCAAACGTCGATATCGGCTTCTGGCTCCGTGGGGTTCTCATGCCACCACACATAACCCACTTCGCGCGATGAACTCATGCCCATCGCCATGTAGTCCCCTGCCCCGTTGGAAAAAAAGCTCACCAGGCGCGGAAGGTCATCCAGCTCCTCATCGCACAGATCTTGTACGCAGACGAAATCTTCGACCGGCGAAGGGCCCATGGTCATGCCGATGTAGAAACCGAACCCATTGTGCAAATGAAGGTAAAAGTCGGTAAGCAGGCTGGGGACCTGGGCCCGGTTTGCGGCAGCAGCACTCTCCAAAGGAGCGCCGCCCAAGTGAAGGTAGACCTGCCCTTCCTCCAGATAGACATACCCGAGGTAGGGCTTTTCGCCGATGGCCAGAACCGTTCCGATTACACACTTCTCAAGCCACTCACAGACCGCCGGCAACCTGTCGGAAAAAAGGCTCCACGCGGCGGGCAGCGTGGCTTTTGCGTTCTTTACCAGGCCGAAGCCCTGCCATTGTTCGGGCCACGGGGTATCCGCTGGCACTTCAGCCGGCGTGAAGTAAACGGTGTAGTTCTTCAATCGTGAGGTAACCTGCAGTTTCAACTCATCAAATCCCATAGCAACCTCACCTTTCAAATGATTTACGCAAGCCGGCCTTCACAAGCGAGCCTTTAAAATTTGACCGCGTTACGCGTGCTATCAAAAATATCGATGCCTTGGGCCTGCAAGAGCTCTTCAAATTCTTCGCCGCCGAACGCTTGAACGAATGCACGCTCAACATCATGAATAGCGATGCACTGCAACCAATTGACCCGTACGCCGTCTTTGACCAGCTCCTTAAATGGCCATCCCCCCAAAGGAAGGGAATGGTCAGATAGATGTGGGGCATCGGCGTGTCGCGCGCATAGTTCAGGAAGATATTGGGCAACACCTTACCTGGCGCTACCGTGATCTTTTCACTTTTGATCTGAAACACACAGGAGGCCAGTACGTTCTTCCATACCTCTTCCACCGTTGGCGCCGCTGCACACAGCTCGACGCGGGTTTCCAGTGGCCGGCCATCTCGGCCAATCATTGAAAATTCCGAAAGGCCGATGGTCCCTATCGACGTGATGCCCGGCTCAATGGTGTCCGGGCTGGAAAGAATTGCCACAATGCCGGGGTGTGTTTCGTTTGTACATTCCTGAACCGCAGGCTCCCCACCAAACACATCGCGTGTATGGCGGGCTACGGCTCTGTTGAAGTCGCTGGGTTTGCTCATTTTGATTATCCAGAATAGCCGGGGTATTTATGTTATAGGCCCAGCGCTTCTTTAACGTCGAAATCCCCCATGGGAGAATAATCGCGCAAGGTCTTTGCCTCTTCCCGGGTGATTGGCACTTCGTTATCGAATATATCGACGCGCTTGCAGGAACCTTCGACGCCCAAGGTGAAGAAAATATCGTCGGTACCATCCGGGCTGTACCCTGGCTGGTGCCCGACTATTCTCCAGTCACCTTCGAGTTTTCTATCGAACAGACTGTATGAATCCAGTATCAATGGCTGCCACAAGCGCTCGAATGCAGGTAGCCGGGAAGCATCGGGAATGCTCAGGTGATCGCGAAACACTTCAGCAACGTGGCCAAGCCTGTTTCTGGTCATGACCCTGCCGAAGTGGTAGCGATTCTCGCCTGACAAAAAACAGAATATATCGCCGGGCTTTATATAGCGAAGCAGCGTTTTCGGCTTCTTGTTCCAGTCGGAAAAATTAATTTGCATCCTTACACCCCTTCGGCATTCGACTTCCAAGTTGTCATGTTTCGTAGCGGTTTAAAAATTCAAACAGGGCCGCTCCCTCATTCAGCTTGGCGGCAGTCTCGTTCTCCATACGCTCCGCGTCATCGTCGTCAGTGACTGTCACGAATATCACGGGCTTGGCAGCCTGCCGGTTCGATTTGAAAACACCTTCATCGTTCAACCTCGACAGCACCTGGGCCAGAACGGCTTCCAGCTTTTCACACAACGAATCGACATCACCCGGTTCGCTGGTCGCCCTCAGCTGCCGGCACGCCTCGGCAAAGCGCTCGGCGCCTATGCCTTCGTAAGCCCATTCAGAGGATGACCACTTGATATAAGCGAGGTCTTCAGCGGCCGCGCCTTCATAGTCTTCATGCCTCAGTTTTTGCTCGAGCGCCTGAAGGGAGTTGGCGGAGCAGCCTAGCGACATGGCACTGCTGTCGGTGTATAGGGCAAACGCATAAAAAACTTCCGCTTCGTGCTTTTTCTGGATTTCCAAAAAAGTTTCCTTGGCGGCGATAAAGACGTTGTCCGCGAACTCAATCCAATCCATTGATCGCTCCTCGGATGCTTTGGCTTGATCGAATCAAGATGGGAAATGGCCAGACAAGTAACTGCCCAACAGCCAATCGACCCAATCCGACTCGACATGCTTCATGATCTTTTCACCTATCAGGCCGAAGTCATCCGAGGCGCAGCCTGCCAGTTCCGGGTTACTGGTAATGCGGTAAACCTTCTTGAATACCGCCTCCCGCAATACATTCAATTTCAATAGCTCGCTTTCACACCCTGTGCCTGATGATACTTTCCTGTTTTCCTCGACCCACCTGCGATCAAAGGTATCGTCATCCCGCGCATCCAGCTCTGCGTCCCAGTCCATGTCCTTTTGGAAAACGGCTGCCATGTTGTCGCAGGCCTCGACCCATTCAAGGAGTCGTTCGACAGTATCAATGCTCATCTTGGCTCATTTCCCTCTACCAGGCGCTCGTGCTTTCAATCGAAGCGAGATATCGCAAAGGCACGTAACCGCAATACCTTCACCCCCAGGTTTCCCTCAAGACCGAGCGAAACAACTCCGACAGCAAAGGCTCGATTTCCCTGGGTTCACCACGGCTCGGCTTAACGATCTCGAGCCGATTGAGTTCGCGCTCGACAAACTGCTGGATCGGCGCAATCTGAGGAGACAACCCCATCTCGGCCGACGCGCGTTTGGTCGCCAGCAACTCATCGATCGCCTGCAAAACATCCGGCTCGCGCTCGATGAGCCCCAGCAGTTTTTCAAATTCTATGGGCGCCGGCGTGCCGAACTGTTCCAGCCAGCGCACGGACAGCAAAGGCCGCAGCACGTAGAAGTATTTCTTCAGGGGCACCTGATCGGCCTGCAGGTAACCTCGGTAATTGGTCTTGGCCATGCTGCGGTAGTGATAGATGCCCTTCTCCACCGAGTACACGTGGGGCAGCAGCTCCTTGGCTCGGGCGTGGAAAGACCCAGCCTGCTCATAAATGATGCTGGACTGCACCCACTCCATAAAGCCAGGGTTGGACTTCCAGAACAGCCTGAGCGCCTTGCGCAGGTCCCAGCCATTGATGTCCATCTCGTCAACGATGGGGTACTCGATCACGTCACGTTGTTCTTCAAGGCCAACGGAAAGGTACCAGTCGGGTTTATTCAGGTAGATGAACCGGGCGTCGTAGTCACTGTTGGGCGATTCGAACCCCCAGGCACGGCTGCCTGACTCCACGGCAAGTACGACCTTTACTTCATGCTCATCCTCAGCGCGGCGGAGGCGGTTTCGGACCTCTTCCTGAACAGCGATGGAAACCATGAACCCTCTCCGAGGTAGCGATAAGTCGGGCAAACGCTACTGGCCTGACCTCGGGTTGTCCAGTGACCGCCTGTGCCAGCAACGTCGCCACTGCGCACTCAGGGCTTCACCCAGTACCCATAACCATACGCCCGCTCGAAGCCCAACTTTTCATACAGCGCGAGTGCCGGCCGATTATCTGCTGCCACCTGAAGAAACACCTGGCGCGCGCCCTGCTCCCAACCCCAACCAAACAGTGCCCGGCACAACCGCTCGGCCAGCCCACGACGCTGAAAAGCCTCGCCCGTGACGATATCGAACAACCCCAGTTGCTCCCCCACCACCACGCCAAGCCCACAGCAGCCAGGCACACCACCCTCCTCCCACACCGCCCACGCAGCCGGGTGCGCAATGCGTTGGAGAATCGCCTGGTGCGCCTGAGCCTGCTCATCACCCTGCCCGCTCAATTGCGCGAACGCCGGAATCCACTGCGCCGGGCCGCCCAGCAAATGAACCGAAGGCTGGGGCTCAGCGGTGGGTGCTTGCAGCACGCGGCACAGCACATGCGATGCATCGCTGAATCGGTAACCGCGCTCGATCAGCAAAGGCTCCAGGGTGGGCAGGTTCAGCAGTGATGTGAGCCGGATTACCGGCCTCAATCCTCTGGCCGCAAACTGCTGCTCGATCGCCTCAAGCTGGGTGTGCGTCAGCGGCTGCGAGCGGTCGGTGAGGTTGAGAGAGTTGGCGCGCTTGGTGTAGCCGGTGTCCAGGCGCAGGCACCAGCCGTGCACTTCGGCATCAAGGGCGGCGGGCCAGGCTGCAAAGGCGGCGTTTTCCAGGGTTTGCATGGGTGGAAGCTCAAGGTGAAGTGCTGCGATTGTAGCGGTGTGGGCGAGATCAGCTAAGCCGCGTGGCAGACACTGGCATATAGCCAGCCGGTGAGCTACATTCTCGCCAGCCCGCACGCTTGTCATGGACGTCAAGGATGGCCCCGCCCTCTCCGCTTTACCGTAATCGCCGGCATGCCAAGCGCAATCCGGTGCCCCCGCTCAAATCCCAAGCTCAGTGTTACCGCCCGGCCGACGCCGAACACTCGACTCGCCGGGAAGCCGAACACAAGCAAGCCCCCCATTACGCATGAGAAGCCCCGCCATGTTGCCCCAGCGCATCCAGTCCCCTTCGCTGCACGACCTGCAAACCACCGTGGCTGAACTGCTCGGCAACAGTAATGAACACGTCGTGGTGCAGTTCTCGGCGCCTGAGCAATACCCGGCACCGGTATTGGCTGCGCTGGACGCCCTGTGCGCACAACATGGCCATCGCCTCGACGTGCGCTTTTACGGGCACTACGCCGCCGACCAGCCCTTCGACGGTGACACACTCGAAGCCCTGCCCCAGGTGCAAGCCTTGACTCTGGATTGCCTGTATCACGCCGAACGGCTTGAACGGCTGGCAAGCCTTGCGCACCTGCACAGCCTGGCACTTGGCGTGGACAAGCTCGATCTGAACCCGCTGCTGGCATTGGGCAACCTGCAAAACCTGACCATGCTGCGGGTTGCGCAGGAAGTGGGGCCGAAGCTGGACCTGGCCCCCTCAGCCGGTTGCTTGACCTGCGGGCACTGCACCTGAGCGCCAAAACTCAAGGGCTAAAGCCGCTCGAAGCACTTACCGGGCTGAACGAACTCAGCCTTTATCGACAGCCAGCCACTACAACGTTTGAGGTGGTTTCGGGGTTGCCTGTTTTGCAGAAGCTTTCTATCGGGTTTGGTAGCCGCGAAGGCATGCCGGAGTTGTTCAGTGACAGCGTTACGCACTTGAGCCTGTTGCGGGTAAAGGGGTTGCAGGCGTTGGAGCTTGGGCGCTTTCCCGGGCTTGAAGTGCTGGAGATTGAGGATCAGCCGCACTTGAGTGAGTTGGTTTTGGGGGTGGGTAGCCGGTTGAGGGCGTTGCGGTTGGAAAATTTGAAGTCGCTTGGGTGGATTGAGGGGTTAGGCGAGGCGCCGGTGAGTAAGTTATCGATCTATAAGACGCCGGGGTTGGATTTGTTGGGGTTGCTTGATGAGCCGATGCCGGGGTTGAAGGCTGTGCGATTGGTGAGTGGTAAGCGGGGGGTTGATCGGGAGATTGAGGTGAGGCGTGAGGTATTGGGGATTGGGTTGGTGAGTGGGATTTTCGAAGAGTAAGGGATGCTGGCAGATGAGATTTCCAGGGGAGGTGTTGTGCGTTCGATACCATTGATATGAGCTTATCAGTGTATGGAAATGCGCTGTAGAAGGTGGCCGCTTCCGGCCTGAAGCAGGCATGGAAACCTGAAAATCTATAGCGCATACACAGCCTTACTTGAAGCGTAAACGATGGGAAAACTCACCACACTAATTGCAGAAGCAAAGGCCGGACTTTCCATCCAGGAGAGAACGTCTGAGGAGAAATGGTCGGCAACTGCCGCGCAATGTGGGGCTACAGAGGTAGCAGAATTCATGGAGCGAATAGCACTGCTCAAAGCCAGCTCGAAATCATTGAAGATTGGGATGGTGACACTAGGGAGTACGTAAAAGCCGCTGTCTAGGGACTGTCAGATTTTTTGTGTGCGGGCGGTTAACGCCCGTCACCTGACGGACAGTGAAATCACCAGGTTGGCCTGGTAAAGCGATCTTCATACAGGATCGCAAATTGATTCATCGCACTTTTCCAGTCATGCGCAGCCTTGCCCCAGTTGGCGGTGATGTTTCGCAGTCCCAGCCAGATCAGCTTGGTCGCCGCTTCGTCATTCGGGAAGTGCCCGCGCGTCTTGATGATCTTGCGCAACTGGGCGTTGATGCTCTCGATGGCGTTGGTGGTGTAGACCACCTTGCGTATTGCCTGCGGGAACACGAAGAACGGGATCACGCGATCCCAGGCCCGCCGCCACGCGGCAACAACCGTCGGATACTGCTTGCCCCAGGGCCCAGCCTCGAAGTCGTTCAATGCCTGCTCGGCGGCCTCGGCATTGAGTGCCTGATAAATCGGCTTCAGAGCTTTGGCCAGCCCTTTGCGTTTGTCCCAGGAGGCGTATTCAAGGCTATTGCGGATCAGGTGGACGATGCAGGTTTGCAGAGTCGTTTCAGGGTAAACAGCCGCCAGTGCTTCTGGCATGCCCCTGAGTCCGTCCGTGACGGCAATCAGCACATCCTCAACGCCTCGGTTGCGCAAGTCGTTGAACACTTTCAACCAAAACTTCGCACCCTCGGTGTTCTCGATCCAGATACCCAGAATGTCACGGGTGCCGTCCGGCAAAACGCCCAGCGCCAAGTAGATCGCCTTGTTGCGGACCACACCTTCATCGCGGATCTTCACCCGCAAGGCATCGAAGAAAATGACCGGATACATCGGCTCCAGAGGCCGCTGTTGCCATGCACCCACTTCTTCCATCACGGCGTCAGTAACAGAACTGATGAAGTCATGAGAGACGTCCGTGCCGTACTGCTCCAGCAGAAACGCACGGATCTCGCGTACCGTCATGCCACGGGCATACATGGCGATGATCTTGTCGTCGAACCCTGTGAAGCGGCGCTCATGCTTGGGAATCAGGATGGGCGCGAAACTGCCGTCGCGATCGCGGGGAATGTCCAGCTTGAGCGGGCCATCGTCAGTCAGCACTGTCTTGCCGCTGGTGCCGTTGCGCTGGTTATCGGTGCCTTCCGGGCGCGTCTCGCCGGACGCATAGCCCAAGTGATAGCCAAGCTCCGCACCCAGTGCGCGCTCGACCAACGCCTTCTTGAAGGCCATCGAGATGTCCTGGATCGCCTCAGCTGTCATCGGGCCTTTGACGAACTGTTCGACCAGGTCTTTGGGGATCTCTGGGAGGTCTTTTCTGGCCTTGCCGGCCGGGGTCTTTTTGCTTGGCATGTCATGCACCTTAAACGCATGTGATGCCCGAACACAAAATTACTGATAGTCCCGCTGTCTACCACTTATCCAAACTACTGAGACGCACCGCCGGCTAACTCGACAAGCACCCGGTCATACCCAGCTGAGGAAGGCCGCCATGGGCGTTGGTTGTACGTCGTTTGATTTTTTATCAGCAATAAAAAAGCACAATGATTTCGATTGGGTTAAAAAACATAGAGCCTGAATTAGCCGAAAAAACGGAACTGGGTAATGTATATCTCCAACGAAATTCTTGATGAGGAATTTCACATTGATAATTCTGGAGGATGTTTGTGAGTAAAGACAAAGGTATCGAGCCGAAACGACACCAAATATCGACCTTGAAAGATTTTGGAGTAGTTGATGTTGGTGACTTCATCGCTGATGATAAGATTCTGCGAATTCTTTCGCAAACTGCCAAGCATCTGATATACGAAAGACATTCTGGCGTTTCTTATGCTGCCATTGACGCTACAACACAACAAAGTGCCAACATTGCACATCTAGACCAATTATTGATTCAGGCAAAAAGAAGATTCAAAGGAGTACATGCAGAATCGCTTCAATCTTATAAAAGCACCATTTTAACCGCGATTTTCTGTGCTGATGAAGCTGTTACAAAAAAAGCCATTGAGAACCTTGAAGACTTTATAAGGGAAACCCCCTCCGTAAAAAATGTTGTGGAGCGTCGCGAGAACTATATCGTTTGGATCAGTGAGTTTGGCGTTGAGCACTGGATAAAGAAAGTATCTGAAGTCAATGCAGGCGTATTCTCTGATTTTTATAATGTAAAATCACTTGGATTGGTCGTTATTCCGAAGTCAAAGCTGAAAAAATTCTACGGCAAGCTGGCTTCGTGCTTGGTAGTGGGTTTGAGCAAAGGGGTTGATTGTGAAGAGGATGTTTTCGAGCCTGCAAAAAATATATTGATAAATGTGTTATTGATGCAGCCAGATTTAAGCTTGTAGTAGTCGTTTTTTTGATTAGCATTTGTGTCCTGTTGTTTGCCGCAGGGGCTAGGTTGTACTTTTTCGGTGTTGCTGGAATAAATTTTCAAGCACTTTTGATTGGCATTTTTGGTGGAGCTCTGGGCGCGATGATCTCGGTCTTGCAAAGAGCGAAGAGTTTAAAGGTAGAATTGTACGAGTCGATTGATCTTATTTTATTACAAGGAGGTGTGCGCATCAGTTTAGGATGTGCATTTGGTGTTATCGCGTTGGTAGCCAGCAAGTCCGGCTTATTGCTGGAGCTATTGAGCCAAAGTAATAACAAAATGTTCTTGCTTGCTGTAATAGCCGGCTTCAGTGAGCGGCTTATTCCTGATTTCATAGGTAAAATTGCGGAAGATAGTGTTAAATGAAATCACACTTACCAAATTTTAATTTGTAATACCTCGATGTCCTTAGGCTCTGTACGTCATTGGCAGAAACCCAGCCAAACCCGAACCTTAGGCCAGTCGGTACGATATTTCGTATGAAACTTGGGATCTGATAGCGGATCTTCTCACAGGTCCGCGGCGCAAAGGCCGCCCCCGCCCCGATAACCGGCAGCTTCACGCGATAAGCCTGATGACATTTCGCGAGCCGCGCTGGAACGCCGGGGTTTCGGCAATATGGCTTCTACCCGATTCCAGCAGAGCGTATTGGCGATGGCCTGAGAGGTTTGAGGGAGCGTCAAGTGCAGTCTTTCAACCCCGCAACGCGCGGGACCTCGTGGCGCCTGCTGTAACACCCAGCGATGTGGGCAATCCGCCACCTTCGTTTCGTCGTTCAGGATTCATACAGCCAGCCTTTGACATATTCGCCTTGTCAGCCTGTTCTCCTACGCCGGTGAGAGCTCCAGCCAAACGCATCGAAACCGACGTTTTGCGGACACGCAACGACCCTGGAATTCGCGCCAATCGCACACGGACAGGCTCATAACCAGAAAGTCTCAGGCCCCTCCTTCAGACGAGCTAATACCTGCTGCCATGAATAACCTCAATCTGTCGATGCTGGTCCAGAACCCACAACCGCTGGACGTGATTTACGGTCCGATTCAACCTGAGCTGCTACGGGAGGAAGTGCTGGCCGATTTGCTCGAAGCCAGTGCCCGGCGCAACCCTCAGCAGGTGGCATTGATCTTTGGCGAGCGTCAGATCAGTTATGGCGAATTGGACCGGCAGGCCGATCAGGTGGCGTCTGCGCTGATCAGTGCGGGGGTTCGGCCGGGGCACATTGTCGGTCTGTGGCTGCCGCGTGGCATTGAGCTGCTGGTCATGCAGGCCGGTATTGCCAAGGCGGGCGCCGCGTGGCTGCCTCTGGATCAGGACACGCCGGTAGAGCGTCTGCAGATTTGCCTGGAGGATGCCAGCGCAGTCGGGCTGGTGTCGTGCCAGGCGTTGATGCCGGTGTTGGCTGATACGGGCCTGCAGGTGTGGACTGCCGAACAATTGCTGACGCCGACCGGCACTGCCTTGGTGCGCCGCAGTGGGGTGCATCCCGACGCTCCTGCCTATGTGATTTACACCTCTGGCTCCACTGGCAAGCCCAAGGGCATTCTGATTTCCCAGCGCAGCATCTGCCATTTTCTGCGCAGCGAGAACGCGATACTGGGCATTCGGGCCAGCGACCGGGTGTACCAGGGCTTTTCCGTAGCCTTCGACATGTCGTTCGAAGAAATCTGGATCGCCTACCTGGTCGGCGCGACGCTGTGGATAGGCCCGAAGGAAACCAGCGGTGATCCGGAAACCCTGCCGCGCTTGCTGAATGAACAGCGCATCAGCGTCTTGCATGCGGTGCCGACGTTGCTGGCGCTGTTCAGCGAAGACGTTCCCGGTTTGCGCCTGATCAACCTGGGGGGCGAGATGTGCCCTGAGTCGCTGGTCGAGCGCTGGGCAACGCCGAACCGGCAGATGTTCAACACCTACGGCCCTACCGAAGCCACTGTGTCGGCCAGCCTGGCGCGCCTGTCGCGTGGCCGTCCAGTGTCGATTGGCACACCGTTGCCCAATTACGGGCTGTTGATCATCGCTAATGACCCTGCGGTAGGGAGCGACCTGGCGCCCAGCCTGCTGCCGCGTGGCGAAGTCGGCGAGCTGTGCATCATTGGCCCCGGCCTGGCCGAGGGTATGCTTGGCCGGCCGGACCTGACTCAAGAAAAATTTTTGCCGAACCCATGGTCCACCGGCTATCACGATGCGCGCCTGTATCGAACCGGCGACCTTGCCCGGATCGACGATGATGGGCAGGTGCAGTGCCTCGGGCGTGCCGACGATCAGGTAAAGATCCGTGGCTTTCGCGTCGAACTGGGTGAGATCGAATCGCTGTTGGCGCAACAGCCTGGCGTGGGCACGGTTGCAGTCCTGTTGCGCAACGAGGCGGGCGTCGATCAGCTGATTGCTTACCTGGTGAGCGACACGTCGACGCCTTCAGCATTCACAAGCCAGTTGCGCAAAACCTTGCAGGGGCAGTTGCCGCCGTACATGGTCCCGGGGCACTTCGAACTGCTCGACAGCATGCCGCGCCTCACCTCCGGCAAAATCGATCGCAAAGCGCTCAAGACCCGCCCGTTGACGGTCGATGCCCAGGCCGCCAGCGCAGAGTCCGATGTGGCGCAAACCGAAGGTGAGGCTGCACTGTTCGCCGCACTGAGCACCCTCTTCCCCGGCGTACCGATCCGCCGCGATGCGAACTTTTTCACAGATCTGGGTGGGCATTCCTTCTTTGCTGCGCGTTTGGCCTCGGCGCTGCGTGCCAACCCGCGCTTCGCCCAAATCACGGTGCGCGACATTTACCAGCATCAGCGTATCGGGGCGATTGCCGAAGTGCTGGACCAGGCGCCGCAAGAGGTGGACGCTCCGGTGGCTTGGACGCCTCCATCAGCCTGGCGTCGCTGGCGCTGCGGCGTGGCTCAGGCGCTGGCATTGCCGGTCATGGTCAGCCTGCGGATGACCCAATGGCTCGCACCGTTCTTTACCTATCACTTGCTCACCGGCTCGCCCGATGACTCTGTTGCGTTGGCGACGTTCGCGTCTATCTCGGTGTTTCTGATTGCCACCGTTCTGCAGTTCTTCATCGCGCTGGCGGCCAAGTGGCTGATCGTCGGCCGCCTGAAGCCCGGGATCTATCCGCTGTGGGGCGTTACCTACTTTCGTTGGTGGGCCGCAGACCGCATGGTCGAGTCGGCGCCGACTTATCTGCTGAGCGGCTCTTCACTTTATCCCCTGTGGCTGCGCGCACTGGGCGCGAAGATAGGCAAGGACGTGATCATCGGCGGGGCTACGGTACGGGCTCATGACCTGCTGGAAATCGGCGACGGCGTCAGCGTCGGCAACGGTGCCAGTTTCGAAAATGCGCGCGTAGAACGGGGCCAGTTGCATCTGGGGCGTATCGCCTTGCAGGCCAATGCCTGTGTCGGCTCTTACGTGATCATGGAAGGCAATACTGCTGTAGGCCCGTGGGGGCATCTGGAAGCCCAGTCGGCCATGGCCGACGGCCGGGAGGTTCCGGCTGGGCGCATCTGGCAAGGCTCGCCAGCGCGTGATATCGGCGCGTTCGATACGCTCGGCCAACCTGCGCGGCCGGTCACCAGCCCTGCGCGTTTGCGGGCAGAAAAACTGTTCTTCGTCTTCGGCGTTCTGCTGGTCGCGACGCTGTTCTTCATCCCGGTCTTCCCGACCTTTTTCCTGATCGACTGGTTCGACGTGCAGAATGTCTTGCCATGGTTCGAGGGCAGCGGGCCAGCAGGACAACTGGCGCGCTATTTCCTGCTCGCGCTCCCGGCCAGTGCGGTGCTGATCGTTGCGACTGTCCTGGCGTCTGCGGCATTGCGCTGGGTCGTCTTCCCACGCCTCAAACCGGGCCGTTATGCGGTGCATAGCAATACCTACTGCGCCAAGTGGTTGATCAGCCAGATTCAGGAAGCGAGCCTCAATACGCTGTCCGGCATCTACGCCACGGTGTACTCGCCCTTCTGGTATCGGCTGTTAGGCGCGAAAGTCAGGCGCGACGCCGAGATCTCCAGCGCACAGGGCGTCATCCCGGACATGCTGACCCTGGGCGATGAAACCTTTATCGCCGATGCGGTGATGCTCGGTGATGAGCGCATCGACGGCGGCTGGATGACCATGCAACCTACGGTCGTCTCGCATCGCAGCTTTGTCGGCAACGGCGGATACATCGCGGACGGCGCAGTACTGCCGGAAAACGTCCTGATCGGCGTTCATTCCTGCGCGCCGCACAACAGCAAAATGGCCGACGGCGACACGTGGCTGGGTTCACCACCGATCCATCTGCCTGCCCGTGAGCAAGTGACTAGCGCTCCCGAGTCACTGACGTTCAAGCCTTCACGGCTGCGTCGCCTGGCCCGAGGCCTGGTCGAAGGCATGCGCATCATCACTCCGCACGCGGTGTTGATCGCCGTCGGCTACACGGTGATGCTCGACCTGATGCCACTGGCCGAAGACGAGCGCTGGGGCGCCGTGCTGGCCTACCTTGCAGTCATCGGCATGGCGTACAGCGTGGGTAACTTTGTGCTGGTCGCTGCCTTGAAGTGGCTGGTCATGGGCCGCTATCGCAAACGCGCCGACCCCATGTGGACGCCATTCGTATGGCTGTCGGAAGGCATCACCAGCCTGTATGAAGGCATGGCCGCACCAAACTTCATGCGCTACCTGCGCGGCACACCCTGGTTGCCGCTGGCATTCAATGTGCTCGGCTGCAGGATCGGTCGCGGGGTTTACATGGACACCACCGACATCACCGAATTCGACTGCGTCAGCATCGGCGCAGACAGCGAACTGAATGCTGGCGCCTGCCCGCAGACCCACCTGTTCGAAGACCGAATCATGAAGATCGATCACGTCAGCATCGGCGAACGCGTGTACATGGGGCCACGCAGCGCTGTGTTGTATAGCGCGGTCGTCGGCAACGATGCGCACCTTGGCGCACTGACCCTGGTGATGAAGGGCGAGCATATCCCTGCCGCCAGCCGATGGGCCGGTTGCCCCGCGTCACCTGACAGGGCATGAAGCCCGGGGCGAGCTGGGCGTTCGGCGAAGATGGCCGGCTCGCCCCCCAAAGCCTTTCCCTCGGCAGGATGTATTGCTGGTCAGCTGCGTCACCAGGCCAGGCTGTGCAAGAGATGAAGCCAGAAACCGGATTCGGGCTTGCGTGCGCACTGCCGTGGAGCAGTGGCTCGAAATACCCTCGGACGCGATCCAGATCATCAGCGCCCCAGGTTTCGCACCGCGCTTGCTTATCGACGGGCTGCCGGAGCCTGGTTTTTCCGTCAGCCACGAGGCTGGGCTCTCACTGGCTGCCGTCAATCTCCACGGCGCAGTGGGCGTGGACCTGATGCAGGTTCAGACTGTGCCGGACTGGCATGCTGTCGCGCTGGATTATCTGGGGGCTGAAGTTGCCAGTGTGCTGTCAGGCATGCCCGAGCCGACGCGTGCGGTGGCCTTTGCCAAGGCATGGTGCAGGCGCGAAGCGTTTTTGAAGTTGCATGGTTTGGGGCTTGAGGAATGGAGGACGGTGGGGGGGTTGCAGGGTGTGGGGGTGGAGGTTGCATTGGGAGAGGGGATGGTGGGTGTGGTGGCTTTGGGGTCTGTATGTGCTGATACGGGACTGTCAGATTTTTTGTGTGCGGGCGGTTAACGCCCGTCGGCTGACAGACAGTGAAATCACTGTGTTGGCTTTGTGAAGGGTTGACCGCTATTCAGAATGTTTTTGGTCTCGATGTTAAACCTGTCCAGTAATGAGGCACCGTCAGTGACGCCCAGAATCTGATCGATTGCATGGATTTTCACGCTTGCATCGCCGATCTCGAAATCTGTGTTGTTGAACACAGCCTCTGCCTCATTGTGGAGCGCATAGGCCATATGCGCCGCGACACGGACGCTCATAGGAGCATCCACATCTCTGCCTAGATAATCGGCAAGCAACTTCTTGATTTCAAGCAGTGTGAGCGCGAGTAGCTTTGCCTGGTGAGTATTCATAAGTTATGCCAAATCTGAGAGCAAGATTGCTGGAAAGTTTGTAAGGTTACAAGAACTCTTATCCGGGCAAAAGCGAAAGACCTCATGGGTCGATGGCGGTATGTCGTGACCGGCTGCAATTTACCCGAAGCGGCCGTTCATCGGCCAGCAGCAGCCCTTGACAAAGTCCTCCTGAATTGTTGTGCCGCCCCCTCGACTTACCAACCGTTCCAGAGTTTGACAGCCGCCTCTATGAAAGCATCGCATTGGTCCTGCGGCCAACACGTGTGATGGCCATCACGCAGTAAGTAATACTGCTCGTTAGCACACACAAGCTCAGGTTTATTCGCATCCACGCGATACCAGTTCACAACATTGGCCACGCAGTCCGAATAGCTCGTTCTGAACCTGTCGGTTGGCACGTTGTATAATAAGCCTTCTAGATAGTACGAGGGGGCAGTACCGGCCTTAATCAAACCTTCGCTCATCATTCTACTGCGCATGTTCTTTAACACCCGCGCCATAGGTTTCAACCACCCAGACGTCGCTTGATGCTTGGAGATCATGCTTGCCGAGTGCTGCTTCGGATAATTTGCTATTTGCTCGCCATCCGCGTTGAAGAAGCATATCCCTTCAATGTATGCGGAGTCGGTTGAAGATCTGAATTTTGAGTACTTCCGAAACTGGACTGCCGCGATTACATCGGACTTTCGCCGCGAACCGCTAGCGTCGATGGTAATGGCCTTTCCTCTGGCATCCAGCGCTTCCCCATATTGCGCTTGAAGCACAGATAATACATCTCGCTTGAAGTCAACATACGTGTAAGCCGCAGTGCTGAAAGCATGCCTATGTACAGTCTTCTCTTCCTCAGATAGCCAATCGGTATCGCTGAAAAAACAATCATCGAGTCTAATTACGACATCTACATCGCTCTCAGTGTAGATGTTCGTGTCATTTCCATAAGAGCCTTGGAGAAAAACCTTGAACTTCTTATTGGCATATGGCGTTGTGGCACCTTCCAGCACGCCCTTTATCGAGCTATATGTGCTGCTCGACTGGGCGATGGACCCTTGGTGAGACCAGGTTTCGAGTTGAGATTCGGGTATTGGCATCTGCCCCTCCTGGCTAAACCAAATAATCGTGAAGTTGCTCTTCTCGTGAAGCAAATGACTCTCGGCCACGCTGGAACAGCATCCCCAGTTTACTGAGATCATGCTCCAGAAGGTCGGTGGCCATTTCAGGTGCGGTGTAGCAGTCACTAATCCGAATGGTCGGGACATCGTGGAAAAGAATCTGGCGCAATTGATCCATCGACTGAGTGTTAATTTCCAAGGTTTTCTGTAGCAACTGCACGCTAACTAGATATTTCTTAGCTAGCCACATTTTTAGCCCCGGCTTTGGCTCTGGATAAACACCTACTCCAATGCTCACAACTCGGATGTTCTGACGCTCGTATTTGAGGGCCTGTACAGCATCTGCGATTGCGTAAAGAGTTGGATTGTTCGCGCAATAGCCGCCATCGAGAAGTTCGATGTCCTCACCACTCGAGGTTCTAACTGTAGTGCGCTCAAAAAGGGGTAGGCAGAGCACGAAGCTTTCACCGCATCAGCAATGTTTACGCCAAAACCAGGAACGAACGTATTCTTTCGTCCGTGTGCCTGCAAAACACTGCCTTTGAAAATCATTGGACGCTCAGTCATCCACTTGGCTGTGACAATCCCGACTCCAGTTTTCACATCGCTGAATGTGGCATTACCGAAAATTTCGTTTGCCAGCTTCTTCAATTCCGCCGATTTGGCCGACGCCGTTTTTTGCGACATCACTGCCGGAACATGTTTTCGATACATGCCCAGAATTGAGTCGATGTTGTAACCGAGTGCAATTAGCGCCGCAATGATGGCGCCTGTGCTCGTGCCGAACACGATATCGAACTTCTTATGCAGCTCACCCCCTACCATGGCCTCAATTTCTTTTAGCACCCCTAAAGTATAGAACCCTTTGGCGCCGCCACCATCTAGCGACAAAATCCGAAGGGGGGCGGATGCTGCCTGTCCTGTTTCTAGCATTTCAAAAATCTTCCATTGGCTGGCTTAGAATGCACATCCTATCCCTGAATCTGTAGGATGCCCGTGAAGCATACGCTGTTAAACTCACATAATACAAAATTACGTCATGTGTCAATGTATAAATTTCGCTCAGGGCTGGAAAAATAGATTTTAAATGTTAAGCTATCCTTTTAGACTTACACGAGCGTGCCTGCCAGTCCTGACGCCACTAGTAAAAAATTTTTGGTGATGATGAAACTCCATAATCCATATGTTTTTGATTGGCACAATCTCGCCTCAACCTTGCTATCACTGGATCTTACGAGCTAATAAATAGAGGGATAATAAATCATGGATGAGCCACTGCTTCGAGAAATTTCTGAGCGCTATTTGCTACCATTTTTTTCAGGCGCTAGACTTGATCCACAAGTGGGGAAATCCAGCACTAGTGAAAAAACTGTTGCCTTTGTAGTAAATCAACAAACCATTGGCTTTAAGGTTAATAAAAATGACGGATACCGGCTGCATATCAGGCGCGACCAGAGCTTTTCACCTGCGACCAGTCCGGCTGGGGAATTTAATCTAATCCAGGCTTTCGTTGACTGCCTGAGTAGCATGGAAAGCATACTCACGCAGGATCTCAAAGATGAATTCCTCTCGACATTTCAGAGGCGAGTGATTGCAAAGGCAATCGCACCTGAAGGAAGATATAAAATTATTTTGTCGGCGATAGATCAGATATCCCTTTGGGCGTCGAGACTTTATGAAGGGGCTCCCATCTGCAGCGCAATTGGAATTTCACCAGATACCCAGAACCCCTCCAGTATCACATTGCAAAGCATTGGAAGTAGTGACTTTGGTGCAGTGCTTTCCAATGGTATTGACACCCTTATTGAGTTCAACCAAGATCTAGAGTTC
This sequence comes from Pseudomonas sp. KNUC1026, assembly GCF_021650705.1. Taxonomy (GTDB): domain Bacteria; phylum Pseudomonadota; class Gammaproteobacteria; order Pseudomonadales; family Pseudomonadaceae; genus Aquipseudomonas. The sequence goes on along the minus strand of NZ_CP087138.1, from coordinate 949,056 downwards.
GTTAAACATCACGTGCTTGACCTTCCTCCAGCTACCGAAAAAATCTCTCCTTGGAGGCATAGAGCTATAGCGGAATGGACAAATGGTGCCGTAGGCAGAATTGCATTAGTGCTAAATCGTCTAGGTGAAGTCCTTATATTTATTCATGGGCAGTTGCTATTCGCAAGGCGAAGTGGAACTTGGCATTTTTTGACTCATGATCCGGTTGTCAGCCAGATGTCGGTTCCCAAGAACCCAAATGTGCGGTTAGCGATCTATGAGACTTTATTGGATGCATCGTTTGCCCGCACGGGTGCCTGCATAGGGGTTGTACGTCATCGAGCTAGTCAGAGTTGGACTGAGTTAGTAAATACAGGTGATAGACTTGAGCCAACTAACTCAGATAAGGCCGCCACGATCCAAAGAATTATCGGTGGCCGACTATTCCACGAACTCCCGCGTGCGTTAAGGCAGGAATTGGTCGCGATCGATGGGTCAACGGTTATGGACCATACCGGAAAAATTCTCGCTGTTGGTGCAATATTGAAGCTACCTGGGGGCAGCACTAGTGGTGGCAGAACAGCGGCGGCAATCGAGCTCGGAAAATTAGGTCTAGGAGTTAAGGTCTCCCAAGATGGCGGAATTACTGGATATCTTCATGCCAAAGAAAAAGACAAAGAAAAATACAATTCCAATATCCCCGCTTTTCGCACGATGTGAATTTTCGCAGTTCTCTTACCTCTTTGAACACTCCCCTCTAGCTGCTTTCTGTCCAAATGGGAGGCGGCCCTCTTGAGAAAGTTTGTCTTTGGCCGATAGGTGTCCTCGGTGAACGGCAGCAATGTGTCGAGATATACCGCTCACGGATGGCCGCCTTTGGCCGGCTGCAGCCGCATTAAGCTTTTCTCCGTCGTTGAAACGATCATGATTACGTTATGCTCTGAATCTGACTCAAAGGCCCCCAAATGCGCATCACCCACGACAACCGCCTACCCGAAATCCTCCAACTCGAACACCTTCTATACGGCTTCAACTACGACGTCTGGATCAACATCTACGGCCCTCTCGACCTGAACCGCTCGCTTGACGTCCAGCTGTCCGAGCTCTTTACCACTAGGCTCTGTACGAAACCAACTGTTTTAAACACCGCAACGAGCACGCCAGCGAAACCATAGCGGCAAAGCTCTCTGCCAGCTTGTCATAGCGCGTACCAATTCTGCGGTTGTCTTTGAGCCAGCCGAACATCCGCTCAATGATGTTCCGCTGCGCGTATTTGGGCTTGTCGAACAGGCGAGGCAAGCCCGGTTTCGGCTTGCGCTTCATCATCCGAAGGGGAATGACGGGCTGCATTCGATAGCGGTCGCAGTATTGGCGCAGCGCCTCGGCGTCATAACCTTTGTCTGCTAGTAGCCATCTGCAGCGCTTGCGTGGCCGGCCACGTACAGTCGGAAGATGGGCGCCGTCCAGGAGGGGTTGGGCGTAGTTGATGTCGCTTGCGTTGCCACCGGAGAGCAGAAAGCGAAGAGGAATGCCGTTAGCGTCGCACAGCATATGAATCTTGGTGGTGAAGCCTCCGCGGCTGCGGCCTAGAGCATGATCGGCGGGTTCGTCAGGCCCCCTTTTTTACCCGCGCCGGAGGCCGAGCGGGAGGCACGTATGGCGGTTGAATCGATCATCCAGGTCTTCAGATCGATCCGGCCTTTTTCGTTGAGCTTCAGTTGCAGCCGTTTGAGCATCTGGCTGAAGACACGTTGGTTTCGCCAATCGCGAAAGCGCTGATAGACGCTTGACCAGGGCCCGAAATCCTCCGGCATGTCGCGCCATGGTGCTCCCGAACAGAGTACCCACAGGATGCCATTGAGCATCTGCCGATCATCACGACGGGGGCGACCTTTGCGCTGCGGACCTGTGAAAAGATCCGCTACCAAATCCCAAGCTTCATCCGAAATATCGTACCGACTGGCCATTAGAGGATTCCTTTCCCTGGATGGCGGGAGACTCTACGGCAACTGCTCTGCGGTGTGGGTTTGGCTGAGTTTCTGCCAATTACGTACAGAGCCTAGCGTTGTCATTGGGAACAGCTTTCCCGTAACCCTCGACGAAGCCCGAATCGAGATCACAGACGCTCTGCTTCACCCAGGTGACAGCGGATCCGGCCCTATCGACCTACCAACGAAGCGCTCAGAGATCCTTGCCCTTATAGAAATCCTGCTCGAACGCGTCAATCTTGCTCACGCCACCTCCATCACGTCTTTCTGGCTCGACAAAGGCCACCCGGCCTACCCTGTCTTCTGGGACTTCGCCTTCGACATCCACACCCCCGACCAAAGATGGGTCTTCATGGGCAGCAGCAGCGACTGAACGCCCCCCACGTTCTGGTTGAACCACAGAGAACGATTGCCCCCTCCCCCAACCCCCGCTACCCTTACCGCCGCCACTGTCAATCCAGTGGCCTGGGCGTAGGAACCCGGAACAAAACTAGGCGCGCACGTGCCAACCATCCGTCACTGCCAGCGGTCTCCGCTTGCCGCAGTGCGTTATGGCAGCTGTGCGCGGGCACGCTCACGCGTGGCCGGTTGCCTAGAGTTCCGGTATTCCTACCCCGCGTACAGTTGCCACCCAAAGCCCGTAGGAAGGCCTCTGGCAACTCCACAACTCTGGGAGCCGCGCCATGACCTTGAACGCACCACCGCTCACCCTCGAACAACTCCTCACCGACGCCGATGAACTCCTGCGCTGCGCCCGCGCCACGGCGTATGAAAGCGCTGACGATCAGCAAGGCAGCCGGCGCGATCATGCCTTCGCGGTGGTGCATCTGATTGACATGGCCCGTACCAAGTTGGATATGGCGTTGCAAATGCAGGCGCCTGCTCGGAATTGAACCCTCGACAGCGCTGATCCTTGAGCTTGAGATGACACCGGCACTGACTCTGGTAGAAATGCTGGGGGCTTGGGGATGGTGCCGCCAGGTCAGAAAGTGGTTGGCTTTCGTGACCGCGTCGCCCGGCGCAGCCGGCCTCCCACAGGTTGAGTCACGAGACAAAGCCTTCGAGGCTGTGCATGTGCATCTTATTAAGATGGCGCGGGCCAAGTTGGAGGCAGCGTTGCAAATGCAGGGGGATGGTGCCGCCAGGTCAGAAAGTGGTTGGCTTTCGTGACCGCGTCGCCCGGCGCAGCCGGCCTCCCACAGGTTGAGTCACGAGACAAAGCCTTCGAGGCTGTGCATGTGCATCTTATTGAGATGGCGCGGGCCAAGTTGGAGGCGGCGTTGAAGATACAGGCGGCTGCTCGGAATTGAACCCTCGACAGCGCCGATCCTTGAGCTTGAGATGACACCGGCACGGACCCTGGTGGACATGCTGGGGGGCTTGGGGATGGCGCCGCCAGGGCAAAAAAGTGGTTGGTTTTCGTGACCGCGTCGCCCGGCACAGCCGGCCTCCCACGGGTTGAGTCGCGAGACAAAGCCTTCGAGGCTGTGCATGTGCATCTTATTGAGATGGCGCGGGCCAAGTTGGAGGCGGCGTTGAAGATGCAGGCGGCTGCTCGGGATTGAACCCTCGACAGCGCCGATCCTTGACCTTGAGATGACAGAGACACTGACCCTGGTGGAAATGCTGGGGGCTTGGGGATGGTGCCGCTAAGTCGAAAAAGTGGTTGGCTTTGGTGGCCTCGTCGCCCGGCGCAGCCGGCCTCCCACAAATTGAAGTGCGCGAACATGCTGTTTTTGGCGATAGGGCTGATAGAGGGTGGCAGGTTGGGTGATGAGGTTGAGAGGGTCGCGTCGCGCGGCGTAGCCGCTCTCCTACGGTTGGAAATGGGGCGTTGTTTGGCATCGTTGCAAACGGGGCGAGTGATTGGTGTGTGCCAAGCTCGGTGATATCATTGCGCCTTCATTTACCCTAGCTCATGGACGACACATGCTCCTGCCTACCCGCATTCTTTCGATTCTGTTCTGCGCCCTGCTGGCCACTGGTTGCGCCGGGCCGGCAAGTGCCCCATCCGAACCGGTCAAGCTGGAGCCATTGGGGCCTGTACTGGCTTCGACGCCTGCGCGTGAGGCCTGGATCGAGCAAGCGGTCGGCCGCGATCCGGTGGCCAAGCCTGATAGCAAGCCTGCCCTGGACGGCAGCACGATAGGCCCGCGGATCGCGGAAATGCAGGGCAAGTACGGTTCCAAACTGCCGCCAGCCTATTGGGCGCTGTACCGGAAGAACCTGGAAACGATGCAATACGAGCTGAACCATCAGGCCGACGCGCCCCGCGCCCAATACCTGGCAAGCTTTCGGGATGAGCTGAGCCGTGCTGACGACACCACGCTCCAGGCCCTGGCCACCAACAGCGACAAGCTTCCGGAGCCTGCGCGCAGCCAGTGGTTGGAGCGTATGAAGCTGCGCACCCTTCGTTACATGCTTACTGCCAATCAATCGTTCAGAGACATCACCGGTGCGCATCTCGAGCGCATGGCTTCGATGGATCGGCAGTACAACGCCTGTGCAGTCATTCCCAAATGTTGGGACAAGCCCTGAATATGTCCGAACACCACATACGCGCCGCCCGCGAAAGCGCCCAGCGGCACCGGAAGTTGCCTGCACTTTTCCGCCTGCTCGCCATCGATGTCACCCTGGCGATCGCCGTCACGGGCGGGCTGCTGACAATCAATGGCTATGCCCACCTTGAGAAGTTCTACAACACACTCGATATCCCTCTCGCTCGCTTGAACCTCAGCACCCAGGTGCTGCTCTCCTACGGCGGTGCCGGCTTGGGGACCGCCTTTATGTTGTTTTTCCTGATAGCCGCCCTGTTGGGAGGCATCACGGTGCTACTGGGACTTTTAGAGAAGCCTGGCAGAGTGCACTCAGCCTCTGAAGTGACAGGCATTCGGGCACGCGTCAGGGCGCGAGTAAAAGAACTCGATTTCGACCTCAGGTGGGCCGGGATTCTCGTCTGCGTTGCTCTGTTAGTGTTCGCTGTCTGGAAGGCCGTCCTGCGAGACCCGTCAGAATCCGGCCGCCGCGCCGCTATCAGCGTGATCAAGCACTGCACAGAGGAAACGCTGTTTTACCAAGGCGAAACCCGCACAGGCTGCGTCATCACCGAATCCGACGACATGTTCTACCTGATCAAACGCCTGAACGTCAGCGACACCCACGTCAGCTTCAACTCCTTCCGGCTCCCCAAAGCGGGCTTTCTCAAAAGTCAGGGCGACACTCAAACGCTCAACGTGAAGGAAGACTGAACCGCCCGCCGTATACCCCCTACCCCACCCGGAACTTTCCGCCCTCCCGCACTCCATATCCCAGCGACCTTCCCGCTGTCGTCGCCCCTAGAGGGGAACTGTCGCCATGCCAGCACCGGCCTCGGCCCGTGCTGGCAGGCACCCTCCGTTCCCATCCATTGGAAGCAACCCATGGCACAGATATTCAACGTGAAGGACTACGGCGCGGTCGGCGATTGGGCCACCGACGATACCCAGGCGATCCAGGCCGCCATCGACGCGGCGGCGGCTGCGGGGGGCGGTACGGTGTACGTGCCCACGGGCGACTACGTGCTGAACAAGCAGGGCGGTGGCGTGGTGCTGGATGTGAAGGCCGACGTCACCCTGGCCGGGCAGGACCCCTACCAGACGCGCTTCTGGCTGGACACCGATCACACCACCGGCGACATCGACGCGATCGTACGCCTGAGCGGCGACAACACGTCGGCGTTCAACATCGGGATCGATGCTGGCCTTCCTACCGGCGTGGTCAATGGCTGGGCGGTGGGCGATGGAGTAAAGGCCTCGCTGCATAACGTGAGCATCGCCAATACCACAGGTATCGGCTTCGATCTGCGCGCGCAAGGCAGCGAGGTGACCTTGAGCAATGCCGACTCTTTGGGCAGCCAGCGGGGTGGCGTGATCGCCGAAGGGCTGGTGAACAGCCGCATCAGCGACAGCAGCTTCAGCGACAATGGCGGTAATGGCGTGGAAGTCACCGGCGCTGTGGAGCTTGCTGGGATCGTGAGCCTGTCCAACTTCGGCAACGGTTTTGTGCTGCGCGGCGATGCGCAGGGCAACGCACCGACGCTGGTCGCCAGCAGCGCCTCGGGCAACTTCCGGGACGGCGTGCGCGTGGAGAATGCCACCGGCGTGGTACTCGACCATTTGCTCGCCGATGACAACGACAGGGCCGGTGTGAGCCTGCAAAACGCCGAGGGCACGCAGATTACCGCCAGTTCCATCAGCGGCAACGCGCAGCACACCGCCTCGGCCGAGTTGGTGCTGGCCGACAGCCACGGCACCCGTATCGAGGGCAACCGCTTCGGTGGGCAAACCGACGGCGCCAATGGGGCGACCAAGGGCCAGGCCGTGGAGGAACGCGGCGGCAGCGACGCCAACATCGTTGGTGGCAACCTCATCAGCAGCACCTATGAAACCGCTACGCAGTTGCTCGGTGGCGCCAGCGCAGCCTTCGACAACACTCACACCCAGGTGAGCTATGGCTCGACCGGCGACGACAGGATCAGCAGCGGTGAAGGTGCCTACGACCATGAGGTCTACGGCGGTGCCGGCAACGACACGCTGTACGGTGGCGTGCTCGACGACACCTTGGTCGGTGGCGCCGGCGCCGACCTGCTCAATGGCGGCAAGGGCGACGACACCTTCCGCTTCACGGCCATCGGCGACAGCTACCGCAGTGCCAGCGGCCAATCGGCCGACACCATCGGCGACTTCGACGTACGCCATGACAGCCTCGACCTCACCTCACTCGGGCTCACCGGGCTGGGCGATGGCCGCCACGGCACCGTGGCGCTGCGCTACGACGCCGGCCAGAACCTCACGTACCTGGAGAACTTCGACGCCAATGCCCAAGGCCAGCATTTCGCGCTGATGCTCAAGGGCGATTACCGCAGCACCCTGACCGATGCCAACTTCCTGCCGATCGTGCAGGGCACGGCGAGCGACGACACGCTCCATGGCACCACCCAAGGCCGCGAGACCTTGCTGGGCGGCGATGGCAACGACGCGCTGTACGGCCGTGGCAGCGGTGACCGCCTCGAAGGCGGCAAAGGGGCAGACCGGCTGGTGGGCGATGCGGGTGCCGATACCTTCGTGTACAGCCGGTTGAGCGACAGCCAGGTTGATGCTGCCGGCAAGGACAACGGCCGTGACCTGATCGTGGATTTCAACGCCGAGGACGGCGACCTGATCGATGTGAGCGCGCTGGGCTTCACCGGCCTGGGCGACGGCCGCGGAACGACGCTTGCGGTCAGCTACGACAGCAGCCACGACGTGACCCGCCTGAGCTCACGGGAGCAGGACGACGCCGGCAATCATTTCCAGGTTGCGCTCAAAGGCAACCACCTGCTGGACCTGAGCCCGAACAGCATCCGCTTCACTGCACCGGCCACCGAGCATGAGGTCACCCCCTACAGCAACCAGCCGGTGTACATCACCGGCACTGAACGCAGCGACACCATCGTCGGCTCTAACGCCACGCAGTACATCGACGCAGGCGCTGGCAACGACGTGGTGATGGGCGGCGCCAACGGTGATTCCATCACCGGCGGGCTTGGCGCCGACCGCCTGACCGGGGGCTCTGGCCGCGACACCTTCGTTTACCACAGCGTGGAAGACAGCTACCGCACCGCCGACAAAAGCTATTCGGACCTGATCACCGACTTCGACAACGGCACCGACAGCCTCCAGGTGCGTGACCTGGGCTACACCGGTATCGGCAATGGCTTCAACGGCACCTTGAAGATCGACTACAACGCCGAGCTGGACCGCACCTACGTACGCGACCTTCAGGGTGATGGCCAGGGCAGGTTCTTCCAGGTCACGTTGTCGGGCGACCAGACGGGCAGCCTGTCCTATGTGAACTTCGGCTTCGCCAGCGCAGCGGCGACCGATGATGCGATAGAGGTGCTGGGGGTGGCGACGGCCACGCAGGCTGATCACGCGGCTTGAGCCAATGGGCGGGGCGGCCCGGGAACAGGCTGCCCCGCCAATGGCGCAAAACGCTGAAAAGCAAGACAGCTCTCAAAACAAAACCTAATTAATATTAATTTGCATTTCCACCTGATAGCCTGACCGGCCGCCTCACGGCCCCCTTCCCTCAGCTATCAGGTACACCCATGGCTCTCGCATTCCCCTCCCGCCCCACAGCGCTGGCGCTGTGCTGTTCCTTTTCCCTCATGGCCAATGCCGCCGACTCGGTGATCGAGCTGGATGCCACCGACATCAGCGGCACGGCGCTTAAACCGGTGGCCAACCCCTTGCCGGAAACCTACGGCGGTGGCCAGGTGGCCCGGGGTGGGCAGATGGGGGTGCTGGGCAATCAGGACGTGCACGACGTGCCCTTCACCATGAACAGCTACACCGCCAAGCTGATCGAAGACCAGCAGGCCGAGGACGTGGGCGATGTGCTGGCCAACGACCCGTCGGTGCGCCAATCGTTCGGCTTTGGCAACCAGTCGCAGGTGTTCGTGATCCGTGGCCTGCCGCTGGCCAGTGACGACATCGCCTACAACGGCCTGTACGGCGTGTTGCCTCGGCAGATCCTCTCCACCGATGCCATCGAGCGGGTGGAGGTGTTCAAAGGCCCGAGTGCCTTCCTCAATGGTGCCTCCCCCACCGGCACGGGCCTGGGCGGCAGCGTGAACCTGCAGCCCAAGCGCGCCGGCGACACGCCCACCCGCCGCTACACCCAGGACATCAGCACAGATGGCCGCATCGGCGAGCACCTCGACCTGGGCCAGCGCTTCGGGGAAGACAACCGCTTCGGCGCGCGGCTGAACCTGTCGCAGCGCGAGGGCGAAACGGCGGTCGACGATCAGGACCAGCGCACCAAGCTCTTCGTGGCCGGGCTGGATTACCGGGGCGACGGCATGCGCGTCTCTACTGATTTCGGCTACCAGAAGCAGCGCGTCAATCACCTGCGCAATAGTGTGCGGCCGGGCACCGCGACGACGATCCCGACCGCGCCGGATGCCGACCACAACTACGGCCAGCCGTGGACCTTCACGGAAACCGAAGACACCTTCGGCATGATGCGCGGCGAGTGGGACCTGAGCGAGAACTGGACAGCGTATGTAGCCGGCGGGGCCAAGCACACGCGGGAAACAGGCTTCTACGGCACACCGGTGCTGGTGGGCAACAGCGGTGCGGCGACCATCACAGGTTCCGATATTCGCCACAACGAAGACAACACCAGCTTGGCAGCAGGCATCAACGGCCGCGTGCAAACCGGGCCGGTCAGCCATCAGATCGCGGTGGGCGCCACCACGCTGTGGGCGCAACAGGAAAATGCCTACACCTTCTATACCCGTGGCAATACCAACATTTACAGCACTCCAGTGCTGCCAAGGCCCACGCCCACTTCGACACAGGCCGGCGACATGAGCGACCCCGGCGTCACCGGCAAGACGCGCAACAGAGGGTTTTCGGTGGCCGACACCGTCGGCCTGTTCGACGACCGCCTGCTGTTGACCTACGGCCTGCGCAGCCAGCAATTGCGTGTGGAGGGCTACGATTACAACGGCAATTCCGCCAATCAGGGCCGCAATGCGTTTTACGACAAATCGATCACTACCCCGGTCTACGGGGCGGTCTACAAGGCCACCGACACGCTATCGCTGTATGCCAACCGCATAGAGGGCCTGGCCAAAGGCGCCACGGCCTCGGGGGCCGACATCGACAATGCCGGCGTCACCTTCCCGCCGGGCCGCACCAAACAGGTAGAAGCCGGTATCAAACTGGACATGGGCAACTTCGGCGCAGACCTGAGCGCGTTTCGCATCGAGCGCCCTACCGATGGCTACGCGGACGGCCGTATCTACGTGCAGAACGGCATGCAGGTCAACAAAGGTGTCGAGCTCAGCCTGTTCGGCGAACCCATCGAAGGCCTGCGCGTGATCGCCGGCGGCACTCGCATGACCTCCGAGCTGAAAGACACCAAAAACGGTGCTGCCGACGGCAACGATGCCGTAGGCGTCCCGACCTTCCAGCTCAACGCCAGCGTCGACTGGGACGTCCCCGGCCTGCCGGGCGTGGCCCTCAATGCCCGCGCCATGCGCACAGGCACCCAGTACGCCGACCAGGCCAACAACCTCAAGCTGCCGGCCTGGAACCGCTATGACGCCGGCGCCCGCTACCGCTTCAAGGTGTCGCAGAAGGACGTGACCCTGCGCGTGAACGTGGAAAACCTCACCAACAAGAACTACTGGGCCTCGGCCAACGGCGGCTACCTCACCCAAGGCGAGCCACGGCTGGTGAAGTTCTCGGGCACGGTGGACTTCTGACCTGAAGGTCGGCTTGCCCGCCTCACCGGCAGCGGGCAAGCCGGCCAGCGTTCACGCCAACACACTGCGATCGAACAGGAACACCTCGCTGTTGGCCCGCTCCAGCACCTGCTGCGGCCGGCCCATCTTCGGGTAGCGCTTGTCGCCGGTCTCGCGCACCCAGCCTTCCTGCTTCATCCGCTCCAGCCGCTTGCGCAGGCTGGTGTGCTGCACCGCCGCGCCCAGCACCGCTTCGAACGCGCCCAATACCTCAGTCACCGTGAAGCACGGGGCCAGCAGCAGCAGCGGCAAGGAACTGTAAACGGCCTTGCTGCTCAAACGCTCCCGCGCACGCTGCACCAGGTCGTCATGGTCGAAAGGCAATTCGGGCAAGGCGCTCAGCGGGAAGAACGCCAGGTCCTCCCCTTCCACCTGGGCTTCGGGTGCGAGCAGCGCGAGGTACACGCTGCTCATCGTCCAGCCGCGCGGGTCGCGCTCGCCGTTGCCGACGGTGGCTACCTGTTCCAGGTATTGAGGTGTAACGCGCGCCTTTTCATCCAGCGCGCGGGCAGCCGCGGCGTCGAGGCTGGGGTCGGCGCAGCGGCCGTTGACCAGCACGCCGGGCAAGGCCCACTGCCCGGCGAAGGGCGCGTTAGCGCGGCGGATCAACAGCAGCTCCAGCCCGGTGGGCGCCAGGCGCAAGGCGACGATGTCGACCCCGGCCAGTATCAGTGCATCGCTCATCGCGGCCTCGTTTCAGAAATAACTCGACTACATATTACATCAGGTGAAATATGTGTCTACCCCATTCACAGCGGAGAGCCCTCATGACCATCGCCAGTTTCGACGTCGACGCGCAAAAAGGCTTCACGCCTCTGTGCCCTGCTGAGCTGCCGGTGCCGGAGGGCCACCTGATCGGTGCGCAGCTCAACCTGCTGGCCAGCCGTGCGCAACTGCGCCTGGGCAGCAAGGATGCACACTCGCCGAGTGCGCCATGGGTGGTGGGCTCGCACGCCGAAATGCTGCAACCGCTGGCGCTGCCCGACGCCGACCTCACCTGGGTGAGCCACTGCGTACCGGGCACGCCGGGCTTCGAGCTGCTCGATGAATTACCCGAGCCGCTGGCTTACGACTACTTCGTGTGGAAAGGCGTAGAGCCTGGGCTGCACCCCTACGGCGCCTGCTACCACGACCTGGCCGAGCGGCGCAGCACCGGTGCCATCGAGTACCTGCGCGCCCAGGGCGTGAGCACCGTGCTGGTGGGCGGGCTGGCGCTGGACTACTGCGTGAAGACCACCGCCCTGCAACTGCGCCAGGCAGGCCTGGAGGTGCTGGTGTACCTCCCCGCCTGCCGCGCCATCGCCCAAGCCACCGCCGACGCGGCCTGCGCCCAGATGCGCGCCGCCGGCATCACTTTATGCGCCAGCGCCCCGGAACTGGACGCAGCGCTTGATCGCAAGGAGCAATGAACATGACCGAGAGCGTATTCGCTGACCGCATCGTGCAGAACCTGCTCGATACCGACTTCTACAAGCTCACCATGATGCAGGCCGTGCTGCACAACTACCCCAACGCCGAGGTGGAGTGGGAATTTCGCTGCCGCAACGCCGAGGACCTCACGCCCTGACCTCGCCGAGATCCGCTACCAGATCGAGCGGCTGGCCGAGATCAGCGTCACCCCCGACCAGTTGACCTGGCTGGAGAAGATCCCGTTCGTGAAGCCGGACTTCATCCGCTTCCTCAGCCTGTTCCGCTTCAACCTGCGCTATGTGCACACCAGCGTCGAGGACGGCCAGCTCTGCGTGCGCCTGCGCGGGCCGTGGCTGCACGTGATCCTTTACGAAGTGCCGCTGCTGGCGATCATCAGCGAGGTGCGCAACCGTTACGTACACCGCGATGTCGTGATCGAGCAGGTGCGCGAGCGCCTCTACAGCAAGCTCGACTGGCTGCGCGGTGAAGCCAGCCCGGCGGAGCTGGCAGGCTTTCAGGTCGCGGACTTCGGCACTCGCCGGCGCTTCTCTTACCGGGTGCAGGAAGAGGTGGTCAACGTGCTCAAGCATGACTTCCCCGGCCGTTTCGTCGGCACCAGCAACGTACACCTGGCCCGCGAGCTGGACGTTCGCCCACTCGGCACCATGGCCCACGAATGGCTGATGGCCCACCAGCAACTGGGCCCGCGGCTGATCGACAGCCAGAACGCCGCGCTGGACTGCTGGGTACGCGAGTACCGTGGCCTCCTCGGCATCGCGCTGACCGACTGCATCACCATGGATGCCTTCCTGAACGACTTCGACCTGTTCTTCGCCAAGCTCTTCGATGGCTTGCGCCATGACTCGGGCGACCCGTTGCAGTGGGCGGAAAAGGCCATCGCCCACTATGAAAAGCTCGGCATCGACCCACTGAGCAAGACGCTGGTGTTCTCCGACGGGCTCAACCTCGAGAAGGCGCTGGGGCTCGATCGCGCACTGCACCAGCGGATCAATGTAAGCTTCGGCATCGGCACCAACCTCACCTGCGACATCCCGGGGGTGAAGCCTTTGAACATCGTGATCAAGATGACGGCCTGCAACGGCCAGCCGGTGGCGAAGATCTCCGACAGCCCCGGCAAGACCCAATGCCGCGACGAAAACTTCGTCGCCTACCTCAAACACGTTTTCCGCGTCTGACCCGCCCTCAAGGAGACCGACATGAGCAACCGCCAAGCCGAAATCGCCGCTGCGCTGGCTGTCACCCCCGCGTTCAAGGACCAGGCCGCCCTGGCCGCCGAAGTCGAGCGGCGCAAGGCCTTCATCAAGAACACCCTCAAGGCCTCCGGGCTCAAGGTGCTGGTGCTGGGCATCAGCGGTGGTGTGGACTCCTCCACCGCCGGGCGCCTGGCGCAGCTGAGCGTCGAGGAACTGCGCAAGGAAACCGGCGACAGCGCCTACCGTTTCGTCGCCGTGCGCCTGCCCCACGGCGTGCAACACGACGAGGCCGATGCCGCTGCGGCCATGCGCTTTGTCGCCGCCGATGAAGAAGCCACAGTGAACATCGCCGGCGCCGTCAAAGGCCTGGCCGAGACCGTCAGCCACCTCGAAGGCCTGACCCCGGCTCGCCGCGATTTCGTGATGGGCAACACCAAGGCGCGCATTCGCATGGTTGCGCAGTACACCATCGCCAACGCCTACGACGGCCTGGTCATCGGCACCGACCATGCCGCCGAAGCGGTGATGGGCTTCTTCACCAAGTTCGGCGACGGCGCCTGCGACCTGGCCCCGCTGAGCGGGCTGGTGAAGCATCAGGTGCGTGCGATCGCGCAATTCCTTGGCGGGCCGGAAAGCCTGGTGATGAAGGTGCCGACTGCCGACCTGGAAGAGCTCAACCCCGGTAAACCGGACGAGCACGCCCACGGGGTGAGCTATGCGCAGATCGATGCCTTCCTGCATGGTGAGGCGGTGAGCCAGGAAGCGTATGACATCATCGTGCGCACCTATGACAAGACTCAGCACAAGCGGGTGTTGCCGTTTGCGCCGTGAGTGATGCAGTCGCCCACTGCACGTCGCGCGGCTTGCCGCCCTCCTACCCTCTGAGCTGAGCCTCATCGCCGAACCTTGGTGGGAGGCCGGCTCGCCGGGCGACGTGCAACCGGCGAAACGCCTCAATCCAGTCCTTCCAGCATCCCTGCTGCCTGCAACAACTCGACGGTCACCGGTTCATCCACGGCATAAACCCCGCGTGAGGCTCGCCACACCAGGTTCTTTTCCTGCAAGGCGATCAGTGCCTGCTGCACATTGGAGATCTCAGCCTTGGCTTGTTGCTCAGAGACGGCCGCCTGCTGCATCGCCTTGGCATAGAGCGCCATGGTCGGCGCTTCAAAAGGCGCGAAGTCGTCTCCCTTGACACTCATCACCCGCAGCACCGCCGACTGAACAGGCGTCAGGCTATGAATGACCTTTTTCAGATTGGCCTGAAGCTCATTGGCCTGCGCGCGAACGCATTCTGCGAAGCGCACGGCCACTTGAGAGGGATCGAGTGAGAAGTCGAAGCGAATTTCGTCTGCCGCCGCGCCCAGCAGTTCCGGGCGGAAGCCGCACTCCTCGAACAGCTCGAACACCGTGGCCGGGTCCAGGGCCGCAGGGAGGTCGACATTGGCGCAGAACCAGTCGATGAAGGCCTGGTCCAGCGTCGGAAACTCCACCATGGAGGCGCCGAAAAAAGCCTGGTCCTTGCTATTGCGCAGCATTGCCAGCTTGTCCCGGTTGGAACCGGTGCACACCACACGCAGCCCATGATGCTTGGAACTGTTGAGTTCATCCCGGGCCGCCTTGAGCGCAAACAATGCGGCGGCGCCTTGCTCTGTGGTGATCGCCTGCTGGGCCTCGTCGATCATCAGCACGATAACCTTGCGTGACTCGTCGGAGAGCGCCACCAGTGCGCTGGTCAGGTCGATGTCCTTGCCCAGGCCGATCCTGTCGAGGCTAAAGTTGAGGCCCCCGACGGTGACCTTCTCCATGCCGGCGGACTTTGCCAGCCGAGTGATGAACCCCTCGCTTCGCCCGACCGCTTCACGCACCGCCTCGACGATCACCGCGCCAGGGTCTTTGGTGAGGTCTTTCCAGAGATCGGCATACAGCACGATAGCACCGGCCTCCTCCAATGCCGGGCGCAGGTCTTCGCGCACGAACGTGGATTTGCCCGTGCGCCTCGGGGCTGCCAGGAAAACTCCGGAGCCGGCTGCGCTGCCCACCGCAACGTTGAGGATGAGCTTGGAAAGCCGACTTGCCAGTGCCGGGCGATGGTAGAAGGTGGCGGACATGGACTGAACTCCGAAATACGATTACAGAGAATTATAAAGCAATTATAGAGTGATTATAGGGAGCCCTCCGATGGGTACGCATTTCGGAAATGTCACAAAATTCATTCCCCAAATCGATCAATCCATTCCTTTTTGCAAATAGACCGAATCGGTTAGCCCCCGGATAATTGCCCACAAGCCTGGCCCCCGACCTCACCCAGGCTCGGAGATGCCCTTGCCCCCCGCCGTATCGCTGTCCCTTCGTACCTGGCCCAGCAGCGTTCGCTGGCTCGCCTTGATCCTGCTGGCCGCAAGCGCCAGCCAACTGCTCAATCACCTCAACCTGCCTGCCGGGCAATTCATCGGGCCCATGCTGGTGGCCATCGGCTTTGGCGTCAGCGGTGTGAACCTGCGCCTGCCGCGCCAGGCGTTTCGCCTGAGCCAGGGCTGCGTGGGTTTGCTGGTGGCCCATTCGATGACCTGGGCGGTGCTGGGTGCGGTGGCCGATGCGTGGCCGGCGATGGTCGCCGCCACAGTGGTCACGACCTTGCTCAGTGTGGTGGTGGCGCTGGGCATGGTGCGCCTGGGCGGCATCCCCGGTAGCACCGCGGCCTGGGGCACGTCGCCGGGCGCAGCTTCGGCGATGGTGGCGATGGCCGAAGACCACGGCGCCGACCCACGGGTGGTCGCCACCATGCAGTACGTGCGGGTGGTGTGCGTGGTGATGGCAGGCGCGCTGATCAGCCGCTGGCTGGGGGTCAATGGCGGTGGCAGCGACAGCCACAGCACCGCCATGGCGATGGCCGCACCGCACATCGGCGTGCTGCTGGCCAACCTCGCGGTGCTGGGCGTGGGGGTGGCACTGGGCAACTGGGTGCCGGCCGGCGCCCTGCTGGTGCCGATGGTGATCGGCGGCGGGCTGCAACTGGCCGGTGTGCTGCCGGTGAGCCTGCCGGGCTGGCTGCTCTCGCTGGCGTACGGCGTGATCGGTTGCTACATCGGCCTGCGCTTTGACCGCGCCACGGTCGCCTACGTATGGCGTCGGCTGCCTGCGATGCTGGCGGGGTCGCTCGCGCTGGTAGTGCTGTGCGCGGCGCTGGCCTGGGTGCTGGCGCGCTGGATGGGTACGGATTTTCTCTCCATGTACCTGGCCACCAGCCCAGGTGGGCTGGATTCGATGGCGATCATCGCAGTCGACATTCACGCCGACGTCGGCCTGGTGCTGGCCATGCAGACGCTGCGCCTGTTCGCGGTGATCCTCACTGGCGCCTTCGTGGCGCGGCAGATTATTCGCATCACACGCTGAGCGGTCTGCCAATTGCTGCGAAATATGTAAAAATGCGCGCCGTTTCAACGCCTTGGAGATTCACGGTTTGGTCATCCACTACTCAACCAACGGCCAGGACAGCGCTTGCGGGCGCAGCAGCGCCACCCTCAGCGCCAGCGCCAGTGCCACCGACGTATCCTGCAAAAGCTGCCAGCGGTCGCTGGGCAAGCCACAGGAAACGGCGCCTGCCAAAAAGGCCACCCCTACACTGGCCGACCTGCGCAAGCCAAAAGCCGCCCCGGTGGCGGCGCCCGTAGCTGCGCCTGCAGCCGCGCCTGCCGTGGCACGCCCGGCCCGCAGTGGCGGCTTCAGCGTGGCCGCCGCCTGGCAGCAGCGCCTGGACGGCACCGGCAGCCGCCTGCCCCGTGGCAAGGCCAGGCAGCGTTTCGTCTGAGCCTGTTCGCCACCGCACACGGCCGCCGCAAGGCGGCCGTTGTGTTTGCGGGCTACTGCAACCCGGCGAGGATGCATTCACGCAGCCAGCGGTGGGCGCCGTCACGGTGCAGCCGCTCCGGCCACAGCATCACCATCTCGTAACCCGGCACCGGCAGGGGCGGCTCGGCGAGCGCCAGGCCTGGCTCACCCTGCACCAGGCGCAGCGGCACCATGGCCACCAGGTCGGTGTGCATCAGCGCAGCGCGCAGGAACAGAAAGTGCGGCACCGACAGCACCACACGGCGTTGCAAGCCGAGGCTCGCCAGTGCCTGGTCGGTCACCCCGGCAAAGCCGCCGCCATCGGGCGACACGATTGCATGCTCCAACTGCGCAAACTGCTCCAGGCTGAGCGTCCCGGCCAAAGCCGGGTGGCCCGCGCGGCCCGCCAGCACATAGCGCTCATGAAAAAGCGAACGGCAGTGCAGCCCGGGCGGTGAGCCTTCGCGCGTATGAAAGGCCAGGTCCAGCAGGCCCTGCTCGGCCGCCTGGGCCAGGCGCGGTGGGTTGAGCTCCAGCATCGCCAGGCGCGTGCCCGGCGCCTGCTCGCGCAGCCGGGCCAGGGCCGGCAGCACCAGGCACGTTTCGCCGTAGTCGGTGGCCGCGACCTTCCAGGTGAGCGTGGCGTGCGCCGGGTCGAACGGCGCGCTCGGCGCCACCGCCTGGCCCAAGGCTTCGAGCGCTGCGCGCAGCGGGTCGGCCAGCGCCAACGCCCTTGCCGTAGGGCGCATGCCGCGTGGGCCGGGCAGCAACAGCGGGTCATCGAAATGCTCGCGCAAGCGCGCCAGTTGCACACTCACCGCCGGCTGCGAGAGGTTCAAGCGCTCGGCGGCGCGGGTCACGTTCAAGGTGTCGAGCAGCACGTCGAGGGTGAGCAACAGGTTGAGGTCGAGCCTTGCGAAATCAATCACGGTTATGCCTGGGATTTGAGCCATTCATTTCCGCTATATAAGCACGCTTGGCACCCTTTGCAGCATCTTTGCCACAGGAGCCTGCCTGATGAATGTGTTGATCGTCTTCGCCCACCCCGAACCGCAATCGCTCAACGGTGCCTTGCTGCGCAGCGCCGTGCGGCAACTGGAAGCGGCGGGCCACAGCGTGCAGGTGAGTGACCTCTACGCCATGGGCTTCAAAGCTACCCTCGATGCCGAGGACTTCCCGCCCGGCGACGGCCCGTTCGACCCCTCGCTCGCCTCGCTCGAAGGCCTCGACAGCGGCGAGCAGCACCCTCAGATCAGCGCCGAGCAAGCCAAGCTCGACTGGGCCGACGCGCTGATCCTGCAATTTCCGCTCTGGTGGTTCAGCCTGCCTGCGATCCTCAAGGGCTGGGTGGAGCGGGTCTACGCCTATGGCTTCGCCTACGGCGTGGGCGAGCACTCCGACCAGCATTGGGGCGACCGTTACGGCGAAGGCCGGATGGCCGGCAAGCGCGCGATGCTGCTGGTGACCACCGGTGGTTGGGAAAGCCATTACAGCGCACGCGGCATCAACGGGCCGATCGACGACCTGCTGTTCCCCATTCACCACGGCGTGTTGCACTACCCCGGCTTCGACGTGCTGCCGCCGTTTCTGGTGCATCGCACCAGCCGCGTGGACGAGGCGCGCTTCGCGCAGATCGAAGCGCAACTGGGCGAGCGCCTGGCCAGCCTGTTCAGCGCCGCACCGATCCCTTTCCGCCGGCAGAACGGCGGCGATTACGCGATTCCGGCGCTTGAGCTCAAGCCCGAGCACAAGCCGGGCGCTGGAGGCTTCGGCATCCATCTGGCCGATTGACGTGCTTGCCGGGCCTGCGGTTTCTGGCTTACAGTCCCGGCACATCACTTTCCTTCGGAAACCCTTCATGCCTGCCAACGCCCAGTCGATCGTGGTCGTTCAGTGCGCCGTTGTGGCCATCGCCGCAGTCGCGCCGCCCGCTTCGGGCCGCTGACCCTTTCTCCGTTCCCGCGCGCCAGCCTCTGATTCGAGGCGGTACAGCTGCGCGCGGGTATAGCTGGACGATTTCAAAGCAGGTATCACATGCGTTCCTATCTCCACACCTGGGGCCCTACTGCCCTGTTCGTGCTGCTGTGGGGCAGCGCGGCGATCTTCTCCCGCTGGGGCCTTGACCACAGCTCGGCCTTCGCCATCCTCACCTTGCGCTTTACCGCCGCCCTGCTGGGGCTGGCGCTGCTCGCGCTGTTTCACCGCCGCTGGCTGCCGCCCAAGGGCCAGCGCTGGCCGGTGGTGCGTACCGGCGCCTTGCTGATCGGCGGCTATTCGCTGTGTTACTTCCTGGCGCTGGAGCACGGCATCACCCCTGGCGTGCTGGCCACAGTGCTGGGGGTGCAGCCCATCCTTACCTTGCTGCTGATGGAGCGGCGCGCTTCGGCCTTGCGCTGGCTGGGGCTGCTGCTGGCGTTGGCGGGCCTGACGCTGGTGGTACTGCAGGGCGTGCTCAAGGCGCAGTTGTCGTGGCTAGGAGTGGCCTTCGCGCTGCTGGCGCTGGCGTGCATGACCGGCGGCGCCATCCTGCAAAAGCGCCTGGCGCTGCCGCCGACGCAGGTGCTGCCGTTGCAGTACGCGGTCAGCCTGTTGATGTGCCTGGCCTGCGTGCCGTTCAAGCCGTTCCATGTGGAATGGGTGGCGGGCTTCATCGTGCCGATGCTGTGGCTGGGCCTGGCCATTTCGGTGGGCGCGCAACTGCTGCTGTACCGCATGATCGGCAGCGGTAACCTGGTCAACGTCACCAGCCTGTTCTACCTGGTGCCGGTGGTCACGGCGCTGCTGGACTGGCTGGTGCTGGGCAATGCCCTGAGCGGGCTGGCGCTGCTGGGCATGGCCGGGGTGCTGGGCGGCCTGGCGCTGGTGTTCAAGGGCTGAGCAGCGCCACCAGCGCGCTGAGCGCCGGGGTCTGCAGGCCCCGGCGCCACACCAGGCAGATGGGAATGCCGCTGAAGGCGCCGCCCACCTCGTGCACCTGCACCGAGGCTTGCGCCGGCATCGTCTCAAGCAGGCTGCGCGGCACCAGCGCAAGGCCGGAGCCGGCCGACACGCAGGCGACCATGCCGTGGTAGCTCTCCATCTCGAAGATCCGCCCCGGCGTTGCCTGGTCGCGCATGAACCATTCCTCGAACGAGCGCCGGTACGAACAGTTGGCACGAAACGCGTAGATGTTGCGGCCGTTCACCTCGCTGGCGCGGCGAATCGGCGGGTGCTCCAGCGCCGAGATCAGCACCAGGTTTTCCTCGAACACCGCGCAGCCTTCCAGCGCCGGGTGGTGCACCGGGCCGTCGACGAAGGCCCCGGCCATGCGCCCAGCGATCACGGCGTCGAGCAGCTCGCCGGAGGGGCCGGTGGAGAGGTCGAGCTCGACCTTTGGGTAACGCTGGTGAAAGGTCGCCAGCACCTGGGGCATGCGCACCGCCGCGATGCTTTCCAGCGCACCGAGGGCCAGCACGCCCATGGGCTCCTGGCCACTCACCGACAGCCGCGCTTCCTCTACCAGCGCCAGAATCCGCCGGGTGTAATCAAGAAAGCCGGCACCGGCCGGGACAGGCGCAGGCGCATTTTTTCGCGGATGAACAGGTCGCTGCCCAGCTCGGCTTCGAGCTGCTTGAGCCGCGTGGTCACGTTCGACGGCACCCGGTGCAGCCGCTCGGCCGCGCCGTTGACGCTGCCGCTGTCGGCCACCGCCTGGAAGATTTCGAGTTGGGAAAGGTCCACGGCCGTTAATTCTCTCTGAAAGAATATTTCGCTCAGTATTATTCAGTATCACTAACAGCTCAAGCGGCCTTAGGCTTGCCTCATCGCCACACAGGAGGCCCCGCCATGACCGCTTACGCCATCTCCCGCAACCCCCACAGCGGTGAAGAACTCGCCCGCTACCCGTTCGAAAGCGACGCCCAGCTCGACGCTGCGCTGGCCGGCACCGCCGCTGCGCAGCGCCAGTGGGCTGGCGCTCCAGTCGCCCAGCGCGTGCAGGTGCTGCAGCAACTGGCTCAGGCCCTGCGCGCACGCCTCGAACCGCTGGCGCAAATGATCACCGCCGAGATGGGCAAGCCCATCGCCCAGGCCCGCGCCGAAGTCGAGAAATGCGCTGCCATGAGCGACTGGTACGCCGAGCACGGCCCGGCCTTTCTCGCCCCGCAACCTGCACCGGTCGCCGGCCAGCGCGCCTGGCTGGAATTCCGCCCGCTGGGCACGGTGCTGGCGGTGATGCCGTGGAATTTCCCGCTGTGGCAGGTGCTGCGCGGTGCAGTGCCGATGCTGCTGGCCGGCAACGCCTACGTGCTCGAACACGCGCCGAACGTGATGGGCAGCGCGTACCTGCTGCGTGAGGTGTTCGAGCACACCGACCTGCCCGCCGGCGCTTTCGAGGTCATCAACGTGGAGCCCGCTGGCGTCTCGCGTGCCATCGCCGACCCGCGCATCGCGGCAGTTGCAGTCACCGGCAGCGGCCGGGCGGGCGCGGCCATCGCGTCGCAGGCCGGGGCCGTGCTCAAAAAGTGCATCCTGGAACTGGGCGGCAGCGACCCGTTCATCGTGCTCGAAGGCTGCGACCTCGACGCCGCCGTGCAATCGGCCGTGGTCGGCCGCTACCAGAACACCGGCCAGGTGTGCATGGCCGCCAAGCGCCTGATCGTCGAGCAAGGCATTGCCGAAGCCTTCCAGGCCAGGTTCCTGGAGGCAGTGCGCGCGCTCAGGGTGGGCGACCCCACTGCAGAGGCGAACTACATCGGCCCGATGGCGCGCTACGACCTGCGTGATGAGCTGCATGGCCAGGTACAGGCCTCGATCGATGAGGGCGCCACTTTGCTGCTGGGCGGCGAGCCACTGCCAGGCGACGGCAACTACTACGCCCCCACGGTACTGGCCAACGTGCAACCGCACATGACGGCCTTCCGCCAGGAGCTATTCGGCCCGGTGGCGGCGCTGATCACCGCCCGTGACGCCGAGCATGCCCTGGCGCTGGCCAACGACAGCGACTTCGGCCTGTGCGCGACAATCTGGGGGCCGGACGAAGCTGCCGCCGAAGCCTTGGCCGCACGCCTGGAAACCGGTGGGGTGTTCATCAACGGCAACGCGGCATCAGACCCGCGCATCGTGGTCGGCGGCGTGAAGCAAAGTGGCTATGGGCGAGAGCTGTCCAGCTACGGCGTTCATGAATTCTGCAACGTGCAGACCGTGTGGGTGGGGCGGCGGTAACGCAAACGTCACATTACGCTCCTAGGTTTAGAGCCGGCGGCTATATTTCAACTAGAAGTCCGCCGGTTCACGACCTTTTCCCCAGGAGCAACGGATGAATAAGCGCTTGTTGGCTGCACTGTTCGGTTCCACCCTCGCCCTCTCCCCGCTGGCCATGGCCGCCGACCTCTCGGCGCTGGAAAGCGCGGCCAGGAAAGAAGGCCAGGTCAACAGCGTGGGCATGCCCGACAGCTGGGCCAACTGGAAAGGCACCTGGGACGACCTGGCGCGCCTCTACGGCCTCAAGCACGTGGATACCGACATGAGCTCGGCCCAGGAAATCGCCAAGTTCGATGCCGAGAAAGACAACGCCAGCGCCGACATCGGTGACGTCGGCGCTGCCTTCGGCCCTGATCGCCAAGGCCAAGGGCGTGACCCAGCCGTACATCCCAGCACCTTCGACCAGGTGCCCGACTGGGCCAAGGACAAGGACGGCCACTGGATGCTGGCCTACACCGGCACCATCGCCTTCATCATCAACAAGGACCTGGTCAAAGGCGACGACGTACCGAAAAGCTGGCATGACCTGGAAAAAGGCAAATACAAGGTCGCCATCGGTGACGTGAGCACTGCAGCCCAGGCCGCCAACGGCGTGCTGGCTGCGGCCATGGCCTACAAGGGCGATGAGAGCAACCTGGTCACCGGGGCTGGCGCTGTTCACCAAGCTGGCCGAGCAAGGCCGGCTGTCGTTGGCCAACCCGACCATCCAGACGCTGGAAAAGGGTGAAGTGGAAGTGGGCGTGGTGTGGGACTTCAACGGCCTGAGCTACCGCGAACAGATCGACCCCAAACGCTTCGAAGTGCTGATCCCGTCGGACGGCTCGGTGATCTCCGGCTACACCACGGTGATCAACAAGTACGCCAAGCACCCCAACGCGGCCAAGCTTGCGCGTGAATATATCTTCAGCGACGCCGGGCAGATCAACCTGGCTCGCGGCAATGCCCGGCCGATCCGCGCCGAGCATCTGAAGTTGCCGGAAGATGTACAGGCCAAGCTGCTGCCCAACGAGCAGTACAAGAACGTGAAGCCGATCCAGAACGCCGAAGCCTGGGAGAAGAGCTCCAAGGCCCTGCCGCAACAGTGGAACGAGCAGGTTATCGTCGAGATGAAGTGAGTTGAGCAGGGGCGTCGCCGTTACACGGCGTCCGGCATAGCCGGCCTCCCAAAAGGGTAAGTGTGAGCCTTTGTGGGAGGCCGGCTTGCCGGACGCCGTGTAGCGGGCGACGCGCCCTTCCAGAACCCGCCGGAGCCCACCTCACTTTGAACACCAAATCCCCCGTCAAGGGCTGGGCACTGCTGTGCCTTCTACCCTTTGCCCTGTTTTTCACCGTCTTCCAGTTAGCCCCCCTGGCCTGGGTGGCCCTGCACAGCGTGCAGGTGGACGACGCCTGGAGCCTGGCCAACTTCACCCGCGCCTTCGGCTCGAAGTTCTACCGCCAGGCTATGCAGTTCAGCCTGGAGATCAGCCTCTGGTCGAGCCTGCTGGGCCTGGCCATCGCGCTGATCGGCAGCGTATCGCTGGCACGGGTGGATTCGCGCCTGCGCCGCTTCGTCACTGCCTTCGCCGACATGACCAGCGACTTTGCCGGCGTGCCGCTGGCCTTCGCCTTCATCATCCTGCTGGGCTTCAACGGCGCCATCACCCTGGTGCTCAAGCAAAGCGGGCTGCTCGGGGATTTCAACCTCTATTCCAAGAGCGGGCTGATCCTGGTGTACACCTACTTCCAGATCCCGCTGGGGGTGATGCTGCTCTACCCCGCCCTCGACGGCCTGCGCGCCGATTGGCGTGAAGCCGCAGCGCTGCTGGGGGCGAGCACCTGGCGCTACTGGTGGCACATCGGCCTGCCGGTGCTTGCCCGGCACTGCTGGGCACCTTCGTGATCCTCCTGGCCAACGCGCTGGGCGCCTACGCCACCGTGTACGCGCTCACCACCGGCAACTTCAACGTGCTGCCGATCCGCATCGCGGCGATGGTGGCCGGCGACATTTCCCTGGACCCGAACATGGCCAGTGCCCTGGCGATCATCCTGGTAGGGATGATGACCCTGGTGACGCTGGTGCATCAGTGGATGCTGCGCAGGAGCTACCATGCAAAACGCTGAAACCCGCGCCGCGCGGCTGTACCACCGCACAGTGGTGTGGCTGCTGTTCCTGATCCTGCTGCTGCCGCTGGCCGGCACCCTGCTCTACTCGCTGGCCACCAGTTGGTCGGCCACCGTGCTGCCCAGTGGGCTCACGCTGAAGTGGTACCTGGCGCTGTGGAGCGATGCGCGCTTTCTCGCAGCATTCGGCCACTCGGTGCTGGTGTGCGTAGGCGCGCTGGTGCTGGCCACGCTGTTGATCCTGCCGCTGCTGTTCGCGGTGCACTATCACTTCCCGAAGCTGGACGGGCTGATGAACGTGCTGATCCTGCTGCCGTTCGCGGTGCCGCCGGTGGTCTCGGCGGTGGGCCTGTTGCAGCTGTATGGCTCAGGCCCCATGGCCATGACCGGCACGCCGTGGATCCTGATCGGCTGCTACTTCACCGTGGCGCTGCCGTTCATGTACCGGGCCATCTCCAACAACCTGCAGGCGATCAACCTGCGCGACCTGATGGACGCCGCCCAGTTGCTGGGCGCCAGCCCCTTGAAGGCGGCGCTGCTGGTGGTGTTGCCGAACCTGCGCAAAGGGCTGCTGGTGGCGCTGCTGCTGTCGTTCTCGTTCCTGTTCGGCGAGTTCGTGTTCGCCAACCTGCTGGTGGGCACCCAGTACGAAACCCTGCAGGTGTACCTGAACAACATGCGCAACAGCACCGGGCACATCAACAGCGCGCTGGTGATTTCCTACTTCTTCTTCGTGCTGGTGGTGACCTGGCTCGCCACTTTCCTCAACCGCGACCAAGGCAGCCACTGACATGAGCTTCATGAGCGTCAACAGACCTGCACAAACGCTATGGCGACACCAGCGTGTTCACCGACATCAACCTCAGCGTGGCCCAGGGCCGAGTTCATCACCCTGCTCGGCCCCTCCGGCTGCGGCAAGTCCACCCTGTTGCGCTGCATCGCCGGGCTTACGGCAGTGGACGGCGGGCGCATCCATCTGGCCGGCCAGGACATCGCTGCAGCTGAGCCCCCAGCAACGCGGCATCGGCATGGTGTTCCAGAGCTACGCGCTGTTTCCCAACATGACCGTGGAGCAGAACGTCGCCTTCGGCCTGCGCATGCAGAAGGTCGCCGATGCCGAGCGGCGCCAGCGCGTGGCCGAGGCGCTCACGCTGGTGGAACTCGACACCTTCGCCGGGCGCTACCCGCATCAACTCTCCGGCGGCCAGAGCCAGCGCGTGGCCCTGGCCCGTTCGCTGGTGACACGGCCGCGCCTGCTGCTGCTCGACGAACCACTCTCTGCGCTCGATGCGCGCATCCGCCGGCACCTGCGCGAGCAGATCCGCGCCATCCAGCAAGAGCTGGGGCTGACCACACTGTTCGTGACCCACGATCAGGAAGAAGCCCTGACCCTGTCGGACCGCATCGTGCTGATGAACAAGGGCCAGATCGTCCAGAGCGGCGATGCCCAGAGCCTCTACACCGCCCCGGTGGACGCCTTCGCCGCAGGGTTCATCGGCAACTACAACCTGCTCGACGCCGCCAGCGCCAGCCGCCTGCTCGGCCGGCCGGCCAGCGGCCAATTGGCGATCCGCCCTGAGGCCATCACCCTGGTGCCGGAGCCCGACGGCCAGGCGCAAGTTCTCGGCCACAGCCTCCTGGGCAACGTGATCCGCTACCGGGTGCAGGCCGATGGCGTGACACTGCGGGTGGATGTGCTCAACCGCGCGGCCTCGGACCTGTATGCTGATGGCACCCGCGTGCGCCTGCTGATCGACCCGGCGGCGCTGCGCGAAGTGGCCTGATCTCTAGTGTGGTGTTTCACAAATAACGACCATAATCTGCGGCGTTTTCTGCACCCATGCTGCGTTGCCGCTCCTCGCCGTAGCCCGGCTACGACTCGTCGCGGCGCCTTGCCTGGGCACAAAAACCACTCGCATATCATTGGTCGTATTTGCGAAACGTCGCGCTGGCGTGGAAGGAGCTTTGATTCTATGCCTTTGGCGATTTTCGACCTGGACGACACCCTGATCGACGGCGACAGCTCGGCGCTGTGGAACGAACAGATGGCGCGGCTGGGCTGGGTAGACCCGGCCGCGT
The DNA here is from genome assembly GCF_021650705.1 of Pseudomonas sp. KNUC1026. Lineage (GTDB taxonomy): Bacteria > Pseudomonadota > Gammaproteobacteria > Pseudomonadales > Pseudomonadaceae > Aquipseudomonas. The sequence continues at coordinate 922,879 of NZ_CP087138.1, read as the reverse complement.
TCGTCGAGCGAAGCGAAGCCTTGATGCGCGCCTACCACGAAGGCTCGCTGTCCATGGAGCAGTTCATGGCCTTTGCCCTGGAGCCGATGATCGGCCGCACCGAAGAGGAGCTGGAGCACTTGGTGGAGCCATGGGTCGAGGAGGTGATAGAGCCGCTGATTCATAGCGACGCCACCCGCGTGATCGCCCACCACCGCAGCCTGGGCAACCGCATTCTGGTGATTTCGGCCACGGCGCGGTTTCTGGTGGCGCCGATCGCCGCGCGGATCGGCATCGACGATGTGCTGGCGATCGACTGCGAAATCGCCCATGGCGTGTACAGCGGCCGCACCGAAGGCATCCTCACTTACCGCGAAGGCAAGGTGGCGCGCCTGGAGCAGTGGCTGGCCGAACAGGGCGAAAGCCTGGAAGGCGCCAGTTTTTCTCGGACTCACGCAACGACCTGCCGCTGCTGCAAACCGTCGCCCACCCGCAGGCGGTAAACCCTGATCCGGTGTTGCGCGCCCACGCTGAACAGGCCGGCTGGCCCATTCATCACTGGCGCTGATGGTTACGCGCGTAGGTCTCGGCACCCATCGCGCGAATCTGCCCTTCGATCAGCGCATCGAAAGGCTTGAGCAGGTCGCTGAACTGTGCCGGTGCCTCCAGTTGCTCCAGGGCTTGCACGATGGCCTCGACGGTGGCCAGCGCGCCGGCCCCGGCGCCTTGCGCGAACGGTAGTCTGGACGGGCCGCCAGCGCTGAGGCTGACCCGCGGCAGCGCTGCCAGCTCGGGGTTCAGGTGCAGCGGCGAGCGCGCCTTGCGCCAGGTGCCGTCGGGCACGATCAGCAGCCGAGGGCGTTCATCGGCTTCGGTGCAAGGCTCTGGCTCGCCAGGAACAACAGGCACGCCCGGTAACCCGGCCGCTGCCACAGTGAAGGCTCGAAACGCTCGCCTACCACAAGCTCGGCATTGGCCAACCCAGCACCGCCAGGCGCGCCGTGTTGAGCGCGTGACCCGCTTCGCTTGGGTGCTGCAACACCAGCACCCGCGTGCGGCTTTGAAGATGCGGGATCAACCCGCACAGGCAGTGCCCCTCGGGCCGCCCGCAGCGTTCACAGCACACCCGCGCCATTATCCCTCCCGTGATCAGGCCAAGGCTTCAACGGCTGAAGCGCTCGGCCAGGCCTGTGCAGGTAACCGGCCATAGACCGCGCTCCAGCTCCTCACTGATGCGCGCGCCGTTGCCGCGCGCCTGGTTGGCGCTGTCGTCGCACAGCTGGGCGATGCGGGCGATCTGCTGGTTGATGTCTTCGGCCACGTGGCTTTGCTGTTCGCAGGCTGGTGGCCATCTGCCCGCTCATGGCGGCCATGCGGGCCAGCGGGCCTCGGTGATGCCGTCCAGCGCACGCTCGACCGCTTCGACGCTGCGCATGCTCTGGCTGGAGATCTGCTCACCGCGCCCGGCAGCGGCCACCGCGCGGTCGGCGCCTTCCTGAAGGCTGGTGATGATCTGGTGGATCTGCTCGGTCGAGCTGCGCGTGCGCAAGGCCAGCTGGCGCACCTCGTCGGCCGCCACTGCAAAGCCCCTGCCCTGCTCGCCGGCCCGCGCGGCTTCGATAGCGGCGTTGAGGGCCAGCAGGTTGGTTTGCTCAGCCATGCCGGTGATCACGTCGGCCACGCTGCCGACGCTCTGGCGTCTGCTCGGCCAGGGCGTCGACCGCCTGGCCGATGTCACTCACCGATTCGGCCATCTGCTGCATCGCGCCGAGGCTTTCGCTGGCAAGGCCACTGCCGTTGCGCGGGCCAGGCGGTCGGCGTCGGTGGCGGCGGAGGCGGTGGCCTGCACGTTCTGTGCGACTTCCTGAATGGTGGCGGCCATTTCGGCGACGGCGGTGGCGGTGACTGATCGGTTTCGCCGCGCTGGCGCTCCAGCGCCTGGGGCCTGGCTGCCGGAAGAGCTTCGACGACTCGGCGGCGCGCTGGCGCACGTTCTCGCCGGCGTCCACCAGGCGCGTGAGCGCGGTTTGCAAGCCGGCCTCTTCGCTGAACAGGGCGAGGTCCAGCTGCGCCTGGGCGCCGGGCTGGTCGCTGTAGGTCAACGCCACCAGCGGGCTGGTGAACGCCTTGGGGTGGTCGGCCAGGCTGCGGCGCGCGCGGCGCGGCCCTGGGAGGAACAGCGCAGCGCGGGCGCAACCGGCCACGCCCAGCAAGGTGAGCCCGAGTGTCGCCGCCGGCGGCAGCCAGGCGCAACCGGGCCAGGGCTGCCGGCAGCGGTGGCCAGGTACGGGGCGCTGGCGGCAAGGCCGTGGCCCAGGCGCGCCGGGGCTGCCGCTGCGCCTTTGCCGGCGCGCAGCCGAGCGCAAAGTGCCGTGGCGCGGCGCACCTGGTCGCGGCTGGGCAGGGTGCGCACCGACTCGAACCCGGCGATGCGGCCGTGCTCGTAGATAGCGGTGACGTAGGCGTTGACCCAGTAGTAATCGCCGTTCTTGGCGCGGTTCTTCACCACGCCCATCCACGGTTTGCCTTCTTTGAGGGTGCTCCACATGTGCTCGAAGACCGAAGCGGGCATGTCGGGGTGGCGCACGATGTTGTGCGGCTGGCCGAGCAGCTCTTCGTAGGTGAAGCCGCTCAGGGTCACGAAGGCGTCGTTGCAGAAGGTGATGCGGCTGTCGGGGCTCAGTGGTGGAGATCGACCGCTGTACGGCGTGGAAGGTACGCTCCTGATCGGTGACGGGCAGGTTGGTACGCATGGTCAGAGCTTCCTTGCAAAAAAGGCCTTCGAAAAATGCCGGCTAGCCGGCAAAAGGGGCATTTTAGCTGAGCGCTGCACTTTTAACGCTCACCGCCTGGCTGGAAACTGTCTCGAATCGCCTCCGACGGCGAGCCGCATGGCCGGGTTGTCGTTGTCGTCGCGCCAGATCAGGTGCAGCTCGCTGCACACCCTGCCTCCAGCATGATGTCGCGAAACACCACTTCGCGGAACGCCACGTTGGTCGCACAGCGCGGCACCAGGGCCAGGCCCAGGCCCGCGTTCGCCAGCGCCAGCATCGTCAGCGAAGAGCCCAGCCACTGTACGTAGGCAGGCGCCACGCCGGCGGAGCGGAACATGCCGGTGAGCAGCTCGTTGAACGGCGCGTAGGCGTCGTGCGAGTACATCGGAAGGGGTTGCGCCTCCAGCGCCTGCACGCCGATTTCATCGGCATCGGCCGGGGTGCACGCGTGGTAACGCCAGCACGAAGGGCTCGCGCACCAGGCGCTCGCCGCACACGCCCGGCTCTTGCAAGGGCGAGCGCACGATGCCCAGGTCGATGCGGCCGGCACGCAGCGCTTCGTGCTGCTGGGCGGTGTTCATTTCCAGCAGCGCGATGTGCACGTTGGGTTGGCGCTCACGAGCGTGCGCCACCACCTTGGGCAAAAACTACGTACACGGGCGCTGCCGACGAAGCTGATGGCCACCGAGCCGATGTCGCCCTGGGCGAAACGCCGCGCCGACTGCGCGGCCATCTCGGCCTGGGCCAGCAGGCTCTCGCGCTTCCAGGAAGAACGCCCGGCCGGCGGCGGTCAGGCGCACGCTGCGGGTGTTGCGGGTGAACAGCGCTGCGCCGATCTGGTGTTCGAGCAACTGGATCTGCCGGGTGAGCGGTGGCTGAGTCATGTTCAGCCGCTCGGCTGCGCGGCGGAAGTTGAGTTCTGTGGCGACGGTGGTGAAACAACGCAGTTGGGAGAGCTCGAACACTGATTCAATCCAGGTATCAATTGCATGCCTAACTGAAATAGACGCGATCAATCCAGGCGTCCATGCTCGCCGGCATAGAACAACAATTGCCGGAGCCTTCGATGAAAATCACCCGCGTTACCGTCACCCCTATTGCCTTCCGCGATGCCCCGCTGCTCAACGCCAGTGGCATCCATGAGCCCTACGCGCTGCGCTCGATCATCGAGATCGAGAGCGACAACGGCTACATCGGCCTGGGCGAAAGCTACGGTGATGCGCCGGCTTTGGCGATTCAGAACGCGGTGAAGGATCAGTTGATCGGGCTGGACCCGTTCAATCTCAACCAGCTGCGCACCGTGGTGCAGGCCGCAGTCGCTCAGCACAAACCGCAGAGCGTGGCCGGTGCCGAACTGGCCCCCGGCTCGCACGCGAGCAAGGCGGTGAGCAATGCCTACGCAGCTTTCGAGGTGGCCTTTCTCGACCTGCAGGCCCATGCGCTGAACGTGCCGCTGGTGGACCTGCTCGGCGGCAAGGCCCGCGACGAGGTGCCGTCCTCGGCGTACCTGTTTTTCGAGTCGCCGAGCACATCGGCTGCGCCCTACCCGGCCGACCGCTGGGGCGAGGCGCTCAATGAGCAGCAGATCGTCGAACAGGCCCGGCGCATGATCGACCAGTACGGCTTCAAGAGCATCAAGCTCAAGGCCGGCGCGCTTGACCCCGAACATGAGGTGAACTGCATCAAGGCGCTGCACAAGGCCTTCCCCGAGACCCCGCTGCGCATCGACCCCAACGGCAACTGGTCGCTGGAGACTTCGGTGCGCATGGCCGAGGTGCTCGGTGATGCGTTGCAGTATTACGAAGATCCCTGCCCGGGGCTGGATGGCATGGCCGAGCTGCACAAGCGTACAGGCCTGCCGCTGGCGACCAATATGGTGGTGACCGACTTCGACGAGTTCCGCCGCAGCGTCGAGCTCAACAGCGTGCAGATCGTGCTCGCCGACCACCACTACTGGGGTGGCCTGCGCGCCACACAGGTGCTGGCGCACATGTGCCATACCTGGGGGCTGGGCGTATCCATGCATTCGAACTCGCACCTGGGCATCAGCCTGATGGCCATGGCCCACGTGGCAGCCGCTTCACCGAACCTGGACTACGCCTGCGACACCCACTACCCCTGGCAGGAGCCGGACGAGGAAGTGATCAAGGGCGGCAAGCTGCCGATCGTCGGCGGCGCGGTGAAGATCAGCAGCACCCCGGGGCTTGGGCTGGAGCTGGACCATGAGCAACTGGCCAAGCTGCATGAGCAGTACCTGCGCTGCGGCATCACCTCGCGTGATGATGTGCGGCAGATGCGCAAGTACAAGCCGGATTGGGTGCAGGTGAAGCCGAGGTATTGATTGGCAAAGCAGTGGATATGGCATTGACATATCCACCAACGCCTTCGATCATTGTGGCTATAAATAGGTTCGAGGGAATGCACAATGGAACAAGGCGCCGTATTCATCAGTAATAGAAGCCAAGCCGTTCGCCTGCCCAAGGCAGCGGCATTGCCAGAAGACGTCAAGCGCGTAGACATCGTTGCAATCGGGCGTACGAGGATCTTGACTCCTGCCGGTGAAAGCTGGGACCTGTGGTTCAGGAGCCCGTTGTAAGTCTTGATTTCATGGAAAGCCGTGAGCAGCCTGCCATGCAAGAGCGTGAAGCATTCTGATGCTTAAGTTCATGCTCGATACCAACATCTGCATTTTCACCATCAAAAACAAACCGGAACACGTGAGGGCGCTTTTCAATCAGCATCATGGGCAGCTGTGCATCAGCAGCGTCACCCTGATGGAGTTGTTCTACGGCGCCGAAAAGTCTCAGTTGCCTGTGCGCAACCTCGCGGTTGTCGAAGGCCTTGCAGCGCGGCTCGAGGTCTTGAGCTTTGATGACACGCAGCCAGCCATAGCGGCCAGCTTCGTGCAGAGTTAGCGAAAGCTGGCACACCCATAGGCCCGTTCGACAACATGATTGCTGGTCATGCCAGATCTTTGGGCTTGACGGTCGTGACTAACAACGTTCGTAAATTCAAGCGCGTACCTGGTTTACGCGTGGTCGATTGGACGGTTCATCAACCTGGCTAAATTCGCCGACCTAGCGATCAACGCGTCGCGCGGCAAGCCGCCCTCCCACTGAGTGATCTGCGCCAAGCACCCGGGTCGGAGGGCGGCGCCCTCCACTTCATTGATCACTCACCTGAGCATTTCAAAAGTGGGAGGGCGGCTTGCCGCGCGCCGTGCAACGGGCGCCGTGCAATGGGCGGCGTGCAAGGCGTAAGCTTCGCACCTGCCCACTCCGAAACGGCACCCCACCTCATGAAGACCCTCCTGCTCATCGGCATCGGTGCCGGCGCGCCTGAGCACCTCACACTCCAGGCCGTGGCGGCGTTGCGGCGCACCGATGTGTTTCTGCTGCTGGACAAAGGCCCGGCCAAGGCGCAGTTGCTCGCCAGCCGCCAGGTGCTGCTGGCGGCGCATGTGCCGGAAGGCACTTACCGGCTGGCCGAGGCGCAGCATCCTCAGCGTGAGGTGAAGGCGGACTATCGGGCGTTCGGTCGATGAGTTGGATGCCGGCGAACAGGCCCTGCTGGAACAGTTGCTGAGCGAACAGGTGAACGATGGCGAAACCGCTGCGCTGCTGGTGTCCGGGCGACCCGGCCCTGCGGAGCAGCAGCCTGCGCATCGCCCAGGCCATCGCCCGGGCTGGGCGCATCGCGCTGGTTTACGAAGTGATACCTGGCATCAGCAGCGTGCAGGCGCTGTGCGCCGCGCACCGGGTCGCCCTGAACGAGATCGCCGGCAGCGTGCTGCTGACCACTGGCCGCCGCCTGGCGCTGGGCCTGCCGGCAGACGCTGAAAGCGTCGTGGTGATGCTCGACGCCCAGGACAGCTTCCTGGGTTTGAACGCGCCAAGCTTCACATTTACTGGGGGCGTACCTGGGCTTGCCGCAGCAGGCCCTGATCGCCGGCCCGCTGGCCGAGGTGGGGCCACGCATCGCCGCCACCCGCCGCGCCTGCGTGGGCGGCACGGCTGGATCATGGACACCTGCTGCGCGAAGCCTCGGCCTGATCAGCCGTTGTGCGGCAACTCGACCGTGTCGAAACCCCTTGAGCAGCGCCTGGAACGCCTGAACATCCTCCTGCTGATGCGCCGGTGTGGTGTGCAGCATCGCGCTGTAGATCACGCCATCGTCCTGGCCGTCCGGGCGGTAGCGCACCAGCAGCAACACCAGGTCGTCGCCGTCGCGCCATTGCGCTTGCTCGGCCTTCTCGCCGCCCAAAGTAGCTGGTTCGCGCCTGGCGTCCTTGCTGTGGGTGCCGTAGTCGAGCTCGGTGGTCATCGCCTCGTCGGTCGAGGTGTCATCGACCGCGTACGCTGCGGTGAAGGTCAAGGTGCGGTTGTCGCCCAACAGCACCAGCACACCATCGTCGGTGCCGTTGCCCTGGTAGACCGGCCCCGGCAGGTTGGCCAGGGTGAAGCCCAGGTCATCGTTGCTGTAGGGCTGGGAAGGGTCGAGCGCGTCCATGCCGTCGACGCGCTGCGCCTGCCAGGGCGTCAGGGCGCGGGGGTGAAGGCCAGTGCGGCGCTGCTCAGCAGCAGGCCGGCAAGCCCGAGAAACATCCGTTGCATCGTGCGCCCCTCAGCCTGCTAGCCGGACTTTGCCGTAGCTGTCCCGGTCCATGTCGGCGATCTCGACGCCCAGTTGCACGTCCAGCCCCGCCGGCCACGGCCCGGCCTCGCCCAGCACTTCCATCAGGCTGGCCGACAGGCGCTTCTTGGTCTCGGCCGAACGCCCGGCGAGGATCGCCAGGCGGATGAACACAAAGCCGCGCTCGGCCGGCGAGGTGCCTACCCTGAAGGTTTCCAGGCGCGTGGCGCGGGCCTTGATGTCCACTTCGTGAGCGAACTCCCCGCTGGCCATCAGCGCATGGTTCAGGCGCAGCAGCAGCTTGTCCGGGGCGATGTCGGGCAGGTTCGCGGTGTATTCCAGATGCAAGTGCGGCATGCGGGGCTCCTTGGCACGGCGGGGGGAAGTAGCTCCAGGGCTACCGGCGGTCAAGCATACACAATCGCAGGGGAACGAACCCGCCCCGCCGCGGGGTCGAAGGCAGGAATCAGGGCTATCCTGAGATTTTCCATGAGCCAAAGAGGTGACGACATGCCCGTCAAGCACGATCTGTTCGAGGACCTGGGAGTGAGCAAGGAAAGCGTGGTGCAGCGCAGCGGCGATGACCCGGTGCTGGCCAGGCTGCTGAGCGACTACCAGGACATCGACGGCCAGGTGGTGGAGGCCGAAGAGCAGGCAGCCGCCGATGACGTGGTGCGCAAGCTCAAGGAAAAACGCTTGCTGGTCAAAGACCGCATCAGCCAGCAGTTGGACTACCCCGGCAGCCGTGGGGCTGCGAAAACTTCTGACCCGCTCCGCCGCCGGGGCTGCTGGCCCCGGCACCTTCCTTGCTCGATCCCCCTCCCTTGTACGTTCACCCCCGACGGCAGGCATGCGCCAGCATGTTTTCCTCTCAGGAAATTTTATTTCAAAAGGCGTGGACAGCCTTCAGCCATTCCCCTATAAAAGCACCCACAGGAATAAATTATTCCCAAAGGGATCTAAGCCCCGTTTTCTTTACCCCCAACGCCGCCCCGGTGATGACCTGCCCGTCGCCGACCGAGGAGCCCCCATGCCGCACCCGCACTCCGAGTACATTCTCAGGATCAGTTGCCCCGCCACCTCCGGCATCGTCGCCGCCGTCACCTCTTCATCTCGCCGAGGCCGGCTGCTACATCGGCGAAATGGCCCAGTTCGACGACGAAGCCCACGGCACTTTCTTCATGCGCGCCGTGTTTCGCTTCAACAGCGGCACACACGGCGACCTTGGCGTGCTCAAGGCAGGCTTCACCGACGTGGCGGTGCGTTTCGGCATGAGCTGGGAGCTGTTCGACTCCGGCCAGCCGCTGCGGGTAATGCTGATGGTGAGCAAGTTCGACCACTGCCTGCGCGATTTGCTGTACCGGCATGGCAAGGGCGAGATGGCGATGGTCATCACCGCGATCGTGTCCAATCACCTGGACCTGCGGCCGATGGCCGAGCGCGAGGGCATCCGCTTCGTTTACCTGCCGGTGAACAAGGACAACAAGCCTGCCCAGGAAGCGGCACTGATGCAGTTGGTGGAAGAAACCGGCACCGAGCTGGTGGTGCTGGCGCGCTACATGCAGATCCTCTCCGATGACCTGTGCCGCCAGTTGGCCGGCCGCGCGATCAACATCCACCACTCGTTCCTGCCGGGGTTCAAGGGCGCCAAGCCGTACCACCAGGCCTGGGAGCGCGGCGTGAAGCTGATCGGTGCCACGGCGCACTACGTCACCTCAGACCTCGACGAAGGCCCGATCATCGAGCAGGAAGTGCAGCGGGTAGACCACAGCTCCCAGCCCGATGAGCTGGTCGCCATCGGCCGCGACACCGAGACCATCGCCCTGTCGCGGGCGGTGAAGTTCCACTTGCAGCACCGGGTGTTCCTCAACCACGACCGCACGGTGGTGTTCAAATGAGCGCCATGGTCATAGACGGCAAAGCCGCTGCCGCCCAGGTGCTGGAGCAGGTGAGCGCTGAGGTGGCGCAGTTGAACCAGGCGGGCGTGCAGCCGGCGCTGGCGGTGATTCTGGTTGGCCAGGACCCGGCCAGCGAGGTGTACGTACGCAACAAGGTGCTGCGTGCTGGTGAGTGCGGCATCCGCTCCCTTGAGCACCGGTTGCCCGCCAGCACTGGCGAAGCCGAACTGCTCGGGCTGATCCACAGCCTCAACCGCGACCCGGGCGTGCACGGCATCCTCCTGCAACTGCCGCTGCCGGCGCACATCGAGGAAACCCGCGCGCTGCAAGCGATCAGCCCGGCCAAGGACGTAGACGGCTTTCATGCCGAGAACGTCGGCGGCCTGCATCAAGGCCGCGACGTGCTCACCCCCTGCACCCCCACTGGCTGCCTGCACCTGTTGCACCAGGCCCTGGGCGAGCTGCGCGGCAAGCATGCGGTGGTGATCGGCCGCTCCAACATCGTCGGCAAGCCGATGGCGGCGCTGCTGCTCGAGGCCGATTGCAGCGTGACCGTGCTGCACAGCCGCAGCCGCGACGCAGCCGAACTGTGCCGCCAGGCCGACATCGTGGTCGCCGCCGTGGGCCGCCCGTGCATGGTCGACGCCAGTTGGCTCAAGCCCGGCGCGGTGGTGGTCGACGTGGGCATCAACCGCATCGAAGAACACGGCCGCTCGCGGCTGGTGGGCGATGTGGATTTCGCCTCCGCCAGCGCTGTAGCCGGCGCCATCACCCCGGTGCCTGGGGGCGTCGGGCCGATGACCATCGCCTTTCTGATGCACAACACCGTCCGCGCCGCGCGCCAGCAGAGCCGCGCCCCGAAGGAGGCCGCATGCCTTTCAATCTCCTGAAATACGGCTTCGCAAGCGACTACCCCGGCCCGGTCGACCTGCCACCGCCCAAGGACCTCAAGCCCAGCTACGACGTGGTGATCATCGGCGGCGGAGGCCACGGCCTGGGCATCGCCTATTACCTGGCCAAGTACCACGGCATCACCAACGTGGCCGTGCTGGAAAAGGCCTACATCGGCGGCGGCAACACGGCGCGCAACACGGCGGTGATCCGCTCCAACTACCTCACCAGCGAAGGGGTGAAGTTCTACATCGAGTCGGTGAAGCTGTTCGAGAACCTCTCCAACGAGTTCGACTTCAACGTCATGTACTCCGAGCGCGGCCAGCTCACCCTGGCCCACACCGACGCTACCGTGCGCGCCTTCCGCCAGCGCGCCGAAGTGAACAAGCACTTCGGCGGCCGCACCGAGATGATCGACCGCCAGCAGATCCGCGAACTGGTGCCCACCCTGAACCTTGACCCCGGCCACCTGCCGGTGCTGGCCGGGCTCTGGCACATGAGCGGCGGCACCGCGCGCCACGACGCGGTGGCCTGGGGCTATGCCAAGGAAGCGGCCAAGCGCGGGGTGGAAATCCACGCGCTCACCGAAGTGCAGGACCTGGTGATCGAAAACGGCGCCATCACCGCGATCAAGACCAACCGCGGCACCGTGCGCTGCGGCTGCGCAGTGCAGGCGGTGGCGGGCACCAGCTCGCTGCTGCTGAAAAAGGCCGGTATTCGCGCGCCGATCCACACCTACCCGTTGCAGGCGATGGTCACCCAGCCGTTCAAGCCCTTCCTCGACCCGCTGGTGAGCTCTTCGGCGCTGCACTGCTACGTGCAGCAGACCAGCCGAGGCGAGGTGGTGTTCGGCGGCGGCTCCGACCCCTACCCGCTCTACAACACCCGCTCAACGCTGGATTTGAAGGAAAGCCTGCTGGCCCACGCCATCGAGATGTTCCCGTTCCTGGCCAACGCCAAGCTGATGCGCCAGTGGGCCGGGATCACCGACATGACGCCCGACTACAGCCCGATCATGGGCCTGTCGCCAGTGAAGAACTATTACCTGGATGCCGGCTGGGGCACCTGGGGCTTCAAGGCCACGCCGATCGTCGGCAAGACCATGGCCGAGATGATCGCCACCGGCAAAACCCCCGAACTGATCGCCCCTTCGCCCTGGAGCGTTTCTCGCGCTTCGTGCAGGTGAACGAGATGGGCGCCACGGCTGCCAGCCACTGACGCGGAGCACAGCATGAAGATCCTCACCTGCCCGCTGAACGGGCCACGCAACATCAGTGAATTCACCTACGGCGGCGAGTTCAGGCACATGCCCGACCCCGCCACCTGCAGCGATGCCGAGTGGGCCGACTACGTGTTCAACACCGACAACGAAGCCGGCATCGTCACCGAATGGTGGATGCACACGCCGTCGAGCTACTGGTTCCTGGCCGAGCGCCATACCGTCACCGACGAGGTGCTGCGCACCTTCGATCCACGCGAGGTGTTCCAGGCGCGGGTCAGCTTCGCGCCTGCCACGGAGGCCGCCCAATGAGCCGCCTGCCTGCCCCCATGGGCGTGTTGATCGATCGCGAAAAAACCCTGCGTTTCACCTTCGAAGGCGTTGCCTACCAGGGCCTGCACGGCGACACCCTGGCCAGCGCGCTGTACGCCGCCGGCCAGCCACTGCTGTCGCGCTCGTTCAAGTACCACCGCCCACGCGGGGTGCTGACGATGGCCGGGCAAGACGCCAACAGCCTGGTGCAACTGCCCCGCGAGCCTAACGTGCTGGCCGACACCCTGGCCTTGAGCGACGGCCTGAGCGCCAGCGCGCAGAACTGCAACGGCACGCTGGAGCACGACAAGGACGCTTACCTGGGCAAGTTCTCCAGGTTCATGCCGGTGGGCTTCTACTACCGCGCCTTCTACAAGCCCCAGGGCGCGTGGAAGCGCTGGGAACCGCTGATTCGCAAGAAGGCCGGGCTGGGTGCGCTAGACCTTGCGTTCACCCCCGAGTACTACGACAAGGCTTATCTGTTCACCGACCTGCTGGTGATCGGCGCAGGCCCCGCCGGTTTGCAGGCTGCGCTCACCGCCGCCGACGCCGGCGCCCAGGTGCTGCTGGTGGATGAAAACCCGCTGCTCGGCGGCGCGCTCACCTACGCCCGCTTCAGCCTCGACGGCCAGCGTGCCGGCGCCTTGCGCGAGCAACTGAGCGCGCAGGTGCAGGCCCACGCCAACATCCGCGTGCTCAGCCAGGCCACGGCCAACGCCTGGTTCGCCGACAACTACGTGCCGGTGATTCAGCACAAGCGGATGTACAAGGTGCGCGCACGGCAATGCATCGCCGCCTGCGGTGCCTTCGACCAGCCGGTGATCTTCCGCAACAACGACCTGCCCGGGGTAATGCTCACCAGTGCCGCGCAGCGGCTGATGCGCCTGTACGCGGTCAAGCCGGGCGAACGCGCGGTGGTGCTCACCGGCAACGACGATGGCTACCTCGCCGCGCTCGACCTGCACGAGCAAGGCGTGCAAGTGGCCGCGCTGGTGGACATGCGCGCGCAGGCCGATGACCCGGCACTGGCGCAGGCAGCCAGCCGCGCCGGCATCACCCTCAAGTTCAACAGCACCGTGTACGAAGCGCTGCACGGTAAAGGCGGCAAACGCGTAAACGGCGTGGACATCCGCCGCATCGAAGGCCAGAGCCAGGTCGCTGAAGCCGGTGAAACGCTCGATTGCGACCTGCTGTGCATGTCCGCGGGCTACCTGCCGGTGTACCAATTGCTGTGCCAGGCCGGCGGCAAGCTGTCCTACGACGATGCCAGCGCCAGCTTCACGGTCAGCGGCCTGCCGCCGATCCTGCGTATCGCAGGCTCCGCCAACGGCGTACACCAACTCGACAACGTGCTCGCCGACGGCCACAACGCCGCCCTCCAGGCCCTGCAAGCGTTGGAACTGCCCTGCTCGCAGGCCCCGGTGGACCTTGCCAGTGAGCCGAGCGGCAACTTCCCCTGGCCGATCTTCCCGCATCCCAAGGGCAAGGATTTCGTCGATTTCGATGAAGACCTGCAAGTGCGCGATATCGTCAACGCCACCCGCAGCGGCTACCGCGACGTGCAATTGGTCAAGCGTTTCTCCACGGTCGGCATGGGGCCTTCGCAAGGCCGCCATTCGGCACTGCCCACCGCGCGGCTGGTGGCCTGGGCCACCCAGCGCAGCGTCTGCGAAACCGGCGTAACCACAGCACGCCCGCCGTTTTCTCCGGAAAAGCTCGCCCATGTGGCCGGCCGCGCGTTCGACCCCTACCGCCACACCGCCCTGCACAACCGCCATGTGGCGCTGGGCGCGAAGATGATGCCCGCCGGCGCCTGGCAGCGGCCGGCGTATTACGGCAACGCCGGCGAGCGTGACGCCTGCATGCAGGCCGAGGCCCGCGCCGTGCGCCAGCAGGTCGGGCTGATCGACGTGTCGACGTTGGGCGGCCTGGATGTGCGCGGCCCGGACGCCGGCGAGCTGCTGGAGCGGCTCTACACCTTCAACTTCGCCAGACAGCCGGTGGGCCGCTCGCGCTATGCGCTGATGACCAACGAGCACGGCGTGGTGATCGACGATGGCGTGTGCGCGCGCTTTGCCGACAACCACTACTACGTGACCGCCACCACCAGCGGCGTGGACCGCATCTACCAGCAGATGCTCAAGTGGAACGCGCAGTGGCGCCTGGACGTGGACATCGCCAACGTCACCGCCGCGCTGGCAGCGGTGAACCTGGCCGGGCCCGAGGCGCGCAAGGTGCTGGCCAAGCTGTGCAGCGATCTTGACCTGAGCGCCGAAGGCTTCCCGTACCTGGCCGTGCGCCAGGGCACGGTGGCCGGGATCAAGGCACGCCTGTTGCGGGTGGGCTTCGTCGGCGAGCTGGGCTACGAGTTGCACGTGCCGGCGCGGCATGCCGGCGCCCTGTGGGATGCACTGATGGAGGCCGGCGCCGAGTTCGGCATTCGCCCCTTCGGTGTGGAAACCCAGCGCCTGCTGCGCCTTGAAAAGGGCCACGTGATCATCAGCCAGGACACCGACGGCATGACCCACCCCGGCGAGATCGACATGCAATGGGCACTGGGCCGCAAGAAGCCGTTTTTCGTTGGCAAGCGCTCGGTGGAAATCCTCGAGCGCCAGCCGCTCAAGCGCAAACTGGTCGGCTTCACCCTGCCCCACGGCAGCGAGCAGCCGTTGGAGGGCCATCTGGTGCTCGAAGGTGCCGACATCAGCGGCAACGTCACCTCGTGCGAATACTCTGCCCAGCTCGGCCAGATCATCGGCCTGGCCTACGCCAGCGCCGCCCAGGCCAGCCCCGGCGGTCAGATCCCGATCCGCGTGGAAGGCGGGCGGATGGTGCAGGCCCGTGTGGTGAAACTGCCGTTCTTCGACCCCGACAACCAGCGCCAGGAGCTCTGAGCATGACTCGCCTGACTGCCGAGCACTTCGTGCTCGACCTGACCGACCGGCCCCGCGTGGGCTTTCGAGGCGCGGCCAGCGCCGACCACCTGCGCGCCTGCGGCTTCGAGCTGCCGGAGCGCCCCAACCAGGCGCTGCGCCAGGCCGATGGCAGCCTGGTCACGCGGCTCTCGGCCACCGAGTATTTTTTGCTCGGCGCCGCCAGCGACGACGGCCAGCGCCTGGCTGATGAAGAGGCGCGCTGGGAGCTTGGCTCCACGGCCAACTACCTGCTGCCGCGCCACGACAGCCACGCCTGGTTGCAACTGCACGGGCCGCGCATCAGCGAGGTGATGGCCAAGTTCTGTGGAGTGGATTTGCGCGCGCCGGCTTTTACCAGCGGCCAGGTCGCGCAAACCCAGGTGGCGCGGCTCAGCGCCATCGTGATCAACAGCGGCAGCGCCAGCGCACCGTGTTTCGAGCTTTTATTCGACCGCTGTTCGCATGAGTACTTTCTGGATGTAGTGCTCGACGCGCTAGGCGAATTCGGCGGGGTGCTGGCACCACTGGCCTGAGTGCAGCAAGCCAGCCAGGCATCTCCGGCAGACGCG
Organism: Pseudomonas sp. KNUC1026; assembly: GCF_021650705.1. Taxonomy (GTDB): domain Bacteria; phylum Pseudomonadota; class Gammaproteobacteria; order Pseudomonadales; family Pseudomonadaceae; genus Aquipseudomonas. The sequence goes on along the minus strand of NZ_CP087138.1, from coordinate 907,690 downwards.
CCAGGGTAACCAGACGCGCCGGGTTTCCAAGCCGCGCCAGGCCCCAGCAAAGCCCTGCTACAAACAGTTTCTGGGGCAGGCCGGAACATGTGGCCTGGCGCCGGGTCGCACATTCCATACGTGAATAACGCGGTGGCGGTTTTTACCCGCCATCGCCCCATGAGCTTCGAGATCAGCCCAAACCAACGCCGCTGTGATGCAGGCGAATACTTGACTGATATCGGCTCGCAGTAATGGAAAAATTGACAGCTCGCTCAGCATAGCTTATAGCCATCACCCAACGTCAGCGTATTGGCGCCAAGGAAGGCATTTGCTGAAGCGAATGTGCGGTCAAATCTGGAAACCCCTATGTCTGTTGCACGCAAGCGATTGGTCACCACGGCCTTGGACCTGTTCCTTCACCACGGCCTGCAGTCTGTGGGTATCGACTGGATCCTGCGGGAAGCCAGCGTGAGCAAGATGACGCTCTACAAGTACTTCCCGTCCAAGGAGGACTTGATCGAGGCGGTGCTGCGCGAATATCACGAAAACATCTTCAATGAATTGCGCGCCGGCGCCGGGCACATGGCCGGCGACGTCAATGCGCACCTGGAACAGCTGCTGGCGTGGTACAGCCATAACTTTGTCCAGGCACCGGTGCGTGGCTGCCTGTTCGGCACGGCGGCGCTGGTGTACATCGACAAGCAGCATCCTATTCACATCGCCGCCTATGACCACAAGCAAGCCTTGCTCGGCCTGCTCGCCCAGCTGTTGGGCGGCTACGGTTTCAGCTCGCCGCAACCGCTTGCCCTGCAATGCCTGATGGTCATCGAAGGGGCGCGCAACCTGTTCGACATCGGCGTGGAGGGCCAGCCGCTGGAGCAGGCACTGGTAGCCATCAGGGCCCTGCTCGCGGCTGCCCGGCCGGCCGTCAGCGCGCCTTGAGCCGGCCGACCCAGCGGTCGCCCAGCGCCTGGATCGCGCACACCAGCACGATCAGAATGGCGATGACGCTGAACATCACTGTGGTGTCGTAACGCTGGTAGCCGTAGCGGATCGCCAGGTCCCCCAATCCGCCCGCGCCAATGGCGCCGGCCATCGCCGAAGCGCCGATCATCGCCACCAGGGTGATGGTGAAGCCGCCGATGATGCCCGGCAGCGCTTCGGGCAACAGCACCCGGAACAGGATGTGGCGGCGCTCGCAGCCCAGCGCCTGGGCCGCTTCGATCACGCCAGGGTTGACCTCGCGCAGGCTCACCTCCGCGACTCGCGCGAAGAACGGCGTGGCGCTGAGGGTGATCGGCACCACCGCCGCCCACACGCCGATGGTGGTGCCCACCAGCAGGCGGGTGAGCGGGATCAGGGCCACCAGCAGGATGATGAAGGGCGTTGCGCGAAAGCCGTTGATGACGGCGCCGAGCACCCGATTCAGGGTAGGCGCGCTGAAGATCGCGCCGCGCGCGGTGGTGACCAGCACCATGCCCAGCGCGATGCCGGCGAACCAGACGATAACCGCCGAAATGCTGACCATGGTCAGGGTGTCGAGAAAGGCTTTGTACAGCGCCTTGAGCATGAACTCAGACATGGCCGGCCACCCGCGCCTGGCTGAACAGGCCCTGTTGCCGCAAGAATACCTCCAGCCGCCCCGGCGCTGGTTCCACCGCCAGCAACAACCGCCCTTGGGCGCGGCCCTGAATGCGTTCGATGCTGCCGTGCAGCAGCGCCACGCTGCCGCCCAGTTGCTGGGCGATGGCGGCAAGGTCCGGCTCGCGCGCGGTCTGGCCATCGAAGGTGAGCTCAAGCACCGTGCGCTGGCCGCTGTCGTTGGCCAGGCGCTCGGCGATGTCGGGCGGCACCTGGGTCGCCAGCGGCGCCAGCAACGCGCGGGTGGTTTCGGTGGCGGGCTGGCCGAAGATCTTCCACACCGGCCCCTGCTCCACCACCTGGCCCTGCTCCAGCACCGCGACGCGGTCGCACACCTGGCGGATCACCGCCATCTCGTGGGTGATCAGCACGATGGTCAGGCCGAGGGTGGCGTTGATGTGCTTGAGCAGCGCCAGGATCGACTGGGTTGTTTCCGGGTCCAGCGCGCTGGTGGCTTCGTCGCACAGCAGCAGGCTGGGTTCGAGCATCAGCGCGCGGGCGATGCCCACCCGCTGTTTTTGCCCACCGGAGAGGCGCGAGGGGTAGACGTGTTCCTTGCCCTCCAGCCCCACCAGCTTGAGCAGCTCGCGGGCGAGCTGCTCGATCACTGCGCGGCCGACGCCCGCGGCCTTCAGAGGCAGCGCGAGGTTATCCAGCACCGTTTGCGAGGCCAGCAGGTTGAAGTGCTGGAAGATCATGCCGATGCGCCGGCGTAACTGCACCAGCTGCGCGCTGCCGAGCACGCCGATGTCCTGGCCGTCGATCAGCACGTGCCCTGCACTCACTTCCTCCAGGCGGTTGAGGGTGCGGATCAAGCTCGACTTGCCCGCGCCGCTGCGGCCGATGATGCCGAAGATTTCGCCCTTGCCGATGCTCAGGTCGATACCGCGCAGCGCCTCCACCGGGCCGCCGGCGGCGTCGTAGGCCTTGCTCACCCCTTGCAGGCGGATGTGTTCGGCGCGAGCCGGCAGGGCCGGCGGTTCAACACTGGGCAGCACGGCCGGGCGCAGGGAAATCACCTGGCTCATCGCGCTGCCTCCTTCTGCGCCGGCAGCCAGGCCAGCGCGTAGAGGTTCGGGTTGCCGTAGGCTTTGGCGATGGCGGCGCGCACGTCGGGGTCATTCTGGAAGATGGCGATGAAACGCTGCAGGGCCGGGTCGTTGGCTTTGTCGGGCGTGGTCACGAAACGCAGCGCGTAGAGGTGGCCGTTGGCGTCGTCCTGGCTGAACAGCAGCGCCTTGTTCGGGTCGTAGCTGCCGGCGGCGAGCAGGTGAGAGGGGTAGCTTTGCACCAGGTCGACGTCATCGAGCACCCGCGCCAGTTGCGGCCCAGGCAATTCGATGAATTTGAGGTGCCGTGGGTTGGCGGTGATGTCCTGCAGGCTGGCCTTGGGGCCCGCGCCTTCACGCAGAGTGATCAGCCCGGCGCGCTGATACAGCGCCAGGCCCCGGCCCTGGTTCACCGGGTCGTCTGCCACCGCCACGGTGGCGCCGTCCTTGAGCTGATCGAAAGCAGTGATCTTTTTCGAATACAGCCCCACCTTGTTCTCGACCCCCACGCCGATAGGCACCAGCTTGAAGCCGTTCTGGGCGATGGCGTTTTCCAGGAACGGCTGGTGCTGGAAGTAGTTAAGGTCGAGGTCGCCGTTGTTCAGCGCAAGGTTGGGCGTGTTCCAGTCCGAGAACGAAATCAGCTCCACGTCCAGGCCCTGCGCTTTGGCTTTGCTGGCTGCCACTTCGAGGGCGGCGTTCTGCGGGCTGTCGTTGATGCCGAGGCGGATGTGCTCGGCAGCGTGCGCCTGGCCAAGCCAGCCGGCCAGCGCTACGGCGGTAAGAGAACGAAGCAGTGTGGTGAACGCCATGGTTGCACTCCGGGAAGGGGCTGATCTGCTGGCCTCTCCGGGTGCCCGGTCGAAGAATGGGCCTACCCTAACGGAATAACGAAAAATACATAAATATGATTTTTTTATAACCATATGGTGGCTTTGCAGCCCGCCACGCCAAAGGTGCGCCTGGCCAAAGTACTGCCCGCCCCCGCCCGAAAGTACGATGTTGTTCGCCGCGCTCTGCTCGCACCATCTGGTGATCCCTCAAGTGTTCCACCCTGCCTTGGCCTGAACAGGGCCAACTGAAAATAACAAGAGGAAACCCAACCATGAGCAGCACCTTCTTCATTCCCTCCGTGAACATGATGGGCACCGGCAGCCTGGACGAAGCCGTGGTCGCCATTCGCAAGTACGGTTTTCGCCATGCCCTGATCGTGACCGACGCAGGCCTTGCCAAAGCCGGTGTAGCCACCAAGGTCGCCGACCTGCTGGCCCAGCAGGACATCAATTCCACCCTGTTCGACGGCGCCAAACCCAACCCCACTGTAGGTAACGTCGAGGCTGGCCTGGCCAAACTGGGCGAGTGCAAGGCCGACTTCATCATTTCCCTCGGCGGCGGTTCGCCCCATGACTGCGCCAAGGGCATCGCCCTGTGCGCCGCCAACGGCGGGCACATCAGCGAGTACGAAGGCGTCGACCGTTCCACCAGGGCGCAGATGCCGCTGATCGCCATCAACACCACCGCCGGCACCGCCAGCGAGATGACCCGCTTCTGCATCATCACCGACGAAGCGCGCCACGTGAAAATGGCCATCGTCGACCGCAACGTCACCCCGCTGTTGTCGGTCAACGACCCGTCGCTGATGGCCGCCATGCCCAAGGGCCTGACCGCCGCCACCGGCATGGATGCGCTCACCCATGCCGTCGAGGCGTATGTGTCCACTGCCGCCACGCCGATCACCGACGCCTGCGCGCTGAAAGCGGTTTCGCTGATCTCGGCCAACCTGCGCACCGCCGTCGCTCAAGGCCAGGACATGCCCGCCCGTGAGAACATGGCCTACGCACAGTTCCTCGCCGGCATGGCCTTCAACAACGCCTCCCTGGGTTATGTGCACGCCATGGCTCACCAGTTGGGCGGTTTCTACGACCTGCCGCACGGGGTGTGCAACGCGGTGCTGCTGCCGCATGTGGAAGCGTTCAACGCAAGCGTTGCTGCCACACGCTTGAAGGACGTGGCCACCGCCATGGGCGTGAACACCAGCGGCATGAGCGATGAGCAAGGCGCGCAAGCGGCCATCGCGGCTATTCGTACGCTGTCCAGGGACATCGGCATCCCGGCCGGCCTCGAGGAGCTGGGCACCAAGGCCGAAGACATCCCGACCCTGGCCGCCAACGCCATGAAAGACGCCTGCGGCTTCACCAACCCGCGCCAGGCCACCCAGGCCGAGATCGAAGAGATCTTCCGCGGGGCGCTTTGAGCTTCTAGCTGCAAGCTTCGAGCTTCAAGCTGGCAACTTGCGGCTTGCGGCTTGCGGCTTGCGGCTTAACCCTGCCAATACGGGATGACGGCTTTCGTGTCCTCCCGCCTATGATCGGCCTGCGAGCCGTCTTTCCCCTGCCTGCCGGCATCGCCAACAACAATAACGATGCGCGGCGCTGCTCACTTCTCGCTTTTGCCCCGGACCAGCCTGCCTGCGCGCTCGATGACTACAGGAGCACACCATGGCCGTCCCTGGTTGGAGCATCAAATGGCGCATCACTCTGCTGGGCGGGCTGTGCCTGCTGGCTGTTGTCGTCGCGATCCTGAGCGCTGCGTGGGTGCAGAACCGGCAGATCGCCGAGGCACTCAAGGCACGCAGCAGCGCGGCGTTCACCGACATGGCGATTGCCCGGCTTGACGAGAGCGCCCAGTTGCACGCGCTGCGCATGCAGCGTTTTTTCGAAGACAACCAGACTTACGTGGAAGGGTTCATGCAGCAGTTGCTGCAACTTCAGGAGCAGTACCAGCAGGGGCAGATGAGCGCGACGGCCCTGCGCCAGGCCATAAGCGACAAGGCCTCTGCCGCCCTCGAGCGCCGCGCCCAGCTGCTGGGCCTTTACGTGGTCTACCTGCCCGGCACCCTGGACAACCAGGACCGCGCCTTCAAGGCGCAAACCCCGCCAGCCGGCAACGACGCCGGGCGCTACGCGCTGTACTGGTCCCAGGCCCAGCCCGGGCAACTGCAACAAGCCTGGCTTACCGAAGACAACATCCTGGTCAACAAGGCGCCTTCAGACCGAGAGCCCGACAACAGCTGGTTCCTCTGCCCGCAGGCGACCGCCAAGGCCTGTGTGGTCGAGCCCTATACGGTGAACGTCGAGGGCCAGGACACCCTGATGAGCAGCATCTCGGTGCCGATCATCGAGCAGGGCAAGGTGATCGGCGTGGTGGGCGCGGACATTAGCCTGGCCACCCTTGACCACCTCACTCAAGCCTTGGGCCGCCAGCTTTACGACGGGCAAGCGAGCATTGACCTGGCCTCGGCAACGGGCCTGCAAGTGGCGCATACCCAGGGCGAGCCCGCCGGCCCGTTCGCCTCGGTGAGCACAGCCTTCAACCCGTCTCCGGAGGGCCGCCCGTGGCGCTTGCAGATCCACGTGCCGCAAGCGTTGCTGACAGCACCAGCGCTGAGCCTGCTGGCGGCGTTCGACCAGACCAGCCGCAACGCGCTCTGGCAAAGCCTGGCCTGGGGCACGCTGTTTGCCGTGGCGGGTTTGCTGGTGCTGGGCTGGACGGTGAGCAGCGCCACCCGGCCGCTGTTGCAGGTGGCCGATGCGCTGGACAGCGTGGTCGCCGGCGAAGGCGACCTGACCCAACGCCTGCCCCCGGCCCGTGACCGCGAACCCAGGCGGTTGGCCGATGGGTTCAACCGCTTTCTGGAGAAGCTGCACCCAGTGATCCACACCGCGCAGGACGCTGCCAGCCACACTCGCCAGGCCGCCAGCCGCAGCGCCGGCATCACCGGTGATGTGGGCGCGGGCATGCACCAGCAGCATGAGCAGGTGGAGCACACCGTGACGGCGCTGGTGCAGATGAGTGCCAGCGCCCGCGAAGTGGCCGCGCACTCGCTGCAGGCGGCGCAGGCCGCCAGTACGGCCGGAGAGGCCACGCGCGCCGGGTTGCTCAGTTTCGACAGCACGCGGCGCAGCATCGACGCGCTGGACAACGGCCTGCGCGACACCTTCGCCTGCATCGAAGACCTGGCCAACAGTGGTGCGCAGATCGACCAGGTGCTGGATGCGATCTGCACGCTGGCGCAGAAAACCAACCTGCTGGCGCTCAACGCCGCGATCGAAGCCGCCCATGCCGGGCAGCATGGGCGCGGGTTCGCGGTGGTGGCTGATGAGGTGCGCCACCTGGCTGACCATACCCAAGGCTCGGTGGCCGAGATTCGCGAGGTGGTCGAGCGCTTGCGCCACCATGTGCAAGAGGCGCTCGGCGGTATGGCCGGCAGCCGCGAGCGGGCGAATCAGGTGGTGGAGCAGATCAACCAGTCCAACGACAGCCTGCGCACCATCAATGCTGCGGTGGATACCATCAACCAGATGAACCAGCAGATCGCTGCCGCCACCGGCCAGCAGCATCAGGTGATCGATGACATCACCGAGCGGGTGAGCGAAGTCCGTGGCATCAGCCAACGGCTGACGGCGCGCATGGATGAGTCCAGTGAAGTGAGCCGGTCGCTGGATGAGCTGGCGCAGCGGCAGAGCAGCCTGTTGGGGCAGTTCAGAACGTGAGCGAAAGCGCCGGCGTCGCCCTTTGCACGTCGCCCGGCTAGCCGGCCTCCCACGGGGTGAGAGGTGCGCCGCTATTGGTTCCGGTGGGAGGGCGGCTTGCCGCGGTAAGAGGTGCGCCGCTCTTGCTTCCGGTGGGAGGGCGGCTTGCCGCGCGACGTGTAACGGGCCACCGGCAAGCCGGCCTCCCACCTGAGCCGGCTTGCCACACCTGTGGGTCAGGCCGGCTCGGCCGGCCTGAAGGTCAGTTCCAATGCCTGCCCCAGCATCTCCAGCCGGTATTGCCCAGGCGCCAGGCCCAGCGGCGGCAGCAGCGCGCCGGACAGAATCACCTGGCCCGGATAGAGATCCTGGCCGTCCTCTAGCAGCCGGCGCAGCACCCAGCACAGGCTGCGCAGCGGGGTGTCTTCCCGCGAGCCGAGCTCGCCCTGGCCAAGCGAGGTGCCGTCGCGCGACAGCGTGTATTCCACTGCCGCCGCCCGAGCGGCGTCGAACGGTTGCCGCCGGCCAAGGCAGAACCCCGCCGCTGCCGCGTTATCGGCCAGGAACCCGCCGGCGCCGAAGCGCCAGCCCTGCCAACGGCAGTCGGCGACCTCGAAAGCCGGCGCCATCTCACCCACCACCGCATGCAGCTGCTCGTCGCTGTAACTGCCCGCCTGCAAGTGCTCGCCGATGATGAACGCCAGCTCCACCTCAAGCTTGGGCTGGATGAACCGCGCCAGGTCAACGGTGCTGGCCGGTGGCAGCTGCATCACGTCGGTGAGCGCTCCATACACCGGCTCGTTCAGGCCGAAACGCTCATAAGCGGCGCGCGAGGCGAAGGCGACCTTCCAGCCGGCCAATGCCTCACCACGGCTGAGCCGCAGTTGCAGCCCCAACAGCAGCAGCGCATGGCCCTGCCAGGCCTCCAGCGGTTCGCCCTGGTCGGCCGGCAGCGCGATGCCGGTGGCAGCCGCTTCCTGCAAACGGTCCAGCAATGGGCGTGCTGCACTCATGACGATTGCTCCTGCAATTTGCGCAGCACCGATTCCAGGCGCTCGGGCGTGGTGATCGCAGCGACGAAGCGGTCAGGCCGCAGCACCACCACGCAGTCGCGTACTCCGGCGAACCAGGCGCCCAGGCGGTTGTAGACGTCCTCGACACTGATCGCGCCCTCGGCCTGCAACGGCTGGTTGCGCGCCGGGCCGCTGCGCGAACGGTTGACCTGGATGAACCGCGTGCCCCAGTTCGCCCAGTAGGCTCGGGTCTGCTCCGAGAGGCCCTCGGCCGGGTTCACGCGGTAGCCGAGCACCGCATAGGAATGCCCGAGCACGGTGTCCAGCCGCGTGCATTGGCCGCCTGCGGTTTCCACCTCGGGCTGGATGAACAGCTGCCCGACCAGGTCGTCTTCGCGCAGCTCGGCGCGTTCGTGATAGACCAGCCCCTTGACGATGGTCGCCTTGGGCTTGAACTTGAATTCCAGCAAGTGCGAGCGCAGGTTGTCGACGCTGTTCACCGCCTGGAACAACCAGTCGCGTACGCCGGCCATCAACGGGTTGGTCAGGCCCAGCACCGCGCCCATGTTGTCGGCCAGGGCGATCAGGTCGGTGGCGTGGCCACGGCGCTCGGTGTCGTAGCTTTGCAGGATGGCCGGCGCAGCCTTGCCTTGCAGGATCGCGGCGATCTTCCAGCACAGATTCACCACATCACGCAGCCCCGAATTGAGCCCTTGCCCGGCCCAGGGCGGCGAGATGTGCGCGGCATCGCCGATCAGCGCCGCCCGCCCCTCGACGAACCGCTCGGCCACCCGCGAGTTGTGGGTGTAGGCGCGGATGCGAATGATCTCGAGCTCGTCCACCGCGTCGCCGATGTGGCCGCGGATGAGCGTGCGGATATTGCCCTCTTCGCACATCGCCTCTTCGTTCTCGCCTTCGAGCAGCATGAATTCCCAGCGTCGCTGCTGATACGGCAGGTAGATGCACACGAACGGCCGCTGCGGGTCGGCATGCAACGCTGTGAAGGGGGCTTCGAGGGAATCGTTGCGGGTGTCGATCACCACCCACTTGCGTGGGTGGGTCAGCCCCAGCAGTTGAATGCCGAGCTGCTTGCGCACGCTGGAGCGGCCGCCGTCGGCGCCGATCAGGTAGTCGGCCTGCAGCTCGTACACCTCGCCATCCGGGCCGCGCACTTGCAGGGTCACCTGCTGCGCGTCCTGGCTCAGGCTGAGCATCTCATGGCCCTGGCGCAGCTCCACCTGCTGGCGCGCCGGCAAGGCGTCGCGCAGGGTTTCTTCCAGCAACTGCTGCATGAAGATGTTGCGCATCGGCCAGCCGTACTGGGCCACGCTCGGCTTGACCTCGGCGAAGCACACGCCGCGGGCATTGTAGTAACGCAGCGGGACGTTGCAGATCATGTCGCGGACCGCGCGGTCGGCGATGTCGATGCCTTGAAGCACGCGCAGGGCTTCGTCGTCCATGCCCACTGCACGCGGGTAAGGGAGGATGCCCTCGGCCTGTTCGAGGACGATGCATTCGATGCCGTACAGGCCCATGTAATGGGCGGCGGTGATGCCGTTAGGGCCACCGCCGACGATGACCACCTGGGTTCTTTGCCGTTTCATACCGCTCACCGATTATTGTTGTGGGGCCACGCCTTGGGCCTTGAAGAAGGCCAGCACTTCGCGGTTGAACAGATCGTTCTGATCGTCATGCACATAGTGGCTGGCGTCCGGAACCACCACGGTACCGACGTTTGGATTCGCCTGGCGCATCGCCTCCAGCAGCGGTGCCGGAAGAAAATCCGAGCGACCGCCGCGAATGAACAGCGTCGGGCAATCCAGCGCCTTGACCGCCGGCCACAGGTCGGTGGGCTCGATGCTCAGCCGCGCCTGGGCGATGCCTTGCTGGTCGTGGCGCCAGGTCACGCCCTGCTCCACGGCCTTCATCGAATAGCGTAGCCGCGAGGCCAGGCCTTCGGCCGAAAGCCCGGAGCGCGAGGTGCGCCAGAACGCTTCGGCCGCAGCCCAGTCTTCGAAGTGGGTCGGGGTCTGCTGCATTTCCCGGCGGATCCGCGCAGCACCGTCGCCGGCCGTCGAAGAACCCGGGCCGATGTCTTCGATTACCAGCGCCCGCACCCGCCCGGGGTTGTTGCGCACGTACTCCAGTGCGTTGGCACCGCCGAGGGAATGGCCGACCAGCACGAAGCGGTCATAGCCCAGGTGCTGGATCAGATCTTCCAGATCCTGGACATACACCTCGGTGCGGTACGTGTCGCTCGGTGCCCAGTCGCTCAAGCCCCTGCCGCGCTGGTCGAGGGCGACGCAGTCGTAGCCCTCGCCCAGCGCCCGCACCAGGTTGTCCCAGGTCTGGGCATAGGCGCGCAGGCCGTGCAGCAGCACCACCGGCACGCCGAGGCCCTGGCCGTGGCGCAAGTAATGCAGCCGCTGGCCGGAGCGGGTGTTGAAAAAGCAGCTTGCAGCAAACATGGGCAGGTTCCTCAAGGCCGGGTGGGTGTCAGGTCAAACCGTTGTCGCCCTTGATGTCGCCAGCAGCCAGGCCGCCCAGGCGCGCGCGCAGGCGGCCGCGGGTGGCGAAGGCCCAGATCACGATCACTTCATCGGGTGCCGGGCCGTCGCCGAACGACAGCGAGATCGTGTCGTAATGCGAGCGCACGTACAGCGCGTCCTTGTGCGCCAGCGGCACATCGATGGTGGCGCCGGGGCCGCCACGCTTGCCGGTGGACGGCACCCACGACTTGCCACCGCCGAGCGCCACGCGCACCGGGTCTGCTGCGGGGTTGGTGAGGAAGGCGTTGCCGTGTTCGTATTCGCCCTGGCTGCCGACCAGGCATGCCTTGCCGTAACTGACGATGGAACGCTCGCCGGCCAGCTCACGGATGCGCTCGCCGAAGGCCTCGCCCAATTGCGGCGAAGGCTGCACAAGTTCATCGAGGTTCTCGCTGAACTTGCCGGCGTAGGGGTTGTGGATCACCGCCGCGATGGCGTACTTGAACAGCGGCTCGCCATCGGCCAGCTGGCCGGATTCGTTGGCCAGGGTTTCCTCGACGAAACTGTGCCATTTGCGAATGTGGTAGCCGGCGAAGTTGGTAGGTTTCATCAATACGTTCCTTACAAAGGGTCCAGTTTGAAGTTCCGGCTGGGGGCGCCTGCGGCGTTGAACCGAGCCTTGGCCTGTGCGTCGTCGTGCTCGGTTTCCAGGAAGAACTCCATGCGGTTGCCGTCGGGGTCGTTGAAGTACAGGCCGTTGCCGATCTCGTGGTCGGTGATCTTGACGATCTCCACGCCCTTGGCCAGCAACATGCCGTAGAGCTGGCGCAGGGTGGTCATGTCGCCGTCGATCTCCAGCCCGTAGTGCTGCAGGCCCAGGCCGCCCTGGTGGGCGCCAGGGTCGGCCTTGATCAGTGCGATGTCGTGGTGCTTGCTACCGAAGGCCATCATGACCCAGCTCTCGCCCCGGGCACTTTCGTGCATGCCCAGCACATCGGCGTACCAGCGCGCGGACACCTCAGGGTCGGTGACGAACAGCGACAAGTGGGTACGAACGATTTCGACTTTCATGGGTGCGAACCTCCGTTCACTTGATGACCGACTGATGCCCTGCCTTGATGGTGGCCACAGCAGGGGTCCAGGCCACGTCGGCGATCTCGCTGAATTCGCGCCAGTGCTTCTGCCAGCTGTCGCCACCGTTTTCGGAGGTGAACAGGTGGCCGTACTTGGTGCCGGCCACCAGCTGGCGCGGGTTTTCCGGGTTGAAGGCAATCGCCCAGATGCACGAGTTCGGTTGCTGCGGCAGCGGCAGCACTTCCCAGCTCTGTGCTGCATCGCGGGAAATCAGCACCTTGCTGGTGGTGCCCGGGGTGCCGTCGGAGATGCTGATCAGCACGGTGCTTTCGCTGCCGGGCGGCGCGCTCATGGCGCGGGTGTAGTACAGGCCGAAGACTTCCTTGGTGATGATGCCGGTCCAGGTCTGGCCCTCGTCGACGCTGCGGTACACGGCGTTGACGCACACCACCACGATGACTTTCTGGCCGTTGTTGGGCAGCACCTGAATGCAGTGCACGTCGGAATTGAAGTCCCACAGCAGGCGGTCGTCGATGCGCTCGAAGGTCTCGCCACCGTCGCGGCTGTGGAACAGCCCGCCCTCTTCCAGGCCGAACCAGACCTGGTCGCGGTCGGTCGGGTCGTAGGCGAAGGCCAGCAGCCGCGGGCGGCTGACACCGTCGCAGAACTCGGGGATTTCCACCGGCACGCGGTACCAGCTTGCACCACCGTCGAGGGTGCGCCACAGCACCGCGCGCGAAGGCGCACCGGTGCCGACGAAGATGCGCTGGGCGTCCTGCGGGTCAACGGCGACTTTCCACACCGTCTGGCCGTTGAACGGGCTGTCCACCTGGTGCCAGGTGCCGCCGGTGTCGCTGCTGATGCACAGGCCGATGTCGGCGCCGGCGTAGATCGTGGCCGGATGCTGCGGGCTGAAGCTCAGCGAACGAGTGATGGCGTCGAACTCCATCTTCTGGTTCACGCCCAGGCGGTGCCAACTGCGGCCATCGTCTGCGCTGCGGATCACGGCCTGGCCGACGGTTGCGACCAGCAAGGTTCCATTGCTCATGGTGTGCGCTCCTTAGATGAAGATGCCGCGAGTCAGGCCGCCATCGATGCCGATGGATTCACCGGTGACCGCACCGGCCTTGGGCGAGGCGAGAAAGCCGATCAGCCAACCCATTTCGATGGGCTGCAAGGTGCGGCGGATGGGCGTGGCGTCGATGTAGGCCTGCTCCACCTGCTGCGGCGTCTTGTTCTGCTTCACGCCTTCACGCTCGTACAGCTCGTGGATGTGCGGGGTGTCGACCACGCCTGGGTGAATCAGGTTGACGGTGATGCCGTCCGGGCCGAGCTGGTCGGACAGGGTCTTGGTCATGTGGGCGATGGCCAGGTTGCGCATGCCCGAGAGCACCTTGCTGCCCCGGCCGGTGAGGCCGCCGATGTTGATGATGCGGCCAAAGCCTGCGGCCTTCATGTGCGGGGTCACGGCCTTGGCGCAGCGGAAGTAGCCGATCACCTTGGTGTTGAGGTCCGACAGCAGCTCGTCGTCGCCGGCGTGCTCGATGTCGTTGCGCACCACGCCCGACGGGGCGGCGGCGCCGTTGACCAGGATGTCGATGCGGCCGAAGTGGGCATGGGCCTGTTCGACCATGGTGTTCACCGCTTGCATGTCATTGGTGTCGCAGAACAGCGGCAGCACTTCGTTGCCGGTCTCGGCGGTGATTTCCGCTGCGGCTTCTTCCAGGTACGGCATGCGGCGCGCGCAGATGACCACCTTGCAGCCTTCCTGGGACAAAAAGCGGGCGACTTCCTTGCCGATCCCCATGCCGCCGCCGGTAACGATGGCCACTCGGTTTTGCAGTTGCAGATCCATGTTCAGTCCTCGTGTCGTGTTGTGGGTCAGGCCAGGTCGACGTAGACGCTTTTGGTCTCGGTGTAGGCGTCGATGACGTTCTTGCCCATTTCCCGGCCCCAGCCGGATTGCTTGTAGCCGCCGAACGGTGAGGCCGGGTCGACCACGTTCCAGCAGTTGATCCAGACCGAGCCGGCCTTGAGTTGCGCGGCCAGGCGGTGCGCAGCGCGCAGGTCGTTGGTCCACAGGCCTGCGGCCAGGCCGTAAGGCGAGTCGTTGGCGCGGGCCACCAGTTCTTCGGGCTCCGACCAGCTCATCACAGTCAGCACCGGGCCGAAGATTTCCTCGCGGGCCACGCAGGCACGCTCCTGGCGATCGAGGAACACGCTGGGCTCGATGAAGTGGCCTTGCTCAAGGTGCTCGGGGCGCTGGCCGCCGCAGATCAGCTCGGCGCCCTCTTCCACGCCGCGGCGCAGGTAACCCTGCACGGTGTTGAGCTGGCGCAGCGAAACCACCGGGCCGAGGGTGGTGGCCGGGTCCAGGCCCGGGCCGATCACGTGGGAACGGGCATGGCGGCTCAGTTCATCGAGCACCGGCTCCAGCACCGACTCGTGAACGTACAGGCGCGAGCCGGCGGTGCAGACCTGGCCCTGGTTGTAGAAGATGCCGTCGGCCGCGCCCTTGGCAGCGCGCTTGATGTCGGCGTCGGGCAGGATGATGTTCGGCGACTTGCCGCCCAGCTCGAGCGACACCTTCTTCATGTTGCCGGTGGCGTCCTGGGCGATCAGGCGGCCCACTTCGGTTGAGCCGGTGAAGGCGATCTTGTCGACGTCCGGGTGCCGCGCCAGTGGCGAGCCGATGCGCGAGCCCTGGCCGGTGAGCAGGTTGACCACGCCGGCCGGGAAGCCTGCCGCTTCGACCAACTGCACCAGGCGAATGGCGACCAGCGGGGTCTGCTCGGCGGGCTTGAGAATCGCCGTGCAACCGGTCGCCAGCACTGGGCCAAGCTTCCACACGCACATGGTCAGCGGGAAGTTCCACGGCACGATCAGGGCGCACACGCCCACCGGTTCACGCAGGGTGTAGTTGAGCATCGGGTTGCCGCTGGCCGGCGACACCGGCACGGTGCTGCCTTCGATCTTGGTCGGCCAGCCGGCGAAGTAGCGGATGATGTTGGCGGCGCTGGCCGCCTCGCCCCGTGCGTTGGCGATGGGCTTGCCGTTTTCGAGGGTGATCAGCTGCGCCAGCTCTTCGTTGTGCTGCTCCAGCAGCTCGGCCAGGCGCAGCATCAGCAGGCTGCGGCGCACAGCCGAGCATTGGCGCCATGGCCCTTCGAAGGCGGCCTTGGCCGCTGCTACGGCATCGTTGACGTCCGCTTCGCCGGCGCGGGCCACGGTGTTGACGATGGAAAGGTCCGCCGGGTTCTCCACCGGGCAGTCGCCGCCGTCGCGGGCGGCCTGCCAGCTGCCGCCGATGAACAGCTTGCCCGGCTGGCTGAGAAACGCCCGGACTTCGGGCAGAAGTTGCAGTGTGCTCATGTGCTTGTCCTCAGAGGGCCATTTCGATCAGGAAGGGGCCGTTCGATGCTTTGGCGTCGGCCAGCGCGCGGTGCAGGTCACCGTTGCTGTGCACGGTGGTGGCCGGCACGCCGTAGCCTTTGGCCAGGGCTTTCCAGTCCACGCGCGGGCGGTCCAGTTCGGTCAGGCTCAGGGCCTGCGGGCCGAACTCGGTCACGCCGAAGCGGCGCAGTTCGTTCTGCAGAATCGCGTAGCGGTGGTTGGCGGCGATCAGGATCACCACCGGCAGTTGTTCGCGGGCGATGCTCCAGAGGGTCTGGATGGTGTATTGGGCGCTGCCGTCCGATTGCAGGCAGAACACCGGCGTGCCGCGCTCGGCCAGGGCCGCGCCGAAACCGACCGGTATCCCCTGGCCGATGGCGCCGCCGGTGTTGGTCATCACCCGGTGCCGTTCGGCGCGTGCGGAGGCGGTGAAGAACGGGTAGCCGCAGGTGCCGCCCTCGACCGAGACGATGCTGTCGCGTGGCAAGGCCGCAGCCAGCACACGCCCGACCGATTGCGGCGACAGGGCTTCGTTGGCATCGGGCAGTTCCACGCCGATCGGCGCGGGTGGGCAGGCCGGCGCCTGGAGTGCTTCGGCGAGCGCCGCGAGGGCACCGCTGACGTCCTCACCGACACCTGCCAGTTGCAGCAGGCGGTCGGTTTCAGCCAGGCGCGAGGGGATGCCTTCGTAGCCGAAGTAGCTGATCGGTTCGGGCACGCCGGCACACACCACGGCGTCGTACTGGTCGAGGATGCCGATGGCCACTTCCGGGAAGTACGGCAGGCGGTCCAGGTCTGGCAGGCCGCCGCCACGCAGGCTCAGGCGCGGGAAGGTTTCGGCGAACAGTTTGACCCCCGGCAGTTGCGCCAGGCGCCCCGCCGCTTGCAGGCCGGCTTCGCTCAGGCCTTCGTCACCGACGATGAACACCAGCTTGCGGCCGGCGCGCAGGGCAGACGCCACCTGCTCGACCTGGTCGCCGGCAAAGCGCCGAACCGGCGCTGCCAGCGGGCTGAAGCGCGGGGTGCCGGTGACTTCACGGGCTTGCAGGTCCATCGGCAGGATCAGGCTGGCGATGCGGCCCGAAGGCTGCCAGGCCGAACGCACGGCGGCTTGTACGTCTTCGCCCAGGCCGTCGGTGGACCTGGAGGTGCGCACCCAGCTCGACACGGCGCCAGCCAGGGCGGTGATGTCGCTGGCCAGGGGCGGGTCGTAGTTCACGTGCCAGGAGGCGTGGTCGCCGATCACGTTGACGATGGGCGTGTTGGCCCGGCGAGCGTTGTGCAGGTTGGCGATGCCGTTGGCAAAGCCTGGGCCCAGGTGGGTCAGGGTCATGGCCGGGCGCCCGGTGATACGGCCGTAGCCGTCGGCGGCGCCTGTGCACACTCCTTCGAACAACGACAACACCGGCTTGAGCCCTGGCTCGCTGGCCAATGCCGCCACCAGCGGGATTTCAGTGGTTCCCGGATTGGCGAAGCAGTATTCGATACCGCTGGCCACCGCTGCTTTCACCAGTAATTGCGCGCCATTCATTTTTATACCCCTCGGAGTTCGGCCGCTTCAGATGGGGAGATTTATCACATAGAAAAATCACTCAAACAACATTTATTTTTGCAATTTACTCATATTTTGAGATTTAAGAGTTTTTAAAATGCTTCAAATGGCCGCACCCTTCTGTTTTTCTCAAGGCATATCCCCTATCCTTTGCCCCTTGCAGACGTGGGCCTGGCCCACTGCCCAGCCCACGCCCAATCCCAGGAGCAACATGAGTAGCCTGAGCAAGATGCTGAGCGTGCTGGACCTGTTCGGGCCCACCGCGCTGAAAGTCGACCCAGATTCCATCGCCACACGCATGGGGCTTTCACGGGCCACGGTGTACCGCTACGTGAAGGACCTGTGCGAGGCGGGGTTACTGGTGCGGGTGGATGCCGGGAGTTACAGCCTGGGGCCGCGCATCATCGAGCTGGACTGGATGATGCGGCTGTACGACCCGATCCTGGTGGCCGGGCGCGAGCTGATGCATGAGCTGTCGAACGAAACGGGGCTGGCCGTGTTCGCCAGCGTTTTCTACGACAGCCGGATGATCAACACCTACATCGCCGAGCCCACCGACACCTACCAGTTCGCCTTCGGCCGCGGGCAGCCGTTGCCGTTCTTTCGCGGGGCGCAGTCGAAGGTGCTGGTGGCCTATCAGAAGAACCGGCGCTTGCAGCGTTTGTACGAGGAGCACCTGGCGGTCGACCCGGGCCGCCTTCATGACTGGGACAGTTTTTCCAAAGCCGCCCGCAAGATTCGCAAGGATGGCTTTTGCGTGACCCATGACGAACTCAACCTGGGGCTGACGGGTATCGCAGCGCCGGTGTTCAGCGGGGTGGGGGAAGAGATTCTCGGGAGTGTGGCGGCGGTGGGCACCAGCGCCAACTTTCAGCTGCTGCGCCAGGAAGCGGTCACCGAGCGGATCGTCGACACCGCCCGGCGCATCGGCGAGCGGTTGCAGCGGCGCGGCAAGGCGCCGGCGCCCAGGGCAAGGGCTACCGGGCAGGTGGCGGCGGCCAGCGTCGGCTTGTAGATTGATCTGCGCCCCTTTTGTTGGACACCGTCGCGCGGCAAGCCGCCCTCCCACCGGGAGCAAGAGCGGCGCACTTCTTACCCCGTGGGAGGCCGGCTTGCCGGGCGACGGGTAACGGGCGACGCTCAGGCCAAAGCGGCGCTCGCGAGCGTGGCGCGTGGGGTGTGCGACGGTAGCTCGGCGAACAATTCGTGGTATTCGGCGGCGAAGTGGCTCAGGTGATAGAACCCCCACTGGCCGGCCGCATCCCCTACCGACAGCTGGGCAGCCCGGGTAGACATCAGCGCGCGGCGCACGCCGTTGAGCCGCACGCAGCGCATGTAGTTCAGGGGCGTGGTTTCAGCCACGGCCTGGAAGCTGTTCTGCACCGTGCGCCGGCTCACGTTCAAGCGCTCGCACAGCTCGACCACACTCGGCGCGTGGCTCTTCTCGGTGGTTGCCAGGCGGTGGCATTTCTCGACGATGAAGCTGCGCGTGGAGCTGGGGTTGCGCTGGGCCTTGTCGCACCCGGGGTCGGTCATCAAATGCAGCAGCTCGCCGAGCATCGCCTGCTCCAGCGCGCAATCGTGCGCCAGCGCTTCGGCACCGCTGAGCCCCTCGCCCTCCAGTGCCTGTGAAAACACCCCCAGCAAACGCTCCCGCGCCAACGCCAGGCGCTGCGGCGCAACGCGAATCACGGGCTGGCGCAACAACTGACGCAAGGCCCTGGGCGAGGCGGTTTGCGCCAGTGTGCGCTCGAACAGCTCCTGCTCGAAGGTGATCGACAACAGCTTCATGCCCTTGGGCATGTGGAACATGAATTCTTCCCCACCCTGCAAAAAGAACAGGCTGCTGTCATCGGCTTCCCGCCCCTGCATCCTCACCGCGCCAGGCACGGTGATCGGCACCGCGAAACACATCTTGCCCTTCGGCGCCACGCCGTGCTGCACCACGCGCTGGTTGATCTGCTCGACAAACAAGTGGCACCCCGGCGTCGCCATCTGCATGAGCGAGCTTTCCGTGGAGCCAGCGGTGAGCTGGTTGTAAGCCTGGTTCCACTGCAGCACGGTGGCAGCGTGAGCATGGACGTCATGGAAATGGCTGATCGTTGGGCTGGTCATGAGTTCGGAGGCCTTGGTTGAAGGGTACTTTCTTCGGATGCCTTTTTTTGCACGAGTCTCACATGGAGAGAATAATGTTCGCACCCTTCGGGATTGTCAATGCACTGATTTCAAAGCCCCGGACCCACTCAACGTGCCGATTCGGGTTAACGGCCGGCTGCGCGCTGTGCCCATGATCGGGCCACAACAATCGATACCCGATGAGGTCGTCATGAGTGAGTCCCAATTTGAAGCGCTGCACTTCGCCGATGCACCGAAAATGGTCAGCGGCGACGTGCCTGGCCCTCGCACCGCCGAAGCGCTGGCGCTGTCGGCGCGGACCGAGTCCATGGCTCGCGGTGGCGGGCGCATGCCGGTGGCGATGGACAGCGCCTTCGGCGCAACCTTCAGGGACGTCGACGGCAACACCTACATCGACCTTTCCGCAGGCGTAGGCGTGAGCAGCGTCGGCCGTTGCCACCCGAAGGTGGTGCAAGCCATACGCCAACAATCCGAAGTGCTGATGCACGCGCTCGAAATCAACAGCACCCGGCGCACGGAATTGGCCGCCAAGATGTCCGAAATCGCGCCGGACGGGCTGCGCGGCGACTGCGTGACCTTCTTCACCCAGAGCGGCAGCGACGCGCTGGAGGCCGCAGTGAAATTCGCCCGGCGCGTCACCGGCAGGCATCAGATCATCGCTTTCCATGGCGGCTACCACGGCGTGTGGAGTGCCTCCGGCGCGCTCACCACCGGCACCGCCTACCGCAAAGGCTACGGCCCACAGATGGGCGGGGTGATCCACGCGCCCTACCCCTACGCCTACCGCTTCCCGTTCGACACCACCCACAAGAGCGCCGAACAGATCGCGGGCGAATACGTCGACTACCTGCTCAACACTCCCTACACCGCTGCCGACGACGTGGCGGCGGTGATCGTCGAGCCGGTGCAGGGTGAAGGCGGCTACGTGCCGCCCTCGCCTGAATTCCTGCAACTGCTGCGCAAGGCCTGCGACCGTAGTGGCGCCCTGCTGATCGTCGACGAAGTGCAGTCCGGCGCGGGCCGCACCGGCAAGATGTGGGCTGTGGAGCACACCGGCGTGAAGCCCGACATGCTGACCTTCGGCAAGGGCATCGGCAGCGACCTGCCGATGGCCGGGCTGATCATGCGCTCGGACCTGGCGGCGAAAATACCCGACGGTTCGATGCCCAACACCTTCGCCGCCAACTCGCTCTCATCCGCCGTGGCGCTGACCAACATCAGCCTGCTGCAAGACCCTGAACTGGACCTGCTCAACCGCGCCCACGCCTTGGGCGAGGAAGCCCAGGCGCGCATCCGCAGCTTCAACAGCCCGCTGGTGGGCGAAGTGCGCGGCCGCGGCCTGATGATCGGCATCGAACTGGTGGAGGACCCGGTCACCAAGGCACCGTTGCCGGGCGAAAAGATCGGCCAGCTGATGGGCTACCTGGTCAGCCACGGTGTGCTGATGATCCCCTGCGGCCGCTACGGCAACGTGATGCGCGTGATGCCGTCGCTCACGATCTCGCGTTCGCTGTTCTTCAAGGCCCTGGACATCTTCGGCGATGCCCTGGCGACGCTAAAGGCCTGAGCCGCCTGCCCGACATACTTTCCATACCCTGCGGAGCCCTACATGACCGAGCACCTGAATCACTTCATCGCCGGCGCCAGCGCCGAAGCCTCCGACGGCCGCCGTATCGACCTGATCAGCCCCGTCGATGAAAAAACCTACGGCAGCTGCGCACGCGGCACCGCGCAGGACGTCAACCGCGCCGTTAAAGCCGCGCACGACCAACTCGAAGGTGGCCCCTGGAGCCAACTCACCGGCGCCCAGCGCGGGCAGTTGTTGCTCAGGCTGGCCGACCTGGTGGAGCGTGATGCCGAACAGCTCGCCGACATGGACGCCAACGCCATCGGCCGCTCGCCGATGGAGCCACGGCGCATGGACCTGCCCAACGTCCTGGCCAACTTGCGTGCTTCCTCGGGCTGGGCCAACCAGCTCGAAGGCCGGACCATCCCCACCGGTGGCTATTTCGGCAGCAAGACCCTCTCGTACACCGTGCGTGAACCGATCGGCGTGGTCGGGGCCATCGTGCCGTGGAATTCACCACTGATGATTACCGTGTGGAAGCTGGCTGCCCTGCTCGCGGCCGGCTGCACCGTGGTGATCAAGCCCTCGGAAGAAACCCCGCAGTCGGCGCTGCACCTGGCGGCGCTGGCCAAGGAAGCGGGCTTTCCCGATGGCGTGATCAACGTGGTCACCGGCTACGGCGCTGAAGTGGGCCGCGCGCTGTGCGAGCACCCGGACGTGGCCAAGATCAGCTTCACCGGCAGCCCCGAGGCGGGCCGCGAGATCCAGCGCACCGCTGGCGTGCTGTTCAAGCGTGTAGCACTGGAGCTGGGCGGCAAGAGCCCGCAGATCGTCTTCGACGACGCTTCTTTCGACGATGCCTTGCGCGGCTGCGCCTTGGGCCTGTTCGTCAACCAGGGGCAAATCTGCGCCTCGGGCTCGCGCATCCTGGTGCAGCGCGGCATTGCCGAA
The DNA here is from genome assembly GCF_021650705.1 of Pseudomonas sp. KNUC1026. Taxonomy (GTDB): domain Bacteria; phylum Pseudomonadota; class Gammaproteobacteria; order Pseudomonadales; family Pseudomonadaceae; genus Aquipseudomonas. Next base: position 886,311 of record NZ_CP087138.1, on the reverse strand, counting down.
CGCTTCGCCGCAGCGCTGGCGGATGCGGCCAATGCCATCAACGTGGGCGACCCGCGCGAGGCCGATGTGCAGATGGGCCCGGTGGCCAAGAAGGCGCAGTTCGAGCGCGTGAACCGTTACGTGCAATTGGGCATCGACCAGGGCGCCACGCTGTTGGCCGGGGGCGTTTCCAATCCCGAACAAGGCTGGTTCGTGCGCCCGACGATCTTTGCCAATGCCAGAAACGACATGGCTATCGCTCGCGACGAGATTTTCGGCCCGGTTGGCACCATTATCGCTTTCGATACCGAGGCAGAGGCCATCGCCCTGGCCAACGACTCGGCCTACGGCCTTGCCGCTACGGTGTGGACAACCGACCTGGTTCGAGCGCATCGTGTCGCCGCTGCGGTCAAGGCCGGGGCTGTGGGCGTGAATTGCTGGAGCCCGCTGGATGCGAACCTGCCCTGGGCGGGATCAAGACCAGCGGCATCGGCCGTGAAGGCGGGATCAGTGGCGCGGTGGCCTATACCGAAGAGAAGGTCATCACCGTATTGCTACCTGGCTGAAGTTGAAACTGTCACCCCATCCACCTTCGGGACCGTGCCCTGAGGTGGAACCCGGTGTATCTCGAAAGCGGCATATAAGATCAGTGGAGAGCCAAAGATGAACTCGATTGACCAAAAACAAACAGATCGCTACCCGACATCCCTACGCGTTTTACACTGGGTGCGCGCCGTACTCATTCTTGGCCTGCTCTGGGCAGGCTGGCACATGACCGGCATGGCTGACGAAGTCCCGAGCAAGTACGAGCTGTATTACCCCTGGCACAAATGCTTCGGCGTGCTGACCTTCCTGGTGGTGATCACGCAGATCATCCTGCGCATGAAAACCCCGCAGTTGCCGGTGCCCCCACTCACCCTCGCCCCCTACGAACGCTTTCTGTCGCGCTGGATTCAGCGGGCGATGTACGCCCTGGCGGTGATCGTGCCGTTGATGGGCTATTCGATGTCCAGCACCTACACCATGAGCGACGGGGTGTTCTTCTTCGGCGTGAACCTGCCTGAGCTGCTGCCCAAGAACGATGACTGGTTCGTGGTGTTCCAGTGGCTGCACAAGACCCTGGCCTATACCCTGCTGGCGCTGGTGGTGCTGCACGTGGTCGGTGCGCTGAAGCACCGGTTCGATGATCGCGATCCCCGCAACGACGTACTGCGTCGCATGCTCTGAATCCCTTCTCCCGGCGGCGAGGGCCTTGCGCCCTCGCCCCGTCTTTGTGATCGCCTCAGTAAGTCGCCCACACGATGAATTGGAAGTACGTGTTGGTCGAGGCATTGTTGCTTTGCAGGCCACCATTGCCCTGCCACTTGTCCGGCTTGTAGAAGCCCAGCAGCGGCGAAAGCGTGATGTTGTCGGTCACCGCCCAATCCAGAAACAGGTCCACCTCACGGGCGCTCACGTCCAGCTCGCTGCGCCGCGACATCTGGTGGTAGTCGAAGGCCATGGCGTTGAGGGTCAGGGTTTCGGTGGGCTTGACCGAGAACAGCACGTCATTGATGGACATGTTGGAGGTCACCGAGCCTGCGTAGTTGGCCGCCACTTCACCCTGGAAACGCTTGCGAAAGCCGCCCTGGAAGAGGAAGTCCCAGCCTTCGGAATAGCGCGAATAGCGGTAGCTGACGGTGGGCTGCCAGGCGACGTCGGTGAAGGTGTAGCCGGCATCGAAGTACATGGCGCGCTGCGAACCTGAAGACTTTTCCTGGCGGGCGAACTCGATGGCGAAGTCGGCGTTCTCGATGCCGGCGTTGCCTTGCCCGCGCAGGCTGTAGACGTTCATGCCCTTGCGTTCGAGGCGATCGGCGAAGGCGTAGCGTTTGTCGACGTCCAGCCCGTGCAGGTAGGTAGCCCCGACCGTGCCGTAGGCGGTGGTGTAGTCCAGGGTGCCGCCGGCCACCTCGGTCTTGGATTGCCCCGGGTTGCCGGATTTAAGCCACAGCACACTGCCGTGCAGCCCGTCGCTGCCGCCCAGCTTCAACACCGCGGTGTTGCCGAACGCCAGCCGCTGGCCGAGGTAGAACGCGCCGCCACGGTCGAAATGGCCTGCGGGCATGCCTTCGGCGGGGTTGAAGCCTTTGCCGGGGTTGAAGCCGTCGTCGGTGACCAGAAAGCCCTCGCCCACCGTCACCAGTTGCCGGCCCATGGAAAAGTCCACCCCGTCCTGGCCCAGCGCCGGGAACAGGTCGCCGGACTTCCAGCCGAGGAACGCATCCTCCACCGAGGTTCTGCGCTCGTCGCCCGTGGTGATGCCGCCAGCATCGCCGTCGCCCCAGGTGCCGGTGCTGATCAGGTTGAAAGCGCCGTAGACCGAGCCTGCGCCAAGCTTGTCGGTGTGCCCGCTGAAGCCATATTTGGCGAAGCCCTCCTGCCAGCGCATTTTGCCGGCGGGCGCGTCGGGGCTGACGATGTAGTTCTGCTGGGTGCCGAACGCGCCATAGCCGGCCCAGAGGTCGGCGTTGAACACGGTGCTGCCTTCACCCTCGCTGTAGAGCGTGTAGGCCGGTGCCTGCGATGCCAGCGAGCACAGAGCGGCCAACGAAAGCAAAGGGATGTGGCGGGGGCTGCGCATGGGTTTTCTCCTGTTTTTATAGTTATCGAGCCAGCCTGGAGTGTTCCGGCACAGCCAAGCGATGCGCTAACCCAAATCAGCAACGGTGGCAGGGGTTTTCGCGCACTGTTTTTGTTCATTCAGGCGCACGATCTGGCACATCAACCATTGCCATTTCGGGCTACCGCCCCACAACAGCCTTGCCCGTATGCTTTGGCCATAAGAACGCATAAGAACACCGAGGCCACCGTAATGACCCTTCCGTCTTCCCGCCATGCAGTGCGTCGAGGCCTTGGCTGGCTCGCCGTTGCGGCCTGCACCACGCTCCCCCTCGCCGCATCGGCGCACCACTCCTTCGCTCTGTTCGACCAGACCCAGACGCTGACCATCAAAGGCACTGTGCAGCGCTACGCCTGGACCAACCCGCACGTGACGATCTACATCGACAGCCCCGGCCCACCCGAGCAGCGCTACAAGATCGAGACCGGCAGCGTCAACGCACTGCAACGCGCCGGCTGGACCGCCGATTCGATCAAGGAAGGCGCCGAGGCCGAGGTCTCCTACAAGCCGCTGAAGAACGGTGACCCCGGCGGGCTGCTGGTGGAGATCAAGATGGGTGATGTGGTGCTGACCGGCGGCGGTTGAGCCACACCGCCTGCCCGCTTTTACCAACGCACCATGCGCCACTGAACCGCCCGCAGCCTGGAGACGTATCCATGAAACCGATCCGCACCTTGAGTACGGCAGCGTTGTGCCTGGGCGTGGCCCTGGCCGCCGCTGCCTCGTCAGCCAGCGCCGCCACCGCGCCGAAGGCGCCCAGCGACAAGCACAGCGCTGCCGCTCGCCCCGACATCAGCGGCACCTGGGAACGCACCCCGGACGACTGGTTCGGCGAGAACCCCGACGACCCGGTGTTCCCCGGCGGGCCGATGCCGCTGAAGGCGCCCTACGCCGAGCAGTTCGCCGCGCTGAAGAAAAAGGAAGCCGCCGCCAACGAAGCCGGCACCCCCATCGCCACCACCAGCTCACGCTGCCTGCCCGAGGGCATGCCGACCTTGATGGCCGGCCTGTTCCCGCTGCAGATCATCCATGACGACAAGCAGGTCGTGGTGCTGGGCGAATACCTGCAGCAGGTGCGGCGGATCATCCTCGACCAGCCGATGCCGCCGCTGAACAAGCTCAACCCGGCCTACCAGGGCCACTCCCGCGGCCACTGGGAAGGCGACACGCTGGTAGTGGAAACCCAGCGGGTGCGCACCGACGTGGCCTTCTACGACGCCCCCCACAGCGAGCAGATGAAGATCACCGAACGTATCCGCCTCAAAGGCCCGGACCACCTCGAAGACCAGGTGGTGATCGAAGACCCGGTGGTGCTGGAGAAGCCCTATCGCTTCACCTTCGACTACAAACGCTCCAACTACGCCATCCAGGAATACGTCTGCGAGAACAACCAGATCGTGATCGACAGCGAGGGCAAGGCGAGCCTCAGCCACGAGTGACGTACCTGTAACTGCGAACCCATGAAGGTGATCGGATGCCAAGCCTTACAACAACAAGAAAAGGCGTTTTGCGCCCGACGCTGTACTTCGCGCTGCTGTGCTCGGCCCTGCCGCTGCATGCCGCCCCGCAGGTACCGCGCATGCCCACGGCCGTGGCCGTGCCCGCGTCAGGCCAGTTGCCGCTGTCGTCGGCGCTGCGCCAGGGCACCGAGTACAGCGACCTGGCCCACTACGGCTACGTAGAGCAGGAGTTCTACCTGCAAGGGGTGGCGCCGGCCATCAACGCCTCGGGCCAGAACCTGCTGGACGCCCCTTACACCACGCGCATTCTGGTGCGCCGCCCGGCAGACCCTGCGCGCTTCAACGGCACGGTGGTGATCGAGCCGTTCAGCTGGTTCGGCGAGCGCGCTGCCGGCTGGATCCTCACCCGCGATTACCTGCTCAGCCACGGCTATGCCTACGTGGGCTACACGCTGAACATGAACCAGCCGAAGGTGGACCCCAAGTTCATCTCGCCCACCCCGCAAGAAGAAGCCGACCAGATCGCCCAGTACGGCAAGATCGTGAACTTCGAGTTCATGCGCCGCTTCGACTACGCCCGCTACGCACCGCTGGGCAGCTACTACGACCCTGAGCGTTTCACCCGCGGCGATGGCCCGGACCCCTTCGTGCCGCAGTCCCAGGGCATCGGCGCGCAGCTGGCGCTGCTGCTCAAGACCCCGGCGCAACAGGGACCAATGGCAGGCCTTGCGGTCAAGCGGGTATACGTCGACAGCTGGGCGGTGACCGCCCAGGTGTGGATGGACTACCTCGACCAGGGCCGCCACCAGCAGTGGCGCATGCCCGACGGCTCGCCGCTGATCGACGCCTACATGACCGGCCGCATGGCCTACGGCGAGGTGGGCGGCGAGGTGCTGCGGGTGCCTCGGCACATGCCCGACAACGTGCCGTTCGTGACGGTGTTCAGCCAGTCCGAGGCGATGCACGACATCCTCGAAGGCATCGCATTGCCGGCCGATACCGACCAGCCGCAACAGCGCTACTACGAAGTCACCGGCATGCCGCACCTGCGCCTGGCCGACCTTGGCACCGAGCACACCGAGCACTTTGCCGCCGACGTGGGCAAAGGCGATGACCCGCGCTGCCAGACGCTCTACGACGAGCCGGTGCAAATGGTGGTGGCGGCGCTGCTCGACGGCATGGACCGCTGGGTGCGCGACGGCAAGCCGATGCCGCGCGCGCCGCGCCTTGAGCGCCAGGGCAGGCAGCCGGTGCGCGACCCCGCCGACGGTAACCTCGTAGGCGGTGTGCGCCCGCCGTGGGTGCAGGTGCCCAGTGCCAGCTACCTGACCGACCAGGAGACCGGTTGCGGCCTGGTGTACGACACCAAGCTGCCCTACTCGCGCGAAGCGCTGCGCCAGCGCTACGGCGATTTCGACCACTACCAGCAGCAGTTCGAAGCCGCCAGGGCGGTTTCGGTCGAGCAGGGCTACCTGTTACCGGAAGACGCCGCGCGGCTGCACCCGGTGGCCACGCCAAAAGACTTCTAACCGCATTCGGGAGCATTACGCATGTCCGCGTCAGAGATCATTTCCTGGATTTACGCAACACCGATGAGCACCGCCATTCGCGATGTGCTCTGGGTCATCCCGACGGTGCAGAGCGTTCACATCATCGCCATCACCGTGCTGTTCGGCTCGGCGCTGGTGTCCGACCTGCGCCTGGCCGGGCTGTTCGCCTCCGACGAGCCGCTGCGCAGCGTGGTGCGCCGCTATTACCCGTGGATGCGCAACGCCCTGCTCGTGCTGCTGCTGACCGGCCTGGTGCTGGTGATCGCCGAGCCTGACCGGGTGCTCAAGAACTCGACCTTCTGGATAAAGATGGGCCTGGTGGTGTGCGCCTTCGCCATTACCCGCCTGCTGCGGCGCCCGCTGTTGCGCCCGGCCCTGGCCGGGCCGGCGGACGAAGAGCCGGGCCTGGGCAAGGCCGCAGCCTGGCTGTCGATCGGCCTGTGGTGCGTGGTGATCTTCTGCGGCCGCTGGATCGCCTACACGATCTGAGCCTTCCCCATCAAACGCTTTCAGGTATTTGCCATGGATATCCAACCCTTGCTGCAAGCGCTTCAGGACACCCGTTTCGCCACGTTCATCCGCGAATCGGGCGCGGCCTTCCCTACGCTTGAATCGGTGCATGTGATCGGCATCGCTGTCGTCTACGGCACCATCGCCATCGTCGACCTGCGCCTGCTGGGCCTGGCGGCGCACCGGCGCGGGGCGCTGCGGCTGATCAAAGACCTGCTGCCCTTCACCTGGGTGGCGTTTCTGTTGTGCGTTATCACCGGCTCGCTGATGTTCTCAGCCAATGCCACCACCTACGCGCAGAACACTGCCTTCCTCTGCAAGATGGGCGTGCTGGTGCTGGCAGGCCTGAACATGGCCGTCTTCCACCTCGGTGCGTTCCGCCGTATCGCCGAGTGGGACACCACCTTGCCGCCCCCTATCCAGGCACGCATGGCCGGGTTCGGTTCGCTGGTGCTGTGGGCGAGCATCGTGTTCCTGGGCCGCTGGATCGCGTTCCTCTGATGGCCAGCGCCTCGCTTCGCACTCAGGGCCAGGGCGCTGCCAGGGTGGTTGCGCCGGCCTCGGGCGGCTGGGAATCGCTGGGGCTGCTGCTGGCCACCCTGGCGGTGATCGCGGCGCTGGCCGGCTACCTGCTGCTGCGGCCCGAGCACCCCGGCCCGCCCGAGCCGTTGAGCTGGCAGGTGCGTTCCTTCGACGGGCTCGGCAAGGTTGACCAGGCCATCCACGGCGCCCTGCTGCCGGCGGGTGAGGAGATCATCTGGAACAACAACGACACCGGCGGCTGGGTGACGATGGAGCAGGCGCAAAAGATGCTGCTGCCGCCGTTCTACCGCGACACCTTCTGGAAGGCCAACGGCCAGGTGCACTGGGAGCTGATCCTGCCCGGCACCCACCAGGCGCACACGCTGCCGGACGGCACCGCGCCCGGCAGCGATGCCTCAGCCAACAGCGTGGCCAAGGCCACCCTCGGCCAGGGTGCGGCGGTGTACTACGGCTCGGGTGGGCAGATGCCCGGCCAGAGCGCCTACCTGCTGGTGATCGGCCATGCCCATGCCGGGGTGATGTGGGCCAACCAGGCCACCATCTGGGTACACCGCGACGCCAATGCCCCCTACCCCCACATCGTCAAGCCCGAGTCGCTGGTCGGCGAAGGCTGGCGCCAGGTCATCCCCTACGACGGCGCCAGCGAAGTCGAGCGCGTAAAAGGAAAACAACCATGAACGCCCCTGCGAAACACCCTCGCTTTTCCTGGCGCCTGTGCCTGGCGCTGTTACTGTTGATTCCGTTGATCGCGCTCGCCGGGCCGGCACCCGAGGCGGGCAAGAAGCTCAGGGTCGGGGTTACCTTGCACCCTTACTACAGCTTTGTGGCCAACATCGTCGGCGACCGTGCCGAGGTGGTGCCGCTGATCCCGGCCGGCGCCAACCCGCACAACTACCAGCCGCAACCCGACGACATCACCCGGGCGATGAACATCGACGTGCTGGTGGTCAACGGCATCGGCCACGACGAGTGGGCCTTCCAGATCGTCAAGGCCGCCGGCCGCACCGAGAGCCTGCCGCTGATCTACGCCAACGCTTCGGTAGCGCTGATCCCCATCAGTGCCGACCAGGACGGCGCCAAGGTGGTCAACCCGCACACGTTCGTGTCCACCACCGCCGCGATCCAGCAGGTGTTCGAGATCGCCCGCCGCCTGGGTGAGCTGGACCCACCCAACGCCGCCGCCTACCGGCAGAACGCCCTGGCCTATGCGGCGCGCATTCGCGCCCTGCGCGCCGAGTTCATGACCCGCTTCGCCTCGCTGGACCTGACCAAGTTCCGATGCGCTACCACCCACGCCGGCTACGACTACCTGATGCAGGAGTTCGGCCTGTTCGTGAGCACCATCATCGAGCCGCGCCATGGCGTGGCGCCCACCGCACGGCAGCTGGCCAACACCATCGAGGCGATCAAGAAAGCCAACGTGCGCGTGCTGTTCGCCGAGAAGAACTTCTCGCTGGGCCTGGCCAAGCCCATCGAAGACGCCACCGGGGTGAAGGTGTTCACGCTCTCGCACATCACCGGTGATACCTACAGCGCCGATGAGTTCGAGGTGGCCATGCGTGAAAACCTCGAAACCCTGGCCGAGGCCGTGGAGTACACCCAGCAATGAACGCCGCCCAACCGATGCAAGGCCCGGCCGTCGTCTTCGAAAACGTATCGCTGCAACTGGGCGGCACCGCCGTGCTCGACCAGGTCAGTTTCACCGTGCAGGCCGGTGCGCTGCACTGCCTGGTCGGCCCCAACGGCGGCGGCAAGACCTCACTGGTGCGTGCGCTGCTGGGGCAGATGCCGCACCGCGGCAGCATTCGCCTGGAGGGCCCGGCCACAGGGCCGGTGGGTTACGTGCCGCAGTTGCCGGATTTCGACCGCAACCTGCCGATGACGGTGAACGACCTGATGGCCCTGCTCACCCAGCGCAAGCCGGCGTTCCTGGGCGCCAACCGGGCCAGCAAGGCCGCCAATGCCCAGGCACTGGCGCGCACCGGCATGGCCGGCGCCGGGCCCAAACCGTTCGGCAGCCTCTCCGGCGGCCAGCGCCAGCGTGTGCTGCTGGCTCAGGCGATCAGCCCGGCGCCGCGCCTGCTGATCCTCGACGAACCCACTGCCGGCATCGATGAGCCGGGCGTGCGGCTGGTGGAGCAACTGGTGGCCGAGCTCAACGCCGAGGGCGTCACGGTGCTGTGGATCAACCACGACCTGGAACAGGTCAAGCGCGTGGCCAGCGCCGTGACCGTGATCAACCAGCGCGTGCTGTACCACGGTGCCCCCGATCAGGTCACCCAACCGCTGGAGGCCACGGCATGAACAGCTTCTACGATTGGGTCCGCGATCACCTGCAGGCCCTGGCGGCCAGCCACGTGCTGCCGCAGCCGTTCGAATACGAGTTCGTCATCAACGCGCTGCTCTGCGCGCTGCTGATCGGCCCGCTGCTGGGCACCCTCGGCTCGATGGTGATGATCAAGCGCATGGCGTTCTTCAGCCAGTCGGTGGGCAACGCCGCCATGACCGGGGTGGCCATCGGCGTGTTGCTGGGCGAGTCCTACACCTCACCGTACTTTTCGATGTTCGGCTTCTGCGTGCTGTTCGCGCTGACGCTCAAGTACACCCAGCACCGCACGACGCTGGCCAACGACACGCTGATCGGGGTGTTCCTGTCGATCTCGCTGGCGGTGGGGGCGTCGCTGCTGTTGTTCGTCTCGGCCAGGATCAACACCCATGTGATGGAGGGGGTGCTGTTCGGTTCGATCCTGGCGGTGGACCACACCGACATGAACGTGCTGCTGGTGGTCACCGGCCTGTGCGCAGCGCTGGGGCTGCCGCTGTACAACGGCATGCTGATGGCCAGCCTCAACCCCAGCCTTGCCCATGCACGCGGGGTGCGGGTGCGCACCCTGGAATACCTGTTCGTGGTGTTCGTGACGCTGGTCACGGTGGCGTGCCTGAAGATCATCGGCGCGGTGCTGGTGGAGGCCTTGTTGCTGATCCCGGCGGCGGCCGCGCGCAACATCAGCCGCTCGTTGCCGCAACTGGTAACGCGTGCGGTGCTCATTGCCACCTTCTCCTGCGTGGTCGGCATCCTGGCGCCCATGCAGTTCTTCATTCCGGTGCCTACCGGCGGCGCCATCGTGATCGTCGCCGCCCTCGTATTCGCCCTTACCACACTCATCCGTGCCAGCGCGGCGCGCTTCCGAGGTGCCAGCCTATGATCGTCAATCGCCTGTACAGGCCCTGCCAGCGTTACCTGGTGATGCTGGCCCTGCTGGTGAGCAGCGGCGTGTGCAGCGGCGTGTGCAGCGGCGTGGCCGTGGCCGCCGAAGCCGGCCGGCAACAGGTGCTGGTGGCATTGCCGGCGCTGTATGCAATCACCGCCGCGCTGAGCGAGGGCACGGCGCTTGAGGTGCTGAGGCTGCCGCCCGATGAGGCCGTGCCGATGGAAAGCCAGGCCGATGCGCTGGCGCGGCTGAACCCTGCGGTGTTCAAGGATGCCGCCGCCGTGGTGACGCTGAGCAGCCTGTGGCGCGCCGACCCGCTCTACGCCACGGCGCGCCGGCACAACCTGCGCATCGTGCAGATCGATGCCGCGCGCTCCTGGGACGTCAGCCAACCTGGCGTGGCTGCCACTCGCGCGCCGAGTAACGACGTGCCTTGGGCCGCTCCTCGGGAAAGCGAGCCAGGCCCGTCGCCCTACGCCTGGCTCGGCCCGGTCAACGCCATGCGCATGGCGGCGATCATCGCGGCCGACCTAGAGCGCCTGGCCCCAACCGACGCTGCGCGCATCCAGCGCAACCACACCGCCCTCGACACCCGCCTGCGCCAGCTCAAGGCCAATTACGGCAAGCAACTGGTGGCGGTGCCCGACCTGCGCGTGCTGTCGCTGGCCGATGAGTTCATCTACCTGTTCGGCGAGTTCGGCATTTACGTCGATGGCTGGTTCGTGAAACAGGACGTGGAATGGACCGACGAGGACCTGGCCGCCCTATCGCGCTACCTGCGCGAGCGTGACATCCATGTGGTGGTGCACAAGTGGCAGCCACAGCCGCGCATCGCCAAGGCCATCGAGGAAGGCGGTGCCCGCTTGCTGGTGCTCGACGCCGGCAACCCAGGCCTGCTGGCCCGCTCCTCCGCTACCTACGACGCCCTCTTGAGCGCCGACCTCGACGCCCTGCTGGGCGCCTTCGCGGCCCCCTCGCCTTCCACCGCAGAGATCAAACCATGAATGCCCTCCGCTCGTTTTCTCGTATCGCTCTGGTTGGCCTGGCCTTCGCAGGCCAGGCCGCCTTCGCCCATGGCCCGGTGTTCGACTGCTACCTGGAACAGAGTGACCAGGTCAAATGCGAAGCCGGCTTCACCGACGGCAGCTCCGCCGCCGGCAGGCGCATCGTGGTGCAGGACAGCAGCAACAAGGTGCTGCTCGAAGGCACCGTGGGCGAAGACGGCACTTTCAGCTTCAAGCCCCCGGCCGGGAAGTACTCGGTGCTGTTCATGGGCGGCGATAACCACCAGGCCACGCTTCAGTCCGTTGACATCACACAGTGAACCCCACCATGCAAAAACAAAAAAACTGCTGCAGGCCCTGGCGGCCGCTACCCTCGGCTGCCTCGCCGGCACCGCTCACGCCCACTTCCAGATGCTCTATGTCGACAACGCCGCACTGGAACGCGCCAGCGCCCTGGACATGGCAATCGTCTTCACTCACCCCTTCAACGGCGGCCCGACCATGTCGATGGGCCAACCGCGCGCGTTCAGCCAGGTCAGTGCCCACGGTGGCGAAAAGGTCGACCTGCTCAAGTACTTGCGCAAGGTGCAGTGGCAAAGCCGCGACAACCAGGCCACCGCCTACCGCGCCGAAATCCCCAAGGAATTGCTGCGGCCGCTCGGCGACCACATTTTCGTGCTGGAGCCGGAGCCGTACCTGGAGGAAGAGGAAGGCATGTACATCCAGCAGTTCGCCAAGCTGATCGTGAACACCGGCGGCGTGCCGGGCGACTGGGCAGAGCCGCAAGGCCTGCCGGTGGAGATCCAGCCGCTCAGCAAGCCCTACGCCAACTGGACCGGCGGCGTTTACCGGGCGATGGTGCTGGCCGACGGCAAACCGGTGCCCAACGCCGAAGTCGAGATCGAGTACATCAACCACTCGGTGGACATCCAGAAGAACGCCTTCGGCAAGGATGACTACGTCAAGGCGCCGCAGGCTGCATTCAAATCGCTGACCACCTATGCCGACAACGAGGGCGTGGTGACCATCGGCCTGCCGCGTGCCGGCTGGTGGGGGATCGCGGCGTTGAACATCGGCTCGACCAAGACCTTCAATGGCAAGCCGCTGTCGCAGGATGCGATCCTGTGGGTGCAGGCGCGGGATATGAAGTAAAGAGATTCTTCTTGAAACCTCGGCGATGATGCCGCGAGGACGCCGCCACTCAGGGGATAAGCACGATCTTGCCCTGAATGTTGCCCCGAGAAGCTCGCTCATGGGCATCGGAGGCGTCCGCCAGCGGGAAGACGCTGTCGATCACGACACGAATGATGCCGTTATCGAGCAGACGTCCTGCTTCTGCCAACTGGGCGCCATCGGAGCGCACCTGCGTCGAGGAGACGGTGATCCCCGAACGCGCTGCTTCATCATGTCCTGAGAAGCCCAGTGGGTTGACCAGATACAGCGCGCCATCCCGTTTGATAACGCTCAGAAATCGCTCCATGTTCTGGCCACCGACGGCGTCGATAACGACATCCACATCGCTTGCAACTGTTTCGGCAGCAACCTGGGTATAGTCGATAAACTCGTCGGCCCCCAAGTCGCCAAGAAGTGCTTCATGCTTCCCTGAAGCGACTGCGATGACACGCGCACCTTTCCATTTGGCAATCTGTACGGCCAGATGGCCAACGCCACCTCCAGCGCCATTTACCAGAACAGTTTTGCCTTCCAGCGAGACAGGCGAGTGTCGGAACGACTGGAACGGATTAGGCAAGTCATGACCCGGATCTATCAGAAACTGCCACGCAGTGAGCACCGACATCGGCGCGCCGGCAGCCTGTACGTGATCTATGGCACCGGGTTTCAAGGTCAGCTCGGCTACAGCGACGTGGACGTATTCGGCGTAAGCGCCACTGCCCTTCATCAGTTCTTCCGGGAAGCGCACCATTGCATACACTTCATCACCGACCCTGAGCCCGACTACCCCATCACCTACTTCGGCAACCACACCCGATATATCGGTTCCAAGGGTCAACGGAAAAACCGGATCCGGTTGCCATTCCGGCGGTAGCGAGCGAAAGCCATCTCGCAGATAAAGGTCTGGCGGGTTGAGACTTGCTGCTTTTACGCGAACCAGAACTTCGCCAGGCGCTGCCACCGGCCGAGGAACATCTTCATAGATCAGGACTTCGGGGCCGCCGAACTCGTGCAGCTGCACCGCTTTCATCAGGTCGGTCATCACGATCTCGCTCAAGAGAGTCATTGGGATGACCAATGTTAAGGGGGCTCGAACAGGTTGATAATAGTGCGCCGATTCGTTTCAATGTTGCCATGACGTCACAAATAGGTCTCGAGAGCCTGACAGGCTTGGTCGCATTCGCCCGTGCGGGTTCACTGGGCAGCTTCACCGCCGCAGCGCGCTCGCTGGCGGTGTCGCCATCTGCAATAAGCAAAAGTGTGCGGCGGCTGGAGCATCATTTCGGCGTATCGCTCTTCACGCGCACCACGCGTTCGCTGACATTGACAGCCGAAGGTCGAGAACTACACGAGCGCGCGCTGCAGTTGCTGCGTCACGCAGAGGAAATCGAGCAGGTCGCCAAGTCAGCACGTTCCGAACCGGCGGGAACGTTACGTATCGCGGCCTCACTGCCCATTGGCCTGCACATGATCGTCCCAGCCATCACCGAGTTTCGCAAACGTCATCCGAAGATGATGGTTGACTTGACGCTGAGCGATCATTTCATAGGCCTGGTCGAAGAAGGCGTCGATCTTGCGATAAGGATTGGTGATCTTGCAGATTCATCCTTCCTGTCCCGCCCACTCGCGCCTTACCGGCTCTGCTGCTATGCCTCGCCGAACTATCTGGAAAGGTGCGGAACCCCCAGTCACCCTGATGAACTCGTGGCCCACGAAACGGTAAATCTGCGTTATCAAAGCACGGGGCAACTGTTTCGCTGGCCGTTTCGGATCGCAGACAAAGAGATCGAGATAGTGCCCTCATCACCATTGATCGTCGACGCCAGCGAGGCCGTGCTGGTGTCGATGGCGGCGGGCGCAGGCATTGGAATGGCAGCAAGCTTTATGGTTGCTCCATGGGTCGAACGCAATGAGTTAGTGCCTATCCTGTGCGACTTTGCGGTAGACCGGCACAACATCACCGCCATCTGGCCAGCGAGTCGTCGTGCCAACCCGGCTGTGCGTGCATTCATGGAAGTGTTGATCGAAACGCTCTGAAGCCACCGCACATCGTTAGCCTTCGCTCGTGGCGCTTTTACCTCCAACGTTGCGCACAACCTCAGCCCAAGACCTCAACGTCTTTTCAGGCAATTGGCGGCCTTCGGTTGCAATGACTGCTCTGATAACACTTCCCGCAGATAGCCCTTGATCATACTCAGCGGGACGCTCATCGAGCCGACGGTTTGAGCGGCATTGAAGCCTGCCGATAGCAGCTCAAGCTCACGCCCAAGTGGTTTGTGAGCTCCCCCATTGCATCGAGCGCGAGGACCAGGCACTCGTTCACCTTCTGCTGAATCGCCTCAACGTCCCTTCGTTTGACCAACAGTTCGAACACATCGCGTTGGTAATTGCCCATCATCGGATCATCTCTCAAAATTGGGCTTTGATCCTCAGCTTCATAGGCGAGCTTGAGGCAAAAAAGAGCGACTGTTTCCAGCGTCGACTCCATTGCTATTCCTTACGAGAACGACGGTTGACTTGTGAAGCGTGCCTACGCATGAGGCCCGGTACATGAGCGAGCTGAAACCGTAAGCTACATGGAAGTAACGGAAACAACTTCAACGTACCGAAATTTCGCCCTGGCCATCTTCGCTGCTTCCTGCTCTGCCAAAAGCTTGCTGAGCGTGTCCGCTTCATGAACCAGCTCAAACGTTTTGCCTTCAAACTCGTTGCTCACTCGGAGCGTTACTCTCAGTCTTGGAGTGAACGCCTTTGAAGCTTTTCTCTTGGCTGCCGGCACCGCTGGTTTCACCATCACCACTTCAGGAACCGGTTCCGGTATAGGGGCAGTAGCAGCCTGCGGTGCGGGCTCGGTGTCACCAAAAAGCGCGCGGCGCATTTCTGCTTCAAGCAAATCTGGATTCATACGATGTCTCGGGAGGAATAACTTATCACTCGCCCGATTCTATCAGGCTGTCAGTTTCATACAGAGCCTGACGAGGGATGCCGAGCGATAACCATCATTTGGCCCGCTGTGGTTCGCCGCCCTCTACAGGCTGCGCAAGGCATAGATAGAGATCTCGGCGAGTGATGTTCATCGCAGGGCCGGTTGATTGCTCGGATACCGGCTGAGAGGGGAAGTGGTTGTAATCGGACAAGCCGACACCCGAAGGTGCCGGCCGGGCCTGTGCCTGTATCAGGCGAACCGCTTGAAGCTGTAAGGCGCAGGGTCAACGATCGGCGTGCTGCCGGTCAGCAGGTCGGCCGCCAGTTGCCCCGCCGCTGGCGAGGTGCCGAAGCCGTGCCCGGAGAAGCCGGTGGCCACGGTCAGGCCGGGGATCTGCGCGATAGGGCCGATGACCGGGTTGGAGTCCGGGGTGATGTCGATGGTGCCAGCCCAGGCCTGCGCGATCTGCGCTTGCTGGAATACTGGCCACGCTGCACGCAGGTTGCGCAGGGCCTCTTCGTTGAGGTTGGGGTTGGCCTGCGGGTCGCGGATGCGGTCTTTCTCGAACGGGGTTACCGCGCCTGGCTTCCAGCGCCGCGCCAGCGCCAGGTCGGAGAAGAATTCCTTGCCGATGGACAGCCGCATCACGTGCCGTTGCGCACGAATCGCCGGCAGGTACTGGCGTGACAGAAGCACGTGGTCCCAGGTGATGCAGGCATCCAGTGCGCCGCGCTGGGTTACGATGAAGCCACCATCGTGATGCTTGCGAAACGAAAAGTCCGGTGCGCCGACGGCGATTTCGGTGGGCCCTTCCATCGGCCGGGTGCGCATCACCGAGCAGATCAGCGGCAGCGTCGGCAGTGAAACACCTTCGTTGCCCAGGAAGCGCCGCGACCACAAGCCACCGGCCAGCAGCACCTGGTCGCAGCGGATTTCACCCTGCTCGGTCAACACGCCGCTGACCTTGCCGCCGGTACGCACCAGCGTGCGCACCGCGCAGTTCTCGATAATGACCGCGCCCTTGGCCATGGCCGCGCGGGCGATGGCGCTGGAGGCCAGGGTCGGCTCGGCGCGGCCGTCGGAGGCGGTGAAGATCCCGCCCGCCCAGGCCTCTTGCCCGCCCGGCACCATCTGTTCGATTTCGCGCCGGCTGAGCAGGCGGCTGTTCAGATCAAGACCCTGCACGCTATTGATCCAGCTTTCATGCATGGCCATCTGCGCCTCGTTACGGCCGACGAACATGATCCCGGCCTGGCGGTAGCCGACGTCGGCACCGACCCGCTCGGGCATCTCGGCCCACAGCCGGTCGGCGGCCTGGGCCAGGGGAATGTCGAACAGGTGGCGGTTGGTCTTGCGTACCCAGCCCAGGTTGCGCGAAGACTGCTCGGCCGCAATGCGGCCCTTCTCCAGCACCACCACCGGAATGTTGCGCTCGCTCAGGGCCAGGGCTGCCGTGAGCCCGATGATGCCGCCGCCGATGATCACCACCGACGTTTGCGAGGGCATTGTTTGAGTTGTGGTTACGGGGTCGATGGTTGGGGACATTTCAGGCACTCAGGGTTGGATGAAGGCGGCACCACTGGCGCCGCCCTGGCGCAGTCACTCACCGATCTTGATGTGGGTGACCGCTGCGCTGGAGGCCCCGCGGTAGGCCGTGACTTCCAGTTCCACCAGGTACACCGTCGAGCCCAGCGGCGGGCAGGTGACGGTGCTGGCCGGGTCGATGCCGCGAAACTTCTCACCGACCACGCCCATCACGGTGGGTACGTCTGCCGGGTTCTGGATGAACACCCGCGAACACACCACGTCGGCCAGCGAGGCCTGCACGGCGGCCAGGGCCGCTTCGATGTTGGCGAACACCTGGTGGGTCTGCTCGACCAGGTCGCTGGAGATTTCCTTGGTGACCGGGTGCCGGCCAGCGGTGTTGGAGACGTGAATCCAGTTGTCTACCGCGACCAGCCGCGAGTAGCTGCCCATCTCTTCGTACTTGGAACCGGTTTTGACTTTGACGATGTTGGTCATGTGCTTGATGCCTTTTTGAAAGTTGGGTGGCTCAGCTCAGCTCGGGCGCTTCCCACAGGTTCAGTTTCACGCCGATGTTGCGTTCCACGGCGTTGCGGTACACCACGGTGCCCCAGGCGACGTCCTCGACCGGCATGCCGCCGACCGACATCACGATGATTTCCTCGTCGTTCTGGCGGCCCGGCGCGTCGCCGGCGATGATCTTGCCCAGGTCCTCGATCTGCTCCAGCGTCATCGTCCCTTCATCGACCATGTCCATGAAACGCACGCCGAGCAGCGGCACGTGCTGGTGCGCAGGCTTGGGCAGCTCTTCGTGCCAGGCCAGGTACAGGCCGGTGTTGTCGACTACCTTGCGCACGTCGCCCTGCTCCATCGCAGCGTCCATGCGGCAGGCCGCCGGCATCGCCAGGAAGGCGCCGGGCTTGATCCACTCGCGCTCCACCAGCGGGTAAACGCTGACGTCGCCGGTCTGGCAGGAATTGCAGTAGGTGACCAGGTCCGAGCCGCGTACTACGGCCTCAACGCTGTCGACCACTTCGACGGTGGTGATCTGCGGGTAGGTGGTTTTTACCCAACCGAGGAAGTCTTCCAGGCTCTTGGCGCCACGGCCTTTGAGTTTCAGGGTGTCGATCTGCGGGCACACGGCCATGAACGCGGCCAGGGTGGTCTTGCCCATCACGCCTGGGCCGAGGATGCCGACCACTTTCGAATCCTTGCGCGCCAGGTAGCGGGCGCCGACGCCGGGGATGGCGCCGGTGCGGTAGGCCGAAAGCAGGTTGGCCGACATGTGCGCCAGCGGTGCGCCGGTGTCCGGGTCGTTCAAGGTGAACATCAGGATCGAGCGCGGCAGGCCTTTGTCGCGGTTGGCGATGTTGGAGCCGTACCATTTCACGCCGGCGGTGCAGAAGCGCCCGCCCAGGTAGGCCGGCATCGCCATCATGCGGCGGTCGGCGCTGTGCCGGGGCATGTTGGGGAACGTCGGGTTTTCCGGGAAAGTGACCGCCGCGCCGTGGGAGTTGTTGTTCGGCCCGGCCATCCGGTAGTCGCCGGTGTACAGCAGGCCGAACATCTCCTCCATGGTGTTGACGCAGGCGAGCATGTCGGTCACACCCGCGCGGATCATGTCGGGTTCGGACAGGTAGATGAAGTCGATCTTGGTATTGTGGGTCATGATGAACCTGGCTACGTAAGGTCAGGAGAACAGAGACGCTTTGGCCGCGTCTTCGCCCTCGAATCTTCGAACCTCGAACGCACCTGCCTGCAGTGCGCCAAGGGATGGCTGGCAAGAGGGAGCATAGAAGGGCCGCAAGGCCTGCGGTTATCCCGAATCGCAGAGGATCCACCGCTGGCGCGCGCGCCCTCAATGCGCCTTGCGCCGGGTGGCCGAAGGGGCCTCGCCGAACAGTTCGCGGTAATTGGCGGCGAAATGGCTCAGGTGAAAAAAACCCGACCGCGCGGCCACTTCGCTGACGTTGCATTCCTCCACGCTGCTTTCCAGCAAGGCGCGTCGCACGGCGTTGAGGCGCACGGTGCGCAGGTATTCGACCGGGCGCATGCCGGTGATCTGCTGGAAGCTGTATTGCAGGGTGCGGCGGCTGACGCGCAGATTGCCCACACAGGTCGAGCACGCTCAACGGCTGCTCGGGTTGCTGCAAGAGCAGCTCCTGGCCTGCGCTTGACCAGATAAGCACTCACCGACAGATTGCCGCGCCGCGAACGCACTTCGTCTTCAGCAGCCAGGAACAGGTCGAGAAAGGCCTCCAGCAGCGCGCTTTCAAGACACTGCTCCGGGATCGCCGTGCCGGCCTGCGCACCCATCCGTACCAACGGCACAACTCGTGTGCGCAGCTGCATCAGTGCGTCGCTGCCCACCAGCACTTGCGAGGCGCTTTTCAGCCGCTTCAACTGCCGCTCGCTGAGTTCCACCGCCGCGTGCCGGGCAAAGCTCACGATGTCGAGATTGGCGGCCAGAAACTGCATGCGTTCCGGGGCGTGCAACACGAACTCTTCGCCATCACGCAGCAAGGCAACGCCACCGGAGGCCACCTCATGCCCCTGCATCACCGGCGGGCGCGGCGCCATCAGCGGGATGGCGATGCACAACCGGCCTTTGGGCGCACAACCGTTCTGCACCACGCGCTTGTCCAGCACCTCGCAGAAGATCTGGAAGCGCGACCCGCACACCTGCGCCAGCTCACTGGACAACGCGCCTCGGCCAAGCTGGTCGTAGACCTGGTCCCAGCCCAGGATGGAACCTGCGTGCTGTTGCGAGTCGCTGAACGATCGGGTTTCGCTGAACATGGTGGTATCCCTTTGAGCAATGGGCTTTTTCTTTTAGTGAGCGCTTGCCGAAGCACGACCTGGGCGGGCAGCCGGAGTGAGAAAATCACCTAACGGATCACCACGCGCCAGCAAATAAATTACATAAAGCTCATATATCGAGAATATATCAATTTATTTACATTCAGCAACACTCTCACAAAGCTCATTTTCTCACCCCACGAACCAGCCGATCACAGCACAAAGCCTGCACGCTCACCGCAAGCATCGCCTAGGACAACCCAGCGCACACAACAAGGCCCGGCAGTGCAAATGCACCACCGGGCCTCGAGCTCCGAGCTTGGAGCTTGGAGCTTGGAGCTTTCAGAGCTTGTGGCTACCCAGTTCCTGGTAGCGCTGAGGGGCGCTGCGGCGCAGCCGCGCGGCAAGCGCCACACCGGCGATCAAGGCGGCGGGGATCACTGCGCACAGGCCGTAGGAAAGTGCCTTGCTGGCACCGGTGAGGATGTCGAAGTGAAGCACCGCCAGCCCCAGCACGAACAGCAGGGCAACACAGGCAATGCTGGGCAGCAGGCGCCTGCGAAGAAATCCGAGCGGCAGGTGCGGCTGGCGATGGAAGTACATCAGCACGGCGGCTGACGTCATCGCCATCAGCAGGATCACGCACAGCGTGGCGAGGCTTGAGAACCAGGCGAACAGCTGCAGGATCGGGTCAGCGTCGAGGGCGGCGAACATCAGCACCACCACAGCAGCGATCAGGCTCTGCAACGCCGAGCCCATGTGTGGGCTCTGGTGCACGCGGTGGGTGGTGCCCAGCTGGCGAGGCAGCAGCCCGTCACGGGCGATGGCGTAGAAATAACGCGCTGCGGCGTTGTGAAACGCCAGCAGCCCGGCGTAGATGCTGACCATGAACAGCACACGAATCACCTGGGTCAGGTGCGGCCCGACGAAGTGGTCGGACATGCCGTAGATGAACGTGGTGGGGTCGGCCAGTGCCTGCAGGGTCGGCACGATCTTGTCGGCGCCCACGCCCACCACCATCGCCCAGATCGACAGCGTGTAGAACAGGCCGATCAACAGCACCGAGGCGTAGGTGGCGATGGGGATGGTGCGCTGAGGGTCTTTGGCCTCTTCGCCGTAGATAGTGGTGGCTTCGAAACCGATGAAGGCGGCGAAGCAGAACAGCAGGCCGATGGACGGCGCGCCGCTGGTGACGTGCCGCGCCTCGAAGGAGGAGAAGTTGATGCCGCTGTCACCGCCGTTGATGAGGATGGCCACATCCAGGATCAGGATGGCCAGGTACTCGGCGACCACCACGAACGACAGCACCCGCGCAGAGAGGTCGATGTTGCGGTAGCCAAGGATCGCAACACTGGCCATGGCCAGCAGCGAGTAGACCCACCAGGGCCAGTCCACGCCCACCATGGCGTTCATGGTACCGGCCACCACGCCGCCGAACATGCCGTACAGGCCCACCTGCAGGATGTTGTAGGCGAACATCGCCAGCACCCCGGCGGCACCACCGGCCAGCCCACCCAGCCCGCGGCAGGAGAAGGCATAAAAGCCGCCGGCGTTGGTGACGTAGCGCGACATGGTGGTGTAGCCCACCGAGAAGATCAGCAGCACCGCCAGTGTCAGCACCAGCAGCGCCGGGTGCCTGCACCGTTGCCCAGCATGATGCCGATGGAAACCCCCGGCGATCACGCTGAGCGGGCTGGCCGCCGACACCACGAAAAAATGATGAAACCCAGACCCAGGGCGCCGCGCCTGAGCCCTGGGGAACCATCCGCAGGGAGAGAAACGCTCATCTTCTTGACCTTGTTGTATGAGGCAGGCTGTTGTCTGAAGTGGCGCATCGCGCCACTGCACGCTGTTGTTTTTATGATTCGGTACGAAACGATGCTAGACGTCGCAATCGTTTTGCCGTTAGCCCAAAACGGCATGGTCGAGAAGAGAGCGAGCAGAGAGGCGCGGTCGCTACGCTCTGGTGGCCCCTACACTTTGAAACGTGCTGCCAGCTGGCGCTGCCGCTCGGCCAGCTCGCTCAACTGGTGGCCGGCCTGAGATGCCTGATCGGCCTGGCCATGCACAGCGTGAGCCGCCTGGCCGATGTTCACGACATTGCGATTGATGTCCTCGGCAACGGCGCTCTGCTCCTCGGCAGCGCTGGCGATCTGCAAGTTCATCTCGGTGATTTCCTCAACAGCCCTGGAGATCGCCTCCAGCGCGTGGCTGGCGGCCTGGGTCTGCTCGACCTGATTGGCGGTCTGCGCGCGGCTGTCGTGCATCAGCTCGACGGTCTGGCGGGTGCCGTTCTGCAGGCGCTGGATCATGGTCTGGATCTCGCCGGTGGCAACCTGCGTCTTCATCGCCAGGCTCCTCACCTCATCGGCAACCACGGCAAAACCGCGGCCCTGTTCACCCGCCCTCGCCGCCTCGATGGCGGCATCGAGGGCCAGCAGGTTGGTTTGCCCGGCAATGCTGTTGATGGTGGTGAGGATGGAGCCGATGTTTTCGCTGTCTTCGGCGACCGAGCGCACCTGCTCGACCGCGCGTTCGATTTCCTCGGCAAGCGTGGTGCAACCCTGCACGTTCTGCTGCACGACGCGCTGGCCGTGCTCGACGGCGGTGTCAGCCTGGGTCGCTGCCTGGGCTGCGCGGCCGGCATTGCCGGCAACGTCCTGGGCGGTGGCGGTCATCTCCTGCATGGCGGTCGCCACCTGGTCGATCTCCTGCAACTGGTGCTGCACTCCGTCGCGTGTGCGCTGGGCGATCTGGTGAGGTGTGGGTGGAGGCAACGTTCACCTCGCGCACCGAGTTCACCAGTTGGCCGATCAAGCCCTGCAGGGACGCCAGGAACGCATTGAAGCCTGTGGCGATGGCGCCCAGTTCGTCACGGCGGTCGATGGCCAGGCGCTGGGTCAGGTCGCCGTCACCCTTGGCGATGTCATCGAGCATCGCCACCATTTGCCGCAACGGCCGGGCGATGCGCAGGCTCACGCCCACAACAGCAGCAGGCCGCCACCGGCGACCACCAGGGCCACCAACACCATGCCGAAGACATCGGCACGCCGCCGCTCGCCCAGGGCGCTTTGCAACTTGTGCAGGTCGCTCAGTACTGCGGCCTGAGGCAATTGGATGACCAGCGTCCAGGTGGTGGCGTCGTCACCGATGCGCAACGGCAGGTAGACCTGATAGAGCCCGCGCTGCTCATCGAAGCGGCGGGTCACGCCGTCACCGAGGCTGGCCAGGCGGTCGACCGCAGCGCCGAGCACCTGGGCGGCCGGCTTGCCCAGCACGGCCGCGTCGCGGGTGTAGGCCACCAGTGTGCCTTGGCTTGCGACCAGCGCCATGCTGCCGGCGCCCTGGTAAAGCTGCGCGTTGGCCTGTTGCAGTTGCGCCTGGATGAACGCCAGGGAGATGTCGGCACCGACCACACCCTTGAACGCGCCGTCCACCAGGATCGGCACGTTGAACGAGGACATCAGCACTTTTTCGCCATTCATGTCGTAAGGCGCGGGGTCGACGACGCAGGGCTTAAGGCGCTGCCGAGGGCACAGGTAGTATTCCCCTCGCGCACGCCGGTGGGCAGGATGGCCTGGCTTTCCATGGTCGGGCCGAGCGGCTCGACTTTCAGGCCCCCTTCGGGCTTGCGGTACCACCACGGCATGAAGCGGCCGCTGGCATCGTAGCCTTCCTCCGTGCGGCCGGCGTATCGAGCGTCCTGGCCGTCGAAGGCATTGGGTTCCCAGCCGGCATAGACGTCGAGCAAACCGGGATTGTCCAGCAGCACCTGCTGGAGCAGGTTGGAGATCGCTTCGCGGTCCAGAGGCACGTGCCGCTGCGCCGACGCATCGCTTTGGGCATTGAGCTGGGCTATGCCGCGGGCGAGGGTCAGCGGCAATTCCAGTTTCTGCTTCAGGGTGCCGGCGATGGCCTGGGCCTGCGCATCCAGGCGTGCCTGCGCTGCCTTTCCCGCCAGCTCAGTGGTGTGCGCATCGACCAATACCTGGGTGCGCATGCCGGCAAACAGCGCATAACCCACAAGCGCGACGATGATCGCCAGGATGCAGCTGCCTGCAAGCAGCGTAATGGTCGTACGGACTGAACGCATGGACATCGGGTCATGCTCCAACAAATTGAGTAATGAAGGCTATCGGCCATAACTGCGTTCCCGTGAGCGACGGTACGTTCTGGATGCGACGCTTTCAGTGCTGGCTGCGCATTTTTTGTTGTTGCTGGTGTGGTGTTTCTATCTATACTTGTATATACATGCTTCGTCATACCACCCTTGCCCGCAGGATCCACCATGACCGACTCCACTCGCCATCGCTCGATCACCATCCGCGCGCCCCGTGGCACGCAGCTCAACGCCCGCAGCTGGTTCACCGAAGCGCCGCTGCGCATGCTGATGAACAACCTGGACCCGGAAGTCGCGGAAAACCCCGAGGCGCTGGTGGTCTATGGCGGCATCGGCCGGGCTGCGCGCAACTGGGAGTGCTACGACGCCATCGTCGCCAGCCTCAAGGCACTGGGAGACGACGAAACGCTGCTGGTGCAGTCGGGCAAGCCGGTGGGTGTGTTCAAAACCCACAGCAACGCGCCCCGCGTGCTGATCGCCAACTCCAACCTGGTGCCTCACTGGGCCACCTGGGAGCATTTCAACGAGCTGGACGCCAAAGGCCTGGCCATGTACGGCCAGATGACTGCCGGCAGCTGGATCTACATCGGCAGCCAGGGCATCGTCCAGGGTACCTACGAAACCTTCGTCGAAGCAGGCCGCCAGCACTTTGAAGGCAACCTGCGCGGGCGTTGGGTGCTGACCGCAGGCCTGGGCGGCATGGGCGGCGCGCAACCGCTGGCCGCGACCCTGGCCGGTGCATGCTCGCTGAACATCGAATGCCAGCAAAGCCGCATCGATTTCCGCCTGAAAACCCGCTACGTCGACGAGCAGGCCAAGGACCTCGACGACGCCCTCGCCCGCCTCGACAAATACACCGCCGAGGGCCGCGCGGTGTCCATCGCCCTGCTGGGCAACGCTGCGCAGGTGCTGCCGGAGCTGGTGCGCCGTGGCGTGCGCCCGGACATGGTCACCGACCAGACCAGCGCCCACGACCCCCTCAATGGCTACCTGCCGGCGGGCTGGAGCTGGGAGGAATACCGCGCCCGCGCGCTCACCGAGCCGGCGGTTGTGGTGAAGGCGGCCAAGGCGTCGATGGCCGAGCACGTACGCGCCATGCTCGACTTCCAGCGCCAGGGTGTGCCCACCTTCGACTACGGCAACAACATCCGCCAGATGGCCAAGGAAGAAGGCGTGACCGATGCCTTCGCCTTCCCGGGCTTTGTGCCAGCCTACATCCGGCCGCTGTTCTGCCGTGGCATCGGGCCGTTCCGCTGGGCGGCACTCTCTGGCGAGGCCGAGGACATCTATCGCACCGACGCCAAGGTCAAGGAGCTCATCCCAGACGACGCGCACCTGCACAACTGGCTCGACATGGCCCGCGAACGCATCGCCTTCCAGGGCCTGCCGGCGCGTATCTGCTGGGTAGGCCTGGGCCTGCGCGCCAAGCTGGGCCTGGCGTTCAACGAGATGGTGCGCACCGGCGAGCTGAGCGCGCCGATCGTGATTGGCCGTGACCACCTGGATTCGGGCTCCGTGGCCAGCCCCAACCGCGAAACCGAGGCCATGCGCGATGGCTCCGATGCGGTGTCCGACTGGCCGCTGCTCAACGCCCTGCTCAACACCGCCAGCGGTGCGACCTGGGTGTCGCTGCACCACGGTGGCGGGGTGGGCATGGGCTTCTCGCAGCACTCAGGCATGGTGATCGTGTGCGACGGCTCCGACGAGGCGGCCGAGCGTATCGCCCGCGTGCTCACCAACGACCCGGCCACCGGGGTGATGCGCCATGCCGATGCCGGTTACGACATCGCTATCGAGTGCGCGCGCGAGCAGGGCCTGAACCTGCCGACTGATCACCGGCCGCTAAGCCACTGGATCGGCGCGGCAGTGGCTTGCCGTGCTCCCTTGCCTCGCCTCCCCTGGCCGCCCCCTCAGGCGCTGGGGCGAGGCCGTCATTGCGCAGGCCCTTTCATGCCAGAGTCTGAATCTCTCCGCAGTCGCCGCTGATCGAGCGGCGTTCCATCGACTACATCCCTGACGCCGAGCGCCATGGCCGGCTGTACAGCCAGTTCACCCTGTGGCTGGGCGCCAATTTGCAGATCACCGCCATCGTCACTGGCGCCCTGGCGGTGGTGCTGGGTGGCGACGTCTATTGGTCGCTGTGGGGGTTGCTGCTTGGGCAACTGCTGGGCGGCGCGGTGATGGCGTTGCACGCAGCCCAAGGCCCGCAACTGGGCCTGCCGCAGATGATCTCGAGCCGAGTGCAGTTCGGCGTGCAGGGCGCCGCCGTGCCGCTGGTGCTGGTGTGCCTGATGTACCTGGGTTTCACCGCCACCGGCACGGTGCTCTCCGGGCAGGCGCTCGGGCAGTTGTTCGGCGTCAGTGACAGTGTCGGCATCCTGCTGTTCGCGGCGGTCATCGTGCTGGTGACGGTGCTGGGCTACCGCGCCATTCACCTGCTTGGGCGGGTGGCGAGCGTGCTGGGCATCATCGCCTTCTGCTACCTCTTCAGCCGTGTGTTCAGCGTCGGCGATGTGCCGGCGCTGTTGCAGGTTCGCCACTTCAGCTGGAGCGGATTTCTGCTGGCGGTATCGTTGGCCGCCTCCTGGCAGATCGCCTACGGGCCGTACGTGGCCGACTATTCGCGCTACCTGCCGGCCAGCACCTCATCGCTCAAGACTTTCCTGGCGGTGGGTGCAGGCTCGGTGCTGGGCGCGCAGGCGGCCATGGTGCTGGGTGTTTCGCAGCCGCGATGGCGGGCGGGCAATTCATGGGGCACGAGGTGGCCTTCATCGTTGGCCTGGGCGGTGCCGGCGCCACGGCGGCATTGCTGTATTTCACCATCGCCTTCGGCAAGGTGACCATCTCCACGCTCAACTCCTACGGAAGCTTCATGTGCATCGCCACCTTGATCAGCGGCTTTGGCGGCGAGCTCAAGGTCAGCCCACGGCAGCGGCTGCTGTTCGTGCTCGGCATCGTCGGCACGGCCACGCTGATCGCGCTGCTGGGGCAAGGTGCATTCCTGCTGGCGTTCAAGTCGTTCATCCTGTTCCTGCTGACGTTCTTCACGCCGTGGAGTGCGATCAACCTGGTGCACTATTACTTCATCTCCCATGAACGGTGCGACCTGAAAGCACTGGCCGACCCCAACGGGCGCTACGGGCGCTGGAACCGAACCGGGCTTGCGGTCTACGCCTTCGGCGTGCTGGTTCAATTGCCGTTCCTGTCGACCAAGCTCTACACCGGGCCGCTGGTGGCAGCCTTGGGCGGTGTCGACATTTCCTGGATCATCGGGCTGGTGCTGCCCGCGCTGCTTTACTGGTTGCTCGCCAGGCGCCGCGTGGCCCGGCCTACTCGACGAGGGCACCCCATGAAACTCTGGTACAACTGCCACGCCGCCACGATGGCAGGTGGCACCTACAGCATCATCGAAGGCGCCGCGCTGCTGGTCGATGGCGAGCGCCTGCACTGGGTCGGCCCGCTGGCCGAACTGCCTGAGGTGGCGATCAACGAACGCCATGACCTGGCCGGTGCCTGGGTCACGCCCGGGTTGATCGACTGCCACACCCACCTGGTGTTCGGCGGGGACCGCAGCGGCGAGTTCGAACAACGGCTGCAAGGGGTGAGCTACGCGCAGATCGCCGCTGCCGGTGGCGGCATCGCCAGCAGCGTGCGCGCCACCCGCGCGGCGAGCGAGGCCGAACTGCTCGAAAGCGCGCTGCGCCGCGCCCGCCCACTGCTCGCTGAAGGCGTCACGGTGCTGGAGGTGAAATCCGGCTACGGCCTGGACCTTGCCAGCGAACGCAAGATGCTGCGTGTCGCTCGCCGGCTGGGCGAAGTGCTGCCGGTCACTGTATGCACCACCTGCCTTGCCGCCCATGCCCTGCCCCCGGAATTCACCGGGCGGCCCGACGACTACATCACTGCCATTTGCGACGACTGGCTGCCGCAACTGGCTGCCGAAGGGCTGGTCGATGCGGTGGATGCCTTCTGCGAGCACCTGGCGTTCACACCGGCGCAGGTGGAGCGGGTTTTCCAGGTGGCCACGCGGCTCGGCCTGCCGGTCAAGCTGCATGCCGAGCAGTTGTCGGTGCAGCATGGTGCGGCACTGGCCGCCCGCTATGGAGCGCTGTCGGCCGACCATCTGGAATACCTGGTCGAAGAAGACGTGGTAGCCATGGCGGGCGCCGGGACTGTGGCGGTGCTGCTGCCGGGCGCCTTCCTCACCCTGCGTGAAACGAAACTGCCGCCGATGGAAGCGCTACGTGCCCACCGCGTGCCGATTGCCCTGTCGACCGATGCCAACCCGGGCACTTCGCCAGTGTTGTCGCTGCGGCTGATGCTCAACCTGGGCTGCACGCTGTTCGGCATGACGCCCGAAGAAGCGCTCGCCGGCGTTACCCGGCATGCCGCCCAGGCGCTGGGCCTGGCCGAGCACTACGGCAGCCTGGAAGCGGGCAAGTATGCCGACTTCATCGCCTGGGACATCAACCGCCCTGCCGAGCTGGCCTACTGGCTGGGCGGGCAACTCCAAACTCGTATCTTCCGCCATGGCAAGGAACTCACCCATGTCTGACGCCCTGCGTTTCACCCAAGGCCAGGTGCCACTTCTGATCAGCATGCCGCACCCCGGCACGCGCCTGACGCCTGTGATCGAGCGGGCGCTGGTCCCCGGAGGCCATGCCCTGCCCGACACCGACTGGCATATCCCTCGGCTGTATGAAATGGCAAGCGCCCTGGGCACCAGCTGCCTTGAGGCCACCTACTCGCGCTACGTGATCGACCTGAATCGGCCGGACGACGACGTGCCGCTCTACAGCGGCGCCACGACCGGGCTGTTCACCGAGGTGCTGTTCGACGGCAGCCCACTCTTTCAGGAAGGCCAGGTGCCGGATGCTGCTGCACGCAAGCAAGCGTTGGAGAACATCTGGCGGCCTTACCATCTGGCGTTGAAGCAAGAGCTGCAGCGCCTGCGTGAAACGTTCGGCTATGCCCTGCTGTGGGATGCTCACTCGATCTGCTCGCGGGTGCCACGGCTGTTCGAGGGGCAGTTGCCGGACCTGAACTTCGGCACCTTCGACGGCGCCAGCTGCGATCCGGAACTGGCCAGCCGCCTGCAATCGGTCGCCGCCGATCAACAGGGGCTGACCTACGTATTCAATGGCCGCTTCAAGGGCGGCTACATCACTCGCCAGTACGGTGCGCCCAGCGAAAACATCCACGCCGTGCAACTGGAACTGGCGCAACGCACCTACATGGACGAGGCGCCACCGTTCGGCTATCGGCAGGACCTCGCCCAGCCGACCCAGGCGGTGTTGCAACGCTTGCTGGAAGCCACCCTGGCCTGGGGCCGCGAGCGTTACGGCCGTTGACCGAAGCAGGCCCCGATAAACCCGGGGCCGGCGATTCGAAACTCAGGCGAGCAGCGTGTTGAGCACCTTGGCAAATTCGGTAGCGCTGGCTGCTTCGTCACGATGGCGGCCCGCTTGCACCACCCAGCGCCCGCCCACCATCACATCGCGCACCTGGCGATCACCACCGGCGAACAGCCAACGGTTGAGTACCGACTCGGCGGGTACGCTGCTCAGATAGGGATCGGCACCGTCCAGCACCACCCAGTCGGCACGCTGGCCCACGCTCAATGCGCCCACAGGCTGGCCCAGCGCTGCAGCGCCGCCGTGCAGCGCTTGCTCATACAGGTGCTGCCCAACGTTGCGCTGCTGCGCGCCCACCAGGCGATTGCGCTGCTGATCGCGCAGGCGCTGGCCGTATTCGAGCCAACGCAGCTCTTCGGCGGGGCTGACGCTGACGTGGCTGTCCGAACCGATGCCGAAGCGGCCGCCGGCTGCCAGAAAGTCCGTCGCCGGGAACAGGCCGTCGCCCAAGTTGGCCTCGGTCGTCAGGCATAGCCCGGCAACCGCGCGGCTTTGCGCCATCAGGGCAACTTCATGGGGCTCGGCATGCGTTGCGTGCACCAGGCACCAACGCTCATCCACCGCCACCTGGTCGTAGAGCCACTCGATCGGCCGCCGGCCGCTCCAGGCCAGGCAGTCGTTGACCTCTTTCTGCTGTTCAGCGATGTGGATATGCACGGGCCAGCGGGCGTCAGTGGCGCCAAGCACTGTGGTGAGCTGCTCGGCGCTGACGGCGCGCAGGGAGTGAAAGCACAGGCCCAGGCGCTGGGTGTCGTCGAGCGTGGCCGCCAACTGTGGCAGCAGCGAGAGGTAGCTGTCGGTGCTGTTGATGAACCGGCGTTGGCCTTCGGAGGGGGCGGCAGCGCCGAAGCCGCTGTAGCTGTAGAGCACCGGCAGCAGCGTCAGGCCAATGCCGGCGCTGCAAGCGGCTTGAGCAATGCGCCCGCCCAGCTCGGCAGGGTTGGCATAAGGCACACCCTGGGGGTCGTTGTGGACGTAATGGAACTCGGCAACGCTGGTGTAGCCGGCCTTGAGCATCTCGATGTAGAGCTGGCGGGCGACCACCTCGAGGTGTTCGGGCTCAAGCCGGCCGACCATGCGGTACATCAGGTCGCGCCAGGTCCAGAAGCTGTCCTGGGTTGCCCCCGCCACCTCGGCGAGGCCCGCCATGGCGCGCTGGAAGGCATGCGAGTGCAGGTTGGGCATGCCCGGCACCACCGGGCCCTGGAGCAGTTCGGCGCCGCTTGGTGTGCTGCCGCGCTGCACGCTGTGCAGGTACCCACGCGCATCGACCTCGAATCGAACGTTTTCAGCCCACCCCTCAGGCAATAACGCCCTTGCAGCAAAGAAAATCGGCATAATCCAACCACACTGGCCCCATTGATATGTATATACATATACAGACGTAAGGGGATGCCGTAAACTGTTCTTCGTCTTTTCGAGGGCTTCTCATGCCGTCATCACCACTTACCGTGCCATCGAACAAGGGCGCTCCGGCTCCCTTCTACGAGCAGGTCAAGCAGCTCATCCTGAACCAGATCCACTCCGGCGCCTGGCCACCCCACCAGAAGATACCGTCAGAAGCCGAGCTGGTCGCTCAGTTGGGCTTCAGCCGCATGACCGTACACCGCGCGCTGCGTGAGTTGACCAGTGACGGGCTGCTGGTGCGGATGCAGGGCGTTGGCACTTTCGTTGCCGAGCCCAAGGGCCAGGCAGCACTGTTCGAAGTCCATAACATCGCCGACGAGATCGCCTCGCGCGGCCATGAGCACCGGCTCGAAGTCATCTGGCTGAAAAGCGAAACGGCCAACGGCGAGCAATCGGTAGCCTTGGGCGTGCGTGAAGGCCAGCCGGTCTTCCATTCGCTGATCGTGCATTTCGAAAACGACGTGCCAGTGCAGATCGAGGACCGCTACGTGAACCCTGCCGTGGCGCCGCATTATCTGGAACAGGATTTCAGCCTTGAAACTCCCTACCTCTGATCTGAACAGGCTTGCCCCGCTGACCGAAGGCGAGCATGTGGTCGAGGCGGTGCTGGCTTCGCGTGAGGAGCAGCAGTTGCTGAACATCCCCGCTGAAGAACCCTGCCTGATGATCCGCCGGCGCACCTGGTCGGGGCGGCGCGCAGTCACCAGTGCCCGGCTGCTTTACCCTGGCAGCCGCTACCGGCTGGAGGGGCACTTCGGCTCATGAGCGCATTCACGCTACTGCCGGCCGCGCAGCACCGGCGCATGCTCTGGCGCAACTGCCTGGGCAGCACGCTGGAGATCGCGCGGGATACCCCCGCGGCCGCCGAGGATTGGAACTGGCGGGTTTCCCTGGCCGATGTCGCGCAATCCGGAGCCTTCTCACCGTTCCCCGGCATGACGCGCATCATCAGCGTGATCGAAGGGGCCGGGATGGTGCTGAACATAGAAGGCGCCCCCGACCCCGAAGCTTGGCTGCTGGGAAGCATTCGTTTTCTCCGGCGACGCTCAGGTTGACTGCCAGTTGCTTGACGGGCCTATCCGCGACTTCAACCTCATCTACCGCGCCGACCGCTACCAGGCAGCCTTGAGCTGGCTGCACATCGAAGGCCAACTGCAGGTAGACGCCGCGCCGTCCTGCATTGCGTTTTGCGCCCAGGGAGCCCTGGCCGTTCACGCGGGGCATGAGCACGCAACACTTGGCACACTCGATGCCTTGCGTATCGAAGCCGGCCATACACCGCCCGTGCTTCACCTGCGAGGCGACGCGCAGGTGTGCCTGATCAGGCTCCAGCCATTGGGGCCTACCTGAGAATGGGTGACGGGCGTGTTACCAAAGGTATCCAAGCGCCCGGCCTGGCTTTCGAAGCGCAACGCTCCGAATCGGTGCAGCACCCTGCACAATTGCCTCTTCCAGAGGCAAAAACCCCTGGCAATAGCGCTCTGGCACCTTCTGAAACCCAATAAACCCTGATCGAAACGATGTGGCCTTATATTTGCTTATGGTTGTACATACATGTTTGTGTAACCAACATCATCGGTATCTATAGACAGCGCTGAGGAGCAATGATGGGACAGACGCGACGTTTGAGTGCACTGGCGGCCGGCATGGCTTTGCTGCTGGCAGGCGGCCTGGTACACGCCAAGGAGTGGACCAGTGTGAAGATCGCCACCGAAGGCGCCTATGAACCCTGGAACCTCACGCTGCCAGGCGGCAAGCTGGGGGGTTCGAACCTGAACTGATGGACAAGCTTTGCCAGAAAATGCAGCTCAGATGCGAGTACGTCGTGCAGAACTGGGATGGCATGATCGCCAGCCTCAATGCCGGCAAGGTCGATGTGCTGATGGACGCCATCGTGGTGACCGATGAGCGCAAACAGGCGGTGGCCTTCTCTGTGCCTTACGCCCGTACGCCCGCCAGCTTCGCCGCGCTCAAGGCCGGCTTGCTGCCCGGCGAACCCGGCCCCAAAGGCGTGCGCACCCTGAGCACCCAGGCCAACGAGATCGCCGCAGGCGTCGCCGACCTGCAAAAGGCGCTGGCCGGCAAAACCATCGGTATCGCTTCCGGCACCGTCTATACCGGGTTCATCGATACTTACTTCGGCAAGGTCGCCACCGTGCGCGAATACACCACCTCCGCCGAGGCGGTGCTGGACCTGACCGCCGGGCGCATCGATGCGGTGTTCGACGACGTCACCTTTCTCAATTCCATCATGGCCCAGCCCGGCAACCAGCAGGTGGCATTCACCGGGCCGGAGCTGGCCGGGCCGATCTGGGGCGATGGCGAGGCGCTGGCCTTCCGCCAACGTGATCCGGAGCTCAAGGCCAGGTTCGACGAAGCGCTCAAGGCCGCCATCGCCGATGGCACCGTGAAGCAGCTCAGCGAGAAATGGTTCAAGGTCGACCTGACGCCTTGACTCCCAGGCGAGGCGGCCACGCCCGCCTCGCCCTCTCCCACGTGTGGATTGCCTGATGAATTTCCTGACACTTCTGAGTTTTGGCGAAGGTGGCTGGGGCGCCTCTCTCGATCGCGGCCATGGGCACTACCTTGCTGGTGACCCTCAGCGCGCTGCTGATCGGCGCTGTGTTCGGCGCGTTGGTGGCCAGCGCCAAGCTGTCCTCGAAACGCTCGCTGCGGCTGCTGGGCGAAAGCTATTCGATCCTGTTCCGCGGCGTGCCGGAGCTGCTGATCATCTACCTGTTCTTCTTTGGCGGCGCCAGCCTGGTGACCGCCATTGGCTACTGGTTCGGTGGCGAAGGGTACATCGACCTGCCGCCGTTCTGGGTCGGTGCGCTCACCGTCGGGTTGATCTCAGGCTCTTATCAAGCCGAAGTCTATCGTGGCGCCTACCTGGCCATCGCACCGGGCGAGTTCGAGGCCGGCAAGGCGATCGGCATGTCGCGCTCGCTGCTGCTGCGGCGCATCGTCATCCCGCTGGTGTGGCGCTTCGCCCTGCCGGGCCTGGGCAACGTCTGGCAAATGAGCCTGAAAGACTCGGCGCTGGTGTCGGTCATCGGGCTGGTGGAGCTGATGCGCGCCAGCCAGGTGGCCGCAGGCTCCACTCGCCAGTACTTCACTTTCTACATCATCGCCGGGGTGGGCTATCTGCTGCTCACCGGCCTTTCGAGCCGGCTGTTCCAGATCGCCGAAGCGCGGGTGCAACGCACCCACCGGCCGCTGCAGCACGGAGCCTGACCCATGCCTGATTTTGCCTTTCTCGCCGACGTCATGACGCGGCTGCTGAGCGGCGCTGCCGACCACTCTGGCGCTGTTCGGCCTGTCGCTGGTCTGCGGCATCCTGCTGGCGCTGCTGGTGGTCACTCTCAGAGTCAGCTCCAGGCCCTGGTTCAGCGTGCCGGCACGCGGCTACATCGCGCTGTTTCGTGGCACGCCCCTGCTGGTGCAGATGTTTTTGATCTACTACGGCCTGGGCCAGCTCAGCGCGGTGCGTGAAAGCTTTGCCTGGCCGCTGCTGCGCTCGCCGTTCGGCTGCGCGGTGCTGTCACTGGCTCTGTGCACCGCTGCCTATACCGCAGAGATCATCCGCGGTGGCCTGCTCGCGGTGCCGCGTGGCCAGGTCGAGGCGGCGCTGGCAGTGGGCATGACGCGCTGGCAGGTGCTGCGCAGTGTCATCGCACCGGTCACCTTGCGCCAGGCGCTGCCGGCCTACTCCACCGAGGCGATCCTGCTGGTGAAGTCGACCGCGCTGGCCAGCCTGGTCACGGTCTGGGACGTCACCGGGGTGGCGCAGCAGATCATCCAGCGCACCTACCGCACCATGGAGGTGTTCGTCTGCGCCGCGGCCATCTACCTGGTGCTCAACTTCCTGCTGGTGCGCATCGTGGCCTGGCTGGAGCGCAAGCTGGCGCCGCCGCGCCGGGTTCCGCCCGCCTCCCAGGCCAGCGCATCCAACGCCCAACCTTCCGCCGATCTGTGATTTGCCTCTGGAGCTTCTTGATGAGTCAGCAAGCCGCCGCGACGCTCGTCGTCAACGATATTCGCAAGGCCTTCGGCAGCCTGGAGGTGCTCAAGGGCCTCTCGCTCCAGGCGCACTCGGGCGACGTGATCTCCATCCTCGGCGCCAGCGGCTCGGGCAAGAGCACCTTCCTGCGCTGCATCAACCTGCTGGAGATGCCCGACCACGGCAGCATCAGCCTGGAAGGCCAGGCCATCGGCCTGAGCCGCCAGCGTGACGGTGCGCTCAAGGCCACCGATCAGAAGCAGGTCGAATGGCTGCGCACCCGCCTGGGCATGGTGTTTCAAAGCTTCAACCTGTGGTCGCATCGCAGCGTGCTGGAGAATGTCATGGAAGGGCCGCTGCGGGTGCTCAAGCGCTCACCCGCCGAATGCCGCGAGCAGGCGGAGCGCCTGCTGCAGCGGGTCGGCCTCTGATGAGCGGCGCGACTACTACCCGGCGCACCTCTCCGGCGGCCAGCAGCAACGGGTGGCCATCGCCCGGGCACTGGCCATGGAGCCCGGTGCGCTGCTGTTCGACGAGCCCACTTCGGCGCTCGACCCTGAGCTGGTCGGCGAAGTGCTCAAGGTGATGCGCTCGCTGGCCGATGAGGGCATGACCATGCTGGTGGTAACCCACGAGATGGGCTTTGCTCGGCATGTGTCGAACCGCGTGGTGTTCATGCACCAGGGCCAGATCGACGCTCAAGGCACGCCGGATGAATTGTTCGAGGGCTTGCCGACAGAACGTTTCCGTCAATTCGTTTCAAGCCATCAACTGCGGAGCGGCGAGTGATGCCCATGACCCAAGCCTCCCCTCCCCTCGTTTCCGTGGCCACTGTCGTGCGGGGCGATGTTTCCCTGACCTGGCGGGAAATCGTCTCCGTCGCCCGTAACGGTGCCCCACTGGAGCTGAGCGAACAGATCTGGCAGCGCATCGAAAGCGCCCGCGCGATCGTCGATGGCCTGGTCGCCCGCGGCGAGCGCGCCTACGGCATCAGCACGGGCCTCGGCGCCTTGTGCGACGTGCTGCTGGAAGGCCCGCAACTGGCGGAGCTGTCGCGCAATACCTTGCTCAGCCACGCCTGTGGCGTCGGCGAGCCGCTCCCCGACGAGCAGACACGCGCCATCATCTGCGTCGCCATCAACAACTACGCCCACGGTTATTCGGGCATCAGCCCAGGTGTGGTGCGAGCGCTGCTGGCGCTGCTGAATCTCGGGATCACCCCGCTGGTGCCTCGTGACGGCTCAGTCGGCTACCTCACCCACATGGCGCACGTTGGCGTGGCACTGCTGGGGCTGGGCGAAGTGCGCTGGGGCGGCCGCATCATCAGTGCCAGCGACGCCCTGCAAACCGCGCAACTGCCGCCCCTGGTGCTGGGTGCCAAGGATGGCCTCAGCCTGGTCAATGGCACGCCCTGCATGACCGGCCTCACCAGCCTGGCGCTGGCCGATGCCTACAACCTGGTGGAATGGGCCGACTGCATCGGTGCGATGAGTTTCGAGGCGCTCGGCGGGCAGATCGCCGCCTTCGATGCGCAGGTCCTGGCGCTCAAGCCTCACCCCGGCATGCAACAGGTGGGCGAGAACCTGCGCGCCTTGCTCGCCAACAGCGAAGTGGTCGAAGGCTTCAAAGGCATACGCACCCAGGACGCCTTGAGCATCCGCTCCATCCCGCAGGTACACGGCGCCTGCCGCGATCAGCTCGAACACGCAGCACGGCAGGTCGACCTGGAGCTGGCGGGCGCCACGGACAATCCGTTGGTGCTGAGCACGCCAGAGGGTTACCGGGTGGTGTCCCAGGCCAATCCACACGGCGAGTCGGTCGCCATGGCAGCCGACCTGCTGGCCATCGCCCTGGTAGAACTGGGCGGCATCGCCGAGCGGCGCCTGGACCGTTTGGTGAACCCGTTGGTCAGCGGCCTGCCGCCTTTTCTCGTGGCGCACCCGGGCGTGAACTCCGGCATGATGATCGCCCAATACGTGGCGGCCTCCCACGCCGGTGAAAACCGCCAGCTCGCGCAACCTGCGGTGGTCGAAAACTTCGTCACCTCCGCCTTGCAGGAAGACCACCTGAGCATGGGAACGGGCGCTGCACTCAAGCTGCTACGAGTGATCGAAAACACCACGCGCATCCTGGCCATCGAGTACCTGCTGGCGGCGCAGGCATTCGAGTTCCTCAAGGCGCGCCGGTTTGGTGACGGCACCGCGCTGGCCTGGCAGCGTTTGCGAGTGGTGGTGCCGCCTTATGAGCAGGACCGCTGGCTGGCGCCGGACATTTCCAAGGCGGTTGAGGTGTTGCGTGGGCGCGCATAGCGGCTGAGCCGCGCCCAACCGTTACGCGCTGCAACCCAGCAAAGTGACCAGCCGTCTTTCAGATAGCGCAAGACATGCCGATAACCTCTGACACGCTCAATGAGCACCCAGCGGTATGCATCGGAGCATCGCCATGAACCTGCGCTTACTCAACATCGCGCCCCGCGCGGCTTTGTGTTTCGGCCTTATCACACTGCTGGTGATCGCTCTGGGCGGCTTCGCCTACGTCCAGCTCGGCAAACTTCGTACTACCGAGCAGGACATCGAGAAAAACTGGCTAGTGAGTGTGCAAGCCGCCGATGACCTGCAGATTGCGTTGCTCAGCGCCCGCCTGGAAAGCATTCGACTACTGGCAACCTCGAATCCTCAAGAACAGGCAGTTGCTTTGCAGCAATTGGACGCGGCCAAGCAGATACTCAATGAGAGGACCGATTTCTACCGCCAGAATCTGATTTCAGATCCACAAGAGCGCGCTCGATTCGAAGCGGTACTCCCGGTGATGAACAGCTATCTGCAGGGGCTGCAAAAAATAATCGACCTCAATGCTGCTCAGCATGAGCAGGCCGTGACCTTTGCCAACACCGAACAGCGTGATCGAGCCGCCAGCTACCAGGCCAAGCTGACCGAACTGCGCCGGTACAATACCGATGGCGCCGCCGCATCCGGCATCACTGCAAGCGAGGTGTATGCCCATAGCATCACGATCGTCGACGGGGTCGTACTCGCCGCCCTGGTGCTCACGCTGTTGCTGGCGACTTTGCTGACCCGCAGCATCGTTCAGCCGATTGGCGCCTCGTTGAAACTGGCCGAGGAAATCGCCGCAGGCGACCTGCGTTTGAGCCTGGAGGTCAAGGGCAACGATGAGTCGGCCCGCCTGATGCGCGCCCTCAACACCATGCAGGGCAACCTGCGCAGCACCATCGGGCAGATCTCCGACGCCTCAGCGCAGCTCAGCTCTGCCGCCGTGGAGATGACCTCCATCACCGAAAGCGCCAGCCGCACCCTGCAGCAGCAGAACAGCGAGATCGAGCAGGCCGCAACAGCCGTCAACCAGATGAGCGCCGCCGTTGACGAAGTGGCGCGCAACGCCACATCCACCTCCGAAGCCGCCAAGGATTCCACCCGAGCCGCCGCCACCGGCAACCAGAAAGTCGGCGAAACCCTGCACGCCATGCGCAGCCTCACCGGCCGGGTAGAGATGACTTCCGAGCAGGTCCAGGGCCTGGCCGATCAGGTACAGGACATCAGCAAGGTACTGGGGGTCATCCGCACTATCGCCGAACAGACCAACCTGCTGGCGTTGAACGCTGCCATCGAAGCGGCTCGCGCCGGCGAGCAGGGCCGTGGCTTTGCGGTGGTGGCCGACGAAGTCCGTGCCCTGGCCCACCGCACGCAGGTCTCCACCCAGGAGATCGACAAGATGATCTCCAACATCCAGGCAGGCACCTCGCAGGTGGTCGAGTCGATGAAGAGCAGCACTGCCCAAGTGCATGACACCCAGCGCACCGCCGATGAGGCCGGGGCGTCGCTTCAGGCCATCGCTGACTCGGTGCAACTGATCGATGACCGCAACCACCAGATCGCTACGGCGTCGGAAGAGCAGGCGCATGTGGCCCGAGAGGTGGATCGGGCGCTGGTGAGCATCCGCAACCTGGCCCTGCAGAGCAGTGAAGGCACTCAGCAGACGCTGGTCGCCAGCAACGAGCTGTCACAACTGGCGGTGAACCTGAACCAGATGGTGACTCGCTTCAAGACCTGAAGCCGGGTATCAGCAGCCATCGGGCCTTTTGCTCAAGTGGACGCGGGCGAGTTGGCTCACATTTGAAGAGCAGATTTATTAGCGTGGGGGTATCTGGCGTACTTTATCGGATTGAACAGCAAACCAATCAGAGAGAAGGCACAATGACATCACTCTAGACTATTTGCTCTAAAATCCATGAATGATTACGACGCGCGCCACCTCCGTTTGCTGGATATCATCAAAACCAGACGCTGGAGCGATCTAAAGCTTGAAGACATCGAAGAAATTCGCGTCTTGATCGCCTGCAAATATCTGGTCCTGGACGAGCACCATGGGCGTGCGCCCACGGTGGCATTCAATCCGGATGGGCGCCATTATCATCGAAGTCTCAGACTGCTCGCCGAGGGGTATGCTCGGCAGTCTGGATCATCCCCTGAACGCAATTGCAGCCTCGCCCAGTGAGGCACCCTCCCCGCCAGCCACTTTGCGGGCACCTGCTTTTTTCGAGCGTCAATTCTGGACGCTGTCCGTAATTGGCAGAAGCTCAGCCAAACACATACCGCAGTCCATTTGCCGCAGAGGCCGACCCCTGCGTCATGATCGGCGTTGGCGGATAGCTCTGTCACTATGGTTTGGCTGGCAGGCTCATTGCGGTGTTCAAAACGCCTGGTTCAGTACAGAGCCTGATGTTGTGAATTGTTGTGAAGCGTTCACGGATTAGCCAAATACGCGTGCTAAGCTCCCGCACGCTGCATTTCGTAATATTTATGCGCAGCGGCCGCCCACCAAGGTCGCACTCTTGTTATTCATTGAACAGCCTCGGGTTAATTAACCAGGAAGTTGCGCGGCCGTGCGCGTTCATATAGTTGCCGGCGGTGCCCTGCATAAGGAGAATAACCATGGTATCGAAAGTCGAAACGACACCAAAGGACAACACGGTCAACAACAACAAAAGCAACGTTGCTGCCTGGGAACGCTCCGTTAAAAATGCATCCGCACCCAAGGATGAGTTGGGTAAAGGCCAAAAGCGCCCGGAGGGTGATACCCGTTCCGCTCAGCAGATCATCGATGACACGCCACTGCTTGCACGATTGGGCAACCAGAGTGGGGTCAAGGACAACCTCAAAAAACAGGTTGGCGACTTCGAGAAAGATGCAGACGCCGCCTACCGCGCCTCCAAGGTGCTGGAGCATGTCGAATACGTCGATGAAAACGGCAAACTGACCACCGGCGAAAACGTCGGCAACAATAGCATCGACGGCTTCACCAAAGACGGCGAGGCCCGGCACGGCACCGAGGCCGGCCGCCTGCAGGATTTCGGCAAGTATGGCTATTCGAGCCTGCGCGGCGAGGTGGTGAAGTCAGACCTGGGCGAGAAACAAAAACGCCCCGACGGCGACACACGCTCAGCCCAAGAGATCATCGATGCCACGCCGCTGCTGAAAAACCTGGGCAACCAGAGCCATGTGAAAGACAACCTCAAAAAGCAGGTGGGCGATTTCGAGCACGATGCCGACGCTGCCTACCGCGCCAGCCAGGTGCTGGAGCACGTGGTCAGCCTCGATGAAAACGGCAAACTGCTGACCGGCTACGATGCCCGCAACAAAGACAACGACAGCATCGACGGTTTCACCAAAGACAAGGAAGCCCGCCACGGCACCGAGGCCGGGCGTTTGCAGGATTTCGGCAAGTACGGCTACTCGAGCCTCAAGGGCGACCTGATGCACGTGAAAGACGCCACACATACCGACAAGGCCGCACCGCCCGACGAGCCAAAGGATGTGCAGGCCCTGCGCGACAAGTACAACATCCCCACCTTCGGCGCCGAAGGCTTGATGGACATGGAGTTGCCCAACGACAAGACGGTCGGCGGGCAAACCGCTGAGAACTTTGTCCAGGGCATCCGCGATGACATCAAGAGCGGCAAATTGGCCGAAGATTCGGACGAGGCCAAGCTCGTCAAGCTGATGGACGCCCAGGCAGCACTGGACAATGGCTATGACCTGTACGGCTATGCCGAGAGCATCAACCTGGGCAGCGGCACTTATCGCGAAACGGACAAAGACCCGACCAAATTGACCGGCAATGACGTTAAGGAGTTGGTCGACGAGGATAAACTCGCGAAGGAAATTTCCGAACTGATGGGCAAGGAAGGTATAAAGGGCCGTTACGACGCGGAACTCCAGAAGAGTGTCAGTAGTTTGTCGAAAGATCGACTGGACGAAGTTCGTGAACAAGTGTTCCCTGCGTTGTTCAAAGAGGGTACACGCGAGGCCAACCTCGACTTCGAAAACTATGTGATCGCCATGAATGATTCAGGCGACCCAAAGAAATCGGAAATCGCCGAGTTGGACGTCGACCGCTATTTCGAGTCGCTGCGCATTCTTGAACCTGACAGCTACACCGCACGCCGTCAGACATTCGACCAGAACATGATGACGCACCAGCTCGACACCTACATGGAAAACCCCGACAAGGTGTCGCCGGAGAACACCGAAAGCGGGTTGAAAGCCACCTTCACAATGGTCAAAGGGGGGATCAACGCCGCCCTGGGCGGGCTGGACAAGGGCGATAAAGCCTACGACATGTACAAGAAAATGAAGGATGAGATCGACATCCTCGATGGCCATATCAAAGGGCTTACCCCGGCCGAAAACCAGAAGATCGCAGCGGCCATACGCCAAGCGGCGGCCAGCGGCGATCCGAAAGCCATCGACAAAGTGGTCGATAACCAACTCAAAGGGCTAGGTGCCAACCGCGAGGCGACCGCCGGCTCCTTGAAGCAACTGCTTCACACCGCCAGCTCCACCGGCGGCCTCAGTGCCATGGCAGGCACCATGAGCCTGGTCAGCGGCGCCCTGCAGCTGGCCAATGGCGGCGGCAACATGACCGACGACCAGAAGATCGCTGCTGCCAAGGATCTGGTGTCTGGTCTGAGCTTCACCAACGACTTCCTCAAGTTC
Source organism: Pseudomonas sp. KNUC1026 (assembly GCF_021650705.1). Classification (GTDB taxonomy): domain Bacteria; phylum Pseudomonadota; class Gammaproteobacteria; order Pseudomonadales; family Pseudomonadaceae; genus Aquipseudomonas. The sequence continues at coordinate 845,015 of NZ_CP087138.1, read as the reverse complement.
GGTTCGAACATCGTGGAAACCCTGGGGGGCCGCAAGACCTACGACCCTGCCGTGGACACCGACGGCAAAGGCCCACCCAAAATCAAAGCCACACAATGGCTCGGCCTGCTCGATGAGAACCTGCCGGATATCTGGGGCAAGAAAACTGCCGAAAAATCCGACGCACTGGCAGCCTCGATCAGCACCCGGGTCAAAGAGGCCTCCGAAACCCTGGATAAGCTCGATGTCGGCAACCTGTCGGCCGACGAGGCCAAGGAATACGACAAAGCCGCCAAAGCTTTGGGCGAACAGATGGGCGTCAAGAACATCCCCGGCAGCGGCAGCCCAGCGTCGAAGTCCGAGATCGCCATCGCCTCCGGGCGCTCTTTCCTGCGTTTCATGGCCGGTTCCGGCCTGGACCTGACCGGCGGCGTGATGGATATCGTCTCCGGTGCGCGCAAGCTTAAAAATGCCAAGACTGCACTTGAGAAAACCGACGCCGCCTTCACGATCGGCGGCGGTGCATCCGGCACCGGCATGGCGATTGCTAATACCATCTCGATGTTCGCTCCCAAAGGGGCGCACCTGGCTGGGAAACTGGCCGGCGACGTTGCCGCAACGGTGGTACGCGGGCTCGCTATTGGCGCCCGCATTGCAGGGCCGGTGTTCGCCGTGGCCGGTGTGATCTTCGGCGTAGCTGGCACCCTGATCGCCGAGGCGGTCGAGCACGCCAAACTACAAAAGCTCACCGACTCCCAAGGCAAGTTCTTCAAGGACCTCGCCGACGCTGGCGTAACCAAGGACGACTGGGGCGACAAGCTCGAGTACGCGCGCTATGCCAGCTACATGTACGGCGGCCGCGACACGCCGGGCGACAAGTCGATGTTCGAGTACCAGGCGGACGAGTGGAAACACTTCAAGGAAACCGAAGGCAAAAAGGTAGCTCCCTGGCACGGCTGGCGCCCTGACCTGCACAAGGACGGCGACCCTGAAAGCAAGAACCTGTGGGAGAAATTCCTAGCAGGTGGCACCACCTCCAGCGGGCCGCATGGCAGCGTCAGGCACACCGACGACTGGCGGCCCTGGGGCAGCACCGACATGGAGACGGGGAGCAAGCGAACGGCGTGAGGTCACGCCAGCAGTGATCGGCGCAGGTTTGTGCCAGTGGGTGGGTGCACCAGCGCGCTGCACATACCCACTGGAGCATGTTTTGTGGCACGGAGAATCATCGAGCGGATGTTCGGCCGGCTAAAAGATAATCGTTGGATTGGAGCACGCTATGACGAGCTGGCGGAAAGCTTTGCGCTGAGGTTTCGCGGCAGACGGCTGCTAGCCAGCATGAGAGAAATGCCAGAACCCTCCGCAAGGAGGGTTCCAGTCAATGTATGGTGGGTCGTGTAGGATTCGAACCTACGACCAATTGGTTAAAAGCCAACTGCTCTACCAACTGAGCTAACGACCCTCTTGGTGGCGTGCATGATACTGATTTTTAAGCAGTATTCAATACCCCCACCTTTAAAAAATCAAAAATAGCGGGTTGGGTCTGGCACACCGGCAGCGGCAAACCCTTCGGCACGCAGGCGGCAACTGTCGCACTTGCCGCAGGCACGGCCGTCGTCATCCGCGAGGTAGCACGAGACGGTCAGGCTGTAGTCCACGCCATGGCCGGTGCCGGCGCGGACGATGTCAGCCTTGCTCATCATCTGCAGCGGGGCCTTGATACGGAAGCCGTTGCCCTCCACACCGGCTTTGGTCGCAAGGTTCGCCAGGCGCTCGAAAGCTTCGACGAATTCAGGCCGGCAGTCGGGGTAGCCGGAGTAATCCACGGCATTCACGCCGATGAAAATGTCCTGTGCCTCCAGTACCTCGGCCCATCCCAACGCGAGGGAGAGAAACACGGTATTGCGTGCGGGGACGTAAGTGACCGGGATGCCCTCGGTTGGGCTTTGCGGCACATCGATGCTGCTGTCGGTGAGCGCCGAGCCGCCGATGCCATTGAGGTCCAGGCCGATCACCTTGTGCTCGATCACACCCAGGTCTCTCGCGACGCGGGCGGCGGCGTTCAATTCGGCGCGGTGGCGCTGGCCGTAATCGAAGCTCATGGTATAGCAGCTGTAGCCCTCGGCTTTGGCCATGGCGACGACCGTAGCCGAATCCAGGCCGCCCGACAGCAGAATCACCGCTTTTTTCTCGTTCATGGCAAGGCTCTCCTCAACGGCCAGGTTCGTCGTTCCAAAGGATCTTGTGCAGTTGCAATTGCATGCGCACTGGAAGGTTGTCGCTCACCAGCCAGTCGGCCAGGTCACGCCCTTTGAGCTCGCTGGCGCTGGGCGAAAAAGCACCTCGCCCGCGCGCTGTTCCAGACGGTATTCGATCAGCTTGCTCACGGCCCAATCGTAGTCACCCCGCGAACACAGCACGAACTTCACCTGATCATTAGGCGTGAGCAAGGCCAGGTTTTCGTAGCGATTACGGTGCGACTCTTTCGAGTCCGGAGTTTTGAGGTCGACCACACGGCTAACGCGTGAATCCACCGCGCTGATGTCCAGGGCCCCGCTGGTTTCCAGAGACACCTCGTAACCCGCATCACACAGGCGTTCGAGCAAGGGATGCACGTTGGGCTGGGCAAGGGGCTCGCCGCCGGTTACGCACACATAGCGAGGCCGATAGCTGGCGACCTGATCCAGGATGTCGTCGAGCGTGCGCTGCGTACCGCCGGTGAAGGCGTAGGCGCTGTCACAGTATTGGCACCGCAAGGGGCAGCCGGTCAGGCGTACGAACACAGTAGGCAAACCACTGGTCCGAGCCTCCCCCTGCAGTGAGAAGAAGACTTCGGTAATGCGTAATGTTTTTTGCATGCTCGCCACGGGCGTAACGGCTAAACAGGCCATCCGCCTCCGTTAGCACCCACCACGAACCCGCTAGAGCGCGATTCCTGGGGGCTGGATAAAAGGGGCGCTGATTCTAACGAAAAAACCCGCGGCAAGCGCGGGTTTCTTCGTGAAAGGTCACTGGGGTTCACATACGCTGGATATCACGCTGCGCCAATTGCGCGGCGGAAGTACCGGGATACTGGCTGATCACTTGTTGAAGAATAGGCTTTACCCGATCGGTATGGCCGAGCCGGCGTTCGACATCAGCCAGCTTGTAAAGCGAGTCAGGCACCTTGGGGTGCTTGGGGTACAGCTGGCTTACCTTGGCGAAAGCCTGACCTGCTCCCTGCAGGTCGCCCTTGGCAAGGTTCACTTCACCCAACCAGTACTGGGCGTTGCCGGCGTACTGGCTCTGCGGGTAACGGCGCAAGAAGGCGCTGAACGCCTGGCTGGCCTTGTCGAAGTCCTTGGCCTTGATCAGGTCGAAGGCGGCATCGTAGTAAAGCTTTTCCTTGGCAGGGTCACCAGGCTCGGTACCTGCGGCGGGTTGCTGAGAGGCTTGGGTATCGCCTGCAGCGGCGCCCCCGGCGTTCGAAGCGCCGTTGGCGGAAGAATTGTCGGCTGGCGCGGCCTGCTGTGCAGGAGCACCGGAACCAATACGGCTGTCCAGGTCTTTGTAACGATCCAATGCATCTTGTTTCATCTGCTGGATCTGGTTTTGCTGGACTTCTACCTGACCGCGCAAACGCGCGATGTCTTCCTGCATTTGCTGCAACTGCATGAACAACTCACCCTGCGCGGAAACAGGGGCCTGTTGGGCCCCCGTTCCGGCATAAGCGCCGCTCGTGCCGTAACCGGAAGGTGGATTCGCTGCTGCCATAGTTATTGGCACCATCAACCACGGGAACCGCCGCCATTGCCGAAAGAGGCAAGGACAACGCCAAAGCAGTTACTACAGAGCGGCACTTTCGCATGGCGAATTACTTACGCAGTTCGACGCGACGGTTTTGAGCCCAGGACTGCTCGTCGTGGCCGGTGGCAACCGGACGCTCTTCACCGTCAGGAAACCAGCTCCAGCTGAGCAGGGGAAACGCCCTGCAGAACCAGGTAGCGCTGAACGGCCTTGGCACGACGCTCGCCCAGAGCCATGTTGTACTCGCGGGTACCGCGCTCGTCGGTGTTGCCTTCCAGAACGACGTGGGCGCCGTTGGCTTTCAGGTCCTTGGCGTGTACGTCCAGAGCGCGCATGGCTTCCGGCTTCAGGTCGGAGCTGTCGTACTCGAAGTAGAAGGTGGTGATAGCGCGCAGAGCGGCTTCTTCGCTCATGCTGCCGTCGACGGCACCGGTGTTTGCACCGTAGCCAGCGTTCGGATCAACAGCACCACCAGCGCCAGCGCCAGCGTCGTCGCCACCTTTGGAGGAGCAACCTACAGCTACGGCCATGGCCAGTGCCAGAGCAGCGAACTTACCAAACTTCAGCATTTCCATTGTGAAACTCCTAATGAACCCCAGTGTGTTAAGTAAAACGTCTTGCGCCGCGTCAGTTCAGGAAAGGGGACCAGGAAGGTTCTCTTACTTCGCCTTGCGCGGTTGGAAGTGGAATCCTGACGCGTCCGTTCAAGGACACAAGCATCAAGACGCCCCGCCCCTGCGAGCGGGTGGCGTAGATTACCATGGTGCCATTGGGCGCAACAGTAGGGGACTCATCAAGACTTGAATCAGTGAGAATCTTGACGTTCCCGCGCTCCAGGTCCTGAGAAGCGACCTTGAAGTTGGTAAAGCCGTCCTGGCGATGGATCATTACCAGAGTCTTTTCGTCAGCCGAAAGTTTCGGCGCAGCATTGTAGTTGCCGACGAACGTTACACGTTCTGCATTACCCGAACCGACGGTGGTTTTGTAGATCTGTGGCTTGCCACCGCGATCCGAAGTGAAATAGATGGTGCGGCCGTCCTTACCCCAGGTCGGCTCGGTGTCGATGGCCGGGCTGTTGGTCACGCGGGTGATGTTGCGGCTGCCCAGGTCCATCACGTAGATCTCGGGGTTGCCGTCCTTGGACAACACAAACGCCAGCTTGCTGCCGTCGGGCGAAAACGCCGGGGCGCCGTTGAGCCCTTCGAAGTTGGTCATCATTTCACGTCGGCCGGTGTCGACATACTGGATGAAGATACGCGGCTTGCGTTGCTCGAACGAAACGTAGGCGATGCGCTTGCCGTCTGCTGCGTAACGCGGCGAGAGAATCGGCTCGCGCGATTGCAGCAGGGTCACCGCGCGGGCGCCGTCGTAATCGGAGCGCTGCAGGGTGTAGCGGGTGTTACCAGGAGAGAATTGCTCGGCAGTCACATAGAGGATGCGCGTGGAGAACGCGCCCTTCACGCCGGTGAGCTTCTCGAACGACTGGTCGGCGATGAAGTGCGCCATGTCGCGCAACTGGTCGGTGCCGCCGGAAACGCTTCCGGTCAGTACCTGCTGCTGCGAGGTAGTGTCGTACAGGCCGTAGGTGACCTGCAGCCGGCCGCCGCTCGGGGCGATGCTGCCGATCATCACGTAGCGAGCGCCCAGCGCCTGCCAATCGCGATAAATGATATCGGCCGGCTGGGTAGGCTGGCTGATCATGTTCTGGCGTGGGATCGGCGCGTAGTAACCGGAGTTGCGCAGGTCGTTGCCAATGATGTCGGCCATGTCCTCGGGCAGCACCGACCCACCCTGCATGCCGAAGGGCACCACGGCGATCGGAGTGGCGCGGTCTGTACCACTGCTGACCACGATGTTCTTTTCATCTGCGGTGGCCAGCCCTGCGGTGAAGCAGAGCATGACGAGCAGGCCTCGTAGAAGAGTTCTCACAGCGCAAGGTCCTCGGGTGTGAAGGTCATAATGAAGTTACGGTAGGGGGCGAAGTCCTGAGAGCTCAACCCCTGCATTTCGGTCAGCTTGCCGATGTTCTTCACCGCAGCCACGGCAGAGGCGTCATACGTAGCGTCACCGCTCGATTTTGCCACCTGCACGTTACTGATAGTGCCGTCAGGCAACATGTTGATCCGTACTTGCACCGCCATGCCTTTGCGAGCCGATGGCGGCCGGTTCCAGTTATCTGCAGCGCGCGAGCGAATCAGATCGTCGAAGTTGCCCGCTACGCTGTCATCGCTGTGCTCATCGGCCAGGGTCTGCTGGCGCTCGGTCTTGTCGGACAACAGGTCGGCCAGAGCCTGAGCCTTCTTGTCTTCCTGAGCCTTGCGTGCCTTGTCCTGAGCTTTCTTCGCAGCATCAGCAGCAGCAGCCTTTTTGGCGTCGTCGGCGGCTTTCTTCTTCGCGTCCTCGGCAGCCTTTTTCTTGGCGTCCTCGGCCGCTTTCTTCTTCGCGTCTTCTGCAGCCTGCTTCTTGGCGTCGTCGGCAGCCTTCTTGGCGTCCTCCTCGGCCTGCTTCTTGGCCTCGTCGTCAGCCTTCTTCTTGATCGCTGCCTCTTCTATCTTCTTGGCTTCAGCAGCCTTGGCAGTGTCGGCAGCGGCCTTGGCGTCTGCGGCCTTCTTGGCGTCTGCAGCGGCGGCAGCAGCCTTTTTGGCTTCATCAGCCTGCCTGGCCTGTTCGGCTTTTTGAGCCGCATCGGCTTTCTTTTGTTCCGCTTCGGCCTGCTGCTCCTGTTCGACCTTTTTCTGCTCCATCTGGTCGATTTCAGTTTGCTTGGCAGCAGTGCGTTTGGCTTCGCCTGCGATCTTCTGATTGGTCTGGGTGGTGGCAGCGCTCTTGGACTTGAGCTGATAAAGGGTCGCCTGCACCACCGGCTTGCTCGGGGCAGCTCAGGCGCGAACGCAAAGCTTACGAACAGCGCGCCGAAAATGATGACGTGCAGCACGATGGCCCAGAAACTGGGCCAGAAGTAGCTTTCCGAGCTGGAGGGCTCACGCTGTCGCATTACGGCGCCTCGGTGATCAGGCCGACGTTGTCGATACCGGCCTTCTGCAGCCCACCCATCGCACCCATGACCGAGCCGTAGTCGACGGCCTTGTCGGCGCGGATGAACACCTGAGTCTTCTTGCCGTTCTGGGTACCCTGGCGAATGATCGCGCCAGCGGCCTGGGCCATCTGGTCCAGAGTCTGGGCGCGATCGGTCTGGGTCTTGGTATCGACTTCAGTGCCGACGTTCCAATAGTAGGTTTTGTCGGCCTTGATCGAGATGGTCAGGATCTGGAAGTTGTTATCCTGCGGCAGGGCCTGGCTGGAGACCTTGGGCAGGTCAACCTTCACGCCCTGTTGGATCATCGGTGCGGTAACCATGAAGATGACCAGCAGCACCAGCATCACATCGATGTAGGGCACTACGTTCATTTCCGCTACCGGCTTGCGTTTTTGCCGGACTCGAGCCATTGCTAATTACCTGCTCATTCTTCGCTGGTGTGCACCTTGCGGTGCAGGATGGCCTGGAATTCGTCCGCGAAAGTGTAATAGCGGCCGATCAGGGTTTCACTGCGAGCGGCGAACCGGTTATAGGCGATCACCGCAGGGATTGCCGCGAACAGGCCGATGGCAGTGGCGATCAGGGCCTCGGCGATGCCGGGCGCTACGGTCGCCAGGGTGGCTTGCTGTGCACTGGCCAGGCCACGGAAGGAGTTCATGATCCCCCACACGGTACCGAACAGGCCAACGTACGGGCTGGTGGAGCCGACAGTGGCCAGGAACGGCAGGGTCTGCTCGAGTTTCTCTTCCTCCCGTGAAATGGCCACGCGCATGGCCCGGGCCACGCCTTCCATCACTGCATCAGGGTCGACGCCCGGTTGCTGGCGCAGGCGAGAGAATTCCTTGAAGCCTGCACGGAAGATCTGCTCGACCCCCGAGTCCGGGTCAGGGTTGCTGCCGGCCTGGCGATAGAGCTTGGACAGGTCGATGCCCGACCAGAAACGTTCTTCGAAGGTCTCCAGCGCGCGGCGCCCGGCACGGATCATGTTGCTGCGCTGGAAGATGATGATCCACGAGGTGACCGAGGCGGCCACCAGGATCAGCATCACCAATTGCACGACGAGACTGGCATTGCTGACCAGGCTCCACATGGAGGTATGGTCGACGGCGTTCGCTTCCACGCGAGTTCTCCTGCTGTTTTACTGTAAGCCCAGGCCATCGGCGGCGAACGCAGTTCGCAACGCGACAGGCATGGCCTGGGGTTTGAAAGTGTCCGCGCGCACACAAGCCACGACGACATGCCCTTCGCACAATAGCGCGCCATCGGCGACCCGCAGCACCTGCTGACGGAAACGCACCTTGGCGCGGCCAAGCTCGACTACCTCGGCGCTCACCGAGAGCTCGTCATCCAGCCGCGCGGGCGCAAGGTAGCGCGCTTCGCTGCTGTGAACGACGAACAACAGGTTCTGCCCGGCCAACGAGGACTGAACGAACCCGAGGGCACGCAACCGTTCGGTGCGCGCCCGCTCCATGAACTTGAGGTAATTGACGTAATAGACGACGCCACCGGCATCGGTGTCTTCGTAATAAACGCGACAGCGAATGGCGTACGGCCCTGCCCCATCTTGCGCGCGCATACTCTAGTGGTTACTCCTCGGGTTGCCAATCCAGCCAGGCAACTGTTTTTGCCTAAAACCCACGCGAAAGCCGCGCTGTGCACCTAGGACCGTAAAAAGGCTGAATAAATCATTGTGTAGCATGATTTTTCGTTCATTCGCCGGGCGCTGGCAATTCGCCCAGGCTGGAGGGCGTATTCAGGCCGAAATGCAGGTAGGCATGGCGAGTGACCACTCGGCCACGTGGGGTGCGCATAATGTAGCCCTGCTGAATGAGATACGGCTCAAGCACGTCTTCGATCGTGTGCCGCTCCTCGCCGATGGCTGCCGACAGGTTGTCCAGGCCCACCGGGCCACCGTCGAACTTCTCGATCATCGTCAGCAGCAGGCGCCTGTCCTGGTGGTCGAAACCGCGCTCATCGACATCGAGCAGATTCAGCGCAAGGTCAGCTACCGGCTTGTCGATGTGCCCCCTGCCGCGCACCTGCGCGTAATCGCGCACCCGGCGCAGCAGGCGGTTGGCGATCCGTGGTGTACCGCGGGCGCGGCGAGCGATTTCGAATGCGCCGCCTTCGTCGATCTCCAGGCCCAGGATGCCCCCGGAACGAGACACGATGGTCGACAGGTCGGCGCTGTTGTAGAACTCCAACCGCTGCACGATCCCGAAGCGGTCCCGCAACGGGTTGGTCAGCATCCCGGCACGAGTGGTCGCCCCCACCAGCGTGAATGGCGGCAGGTCGAGCTTGATCGAACGCGCGGCAGGGCCTTCGCCAATCATGATGTCGAGCTGGAAGTCTTCCATGGCCGGGTAAAGCACCTCTTCGACGATCGGCGACAGCCGGTGAATCTCGTCGATGAACAGCACGTCATGCGGCTCCAGGTTGGTCAGCATGGCTGCGAGGTCGCCTGGCCGCTCCAGCACCGGGCCGGACGTGCTCTTGATCGACACACCCATTTCCTCGGCGATGATGTTGGCCAGGGTTGTCTTGCCGAGGCCCGGCGGACCGAAGATCAAGGTGTGGTCAAGCGACTCGCCTCGCGAACGTGCCGCCTCGATGAACAGCTCCATCTGGTCGCGCACCACTGGCTGGCCAATGTATTCGGCAAGGCGCAGCGGGCGGATGGCGCGGTCGTGCTGCTCTTCACGGTCGCGCCCGCCAGTTGCGGAGATGAGGCGGTCAGCATCGATCACTAGATCATCCCCTTCAGGGCGCGGCGAATCAGCTCTTCACTGGCCAGGCCCTTCTCCTTGATAGCGCTGATCGCCTTGCTCGCCTCTTGTGGCCGGTAACCCAGCGAAATCAGTGCGCTGACCGCGTCAGCCTCTGCGGATGCCTGCGGAACCTCGGCAGGCGCTGCCGCTTCGTGGGGCACCAATTCGAACATCGCCGGGCTGGTCTGCCAGGCCTTGAAGCGATCCTTGAGCTCGACCAGCAGGCGCTCGGCGGTCTTCTTGCCCACCCCCGGCACCTTCACCAGCGCAGAGCTGTCCTGAGCCTGAACCACCTTCACCAACTCATCGGCCTCGAAACCTGACATCAGAGTAAGCGCCAGTTTCGGCCCCACGCCGTTCAGGCGAATCAATTCCCGGAACAGCTCGCGCTCGCGCTTTTCGAAAAAACCGTAGAGCAGATGTGCATCCTCGCGAACGACCAGATGCGTGTGCAGTGTCACCGGCTGCCCAACCGCAGGTAACCGATACAAAGTCGTCATCGGCACTTCGAGCTCGTAGCCCAGCCCGCCGATGTCGATGATCAGATGCGGCGGCTGCTTCTCCGCCAGAGTGCCACGCAAGCGTCCTATCACAAGATATTCCTGCCAGGCAGCGCCAGGGCTCTGCCATTGAATGATTGATCGTTACAAACGCAGGCGGCCGCCCCGCCGCCGCGCGCTGCTCAGGCCATGAGGCACCAGGCTTGAGCGGGTGTGAGCATGACACAACGCGATGGCCAGGGCATCCGAGGCATCGATCTGCGGCTTTTGCGTCAAACCCAGCAGGTGCATGACCATCAGTTGCACCTGTTCCTTGTTGGCGCCGCCGGTGCCGGTGACTGCCTGCTTGACCTGGGTGGCAGAATATTCTGCCACCTCCAGGCCCGCCTCGGCTGCCGCGACGATAGCCGCGCCGCGCGCCTGGCCCAGCTTGAGCGCCGAATCGGGATTGCGCGCCATGAACACCCGCTCGATCCCCATGGTGACCGGGCCATGCAGGCGAATCACTTCGCCGACACCGCGAAACACGATCTGCAGGCGCTCAGGCAACTCGCCGCTGCCGGTTCGAATGCAACCGGAGGCGACGTAGGCACATCCACGCCCAGGGCCAAGATCATGGACCACACCGTAACCGGTGATACGCGAGCCAGGGTCGATGCCAAGTATGAGGGTCATGCAGCAGTCCTGAATGGCAAAAGGGCCGGCCACCACGTTGCGGTGACCGGCCCCGGCCCTGGAAAACATCGGCTCAGCCGAGCTTTTCCATGATCTCGTCGGAAATCGAGGCGTTGGAATAGACGTTCTGCACGTCGTCCAGGTCCTCGAGCATGTCGATCAGCTTCACGACCTTCTCGGCGGTCTCTTCATCGAGCTCGGCACTGGTGCTGGGCTGCATGATGATTTCCGCGTCGGTAGCCTTGTAACCGGCAGTTTCAAGCGCTGTACGCACGGCGTAGAAGTCGGCGAAGGATGTGAAGACTTCCGCAGAACCGTCGTCGTTACCGACGACATCATCAGCGCCCGCCTCCAGCGCAGCCTCCATCAACGCGTCTTCATCAACGCCTGGCGCAAAGCTCAACTGGCCCTTGCGTTCGAACAGGTAGGCCACAGAACCATCGGTGCCCAGGTTGCCGCCGCACTTGCTGAACGCATGCCGCACTGCGGCGGCGGTGCGATTGCGGTTGTCGGTCATGGCCTCGACCATGATCGCCACACCACCGGCACCATAACCTTCGTAGCTGAGTTCCTCGACGTTTTCGCTGTCGTTGGTACCAGCCCCGCGGGCCACGGCACGGTCAATGATGTCCCGGCTCATGTTCGCGCCCAGTGCCTTGTCGAGTGCCAGGCGCAAGCGCGGGTTGGAGGCCGGGTCCCCGCCTCCTTGCTTGGCAGCGACGGTCAGTTCACGAATCCACTTGGTGAAGACCTTCCCGCGCTTGGCATCCTGCCGTTCCTTGCGGTGCTTGATGTTGGCCCATTTGGAATGACCGGCCATATCGACTCCGAATCTATTGCTTTGAATGACAAGGCGCGGCGGGCGATGGCCCGCCGCGCCCTGTGACCTTACTCGGCCTTGGCTTGCTCGCGCAGGCGAATGTGCAGCTCGCGCAGCGCCTTGGCATCGACCGCACCCGGCGCCTGGGTCATGACGTCGGCGGCACTCTGGGTTTTCGGGAAAGCGATCACTTCGCGGATCGACTGAGCACCGGTCATCAGCATCACCAGGCGGTCAAGGCCGAAGGCCAGGCCACCATGAGGTGGGGCGCCGAACTTCAGAGCGTCGAGCAGGAAGCCGAACTTCTCTTCCTGTTCGGCCGCCTCGATGCCGAGGATGCGGAACACCGCCTGCTGCATTTCCTTGCGGTGAATACGGATCGAACCGCCGCCCAGCTCGGTGCCGTTGAGCACCATGTCGTAAGCGCGCGAAAGTGCCGTGCCCGGGTTGGCCTCAAGCTCCGCCGGAGAGCACTTGGGCGCGGTGAAGGGGTGGTGCAAGGCAGCGAAATGGCCTTCGTCGTCTTCTTCGAACATCGGGAAGTCGACGACCCACATCGGCGCCCACTGCTGGGTCAGCAACTCCAGATCGTGGCCCAGGCGGATCCGCAGTGCGCCCAGGGCTTCGCTGACGACCTTGGCCTTGTCGGCGCCGAAGAACACGATGTCACCGTCGACCGCGCCCACGCGATCGAGGATGGTGTCGAGGCTGGCCTCGGGAATGTTCTTGACGATCGGCGATTGCAGGCCTTCTACACCCTTGGCGCGCTCGTTGACCTTGATGTAGGCCAGGCCCTTGGCACCATAGATGCCGACGAACTTGGTGTACTCGTCGATCTTGCTGCGCGGCATGCTTGCACCGCCCGGCACGCGCAAGGCCGCCACACGGCATTTGGGGTCGTTGGCCGGGCCGCTGAACACCTTGAAGTCGACCGCCTTGAGTTGATCCTCTACATCGACCAGCTCCAGCGGGATACGCAGGTCGGGCTTGTCGGAACCGTAGCGGCGCATGGCCTCGGCGTAGGTCATGTGGGGGAACTCGCCGAACTCGACGCCCAGCACTTCCTTGAACAGCTTGCGGATCATGCCCTCGGTCAGGCCCATGATGTCGCTTTCTTCGAGGAAGCTGGTCTCGATGTCGATCTGGGTGAATTCAGGCTGGCGATCGGCACGCAGGTCTTCGTCGCGGAAGCACTTGGCGATCTGGTAGTAGCGGTCGAAGCCGGCGACCATCAGCAGCTGCTTGAACAGTTGCGGCGACTGCGGCAGGGCGAAGAAGCTGCCGGGGTGTGTACGGCTGGGCACCAGATAATCGCGAGCACCTTCAGGGGTGGCACGGGTCAGGATGGGGGTTTCCACATCCAGGAAGCCGTTTTCGTCCAGGTAGCGGCGAATGCTGCTGGTGATGCTCGAACGCAGTCGCAGCTTGTCGGCCATCTCCGGGCGGCGCAGGTCGATGAAGCGATAGCGCAGGCGGGTTTCCTCGCCGACGTCGGAGTATTCGTTCAATGGGAACGGCGGAGTTTCGGCTTCGTTGAGCACGGTCAGCTCGTAACCCAGCACCTCGATGCCACCAGAGGCCATGTTCGGGTTGACCGCGCCGGCCGGGCGCAGGCGCACCTTGCCGGTGACCTTCACCACATACTCGCTGCGCACACGGTCGGCAGTGGCGAAGGTGTCGGCGCGATCGGGGTCGAACACCACCTGGGCCATGCCTTCACGGTCGCGGATGTCGAGGAAGATCACCCCGCCGTGGTCACGGCGGCGGTGGACCCAACCGCAAAGGGTGATTTCCTGGCCGTCCAGGCTTTCGTTCAGTTGGCCGCAATAATGGCTGCGCATCATGATGGTCTATTCACTTCCAGTCATTCGGTGTTCGGGCATGCCCGCCTGCGGGCAGTGTGGCGGGCCTGTGAGGCCCGGGCAAATCAGTCGGCCTTTTCGCCGGCCAGGTTCTTCTTCGAACCGGTCTTGAAATCGGTTTCGTACCAGCCGTTGCCGCTCAGGCGAAAGCCGGCGTTGGCCACTTGCTTGCGCAAGCTTTGCGCGTTGCAGGCCGGGCACTCGACCAAGGCCGGCTCGCTGATCTTCTGAAGCGCTTCCAGATGATGGCCACAGCCATCGCATTGATAGTTGTAGAGCGGCATTTCCCGGTGTCTCGGCTCGGTGCATTGCGCCTGCGCGCAAGGGTGGCAAAGAGCGGGAGTATATCCGGTAAATGGCCGCTGTGCAGCCCGCTCAGCCACCATGGCGTGCCTGATAGGCCACGCACACTACCCGCACCAGGCCGCTGAAATTCTTCACCCCGCCGTAGCGCAGGTGCACCTCGCGGTCCAGATACGAAAGAATGCTGCTTACCGAACAAGCGTTGTCGCCGGCGATACGTTCGAGGATCTTCCAGTAGACCCGCTCCAGCCGAAGGCACGTGGCGAAGCCATTGAGGCGGACCGAGCGCGACTGTGGTATCGCAAGGTCCATGTCGAATTGTGCGATGAATGGATCGCGCGCATACAGGCAGCGACGTTGGCGCTCCTGCGCCGAATGCGGTTGCTGTGACATCGAATCACCTTCCATGGTCCGTTGGCCAATGCCGCAGCGAGGCTGCCGCAGCGCAAGCTATGGAAGCGCTGGAGCACCTGTGCGCGTGATGGCCTGGAGGCAACGAAAGGCGTAGGAAGGTTCGCGCGATATTGCGGGAAACTGACCGCGCAGGAGGCGCCGCGCGGCCATGGCAGGATCAGCCTTCGAGCAGCGCGCGAAGCATCCAGGCGGTTTTCTCGTGGGTTTGCATGCGCTGAGTCAACAGGTCGGCGGTCGGCTCATCGCTGGCTTTTTCCACGACAGGGAAGATACTGCGTGCGGTGCGCACAACGGCTTCCTGGCCATCCACCAGTTGGCGGATCATGGCCTCTGCGGCAGGAACGCTCTCTTCATCCTTGATGGTGGAAAGGCGCGCGTAGGTAGCGTAGTTGCCTGGCGCCGGGTGGCCCAGCGCGCGGATGCGCTCGGCGATGGAGTCTACCGCCAGCGCCAGCTCGTTGTACTGCTCCTCGAACATCAGGTGCAGAGTGCGGAACATCGGGCCGCTGACGTTCCAGTGGAAGTTGTGGGTTTTCAGGTAAAGCACATAGGTGTCCGACAGCAGGCGCGACAGCCCGTCGACGATTTCCTTGCGATCCTGCTCGCTGATACCGATATCGATAGCCATGAATGTTTCCCTCATTACGGTAAGTGACACACCCACATACTGTAACAAGTGATGTTGCCCTGCGCAGCCAGGTTGCATCTATGGCTGCTATAGGCGCTCTTGGTAACAGCCTGAAATTCTTCTGGATTCGACACTCCGCTCAGCGGGTTTGAGTGCGCACAGGCTTTGCGGTTAAATAACGCCCGCGCGCTCGCCTGGCTTTCCCTGGGCAGCCGCTACGCGGGCCCCTCCAGGTTTCTTTCGAGTCACCCCTCTCCTGACCACCCTGCCGGTGCCCGTTCTTCTTTCGTGATCCTGAAAATGAGTCCAACACCATGTTGAAAATCGTCCACATCCTGGCAGGCGCAGCAGCGCTGGTGCTTTCCTGCCTGCCCAGCTTTCACCCACAGGCCCTGCCCTGGCTGGAACAGCCCGACGCGCTCTATCTGGCGTTCGTCGGCCTTGCCAACCTGCTGATCGCCCCAATCGTGCCGGTATGGAAAAAAACCCCACGCCAGCACCTGCAGGCGTTCGTCAGTGCGTTGCTGGTCGCCGCAGTGGTTCTCCAGGCCCTGGTGCTGCTGGCTCCCCTGCCCTTGGTCGCCGGCCAGCCAGCCGTGCTGCTGAGCCTTGCAGCCACCGCCATGGCCGTGATCCTGCAGGGCCTCGCCAGCCTGCCCAAGAAGCCGCAGGCCGCTGTGGCGCCTGCCAACTACGACCCAGCGCGCCGCGATACCGGCACCGTCAAGTGGTTCAACACCTCGAAGGGCTTCGGGTTTATTTCCCGCGACTCGGGCGATGACATCTTCGTGCACTTTCGCGCCATCCGTGGCGAAGGCCATCGCGTACTCGTGGAAGGCCAGCGCGTGGAGTTCTCGGTAATGACGCGTGACAAAGGCCTTCAGGCCGAAGACGTGGTTCCCTCCCTGGCGCCACGCCGCTGAACCATTTGCGCCGCTGCCTCAATAATGAGGCGGCGGCGCATCCTCCCTGCCGCCCCCGGCATCTGCCCAGCCACGTCATCGAAGCGCTTGATCAACTCCGCCATCTGCCGGCGCAGGTGGTCCACTACCCGGCTCTGTTCCACCAGTACCTCGTTGAGCTCAGCCAGTGTGTCGTCCTGAAAAGCCACACGAGTTTCCAGCTCCATCACCCTCGTTTCCAGTTCCCCGCTCATGCCTGCACCCATTCGATGCGGCCATCGGCTTGTGCTTTCAGGCGCTCGCACAATTGCTCGACCTCCTCGGGCGCATAAGGCCTGGCAGGCAACTTGCCCCAGACCGGGCCCGGCCATGCCGGATCTTCGGCAAAACGCGCGATGACATGCATGTGCAACTGGCTGACTACATTACCGAGGGTTGCGATATTGACCTTGCGTGCGGCGAACGCAGCCTTGACCACTTCGCCCAGCCAGCTGCTTTCGTTCCACAACGCCTGCTGGTCGGCAGCGCTGAGGTCGAACACCTCGCTGACGCCTGCCACGCGGGGCACCAGGATGAACCAGGGGTACTGGCTGTCGTTGCTCAGCAGCAGGCGGCACAGCGGCAGATCGCCCAGATGAAGGGTGTCGTTTTGCAGGCGAGGATCGAGTGAGAACACAGGGCGTTACCTTCTACACAGTCAAGCTGCCAAGAATAGCGTGCTTGCCTCGACTTCCCAACCGCACACCCGCAAGGCAGACGTACCACGAGAGGACTTGCCAAAGTAGCAAGCTCGGCTAGCCTCTGACCCAGTGCTACTTTTCGCACCATTTCAGGTCGGCAAGTACGATTTGGTGCACGTCACCTGCCCAAAAGGGAACGCGGTAACCGTACAGCGGTAACGTTTGTAGAGTTCTCCTCAGGCATGCACGGCGCCCACACTTCGAGCAAGTTTTATTTCGCAACCCAGCCAAAGCCCCGAGTTATCGGGCTTTTGACGAGGGCGCGAAAAAGTGAAAAAAGCGTGATGAGGTGGCACAGTTGAGCACGCTTGTTGCTAAAGGTTCTATCAGCGCCCGCAGCTAGTACCGCGCGGCAGGTAGTTTGGAGATACAACCGGTACCGGGCCGACAACGGAATCAAGAAGCCGACCAGAGCTTCCCCGGCCATCGCAAGCAAAAGAAGTACATGGCAAGCGCCTGTACACCAGAAAAAGAAGAGCTGGCCAGCAAAAAAACCAATGGCCGGCGGCAATCTTCCTGAAAACCAAAGGAGCAAGTCACGATGAGAGTGATGAAGTGGAGCGCAATCGCAGTAGCTGTTACCGCTGCAACCTCGCAACTGGCAATCGCCGCGCCGTTCGTTACCAGCCAGGCCGACTCGAAAGGCTTCGTTGAAGACAGCAGCCTCAACGTACTGCTGCGTAACTACTACTGGAACCGCGATGGCAAGAACGGCGGTGGTGACAGCCGCGACTGGACCCAGGGCGTTCAGGGCACTTTCAGCTCCGGTTTCACCCAAGGCACCGTGGGTGTCGGCGTCGATGCGTTCGCCTATGGCGGCGTGAAGCTGTGGGGCCGCAGACCGCTATGCAGGCTCGGGTAACCTGACCCTGGATCGCGGCTCTGACGGCAGCACCGACAACAACACCTCGTTCGGCAAGGCCGGCGCCGCGCTGAAACTGCGCGTTTCCAACACCATGCTGAAGATCGGCGACCAGTCGCCGAGCACCAGCCCGGTCTTCGCCGTCGGCGGCAGCCGCCTGGTACCGCAAACCGCGAGCGGTTTCAGCCTGATGAGCAGCGAGCTCAAAGGCCTCGACCTGGAAGCCGGCCACTTCTACTCCGGCACCAGCTACAACACCACTGCGCGTGACGGCGAGCTGTACGCGAACTATGCCGGCGTTACCGCCAACTCGATCGACTACCTCGGTGGCCGCTACGCGATCAACGATCAACTGACCGTTGGCCTGTACGCCTCCAAGCTCGAAGACATCTGGAACCAATACTACGGTAACGTGAACTACGTTCTGCCGTTGGCGAGCGACCAGTCCCTGGCCTTCGACTTCAACTACTACCGCACCACCGACGAAGGCAGCGCCAAAGCCGGCACGATCGACAACAACACCTTCTCTCTGGCAGCTGCCTATTCGTTCCTGACCGCGCACACCGTAACCCTGGCCTTCCAGAAGGTTAACGGCGACACCCCGTTCGACTACATCGGTGTCGGCGGCAAGCCTGGCAGCCTGGGCTCGAACAAGGGCGGCGACTTCGATCTTCCTGGCCAACTCGGTTCAGTATTCCGACTTCAACGGCCCGGGCGAGAAGTCCTGGAAGCTGCAATATGAGCTGAACATGGCCTCTTACGGCGTACCGGGCCTGAGCTTCATGACCCGCTACCTGCGCGGCGACGGCATCGACGGCACCAAGATGGCTGCCGACAGCCCGTACCGTGGCTATGGCTATGGCGATGGTGGCAAACACCACGAAACCGACCTGGAAGCCAAATACGTTGTCCAGAGCGGCGCGGCCAAGGATCTGTCCTTCCGCATCCGCCAAGCCTGGCACCGTGGCAACACCGCCCAGGCCGACGGCGACATCAACGAGTTCCGCCTGATCGTCGATTACCCGATCTCGATCCTGTAATCCAGGCGCAAGCCCGTTGTATCGAAAGCCCGGCCCTGCGCCGGGCTTTTCTTTGGGTGTACGTTACCGCCCTCGCGCCGTACAATGCCGGCTTCCGACAAAATCCAGCAAAGACACTGGCTTACCATGCGCACTAGTCAATACCTGCTCGCCACGCTCAAAGAAACCCCGTCCGATGCAGTGGTCATCAGCCACCAGCTGATGCTGCGCGCCGGCATGATCCGCAAGCTTGCCTCGGGCCTGTACACCTGGCTGCCGATGGGCCTGCGCGTGATGCGCAAGGTCGAGGCGATCGTGCGCGAGGAAATGAACGCCGCCGGTGCCCTGGAAGTGCTCATGCCCGCCATTCAGCCCGCCGAGCTGTGGCAGGAGTCTGGCCGCTGGGAGCAATATGGCCCCGAGCTGCTGCGCGTGCGCGACCGGCACGACCGTGAATTCTGCGTGGGCCCCACCCACGAAGAAGTGATCACCGACCTGGCGCGCAACGAACTGGCCAGCTACAAGCAGCTGCCACTGAACCTGTACCAGATCCAGACCAAATTCCGCGACGAAATCCGCCCGCGCTTCGGCTTGATGCGCGGCCGTGAGTTCATCATGAAGGACGCCTACTCCTTCCATGCAGACCAGGCCTCCCTGCAGCAGACCTACGACCGCATGCACAAGGCCTACTGCAACGTGTTCACCCGCCTGGGCCTGGACTTCCGCCCCGTCGAGGCCGATAACGGCTCGATCGGCGGTGCCGGCTCCCATGAATTCCACGTGCTGGCCAGCTCCGGTGAAGACGATGTGATCTTCAGCGACACCTCCGACTACGCCGCCAATATCGAAAAGGCCGAGGCGATCCCTCGGGAGACCGAGCGCGCCGCTGCCTCCGAGCAGATGCATCTGGTCGATACGCCAGACACCAAGACCATCGCCGCACTGGTTGAAAATCACGGCCTGCCGATCGAGCGCACGGTCAAGACGCTGATCGTCCGCGCCGCCGAAGAAGGCAAGCTGGTGGTGCTGGTGGTACGTGGCGACCACGAACTCAACGAGATCAAGGCGACCAAGCTGCCTCAGGTCGCCGAACCGCTGGTAATGGCAACCGAAGCCGAGATTCGCGCGATCGTAGGCGCTGGCCCTGGCTCGCTGGGCCCGCTGAACATGCCGCTGCCGGTAGTGATCGACCGCTCGGTGGCCATGATGAGCGACTTCGCCGTAGGCGCGAACATCGACGACAAGCACTACTTCGGCGTGAACTGGGAGCGCGACCTGCCGCTACCGGAAGTGGCCGACCTGCGCAATGTGGTGGAGGGCGACCCAAGCCCGGATGGCAAGGGCACCCTGGTGATCAAGCGCGGTATCGAAGTCGGCCATATCTTCCAGCTCGGCACCAAGTACAGCGAGGCGCTCAAGTGCCAGGTGCTGGGCGAGAACGGCAAGCCGGTCACTTTGGCCATGGGCTGCTACGGTATCGGTGTTTCCCGTGTGGTCGCCGCTGCTATCGAGCAGAACCACGACGCCAACGGCATCATCTGGAACGACACCCTGGCGCCTTTCCAGATTGCACTGGTGCCGCTGCGCTACGAGACCGAACAGGTTCGTGAAGCCACCGACAAGCTCTATGCCGAGCTGACGGCTGCCGGTTTCGATGTACTGCTTGATGACCGCGACAAGAAAACCAGCCCCGGCATCAAGTTCGCCGACATGGAGCTGATCGGTATCCCGCACCGCATCGTCGTCAGTGACCGCAGCCTGGCCGAGGGCAAGCTGGAGTACAAGCACCGCACGCAAAGCGAGGCACAGAGCATCGACGCAAACGATGCCCTGGCCTTCGTCAAGGCGCGGGTCAAGCACTGATCGCTCGGCTTCCTATGACCTCTCCCATCACCCGGCAGGGCGTAACCCTCGGTTGCGCCCTGGTGCTCGCTGGCTGCGCCAATCACCTGCCCCAACGCAGCGACCAGGAGGCAGGCGTCGAGCGCACCCTGCTGTCGCATGACCTGCGAATAGACGTCGGCGAGCCCACTGACCTCGAACAGCCACGCCGGCGTATCCGCGTGAGCGAGGTTCACCGCTATCAGGTTACTGATTGGCTGGTGACACGCCGCTACGATCGCTACACCCCCTACCAGCCCTGGCGCGAGGTCTACGAAATTCCGCTGGGTGCGGTGGCGCTGGTAGCAGGTGTTGGCGCCAACGTGGCGAACGTCTTTGCACTGGGGCACCTGCCTGGCAGCATGACCCACGGCTGGATCAGCTATGGCGTGGCCGGGATCAACCCGTTCATGAATGCGCCGGCCAATGGCCGCGCCGAGCAGAACCTGGCAAGTGTCGAGCGCACGCAAACTGGCCAGCGTGAAGAGACGGTCAACAGCCCTTGGGCGAACCGCACCGTTGAGGTCACGGCGGGGCCCAAGCTCTACCCCCTGGACACTGACGCCAAGGGCTACTTGCGTATCGACCTGCTCGACAGCCCCTTCGCTGACCAGGACCTGAACCGCATCACTCGCCTGGGTTTCAACGCCAAGGATGAGGACGACCATGCGCAGGCGGATGCATGGCTGCCGCTGGCTCATGGATTGCGCGGGCGGCTCGCCGAAGCGCGCTCACTGATCTACGATGACCTTGAAGACGACAGCGTGGCGCAATGGGTACAGCGCAGCAAACGCCTGCGCCAGCTGGGGCTACCTCAGGAAGCCGAAGAGCTTGAACAGAGCCTGATCGAGCTGACCCGCAACGACCCGGAACTGCAACGCGAATACCTGGCCGCCCTCAAGCATCAACGCTGAAACAGCTCCAACTGCTCGTGGCGGCCGCGCAGGTCGTCCAGTCGCGCACCGATGCCCAGCAACCGCACAGGCTTGCCGCCACGCGCAAATGCTTGAGCCAGCAACAGCTGATAGCTGGCCAGGTCCCGTGCAGCCCCCGCCTGCTCCAGCGTGGTCTGGGTAAAGTCATGGAACTTGACCTTCACAAATGGTTTTACTGGCCGGTAACTGCTGTCCAGCCGCTTCAGACGCTCCTCCAGGGTTGCCATCAGGGCAGGCAACTGAGCCAGGCAGTCTTCCAGCTTCGGCAGGTCCTGATCATAGGTGTGCTCGACACTCACCGACTGGCGGCGGCTGTCATTCTGCACGGGCCGCTCATCGATGCCGTGGGCCAGGTTACTACAGCCGTTCGCCGAAGCTGCCGAACTCGCGGACCAGCGCCAGGCGCTGCCATTGGCGCAATTGCCAGCAGAACTCGACACCAAGCCGCTCAAGTTTTTGCGCCGTGACCTTTCCCACGCCATGAAGGCGTGCGACCGGCAACTGTGCCACGAACGCCTCCAGTTGGTCGGGCGTCACCACAAATAGCCCATCGGGCTTGCGCCAGTCGCTGGCAATCTTGGCGAGAAACTTGTTGGGTGCAACGCCCGCTGAAACGGTAATCCCCAGGCTTTGCGCCACCTTGCGGCGGATGTCCTGGGCAATGCGTGTGGCGCTGCCGCCGAAGTGATCGCATTGCGAAACATCCAGATAGGCCTCGTCGAGCGACAACGGCTCGATGAGATCGGTGTACTCACGGAATATCTGATGGATGCTGGCCGAGGCCTCTCTGTAAGCCTCGAAGCGCGGCTTGACTATGATCAGGTCAGGGCACAGCTTCAAGGCATGGGCAGAGGCCATCGCCGAGCGCACGCCAAAGGCTCGCGCTTCATAATTGCAGGTAGCGATCACTCCCCTGCGCTCGGCCGAACCACCCACGGCCATGGGCTTGCCGCGCAGAGCCGGGTCATCGCGCATTTCGATGGCTGCGTAAAAACAGTCACAGTCGATGTGGATGATCTTGCGTTGCGCCATGGCCAGTGCTCGTTGGAACCAGTGAACAAATATACAGTAACAGGCCACTACGTACAGCGCGCACGGGTTGAACGCTGCGCTACAACGAGAGTAAATAATTGAATGAACTGCATTTTTTCTGCTTCAAGGCTTGACAGCCTGCGGCCAGGCTGTAGAATGCGCCCCACTGACGCGGGATGGAGCAGTCTGGTAGCTCGTCGGGCTCATAACCCGAAGGTCGTCGGTTCAAATCCGGCTCCCGCAACCAGATACAGAAGAACGCCACCTACCAGGGTGGCGTTCTTCATTAAAGGGTCAGGTAAGCTTTTGAAATAAAAGGCTTGACGCTTTCAGCGCAGTCTGTAGAATGCGCACCACATGACGCGGGATGGAGCAGTCTGGTAGCTCGTCGGGCTCATAACCCGAAGGTCGTCGGTTCAAATCCGGCTCCCGCAACCATCTTGAAAAGGCCACGCACAGCGTGGCCTTTTTTTATGCGTGAAAAACCTGTGGGGTCAGTCGCTTACGCCTGAAAGTGGCGTTTTGCGCAACGGGTCACATGGCGAGACCATGAAACTTGCCCTATAGCTGAGGGTCAGGTCGCAGTGTAACGGCCGACGGGGTAATATCCCGGCACATTTGTTATCAAAGGGATTGGTCTCTTGGCTGGATATTCACATCCTGTCGCGCACAATCCGCGAGGTTATTGATGCGCCCTGAAACGCCTGAAGTAAACGAAGACGTCGTCACCGCCCCCTCCTCCACGCCTGTGCCTGCGCCACGCCACCGCGCGCTGCAGTGGCTGAACCGCAACCGCCAGCAGGTCGGCCTGGGCGTAACACTGCTGATGTTCGTTATGGCTCTGCTGGCGTGCCGGCACATCCTGGCAGAGGTGGACTTCTACGCCTTGCACGACGCGGTGATGAGTACGCCTAGCCGCGCATTGCTCGGGGCATTCGCTGCGACTGTCGCCGGGTTCGTGATCCTGCTCGGTTACGAGTGGTCAGCCGCGCGCTACGCCAATGCCTCCTTGCCGCCGCGCGCCCTTGCGCTGGGTGGCTTCACTGCATTCGCCATTGGTAACGCGGTGGGCCTGGCACTGCTGTCGGGCGGCTCGGTGCGCTACAGGCTGTACTCGCGCTTGGGCGTGGGCGCAGCCGAAGTGGCACGCATGTCGCTGTTCGCAGCGCTGTCGCTGGGGTGCGCACTGCCGCCACTCGCGGCGCTCGCCACCCTGAGCGACCTGGACGCAGCTTCCACCGCGCTGCGGCTACCTGCGCCGCTGCTGGGCCTGGTCTCGGTGGCAATCCTGGGCCTGGCCATTGCACTGGTGATCGGCGTCTACCGCCGCCGGCTGGATGAGCAACCACTGGCGCACAACCTGATCGTGCGCGTAGGCAGCAAGACACTGCGCCTGCCCTCGGTACGCCTGACACTGCTGCAACTGGTAATCACAGCGCTGGACGTCGCTGCGGCGGCGACGGTGCTGTATTGCCTGCTGCCTGAAGCTCCGCCCTTTGGCGCCTTCGTGCTGGTGTACCTGCTGGCACTGGCCGCAGGCGTGCTCAGCCACGTTCCCGGCGGTGTGGGGGTGTTCGAGGCGGTGCTGCTGGCGGCGTTCTCCAATGAACTGGGCGCAGCGCCGCTGGCTGCCGCGCTGCTGCTGTATCGGTTGATCTACGTCATGCTGCCGTTTTTGGTGGCGAGCCTCACGCTGCTGGTCAATGAGGGCAAGCGCCTGCTGTTCGCTCGCCAGGCCATCCGGGTTGCCTCGGGCCTGGCCGCGCCGATCCTCGCGGTGCTGGTGTTCCTGTCCGGCGTGGTGCTGCTGTTCTCCGGCACCACCCCTGAGATCGACACGCGCCTTGAACACATGGGCTTCTTGCTGCCGCATCGGCTGATCGACGCATCGCACTTTATCGCCAGCCTGATTGGCGTGCTCTGCCTGCTGCTGGCCCAGGGCCTGCGCCGGCGGTTGTCGGCCGCCTGGATGCTGACCATGACCCTGCTGCTGGCCGGCGCGCTGATGTCGCTGCTCAAGGGCTTCGACTGGGAGGAAGCGAGCATCCTGATCATCACAGCATCGTTGCTGGCGGTGTTCCGCCGCTCATTCTACCGCCCCAGCCGGCTCATGGAACTGCCACTTTCCCCGCTATTCCTCATCGCTGCGGCCTGTGTAGTGGGTGCATCGATCTGGTTGCTGTTCTTCGCATACCAAGACGTGCCGTACAGCAACAAGCTGTGGTGGCAATTCGCTTTGGACGGCGATGCACCACGCGGTATGCGCTCGGCACTGGGCAGCGCTGTATTGCTGGTGATCGTCGCTCTGACCTGGCTGCTGCGCACTGCGCGGCCGGTGATTCACCTGCCAAACGCCGAGGAACTGGAACGGGCGGCACGGATTCTCAAGCACTCGCACCAACCCGACGGCGGCCTGGCACTGACCGGCGACAAGGCGCTGCTGTTCCACCCGCAGGACAAGGCCTTCATCATGTACGCCCGCCGCGGCCGCAGCCTGGTGGCGCTGTACGACCCCATCGGCCCGACCCAGCCGCGCGCCGAGATGATCTGGCAGTTCCGCGACCTGTGCGACTTCCACCACGCGCGCCCGGTGTTCTACCAGGTACGCGCCGAGAACCTGCCCTACTACATGGACATCGGCCTGACCGCCATCAAGCTGGGTGAAGAGGCACGGGTGAACCTGCTCGCCTTCGACCTGGAGGCCAAGGGCAAGGAAATGAAAGACCTGCGCTACACCTGGAACCGCGGCAGCCGTGATGGCTTGTCGATGGAGGTGTACGAGGCCGGCACGGCGCCGCTGGATGAACTTAAAATCATCTCCGACGCCTGGCTTTCGGGTAAGAATGTGCGCGAGAAAGGGTTCTCGCTCGGGCGTTTCAGCCCCGACTACCTCAAACACTTCCGCATGGTGATCATTCATTTCCAGGGCCGCCCGGTGGCATTCGCCAACTTGCTCGAAACCGACAGCAAGCACCTGGCGAGCCTCGATCTGATGCGCTCGCACCCCGAAGCGCCGAAGCTGACCATGGAGTTCATGATGGTCGGGCTGATCCAGTACTACAAAGCGCAAGGCTACGAGCGCTTCAGCCTGGGCATGGTCCCGCTTTCAGGCCTGCAGCCACGCAAGGGCGCCCCATCGACCCAGCGCCTGGGTTCGATGGTGTTCAACCGTGGCGAGCACCTCTACAACTTCCAGGGGCTGCGCCGCTTCAAGGACAAGTTCCAGCCCGACTGGGAACCCCGTTACATGGCCGTGCCGGCGGGCCTTGACCCGCTGGTGGCCCTGGCCGATACCGCCGCCCTGATCGCGGGCGGCCTGACTGGACTGGTGAAACGCTGATGATTCGACGTTACTGGCGCGTTGTATTGATTACGCTGGTGGTGCTGCTGGCCGCTGCTGCTGCCGGTTACTGGTGGTGGAGCCGCCCGGTGCCCTCCCCGACCTTGCAAAACCTGACCCTGAGCGACGGCAGCAGCGCTACCCTGGCCACGCCCGGCCAGCGCCAGCGCAATGCCGTGCTGGTGGCAGTACCATCTGAAGAAGCGATGAATGAAAAACAGCTCACCGACCTGAGCCGCCAGGCGGCGGCCAAGATCATTCAGGTGGTGCTGCCCAAGGCCGACTGCACCGTGCAGCAGGCCACCTTCGACGCGGGCCTTAAACAATTGGGCGAGGCGCCGAACGTGGTGGGCGGCATCAACCTTGGCGCGAGCCAGGCGTGGGCGTGGCTTGCCGGCCAGAACAACGACAAGGCCAAGGCCGTGTCGGTGGGCTTCGCTCTGGAAACGCCGGACTGCAAGATCGCCTGGCCGAAAAAGGCCGAGCATGGCCATTGGTACGCAGCCTGGAACGACTGGCCGGATGATACCGCTGCTGCCTTCGTGCGCGGCCAGGCCAATGCCGAGAACAGCATCTCCGATTACGACGTGAAGCTGCCGCAACTGCTCAAGACCCAGCTGACCGGAGCCCTGCTGGGCGAAGAAAGCGCCACCTTGAAGATGCCGGTGGTGGAAGTGCCTGCCAGCGGCAACAACGATACCGTGACACTGTTCCTTTCCGGTGACGGCGGCTGGCGCGACCTGGACAAGGACACCGCAGGCTACATGGCGCAGATGGGCTACCCGGTGGTGGGCATCGACATGCTGCGCTACTACTGGCAGCACCACGCGCCAGCCGAAAGTGCCGAAGACCTCACCGAGGTGATGGAGTACTACCAGCACAAATGGGGCGCCAAGCACTTCGTGCTGGCCGGTTATTCGTTCGGCGCCGACGTGCTGCCGGCCATCTACAACAAGCTGCCGGAGAGCGAGCAGAGCAAGGTCGACGGCATGATCCTGCTCGCCTTCGCTCGCAGCGGCAGCTTCGAGATCGAAGTCGAAGGCTGGCTCGGCCAGGAAGGCAAGGAAGCGCCAACCGGCCCGGAAATGGCCAAGCTGCCGCCGGCTAAAGTGCTGTGCGTCTATGGCACCGAAGAAGCTGCGGAAAGCGGCTGCACCGACACCACCGCCGTGGGCGAGAAGATGCCCCTGCCAGGTGGCCACCACTTCGACGAGAACTACCCATCGCTGGCCAAGAAGCTGGTGGCGGTTCTCGAAAAATGGAAGGCGGCAAGGCCGCAATAAAGCAGCTTCAAGTTGCAAGCTTTAAGCTGCAAGCAAGAGCAAGAGCAAGAGCAAGAGCAAAAAAGCGGGGCCTGCCGAATACGCAGGGCCCTGGTGTGTCACCAATTTGCTGGACACCCTTTCAAACGGAGGGGTGTCCATGCAATGCCAACATCGTCGTCGCTTCAGCGACGCTTTCAAAGCTCAAGCGGTCAAGCGCTCAATCGAGTCTGCCGGTACGCTCACTGAAACCGCCAAAGAGCTGGGTATCCATCTCGCGGTACTCAGCCGTTGGCGTACTGAGTATTCTCGTACCGGCAGAATAGGGGCACACACCATGGCAGAAAAACCGGAACCGCCTGCTCGCAGCAATGCGGATCTTGAGCGCGAGAACAAGCGGCTGAAGCGTGAAATCGA
The DNA here is from genome assembly GCF_021650705.1 of Pseudomonas sp. KNUC1026. Taxonomy (GTDB): domain Bacteria; phylum Pseudomonadota; class Gammaproteobacteria; order Pseudomonadales; family Pseudomonadaceae; genus Aquipseudomonas. The sequence continues at coordinate 817,853 of NZ_CP087138.1, read as the reverse complement.
GCGACTGAAGATGGAGACTGCCATCTTAAAAAAGGCCGAAGAGTACTTTGCAAAGCGCCAGCAGTAATTTATGTGGCCATTCGCGACCAAATGAACGAATGGCCCGTTGCGGTGTGCTGTCGGGTACTCAACGTCGCGCGCAGTGGTTACTACGCTTGGCTGGCCAGCTCTCAGGGGCCCGGCTCCCTGCGCAAGCAGGAGAATATGGCTTTGAGTGAGCGGATCGAGCAGTTGCATGACCAGTCCATGCAGATATTGGGCAGCCGTAAGATCCACCACCAATTGACTCAGGAAGGTGTCAAAGTCGGCCGCAATCGGGTTCATCGCCTGATGCGAAAAATGGACCGCCGCGCCTGTTACGTGCCTCGCAAACGTCGATATGCGCGCGTACTCGACCCTGCGCGTCCCAACTTGCTTGAGCGACAGTTCGACAACCCGCCGGCCAAGCAAACATGGGTCTCGGACATCACGCAACTGCGCCTGGAAAATGGATGCTGGTTTTATCTGGCGACCGTGCTGTCATTGCCCAATCGTCGTCTGATCGGCCATTCGATGAGTTTGCAGCCCCGGGAAGGGCTGGTGATCAAGGCCCTCGAGATGGCCAGAAGAGCAGAAGGACTAACGCACCAGGGGTTGTTTCATAGTGATCAGGGCGTCCAATATCGTGGCGAGCGGGTACGCCACTGGCTCCTGCAACATGGCTTTGCCCAAAGCATGTCTCGGAAAGGTAACTGCTGGGATAATGCCTGCGCCGAGAGCTGGTTCAGTCTTTTGAAGCGCGAGTGGCTCAAGCGCTGGGGCGCCCAACCTCATGCGCGGACAAAACGGCTGATCCAGGAATATATCGAGTACTACAATTTCGAACGACCGCACGGCTCACTGGGATACAAAACCCCCTATGAAACCGTGCTGCCGCTCAAGTCAGGTGTCCAGTAAAGCGGTGACACACCATCAGCTTTTACTTTCAGCTTGAAGCTTGAAGCTTGAAGCTTGAAGCTTATATCTCTACCTGGGTTCCGAGTTCGATCACCCGGTTCAGCGGCAGGCGGAAGAAGCGCAGGTTGCCGTTGGCGTTCTTGAGCATGAAGGCGAACAGCCCCTCGCGCCAGCGCGCCATGCCGGCCAGCTTGGACGAGATGACCGTCTCACGGCTCAGGAAGTAGGTAGTGCGCATCGGGCTGAAGTCGAGCCCTTCCAGATGACAGAGCGAGAGCGCCGCCGGTACGTCCGGCTCGTCCATGAAGCCGTAGTGCAGCACGACGCGGAAGAAGCCTTCGCCGTAGCACTCAACCTCGAAACGCTGGTCGCGCGGCACGCGCGGCGCATCGGCGTTGACCACCGTCAGCAGCACCACCTGCTCGTGGAGCACCTGGTTATGCAGCAGGTTGTGCAGCAGCGCATGAGGCACGGCGTCCTGGCGAGCGGTCAAAAACACCGCTGTGCCCTGGACCCGATGCGGCGGCTGCACACGGATGCTGCCGATGAAGATCGGCAGCGGCAGGCTGCCTTCGTCGATGCGCTCGACCAGCAACTGCTTGCCGCGTTTCCAGGTCGTCATCAGCACGAACAGCACCAGCCCGGCCACTACCGGGAACGCCCCCCCTGCACGATCTTGGGCACGTTCGCGCTGAAGAACAGCAGGTCGACGGCAAGGAAGCCCACCAGCACCGGCACGCTCAGCAGCGGTGGCCATTTCCACAGCAGCAGGATCACTACCGAGATCATCACCGTGGTGCACAGCATGGTGCCGGTCACCGCCACGCCGTAGGCCGCAGCCAGCGCACCGGAAGACTCGAAGCCCAGCACCAGCAGAATCACGCCGACCATCAGCGTCCAGTTCACCGCACTGATGTAGATCTGGCCCTGTTCGCTGCTGGAGGTGTGCTGAATGTGCATGCGCGGGATGTAGCCCAGCTGAATAGCCTGGTGAGTCAGGGAGAAGGCCCCGGAAATCACCGCTTGCGAGGCGATCACGGTGGCAACGGTCGACAGCACGATCATCGGCACCAGCGCCCAGCCCGGCGCCAGCAGGAAGAACGGGTTGCGCACCGCCTCGGCGTCGGCCAGCAGCAAAGCGCCCTGGCCGAAATCGTTGAGCACAAGCCCCGGCAACACAAGGCCGAACCAGGCACGTGCGATCGGCTTGCGGCCAAAGTGGCCCATGTCGGCGTAAAGCGCTTCGGCGCCGGTGAGTGCCAGCACCACTGCGCCCAGGGCGGCGATGCTGATGCCCGGATGCACCTGGAAGAAGTTGAGTGCCCAGTACGGGTTCAGCGCCTTGAGCACCTCAGGGTGTTGCTCGATGCCATCGACGCCCAGCGCACCCAGCACCACGAACCAACAGACCATCACCGGCCCGAACAGCTTGCCGATCTGCGCCGTGCCGTGCTTTTGCAGCACGAACAGCCCGATCAGGATCACCAGGGCAATGGGCACTACCCAGTGCTCGATCCCGTCCACGGCCAGCTCAAGCCCCTCGACTGCCGAAAGCACCGACACCGCCGGAGTGATCATGCTGTCGCCATAGAACAGTGCCGTGCCGCACAGCCCGAACACCACCAGCACCGCGCTCAGGCGCGGATGCCCCTGGGCAGCACGCCGGGCCAGTGCCAGCAGCGCCATGGTGCCGCCCTCGCCCTGGTTGTCGGCGCGCAGCACGAACAGCACGTACTTGATCGACACCACCCAGATCAGCGACCAGAAGATCAGCGACAGGATTCCCAATACCGCATCGTGGCTGACGTTCAAACCATAGCCACCGGTGAACACCTCTTTGAGGGTGTACAACGGGCTGGTCCCGATGTCGCCATACACCACACCCACCGCTGCCACCAGAATGCTCAGAGGCCGTGCGGCGCCATGGCCGCCCCGCTCCTCACTGCTTGCGTGACCCATCCACTTCTCCTGCAGCTTGTGGTTTGCCGCTTGTTGACGGCTTGTTCTGAATTGATGCGCGGGCAGCCCCGCGCGGCGCCGCCAAGCTTAGCGCAGCGCGCGGCGCATTTCTTCTGCCAGACGCTGGTCAAGCGGCGCGAGCATCTTGGGAGTCTCTAGCCTTTTTCTTGACCCTCGCTGACCAAGCACTCTGTTTGGCGAAGGATCGCTGCGGCAGGCCAAGCCTATACGGCATTTCCCAGACCGATCTGATCTTTTGGGGCGCCCTATCCATTGACAAAATGAGCCATCGCCCGCTTTGCAGGCTCACGCCCATGCATCTGCGGAAATGGCCTGCCGACAGTTGCCACGTTGCTGGAAAATAACCATCATTCACGCACAGCCGTTGAACGGTTGATCCAAGTGTCGGTTAAGTCCGGCACGCGATACTGCGAAAGCAGACCGCAGCCACCTCAAAGGTGGCTGTTCTATTTCTGGTGTCCGTTAATGCATATCTGTTATATCGACGAGTCTGGCGATTCGCAACCTGTCCGAAGTAATGTCGACAACCAGCAACCAATGCTCATTGTTGCCGGACTATTTGTCGACGCACAGCGCATCAGTAGGGTTACCGATGAGTTCATCTGCCTCAAGCGCCAGTTTTTATCCCAAACTATTCAAAAACGAGAAGCATGCTCTTAATGTGTTACTTAGGGAAATCAAGGGTTCCGAACTGAGAAGCGATGTCAGACGACATCCCGTTACGCATTCTATCGTAGAACACCACTTCAGGTTTATTGATGGCATTTTGGCTATCTGCAAGACGCACGATATCAAACTGGTTGCGCGCGTGTGAGTCAAGCACTACGGTCAAGCCTTGGCGGACCAGTCGGTCTATACCGTCACCGCACAGCAGATTGCGAAGCGCTTTCAGCATTTTCTAATTGACCGCGAATCTCGAGGCATGATGATCGCGGACTTTCGAGATCCTGCCAGAAACAGTTATGTGGCTCACTCAATTTTCACGCAGAAGCACAAACTGGGCGGGGGCGGGGACGCTTACCCCTCGATTGAAGAAGCTGCTGTCTTCGGGATAAGCGACAACCATGCGTGTCTGCAGATTGCCGATCTCATTTGCTCGACGATCTTATATCCAATAGCTGGTCGCACTGTCTGCGATGGGCCGTTTAACAACGTCCATACCCATCCGAACTATGATGCCATCGTGCGGCGGTACTCGCGTCGTATCAAAGCGATGCAGTATCACTGTTCGGAAAACGGGCAGCGACGTTGGGGAGTCACGGTGCAAGACCCGCACGGGGGACGGACTTCAATTTTCCCTCCATTTAAAACCCAGGTGAGCTCGCCGGCGACGGCACAAATAGCCCTCTCGCAGCAAGCTAGTTCAAATGATGAAACCGTTGGATAAACGTAAGTAAGGTTGGAGAAGTCAGCACTTCAGCCTGTCTTCGGTTGCATGATCCATGGAGCGCAGACATCACTGTCGGACAGCATCACGCTTTCAATGCGCTCGTTTTGCCCGAAGGATGAATTGGATAACAGATCAAAGTAGCCAAGACTAACCTGCCCGGGCTGTTTGGTAACCGCGATCGAGTCTGAAACTGCATAGGCTTTCAACTGAGCGACAAGCCCGCGTGCAAGTATGCACAGACCAGTCCTATGGCAGATTTCCTCAAGCAGAGCTTGCAGGCTGGCGCGATATCAATCAGAACGACAGCGCCCGCGTTCGTCGTATTTCCACTGGTCAAGCGCACGTGCGCTCGCTAGAATTGCGCGCTTTTTGATCAGAGGCGCCCAGAGCGCCCACCAGGCACGCCCCAACTCAACGGTCGGCGGCCCGTATCCGATACCGAGGTTAGTCATGTCCACCACACACGCCACCCCGAAGGTTGGTTTCGTCTCGCTGGGGTGCCCCAAAGCCCTGGTCGACTCCGAACGTATCCTCACCCAACTGCGCATGGAAGGCTACGAAGTGGTGCCCACTTATCAGGGCGCAGACGTGGTGGTGGTCAACACTTGCGGCTTCATTGACAGCGCCAAGGCAGAATCGCTCGATGCCATCGGCGAGGCGTTGGCCGAGAATGGCCGGGTGATCGTCACCGGTTGCATGGGCGTTGAAGAAAACACCATCCGTGACGTGCACCCCAGTGTGCTGGCAGTCACCGGCCCGCAGCAGTACGAGCAGGTGGTCCAAGCCGTTCATGAGGTGGTGCCACCAAAGGCCGACCACAATCCGCTGATCGACCTGGTGCCACCGCAAGGCATCAAGCTGACTCCCGCCACTACGCATATCTGAAGATCTCCGAAGGCTGCAATCACAGCTGCAGCTTCTGCATCATCCCGTCCATGCGCGGCAAACTGGTCAGCCGGCCAGTGGGCGACGTGCTCGACGAAGCGCAGCGCCTGGTCAAGGCCGGGGTCAAGGAACTGCTGGTGATTTCCCAGGACACCAGCGCCTACGGCGTGGACGTCAAGTACCGCACCGGCTTCTGGAACGGCCAGCCGGTCAAGACCCGCATGACCGAGCTGTGCGAAGCACTGGGCAGCCTGGGCGTTTGGGTGCGCTTGCATTACGTCTACCCGTATCCGCATGTGGACGAAATCATCCCGCTGATGGCCGCCGGCAAAGTGCTGCCGTACCTGGACATCCCTTTCCAGCACGCCAGCCCCAAAGTGCTCAAGGCCATGAAGCGCCCGGCTTTCGAAGACCGCACCCTGGCGCGAATCAAGGCCTGGCGCGAACAGTGCCCGGAGCTGGTGATCCGCTCGACCTTCATCGTCGGCTTCCCCGGCGAAACCGAAGAGGACTTCCAGTACCTGCTCGATTGGTTGACCGAAGCGCAGCTGGACCGCGTCGGCTGCTTCCAGTACTCGCCTGTGGAAGGCGCACCGGCCAATGAATTGGCCGACCCGGTGCCGGACGACGTCAAGCAGGAACGCTGGGAGCGTTTCATGGCGCATCAGCAGGCCATCAGTGCCGCGCGGCTGCAACAGCGCGTCGGCCGCGAGATCGAAGTGCTGATCGACGAAGTGGACGAGCAAGGCGCCATCGGCCGCAGCTTCTTCGACGCCCCGGAAATCGACGGCAACGTCTACGTCGAGAGCAATCAGCCGCTCAAGCCTGGCGACAAGGTGCGTTGCCGCATCACTGAGGCCGACGAGTACGACCTCTGGGCTGAAACCCTCTAAACACCCGCCTCGGGCGAGCCCTGGCAGGGGCCGCCCGCACCGGCAGCCTGCCGTCCGGCTGCAAGCCGGATTCGCGCGGGCGCTTGCGCTACAATGCCCGCCCTACCCTTCGGCATACGACACTCTCGATGATCCACAACGATGTACTGCGCAGCCTGCGCTACCTGCTCAACATAAGCGACGGCAAGCTGGCCGATATCATTCGCCTCAGCGGCGGCCAGGTCACGGTGGCCGAACTGGGCCATTACCTCAAGAAAGAGGAAGAAGCCGGCTATCAGCGCTGCCCCGATACGCTGATGGCGCATTTTCTGGATGGCCTGGTAACTCACAAGCGCGGCAAGGACGAGAGCCGCCCGCCCCAACCGATCGTGGTGCCGGTGACCAACAACGATGTGCTCGAGAAACTGCGTGTGGCCTTCGAGCTCAAGGAAGACGACATCCGCCAGATCCTGGAAGCCGCCGGTTTCGCGGTATCCCGGCCTGAACTCAGCGCGTTGTTTCGCAAGGCCGGCCATGACAACTTCCGCCCTTGCGGCGACCAGCTGTTGCGCAACTTCCTCAAGGGCTTGACCCTGCGCGTGCGTGGCTGAGCATGGCCTATCAGGTCGAGCCGGTGGGCTTCATCCGCTCCTGTTTCAAGGAGAAGTTCGCCATCCCTCGCCAGCCCGCCTTGGCGCCGGCAGCACGCGGCACGCTTGAGCTGGTTGCACCCTACGACAACGGTGATGCCGTGCAGGGCCTGGAGCAAGTCAGCCATGTGTGGCTGCTGTTCATGTTCCATCAGGCGCTCGAGAGCAGCCCGCGGCTGAAGGTGCGCCCGCCGAGGCTGGGTGGCAACCGAAGCATGGGTGTGTTCGCCACCCGCGCCACCCACCGGCCCAACGGCATCGGCCAGTCGGTAGTGCGCCTGGAGCGCGTAGAGCCCGGGCGGCTGTGGCTCAGCGGCATCGACCTGCTCGAAGGTACGCCGGTGCTCGATATCAAACCCTATGTGCCTTACGCCGATCAGGTGCCGCAGGCCTTCAACGGCATGGCCGACGCACCGCCCGTGCTGATTCCCGTGCAGTGGGCAGGCGCAGCACTGGAGGCCGCACATGCACACGGCGAACGCCTGAAAGAACCGCTGGTGGCTCTGATCGAGCAATGCCTGGCGCAGGACCCCCGCCCCGCCTATCAAGCACCTGTGCCGGAGCGGCGCTACGGCGCTCGCCTGTGGGACGTGGACGTACACTGGCATTACCCCGAACCCGGGCTGATCCGGGTACTGGATATTGCCCTCGCCGTCATCCACCCCTGAAACGACATCGCCCGGCTTAGCCGGGCGATAGGTTTGAAGCGCGGGTCACTTCTCGACGAAGGCACGCTCGATCAGGTAATCGCCCGGCTCACGCATGCGCGGGGAGATCTTCAGGCCGAAGCTGTCGAGCACTTCGCTGGTTTCGTCGAGCATCGCCGGGCTGCCGCAGATCATGGCGCGATCGTCACGCGGGTTGATCGGCGGCAGGCCGATGTCGTCGAACAGCTTGCCGTTGCGCATCAGGTCGGTCAGGCGGCCAGCATTGCGGAAAGGCTCACGGGTGACGGTGGGGTAGTAGATCAGTTTTTCCTTCACCGCCTCGCCCAGGTACTCGTGCTCCGGCAGGACCTGGGTGATGAACTCTTCGTAAGCCACTTCGTTGACGTAGCGCACACCGTGCACGAGGATCACTTTCTCGAAGCGCTCGTAGGTTTCAGGGTCCTGGATGACGCTCATGAAGGGCGCAAGGCCAGTGCCGGTGCTGAGCAGGTAAAGATGCTTGCCCGGAGTCAGGTCGTCGAGCACCAGCGTACCGGTGGGCTTTTTGCTGATCAGCACTTCATCGCCTTCCTTGAGATGCTGCAGCTGGGAAGTCAGCGGGCCATCAGGCACCTTGATGCTGAAGAACTCCAGGTGCTCTTCCCAGTTCGGGCTGGCCACCGAGTAGGCGCGCATGAGTGGGCGGCCGGTCGGCTGCTGCAGGCCGATCATCACGAACTGGCCGTTTTCGAAGCGCAGGCCCGGGTCGCGGGTGCACTTGAAGCTGAACAGGGTGTCGTTCCAGTGGTGAACACTCAGAACGCGTTCGTGATTGAAGTTGCTCATTGACCGAAAACTCCGAAGAAAAGGCATGCGCCTGGTGCAGGCACGATTGCGCGGTATTCTAGCGGCGGCGACAATATCTGTTAAACGAATTATCAAGATATAGGTAATCGGTTATATAGATATGCGATTCACACTCAGGCAACTCCAGGTATTCGTGGCCGTGGCCCAGCACGAAAGCGTTTCGCGCGCAGCATCCCAGCTGGCGCTTTCGCAATCTGCCGCCAGCACTTCCATCACCGAGTTGGAGCGGCAATCGAGTTGCCAGCTCTTCGACCGCGCCGGCAAGCGGCTGAGCCTCAATGCGCTGGGGCATCAGCTTTTGCCACAGGCCGTGGCACTGCTCGACCAGGCCAAGGAAATAGAAGACCTGCTGGGCGGCAAGGCCGGTTTCGGTGCGCTGGCTGTCGGCGCGACGCTGACCATCGGCAACTACCTCGCTACCCTGCTGATCGGCAGCTACATGCAGGTACACCCCGAAAGCCAGGTGAAGTTGCATGTACAGAACACCGCTCACGTTGTGCAGCAGGTTGCGCATTACGAGCTGGACCTGGGGTTGATCGAAGGCGACTGCAATCATCCAGACCTGGAAGTACAACCGTGGGTCGCCGATGAGCTGGCGGTGTTCTGTGCCCCCTCCCATCCGCTGGCACAACACGGCCTGGCCAGCACCGAGTCGCTCACAGAGCAGGCCTGGATTCTGCGCGAGCAAGGCTCAGGCACCCGGCTCACCTTCGACCAGGCCATGCGCCATCACCGCTCGGCGCTGAACATCAGACTGGAGCTTGAGCACACCGAGGCCATCAAACGCGCGGTGGAGTCGGGGCTTGGGATCGGATGTATCTCTCGCCTGGCCCTGCGGGATGCGTTTCGCAGGGGCAGCCTGGTGGAGATCGCCACGCCGGAGCTGGACCTGAAGCGGCAGTTCTACTTCATCTGGCACAAGCGCAAGTACCAGACTTCAGCGATGCGCGAATTCCTTGAGCTATGCCGCACCTTCACTGCTGGAGCGCAGCGCAGCGACGAAATCGTGCTGCCGACCGTTGCGTAAGCTTCAGAGCAGAATGGTCGCCCAGACAATCGCAATCATGACCAGCGCCACGAATTGCGCAGCGCTGCCCATGTCCTTGGCGTTTTTGGAAAGCGGATGGCGTTCGAGCGAGATACGGTCGATGGCCGCTTCGATGGCCGAATTGATCAGCTCGACGATCAGCGCCAGCAAGCAGGCCATGATCAGCACTGCGCGCTCTACGCGAGTGACCGTTAGCAGGAAGCTCAGGGGCACCGGCGCAACATTGAGCAATACCAATTGGCGAAACGCTGCTTCGCCGGTGAATGCGGCACGCAGGCCGTCGAACGAATATCCAGCGGCATTGAAGATACGCTTGAGGCCTTTGTGGCCCTTGTAGGGTGACATGTGGCGGGAGCTCTGAAGGTCTGGGAAACGGCGCGCAGGCTAGCTCGGGCGCGGTCAAAAAACAGTGAAAGAGTGCTCAGGCCGGGCTGACCGATTCCATCTGCTGCAGCAGCAGTGCAGCCTGGGTACGGGTGCGTACGTTGAGCTTGCGGAAAATGGCCGTAACGTGCGCCTTGATGGTTGCCTCCGAGACGCTCAGCTCGTAGGCGATCTGCTTGTTGAGCAGGCCTTCGCAGACCATCGTCAATACCCGGAACTGTTGTGGCGTGAGGCTCGCCAGCCCTTCGCTGGCAGCGCGTGCCTCATCCGAGACCGGCACGGCTTCGAAGGCCTGCGGCGGCCACCACTGATCACCATCGAGCACGTTGCGCACGGCACTCTGGATGGTTTCAAGCGGGCTGGATTTGGGGATGAACCCGCTGGCATTGAACTCACGCGCCCGCACCACCACGCTGGCATCTTCCTGGGCCGACACCATCACCACCGGCACCTGCGGATACTGCCCGCGCAGCAGCACAAGGCCCGAGAAGCCATAGGCGCCAGGCATGTTCAGGTCCAGCAGCACCAGATCCCAGTCGGCCTTTTGCGCAAGGCACGCTTCCAGCTCGGCAATGCTGGCAGCCTCTACCAGGCTTGCCTCATTGCCCAGGCCAAGGCTCAACGCCTGGCGCAGCGCGCTGCGAAACAACGGGTGATCATCGGCAATCAGGATGTCGTAGGTGGCCATCGGCTGCGGGTCCTGTACGGGGCGGCGCCAAGCATGCAGGGGCCTGCCGGGGTGGTCAAGGTGCGCAGGCTCGGGCACAGTGTGCGCCACTATTGTGCCTTAAACCTGACGCGAGTACCCGCTTCGCATGCACCGCTCTACGTTGCGCACTGACGCGCTGATGCTGCTCACGGCGATGATCTGGGGATCGGCCTTCGTGATGCAGCAAAAAGCCATGGAACACATCGGCCCCTTTCTTTACTCCGGGTTGCGCTTCAGCCTGGGCGCATTGTGCTTGCTGCCCTTGGTACTGAAGGCGAAAACCGCGCCCGCGTTGCCAAAAAGTGGCAGCCGCTGGCCACTGCCAGGTGGCGCCGCCATGGGCCTGGTGCTGGCCTGCGGCATCAACCTGCAGCAGGTCGGGTTGCTATTCACCTCGGTGACGAACTCAGGCTTCATCACAGGCCTGTACGTGATCATCGTGCCGCTGCTGGGCCTGGCGTTTGGCCAAAGAGCCCACACAGGCACCTGGCTGGGGGCATCGGCTGCGGTGGCCGGCATGGCGCTGCTCAGCATTGGCGACGGTTTGAAAGTTGCCTGGGGCGACCTGCTGCAACTGGCGGGAGCTTTCGCCTGGGCCGGCCATGTGTTGCTCGTGGGCATGCTTGCCAACCGCCATGACCCGCTGCGCCTGGCGTTCATTCAGTTTGTGGTCTGCGGGCTGGTCAGCCTGCTGCTGGCGCTGATCCTCGAACCATGGGATGCCACCGCGATCCTGGTTGCTGGGCCTGCGCTGCTCTACGGCGGTGTCGTGGCCGTGGCGCTCGGTTTCACGTTGCAGGTAATCAGCCAGAAAGGCGCCCTACCCTCACACGCTGCAGTGATCTTTTCACTCGAGGCCGTGTTTGCGGCCATCGCGGGGGCAGTTTTTCTGGATGAAAGCCTGAGTGCCCGCGGCTACCTGGGCTGCGCACTGATGCTTGCCGGCATGCTGCTGGCTCAGCTTTGGCCCAGGCGCACCATCGCGGCCTGATCATCGGCCAGATGCTGGTGCAGTGCATCCTGCGGGTCGATGGGGCGTTGGTATTTGGCGGCCAGGTAATGCTGGCTGAAAGCATCGAGCCAGTGATCGAGGCGGTCAGCCACTTCCTCCTCACCGGCAAGGCCCAGGCACAGCGCGGCCACCTCGGCGGTGCAGAAGTGATCTTCACGCTTGGAGCGTCGCAGCCGATAGCGCGACAGCTGTTCCGGCGCCAGGCTCAGGACCGGAAAGCGATCCAGCCATGGGCTTTTACGAAACATCTTGCGAGCCTCTGGCCAGGTCGCGTCCAGCAACACGAACAGCGGCCTTTTACCGGGCGCTGGCGCTACCTGTTCGGTCACCCGCTCAGGGGCAACGAATTCGCCAGGGAACACAATGTAGGGTTGCCATTGCGGATCATCGAGCAGCGCAATAAGCGCCGGCGCCACCTCCGTACGCGACCAGGTAAAGGCATGCGTATCCTTGACTACGTCTGCAATCAGCCAGCCTGTGTTGCTGGGCTTGAGCGCCTCGATATCGTGCATCACCAGGCACACGCCCGCTTCGCCGTCGGCTACCGGCAACCATGGGCACAGGCAGTGGCTGTGCACCACACGGCAACGAGCGCAACGCGGGGCTTTCGAGCCACGCGCGATGAAGGGTTTGGAACTGCGCGCCAGGCGCTCATCGCGCAGGCGGGAAACGGCATGGGGCATGATCGGTCACGGCAAGCATTGCAGCGGGCGCGCAGCATAGCGCCCGCCACGCCGCTTGCCCACCTCCCCTGTGCCAGGCGGTGCAATGCCTGTACTCTGGGCGCATGTTGAACATCGTGCCTGCAGGCGGGTCCAACCCATCCGCGTTCGCTTCACCACAGGAGAGTTTCATGCTGCGTGTCACCCTGCCCTTCGCCGCCTTGCTGTTCGCCGCACCCTTGGCCACCTTCGGCGCATCCGCAGCCGACTACAACCTCAACCAGATGCTGCAGAAAGTGGCCAAGGAAAGCAGCGTCGGTACGCCGCGAGCGATCAACGAAGACATCATGGACATGGGCTTCACCGTGCAGGGCAAGGAACTGGTCGACCACCTGGCCGTTCAGCCCAGCCACGCTGCGCAGATGCGCGCCAACCCCCAGACCGTTTACCTGCAACTGGGCGCCAGTGTTTGCCGCGACCCCAGCTTCCGCAAGCTGATGGCGCAGGGCGCGATCATGCGTTACGACTTCTCCGAGTACAAAACCAAGAAACCCGTAGCGACCCATCGCTATACAGCGCAGGATTGCGGCATGTAATGCGCGGCACTCGCGCATCTGTAGTGAGAGTGAAAGCGTAGCTCACGTACGGAGCGGCTCGCGCTGGCGAGCTCAACCTGCGTGGTGCCAGCCCTGCATTCTGGAGGTTCGCATGCCCTATAAAGCCGATCCCCGCCTGGCGGAACACTTTCTGGCCCAAGGGCTGGAGATGGCCGAGCAGGTCGATGCCCAGCTTCAACAAGTAGCCCCCACCAGCCCGAACCTGGCCCTCTACCGCGATATGTTGCTTACCGTGCTGCGTATGGCGCAAGACGATCACAATCGCTGGAACGCCAAGATCACCTTGCAGACCCTGCGCGAGCTGGACCATGCCTTCCGAACGCTGGAGCGCTTTCGCCCACGCCGCAAGGTCACGGTATTCGGCTCGGCCCGCACTGTGCCCGACCACGCCCTTTATCTACAGGCCAGGGAGTTGGGCAGTGCATTGGCTGCTGCAGACCTGATGGTCATCACGGGGGCCGGCGGCGGGATCATGGCCGCTGCCCATGAAGGGGCTGGCCCTGCGCACAGCCTGGGCTTCAACATCGCCCTGCCTTTCGAACAACACGCCAACGCCACACTTGCTGGTAGCGAGCAGCTGCTGCCGTTTCACTTCTTCTTCATTCGCAAGCTGTTTTTTGTCAAGGAAGCCGACGCGCTCGTCCTCTGCCCCGGGGGGTTCGGTACGCTGGATGAGGCACTTGAGGTACTGACGCTGGTGCAGACCGGGAAAAGCCCGTTGGTGCCCATCCTGCTGCTGGATGAGCCTGGTGGCACTTATTGGGAAGGGCTTGAGGCGTTCATTCGCAATGAGCTGGAGGCCAAACGGTACATTCTGCCTACGGACCTCAGGTTGATCCGGCGGGTGACCGACCCGCAATCGGCTGTCGAAGAAATTGAGCGCTTCTATGCCAATTACCACTCGAGCCGCTGGCTGAATCGGCTGTTCATCCTGCGCCTGCGCCATGGCCTGAATGCGGTAGCGCTGGCCGGGCTGGGCGAGCACTTTGGCGATCTACTCACCAGCGGCACCTTCGAACAGCATGACCTGGCCAACTCGCCCACGCCTGACGAGCCAGAGCTCAGCCATCTGGTGAGGTTGTCATTTCACTTCACCGGGCGCGCTTATGGGCGGCTGAGGGAGCTGGTCGACTTCGTCAACCATCCTGAACACTGGGCTTAGTCGTCGATGGATCGGCCGCTGAGCAAGCGGCCGATCATTTCAAGCGAAAACCCTCGATAAGCCAGGAAGCGAGCCTGCTTGGCTCGCTCCTTTTGATCAGTGGGGAGTACCCCTGAAAATCTGCGCTGCCATAGCTCTTGCAAAAGCTCCGACCAGTCGATACCCGACTGCGCCAGCGCCTCGTTTATAGCGGCTTTTGCCAAGCCTCGTTGCAGCAACTCTTCGCGAATACGTGCCGGGCCATGGCCACCAGTGCTACGGAAGCGAATATAGGCTTCCAGGTACCGGGCCTCACTCAGCAGGCCTTCATCACTCAAGCGGTCAAGCGCAGCGGCCAGCAGTTCATCTGGCGCGCCGCGCTTGCGCAGTTTGCGTTCGAGTTCTACGCGCCCGTGCTCACGACGAGCGAGAAGGTCCATCGCCGCCCGCCGCACTGCGACGGGCGTGTCCAACACAGTCTCTGGCACGGCTTAGAAGTCGTTTTCCAGGCCAGCCATGTCGTCTTCCTTCTGAGCTGCGGCAGCGGCTTTCTTGTCGACGGGTGGCGTACCGTTGTTCAACAGCTTTTCGCGGATCTGCTTCTCGATCTCGGCCTTGACCTCGGAGTTTTCTTCAAGGTATTTGGCAGCGTTTGCTTTACCCTGGCCAATCTTGTTGCCCTTGTAGGCATACCAGGCGCCAGATTTGTCGACCAGGCCGTTGGCAACACCAAGATCGATGATCTCGCCGTTGAGGTAAATGCCCTTGCCGTACAGGATCTGGAACTCGGCTTGGCGGAAGGGAGGCGATACCTTGTTCTTGACGACCTTGACGCGCGTTTCACTACCGACCACGTCGTCGCCCTCCTTCACCGAACCGGTACGGCGGATGTCGAGGCGCACCGAGGCGTAGAACTTCAAGGCGTTACCACCGGTGGTGGTTTCCGGGCTGCCGAACATCACGCCGATCTTCATACGGATCTGGTTGATGAAGATGACCAGACAGTTGGCGTTCTTGATATTGCCGGTGATCTTGCGAAGCGCCTGGGACATCAGGCGAGCCTGCAGGCCGACGTGCATGTCGCCCATTTCGCCTTCGATCTCGGCCTTGGGTACCAGCGCAGCCACGGAGTCGACGATGATCACGTCGACCGCGTTGGAACGCACCAGCATGTCGGTGATCTCCAGCGCCTGCTCGCCAGTATCAGGCTGCGAGACCAGCAGGTCGTCTACATTGACGCCCAGCTTGCCGGCATACTCGGGGTCCAGTGCGTGCTCGGCGTCGACGAAAGCACAGGTAGCGCCAAGCTTTTGCGCCTGGGCGATGACCGACAGGGTGAGCGTGGTTTTACCCGAAGATTCCGGACCGTAGATTTCGACGATACGCCCACGTGGCAGGCCGCCGATGCCCAGCGCGATATCCAGGCCAAGCGAGCCGGTGGAAATAGCTGGAATGGATTGACGCTCATGGTCGCCCATGCGCATGACCGCGCCTTTGCCGAATTGGCGTTCGATTTGACCCAACGCCGCAGCCAAGGCACGCTTTTTGTTGTCGTCCATTAGACCCCTCTCGAATTCGATGACGGGGCGCGGCCCCGATAACTGTATAAGTAGCCAGTATTATACACAGTACAAACGCCTCGCCTACCCCTGCGCCGGATTTTCTCCCACTACCAGTCGCGACAGGCCTTCGAGTGCATGAATGACCGTTTGCCGGCGTACCGCTTCGCGGTCACCCTCGAAATAGCAGCGCTGCGCAACACAACCCTTGTCCCAGGCCCAGGCCAGCCATACAGTGCCCACCGGTTTGGCGTCCGAGCCACCGGCGGGCCCGGCCACGCCGCTGACCGCGACGGCAAATTGCGCCTGCGCGCGATCGCGGGCGCCCAGAGCCATGGCCTGGACCACCTCCTGGCTGACCGCTCCGACTGCGCTGAAAAGGGGTTCAGGCACACCCAGCTGAGCTGTCTTCTGCCGGTTCGAATACGTCACATAGCCGGCCTCGAACCAGGCCGAGCTGCCGGCTATGCGAGTGATGGCCTCGGCGATGCCACCACCTGTACAGGATTCGGCGGTAGTGACACTGGCCTGGCAGGCAAGCAGCTGCTCGCCAAGGCGAGCGGAAAGCGTTGAAACGACGTCCATGAAGGTTCTCCTGGAAATGCATTGCCGGGAAACGGCGGCAGTGACTTTCGCCGCCTGGCGCGAGGTTGTCCACGCCAGATACGCAACAGGCCTTTGCGGAAATTTGCTGTAGTATGACCGGCTCATTGACTGCCAACCCGCCGAGCAATCGAGCCAAGTTACTGAAATGTCTGACTTTTCCGCACACACCCCAATGATGCAGCAGTACTGGAAGCTCAAGCAGCAACACCAGGACCTGCTGATGTTCTATCGCATGGGCGACTTTTACGAAATCTTCTACGAGGATGCGAAAAAGGCCGCCAGGTTGCTCGATATCACGCTGACCGCGCGTGGGCAGTCGGCAGGGCAGTCGATCCCGATGTGCGGCATTCCGTTCCATTCGGTGGAAACCTACCTCGCCAAGCTGGTCAAGCTGGGCGAGTCGGTGGTGATCTGCGAACAGATCGGCGACCCGGCCACCAGCAAGGGCCCGGTGGAGCGCCAGGTGGTGCGCATCATCACCCCGGGCACCATCAGCGACGAAGCCCTGCTCGACGAGCGCCGCGACAACCTGATCGTCGCCCTGCTGGGTGACGAGCGCCTGTTCGGGTTGGCGGTGCTGGACATCACCAGCGGCCACTTCACCGTGCAGGAACTCAAAGGCTGGGAAACCCTGCTGGCAGAGCTGGAGCGTATCAACCCGGTCGAGCTGCTGATCCCCGACGACTGGCCGCAAGGATTGCCTGCCGAGAAACGCAAAGGGTCGCGGCGCCGCGCACCGTGGGACTTCGACCGTGACTCCGCGCGCAAAAGCCTGTGCCAGCAATTCGGTACGCAAGACCTCAAAGGCTTCGGCTGCGAAGGCCTGACGCTGGCCGTCGGTGCCGCGGGGTGCCTGCTGGCCTACGCAAAGGAGACCCAGCGTACGGCGCTGCCTCACCTGCGCGGCCTGCGCCATGAACGCCTGGACGACACCGTGGTGCTCGACGGCGCGACCCGGCGCAACCTTGAACTGGACGTGAACCTGGCAGGCGGGCGGGATAACACGCTGCAGTCAGTGGTGGACCGCTGCCAGACGGCCATGGGCAGCCGCCTGATCAGCCGCTGGCTGAACCGCCCGCTGCGCGACCTTAAAGTGCTTCAGGCGCGGCAGGGCTCGATAGCCTGCCTGCTCGATCAATACCGTTTCGAAAGCTTGCAACCGCACTTGAAGGACATCGGTGACGTCGAGCGCATCCTTGCGCGTATCGGCCTGCGCAATGCCCGCCCCCGCGATCTTGCAAGGCTGCGCGACGCACTGGCAGCGTTGCCAGAGCTGCAAAGCGCCATGGCCGACCTGGAAGCCCCTCACCTGGCTCAACTGGCGGCGATCGTGGGCACTTACCCCGACCTTACCCAGTTGTTGCAAACAGCGATCATCGACAACCCGCCGGCGGTGATCCGTGACGGCGGCGTGCTCAAGACCGGCTATGACGCCGAGCTCGACGAACTGCTGGCCCTGAGCGAAAACGCCGGGCAGTTCCTGATCGACCTGGAAGCCCGCGAAAAGGCGCGCACGGGCCTGGCCAACCTGAAGGTAGGTTACAACCGAGTCCATGGTTACTTCATCGAGCTGCCGACCAGGCAGGCCGAGAGCGCACCGGCCGACTACATCCGCCGGCAGACGCTCAAGGGTGCAGAGCGCTTTATCACACCTGAGCTCAAGGCATTCGAAGACAAGGCGCTTTCTGCCAAGAGCCGTGCGCTGGCCAGGGAGAAAATGCTGTATGAGGGCTTGCTCGAGAACCTGATCGGCCACCTCGCACCGCTGCAGGACACCGCAGCAGCGCTAGCCGAACTGGACGTGCTGGCGAACCTGGCTGAACGCGCGCTCAACCTCGACCTGAACCGGCCCGAGTTCATTGAGGAGCCCGGCATTCATATCGACCAGGGCCGCCACCCGGTTGTCGAGCAGGTGCTGACCACACCTTTTGTCGCCAATGACCTGGCCCTGGACGACGATACCCGCATGCTGGTGATTACCGGCCCGAACATGGGCGGTAAGTCGACATACATGCGGCAAACCGCGCTGATCGTATTGTTGGCGCACATCGGTAGCTACGTACCGGCAGCCGGTTGCCGGCTTTCGTTGGTCGACCGAATTTTCACGCGTATCGGCTCCAGTGACGACCTCGCCGGCGGGCGCTCGACCTTCATGGTGGAGATGAGTGAAACGGCCAATATCCTCCACAACGCCACTGACCGCAGCCTGGTACTGATGGACGAGGTGGGCCGCGGCACCAGCACGTTCGACGGCCTTTCACTGGCATGGGCCGCCGCAGAGCGGCTGGCGGCGCTGCGCGCGTTCACTCTTTCGCCACGCACTATTTCGAATTGACCGTGCTGCCGGACCACGAGCCGGTAGTCGCCAACGTGCACCTCAATGCCACAGAGCACAATGACCGCATCGTGTTCCTGCACCATGTGCTGCCAGGCCCCGCGAGCCAGAGCTATGGCCTGGCCGTGGCACAACTGGCGGGCGTGCCGGGCGACGTCATCACGCGCGCGCGGGAACATCTGGGCCGGCTTGAAACCGCCAGCCTGCCCAAAGATGCCCCTGTTGCACTGCCCAAGCCAGGCAAGCGGCAAGTACCCCATCAGAGCGACCTGTTCGCCAGCCTCCCGCATCCGGTCATAGATGCGCTGAGCCACCTGGACATCGACGGGCTCTCCCCGCGCCAGGCGATGGATTTGCTATATGCATGGAAGGCAAAGATCTAACGTGCAATTCCATTAGCTGCTAGAATCCCGCGCGGTCTTGGCGGGCCCTGGGCTATTAGCCGGGCTCAGCGACCAACGCCAGACCGCGCGGGCCCTGATACACGAGCGCCGCGTTTGCCGCCTGAGGAGAAAACTAGAAATGACCTTCGTCGTCACCGACAACTGCATCAAGTGCAAGTACACCGACTGCGTAGAAGTGTGTCCGGTGGACTGCTTTTACGAAGGCCCGAACTTCCTGGTCATTCACCCTGACGAGTGCATCGACTGCGCCCTGTGTGAGCCAGAATGCCCCGCGCAAGCCATCTTCTCGGAAGATGAAGTTCCGGATGACATGCAGGAGTTCATTGAAATAAACAAGGAACTCGCTGAAGTATGGACGAACATCACTGAGCGAAAAGACCCGCTGCCTGACGCCGAAGAGCATGATGGTGTGAAGGGCAAGGTCAAGGAATTGATCCGCTGAATTACCCAGGCTAAGGCGCATGAGCCGTGCCGTGCTGCTTTTGCAGGAAGGGGGTGAGCACTGCTCACCCCCTTTCTTTTCCACGTCCTTGTTGATCGTCCTGATCGTTCGCATCTTGCGAAATCCTGATGCACTCTTCCTTGAGTGCCTGTGCCCGTCCGTGAGCACAGGTCGAATAATACGGGATCAAATCATTCGCACAAGCGAGTGATTCTTTCAAAAAGCAACATGACGAAAGAATGACAATACATCCTGTAACTTCCCAACATAAATAGACAATAAAAAACCAGCTATTAACAAGCTGGTTTTTTTACTACCACGTTGATTATCGAAACAGGGACTCGCTGGACAACCCATTCTTCTCGAGAATCTCGCGCAAACGCTTGAGCCCTTCAACCTGAATCTGCCGAACACGTTCGCGCGTCAGGCCAATCTCAAGGCCAACATCCTCCAGCGTGCTGCTTTCATGGCCGCGCAAGCCAAAGCGACGGACCACCACTTCCCGCTGTTTGTCGGTGAGCTCGGACAGCCACTGATCGATGCTTTGCGACAGGTCGTCATCCTGCAGCAACTCGAACGGGTCGGTAGGGCGATCGTCAGTCAGGGTGTCGAGCAACGTTTTGTCAGAATCAGGCCCCAGTGATACATCGACCGAGGAGACCCTCTCGTTTAGGCCCAGCATGCGCTTGACCTCGCCTACCGGCTTTTCCAAAAGGTTGGCGATCTCTTCGGGCGACGGCTCGTGGTCGAGCTTCTGCGTGAGCTCACGGGCTGCGCGCAGGTAAACATTCAGCTCTTTGACCACATGAATCGGCAATCGGATAGTACGGGTCTGGTTCATGATGGCCCGCTCGATCGTCTGGCGGATCCACCACGTGGCGTAGGTTGAAAAGCGGAAGCCTCGCTCCGGATCGAACTTCTCGACAGCGCGGATCAGCCCCAGGTTGCCTTCCTCGATCAGGTCGAGCAGAGACAGCCCGCGATTGACGTAACGGCGCGCTATCTTCACCACCAGGCGCAGGTTGCTTTCGATCATCCGCTTGCGGCCTGCCGGGTCGCCTTTTTGGGACAAGCGCGCGAAGTGCACTTCCTCTTCCGGAGAGAGCAGTGGCGAGAAGCCGATTTCATTGAGGTACAGCTGCGTAGCATCCAGTGCCCGGCTGTAGTCGATGTACTTGTGCTGCTTGAGCGCACCAGCTTGCCTGTTCTTGGCACGGGCAGGCGCCGCAGGTTCTTCCTCCGACATCGTTTCCAGATCGATTTCGGCCTCCATCAGGAGTACCTCATCGTCGATGTCAAACTCCGGCGCTTCTTTGTTGAGAGCCATTGTTGTAATCCCTTGCTGAGTCCGACCTCAAGCCTCGCAAAGCGCTAACTCCGTGCGCATTGCGATGCCTGTCCCGATTACGTGATGGGCACAGGCAGGGAAGCAGTATCAGCGGCGCGGCAGGAATTGCAGTGGGTCGACAGGCTTACCCTGGCGGCGGATCTCGAAGTGCAGCTTGACGCGATCCGTTCCGGTGGAACCCATCTCGGCGATTGTCTGCCCGGCTTTGACCTGCTGCCCCTCCTGGACTAACAGCCTGCGGTTATGACCGTAGGCACTCACGTAGGTATCGCTGTGTTTGATGATCACCAGTTCGCCGTACCCCCGAAGGCCACTACCGGCGTAGACCACTGAGCCATCAGACGCTGCAAAAACAGGCTGTCCCAAATTTCCAGCGATATCAATGCCTTTATTCAAACTACCGTTTGAGGCAAATTTGCCGATCAATGTGCCATTGGAAGGCCACGTCCAGCCTGCCGCATTGCGTTCCCCAGCAGGCACGGGCACCGGTACGGGGGTGCTGGCCACTGGCTGCGATGGTGTAGGCACCGGCACCGCGCTGCCGCCGTTCGTCGGGGTATTCGAGTTAGGTTTACGAATGATCGTGGTTTTGAAGCCACCTGCCGAGGATGGCGCACTTTGGCTGGCCACTGTCGCCGGCGCGGTGGGCGAGACGACAGCGGGCGCTGCCCCCGCCGCACCGTCGAAACGCAACGATTGCCCCGGGTGGATCGTGTAGGGCTGAGGGATGTTGTTACGAGCAGCCAGGGCCTTGTAGTCCCAGCCATATCGGAAAGCAATGGAATATAAAGTGTCACCGCGTTTGACGGTGTACTGCCCGGTAGTGACCTGGGGGTTAGGATTGCTTGGCGCAGCCCCTCGATCGATCACCCGGACCCCGCTACTGGGAGAGCTGGAGCAACCGCCGAGAAGGCTGGCCATCGCCATCGCGGCTGCCAGGAGCTTTACTGCGTGAAAACCGGCTGGCTGCCGAAGGAATGTCGGGCTCACCCACTGCTCCCTTTTGTGGTGTCGAAAAAAGTGCCGGCATTATAACCGAGCAGCAACGCGCTACGGCTCACGGTGTGAAATATCTTCGCAAACAAGTGCTTGGCAAGACAGCCTGGCGCGCCTGTTGTGACCGGTATGCCAGCCGGGAATTCCCCTAGGCGAGCGGGCCATTGAGCAGCGGCACAAAACGTACGGCGCCCAATGGATGGCGGGTGAAGCTGCCGTCCTCCTCGCGGATGATCAACAGCAACTGTTGCAACTCACCCGCCCCCACCGGGATCACCATGCGCCCACCTGGCGCAAGCTGGTCAAGCAAGGCCTGCGGCACATCGGCTGCCACCGCCGTCACGATGATGCCGTTGTAAGGCGCAAGCGCCTGCCAGCCCTCCCAGCCATCGCCCCAGCGAAAGACGACGTTACGCAGGCTCAGTGCCTGCAGGCGCTCCTTGGCGCGGTCCTGGAGGACCTTGATGCGCTCTACTGAAAATACTCGCTCCACCAGTTGCGCCAGCACGGCGGTCTGGTAGCCCGAACCGGTACCGATTTCCAGGACTTTGTCCAGCGGCCCGGCGGCCAGTAGCAGCTCGCTCATCCTTGCAACCATCCAGGGCTGGGAGATGGTCTGGTTGTTGCCGATCGGCAGCGCCGTGTTTTCGTAAGCCCGGTGTGCCAGCGCCTCATCGACGAACAAGTGGCGAGGGATGCGCCTGATAACGTCCAGCACACGGCTATCGGCGATGCCTTCCTCATGAAGGCGCTGGATCAGCCGCTCACGGGTCCGTTGCGAGGTCATGCCGATTCCATGGTGCATCTCGTCGCGCCCTCGCATCAGTGCAGCGCCTCCAGCCAATCGGCGAGCGCCTCGAAGGCCGGGTTGAACGTGCGGTCGAGCTGCATGGGCGTGACCGAAACGTAACCTTGCATCACCGCATGGAAATCCGTGCCCTCGCCGCCATCCTCGGCATCGCCGGCAGCGGCGATCCAGTAACCGCCCTTGCCGCGCGGGTCGACCACATAACTGGGTTGCGCGGCCTTGGTGCGATGGCCCAGGCGCGTCAGGCGCAACCCGCGGATGCGCTCCAGCGGCAAGTTGGGCACATTGACGTTGACGACGGTGCGCGGCGGCAGGGCCAACACCGGATGTGCCTCGATCAGGCGGCGGGCGTACCAGGCAGCACTGGCGAGGTGTTCAGGCTGGCGCGAGACCAGCGAGAATGCCCAGGAGACACCACCCAGAAATCGCCCTTCCAATGCTGCGGCGACGGTACCGGAATAGATCACATCGTCGCCCAGATTCGCACCCAGGTTGATACCCGACACCACCACTTCAGGCGGTTGCTCCAGCAGGCCGTTGATGCCGAGGTGAACGCAATCGGTCGGTGTGCCATTGAGGCTGATGAAGCCGTTTTCCAGCGTGCGAGGGTGCAGTGGCCGGTCGATGGTCAGGGCGCTGCCGCAGCCGCTTCTGTCCTGGTCGGGTGCGATCACCGCGCACTGGGCGAAATCCGCCAGCGCGCCGTGGAGCGCGGCGATGCCGGGGGCGTTCACCCCGTCGTCGTTGGAAATCAGAATACGCATGGGCTGTCCGTCTGCCCCGCTTCCGTGTCGAACAGCTCGCGCACTACGGCAGTGGCGAAGCACCCGGAAGGCAGGACGAAATCCAGTTGCAGAATGTCAGGGACGGGATAATGCCATGACAGGCGGCCTATGGGCAGCCGCAGAATGCGACGTTCGTGTGCCAGGCCTGCTTGCGCAAGCCATTGACACAATAAAGGCTGCTGCGCGCCGATCGCAGCTTCCAGCTCAGCGGCGTGGCCGGCAGCAGGGCTCTGCCCCTCGCCCCATAACGGCCCGGTCGGGTGCAGGTCCAACTGCGCCAGGCGCGGGTCCGAGCACTCGGCGACGCCGGCGGGGAAGAAACTGCGGCTGTCGGTGAAGGCCAACAGGTCGCCCTCCTGCGCCTGATACCAGGAACCCTCGGCAACACGCGCTGCCAACGCCTGGTTGAACAGCCACGAGCGCGCGCTCGAGAGCAACCTCGAACGGACGTTGCGCTGTTCAGGCAACTTGCCGCCTGCGGCGTAATGCAGGGCCTGTTCCACATTGCCGCCCTGATAACCGAACCGCTGCAGGCCGAAGTAATTCGGAACGCCCTGATCACGCAATTGGCAAAGCCTGGCCTCGATTTCCTGCTGCGGCACACTGATATCGCGCAGCCGCAGGCGAAAACCGTTGGCCGAATGCGCGCCGCGTTGAAGTTTGCGCCGATGGCGCTTGCGCTCGAGGATGCGCAGGCTGTCGCCCTCGGCAGCAGCCAGCTCAGGGTCGGCCTTGCCGGGCAGATGCAGGCTGAACCACTGGCGCGTCAGCGCCTGGCGATCCTTGAGGCCCGCATAGCTGACCAGCCTGGCAGGTACGCCGGCCGCCCGGGCCAGCCGCTTGGCAGCTTCTTCGGTATTGAGCTCACGCTTTTCGACCCACAGCCACAGGTGCTCGCCTTCGCCGTCGAGCGGGATGTCGAGCACCTCGTCGACCTGGAAATCCTCGGCGCTGGCCTTGAGCGTCGCACGGCCCAGCGCCTCGCCATGGGCACGCGGGCCCAGCAAGAGATCGTCGCTGATCATGCAGGCAGCAGCAGCGCCACGGCGTGCACCGCGATGCCTTCCTCACGCCCGGTGAAGCCGAGCTTTTCGGTGGTAGTGGCTTTTACATTCACCTGATCGAGCGCAACGCCAAGATCTTCTGCGATGCGCTCACGCATCTGCTCGATGTGCGGGGCCATTTTCGGCGCCTGAGCGATGATCGTGGCGTCGACGTTACCGACCTGCCAGCCCTTGCCACGCACCAACGCCACCACATGGCGCAACAGCGCGCGGCTGTCGGCACCCTTGAATTGCGGGTCGGTGTCGGGGAAATGGCGGCCGATGTCGCCCAGCGCCACAGCACCGAGCAAGGCATCGCTTAACGCGTGCAACAGCACATCGCCGTCGGAATGGGCCACCAGCCCGCGGGTGTAGGGAACCTGCACCCCGCCCAGGGTGACGAAGTCGCCCTCGCCGAACCGGTGCACATCGTAGCCATGGCCTATACGCATGAATGAAAACGCCCTGATGAAGACAGGGCGTGGATTCTACCTGCTTTGCTCAAGACGTGCTCAGCGCAAGGCCTGGACGTGGTGGCGCAGGTGGTCGTCGATGAAGCTTGCGATGAAGAAATAGCTGTGATCGTAGCCCGGCTGCAAGCGCAGCGTCAGAGGGTGGCCGACTGCCTTGGCGACCTGAGCCAGTGCCTCAGGCTTGAGCTGCTTCTCGAGAAAATCATCACGGTCGCCCTGGTCGATCAGCAACGGCAGCCGTTCTTGAGCGTTTTCCAACAGCACGCAGGCATCCCACTCGCGCCACTTGGCGCGCTCTTCACCCAAGTAGTGGGTGAAGGCCTTTTCACCCCAAGGGCATTCCATCGGGTGGGTGATAGGCGAGAACGCCGACACCGAGCGGTAGCGCCCCGGGTTGCGCAGTGCGCACACCAGCGCACCGTGCCCGCCCATGGAATGGCCACTGATACTGCGCGCGTCAGAGGCCGGAAAGTGCGCCTCGACCAGCGCCGGCAACTCCTGCACCACATAGTCGTGCATGCGGTAGTGCTGGCTCCAGGGAGCCTGGGTGGCGTTCAGGTAAAAGCCTGCGCCCAGGCCAAAATCCCAGGCGCCGTCTGGATCGTCAGGAACGTCTGCGCCGCGTGGGCTGGTGTCGGGCGCAACGATGATCAAGCCCAGCTCGGCGGCCAGGCGCTGAGCGCCGGCCTTCTGCATGAAGTTCTCATCCGTGCAGGTCAGGCCAGACAGCCAGTACAGCACCGGCAGCTTGCCGCCCTGCTCCGCCTGCGGCGGCAGGTAAACGGCAAAGACCATGTCGCAGCCGAGTACCTCGGAGCGGTGCTTGTAACGCTTGTGCCAGCCGCCGAAGCTTTTCTGGCAGGAAATGTTTTCAAGGCTCATGGCGCCTCCTCTCAGAAGTGGATGACGCTGCGGATGCTCTTGCCTTCATGCATCAGGTCGAAGGCCTTGTTGATGTCTTCCAGGCCCATGGTGTGGGTGATGAAGGTGTCCAACGGAATCTCGCCCTTCTCGGCCATTTCCACGTAGCTAGGCAGTTCGGTACGGCCACGCACGCCACCGAATGCAGTCCCGCGCCATACACGTCCGGTCACCAGTTGGAACG
Organism: Pseudomonas sp. KNUC1026; assembly: GCF_021650705.1. Lineage (GTDB taxonomy): Bacteria > Pseudomonadota > Gammaproteobacteria > Pseudomonadales > Pseudomonadaceae > Aquipseudomonas. The sequence continues at coordinate 792,149 of NZ_CP087138.1, read as the reverse complement.
GGCGAGTGGAAATTTCCTGGCCGGCACCGGCCACACCGATGATCACCGACTCGCCCCAGCCCTTGTGGCAGCACTCGAGCGCCGCACGCATCAGCGCTGGCACGCCGACACATTCGAAGGAGAAGTCCACGCCGCCATCGGTCAGCTCGACGATGACCTCCTGGATCGGGCGATCATAGCCCTTGGGGTTAACGCAGTCGGTGGCGCCAAGCTGGCGAGCGATCTCGAACTTGGCCGGGTTGATGTCCACGGCGATGATGCGGCTGGCCTTTGCCTTGACCGCGCCGATGATCGCCGACAGGCCGATGCCGCCCAGGCCGAATACCGCTACGGTGTCACCGGGCTTGACCTTGGCAGTGTTGAGCACCGCGCCGATGCCGGTGGTGACGCCGCACCCCAGCAGGCACACCTTTTCCAGCGGCGCTTCTTTGGGAATGCGCGCAACGGAGATTTCAGGCAGTACGGTGTATTCGGAGAAGGTCGAGGTGCCCATGTAGTGGAACAGGGTCTGGCCTTTATAGGAAAAGCGCGAAGTGCCGTCGGGCATCAGGCCTTTGCCCTGGGTGGCGCGAATGGCCTGGCACAGGTTGGTCTTGCCGGAAAGGCAGAATTTGCACTGGCGGCATTCAGGGGTATAGAGCGGGATCACATGGTCGCCCACCGCGACCGACGTCACACCCTCACCTATCGCTTCAACGATCGCACCGCCCTCATGGCCGAGGATGGAAGGGAAGATGCCTTCGGGGTCAGTACCGGACAGGGTGTAGGCGTCAGTGTGGCAGACGCCGCTGGCAACCACCCGCAGCAAGACCTCACCGGCCTTGGGCATGGCCACATCGACTTCGACGATTTCCAAAGGCTTGTTCGCTTCGAAGGCGACGGCTGCGCGGGACTTGATCATGTAGGGAGGCTCCATATTCTGCAGTGAGGATGAGCTTGAGTGTAATTCACTCGGTTTTGATGAATAATCCGGCGCGCGACAAAACATTATTGCCACACAGGGACAATCTCATGCCCGCTCAGCGCTGGGACGGTATCGACGAATTCGTCGCAGTGGCCGAGGCGAGCCAATTCACCGCTGCAGCAGAGCGCCTGGGCGTTTCGTCCTCGCACATCAGTCGGCAAGTGGCACAGCTTGAAGAACGGCTGCAAACGCGCCTGTTCTACCGCAGCACTCGGCGCGTGACCCTCACCGAGGCTGGCATGGCATTCCTTCATCACTGCCAACGCTTGCAGGATGGGCGCGACGAGGCCTTGCGTGCGATTCATGATCTGGGCAGCGAGCCTAAAGGGCTGTTGCGCCTGACTTGCGCGGTAGCCTATGGCGAACGCTTCATCGTGCCGCTGCTCAATGACTTCATGGCACGCTACCCGCAGATCCGCCTGGATGTGGAACTGAGCAATCGAACCCTGGACATCGTGCATGAAGGCCTGGATCTGGCCATTCGCCTGGGCCGCCTGAACGAGTCACGGCTGGTAGCGGCGCGCTTGGCGCCCAGGCGCATGTACGTATGCGCATCGCCCGATTATTTGAACCGCTACGGCCGCCCCCACAGCGTGTCGGAGCTAGCCCGGCACAACTGCCTGATCGGCAGCACCGATCAATGGCCACTGTTCGTTGAGGGGCGCGAATTCAACCAGCGCGTTCAAGGTAACTGGCGCTGCAATAGCGGCCAGGCGGTGCTCGACGCCGCACTAAAAGGCATGGGCTTGTGCCAGCTGCCTGATTATTACGTGCTGGAGCATTTGCGCAGTGGTGCGCTGATTTCTCTGCTGGAGAGCTATCAGCCACCGAACACCGCTGTGTGGGCGCTCTATCCGCAACAGCGGCATTTATCGCCGAAAGTACGAGGGTTGGTCGATCACCTGCGCGCCGGGCTGGCCGAAAGGCCCGAGTATCAGGCTAGCCCTTGAGCCGAGCCAGCCAGGCGAGGTCTTCGGGGCAGGTGACCTTGAGGTTGTCGGCGCGGCCTTCGACCAGGCGGGGGAACTGCCCTGCCCACTCCATGGCAGAGGCATCGTCGGTGACCGCTATGCCTGCGACCATCGCATCGGCCAGTGCGCGCTGCAGTGGCCCGAGGCGAAACATCTGCGGCGTATAGGCCTGCCACACCACACTGCGGTCGATGGTCTGCTGGGCGCGGCCGTTGGCGTCTGCGCGCTTGAGTGTGTCGCGCGCCGGCACGGCCAGCAAGCCGCCGACCGGGTCATCAGCCAGCAGGGTCAACAGCTGATCCAGGTCACTGCGCGCCAGGTTGGGCCGGGCGGCATCATGCACCAGTACCCAGTCATCTTCACCGGCGCCTTGGGCACTGAGGTGCAGCAGTGCATTGAGCACAGAGTCTGCCCGCTCGCGGCCACCGCTTGCGCGCTGCACGCGGGCGTCCTGAGCACAGGCCAGCGAAGGCCAGAAGGGGTCGTCTTCGGCCAGGCTCACCACCACGCCCTTCAAGGCGGGATGATCGAGGAAGCAGGCCAGGGTATGTTCGATCAGAGTGCGGCCTGCCACTGGCAGGTATTGCTTGGGGCGGTCGGCGGCCATGCGCGCGCCGACCCCGGCAGCGGGAATCACTGCCCAGAATTCGGGGAAAGGTGTCATTGCGTGATCTGGTAGAGAGTCTCGCCGTTCTTGACCATGCCCAGCTCATGGCGGGCGCGCTCTTCAACGGTTTCGGTGCCTTTTTTCAACTCGACGACTTCTGCGTCCAGCACTCGGTTGCGCTCGAGCAGCCGCTCGTTCTCCACCTGCTGATCGGCGATCTGCTGCTTGAGCTCGGCCGCCTGCTTGAAGCTGCCATTGCCAAGCCACAGGCGATGCTGCAAACCGGCGAGCACCGCGATCAGGATGAGGAACAACCAATAGTGACTGCGCATGGAAAATGTCCAGTGTTGAGACTAACGCCCCCAGATAGCAACGAGCCTGGCACCAAGGCCAGGCTCGGGGAACCTGGGCCGCCGACATTCATCGGTAGCCCAGGCGCCTTTTTACCATCTTCGGATCAGCCGCGAAACTCGGCCCGACCACGGTACTGCGCCTTGGCGCCCAACTGCTCTTCGATACGCAGCAGCTGGTTGTACTTGGAGACGCGATCGGAGCGGCACAGCGAGCCGGTCTTGATCTGGCCGGCAGCGGTACCGACTGCGAGGTCCGCGATGGTGGAGTCTTCGGTTTCGCCCGAACGGTGCGAGATCACGGCGGTGTAACCGGCGGCCTTGGCCATCTGGATGGCCTCCAGCGTTTCGGTGAGGCTGCCGATCTGGTTGAACTTGATCAGGATGGAGTTGGCGATCTTCTTGTCGATGCCTTCCTTCAGGATCTTGGTGTTGGTCACGAACAGGTCGTCGCCGACCAGTTGCACCTTGCTGCCGATCTTGTCGGTCAGCACTTTCCAACCAGCCCAGTCCGATTCGTCCATGCCGTCTTCGATGGAGATGATCGGGAACTGCTCGGTCAGGCCGGCCAGATAGGTGGCGAAACCTTCGGCGTCGAACGCTTTGCCTTCACCGGCCAGGTCGTACTTGCCGCCTTTGTAGAACTCGCTCGAGGCGCAGTCCAGGGCCAGGGTCACGTCGTCACCCAGGGTGTAGCCGGCATTGGCCACAGCTTCGGCGATGGCCGACAGGGCTTCGGCGTTGGAGCCAAGGTTCGGTGCGAAACCGCCCTCGTCGCCCACCGAGGTGCTCAGGCCCTTGGCCTTGAGCACTGCCTTGAGGTGATGGAAGATCTCGGCGCCCATGCGCAGCGCGTCGGCGAAGGTTTTCGCGCCAACCGGCTGCACCATGAATTCCTGAATGTCGACGTTGTTGTCGGCATGCTCACCGCCGTTGATGATGTTCATCATCGGAACGGGCATCGAGTACTGGCCAGGGGTGCCATTGAGGTTGGCGATGTGTGCGTACAGGGGCAGGTCCAGGTCCTGGGCAGCAGCCTTGGCGGCAGCCAGCGAGACGGCCAGGATGGCATTGGCGCCCAGCTTGCCTTTGTTCTCGGTGCCGTCGAGCGCGATCATGGCGTGGTCGAGCGCCTTCTGCTCGGCAGGGTCCTTGCCCAGCAGCAGGTCGCGGATCGGGCCGTTGATGTTGGCGACCGCCTTGAGCACACCCTTGCCCATGTAGCGGCTCTTGTCGCCATCACGCAGCTCCAGCGCTTCACGAGAGCCGGTGGAGGCGCCAGACGGTGCGCAGGCGCTGCCGATGATGCCGTTGTCGAGGATGACGTCGGCCTCCACGGTTGGGTTGCCACGCGAATCCAGAACCTCACGGCCTTTGATCTCGACGATTTTTGCCATTGTTGTAAGCACTCCAATATTTGGACGAAATACGACGCAACGGATTGAAAATTTACGCGCTCGGGGACTGCAGCCGCCCCGGCTGAGCGATGTATGAATACAACGATGCCCGGCGAACCGGGCATTGTCGGGTCAGGCGGTTTCTATGATCGGAAAACCCTTGACCAGTTCATCCAGCGCCTTGAGCTGGGCCAGAAATGGCTCCAGCTTGTCCAGGCGAAGGGCACAGGGGCCGTCGCACTTGGCGTTGTCAGGATCCGGATGGGCCTCCAGGAACAACCCGGCCAACCCCTGGCTGATACCCGCGCGGGCCAGTTCAGTGACCTGGGCGCGGCGCCCGCCGGCCGAGTCGGCGCGGCCGCCCGGCATCTGCAGCGAGTGGGTCACGTCGAAGAACACCGGGTAGCCCATCTGCTTCATGATGCCGAAGCCAAGCATGTCGACGACCAGGTTGTTGTAGCCGAAGCTCGAGCCGCGCTCGCACAGAATGAGCCGCTCGTTGCCGGCCTCCTCGCACTTGGTGAGGATGTGCTTCATTTCCTGAGGCGCAAGGAACTGCGCCTTCTTGATATTGATGACCGCATTGGTTTTCGCCATCGCGACGACAAGGTCGGTCTGGCGCGACAGGAAGGCGGGCAACTGGATGATGTCGCACACCTCGGCCACCGGCGCTGCCTGATGAGGCTCGTGCACGTCGGTGATCAACGGTACGTTGAAGGTCTTCTTGATCTCTTCGAAGATCTTCAGGCCTTCGTCCAGCCCGGGGCCGCGATAGGAGTTGATCGACGAGCGATTCGCCTTGTCGAAGCTGGCCTTGAACACATAAGGGATGCCGAGCTTTTCGGTCACCTTGACATAGGCCTCGCACACCTGCATGGCCATGTCACGGGATTCGAGCACGTTCATGCCACCGAACAGCGCCATGGGCTTGTCGTTGGCCAGCTCGATGTTACCGACGCGGATGGTTTTCTGAGTCATGGTCAGCCCTTCGCGCGCTGTGCCAGCGCCGCCTTGACGAAACCGCTGAACAGCGGATGGCCATCACGCGGAGTGGAGGTGAATTCCGGGTGGAACTGGCATGCCACGAACCAGGGGTGATCCTTGCCTTCCACCACTTCGACCAGTGCGCCGTCGCCGGAACGGCCGGAAACCACGAGGCCTGCGTCGAGCAGTTGCGGCAGCAGGTTGTTGTTCACTTCGTAGCGGTGGCGATGGCGTTCGACGATTACGTCCTTACCGTAGCAATCGTGCACCTTGGAGCCTGCGTGCAGCTGGCATTCCTGTGCGCCCAGGCGCATGGTGCCGCCCAGGTCGGAGGCTTCGGTACGGGTTTCGACTGCGCCGGTCGCGTCGGCCCATTCGGTAATCAGGCCCACTACCGGGTGCGCACTGTTGCGCTCGAACTCGGTGGAGTTGGCGTCAGCCCAACCCACCACATTACGGGCGAACTCGATGACCGCCACTTGCATGCCCAGGCAGATACCCAGGTAAGGCACCTTGTTCTCGCGGGCGAACTGCACCGCCTTGATCTTGCCTTCGACACCGCGCAGGCCAAAGCCACCTGGTACCAGGATTGCGTCGACACCCTCGAGCAGGCCAGTGCCCTGATTCTCGATGTCCTCGGAGTCGATGTAGCGCAGATTGACCTTGGTGCGGTTCTGGATGCCGGCGTGGCTCATGGCCTCGATCAGCGACTTGTACGCATCGAGCAGTTCCATGTACTTGCCGACCATGGCAATGGTCACTTCATGCTCGGGGTTGAGCTTGGCGTCGATGACCTTGTCCCATTCGGCGAGGTCAGCGCTGCCGCATTGCAGGCCGAAACGCTCCACGACGAAGTCATCCAGGCCCTGGGCATGCAGCACGCCCGGGATCTTGTAGATGGTGTCGACGTCTTCCAGGGAGATCACCGCACGCTCTTCGACGTTGGTGAACAGGGCGATCTTGCGGCGCGAGGAGCTGTCGACGGAGTGGTCGGAGCGGCAGATCAGCACGTCTGGCTGCAGGCCGATCGAGCGCAGCTCCTTGACCGAGTGCTGAGTGGGCTTGGTCTTGGTTTCGCCTGCGGTGGCGATGTACGGCACCAGGGTGAGATGCATCAGCATGGCACGCTTGGCGCCCACTTCGACGCGCAGCTGGCGAATGGCTTCGAGGAACGGCTGCGACTCGATGTCGCCAACGGTACCGCCGATCTCTACCAGCGCGACGTCGGCATCGCCGGCGCCCTTGATGATACGGCGCTTGATCTCGTCGGTGATGTGCGGGATGACCTGGATGGTGGCGCCCAGATAGTCACCACGGCGCTCCTTGCGCAATACGTGCTCGTACACGCGGCCGGTGGTGAAGTTGTTGTTCTGGGTCATGGTGGTGCGGATGAACCGCTCGTAGTGGCCCAGGTCGAGGTCGGTCTCGGCACCGTCGTGGGTCACGAAGACCTCACCATGCTGGAACGGGCTCATGGTGCCGGGGTCGACGTTGATGTACGGGTCCAGCTTGAGCATGGTGACCTTCAGCCCCCGCGCCTCCAGGATGGCCGCCAATGAAGCCGACGCGATGCCTTTCCCCAAAGAAGAAACAACACCGCCCGTGACGAAGATGTAGCGCGTCATGAAAAACCCTAGAAGTCTGCGTTAAAGCGGCCTTGGCCGCCCGGGAAAGCGAAGGAGAATCGCCAGCTACCGGTGCCCTGAAGGGCCTGCCGGAAGCTGTATCAAGAAGGGAGGGTAGTCTACCGGAACTGCCCTTTCATCACAAACACTGCGCGTTCGTCGGCGGGCACCAGCGCAGCAGGGGCTCCTGGCCTGCTGCCATCGCCAACCCTGCCACCGCTACCAGCTGGCCATCTGCGAACAGCAAAGGCCAGCGACCGCGCGCGAACGCCGGCACACCTTGCTCCTGTAACCAGCGCTTGAGGTCGCGGCGGCCACGCCCCGGCAACACCAGCGTTTCCCCACCTTGGCGGTAGCGCACCTGCAATGCCCCTGGCGGAACGTGCGCGAGCAGGACGTGGCCGTTACCGGGGAGCGCCAGAGGCTGGTGCGGAGCCGGCCAGCCAGGTGGCGCATCCGGCACAGGTTGCAACCATGGGCTTGCCAGCCACCAGAGGTATTCACCACTGCGGCGCAGCTCGCCCCCTGCCAGGCGCCAGGCAGGCTCACCCGCCAGCCGTGCGTCACGCAGGTCTTCCCAGCCTTGCCAGTGGCGGGCATCTGGCATGAGCGTCAGAGTTTGGAGGAAATGCCGCAGCGCATTGCGTTGGCGCGCAGGTGACAGCCGGCGCAACGGATCAAGCGCAAGGCAAGGCAGCCCAAGCCAGGTGAAAGCGGCAGGCTTGGCTGCCGCCAGGTCCTGAACCGCAAGCTCGTCCAGCAATGCCTGCGCCTCGGCCATGTGCTCCGCCGCCTGGGCAATGCGCGCCGGTGCAGTGGCCCAACGCTTGCTCAACTCCGGAAGGATCCGATGCCGCAGGAAATTGCGGTCAGCGTCGGCCTGCGCGTTGGTCGGGTCTTCGACCCACTCCAATCCATGGGCCTCTGCGTAGGCTTCCAGATGCTGACGAGGAACCGCCAGCAGCGGCCGGAGCAGGGTCCCGGGGCTCATAGGGCGATGGCCGGCCATGCCGCTCAAGCCCTTGACCCCTGCCCCACGCAGCAGGCGAAACAGCACGGTTTCAGCCTGGTCGTCACGGTGATGCCCCAACAGCAATGCCTCACCCGGGCAAAGCTGGCCGGCCAATGCCCGATGGCGAGCCTCGCGCGCCCTCGCCTCGATGCTGGCGCCGCTGGCAACCGCTACCTGCAACACACGCAACTCGACGCCAAGCGCATGGCATAGCCGTTCGCAATGCACGGGCCAGGCATCGGCTACAGATTGAAGACCATGATGGATATGCACGGCGCGCAAGGGCGGCAGCGTGTGATGGCGAGCGAGATCGCTCAGAAGATGCAGCAGGACAGTGGAATCAAGGCCTCCGGAAAGGCCGACCACCCAGCCCGGCGCAGCGCGCCAGGGTGCCAGGTGCTCGAGCAGGGCGTCGGCCAGGTTCATCGCCGCGCCCCGCTCACGCTCAGCCTCAGAGGCCGTAGCTCATCAGGCGCTGATAGCGGCGGTCGAGCAGGCTGGGCATGTCCAGTGCCTTGAGCTTGTCGAGCTGTTCGATCAGCGAATCACTGATGCTTGAGGAGGCTTCGGCGATATTGCGATGCGCCCCGCCCAACGGCTCAGGGATGACTTTGTCGACGATGCCCAGGCCTTTGAGGCGATCGGCAGTGATGCCCATGGCTTCGGCAGCATCGGAAGCGCGCTCGGCGGTTTTCCACAGGATCGACGCGCAACCTTCTGGGGAGATCACCGAATAGGTGGAGTACTGCAGCATGTTGAGCTGGTCGCACACACCGATCGCCAGGGCGCCGCCGGAGCCACCTTCGCCGATGACGGTTGCGATGATCGGGGTTTTCAGGCGAGCCATCACGCGCAGGTTCCAGGCAATGGCCTCAGACTGGTTGCGCTCCTCGGCATCGATGCCCGGGTAGGCGCCGGGCGTGTCGATGAAGGTAAGGATCGGCATCTTGAAGCGCTCGGCCATTTCCATCAGGCGGCAGGCCTTGCGATAGCCCTCCGGGCGCGGCATGCCGAAGTTGCGGCGTACTTTTTCGCGCACTTCGCGGCCCTTCTGGTGGCCGATGACCATGACCGGCTTGCCATCAAGACGCGCGGTACCGCCCACGATGGCCGCGTCGTCGGAGAAGTGGCGATCGCCGTGCAGCTCTTCGAACTCGGTGAAGATGTGCTCGAGGTAGTCCAGGGTGTACGGGCGGCGCGGGTGGCGGGCCAGGCGCGCGATCTGCCAGCTGGTCAGGTTGCCGAAAATGCTTTCGGTCAGCGTGCTGCTTTTTCCTGCAGCCGCGAGATTTCGTCACTGATGTTCAGCGAATTGTCATTACCAACGAGACGCAGCTCTTCGATCTTGGCTTGCAGGTCCGCGATGGGCTGTTCGAAATCCAGAAAATTCGGGTTCATAGCTTTCCGTCTTGGGTCGACGGCCTGGCGGCCGGTTGATCCGTGTGGCGCCATACCATACGTAAATGGCGCCTTGAGGTCGAGATAAAATCTTGGTTAACGATACTGGAGGAAGACGTTCTCCCGCCCGAACTGGTCACGCAGCGCTTGAATCAGCGCATCGGCAGGGTCGATTCGCCAGCTTTCCCCCAGTTGCAGTACCGCCTTGGCGTCGCTGCCGGTGTAGTCGACCGTAACCGGGCACGCACCGCGGTGGCGCTGCAGGGTTTCTCCCAGCCAGCCCATATGCCGCGCAAGCTCGGTGCCTGCAACTTTCACCCGCAGGCTTTCAGCCAATTGCGTGCGCGCTTCCTCGATGGTCATGACCCGCTTGACGCGCAAGCGCAGGCCACCGGAGAAGTCGTCGTTGCTCACCTCCCCCTCAACCACCACGACCGCATCGTTCTGCAGCAGGTGCTGGGCGCCCACGAAGGCATCGGCGAACAGCGAAGCTTCGATTCGCCCGGAGCGGTCGTCGAGGGTGATGAAGCCCATCTTGTCGCCCTTTTTGTTCTTCATCACCCGCATGGCCACGATCATTCCGGCGATGGTCTGGGTATCGCGTGCAGGCTTGAGGTCGACGATGCGCTGGCGGGCGAAGCGCCGCACTTCGGTTTCGTATTCATCGATAGGGTGGCCTGTGAGGTAAAGGCCGAGCGTGTCCTTTTCACCCTTGAGCCGCTCCTTGAGCGCGAGCGGGCGGGCCTTGCGATAGCTGGCATAGACATCCACATCCTCTGCCTCGAACAGCCCGCCGAACAGGTCGACATGGCCGCTGTCGTGGCTGCGGGCCGCTTGCTCGGCGGACTTGATCGCCTCTTCCATTGCCGCCAGCAGCGTCGCGCGGTTCTGGTCGACGGTCGCCTGGTACGCCTTGAGCTCATCGTTGAAGAACGGCCCCAGGCGATCCAGTGCGCCGCTGCGCACCAGTGCATCGAGCGTGCGCTTGTTGATGCGTTTGAGGTCGACCCGGCTGCAGAAGTCGAACAGGTCGGTGAACGGGCCGCTGGCGCGGGCTTCGACGATCGCCTCCACCGGGCCCTCGCCCACGCCCTTGATCGCGCCCAGGCCATAGACGATGCGCCCGTCCAGGTTCACCGTGAATTTGAACTCGGACATGTTCACGTCGGGGGTGTCCAGGCGCAGCTTCATGCTGCGCACTTCCTCGATGAGGGTCACGACCTTGTCGGTGTTGTGCATGTCCGCCGACAGCACCGCCGCCATGAACGCTGCAGGGTGGTGCGCTTTCAGCCAGGCAGTCTGGTACGACACCAGGCCATAGGCAGCGGAGTGGGATTTGTTGAAGCCGTAGCCTGCGAACTTCTCTACCAGGTCGAAGATGTTGCCCGACAGGTTCGGGTCGATATTGTTGGCCGTGCAACCTTCGATGAACGCGCCGCGCTGCTTGGCCATCTCCTCGGGCTTTTTCTTGCCCATCGCCCGGCGCAGCATGTCGGCACCGCCAAGGGTGTAGCCGGCCATCACCTGGGCGATCTGCATCACCTGTTCCTGATACAGGATGATGCCGTAAGTGGGCGCAAGCACCGGCTGCAGGCCATCGTACTGGTAGTCCGGGTGCGGCCAGGCAAGCTCGGCACGGCCATGCTTGCGGTTGATGAAGTCGTCCACCATGCCCGACTGCAACGGGCCTGGGCGGAACAGCGCCACCAGTGCGATGAGGTCTTCGAGGCAGTCGGGCTTGAGCTTTTTGATCAGCTCTTTCATGCCGCGGGATTCGAGCTGGAAGACCGCCGTGGTTTCAGCCTTTTGCAGCAGCGCGTAGGTCGGCTTGTCGTCCAGCGGAATGTGCGCGATGTCGAGCGGTGCCTCGCCGGTCTTTTCGCAGTCGCGGTTGATGGTCTCCAGGGCCCAGTCGATGATCGTCAGCGTACGCAGGCCGAGGAAGTCGAATTTCACCAGGCCGGCGGCTTCCACGTCGTCCTTGTCGAACTGGGTTACCAGGCCATCGCCGAACTCATCGCAATAGATGGGCGAGAAATCGGTGAGCTTGGTTGGCGCGATGACCACACCACCGGCGTGCTTGCCGACGTTACGCACAACCCCTTCGAGTTTGAGCGCCATGCTCCAGATTTCGGCAGCTTCCTCGTCGCTGGTGAGAAAATCCCGGAGCATCTCCTCCTGCTCATGAGCTTTTTCCAGCGTCATACCCACTTCGAACGGGATCATCTTCGACAGCCGGTCGGCCAGGCCGAAAGACTTGCCCTGGGCCCGCGCTACGTCACGCACTACCGCCTTGGCCGCCATCGAACCGAAGGTGATGATCTGGCTCACGGCGTTGCGGCCGTATTTGTCGGCCACGTAATCGATCACCCGGTCACGGCCGTCCATGCAGAAGTCGACGTCGAAGTCGGGCATCGATACCCGTTCGGGGTTGAGGAAGCGCTCGAACAGCAGGTCGTATTCCAGCGGGTCAAGGTCGGTGATCTTCAGCACATAGGCAACGAGCGAGCCGGCACCCGAGCCGCGGCCGGGGCCCACGGGCACGCCGTTGCTCTTGGCCCACTGGATGAAGTCCATCACGATCAGGAAGTAACCGGGAAAGCCCATCTGCAGGATGATGTCGATCTCGAAATTCAGGCGGTCGAGATAGACCTGCTTGCGCGCTTCGTAATTCTCCGATTCCGGCGGCAAGACAACGGCCAGGCGATCGTCGAGGCCATCGAACGACACCTTGCGAAAGAACTCGTCGATGGTCATACCATCGGGGATCGGGTAGTCGGGCAAGAAGTGCTTGCCCAGCTTCACGTCGATGTTGCAGCGCTTGGCGATCTCGACGGTGTTTTCCAGCGCCTCGGGCAAGTCGCTGAACAGCTCGGCCATCTCCTCCGCGCTCTTGAGGTATTGCTGGTCGCTGTAGCCACGGTTGCGGCGCGGATCGTCCAGCGCCCGGCCTTCACCGATGCACACCCGTGTTTCATGCGCTTCGAAATCTTCGGCCTTGATGAAGCGCACATCATTGGTAGCCACCAGCGGAGCGCCGTGGCGATCAGCGAGCGCTACAGCCGCGTGGAGGTACTCCTCGTCACCTGCGCGATTGGTGCGTTGCAGTTCGACGTAGAACCGGCCAGGAAAAGTGCTCATCCAGCCGGCCAGCAACGCATCCGCTTCTGCGGGGCTGCTGCCCATCAGCGCCTGCCCGATGTCGCCCTCTTTTGCCCCCGACAGGGCAATCACACCGGCAGAAGCTTCGGTGATCCAGTGGCGTTGCAACACCACTAGGCCGTCGCGCTGGCCTTCCATGAACCCGCGAGAGATCAGTTCGGTGATGTTGCGATAGCCCTCGCCGTTCATCGCCAGCAGGCTGATACGCGAAAGCGGCGCATCGGCATCCTTGCCCGCCAGGTAGAGGTCGGCGCCACAGATGGGCTTCACGCCCGCGCCCATGGCGGCCTTGTAGAATTTGACCAGCGAGCACATGTTCGACTGGTCGGTAACCGCCACCGCCGGCATGCCCATGCCCGCCAGTGCCTTGACCAGCGGCTTGATCCGGACCAGGCCGTCTACCAGGGAATATTCGGTGTGAAGGCGCAGATGGACGAAAGAGACCGACATGCTGATCCTGTCTGTGGCGATGGGCGAAAAAACGATTGTACCGGCAGCACGCGCTGCCGGCGATCATGCAGGCAACGCTGCCAGGGTAATCAAGCCGCCACGCGCTTCCAGAGCGGCGCGTACGGGGGCGAAAGACTGCCGATGGATAGGCGTCGCACCCAGGCGCGCCAAGGCTTCCAGATGCACAGGCGTCGGGTAGCCCTTGTGGCCGCCGATACCGTAGCCAGGGTAGGCAAGCTCCATCTCGGCCATTTCCCGGTCACGGCTGACCTTGGCCAGGATCGAGGCTGCAGCGATGGCCGGAACCTTGGAGTCCCCCTGCACAACCGCAGAGGCAGGCATAGCCAGGCGCGGGCAACGATTGCCGTCGATCAGGGCGCGGCGCGGTGTGATGTGCAGGCCCTCGACCGCACGCTGCATCGCGAGCATCGTGGCGTGAAGAATATTGAGGGTGTCGATTTCCACCACTTCGGCGCGGGCGATGTGCCAGCTCAGCGCCTTTTCACGAATCTCGTCGTACAGCGCTTCGCGGCGCGCCTGGCTGAGCTTCTTCGAGTCGTTGAGCCCCAGGATCGGGCGTGCCGGGTCCAGGATCACCGCGGCCGTCACCACCGGGCCACAAAGCGGCCCGCGGCCGACCTCGTCCACACCCGCGACGTATTCTTCGACCAGCTCGAAATCGAGCCCCATTTGCAGCTGCCTGGATGCCATGGCTGAGCGCTCCTCTGTGTTAGCGGTGAATCAATTGCAACAAGGCCTCGGCGGCCTGGTTGGAGGCGTCACGGCGCAGCGTGCGGTGGATGGCATCGAAGCCTTCGGTCTGGTGCTGCTGGCCATCGAGCAACGGCGACAAGGTTTCGGCCAGACGGTCGGGCGTCGCGTCATCCTGCAGCACTTCGGGCACCAGCGCTTTTTGCGCCAGCAGGTTGGGCAGCGACACCCATGGGCTTGTGACCATCCGCTTGAGCAGCCAGAAGGTCAGCGGCGCCAGGCGGTAGGCCACCACCATCGGGCGCTTGTACAGCAATGCTTCAAGGGTTGCAGTACCGGAAGCGATCAGCACCACGTCGCAGGCCTCCAGCGCAAGGTGCGACTGACCATCGAGCAGCGTCACCGGCAGCGCGCGGCCGGCCAGCATTGCCTCGAGCTGCTGACGACGCTGCGCATTGGCGCAGGGCAGCACGAAGCGAAGGCCTGGCCGCTGCGCGAGCAGTCGCTCGGCGGTATCGAAGAACAATGCACCCAGGCGTTTCACCTCCCCGCCTCGGCTCCCCGGCATCAGCGCTACCACCTGAGCCTGCTCCGGCAGGCCGAGGGCCTGGCGGGCTGTCGCGCGGTCTGGCTCGAGAGCGATGGTATCGGCCAGTGAATGCCCGACGAAACGCACCGGCACACCCTGCTCCTCGTAGAAGCGTGCCTCAAAAGGAAACAGCGTCAACATCAGGTCGCAGCCCTGGCGAATCTTGAGCACCCGCTTCTGCCGCCACGCCCAAACCGATGGGCTGACATAGTGCGCGGTCTTGATACCGGCCTGGCGCAATTGCAGTTCGATATTGAGGGTGAAATCAGGCGCATCGATGCCGACGAAGAGATCCGGCCTGGCTGAAAGCAGGTCGGCCACCAGCGCCTTGCGCCGCGCCAGCAGCTCGCGCAGGCGGCCCAGCACCTCGACCAGGCCCATGACGGCAAGGCGTTCCATCGGGAAGTACGATTGCATGCCTTCGGCTTCCATCAGCGGCCCACCCACGCCAATGAAACGCGCGTCGGGGTGGCGCGCCTTGAGTGCGCGCATCAACCCGGCGCCGAGGATGTCACCGCTCGCCTCACCGGCCACCAGGGCGATGAGCAAGGGCTTTGCGCCCTCCATCAGCGAGTGATGCCGCGGTTGGACTGCGCTACCGAATCACGGAACACTGCGACTTCGGGATGCTGCTGGGCCGGGGCCTCAAGAGCGGTGAGCGCCTGCTCGACGGTAAGCCCTTCTCGGTAGACCGTTTTGTAGGCGCGGCGCAGGGCCTGCATGCAGGCATCGCTGAACCCACGGCGGCGCATGCCTTCGAAGTTCATGCTGCGCGCCTCGGCCGGGTTGCCGAAGACCGTCACGAAGGCTGGGACATCCTTACCGATAGCAGTGCCCATCCCGGAAAAGGCGTGGGCGCCGATGTGCACGTATTGATGCACCAGCGTATAGCCAGACAGGATCGCACAGTCGCCCACATGAACATGGCCGGCCAGGGCGGTGTTGTTGACCAGAATGCAGTGGTTGCCGATGACGCTGTCGTGGCCGATGTGGGCATAGGCCATGATCAGGTTGTGGTCGCCCAGAGTGGTTTCGCCCCGATCCTGCACTGTTCCACGGTGAATGGTCACGCCCTCACGGATGACGTTGTGATCGCCGATCACCAGCGTGGTGGGCTCACCCTTGTATTTCAGGTCAGGGGTGTCCTCACCTATCGAGGAGAACTGGTAGATCCGGTTGAACCTGCCAATCCGCGTGGGGCCACGCAGCACTACATGAGGGCCGATGACCGTGCCCTCACCGATTTCTACATCCGCGCCAACGATCGACCACGGGCCCACCTCGACACCCTCGGCGAGCTTCGCCGAGGGATCGATGATCGCGCGAGGGTCGATCAAACTCATAGTTTCTGTTCCGCGCAAGTGATCTCGGCCGAGCACACCGGCTTGCCGGCGACGGTGGCGACGCAGTCGAATTTCCAGATCTGGCGCTTGCTGCTCACGAAGCGCGCTTCCAACACCAGCTGGTCACCTGGGCGAACGGGCTGGCGGAAACGCAGTTTGTCGGAGCCGACGAAGTAGTAGAGGGTGCCATCGGCAGGCGTGACGCCCATCATCTTGAAACCCAGGATACCGGCCGCCTGAGCCATTGCTTCGATGATCAGAACGCCCGGCATGATCGGGTGCGCGGGGAAGTGACCATTGAAAAAAGGCTCGTTGATGCTGACATTCTTGTACGCGCGAATGCGCTTGGCCTCGACGTCCAGCTCCTCCACGCGGTCCACCAGCAGGAACGGGTAACGGTGAGGCAGGTATTCGCGAATCTCGTTGATGTCCATCATGTCGTGGAAAAGCCTGTATATGGAAAGTCAGGCGCCGCCTATACGCGGCGCCCCTTCATAAGATCAAGACGGCAGATTATAGGCGGCGCGTGCTTGATAGTGAGCGGATATCAGCCATCAGATGGCGCGGCGCTGCCTTGGGTCACGGCATCGACACGCTTTTCGACCTGTGTGAGCCGCCGCGACATGTCATCAAGATGGCGAATGCGCGCAGCGCTCTTGCGCCATTCTGCGGCAGGCTGCATCGCAGTGCCTGATGAATAGGCGCCCGGTTCGGTGATCGAGCGGGTCACCATGGTCATGCCGGTGATGAAGACGTTGTCGCAGATTTCGATGTGCCCCACCAGGCCAACTCCGCCGGCCAGCATGCAGTGACGGCCGATCTTGGTACTGCCGGAGATGCCTACGCAGGCCGCCATCGCGGTGTGGTCACCGATCTGCACGTTGTGGGCGATCTGGATCTGGTTGTCGAGTTTCACCCCGTTGCCGAGCACGGTGTCGGCCAGCGCACCACGGTCGACGGCGGTATTCACGCCGATCTCGCAGTCGTCGCCGACGACTACGCCGCCGATCTGGGCGATTTTTTGCCAGACGCCTTTTTCATTGGCGAAACCGAAGCCCTCCCCGCCCAGCACAGCACCTGACTGGATAACCACCCGCTTGCCGATGCGTACGTCGTGATACAGCGTTACGCGAGGCGCCAGCCAGCCGCCGTCACCCACTTCGGAGCGCGCGCCGATGAAGCAATAGGCGCCGAGCGTAACGCCCGCACCAATCCGCGCACCGGCCTCGATCACCACAAAAGGGCCGATACTGGCCGACGGGTCTACCACCGCATCGGCAGCGATCACCGCGCTGGGGTGCACGCCCGCAGGCGACCTGGGCTTAGGATCGAAATGATGGGAAATGCGTGCATAGGCAAGGTACGGGTCGGGCACGATCAACGCATTACCGGCGAAGCCCTCTGCATCTGCCGCCTTGAGCAACACTGCGCCTGCCGCGCAAGTATCGAGAAACTTTCGATACTGGGGGTTGGCAAGGAAGCTCAACTGCGACGGGCCTGCCTCCTGCAAGGTGGCAAGCCCGGTAATTTCAAGCGCTTCGGCGCCGCGTAGTTCGGCGCCCAGCGTAGCGGCCAGCTGGCCGAGCGTTATGCTCAATGCCCTGCTCACTTGGCCTGGTTCATACGCTCGATCACCTGGCGGGTGATATCGAACTGAGGCTTCACGTCAACCACGGCGCCACGCTCAAGTACCAGGTCGAAGTTGCCTTGCTTGATGACCGACTCTACAGCGCCATCGAGCTTGGGCTTGAGTTGCTGCAGCATGTCACGGTCGGCTGCCGCCTTGGCTTCGTTCAATTCCTTGGACTGGAACTGGAAGTCGCGCGCTTTTTGCTTGAAGTCCAGCTCCAGGCGCTCGCGCTCGGCTTGCTGCATCTTGTCGCCACCGCTGACCAGGCGATCCTGAATGCCCTTGGCACTGGCTTCCAGAGCCTTGAGCTTGTTCAGTTGCGGGCCGAACTTCTTCTCCGCATCGACAGCGTAACGCTTGGCGGCATCGGATTCGAGCAGGGCCATCTGATAGTTCAGAACAGCGACCTTCATTTCGGCAAATGCCGGGGTAGCGATCATGGCCGCTGCGACGATGACCAATTGGGTGAGCTTGCGCACGATGAACTCCTGCAGAAACCTTGTGTGATGTTGAAGGGCAGACGTCAGAACGTCTGGCCCAGGGAGAACTGGAATACTTGCGTCTCGGCATTGTCAGGCTTCTTGACCGGCATCGCCAGGCTGAAGCTGAGTGGCCCCAGAGCGGTAATCCAGGTCACACCGACACCGACGGAAGCCGCCATGTTGGAGAAGTCGATGGTGCCGCAGTCCTGATTGCGTACCGGGTGCGCTGCATCGTTGCTCGATTTGTACTGGCACTTGGAATCGAAGGTGTTACCCACGTCCCAGAACAACGAGGTACGCAATGACTTCTGATCCTTCACGAACGGCATCGGGAACAGAATCTCGGCGCCGCCGGTGATCAGCACGTTGCCACCGAAGGCCACATCGTCCTGATCCGGATCGGCGGTAGCAGGTGTGCCGCGTGGGCCCAGAGTGCTGTCCTTGAAGCCACGAACGGAGTTGAAACCGCCCGCGTAGTAGTTCTCGTAGAACGGCAGGCCCGAAGTGGAGCCATAGCCGTCGCCGTAGCCCAGCTCGGTATGGAAGCGCAGGGTGTAGGTGTCGGTGATCGGTGCGAACACCTGGCCACGGTAGTCGATCTTGTAGAACGACAGGTCGCTGCCCGGGGTAGTGGTCTCGAAGGTCAGGCTCTGCGAGTGGCCACGTGTCGGCAGGGTACCGCGGTTGAGCGTCGAGTCGGACCAGCCGGCCGATGCCTTGAAGTTGGTGAAGCTATCGCCTTCACGGTTGATGAAGTCGTAGATCTCGCCAACGGTGTAGGTACCGGTGTTGATGTTGTCGCGCTGCACGGTCAGGCCGAAGTTCAGGCGTGAGGTCTCGCTGATCGGATAACCGAAGTTCAGGCCTGCGCCTAGGCTGTCCACCGCATAGCTTGCAACGTCGACATCCAGCTCGTCGTAGTCGGTCTTGCGGTAAAAGGCGTTGTAACCCAGGCTCACGCCATCGGGGGTGAAGTACGGGTTGACGAAGTTGAAGTTGTAGCGGGTCTGGTATTCGGACCGGGTCAGGCCGATGCCGACCTTGTTACCGGAACCCAGGAAGTTGTTCTGGCTGATCGAACCACCCAGGATCAAGCCCGCGCTCTGGGCGAAACCGACGCTGGCGGTGATCGAGCCGGAGGGTTGCTCTTCAACTGCGTAGTTCACGTCAACCTGATCATCGACACCTGGCACGGCCGGTGTTTCGACGTTCACTTCCTTGAAGTAGCCAAGGCGCTCGAGGCGAGTCTTGGATTGGTCGATGAGGTAAGTAGACGCCCAGCCGCCTTCCATCTGGCGCATCTCGCGGCGCAGTACCTGGTCGTCGGTCTTGGTATTGCCACGGAAATTGATGCGATCGACATAGGCACGTTTGCCCGGGTCGACGGTAAACAGGATGTCGACGGTGTGGTCATCGTCATGGGGCTGTGGCATGCCGTTGACGTTGGCGAAGGTATAGCCTTCGTTACCCAGGCGACGGGTGATCAGCTCGGAGGTATTGGTCATCACCTTGCGCGAGAAGACCTGGCCCTTCTGCACCAGCAGCAAGGCCTTGATCTGGTCCTCGGGCACCTTGAGGTCGCCGGCCAGCTTCACGTCACGAACGGTGTACTTGGCACCTTCGTTGATGTTGACGGTGATGTAGACGTGCTTCTTGTCGGGGGTGATGGACACCTGGGTGGAGGTGATGTCCATGTTGATGTAGCCGCGGTCCAGGTAGTAGGAACGCAGGCGCTCCAGGTCACCGGAGAGCTTCTCGCGAGCGTACTTGTCGTCGTTCTTGATGAACGACAACCAGTTGGAAGTCTTGAGTTCGAACAGGTCGCGCAGGTCGTCCTCGGGGAAGACGGTATTGCCCACCACGTTGATGTGCTGAATGGCAGCGACGGTACCTTCGTTGATCTTGATCTTCAGGCCAACACGGTTGCGCGGCTCGGTGACCACTTCGGTGTCGACCGACGCCGAGTAGCGACCCTGCGCAACGTACTGGCGCTGCAGCTCGTTACGCACGCCTTCGAGCGTGGCACGCTGGAAGATCTCACCCTCGGACAGGCCGGATTGGCGCAGCCCCTTGAGCAGGTCGTCGGTGGAAATGGCCTTGTTGCCCTCGATCTCGATACTGGCGATCGACGGGCGCTCGACAACGTTGATGACAAGCACGTTGCCATCACGGTTCAGGGTGATGTCCTGGAAGAAACCGGTCTTGAACAGCGCGCGGGTGGAATCCACCAGGCGTGTGTCATCAGCGGTGTCACCGACGTTGATGGGCAGCGCACCGAACACGCTACCGGCGGAGACCCGTTGCAAGCCATTGACACGGATATCGGAGATAGTGAAGGACTCGGCGTGAACTTCGGCGATCATCAGTGCGGAAAGCACCGCGGTAAGCAGCAGACGTTTCATGAAGTCCTTTCTTGTTCCTTACGGCAATAAACAAACTGCCGCACAGGCGGCAGGTTCGCAATTGAGCGATGCGTTACAACAACCGACCCAGATCGTTGATCAGGGCAAGCAACATGACCCCGACCACCAGGCTGACACCAATCTGGATCCCCCAGCCTTGCACCCGATCCGATACGGGACGGCCCCGCACCCACTCGATCAGGTAAAACAGCAAATGCCCGCCATCCAGTACAGGGATGGGCAGCAAATTCAGAACTCCAAGGCTAATGCTCAGGTACGCCAGGAAGTTCAAAAAATCCCCAAGGCCCGACTGGGCCGAAGCGCCCGCCACTTTAGCAATGGTTATCGGCCCACTCAAGTTTTTTACAGATAGCTCGCCGAACAGCATTTTCTTCAGCGAATCAAGGGTCAACACACTCATCGACCAGGTACGGCGCGCACCCTCTACTACTGCCTCAAGCGGACCATAGCGAACCTCGCGAAGCATCTGCGCCGGCCATTGCACCGGTTTCACACCTGCACCCAGGTAACCGGCTGCCGCCTTGCCCTCGCCGCGGCTGGCGAGCGTGACGGGCACTTGCTGGCGCTCATCACCGCGCTGGATGCTGAAAATCACCTTGGCGCCAGCACGCTCACGTACCCGATCAACCACCTGCTGCCAGTCGCCCAGCGCCTGGCCGTCCAGCGCGAGCAGCTTGTCGCCGGCTCGCAATCCCGCAGCCTGCGCCGGCCCTTCAGGATCGAGCTCGGCCAGCACCGGCTCCAGCGCCGGCCGCCACGGTTGCAGGCCCAACGAGCGGATCGGGTCTGGTTCATCGGCACCCTGCAGCCAGCGATCAAGCTGCACCTGATGCACCACCGGCAGGGTGCTGCCTTCCTGGATAACGCCCAGGGCCAGGCCGCCCGTTTCACCCAGGCGCCTGACCAGCGCCAGGTTCACGCCTGCCCAGCCTTGCACTTCCCGGCCATCGACCGAGACGATTTCCTGGCCAGGGGCCAGGCCCGCGACAGCCGCCAGGCTACCCGGTTGTACCTGGCCGATCACCGGCCGTACCTGCTGGGTGCCCAGCATTGCCAGCGCCCAGAAAAACACAATCGCGAGGAGGAAGTTGGCAATCGGGCCTGCAGCCACGATTGCGATGCGTTGCAGCACCGGCTTGCGGTTGAATGCCTGATGCGCCAGCACGGCGGGCACGTCGCCCTCCCGCTCGTCGAGCATCTTCACGTAACCGCCCAAGGGAATCAGCGCAACCACGAACTCGGTGCCATGGCGGTCATGCCAGCGCACCAGCGGCGTACCGAAGCCCACGGAAAACCGCAGTACCTTCACGCCACAGCGGCGCGCGACCCAGAAATGGCCAAGCTCATGGAAGGTGACCAGCACACCCAGTGCAACCAGGGTGCCGAGAATCATGTAGAGCGCGCTCATTCGTGTCTCCAGTCTCGGGAAGGCCAGGCGTCAAGAGGCGGATGCGTGCGCCTCATCGGACCTCATTGCCCTGCGTGAGTCAACCATTGATTAGCCTGTGCGCGGGCCCTGGCGTCGGCTTCGAACACCGCCGGCAGGGCCTGAAGCGCCACCACCGGCTCGGCTTGCAGCACCGCGTCGATCAGGCAGGGAATGTCGGTAAAGCGAATACGCCCATCCAGAAACGCCGCCACGGCGACTTCATTGGCTGCGTTCAGCGTTGCCGGCGCACTGCCGCCCGCCCGCGCAGCCTCGAAGGCCAGTGCCAGGCACGGAAAACGATCCAGCGCCGGGGGCTGGAAGTCGAGGCGGGCGATGCTGAACAGATCCAGTGGAGCAACACCTGAGTCGATACGCTCGGGCCAGGCCAGCGCATTGGCGATAGGCGTGCGCATGTCGGGATTGCCTAACTGCGCAAGCACCGAGCCATCCACGTAATCGACCAGCGAATGGATCACGCTCTGCGGATGCACGACCACCTCGACCTGGTCGGGCCGCGCATCGAATAGCCAGCAAGCCTCGATCAGTTCGAGCCCCTTGTTCATCATGCTGGCCGAATCCACTGAAATCTTGCGCCCCATCGACCAGTTGGGGTGGGCGCAGGCCTGCTCGGGCGTGACCTGCGCCAACGCCTGCGCGGGCATTTCGCGAAACGGCCCGCCACTGGCAGTCAGCAGGATGCGGCGCACACCGATAGGCGCCAGGCCGCGGCGGTAATCCGTAGGCATGCATTGGAAAATCGCATTGTGTTCACTGTCGATGGGCAGCAGCACTGCCCCGCTTTCGCGCACTGCCTTCATGAACAGGGCGCCAGACATCACCAGCGCTTCCTTGTTGGCCAGCAGCACCTTCTTGCCAGCGTGCACCGCTGCCAGCGTTGGTGCCAGGCCAGCTGCACCCACGATAGCGGCCATCACCGCGTCGACCTCAGGCGCCTGGGCAACCTGGCACAGCCCCTGCTCACCAAGCAGAACTTCCGTACCCAGGCCGAGAGCCTCAAGGCCCTGGCGCAGGGCGACCGCAGCAGGTTCGCTCGGCACTACTGCGAAAACCGGCCGATGCCGCTCGCACAACGTCAGCAGCTGCTCGATACGGCTGTAGCCGGTCAACGCGAAGACTTCGTAACGTTCGGGGTGGCGAGCGATGACATCCAGCGTGCTCAGCCCGATCGAGCCGGTCGCACCCAACACCGTGATACGTTGCACCGCGCTCACATCGCGCCCCAGCCGGCGGCCCGAAGCAGCACGGCGAACAGCGGCACCGCGGCGGTGAGGCTGTCGATACGGTCCATCACCCCGCCATGCCCTGGCAGCAGCTGGCTGCTGTCCTTGATGCCTGCGCGGCGCTTGAACATGCTCTCGGTGAGATCACCCACCACCGAAATGAAAACCACCAGAGCCGCGCCGAGCAAAGCCAGCACCACCTCCAGCGCGCCCAGGTGCCGATAGAAAGACACCCCCAGGGTGATGAGCAGGCTGAGCGCCAACCCACCATAGGCGCCTTCCCAACTTTTGCCAGGGCTCACCTGGGGCGCCAACTTGCGCTTGCCAAAGGCACGCCCGGAGAAATACGCGCCGATGTCGGCTGCCCACACGAGCACCATCACCATCACGATCAGCCAGTTACCCAGCGCCCATTGCTTGAGCAGAACCAGGCCCTGCCAGGCCGGCAACAGGATCAACAGGCCGATCACCAGCTTGCTGGCAACGTTGTCCCAGTGTGCGGCACTGCGCGGATAGGTAAGGACCAGGAAGGTCGCCAACGCCCACCAGATCACCGAAAGGCCCAGCACCCAGGGTGCCACACCTGGTGAAAGGTAGAACACGAACAGCACCAGGGCGACGAACAGGCCGTAGGCTACTCGCTGCCACTGAGCCTGAAGGCCGCCCATGCGGGCCCATTCCCAGCCACCGAGGCTGACTACCGCGCCGATGAACAAGGCGAACCAGCCGCCTTCAAGAAGGAAAAACCCTCCCAGAGCGATGGGCAACAGCACCAGCGCGGTAAGAATGCGTTGTTTTAGCATCAGGCTCGGGCTCCGGCCTCGACTTGCTCGCTGGTCTTGCCAAAGCGACGCTGGCGCGAGGCGTAATCGGCCAGCGCGGTGCGCATGGCTTCGTGTTTGAAGTCCGGCCAGAACAGGTCGGAAAAATAAAGCTCCGCGTAGGCCAACTGCCATAGCAGGAAATTGCTGATACGGTGCTCGCCACCCGTGCGAATGCACAGGTCCGGCAGCGGCAGATCACCCGTGGACAGGCAGGTTTGCAACAAACCCGGGGTAATGTCTTCGGGCGCAGGTGCCCGGCCTGCACCTCACGCGCGAGGCGCTGCGCCGCCTGAGCGATATCCCACTGGCCACCGTAGTTGGCGGCGACCTGAAGAATGAAACGCTGGTTGCCCGCCGTCTGGGCCTCGGCTTCGCGCATGGCAGCCTGCAACTCGGGATGAAAGCGGCTGCGGTCGCCGATGATGCGCAAGCTGATGCCATTGTCGTTCAACCGCCGCGCCTCGCGGCGCAGCATGGTGAAGAACAGCTCCATGAGCGCGCCCACCTCGTCGGCCGGGCGCTGCCAGTTCTCGCTGGAAAACGCGAACAGGGTCAGCACCTCGACCTTGGCCTCGGCACACACCTCGATCACCGCACGCACCGCATCGACCCCGGCCTTGTGCCCGGCGACACCGGGCAGCAGGCGCTTCTTGGCCCAGCGATTGTTGCCGTCCATGATGATCGCCACATGTCGAGGGACTTGCTGTGGCATAACGGGCTTGGTCTTTTCCATGGGGCAAGCTTGGCCTCAGACGGCCATCAGGTCCTTTTCCTTGACTTCCAGCGCCGTATCGACCTGAGCGATGTGCTTGTCGGTCAGCTTCTGGATTTCGTCTGCAGCGCGGCGCTCTTCGTCCTCGCTGATTTCCTTGTCTTTGGTCAGTTGCTTGAGCTTGGCCAAGGCGTCGCGGCGCACGTTACGCACAGCAACCCGGGCGTCCTCTGCAACGCCCCGGGCCTGCTTGGTATAGCCCTTGCGGGTTTCTTCGGTCAGGGGCGGCATCGGTACACGGATGGTGGTACCGGCGCTGGAGGGGTTCAGGCCCAGGTCGGAGGTCAGAATGGCCTTCTCGATGGCAGCCCCAGCGACTTGTCATGAGCGACGATCTTCAGGGTACGGGCGTCTTCCACGGAGATTGCAGCCACCTGGTTGAGCGGCATTTCGCTACCCCAGGCCGGCACCTTCACGCTTTCGAGGATGCTCGGGTGCGCGCGGCCGGTACGGATGGTGCCCAGGTTATGGCTCAGCGATTCCAGGGTCTTGCCCATGCGTTCCTGGGTATCTTTCTTGATGTCGTTGATCATTCCACACCTTCCTCGATCAGAGTACCTTCGGCGCCACCCACCACGATATTGAGCAGGGCACCGGGTTTGTTCATGTTGAAGACTCGCAGCGGCATCTTGTGGTCACGGCACAGGCAGATCGCCGTGAGGTCCATCACGCCCAGCTTGCGGTCCAGCACCTCATCATACGTGAGGCGGTCGAATTTCTCGGCATGCGGATCCTTGAACGGATCGGCCGTGTAGACGCCATCGACCTTGGTGGCCTTGAGCACCACGTCCGCGTCGATCTCGATCGCACGCAGGCAGGCCGCGGAATCGGTGGTGAAGAACGGGTTGCCGGTGCCGGCCGAGAAGATCACCACGTCGCCGGTCTTGAGGTGGCGAATGGCTTTGCGGCGATCGTAATGATCGGTCACACCGACCATGGAGATGGCGGACATGACGATAGCGGAGATATTCGAACGCTCCAGCGCGTCACGCATCGCCAGCGCGTTCATCACGGTAGCCAGCATGCCCATGTGGTCGCCAGTGACTCGATCCATGCCGGCAGCGCTCAATGCGGCGCCGCGGAACAGGTTGCCGCCACCGATCACCAGGCCGACCTGCACGCCGATGCCAACCAGCTGGCCAACTTCGAGCGCCATGCGATCCAGCACCTTGGGATCGATACCGAAGTCTTCGGACCCCATCAGGGCCTCGCCACTGAGTTTGAGCAAAATGCGTTTGTAGCGAGGCTGCCGACCACTCACCTGCTGGGCCATTGCGTATCTCTCCTGCGGCGTTTGTTTTCAAAAATCCCTGGAGCACTTTATGCCCCGGATAACTCTAGCGCTATCGCGCCATCCCGACCTGGCCGGATAAGCCTGGCGCCGGGTTTCAAGTTGTGTACGAAAGACAGGCAATCGCCAACCTTTCGTACACACCCTGCCCTGCTTTGAAAAAGAGGCTGCGCGCGTCAGCGGGCAGCCTCTGTTCACAACCAGCGAAACCGAATTACTGCTTGCTGGCTGCAGCTACCTGGGCAGCAACTTCGTCAGCGAAGTTGTCGACCGGCTTCTCGATGCCCTCGCCCACTTCGTAACGAACGAAGGAAACGACTTCTGCACCGGCTTTCTTGACCAGTTCGCCGACCTTGACTTCAGGGTCCATGACGAACGCTTGCTCGACCAGGCTGGCTTCGGACAGGAACTTGTTGATACGGCCTTTGACCATGTTTTCAACGATGTTCTCTGGCTTGCCAGCGATCTTGTCGGCGTTGAGCTGCAGGAAAATTTCCTTTTCCTTGGCAACCAGGTCGGCAGAGATCTGATCAGGCGAAACTACGGCAGGGTTGCTGGCAGCAACGTGCATGGCAACGTGCTTGGCCAGTTCTTCGTTACCGCCCTTGAGCACAACCAGAACGCCGATGCGGTGGCCGTGCAGGTAGGCACCGACGGTGTCGCCGGCAACGGAGGCCAGGCGGCGAATGTTGACGTTCTCGCCGCACTTGGCAACCAGCGCCTCGCGGGCCGATTCGCGCGAAGCGATCAGCGGAGCGGCGTCGGTGAGGTTCTGCTCGAACGCTTCGTTCAGGCTGTCCTTGACGAAGCCTTTGAAGTCGTCCTGCAAAGCCAGGAAGTCGGTCTGCGAGTTGACTTCGATGATCAGGCCACGGCCGCCTTCGACGCGAGCGGCGATGGCGCCTTCAGCGGCGATGTTGCCGGCTTTCTTGGCAGCCTTGATGGCACCGGAAGCGCGCATATCGTCGATGGCCTTCTCGATATTGCCCTCGGCGGCAACCAGAGCCTTCTTGCACTCCATCATGCCTTGGCCGGTACGCTCACGCAGTTCCTTGACCAGCGCTGCAGTAATTTCTGCCATTTCAAAATCCTCTTGGATAAGTTTCGACCAGACCACCCGACGGTGCGGGCGCTCGAATCTTGGATCATCGCGCGCGAAGGTTACGAACGCGGGCGCCGATCCTGAAGGTGGCAAAAGGGGGCCTAGCCCCCTTTTGCGTGACAAGCCGTGCCAGTTGGCCTACGACTCAGCCTTCAGCCGCGGTGTTGGCGGCTTCTTCCTGCACGTACTCTTCGGTGCCGCCACCCACGTTGTTGCGGCCACGAATCACGGCGTCAGCCATGGCAGTCATGTACAGCTCGATGGCGCGGATGGCGTCGTCGTTGCCTGGGATGACGTAATCGACGCCTTCCGGGCTGCTGTTGGTATCGACGATACCGATGACCGGGATGCCCAGCTTGTTGGCTTCGCTGATGGCGATGCGCTCGTGATCGACGTCGATGACGAACAGGGCATCAGGCAGGCCGCCCATGTCCTTGATACCACCCAGCGAACGGTCCAGCTTCTCCAGATCGCGCGAGCGCATCAGAGCTTCTTCTTGGTCAGCTTGGTGAAGGTACCGTCTTCAGCCTGGGTTTCCAGCTCGCGCAGGCGTTTGATCGACTGGCGGATGGTTTTGTAGTTGGTCAGCATGCCGCCCAACCAGCGGTGATCGACGTACGGCGAACCGCAACGAGCAGCCTGCTCGGCGACGATCTTGCCAGCGGAACGCTTGGTGCCGACGAACATGATCTTGTTCTTGCCCTGGGCCAGACGCTCGACGAAGGTCAGAGCCTCGTTGAACAGCGGCAGGGTTTTTTCCAGGTTGATGATGTGGATCTTGTTGCGCGCGCCGAAAATGAACTTGCCCATTTTCGGGTTCCAGTAACGGGTCTGGTGGCCGAAGTGCACACCGGCCTTCAGCATATCGCGCATGTTGACTTGGGACATGATAGTTCCTTGATAAGTCGGGTTAGGCCTCCACGTATCCCAATGATCCAACCTCCGGCACAGGGCCTTCGGCACCCAGGTCATCGTGTCGATACGTGTGTGGGTTTGAGCCTCGCAGGGACACCCCCGCGAAGCGGCGCACTTTATACCACAGTTCCCTGACAGAAGGAACCGCCCCGAAGCCGGCACTGCCTATTTTGCGCCCTGCCGCCAATCGCGCAACAATGGCACCCCGCCAGCGGCCCCGGCGTACCGTTGACGGCTCTGGTAGAATCGCCGCTTTACACACCGTTTCAAGCGCTCCGGCGCCAAGAGAGCATTCATGACCGTGACCATCAAGACGCCCGAGGATATCGAGAAAATGCGCATCGCCGGCCGCCTGGCCGCCGAAGTGCTGGAAATGATCGAACCTTACGTCAAGCCCGGGGTGACCACCGAGGAACTGGACCGCATCTGCCACGACTATATCGTCAACGAGCAGCAGGCCATCCCCGCCCCGCTCAACTACAAGGGCTTCCCCAAGTCGATCTGCACTTCGATCAACCATGTGGTGTGCCACGGCATTCCCAACGAGAAGCCACTGAAAAACGGCGACTTGCTGAACATCGACATCACCGTCATCAAGGATGGCTACCACGGCGACACCAGCCGCATGTTCAACGTAGGCACCGTCCCGCAGTGGGCCGAGCGCTTGTCGAAGATCACCCAGGAGTGCCTGTACCTCGGCATTGAGGTCGTGCGCCCCGGTGCGCGCCTGGGCGATATCGGCGCGGTCATCCAGAAACACGCCGAGAAGAACGGCTTCTCGGTGGTACGCGAGTTCTGTGGCCACGGCATCGGCAAGGTCTTCCACGAAGAACCGCAGGTTATGCACTACGGTGTTGCCGGCGAAGGCCTGGAACTCAAGGAAGGCATGACCTTCACCATCGAGCCGATGATTAACCAGGGCAAGGCCGACACCCGCCTGCTCGGCGACGGCTGGACCGCCATCACTAAGGACCGCAAGCTCTCGGCCCAGTGGGAGCACACCCTTCTGGTGACCGCCACCGGCTACGAGATCCTGACCCTGCGCAGCGACGACACCCTCGCCCGCAGCAACTGACTGGTGCTCGCACTCATATAAAGGAAGGCCGCCCGATGCCCCAGATGGACCCAGAGCTGTTCGACCGTGGCCAGTTCCAGGCCGAGCTGGCCCTCAAGGCCAGCCCGATCGCTGCCTTCAAGAAGGCCATCCGCCAGGCCAGCGAAGTGCTCGATCAGCGCTTCATCGAGGGCCGCGACGTGCGCCGACTCGTCGAAGACCGCGCCTGGTTCGTCGATTGCCTGTTGCAGCAGGCCTGGGCCCAGTTCGACTGGAGCGAAGACGCCGACATCGCCCTGGTCGCGGTCGGCGGCTACGGCCGCGGCGAGCTGCATCCATATTCGGACATCGACCTGCTGATCCTGCTCGAAAGCGCAGACCACGAAGTGTTCCGCGAGCCGATCGAACGGTTCCTCACCCTGCTCTGGGACATAGGCCTGGAAGTGGGCCAGAGCGTGCGCTCGGTGGACGAGTGCGCCGAACAGGCGCAGGCGGACCTCACCGTCATCACCAACCTGATGGAGTGCCGAACCGTTGCCGGCCCCGACCGTTTGCGCAAGCGCATGCTCGAAGCCACCGCTACCGAGCGGATGTGGCCCAGCCGCGAGTTCTTCCTGGCCAAGCGCGAGGAACAGAGGGCGCGCCATCACAAGTACAACGACACCGAATACAACCTGGAGCCCAACGTCAAGGGCGGCCCTGGCGGGCTGCGTGACATCCAGACGTTGCTATGGGTAGCCCGCCGGCACTTCGGCACCCTGAACCTGCAGGCCCTGGCCAGCCAGGGCTTTCTGGTGGAGAGCGAGATCAGCCTGCTGGCGTCTTCGCAGGAGTTCCTCTGGAAGGTGCGCTACGCCCTGCACATGCTCGCCGGCCGCGCCGAAGACCGGCTGCTGTTCGACTACCAGCGCAAGATCGCCGAGCTGCTGGGCTACACCGACGGCGACGCCAAGCTTGCCATCGAGCGCTTCATGCAGCAGTACTACCGCGTGGTGATGAGCATCGCCGAACTCAGCGACCTGATCGTGCAGCATTACGAAGAAGTGATCCTGGCCGACGACAGCAGCCGCACGCTCACCCCGCTCAATTCGCGCTTCCAGCTGCACGACGGCTACATCGAAGCAACCCACGCCAATGTGTTCCGGCGCACGCCCTTCGCGATGCTGGAAATCTTCGTGCTGATGGCGCAAAACCCGGACATCAAAGGTGTGCGCGCCGACACCATCCGCCTGCTGCGCGAACACCGGCACCTGATCGACGACACCTTCCGCAACGATATCCGCAACACCAGCCTGTTCGTCGAGTTGTTCAAGTGCGAGGTGGGCATCCACCGCAACCTGCGCCGGATGAACCGCTACGGCATCCTGGGCCGCTATCTGCCGGAGTTCGGCCACATCGTCGGGCAGATGCAGCACGACCTGTTCCACATCTATACGGTCGATGCGCACACGCTCAACCTGATCAAGCACCTGCGCAAGCTGCAGTACACGCCCATTTCCGAGAAATTCCCGCTGGCCAGCAAGCTGATGGGCAAGCTGCCCAAGCCTGAGCTGATCTACATGGCCGGCCTGTACCACGACATCGGCAAGGGCCGCGGTGGCGACCACTCCGAGCTGGGCGCGGTAGACGCCGAGGCCTTCTGCGCACGGCATCAGTTGCCCGCCTGGGACGGCCGCCTGATCGTGTGGCTGGTGCAGAACCACCTGGTGATGAGCACCACCGCCCAGCGCAAGGACCTCTCCGACCCGCAGGTGATTCACGACTTTGCCCAGTTCGTCGGCGACCAGACGCACCTGGACTACCTCTACGTGCTGACCGTGGCCGACATCAACGCCACCAACCCGTCGCTATGGAACTCCTGGCGTGCCAGCCTGCTGCGCCAGCTGTACACCGAAACCAAGCTGGCACTGCGCCGGGGCCTTGAAAACCCGGTCGACCGCGAGCAGCAGATCCGCCACACCCAGAACGCTGCCCTCGACACCCTGGTACGTGGCGGCACCGACCCGGACGAGGTCGAGCAGCTGTGGTCGCAGCTGGGCGATGACTATTTCCTGCGCCATACCTCGGGGGATGTGGCCTGGCACACCGATGCGATCCTCCAGCAGCCGCCCAGCGGCGACCCGCTGGTGCTGATCAAGGAAACCACCCAGCGCGAATTCGAAGGCGGCACGCAGATCTTCATCTACGCCCCTGACCAGCACGATTTCTTCGCCGTGACCGTGGCCGCCATGGACCAGCTCAACCTGAACATCCATGACGCGCGCATCATCACCTCCAGCAGCCAGTTCACCCTCGACACCTACATCGTGCTGGACAACGAAGGTGGCTCGATCGGCAACGACCCTGCACGCATCGAACGTATCCGCCTGGGCCTGACCGAGGCACTGCGCAACCCCGACGACTACCCCACCATCATCCAGCGCCGGGTGCCGCGCCAGCTCAAGCATTTCGCCTTTGCGCCGCAGGTGACCATCCACAACGATGCCCAGCGCCCGGTGACGGTGCTGGAGCTGGCCGCGCCCGACCGCCCGGGCCTGTTGGCGCGCGTGGGCAAGATCTTCCTGGACTTCGACCTCTCGCTGCAGAACGCCAAGATCGCCACCTTGGGCGAGCGCGTCGAAGACGTCTTTTTCATCACCGACGCGGCCAACCAGCCGCTGTCCGACCCGCAACTGTGTGCGCGCCTCCAGGAGGCGATCGTCAAACAGCTATCGGTCGAGCAGCCGGACCTGTCGCGCATCAGCATCTGACCTGCGAACACTTCCATGGAACGACGCCCTGAACCAGCTGCAACCCTATCCCTTCGAGAAACTGCGCGCGCTGCTTGCGGGCGCCGAACACACCCAGGGGCGGCGCCACATCGCCCTGTCGATCGGCGAGCCCAAGCACGCCTCGCCCGAGTTCGTCGCCCAGGCACTGCGCGACAACCTCGCGCAAATGGCGGTGTACCCCACCACGGCTGGCCTGCCGGCACTGCGCGAGGCGATTGCGCAGTGGTGCGAGCGGCGCTTCAGCGTGCCCGCCGGCTGGCTCGACCCGGCCCGCCACGTGCTGCCGGTCAACGGCACGCGCGAGGCGCTGTTCTCGTTCGTGCAAACCGTTGCCCAGCGTGGCGCCGACGGCCTGGTGGTCAGCCCCAACCCGTTCTATCAGATCTACGAAGGCGCAGCGTTGCTGGCCGGCGTGCAGCCGCACTACCTGCCATGCCTGGCCAGCCACGGTTTCAACCCGGACTTCGACGCCGTGCCGGCCCAGGTGTGGCAGCGCTGCCAGATCCTGTTCCTGTGCTCGCCAGGCAACCCGACCGGTGCGCTGATTCCTCTCGACACCCTGAAACGCCTGATCGCCCTGGCTGACGAGCACGACTTCGTGATCGCCGCCGACGAGTGCTACAGCGAGCTGTACTTCGACGAGAGCGCCCCGCCACCCGGACTGCTGACCGCCTGCGCGGAGCTGGGCCGCAGCGATTTCAAACGCTGTGTGGTGTTCCACAGCCTGTCCAAGCGCTCCAACCTGCCCGGCCTGCGTTCAGGCTTCGTGGCCGGCGACGCCGACATCCTCAAAGCCTTTCTGCTTTACCGCACCTACCACGGCTGCGCCATGCCGGTGCAAACCCAGCTGGCCAGCATCGCCGCCTGGAACGACGAAGCCCATGTGCGTGCCAACCGCGACCTGTACCGCGAGAAGTTCGACGCGGTGCTGAACATCCTGTCGCCGGTGATGGACGTACAGCGCCCCGACGGCAGCTTCTACCTGTGGCCGAACGTGGGCGGCGACGATGCAGCGTTCTGCCGCGAGCTGTTCGAGCAGCAACACGTGACCGTAGTGCCTGGTTCTTATCTCCTCGCGAGGCCAATGGCCACAACCCGGGTGCCGGGCGTGTGCGCATGGCCCTGGTCGCACCGCTGGCCGAGTGCATCGAAGGCGCGCAGCGCATTCGTGAATTCGTCACACGCTAAAAGCGGCAACTTGCCCGGCTCGCATGATCTGTGCCGGGCAAGTTTCCAGAAACGAATCATTAATTTAGAACCAAAAGTGATTTCACAAGCGCAGCCCATGCCTCTAGCGTGAACGCATGCCGACCCCTCGCCTGGTGGAGGCCCATCGTCCACGACCATCAGGAGCGCACGGCATGAGCACACGGCAATTGAAACTCGGGGTAATGATCCACGGCGTCGGTCACGGTTGGGGCGAATGGCGCCACCCCGATGCGCTACCCAATGCCAGCACGCATTTTCCCTTCTACAAGCAGCAAGCTGCCCTCGCAGAAGCTGCAAAGTTCGACTTCGCCTTCATCGCCGACAGCCTGCACATCCACCAACGCTCGAGCCCCCATTACCTGAACCGCTTCGAGCCGCTGACGGTGCTCTCGGCCCTGGCGGCGGTCACCGAACGCATCGGCCTGGTGGCCACCATTACCGTCAGCTACACCGAGCCCTACCAGGTCGCGCGGCAACTGGCCTCGCTCGATCACATCAGCGGCGGCCGCGCCGGCTGGAATGTGGTGACCTCCTGGCTCTCGGGCACCGCCGACAACTTCGGCAAGGCCGAGCACCCACCTCACACAGTGCGCTATCGCATCGCCCGAGAGCACCTGAATGTGGTCAAGGGGTTGTGGGATTCCTGGGAGGACGACGCCTTCACTTATGACAAAAGCAGTGGCGAGTTTTTCGCACCCGGCAAGCTGCACGTCCTCAATCACCAGGGTGAGTTCTTCAAGGTCAAAGGCCCGTTGAACATCGCCCGTTCGCAGCAGGGGCAGCCGGTGATTTTCCAGGCTGGCGTTTCCGATGACGGGCGCAGCTTCGCTGCACAGAACGCCGACGCCATCTTCTGCCATCAGGCCAGCCTCGGCGAGGCCCAAGCCTACTACCGGGACCTCAAACAACGAGCTGCGCAGGCCGGGCGCGATCCCGAAACGCTGTCGATCCTGCCGGGCATCCGCCCTATCGTCGGCTTGACGCCCGAAGAGGTCGAGGCGCGCTATCAGCAAGCGGTGGGCCTGGTCAGCATCGAGGACGCTATCGTTGCGCTGGGCCGGCCGTTCAATGATTACGACTTCACTCGCCACGACCTGGACGCCCCCTTCCCGAATCTTGGCGAACTAGGCGCCAACAGCCACAAGGGCACTTCCGAGCAGATCAAAGCCTTGGCGCAAAACGAAAACCTCACCTTGCGCGAAGTCGCCCTGCGCTTTGCCAAGCCCACCCGCGAATTCACCGGCACACCCGAACAGGTCGCCGACCGTTTGCAAACCTGGTTCGAACAGCGTGGCGCCGACGGTTTCATCGTCAACAACGTGCTGCCCGACGGCCTCGAGTATTTCACCCGCTACGTGGTGCCGCTGCTGCAGCAACGGGGCCTGGCACGCAGGGAGTACAGCGGCGTGACGCTGCGCGAGCACCTTGGCCTGGCACGGCCGGAGAATCGCTACAGCAAGGCGGCGACGCGCGATCACGTCGCTTGAAGTGCAGCCTCCGTACCGAGGGCGCCAATGTTGCTCGGGCCTGAAGCGGCCCGAGCAATGTGAATTACCCGGCCAGCGACAACTTGCCCATGGCAATCAGGGCGCTGTCGTCCTGAGGGGTGTGGATGCGCCCGCAAAGGACATTGCGGTAGTGCCGTTCGAGGGCGTTGCGCCGGTCCAGCGCGGGGTTGCCACCCGCCTCGATGGCCAGGCTCACGGCTTCGATGGCGGTGCGGGTCGCCAGGTACTTGATCGCAGGGGCCTGGGCCGGGCTCACACGGCCCTCGGCAGCGCTGTCGAGCAACGCCTGGTTGGCCAGCAGCAGGCTTTCGATCTGCCCCAGGCGCTCCTGAAAGCGCGGCAGTGTCGCAAGTGGCGCACCGAGGTTGGCGGGCACCCTCGCCTTGAGCCAGCGTCGAAAGTCGTCGCGGGCGGCGCGAGCGATGCCGTCATACAGGCTGCTTAGCAGCACTGCCATCCACAGCTGGTCTTCATTGTCGAATTCGGCATGCGGCGCACTGGCCGGCGACACACTGACCGCCTGGTCCAGCGGCACCAGCACGTCCTCGAAGACCATGTCATGGCTGCAGGTGGCGCGCATGCCCAGATGGTCCCAGGTGGGTTCGATACGAATGCCAGGGCTGCCGTTACGCACCAGCCAGTTGCCCACCAGCGGGTCGGGATCGTCGCTGCGCGCCCACACCTGCAGCCAGCTCAGGCCATGGCTGCCGGTGGAGTAGATCTTGCGCCCGCTCAGGCGCCAGCCTTCCGGGGTGCGCCGGGCGATGGTGGCGGGCAAGCCACCGCGGGCCGGGCTGCCCAGGTCGGGCTCGACCCGCAACGCGTTGAGCAACGCGCCGGTTTCAACCGCATCCAGCGCCAGGCGCTGCTTCCAGTGCGCGGGCCAGCGCGGGCTGTGGTGCAGCCGGGCGTGCTGGATGTATTGCATCAGCAGGATCAACGCGGTGGAGGGTTCACCCTGCGCCACAGCGCTGACCACCTGGCGCGCGGTGGCCAGGCTTGCGCCGCCACCGCCGAAGGCCTGCGGCACCGTGAGCGCCAGCAGGCCACGCTCGCGCAGCAACGCGATGCAATCGGCAGGGAACTCGCCGCTGCGGTCGTAGCGCTCGGCGTGCTCGGCCAGCGCCGCGGTCAGTTGGGCGAGAAAGTCAGGGTCGAGCGGGTTGGCAGGTGGCGCTGGCAAGATCGTCTCCATTGATCGAGGAGCCCGATCCGCGTGCGCGGTCTCAAGACGTGGTTGAACTGAGCGCTACGTTAAAGGCCCACCACCACCTGAGTGAAATTCAATTTAGGCATATCCTAATATGCCGAAAACGCACCTCAAGCCACTTGCGCGCGCACTGCCAGCCCCTGCTGCGACGACATCGCCGAACAGGTCTACCGCGCCTTGCAGGTTGCCGACGAACGCAGCCTGCACCAGCCACAGGTCAATCACGGGGCGGAAGTCACTGACGTTGATCACCTCCAGCCGCTCGCGGTGGCGGCTGCCCTGCAGCAGCGGCTCGGGCACCAGCCCCAGGCCCATGCCGCTGGCGACCAGGCCCAGTTGCAGGTCGGTGCCGAAGATTTCCAGGTTCACCTTCAAACCCTGCCCCTGTTCGGCCAGGGCCCGCTGCAGCCCGGCGCGGAACCCGCAACCATCGGGGTTGAGCACCCAGCCCTGCGCCTGGCACTCGGCCAGTTTGCAACGTTTGCGCGCAGATGCGTCCTTGGCCCCGACCACCACCAAAGGCATCTGTGCCAGCGACTGCCCCGTAACGCCTTCGGGAAACACCTTGCCCGCCGGGAACAACACCGCAGCAGCATCAAGCTCACGGCGTTCGATGCGCTGCACCAGGTTGCCACCCCAGCCGTGGGCCACCTGCACCTGAAGCTCGGGGAAGCGCGCCTTCATGCCCTGGAGTGCCTCAAGCAAAACCGCATCGCCAATGGTCTGTGGCACGCCCAGGCGCAGCGTGCCCGAAGGGCTGGCATCTTCGGCCACCAGCTCGCGCAGCGCATCCACCTCGCGCATCACCGCCTGGCAGCGTTCGTACACTCGCCAGCCGATGGCGGTCGGCTTCATCGGCTTGGTGTGGCGATCGAGCAGAACTGCACCCAGCGCTTCCTCGAAATTCTGCAGGCGGCGGGTAATGGCCGATTGCGTAAGTTGCAGGGCCTCGGCCGCTACGCCCAGGGATTGCGAGCGCACCACGGCGATGAAAGCATCGATGTCATCTATTTTCATGCAAGGGTTCTCCGGCCTCGACAAGCGCCCAGAATATTCCAGCGGCGCATAATCTGCCGCTTTTTAATTCAGAAATACTGATGATTAGCTTATAGCCAAATAACCTTTTACAGCCTTCGAATATAAAAATATCGTCGTTTCCAAGCCACCTCATCGCCCTGAGGCGCCTACGCAGCCTGCAACCGTGCTGCTTTCCGCGCCCAGGGTTCACCGCCATGGGCACCTTCGCTGATTCGTATCAGGAGCCCCCATGAGCTCGCTTGCCAACCTCGCCACCCGCCCCACGCTTCGCCAGCGCGTTTCCCGGAAGAATGGGAAGTACGCGTCACGCTCGCTGCGGCCTACCGCATCGCCGCGCAGTTGCGCTGGACCGACCATATCTACACACACTTTTCCGCACGGGTGCCCGGCGAACACGAGCATTTTCTGATCAACCCCTATGGCTTGCTGTTCGACGAGATCAGCGCCTCGAACCTGGTGAAAGTGGACATCGACGGCACCCTGGTCGACGACCCGCTGGGTTTGGGCATCAACCAGGCAGGCTACGTGATCCACAGCGCCATCCACCGCGCTCGGCCCGACCTGAAAGCCGTGCTGCACACCCACACCCGCGACGGCGCTGCGGTGTCTGCGCAGCGCGGTGGCCTGCTGCCGCTGTCACAGCACGCGTTGGCCTACTACAGCCGCGTGGTTTACCACGAGTACGAAGGGGTTGCGCTGGACCTGGACGAACAGCAGCGCCTGGTGGCCAACCTGGGCGACAGCAACATCCTGATCTTGCGCAACCACGGGCTGCTCACCGGCGGGGTCAGCATCGAGCATGCCTTCCGCGAGCTGCATGGCCTGGAGCGCGCCTGCAATATCCAGATCGCCGCCCAGGCCGGCGGCAATGCCGACCTGCTGCACGCCCCGCCAGCGGCCATCGAAAAAGTGCGTGAGCAGTCGGCCGCGACCGCTTCGGGCGACAACCCGGTCATCCAGCTGCATTGGGACGCGCTGATTCGCCAGCTCGACCGCGAAACCCTGGCCTACGCCGACTGATTCGCCCGCCGCCCTCTCGATCAAGGACGTTTCTGCATGCAGCCCACCGTAAAAGCCCGGCCGTGGCGCCTGGCCCTGACCACCCTGGCCCTGGCCGGCGCCCTGAGCGGGCTCTCCGGCTGCTCGCCCTCTACGCCGCAAAGCCAGGCCAAGACCCTCAAGATCGCGTTCTTCGGCGACAACACCACACTGGTGAGCGTCGACCCTTTTCAGGTCTATTGGCTGGAGCACCGGGTGCTGCTGCGCAATGTGGCCGAATCCCTGACCGACCAGGACCCCGACACCGGCAAGATCATCCCGTGGCTGGCCAGAAGCTGGGAAGTGAGCGGCGACGCGCTGACCTACACCTTCCACCTGCGCGACGACGTGACCTTCAGCAATGGCGAACGCTTCGACGCGCAGGCGGTGAAAACCGCCTTCGACAGCGACAAGGCCTTCGCCAGCCAGCTGCCGGCGACCTTTGGCGCAACCTACCTGGCCGGCTATGACCACGCCGAAGTGGTCGACCCCTTTACCGTGAAACTGGTGCTGGCCAAACCCAACGCGGGCTTCTTGCAGGCCGCCTCCACCACCAACCTTGCGATCCTGGCCCCTGCGTCTTATGCGCTGAGTGCCAAGGAACGCTCGCTGGGCAAGATCATCGGCAGCGGCCCTTTCGTGCTCGAGCACTACACCCCGGAAGTGGGCGCCAGGCTGGTCAAGCGCACCGGTTACCACTGGGCGTCGGCCAATACCAGGAACCAGGGCGAGGCCTACCTCGACAGCGTCGACATCAGTTATGTGCCAGAGGAGAGCGTGCGCAACGGCCTGTTCCTGCAGGGCCAGGCCGACATCCTCTGGCCACGCAACCCGTTTTCGGAAGTCGACGCCAAGCTCTACCAGTCCAAGGGCGCGACCATTCAGAGCCGCGCCCTGCCAGGCCCGGCACTGAACCTGTACCCCAACACCCGTGACGGGCGGATCCTGGGTGACAAACAGGTGCGCCTGGCGCTGCTCAAGGCCATCGACCGCAAGACCTACGCCAGTACCGTCTACAGCCCGCAGTTCCCGGTGGTGAGCGGGGTGTACGACAGCACCACGCCTTACTTCAAGAACCAGGCAGCCAAGCTCGCCTACGACCCGGCCGGCGCCGAACGCCTGCTCGATGCGGCGGGCTGGTCGAAAGGCGCGGACGGCATCCGCCAGAAGAACGGCAAGCGCCTGGCGCTGAGCTACAACATCAACACCAGCGAGACCGCAGGCGACGTGCTGGTGCAGGACCAACTGCGCAAGGTGGGCATCGACCTCAAACTCTCGGTGGTCACCCGCGCCGAATGGACCGCCGTCAACAGCCAGGGCCGTTACGACCTGAGCTCGACCTACATGACCCGCGCCGACCCGATCATCCTGCAAACCATCCTCGACCCACGCAGCGCCAACAGCTCCACCTTCGCCACCAATACCTATCGAGCCGCAGACCCTGGCCAGGGCAACGGCATTGTTCGACACCGGCATCACCGCCACCGACAACGGCCAGCGCGCCCAGGCCTACGGCGACCTGCAAGACCTGCTGCTGGACGAGGCTTCTGCCTTCCCGATCTACGAGCGGGTGTGGCAGGCCGCCACCTCCTCCAAGGTGCAGGGCTTCCACTGGACGGCCGAAGGCTTCGCACTGCTGGGCGACATCAAGGTGAGCACGCCATGAGCCGCTACCTGGTGCGGCGTTTCGGCCAGGCGCTGCTGGTATTGTGGGGCGCTTACACCATTACCTATTTCATCCTTTACCTGCTGCCAGGCGACACCTTGTCGATCATGCTCAGCGCTGCGGGCATGGAGGCGGACTCGCTGTCGCCGGAGGATCTCGCCAAGGCGCAGGCCTACTACGGGCTCGACCGCGGCCTGTTCGCGCAGTACTTCCACCTGCTGGGCGGCGCACTGCACGGGGATTTCGGCCAGTCGCTGTCGCTGAACCGGCCGGTCGCGCAACTGCTGGCCGAGCGCCTGCCGCAAACCCTGCAACTGGCCGGCCTGGCAGTGTTGCTGTCGGTGCTCGGCGGCGTTGGCCTGGGTTACCTGGCCGCGCTGGTGCGCTGGCAGCCGCTCAAAACCGCACTGGCAAGGCTGCCGTCGCTGGGGTTTTCGGTGCCGGTGTTCTGGATGGGGTTGCTGCTGATCCAGGTATTCGCCTTCGGGCTGGGCTGGTTCCCCGCCACCGGCAGCCAGGGTGTGCAAAGCCTGGTATTGCCCGCCATCACGCTGGCGATCCCGAGTGCGGC
Organism: Pseudomonas sp. KNUC1026; assembly: GCF_021650705.1. GTDB lineage: Bacteria > Pseudomonadota > Gammaproteobacteria > Pseudomonadales > Pseudomonadaceae > Aquipseudomonas. The sequence goes on along the minus strand of NZ_CP087138.1, from coordinate 752,412 downwards.
GGTGTACGCGCAGGTGTTGCAGCGGGGCTTTCAGGGCGTATGGCGCGAGCCTTACATCAGCACCGCCTACGCCAAGGGCCTGAGCCGGGCGCAGGTGCAGTGGCGCCACGCTTTCAAGAACGCTGCGCTGCCGATCCTCACGCTGTTCGGCCTGCAGGTGGGCAATACCGTTTCCGGCGCAGTGCTGGTGGAAACCATCTTCAGCCGCAACGGCGTGGGCCGGCTGGCGCAGGAGGCCGTGCTGCGCCAGGACATTCCCGTGGTGCTGGCGATCGTCAGCGTCTCGGCGGCCGCCTTCGTGCTGGTCAACCTGCTGGTGGACCTGATCTACCCGCTGCTCGACCCGCGCATCACTCACCGAACCCCTGCCCCTTCAGGAGCCTGACATGCCCATCGCCTCCGAAGCGCCCCTGGCGCTGAACACCGCTGGCCGCAAGGCTTGGCGCCGCCAGGGCCGCTGGGCTCGCCAGTGGGCCGCCACCCGGCGGTTATGGCGCCGGCCAGGTTTCGTCCTGGCCGTGCTGGTGGTGGCGTTTGCACTGGCAGCGGCGCTGTTGCCTCAGACGCTCAGCGCATTCGACCCCAATGCCACTGCCCCGTTGGCCAAGCTGATCGCGCCCAACGCGCAGCATTGGTTCGGCACCGATGAGTTGGGGCGCGACCTGTATACGCGGGTGGTGTACGGCGCACGCCTGTCGATCAGCGCCGCCTTGCTCGCCGTAGGCCTGGCCCTGCTGGGCGGGCTTGGGCTGGGCGTGCTCGCAGGCTTTGCTGGTGGCCGGGTGGATGCGCTGATCATGCGGGTGATCGATGTGCTGCTGGCGCTGCCCGGCCTGCTGCTGGCCTTGGCGATCGTCACCGCCATCGGCTTCGGCACGTTGCCGGTGGCCGTGGCGGTGGGCGTGGGCATCGTCCCGGGCTTCGCCCGTACCACCCGCGCGGAGGTGCTGCGGGTCAAGACCTTGCCCTATGTGGAGGCCGCCCGCCTTGGCGGGGTCAGCTGGCTCGGCACGCTGCGCCGGCACATTCTGCCCAACGCCTGGGGGCCGGTGGCAGTGTTGGCCACCCTCGACTTCGGCGCAGCCGTTCTCGCGACGGCCGGCTTGAGCTTCCTGGGCTTCGGCGCGGCCCCGCCGGCGGCTGAATGGGGCACGCTGATCGCCACCGGCCGGCACTTTCTGATCACAGCGCCTGGGTGTCGCTGCTGCCGGGCGCGTTTCTGGTGGCGGTGGTGTTCAGCCTCAATCACATTGCCCGCACCCTGGAGGAGACCTCGCGATGAGTGAGCATCCACCTTGATCGACCTGCGCCAGTTGAGCGTGAGCTACCAGGCCGGCCGCGAAACGGTCCTGGCATTGCGTGAGGTGTCGCTGGCGATCCGGCCCGGTGAAACCCTGGCCATCGTCGGCGAATCAGGCTCGGGCAAGACCACCCTGGCCAACGCCCTGCTCGGCCTGCTGCCCGGTAACGCGCGCATCAGCGCCGGCCAGTTGCGAGTCAACGGTCAAGATTACAGCCACGCCAGCGAACGCCAGCGCCGCGCCCTGCGCGGCAGCACGCTCGGCCTGGTGCCGCAGGACCCGATGGTCAGCCTCAACCCTACCCAGCGCATCGGCCGGCAGATCGGCGAAGCCTTGAGCCTGAGCAAAGGTGGGCGTTACCGCAGCGTCGACCAGGACGTGCTCGCACTGCTGGAACAGGTCGGCATCGACCACCCTGCCCTGCGCGCTCGCCAGTATCCCCACGAGTTGTCTGGCGGCATGCGCCAGCGGGTGCTGATCGCTATCGCGTTGGCGGGCGAGCCGCAAATGATCATCGCCGACGAGCCCACCAGCGCGTTGGACGTGACCGTGCAGCGGCGCATTCTCGACCACCTGGAGCAGCTGGTGCGCGAGCGCGGCATCGCGCTGCTGATCATCACCCACGACCTGGGCGTGGCCGCCGAGCGGGCCGACCGTTTGCTGGTGATGCACAACGGCCAGGTGATCGAGCAAGGCCCTGCGCGGCAAGTGGTGGCGCGCCCGGCGCAGCCTTACACGCGCCAGTTGCTGGCCGCCGCACCGGCCTTTGCCGTACCACGCGAAGCCCGGCCCGCGCGGCAGGGCGAGCCGCTGCTGAAGATGGAGGATGTGAGCAAGGCGTACGCGCTGCCGCGTATCAAGGGCCAGCCGACGAGCTTCCAGGCTCTCCAAGGGATGAGCCTGGCACTGCGCGCAGGTGAAACCCTGGGCATCGTCGGTGAGTCAGGCTCCGGCAAAAGCACCACCTTGCGCCTGGCGCTCGGGCTTGAGCAGCCCGACAGCGGCCAGGTGTGGGTCGCCGGGCAGAACGTCAGCCGCTACCGCTGGCGGCAATTTCGCCCGTTGCGCCGGCAGATCCAGTTGGTGCAGCAGAATCCCTTCGCGGCGCTCGACCCGAGGCTGACGGTGTTCGACAGCATCGTCGAGCCGCTGCTGGCCTTCGGCATCGCCAAGGGTGCGGCGCTGGAGCAGGCGGCGCAACGCCTGATCGGAACAGGTGCACTTGCCCGTGCATTTTCTGGATCGGCTGCCTCACGAACTGTCCGGCGGCCAACGCCAGCGCGTGGCCATTGCCCGGGCACTGGCGCTGGCGCCGAAGGTGTTATTGCTGGATGAACCCGTGTCGGCGCTGGATGTGTCCGTACAGCGGCAGATCCTCGACCTGCTGGCCGAACTGCAGCGCGAGCTGGGCATCGCCTGCGTGATCGTGTCCCACGACCTGGCGGTGGTGGCGCAACTGGCGGATCGAGTGATGGTGATGCGCCAGGGCGAGGTGGTGGAGCAAGGCCCGGCCTGGCAGGTGTTCGGGCAACCGGCTCATCCGTACACCCAGGCATTGCTGGAGGCGGTGCCGGGGCGGCAGGCGAGTGCTCAGGTGGCATAACACATTGTTCGGGTGGCACATGAATGTTCCGGTTAGCCGAGCCTGTTGACCTACTGTCGCCGGCCACTTCACTGGAGCTTCAACCATGTTGATCAACTGCCAGCACCCCCATACGCCTGATTTTTTCGATTCACGTGAAGCCGCGCTGAGCGAGCGCCCGAAGCTGCACCCGCCGGCAAGTCGCGGCGCAAGCGTGCGGCCGGCGCTCATTCGCGCTTCTGGGCCAACGGCCGCGTGCTGAACATCGCCTGGATCGATGACCCGATGGACCTCGCTCATTGGCAGGCCATCCAGCACGCCGTGCTCAAATGGCAGCCGCACATCAACCTGACACTGGAATTCATCGATGGGCGTGAAGGTGAGCCGGGCGAAGGCAAGGGTGATATCCGCATCAGTGTGCAAGGCCCTGGCAACTACTCCTTGATCGGTACCGATGCCAAAGCCAATGATCCCTGGGTACCCACCATGGTGTTGAGCGTACGCCCGGGCGAGGAACGCTTCGAAGCTACGGTCATGCACGAGTTCGGGCATGCCCTGGGGCTGGAGCATGAACATCAGCACCCGCAAGCCAATATTCCCTGGGACCTCGACAAGGTCTACGCCTGGTACGCCGAAAAAGGTCATGACAAGGCAACCGTGGACGACCAGGTACTCGGCCGCCTGCCCGAGCGAGGCCACGGTTTCACCCGCTACGATCGCTCATCGATCATGCACTACCCGGTGCGCAACGAGCTGACGCACGGTGATTGGGAAGTCGGCCACAACCTTGAGCTCAGTGAGCAGGACAAAGCCTTCGCCGCGCGGATATATCCAACGCCTTGATCAACCCGCCAGCGCAGGCAGCGAGCGCATGTCCACATGGTGTTTGGCGCGGATTGCGTGCATCGATGAACAGATGCACCTGGCCGGTAGCCGGGTTGTGCCATTGGCAGTGAATCACCCAAGGGTGCCGGCCGTTGACCTTCACCCTCGGTTTCTGCGCAACCGACTCGACCTTGGCAGTGACAGCTTTGCCTGTGCGTATCAGCCCTTCCCGACGACTGCGCTTCAGGCGCTGAACGAGCAGTTTTCCCGCACCGATAGCGCCGAAGCTCAGGCCCATGAAACCGAAAATCAGCACCACCCCCCACTGCTCGAACATGCCGCCAAGCTTCGCATCCTGCGGCTTGCCTTGCTGATAGAACACCTCTACCTGCTCACCCGGCGCATAGGCCGGTGGGTAACTTGAGGTGGAGCTGGTGAACTCGATGTGTTCACCTTCTGCGGTGATAAACGCCACCACAGGGCTGTAGGTCAACGAGTCGTTCTCGCTGCGTTCAGGCAGCAGGTCGATCACTTCTCCTTGAGCGGTGAGCGCAGTGGCCATGAACGTGCGCGAGTTGTTCCAGCTTGTGACCGCGCCGGCGAGCATGAGCAGGCCGACACACAGGAAGAGGTACTTGAGGGTGTTGATGGCGCTCAACGCTTGGCTCCTTGTCGATGAATACTTCCCGGGCAAAAGCTCGAGGGGCGCGAATGTAGGCCCTCGTCCCCAGCACGAGGAAGGCCATAACGGCCTATCGCCACGGGGATTCGGCAATGTACACATCCGATAAAAAATGTGAGCCTCAATACGTGTAGTGCCGAAGGGTTCAAGGGTGAATCGTCCGAAAGTGCGGGTGCATCTTGCGATGCTGGCAAGAACTCACTGGGCCGTTCAAGGAGTGGTCGAGGGCGAATCCTCAAGGCGCGGGCCACCCATCAGAAGGTAGCCGTCGACCGATCGTCGGCGTGCCAGCCGGGATGGCACAAGTCCGGTAGCATCACTTGCGTTGCGCACCAATAGCCGGGGCCCATGCGCCGTGCTGCCTCACTTCGGCAGTCATTTGCCATCTGCCGATGTCGCACGTGGAGTTTCCTGCCCAATTCATGGCCAGCGGCCATAGGGAGTCGTTCGTTGTCCCAAGACCACCTGAGCCATCTCTCTCGTGAGGCGCTTGAAGCCGAGATTCATCAACTTCGCGCCAAGGCTAGGCACTCAGGCGCAGACACCGCCCGCGCCAAGGCAGTGTTCGATAGCGCCACCGAGTTCGCCATCGTCGTGACCGACACGGCAGGCATCATCACCGACTGGAACGCTGGCGCTGAACAGGTGATGGGGTGGACGGCGGAGGAAATGCGCGGCCAGGACGCTTCGCGATTTTTTGTGCCGGAGGACCGCGCCGAGGGCCGCGCCGAATACGAAATGCGCTGCGCTCTGAGAGAGGGGCGTGCAACCGACGAGCGCTGGCATTTGCGCAAGGGCGAAGAGCGTTTCTGGGCATCGGGCGAAATGATGCCGTTGCGTGATGAGCAAGACGAGCACATCGGCTTCGTCAAGATCTTCCGGGACCGCACGGCCGAGCATCTGGCCGGCAAAGCGCTGAAGGAAACCGAGCAGTTGCTTCGCCGAGCCCAGGAAGCGGGCGGCGTAGGGCTGTTCAATGTCGACCTGGCAAATGATGTGCTGTATGGGACGCCTGAGTTTTTCCGGCTGTATGGGCTGACGCCAGCGGCCAGTTATCCTGCGGTCGACGTCCAGGCACTGGTCATTGCCGAAGACGCGAGCCGGGTTTCGACCGCTGCGGGTCGCGCACAAGGTGAATACATCGCCAATGTCGACTATCGTATTCAACGGCCGGACACCGGCGAGGTCAGGTGGATCAACCGTACCGGCCTGATGGAGACAGACAGCCATGGCAAACCGGTGCGGTTTTCTGGCACGGCCCGCGACATCACTTCGCAGCGCCAGGCGGACGAGGCCCGCACAACGAGCGACGCCCGTTATCGGGTGCTGTTCGAGGCAATCGACGATGGGTTCTGCGTGATCGAGTTCTTCGACGGCCCTCACGGGCCGTTGAGCGACTACCGGCACGTGGAAGCGAATCTTGGCTATGAACGGCAGACCGGCATCGCCGACATCCTGGGGCAAACCATCAGGGAGCTCGAACCAGAGGACGCAGATGAGTGGGTAGCGCTGTATGGCGCAGTCCTCCAAACCGGCCAGCCTGTTCGCTTCGAGCGCTACTTCCTTGCGGCAGGCCGGGACATCGAAGTATCGGCTTCGCGGGTAGAGCCGGCCTCCAGGCGCCAGGTTTCGATCCTGTTCCGGGATATCACCGGTCGAAAAGCGGCGGAGGCGCTGGCACGCGAAAATATCGAGCGGGTACAGCTCGCGCTGTCGGCCGGAGCGATCATCGGCACCTGGGTCTGGGACATACAAAAAGATCTGTTTTCGGTCGATGAATCCTTCGCGGTCACTTTCGGGCTGAACCCTGCCCTCGGCCGTAAAGGGTTCCCTCTGGAACAAGTTGTCGAAACCGTTCACCCGGATGACAAGGACGGCCTGCTGGCCGCTATTCATGAAGCCGTGGGTCGTGGCGGCCATTTCGTCTACCAATACCGGACCCGGCGCGCCGACAGCCAGTATTACTGGCTCGAAGCCAACGGGCAGGTGAGGCTTAGCGCCGATGGGGTGCCCTCAACGTTTCCAGGTGTGCTGATCGACCTGGAAGGGCGCCGTGCCGTGGAAGGTGAGCGCGACAGCGCGATCGCTGCGCTGCGGGCACTGACCGACTCACTCGAGCAACGCGTGGCTGAAAGAACCGAAGAGCTGCTGCGCTCGGAAGATCAACTTCGGCAATCACAGAAGATGGAAGCTGTAGGCCAACTCACCGGCGGCCTCGCCCACGACTTCAACAACCTGCTCGCGGGCATCCTCGGCAGCCTTGAATTGATGAGCAAGCGCTTCAATCAGGGCCGCCTTAAAGATATCGACAAATACATGACAGCGGCCCAGGGGGCGGCAAAACGCGCCGCCGCCCTCACCCACCGCCTGCTCGCCTTCTCTCGAAGGCAGACACTTGACCCGGTCTGTACGGATGTCAACTCGCTGGTGTCGGACATGCGCGACCTGGTCCAACGCACCGTGGGCCCAGGCGTGCCTGTCCAGGTACTTCAGGCGCCCGAACTGTGGACGGCGCTGGTCGATCAGTCCCAGCTGGAAAACGCCCTGCTGAATCTGTGCATCAACGCCCGAGACGCCATGCCTGACGGCGGCACCATCATCGTCGAGACCTCCAATCGCCACATTGACCGCAAAGCTGCCCAGCGCCAGGACATTCCCGAGGGTGAGTACCTGTGCCTGAGCGTTTCCGATACCGGCACCGGCATGCCCCCGGACGTGGTCGCCAAAGCGTTCGATCCTTTTTTCACCACCAAGCCTCTGGGCCAGGGGACGGGCCTGGGCTTGTCCATGATCTACGGTTTTGCCAAGCAGTCCCATGGCCAGGTCCGCATCCATTCGATCGTGGGGGAAGGCACTACGGTGTCCATCTACTTACCGCGACATCTGGGTTCGGCCTCGCCCTCGGAGCCTTCTCTGAATACTGAACTGAGCACCCAGGCGCTGGAGGGCCAGACCATTCTGGTGGTGGAAGACGAACCCACCGTGAGGCTGTTGGTGACCGATGTTCTGGGCGAGCTTGGCTATACGGCCATCGAGGCCGCCGACAGCGCAGGCGGCCTGCGTATTCTGCTCTCGGACGCGCGTATCGACCTGCTGATCAGCGACGTAGGCTTGCCGGGAGGCATGAATGGCCGACAGATGGCCGACGCGGCCCGCGCCACGCGCCCGGAATTGAAAGTGCTGTTCATTACCGGCTACGCCGAGAACGCCATGTTGAAAAGTGGAGAGCTGGATGTCGGGATGTCCGTCATGACCAAGCCGTTCGCGGTGGATACGCTTGCAGCGCGTATCAGTGAGCTGCTTGGGAGGTAGCGATCCGCCGTTCAGCATCAGGCTGCCACTTTCAAGGTGGTTTCAGGCCAGAGGTGATCGTTCGGCCCTGGCCTGAATAAAAAAGCGGGCGATCGGCCGGCATCGTCTATGGTGAAGTGGCTGAACGTATGAGCTGCCAGATGCCACGAAACCACAAGGCCATGAGATGCCCCACTTGATGGATATGCCAGGTTCATCTCACACCGAACGGCTCAGCGACGATCTGGAAGCCATGGCGATGCCACTGGCGATGAAGACGACGGCAAAGTTTCTGCTTGCTGAAGTTCAAGCAGCGCACAACAGAAGCGAGCTGGAACGTACGATCACCTTCGCCAACGGGTTCACCCTTGGCGTGGACAGGGATCAGGTTGCCGAGGCAACGGTGGCAGGCCTTCAGTCGGTCTACCTGAAGGCTTACGAAACCCGCCGCGATGAGCTGGCACGCGAAGTTTCCTGAGCGGCTCCAAGGCCGCGGGCTTAAGGCCGGGCTAACACATCCGAGCCTGACAACCGTGGCATCGAGCCGCCCGATCCCGCATAATTCGGCCCACTGAATCGACCGGAGACAGCGGGAAGGTACGGTCAAGCCCGGCCAGCCCTCGTTAACCAATGGCTTACACCCTCTACGGCATCAAAGCCTGCGACACCATGAAAAAGGCCCGCACCTGGCTCGACGAGCATCAGGTGGCGTATGCGTTTCATGATTACAAAACCCAGGGCATCGACCGCGAGCACCTGGCGCGCTGGTGCGATGAACACGGCTGGCAAACCGTGCTCAACCGCGCAGGCACCACCTTTCGCAAGCTCGACGAGGCACAGAAGGTTGACCTCGACCAGGCCAGTGCCATCGAACTGATGCTGGCCCAGCCGTCGATGATCAAGCGGCCGGTGCTCGAGCTGAGCGATCGCACCCTGATTGGCTTCAAACCTGACCTGTACGCCGCGGCCCTCTGAGCCCCGGCGCCGTTTACGAATATAGAGGTAACTGCATGTCCGCTAACCTGTTCAGCCTGGCCTTCGGTGTCGGCACCCAGAACCGCCAGGGCACCTGGCTGGAAGTGTTCTACGCCCAACCCCTGCTCAACCCTGCAGCTGCGCTGGCCGATGCCGCCGCCAAGGTATTGGGCTACACCGGTGGCAACCAGGCCATCGCGTTCAACAACACCCAGGCCAGCGAGCTGGCCGACGCCCTCAAGGGCATCGATGCTGCGCAAGCCGCGCTGCTGACGCGCCTGGCCGAAAGCCAGAAGCCGCTGGTGGCGACCTTCCTGAGCGAAGACGCCGCACTCACCTCCACCCCCGAGGCGTACCTGAAGCTGCACCTGCTTTCGCACCGCCTGGTCAAGCCGCACGGCACCAGCCTGGCAGGTATCTTCCCGCTGCTGCCGAACGTGGCCTGGACCAGCCAGGGCGCGGTCGACCTGGCCGAACTGGCCGAGCGCCAGCTCGAAGCGCGCCTGAAGGGCGAGTTGCTGGAGGTGTTCTCGGTCGACAAATTCCCGAAGATGACCGACTACGTGGTTCCGGCCGGCGTGCGCATCGCCGACAGCGCCCGCGTGCGACTGGGCGCCTACATCGGCGAAGGCACCACCATCATGCACGAGGGTTTCGTCAACTTTAACGCCGGCACCGAAGGCCCGGGCATGATCGAGGGCCGCGTTTCGGCGGGCGTGTTCGTCGGCAAGGGTTCGGACCTGGGCGGCGGTTGCTCGACCATGGGCACCCTCTCCGGCGGCGGCAACATCGTCATCAAGGTCGGCGAAGGCTGCCTGATCGGCGCCAATGCCGGCATCGGCATTCCGCTGGGTGACCGCAACACCGTGGAGTCGGGGCTGTATGTCACCGCCGGCACCAAGGTGCGCTTGCTGGACGACGCGGGCGAGCTGGTCAAGGTCATCAAGGCCCGCGAGCTGGCTGGCCAACCGGACCTGCTGTTCCGTCGCAACTCCGAAACCGGCGCCGTGGAATGCAAGACCCACAAGTCGGCCATCGAGCTCAACGACGCGCTGCACGCTCACAACTGATCTGCCCTTCGGCCGGGGCCCCTGCCCCGGCCTTCGATGCGCGAGGCCCTCGCCATGTTTCACACCTCCCCCTGGCGCGCGGACTTCCCCGCCATCGCTGCGCTGCAACGCCAGCAGCAAACCTACCTCGACAGCGCCGCCACCACGCAGAAGCCTCAAGCCCTGCTGGACGCGCTTGCCCATTACTACGGCCACGGCGCGGCCAACGTGCACCGTGCCCAGCACCTGCCCGGCGCTCTGGCGACCCAGGCCTTCGAGGCCAGCCGCGAGAAGGTTGCGCTCTGGTTGGCGATGCCGAGCGCCCGGCAGGTGGTATTCACTCACGGCGCCACCTCGGCGCTGAACCTGCTGGCTTACGGGCTCGAAGGCCAGTGCCAGGCGGGCGACGAGATCGTCGTCAGCGCCCTGGAGCACCACGCCAATCTGCTGCCCTGGCAGCAACTGGCGCAGCGCAAGGGCCTGAAGCTGGTGGTGCTGCCGTTGACCGAAGCCGGCGTCATAGACCTTGAAGCCGCGCGCACGCTGATCGGCCCGGCCACGCGGCTGGTTGCGGTCAGCCAGCTCTCCAACGTGCTCGGTACTCGACAGCCGGTGCGCGAGCTGGCAGAGCTGGCCCGCGAGCAGGGTGCATTGAGCGTGGTCGACGGCGCGCAGGGCGTGGTGCATGGCCGGCCTGAGTTCGGTGCTCTGGGTTGCGACTTCTATGTGTTTTCCAGCCATAAGCTCTATGGCCCTGACGGGGTCGGAGTGATCTGCGGCCGCAGCGAGGCACTGGAGCGGCTGGCGCACTGGCAGTTCGGCGGTGAAATGGTGCAACAGGCGGGCTACCACAGCGCCAGCTTCCGGCCGGCGCCACTGGGTTTCGAAGCCGGTACTCCGCCTATAGCGGGGGTGATCGGCCTGGGAGCGACGCTCGACTATCTGGGCGGCCTGGAAACCGAAGCGGTGTTGGCCCATGAGCAGGCCCTGCACGAGCAATTGCTGCGCGGGCTCAACGACCGGGAAGGCATCCAGGTGCTCGGCGCGCCGCAGCGAGCGTTGGCGAGCTTCGTGGTGCAAGGCGTACATAACGCCGACCTGGCCCATCTGCTTACAGAACAGGGCATCGCGGTGCGTGCCGGCTTGCATTGCGCGATGCCGCTGTTCGGGCAGTTGGGCTGGGCGGCGCGATCCGTGTTTCGCTGGCGCTGTACAACGACTCGGCCGACCTGCATCGCTTCTTCGAGGCGCTCGATGCCAGCCTGGAGCTGCTGAGATGAGCCTGCCTGCCGCAGCGCAGGCTGCGCTGGATGCTTTTGCCGGAATCGCCAGTTGGGAGCAACGCGCACGCCTGTTGATGCAGTGGGGCGATCGCCTGCCCCCGCTGCTCGACGTGGAAAAGACTGAGGCCAATCGTGTGCAGGGGTGTGAAAGCCTGGTGTGGCTGGTGGCGGAGCGTGTCGGCCATGGCTGGGCGTTCCGAGCCAGCAGTGACGCCCGCTTGCTGCGCGGCTTGCTGGCGCTGCTGCTGGTCAGGGTCGAAGGCTTGAGTGCGCAGCAGTTGCAGGGGCTGGACGTCGGGCAGTGGTTCCAGGCGCTGGGGCTGGGGCGGCAACTGTCGCCGTCGCGCAGCAATGGGCTCAATGCGGTTGTGCAGCGGATGCGGGTGTTGGTATCCGGGTGAGGGTGAGCGGCCTCGTCGCCACCATTTGATCTGCACCGTAGCACTGGAATGTCAATCGTCGCCCGGCAAGCCGGCCTCCCACCTGAATCCGGAGCGCAGATCAAATTCGGTGGGAGGGCGGCTCGCCGCGCGACGCCGTGCAACGGGCGCAGATCAAATCGTGGGAGGCCGGCTTGCCGGGCGACATGCAACAGGCGACGTGCAACAGGCGACGTGCAACAGGCGACGTGCAACGGAGCGTTCAGTCGTCATACACCGCGCAGCGTTCGACGTCGTCCAGATACACCCACAACTTGCCCCCGCCAGACCGCCTCAACTCGCCCAGCACCAGCAGGTGGCAACCCGCCAGGGCATCCACATCCTGTTTGCGCGCACGCCGCAACAGGTCGCTCACCATATTCTCTGACACCAGCACGCTGTAGTCCCCATACCCGCCAGCATTCAGCCAGAGCGCCCCCTCGTCATTGGCAACACCGACACTGGCGATCATTCCCCAGTAGCCGAGGTGCCAGCCTTCGAGCCCGGCATGCACCTGATGGGTGGAGACGAAAAACCGCCTGATCGTGTGAATGCCCTGGCCAGGCACGTTGATGACCTGCGAAGAATTGCGGAACGGTTCGCTGTAGATCAGGTTGCGAAGAATCGGCGTCAAACGCCGGCGAGTAAGCGCCGGGGCTCCAGAGCCCAGCCCAGTGTAGCGACCTGCCGAACCCGGTGTGGTGACTGGCGCTTGCCAAGGCAACGGCGTACCGGTGCCCGCACGGCCATAGCAGAGGTCGAGTTCGATGACGTCACCGGGATTGTCGAGAATATCCTGCTCTTCGGGATTGGCATTGCCCTTCACCGCCCCTATCGCGGTGGCCTGGCACAGCAGGCCGTGGGGCCTGGCGCCGAAGCAGGCGCCCTGCCCGCTCGCCGAGGCTTTGCGAAAGTACGCCTCCGCGCCGCAACTGTCGCAAACCAGTGCCCTGCGCTTGCGCTCGAGCTCAGCGGCCGGCAGCAGAGCGAAGTGGCTGGCGAGGTAACGAACGTCATCTTCAGTGCATCTGGCCGTGTCCATGAGCGCTCCAGCGGTAGGCGGGCTCTACACGTTGGCGCTCTGGAGCCTGCGCGACCACACACCGGGAAAATTTCGGAATTTTCCTAGCCCGCTTTGGCCACTGGCGAAGCCCGATGAGAATCTATATCATCAGTTACAACATAACATTACTGATCGAGAGGATTGCTCATGAAACCCGATATCCACCCCGCCTACCGCCCCGTCCTCTTCCACGACGTAGGCGCCGATGCTTTCTGGCTGATCGGCTCCACTGTCGACACCGACAAGACCTTCGCCCACAGCGATGGCCATACGTATCCCTATGTAGCGCTGGACGTCTCCAGCGCCTCGCACCCGGTCTACACCGGCAAGGAACGCAAGGCCAAGAGCGAAGGTCGCGTGGCAGGGTTCAACAAGCGTTTCTCAGGCTTCGTCGGCAAGCCCTGAAGCGCTGCGCCGCTCGCTCGGGCGGCGGCTGCCGGCCACCAGTTTGTCCACTGCACGGGCTGCTGCAGCCATGCCGAAGGTCGCGGTGACCATCATCACTGCGCCGAAGCCGCCGGCGCAGTCCAGGCGCACACCCTCGCCTACGAAGCTCTTGCTCAGGCACACGCCGCCGTCCGGCAACGGGTAGCGCAACTGCTCCGTCGAGAACACACACGGCACGCTGTAGCTGCGCGAGGTGTTGCGGGAAAACCCATAGTCGCGGCGCAGCAGCGAACGCACCCGCGAAGCCAGCGGGTCGTGCGTGGTGCGGTTGAGGTCAGCGATCTCCACCCGCGTCGGGTCGATCTGCCCGCCGGCGCCGCCGGTGGTGACGATGCCGATCTTGCGCCGCTTGCACCAGGCGATGAGTGCCGCCTTGGCTGCCACGCTGTCGATGCAGTCGACCACGAAATCCAGTTGCTCGGTGATGTACTCACCCAAGGTCTCGGCCGTGACGAAATCCTGCACCGCGTGCACCGTGCAGGCCGGGTTTATCGCCCGCAGGCGCTGTGCCGTCACTTCCACCTTGGGCTGCCCGGTGTGCCCTTCCAGCGCATGGGCCTGGCGGTTGGTATTACTCGCACACACGTCGTCGAGGTCGAACAGCGAAATCTCGCCCACACCACTGCGCGCCAGCGCCTCGGCGGCCCATGAGCCGACGCCACCGATGCCAATCACCGCCACATGAGCAGCGCGCAGGCGCTCGAGGCCCGCCTGGCCATACAGGCGGGCAATGCCGCCAAAGCGGGGGTCGTCAGTGCTCATCGGGTTACCTCCAGTCAGATCGGCGCGCATTATAGCCTCGTGTGCCATCACCGTAGGCAAGCCGATGCAGTAGAATGCGCGCCTTCATTTCCCCGCGTGCCGCCCGGCCATGCTGCTCAACGACCCCCTGATGCTGCTTTATCTCATCACCCCGTTCGGGCTGATGACCACCCTGGTGCTGTGCCTGTCCTACGTCGGCCACGGCCGCCATAGCCCGGCCGTGCATGCGTGGATAGTCGGCGACCTGGTGCTGGCCGCCTACCGCGTGGTGCCGATGCTGCAGCCTGGCCTGGTGCCGGAGCATCTGCCATGGCTGGGCCTGTTCACGCCGGGGCAGTGCTTTACGGCCAACATTGCCTTGCTGCTGATCGCGATCGGTTCCCATACCCTGGCGCTGCATTACATGGGTGACTCTACCGCAGGCAACCAGCGAATCCTCGTGACGGTACTGGGCCCCGCCCTGGCCTTCGCCCTGGGCGCGCATGCGCTGCTGCCCAGCGGTTGGGTATTGCCGTGGTTCACCGGCTGGCTTGCCCTTGCCATCGCCTGGCAACTGCGCGTGACCTGGCCACTGCGCCAGCGTTACCGCGGCGCCTGGGGGCTGATCGTGGGGCACGTTGCACTGATACTGTTCCATGCCGGCAACACCCTGGCCATGCTGGTCGAAACACCGCCCGCACTGGTGCTCGACATCCCGGACCTGCCCTCCCTCGCGGCGCTGGCCATGGACTTCATGGTCTCGTTCCTGTTCACCTTGAGCTTCGCACTGATGCTGCAGGAACAGCTGCGCCATCAGATCCAGCACCTGAGCGTCACCGACAGCCTCACCGGCGCACTCAATCGCCGTGGCGCCAGCACCCTGCTGCGCCAGGAGTGGGCTCAGGCGCTGCTGCGGCGCTACCCGGCGGCGATGGTGATGATCGACCTGGACCACTTCGAACTCATCAACGACCAGCACGGCCATGCCGTGGGCGACGCCGCGCTGCAGCTGTTCGCCCGCACCGTGCACGCGCTCAAACGCGAGAGCGACGTGTTCGTGCGCTGGGGCGGCGAGGAGTTTCTGCTGGTGTTTCCGCATACCGAGGCCGAACAGGCGCAAGGCTTTCTGGATCGCTTGAAAACAGCCCTTGCGGCAGATCAGCAGTTGCCTTTCACCCTGAGCTTCAGCGCAGGCCTTGCCGACACACGCAGCCTGGCAGCGCGGCAGGATTTCGAGACCTTGCTGGGGCATGTGGACCAGGCTCTGTATCGCGCCAAGCAGGTACGCGGGCGGGTCGAGGTGGTCGCCTGATACCGCGCTTTTGCTATAACATAGCGCCCTTTGCCCGCTACCTCGCCCGGAGTTTCCCATGACGGCCGCCGCCGACCTTTCGCCCACCCTGCAACTGGCTTGCGACCTGATCAGCCGCCCTTCGGTCACGCCGCTCGACGCGGATTGCCAGGCCATGATGATGCAGCGCCTGGGCGCGGTGGGCTTCAAGCTCGAGCCGATGCGCTTCGAAGACGTCGACAACTTCTGGGCCACCCACGGCAATGGCGATGGCCCGGTGCTGTGCTTCGCTGGCCATACCGACGTGGTGCCCACCGGGCCGGTACAGGCCTGGCAGCATGAGCCGTTCGCGGCGAAGGTGGATGAAAACGGCATGCTCTGCGGCCGAGGCGCAGCCGACATGAAAGGCAGCCTGGCAGCGATGGTAGTGGCCAGCGAGCGCTTCGTGCGCGACTACCCCGATCACAAGGGCACCCTGGCGTACCTGATCACCAGCGATGAAGAAGGCCCTGCGGTGCACGGCACCCAGGCGGTGGTGGAGGTGCTGCGCGCCCGGGGCGAGCGGCTGGACTGGTGCATCGTCGGCGAGCCGTCGAGCACCGCGCTGGTAGGCGACGTGGTCAAGAACGGCCGCCGCGGCTCGCTCGGCGCCACCTTGACGGTGAAAGGCGTGCAAGGCCATGTGGCCTATCCGCACCTGGCGCGCAACCCGATTCACCTGGCTGCACCGGCGCTGGCCGAGCTTGCTGCCGAGCATTGGGACGATGGCAATGCCTTCTTCCCGCCCACCAGTTTCCAGATCTCCAGATGTCGATTCGGGCACCGGCGCCACCAACGTGGTGCCAGGCACGCTGACCGCGCTGTTCAACTTCCGCTTCTCCACCGAGTCCACGGTGGAAGGGCTGCAGCAGCGGGTCGCGGCGATTCTCGACAAGCACCAGCTGGAGTGGCACATCGACTGGTCGCTCTCGGGCCTGCCGTTTCTCACCGAGCCGGGTGAGCTGCTCGACGCGGTGCGCGCCAGCATTCAGGCCGTCACTGGGCGTGACACTCAGCCGTCCACCAGCGGCGGCACTTCCGATGGGCGCTTCATCGCCACCCTCGGCACACAAGTGGTGGAGCTGGGCCCGGTCAACGCGACCATTCACCAGGTGGATGAACGCGTGCTCGCCAGCGACCTCGACGTGCTCACCGACATCTATTACCAGACCCTCGTGCGGTTGCTCGCCTGATGCTCACCTGCCCCCTGTGCTCGGCCCCGCTGGCCAATGCCGAGAACGGCGTGGCGTGCCCGGCCGGGCATCGCTTCGACCGCGCCCGCCAGGGTTACCTGAACCTGCTGCCGGTGCAGCACAAGAACAGCCGCGCCCCCGGTGACAACCAGGCCATGGTGGACGCACGCCGCACCTTCCTCGAAGAAGGCCATTACGCGCCGGTTGCCCGCCGCCTGGCGGAGCTCGCCGCTGGCTACGCGCCCAGGCGCTGGGTCGACATCGGCTGCGGCGAAGGCTACTACAGCGCGCAGCTCGCCGAGGCCCTGCCGGGCAGCGACGGCTATGCACTGGACATCTCTCGCGAAGCGGTAAAGCGCGGCTGCAAGCGCGCACCGGGCGTGACCTGGCTGGTGGCGAGCATGGCGCGCATTCCACTGCCCAGCGCCAGTTGCCAGCTGCTCACCAGTGTATTCAGCCCGCTGGACTGGGCCGAAGCTCAGCGCCTGCTGGCACCGGGTGGCGGCCTGTTGCGGGTAGGCCCCACCCGTGACCATCTGATGGAACTGCGCCAGCGGCTGTACGACGAAGTGCGCGAATACGTCGACGACAAGCACCTGGCGCAAGTGCCTGCCGGCATGGCCCACGCCCACAGCGAAACCCTGACCTACACCCTCAAGCTGATCGCCCCGACTCGCGCGCTGCACTGATGGCCATGACGCCACACGGCTGGCGCGCCAGTGCCGAACGCCGCGCTGCGGTGATCGAGCGGCCGGGGCCGTTCAGCGTTACCGTGTCGATGCGTTACGATTACTTCGTTGCCCACTGACCCTTACCGAGCTCACGCCATGCGCCAACCCGACATCGAAATCTACCTCAAGGACAGCGACGTCGATCACCAGGCCATCACCGCCTGGCTCGGCAGCGCACTGGGCAGTTGCAGCGGCTGGGTGCAACAGGGCCAGGCCTGGAAATGCACCGCAGGCGACGTGCCGGTTACCTGGGTGCCCAAGGCCGTCGGCAAATGGAACAGCCTGTTCCTGGAAAGCGACAGCACCCCCTGGGCCGATGACATCGCCTGTGCTCGGGCAGCTTATGCAGCGCTCGATGTAGAAGTGCGCTGCGCCCCGGGAACCTGGGTCGAAGAAGAAGCCGACGAAGAGGCGGACCGCTGGATACGCATAAGCGCCGACGGCGAGCAGGAAATCACCTGGAGAACCTCATAGGAGCTGGAAGCTGCAAGCTGCAAGCTGCAAGCAAGAGCAAGTGGTGTGTCACCAATTTGCTGGACACCCTTTCAAACGGAGGGGTGTCCATGCAATGCCAACATCGTCGTCGCTTCAGCGACGCTTTCAAAGCTCAAGCGGTCAAGCGCTCAATCGAGTCTGCCGGTACGCTCACTGAAACCGCCAAAGAGCTGGGTATCCATCTCGCGGTACTCAGCCGTTGGCGTACTGAGTATTCTCGTACCGGCAGAATAGGGGCACACACCATGGCAGAAAAACCGGAACCGCCTGCTCGCAGCAATGCGGATCTTGAGCGCGAGAACAAGCGGCTGAAGCGTGAAATCGAGCGACTGAAGATGGAGACTGCCATCTTAAAAAAGGCCGAAGAGTACTTTGCAAAGCGCCAGCAGTAATTTATGTGGCCATTCGCGACCAAATGAACGAATGGCCCGTTGCGGTGTGCTGTCGGGTACTCAACGTCGCGCGCAGTGGTTACTACGCTTGGCTGGCCAGCTCTCAGGGGCCCGGCTCCCTGCGCAAGCAGGAGAATATGGCTTTGAGTGAGCGGATCGAGCAGTTGCATGACCAGTCCATGCAGATATTGGGCAGCCGTAAGATCCACCACCAATTGACTCAGGAAGGTGTCAAAGTCGGCCGCAATCGGGTTCATCGCCTGATGCGAAAAATGGACCGCCGCGCCTGTTACGTGCCTCGCAAACGTCGATATGCGCGCGTACTCGACCCTGCGCGTCCCAACTTGCTTGAGCGACAGTTCGACAACCCGCCGGCCAAGCAAACATGGGTCTCGGACATCACGCAACTGCGCCTGGAAAATGGATGCTGGTTTTATCTGGCGACCGTGCTGTCATTGCCCAATCGTCGTCTGATCGGCCATTCGATGAGTTTGCAGCCCCGGGAAGGGCTGGTGATCAAGGCCCTCGAGATGGCCAGAAGAGCAGAAGGACTAACGCACCAGGGGTTGTTTCATAGTGATCAGGGCGTCCAATATCGTGGCGAGCGGGTACGCCACTGGCTCCTGCAACATGGCTTTGCCCAAAGCATGTCTCGGAAAGGTAACTGCTGGGATAATGCCTGCGCCGAGAGCTGGTTCAGTCTTTTGAAGCGCGAGTGGCTCAAGCGCTGGGGCGCCCAACCTCATGCGCGGACAAAACGGCTGATCCAGGAATATATCGAGTACTACAATTTCGAACGACCGCACGGCTCACTGGGATACAAAACCCCCTATGAAACCGTGCTGCCGCTCAAGTCAGGTGTCCAGTGAAGCGGTGACACACCAAAGAGCAAGATCTGCGTAACACCCCAAATCTCGCTTTTACTTGCAGCTAGTAGCTCGTAGCTCGCAGCTCGCAGCTCCCTAACCTACGGTTAGAACGATTTTCCCGCTGATCTGGTTTTCGCCGAGCTCATCGAATGCAGCCTGCGCGTCGCGCACGTCGAATACGCGGTCCAGGCGTGGGTCGAGCCGGCCTTCTTCGAACAGCGGCCATACGTTCATCGCAAGGTCGGCCAGCAATTCTGCCTTGAATGCATCGTCACGCGAGCGCAGGGTCGAGCCGATCAGGTGCACGCGCTTGGCCAGCACCTTGGCCAGATCGAGCTGCGCATCCTTGCCGCTCATCAAACCGATCAGCACCCAACGGCCGTCCTGCGCGATGGCTTTGAGGTTGAGTTCGCTGTACTTGGCGCCGACCGGGTCGAGAATCACATCGAACGGGCCGAAATCGACCAGCGCTTCGAGGTTCTCATGACGGACCACACCGCCCTGGGCACCGAGCTTTTCGCAATAGGCCAGGCGCTCTGCGGAGCCGACGCTGACCCACACCGGGTTGCCGAAGGCATTGCACAGCTGGATCGCCGCGGTGCCCACACCGCTGGCGCCGGCGTGCAGCAACACTTCTCCCCAGGCTTGAGGCCGCCCAACTGGAACAGGTTCAACCAGGCAGTGGCGTACACCTCCATGATGCCCGCAGCCTGCTCCAGGCTCAGCCCGGCTGGCACCGGCAGCACGTGGCGGGCATCGACCACCACCTGTTCGGCCATGCCGCCCCCGGCAAGCAAGGCGCACACCTTGTCGCCCACCTGCCAAGCGCTGCCCGGGCCAACCTCTTCAATTACCCCGGCGCATTCAAGGCCCAGAATATCGGAGGCGCCCGGCGGCGGCGGGTACATCCCGGCACGCTGCAACAGGTCTGCCCGGTTCAGCCCGGCGGCCGCCACTCGGATACGTACCTGCCCTACGTCACAGGCGGGATCAGGGCGCTCGGCCCACTCGACTTGCCCTTCAACGCCTTGCAATGCCTTCACGCTACCTCCATAGTTGTTTCAGGACTGAGCCCCGCGCCTTGGCGCGGGGCTTTCGCATTATGCGACCGGATTGCGGGCCCGCCAGATGAAAACTGCTTTATCACGGCGCCAGCATGGAACTCGGTCATCTCGAAGACGGCCCAATATGCGTTATCAATTGCCCCCACGTCGAATCAGCATGAAGCAATTTCTCCCCGCACCGCCTTGGCATTGGCACTGGGCCTCGCCCTTCTGCCAGCAGCAACACCTTCATTTGCAGCGAACAAATGGGATGGCCTGCAGCCTGACCGCGACGAGGTGATTGCCAGCCTCAACGTTGTAGAGCTGTTGAAACGCCACCACTACAGCAAGCCGCCACTCGATGACGCGCGCTCTGTGATCATCTATGACAGCTATCTCAAGCTGCTTGATCCCTCGCGCAGTTACTTCCTGGCCAGCGACATCAGCGAATTCGACAAGTGGAAGACGCAGTTCGACGACTTCCTCAAGGGTGGCAACCTCGACCCGGGCTTCACGATTTACAAGCGCTACCTGGACCGGGTGAAAGACCGCCTGGACTTCACCCTCGGCCTGCTCGGCCAGGGCGTCGACAAGCTCGACTTCACCACTCACCAGAGCCTGATGGTCGAGCGCAAGGATGCCCCCTGGATCACCAGCAAGGCTGACCTCGACGAGCTCTGGCGCAAGCGCCTGATGGACGAGGTGCTGCGCATGAAGATCGCTGGCAAGGACAACAAGCAGATCCAGGACACCCTCACCAAGCGCTACAAGAACCAACTGGCGCGCCTGGACCAGACCCGCGCCGAAGACATCTTCTCGGCGTACATCAACACCTTTGCGCAATCCTATGATCCGCACACCAACTACCTCTCGCCCGACAGCGCGGAAAACTTCGACATCAACATGAGCCTGTCGCTCGAAGGCATCGGTGCGGTGCTGCAAAGCGACAACGATCAGGTCAAGATCGTGCGCCTGGTGCCGGCAGGCCCTGCGGAGAAAACCAAGCAGGTCGCGCCGTCCGACAAGATCATCGGCGTTGCCCAGGGCGACAAGGAAATGGTCGACGTGGTCGGCTGGCGCCTGGACGAAGTCGTCAAGCTGATTCGCGGGCCCAAAGGCTCGGTGGTGCGCCTGGAAGTGATTCCGCACACCAACGCACCGAACGACCAGACCAGCAAGATCGTTTCGATCACCCGCGAGGCGGTCAAGCTCGAAGAGCAGGCCGCGAAGAAATCGATCCTGCACCTGAACCAGGACGGCCGCGACTACAAGCTGGGCGTGATCGAAATTCCGGCCTTCTACCTCGACTTCAAGGCCTTCCGCGCCGGCGACCCGAACTACAAGAGCACCACGCGCGACGTGAAGAAACTGCTGGGCGAGTTGCAGCAGGAGAAGGTCGACGGCGTGGTGATCGACTTGCGCAACAACGGCGGTGGCTCGCTGCAGGAAGCGACCGAGCTGACCAGCCTGTTCATCGACAAGGGCCCGACGGTGCTTGTGCGCAACAGTGATGGCCGCGTCGACGTGCTGGAAGATGAAAACCCCGGCGCTTTCTACAAAGGGCCGATGGCATTGCTGGTCAACCGCCTCTCGGCGTCGGCCTCGGAGATCTTCGCCGGCGCCATGCAGGACTACCACCGTGCGCTGATCATCGGTGGCCAGACCTTCGGCAAGGGCACCGTGCAGACCATCCAGCCGCTCAACCACGGTGAACTCAAGCTGACCCTGGCCAAGTTCTACCGGGTTTCCGGCCAGAGCACCCAGCATCAGGGCGTGCTGCCGGACATCGCCTACCCATCGATCATCGACACCAAGGAGATCGGCGAAAGCGCGCTGCCCGAGGCTATGCCGTGGGACACCATCCGCCCGGCCATCAAGCCTGAGGTTGACCCGTTCAAGCCGTTCATCGCTCAGCTCAAGCAACTGCACGACCAGCGCATCGCCAAGAGCGCGGAGTTCACCTACATCCGCGATCGCCTGGCGCTGACGCAGAAGCTCAACGAGGAGAAGACGGTAAGCCTGAACGAAGCTGACCGCCGCGCTCAACACACCAGCATCGAGCAGCAGCAACTGGCGCTGGAGAACGCAAGGCGCAAGGCCAAGGGCGAGGAGCCGCTCAAGGAGCTCAAGAAGGAAGAAGAAGACCCGCTGGGCACCGCACCGGACGACAGCAAGCCTGAAGACGATGCGTACCTGAGTGAAACCGGTCACATTCTGCTGGATTACCTGCACCTGAACTCGCAGGTTGCGAAACATTGAGCCCAGTGGTGGCACTTTAGTAATAAAGCTGTCATCAGTCTGTCGTGAAATAGGGCCGGCCGCGCAAGCGTCCGGCCCTTCTTATTGTGTTGTCGGGGTACCCGCGCATGACCATCACTGAACAGCTGAGCGCCCTCACCTCCATCATTTCGGGCGGCGGGGTGCATAGTCTGTTCCAGCCGATCGTGAGCCTGTCGGAACGACGGATTCTCGGCTATGAGGCCCTCTCGCGCGGCCCGTCCAACAGCCCGCTGCACTCGCCGCTCAACCTGTTTTCGGTGGCCCGCCAGACTGGCCGCCTGAGCGAGCTTGAAGTCGCCTGCCGCGAAAGCGCCTGCCGGCGTTTCAGCGATCAGAAGCTGGCCGGCAAGCTGTTTCTCAACGTCTCCCCGAATCGCTGCTGGAGCCGATTCATCCGTCAGGCCTGACACTGCAATTGCTTCAGCGCTTCGGCCTGACGCCTCGGCAGGTGGTGATCGAGCTCACCGAGCAAACCCCCACCGACGACTTCCAACTGCTGTCGACCGCCCTGCACCACTACCGCTCGATGGGCTTCACCATCGCCCTGGACGACCTGGGTGCCGGCTATTCGAGCTTGCGGCTATGGTCGGAGCTGCGCCCGGACTACGTGAAGATCGACCGCCACTTCATCGATAACATCCATCAGGATGCGGTCAAGCGCGAGTTCGTAGGCTCCATTCTGCAGATCGCCCGTACCTCCCGCGCCCAAGTGATCGCCGAAGGGATCGAACTGGTCGAAGAGCTGGCCGTGCTCACTGAAATGGGCGTGGACCTGGTGCAAGGCTATCTGCTCGCCAGGCCTCAGGAGCACCCTCCGCGGGAGGCCCCGGCACTGATGCCCAAGCTTGAAAGCCAGCCTGCACTGCAGGATGAAGGCAACGACCTTACAGACCTGCTGATAGACCAGCCCGCCGTGCTCAGCGACACCCCCACCGCGCAGGTGCTCGAGCGGTTTCGTCACCAGGCCAGCCTCAACTCGCTGGCGGTCGTGGACGCCCGGGGGCAGCCTTGTGGCATCGTGCACCGGCATTCGCTGTCCGATGCCTTGCTCAAGCCGTTCGGAACAGAACTGTTCGCGCGCAAACCCATCAGCCGGTTGATGAGCAATGACGTGCTGGCGGTGGACATCAGCCAGACGCTGCAACAGGTGAGCCGGCTGCTGACCAGCCGTGCCCGCCAACGCATCGAGGAAGATTTCATCATCACCGAGAATGGCAACTACCGCGGCCTTGGCCGGGTGATCGACGTGCTCAAGCTGATTACCGAACTCAAGATCCAGCAAGCCCGTTACGCCAACCCGCTGACCCTGCTTCCGGGCAACGTGCCTATCCAGCAGTGCCTGGGGCGGCTTTTGCAACAAGGGCGGGAGGCTGCGGTGTGCTACGTCGACGTGGACAGCTTCAAGCCGTTCAACGACCTGTACGGTTATGGGCGCGGCGACGAAATATTGCTGTGCCTGGCGCAATGCCTGCGTGACCGCATCGACCCGGCGCGTGATTTCGTGGGCCACATTGGTGGCGATGACTTCATGCTGGTACTCGGCTCGGCCGACTGGCGCCAGCGCCTCGACAAACTGCTGCAAGACTTCCAGAACCAGTGCAACCGCTTTTACAGGCCGGAGCATCAGCAGGCCGGGTGCTTCATCGCCCACAACCGCCAGGGCCAACGCCAGACGTTCCCTTTGCTGTCGCTGTCAGTGGGCGTGGTGCACCTGCGCCCGCAAGCGTGTGCCGCGCTGGACGCCAGCCGCCTGGCGGAGCTGGCCTCGGAAGCCAAGCATCACGCCAAGGACACCAGCGGTTCGTGCATCTACGTGTTGGAGGCCTGAAGCTGTTCCGGATAGGTGTATTCGAAGACGCGAACCACTTCAGAAGCATGCCAGGAGGCGGCAGCCACCCCATCGGCAGGCCCGTCGAACCGCCCCAGCCGCGAGACGCATTCGAAAAAGCCGGTGCGCGGCAGGCGGCTGGCGCCTTGGCTGATCACCAGTGAACTGCGCAGGGGTTGCTCGGCGCGGGCGTCGAGCGTGGCAAGGTATTCAAGGGCTGCGGTGAGTGTCTGCATCGCCGGGCTCGGCAGTTGCAGGCGTTCGAGCAGGGCCCTGTAGGTAAGCAAATGCCGCTGCCGCTGCGCGACATCCAGTTCGCTGAGCAGGTTGTTCCATTTCTGGCGGCTGATCCGCACGCTCATGAGCACCTCTCCCTGTCGACCGGCCTGGCCCGCCGACGTCGATCCACTTTGCGTTGCGGCAGTCTAGGCGCAGCCGGTAGCGGCACAGGGCCAGCCTTTTGGGTCAACGCCCCAGGTACTCGCCTTCCAGAACCTTGGTGCCTTCCGGCACGCGCTCGGCATCGCGCAGGCGCTCGGGTGACTGTTGCTCGCGCCAGGCGCGGAAGGCGTCCAGTTCACCCGACAGCACCTTCATCACCCACCCCAGCACCACGATGTCATCGAGCATGCCGACGCCAAGCAACCAATCCGGGATGGCATCGATGGGGCTGACGAAATACAAGAGCCCCGCCACCACCGACAACATCGCTTTGCCGCTGATGGCGCGATACTCGCCCCGCCACCAGGCGGCGCACAGGGCGCTGAGCAGCATGACGTCATCGCGCAGCTTTCCTGTACCGCGGCCGCGCAGCTTGTGCGTTACCGACAGCAGCAACGCTGGCAGCCGCCCCCGGCTGAGCAGGCGCTCGGCCAATGGGAGAAAGCGTGAGAACGTGAAAGGTGCCTTCATGAAACCTCCGTGAATGACCCTGAAAGGGTTATCCACAATTTTTGTGGATAACCATGTGAACAGTGACGGCTTTTCAGCCCAAAGCGCCCGTAGCCCAAGGGGCGACCTCAGATCGGGCGTTTTTCAATCAGCGCTCTTAGGCAAACCTTTCGACAACAGTTCACCGACTTGATGCAACCGGCGAGGGCCCAGCATGGGACAGGCCGGCAGCAGTGCCGACCCGAAACGACAACGCCCCGTCTGAACGGGGCGCTGTGGATGCGGCAGTATTACTTCTTGGCAGGCTTGGCCGCTGGTTTCTCAGCAGGCTGTTGCTCTTGCTCATCGGCAGCCGCTGCGCCGTCTTCGTCTTCGTCGGCAGCAGCTGCGCCAGCCTGGGCCGGGTCCTTGATACCCAGCAGTTCCAGGTCGAACACCAGCACCGAGTTGGCAGGGATGGCAGGGCTCGGGCTCTGGGCACCGTAGGCCAGGTCGCTCGGGATGAACAGCTTGATCTTCTCGCCGACGTGCATCAGTTGCAGGCCTTCGACCCAACCCGGGATCACGCCGCTGACAGGCAGGTCGATCGGGCTGCCACGGTCGACGGAGCTGTCGAAGGTGGTGCCATCGGTGAGCTTGCCGGTGTAGTGCACGGTGACCACGTCGGTAGGCTTGGGCTGCGGGCCGTCGCCTTGCTTGATGACCTGATACTGCAGGCCAGAAGCGGTGGTGGTCACGCCGTCTTTCTTGCCGTTTTCCTCGAGGAATTTCTTGCCGTCAGCGAGGGCTTGCTCGCTCTTCTTGGCCATGCGCTCCTCGGCGCGCTTTTGCAGGTCGGCGAAGGCTTGCACCAGTTCGTCGTCCTTGAGTTTCTGTTCCTTCTTGCCGACGGCATCCTCGATACCCAGCGCCACGGCCTTGGAGTCGAGGTCGTCCATGCCTTCCTGGGCCAGGCTCTTGCCCATGTTCAGGCCGATACCGTAGGAGGCTTTCTGGGCGGGGGTCTTCAGCTCGACACTGCTGGTTTGCTTGTCGCAACCTGCGAGTACCAAACCTACCAGGGCGATAGCCGCGGCCAATCGATGCTGTTTCATGCAGTTTCCTTCAATGTTGCGCCATGGGAGCAGTCGGAACGAGGCGCCGAGCTTAGCAGGCACGCCCAACCGATGGCTACGGCATCAGAGCAGGAATGCGCTGATAAGTTCAAGTAACTCAATGGGTTCGCGCACTTTCTGTTCAAAATCCATTCAGAAATGTGAAAAACCTGTCAAAACCTTGAAGCTTGGCGCAACTCGCATACAGCCGCTACCACCGCTCTGCGTTGCGCACTGGCGCCACATTGTCGCGGATTCAGGTATAGTGGCGCCCACTTATTAACCGGTTCAGCCATCGCGGCGGCGGATCGGAGCGACAACATCGCCGCAGTCCTGAAATACGCCAACACCTGCTACCCAACCGTGGGCAGTGGGTCACTCGCTAACGTGGATGAACACAATGTTTGATAGGGTCAACACTACCCTGGTCGGGCTGGCTTTGGCTGTCTCGATGGGGTCAGGCTCTGCGTGCGCAGACCAGATCAAGAAAGTAGACGTGCTGCTGATCGGCGGCGGTGTGATGAGCGCCACCCTCGGCACCTGGCTCAATGAGCTGGAGCCGGGCTGGTCGATGGAGATGGTCGAGCGCCTGGATGGCGTGGCCGAAGAAAGCTCCAACGGCTGGAACAACGCAGGCACCGGCCACTCGGCCCTGGCCGAGCTCAACTACACCCCTACCGACAAAGACGGCAAGGTGCAGATCGCCAAGGCGATCGAGATCAACGAGGCCTTCCAGGTCTCTCGCCAGTTCTGGGCCTATCAGGTCACCAACGGCGTGTTGAAGAACCCCAAGTCGTTCATCAACTCCACCCCGCACATGAGCTTCGTCTGGGGCGACGACAACATCGCCTTCCTCGAGAAGCGCTTCCAGGCGCTCAAGGCGAGCCCGCTGTTCAGCGGTATGCAGTTCTCCGAAGACCCCGAGCAGATCAAGAAGTGGGTCCCGCTGATGATGGAAGGCCGTGACCCGGCCCAGAAAATCGCTGCCACCTGGTCGCCGATCGGCACCGACATGAACTTCGGCGAGATCACCCGCCAGTTCGTGGCCAACCTGCAGACCAAGCAGAACTTCACCCTGAAGCTCTCCAGCGAAGTCGAAGACATCACCCACAACGATGATGGCAGCTGGCGCGTCAGCTACAAGAACCTGAAAACCGGTGACACCACCGAAACCGACGCCAAGTTCCTGTTCATCGGCGCAGGCGGCGGTGCATTGAAGCTGTTGCAGAAGTCCGGCATTCCTGAAGCCAGGGAATACGCAGGCTTCCCGGTCGGCGGTTCGTTCCTGGTCACCGACAACCAGAGCGTGGCCCTGCAACACATGGCCAAGGCCTACGGCATTGCCTCCACCGGCGCGCCACCCATGTCGGTGCCGCACATGGACACTCGCGTGCTCGACGGCAAGCGCGTGATCCTGTTTGGCCCATTCGCCACCTTCTCGACCAAGTTCCTGAAGCAAGGCAGCTACTTCGACCTGCTCAGCAGCACCACCACCCACAACTTCTGGCCGATGACCAAAGTGGGCATTGACGAGTACCCGTTGGTGGAATACCTCGCCGGCCAACTGATGATGTCGGACGACGACCGCTTCAAGGCCCTGCAAGCCTACTTCCCGCACGCCAAGAAGGAAGACTGGCGCCTGTGGCAAGCCGGCCAGCGCGTTCAGATCATCAAGCGTGACGAGGCCAAGGGCGGCGTGCTGAAACTGGGTACCGAAGTGGTAGCGTCCAAGGACGGCTCGATCGCCGGCCTGCTGGGTGCCTCGCCAGGTGCCTCGACCGCTGCACCGATCATGCTCAACGTGCTTGAGAAGGTGTTCAAGGACAAGGTCGCCACCCCTGAGTGGCAGGCCAAGATCAAGGCAATCGTTCCGAGCTACGGCACCAAGCTCAACGACAGCCCTGACGCCGTCGCCAAGGAATGGGCCTACACCGCCCAGATCCTGCAGCTCGACACCCCGCCACCGGTGAATAACGCCAGCCCTTCGCCGGCTGCATCGAAATCCCCGGTCGCGCCGAAAGCCGACGCTGACCTGGCGCTCTGAAGCAGTACCTGGCCCTGCCGTCACGCCTGTGGCGGCAAGGCTTGCTCTCCTTGCCGGTATTGCCCGGCTACCTCCCGGACCACCTCGCACACCCAGTGCGCCGGTAACGGCAGCGGCAATGCCGCGTTGCTGCACAGGCCCACCGAGCCGCCCGGCTCGTGTACGCCCAGGTCCAGCTCGCTCAACTCTCCCAACCCCAATTCCAGGCGAACCGCATCGCGCGGGGCGACCCAGATCGCATCGCTGCCCAGCACGTAACGCCGGCTCAAGGTCGGTGAAAGCGTTTCCAGCCGCTGCGCCGAGAGTTCGATGCCGCATTGCACGAACAGGCTGTCGGCGTGCTTGCGAATGGTGGTGCCAGCCAGTGGCAGCACCAGCGGGTATCGACTGGCGGCTTCTCGCGCTGCCGGCCCCAAGGGCAGCAACGGGTGCCCGGGGCGCACGATCAGCGTCATCGCTTCGCTGTACAGATGCTCGAAGGCAAGGCCTTGCACCTGCGGGCTGTCGGTCATGCGGCCGATGACCAGGTCCAGGTCACCCACGTGCAACTGCCCCAACAGATAGGCCCCTGGCCCGGTGGCCACACTCACCACCAGCGCCGGGTGCCGTGCATGCAGGCGCTGCAGCACCAAGGGCATCAGCTGGCTTTCCACGGTCGAGAGCACGCCAACGCGCACCAGCGGCGGCTCGTGGCGATCGCTGCGCAAGGTGTTCACGCCTTCACGCAACGCCTGCACGCACGGGCCCGCGTAACGCATGAAGCGGGTGCCGGCCGCAGTCAGCTCCACGCCTGCCTTGTCACGCTCGAACAGCCGCGTACCAAGCAGGTCCTCAAGCTCCTTGAGAGTTTTGGAGATCGCAGGCTGGCTCACCGCCATGGCATCGGCGGCACGGGCGAAACTGCCTTGCCGGGCGATTTCCAGAAAGCACAGCAAGTGGCGGAACTTGATGCGGGTGTCCAGGTTCATGGCCGTGCCGCTTATTGCCCGTTCCAGGCGTTGACGTATTCAGCGCTGGGCAGCGGTGCTGGCGAGCGAGGCTCGGTTTCTGCGGTGCCCAGGTAGATGAAGCCGATGACCTGCTCGTTGGCCGCAAGCCCCAGGCCACGGGCAACGATGGGCGAAAACGACACCTCACCACTTCGCCACATCGCGCCGATGCCTTGGGCGTAGGCCGCCAATATCAGGCCATGGGCAGCGCAGCCAGCGGTCAGCAACTGCTCGCTGGCCGGCACCTTCGGGTGCTCTTGCAGGCAGGCAATGGCAACGACGATCAGCGGTGCTCGCTGAGGGTTCTTGCGCGCCTTGTCGATGGCGGCCTGGGGTACATCATCGGCCGATGCTGCCGTGGCCTCGGCCAGCAAGTCGCCCAACCGATCCAGGCCCTCGCCCTCGATGGTCAGGAAGCGATAGGGCGCAGCACTTTGTGGTCCGGGGCGCGAAATGCCGCCTGGAACAGGATCTCGCGTTGTTCGGCGTTCGGCGCCGGAGCCACCAGGCGGCCTACCGAAACCCGGTGCAGCAAAGTGTCTCAATGCATCCATCATGTTTCTCCTTCAATGCGTCGGCTATGCAGCAAGAACGTGCCAGCGGGGAACAAAATCAGTCGCACGCTACCGTGGCCACGCGGCGAATGCCAGCCTGGCGTTTACAGCCCGGCGGGCACGGGTAGAATGGCCGGCTGATTTCCTGCCAGCGTGGGCACCATGGCCTCGGCGACCATTCGCATCATCGGCTTCATCATCGGGATTTTCCTGATCACCCTGGCGGTCAGCATGCTGCTGCCGATGGCCACGCTGCTGTACTACGGCGACCAGGCCGAACTGCGCCCGTTCATCTGGGCCAGCGCCCTCACCTTCCTGGCGGGCACGCTGCTGGTGCTGCGCGGCCGGCCCGAGCAGGTGCACCTGCGCCCACGCGACATGTACATGCTCACCGTCAGCAGTTGGGTGATCGTGGCGGTGTTCGCTGCCCTGCCCTTTCTGTTCACCCAGCACATCAGCTACACCGATGCTTTCTTCGAAAGCATGTCGGGCATCACCGCCACCGGCTCCACCGTGCTCAGCGGGCTCGATGGCATGTCCCCCGGCATCCTGATCTGGCGCTCGCTGCTGCACTGGCTTGGCGGCATTGGCTTTATCGGCATGGCGGTAGCGATCCTGCCGATGCTGCGCATCGGTGGCATGCGGCTGTTCCAGACCGAGTCCTCCGACCGTTCCGAAAGGTGATGCCCCGCTCGCACATGGTGGCCAAGTCGATCGTGCTGGTGTACGTCTGCTTCACAGCGCTGGGCGCCTTGGGGTTCTGGTTGGCCGGCATGGGCGGCTTCGACTCGATCAACCACGCCATGTCGGCCATTTCCACCGGCGGGTTTTCCACCTCTGACCTGTCGCTTGCCAAGTGGCAACAGCCGGCGGTGCACTGGGTGGCAGTGGTGGTGATGATCTCGGCAGCCTGCCGTTCGCCCTGTATGTTTCCACCCTGCGCGGCAACCGATGGGCGCTTTGGCGCGACGAACAGGTGCGCGGTTTCATCGGGCTGTTGCTGGTGTGCTGGGCGGTGATGGGCACCTGGTACTGGGCGACCACCGGCCTGCCCTGGTACGACGCACTGCGCCACGTCGCCTTCAACACCACCTCGGTCATCACCACCACGGGCTTCGCCTTGGGCGATTACAGCCTGTGGGGCAACTTCGCCCTGATGTTCTTCTTCTACCTGGGGTTCATCGGCGGTTGCTCTGGTTCCACGGCGGGCGGCATCAAGATCTTCCGTTTCCAGGTGGCGTGGATCCTGCTCAAGGCCAGCCTCAACCAGTTGATCCACCCACGCGCGGTGATCCGCCAGCAGTACAACCGCCACCGGCTGGACGAAGAGATCGTGCGCTCGGTGCCGACCTTTTCGTTTTTCTTCGGCGCCACCATCGGCCTGATCGCCCTGGCGCTGGGCCTGATGGGCCTGGACTGGATGACGGCGCTCACCGGTGCCGCCAGCACCGTGGCAGGTGTAGGCCCGGGGCTGGGCGACACCATCGGCCCGGCGGGCAACTTCGCACCGCTGCCGGATGCGGCCAAGTGGTTGTTGTCGTTTGGCATGTTGATCGGCCGGCTGGAAATCGTCACCGTGCTGGTGTTGTTCATGCCCGCCTTCTGGCGCCACTGAGTAAGGGAGCACCCTCGATGCAGCCACGCCACGCGCTGCTCGCCCTGCATGCCGGTGCCTTGCTGTTCGGCCTTGCCGGGATCTTCGGCAAATTGGCGCAAGCTACGCCCTGGGTCATCGTGTGCGCACGCGCCCTGTTTGCGGTATTGGCGCTGGGGGCGTTCATAGGTTTGTCACGTGGCGAGCGCTGGCAGCGCCTGGGCCCTGCTGGCGGTAGGCAACTCGCCCTGGCCGGGCTGCTGCTGGCAGCGCATTGGGTCACGTTCTTCCAGGCCATCAAGGTCGGCGGCGTAGCAATCGGCACCTTGGGCTTTTGCAGCTTTCCGGCGTTCACGGTGTTATTCGAAACCGTGCTTTTCCGCGAGCGTTTGCGCCGGGTGGAAGCGCTTCAGGTCGTGGCGGTGACCATTGGCCTGGTGCTGGTGACACCGCATTTCGATCTGGCCACTGGAGCGACGACGGGGCTGCTGTGGGGTGTGCTCTCGGGACTGTTGTTCGCCTTGCTGGCGCTGCTCAACCGCGCACGGCCCGCCAGCATCGGCCCGGTACAAGCGGCGCTCTGCCAGAACGCGGTGGTGATGCTGGTGTTGTTGCCCTGGGCGCTGCCTGTGGCGGGTAGCCTTCGCGCAATGGATTGGCTCTGGCTGGCGTTGCTGGGTGTGTTCTGTACGGGGCTGGCGCATGGCTTGTTCGTCGCCAGCCTGCAGGTGGTCAAGGCCCGCACTGCCGCAGTGGTGTTCGCCATGGAGCCGGTCTACGGCATTGCCTTCGCCTGGTGGATCTTCACCGAACGGCCCACCGGCCCGATGCTGGCCGGCGGCGCGCTTATCGTCGCGGCAGCCGTACTGCCGGCGCTCAAACGCTAGCGGTCGTTGTGGCCCAGGTCGCGCTCAGGGTCGATGCGATCGCGTACACGCTGCTTGAGGGCCTTCGCTTCAGGGAAGCCACCGTCAGCCTTGCGCTCCCAGATTACCTGCCCGTCACAGGTAATCTCGAATACTCCGCCAGTCCCGGGCACCAGCGTCACACCGCCCAGCTCATCAGCGAACGTACTGAGCAGCTCCTGCGCCAGCCAAGCGGCCCGCAACAACCACTGGCACTGAGTGCAGTAGGTAATGCTGATAAGCGCAGTACCGGCCATGGTCAACGGCCCTCCAGCTCTGCCAACAGGGTGCGCGCCTGGTCGCGGCTGATGCCATCGCCCTCACGCAGCAGCTCGTAAAGCAGGCCGCTTGCGGCCTCGGCCTTGCCGTCTTCGATCAGCGCGCGCGCCTGGTCCAGTTTCTCGGCGCCGTCGTACTGGCTTTCGATGTCGTCCAGGTCCAGCGAGAGCTCACCCAGCTCGGTCAACTCGCCCAGCGAAGGTAGCTCATCGAGGTCAGGCAGGTTGGGCAGCTCTCCGGTCAGGTCGAACTCATTCCCGGCTGCGCCAGGGGCGCCAGCGAAATCACGTTCGAAATCGACCTCCAGCGTGCTGGCATCGAACTCCTGCACCGGCTCCAGCACCAGAGGCTCTACCTCCTCGGCGGTAAAATCGCCGAGAAAATCCTCCTCGGGCATTTCGAAGACTTCCGGCAGTTCCTTGAGGTTGCTGGTAAAGCCTGGGTCTACCAGCATCGGCTCTTCGAAAAGCTCAGGCTCCACCTCGGCAATGCCTGCCGGGCGCAATGCCGGCGTGTCGAACGGGTCGATGGAGGCCCAGTCGGCATCCAGGGAGAGGTCGTCGAGGCTCAGCTGGAACTCGCCGGGGTCAGCACCGGCAGGCTCGGCTGGCGGGTCGAGGTCAGACAGGTCGGGCAGGTCATTGAGCTCAAGATCGAGTGGCAACTCGTCAGCGGCCGGCAGCGGCTCAGGTTGGGCTTGCACAGGCGGCTCCAGCTCGGCGTGCTCTGCCTCTGCGCTCAAGGCCACGGCCGCCGCAGCGCTGGCAGCCAGCGCCAGGGCAACCTTGGGGTAACGCTCTCGGACCCGGTCGAGCTCATGAGCCGGGATGCCCTGCTGGCGAAGCTGCCGGTCTTCTTCGGCGTAGGCAGCGGTGTCGCCCTGCATGGCCAGCACCTCGAGGATGCGCAAGCGCAGATCGACACGCCCAGGTTCGCGTTTGGCGCCTTCACGCAGGATGCCCAACGCTTCGTTGAAACGCCCATAGGCGATATAGATGCTGGCGCCGTCCAGGGCATCGGTTGCCGGAGGTGCCTTGCGCGCAGGGGCTGGCCCCGGCGCCACCGGCGGCTCCTGGCTGTCGTCGGCTTCCTCCAGTGCTGGCGTGGCCGCCACGGCCGGGCCGCTGTAGGGTTTCGGTGCCTCGCTGGGTTGCCGCTCGGCCACGGGCTTGGGCGCATTGGCCGAGCGCCGGCGCCACAGCAGCAGGCCCAGCAACAACACCACCGCCAACAGTGCAGCAACCTGATACATCCAGCTGTCATCCTCCGCCATGACGGGCTCGGCCACTAGGGCCGTGGGCGCCGCCGGTGCGGGCTGAACAGCCGCTGGGGCTGGCGCCGCAGCCTGGGCTGGCGGGGCCGGTTGCGGTATAGCAGGTGCAGCGGCTACCGGCGCTGCAGCAGGCTTACCGCCGGAAAGCTGGCCCTGCAGGTCGGCGATGTGCTGATCGCGGCTGGCAAGGTCGCCCTCCAGGCCCTTGACCTGAGCCTGCAGGTCATCGAGGTTCTGCTGCAACTGTTGATTGAGCACGCTTGCGGCCATGTCCGGGGCAGGCACCGAAGCGGATGCAACGCCCTGCGCGGCCTGTGCAGGTGCAGAGGGCGCGGGCTCATCCCCCGCCGCCTGCGGCAGTACAGCAGTGTCGGGCAGCAACAATGACTGGCCAGCCTTGAGCGGGCCACGTGCCGGGTTCAGGGCCCGCAAGTCGCGGGCAAGGTCATTGGCCGGTGTTGGCGTGCCGGCAGCCACCAGCCGCTGGGTAATGGTCCAGAGCGTATCCCCCTTCTGTACCACATAGCGTTTGCCTTCCAGTGCAGCCGGCCGCGCGCGCTCGGCCGCGGGCGCGGCCGGCGTGGTTTGCACGGTCGGGGCGGCAGCCGCAGCGGCCGCCTGTCGGCTTCCGGGACTGGGAATCTGCGCCGGGGCCAGCGCCACGGTACCGGGTGGGTCGATCAACAGCGTGTAACCGCGCAGTACCTGGCCGCTGGGCCGGTCGACCTGCACGACGAAACTCAGGTAAGGCTCGATGACGGCCTTGCTGGAAGCCACATGAATGAACGCACGCCCACCTCGGAAAACCGGCGTGAAACGCAGGTCGGAGAGAAAGAAGGAGCGGTCGAGGCCAGCCTTGGCGAAAGCCTCCGGGGATGCCAGTGCCACACGCATGTCTTCAGGGCCGAGCCCTGCCACGTCGAGCAGCTCGATGTCGGCGTTGAATGGCTGGTTCAGCCCCGAATGCAGGCTGATGTCTCCAAGCCCTAGCGCGCTGGCCATGCCAGGCAGCGCCAACGCGGTGGCGAGGCAGGAGGCCTTCAGAAGGCGCAGGGCCAGCCTGCGTGGGGGCGTGAAACGCATGTGCATGAGCATCCCTTGGGAAATACTGCTACCGGTAACATCGTTATAGCCTGCGCTCGTTCATTCTCAAAGCGCACGCTTCAGGATTTCTTTTCCAGATTCGCCAGCACCTTGGCGTGCACCGCCATCGCCACACGCAGCTCTTCTTCGCCCACGCCACCAAACAGCTCCGAGCGCAATGCCTGTGCGATCGCTTCGATCTGCTCGATCAGCGGCATGGCCGCCTGGCTCAGTGTGATCTTCTTGGCGCGCCGATCTTCCTGCACCGCCTGGCGCTGCACCAGGCCCTGGCTTTCAAGGCTGTCGAGCAGGCGCGCCAGGGTCGGCCCTTCAACTCCGACGCTTTTGGCCAGTTCGCGTTGCGTAGGCGCTTCGGTGAAGCGTGCAAGGTGCAGCAGCACCAGCCAGCGGGCCTGCGAAAGGCCAAGGCCTGCCAGGCGCCGGTCGAGCTCGCCACGCCAGGCGCGCGACAATTGCGCCAGTTGAGTACCGAAGCGGTGTTGATCGTTCAACGGCATAGAAAACTCACGGTTCAGAAGACGCGTTCGAATAATTGGTTAGTGAGCTAAGCATGCCCCGTGCCAACGCGCAAGGCAGGCGCAGGCGTGTGTCATAGCTCGAACTCGGCCAGCAAGGCGGCGCGTACGCAATGCAGGACGCCATCGGGCACGCGGCTGGCAAACAGAGGCTGGACCTCGCTGACCGGAGGCAACTCACCCTCGCCATCGAGGAAGGCGTCCTGCAATTCCATGAGTAGATCCTCGGGCAGGTCCAGTGCCTGCTCGAGCGACAGTTGCTGCTCACCGATCAGTTCGGCGAGCAGGCTGTAGACGTTCTTCTCGCTGCACTTGAGTTGCCCGGCGATCTGCGCGGGCGTCATGCCGGCACGGGCCAGGCTCACCAGCTCATGGCGCAGGTCGGTGGGCGATGCCTGCGCCGCGGGCGCCTCGCCACCGGCGAGCACTTCCAGAAACGCTTGCCCGTAGCGTTCGAGCTTGCGCGCACCCACGCCGCTGACCTGAGCCATGTCGCCAAGGTCGCGCGGCTGGCTGCGCAGCATTTCAAGCAGGGTGGAATCGGGGAAGATGACGTAGGGCGGCACTTTGTGCTCTTCGGCCAGGCGCCGGCGCAGGGCCCGCAGCGCTTCCCACTGCTCGCGCTCCTCGCCGCGCACCAACTGGCTGGCCGGGCTGCCACCGCTGCTGGAGCGGGCGGCCACTTGCGGCTTGGTATCGCGGCGCAGTTCCAGCTCCTGTTCGCCGCGCAGCAGTGGGCGGCACGCGTCGGTCAGGCGCAAGCCGCCGAAACCTTCGAGGTCGATGTCGGCAAGGCCACGGGCGACCAGTTGGCGGAACAGCGTGCGCCACTCGCCATCGGCCATGCCCTTGCCCACCCCGAACACCGCCAGTTGCTGGTGCCCTGCCTGGCGGACCTTTTCGTTGTCCTTGCCCAGCAGTACATCGACCAGATGCCCAACGCCATAGCGCTGGCCGGTGCGATACACCGCCGACAACGCCTGGCGCGCAGGCTCGGTGGCATTCCAGGTTTGCACGCCATCGATGCAGTTGTCGCAATGCCCGCAAGGCTGGGGCAGGTCTTCATCGAAATAGGCAAGCATCACCTGGCGGCGGCAGCGGGTTTCTTCGCACAGGGCCAGCATGGCATCGAGCTTGTGCTGCTCGACCCGCTTGTGGCGCTCGTCGCCTTCGGAGTTCTGCATCATCTGCTTGAGCATCAGCACATCCTGAAGCCCATAAGCCATCCAGGCATCGGCTGGCAGGCCATCGCGGCCGGCGCGGCCGGTTTCCTGGTAATACGCCTCCAGCGACTTGGGCAGGTCCATGTGCGCGACGAAACGCACGTTGGGCTTGTCGATGCCCATCCCGAACGCGATGGTGGCTACCATGATCAGCCCTTCTTCATTGAGAAAGCGCTTCTGGTGGAAGGCCCGCAGGTCGGCCGGCAGCCCGGCGTGATAAGGCAGCGCCGGATAGCCTTGCTCGCAGAGAAAGGCAGCCACGTCATCGACCTTCTTGCGTGACAGGCAATAGACGATGCCTGCATCGCCCTTGCGCTGGGCGAGAAAGCTCAGCAACTGCTTGCGGGGCTGTTCCTTGGGCAGGATGCGGTAAAAGATGTTGGGCCGGTCGAAGCTTGAAAGAAACCGCTCGGCGTCGTGCAGGTGCAGGCGGTTGACGATTTCTTCACGGGTGCGCTTGTCGGCGGTGGCGGTCAGTGCGATGCGCGGGACATCCGGGAACAACTCGGCCAGGCGGCCCAGCTCGAGGTACTCGGGGCGGAAGTCATGGCCCCACTGCGAAACGCAGTGCGCCTCGTCGATGGCGAACAGGGCGATGTCCAGTTGCTGCAGAAAGCTGAGCATGCGCGGCTGCACCAGGCGCTCCGGCGCAAGATAAAGCATCTTGACCTCGCCCTGGCGCAGGCGAACCGCCAACTGCCGCTGCTGCTCGGCATCGAGCGTGGAGTTCAGCGCGGCGGCGGCCACACCCAGTTCGTCGAGGGTCGCGACCTGATCGTCCATCAGCGCGATCAGCGGCGAGACGATCACCGCCAGGCCTCCTCGCAGCAACCCCGGCACCTGGTAGCACAGCGACTTGCCGCCGCCAGTGGGCATCAGCACCAGCGCATCGCCGCCGTTGGCCACGCGCTCGATGATCTCGCCCTGACGGCCACGGAAGCTGTCATAGCCGAATACATCCTTGAGAACGCGCAGTGCCTGTTCGTGCATCGTAACCTCTGACCCCTTGGAAACACTCGCCGCGAAGTGTGGATGAGAAAACGCATGGCGCTGCGGCGAAAACGTAACCACAGGTGAACCAGACGTTGAGCGCGGCAGTATACCCCAGCGGGGCGCGTTGGTCCGGTCGCTGGCGTTAATGCCCATGCAGGGCCTAGAATTGACCTTTGTCCCCACCCCCCAAGGTAGCCCCTCAATGTCCTTCGCTGAGCAACTCACACGCCTGCAAGTTTTCCTCGACGCCGATGACCTGCACGAGGAAGCGCTGGACTACATTGCCACGCACGGCTACCTCACTGCGTTGTCGATCTGCGCCGAGCCAGTGCCTGAGCGCGAATGGATCGATGCGCTGTTCGCCGAGGAGCCTCACTACAGTGGCGATGCCCAGCGCGAGGAAGTCGAAACCACGTTGGTCGCGCTCAAGGCTCACATTGCCCGCCAGCTGGCCAGTGACGACGAGTTCGAGCTGCCCTGCGACCTGGACCTGGGCGATGAACCCGACGAGTCCGACCTGCGCGGCTGGTGCATTGGCTTCATGGAGGGGGTGTTCCTGCGCGAGGCTGCCTGGTTCGACACTGCCGAGGATGAGGTGAGCGAGCTGCTGCTGCCGATCATGGCGGCTTCCGGGCTGTTCGACGAGCAACCCGAATTCGCTGACATCGCACGCGATGCCGACCTGCTGGACGAGATGATCGTGCAGATCCCGGAAATCCTGACCGGCCTCTACCTGATCAGCCACGCGCCGGATGAAAAGCCCGCGCTGCTCAAGCCTCGCCACCACTGATCGGAACCCGCGCCTGCGTCGGCGCTGCAAATCTCGGCCTTGCCGGAGTCAGGCATGCACCGCGATGTGCGGTGCCATGGCAACGATGTTCGAGGGTTCGGCAACCGGCGCAATACCGGTTTGGCCAGCAGCTGCCTCATGACAGCGCGGCAGATAGATCGACACCTCGGTACCCTGCCCCACCACCGAGGTGATGCCCACCCCGCCGCCAGACTGCTGGGCGAACCCGTAGATCATCGACAGGCCCAGGCCGGTGCCCTGGCCCACCGGCTTGGTGGTGAAGAAGGGCTCGAATACCCGTGCCAGGATGTCCGGTGCGATCCCGGTACCGGTATCGGTGACGCTCAGGCACAGGTAATCGCCAGCCGGCAACGCGGTGCTGTGTTGGCCTTGCACGGCGAGCCTGTGGTTGCGGGTGCGCAGGGTCATGTGCCCGCCCTCCGGCATTGCGTCACGGGCGTTGATGCAGAGATTGAGCAGTGCGTTTTCCAGTTGGCCGGCGTCTACCCGGGCTTGCCATAGCTCATCGGCCGCCTCGGTCTTGACTGAGAATGCGTGCCCCTACCGTGCGCTGCACCAGCTCGACCATGCCATGCATCAGCACATTGACATCGGTGGGGCGCGGGTCCAGTGCCTGCCGGCGCGAGAACGCCAGCAGCCGATGAGTGAGCGATGCGGCACGCTGGGTCGCCCCTTGGGCCGCTACAAGGTACTTGGCCAGGTCTTCGGGCCGGCCTTGTTCGATGCGTCGCTCCATCATGCCCAAGGCGCCTGAGATGCCCGCCAGCAGGTTGTTGAAGTCGTGAGCCAGGCCGCCGGTAAGCTGCCCGACCGCTTCCATCTTCTGCGACTGGCGCAGCTTTTCCTCGGCCTGGAGCAGCTCGGCGGTGCGTTCCTGCACACGCTGCTCGAGGTTTTCATTGAAAAGGCGCAAGGCTTCTTCGGCCGCAGTGCGCTCCAGCAGATCGGCCGCCTGGCGAGCGAGAATATCGAGCAGGCGCAGGTCACGGGCGCTAGGGTGATGGGGGTCGCGCCAGTGAGTGGAAATCATGCCCAGCAATTGGCCGTCCCGGGTCATCAGCGGCGTGGTTTGCGCCGCACGGATGCCTGCCCGGCGAAAAGCCATCAGGTCTTTGGTCCCGGCAATCGCCGGCCATTGTTCGAAGTCGGGGATGATCACCCGCTGGCGCAAGGTGAGCGCCTGGGCGCAGCTGCTGCGCGCGCTGGTATCGACCCATTGCCAGAAATCTATGGCCTCGGGGGGCAAGCCATGGGAGTAGAGCAATTGCAACTGCCCGCCATGCCCGGACTGGTCGCCTGTGGGGCAAAGCATCTGCATGGTGCCGAACTGCGAACCGGTGATGGCCACCGCCGCGTCGACGATCTTGCCATACAGCGCTTCGCGGTCCTGTTCACCGATCAGCGCAACGCTGATGCTGTGCAACAGTTCGATATCCGACAGCGGGTCACGCGAGGCGCGCGCGGTGTGGGGGAACACGACCGGGCAGGCGCGATTCGAATTGGGCATGAAAGGGCTCCCGAGGAGCTGGCATTGGGCGTTGCTGAGCGTATCAGCAAATGTCTGATCGTGCGATGTAGTGGCATTATGCCGATGAGCAGGCAACCTGGCGCAATGCCGAAGCCTCGGGGCTACGCCAGGCCAGTGGATAACTGCCTGGCGATTCCGGTACAGGCCAGCAGGCAGCTTGCGCCACCTGCTGAGCCCGCCAGCGGCGCTGTCAGGACACTTCGACCTTCAGCGAATGGTCGCCCAGCAGGCCGTTGATCACGTCGTGGGCACTGACCACCAGCCCATTGCCACCATTGGCTTGCGTAGTAGCGTGGTACTGCTCGGCCAGGTTCACGTGCTCAAGCTCGATCGACTGGGCATTGCTGCCTTTGCCGACGATCAGGGTCGTGCTGACATCATCGCCCTTGCCGTTCTGGGTGACTTTGAAGAAGTCATCCAGCGAGCCGCTCTTGGCCACATCACCCAACAGCTGGCTCAGGTCGAGCGTGTCCACGCCAGGCTTGAAGTCGGTCACTACATCGTGGCCGCTGCTGCCCGGTTCCCAAGTGAAGGTATTGGCACCCGCGCCGCCGCTCAGCACCTCGTTGCCGCTGCCAGCTACTAGCACATCATGGCCCTGCTCGCCCTGGGCGGAGGTCAACAGTGGCTGCTCGTGCTCATCGCCCAGCAACGTGCTCAGCTCATGTGGCTGCGTTTTTTCACCGCCAGCCTTGGCTTGGGCATTGGCCGAGTCCGCATGCTCTGCGGCCTGGGCCACCGCTACACGGGCGTGGCTGGTGTGCTCGACCGACTGCACCTCGACCCGATTGGGTTGCGCTGGCTGGGTTTCAACCTGCGGCTGGCCATAATGCAGCCCCAGCTGCAGGCTGTAGTCGCTGTCCTGGGCCTGCGCCGCAGCCACCGGCGAAGCAGTGACCTTGATGTGGTACTGGCCGTCGTGGTCGGCAGTGAAGCCATCCTTGCCCAAGGTGTGGTAAACGCCATCGCTGCCAGCCCAGCTCAACACCGCTGCCTTGCCGTCGAGCTGGCTGACGTCCAGCGTTTCACCTTTATGCAGTGTCACGGTCAGGGCATCGGACAGGCGACCATTCTCAGGCGTACCCAACGTGCCCGCTACCAATACCGTCGCCAGCAGAATCGCGGTGTTAGCGTGGAAATCCGAACGCTCGATGGTGCGCGCATCGTCCAGCACGCGCAGCCGATTGACGTTGTTGGCGGTGAAGTCACCCTCGGCCGCAGCCTTGACCGTAACCACCAGCGAAGAGCTGGCGGTGTCGCGGTCATGGTCTTCCAGCGTGAAGGTGATGTTCTCGCGGTAGCCGCCGCTGTTGCCGTTTTTCAGCGCGTATTGATAGGCACCGGTATTGAGGTTGACCGACAGCTCACCCGAGTGCGCGGTGCTGATGGTCAGCTCGCCGCTCGCGGGGTTGAAGCTGTACTTGGCGTTCGGGTCGCTGGCTTGAACGCTGCTCAGCTCTCGGCCATTGGCCGGTACGTAAGTCCAGGTCACGCCGTCGACGGTCAGCGCACTGACGTGCCCACCATCGGCTCCGAAACCGCCCTCACCCACCAGCGAGCCGCTGACCGGTGCACTGGTCACGGTCCCCGCGAGCGCTTCGGGCAGGTCGCTGAGGTTGCGCGCCCATTGCGCGTCCTTGTCCTGCCCCAGCACGCCGTCATAGGCGATCGGGTCAAGGTATTTGGTATCCAGGCTCGGGCCCATGCCGATGGCGTAGGACTTGATCTGGTGGTCACGAAGGAAACCTTCCCACGCCAGGGCTTCCTTGGCATCGATGCCATCGCCCACACCCGGCTCGGTTTCACGGCCGCTCTGCACGCCTTTGACCGGCAGCGGCTGCTGATCGGAGAGCGTGGGGTTGCCATCGGACAGGAAGTAGCTGACGTTCTGGCCTTTCTCCAGCGCGCCCGGCGCACTCCAGGCTTCGCCGGCCTTGTCCAGGGCGTAGTCGTAGTTGGTGCCACCCGAGGCAGTGATGTCCTTGAGCACTTCACGTGCCTGGTCGGCGGTCATCCAGCGGGACTCGAGCTGGTTGGCGTAGGTGTTGAAGGTGACGATCTGCACGCGCACATCGCCCAGGTCCTGGTATTGGCCAATCAATGTATCGATGGCCTGCTTGGCGAACTCCAGGCGCGACAGGTTACCGACCTTGCTGTCGCCGTTCATGCTGTTGGAGGTGTCGAGCACCAGCATCAGGTTGGTGCCGGCGTTATGCACGTCCAGTACCGGGCTTTCCTGGCTGGCGGTAGGCACGTCGTCGACGATGCGCATGTGCAGCTCGCCGGTAGCAACCTCGCGCCCGCGGCTCTCGGCGACGATAGCGATATTGTCATCGAGGGTGTTGGCCCCCTGCCCCGGCGCATGGTCGGCAGCCTTTTCGAGGGTGTACTTGTAGTACACGGTGCCGTCAGAGTAGCCGGTCACGGTGAAGGTACCGTACGGCGTTTTCGCCGATGCGCCGTCCTGGTCGATCATCACCTGGCCGTCCTTGACCACATCCACGCCACCGACTTTCAGGTTCTGCACGCCATCGGCGGTATCGACCTTGAAGGTGCCGTCAACGGTCTGGCCGTCCTTGTTCTCGTGCGTGCCGCCCGGCAGCGCGCTTTCCTGAATGGTCAGGGTGTCCTGAGCAATGTTCAGGGTGATCGGGTCGATGATGTTGTTGACCTGGATGTTGAGCCAGGAGGTGGCGGTATCGCCGTCACCATCGGTGATCTGGTACCGGAAATGCTCCTCGGCGTGCTGGCCAGGAATGATCGCCTTGTAGGCATCGCTGTCAGCGTTCAGCGTGTAGGTGTAGGTACCGTCGCTGTTGAGGTTCAGCGTGCCGTAAGTGCCTTTGACGTTGGCCTGGGCGGTCACTGGTCGCTCGTTGCTGTCGGCACCGATCAGGTCGTTGCTCAGCACGTTGCCGCTGATGCGGGTGTTGTGATCCGACGCGGTGTTGAAATCAGGCTTGGCGATAGGCGCATCGTCGACGATCTTCACATTCAGCCAGGCGAAGTCGGTCTGGCCTTGCGGGTCGGTAGCGACCACACGGAAGTCTTCAAACAGCGCTTGATCCGCTTTGCCCAGGTTCGACTGCGCTTCGCTCAGCGTGTAGCTGTAGCTCAGGGTCTGGGTGCTGGCGTCGTAGCCGGTGATGGTCAGGGTGTTGCCATCCTGGCCAACGACACTGGTGCCGACCAGCTTGTCGTTGGTGATGATCTGCACACCATCGATGGTCAGCGAGGTCAGGCCGTCCTTGGCATCGATGTTGAAGCTGCCCTTGACGGTCAGGGCCGCAGCGTTCGGGTCGGTGCCGTTGCTGAGGTTGGCTTCGTAGACGGTGTGTTCAGGGCCTTTGTTGTCCAGGCCGATGATGGTCACGCCGTGGTCGACGCCGCCGACCGGTACGGTCAGTTTGGCGGTGGTGCTGTCGCCGTCACCGTCGGTGAGGGTGTACTGGAACACGTCGCTGCCGCTGAAGCCGTTCGGCAGCACGGTGCCCGGTTTCAGGGTGTAGCTGTAGCTGCCGTCGTTGTTCAGGGTCAGCGTGCCGAACTCGCCCACGAGCGTTTGCGCGGTGACCGGAGTGGCGTTGCTGTCGGCGCCGACCTTGTCGTTGTCCAGCACGTTGCCGGTGACGGTCGGGGTTTGCTCGGTGGCGACGGTGCTGGTGTCGTCGGCGGCGATGGGGGCGTCGTCGACGATCTTCACGTTCAGCCAGGCGAAGTCGGTCTGGCCTTGCGGGTCGGTAGCGACCACACGGAAGTCTTCGAACAGAGCTTGATCCGCTTTGCCCAGGTTCGACTGCGCTTCGCTCAGCGTGTAGCTGTAGCTCAGGGTCTGGGTGCTGGCGTCGTAGCCGGTGATGGTCAGGGTGTTGCCATCCTGGCCAACGACACTGGTGCCCACCAACTTGTCGTTGGTGATGATCTGCACACCATCGATGGTCAGCGAGGTCAGGCCGTCCTTGGCATCGATGTTGAAGCTGCCCTTGACGGTCAAAGCCGCAGCGTTCGGGTCGGTGCCGTTGCTCAGGTTGGCTTCGTAGACGGTGTGTTCAGGGCCTTTGTTGTCCAGGCCGATGATGGTCACGCCGTGGTCGACGCCGCCGACCGGTACGGTCAGTTTGGCGGTGGTGCTGTCGCCGTCACCGTCGGTGAGGGTGTACTGGAACACGTCGCTGCCGCTGAAGCCGTTCGGCAGCACGGTGCCCGGTTTCAGGGTGTAGCTGTAGCTGCCGTCGTTGTTCAGGGTCAGCGTGCCGAACTCGCCCACGAGCGTTTGCGCGGTGACCGGAGTGGCGTTGCTGTCGGCGCCGACCTTGTCGTTGTCCAGCACGTTGCCGGTGACGGTCGGGGTTTGTTCGGTGGCGACGGTGCTGGTGTCGTCGGCGGCGATTGGGGCATCGTCGACGATCTTGACGTTCAACCAGGCGAAGTCGGTCTGGCCTTGCGGGTCGGTAGCGACCACACGGAAGTCTTCGAACAGCGCTTGATCCGCTTTGCCCAGGTTCGACTGCGCTTCGCTCAGCGTGTAGCTGTAGCTCAGGGTCTGGGTGCTGGCGTCGTAGCCGGTGATGGTCAGGGTGTTGCCATCCTGGCCAACGACACTGGTGCCGACCAGCTTGTCGTTGGTGATGATCTGCACACCATCGATGGTCAGCGAGGTCAGGCCGTCCTTGGCATCGATGTTGAAGCTGCCCTTGACGGTCAGGGCCGCAGCGTTCGGGTCGGTGCCGTTGCTGAGGTTGGCTTCGTAGACGGTGTGTTCAGGGCCTTTGTTGTCCA
This sequence comes from Pseudomonas sp. KNUC1026, assembly GCF_021650705.1. GTDB lineage: Bacteria > Pseudomonadota > Gammaproteobacteria > Pseudomonadales > Pseudomonadaceae > Aquipseudomonas. The sequence goes on along the minus strand of NZ_CP087138.1, from coordinate 708,017 downwards.
GGCCGATGATGGTCACGCCGTGGTCGACGCCGCCGACCGGTACGGTCAGTTTGGCGGTGGTGCTGTCGCCGTCACCGTCGGTGAGGGTGTACTGGAACACGTCGCTGCCGCTGAAGCCGTTCGGCAGCACGGTGCCCGGTTTCAGGGTGTAGCTGTAGCTGCCGTCGTTGTTCAGGGTCAGCGTGCCGAACTCGCCCACGAGCGTTTGCGCGGTAACCGGAGTGGCGTTGCTGTCGGCGCCGACCTTGTCGTTGTCCAGCACGTTGCCGGTGACGGTCGGGGTTTGTTCGGTGGCGACGGTGCTGGTGTCGTCGGCGGCGATTGGGGCATCGTCGACGATCTTCACGTTCAGCCAGGCGGTATCACTGTCGCCTTGCGGGTCAGTGGCGACCACTTTGAAGTCTTCGTAAAGCGCCTCGCCCGCTTTGCCAGTGTTGGTCTGCGCCTGGCTTAGGGTGTAGCTGTAACTGATGGTCTGGGTGCTGGCGTCATAACCGGTGATGGTCAGCGTGTTGCCGTCCTGCCCGACAATGCTGGTGCCGACCAGTGTGTTATTGGCAATCACCTGCACGCCATCGATGGTGAGCGACGCCAAGCCATCCTTGGCGTCGACCGTGAAGCTGCCACGTTTGGTCAGGGCATCGGCATTAGGATCGGTGCCGTTGCTCAGGTTGGCTTCGTAGACGGTGTGCTCTGGGCCGTTGTTATCCAGGTCGCCAATGATCACAGGGTTGTTGACCGGCGGAGTAACCGGAGGAGTGACAGGCGGGGTCGTAGTGCCAGGCGCCGCCTGGTTCACGTTGAGGTCGCCGACCACGGGCTGTGGGAACTCAGGGTTGACCACCAGGCCCTCGGTCGGAAAGCCGATAACAGGGGTCACGGAGCCACCGACCGCTTCGAGCAATACGAACGAATGGCCGCCGCCCAGGCTGCCTGCAGGCCCATTCAAAGTGGCAGCAGGGCTGTTGGGGCCTGCGGCGGTGGGTTCGGCGTTCAGCGTCGGGTCGTCGCCCGCAGCGATCGCCTGCTGCAAGCGCTCGACATCGGTCAACTGGGTATTGGAGGGGTCGGCGTCCTGCACCTGCAGCACGGGAGCCTCACCAGCCAGCAACTGCGGGGTCAGCTCCAGGCTGCTGCCGCGGCCGAGGGTCAGTTCGCTACCGTTCTGCATGTGCACGGCCACAGCGCCGCCAATGCCGGTGTCCAGGGTTTCACCTGCATAGACGCGGTCGCCTTCGACCAACAAGCGACGGTTGCCACCAGGGCCCACCGCAAATACCTGGCCCACTACCTTGCTGACAACACCGATCAAACTTGCCATGCCCACTCCTCCAATTGCCATCTATGGCATCGGGCTACGGCACAGGAGCTGTTAACAGACACGCGGAGGTACTCAGCGTAGTAGCACTAGGCTATCCTGAAGGCTTCGTTGATGCAGAACCACAGCGAATGAACGTTCAGACATTCAAGTTCGGCGAAGCTTCCGTGTTACAGGCAGGGGCGGCGGCAATCAACCGCCAATATTTTGTCACCCCATCCTGAAACGCTGATCCGTGCGTTACAGCGGCCCCGTGCAGAGCCGAAAAAAACATTGAACTTTTTGAAAAGTTGCAGATTCACAGCCCAGGCTTAGCCTTGGGCGATACATCGGACATCAGAATGAAGGGTATGACTGGCGATTCCCTAAGTTTTTTTTGTCATATAGGCTATGAAAAAACGATCTTAGAAGTTCAGAAAACGTTGCTAACAACTGATGTTAGGATCGCCAACCAGACGATCCAGCTAAAACGTCAAATGATTGGCGATGCAACACATCACACTACAGGGAGAAGTACCCGATGCGCGTTTTGACTCCGCTCTGCAGCGCCGTTCTTTTGGCCATGAGCGCCGGCTCACTGCATGCAATGACCCTTCAACAAGCCATTCAGGCCACGGTCGACAACCATCCTGAGCTGCAATCGAACATCAACGCGCGCCTCGCTGCGGATGAAGACGCCAAAGTCGCCCGCGGTGCCTACTTCCCGAGCGTGGACCTGGTCGGTGGCTGGGGGCGTGAGCGCTCCGACACGCCTACTACGCGCGCGCAAGGTAACCACAACAAGGAAACCTTGAACTACACCCAGTCGGAACTGCGCCTGCGCCAGATGCTGTTCGACGGCTCCAACACCTCGCGAGAAGTAGCACGTACCGAGTCGGTTTCGACCTCGCGTGCCTATTACGTGCAGGGCGTGGCCCAGGACCTGGCGCTGCGTGCAGTCGAGGTGTACCTGCAAGTACTGCAGCGCCGCGAAGAAGTGGCACTGGCGCGCAATAACCTGCAAGCGCACCAGCGTGTGAACGACCAGATCGGCCTGCGCACCGAGCGCGGCGTCGGCAGCAGTGCCGACAGCGACCAGTCCCGTGCCCGCGTCGCCCTGGCGCAGAACAACTATCAGACCGCCATGGTCGACCTGGCCGACGCCGAGTCCAACTTCTACAGCGCCGTTGGCCAGATGCCCGACCAGCTTGAAGAGCCGACCTCCATCATCGGTGAACTGCCGCCTGGCCTTGAGCAGGCTCGCCAGGCCATGCAGGAAAACAATCCGTACCTCAAATCTGCCCAGGCCGACGTGCAATCGGCCGAGCAGCAGTATGAAGGTGCCAAATCGCAGTTCTACCCGCGTGTAGATGCCGAGATGGCAGTGGGCGCGAACAACAACATCTCCGGTGAAGAAGGCCACTACAACAACTGGCGTGCAGGCGTAGCGGTCAGCTACAACCTGTTCCGCGGTGGTTCCGACAAGGCCCGCCTGCAAGGCGACGCGCACCGCATCAACCAGGCGATGGACATCCGCAACAACGCCCTGCGTACGCTCAACGAGAATATGTCGCTGGCCTGGCACGCAATGGAAAACGCCCGCATCCAGACCCCGGTTGCCCGCGAATACGCCCAGACCAGCACCCGCGTACGCTCTGCCTACCAGGACCAGTTCGGCCTGGGCCAGCGCACGCTGCTCGATGTACTGGACAGCGAAAACGAGCTGTACAACGCCAACCGCCGCTTCGTGGAAGTGCGCTACACCGAGGAATACTCGATGTACCGTGTACTGGCCAACATGGGTGAGTTGCTGCCCAAGGCACGCGTGGTGCTGCCGCCTGAGGCAGTGGCCAAGACCGAGGTTCGCAGCGAAGCCCGCCTGCCCGGCATGCGCTGAGTACCACGCCCGCCCGAGCATGCCTGTGCTCGGGCGGCATCTGCCGCTTCCCCTCCCGGCTGCCTTGCAGCCCATGTGCACTAAAGCACCGTTCGATTATCCAACGCATGACTGCCGCCAGCCCCGCTCGGCCGCTCTCTCGCTTGAGGCCCACAGCTTTTTGCTGCGCTTCTGGCACAATGCGCGGGTATTCAAGGACCTCCACAGCACATGACCCTCTCCCCCTTCGCCGGCTGGTGTTCAGCCTGCTTCGCCGCACCCTCTACCTGTGGGTGCGCTCGGAAACCATCAATCCGCCGTCGTACGGTGAGAATCTCGACCGCAGCACCCCTGCGTTCTACGTGCTGCAGTCGCCGGCACTGAGTGACCTGGCGGTGGTGGATCGGGAATGCGCCAAGGCAGGGCTGCCGCGCCCGGTGTGGCCGGTGGCGCTGGACTCTGTGCTGGAGCCGGCGGCGTTTCTCTACCTCACGCCCGACCCGGACTGGCTCGGCCGCCACGACAAGCGCGGCGCACCGCCTACTCTGCGCAGGCTCGTCGCGCTGGCGGCCGAAGATGCGAGCGTCGATGCGCAGATCGTGCCGGTGAGCGTGTTCTGGGGCCTGTCGCCTGCCAGTGAAAACAGTGCATGGAAGCTGCTGTTCGCCGACAGTTGGGCCGTCACCGGGCGCCTGCGCCGGTTAGTGACCATCATGATCCTGGGCCGCAAAACCCGCGTGCAGTTCGCCCCGCCGCTGCGCCTGCGCCAGTTGATGGACAACAACCATACGCAGGAGCGCACCACGCGCCGTGCCCAGCGCCTGCTGCGAGTGCATTTCCGCCAGCAAAAGGCCGCCGTGATCGGCCCTGACATCTCCCACCGCCGGCACCTGGTCAAAGGCCTGGTACACGCCCCGCAGGTGCGCGAAGCCATCACCGAGCAGATGCAGGCCAGCCACATCACCCAGGAAAAGGCAGAGAAACTCGCCCTGCGCTACGGCAACGAGATCGCTTCGGACTACACCTACACCGCCATTCGCTTTCTGGAGGTGGTGCTCAGCTGGTTCTGGCACAAGATCTACGACGGCATCAAGGTCGGCCACATCGATCAGGTCAAGGCCATCGCCCCCGGCCATGAAGTGATCTATGTGCCCTGCCACCGCAGCCACATCGATTACCTGCTGCTGTCCTACCTGCTGTTCCGAAATGGCCTGACGCCGCCCCACATCGCTGCCGGCATCAACCTGAACATGCCCGTGATCGGCAGCCTGCTGCGCCGCGGCGGGGCCTTCTTCATGCGCCGCACCTTCAAGGGCAATCCGCTCTACGCAGCGGTGTTCAACGAATACCTGCATACCCTGCACACGCGTGGCTTTCCGGTGGAGTATTTCGTCGAGGGCGGCCGCTCACGTACCGGGCGCATGCTGCGGCCCAAGCCCGGCATGCTCTCGATCACCTTGCGCAGCTATTTGCGCTCTTCGCGCACACCCGTGGTGCTGGTGCCGGTGTACATCGGCTATGAGCGGGTGCTGGAGGGCCGCACCTACCTGGGTGAACTCCGTGGGGCGAGCAAGAAGAAAGAATCGGTGTTCGACATTTTCAAGGTAATCGGCGCGCTGAAGCAGCGCTTCGGTGAGGTCGCGGTCAATTTCGGCGAACCGATTCGCCTGGGCCAGTTCCTCGACGTCAACCAACCTGGCTGGCAGCAGCAGGCCCAGGCCGAGGGTGAACGCCCACAGTGGCTGCATCCGGTCACCCGCCAGCTCGGTGACCAGGTGGCGCGCAGCATCAACGAGGCGGTGGCCATCAACCCGGTCAACCTGGTGGCGCTGGCGTTGCTCTCCAGCAGCCGCCAGGCACTGGACGAGGTCGCACTGGAAGGGGCGCTGAACCTGTTCCTGGCACTGCAACGGGCGGTGCCGTATTCCCCGTTCACCACGTTGCCCGAGGGCGATGGCAAGGCACTGATCGAGCACGTGCGTGGCATGGGGCTGCTGGCCGAGCAGCATGATCGGCTGGGGCGCATTCTCTATCTGGATGAACCCAATGCCGTATTGATGACCTATTACCGCAACAACATCCTCCATGCCTTCGCACTGCCGGCGTTGCTCGCCAGCTTCTTCCTCAGTGCGTCGCGGATGACCCGTGAACAGATGCAGCGCTTCACCCGCGCGCTTTACCCTTTCCTTCAGGCGGAGCTTTTCATTCGCTGGCCCGTGGAGGAGCTCGACACCGTGCTCGACCAGTGGCTGGCCGCCTTCGTCGAGCAAGGGCTGCTGCGCCTGGACGGCGACGCCTACGTGCGCGCAGCGCCCAGCTCCAGGGAGTTCGTGCTGCTGACGCTGCTGGCGCGCGGCATCACCCAGACGTTGCAGCGCTTTTATATGGCGATCGCCCTGCTGCTCAATGCCGGCCAGCACCAGCTCACCGCCGAATCGCTGGAGGAGCTGTGCACGGTGATGGCCAGGCGGTTGTCGATGCTGCACGGGCTCAACGCGCCGGAGTTCTTCGACAAGACCCTGTTCCGCCACTTCATCGAGACGTTGCAGGCGGTGGGCGTGGTGTTCACCGATGACCAGGGCCGCCTGGGTTACCAGGCGCGGCTGGGCGAGCTGGCTGAAGGCGCAGCCAAGCGCGTGCTGTCGGCCGAGCTGCGCCTGTCGATCCGCCAGGTGGCACTGCAACCGGAGGCGCCTGCGGTATGAACCTATGCCCGGGCACTTTCGGAAAACTCTCGAATAACCGCGCGCAGGTTGCACCGCCCATCCGTGGCGCTAGCCTTCCGGCCTTTTGATAGGAGCCCTGAACATGCGTATTCGCCCTTCGCCGCTGTGCCTGCCCTTGCTCGTATTAGGGGCCTGCACACAGGTTCCACGACCCAAAGCGACACTGGCCGGCGAGGTGTATTACCTGCAACGCATCGCGTTGCCGCCAGAGGCAGTGCTCAGCGTGAGCCTGCAGGATGTTTCCCTGGCCGACGCCCCGGCCGTTGAGCTCGGCAAGCAAGCGGCCCCACCGAGGGCCGCCAGGTGCCGCTGCCCTTCAGCCTCACCTACAACCCCAACCAGCTCAAGGCTGGCCACCGTTACGCGGTGAGCGCGCGGATCGAAGCGGACGGCAAGCTGCTGTGGATCAACTCCGAACAGCACAGCGTGACCCTCGATGGCCAGGACCCTTCACCGCTGCGCATCCGCCTGGAACCTGTGCATACTGGCGCACCGATCATTCACTGACACAAGGACACTCCCATGCTCCGTCGCTTCGCCCCCTTGGCCACCCTGTGCGCGGGTGTGCTGCTCTCGGCCAACGCACTGGCGCTGTCGCTGAACGACCTGTCGCAATCCGATGCCACCGGCGGCCTGAAGGACGCGCTGGCGCAAGGCGCACAAGTGGCGGTCAAGCAGCTTGGCACCCCTGGCGGTTTCAACAACAACCCGCAGGTGCGCATCCAGTTGCCCGCCAAGCTTGAGAAAGCCAACAAACTCATGGGCGCGTTGGGCATGGGCTCGCAAGTCCAGGACCTGGAGAACGGCATGAACGCCGCTGCCGAGGCCGCAGTGCCGCAAGCTCAGGCGATTCTGGTGAACTCGGTGAAGAACATGACCGTCACCGACGCCAAGGGCATCCTTCAGGGCGGCCAGGATTCGGCCACCCAGTACCTGAACAAGAGCAGCCGCGAGGAAATCCGCGCCAAGTTCCTGCCCATCGTCAAGGCCAACACCGACAAGATCGGGCTGGCACAGAAATTCAACGGTGTCGCGGGCCAGGCCAGCACCCTGGGGCTGCTCAACAGCAAGACCAACACCGTCGAAGGCTATGTCACTGAAAAGGCCCTCGATGGGCTGTTCACGATGATCGCCCAGCAGGAGGAGTCGATTCGCAAGAACCCCGCGGCAGCGGCCAGCGGCCTTGCCAAGAAAGTCTTCGGTGCACTGGGTTCGCGATAGTCGGAATTCCGAACAGCACTTCGGTGGCACATCCGGGATCCCGGATGGCCAGCCGCCAGCCCTGCGTTCGAGGCCCCGAAAACCGGGGCCTTGAGCGTTTCCAGAAGCTGGCACGCGTCATGCTCTGTTCTCGTCAGCCAACTCTGGCGTACTAAAAAGAACAAACCTCGAGGATACAAAGCATGCGTATCGCCCCGACCCTGTTGAGCCTTTCCCTGTTCGCCGCCCTGTGCAGCACTGGCGCCCAGGCAGAGGAACTGACCGGCACCTTGAAGAAGATCAAGGATTCCGGCTCCATCACCCTCGGCCACCGTGACTCCTCCATCCCCTTCTCCTATATCGCTGATGCCTCCGGCAAACCGATCGGCTACTCGCACGACCTGCAACTCAAGGTCGTCGATGCGCTGAAGAAGCAACTGGACATGCCCAATCTCGAGGTCAAGTACAACCTGGTGACCTCCCAGACCCGTATCCCGCTGGTGCAGAACGGCACCGTCGACCTGGAATGCGGCTCCACCACCAACAACGCAGAGCGCGGCCAGCAGGTCGACTTTTCGGTAGGTATCTTCGAAGTCGGCACCCGCCTGCTGTCGAAGAAAGACAGCGCCTACAAGGATTTCGCCGACCTCAAGGGCAAGAACGTGGTAACCACCGCCGGTACCACTTCCGAGCGCCTGCTCAAGGCCATGAACGCCGACAAGCAGATGGGCATGAACGTGATTTCCGCCAAGGACCACGGTGAAGCCTTCCAGATGCTCGAAACCGGCCGCGCCGTGGCCTTCATGATGGACGACGTGCTGCTGGCCGGCGAAATGGCCAAGGCCAAGAAGCCCACTGATTGGGAAGTGACCGGCACCCCGCAATCCTATGAAATCTACGGCTGCATGGTGCGCAAGGGCGACGAGGCCTTCAAGAAAGTGGTCGACGACGCCATCACCGCGACTTACAAGTCCGGCGACATCAACGGCATCTATAACAAGTGGTTCGAGCAGCCTGTGCCGCCGAAGAACCTGAACCTGCAGTTCCCGATGAGCGACAAGCTCAAGGCCCTGATCGCCAACCCGACCGACAAGCCGGCGCCCGACAAACAGTCGTAAGCCTTGCACCTGGCCGCCTGCGCGGCGGCCAGGCTCTTTCGGTCACCCCTTTCGTGTAGGCCACTACCATGCACTATTCCTGGAATTGGGGCGTATTCTTCGACTCCACCGGCGTAGGCGACGAGATTTACCTGGACTGGTACATCTCGGGCCTGGGCTGGACCATCGCCATTGCGCTCAGCGCCTGGGTCGTCGCCCTGGCGCTCGGCACCGTGCTCGGCGTGCTGCGCACCGTCCCCAACCGCTGGCTGCGCGCCATCGGTACTGCATACGTCGAATTGTTTCGTAATGTCCCGCTACTGGTGCAGCTGTTCATCTGGTACTTCCTTGTCCCCGACCTGTTGCCTGAAGGCGCGCAGGAATGGTTCAAGCAAGACCTCAACCCCACCACCTCGGCGTTCATCAGCGTGATGATCTGCCTGGGGCTGTTCACTGCCGCGCGGGTGTGCGAGCAAGTGCGCACCGGTATCGAGTCGCTGCCCCGCGGCCAGGCTGCTGCCGCCCGCGCCATGGGCTTTACCACCAGCCAGATCTACAGGATCGTGCTGCTGCCTCAAGCGTTTCGCATCATCATCCCGCCGCTCACCTCCGAATTCCTGAACGTGTTCAAGAACTCCTCGGTGGCCTCGCTGATCGGTTTGATGGAGCTGCTGGCGCAGACCAAGCAGACCGCCGAGTTCTCGGCGCGATTGTTCGAGGCATTCACCCTGGCCACCTTGATCTACTTCACCTTGAACATGAGCCTGATGTTGCTGATGCGCCTGGTCGAAAAACGCGCCCTGGTGCCCGGCATGATCTCCACGGGGGGTAAATAATGGACTTCTCCGGAATCGTCCCGGCGCTGCCTGCGCTGTGGAATGGCCTGGTCATGACGCTCAAGATCATGGCACTGGGCGTGGCGGGCGGTATCACCCTCGGCACCCTGCTGGCGCTGATGCGGCTGTCACATAACCCGCTACTGTCGAAAGTGGCCGGCTTCTACGTCAACTACTTCCGCTCCATCCCGCTGCTGCTGGTCATCACCTGGTTCTACCTGGCGGTGCCTTTCGTGATCGGCTGGATCACCGGCACCAATACGCCCATCGGTGCGTTCACCTCGTGCGTGGTGGCGTTCATGATGTTCGAGGCGGCGTACTTCTGCGAAATCGTGCGCGCCGGCGTGCAGGCCATTCCCAAGGGCCAGATGGGCGCCGCGCAGGCGCTGGGCATGCGCTACGGCCAGATGATGCGGCTGATCATCCTGCCCCAGGCGTTTCGCAAGATGACCCCGCTGTTGCTGCAGCAGAGCATCATCCTGTTCCAGGACACCTCGCTGGTCTACACCGTGGGCCTGGTGGACTTCCTCAACTCCGCGCGTTCCAGCGGCGACATCGTCGGCCAGGCCAATGAGTTCCTGATCTTCGCCGGTGTCGTGTACTTCCTCATCAGCTTCGGTGCCTCGGTACTGGTCAAGCGCCTGCAGAAAAGGTTGGCCGTATGATTTCCATCAAGAACATCTCCAAGTGGTATGGCAACTTCCAGGTGCTCACCGACTGCAGCACCGAAGTCAAGAAGGGTGAAGTGGTGGTGGTGTGCGGCCCGTCCGGGTCGGGCAAGTCCACGCTGATCAAGTGCGTCAACGCGCTTGAGCCCTTCCAGAAGGGCGACATCGTGGTCGACGGCACGTCGGTGGGCGCAGCCAAGACCGACCTGCCCAAGCTGCGCTCGCGGGTGGGCATGGTGTTTCAGCATTTCGAGCTGTTCCCGCACCTGTCGATCACCGAAAACCTCACCATCGCGCAGATCAAGGTGCTCGGCCGCAGCAAAGAGGAAGCGACCGAAAAGGGCCTGAAGCTGCTCGACCGCGTTGGCCTCAAAGCCCACGCGCACAAGTTCCCCGGCCAGCTTTCCGGCGGCCAGCAACAGCGTGTGGCGATTGCTCGGGCATTGGCGATGGACCCGATCGTCATGCTGTTCGACGAACCCACCTCGGCACTCGACCCGGAAATGGTCAATGAAGTGCTCGATGTGATGGTGCAGCTGGCTCAGGAAGGCATGACCATGATGTGCGTAACCCACGAAATGGGCTTTGCACGCAAGGTGGCCGACCGGGTGATCTTCATGGACCAGGGGCAGATCGTCGAGGATTGCGCCAAGGACGAGTTCTTCGGTGATATCGAAGCGCGCTCGGAACGTGCCCGCCACTTCCTGTCGCGGATCCTGCAGCATTGATCGGCCGCCGCGCCCTGCCCGCCCTGGCCACGCCGCTGCGCGTGGCCAGGTGCTCGGCGCTGGGCAGCGGCAGGGCGCTGTGATGAAATGGCGCCCTACTCCTGAACGGCCCTCCACCTTTCTCGTGCTCCCACGTTCCCACCGCCATTTGCTGATGTTGCCATTGATCGTGCTGGTCACCAGCGCCCTGGGCGTGCTGGGCTACTGGATCAGCGATCAGTACGGCCTGCGCTCGCTCAGCGAAGCCGGCGCGCGGCAGATGGAGCTCAATGCACGGGCGCTCGAAATCGAGCTGAACCAGTACCGTTACCTGCCCAGCGTGCTGGAGCTGGAAACGGGGGTCTCCGACCTGCTGGCCTGGCCCGACGGCGGCCGGCGTGGCGCGGTGAACACCTACCTCGAAGGCCTGCAGCGGCGCAGCGGGGCACGGGTCATCTATGTGCTCGACCCCACCGGCCGCGTGCAGGCCACCAGCAACTGGCGCGACACCGACAGTTTCCTCGGCGAGGACCTATCGTTCCGCCCTTATTTCAAGGATGCCATCCGCGGCCAGACCGGCCGCTACTACGGCATCGGCACCACCAACGGCGAGCCTGGCTATCATCTGGCCCATGGCCTGGAAGATCACGGCAGGATCATCGGCGTGGCCGTGATCAAGGTACGCCTGGAGGCAATGGAAGAACGCTGGAAGCGCGCGCGCCTGGAAGCCTTCGTCAGCGACGAAAACGGGATCATCATCCTCTCCAGCGACCCGGCGCGGCGCCTCAAGTCGATCTACCCGCTCAACGAAGTGATCCTCGAGCGCCTGGCGCGCAGCCTGCAATACTACTGGTATCGCCTGACCGAGCTGGAGCCGGTAGACCGCGAAACGCTGGCCCAGGACCTGGAGCGGCTGTCGCTGGTGCAAACCGATGACAACGGCAATGCCAGCACCATCACCTATCTGGCACAAAGCCGCCTACTCCCTGATACCCACTGGCGCTTCACGCTGCTCACGCCGCTGCGCGAACAGCGTCATGAGGCGATGATCCTCGGTGCGCTGGTGGGCGTGGCCTTCGCCCTGCTGGCCTTTTTGCTGATCGCCTGGAAAGAGCGGCGCAAGGTCCTCGCTACCCGCCTGGCCGCTCGAGAAGCGCTCGAAGAGGCCAACAACCTGCTGGAAAAACGCATCGCCGAGCGTACCGCCGACCTGCGCGCCAGCAACGAACGCCTGCGGGCGCAGATTCGCGAGCGGCGCCACGCCGAAGAAACCCTGCGCCAGGCGCAGGATGAACTGGTGCGCGCCGGCAAACTGGCCGCCATTGGGCAGATGTCCACCAGCATTGCCCACGAGCTGAACCAGCCGCTGGCCGCGCTGCGCACGCTCTCCGGCAACACCGTTCGGTTTCTCGAACGAGGCGCGCTGGACGTGGCCAGCACCAACCTGCGCACCATCAACGACCTGGTAGACCGCATGGGCCGCATCACCGCCAGCCTGCGCGCTTTCGCACGGCGTGGCGACGACCACGGCCAGGCCAATATTGGCAGCGCGCTGGATGCCGCACTGCAGGTTCTCGATAGCCGCCTCGCAGGCGTGCAGGTGGACCGGCAGGCGGCGGATGCGCGCGTCGGAATAGACCAGACCCGCCTGGAACAAGTGTTGGGCAACCTGATCGGCAATGCCCTGGACGCCATGGCAGGCATGGATGCGCCGCGGCTCACGCTGCGAGGCCAGGTGCTGGGCGAGCATTACTGCCTGCGGGTGCAGGACAACGGCCACGGCATCGACGATGCTGCCCGCCAGCACCTGTTCGAACCCTTCTTCACCACCAAGCCTGGTGAACAGGGCCTGGGGCTGGGCCTGACACTCTCGGCCAGCCTGGCTGCAGCCGCCGGCGGCGAGCTGGCCCTGGCCGCTGACGAGGGCCCCGGCGCCACCTTCCTGCTTCGCCTCCCCTTGTTGCCCACCCCCAGCCTTGCGAGCCCCTCGACATGAATACCCCCTTGAGCGTTCTGATCGTCGAGGATGATCCCCATGTGCTGCTGGGCTGCCAGCAGGCACTGGCGCTGGAGGACATCGACTGCGAGGGGTGAGCAGCGCCGAGCAGGCGCTGGCACGGGTGGGCAACGACTTTGCCGGGATCGTGGTCAGCGACATTCGCCTGCCGGGCATGGACGGCATGGCCTTGCTGGCCGAGCTCAGAGCCCGTGACCCCAGCCTGCCGGTGGTGCTGATCACTGGCCACGGCGACATTTCCATGGCTGTAGGTGCGATGCGCCAGGGCGCCTACGACTTCATGGAAAAGCCGTTCTCCCCGGAACGGCTGGTGGACGTGGTACGCCGCGCCCTCGAGCACCGCGGCCTGGCGCGCGAAGTGCACCACCTGGAAAAACAACTGGCCGGCCGCGGCGCACTGGAGCAACGCATCATTGGCCGCTCGCCTGCCATGCAGGCGGTGCGGGAGCTGATCGCCAACGTGGCCGACACTGCCGCCAACGTGCTGATCGAAGGCGAGACCGGCACCGGCAAGGAGCTGATCGCCCGCTGCCTGCATGACTTCAGCAGGCGCCAGCATCAGCCCTTCGTGGCGCTCAACTGTGGCGGCCTGCCTGAAAGCCTGTTCGAGAGCGAAATCTTCGGCCATGAAGCCAACGCCTTCACCGGTGCCGGCAAACGCCGCATCGGCAAGGTGGAACATGCCAACGGCGGCACCCTGTTTCTCGATGAAGTCGAGAGCATGCCGCTGAGCCTGCAGATCAAGATGCTGCGCGTGCTGCAGGAGCGCCAGGTCGAACGGCTGGGCTCGAACCAGCCGGTGGAAGTCGACTGCCGGGTGATCGCTGCCACCAAGGCCGATCTCGACGCGCTGGGCCGTGAAGGCGGGTTTCGCAGCGACTTCTACTACCGCCTGAACGTCGTCACTCTGGAACTGCCGCCGCTGCGTGAGCGCCGTGAAGATATCCTCCAGCTGTTCGAGTACTTCCTGCAGCAGGCGGCGCTTCGGTTTGACCGCCCCGCCCCGAGCTGGACAGTCATACCGTCTCCAAGCTGATGAGCCACGACTGGCCGGGCAACGTGCGCGAACTGCGCAACGTGGCCGAACGCTTCGCCCTGAGCCTGCCGGCGTTCAAGCAGGGCAGCGGGCTGAGCCAGGGCCTGAGCTTTTCCGAAGCCGTGGAAGCCTTCGAGCGCAACCTGCTCACCGATGCCCTGGCACGCACGGGCGGCAACCTGAGCCAGGCCAGCCAGGAACTGGGCATGGCCAAGACCACACTGTTCGACAAAGTGAAGAAGTACGGGCTCAACGGATAACTATCATACAGCCTTGAGATTGCACAGTGCGCGCTTCAATACGCGCTCTTGCCACCACAGGGCCGTGAACATGAGCGAACTGAACCCCGATACCCTCTCGCCAGACGCTTTCGACAGCACCACCACCTTCGAACACCATGAACCTTCCCTTGCCGAAGCCAGCGCCCAGAAAGCGCTGGCCCTGGCGTGCCTGGTCAACTCCAGCGACACCTTCGAGCAACTGCTCGGCCATTGCCTGGACGCCGAAAAAATCCGCCAGAACAGCCTGACTCTAGCTTGGGCATTGCTCGGAGCACTGGCTCCTGATCATCACTACACAGCCGCCGAGCTCGAGCAGCTCACTGAACTCAACCTGCAGGTACTCGCACTTGAAACCCGTATACAGGCCGCATTGGGCGTACTGAACGATGAAGAAATGAAGCTGGTGATCAGCGTGACCAGCCAACTGCTCAAGGGTGAAGCGATCCTGCCCAGGTACCGCCTGGCTGAATTGGTGATGACCGAGACCGAGCACTTGCTCCTGGTGTGGTACTGCTGACCGAACACTCGGCACTGGCCGAGCAGGGCCAGCCTGCGATAACGCTGCTGGCGTGGCATCGGTTGCCCGGTGGCCTGAAACGCTATGGCTCGCCAGCAGAGGCCTGCGCGCATGTTCAGTTGCTGCTGGGCATGGAACCCTCGCAACAGATCACAGCGCGCTCTGCTACGGATCAAGCATTCACTTCTGCCCTGCTGGCCTCACTGAACACCGGGGTAGCTGCCGCCGACCCCGCGCTGCCGCTTGACGAGATACGCCTGGAGCTACTGGAGGCATTGACGCCGCCCCCTCACTGGCCACGCGATCACGCGCTATCGCAGGTGCTGGCCGGGCAGCAACTGTTGGCGATCGGTAACCTGGACCTGGGCTGGCTCCGACAGCTGGACGAGGAGCAGCGCCGAAGGCTGGTCAGCGACCTGGCAGAGCATTGCCAGGCCCATGAGGAAGCTCGGGTACATCAACAAGCGCACCTGCCCTCACGCCAGAGCTGGCTACAGAAACAGGTCGCTCAACGGCTGCGGGACGATTTCGGCGCCGAGGGCTACTGCCAGGTAACGCTCGACCTGCCGGCGCAACTGGAACAGCGGGCACTGCCGCATTCGGGCGACCCACGGCAAGTGCCGGTTTTCGAGACGGTACCGAGCGTGGAGCGCGAGCTCATTTCGCTCGAGCAGTTTCTGTTGCACAACATCGACCCTTCGGTGGACAGCGAGCTGGACCGGCGCCTGGATTTTCTGGCTGTGCAGGTCGAGAGCGACGTGGCGACTACCGCGGCACGCTTACGCACCGGCATCGACAGCCAGTGGTTGAAAGCCACTGCAACGGCGCTGGACCTGGCCCAAGCCTATGAATCGGTCCTCACCGGCTACTTCTTTCCCGCAATCGAACACAACCATCAACGCCGGGCATTGCTGCGACGGCCGTTCGAGACCGCACTTGCGCTGCAGGCCCGCCTGGCCGGCTTGCTGGGCCTTATCGATACGCAGGCCCAAGCCATGCTGGAGCTCGCCGTTCAGGCGCACAGCCCTGATCAGTGGGGTACGGTACGTTTGCAGCCAGTGGGTTTGACGGTATTCGACCAGGACCTTTACGTCAGCGGTGCCCAGATAGAAAGCGCGCTGTTGATCGTCGACACTGCACGCCCCTGTGTGCTGCTGTACCTGCCACAGGCGCCCGAAGCCATCCTGTCCCAACATGCCACGGTAGCCGAGGCCCTCGAGCACCTGGCTGGCCTGTGCCTGAAGCCAGCTATCCGAGACTACATCGCCAGCCGCGCAATCGAAGGCGATCCCAAATGGCTCGCAGCGCGCATCGATCAGGCCTTGCAGAACGGCTTCTACCGCCTGTTCCAGAGCCAGACCACCTGGCCCGGGGAGCGGTCGATGGCGCAACAACTGCTTAACGAGCGTGCCGGTGCGTACCTGCGAACCCACCGCCAGACAGCCCGCAGCAATGGCGATCTGCTGGGCCTGCACAACCAGTTGTCACGCCAGCAGGTGGTCGATGGTATCCAGATCGCGCTGGGCTTTTTGCCGGGTGTCGGAACCCTGATTGGTATCGGCGAGGGCTTGTACGGCCTGTACAAGGGCGCACGCCATTTCGAACGAGGCACAAGCCACGATGGCCTGCTGGAAGTCCAGATGGCGTTGATGGCGCTGCTCGGCGCAGCGTTGGACCTGTTGCCTACGGGGGCGGCGTTGTCCCCGGCAGCAAATCGCGCGGTGGCCCGTGCCAGCCGCCCCGGCCATATCACCAGCGCCAGCCAGCAACGCCTGGCGGCCCAGCGGTTACGTCTGGATCGCCCTTTCGAAGGCTACGCGGTCGAGCACAACCTCGAGGGCCTGGCGGTGGGCACCGAGAACCGCTTCAAGGGGGTGTATCAGGACCAGGGCAATCACTGGATCCTGCGCAACGGCCAGGCTTATCAGGTGCAGTGGGACACCGCGATGCATACCTGGCGCCTGCGCAGGCCAGGCAGGGCGTTCGCCGAACAACCCGTAGCGCTTGGTCCTGAAGGTACCTGGGAAACTCACCGGCAATCTGTTCGGCCGGCTGATACAGCATGGTGGCCAAGGTGGAGGAAACGTGCTGCAGCGTGCAGCCGATGCGGCCCACGGCCGCGTTCCGCTCTGGTTGAGACGCTATTTGCCACAACGGGTGCTGTTGCAGATCGAAACTCGCCAACAGCGTCTGAGCCGGTTGACCGAGCAGGTTGCGCGGATCTCCGAGGACGTCACCCCTATCATGCGCAAAGCTCACAGTGGTGAGCTCACTCTCTCGGAGTTCCATGCCACCCTGGCGGTGCTCGAAACACCAGGAAACCCTCTACGACGAGCTACGGGCAGCCTTGCAGGAAATGACGCACCGCCAACGCACCCAGTTGTTTGCCCATCCGGAAAAAACCGTCGCTGGCTGCGCCCATTTCAGGTTCATCTGCAAGTGGCAGCAACGCACACTGTGCATGGCACGCTATCGCGCCGCCGATCAGGCACTGGAGCAAGCCCAGCTCGCCAGCGAACAGCTCCGGCGTCGCCTGCAGCAGGTGATCGACGCAGCCCCCAATGAGGACGAACTGATTTCCGCCCTCGGCGATTTCCTCGACAGCCAGGCGCTGCTACGCCCCTTGAATGCGCACGTGCTGGTGGAGGCGGACGAACTGGTCAAAGCGCTCGATGCTGCCCGCGAAGCGCGCCCTACGGTCACACCACAGCACATCCGGGTACTGGGCGGGCCCACCCCCTCCACTTACGAAAGCATCGACCAGGCCCTGTCGCTCTGGAGCTTCGAGCGCGGTGAAGGCCTGCGTTTCGATGCGCTGACTCGGCTGTTCATGCGCAATGGCCAGACACCGGAGTGGGTGCGTGTGGTCGACAACTACCAACGCTCGGTGGACGTGGTGCACCGCGCCCTGGACATCGATGTTTCCCTGCGTACCAGCTCGTTGAGCAAGGAACAGCGAGCATCGGTGATCCACGACCTGCATGCACGCCTCGATACCTTCAAGGCCACACTCAACGGGATTGCCGCCGTGCACCCGGAGATGATCGATGCACGCATTCACGAACGCCTGCTCGTGATGATCCGCGCGATCAAACAGCGTCGTAGCGTCAGCCCGGCCTATCCACCGGCACCATCATCAGGTCGCCAGGCCGGCCAACATCCGCTGCGGCCGTTCCAGGACGATCAGGGCCAATGGTATCTGGGCCGAAGAGAAGGCGAGGCACTGGTGGTGACCCGGCTCGGCGGCGCTGAGGAACGCTGGAGTCCAGCACTGCACGACGGTCGCTACCGCCTGAGCGAGCCGGCGCCTGAACCGGCCCGAGCAATGGCCGCGCCGGTCAACGCAGCGCAGGTGCGCAGCAACGCCCGCTCGGCGCTGGAACAGGCCCACGACGCAGTGCCACGCGCCGAGCGTGCCAGTGGGGCGTCTTCGATTACCGGCGCCGACCTGCAGAGCATGCTCGACATCGAGGCCGACCGCCTGGATGACTACGCCAGCCAGTTGAGCCGCCTGAATGACGATGACGCCAGCACCCTGCGCCAACAGTTGCTGGACCGCGCTGGAGAGTTGCGCCGCCAGGGCCATGTGCTGCGGGTACGCTTCAGCAAGGCCGCCGAGGCGCCCAGCGCGTCGAAGCTGGCCTACCTGCTGGACCAGAACCAGGTCAGCATCGAGCGCTCCGGCCCACGCCGAGCGCTCAGTGGCGGTGATGGCGCCGACTTCCTTGATGAGTTCAGCATTATCGATAGCGAGACTGGCACGGTGCTCTGGTTCGCCCACGTGCATTACCCTCACAGCAACTCGCGCCTGCTCAACTTCAACAAGGCGCACCTTAAAACCCTGGAGCAGCGCCACCTGGGCCTGAACTGGCAAATTAGCCAGGGTGAAAGCGCCCCGCGCATCCTGCGCGCGGACCTGGACTTCACGTTCATGTACCGCTACCAGACACGCTTTGGGGTTTAACCCATCGATCCTCGCCCGTAGCCTTTTCACAGGCTGCGGGCGAGCGCTTCACCCGGCTGCTTCGCGGCGCGTATCATGAACGAAATTCAACATACCTCAGATGTTGCCACTTTTTGTTTCATGGACCGCCCATGCTCGAAATCCGCCATCTCAAGACCCTGCACGCCCTGCGCGAATCCGACAGCCTGGTAGAGGCCGCCGAGCGTTTGCACCTCACCCAGTCGGCGCTTTCGCACCAGTTCAAGGAGCTGGAAGAACGCCTGGGCATGCCGCTGTTCATCCGCAAGACCAAACCCGTGCGTTTCACCAGCGCCGGCCTGCGCCTGCTGCAGCTGGCCGACGCCACCTTGCCGCTGATGCGCGGCGCCGAGCGTGACCTGGCCCGGCTGGCCGGTGGCACCGCCGGGCGCCTGCACATGGCCATCGAATGCCACAGCTGCTTCCAGTGGCTGATGCCGACCATCGACCAGTTTCGTGACGCCTGGCCCGAGGTGGAGCTGGACCTGGCCTCCGGCTTTGCCTTTGCACCGCTGCCGGCGCTGGCACGCGGCGACCTGGACCTGGTGGTCACCTCCGACCCGGTGGAACTGGCCGGCATCACCTACGTACCGCTGTTCACCTACGAGGCCATGCTGGCGGTGGCCAACCAGCACCCCTTGGCGAGCAAACCGTACATCGTGCCTGACGACCTGCGCGAGCAAACCCTGATCACCTACCCGGTGGAGCGCGAGCGGCTGGACATTTTCACCCGCTTCCTGGAGCCGGCCGATATCGAGCCTGCCGGCGTGCGCACCGCCGAACTGACGGTGATGATGATGCAATTGGTGGCGAGCGGCCGCGGGGTGTGCGGGATGCCGCACTGGGCACTGCACGAGTACAGCGCGCGCGGCTATGTGCGCGCCAAGCGGCTAGGTGAGAAAGGCCTGTTCGCCACCCTCTACGCAGGCGTGCGCAGCGACATGCTCGAAGCGCCATTCATGCGCGACTTTCTGCTCACCGCCAAAGACACTTCTTTCGCCACGCTCGACGGCGTCAGCGCGGCCCGGCAGGCATGAAGCGCGGGAAAATTCGTCGCGCTGACAGCGGCGCCACCTCCAGCCCTTCGGGGCTGGTCACCCAGCGCGCTTCTTCGATTTCTGCAGCCGGCTGAACAGCCTGCTCGGTACGTACCTCGAACAATTCGCAGCACACCTCGAAGCCAGGCTCATTGGCTGCCCGGCCCACGGAACTGGCCCAACGGGCGTGCCTGGGCAGGGTCGATGCGCAGGCACAGCTCCTCTTCGAGCTCACGCACCAGGGCTTGCAGCGGGGTTTCGCCGGCGTCGATCTTGCCGCCCGGCTGCATGAAGATCGCACTGCCGCGTTTGCGCACCAGCAGGGAGCGGCCTTCGGCGTCCAGCAGCAGCGCTGCGGCGATATGGATGGTCTTGGGCATGAGAGGCTCGCAGGCAAAGCGCGCAGCTTAGCGCCAGACGAACGCGCTTGCATCCATCGCCTGCTGGCCGCATAACAAGGCCATGAATTCGCTCACCGAGCTTGCTCCCCCACTCGACCGCCTGCACCCCGCCGTTGGCGCCTGGTTCGCGCGTGCTTTCGGCCAGCCGACCGAGGCGCAGGCGCTCGCCTGGCCGTTCATCCAGGCGGGCGAATCCACGTTGGTGGCTGCGCCCACCGGCTCGGGTAAAACCCTTACGGCGTTCATGGCGGTGATCGACGAACTGGTTCGCCAGGGGCTGGCGGGCGAGTTGCCCGAGGCGACGCTGGTGGTTTACGTCTCGCCGCTCAAGGCGCTGTCCAACGACATCCAGCTCAACCTGCAGCGCCCGCTGGCCGGCATCGCCGAGCAACTCGATCAGTTGCACACGCCCATGCCAGCCTTGCGCACCGCCGTGCGCACCGGCGATACGCCACAGAAAGAGCGCGCACGCATGCGCCGTGAGGCGCCGCATATCCTGGCGACCACGCCCGAGTCGCTGTACGTGCTGCTGGGTTCGGCCAGCGGGCGCGGCATGCTCGGCCAGGTGCACACGGTGATCGTGGATGAGATTCATGCGGTCGCCGCCAGCAAGCGCGGCGCTCACCTGGCGCTGACGCTGGAACGGTTGCAGGCCCTGAGCGGCCGGCCATTGCGGCGTATTGGCCTGTCGGCCACGCAAAAAGCCCATCGAGCGCGTGGGCGCACCTGCTGGCGGGCAATGGCAGGCCATGCCGGATCGTCGACATCGGCCATGCGCGGCCGCGAGACCTGGCGTTGGAACTGCCGCCGGTGCCATTGAGTGCGGTCATGGCCAACGATGTCTGGGAGCCGGTCTACCAGCGCCTGGCAGACCTTGCGCGGGCGCACCGCACCACGCTGATCTTCGTCAACACCCGGCGCCTGGCCGAGCGGCTGGCTCGGCACCTGTCCGACCGCCTCGGCCAGGATGCCGTCGCCGCGCACCATGGCAGCCTGGCCCGCGAGCAGCGGCTCAGCGCCGAACAACGCCTGAAGGCTGGCGAGTTGCAGGTGCTGGTGGCCACGGCCTCTCTGGAGCTGGGCATCGACATCGGCGAGGTCGACCTGGTGTGCCAGATCGCCTCCCCCGGTTCGATCGCCGCCTTCCTGCAACGGGTCGGCCGCTCCGGGCACTTCGTGGGTGGCACGCCCAAAGGGCGGCTGTTTCCCACCTCGCGCGACGACCTGATCGAATGTGTGGCACTGCTCGATTGCGTGCAGCGCGGCGAGCTGGATGAGTTGAAAATCAGCCATGCGCCGCTGGACGTGCTGGCGCAGCAGATCGTCGCAGAGGTGAGCAGCCAGGAAGTGGCACGAACAGGCACTGTTCGATTGCCTGCGACAGGCCATGCCCTACCGCGATCTGACCCAGGCCCGGTACCAGGAACTGCTGGCGACGCTGACCGGTGGCTACGCCAGCGCTCAGGGCCTGCGAAGTGCCTGACCTGCACCGCGACGCGGTCAGCGGTACGCTGCGTGGGCGCCGTGGCAGCCAGCTCACGGCGGTCACCAGCGGCGGTACCATCCCCGACAACGCCGACTACAGCGTGGTGCTCGAGCCTCAGGGGCTGAACATCGGCACGGTCAATGAAGACTTTGCGGTGGAGAGCATTGCCGGCGATGTATTCCAGCTCGGCAACACGCCCTATCGCATCCTGCGGGTAGAAAGCGGCCGGGTGCGGGGTGGAAGACGCCAAGGGCCAGGCACCGAACATCCCGTTCTGGCTGGGCGAGGCACCGGGGCGCAGCGATGAGCTGTCGGCTTCGGTGGGGCGTCTGCAGGCCGATATCGACTTGCGTTTGCAGGCGGCGCAAGGCGAGATGGCACCGGTGCTTGAGTGGTTGCAAAGCGCCAAGGGGCTTGCGCCAGACAGCGCCGAACAACTGCTGGAACTACCTGGCCCGCACGCGCCAGGCGTTGAGCGCACTGCCGTCGCAGCACACGCTCATCATGGAGCGTTTTTTCGACGAGTCCGGCGCCACCCAGTTGATCATTCACAGCCCGTTCGGAAGCCGGGTCAACCGTGCCTGGGGCCTGGCCTTGCGCAAACGCTTTTGCCGCGCGTTCAACTTCGAGCTACAGGCTGCGGCCAGCGAAGACGCCATCGTGCTGTCGCTCTCCACCAGCCACAGCTTCGAGCTGGCCGATGTGTGGAAGTACCTCAACAGCCAGAGCGCCGAGCACATCCTCATCCAGGCAGTGCTCGAAGCACCGTTGTTCGGCGTGCGCTGGCGCTGGAACGCTTCCACTGCACTGGCCCTGCCGCGCTACAGCGGCGGGCGCAAGGTGGCGCCGCAACTGCAACGGATGAAAAGCGAAGACCTGATCGCTCAAGGTGTTCCCGACCAGATCGCTTGCCTGGAGAACCTCGCCGGTGAGCGCGAAGTGCCCGACCACCCGCTGGTGAACCAGACGCTGGATGACTGCCTGCACGAGGCCCTGGATGCCGAAGCGTGGCTGGTGTTGCTGCGGCGTATCGAGCAGGGCCAGGTGCGGCTGGTCTGCCGCGATTTGCCAGCGCCGTCGCCCCTGGCCGCAGCCATTCTCAACGCGCGGCCCTACGCCTTTCTCGATGATGCGCCTCTGGAAGAGCGGCGTACCCAAGCGGTGCTGGCGAGGCGCTGGAGCGACCCGCAGAGTGCCGATGACTTGGGCACACTCGACGCGGATGCCATCGACGCAGTAGCAACCGAGGCCTGGCCCAGCCCGCGCAACCCGGACGAAATGCACGAGGCGCTGATGAGCCTGGGCGCGGTGACTCGAACCGAGGCCCACACGCGGGCCGGCTGGGCGGATTGGCTGGAAGCGCTGGCACGCCAGGGCCGTGCCGCCTGCATGGAAGTTGAAGGCGGGCACGGCCTGTGGTTTGCAGTCGAGCGCCTGATGGCGATGCGCGCGCTGTACCCGGAAGCGCCGCTGGCGCCGGCCTTGCCTGCATTGCCTGGCTTCGACCAGGCCGAAGCCCCCGAGCAGGCCTTGCTTGAACTGGTGCGTGGCCGCCTGGGCGGTTCGGGCCCTCTGTCGCTGGGCGAGCTGGCTGAGCCGTTGCAGGTGCCCGGCAACCACATCGAACAGGCGCTGGCACGGCTGGAAGCCGAGGGTTATGTGCTGCGCGGCCAGTTCTGCCCCGGCGTGCAGCAAACCCAGTGGTGCGAGCGCCACCTGCTGGCGCGCATCCACCGCTACACGATCAAGCGCCTGCGCCGGGAGATCGAGCCGGTCAGCCTGCAGGCCTTCATGCGCTTCGCCTTCGAGTGGCAGCACCTGGCGCCCGCCAGCCGCTTGCAGGGCCCACAGGCCTTGAGCGAAGCGCTCGAGTTGCTGGAGGGCTACAGCGCGGCCGCTGGTGGCTGGGAACAGGAGCTGCTGGCGCCGCGCCTTAAGGGCTACAGCGGCACCTGGCTCGACGATGCCTGCCGCCAGGGCCGGGCCGCCTGGTTACGGCCTGGCGCGGCGGGCAAGGCAGGCACCACCCTGCGCGGCTCTGCCATCCTGCTGCTGCCGCGCCCGCGGGCCGGCTTCTGGCGCGCATTGAGTGCCAGCACCGAGCCCGCTGAATTCGAGTGCTCGCACAGCGCGCGTGGTGGAGGCGCTCAAGGTCCAGGGCGCGCTGTTTTTCGATGAACTGCAGAGCGAGGCTAGGCTGCTGCCGACAGAGCTTGAAAACGCGCTTCAGGAAGCCGTGGCTGCCGGCCAGGTGACTGCCGACAGCTTTGCCGGCCTGCGCGCGCTGATCACCCCGGCCGGCCGCCGCCAGGCACGCAGCCCCAGGCGTGGGCGCGGCGCCTACATCGGCGGCATGGACGACGCCGGGCGCTGGGCGCTCGTCCGTACTTCGGCAAGCGACGTGAGTGATGAAGACAAGGCCGAAACCGTCGCCAAGGCGCTGCTGCGCCGCTACGGCGTGGTGTTCTGGCGCTTGCTGGAGCGCGAGGCGAGCTGGCTGCCCAGTTGGCGCGTAGTGCTGCGCGCACTGCATCGGCTGGAAGCGCGCGGGGAGATCCGCGGTGGCCGCTTCGTCGACGGCCTGGCCGGTGAGCAGTTCGCCCTGCCTGAGGCGATCCCGCTGCTGCGCCAAGTGCGCAATCGACCCGAGAGCGGCGAGCTGGTCTGCATCAGCGCGCTGGACCCGTTGAACCAGGCCGGCACGCTCCTGCCTGGCGCCAAAGTGCCTGCAGTCCCCGGCAACCGCCTGGTGTTTCGCGATGGGCTGCTGGTGGCCACCCGCATCGCCGGCAAGGCCCATTACCTGCAAGCCGAGGAGCCTGCCGTGCGCGATTTGCTGATCCGCGATACCAGCCCTGGATGAAGATTGCAGGCGGGCAGCAAGCAAAAAGCCATCTTCTGCGTTATGTTTTTCAACACCGTGCCCTGCCTGCC
Source organism: Pseudomonas sp. KNUC1026 (assembly GCF_021650705.1). GTDB lineage: Bacteria > Pseudomonadota > Gammaproteobacteria > Pseudomonadales > Pseudomonadaceae > Aquipseudomonas. The sequence continues at coordinate 683,919 of NZ_CP087138.1, read as the reverse complement.
AAGGAATATCCATGAACCTGTCGTTGCTGAGCCGCTATGCTTTCTTCGTCGGCTGCGTGCTGTTCACCCTCGCTACTCTGCCCTTTGCGCCGCGCCATGAGTGGCTGTGGATCTTTACCCTGATCGCCGGAGCCTTGAGCCTGCTGGGGCTGTTCGACCTGCTGCAGAGCCGCCACGCGGTGCGCCGCAACTATCCGATCCTGGGCAACATCCGCTACCTGATCGAGGGCATTCGCCCGGAGATCCGCCAGTACCTGCTCGAAGCCGACGAGGACGCCACGCCCTTCTCCCGCGCCCAGCGTGCGCTGGTGTATTCGCGCGCCAAGAACGAGGCGTCCGACAAGCCTTTCGGCACCCTGATGAACGTCTACCAGACCGGCTACGAATTCATCAGCCACTCCATGCGCCCGGCGCCGATGAGCGACCCGGAGAGCTTCCGTGTACGCATCGGCGGCCCGCAGTGCACCCAGCCTTACCTGGCCTCGGTGTTCAACATTTCGGCGATGAGCTTCGGCTCGCTCAGCGCCAATGCGATCCGCGCCCTGAACAGGGGCGCAAAGCTGGGCAACTTCTATCACGACACCGGCGAAGGCAGCATCAGCCCCTACCATCGCGAAGCCGGCGGCGACCTGACCTGGGAGCTGGGCAGCGGCTATTTCGGCTGCCGCGCCGATGACGGCCGCTTCGACCCGGCGAAATTCGCCGAGCAGGCCCGCACACCGCAGGTGAAGATGATCGAGATCAAGCTGTCGCAAGGGGCCAAGCCCGGCCACGGCGGCATTTTGCCCAAGCACAAGATCACCGAAGAGATCGCCCGTACCCGGGGCGTGCCGATGGATCAGGACTGCGTATCGCCTTCACGCCACAGCGCCTTCGACACACCGCTGGAAATGATGCAGTTCATCGCGCAACTGCGTGAGCTTTCAGGCGGCAAGCCGGTGGGGTTCAAGCTGTGCCTGGGCCACCCCTGGGAGTTCATGGGCATCGCCAAGGCTATGCTGGAAACCGGCATTCTGCCGGACTTCATCGTGGTCGACGGCGCCGAAGGCGGCACGGGCGCAGCACCGGTGGAATTCACCGACCACCTCGGCGTGCCGATGCGCGAAGGCTTGCTGTTCGTGCACAACACCCTGGTGGGTATCGGCCTGCGGGAGAAAATCAAGCTCGGCGCCAGCGGCAAGGTGATCAGCGCCTTCGACCTGGCCAGCGTCATGGCCATCGGCGCGGACTGGGCCAACTCGGCGCGCGGGTTCATGTTCGCCATCGGCTGCATCCAGTCGCAGAGCTGCCACACCAACAAATGCCCCACCGGCGTCGCCACTCAGGACCCCCTGCGCCAGCGTGCCCTGGTGGTGCCTGACAAAGCCCAGCGGGTCTACAACTTCCACCGCAGTACCCTCAAGGCGCTGGCCGAAATGCTCGCCGCAGCCGGCCTCACTCACCCTTCGCAACTCACCGCCAAGCACCTGGTGCGGCGCATGAGCGCTACCGAGGTGAAGCTGTTTTCGCAGATGCACTTGTTCCTCAAACCCGGGAGTTGCTCAGCGGCGAGGTCGATGGCGAGTTCTACTCGCGCATGTGGGCGATTGCGCGGGCGGAGAGTTTCGAAGGGGCTTCGGTGGATGAGGCAGTGGCGTGAAGAGAGGCCTGCGGCCAGATCCTCACAGGAGCGCGGCCTTTTGCCACTAGGCAAAAGCCTTTACAATCCGCGCGCCCTGAAGGGGTTTCCAATCTTTACGCAAGGAAGTGAACATGCAATTCGTACGAGTCCTGGGTGTCGCCCTGGCTTTGAGCCTGAGTGGATGCGCAAGTTTTACCCAAGATGAAGTCGCTCCCGTCACCCTGCCCTCCATGAGCAGCTACGCGAACAAGCCTGACGTCTATGTAGATTTCAATTTCTATCAGGGCGACCCGGCAGGCTCGGCCACCGAGTTGCCACAGGTGCGCGACGCGCTCAAACCTGAACTCAAGCGCACGCTCAGCAACTCGGCATTGTTTGGCCGTGTCGGTTTCGATGCCTTCGACAAACAGCCGGGTGACCTGCGGCTGCGGCTGAAGGTCTACAACCACGCGCCAGGTGGCGGGCAGGTAGCGCTCGGCGCGCTCAGTGGGCTGACCTTGGGGCTGATTCCAGCCATGGCCACGGATCAGTACACCATGACGCTGGAAACCCTGGATGCCCAGGACCAACCCATGAGCAAGGCCAGCAACCACGACTCGATTCATACCTGGATCGGAATCTGGTTCCTTCCGGCGATGGGCCACACCGTACAGGCTGCGTTCAACGACACGTTCGACCGGCAGGTCAATGCGCTGCTCAAGGGCTGGGCTGACAGCCATCGCGCACAGTATGCCGGTATGAGCGGCCGCGAATCGAAACCGTGACCCTGCGCGAGAGCCACTGTCGTGGCTCTCGCTGCCAGGTTATTTCAACGCTTTCAGGAATTGCGGATCGCTGTAAAGCGACTTGAGCAACGACTGCAACATCGGGTTGTAGTTGTTGGCAGCCACCGGAATGGCGATGGGGCCGAAGAAGCTGCTGCTCCACTTGCGATCCACCTGCCTGGTGGTTTCGAACAAAACCCGATCACCCTCGCGCAGCACGAAATGGGCTGCCAGCTCGCCGTCTCCGGTCGCAACTCCACTGTTCAATTGGCTCTTGGTCAACTGCACGTGCAGTTGCCGACCAGCCTGAGGATCGAGCAACCCCGCACGACGCAGTTCATCGTTGATGGCTGCCTGAATGTGCAACGGGATACTGCCTGCGGGCGATGAAATTGGATTCAAGCGAACCATCAATGAACCCTGGCCAGGGTCGGCCTGCACTTGTGCTTCGCGCATCGGTTGCATGGGTGCGTTCTGCTTGAGTATCTGGACGTTCTGAAAGTCCGGCTCGTACCGCGCCATGGTTACACCGCAGCCCTGCAGTAGCAGCGCAAAAACAACAACGCTCAGGTAAGGCTTCTTCACAGCAGGTCCTTGCTTGGATGAACGGGGCGGGGATTGTCGATGGAAAGCCTTTTGCCAGCAAGGGAGATTGCCTGGCCTGCGTTTGCGAAAACCTTTCGAACATCCGGGCGACTGCGCGGGCCGAGAGTTTTGAAAGGGCGTCGGAGGATGAGGCGGTGGCGTAGCCGGTATCAGGTAGCCGATGGCTCTGCGACCGGCTTGCGGCGATAGTAGCGCTCGCCGCGCAGTTGCAGGCTGTAAACCCAGATACCAAGGATCAGCGCGTATTCCTTGAACATCGGCAGGGCCAGCAAGTACCAGATGGATACGCCACGCGATTGCAATGCGATCAGTGCGATGCCTAGAACCAACGCCGAGACGAAGAACAGCGAACAGGCGCGTTTGCGCTTGAACAGCAGCCACCCGCCTACAAACAGAAACAGTGCCACCACACACACATTGAGCAGGGCGAGGAAGGAAATGTCGCCCTGACGGGCTTTTTCCCAGCCTTCGCCAATGACCCAGAAGGCCGCCTGTATGAATACCAGCAGGCAATAGAAAGCAGCCATGAACACCGGTGCGGGGCGGGTGGAATACCAGGGTTTCGAAGCGGTGCTTTCCATAGTGCGAATGATCCTTGAGAGCTTTAGGTAATGGAGGCGCTTGCGCGGCGCGCGGGAGTTTAACGATTTTTCTGGAAAATCCCATGGGTTTGGGCGGCTGTGTCGCGCGGCAAGCCGCCCTCTCACCAATTTATTGCGGTGCAAGGCCGGTTCCTTGGGTGCAAGGCCAGATCATCGAGTGGGAGGCCGGCTTGCCGGGCGACGTGTAACGAACGACGGCCAAAGCGCAACAGGCTGTCATCTCCCTGAAAACAATCTGTAACACGTAGCCCTTGCATCTGGATCCGTTAAACCCGATCCTCCCCGCCGCTGCGACAAGGGCCGCCCAGCCCGATGACCAGCGGCGCGGAACCGCTCCTGCCCCCCGCCTCTCTACCCTGATATTTACCGGTAATTTCCAAGGTGCCTGCCGATGAACAGCGGACGCGACCTACGCATCGACTTTTTCCGGGGCCTGGCCCTGATCTTCATATTGTGGGACCACATCCCCCACAACCCGCTGGGCGAAGTCACGCTGCGCAACTTCGGCCTGTCGGACGCTGCGGAGATTTTCGTCTTCCTGGCCGGTTATTCGGCTGTGCTCGCCTACGGCAAGTTGGCGCGGCGTGACGGCTTCACCGTCGCCACCGTGCGGATCCTGCGGCGCTGCTGGACGCTCTACGTGGCGCACATCTTCTTGCTGGTGCTGCTGATGGGCATCATGTTCTTCGCCAATGAACATGTCGAAACCCGAGACCTGGTGCGGGAAATGGGCCTGACCGATTTCGTCGAGAACCCGCAAAAGGCGCTGGTCGACGAGTTGCTGCTGCGCTTCAAGCCCAACCTGATGGACCCGCTGCCGCTGTACGTGGCGCTGCTGTTCGGCCTGCCGGCCATGCTGCCGTCGATTCTGCGCATGCCTGCGCTGGCGCTGGCTGTGTCGCTGGGCCTCTACCTGCCTGCCACCCTGACTGGCTGGAATTTGTCCAACGAAGGCGGCGGCACCTGGTACTTCAACCCCTTTGCCTGGCAGCTTCTGTTCGTGGTCGGGGGCCTGATGGCTGTGCGTTCCGACAGCACCGCATTGGCGCCGGCCAGGCCTTCGCCGCGCCAGCCCCTGTTCGTGCTGTGCCTGGGCTACATCGCTTTCTGCCTGCTGCTGGCGCTCAACTGGCGCTGGCCGGCGCTGGGCTTGCAGGCTATCTCACCTGACATGCCGCTGATGAAGTTCGGCCCTGGCAAGACCGACCTGGTGCCGATGCGCCTGGGCAACTTCCTGGCCTTGGCCTACGTTACCGCCTGCCTGCTGCCACGCGGCGGCGCCTGGCTGAATGCGCGCATCTGCCAGCCCCTGTGCAGCATGGGCCGGCACTCGTTGGAGGTGTTCTGCTTCAGTGTGCTGCTGGCGCCGCTGGCCGATATCGCCAACGCGCTGTGCGACGATCACCCGGTCGCACAGTACACCACGGCAGTACTGGCAGTAGTGATGATGGTGGCGCTGGCCGCCTGGCTCGACCTCTACAAACGCCTGGGTACTGCCCGGCCTGCGGCAAAGGTGGCGGGGTCCGGCCATCCGGGGCCGGCCATCCGGGGCCGGCCATCCGGGGGCCGGCCAACCCACAGCCTGAACCCTCTCAGGCGTTGCCAGCCTGCTTCAGTCGCGCGGCCTGGGTAAAGTCCAGCATGCGCGTTAAAGGCCGCACCGCGTTAGGCACCAGTGCCGGGTCGACGAATATCTCGTTAGTGCCCTCGCGCAGGCACTGCAAGGTGCGCTGCAAGGTGTTCATCGCCATCCACGGGCAGTGCGCGCAGCTGCGGCAGGCCGCGCCGTTACCGGCAGTGGGCGCCTCGATGAAGGTTTTGTCCGGGCACAGCTGCTGCATCTTGTAGAAAATGCCGCGGTCGGTGGCCACGATGAAGTGGGTGTTGGGCATGCGCTGCGCCGCAGCGATGAGCTGGCTGGTAGAGCCCACGGCGTCGGCCAGCGCCACCACAGCCTCGGGCGACTCGGGGTGCACCAATACGGCAGCATCCGGGTACAGTGCCTTCATGTCCTCGAGCTGGCGAGACTTGAACTCCTCGTGAACGATGCAGGCACCGTCCCACAGCAGCATGTCGGCGCCGGTGCGGTTCTGGATGAACCGGCCCAGGTGTTTGTCCGGCCCCCAGATCAGCGTTTCGCCGTTGTCCATCAGGCTTTCGACGATCTCCAGCGCGCAGCTGGAAGTCACCACCCAATCAGCACGGGCTTTGACCGCCGCAGAGGTGTTGGCGTAGACGACCACGGTGCGCTCCGGATGCTGGTCGCAGAACGCACTGAAGGCCTCGACCGGGCAGCCAAGGTCCAGCGAGCAGGTCGCCTCCAGTGTTGGCATCAGCACGCGCTTTTCAGGCGTCAGGATTTTCGAGGTCTCACCCATGAAGCGCACACCCGCGACCAGCACGGTGCTGGCCGGGTGCTGGCGGCCAAAACGGGCCATCTCCAGCGAGTCGGCAACACAACCGCCGGTTTCCTCGGCCAGGGCCTGGATGATCGGGTCGCAATAGTAGTGCGCAACGAGAACCGCATCCCGCGCCTTGAGCTCGGCGGCGATGGTTTCGCGGTACCAGGTCTGCTCTTCCGGGCTCAGGGCCTGAGGCTGGCGAGCGTCCAGATGGGCCTGGACCAGAAGGCGTTCGGAGATCTGCGTCATGGGAAGCGGGCACCTGCTGCATGGGGCGATGGCGACTATACACCCCGCCGTGGCGGGACGGCCGCAGGCTACAGCGAAATGGCCCGTTTCCAAAGGGCTTTTCAAGCCTTCGGTCGCACGCTCAGGGCATATGCGCCAAGCGGTGGCTTCAGTGGCACACCAGCCCGTCGGCAAGCTTCAGGCTGTCGCTGAGCAGCTCATCGGCATGGCCGGCCCAGGCCTTGGCCTGGCCACCGTCGCGGCGCCACTGCGCCAGGCGGTCACGCACCCAGTCGCGGCTGGCGGAATCATCGCCGGCCAGGTACACCCGGGCATCGCTGGAGGCGTCCAGCCGTTGCGGCAGCAAGCGATAGAAGCGCCATTCAGGCAGCTGCAAGAGGCCCTCCAGCGCAGCGCGCGAGTCCGCATAGAAACGGCACTCGCCGCCCATGAAAGCCACCGAAGCGCGCAGCGACGAGGGGTAGGCCTTCAGCCTCGCACCTTCTTTCTGCAACGCCGCCTGCCACGGGCTACCCTCGCCCACGCACACCTCGGCACCGGCCAGTTCGTCACGGGCCTCACCGCGCAAGGCGAGCATCGCGCCTTGAGGTGCGGCCGGGCCACGGGCCGCGCTGCCGGCGTGCGGCAGGTTGATGACCAACTGCGCTTGGGCTGGCGGCACCAGCACCAGGCGGCTGTGCAGTGCACCGGCGAGGTAATCGGCAAGGTGTTGGTCGAGCAGGTCCGGTTCATTGACCAGCGCATCGGTGCTGCGAGTGGGCCGAGGGTAGCTGCGCAAGGCGACTTTCAATTCGCCACCCGCCGCTGCTTGCAACACGGGCCCGGCGAACTGGCGGTGTGATGGGGCTTTTGCAGCCACCACCCGCCGCCAAGCCCGAGTGCGGCGCAGGCAAGCAACGCCAGGCCAAACCTGCGCGTCGGCCGGGCCCGGCCTGGCCAGCTCAATTCAGGCACCGTGCTTGAGCCCCCGCCGCCACCGCGTGAAGCGCCGCTCCAGAAGCGCCAGCAGCGCGTTGACCGCAAGGCCCACCACCGCCAGCAAGAGGATGCCAGCGTACATGCTAGGGATCTGGAACACCTCCTGAGAGTTGAGGGTCAGGAACCCCAGCCCCGAGTGAGCGCCGATCATCTCGGCCGCCACCAATGCGGTGATGCAGTAGGCCCCCGCCAGGCGGATGCCGGTGAAGATCGACGGCGAGGCCGCCGGGAGCACCACGTTCAAGAACAGAAAGCGCTTGCCGGCCCCCATCGACAACGCCGACTGCACCAGCAAGGTGTCGACCTGGCGCACGCCGCTCAAGGTACTGAGCAGGATCGGCCAGAACGACGCCCAGAAAATGATCGCGATCTTCGAACCCTCACCGATGCCCAGAAACAGAATGAACACCGGGAACAATGCCAGCGCCGAGGTCTGCCTGAACAATTGCAGGATGGGGTCGACGATCCGCTCCAGACGCGCGAACCAGCCCATCAGCAACCCCAGCCCGACACCGCTGACAATGGCAATGCCCAGCCCGGCCAGCGAGCGCCATAAGCTGGCCTGAAGGTGTTTCCACAACGCGCCGCTGCGCGCCAGTTCCATGATGCTTTCCAGCACTGCCGAGGGCGGGCTGAGGTAGCCGGCGTTGACCAGCCCCAGCCGCGGCAATGCCTCCCACAGCGCAAGGAACAGCACGATGCCCAGGCTGCTTTCGACCACCCTGCGCGGCCTGAAAAACCTTGTACTCATGCTCATACCCCTATCCGTACGCCACCGGCCAGCGCCAGGCTCTGCCAGGTCGCGGGCGGCTCGATCGGCGCGGCGGTCACCGCCGGGCCGGGCCTGACCTCATCGCGCAAAACTTCCCAGGCGCGCTGGCGCAGGTGCACGAAGGCTTCGGTGTTGCGCAGGCCTGCCTCGCGCGGGCGCGGCAGGTCGATGTCCAGAATGGTTTTCACCCGCCCGGGCCGGGCCGTCATCACCGCCACCCGGTCGGACAGGAAGATCGCCTCGTCCAGGCTGTGGGTGATGAACACGATGGTTTTCTTGTGCGCGTCCCAGATCCGCAACAGCTCGTCCTGCAGGCTTTCACGGGTTTGCGCATCCAGCGCCGCAAACGGCTCGTCCATCAGCAGCACATCGGGGTCGTAGGCCAGCGAACGGGCAATCGCCACACGCTGGCGCATGCCGCCGGAAAGCTCGTGCGGGTAGCGCTCGGCAAAGCCGTCAAGGCCCACCAGCGCCAGGTATTCCCGTGCCCGCTCACGCCGCTGGCGGCGAGGCACGCCACGAATCTGCAGGCCCACAGCGATGTTGTCGAGCACCGTGCGCCAGGGGAACAGCGCATAACCCTGAAACACCACGCCCTGGTTGCGGTTGATGCCTTGGCTGGGCTGGCCATCGATGCGCAGCTCACCGCCGGTCTTGCTGGCCAGGCCCGCGAGGATGTTGAGAAAGGTCGACTTGCCGCAGCCTGACGGCCCGAGCACCGACAGGAACTCACCCTCGCGCACGGCCAGGTCGAACCCCTCCAGCACCGGCACCCGCTCCACCGCGCCGGCCTCATTGCGAGCGTCGTAGGCCATTTCCAGGCCCTGGGCGACAATCTTGCCCGCCATCATGCGCTGGCCTTGGCGAACGGGTTGTACTGGTTGGTGTAGACGTCCTTGATCTGCACTTTGCCCGGCTGCAGCTTGCCCTCGTTCTGCAGGATGTCGATGTAGTACTGGATCGGCGGCTCGGTAATCACCAGGTTGTCGACGTAGGCATAACGCTCCACCAGCTCAAGCTTCATGCCCAGGCGTTGGGCGATCACCTTGCGCGCGTCATCCGGGTTGGCGTTCACCCAATTGGCTGCCTTGGCGATGGCAGCGACGAAATCGCGCGTAGCCTCGGGGTGTTCGCGGATGAACTTGCCATAGCCGCTGTAGGGCGCCATGCCGCCCAGGCCACCGTCCAGGTCATAGTCGCTCCAGAGTTTGCGCAGCGCCGGGTTGTGTTCCGCGCCACCAGAGGCTGGCGGGTGAATGATGGCGATGTCGATGTTGCCGGTGGCCAGGGTTTGCTCGCTCTGGTTGTCCGGCACCACTACCCAGTTGATCTTGTCGACGTTCACGCCCTGTTCGCGCAGGTACTTCTTGCTGACGAACTCGGCGCAGGCGCCGAAGCTGTTGAAGCCTACGGTTTTGCCTTCCCAGTCCCTGGGTTGGGTGATGCCGGAATCGGCGCGCACGAAATACTTCATGTGCGGCGCCTCCTGCAGGGTCTTGCCACCGGCGGCCACTACCTTGAGGTCCAGCCCACTGGCGATGGCGCTGATCACCAGCGGCACCATGCGTGTGCCAAAGTCGATTTCACCAGTGCCTACCAGCGGGATGATCTGCGGCGCGGCGATCTTGCCGATGTAATTGGGGCGCGTCTGCGTGCCTTCGAAATAGCCGAGCGAGTCCGCCAGGTACACCAGGTCGAAGGCCGGGTTGTCCGGGTAGCGGAAGGCAACGGGCTTGTCGCCGGCCTGCTTGACGACCGCAGGCGCAGCAGCGGTGCCGGGCTTGTTGTCGCACGCGGCCAACAGGCTCGCGCCGGCGCCCGCTGCACCGAGCAGAGCGAGTTGGCCGAGCAGCGTACGGCGAGTGAGTGGAGCGGGCATGGCGGAGGTCCTGTGGCGGCTGGGTGGCTCATCCTGCACAGGAGAAGTTATAAATAAAAATAATTTTAGGATTTATGGTTATAACGAGATTGCTTAGTCACCTTTGGAAATAATTCCTGAGATGCGATTTTCCGTGGTGTGGATAGCATCGGAGGCCCTATCTGCCCGAACAGGCCTTCATGAACACGCAGGAACCTCCCAGTCGTAACGCTTCGCTGCCCTCCCACCACTCTGGCCAGGAGGGCTGACCCCCATGGAATGGATCGCCGACCCCACGGCCTGGCTGGGCCTGCTGACGCTGATCGTGCTCGAGCTGGTGCTGGGCATCGACAACCTGGTGTTCATCGCCATCCTGGCCGACAAACTCCCCCCTCATCAGCGCGACCGCGCGCGGGTCATCGGCCTGTCGCTGGCGTTGATCATGCGCCTGGGCCTGCTGGCCAGCATTTCCTGGATGGTCACCCTTACCCGCCCGCTGTTCGAGGTGTTCGGCCAGGGCTTCTCAGGCCGTGACCTGATCCTGCTGTTCGGCGGCGTGTTCCTGCTGTTCAAGGCCACCATGGAGCTGCATGAACGGCTTGAAGGCCATGCCGCCAACCGGCAGGCCGGGGCCGGCTACGCCGCATTCTGGCCCATCGTCGCGCAAATCGTGGTGCTCGACGCCGTGTTCTCGCTGGACGCTGTGATCACGGCCGTGGGCATGGTCGAACACCTGGCGGTGATGATGATCGCGGTGATGATCTCCATCGGCCTGATGATCGTGGCGAGCAAGCCGCTCACGCGCTTCGTCAACGCCCACCCTACGGTGATCATGCTGTGCCTGGGCTTCTTGCTGATGATCGGCTTCAGCCTGACGGCCGAAGGCCTGGGCTTCCATATTCCCAAGGGGTACCTGTACGCAGCCATTGGTTTCTCGCTGCTGCTGGAGGCGTTCAACCAGCTGGCGCGCCATCGTCGGCGCAAGAGCCTGCGGGGCAACCAGCCCATGCGCGAACGCACGGCCCATGCGGTGCTGCGCCTGCTGGGTGGCAAGCCGCTGGATGAAAGCGAAGTGGGCCACGATGTGGCAGACCTGGTCGACGAGCCCTCGCAGGCCAGCGGCGAAGCCGCCCCGATGTTCGGCCGCCGCGAGCGAGTGATGATCAGCGCCGTGCTGCAATTGGCTCAGCGGCCGATTCGCACGGCCATGACCCCACGAACCGACGTGGCCAGCCTGAGCGACACACGCCCGCTCACCTGCTCAACGAAGTGTTGGCCAATACCGCGCATTCGCGGCTGGTGCTGGTGGAGCCCGGCAAGCCGGATGCCCCTGGGTTACGTGCGCAAGCAGGAGGTGCTTTGCGAGCTGCTGGCCGGCCGCGAGCCCAACCTGCCTGCGCTCGCCCACCAACCGCTGCATCTGCTGGAAACCTTCGACCTGCTCAATGCGCTGGAGCAGATGCGCGCCCGCTCGGCGCACATTGCTTTCGTGGTCAACGAATTCGGCGACTTCACAGGCCTGCTCACGCTGACGGATGTGCTGGAGGCGATCACCGGCGAGCTGCCGGATGCGAGCGACCGTAATGGCCCGGCTCTTGCGGCCGAAGAGGGCGGCTGGCTTGCCAGCGGCACCCTGAGCCTGGCGTATCTGGCTGAGCGCAGCGGTTTCCAGGCCCCGGCCAGCGACGATTACCAGACGGTCGGTGGGCTGATGATGAGTTTGCTCGACCGCCTGCCGGTGGTTGGTGATGAAGTCGAATGCGGCACCTGGCAATTGCGCGTGCACAGCGTGGAAGAGCGGCGGGTCAAAACCCTGCACCTGCGAAAGCGAGTTTGATCGGCCTGACAAGCCCTGAGGCTATCCGGCAAGCGGCGCCGCGCGCATAATGGCCCAAAGCCAATACCCGCGGCCCGCCCGGGTGGCTACTCTTAAGACTCTGGTAATGACGAGGCCACCACCGTGACCCCCATGATGATCACCCTGCTAATCGTCGCAGGGATCGCGTCGCTGATCGCGATCGGTTTTCTGAACAATATGGTCGAGGCCAACAAGGTGGCGCGCACCCGGCAGAAATTCGAGCTCAGCGACCGGCTGCGCCGCTGTGCCGAGATCAGCGAGACCTTCCCAGGCCAACTGATCACGCCTGAAATCAAGCTGATGCTTTATCGCATCGAGCTGCACATGAGCAAAAAGCTGCTGCCGCTGGACAAGGCCAATGCCGCGCTCAAGGAGCGCATCCCGGAACTCGAGGCGCTGGTCGCCCAGGGCGATCAGTTGCAGGTGAGCAACCCGCCCAGCCCGATCCAGACCGAAGAACGGGCCAAGGAAGTGAGCTATCAGCTCGAGATCATGCACCACCAGGTGATCCGTGCAACCCAGGACGGCTTGTTCGCCCCGGGCGAGTCACGCCATTGGGTCAACCAGATCCGCCACATCCTGGTGCTGTTGCATATCGAGTTCTTCAACAACCTCGGCCAGCAGGCGTTCCAGGCCGGCGAACCCGGGCATGCGCGGCTGGCCTTCGAGCGTGGCGTGCAGTACCTGAAGAAACAGCCCGAGCCGTCGGTGTATGCCGAACAACTGCGCTACCTTGAGAAACTCCTGGCCCGCGCCAACGACATGGTGATGAACGACATCCAGCACCATGCCCACGAAGCCAGCGAGCTCGGCCAAGGCCTTGACGAAGAAACCGCCAAGGAAGAGGCCGAGTGGAAGAAGCGCGCCATCTACGATTGATCAGAAACGCTCGGTCAACCGCATGAAGATCGCCACCAGCGCCTCGATGCCGCGCTGGTCGGCTTCGCTGAAACGCCCGGTCAACGGGCTGTCCAGGTCCAGCACACCCCACAGCTCCCCTTCTTTGACCAAAGGCACCACCAGTTCACTGTTCGACGCGCTGTCGCAGGCGATATGCCCCGGGAACGCGTGGACGTCCTCGATGCGCTGGGTCTGCAGGCTGGCCGCCGCCGCACCGCACACACCTTTGCCAAACGGAATGCGCACGCACGCCACCTTGCCCTGAAATGGCCCCAGTACCAGCGTCTGCTCGCGGTTCAGGTAGAACCCTGCCCAGTTGAGGTCCGGCACTTCGCTGTAGAGCAATGCCGAGAACTGCGCGGCGTTGGCGACGAAGTCACGCTCATCGGCGAGCAGCGCTTCCAGTTGGGCGCACAGCAGCGAATAGCCCTCCAGCCCGTTGCCTGCGGCATTCAAATCGATCATCAGGTGTTCTCCAGCAGTTTCAGGCCCACCCAGTGGCGGGCGAATTGATAGGCGCAGCGGCCGTTGCGGTTGCCGCGGCCGGTGGCCCAGCGTACCGCCTGTTTTTCCAGTGCATCGTCGCGCTGCCAGGCAAGGCCGGCGCGCGGGGCCAGCACACCCACCCAATGGCAGACCACCTCAAGGTAGTGTTCCTGGCTGAAGGGGTAGAACGACAGCCACAGGCCGAAGCGGTCCGAGAGCGCGATCTTGTCCTCCACCGCTTCGCTGGGGTGAAGTTCGCCTTCGACGCTCTGCCAGCGCTCGTTGTCGCTTTGATGCTCCGGCACCAGGTGGCGGCGGTTGGAGGTTGCGTACAACAGCACGTTGTCCGGTGCCTGTTCCAGCGAGCCATCCAGCACACTCTTCAGCACGCGGTAGTCGCCCTCCCCGGCCTCGAACGACAGGTCGTCGCAAAACAGCACGAAACGCTCGGGCCGGCCCTGCAACTGCTCGACCACGCGCGGCAGGTCGGCCAGGTAGTCACGCTCGATTTCGATCAGTCGAAGCCCGCAGCCGGCGTATTCGGCCAACAGTGCGCGCACCAGCGAAGACTTGCCCGTGCCGCGTGCGCCCCACATCAGGGCGTGGTTGGCCGGTAAACCGTCGAGGAACTGGCGGGTATTGCGCGCCAGCTGGTCACGCTGGCGGTCAACGCCGAGCAGGTCGGCCAGGCGCAGGTCCAGGGTGGCGCGCAGCGGCGCAAGGTAGCCACCACGCGCGTCACGTTGCCAGCGCGCCGCCAGAGTGGTGCCCCAGTCGATGGCCGGCCTGGGCTCCGGCAGCAAGGGCTCAAGCCGCGCCAGAAGGGCTTCGGCGCGGTCGATAAATGCAGATAAACGAGGATCCATCGCTTCACCTCCAGGCGGGAAGGGAGTAAAAGAGGCGCTCAGGGCTGGCGTGTCGTGAACGTGCCAGGCCGGCAGGGGTCGATAACAACAGCACCGCAGGCGTTGCCAAGGGCGGCGACAGCACAAACCTCAGGGACACGGCGCAGTACCCATGGACATCCAGTTCACCCAGCGTTTGTCGTACAAACAGGCCCGCATGACCGTGGTAGTAGGCCTGGTGATCGGCACGCTGCTCAGCTTCGCGCAAATCGCGCTGGATTATGCCAGTGTCAACGAAGCCATCAAACGCCAGATGAACTCGCTGCTGGAAGTGGCGCACAATCCGGCCTCGCGTATCGCCTACAACATCGACAGCGAACTGGCCGAGGAACTGACGCGCGGGCTGCTGCGCTCGGAGTCGGTGATCGGGGTGAGCCTGATCGACAACGACAATCAGGTACTGGCCAACGTCGACCGGGAGCGCCCGCCCAGCCGCTACCGGCTGCTCACCGATGCGCTGTTCGGCACCAACGTCATCTACACCGACCGGCTGTTCCTGAACCACATGGAGAAGGAAACCCTCGGTACCCTGAACCTGCGCATCGACACGGCCGCCATTGGCGACCGTTTTCTGGAACGTGCAGCGGTTACACTGATCAGCGGCTTTTTGCGCGCAGCGCTGCTCACCGCACTGCTGATGGTGCTGTTCTATTCAATGCTCACCAAGCCACTGGTGAAGGTGATTCGCAGCCTGGCCGAGAGCGACCCGCATTCGGCCAAGCCCAACCGGCTGGTATGCCCGCCGGGCCACGAAGATGACGAAATCGGCGTGCTGGTCAAGGTCACCAACCAGCAGTTCGTCAGCATGGCCATGGAAATCCAGCAACGCCGCGTAGCGGAGAACCGCCTCACCGAGTACCTGGGCGAGCTGGAAAATATCGTCTCTGCCCGCACCACCGAGCTCAAGGCCAGCAACGTGCGCCTGAGCCAGTCCAACGAAGAGCTGGAGGTGGCCCGGCGCACGGCCATGGACATGGCGCAGGCACGCGCTGCGTTCCTGGCCAACATGAGCCACGAAATCCGCACTCCACTCAATGGCCTGCTGGGCATGATAGCGCTGGCCATGGACAGCCCGCTGGCGGCAGAACAGCGCCAGCAACTGTCGATTGCCCATGACTCTGGCAAGGTACTGGTGGAGTTGCTCAACGATATCCTCGACCTTTCGAAGTTCGACGCCGGCCAGCTTGAGCTGGAGCGCATCCCCTTCGACCTGGGTACGCTGGTGGAGGATACCGCCAACCTGCTGTCGCAGAACGCAGCGCCCAACGTCGAGCTGACCTGCCTGATCGCGCCCAACTTCCCGCAACTGGTGCTGGGCGACCCTACGCGGGTGCGCCAGATCGTCAGCAACCTGTTGTCCAACGCCCTGAAGTTCACCCGCTTCGGCCGCGTCGACGTGCGCCTGCGTGCGGCAGTGAGTGGCGTAACGGTCGAGGTGCGCGACACCGGCATCGGCATTCCCAAGGAAGCCCAGGCAAAGATCTTCAAGCCGTTCACTCAGGCCGGCGCCGGCATCACCCGGCAGTTCGGCGGCACCGGGCTGGGCCTTGCACTCACGCACAACCTGTGTGAGGCGATGCACGGCCGGCTGTCGATCAGCTCCGAGCCGGGCTTTGGCAGCCAGTTCACCGCCGAGCTGCCGCTGGCCACTCACACACCGGCGCCGCTGGTCCCTGTGCTGCAAGGTCGCATCATCGGCCTGAGCGCTGCCAACAGCGGCCTGGCGGAGCTGTTGGAAAACCTGCTGCCCGGCTGGGGGCTGGAGTACCAGCGGCGCGACCCGGAGGCCAGTGCACAGGCCCTGGACGCCGACCTGCTGATCACCGATTCACCCGAGTGCCTGTACCGGCTGCGCCCTGGCAGCCAGTCGCCGATCCTGCTGGTGACCGCCTATGGCAATTTCCTGCCCAGCGACCAGGCTGCCCACCTCAACCCCTTGCAGCAGATGGCACGGCCCCTGTCACGCGAGGCGCTGCGCCAGGTGCTGAGGCGCACCCTGAATCACGAAGACTCACCCAGCCACGAGCCTGCCGGCCAGGAACGCACCCGGCAGCGCCGGGCACGCATCCTGCTGGTGGAAGACAACCCTGTGAACCAACTGGTAGCACGAGGCATGCTCGGCAAGCTCGGCTGCGAAGTCGTCATCGCGACCCAAGGCGCAGAAGCCTTGATCGAGCTGGAAAACGGCAGCTTCGACCTGGTGCTGATGGACTGCAACATGCCGGTGATGGACGGCTACGAAGCCACTCGGCGCATCCGCCAGAGCGGCAACTGGCCAGACCTGCCGATCGTGGCCTTGACCGCCAACGCCATGCCCGAGGAGCGCGACCGCTGCCGCGCTGCGGGCATGAACGATTACCTGGCCAAGCCGTTCCGCCGTGAGGAGCTGGTAGCGATGATCGACCAGTGGATACCCGGGGCCTGATCAGCCCAGCAGGCGGGCAAGTTCGGCGTCGAGCTTTTCCGGTTTGGTGAACGGTGCAAAGCGCTGAACATTCCCTGAGCGGGTATCGATGAGGAACTTGGTGAAATTCCACTTGATGCGCTGGCTGCCCATCAAGCCAGGCGCTGCGGCCTTGAGCGCCACGAACAGGCGGTGGGCGTGGTCGCCATTGACCTCCACCTTGCGGCACAACGGAAAGCTCACGCCGAAGCTTGAGTCGCAGAACTGCGCAATCTGGCGGTCATCGGCCGGCTCCTGGTGGCCGAACTGGTTGCAAGGAAACCCGATCACCAGCAAACCCTTGCTCTTCCACTGTTGCCAAAGCTGCTCAAGGCCCTTGTACTGCGGTGTGAAACCGCACTGGCTGGCGGTGTTGACCACCAGCACTGCGCGGGCGCCGAAATCCGCCAGGGCCTTGCGCTCGCCGTTCATCAGCACGCACGGCACATCCATGAATGCCTCGCTCATGCCTGGGCCTCGCGTGGCACCAGGTTCAGGCACACCGAGTTGATGCAGTAACGCAGGCCGGTCGGGGCGGGGCCATCGGGAAATACGTGGCCCAGGTGGGCATCGCACCCGGCGCAGCGCACCTCGGTGCGGATCATCCCGTGGGTGGTGTCACGCAATTCGATCATGGCGTTGTCTTCGATCGGCGCGGAGAAGCTGGGCCAGCCACAACCGGAGTCGAACTTGGTGGTGGAATCGAACAGCGGCGCCTTACAGCAGATGCAGTGATACACACCTGGGGTCCTGGTTTCGTTGTATTTGCCGGTGAACGGGCGTTCGGTGCCGGCCAGCCGGCACACTCGGTATTGCTCGGGGTCGAGCTGCTCGCGCCATTGTTCGAGGGTCTTGTCGATCTTGGGCATTGGCTACACCTTTGCAGTGGAAAAACCATCCACTGTGTCTTTTCGCAAATTCGGCCGGCACGTATCATTGCGCCGCAACAGTGCATCAGTCTGTCACTCGCGCCGGGGCGGTTCAAACCTCTTTGTGCGGCGCCCCTGCCTCTCCCAGGATCCGATCATGCAGTTCAGCAAATCGAACAAGCTCGCCAACGTCTGCTACGACATCCGCGGCCCGGTGCTCAAGCACGCCAAGCGGCTGGAGGAGGAAGGCCATCGCATTCTCAAGCTGAACATCGGCAACCCTGCACCCTTCGGTTTCGAAGCACCTGAAGAGATCCTTCAGGACGTGATTCGCAACCTGCCCACCGCCCAGGGTTACAGCGATTCCAAGGGCCTGTTCAGTGCACGCAAGGCAGTGATGCAGTACTGCCAGCAGAAAGAGATCGCCGGTGTCGGTATAGAAGACATCTACCTGGGCAACGGGGTTTCAGAACTGATCGTGATGTCGCTGCAGGCGCTGCTCAACAATGGCGACGAAGTGCTGATCCCCGCACCCGACTACCCGCTCTGGACCGCATCGGTGAGCCTGGCTGGCGGCAACGCGGTGCACTACCTGTGCGACGAGCAGGCAGGCTGGGCGCCCGACCTTGCCGACATGAAAGCCAAGATCACCCCCAACACCAAAGCCATGGTGCTGATCAACCCGAACAACCCCACCGGTGCCGTGTACCCGCGCGAGGTGCTGCTGGGCATGCTCGAGATCGCCCGCCAGCACAACCTGGTGGTGTTCTCCGACGAGATCTACGACAAGATCCTCTATGACGATGCCGTGCACATCAGCACCGCCTCGCTCGCCCCGGACCTGCTGTGCCTGACCTTCAACGGGCTGTCCAAATCCTACCGGGTGGCGGGCTTCCGCTCCGGCTGGCTGGTGATTTCCGGGCCCAAGCACCAGGCCCACAGCTATATCGAAGGCCTGGACATCCTGGCCAACATGCGCCTGTGCGCGAACGTGCCGGCCCAGCACGCCATCCAGACCGCTTTGGGCGGCTACCAGAGCATCAACGACCTGGTGCTGCCTCCGGGCCGCCTGCTGGAGCAACGCAACCGCGCCTGGAACTGCTCAACGACATCCCGGGGGTGTCATGCGTCAAGCCCATGGGCGCGCTCTACGCCTTCCCGCGCATCGATCCCAAGGTGCGCCCTATCGCCAACGACGAAAAGTTCGTGCTCGACCTGCTGCTCTCGGAAAAACTGCTGGTGGTCCAGGGCACGGCGTTCAACTGGCCATGGCCTGACCATTTCCGCGTGGTCACCCTTCCCGGGTCGACGACCTGGAGCAGGCGATCCGCCGTATCGGCGGGTTTCTTGGCAACTATCGGCAATAATCGCTTACGGGCCCGACGAACGGGGCCCGGCCTGCGCGGTCAAGGTGTGCAAGGCGCGCGAGTCTCGTAGGAAATTTCTGGGACATAGTTTGAAATAGTACCCAGGTTGAATAGCCCGACGGCTCGCCTTATATACGCCCCTGACGCTTTAGCACCTTTCCGTCGGGAGTACCTGTTCACCATGATGCGCATCCTGCTGTTCGTCGCCACCAACCTTGCGGTGGCGTCGATCGCCAGCATCACACCGAGGCTGCTCGGCATCGACAGCTACTTCGCCCGCCAGGGCGTTGGCCTGAACCTCAACCAATTGCTCGTGTTCTGCGCCGTGTTCGGCTTCGCAGGCTCGCTGGTGTCGCTGTTCATCTCCAAGCGGATGGCCAAGATGAGCACCGGCACTCAGATCATCAGCCAACCCCGCACTCACCATGAGCAGTGGCTGCTCAGCACCGTCGAAGAGCTTGCCCGCGAGGCAGGCATCCGCACACCCGAGGTGGGCATCTTCCCGGCCTACGAGTCCAACGCCTTCGCCACCGGCTGGAACCGCAACGATGCGCTGGTGGCCGTGAGCCAGGGTTTGCTGGAGCGGTTCTCGCGTGATGAAGTGCGCGCCGTGCTGGCACACGAGATCGGCCACGTGGCCAATGGCGACATGGTCACGCTCGCGCTGGTACAGGGGGTGGTGAACACCTTCGTGATGTTCTTCGCGCGCATCATCGGCAACTTCGTCGACCGGGTGATCCTGCGCAACGAGCAAGGCCATGGCATTGGCTACATCGTGGCCACCATTTTCGCCGAGCTGGTGCTGGGCATCCTCGCAAGCATCATCACCATGTGCGTTCCGCGCCGGCGCGAGTTTCGTGCCGATGAAGCTGGCGCGCAGCTGGCCGGTACCGGAGCGATGATCAACGCGCTGCAACGCCTGCGCGCCGAGCAAGGCGTGCCGGTGCAGATGCCCGACAGCCTGCAGGCTTTCGGCATCAATGGAGGCCTCAAGCAGGGCCTGGCCGGCCTGCTGATGAGCCACCCGCCACTGGAGGAGCGCATCGAGGCGCTGCGCCGGCGCGGTTGATCGCAACGAGGGCAGCGCAAGCTGCCCTTTTTCGTTGTCCTATCCGGCAGGTTTCCCCGAAAGGCTCCCCATGCGCCCTCTCCTGCTGGTCTTCGCCCTGCTGCTCACCGGCTGCCAAAGCCCTTACCTGTCGATGATCGAAAAGGCCGGTATCCCCAAGCGCGAGATCCTCGCCCACCGCGTTGAAGACGCCCGCGACGCGCAGATCAAGGCTCGCTACCAGTTCAACCGAACCCTGGAGCACTACCGCCAGGCACTGAATGCCTCTCCCGCCGACCAAGCCTCACAGCTGGCCGAGCTACAGCGCGACTACGCTGCCAGCCAGCGGGCAGCCGACGCGGTGAAGCCGCGCGTCGACCAGGTCGAAGCGGTAGCAAAAGCGGTGTTCGATGACTGGGAGCACGAACTGGATCAATACCAAAGCGCCCCCCTGCGCGAGGCCAGTGCCCAGGAGCTGCAACAGGCCCGCGAACAGTACAGCCTGCTGATCGGCAAGATGCGCAGTGCGCAGAGCAAGGTGCTGCCTGCCCTGGGCGCGCTGAACGATCAATTGTTGTACCTGCGCCACCAGCAGAACGCCCAGGGTGATCGGCGGCCTGCAGCAGAGCTACAGCACCGTCAGCGGCACCGTAGAGCCCCTGCTGATCGATCTGCAGCGCTCCATCGAGGGCGCAGGCGGGCTGCATTCGAGCGCTTGCAGAGCCAGTAGGTGGTTTCATCCAGGTAAGCCAGCCCCGCCTGGTGGTAACGCGGCGAGGCACCGGGCATGGCATCGGCACGGCCCACCTCGCGCGAGCGACCAGTGCGCGCCGAGCAACTCGGTGATCGCTTCGCCTGAAGTTGCAAACGGCGGCCCTTCGATCTCGCCCTGGATGAAATCCAGGCCAATCAACATCCCCAGCGCCCCTGAAGGCAGCAATGTGGCCAAATGCTCTACATAGGCGGCGCGCATCGACGGTGGCAGAGCAATCAGCGCCGCTCGGTCATAGTAGGCAGTGCAAGCGCCGACCTGGGCAGGGCTGAGCGTGAAAAAATCCCCCTGCCAGACCTGCACGGGGCCCGCCTGATAGAGGCGGTGCTCACCCTGTTGGCGCACCTGAGGCTCAAGGCCTTGCTCGTGGAAGAACGCCTCCACCGCCAAGGCCGACAGCTCCGCCCCAACCACTTCATACCCTTGTGCAGCCAACCAGGCCATGTCCACGCTCTTGCCGCACAGCGGCACCAGCACTCGCGCCCCCGCCGGAACCCATTCGCACCACCAGGCTTGCAGCGAAGGGTTGGGCACCTCTCGATGGAAGGAAATCTGCTGGCGCTGCCAGCGGTCGTGCCAAAAATCTGCGTCCATCGATACCTCAGCTTTCTCGATCATCAGCGTCAAAAAATACCGTTGGAACCACCGGGTTCGCCTGGCACAAGATGGCCATCATCTGAAACCTCAATGGAGGGCGAATCATGTTGCCCAGCCTGTTCATCTCCCACGGCTCCCCCATGCTGGCTCTGGAGCCCGGCGCCAGCGGCCCTGCACTGGCAAAGCTTGCGGCCGAGCTGCCTTGGCCGAAGGCGATCGTGCTGGTGTCGGCACATTGGGAAAGCCCTGACCTTCGCGTCGCCAGCGGCGCACAGCCCGCCACCTGGCATGACTTCGGTGGCTTCCCGCCGGCATTGTTCGCAGTGCAATACCCCGCCCCGGGCGAGCCGGCCTTGGCCGAAGACATCGTTGCCCGGCTCAGCGCCGCCGGCTTGCCGGCGCGCCTGGATGCCGAGCGCCCATTCGACCACGGTGCGTGGGTGCCGATGAGCCTGATGTATCCGGCTGCGGACATCCCCATCGTGCAGGTGTCACTGCCCAGCGCCGGCGGCCCGCGCCTGCAGCAAGCCATCGGCGAGGCGCTGGCGAGCTTGCGCGAACAGGGCATCCTGCTGGTGGGCTCGGGCAGCATCACCCATAACCTGCGTGAGCTGGACTGGCATGCCCAGGGCGACAGCGGCACGGCCTGGGCACAGGCTTTTCGCGACTGGATGGTGGAACAGCTGGCCGAAGCACGAAGCCGCGCTGCTCGACTACCGCCAGCGAGCGCCCTTCGCGGCGCGCAACCATCCAAGCGACGAGCACCTGTTGCCGCTGTACTTCGCCCGTGGCGCTGGAGGTGCGTTCAGCCTGGCGCACAGCGGTTTTACCCTTGGCGCGTTGGGGATGGACATCTACCGGTTCGGTTGAGGTTTCTCTCAGGCATCGAAAAACCGCCGCCCGGTTACCCCGGCGGCGGTTTTTCAATGTTCCAGGCTGTGCAAGCCAGGTGGAAGGCCGGCTTGCACCCTTCTGGGCTCAGTCTTCGCGATAACGGCGCAGCTTGAGCTGCTTGCCGGCCACACGAGTGTCCTTGAGCTTGGCCAGCAGGCGATCCAGGCCCTCTTCAGGCAGCTCGACCAGGCTGAAGGTCTCGCGGATCTGGATACGGCCGATTGCGTCGCGCGCCAGGCCGCCCTCGTTGAGGATGGCGCCGAGCAGGTTCTTGGCGGCGATACCGTCGCGGGCACCCAGCGCGGTACGGCAACGTGCACGGCCTTCGCCCAGCGGCATTGGCGCGCGGCGCTCCGGGCGGTCGCCGGTGAAGCTGCGCTCGGAACGCTCGCTGCGCTCACGCGGAGCATTGTTGGGCACCAGTGGCTGCTCGCGCTCGACACTGGACAGGTCCAGCGCCTGGCCATTGGTGGCCTTGCGCAGCAGGGCTGCGGCCAGGGCACGCGCGGTGCAGCCAATGTCGGCCGCCAGGCGGTCGAACAGCTCGCCATGGGTGGTTTCGGCATCAGCGACCAGCGGCTTGAGGCTGTTGGTGAGCTTCTTGATGCGCGCGTCGAGCACCGCCTGGGGAGCGGGCATACGCACTTCGCTGACCTTCTGGCCGGTCACACGCTCGATCACCTGCAGCATGCGACGCTCGCGCGGCGTTACCAGCAGCAGGGCACGGCCTTCACGGCCGGCACGGCCAGTACGGCCGATACGGTGCACGTAGGACTCCGGGTCGTACGGCATGTCGACGTTGAACACGTGAAGCTGATGCGCGGCACGTCCAGGCCACGGGCAGCGACGTCGGTGGCGACGACGATGTCGAGGCGGCCATCCTTGAGCGACTCGATCACACGCTCACGCTGGTTCTGGGCGATGTCGCCGTTCAGGGCAGCAGCCTTGTAGCCTTTGGCTTCCAGCGCGCTGGCCAGATCCAGGGTGGCCTGCTTGGTACGCACGAAGGCGATCAGCGCGTCGAACTCTTCGACTTCCAGCAAGCGCAGCACGGCGGCGACCTTCTGGTCGGCGTGCACCAGCATGTAGGCCTGCTCGATGGCAGCTACGGTCTGGGTTTCGCTCTGGATCTTGACGTGCTTGGGCTCTTTCAGGTGGCGCTCGGCGATCGCGCGGATCGACGGCGGCAGCGTGGCGGAGAACAGCACGGTCTGGCGCGTTTCGGGCATGGCATCGAAGATGACTTCAAGGTCGTCCATGAAGCCGAGCTTGAGCATTTCGTCGGCTTCGTCGAGCACCAGGTGGTTGACGGTGGCGAGTACTTTTTCATCGCGGCGCAGGTGGTCGCACAGGCGGCCAGGGGTAGCGACGATGATCTGCGCACCCTGGCGCAGGGCTTTGATCTGCGGGCCCATGGGGCACCGCCGTAGACGGCCACGACGTTCACGCCGGGCATCTGCTTGGCATAGGTTTCGAATGCGGTGGCCACTTGCAGGGCCAGCTCGCGGGTTGGAGCGAGGATCAGGGCTTGCGGCTCGCGCTTGCTCACATCGATCTTGTGCAGCACCGGCAGTGCGAAGGCGGCGGTTTTGCCGGTGCCGGTCTGGGCCTGGCCGATCACATCGTGGCCGGCGAGGATGAGCGGGATCGATCTGCTGCTGGATCGCCGAAGGCTCTTCATAGCCTGTGGCGATGACTGCGGCAACGATGCTCGGGTGAAGATCGAGAGCGGCGAAACCGCCGGTTTCCTGGGTCATGGGACTGCCTCATAGGTGCATCCGCAAAGACCCATGCTCCGAAACTGCGCATGCCATGTTGTGACTGGTTAGAGTCGCCCTGCAGTTCCGGCGGCGGGGATTTGCGAAAACGATTGTGATGTGGGGGTGAATCGTCAAGGAGAGCCCGGCAAGGCGGGCGTCCAGCCGAAGGGACCTTCGGGAGAAAACGCAACTTAACGCGGCCCCTTCCAGAGCCGGCGCGCATAATACCTGAAAACGACGCCTCAGGTGAGTGTTTTTTGTCATATCGTACCAATTGGCTGAACGGTTTCAGGTGGCGCTGCGTATGGCTCCGATCAGCGCGTCCAGCCGGTAGCCCAGGCGCGGCGCCAGGGCCTCGGCGCGGGCAGCCAGGCCTTGCAGATCCAGGTGTTGGTCGAGGCTGGCCGGCACCAGCAGGATCACATTGCCTTCCTTGACCGGCAGCTCCCAGTAATGCCTGTGGTAGAGCCCGCGCAACAGTGCGGCGCCGAGCGGTTTTCCGGCGTCGTCGCCCCATTGGTTGATCACCAGCCATCCGTCGGGATTGAGCCGCTGCTGGCAGGCCTCGAAGAAAGCCCAGGCCAGGTGCGCAGGCCCAGGGCCCTGATCGGTGTAGAGGTCGACGAAGATCAGATCGGCCGGCTCGGCACTGGGCAGCAGCTCGCGCGCATCGCCCACGCGGATATACAACCGCGGGTCATCGGCAAGGCCCATGTACTCCATCGCCAGGCGCGGCACGTCAGGGCGCAGCTCGATGCACTCGACATCATCGAGTGGCAGAAACTTCAGGCACGCCTGGGTCAGGGTGCCGGCACCCAGGCCCATGAACAGCGCCGTCTCAGGCGCTGGGTGGCACAGCGCACCGATCAGCATGGCGCGGGTGTAGTCGTACTCCAGCCACGCGGGGTCGGCGGTGAAGGTACAGCTCTGCTCGATGGCCTCGCCGAATTCGAGAAAGCGGTAGTCGTCCACTTCCCACACGCGGATCAGGCCGAAGTCGTCACGCACTTCGGCGAGCATGTGCTCTTTGCGCGGGGAGGTGTCTGGCGGGCTGTCGTCCATGGCGCAGGCTCGAAGGTTAAAGGCGCCATTGTCGCCAATGCCATTGGCCGGCGCCAGCGGTGCTATGATCGGCGCCCTCTTCAGCCTGCCTCACGAGCCTTGCCATGACCACACCCTGGACCCCCGACAGCTGGCGCCAACGGCCTATCGGCCAGCAGCCGGTCTACCCTGATGCGGCGCACCTGCATGCCGTGGAGCAAAAGCTGGCTGCCATGCCGCCGCTGGTGTTCGCCGGTGAAGCGCGCGAGCTGCGCCGGCAATTCGCCGAAGTCACACAGGGCCGGGCCTTTCTGCTGCAAGGCGGCGATTGCGCCGAGAGCTTCGCCGAGTTTTCCGCCGCCAAGATCCGCGACACCTTCAAGGTGCTGCTGCAGATGGCGATCGTGATGACTTTCGCTGCCGGCTGCCCGGTGGTGAAGGTCGGGCGCATGGCCGGCCAGTTCGCGAAGCCGCGCTCGGCAGGTGATGAAACCCTGAACGGCATCACCCTGCCCGCCTACCGGGGCGACATCGTCAACGGCATGGGTTTCGACGAGAAAAGCCGCACGCCCGACCCGGAGCGGCTGATGCAGGCCTACCATCAGGCCACCGCCAGCCTGAACCTGCTGCGCGCCTTCGCTCAGGGCGGCTTTGCCGACCTGCACCAGGTGCACCGCTGGAACCTGGACTTCATTGCCGGCTCCGCGCTGGCCGACAAATATCACCACCTGGCCGACCGCATCGACGAAACCCTCGCATTCATGCGCGCTGTCGGCATGGAGAACGCCCCGCAGCTGCGCGAAACCAGCTTCTTCACCGCTCACGAAGCACTGCTGCTGAATTTCGAAGAGGCCTTCGTGCGCCGCGACAGCCTCACCAACGACTGGTACGACTGCTCGGCGCACATGCTCTGGATCGGCGACCGCACCCGCCAGCTCGACGGCGCCCATGTCGAATTCCTGCGCGGGGTGAACAACCCGATCGGGGTGAAAGTCGGCCCGAGCATGGCGCCCGATGAGCTGCTGCGGCTGATCGACGTGCTCAACCCCGACAACGACCCGGGCCGCCTCAACCTTATCGCCCGCATGGGCGCCGGCAAGGTCGAAGCGCACCTGCCCGCGCTGATTCGCGCGGTGCAGCGTGAAGGCCGCCAGGTGCTGTGGAGCAGCGACCCGATGCACGGCAACACCATCAAGGCCAGCAGCGGCTACAAGACCCGCGACTTCGCGCAGATCCTCGAAGAGGTGAAAGCGTTCTTCCAGGCTCACCGTGCCGAGGGCAGTTACCCGGGCGGCATTCACATCGAAATGACCGGGCAGAACGTGACCGAATGCATCGGCGGCGCAAGGCCCATCACCGAAGACGCCCTGAGCGACCGCTATCACACCCATTGCGACCCGCGCATGAACGCCGATCAGTCGCTGGAGCTGGCGTTCATGATCGCCGAGACCCTCAAGCAAGCGGCTCGATAACCAGCCCCAGCCAGGCGGCCAGCCCGTGCAGCTGCTTATCCAACGCTGCACGGGCCGGCGCGTCCAGGCCGATGCTTTCCTCGTGCACCGCCACCACCCGCAGGCGGCCGTTGGCGCGGTCGGCCCGCAGGTCGAGCGCGTGCCTCGATCCGCTCCTCATGCAAGAACGGCATCACGTAGTAGCCGTAGATCCGCTTGGCGGGCGGCACGTAGAACTCCAGGCGATAGCGGAATTCGAACAGCCGTTCCACCCGCGAACGCTCCCACACCAGTGAATCGAAGGGCGACAGCAAAGCACTGGCTTGCACCTTGCGCGGCACCTTCACACCCGCGGCGCACCAGGCAGGTTGCTTCCAACCCTCGACCCGGCAAGGCAGCAACAGGCCCTCCTCTTCCAACTCAGCCAGGCGCGCCTTGGCATCGGCCGGCTCCAGCCGAAAGTAATCGCGCAGGTCCTTTTCGGTGGCGACTCCCAGCGCCTGCGCCGCGTGCAGCATCAGTGCGCGTTGGCCTTCGGCTTCGGTGGGCGTCGCCTGGGCCAGCACAGCGCCGGGCAGCACGCGCTCGGGCAAGTCATAGATGCGCTCGAAACCGCGCCGCGTGGCGACACACAGCTCGCCGGCAGCGAACAGCCACTCGAATGCCTGCTTTTCCTCACTCCAGTCCCACCAGGGGCCGGCCTTGCCCTCACGGGTGTTCAGCGCCCCGGCAGACAGCGCGCCTTGACCGGCGACCTGATCCAGCACGCGGTTGATCACGTCCTGGCGCTCACGGCCGAAACGCGCAAGCTCCTGATAGATGCCTTCGCCTCGGGCGGCCCTTGCATGCCGCCAACGCAGCGCCGGTTGCAGGCTCAGTGGCAGCAACGACGCCTCGTGGCCCCAGGCCTCGAACAAGCGCTGTTGGCGTTTTGGCCCCCAGGCCAGGGCATCCAGCGCTTCCCGGGGATAGCTGCCCAGCCGCGAGAACAGCGGCAGATAATGCGAACGCGCTACGGCGTTGACCGAGTCCAGTTGCAAGGCGCCGAGGCGCTGGATCATCGCCTGCAGCGCGCGGCTGCCGTTGCCTGCGGCGCGGCCACCAAAGCCTTGGGCGGCCAGGGCGACGCGCCGGGCCTGGCGGTTGGACAGTTCGATCATCAGGCGGAGCTCCAGAACATCAGGCCCCAACCATAGAACCGCGTTTTCACTTGCGCAACGGATCGTCCCAGAACGAGCGCTCGCTCTCTTGCCAGATATCGGCCCGCGACAGGCCCAGGTCCTTGAGCGCTGTATCGCCCAGCGCTGCCAGTTGCTGGCGCTGGCGATGCAGTTCGTACCAGCGAGTGGCCAGGCGCCAGGGCGCCGCGCTCAGTTGCAAGAAACCTCTCTGCTTGTTCATCACTGCGCTCCTGCCAAGTGGGTATGGCGCAAGTGTCAGCGAGCAGGTTAGGATCAATCCAACGAATGTTTCTTATGCAACCCATCTCGGAGATCGATGACGATGACCGGCTACCAGAGTATCGATTCCGAGGTATTGCGCACCTTCGTCACCATCGCCGAGGAAGGCGGCTTCACCAAGGCCGCCGAAAAGGTCAACCGCACCCAATCTGCGGTCAGCATGCAGATCAAACGGCTCGAGGACGACGTGCTGCAGCGCCGGCTGTTCGAGCGCGACGGGCGCCAGGTTCGCCTCACTGCAGAAGGCCAGATACTGCTGGGCTACGCGCGGCGCATCCTCAAGTTGCACAGCGAGGCGATCAATACGCTGCGCCAGCCCCACATGATCGGGACGGTGCGCATCGGCACGCCCGATGACTACGCCATGCGTTTTTTGCCGGGGATCCTTTCGGGGTTCGCTCAGACCTACCCGCTGGTGCAGGTGGAAGTGCACTGCGAAAACTCGACGCAGCTGCTGCTGCGCAACGACCTGGACCTGACCATCGTCACCCGCCAGCCCGGCGAGAACATGGGCCAGTTGCTGCGCCAGGAGCGGTTCGTCTGGGCCGAGGCGTCGGGCTTCGCGCCGCATGAGCAGGACCCGATCCCCCTGGCGATGTTCAACAATGACTGCTTCTGCCGGCAGTGGGCCTGCAACGCGCTGGACTCCAGCGGCCGAGGCTATCGAGTGGCCTACAGCAGCCCGAGCCTGGCAGCGATCATGGCGGTGGTGAGTGCGGGCCTGGCGGTGACGGCGCAGTTGCAAAGCCTGATGACCACCGACATGCGCATCCTCGGTGAGGCCGAAGGCCTGCCTCAACTGCCGCTGGCGAACATCATGCTGCTGCGCAACCCCGCCAGCCATTCGCCGATGCTCGACGCCTTGGCCGAGCACATAGCAGAAGGCTTCAGGCTTTGAAGGCCAGCAGCAGTGCACACAGCATCAGGAACAGGCAGAACAGCCGGCGCAGCGCACGCTCGGGCAGTGCGTAGGCCATGCGCACTCCCCAGCTGATGCTGAGCAACCCGCCCACTGACATGGGCACACCCATGCGCCACAGCACGTGATCGTGCAAGGCATAGGTGAGCAAGGTCACGCCGGTGCTGGGCAGCGCCAGCGCAAGGGACAGGCCCTGGGCGACCACCTGCGTGGTACCGAAGGTGCCGGTCAGCACCGGGGTGGCCACTACCGCCCCGCCCACCCCGAAAAAACCGCCCAGCGCACCGGAGGCGCCGCCCAGCGCGGCCAGCGCGGGCCAACCATGGCGCATCTCCCCTACTGCCAGTGGCGTGGCCTGGAAGGTGCGCCAGGCGTTGAAACCGGCGAGCAGTATCAGGAAAACGATAAACCCCCAGCGCATGGCCTTGGCATCCAGGCCTACGGCGATCATCGAACCCAGCCAGGCGAAGATGAACCCTGCCGCCCCAAGCGCAAAGGCGTGGCGTGGGTCGATACGGTTGCGCTGGTGATAGCGCCACAGCGCCAGCATCACGTTCGGCACTACCATCACCAGGGCAGTACCCTGCGCCAACGTCTGGTCAAGGCCGAACAACAAACCCAGCGCCGGTATCGCAATCAGCCCGCCACCGATGCCGAACAGCCCACCCAACACCCCCATGCCAGCCCCAAGCACCGCGTAAAACAGGATATCCACTACGCCCCTCCGTCCCGGTAGGCGCGCATGGTAATGCAAACCAACATAGAACGAACTTATGCAAAGCCGCAGCGCTCAGAATTTCATGCGGCCAGCGCACGCGCATGGAGCCGAGCGACATTCGCTGGCACACTAAATACATGAGCGGGCCACATCACCGCACCGGCTTTAGACCAAGGACCAGCATGAGTACAGACACTTCCTGCACAACCCCCACGGCGTCCAGCGATCCTCTGCTGCTGGATAACCAACTGTGCTTTGCCCTCTATTCGACCTCGTTGATGATGACCAAGGTCTACAAGCCCCTTTTGCAAGCGCTGGGGCTGACCTACCCGCAGTACTTGACCATGCTTGTGCTGTGGGAACGTGACGGGCTCACCGTCGGTGAAATCAGCAACAAGCTGTTGACCGATCCCGGCTCCCTCACGCCTTTGCTCAAACGGCTGGAAAGCGAAGGCCTGCTCAGCCGCACTCGCAGCAAAGAGGATGAGCGCGTGGTGCTGGTGAACCTCACCGAAGCGGGACGCGGGCTCAAGGCCAAGGCGCAGTCCGTTCCGGGATGCATCGTCGAGGCCACAGGCACTGGCATCGATGAGCTGCGGGCCTTGCAGGAGGAACTGCTGGACTTGCGCAAACGGCTTCAGGGAAAGGTCTGATTCCATTACCTGAGGAGGCGGTGCACTGAAGCCGCCTATCTGCTCATCGACATTTATCTTGCGCACAAAGCAAATAGTGCCTATCTTGTAGCTAATTACTTAGCACGCAAATTAATTGCGAACATACAAAGAGGCCGCCCATGACTCGATTCACCGCTCTGTACACTGCCACCTCCGCCGCTACCGGTGGCCGTGATGGCCGCGCAATCTCCAGCGACCACGCGCTGGATGTGAAGTTGAGCACGCCAAAGGCACTTGGCGGTGCCGGGGGTGAGGGCACCAACCCGGAACAGATGTTTGCAGCTGGCTATTCGGCGTGCTTTATCGGTGCGCTGAAATTTGTGGCTGCTCAGCAAAAGCGCAGCGTGCCAGCCAGTGTGCGGGTGAGTGCCGATGTGGGGATCGGCCAGATCGAGGCGGTTTCGGCCTGGACATCGACCTGCACATCGAATTGCCTGGCCTGGCGCTCGACGAGGCACAAGCGCTGGTAGACGCCGCTCATCTGGTTTGCCCTTACTCCAACGCCACCCGCGGCAACATCGATGTACGCCTGCACGTAAGCGTTTGAGCTTAGGCTCAACGCTGGCATAGCCAACGGCTTACACGCGGTGGTGGTGATCTCCACTGTTGCCCGAACGGCCCCGGCCCTAATCTACACCTACCCAACGCGCTGCCACGGACTGCAACGCGACGATCAAGGAAGGTCGACCATGGCCAGGAGGCTGCCGGCAGGATGCTGGGATGGTAATGGGCACAGAACCCGCTTCGGCGGGTTTTTTCGTTTTTGTCGAGCAATGAACCTTTTTCTTCTCCCGGACGCCGTGTAACGGGCGACGTGAAATCCCCAGGCAACGCCCAGACAATAAAAAACCCGCCAATCGGCGGGTTTTTCACATCGCAACGGGGCGATTACTTCTTCGAGCGGCTCTTGAAGGAACCATCGCGAGTGTCGATGTCGATCATCTCGTCGATTTCGATGAAGTCGGCCACCTGGATCTCGGTGCCGTTGGACAGCTTGGCAGGCTTCATGACCTTGCCGGAGGTGTCGCCACGGGCAGCGTTCTCGGTGTAGACGACCTGGCGGCTGATGGTGGTCGGCAGCTCGACCGATACGACTTTCTCTTCGTACATGGTCAGCGCGCAGACGTCCTGCATGCCTTCTTCGACGTACGGCAGAACGGCGTCGATGTCTTCGGCGTTCAGCTCGTACATGGTGTAGTCGGTGGTGTCCATGAAGGTGTACGAGTCACCGCTGATGAACGACAAGGTGACGTCCTTGCGGTCCAGGATCACGTCGTCGAGCTTGTCGTCGGCGAAGTAGACGGTTTCGGTCTTGTAACCGGTCAGCAGGTTCTTCAGCTTGGTCTTCATGATCGCGCTGTTGCGACCCGACTTGGTGAACTCGGCCTTTTGTACCAGCCATGGATCGTTGTCGATGCGCAGTACGGTACCGGGTTTCAGCTCTTTACCAGTTTTCATTACAAAATTCCGGATTCTGTGGGGGTGGTGGCAAATTCAAGCCGCGTATCATATCCAATTTCGGTGAAAATTAACCAGCGCCGTGGCAAGGTCCGGCCGAGCGGCTTGTGCCACGCACCATTGGCGGGCATGGGTGGCGAGGGTTTGGCGATGGGCCAGCCACTGTGGCCAGGGCTCGCCCATGCTCAGGCCAGTATTCCAGGCGCGCCACAGGCCCAGTAACGCGGCCCGGGCTGGCTCAGGCAAACCTTGCTGGCAATAAAGCTCGAGAAAGGCTTCGAGTTTTCCAGATGCACACTCTCTTCCTGCGGATAGATGTGCCGAAGCATCGGCCGGGCGGCCCATTGGGCGCGCACGAAGGAGTCCTCGCCGCGCACGGCGTTGAAGTCGCAGGCCCACAGCAATCGGTCGTAATCCTGCTGCGGCACGAAGGGCAGGACCTGAACACGCAAGCTTCCACGCTCGGCCTGTTCGCCTATCGCCAGCGGCTGGCCCAGCCAACGGTTTACATCCGCCAACACCTTGCCTTCGGGCACCAGCAGGTGCACCGGTTGCGGGCCGGCTGCCATAGCGCCGAGCCAGCTGGCGAGGCTTGGGTTTTCATACGCGAACAAAGAGACGAGCAAAGCACCCGGCCGAGGGCTGACACCCAGATGCTGCAAAAAGATATGGCGCTCGGCGGAGTCGAAAGCATCGCGCCGGGCGAACAGGCCCTGCTCACGCAGCAGCCCGCCGGTGTCGGGGCGAAAGCCTGGGAAAAAGAAGAACTTCTGGTAACCCGGCGCCGAAAAGGACGGCAAGCCGTGGCAGCCGCCCACCCACTGCTCCGCACTCAGGTAGTCGAGGTTCAACCACAACGAAGGCCGAGCCTGCGCTGCCAGCGCCTGGACGTAGCCCTCCGGCAACTTGCAGCCAAAGGCCTCTATCACCACCGGCGCAACCTCTACCGGCAGCCAGGGCTCGGGCCATTGCCGCACCTGCACGCCTTCATGCCATTGTTCAGAGGCATCGGTGTTAGCCTGGGGGCACAAGCGCACAAACGATGGCAAGTGATCGACCCACAGCCTTACGCCAAGGCCATGCTCGGCCACCAGCTGGCGCGCCAGGCGCCAGGTGACCCCGATGTCCCCGAAGTTATCCACCACCTTGCAGAAGATGTCCCAAACTGGCCGCGACAAAACTCATGCCTCGCTGAAATGAACGCGCATTCTGCCGCGCGGGCCATCCGCTCGCCAAGCAAAGGCTGGCCACTGTGCCACAATGGCCGCAAACCGCATTGGGAGCCCACCGATGAACAGCCGTTTTTCACCCTGCAACTGATCCTCTGTATTGCCTTGGGCCTTTGGCTCGGCGCAGTGGCAATCGGCCTGAGCGGCTGGCTGGCCTGGCGCTTTCTACCTGCTGCGCAGTTGCCACCGTTGCCGCCGCCCGCAGCCATGCGCGCCCCGGTGCCACCCCCGCCTTCGAACGAACCTGCGCCAGCACCGCCGGCGCCGCAAGGCAGTGACGCCATGTTCCAGCATTACCAGCAGAACCTGCACAGCCAGCAACTGCGCCAATACGAAGACGCCGCGCGCCGTGACCCTGCCAACCAGAGCAATCCGCAATGCCAGTTCTGGCTGGAACAGTCGCGCAACGCCCCCACCGACCAAAGCCGCGAGAACGTCGCGCGCCTGTGCCGCTAACCATGAACAAAGCCGCGTTACTGGCGAACATCGTCGCCACCCTCGAACACGACCACGACCTGCTGGCCCGCGCGGTGCAGACCGCTCGCGAAGCGGCCACTCACGAAGAAAGCAAAGCCGAGAACAAGTACGACACTCGCGGCCTTGAGGCCTCTCTACCTGGCCCACGGCCAGGCGCGCCGGCTGCAGGAAATTGCCCGAGCGCTGGCGCTCTACCGCGCGCTGCCGGTGCAAGCACATGATCCGGAAGTGGGCATCCGCACCGGCGACATGCTGCAGCTGCGCGCCGATGATGGCAGCACCCGCAACCTGTTCCTGGGCCCTGACGCGGCCGGCCTGCGCCTGGAGCTGCAAGGCCAGCCCTGGCTGGTGATCACCCGCAAGCGCCGCTGGGCCAGGCACTGAGGGGGCTGGGCGAAGGCGATGAGGTGAGGCTCAATCTCGAAGGTGGCGCCAAAGGCTATGCCATCGTCGCAGTGCAATAACCCGGTGCATTGTTTTGCGGCCGCCTGCTCCGGCATGATGCGGCCATCCCGAAGGCAGCCCAAGGACTCCTATGAACCTGCCCCCCGCCAGCAGCAGATCCTCGAACTGGTGCGTGAGCGCGGTTATGTGAGCATCGAGGAGATGGCCCAGCAATTTGTGGTCACTCCGCAGACCATTCGCCGTGACATCAACCAACTGGCCGAAAGCAACCTGCTGCGCCGCTACCATGGCGGCGCCGCGTACGACTCGAGCATCGAGAACACCGCCTACGCCATGCGCGCCGACCAGATGCGCGATGAGAAGCAGCGCATCGCCGACAAGGTCGCTGCGCAAGTCCCCGACTACGCCTCGCTGTTCATCAATATCGGCACCACCACCGAATGCATCGCCCGTGCGTTGCTCAACCACCAGCAGCTCAAGATCATCACCAACAACATTCATGTGGCCTCCATCCTGAGCGGCAAGGACGATTTCGAGGTGCTGCTGGCAGGCGGCACCGTGCGCCGCGACGGTGGCGTGGTCGGCCAGGCCTGCGCCGACTTCATTCAGCAGTTCAAGGTCGACTACGCGCTGGTGGGCATCAGCGGCATCGATGAAGGCGACGGCAGCCTGCTGGATTTCGATTATCAGGAAGTGCGCGTGTCCCAGGCCATCATCGCCAATGCCAGGCAGGTGATCCTGGCGGCAGACTCCAGCAAGTTCGGGCGCAATGCCATGGTGCGCATGGGCTCGATCGGCCTGGTCGATTGCTTGGTGACCAACGAAGCGCCAGCGCCCGCCCTCATGACGGTGCTCAACGAGCACAAGGTCCGCCTGGAAGTCGTCTGACCGCCTCCCTGCCACCGCCGGCCGGCGGTGGCAATGTTCGCTTATGTTCTTTTTCTTGCACTTTGATCGAATTTATCAATCGAAGCTGGGTAGCGATGCTCGTTTTGTTGCGCTACTATTTTCGAAAATGAACATTGAACGTCCGGTTTCACTCGAATTCGAAACCGACCACC
Organism: Pseudomonas sp. KNUC1026; assembly: GCF_021650705.1. Lineage (GTDB taxonomy): Bacteria > Pseudomonadota > Gammaproteobacteria > Pseudomonadales > Pseudomonadaceae > Aquipseudomonas. The sequence continues at coordinate 649,275 of NZ_CP087138.1, read as the reverse complement.
GCCGTGCGAATGCTGGGAGGCTGCCCCGATGTTCCGACACACTACCCCCGTCCCCCCTCTGGCCGAGGCCTATGACGTTGCCGTGATTGGCGGTGGCATCAATGGCGTCGGCATTGCTTCGGACGCCGCCGGCCGCGGTTTGTCGGTGTTCCTGTGTGAGCGCGACGACCTGGCCAAACATACCTCTTCGGCGAGCAGCAAGCTCATCCACGGCGGCCTGCGCTACCTCGAGCACTACGAATTCCGCTTGGTGCGCGAGGCACTGGCCGAGCGCGAAGTGCTGCTGGCCAAGGCGCCGCACATCGTCAAGCCATTGCGCTTCGTGCTGCCACATCAGCCGCACTTGCGGCCGGCCTGGATGATCCGCGCCGGCCTGTTCCTCTACGATCACCTCGGCAAGCGTGAAAAACTTCCTGCGTCCCGCAGCCTGCGCTTCGGCCCGCGCAACCCGCTGAAGGCTGAACTCAAGCGCGGTTTCGAATACTCCGATTGCTGGGTCGACGACGCCCGCCTGGTGGTGCTCAACGCCCAGGCCGCTCGTGACAACGGCGCGCACATTCACACCCGCACCCGTTGCGTAGGCGCCCGCCGCAGCGAGGGGCTGTGGCACCTGAACATGGAGCGTGCCGATGGCACCTCCTTCTCGATCCGCGCCAAGGCTTTGGTGAACGCTGCCGGCCCGTGGGTAGCGCAGCTGCTGCGCGAAGACTTCAAGCTCGAATCGGCCTATGGCATACGCCTGATTCAAGGCAGCCACCTGGTAGTGCCGCGCCTGTACGAAGGCGATAACGCCTACATTCTGCAGAACGAAGACAAGCGCATCGTCTTCGCTATCCCATACATGGGCCAGTTCACCCTGATCGGCACCACCGACCGCGAATACACCGGCGACCCGGCCAAGGTGGCGATTACCGAGGGCGAGACCGACTACATCCTGCAAGTGATCAACAATCACTTCAAACAACAGCTGTCGCGTAGCGATATCGTGCGCACCTACTCAGGCGTTCGCCCGCTGTGCAACGATGAATCCGACAACCCTTCTGCCATCACCCGTGACTACACGCTCGCGCTGTCGGGCGAGAAGAGCGAGCCACCGCTGCTGTCGGTGTTCGGCGGCAAGCTGACCACTTATCGCAAGTTGGCCGAATCCGCCATGGCGGACCTCGCTCCGTGGTTCCCGAACATGAAAGGCAGCTGGACGGCCAAGGCGCCACTGCCAGGTGGTGAAAACATGAGCACGCCGCAGGCTCTCGCGGCCGAGTTGCTCGCTCGCAACGCCTGGCTGCCGGCAAGCACCGCTGAACGTTGGGCCACCACCTATGGCTACCGCAGCTGGGCCTTGGTCGAAGGCGCGGCCAGCATTGAAGACCTGGGCCAGGATTTCGGGGGTGGGCTGAGCGCCCGGGAAGTGGACTACCTGTGCCGCGAAGAATGGGCAGTGGACGCCGAGGACATCCTCTGGCGCCGCACGAAGGTCGGCCTGTTCACCACGCCTGAGCAGCAGAAGGCGCTGGCCGATTACCTGAGCCGGCAGCGGCGCAGCCAGGCGGCGTAACCAGGCTCGGGCTGCTCAACGCGGCCCAGGTTTGAGCGCTTTGAGCGGGTAGACGTCGTACCGGCTCGACTTTCCCTCGATCACCAGGCTTGGCGCCCGCCCTTCGATGGCGGGCGCTTTGCGTGGGCGCTTGACCACCACGCGGTGAGTGGCCAAGGCCAGTGCGGCTGCCAGCAAGGCAGGTGCATCCAGGTCATCCCCCACCAGTGGCCGGAACAGGCGCATCTCCTTCTTCACCAATGCGCTTTTGTCGCGATGGGGAAACATCGGGTCGAGGTAGATCACCTGCGGCGGCTCGCCCGGCCAGGCTTGCATCACCTCGATGGCATTGCCTTTGAGCAGTTGCATGCGCGCAGCGATCTCGGCGGTATCGGCCGACTGCGCCGCACGCGCCAGCCCGTCCTCAAGCAGCGCGGCGATCACCGGCTGGCGCTCGATCAGCTGCAGGGTGCAGCCCAGGCTGGCCAGCACGAAGGCATCGCCACCCAGGCCCGCGGTAGCGTCCAGCACCTGCGGGCGAACGCCCGCCTGCACACCCACGGCCTTTGCGATCATCTGCCCGCTGCCGCCGCCGAACTGGCGCCGATGCGCTGCGGCGCCCTCGACGAAATCCACCCGCACCGGCCCCGGCGCCTGCGGGCCAAGCAATTGCAATTGCAGGCCAGCATCACCGACCTGCAAGGCAAGCTCGGCCTGGCCATCGAACAACGGAAGCGCCAGGCGCTCGGCCCATTGTCGGGCGAGAGAGGAATGGGCGGCACCAAGCGCCTGAACTTGCAACACAGGCGCCGTCTGTCGGTCTGGCATGGGGTTTCTCACGAGGCGGTTAAAGCGACGGCCGGGCTGGCCGATAGCAACAGTGTCCGGTATTTTGCCAGAACTCAGCCAGCGCCCGAATCCCATGTCCGATTTCGTCTCCGCCCCTGTCGGTTACGTCTCCCCTGTCGGGAACTACAGCCAGCGCAACGTCCAGACTCTGGGCGGCAGTAGCACGCTGTGGGAGGATTTCTTCGCCCGCGCCCAGGCCGAGCGCCGCGGCGACATCGAGGCCGGTGCCGAGGGCACTTTCGAGTTGCTCGCCCTGCCCGCCGACGAAAACGCAGCGCCCGCCAGCGGTGAGCCGACCCTTGAGCAGATCAACGACCAGCGCGCCTGCCCCATCACCGACAAGGTGATCGAGCCGCCCAAGCCGCTGTTCCTGCCGATCGCCGAGCTCGATACCGACCTGCTGCCCAAGGCCGCAAAGCCCTACCCGCCTGAAGAAATCGCCCAGCAGCAGTACGAGCTGCAATTCGACGAGGCCTGGGCACGCCCGGTGGTGATGAACTACGGCAAACCGCTCCCGACGCCCGGCCCGGGCCCCTCCCCGCGCGCGCTCTACCTGCCGATCGCCGAGTTCGAAACCGGCCTGTTGCCGCCGCCGAACACGCCTTATTCGGCCGCCGAGATGGCGCAGCAGCAATACGAGCTGCAATTCGACGAAGCCTGGGCGCGCCCGGTGGTGTTGCAGAACATTCGCGTGGCCGCTTGAGCTGAGTGTTTCAGCGCGCCGCGCGCAAACAATTCCACGTAGAATGCTGGCCACAGGACACCAGCTCATGGAATCGACATGCCTTCGCGCTCCTCCCTCTTCTCCCAAAAGCCGCTGATCACGGCGCTGGTGATGCTGTTGGCCGGCGCACTGATTGCCACGTCCTTGCTCAGTTATTACGCCTCCCGCAGCTCGATCCGCGACAGCATCGTCAACACCGAGCTGCCGCTGACCTCCGACACCGTCTATTCGGAAATCCAGAAGGACCTCATCCGCCCGGCGCTGATCGCCTCGATGATGTCGCGCGACACCTTCCTGCGTGACTGGGTGATGAGTGGGGAGAACAGCCCGCAGCAGATGACCCGCTACCTCAACGAGGTGATGGAGCATTACGGCGCCTACACCGCGTTCTTCGTTTCCGAGCAGACCCGCACCTACTACCAGGCCAAGGGCGTGCTGAAGAAGATCGACCAGGCTGAACCCCGCGATGTGTGGTACTTCCGCGTGCGCGACATGGCCGAGCCTTCCGAGATCAATGTCGACCTGGACATGGCCAACCAGGACAAACTCACCTTCTTCATCAACTACAAGGTGTTCGACTATCAGGGCCGCTTCATCGGCGCCACCGGGGTGGGGCTTACGGTAGATGCGGTGATCAAGTTGCTGGACCGCTATCAGCAGCGCTACGGGCGCATGGTCTATTTCGTCGACAGCCAGGGCACGCTGATGCTCACCGGCGCCAATGGCGGGCCGGAGGGCGCGCGCGCCGGCACCCGCTTGCAGAACATCCCCGCCCTGGCCGACCTGATGGTGCGGCTGCCCCGGCCCAGCGATGGGCAGTACGAGTATCGCGAACAGGGCAGCGGGCACTTTCTCAACGTGCGCTACCTGCCTGAGCTCAACTGGTACCTGTTCGTCGATAAACGCGAGAACGGCGCGCTCTCCGGCATTCGCCAATCGCTGTACCTGAATCTCGCGATCTGCGGCCTGGCCATTGTGTTGATGGTGCTGGTGTTCAGCCATGTGCTGCGCCGCTATCAGCGCCACGTCGAAACCCTGGCCACCCAGGACAGCCTCACCGGCCTGCCCAACCGTCGTGGCTTCAACCTGCTGGCCGGCCAGGCACTGAGCGACGTGCAGCGGTCCGGCGCGCCGCTGAGCGCGTTGATGCTCGACCTGGACAAGTTCAAGGTGCTCAACGATACCCATGGCCACCTGGCCGGCGACGAGGTGCTGGCAGGCTTCGCCGACGTGCTGCGCGACACCCTGCGCACCAGCGACATCATCAGCCGCTGGGGCGGCGAAGAGTTCATCGTGCTGCTCAAGGACACCGACGGCAACGCCGCCCAGGCCATCGCTGAAAAAGTGCGGCAGCGCACCGAGGCCCATGCATTCCATTACCGCGGCAGCGCCCTGCACATCACCACCAGCGTGGGCCTGACGCTGATGCAGCCGGGCGACAACCTGGAGAAGGTCATCGCCCGCGCCGACAATGCGCTCTACCGCGCCAAACAAAGCGGCCGCAACCGGGTGTGCTGTGAACAAACCAACAGCCCCCGCGCCTGAGGCGCTGTGCCCGGCCTGCGGCGCCCGCAATGGCTGCGCGGTAGCCGCCGGCACGCCTGAGCCGTGCTGGTGCTTCGGGGTCACCATCAACGCCGAGCGCCTGCTGGCACTGCCGCCTGAGCTGCGCAACGCCCGTTGCCTGTGCCCGCGCTGCGCCGGCGTGCTCGAACAGCTGCAACAGCATGCGCCTTGACCGCCTGATCGCCCTGCGCGGGCCCTTCAATCGCCAGCAGGCACGGCTGGTGCTTGCCCAGGGGCGCGTGCTCGTCAACGGCCAGGTGTGCCGGGAGCCAGCCCACGAGGTGAGCGCCTTCGACCGCGCCGAGGTCGACGAACACCTGCTGCAGGCCGGCGAGCCGGCGCGCTATTACATGCTGCACAAACCCACCGGCTGCGTGAGCGCCACCAGCGACCCCCGCCACCGCACCGTGCTCGACCTGCTCGCCCCCGAGCACCGCCTAGGCCTGCACCTGGCCGGGCGGCTGGACTACCACACCACCGGTTTGCTGATCCTCACCAACGACGGCCAGTGGTCACGCCGCCTCACACAACCCGGCAGCCAGCAACACAAGCGCTACCGCGTGTATACCGAGCAACCGATCGGCGAGCACTACGCCGAGGTGTTCGCCCAAGGCCTGTATTTCGCCTACGAAGGCCTCACCACGCAGCCGGCCACCCTCGTGCGCCTTGGCAGCCATATGGCCGAGCTGAGCCTCGTGGAGGGCCGTTACCACCAGGTCAAGCGCATGTTCGGCCATTTCCAGAACCGCGTGACCGGCCTGCACCGGCTGAGCATGGGCCCGCTACTGCTCGACCCTGCGCTGCAGCCGGGCCAATACCGCGCCCTGACGGCTGAAGAGATCGAGCAGATCTGATCCTCCTTCTTCACCCAGTGGGGGATTCCATGGCTTTTCTTCGGCCGTTTTGCGTCGCCCGTTACACGGCGTCCGGCAAGCCGGCCTCCCACGGGGTGATCTGCGCCTCAGCCAACCCGGTGGGAGGGCGGCTTGCCGCGCGACTAGGCCCGCAATCCGTCTAGCACAGGCACCCGCCTATCGAATCGTCACCCACGCCCCATCGTTCTGTCACATGCCCCCTGCAAAGTCCCTCTGCGCAAGTACTCGTTTTTCGCCAGGAGTCGACGACCATGAGGCCAGAAACCGCCGTACTGAATGTACAAGGCCCCTACCGGGTGTACACGGAGTTCTACCGCTCAAACCCAGGCGCCAGCACTGTAATCCTGGTCAATGGCTCATTGGCCACAACCGCCTCCTTCGCGCAGACCGTGCGCAACCTCACCCCGCGCCTGAACGTGGTGCTCTATGACCAGCCCTACGCCGGCAAATCCCGCGAGCACAACGGCCATCAACACCTGATCAGCAAGGCCGAGGAGAGCCGCATCCTGCTCGACCTGATCGAGCACTTTCGCGCAAGCCATGTGATGTCGTTCTCCTGGGGCGGCGCCTGCGCCATGCTGGCCCTCGCTCAGCGCCCGCGGCGCATCGAAAGCGCAGTGGTCAACTCCTTCTCGCCGATCATCAATCCGCCCATGCGCGACTACCTCGACCGCGGCTGCCAGGCCTTGGCCGACCGCAACCGCCAGCAGATCGCCACGCTGATCAACGCCACCATCGGCAAACACCTGCCGCCGCTGTTCAAGCGCTTCAACCATCGCCACGTGAGCAGCCTGGCCGAGCAGGAGTACGCACAAACCCAGCACCACGTGAACGAGGTGCTGCACGACGACCTCGGCACCACCCTCACCGCCGCGCGCGATATCGACGTGCCGGTGCTGTTCGTCAACGGTGAATGGGACGAATACACCACGCCAGAAGACGCCCGCGCATTCGGCGGGCACGTACGTGATGCTCGGTTCGTGAGCATCGCGCAGGCGGGGCATTTTCTGGACATGGAGCACAAGGCGGCCTGCGAAGGGCACAGGCGGGTGTTGCTCGGGTTTTTCGAAGATCGGGGGGAGGTGCGGGACTGGAAGGCGATGCGGGCGGTGGCGGTTTAGAGCCTGCCAGGCGCTTGGAAGGGAGATTTATTTTGGGGTTGGGGTTCCCATCCGGGGGAGGTTCTGGTAAAAAGTGCAGCCTTCAAGCGGGTATAGTTTAGTGGTAAAACGAAAGCTTCCCAAGCTTTAGTTGAGGGTTCGATTCCCTCTACCCGCTCCAACTTTCGATTCAGGGCCGTTCGGCCTATCTTCGCAGCCACCTCCCTCGTACCAAGCGCACACACTAAGTCCGATCGCTCACCAGTACGTCAGCGCATGTTCTGGATGCCTGGTCAGAAGCTTTGACTAAAGCCTCAAATTCTTTGCTCACGAACCAACATCATTTCGAAAGTTACAGACCACCGTGCGTTATTACCGTTTAGCGCATGAAGCGTAAGTTCGTTTGCCCCCCCCACGGGCCGCCCGACTTTGCGCTTCGAAGGCGCCTTGACAACATGCTATGCTCGGCCATCAAGTACCGCAGCACTGACCACATTGCCTCCCATCCAGAACAGATCGGCGGATCTAAGGAGCCTGGGGTGCCGCCTCTCACATGGGTCAGACGCCACGCGCTGGAAATCATCCAGCACATGATTCACGCTTGAGTGATTATCTTGCAGGAAGCAGAACGGCGAGCGCTGAGATCACTACGTTTGAAAGAGGCACACTCTTCAGATCCCCGGCACGCCAAGAAAGTAGCACGCGACCCTGCCTTCTGGAGCAGGTTTTACGCGACTCGCGTCAATTCGTAGAAGAAGGCGATGTGTTTGGCATTTTCTACTAACCTTCTTTCTTTACCGATCAAAAGCCTTCAATTGACCTTTTATTTTTTCAAGTTTCAATAATCAGTATCCTTCTGATACACATCATGAATTTTTCACAGTCGCTGATTGCGTGATCCGCCACAGGAAATGCCAAATGCCTGAAAACCACCCAGACCTAAAATGAGCGAAGCTCAATATCTGATAAATGCCCGCACCCTTACAGGAAAGCGGCTGAACGCGCTCCTACACGACCAGTACTATTTCAACGATGAAAAATACCTGGAAGATACAGGTTCTCTCACATGGCAGTTCGGCGAGGGCGAAGTACTATCCATGTATATTTTGAATGACGGCGAGCGGGTGGGTGCCGACCTGACGCCAGGTAAAGTACCGCCGTCTTTCGAAATAGAGCCGAACGCCATATGCTCATGGAGAAGAGAAGACCTGCTTGCAGACTTATCGGCCACTCACTTGGAGGGCACAATCATATGCTCGGTTGAGGGAATCCTTGACGCCTTCATCAACTCCGAGCCCTGGCTGGCAGGGTTCAGGGTAACCTTTGAAACAGGCGACTATTTGGCCTATCTCAACCAAGGTGATAATGCCGCCGTAATGATCAATGCGCTTCCGCCAGCCGGTGCGGAGATTCAAACCCGCTTCGTGACTTCTTTCGAGTGACGCCGTGGGTTGCGCAAAAACCTGGCCGAAACCGCACACCGTGCCTTCACCGCTGCGGTTATTGAAATTTCTTCTCGAAATACACACGATCAAAACCTTCTTCCGAGCGCTCACCTATTTTCAGATAACCCAGTCTGGGGTAGATCGAGAGGTTGTCCGTCATCTTCTTATTGGTATACAACTGAACAGCGCTCATCCCCCATTGACGGGCAGTACCCTCACAAAACCTGATCAATGCCTTCCCGACGCCCCGCCCGGCCGCACTGGGCAAAACGGCCACATTTTCCAATAAGCAATGCCCTTCCTTGGCATGGAACACAATAAACCCCTGAAAGTTGGCGTGTTCATCCGCCGCAACATAGACGATGCCCGCCGCTATCTGCGTAGCGAAATCCGCAATCATCGGCGCAGGCTTGCGCCCGATCCTCGGTACATAACGGGCATAGGCTCGTTCAGCGCAATCTCTTACATCGGGCTCATCACTGGCGACTGCTTGTCGGATCATGTCGCTCTGCCTCCAGGGCTCTGCGTTATCGGGCTTGAGATCAATACCTTGGCTACAACCCCTCTACGGCGGCTGTCTTCAGTGTGGGCAACCGCTACCCCACCATTCACATGCAGGCCAGACACTGCCGATGAACGGAATGACCACCCCGTTTCGGCGGCGTTCGCCAACACTCAAAAAATATATTTAGCGCGCAAACTATTCAGGAATGCTAAAAAGACAGCATGAAGGCAAAGAGCCATTACTCCTTGTCCCGCCCTTTCACCGTTTTGGTACTCCTCCCATGCAGCAATCTCGCTCGAACGCTTTCGACAACCTCAGCGTACGCACCAAACTCTCCCTGGGCTTCACCCTCCTGATCGCGATGATCCTGCTGGTCGCCTACACCGGCTGGCAGGCTGCACTGAACCTGGCTGACCGCAGTGATCGCATGCGCGATATCGCCAGCCTCGGCACCATGACCCGGGACATGCGTATCGAGCGCCTGGTGTATTACGTGAGCGGTTCCGATGAGCAGGCGAGCAAGTGGCTCGCCGCCCTGGACAAGATCGAGGCCCAGGCGCATGCGATCCAGCCGAATTTCAGTTCCCAGCAGAACGTCGTATTGCTGAACGAGGTAAGCGACCTGCTCAAAAGCTATCGAACCTTCTACCAACAGGCGGTCGCCTCGACACGTGAGCGCGATACGGCACGCAAGGCTGCGTCAACGTCTGCGCAGGCGCTGAGCGTGCAGCTCAAAGCACTGTCGAGCGAGGCCAACGCTGAGGCCTACAGCTACCAGGCGCGTGAACAGCTCGCGGCAGCCACGTTCGACTTGCAGAAAATGCATCTGATGTTCCGCGACTACATCGCGATCCCCAGCAAGGACTCAGCAGCCGCCGCGAACAGTGCTGTGGCCGATGTATCAACGGCTCTTTCCGCACTCAAAACCACCAACCTGCCCGCTGAGGCAGTGCAGCGGCTGGTTGCCGAGGCCAGCCGTTACAAGCAGGGGCTGGAGCAAAGCGTTCAGGCTCAAGAGGCAGTGGACGCGGCGCAGGCCAGCATCACCACGACGATCAACCGGTTGCTCGCCCTCGGCAACCAACTGACCGACATTCAGGCCGGCTTTCAGAAGTCCGATATCAGCGATGCGCTCCGTGCCCTGCTGATCTGGCTGGGTGTGGCGATCGGCCTCGGCCTGTTGGCGGCCTGGCTGATCACCCGCTCCATCGTGGTGCCGCTGGAACAGACGGTGGAGATGGCCGAAACCGTGGCCAAGGGTGATTTCACCCACCGCCAAACCGTCACTCGCACCGACGAGCTCGGTGCCTTGCAGTCCAGCATGCAGCGTATGACCGTCAACCTGCATGGCCTGGTCAGCCAGCTCAAGGACGGCGTGGTGCAGGTGGCAAGCGCCGCCGAGCAGCTCTCCGCCGTCACCGAACAGACCAGCGCTGGCGTGCAGTCGCAGAAGGTCGAGACCGACCAGATCGCCACCGCGATGCAGGAAATGGCTGCCACCACCCATGAAGTGGCGCGTAACGCCGGCCAGGCTGCCACTTCTGCGCTCGACGCCAGCCGGCAGGCCGGTGAAGGTGACCTTGCGGTGAACAAGGCGGTGGGCCAGATCGAACAGCTGGCCAAGGACATGGCGGCTGCCAAGGCGGTGATGACCACCCTGCGCGGCCATGCCGACAGCATCGGCGGCGTGGTCGACGTCCATCAAATCGGTCTCCGAGCAGACCAACCTGCTGGCACTCAACGCAGCGATCGAAGCGGCACGGGCGGGCGATGCCGGGCGCGGGTTTGCGGTGGTGGCCGATGAGGTGCGCGGCCTGGCCCAGCGCACTCGCACGTCTACCGAGGAGATCGTGCAGCTTATCGCCGGGCTCAACCAGAGCACCGACCACATGGCCACGGTGCTGGAGCAGAATGCCGCCCTGACCGACAACAGCGTGGAACGCTCACGGGAAGTCGGCCAGATGCTCAAGCAGATCGCCCGCTCGGTGAAAGATATCGAGTCAATGAACGAGCAGATCGCCTGCGCCGCCGAGCAGCGAAGCGCTGCCGGCGAGCAGATCACCCGCAGCGTGACCAACGTTCGCGACATTTCGGATCAAACAGCCGCCGCCAGCGAGGAGACCGCCAGCTCCAGCTCGGAGCTGGCGCGCATCAGCGTGCAGCTGCAAGCGCTGGCTGGCCGGTTCAAGGTTTGACCCATTCGTAGCAACCTCACAAATAGAGCGCCCCGCTGTTGAAGCAGGGCGCCTTCAACCTCCGCGCAGGCACTCGACCAGCCGTTGCGCCGCGGGTGAAAGGCTTCCCCCGCTGCGCGTAATCACCCCCAACTCCCGCTCCAGCCCCGCCTCCTCCAACCCTCGCCTCACCAGTCGCGCCCCACCGTCATCGGCCGATTCCGGCAGAAGTGCGACCCCCAATCCGTTGCGCACCAGCGCCAGCACCGTCGACATGTAGTTCGCCTCCATCACCGCCTTGAGCCGCAATCCACGTTCGTGAAACACCTGCTCGGTCTGTGCGCGCACGCTGCTGTCGCGGCCGGTGAGGATCATCGGCTGGTCGTCCAGGTCGGCAAGGCTGAGCGGGCCGCTGGCGAGCCGATGGCCGAGGGGCACGAACAGGCAGAGGCGGTCCTGCATGAGCGGCGCGAAATCCAGGCCGTGGCTGAGCTTGGCCTGCACGCCAAGGCCGAAATCGACGTCGGCATTGCGCACCCGTTCGCAGATGCGCTCGGCGACCAGGTCGCGCAGGCGCACTTCGATGCCGGGGTACGCCTGCGCGAACACCGCCAGCCGCTCCGGCAGCATGCCGGCGCACAGTGAGGGCAACGCGGCGATGCTCACCACACCACGGCGCACAGCGGCCAGGCCTTGGCCTGCGCTGACGATGTTGCCCAGATCCAGCAGCAGCTTCTCCATGGCCGGCAGGGCCTCGCGGCCAGCGGCGGTGAGTGCGACATGGCGAGGGCTGCGTTCGAGCAGGGCGACGCCCAGCCAGCTTTCGAGCTGGCGAATCTGCACGGTAAGGGCCGAGGGTGAGAGGTGCAGGTCGTCGGCCGCGCGGGCGAAGTTGCCGCGATGGGCGACGGTAACGAACGCGCGAATGTGTTGCAGGGCATTCTTCATTTTGTTTTTTCGAATGTGGGCCGCTTTTAATTGCAATTTACACACGCCGCGTGTCTTCCCGATACTCAAGCCAACAATAAAAACAAGCCGGAGCCCTCCCCCATGCTCGCCCTCTATGGCGTCATCACCATCCTTGCGCTGTTGGTCGCAGTGATGAGCAAACGCGTATCGCCCCTGGTGGCGCTGATCGCTTTCCCGGTCCTTGCCGCGCTGGTCGCCGGCTTCGGCCTGCAAACCAGTGGTTTCATCCTCACAGGCATCAAGAACGTCGCGCCGGTGGTGGGCATGTTCATCTTCGCCATCCTGTTCTTCGGGGTGATGACCGATGCCGGCATGCTCGACCCGATCATCGACCGCATCCTGCGCGCGGTGGGCACACGGCCCACACGTATCGTCTGCGGCACAGCGCTTCTGGCCTTGCTGGTGCACCTGGACGGTTCGGGGCGGTGACCTTTCTGGTTACGGTGCCGGCGATGCTGCCGCTGTACACGCGGCTGGGCATCGACCGGCGCGTACTCGCCTGCGTGGCGTCGATGGCGGCCGGGGTCAACTTCCTGCCCTGGACCGGCCCGGTACTGCGCTCCTCGGCCGCCTTACACGTGCCGGTGGCCGAGCTGTTTCAGCCGCTGATTCCGGTGCAACTGGTGGGGCTGGCGTTCGTGTTCGGTTGCGCCTGGTGGCTGGGCCGGCGCGAGGAGAAACGCCTTGGCCTGCTCGGCGGCGGGCAGGTGGAAGCACCACAGCGGGTGCTCACGCCCGAAGAGCAGAGCCTGCGCCGCCCTCGCCTGTTCTGGGCCAACCTGATGCTCACCCTGGTCGTGATGGCAGTGATGATCGCCGGCTGGGTCGATCCGGTGGTGATGTTCATGCTCGGCACGGTGGCCGCGCTGTGCCTGAATTATCCGCAGGTCGACCAGCAACGGCTGCGCATCGACGCCCACGCCAAGACTGCCCTCACCATGGCCAGCATCCTGCTCGCCGCCGGTGTGTTCACCGGGATCATGCAAGGCACCGGCATGCTCAAGGCCATGGCCCAGGTGGCGGTGCAGCAGATTCCACCGGGGCACGGCACGCTGATTCCGATGCTGGTGGGCTTTGTGTCGATGCCGCTGAGCCTGCTGTTCGATCCTGATTCCTTTTACTTCGGCGTGATGCCGGTGATCGCCGAGGTCGGCCGTTCGCTGGGCGTGGACCCGTTGCAGGTGGCCCAGGCCTCGCTGCTGGGCGTGCACACCACAGGCTTTCCGGTCAGCCCGCTGACGCCAGCGACCTTCCTGCTGGTGGGGCTGTGCAAGCTGGACCTCGCCGACCACCAGCGCTTCACCCTGCCCTTTCTGTTCGCAGCGTCCGTGCTGATGACCTTGGCCGCGCTGGCATTGGGAGTTTCTGAACATGAATACCTTGCGTATTGGCGCTGGCGCCGGTTACTCCGGTGACCGCCTGGAACCTGCGGTTGAGCTGGCTCGCGAAGGCGAGCTGGATTACCTGATCTTCGAATGCCTGGCCGAGCGCACCATCGCGCTGGCTCAGCAGGCGCGCCTGGCCGACCCGCAAGCCGGTTACGACCCGTTGCTGGCGGCGCGAATGCGTGCAGTGCTGCCGTTCGTTCGCCAGGGCAGCCGGCGCCTGCGGATCATCAGCAACATGGGCGCGGCCAACCCGCGCGCCGCCGCACGCTGCGTGCAGGCCATCGCTGCGGAGCTGGGTTTGCATGGCCTGAAGGTGGCTGCGGTCGAGGGTGATGATGTGCTGGCCGTGCTGCGTGCGCATCCCGAATGGGAGCTGGACAACGGCCTGAGCGTGGGCGAGCTGGGCGAACGGCTGGTGTCGGCCAATGCCTATCTCGGCGCCGAGGGCATCGTCGAGGCGCTGGCCATGGGCGCCGATGTGGTGGTGACCGGGCGCGTCGCCGACCCTTCATTGTTCCTGGCCCCGCAGGTACATGCGTTCGGCTGGGCGGCGGACGACTGGCTGCGCCGTGGCCGCGGCACGCTCACCGGGCATTTGCTCGAATGCGCGGGGCAGGTCAGCGGCGGCTACTTCGCCGACCCTGGGGTGAAGGAGGTGCCGGATCTCGCGCGGCTGGGTTTTCCGCTGGCGCAGGTCGATGCCGAGGGCCACGCACACATCACCAAGGTCGCCGGCAGCGGCGGGCGCATCGATGTGGCCACTTGCACCGAACAGTTGTTGTACGAGGTGCATGACCCCAGCCGCTACCTCACCCCGGATGTGACGGCAGACTTCTCGGCGGTGCGGTTCGAGCCACTTGGGCCTGACCTCGTTCAGGCCAGCGGCGCCAGCGGCAGCGCCCGGCCGGAGCGGCTGAAGGTGACGGTGGGCTATCGCGACGGCTGGATCGGCGAGGGGCAGATCTCCTATGGCGGCCCCAACGCCGTGGCCCGCGCGCGCCTGGCCGGGCAGATCGTCAAGCAGCGCCTGGCGCTGACCGGCGTGGCGGTGCAGGAGCTGCGTTGCGAGCTGATGGGCATCGACTCGCTGCACGGCAGCGCTTTTGGCCAGGCTGGCGAGCCGTGGGAAGTGCGGCTGCGTGTGGCGGGGCGCTGCGCCACACGCGAGTGCGCGCAAGCCTTGGCTAACGAGGTGGAAACCCTCTACACCAACGGCCCGGCCGGCGGCGGTGGCGCTACCCGCCAGGTGCGGGAAGTGCTGGCGGTCGCCAGTGTGTACCTGCCACGCGAGCTGGCGCCGCCGAGTGTTCATCTGGAGGTTTGCCCATGAGCCGGTTTCTGCATCAGCTTGCCCACGCCCGCACTGGCGACAAGGGCGACACGTCGAATATCTCGGTGATCGCCTACAAGGCTGAAGATTATCCAAGGCTGGCCGAAGTGCTGACGGCCGAGCGCGTAGAGGCGTGGTTCGCGCACCTGCGCGACGCCAGCGCCGGGCCCGTGCGGCGTTATGAGATGCCACAGTTGCATGCGCTGAATTTCGTGCTGCCGGGGTTGTTGCGCGGCGGCGTCACGCGCTCGCTGGCGCTGGATGCACATGGCAAATGCCTGGGGGCTTCGCTGCTGAGGATGGAGGTGGAATAACGGGCTTGTCGCCGTTGCACGTCGCCCGGCAAGCCGGCCTCCCACAGTTTGATCTGCGCGTTGTGGCCACATCCGTGGGAGGCCGGCTAGCCGGGCGACAGCCTCCCACCGTTGAGCCGGGCGTTGTGGCTATCCGTAAGAGGCCGGCTAGCCGGGCGACGCACAACGCCCGACGCTCAACTCATCCAGCAACCATTTCTTGAACACCTCCACCGCCTGGTGGCGGGTGCGGCGCCTGGGGTACACCAGATAGTGCCCCACGTACTGGATGTCATGGGTCATGCCACGAAACGGCGCTACCAATGCACCACTTTCCAGTTCGTGCTGCGCCAGCAGGCTGGATTCGAGCACCACGCCCATGCCGTTGACCGCTGCGGCAATCGCCATGCTGCTGCGGTCGAAACGCAGCGCATAGTGCCGTGGCGCAACAAGGCGATTGGCCTCGAACCAGCCTTTCCATTGCAGCATCTGCACATCGCATTGAATCAGCCGTTGCTGGTAGAGATCCTGCGGCGTGCGCAAGGTGCCGGCCAGCGCCGGGCTGCACATCGGGCTCAGGTGCTCCATCGCCAGCGGCACCTTCTCATGCAGCGCCGAGCGGGGCTCGCCGTAGACCACGTCCAGGTCGAAGTCATCGTTGTCGAACTGGGCGTAGTCGGTGCTGGCGGAAAACCGCAGGTCAACATCCGGGTGCGCAGCCACGAAGCGCGCCAGGCGCGGCATCAGCCATTGCATGCCGAAGCTGGGTGCGGTGTGCAGGCGAAGCGGGCGCGGTTCGTCACTCTTGATCAGCGCCAGGCCCCGGTGCATTTCGTCAAGGCCGCGTTGCACGTACTCAAGCAGCGCGCGGCCAGGCGCGGTCAAGTTGACCTCCCGCGTAGTACGCTCGAACAGCGCAACCTCGATCAAGTCTTCGAGCTTCCTGATCGAGTGGCTTACCGCACTCGCGGACACACCGATCTCCTGCGCGGCCTGCACGAACGAGCCGGTGCGCCCGGCTGCCTCGAACACACGAAGTGACGCCAGCGGCACCCGCCGCAGTTGTGCAATCAGTGAATCTGGCTCAGCCATGGCTGCGAAAATATCCTTTGTGAGCGAGAAAACGCTGGTGCTAGCGTGAGTGCAGGTTGTACGCGGCTATTTGATGAATTTGCAACATCAATGCGCCAACTACGCTCACAAAAAGGCAGGAACCCATAATGACAATAATCGCTCAAGGCGCCGAAGCGGCCACCTCACCGCTTCAGCGCATCGCTCACCACGCCTGGCGCATCCGCCGCTTCGCCCTGCGCATGGGTGAAGTCCAGGGCCAGGGCTATGTCGGCCAGGCACTGGGCTGGGCCGATGTACTGGCCACCGCCTGGTGCCACGCCATGAACCTTCGCCCCCACGACCCTGAATGGGAAGGCCGCGACCGCTTCCTGCTCTCCCACGGCCACTACGCCATCGCCCTCTACGCCGCATTGCTCGAAGCCGGCGTGCTGCCGGAAAGCGAACTCGAGACCTACGGCGCCGACGACAGCCGCCTGCCCATGTCGGGCATGGCCAGCTACACGCCGGGCATGGAAATCTCCGGCGGCTCGCTCGGCCAGGGCCTGCCGATCGGCGTGGGCATGGCGCTAGCGCTGAAATTCAAGAACAACCCGGCCTGGGTGTTCAATTCGATGTCCGACGGCGAGCTGGACGAAGGCTCCACCTGGGAGGCGGCACTCTCGGCAGCGCACCACAAGCTGGGCAACCTCATCGCGCTGGTGGACCTGAACCGCCAGCAGGCCGATGGCAACTCCCATGAAATCCTCGAGTTCGAGCCTCTGGTGGACAAATGGCAAGCCTTCGGCTGGCACGTGCAACGGGTCGACGGCAACAACCTGCCGGCGGTGGTCGCCGCCTTCGACGCCGCCATGGCGCACCCGGCGCAACAGCCACGCGTAATCCTGTTCGACACCTTGATGGGCAAGGGCGTGGACTTTCTCGAAACCCGTGAAAAGAACCACTTCATCCGCGTAGAGCCCCACGAGTGGCAGGCTGCGATCCAGGCATTGGATGCCCGTTACAACAACGATGGGAGCCTGTGACATGAGCGTCGAAGCCCTGAAAAAGCCTCGCCTGACCACCTCGGCGATGATTGCCTCGATCGCCAGCGAAGGCCAGCGCACCGAGGCCGCCCCGTTCGGCCATGCGCTGGTGGAAGCCGCGCGGCATAACCCGAATATCGTCGGCCTGACCGCCGACCTTTCCAAGTACACCGACCTGCACATCTTCGGCCAGGCCTTCCCCGAGCGGCACTTCCAGATGGGCATGGCCGAGCAGCTGCTGATGGCCGCCGCCGGCGGCATGGCCAAAGAGGGCCTGGCGCCTTTTGCCACCACCTACGCGGTGTTCGCCACCCGCCGGGCCTACGACTTCATTCACCAGGTGATCGCCGAGGAGAACCTCAACGTCAAGATCTGCGCCGCGCTGCCCGGGCTGACCACCGGCTACGGCCCCAGCCACCAGGCCACCGACGACCTGGCGCTGATGCGCGCGGTGCCCAACATGACCGTGATCGACCCGTGCGATGCGCTCGACACCACCCAGGCCGTGGCCGCGATGGCCGAGCATCAGGGGCCGGTGTACATGCGCTTGCTGCGCGGCAAGGTGCCGCTGCTGCTGGACGAGTACGGCTATCGCTTCGAGCTGGGCAAAGCCAAGCTGCTGCGCGATGGCAAGGATGTGCTGATCATCTCCAGCGGCATCATGACCATGCGTGCGCTGGAGGTGGCCGAGCGCATGCAGGGCGGCGCTGCGGAGGTGGCCGTGTTGCATGTGCCGACCCTCAAGCCGCTCGATGAAACAACCATCATCGAGCAATGCCGGCGCAGCGGGCGCCTGGTGGTGGTGGCGGAAAACCACAGCACCGTGGGCGGCCTGGGTGAAGCGGTGGCGCTGGCGCTGCTCAAGGCGCGGGTGAGCCCGGCCTTCCAGCAAATCGCCCTGCCCGATGCCTTTCTCGACGCCGGCGCCCTGCCCACCCTGCACGACCGCTACGGCATTTCCACCGACACCATGGTGGCCCGCATCCAACAGTGGCTGGCCTGAGGAGTACCCCGCATGAACGTTGCATTCATCGGCCTGGGGGCCATCGGCCTGCCCATGGCACTGCAGATTCAAGGCGCCGGCCACACGGTGGTCGGTATCGAGTTGAGCGAAGCCGGGCGCCAGACAGCCCAGGCCCAGCACCTGGAAGCCAGCGGTGACTGGCGCGCGGCACTGGAAGCCGACGTGGTGGTGGTGATGGTCGCCACGCCCGCGCAATTGGCGGCGTTGGTCGACCAGTTCAGCCAGGCCACCCCCGGCCAGCACTGGGTGATCATGAGCACGGTCGGCCCGGCCGCGGTGCGCGAGCAAGGCGCGCGATTGGCCAGCCGCGGCATCGTGGTGGTGGACGCGCCGGTGACCGGCGGCGTCGCACGCGCGCAAACCGGCAGCCTGCTGATCTTCGCGTCCGGCACGGCGCAAGCACTGGACCATGTGTCGCCGGTGCTGCGGGCGATGGGCAGCGTCAAGCCGGTGGGTGCTCAGGTCGGGGATGGCCAGGCGATCAAGGTGGTCAACCAGCACCTGTGCTCGGTGCACCTGGTGGCCGCTGCCGAAGCGCTGAACCTGGCGCGCTCGCTCGAGCTGGACCCGGCCCAGGTACTGGCGCTGATCGAACAAGGCGCCGGCGGTTCATGGATGCTCTCCGACCGCGGCCCACGCATGCTCGAAGGCACCGACACGCGGGTCACCAGTATGGTGGATATCTTCGTCAAGGACAGTGGCCTGGTGGCCGAGGCAGCCCGGGCCTGCGATGCGCAGGTGCCGTTGCTCGACATCGCTCACCAGCGCTTCACCCAGGCGACCGAAGCAGGCCTGGGCAAGCGCGACGACAGCCGTGTGATCGAAACCTGGGCGCTGCCGCGCCCTGACGCTGTTGCGATACCGAAGGGCGGTTCGCCGCCCGCTACAACAACGATAATGTTCGGAGTCAGCCATGAGCGACACTCGATCAGCCTCAACCCAACCCGGCGGCAATGCCGCCAAGGTCTCCTTCGCCTCGATGATCGGGTCGGCAGTGGAGAGCTATGACTTTTTCATCTACGGCACAGCGGCCGCCGGCTGGTTCGGCAAGGTGTTCTTCCACACCACCGAGCCCATCGTCGGTATCCTTGCGGCCTTCGCCACTATGGCAGTGGGCTTTTTCATGCGCCCGCTGGGTGGGTACCTCGCAGGCCACTTCGGTGACCGCGTGGGGCGCAAGGCGGTGCTGCTATGGTCGCTGCTGGCCATGGGCGGAGCTACGGTGCTGATCGGTGCCCTGCCCACCTACGAGCAGGCCGGGGTGATCGCGCCCTTGCTGCTGATTTTCCTGCGCATGCTCCAAGGCATCGGCTTCGGTGCCGAATGGGGTGGCGCGGTGCTGATGGCCTGCGAGCATGCACCGGCCAACCGCCGTGGCTTCTTCGGTGCGGTGCCGCAAATCGGGATTCCTATGGGCTTGCTGATGGCCAACGGCGCCTTTTTGTTGTCCTCGGCCTTTCTGGAAGGCGATTGGGTGTGGCGTGCGCCGTTCCTGTTTTCGGTGGTGATGGTCGCGGTGGGCATGTACATCCGCCTGGGCGTGAGCGAGTCACCGGCTTTCGAACAGGCCAAGGCTGAGAACACCCTGGTCGAGCAGCCCGCGCTGCATGCCCTGCGCAACGACTGGCGCAAGATCCTGCAACTGGCCGGCGCCCGCCTGGCTGAAACCGGCGGGTACTACATCGCTACCAGTTTCATGCTGTCGTACGTGCTGCTGGCCAACGTGGCGGCCAAGGAAAACGTGCTCTGGGGCACCATGATCGGCTCAGCCCTGGGGCTGGTCAGCCACTTGCTGTTCGGTGCCTTGAGCGACCGCATCGGGCGCAAGCCGGTGTTCCTGCTGGGGTCGATCTTCACCATCGCCTTTGGCATTCCGATGTTCCTGATGATCAACAGCGGCGTCACCGTGATGATCGTCGCTGCGGTGGCGGTGTCGCTGCTGCTGAGCCACGACCCGATCTTTGCGGTGGAGTCGAGCTGGTTCTCCGAGCAGTTCCCGGCCAACGTACGCTCTTCAGGCATCTCGCTGGGCTACAACTGCGCCTCGCTGATCGCCGGCGCCCTGCCCTTCATCGCCACGGCAATCTACTCGCAGGTGGGCTGGATGGGGCCGGCGCTGCTGTTCAGCTCGCTAGGGGTGATCTCGACGGTGTGTGCGTTGAAGATGCGCGAAACGGCGCCAGCGGTGGCGGGCAAGGTCGAGAGCAGCAACCCGGCGGGGTTAGTGGTGAGCAGGCCAGCGCACCGTTGAGGTTGGTTCGTCGTTCGTCGCGCGGCAAGCCGCCCTCCCACTACTCTGAACTGCGCCGCAGATTTTTTTGAGTGGGAGGGCGGCTTGCCGCGCGACGTGTAACTGACCGGTTCAGGGTTGCCCTGGCCCGCAGTACAGTTCGAAAGCCTCACGGCCACCGAGCCTTTGGTAGTACTGCTCGATCGCCGGAAAGTGCGGATGCTCGAATGGCGTGCCGAACCACCGGTTCACCGACAGCCCGATCACGATGTCCGCCAGGCTGAAGTGCTCGCCAGCCACGAACGCCTGTGTCTTGCACAGCTGCTGCTCCAGAATGCCCATCGCCGCGGCCCAGCGCACCTGGCCTTTGAGCAGCGCGGCAGGGTCCTGAAAATCTGGGTGCTTGCGCACTCGTGAATGAAACACATAACTCCAGGCCGGGTTCAGCTCAACGGCTTGCCAGTCCATCCACTGGTCCACCGCCGCGCGCTGGCGAACGCTGGCCGGATACACCGCCTCCCCGCCATAGGCATTGGCCAGGTAGCGCAGGATGCTGTTGGACTCCCACAGTACGAAATCATCGTCGATCAATACCGGGATCTGCGCGTTCGGGTTCAATGCCATGAAGGCTGGCGCCTGCGGCGAGCGAAACCCCAGCCCCCAATCCTCTTCCCGCTCCAGCGGCAGGCCAAGCTCTTGGCATGCCCAGAGCACCTTGCGTACGTTGATCGATGAAGTACGCCCAAGCAGTTTCAACATTTTTCATCCTTGTGATCGATGCCCAACCTCCGGCCCCTGGAATCAGGCACCGGGCAAACAGCCCTTGATAATCTGCACCAACTGCTCGACATCCTGCGCGGTGGTGTAACGCCCCAGGCTCAGGCGCACGCTGCCTGATGCCTGAGCATCACTGAGCCCCAGCGCCCGCAACACGTGCGAAGGCCCGCTGCTCGCGGAGTTGCAGGCCGAGGTCGAGGAAAAAGCCACCTGCTCGGAGAACTGGCGCATGTTGAAGAACGGGTGGCCGATGCACAGGTTCACCGTGTGTGGCACGCGCTGCGTGGGATGGCCGTTGAGGGCCACGCCCGGCAATGCCAGCAGGCGTTCGCGCAAATCCAGGCTCAGGCCGCTCAGGCGCGCCCATTCAGCTTCGCGCTGCGCCCCGGCAAGGGCAAAAGCGCTGCCCATGCCGACGATCTGGTGCGTGGCCAGGGTGCCGGAGCGCAAGCCCTGCTCATGCCCGCCACCGTGGATCTGCGCGCCCAGGCATGGCCGTGCCCGTTCACCGACGAACAATGCACCGATGCCCTTGGGGCCGTAGCTTTTGTGAGCAGAGAACGACATCAGGTCCACGGCCAGCGTCGCCAGGTCGATCGCCACCTTGCCAGCGGCCTGGGCAGCATCCACATGCAGCAAGGCGCCGTGGGCACGCACCAGAGCGCCAATCGCCTGAATGTCGGTGAGCGTGCCCAGCTCGTTGTTAACCAGCATCAGCGACACCGCAAGCGTGTCACCTCGCAGTGCCTCTGCCACCGCCTGGGGCTGGATCAGGCCGTCCCGATCAGGCGCCAGCCAGGTGACCTCGAAACCCTCTCGCTGCAATTGAAGCACCGTGTCGAGCACCGCCTTGTGTTCGATCGTGCTGGTGATCAGGTGCCGGCGCTCACCCGCCTTGGCGGCGAGGCCTTTGAGCGCCAGGTTGTTCGACTCGGTCGCACCGGACGTCCAGATAATGTTGCCCGCCTGCGTGCCCACCAGCGCAGCCACCTGCTCGCGTGCGGTTTCCACCGCCAGGCGCGCGCGCTGGCCGAAGCCGTGGGACGCCGACGCCGGGTTGCCGAAGGTGCTGGCGCGGCCCATGCAGCTGAGCATGTCGGTAATCACGGCGTCGTCGATGGGCGTCGTCGCGGCGTAGTCGAAATAAAGCTGTTGCATGGCTGGGCCACCGGGATCAGTGAGGGAAAGACTGCCCCATGCTAGCCGATAACGCCGGGCGGGTGCGCACCGTGCACAAGCCCCCAGGGTGCTTGTTTAACAACATTTCACAACAGCCCCTCGCCCTTGGCTCACAGGGGCTGCAGCGTTACCGGTGAGCGGCCGCCCTGCCCTGCCACATTGCTGTCACTTTCGATTCATATGCCGCACCTATAAGGGGCACAGCCTTGCCGATCGAAGCAGTGCGTCTGTCCAGGCGTTCGCAGTCACTGCCTTTGGCATCCATCACCCAAGGAGGACGGTCAATGTCTGTGTCAGTCGAGAAAGTCGCCAGCAACGAGCGCAGCGACAGCAACAACCAATGGGGCGACGCTGTCGATCGCGCCAAGGCCAAAGACGCCGGTATCGAATGGGAACGCCCGAAAGGCGACAACCGCAGCGCGCAGGAGATCATCGACTCCAGCCCCCTGCTCAAGAACCTGGGCAACCAGAGCGGCGTGAAGGACAAGCTCAGGGACCGTGTCGGCGATTTCGAGAAAGACCCGGATGCGGCCTACCGCGCCGTGCAGGTGCTCGACCATGTAGAGCAGTTCGACGAAGGCGGCAAGCGCCTGGTCGGCGGTGACATCGGCAACAGCCGAGTCGACGGGTTCACCAAGGGCGGCGATGCCAAGCACGGCACCGAAGCCGGGCGTTTGCAGGATTTTGGCAAGTACGGTTTCGAGAACCTCAAGGGCGAGCTCAAGCATATCGAGGCCGCCAGCGAGAACAAGGAAAACCGCGAAAAAGCCGAAGCGCTGGGCATCAAGTGGGAACGCCCGAGAACGACAAACGCTCGGCCCAGGACATCATCGACTCGAGCCCCTTGCTGAAAAACCTGGGTAACCAGAGCCACGTCAAGGACATGCTCAAGGAGCAGGTCGGTGACTTCGAGCGCGACCCGGATGCTGCCTTCCGCGCGGCCCAAGTGCTCGACCACGTGGTGCGTTTCGATGAAAACGGCCAGCGCCTGGCCGGCAACGATGTCGACAACAGCAGCATCGACGGCTTCACCAAAGGCGGCGAAGCCAAGCACGGCACTGAAGCTGGCCGCTTGCAGGATTTCGGCAAGGGCGGCTTCGACAGCCTCAAGGGCACCCTCACCCACGCCTCGGACGTGGGCGGCGATGCGCAGGCACGCAAGGACGCCGAAGCGGCCGGCATCGTCTGGGAACTGCCCAAGGACGACAAACGCAGCGCCCAGGACATCATCGACGCCAACCCACTGCTCAAGAACCTCGGCAACCAGAGCGGCGTGAAAGATGCACTCAAGGAGCGCGTGGGCGATTTCGATACCGACGCCAATGCGGCCTTCCGCGCAAGCCAGGTGCTCGACCGCGTGGTCGGTTACAACGAGAAAGGTGAAGTGCTCAGCGGTGGCGATGTCGCCAACAGCAGCATCGACGGCTTTACCAAGGGCGGCGAAGCCAAACACGGTACCGAGGCCGGGCGCCTGCAGGATTTCGGCAAGTACGGCTTCTCGCAACTGGCCAAACCCCAGGCCAGCAGCGACATCACCAGCTACAAGGATTACCTCAAGGCCAACCCGGATGCCGATGCAGGCTCCAGGCAGGTCGCGCAATACGCTGCGATCCTCGACCAGAAGTACGATTCGATCCGCGGCAAGACCGGGGCAGGCGATGCCCTGACCGAGCAGAACATCAAGGACTACAAGAACGCCAACCCGCAGTTGAGCCAGCAGGAGAAGGAAGCGCTGGACTTCTTCTCCCAGCCCGGCGCCTTCCGGCAACTGGACACCGCTTCCGCAAGCCTTGGCGGCAGCGCCGACGGCAAGGCCAACAGGGCTGATATCACGACCTGGCTGAGCAAGGAAGCGCCCAAGGATGCTGCTGGCCTGACCACCCTGATGCAGGGCGTGGTCTCGGGCAACATCACCAGCCATGTCGACACCAGCAAGCTGGGCAAAGACGTGTTCGAGCACCCTGGAGAAGTACAGCGCCGAGCAAAAGGCCGCCGTGCTGCTGGACCTGCAGAACGCGCAGAAACTGGTGATCGACGGCGCCAACGCCGGCATGTGGAGCACCGACTACGGCAAGGTGGCCATCGCCAACAGCTCCGGCGCGTTCTGGGAGCCGGAGAAACTGCTGCAGGACATCAACGAGCACATCAGCCTTCTGCAGAAAGACCCGGACACCGCCAAGTTCATCAAGGACAAGGGCGACGAAGGGCTCAAGAGCCTGTTCGAGGCCAATCCGGGCCTGAAAGAGGCCGTGGGCAAAACCTACGACGACGAGATCAAGTCAGGCAAGGCGCTCGACAAGGCCTGGGATGCGGCCACCAAGGACGGCAAGACCGACCAGACCGCTGCGCTGACCAGCTACTACGCTACCGCCCAGAGCATGCAGACCATGCTCGGCAAGAGCGACGCCGCTGAAATCCAGGGCGGCGTGGGCAAATCCAAGCACGCCGAGGAGCTCAAAACCTTCTACAAGGACCAACTGGCCACCGGGGATCGCATGCGCGAGCTGCTCAAGACCCAGACGCCGGAGCAGGCCGCCGCCAGCTACAGCATGGAAATCGCGCTGTACAACGCCACGCTGGACCCGACCTTCACTGCCCAGTTCGACAAGCAGGTCAACGACAATTTCTCCACCGTCACCCAGGAGAACCTGTTCAAGGGCTCAAGCTTCGAAGACATCAAGAAGGCCTACGGCAAGAACGGCGGCGACGAGCTGGACGAGGACAAGATCCGCAAGCTCATCGACCAGATGCGCACCGAGTCGCCCGAACTGCTGATGAACGCCGACGGCACCATGGCCACGACCGACCAGGTGCTCTCGGGCTTCCGTGGCAACTGGGACCTGATGCGCCAGGGCACCAAGGCACTGGACAAGTTCGGCAAGCTGTCGGACTTCGACCCCAGCGGCGATGCCAAGGGCGCTTACGGCAGCGGCACCTTGCATGCGGTGAGCGGGCTGTTCCTGGCCGGCGTGACCATTTCGCGCGGTGCGCAGAGCGGCAAGAACCTCACCGACCGTAACATCGTCGACATCGCCACCGGCTCTGTGCAAACCGCCACCGTGCTGACCGAAGGCGGCGCCAAGGGCTACCAGACGTACATGGCCGACGCGCTGAAAAGGGCAAGGACCTGATCAAGGACATGAACAACGCGGGCCTGGCCGGCGACTTGCTCAACAAGGTCGAAGCCAACGTCAACAAGGGCGAGAACTACGTCAAGATCTCGAAGAACTTCGAGGAAGCCGCCAAGGGCATCGGTGGCCTGGCCGGGATCGCTGCTGGCGCCTACGGCATTTTCGACGGTGTGCAGGCGATTCGCCGGGGCGACAACCTGAGCGGCGGCTTTAGCATCACTGCGGGCTCCTTGGGCGTGCTCGCCGGCACTGCGTCGGCTGCAGAAGGCACGCTGGGCCTGCTCGGCGCGAACCTGCCACGCTTTTTGCCGGCCCTGGCGGGCACCGCTGGTGTGCTCGGTTTTCTCGGCGCAGGCGTGGCCGTGCTGGGGGCTCTCATTCCTGGCCTGGTCAAGGAAGGGCAGCAGCAGGCCCAGCAGGATTCGTTCGGCACGGTGCTGGGTGAGGCGATCGAGCGCTACGGGATCGACGGGGTCAAGGATGGGACCATTGCGGACATTCCGACCAAGGACTGGCCGGGTGGGGAAACCTGGACCTCTTGAAGCGCTAGCCAGGTTGTAGTGGGAGGCCTGCATGGTCAGCGACACACGTCGCGCGGCAAGCCGCCCACCGAGTGATCTGCGCGGAGGCCGAGTCGATGCCGGGCCTCTTTGTGGGAGGCCGGCTTGCCGGGCGGCGTGCAACGGCGACGTGCATCGACGACGCAGAAAGCAAAAAAGCGACCTAAGGTCGCTTTTTTGTGTGTGCCGAGCTGTTCAAAGGCTCATGCACGAATATGGCGCAGCGGACGGGACTCGAACCCGCGACCCCCGGCGTGACAGGCCGGTGTTCTAACCGACTGAACTACCGCTGCGTTTCGTTTGACGCTGGCTGACCGATGCGGGGTGAGGCTTCGGTCTCAACCAGAGCACCGTGAAGTGCAAAGGCTGGAAGTAAAATGGCGCAGCGGACGGGACTCGAACCCGCGACCCCCGGCGTGACAGGCCGGTATTCTAACCGACTGAACTACCGCTGCGCGTCGGCCGGGCTGACGCCCGATTTGAAACAGTACTCACGAAGTGGTGGGTGATGACGGGATCGAACCGCCGACCCTCTGCTTGTAAGGCAGATGCTCTCCCGGCTGAGCTAATCACCCTTTGCTTCGCTGAGGTGGCGCATTCTGGGCATCCGGCAGACCTAAGTCAATAGCCTGCTTGAAGTTTTTTCAAAAAACTTGAGAGCGCCCGGGTTCGCAGGCGCCCTCCCCTGCCAGGGGCATCACTCGCCGTTCTTCACCCGGCTCCAGATCCGCGTGCGCATGCGGTCGGTGGCCAGCGGCACCGCTTGCAGTACGAACAGTTTCTGCATCACTTGCTCCGGCGGGTACACCATCGGGTCGTTGCGCACGGCCGGGTCCACCAGCGAATCCGCCGCCGCGTTGCCATTGGCGTAATGCACCGCATTGCTGATGCTGGCCATCACCGCCGGCTCCAGCAGGTAGTTCAGGTACGCATAGCCTGCCGCCTCGTCTGGGGCGTCGGCGGGCATGGCGACCATGTCGAACCACATCGGCGAGCCCTCTTGGGAATCACGTAGGCGATCTTCTGCCCGTTGTGCGCCTCGCTGGCGCGGGAGGCGGCCTGCATCACGTCCCCGGAAAACCCCACCACCAGGCACACGTCACCGTTGGCCAGGTCGCTGGTGTACTTGGAGTTGTGGAAATAGCGCACGTAAGGGCGCACGCCCATCAGCAAGGCCTGGGCCTTATCGTAGTCGGCCTTGTTCTGGCTGTGGTGCGGCAGGCCCAGGTAGTTGAGCGCGATGGGGAGGATTTCCGGGCCGTTGTCGAGAAAGGCCACGCCGCATTTGGCGAGTTTCTTCATGTTTTCAGGCTTGAACACCACGTCCCAGGAGTCGATGGGCGTGTCGCCCAGCACTGCCTTGACCTTGTCGATGTTGTAGCCGATGCCAGTGCTGCCCCACAGATCGGGGAAACCATAACGGTTGCCCGGGTCGTTGGCCTCCAGCGCCTTCATCAACGCAGGGTTGAGGTTTTGCCAGTTGGGCAACTTGCTGCGGTCCAGCGGCTTGAGGGCCCCAGCGGTGATCTGCCGCGCCATGAAGTGGTTGGAAGGGAACACCACGTCGTAGCCGGAATGGCCTGCCGAGAGCTTGGCGTCGAGCACCTCGTTGCTGTCGTAGAGGTCGTACTGGGTAGGGTAACCGGTGCGCTCGGTGAACACTTTGAGAGTGTCGGGCGCGATGTAGCTGCTCCAGTTGTAGATGCGCACCGTTTCGGCCGCATGGGCGGTGGACACAGCCAAAAGCAAGGGGACCGCGAAAGTCTTGAACATGACGCCAACCTCTGTGGTTTTAGATGTTGTGGGGGGCAGTCAGAAAATCAGCACGTAACTCTTGCGAACGGTTTGTTGTACATCCCAGATACCCGTGGTGTTCGCAGGGAACACCAGCGCGTCGCCGGCCTGGATCTCGATGGGCTCGCCTTCGTCGGGGATGAAGGTGCAGCGGCCCTGCACGAAATGGCAGAACTCCTGCTGCACGATCTGCCGCCGCCAGCGCCCGGGCGTGCATTCCCAGACCCCGGCCTCCACGCCATCGCTGCGCTCGACGCTGTGGGTGGCCACCTGCGACAGCGGCTCGCCCAGCGGCACGGCGACCGGGCCAGGTTCGCCCAAGGCGAGGGTGTGGGTGTTCTTGAAATGTTCGATGGTCATGCGAATGGCTCCCGGGTGTGCATCAGGCGTTCCATGGTCGCGGCCAGGCCTTCGGCCATCGAGCGGCGCCAGCGCGGCGCCTGCGGGTTGGCGAGCACGCGGTCTTCATGGACGAAACTCTGGATGATCGCGTTGTAGCCCAGCCAGCGCAGCGGCTCGGGCTCCCAGCGCGGCAGCGCGGCCAGTGGGCGGTCGTTCCACACCCAGGGCTGCTCGGTCAGTTCGTTGTGCTGGCCCAGGATCAGCGCAGCCAGGGTGCGCCCGCCCAGGTTGCTGGCGCCGACGCCCTCCCCGCCAAAGCCTCCGGCCAGTGCCACCTGCTGGCGGCGGTCGATCAGCATGTGCGGCTGGAAGCGCCGGGCAACGCCTAGGTTGCCTCCCCAGGCGTGGGTCAGGCGCACATTGCGCAGCATCGGGAACAGGTCGCTGAACAAACCTTGGCGCAATTGGCGCTCGGCCTGGCTGAGGTTGAAATCTTCACGCAGGCGCCCGCCGAAGCGGTAGCCGCCACGGGCGCCGAATACCAGGCGATCGTCGCGCGTGCGCTGGCCATAGGTAACCTGCCGGCTGTTCTCGCTGAAGGCCTGGCCGCGGTCCAGGCCGATCTGCGCCCACAGCTGCGAGGACAATGGCTCGGTGGCCACGATCAGGCTCTGTGCCGCCACATGGTGGCGGTTCAACGGCGGCAGTTGGCTCGAATACCCCTCCACTGCCGGCACCACCCAGCTGGCGCGCACCTCGCCTGCGGCAGTGCGCACGCAGCCGGGCTGCCAATCGAGCACCGCGCTCTGCTCGAAAATGCGCACGCCGGCCCGCTCCACGGCCTCGGCAAGGCCGCGCACCAGCTTGGCCGGCTGAATGGTTGCGCAGTGCGGCGAATACAGCGCGCCATAGGCATTGGCCACATTCAGTTGCTCACGCAGCGCCTCCGGGCTCAGCCAGCGGTAATCGCCTTCGCCCAGGCCCTCGGCGCGCGCGGCTTGCAATTGCTCACGCAGGCGCCGCTCCTGCTCGGGGTAGCGCGCCGCGCAGTAGAGTACCCCGCCCTTGCGCAGTTCGCAGTCGATGCCCTGGGCCTGGCACACCCGCGCCACCTCATCGGGGATGCCGTGCAGCAGCGCGAAGGCCGCCTTGCGCTCCGGTGCGGCGAGCGGCGCCAGCAGGCGGTCTTCGCCGAGCAGGTTGCCCATCAGCCAGCCGCCGTTGCGCCCGGAGGCGCCGAAGCCGGCAATCCGCGCTTCGAGAACGACAATGTTCAGGTGCGGCGCCTGCTGCTTGAGGTACCAGGCAGTCCACAGCCCGGTGTAACCGGCGCCGATGATCGCCACGTCCGCCTCCAGCGCCTCGTTCAGCGCCGGGCGTGGCACCAGTGGCCCTTGCAGTTGGTCCATCCACAGGCTCACTGCCCGCCAGTCGCTCATCGCCGCCTCCACCGTTCACATGCCGGCAGAGGTTATGCGGGTGGGCGTGTGGCTGTCTTGTCAGCGGGTACGCGCGCAATGCGCCTTGAGCCAGGCCTTGGGCGTGCTGCCGGTGTGGGCGCGGAAGGCTTTGTAGAACACCGAAGTGGAATTGAAGCCGGCACTGGCGGCCAGCTCATCGACCGCTGCGGCAGGCCCCGCCTCGTTCAGGCGTTCCAGCAGCCAGGCCAGGCGTGCCTGGGTCACGTAGCGGTAGAAGCTCTGGCCCAGCACCTGGTTGAGCAGGTAGGACATCTGGTTGCGGCTGTAGCCGGTGGCCGTGGCCACCCGCGCCAGGCTCAGCTCGGGATCGCGAAACGGCTGCTGCTGGCTGAAGTAGTCCTCCAGGTCGCGCGCCATGAAACTCAATTGCCGCGCCGACAGGCCCAGTTTGCTGATGGCCGGTGCCGGGCGCTGCTCGCTACCCGGCAGTTGCTCGCGCACCAGTGACGCGTATTCGTTGACCTGCAGGATCAGCCCGTCGCAGACGGTGATCGCCTCGCTCGAACGGAACACCACGCGCTGCCCGCCGCCCTGAAGGGCTGTCTGATACTGGATGAACGCAGTACTGCCATCGACGCGGATACGGTCGTTGTGCTCCAGGTATTCATCAGGGTGGCGCGGCAGCGTGCCGATGACGTATTGGCGCAGCTCCGCCAGGCCCATGCTGCGGGCCTGGAAGAAATCGTTGTACTGCACGTCGGGGTGGTAGATCGCGAGAATCGCCTCCAGATCGCGGCGCTTCCATGCCAAGTGATAGCGCATTACCACCTCACGGGTGATGGCGGTCTGCGCATCGGTGTCGAGCGGGATCGGCGGCATGGCGGGGCTCAGAGCACGTTGGGTTCCATCTCCAGCATCACGCCGAAGCGCTCGCGCACATCGGCCTGGACTCGCTCGGCCAGCCCCAGCACCTGTGCGCCGGTGGCGCCGCCGTGGTTGACCAGCACCAGCGCCTGCAACGCATGCACGCCGACCGCGCCATCGCGGTAGCCCCGCCAGCCGGCCTTGTCGATCAGCCAACCGGCGGCGAGCTTGGCCTCACCACCCGGCAACGGGTAACTCACCAGGTCCGGGTAGCGCTCGCGCAGCGCATCGGCCTGAGCCTGCGGGATCACCGGGTTCTTGAAGAAACTGCCGGCATTGCCCAGCACCGCAGGGTCGGGGAGCTTTTCCTGGCGGATCGAACAGATGGCGCGGCTCACATCCTGCGCAGTCGGCGCATCGATGCCCTGCTCGGCCAGGCGCTGGCGCACCGGGCCGTAGTCCAGATGCAGTGGGGCCTCGGCGCTCAATCGAAAACGCACCCGCAGGATCACCCAGCGGCCAGCCTCGCGCTTGAAGCGGCTGTCGCGGTAGCCGAATTCGCATTCGCTCAAGGAGAACTCGCGCAGCTCTCCGCTGTGGCGGTCCAGTGCGGTGAGGCCGGCGAAGACGTCCTTGACCTCCACGCCGTAGGCGCCCACGTTCTGCATCGGCGCTGCGCCCACGGTGCCGGGGATCAGGCTGAGGTTCTCAAGGCCGGCCAGGCCCTGGGCGAGGGTGTATTGCACGAAGGGGTGCCAGGGCTCGCCGGCCTCGGCTTCGACCAGGCCATCGCCCAGCACGCGAATGCCCCGGCTGGCCATGCGAATCACCAGGCCCGCCACGTCGCGCGCCAGCACCAGGTTGCTGCCGCCGCCAATCACCCGCACCGGCCAGCCGTTGTGCTCGGCCAGCGCCAAGGCCTGGCGCAGCTCATCGTCGTTGTGCACCTGCACGAAGCGTTCGGCATGCGCTTGCACGCCGAACGTGTTCCACGGTTGCAGAGAAGCGCCCTGCTCGACCGCCAGGCTCACCGCTGGCCTCCGTATTCGGCCACCAGCGTGTCGCAGCCCGCTTCGATCAGGTCGAGCACCTCGCTGAAGCCGTCTTCGCCGCCATAGTAGGGATCAGGAACCTCGGCCACGGTTGAGCCGGTGAACTCCAGAAACAGCGCCAGCCGCGCGGGGCTGCCCTCGGGGCGCATGCGCTCCAGGTGCGCCAGGTTGGCGCGGTCCATGGCCAGGATCAGGTCGCGAGAGAAGAAATCTTCGGCGTCGACCTGCTGCGCCCGTTGCGCGCTCAGGTCATAGCCGCGTTTGCGCGCCGCAGCCTGGGTGCGAGTATCGGGGGCCTTGCCCACGTGCCAGTCGCCGGTGCCGGCCGACGCCACTTCGAAACGCTGGCCGAGGCCTGCGTCGGCCAGCTTTTGACGCAGCACG
The DNA here is from genome assembly GCF_021650705.1 of Pseudomonas sp. KNUC1026. Lineage (GTDB taxonomy): Bacteria > Pseudomonadota > Gammaproteobacteria > Pseudomonadales > Pseudomonadaceae > Aquipseudomonas. Next base: position 617,669 of record NZ_CP087138.1, on the reverse strand, counting down.
CCTTCGGCGGTGGGCGAGCGGCAGATGTTGCCCAGGCACACGAACAGGATGCGCATCAGGCCTCCAGCAAGCGCCTTACGCGCTCGAGATCTTCAGGGGTATCGACGCCGGTGGGCGGGGCGATCAGGGCATTGGCCACATGAATGCGCACGCCGTGCCACAGCGCGCGCAGCTGCTCCAGCGCTTCGGTCTGCTCCAGCCAGCATGGGCCCCAGGCGACGAAGTCCTGCAGGAAGCCTGCGCGGTAGGCGTAGATGCCGATGTGGCGGCGATAGGGCACGCCGGCCGGCAGCACGTCGGGGGCCCTGGCCAACGCGTCGCGTGCCCAGGGCAGCGTCGAGCGGCTGAAGGTCAGGGCCAGGCCCGCCTTGTCGCTGACGACCTTGACGATATTGGGGTTGAACAGCGCCTCGACCGTTTCGATCGGCTCGGCCAGGGTCGCCATGCGCGCCTCGGGGTGGGCAGCGAGGTTGGCGGCCACCTGGTCGATCACCTGCGGCGGAATCAGCGGCTCGTCGCCCTGCACGTTGACCACGATGGCGTCGGCGGCGAGGTTCAATGCCTGGGCCACTTCAGCGAGCCGGTCGGTGCCGGACTCGTGATCGGCGCGGGTGAGGATCGCCTGGCCGCCGAAGCTTGCGCAGGCTTCGAGGATGCGGGCGTCGTCAGTGGCCACCACCACGCGCTCGGCGCCGCTCTTGCTGGCCTGCTCCCACACCCACTGCACCATGGGCTTGCCGGCGATCAGTTGCAGCGGCTTGCCGGGCAGGCGGGTGGAGGCGTAACGGGCCGGGATGACGACGGTGAACGCGGGGATCGTTTGTCCAGGCGCTCGTCGTCGGTCAGGGTGCGGGCTTCGGTTTCGAGCATCACCGGGATGCCGTCGCGGATCGGGTAGGCAAGGCCCGCGCCTTTGCTGATCAGTTCGAGCTTGTCGTCGCTGAGCTTGAGCGGGCCTTTGGTGATCGGGCAGGCGAGGATGTCGAGCAGCTTGGTGTCCATGGGTGTCCTTGATCGGCTGCGGCCGGTCAGCGCGCGTAGCGGGCCACCAGGGCCTGCACCTGCGCGTCGAACCAGGCCTGGAAGGCTTGGGAAGGTTGTGCGTCCACCGCCAGGTACCACCAGTTCGGCTGGGCAAAGGCCCGGCATTTGACCGCGTCCTTTTCGGTCATCACCAGCGGCAGGGCAGGCTGGAAATCCAGCGCCTGGGCGCTGAAGCGCGCGTGGTCGGCGAACGCATGGTGCACAGGCCGCCAGTGTAGCGCTTCCAGGGTGTCGAAGAAACGCTGCGGGTTACCGATGCCGGCCACCGCGTGCAGCGCCTGGCCGGGCGCGAAATGCTCGAGGCTTTTGCGCTCGCCGCTGGCCAGGTTCACCAGCGCCGAAGGCCGCAGCACGAAGCCGAAGCCTTGCTCGGTGTCGTGCCGGGCGCCGTTGAAGAGCACCGCGTCGACACTGCTCAGGCGCTCGGCCGGTTCCCGCAGCGGCCCCGCCGGCAGGCAGCGGCCATTGCCCAGGCCGCGGGCTGCGTCGATCAGCACCAGCTCAAGATCCCGGGCCAGGCGGTAGTGCTGCAGGCCGTCGTCACTGAGCACCAGGTCCAGCGGCTCGGCGGCCAACAGAGCCTGCACGGCGCGGGAGCGGTCAGGGTCGATCACCATCGGCACGCGACTGCGCTGCAAGATCAGCAGCGGCTCGTCACCGGCCACTTCCGGCGCATCGCTCGCATTCACACGCCACGGCAAGCTGGGCGGTTTGGCGCCGTAGCCACGGCTGACCACGCCCACCCGCAGCCCAAGTGCGCGGCAGCGTTCGACCATCCAGAGAATCATCGGCGTCTTGCCGGTGCCACCGACGGTGATGTTGCCCACCACCAGCACCGGGCACGGCGCGCGCCAGGCATGGGCCTGGCCACTGAGGTAGCGTTCGCGTTTGTTGCGGGCCACGCGGCGGTAGAGCGCTTCGAGCGGCGCCAGCAGCGCCGGTGCCGGGTGGCCTGTGTACCAGGCCTTGAGCAGCCGGTCGCCCAGGCCCATCAATGGCCCTGCGCTTCGATGGTGGTCATCGAGAGCTTGCTGAAGCCCAGCTTGCCGGCGGCGTCCATTGCGGTGATGACTGCCTGGTGCGGGGTTTTGCCGTCGGCACTGATGGACATCGGCAAGGCGGTGTTTTCGCCGGCCTCGCTCTTGATCGCACTCATCAGCGTGTCGAGGTCACTCTTGGGCAGGCGCTTGTCGTTGACCGCGTATTCGCCATCGGCGCTGATGGCGATGTCGATGCGTTTTTCGTCCAGCTCGCTCGGCGCACCGCTCACCGCCTGAGGCAGCTCGACGCGCAGTTGGGTTTCGCGGGTGAAGGTGGTAGTGACCACGAAGAACAGCAGCAGCACGAACACGATATCGATCAGGGACGCCAGGTTGATGTCGATGTGCTCGCGCTGGCGGCGGCGACGGAATTTCACGCAGCCACCTCGGCCATGTCGACGTCACGCTCGCCCTGCACCACTTCCACCAGTTTGATCGCCTCTTGCTCCATGCTCACCACCAGTTCGTCGACCCGGCGCAGCAGGAAGCGGTGGAAGAACACCGCAGGAATACCGACCATCAGGCCCGAGGCCGTGGTGATCAGCGCTTTGGAAATACCGCCGGCGAGCACCGAGGCGTTGGCGCTCATGCCGGTGGCGGTGAAGGCGCTGAAGATGTCGATCATGCCGAGTACCGTGCCCAGCAGGCCCAGCAGCGGGGCCATGGCGGCGATGGTGCCGAGGGTGCTGATGTAGCGCTCCAGCTCGTGAATCACGCGCGAGGCGGACTCCTCGATGCACTCTTTCATGATCTCGCGGCCATGGCGGGAGTTGGCCAGGCCTGCGGCGAGAATCTCACCCAGAGGCGAGCCGGCGCGCAGCTCCTTGAGGCGTTCCTTGTTCAGCTGTTTGTCCTTGATCCAGCGCCACACCTGGCCCACCAGGTGGTCGGGAGCGACACGGCTGGCGCGCAGTGTCCACAGGCGCTCGGCGACGATCGCCAGCGCCACGACCGAGCTCAGAATGATCGGCACCATCATCCAACCGCCGGCTTTGACCAATTCCCACACAGTAAGCGCCCCTCGAAAAAAGGCCGCCACTCTACCACAGCCCGGCGTGGCTGCCGAAGGCGCGGCGACACAAGGGTCAGGGCAAACGCCAGAAGCGTGGCCGCTCGCGCCAGCGCTCAGGCGGCTCGGTGCTGCCCAGGCGTAGCCACAGTGCGCCATGCACGGCGGTGTCGTGTATCTGGATGCCGCGCGCCGTATAGCGGGCCAGCACCTGCGGATGCGGATGGCCAAAACGGTTGGCACTGCCGCGCGGGATCATCACCTGTCGCACACCCAGGCCGTCGAGCAGTGCTGCACTGGAGGAGGTCTTGCTGCCGTGATGAGGTGCTTGCAGCCACTCTGCGCGCCAATCGGGGCGCTCGCGCAGCAACGCCTGTTCGCCTGGCAGTTCCAGATCGCCGGGCAGCAACAGGCGCTGCTCGCCGGCTTCGATCAGCAGCACGCACGAGGCAAGGTTGCCCTCCTTCGCCGCCTGCCAGCGCCACTGGCTGAAGCGCACGCCGTTCCAATCCCATTGCGCGCCGCTTTCGCAGGGGTCGTAGCCCTCGGGCAGGGTGTGCGGGTCGCCAGCGCGGCGCCAGCCAGTAGGCAAGGCTTTGAGCACGCTGGTGGCACCACCGGCGTGGTCCAGGTGGCCGTGGCTGATCAGCAGGCCGTCGAGCCTGCGCACGCCCAGTTGCCGAAGGCTGGGCACCACCACCTGCTGGCCGGCGTCGCTGCCGCCAAGGGTGGGCCCGGCGTCGTACAGCAACGCGTGGTCACGGGTGCGCACCAGCACCGCCAGGCCTTGGCCGACATCCAGTTGAGTGACCCAGGCCTCGCCGTGCGGCGGGGCCGGGCGGGGTGCCCAGAACAGCAGCGCCATCAGCGGCAGGCCAAGCCAGCGCAGCGGCACCCCAGCCGGTGCCAGCCACCACAGCACGCCCAGGGCGATCAGCGGCCAGGCCCAGCCTGGCGGCGCGGGGACTTCCAGAGGCGCAGCCAGGCCCGCCAAGTGCTCGAGTGCGCCAAACAACAACGCCAAGGCATGCCCCACGCCAATCAGCAGCCCCTGCCCCGCCCACGGCCACACCAGCAGCAGCGCCGTACCGGCCAGCGCGCCCGGCAAAACCACCAGGCTCACCCAAGGCACGGCAAACAGGTTCGCCAACGGCCCGCTGACGCTGACCGGCAGCCCAAGTGCCACCAGCCAGGGCGCCAGGCCTATGGCCGTCAACCATTGCGGGCGCAGCCAGGCTTGCCAGAGCGGCCAGCCGCCCAGGCGCCCGGAGAACCCCAGCAGCAATATCGCCACCGCCGCGAACGACAGCCAGAAGCCCTGCCGCAGGCTGGCCAATGGCTCGGCCAGCAGCACCCCGCACAGTGCCCCCAGCAGCGGCAGCCCAAGGCTCGGCCTGCGATAGGTCAGCCGCCACAGCAGCACCCAGGCCAGAATCAGGCAGGCGCGCTGTACGGGCACGCCGAAGCCTGCCAATGCCCCATACCCCAACGCGCCAGCCATGCTCGCCAGGCACGCGCAGGGCAACCAGGGCCAGCGCGCTGGCCACAGCCCCAGCCGAGCCAGGCCCGCCACCAAGCCGTAGAGCAGCCCCGCGAACACACCGATGTGCTGGCCGGAAATCACCAGCAAATGCACCGTGCCGGTGGCCTGCAGCATCTGCCATTGCTCGGGTTTCAGCCCACGGGAGTCACCTAGCACCAACGCCGCGATCACTGCCTCGTAGCCTTGAGCGGGCACCGCCAGCAGGCGTTCGGCCAGGCGCTCACGCCATTGCCATGAGGTGGCGGCCTGTAGGCGTTGACCATCTTTCACACTGCCCTGCGCGCCAATGCGTTGCGCCAACAGCCAGGCTTCCTGATCGAAGCCGCCAGGGTTCACCAGGCCCCGCGGCTCGCGCAGGGTCACCGCCAGGCGCCAGCGTTCGCCATCGCGCACCGGCGGGCCTGCGAACCAGCTCAGGCGCAGGCGCGTGGGCAATTCGGCGCGGCGCGCGCTCACATCCCGCAGCTCGAAGCGCACGCTGCGCCCGTCCTCACGCGGCAGGCCGGTGACACGCCCTTCCAGCCAGAACGTTTCACCGTGCAGCGCCGGCGGCAGCCGCTCATCGAGCGCCCATTGCGCCGACAGGCAGGCCCAGCACAGCCCCGCCAGGAACCATCCCGGCAGCCAATGCCCGCGCCACAGGCAAACCACTGCCAACAACGCCCCTAGCCCCAACATCCAACCTGTCGGCAACGCCGGCAGCCAGCGCAATGCCAGCAGCCCGGCAGCCAATGCAGCCATCCTTGGCCCCATATTCACCTCTGCAATCTGTGCCTGTGCAGCTATAGCCCAGACCGGCAGAAATGTTTTTCAGCACTTGTCACAAAAACTCAAGGCGCACCCGGCAGAAAAAGTGCGGAGGGCGGCTTGCCGCGCGACGAGTATCGACTTGTCGCGCGGCAAGCCGCCCTCTCACTGGTTCAAGAGCGTATCGAGACTAGGAGCGCATCCCTCGCCCGCTCACCAGCAACCGCGTGCAGCAGAAGTACAGCACCACGGTCGACACCAGCATGAAGGTGATCGCCACGCCGATGCGAATATCGGAAACGCCGAGGATGCCGTAGCGGAAGGCGTTGACCATGTGCAGCACGGGGTTTGCCAGCGAGATGGTCTGCCAGATCGGCGGCAGCAGGTTGATCGAATCGAACACCCCGCCCAGGTAGGTCAGCGGCGTCAGAACGAAGGTCGGGATGATCGAAATATCATCGAAGTTGCGTGCGAACACCGCGTTGACGAAACCCAGCAGCGAAAAGATCGTCGCAGTGAGCACCACCACCAGCACAGTGATGCCCAAGTGGTGCACCTGCAGGTCGGTGAAGAACAGCGACAGCAGGGTCACGATCAGGCCCACCGCCAGCCCGCGCAGCACGCCGCCCAGCACATAGCCGACCAGGATGGTGTGCGGCGACACCGGAGACACCATCAGTTCCTCGATCGAGCGCTGGAACTTGGCGCCGAAGAAGCTGGAGACCACGTTGCCGTAGGAGTTGGTGATCACCGACATCATGATCAGCCCCGGCACGATGTACTGCATGTAGCTGAACCCGCCCATGCCGCCGATCTGCCGGCCGATCAGGTTCCCGAAGATCACGAAGTACAGCACCATGGTGATCGCAGGCGGCAGCAGGGTCTGCGGCCAGATGCGCATGAAGCGGCGGATTTCGCGGTAGACGATGGTGTTCAGCGCCACCAGGTTGGCTGAAAGCTCGCTCATAGGGCCACCTTCGCAAGGTTACGTTCGACCAGGGACACGAACAGTTCCTCCAGGCGGTTGGTCTTGTTGCGCAGGCTGCTCACCGGGATGTTGCGTTCGGCGAGCGCTGCGAACAGCGCAGTCACACCGGCGGCCTTGTCCACCTGCACTTCCAGGGTGTGGGCATCGACCAGCCGGCAGGGATAGCCAGGCAGCTCCGGAGCGTGGTCGAGGTCGCGGCCCAGGTCGAGCAGAAAGGTCTCGACCGTAAGCTTGCCCAGCAGGTTGCGCATGCTGGTGTTCTGCACGATGGTGCCGTGGTCGATGATGCCGATGTTGCGGCACAGCTGCTCGGCCTCTTCCAGGTAGTGCGTGGTAAGGATGATGGTGGTGCCCTTGCGGTTGAGCTCGGTGAGGAAGGTCCACATCGAGCGGCGCAGCTCGATGTCCACACCAGCGGTGGGCTCGTCGAGGATCAGCAAGCGCGGCTCGTGGATCAGCGCGCGGGCGATCATCAGCCGCCGCTTCATGCCGCCGGACAGCGAGCGAGACGGCGTATCACGCTTGTCCCACAGGCCCAGCTGGTTCAGGTACTGCTCGGCACGCTCACGGGCGACCTTGGCCGGGATACCGTAGTAGCCGGCCTGGGTAACCACAATGTCGAAGGTCTTCTCGAACTGGTTGAAATTGAATTCCTGCGGCACCACGCCGATCGAGCGCTTGAGCTTGGCAGGCTCCTTGTCCAGGTCATGGCCGAACACGTTGACCGTGCCGGAGCTTTTGTTCACCAGGGTCGAGAGCACGCCGATGGTGGTGGATTTGCCCGCCCCGTTGGGGCCGAGCAGGGCGAAGAAGCTCACCTTCGGCCACGTCCAGGTCGATCCCCTTGAGGGCCTGGAAACCGTTGCCGTAGGTTTTTGTCAGCTGTCGTATGGACAGGGCTTGGGTCATGTCGGGCTTCACTTATCGCTTGAGCTTGGGCCAGAAATGGCAATGGGTGCGGCGCACCCGGAACGGTGGGCATATTCACCGAGCGTAATGGCATAAGTACAGCAATGCCGATTAATAGTGACTATCAGGTCAGGGCAGTCATTACAGCGCGCCGATAGGCGGGGCGCTCGCACAGCCGCGCGTACCAGGCTTCGAGGTGCGCAAGTGGCGGGCGTTCGATGGGCATGCCGAACCAGCCATAGGCTACGCACCCCAACGGAATGTCGCCCATGCCGATGTGCTCGCCGGAGAGGTACGGCTGGTGCGCAAGCAACGCATCGGCCTGGCCGAGCAGCTCGGCGCAGGCGTCACGTGCGGCCAGGATCGCGGGCCAGTTCTGCTCTGCAGGCGGGGTGCGCATCACGCCCCAGAATACCTCTTTGAACGGCGCGGCCAGGCTCGCAGTGGCCCAGTCCATCCAGAGTTCGGCGCGGGCGCGCGCAGCGGGCTGTTCCGGCCACCAGTGGCTGCCGGCAGCGTGGGTGGCCAGCAGGTAGCGGCAGATGGTGTTGGACTCGTAGAGCGTGAGATCCCCATCTTGCACTACAGGCACTCGGCCATTGGGGTTCATCGCCCGGTATTCAGGGGTGTCGACTACCCCGAAAGCGCCACCAGCGTCGACCTGCTGGTAGTTCAGCCCCAACTCCTCGGCGCACCACAGCACCTTGCGTACGTTGCTTGAATTGACCCGGCCCCAGATTTTCAGCATGGCGAAGCTTCCTTGGCAGTGGCGATGCCCGGCAGTTTAACCCGGCCGAGCGGCCGATACCCCGTAGCCTTTGGCCGAACTTCGCAACGCAGCGGCCGGTCTTCAGGTACACGCCCGGCGCGCAGCGTCTAGACTGCCGGGGCGAGCCTTGAGAAGGAGTTCCCTATGCTGTGGTTGTGGATCGTGCTGCTGGTGCTGGGCATTGCCTGGCTTGCCCATTGCCGAACGGCGCCAGCGCCGGCGCTTGGGCTGGTGGCCCTCTATCTGCTGGCCATGGGCGTGTTCGGCAAGGCGCCGGGCGGGCTGATGCTGGTGCTTTGGGTGCTGCTCGCCGCCACTGCGGCGTTCATCTTCTCGGCGAACTGCGCGTGCGGCTGTTCACCACGCCGTTGTTCAGCTGGTTCAAACGCACGCTGCCGCCGATGTCGGCCACCGAGCGCGACGCGATCGACGCCGGCACCGTGTGGTGGGACGGCGAGCTCTTCAGCGGCCGGCCCGACTGGCACACTCTGCTCAACTACCCCGCGCGCGCCTCACCGATGAAGAACGCGCCTTCATCGATGGCCCCACCGATGAACTGTGCGCAATGCTCACCGACTGGCAGGTCGGCCAGGCGATGGACCTGCCGCCCGAGGCGTGGGCGCACATCAAGGCACACGGATTCTTCGCTTTGATCATCCCCAAGGCCTACGGCGGCAAGGGCTTCTCTGCGTATGCCCATTCGCAGGTGGCGATGAAACTCGCCACCCGCTGCGGCGACCTGGCCTCCACGGTGATGGTGCCCAACTCGCTGGGCCCGGCCGAGCTGCTGCTGCACTACGGCACCGATGAGCAGCGCGACCATTACCTGCCGCGCCTGGCGCGTGGCGAAGAAATCCCCTGCTTCGCCCTCACCGGCCCGCTGGCGGGATCCGATGCCGGCGCCATGCCGGACGTCGGCATCGTCTGCAAAGGCCAGTGGCAAGGCGAAGAAGTACTCGGCCTGCGCCTGACCTGGGAAAAGCGCTACATCACCCTCGGCCCGGTCGCCACCCTGCTGGGCCTTGCCTTCAAGGCATACGACCCGGACCACCTGCTCGGCGACCAAACCGACCTGGGCATCAGCCTGGCGCTCATCCCGACCGACACACCCGGCGTGAACATCGGCCGGCGCCATGTGCCGTTGGGCGCGGCGTTCATGAACGGGCCCAACAGCGGCAAGGATGTGTTCGTGCCGCTTTCGGCGCTGATCGGCGGGCAGCCCATGCTCGGCAAAGGCTGGATGATGCTGATGAACTGCCTGTCGGTGGGCCGCTCGATTTCGCTGCCGGCGGTGGGCACCGGCATGGCCAAGTACACAAGCCTGGTGACCGGCCAGTACGCTCAGGTGCGTGAGCAATTCAATGTGCCGCTCAACGCCTTCGAAGGCATCCAGGAATCCCTCGCACGCATCGGCGGCAACGCCTGGCTGATGGACAGCGCGCGCATCCTTACCGCCAATGCGGTGGACCTGGGCGAGAAACCCTCGGTGCTCTCGGCGATCCTCAAGTACCACCTCACCGAACGCGGCCGCGAGTGCATCACCCACGCGATGGACGTGCACGGCGGCAAGGCGATCATCGACGGGCCGCGCAATTACCTGGGCCGCACCTGGCTGGGCGCGCCGATCTTCATCACCGTGGAAGGGGCGAATATCCTCTCGCGCAACCTGATGATCTTCGGCCAGGGCGCCATCCGCTGCCATCCGTTCGTGCTCAAGGAAATGGCCGCAGCCCACGACAACGACCTGCGTGGTTTCGACAACCTGTTGCTGCGCCACCTGGGTTTCGCCTTCGGCAATGCCTGCAGCACGCTGGTGCTGAGCCTGGGGCTGGGCCATCTGCAGCGCCAGCCTGGCGACGCCCTGAGCCAGCGCTACTTCCGCAACCTCGACCGCCTGGCGGCAGCCTTCGCCCTGCTGGCGGACCTGAACATGATGATGCTCGGCGGCGAGCTCAAGCGCCGCGAGCGCCTCTCGGCGCGGCTGGGCGATGTGCTCAGCTACCTGTACCTGGCCAGCGCTGCGCTCAAGCGCTACCACGACCAGCAATCACCGCAGCACCTGCAACCGCTGCTGCGCTGGGCCATGGATGAAAGCCTGGGCAAGGCTGAAGACGCCCTGAGCAAGCTGCTCGACAACGCGCCCAACCGCTTGCTGGGCGGGCTGTTGCGGTTGGTTATCTTCCCGTTCGGCCGCCGCCACCGCGGGCCAAGCGACAAGGCTGACGCCGAGGTGGCGGCGATCCTTGGCCGCGCACCGGGCGACCTGGCCCTGGAAGACCTGCTTGAAGGCTGCTACCGCCCAACCGACCCCGACGATGCCGTAGGCGCTTTGCATGCCGCCTGCGAGCGGTTGAACGCCGTTGCACCGATCCGCCGCAAACTGCACGCCGCCGTGCGAGCGGGCCAGCTCAAGGCAGCCGCAGGGCAGGACCTGATCGAGGCAGCGGTCGAGCACGGCGTGCTGCTGGCGAGCGAAGGGCAACAGCTCAAGGCTGCGGAAACTGCGCGCCGCGCGGTGATCGACGTGGATGATTTCGGCAAGGACGAGCTGCTGCCTGCCGAAGGCAAGATCCGCTAAGTGTTACAGCGGCCGGCGCAAGCCTTTATACTGCCCGGCCGTTTTCTCCAGGAGCCTTGTGCCATGACCGTTTCCGCCCTCGAACACCACCTGGCCCTGCTCCGCCACCTGCGCAACATCCTCGGCGCCCTCGGCGAGGCCGAGCAGGTGCCCGAGGAAAGCCACGCGCTGTTTCTGGAGCGCTTCGACGAGTTGCTCGAACAACTGCCGCAAGACCCGGTGCAAAGCCAGTACCTGGGCCAGGACCTGATCTGCCAGACCATCCAGCGCTACCCGCAGATCGCCCACCTGGTGCCGCGCGACCTGCTGTGGTTCTTCGGCGGCGATTGCCTGCACTTCATGCCCGATGAAGAGATCGAGCTCTACCAGCAACTGGAAGAGCGGCGCTTCGAAGCCGAAGAGAACGACGAGCCGTTCGACTGGGTGCAGGAGAAGCAGTTGCTGGCGTTGCAGGTCGATCAGGCCAGCCGGCACTGAGATTTCGGCAGCATCAAGCCGTGGCGATCTGGCAGCATCTCGCGCGGCAAGCCGCCCTCCCATTTACTGATTGAACTGGGAGGTTTGGGCTTGGAGCTTGGAGCTTGGAGCTCAGTGGGAGGCCGGCTAGCCGGGCGACGCGCAGGTATCAGCGCCTGCGCAACCGCAAGAACCCCACAACCCCGAATGTCACCAGCAGAGACGCCGCCACCCCCAGTAACAACGCCAGCCAGATCCCCACCACACTCGCCCCCAGCCAGATCACCAAGTAAAACGCCACCACCCCCAGTGCCCCCAGCGCGTTCCCGCGCACGGTGGAGGCCATCGCCAGCAGGCCGACCTGCAAGTGGCTGAACACCACCAGCGGCCAGGCGATCACCGGGATGGGCGCCAGCACACCGCTCACCTTCGGCCCCCACCACGGTGCGCCGCCGGTGATGACCAGCAGCAACGACGTCGCCGCGATCATGCGAGCCGGGATCTCCCAAGAGCGAGACGGGCGCGCACTGGCAGGCAACACGCGGGCAGGTGCCAAGGGCAGGATGGTCGCTACCAGCGCCAGGCATGCCAGCACTGACAGCCACAGTGAGCCCGCCCACTGCAGCAGCGTGCAGGTAAAGGCGAACCCCAGCACCGCAGCGGCAAGCGCCAGCCCCCAGTGCCAACGCTTGGCCACTTGCAGGTAGGCAAGGTAACTGCACACCACCGCCGCCAGGCCGGCCAGCGCGCTGGGCACCACTGCCACGGCAAACGCCGGCCCCTGCTCCAATGCCAGGAACGCCATTACGGTGGTGGAGGTGATCGGCAGGCCAGCCAGCAGCCCACCGAGAAACGGGCCCCAGCGCCGCGCCACCAGGGATATGGCCATCATCAGGCTGGGGGTGATGATCAGTTTGAGAAAGAGGATGTTCATGGCGGGCCAGTTGTCAGACCAGCCCCGAGCCTACTCCATAAGCGAAGCGCTTAGCCATCACCCGTCGATCTGCGCGGAAGCAGTACGCGCGCATCGGCAGCGCTATACAATTCAGGCCCTCGTCCACTCGCTACACGGCCTGCTTTCCATGTCTCGTTCCCAACGACTGTTGAGCCTGATCCAGATTCTGCGCCGCCATCGCTTTCCCGTGACCGGGGCAGCCCTGGCTGAAGAACTGGGCATTACCCTGCGCACGCTCTACCGCGATATCGATACCTTGAAGGAACAAGGTGCTCATATCGAAGGCGTCGCGGGCCTGGGTTTTGTGCTTCATCCAGGCTTCATGCTGCCGCCGCTGATGTTCACCGAAGAGGAACTGGAGGCGCTGGCACTGGGCTCTCGCTGGGTTGCAGCACGGGCGGATGAGCGGCTGGTCATGGCGGCCAGGGATGCCTTGGAAAAAATCCACAGCGTGTTGCCCGAGCGCCTTCGAAACGAACTGGACGACTCGGCATTGCTGGTGGGCGCAAGCCCCGTGCTGGATTCCGCCACTCACCTCAGCCTGCGCCAGGCCATCAAGGCCGAATGCAAGGCACACCTGCACTACCGCGACGGCCAGGGGCAGGTGTCCACACGGCTGGTGTGGCCGTTCGCGCTGGGCTACTTCGACCAGGCCCACGTGCTGGTAGCCTGGTGCGAGCTGCGCGGCAGCTTTCGGCACTTTCGCTGCGACCGTATCCTCACGCTGGAGCCGACCGAGCAACGCTACCCGACACCGCGCCGGGCCCTGCTGAAGGCATGGCGCGCCGACCAGGGCATCCAGGCCTGATACGGCTGCTGACAGAAATAGGTAAAGCGCTGGGTAGGATGGGCGCGACCGTCAATCCGGCGGCCCATATGCAAGCCAGGAGGCCCTATGATCACGCCCAATTTCTTCATCCTGTACGTCGACAACCCCACGGCCAGCGTGGCCTTCTACCAGGCACTGCTCGGCCATCCGCCGCTGGAGGCCTCCCCCACCTTCGCCATGTTCAAGCTCGAATCCGGTGTCATGCTCGGGCTGTGGTCACGCCATACGGTCAAGCCAGGTGCAGGCACGCTGGGCACCGAAGGAGAGATCGCTTTTTGCGTGAGCGACAAGGCACTGGTAGATGCCACCCACACCGACTGGGTCAACAAAGGCTTGCCCGTGGTTCAAACCCCGCAGCACCTGGATTTCGGCTACACCTTCGTCGCACTGGACCCCGATGGCCATCGCCTGCGAGTGTTCGTGCCGGAGTGATGCTGGCTGAAAGCGCAAGGGCCTGAATGGCATTACCGCAATCGCAACTGCGGTAATGCCCAGGTCAACAGAAAACACCCCACATCGCCAATATCACCGCCGCTGCGGTTTTATTCTCGACTTTCAACTTTGCTACCGCATTCTTGATGTGGTAGTTCACCGTATTTTCGGAAATAAACAACAACGCCGAAATCTCTGGCGATGTGCGCCCGACACCTGTCCACTTCAACACTTCCACTTCCCGTTTGGTGAGCTGATGCCGGCATGCATCGGCTTGGTTGTTTCTGTAGTAACGGGAAATATACATATGTGCAGTTGACACTAACCAGCGTATGTTGGCGCGCTTCGACTCCCTTTCCGCGAGTGTAAACTCTTCTCGCGAACGGGCCAGGGTCAACAAACTTTTTGAATACTCGCCGAAGCACGACTGCGCCACGCCGACGCGCAGATCGAATGCCTGCGCATCCTCCCAGAGTTGCGGGCAGGCCGCGAAGCCATGGTTGCTCCATACCGACAGAGCCTGCGAATTCCGGGCATTTGCGACAGTAGGATCAGCCGCCAGATAGCGGCGAGCGTGATAATGAGCCTGCCACTTCTCCGGGTAGTTGTTGATCATTGCGATCTGGGGTTCGGCTTGCATGCTGGGCGACTCGATCCCGAACGCCGCCCATTCAAAACCCAATGCACACACACTCGACGCCACTGCCTGAAAGACGTGTTCTTCTGAAGCACAGCCGTCGAGCACAGTGAGAATATCACTTTGCCAATTGTTCATACTTCATCCTCGCTCCCTGAGGATTCAATATAAACTTTATTGAACTATTCAGACAAGGCCTGTTACAACTTCTATTTGACTCAGCCCCGAAATGCAGCTTTGGTCAGGCGCGATTAACAAGCCCCGGCTGGCCAGGTTCAATACCCGAATCGGCCGACACTTTGAATACGGCACGGCGTGCACACCACAACAACGTTGCCCCCGCCGCTGCCGCGGCCGCCATGACATAGAACGCCGCATGGCCGTAAGTGGCATAAAGCGGCCCGGCGAGCAGAACGAACACCCCCATGCTCAGCCCCATGATCGCCGAGGAATAAAGCCCTTGCGCCGTGGCACACAAGCGTTTGTCCACTGAGCCCATGATCAGCAGCATTGCAGCGAAATGCGATGCTCCGAAGGTTGCCGCATGAAGCGATTGCGCCACCGCCAGCACGGCGATATTGGAGCTCATCCCGATCAGGCACCAACGTGCGGCGGCGGCAATGCCACCCAATACGAGAACGTTGATCGGGCCCAGGCGCTGAACCACCGGCTTGCCGAAAAAGAAGAAGGCCAGCTCCACTGCCAGGCTGACGGCCCACAACGCGCCAATGCTGCTGGCACTGAGGCCTTCGCTGATCCAGTGCAAGGTCGCAAAGGTGAAATAGACCGCATGGCTGCCCTGAATCAGAGATGCCGCGAGCAGAAACAGCATGAACCCCTTGCTGCGCAGAAACGGCCGAAGCGAGGCTTCGGTATTGGTAGGCTGAGCACCCGGCACTCCGGTTGGCAGCAGCAAGACACTGGCAACCAGGATCAGCGCGATGGTACCCACCAGTGCCGTGAGGATGCCCTGCTTGTCCAGCGAAGCGATGAGCGCACCGCCCATCAAGGCGACCAGCAGAAAGGCGACCGAACCCCAGACCCGTATACGGCCGTAGTCCAGGTTGCGTTCCTTGGCATTGGCCAAAGTGATGGTTTCGGCCAACGACATGATCGGCGACCAGCAAGCGAAGGTGAACAGCGTCAGCAGCGTGATGCCCAGTAACGTGTCGACCCAGTAGAAGCACACCGCGCCTGCCAGCATGCCCAGCGCCAGACCGGCCAACAGCCGATGCTGCGACCCGTGACGGTCGCTATGGCGTGCCATCAGCGGTGTGACGACTACCTTCAACGCAAATGACAAAGCGGTCAGAAAGGCGATGGCGGTGTCGTCCAGGCCCTTGGCCTTTAGCCACACCGGCCAGAAAGGCATGTGGATCCCGACAAAGGCGAAGATCGAGAAATACAGAAAACTCAGTCGTGCTTTCAAGGCTGCGCCTCCGGTGTGTGCAATGTTGATATCCAATCGATGATCAGGTCCAGGCATTCGGGCAATTCATGAAGGCACACGTGGGCCTCCCCCTCGAGTACCTCGAGACGGTGATGCCCGCCCCAGGACGCGATAGCCGCACGCAGGTCAGCCAGCGCGAAAATGTCGTCGAAGGCGCCATGAACACTCAGGATTGGCGGGCTCGCCCTGGAGCCTTCGGGCAGCGCCAGGCTGTCGAGCAGTTCAGGCATGCGGGCGAGGTCGGTGATGCCGAAGGCATAGGCGAAGTCTTGCTTGAGCCGCCGCGGCAGGTTCTGGTAGCTGCGAACACGCGGCCCCCCGGAGAAGTTCACCACCCAGCCAAAGGCATCCGGTAACGCGTGGGCAGCTCTGAGCGCCAGGTAGCCGCCGAAGCTCACGCCCAACAGGCCGAGGTCCGAAAGGTCCAGGTAACGGCGTTGGGCCAGCGCCACCAGCAGCTGGGCGATCACCATTTCCATGTCGGCACGCAGCGCGCTGCGCCCCAGCTCCAGGCCCTGGCCGGGGCCTTCGAAAAGGATCACGGCACGGCCGTTGCGCAAGAAGGTCTCACCCAGCGTCAACACTTCGACCTCGGTGATCGAATCCAGGCCATTGATGAGCAATGCACAGGGCCAGGGCTCGCTACGGCTCCGGGCCGGGGTGAGCACCCAGTAACGGTAAGTCGAGGCAGAGGGGTGGCCGCTCACGGTGAAGGTGTATTCGGTCATTCGATAGCCGTCGAACGTCAGGCTCTGCTTGAAACACTCCCGTACTCGCTCCCGCAGCCGAGCCTTGCACTGGCGGTCTTCGAAATACATGAACTCCGCCCAATGCAGGCAAGCCGCCGCGCGGCGCAGAGAAAGCGAACGGGCAGCCACGCCTCTTGCGAGTTCGGCACGTGCCAGGTGGGTGTTGGCACGGCGCTCCCAGGCCTCACGCCAACGATCCCAGAACAGCGCAGAGCCCAGATCCAGGCAGCTCTCATCGAACCCGTCCAGTGCGTAGACGATGTCGCCCCAGCTCAACTTGGGCGCAATGTGCGGGTCGCCGAACAACAACCGCGGAATGAAATAACCGACCGCCTCGAAGACCGCAGGCGACAGCCGTGCGCGGCGGGCAGGCACCGGCACGAGCGCGTTCATGCTGCCACCCTGGCAGCGGCCAGCCGCTGGTCGATCGCCGCAAGCAAGGCCTGCGCATGCGCGGTGACGGTTTCGCTCACACGCCCGGCCTGCTCTGCCGTATTCATGCCGTCGCAGAGTTCGATTTCATGCTCGGCGCGCACCGTACAACTGCGGCCCGAGGCCTCGGGTACAACTTTCCAACGGCCGGTGTGGCGCGCCATGACCGCTGGCGGCACCGGTTGGAAGTATTCGATGGTGCGTTCCAAGGGGTCACACCAGCGAACGCTCTGGACCTCGGCCTGGGCGCCGACATCGCTGCTGAAACTCATCGCCTGCCAGAGGCCATTGTCGAACCGCGTGTCGAGCGTCTGGCAATGCTGGACATATTCAGGCCATGCCTGGATATCCCGCAGCGCGGCGAACACCGCATCGGCGTGATGCGCCAGCCGATGCTCGCTGACCACCGCGAACGCCTGAGAGCCGCTGCCTTCGACATGGCGCTTGAACAGCGTCAGCTCTTGCAGCCCATTGCCTGCCACGAATTCATCGAACCACTGGCTGGCCGCCTGGAGGCTGGAAAACCGCGTCTCGTCATCCGGCAACTGGTCCACCATCTGCCAGCGGCGATCCACCTGAAGCAGGCTGGTTCTGGCATCCAGTGCAATCACCCGCCAGGTGCCGGTCATGCTTTTGAGCAATGGCATCGGCGTCAGCAACTCGAAATCCACACGCCGAGCGCCTTCAAGCAACGTCCGCCGGGTGAGCCAGGACGCAGCCTTGCCATCCAGGTGTGCGTCGATGCGCACTACCTGCATGCCCGGCTCTGCGTGCTCGACCACTGCGCTGTCGCAGTTGCTCAGGATACCGGGCCAGGCCGAGGTATCGCTGACCAGCGCAAATACCTCGTCGGCCGGGGCCTGGCAAATCAGGGACTGGCTGCTGGCCCCCGCGGGGCCACATTCGCGCTGGCGGGCGATGCGATAGGCAGCGTCGCGGATGTTGCCAAGCTCGGTAGTGGAGTTGGCATTGAGCCCACGCAGAAACGAAGCCTCTTCCTGCGCCGCCCTCTGTTGATCGGCTGAGGCCACATCGGCGCGCTGATACAGGTGTTCAAGCACCAGCAGGCTACGAGCTGCACTGAGCGAAATCACCTTCCAGGTCACGCTCATCGCCTTGATGAAGTCCATCGGCATGTCGCTGTGGGACTGGATCGAGAGCAGCGTGTCGTCGAATGCTCTGCGCGAGCACCAGTTCATCACCTTGCCATCGACCATGGCCGAAACACGGATGACCTCATGCTGCTCACCGCGCTCTATCGCGGTAACCGCCTGGCAAGGCTCGAAGAGCAGCGGCCACTGGGCCGAGTCTCGGATAATGCCGTACACCGTCGCTGCCGGCGCATCGCAACACACCGAATGAGAGCAAGCGTTCATCGATACCTCAACAGGTCAGGGAAACAGGGGGAATTTCGAAATGGATGGCGTTGCGGGCGATCTTTCCATTGCCGTTGCGCGGTAATGCCGAGGGCGAGAAATACGATGTAGTCCGGCCATTTTCGGCGCTCAGGCAGGCCTGCAGCGTGTTTGCCACATGCTCGAGGGCTGTGGGCTGGCGTTCGCGGCTGATCTGGCCGGCGACGCACAGCACGGGGCGCTCGCCGTCGTCGCCTGGCACCCGGCGGCTGATCAACGTGGCCTCGCTCACCCCAGTGCACTGGTGTGCGACAGCCTCGATTTCGGCGGGGTAGATCGAGTGGCCGTTGGCGCTGAGCACCACCTCTTCTGCCGGCCCTTGAGCAGCAAGCGGCCAGCCGAATCGAAGCAGGCAAGGTCGCCCGTGCCGTACCAGCTGGGCGGTTCGCTGACCCGGCCGCTGGCGAAATCGACGTAACCATCCATGAGCAGCGCCGTGCGAACTTCAAGCACCCCCGGTTGCTCCGGCGCCTGCGCTTGCACCCTGACCTCTGCCGTGTGGTCAGGCACGCCGATGCAATAGGGTTGCCCCAGATGCGCGCCATCGCGGTGCGCGGCTTCATCCAGCCAACAGAAGGGCCCGAAGGTTTCGGTGAGCCCGTAACCCTGTACCCACTGGCAACTCAGCAGCGACCGCCCCCGCTCGACCACCGGGGCAGGCACGGGCGCAGCGCCATAGGCCAGTACCCTCAGGCTGCTCAAGCTCAATGCCTGGGCGGCCACTGCGTCCAGGAAGGTGGCGAGCAAGGCGGGCCTGAGCATCAGGTGCGTGATTTCAAGATCCGCCACCTGTGTTGCCCAATGCGCCGCGTCGCGCTTGTGCGGGATCACCAGGCAGGCGTTGTGCAGCAGGCAGCCGAAAGCAAAGATCACCCCGGTGGTGTTGTTGAACAGGCCCGTCAGCAAAGCGCGTGCAGTGCCTGAGAATTGCAGCGCTTGGGTCACGCTCAAAACCCGTGCACAGACCAGGCTTTCACCGATGCTGATCGGCTTGGGTGCCCCGGACGTGCCGCTGCTGAACAGGGTCAGGAAGCCGGGGACCGGCTGCAGATCATCGATGATGAATGCCGCCGGCCGGGAGGGCAGTGGCGTCAGCGTGTCCCGGTCTGGCACCACGGCAAGGTGGCGTTGGCCAAGTTCATCGAGCAGCGCGCGATCCTGGGTGAACGCAACGATATGGGCCGGGCGGGCCGCTTCGATGACATCCAGCCATTCCGCGATCGCACCCATGGCGAGGTTGTAAGGCATGATCAGCCGCAACCCCATGGCGCTGGCTGCGGCCAACAGAAACAGCCCGCGTGCATTTGGCTCGATGATCGCCACCACCCGCTCACCCGAATCGACACCCGCCTGCCTCAGATGCCCGATCAGCGCCTGTACTTCGGCGATGGCCTGGGCGCGGGTGTAGGTACGCTCGGCGGTTTCGATGATCGGCTTCGGGTCGTCATGGGCGCCGGCTCGCAGCAACAAATTGATCAGCTTCATCTGGGCAGCCCCTTCAGCGCTGCTGCTGGGCCAGAAAAGCGCTGATCGACTGCCCGGTAGTCCAGTCCTGGCGCTGGGTCTTGGACACCGGGATACCGAAGGCCAGCTCGATCTTCTTGGCCAGTTCCGTCATTTCGGTGGAATCGATGTCGTAGACCAG
Source organism: Pseudomonas sp. KNUC1026 (assembly GCF_021650705.1). Taxonomy (GTDB): domain Bacteria; phylum Pseudomonadota; class Gammaproteobacteria; order Pseudomonadales; family Pseudomonadaceae; genus Aquipseudomonas. The sequence continues at coordinate 598,042 of NZ_CP087138.1, read as the reverse complement.
ATCGAGGTCGGCAGCCATGTCGAACTGCTCCTGCTTTACATCCACATAGGCACTGAGCAGCGCCCGAACCGAGTCGGTGAAGTTGTTCATTGCACGATTCCTTGTAGGTCAGTAGCGGCTCATGCCGAGACAGGTGACGTTGCCTTGCGAGGTGGTGCGCGGAATCACCACCGTGTGGAACTCGCTATCGGCGCGGCGGTGTTCGAGCAGGCTGCCCGGTACCCCGGCGTGTTGAAACTCATGGCACGCCAAGGCGGCTTCCAGCACGCCGTTGAGTGAAAACCGGGTTCCCAGGGCCGGTTGCGCGTAGGTGTACGCCTGGGCCCTGCCCGCGGCGTTGTAAGCCTGCTGCAGGCCGGCATGTAGCGCCGCGTCGTCGGTTTCGCCGATGAACAGCACCGGGGCCTGGCCTGCACGAGCGTGCGGCGCAAGGCTGTGAGCGAGGGTCGGGGCCAGGTCGGCGGGCCGCGCAGCAAACCGGTCGCTGAAGTGATCGACCCTGGCCAACGGCCGGGCACCGCGCGCCAGGGCGTGCGCCTCGGACTCCAGGATCAGGAACGCGCCGCCTTCCGAAAAGCACTGCCCACGGTTGCGGCCATTGCCAGTGGCCGTGCTGTCCTGGTCCAGCACGGCGCGCACGAAGTCGCTCGACAGGTCCTCGGCCGCGCCACACACAGCGACCTGAATCCGGCCGGCACGTATCGCCTGGGCGGCATAGCCAAGCGCCTGAAGGCCTGCGACATCGCGGCTGGAGAACGTCTTGGAGTGGCCCGTAAAGCCATACTTGAGCGACAGCTGGCCCTGCAGCGCCGCTGGAAACCAGGCGGTCGCCACATAAGGGCTCATGGCTTTCACGCCCTGGGTATGCAGCAACCGAAGCTCTTTTTCGATATACCCCCAGCCGCCCAGATTGTTGCCGATGAACAGGCCTACAGCTTCAGGTTCGAGGGCTTCGCCGCACAGCTGCGCGTGCGCCAGCGCTTGCTGCGCCGCTGCCAGGCCCAGCAGGCAGAATTTGTCGAGCTTGCGGGCTGTGCGGGCACTCGTGCAGGCACTGAAATCCATCGGTTCCAGCAACCAGAACTGGTTGCCGCGTGGGGTTTCTTCGGTACGGCCGGTGCCCGAACGCTCGGGCAGGAAGCCACAGTTGTCGAGAATCGCACGCGGGGTGGCCCCAAGCGGGCCGATGGCGCTCACGCCAGTCACCACGACAGAGTTACTCATGATCAGTCCTTTTCATCACGATGACGCTGTGGATGCCGGAGAACCCACTGGAGAGTTTCAGGGCATGTTCGATTGCCACCGGGCGGCCCTGCAGCGGCACGTAATCCAGGTCGCAGGCCGGGTCCGGCACCTGGTAATTGATGGTGGGGTGCACGTGCTGGTGATGTATTTCCAGCGCCAGGCTGACCGCTTCGATGGCATTGGCCGCGGCCAGCGAATGGCCAGTCATCGACTTGAGCGAGTTGATCGGTACACGGTAGGCCTGCTCGTGCAGGGCCTTTTTGAGTGCGTTGGTTTCGTTCACATCGTTCTGCGGTGTCGAGCTGCCGTGGGCACTGACGTAGGAGACCTGCTCCGGCTCGATGCCTGCATCGGCCATGGCCAGGCGGATGCAGCGAGCCAGAGCTTCGCCGTCCGGCGCCAGGTCGGTCATGTGGTAGGCGTTGTTCACCGAGGCATAGCCGGTGAGCTCGGCATAGATGCGCGCGCCACGCGCAACGGCATGCTCGTAGGCTTCCAGCACCAGCAGGCCTGCGCCTTCGGCAATCACAAAGCCATCGCGTTGCCCGGAAAACGGCGTCGACGCCTGCTGCGGCGTGGGCACCTGGCGCGTCGACAGTGCCCCGAGCGCTTCGAACGAACCGATCGACAGCGGGCACAACGGCGCTTCGCTCGCCCCGGCCAGCACCACATCCAACTCGCCCTGGCGAATGGCATCCAGCGCCAGCCCCAATGCATCCAGGCCAGCGGTGCAGCCTGTCGACACATTCAGCACCGCGCCCCCGGCGCCATAGCGCTGGGCCAGGCGGGAGGCCGCCAGGCCAAAATCGAATACCTGCTGATCGGCACCACTGGCCCAGGCCGGGTCGATGTCCTCGGTGCCATCGTGGGTCATCTGCAGCAACTGGCTTTCCATCGAAGCGGCATCGGCGATCGCACTGGCAACCACAACGCCGAGGCGCTGCGGGTCGAGTGCATGATCCATGAGCCCCGCATCACTCATCGCCATTTGCCCGGCAGCCAGGGCGAACTGCACGTAGCGCCCGCCGGCAGCGCATTCGCGCGCTCCCAGGTCGAAGTCTTTTTCGTTGAAGTCCTTGGCCTGGCCATAGACCCGGCTTTCGAACCCTAAAGCGGCGCCCCATTGATAGGGGCGGATACCACTGTTGCCATTGACGATGTTGTGCCAGAAGGCATCCACACCGATGCCATTGGCACTCACCACGCCCAACCCTGTCACAACGACTCGACGTTGCACGATATATAGTCCCTTATCACGTAGTGGTTCAGTCAAACAGCGAACTTTGCGCGGCAGCCGCCAGCGGCGGCGCCGGTGTTGCGTTGGGGACGCTGACGACTGTCTGGTACGAAACGTTCATGGCGGTGGCGATCGATTCGAAGTCCTGCTGGCTGATCTCGAAGTGGCCGAACCGAAAGCGATAGCCCCAGTTGCGATTGCCCTGGGTGAATTCCAGTTGTTCGAGCAGCGGATAAATAGAAGCGTCCCGGGTGGCGTAATACTCGACATCCCGCCTGAAGGGCTTGAAGTCCGGCGCCATCTCGAACTGATAAGTACGGTCATCCACGACACGCCCCAGCGCAGTAAATGCCTGGCATTTGCGCACGCCTTTGAACTCATGAACCGGCGAATAGAAAACGATGTAATCACCAGGCGCCATTCTCGCCAGCGGCGAACGCTTGCCGTGGCACACCTGGCAAAAGCCACCCTGTTCTCCGCGTTTGATGTGCTCTCGGGACACCACACCGCACCAGTAACGTGTCATGGAAGGCGAACTCCTCAGGCCGCTTGTGCGATCGAAATCAACTGGCCCAAGGACTCGGCCACTCCACCTTGCATGTGTGGCCACACCGCATCTTCGAAAAAGCCCACGCTGTCGGCGTTGATCAGCGCCTGGACCGTATGAGTGATCAACACCCGGTCACCCAGCGGCTCGAGCCGGTGGCTGTTTTTCAATGTGCCGAAGGGCAGCACGGTTTCGTCCGAAAACTCCTCGCCCTGGGTCACCGTTTTCAGCTCGACAGTCACCGGGCCTGCGCCTTTGGGCGTCAGTTCGATCGTGCCGCCCTCGCGGAACTGCGCCACCAGGCGGGAACACTCGATGCCTTCGTCCCAGCCACTCCAGTTGCCAACGTCGACCCACAGGGCCCAGATGTCGGCCGGGGTCGCAGCGGCGGTCATGGAAACGGTGCAGGTGAAAGCGTGGATATCAGACATGGTGATCGACCTCTTCGTCGGTAACAGGGTGTTCATTGAAAAAATCCTGATCTTTGGCGCCCAACCAGTGAGCCCTTGGGTGCGCGCCCACTTCCACCATCACTCCGTTGAGTGACCAGTTGGGTTCGTTCAGCGAGTCGACATCGTTCCAGAAGGCCGGGTTGAAGAATTCGAGAATGACGTTGGTGTGCCAGACCAACCCAAGCCGGGTGAGCGCCATCCGGTCAGGCATCAGTTCAACCAGCCCCTTGCGCTCGAGCCGGGCGATTTCATCTTTGAAATCGTCCAGGAACGAGGTGGCGAACTTGGAGTGATAGAAGGCGAACTCGATTTCGTAATACAGCAGGGCAAACACCACATAACGCTCACGCTGCACCCGTGGCGACAATTTCTCGGAAACGGTGCTGACGAGAATCTTGTCGTCGTTGCAGTGCTCGATGTACTTCTCGACGTCGGCCTCGGTGCCGAGCCGATAACCGTCGAAGTAGCTGTAGGAACCCGGGCCGATCGCCAGCGTGTCGATGTACACCTTCCAGTTCCAGTGGTTGTACATGTTCTCGTAGCCGGGTTTGGCGAAGTGATCGACCATGTACATGTGAAACCCCATGCTCTCGGCAATTTCCAATGCCTGGCCATACATGTCCTTGACCATGGGTGTTTCCGGGTCATCCGGCTTCTCGACTCGGCCCTTGGTAATCAACCGGCTTTGCGGTGTTTCCTTGTGGATGCGGTACAGGTAGATGGTGAAGTGCGGAACGTCCAGGCTTTTGAGCACTTCGAGATCTTTGCGCCACAGTGCCAGGGTATGCCCGGGCAGGTTGTACATCATGTCGATCTGGATATTGTGCAAGCCCTTGGCCTGGAAGGCGCGGATCACACGGGCAGAATCCTCGGCGGCGTGCGGGGAGCCGATCACACCCAGCAGCTCGGGCTGGAACGACTGCACGCCCAGGCTCAGGCGGTTGATGCGCGACTGGCTCACATAGTCGATCTTTTCGGCGTCATAGTCCCGAGCGTTGCCTTCGAGGGTGAACTCGTACTGAGGGTCAACCTTGAACAACTCGAACACGGTGTCGACGATGCGCCGCAAGTTGCTGGTCTTGAGAATGGAGCCGGTCCCCCCGCCAATATAGATATTGCGCAACAACGCATTCTGGAACTTGGGGTAGCTCGCCCACTTTCTGAGATCCTTGAGCAAGGCATCGACGTACACGCCTTCACGGTCGCGCTTGTCGTTCTCCGGCAACAGGCTCGCAAAATACGGGCACGATTTGCAGCGGGTTCGGCAAAACGGAATGCCGATGTACAGCACGAACTCTTTGCTTTCGGCATTCATGTCGATATGCGTTTCAAGCCAGTTTTCCGCCTGGGCCGGGCGGTGCATCCCGGGGGATAGAGAATGAATGGCAAATAGCATTTCTTGGGATAAGGCTTGATGGCGTGCAGGTCGGTGGAGGTCATCAGCGTTCTCGGAAGTTGGGTTACTCAAACAACGCCACGGCCCTGCACCAGGCAGCGTCCGCTTTGTCGAGTTTTATGGGGAAGCAACTGACTTTGAAACCGCGGGGCCGGGGCAAATCGCCCAGGTTGGCCAACCGCTCTATCTGCGCATAGGGTGTGTCACGCCCTATGAAATGCGCAGGCCACAACGTCGATGCATTGCCACTGGCGAGGTAGCTGTCGATCATCTGTGTAAAGGGTGCGTCGAAGCTGAAGGCGTCGGTGCCAATCACCTTGACCCCTTGCGCGATCAGCCAGGTGATCGCCTCGGGGCTGAAGTAACGGTATTGGCAGAAGTACTCGCGCGAGCCATACAGCGCGTCGGCGCCGGTGCGCACCAGGGCGATCTCGCCCGGCTTGAACACGTGCCCCGCCCGCTGCGCCGCCTGCTCAAGCTCCAGCGCATCGATCCGGCCAGCGCCTGCGCTGACATCCAGCAGCACGCCGTCCCCATAGAACTGCTCCAGGGGCAGGTCGGTGATGGTGGGCGGCTCGGCGGCCCCTTCCCTCCAACCGTAATGCCAGGGTGAGTCGATATGAGTGCCGGTATGGGTCGACAGCCGATAACTCATCAACGACAACCCCATGCGGTCCGGGAACTGGCTCGGTTCTATCAGCAGGTGGCGTCGAAACACCCGCGCATACAGGCGTGATAGCCAGTGCTTGCACGTGAAATACAGGTAACTCCTGCCCAGCATTCGAGCGCCCTCGACATGGCCGATGACCTTGTGCTCGATAGGCTCGGGCTCCCAGTCGGTGGCGCGGATCGCCACGCTCAGGTCGATGACCTTCATTGGCTGGCCCCCGCAAGGTTGCTGTAGCGCAATTGCACGACACGCGGCATCGGCACACCGCGCCGGCGGGAGAAGACAGCGATGTAGTGGGCTGAAAACACGGCTGAGTAGGTGTGGGCCTGAGCGGCGGCCGGCTGCGGTTGCGCAAGCCGCTGATGCAAGGTCTGGCCGGTGTGCTTGATCTCGGCTTCAAGGCGCGACCAGCGCAAGTGACCTTCAAGTGCCCGCAGTGGCGCCGGCAAAGGCTGGCCAGGGCCTGGCGGAAATGCGTGCGGGAAATGCTCGGCCAGCGCGGCAAGGTCTACCGGCCCGCCCAGTTGTTCCAGGTCGATACCCACCGCCTGATTGCCAACATAGAATGCGAACCAGCGGCCGGAATGGCTACTGCTGATGGATGTTCCGGCTCCCGAAGGCAACGCCTGTTCGATCAATTGCCGAGCACGGCGGCGCAGCGCGAACAATCGGCGCCGCTGCGGCACCGCCATCTGCTCGTAGCGTTGGCGGCTGGCGGCGTCCAGGCAGCTTTCATCACAGTGGTCGTGAGGCTCGAACTCGACGATCCAGATGCACCCCTCATGGCCGGTACGCATCAGTAGTTACCCAGGCCGCCGCACACGTTCAGGGCCTGCGCGGTGACCGAGCCGGCCAGGGGCGAGGCCAGGTACACCACCATGCCCGCCACTTCTTCGGGGTTGACATAACGCCCGGTTGGAATGCGCTGTTCGACGCGCTGGCGGGTTTCAGCCTCATCGGTACCCCACAGCGCGGCGTAGTGCTGGCGAACGCGGGCGGCCATGTCGCTTTCGACGAAACCCGGGCACACCGCGTTGACCGTGATACCGCTGCCGTTACGCGCCAGCTCCAGGCCCAGCGACTTGCTGAACCCCACCAGGCCATGCTTGGAAGCCGAATAGGGTGCACCGTGCAACACGCCCTGCTTGCCGCCGGTGGAGGCGATGTTGATGATCCTGCCACCCGCCGCCACGCGGTCGCGCTGGAGCGCCTCGCGGGTGACATAAAACGCACCGTTGAGGTTCGTCGCAATAACAGCCTGCCAAAGCTCATCGGTTACCTGGGCGGTGATGCCGCCTCCGGAAATGCCGGCGCCGTTGACCAGTACCTGAAGCGTCCAACCATGGGTGTCGACCCAGCCGAACAACTCCCTGACCTGCTCCGGCTCACTCACATCGCAACTGAACACCTCGACACTGCGCGCGGGGTGGCGCTCGGCAAGCTCGGCCCGCGCGGTTTCAAGGCGCGGCTGGCTCCGGCCGGCCAGGATCAGGTCGTGGCCTTGAGCGGCCAGGGCGTGAGCGATAGCCAGGCCAATGCCGGAGGCGCCACCGGTAATCAATGCAATCCGTTCCATGGTCAAGCTTCCTTGAGTGCAACAGTGGGAATATCGATTTCGAACGCGGAGATGGGCTCGCCCTCACACAAGGTGGTCGGGCCGAGGCGGCGAACACCGTAACGTGAACGGCGCAGCAACTTTTCAATACCGGGAGGCGAGACAGTCAGCAACTTTCGGGCGCCCATGGAGCGTGCGTACGACAAACAATGATCCAGCAGTTCTTCGGTACCGTATCGCCCGCGTTGAATAGCCGCCGATGCGGTGAACGCAAAGCGCGAGAGTTCCCAAGTGTCGGCGCGGCGTGGCAGAGGATTGCCACCAGTCAGATGCGGGAATACTTCACTCAACAAATAAGGCTCGGTCGTTTTCAATAACCGCGCCACACCCACGATGTGTTCCTGATCATCGGTAGCAATGACATAGACCGTATTGTCGCGGTCGAACTGGTCTATTTCATGCCCCGCCGGAGTCTCGAGCGACCAGCCCAGCCGCTCGATGAATACAGCGTGGCGGTAACTGGCCATCTTCTGCCGAAGAGTCTCGGACAACTGATGCCATGCGGCAGTGATGTACTCCATGACGTCCACGTCCATTGTGCGCTGGTGTGGCCGCTATTAGAGTTACTTTGCGGAAAGGGTATAACTACCGGTTCTGGTAGTTTTTCAAGAGATTGCAACGAAACTTGCCGCAGGTCATAAAAATATTTCACAACGATGATTGTTTTCTGGCAATTTGAAGCGATAACTTTCGCCCTGTTATCAAAAAGATCAGATTGTGAATTCGGCTACGGAGCGTTGTGCCTGAAAACCTGGGAAAAGCAGCGGGCCGGCCAGCGAGCGCCGTATGGGGCCCTGCGCAGCCAGCCTCTCGATAGCCGCGAGGGATAGTGCGAGCCGCAGCGAGGCGGTCAGGCGTTGGCCGCGCCGGGGCTGGAGCGCAGCTTGATCGGCTCGCGCGCATCACCTACAGGCACATGGTCAAGCCCGACCATTTCCTCATGCACCGCCGGCTGCACCAGGAAGAACGGCACCTCCGGCACGCTGGCCAGTACCTTGCGTGCCTCTTCCACCGAGGCCACGTGGAGGGTATCGCCCTTGTCGTTGAGCACCCGCTCGAGCTGCTCGCCGCGCCGCGCGTGCAGCACGTAGGAACCGCCCTCGACGCTGACCAGTTCCAGTGACTGCACGTCGTTGCTGGCGACAAGCTGAGCCAATTGATGAAGATTCATAGCGGTACCCTCGATGGCCTGATTTAACTCCGAGGGGCAAAAGGCTGTGCAAGTTTCATCGCCCTGAGCTCATGCCGCCGGCCGCTATCCCTGGGTGAGCGGCGCGGTACTCACGCGGCGTGAAGCCGGTCAAGGCGCGAAACTGCCGGCTGAACGCACTGTGGTCGGTGTAGCCGCACTGCAGCGCCACCTCGGTGATCGGCAGCGCTGTGCACAGCAGGCGGTGCGCGTGTTCGAGCCTGACCTTGTGGATCATCTGCCGCGGTGTGAGATGAAACACGCGTTTGCAATAGCGCTCAAGCTGGGCGACGGAAAGCCCGGCGACGGCGGTGAGCTCCTTGAGCGTGACCGGCCGCTGAAAATGCTCGCGAATGTACTCATCTACCGCTGCCAGGCGCTGGTAGGCCGGGTGGGTGGCGGCGGCGGCCTGCAGATCGACCGACGTGCCGGCAAGGCCCATGACGCGGCCCTGGCGGTCGAGCAGCGGGCGCTTGTGGGTCAGGCACCAGCCCGGTTCTCGGCTGCCGTAAAGGTGCAATTCGAGCTGGTCTTCCAGCACCTCGCCTTGCTCCAGCACGCGGCGGTCCTGCTCGGTGTAGCCGGGGCCGAACCGCGCCGGGAACACCTGCGCGCTGGTCTTGCCCAGCAGCGGCGCCAGGCTTTTGAGCCCGCAGCGCTCGACCAGCGTGCGGTTGGCCAGCACATAGCGGGCCTGTGTGTCCTTGATGAAAAACACTGCGGTCGGGATGGCGTCGAGCAAAGGCAGCACCGCAGCCATGTGCGCGGTGAATTGCTCCAGTGATTCAGGGCGCTGGGCGCACAGCGCCTGAAGCGGGCCGAGGGGCATGGCGGGTCTCCGAAGCGAGCCTGGCCGGCAGCTTGCACGAGCGCTGAGCGTGCGTCCACCCGCGCCGCTGTGCCGATTTCGTCATGTTCGCGAAGCAAAACCCTCAAGCGCTGCGGCCGGGAGGGGTTCATCGTAAGGCCCACAACAATTGAGCCAGGCGCCGCCTGGCCGCTCTGCTCACTGCCTATTCCAAGAACCCACAAAAAAGGCATCGCCATGTCAGTGCAAGGCAAGTTCAAGAAGCAATTGTCATTGACCGACCTCACCTTCATCGGCCTGGGAGCGATCTTCGGCTCTGGCTGGCTGTTCGCAGCCAGCCACGTGTCGGCCATCGCCGGGCCAGCGGGAATTTCTCCTGGCTGCTCGGCGGCTTCGCCGTGCTGCTGCTGGGCATCGTCTATTGCGAGCTGGGCGCCGCACTGCCGCGTGCAGGTGGCGTGGTGCGCTACCCGTTCTATTCGCACGGCCCGCTGCTGGGCTACCTGATGGGGCTGATCACGCTGATCGCGTTCTCAAGCCTGGTGGCTATCGAGGTCGTCGCGTCCCGCCAGTACGCGGCAGCGTGGTTTCCGGGCCTCACCCGCAGCGGCTCCAGCGACCCTACCGTGCTGGGCTGGCTGATGCAGTTCGCGCTGCTGTGCCTGTTCTTCTGGCTCAACTACCGCAGCGTGAAAACCTTCGCCAAAGCCAACAACCTGATCAGCGTGTTCAAGTTCGTGGTGCCGCTGCTGGTGATCGTGGTGCTGTTCACCTTCTTTACCCCCGCCAACTTCACCAGCGCAGGCTTTGCGCCGTTCGGGCTGTCGGGGGTGGAAATGGCAGTGTCGGCGGGCGGCGTGATCTTCGCCTATCTGGGGCTCACGCCGATCATTTCGGTCGCCAGCGAAGTGCACAACCCGCAGCGCACCATTCCGCTGGCGCTGATCCTGTCGGTGTTGCTGTCCACGGCGATCTACGTGCTGCTGCAAATCGCCTTCCTCGGCGGCATCCCCAGCCAGATGCTCGAAAGCGGCTGGGCCAACATGGGCAAGGCACTGGCGCTGCCCTACCGCGACATCGCCCTGGCATTGGGCGTCGCGTGGCTCGCCTGGTTGGTGGTGGCCGATGCGGTGATCAGCCCCAGCGGCTGCGGCAACATCTACATGAACGCGACGCCCAGGGTGATCTATGGCTGGGCGCAGACCGGCACCTTCTTCAAGCTGTTCACCCGCATCGACGCCGAATCCGGCATCCCGCGCCCGGCACTGTGGCTCACTTTCGGGCTGTCGGTGTTCTGGACCCTGCCCTTCCCCTCCTGGGAAGCGTTGATCAACGTGGTGTCGGCGGCGCTGATGCTCAGCTACGCGGTGGCACCGGTGTCGGTGGCGGCGCTGCGCCGTAGTGCCCGGAGCTGCCGCGGCCGTTTCGTGTGCGGGGCCTGGCATTGATGGGGCCGTTGTCGTTCATCATCGCCGCGCTGATCGTGTACTGGTCGGGCTGGGCGACGGTGTCGTGGTTGCTGAGCCTGCAGATCGTGTTGTTCGTGATCTACCTGCTGTGTGGCCGGCTAGTGCCTACCGCTCACATCAGCCTGAGCCAACAGGTGCGCAGCTCGGCCTGGCTGATCGGTTTCTACGCCGTGACCATCGTGCTCTCTTGGCTAGGCAGCTTCGGCGGCCTGGGCGTGATCGGCCACCCGCTGGACACCGTGGTGGTGGCCGCCTGCGCGCTGGCCATCTATTACTGGGGTGCAGCCACCGGGATACCTGCGCATCAATTGCAACTGGACACCGACGACGACGAGGCCACCGAGGTGGCGCCCGCCACTCCTTCACCGCTGCACGCACAACTGCGTTAAGGCCTTTGCCATGAAGACACTGCACGTTATCGACTCCCACACCGGCGGTGAACCCACGCGCCTGGTGATCGAGGGCTTCCCTGCCCTGCAAGGCGCCACCCTCGCCGCCCAGCGCGACGAACTGCGTGAGCACCACGACCATTGGCGCAAGGCCTGCCTGCTGGAGCCGCGTGGCAATGACGTGCTGGTGGGGGCGCTGCTGTGCCCGCCGGTAAGCCCGGGTGCTGCGTGCGGAGTGATCTTCTTCAACAACACCGGGTACCTCGGCATGTGCGGCCACGGCACCATCGGCCTGGTGGCCTCGCTGCACCATCTGGGCCGGCTGGAGCCGGGAGAGCACCTGATCGACACGCCGGTCGGCCCCGTCACCGCCACCCTGCATGCCCGTGGCGAAGTCACACTTGGCAACGTGCCGGCCTGGCGCTATCGCCGGCAGGTGGAAGTACAGGTGCCCGGATACGGCCGCTTTCTTGGCGATGTGGCCTGGGGCGGCAACTGGTTCTTCCTGGTCAACCAGCACGGCGAGGCACTGGCGCTGAGCAACGTCGAGCGGCTGACCGACCTGACCTGGAAGATGCTCGCGGCGCTTCAGGCGCAAGGCATCCACGGCGAAGACGGCGCGATGATCGACCACATCGAGCTGTTCGCGGCCGACCCGAAGGCCGACAGCCGCAATTTCGTGATGTGCCCCGGCAAAGCCTACGACCGCTCGCCGTGCGGCACCGGCACCAGTGCCAAGCTCGCCTGCCTTGCCGCAGACGGCAAGCTGGCCCCCGGCGAGCCGTGGGTGCAGGCGGGCATCACTGGCAGCCAGTTCACCGGCCGCTACCAGCTTTCAGGCGATGAAGCCGGCCACCGCATCCGCCCGTTCATCACCGGCCAGGCCTGGGTGACCGCCGACGCACGCCTGCTGATCGACGACAACGACCCCTTCGCCTGGGGCATCTGATTTTTTCACCTATCGGTTTTCGAGGACACACCATGAGCGACAACATCTTCACCGGCTGCATCCCGGCCCTGATGACCCCCTGCACCGCACAGCGCACGCCCGACTACGACGCACTGGTCGCCAAGGGCCGCGAGCTGATCGATATCGGCATGAGCGCGGTGGTGTACTGCGGCTCGATGGGCGACTGGCCGCTGCTGAGCGAGGCGCAGCGCCAGGAAGGCGTGGGGCGGCTGGTGGCAGCCGGGGTGCCGACCATCGTCGGCACAGGTGCCGTGAACAGCCGCGAAGCGGTGGCCCATGCAGCTCACGCGGCCAAGGTCGGTGCTCACGGGCTGATGGTGATTCCGCGGGTGCTCTCGCGGGGCTCATCGGCCAGCGCGCAGAAGGCGCACTTCGCTGCCATCCTGAGTGCCGCACCGCAGCTGCCGGCGGTGATCTACAACAGCCCCTACTACGGCTTCGCCACGCGCGCCGAGCTCTTCTTCGAGCTGCGCCGGCAGCACCCGAACCTGATCGGCTTCAAGGAATTCGGCGGCGGCGCCGACCTGCGCTACGCCGCCGAGCACATCACCTCCGGCGACCCTGAGGTGACGCTGATGGTCGGGGTGGACACCCAGGTGGTGCATGGATTCGTCAACTGCAACGCCACCGGCGCCATCACCGGCATCGGCAATGCGCTGCCGCGCGAAGTGCTGCAGCTGGTGGCCTTGAGCAAGCAGGCGGCGGCAGGCGATGCCCGGGCGCGGCGCCTGGCCGGTGAGCTGGAACAGGCGCTGGCGGTGTTGTCTTCGTTCGACGAGGGGGCGGACCTGGTGCTGTATTACAAGCATCTGATGGTGCTCAACGGGGATGAGCAATATCGCCTGCATTTCAACGAAAGCGACCGGTTGAGTGAGCCGCAGCGGCATTATGCTGAAACCCAGTATCGGCTGTTCCGTGAGTGGTATGGGCAGTGGGCCGGTGAGCAGGGCCTGGGCTGACCTGATCGGGTCGTCGCGCGGCAAGCCGCCCTCCCACGGGTTCAGACTCCTGGGAGGGCGGCCACGACCTCCTTGAACACTCCTCCTCGGAGCCCCTCATGCCCAACACCCCCGACATCATCGTCATCGGCGCCGGCATCATCGGCGTCACCTGTGCCCTGCAGCTGGCCCGCGAAGGCCTGAAGGTTCAGGTACTCGACCGCCAATCTCCGGGCATGGGCGCCTCTTCGGCAACGCCGGGCACCTGGCCACCGAACAGGTATTCCCGATCGCCGATCTGTCGATCCTCAAGCGCGTGCCGGCCATGCTGCTCGACCCCATGGGGCCGCTGCGGCTGGACTGGCGCTACCTGCCTCGCGCCCTTCCGTGGTTCACCCGGCTGCTGCTGAACCTGCGCCCGGCGCCTTTCGCCCGCACCGTCGAAGGCTTGCGCCTGCTCAACCAGGCCAGCCTGCCGGCGTGGCAACGCTTGCTGGAAAGCATCGGCCACAACGAGCTGCTGCACCTGCAAGGCTCGCTGTTGATGTACGAGAGGTCCGAGTCGCAAGCAGCGTTGCTGGCGCTGCAGCAACGCATGAACCAACAGCAGGTCGCGGTCGAACGTTGGGGCGCCGAACGGCTGCGCAGCACGGCGCCGCAGCTTCATCAGCGGGCAAAGGGCGGGCTGTTCTTTCCAGAGACCGGGCACTTCATCGACCCTTACATCACACTGCTGGCCGTGGTGGAGGCTGCGCGCCAGGCCGGCGTGGATTTCGTCCAGAACGAGGTGCTGGGGGGCCAGGTGCTAGCTGATGGCGTTGTGTTGCACACCCGCAGGGCCAAATGGCCAGCCGCCGCGTACTGATTGCCACTGGCGCGCACTCGGCAGGCCTTGCAAAGCGCCTGGCTGGCCTGCATGTGCCGTTGGACACCGAGCGTGGTTATCACCTGATGTTGCCCCATGAAGCCGGCCGCTTGCCCTTCGCTGTCACCTCATTCGAACGGCGCTTCATCATGACTCCCCTGGCCGGTGGCCTGCGCCTGGCCGGCACGGTGGAGTTTGCGGGTCTTGAACGCCCGCCCAATCATGAGCGCGCCTGGCAGTTGCTGCGTTTGAGCCAAGGGCTGTTCGAAAAGGATTTGAATGCGCAAGGCGCGACGCCATGGATGGGCTTCAGGCCATCGTTGCCCGATTCGCTGCCGGTGATCGACCAGGCCTGCGCGGGCCGGGTGTTGCTGGCATTCGGGCACCAGCATCTGGGGTTGACCCAGGCTGCGGTAACGGCCGAGCTGGTCGGGGCGCTGGCAGCCGGCAAGCCAGCACCCGCAGCGTTCAGGGCCGACCGATTTCAGCCTGGCGCGGCTTGACCCATTTGTACCAGGCGATGCCGAGCAGATACATCCACACCACCCCGGCCACCAGCGCCGGGCGTGATTCCTCGAAGTAGCCCAGCACACCGAAGATGAACAGCATGAAAGCGATCGCCAGCGCCGGTGCCAACGGCCACAGTGGCACCGCGAACTTCAGCGATGCAGCCTCCTGCGCCCCCATGCGCCGGCGCAGGATGAACTGCGACAGCAAAATCATCAGCCACACCCACACGGTGGCGAAGGTGGCCAGCGCAGCGATCAGTTCAAAGGCGTTCTTCGGAATCAGGTAGTTGAGCACCACCCCCACCGCCAGCGCTACGGCCATCACCAGCACCGTAAGCCACGGCACGCCGTTACGCGACACCTGAGCGAAAGCCCGGGGCGCATGGCCCTTGACTGCCAGGCTGTACAACATGCGGCCGGCGCCGAACACATCGCTGTTGATCGCCGACAGCGCTGCGGTGATCACAACCACGTTGAGAATGGCAGCGGCGTAGGTAACGCCGAGCTTGTCGAAGATCAGCACGAAGGGGCTGCCCTGGCTGCCGATCTGCGGCCACGGGAAGATCGCCATCAGCACCAGCAAGGTGAGCACGTAGAACAGCAGAATGCGCAGCGGCACCGCGTTGATCGCTCGCGGCAGGGTACGCTCGGGGTCCTTGGCTTCGCTGGCGGTCACGCCAATGATTTCGATGCCACCGAAGGCGAACACCACCACTGCCAGCGACGCGATCAGCCCGCTGGCTCCATTGGCGAAGAAGCCGCCGTTTTCCCACAGGTTGGCGACGCCCGTGCCCGCCTGAGCCTGGCCCAGGCCGAAAGCCATGATCCACAGCCCGCCCAGGATCATCGCCACAATGGCGCCGACCTTGACGATCGACAGCCAGAATTCCAGCTCGCCGAACACCTTGACCGTGCACAGGTTCAGCGCGCCGATCAGGCAGATGACCGAGAGCACCCAGATCCACTGCGGTACCTCGGGAAACCAGAAGCCCATGTAGATGCCGAACGCCGTGACGTCGGCCAGGCAAACGATGACCATCTCGAAGGCGTAGGTCCAGCCGGTGGAAAAGCCGGCGAACGGCCCCATCGCCTCGGTGGCATAGTCGCCGAACGAGCCAGTCTCGGCACGGCGCAGGGCCATTTCGCCCAAGGCGCGCATCACCATGTAAACGGCGGCGCCAGCGATCAGGTAGGCCAGCAGCACCGATGGCCCGGCTTTCTGGATGGCCGAGGCCGAACCGTAGAACAGGCCGGTGCCAATGGCCGACCCTAATGCGATGAAACGGATATGACGAGCGTTCAGCCCTCGCTTCAATCCTGGCTGTGTACTCATGCAGGCAATCTCCTCTTAGTGTTTGTATTTTAAGAGGAAGCCGCTCCTTCACAGAAGCGGCAGATTGCATTTACAGGCTCGGCAGCAGCGCACTTGGGAGCAGCGGGTTGAGGCAACCACTGGCCAGCAGGGCGCTGGCCGCCTCGATGTCGGGGGCGAAGAAGCGGTCTTCCTGGTAGTACGCGACCTGCGCGCGCAGCAGTGCACGGGCCTGTTCGAGTTTGGGAGAGGTCTTCAGGCCCTTGCGAAAATCCAGGCCCTGGCAGGCGCCCAGCCATTCGATAGCGATGATGCCGCGTACGTTCTCGGTCATCGCCCATAGCCGTTTGCCGGCGTTGGGCGCCATCGACACGTGGTCTTCCTGGTTGGCTGAAGTGGGCAGGCTGTCGACGCTGGCCGGGTGTGCCAGGGCCTTGTTATCGCTGGCCAACGCCGCAGCGGTTACCTGAGCGATCATGAAGCCGGAATTGACTCCACCGTTCTCGACAAGGAAGGGCGGCAGTTGCGACATGTGCCGATCCATCATCAGCGAGATGCGCCGCTCCGAGAGCGCACCGATCTCTGCAATGGCCAGGGCCAGGTTGTCGGCCGCCATGGCCACAGGCTCTGCGTGGAAGTTGCCGCCGGAGATGACATCGCCCTGCTCGGCGAACACCAGCGGGTTGTCGGACACTGCGTTGGCCTCGATCACCAGCACGTCAGCCGCCTGGCGCAATTGAGTGAGGCATGCCCCCATCACCTGCGGCTGGCAACGCAGCGAGTAAGGGTCTTGCACCTTGTCGCAGTTGGCATGGGAGCTGGCCACTTCACTGCTCTCGGTGAGCAGGTCGCGATACGCGGCAGCGGCGTCGATCTGCCCGCGCTGGCCGCGTGCAGCGTGAATGCGCGCGTCGAACGGGGCGCGCGAGCCGAGCATGGCTTCAACGCTGAGCCCGCCGCACACGGTGGCTGCGGCGTAAAGGTCTTCGGCCTCGAACAGCCCGCGCAGTGCATAGGCGGTGGACACCTGGGTGCCGTTGAGCAGTGCCAGGCCTTCTTTGGCCGCGAGCGTCAGGGTGTGAGGCCAGCCACCGCCAGCGCTTCACTCGCCGGCAGCCATTGCCCGTTATGGCGTGCCTTGCCTTCGCCCAGCAGCACCAGCGACATGTGCGCAAGCGGCGCCAGGTCACCGGAGGCACCCACCGAGCCTTTGAGCGGGATGTGCGGGTACACGCGTGCATTGAGCAAGGCCAGCAGGGCATCGATCACCACTGGGCGAATACCTGAGAAACCGCGTGCCAGGCTGTTGATTTTCAGCAGCATGATCAGCCCGACCATGGCGTCGTCCAGTGGCTCGCCGACGCCGGCAGCGTGGGACAGCACCAGTGAGCGCTGGAGTTTTTCAAGGTCGGCCGAGGCGATGCGAGTGGAGGCCAGCAGGCCGAAACCTGTGTTGATGCCGTACGCCGTGCGGCCTTCGGCGACGATGGCTTCGACGCAGGCAACGCTGGCTGCGATGCCGGATACAGCGCTGGCATCCAGAGTGACGGGCTGCGGGTTGAGGTAGAACGCGCGCAATTGGGCGAGGGTCAATGTGCCGGGGATGAGATTAATACCGGTCATGGTTCAGGCTCCTTCTCCGATCAACGGCAGGTCGTGGGCGCTGAATTGCTCATGAGCACACAGGATGCGCAAGCCGCCGCGCGGTGCGGCGTCGAGCCAGAGAGATGGATTGAGCATGGAGAGGGCCTTGTTGTTTTTAATGTATATACATTTACAGTCAACAGGCTGTTTGTCAACGGCCCCACCACGGGCAAGGTATTGAAAAGTGTTATCCGACTCCTGCGCACATCGCCCACGAGCGCTCACAGGCAACGAAGAGATCTGAGTAGAGAAAGGAAAAGAAGCAGCCAGGCAGCGCCCGAAAGAAAACGCAGAAACGAAAAAAGAGGCCGAGGCCTCTTTTCTCTATATTTGGAGCGGGAAACGAGACTCGAACTCGCGACCCCGACCTTGGCAAGGTCGTGCTCTACCAACTGAGCTATTCCCGCAAAATATGGCGTCCCCTAGGGGACTCGAACCCCTGTTACCGCCGTGAAAGGGCGGTGTCCTAGGCCACTAGACGAAGGGGACGTAAAGCCCCGAAACACCTGAGTGTTTCAGCCTCCGAAGGTAACAGCCAGTCGCCTTCGGGTTTTTACTCGCCCCGCTTTCGCGTGGCGTTTGTAAACTGGAGCGGGAAACGAGACTCGAACTCGCGACCCCGACCTTGGCAAGGTCGTGCTCTACCAACTGAGCTATTCCCGCAAAACATGGCGTCCCCTAGGGGACTCGAACCCCTGTTACCGCCGTGAAAGGGCGGTGTCCTAGGCCACTAGACGAAGGGGACAGGCTACAACTTTCACTACCCGTTGCGCTTCGCTGTGTGCTTTGCGCTGCAAGTGGCGCGCATTCTATGGGGGGTTTGCATAGGCGTCAACCCCCGCTTGGAAATTTATTTAAATCAATGACTTCGCCCCGCGATAAGCCTGCCTTTGCGGGGCTTGGCCTCACTAGAATTCAACGGTGCTGGAAAGTACGAATTGGCGAGCATCCCCTATCGACACAAAGTTGGTGCTGGCTGCCGAGGTGTAATAGGTTCGGTCGAAGAGATTCTTCACGTTGAACTTGAAGTTCACGTTATGCCCTTCGATGCGTGTGTCATAACTGGCAAAGGCGTCAGCCACGGTATAGGGATCAAGGTCGAAGCTATTGGCCGCATCCCCTGCCCGCTTGCCGACGTAACGCATGCCCGCGCCCAGGCGCAAGCGGTCGCCACCCAGCAGGCTGCCAACGTCGTACACTGCCGACAGCGAACCTGAGTTGCGCGCCACGTTCTGCAGCCGGTTGCCTTTGTAGTCAGGGTCCCTGGTGACTTCGGCATCGGTGAAGGCGTAGCTGCCGATCAGGCTCCAACGTTCCGTCAGCTGGCCCGCGACATCCAGCTCGAAGCCTTTGGATTGCACGCCTCCAGCCACGCTGTAGATCGTATTGCCCAATGCGTCGGCCTGCGACACCAGGACATTGCGCTTGTCTATCCGATACACCGCTGCCGTAGCGGTGATCGCCCCGGAATGTCGAGTTTGGCTCCAAGTTCCCAGCTCTTGCCCTGCTCAGGCGCGTAGGCCGAATCCAGCACAACGCCGCCGCTCAGGGCCGCGATGCTGGAGTTGGGCTTGAACGATTCGCTGTAGCTGCCATAGAACGACCACTGGTCATCGAGCTTGTACACCAGCCCCGCGCGCGGCACCCAGGTCTGCCCGTTGGTATCGGTATTGGCCTTGAAGGGAATGCCTTTGCCAGCGTATTGGTCGTAGACCTGATAGCGGCCACCAAACACAGCGATCCAGTGCTCGCTCAGGTGCAGCGAGTCCTGCATGAACAACGAATTGCTGCGCAGCTCATCGGTCTGGGCGCTGTCGGGAGCACTGACGGTAGTGCCCTGCACTTCACGGCCATACACCGGATTCACATAACTGAACGTGGCCTTGCTGCTCTGGCGAATCAACTCGGCGCGGTAGATCTTGCGGTACTCGTCATCCAGCCCGACGACCATGTCGTTCTGCAGGCCGAACAAGGTCTGGCTGCCTTCGAGGCTGAGGGTCGAGAAGCGGTCATGCGTCAGCGCACCGCGAGTGCCGTCCATGGTGCGGGTCAGGGTGCCACTGGCCGGGTTCACTTTGGTGATCCGCACCTGGCTGGCGTCGTAGGTTTCGCGGTTGTAGCTGAAGCCGAAGTGAGCCTTCCAGCCATCATTGAGGTGGTGATCGACCTGCAGCTGGTACAGGTCCGAACGCCCTTCCATATCGTTGAAAGGCTCATCGAGCCGCCGCGTGGCCGGGATGTCCAAAGGATGATGGGTGTTGGGGTTGATTGCCGTGCCGCGGTCGAAAGGCGTCAGGAATTCACGGTGCTGATAGCTGGCGACCACCTCGGTGGCATCGCCGTACCAGGCAAGTGACGGTGCTACCAGGCTTTCGCGGTGAGTGCCGAAGTTGCGCCAGTAGTCCTCATCTTCATGATCGACGATCAGCCGGTAGGCAAGCCCGCTGGCGCCCAGTGGCCCGGTGCTGTCGAGGGTGCCACCGCTGCCGTTCCTGCCGTTGCCATAGCTCGAGCCTCGGGCGGTCAGCGCGTTGTACTGCGTGAGTTGCGGGCGCTTGGCCACCAGGTTCACCACGCCCCCGGGGTCTTGGATACCATACAGCAGCGAAGCAGGGCCCTTGAGCACCTCGACGCGGTCGGTGGTGGCGTTGAGCGCGCGGCCCTGAACCAGCGGCATTCCATCTTGCATGATCGAGCCGTCGCGATTGTCGCCAAAACCGCGTTTGAGCACCGAGTCCTGCGTGCTGGCCAGTGTGTTGCCCTGAGTGATACCGCTGACGTTGTTCAAAGCGTCGTCAAGGTTGCGCGGGGCCTGGTCCTTGATGACCTGGCTGGCGACAACATTGATCGACTGCGGGATGTCTTGCACTCGTGCGGAGGAGCGCGCGATCGAACTGCTGGCCGGGGGCTGATAGCTGCTGACGCTTTCGCGCGACGAAGCGCCGTCGATCTGGGTAGCAGGCAAATTCAATACGCCCTCCTGCGGGGCCAGCTCCACCGCAAGGGTATGCCCGTCGAGGTATCGCGCAGTGAACCCGGAACCTGCCAGCAATCGGCTGAGGGCGGCTTCGGCGCTCATGCGGCCGGTAACGGCAGGCGCCTGAACCTGGGCCGGAACCTGCACGGTATAGACCACGCCCAGGCCAGTGGCTCTGCTGAACGCACTGAGCGCTTGCGGCAAAGGCTGGGCAGCGATCGAAAAGCTGTAAGCGGCTGCCTGGCTGCTGGCTGGAGGCGCTGCGTGAGGCTCAGCGGGCTCGCCCGCAAAGGCGTAACCGGCCATCAGGGCGCTGGCGCCAAGCCAGAGGCGTACCGAACGATGCGCCGGCTTGAAGGTGTGTGTCATGGTGCTCCCCAGTGTGAAATACGAATTGATCGCATGCACCAAGCAGACGGAGCAGCAGCACGGTTACCTCACATGGGAATTCGATTTTTTCGGTTCAACGCAGCAGGATCACCGGCCCGGGCAGGTGATGTTGTTCGAAGCCCAGGATTTTCTGCAATGCACCAAGCACGGCCTGAGGGTCCTTGGTGGGAAAGCTGCCGCTCAACGTACGCTGGCCCAAGGCATCCCCCAGCACGACAATGCGCCCGGGATAGTACGGCTCCAGCTCTGCGACAACCTCCGACAACGGCGCCTGGTACCAGGTCAGCCAACCCTCGCGCCAGGCCAGCTGTGCAGCGCTGTCGACCTTGGCCACCTCACCGGCATGGCCGCCCGCCCAACTGACCTGCTGATTGCCCTGCAGGACCTGCTCAGGCTCGCCGGGTGCCGCACGCACCGAAACTCGACCTGCCAACACTGTGACCCGGCCTCCCCCGCTGGTTTGCCGCACCGCGAACTCGGTCCCGAGCACGCGCACCTGGCTGGCCCCCGATTGCACGACGAAAGGTGCCCCGGTATGGGCCACCTTGAAAAACACTGCCCCTCGCCTCAATTCGACGTGGCGCTCACTCGAAGACAGGTCGACGGCAATGGCACTGCCAGCATCGAGGGTCAGTTCGGAGCCGTCTGCCAGCGTGACATTGCAGACTGGGCCAGCCGGGCACACATGGTCGGCTGCAAGGTCCTCGACCCAACGATCAGGGCGCCAACCGCCGATCAGCGCGCCCAGAGCCAGTACTACCACCGCAGCGCTGGCCCAGGTGATGCGCCTGAACGCCCTGGGCGGGGCGGGCGCGTCCATCCGCTCAAGCAATGCGTGCAAGGCACTGGCGTCGTCGGCCGCCAAGCGCCGTGCAGGTGCATCGGTGGCCTGCCACAGCGACATCGCTTCATCCCAGGCCAGTGCGTTGGCCGGATGCGCGGCATGCCAACGCTCGAATGCCGCTTGCGTGGCGGCGTCCGGCCTGCCCGCCAGCGCGGCGAGCCAATGCCGTGCCTGGCGGCTTGAGAATGATTCAACGGGGCGACGAGCAGTCATGAGCCGGCATTCCCTGGCGGGCGGGTGGAGTCGCACAAGCTGGCCTTGCACGCATCGAGCGCGCGCATCATATGTTTTTCCACCGCACTTTGGGACAGCGCCATTGCTCGGGCAATCTCGAGGTAGGTGCGGCCATGGATGCGGTTGAGCAGAAAGATGCGCCGCGTGCGCTCGGGCAAAGCGCGCAAGGCCGCTTCGATATGCCGCAAGTCGCTACCCGCCTCCAGCGCTCCCTCCGAAGACTGGCTTTCTTCGTCCAAGGCCATTCCTTGCGCAAGGCGGCTTCGTGCGCTCTCGCTACGCAGATGGTCGATGGCAAGGTTGCCTGCGCTACGAATCAGATAATGCCCCCAGGCGCCCTCAGGAGCCTTTGGCCGCCGCCATAGCCGCAGGAACAGATCCTGAATGAGATCTGCCGCCGTCTGCCGGCAACCCGTTCGCCGAGTGACGACCGCCTCCATGCGAGCGCGCTCGGCAAGGAATGCCTCCAGAAACTGCGTGCGATCCGTTGCCGGTTCGGCGGTCGAGCCATGCGCCGGATCCGGGTCGGGAGGGAGTTGTGTCATGAATGGAGGCAGGCAAGGAGTGAGCTGCGGATTCTAATGGTAAGCATTCTCAGATGTGAAGAGCCTGGCGGCTTTTCCACTGCAGGTGCCAGGCGAAAACGACGAACAGCGCTGCCGACGCTGCCAACGTACAAGGCAGGCCTTGTGGGCCCAGGCTCATGGCTGCACCGCTGGCCAATGGCCCGAGCACGCTGCCCAAGCCCCAGATCAGCCCGGCGCTGGCGTTGGCGGTCACCAGGTCCGCACCTTCGAAACGCTCCCCGATCAACACGATAGCCAAGGTGTAGACGCCTCCGGCCACCGCACCCAATACGATCAATGCCGGCCATAACCAGAGCCCGCTACCCATCAGCCAGGGCAGCCCTGCACCGATCAACAGCACCAGCAGGCCGCACGTTACGTACAGGCGGTGGCGATCACTGCGGTCGGCAAGCCAGCCCAGCGGCAACTGGCAGGCAGCATCGCCGGCCAGGATCACGCTACTGGTCAGCGCTGCCAGGGCCAGGCTGAACCCCAGCCCTGCGGCATATACCGGAAACATCGCCAGCACCACGCTATCGAAGAAGCTGAACAACAGCACACCCATGCACAACGCCGGCGCCACTTTCACGAAACCCAGCACCGAGAAGCCACGGCTCTGCTGCGCACGCAACGCCGGGGTTGCCGGCATCACCCAACCCACCAGTGCCAGGCCCAAGGCCTGGCTGGCCAGCACCAGCAGGTTGACCCAGGGCCCCTCGGCGCCCAGCCATGCCACCGACGCAGGGCCAAGCATCTGGCAGGCGGTAAAACAGGTGGCATAGAGCGCAACCAACCGTCCCCGCGCGTTGATCGGGCTCATTTCATTGACCCACGATTCGCCAAGGATGATCACTACGCCCATGCCCACGCCCATCAGTACGCGAGCGGCCGCCAGAGCCCAAGGCACTGTGGCCAGTGGCTCGATAGCCGCAACACTCGCCGAGCACACGCCTAGAGCCAGCAGGTAAAGCCCGCGCCGCGTGAAACGCCGGCACAGAGCGTCGATCATGAATGCCGAAGCCATCATGCCCACCGCTGGCATCGCTGCCAGCAGGCCGATCGACAGAGTGGACGCCTGCACCTGGTACATGCGCAACGCAACCACAGGCAGGGTCGCGCCCATGCCCAACCCCACGACCGAAACCGCAAAAATCAGTACCGCCAGCACTGCCTTGTTGCTGCCCATAACTCGACTGTCAGCCTCTGAATACGTGGCCGGCGATGATTGCACATTTACGTGGCAATGCCTTGAAGGGCAGCGGCTCAGGAAGGAACTCCTTTGACACACATTGTCATAAATTCCTATGCCAAGTGTCTGTTTCGCCCTTTCCCGGCGACCACCACGCCATACAGCCCCTCTGACCAGCTCGACGTTTTTCTCTACAGGACCTGTTCACATGCCCGATTCCAACGCTATGGCCGATGCGGCCGAGCGCGCGCAACCCAGCGCCCGACGTTTGATATTCATTACCGTGCTGGTCGCCACCATGGGCGCCCTGGCCTTCGGTTACGACACCGGCATCATCGCCGGCGCCCTGCCCTTCATGACCTTGCCAGCCGACCAGGGCGGCCTGGGCCTGAATGCTTTCACCGAAGGGCTGATCACTTCTTCGCTGATCGTCGGTGCAGCCATAGGCTCTCTGGCCAGCGGGTATATCTCCGACCGATTCGGCCGGCGCACCACCCTGCGCTCGCTGGCAGTGCTGTTCGTGCTCGGCGCATTGGGCACAGCGATAGCGCCGAACGTGAGCGTGATGACCGCAATGCGCTTCGTGCTCGGCCTGGCGGTCGGTGGCGGGTCGGCTACGGTGCCGGTGTTCATCGCGGAGATCGCCGGCCCGAAACGTCGTGGGCGCCTGGTCAGCCGTAACGAGCTGATGATCGTCACAGGCCAGTTGCTGGCGTATATGCTCAGCGCCTTGCTGGCCTGGACGCTGCAACGCAATGACATCTGGCGCTACATGCTTGCCATTGCCATGGTGCCCGGTGCCTTGCTGTTTGCGGGGACGTTTCTGGTACCCGCTTCCCCGCGCTGGCTGGCCGCGAAAGGCCGAATCGACGAAGCGGAGCAGGTGCTGGAGCAATTGCGCGACTCCCCCGAGCAAGCTCACAAGGAAGCCGTTGAACTGCGCGACCACGCTCGCGCTGCCAGGCACCATCCACCGGTGGGTGAATTGCTGCGTCAACCCTGGGTGATCAAGCTGATGCTGATCGGCGTGGGGTTGGGCTTTGTGATTCAGTTCACCGGAGTCAACGCATTCATGTACTACACCCCGATCATCCTCAAGACCACAGGCCTGGGTACTCATGCCGCCCTGACGGCAACGATCGGAAACGGTGTGGTATCGGTGATCGCCACCCTGTTGGGTATCTGGGCAATCGGCCGGGTGGGCCGCCGCCCGCTGCTGATGACCGGGCTGTGCGTAGTGATCCTGGCGCAGCTGGCATTGGGCACGGTGCTTTCGGCACTGCCCAACAGCCCCTTGCAGAGCTACCTGGCGCTGAGCTGCATCCTGGTATTTCTGCTGTTCATGCAGATGTGCATTTCACCGGTGTACTGGCTGCTGATGTCGGAACTGTTCCCCAATCAGGTGAGGGGAATGCTCACCGGCACGGCGGTGTCGATGCAATGGCTGTTCAACGCACTGGTGGCGTTCGCTTTCCCCATGGCACTGCAATGGATCGGAAACGCCACTTTCTACGTCTTCGCTGCGCTGAATCTGGGCTCACTGCTGTTCGTGGCTATTTGCTTGCCGGAAACCAAGGGCAAGAGCCTTGAGCAGATCGAGCGCTACATGAAGAAAGAACTTTGAGGCGCTAGCTGAAAGCATCCGGCAGGCGCCCCATCGGCGCTGCCGGCCTGTTGATCGTCAGAGTGCGTCGATCAGCGCCTGGTTCTGCTCCGGCGTGCCGATGCTGATGCGCAGAAACTGGCTGATGCGTTGCTGCTTGAAGTGGCGCACGATCACGCCCTTCTCCCTCACCTTGGCGGCAATCTCTGCCGCGTCACGCTCCGGATGGCGGGCGAAGATGAAGTTGGCAGCCGACGGCAGCACTTCGAAACCACGGGCGCGCAATTGCTCGCTCAAGGCTTCGCGGCTGTCGATCACCGCCTGGCGGGTCTGGTCGAACCAGGCACGGTCCTCGAAGGCCGCCGCGCCACCGGCAATGGCGATGCGGTCGACCGGGTAGGAGTTGAAGCTGTTCTTAACCCGGTCCAGCGCCTCGATCAGGTCAGGGTGCCCCACCGCAATACCCACCCGCAGCCCTGCCAGCGAGCGCGACTTGGACAAGGTCTGGGTCACCAGCAGGTTCGGGTAGCGGCCCACCAGGGCGATAGCCGATTCGCCGCCGAAGTCGATGTACGCCTCATCCACCACCACCACCGAATCGGGGCTGTTCTGTGCGATACGCTCTACGGCTTCAAGCGCCAGCAGGCAGCCGGTCGGGGCATTGGGGTTGGGGAAGATGATGCCGCCGTTGGGGCGGGCGTAGTCTTCGACGCGGATCTGGAACTGTTCGTCCAGCGCGACGAGTTCGTGATCGATGCCGTACAGGCCGCAATACACGGGGTAGAAGCTGTAGCTGATGTCCGGGAACAGCAACGGCAGGTTCTGCTGGAACAGGCCGTGAAAGATATGCGCCAGCACTTCGTCAGAACCGTTGCCCACGAACACCTGGGCAGTTGTGACGCCGTAGAAGTCGGCCACGGCACGCTTGAGGCGATCGCTGTTGGGGTCCGGGTACAGGCGCAGGTTGTCGCCCACCTCGGCGGCCATGGCGGCCAGCGCCTTGGGCGACGGGCCGTAGGGGTTCTCGTTGGTGTTGAGCTTGACCAGGTTGGTCAGCTTGGGTTGCTCGCCCGGAACGTAAGGGTCCAGGGTCTTGACGAACGGGCTCCAGAACTTGCTCATGGGTTACTCCCCCTGGTCCAGAATGCGGTACTCGGCGCTGCGGGCATGCGCGCTGAGAGATTCGCCACGGGCCAGCACCGAGGCAGTCTTGCCCAGCTCGGAGGCACCTGTGGGCGAGCAGAAGATGATCGACGAGCGCTTCTGAAAGTCGTACACCCCCAGTGGTGACGAAAACCGTGCGGTACCCGAGGTGGGCAGCACATGATTGGGCCCAGCGCAGTAGTCGCCCAGCGCCTCGCTGGTGTGGCGGCCCATGAAGATGGCACCGGCATGGCGAATGGAAGGCAGCCAGGCCTGCGGGTCGGCCACCGACAGCTCCAGGTGCTCGGGCGCGATGCGGTTGCTCACCTCGATTGCCTGCGCCATGTCGGAGACCTTGATCAGCGCGCCGCGGCCTTGCAGTGAGGTACGGATGATCTCGGCGCGCTCCATGGTGGGCAGCAGCTTGTCGATGCTGGCGGCCACTGCGTCGAGGAAGGCTCCATCAGGGCTGACCAGGATCGCCTGGGCGTCTTCGTCGTGCTCGGCCTGTGAGAACAGGTCCATGGCGATCCAGTCCGGGTCGGTGCCGCCGTCGCACACCACCAGGATCTCGGAGGGGCCGGCGATCATGTCGATGCCCACCTGGCCGAAAACATGGCGCTTGGCGGTGGCGACATAGATGTTGCCCGGGCCGACGACCTTGTCGACCTTGGGCACGCTCTCGGTGCCATAGGCCAGTGCGGCCACGGCCTGCGCACCACCGATGGTGAACACCCGGTCCACACCGGCGATGCAGGCGGCGGCAAGTACCAACTCGTTGAGCTCGCCACGGGGCGTGGGCACGACCATCACCACCTCGGCCACGCCGGCAACCTTGGCCGGAATGGCGTTCATCAGCACCGAAGAGGGATAGGAAGCCTTGCCGCCTGGCACGTAGAGGCCGGCGCGGTCCAGTGGAGTCACCTTTTGCCCAAGCACCGTGCCGTCGGCTTCGGTGTAGCTCCAGGAGTCCTGCTTCTGCTGCTCGTGATAGGCGCGCACGCGCTCGGCAGCGGTCTGCAGTGCCTGGCGCTGCGTAGGTGTGATGCGCTCAAGAGCTTGCTCCAGGCGTTCACGCGGCAGGATAAGGTCGGCCATGGTAGTGGCCTGCACCGCATCGAAACGCTGGGTGAATTCCACCAAGGCTGCGTCACCGCGCTCGCGCACAGCCTTGATGATGTCCAGCACGCGCTGGTTGACCGCATCGTCCGACACACTTTCCCAGCTCAGCAGATGGTCCAGATGTCGGGCGAAATCCGGATCAAGGGCATCGAGTCGGCGTATGGCGGTTGCAGCGGTCATGGCAAGCCTCTGTTTTGGCGGTTACACGGGGGTCTTAATCTATCAGCACTGTGCGCCGGTGGCGGGGAATTTCCGCCAATGGCGCTAATAGCGTGCAACGCGCGGCGGGCGCCGCACGCTGGGAAGGGTCAGCCGCGGTGTCGCGACTCTACAGCCTGGCGCAGGGTGTCGATCAGCGCCTGGATACGGGCGTGCTGCATCTTCATCGAGGCCTTGTTCACGATCAGCCGCGAGCTGATGTGGGCGATCAGGTCCTGCGGTTCCAGGCCATTGGCGCGCAGGGTATTGCCGGTGTCGACCACGTCGATGATCTTGTCTGCCAGGCCCACCAGCGGCGCCAGCTCCATGGAGCCGTACAGCTTGATGATGTCGACCTGCCGACCCTGCTCGGCGTAATAACGCTTGGCGACATTCACGAACTTGGTGGCGATGCGCAACCGGCCCTTGGGCGCGGGGGCCCCACGGCACCGGCAGTCATGAGCTTGCAGCAGGCGATGCGAAGGTCCAGCGGCTCATAGATACCCTGGCCGCCGAACTCCATCAGTACATCCTTGCCCGCTACACCCAGGTCGGCAGCACCCTGCTCCACGTAGGTAGGCACGTCGGTAGCGCGCACGATCAACAGGCGAACGCCTTCATCGCTGGTGGGGATGATCAGCTTGCGGCTCTTGTCCGGGTTCTCGGTGGGCACGATGCCCGCTTCGGCCAACAGCGGCAGGGTGTCGTCGAGGATGCGGCCCTTGGACAACGCAATGGTCAGCATGGGAGGGGGAATCCCTGATCGATCGGCCGGGCCAACAGGCCCGGCCAGGCTTCTACTAGCCCGGAACGCGACGGATCTTCGCGCCCAGCATTTGCAGTTTTTCCTCGATGCACTCGTAGCCACGGTCGATGTGGTAGATGCGATCGATCAGGGTTTCGCCCTCGGCCACCAGCGCAGCCAGCACCAGGCTCGCCGAAGCGCGCAGGTCAGTGGCCATGACGGGCGCGCCCTTGAGCTGCGAAACGCCCGTGACGATGGCGGTATTACCTTCGACCAGGATGCTCGCACCCATGCGCAGCAGCTCGTAGACGTGCATGAAGCGGTTCTCGAACACGGTCTCGATGACCGCGCCGGTGCCTTCGGCCACGGTGTTCAGAGAGATGAACTGAGCCTGCATGTCGGTGGGGAACGCAGGGTAAGGTGCAGTGCGCAGGTTCACAGCGCGGGCACGCTTGCCCTTCATGTCCAGCTCGATCCAGTTTTCGCCGGTGGTGATGTGCGCGCCCGCTTCCTTGAGCTTCTCCAGCACCGCTTCGAGGATGGTCGGGTCGGTGTCCTTGAGCTTGACGCGGCCACCGGTAATGGCAGCAGCCACCAGATAGGTGCCGGTCTCGATGCGGTCGGGCATCACCTTGAAGTTGGCCGAGTGCAAGCGCTCGACGCCATCGATGGTGATGGTGTCGGTGCCGGCGCCCTGGATGTTGGCACCCATGGCGATCAGGAAGTTGGCGAGGTCGACCACCTCGGGCTCGCGCGCAGCGTTCTGCAGCACAGTGCGGCCCTTGGCGAGGGCTGCAGCCATCATGATGTTCTCGGTGCCGGTCACGCTCACCACGTCGAAGAGGAAGTGCGCGCCACGCAGGCCGCCTTCGGGGGCCTTGGCCTTGATGTAGCCGCCTTCGACGTCGATCTTGGCGCCCATGGCCTCCAGGCCACGGATGTGCAGGTCGACCGGGCGCGAGCCGATGGCGCAGCCACCGGGCAGCGCGACTTCGGCCTCGCCAAAGCGCGCGACCATCGGGCCGAGCACCAGAATCGAGGCGCGCATGGTCTTGACCAACTCATAGGGAGCGACAAGGGTCTTGATTGCGCGTGGGTCGATTTCGACGGCCAGCTTTTCATTGATGACCGGCTCGATCCCCATGCGCCCGAACAGCTCGATCATCGTGGTGATGTCGTGCAGGTGCGGCAGGTTGGAGACCGTGACCGGGCCATCAGCCAGCAGGGTGGCTGCCAGGATCGGCAAGGCGGAGTTCTTGGCTCCGGAGATGCGGATTTCGCCGTCGAGGCGAGCGCCGCCGGTAATAATCAGTTTGTCCATAGCACTCTCGTGGCGTAAGGGCTCAGGCGCGCTCTGCCCAGGCGGCGCGGCTGAAGAATTTCATGGTTACGGCATGGATGCTGCCGTCGGCGATCCAGGGGTTCAGGTGGCTGTACACCTGCTGCTGACGCTTGACCGGGCTCAACGCGGCCAGCTCATCGCTGATCAGGTTCAACTGGAAGTTGCAGCCTTCACCTTCGACTTCAACCTGGACCTGGTCGAGCTTCTCTTCGAGAAAGCTCTTCACTTCTGTGGCCTGCATGCTCAACCTCTATCGGCGCCCTGTGCGCACGGGCCGGCCATCATACAAAAAAAGCCGGCCGCCTGCGAACACTGTACGCGGGCGGCCAGCCAGGCGGCTGCCTACTCGGCTTCGAGCAGTTCCAGCACACCGCAGACTTCGGCGATCTGGCAGATATCACGCGGCATGGCCCGCACTTTCAGGGTTTTGCCGCAAGCCTTGGCGTCACGGGCAAAGGCAAGCAGCAGGGAGATCCCGACGCTGCTGGCCTTCGCTACACCGGAGCAGTCGGCAATGACCACAAAGCCGCTGCCGGCATTGACGAGCTTGCCGCCCTGCTCGCGCAAGGCTTTGCCAGCTCGGTAGTCCAGCTCCCCGAACAACGCCAGGCCATCGGCGGTAGCCTCGACTCGAGCCGGGTTCACTGCGCACCCTGAGCGCCGGTAGCGCCGTCGGTTGCCTGCTTGGCTTTGGCGACTTCGCCTGCCCAGCCATCGATGGTCTTGTCCAGGTTATTGCCATTGCGCTGCATGGCATCGGCGAACTGGTCACGGAACAGCTTGCCGATGTTGATGCCGTTGACGATCACGTTGCGCACCTTCCACTCGCCATTCACCTTTTCAAGGGTGTAGGAAACCGGATAGACCGCGCCATTGTTGCCCTTGACCTGCATGCCAACGCTGGCGCGGTCGCCGCTCTCGTCACGGGGTGGGTCGACGGTGATGCCCTGGTTGGTGTATTCCAGCAACGCATTGCCATAGAACTGCATCAGGCTGCGCTTGAAGTTCTCCTGGAAGCGAGTCATCTGGTCAGGCGTGGCCTTGCGCGAGTACTTGATGGTCATGATGCTGCGAGAAATGCCATCGGCATCCACGACCGGGCCGACGATGCGGTTCAACGCATCGTAGAAGGCATTGGGATTGCTGCGGTATTGCTCACGGTGTGCGTTGAGATCGCTGAGCAGTTCGCTGGTGGTGCCCTGAACCACATCGTGGGCAGAGCCCCCTGCCGCAGCACTGGCAGGTGCGGCAAGCACCAGCATCGGCAACGCTGCCAGTAGCGCCAGGCATGCGTTTCGCAGGGTCGACATCATGTGACTCACTCCTTTATTTGGCATCTTTGCTCACGGTATTGAGCAGGAACTTGCCGATCAGGTCTTCCAGCACCAGGGCAGACTGGGTGTCGTGGATGGTCCCGCCATCCTTGAGCACGTTGGTATCGCCACCCACGCTCAGGCCGATGTACTTCTCGCCCAGCAGCCCGGCGGTAAGGATCGATGCAGTCGAATCGGTAGGCAGGTTGTTCACGTGCTTGTCGACTTCCAGCGTCACGCGCCCGGTGAAGGTGTCGCGGTCCAGATCGATCGCCGTGACCTTGCCGACGGTCACGCCGGCCATGGTCACCTTCGCTCTGACAGTCAAACCGGCGATATTGTCGAAGTAGGCGTAAAGTTTGTAAGTGTCGTGCGCCGAAGTAGGGGTAAGGCCGCTGACTCGCAAGGCCAGCAACACGATCGCCAGGATCCCGGCCAGTACGAAAAGGCCGACACCGACTTCCAGGGTGCGGTTCTGCATCAGAAATCTCCAAACATCAAAGCGGTCAGAATGAAATCAAGCCCCAGTACCGCCAATGAGGCGTAGACCACGGTCCGGGTGGTGGCACGGCTGATCCCCTCCGAGGTGGGTTCGCAGTCATAGCCCTGGAACACGGCGATCCAGGTGACCACGAAGGCAAACACCACACTTTTGATCAGCCCGTTGAGCACGTCGTCGGTGAAGCTGACGCTGTTCTGCATGTTGGACCAGAACGAGCCCTGATATACGCCCAGCCAGTCGACTGCGACCCACGAGCCACCCCAGATCCCCACCACGGCGAAGATCAGAGACAGCAATGGCAACGAAATGAAACCGGCCCACAGGCGTGGCGCAGCGATGTACTTGAGAGGGTCGACACCGATCATCTCGAGGCTCGACAACTGCTCGGTGGACTTCATGTTGCCGATCTCGGCGGTGAGCGCCGAACCCGCACGGCCCGCGAACAGCAACGCGGTGACCACTGGCCCCAGCTCGCGCAGCAGCGTCAGCGCGACCATTTGCCCCACTGCCTGCTCCGAGCCATAGCGCGCCAGGATACTGAAGCCCTGCAGCGCGAGCACCCCGCCGATGAATACACCTGATACCACGATGATGGGCAACGACAGCACGCCCACCGAATACAGCTGTTTGACCAGCAACTGGAAGCGCCCGGAGGTGCCACCGCGCCCGAACAGCACACTCACCAGGAACAGGCTGGAACGGCCCAGGACACCAACGACGTCGATGGCCGAGCGCCCCATCAGGCGAATCCGCCCGATCAATGTTGTGCGGCGCATCAGCGTTTCCCCAGAAAATCAGTGGCCAACGGTGGCGCAGAATAATGGAAGGGTACCGGCCCGTCGGGCTGGCCTGTCATGAATTGGCGGATGCGCGGGTTATCCGACGCCTTCAGTTCGGCCGGAGTGCCCTGCCCCAGCACCTGCCCGTCGCCTACCACATACAGATAGTCGGCGATGCTGGAGGTTTCAGCCAGGTCATGGGAAACGACGATACTGGTGATCCCCAGCGCGTCGTTGAGCAGACGGATCAAGCGCACCAGCACGCCCATCGCGATAGGATCCTGGCCGACGAACGGTTCGTCGTACATGAGGATCTGCGGATCCATCGCGATGGCCCTGGCGAGCGCGACGCGGCGCTTCATGCCCCCGGAAAGCTCATCGGGCATCAGCTCGGTCGCACCGCGCAGCCCTACGGCCTGAAGCTTCATGAGCACCAGGTCACGGATCATCTCCTCGGGCAGGTCGGTATGCACCCGGAGCGGGAAGGCAACGTTCTCGAAGACATCGAGGTCGGTGAACAGCGCGCCGCTCTGGAACAGCACGCCCATATGCTTGCGCGCGTCGAACAGGTCGCTGCGCGACAGTGACGGAAGATTCTGCCCGTTGACCCACACCTCACCCGCATCGGGCCGCAACTGCGCGCCCATCAGCCTCAGAAGAGTGGTTTTGCCACAACCGGAAGGCCCCATGATGCCCGTGACCTTGCCGCGAGGGATGCGGATGTCGACGTTCTCGAAGATGCTGCGCGTGCCACGCTTGAAGGTCACACCCTTAAGCTCGACCGCGTAGGCGTTATCGGCTGTCATTCAAACTCCTTGCGAAGCGGCCTGGCCCTTGGGACGCCCTGAACCGCCGCTGAGGCACACGGCTCTGGCCGGCCGACAAGCGGCGAACTATATCACTGGCAACACGCATGGCCCACCTTGAGCTTTGAAACGTTTTAATACAGCGTCTGCCGACGGGCAGGCGCTGTCGTGAGAGTTTTCGAAACAGGGATGAACCGCGCGCGGCATTCCCCTATAATCCCCGCCCTTCCCTTTCTGCTACCTGAACGACATGACCTTGCCCAGTGCCCTGATCCAGTCCGCGCAGCGGACCATCCGCCTGAGAGATCGAGGCAGTCGAAGGCTTGCTGGTTCACATTGGCGACGATTTCGTGCGCGCCTGCGAGCTGATCATGGGCAGCAACGGCCGCGTCGTGGTGATGGGCATGGGCAAATCCGGGCACGTGGCCAAGAAGATCGCCGCTACCCTGGCCAGCACTGGTACGCCTTCGTTCTTCGTGCACCCGGCCGAAGCCAGCCATGGCGACATGGGCATGATCACCCGCGACGACATCGTGCTGGCGCTCTCCAACTCCGGGTCTTCGGCCGAGGTGATGGCACTGGTGCCGCTGTTCAAACGCCTGGGTATCGGGCTGATCAGCCTGACCGGCAACCCCGACTCACCGCTGGCCAAAGCCGCCGACATCAACCTCGGCTCGCGGCTCACCCAGGAGGCCTGCCCGCTGAACCTCGCACCCACTTCCTCCACCACCGTGGCGCTGGTGCTCGGTGATGCGCTCGCCGTAGCCCTGCTCGAAGCCCGGGGCTTCACCGCTGAGGATTTCGCCTTCTCCCATCCCGGTGGTGCGTTGGGCCGCCGGCTGCTGCTGAAGGTCGAAAACGTGATGCATCAAGGCGAAGCGCTGCCGCGTGTAGCACGTGGCGCCAGCCTGCGCGAAGCGCTGATGGAAATGTCCGGCAAGGGCCTGGGGATGACCGTGGTGCTGGAAGCCGATGGCCGCCTGGCAGGTGTTTTCACCGACGGCGACCTGCGCCGCGCCCTTGATCGCGCGGTGGATGTACGTGATGCACGGATCGACGATGTCATGACCCGCCACGGCAAGACCGCACGGCCCGAGATGCTGGCCGCCCAGGCGCTCAAGATCATGGAAGACCACAAGATCAGCGCGCTGGTTGTGGTCGACGACCACGACCGCCCAGTTGGGGCGCTGAACATGCACGATCTGCTGCGTGCCGGAGTGATGTAATGAACCAGGACCTGCTCGAGCGCGCACAGCGCATCGAACTCGCGGTTTTCGATGTCGATGGCGTCCTCACCGATGGCCGCCTCTACTTCCTCGAGGACGGCAGCGAGTTCAAAACCTTCAATACGCTGGATGGCCACGGCATCAAGATGCTTGGCACCGCAGTCGGCCTTGCTATCATCACTGGCCGCAAGTCCCCGGTCGTCGAACGCCGTGCGCGAAACCTCGGCATCGAGCATCTCTATCAGGGCCGCGAAGACAAACTGGCCGCGCTGGACGAACTGCTCGGTCAACTGGGCCTCGAATACGAGGATGTCGCCTATCTGGGCGATGACCTGCCAGACTTGCCGGTCATTCGACGGGTCGGCCTGGGCATGGCAGTGGCCAACGCCGCGCCATTCGTGCGTCAGCATGCCATGGCAGTTACCCAGGCGCGCGGCGGCGAAGGCGCGGCACGTGAATTCTGCGAGCTCATCCTGCGGGCACAGGGCAAGCTCGATGCCTTGCTCGACAGCTATCTATAAGGCCTGAACGATGCAGAACAAGCTCCTTCGCAATCTGGCGATCCTGATAGCACTGATCATCGTGGTCGGTGGCATCGGCTATTTGCGCATCACACCTGAGCGTTTTCTCGACAATGCACCGGCTCAGGTCGACGAAAGCGTTGTCGACTATTATGCGATCAACACCCACACTAAGCAGTTCATGGACGACGGCAGCCTGCAGTACGACCTGACTGCAGACAAGGTTGAGCACCATCAGGTCAGTGAGATTTCATACGTAACACTGCCCGAAATGCAGATCTACCGCGGCACGCCCTACCCGTGGCACGTGCGCAGCGAGCGTGCCGAGGTCAACCCCGATGGCACTCAGGTGGAGCTCATCGACAACGTCAAGCTCAACCGCACCGACCAGAAATCCCGTACCACCGTGATCAATACCAGCCGGGCGACTGTTTACCCGCGCAGGCAATATGCCGAAACCGACCAAGACGTTAGAATCGACGGTGCCAACGGCGTGACCACGGCTAAAGGAATGAAAGCGTATTTGAAAGACAGCAAGGTAGACTTGCTGTCCAACGTAAGAGGACAGTATGACGCTCGCTCTCGCTAAAACCCTCCCGGTATTGCTTGGCCTGGGCGCTGCGCTGGGGAGCGTCAATGCCCTCGCGCTGCCGACAGACCGCGATCAGCCGATCCATATCCAGGCCGACACCTCCCAGCTCGACGACAAGCAAGGTGTGGCTGTGTATGTGGGCGACGTGATCATCACTCAAGGGTCGATGAAGATCACCGGTAACAAGGTTACGGTCACCCGCGACGACAACGGTGATGTGAAAACCTTCACATCGGTGGGCAACCTTGCCTATTACGAGCAGAAGCCTGCAGTGGACAAACCTGTCGTGCAGGCCTGGGCCGTGACTATCGACTACCTGGCCAACCAGGACAGGATCATCCTCACCGACCGCGCCAAAGTGGTGAACGACGGCAACGTTTCCACCGGCGAGAAGATCGTCTACGACACCGTACGCCAGGTCGCCAACGCCGGCCGCGCAAACGGTTCGAAGGTCACCGCTCCGCAGCCGCGGATCGACATGGTGATCCAGCCGAAGAAAAAAACCGAACCCGCGCAGCAACAGAAGGGGAAATAATGGCAACCCTCAAGGCACAGCACCTTGCCAAGAGCTACAAGGGCCGCCAGGTCGTGCGCGACGTCAGCCTGTCGATCGACAGCGGCCAGATCGTCGGTTTGCTCGGGCCCAACGGCGCGGGCAAGACCACCTGCTTCTACATGATCGTCGGGCTGGTACAGGCCGAGCAGGGCCGCGTACTGATCGACGACCTCGACGTGAGCCACCAGCCCATGCACGGCCGTGCGCGTGCCGGTATTGGCTACTTGCCCCAGGAGGCTTCGATATTTCGCAAGCTTTCGGTGGCCAACAACATCATGGCGATCCTGGAAACCCGCAAGGATCTCGATGCTGCAGGCCGCAGCGCCGAGCTCGAGAACCTGCTGCAGGAATTCCATATCACCCACATCCGCGACAACCTGGGGATGAGCCTCTCCGGTGGCGAACGCCGTCGTGTGGAAATCGCCCGCGCCCTGGCCACCTCGCCCAAGTTCATCCTGCTCGACGAACCCTTTGCAGGGGTCGACCCGATCTCGGTCGGTGATATCAAGCAGATCATCCATCACCTCAAGGCCAAGGGGATCGGTGTATTGATCACCGACCACAACGTACGCGAGACGCTGGATATCTGTGAAATCGCCTACATCGTGAACGACGGGCAGCTGATTGCCGAGGGTGACGCCGAGACCATCCTGGCCAACCAGTTGGTCAAGGAAGTGTACCTCGGTCACGAGTTCCGCCTCTGACAGCCAGCCAAACTAAACACTATGCAAAGCCAGTTTTTTCAGGCATATAACTTGCTTAAAGCTGGCCCCGGTGAGGCCGCCAGCAGGTAGTGGACGGCGCACCGCGCCGGCAGAACAAGGTGTCTAGCTTCCGCCATGAAACCAACGCTCGTCCTGAAAATGCGGCCAGCAACTGACGATGACACCGCAGTTGCAACAGGCCATTCGCCTCCTCCAGCTCTCCACCCTGGACCTCCAACAGGAAATCCAGGAGGCACTGGATTCCAATCCCATGCTCGAACGCCAGGAAGACGGCGAGGATTTCGACACCAGCGACCCCATGGCTGACAACGCCGAGCTCAAGAGCAGCAGCGAAGCGCAGGACACCAGTTTTCAGGACACCGGTTTCGAAGCCAGCGTCCCGGCAAGCGACAACGCTGAGGGTGGCGAGGAAGGCGATTGGAGTGATCGCATTCCCAACGAGTTGCCGGTGGATACCGCCTGGGAAGACGTCTACCAGACCAGCGCCAGCAGCCTGCCCAGCAATGACGATGACGAGTGGGACTTCACCACTCGCACTTCGGCCGGCGAGAGCCTGCAGAGCCACCTGCTCTGGCAGCTCAACCTGGTGCCCATGTCCGACGATGACCGGCTGATTGCCGTGACCTTGATCGACAGTATCAACGACCAGGGCTACCTCGAAGCGACCCTCGAAGAGATCTGCGATGGCTTCGACCCGGAGCTTGATATCGAGCTCGACGAGATCGAGGCGGTGTTGCACCGCATCCAGCAGTTCGAGCCAGCGGGCGTAGCTGCCCGCAGTCTGAGCGAATGCCTTGCCTTGCAACTTCGCCAGCTTCCGCCCAGACACCCTGGCTGAGCGAAGCGCTACGCCTGGTAACCGACTACATCGACTTGCTGGGCAGCCGCGACTACAGCCAGTTGCTGCGGCGCATGAAGCTCAAGGAAGACGACCTGCGGCAGATCATCGAGCTTGTACAAAGCCTCAATCCGCGGCCTGGTTCGCAGATCGAGGCCAGCGAGCCCGAGTACGTGGTGCCGGACGTGATCGTGCGCAAGGACAGTGATCGCTGGCTGGTCGAGCTCAACCAGGAAGCGATGCCGCGCCTGCGCGTGAACCCGCAGTACGCAGGGTTCGTGCGCCGTGCCGACACCAGCGCCGACAACACCTTCATGCGTAACCAGCTTCAGGAAGCGCGCTGGTTCATAAAGAGCCTTCAAAGCCGCAACGAGACGCTGATGAAAGTGGCGACACAGATCGTCGAGCATCAGCGGGGCTTCCTCGACTACGGTGACGAAGCCATGAAGCCTCTGGTGCTGCATGACATCGCCGAGGCGGTCGGCATGCACGAGTCGACCATCTCCCGGGTCACCACTCAGAAGTTCATGCATACACCGCGCGGGATTTACGAGCTGAAGTACTTTTTCTCCAGCCACGTGAGCACTTCCGAGGGAGGCGAATGCTCGTCCACCGCTATTCGCGCGATCATCAAGAAACTCGTAGCGGCTGAAAACCAGAAAAAGCCATTGAGCGACAGCAAGATCGCTGGTTTACTGGAGGCACAAGGCATTCAGGTAGCTCGCCGCACTGTCGCCAAGTACCGTGAATCCCTCGGGATTGCGCCTTCCAGCGAACGCAAGCGGCTGATGTAACGCACCGATGCCCAGGCGCTGGCCAGCGCCTACCCTGTTCCAGGAGGCGGTTTTTTCCGCCTCTTTATGCACTGGCAATAAGGAGAAGCGGTATGCAAGTCAACATCAGTGGGCACCAACTGGATGTGACCGAGGCCATGCGTAGCTACATCAACGAGAAGCTCGCCAAGCTGGAGCGGCACTTCGACAAGATCACCAATGTGCAGGTGATCATGGAAGTCGAGAAACTGAAGCAAAAAATCGAAGCCACCCTGCGTGTGCCTGGCGGTGAAGTAGTCGCCAACGCAGAACACGACGACATGTACGCCGCTATCGACCTGCTCACCGACAAGCTCGACAGGCAGTTACTCAAACATAAGGAAAAACAGCAAAGCCTGCTCCAGGGCGCGGCTGCTCGCTGACCACCCTCCCCCATGATCCGAATCGAACAGATCCTGACCCCCGGCCGTTCCCAGGTGAACGTGCCGGGAGGCAGCAAGAAACGTGTCCTCGAACAGATTGCCCAACTGGTGGCACCCGACCTCGTCGGGCTCGACCAGCAGCAGATCTTCGAAGCCCTGATCGCCCGTGAACGCCTGGGTTCCACCGGTTTCGGCAACGGCATCGCCATTCCTCACTGCCGCCTGGCTGGATGCTCCCAGCCCATAAGCGCCTTGATCCACCTCGATCATGCGGTCGATTTCGACGCGATAGACGGCGCTCCGGTCGATTTGCTGTTCGTGTTGCTGGTGCCTCAAGAGGCGACCGACGAGCACCTCGAACTGCTGCGCCAGATCGCAAGCATGCTGGACCGCAAGGAGCTTCGCGATTCCCTGCGCGCTGCTACCGACAGTCAGGCGCTGTATCAGGTCGTGGTCCACGCCCAGCAGGGCCACTAGCATGCGCCTGATTATCGTCAGCGGCCGCTCGGGCTCAGGCAAGAGCACCGCGCTGGATGTGCTGGAAGATAACGGTTTCTACTGTATCGACAACCTGCCGGCAGGCTTGCTTCCAGAGCTTGCCGAGCGCGCCCTGATCCATACCGAGCTCGCCCAGCCACTGGTTGCGGTGAGCATCGACGCGCGCAACCTGCCCAGCCACCTGAGCCGCTTCCCGGAGTTGCTCGAAGAAGTGCGGGCGCGGCACATTCAGTGCGACGTGCTTTACCTTGACGCTGACGAAGACACTCTGCTCAAGCGCTTTCCGAAACTCGCCGGCGGCATCCCCTGAGCAATGCAGAGCGGTCCCTGGCCGAGGCCATCCAGGTCGAAAGCGACATCCTCGGGCCGATAGCGGACCTCGCCGACCTCAAGATCGACACCACTGCGCTGAACCTGTACCAGTTGCGTGACATGATCAAACTTCGCCTGCTCAACCGCCCGGATGCAGGCACGGCCTTCCTGATCGAATCCTTCGGCTTCAAGCGCGGGGTGCCAGTCGATGCCGACGTCGTATTCGACGTCCGCTGCCTGCCCAACCCCTACTGGAAGCCAGAGCTACGCAATCATTCCGGGCTCGAAGCGCCCGTGATCGAATACCTGGCCGCAGCGCCAGACGTCGAAGAGATGTACCAGGATATTCACAGTTACCTGCTCAAATGGCTGCCGCGCTTTGCCGCAAGCAACCGGGCCTACGTCACTGTGGCCATTGGCTGCACCGGCGGGCACCATCGTTCGGTGTACCTCACTGAACGGCTCGGCGCCCAATTGCAAAATACCCTCAAGAATGTCCAGGTTCGCCACCGCGACCTCAGCTGAAAGGAACACCCGCGCAATGCCCGCACTCGATATCACCATCATCAATAAACTGGGCCTGCATGCGCGCGCCGCAGCGAAGTTCGTCGGCGTGGCGGGCCGCTTTCCGTGCCAGGTGCGTGTTGGCCGGGCCGCAGACAAACTGGTCGATGGCAAAAGCATCATGGCCGTGATGATGCTGGCGGCAGGCAAGGGAACGCAGATTCACCTGAGCACCGAAGGCGAACAGGACCAGGAAGCGCTGGACGCCCTGGTCAAACTCATCAACGACAAGTTCGATGAAGGGGAATGAAGCTACAAGCTACAAGCTACAAGCTACAAGCTACAAGCAAGAACAAGCTGCGCCTTGGCAGCGATCCCGAACGAAAAAAGCGCCTAAAGGCGCTTTTTTGCTCTTGCTTGAAGCTTGAAGCTCATAGCTAGCAGCTTCTCTATCCTAACGCCGTATCGAGCACCATCATCAAGCAGAACCCCAGGCACAATCCCAGGCTTGCCAGCTTGTGATGGCCGTTGCTGCGCGACTCGGGGATGATCTCGTGGGTAACCACCAGCAGCATGGCGCCGCCCGCGAAGGCGAGGCCCAGAGGCAATAGCAACTCGGCGAGGCGCACCAGCCACGCACACAGCACCGCAAACACTGGCTCGACCAGGCCTGATGCCGCTCCTATCAGAAATGCGCGCACACGTGACATGCCGGCACCGGCCAACACCAGCGCGATCACCAGCCCCTCGGGTACATCCTGCAGCGCGATGCCGATGGCCAGGCTGTTGGCACCTTCCATGCCGCCGCCTGCCGACACTCCCACCGCCATGCCCTCGGGAATGTTGTGAACGATGATTGCGATCACGAACACCCAGATGCGTTTGGGCACCATCGGCCGGCCGGGTGCCGCAACCAGCGCCTCAGGGCTTGCGCCGGATACCTTGCGATCCAGCACATAAAGTGCCAGCGCACCGAGCATGATGCCGAAACTGACCATCGCCCCGGAGCCCCAGCGCGACAGCCCCACCGCTGCCGCGGCATCGAGCCCCGGCAGGATCAACGAAAAGGCGGTGGCGGCGAGCATTACGCCCGCGCCAAACCCAAGCAGGGTGTCAGCTGCTGCGACCGGCATATTGCGGATAACCAGCACCGGCACTGCGCCCAGCGCCGTACCCAAGGCGCAGACCGCCCCGCCTTCGAACGCGCGCATGATGCCGCCGTCGACGTCCAGCCAGGCCAGCGCCTTGGCGGCCAGCAAGGTGAACCCCGCCAACAGCAGCAAGGAACCGAACGCCAGCCGAAACAGGCGCACACTGCTGACCGAAAAGCTGTCGGCCTGCTTACCTGCCGCTGGCATGTCAGGCGATGGCAGCCTGGTAGCGCTTCTCGACTTCAGGCCAGTTGATGACGTTATAGAAGGCATTGATGTATTCCGGGCGGCGGTTCTGGTACTTGAGGTAATAGGCGTGTTCCCAAACATCCAACCCGAGGATCGGCGTATTGCCGGTCATCAAGGGGCTGTCCTGGTTGGCGCTGCTTTCAACGACCAGCTTCTTCTGAGGCGTCACGCTCAACCACGCCCAGCCACTGCCGAAGCGGCTGATCGCGGCCTTGGTGAAAGCCTCCTTGAAAGCTTCGAAGCCACCCAGCTCGGCATCGATGGCCTTGGCCACGCTGCCTTGGGGTTGGCCGCCAGCATCGGGCGCCATCACCTCCCAGAACAGTGAATGGTTGGCGTGGCCACCACCATGGTTGGTCACGGCGCCTTGCTTGTCGGCCGGCAGGCTTTTGAGCTCGCGCAGCAGTTTCTCCAGCGGCCAGTCCGCGTATTGGGTGCCCTCGAGGGCGGCATTCAGGCCATTGACGTAGGTCTGGTGGTGCTTGGTGTAGTGGATCTCCATGGTTTGCGCATCGACGTGAGGTTCCAGCGCTTCATAGGCGTAGGGCAGTTTGGGCAGTGTGAAAGCCATGGTCAGTGAACTCCGTATCGGTAATGTGAAGGCTCAGCCTTCAGGGTGTGAGCCAGCCCTGACGCTTGATCGACAAAGCCGGCCAGCAGCCGGCGGGTGGGCGGGTGATGCCCATGTTTATCGATAAAGGTGAGCAGCTCGGTGTAGGTGCGGTTGCTGTGGCGCATCGCCGCCTCGCGCAATGAGGCGGGCAGTCGAGTGTCGCCGGCGGCCTGTAGCAGACGTTGGTGAATCACGCACAGGTACTGCGCGCTTTCCTCTGGCTGCCCCAGGCGCACATGCAGGTCGGCCAGGTTGTGATGGGAAATCACGCAAGCGGCCACCGCCTGATCCGTGTCCGGCCACCGCTCGAACAGCACCTGAGCCAGCGCCAGAGCATGCAGGTACAGCTCCCGCGCATCGATCAGGTCGCCACGGTCGAAACGCTGGTTGGCCTGCTCCGTGGTCGTTCTCCAGTGCTGCATCGCAACCTCCAGGGCGGTTACAGGCCGCCGGCCGTCAGTTTTACCGGGTCGAGCAGGGTTTCCAGGCGCTCGCGGGAAAGGTCGGTGTTCTCAAGCGCCACGTCGATGACCGGGCGGCCTTCGCGGTAGGCCTGCTTGGCGATTTCGGCGGCCTTCTGGTAGCCGATGATGGGGTTGAGCGCAGTGACCAGGATGGGATTGCGCCCCAGCGCTTCCTTGAGCTTGGCTTCGTTCACCCGGAAGCTCGCGATGGCCTTGTCTGCCAGCAGGCGGCTCACGTTGGCCAGCAGCTCAATGCTTTCGAGCAGGTTCGATGCGATCACCGGCAGCATCACGTTGAGCTCGAAATCACCCGACTGGCCTGCCACAGCGATGGTGGCGTCGTTGCCGATCACCTGAGCGGCCACCATGGCGGTGGCCTCGGGGATCACCGGGTTGACCTTGCCCGGCATGATCGAGGAGCCAGGCTGCAACGCTTCCAGCTCGATTTCGCCAAGGCCCGCCAGCGGCCCGGAGTTCATCCAGCGCAGGTCATTGGCGATTTTCATCAGGCTGACAGCGGTGGCCTTGAGCTGGCCGGAGATCGCGACGGCCGTGTCTGCGAGCCGATCAGGGCGAACAGGTTGGCACCCGGCGTAAACGGCACGCCGGTGGCGCTGCTCAAGTGCTCACTGAAAAGCCGCGAGAAGTCCGGGTGAGCATTGATGCCGGTGCCCACGGCGGTGCCGCCCTGTGCCAGTGCCTGCAGGCTGGGCTGCAGTGAGCGCAGGTGCCCGAGATTGGCCTTGATCTGCGCCGCCCAGCCTTCGAGCACCTGGCTCAGGCGCACGGGCATGGCGTCCATCAGGTGGGTGCGCCCGGTCTTGACGAAGTGGTGCACCTCAGCGGCTTTTTCGTCCAGCACCGCCACCAGATGCTCCAGCGCAGGCAACAGGTGTTCATGCAGCGCCAAAGCGGCACTGATGTGGATGGTGCTGGGGATGATGTCGTTGCTGCTCTGGCCGCAGTTGACGTGGTCGTTCGGGTTCACCGGCTGGCCCGAGGCGCGGCTGGCCAGTGTCGCGATCACCTCGTTGGCGTTCATGTTCGAGCTGGTGCCGGAGCCGGTCTGGAAAACATCCACCGGGAAGTGCTGCATGAAATCCCCTGCCAGCAACTGCTCGCAAGCGGCCTCGATGGCTTTACCCTGGGCCGGAGTGATCTGCTCCAACGCAACGTTGGCCCGCGCGGCGGCCGCCTTGGCCAGCACCAGTGCACGCACGAACTGGGCGGGCATGCGCTGGCCGCTGACCGGGAAGTTATCGACCGCGCGCTGAGTCTGGGCACCGTACAGGGCCTGGGCAGGCACCTGCAGCTCGCCCATGCTGTCACGCTCGATGCGGGTAGTGCTCATCGGAATATCCTTGTGGAGGTTCTTGATAGGAAATCGAGGGGTGCAACTCGCAGTGCGCAAGGGCCTGCGCGTGGCTCTGCCACTGTTCGAGCGCCCGGCATGACTGCGCCAGCCCATGCAGCTCACGCAGGGGCCGCCAGGCCTGGTCCAGGCATTGGTTGCGCCAGTGCCAGGGCAACGCGACATCTTGAGCGGTATCGAGCAACAGGCGGAAGGTGGTCAGGGCCACGGCATGCGGGCCCATGGG
Source organism: Pseudomonas sp. KNUC1026 (assembly GCF_021650705.1). Lineage (GTDB taxonomy): Bacteria > Pseudomonadota > Gammaproteobacteria > Pseudomonadales > Pseudomonadaceae > Aquipseudomonas. Next base: position 553,992 of record NZ_CP087138.1, on the reverse strand, counting down.
CGTGAAGCGTGCCAGGCAGCGGCCAGCGCCGAAGTAATGGTCGATCAGGCGTGGTTCATCGGGCCGCAGGGCGCAGCGGATCTGTTGGCCGAGCCAACGCCAGTGGTCCAGGTAAGGTAGTTCTCGCACAGCAGAGGACATGCGCATGCACCGCTTCAACCGGTAATGCGTTTTATTATTATTTGATAAATAGAATCACTGCAAGCGTAGCGGCGGATAGTTTCAATGGGCTCGCCCGCATTGCGCGGGCGAGCCGTCTGGCATCAACTGCCGGCGACGGTCATGCGTTCGATCAGCACAGAGCCGCTGCGGATGTGGCTTCGTGTTTCGATATCGCAACCGATGGCCGCGATTTTGGCGAACATGTCTTTCATGTTCCCCGCGATGGTCACCTCTTGCACCGGGAACTGGATCTCGCCGTTCTCGACCCAATAGCCCGCAGCACCTCGGGAGTAGTCACCCGTGACCATGTTCAAACCGTGCCCCATCAGTTCTGTGACCAGCAGGCCACGGCCCATCTGGCGAATAAGGGCAGCCTGGTCGAGGTCGCCATGGCTGACGTAAAGGTTGTGAACACCCCGGCGTTGGCCGTGCTGGGCATGCCCAGCTTGCGCCCCGAATAGGTGGAGAGCATGTACGACACCAGCCGGCCGTTTTCCACGAACGGCTTGGCGTAGGTGGCCAGGCCGTCGCCGTCGAAGGATGAACTGGCCAGCCCGCCCCGCTCATGTGGGCGCTCGTCGAGGGTCAGCCACTGGGGGAACAGCATCTGCCCCAACTGCCCTTCAAGAAACGACGACTTGCGGTACAGGTTGCCGCCGGCAATGGCCGAGAGAAAGCTGCCGAACAACCCGCCGGCGAGCTCTGCGGAAAACAGCACCGGCACCTCGCAGGTCGGGACCGGGCGGGCGCCAAGGCGGCTGGCAGCGCGCTCGGCGGCCCGCTGGCCGATGCTTTGCGGGCTGGCCAGCAGCTCGCCACGGCGGTTGAAGTCGTACCAGTAGTCGCGCTGCATCTGCCCGTCGGCTTCGGCGATCATCACGCACGACAGGGTATTGCGCGTGGCGGCGTAACCACCGATGAAGCCATGGCTGTTGCCATAGACGCGGCAGCCCTGATGCACACTCACCGTGCTGCCATCGGCGTTGGTGATGCGCGAGTCGGCATCGAACGCTGCGGCCTCGGCGGCCAAGGCGAGTTCAACGGCCTGATCAGGCGTGATCGCCCACGGGTGATAGATATCGAAATCCTCGACCTGCTTGCACATCAGGCTGGCGTCGGCAAGGCCTGAGCTGGGGTCTTCGGAGGTATGCTCGGCAATCGCCAGCGCGGCGGCCACGGTTTCCCGGATCGCGTCAGGGCCACTGGCCGAGGTGCTCGCCGAGCCCTTGCGCTGGCCCACATACAAGGTGATGCCAAAGCCCTGGTCCCGGTTGAACTCGACCGTTTCCACCTCACGCTGGCGCACTGAAGTCGACAAGCCCTGCTCCAGTGTCACCGCCACCTCGCAGGCGCTCGCGCCCTGACGGCGGGCCTCGGCGATGATCTGCTCGACCTGTTCCTGCAACCGCGGCAGGTCCTGCGGGCCGACGCTCTGCTCTGCTTTCATGGCACTCTCCACACTTCATGTTCGGCTATCAGCCAGGGCCACACGGCAACCAGGCCGGACAAGTGGCCCCTGACTGTTTATCATGGCGGCGTTATTCATCGGACGGCCCCCATGGTCGATTCTTACGACGATTCCCTCGGCGAGGGTAAAAGCAAAACCCAGGTCAAACGCGAGCTGCTGGCGCTGACCGAACTGGGCGCACGCCTGACCACACTCAAACCCGACATGGTCGCGCGCCTGCCGCTGACCGAGCCGCTGCGCCGTGCGCTGGAAGAAGCGCCCCGGCACACCGCCAACTCCGCGCGCAAACGCCACATGCAGTTCATTGGCAAGCTGATGCGCGACCAGGACATCGAGGCGATCCTGCAGATGCTGGATCAGGTCGACGCCTCTACGCGCGAATACAACGAACGCTTCCATAACCTTGAGCGCTGGCGCGACCGGTTGATCGGCGGCGGCGACGAAACGCTCACGGCGTTCTTTGCCGACTACGCCGACGCCGACCGCCAGCACCTGCGGCAGTTGATCCGCCACGCTCAGCACGAGGCGGCCCACAACAAGCCGCCGGCTGCGGCGCGCAAGCTGTTCAAGTACATTCGCGAGCTCGACGAGCAACAGCGCGGCCTGCGTTGAGCGATACCGGCGCTCAGGCGCCGGTGCCGCCCACGGTGATCGCATCGATCTTCAGTGTCGGTTGGCCCACGCCTACCGGCACCGACTGCCCATCCTTGCCACAGGTGCCAACGCCGCTGTCCAGCGCCAGGTCATTGCCCACCATCGACACGCGGCTCATGGCCTCAGGGCCATTGCCGATCAAGGTCGCACCCTTCACCGGTGCGGTGATCTTGCCGTCTTCGATCAGGTAGGCCTCACTGGTGGAGAACACGAACTTGCCACTAGTGATGTCCACCTGCCCACCGCCAAGGTTGGCGCAGTAGATGCCCTTCTTCACCGAGGCGATTATCTCCTGCGGGTCACTCTGGCCGGCGAGCATGTAGGTGTTGGTCATGCGCGGCATGGGCAGGCAGGCATAGGATTCACGCCGGCCGTTGCCAGTGCGCGCCTTGCCCATCAGGCGAGCGTTGAGTTTGTCCTGCATATAGCCCTTGAGCACGCCGTTTTCGATCAGGGTGGTGCATTCGGTCGGCACACCCTCGTCGTCCACAGACAGCGAGCCGCGGCGCCCGGCCAGGGTACCGTCGTCGACGATGGTGCAGAGGCTGGAGGCGACCTTCTCGCCCACCCGGCCGCTGTAGGCCGAGCTGCCCTTGCGGTTGAAGTCGCCTTCCAGGCCATGCCCGACTGCCTCGTGCAACAACACCCCCGACCAGCCCGAGCCCAGCACCACCGGCAAAGTGCCGGCCGGTGCCGGCACCGCCTCAAGGTTCACCAGCGCTTGGCGCAGGGCCTCGCGGGCATAGCCCATCGCCCGGTCGTTCTCCAGGAAGTAGCGGTAGTCGGTGCGCCCGCCCCCGCCCTGCCCGCCACGTTCGCGGCGGCCATTGTGCTCGACGATGACGCTGACGTTGAAACGCACCAGTGGGCGCACATCAGCGGCCAGAGTGCCGTCGGCAGCAGCGATCAGCACCTGCTCCCACACGCCCGCCATGCTCACCGACACTTGCTGGATGCGCGAGTCCAACGCGCGGGTCTGCTCATCGATACGTTTGAGCAGCTCGACTTTTTCGGCCCGGCTGAGCACATCCAGCGGGTTGCCGGCGGCATACAACGGCGACACCTGCACCGCGCTGAATACCTGAACCTTGCCGTCCTGGCCGGCACGGGAAATGGAGCGTGCCGCCTGTGCGGCCTGTGACAGCGCGCTGCGCTCCAGCGTGTTGCTGTAGGCAAAACCGGTCTTCTCGCCAGACTGCGCTCGCACCCCGACACCCTGGTCGAGATTGAAGCTGCCTTCCTTGACGATCCCGTCCTCCAACGACCAGGACTCCGACACCTGAGCCTGGAAATACAGATCAGCCGCGTCGATCCCCGGCCCGGCCAGCTCTCCAAGCACGGCTTGCAGGGTGTCCAGGCCCAGATTTCCAGGTGCCAGCAAACGGTCACTGACTGTGCTTAACATCTCGCTCATGCTCACTCCACATCACCTGCAGGCCGCACCGCGCCCTGCGTAGAAACCGCCGGTGCTCAAGCACCGGCATGCGCGCCCTGATGGACGCCTGCTCGGCCGCATCGACGCGGCCTGTCAACACCGCAGGCCCCTTGGCCTGCTGGGCCAGCATCCGCCCCCATGGGTCGACAATGGCTGCCTGCCCCCAGGTTTCGCGCCCCTGGCCATGTTCGCCGCCCTGAGCGGCCGCTAGCAGGTAGCACTGGGTTTCGATGGCCCGGGCGCGGATCAGAATCTCCCAATGCGCCTGCCCGGTGACGCCGGTGAAAGCCGAGGGCGCGCTGATCAGTTCGGCGCCTTGCTCGCGAAGGCGGGCATACAGCTCCGGAAAGCGCAGGTCGTAACACACCGAAAGCCCCATGCGCCCCACGGGCGTATCCACCAGCACCACCTGCTGCCCATGAGCATAGTCGTCAGACTCCCGGTAACGAGCGCGGGTGTCATTCACGTCGGCATCGAACAGATGCAGCTTGTCGTAGCGGGCAACGATTTCGCCTTGTTCATCGAACACCAGCGAGCAGGCGCGGGGTTTGGCCTGGGGTGCATCTGCCGGTGGCAATGGCAACGTGCCTGCCACCAGCCAGAGATTGAGGTCGCGTGCAGCCTGTTTCAAGGCTGGCAGGACCGGCCCCCGACCGTCGGCTTCGGCCCGCCCGAGTTCAGCGCAGTCGCGGCGGCCGAACGTAGCGAAGTTTTCGGGCAGCACCGCAAGCTGTGCGCCTCGCTCGGCGGCTTGCTCCAGCAAGCGGCGCGCCTCGCTCAGGTTGGCATCGAGCTGCGGGCCGCTGGCCATCTGGATCACTGCGAACGTCATACGCCTGCCTCGCAACGGGGAAATACGCCCGATGCTAACACCCTCCCGCCCTTACGGATTGCCTCACGGTTTACCGGAACGGCTTCTGGAGGGAGAGTTTCGGGTCCTTCAGTGGGCCTTGAACGCTGTAGTTGACGCTGGCGAACTTGGCGACCTTGTCGCCCAGCAGCTTGTCGACCAGAAACAGCGCACCGCCCACGGCCGGCGCGCCCACCAGCAGGGCGGCGATCGGCAGGTTCGTGGACAGCGGCAACGCTACCTGCAAGTGAGCGTCGATACGGTCGGCGGCCATGTCCAGGGTGCCATCGAGCTCCAGGTTGCTGGAGGGGCCGGTCAGGGCGATAGGCTTTCGCGTCACGTACACGCCATTGCTCGCCACCAGCCGGCCCTTGACCTGGTCATAGCTCAGGCCTTTGCCCAGCAGATCGGAAAAGTCCAGGCGCAGGCGGCGGCCGATCGCGTTGAAGTTGAGCAGCCCGAAGACACGCAGCGCTTGAGCCCCACCTTCCACTTCGACGAACTGGCCGTGTTTGAGCTCGGCGTCCATGCTGCCGGAATAGCGCTTGGGCGACACCCACGCTGGCGAGCCTGGCCAGCGGCCATCGACATCGACGTTGAAACTGTCGCTGGTCACGCTGGGGGCGAACTTCCAGGCCTTGAGCACATCACCCAGGTTCTTGCCGCTGAGTGTGCCAGCGAAGGCGCTGGTGCTGTTGCCGGGCGTACCTTCCCAGCTTCCCTTGCCTTGCAGGCGCAGGCCCTTCAGGCCCAGATCGATATCGCTCAGCGCCAGCCCGGTCGTACTGGGCCGCATCTTCAATGACCAGGCGCCAACCGGCTCGTCGCCCTGGTAAAGCTGATCGATGCGCAGGTTCACCGGCGGCAAGCCACGCGGGTCGACCGACGCCAACGGGTCGGGGGTATCCGGTTCAGGCGCATCATTGGTCACTGGCGGGGCCGGCGGTGGCAAGCGCACAGCCTGCAGGCGTACGTCCATGGGCTGCCGGCGGTCGTCCGGGAGCATTGCCTGGCCGGTCACCTGCTGGCTGTCGACCGCCACCGCCCAGGCGCTGCCGGCGCGTCGCAGGCTGACCTGAGCGTTGTCCAACGTGGTGCCGATACCCGTCAATTGGCCAATGCGCACGTTGGCGCTGCTCAGCCACTGGCCGGCGCTGCCACTGCTCTGATTACCCGCATAACGCTCGCCATGCGACTTCCACGCCGAAACATCCAGTTGATCGAGCGCACCGCGGACGCGCAGGCCTTTCTCGGTAGGCAACTGCGCAGGCTCACTGCCCAGTTGCAATTCGCCGCGGCCGCTATCCACCTGCCCATTGGGCGCTAGGTACACGACATTGGCGAGCGCTGCATAGCGCGCCCTGGCCAGCCGGTCCGGCCCGCTCAGGCCCAGCTCGAAACTCGCCTGGCGCGGCTCGGCGGCATCCTTGCCGAACGGCGCCGGCAGGCTGATTGCCACCCCTTTGAGGTCGGAGTCGACGCTGAGGCGGCTCTCTTTACCCAGCCACACCTGCAAGTTGTAAGGAATTTCACCGCTCGCTGGCAGGGCCGCATCGTACTTGAGCCACTGCGCGAGGGTATCGACCGGTATCTGGCTCTTGACGGCCAGGCGGGTCAGCGGATTGCCGGGCTGGCCTTCGGCGAAGATCTGCGCGTTCAGCGGACGGCCGAACGCCTGCGCGCCAACGTTCTGCGCGCTCAGGCCCTTGTCCAGATCGAAACGGAAATCGCCCTTGAGCTGGGTGAGCTCCAGGGCTGGGTTGGCAATCTTCAAGCGCGCCGCCTGGGTGTTGAAGTCGACCACCACTTTTGGCTCTTCGCCCTTGACCAGCGGCACGTCGAGCTTGAGCGAGCCGGCAAGCGGCCCATCGCCCTCCCAGCCGGCGAACTGCTCGCCCGTGCCTATCGGCGCGGTCTGCAGGATGGTCAGGCCGTCGGCCAGGCTGCCGTCGAAATCGCCATCGACCAGCAGATGGCTGGTTTGCCCGGCCGGGCGTGGGGCACACGCACATCTACGCCACTGACCTGGGTGCCAAGGACCTGGCCTTTGTCGGCAAGGATGCGCACCGCACCGTCCTGAATATAGACCCGGCCATCGACCTGGCGGGCGTGCGGCCAGCCTGGCTCGAAGTCCAGCTCCGCCTCGCGCACCTTGAAGAACAGGCTGATGCTGCGGGCATGGTCAGGGGCGGCCTTGGCCAGCGAACCCTGGTACTGGAAATAACCCTCATCGACCTTGCCGCCCAGCACGGCCTTGCGCAACCAGTCGGCCACCGAAGGCGCCAGGGCCTCGGGCAGATATTTGGGCGTGAACTTGCCGTCGCCGTTGGCCAGGCCCACCCGCAGGTCCATGTAAGGGTCGGCATCGTGGGCAAACGGCAGGCGAATCAGGAAGTCGGCGGAGATATCACCCTCATCGCCCTTCACCCGAATGGCCGGGGCGATCAGCGTAGAGATCTCGGCGTCCAGGTCCAGGCGCCAGTCCAGCCGGGCATGGGCCTGCCGATAGGTCCAGGGTTTGGTGAAGATCGGGTACAGGTGCAGCATGAAGCCGTCATCGGACGCCACGCTCAATTGCCCGCCGCCCAGGTCACCTTGCACTCTGCCGCTGACCGAGCCGGCGCCAGGCGCGCCATGCCAGGGGCTGAAGCCGAGGTGGTCGAGGTTGGTATCGAATGCCAGGCGGCGGTCGCCAGTTGCATCTGGCCGCCATTGCAGCGACAGGTTGCGCAACGCGCCGGTGAACTTGAGGTTGTCTACCGCTGCCATCGCCTGTTGCGGCAACGGCGCCCATGCATCGATCAACCCTTTGAGCGGCCCGAGATCCAGGCGGTCGGCCTGCAGGCCCCAGACGCGGCCGTCATCGCCCGAGCCCTGGAGCAGGTTCAGGCGCGATTCCCAGCGCTTGCCGTTAATGCTCATCGCCAGCGAGTCGACCTGCGCCTGGTAACCGCCCTCGGCCTGCCGCACCCACGCATTGAGCGCCAGGTCACTCACCCGCGCCGGCGTGCGCTGGTCAAGGGCGCCGGCCACTTCCGGGGCATTCAGGCGCAAGGCAGCGGTGTGCAACTGGCCTTGGCGCCAATCGACCCACGCCTCCCCTCCTGCTTTGAGGACTGTGGGGTTCCAGCCATGCAACAGGCTGGGTGGCAGCCAGTGGGCCCAGTCGCTCTGGGGCAGGCTCAGGTAGCCTGAAAGATCGCTCTGCTGCCAGTTGCCGGTATCGACGCGAGTACGCAGGGCTGCCGTTACCGGCAGGCCATCCGGCAGATTGAAGCGCACATCCAGTGCCTGGCCCTGGCGGCCGCCGCGCAGGCTCAGGCCCAGGTAGGTCAGAGCCAGCGGGTCGCGGTCGAGCGGTTTGAGGGTGAGCTGGCTGTCGAGCACCGACAACTCGCCGAGCTGTTCCAATTGCGCCAACGCCGCAGGCACATCCACTGGGGTATCGCTGCGCGTCGGCAGGCCAGCAAGCGCCCATCGGCCATCGGCGCCCTGCTCAAGGCTCAGGTGCAGGCCTTCGATTTCCAGGTGTTCGACTCGTGGCGCCAGCGCCAGCAAGCTGCGCCACAACGACGGCACCAATTGCACGCGGTCGAGGCGCTGCTGATTCACGCCCTCGCCCAGCGTCACGTCATGGGCGGAGATTACCGGCGCCAGGCCGTGCCAACTGCCTTCGAGCCGGCCGATGGCCACCGGCATGTGCAGCGCCTGGCTGGCCTTGACACTGGCGACCCCGGCGTACTCGCCCACCAACGGCATCAGATAGCGGCCAAGGCTTACCAGCAGGGCCAGCAGTATCAGCACTGCGCAGGCCAGGCCCAAGGCCCAGCGAAACAGCGCATCCAGCCAGCGAGTCAGACGCGCCATGGGGAACAGCCTTCAAAGACGGTGAACGACAGTTTCAGAGCAGCACCACGTCGTATTGTTCCTGCGAATACATGGTTTCGACCTGAAAGCGAATAGTGCGGCCGATGAATGATTCCAGCTCCGCCACGTTACCGGACTCTTCATCCAGCAGGCGATCGACCACTTTCTGGTTGGCCAGCACCCGGTAACCTTCTGCCTGATAGGCACGTGCCTCCCGAAGAATTTCCCTGAAAATCTCGTAACAGACCGTTTCCGGAGTTTTTTGCTTACCCCGGCCCTGGCAACTGGCGCAAGGCTCGCAAAGCACCTGTTCGAGGCTTTCGCGAGTGCGCTTGCGGGTCATCTGCACCAGGCCCAGTTCGGTGATGCCGATGATGTTGGTCTTGGCGTGGTCGCGCTCCAGCTGTTTTTCCAGGGTGCGCAGCACTTGGCGGCGATGCTCTTCGTCTTCCATATCGATGAAGTCGATGATGATGATGCCGCCGATATTGCGCAGCCTCAGTTGCCGCGCGATGGCGGTGGCAGCCTCCAGGTTGGTCTTGAAGATGGTTTCTTCCAGGTTGCGGTGGCCGACGAAGGCGCCGGTGTTCACATCCACCGTGGTCATGGCCTCGGCGAGGTCGACCACCAGATACCCGCCAGACTTCAGCGGCACCTTGCGCTCCAACGCACGCTGGATCTCATCCTCTACTCCGTAGAGGTCGAAGATCGGCCGCTCGCCGGGGTATGCTCCAGCCGGTCGGCGATCTCAGGCATCAACTCGGCAACGAACTGGCTGGTTTTCTGGAAGGTTTCCCGGGAGTCGATGCGGATCTTCTCGATCTTGGGGCTGACCAGGTCGCGCAGCGTGCGCAGTGCAAGGCCAAGGTCCTCGTAGATGACGGTGGGGGCGCCCACGGTCTTGATCTGCTGGCCGATCTGCTCCCACAACCTGCGCAGGTAGCGGATATCCATCAGCAGCTCTTCGGAGCGCGCGCCCTCGGCTGCGGTGCGCAGGATGAAGCCCCCGGCGTTGGCGACGCCTTCGGCCGCCACGCAATCGGCAACCGCTTTCTTCAGACGCTCGCGCTCGGCTTCGTCTTCGATTTTCAGGGAGATCCCGACGTGGCTGCTGCGTGGCATGTAGACCAGATAACGCGACGGAATCGACAGCTGCGTGGTCAGCCGCGCACCCTTGCTGCCGATGGGGTCCTTGGTGACCTGCACCACCAGGCTCTGGCCGTCGTGGACCAGCGCGGTGATGCTCTCGGCAGCCTGGCCCTCACGCTGGGTGATTTCCGAGGCGTGAATGAACGCTGCGCGCTCAAGGCCGATGTCGATGAATGCCGCCTGCATGCCTGGCAGCACTCGCACCACCTTGCCTTTGTAGATATTGCCGACGATCCCGCGGCGCTGCGTGCGCTCGACGTGCGCTTCCTGCAACACGCCGTTCTCCACCACCGCCACGCGCGACTCCATCGGGGTGATGTTGATCAGGATCTCTTCACTCATGGCAAGCTCTCGTGCAGTGGGCCAACAGGGGGTGCTTCCTGGCAAGGCCACACCTTGCCCGGGTTCATTGCCAGCAGGCAATACCAAACAGGGCAAGCATTCGTGCGGTTTCGCACAACGGCAGGCCCACCACTGCCGAATAACTGCCTTCCAGCGACGCCACGAACACAGCGCCCAGCCCCTGGATAGCGTAGCCACCCGCCTTGTCGGCAGGCTCCCCGCTGGCCCAGTAGGCGCGTGCCTCCTGGGCATCGATGGCACGAAAGCGAACGCGGCTGGCAACACACAGCGCCTCGCTGCGCTGGCCGTCGAACAATGCGACCGCAGTCAACACCTGGTGTTCACGCCCGGCCAGGGCAAGCAGGGTATCGATGGCGGTTTGCTCATTGGCCGGCTTGCCGAGGATGTGCCCGTCGAGCACCACGGCGGTGTCTGCGCCCAGCACCACGCCCGGAGCTCCGAGGTGCTGCGAGCCGGCCTGAGCCTTGGCCAGCGCGAGGCGCAGCACATAGGCCTGTGCTGCTTCGCCGGGCAACGGCGTTTCGTCGATGCTCGCGCTGATGGTCGAGAAGGGAACGCCGATCTGGCTGAGCAGTTCACGGCGCCGGGGCGAGCCGGAGGCAAGGTGAAGCGTTGGCATCGCGGCGTCTCCTTGACGGGTGCGGGTCAGATGATGCGGTAGCGGCGGCGCAGGCCGCGGAACCCGTAGCTGATCCAGGGCCAGAGCAAGGCGCTGACCACCGCTGGCCATAACAACGCAAGCGTGGGCTGGCGATTACCGGTGAGGGCGCTGAGCCACAGCTGGGCCAGCTGCGTGACGCCCAACACCACGAATACCGTCAGGCATTGCTGCCACATGTGGAACATGCGCAGCCGTGGGGCCAACGACATGATGAGAAAGGCGGTAAGGGTAAGGATCAGCGCGTTCTGCCCAAGCAATGTGCCGTAGAGCACGTCCTGGGCCAGGCCCAGGAAGAACGCCGAGACCAGCCCGACCTTGTCGGGCAACGTCAGGCACCAGTAGGCGAGCAGCACCGCGACCCACAACGGCCGCAGGATCTCCATGAACTGCGGCAGCGGCGAAACGCTGAGCGGCAACCCAATCAGGAAACTGAACCAGACGATCCAGCCGTGGTTACGGCGGCGAGTGGCGACCATCAGCGGTGTTCTCCAGAAGCAGGCGCACTTGTGGCAGGCATACCTGTGGCAGGCACTCCTGTGGCAGGCACCCCTGTGGCAGGCGCCGGCCGCGCTTGGCGAGGCGTAGAAGCTGGGTGACTGCTGCCCGAATGTGCGCCCTGGGCTGGCTTGGCGGCCGCTGCTGGCGCTGGCGACGCAGCAGGCGCCGCAGCCGGTGCAGTACCGGTAGCCGCCGATGTAGCGGCGCCTGCAGCCGGTGCCGGGCTGGCATGGCCGGCAGCCTCCTGAGCCTCGCCGGCGGCGGCAGCACGCTCTTCGGGGGTACGGCTGTCGCTGAACACCAGCAGCACGTAACGGCTGCGGTTCAGCGCAGCGGTAGGCACTGCCCGCACCACAGCGAAAGGCTGGCCGGGGTCATGGATCACTTCCTTGACCGTGGCCACGGGGTAGCCCGCAGGGAAACGCTGGCCGAGGCCTGAGCTCACCAGCAGGTCGCCTTCCTTGATGTCGGCGGTATCGGCCACATGGCGCAGCTCGAGGCGTTCGGGGTTGCCCGTGCCGCTGGCGATGGCCCGCAAGCCATTGCGATTGACCTGCACCGGAATGCTGTGGGTGCTGTCGGTGAGCAACAGCACGCGCGCGGTGTACGGCATCAGTTCGACCACCTGGCCCATCAGCCCGCGGGCGTCGAGCACCGGCTGGCCCAGGAAAACACCGTCGCGCTCACCTTTGTTGATCAGGATGCGCTGGGTGAAGGGGTTCGGGTCCATGCCGATCAGCTCGGCGACCTCGACCTTTTCGTTGACCAGGGCCGAGGAGTTGAGCAGCTCGCGCAGGCGCACGTTCTGCTCGGTCAGGGCAGCCAGCTTCTGCAGGCGCCCCTGCAGCAGCAGGGCCTCGGTCTTGAGCTTTTCGTTTTCGGCGGCCAGTTCGGTGCGGCTGCCGAACTGGCTTGCAACCGCTTCCCAGGTACGGCCGGGCAGGTCGGTGACCCAATAGGATTGCATCAGCACCAGTGACATCTGGTTGCGCACGGGCTTGAGCAGGGTGAAACGCGCGTCGACCACCATCAAGGCAACGGACAACACGGCCAGCACCAGCAGGCGGATGCCCAGCGAGGGGCCTTTGCTGAACAGCGGTTTGATGATCCGCTCCTTTCGGGCAGATGGACGGGCGGCTTTTCACGGAAAAACCGAATGGCACGGGGAACCGGCATACAGGTAGCACCCCTGGGCACTACCTGTAAACCGCCATGGCCAGGCTCACTCGCTGGAGAGCAGGTCCATGGTGTGCTTGTCCATCATTTCCAGGGCACGGCCGCCGCCACGCGCTACGCAGGTGAGCGGGTCTTCGGCGACGATCACCGGCAGGCCGGTTTCCTGTGCCAGCAGTTTGTCGAGGTCGCGCAGCAGCGCGCCACCACCGGTAAGCACCAGGCCGCGCTCGGCGATGTCGGAAGCCAGCTCGGGAGGCGATTGCTCCAGCGCGCTCTTGACCGCTTGCACGATGGTCGCCAGGGATTCCTGCAACGCTTCGAGCACTTCGTTGGAGTTGAGCGTGAACGCGCGCGGTACACCTTCAGCGAGGTTACGGCCGCGCACGTCGACTTCGCGCACTTCGCCGCCCGGGTAGGCGGTGCCGATTTCCTGCTTGATGCGCTCGGCAGTGGACTCACCGATCAGGCTGCCGTAGTTGCGACGCACGTAGGTAACGATGGCTTCGTCGAAGCGGTCGCCGCCCACACGTACGGATTCGGCGTATACGACGCCGTTCAGGGAGATCAGTGCGATTTCGGTGGTGCCGCCACCGATGTCGACGACCATCGAACCGCGGGCTTCCTCGACCGGCAGGCCGGCACCGATGGCAGCAGCCATGGGCTCCTCGATCAGGAACACTTCGCGGGCACCGGCGCCCAGCGCCGATTCACGGATGGCGCGGCGCTCGACCTGGGTGGATTTGCAAGGCACGCAGATCAATACACGCGGGCTGGGCTGCAGGAAGCTGTTCTCATGCACCTTGTTGATGAAGTACTGAAGCATTTTTTCGCAGACGCTGAAGTCGGCGATCACGCCGTCCTTCATCGGACGGATGGCGGCGATGTTGCCCGGCGTACGGCCGAGCATGCGCTTGGCGTCGGTACCGACGGCCACTACGCTCTTCTGGTTGCCATGGGTACGGATGGCGACCACGGAGGGTTCATTCAGGACGATACCGCGCTCACGCACGTAGATAAGGGTGTTGGCTGTACCCAGGTCGATGGAAAGATCGCTGGAAAACATGCCACGCAGTTTCTTGAACATGGAAAGATGACCCTGGCAACGCGTGGGTAAAAAAGTGGCGCAAACTCTAACAACGACGGGGATTTTGGGCAAGGCGCCAATATGTTAAATTGGCTGTTTTTCCGGCCACGCCACCACATGAACGAGGCCATGTGACCGCGTGATCGGGAGCGTGTTCCCCGGCGCGGACTGAATCCGCCGCCTTTGATCGAGGATCCCCAATGGCGCTCGAGCGCAGCGACGTGGAAAAAATCGCCCATCTGGCCCGCCTGGGCCTGGATGAAACTGCCCTGCCCGGCACCATCGATGCCCTCAACAGCATCCTGGGCCTGGTCGACCAGATGCAGGCCGTCGACACCCAGGGCATCGCGCCCTGGCGCACCCGCTGGAAGCATCCCAGCGCCTGCGTAACGACCAGGTGACCGAACACAACCAGCGCGAGGCCTATCAGGCCGTCGCCCCGGCCACCGAGGGTGGCCTGTACCTGGTCCCGAAAGTCATCGACTAAGGAAAAGAGCCCGTCATGCACGAATTGACCCTCGCCCAGGTTGCCAAAGGCCTGGCCGACAAAGCCTTTTCTTCCGAAGAACTGGCGCAAACCCTCCTTGCCCGCATCGCCCAGCGCGATGGCGAGCTCAACAGCTTCATCACCGTTACTCCCGAGCTTGCGCTTGCGCAGGCGCGTGCCGCCGACCAGCGCCGCGCTGCTGGCGAAACCGGCGCGCTGCTGGGCGCCCCCATCGCCCACAAGGACCTGTTCTGCACCGAGGGCGTGCTGACGACCTGCGCCTCGCGCATGCTGGCCAACTTCCAGGCGCCCTACAACGCCACTGTGGTCGAAAAGCTCGCCGCAGCCGGCACCGTAACCCTCGGCAAGGCCAACATGGACGAGTTCGCCATGGGCTCGGCCAACGAGAACAGCCACTTCGGCCCGGTGCGCAACCCCTGGCATACCGAACACGTGCCAGGTGGCTCGTCGGGCGGTTCGGCAGCGGCCGTGGCTGCACGCCTGGTGCCCGCCGCCACCGGCACCGACACCGGCGGCTCCATCCGCCAGCCGGCGGCATTCACCAACCTCACCGGCCTCAAGCCCACCTACGGCCGCGTGTCGCGCTGGGGCATGATCGCCTACGCCTCCAGCCTCGATCAGGGTGGCCCGCTGGCACGCAGCGCCGAAGACTGCGCGCTGCTGCTGCAGGCAATGGCCGGCTTCGATCCCAAAGACTCCACCAGCATCGACGAGCCGGTGCCCGACTACAGCGCGAGCCTCAACGCTCCGTTGGAGGGCCTGCGCATCGGCCTGCCGAAAGAGTATTTCGGTGCCGGCCTCGACCCGCGCCTGGGCGACGCCGTGCAAGCCGCCGCCGATGAGCTGCGCAAGCTCGGTGCACAGGTACGCGAGATCAGCCTGCCCAACCTCGGCCATGCGATCCCGGCGTACTATGTGATTGCCCCGGCCGAGGCCTCTTCGAACCTGTCGCGCTTCGACGGCGTACGCTTCGGCTATCGCTGCGAAAGCCCGGTCGACCTCACCGACCTGTACAAACGCTCGCGTGGCGAAGGCTTCGGCACCGAGGTGCAGCGTCGCATCATGGTCGGCACCTACGCGCTTTCGGCCGGCTACTACGATGCCTACTACATCAAGGCGCAGCAGATCCGCCGGCTGATCAAGAACGACTTCATGGCCGCCTTCAAGGAAGTCGACGTGATCCTCGGCCCAACCACGCCGAACCCGGCCTGGAAGCTCGGCGCCAAGAACGCCGACCCGACCGCTGCGTACCTGGAAGACTTCTACACCATCACCGCCAACATGGCTGGCCTGCCGGGCCTGTCGATGCCTGCGGGCTTCGTCGACGGCCTGCCGGTGGGCGTGCAATTGCTGGCACCCTACTTCCAGGAAGGGCGCCTGCTCAATATCGCGCACCGCTACCAGCAGGTCACCGACTGGCACAGCCGGTCGCCGGAAGGGTTCTGAGGAGAGACACACATGCAATGGGAAGTCGTGATCGGGCTGGAAATCCATACCCAGCTCGCCACCGCGTCGAAGATCTTCTCCGGCAGCGCCACCACCTTCGGTTCCGAGCCCAACACCCAGGCCAGCCTGGTCGACCTGGGCATGCCCGGCGTGCTGCCGGTGCTCAATGCCGAGGCCGTGCGCATGGCCGTGATGTTCGGCCTGGCGGTCGATGCTGAAATCGGCCAGCGCAACGTATTCGCGCGCAAGAACTACTTCTACCCCGACCTGCCCAAGGGTTACCAGATCAGCCAGATGGACCACCCGGTGGTCGGCAAGGGCTTTCTGGACATCACCCTGGAAGACGGCACCATCAAGCGCGTGGGCATCACCCGTGCGCACCTGGAAGAAGACGCCGGTAAAAGCCTGCACGAAGACTTCAACGGCGCTTCCGGCATCGACCTGAACCGCGCCGGCACACCGCTGCTGGAGATCGTCTCCGAGCCGGACATGCGCAGTGCCAAGGAAGCGGTGGCCTACGTCAAGGCTATCCACGCGCTGGTGCGCTACCTGGGCATCTGCGACGGCAACATGGCCGAAGGTTCGCTGCGCTGCGACTGTAACGTTTCGGTGCGGCCCAAGGGCCAGGCCGAGTTCGGCACCCGCTGCGAGATCAAGAACGTCAACTCGTTCCGCTTCATCGAGAAGGCGATCAACCATGAAATCCAGCGCCAGATCGAGCTGATCGAGGACGGCGGCAAGGTCGTGCAGGAAACCCGCCTGTACGACCCGAACAAGGACGTCACCCGCTCGATGCGCAGCAAGGAGGAAGCCAACGACTACCGTTACTTCCCCGACCCCGACCTGCTGCCGGTGGTGATCGAGGACGCCTTCATCGAAACGGTGCGCGCCGGCTTGCCGGAGCTGCCACCGCAGAAGGTCGAGCGTTTCCAGAGCCAGTACGGCCTGTCGCAGTACGACGCCGCGGTGCTGGCTTCCAGCCGTGAGCAGGCGGACTACTTCGAGAAAGTGACCAGCACCGGCGGTGACGCGAAGCTGGCGGCCAACTGGGTGATGGTCGAACTGGGCAGCCTGCTCAACAAGCTGGGCCTCGAGATCGACGACTCGCCGGTCAGCGCCGAGCACCTGGGCGGGATGATCCAGCGCATTCGCGACAACACCATCTCCGGCAAGATTGCCAAGATGGTGTTCGAAGCGATGGCCGCCGGCGAAGGCTCGGCCGACCAGATCATCGAAGCCAAGGGCCTGAAGCAGGTGACCGACAGCGGCGCCATCGAAGCCATGCTCGATGAGGTGATGGCCGCCAACGCAGCTCAGGTCGAACAATACCGCGCCGCCGACGAGGCCAAGCGCGGCAAGATGTTCGGCTTTTTCGTCGGCCAGGCCATGAAGGCCTCCAAAGGCAAGGCCAACCCGGGGCAGGTGAACGAACTGCTCAAGCGCAAGCTCGAAGGCTGACGTTGACCCGCGCGCCCGCCCTTTCGGCGGGTGCGCCACTTTCTAAGGACTTTGCCATGTGGCGTTCGCTCGCCTTGGCCCTGGGCTCGATGTTGCTGGGCGGTTGCGCCCTGATGGACGAAACCGAGCCTGCCATCGACCCTCACGGCTATGACCAGCAAGGCATGGCCTCCTATTACGGCGCTCGCCATCAAGGCAAGCGCACCGCCAGCGGCGAGCGTTTCGACCAGAGCGCATTGACCGCGGCGCACCGGCGGCTGCCGTTCGGCAGCAAGGTGCTGGTCACCGATCTCGCCAACCAGAAGACGGTGATGGTACGTATCAACGACCGCGGCCCACATACCCGCGGCCGGCTGATCGACGTTTCACGTGCCGCTGCCGAGCAACTGGGCATGATCGGCAGCGGCACCGCACGTGTGCGCGTTCAAGACCTGGACGACTGAAGGAGCTTCGCCATCTTCGACCTCGCCACCCTCCCCGCCCTGAGCCTGATCCAGTGGGCGATCGGCCTCGCGCTGATGCTGCTGGGTGCCGAGTGCATGGTGCGTGCGGCGGTTGGCCTGGCGCACCGGCTGAACATGCGCCCGGTACGGTTGGGGCTGACGGTGGTAGCGCTGAGCAGCAGCGCTCCGCAAATGGCCATCGCGTTGCGCGCCAGCACCCAGGGCGCGGGCGACCTGGCGTTGGGCAGCCTGTTCGGTGGGTTGATCTTCAGCGTGCTGGGCACACTGGGCTTGTGCGCGCTGATCTCGCCGCTGCGGGTGTCGCGCCCTGTGGTGCTGCACGACCTGCCGGCCATGCTGCTGGCGGCAGTGCTGGTGTATGCCCTGTGCCTGAACGAAAACCTGGGCACGTGGGAAGGCGGCCTGTTGATCGGCGCACTTGTGCTGTGGCTGTGGCGGCTGCTGGGCCAGGCGCGTCGGCATGGCCGCAGCTGGTCGCGCCAGGGCACGCCCCGCTCGCTGGCGATGCCGGTGGCGCTTGCAGTGCTGGGCCTGGGTGCCACTGCGCTGGGCAGCCGCTGGCTGATTGGCGCAACCCTGGAGGTGGCAACCGACCTGGGCCTGTCCCAACGCATCATGGGCCTGACCGCCGTCGCTATCTGCGCGTCATTGCCGGAACTGGCGATGTCGCTGATCGCGCTGCTGCGCGGCGAACGTGACCTGGCGGTAGGCAACGTCATCGGCAGCAACCTGTTCAACCTGCTGGGGGTGCTGGGCTTTGTGATATTGGCAAGCCCCGAGCCGCTGTCGGTGTCGCCCAACGCGCTGGCGTTCGAATTGCCGGTGATGGTGGGGGTGGCGTTGCTGGCGATGCCGCTGTTCTACACGGGTTATCGCGTGTCACGGGTGGAGGGCTTGATTCTGCTGGTGCTTTACGGGGTGTTCGGCTTGCACCTGCTGAGCTTTACCTTCGGCATGCCATTGGCAGCTCGCCTGGAGCACTGGCTGCTGCCTGCCCTGCCTCTGCTCGCAACCATGGCTGTTTTCAGAGCCTGGCGCAGCTGGCGCCGCCGTCACTAGGTTTCCAGATCGGTGTGAGACCTGAATGTTCAGCAGTGCGCGTCGCGCGGCCAGCCGCCCTCACACGATTTGAACTGCCCCTCACCAGACCTTGCCGGTGAATTCAGATGAGCGCCAGGCTTTGCAGGATGAAAATCCCGAGATTGGTCGTCACCGCCGCCGCCACCGTAGTAATCACGACGATCGCTGCCGCCAACGGATAATTGCCACCCGCAGCGCGCACCATCACGTAGCTGACCGATGCAGTCGGCGCGCCGAAATACAGAAACAGAATCCCCAGATCAGCCCCGCGAAAACCGCACAGCCAGGCGCCGAAGGTACCAACCAGCGGCAGCCAGACCATCTTGCCCACACTGGCCTCCACCGCCGTCGCACTGCTCTCGCGCAACGCCGCCAATGACAGGCTGCCACCGATGCAGATCAACCCCAGCGGCAGGCTCATCTGCGCAAGGCTTTGACCCGACTGCTCAAGCCACGCCGGCAGGCGCCAGCCGCTCAGGGCAAATGGGATGGCGACCAGCACACTGATGATCAACGGGTTGCGAACGATATTGAGCATGACGCTGCGCGGGTCGGACTTCATACCCGGCGTATAGACCGACAACACGATCACCGAGAGCGCGTTGTAGCAAACGATCACCAGCCCCGCCAGGATCGACCCCAGCGAAATGCCATAGGCGCCGTACATGCTCGCCGCGAGTGCCAGCCCGATCACCCCGTTGTTACCGCGAAACGCCCCCTGCACGAACACACCGCGGTCGGCATGAGGCACGCGCCATATCGCATAACGCCAGATCAGCGCGAAGCTCAGCACCGTGGCGAGCGTGAAGTACAGCACGATGCCGGGCTTGAACGAGGTTTTGAAATCGGCATGAACGATGCCCAGAAACAAAAGGCACGGCATGGTCAGGTTGAACACCAATGCCGAGGTCACGCGAATGAACCCGTCGTCGATCCAGCCGACTCGCTTGAGCACCCACCCCAGCACCAGCATGGAAAACACCGGCAGGGTGATGGTGAGGGTCTGCAGGAAAAGCGCGAGCATTCGGCAAAGGTCCGTGGGCTGATAGCGCGCCCATCATAAACGAGACGGCGCGCTCGTGGCGCGCCGGGGCCCATGCAGGATGGGCAATAGAGAGGGTGAAACACCCGCGCTGCTTGTGGCGGCGCGGGCAGGCAACGCCTTACTGCGGGCCCATCTTGTGCATCAGTGCCGCGAGCATTTCGATTTCTTCGCCAGTCAGGTCGGTCAGCGGCGTGCGTACCGGGCCTGCATCGTAGCCCGCGATCTTGGCGCCTGCCTTGACGATGCTCACGGCATAGCCCGGCTTGCGGTTGCGGATGTCCAGGTACGGCAGGAAGAAATCATCGATCAGCTTGCCAACCGTGGCGTGATCGTCCTTGGCAACAGCGTGGTAGAAGTCCATCGCGGTTTTCGGGATGAAGTTGAACACCGCCGAAGAGTAGACCGGCACACCCAGCGCCTTGTAGGCAGCGGCATAGACCTCAGCGGTGGGCAGGCCACCCAGGTAGCTGAAGCGGTCACCCAGGCGGCGGCGGATGCTGACCATGGTTTCGATGTCGCCCAGGCCGTCTTTGTAACCGATCAGGTTCGGGCAGCGCTCGGCCAGTTGCTCCAGCAGCGGCGCGTTGAGGCGGCAAACGTTACGGTTGTAGACGATCACGCCGATGTTCACCGACTTGCACACCGCTTCGACGTGGGCAGCCACGCCATCTTGGGAGGCTTCAGTCAGGTAATGCGGCAGCAGCAGCAGGCCTTTGGCCCCCAGGCGCTCGGCTTCCTGAGCGTAGGCAATCGCCTGGCGGGTGGAACCGCCGACGCCGGCGAGGATAGGTACGCTGGTGGCGCAGGTGTCTACGGCGGTCTTGATGATGGCGGAGTATTCGTCGGCAGCCAGGGAGAAGAACTCACCGGTGCCGCCCGCCGCGAACAACGCGCTGGCGCCGTACGGGGCGAGCCATTCCAGGCGCTTGATGTAGCCCTTGGGGTCGAATTCACCCTGGGCGTCGAAATCGGTGACCGGGAAAGACAGCAGACCGGCGGAGAGGATGGACTTGAGTTCTTGTGGAGTCATTGTAGGAACACCCTGCGAGCACTGAATGTGGGAGACGGCATCGGGGCTATGCCGCTCGATGTTGTTAGTCATCGTACAACCACATATGGAGCATTGCAACCGGATTCCATTTGCTCCTCTGGCGCGCAGCCGCAACCGCTCGATCAGGCGGCGCGGCTGAATGTTTGAAAACGAATGTGGCGTTAATTCAGCCCGGTACTGGGCGCTGCCTCTTCGTGCGCCTGCCGCAGCCGCTCGCGGCTGTTGGTCAGGTGCAAGCGCATCGCGGCGCGCGCAGCGTCGGCGTCCTGGCGGGCAATGGCGTCGAAGATCTCTTCGTGCTCGCGGCTCAGGCGGGTCATGTAGTGTTGCTGGTCATCATGGGCCAGGCGTGCGGAGTTCAAGCGCGTACGCGGAATGATGCTGGTGCCCAGGTGGGTCATGATGTCGGTGAAGTAGCGGTTGCCAGTGGCCAGCGCGATGCGCAGATGGAACTGGAAATCCGAGGAGACCGCATCGAGCGAATGCGCGGCGCCCTCGTTGAGCGCGTCGAGCGCTTCGCGGATCTGCGCCAGTTGCTCGGGCGTGCGGCGGGTGGCAGCAAGGCCTGCCGACTCGACCTCAAGGCTGATGCGCAGTTCGAGCACTGCGAGCACGTCACGCAGGGTAACGATGGTAGCCGGGTCGATGCGAAAGCCGCTCGGGCTGGGGGTGTCGAGTACGAACGTGCCGATGCCGTGGCGGGTTTCGACCTGTCCTGCGGCCTGCAGGCGCGAAATGGCCTCACGCACCACGGTACGGCTCACGCCCTGCTCTTCCATGATGGCGGACTCGGTGGGCAACTTGTCGCCGCGCTTGAGCTGGCCGCTGCGAATGCGCTCGGAGAGCACGGCGACCAGCTCCTGGGCCAGGCTGCGGGGCTTTTTGCGGGCGCGTGGAAGTGCGCTCTGATTATCCATGACGTGCATCGAACTCGGGCCAATGATCAGGCGGCATCATAGCGCATCCCATAGGCCCGGGCATGCCTCATTGCGCCAGCAGCTGGCCCTCGCGGATCGCCATAAGCCGAGGGTGGAAGGGCTTGAGCGTGCTGCGGTGGCCGACGCTTACGATCCCGACGCCGGGCAAACGCTCGATCAGCAGGCCGTACAGCCGCGCCTCGTCTTCTTCGTCCATCGCCGCAGTGGCTTCGTCCATGAACAGCCAGCGCGGCCGGTACAGCAGCGCTCGGGCGAAGGCCAGGCGTTGCTGTTCACCCGGTGAGAGCAGGCGCTGCCAATGCTCGCTGGCGTCCAGCCGGCCGACCAGATGACCGAGCCGGCAACTGCGCAGTGCCTCGGTGAAGGCCTCGTCGTCGTATGCGCTGGCCGGTTCCGGGTAACTGAGGGCTTCACGAAGTGGGCCAATCGGCAGGTAGGGCTTTTGCGGAAGGAACAGGTAGCGCTCGCCCGGCAGCACAATTCGCCCTGCTCCACTGGGCCAAAGCTTGCCCATGGCCCGCAGCAACGAACTCTTGCCACTGCCGGACTGGCCACTGAGCATCAGCCGCTCACCGGGCGCCAGTTGCAGCGAAGCGCCGCTGACCAGCTTGCGGCCATCGGCCAGGTCCAGCGCCACGTTGTCCAGCGCCAGCGCGCTGCCCTGCTCCACCACTTCGATGGCTTGCGGGCGCGCCTCGTTGGCGGCCATGTCGTCACGAAAGCCCAGCAAACGGTCACAGGTCGCGCGCCAGCCGGCAAGCGAGGTGTATGCCGAGATGAACCAGCTCATGCTCTCCTGCACATTGCTGAAGGCCGAGCTGATCTGCATCAGCTCGCCCAGCTCGATCTTGCCGGCGAAATAGCGCGGCGCCGCCAGCGCCAGCGGCAGGATCACCGCCAACTGGTCGTAACCGGAGGTGAAGTAGGTCAGGCGCTTCTGCACGCGCATGGTCTGCCAGAAGTTTTCCCACACTGCGCCGAAGCGAGCGCTCAAACGGCGGTGCTCGTTCGGCTCGCCGTTGTAGAGCGCAATGCTCTCGGCGTTTTCGCGGATGCGCACCATCGAAAACCGCAGGTTCGCCTCATAGCGCTGTTGCAGGTTCGACAGCGGGATCAGGCGGCGGCCGATGATGTGCGTGAGCCAACTGCCCACCACCGCGTACACCAGTGCCACCCAGAACATGTAGCCGGGGATCTCGATACCGGCGACCTCGGCACTGCCCGACACGCCCCACAGGATCACAGAGAACGACACCAGGCTAACCACGGTTCTGACGAACCCCAGGCCCAGGGTCAGGGTGTCGCTGGTGAAGCTGTTGATGTCTTCGCTGATGCGCTGGTCGGGGTTGTCCAGGTAGGTCGCGGTTTCGAGCTGGTAGTAGTTCTTGTGCCCCAGCCAGCGGGCAAAATGCTGCTCGGTGAGCCAGCGGCGCCAATGGATGGTGAGCATCTGCGTCAGGTAGAGCCGGTAGACCGCAGCGAAGATCGCGACCATCGCGATGACCGTAAAGTGCGCGATCAGCGTACCGAAGGCGCTGAAGTCTTTCTTCTCCAGAGCGTTGTAGAAGTCGCGGTACCAGCCGTTGAACCATACCGAAACGGCCACGCTGAACAGCGAAAGGCCCAGTACGGCGATGAGCAAGGTCCAGGCCTTGGCCTTTTCCTCGCTGCGCCAGTACGGCACGGCAAGGCGCCATACGCGCTTGAGGAAGTTTCCGGCGGGCATACGCAGGCCCACTGCATTATCGGTGTTCGATGTCATGTTCAGGCTCGCAGGCCGAGCCAGTGCCGCCCTGCCCTGGGCGGCGCTGGCGGCAGGTAGGAATCAGCGGCGTACTGGCCGCTTCTGCAGTTTGCGTTGCAGGGTGCGCCGGTGCATGCCCAGGGCGCGTGCGGTGGCGGAGATGTTGCCCTCGTGCTCACCCAGCACGCGCTGGATGTGCTCCCACTGCAGGCGGTCGACCGACATAGGGTTGTCGGGCACCAACGTATCGAGGTCGGCGTGGTCGGACATCAACGCCGCCAGCACGTCGTCGGCGTCAGCCGGCTTGCACAGGTAGTTGCGTGCCCCCCGCTTGATCGCCTCGACGGCGGTGGCGATGCTCGAATAGCCGGTGAGCAGCACCACGCGCATTTCAGGGTCCAGCGCCAACAGCTTGGGCAACAGCACAAGCCCCGAGTCGCCTTCCATTTTCAGGTCGAGCGCGGCGTAGTCGGGCAGGTCCTGCTGGGCCAGTGCCAGGCCTTCCTCGGCGGAGCTGGCGGTGCTCACGCGCAAGCCGCGGCGGGCCATGGCGCGGGCCATCACCCGGGTGAAGGTGGTGTCGTCGTCGACCAGCAGCAAGTGCGGCAGGTCCTCGCCTTCGGCGTGCGGGTTTTCGTCTGTCATTCAGGCCTCCTGAGGCTGCACGGGCAGGCGCAGTTCGGTCAGCGTGCCGCCCTGCTCGTGGCTGTAGAGTTTGACCGAGCCGCCGGCGCGGGTAACGCTGGCCTTGCTCAGGAAAAGGCCAAGGCCGAAGCCTTTGCCCTTGGTCGTGAAGAAAGGTTTGCCGATTTGCTCGGCAATAGCTAGGGGCACACCCGCGCCGTGGTCGCGAATTCGGATGAAGATGTTTTCATCGTCCCAGTCCAGGGTGGCGAGCAGGTCGTCCGGGCAGGCGTCGGCGGCGTTGTTGAGCAGGTTGAGCAGCGCCTGGGTGAGGTCCGGTGGCGGCGCGATCTCAGGCACCGGGCCAGCGCTCTGAACCTCGAGGCGGTAGGTCACCTCGGGCGCATCAGGTGCCAGCGATCGCAGGTTTCGTCCAGCCACGCCTTGACAGGCCTTGGCATGACATCCAGGCGGCGGTTGGCTTCAGCGGCGCGCACCAGCTGCTGCAGGGTATGTTTGCATTGCTGCACCTGTTGCTGGAGCAGCGCCAGATCCTCCTGCAGGGCTGCATCACTGTGTTCCTGGCGCATTTCCTTGAGCAGCACGCTCATGGTCGCCAAGGGCGTGCCCAGTTCATGGGCTGCACCGGCGGCCTCGGTGGCCACGGCCAGCAGTTGCTGATCTCGCAGGCCCTCCTCGCGGCGTTGCGCTCGCCACTGTTCCTGGCGCCGCAGCTCCTCGGCCATGCGCGCGGCGAAAAAGGTGATAACGCCGGCGGCGAGCGCGATGCTCATCCACATGCCGTAGACCTGCATGTTCTCGCGCGCCACCGGGTAGGTTTCCAGCGGGTAGAAGCGCAGCAGCAGAAAGGTGTAGCTGACCAGCGCCAGCCCCGACAGCGCCAGCGAATACACCCAAGGCAGCGTGACCGCGGCGATCGTCAGCGGCACCAGGTAGTAGGACACGAACGGGTTGGTCGAACCGCCGGAGTAATACAGCAGCACGCTGTGGATCAGCAGGTCGCAGCCCAGCTGCACGGCGTATTCGAACTCGGTGACCGGCAGCGGCAGGCGCAGGCGCGCTGCGGTCAAGGCGCACAGCACCGCAGAGAACGCGAGGGTGATCACCAGCGCAAGCCAGGGCAGTGGCAACAGATGTGTGAGCCAGGCGAACCCCACCGAGCCTGCCTGCGCGGCCAGCACCAGGATGCGTACGAGGGTGAGCCGCCAGAGGTTCTGGCGGCTGGCGGACAACGGTGGCAAGGCCGCGAACATGCGCGCTCCAGGCTGTCAAAGGGAAGCGGCAAGTATACCCGAATGCCAGCCAGAGGCTGACAAATCTGCGGCAAAGCACCACAGTTACGCTCACCGGTATTTCCAGA
Source organism: Pseudomonas sp. KNUC1026 (assembly GCF_021650705.1). Classification (GTDB taxonomy): domain Bacteria; phylum Pseudomonadota; class Gammaproteobacteria; order Pseudomonadales; family Pseudomonadaceae; genus Aquipseudomonas. Next base: position 528,886 of record NZ_CP087138.1, on the reverse strand, counting down.
ACAAGGAGTTTCAGATGCTGATGCACCGTTACCGCCCCGCCCTGCTGTTGGCGGCAGGCCTTCTTCTCTCGCCCCTGGCGGGCGCCGAGGCGCTGAATTACAACCAGGTCTCGCTGCGTGCTGAGGCCACCCGCGAGGTGCCGCGCGACCTGATGAACGTGACGCTCTACACCGAAGATCAAGGCCGCGACCCAGCCCAACTGGCCAAGGGTATCAGCGAAACATTGAACAAAGCCCTGGCACAGGCGCGGGCCGTGGAAGGCGTGACCGTACGCGTCGGCACTCGCCAGAGCTATCCCGTATACGACGACAAGGGCCAGAAGATCACCGCCTGGCGCGAACGCGCCGAGCTGCGCCTTGAAAGCCAGGACTTCCCCGCGCTGTCGAAACTGACCGGTGAATTGCAGCAGACATTGAAGCTTGGCGGCATGAGCTTCGATATAGCGCATGCCACGCGCAAGGAAAACGAAGACGCCTTGCTCAAGGAAGCCGTGGCCGACTTCAAGGCCCGCGCACAGCATGTGGCACAAGCGATGGGCGGCACGGGTTACCGCGTGGTCAGCCTGGACCTCAACAGCGACGGGCAGATCCGTTTCCCGGTGGCCCCGGCGCCGATGATGATGAAAGCCGCGCGCGCTGACAGTGCGCCGGTCACACCGGAAGTGGAAGCAGGCACCACCGAGGTGCAGATCAACGCAACTGGCGTCATCGAAGTGCAAATGCCCTGACGGACGACCGGCGGTGCCGAGACGACAATCGGCACCATCGGGGGGCGCCCGCACCTAGACTGTGCATCAATGTTCGAAAACGAACAGGGGCGCCTTCCGCAGACCGTTACAAATTACATCGATGCGACATTCTAGTACTCACGTACAACAATTTGCGAAAAGTCTTACATCGCAACGTTGCACCGGGTATGGCGCCTGCATAAGTATCGGAGGGGCGCTCACAAGGCCGCCCTCTCACGAAGAAGATAACAATGAGGCCACCATGCTCAAAGCTGCTGTGATTCCGTTTGTCGTAAGTGCTGGTTTGCTCGCCCTCTCCCCCTTGGCACAAGCCGCTTCCAACCTGGTTTACTGTTCGGAGGGCAGCCCTGCCGGCTTCGACCCTGGCCAGTACACCACCGGCACCGACTTTGACGCCTCGGCCGAGACCGTCTTCAACCGCCTGACGCAGTTCGAGCGCGGCGGCACCACTGTGATTCCTGGCCTTGCCAGCAGTTGGGACGTCTCCGATGACGGCCTGACTTACACCTTCCATCTGCGTGAAGGCGTGAAATTCCACACCACCGACTACTTCAAGCCCACCCGCGAATTCAACGCGGACGATGTGCTGTTCACCTTCAACCGCATGCTCGACCCGAACATGCCGTTTCGCAAGGCATACCCCACCGAGTTCCCCTACTTCACCGACATGGGGATGAACGACAACATCAAGAAGGTCGAGAAAGTCGACGACCACACTGTGCGCTTCCAGCTGGGCACTGTGGACGCGGCCTTCATCCAGAACCTGGCGATGAGCTTCGCCTCGATCCAGTCCGCCGAATACGCCGACAAGCTGCTCAAGGAAGGCAAACCAGAGCTGATCAACCAGCAACCGATCGGCACCGGCCCATTCGTGTTCGGCCGCTACCAGAAAGACGCGCAGATCCGCTACAAGGGCAACAAGGACTACTGGAACCCGTCGGACGTGAAGATCGACAATCTGATCTTCGCCATCACCACCGACGCCTCCGTACGTGCGCAGAAACTCAAGCGCAACGAGTGCCAGGTCACCGCTTACCCGCGCCCGGCCGACATCAAGCCGCTGGAAGCCGACAAGAACCTGCTGATGCCCAACCAGCCGGGCTTCAACCTGGGCTACATCTCCTACAACGTCACCCACAAGCCGCTCGATGACGTGCGCGTCCGCCAGGCGCTGGACATGGCGGTCGACAAGAAACGCATCATCGAGGCTGTTTATCAGGGCGCCGGCCAGCTGGCAGTCAACGCCATGCCGCCGACTCAGTGGTCTTACGACAAATCCATCAAGGACGCCCCCTTCGACCCTGAAAAAGCCAAGGCTCTGCTCAAGGAAGCCGGCGTGAAGGAAGGCACCGAAATCCAGCTATGGGCCATGCCGGTGCAGCGCCCCTACAACCCGAATGCGCGCCTGATGGCCGAGATGTTGCAATCGGATTGGAAAAAGATCGGGATCAATGCGCGCATCGTCAGCTACGAATGGGGCGAGTACATCAAACGCGCCAAGGCCGGCGAAACCGACGCCATGCTGATTGGCTGGAGCGGCGACAACGGTGACCCGGACAACTGGCTGGGCACCCTGTTCGGCTGCGACGCGGTCAACGGCAACAACTTCGCCAAGTTCTGCAACCAGGACTACGACAAGCTGATCAAGGCCGCCAAGGCCACGCCCAAACAGGCCGACCGCATCCCGCTTTACGAGAAGGCCCAGCAGCTGCTCAAGCAACAGGTCCCCTATACCCCCATCGCCCACTCCACGGTCTATCAGCCGATGAGTGACAAGGTCGAAGGCTTCAAGATCAGCCCCCTGGGCCTGAACTCCTTCTACGGCGTCGGCATCAAGGACTGAACCCTCCCGAAACGTTGATCGACTGACCGGGCGCCCCTCACGGGGGCGCCCCGGCGCAGCCCTGTTCGCGCATCGAACTCTCGACAGAGCCTCAGAGCCCTGCGGGCGCGCTTTACCCGAAAAACAGCCCCGTCGCACAACGGGGCGCAGCACCCGGCGCGCACACGCCGGAACACAACGAGAAAGAAAAAGGAGCAACACACCATGCAGATCCACACCCGCACGCTCCTGGCGCTGGCCATTGCCAGCACCAGCGGCGCGGCCCTGGCCGATACCACCAGCCAGGCGTTCGTTCCCACCCAGCTCAAGAGCAGCAGCGCCCAGGCCGAAGCCACCGGCTTCGTCGCCGGCCAGTCGCTGAGCGGCTCGACCAAGAACTTCTTCGCCCAGGAGCGCACCAAGCGCGACACGCGTTTCTCGATCCAGAAGAGCGACGGCACTCGTGAATCCACCAGCCTGCGCGAAACCTGGACGCAAGGCACCATCGTCAACTACACCTCCGGCTTCACCCAGGGCACCGTCGGGCTCGCGGCGCAAGTAGCGGCCTACAACGAAATCGCCCTGCAGCAGAATCACGACCGCATCGCCGGCGGCGGCAACCGCACCCTGACCCACGCAGACGGGGATGCCGTAGGCCAGTGGAGCAAGCTGGGCCTGGCCAACCTGCAAGCACGGGTGTCCAACACAACCTTCACCGCCGGCCGGCAGAACCTGAACACGCCGATGATCGCCACCATCGGTAACCGCGCCCTGCCTTCCAGCTTTGAAGGCTTGGCGGTGCACAGCGCCGAGTTCAACAACCTGAGCTTCGATGCCGGCACCTTCGACCGTGTGTCGCCGCGTACCGAGCAGAGCCTGACCCGGTTTGTGTCCGAATACGGCAACCGGGCGGTGTCCGCCGACCACGCCAGCACCGCAGGGGTGGTCTACAAGCCGCTGGAAAGCCTGGAAACCAGCTTCTACGCAACCCAGGTCAAAGACTTCTGGAACCAGTACTACTTCGGCCTCACCCACGACCTGGGCGACCCGAACTCGCTGGCACTCAACACTGCGCTCAACTACTACAAGACCCGCGACGAAGGCTCGGCCAAGCTCGGTGCGATCGACAACAACACCTACAGCCTGGCATTCACCCTTACCCACGGCGCGCACAGCGTGATGGTTGGCTGGCAACAGGTCGACGGTAACGAGTACTTCGACTACCTGCACGAAACCAACGGCATCTTCCTGGCCAACTCGCTGCTGTCGGACTTCAACGGCCCGAACGAGAAATCCCTCCAGTTCGGCTACCTGCTGAACATGGCCGACTACGGCATTCCCGGGTTGAAGTTCAACGTGTACACCGCACGTGGCTGGGGCATCGACGGCACGCACTACACCGGCAACGGCTATGACGTGCGCAACCTCGATGGCGAGACCCACTACGAATACGGCTTCGGCACCGCCTATACCCTGCAAAGCGGCGCCCTGAAGGGCTCCAGCCTGCGCGCCACCTACACCGCGCACCGCGCTTCGGCCAACCAGGCCGATGGCAGCCTCAACGAGCTGCGCCTGGTGACCACCGTGCCGTTCAACATCCTGTAAACCCCGAGGCCACCGCCGTTGTCCTAACTGCGGTGGCCACACCCGTTGTTTGCCAGAAGAGGGCCTATCATGAACCCGCAAGCACTGCGCGCCGCACTTGCCGCGACGCTGTTCGGCCTCTGCGCTACGGCCGCCGCCAAGCCTTTGGTGGTGTGCACCGAAGCCAGCCCGGAAGGTTTCGACATCGTCCAATACACCGCGGCCACCACCGCCGATGCTTCCGCCGAAACCGTGTTCAACCGCCTGGTGACGTTCAAGCCCGGCACCACCGATATCGTGCCTTCATTGGCCGAACGCTGGACATCAGCGAAGACGGCAAGCGCTATACCTTTCACCTGCGGCCCGGGGTGAAGTTCCACACCACCGAATACTTCAAACCCACGCGCACCATGACTGCCGACGACGTGCTGTTCAGCTTCCAGCGCCAGCTGGACCCCAAGCACCCTTGGCATGCACTGGCCCCGATGGGCTATCCGTATTTCGAAGCCATGGGCTTCAAGGACCTGCTCGAACGCGTCGAGAAGGTCGATGACATGACCGTCACCTTTTACCTGACCCGCCCTGAAGCGCCCTTCCTGCGCGACATGGCAATGGGCTTCACCTCTATCTATTCAGCCGAATACGCCGCCCAGTTGCTCAAGGCCGGCACCCCGGAAAAACTCAACGCCCAGCCCATCGGCACCGGCCCGTTCATTTTCAGCCGCTATGCCAAGGACGCTCAAGTGCGTTTCCGCGCCAACCCGGATTACTTCGCCGGCAAACCGCACGCTGATCCATTGGTATTTGCGATTACCGTGGACTCCAACACTCGCCTGCAGAAGCTGCGTGCCAACGAGTGCCAGGTGATGGTCTATCCCAAACCTGACGACATCAACGCCATCAAGGCCGACCCGGCGCTGCAAGTGCAGGACAAAGAGGCCCTGCTGGTCAGCTACGTGGCGATGAACACCGAGCACAAGTGGCTCAAGGACGTGCGGGTGCGCCAGGCGATCCAGATGGCACTGGACAAACCGAACCTGGTTCGCACACTGTTCGGCGACGGTAATGCGGTGGCAGGCACAGGCCCATACCCCTCGACCCTGCTGGGCTTCAACCAGCAGGTCAAAGACCTGCCCCATGACCCGGACAAGGCACGCGCCCTGCTGCGTGAGGCCGGCGTACCGGAAGGCACCACGTTCACCGTATTCACCCGCAACGGCGGCGGCCCTACCAACCCCAACCCGGGGCTGTCGTCGCAGCTGTTGCAGGCGGACCTGGCCAAGGTTGGCCTCAAAGCCGACATTCGCACCATGGAATGGGGGAGATGGTCAAGGCCATCAAGCTGGGCCAGCACGACCTGGCCTTCTATGGCTGGGCCGGCGACAACGGCGACCCGGACAATTTCCTCAGCCCCAACCTGAGCTGCGATGCGGCGCGCAGTGGCGAAAACGCCGCGCGCTGGTGCGACAAGGGCTTCGACGACCTGATCAATCAGGCCCGCGCCGAAACCGACCCTGGCAAACGCGCTGCGCTCTATGAGCAAGCGCAAGTGATCTTCAACCAGCAACAACCGTGGCTGAGCCTGGCGTACCCCAAGCTGTTCGTGGCCATGCGCAAGAACGTCGAGGGCTACACCATCAGCCCTTTGACCAATAACAACTTCGCCACCACCCAGGTGAAGTAAATGATCGCCCGGCCCACGTTACGTGCACGTGGGACCGGGCGCTGATGAGGTAGCCTGAACCATGTTTAGCTTCATTGCCCGCCGAGTGGGGATGTTGATCCCCACCTTCTTCGGCATCACCCTGCTGACGTTCGCACTGATTCGCATGATCCCCGGAGACCCGGTGGAAGTGATGATGGGCGAGCGGCGCGTCGATCCCGAAATGCACGCCCAGGCCATGGAACGGCTGGGGCTGAACAAGCCGTTGTACTTGCAGTATTTCGACTACATCGGCCAGCTCGCCCACGGCAACCTGGGGGAGTCGCTGCGCACTCGCACCAGCGTGTGGCACGAGTTCCTCAACCTGTTCCCGGCAACGCTTGAGCTGTCCTTGGCGGCGCTGCTGTTCGCCGGGGTGTTCGGCCTGCTGGCAGGGGTGATCGCCGCGCTCAAGCGCGGCTCGCTGTTCGACCATGGCGTGATGGGCATTTCCCTGGCGGGTTATTCGATGCCGATCTTCTGGTGGGGCCTGATCCTGATCATGTTCTTTTCGGTGAGCCTGGGCTGGACGCCGGTCTCCGGGCGCATCGACCTGCTCTACGACATCCAGCCGCACACCGGCTTCATGCTCATCGACACGCTCTACAGCGAAGACGAAGGCGCCTGGCTGGACGCGCTCAAGCACCTGATCCTGCCGTCGATCGTGCTGGGCACCATTCCACTGGCGGTGATCGCACGCATGACGCGCTCCTCGATGCTGGAAGTGCTGCGCGAGGATTACATCCGTACCGCGCGGGCCAAGGGCCTCTCGCCCACGCGCGTGGTGTTCATCCACGGCCTGCGCAACGCGCTGATCCCGGTGCTTACCGTGTTCGGCCTGCAAGTGGGCACCCTGCTCGCCGGTGCTGTGCTGACCGAAACGATCTTTTCCTGGCCGGGCATCGGCAAGTGGCTGATCGAGGCCATCGGCGCCCGCGACTATCCCGTGGTGCAGAACGGCATCCTGCTGATCGCCTGCCTGGTGATCCTGGTCAACTTCTTCGTGGACATTCTCTACGGCCTGGCCAACCCACGCATCCGTCATCAGCGCTGAGGGCCCTGACATGAAAACTCAAACCCCGGCCACCGCGCTGGACCAAAGCCTGCTCTACCCTTCGCCGCTGAAGGAATTCTGGCAAGCTTTCTCACGCAACAAAGGCGCCGTCGCCGGCCTTGCGTTCATCGTGCTGATCGTTTTCTGCGCGCTGTTCGCGCCCTGGGTCGCGCCGCACGACCCCAGCGAGCAATTCCGCGACGCCCTGCTCACGCCGCCGTCTTGGCTTGAGGGCGGGCAATTCACCTACCTGCTGGGCACCGATGAGTTGGGCCGCGACCTGCTCTCCCGGTTGATTCATGGGGCGCGGCTGTCGCTGCTGATCGGCCTGTCGTCGGTGGTGATGTCGCTGATTCCGGGCATCCTGCTGGGCCTGCTGGCGGGTTTCTTCCCGCGCCTGATGGGCCCGGCGATCACGCGCCTTATGGACGTGATGCTGGCCCTGCCCTCGTTGCTGCTGGCTGTGGCGATCGTCGCCATCCTTGGCCCAGGCCTGATCAATACCGTGATCGCCATTGCGGTCGTTTCGCTGCCCTCCTACGTGCGCCTGACCCGCGCGGCAGTCATGGGCGAGCTGCACCGTGACTACGTGACCGCCGCACGGCTGGCCGGTGCGAGCCTGCCACGGCTGATGTTCATCACCGTACTGCCCAACTGCATGGCGCCGCTGATCGTGCAGGCGTCCTTGAGCTTCTCCTCGGCAATCCTCGACGCCGCAGCGCTGGGCTTCCTGGGCCTTGGCGTGCAACCGCCGACGCCGGAGTGGGGCACCATGCTGGCTTCGGCCCGCGACTACATCGAGCGTGCCTGGTGGGTGGTGAGCCTGCCTGGCCTGACCATCCTGCTCAGCGTGCTGGCGATCAACCTGATGGGTGATGGCCTGCGCGATGCGCTGGACCCGAAACTCAAGAACGCGCTCTGAGGAGAACGACCATGGCATTACTGGAAATCAAGAACCTCAGCGTGCGTTTCGGTGACAAGAACGCGGTCCCGGTGGTAGACGGCCTGAACCTGTCCGTGGAGCGGGGTGAAGTGCTGGCCATCGTTGGCGAATCCGGCTCGGGCAAATCGGTCACCATGATGGCGCTGATGGGCCTGATCGACGCCCCCGGCATCATCACTGCCGACTCGGTGAACTTCGACGGCAACGACATGCAGCGCCTGAGCAAGCGCCAGCGCCGCCGCGTCGTCGGCAAGGACCTGGCCATGGTGTTCCAGGACCCGATGACGGCCCTGAACCCCAGCTACACCGTGGGTTACCAGATCGAAGAAGTGCTGCACGCGCACCTTGGCCTCAAGGGCAAGGCCGCTCGCCAGCGCGCACTGGAGTTGCTGAAGAAGGTCGAGATCCCGGCCCCGGAAAGCCGGCTCGACGCTTACCCGCACCAACTCTCCGGGGGCATGAGCCAACGCGTGGCGATTGCCATGGCCATTGCTGCCGAGCCCAAGCTGTTGATCGCCGACGAACCGACCACGGCACTGGACGTGACCATCCAGGCGCAGATCATGGAGCTGTTGCTGAACCTGCAGAAGGAACAGGGCATGACCCTGATCCTGATCACCCACGACCTGGCCGTGGTGGCCGAAACCGCCCAGCGCGTGTGCGTGATGTATGCAGGCCAGGCGGTGGAGCTGGGCCATGTGCCGCAGCTGTTCGATGAGCCGGCGCACCCTTACAGCGAAGCGCTGCTGGCAGCGATCCCCGAGCACAGCAACGATGCCGAGCGCCTGGCCACGTTGCCGGGCATGGTGCCGGGCCGCTACGACCGCCCGCAAGGCTGCCTGCTGTCGCCGCGCTGCCCCTACGCTCAGCCTGATTGCCACACCCAGCGCCCGGCGCTGGACCCTAAACGCCAGAGCCTGGCCCGTTGCTTCTATCCGCTTAACCAGGAGGTGGCGTGATGAGCGTCGTTCTCAGCGCGCGTAATCTGACGCGCCACTACGAAGTCTCCCGAGGGCTGTTCAAGCCCCATGCTCTGGTGAGGGCGCTCAACGGCGTTTCATTCGAATTGCACGCCGGCAAAACCCTGGCGGTGGTGGGCGAGTCAGGCTGTGGCAAATCCACACTGGCGCGTGCGCTCACGCTGATCGAAGAACTCTCCGCCGGCTCGTTGCAGATTGCCGGTACCGAGGTCGCCGGCGCCAGCAAGTCCGAGCGCAAGCAACTGCGCCGTGAGGTGCAGATGGTGTTCCAGAGCCCTTACGCTTCGCTTAACCCGCGGCAGAAGGTCGGCGATCAGTTGGCCGAGCCGCTGCTGATCAACACCAGCCTCTCGCGCACCGAGCGCCGGGAAAAGTGCAGGCGATGATGCAACAGGTGGGCCTGCGCCCAGAGCATTACCACCGCTACCCGCACATGTTCTCCGGCGGCCAGCGCCAGCGCATCGCGCTGGCCCGGGCGATGATGCTGCAACCGAAGGTACTGGTGGCCGATGAACCCACCTCGGCGCTGGATGTGTCGATCCAGGCGCAGGTGCTGAACCTGTTCATGGACCTGCAGCAGCAGTACCAGACCGGCTATGTGTTCATTTCCCACAACCTGGCCGCGGTGCGCCACGTAGCCGACGACGTGCTGGTGATGTACCTCGGCCGCCCGGCGGAAATGGGGCCCAAGGAAGACATCTACGCCAACCCGCTGCACCCCTACACCCGCGCGCTGCTCTCGGCCACCCCGACCCTGAAGCCCGACCCGGACAAGCCCAAGATCAAGATCGCCGGCGAACTGCCCAACCCGCTCAACCCGCCGTCAGGCTGCGCCTTCCACAAGCGCTGCCCGTATGCGACCGAGCGGTGTTCGGCTGAGGAGCCGGTGTTCAGGCAGGTGGGCACGCGGCAGGTGGCTTGCCACTATGCCGAACAATTCATATAGAAGTTGCTAGCTACAAGCTACAAGCTACAAGCTACAAGCAAGAGCAAAAGCGGGCCTTCGCAGTATTGAGGACCCCGCTTTTACTTGAAGCTTGAAGCTTGAAGCTTGAAGCTTGAAGCTTGAAGCTTGAAGCTTGAAGCTCCTAATGGTGCTCGCGCGTCGCGCGGAAGGTCACATCCGGCCAGCGTTCTTCCATGACCGATAGGTTCACGCGGGTCGGCGCCAGGTAGGTCAGGTGCCCGCCGCCATCGACGGCCAGGTTTTCCATGGCTTTGGTCTCGAAGTCTTCGAGCTTCTTCTTGTCGGCGCACTCGATCCAGCGGGCGGACCACACGGTGATCGGCTCGTAAACGCACTCGACCTTGTACTCTTCCTTCAACCGGCTGGCGACCACATCGAACTGCAGCACGCCTACGGCACCGAGGATGATGTCGTTGCTGCGCTGCGGGAAAAATACCTGGGTGGCGCCCTCTTCGGCCAGCTGCTGCAGGCCCTGGCGCAGTTGCTTGGACTTGAGCGGGTCTTTCAGGCGCACGCGGCGGAACAGCTCCGGGGCGAAGTGCGGGATGCCGGTGAAGCCCAGCGCCTCGCCTTCGCTGAAGGTGTCGCCGATCTGGATGGTGCCGTGGTTGTGCAGGCCGATGATGTCGCCGGCCCAGGCTTCTTCGAGCTGTTCACGCTCGGAGGAGAAGAAGGTCAGCGCATCGCCGATGCGCAGGTCCTTGCCCAGGCGCACATGGCGCATCTTCATGCCTTTGTCGTACTTGCCCGAGCAGATGCGCATGAACGCGATGCGGTCGCGGTGCTTGGGGTCCATGTTCGCCTGGATCTTGAAGATGAAGCCTGAGAACTTCTCTTCTACCGGCTGCACGGTGCGCTCGCGGGCTTCACGGGCCAGCGGGCGCGGCGCCCAGTCGACGACTGCGTCGAGCACGTGGTCTACGCCGAAGTTGCCCAGTGCCGTGCCGAAGAACACCGGGGTGATCTCGCCGCGCATGAATTCATCGGCATCGAACGGGTGGCAAGCGACCTGCACCAGCTCCAGCTGATCGACGAAGCTTGCATAGTCGTCGCCCAGATACTCCCGCGCCTCGGCCGAATCCAGGCCCTGAATGATCTTGGCCTCGGTGCGCTCATGGCCGTGGCCGGGGGTGTAGACCACGATGTAGTCGCCCGCCAGGTGGTAAACGCCCTTGAAGTCGCGGTAGCAGCCGATCGGCCAGGTGATCGGCGCGGCCTTGATCTTGAGCACCGCTTCGATTTCATCGAGCAACTCGACGGGGTCGCGGATGTCGCGGTCGAGCTTGTTGATGAAGCTCACGATGGGCGTGTCACGCAGGCGGCACACGTCCATCAGCGCGATGGTACGCGGCTCGACGCCTTTACCGCCGTCGAGCACCATCAACGCCGAGTCCACCGCTGTGAGGGTGCGGTAGGTGTCTTCGGAGAAGTCTTCGTGGCCGGGGGTGTCGAGCAGGTTGACCATGTGCTCGCGGTAGGGGAACTGCATCACCGAGGTGGTGATGGAAATGCCGCGCTGCTTCTCCATTTCCATCCAGTCACTGGTGGCATGGCGGTCGGATTTGCGCGACTTCACCGTCCCGGCCACCGCAATGGCCTTGCCCATCAGCAACAGTTTTTCGGTGATGGTGGTTTTACCCGCATCGGGGTGGGAAATAATGGCGAAGGTACGGCGCTTCGCGACTTCAGCGGCCTGTTGGGTCATGAAGGGTGCCCGGGGTGACGGTGAAAAAGGGCGGGGATTGTAGCGTATATAGGGGAGCGCCGTCAGCGCTCCGTCTTGAGATCAGCGATCCCCTGAACGAGCACCGGCTCCTTGCCAGGCAACCTTGCAACCAGATCCAGTGTCCCTCCCATAGCCTCGATATAGCCTCGTAGTGTCGAAATCAGCATATCGGTACGTTTTTCAAGCCGTGACACGCTCGCCTGTTGCATACCCAACAGCTGTGCAAGCACTTCCTGAGTCAGGCCGAGTTCGTTACGCAGTTGCTGCAATGAGGCATGCTCGTGAATCAATTGCTCGGTGCGCTGCTCAATCTTCTTTCGTCGGGCTGACGGAAGGGTGTGGGTGATTTCATCAAGTGTCCTTCCCATTATTGGCCTCCTGTAGACCTTCGATGTGGCGGATCCATCGCCGGTCGGCAACTTCGATCAGCCACCGATAGAAACGGGTCTGACTGATACCTGACTTGGTTCCAGCCACCAAAATGATCGCGGTACGCTGCGGGTCGAAAGCGAATGCGACACGCCATGCGCTCTGAGCTGCCGTAGAGCGCAACTCCTTCATGCGTGCAAAGCCAGAGGCGTTGAGCGTGTCAACGTAGGAGCGCCCCAATAGCGGCCCTTCCCTTTCAAGGTGCCCGAGGCGGGCCAGCAGCTCGTCCTGGACACATTCGGGCAATTCAAAGAATTCCTGTTCGAACTCATCGTCGAACCTCACAATCCAGGTCACGAAATATACCTTTAAAGAATATTGTTCAAGTGACCTAATTTTCTTCACGCACTAAAAAAACGCTACCGAGTAACAGCTTCAAATGTTTTCAACGGCGTGCAGATACTGATCCAGAGGCCTTCAGCGGTGGCATTTTCTCAAGCGCGACGACGGCTTGGGAAAGTGACTGAGGGTGATAGAAGGTGGCCAAGTGCCGTCTTTTATGGGAACCTTTCCGACCCCGGAGACGTCCACTCCCCCGATATGACCTTTCGTCGGGGGCCGTTCAAACGGCAACTTTCAACCTGACGAGGTTGTGCTCATGGCCCGCGCCGCGCCCTGTTCGCCAGGCTCCGCAGCACGGGCTGCTTCTCGCGCAGAAGGCAGTGGCGGCTCACTTCGAGCAGCGCCAACGACCGCTCTGCGCCGACCGAAATACAGGAGCTCCTCTGTGGCTAAAGGCTATGGAAAAGGGCTGTTGGGCGCCGCGACCATCGTGGTGATCCTCGCCCTGCTGATCCAATGGATCGGCCTAGACACACTGCGGCACTACCAGGACGATTTGTGGTTTTACCTGCAAGCGCATCTGGAACTGGTGCTCGCTTCAATGCTCGCCTCCATCCTGGTCGGCGTGCCCGCCGGGATCTGGCTCAGCCGCCCGCAACGCGCTCATACAGCAGAGCGCTTCATGCAAGTGTTCAACATCGGTAACACCGTGCCGCCGCTGGCCGTGCTGGCCATTGCCCTGGGCATCCTCGGCATCGGTGCCGGCCCTGCGATCTTCGCCTTGTTCCTTGCGTCCCTCCTGCCGATCGTGCGCAACACCTACGAGGGCCTGAAAAATGTCGAGGGCTCGCTCAAGGAAGCGGCCACGGGCATCGGCATGACCCCGCGCCAGGTGCTTTGGCAGGTGGAGTTGCCCAACGCCGTGCCGATCATCATCGGCGGTGTGCGTGTGGCGCTGGCGCTGAACGTGGGCACTGCACCCCTGTCGTTTCTGATCGGCGCCAACAGCCTGGGCAGCCTGATCTTCCCCGGCATCGCCCTGAACAACCAGCCACAGCTGGTGCTAGGCGCCGCTTGCACGGCATTGCTGGCACTGCTGCTGGACGCCCTGGTGACCTTCGCCAGCCGTACCTGGCTCGAACGCGGGCTGGCCCCGGCGCATTGAGCCTGGCCACGATAAAGGACCGAACATGAAGACACGCACATTACTGGCGGGCCTGGCGCTGCTTTGCGCCGGCCTCGCCCAGGCAGCACCGCAACCGGTGCTGCGCATCGGCGCCAGGGTATTCACCGAGCAGACCGTGCTCGCCACCCTCACCGCCGAATACCTCAAGACCAAAGGCTACGACGTTCGCATTACCTCGGGGCTGGGCAGCAACATCGCCCGCAGCGCCCAGGAAACCGGGCAGCTGGACATGCTCTGGGAATACACCGGTGTCTCGCTGGTGTCCTACAACCATGTGAACGAAAAGCTCGACAGCGACGCTACCTACCAGCGCGTCAAGGAGCTGGACGCCAAAGAGGGCCTGGTGTGGCTTGAACCCTCCAAGTTCAACAACACCTACGCCCTGGCCTTCCCCGAGAAGGTCGCCCAGCAGTACCCGCAGGTGAACACCATCAGCCAGCTCAACCAGGTGCTCAAGGACGAACCGAAAAAGAGCCACGTGGTGGCCCTGGACACCGAGTTCGCCAACCGCCCTGACGGCCTCGTTGGCCTGACCCAGACCTACGACCTGAAATTCACTCGCCGGGACATCCGCCAGATGGATGCAGGCCTTGTGTACACGGCGCTGAAGAACGGCCAGGTATTCGCCGGGCTGGTCTACACCACCGACGGCCGCCTGGATTCGTTCCGCCTGAAGGTGCTCGAAGACGACCTGCATTACTTCCCCGACTACACCGCAGCCCCGGTGGTGCGCAAGGACTACCTCGACGCGCACCCGGAACTGGCTGCCCTGCTCAAACCGCTCGCTGCGCTGCTGGATAACGCCACCATGCGCCAGCTCAATGCCAGCGTCGACGTTGACCACGACAGCCCCACCCAGGTCGCCAAGGCTTTTCTCGCCAAGCACCCTGAACTGAATCAGCAGGAGGCCAAATGAGCATTGTCGATACATTCAGCCACATCGACTGGGCCCAGGTGCTGCAACTGACTGGCCAGCACGTGATGCTGGTGGGTATCGCAGTGACCTTGGCGATTCTGGTCGGGGTGCCGGTAGGCATCGTAATGACCCGCTTCCCGGTCCTGGCAGGCCCACTGCAGGCCAGCGCCACCGTGCTGCTGACCATCCCTTCCATTGCGCTGTTCGGCCTGCTGCTGCCGTTCTACTCCAAGTTCGGCCAAGGCCTGGGCCCATTGCCAGCGATCACCGCGGTGTTCCTTTACTCGCTGCTGCCGATCCTGCGCAACACCTACCTGGCGCTGACCAGCGTTGAGCCCGGTATCCGCGAAGCCGCGCGCGGCATCGGCATGACCTTCGGCCAGCGCCTGCGCATGGTCGAACTGCCCATCGCGGTGCCGGTGATCCTGGCCGGTGTGCGCACGGCCGTCGTGATGAACATTGGCGTGATGACCATCGCCGCCACCATCGGGGCCGGCGGCCTCGGTGTCCTTATCCTGACCTCCATCAGCCGCAGCGACATGTCGATGCTGGTCGTCGGTGCCGTGCTGGTGAGCCTGCTCGCCATCATCGCCGACCTGCTCCTGCAATGGCTGCAACGCTCGCTGACCCCGAAAGGACTGCTCAAATGATCGAACTTCAGAACCTCACCAAAACCTTCCAGAGCAACGGCAAGGAAGTGCGCGCCGTCGATTCGGTGAACCTTACGGTCAACGAGGGCGAGATCTGCGTGTTCCTGGGCCCTTCGGGCTGCGGCAAGAGCACCACGCTCAAGATGATCAACCGCCTGATCGAGCCCTCCTCCGGCAAAGTGCTGATCAATGGCGAAGACACCACCTCGCTCGACGAAGTGACCCTGCGCCGCAAGATCGGCTACGTGATCCAGCAGATCGGCCTGTTCCCGAACATGACCATCGAGGAAAACATCACGGTGGTGCCGCGCCTGCTCGGCTGGGACAAGGACAAGTGCCGTGAACGGGCGCGCGAGCTGATGAGCATGATCAAGCTCGAACCCAAGCAGTACCTGCAGCGCTATCCGCGTGAGCTTTCCGGTGGCCAGCAACAGCGTATCGGCGTAATCCGCGCCCTGGCGGCCGAAGCGCCGCTGCTGCTGATGGACGAGCCGTTCGGCGCGGTCGACCCGATCAACCGCGAGATGATCCAGAACGAGTTCTTCGAGATGCAACGTGCATTGAACAAGACCGTGATCATGGTCAGCCACGATATCGACGAAGCTCTGAAGCTGGGTGACAAGATCGCCATCTTCCGCGCCGGCAAGCTGCTGCAGCTCGACCACCCCGACACCCTGCTGGCCCACCCGGTCGACGATTTCGTCAGCAACTTCGTCGGCCAGGACAGCACGCTCAAGCGCCTGCTGTTGGTCAAGGCCGAAGACGCCGCCGACAACGCCCCGTCGGCCAGCCCCGAGACCACCGTGGCCGATGCGCTGGAGCTGATGGACGAGCACGACCGCCGCTATGTGGTGGTCACCGATGCCGCCAACAAGGCCATGGGCTACGTGCGCCGGCGCGACCTGCACCGCCAGAGCGGCACCTGCGCCGACTTCCTGCGCGAGTTCAACGCCACCGCCGCCTATGACGAGAACCTGCGCATCCTGCTGTCGCGCATGTACGAGTTCAACCGCGCCTGGCTGCCGGTGCTCGATGCCGAACAGGTGTTTCTCGGTGAAGTGACCCAGGAATCGATCGCGGCCTACCTGAGCTCGGGCCGTTCGCGCGGCATGAAGACCAGTATCGTGTCGCCGGCTGAACAAGCCTCCGCCTGACCCCCGCCGCCTGAATTCCCTGCTTGTGAATATCACGAGCAGGGAACACCTCTCTGTCATATGTGTCGGTTAAATAAGTTGAAGAAACTGCAACTTTGTTGAATTTATTTTGCAGTACGTTGAATTTATTTAAACACGACATTTTTAGTTGATCTTGGCCCCCTCTCGCCCTACAGTGCGCGCCGAGCGTCCATGCTGGAAACGATCCATCCGGCTCAAGTACTGACGACGAGACAGCAAGGTCACCCCCCTCACCCGGCGTGGCCTTTTTGCTTTCGGCGACATGCCTTGGGAAGTAGGCGAACCAAAGTGGGGATACGGAGGGCGCTTGCAGATCAGCCACTTACATTCATCGTTTGCCACCTGAGGAGTACCCCATGTCGATCAAGGTCGAAGACTACTACGCCCCCGACACCTTCAAGCGCATGAAGGCGTTCGCCGACACCCAGGAAACCCCGTTCGTGGTCATCGACACCCAGATGATCGCCCAGGCCTACGACGACCTGCGCGCCGGGTTCGAATTCGCCAAGGTGTACTACGCGGTAAAAGCCAACCCGGCCGTCGAGATCATCGACCTGCTGCGCGACAAAGGCTCGAACTTCGACATCGCCTCGATCTACGAGCTGGACAAGGTCATGGGCCAGGGCGTCACCCCCGACCGCATCAGCTACGGCAACACCATCAAGAAAGCGCGCGACGTGCGCTACTTCTACGAAAAAGGCGTGCGCCTGTACGCCACCGACTCCGAGGCCGACCTGCGCAACATCGCCAAGGCTGCGCCCGGTTCGAAAGTCTACGTGCGCATCCTCACCGACGGCTCCACCAGCGCCGACTGGCCGCTGTCGCGCAAGTTCGGCTGCAACCCCGACATGGCCCTGGACCTGCTGATCCTGGCCAAGCAACTGGGCCTGGTGCCCTACGGCGTGTCGTTCCACGTCGGCAGCCAGCAGCGTGACATCGACGTGTGGGACTCGGCCATCGCCAAGGTCAAGGTGATCTTCGACCGCCTCAAGACCGAAGACGGCATCACCCTGCAGATGATCAACATGGGTGGCGGCTTCCCGGCCAACTACATCCAGCGCACCAACAGCCTGGAAACCTACGCCCAGGAAATCATTCGCTTCCTGAAAGAAGACTTCGGTGACGACCTGCCGGAAATCATTCTGGAGCCTGGCCGTTCGCTGATCGCCAACGCCGGCGTGCTGGTCAGTGAAGTTGTGCTGGTGGCGCGCAAATCGCGTACCTCGGTCGAGCGCTGGGTGTACACCGACGTGGGCAAGTTCTCCGGCCTGATCGAAACCACCGACGAGTCGATCAAGTTCCCGGTATGGACCGAGAAGAAAGGTGAAGACGAGGAAGTAGTGATTGCCGGCCCAACCTGCGACAGCGCCGACATCATGTACGAGAACTACAAGTACGGCCTGCCGTTGAACCTTGCCAGCGGTGACCGCCTGTACTGGTTCTCCACCGGTGCCTACACCACCAGCTACAGCGCGGTGGAATTCAACGGCTTCCCGCCGCTGAAGTCGTTCTACCTGTAAGCCGATAACCGCCGGGTGGGGCTTACACCTCCACCCAGCGGCGCAACAGGTTGTGATATGCCCCGGTCAGCCGCACCAGCGAGGGGTGATCGGGCACCTCACACGCCAGTGCCTGGATGGCGCTGTCCATCTCGAACAGCAAGGTGCGCTGGGCATCTTCCCGCACCAGGCTCTGAGTCCAGAAAAACGCAGCGTATCGCGTTCCCCGCGTTACCTCGTTGACCTTGTGCAAACTCGTGCCGGGGTACAGCACTGCGTCGCCGGCCGCCAGTTTGATCCGCTGCGGGCCATAAGTGTCCTGGATCTCCAGCTCTCCCCCGTCGTAACCCTCAGGCTCGCTGAAGAACACTGTGGTCGAAAGATCCGTGCGTATTCGCTCGCCACCGCGCCCCTGGCGAACGGCGTTGTCGATGTGAGTACCGAAGCCCTGCCCCGGCCCATAGCGGTTGATCAGCGGCGGGAATATCTTGGCCGGCAACGCGGCCGCCATGAACAACGGGTTGCCCCACAATCGCTGCACGACGGCCTCGCCAAGCTCCCGGGCAAGCGGGTGATCCTCGGCCAGTTGCTCGTTGTGCTTGGCCTTCGCGGATTGATAGCCCGCAGTCGCCTTGCCGTCGATCCATTCGGCGTTTTCCAGCGCCTGGCGGATGCGCTGCGCTTCTTGGCGAGAGAACAACTGCGGGATCTGGAGAAGCATAACGGGCACCGGCATCTGAGAGGGCGGCGATGATAGTCAGTCTCAAACGCCCTCGACAATCGTGGCATCCGGCCTGCTGAGCTAGCAAAAGGCCCACTTCACAATTCGATACTCATTCTCATTTGAGAACACCCCAGACGACTCTTAAAGTGCCGCCCCTTCAGATCGAGCGCATTGGGGCGTCACATGAAAAAACGCGTAAAAACAATTACCTGGAAATAAATAGAAACGGCTGCTTGGCACTCGCCAGTGCAATGAGCCTGTTGGCTGCGCCTGCCTGGGCGGGCCCCGCCGTCGAGCTCGAAACTATCCAGATCGACGGCGAGGCGCGCAGTTACAAGGCAGCCTCAGCCACGGGCGCCGAACACACCGCGGCCGAGTTGGATACCCCACGCTCGACCACCACGCTCACCGAACCGCTGCTGCGTGACAGCGCGGCATTGACCCTGCAGGAGGCGCTACGGTTTTCTCCCGGCATCACCTTCGGTGCCGGTGAGGGTGGCAACCCTCTGGGGGACCGGCCGTTCATTCGCGGCTTCGACGCCCAGGGAGATACCTTCGTCGATGGCGTGCGCGATATCGGCGGGCAGAGCCGCGAGCTGTTCAACATCGAGCGCGTCGAAGTGATCAAGGGGCCCAATTCCGCGTTCGCCGGCCGCGGCGCGGCAGGTGGCAGCCTCAACCTGGTCAGCAAGCTGCCGCAAGCGCAACGCTTCGCCGAAGCCGGCCTGACCTACGGCTCAGACCAGACCCAGCGCTATACCCTCGACCTCAACCAGCCACTCACAAGCCACGCCGCCCTGCGCCTGAACCTGCTCAGCCACGATCAGAACGTCGCTGGCCGGCAGGCGGTGGAGCAACGCCGGCAGGGCATCGCTCCTTCGTTGAGCCTCGGGCTGGGGACGCCTACGCGGCTGACCCTGAGCCACTACCATTTGCGCAGCGACGAGTTGCCTGACTCAGGCATCCCTTATCGATACGGGTCGGCCGCCGGCCATGTGAAGGACAGGCCCATCGATGGCGGCGACCGCTCGAACTTCTATGGCTTGAAAGCCCGCGACTTTCGCAAGACCCGCGCGGACCTCACCACCCTCACCGCCGAGCATGACTTCACCGAGCACCTCACCTCACGCACCACCCTGCGCATCGGCAACAGCGGCCAGGACTACATTCTCACCAACCCTGATGGCAGCCAGCACAACGTCGACCGCTACGGCACGGTGTGGCGGCGTGCCAACTCACGCCATTCCGACACCGATACCGCGAGCCTGCAGAGCGACGTGTTCGGCAGCTTCGAGGCAGGCGGGCTGGCCAACCGCTACAGCCTGGGGCTTGAGGCCAGCCGCGAGCACACTGACGTCCAGCGTTACAAAGTCAGCCCTAACAAGAACCCAGCCGGCGGCTGCCTGCCGGGCCTGATCGGCGATGGCCAATGCACCTGGCTGAGCGCCCCCTCCCCACGCGACCCCTGGTACGGCAGCGCAACGTTGGACCCTGCCACACGCACGCGTACTCAGGGCCAGACACTGGCGCTGTACGCGATGAACACTGTCGAGCTGTCGCCGCGCTGGCAACTGAACCTGGGCACCCGGCTTGACCACTTCAGCACCGAAGCCCGCGACAGCACCAGCCGTGCCAGGCACACCAGCCAGTTCTGGAACGGCCAGGCCGGCGTCGTTTTCAAACCGGTGCCCGAGGCCAGCCTTTACCTGTCATGGGCCACCTCGGCAACGCCGGTTGGCGGCCTGGTCGGCGAAGGCAGCGAAACCAACCCGCTGGCCGCTGCCAACGTTCACAGCGAGCTGCAGCCCGAGCAAACCGTCAACCATGAACTGGGCGGCAAATGGGACCTAGCCGGTGGCGACCTCATGCTGGCCGGCGCGGTGTTCCATACGGTCAAGCACAACACCCGCGTGCTGGTCGGCAACAACACTTACCGCAATGCCGGTACATCAAGGGTCAATGGCCTGGAGCTGAGCGCTACCGGCCAGTTGAGCACGCAGTGGCAGGTGTACGCGGGCTACAGCCTGCTCGACAGCGAGCTGGTGGATGCCGGCCTGCCTGGCCGGCGCGGCACGGTGGATGCAAGCGCGCCGAACAACAGCGGCAACCGCCTGCCCAATGTGCCTCGGCAAAGCCTGGTGCTGTGGAGCACCTATGCGCTGACGCCGCAGTTATCGGTGGGTGGCGGGGCATTTCATGCAGGCCGGGTGTTTGGCGACGTCGGCAACAGCGTGTACGTACCGGCCTACACCCGCTTCGACGCCATGGCCAACTACCAGCTGAGCCGAACGGTCGAGCTGCAGTTGAACGTGCAGAACCTCGCCGACAAGGCCTACTACGACCGCACCCTGGGCAATCACTACGCAAGCATGGCGGCTGGCCGCACGGCGCTGGTCACAACGCGGGTGAAGTTCTAGCACCTGCGTGCGAGGCCTGAGGCGCTGTTGCAAGGGCCAGTGTGGAAGCAGTAAATTGTAAAAAATATCAAATGATATATATTCTCAATCATTTGCTTTCCGCCCCTCCTACAAGCCCCGGCGACTCCCTCGCCGGGGCTTGTCGTGTGGAAAGCGGCCACCCTTTTTCGTGAGCGACAGCGTGTTCAAGAAGGTTCTGTTCCAACTGCACTGGTTCTTCGGCATCACGGCGGGGCTGGTGCTTGCGCTGATGGGCATCACCGGGGCGCTCTATTCCTTCCAGGATGAAATTCTCCAGGCATTGAACCCCGACACGCTCAAGGTGCAGCCACGCCCCGAAGGCCCGCTGCCACTGGGGCAACTGGTCGATCAGTTGCAACAGGCGGTGGGCAAGGAAGTGGTCGGGCTCAACCTGGAAGTGGCCACCAACGACGCTTCACGGGCCTATTTCATGCCCGAGCCGGGGCAGCGGCGCGGGGAGCTGCGCTATTTCGACAGTTACACCGGGGCACTCAAAGGCGAGGTCAGCGGTGATGGCTTCTTCCGTTTGATGCTCGATCTGCACCGCTTTCTGGCCATGGGCGATACCGGCCGGCAGATCACTGGCGCTTGCACCCTGGCCCTGTTGTTCTTCTGCTTTCAGGCCTTTACCTGCGCTGGCCGCGCCGGCCGCTGTCGTGGCGGGCCTGGCTGGCGCTGGACTGGGCGAAAAAGGCCGGGCGTTTCAATGGGACTTGCACGCGGTGTTTGGCACCTGGTGCCTGGTGGTGTATCTCGTCAGCGCGCTCACCGGCCTGACCTGGTCGTACGCCTGGTTTCGCGACGGGGCTACGGCGTTGCTGTCGAGCGAACAGGCCGAGCAGCGCCCAGCCGAGCGCCGTGACCGGCCCGGCAACCAGGCCGCCGAAGCGCTGCAGGTCGACTTCACCGCCATCGACCGCGCCGTTCACCAGGCCGCAGGCCCCGAGCTTGCCAGCTACACCTTGCGCCTGCCGGCCCGCGCCAGCGGCGTGGCCACGGTGTTCTACCTGCTGAGCAGCTCACCCAACGACCGCGCCTTCAACCAGCTGCAACTGGTGCCTGCAACCGGCGAGCTGCGCAGCCAGGCCACCTATGCGCAAAAGGCGTTGGGCGACCAGTTGCTGACCAGCTTGTACGCCATCCACGTGGGCAGTTACTTCGGCCTGCCCGGCCGCTTGATCATCACACTCGCCTCGCTGTGCATGCCGCTGTTCTTCGTGACCGGCTGGCTGCTGTACCTGGACCGCCGGCGCAAGAAGCGGCTGATCCGCCACAGCCGCCAAGGGTTGGACGCCGCCAGCGAAGGCTGGCTGATCGGTTTCGCCAGCCAGAGCGGCCAGGCCGAGCAACTGGCCTGGCAGGCCGCCGCGCAACTGCAGGCCGGCGGCATCGGTGCCAAGGTGCGGGCCTTGGGCACCATCAGCGAAGGCGACCTGAAGGCCACCGACCGTGCGTTGTTCGTGGTCAGCACTTTCGGCGATGGCGAGGCCCCCGACAGCGCCCGCCTGTTCGAGCGGCAGATGGCGGCCTTGCACTGGCCCCTGCCCCACCTACGCTACGGCCTGCTGGCGCTGGGTGACCGCAATTACACACAATTCTGTGGTTTCGCCCGCAAGCTCGACACCTGGCTGAGCGCGCAAGGCGCAACGCCGCTGTTCGAGCGCATCGAAGTCGACAACAACGCCGCAAACGCCCTGGCTCAGTGGGCCGAGCAGGTCGCTGCACAGGCCGGCGGCGCGGCGGTGCTCGCGCACCCCGAGCGCTTCAGCCCCTGGACCTTGGCCGAACGCACGCGGCTCAACCCTGGCAGCGCGGGCGCGGCAGTCTATCACCTGCGCCTGTTGCCTGAGGGCCAGGCAGCGTGGGACGCAGGCGACATCGCCGAAATCATCCCCGGGCCAAGCGCCGACGCCACCCAGGCGCGGGAATACTCCATCGCCTCGCTCCCCGCAGACGGCGGCCTGGAACTGCTGGTGCGCCAGCATCGCCACGCCGATGGCAGCCTGGGCCTGGGCAGTGGCTGGCTCACCGAGCACGCGGCGCTGGGCAGCGCACTGCAAGTGCACCTGCGCCGCAACAGTGCCTTTCATGCGCCTGAGGATGATCGCCCGCTGATCCTGATCGGCAATGGCACCGGCCTTGCCGGCCTGCGCAGCCTGTTGCGCCATCGGCAGGCGCAGGGCCACTCCCGCAACTGGCTGTTGTTCGGTGAGCGCAACCGCGCCCACGACCTGCTGCTCGGCCATGAGCTGGAATGCTGGCTGGCCAACGGGCACCTGCAACGGCTGGATCTTGCCTTCTCGCGCGACCAGGCCGAGAAGTTCTACGTGCAGGGCCGCCTGCGCGAAGCGGCCGAACCGCTCAGGCAATGGCTGGCCGAGGGCGCCGCGCTTTATGTGTGCGGCAGCCTGCAAGGCATGGCCGACGGTGTGGACCGCGCCTTGCGTGAGCTGATCGGGGACCACGCGGTGGAGCAGTTGATCGAGCAGGGCCGCTACCGCCGCGACGTCTACTGACTCACGCCGGCTGCAGGGTGCGCTCGAACACTGCATCGCCCTTGAGGTCACGCAGCGTGACCTTCAGCTCACCGCTCTGCGCATCGATGTTCACCTCGCCGAAAACTGGTAACCGGCCAGCGGCGAGGTGTTCTGCTGTGCAGGGGCCTTCTGGAACACCACCTCAGGCCCGAAAGTGCCATCCAGCGGGTTGGGGCCGAAGCTGCCCGCGTTCAACGGCCCGGCCACGAACTCCCAGAACGGCTCGAAATCCTGAAACGCCGCACGGTCGGGGTGATAGTGGTGGGCAGCGGCGTAATGCACATCGGCGGTCAGCCATACCGTGTTGCGCACCTGCTGCGCACGCAGGTAGCTCAGCAGCTCGGCGATCTCCAGCTCGCGGCCCTTGGCCGGCCCGTTGTCGCCGTTGGCGATAGCCTCCCAGCGCCCGATGCCCGGGCTGACCTCACCGTCCGGCACGCCGAGGCCGATCGGCATGTCGGCGGCGATCACCTTCCATTGCGCGGTCGAGGCCTTGAGCTGCGCCTTTAGCCAGTCGAGCTGGGTGCGGCCGAGGAAGGCACTGGTGTCGGTCATGGTGGCCGACAGGTTGGCATCGTTCGGCCCGCGGTAACTGCGCATGTCGAGCACGAACACCTCCAGCATCGGGCCGTAGGCAAGCTTGCGGTACACCCGCCGGCCATCGTCGGCCGCTTGCAGGCGCATGGGCGAGTATTCCAGCCAGGCCTGGCGGGCGTTCACCACCAGCTTCTGGATGTCCTTGACCCGGTAACGGTCATCGAGCTGCTTGCTCGGCGACCAGTTGTTGGTCACTTCATGGTCGTCCCACTGCCAGATCTGCGGCACCTCGGCGTTGAAGCGCCGCACGTTCTCGTCCATCAGGTTGTAGCGGTAATTGCCGCGGTACTCGTCCAGCGTCTCGGCCACCTTGCTCTTGGCCTCGGTGGTGAGGTTGCGCCACTGGCGGCCGTCTTCGGTGGTGAGCATGGCCGGTACCGGGCCGTCGGCGTAGATGGTGTCGCCGCTGTGAATGAAGAAGTCCGGCAGGCGCAGGCGCATCGCCTCATAAATGCGCATGCCGCCGATGTCGGGATTGATGCCGTAGCCCTGCCCTACCGTGTCGCCACTCCAGACGAAGCGGATGTCGCGCTTGTGCAGCGGCACACTGCGCAGGTGGCCCATCCATGGCTCACTGGCCACACCCGTGCTGGCGTCTTCGAACCACACCCGATAGAAAATCGCCTGCCCGGCCGGCAGCCCCGTCAGCTCGACGCGCGCGGTGAAATCGCTGCGCGCATCCACCGCCGCAGACACCACCCGGCGCGGTTGAGTGAAGCCACTGCGGGTGTCCCACTCCACCACCATCTTTGCCGGCCGGTCGCAACGGCTCCAGACCACGGCACGGCCGCCCAGCGGGTCGCCGGACTGCACGCCGTCCGGCATGCGCGGGCGGGCATTGGGGGCAGCGATGATCGCAGGCGCAGCGCCCGGCAGCAGCAGGCCGGCACCAACGGTTTGCAGAAGGCGGCGGCGGGCCAAGGGGAAATCGTACATGGGGCTCTCCGGGGGTGAGGTGGAGAGGATATGTAACGGGGTGGGTGTGACAGGGGTGTGGCATTGGGGGTGACCAAGGCCGGACGGGGATCTCAGTCCAACGTCGGGATTGGTTGGCTATGCCACCACAGAGATATCTCGGCGTGAGGCGTACGACAACCTCTCTCCGCGAACAGAAGCATAAGATAACTAACCCAATAGCTATAAAACCCACTCAATCGGAGATCCTGGAGAACTAAGAGATTGAAAAAGATGGGCTTCGCAAAAACTCGAAAACCAACTTTGTGATTAGCGACCATTTGCATCATGAGGAGTCAGAACCTGAAAACACAACATAAGAACAGATCGAGAAATAAAATCACACAACTGTGATATAGAAATCGGACTCTTCTGCATTCAATCCAGACAAAACCCAATCAGTTTCATTGGGGAAACCATAACTACAATATGTACAGAATTGGAATCTTCGAAAGCGCCAACCCAAAAGGCAGCCTACTCAGAAATAATCTAAAAAACGCTCATGGCGCCTAGATGAAAAAATCTTGCCCAAAAAGACTATAAAATCACTAAAGGAAACACACAAACAATATATTCTAAATAAACTTGCCACTCAACAAGA
This sequence comes from Pseudomonas sp. KNUC1026, assembly GCF_021650705.1. Taxonomy (GTDB): domain Bacteria; phylum Pseudomonadota; class Gammaproteobacteria; order Pseudomonadales; family Pseudomonadaceae; genus Aquipseudomonas. The sequence continues at coordinate 503,371 of NZ_CP087138.1, read as the reverse complement.
AAACTTTCAGATTCTGCCGCCAGAATATAAATTCAAAGATATACTTTTAAACGACCCCAAACATTTGAAAGGACTGTGCGCGGAGCGAATCAGCCCAGGTTCTCTCGGAATCCGCAGTTAAACGAATATCTTCTACAAACCGGTTTGCGCGTTATTTTCGAAGCCAGCCCGGTTGATAACATTTGGGGTATAGGGCTCGTGCAGGACATGCGGATGCGAAAATCCAAATCTGTGGAAGGGTTTGAATTTTTTGGGATTGCGCTGTTGCAGGTGCGGGACCGAACTAGTATCCCAGCCCCAAGGTAGTACCCGTCCTTACTCGCGAAAAACGCGGCCTTGGCGAACGCCAGGTTTTTTTGCATGCAGCCTTACCAAGACCAAGCGTCAATCAACAAAAGCTGAGTCACCCGAATTTCGTCGATACCTTCGAGCGCCTGCATCTGGCCGATTTCTATCCGTCGCGAGAGGCAGAAAACGACCATCCCATTGCATTTGGCCGTAACCAGTGAGCGTTCGATACTTACGTTGTCGCGTTTGCTTGAAAGTACGGCGAGTTCTGGAGAAGGTTATCGCTTAAAAATGGCTGGCTTGCCTCAAATTTTGCACAGACCGTTACCGTTATCGCGAGCATCGGAATTGGGCCAAGGGTGCAACGTCGTCCGGGGTGTCAGATTTTGTACGGTCCGGCCATTGAGCACCGGGTACTTGTGCTTCAAGGTGGCTATAGTCGTTTCCGCGTTGTTGACGCTAGACAGGCAGAAGGTCAGGGCGTTGGCGTAGAAGTCGCCGATGTAGGCGGTTTCGCCAGCTTTCACGCTAAAAATAACCGGGTTTGCCCGGGGCGCCGTTTCGCCGTCGTAATATATGTAGTTCCATTTGTAAATTTCATAGCTGCCCTCTGGCACTTCGTACATGAAAAGGTTGCCACGCAAGTTTAGAGACGGTTGATCGTCTTCGGCATTCAAGGTGGCCAACAGAACGGTAGTGTATCGCTCGCCCACTTTTCGGATATGCACCTTCAGGCCATGGGGTTGCGTCAGGAAGGCTTCAGTGATGGAGCCAACGATGATGGCTTTGGTCGGATCCGGCGGGCGGGTGCCGTCATAACGCCCCGTGGCGCATCCGACAAGCAGTGTTGAGATGGCGATAGCAGCAAAAACGACGGTGGGTTTACTGGATTTCCATAGCATGACGTTGGTCTATTCCTTGATGATGAGTAATTTACGCGTTTGAAAGACAGAATCGTACTTTTAAATAACCAATGCGACGGGGTGAAGGCTTACAGCGGTCGCGAAAACTCTTTGAAATCGAACCTACCCGGTTTATCGCTGAGAACATGCGCGCAGTAGAGGTCGATGGCAGTGGCTGGATCTGACAACTCCCTCATACCTGTTATATCCGCGTCATGTATCCAATACACCTTGCCGTCTTGAATATGATTTTTTACGAAAAAGACGTCTCCCTCCTTTCCTGAGAGCGTGGGTCTCGTGTCTAGAAACATCATAAAATCCGTACAAGGCATTCCTCGTTCGAAACTCACATCAGGGATGATTTCGTCTAGCCATCGCAAATACTTTTTCCTATACCCTGGAAATTGCTCGAGATATCCATCCCAGCTTTGTCAAGGTCGCCCAATAGGAAATGGAAATATTCTTGTGTATGTACCAATAGATGATGTTTTGGGAGCATTGACCCCGTCGAAACGCCAGTAATAAGCGTACTTTATAGCTTCAGGCAAGCTTCTCTCTCTCCTTTCTGAGATCGTTCTATAAAATTCTGAACGACGGCGATCGCAGCAGTTTTCCCCATATGAATTCCGGTCTAGTACCAGAACCCTTCCGTCGAGCTCAATACAGAGATGCGCGATCCTTCTGGAGATATCACCTATGGGAGGCCGAACAAATAATTTACCTTTTGAAAGTCTTCTGGCTGTTTCTGGCTGCCATTTATTAGTTAACTCAAATAACCACTCCGCCCCTTTTTCCAAAGGTGTAATAATGTCGGGCGGCTGAACTATTCCAGGAACGCGATCCAGTCCCAAGACTCTTCGAACATACAAGTCTGGAACGTCGCTCACACTCATCCAGCAACATGAGGGATTACAATCCACCATAAAGTCTTCGTAAGTGATTAATTCTCTCATCAGTCAACCCCGCTCATTGATTTAATCTTCTCTTGAAGATAAATTCTCATATTTTCCTGTTCTGCCCTGAGCCATTTAGAATATGCATCTGGCAGCTTGTGTCCCCGGAATGTATCCCAAGGTTTATCCGTACCATTAACCCGGCACCCCTTACTACAATTCTCAGGGACGCCCAACGGCTGAAAGTTGTAAGGATCATTCAAGATTTTATTCTGCTGGCTTTTAGTTAGTTCCTTGAACCCGTCCAGCTTCTTCACCTCCTTTTGTGGATATATATGATCCGCATGCAACTTCATCCCCTCCGACACAGGCTCCAACTGCCCCGTCATCGGATTCATCCAGTTAACCGCCCTCCCCTGATCGTCATAAAACTCCGCGCGATGCCCCGTCGCCGTCAGATCACCGACCGGGCCCGCCCGGATGGGTGGGCGTACGTCACCGACAACGCCCCAACGCCCCCCAACCCGATCAGCCAACTCCCTGACCAGCCGCCCGCCCACCCGGTCGATCGCTTCATCCACCGCCGTTTGCACGGCCGCGGCTTTCAACGATTCCCAGATGTCCGTATCACCGGGGTGGGTAGCAGGGTTGAGCGACCGCAGGACGGCTTGGCCTTCCTGGGTTTTGAACGGTGTGAACAGGTCGTTGAAACCTGAGGCGGCGAGGCTGCTGCCGCTGGCTACAACGGCCCTGGAGCCGCACTGCGCGCATTGGCTGCAGCTTTGGAGGCCAACCGGGTTGCCGGGCTAACTCACCGGGGCAGCAAGCTGGGCCAAAAGGAGTACGCTTCGCTTATTCGCTGTTTGGCTGACTCAGCAGCCGATGCCCCCCAGCGCATCAGCAACCCGCGAGCAGGGAATTCGAATTCGCTTTGACGTCTCTCTGCCGGGTTTGAATGACAAGCCGCCTAGGCTCTGTACGAAATGCATCCCAGCTCGTCCATGCTGCGTTGAAAACAGGCTCGGAATGCTCATTTACAACCAGTAAACTCCGCTTCCTCGCCTGTTTTCGCCTTGCCTGGCCTTCGCTGGAATACATTTCATACAGAGCCTAGCCCACTACGCTCAATTCCATCTCTCCCGGCAGAAGTAAAAAACCTAATTTTCAAAGAACCAAAGCAATGGGGTGAAACTCACAACGGTCGCGAAAACTCTCTGAAATCGAACCTACCCGGTTTGCCGCTGAGGACATGCGCGCAGTAGAGGTCAATGGCAGTAACCGGATCTGATAACTCCCTCATTCCTGTTATATCCGCGTCATGTATCCAGTACACCTTGCCGTCTTGAATATGGTTTTTTACAAAAAACACGTCCCCCTCCTTTCCGCTAAGCGTGGGCCGCGTGTCTAGAAACATCATGAAATCCGTACATGGCATTCCTCGTTCGTAACCCACATCCGGGATAATTGCGTCTAGCCATCGCAAATATTTTTTTCTATACCCTGGAAATTGCTTCGAGATATCCATCCCAGCTTTGCCAAGGCCGGCCAACTGGAAAGGGGAATATTCTTGTATACGCACCGACAGATGAAGTTCTTGGTGCGTTAACTCCATCAAAACGCCAGTAATAGGCATATTTTATACCTTCCGGCAAACTCTCCTGCCTCTTGATTTTAAAAGTCTTGGAAGAATGTTGATAACCTGCGTCGCAGCAGTTATCCCGAAAGACTTGCGGTCTAAAATCAGAATCCTCCCCTCGATATCCAGGCAGAGATCAGGAAAGTCCCATAGCAGTCTACTCTTGGGAGGACGAACGAACAAATTGCCTTGCAGAAGTATTTCTGCTGTTTTCGGCTGCCATTGCTGAGTCAACTCGAACAACCATTCCTTGCCCTTTATCAAAGGTGTGATGATATCCGGCGGCTGGAAATCTTGAGAGTTCATATCCAACCCTAGGATTCTTCGAACGTAACAATCCGGAATATCGCTGACACTTGTCCAAGACTGGGCGCAGTCACGACCGACCATAAAATCTTCGAAGGCAATAAGCTCTTTCACTTGACATCTCCTCGCATCGTTTTTATTTTCTTCTCAAGATATATTTTCATATTTTTTGTTCCGCCTCTAACCAATCTGAGTATTCAGCAGATAGCTTCTGTCCGCGAAACGTCTCCCAAGGTTTATCCGTGCCATTAACCCGGCACCCCTTACTGCAATTTTCAGGGACGCCCAACGGCTGAAAGTTGTAAGGATCATTCAAGATTTTATTCTGCTGGCTTTTAGTTAGTTCCTTGAACCCGTCCAGCTTCTTCACCTCCTTTTGTGGATATATATGATCCGCATGTAACTTCATCCCCTCCGACACAGGCTCCAACTGCCCCGTCATCGGATTCATCCAGTTAACCGCCCTCCCCTGATCGTCATAAAACTCCGCGCGATGCCCCGTCGCCGTCAGATCACCGACCGGGCCCGCCCGGATGGGTGGGCGTACGTCACCGACAACGCCCCACCGCCCTCCAACCCGATCAGCCAACTCCCTGACCAGCCGCCCGCCCACCCGGTCGATCGCTTCATCCACCGCCGTTTGCACGGCTGCGGCTTTCAACGATTCCCAGATGTCCGTATCACCGGGGTCGGTGGCCGGGTTGAGCGACCGCAGAACGGCTTGGCCTTCCTGGGTTTTGAACGGTGTGAACAGGTCGTTGAAGCCCGACGCGGCGAGGCTGCTGCCGCTGGCTACACCGGCGCCGGCCGCGAAGCAGGCAAGGCCTGCGGTGCCCAGGCAGGCGGCGCCGCCTGCCGTGGCGGAACCTGCAGCCAGGGCGATGCCGCTGCCGGCGTCGAGGCCGGCGTTGAAGTAGTAGCGCGGGCGTTCGTGGCGGCTGTAGAAGTCGCCGACTTCCTCGGGCCAGCTGAGCTGGAACATCCCGCTTTCAAGCAGGCTGTCCTGCAGGGCCGTGTGTTCGGCCCCTTCGAGCTGCAGGTCGTGGAGGTAGCGGTATTCCTTGGCGGTGGGCGGAACACCAGCGCTGCACTTGGCCAGCGCGCAGGCCGCGGCGAGCCAGGCGCGGCTGCGCTGTGGGTCAGCGTTTCGCAGTTGGGTGAGGAAGTTGGTTTCCGCCACATGCAACTGGCGGTTGTATTGCTCCACGGCTGCGGCGGCCTGGGCGGCGCTGGCCTGGGCGGGGCCTGGGCCGGGGCCGCTGCTGGCAGCACCGAGGGTGGCGGCCAGCAGCGTGCTGGTGGCCGTGCGTTCGCTGTCACTGAGGCTGCTGTGCTTGAGGGCCTCGCTGACGCCAGGCATGAGTGCTGCCGACAGGGCCGCGCCCTTGGCGGCGGCGGCCGGGCTGCCACTGGCCAGGCCTTGCAGGGCACCGGCGGCGGCGTGCAAGGCCACGCGGGCGGGGCCGCCTTCGGCCCAGGCGGCTTGCGTTGCAGCGTCTGGGGAGGCGCGGGCTTGCTGGTCGGCGTAATCGCCCAGCCGCTTGTAGGTGTCGGCGGCGCTGGTGTGGGCGACGACGCCGACTGTGGTGCCAGCGCCCGCCCCGCCCAGCCCGGCAGCCAGCAGGCCGGTGGCGATGTCGGCAGCCCAGCGCTGGCTGCCGCCGGGCTTCCATTGCGCCGCCTCTTGCTCAGCGTGGGCTGCGGCCTGGCGGTCCTGTGGGGTGTTGCTGTTTCCGGCTTTTTCAGCCAGTTCCTGGGCGGTGCGCTGTTTGGCCTGGGCGATGGCGTTGACCACGCCCTGGCCCAGGGCCACGGTGCTCTGGATCAGCTCCAGGCGCGTTTGCAGGGCCTTTTCGTCTGGCGGGCCGCGGGCCTGGTTGGCGTTGGCCGGGTCGCGGCTCAGCCCGACACCGTCGAAGGTGCCCAAGGGGCTGCGGATGTCGAGCGTGCCGGGGCTGATGGCGCTGTGGGTGAGGCTGTCCTGGCTGTCGCTCAACGCCAACGGTAGGCCGCCACCGACGCTGCTGTCGGCCGCCACCGGCGTTTTTTGTCCGCCAGGGTGCCACTGGAGCTGTAGCTGGCGCTCAGGCTGGCGGAACGCGCCGTGGTTTCGCTGCGGTTGCGAATGTCGCTGAAGGCCAGCCGCTCGGTGCTCAGGCGGTTGCGCTCGGGGGGCGCCTGGCTGTCGATCACCGCCCCTTGCAGATCGGTGGTGCCGCCTACGTCGATGCCGAAGCCACCCTGGCCTGCGAACAGGCCGCTCTGGTTGACCACGCCTTCATAGAGAGTGGTGCTGTCGGCATAGGCCAGGCTGCCGCTGGCGCTCACGGTCGCGCCATGGCGCGACGGCGGGATGCACAGGCTCGCGACCGCCCCGGCACTGCGCTGGCGTTGCTCGCGGTGCAGCTCATCCTGCCGCGACACGATCAGCAGGTCGCGACCCACCCGCGCATCGATGCGCTCGGCATGAATCTCGGCGCCTGCCAGCTGGCTGTGCCGGCCGCTGTGCCAGTTGAGGGTGCCGGTGTGCAGCTGCGCATTGGCCTGCTCTACCTGCGAACCGCGCCCTTGGGCCTTGCCCACCGACGCGCCCAGGTCGAGGGTGAAGCCGGTCTGTTCACCGATGTTGAAGCTGGCGCCGATGGCAGCCTTGTCGCTGGTCGACTGGTTGTTCCAGGCGCTGCGGTGCTGCGCACTTTCGAAGCGGATGTCACGCCCGGCCAGCAGGTCGGTGTCGGTGCCACGCAGCCGGCTGCCGACCACCTCCAGGTCGCGTTCGGCAATGATTTCCAGCTTGCCGCCGGAGATGAGCGTCGCGGGCTTGGCGACGTCCTCGACGCTCTCCTGCTGGGTACGTTGGCGGGTGTTGGCCAGCTCAGTGCCGAGCTTGATGAGCGAGCCGGAACTGTTGCTCGGCTTGCCTTCGGCCAGGTTGCCAGCCACCTGGCTGCCCTGCTGGACGAGCGTGTAGGCCGCCAGCGCAGCCTGCGCTGCCTTGACGGCAGCCAGCCGGCTGTCATCGGCGTCGCGCGCTGCCTTGGCGCTGTGATAAAGGGCTTGCGCGGTGTCGACCACCTGGCCACCCACCACACGGCCCACGGCCAGTTCGCGGCGGCTGTGGTAACTGCGCTGTTCGGCTCGCTCCTGGCCTGCGGCCACAGTGACGTCGCTGCCGCGCAAGCGCATGGCCTCGGCGCTGATCAGGTCACTGGCGACCACCTCCAGCCGCCGGCCAGCCTCCAGGTTGAGGCTGCCGGCGCTGGCGCCAACCGTGCTGGGCGTGAGGGTGGTGCTCTCGCGGTGGCTGTGGCCTTTCTGGCGGCTGATGGACAGGTGCTGCTGGCCGGTGAGGGCATCCAGCCCGAGCGTGTTGGCGGTGAGCAGCCCGGTGAGGTCGTGGCGTTTGTGCTGGTAGCTGTCGCTGCCACTGAAGTTGTTGCGGGCGGCTTCGATGCTGAGGTCGCGGCCTGCGGCAATGTCGATGCCGTGCGTGGCGACCACGGCCGAGCCGCTGATGCGCGCATCGCGCCCGGCCTGGGCGACGACGCTGCCGCCAGAAACCTGGCTGCCCACCGCATCACCCGGCTTTCGGCCGCCTGGGTGCGCGATTCGCTGCCTTTGAAGCCGGCCCAGCTGCTGCGTTTCTGCTCGCGGGAATGCTCGCTGTGGTGCGTGTCGAAGGCCGGGCCGATCAACAGGTCATGCCCGGCCAGCAATTTCACCTCGCCAGCACCGGCCTCGACGCTGCTGCCGACGATGGCGACGTTCTGCCCGGCGCTGACGTCAACAGCGCCTTCGGCGTGCAACGACGTGCCCTGCTGGCGCACCTCGTCCAGCCGCGCAGCAAAGTGCCCGCCTTTGAAATGACTGTGATGCTCGTTCGCGGCGCTGCCGATCAGCAGGTGCTCACCGGCTTGCAAACCGGCGTTGCCCCCGGCTTCCAACTCGCTGGCGATGACGCTGAGGCGCTTGCGCGCGATCAGCAGCAGGTCGGCACCTGCCCTGACCTGGCTGCCGATGTGAGTGACCTGGCGATTGCCCAGGCCTGGCCCATGCTCGGTTGCCTCTTCGCTGCGCGACGCGCCGATGTCGAGGTTTTGCCCGGCTTCGATGGCCAGGGTTTGCCCCGCCAGCAAGGTGCTGCCCTGATTGAGCACATCCCCCTCGGCCTTGAACAGCAGGTTGCGCTCGGCTTCGATGCGCGCGGCCTGGCCGGTGAAGGTCTGCAACCAGGTGCTGCTGCCCAGTTGGCTCTGGTAGGCCATGGCCAGGGGCGCGTTGCTGAGATTGCCGGCGCTGTTGAGGCTGACGTCCTGGCCGGTGATGACACCCTGGTTCACCAGGTGATCGCCGGTGCTCAGGGCCAGTGCCTTCTGAGCCTGGATGAGGCCGCTGTTGAGCAGGCTGCCACTCAACTGCACGGCGAGGCTTTCGCTGGCCTTGAGCGCGCCGCTGTTGTTCAGGCTGCCGCTTTCCAGCGCCAGTTGCTCGCCCTGAATCAAGGCGCCGGAAGGCTGCAGGCCGCCTTTGGCCTGGGCCAGGTAAAGCACCGGCACCAGCACGGCCCGCCCATGCATTTGCCGCTCTTCGAGCCAGACGATGTCACGGTTCAGCGCACTCACCTGCGCAGCGCTGAGGCTCACGCCCAGCCGCAATTGCAGCGCCTGCTGGCTGGCCAGGGCGTTGTCCATCAGGTGCTTGAACTGGGCCTGGTCGCTGGCCACGCCGTCGAGCCAGCGCTGGCCGGTGCGGGCGAGCACGGCTTGCTGGATCAGGCGTTGTTCGTAGAGGCCGTCACCGAGGCGCAGGGGCCTGGGTGGGCGAACATCGGTGGCAGGTGGTGCCCCGAGAGCACGTGTTGTGCTGGGCGCGGGTAGCGCGGGTATCGCGCTCGGGGCAGGTATCGAGCTGAGCGCAGGCCCAGCGAAGGTAACTGCCAGGTTGGCGAGTGGAGCAGAGGGCAGTTCCTCGATCACAGGCGTAACGGGGGGCGCTCTCGCCGGGTTGGCGTCCAGGCGATCGAGCAGGTAATCGGTGCTAAGGAACTGCCGCAAGTCGGTGAGTGCCGGGTTGGTTTCGATCAGGTAAGGATGCGGCGGGGCCGTTGAGTCATCACCCCAGCCTTCGCCGAGACGAAACAGCCCGTTGCCCCCGCCGTTGGGCAAGGTGAAGCCCGGCAGGCGCGTAGGGTCGACCTGCTGCTGGGCAAGGTCTGCCGGCAGCTGTGGGTGGATGTCGATAACTGCGCCTTGAGCAGTGCCTGGCGCCTGCGTATCGACGCGTTGGCCAGGGCTGACGAAGGTGTAGCCGGTGCGCACTACGCTGTTGCCCACCCCGTTGCGCGATTGCACATCGACCTTGCCGGCGGCCTGAATCACTGCGGCATAGGCCTGAGTGTCGGCGCTCACGGCCTGGGTGGTTTTGTACTGGAAGTACTCCTGCTGGTAGACAAAGCGCGCCAGCGCGGCCTCGAAGCCGGAGCTGTCGTTCGGGTCGAAGCCATTTCCGCCTTCGGCATAACGGCTGTTGAACGCGTTGGCCTGCGCGTAGCTCGCCGATGCATTGCGGGTTCGCCCCGTGCGCACCACGCGTGAGGTATGAAACTCCCCGGGTACCAAACCGAGGTTGTAGAAGTTCGTGACCCGGGCGGTGAAGCCACCGCCGGTGGCCACGCTGCTGCTGCGATTGGTGAAGTCGCCGGCCAGCAGGGTCAGGTGCCCGCCTGCGGTAATGCTCGCCGCGTCGCTGGCTTCGAGCACGCGCAAGCGGTCGTACTGATCGATGCGCCAGACGTGCTCGCGCTTTTGGTGCCCGCAGTCCAGGCCACCGGGGAAGGTGCAGGCAATCTCGGTGATGCGGCCCTTCCACGGGCGCGAAGGGTCTATGCGCAGCACTGCGCGCTCGTTGGTGAGGGTGTGCGCGGCCAGGGTCATGGCCCCGTCGCTGGTGATGTTGCCGGACTGGTTCAGGATCAGGTCGGCATAACTGCCGGCTTCGTCTTGCGCGATCGAACAGGTCGCCCAGGCTGAATACGTCGGCGTAACGGTTGACGAAACGCTCGGTCAACAGCTCCAGGCGACCGCCGCTGGTGATCAGGCCGTGGTTATTGACGAGGCTGGCAGCCTTTGCCTGCAACTCGGTGCCGGCGGCCAGGGTGCCGTGGTTGGCGAGCTCCGCAGCACGAAGCTGCATGCGTTGGCCACTGAAGAGCCGCCCGCTGTTGTTCAAGGCGGCGCCCAGCTCAAGGCTGAAGTCGCCATCGCTCGCGATCAGGCCGGCTGTGTGCCAGATACCGCCCGTACCTTGGAAGGTGCCAGTGGCCAGCAGCTGGCCGCCGGCCAGTTGATTGAGCTGGCGCACATTGACGACCAGCTCACCAGCCTGCAATACGCTGCTGTTGGTCCATTGGTCTGCGTCGATCTGCAGGCGCCCGGCCGTGGCAATGCTGCCGCCAGCGTCTTGCAACAACGCAGCGCTCACGTCGAAGGCGCCAAGGCCCCGGTGGCTCACCTGACCGCCATCGTTGCGCAGGCCTGTGGCCTGCAGCGCAAAGCGAAAGCTGGCGATCTCCAGTTGGCCGCTGCGGTTGTCGAAAGCCCCGGCCAGGCTGAAACGGCTTTCAGCTGTTCGGGCCATCGCCGAGTGCGCGAACCTGGCCATGGCGGTTGTCGAGGCTGCCCGCAGTGATCAACCACGTTGCCAAGGCTCTCCAGCACACCGCCCTGGTTATCCAGGTGCGCCGCACTCACCGAGAGCGCTTGCCCCGCCCGCGCCGTGCCAGCGTTGGCCAGGCTGCCACCCGCTTCCAGTGCCAGCGTACCTGCGGCGCTGAGCACGCCCCGGTTGAGCAAGTCACCCCGCGCCTTGAGGTGTGCGTTGCCGCCGGCATGCACCGCCTCGCTCAGCACAACGTCGCCGCCCTGCACCCGCAGATCGCCGCTGGCCGCCGTGCGCGCCAGGGTCAACTGGCCGTCGGCGCTCAGGTGCAGGTCGCCGCTGCTGGCGATCAGGTCGCCGGCCAGATGCACGCCGACTCCAGCCTCAGTGCCCACCAGGTAAATGGCGTTGGCGTACATCCCGCCCAGCGCGGAGCTGTCGATGGCGACGCGCGGCGCATCTTCGGCGGCGCCGGCGTGAGGCGTGGGTACGAGGGTCTGAGCATCGATGTCGTTGCGCCCGGCGACCACCTTCAGGTCGCGGGCGTAGAGCTTTGCATTGATCGTCGCGGCGCGGGTGAGCAGCTCGAAGCGGTCGACATTGCTGGCATTCAGGCCTTGGCCGCCCACCAGAATGTGCCCGCCTTCGACCGAGAAACGCTCCAGTTGCCCGTCTTCACCGAACATTGGCCGCCCGGTGCTCAGCGTGGCGCGGGGCGCGTTGATGAACCCGCAGCCGTCACAGGTGATGCCGTAGGGGTTGGCGACGATCACCCGCGCGCCAGGGCCGGCGACCTCGGTGTAACCGCTGAGCTGGCTTGGGTTGGCGGCCGTGACTTCGTTGAGGATCACCCCGGCCGGCCCGCCGGCCAGGTGCGGGTTGCCGGCAATGGCCCCGGCCAATTGGCTTACGACCGGGGCACTGGCGTTATTGAGCACCAATCCCTGAGGGCCGACGTTGTAGTGGTCGAAGCGGTTGTGGGACAGCCCGTGGGCATCGGGGGTAGCGATGTCGAGCACAGGCACGCCGTTGGCCGCCTGGGTGACCTGGGTGCCGGGCTGGTTGGGCACCAGCATCTCGGCCTGCGCCCAGAGCGGTTGCCAGAAGATCGCCTGGGCGAGCGTCAGGGTGAGCCAGCGCATCGGCAGGCCGCAGAAGGTAGTGGTCACGGGCAGCCTCCGCTCACAGGTCCAGGTCGAGATTGAAATACACAGGCCGCTCACGCCTTGGCAGTGCGGCGGGCCGTTCCAGCGAGTGGGCCAGGGTCAGGCTCAGGCCCAGTTGTGGGCCGCGGGCGAACAGCTCCAGCGCATGGCCGGTCGCCCGGCCTGCGCGTTCCCGGGTTTGCCGGTTGGCCCGCACGGCGCCTGCGTCGTAGCCAAGGCCTATGCCGTACTGGTTGAGCACGCGCCCGGCCAGGGGCCGCGACCAGCGCAGGTCGGTGCGCCAGTAGCCGCCGCTGTCGGCGCTGAGGCTCTGGGTTTTGTAGGCGCGCACGGCGGCCAGGCCGCCTACGCCGATGCGTTGTGCGCTGTGGAGGGTGTCTGCGCTTCGCTGGCCGGTGGCCAGAGTGCTGAAGGTCACGCGCTCGCCCAGCACCTCGAAGGGCTGCAAGTAGCTGAGGGTGGCGCTCTGTTTTCGGTAGCGGGCCGCTTGCAGCCGTTGCGGCGCCTGGCCTTGCGCACCCGATGCGCCAACGCCGCGGTGCAGGCCAAGGTCGAGGTTGAGAAACCCGCTGCCCAGGCGGCGGCCATGGTTGAGCCCCCATTGCCACTCGCTCAGGCGATAGCCCTGCGCTGCCAGGCGCGTGCCGTTGATCTGCGACTCGCCGCGCTGGCTGCTCAAGCCGGCACTGATGGCGGTTTTACCGGCGCTGCTGCGCTGCACCGTGCGTTCGGCACGCCACGCGTGTTGCTGGCTGCGGCCGCCGTAGCGGGTGCCGGGGCCTGGCTGCATGCGGTATTCACTGCGGCTGTGGCTGTAGCTGAACAGCCACCACTGCCAGGGCACGCTGTAGTGCAACTGCTGGCTGGCAGAGCCAATGGAAGCGCCGCGATAAGCGTCTTGCGCCGCGTTCAGGCGCACTTGATCGGCAAGCCCGAGCGGGCTGTCCCAGGCCGACCTGGCTGCCCACTGCCGCTCGCCGCTGCCGGGCTGGCCGTTGTTGTGCTGGCTGAGGCCGGCCTGCCAAGGGCGCGAACGTTGGCCCTCGAGCTGAACCCAACTGGTGCCGGGCGTATCGCCCGGCGTGAGCTGAGCGCTCACCTGCCGGGATGGCAGGCGCGCGAACCGGTCGAGCATCTGCTCGATATCGCGCACGTTCAGCAGTTGCCCGGCGCTGCCGGGGAAAGCCATGGCCAGCTCGCGTTCCGAAGGGCCGGTGCCGGGTTCGGCGCGCACACCTTGCAGGCGGCCCTCCAGCACCTGGATGACCAGCGTGCCGCCACCAAGGCTTTGCGCGGGCAGGTAAGCGCGGCTGGTGATCAAACCGCGTTCGAGGTAGAGGTGGGTGACCTGCCTGAGCAGCGCATCCAGTGACGAAGGCTCCAGGCAGCGCCCTTGCCATTCGCTGGCCAAGCGGTCGAGCACTTCGGCCGGCAATGCCGTGACCCCCTCCACCTGCAGCCGCTGCACAACGAAGCACTGCCCTGGCTTCGGCACGGCTGCAGCCGGCACCGGCGGCGCGGCGCCGGGTAACCGCTGCAAAGCTTCCAGCCGCTTTTGCTGGTGCTCCAGCAATTCAGCCTGCCGCTCACGCTGCAGGGCAGTGGCCGAAGGCAGGTCGGGGCCGGCCAGTGCCGAAGGCATCAGGCAGGCGAGCAGGCACAAGAGCGGCCAAGGTTTCATGAGCGGTTCGCTTTGGTTTAAACGAAGCCGCGCACCCTAGGACATCTCTGAATTGGTACGAAAGTACAGAATCTTCTTGATGCAAATTTTTCGGCGCGACATCCGCCGAAACGCCCTTTCCAGAGCCATCCGAGCGTTATTCCCGGCAACAGGCCGAAAAAACCGCTATTTCAGGATTTGTCATGACCTGCACTGGCCACCCGGGCACTTGCGCCCAGAGCGACCCTAGGCATTTGTAACAGGCTTGTGCATAGTCACGAGCCCGACTCGCGCCGAGGACGCCGCCATGCATTCACTCAAACTGCCCCTCGCCCTCATCACGTTGTTTGCCGCCAGCCAGGCCATGGCCGATGACACCTGGCGCTGCAACAGCACCCTGGTGTCGGTGGGCGACAGCACCACCCGCGTAGCGCGCAAATGCGGTGAGCCGCCCAGCAAAACGGCGCCCAGCTTCATGCGTGTGCCCAATTATCGGGGTGGTTTCAGCGACGTGCAGGTCGAGCAGTGGACCTACGGCCCGGACTCGGGCATGTACCACACGTTGCGCTTCGAAGGTGACCAGTTGGTAAGGATCACCTCCGAGCGCGATTGAAGGTCAGGCCGCTGCCGGTTGCGCGGCGACCGCGTCCTGCCCGCGCTTGATCGTCGCGTACACCACAGCGGTGACCAGGCTGCCGGCGAGAATCGCCAGCAAGTACAGCAGCGCATGGTTGATCGCATTGGGGATCAGCAGCACGAACAGGCCGCCGTGGGGCGCGGCCAGCTTGCAGCCGAACAGCATCGACAGCGCGCCGGTGAGCGCACCGCCTGCGATGCTGGCCGGGATTACCCGCAGCGGGTCCTTGGCGGCGAACGGAATGGCGCCTTCGGAGATGAAGCACATCCCCAGCACCAGCGCAGCCTTGCCGGCTTCGCGCTCACTTTGAGCGAACTTGCGCCGAGCCAGGAAAGTGGCCAGGCCCAGGCCGATCGGCGGCACCATCCCGGCGGCCATGGTCGCAGCCATCGGCCCGCCCGCCTGGTTGGCCAGCAGGCCGACGGAGAACGCATACGCCGCTTTGTTGATAGGCCCGCCGAGGTCCACGCACGTCATCCCGCCCAGCAGCAGCCCCAGCAGCACGGCGTTGGCGGTGCCCATGCTGTCGAGGAACTGAGTGAGGCTGGCGAGCATGCTGGCGACCGGTGAACCGACCACGTAAATCATCACCATGCCGGTGAACAAGCTCGCCAGCAGCGGAATGATCAGGATCGGCTTGAGCGCCTCCAGGCTCGAAGGCAAACGCAGCGCGCGGTTGATGCCCCAGGCAAGGTAACCGGCGATGAAGCCGGCAAGAATGCCGCCGATGAAGCCGGCGCCCAGAGTGCTGGCCAGCAAGCCACCGATCATGCCGGGGGCGATGCCGGGGCGGTCGGCGATCGAGTAGGCGATGTAGCCGGCCAGCAGCGGCACCATCAGCGTAAAGGCCGCATCACCGACTTTCTTCAGTGCAGCGGCTAGCGTGCCAGGCTCCTCGAAAGCGTGGATGCCGAACACGAACGACAGCGCGATCAGCAAGCCGCCCGCCACCACCATCGGCAGCATGAACGACACGCCGGTGAGCAGATGTTTATAAACCCCTTTGCGCTCGGCCTTGGCCGGCGCCTGGCTGGCGCTGCCACCGGCTTGCTCCACCGCGCCTTCGGCCAGGGCCTTGCGCAGTGTGGCCTGGGCCTGCTTGAGGGCGATGCCGGTGCCGCAGCGATAGATGCGCTTGCCGGCGAAGCGGTCGGTAGCCACTTCGATGTCGGCCGCCAGCAGCACCACGTCGGCCTCGGCGATGGCGTCGGCACTGAGCGGCGTGCGGGCGCCCGCCGAGCCCTGGGTTTCCACGGCAATGCCGTAGCCCAGTTGTTGAGCCGCCTGTTGCAACGCCTCGGCCGCCATGAAGGTGTGTGCAACGCCAGTCGGGCAGGCGGTGACCGCCACGATCTTCGGCTGAGCGCCTTGGCTTGCGAAGCCTCGGCCGGCACGGTAGCCGGCGGCTGGTAGGGCTGGGCCTGGCGCTCGGCTTCGCGCAGGAAGCTGTCGGCGTCGGTCAGCGCCTTGGCCGGGGTGCTTTCGAACAGGCGCTTGCCGGCGAAGCGGGCCAGGTCCAGCGGGCCGGTGCGCACCACCAGCACCCAGTCGGCGCTTTCGATATCGCGGGCATCGAGCCCCTGCTCAGGGTGTTGCGGGTCGTGTACTTCCACGCAAGGGGTAAAGCCCTGGCGCCTGGCCGCCGCTTCCAGCAGGCGGGCACTGAGCGCACTGGAAACCCGGCCATTGGGGCAGGCCGTGACGATGGCTAATTTCATGTTCATGCCTCTTGTTGTTGTGGCAGGGGGCGTACGCATACGCCGCTCTGCAAGCGCGCCAGCGCCTCGGGGTCAGGGATGCCGAAACCGATCTGAGTCGCCGCCATCGCGGCAATGGCGGTGGCGGTGCGCAGGGTCGAGTCCGGTTCGGCTGAGCTGAGCAGGCCATGGACCATGCCCGCGAGCAGCGAATCGCCGGCGCCCACGGTGCTGGCCACATCCACGGTCGGCGGCAGGCCTTGCAGGGCAATACCTTCGGCGAACCAGTTGACCCCTTGCGCGCCCTGGGAAATCACGACGTTGGCGATGCCCTGGGCACGCAAGCGTGCGGCCACCTGGGCTTGTTGTTCGAGGGTTTCGACCGCGCCGCCGGTGACTTCGGCCAGCTCGTCGGTGTTGGGCTTGACCAGCCACGGCTGAGTCGCCAGCCCGGCACGCAAGGCCGCGCCGCTGGTGTCGAGCGCGACCTTCAGGCCCAACGCATGCAGGCGCTCGAGCAGTTGCTGGAACCACGCTGTGCTGACGCCACGTGGCAAGCTGCCGCTGCCACCACTGCATCATGCCCGGGGGCGATACGCTCCAGCCGCGCCAACAAGCGCGCCTGGTCGTCTTCGCTCACCTGTGGCCCCTGGCCGTTGATGTCGGTCACGCGGCCGCCGCTTTCGGCCAGCTTGAAATTGCGCCGGGTTTCGCCGGGCACGCGGATGAAGGCATCGTCGAACCCGCGCGCGGCGAACAGCGCATCGAAACGGTCGGCGTTGGCTTCACCCAGAAAGCCGCTCACGGTCAGTTGATGGCCGAGGTCGGCCAGCACCTGGGCCACGTTCAGGCCCTTGCCGGCAGCGTGCACTTGCAGGCCGTCGCTGCGGTTGACTTCGCCCAGGCGCAGCGCGGTCAGCGAGACGGTCAGGTCCAGCGCAGGGTTGAGCGTAAGGGTTCAGGATGCGAGCCATTACTGGGCCTCCGTCAGAGCGCGAACCTGCGCGGCGGTGGCCGCGCGCAATGCCTGTCGAGCCAGGGCCTGGGCGTCGCTGAAGGCCAGCGCGCGCACCTCGGCCTTGACCTCGGCGATACCGCTGGCCGAGACGCTCAGCTCATCCACGCCCAGCCCTACCAGCACCGGCACCGCCTGCGGGTCGGCGGCCAGCTCACCGCACACGCCCACCCAGTTTGCCATGGGCATGGGCGGCGCGCACGGTGATGTCGATCAATTGCAGCACCGCTGGATGCAGGCCATCGGCCTGGGCCGAGAGCGTCGGGTGGCCACGGTCGATGGCCAACGTGTATTGAGTGAGGTCGTTGGTGCCGATGCTGAAGAAGTCCACTTCCTCGGCCAGCACCGGCGCCGGCGATGCGGCCGATGGCACTTCGATCATGATGCCCACTTGCAGGTCGGCGACCGGGATCTCCTGACGCAAGCGGTCGACCATCGCCCGCGCTGCACGCCATTCTTCGGCCTGCCCCACCATCGGGAACATGATGCGCAGCGCGCGGCCGTCGGCCGAACGCAGCAAGGCGCGCAGTTGCGCCTCCATCAATTCGGGCCGCTGCAGGGTCAGGCGGATGCCACGCACGCCAAGGAAGGGATTTTCTTCGGTGGGGATCGGCCAGTACGGCAGTGGCTTGTCGCCGCCGACGTCGAGCGTGCGCACCACCAGCGGGCGGCCGGCCAGGTCGTCGAGCACGCGGCGGTATTCGGCTTCCTGGGTGGCTTCGTCCGGGGCCTGGCTGTGGGCCATGAACAGCAGCTCGGTGCGCAGCAGGCCAATGCCTTCGGCGCCTTGAGCCACCGCTTTGGCGACGCCTGCGCTTTCACCGACGTTGGCAAACACTTCCACGGCGTGGCCATCGCGGGTCACGGCAGGCTCGGTGGCGGCGCTCGGCGGCTGCGGCCAGGCGTGCGCCACGGGCGTCGCGCTCGGCCAGCGCCTTGGCCAGCTCGTCTTCGGCCGGCGAGACCAGAACGCGGCCCTTCTGGCCGTCGAGCAGCAATGGAGTCCCCGAGCTCAGCAGCAGCACCGCTTCGCCGGCACCGACTACCGCCGGAATGCCCAAAGCGCGCGCGACGATAGCGCTGTGCGCAGTCGCCCCACCGCGGGCAGTGAGAATGCCGGCCACGCGCTGGGTGTCGAGGCGGGCAACGTCTGAAGGGCCGACCTCGTCCATCACCAGGATGTAAGGCTCGGACGGTTCCTCGAACAGCGTCACACCGCACAACTGCGCCAGCACCCGGCGGCCGATGTCGCGCAGGTCGGCAGCGCGCTCGGCGAGCAGCGCATCGTGCAGAGCCTCCTGCTGGCGCGCGGCGCTGTCGATGACCGCAACCCAGGCAGCGGCTGCGCTTTCGCCCTGTTGCAGGCGTTTGAGCACGTCTTCGGTGAGCGACGGGTCGTCGAGCATTTCCAGGTGCGTGTTGAAGATTTCACGTACAGAAGCCTGGTTGCTGCGGGCAACCAGGGCGGTGATGTCATCCCGTACGGCAGCAAGCGCAGCTTCCAGGGTGCCCCGCTCGGCATCAGCGCCCTGCCCTTGCGCCGGATAATCGAAATCACGCACTGCATGCACGTGGGCCGGCCCCACGGCGATCCCCGGCGCTGCCGCAACGGCTTGCAGGCGCGTACCGGCAGCCGGTGCGCTGAGCCTGGCGACCGGCTCGACCGCTTCACTGGCCACTTCGGCGGCCATCGGTGGCAGTGCTTCGACCTCCTCACCCAAACCGGCCTCGATGGCCGCCACCAGCGCAGGCAAGGCGTCGGCGGCGATGGCAGGCTCGGCGGCCAGCTCCAGCACCTGGCCACGGCGGGCGCCCAGGCTGAGCAGTTTGCTCAGGCTCTTGGCCGACACGGCCGGCTCGCTGCTGCCGATCACCCGCAGGCGAATCTCGCCTTCGAACGCCTTGGCCACCTGCACCAGCTCCTTGGCGGGGCGGGCGTGCAGGCCATGGGCATTGGCCAACGGCACCTGAGCACTGGGCCAGTCGGCGGGCACCTCTTCACCCAAGGCCTGGAGCACGGCGCGGGTGTCCTGCGCGCGAAACAGCTCCTCGCCGCGGCCTTCGATCAACAGCGTGCACAAGCGTTCGAGCAGGGCCTGGTGGGCCTCGCCGAGGCTGGCCAGGCAAAACAGGCCGTTGAGTGGCTGGCCGAGGAACTTGAGCGGCCGCGCTGGGGTAACGAAGGCAAGGCCGGGGCGGCGTACGGTCTGTTCACTGTGCAGCCACCACAAGCCATCGCCCAAGGGCAGTGGCGAAACCTGCTGCAAATCGCGGCGAAGCCCGGCTCGACGCAGTCGGCCTGGCGCAACAGGCGCGCGCCCCGCCAGACGAGTTCTTCGAAATCCTCGGCCGGCACGTTCAAGGCGATCATCTGCGCATCCAGCGCCAGGGCCTGCGGCGCGCCTTGCAGCAAACGCAACAACGCTTCGGGGCTGGCTGCGGTGCGCAGGGCCTGGCCCAGGTCGGTTTCGCCGAGGGCGCGGGTGAGCAATTGCAGCAGGCGCAAGTGTTCGTCGGAGCGCGCGGCGATGCCGATGGCGAGGTAGACGATCTGGCCGTCGCCCCAGTCCACGCCCTCGGGAAATTGCAGCAGGCGCACGCCGGTGGTGTGCACCAGGTCGCGGGTCTGCGGGGTGCCGTGGGGAATGGCGATCCCCTGGCCCAGATAGGTGGAGCCTTGCTCCTCGCGGGCTTGCAGGCCGGCCAGGTAGCCCTCGGCAACCAGACCGTCTGCCACCAATTGCTCGGCCAGTGATACCAGCGCGTCTGCCTTGTTGGCAGCGCGCTGGTCCATTGAAATCTGCTCCGCAGTCAACTCGAGCATTGCATGGCTCCTCTTTGGCGCCCCCTGTTGGGCGCGCAGGTATTGTTGTAAGCGTATCCGCTGCCCGCTGGGCTGGCTGCTACTCTGTCAGACAGCGCTTCCCAGCGAAATGCTTGAAGCTGAAACGTTTAACCCAAGAAAACGCGCACGTTACCCGATTCTGCGCGGCGGATGAAGCCCGCCCGGCCGGCCGTGCCATTCGCCTACCGGGGCGGCTTGCCGTTAACATGTCGCGCACGCTCCGTCGCGACCAAAGGAACCAGCGCGTGAAACTCAGCGATATCGCCCGCCTGGCCGGGGTGTCTGTCACCACCGCCAGCTATGTGATCAACGGCAAGGCCCAGCAGCAGCGCATCAGCCAGAGCACCGTGGAACGGGTGCAGGCAGTGGTGCAGGAACACGGCTTTACCCCCAACCCACAAGCGGCAGGGTTGCGCAGCCGGCGCACGCGCACCCTGGGTTTCATCCTGCCGGACCTGGAAAACCCCAGCTACGCGCGCATCGCCAAGTTTCTCGAACAAGGCGCCCGCGCCCGTGGCTACCAGTTGCTCATTGCCAGCTCCGACGATGAGCCGGAAAGCGAGCACCAGTTGCAAAAGCTGTTTCGCGCCCGCCATTGCGACGCCTTGTTCGTCGCCAGTTGCCTGCCGCCGAGCGACGGCTGCTACCGCGAAATCCAGAGCCGCGGCACGCCGGTGATCGCCATCGACCGGCAACTGGACCCTTCGCTGTTCTGTTCGGTAGTCAGTGACGACCGCCACGCCGCCGAGCAGCTGACCGCCAGCCTGCTCACCCCTGCCCCGCGCAACATCGCGCTGATCGGCGCACGGCCGGAGCTTTCGATCAGCCAGGCCCGCGCGGCAGGTTTCGAGGATGCGCTCGAAGGGTTCGAGGGGCCGGTGCGTGTTTACCACGCCGAACATTTCAGCCGTGAGGGCGGCCAGCGTTTGGCCGAGCAGTTGCTCGATGAGATGGGCAGCCTGCCGGACGCGCTGGTGACGGCTTCCTACGTGCTGCTGCAAGGGGTGTTCGACGTGTTGCAGGCCCGCGCGCTGGATTTCAGCCAACTGCGGCTGGCCACGTTCGGCGACACGCAGTTGCTCGACTTCCTGCCGCTGCCGATCAATGCCATGGGCCAGCAGCACAAGCTGATCGCCGACACGGCGCTGGACCTGGCCCTCGGCGCGCTGGAGCAAAAGCGCTACGAGCCTGGCGTGTCGGCCATCCCCCGCTGCTTCAAGCAGCGTATCAAGCAGGCCTGACGGCGTGCGCCTGGTCGATACGCACACGCACCTGGACTTCCCCAGTTTCGACCACGACCGTGCCAGCCTGCTCGATCAGGCCCAGGCGCGTGGGTAGAACGGGCGGTGGTGCTGGGTGTGTATCAGGCGAACTGGCAGCGCGTATGGGATTTGGCGCTGGGCGATGAACGCCTGTTCGCGGCGCTGGGGCTACACCCGGTTTACCTCGCCGATCATCGCTCTGAACACCTCGCCGAGCTGCGCCGTTGGCTGGAGCGCCTGGCCGGGCACCGCAAGCTGTGTGCGCTGGGCGAGTTCGGCTTGGACTATTACGTCAAAACACTGGACCGTGACGCCCAGCAGGGGCTGTTCGAAGCACAACTGGCACTGGCTGCACAATTCGAATTGCCGGTGCTGCTGCACGTGCGCCACGCCCATGCCGCCACCATCGCGACACTCAAGCGCTACAAGCTTGCGCGGCGTGGCATCATCCACGCCTTCGCCGGGAGTTACGAAGAGGCCCGCGAGTACATCAAGCTCGGCTTCTGCCTGGGCCTTGGGGGCGCCCCCACCTGGCCGCAGGCGCTGCGCCTGCACAAGGTGCTGCCGCGCTTGCCTCTGGAGCATGTGGTGCTGGAAACCGACTCACCCGATATGGCGCCGGCGATGTACCCGGGCGTACGTAACAGCCCGCTGCACTTGCCGGAGATCTGCGAAGCGCTGGCGGGGTTGATGGGGGTGGAGCCGGGAGAACTGGCTCGGGTGAGTACCCAGAATGCAGAGGCGTTGTTTGGGTGGTGAACGCCTTGGCCGGCGCATGTCGCCCGTTGCACGGCGCCCGGCAAGCCGGCCTCCCACCAAAAAAACCGGTGGCACCTCGCAGATCAATCAGTGGGAGGGCGGCTTGCCGCGCGACACGCCGTCCTCCCACTAAAAGCAACGCTACCGCGAGGCTTGGTCAGCTGACCACCTGGCTTTGGCCTGGGCATCACTCTCGCGCCCTCTACCCACCGCTCCCCTTCCGGCGTGCGCTCCTTCTTCCAGAACGGCGCCTGGGTCTTTAGATAGTCCATCACGAACTCACACGCCTGGAAGGCTGCCTGGCGGTGGGCGCTGCTGATGCCGACGAACACGATGGGCTCGCCCGGGTCGAGGCTACCCACACGGTGCAGGATTTCGACGGCCAATAGCGACCAGCGCTCGCGGGCCTGGGCTTCGATCTTGCCCAGGGCTTTTTCGGTCATGCCGGGGTAATGCTCCAGGTGCAGGCCATGCACCGGGTGGCCATCGTTGAAGTCGCGCACATAGCCGGTGAAGCACACCACTGCGCCCACGCCCAGGTTGGCGGCATGCAGCGCTTCGGTTTCGGCGCCCGGGCTGAAGGGAGCCTGCTGTACCCTGATGGCCATTTCAGCCTCCGGTCACAGTGGGGAAAAAGGCGATTTCGTCGCCGTCGCTGACCGGCTCGTCGAGGCTGCACAACTCTTCGTTGCGCGCGCACATCAGGTTGCGCTCGGCCAGCACGTCGCGGTGGCCCAGGTCGAGCAGCGCCTGGCGTACTTCACCCACAGTGGCGAAGTTGCCTTCCAGAGCTTCGCGATCAAACCCCATCGCTTCACGAAACCGTGCGAAGTACAGAACAGTGATGTTCATGGTGCATCCGCCACGTAGCCACCGCTATTGCCGCCGTGCTTTTCCAGCAGGCGAACCGACTCGATGACCATGCCGCGATCCACCGCCTTGCACATGTCGTAGATCGTCAGTGCGGCAACGCTGGCGGCAGTGAGCGCTTCCATCTCCACACCGGTCTGGCCGGCGAGTTTGCAGCGCGCTTCGATCAGCACCGCGTCTTCACCGTCCGGGCGCAACTCGACCTTGACGCTGGTGAGCATCAACGGATGGCATAAAGGAATCAGATCGGAGGTTTTCTTTGCGGCCTGAATGCCGGCGATGCGTGCAACGGCAAAAACGTCCCCCTTGGGGTGGCCGCCTTCGACGATCATCCGCAAGGTGCCAGGCAACATGCGCACTCGTGCTTGCGCCAGCGCTTCGCGCGCCGTCACCGCTTTGTCGGTGACATCGACCATATTCGCCCGGCCTTGGGCATCCAGATGCGTCAACATGAAAAAACCCGCCGTTTGCAAAAGCTGCATCTTAGCAAACGGCGGAACCTGGGAGCTGCAAGCTGCAAGCTGCAAGCTGCAAGCTAGAAGCTAGAAGCTAGAAGCTAGAAGCTAGAAGCTCAAAGGTGCGACTCTGCGTACTCGGCCAGCACCGACCGCGGCACGCCCTGCAGGGTGATGTGCACGCCGTTGGGGAAGTCCTTGAAGCGCTCGGTCATGTAGGTGAGGCCAGAGCTGGTGGCTGACAGGTACGGGGTGTCGATCTGCGCCAGGTTACCCAGGCACACTACTTTCGAGCCGTTGCCGGCGCGGGTGATGATGGTCTTGATCTGGTGAGGGGTCAGGTTCTGGCATTCGTCGATCAGGATCAGGCTCTGCTGGAAGCTGCGCCCGCGGATGTAGTTCAGGGATTTGAACTGCAGCGGCACCTTGCTCAGGATGTAGTCCACGCTGCCATGGGTGCTTTCGTCATCCATGTGCAGGGCTTCGAGGTTGTCGGTGATCGCGCCCAGCCAAGGCTCCATTTTTCGGCCTCGGTGCCTGGCAGGAAGCCGATCTCCTGGTCGAGCCCTTGCACGCTGCGGGTGGCGATGATGCGCCGGTAGCGCTTGGTGACCATGGTCTGCTCGATAGCAGCAGCCAGCGCCAGGATGGTCTTGCCCGAGCCGGCGGCGCCGGTGAGGTTGACCAGGTGGATGTCCGGGTCGAGCAGCGCGAACAGTGCCAGCGCCTGGTACACGTCCCGCGGCTTGAGGCCCCAGGCTTCCTGGTGCAGCAGCGGCTCCTGGTGCATGTCCAGGATCAGCAACTCATCGGCGCGCACGCCCTTGATCCAGCCGACGAACCCTTGCTCGTCGACGATGAACTCGTTGATGTGTGCGTGTGGCAATTGCTCGGTCAGTTGCACGCGGTGCCAGGTGCGGCCGTGGTCCTGGCGCGTGTCGACCTTGCACACGCGGTCCCAGAACGAGCCACTGACGCTGTGGTAGCCATTGGAGAGTAACGATACGTCGTCGACCAACTGGTCGGTGCTGTAGTCCTCGGCCTCCAGCCCACAGGCACGCGCCTTCAGGCGCATGTTGATGTCCTTGGTCACCAGGATAACGCTGGTGCCGGGGGTTCCCTGCTTGAGCGCGAGCAGCTGGTTGATGATCACGTTGTCGGCAAGGTGTGACGGCAGCGGGTCTTCGGCGCGGCCGTGCTTGTTCATCAGGATCGACAACTTGCCTTTCGGGTCGCCCTTGCCACGCTGGATCGGCACGCCGCGCTCGACCTGAGCAGGGGTGGCGTCACCCAGGGTCTTGTCGATCAGGCGAATCGCCTGGCGGCATTCGGCGGCGACGGTGTGCTTGCCGTCCTTGAGCTTGTCCAGCTCCTCCAGCACGGTCATCGGGATCGCTACGTGGTGTTCTTCGAAATTGAGCAGGGCGTTGGGGTCGTGAATCAATACGTTGGTATCGAGCACATAAAGGATAGGCTGGTCGGAAGAGGGGGTACGTCCTTGGTCATCCATACTCGGTCACCTGTGTCAGAGCCGTTCGACGCAATACCTAGGCGGTGCTGCGCCAGAATGACCGCCGCGCTCCGCAAGGGCGTGGGCGTTGCCCGACAGGTGACAGGCCAGAGAAGACGCCACCTGTGTGGGCAGGGTTCGGCGGTCACCTCTTTACTACCGCAAAAATCATGACGTTACAAAGCGTTTTGCGTACCAGCGGTGGTTTATTTTCCAGGCGGCAGACAGGCATTGGCGGCAGGGCTGGCAACGCAGTAAAGTCCGAGGTCCGATCAGCGCAGAAAGTCGTGGCAGTCTTCCCAGGCGATGCCGCTTTGCGCAGTGCGCTGCAGCAATGCCGGCAATACCTGGCGGTTTTTTTGCTGGCCGTCGTGCAGCGAGATGATGCCCTTGCGCCACAGCAGCATCAGTGTCAGCACCCGGTCGGTCACTTGCTCGGCGCTCAACTGGGCGGTGTCCTGCCCATCGATGTTCCACAGCACCACCGCCAACCCTTGCTCCTTGAAGAATTCGCCGCTGTCGGCGCGGCGCTGCCCATAGGGCGGCCGAAATTGCGCGACGTAGCTGTCAGGCAGTTGCGCCTGCACCTCGGACGCGCTGCGCCGCACCGAGTCCTGCCAGTCACGCCACTGGGCGTGGGAACGGTACTGCCAACCCTGAGTGCCTACACACTGGTCTTTATAGAGCGCGTCGGTTTCATCCTGCGGGTCGTTGTCGCGGCGCAGCTGCACGCCGTTGCCCAGTACGAAGAAGGTCGCGCTCATCTTCTGCTTGCGCAAGTAATCGGCCACCCAGTCGGTAGTGCCGCCCGCGAGCGTCGGGCCGCCCTCGAAACTGAGCATGAACACCCGATCACCCAGCTCGGTGCCGGTACGTTCCTGATCGGAGAAGGTCGCAATCTCGCTACTGACCTGCGGAAACAGCGCAGCCAGGCGCAATTGCTCGTCCAGATAGGCGCGGTTGAACCCACGGCCGGGTTCACGCCACTTTATATAAAAGGAGTCGTCTTCCACCGCGAAGGCCGCAGCCTGTGCCTTGAGGCTGGTGACATCTTCGATGGCCAGGCAGAAGCTGGCGTCCTGCTCGCAGCTTTGCTGGGCGGCGTCGAAGTTTTCCCACAACCGTTGCCACAGCTGCTGGCGCCAGGCATCGATGGATTCGCGGTTCACCTGGCGCAGCCCCAGGCGCTCGGCCAGGGCGTCGTCGCTCATTGGGTCGACCTGGGCCAGTTCATGGGCAAAACCCAGGATTTCGGCACGTGAGGCCACGTCGAACAATACTGGCGTATCGAGCTTCTCCGGCCACACGCTTCGATCGAGCACCGCCACTGGGCCCGGCGCGGCGAAGGCCGGCCAGGCGAGGCAGGCGGTCAGCATCATGATGGCGGTACGCAAAGGCAGGCTCCGGTGGCGTTCGAACCGCCGGACTGTAGCATTTATCCCCATAACCCCCATAGGTGGCCTCCGCCGCCTTCCCCGCCTAGAATCGCGGCATTGTTATCTGGAGTGCCTCCCATGCTGCTGGTGATTTCCCCCGCCAAGACCCTCGACTATGAAACACCCTCGGCCATCGCCGACTACACCCAGCCCCAGTTCCTGGACCACTCCCAGGCGTTGATCGACAAGTTGCAGCAACTCTCCCCGGCGGAGATCGCGAAGCTGATGAGCCTTTCCGACAAGCTCGCCGGCCTGAACTCCGCACGGTTTGGCAGCTGGAACCGCCATTTCACCCCCGACAACGCCAAGCAGGCGATCCTCGCGTTCAAAGGCGATGTGTACACAGGCCTGGATGCCGAGAGCCTGAGCCCGGGTGATTTCACCTTTGCACAAAGCCACCTGCGCATGCTCTCTGGCCTTTATGGGCTGCTGCGCCCGCTGGACCTGATGCAGCCCTATCGCCTGGAAATGGGCACACGCCTTGCCAATCCGCGCGGCAAGGACCTCTACGCCTTCTGGGGTGAGCGCATCGCGCAGTGGCTGAATGAAGCGCTGGCCGAACAAGGCGACGACGTGCTGGTGAACCTGGCCTCCAACGAGTACTTCTCGGCGGTCAAACGCAGCGCTCTCAAGGCGCGGGTGATCGAAACCGAATTCCGCGACCTGAAGAACGGCCAGTACAAGATCATCAGCTTCTATGCCAAGCGTGCGCGCGGCCTGATGAGCCGCTTCATCATTCAGGAGCGATTGAGCACCCCGGCTGAGCTCAAATCATTCAGCCTGGATAACTACCGCTTCAGTGAGGACCACTCGACTGACGGCAAGCTGGTATTCCTGCGCGACACACCCGCCTGACGCACTGCCCTGGTGCGTCAAACTTGTACCAATGTTGTGCATTTTGTCGTGCAAATACACGCATTGACGGCTTTTTGCCGTCAAAACATGGGCGTATTTTCCCAAATACATCAAAGGCTTGCGTACCAGGGAAAAAATTTTGCAGCTCATTACAAAAAATTTCTTGCTAATGGCAAAGGGATTCCAACCCCGGTAAAACCCTTTGCTGGCAAGGCTTTCAGCCAATTTTCAGGCGAAAAGCCATCACTCAAAATGTGAAGATTTCTTGAGAAATGTCACATCCCCCCGGCGGGCGGCTGGAACTTCCCCCCCAACTGCCGCTCATACGCCCCGTAACGATTCTCTCGTAGCGTGTAAGAGATGACGTACAAAGTGCATGAAGGGATGGCCAATCGACGGATTGTCCGACACAACTGGATGGGAACTAACAGCCCCATGACCGACGTTCTCAGGAGAGAAATCGCACAGTTACCCTCAACACAGGGTCAAGTCTGAACTTACGATACAAGTTCATGCAGTTCGGCTTATATGCTTGATTCGCAAGGAAAAAATCCAACAAGCGAATGCAAGTAACGACGTGAAGGTGAGCCGTTTTGCAATAAAGACTGGCTACATTCCAGGGCAAGGCCGAAGTTTCATGGCCGAACGTTGCCCACGTTGGATGCCCGTTCTTGGGCATTCGGAATCAAACAGGCCTGCAGAGGTAATACCACGGTGAAATGGCGATTTTTGCGCCAGGCACTCGTGCGGCCGAATGCTGCCGGTTAATCAACCCCAGGCTGGCTCTATTAGTTGAGCTGGCATGACACATGAGGTGAATGCGATGCGTATCAGCATCTTTGGTTTGGGCTATGTAGGCGCGGTATGTGCGGGCTGCTTGTCGGCTCGTGGTCACGAGGTCGTTGGTGTAGACGTTTCCAAAGCCAAGATCGACCTGATCAACCAAGGGAAGTCGCCCATCGTTGAGCCGGGCCTGGAAGAGCTGCTGGCACAGGGCATTCAGAATGGTCGCCTGCGTGGCACCAATGATTTCGCCCAAGCGATTCGCGACACCGAAGTTTCGCTGATTGCAGTGGGTACCCCGAGCAAGAAGAACGGCGACCTGGGCCTTGAGTTCATGGAGTCGGTATGCCGCGAAATCGGCCTGGTGCTGCGCGACAAGCAAGAGCGCCACACCGTCGTGGTTCGCTCCACCGTTCTGCCGGGCACCGTCAAGAACGTGGTGATCCCGATCCTGGAACAGCATTCGGGCAAGAAAGCCGGCGTCGACTTCGGCGTAGCGGTCAACCCTGAGTTCCTGCGCGAAAGCACCGCGATCAAAGACTACGATCATCCTCCGATGACCGTAATCGGCGAACTGGACACGATCTCCGGCGACCTGCTGGAAAAACTGTACAGCGAGCTGGACGCCCCGGTGATCCGCAAGTCGATCGAAGTGGCCGAAATGATCAAGTACACCTGCAACGTGTGGCACGCCACCAAGGTGACCTTCGCCAACGAAATCGGCAACATCGCCAAGGCCTGCGGCGTCGATGGCCGTGAAGTGATGAACGTGGTCTGCCAGGACACTCACCTGAACCTGTCGGCCTACTACATGCGCCCAGGCTTCGCGTTCGGCGGCTCCTGCCTGCCAAAAGACGTACGCGCCCTGAACTACCGCGCCACCTCGCTGGACGTCGAAGCGCCGCTGATCGGCTCGCTGATGCGCAGCAACGAATCGCAGGTTCAGAACGCCTTCGACATCGTCGCCAGTCACGACAAGCGCAAAGTCGCCCTGCTGGGCCTGAGCTTCAAGGCCGGCACCGACGACCTGCGCGAAAGCCCGCTGGTAGAGCTGGCCGAAAAGCTGATCGGTAAAGGCTTCGAGCTGTCGATCTTCGACCGCAACGTCGAGTACGCCCGCGTACACGGCGCGAACAAAGAGTACATCGAGTCGAAGATCCCTCACGTGTCTTCGCTGCTCAACTCCGACTTCGACGCAGTGGTCGACAACGCCGATGTGATCATCCTCGGCAACGGTGACGAGAGCTTCCGCAAGCTGGTGGACAACGTCCCGGCTGGCAAGAAGGTCATCGACCTGGTGGGCTTCATGAAAGACACCACCGACCTGCAGAAAGGTACCGAAGGTATCTGCTGGTAAGCAGCGAAACTGTGGCGCCCTCCGGGGCGCTGCGGATTTTTCGATGCCTGCCCATAGACATTTCGGGCCTCTGAATTCGAGCGCCCCGATCAAGAGACGGATGCAGATATGCTCAGGCTAAAGCACGGCCTGCTACAGGCCGCCGGTTGGCTTTTCTACTTGTGCGCGTTGATGGTGCTGGCATTGATGCTGCCCGAACGCCTCTTCGAATCCGATTCCAAGGATTTCATCTTCCTGGTCGGCGCCGTGGGTATCTGGCGCTATTCCATGGGCGCGATCCACTTCGTGCGCGGGATGATCTTCCTTTATATCGTCTACCCCTGGCTCAAGCGCAAGGCGCAGGCCCTGGGCGACGCGACCGACCCTACGCATGTGTACCTGATGGTCACAAGCTTTCGCATCGACGCAGGCACCACTGCTGCGGTGTACGGCTCGGTAATCCGCGAAGCGATCAACTGCGGCTACCCCACCACCGTGGTGTGCTCGCTGGTCGAGATGAGCGACGAACTGCTGGTCAAGGCACTGTGGGAACGGCTGAACCCGCCTGACCGCGTGTCGCTGGACTTCGTCCGCATCCCCGGCACCGGCAAACGCGACGGCCTGGCCTACGGCTTCCGCGCCATCTCCCGCCACCTGCCCGATGCCAACTCGGTGGTTGCGGTGATCGACGGCGATACGGTGCTGGCCGAGGGCGTGGTGCGCAAGAGCGTGCCGTGGTTCGCGATGTACCCCAACGTTGGCGGCCTGACCACCAACGAATTCTGCGAAGTGCGCGGCGGTTACATCATGAGCGAGTGGCACAAGCTGCGCTTCGCTCAGCGCCACATCAACATGTGTTCGATGGCGCTGTCCAAACGCGTGCTGACCATGACCGGGCGCATGTCGATGTTCCGCGCCACCGTGGTCACCGACCCAAGCTTCATCGCCGACGTCGAAGCCGATTCGCTGCAGCACTGGCGCCTTGGCCGCTTCAAGTTCCTGACCGGGGACGACAAGTCGAGCTGGTTCAGCCTGATGCGCCTGGGTTACGACACCTTCTACGTGCCGGACGCGAAGATCAACACCGTGGAACACCCCCCGGAAAAGAGCTTCGTCAAGGCCAGCCGCAAGCTGATGTATCGCTGGTACGGCAACAACCTGCGCCAGAACAGCCGGGCCCTGGGCCTGGGCATGCAGCGCCTTGGTGTGTTCACCAGCGTCGTGCTGTTCGATCAGCGCGTGTCGATGTGGACCAGCCTGTTGGGCCTGACCACTGCGATCATCGCCGGCATCAAGTACCACGCGGCCTACCTGATGGCGTACTTCCTGTGGATCGGCATCACCCGCCTGATCCTCACGCTGCTGCTGTCGCTTAGCGGCCACCGCATCGGCCCTGCGTACCCGATCATTCTTTATTACAACCAAATCGTCGGCGCACTGATGAAGATCTACGTCTTCTTCCGCCTCGATAAGCAGTCCTGGACCCGCCAGCCCACTGCGCTCAAACGCGATCTCGCCAGTTTTCAACAATGGTTCAACACCTGGTCGTCTCGGACGATGACGTTCTCGGCAGGCAGCATCTTCGTTGCTTTCCTGTTCGCGATCATCTGACCGGGCTTCAATGGATTAATCAGGAATTATCACCATGAGTACAGCAATCAACACCAACGTGGTCCATGAATCCGAAGCCCAGCGCCAGTTCGCCCGGGTTCGCATGCCTGCGAAGATTCGTTTCATCGGCCCGAACCGCGAGACCCTGGAAGCGCGCGTCGACGACCTGTCCGCAGGCGGTTTCTCCTTCGTCAGCCCCAAACCGCTGGTCGAAGGCCAACTGTATCGCGGCCGCCTGATGTTCGTGGTCGACAACCTCGGCCTGGGCATGGACGTGCAGTTCCAGGCTCGCTCCACCGACAACGACGGCCGTGTAGGCGCGCAGTTCCAGAACCTGGAGCCTGCCGACATCTCCACCCTGCGCCACCTGATCACCTCGCACATGAGCGGTGAGCTGGTGACCATGGGCGACCTGCTGGGCACCCTGCAGCGCGAAAACTTCACCAAGGCGCGCAAGGACAAGAAACTGGCCGACGGCCGTGGTTTCCTGGGCCGTGCCAGCGCTGTGGGCTTCAGCCTGGGCGTGTTCATCGTTGGCGTCGCGGCTTTCGGTTACGTGCTCAAGTCCATCTACGGCGCCTACTTCGTCACCCACGCCGAAGCAGCCGTGGTCAGCGTGCCGGGCACCAACATCACCATGCCGCGTGACGGCACCGTTTCCAGCCTGATCGGCCCGAACGGCGTGGCTGCCAAAGGCGCCCCGCTGGCGAGCTTCAGCACCAGCATGCTGGACGTGCTCAAGGGCCACCTGGAAGAAGCCGACCTGACCCCCGAGAAAGTCACCGAGCTGTTCGGCAAGCAGATGACCGGCACCCTGACCTCGCCGTGCGACTGCGTGGTCTCTCAGCAACTGGTTGCCAATGGCCAGTACGCGAGCAAAGGCGACGTGATCTTCACCCTGGCGCCGCGTGACGCGACCGCAGGTGTGGATGCCCGCTTTGCCTACAGCGACTTCCAGCACGTTCGCCCAGGCGCGCGCGTGACCTTCCACGTCTCCGGTGAAGACACCGACCGTGAAGGCACCATCGTTTCCAGCACCCCGCTCAAGCAGGACGAGCTGTCCTCGGACATCCGCGTGACCATCAAGCCTGACGAAGCGCTGCCAAGCTCGCTGGCCGGCCGCCCGGTTGAAGTGGCCAACGACCGTGGCCCAAGCCTGGACTGGCTGATCAACAAAGCCGTGGCGCGCGGTTTCTGAGCAGGGCCCTAAGGAGATGACCGTGGCAGATACTTTCAAGAACCTGCACAGGCCCGTGCTCTTGGGCCTGGCCGTGGCCATCGGCCTCGCCGGTTGCGCCGGGCTGCCTGACCAGCGCCTGGCCAACGAGGCGCTGAAAAACGGCGACCTCGCCCTGGCGCAGAAGAACTACCAGCAACTGGCCGACATGGGTTACGTCGACGCCCAGATCGGCCTGGCCGACACCTGGGTAGACAGTGGCGATCCTGCGCAACTGGCCAAGGCAGAGGCGACCTATCGGGCCGCCGCTGCCACCTCGCCACGGGCGCAATCGCGCCTGGGCAAGCTGCTGGCGGTCAAGCCCAACTCCACCGAGGCCGAACGCCATGAAGCCGAAGGGCTGCTGACCAAGGCGTTCGACAACGGCGAGCCAGGCGTGCTGATGCCGCTGGCGCTGCTGTACCTGCAATACCCGCAAAGCTTCCCGAATGTGAATGCGCAGCAGAAGATCAGCCAATGGCGCGCCCAGGGTTATCCCGAGGCGGGCCTGGCGCAGATCATTCTGTACCGCATGCAGAACACCTACGACCAGCATCTGGGCGAAGTCGAAAGCATCTGCAAGCAGGCGCTGGAAACCAGCGACATCTGTTACGTGGAGCTGGCGACCGTTTACCAGAAGCAGAACCGTACCCAGGACCGCGACAACCTGATCGAGGACCTGAAGAACAAGTTCCACTTCGGTTTCGTCACCGGCCAGCGCGTCGACGGCGTGGCACGGGTAATGGCCGATCCGAGCATCGGCACCCCGGACCCGAAAGTCGCCAAGGAGCTGCTCGAAGACGCAGCACCCAGCTGGCCGCAGGCGTACATCACGCTGGCAGACCTGCAGTACAACAACCCCGACCTTGGGGATGTCGATGCGATCAAGGCCAACATCGACAAGGGCCACGAGGCCGACCCGACCCGCGCGGAACTGCTGCTGGGGCGCATGAGTTATGAGGGCAAGCTGATCCTGCCCAATGCCCAGGACGCACTGGGGCACTTCCAGAAGGCTGTGCCCGAGCAAGTCAGCGGTTACTACTACATCGGCCAGATCTACCGCCGGGGTTACCTGGGCATGGTCGAGCCGCAGAAGGCTGTCGACAACCTGCTCACCGCAGCGCGCCGTGGCCAGAACAGCGCAGACTTCGCCTTGGCGCAGCTCTATGCCAACGGCCGCGGCACGATGCCGAACATGACCAACGCCTACGTGTTCATTCAGCTGGCCAAGGCCCGTGCCCAGGCGATGAACCAGCCGCGCCCGGAGATCGATGAGCTGTTCCAGACCATCGACCAGCAAGTGCTGCCAGAACAACGTGCGCAAGCCCAGCAGATCTTGCAACAAGAGATGGCCGCACGCGGCGCCATGGCCCAGGATAACGCCGCGGTGGCGATGCACGCCCTGCCAGAGAATGAAGTAGGTGAGGACGAATCTCTATGAAATTGAATCAATGGATGCTGGCCGGTATCGGCCTGGGGTTCGCCTCTTTGTGGTCGTGCCCCACTTTGGCGGCGCTGACCACCGAGCAGAATTTCGGCCTTGAGGTCAAGGCCACTGCTCAATCGGAAGGTGACCGCGACCTGGGCACGCGCTCCGATGGCGACGTCAACGGTATCGGCCTTGACCTGCGCCCGTGGGCGTACGGTGAGTGGGGCAACTGGAGTGGCTATTTCATGGGCCAGGCGGTCACCGCCACCGATACCATCCAGACCGACCCGTTGGTACAGCCGGGCCAGGAAGCCTCGGGCAACAGCCGGTACTACAGCAAGGACCGCGAAGCCAAGAACAGCTACCTGGCCCTGCGCGAACTGTGGGTCGGCTACAGCGGCCTGACGCCCTACCCGGGCGAGATGTTCAAGTTCGGCCGCCAGCGCCTGCGACAGAACGACGGCCTGTGGCACGACAACTACATCGAATCGCTGACCTGGAACTTCGACACCACCCTGCTCAAGGCAGACGTGGGCGTTGGCCAGCGTTTCAGCGACTACCGTACCGACTACTCGCGCCTCTCCCCCACCGACAAGGACCGCACCCACTTCTGGGGTGACGCGGCCTACCAGTGGACGCCGGGCCAGTGGATCGGCATCCGCGCGCACCACATCAACGATGACGGCAAGCTGCCGTCGGTGGGCGAAGAAGTCGACGATCTGGATAAACGCGAAAACGCGAAACTGACTTGGCTGGGTATCGAAGCTGACAGTGACGCTTACAACCACCGCAACCTGAACACGATCAACTACTGGGGCAGCCTGACCGGCATGACCGGTAACCGCAAGCGTGTGAGCACCAGCTCCACCAGCGACGAGATCGTGACCGCAGGCGAGCGCACCAGCCAGGACGTCAGCGGCTGGGCTACCGACATGGGCATTCGTTTCCGCCTCGATCCGCAATGGCAGGTCGGCGGCGCCTATTCGCGTGCCAGCAAGAACTACCAACAGAACGGCCTGCAGAGCAACCGCTCCAGCTGGACCGGTACCCGCTCGCGCATCAGCCGTTTCGGTGAGGCCTACCAGGCCGAGATGGCCAACGTGCAGACCGCTTCGCTGTTCGCCTCATGGGAACTGCAAGAGGACTATGACGCCAGCCTGATCTACCACAAGTTCTGGCGTGTCGATGGCAGCACCGGCATCGGCAGCAACAACGTCACCGCGATCGGCCCCGACGACAACAACGGCGACCGCCTCTCCACCCTGCCGCTCAGCCCCGGCAGCAAGGACCTGGGGCAGGAGCTGGACCTGGTCGTGACCAAGTACTTCAAACAAGGCCTGCTGCCGGCGGCCGTTGCCAAGTCCATCGATGAGCCTTCGGCACTGGTTCGCCTGCGTGCCGGCGTGTTCAAGCCGGGCGATGCGTACGGCAGTGGCGTCGACAGCTACATGCACCGCGCCATCGTCGATGTGATCTGGCGTTTCTGATGAATACCGCCAAGGGAGTGCATTGAGATGAATCATCCTAACCGCAGTGGCCGTATCTGCGCAGTGACAGCTCTGGCCGCCGCGATCATGCTCGCAGGCGCCGGCGCCTGGGCCAACCCCGCGCCGGCACCGGCGCCGGGCAAGCCGGACGCGGTCAAGGAACTGCAGCAAGCCAAGACCTACAACATCGTCGAGGCCGATGCAGGCCCGCTGGCCATGTCGCCGCCCAAGCTGCCCGACCTTTCCGGCTACACCGCCGAGGCCGCCAGGGCCAAGATCGACCACAGCAAGAAAGGCAAGGTGTCGATCCGCCGCATGATGCAGGAAGATCCGCTCAAGGCCTTCATTGGCGGTGACAACAAACTCGCCGCCTGGGTCGGCAAGCAACGTGGCATTCCGGTGGCGATCTTCGTCGACGGCGGCTACATGAACTTTGCCGACCTGGCCAAGAGCGTGCCGCAGCAGTACCTGCACGAAACCTCGCCGGGCATCTGGGTGGCCCGCGTTCCGATCGTGATCTCCCACGGCGCGACGCTGGAAATCGACAGCCGGGTCAAGGACCTGCGCCTGTCGCAGGAAGGTGGCTCGTTCCTGGTCAACGACGGCAAGTTCTTCACCTTCGACACCAAGGTCACCGGCTGGAGCGAGCAGGCCAAAGGCCCGAGCAAGTTCAAGACGCCGAACGAGTTCCGCCCGTTCCTGGTGTCGTGGGGCGGTACCGAGACGTACCTGGTCAACACCGTCGTGGCCAGCCTGGGCTACAACGAATCGAAGTCCTACGGGATCTCGATTTCGCAGTACACGCCCAGCATGAAGGCGCAGATGAACCGTGAAGAGCCCACCGGCTGGATCATCGGTTCGACCTTCAGCGACATGTGGTACGGCTACTACTGCTACGAGACCCGTGACTTCGTGGTCAAGAGCAACACCTACAAAGACAACATCATCTACGGCATCGACCCGCACGACCGTTCGCACGGGTTGATCATCGCCGACAACGACGTCTACGGAACCCACAAGAAGCACGGGATCATCGTGTCGCGCGAAGTCGACAACAGCTACATCATCAACAACCGCAGCTACAACAACCACCTTTCCGGCGTGGTGCTGGACCGTAACAGCGTGGGCAACGTGGTTGCCTACAACCACATCTACCAGAACCACACCGACGGCATCACCCTGTACGAAAGCGGCGACAACCTGCTGTGGGGCAACAAGGTGCTGGCCAACAAGCGCCACGGCATCCGCGTGCGCAACAGCACCAACATCCGCCTGTACGACAACATCGCCATGGGCAATGGCCTGACGGGCGTGTATGGCCACATCAAGGACCTGTCCGACACCGACCGCGACATCAAGCTCGACCCGTTCGATGCCGAAGTGTCGCTGATCGTGGTGGGCGGCCAGTTGTCGGCCAACGGCACAGGCCCCATGGCGATCGACTCGCCGCTGTCGGTGGAGCTGTACAAGGTGGCGATGCTGGCACCGTCGAAGTCCAGCGGCATCAGCTTCAACGGCGTGCTGGGCGACAACCAGGAAAAAATCATGGACCTGCTGGTGCGCCAGCAGAAAGCGGTGCTGATCGATCCGGTCGAAAAGCAATCGGACATGGCGAAGGACTGAGGAAGACCTAAATGCATTCACCATTGATCAAATGGTTCGGTTTGTCTGGCCTGGCAGCGGCGCTCTACGCCGTTGCAGGCACCGCGCAGGCGGCGCCGGTGCAAGCACCGAATTTCACCGCACAGCCTTGCTGCCAGATCTGCCCGGCCGCGCTGGATGCCAAGAACTACGTGACCCGCTACCAGCGCAACTTCACCACCCTGTTCCAGGGCGAAGGCGACTGGCTGTTCCGTACCGTCGAAGACCTGCGCACCGAGTTCAACACAACGCCTGAAGGCTATCGCCGCCTGCAAGAACTGCACGATGCGTTCAAGAGCAAGGGCGTTGAAGTGGTCATCGTTTACCAGCCCACCCGTGGCCTGGTAGACCGCGCGCACATGCTGCCGGCCGACCGCGCCCGCTTCGACTACGACAAGGCGCTGAAGAACTACAAGGACATGCTCGGCCGTTTCGCCGCGATGGGCTACCACGTGCCGGACCTCTCGCCGTTGACCAACGAGCAGCAGGCCCACGACTTCTACTTCCGCGGTGACCAGCACTGGACCCCGTACGGCGCCCAGCGCACCGCCAAGATCGTCGCCGACACCATCAAGCAGATCCCGGCCTACCAAGGCATTCCCAAGCGCGAGTTCGAGACCAAGGTCACCGGCCGCATGGGCAAGACCGGCACCCTGCAGAACATGGCCGGCCAGCTGTGCGGTACCAGCTATGCGATCCAGTACATGGACCAGTTCTCCACCGAGCCCAAAGGCGAAGCCGGTGACGGCGACCTGTTCGGCGACAGCGCCGAGCCGCAGATCACGCTGGTGGGTACCTCGCACAGTGGCAAGAACTACAACTTCGCCGGTTTCATCCAGCAAAACACCAACGCTGACGTTCTGAACGTGGCGTTCCCCGGCGGTGGTTTCGAGGGCTCGATGCTGCAGTACCTGGGCAGCGAAGACTTCCAGAAGAACCCGCCGAAGGTCCTGGTGTGGGAATTCAGCCCGCTGTACCCGCTGGACCAGGAAACCATCTACCGCCAGATGATGGCAATGATGGGTAACGGATGCGAAGGAAAGCCTGCCGAACTCACCGGCAAAGCCACGCTCAAACCGAACCAGGCCAGCGAATTGCTGGTCAACGGGCGCAATGGCGTGAAGGACTTCGAAAACTACAACCATCAGATCGACATTAAGTTTGCCGACACTTCGGTCAAGACGATGAAGGCCACCCTTTGGTACATGAACGGGCGGCACGAAGACATCAAGATCGAGAAACCCACCACATCCGATACCGACGGGCGTTTTGCCTTCGAACTGCGTGACGATGCCGACTGGGCCCACCAGAACCTGCTGGCTCTGGAGCTGCATGGCCCGGAAGACAACCCGGATGAGCAGGCCGCCGACGGCGCGCCAGCGGCCAAACCGGGCCCGCAACAGGTCGAAGCGACGCTGTGCAAACGCAACGTATTCCCCGGCGTGAGCGAACGCCGCAACGCGCAAGCCGGGTTGTGAGGTGATCATGAACCGCGTGAACTCTCGTAAAGCCAGGAAGTTGCTGGCCCCTGCCCTGCTCGGGCTGGCCATGGCCAGCCCGCTCGCGGCGCTGGCCGGTGGGCCTCTGGTACCGCCACATGGCTACTACGAAGGCATCGAAAAGCAGAAGGTGGGCGATGGCAACTTCAGTTGCCCCGCCATCCCTCAGCCGTACACCGGCACATTGCAATTTCGCAGCAAATACGAAGGTTCCGACAAGCATCGCGCGACGTTCAACGCCGCCAGTGATGAAGCCTTCCGCAACTCGACCAAGCCGATCACCGACATGGAGCGCGGGATCAGCAAGATCGTGATGCAGTACATGCGCGACGGCCGGCCCAACCAGCTCGACTGCGCACTGAACTGGCTGACCACCTGGGCCAATGCCAATGCGCTGGAGTCCACCGACTTCAACCACACCGGCAAGTCGATGCGCAAATGGGCACTGGGCAGTATGTCCTCGTCCTACCTGCGCCTGAAATTCTCAAGCGCCCATCCGCTGCAGGGCCACGAGCAACAGGCTCAGCAGATCGAAGGCTGGTTCAGCAAGCTGGGCGATCAGGTCGTGAGCGACTGGTCGAACCTGCCGATGGAGAAGATCAACAACCATTCCTACTGGGCCGCCTGGTCGGTAATGGCTACCTCCGTGGTGACCAACCGCCGCGACCTGTTCGATTGGTCGGTCAAGGAATTCAAGATCGCCACCACGCAGATCGACCCAGACGGGTTCCTGCCCAACGAACTCAAGCGCCAGCAGCGCGCACTGGCGTATCACAACTACGCCCTGCCGCCGCTGATGATGATCGCCAGCTTCGCCAACGCCAACGGCGTCGACCTGCGCGGCGAGAATCATGGCGCACTGGAGAAGCTGGCCAAGCGGGTGATGGACGGTATCAAGGACCAGGGCGGTTTTGTGGCCAAGAACGGCAACGAGCAGGACATGACCGATCTGAAGGTCAACAGCAAGTTCGCCTGGCTCGAACCCTACTGCGACCTGTACCAGTGCGCGGCGGATGTCGTCGAGCGCAAGCACGACATGGAGCCCTTCAAGGCGTTTCGCCTGGGCGGCGACCTGACCCGTACTTACGACCCGAGCCACGAAAAGGGTGACAAGGGCGGCAAGGACGACGACAAGGACGACGGCTTCTGAGGCACCTCACCCCGGGCATCCCCGGGGGTGGCGTTTTACGTTCCCCCATGCGTTAGGCATGGGGGGTTTGGGGGGAGCTGTGAGCAGTTCCCTGGAATGCTGAACAACAAGGAGAGATCGGGATGGTTTTCTCATCCAACGTATTCCTGTTCCTGTTCATGCCGATCTTCTTCGGCCTGTACTACCTGTGCTCGAATCGCTACCGCAACCTGCTGCTGCTGATTTCCAGCTACATCTTCTACGCCTGGTGGCGGATAGACTTCCTGGCGCTGTTCGCCGGGGTCACCTTGTGGAACTACTTCATCGGTTTGCGCATTGGTGCCAACGGTGTGCGCACCAAGGCTTCGCAGCGCTGGCTGCTGCTGGGTGTGGCGGTCGACCTGGCGGTGCTGGGCTACTTCAAGTACGCCAACTTCGGCGTCGACAGCATGAACGAGATCATTACCTCGTTCGGCCTTGAGCCTTTCATCCTGACGCACATCCTGCTGCCGATCGGGATCTCCTTCTACACCTTCGAATCGATCAGCTACATCATCGACGTGTACCGCGGCGACACCCCGGCCACCAAGAATCTGATCGATTTCGCTGCCTTCGTGGCGATTTTCCCGCACTTGATCGCCGGCCCCGTGCTGCGCTTCAAGGACCTGGTCGACCAGTTCAACCACCGCACCCATACGCTGGACAAGTTCAGCGAAGGCTGCACCCGCTTCATGCAGGGCTTTATCAAGAAGGTGTTCATCGCCGACACCATCGCGGTGATCGCCGACCATGCCTTCGCCCTGGAACACCCCACTACGGGAGATGCCTGGCTGGGGGCTTTGGCGTACACCGCGCAGCTGTACTTCGACTTCTCCGGTTACAGCGACATGGCCATCGGCCTGGGCCTGATGATGGGTTTCCGCTTCATGGAGAACTTCAAGCAGCCCTATATCAGCCAGTCGATCACCGAGTTCTGGCGGCGCTGGCACATCAGCCTTTCCACCTGGCTGCGTGATTACCTGTACATCACCCTGGGCGGCAACCGTGGCGGCACCTTCGCGACTTACCGCAACCTGTTCCTGACCATGCTGCTCGGCGGCCTGTGGCACGGCGCCAACTTCACCTACATCATCTGGGGTGCCTGGCACGGCCTGTGGCTGGCCATCGAGCGCGCACTGGGCATTAACGCCGGCCCACGCAGCTTCAACCCGGTCAAATGGATCTTCACCTTCCTGCTGGTGGTGATGGGCTGGGTGATCTTCCGTTCCGAGAACCTGCACGTGGCCGGGCGCATGTACGGCGCGATGTTCAGCTTCAGTGACTGGCACCTGTCCGAGCTGCTGGCCGCAGACCTGACCGGTCTGCAGATCGCGACGCTGGTGGTTGCCTACCTGTCGCTGGCGTTCTTCGGCCTGCGCGACTTCTACTACGCCCCGCTCGGCGCTCGTGCCCAGAAAGCCGAAGCCAAGCGCGACGACGCCGAAGCCAATGGCCCGGCCACTGCCCAACCAGGCCAGATCAAGGCGGTGCCGGGCGACAGCCCTGCGGTGGTGCAAGCCCACGTCGGCGGCGGGCACACCGTGCAGCCGGCCTACTGGGTGGCGGACGTTCCGCGCTATGCCATGCGCGCGCTGATCCTGCTGTTGTTCGTCGCCTCGATCCTCAAGCTTTCGGCGCAGAGCTTCTCGCCGTTCCTCTACTTCCAGTTCTGAGACGACGACCATGACACGCACACTTCGCCTTCTCTACGTCCTGACCTTCTTCGGCATCCTGGTGATCCTGGGGCTGTGGTCGCTGGTGAGCTTCGGCTCATTCAGCAAGACCGAACAGATGACCGTGCTCAACGGCAAATTCACCCACGCGCTCGAAGGCCACTACGACGACGAGTTCCCGATCAAGCGGCTGGGCACCAATCTCTGGGCTGCCGTGGATTACAAGGTGTTCAAGGAAGGCCGCCCCGGCGTTGTGCTGGGCCGCGACCAGTGGCTGTACAGCGACGAAGAATTCGACCCGATCGCCCATGGCGAGCAGGTCGAGGCTGACAACCTGGCCTTGATCAAGGGCGTGGCCACTCGCCTGAAGGAGCACAACATCAAGCTGGTGATGGCGGTGATCCCTGCCAAGGCGCGGGTGTATCCCGAGCACATCGGCGAGGTGAAACCTGCCGCGCTGCACGCCGACACCTACCAGCGCCTGCACAGCGAGCTGCAACGGGACGGCATCGCCGCCCCCGACCTGCTCGGTACGCTGGAGCAAGGCAAGCAACAAGGCCAGGTGTTTCTGCGCACCGACACCCACTGGACGCCCATGGGCGCGGACCTGGTGGCCAAACAGCTGGGCAGCTTCATCGCCAGCAACACGCCACTGAACGCAACGCCTGTGCAGTACACCACCACGGCCGCGCCTGCTCAGCCTTACAAGGGCGACCTGACCAACTTCCTGCCGCTGGACCCGCTGTTCAGCAACCTGCTGCCAAAGCCGGATGACCTGTCCCAGCACACGACCCAGGCCGCCGACAACGGCAGCGGCGGTGGTGACATGTTCGGTAATAGCGATGTGCCGGTTGCCTTGATCGGTACCAGTTACAGCGCCAATCCACACTGGAACTTTGTAGGTGCAT
Source organism: Pseudomonas sp. KNUC1026 (assembly GCF_021650705.1). Taxonomy (GTDB): domain Bacteria; phylum Pseudomonadota; class Gammaproteobacteria; order Pseudomonadales; family Pseudomonadaceae; genus Aquipseudomonas. Next base: position 461,771 of record NZ_CP087138.1, on the reverse strand, counting down.
TGCAACAATCGCTCAATAGCGATGTCGTTAACTACGCCGAAGATGGCCATGGCCCGATCCTGCCGATGCTCAAGTATCTGCAGAGCGACGGTTTCAAGAACGCGCCGCCGCAGGTGGTGATCTGGGAATTCCCGGAGCGTTACTTGCCGGCGAAAAGTGACCTCAGCAGCTTCGATCCGAACTGGATCGCAGAACTGAAAGACGTGAAAAAGAACCAGAACCTGGCCGTCGGCCAGAACGACTGACTCGATTTTTCAGCAAGAGGAAATACCCTATGTACGCACTCGCAACTGCCCCACGCCGCATCGTCAAATCCCGCGCCGCCAAGCTGTGCGCCATGGCCGCTGGCCTCTCGATGCTCTCGCTCAATGCCTTCGCCGGCGGTGATTCGGCTCTGTACCCCACCGCGCCTGCAGGGTCCGCGTTCGTGCGTGTCTACAATGCGAGCTCGCAGGAAATCACACCGTCCATCGGCACAGCCAAATTCACCCCGATCGCGCCGCAGAAGAGCAGCGCCTACTCCTTCCTGCCCGGCGGCAGCTACACCGCCCAGCTGGGTGGCACCAGCCTGCCGGTGAAACTGGACAGCAACAAATATTATACGGTCGTCAATGAAACTTCTGCCGCCAAACTGGTCGAAGAATCCAAGTTCGATAATAAGCAGAAAGCCCGCGTTGATGTCCAGAATTTGACGGACAAATCTTTGACACTGAAAACTGCCGACGGCAAGACTGCCGTAGTTGATAACGTCGCGCCGGGTAAGTCCGGCCAGCGTGAAATCAACCCGGTGAAAGTGTCCCTCGCACTGTTCGATGGCGCCACTAAAGTGGCGGACGTAAAACCGGTTTCTCTGGAGCGCGGTCAAATTACTTCGCTCTTTGTTACCGGCTCGGGCAGCAATGTAAAAGCGGAATGGGTTGTTCCGCCAGCCTTGTGATCTAACTGATGAGGGTGGCCGCTTAGTTCAAGCGGCCACTTTAAATGGAACAAGAAGAAACGGCAGCGACAGCAGTCCAACTTCCTTAACGAAATATCTTGGAGATACGTCATGATTCCAGTGATCTTGTCCGGTGGCAGTGGCTCGCGTCTGTGGCCGCTCTCGCGCAAGCAATTCCCGAAACAGTTCCTGGCTCTGACCGGTGAGCACACGCTGTTCCAGCAAACGCTGGAGCGCCTGTTGTTCGAAGGCATGGATAAGCCAGTTATCGTTTGCAACAAAGACCACAAATTCATCGTCAGCGAGCAACTGGCTGCGCTCAAGCTCGAGACCCAGGGCTTGCTGATGGAACCCTTCGGGCGCAACACCGCCCCTGCCGTGGCCCTGGCGGCCATGAAGCTGATCAACGAAGGCCGTGATGACCTGATGCTGGTACTGCCAGCCGACCACGTGATCGAAGATCAGAAAGCCCTGCAGCGCGCTCTGGCCCTGGCCACCGTTGCCGCCGAGCGTGGCGAAATGGTGCTGTTCGGCGTGCCGGCCACCCGCCCTGAGACCGGCTACGGCTACATCAAATCCACTGCCGATGCGCTGCTGCCGGAAGGCGTCTCCCGCGTGTCGCAGTTCGTCGAAAAACCCGACGAAACCCGCGCCCAGGAATACGTACAGGCCGGCGGTTACTTCTGGAACAGCGGCATGTTCCTGTTCCGCGCCAGCCGCTTCCTGGAAGAGCTGAAAAAGCACGACCCGGACATCTATGACAACTGCCTGCTGACCCTTGAGCGCAGCAAGCAGGAAGGCGACACCGTCGACATCGACGAAGCCAGCTTCGCCTGTTGCCCTGACAACTCCATCGACTATGCCGTCATGGAAAAAACCCAGCGCGCCTGCGTAGTGCCGCTGTCGGCGGGCTGGAGCGACGTAGGTTGCTGGGCTTCGCTGTGGGAAGTGCACGAGAAGGATGACAGCGGCAACGTCACCAAGGGCGACGTTGTGGTGCAAGACAGCCGCAACTGCATGATCCACGGCAATGGTAAGCTGGTATCGGTCATTGGCCTGGACAACATCGTGGTCGTCGAAACCAAGGACGCTATGATGATTGCGCACAAGGACAAGGTCCAGGGCGTCAAGCAGATGGTCGCTACCCTGAACGAAGCCGGCCGCAGCGAAACCCAGAATCACTGCGAAGTGTACCGCCCATGGGGCTCGTACGATTCGGTGGACATGGGCGGCCGCTTCCAGGTCAAGCACATCAGCGTCAAGCCGGGCGCCTCGCTCTCGCTGCAGATGCACCACCACCGCGCCGAGCACTGGATCGTCGTATCTGGCACTGCGGAAGTGACCTGCGATGAGAACGTGTTCCTGCTGACCGAGAACCAGTCGACCTACATCCCGATCGCGTCGGTACACCGCCTGCGCAACCCGGGCAAGATCCCGCTGGAAATCATCGAAGTGCAGTCGGGTTCCTACCTGGGCGAAGACGACATCGAGCGCTTCGAAGACATCTACGGCCGTTCGGGCGGTACCTCGCTCGAAGGTGGTGTGTCGGTCAAGGCGATCACTCAGCAGCAGCATCACTGATAGCCCGCCTCATCGGCGAGCCGGCCTCCCACGCTGGAGTGCTGGCCCCGGCAGGCGGTAGCAACATCCGATCCCCATAGCAAAAGGCCCCCGAGCCAAGCCCTTCAACAAGGCTTGCCCCGGGGGCCTTTTGCTTTACCGCGATTTATCTCGGAATCACTGATGGCCTTATGGGAGGCTGGCTTGCCGGACGCCGTGTAACGGGCGAAAGCTTTTCCAGAGATCCGCCAGGTGTCACCCGTTACACGGCGTCCGTTACACGGCGTCCGTTACACGGCGTCCGTTAGACGTCGCCCGGCAAGCCGGCCTCCCACGGATGTAGCCACAACACTCAGATCGGGTGAGTGCAGGCCCCGGAGGCGGTAGCAACATCCGGCCCCATACCAATCCTTTCCACAAGGCTTGCCCTGCGGGCCTTTTGCTTTACCGCGATTTACTTCGGGATCGCTGATGGCCTCGTGGGAGGCCGGCTGTGCCGGGCGACGTGTAACGGACGCTGTGTAACGGGCGACGGAGTTTCTCAGAGATCCACCAAGCGCCAAGCCTCATACGCCGGTGTTTCATAAGGGTGGCTGGCCTTGAGCGCCTCCACCGCAGCAGCGATGCGCTCATCATTGACCACCAGCTCCACCCGCCACTCGGTCACCTGCTCCACGGCACCGCTGGTGCCTATGAACGGCTGGCTACCGGGCAAGGGGCGGAACTGCCCCTCCCCCAGCACCTGCCAGCAACAACGGTCGTAATCGCCGATCTTGCCGCCACCAGCGGCAAAGACTGCCTCCTTGACCGCCTCCAGGTGGCTTGGCGGTACGAAGAAGCAGAGCTTGTGCAAATCAGCTCACCCAGGCGCGGGCGTTACGGAACATGCGCAGCCAGGCCGCGTCTTCGTTCCAGTCGTCAGGGCGCCAGGAGTTCTGCACCGCACGGAACACCCGCTCAGGGTGCGGCATCATGATGGTCACGCGGCCGTCGAGGCTGGTGAGGCCAGTGATGCCACGTGGCGAGCCATTGGGGTTGGCCGGGTAGCTTTCGGTGACCTTGCCGTGGTTGTCGACGAAGCGCAGCGCCACGCAACCGGAGACATCGGCCTCGATCAGCGCCTGCTCGTTGGCGAACTCGGCATGGCCTTCGCCGTGAGCGATGGCGATCGGCATGCGCGAGCCGGCCATGCCCTTGAGGAAGATCGAGTTCGACTCCTGCACCTGAACCATCGCCACGCGCGCTTCGAACTGCTCGGAGCGGTTGCGCACGAAGTGCGGCCAGAAGTCGCTGCCAGGGATCAGCTCGCTCAGGTTGGAAAGCATCTGGCAACCGTTGCACACACCCAGGGTGAACGAGTCGCTGCGCTCGAAGAAGCCCTGGAAAGCGTCACGGGCGCGGGTGTTGAACAGCGCCGATTTCGCCCAGCCTTCACCTGCGCCGAGCACATCGCCGTAGGAGAAGCCGCCACAGGCCACCAGGCCCTTGAACTCGGCGAGGTCGACACGCCCGGCGAGGATGTCGCTCATGTGCACGTCGATAGCGGCAAAGCCGGCGCGATCGAAGGCAGCGCCCATTTCGACCTGGCCGTTGACGCCCTGTTCACGCAGCACGGCCACCTGTGGGCGAACGCCGGTCTTGATGAACGGCGCTGCGATGTTTTCGTTGACGTCGAAGCCGAGCTTGGCGCTCAGGCCCGGGTTGTCTTCTTCGAGCAGTGCGTCGAACTCCTGATCGGCACAGTGCGCGTTGTCGCGCAGGCGCTGAATCTGGTAGCTGGTTTCGGCCCACTGGCGTTGCAACAGGCGGCGCTCGCCCTGGTAAACGACGTCACGCTCGTAGCGGATGACCACATGGCCGTTGTTGACCGGCTGGCCAACGACCATCACGCAATCCTCGCCAAGGCCCGCAGCGCTGAATTGCGACAGCACCAGCGGGGTGGCGTCCTGGCGTACCTGGATCACCGCACCCAGCTCTTCGTTGAACAGCACCTGGGCGATCTCGCCCTCGTGCTGGGCCAGGGTATCCAGGCGCAGGTCGAGGCCGCAGTGGCCAGCGAAGGCCATTTCCAGCGCAGTGACCAGCAGGCCGCCGTCGGAGCGGTCGTGGTAGGCCAGCAGGTGGCCATCGCGAGCCAGGCCCTGGACCACGGCAAAGAAGGCCTTGAGGTCTTCGGGGTCGTCGACGTCTGGCGCTTGCTGGCCGATCTGGCCGTGTACCTGGGCCAGGATCGAGGCGCCCATGCGGTCCTTGCCGCGGCCCAGGTCGATCAGGATCAGATCGGTCTCGCCCTTGTCCATACGCAGTTGCGGCGTAAGCACGTTGCGCACGTCGCTGACCGGCGCGAAGCCGCTGACGATCAGCGACATTGGCGAGGTGACGGTTTTCTCGGTGCCTTCATCGCTCCAGCGGGTTTTCATGGACATGGAGTCCTTGCCCACGGGGATGGTGAGGCCCAGCGCCGGGCACAGTTCCATGCCCACGGCCTTGACCGTGTCGTACAGGCGCGCGTCTTCACCGGGGTGGCCGGCGGCGGCCATCCAGTTGGCGGAGAGCTTGATGTCGGAAAGTTTTTCGATCGGCGCGGCGGCGAGGTTGGTGAGCGTTTCGCCCACTGCCATGCGCCCAGAAGCTGGCGCGTCGAGCAGCGCGAGCGGGGTGCGCTCGCCCATGGCCATGGCTTCACCGGTATACACGTCGAAGCTGGTAGCGGTGACGGCGCAGTCGGCCACCGGCACCTGCCATGGCCCGACCATCTGGTCACGGGCGACCAGGCCGGTGATGGTACGGTCGCCGATGGTGATCAGGAAGCTCTTGCTGGCAACGGCCGGGTGGCGCAGCACGCGCTGCACACTTTCGGCCAGGTCCAGGCTGGAGGCGTCGAAGCCGTCGCCCTGCTCCTGCTCGCGCTGCACGCTGCGGTGCATGCGCGGCGGCTTGCCGAGCAGCACTTCCAGCGGCATGTCGACCGGGCTGTTGCCGAAGTGGCTGTCGGTGACGGTCAGGTGCGGCTCTTCGGTGGCCTCGCCCACGACGGCGAACGGGCAGCGCTCGCGCTCGCAGATGGCCTTGAAACGCTCGAAGTTGGCAGCGTCGACCGCCAGCACGTAACGCTCCTGAGATTCGTTGCTCCAGATTTCGTGCGGCGCCATGCCCGGCTCGTCGTTGGGAACGTTGCGCAGCTCGAAGCGCCCGCCGCGGCCGCCATCGTTGACCAGCTCCGGGAAGGCGTTGGAGAGGCCGCCCGCGCCCACGTCGTGGATGAAGGCGATCGGGTTGTGCTCACCCAGCTGCCAGCAGCGGTCGATGACCTCCTGGCAGCGGCGCTCCATTTCGGGGTTTTCGCGCTGCACCGAGGCGAAGTCCAGGTCAGCGGAGCTGGCGCCGGTCGCGACAGAGGACGCCGCACCGCCCCCCAGGCCGATCAGCATGGCCGGGCCGCCGAGCACGATGAGCTTGGCGCCGACGGTGATCTCGCCCTTCTGCACGTGGTCTTCACGGATGTTGCCCAGGCCACCGGCCAGCATGATGGGCTTGTGGTAGCCGCGCACTTCTTCGCCGCGCGGGCTGCCGACAGCCTGTTCGAAGGTACGGAAGTAGCCGGTCAGGGCCGGGCGGCCGAATTCGTTGTTGAACGCAGCGCCGCCCAGCGGGCCGTCGATCATGATGTCCAGTGCGGTGACGATGCGCTCGGGCTTGCCGTAAGGCTTCTCCCAGGGCTGCTCGAAGCCGGGGATGTTCAGGTTCGACACGGTGAAACCGGTGAGGCCCGCCTTGGGCTTGGAGCCGCGGCCGGTGGCGCCTTCGTCGCGGATCTCGCCGCCGGAGCCGGTGGAGGCACCGGAGAACGGCGAGATGGCGGTCGGGTGGTTGTGGGTTTCCACCTTCATGAGGATGTGCACCGGCTCCTGCACCGCGCCGTACTGGCGGGTTTCAGGGTTCGGGGTAGAAACGCCCGGCGGTGTGGCCGACGATCACCGAGGCGTTGTCTTTATAGGCCGAGAGCACGCCTTCGCTGTGCAGCTGGTAGGTGTTCTTGATCATGCCGAACAGGCTCTTTTCCTGAGCCTGGCCGTCGATGTCCCAACTGGCGTTGAAGATCTTGTGGCGGCAGTGCTCGGAATTGGCCTGGGCGAACATCATCAGTTCGATGTCGTGCGGGTTGCGCCCCAGCCCCTGGAACGCACTGACCAGATAGTCGATCTCGTCGTCGGCCAGGGCCAAGCCCAGGCTTGCGTTGGCAGCCTCGAGCGCGGCCCGGCCGCCACCGAGCACGTCGACCGCCGACAGTGGCTTGGGCTCGGCGTGGCTGAACAGGCTGGCGGCATCTTCGAGGCGGCTGACCACGCGCTGGGTCATGCGGTCGTGCAGCGCCTGGGCGACCAGGGCGGCGTCGGCGTCGCTGAGCTCGCCCTGCACGTAGTAGGCGATGCCCCGCTCCAGGCGCTGGATCTCACCCAGCCCGCAGTTGCGGGCGATGTCGGTGGCCTTGCTCGCCCAGGGCGAAATGGTGCCCAGGCGCGGCAGCACCAGGAACAGCCGGCCCGAAGGCTCCTGCACCGGCACGCTGGGCCCGTACTTGAGCAGGCGTGCCAGCACGCCCTGCTGCGCCTCGCCCAGCTCGCCGGTGACTTCGGCGAAGTGGGCGAATTCGGCGTAAACGCCAGTGACAGCGGGGGCCTTCTGGCTCAGTTGCTCGAGCAATTTACCGTGTCGAAAGGCAGAAAGGGCAGGAGCGCCGCGCAGGATCAGCATCTTCGGAACAGCCTCGGAGGGGGTGTGCATAGAGGCCGTGCATTCTAGCCTAAACCGTTTGCGCAGGGCACCCGTATGCAACGGGCAATGACGGTTGGTTCACGAAGCTTTCGCCTATCAGAGTTATCAGGCGCTGTCGATATATGGTGGCGAGGGTGCTTTGCGTATACTGCACGCCATGTTCGCCCAGACTGCCTTCCGACTGCGCCACGCGCTGTGGCTGCTCGCAACCGGTCTCCTTCTGATGCTCAGCGGCTGCGTGGATAAACCCAGCACCCTTGAGCGTGTCAAGGAGGATGGCGTGCTGCGCGTGATTACCCGCAACAGCCCTGCCACCTACTTCCAGGACAAGAACGGCGAAACCGGCTTCGAGTACGAGCTGGTCAAGCGTTTCGCCGACGAACTGGGCGTCAAGCTCGAAATCAGCACGGCCGACAACCTCGACGACATCTTCTCGCAACTGGGCAAGCCCGGCGGCCCCGTGCTGGCGGCAGCAGGGCTGGTGAGTTCGCAGAACCGTACCATCGACGCGCGTTTCTCCCATCCTTACCTGGAAGTGACCCCCCAGATCATCTACCGCAACGGCCAGGCACGCCCTACCGAACCCAAGGACCTGATCGGCAAGAAGATCATGGTGCTCAAGGGCAGCAGCCACGCCGAGCAGTTGGCCCAGCTCAAGCAGCAGTTCCCCGGCATCGAGTATGAGGAGTCCGACCAGGTCGAGGTGGTCGACCTGCTGCGCATGGTCGACGAAGGCCAGATCGACTACACCCTGGTCGACTCCAACGAAGTGGCGATGAACCAGGTGTATTTCCCCAACGTTCGCGTGGCCTTCGACCTGGGCGATGCGCGCGACCAGCGCTGGGCCGTGGCGCCAGGCGAAGACAACAGCCTGCTCAACGAGATCGACGCCTTCATCGACCAGGCCCGCAAGAACGGCACCCTGCAACGCCTGAAAGACCGCTACTACGGCCATGTCGACGTGCTCGGCTATGTGGGCGCCTACACCTTCGCCCAGCACCTTCAGGAGCGCCTGCCCAAGTTCGAGAAGCACTTCCAGAACTACGCGCGCGAGCAGAAGCTCGACTGGAAGATCCTCGCCGCCATCGGCTATCAGGAGTCGATGTGGCAGGCCACGGTCACCTCCAAGACCGGCGTGCGCGGGCTGATGATGCTCACCCAGAACACCGCCCAGGCCATGGGTGTGGCCAACCGCCTCGACCCGCGCCAGAGCATCATGGGCGGCGCGAAGTATTTCGCCTCGATGGTCGACCAGGTCGACGACAGCGTGAAGGAGCCGGACCGCACCTGGTTCGCCCTCGCGGCCTACAACATCGGCACCGCCCACCTCGAAGACGCACGCAAGATGGCGCAGGGTGAAGGCCTGAACCCGGACAAGTGGCTGGATGTAAAGAAGATGCTGCCACGCCTGTCACAGAAGAAGTGGTACAGCAAAACCCGCTACGGCTACGCCCGAGGCGGTGAAACCGTACATTTCGTTGCCAACGTGCGCCGTTACTACGACATCCTCAACTGGGTGACCCAGCCGCAGCTTGAAGGCAATCAGGTGGCCGACGGCAAACTGCACGTGCCGGGCGTAGACAAGGCCAAGCCCGAACCTGACGCCTCGCCACTCTGAGGTGTTAATCCTCTAGCGCCAGCGGCCACCTGGCGTTGTACATCCTCGGCACTCCCTACCCGAGGATGTTCCCATGACCGACACTTCCCACGCGCAAACAGCCCTGCACGAACTGGCAGCGACGATTACCCAGGCCTGCCCCGACCTGCGACGGCAGGTCCTTGACCTGGCCTGTGCCTTTCTGAACGAGCACGGCATCACCGGCCTGGACCCCGAAGCCATCTACTGGCACCGCTTCACCGACCTGGCGAGCGATGCGAAGGCGTTCAGCGGCTGGGCGCATTACCAGCCACCGGCGCAATCGCTGACGCTGGTGCAATTGGTGATGCACCGTTTCAACAGCAACGATCAGGACGCCACCGACGACCTGGACACCGTGAGCGGCTTCTATACAGCAGGCCCGGGCGCCGAGCGGTACGACAGCAGCAATGAGGTGCCGCTGTTGCCCAGCACCCTGCTTGCCTGGCTATGGAGGATCGATTTCAAGGCCGACTTCATTCGCTACGTGACGGTGTTCTGGGAAGACCACCGCGACGACTACCGCCTGCTGGCCAAGGCGCACTTTCTCGGCCAGATACTAGAGGAACGCCAAGCTGGCGCTCTCAGCGACGAAGACGCGCAATGGCTGTTGCGGGCGGTGGCGAATACCGCCAGCGCACCTCTGACCCTGCCGATGCTGGAGCAATCCCAAACCGCACCTAGCGACGCCCGGCTGTACCTGCTGCGCGTCGGCGACTACACCTCCACCGATATCCTCTGCGCCGAAACGCCGACCGGTGAGCATTTTGTCTGGATGCCCGGTGAAGTGAACGCGATCCAGAAATTCAGCTCCGTGCAGGCGCTGCACTGGTGGCTGCTGGACCAGAACAAGGATGCAGAGCCACGGGCGAGGTTCATGCTGCACTTTGCACTGGACACTCATCTGGAAGGCGCCCGCATTGGCCTGAATCCTGTGATCGACCTGCTCTACTCGACCTGGGGCCGCGATGACCGCTCACTGATCTACCACCCGCAAGACCGCTTGCAGGCCGACCCCTTCACCGTGCTGGCCGAACGCGCACGGCTGAGATGCTCGCCGATGCCCAGGCAGTGCTGCACAGCAACGCCGAGCAACGCGAGAAGATGTGGCAAGGCTACCTGGGTGCATTCAACCGGGTGTTCGGCCCCATGGCGGCGGTGGACTGGCCGGTGGCGCTGGCAGTAGTGGGCGCGGGCCTTGCCAACGTGGGGCTGAGCATCGACCAGGCGGTGAACGCACCCACCCACGGCGAACGCAAGGCCGCCATCATCGCCGCGATCATTGCCAGTATCGATGTGCTGTTCAACGCGGCCTACCTGTGGGGAGCCTGGGCAGGCGCAGGGGCGGAAGAAGCAGAGCGCGAGGTTGTGCAAGCACCTGCTCAAGAGGCTGCCGAACCCGACCCGTTCGTACCACCGGATGTGCTGCCTGGGCCCGAGCACCTTCCCCGGGGGCCGGCCTATATTGGCGATGCCGAAGCGCTGCGGCCCTTGCAGGCCAATGTGCTGCTGGCCCCCTATACCCCAGGCACCGAAGGCGTCGGCAAGGGCGTTTATGCGCTGCCCGATGGCCGGACCTACGCCCGGGTCAATGGTGATGCCTACGCGGTGCGCTATGTGCGCGAACTGCAGAGCTGGGTGGTTGTGGACCCCGCCAACCCTGGCTCGTTTCAGCACAGCGCCCCCCTGCGCCTGGCTGCGGGCGACGAGTGGGAACTGGCACCTCGGCCCGGCCTGAAAGGTGGCGGCCGGCTCGACAAATCGTTGCCTTGGGTACGCCAGCGCAAACCGGCGCCGCTGGTGCCACGCGTACTGCTGCCCTACGAACTGCCCGCGCAATATGAGGCTGAACTCGCCGACATCATGACCCACCCCGGCGACCGCCGGCTCGAAGGCTATGTCACCGACCCGCAGAACAGTTCGGATATTTCAAACGTCTACCTCAACGCACAGCAACAGCTGACTCGGGATGCCGAGGCATTCCTGAAGCCTGCGGTTGCCCAGCCGCACCCGGACCTTCCGATCCTCGCACCGCAAACCCCGCCGAAGCAGGTGATCCGCGCCATTTTTGCGCGCAGCCAGGGCCTGGTGGTGGGTGAAGCGCACTGGGCTCGAGCATCCAAGCAGCTTTTGATCGAGCAGATGGATCAGTTCGCCAAGGAAGGCGTCGACACCCTGTACATGGAACACCTGCTCAGCGACGCTCACCAGGCCGACCTGGACCAGTTTTCTCAAACCGGCGACATGCCCGCCAGGTTGCGGCGCTACCTCGATGTGCTGGACCGAGGCCAGCACACCGATCCCACCGGGCAATACAGTTTCACAGCCGTCATCAAGGCAGCGCAAAAAAGCGGCATACGCGTCAGGGCGTTGGATTGTGTGGCCAGCTACCGAGTCGAAACCAGCCCATTTGGCACTGACCAGACGACGCGCCAGCAGTTGATGAACTACTACGCGCACCGGGTGATTACCAGCGAGCCCGGGGCCGGCAAATGGATTGCCCTGATGGGTAACTCGCACACCGACAGCTATCTGGGGGTGCCCGGCGTCGCGGACCTTGAAGGGGTGCCGAGCATCCGAGCTGAAGACGTTCCGCCTGGCACACCGACAGGCTTCGAGAAAGACCCTGGTGCAGTGATTGAACGTGGCGACAATCCCGCTTTGATGCTCAAGAGCGACCTGCGTTTTCGCGCGACCTCCAGCGACCTGCCTGGCTCAAGCGTGCCTTCGTTGTCAGTTGAACTGAAGCTCACACAGCCGGGGCAATTCCTGCTGCTTCAGAATGGCGAGCAATTGCAGCTCGTTCACCGCAGCCGCACCGGTGAGCTGGTCTACACCCAGGTGCAGCGCAGCGGCCGGCTGTACAGCCTGCAACGCGAACAATGGCCGCAGATCAGTGGACGACAGTTCAACGGCATGGATGACCTGTTGGCAGCGCTGCGGCTGCGGGGCCTGCAACGGGTGCTCTGAGGGCCGAGGGCGTGGCAGCTTTACGCGCCGCTGCGCCTGCCTTTGAAGAACTCGCTGAGCACTTGCCCGCACTGCTCGGCCATCACTCCACCTTCGAGCGCCGGCCGATGGTTAAGGAACATCTGGTCGAAAAACCGCCCCTGGCTGTGCGCAACGCCCGCCTTGGGCTCATTGGCGCCGTACACCACCCGCGCGATGCGTGAATGCACGATCAACCCGGCGCACATGCTGCACGGTTCCAGCGTCACGTACAGCGTGGTGCCCGGCAGCCGATAGTTACCCACAGCTCGGGCGGCATCGCGAATAGCGACCATCTCGGCGTGCGCGCTGGGGTCGCTCTGGCTGATCGGGCAATTGAAACCCTGGCCCAGCACTTCCCCGTCACGTACCAGCACCGCCCCCACCGGCACCTCGCCCAGCGCCGCACCCTGGCGGGCCAGTTCCAGGGCTAGCTGCATGAAGTCGGCATCGCGGGAGCGGTCGATGATCAAAGGGCGGCGCATGTCACTACCTCAATTTCGGAGGCCGCGATTATCCGCCACCCTGATCGCTCAGGGAATCACCCGTTGCGCACGCAGGCTGGTGAACAGGTCGAGGAAGCTGGCGCGGGTGTCGCGGTAGCCCATGAAGCCCAGGTCGCGGCTTTTGGTCATGTCGTTCAGGCATTCGATCTCGCGGCTCAGGTCCGCATCGGAGTGCCACCAGGAGGCGAGCTTGTCTACGTCGGGCTGCACCAGGCCGTGCTGTTCGGCCAGGGCTTTCCATTGCGCAGGCGCCTGGGTTTTGAGGCGAGGCTCCAGCGGCATGGGCTGCTCAGGGTAAGGCGCGGCTTCCAGCTCGAAAAACGCTGCGATCTCACCCCACAGCCAGCGCCAGCGGAACACATCGCCATTGACCGTATTGAACGCCTGGTTACGCGCTGAAGGCGCAAGCGCGGCCCATTCCATCTGCTCGGCGAGCAGGCCGGCATCGGTGACATCGGTAAGCCCGTCCCACTGGGTGCGCGAACCAGGGAAGATGAACGGCGCGCCGGTGGCCTTGCACAGCGAAGCGTAGACGGCGAGGGTCAAACCCATGTTCATGGCATTGGTGCCTTTGGCCTGGCCGATCATCGAGTGCGAGCGATGCACGCTCCAGCCGAAGCCATGCTTTTCGGCAGCAGCGAAGAGGATGTCTTCAAGGGTGTAATAGAAGTTGGCAGCCGGCAGGCGTGGTTCGCTTTCGCGGAACGGGGTTTCGGCGCGGCCGGTGCCGTACTCTTCGAACGAACCCAGGTAATGCTTGGTGCCGGTGACCAGCGCCATGTGCTGCAACGGCGCCTGGGCCAGGCCTTGGCAGAGGTTTTCCATCATTGCGCCGTTGGCTTTGACGTTCTCCGCTTCGCTGTCACGGCGGGTCCAGGTGCAGAAGAACACGTGGGTGATCGGCAGGCCGGCCAGCGCTTGCCCGGTGCTCTGGGAGTCGAGCAGGTCGGCCTTGACCGGTATCACACCCTCCTGCGGCACCGGGTTGCGCGCCAGGCCGTAGACCGACCAGCCGCGCGCTACCAGTGTATTGGCCAGGTTGTGGCCGGAAATGCCGGTCACGCCGACGATCAAGGCAGTGCCCTTGCGCATGAAATCTCTCCAACGGTGAAGTAGTGCATCAGCCTATTGCAGAAACCTGTGCGTATCTCGGCTATAAATGCAGCACACTCGTGAACAGGCTTCACCAATACCGTTATGAATGCATCCGAACGCCTCAAGGGCATCGACGTTTTCGTTCAGGTCGCCCAAGCCGGCAGCTTCGCCGCAGCCGCCGAGCGGCTGAACCTCAGCCCTTCGGCGGTCAGCAAAGGCGTCACCCGCCTGGAACAGCGCCTTGGCGTGCAATTGCTGCGGCGCACCACGCGGCGCCTGGCGCTCACCGACCAAGGCACGGCCTTCTACCACACCTGCCTCACTGTGCTGGGGGAGCTGGAACAGGCCGAGGTGAACATGCGCCAGGAGGCGCAGGCCCCTGCCGGCCGTGTGCGCATCGACCTGCCTGCCTCGTTCGGCCGGCTGCACGTGGTGCCGCTGATTCTGGATGTGGCGGCGCGCTACCCGGCGCTGCAGGTGGACATTTCATTCTCGGACCGTTTCATCGACCCGGTGCACGAGGAGGTAGACCTGCTGGTGCGCGTGGGCGGGCCTGATGCGTGGCCTGCGGCGGTCGGGCACCTTTACCTTGGCGCACAACGCCAGGTGTTCTGCGCCTCGCCGAGCTACCTGGACGCGCACGGCTCGCCCGATCATGCGGCCGACCTCACCCAACACCGCTGCATCTGCTTCCGCCAGGCCGATGGCCACACCAGCCCGTGGCTGTTTCGGGTGAACAGGCGGGTGACGTGGAACGCCGTGCGATGCGCGCCAGCCTCACCCTGGGCGACGGCGAAGCGCAGGTCGCGGCCGCCCTGGCCGGGCACGGCATTGCGCAACTGCCCCTGTGGCTGATCGACCCGCACCTGGCGGCAGGCACCTTGCGCCTGGTGTTGCCAGGCATGGCGGTCGACGGGCTGCCGATCAACCTGGCCTGGCTCAAGCGCCGTGAACACCTGCCCAAGGTGCAAGTGTTGCTCGAACACCTGGGCAAGCACTTGAAGGTGCACGGCGGCGGTTGATCAGGCCACTTCGATGGCCGCCATCAGCCCGGTTTCCATGTGGTCGATCACGTGGCAGTGGAACATCCAGGTGCCGGGGTTATCGGCCACTAGCGCCACCCGCGCGCGTTCGTTGCGGCCCAGCAGGAAAGTGTCGGTGAAATACGGGGTGACCTTGCGCTTGTTCGAGGCAAGCATCTTGAAGCTCATGCCGTGCAGGTGGATGGGGTGCTGGTACTGGGTGAGGTTGCGCAGCTCGAAAACATAGCTGCGGCCAAGGCGCAGGCGTGCTATGGGCCGGTCGGCGCAGGTCTTGTCGTCGATGTCCCAGGCCACACCGTTGACCTGCCACAGGCTCGGCGCGCTGGCCTGGGCAGCGCTCGATGACGGCTTGGCCGCCCACTCGAAGTTGAACGGCAGTGTTTCGGCATTGGCCAGGTCCGGCTCGGGCAGCGGATTGGGCGGCAACCGAGGCGGCCAGGGCTGGCCTTGCCCGGTGGCGGCCGTCACGTTGAAAGTGCCCAGGCGCATCGGCCCGTCGCGCAGGGCGATTTCACTGCCTTCGGCGCTGGGGCGCAACGCCAGGCAGATGCGCATGCCGGGGCCGAGCCAGTAGTCCTCCTGCAACGGCACCGGCTCGATGGGGTTGCCATCGATGGCGTAGATGCGCGCCTCGGCGTCCCCCTTGAGGTTGATGCGGTAGGTGGCGGTGTTGTCCAGGTTGAGCAGGCGCACGCGGGTCACCTCCCCCGCCGGCACTTCCACCACGCCCAACGGCACCCCATTGACGCTCGATAACCGCCCGAGCGTGCCGTTGCGCGCCGCCTCACGCGGCACACTGAACGGCAGGAACGCACCCTGCTCGTCGACGTGCCAGTTCTTAAGGCTCACGGTGCGTTCGTGCACGAACCCGGTGGGCTCGCGTTCCTCGACGATCAACGGCGCCACCAACCCCCGGCCCAATTGCTCGGCGCTGCTCTGATGTGGGTGGTACCAATAGCTGCCGGCATCGGGCACGCGAAAGCGGTAGTCGAAGTACTCACCTGGCAGCACGGGCATCTGCGACACATAGGGCACGCCGTCCATTTCCAACGGCAGGCGAATGCCGTGCCAATGCACGGTGCTGGGCACCGGCAGACGATTGTGGAAGCGCACCCGCAGCCAGTCGCCCTGGCGCACGCGCAGTTCGGTGCCCGGTGCGGTGGCCCCGTAGGCCCAGGCGGGGGTGTGCTGGCCGGGGACCAATTCGAGGGCGACCGGCTGTGCGATGAGTTCGTGGTCGAACCCGGGAGGCGGCGTGCCTCCTAGCAAAAGCCTGCGCCCCAGCACGCCCAGGCCACCGGCAGCGGCGAGGCCGGCTCCGGCCAGGATCAGATGGCGACGGTGAATGGGCATAGGCGAACCTGCTCGCTGAAAACCGGGAAGCATATCCATTGCAGTGCGAATGATTAACAGCCCTACATATCAAGTAACAACATCTGCTCGGCCCACGTTTCATCGGCACCGCACCAAACGCGTTTGCAGCGGAGCGTGGCAGGGTTAAAATCCGGCCCCCCGACATGGAACGCCCGGTATGGACTGCCCCGCTCTCGATCATCGCGACCTCGCCCCTCTGAATTACCACAGCAACATCGTGAACTACTTGCGTGAGCACGAAGCGGATGTCTGGGCCTGGGCTCAGGCGCGCGAGCAGGACGAAACCCAGTTACAGGCACTGCGTGATTCACTGCTGCGCGACACTTACCGGATCGACGCCGGCGCCCACGAGGCGGTGCATGCAAGCCTTGCACTGGCCCAGGAGCGCCTGGGCATCCCACATCTGCCGGTAACGCTTTACCAGGCGCCGGGCGATGCCATGAACGCGTCGCTGATCTACACCCCTCCGAGGCTCACATCCTCTTGCAAGGCCCGGTGCTGGAGCGGCTGTCCGAGGCCGAGCTGCTCGCCGTATTCGGCCACGAGCTGGCCCACTACCTACTGTGGCAACAGCAGCAGCGTTGCTATCTTGCCGCCGAGCGCATCCTGGCCCACGCCAGCGATAGCGGCCAGGGGCGTGACAGCCATCGCGAGAGCTATCGCCGTTATCGCCTGCACACCGAATTGTTCGCCGACCGGGGCGCCGCCATCGCGGCCGGCGGCACTGCGCCTGCGATCACCACGCTGGTCAAGATGCACACCGGCATGACCAGCGTCGACGCGCAGGCCTATCTGCGCCAGGCCGAGGAAATCGAAGCCCGCGAGACGGCCGCCAGCGCCGAGGCCAGCCACCCGGAAACCTTCGTTCGCGCCCGGGCGCTGGCCTTGTGGTGGGCAGGCGACGAGCAGCTGGACGCCTGGCTCGACGCGCGCCTCAAGGGCCCCTTGACGCTGAACCGGCTGGACCTGCCGGAACAGGTTCACCTTCAGGCCCTGACGCGCCAGTTCATCGCCTGGTACCTGCAAGGCAGCGGCCTTGGCAGCGACAGCGTGCTGGCGCAGGTCCGGCTGCTCTTCAGCGACTGGGCCAACGATGAAACACCGCTGGAGCCGCAGGCGTTGCTCGACGCCGCCGTCGACAAAAGCGTGCTGGGCTACTTCAACGCGCTGATGGTCGACCTCGCTCTGGCCGACCCGGACCAGCAGGACGCTGCCTTGCTACGGGCAGGTGCTGTGGCCGAACGCCTCGGCTGCCTGCCGGCACTGTTGGCCAACCTGCGCCGTGACGCTAATTTCAACAAGCGAGACCTCGACCGCTTCAAGCGCGAACTTGCCAAGGAGGCACGGCCATGACTGCCAGCCAGACACTGCAGGATGTCATCGACGCGCAAGCCGGTGCAGCCCTCTCCACCGACGACATCATCGTGCTGATGCTGCCACTGTTCGAAGAGGTCGCCGCACTGCACGAGCAGGGCAAGGTCGCCGACCTGGCGCCTGCCAGTGTGTTGCTGGCCGGCGACCAGGCCCTGCACCTGGCAGCACCCGCCGGGCAGCCTGCGCAGATGGATATCGGCGCGATCAACCGGGTGCAACCGGCGCCGCTGTCGGGGCTGAACATCATCGGCACCTTGCAGCGCGACGCGAGCCTGGGCGGCTTGCAGGAGGTCACCGACCTAGCTCTGCAAACCGACATCGACGCGCCCGTGACCCGGCCGGTCTACCTGCCCGGGCCTCGCAGTTGGGAGCACAGCGTCGGCCACCATGACGAAATAACCGACGTCTACAGCCTGGGGATGGCGCTGGCCAGCCTGGCGTGCGGCCTGGACTTCACCGACGAGCAGGACCTGCGTGCCTTCGTCGCCCAGCGCCGCAACCTGTTCGGCCTGGCGCAACGGCTGCATCCGATCGTGGCCGCGGTGATCACCGAAATGACTCAGGTGAATCGCCACGAACGTGCCACCGACGTCGCAGCGCTGGCGACCCGCTTGCGCACCTGGCGTGACCAGCCCGCCGGCATCGACATCGACCGCGCGCTCAGCGGCAGCAGCAACCTCACGTCGCGCCGCACAGCCGTGCTAAGCCATCTGCGCGACCGCCTGTTCGACCTGTCGCGGCGTAACCGCCTGCTGCATTTCCGCCCGAGCGCCTCGACCATCAACCTCACCGTCGCCAGCGTGCCGTTGATGCTCCAGCTCGAACGAGTGCGGGCCGAGGACATCTGCACCTGGGGCGGGCCGTTCGCCACTGACCTGATCGCCGAACGCCCGATCGCGCTGCAGCAATGGCTGCGTTTCGATGACCAGCCGTATCTGCCGGCGGCCTTCGACAAACTCATCGCCGAGACCCGCCGCGACCGCGCCGAGTACGGCTTCAGCACACTGCGCCTGGTGGTCGCATTCCTGCGTTGGCACAACCTCAAGGAAAACCCCGAGGAGCGTATTCTCACGCCGCTGCTGTGGCTGCCGGTGGAGCTGGTCAAGCGCAAGGGCGTGCGTGACCAGTACGTGTTGCGCAATACCGGCGAGCCGGCCGAGTTCAACCCGGTGCTGCGCCATCAACTCAGCCAGCTGTACGGCATCACGTTGCCGGAAACCTGCGACCTCAACGAGGTCAGCGTGCAGCAGATCCACGCTGACCTGCTGGCGCAGATCCGCCAGTCCGAACCGTCGGTGGAGCTGCGGCTGATCGAGAAAGCCTCGGTGAGCAAGGTGAGGCAAAAGGCCGTCGCGCGCTTGCAGCAGTATCAACGGCGCAAGGCCGGCACGGCTCAACGCAGCACCGGCAAGCACTGGCTGCCGCCTTACAGCTACGCCCGCGACGACTATCGGCCGCTGGGCCTTTCGATGTTCGACCACTGGGTGCGGCCCAGCCCGCTGCCGCAGCGCTTCGAAGCAGGGGCCAAACCGCAGGCCCGGGTTCGCCAGCCGTTCATGCTGCCGCCGGAGCCGGAGCAGGACCGCGAAGGCTACGTGCTGGAGGAGTCGGACGGCCATCGCTACGCCTGGGACCTGGACCTTACACAGGTCACGCTGGCCAACTTCAACTACAAGAAAATGTCGCTGGTGCGCGACTACAACCAGCTGCTGGAAAGCCCTGACGACAACCCGGCCTTCGACCGGGTGTTCTCCATCGAGCCGCGGCCCCTCGACGACAGCCGCCCTGCCCCGCTGCCCTATGCACAACAGTGGAACGTGGTAAACGCGGACGCCACCCAGAACACGGCGGTGAGCCTGGCGCGCAGCGAGCGCAGCTTCATCATTCAGGGCCCACCGGGCACCGGCAAATCCCAGACCATCACCAACCTCATCGCCGATTACGCCGGGCGCGGGCAACGGGTGTTGTTCGTGTGCGAAAAACGCGCGGCCCTCGACGTGGTGTTTCATCGCCTCAAGCAGAGCGGGCTGGAGCCGCTGTGCTGCCTGATCCACGACGCCCAGGACGACAAGAAGGCGTTCATCGCCGACCTCAAGGGCTGCTATGAACAAGGATTGGCCAGCCCTGCCCTGGATGCCGCCCTGCGCCAGCAACGCGATGCGCTGGTCACGCAACTGGAGGCCGCAGGCGGGCGGATCGAGGCCTTCGAACAGGCGCTGCAGCAGGCACCGGAAAGCCTCGGGCAAACGGTTCGCGCGCTGCTGCGGCGGCTTGCGGAGCTGCCCGATGCACCTGATGCAACACCCGCCGTGCGCGAGGCGCTGCCCACACTCAGCCGCTGGAGCCAGCATCGCGAACTGGCCCAGCGCCTGCACCGCATGCTGCAAGAGCGTTTTGCAATCGATGGCCTCGGCGGCCATGCCTTCGCACAGCTGGCTGGCGAGCTGGTCAACGATGAACGTGCCTACGCGCGGTGCGAACAACTGTGCGAGGACGGCGATGCGCTGTTCCAGCAACTCGATGCACTGCTCGAAAGCAGCACGTCGCTGATCGCCGCGCACACCCCCTCGAGCAGGCGGTGAGCATCGCCAAGGATGCACGGCAACTGCTCGACACCCGCCTGGTGCAACACCTGGACCTGCTCGATAGCGACTCCGCCGCGCAGGTGGAGCTGCGCCAGGCCCGTGCGGAACTGGAGCGATGCACCCTGGCGCTGGCCGATGCACAGGCGGCCACCGCGCACTGGGGCAACAAGCTGAGCAGCCTGGACACCGAGTCGGCCCTCAACCAGTTGCAACGCTTCGAGAACAGCGCCTTGCGTTGGTTCAGCCCGGCCTGGTGGCGCTTGCGAGGCGAGCTCAACCGCCGCTATGACTTCAGCAAGCACGCAGTGCATCCAGGCTTTCGCAAGGTGCTGGAGCAATTGGCCGCCGAACACGCTTGCGTGGAGCGCCTGGCGAGCGCTGCGCGCCAGGGCAACGAGCGTTTCGGCGTCGAGCACCTGGGCAGCTTCGTCAGCGACCTGGACGCGCTTCAAGCCAGGCTGGCCGAAGGGCGCGGGCCGCAGCAGCTGGTGGCGCTGCTGCGCCAGAGCCTGGACCCACTCCAGGCAGCCCAGGCCCACGCCAATGCGGCCCCGGCATTGGAGAAACTCGCCCAGCGGGTTTCAGCCAACCTGATTCTGCCGCTGGAGGCTGAACTGGGCGACATCGCAGAATGCCTGCGCGACCTGCGCGAGGCCTTGGATGAACTGCCCGAGTTGCTGCCGTTGCTGCGCTCGGTGCATGCCATCGACCCCGCTTGCGCGGCGTTGCTACAACGCTTCAACAGCCCACCCGATGCACTCGAAGCCTTGGTGGCGCGCGAGGCACTGCACCGGCTGGAACGCGAGCAGCCCGCCTTGGCGCGGTTCAACGGCGCAGCGCTGGCACAGGCTGCCCAGGCGGTGGCAAAGGCCCAGCAACAGCTGCTGGCGCTCAACGCTCAGGTGGTGTGCGCGGCGGTCAATGCCAGGTTCAGCGAGCATGCGCAGCGCAGCGGCCTGAGCGCGGCGCAACTCGATGAGGCCGGCAAGGCCTTCAAGAAGCAGTACGCCACCGGCCGGCGCGAGCTGGAACACGAATTCAGCAAGAGCATGCGCCACCGCTCGATTCGCGACCTGGCAGACGACGAGACGGGCCAGGTGATCAACGATCTCAAGCCGATCTGGCTGATGAGCCCGCTGTCGGTGTCCGACACGTTGCCTTTGGCAGGCGACCTGTTCGATGTGGTGATCTTCGACGAAGCCAGCCAGATCCCGACAGAAGAGGCCGTGCCTGCCCTGAGCCGGGCTCGGCAGGTGGTGGTGGTCGGCGATGAGATGCAGCTGCCGCCGACCAGCTTCTTCTCCGCAGGCGGCAGCAGCGAGGATGACGAAATCCTGGTGGAAGAAGACGGCGAACGCATCGCCATCAACCTCGATGCCGACAGCCTGCTCAACCAGGCCGGGCGCAACCTGCCTGCCACCTTGTTGGCCTGGCACTACCGCAGCCGCCACGAAGCCTTGATCAGCTTCTCCAACGCTGCGTTCTACGATGGCCGCCTGGTGACCATTCCCGACCGCACACGCGACCAGGGGCAACAGCAATTGCCCGCTCGCAGTGCCGACGATGAACACGCCGGCATCGAGGGTGCCGACCAACTGCTGGCCCAGCCGGTGAGCTTCCATGCCATCAGCGATGGCGTCTACGAAGGGCGCCGCAACATCGGCGAAGCCCGCTATATCGCGCAGCTGGTGCGGGAGCTGCTGCGCCGTGAAACGCCATTGAGCCTCGGCATCGTGGCGTTCTCCGAGGCTCAACAGGGGGCTATCGAAACGGCGCTGGAAACGCTCGCCCAGGACGACGCCGACTTTGCCACCCGCCTGGATCGCGAGTACCTGCGCGAGGACGACGACCAGTTCAATGGCCTGTTCGTCAAAAACCTCGAAAACGTTCAGGGCGACGAGCGCGACGTCATCATCCTGAGCATCTGCTACGCCAAGGGGCCCGACGGCAAGATGCTGATGAACTTCGGCCCGATCAACCAGCGCGGCGGCGAAAAACGGCTGAACGTGATCTTCAGCCGCGCCCGGCACCGGATGGCGGTGGTCTCGACCATCCAGGCCGAGGCCATCACCAACGTTCACAACGACGGCGCTGCTGCGCTGCGGGCTTTCCTGCAATTCGCCCAGGCCAGCGCCAGTGGCCAGTTCGAACGCGCCCAGGCCGTGCTGGCCGGCCTCAACGTCGGCGCTCGCCAGGCGTTCGCCCAACCCGCCAGCGCCGACAGCATCCGTGATGCGCTGGCCGAGGCCCTGCGCGGGCGTGGTCACCAGGTGGAAACCAACGTCGGCCGCTCCACCTTGCGGTGCGACCTGGCTATCGTTGCGCCCGGCGGTGAAGGCTATGCCTTGGGAATTCTTCTGGACGCTCCGCACGCCACGGTCGACGACACCCATGAGCGCTACACCTTCAGGCCCGGCATCCTGCGCAGTTTCGGCTGGAAGGTGCTGGATGTTCCGGGCAAGGACTGGATCGCCAACCCGCAGGCCGTTCTGGGCCGTGTCGAGGCAATGCTCAGTACCGGAGAGGACCCTGCCTTACAGGTGGAGGTCGAGCATTTCCAGCCTGTTCAACCGCCAGCGCCCGCTGAACCAGACGTACCAGCCGAAGAGCCCGCTGAACAATCAGCCACCACACAGGCACGGGTAACGCGCTTGCGCTTCGAGCAAGGGGCGTCGCGCAAGTTCTGGCACGCGCGCCTCGAGGGCACTCGGTTCACCGTGTCGTTCGGCGAATCGGCACGCAGGGGCAAGGCAGCGTGAAAACCTTCGAGAGCGAGGAACGCGCACGGCGGGAGTTCGACAAGCTGGTCGCGGAGAAGCTGCGCAAGGGCTATGAGCAGGAGCCCGACAACGCGTGAGCGGCTCGCGTGAGGCGGCGCCTGGCGCCGCTGCACCCAGCCGAAAGCTTCACTGGCCGTAGCACGCCTCGTTGCCGAAACCGGCGCACGGCCACAGGCCCTGCACCTGTAACCTGACCGTTGCCTGCCACCACCGAGAACACCTGCCATGCCCTCTGCCGTACCCAGACGATGGTTGATCCTCGTCGCCGTGATGCTCGCCTTCCTGCCCATCGTGATCGACGCCACCATCCTGCATATCGCCGTGCCTTCGCTGACCGTGGCACTCGGCGCGTCGAGCACCGAAATCCTCTGGATCATCGACATCTACCCGCTGCTGATGGCGGGCTTGCTGGTGCCTATGGGCACGCTGGCCGACCGTGTGGGTAACCGCAACATTCTGCTGGTGGGCCTGAGCGTGTTCGGTGTGGCCTCGCTGCTGGCAGCCTTCGCCCCGACACCGGCGATGCTGGTCGGCGCCAGGGTGCTGCTGGCCTTGGGTGGCGCGATGATCATGCCGTGCGTGCTCGGCATCATCCGCCGTACCTTCGAGGATGAGCGGGAGCGTGCCCTGGCCCTGGGGTTGTGGGGCACGGTGGGCGCTGCCGGCGCGGCGGTAGGGCCGCTGGTGGGGGGCGTGGTGCTGGAGCACTTCCTGGTGGGGGGCGGTGTTTCTCATCAACGTGCCGGTGATGGCGCTGGTTATCCCGGTCGTTTTCTCGATGCTGCCGCGCACCGAGGCCCGCACCCCAGGCCAGTGGGCCATCGGCCAGGCGCTGGTGCTGATCGCTGGCATCGTCGCCAGCGTGTACGGCATCAAGGCGGCGGCTGGCGCGACGCAGCCGCTGGTGGTCGCGTTGCCGATCCTGCTGGCCGGGCTGGGGTTGCTGGCGATATTCGCCCGGCTGCAATTGCGCTCAGCCACCCCGCTGCTCGACCTGTCGCTGTTCGCTCATCCGGCGCTGGTGGCCGGCATCGTCATGGCCATGGTCGCCATCGGCGCGCTGGCGGGTGTGGAGCTGACCCTGGCGATGGAGCTGCAGTACGTGCTCGATAAAACCCCATTGCAGGCAGGTTTTTTCATGGTGCCCATCATGGCCGCTGCGGCAGTGGGCGGCCCGGTCGCGGGCTACCTGTCCAACTGCTTCGGCGTGCGCTGGGTGGCCAGCCTGTCGTTGGCAATTTCCGCGGTGGCCCTCGCCTTGTTCGCCATGGCAGACCTGCATCAGGCAGGCCTGGGGGTAGCCGTGACGCTGGCGGTGCTGGGGCTGGCCTTGAGCATCGGGCTCACGGCATCGTCCATCGTCATCATGGGCTCGGTGGACGCGAGCAAGGGCGGTGCGGCGGGTTCGCTGGAGGCCACGGCCTATGAGCTGGGCACAGGGTTGGGCATCACCTTTTTCGGGGTGTTCATGGCCAACGTGTTCGGGCGGGCGCTGACGTTGCCGGGAGGGCTGCCGCCGGCACTCGCCGAGCGCGCTGCGCGGTCGATCGGCGACAGCTATGTGGTGGCGGGTGAGCTGAGCGGCGAGCAAGCGCAGGCTTTGGTCGACTCCGCGAAGCTTGCGTTTTCCCATGCTCATGGGGTTTTGCTGGGCACCTCCGCCGGGTTGATCGGGGTGTTGGCGGTGGTGGTGTTTGTGATGTTCGGACGGGCACGGGTGTAGTGCCGGTTATGCCTCAGTGCGTGATGGGGCGGGGATAGAGAACGTCAGCAAAGTCATGCTCATTGATATGGCCTGTAACTAAGTCTCTGACGGCGTCTGCCAACAGATCATTATCCAGAGTGATCTCATAGTCGTTGAGCGAGAGGTACTCCAAGCCAACCGCAAGCCCGGTTCGCTTGTTAGCGTCAGGCAGCGCATGGCCTCGAGCGATGCTGGCAGGGTTCTTGGCAGCAATTTCAAAAAATATCACCGAGGCCCTCATATGCGATCGCATTATCGATCCGGGCGAGCGCGCCTTGGAAAATTGGAACATTCACCGTGCGCCTCATACTGGGTTCGGTGGTCAAGATTTGAATATTTATCTCGATGACACGTTCAAATGAAAAAAAAATCAATTTCATTACATATCAGCCAGCTTCTGAAAGGTTTTCTTGTGAGTTCTAAGAACCAACTTGGTTTCTGAGTAAACAATCTGTTTGCCCAGATCACCACTCAGGTCGAGTTTCTTGGTGGCTTTGATCTTCGGCCTTTCAACTATGGATATACCATAGATGTCGAGGTTGGGATTCATGGTTCGAGTACCCCAAACGGCTTGGCCGGTTTTGTTCACAAGGTAGCACACCAGCAGACGGGGCGCTCCAGGCTTGCGAATCAAGCATGGCAACGGGTAGAAAATCGCGTCCTGGATACGCGCCCTTACGATAGATGCATATTCGCTCGCTGCAGCTCATACCCGATGAAAATGGACGGGTTACACCGCCGGGCGCCGCCAAGGCTTTACACCCAACGGTCGAGTACTGCGCCAGCCCGGTGGCATTCGTGAAGTGCGCTCGCTTTCAGACAACACGGCCGGTGGCATTAACTATGCCTACCTCACCCCGCAGGGCCACGCCTCAAGGAATCTGGAACGGCGACGCAAATACTGCCGCCGGCCGTAGGCATACCAAAATCATGACTACCAATCTCTACGTTCTGTACGAGCTTTCAAGACGCTGAGGTTGATTCTCGGTCTATTTCCGGGGGCCACTTCACCTTTCGAGCCAGGCGGTGGAAGAGGCTGTAGGGGGCGACTTCGTTGGCGTCTCGGGGGTGGTGAAGGGTGGGAGTGCGGAGGGGCCGTGTTGCATGTAGGTGCAGATGTAGTTCCAGAGGCTGGCGTCCTGAGCACCAAACCGGAGGGGGAAGCGGTCGATGACGTCGCTGGTTCCGGGTTTTACGATCGAGAGCATGATGCCTTCTCCGGAAAAGTTTTTCATGTTAATGAAGAAGTATTCAGCGCGTACCTGTGACCAGTCGTATATGGCGATATCGACAGGGCACTTTCGCCAGGGTAGAAGCCAGTTCGGGTTTGTGTTGTAGGCGTATATTTTCTGCCTGACTCGGTTGAATCGGATAGGGTTGTCTCTGGGAGTCGATAATACGAACCGGAAGCTTATGGCCGTACACCAAACCGAAATAGCTAAGGACAGCATATAAAACAATACGCTCTCCATATCGGGATCTTTAAAAAAGAAGCCTACCGAGCAGACACAATAAATTGTCATAATGGAGAACATTACAGGAATCAGTCCCATCAACTCTCGAAACATTGCGAAAGGCCTCCTTGCTTCGAGGTATATTTCAGAAATACCATTCACATCAAAACGATTGTGCAACTCCGAAGCAAAGACGTGCGACATTGGAGACGGGAGATCCTCCACCCATCCTCGACAAGGGGGTGACAACTGAGGCCGCTTCGATTTTCTACTGAAGAAATTGATTTTCAACCACAAGCATCCTGTGTTTAATTTTTAGAGGCCTTATATCAATCGATTTATCAATCCAATAATCGACTTGCACTTCAAAACTCTGGATAGAACCATATAGATGGATATCAATCCAGCCACTAATTTTTCTGAGCATTGTATCTTTATCATCATGAATCTCTCTATATTCCGTTTTCTCCTCCCCCGTTCCCGCTTTTCTATCATGGCCGTATTCGCGATCCCCACTCTCATTACCACTGAATATGGGCAAGCTTTTTCCAGAGCCTGCACTGCCTGCGTAGATTGTCCATTGATACTGAGAAGCCTCGCACCTGAATTTGGGCAGCGATATGTCAAACTTTAATAAAGCCTTATGCTTATTAGCAAAGCCACCTCCCATTAATAGCATAGGTCCGTCATATTCACCGATAGCGGCAGTACACGAGATGGACAGATAAGCGGAAGCGCCTACCAGAGCTGAGTTCAGCTCGCTGACCGCCCCATCCATGTGCTCCGCCAAACTCCAACATCTTTGCTCCTTAGGCAAGCCCCAGCAACTTTTACGCACCCACTTCTCCAACAATGTCGATTCGTTCTTTTTTGCATACCCATAAATCGCATAAGCTGCTAAAAGCAGCATCAAGCCGACCGCTAACGGATGCATCACTAACGCGATCCCAATTGCATGGAAAGCCAGTATTCCAGCGGACCCCGCGGCCACGAAGCCTGCAAGAAAATACTCCTTCGACGATTTCAAATCTCCCTGTCTCGAAGTTCGCTCATAAGCGATAAAATACTGAATGCTATCTAGCGCTCCGGATAAAGACGCTAGAAACCCGCCACCCCTGATGATCTTTTCACTCGCATGTAATACACCCTGCGCACTCAACACCCGCATCGAACTGGCCACCTTCAACGCCGCCCCCGCCGCCTCAACCCCCATCCCGATCACCCCCAGCGTCGCCGATCCCACCGCCGCTACCGCCTCGGAATGCTCTTCCCCCGACACCACCTGCAATGCCTTGTAGTTCCTGAGCAAACTGTCCTGCTGAAACCACACCCCGCCCAAGCTCAGCAACAACCCGAACTTCCCTGTCCCCATCCCGGCCAGTGCTCGCCGTGTGTCGTCCATCACATCGGTCGCCAGCCCTCGGGCGTGCCCCGCCGTCAGTTGCTGCCCCTGAACCGACTGCGCCAACCGCCCTTGCAACCCACCGCTGCCTAGGCCAACCGTACGAAACGTTTCACCCGCAACGGGTTTGGCCATGGCGCTGAGCCGCATGATCTTGGCTTTGAGCGATTCCGCGCTTTCCAATGCCCAGAGCGTGACGTCGATGAACTTGCCATTGGGGTAGGCAATAGCTGCGGTAAACGCTGTATTCAGCACCGTGGCGCGCAGTTTGCTCTGCAACGGGCTGCGCAGTTGTTGGTCGAGCTTGTCGGCGAACTTGCGGGTTTGCGTCTGCAGCGTGTCGTTGAGCATCCGCAGGTATTCACTCGGTGTAAGCGACACCACCAGTTGGCTCATGTGCAGCCCGGCGTAGCGCAGCAACGCGGCGCTGTGGCTGTGGCCGATCAGGTCGCGGGTTCGCTGGCGCAGGCGCGGGCCGAGGGTTTGCTGGGCGTTGAGAACGGCCGCGAGCAGCTGGCCGATGGCATCCTGCACGGGGCTGACCATGAGTTTCATGCCTTCGTCGCTGGTGATGATGCTTTTGATCACGTCGTAGGTTTTCCACAGATCATCACCGGCCAGGCCTTGCTGGATCAGCTCGATCAGGGGGCGTTGTTTGGCCAGGAGGGTCTGATAGACGAGGCTGTCGTGATCTTCCAGCAGGGTGAGCCACAGTTGTTGCGTGGGGCCGAGCGCCTGGTCTTCGGCAAGTATCTGTTCGGTGGGGCCGCCGGCCATTGAGGCGGCCATCATGAGGATGAAGGCTTGCATCGACAGCTCGGAGGCCGGGTCGTAATCGTATTGGGCGATCAGCGCGAACCCGGGGTTTTCGAACTGGCTTTTGTAGGTGCACCCGAGGGCATCGACGCTGACTTGCCAGATTTTCAGCTCTCGCTGGTAGCCGCTTTCGAATGCGGCACGGGCGCTTTCGTCGTAGCGTTCTTCCAGCCGCTCCAGGGCTGATTGCTGCGCAGCCTCCTTACGTTGTTCGGCTTTCGTCTCGCTCGTTTCATCAGGCAAAGGGACGCCTACCATCACAGGCTGCCGCTTTGGTCTGGCCCTCAGGTCCTTGGTTTCCTGCTCGGCCTGCTGCACTGCCGCCCGCAGGTAAGCCCCGCGAATCCCCACCAATGCCTGCGAAGTGAACAGCTCGAACCGCCGCTGCGGCTCGCCGCGCCAGGCCTGCATGGCCTTGAACTGCAACAGGCGCTGGGCATTGACCTCCTGCACCACGCCGACAGGGTCTTCCAAAGCCAAAGCCAGCACCCCGTTCGGCAGTTTTTCCCGCGCCATCAAGGAGGCGATGTACCCCCGGAAAACTTCCTCCGGCCCGAACCGGCGCGAGTAATAACCGTGCATGCTGGTGAACGCCAGGTACTGGTCGGCAGCATGTTCCAGCACCTCGCCCAACTTCATGTCCTCGCCGGTCATGGCAATGCCGTGCGCGTCGGGTTGCTGCCGTACGCTCTTCAGATCCAGCGCTTTGAAGCGCTTGCTCAGCTCAAGGTGGCCAGCGGCAATCGCGTTCTTGTAGCGATCCAGCACCGCGCGCGGCCAAGGGTCGTTGGCGAAGGCGATCCAGGCCTTGCGGTAACGCTGGGTGTCGAACGTCAGGAAGGCCGCCGGCAGCATGTGGTTTGCGCGTACGCACATTTGGGTCAACGGCGCCGGACGGGCGAGCGGCATTTCCAGTGGCATGATCTGGCGCAGGGTGCCCTGCTCGCTGACCTCGTAGGCCTGCCACACGCGGGCGTCGAGCAGCACATACACATAGCCCTGGCGCAAGGTGCGCAGTTGCTCCAGGCGCAGGTCGAAGGCGGTGGCGTGAGTGGCGCCGGGCAGCAATTGTGCGTTGGTGTTCGTTGCTGGCGGCGCGAACGCCTTGCGCAACAGCAGGATCGGCAGGCCGGTACGGCCGCATGCCGCGCATTGGCCGTCGGGCAGTGGGTCTGCTTCGCTGAGCAGGGTGTCGAGGTCGGAGGGGCCTTGCATGCGCGCGTCCATGGGCTGGGAAAGGGCCGCATGGGAACATGCTGAAGCAAGGGGTGAAATTGGCTAAGTTCTGAGTTCTTACTGCTACGGGTGCGCCTCATCTGGAATCACGCCCTATGCTTGCAGGCTTGCTGTTCAATGCAAAGGCACCTGCTGAACGAATGTATGCAATCATTCCCGGATCAATGGACTGACTGGAGATACCGGTGCGACGCTCGATTCTTCCTATTACCTTCATGAGCCTTGCAGCATGCGCCAGCCATCAGGTGCCGGCAGACAAGCAGGCAGCCTTGCTTGAACAGCCCTTCACCCCGAACAGCGTGATGCGTGAAGGTGATGTGATCAACTTTCAGGTAGCCGACCCAACCGATTCGGGCCCGCCCTTCTGGAAGTCCTCCCAGTTCGCAGCCACCTGCTCACAGCCCCAGGTGAAACTGGCCTACTCGTTCAACTTCAGGCGCTTTTATCCGGGTAATCTCGGCCACTACACCCCAGCAACTCCCCTGCCTGCGCAATACTCTGCCGCGCTGATGAGCAATAGCGACTTCACTCGTGCCTGCAAGAACTTGCCATTGCCGGATTGGCGGCAGGTGGCTGGAACTGGCGAAACACAACAGTTGCTGCTCGACATCGCCAGTGTGCAGAAACAGGCCGGCAAAGTGCAGTTCTGGGCGGCCCACGATGAACCCAAAGCGGGTATCAGCCCTATCAACACCGCGCCCTTTACCCAGACACGCGAACATTACGCGATGGATTGCTCTGCGCGCAGCGCGACGCTGCTGGCGGCCTATTACCTCAATGCCAGGAACGAGGTAACCGACGGGCAGGTCGAGAGGCTCCCCTCGCCCAAAGCCATCAACGCAGCGGACGGCGACCTGTCGAAGCTGTTCGAGCGCGTATGCACTGCCCCCGATTCGCTGGCCTCCCTGCCTGCCGCCAAGCCACGCAGCAAAGCGACCGTCGCGGCCGATGCACTGCCCGACGTCAATCCGGCGGTGTTGAGAAGTATCGAGCAATTGCACATGCCAGCGCCGTCCAGGCAGCTCAGCTACATCGAGTTGGCCGGGACGCGCAGCAACGGCGAAACTCAGTGGAGTGACGGCACCGAACTCACCCTCTCTACGGACCCTGCGACCGGGCAACTTGCGATTGCTGAAAAAGCCAGGAACGAAGCCGGGCGCCAGATCAGCTGGCGCGGATTACTGACGCTCTCCGGCCGGTCGCAGGCCAAGCTTTCCCACAACACCATAGTGGTCAGCAGCCTGGCCTTTCAGGGGGACTGGCAACATATGAATGTGGGCAGCACCGTGGGTTATACCGTCACACGCAGTTTGGCCAGCAACGTACTTGGGAACCTGGGCGAAGAACCCATCACGGTCGAGTGCACAGTGGCTGGCGAACAACCCGCGAACAAACTGCACGCCAACTTCAAAGGCAACGCGAAAACCCTGGCCTGCCGCGAAAGCCGTGGCGGCTTCGTACTGCCTCGGAAAGAGCATTACTACTACCTCGCGGACTACGGCTTCTTCTATCACGCACGCACTGAAGACAAGGGCATCACTGCGCTGGATATGCATGTGGAAAATGCGAGGTAGCGCAGCGCCGCTTCCGGTAGAGGTCGCTCAGGCAAAGCCTATGACCCGCCGCGAGCAAATGGATCCGCACCACGAAGCCTGGCGTTAATGGCTTTTGCTTCCTCGCTGGGTGGCCGCACCATCTGCACGCTCAGGCTGCCATCGGCGCCGTTGTACAACACTGCGCTGGCGCCACCTTCCAGATAGCTGGCAAAAGTCGCCAGGCCGATCTGCACTATCGGGCCGCTGACACCGGTCTTGCCCAACCGGCGGCCGATGTCGTAGCCCTGCTCTACATCGCCGAGGTCCAGGCCATGGCCGTCGGCGTTCAGAGTGCGCAAGGCGGTGGCCAAAGCAACCTGGCCGTCGGGGCTTTCGACGCTGTCGTAGAAAACCCGCACTGGTTTCAGGCCAGCAGGCAGGCCTTCCACCGCCTTTAGCCATCCCGCTTGCAATGCTTTGGCCTGAAGAGCAGGTTTGAGTGTTTTTCCATTTTCATCCCGCATCGAAACCTTGACGGGGGGTGCAGGTAGCCCAGCAGCGGAGAGTCATCGAACTCTTTGACCTGATGTTCAGCCCATCGAACAGGTAACCACGCTGAAGGCTGGAAGTTCGCCCGGCCCTCGGTTCGTTACTTGTTTCATTAACTCAGGAAGCTGACTCTGCCAATAGGCCCGGGACATCGTACCCGGTTCCAAGTAGGGCCGAATCTGCTGTTCGCGCTCGTGCGCTGCATAATACTCGCCGTAACCTTTAGCCTTCTGCCAGTAAAAAGCCCAGAGTTTGCCCAGGTCCGTAGATTTATCCTGATTGTTTTCTTTTTCCTGGACTGCGAAAGGGCGCAGATACTGGTCAACTCGATCTGAACGGGCCAGCAACAGCCCTGCAACACTCTCGTATATGACAGGCACACTGCTTCCAAACTGCGGCAATCTCGGGCGTCCCTGTGGGCCCCGGCCATCACGTACCACATCCCCGTCTTCAGAAACGATGAGCACTTCCGGAACGGTGCTGTTCGCTTCCATGAAACTGTAGAGCCGCTCGATCGTCTCTTGCGCGTGCGCGGTATTGCTCGAGTGCTCGGCGACAAACAGAGTGACACCCAAAGTCGCCGCGTTTCTTCCGTCCAGAATCAGTGAAGTCGCGCCTATCAGTTCCGGCCGCTTGGGGGGCCCCAAGGCGAATGCAGGGACTGGCCAGTAGGCCACTGCATGCCCGGCGGAATGCTTGAAGGCTCCACGCACCGCGAAATCTGCAACGTTTTGTCGGGAATCCAGGTCCGACGGGTAGTCCTCGGGCCGCTGGGAAAATATCGAGCTGGAATTGTCATTCTTTTTCTTGATCAGCCCCCACAGCGCCGTCTGATACCACTCACCTACAGCCACACCCGCGCCACGTATTTCCAGCGAATGATCCCCCAGTTCGTCGAGACGGTTTTGCTCGAGCTGCGAGGTGGGTGCGCTCTGGGCGGCGATGCCTTGTGCGTATGCACTACCGGTCAAAGGACCGCCGAAAATAAAGAGGCCTGCGCCCACGATCAGCGCAGAGAGTGTTGCGCATGAATCTGCCAAGTTCTTTGACTCCATTCCTTTGGTTGAAGCACGGATGTAGCTGCATGCACCTATAGGCCCAAACCATAATGCTCGGTTCCGGTGAGCTCCAGGCCGGTGCCTTCTGACAAGGGTACCAGCGCGCCCCGCCAGGTGTTCACGGAAAACTCCTCTGAACTGCTCGCCGATTTTCGCGACGGTGCGAGTGCAGGCAAAGCCCCATCGCCCTCACCAGCATCGACGGCATTTGATCCACAGCCCGTATAGAATGCGCAGTCGCAACGCTGTTTCCAATGAAAGTGGATTTTCTTCAAATGGTCGATTATGGACATGCACAACAGTTCTGCGACAAATGACTACGCCCGGATCCATCGGGCGGGCGTGGATCTCAAGGGGCTGATGTCGGTCCTTGGCAAGCACCTGTATTCCACGCCCATCGTTGCGTTGCGTGAACTGGTACAGAACGCGCATGACTCGATTCTGCGCCGGCGCCTGGAAGATGGCTGGCGCGGCGAGGGGCAAATAAAGGTAAACGGCGATACCCAGTCGAACACCATCAGCATCATCGATACCGGCGCCGGCATGACGGAGCATGAGATTCACGCTTACCTTGCGACAGTAGGTGTTGGCTACACCCGCGGCCTTCGCGACGCCGGCGAAGATGCAGGAGCGCTGATCGGCATGTTCGGGCTGGGGTTTCTGTCGGCGTTTGTACTGGCCAAGCGGGTCATCGTTCGCAGCACGTCCTATCAGCAGCCAAACCTGGGGTTCTGTTATCAGTCCAGCAATGCCGAACAGTACAGCGTAGAACCCTGCGAGGCGCGGCCGGTGGGCACCCATGTCATCCTGGAATTGCATGAGCAACACTGCGCCCTGGCCGAGGCTGCGCTCTTGCGTCCAATTTTGAAGCGCTATTGCGCGCTGCTGGACGTGCCCATCCACGTCGGTGTGGACTCTGGCGAACCCATCAACCGGGAATCGCCACCTTGGCGACTGACTGCGGCCGGCGGCCTGCATCCGTTGCAGTTGCACAAACGACAATTGGCGTTCGCCAGCCAGTTCGAGCCCACCTTCGAACCGATCTGTTGCATGCGTGTGGGCTCGCACGAACAACCCGATCTGCAAGGGTTGCTGTGGGTTCAGGACGGCGTGACCTATGGTTCGAACGATAACCGCAATCTCAGTGTGTTCCTGCGCGGGATGCTGCTCGACGACAATGCCCGCGACCTGTTGCCGCCTTGGGCAGGCTTCATCGGCGGGGTGATCGAGGCCAGGCACCTGACCCCGACGGCGAGCCGCGAAGCGCTGCAGCGCGATCAGCATTACGACTCGGCTCGCGGTGCAATTGGTGAGGCGCTGATCGCCGGCCTGGTCGGGCTCGCGGAACATCAGCCACAGGCCTGGCGAAGGGTGCTGTTGCGCCATAACGAGTCTTTGCTGGGGGCGACCCTGTGCGACCAGCGCCTCTTCGACCTGCTCAAGGACAGCCTTCGCATCCCCACCTCCCAAGGAGACCTGCTGGCTAGAAGCCTGGTGGTCGAGGGTGCCGTCCACGTGTTGCTGGACAGCAACGACGGATTCGAAACGATGTTGTTCCATGCCTTGGGGTTTCCCGTGGCGCAAGGCAATCGTTATGCCGTGCTGCCGTTCCTGCGCCTCTGGTGTGAGGTGCAAGGGGTTCAGTTGGTCGAGTTGGGCAGTGATAGTGGAAACCGGCAGTTGTTCACGCCGGTGAGCCTGCCGGCGTCACAACTCGACTGGCTGAGCACGCGGCTGGCGGTGAACGAAGAACTGGTGGTGGCGCGTTTCGCGCCTGAGGCACTGCCACTGGTGGTGGTCGGTAATCACGAAGCGCAGTTGAAGGCCCGGCTTGAAAGCGACGAAGCGGATCGGCACATCGCATCGGCAGCCTTGCACCTGGCTCGTCAATATACGCACCAGATAGAAGCCCAAGCGGCTCACCGCCTTTATCTCAACTTCGCCAACCCGGCTATCCAGGCCCTGATCCACGCCATAGACGGCAATCCCCCGGGCGCCTGGGATGCGGCGCGGTTGCTCAAGGCGTTCAAGGTCATCATCGCCGGGCAGGCCACAGCGCAGAACACCTCTCTGCTGACAGAGGCTCTGGAAGGGTTGGCGCAGTCGATGCAAGTATTGCTTGCCAGATGAGTGATGAACTCAAGGCTTCGAGTGGAGAGTGATGTACATGGATATCTGGAGTTGGGTTGGAGCACTCAAGGACGAGCTGCGAGAGTCGGGCAAGCGGCAAGCGGTCGATTCGCTGGATCGCATGCTTCAACACATCTTCAACCTGGAAGTCGCTCAGGCTCGGGCGTTGCTTCCCGAGGTCAAGGCGCTGGCCAAGAGCGTCGACAATCCGTGGTTGGAAGTATTCGTCGGCCATTGGGAAATGCGCAATCGCGTCGGCAGCCTGCTGGAAGGGGAAACGGCCCTGCCGCAGGTGGTTGCGCTGTTCGAGCGTGCCAACCGGGAAGATGCCCGGCAGTGCCCGCAATCGGTCTGCGTGACCCAGGACCTGGTGGCGTGCTACGCCAATGTAGACGGTGCGGGTTGGGCCGAGGAAAGGATCGCGGTCTGTGACGAAGCCTTGCAACGGCTGGCGCCGAGCACGGGCTGCTTTTCCTGCATGAGTTACGAAAAAGCCGACGCCCTGCTCGACGG
This sequence comes from Pseudomonas sp. KNUC1026, assembly GCF_021650705.1. Lineage (GTDB taxonomy): Bacteria > Pseudomonadota > Gammaproteobacteria > Pseudomonadales > Pseudomonadaceae > Aquipseudomonas. The sequence continues at coordinate 426,680 of NZ_CP087138.1, read as the reverse complement.
CGGGCGCCCCAAGGACGCCTTGGCGTTCCTGAACGAGCAGCAAGGCAAGATCCTGGCCGCAGGGCAACGGATTTTCAGCTGCATGCACGAAGTGCGAATAGCGACCCTGCTACGGCTGAAGCGGCCAGAACAAGCCTGGGCGGTGATGGCCGAGTGGGATGCGAGTGCAAAAGGCAGCGAGTGGCCGACCCAGCGGCAGCAGCGATTGATGTACAAGGCCCAGGTGCTCGCCCAGCTACAACGTGATGACGAGGCTTGGGCGTTGCTGCTGGCTGAAGATGAGTTGATTCCACGCTACCGCCTGTTCTGGCTACGAGCGCTGGAGGAGCTGTTGCGGCGCGCTCCGGAGCGCAACACTCCAGCGCTGGGCAAGCTGCTGCAGGAGGTCATTGAGCAGCATGGTCATCACGGCGCACACCGGCTGGTCATTCAAGTCGCCGCTATCAGCATTCCTTCGGCACTGAAGCGCGGGGATCTGGTGCAGGCTAGGGATCATTTGACGCGGGCACGGGAGCATGCCGGGCGACTGCGCCGGGATTGTGGTGCGCAGGCGCTGCTGGAGTCGCTGGCGAAGCAGATTGATGCTGTTTGCCTCCTGGATGGGACGGAGTTGCGCTGAGGAGTCGATGGCCAGGAAAGAGCCCACGCTGAGCGATGCAGAACGCTACCGGAAGTTGCCAGACCCAAAAAGCCGAAAGCCCGCAATTACGCGGGCTTCAGGGCATTTTTCGCTAGATCGTGCCGGGCAATGCCAGGCGCAGGATCACTCCCACTCAATCGTCGCCGGCGGCTTGCTGGACACGTCGTAAGTCACCCGCGAGATCCCGTCGATCTCGTTGATGATGCGCCCGCTCACCGTCTCCAGCAGCTCGTAAGGCAAGTGCGCCCAGCGTGCGGTCATGAAGTCGATGGTTTCCACCGCGCGCAGGGCCACGACCCAGGCGTAGCGGCGGCCGTCGCCCACAACACCGACCGACTTGACCGGCTGGAACACCACGAACGCCTGGCTGACCTTGTGGTACCAATCGGCCTTGCGCAGCTCTTCGATGAAGATGTGGTCGGCCTTGCGCAGCAGGTCGGCGTATTCCTTCTTCACTTCGCCGAGGATACGCACGCCCAGGCCCGGGCCCGGGAACGGGTGGCGGTAAACCATGTCGTAGGGCAGGCCCAGTTCCAGGCCGATCTTGCGAACTTCGTCCTTGAACAGCTCGCGCAGCGGTTCGACCAGCTTGAGGTTCATCTCCTCCGGCAGGCCGCCGACGTTGTGGTGCGACTTGATCACGTGGGCCTTGCCGCTCTTGGCGCCGGCCGACTCGATCACGTCGGGGTAGATGGTGCCCTGGGCGAGGAACTTGATGTTGTGCAGCTTGCTGGCTTCGGCATCGAACACGTCGATGAAGGTGCGGCCGATGATCTTGCGCTTCTTCTCCGGGTCCGGTTCGCCGGCGAGGTTGTCGAGGAACTGGGCCTCGGCGTTGGCGCGGATCACCTTCACGCCCATGTTCTCGGCGAACATGGCCATGACCTGCTCGCCTTCGTGCAGGCGCAGCAGGCCGTTGTCGACGAACACGCAGGTCAGGCGATCACCGATGGCGCGATGCAGCAGCGCAGCGACCACGGACGAGTCCACACCGCCGGAGAGGCCCAACAGCACGTTGGCGTCGCCGACCTGGGCACGCACCTGGGCGATGGCGTCGTCGACGATCTTGGACGGGGTCCACAGCGCGTCGCACTGGCAGATGTCGAGCACGAAGCGGGACAGGATACGGCCGCCCTGCTTGGTGTGAGTGACCTCGGGATGGAACTGCACGCCGTAGTAGCCGCGGGTGTCGTCGGCCATGCCGGCGATCGGGCAGCTCGGGGTGCTGGCCAGCACGTGGAAGCCGGAGGGAATGGAGGTGACCTTGTCACCGTGGCTCATCCACACGTCGAGGCCAAACACGCCGTCGTCGTCCAGGTGATCCTCGATGCCGTCGAGCAGGCGGCTCTTGCCGACCACGTCGACACGGGCGTAGCCGAACTCACGCAGCTCGGAGCCTTCGACCTTGCCGCCCAGTTGCTCGGCCATGGTCTGCATGCCGTAGCAAATGCCCAGCACTGGCACGTTCAGGTCCCACACAGCCTTCGGCGCGCGCGGGCTGTCGGCCATGTGCACCGACTCCGGGCCGCCGGCCAGGATGATGCCGCGCGGTGCGAACTCGCGGATCGCCTCGTCGCTCATGTCGAAGGGGTGCAGTTCGCAGTACACACCGATCTCGCGCACGCGGCGGGCGATCAGCTGAGTGTACTGGGAGCCGAAGTCGAGGATCAGGATCCGGTGGGCGTGAATATCAAGGGCCATGGTAGCTCTCGGAATAGGCTGGAAGTTGCGAGCTGCAAGCTTCGAGCTGCAAGTGGTGGTGAGGCCGCAGTGAGCGGCGAGCCTCAAGCTGCCATTGACGACTTGCAGCTTGAAGCTTCTAGCTTGCCGCTGGCTTTAGCCAACGCGGTAGTTCGGGGCTTCCTTGGTGATCTGCACGTCGTGAACGTGAGACTCGGCCATGCCGGCACCGGTGATGCGCACGAACTCGGGTTTGGTGCGCATCTGCTCGATGTCGGCGCTGCCGGTGTAGCCCATCGAGGAGCGCAGGCCGCCCATCAACTGGTGGATGATCGCCGACAGGCCACCTTTGTAGGCGACGCGGCCTTCGATGCCTTCCGGCACCAGCTTCTCGGCACCCGCGGAGGAGTCCTGGAAGTAACGGTCCGACGAGCCTTGAGCCTGGGACATGGCGCCCAGCGAACCCATGCCGCGGTAGGACTTGTACGAACGGCCCTGGAACAGTTCGATTTCACCCGGGGCCTCTTCGGTACCGGCGAACATCGAACCCATCATGACGGCGTAGGCACCTGCCACGATGGCCTTGGACAGGTCACCGGAGAAGCGGATGCCACCGTCGGCGATCAGCGGAACGCCAGTGCCTTCGAGCGCGGCGGCCACATTGGCCACGGCGCTGATCTGCGGCACGCCGACGCCGGCGACGATACGAGTGGTGCAGATGGAACCTGGGCCGATGCCGACCTTGACGGCGTCAGCGCCTGCCTCGACCAGTGCCTTGGCCGCTTCGCCGGTGGCGATGTTGCCGCCGATGACCTGTACCTGTGGATAGTGCTCCTTGACCCAGCGCACGCGGTCGATCACACCTTTGGAGTGGCCATGGGCGGTGTCGACCACCACTACGTCGACGCCGGCAGCAACCAGTGCAGCGACGCGCTCGCCGGTGTCCTTGCCGGTGCCGACGGCCGCGCCAACGCGCAGGCGGCCCTGGTCGTCCTTGCTGGCCAGCGGGTAGGCCTTGGCCTTCTCGATGTCCTTGACGGTCATCATGCCCTTGAGCTGGAACGCCTCGTCGACGATCAGCACCTTCTCCAGGCGATGCTCGTGCAGCAACTGGCGGACTTCTTCCTTGCCGGCGCCTTCACGCACGGTGACCAGCCGCTCGCGCGGGGTCATCACTTCGCGAACGGGGATGTCGAGGCGGGTTTCGAAACGCACGTCACGGGAAGTGACGATGCCGACCAGGTCGCCGTTGTGCAGCACCGGCACACCGGAGATGTTGTGCTGGCGGGTCAGGTCGAACAGGTCGCGCACGGTGGCGTCGGCCTCGATGGTGATCGGGTCCTTGACCACACCGGCTTCGAACTTCTTGACCTTGCGGACCTCGGCGGCCTGCTGGTCGATGGTCATGTTCTTGTGGATGATGCCGATGCCGCCTTCCTGCGCCATGGCGATGGCCAGGCGGGACTCGGTCACGGTGTCCATCGCAGCGGAAACGAGCGGGATGTTCAGTTCGATGCCACGGGTCAAACGGGTCTTGAGGCTGACCTCGTTTGGCAGCACCTCGGAATAACCGGGCACTAACAGAATGTCGTCGAAAGTCAGAGCTTCTTGGCTGATACGCAGCATCGCGGGGGCTCCCGTGCGGGAAAAAGGAAGCGCGGCATTATACCGATGAACGCGGCGCCACTCAACGCAGTAATGGCCCTTTAGCGCTTGACGTTCACCTGCCGCACGGCAAAGCCTAGCTGATCGGAAAAGGCCGCGACGAAGGCATCGGTGAAGCCGGCCGGTTGCCAGCCGTTGAAGATGAACCCCAGGTTGGAAAAGCCGCAAGGTTCGAGGAACAGGAAACCGTTGATGTCGTCCTCGAAACCACACAGCGGGCACATGAAGTTATCGGTGTGGCCGGGGAACCATTCGTCCAGGCTTTCGAACAACGGCTCGCCCACTTCACGCCGGCAATGCGGGCAGCCGGCTTCTTCATTGAAACCTTCGCCAGGCGTATAGATGCAGCGCTTGGTAATGATCTGCAGGCCGTTGACCGGCTCGTCGAACGGCAGCCGCTCGGGCGCCCGCGCAACCCGCCGCGCACCGGCTGCAGTGGCATAGCCCATTCGATTGCCGATGGCGCCGCAGGTGGTGAGCTGGCTGTCGACCACATTCTTGTGCAGCAGCCAGCGCAGCATGCGCGAAGCCAGTGCCTCGTGGCCGGGGACGGTGGAAATGTTCGGAACAAGAATGCACTGGTTGGCCATGACTGCGCCGTGTCGAGCTCAAAGGCCGGGATTCTATCATTTCACCGGGCGCAGGCCGGGCGATTTTCTTTTATAGTGCCGAGCATGATGAACGATCCCTTTGCCAGGCTGGGCCTGGACCGCGAAGTGCTTACCGTCAGCCAGTTGAACAACCGCGCGCGGCTGCTGCTCGAGGATGTGTTCGGCAGCATCTGGGTGGAAGGCGAAATCTCCAACCTCGCCCGCCCCGCTTCTGGCCATGTGTATTTCACCCTCAAGGACGGCAATGCCCAGGTGCGCTGCGCCTTGTTCCGGCAGAACGCCGCGCGCGTGCGCCAGGCGCTGCGTGAAGGGCTGGCTGTGCGGGTGCGTGGCAAGGTGTCGCTGTTCGAAGGCCGTGGCGATTACCAGTTGATCCTCGAAACCGTCGAGCCTGCCGGTGACGGCGCGTTGCGCCTGGCGTTCGAGGCGCTGAAGGAAAAGCTCGCCGGCGAGGGATTGTTCGCCGCCGAGGCCAAGCGCGCCCTGCCGCGCCATCCCAAGCGTATCGGCATCGTCAGCTCGCCGAGCGGCGCGGTGATCCGCGACATCATCAGTGCGTTCCGCCGCCGTGCGCCACAGGTGGCCCTGACGTTGATTCCCACCGCCGTACAAGGCCGCGAAGCCACCGCGCAGATCGTGCGTGCGCTGGGCCTGGCTGATCGCGCAGGTTTCGATGCGATCATCCTGGCCCGGGGTGGTGGTTCGCTGGAAGACCTCTGGTGCTTCAACGAAGAGCCAGTCGCGCGGGCCGTGGCGGCGTGCCAGACGCCGATCGTCAGTGCCGTGGGCCACGAAACGGACGTGTCGATCAGCGATTTCGTCGCCGACGTTCGCGCACCGACACCCTCGGCCGCCGCCGAGCTGCTGGCCCCGGACAACAGCGACCTGCGCTTGCGCCTCGAAACGCTGCAGCGCCGCCTGTTGCTGCGCATGCGCGGGCGCCTGGCCCACGAACGGTTGCGCGCCGATGGCCTGGCGCGGCGCCTGCGCCATCCCGGCGAACGCTTGCGCCAGCAGGCCCAGCGCCTGGACGATCTGGACATGCGCCTGCGCCGCGCTCACCAGCGCGCGCTGCAAGCTCGCCAGCAACGCCTCGAACAGCTCCAAAATCGCTTGGCGGCACAACATCCCGGCCGAGCGGTCGGCCAGTTGCGCCAGCGCCTCGCCGCGCTGGCCGCTCGCCTGCCGGGCGCGATCAACGCCCAGCTCAGGGCTCGCCGCCTGCTGTTGCAAGGCCAGATGCAAACCCTGCATGTGGTGAGCCCGCTGGCGACCCTCGGCCGTGGCTACAGCATCTTGCTAGACGAGCGTGGCCAGGCCATCCGCAACGCCGCGCAAACGCAGCCAGGCCAGCGCCTGAGTGCCCGACTGGGCGAAGGTGAACTGAGCGTACGCGTCGAGGACAACCATTTGGCCCCCATCACCCTGCCCCTGCTGGATTGACCGCCCATGCGCCTGCTGCTTGCCGCCCTGCTCTGCCTCGCCTCCCTGCCGGCCCTGGCCGACAGCTACCTGACCCGCCAGCTCAACCACCCCGTTCCGGGTGGGGTCGCTGTGCTCGACCTGGGCAAGGCGCCCAGCGCGCCAGAGGCGTTTTACGACGGCAAACCAGTGCTGGTAGTGAAGGAACAAGCCAACTGGCGCGCTATCGTGGGCCTGCCGCTGTCCGCCAAGCCGGGCGCGCAGTCGATTCAGGTGCGCGAGGGCGCAGCACAACGCAGCCTGAGCTTCGGACTCGGCAGCAAGCGCTACCCCGAGCAACGCATCACCCTGAAGAACCAGCGGCAGGTCAATCCCAACCCGGCGGACCTCGCACGCATCGACAAAGAGCTGGCCGAGCAGACCCGCGCCTACCGCAGCTTCAGCCCCAACACCCCGAGCAACTTGCTGCTAGACAGGCCAGTCGGCGGCAAGCTTTCCAGCCGCTTCGGTGTACGCCGCTTCTTCAATGGCGAGGAACGCAACCCCCACGCTGGCCTGGACTTCGCCGTACCCGCCGGTACCCCGATCAAGTCTCCGGCCGCTGGCAAAGTCATCCTGATCGGTGACTATTTCTTCAATGGCAACACCGTGTTCGTCGACCATGGCCAAGGCTTCATCAGCATGTTTTGCCATATGTCGAAGATCGATGTGCAGAACGGCCAGGTACTGGCCCGTGGCGAGGTGGTGGGGCGCGTCGGCTCCACTGGCCGCGCCACCGGGCCACACATGCATTGGAACGTCAGCCTGAACGACGCGCGCGTCGACCCTGCGATCTTCATCGGCGCATTCGAGCCATAGCGTTGCGCGCGCCGCGCAGGGCGGGCAATTGCCAGTAAGGCACGGCCTGCAAAGCGGCAGAATTCGCCTCACCTGCTGAATAATTAGGTTTTGTTACCAATTTTTCCAAGCTACTTGCGATGTTAACGCGCACTGGTTAGGGTTTTAGCCATGAAAAACACCAACAACCATATTCTGCTTCGCCAGCACCGCAGCCTGTGCCTGGTCAGCTATCGACTATCGGCCTGAGCCCTGCCCTCCAGCGTTCACCTTTTTCGATTCAAGGGCGCGCCGCGCGATCAAGCGGCTGCCCGTACAAGGAACAGCCCCATGACCATGCTCAAAGATCCTTCCCGCAAGTACCGCGCTTTCCCGACCATCGACCTCCCCGACCGTACCTGGCCATCCAAAGCCATCACCGAGGCGCCGATCTGGTGCAGTTCCGACCTGCGTGATGGCAACCAGTCGCTGATCGAGCCGATGGATTCGGAGAAAAAGCTGCGCTTCTGGAAGACGCTGGTCGCAGTGGGCGTCAAGGAAATCGAAGCGGCCTTCCCCAGCGCCTCGCAAACCGATTTCGACTTCGTGCGCACCTTGATCGAAGACGGCCACATCCCCAGCGACACCACCATTCAGGTGCTCACCCAGGCCCGCGAAGATTTGATCGCGCGCACCTTCGAGTCGCTCAAAGGTGCCAGGAAAGCCATCGTGCATTTGTACAACGCAACCTGCCCGTCTTTCCGCCGCATCGTCTTCAACCAGGACAAGGAAGGCGTCAAGGCCATCGCGGTGAGCGCGGCCAAGCTGTTCGTCAAATACGCCGCCCAACAACCTGAAACCGAGTGGACCTTCCAGTACTCCCCCGAAACCTTCAGCGCAACCGAGCTGGAATTCGCCAAGGAAGTCTGCGATGCGGTGATCGAGGTGTGGAACCCGACGCCCGCCCACAAGATCATCCTCAACCTGCCGGCCACCGTGGAAGTCGCTACACCGAATGTGTACGCCGACCAGATCGAATGGTTCTGCCGCCACATCAATCGCCGTGACAGCGTGCTCATCAGCCTGCACACCCACAACGACCGCGGCACCGGCGTTGCAGCCACCGAGCTGGGCCTGATGGCAGGCGCCGACCGCGTCGAAGGTTGCCTGTTCGGCAACGGCGAGCGCACCGGTAACGTCGACCTGGTCACCTGCGCACTGAACCTCTACACCCAGGGCATCGACCCGCAACTGGACTTCTCCGACATCGATGGCGTACGCAAGGTGGTCGAAGAGTGCAACCAGTTGCCTGTACACCCGCGCCACCCCTATGTGGGCGACCTGGTGCACACAGCGTTCTCCGGCTCGCACCAGGATGCGATCCGCAAGGGTTTCACCCAACAGAAAGACGACGCTCTGTGGGAAGTGCCGTACTTGCCGATCGACCCGGCCGACATTGGCCGCAGCTACGAGGCGGTGATCCGTGTCAACAGCCAGTCGGGCAAGGGCGGCATCACTTATTTGCTCGAGCAGGAATACGGCATCAGCCTGCCGCGCCGCATGCAGATCGAGTTCAGCCAGGTAGTGCAGGGTGAAACCGATCGCCTGGGCCTGGAAATGACCGGCAAGCAGATCTACGCCCTGCTCAACAAGGAATACTTGCAGGCGAACCTGCCCTATGCGTTGGTCAGCCACCGCCTCACCGAGGAGAACAGCAACAGCACGGTGAACGTGGAAGTCAGCAGCGACGGTGAAACACTCCACTGGAAAGGCAAAGGCAACGGCGCGCTGGAAGCACTGGTCGCCAGCCTGCCGATCAACGTCGAGATCATGGACTACAGCGAACATGCCATCGGCGCCGGCACCCACGCCAAGGCAGCGGCTTACATCGAGCTGCGCGTAGCCGGCGAACGGCCGCTGCATGGGGTAGGTATCGATGAGAACATCACCACTGCCAGCTTCAAAGCGCTGTTCAGTGCACTGAACCGTGCGTTGAGCGGCAAGGAAGCGAAAGCGGCCTGATCGCTTTTGAGGAGGTGCCGCAAGGCGCCTCTCTCTAGTTTGCGGTGAACGCCTTGAGTACTTTGCGCAAGTCAGCCACCGCACCTCCCTCCTCTGCGGCCTGGCCCAGTAATCGCCTGACGTCGGCCAGAACGGCCTCTTCGAAGGCTCTGCGCGTTGCCATCTTGCTCCTTGCCGCTAATGATGCCTGCCACTTCACAGCGATACCAAAGCTCTGAAAAGGCGGTAATGCATTAACAATCCCTTAGGCTCTGCCGTCACATTTGCTGGCAGCAAGTCACTAATCAAAGTAGTCGTCTTCAGCGAGTAAACGGATACCCTCGATACCCTCGAGAAAACCAAAGCCTGCCTGGAAGGAGAGCTCGAAAGAATGAGCGGGCACGCGTACCGATAATCTGCCACCTTCAACTGCACAAACAGGCCTGCAGCATAGCCCCGCGCCAACGCCTTGCATCGCCAGTGCTTCCACTTCGGTAAAGCTGACGATCAGCCGAACCGCATCGAACCCGGCCGCCTCCCATTTCTTTGGACTGCCTGGGGCAACCCCTTGTGCAAGAAGATCATCTTTATCATCGACCGAGCAATGTTTGAAAAGCTCTCGATGTAAACTTCAGCGAAAGATACCTTGCCGGAAAACATGAACCTTGCTTTTTCCGCACCCTGCAAGGGCTCCCACCATTGGATAGGCTCAAGGGAACTCATAATGATCAAACACTCCCGGGAAAGTCTTGTTTCGATAGGCGGCCGGATTCAACGGGTCATATTCTCTGACATTGAAATGCGCACCCTGGTTGCCTTGGGTACCGGGAGGCCCGTAGATATGCCCTTGGGAATGCTCCTGAATGACGACAGTCTTGCCGTGTCTATTTTGATAGAAGTATTCGCGTGTTTGCACAGGCATCCCATTTTTCCCTATGACCTGTTTCCCGTTTCTGTCGGTTAACGGTGCATACCTCATTTGTGCAACAGCATTTTTCAGAATGCCCGCGTCTTTTTTTGCAGCTCTCAGCGCTGCCCGCCGTGATGGGAAACGTGCGTTACAGCCCGCCCACCCCCACGGATCCACCCACCCCATCGGCTCCGGCGCGTACTGATACAGGTTCACCCCACCCGCCAACCCAATCGGGTCCGGTGTAGTAAAGCGCCCCACCTCCGGGTCGTAGAACCGGAAGGTATTGAAGTGCAGCCCCGTCTCGCGGTCCAGGTATTGCCCCTGGAAACGCAGGTTCTGCTCCTCGATGAACGCCGGGTCGCGCTGTTCGTGCAGCGTGCTGCCCCACACCTTGTACTGCGCGCTCCACACCGTCGAGCCGTCGCTGTCGGTCAGCTCCTCGGGCATGCCGTTGAGGTCGGCGTGGTAGTAGCGGATGCGCTGCTGCTCGCCCTGGCCGTCGATGCGCGCCAGCGGCGTGTAGCCGTCGTCTTCGTAGACGTACAGGCTCACCCGGCCGTGGCGCTGTTCGCTGAGCAGGCTCAGGCCGTCCCACTGGAACCGCGTGTCGCTGAGCACCTGGCCGCTGGCGTCGCTGTGGGTTTTGCCCACGCGGCGGCCGAGCGGGTCGTAGGCCATGCGCGTGACGGTTTCGCGCAGGCCCTGGCGGTCGTGCACGGCAATCAGCCGGTGCTGGGCGTCGTATTCGAAGCGTTGCACCCGCTGGCTGCCGCTGCGTTTTTCCGCCAGGCGGCCGAAGCCGTCGTAGCGGTAACGCCGGTCTTGCCAGGTGAGCAGCTGGTTGTGTTTGACGTAGCCGCCGGGGTGCGCCGGGTCAAGCAGGTTGGCGGCCGGGTCGAAGGCGAATTGTTCGTGAGCCAGGTTGCTCTGGCTGGCGATGATGCGGCCGCTGGCGTCGTAGTGCAGGTGTTGGCGCAGGTCCAGCGCCGGGCGCTGTTCGTGGCGCAGCACCAACTGGTCACTGGCGTCCCAGCGCAGGTGCTTCAGGGCTTGTGCCGGCAGTTGCGGCGGCGTGCTCAACGGCCGGCGGCTGCGCGCGGTGAGGCGGCCGCAGCGGTCATAGTCGCTATGAGCCAGCAACGCGCCTTGTGTGCGTGACACCTCGCGGTGCAGGCGGTCGCGGGTGAAGTCACTGATCAGTTGGCCATCGAGGTTGAGCTGGTGCAGGTGGCCACTGCCGTAGTACAGGCGGTTCAGCCAGCGGCCGTCCGGCAGCCCGGTGCGCTGGCGGTTGCCCAGCTCGTCGTAGGCGAAGGCCAGGGTGCCGGCTGTGCCCTGCTGGGCGGTGACCTGGCCCAGCGCGTCGTAGCTGAAGGCGGCCCTGGTCTGGTTGCCTACCAGGTCGGTGAACGCGGCTTCGAGCAGCTCGCCGTTGGCGCCCAGCTGGTAGCGGGTGGTGCCGTCGGCGGTGTGCAGGGCGACGAGCTGGCCGGCGGCGTCACGCTCCAGCTCATGCGCAATGGGCGCTTCCGGGGCTTGCGGGCGGGGTTGCCAGGTGACCTTTACGGCTTGATCCAGCGCGTTGTAGGCGAACTGCTGGCCGCTGCCGTCGAGGTTGGCCTGGGTCACGATGCGGTCGCCCATGTCCCAGCCAAAGCCGTAATGCTCGCCGTTTTCGTTGGTCAGTCGCTGCAGCCGGCCGTAGGCGTCGTACTGGTATTGCTGGCGCCGGCCCAGCGGGTCGATGCGCTCCTGCGCCTGGCCGCGGGTGTTGTAGCGCAGTTGCACCACGTTGCCGGCCGGGTCGATGTGGCGCAGCAGGTTGCCGGCGGCATCGCGCTCGAAGCGCTCCACGCGCCCATCGGGCAACTGCTGGCTGAGCAGCGCGCCGTGGCTGTCGTAGCTGAAGCGGGTGCGCTCGCCCAGCGCATCGGTAACCTGGGCCAGGTTGCCCTGCGCGTCATAGGCGTAGCGGGTGCTGTAGCCCGAGCAATCGGTGTACTCGGCCAGCAGATGGTTGGCGGCCCAGCGCAACACCTTGCGTTTGCCGGTGGCATCGATGATCTCCACCGGCAGCCCATCGGCGTCGTACCGGTACTGAGCGCCGTGCCCCAGCGGGTCGGTCTCGGCGCTGAGGTTGCCGCGCGGGTCGTACTGGTAGCGCCAGCTGTGGCCGGCCGCGTCGGTTTCGCTGATCGGCAGTGGCCAGTGCCCCAGCCACTGCGTGCTGACGGTGCGGCCCAGCGGGTCGCGGCGTTCGCTGAGGTTGCCGGCCGCGTCGTAGGCCATGGCCCACTCGCCGCCTTGCGGGTCGAGCATGGCGATGAGCTGGCTGTCGTCGTTCCAGCGAAACTGCCAGTGCTGGCCGAGGGTGTCGTGGTAGTCGGTGATCAGGTTCGCCGCGTTCCACTGGCGCTGGCTCACCCGGCCCAGGCCGTCGCGCACGTGCATCCGCCGTTGGGCCAGGTCGTAGTGGAAATCGTACTGCTCGCCTTCGCCGGTCCAGTGCCGCACCACGCGCCAGTGGTCGCCGAACTCGGCCCACTGGTAATGGCACTCCAGGCCCTCGGCGCGGCGGTGGTAGACCATGCGCCGGCCGCTGTCGTAGGCGAAGCGCCGGCACAGACGGCCTTCGGCGTCGATCACTTCGGCCAGGTCGCCCTGGGCGTCGTAGCGGTAGCTGACGCGCACGTCGCGTTGCTCACCCAGCACCTGGCTGACGCTGGCGGCGCGCCGTGCATGCACCGGGTCGAAGGCGATTTCCACGCGCCAGTGGCCGCTGTCGTCGGCCAGCGCACGCAGGCGGCCCAGCGCGTCGTATTCAGGCAGCAGGCGGTTGCCGTTGCGGTCGCCGAGCAACACCAGGCGCATCCGCCCCGGCTGGCCGGGCGTGGCCTCGAACAGCCGGTACAGCCCGTCGTCGCCCTCGATCAGCACCGCGCCGCTGGCGTGGCGGCGCACCACCAGGCCGAAGCCTGCGCTGTAGGTGGCGCTGCCGGGAGCGATGGCGCCCATCTCGATGGGCCGGCCCTGCTCGTCGGTGTACACCAGTTGCTCGCCGCCCCCGTCCAGCGGCCCGCTGTGTACGCTGACCTCCCACGGCAGGCTCCAGCCGGCGCCAAGCAGGCCCTCGCGTCGTGCGTCATGGCTGTTGTAGAAGCGCTGCCACACCAGCGGCACCAGGCTCGGCAGGCTGAAGTCCAGCTCCTGTTCATCACCCAGCACCTTGGCGCCGGTGCTGGCATGCACCGGGTTGGGCGACGCGCTGATGGCGCGGGTGATCGCGCTGGTGACCTGGCTCATCACAAAGCCATTGACCATGCCCAGCATCATGCACGGCAGCTTGCTGAGGAATTTGCCCGGCCGCCCGCGCAGGGCCGCGAGCACCGTCAAGGCCAGGCCGATGCCTGGGGTCTTGCCGCTCTTGATCGGCCGAACCGTGACCGGTGGCCCGCCGATGCGCACATTGGGCGAGATGTTGCCGGCGTCCACCACGATGGCCTCGCAGGTGGACTTGTCGCCACTGCGCACCGCCGGCTGCCCTTCGATGCTGACCTTGCTCGAGCCTTGTGCCATGTACTGCGGCGTGCCGGGCGGGTGTTTGTCGCAGAGAATCTTGTCGTCGTCGCAGGGCACCGCGAGCGGGTGCGGCGCCGGTTCGACCGTGGGCTGCCAGAGCTCGGAGAAGATCGACTTGGCGATGTCCAGGTAGCTGGGCTCGGCCTGCTTGATCGCCGCCTCGCCGGCCGGCGGCTGCGGCGCACCGAGCTTGCCGGCAGCGCGGGCGGCGGGCTTGCCGTTGGTGAAAGTCTTTTTAGCGCCGGTGGCGATGTGCGCCTGCACCGTCGGCGGGAACAGCCCGCTGCCGATCGCGTCGCACATACTGGGTGAGGCCGGTGTCCATGCCGCTCAGGCTCATGCCCACGCCCACCGCAATGCCGACCACAGCGCCGAGCACGCAGGCGCCCACACCAGCCGTGAGTACCGTCAGGCCCACCGCCGCCAAGGCCGCGCCGGCGAGTGCGGTGGCGGCGGCGCCTACGGCGGCATAGGCAGCCAGCTCCAGCACACCGGAGGTGAGGTCGGCCATGAACGAGGTGTGAAACAGGTCGTCGCCCAGGCGGGCGGCGAAGAGGGCGTCAGACATGCAGCACTCCATGACCGAGGCGCTGCAGGCATTGAAAGGGGTGAGCATCGGGTGCAATTCCATTGTGGCCCGGTACAAACGAGAAGGCGCGGATATTAACAGCGCCTGGCGGGATGACAATGCTGGCTATAAGGCAGCCAATTCGAACCCATCGGCATCCAGATAGGCCGGGAATTTCTCCCGGTACGCTGCCAGCGCCTGCGCACTGAGCGTCACGTTGAACACCCCATCTGCATCCCCAGCGCAGACCAGTGTCTCACCCTGAAAATCCAGTGCCTGGCTGTCGCCGGTGTAGGCATAGCCCTTGCCGTCGGTGCCTACGCGGTTCACTGCGGCCACGTAACACAAATTCTCGATTGCCCGCGCCGGCAACAGGCGATTCCAATGATGGCGACGCGCGCCAGGCCAGTTCGCGGTGTAGAGCAGCAGGTCGGTGTTTTCGCCATCGCGGCTCCACACCGGGAAGCGCAGGTCGTAGCAGATCAGCGGGCGGATTCGCCATCCCTTGAGCTCGAACTGAACACGTGTGTCGCCTGCGGTGTAGTGCTTGTGCTCGCCGGCCATGCGGAACAGGTGGCGCTTGTCGTAGTGAAGTACCTGGCCGCCTGGTTCAGCCCACAGCAGGCGATTGCGGTGGCTGCCGTCTGCAGCCTGGATGATCACGCTACCGGTAACGACCGCATTCAGGCCAGCAGCCTTGCGCCGCAGCCAATCGGTGGTGGGCCCCTCCTCTGCTTCACAGAGGCCGGCAGAATCCATGGAAAAGCCAGTGGTGAACATCTCCGGCAGTACGATCAGGTCCGCGCCCCTGGCCGCTTCCAGCAGGGAATCGAACTGCACCAGGTTGGCGGCGCGGTCATGCCAGGCCAGGGTGGTTTGCACCATCGCCAGCTTGAGGTCTGGCTGTTCCTTCAGATTGCGCATAGTCGTGCCGCCGCATCGCGCAGCGTCTCCTCACGTTTGGCAAAACACAGGCGCACCATGCGCCAGGTGGGTCGGGCTGCTGGCAGAACACGGAGACCGGGATGCAGGCCACACCGTGTTCACGGGTGAGCCATAGAGACATCTCGACATCGTTCAGGTCCGGGCGAACCTGAGCATAGTCCACCAGCTGGAAGTAAGTCCCAGGCGTTGGCGTGAAGCCGAACCTGGACTCGCCCAACAGACCACAGAACAGGTCGCGCTTGGCCTGGTAGAACGCGGGCAGCTCATCGAGGTGCTCGGGATGAGCTGCCATGAAGTCGGCCAAGGCCCATTGCAGCGGTGTAACCGCGCAGAAGCTGACGAACTGATGCACCTTGCGCAACTCGCGAGTCAGCGTAGGCGGGGCGATCACATAGCCGGTTTTCCAGCCGGTCACGTGGTAGGTCTTGCCGAACGAGCTGACCACGAAGGCACGCTCGTAAAGCGCCGGGCAGGCCAGCACACTGGCGTGGGCCACGCCGTCATAGACCAGATGCTCGTAGACTTCATCGCTGATTACATAGATGTCGCGGCCTGCGATCAGCTCAGCCAACCGGTTCAAATCGGCCATGCTCAGCAGCGCGCCGCTGGGGTTGTGCGGGCTGTTGAGCATGATGAGCCGGGTGCGCGGGCCGATGGCATCGGCCAGCCGCTGCCAATCGATGCCGAACGCTGGCGCAACCAGTGGCACATGCACGCAACGGCCACCGGCCAATTGCACCGAGGGCTCGTAGCTGTCGTAGGTGGGGTTGAACACGATGACTTCGTCACCCGCGCGCACCAATGCCTGAATTGCGCAGAAGATCGCCTGGGTTGCCCCCGGCGTAATGGTGACTTCGTGCTCGGCGTTCACTTGGACGCCATAGAAGCGCTGAATCTTCAAGGCGACCTGCTCGCGCAACGCGGGCAAGCCTGTCATGGGCGGGTACTGGTTGTGGCCCGCTGCGATATGGCGAGTGACCGCCTCACGCAATGCTTGCGGGCCATCGAAATCAGGAAAGCCTTGAGAGAGGTTGATCGCCCCCGTTTCGGCGGCGAGCTGCGACATGGTGGTGAAAATGGTAGTGCCCAGGTTGGGCAACTTGCTGTCGATCATGGTCTGGTGCCCGAAAACCTTTGCTGACAAAGGCTTCCGAGCTTAACCCGGCCCTCAGCGTTTGTCCCTGCGCTTTTTCTCGGCTTTCTTGTGGTGCGACATCAAGCGGCGCTTCTTGTTGACCTGGCGGTCGGTGAGCGTGTTCTTCTTGCCCTCGAAGGGGTTGTCACCGCCCTTGAACTCGATGCGGATCGGCGTACCGACCAGCTTGAGCACGCGCCGGTAGGTGTTCTCCAGGTAACGTACGTAGGAGTTGGGCACCTTCTCGGTCTGGTTGCCGTGGATCACGATCAGCGGCGGGTTGGCACCACCGAGGTGGGCATAGCGCAGCTTGATGCGGCGGCCGTTGACCAAGGGCGGGGCGTGGTCGCTGATAGCGTCTTCGAGGATCTGGGTCAGGCGGCTGGTTGGCCAGCGAGTGACCGCCGACCTGAACGAGGCCTGCACCGAGCCATAGAGGTGGCCCACGCCAGTACCGTGCAATGCCGAGATGAAGTGGATGTCGGCGAAATCGACGAAGAACAGCCGGCGCTCCAGCTCGGTCTTGACGTAGTCGCGCTCGCCCGGGGCCATGCCGTCCCACTTGTTCAGCGCGATGACGATCGCCCGGCCCGCTTCCAGTGCGAAGCCCAGCAGGTTCAGGTCGTGGTCGACCACACCTTCACGGGCGTCCATCACGAAGATCACGACGTTGGCATCCTTGATGGCCTGCAGCGTCTTGACCACCGAGAACTTCTCGACTTCCTCGTGGATCTTGCCGCGCTTGCGTACCCCGGCAGTGTCGATGAAGGTGTACTTGTCACCGTCGCGCTCGAACGGGATGTAGATGCTGTCGCGGGTGGTGCCCGGCTCGTCATAGGCGATCACGCGCTCTTCGCCGAGCATGCGGTTGACCAGCGTCGACTTGCCCACGTTGGGCCGGCCAATGATCGCGATCTTGATGCCATCCTTCTCGCTTGGCCCCGGAATGCGCGCAGCGTCCTCGCCCTCGGCGATTTCGATCACGGGCTCTTCCGGGTCGCGCGGGTATTCACCGAGCGCCGCTTCGAGCAGGTTGTTGATGCCACGGCCATGAGCAGCGGCCACCGGGATCGCATCGCCCATGCCCATCGGGGAGAACTCGGCACGGGCCGCGTCCGGGTCGAAGTTGTCGATCTTGTTGGCCACCAGCAGCGAGCGCTTGTTCCGCTTGCGCAGGTGCTCGGCGATCATCTGGTCGGCAGCAGTGAAGCCTGCGCGGGCATCGACCAGGAACAGCACCACATCGGCTTCTTCGATGGCCAGCAGCGACTGCTCGGCCATTTTCTCGTCCATGCCTTCTTCGTCACCGGAAATCCCGCCGGTGTCGATGACGATATAGAGCGCCCCTGCCACTGCGCCTCGCCGTACTGGCGATCGCGGGTCAGGCCCGAGAGATCGCCGACGATGGCGTCGCGGCTCTTGGTCAGGCGGTTGAACATCGTGGACTTGCCCACGTTCGGGCGGCCCACCAGGGCGATTACGGGAACCATGCGGCTCTCCACTTCGAATTTCTGAAAATGCAAAGGCCGCTGCAAGGCAGCGGCCGTGTTGCAGCAGCTGGGCAACGTATTGCCCAAGCATAGTCAAGCGGTCACTTGGCGGTCAGCGCCTCGAG
This sequence comes from Pseudomonas sp. KNUC1026, assembly GCF_021650705.1. Taxonomy (GTDB): domain Bacteria; phylum Pseudomonadota; class Gammaproteobacteria; order Pseudomonadales; family Pseudomonadaceae; genus Aquipseudomonas. The sequence continues at coordinate 409,090 of NZ_CP087138.1, read as the reverse complement.
TTTGCCGCTGTTGCCGTAGACGTAGATCATGTCGCCGTCGACCAGCGGGCGGGCCCGCAGGCCATCGCTGTCGACACGAGTGCGACCTACGAAACGGCCGTCGACCTGGCTGAGCAGGTGCAGGTAGCCCTCGAAATCACCCACGGCGATGTAGCTGGAGTACACCTCAGGCGCGCTCAGTTGGCGGCGGGCCAGTTGGTCGTTGCTCCACAGGCCGGTGGTCGAACGCTCATCCACACCCTCGACGGTGCCGCTGGCTTCAGCGATGTAGACACTGCCGAAACCCTGGGCGACGCCTGCATAGCTTGAAGCATCACGTTCCCAGAGGGTACGGCCGCTGTCCACGTCCAGCCCGGCCATCTTGCCCTGGTAGCTGGCAACATAAAGCACGCCGCCCGACAGCAGCAGGCCGCCATCGATATCCACTACGCGGTCAAGCTCCGAACGGCCTTGCGGGATCGCCACACGGGTTTCCCAGATCGGGGTACCGGTGCTGATGTCCAGCGCGACGACCTTGCCCGAGGACAGGCCGGCAATGGCCAGGCGATTGGTCACCAGCGGAGCGCCAGTGCCACGCAGGGTCAACACGGCCGGCGTGCTGTCATACACCCAGCGCTGTTCGCCGGTGCTGGCATCGAGCCCGACGACACGGTCGTCCTGGGTCTGCACCACCACTACATCACCGTTGTTGGCCGGCGGCGCCAGTACCTCGGCTTTGACGTTGGCGATCCACTTCTTCTCGCCGGTGGCCGAATCCAGCGCCACCACATCACCACGCAGGGTACCGAAGGTCAGCAGGCCGTAGCCTGCGCCGATGGCACCGGAGATCGGGCGGTCGAAGTCCTTCTTCCACTCGACATTACCGTTCATGCGGTCGATGGCCATTACCACGCCAGTTACGTCGGCAGCGTAGATGGTGTTGTTCTCGATCGCCGGCACCAGCATGTTGTAGGTCTTGCCCTGGCCATCACCGATGCTGCGGCTCCAGACCTTCTTGAGGCTGACCTCTTCCTTGAAATCGTGAAGTTCGGCCGGGGGCAGTTCTTTCTTGCTGTTGCTGCTGCAGCCCACGACAGCCAGGGCCAGTGCCAACAGCGCTACATGTTTCCATCCGATCACGTCAGGCATCCCCTTTGGCCAAATCGTCGAGCTTGGTCTGCAGGCCACCCACCGCCGCGTCTTCCGGCAGAGCAGCCTTGGCTTTCTTGTAGGCCGCATAGGCATCGGCCTGGCGGCCCAGGCGCACCAGCAGGTCACCTTTGAGCTCTTCACGGCTGGCAGCGAAGGCCTTGTCGGCTTCACCGTCGAGCAGCTTGAGCGCGTCGTCTGCCTTGTTCTGCGCCGCCAGCACCTGCGCCAGGCGCTGGCGAGCGACTTCGCCCAAAGTAGCGTTGGCGGGTTTGTCGACTACCGCCTTGAGCTGAACGGCCGCGTCGTCGAGCTTGCCGGCGTCCACCGACACCTTGGCCACGAACAGCTTGCCGTACTGGTCATAGGCAGTGCCGGCGAAATTCTTGTCGAGCTCACCTGCCAGGTAGTTCACCTTGGGCAGATCAGGCTTGCCACCCGGGGCCAGCGAAGCTTCGACCAATTGCTGGTAGAGGATCGATGCACCCTGGGCCTGATTGGCCTGATGCTTTTGCCACCACTGCCAGCCGAACACGGCGATCAACGCCAGCAGCCCGCCCGTTACCAGCGGCTTGCCGTTGCGCTGCCACCAGTCCTTGAAATGGGCCAGCTCTTCATCTTCGGTACCCGACACCCCAATACTCCTATCTTCGAATTTGGCGCCAGCGGCTCAACCCTTGAGGTCGACGCTGCCCAGGAAACGTGCCAGGTCATCCCAGGCGATATTCTGTTGTTCGCCCTGCCCTCGCAGGGGCTTGAACCCTACCACTTCGCGGGCCAGCTCGTCGTCCCCAGAATCAGCGCGTACAGCGCGCCGCTCTTGTCGGCCTTCTTGAACTGGCTCTTGAAACTGCCGCCGCCGGCGTTCACCTGCAGGCGCAACTCCGGCGACTGGTCGCGGACCTGCTCGGTCAGCTTGAGTGCGGCCACTTCGGCCGGCTCGCCAAAGGCGCACAGGTAAAGGTCGACGGTGCGAGCTATGGATTCGGGCACCTTGCCGAGGGTTTCGAGCAGCAGGATCAACCGCTCGATACCCATGGCGAAGCCCACACCTGCGGTAGCCTTGCCGCCCATCTGTTCGACCAGGCCATCGTAACGGCCACCGGCGCAAACAGTGCCTTGAGCGCCAAGCTGGTCGGTAACCCACTCGAATACGGTCTTGCTGTAGTAGTCGAGCCCACGCACCAGTTTGGTATTGATGACGTAGGGAATGCCGGCAGCATCCAGGCGGGTCTTCAGGCCCTCGAAGTGCACGCGCGACTCTTCGTCGAGGTAATCGGCGAGCTTCGGCGCGTCCACCAGCAGTGCCTGGGTATCGGCGTTCTTGCTGTCGAGGATCCGCAGCGGGTTGCTCTTCAGGCGACGCTGGCTGTCTTCGTCGAGTTGCTCGTGGCGCTCGCCCAGATAGGCCACCCAGTGCATCACGGTAACGCGCGCGCGCCTCAGCGGTGCCCAGGCTGTTGAGTTCGAGCTTGACCGCATCGCGAATGCCCAGCGCACCCCACAAGCGCCAGGTGAGGGCGATCAGTTCGGCGTCGATATCCGGGCCTGCAAGGTTGAACACTTCCACGCCGATCTGGTGGAACTGCCGATAGCGGCCCTTTTGCGGGCGCTCGTGGCGGAACATCGGGCCTGATGTACCACAGCTTCTGCGGCTGCCCGCCGCCGGTGACGCCATGCTCGAGCACGGCGCGCACGCAGGCTGCGGTGCCTTCAGGGCGCAAGGTCAGCGAATCGCCGTTGCGGTCGGCGAAGGTGTACATCTCTTTTTCGACGATATCGGTGACTTCACCGATCGAGCGCTTGAACAGCTCGGTGAATTCGACGATGGGCATGCGAATCTGGGCGTAGCCGTAGCCGTCCAGCAGGCCGGCCACGGTGCCTTCGAAAATAACGCCACAGGGGCGTGTGCTCCGGCAGGATGTCGTTCATGCCACGAATGGCTTGCAAGGGCTTGCTCACAAATAATCCTTAAACGGGTATTCAGCCGCGGGCAATCACTGCCGCGTCGGCCTCGGCCTTTTCGGCGGCCTTTCGGCGGATCAGCTGCTCCAGCTCATCCACCAGGTTGTCGTTGTTGAGCTTCTGCGCCGGCTTGCCATCGATGTACACAAGGTTCGGCGTGCCGCCGGTAAGCCCGACGTGGGCTTCCTCGGCTTCACCCGGGCCATTCACCACGCAGCCGATCACGGCCACATCCAACGGCACCAGCAGGTCTTCAAGGCGCCCTTCGAGCTCGTTCATGGTCTTGACCACGTCGAAGTTCTGCCGTGAGCAGCTGGGGCAGGCGATGAAATTGATGCCGCGTGAGCGCAGGTGCAGCGATTTGAGGATGTCGTAGCCGACTTTCACTTCTTCGACCGGGTCGGCCGCCAGCGAAATGCGGATGGTGTCGCCGATGCCCTCGGCCAGCAGCATGCCAAGGCCCACGGCCGACTTGACCGTACCGGAACGCAGCCCCCGGCCTCGGTGATGCCCAGGTGCAGCGGTTGGCTGATCTGCCTTGCGAGCAAGCGATAGGCTTCCACGGCCATGAACACGTCGGAGGCCTTGACGCTGACCTTGTAGTCCTGGAAATCGAGGCGGTCGAGGTGCTCGACGTGGCGCATGGCCGACTCGAGCAGCGCGGCAGGCGTCGGCTCGCCGTACTTCTTCTGCAGGTCCTTTTCGAGGGAGCCTGCGTTCACGCCGATCCGGATCGGAACTGCCACGGTCGCGCGCAGCCGACACCACCGCCTGCACGCGGTCCTCGCGGCCGATATTGCCGGGGTTGATCCGCAGGCAGTCAACGCCAAGCTCAGCCACGCGCAATGCGATGCGGTAGTCGAAATGGATATCGGCGACCAGTGGCACGTTGACCAGCTGCTTGATCTTGCCGAACGCTTCGGCGGCGTCCATGTCGGGGACCGATACCCGGACGATGTCGACACCCGCGTCTTCCAGGCGGGTGATCTGCGCCCACGGTCGCGGCCACATCGAGGGTGTTGGTGTTGGTCATGCTCTGCACCGCGATGGGCGCGTCGCCGCCAACCGGCACCGAGCCTACCCAGATCTTGCGGGAAGGCCGGCGTTTGATCGGATTTTCACCGTGCATGTTATTGCCCCAGTTTGACGCGTGCGGTTTCGCCGCTGGTAAAAGGCTTCAGGTCGACAGGCTGGCCGTTGTAGCTCACTTCGGCGCCTCGGGCAAAGCCCAGGCGTATCTGGAAGGGTGGCTTGCCGTTGTAGTCGACGCTGTCGCCTTTGTGCTTGAGGCCGTTGAGCACGACCTTGCCGTTGCCATCGGTGATCTGGTACCAGCAATCGGCAACGAAAGCGATGCGTACCTGGCCCTCGCCTGCTGCAGGCGGTGCGGCTTGGGTAATGGGCGCGGGTACCTGCGAGGCCGCACCCGAAGTGCTGCCTGCCGGTGCGGTAGCAGCTGGGTTGGCCGGGGCAGAAACCGAAGGTTGCCCGTGATTCTGAGCCGGCGCGGGCTGCTGCGCTGGCGCGGCGGCCTCAGGCGCAGGCTGTGATGGAGCAGAAGGTGCAGGCTGTTCGACCTGGCCGGGCACCGGCGGCTGTATCACGCCGCTCTGAGTGGCATTCCCGGCCGGAGCCTCGGGCTCGTCGATCGTATGGATCTGGGTGGTGCCGTCAGCGCTTTCTACCTCGACATGCTCCATTGGCACGTTGGAGGCTTCGCGGTGGCTACCGTACTGATCCTGCCACCAGACGAAACCGCCGCCCACCAGCGCCACCAGCAGCACGAGGCTGACAATGCGCAAAAGGTTGTGCGACAGGCGCACCGGCTCCTCGATGCGGCCCAGGCCGTGCACTTCGCTGCCCTTGCCGTTGGTGCCGGTGGCATGGTCGAAGGCTTCGACCAGCGGGCCCTGGTCCATGCCCATCAGCTTGGCGTAAGCGCGGATATAACCTCGGGCAAATGCGTGGCCAGGCAGGCGATCGAATGCGCCCGCCTCAAGGTTCGCCAACGACACCTGGGTGAGGTTCAGCCGCGTCGCGACCTCAGGGAGGGTCCAGCCCCTGCTTTCGCGAGCCAGACGCAGTGTTTCCCCGGGGTTCGTGCGAGCCGCTGCGACAACTTCTGGGTCAGCCACTTTCATCAATGCTCCGACAGGTATTGCTGGTATTCCGGCGTCCCGGGATACAGTCTTTTCAGTTGCAGGCCATAACTGGCGGCCGTGTTCTTGTCTTCGAATACCTTCGCCAGGCGGATGCCCAGCAACAGGCTGCGCGCGTTTTGCTCGCTCAACTGGCTGAAACGCTGGAAGTAGTCACGCGAGGGCACGAATTGCTTGCGATCATACGCGATTTCGGCCAACTCAAGCAGCGCGCGTGGCTGGCGCCCGTTCATGGCGATGGCTTTTTCCAGCCAGCCCTGGGCTTCATCAGGCCGATTCAGCTGTTGCGCAGCCATGCCGAGGTTCTCGAATACCCGCGAGCGCTCAGGATACAACGGGTCGCTCGCCGCTTTCTGAAACATTTCATAAGCTTCCGGGTAGCGCTGCTGCTCGAACAGGAAGCTCCCGTAATTATTGCGAATTCGCGCGTTCTCGCCGCTGCTCAGCGATTTGCGGAAATACTCCTCGGCAAGCTTCGGCTCGCGTTCGGCCTGAAACACCAGCGCCAGGGCCGCGTTAGCGTCCTGGCTGGAAGAGTCGAGATCGAGCGCGCTCTTGAGCGGCACCTTGGCGCGCTCGGTATCACCTTGCATGAGATAGCCCAGCCCCAGCTGAACGTAAGCGTCGCGGGCTTCGTTGCGGCCCTTCTGGGTGTCCATCGGGTTGACCTTCCCGGTGGTCACGCAACCGGGTAACAGGCCAACCAGCAACAGCAGGAGCGCGGCGCGCAACGTCATGGAGTTCCTCTCTTCAGGGTGCGGGCATCATTGCCTGGAAGTGGCCACCTGTGCCGGTTCGCCATCGGCGGCCAGCTGGCGCACGGCGATATAGCGTTCGCTGCGGCGAGTCTTGTCCATTACCTGGCCCACGAGCTGGCCACAGGCGGCATCGATGTCCTCGCCACGCGTGGTGCGCACGGTCACGTTGAAGCCGGCCTGGTGCAAGGCATCCTGAAAACGACGAATGGCATTGTTGCTCGGCCGCTCGTAGCCCGAATGCGGGAAAGGGTTGAACGGGATCAGGTTGACCTTGCAGGGCACATCGCGCAGCAAGCTCGATCATCTCGACGGCGTGCTCGGGGCGGTCGTCGACGTCCTTGAGCAGCGTGTACTCGACGGTCAGCACGCGCTTCTCGCCCAGGGCCTTCATATAGCGCATGCAGGAGTCGAGCAACACCTTGAGCGGGTATTTGCGGTTGATCGGCACCAGCTCGTTGCGCAGCGCATCGTTCGGCGCGTGCAGGGAGAGCGCCAGCGACACGTCGATGTGCTTGGCCAGCTCATCGATCATCGGCACGACGCCCGAGGTAGACAGGGTGACCCGGCGTTTGGAGATGCCATAGCCCAGGTCGTCCATCATCAGGTGCATGGCACTGATGACGTTATCGAAGTTCAGCAGCGGCTCGCCCATCCCCATCATCACCACGTTGGTAATTGCACGGTCGATGGTGGCCGGGACGCTACCGAAGGATTTGTTGGCAATCCAGACCTGGCCGATCACTTCGGCGGCGGTCAGGTTGCTGTTGAAGCCTTGCTTGCCGGTAGAGCAGAAACTGCAATCCAGCGCACAGCCCGCCTGGGACGAAACACACAAGGTGCCGCGCTTGCCCTGGGGGATGTAGACGGGTTCGACGCACGCTGCCCGAAGCCACACGCACCACCCATTTGCGGGTGCCGTCGGCGGAGATGTCTTCACTGACCACCTCCGGGCCACGAATTTCGGCAGTAGCCTTGAGCCGTTCGCGCAGGGCCTTGCCGAAATTGGTCATCGCGTCGAAATCGTCGACGCCGAAGTGGTGAATCCATTTCATCGCCTGACCGGCGCGGAAGCGTTTTTCCCCGAGCGAATCGAAGAATTTTTCCATTTCCGGCTGGGTCAGGCCCAGCAGGTTGGTTTTACCGGTCGTAGCGGTCATGGTCACAACACCTTGGCTGCAGCCGCGATCAGCGGATGCGAGCGCACACTTCGGTTTCGGAGAAGAAGTAAGCGATTTCGCGAGCGGCCGAAGCTTCGGAATCCGAACCGTGGACGGCGTTCTCGTCGATGGACTCGGCGAAGTCCTTGCGAATGGTGCCTGGCTCGGCGTTGGCCGGGTTGGTGGCGCCCATCAGCTCACGGTTTTTCAGGATGGCGTTTTCACCTTCCAGAACCTGAACGATGACCGGGCCGGAGGTCATGAACTTGACCAGGTCGCCGAAGAAGCCGCGCTCTTTGTGCTCTGCGTAGAAACCGCCGGCTTCGCGCTCGGACAGCTGTACCATGCGCGAGGCAACGACGCGCAGGCCGGCTTCTTCGAAGCGGGAAACGATCTTGCCGACCACGTTCTTGGCGACAGCGTCAGGCTTGATGATGGAGAAAGTGCGTTGAACAGCCATTTGAAACTCCGAAAAGAGTGAGTGAAGCCAAAAATTAAACCCGCGAATTATACGCGGGTTCTCGGGTAATTCCTAACCGCGGTGCGTTTCAATCCGCTTCTTCGATCCACAAGGCCTGGATAGCCTCCAGAACCTTCTCGCCGCAGCGGTTCGGATCATCATCAAAACCGTCCAGTTGCATCGCCATGGTGCGCAAGGCGACGAAATTCACGGTACGCGGGTCCACCTCAGGATGGGCTTCGGCCAATTGAATGGCGATTTCCTGCACATCCACCCATTGAAGACTCACTGGTCGCTTCCTGTCAGTGGCCTTCGGACACTTGGTTGATCGTGTATTCGGGGATTTCGACAGTCAGGTCCTTGTCACCGACCACTGCCTGGCACGACAGCCGGCGAATGAGGCTCCAGGCCCCAGGCCTTGTCGAGCATATCGTCCTCCAGCTCATCGGAGGCCTCCAGCGACTGGAAACCCTCACGCACGATCACATGGCAGGTGGTGCAGGCACAGGACATCTCGCAGGCGTGCTCGATGTCGATGTCGTTGCGCTTGGCCGCGGCGATGATGGTCTCGCCTGGCTGGGCCTCGACCACCGCCCCTTCAGGGCAGTGCTCGGCGTGGGGCAGAAAGATGATCTGCGGCATGGGTCAGTCCTCGATATCGTCCAGGGTGCGCCCGGCCAGAGCGGCCTGGACAGTAGAATTCATACGCCGCGCGGCGAAGGCGTCGGTCAATTGCGAAAGGCGCTTGGTCTGGGCCTCGATCGCATCACCGTCGCTGCCTTTTGCAAGCTCGGCCAGCTCGTTGACGTGCTGCTCGATCATCTCGCGCTCGTCGGCGCCGAGCAGGCGCTCGCCGTCCACAGCCACTGCCGCACGAACAGCCTCGACCAGGCGCTCTGCGTCCACCTGGTACTCGCGCAGCTGGCGGGCGTCCTTGTCGGTGGCTGCGTGGGCGAAGGAATCCTTGAGCATGCGAGCGATTTCGCCGTCGGTCAGGCCATAGGAAGGCTTGACCTGAATGCTCGACTCGACGCCCGAGGCCAGCTCACGGGCCGACACGCTGAGCAGGCCGTCGGCGTCGACCTGGAAGGTCACGCGAATCTTCGCAGCGCCCGCCACCATCGGCGGAATGCCGCGCAGCTCGAAACGCGCCAGCGAACGGCAGTCGGTGATCAGCTCGCGCTCGCCTTGCAGCACGTGGATCATCATGGCCGTCTGGCCATCTTTATAAGTGGTGAAATCCTGGCCACGCGCAACCGGAATGGTGGTATTGCGCGGGATGACCCGCTCCATCAACCCACCCATGGTCTCAAGGCCCAGCGACAGCGGAATGACATCCAGCAGCAGCAGTTCGCCGCCATCGCGGCGGTTGCCGGCAAGCTGGTCAGCCTGCACAGCGGCACCTACAGCCACCACCTGGTCGGGATCGATATCGATCAGCGGCTCGCGGCCGAACAGGCCACCTACGGCCTGGCGTACGCGAGGCACGCGGGTCGAACCGCCAACCATGACTACCGCACTGACTTCCTCGATCTCGATGTTCGCATCGCGCACTGCACGGCGGCAGGCCTTGAGGCTACGGGCAACCATCGGCTCGATCAGCGCCTCGAACGCTTCACGGGTCAGCTCACCAGCCCAATCGGCATAAGCCAAGGGCACCCGGGCGGCGTCACTGAGGCCTTCCTTTGCAGCACAGGCGATCTGCAGCAACTGGCGCTGAGCGGCCGGAGCCAGGTCCTGCGAGAGGCCGGCCTGCTCGATCACCCAGGCAGCGATGGCATGGTCGAAATCATCGCCACCCAGCGCAGTGTCGCCGCCGGTGGCCAGCACTTCGAACACACCGGCGGTGAGGCGCAGAATGGAGATATCGAAGGTGCCACCGCCAAGGTCATAAATGGCCACGACGCCTTCGGCGTTCTGGTCCAGGCCATAGGCGACGGCGGCCGCGGTAGGTTCGTTGAGCAGGCGCAGGACGTTCAGGCCGGCGAAGCGCGCGGCATCCTTGGTTGCCTGGCGCTGGGCATCATCGAAATAGGCAGGTACGGTAATCACTGCACCGACCAGTTCCCCGCCCAAGGCGGCTTCAGCGCGCTGGCGCAGCACCTTGAGGATGTCGGCCGACACCTGCACAGGGCTCTTGGGGCCTTGCACGGTATCGATGAAGGGCATATGCGACTCGCCTTCGATAAAGCGATACGGCAGTTGCCCACCCAACTGGTGAACGTCCGCAACGCCGCGGCCCATCAGGCGCTTGACCGACAGCACGGTATTGAAGGGGTCAGCCGACGCGGCAGCCCGGGCAGCAGCACCCACCTCGACGCGGTCGGCGTGGTAGCGCACCGCTGAAGGCAGGATAACGGCGCCTTGCTCGTCGGCCAGGGGTTCGGAGAGCCCGCTGCGCACGGAAGCGACCAGCGAGTTGGTGGTGCCCAGGTCGATCCCCACGGCCAGCTTGCGCTGGTGCGGCTGGGGGCTCAGGCCGGGTTCGGCGATCTGCAGTAGAGCCATGCTTGTCATTTACCAGGCGTGCGGCCGAGGCGGCACGGGGTTAATCGTCGAGGCGCTCTTCGAGCCGGCGCACTTCCTGCGCCAGCTTGTCGAGAAACTGCAAGCGGCGCATCAGGCGCTCGGCCTGTTCACGCTCTGCCGGGGTGTCCCAGCAGCCGGCGAAATCATCTTCCAGGGCGCTTTGGGCGACCTTCAGACGCTGTTTGAAGGGCACGATACCCTCCACGTCGGCGTTATCCTGCAGGTCCTCGAGCTCTTCACGCCACTGCATCTGCTGCATCAGGAATTCCGGGTCATGCACGGTAATTTCCTGCAGGCACCTCCTGGCCACTGATGGCCAGCAGGTAACGCGCGCGGCGTGGCGCACTCTTGAGGGTCTGATAGGCTTCGTTCAGCTCGGCAGAACGCTCGAGCGCCTGGCGCTGCTCGGCCTCCGAAGCATCAGCGAACCGGTCGGGGTGCACGGCACGTGCAAGCTCCCGGTAGCGCGTAGCCAGGTGATCGAGGTCCAGGCGAAAGGCTGGCGCGAGCTCGAACAGAGCGTAATGGCAAGGAGTACCCACGGCTGGCCTCAAACGTTGAAGCTTTCGCCGCAGCCGCACTCACCGCGCACGTTGGGGTTGTTGAACTTGAAGCCTTCGTTCAAACCCTCGCGCACGAAATCCAGCTCGGTGCCGTCCAGGTAGACCAGGCTCTTGGGGTCAATGACGACCTTCAAGCCGTGGCTTTCGAACACCTGGTCTTCACCGTCGGCTTCGTCCACGAACTCCAGCACGTATGCAAGGCCCGAACAGCCAGTGGTGCGAACACCCAGGCGGATGCCGTCACCCTTGCCACGCCCTTGCAGGGAGCGGCGTACGTGGTTGGCGGCAGCTTCGGTCATGGTGATAGCCATTGGAACTCCTCAGCCGCTCAGAGCAGGCCTTTCTTCTGCTTGTAGTCGCGCACGGCAGCCTTGATGGCGTCTTCGGCGAGCACCGAGCAGTGGATCTTCACAGGTGGCAGAGCCAGTTCCTCGGCCAGCTGGGTGTTCTTGATGGTTTCGGCTTCGTCCAGGGTCTTGCCCTTCATCCACTCGGTCGCCAGGGAGCTGGAGGCGATCGCCGAACCGCAGCCGTAGGTCTTGAACTTGGCGTCTTCGATCACGCCTGCGCCGTTGACCTTGATCTGCAACTGCATCACGTCGCCGCAGGCCGGCGCACCGACCATGCCGGTGCCGACGTCCGGGTCTGCCTTGTCGAACTTGCCGACATTGCGCGGATTTTCGTAGTGGTCGATGACCTTTTCGCTGTAAGCCATGGTGTGTCTATCCTCTCAACTCATCAGTTGTCGCTCTGGGGCCCGCCCGATGGGCGGCCCATGACGGGCCCGCGACGGCGACTTGAATGTCAGTGCGCAGCCCACTCGATCTTGGACAGGTCAACCCCATCCTTGAACATGTCCCACAGCGGGGACAGCTCACGCAGCTTGGTGACCGCGGTGCGCACCTGCGCGGCGGCATAGTCGATCTCTTCTTCGGTGGTGAAGCGGCCGAAGGCAAAACGGATGGAACTGTGTGCAAGCTCGTCGTTGCGGCCCAGCGCACGCAGCACGTACGAAGGCTCGAGCGAGGCCGAGGTGCAGGCCGAACCGGACGAGACGGCCAGGTCCTTGAGGGACATGATCAGAGACTCGCCTTCAACGTAGTTGAAGCTCAGGTTCAGGTTGTGCGGCACGCGCTGGGTGAGGCTGCCGTTCACGTACAGCTCTTCGAGGTCTTCGACCTGCTTGTAGAAGCGATCGGAGAGCGCCTTGACGTGAGCGGTATCCTTGGCCATCTCTTCTTTGGCGATGCGGAAAGCTTCGCCCATGCCGACGATCTGGTGGGTCGGCAGGGTGCCGGACCGCATGCCACGCTCGTGGCCACCGCCGTGCATGGTCGCTTCAAGGCGAACACGCGGCTTGCGGCTGACATACAGCGCGCCGATGCCCTTGGGGCCATAAGCCTTGTGGGCAGAGAAGGACATCAGGTCGACCTTGAGCTTGGCCATGTCGATCTCGACCTTGCCTGCCGACTGAGCACCATCGACATGAAACAGCACGCCGCGGCTGCGGGTGAGTTCACCCGATGGCCGCGATGTCGTTGACGGTGCCGATTTCGTTGTTCACGTGCATGATCGACACCAGGATGGTGTCTTCGCGCAGGGCAGCTTCGACCATGGCAGGAGTGACCAGGCCGTCTTCGCCTGGCTCCAGATAGGTCACTTCGAAGCCTTCGCGCTCAAGCTGGCGAGCGGTGTCGAGCACGGCTTTGTGCTCGATCTTGCTGGTGATCAGGTGTTTGCCCTTGCCCGAGTAGAAGTGCGCCACGCCCTTGATGGCGAGGTTGTCGGACTCGGTGGCACCGCTGGTCCAGACGATTTCGCGCGGGTCGGCGTTGATCAGGTCGGCGACCTGGCGGCGAGCATTCTCCACGGCTTCTTCGGCCTTCCAGCCAAAGACGTGCGAGCGCGAGGCCGGGTTGCCGAAGTTGCCGTCGAGGGTCAGGCACTCGACCATCTTCTGGGCAACGCGGGGGTCGACCGGCGTGGTGGCGGAATAATCGAGGTAAATCGGCAACTTCATTTGGATCTTTCTCCTATCAGGCTCGCGCGCCGCTTCTGGGGCGGTCAGTCGACGACGGACGTTTCGATTTTGTCCAGAATCGGCGCACGCCCGGTACTACAGCGGCGCTGGTCCTGACGTTGGGCCACTTCAAGCACCTCACGACGGGTGACGAGATCGGCCAAACTGATACCACTCAGGAACTCATGAATCTGTTGGCTCAGGTCGAGCCACAAGTGATGGGTGAGGCAGGTGTCGCCAGAATGGCAATCGCCCATGCCCTGGCAACGAGTGGCATCGACCGACTCGTTGACCGCATCGATCACCTGAGCGACCTGAATGCCTTGCATGTCTCGTGACAACTGATAGCCGCCCCCCGGGCCGCGCACACTGGACACCAGGTTTGAGCGCCGAAGGCGGGCGAACAACTGCTCGAGGTAGGAAAGAGAAATACCCTGACGCTCGGAGATGTCGGCCAGCGAGACGGGGCCACGCTGCGCGTGGAGGGCCAGGTCCAGCATGGCGGTCACGGCGTATCGGCCTTTGGTGGTCAGTCGCATGGAATCGTTACCACGGGTTGCGAGAAAAGGTTCACGATGCGGCGAGTATGCGATTCCCGAGTAAAAGAGTCAACTAAAAGACCTAGTGAATTACTCGGGAATGCCAGCGAAGCGGCGACGGATGATATCACAGCTTCACGGCAATACAGCGGTCACGGGTGGGCGGCTCGCTCTGCCGGCTGCTCGCCTTTGACGCAGTCGAAATCCTCATCGCGCAGCGCGGGCAGCTCCTTGGCGCAATAATCGCTACCCAGGCGCGTGAGCGCGCCGCACACGCCTTCAAGGCGGCTATCCACCGCATGCAAGTGGTCGAGAAGCTGGCCAACCGCGCGCGCTACAGGGTCCGGCATTTCTCCCGCCAGGCCATAGGCATCGAAGCCGATCTTCTCGGCCATGGCCTTGCGCTGCGCATCCAGCGCATCATCGGGCACGTCCTTGACGATGATCTTGGCGGGAATGCCCACCGCCGTAGCCCCGGCAGGCACTGCTTTGGTGACAACGGCGTTGGAGCCAATCTTGGCGCCGGCACCCACGATGAAAGGCCCCAGCACCTTGGCGCCCGCCCCCACCACCACGCCATCTTCCAGCGTGGGATGACGCTTGCCGGCATTCCAGCTGGTGCCACCCAGGGTTACACCCTGGTAAAGGGTGACGTCATCACCCAGCTCAGCCGTTTCCCCAATAACGATACCCATGCCATGGTCGATGAAAAAGCGCCGGCCAATGCGGGCACCCGGGTGGATTTCGATGCCGGTGAGCCAGCGGCTGAAATTGGACACCGAGCGCGCCAGCCACTTCCAACGGCGCGCCCACAGCGCGTGCGCCACGCGATGCAACCAGATAGCGTGCAGCCCCGGGTAGCAGGTCAGCACTTCGATCGCATTGCGCGCCGCAGGGTCGCGGTGGAATACGCTTTGGATGTCTTCTCGCATGCGTTCGAACATTTCAGGGCTCCTTGCGCTTGTGAGGCTCACCCCGTGCCGCCTTCTGGGTTTCGGTGAGAATGCCCCGCAAGATGCTCATTTCTGTGTGGTCAACGGTGCTGCGGCCAAACAGCCTGCGCAATCGTGCCATCAGATGACGGGGGTTCGCCGGGTCCAGAAAGCCGACTTCTACGAGCGTGGCCTCAAGGTGCCGGTAGAACCCTTCCATTTCATCCATGGTGGCGAGTGCCGGCGCTGCACTGCCCTGCTCTGCCACAGGTTTTTGCTGGCCTGCCAGCCAGGCGCAACGCACCTCATAAGCCAGCACCTGCACCGCAGCGGCCAGGTTCAGGGAGCTGAAGGCCGGGTCGGAAGGAATGTGCACATGGAAATGACATCGCTGCAGCTCATCGTTGGTGAGCCCTGCGTGCTCGCGACCGAACACCAGGGCCACCTGCTGCTCGCAGGCAGCCGCCTGCACGGCCTTTTCACCGCACTCACGCGGCTCGAGCATGGGCCAGGGCAAGCTGCGGTCGCGCGCACTGGTGCCCAGCACCAGCGAGCAACCCGCCAGAGCTTCTTCAAGGGTGGCCACGACACGGGCACCCACCAGCACGTCGTCAGCGCCTGAGGCCCGAGCACTGGCTTCAGGTGAGGGGAACGCCACGGGATCGACCAGTACCAGCTGCGCCAGCCCCATGTTCTTCATGGCACGGGCCGCCCCGCCGATATTGCCGGGGTGGCTGGTGTTGACCAGCACGACACGGATGTTCTGCAGCACGGTAAGGCGCTCTCGGTTCGCAAAGGGGGCCACAGATACTACAGAAGCGACGAAAACAACGCCACGCACTGCTCGACGCTCTTTTTACCGCCGTAGTTTCTGGTAGAATGCCCGGCTCTTTTTTAACGTCCCCAGGTGAACACATCCATGCAGCCCATGCTGAATATCGCGCTGCGCGCCGCCCGCAGCGCCAGTGAACTGATCTTCCGCTCCATCGAGCGCCTGGATACCCTCAAGGTGGATGAAAAGGGCGCCAAGGATTACGTCAGCGAAGTCGACCGCGCCGCCGAGCGTGTGATCGTCGACGCCCTGCGCAAGGCCTACCCCACCCACGGCATCCTCGGCGAAGAGAGCGGCCTGCATGCAGGCTCCGGCGAAGGCGCCGAGTACCTGTGGGTCATCGACCCGCTCGACGGCACCACCAACTTCGTGCGTGGCGTCCCTCACTTCGCAGTCAGCATCGCCTGCAAATACCGCGGCCGCCTCGAACACGCCGTGGTGCTCGACCCGGTACGCCAGGAAGAATTCACCGCCAGCCGCGGCCACGGCGCTCAGGTCAACGGCCGCCGCATGCGCGTGAGCAGCCGCACCAGCCTCGAAGGCGCCCTGCTGGGCACAGGCTTCCCGTTCCGCGACAACCAGATGGATCACCTCGACAACTACCTGGGCATGTTCCGCAGCCTGGTCGGCCAGACCGCCGGCATCCGCCGCGCTGGCGCCGCCAGCCTCGACCTGGCCTATGTCGCGGCCGGCCGCTTCGATGCTTTCTGGGAGTCGGGCCTGTCGGAATGGGACATGGCAGCCGGCGCACTGCTGATCCAGGAAGCAGGCGGCCTGGTGAGCGACTTCACCGGTGGCCATGACTTCCTCGAGAAGGGCCATATCGTTGCGGGCAACATCAAGTGCTTCAAGGCGGTGCTCACCGCCATCCAGCCGCACCTGCCGGCTTCGATCAAGCGCTGATATTCCAGGCCCACAAAAAAGCACCTTCGAGGTGCTTTTTTTGTGGGCGGGGCTCAGAATCACTGGGCTTGTTGGCCCGGCTGGCTCTGAGTCAATACCAGCTGGCCCTGCTGGTTCACCGGAATGCTCGAACCCGGGTCATGGTCCATGCGAACCTGGCCAACCTGGCCCTTGAGCTGGTACTTAACGTTGTAGCCCACCACCTTGTCACTGATGTCGTTGACGGTATTGCAACGGGTTTCAGTGGTGGTGTAGGTGTCGTTGTTCTGCATGTGCTCCTGCACTTTGTTGCCCGCGTAACCGCCGCCCACGGCGCCAGCGACCGTGGCAATCTTCTTGCCATTACCGCCGCCAACCTGGTTACCCAGCAGGCCACCTGCTACCGCACCGACCACGCTACCAATGATCTGGTGCTGATCCTGCACGGGCTTGCGGCGCGTCACGTTGACTTGCTGGCATTCTTTGCGAGGCGTCTTGATCTGTTCCTTGATCGGTTCGGACGCCAATACCACGGCGTTCTCGGGTCCTTTGTTAACGAGGCTGTAGGTCGCCACTGCACCCCCGGCGGTGACACCGACAGCACCCAGCACTGCACCAATCAGCAACGATTTGTTCACGTTAGTCTCTCCTGAAGTATGGCGCCGCTCATGGCGGCTAACCCCAAGCCTTGGAGCAACAAAAAAGGCGCAAGTTCAATACTTGCGCCTTTTCATGGGCTTAGTGGCTAGCCAGAGCGTCAGGGGCGCTCATCTACCACATCCTTGGTGGCCGGAGGAATCAGGTCGTCGCTGGAGAGCTTCAGCCAGATCAGCACCACGTTGGCGATATAGATGGAGGAGTAGGTACCCGCCATCACACCGATGAACAGCGCCAGGGAGAAGCCGAACAGGTTGTCGCCGCCGAAGATCAGCAGTGCCGCGATTGCCAGCAAGGTCGAAACCGAGGTGGCAATGGTCCGCAGCAGCGTCTGCGTGGTGGAAACGTTGATGTTCTCGATCAGCGAGGCCTTGCGCAGTACGCGGAAGTTTTCGCGGACCCGGTCGAAGACCACGATGGTGTCGTTGAGCGAGTAGCCGATGATCGCCAGCACCGCAGCCAGCACCGTGAGGTCGAACTGGATCTGGAAGAACGACAGGATACCCATCGTCACGACCACGTCGTGAATCAGCGAAACGATGGCGCCGACAGCGAACTTCCACTGGAAGCGAAACGCCAGGTACACCAGCACGCCGCCCAGGGCCAGCAGCATGCCCAGGCCACCCTGGTCACGCAGCTCCTCGCCCACCTGCGGGCCTACGAACTCCACGCGCTTGACGGTTGCAGGGTTGTCGCCGCCGAACTTCTGCAGCGCTGCAGCCACTTCGTTACCCAGCTTGGCATCGTCGCCAGGCATGCGCACCAGCAGCTCGTTGGCCGAGCCGAAGGTCTGCACGATGGCCTCGTGATAGCCGGCCTTGGCCAGCTCCTCACGCACCGCGCCCAGGTCGGCAGCCTTCTGGTAGGTCAGCTCGATCTGGGTGCCGCCAGTGAAGTCCAGGCCGAAGTTGATGCCTTTGTGGAACCAGCTGAACAGCGCCAGGATGGTGAGCAACACAGTCACGGCGAACGCGACATTGCGCACGCCCATGAAGTTGATGGTATTGAGTTTCATCGCGAGCCCCTTAGATCCACAGCTTCTTGACGTCACGGCCGCCGTAGATCAGGTTGACGAACGCGCGGGTCACCATGATGGCCGTAAACATCGAGGTGAAGATACCGAGCGACATGGTGACCGCGAAGCCCTTCACAGGGCCCGTGCCCATGGCGAAGAGGATGCCGCCCACCAGCAGGCTGGTGAGGTTGGCGTCGATGATCGCGGTGTAGGCGCGGTTGAAGCCTTCATGGATGGCGCGCTGCACGGCCATGCCGGCAGCGATCTCTTCGCGGATCCGCGAGAAGATCAGCACGTTGGCGTCCACCGCCATGCCCATGGTCAGCACGATACCGGCAATACCCGGCAAGGTGAGGGTAGCGCCCAGGATCGACATCAGCGCCAGCAGCACCACCATGTTGAAGGCCAGTGCTACGGTCGCGATCACGCCGAAGAAGCGGTAGATCGCGATGATGAACAGCGACACGAAAAGCATGCCCCAGAGCGATGCGTCGACACCCTTGGTGATGTTGTCGGCGCCCAGGCTCGGGCCGATGGTGCGCTCTTCGGCGAAGTACATCGGCGCCGCGAGGCCACCGGCACGCAGCAGCAGGGCCAGCTCCGAGGATTCACCCTGGCCGTTCAGGCCGGTGATGCGGAACTGGTTGCCCAGTGGCGACTGGATGGTCGCCAGGCTGATGATCTTCTTGTCTTCGGTGAACGTCGGGACGGTCACGTCCTTCTCGACGCCGTCGACGGTCTGGCGCACGGTCTTGGTGGTCGGCTTCTGCTCGATGAAGATCACCGCCATGCTGCGGCCCACATTGCTGCGGGTGGAGCGGTTCATCAGGTCGCCGCCATGGCCGTCGAGCTTGATGTTCACTTGCGGGCGGCCGTGCTCGTCGTAGCTGGCCTGCGCATCGGTCACCTGGTCGCCGGTGATGATCAGGTTGCGCTCTACAGCTGCCGGAGCGCGGCTGCCGTCGCGGAACTCGAAGGTCTCGGTGCTGGCACGGGTGTCTTCCGGGCCTGCGCCCAGGCGGAACTCGAGGTTGGCTGTTTTGCCGAGGATGCGCTTGGCTTCGGCGGTGTCCTGCACGCCCGGCAGCTCGACCACGATGCGGTTGGCGCCCTGGCGCTGGACCAGCGGCTCGGCAACGCCCAGCTCGTTGACGCGGTTGCGCACGGTGGTGAGGTTCTGCTTGATCGAATATTCGCGGATTTCCGCAAGCTTGGCCTGGGTCAGGCCCATACGCAGCACCGACAGCTCGCCGCGGCTGCCGGGGGTGATCTCGAAGTCGGTGAACGCCTTGCGGATCAGGCTTTGCGCCTTGTCACGCGAAGCATCATCGCTGAAGCCCAATTGAATCGCATTTCCGTCCTGCGGCAGGCTGCGGTAGCGCACCTGTTCCTTGCGCAGCAGGGTTTTGACTTCGCCTTCGTAGATCTTCAGGCGGGCATCAACGGCTTTGTCCATGTCCACTTCCAGCAGGAAGTGCACGCCACCGGACAGGTCCAGGCCCAGCTTCATCGGGTGAGCACCCAGCGAGCGCAACCACTGCGGGGTGGTGGGGGCCAGGTTCAGAGCCACGACGTAGTCATCGCCCAGGACATTGCGCACCACATCCTTGGCAGGAAGCTGGTCTTCCTTGTTGTTCAGGCGCAGCAGGCCGCCCTTGCCACCTTGGGCGAGCGAGGAGGCCTTGACCGCAATGCCGGCGTCGGTGAGCGCTTTGGTAGCCTTGTCCAGATCCGCCTGGTTCACCTGCAGCGCACTGCTGGCACCGGTGAGCTGGATGGCTGGGTCATCTGGGTAGAGGTTGGGTGCGGAATAGATAAAACCGACCGCGAGCACCGCCACGATCAGAATGTATTTCCACAGAGGGTATTTGTTCAGCATCACGCCGCCCGTTCAAGACGCAAGGCGCGTTGCGCGCCCTGACGTATAAAGAAGAAAACCGCCGTTCAGATCGCTTTGAGCGTGCCCTTTGGCAGGGTCGCCGCTACGGCGCCCTTCTGGAACTTGAGCTCGACGTTGTCGGAAACTTCGACCACGATGAAATCATCGGTGACCTTGGTGATCTTGCCGGCGATGCCGCCAGTGGTGACCACTTCATCACCCTTGGCCAGGCCACCGAGCAGGCTCTTCTGCTCCTTGGCACGCTTGGCCTGCGGGCGCCAGATCATGAAGTAGAAGATGACCAGAAAGCCGACCAGGAAAATCCACTCGAAACCGCCACCCAGAGGGCTTGCGGGCGCAGCGGCATCAGCCGCTTGCGCGGTGGGGATCAGAAAGCTCAGCAAGCTCATTTAGCGCTCCAGTTGCTAATTATTAATAGAAAGGATCAGTCAAGCGGCGGCACGGGCAACCCGCGCCGGGCATAGAAGGCATCGACGAAGGCGGCCAATTTACCCTGTTGGATAGCCTCGCGCAAACCAGCCATCAGGCGCTGATAATGGCGCAAGTTGTGGACGGTATTGAGCATGCTGCCGAGCATTTCGCCGCACTTGTCCAGGTGATGCAGGTAAGCGCGGGAGAAGTTCTGGCAGGTGTAGCAATCGCAGGAGGCATCCAACGGCGAGTCATCGTGGCGATGGATCGCGTTGCGGATCTTCAGCACACCGGTGTCGATGAACAGGTGCCCGTTGCGCGCGTTGCGGGTGGGCATCACGCAGTCGAACATGTCCACGCCGCGGCGCACACCTTCCACAAGGTCTTCGGGTTTGCCAACGCCCATAAGGTAACGAGGTTTGTCTGCGGGCATCTGGCCAGGGAGGTAATCCAGCACGCGGATCATCTCTTCCTTGGGCTCACCCACCGACAGCCCGCCAATGGCCAGGCCATCGAAACCGATCTGTTGCAGGCCCTCCAGCGAGCGCATGCGCAGGTCCTGGTGCATGCCACCCTGGACGATACCGAACAGCGCGGCAGTGTTTTCGGCATGGGCGTTCTTCGAGCGCTGCGCCCAGCGCAGCGACAGCTCCATGGACTTGCGCGCAGTGTCGTGGTCGGCCGGGTACGGTGTGCACTCGTCGAAGATCATCACGATGTCCGAGCCCAGGTCGCGCTGCACCTGCATCGACTCCTCGGGGCCCATGAACACCTTGGCGCCGTCGACGGGCGAGGCGAAGGTCACGCCCTCTTCCTTGATCTTGCGCATAGCGCCCAGGCTGAACACCTGGAAGCCGCCGGAATCGGTGAGGATCGGGCCTTTCCACTGCATGAAATCATGCAGGTCGCCGTGCGCCTTGATCACTTCAGTGCCTGGGCGCAGCCACAAATGAAACGTGTTGCCCAGGATGATCTGCGCGCCGATGGCCTCGATGTCGCGCGGCAACATGCCCTTGACCGTGCCATAAGTGCCTACCGGCATGAACGCCGGGGTTTCGACCACCCCGCGTGGGAAGGTCAAGCGGCCGCGACGGGCCTTGCCGTCGGTGGCCAGCAATTCGAACGACATCCGGCAGGTGCGGCTCATGGGTGTTCCTCGGCAGCGCCGGCCATTGGGCCTTGAGGCGCGGGGTTGCGGGTGATGAACATGGCATCACCGTAACTGAAAAAGCGGTAACCGCCCTGCACTGCCGCAGCATAGGCGGCCATGGTTTCGGGGTAACCGGCGAATGCCGAGACCAGCATCAACAGCGTGGACTCGGGCAAATGAAATTGGTGACCAGCGCATCGACCACATGAAACGGCCGGCCTGGATAAAGGAAAATGTCGGTGTCGCCGCTGAAGGGTTCGAGCTTGCCGTCGCGGGCAGCGCTCTCGAGCGAGCGCACACTGGTAGTGCCCACTGCGATCACCCGCCCGCCTCGCGCGCGGCAGGCCTCGACGGCCTCCACCACCTCGGCGCTGACCTCAAGCCATTCCTTGTGCATGTGGTGGTCTTCGATACGCTCGACGCGCACCGGCTGGAAGGTGCCCGCGCCTACATGCAGGGTCACGAATGCGGTGCTCACGCCCTTTCGCGGATCGCCGCCAGCAGCGCCTCATCGAAATGCAGCCCCGCCGTGGGCGCAGCGACCGCACCGGCACGTTCGGCGTAGACGGTCTGGTAGCGCTCGCGGTCGGCGCTGTCGTCAGGCCGGTCGATATAAGGAGGCAACGGCATGTGCCCTACCCGCTCCAACAGCGGCAGCACCGGCTCGGCGAAGCGCAGCTCGAACAGCGCGTCATGCCGCGCCACCATCTCGGCCTCGCCACCGCCATCGATCAATAGCTGCGTGCCCGGCTTGGGGGCCTTGCTGGCGCGCACGTGAGCCAGCACTTCATGGCTGCCGGTGACGCGCTCCACCAGCACTTCGACCCGCCCACCGGACGCCTTTTGCCCGAACAGCCGCGCGGGGATCACCCGGGTGTTGTTGAACACCATCAGGTCGCCGGGGCGCAGGTACTCGAGCACGTCGGCGAATTGCCGATGGGCCAGGGCGCCACTCGGGCCATCGAGCACCAGCAAGCGGCTGCCACGGCGCTCGGCCAGGGGATGGCGGGCAATCTGGGCATCGGGAAGGTCGAAGGAAAAATCGGCAACGCGCATGGTGAGCTTCAGGGGGCGACAGGGCGCGAAATTCTAGCGGAAAATCAGCGCATTGACCATGAAAGCTGATTGACCGACCAGCGGCAGGTCTCTATACTTCGCCGCCATTGCCCCGGTGGCGGAATCGGTAGACGCGGCGGATTCAAAATCCGTTTTCGAAAGGAGTGGGAGTTCGAGTCTCCCCGGGGCACCAAAACCAAACCCGTAGATCATTGATCTACGGGTTTTTTGCGCTTTAGAGGCATCATCAACTGGTAGGGGAAAGCCCTTGAGCCTGATGCCCTGGTCGCCTCCTCTTCTGGTAGGTACGCCCCAGGCGACTGGATGACTTGTTGCGCGCCTCTGAGGCAGATGGTTTTCATCTCAATCTCATGGATTTTCGACATGCACTGACCTATGCTCCATTTCAATCCGAGAGGTTTTTGAAATGGCAGCGATCAAGTCACCCCCTCCCCAACCCCTGCTCCCCTTCACTAAGCTCTTCGAGAAGCCGCGTGAGGAGTTCGCTAAATATATGGCCTTCAGCCACCCCCTGGATTCAAAAGGCCGTTACCTGCCATACGATAAGTTTCGTTTCAGGGTGGGCCCGGATCTAGATGCTGACTTGGCATGGTCGCTCGTCAGGGAATCTCGGGATAAACAGCTGACTCCGGCGCTGCCCATAGGCTCCCCTCCCGCGCTTTGCAAGTTCATGCATACACCCGCAATGCATATGGCGATTTCGATGTGCGACCAGCACACAACCACCGCCGCACTTGAATGGATGTGCAGCCGGATCGGTGAGCGAAAGCACGTGCATTATTTGCTGAACGACTTGATCGAAGATGAAGCCATCAGCAGTAGCCAGCTCGAGGGCGCGGCCACCACGACCAAGGCGGCCAAGGACCTGCTCAAAAGAGCCCGGGGGCCAAGGACGATGGATGAGAAAATGATCCTTGGAAACTTCAGGATGATGAAGTTTGCCTGGGAGGCACGTGACAGAGAACTCAGCCTCGACCTTATTTGCGAACTGCATCAGATTGGCGTGGAAGGCATTGACGACGAGCGTTATCGGCCAGGCAACTTTCGCAAGACTGATGACGTGGTGATCGAGGATGGTGATGGCGAGATCGTTCACCAACCGCCACCTGCCAAGGATCTCAAAAAGCGGCTGCAGGAGATTGTTGAATGGGCGAACAAGCACCACGCCGACGTCTCCAATAAAAATTACATGCACCCTTTGGTCACAGCGATCATCCTGCATTTCTGCATGGGCTACGAGCATGCATTTCATGATGGCAACGGCAGGGTTGCAAGGGCCTTGTTCTATTGGTACATGTTCAGAAACGGGTTTGGCGGGTTCCGGTACATCCCGATCAGCACGTTGTTGAAACTGGCGAGAATTCAATACGGAAAAAGCTATCTGTATACTGAAACCGATGGCATGGACCTGACCTATTTCATCGATTATCAGGCCCGAGTGGTTGCCAGAACAATCAAGCAATTCAGAAAAGCATATGAAGAAACGCTGAGAGACGTCGATCAGTTCAACGCTTTTTTATATGAGTCAGGCCTGTATAAAAAACTGTCCGAGAAGCAAAGGATCGTCTTCAACGTCGCAAAAACCGAAAAGGCTCAGTTTTTCACCATCACAAACGTAAAAGAAAACCTCGGATGCGCTTACAACACTGCGGCTGCCGTACTCAATGGATTAGTAGAGCTGAAGCTTTTCAACAAAACGAAGGTTAATAACGAGTGGCTCTACTCCATGAATGATAGCGAGCAAATCATAAGATCTTGGAAAGTCTGATGCCGCCTGCAAATTCAAGCCCAACAGACCCTTTCCCTCCCCCCGCGGTCCACTGCCTGTACCCACACTGCGGAGCGAACGGCCATGGCCACCCGAGTCAAGAAACTGGAAGGCGACGAGCGACCCGCTGAGTACCAGCACCTGCCCCAGGTGTTTCGTGTCGAGTCCGATGACGGCTCGCTGAGCTACTTCGAAGATGAGGAAGAGGCAGCGCGCAAAGCCACTGCTTTGTTTGTGCAGGACCGCGAAGAGAAAGGCTGAGCGGCCCTTGCCTGCATCCCTTGCTCACCGGCACCATACCCTCCATAACCCAGGGGGGTATCCCATGTCTCACACCCACGCAGGTAAAAGCGACCTGCTCAAACGCGTCAAACGTATCGCCGGCCAGGTGCAAGCGATCGAGCGTGCGCTGGAAAGCGAGGCTGAATGTGGCACCACGCTGCATCTCGTGGCCGCCACAAGGGGCGCGATCAACGGCTTGCTTGACGAAATCGTCGAAGCACATGCACGCGAGCACGTGGCCAAGGCCGGGCTGACTGACCAGGCGCGGGCCGAAGGCGTCGAAGAGCTCCTTCAAGCCATTCGCCGTTACAACAAATGAAAGGCTCACCCAAACGCCAGCAGGCGTTGACGGATAGAGCGCTCACCCGCGCACTGACCGCAGCCTGCGATCAGGCCTTGGCGGAAATCGTCGGCTTTCAGTGGCTCACCCACCGCGTCGATTACCAACACTTCCCCGCCAGCCTCATCGTGACCTGGGTGTTCGCCACCGAGCCCCAGCGCCAGGCAGCCGAGTTGTCGCGTTTACATGCGCTCACCCTCGCAGCCTTCGATGAAGCAGGCATAGCTGTCAGCGATATCTGCGCCCACGTAAGGCTGGACTCAGAACAGCGCTGCACCGCCCAACACGGCGGCGACTGGGCCGCGCGGCTAAGCACCAGGGGCCAACATGGCTAAAGACGTGGAAAACCCGTGCATTTCCGAATGCAAACTCAACAGCGAGATGTGCACCAGCTGCGGCCGCTCGCGCGATGAAATCCGCAAATGGAAAAGCATGAAGCGCCCCGAAAAAATGGAAACGGTCGAAAAGGCCGCCGCCCGGCTCAAGAGCCTCAGGAAAAAGAACAAGAAGAAGAAAAAGACTAGGCCGTTACACTGCACGCTTTTCAGAGCCCTTCGCCATGTCCGAACCCCAACGCCTTTCCCGCCGCCTTATCGAACTGCTTGGGTGCTCGCGCCGCGAGGCCGAGCTTTATATCGAAGGCGGCTGGGTTACCGTCGATGGCGAAGTGGTCGACACGCCTCAGTTCCAGGTGGCCGGCCAACAGGTGCAACTGCTTCCCGATGCCAGGGCCGAAGCACCCGAGCCCATCACGCTGGTGTTGAACCAGGCACCGGGCCTGGATGAGGCAAGCGCGCTTGCGTCGATCACACCCCAGAACCAGGCCGAAACGTTCGACACCGGCAAGCGTGTGCTCAAGGGGCACTTTCGCAATTTGAAGTGCCTGGCGCCGCTGCAAGCCGGGGCCAGTGGGTTGCAGGTGTTCAGCCAGGACTGGCGCACAGCGCGCAAACTCACGGTGGAATTCGCCAAGCTGGAGCAGGAGTACGTCGTGCAGGTCAGCGGCACGCTACGCGAAGGCGGGCTGGACCGTTTGAAACGCGGGGCCATGCACAAGGGCCGAGAACTGCCAAAGGCCAAGTGCAGCTGGCAGAACGAAACGCACCTTCGCATTGCATTGAAGGCGCCTGAGCCTGGTGTGATCGCCGTGCTGTGTGCGGCGGTGGGGCTTGAGGTGGTCTCGATGCGCCGAATTCGGCTGGGCGGTGTGCCGATGGGCAAGCTGCCGGCCGGGCAATGGCGCTATGTCTCGGCGAAGGAGCGCTTTTGACGGCGCATCTAGCTCCAGCCTGAAACGAACAGTGGGCCTACGCGGCCCACTGTCGATATTGCATCAGTGCATGAAGATCGCGATCAGGATGATCACAGGGATCGGTACTCCAAGGAACCACAGCAGAAGCGAACGCATAACTTTCTCCCTTCCGGCAATGCCGGATCAATAAGACCGAATCGGATCAACGAACACTGACGCCTTCGCGAACAGTGCCTGCATAAGGTTCATCCAGCCATACCGCGCGGTCGCGCTGGCGGCCACCGAACAGCGCAGCGAAGCTTGCGAAAATGCACCGCACAGCAGGGCGACGAAGGTCCACAGCGCGGTGTAGGCAGCGACTTTGGCGGCCTTGTCGGCGGCTTGCTGAGCAGCAACCTTGGCGTCTTGCGCAGCTTTGCGAGCCTCGGCATAGACCTGGTCCACGCGTTGTTCGGCTTCTTGCTGGCTCAGGCTGGTGCGTTGTGCGACGAACTTGGCCAGGTAAGTGCGATCATCCGCGTTCAGTTGCCCGTCACCGGCCAGCGCCTTGTTCAGGATGCGGCTGGTAGCGCCCTGGGCATCGGTCTGGTTGGCTTGTGCAGGGTCGGCGCTGCGCAGCAGCTTGTCGACGAAGTAGCCGTTGTCACCCTGGCCGCTGGCAGCGGCGCCAGCAATCGAAGCACCCCCGGCAGAAACCACCGCCCCTGCCGCTTGCCCACCCGCCTGAGCCACGCTGCTGGCAGCGCCGCCAACGGTGCTGGCGACCAGTGCTGCGGTCACCAGGGTTGCCACTGCCCATGCCAGGAAACCATGGCTGGTGTCGCGGAAATACACCTCATCCCCGTGCAAGCTGGCCCATTTGACCCGCAACCGGCCGGCGAGATAACCGCCCAGGCCTGAAGCCAGAATTTGCGTCACTAGCAGCCACACGATGGTCGAAATCGCCAAGGTCTTGGCCGAAGCGCCTTCGTCAGCCCACGGCGAGCTGGCAGCGAAGCCCAGGCCGGTCCCAAGCAGCAGCAGGATCATCGAAAGGGCGGCGGCAGCAGCGGCACCGGCGAAGATCGCCGCCCAGGAAACACCGGATTGGTTGGCCCGGTCAGGGCCGAGGGTTTGCACGGGAGTTGTCATTTTTGAAGGCCTTTGGCAGTGAAGGGGAAGTCCTTTCACTGGTTACGACCTGCGGCGCGATCCAGTTGTTACAAAATTATTCCGAGTTTCTTGCGCGTGAAGGATTAGCGGTCGAGTTCACTGTACAAGCGGCAACCGAGGTGCATGCGCCTGTTTACCGGTCCCCCGCAAGGCAAGGGTTTCATCCAACAACCACTGCCGCATCCATTCGATCTCGCGCTGTGAATCGGCACCGATACGGCTGACGAAATAGTGTCTGCGCTCCGGCAAGTGCAGCGTATGAGGCAACGGCATGACCAGCTCGCCGCGGTCAACCTGGGGCTGCACCAGATGCCGCCAAGCCAGGCCGACGCCCTCCCCCTGCATGACTGCGTCCATCTGCAGAGAAAAGTGGCTGAAGCTCATAGCCTGCCTGGCAGCTGCCGGCGGTAAGCCGAAATGCCGAAACCAATACGCCCAATCCACTGGTGCCCAGAGCCTGGGCTGCCAATGGCGGGCGCTCAGGTCCAGCAATGGCACATGGGCCAGGCCTTGCAAGTCGCAAAGTGCCGGGCAGCCGTCGAGAAAGGCTGGCGTGCATACGGGGAAGACCTCCTCGCTGAACAGCCAGGTAGCCTCATAAGCACTGTGCTCCTCCAGCCCAAGCGTTATCGCAGCGTCGAAACCCTCCCGGTAATCGGGATTGGCCTCGCTGCTGATCAGTTGCAGGTGCAGCGATGGGTTCGCCTGGCGCAGCCGGCCCAGGCGCGGTAGCAACCAGCGCTGCGCAAAGGCGCTGGTAGTCAACAGCGGCAAGTACTTCTCGGCAATGGCTTGCAGCAACTGCCGAGAAGCAGCGGCGATCAGAGTGAAGGCAGGCTGGGTGGCCTCCAGCAACTTCTGGCCCTCCGGGGTCAGCGCTACACGCCGATTGCCGCGCTCGAACAGCTTCAACCGGTAGTAGGCCTCGAGGGTTTGCACCTGCCGGCTGACGGCTGCCTGGGTCACACACAGCTCATCAGCGGCACGTTTGAAACTGAGCAGGCGCGCAGCGGCTTCGAAAGTTCGCAAGGCATTGAGTGGAGGCAGTGTTCGCGATGAGCTCATAGCGCAGCCTGGGCCGAGAAAACGCCAGCCTAGCGCTGGCGCCCGAGTTTTTCACTTGATTAAAAGTCAATCGAAAGCCACCTCAAATCTCGTTTGTCGCCCACTGCATTGAGCAGGGAGTATCAACGCACAACGTTCAATGAGGTGTGCGCGATGAGGTTCGAAGGCAAGACGGTGGTGATAACTGGGGGTGCAGGCGGTGTTGGCCAGGCATTGGTCAAGCTGTTCGCCGCGGAGGACGCTCGGCTGATGATTTCCGATGTCGACGCAATGCGTTGCCAGGCGGTCGCCGAGCAGGCGCGTGCGGCAGGGGCCCAAGCCGAGTACCTGGCAGGCAACCTGCGTGACAAGGCCTATTGCGAAGCCTTGATCGAGGGAGCGGCCCAGCACTTCGGCGGTGTCGATATCCTGCTCAACAATGCCGGCATTATTCCGCGTGGCACCATTGAGGAAACCACGGATGAGATGTGGTTCACGGCACTGGATGTAAATCTCACTGCGGTGTTCTTCCTTTCGCGCGCAGCGATCCCGTATATGAAGGCTCGCGGCGGTGGCGCGATCGTCAATACCTCATCGGTGTGGGGCATCTACCCGGGCCCCGGCCATGTTGCGTACTGCACCAGCAAAGGCGCCGTGGCGGCACTGACCAAGAACATGGGCCGCGATGCCGCGCCGTTCAATATCCGCGTGAATGCCGTATGCCCCCATGAAATCAACACACCGATGATTCGCACCGGATTCGAGCGTCGTGGGCTGGACCCAGACAAAGCGATACAGGAGCTCAACAAGACCGTGCCCCTTGGCCGCATTGCAGAGCCTGAAGACATCGCCGACGTGATCGCCTTCCTCGCCTCGGATCAGGCCCGCTATATCGCTGCAGAAACCCTCGAAGTCACCGGCGCCAAGCCGGTGTCAGGGTGAACCATCATGAAACTCGACGCAAAGATCGCGGTGGTGACCGGTGGCGGGCGCGGCATCGGCCAAGGCATTTCGCACACGCTGCTCGAACACGGTGCGCACCTACTGATCGCCCAGCGCCAACCGCTGGAGGGCGCGCTGGCGTGCAACGAACGAGTAGCCTGGGTCGAGGCCGACCTGGCCACACCTGGGGCGCCCGAGGTGATCGCTCAGGCCGTTGAACGGCACTTCGGAGGCGCCGATATTCTGGTCAACAACGCCGGCATCATGTTCGAGCGCGCCATCGAGGCGCTGAGTGAAGCAGAGTGGGACCGGATGTTGGCTATCAATCTGCGCGCCCCGGTATTTCTCGCCAAGGCCCTGCTGGAACAGATGCGGCGGCGTGGTGGCGGCAGCATCATCAATGTCGGCTCCATCGAAGGTATCGGCGCCAACCCCTGGCACACCGCCTACTGTGCGTCCAAGGCTGGCCTGCATGGCCTCACCCG
Source organism: Pseudomonas sp. KNUC1026 (assembly GCF_021650705.1). GTDB lineage: Bacteria > Pseudomonadota > Gammaproteobacteria > Pseudomonadales > Pseudomonadaceae > Aquipseudomonas. Next base: position 379,691 of record NZ_CP087138.1, on the reverse strand, counting down.
TGCGCTGGCGGTGGATTTGGGACGCGATGGCATTCGCTGCAACGCTGTTGCGCCGGGGTGGATCAACTCGGACCTGAGCCAAGCCTATGTGGATGCCCAGGCCAACCCTGCTCAGGCTCGACATGGGCTGCTGGGGCTGCACCCGGTGGGACGCACGGGCGAGCCTGCCGACGTGGGTGGCGCGGTGGCTTTTCTCGCCAGCGATGATGCGGCCTTCGTGACAGGGCAGGTACTGGTGGTCGACGGTGGCCGAACGGCCAAACTCCCGTTGCCCTTCTAGCCCTGCCAGCCAGCCCTGCACTGCCACTTGAACGAAGCCCGGGGCGCAAAAAGCGCCACCGGGCGTCAAAGCTCATCCACCCGCTCATCCATCACCAGCATATGCCCCGGGTAATGCGTGAACACATAGGGCGCCCTCAACCCCGGCAGCGCCAGTTGCGGCGTCACCCCGCAGGCCCAGAACACCGGAACATCGCCCTCTTTTATCTGCGGCAGCACACCGAAATCCGGCCGGCTCAGGTCTGCAATACCCAGAACAGGCCGGGTCACCGATGTGCACCGGCGCGCCATGCCCGGTTGGGTAGCGCGCAGTGACCTCCACCGCGCGCGCGACTTTGGCCGCTGCAACCGGCCGCATGCTCACCACCAGCGGCCCGCTGAGCCGGCCGGCGGGTTGGCAGTGCCTGTCGGTGACATACACCGCAGGCGCGGTGCTGGCGACCGGGATCCCGGCGCGGCGCAGCGGTGCATCGAAGGTGTGGCTGCAACCGAGTAAAAAGCCCACTGCATCCGCCGGCCAACGCGCGCTGAGGTCGATGGGCTCGTCGACCAGCTCGCCCCGCTCCCACACGCGATAACGCGGCAGCATGCTGCGCAGGTCGATGTTGCCCACGAACGGGTCGCCCGGCTCAGTCACGGCAAGCACCGGGCAGCTCTTCGGGTTGCGGGTGCAGAACAGCAGAAAGTCATAGGCGAAATCAGCCGGCACCACTGCCAGGTTCGCCTGCTGATAATCGTCGAGCACGCCAGCGGTAGGGCCGGCCCATTGGCCGTTGGCGATCCACTGGCGCAGTTGCGCCGGGCTGGTAGGGTTCATTGCGCCAGCTCCCCGTGAGCGGTTTCGCGCAGTGCCAGCAACGACAGCAGCGCACACAGGGCCGCGCCTGCCATGAAATAGCCGGGCGTTAACAGGTTCTGCGTTTTGCCGATGATCGAGGTAACGATATAGGGCGTGATGCCGCCGCCCAGGATCGCGCCCAGGTTGATGCTGATGGCCATGGCGGTGTAGCGCACGCGCGTTGGGAACTGCTCTGCGTAGGTCGGGTAGCCCACCGACTGGATCACCGGCATCGGCAAGGTGGCGACGAACATCGCCAGGGCCGCCAGCCACAGGCTGCCGCTGCCCATCACCAGCATCATCGGGATCACCAAAAGCACATAACCGGTAAAGCCCACCGCCAGCACCTTGCGCCGGCCCAGGCGATCCGACAGCGCGCCCCAGAACGGCATCATCGCTGCCATGCACAGGCTGATGCTGGCGATCACCCAGAACACATCGGTCTTGTTGAAGCCCAGGTAAGTGGTGAGGTAGATGTTCATGAACACCAGGCCAATCCAGTAGCCGGCGTTCTGCCCGAAGGTCAGCAGGATCACTTTGACCAGCGCGCCGCGGTGAGAGGCCAGCACCTCGCGGATCGGCGCCTTGGGCGGCTGTTCCTTTTCCAGAAAGGCCTTGAAGGCTGGGGTCTCTTCAACGTTGTGGCGCATCCGGCACGACAGCATCGCCAGCGGAATCGACAACAGAAACGGAATGCGCCAGCCCCATTCATGCAGTTGCCCGTCGCTGAGCAACGCGGTGGTAAGGCCACAGGTGACCGCCGCGCAGGCGCCGCCGAGCGCCACACCCACCGGGGTGAAGGCACCGAAGAAACCGCGCCGGCCAGTGGGCGACGACTCGGCCACGAAGGCCGCCGCGCCGATCACCTCGGCACCGGCGAAGAAGCCCTGCACCAGCCGGATGAGCACCAGCAGCACCGGCGCCAGAATGCCCACGTGCGCAGCCGTTGGCAGCAAACCAATGGCGGCTGTAGCCACGCCCATGCCGATGACCGTCGTCAGCAGCACCGCGCGCCGGCCGATGCGATCGCCCAGGCGGCCCAGTACCACCCCGCCCAGCGGGCGCACCAGAAACGCACTACCGAACACCGCCAGTACCGCAAGCAACGAGGCTGTAGGGTTATCTCCGGGAAAGAACAGTGGCCCGATGATCGCGGCCATGTAGCCATAGACACCGAATTCGTAATATTCCACCGCCGTGCCGGTGGCGGACGCCGTGGCTGCACGGCGGGCGACCGAGGCGTTGTGGTTAGGGCGCGCGGCGGCGCCAAGGGCGTGAGGAGACGTCAGCACACGAGACATGTTTCACCTGTTATGTAGATGCATGGAGGCAGTTCTGGCCGGTATCGTCGGCCGTTCTTGTCGTCCGCGCCGGTTCAGGCTGGCGCGGCCCTCTTTTGTTATGTCGGGTGAATCTCGGCAGTGGGAAATGCAGCGCTCAGGGCCTCTGTGAGCCTTGGAGTGAATGAAGGGCCAACCGCGCGAGGCGAGCGTCGCGGGCCTGGCTCAGGTGTTGTGCCTGGTCGATGTCCACCAGAGAAAAGTACACGGTGTCGCCGGGGAGTTTCTGCGCCAGGCGCGGCAGGTCGACACTGATGACCTGGGCGATTCGCGGGTAGCCCCCGGTGGTTTGCCGGTCCGCCATCAGGATGATCGGCTGGCCATTGGGCGGCACCTGCACGCTGCCGAAGGTCACCGCCTCGGACAGCAGATTGACGGGGCTCAGCAAGGCCAGCGCCTGGCCGCTGAGCCGATAGCCCATGCGCTCGGAGTCGTTACCGATGCGGTAGGCACTGCCCAGCAGGTGGTGACGGGCCGCGTCGCTGAACAGGTGCCACTCGCGGCCGGCCATGAGCCGGATCGGCGCGTCGTTTGCCTGTTCCTGCCAGCCGGTGGCATCGACGCGCGGAGGGTTGGCGAAACAGGAGCGGATCGAGATCACATCGCCCGCCTGCAGCGGCCGCCCCGCATGGCCCCCGTAGCCTGCGCGGCCGTTGGTGCTCAGGCTGCCGAGCGTGCGCGGCAGCCGGTAACCGCCGTGAACCGCCAGGTAAGCGCGCGCCCCACAACGCCGCTTGCCGAAGGCCAGCACTGCACCGGGGCGCACCCGCACGGCTCGCAACGGCGGCAGGGGTTGGCCGTCGAGCTGCGCATCCAGGTCTGCCCCGGCAAGCGCAATCACGGTGCCGACCTGAAAGCACAAGGTCGGGCCCTGCAGCAGCACCTCCAGGGTGGCCTCGGCCATTTCGTTGCCCACCAGTAGGTTGGCCAGGCTATGCGCATCGCTGTCCATGGCGCCGTTGGCCGGTACGCCCAGATGCTGGAAGCCGCTGCGCCCCAGATCCTGAAAGGTGCTTGCCAAGCCCGGCTTGATGACATGCAAGGTCATGGCTGCACCTGTGCCAATCCCTGAAACTGGCCCTCATCGATAGGCACGAAGCGCACACGGTCTCCTGCACGCAGCAGGCAAGGCTCGGCCTGTGCCAGGTCGAACACGCTTACCGGGGTGCGGCCGATCAGGTGCCAGCCGCCCGGTAAGTCACTGGGGTAGATCACGCTTTGACGGTTCGCCAGCCCGATGCTGCCGCGCGGCACCTGAGTGCGAGGGACTTCGCGCCTCGGCAAGCCCAGGCGCTCATCGAAGCGGCCTACGTATGCATGCCCCGGCGCAAAGCCCAACATCAGTACCGCTACCGGCTTTGCACTGTGGCACGCGATGACCTCGGCGGGGGTCATGCCGCAGCTTGCAGCCACGGCTTCGAGGTCTGGCCCATATTCGCCGCCGTAGCACACCGGCAGCTCGATCAAACGTGGCGCATGGCTGCCCTGAAGATCCGGCACATCGCGCAGCACCTGCTCCAGCTGCCTGCCGAGGCTGCGCCAAGGTAATTCGCCGGGCAGGCAGTGCACCGAGCCTGGGTGGTAATGCACTCCAACGGTGACCATCGCCGGCACAATATCCAGCACACCCTGCAATTGCCCCGCCAGGCGCAGCGCTTGCAGATGCTCGGCCAGCGCCGCCGCCTGGCGATTGGCCCGCGTACTGAACGTCTGAGCCAGCTCGATGATCAGGCAGGTGTCACCACAGGCGCTGATCGGCCACAGCGATGCCTGGGGTGGCGAGGTGAAGCCGGGAGTCGGGAAAGTGCCCATGTGCGTCTTCATCATCCGTGGCAGCGAGCATGAAGCGCTTTGCACGAGCATGAAGGCACAGGCGGCAAGGATCGCGGGCGATCACACCGGCATGCATCGGTCACGGTCAGCGCAAGGCAAGAGGCGCCGCCTCTCTTCAGGAGGCGGTCGCGGTACAGGTATCACTTGGCGAACAGTTGGCTCATGTCCTTGAACGCCTTGAACTCCAGTGCGTTGCCGCACGGGTCGAAGAGGAACATGGTGGCCTGCTCGCCCACCTGCCCCTTGAAGCGAATGTAGGGCTCGATCACGAAACGCGTATTGCGGGTCTGCAAGCGATCCGCCAGCGCCTCCCACTCCTCCCAACCAAGGATCACGCCAAAATGCGGGACGGGCACGTCATGGCCATCCACCGCGTTGGTGTGAGCCGACTCCTGCGAAGCGGTCTTAGGGTGTTCGTGAATCACCAATTGATGGCCGAAAAAGTCGAAATCGACCCAGTGGTCCGAGGAGCGGCCCTCGGCAAGGCCAAAGGTTTCGCCGTAGAACGCCCGTGCGGCGGGCAAGTCGTAGACCGGGATAGCGAGGTGGAAGGGCGATAGGCTCACGGGGCAATCCTGTGGTGGTTGTGCATGGTTCGATTATTAACCCTTGTATTCGTTGTGGGATAACGAATATGTTTTGATCCGAGCACAAATAATTTCGATCAATCGCCGCCATGATTCGTGAACTGAAAACCTTCCTCACCGTCGCCCGCTGCGGCACCTTTTCCGCCGCCGGCAAGCAAGTGGGCCTTACCCAGTCCGCCGTGAGCGCGCAGATCAAGAACCTCGAAGACGCCCTTGGCCTGCTGCTGTTCGACCGCACCGGCCGCACCGCCACCCTCAACGCCATGGGCACACGCGCAGTGCCCATGGCCGAGCAGATCCTGGAACTGTTCCACGCCATGGGCACGCCCGCGCAGGCAGAGCAGTTCAGGGGCGAGCTGCGCATCGGCGCGATCGGCACCGTGCAGTCGTGCCTGCTGCCGGCGATTCTGCTCAGCCTCAGGCAGCGGGCGATGGGCATCGAGCCCAAGCTCATTCCAGGCGTGTCGCTGAACCTGCTCAACCAGGTCGACAGCGGCGAAATCGACCTGGCGATCATCATTCGCCCGCCCTTCTCCTTGCCCAAGGAATTGGTGATGGAGCCGGTGCGCAGCGAGCCCTTCGTGCTGATCGCGCCACAGGGCATGCCGCTCAAGCCGCCGCTGGAAATGCTCGCCGAGCACCCTTTCGTGCGCTACGACCGCAGCTCCTTCGGCGGCCGCCTGGTCACCCAGTTTCTGCGCCGCCATCACCTGCAACCCGCACAGGTGCTGGAGCTCGACGAGCTGGACGCGATTGCCAAGATGGTCGAACGCGGGCTGGGGATTTCGCTGGTGCCGCTGGCCGGGCTGTGGCTGGAGAGCCCGCACAATGTACAGGTGCTGCCGCTGGGGCCGTTGACCTTCGATAGGGAGCTGGTGCTGGTGTCTCGCTACGGAGCGCGGCAGTCGGCGCCGTTGCAGCTGTTCAAGGCGTGTGTAGCGGACCATGTCGGCCAAGGGTGAGCGCCACGATCCAAGACCCGGCGCCTGAGCCTGTAGGAAAACGGGAAGAATTCAAACGCGTGCAAACCTTTGCAGCCAGCCAGCACACAATGACCTGGCCGCGCTCGATTTAGCCAAGCGCGTTCAACTTTGCCTCCGTATTCCACTTTCTGCTGACAGGAGCCAGCGATGCCTTTGCATCACCTTCGCCGCAACGTGAATGAACACCACCGCCGATTCATCCAGGCCCCCTTTCTCCGAGCCTGGAAGGAAAAAGACTTTCGCGTATGCCTGCGCTGGTTTTTCTTCTGGCTGCCTTCGCTGGGTTACCTGATGCAGCAAAACGATGGCTCACCCTGGATCAGGCTGAGCGCGCTGTTTGTGAGCGCCCTGTTCAGCACACTGTGCGCGATTCGGATTCAGCAGATCTACGCCCGGCTGCGCCTCAAACACCCGGTGCCAGCGGGGCAAGACGCCTACAGAACAGTACTGGCGGTGCAGCAGCAATGGTTTTGCCGCCGCTACCAATGCACGCCAAGGGAGCTGGGGGCGCGCTGCATGGAGCTGTTCAATCGCTGGCAAGAGCAAAGTGCCATGCAACGTAAAACCGGCTACAGCGCCATAGAGACACGCATGCAGCATTTTTTCAGCCTGCCAGACACCACGCGCCTTATGACCTGGTTGCTGGGGATCCTGACCATGATGGCTGCGATGCTGACCCTGGGCAGCTCGATCGATGCAGTGTTCGAGGCCATCGGGCAATGGAAATTCATTACCTTGGTGACCATCACCGGAACGCTCTTGTGCTTTGAAGTGACCTTGCTGGTGCTGGTGCTTGGGCAACTGCTGAGGCACCTCGGCGACTTGTGGTGGCTGAGCAAACGGCCGGCGTTGACCGACCAGCGCGTTTATCGCTACCTGAACAGGATGCTCGCAGCTTCAAACCTGTCACCCCGAAATACCTGGGCAATGCGGCCCTTCGACCGGTTTCAGGAAAAGCTGTTCGAGCCCGTTGGCAGGTGAATTGGCTGTACATCAACCGCAGGGTCGCGGTGCAGGTGTTGCCTGTTGAAGCCGGCTCATGCAACCGGCGCTGTGGAAGAGAGCTCAGGGAGAACAAGACGAGCAACTTAGCGCTAGCCCTTTTTGATCACCCTTGACAAGCATTCAAAAAACGCCGTTCGTCGGTTCGACCGGTGCAACTTTAATCCGCATCGAAAGTTTATGGAATTTCATCTTTATTGCGCTCGTCAAGAATAAGGTAACGAAGACGATCGAGGTGTGAAATGGTTATCGAAGCTTCCACGCTTGCTGAACTTACCAAGGTCCTGGCCGCCAGTTGCGGTGAAACCCGGGTCGCCCATTTGAAGTTCATCCGCGCGCCCTACCGGGACGAACACCGCTGGATCTGCGTGGTAGAGGGGAGAGCCGAGGCAATCCCTTTGCGCAAGGCGGTGTGACATGGTTCAACTTCCGTGCAACTTGCAAGATGACCATTGCACATTGCAATATCCATCGTGAAAGTTTGCAAAACTGCTGCCACGGCCAACTCTATCCGAACTTGGCGCTTGTGCATCTGACCGGGAGCCCGCCAAAGAAATGAAAGTCGGGGTTATTTCAGACACTCATGGGCTCCTGCGTCCGCAAGCCGTCGAGGCACTTGAAGGTAGCGACTGGATCCTGCATGCGGGAGACATCGGCTCGCCGGATATCATTGAACAGCTTGCGGCGATCGCACCGGTCACGGCAGTCAGAGGCAATAACGATCAACATGCGCCTTGGGCCAGCTCTATAGGCGACGTGGTACATCAGGATCTAAATGGCTGGCACATATTGTTGGTGCACGACATTGCCGACGCCGATCCGGCGCTGAAAGCAGAGACTCGAATCGTGATAACCGGGCATTCACATAAGCCCAGGATCGAATGGCGCGATGGCCGCCTCTACCTGAACCCCGGAAGTGCAGGCCCCCGGCGCTTCAAGCTGCCGGTGACGGTGGCACACCTGTGGCTGGAAGGTCATCAGCCTCGGGCTGAACTGACGCCACTGCTCGATCCACCAGGTTGATGCAGGAAGGCACAGGTGCCAGCACAGGCAGGGGTTGCAGCCTGACCGACCCGAATATGTCTATCGCCTGCTGCTGAGTTCGGTCGATCAGATGCTCCAGTGCGTCGTCCACAGCGGCCCACGCCTCAAGCTTCAGCTCGCAATCGGCAGGTGTAGCCGCCGCTTGCTCAGCCAGCAGCGATGCACGTTTGATGGGGTCCGATAAGGGCATGAGGGGGCTTCCAGCCTGAACGACCGTGCAATAGTGCGCCCTAAAACGTCGTGGGGCAAACATCTGCATCAATTTGCCAGGCACACAAGACACTATGACTGCCAATCTGATCGATTCAGGGAAACCGGATACGCGACGTGGCACCGTTGCCGCGTGTGAATTTCGGCTTGCCGCCCAATTGGCTTGCCAGGCTTGTGATGAGGGTCATGCCCTGGCTTCTGCCCATAGCGAAGCCCTCCGGCAGGCCCGGCCAAGGGCTGAGCCATGGGCAAGGGAATGGCTCGTCGCAAGTCTCCGCGCGGAGGCGAGTAGGGCCTGAATCGGGCAGTTTGCGTAAGGCTCTGTGCCCAGTATTGTTGTTGTCGGGCAATGGGTGGGGGGCCGTCGCGCGGCAAGCCGCCCTCCCACCATCAAAATCAGTGGCATCAGCCAAGTGGGTGGAGCCTGCCAAGTGTCTTGCATCTGCCAAGTGGATTGAATCTGCCATCAAGTGGGAGGCCGGCTTGCCGGGCGACGTGTAACGGACGCCGTGTAACGGACGCCGTGTAACGGGCGACGCGCGCCTCTCCAGGCCTCACCCGGCGCGTGTGATCACCTCGGCAATGCTGTCCAACCCGATGATATGCCGCGCCGCACCGAGCTTGATGGCCTCGCGCGGCATGCCGAACACCACGCAGGAGGCTTCGTCCTGAGCGAAGGTATCGGCGCCCGCTTCGAGCATTTCCTTCAAGCCACGCGCGCCGTCGTCGCCCATGCCGGTCATCAACACGCCCGTGGCATTGGCGCCGGCAAAGCGCGCCATGGAGCGGAACAGCACGTCCACCGACGGCTTGTGCCGGTTCACCGCTGGCCCGTCCACCACGCGCACGTGGTACTGCGCGCCGCTGCGGGCCAGCATCATGTGCCGCCCGCCGGGGGCGATCAGCACCTGCCCCGGCAGCACGCGGTCATTGTCCTGCGCTTCGCGCACCTGTACCGCACAAAGGCTGTTCAGGCGCTGGGCGAAGGCGGCAGTGAACTTCTCGGGCATGTGCTGCACCACCAGAATTGCCGGGCTCACCCGCGGCAAAGCGGTGAGCACGCGCTCCAGCGCCTGGGTGCCACCGGTGGAGGTGCCCAGCGCAACCAATCGCTCAGTGGTTCGCGCCATCGCCTGGCCAGCGGGCAGGATGGCGTCGGCATTGAGCTTGGGCACCGTGGCCACCGGGGCGGCTGGGCGCGGGCGCAGTGCGCGCAGGTTGGCCCGCGCAGCGGTGCGGATGGCCGTGATCAGGTCTGCAGCCGAGCCTTGCAGAAAGTCGCGCAGGCCCACCTTGGGCTTGGCGATGATGTCGGCCGCACCTGCGGCGAGCGCCTGCACGGCGGTTTCGCTGCCACGCTCGGCCAAGGTCGAGCAGATCACCACCGGCGTCGGCCGTTCGGCCATCAGCTTGCGCAGGAAGGTCACCCCGTCCATGCGCGGCATCTCCACATCCAGCACGATCACGTCAGGCCATTGCTTGGCCATTTTCTCCATGGCGAACAGCGGATCGCTGGCAACGCCGATGACCTTCATGTCGCTGGTGCTTTCCAGGATCGCTTGCAGCACCTGCCGCACCACCGCCGAGTCATCGATGATCAGGACCGAAATAGACATGGGTTCAGCGCTCACGGTTTGCGGTAAATGGAAGGCGACACCATCGTCAGCGCCTCGGTCACGCCGTTGAGGCTCTCCGAGTGGCTGACCAGAAACGCCCCGCCGCTGCGCAGGAATGGCAGCAGCCGCTCCACCACGCGCTGCTTGGTCGGCGGGTCGAAATAGATCAGCACGTTGCGCAGCAGGATCACGTCGAACTCGCCCATCCGTGGCAGGCGCTCGTTGAGGTTCACCTGCATGAACTGCACGCGCTCGCGCAGGTGCTTGTCCACCAGCAGGGTCCCGGCCTGTTTGCCGGTGCCCTTCAGGCAGTAGCGGCTCAGGTGCTCATGGCTGAGGTTGCGCGCACGCTCCATCGGGTAATGGCCGCGAGCGGCTTTCTCCAGCACTCGCGTGCTGATGTCGGTGCCGAGAATCTCCCAGGGTTTATCACCCAGGCAGTCGGCCAGCAGCATCGCCAGGCTGTAGGGCTCTTCACCCGACGAGCAGGCTGCACTCCAGACCCGCAAGGTGCGGCCCGGCCGTTGCAAGGTGGGCAGTTGCTGGCGCAGCCAGTCGAAGTGCTTGGGCTCGCGGAAAAAGTAGGTTTCGTTGGTGGTCAGCAGGTCCAGCGCCACTTGCGCTTCGGGCGCCCCGACGCCGCTGCTGACCATGGCGAAGTACTGCGAATAATCGGCAAGGTTGTGGTGGCGCAGGCGCCCGGCAAGCCGGCCCGCCACCAATGCCCGCTTGCTCGGCGCCATGTGGATGCCGGCGCGCTGGTAGATCCACTGCTGGAATTGCGCGAATACCGCGTCGCTCAGGCCGCCACTGTTCACGCCGCCGCCTCGCTGCCCGCCTGCACCACCTGCGCAAGCTCATGGGCGGCCAGCACGTTCTGGGCGTCGAGCACGACCACGAAGCGCTCCTCCAGCCGCGCCATGCCGGCGATGAAGTCGGTACGGATCGGCGCGCCGAAGGCCGGCGCCGGCTCCATCTGCTCGCGGGCGATGTCCAGCACCGCGCACACCGCATCCACCAGCAGGCCGAACACTTGCCGCTCGCCCTGCTCGTTGGCCAGCTCCAGAATCACCACGCAACTGCGCCGGCCCACCTGCGAAGGTGGCTGGCCGAAGCGCGCGGCGAGGTCGATCACCGGCACCACTGCCCCGCGCAGGTTGATCACCCCGCGCAGGTAGGCCGGCATCATCGGCACCACGGTCAACGGGCTGAGCTCGATGATTTCCTTGATGCCTTCGATCGCCAGGGCGTAGGTTTCCCCAGCCACGGCGAAGGTCAGGTGTTGCGCGTCCGAGGCGCCGTTCAGGTTGTGCTCAGTCATGCTGGCTAGCCTCAGAAGTGGGTGAATTCAGCTTCGCTGAGCTCTGCCGCCGGGGCCGAGCGCCAGGCGGGGCGCGCTACTGCCGGGGTGGCCGTGCGGGCTACGCGGGCCACCGGGCGTGCGGCGCTGCTGGCCAGTTGCTCGCCATCGACTTTGAAGAAGCTCATGGCCCGTTGCAGTTGCTCGGCCTGGCTGCTCATCTCTTCGGCGGTAGCGGCCAGCTCTTCGCTGCTCGAAGCGTTCTGCTGGGTCACCTGGTTGAGCTGCACCATGGCCATGTTGATCTGCCCCACGCCTGCGGACTGTTCTTCGGAGGCGGCGCTGATTTCCTGCACCAGATCGCTGGTCTTGCTGATCGAGGGCACGATCTCGGTGAGCAGGGCACCGGCGCGCTCGGCCAATTGCACACTGCCGGTGGACAGCTCGCCAATCTCCTGGGCTGCCACCTGGCTGCGCTCAGCCAGTTTGCGCACTTCGGCAGCCACCACCGCAAAGCCTTTGCCGTGCTCGCCGGCACGGGCGGCTTCGATGGCGGCGTTGAGCGCCAGCAGGTTGGTCTGGTAGGCGATGTCGTCGATGATGCCGATGCGTTGGGCGATCTTCTTCATCGCCTCGACGGTGGCCTGCACCGACTGCCCACCTTCTACCGCTTCACGGGCAGCCTTGCTGGCCATGCCGTCGGTAACCTTGGCGTTGTCGGTGTTCTGGTTGATGCTGGCGGTCATCTCCTCGATCGACGCGCTGGTCTGCTCGACGCTGGCGGCCTGTTCGCTGGTGGCCTGGCTCATCGACTGGGCGGTGGCGCTCACTTCTTCCGAAGCGCTGGCCAGGTTGTCGGCGGCATGGCGCACCTCGCCGATGATGCGGCCCAGTTGCCCGACCATGTTCTGCATGGCGGTCAGCAGGCGGCCGGTTTCGTCCTGGCCGGTGACTTGTACGCTCACGCTCAGGTCGCCTTCGGCCAAGCGGCTGGCCACATCCATGGCATGGCGCAGCGGGCGGGAGATGATCCGCGAGACGAACCAGGTGAGGAACAGGCCCAGTGCCAGGGCACCGGCCAGCACGGCGGCGATCGACAGGCGAGCGCGGCTGTAGGTGACGGCGGCCTCGTCGCTCGCGGCTTGCGCGTTGCGGTCGTTCAGGGCTACCAATTGCCCAAGGGTTGTGGAAGCGCGCTCGAACACCGGCTTGGATTCCACCGCCAGCATGGTTTTGGCAGCGGTCTTGTCGTTCTGGCGCGAGAGGTTCAGCACTTTCTCGCTGATCTTCAGGTAAACCCGGTAGTCAGCCACGAAGTTGTCGTACAGCTGGCGCTCTTCGTCGCTTGAGATCAGCGGCTTGTAGTTGTCGATGTTGGCATCCACATCGGCGCGGGACTGGTTGAGGTTCTGGGTCAGGTCGTCCATTTCCGCATCGCTGTCGGCCAGGATGTGCCGGGCTTCACGGGTGCGATACTGGGTGAGGTTGTAGCGCATGCTGGCAGCGGCGCGGATCGACGGCACGGAATCACCGGTGATCTTTTCGGAGGCCTGGTTGAGCGCGCCCAATTGGAAGATCGCGAACACGCCCAACACCACGGACAGGGCCAGGATCAGCAGAAAGGCTATCAGCAGCTTGGCGGAGATTTTCAGGTTGTAGAACCATTGCATGATGCACCTCGGGACGAACGCGCTCGTCAGGCGGAAAGTGAATAGAGAGAAGGTGAATGCGCCAGCGTGCTGCCGCGTTCGATCAGGTCCTTGAGCAGCGCTGGCGCGTCGAGGATCAGCGCGACAACGCCGCTGCCCAGCACGCTGGAGCCACTGATGCCCTTGACGCCACTGAACATCGGGCCAAGGGGTTTGATTACGGTCTGGTACTCGCCCAGCAGGTCGTCGACCACCAGCCCCGCCTTGATGCCCTGGGCCTGGATCACAACGATGTTCTCGCGCTTGGGCGCACAGCCTTGCAGGCCGAAGTGGTCACGCAGGAACACCACCGGCAGCACTTCGCCGCGCAGGTCGACATGGCCCTTGGCGCGCACCTGTTGGCGCTGCTCCGGGCGGATCTCCATGCACTCGCGCACCATCCCTAGCGGCAGCACATAACTGCTGCCAGCCGCTTCCACCAACAGCCCGTCGATCATCGCCAGCGTCAGCGGCAAGCGAATGCGCACGGTGGTGCCCTGGCCAGGCGGGCTGAGCAACTCGATGTGCCCGCGCAGGCCGGTGATGTTGCGCTTGACCACGTCCATGCCCACACCGCGGCCGGAGAGGTTGGTCACCGAGGCGGCAGTGGAAAACCCCGGCTCGAAGATCAGCGCCAGCAGTTCGCGGTCGGCAGGTTCGCTGGCGCCGACCAGGCCGCGCTCGCGGGCCTTGGCCAGGATCCGTTCACGGTTGAGCCCGGCGCCGTCGTCGCTGAGTTCGACCACGATGTTGCCGGCGTCATGGAAGGCGTTGAGCTGCAAACGGCCACGCGCAGGTTTCCCCGCGGCCAGGCGCTGCTCGGGCGCCTCGATACCGTGGTCCATGGCGTTGCGCAGCAGGTGCATCAGCGGGTCGCTCAGTTGCTCGACCAGTGCCTTGTCCAGTTCGGTGTCGCCGCCACTGACCACCAGCTCGATGTCCTTGCCCAAGGCCTGGCTCACATCGCGCACGGTGCGATGAAAGCGGTTGAAGGTTTCGCCGATCGGCACCATGCGCATGGCCAAGGTGCTTTCGAGCACCGCTTCGACCAGGTTGCTGATCGCGGTGCTGGCTTCGATCAAGGGCTCATCGGCGCTCTGCTCGGCCAGCAAGCGGGCACCGGCACCGGCTGTTACCAGCTCGCCGGCCAGGTTGATCAGGGTTTCAAGCTTGTCGGCGCGCACGCGCACCCAGGCCTGGCGGCTATCACTACCGGCAGCGACAGGTGCAGCGGCGGGCTTGGCGGCAGCTGCAGGCTCGGCGGCTTCCTGTGCATCGGCCGATGGGCTGGCGGGCGCTGGTGGCGCCTGCTGCACCACCACCTCGCCCAGGCCCTCGCTCAGCCACTGCGCACGCTCGGCCGGCCATTGGCTCAGCCATTGATTGAATTCGTTCGCCTGGCTGGCCAGGTCGAAAATCGCGATGTCCGACTCTTCTTCGACAAAGGCAAAGGCGTCACGCAGCACCGATGCTTCGCAGTCGGCACGCAGGCGCAGGTGAAAGCCCAGCAGGCAGGTCTCGGGGTCGAACTCCTGCGCGGTGGCGATGGCGTGATCGTCGATCAGCAGCGCCTGGCGCTCACCGAGCGAATCCAGGTAGCGCAGGAACGACAGCGGGTCCATGCCGTGGCGGAAGGTGTCCTGGCCGAAGCGCGCCGACACATGCCACAGGCGCTCGGCGCTGGGGCTGGCAGGTGCTGCGGCGGTGGCTGCGGCAGCGCTGGCCGAGCCGGCGCCAGAGGCCAGCAGGCGCTCGCGCAGCTCGGTTTCGGTGGCCTGCATGGCCTCGGTCGGCGCGTTGCGGCGCACCGCCACCTGCTCCAGCAACGTGCCCAGGTGGTCGTTGCACGCCAGCATCAGCGCGATGCGCTCGCGGTTCACCGAGAGGCTCCCGCCGCGCAGGCGGTCGAGCAGGTCCTCGACCACGTGGGCGAAGCTCACCAGCGCATCCAGGCCGAACAGCCCGGCCGAGCCCTTGATGGTGTGAGCGGCGCGAAACACCGCGTCCATGGCCTGGCCGTCACCCGGCTCACCTTCCAGGCGCAGCAGCGCTTGTTCCATTTCCTGCAGCAGTTCACGCGCTTCGGCGATGAACGTCTGCAAGGCTGCGTCGAGATTCAGGGGCATGCTGGCAAGCTCCGTGAAAGGGTTAATGGCAAGCCGGCGCTGCCAGTGCCGCGGGGCACAGGCGCAGGGCCTCGGCCACGCAGGCGCTGGCCCGGGTCACGCTCAGTGCGTGGCCGCTGGCGCGCAGTTGGTGGTGCAGGTGCAGCAGCCATTGCAGGCCGGCGCCGTCGATTTCCGGCACCTCGTTCAAATCGAGCGCCCAGTCGCAGGGCTGCGCCAGCCAGGGGTTGGCGGCGCCGTGCAGGTCGGCCACCTGGTATATGGTCAGTTCGGTGTGCACGGCTGCCTGCAACTGCTCGCCCACGCGCTCGAAGGCGATCATGGCGCGATCAGCTTGGCGACCGCCGCCATCATCTGCGCCGGCTGGAACGGCTTGACCACCCAGGCCCGGGCGCCTGCGGCCTGGCCTTCCTGCTTGCGGCTTTCCTGGGACTCGGTGGTGAGCATGATCACCGGCGTGAACTTGTAGGCCGGGAGTTTTTTCAGCTCCTTGACGAAGGTGATGCCGTCCATGTTCGGCATGTTCACGTCGCTGATCACAAGGTGAATCTTCTGCCCGCTCAGCTTGCCGAGCGCGTCTTTGCCGTCACAGGCTTCGAGCACGTCGTAGCCTTGGCTTTTCAGGGCGATGCCGACAACCTGGCGGATGCTTGCGGAGTCATCCACCACCAATATGGACTTGGCCATTTTTACTCCTAGAAAAAAGTGATCGAACTGTCGGCGGGCGCGCGGGTGGCCTGGCCGTGATGGTTGTTGCGCTGCTCTTGCATCGCGTAGGTGCGCTCGGTTTCGGCAAGCCAGGCGGCCACGTCCAGCTGCAACGGCTCCCCAACGGCCTGGCTGTGTTCGAGCCGCTGATGCAGGTCGGCCATGCGCAGGTTGACCTGGCTGAGGATCTGGCTCACCCGGTCCTGAAATTGCAGCGCCACCAGCACGTCCGAAAGCTCATGGCCAATGCCCGCGCTTTCGTCCTGAAGCAGCTGCGAAGCGCCCTGCAGTTGCCCGGTGATCTGGCTGAAGTTGCCCAGCACCTCGGCGATAGCCGCCTCGGCCTGCATCACGCTGTCGTTGCTCTTGTCGGTGCTGTCACCGGCCACTTCCACCAGGTGCTGGATGGCGCCGTTGATCACATCGACCTTGGCCGACATCTTCTGCCCGGTTTCGCTGGACTCGCTCGACAGCGAACGCACAGCGTCTGCCACCACCGCAAAGCCGCGACCGGCTTCACCAGCGCGGGCCGCTTCGATAGCCGCGTTGAGCGCCAGCAGGTTGGTTTGCGCAGCGATGGCGGCCACTTCTGCCGCCATGTGCCGCAGCTCGCCGGTGTAGTCGGTCAGGTGGCGCACCGCTGCGAGCATCTGATCGCGGCTCTGTTGGCTGACACGCAGGCTGTCCACGACCTGGTTGAGCGAGCGCTGGCTGTCGGCCAGGCCCGTCGCGGCACCGCCCTGCCCCATCTGCCCGGCAGCCTGGCGCGAGGCGTCGACGGTGTGGTCAAGGCGCGCGGCGATGTCGACGAAACGCTGAGTCAGCGCGCCGACGGCGGTTTCGGTCTGTTCACGGGAGGTATCCAGCTGGCGCTGCCACACCGGCAGGGTCTGGGCCAGCAAGCGGTCGACATCGGGCGTGGCTTCAACGGGCTCGGCCGAGGTGGTTTCAACGTTTGATTGCAGCTCGGCGCGGCGCGAACCCCGTGCCCAGATCAATGCCAGCAGCCCGGCATAGGGCACGGCAACCAGCGCGGCCTGGTAGGTCGGCGCCAAGGATTCGAGAGCCAAAGGCAGCGCCACCGAGGCCAGCCCGGCAAGGCCAGCGGCGGCCGAAAGGGCCGCCCTTTTCGAGGGTGAAAACGCAAAACCCGCATGTTCCATGACAACCTCGGTGACATCGCCCGCAAACCGGGCAGGTACCTGGGTTATCCACCATGGGGTTGATTACATTAATCAATTAAAGCGCCGTTCGTCGGCGAAATGGATCCCATTATGCAAGGTCTGTACAAGCGACTTTGCAGGTAGAAGAACGCTGAAAATAGCCTTTCGCGCCACAACCTGCATGCCCACTGGCGTTGACCTGCAAGCGAAACGGCGGCAGCGAAACGGTGCTTTGTACAAGTTTGACTAATAGCCATTTAATGTCTAAAAGCCGTTTCCGCATCCGCCCCTCACCACCACATTTTCACCCCGACCACCAACCGCGCCTCCTCGGCATCGTCACCCTCTTCGCGGGCGTAGTCGGCGGTGCGGCCGTATTGCTTGTTCCAGTTCACGCCCACATAGGGCGCGAACTCGGGAATGAATTCGTAGCGCAAACGCAGCCCGGCCTCGACTTCGGAGAGCCCCGCCCCCACCTGGCGCATCGGGTCGTTACGGCTGTACAGGTTTGCCTCCACGCGCGGCTGCAGGATCAGTTTCTGGGTGATGGGCAGGTCATATTCGCCTTCAAGCCGCAGTGCGCTCTGGCTGTTCTCGCCGAAGTACAGCGTGGCCTGGGTATCCAGATCACTCAGCGGCTCACCCTGGATACCGAACGCGGCCCAGGTTTGCGGGCTGGCCGGTTTGAAGTCCTGGCGCACGCCGGCCACCACGTCCCACCAGGGGTTGATGGCGCGGCCATAGAGCGCCTGCAGCTCGGCTTCCTCGGTGTGGCCGTTGGTGCGCTCGCCTTCGGAACGCAGCCACAGGCGGTTGACATCGCCCCCCACCAGCCCTCGAAATCCCAGGCCAGCGCCGTGCCGGCGTCGGCCTTCTGGTATTCGAGGCGGTCGAAGGAGAAATAGCTGTGAAGGTCACGATCGTGCATGCCCATGGCGTCCATGTTCATGCTGGCCATGTCATCGGCAAGTGCCAGCGGGCTTGCCGCCAGCAACGGGAGTAGCAACAGATTACGCATCGACGCGTACCTCGCGGAACATGCCCGCTTCCATGTGATAGAGCATGTGGCAGTGATAGGCCCAGCGGCCCAGCGCATCAGCGGTGACGCGATAACTGCGGCGGGTGCCGGGCGGAATGTCCAGCGTGTGCTTGCGCACCATGAAGCGCCCTTGCTCGTCTTCCAGATCGCTCCACATGCCGTGCAGGTGGATGGGGTGGGCCATCATGGTGTCGTTGACCAGCACGATGCGCACCCGCTCGCCGTGCTTGAGCACGATGGGCGCGGCGTCGGCGAATTTCACGCCGTCGAACGACCAGGCGAAGCGGCCCATGTGGCCGGTCAGGTGCAGCTCCAAGGTACGGCTCGGCTCGCGGCCGTCGGGGTCGGGGAAAGCGCTGCGCAGGTCCGAGTAGGTGAGTACGCGTCGGCCATTGTCGCGCAGGCCGATGCCGGGGTCGTCGAGCCTGGGCGTGGGGTTCTGGGCCTGCATGTCCACCAGCGGGTTGCCGGTTTCGCTGGCGGGGTGTTTGACCGGCTGGGTCATCGGGTTGGGCGCCGGCATCTGGCCGTGGTCCATGCCCTGCATCTGGCTGTGGTCCATGCCCTGCATCTGGCCGTGGTCCATGCCCTGCATCTGGCCATGGTCCATGCCCTGCATCTGGCCATGGTCCATGCCCTGCATCTGGCCATGGTCCATGCCCTGCATCTGGCCGTGGTCCATGCCCATGTCCGCCATCGTCAGCAGCGGTGGTGGGTCCAACGCAGGAATCTGCGCCTCGGCACCCGCACGTTGGGCCAGCGTTGCGCGGGCATAGCCGCTGCGGTCCATGGCCTGGGCGAAGACGGTATAGGCAGCGGCATCGCCCGGCACCACCAGAACATCGAGGGTCTCGGCCACCGCCAGGCGCACTTCATCGACTTCCACAGGCTTCACGTACTGCCCATCGGCAGCCACCACCGTGAGCTTGAGCCCCGGAATGCGCAGGTCGAAATAGCTCATCGCCGAGCCGTTGATCAGCCGCAGCAACACCTTCTCGCCCGGCTTGAACAACCCGGTCCAGTTGGCCTGCGGGCCGTGCCCATTGACCAGGTAGGTGTAGGCCTGGCCACTGACATCGGCGATGTCGGTGGGCGACATGCGCATGCGCGCCCACATGGCGCGGTCCTTCACGGCAGCGCTGAAACCCTGGTCGGCCACGTCATTGATGAAGTCCACCAGCGTGCGCTGCTGCTGGTAATACTCCGGCTGCTCCTTGAGGCGGGCGAAGATACGCTCGGGGTTCTGATCGGTCCAGTCGCTGAGCATCAGCACGTGTTCGCGATCGAAGTGGTACGGCGCAGGTTCCGCCGGGTCGATGATCAAGGGGCCGTAGACCCCGCGCTGCTCCTGGAACCCGGAGTGGCTGTGGTACCAGTAAGTGCCGCTCTGGCGCAGGGTGAAGCGGTAGTCGTAATACTCGCCGGGGGCGATGCCGCGGAAGCGGCTCAGGCCCGGCACGCCGTCCATGTCGGCCGGCAACACGATGCCGTGCCAGTGGATCGAAGTGGTTTCGTTGAGGCGGTTGCGCACCCGCAGGCTCACCGTGTCGCCCTCACGCCAGCGCAGCAAGGGGCCAGGCAAGCTGCCGTTGATGGTTTGCGCAGTGCGCGAGGTGCCGGTGAGGTTCACCGTTTGCTCACCGATGTACAGGTCGAAATCGGCGCCGGTGAGCGCCTGCCCGGCGCTGACCGGCGCGGCCCAGGCCGGTTGCCGCCAGAGGCCGCTGCCGGCCAGCGCAGTGCCGGCGGCCAGCGTCTGGATAAAGGTTCTTCGCGTGTGCATGAGGCTGTGCCCGAGAGACTGGAGAGTGCCTGCCAGCGTGCCGGAGCGGAACTGTCAGTTACCTGATGTGAACATTACGAAACCGTAAGGTTGCGGAAAATGGCATATGCATATGGCCCCACAGGGTTCTAAAAATAGAACCGTGGTGGTCAATAACTTATAAGAAATCGGCATTTCATATCTTCTGGCTATCAGCCGTAGGCTCGCCCCTATCTTCCGCCCGCACAGATAAGGAGTTCGACCCATGGCCCTGAGCATTCACCCCGTCGCTGGCCGCATCGGCGCGCAAATCGATAACGTACAGCTGTCAGGCGACCTGCCGCGCGAGACCTTCGAGCAGATTCACCAGGCCCTCCTGCAGCACAAGGTGCTGTTCTTCCGCGGCCAGCACTTGACCGACGAGCAACAAGAGCGCTTTTCGCGACTGTTCGGCGACCAGGTGCCGCACCCGACCGTGCGCTCCGCCAACAACAGCACCGCGCTCCTCAACCTCGACGCCAAGGAAAGCCGCGCCAACTCCTGGCACACAGACGTCACCTTCGTGGCCAACCCGCCGAAGGTCTCCATCCTTCGCGGTGTGGTGATCCCGCCCTACGGCGGCGACACTGTCTGGGCCAACACCGCCACCGCGTACGACGACCTGCCCGCGCCGCTGCGCCAACTGGCCGACAGCCTGCGCGCGGTGCACAGCAACCTCTACGACTACGCCGCCCCCCGCCACGCCGCCGAGGCCGCACTCAAACGCTACCGCGAAGAGTTCACCGCGCTGGAATACGAAACCGAGCACCCGCTGGTGCACGTCCACCCGGAAACCGGCGAGCGCGCGCTGGTGCTGGGGCACTTCGTCAAACACTTCGTGGGCGTGACGCCAAACGACTCCAGGCAGCTGTTCCGGCTGTTCCACGACCGCATCACCGATGTGAACAACACTGTGCGCTGGCGCTGGCAGGAAGGTGACGTGGCGATCTGGGACAACCGCGCCACCCAGCACATCGCCGTGAACGACTACGGCACCGCCGAGCGCATCGTGCGCCGTACCACCATCGACGGCGACATCCTCCACGGCATCGACGGTCAGCCCAGCCGGGCGATCAAGCCCACCGCCCAGACCCTCTCGCCGCGTAGCGAAGCCGACAAGACGCACCTGGCCGCCTGAGCCCAGGGCTTTATAAAGGAAACAGCCATGACCAAGGACAAAGTGAAACGAATCGCGTACCTGGCGGGGGCCAGTGTTCTGGCAGGCTGGCTGGCGGCGGGCACTGCCCAGGCCGACGTGCTGCGCATTGGCGTGGCCAGTGCCGGCGGCGGTGAGCCGGTGACTTTCGGTGGCTCCAGCGCCAGCGTGCTGCGCAATCAGCAATTGCTGGAAAAAGCCTTCGCCGGCAGCGGCACCGAAGTGCAGTGGTTCTTCTTCAAAGGCGCGGGGCCTGCGGTGAACGAAGCGCTGTCGAACCAGCAGATCGACTTTGCCTACGAAGGCGACCTGCCGCAGGTGGTGGCCCGCGCCAATGGCCTGGATACCCGCCTGCTCGCGACACTCGGCACTCGCGCGCCCGTCTACGTAGCGGTGCCCGAAGGCTCCGACATCCACAGCCTGGCCGACCTGAAAGGCAAGCAGGTGGCGATCTTCCGCGGCACCAACCTGCACCTGCTGGCAATCCGCGTGCTGGCCACGGCGAACCTTACCGAGCGCGACCTCAAGGTGGTCAACCTCGACACCGGCAGCTCCCAGGCCGCATTGGCCTCCAAAGGAGTAGACGCCGCCTTCGGTGGCTTCGAGCTGTTCAAGTTGCGCGACCAGGGCATCGTCGACCTGATCTACGCCAATGAAGCCCAAGACCCCTAGCTCACGCGGCAGACCTCGTTGCTGGTGCGCACCGACTACGCCAAAGCTCACCCGCAGCAGACGCAAAAAGTCGTCGACACTCTGGTAGATGCCGCCCACTGGGCGACCGACCCGGCCAACCGCCAGGCACTGTTCGAGGAGTTCGCCAAAAGCGGCACGCCGGTGGCCTCCTGGCAGGCGGAATTCCCGGGCGACTCGGTGAGCCTGCGGCTCTCGCCGCTGGTGGATGATTTCGTCAAAAGCCGCTACCAGGCCGTGGCCGACCAGGCTTATCAGCAAAAGCTGATCCGCCGGGAAGTCAGCGTCGATGGCTGGTTCGACACTCAGTACCTGGACAAAGCCCTCAAGGCCAAGGGCCTGCAGAACGAATGGACCGCCTACGGCGCCGACGGCAAGACGCCGGCCGCCAGCACCGCGCAAACCCGCGCGCCGGAGGTTACGCATGAGCCGGGCTGACAGCGCCCGCTGGCAGGCTAGCCGCGCCGCCGACTGGCCGGCCGTCGCCTGGCGGGTCACCAACCCGCTGCTGCCCTGGCTGCTGCCACTGGCGCTGTTCGCGGTGTGGGCGGTGGGCGCGCAGCACGGTTGGGTTTCGCAGCAGGTGCTGCCGCCGCCGGCTTATGTGTGGGAAACCCTTAGGGACCTGGCCAGCAGTGGCGACCTGTGGGTGAACACCTTCGCCAGCCTGCAACGGGTACTGGCAGGCTTTGCCGCAGGTGCCAGCCTGGGGCTGGTGCTCGGCGGGCTGATGGGCTTGTCGCGCAGTGCCCGCGCCTACCTGCTGCCGACGTTCAACGCGCTGGTGCAAATCCCGGTGCTGGGCTGGCTGCCCTTTGCGCTGTTGCTGTTCGGCATCGGCGAGCCGCTCAAGTACGCGCTGATCGCCCTGGCCGCACTGGTGCCCGTCACTCTCGGCACCTTGCAAGCATTCGACCAGGCCCCGCGCAACCTGCTGGAGGTGGGCCGGGTGTACGGTTTCAGCCGTTGGCAGGCCATCGGCCAGATCGTGCTGCCGGCGGCGGTGCCCACCTTGTTCACAGCGTTGCGCCTGGGCTTTACCAAGGCCTGGCTGTCACTGGTGGTAGTCGAGCTGGTGGCCTCCAGTGAAGGCTTGGGCTACCTGATCGTCTACGGGCGCCAGTTGTTTCAGCTTGACCTGGTCATGGCGGCGGTGGTGGTCGTCGGCGCGCTGGGTTATGCCATCGACCGCCTGTTCGATGCGGCCGAACGGCGGCTGAGCCTGTGGAGGCCGGCATGAGGGATTACCGCGGCGCCGTATTGCCGCTGGCTGCGGTCGCGCTCTGGTGGGGTGTGGCCAGCACGGGCCTGAGCGACTCGAAACTGCTGGTGACCCCCGAACAGGTGTGGGATACCGCCCAAGCCTATGTAGCCAGCGGGCACCTGTGGACGGCGCTGGGGGCGAGCCTGGCGCGGGACCTCGCCGGCTTTGCCATCGGCGCCAGCCTGGGGCTGCTGCTGGGTGCGCTGCTGGGGCTGTCGCGCCTGGGTGAGCGGCTGCTGGGGGGCAGCTTCAACACCTTCAAGCAGGTGTCGCTGTTCGCCTGGATCCCGCTGATTTCGGTGTGGTTCGGGCTGGGCGATGTGGCCAAGGTGGTGTTCCTCTCGCTGGCGGCGCTGGTGCCGGTGGCGGTCAACACCCGCGACGGCCTGCGCAACGTGCCACCGACGCTGCTGGAAGTGGCCAAGGTCTACGGCTACAGCCGCTGGCAGGCGCTGTGGCTGGTGCGCCTGCCGGCCGCGCTACCGTCACTGTTCACCGGCCTGTATCTGGCGCTGATCTATTCATGGCTGGCGACCATCGGCGCTGAGTACCTGCTGGTTTCCGGCGAGGGCATCGGCAACACCCTGATCGACGGCAGTGAGCACTTTCGCATGGACCAGGTGCTGTTCGGCATGCTGGTGATCGGCCTGGTGGGCTGGGCCTTGAACAGCCTGGCGCGGCTCGCCGAACAGCGGCTGCGCAGGCTTTACGGCAATCTTTGAACGAGGGGCTACGGGATGAGCGCACATAACAGCCTGGTGCTGGAGCACCTGAGCAAACGCTTCCTGAGCAATGACGGCACCGAGCTACAGGTGCTCGACGACATCGCCCTGGCCATTGCGCCGGGCGAGTTCATCAGCATCGTCGGCGCCAGCGGCTGCGGAAAATCCACACTGCTGCGCATGATCCTGGGGCTGGAGACCGCCTACGAAGGGCGCATCCTGCTAGGCGGCGAGCCGGTCAACGGTACAGGGCTGGAGCGCGGCATCGTGTTCCAGGACCACCGGCTGTTCCCATGGCTGAACGTGCGCGACAACATTGCCGTAGGCCTGAAGAACAGCCCGCTGCCCGCCGCGGCCAAACGTGATGCGGTGCGTGAGCACCTCACCCTGGTGGGGCTGGAGCGCTTCGCCGAGGCTTACCCGCACCAGATCTCCGGTGGCATGGCCCAGCGTGTGGCGATCGCCCGAGGCCTGGTCAACCGCCCGGGCGTGCTGCTGCTCGACGAGCCGTTCGGTGCGCTGGATGCCCTCACCCGCGCTCGCCTGCAGGACGAGCTGCAGCGCATCTGGGAACAGGAAAAAATCACCATGGTGCTGGTGACTCACGACGTCGAAGAAGCGGTTTACCTGGGTGACCGGGTGGTGGTGATGCAACCGGGGCCAGGCCGTATCAAGCGCGTGGTGGAGGTGGGCTTGCCCCGCCCGCGCCAGCGCAGCGACCAGCGCCTGGTGCGGCTGCGCGAGAACGTGCTGGCAGACTTCACTCACTGAGCGTTGCACCCTGCTGACAAGCGCCAACGGCTGTGCTTCCATTGCGCCACCCCCTCGCTGCGGCAGCTCTATGGACGCTCATTTCTTCCTCAAATTGCTCCGCAGTTGCCAGCGCGGCTCGATCAGCCGCCGCACCTTCCTCGGCCGCACCGGCCTGGGCCTGGCGACCGCCGTGCTGGCGGCGCAAGCGCGGCCGGTGCTGGCCCGGCCCGACCTCGGCGACCGCCTGGTGGTGGCCACCTGGCCGCACTACTACAGCCAGGAAAACCTCGACCACTTCCAGCAGGCGACCGGCGTGAAGGTCACGCTCGACATTTCCGGCTCCAACGAGGAGATGCTCGCCAAGCTGCGCGACAACACCCTGGGCATCGACGTGCTGGTGGGCACCAACTACGTGATCCCCAGTTACGCCGGCCAGCGGCTGATCGAGCCGCTGGACCTGTCGCGGGTGCCTGCCTTCGACGCCAGCGCCTATGACGGGCGCATGCTCGCGCAGGGCCAGGTCGGCAAGACCACCTATGCCCTACCGAAGAACTGGGGCACCACCGGCATGCTCTACAACGCCGACAAACTGCGCAAAGGCCCACGCAGCTGGCGTGAGTTCTGGCACATGGCCCGCACCCGCGCCGACCGCCGCACGCTGGTGCACGATTACCAGCTCACCGCCATCGGCAATGCGCTGAAGGCCTGCGGTTTCAGTTTCAACTCACTGGTGCCGCAAGAGCTTGAGAAGGCAGAGGCCCTGATGATGCAAACGCGCCCGCATCTGCTGGCCGTCACGTCCGACACCCAGCCGATGATGCAGGGCGGCGAGGCCTGGCTGTCGATGGCCTGGACCGGGGACGCGCGATTGCTGCGCCGCGACAACTCAGCGTTCACCTACGTATTGGGCGAGGAAGGCGGTGAGCTGTGGACTGACTTTTTCGCCATCAACCGCGCCAGCACCCGCAAGGACGCGGCCTATGCTCTGGTCGACTACCTGCTGACTCCCGCGCAGAACGTCCGAGAGGTGATGGCCCATGGCTTCCCCAGCGGCGACAAGCGAGTGGATGCCCTGCTGCCAGCGGACATGCTCCAGGACCCGGTGCTCTACCCTGCCGCCGAGGCCTTGTCGTTGCTTGAATACGGCGCTGCCGCCACGCTCACCAGCCCCTTGCGAGCGGAGATCATGGCGCGCTTTCGGGCCTGACGGGTGACTGGGCGTTTTTGCCGTTGCAACGGGTGAAAATCGCCTATGGTTGTGGGAACCGTCGACATAAGGTGCCGCCCATGCAAATCGAAACCCTCTTTGCGCAAATCCACACCCTGCCCAGCATCCCCAAGGTCGCCCAGGACCTGATCCTGCAATTCGACAACCCGGGCTCCAGCCTGGATGCGGTGGCGCGCAACATCGAGAAAGACCCGGTTATCTCGGCGAAGATTCTGCGCCTGGCCAACTCGGCACGTTTTCGCGGCGCACGCGAATCCACCAGCATCGAAGACGCCGCCTCGCGCCTGGGCTTCAACACGCTGCGTACACTGGTGCTGGCCAGCGCCGTCACCGGCGCGTTCAAGGCCGGCCCCAGTTTCGACATCAAGGGTTTCTGGCTCAAAAGTTTCGAAGTGGCGAGCGTGGCGCGCATTCTTGCGAAAAAGAGCGGTGCCGACGCCGAGATCGCCTTCACCAGCGGCGTGATGCACAACATCGGCGAGTTGCTGATCCAGATCGGCGCGCCGGAAGTAGCCGAGCGGGTGAATGCCGCGCACCGTGGCAACACCGCTGGCCACGTGGCCAGCGAAAGCCTGCAACTGGGTTTTGGTTACCCGGAAGTGGGCGCCGAGCTCACCCGTCGCTGGAACCTGCCCAAGGTCATCCAGAACGCCATCGCCTATCAGGCGAAGCCCCTGCAGGCGCCGAACAATGAAGTGCAGCCCAGGATCATTGCCCAGGCCATTCTGGTATCCGACGCGCTGGAGGCCCATGGCGGGCTGAACGAGGAGGCCAAAGCCTCACTGCGCACGCCGCTGTTCGAAGGGGTCGACCTGGACGCGCTGTTCCAGGCACTGCCGCCGGTGCTCGAGGCCGACAAGCAATTCGCCGAACTGCTGAGCTGAGCAGGCGCCGCGCTCAAAGCTCGGCTGCACCGTCACCGCGCACCAGGAATCGCTCCACCAGCACCTGGCTGCGCGGCACACCCGCCATGAATAACGCCTTGCCGAATACCTCCACGCTTTGCGGCGATCCGCACACCAACGCGATCGTTCGACGGTCGGCGCGCAGCCCGCTGGGCAACGCCGTAACACACTCCACCGCCAACGCCGGATGCTGCACTTGCAGTGCCTGCAACTCGCCTTGCCAATAAGCCTCGCGCGCCAGGTGCATCACCCGGATCGGCCCTTCATGCCCTTGCGCAATGGCTTCGCGCAGCACAGCCCAAAGCGGTGCCAGGCCTGTACCGGCAGCGAATAGCCAGAGCGGCCGCCCCGACCACGAAGGGTCGTAATGCAGCGCCCCGCCGCTCACCTGGCCCAGGCTGATGCTGTCGCCAACTTTCAGCGTTTTTGCGGCAGTGGCGAACGCACCGTTGTGGCGGCAACCGATGTGAAACTCGATCCAGGGGTCAACTTGCGCAAGGCTTGCGAACGAGTAGGGCCGCGCGACACCGGCCAGCCACAACGGCACATGTTGCCCTGCGCTGTAGTGAACCGACCGTTCAGGCATCAGCCGCAAGGCAAGTACATCCCCCGCAAGCCAATGCAGCGAGACCACACGGGCACTGGCGGCGTCCAGTGCAGGGTCGAACGGCCTGACATGAAGGTCATCGATCACGCGGCATTGGCAGGCCAGCCGCCAGCCCTGTTCGCGCATGGCCGCAGGCAATGCGTCGGGCTGGGCATCGGCCGGTTCGCCGGCCTCACAGCGGACCAGGCAGGCCTGGCAACTGCCGGCGCGGCAACTCCAGGGCACCGCCACGCCCAGGGTGAGCAGTGCATCGAGCAGGTTGCTGCCTGTAACCAGCTGCGCCGTGCGGCCCAGTGCCCGCAGCTCAGGCATCGGCCACTTCCCAGGCGGCGCAGCAACGGTTACGCCCTTCGCGCTTGGCCTGGTAGAGCGCTTTATCGGCGCGTTGCAAGGCGTCGTCGAGGTCATCGCCCGGCTCGAGCAGTGTCATGCCGACGGACAAGCTCAAGGGCGAAATGCGACCGGCCAGCGGCGCTGCATCCTGGAAAGCCTGGCGCAGGCGCTCGCAGCACAGGGTCAGGCGCTCACTGTCGGAGTCCGGCAGCATCAGCACGAACTCCTCGCCGCCGTAGCGCGCGAGCACATCGCCGTCGCGCAGGCAGGCCAGCGCGACCTCGGCAAAAGATTGCAGCACCTGGTCACCGGCGGCATGGCCATGCACATCGTTGATGCGCTTGAAATGGTCCAGGTCGATCAGTGCCAGGCCGTGGCACATGCCCGTACGCAAGATCGCCAGTTCGCTCGACGCCATGCGCAGGAAATGCCGACGATTGAACAGCCCGGTCAGCTCGTCGGTCGCGACCAGGTCTTCGAGCTGACGCATCATGCCGCGCAGCGTGTCCTGATGGGCCTGCAAGGCGAAGCGCCGTTGGCGCATGCGCTGGCGCGAAGCCTGCACATAGCTTGCGTACATGCAGATCCACACCAGGGCCAGCGACAGCACCAGCGTCTGGATCAGCGCCTCGCCAGGGTGGTCCAGCCGCTCATGCCAGGCCAGGGCCAGGTTCATGGCACTGAAACCGATGAATTCGAGCACCGCGCAGCGTATGAACACCCGCCTGGGCAGATGGAACAGCCCGAACAACAGCAGCACCACGTACAGCATCATGAACAGCCCGCGCGTCTGCCCGAGAAACGCAAGCAGCCCCGTGAGCAGCACGATGGCCGAAACCACCTGCACCTGCGTAAGGCTTGGGTCGGAGAAACGCCAGTTGACCTGGCTGACGAATACGGCCAGCAGCACCAGCTCGCAACCGATCACCAGGGCGGTGCCACCCAGCGCTGCGGGCAATGACAGCGCCAGGTCGCCGGCAAACCAGGCGCACCAGGCCGCTGCCAGAAACAGCACGTAAGTGCCGGCTGCCAGGCTGAAGCGTTTTAGCAAGAGAGCTTGCAGGGTCTTATCGGTCACTCGTTGACTCACCGTGCTCAAGGTTGATCCATCCCTTGCCGGCACCACAGGATATGGCAAGTTGCCACTTTAGAGTGCTTACCCAAAAATAACCATCCCCCAGTGAGTTACCCGCGCAGAACCGCGCACTGTGCGCGCCGCGCCTGCCAATTGGCTGTAGCAAATGTAGCCGCCAGTGCCAGCCTTGCACCGGCGCGCTATACTGCCGCGCCCTCGCACGCGGCCTGCACTGCCCCGGGGGCGCCGTCCACGGCCTCGCGCTGGCCAGTTGGCGGCAACCGAACCTGTTCCCGCCAAACAAGAGGAGCGCGCCTGATGACCGTGATCAAGCAAGACGACCTGATTCAAAGCGTCGCCGATGCCCTGCAGTTCATTTCCTATTACCATCCCGTCGACTTCATCCAGGCCATGCATGAGGCCTATCAGCGTGAAGAGTCGCCGGCCGCCCGTGATTCGATCGCACAGATCCTGATCAATTCGCGCATGTGTGCCACCGGCCATCGGCCCATCTGCCAGGACACCGGAATCGTCACCGTGTTCGTGCGCGTGGGCATGGACGTACGCTGGGATGGCGCCACCCTGAGCGTGGACGACATGATCAACGAAGGCGTGCGCCGCGCCTACAACCTGCCCGAGAACGTGCTGCGCGCCTCGATCCTGGCGGACCCTGCCGGCAGCCGCAAGAACACCAAGGACAACACGCCGGCCGTTATCCACTACTCCATCGTGCCGGGCAACACCGTCGAGGTGGACGTCGCGGCCAAGGGCGGCGGTTCGGAGAACAAGTCCAAGATGGCCATGCTCAACCCGTCCGACTCGATCGTCGACTGGGTGCTCAAGACCGTCCCGACCATGGGCGCCGGCTGGTGCCCGCCGGGCATGCTCGGCATCGGCATCGGCGGCACTGCGGAAAAGGCCGCAGTGATGGCCAAGGAAGTGCTGATGGACCCGATCGACATCCATGAGCTCAAGGCCCGCGGTGCGCAGAACCGCATCGAGGAGCTGCGCCTGGAACTGTTCGACAAGGTCAACCAGCTGGGCATCGGCGCCCAGGGCCTGGGCGGCCTGACCACAGTGCTCGACGTCAAGATCATGGACTACCCCACCCACGCCGCCTCGCTGCCGGTGTGCATGATCCCCAACTGCGCCGCCACCCGCCACGCGCACTTCGTGCTCGACGGCACCGGCCCGGCCAGCCTGGAGGCACCGCCCCTGGATGCCTACCCGGAAATCGTCTGGGAAGCCGGCCCTTCGGCGCGCCGCGTGAACCTCGACACCGTCACGCCGGAAGAAGTGCAGAGCTGGAAACCGGGCGAAACCCTGCTGCTCAACGGCAAGATGCTCACCGGCCGCGACGCCGCGCACAAGCGCATTGTCGACATGCTCAACAAGGGCGAGCCGCTGCCGGTCGACCTCAAGGGCCGCTTCATTTATTACGTAGGCCCGGTCGACCCGGTCCGTGACGAAGTCGTCGGCCCTGCCGGCCCCACCACGGCCACGCGGATGGACAAGTTCACCCGCCAGATCCTGGAGCAGACCGGCCTGCTGGGCATGATCGGCAAGTCCGAGCGCGGCCCTACCGCCATCGAAGCGATCAAGGACAGCAAGGCCAGCTACCTGATGGCCGTGGGCGGCGCCGCCTACCTGGTCGCCCAGGCGATCAAGAAGTCCGAAGTGCTGGCCTTCCCGGAACTGGGCATGGAGGCGATCTACGAGTTCGAGGTCAAGGACATGCCGGTTACCGTAGCGGTCGACAGCAATGGCGAGTCGGTGCACATCACCGGCCCTGCGATCTGGCAGAACAAGATCGCCCAGAGCCTGGCGGTGGAAGTGAAGTAAGCCACGCCGCTGTAGAACGAGCCGCTCCTTGTGAGCGGCTTTTTCATGGGCGTGGTGCAGTGGCTTCAACCGATGCGTGTGCCGAGCACCGTGAGGAATGCCGCCAGCCAGGCCGGGTGCGCAGGCCAGGCTGGCGCGGTTACCAGGTTGCCGTCCACGTGCGCTTCGCTGACCTTGATGTCCATGAACTTGCCACCGGCCAGCTTCACTTCAGGCGCACATGCCGGGTACGCACTGCATTCGCGGCCATCCAGCGCGCCCGCCGCCGCCAACAGCTGCGCGCCATGGCAAATGGCGGCGATGGGTTTGCGGTGCTCGGCGAAGTGGCTGACCATCGCCAGCACCTTGCCATCCAGGCGCAGGTATTCCGGGGCGCGGCCACCGGGGATCACCAGCGCGTCGTAGTCCGACACGTGTACGCGGGAGAAATCCTGGTTGAGGGTAAACAGGTGCCCGGGCTTTTCGCTGTAGGTCTGGTCGCCTTCGAAGTCGTGGATCGCGGTGCGCACCGCCTGGCCGGCACTCTTGCCAGGGCACACGGCATGCACGCTGTGCCCGACCATCTGCAACGCCTGGAAGGGCACCATCACTTCGTAGTCTTCGACGAAATCGCCGACCAGCATCAGAATTTTCTTGGCGGTCATGGAACAGGCTCCCGGATCGTGTGGGATCAAGGGTAGCCTGTTCCGCCCGCTCAGCTACCCCGGCTCAGGCTCGTCAACCGCCGGGAGAGGTCCTGCATGCCGCGGCTCAGGCCAGAGAGCGAACCGGCATCACGGGCACCTTCTTCGCTGGCCTGGTGAATGCGCACCGCCAGCTCGTTGATCTCCTGGGTAACGTGGCTCTGCTCCTGCGCGGCCACCGCGATCTGCTGAGCACGCTGGACGATGTCATCGAAGGCGTTGACCGTGCTTCCTAATGAATCAACCAACACACCGGCCTGATCCACAACGGTGCGCGTGCGGTCCTCACCGGCAACCATGGTGTTCACTGCGCGGCTCGACGCGGTGCGCAGTTCGGCGATCATGTCCTGAATTTGTGCAGCGGAGGTCTGTGTGCGCGCCGCCAGCGTGCGTACCTCATCGGCGACAACTGCAAAGCCTCGGCCCTGCTCGCCGGCACGGGCAGCCTCGATCGCAGCGTTGAGCGCCAGCAGGTTGGTCTGTGCGGAAATCGCCTTGATCACCTCAAGCACGCCGCTGACGCTCTCGATGTCCTGGCCCAGGCCCGTGATGGCTTGCGCCACCTGGGTCAGGTCACCGGCCAGCGAGCCGATGGTCTGGCTGTTCTCGCCGACATGGCGTTGGCTTCCGCGCGCGGTTTCCAGCGAAGAGCGGGCGGTATCGGAGCAATCGACGGTGGTGCGCGCCACTTCCTGGGCACTGGACGACATCTCGGTAATGGCGGTGGCCAACAGGTCGTTGTCCTCGCGCTGCTTCTCGGCGCGCTCGGCCATCAAGGTCGCCAGGCGTGCCACGTCATCGGACTGGGTCTGCAACTGCGCAGCCTCGCTAGCGATGGCCTTCAGCATGTCGCGCAGGGTGCCGGCGTAGCGGTTCACCGAGTGGCGCAGCGCACCGATCTCATCGTCACGCAGCACCTCGAGCTTTTCACCGCTGCTGCCGCCCTGGCTGAGGCGGTCGATCTGCTCAGTGGTTTCACCGATCTGGCGCAGGATCGCGCGCCCGGCAAGCCACGCCAGGCCGAACACCACCAGCAGCAACGGCAGCAGAATGCTGAGGATGTTCAGGGTCAGGCGCTTGGCCACGGCTGTCATTTGCGTCTGCGGTGTTACCAGGCCGATCACCCAACCGGTGGACGGGATGCGGGTCAGGCTCACGTAGGCTGATTCGCCCAACTGGGCTTCCTGAGGTACCGGGAAGGTGGTGGTGCCCGCCTTGGGCTGGCCGCGCCAATCGGTAACGGCAGCGAACCACGGCAGTCGCTGGGTGAGCGCCTTGTCATCCGCCGCAGGCTGGCCTGGGAAGTAAAGTACCTTGCCGGAGCGGTCCAGCGCGAAAGCGTAGCCTCCGGTAACGTTGCCGTTGGCCTTGAGAAAATCGGCCAGGCCCGAGAGGGTCATGTCGATGGTCGCCACGCCGGCAAAGCGCCCTTCACGTTGATAGGGCACGGTGCAGGTGGTCATCAGGATCTTGCTCACCGGATCCAGGTAAGCATCCGACCAGCCACAACGGCTTGCGTCGGAAGCCTTGCCCTGCAGGTACCAGTCCGCAGTCTGGTAGGCCTCGGTGCCGGGTGCGTTGTACTCCTCCGAATACCCCAGCGTCTGGCCGCTGCGCGCCCAGTAGAAGCTGCGCAGGTCGACGCCTGGCGTCAATGCCCCGGCCTCAGGCCACAAACCGCCGCCGGCAATGGAGGTCGCGCTGAGCGAATCGATGATCGGCCCCAGGCTGGCCTTGATCAGCTCAGGGTCCTTGGGCAGCGAACCCCCGAGGCGGGCCATGGACACGACGCGGCCCTCGACCTCGCCCAGCTCGATGGACAACTGCCCGGCAATCGCAGCGGCCGACTGCTCGGCACGTTCGGTATTGGTCTGGATCAGTTTGGGCTCGCCGGAAAGCACCATCACCGCATAGATCGCCACGGCGGTGATCAGCACGATGAACAGCATCCCCAACGACAGGCGGGTAATGATCTTGCGGGGCATGATGCTCACTGGGCGATTCCTTGGCTGGCCGGTGTTGGCAGTTCTAGGCATTTCTTGTGCCATAACGCCATCACTATCGGCTGATCAGCCGGCAGGTTTAATTCCGCCTGTCGAGGGCATTGGCCATTGCCCCGGCTTCAGCGAGTTGCGCCAGCCAACATCGATTGCACGGCGTCGACCAATTCCTTTGCACTGGCGCAGCCAGGATGTGCCGCGGCGTTTCTGATGTCGAAGCCGTAGTGGTTGACCATGCGCTTGGCGAACGCCGTCTTGTTGCCCGGGCCGCGGGCGCCGTGCAGTTGGGCTACGTCTTTCAACCGATCCCAGGGTTTTAGTGGGGTAAGCTCGGGCTGCGCTTCGAAGAACTCGGCGGTCTCCAGCCAGATTGACATTGCGGCGGTATCCGCCAGGAACCAGGCCTCAAGTGCTTTAGCGGCAACGAAGATCGCAGTCACACGCTCATGCTCGATACGTTCCCGAACGCGTTGCACCGAAACTTCGTCTTCGAGATCAGTGAGGACGAAGATGTACTACGCTTTCGCGGCTTCGAGCCGTCCCAAAAAAGCGCCGATATTGCGAGGCAACAGATTTCCCCCACCTTTGGCATTGAGTACGGGGCTTATCAGTTCCAGGCCGTTGACAGCGAGAAGATCACGAAAAGCGCCAGCCTCGACCACAATCTTTTCACTATCACCTTCAACGATGAAGCCGACGCCTACCACGGCAAGCCCCCATCGAGCATGTTGGTCAACCATGCCGTATCCAGCGGAATATCCTCTGTGCTGGCCCCTGCCATAGAAGCCCGTTTGATGGAAGTGCGACCGTCGGGCTTGCTCACCAGCAGCAGCTCTTCGAGATCAAGGTTGCGAACGATGGATTCACTGTGCGTGGTAATCAGCACTGGATGCTCGAGCGATGCGTTTTCTCGCATCAACTGCACCAGTTCGCCAATGGCCTTGGGATGCACCCCTCGCTCAGGCTCCTCGATGATGGTGAGACCACTTTTGCTGGATCGGCTGAGCAATGCCGCCATGATGCACAGCGCATAAACAGTACCGTCGGAAATGAGTTGAGCGGGAAAACGAGTTTTTGTGCCCTGCTCTTCGAAGGTAAGCACTGTCGTGCTGTCGAGCCGTTGTTTCTGAGTCGAGACGGATTTCATGCCGGGAACGATCAACTCGATCCATTCAAGAATCTGGTCCCGGTGAGCGGCGTTCTTCTCCATGACCGAAAGAAGGGCAGCCACGTTGCTGCCATCAGTGGAGAGCAACGTTGCATCCACTGTCGAAGCGTTAGGCCGCTTGGCCTGAAGTGGATCGAATCGGTAAACGGATATGTTGGTCAGCCACTGGTAAAGCTCCAAGTGACTTTGCAGCATCAGCGCTGTCATGTCGGGGCTGTAGTTAGGCAGCACGCTCGGAGTTGAACTGTCAGGAAAGAGGATGCGCGGCTGGGTACTGACCTCTCGTTCGATAAGCGTGAGGCCATCAACGGCCAAGTGCTCCGTCACCTCCGGAGCGAGGTGCATATTCGCCACAGCCAGGCTGTAAACGCATTGCACGCCCTGAAGCGAGATCCGAAGCTTGAATCGAGCGGTAGTACGCTTGGTCTTGCGATGTTTGAAGCAGTGAATCTGGTTGAAACCCCCAAAATCCCGAATCGCCTGAGATGCTCCGCGCTTGACCACCGCGCCGAAGAAAGCCAAAGCGTCGACCAGATTACTCTTGCCGGCGCCATTGGCGCCGGCAAATGCGGTGAAAGGTTCGATATCACGAAGCACCGCCTCGGCGATACTCTTGAACCCCTCCACCCTCAGATAATCAATTTTCATCGAAGCTCCATTACCCGCCAAGGTGCCCGATAACGTCTACGCACGGGGCTCAATGGCCGCGATTCTACAGCAATCGCGCGGCCCGGCTTGCGGCACCATCAATTCCGCCTGTCGAGGGCATTGGCCACCACTCGATCCACCCACCCCCAGATCCGCTGCTGCACCCGCCGCCACAGCGGCCGGCGTTTCCAGTCGGCCAGGGTCACCAGCCGGCTTTCGGCAAAATCCACCTGAAAGCTTGCCTGCACGGCGGCAGTGAGCGCCGGGTCGATGGCCTCGAGGTTGGCTTCGAGGTTGAAGCGCAGGTTCCAGTGGTCGAAATTGCAGGAGCCGACACTCACCCAATCGTCCACCAGCACCATCTTCAAATGCAGAAAGCACGGCTGGTACTCGAAGATCTTGACCCCAGCGCGCAGCAGGCGCGGGTAGTAACGATGGCCGGCGTAACGCACAGAGGGGTGGTCGGTGCGCGGGCCGGTGAGCAGCAGGCGCACGTCCACGCCCTGGCTGGCGGCGCGGCGCAGCGCGCGGCGTACCGACCAGGTCGGCAGAAAGTACGGTGTGGCCAGCCAGATGCGGCGCTGCCCGGTGCGCAGGGCACGTTTGAGCGACTGCAGAATGTCGCGGTGCTGGCGGGCGTCGGCGTAGGCGACACGGCCCTCACCCTGATGATCGTCGCCCTCGGGCAGGCGTGGCAAACGGGGCAGGCCGAAGTGCGTGGGTGGCCGCCATTCGGTGCGGCGCAGGTTGGCGCGCCACTGGCGGTCGAACAGGGCCTGCCAGTCCGCCACCAGCGGGCCCTCGATGGCCACCATCACTTCGTGCCATTCGCTGCTTTGCTGGCCGGGCTGCCAGAATTCATCGGTCACCCCGTACCGCCGACCACCGCCAGCCGCTGGTCGACCAGCAACAGCTTGCGATGATCGCGGTAGAGGTTGCGCAGGCCGCGGTGCCAGCGCACCGGATTGTAGTGGCGCAATTGCACGCCAGCGCTTTGCAGCCGCTGGACCAGTGCCCGGCCCAGCTTGAGGCTGCCATAACCGTCGAACAGGCAGCGTACCGAAACGCCTCGCTCGGCGGCATCGCACAGCGCCTGCACCACCGCGTCGGCGCAACTGCCCGCCTCTACCAGGTACAGCTCGAGGTCGACCTGGTCGGCCGCAGACTCAATGGCATCCAGCATGCATGGGAAGAAGCGCGGGCCATCGACCAGTAGCTCGAAGCGGTTGTCATTGCGCCAGGGAAACACCGGGCCGCCCATGGGTTCTCCAGGCTGAACGAGACGCGGGCCACCTTATCCGGGGGCCGGGGTTTTGCGCAACATGCAGTTACGAGCTATGGCAAACTGCCTCTATTCAATGACAGGAGCGCGCCATGAGCGATGCGATGCACTATTACGAAACAGCCACAGGCCACGGCCTGGCGCACGACCCCTTCAAGGCGATCATTGCCCCACGGCCGATTGGCTGGGTGTCGTCCTGCAGCCCGGAAGGGGTACTGAACCTGGCGCCCTACAGTTTCTTCAATGCCTTCGCCGACAGCCCGCCGATCATTGGCTTCAGCAGCCTGGGGCGCAAGGACAGCCTCACCAACATCGAGCGCAGCGGGGAGTTCGTCTGGAACCTGTCGACCTGGGCGCTGGCCCAGCAGATGAACCAAAGCAGTGCGCCGGTCGAGCCAAAGGTCAGCGAGTTCGAACTGGCCGGCCTGACCCCAGCCGCGTCGCGGCAGGTGAAAGCGCCACGGGTGCAGGAAAGCCCGGTGGCCTTCGAATGCAAGGTGAGCCAGATCATTCAGATGCAAACAGCGGCGGGCGCCTTGCTGCCCAACTGGATAGTGCTGGGTGAAGTGGTGGCGGTGCATATCGCCAAGGCACTGATAAAGGAAGGGGTGTACGACACTGCGGCGGCCGAGCCCATCTTGCGTGGCGGCGGGCCTGCCGATTATTTCCGCCTGGGTGAACGCTTCGAGATGAGGCGCCCGCAGGCTTGATCAACCGGCGCGGCGCAACTCGGGGGCTGCGCGCACGGCCTGGCCGAAGGTCTGCACATCGATGTGGGTGATCAGCCCATCACGGGCGAGCAGGCTGAAGCAATCTGCGCCCGGCGCCTGCACCCAGGCGCTGGACGCCTCTTCGCTGGCCCATTGAGCGCTGAGCAGCCACGTGTCTTCTTCGTGCAGCGCTCTTTGCGCCGCGCAGTGCAGGCAACCCGGCACCTTGAGGGTACGGCTGGCCAGGTGGCCCAGGCATTCGCCCAGTGCATCGCTGCGGCCGCGGCGGGCGCGGATGAACACACAGTGGCTGACGGCGGGAAGTGAAGTCATGGCGTTTCTCCCTGGTAGACCTTCGGAAAACTCTGACAGCCATAGAGAATACTGGCCGGGTTAACGGTGCGTTATCCCGATCCTGCCTGTGGCTTGCCCGATTCTGCACGACGACCCATTTAACCATCTGCCAGGTGGTGCACTGCCTGTCGCAAGCACAGCCGAAAAAGACCCATCGCAGCGGCACAAGGCAGAATCGGGCAAGCATTTCGCAGGAATGGCCTACCACCCCTCGTTTGCCTATAGCTACCTTTTGCTCCATCGTTGGCCCGGCCATCGGCCTCTTCCGGAGCGTGCCATGCCCTCCCCCGCTAGCCATCTCGAAGCCCAGCGCCAGGAACTGGCCGGGCTGATCCGCCGCCACACCCACAGCACGCCCGAAGGCCATGTGTGCTGCCCCTGCGCGGTGCCCGACCTGCACCTGACCCGTTACGAGCATTGCCGGCCTTCGGCGGCCACCATCGCCCAGCCTGCGCTGTGCGTGTTCGCACATGGCAGCAAGGAGGTGTATCTGGGCGATGAGCGCTATGTGTACGACCCGCTGCATTACCTGGTGGTGTCGGTGGCGATGCCAGTCAGCGGGCGATTGCTCAACGCGACCCCCGAAGACCCGAGCCTGCTGGTGCGGCTGGACATCGACCCGGCCGAAATTACCCAGTTGATCGCCGACGCCGGCCCGCAAGGCGTGCCCACACGCCCTGCCGAGCGCGGGCTGTACGTCGAGCCGCTGGAGGCGACGCTGCTCGATGCACTGCTGCGCCTGGTACGGCTGGCTGATACCCCGCGCGATATCCCGATGCTTGCGCCGCTGATTCGGCGCGAGATTCTCTACCGCCTGCTGCGCGGCAAACAGGGCCATCGGCTGTATGAAATCGCCCTGTGCAACAGCCAGACCCACCGGGTGAGCCAGGCAGTGGATTGGCTCAACGGGCATTTTCACCAGCCGCTGCGCATTGATGACCTGGCACGCCGGGTGAACCTGAGCGTGTCGACCTTGCACCACCGTTTCAAGGCGGTGACCAACCTGAGCCCGCTGCAGTATCAAAAGCAGCTGCGCTTGCAGGAAGCCCGCCGGTTGATGTTCAACGAAGGGTTGGAAGCTGCTGCGGCGTGTTACCGGGTGGGCTATGAAAGCCCGTCCCAGTTCAGCCGCGAGTACAGCCGCCAGTACGGCGCGCCACCGTCCAGGGACCTGGCCCGGTTGCGTGCCGGCGGGGAATGAGGGTTGGGCCGTTGCACTGCGCCCGTGCACGGCGCTCGTCGCGCGGCAAGCCGCCCTCCCACCGGTGTGAACTCCCACCAGTGAACTCCTACCAAATGTGAAACCGCAAACTCGGAACATGCAGTGGGAGGCCGGCTCGCCGGGCGCCGTGCAACGGGCGACAGGCGATCTTCAGAACAATCCGGCGCTACTCTCCGAACTTCTTCCCATCGGTGTATTCGGAATCGAAGAACACACTGTCGCCTTCCTTGATCTCCATCCCCCCGACCAGCTTCAAGTAAGCCTCCAGGTCGTCCGTGCTCAGCTTGCCGTCAGCACCATCACGCTTCCAGAACGTATCGAGCATGTCGAAGAAGCCTTTGTTGTCGAGCAGGAACTGCGCGGCTTTCTTCTCCTTCTCATCGCTGCCGGCGGCAATCTTGCGCAGGTCCTTGTCGCTGACGATCTTGTCCGAGCCGTTCCAGTCGTCCCAGCGCGAATGGATGTAGTCCAGCGTCTCCTTGTTCTTCTCGTAGAACGCTTTGCCGTACTCCTTCATCGCCGTGCCGTTGGTGTTGTAGCCAACGATGCCGTTTTCATCCTTGTGCCGGGATTCATCCAGGCGGTTGGCCGAGGAGCCGTTTTCCTGCGGCGTTTCGTCGAAGTGCTGCCATTCGTTTTGCTGGAAGCGGAACAGGCTGTCGTCTTCCGGCGCCTCTCGGCCACCGTAGTGGTAGATCGAGTAGTGGGCGTATTCGACCTTGTCGCCCCAGTTGTCCTGCAGCAGGCCATCGGCAGCCAGGTCGCGGTACCAGTCGTTTTCCTTCTCGGTGGCCTTCTGCTTTTTGTTGTGGTCGACGAAGTAACCGATGATCCCGCCCACCACCGCCAGCGCCACACCCACCAGAAAGAACGGGCCGGCAAGCGCCGCGGCGGAGCCTGCGCCAATGAGCGCCGCGCCACCGAGCACGCCGGCCGACGCACCGAAGGCCCCGGCCGCGATCTGCAGGCCGCCCTGGGCCTTGGCCAGTGCGTCGTTGGTTTCTATGCCGCTCTTGATGGTGAACGCACCCAGCACGATGTCGGCGAACCCGCCGGCGATGTCGGTCGCCGGCCCCAGCACCTTGATGACTGAACCGGCGATTTTCGCGGCCTTGCCAGCCCCGAGCTTGACCGTATCGTCAAGCCGCTCGGTGATGCTGCCCTGGATTTTCGCAGCGTCCGCAAACGTGCCTTTGCCATCGCCGAGGATGGTCGAGATGTCGGGGGTGATGTCCAGTGCACTGCTGATCTTGGTCTTCATCTCCGCAGAGATCTTGGGATCACGCACATCGACCATCGGCGACGAGCCACCCTTGCCCCAGATTTCAGGCAGGGTCTTGTCCAGCCCGAGGAAATCCACCATGCCGCCTTTGCCCACCAGCTCGGCCACCTTGTCACCCAGCCGTACGAAATGGCTGCCGGCACCGGCGAAGCTGAGAAAGTCCTTGGCGATCGACAGGCGTTGCAGGTCGGTTTCGGCCAGCTTCCCGCCGTTGCCCACAAGCTGATAGATACCCGAGAACAGCGACACCCCGGCGCCCATCGAACCCAGAATGCCCTTGGTATTCAGGGCGCTGAACACCTCGCCCAGCTTGCCGCGATCGGCGATGGGCACATAGGACTTGGACAGCGCGGTCTTGATGTCGGCCTCGGAGATGCTGCCGTTGGTCTTGTAGGCTTCGCCCAGCTCTTCGAGCGCCTTGCTCACCGCTGAAGTGGTTCTCTTGTCCTTGAAGCCCTCTTCGAGGAATTTCTCGATGGTTTCCTGGGTGCGCCGCGGCAGGTCGAGCAGCTCCCCCTTGAGCACACTCTTGAGCAGGCCGAACAGGTCCTTGGTCGCCAGCTCCTTGTTGTCTTCGCTGATCTTGCTCGGATCGGCGATCAACTCGTTGAGGTCGACGGTCAGGCCATCGGCCTGGATGTCCTGGGCGGCCTTGGTGGCGGCGTCCGGGTCGAACATCGACAGCGACGTCAGCGTGTTGGAAAGGTCTTCCTGAGCTTCGGTGACCTTGCCCTGCTTCTTCAGATCGTTGAGGTAGGCGACGTAGTCGTCTCGGTGCTCGCCCACCATGTCTTGCAGCTTTTTCTTGACCTCGTCCTTGTTGGGGATCTTGTCGATCGCCGCGTTCATGCGGTCCTTGTAGTCCTTGGCGATGGTCGGGTCGGAGAACAGCTTGCCGATCGTTTCCTTGAGCTTGGGCCCGTCGATGATGTCGTGCATGTCGGCGCTGGTCAGCTGGGTTTGCCCGTCGCTGAATTCACGCCAGGTGCCGCCGAACGCGCCTTGGTCTTCGGTGTAGCCAGTGATGCCGTGGCCGTTGGAATAAGCGGCCTGAGCCTCGAGGGCACGCACCAGCTTGGCGCGCGGGTCGTCCTTGGCGATCGAGCCGTCTTCCACGCCTTTGCGGTAATCCTCGATCAGCTTCTGGGTGGCCAGCTCGCTGACGCTGAGCTCCGGCGACTTGGGGTCCTTAGGGTCGGCGTGCTCGCCGGTGCCCAGGTTG
This sequence comes from Pseudomonas sp. KNUC1026, assembly GCF_021650705.1. GTDB lineage: Bacteria > Pseudomonadota > Gammaproteobacteria > Pseudomonadales > Pseudomonadaceae > Aquipseudomonas. The sequence goes on along the minus strand of NZ_CP087138.1, from coordinate 338,988 downwards.
AGCACGTCCACCTCTTTCTCAGGCGGCAATTTGTGCGAGCTGCGGGTGTTGTCGACCTCACCTTCGGTAGCGCCGGTCCACCGAGCCAGCACATCCTCGTAAAGCTGCGGGCTGATGTCCTTGGAAACGATGAACTTGCCGTCATCGTTCTGATAGCGGATCAGGCCGTCGCCCAGCTCGTCAGGCGAGCCAAAGGTCATGTCCTGGTTTTTCACGAAATCATTCGGCCCGGCGAGCTTGTAGCCCTGCGCTTCGCTGTCGTGGATCTTGGCCCAGGTCTCGCGCACCTTCTCCACCTGCTTGAACTGCTCGGGCGCCACGTCCTTGCTGACCACATGCTGCTTGCCGTCCTGGGTCTTGTAGCTGAGCACGCTGCCCTCTTCGCCCACCTGCCAGGAGAAGTCGGTGATGTCGTTCAAGCCCGGCAACGGTGAATTGGCATCGTCCAGCACCGCCCCGCCGTTGAGCGCGCCTTCCACGGCGCTCTTCTTGTCCGGGTCGGTCATCACCCTGTACATGCCAGCCAGGTGATCGAAAAGCTTGGGGTTGTCTTCGCGGGCGACCACCACCTTTTCGCCATTATGCTCATAGCGGATCAGGTTCGGGCCCATCTCGTCGGGCGGGCCGATGGTCGTGCCGCCGAAAGGAGGCCAGGTTTCGTTGTCGCCGGCAACGCGGTAGCCGTCATCACGGCTCTTGTCCTTGCCCTGAATCTGCTCGCGGGCGTTGAGCGCGAATTCGAACAGCGTCGGGTTGTCCCGCTTGGACACCACCACCTTCTTGCCATCCTGGGTCTCGAAACGGATCAGCCCCGGGCCCGCTTCATCCTCAGGCCCGACGAAACGGATGTCGGTGAGCTTGTCCGGTGCCTTGGCGTCAGCGCCGGCACGCACGTAGCCGTCTTTTTCGCTGGCATTGATCCCGGAGAGGGCTTTGAAATCTTCGCTCAGTTGCTTGAACAGCTCAGGGTTGTCCTGCTCCGACACGATGACCTTCTTGCCGTCGGCGTCGACATAACGGATCAGCCCCTCGCCTACCTCGCCCGGCGGGCCGATGAGCCTCTCGCTGATGCTCTCAGGGGCTTTGGCGTCGCTTGCCGCCAATGCATAGCCATCCTTCAGGCTCTGGTTCACGCCCGCCACCTGGCCCTGGATCGCCTCCAGGCGCTTGAACAGTTCGGGGGTGGTGGACTTGGAGACGATCACATGGTCGCCGTCCTTGGTGACGTAGCGAATGGTGTCGGCACCGGCCTGGCCGGGCTTCTCGATCTCGGAAAAATCACCCAGGCCCGGGGCCTTTTCGTCGACGGCGGCGGGCCGGTAGCTGGCCGTGCTGCGCTGGCGGCTTTCGAGCACCTTGATGAACGACAGCGGGTTGCTCTTGGGCAGTTTCGAATCGGGGACCTGATTGACCGGGCTGGTGGACATAGTGCTCGCTCTCCTCAATGACGGGGCGCAAACCCTCGCAGATCAGCGCGCCACCGGGCCGACCCTTACCGAGGGAAAGTTGGCTTTTATGACAAAATGCCTGTCAAGCAACATAACAGCGAAAGTTTTAAATAACAGTTTTTCGAGTGTGTTTTCACAAGGTTTCACAGCGACGCCAACAATGAACTCCAGGCAACAACAGTTTGCGACATGAATTCGACGCCCATAATTTGGCTTATCGATTAACCATCGATAAATCAACGGGTTGAAATTTATTTTTATTCAAACAACCCGCCATTTCGCAACCTTCCTAAACTTTTCACAACATTTCACAGCCCGCGACAAACACCCCTGCGTAGTATTTGAATCGTGCAGCGCAGGCCTTCGGCTTCATCAGGCACTGACTGCGGTGTGCAACAAGTTTCAGCTCGCTCATCGCGGCTGAGGCGACCGATCCGAACCCTCTACCTTGCTAGGAGAAACATCATGGCTGATACCCCACCAGTAAGCTCGGGCAACTCTGACGCCGCCATCGCCAAGATGGAAGCCACCTTCAACATGGCCATCGAGAAGTCCGCGAAGATCACCGAGATCTCGACCGCCAAGAAGGCCGAGCTCGACGCGACCAAACAGCGTCCGCAGAACTGATGCACCGTGCGGGCGGCGCAAGCCGCCCCGCACACCAGGCGTTTCGCGCCACCAGCTGTAACCCTTTGCGGATAGAACGGTGGTATGGCGACCATGACAGCCCTGACTTCTTCCGCTCGGCTGCCGCGTTTCACGGCAGCGAGCCCGGGCACTACGGTGCTCGACATCACAGCCGGCCTGCACCAGGGCGTTTCCCTGGCGCTGGACCGCGACCTGTACCAGCTTGGCAGCGGCGAAGCCGCCGACCTGGTGCTGCACGACCCGGCCGTCGCGCCGCTGCATTTGCGCATCCGGCCAGAAGGCAACCAGCTCACGCTCGAAGCGGTGGGCGGCAGTGTCGAAATCAACACGCCGGGCCAGAGCCCGTGGACACTTCAGCAAGGCCACGGCCATCGCGCGCGGCTGCCCCTGCGCCTGCGCATGGGGCAGGCGGAGCTGAAGCTGCATGCGCCCCAGGCCGTCGCCCCGCGCCCCGCCACTCGCTGGCAGCCGCACTGGCTGGTGGCGCTGGCATTGCTGCTGGTGTGCGTGTCGGCCTTTGCCCTGCGCCAGCCGGCACAGCAAGCGGCACCCGCCCAGGCCGCATCCGCACCGCAGGCAGTAACCCCGCCAGCGACGCCCGCCCAGGCGAAAGCCTGGCTCGATGAACAACTGCGCCAGGCAGGCTTGAGCAGCATCAGCAGTGAAACCGGCGACCACCAGGTGATCGCCCATGGCAACTTCATGCCCGCACAAAAGGCGCGCTGGAACAGCGTGCAACAAGGCTTCGACAGCCGCTTCGGCCCACAGCTGGGCCTGCGCGGCGACGTCACTCAGCACGCTGCAAGCGACACCCCGCGCGTACGCTTCCAGGCCGTGTGGGCAGGCCCCAACCCGTACGTGATCGACGGCAGTGGCAAACGCCTCTACCCCGGTTCAGCGCTGGATGATCGCTGGGTGCTCGAACGCATCGAGGCCAACCAGATCGTGCTGGTGCGCGGCGATGAACGTTTCACCTTCACCCTATGAGGATCGACCCGCGGCCGCCGTTGCCGCCTGCCAGTGAAGGCCCGCAAAAGCCACAGGGTGTCGAGGGTGTTCAACCGGTCAGCCCGCGCCAGGGCGCACGTTTCGATGCCCTGCTGGGCGGCCGCCGTGCCGCTGCACGCAAGGTGCTGCGCCAGAACGTGGACGACGCCAGCGAGCTGGAGGCGCTCGACCCCGCCCTGTTCGCCGCCCCGCGCTCGATGGAGCTGCTGGGCCACATCCTCGACGAGGTGCTGCCGCGCCTGGAACTGGACCCTGACGTTCGCACCCTGGCCGAAGACATGATTCGCGAGGAAATTCACATGCGCGAGCACCTGCAACAGCAACGCAGCGAGGCCAAGGCATGAGCCGCCTGGACCGCGACAGCCGTGACCTGCTGCGTGGCATGGGCGAGCTGTATCGGCGCGCCGGCCAGCCGCAACGCGCGCTGGTGATGCTGCTGATCGCCGCGCACATGATGCCGACCGACCGCACGCTGCTGCGCAACCTGGCACTGGCGTTCACCGACAGCGGCGATGCTACGCGTGCGCTCAACGCCCTGGACCGCTTGCAAGCGCTGGGCGGCAACGACCCCGAGGACCACCTGCTGCGCGCCCGGGCGCTGTGGCGCGGTGGTGACAGCGAGCAGGCCCGCGCCTGCTTCAAAACCTACCTTGCCCAGCGGAAACATCGCCCATGACCGCCTTGAACCGCCTCAACGCTGTGGCCCGCCTCGCGGCCCAGCGCACCGATGTGATCATCGTCGCGTTCATGCTGATGGCCATCGTGATGATGATCATCCCGCTGCCCACGGCGCTGGTGGATGTGCTGATCGGCCTGAACATCGGCCTGAGCATCCTGGTGCTGGTGGTGGCGTTCTACATCGTGCACTCGGTGGAGTTCTCGGCGCTGCCGCCGCTGATCCTGCTGACCACGCTGTTCCGCCTGGCACTGTCGATCACCACCACGCGCCTGATCCTGCTGCACGGCGACGCCGGCCACATCGTGAAAGCCTTCGGCGACTTCGTGATCGCAGGCCAAGTGGTGGTGGGCCTGGTGGTGTTCCTCATCATTACCGTGGCGCAGTTCGTGGTCATCACCAAGGGCGCCGAGCGGGTCGCCGAAGTGGCCGCGCGCTTCACCCTCGACGCCATGCCCGGCAAGCAGATGAGCATCGACAACGACCTGCGCAACGGCGACATCGACCAGGCCGAAGCGCGCCGGCGCCGCTCGCGCCTGGAGCGCGAGAGCCAGATGTTCGGTGCGATGGACGGCGCCATGAAGTTCGTCAAGGGCGATGCCATCGCCAGCCTGGTGATCCTGGCGGTCAACCTGCTGGGCGGCATGATGATCGGCATGGTCGAGCGCAACATGGGCTTCGCGGACGCGGTGCACACCTATTCGCTGCTCACCGTTGGTGACGGCCTGATTGCGCAGATCCCGGCGCTGTTGATCTCGGTCGCCGCCGGCACGGTGGTCACTCGGGTCAACAGCGCAGGCTCGCCGCGCGACCTGGGCAGCGAGATCATCAGCCAGTTGGGCAACAGCCACCGCGCCCTGGGCCTGACCGCCGCGATCCTGCTCGGCGTGAGCCTGCTGCCGGGCTTCCCGGCGCTGGTGTTCATCGGCCTGGGCGGGGCGCTGGGCGCCTGCGCGTTCCTGATGTGGCGCAAGCAACAGCGCGCGCAGCAAGCCCAGGCCATGGCCGAGGCCGCGCCGGCCGAAGAGCCGCAACCGCTGAACGCCGAGCTGGTCAACGAACCGCAGACCAAGCCGCTGGATGCCCGCGTGCTGCTGTGCCTGGGCAGCGGCATCGCCGAGCAGGCGCCGGAGCAACTGCTGCGCCAGCGCATCGAAACCCTCTGCCACGACCTGCGCGCCGAGCTGGGCCTGGAGATGCCGGTGCCAGAGCTGTACCTGGACCGCACCTCGCCGGCCGACCGCTATGTGGTGGAGCTCGAAGGTGTGCCGGTCAGCGAAGGCACGCTGCCGCTGGCCCAATTGCTGCTGCGCGACGACCCGGTGCACGCGCAACTGCTGGAGCTGGAGCCGACTGCGGCGCCCTCCCCGCTCAGCCAGCGCGACGGCCAATGGTTGCCGCGCCATCACGAACAAGCCCTGCAACAGGCCGGCGTCGCCTATCTGCACACCGATGAAGTGTTGCGCGGCCTGCTGGAACGCACGCTGCGCCGCTATGCCGCAGATTTCCTCGGCATCCAGGAAACCCGCCAGATGCTTGAACGCCTGGAAGGCAGCTACGGCGAACTGATCAAGGAAGTGCTGCGCCACGTGCCACTGCAACGCCTGGCCGAGACCCTGCGTTCGCTGGTGGCCGAAGGCGTATCGGTGCGCAACCTGCGCGCGCTGCTGGAGGCGATGGTGGAATGGGGCGCCCGCGAACAGGATGCCGGGCGCCTGGCCGAGCACCTGCGCGCAGCGCTGTCGCGGCAGATCAGCCATCAGTACGCCAACAGCCAGCGGGTGATCAGCGCCTTCGTGCTCGCCCAGGGCCTGGAAGGCCAGATGCGCTCGGCCCTGCGCCGCCAGGAAAAGGCCGGCGAAAGCCTGCCCGACGAACTCGCCCGCAGCCTGCTCACCCAGTTGCGCCACGCCTGGCAGCGCCTGCCCGAAGACGACCGCACCGTGCTGCTGGTGCACCCGGAACTGCGCCGCAGCGTGCGCCGGCTGTGCATGCGCGGCGAGGTGCCGTTGCCGGTGCTGTCGTTCCGGGATCTTGCCGGCGAATACAACCTGCAAGCGGTGGCCAACATCAGCCTCAGCGAAATCACCCCGCGCGGTGTCCGCCGGCACCGCGCCCAACACACTGGCGAACGCTTCATGATCCGACCTGCAACTCATGCTGTCTCGCGCTGGCTGTTCGGCGCAACCACCCTGCTGCTGGCGCTGACGGCTCAGGCCGAAACGCTGGCGCCTGGCGCACGCGGCACCCTGGAGCTCACCTCCGGGCAAGGGCGGATCCTGCATTTCAGCCGGCCGGTGGAGTCGGTGCTGGTGGCCGACCCCAATGTCGCCGACCTGCAAGTGGTCTCGCCGGGTGTGATCTACCTGTTCGGCAAGGCCCCCGGCAGCACCAGCCTGATTGCCTTGGGCGACGACGGTAACGAAATGGCCAACATGGCACTTTCGGTGGGCACCAGCACATCGGGCGTGAGCGCGCCGCTGTCACGCCTGCACCCGGGCAGCAATGCGCAAGTGACGGCGGCCGGCAACCGCATGGTGGCGCGCGGACAGCTGGGTGATGTGGCCGAAGCCACCGACCTCAACGCGCTGCTCAGCGTTGAAGGGCAGAACCTGCAGCCTGCGCTGAACACCACCACGCTGCCGGGCTCGGCGCAGGTGAACATCCGTGTGCGCTTCGCTGAAGTCTCGCGCTCGCAACTGCTCAGCTACGGCGTGAACTGGAACGCGCTGTTCAACAACGGCACGTTCTCCTTCGGCCTGCTCACCGGCGGCCCGCTGGCTTCCGCGGCGAAGGTCGCTGGCGCCACCAACACCATCGGCGCGGGCCTTGCCAGCGGCAACGTGAACATCGACGCGGTGCTCGATGCCCTGCAAAGCAACGGCGTGCTCGAAGTACTTGCCGAGCCGAACATCACCGCCATGACCGGCCAGACCGCCAGCTTCCTCGCAGGCGGCGAGGTGCCGGTGCCGATCCCGGTGAACCGCGACACCGTGGGTATCGAATACAAGCCTTATGGCGTGTCGCTGCTGTTCAACCCTACCCTGCTGCCCAACGGCCGCATCGCCCTGCAAGTGCGCCCGGAAGTGAGCAGCATCAGCGCCCAGAACGGCACCCTGGCAAACGGCATCACCGTGCCGGCCTTCCGCGTGCGCCGCGCCGACACCCGCGTGGAAGTGGGCAGCGGCCAGACCTTCGCCATCGCTGGGCTGTTCCAGCGTGAAAACAACACGGACGTGGACAAGGTGCCGGCGCTGGGTGACATGGCGATCCTCGGCAACCTGTTTCGCTCCAAGCGCTTCCAGCGCAACGAGACGGAGCTGGTGATTCTCATCACCCCTTACCTGGTGGAGCCTGTGCGCGAGCGGGTGGCGGCAACGCCGCTGGACGCCCAGCCCGGCAACACCACTGCCCAGGCCGGGCCGCGCAGCGGCGGCGCCTTCGGCTTCTACCTGAACTGAGGGCCACGCCATGCGCCTGCGAATTGCCCTGCCCTTTGCCGCCCTGGCCCTGAGCGGTTGCCAGACCCACCTGGAACCAGCGCACTGGTCGCCGGACTACCAGCGCTTCACCGACGCCAACGGCCGCAGCGGCCTGGTGCCGGTGCAGTGCCTGGCGCCGGCCACGCCCGACGAGTTCGGGCTGGATGAGGATTACCAGGCCAAGCTTGCACCCGGCTGCGCCAACAGCCTGGTGCTGTTGCAGATGGTCGAGCAGCGCCAGGACCTGGAACGCGGCCGCATCAGCGGGCAGACCATGGCCGCACCGGTGGGGCGCGCTGCGCAGGTGTACATCGATGGTTATGACCGCGAAGAGCTGCGCCGCCGGCTCAAGGAACAGCAAGCCGCAGCGCAGAACGGAGGGGCGCAGTGATGGCCGCTCCTATGAAGTTATTCCACCAGGCCCATGGCCCGCGCCTGGGCGGCGGGGTCGCCGAGCGCCTTGATCTGCCGGGCTTGCTCGATCAGCGCCTGGCGCTGGCCAGCGGGCAACTGATCGAGGCTGAGCTCGTTCACAGCGCTTTCGCGGCCGGCGAGCACGGCGACCAGCAGCGCGTTGCGCTGATGGCGTGGCAGCACGCGGGGCGACTGAGCCACGGCGCGGATGGTCTGCATGGCGGCATCGGCCTGGCCGCCAAGCGCCTGGGCCAAGGCCAGGTTGCACTGGGTGTCCAGGCTCTGCGGTTGCAGCGCGCGGGCTTTCTCGAAGGCTGCCTGCGCCGGGCCGGTCTGCCCACGCAGCACCTGAGCGACGCCAAGGCGGCTCCAGGCCTGCGGCTGGTTACCGCGGTCGGCCGCTTGCGTGAGGGTGATGACGGCGCGGTCGTAGCGGCCCTGGCGCAATTGCGCGGTGCCCAGGCCCAACAGCGCATCGGCGTTCTCCGGCGCGTCGTTCAGGGCCTGCTGGTAGGCGCGTTCGGCACCGCTGGCATCCTGCGCCGCCAGCCGCGCCTGGCCGAGCTTGAGCCAGGCGTCCAGGCCCGCACCGGGCAGCTGCGTGGCCTTGTCGTAGAGCGACGCGGCGCTGACCGGGTCGCCACGGCTGGCGAGGTCGTCGCCCAGACGCAGGTAGCGCGCGTAGGCGGGATCGGAAGGCGTTTGGGAGGCGCAGGCACCCAGCAACAGGCTGGCCAACAGAAGGGGAACGAAGCGATGCGGCATGTGCAGGTCTCTTCAGGCGTGTGCGGCGAGTCTAACCGGTTACGCAGCCTGCCACAGGCCTTGTTACAGCCTGTTGCCGGGTGGTTGTTCGGTGCACTGGCGCTGCTGCTGGCCGGTGGCGCTCAGGCGGCCGAAGGCGACGACCCGCAGTGGTTCAGCGCGCCCTACCCCTACGTACTGGTGGAACAGGACCTGCGCAGCGCCATGGACGCCTTCGCCCAGCAACTGAAGCTGACCGTGGTGTTTTCCGACAAGGTGCGCGGCAAGTCCCGCGGTGTGGTGCGTGGCACCCAGGCCGGCGACTTCCTGCAGAACCTGTGCGCCGTCAACAACCTGACCTGGTATTTCGACGGCAACGTGCTGTATGTCAGCGGCGCCGACGAAGTCGCCAGCCGCCTGTTCCGCCCCGGCGAAGCGCGCCTCGATGAGCTGCGCGGCTACCTGGCAGGCCTGGACGTGTACGGCGAGCGCCTGGCCATGCGCCTGAGCGAGAGCGGCGACGAGCTGCTGGTTTCAGGCCCGCCCCCATATCTTGCGCTGGTGCAGCAGCACATCGACCAGCAGCGCCGCCCCACGCAAGTGGCCAGCGCCCCGCGCAGCCACGGCGTGCGCGTGTTTCGCGGCAACAGCGTGAGCGAAGTGAACCCCGACTAACCCCTGTTCATTCACTGGCAACAAGGAGCAGCAATCATGGCCGTAACCCCGACCGACGCCACCGGCGCCAGCAACGAAAGCAACCCGCAAACCAAGTTCGACGCCGCCGTCGACAGCTCCAGCGGGATGACCGAACAGCAGCTCACCGACGAGCTGATCAACCAGGGCATCGTGATTGGCGGGCAGTTCATCATCATGCCCAAAGCCCAGGAAATCCTGAACGAAGCGATGTCCAGCGACGACGACGAGTAAGAGGCTGCCTGATGAGCGCAAACCTTGCACCGACCACGGCGGCCTTGCCGCCGGGAGGTACCCAGGCTCAGCAGAGCCTGTTCGAACACATGGCAAGCACCGCCAAGGGCATGCCCGAAGGCGCCAGCCCCCATCAGATCGGCGAAAGCCTGATGAACCGGCTGGACAGCTTCATGGACCGCTCGCACCTGTTCAATGCGCGGGCTGATGCGCTCGCTGCGGGCACTCCGGCGGCCGGCACGCCCAATGCCAATCCGCCCGTGCAACTGGCCAGCAACGTCGACGCCGGCAATAACGCCGCGCAAAAGGCCGGCACCGCCCAGGTCGACCAGCTCGTGCATTCGCTGGGCAAGATGTTCGACTACTCCATCGAAACGCAGATGGTGGTGCGCGGCGCCACGCAGATTTCCGGCTCCGCCAACACCCTGCTCAAAGGTCAATGACACGATGAAATTCGCCCGCCTGATGCTCGTTCTGGTGTTCGCAAGCCTGCTCGCCGCCTGCGACACCACGCTGTACAGCAACCTGAGCGAGCGCGAGGCCAACAGCATGGTCGCCGCCCTGCTGCGCGAAGGCATCCAGGCCTCGCGCAAGGTGCAGGACAACGGCCAGATGAGCGTGCTGGTGGACGAGAGCCGCTTCGCCGAGGCTATGGCGGTGCTCGACAACGCAGGGCTGCCGGGCGAGAAGTTCGCCAACATGGGCGAGGTGTTCAAAAGCAACGGGCTGGTGAGCTCGCCGGTGCAGGAGCGCGCGCAGATGGTCTACGCGCTGAGCGAGGAACTGTCGCACAGCGTGTCGCAGATCGACGGCATTGTCTCGGCGCGGGTGCACGTGGTGCTGCCGGACAACGACCTGCTCAAGCGGGTGATTTCACCCTCCTCCGCCTCGGTGCTGGTGCGCTACGAGCCTGGCACCGACATCGCCGCGCTGCTGCCCAAGATCAAGACGCTGGTGGCCAACGGTATCTCCGGGCTTTCCTATGACGGCGTGTCGATCACCGCCGTGGAGGCGCGGGTGAACGCCCCGATGGCGCCTCAGGCCGGAGCCGCCAGCGGCGCCGGGCTGTCGCGCTGGTTGCTGGGTGCGTTGGTGGCCATTGCACTGGCCGCCCTCGGCGCGCTGGGCTGGCAGCGCTACAAACGCCACCAGGCCACCCGCACCTGGGCGCTCAAGGAGGCCGAATGAGCCGCTGGGAGCGATTTGTACAAGCGCCGCTGAGTTTCGTCGCGCCGCGCCACCTGGCTGCCTGCCTGGGCGATGCGCCGCCCGAGCTGCGCGAGCAGGTGCTGGCGCAACCGCGCTTTCGCATGCGCCTGCTTGCCCTGTTGCTGGCGCGCCACCAGTTGCAGCCACTGAGCGAAATCACCGCACCCGACGCCACGGCGATGAGCGTGCTGGAGCTCAGCCCGCTGGCGTTCAGCCGCTTGCCCAGGCTGTGCGGTGCCATCTGGCACGCAGCGACCCTGGCCCGCGAGGTGCGCGCCCCGGCTCAGCAAACCCTGCGCCAGGCACTGGGCAGCGAGCTGTACAGCCAGGCCCTGGCGCACCGCGAGCTGGCCGGTGCCGCCGACCTGCTGCGCGAGCCTGCCGCGCTCGTGCAGGCGATCGACCAGGACGGCGCGGCTTGCGTGGCCGCCTGGGCACAAGCGCAGCCGGCGCCGTTGCAACGCTGGCTGGCGCTGCGCCTGAGCCTGCCAGCCGCGCAGCCCGCACGCCCACCGGTGAACCTGGCGATCGTCGAGGCCGCCGCCGCAGCGTTGCACAGCCTTGAGGAGCACGCAGCATGAGTGAGCTGCCCACCCGCCCGGCCGCGCGCATCCTGCGTGCCGAACAGGCCGAGCAATGGATCGACGGCTTTGCCTTTATCGACGCCGCCCGCCGGGAAGCCGACCAGATGCGCCAGAGCGCCGAGCTCTGGCGCCAGCAGGCTCGCCGTGAAGGCCTGGAGCAAGGGCTTGCACAAGGCCGCGCGCAGATGGCGCAGGCCATGCTCGAACAACAACTGGCTCACGACCGATGGCTGGCCAGCCAGGAAGGCGCGCTGGCTGACCTGGCACTGGCCATCGCCCGCCAGCTGGTCGGCGAACTGCCCGAGCCGCAGCGCCTGCGAGCGCTGACCCGCACCGCACTGGGCAGCTTTCGCCAGGACCAGGCCCTGACCCTGTTCGTACCCCGCGATGCCGTCGACAGCAGCCGCGAAGCGCTGGCGGGCCTGGCGGTGAACGTGGAGGCCGACGAACAACTCACCGCCGGCCAGGCGCGCCTCTCCAGTGCCCAGGGCGCCGTGGAGCTGGGCGTGCAGGAGCAACTGGCGCAACTGCGCCGCGCGCTGCTGCCGTTCGCCAACGATGAGGGCACGCCATGAGCACCGCTTTGGACGCCACCTTCAGCCGCCTTCAGGCACGCCTTGAGGCCGCCCGCCCCCGGCCAATGCGCGGCACACTGCGCAGCCTGCGCGGGGTGCTGCTGCGCGCCAGTGTCGCCGGCGTGAGCATTGGCGAGCTGTGCCATTTGTCCGACCCGGTCAGCGGCCGCACGCTGGCGGCCGAGGTCATCGGTTTCGAGGACGACGAGGCGATCCTGTCGCCCATCGGCGACATGCAGGGCCTCTCCAGCCGCACCTTGATCACTGCCACCGGCCAGGCCCTTGGTGTGCCGGTGGGCCAGGCGCAACTGGGCCGGGTGATCAGCCCCATGGGCGAATGGCTCGACGGCGATGCACCGGTGGCGGCGCTCGAGCGCTACCCGCTGCACGCCGAGCCGCCCGCCCCGTTCAGCCGCCAGTTGATCGAGCAGCCGATGACCCTGGGCGTGCGCGCCATCGACGGCCTGCTGACCCTCGCGCGTGGCCAGCGCATGGGCATTTTCGGCGAGCCGGGGGTGGGCAAATCGTCACTGCTGGCCAGCATCGTGCGCCACACCGACGCCGAGGTGATCGTGATCGGCCTGATCGGCGAGCGCGGCCGCGAAGTGCGCGAACTGCTGGATGTGCAATTGGGCCGCGAAGCCCGCGCGCGCAGCGTGGCAGTGGTGGCCACCTCCGACCGCCCGGCGGCCGAACGGGTGCGCGCAGCGTTCGTCGCCACCGCCGTGGCCGAATACCACCGCGACCAGGGCAAGCATGTGCTGCTGCTGATGGACAGCCTCACCCGCTTCGCCCGTGCCCAGCGCGAACTGGGCCTGGCAGTGGGTGAACCGCCGACCCGGCGCGGCTATCCGCCGTCGTTCTTCTCCGCCCTGCCGCGCCTGCTCGAACGTGCCGGCCCCGGCGCCACCGGCAGCATCACCGCGCTGTACACGGTGCTCACCGAAGGGGATGTGGCCAACGACCCCGTCGCCGAGGAAACCCGCTCGATCCTAGATGGGCACATCGTGCTCAGCCCGGAGCTGGCGCAGCGCAACCATTTCCCTGCCGTCGACGTACTGCGCAGCCGCAGCCGCCTGATGGACCACGTTGTGCCCAACGAACACCTGGACATGGCGCGCCGCGTGCGCGAGCTGATGGCGCGCCATGAAGCCATCGAAATGCTCGTGCGCGTGGGCGAATACGCCGCCGGCAGCGACCCGCTCGCCGACCAGGCGCTAGCCCGCGCCGACGCCATCGAGGCGTTCCTGCGCCAGGGCGCCCACGAACCCTCAAACGCTGCGCAAACCCAGCAGCACCTGCGCAAGGTATTGGCATGAACGCAAGGCAACTGAACCAGCTGCAACAACTGCGCGCCCTGCGTGAAGAGCGCGCCACCCGGGAACTGGCCGGCCAACGCCAGCAGCGCGAGCAGGCCGATGCGCAACTGAGCGAGGCGCAGCAGCGCCTGCACGACCACCGCGCTGCCCTGGCAACTCGCGCCGAGCAAGTGTTCGGGCGCTTCAGCGAGGGCCTGTCGGTCGGGGCCTGGCAAGCCGCTCAGGAACAGCTCGAGGCATTGGCTCAAAGCGATGAAGCCCTGACCGGCGAGGTGGATGCCGCGCATCAGCACCTGGATTTTCACCTGCGCGAAGAAGACGCCCTGCGCCAGCAACGCCTGGCCCGCCAGCGCCAGCTCGAGGCTTGTGACCTGCTGGTGGAGCGCCGCCAGCGCCGCGACCTGCTCGAGCAGGAGCGGCGCGAAGACAACGATGAACTGCCCGGCCCGCAGGTGCGCCCATGACCTGCAGCCCGCCCACCCTGCCACTGCCGTTGCATGGCCTGGAACAGCTGGCACCGGCCGATGTGCCGGTGCTGGCCAGCCTGCACCGGCGCCGGGTGCCCTGGCACGGGCAATGGCGCGGCGAGCCGCTGTGCCTGGAGGCCCGTGCCGGTGAGCCAGGGCCGCTTTCGGCCGTTCAACTGAGCCTGGGTGAATACCCGCTGATCGCCGAGCTGCCCAGCGCCTGGCTCGATGCACTGCCCAAGGCCGAGGACGCGGCCGGCGAGCTGCTGCTGGAAGCAGCGCTGTTGCCGCTGATCGAGCCGCTGGAAGCGATCATCGGGCAGGCGTGCCAGGTCACTTCAGCGCACCCGTTCGACACCTGGCTGCGCCTGCACTGGCAACTGACGCTGGGCGAAGGCCCCGGCGCGGCCTTGGTGTTGCACCTGAGCCAGGGTGCGGCCCGGCTGTTGACCACCGCCATCGACGCCCACTGGCCCGCCCATCGCGCGCAAATGCCGGGCCTGGCTTTGCCAGCCCATGTGAATGCTGCCCATACGCGCCTGACCCTCGCCGAGTTGCGCAGCCTGCGCACAGGCGATGTGGTGATGCTCGACCACACCCAGCCGGCGCTGCATTGCGCCGGCCGCAGCGCCCCTGTTGAACGCGACGACACGCGCTGGCGGCTCGCCGGCGCCTTGACCCCTGGTATGGAGACACCCATGAGCGATACCCCTGCACTGGCCGGCCCGGACGCCGCGCTCGATGAGCTGGATTTGACCCTGACCTGCCAGGTCGGGCGCCTTGACCTCACCTTGGGGCAACTGCGCGAGCTGGGCGAAGGCAGCGTGCTGGCGCTGGAAAGCCGCGCCGAGGACGGCGTGGAACTGGTGGTCAACGGCCGGCGCATCGGCCAGGGCCAACTGGTCCGCATCGGCGAGGGCCTGGGCGTTCGCGTGCTGAGCTTTGCCAGCCTATGAGTGGCTACCAGCCCAACCTGATCGAGATCATTCTGGTCGTTGCCACCATCGGCCTGATCCCGCTGGCAGTGGTCACCCTCACCGGCTTTCTGAAGATCTCCGTGGTCCTGTTCCTGATCCGCAACGCCCTGGGCGTGCAGCAGACCCCGCCGAACCTGGTGCTCTACGGCATCGCACTGATCCTCTCGGTATACGTAACCACCCCGTTGATCGGCGACATGTACCGCCAGGTGCAGGGCCGAGAGCTGAAGTTCGAGAACGCCCAGCAGCTCGAAGAACTCGGCAGCGCGCTGCGCCCACCGTTGCAGGCGCATCTGTCGCGTTTTGCCAACGAGAGCGAGCGCGGGTTCTTCATGCAGGCGACCGAAACCGTGTGGTCGCCTGAGGCGCGCGCCGAGCTGCGCGACGACGACCTGGTGGTGCTGATCCCGGCATTCGTCAGCTCCGAACTCACCCGCGCCTTCGAGATCGGCTTTCTGCTTTACATTCCGTTTCTGGTGGTGGACCTGCTGGTGTCCAACGTGCTGATGGCCATGGGCATGTCGATGGTGTCACCGACCTTGATCTCGATACCGTTGAAAATCTTCCTGTTCGTGTCACTCAGCGGCTGGTCGCGGCTGATGCACGGGCTGATTCTGAGTTACGGGTGAAGCCATGGGCCAGGATGTCTTTCTCTCATCGATGAAACAGGCGCTGATGACCGTGCTGTTGCTGTCGGCGCCAGCGCTGGGGGTGGCGATCATCGTCGGCCTGAGCGTGGGCCTGTTGCAGGCGCTCACGCAGATCCAGGACCAGACCCTGCCGCAGGTGGTGAAACTGGTGGCGGTGCTGCTGGTGGTGGTGTTCGTCGGGCCGTTGCTGGCCGGGCAGATCATGGAGCTGGGCGGCCAGGTGCTGGACAACTTCCCGATGTGGACGCGCTGAGCCGATGGACACAGCGTTCGCTACCGCCTTCGTCGAGGTCGCCTACCCGGTGATCAGCTCTGCGGCTCTGGCCTGCGCCCGCGCCACGGGGCTGGTGCTGGTGACGCCGGCCTTCAACCGGCTGGGCCTGACCGGAATGCTGCGCGCCTGTGTGGCGGTGGCGATCTCGGTGCCGATGTTCTTTCCGATCTACGAAGGCTTCACCGCCTTGAGCGAGCACGGCAGCATTTTCATCGCCGGCCTGCTGATCAAGGAAATGCTCATCGGCGTGCTGGTGGGGCTGCTGTTCGGCATCCCGTTCTGGGCCGCCGAAGTGGCCGGCGAGCTGGTCGACCTGCAGCGCGGCTCGACCATGGCGCAGCTTGTGGACCCGCTGGGCTCGAACGAGTCGGGGGTGATGGCCACGTTGCTGGTGGTGACCATCGTGGCGCTGTTTTTCATGTCCGGCGGGTTCATCCTGATGGTCGACGGCTACTACCACAGCTACCAGCTGTGGCCGGCCATGGCCTTCACGCCGATCTTCGCCGAGCATGCGCTCACCGCGGTGCTGTCGATTCTCGACCAGGTGATGCACGTGGGGGTGTTGATGGTCGCGCCGCTGGTGATCGCGCTGCTGGCCACAGACCTGATGCTGGCCTACCTCTCGCGCATGGCCTCGAACTTCCACATCTTCGACCTCTCGCTGCCGGTGAAGAACCTGTTCTTCACCCTGCTGATGGTGGTGTACATCGCCTTCCTCATACCGGTGATGCTCGACCAGCTCGGTGAATTCCGCGCCACCGTCGAGTTTCTGAAAACCCTGGCCGGCGAGGGCTGAGCATGGCTGATACCAGCGAAGAGAAATCCCAGCCGGCAACCAAGAAAAAGCTCAAGGAAGCGCGCGAAAAGGGCCAGGTCGCCAAAAGCCAGGACATGGTCTCAGGCGTGGTGATCCTGCTGTGTACCTTGTGCATTTCGGTGGTGGAACCGCGCGCCCGGGCGCAGGTGAGCGCGCTGCTGGAGCTGACCGCGCAGATCTACGTGCAGCCGTTCGCCCAGGTGTGGCCACAGGTGCTTGCGACCGCCGAAAGCCTGTTGCTGAGCCTGACCCTGCCGGTGGTGGCGGTGACGGTAGGCGCGGTGGTGCTGACCAACGTGACCACCATGCAGGGCTTTGTGTTTTCCGGCGAGCCGATCAAGCCCGAGTTCAAGCGCATCAACCCGGCCGAGGGCTTCAAGCGGATCTTCGCCATGCGCAACCTGGTGGAGTTTCTCAAGGGGCTGGTCAAGGTCGGCGGCCTGGCGGTGGCGTTCTACGTGATCGGCCGCGGCGCGCTGCAAGCGCTGATGGAATCGTCACGCTGCGGCCCGGGCTGCATCGAGTCGACCTTCTACCTGGTGCTCAAGCCGCTGATGTTCACGGTGATCGCGGCCTTCCTGCTGCTGGGCGGCGTCGACGTGCTGATGCAGCGCTGGCTGTTCAACCGCGACATGAAGATGACCCACTCCGAGCAAAAACGGGAGCGCAAGGACCAGGACGGCGACCCGCTGATCAAGCGCGCACGCAATCGGCAGCGCCAGGAGATGGGCGCTACCAGCGGCCGCACCGGCATCGGCCAGGCTTCGATCCTGCTGGGCAGCGAGGGCGGCTGGCTGATCGGCATCCGCTATGTGCGGGGCGACACGCCAGTGCCGGTGGTGGTGTGCCGCGCAGCTCCGGAAGAAGGCCCCGCCATGCTGGAGCAGGCTGCGGCACTGGGCGTGCCGCAGGTTCACGCACCGGTGCTGGCGGCCGAAATCGCCCGCCGCACTGTCGCCGGTGAGCCGGTGCCGGAACACACCTTCCAGGCGGTGGCCGACATTCTCGTCGCCGCGCGCCTGATCTGACCCTCAGTGGGCTGCGATGCCCAACGGCGGCAAGGCGTCACCGCGGGTCGCCAGCGACCACACCCGCTGCTCCCAGAAGCGTGCGCCCTGGCTTTGCGCCACGGCCTTAGCTTGCGCCAGCAGTGCCTGGGCCTCGGCCATCGCCACACCACCTTGGGCTTGCAGCACCAGCGCCGCCTTGGCGCGCAAAAGCTCGGCCAGGTACCAGTTTTCGCCACGCGCCTGCACTTGCTCAAGCGCCTGTTCCAACGCATCCAGGCCCCATTGCGGCAAGCCTTGGGCGCCCAGTGCCTGCGCGTATTCGCAGGCGAACAGGCTGTACAGCGGCGTGCTGTGCTGCTCACGCAAGGTGGCCAGCAGCTCACCCAGGCGCGTCAGCATGGCTTCGCTGTGCTGTTCGCGCAGGCTTACCACGCATTCGAAACACTGGGTATGGCGCCACCACAGCGGCAGTTCCTGGCTGGCAATGCTGCTTTGCATCTGCCGCAGGTAGTGCCGCGCGGTGCTGACATGGCCACGCATCAGGCTGACCGGCAGCGCGCTGTAGCACAGGCAATACCACAAGGTCGCCGGGTGGTTGAGGCTCACGGCGTCGCCCACCAGTTGCTCGACGGTGGCCTGGGCTTGCTCGCCGTTGCCTTCGATCAGTTGAATCAAGGCTTTAAGGGCGCGTGCGGCGAGGCGCTGGTCGAAGTGCAGGTCGATGATGTGCGAGCGCGGGGCGAAGTGCGAACTGAGGGCTTCGCCGATGGCCTGGCGTGCGCCGGCCAAGTCACCCAGGTAGAAGCGCGGCACCGCTTGCATGCGGCGGGCCACCAACTGCCGGTCGAGCGCCTGTTCACGCTGGCTGAGTGCGCCGTACTGGTCGGCCAGCGCAACGGCCGCCGCCGGGTCGTTGCAGCAGACCCGGTCGTTCCACAGGCCCCACAGCGCGCGCAGCTGATGCTGGCTGTCGCCCAGGGCAGTGGCGTCATCCAGCACCGCCTGCCAGGCTTCGCGCACCGCCGCGCCACCGCCATGAGTGAGGGTCAGGATGCTGGCACGGAACGTTTGCAACACCATCGCCTTGGGCCGGGCGCCGGTTGCCAGGCTCGCCGCGAGCAGGCCGCGCTCGATCCAGCCCTGGCATTCGCCCAACAGCGACAGGCGCAGCCACAAGGGTGCGCTGTGCAGGGTGAGCTCGATGCCTAGCAGCCCATCACCCTGCTCGGCGAACGCCCACTGCAGGGCATTGCGCACGTTGTCGATCTCAGGCCCGTAACAACCCAGCCATTTGCCGGGGCTCAAACGGTCGAGGCAGGCCAGTGCCTCGCCGAGGCGCTGGAGCATGTATTGCGCGTGGCGCAGGCCGATGCGCGCGGCTTCGCCCGCCTCTTCGAGTTTGTAGTGGGCATACAGCCGGGTGGTTTCGAGCAGGCTGTAGCGTTTGCCATGGCTGTGCTCGAAGGCGCCGAGCAGGGATTTGCCCACCAGGCTTTCCAGCAGAGGCGCCAGATCGTGGCTGCCGCTGTCGGCAACCGCACCGGCGGCTTCCAGGCTGAAGCCAGGGCTTAGCACTGAGAGCTGGCGAAGCAGCGCCTGCTCAGGGGCGCTGAGCATGCCGTAGGTCCAATCCAGGGTGGCGCTCAAGGTGCGGTGGCGAGCGAGCCCGGTGCGCCGGCCGGTCATCTGCAGGCGGAAGCTGCTGTCGAGCAGGCTCACCAGCTCGCGTACACCAAAGGTACGCACACGGGCGGCAGCGATCTCCAGGGCCAGGGCGTTTCCGTCGAGCTTGCGGCAGATCGAGCACACTGCCTCGATGTCGGCGGCTTGCAGCACGAAATCCGGGTCGTGGGTGGCAACGCGCTTGATGAACAGCTCAACGGCAGGCCAGGCCAGCGCCTGGGCCGGGGTCAGCCGCTCGCCGGCCGGCGGCATTGCCAGCGGGCCAAGGGCTTGCAGGTACTCGCCCTGCGCGTGCAAAGGCTCACGGCTGGCCACCAGCACGCGGTATTGCGGCCCCTGATTGAGCAAGGTCTCGATGGCTTCGGCCAGGTCGTCGAGCACGTGCTCGCAGTTATCCAGCACCAGCAGAAACCGGCCTTCGGACGGGCCGAGCTGGCGCAGCGGATGGTCGCCCAGTGCACTGACGCCCAATGCGTTGGCGAGCATGCCCTGCACCTGCTGGCGGCTGACCGCCGCCGCCAGGTCAACGAATGCCACGCCCAGCTCGAAGCCCGGCGCGACCTGGTTGGCCACCGCCAGCACCGCCGTGGTCTTGCCGCCGCCCCCGGGGCCGATCAGGGTGACGAAACGGCGCCGTTGCAGTTGCTCACGCAGCGCTTGAAGCGCGCCTTCGCGGCCGATCACCCGGGTGGCCACATTCGGCAGCGCCGCGGCCACTGCCGGCAGCGCTGCCGGTGGGGCGGCGGGCAAAGCGTTATGCACGGGGGCGACGAAGCGATAGCCGCGCCCCGGCACGGTGACGATATAGCTGAACTCGTCACTCTCGCCCAGCGCCCGACGCAGGGCTACGACCTGGGCGCGCAGGTTGCACTCCTCCACCACTGCGCGTGGCCATACCAGCGCCAGCAGCTCGTTTTTCTCGACCAGTTCTCCCGGCCGTGTCGCCAGCGCTGCCAACAGGCTCAATGCGCGGCTGCCCAGTGCCACGGGCTGGTTGTCCCGCAGTAGCACCTGCTGTTGCGGGTAAAGCAGGAAGGGGCCGAAGCGCAGGCCCACCTCGCCATCCATCGGGCCGTGAGCGGCCACCTCGTTTTGCAAGCCAATGCTGATAGGTGTCATGAATGAACCTTTTTGCTTGAGGTTTTCTCAGCAGCGACTGCTGCGTCGCAGGCCTTTGCCCGGGCGAGTCGCCTCTTCATGTGCATGGAGCGATCAGGCGCGCCTGGCGCCTGCTGGATTGCGTTCTACGGGCGGGCCACCGTCCGGGGAGGGGGTTGCCCCGAATGACAGGGAAGGATGGACCTTGTTCAACCACGCATCATCTTTTTGTATTTTTTTGCGCATCACTTCGCATTCCTTCCAGGCTATGCACCACAGTTGGGCAACTTTACCCGCGCACATCCAAGAGTGTGGGAGGCTATCGGAAAGTTGTTACTGAAAGTTTGCAAGTGATGTGCCATTGAGCAGTGAAAGGAAAATTCTCAATACTGTGAAACATCTAGATACACGCGGGACGCTGATTACAGAGGAAATTTTGATCGAAATGCCGAATATCTCCCATCTACACGTTCGGAAAGCCGAATTTTGTAGAACAACTTACTCCACACTTCTCATAGGTCTATTGGCACCAAACAGCTGTTTGAAAGTTGAATGATTTCATATGGCCAGCAACGTAATCCATTACATTATTTTGCACTCAAACCAATATTTTTATGTGATTCGAGTGCGCGCGCATATGCCTGCGGTCCTTATCAAAGAGTGGCATTGAGCCACAACGGTATATGCCGCCGACTCAGCCGTGGCTACGCTTCCTATTGACGAGTCAAGTCAACGGCCAGTGCCTTTGGATATTGGCCTGGGAGGTACGTCAGATGCACACAATCACAAGAAAATGCGTTGCAGCCGTCTCGATCGCGGCCCTGATGGCACTGTATGCCGGCGCCGCGTGGCGAGCTGAACAGATGCGGATGCAGGGCCCGAATGGCGCGAGCTGCGCCTATGCCCAGTGCGTGCCGCAATCGGCGTCGTTCAGCGCCATGCGATGACCCATCGCTAGGCCGCGTGGAACGTTAGCAGGCTATCGGATAGACTGGCCGCCCGCCCCGCCGAGCGCAGCCTTACCGTGACCGATACCCACGCCCCTGCTTTGCGCTCGATTCTCACGGCGCTGATGCTCGCCATCTTTCTGGGTGCGCTGGATCAGACCATCGTGGCCGTGTCGATGCCGGCTATTTCGGCGCAGTTCAGCAATCTGGGACTGCTGGCATGGGTGATCGCCGGCTATATGGTCGCGATGACCGTCGCAACGCCCATCTACGGCAAGCTTGGCGACCTGTACGGGCGCCGCCGGATGATCCTCTTCGGCACCGGGCTGTTCATTCTGGCTTCGTTGTTCTGCGGCCTTGCGCAAAGCATGGAGCAGCTGGTGCTCGCCCGCGTCGTTCAGGGCATAGGCGCGGGCGGCATGGTCTCGGTGAGCCAGGCAATCATTGGTGATGTGGTGCCGCCCCGCGAGCGCGGGCGCTATCAGGGGTACTTCAGCAGCATGTATGCAGCGGCCAGTGTCATCGGCCCGGTCGCAGGCGGTTACCTCACTCAATACTGGTCGTGGCGTGGGGTGTTCTGGATCAACCTGCCGCTGGGCATTTTCGGCTGGCTGTACATGCGCCGCACACTGGCGGGGCTCAGCACGCCACAGCGCAAGGCGCAGGTCGACTACGGCGGGGCAGCGTTGATGATCATCGGGCTGGCTTCTTTGTTGCTCGCCATCACTATGATTGGCCAGGGCGCCCACACCACCGAGTCTGCAACGCTCACTTTGCTCGGGCTTTCGGTGCTGGCCCTTGTACTGTTCATCTGGCATGAGCGGCGTTTCCATGAGCCGCTGCTGCCACTTCACCTGTTCGCCGAACGCTCTGCGGTGCTGTGCTGGTGCACGGTGTTCTGCACGGCCTTCCAGGCCATTTCGCTCACCATGTTGATGCCTTTACGCTACCAGGTGGTGGCCGGGGCCGGCGCCGACAGCGCCGCGCTGCACATGCTGCCGCTGGCCATGGGGCTGCCGCTGGGGGCATTTTTCGGAGGCCGCCATACGGCTCGCAGTGGGCGCTTCAAGCCGGTGATCCTGGCAGGCGCTGTGCTGATGCCGCTGATGATCCTGGGCCTTGCGTTCACCCCACCTCAGGCCGCTGTACTAAGCACGCTGTTCATGGTGGGCACGGGGATAGCCTGCGGGTTGCAGTTCCCTACCTCACTGGTGGGCGCGCAGAATGCCGCGCAGGTCAAGGACATCGGCGTATCTACCAGCACCACCAACCTCTTCCGATCACTCGGCGGGGCTGTGGGTGTGGCATGCATGTCGGCGCTGCTGCTGGCGTTGCTGCACGCCGCGCATCTGGGCGGGGCGGCAGAGGCTCTGGGCGAAGGCACTGGCAACCTGCTGCTCGATGCGCTGAATGCAGCTCAAGGCCCCGCGCGGGACGCGCTGCGCCTGCAACTGCAAGGGGTTTTCCAACACCTGCTGTTCGCCAGTGCGGCAGTCGCCCTGCTGGGCCTTGCTGCGGCGCTGGCGTTGCCCGACCGGCAACTGCGGGGCCGCTGAGGCGGCGGTAAACTTTTATTTAACCGCTCATTAAGGTAATGGCGGGATAGTATTGGCCTGTTGAATGTGTTGCCCGTGGCGCATGGCCGGGCTCAGCCTGAGCATGTCCATCAGGCCATCGACGATACGCACGGCGTTTTCTGCCAAGGGCTGGCTGTCTGGTAACAAAAGCCATTGGCCGATATGGCCGTCGATATAGGCATGCATGGCCAGCGATGCGTGGCGGGTATCGAGGTCGGCCGGCAGTTGGCCGCGCTGCACGGCGTTATGCAGTGAACGCTCGATGCGCACCTTGCACTCGGCGCTGATCTGCACACGCTGCTGGCGCAGGTCACACATCTCGTCGGTGAATTCACACTTATGGAAGAGGATTTCGTTGATGCGTCGGGTTTTCGGGTCTGTTGCAATCTGCCGAAACAATTTAACCAGCAGTTGGTGCATGCAGCCCAGCGGGTCGAGTTCGTCCTCGTTTTCAGCAGCGCTGGCCAGTTCGTCGAGCGGCTCGCTCAGGCTGTCGAACATGGCCTGCACCAGATCGGCCTTGTTGCTGAAATGCCAGTAGATCGCGCCACGCGTAACGCCCGCGAGCACGGCGATATCGTTCAGCGTGGTATGCGCCATGCCCTTTTCGTAAAAGGCCTTTTCAGCAGCCTGGAGTATCTGCTGGCGGGTTTCCAGGGCTTCTTCTTTGGTGCGGCGAACCATGGCAGGGCAACCTCGACGGTACATCGCGCGGCGAGCCTTGCAAGGCGCCGTGCGCAGAAGCCGGGCTGGTTATCGTTAGCAGTGCCCGGCGTGGCTATGGCCCGTTGCAGAGGGCCGGATTCATTAGGCGAAGGCTGTTTACAAACAGTCGCGAATGTAAGTATATTCGATAGCAAGCTACATATCTAGCAACAGACTTTCTGCCGTCTTTCCACTCTTGAGCGTCTTGCGCGTACACGCCCCCGAGGATTTCCATGCAATTCAAGCCAGCCGTTCCCGCTTTGGTATCCGCCATAGCCCTGGCCACGCTGCTCAGTGGCTGCAACAAGGAACAAGCCGCCGCCCCGGCTGCCCAGGTTCCCCAGGTGGGGGTCGTGACCCTGCAACCCAAAACCGTAAGCCTCTCCAACGAGCTGCCCGGGCGCACCAGCGCGTTCCGGGCCGCCGAGGTGCGCCCGCAGGTCGATGGGATCATCCTCAAACGCCTGTTCACCGAGGGCTCTGAGATCAAGGCCGGGCAGCAGTTGTATCAGATCGATCCGTCGACCTACGAGGCAGCCCTTTCCAGTGCCCAGGCCAGCGTCGAGCAGTACCGCTCGCTGACCGGGCGCTATCGCCAGTTGATCGATGAACAGGCCGTGAGCCGGCAGGAATACGACACGGCACGCGCCCAGCAGATGCAGGCAGAGGCGACGGTGAAAAACGCGCAGATCAACCTGCGCTACACCAAGGTGCTGGCGCCGATCAGCGGCCGCATCGGCCGTTCTGCAGTGACCGAGGGCGCGCTGGTTTCCAATGGCCAGGCCACCGCGCTTGCGACCATCCAGCAGCTGGACCCGATCTACGTGGACGTCACCCAGTCGTACACCGACATGCTCAAGCTGCGCCGCGCGCTGGAAAACGGCCAGTTACAGAAGGCAGGTGCCAACGCGGCCAAGGTGAACCTCAAACTCGAAGACGGCAGCAAGTACCCGCTGGACGGCACGCTGGAGTTTTCCGAAGTGTCGGTCGACGAGACCACCGGCTCAGTGACCCTGCGCGCCAAGTTCCCGAATCCGGACCACCTGCTGCTGCCGGGCATGTTCGTGCATGCCACGCTGCCTGCCGGCATCGCCCAGGAGGCCATCATGGCACCGCAGGTGGGCGTAAGCCGTGACCTGAAAGGCAACCCGACCGCCATGGTGGTGACTGCCGACAACAAGGTCGAGCAGCGCCCGCTCAAGGCCAGCCGCACCATCGGCAACGAGGTGCTGGTCGAAAGCGGCCTGAAGGCTGGCGACAAGATCATCGTCGAGGGCTTGCAGTACGTGAAGCCGGGCGCACAGGTGAACCCGCACGAAGCCAAAGCCAACCCGGCCGACGCCAGCGCCAAATCGGAGTAAACCATGTCGAAGTTTTTCATCGATAGGCCCATCTTCGCGTGGGTGCTGGCACTGGTGATCATGTTGGTGGGGACGCTGTCGATCCTCAACCTGCCGATCAACCAGTACCCGGCCATCGCGCCGCCGGCCATCGCTATCCAGGTCAGCTACCCGGGCGCTTCGGCGCAGACCGTGCAGGACACCGTGGTGCAGGTCATCGAACAGCAGATGAACGGCATCGACAACCTGCGCTACATCTCTTCGGAGAGTAACGCCGACGGCAGCATGACCATCACCGTCACCTTCAACCAGGGCACCAACCCCGATATCGCCCAGGTGCAGGTGCAGAACAAGCTCAACCTGGCCACCCCGCTGCTGCCGCAGGAAGTGCAGCAGCAGGGCCTGCGCGTGACCAAGGCGGTGAAGAACTTCCTGATGGTCATCGGCCTGGTGTCCACCGACGGCAAGCTGGGCAAGGAAGACTTGTCCAACTACATCGTTTCGAACATCCAGGACCAGATTTCGCGGACCCCAGGCGTGGGCGACTTCCAGGTGTTCGGTGCGCAGTACGCCATGCGCATCTGGCTCGACCCGGCCAAGCTGAACCAGTTCCAGCTCACCCCGGTGGACGTGACCACTGCCGTGAGCGCACAGAACGTGCAGATTTCCTCCGGCTCGCTGGGTGGGCTGCCGGCGGTCAAGGGCACCGTGTTCAACGCCACCATGATCGGCAAGACCCGCCTGCAGACCTCCGAGCAGTTCGGCAACATCCTGCTGAAGGTCAACACCGATGGCTCGCAGGTGCGCCTGCGTGACGTTGCCGACATCAGCCTGGGCGGTGAAAACTACAGCATCGATGCGCAGTTCAACGGCAAGCCCGCCTCTGGCCTGGCGATCAAGCTGGCCACCGGCGCCAACGCGCTGGACACTGCCAAGGCGATCCGCGCCACCATCGAACGCCTCAAGCCGTTCTTCCCTGAAGGTGTGGACGCGGTCTACCCGTACGACACCACCCCGGTGGTGACCGAGTCGATCAGCGGCGTGGTTCACACTCTGGGCGAGGCGATCGTGCTGGTGTTTCTGGTGATGCTGCTGTTCCTGCAGAACCTGCGCGCCACCATCATCACCACCATGACCGTTCCGGTGGTGCTGCTGGGTACCTTCGGTATCCTCGCGGCCGCCGGCTTCACCATCAACACCCTGACCATGTTCGGCATGATCCTGGCGATCGGCCTGCTGGTGGACGACGCCATTGTGGTGGTGGAAAACGTCGAGCGGGTGATGGCCGAGGAGCATTTATCGCCCAAGGAAGCCACGCGCAAGTCCATGGACCAGATCCAGGGTGCGCTGGTGGGTATCGCCCTGGTGCTTTCGGCAGTGCTGCTGCCGATGGCCTTCTTCGGCGGCTCCACCGGGGTGATCTATCGCCAGTTCTCCATCACCATCGTCTCGGCCATGGCGCTGTCGGTATTCGTGGCACTGGTGTTCACCCCTGCCCTTTGCGCCACCTTGCTCAAGCCGATCGACGAGCAGAAGCACGGCCAGCCCAAGCGCGGCTTCTTCGGCTGGTTCAACCGCAGCTTCGATGCCACTGTGCGTGGCTATGAGCGCGGCGTGGGCCGGATCATCAAGCACAAGGTGCCCGCGTTCGTGGTGTACCTGATCATCATCGCCGGCATGATGTGGCTGTTCACCCGCATCCCCACCTCCTTCCTGCCCGACGAAGACCAGGGCGTGATCTTCACCCAGGTGCAGACCCCGCCCAACAGTTCGGCCGAAACCACTCAGGCGGTGCTCGACCGCATGCGTACCTTCCTGCTCGACGGCGACAAGGGCGAAGGCAAGGCGGTCAACTCGGTGTTCACGGTCAACGGCTTCAACTTCGCCGGCCGCGGCCAGAGCTCGGGCCTGGCGTTCGTGATGCTCAAGCCCTGGGGTGAGCGCGACAGCGACAACACCGTGTTCAGCGTGGCCCAGCGTGCGCAGGCGCACTTCTTCGGCTACCGCGATGCGATGGTATTCGCCGTGGTGCCGCCGTCGGTGCTGGAGCTGGGTAACGCCACCGGTTTCGACTTCTACCTGCAGGACCAGGCCGGCGTGGGCCATGAAAAGCTCATGGAGGCTCGCAACCAATTCCTCGGCCTGGCCGCGCAAAGCAAGGTGCTGGCCGGTGTGCGCCCCAACGGCCTTGCCGACGAGCCGCAATACCACCTGACCATCGACGACGAGCGCGCCAGCGCCCTGGGCCTGTCGCTGTCGGACATCAACACCACCCTGTCGGTGGCCTTCGGTTCGCGTTACGTCAACGACTTCATCGACCGTGGCCGGGTGAAGAAGGTCTACGTGCAAGGCCGCGCCGAAGCGCGGATGAAGCCCGAAGACCTGGACAAGTGGTACGTGCGCAACAGCACCGGCAAGATGGTGCCGTTCTCCGCCTTCTCCAGCGGCGAGTGGATCTACGGTTCGCCCAAGCTTTCGCGCTACAACGGCGTGGCGGCCGAGGAAGTGCTGGGTACGCCAGCACCTGGCTACAGCTCGGGCCAGGCCATGGCCGAGGTCGAGCGCCTGGCCAAGGAATTGCCCCAGGGTGTGGGCTTGTCCTGGACGGGGCTGTCGTACGAGGAACGGCTCTCCGGCTCGCAAGCACCGATGCTGTACGCGCTGTCGATCCTGGTGGTGTTCCTGTGCCTGGCGGCGCTGTATGAAAGCTGGTCGATCCCCATCGCGGTCATTCTGGTAGTGCCGCTGGGCGTGATCGGTGCGCTGATGGCCACCAGCTTGCGCGGGCTTTCCAATGACGTGTTCTTCCAGGTGGGCTTGCTGGTCACGGTGGGCCTGGCGGCGAAGAACGCGATCCTGATCGTGGAATTCGCCAAGGAGCTGCACGAGCAGGGCCGCACCCTGTTCGAGGCCGCCGTGGAGGCCTGCCGCATGCGCTTGCGGCCGATCGTGATGACGTCCATGGCATTCGTGCTCGGCGTGGTGCCGCTGGCCATCTCCACCGGCGCAGGCTCCGGCAGCCAGCACGCCATTGGCACCGGTGTAATTGGCGGTATGATCACCGCCACGATTCTGGCGATCTTCTGGGTCCCGATGTTCTTCGTTACCGTTTCGTCCCTCTTCAAAGGCAACCGAATGAAGCAGGATGAAGCGCCTTCCCGCGACGAGGCTGGTCAATGAGCAAGTCCCTGATATCCCTGGCGGTGGCCGCAGCCGTGCTGAGCGGCTGCTCGCTGATCCCCGACTACGAGCGCCCGCAAGCCCCGGTCGCCGCGCAATACCCGCAAGGGCCGGCCTACTCGGCGGCCAATGCACCGGCACAGGCTGCGGCCGAGCAAGGCTGGCGTGAGTTCTTCCGCGACCCTGCGTTGCGGGAGCTGATCCAGACCGCCTTGAGCAACAACCGCGATCTGCGTGTCGCGGCGCTGAACGTCGATGCCTATCGGGCGCAGTACCGCATTCAGCGGGCTGACCTGTTCCCAGGCGTCAACGCCAACGCCACCGGCACTCGCCAGCGCACGCCGGCAGATCTCTCACGCACCGGCCAAGCGGGGATTTCCAGCCAGTACGACGTGAACCTGGGCATCAGTTCCTATGAGCTCGACCTGTTCGGCCGCGTCCGCAGCTTGAGCCAGCAAGCCCTGCAGACCTACTTCGCCAGCGAAGAAGGCCGGCGCAGCACGCAGATCAGCCTGGTGGCGAGCGTGGCCAATGCCTACCTCACCTGGCAGGCCGACCGCGAGCTGCTCAAGCTGACCCAGGACACCCTGGCCGCGTATGAAGAAAGCCTGCGCCTGACTACCCGCAGCAACGAAGTGGGTGTGTCGTCGGCGCTGGACCTTTCGCAGGCGCGGACCTCGGTCGAGAGCGCCAAGGCGAGCCTGTCGGCCTACCAGCGCCTTGTGGCGCAGGACGAGAACGCGCTGGTTCTGCTGCTCGGTACCGGCCTGCCGGCCAACCTGCCAGCGCCGCAACCGCTGGCCAGCGACATGCTCGCCGAAGTACCGGCCGGCTTGCCCTCCGACCTGCTCACCCGCCGGCCGGACATTCTCCAGGCCGAGTATTCGCTCAAGGCGTCCAACGCCAGCATCGGTGCTGCGCGGGCAGCGTTCTTCCCGCGCATCAGCCTGACCGCCAGCGCAGGGACCTCCAGTGCTGCGCTGGACGGCCTGTTCAAGGGCGGCTCGGGCAGCTGGGCGTTCAGCCCGTCGATCAGCCTGCCGATCTTCACTGCCGGCGAGCTGCGCGCGAGCCTGGACTACGCGAAGATCCAGAAGGACATCAACGTCGCCAACTACGAGAAGGCCATTCAGACTGCCTTTCAGGAAGTGTCCGACGGCCTCACCGCACGCAAGACCTGGACTGACCAGATGCAGGCCCAGAACGACCTGGTCAAGGCCAGCCAGGACTACCAGCGCCTGGCCGAGCGCCGTTACCGGATCGGCGTAGACAGCAACCTGACGTTCCTCGACGCCCAGCGTTCGTTGTTCAGCGCGCAGCAGACGTTGATCAGCGACCGCCTGGCGCAGCTCAGTGCAGAGGTGAACCTGTATCGGGCGCTGGGTGGCGGGTGGTATGAGACCGCTGCGCAGGCCAAAGGCCAGCCCGGGGAGGCGAACAAGGGCTGATGCCCTCAGGTCGCGCGGCAAGCCGCCCTCCCACCTGGTTTAGATCTGTGGCAGGCCGGCTCGTCGGGTGACACCCGCCCAATGGGTCGAAATCCGTGGGAGGCCGGCTTGCCGGGCGACACTCCCACTGTGTCGAAATCTGTGGGAGGCCGGCTTGCCGGGCGCCGTATAAGGGACGCCGTGGCACATTCCCAAAATAAAAAAACGCGGCCTGGGCCGCGTTTTTTTATGGGAGCTGAACCGCTATCAGTTCTTGCTCTTGTCGACGATCTTGTTCTTGGCGATCCAAGGCATCATCGAGCGCAGTTGCTCACCGATCACTTCGATGCCGTGGGCAGCATTGTTGCGGCGGCGGGCAGTCATCGATGGGTAGTTGGAAGCGCCTTCGGCGATGAACATCTTCGCGTATTCACCGTCCTGGATGCGCTTGAGTGCATTGCGCATGGCCTGGCGGGATTCGGCGTTGATGACTTCAGGGCCGGTGACGTACTCACCGTACTCGGCGTTGTTGGAGATCGAGTAGTTCATGTTGGCGATGCCGCCTTCGTACATGAGGTCGACGATCAGCTTGAGCTCGTGCAGGCACTCGAAGTAGGCCATTTCAGGCGCGTAGCCGGCTTCGACCAGAGTTTCGAAGCCAGCCTTGACCAGCTCGACCGCGCCACCGCACAGAACGGCCTGCTCGCCGAACAGGTCGGTTTCGGTCTCGTCCTTGAAGGTGGTTTCGATGATGCCGGTACGGCCACCGCCAACGCCTGCGGCGTACGACAGTGCGACGTTCTTGGCGTTGCCCGAAGCGTCCTGGTAAACGGCGATCAGGTCAGGGATGCCGCCGCCTTTGACGAACTCGGAGCGCACGGTGTGGCCCGGGGCTTTCGGCGCGATCATGATCACGTCGAGGTCAGCGCGCGGCACGACCTGGTTGTAGTGGATCGAGAAGCCGTGGGAGAAGGCCAGGGTGGCGCCCTTCTTCAGGTTCGGCTCGACCTCTTCCTTGTACAGGCGGCCCTGGAACTCGTCCGGGGTCAGGATCATGACGAAATCGGCGGCAGCGACAGCGCTGGCCACGTCAGTGACTTTCAGGCCATGCGCTTCGGCCTTGGCAACGGTCGGGGAGCCTTTGCGCAGGCCGACAGTGACGTCCACGCCCGAATCTTTCAGGTTGCACGCCTGGGCATGGCCTTGCGAGCCGTAGCCGATGATGGCGACTTTCTTGCCCTGGATGATCGACAGGTCGCAGTCTTTGTCGTAGGAAACTTTCATGAAATACCCCTGGTTTTATCTGGGCCGCTGGCGGCCATCTGCAAAATGAAAAAAGTTCAGATGCTCAGAACCTTGTCGCCGCGCGCAATGCCGGTCACGCCGCTGCGCACGGTTTCCAGGATCGACGCGGTGCCGACCGCCTGGATGAAGCTGTCGAGCTTGTCGCTGGTGCCGGTGAGCTGCACGGTATACACACTGCTGGTGACGTCGACGATCTGCCCGCGGAAGATATCCGTGGTGCGCTTGACCTCGGCGCGCTGGGCGCCAGTGGCCTTGATCTTGACGAGCATCAGCTCACGCTCGATGTGCGCGCTTTCCGACAGGTCCACCAGCTTGACCACCTCCACCAGCTTGTTGAGGTTCTTGGTGATCTGTTCGATGGTTTCATCGTGGCCGATGGTGGTGAGCGTCAGGCGCGACAGGGTCGGGTCTTCGGTCGGGGCCACGGTCAGGCTTTCGATGTTGTAGTTGCGCTGGGAGAACAGGCCGACCACGCGAGACAGCGCACCGGGTTCGTTTTCCAGCAGCAGGGAAATGATATGCCGCATCTCAGGTACGCTCCGTCTTGCTCAGCCACATGTCACGCATCGCGCCGTCCTTGATCTGCATCGGATAGACGTGCTCGCTGATGTCTATCGCGATGTCGAGAAACACCAGGCGGTCCTTCATGGCGAAGGCTTCGGCCATCATCGGCTTGAGGTCTTCGAGCCGGGTGATGCGCATGCCCACGTGGCCATAGGCCTCGGCGAGCTTGACGAAGTCGGGCAGCGATTCCATGTAGGAGTGCGAGTGGCGGCTGCTGTAGTTCATGTCCTGCCATTGGCGAACCATGCCCAACACGCCGTTGTTCAGGTTGACGATCTTCACCGGCAAGCCGTACTGCATGCAGGTGGACAGCTCCTGAATGTTCATCTGGATGCTGCCTTCGCCAGTGACGCAGGCCACGTCGTCATCCGGGAAGTTCAGCTTCACGCCCATGGCCGCCGGGAAACCGAAGCCCATGGTGCCCAGGCCGCCGGAGTTGATCCAGCGGTTGGGCTTGTTGAAGCGGTAGTACTGCGAAGCGAACATCTGGTGCTGGCCGACGTCGGAGCTGACGAACGCATCGCCGCCGGTGACTTCCCAGAGGGTTTCGATCACGGTCTGCGGCTTGATGACGCTGCCATCGCCCTTGTCGTAGGGGAACAGGCCGCGGTCACCGCGCCACTCCTCGATCTGCTTCCACCACGCCGCAACGGTTTCCTTGTTCGGCGCCTGGCCGATCTCCTTCAGCGTGGCGACCATCTCGGCCAGCACGCTGTCGACCGGGCCCACGATCGGAACGTCGGCCTTGATGGTCTTGGAGATCGACGCAGGGTCGATGTCGATGTGGATGATCTTGGCGTTGGGGCAGAACTTGGAAGCGCCGTTGATCACGCGGTCATCGAAGCGTGCACCCACGGCCAGGATCACATCGGCATGGTGCATGCTGAGGTTGGCGGTGTAGCTGCCGTGCATGCCGAGCATGCCGACGAACTGGCGGTCACTGCCGGGGTAAGAGCCCAGGCCCATCAGGGTGTTGGTGACCGGCACGTCGAGCAGTTGGGCAAGCTCGGTCAAGGCCGCCGAGCCGCCACCCAGCACCACGCCGCCACCGGCGTAGATGATCGGGCGCTTGGCACCGAGCAACATCTCGCTGGCCTTGCGGATCTGCCCGGAGTGGCCGCGCACGGCAGGTGAATAGGAACGCAGCTTGACCTTTTTCGGGTAGATGTATTCGTACTTCTCGCCCGGGGTGGTCATGTCCTTGGGGATATCGACCACGACCGGGCCAGGGCGGCCGGACTCGGCCAGGTAGAAGGCCTTCTTGAGTACTTCGGGGATTTCCGACGGGTGCTTGATCATGAAGCTGTGCTTCACGATCGGGCGCGAGATACCGATCATGTCGGTTTCCTGGAAGGCATCGGTGCCTACCACGGTGCTCGGCACCTGCCCGGACAGCACCACCATCGGAATCGAATCCATGTAAGCGGTTGCAATGCCGGTAATGGCGTTGGTAGCGCCAGGGCCGGAAGTCACCAGCACCACGCCGGCCTTGCCGGTGGCACGGGCATAGCCGTCGGCCATATGGGTTGCGGCCTGCTCGTGGCGCACGAGAATGTGCGACACCTCGGGCTCCTTGAACAGCGCGTCGTAAACATGAAGAAGAGCACCACCCGGGTACCCGTAGATATGCTTGACGCCTTCGTCACGCAGGAAGCGGACGATCATCTCACCGCCGGATAACAGCTCCACGTTGTTCACCTCTGAAACGCCAGAATACCGCTCGTCGCGAGCGGGTCTTGATAGGTTTACTGCCAAGCAGAGCATGAGCGACCGTGGTCGCCGACTACGTCAGCTACTGACTGAGCAAGTATCGGGAGCGCTCCATGGTGTTGCGGAGCTATCCCACCCAGCGCGAGGTAACGCGTTAAGGGGTGAAGCAGGTCGGCGCGGGTATGCGCCTCATGATCTGCTGAGTGGGCCTGCTTCTGGCAGCCCCTGCACAGCGGACTTGGGATTGTTGTGAATCGCCACAGGCAAGTCAAGCCGTACGTGGCTTTTCTTCAGGTGTGATAGCATTTTTGGCAGGTTAATTCTTTTGGAGCCTTTATGCGCATCAAATCACTCATCGCGGTAGCGGTTTTGGTGGCAAGCTCATCGGCCGGTGCGGCCCAGATCTACAAGTGGACCGATGCCCAGGGCGTGCAGCATTTCGACACCCAGCCGCCACCCGGCCAACAGGCGAAACCGGTGCAGATAAACACCCCTGCCCCAGCTACCCCTGCTGGCGAGGAAGGCGAAGATACCGCGCCTGCCCGCCCCAGTGGCAACGGCGGCGACGCCGCACAACGGCAGGCTGATGCGGCAGCCAAGGCCGAAGCGAACGACCAGCAGCGGCAGATCGACGACTATTGCAAACAGGCCCGGGAGAACCTCGCGCGGCTACGCAACAACCCGCGCCTGAGCATGACCACCGAAGAGGGTGAGGTGCGGCGCATGACGCAACAGGATCGTGACACCCAGATCGCTACAACCCAGAAAGGAATCAACGACAATTGCCAGAATTGATCAGCCCTGAGTGATCAAGGCATCGAAGGCTTCGAGTTGCTGGCGCAAGGCTGCAGTTTCAGGCCGCGCCTGCCAGGCCATTTCGGCCATGGGCAGGATGCCAGAAGTATTGGGCAGGGGCTGGGCCTGCTCCAGAATGTGCTTCATGCGCACCAGGAAGATCCACTGTAACCACTGGTGAAAATCCAGGGTATCCACGCAGAAGGGCTCCTGGCTCGCCAGTTGTTCCGGCGCCGGCGGCACCTCCTCCCACCAACCCAGCAGCCGCAGCTCACGCTCGATGAGCAGCAACTGGTCGGCCAGCTGCGGCAGCCGGGCGTCCATCAACGCGCGGCCTGGGCTTGCTGGCGAGCCTGTGCGGCGCCTGCGGCATCACCCTGCTTCTCACGGGCCTGGGCGATGGTTTCATCGAGGCTTGCCTGCAAATCGGGGCGCCCGCCCGCATACGTCAACGCGCGGCGCGAGAGCTGCTCGGCCTGGGCGGCATCGCCTTGGGCCAGGCGTACCTGAGCCAGGCGGAACAGCACCTGAGGTTCGCGCGGGGCGATACGCTGGGCGCGCTCCAGGCTCGACGAGGCGCCGTTGAGGTCGCCGCCGCCCTGCTGCTGCTGGGCGGTGGTCAGCAGCGCGAGCACCGGGCCGTCCAACTGCTCATCGGCAGAGAGCCCGCCAGCGCTGCCGCTGCTGCGCGGGATACCCGACGGTGCGCTCGGGGCGCTGTAACTGCCGGCGTTCGAGGTGGCAGGAACAGGGGCCTGGGCCGGCGCACTGCTGCTGCCGAAGCCAGGCCCCGTGCTAAAACCCGGGCCGGTACTCATTGGCGCGCTGGGCGTGATCGGCTGCGAGCTACCGCCCTGGGGCACCATCACCTGGGCGCCGGACTCCTCCGGTGCGACCTGCGGCTGCGCCACCGGAGCCTGCCGGTAGGTGGCATTGCCGCGGTTGGCCGCCACGCGCTCACCATTGGACACTGCCTGGCTCTGGTCCACCACCGGGATCGAGCCGCGTTGCACACTGGCGCAGCCATGCAGCAGCGCCACGGAACTCAGTACAGGTAACCACCACTTTTTCACGAAAAATCCTCGAGGTTCAGTTCAGCCAGCCTTTGATCCAGTCCATCACCGGCGCAGCCGGAGTGGATTCGGGGCCAGCACCACAGGCAGCGCCCTGGGCCGGTTCGCTGCCGCGAATATAAGGCATCTGCACCGCATCCGGACAACCCTCGGCCGAGCCCTCACCAGTGCGTGCATTGATCCAGGCGTTGATCACATTACCCGGCATCGGCGTATCCAGGGGCAATGGGTCGACCTTTTTCATGAAGCTGGTCCAGATTTGCAGGGAGCCAGTTGCGCCGGTGAACGGTGTCTTGCCGTTGTCGTCGCGGCCCATCCACACCACTGCCAGAGTGTCCTGGCCGAACCCTGCGAACCAGCTGTCGCGCGAGTCGTTGGTGGTGCCGGTCTTGCCCGCCAGGTTCAGCGACGGCGACAGCACGTTGTACACCGAGCGCCCGGTACCCTCGCGCATCACCCGTTGCATGGCGCTTTGCAGCAGGTAGATCGCGCCACTGTCGAAACGTTGCTGCACCTGGAACGGGTAGCGCTTGAGCGGCTGGCCTTCGGCAGTGAGCACACTGCGGATAGCGCGCATCGGCGTGTTGAAGCCGCCGTTGGCGATGGTCTGGTACATTGTCGCCACTTGCAGCGGCGACATGCCGCCAGCGCCCAGCAGCATCGAAGGATAGGCCGGCCAGTCGATGTCCACGCCCAGCTTGTGGATGGTGTCGAAGACCTTGGGCACACCCATGTCCAGGCCCAGGCGAGCCGTGGAAAGGTTCAGCGAATGCGCCAGGCCCTGGTACAGGAAGATGGTGCCATTGGAGTTGCGCTCGTAGTTCTGCGGCGTCCACACCTGCCCATCAGCGCCCTTGACCGAGAACGGCTCGTCCTTGATCCAGGTGGTGAGGGTGTATTTGTCCGGCTGTTGCAACGCGGTGAGGTACACCGACGGTTTGACCAACGAACCGATCGGGCGCACGGCGTCGAGTGCTCGGTTGAATCCGGCGAAGCCCGGCACACGGCTGCCGACGATGGCCTGCACCTCGCCGCTTTCAGGGTTGGTGACCACCATCGACGACTCGATCTGATCCACACCCTTGCGCCCCTTGAACCGTTGGAAGGTGTCGAGGATCGCGCCTTCGGCTTTCATCTGCAGGATCGGGTCGAAGCTTGTGAAGATACGCAGGCCCTCTTCGGTCAGGTCTTCGTCGCGGTAGTCGTCGCGCAGCTGGCGCTTGACCAGGTCGACGAAGGCCGGGAAGGAGCTGTCGCCCAGGCTGCCCTGCTGGGTGACGCCGAGCGGCATCTTCTTGGCCGCTGCGACCACCTCAGGGCTGGCCACCCCCTGCTCTTGGAGCAGGTCAAGCACCAGATTGCGCCGCTCCATCGCACGCTCGGGATAACGGCGCGGATTGTAGTAGGAAGGCCCTTTGACCATGCCCACCAGCAACGCCACCTGATGCAGCTTGAGCTCGGACAGCGGCTGGCCGAAGAAGAACTGGCTGGCAAGGCCAAAGCCGTGCACCGCACGCTGGCCATCCTGGCCGACGAACACCTCGTTCAGGTACGCCTCGAGGATTTCGCGCTTGGAGTAGTGCATCTCCAGCAGCACCGCCATCATGGCCTCGGTGACCTTGCGGGTAACGCTGCGCTCGTTGGTGAGGTAGAAGTTTTTCACCAGCTGCTGAGTGAGCGTACTGCCACCCTGGCGCATACGCCCGGAACTGGCGTTGACCCACATCGCACGCACAATGCCCTTGGGCGAAACGCCGAAGTGGTGATAGAAGTCACGATCCTCGACCGCCACCAGCGTATCGAGCAGGTACGGGGGCACCTGGTCGATCTTGATCAGGATGCGGTCTTCGAGGTTCTTGGGGTAGATGCCGCCGATCATCAGCGGCTCGAGGCGCGCGACAGGCAGCTTCTCGCCGCCAGCGCCGTCGACCTGGGCGACGAAGTCACCAGAGAAACGCACCCGCACCTGGCGCGCAGGTTCCAGGCCCTCATAGAACTGGAAGCCTCGAGTGTTCAGCACCACGGTGCCGCCATTGACAGCGGCATCGCCCGGCCCGGCCACGCTGCTGACGCGGCGGTAGCCCAGGGCGTCGAGCTCGGTGAGGAAATCCTTTTGCGCCAGCTTTTGCCCAGCGAACAGCTCCAGCGGCCGAGCATAGACCTTGGCCGGAATGCTCCAGCGCTTGCCGGCGAATTTTTCCTGGACGATGGCATCGAGGTAAACGGCAAAGCCTGCGAGCACTACCAGGCCCACGAGGCTGAGCTTCAAGGCCCAGCCCAGCCAGGTGCGCAGGCGGCTGGGGGCGTTTTTCTTGGACTTGCGAGGGGATCGGGTACGGGTCATGGCGGCGGATTATACGCACATTGCCAAGGTGCCGGACAGACGCTTGCAGGCCTCGGCACAGCGGCCATAATGTCGCCCAACGCACTCGCACAGCCAAAGGAATTCTCGTGAGCCAGCCACTGATCACCGCGCTGCAGAACCCGGCGCTCTATTCGCACCCGGTGGAAGCCTTCCAGGTCATCGAAACCCATATTTCATGGGTGCTCCTGACCGGTGAATACGCCTACAAGCTGAAAAAACCGGTGAACTTCGGGTTCCTCGACTTCACCAGCCTCCCCCAGCGCAAGCACTTCTGCGAGCAGGAGCTGCACCTGAACAGCCGCCTGACCGAAAACCTCTACCTGGAGGTGGTGCCCATCACCGGCAGCGCCGAGGCGCCGGTGATCGGCGGCGAAGGCGAGCCGATCGAGTACGCGCTCAAGATGCGCCAGTTCCCGCAGAGCCAGTTGCTCAACAACCTGCAGGCCAATGGCGAACTGAGCACCCGCCATATAGATGCCATGGCCGAACAGATCGCCCGCTTCCATGAAGCGACCCCGCAAGTACCCGCCGAGCGCGCCGAAGGCTCGCCGGAATTTGCCATGGCGCCGGTGCTGCAGAACTTCGAGCAGATCCTTCCCTTCCTGAGCGACAAGGCCGACCTCGATCAGCTCACGGCACTCCAAGCCTGGGCGCGCGCCGAATATGACCGGCTCCTGCCGCTGCTGGAGCAGCGCAAGGCAGGCGGCTTCATCCGCGAGTGCCACGGCGACATCCACTTGGGCAACGCCACGCTGATCGATGGCAAGGTGGTGATCTTCGACTGCATCGAATTCAACGAACCCTTCCGCTTCACTGATGTGTGGGCCGACACCGGGTTCCTGGCGATGGACCTGGAAGATCGCGGCCTGAAATGCCTCGCCCGGCGCTTCATCAGCCTGTATCTGGAACACACCGGCGACTACGCGGGCCTGCCGCTGCTGAATTTCTATAAAGCCTACCGCGCCATGGTGCGCGCCAAAATCGCGCTGTTCAGCATGCCGGCGGGCGCAAGCGGGCTACAAAAGGCAAACGCCCTGCGCCAGTACCGCAACTACGCGAACCTGGCCGAGAGCTACAGCGCCATTCCCTCTCGCTTCCTGGCCGTTACCAGCGGCGTCTCGGCCGTGGGCAAGAGCCACGTGGCAATGCGCCTGGTCGAAGCATTGGGCGCCATTCGTTTGCGTTCGGACGTGGAGCGCCAAAGGCTGTTCGCCGAGGGCCGCTACGAGGCCCAGGCCACCGAGGCGACCTACGAGCACCTGCATCGGCTTGCGTCCCAGGTGTTGGCAGCCGGCTTCCCGGTAGTGATCGATGCCACCTACCTCAAGGCCCCTCAGCGCGAAGCCGCCGAAGAAGTCGCGCACAGCCGGGGCGTGCCGTTCCTGGTTCTTGATTGCCAGGCGCCCGAGGCGGTGATCCACAGCTGGCTCGCACAGCGCCAGGCGCAGGGCAGCGACCCATCCGAAGCGACGCTGGAGGTGATCGCCGCACAGCAGGCCGGGCGCGATTCTCTGACCGCACGTGAAAGCCTGCACACGCAGGTGGTGAACACCCACGAAAGTGCCAGCCTTGACCGTCTGGTCGATGAATTCCGCAAGCGCCTGCCAGGGCTTTGAACCTGCGTAGAAGTGTGACGGAGTAGACGATGTTCAATCTGGCGCAGTGTCACTATGATGGCGCCAGAAAACAATGAGGCGTCATCATGAACATGAATCAGCCCAAACAACTGGACTCACCGCTGTTCACGCTCCTGCGTCGCGAGGATGTGAGTGGGTTCAATCGCGACAAGCAGGAGCACGGCCCTGTGGATTTCCGTGGGGGCGATTTCCGTGGCCTGGACCTGCGCCAGCTGGATGCGACCCTGGTGGACTTCTCCGACGCGTACTTTCGCTCGGCAGACCTGCGCGGTGTCGACTTCCGCGAGTCTCGGCTGGAGGGTGCTTCGCTTGCCCATGCGCAGATCTCGGGGGCGTACTTCCCGGTAGAGCTGAGCGCTGACGAGATCCTGATGTCGGTCAATTTCGGCACCCGCTTGCGCTACCGCACACGCTGATCCGACAGGATAGTGGCGAACCTCTGGCCCGGCATAGCAGTCTGATTGAAGTTCACACGCACCGCCGGAGGCTGGATGAACGATGAACTTCTTCACCTGAAAAACCTGGGCAAGACGTCGGCGCGCTGGCTGCACGCGGTGGGCATCCACAGCATCGCCGACCTGCGCCGGGTTGGGGCCGCGACGGCCTATGGCGCGGTCAAGCGGCGGGGCTTTCGCGCTTCGAAGGTCTTGCTCTACGCTATCGAGGGCGCGCTGCTGGATGTGCACTGGAATGATGTGCCCAGCGAGCGCAAGGCTGCCTTGAACAAACAGGTCGACGCCCTCCCCGGGCCCGGCCTCCAGTAAGCACCGCGCAGCCCCGATGCTGGCGCGGGGCAATGAAGGTGAACATGTACTTGATTGGCGAGCAACCGCCCTATGCGCACACGTGGGTCAACCATCTGCAGGCCCTGCCGGCGCGCTTGCTCGCAGGCCTGGAGCCCAGCGGGCCGAGCCTGGCTCTGGAAGCCGGTACAGACATCTGCGCACAGCTGGCGCCCGACTGCGTTTATCTGCTCGAGAGCGGCATGCTGCAATTGCGCCTCAACGACCGGGCGTTGTTTCACCTTCAGGAAGGTGACCTGGTGCAACTGGACGCTGCCAGCACGGCGCTAAAGCTGAAGTTGCAATGTGACGCGCCGATTCACCTGCGTCCTTATGACCGCCAGGCGGTTTTCGCCCATGTGGCCGGCAACGAGCATCTGGCCTTGGTAGTGGAGTATCTCAATGGCCAGGCACTGCTGCTGGCCGACGCCATCACCCGCCTGAAACAGCCCGAGTACCGCAGCAACAACGGTTTCAAACGCGTGGCGCCGGGGGAGATGCTGATTCGCCAGGGGGATGATGCCGACCATGTGTTCATCATCACCGAAGGCCACGCCGAGGCTTTTGTCGATGGGCAGAAGGTGGGCGATGTGCCCAAGGATGAGATTTTCGGCGCAATGGCAGTATTCACCGACGAAAAACGCAGTGCCACGGTGGTGGCAAGCTCCGCGTGCACGGTGATGGTAATCCCCAAGGAGCAGTTCCTTGGCTTGACCCAGACCAACCCGCGCATTGCCCACAGCCTGATCGAAAGCATGGCCAAGAAGATCGACTCGCTGAATCGGCAACTGACCCGCCAGGAAGAAAGCGGACGCTGAAAAACATTTCAGCCGAGGGGGTTGACTCCGAAATGAGAATTGTTATGATTACCGCAACTGGTCGCGAGGCCAGCCGATAATCTGGCGCCGAAGGGTCTCAGCTTATCTCCTCATCAGGCTAATCACGGTTATTGACCCGGCTTTTTGCCGGGTCTTTTTTTGCCTTGCGTTCAGCCCAGATGCACCGGTAAACGGCGGTCGATAGCGATCTGATGCTCATCCAGCCGCGCCCCGTAGGCCAGCACCTCCACACCCGCGGCCACCGCTTCGCGAAGCGCAGTGGCATAAGCTGCGTCTATCTCTTCGGCCGGGCGCACGGCGTCGACGCCCGTCAGGTTCACACAATACAGCTGCACCGCTCGCAACCCCTGCCGAGCCAGCGCCGCCAGTTCGCGCAGGTGCTTGGCGCCACGCTGAGTAACAGCGTCAGGAAACGCCGCCACGCCGTTGGCATCGAAGCCCAGCGTCACGCTCTTGACTTCGACCCAGGCCGGCCCTTGCGCATACTCGAGATAAAAGTCGATACGGCTGCGTTCCTGCCCATAGGCCACTTCCCGCCTGAGCGAGGTGAAGCCCGCCAATTCTTCGATCATCCCAGCGCGCAACGCCTCTTCCACCAACGCGTTGGCGCGCCCAGTGTTCACGCAGGCCAGGCGGCCCTGCGGCGTTTCGCTCAATTCCCAGGTGCCTGGCAACTTGCGGCTGGGGTCGTTGGAGCGGCTGAACCACACCGCCCCGCCCTCTTTCATGCAATTGAGCATCGAACCGGTATTGGGGCAGTGCAACGTCAGCAGCTCGCCGCTGGGCAACTGCACGTCGGCAAGGAAGCGCTTGTAACGACGCAGCAGCGTGGCACGCTCCAGAGGAGGGTCAAAGCGCATCAGGGCCTCCAGCTCGCAAGGCCCCTGCGCAGCCGCTGAACGGCTTCCTCCAGCTGCGCAAGGCTCTGGGTATAGGCGAAGCGCACGTGAGTGCTGGCACGGTACCGGCCGAAATCCAGCCCAGGCGTGAAGGCAACGTGCTCGGTTTCGAGGAAATGCTGGCAGAAGGCGAAGGCATCGCCGCCGAACGCGCTGATGTCGGCATACAGGTAGAACGCGCCTTCAGGCTCCAGCGCAATCTTGAAGCCCAGCTCGCGCAGGGCGGGCAGCAGGAAGTCGCGACGCTCGGCGAAGGCCTGCCGGCGTTGCTCGAAAATCTCGATGGCAGGTGCGGTGAAACAGGCAAGCGCAGCATGCTGGGCGATGGACGATGCGCTGATATAAAGGTTTTGCGCCAGCTTCTCCAGCTCCGGCACCGCCGCTTGCGGCGCGACCAGCCAACCCAGGCGCCAACCGGTCATGCCGAAATATTTCGAAAAACTGTTTAGGACAAAAGCGTCGTCGTCCACCTTGAGTACCGTGTCGGCGTCCACGCCATAGGTGAGCCCGTGATAGATCTCATCCACCACCAGGTGGCCGCCACGCCGCTTGCCTGTGTCGGCAAGGCCTGCCAGCTCATCCAGGCCCAGCAGGGTGCCAGTAGGGTTGGCAGGCGACGCGACCAAGGTGCCTGCGGTGTATTCGTCCCAGTGCTCATCGAGCAAGGCCGGTGTGAGCTGGTAGCGCTGTTCAGGGCCGACGGGCACGAGTTTGGCGCCCCCTTCAACCAACCGCAGGAAGTGGCGATTACAGGGGTATCCCGGGTCGGCCAGCAACCAGTGATGCCCTGCCTCCACCAACAGGCTGCTGGCCAGCAGCAGCGCACCGGAGCCGCCCGGCGTGATGAGAATCCGCTCCGGGTCGACGCTCACCCCGTAGCGGCTCGCATAGAAGCCGGCGATGGCTTCGCGCAGCGCAGGCAAACCGCGCGCAGCGGTGTAGCGGGTCAAGCCGGCGGCCAGCGCCGCCTGGCCAGCTTCGACCACAGGCGCGGCGGTGGTGAAGTCTGGCTCACCGATCTCCAGATGGATCACATTGTGGCCTGCGGCCTGCAGCTCGTTGGCGCGCGCCAGTAGCGCCATCACATGGAAAGGTTCGATGGCGCGGCTACGGGCGCTGTAGTTGGGTGGCATGGGCAGGCCCCTGAAATGGCAAAGCGCAGATTCTAACCCGGTGATGGCATTTTCCGCGCAAGCGGCGGTCCTAACAGCGCCTCAAGCAGGCTCGATAACCGGGAGTAGCGCGCCCGTAATCGATCTGGTAATTTCGCCGGCTTGCAGTCGCAGGCCCGGCGGGTGCCGGAGATGGATCATTCTGCGCAACGGATCAGAAGAGCGAGAGGCGGTCATGCCCACCAACGAGAACCAGCAAAAGAGCAGTGAGCTTGTGCGCGGCTTCGAGCCTTACACCCCTGCCAAGGGTGAGGAGTACATGAGCGAGCCCATGCGCGCTCATTTCACCTTCATCCTCAACAAGTGGAAGCAGGAGCTGATGCAGGAAGTCGACCGTACCGTCGACCACATGAAGGA
Source organism: Pseudomonas sp. KNUC1026 (assembly GCF_021650705.1). Taxonomy (GTDB): domain Bacteria; phylum Pseudomonadota; class Gammaproteobacteria; order Pseudomonadales; family Pseudomonadaceae; genus Aquipseudomonas. The sequence continues at coordinate 296,304 of NZ_CP087138.1, read as the reverse complement.
CGAGGCTGCAAACTTCCCCGACCCGGCCGACCGCGCCAGCCAGGAAGAAGAATTCAGCCTTGAACTGCGCGCCCGCGACCGCGAGCGCAAGCTGATCAAGAAAATCGACAAGACCCTCCAGCTCATCCTCGACGAGGAATATGGCTGGTGCGAGTCCTGTGGCATCGAAATCGGTGTGCGGCGCCTCGAAGCTCGCCCCACCGCTGACCTGTGCATCGACTGCAAGACCCTGGCGGAAATCAAGGAAAAGCAAGTCGGCAAATGACCGACGCCGCGCCAGCCAACCGCTGGCGCTTGCCTCCCCCATGAAAACGCCCGCCTATACCGGCCGCTTCGCCCCAACCCCCAGCGGTTACCTGCACTTCGGTTCATTGATCGCCGCCCTGGCCTCGTTTCTCGACGCCCGCAGCGTGGGAGGCCGTTGGCTGGTGCGCATGGAAGACCTCGACCCACCCCGTGAACAGCCTGGGGCAGCCGATGCGATCCTGCGCACCCTGGAAAGCTACGGCCTGGAATGGGACGGTGCGGTGTTGTACCAGAGCCAGCGCCACGAGGCTTACCAGGCGATCATCGACCAGTGGCTGCGCCAGGGCCTCGCCTACGCCTGCACCTGCTCGCGCAAAACCGTCGAGCATTATGCTGGCATCTACCCTGGCTTGTGCCGCAATGCCGGCCACCCATGGCATGACGCGGCCATTCGCATCCGCGTGCCGGAGTTGCGCTACGGTTTCGACGACCGGGTACAGGGGCGCTTCGAGCAGCATCTGGGCACGGAAGCCGGCGATTTCGTGATACGCCGCCGCGATGGGTTTTACGCCTACCAGTTGGCGGTGGTGCTCGATGACGGCCTGCAGGGCGTCACCGATATCGTGCGCGGCGCCGACCTGCTCGACTCCACTCCTCGCCAGCTCTACTTGCAAGAGCTGCTCGGCCTGCCTGCCCCGCGCTACCTGCACGTGCCGCTGATCACCCAGCCCGATGGCCACAAATTGGGCAAAAGCTACCGCTCCCCGCCACTGGAGGCGGGCCAGGCGCCTGCACTGCTCACCCGCGCACTGCGCGCCCTTGGCCAGAGGCCCCCGGATACGCTTGAGCACCTGCCTGTTCAAGAAGCTCTCCAATGGGCAATCGAGCACTGGAGCCCCTCTTCCATCCCATGCAAACGCGCCCTACCAGAAGCCAGCCTGTAACCTCACGAGGCTTTTTCTTGAAGCTTGCAGCTCGGAGCTTGTAGCGTCGAGGAGCCGGCTTAGCTACCATCGCCGGCTACGATCCGCGCAGGCGTGGCAAGCCAAGAGTGAGAGGTAACCATGTACATCTATCGCTTGGTGCTGCTGCTGGTGGTCGGCATCTATCTGTTCTCCCCGGCCATCATGGATTGGTGGATCGAGCCCACCGGCGCCTGGTATCGCCCGTACCTGCTATGGCTGATTCTCATCGTGGTCGCTTTCATCCTGCAGAGCCAGCGAGACGCCGATGAGCTTTAGCCTCACCCAGATGGTCCTGGTGACCGCTGCCTGATTTACTGGTGCTGTTCGGCGTGGCCTGGGTGAGCGAGCGCGGCTTGCTGCCCCGCTCACTCACCCGCCATCCGCTTACCTACACGCTTTCATTGGGCGTTTACGCCAGCGCCTGGGCCTTCTACGGCACCGTGGGGCTGGCCTACGAATACGGCTATGGATTCCTGGCCTGTTACCTCGGGGTGTCAGGGGCATTTCTGCTGGCGCCGGTGCTGCTCTACCCGATCCTGCGCATCACCCGTACTTACCAGCTGTCGTCGCTGGCCGACCTGTTCGCTTTTCGTTTTCGCAGTACCTGGGCTGGCGCACTCACCACGCTGTTCATGCTGGTGGGCGTGCTGCCGCTGCTGGCGCTGCAGATCCAGGCAGTGGCCGACTCGATCGGCATCCTCAGCCGGCAACTGGTGCAGAACAAGGTCGCTATCGGCTACTGCGTGATGGTGGCGCTGATCACCTTGTTCTTCGGCTCGCGCCACATTGCCTCGCGCGAAAAGCACGAAGGCCTGGTGTTCGCCATCGCGTTCGAGTCCCTGATCAAGCTGGTGGCGATGGCCGGCATCGGACTTTATGCGCTTTATGGCGTATTCGACGGCCCGCACGCGCTGGAGCAATGGCTGCTGCAAAACCAGATGGCCCTGACCGCGCTGCACACACCGCTCCAGGAAGGCCCTTGGCGCACCCTGCTGCTGGTGTTCTTCGCTTCGGCCATCGTGATGCCGCACATGTACCACATGGCCTTTACCGAGAACCTCAACCCACGGGCGCTGGTAAGCGCCAGCTGGGGCCTGCCGCTGTTCTTGCTGCTGATGAGCCTGGCCGTGCCTTTGATATTGTGGGCCGGCCTGCAATTGGGGTGAGCACCACGCCCGAGTACTTCACCCTCGGGGTGGGCATGGCCTCCCAGCATCCCCTGCTCGCGCTGCTGGCGTATGTTGGCGGGCTGTCGGCGTCCAGCGGGCTGATCATCGTCACCACCCTCGCGCTTTCCGGCATGGCGCTGAATCACCTGGTGCTGCCTCTTTATCAGCCACCGGCCGAAGGCAGCATCTATCGCTGGCTGAAATGGACCCGCCGCGGCCTGATCGTGGCGATCCTGGTCGCGGGTTACGGCTTCTATCTGATACTGGGCACCCGCCAGGACCTGGCTCATCTAGGCATTGTCGCCTTCGTAGCGACGCTGCAGTTCCTGCCAGGCGTGCTGTCGGTGCTCTACTGGCCAACCGCCAACCGGCGCGGCTTCATCGCAGGGCTGCTGGGCGGCATGCTGGTATGGATGGTCACCATGCTGATGCCGCTGCTGGGGGATGTGCAGGGCTTTTACGTGCCGCTGCTGAACCTGGTCTACGTGATGGACGACACCAGCTGGCACATGGCGGCGATCGCATCGCTTGCGGTCAACGTGCTGCTGTTCACCCTGATCTCGCTGTTCAGCAGTGCCAGCGCCGAAGAGGTCAGCGCCGCCGAGGCCTGCACCGTGGACAACGTGCGCCGGCCACAACGCCGTGAACTCTACGCCGCCTCCCCGCAGGAGTTCGCTACTCAGCTGGCCAAGCCGTTGGGCGCGCGCACCGCACAACGGGAAGTGGAGCAAGCGCTGCGTGACCTCTACCTGCCCTTCGACGAGCGCCGCCCTTATGCGCTGCGCCGCCTGCGCGACCGCATCGAAGCCAACCTCTCCGGCCTGATGGGCCCGAGCGTGGCGCAGGACATCGTCGAAACCTTCCTGCCCTACAAGGCCGCAGGCGGTGAAAGCTACGTCACCGAAGACATCCACTTCATCGAAAGCCGCCTGGAAGACTACCACTCCCGCCTTACCGGCCTTGCCGCCGAGCTGGACGCCCTGCGCCGCTACCACCGGCAGACGCTTCAGGAGCTGCCCATGGGGGTGTGTTCGCTGGCCACCGACCACGAGATCCTGATGTGGAACAAGGCGATGGAAGAGCTCACCGGCATAAGTTCGCAGCGGGTGGTCGGCTCGCGCCTGGCCACACTGGACGAGCCCTGGCGCGCGCTGCTGCTGGGCTTCATCAACCTGCCCGACCAGCACCTGCACAAACAGAACCTCTCCATCGACGGCCACACCCGCTGGCTCAACCTGCACAAGGCCGCCATCGCCGAGCCATTGGCCACCGGCAGCAGTGGCCTGGTGCTGCTGGTGGAAGACCACACCGACACACAACTGCTCGAAGACAAGCTGGTGCATTCCGAACGCCTGGCCAGCATCGGGCGGCTGGCGGCCGGGGTCGCCCACGAGATCGGCAACCCGATCACCGGCATTGCCTGCCTTGCGCAGAACCTGCGCGAAGAGCGTGAGGAGGATGGCGAGATCAGTGAATTGAGCAGCCAGATCCTTGAACAGACCAAGCGCGTGTCACGCATCGTGCAGTCGCTGATGAGCTTCGCCCACGCCGGCGCCCACCAGACCAGCGAAGAACCGGTGAACCTGGCTCAGGTGGCACAGGATGCTATCGGGTTGCTGGCGCTGAACCGCCGAAATTTTGAGATACATTTTTTAACCTGTGCGAGCCGGACCACTGGGCCGAAGGTGACCCGCAGCGCTTGGCGCAGGTACTGATCAACCTGCTCTCCAACGCCCGCGATGCCTCGCCGCCCGGCAGCGCGGTACGGGTGCGCAGCGAGGCGAACGAACACACTGTCGACCTGATCGTGGAGGACGAAGGCAGCGGCATTCCCAAGAACATCATGGACCGGCTTTTCGAACCCTTCTTCACGACCAAGGACCCCGGCGAAGGCACAGGCCTCGGGCTGGCTCTGGTCTATTCGATCGTGGAGGAGCATTATGGACAAATCACCATCGACAGCCCGGCTGACGTAGAACGGCAGCTCGGCACCCGCATCCGGGTGACCCTGCCACGGCACAACGAAGCCACGTCTACTGGCAAACGAGACCGTCGAGAGAATTGACTCAATGCCTCACATTCTTATCGTCGAAGACGAAACCATCATTCGCTCTGCCCTGCGCCGCCTGCTCGAGCGCAACCAGTATCAGGTCAGCGAAGCCGGCTCGGTACAGGAAGCCCAGGAACGTTTCGCCTTAAGCGGTTTCGACCTGATCATCAGCGACCTGCGCCTGCCTGGCGCGCCGGGTACCGAGCTCATCCGCCTGGGCGAAGGCCGCCCGGTGCTGATCATGACCAGTTACGCCAGCCTGCGCTCGGCGGTCGACTCCATGAAAATGGGCGCGGTCGACTACATCGCCAAGCCCTTCGACCACGACGAGATGCTCCAGGCCGTTGCGCGCATCCTGCGCGACCGTGCTGCGGCCTCGCCCAGCCCTGCCAGCAGCGACGCCCGGCCGGCCGCGCGGGGCGACAAGCCTGCGGCAGACAGCGCCAATGGCGAGATCGGCATTATCGGCTCCTGCCCGCCCATGCAGGATCTCTACGGCAAGATCCGCAAGGTAGCCCCTACCGATTCGAACGTGCTGGTGCAGGGCGAATCCGGCACCGGCAAGGAGCTGGTCGCCCGCGCCCTGCACAACCTTTCGCGGCGCGCCAAGGCCACGATGATTTCGGTCAACTGCGCCGCGATCCCGGAAAGCCTGATCGAGTCCGAGCTGTTCGGCCACGAAAAAGGCGCCTTCACCGGTGCCAGCGCGGGCCGCGCGGGGTTGGTCGAGGCCGCCGACGGCGGCACGCTGTTTCTGGACGAGATCGGCGAACTGCCGCTGGAAGCCCAGGCGCGCCTGCTGAGGGTTTTGCAGGAAGGTGAAATTCGCCGCGTCGGCTCCGTGCAATCGCAAAAAGTCGATGTGCGGCTGGTAGCCGCCACTCACCGCGACCTGAAAACCCTGGCCAAGACCGGCCAGTTCCGCGAAGACCTTTATTACCGCCTGAACGTGATCGCACTGAAGTTGCCGGCCCTGCGTGAGCGCGGCAGCGATGTGATCGAGATCGCCAATGTGTTCCTGGCCCGGCAAAGCGCCCGCCTGGGCCGCGAGGGCCTGCGATTCAGTGCGAACGCTGAGCGCGCCATCCGCCACTACAGCTGGCCCGGCAATGTGCGCGAGCTGGAAAACGCCATCGAGCGCTCAGTGATTCTGAGTGAGGGTGAAGAGATATCCTCCGACCTGCTGGGCATTGACCTGGAGCCAGGCGACCTGCCGGAGATCGATGCGTTTGTCGGCCTGCCGGCCCAGACCACCGTGGCCAACACCGCCAATGCTCATGACCCGAGTGAAGATCTGTCGCTGGAAGACTACTTCCAGCACTTCGTGCTCGAACATCAGGACCACATGACCGAAACCGAGCTGGCGCGCAAATTGGGCGTGAGCCGCAAGTGCCTGTGGGAACGCCGGCAACGCCTGGGCATTCCTCGTCGCAAATCCAGCCTGGCCAGTGAAGGCTGAACCGCTTCAGCTTCCGAACCGCTCTAGCATGCGCCTTTGGTAGCACCTACGAAGGTGTTACCTTCTCCCGGAGCGACGTAACACCCTGCGAGGCAATCAGTAACAAAAAAGTCGTGTAGCCTTCGTTCAAAAAAGCTACAGACTTGACCAAACCATTGATTTTAAAGGGTTTTGAAAAGTTGGCACGGCGCCTGCTTTATCTACGGTACAAGAACAATAACAAGCGAAACACCCATAACAAAAACAACACGAATCGGCTCACGCATAACAAGAACAAGACGGCATGAGGCGCAGCTAACTGATTCTTTTGGAGAGGTATTGTTTTCGGGTCTTCCCCCGCAACCGGCGAAAAGAACAACACTGCGATCAAGCAGCTCGGCACTGGTTGGACCACTGGTCATCTCAATACGGCGTTCAAAGCAATCCGTTTGCTCTTGGCCCCCTTCTAGGGGGCGATCCCACGAAGCCCCTGGCTTCACGGGTAGGGCGTTGAACAAAAACAAAAAGCCCGTCAGAAAAACAACAACGAGCAGAACAAGACTTCCAGGGGAGCTCAGGCTCCCCTTGTGGTTTCCGGCATTCCGATACTTACTTCCCTTTTCCCCCTTCTCCAGGCCATCTTCCACGGCGCCTTACACCATCCTGTTACTAAATGCTAGAATCCCCGCCCATCATGCGGTCATCGCTCTGCGCGTGGCCGGCCATTCCCTGACACAGTGCATCCCATGCTGAAAAAGCTGTTCCAGTCGATCCGCCCCTCCGTGCGCCCCACGCACGCCCATCGCACCACGCCGCAGGTGCTTGGCAGCCAGCAGCACTCGCTGCAACGCCAGCAGTTCAGCCGCCACGCGGTCGGCATCGTCGAGCGCCTGCAACAGGCAGGCTACCAGGCCTACCTGGTTGGCGGTTGCGTGCGCGACCTGTTGCTTGGCATCACCCCCAAGGATTTCGACGTTGCCACCAGCGCGACACCCGAGCAGGTGCGTGCGGAGTTTCGCAACGCTCGCATCATCGGCCGGCGTTTCAAGTTGGTGCATGTTCACTTCGGCCGCGAAATCATCGAAGTGGCGACGTTCCGGGCCAACCACCCCGAAGACGAAGCCGAGGACACCCGCAATTCCTCGCGCCATGAGAGCGGGCGAATCCTGCGCGACAACGTCTACGGCACCCTGGAAGAAGACGCCCAGCGCCGCGACTTCACTATCAACGCCCTGTATTACGATCCTGTAGCCGAGCGCATCCTCGACTACGCAGGTGGCGTGCACGACGTGCGCAACAAGCTGATCCGCCTGATCGGCGACCCCAAGCAACGCTACCAGGAAGACGCCGTGCGCATGCTGCGCGCCGTGCGCTTCGCCGCCAAGCTCGACTTCGGCATCGAGCGCCGTACCGTGGAGCCGATCCGCGAACTGGCCGCAAGCCTGCGCGATATCCCTGCCGCTCGGCTGTTCGAGGAGACGTTGAAGCTGTTCCTCTCAGGCCATGGCGCGCACGTTTATGAAATGCTCGTCGACCTGCAACTGTTCGATGCGCTGTTCCCTGGTAGCGCCTACGCACTGGAGCACGAGCCGGAATACACCCACACGCTGATCCGCAATGCACTGGTCAACACCGACCTGCGCGTGGCACAGGGCAAACCGGTAACCCCAGCATTCCTGTTCGCCGCTCTGTTGTGGCCGGCGCTGCCGATGCGAGCCGCTTACCTGCAAGGCCAGGGCCTGCCACCGATCCCGGCGATGCAGGAAGCCGCTCATGGTTTGATCAGCGAACAGTGCCAGCGCATCGCGATCCCCAAGCGCTTTACCTTGCCGATCAAGGAAATCTGGGACATGCAGGAGCGCCTGCCACGGCGCAACGGCAAGCGCGCCGATGTACTGCTGGAAAACCCGCGTTTCCGCGCCGGTTACGACTTCCTGCTGTTGCGCGAGTCAGCGGGTGAACAGACCAATGGCCTTGGCCAATGGTGGACCGAGTACCAGGAACTGCCGGACCGCGAACGCCGCGCGATGATCAGCGAACTGGCCGGTGGTGATGAAGACAGCGGTTCGGCACCCCGCAAGCGCCGTCGCACCAGCAAGCGCAAAAGCGACGTCGAGTGACAAGGGTTTTCATCGGCCTGGGCAGCAACCTTGCCGACCCGGCAGCGCAATTGGCCAGCGCCGTGCAGGCGCTGAAGCAACTGCCTGGCAGCCGGTGGGCCGGCCTCTCTTCGTTGTACACCAGTGATTCCATCCTCGCCGGCCAGCCGCGCTACACCAATGCAGTGGCAGCACTGGACACCGAGCTCGCGCCACTGGCACTGCTCGACGCCCTGCAGGCAATCGAAAACGCTCAAGGCCGCGTTCGCACCGAACGCTGGGGCCCGCGCACCCTCGACCTGGACATCCTGCTCTACGGCGACCAGGTGATCGATGAGCCGCGCTTGCACGTGCCACATCGCGAAATGCAGGCCCGCGCCTTTGTGCTTTACCCGCTTGCGGAACTGGTGCCTGAAGCCTTCGTTTTCAGCGATGGCCGTACACTGCGCGCATTGCTGCAAGCCTGCCCGTTCACAGGGCTGGAGCGCCTTGCAGCGCCGCGGTAACACAGCGGTAACATCCTGGTAACACCACGATTGACTTCCTGCCATCGCCTCGGGACTATAGGCCGCCCCGCCCGGACGGCTGGGTGAACGAGCTGAACCCGCAGTGGCCTGAACCTTACGGAAGATGAGGTGAACCCTGCCAGCGCCGCGCCATCGCCTGCGGCCGACCGAGGAAAACTTTTTCATGCCAGCGATCACACTCACCACCTTGCACAAGCTCAAGGCGCAAGGTGAAAAAATAACAATGCTGACCTGCTATGACGCCACCTTCGCCCATGCCGCGAGCCAGGCCGGCGTCGAGATCCTGCTGGTGGGCGACTCCCTCGGCATGGTGCTGCAGGGCCACGACAGCACCCTGCCAGTCAGCACTGCCGACATGGCCTATCACACCGCCTGCGTGAAACGGGGCAACCAGGGCGCGCTGATCCTGGCCGACCTGCCGTTCATGGCCTGCGCCACGCCCGAACAGGCCTTCGCTAACTGCACAGTGCTGATGCAGGCCGGCGCGCACATGGTCAAGCTCGAAGGCGCCGGCTGGCTGGCAAGCACCGTCACGCAACTGGCCGAGCGCGGTATTCCCAGTTGCGTGCATCTGGGCCTCACGCCGCAATCGGTGAACGTGTTCGGCGGCTATAAAGTGCAAGGCCGCGAACAGGCGCAGGCCGAGCAGTTACTGGCCGACGCTCTGGACCTTGAGCAGGCCGGTGCCGCCATGCTGTTGCTCGAATGCGTGCCCACCGCCCTCGCCGCCCAGGTAGCGCGTGCAGCCAAGGTGCCGGTGATCGGTATCGGCGCCGGGGTTGAGACCGACGGCCAGGTATTGGTGCTGCATGACATGCTCGGCCTGTCTCTGAGTGGGCGCACTGCGCGTTTCGTGCGCAACTTCATGAGCGGCCAGCACGACATCTCCAGCGCCCTGCGCGCCTACGTCGGCGCCGTCAAGGACCTGTCTTTCCCCGCCAGCGAACACGGATTCAACGCATGAACACCCTCGACAATGTCCAGGCCCTGCGCGCCGCCGTCGCACAGGCACGCGCACAAGGCCAGCGCATCGCTTTCGTTCCGACCATGGGCAACCTGCACGATGGCCATATTGCGCTGGTGGCGCGCGCCCGTGAGGAGGCAGCCTTTGTCGTGGCCAGTATCTTCGTCAACCCCATGCAGTTCGGCCCCAACGAAGACCTCGACAAGTACCCGCGCACCCTGGCTGCCGACCAGCGACGCCTGCAGGCCGCAGGCTGTAACCTGCTGTTCGCCCCCACTGTCGCCGAAATGTACCCAGGCGGCATGGCCGTGCAAACTCGCGTGAGCGTGCCTGAGCTGGGCCAGGAGCTGTGCGGGGCGAGCCGCCCGGGCCACTTCGACGGTGTCACCACGGTGGTCAGCAAGCTGTTCAACATGGTGCAGCCGGATGTCGCCGTGTTCGGCCAGAAGGACTACCAGCAACTGGCGGTGATCCGCGCAATGGTGCGCGACTTGAACATGCCCATCAGCATCATCGGCGCACCCACTGTGCGGGCCGATGACGGCCTGGCGCTGTCTTCGCGCAACGGCTTTCTCGACCCCGCCCAGCGCGCCGCCGCGCCGGTGCTCTACCGTGTGCTCAGCGACATGGCCGTGGCATTGCGCTCGGGCGACAAGGGTTTCGAGGCGCTGATGACGCGCTACCGGCAACAGATCGTCGACAGCGGCCTGCGCCTGGATTACCTGGAGATCCGCCACGGCCAGACGCTACGCCCGGCACGCGCAGAAGACCGCGACCTGGTGATCCTGGTGGCTGCCTGGAACGGCGCCACGCGGCTGATCGACAACCTTCACCTGGAGCTGGCGGGCAATTGAACGTGTGCCCGGATGACCGTCGGGTCATCTGGGCGTATGCTCTAGGGCATGTGGCCAAGGGCCGCGTTGGGAAATCGTACCGGTGCAATGGGCAGATTCGCGAAGACAACCGCGAGCCGGCGCCGTAGGGTACGAATTTCACGCAACCGGCCTGCCGCCCGAATGTCCAACGAGGCAGCACACGCAATAAGGAATCCCGCCGCGATGCCGTACTACCGTACCCCCCACGACGTGACCACCCTGCCCGCCTGGCAGGCACTGAGCGACCACCGCGCGGCCATGAAGGGCTTCAGCATGCGCGAAGCCTTCAGCGCCGAACCCGAACGTTTCAATCGATTCTCGCTGAGCGCCTGCGGCCTGTTCCTCGACTATTCGAAGAACCTGATCACCCAGCAAACCCGTGACCTGCTGGTGCAGCTGGCCAAGGAAGTCGACCTGCAAGAGGCGATCACCGCAATGTTCAGCGGCGAAATCCTCAACGCCTCCGAGAACCGCCCCGCTCTGCATACCGCCTTGCGCCGGCCAGTGGGCGACAAGCTCAAGGTCAACGGCACCAATGTGATGCCTGAAGTGCACAAGGTGCTGAACCAGATGACCGAACTGGTCACCCGTGTTCATGACGGCTTGTGGCGTGGCTACACCGAGAAGCCCATCACCGATGTGGTGAACATCGGTATTGGCGGCTCGTTCCTGGGCCCTGAGCTGGTGTCCGAAGCGCTGCTGCCCTATGCGCAAAAAGGCGTGCGTTGCCACTACCTGGCCAATATCGACGGCAGCGAGTTCCACGAGCTGGCGGCGCGCCTGCGTGCCGAGACCACCTTGTTCATCGTTTCGTCGAAATCCTTCGGCACGCTGGAAACACTCAAGAACGCCCAGGCCGCACGTGCCTGGTACCTGGCTCAGGGGGGCTCGGAGGCCGAGCTGCATCGGCACTTCATCGCCGTCTCGAGCAACAATGCCGCTGCGGTGGCGTTCGGCATTCGTGAAGAGAACATTTTCCCGATGTGGGACTGGGTCGGCGGGCGCTATTCGCTGTGGTCTGCCATCGGCCTGCCGATCGCCATGAGCATCGGCACCGCCAACTTCAAGGAACTGCTTTCCGGTGCTCACACCATGGACCAGCATTTCCAGACTGCCCCGTTCGAGCGCAACATGCCTGTGCTGCTGGCGTTGCTGGGTGTGTGGTATGGCAACTTCTGGGGCGCGCAAAGCCATGCGATCCTGCCGTACGACCACTACCTGCGCAACATCACCAAACACTTGCAACAGCTGGACATGGAGTCCAACGGCAAGAGCGTGCGCCAGGACGGCAGCCCGGTCGTTACCGATACCGGCCCGGTAATCTGGGGCGGTGTGGGCTGTAACGGCCAACACGCCTATCACCAGTTGCTGCATCAGGGCACCCAGCTGATTCCGGCCGACTTCATCGTTCCGGTGGTGAGTTTCAACCCGGTCTCGGACCACCACCAGTGGCTGTTCGCCAACTGCCTGTCGCAGAGCCAGGCGCTGATGCTGGGCAAGACCCGCGATGAGGCAGAAGCCGAGTTGCGCGAGAAGGGCATGACCGACGAGGCCATCCAGGCCTTGGCGCCGCACAAGGTGATTCCGGGCAACCGCCCGAGCAACGCATTGGTCGTCGAACGCATCAGCCCGCGCCGCCTGGGTGCACTGGTTGCGATGTATGAGCACAAGGTGTTCGTGCAGAGCGTGATCTGGGGCATCAATGCCTTCGACCAATGGGGCGTGGAGCTGGGCAAGGAGTTGGGCAAGGGCGTGTTCCAACGCTTGATCGGCGGCATCGAGGAGCCCGCCGAGGATGCCTCCACTCAAGGCCTTATCGACTTCTTCCGTAGCCGCCATCGCGGCTGACCGGCCTGGCCTTGCGGGTAACCGCAGGGCCGACCTTTCCCTCATGGAAGCGCTGCGACGCCGCCTCGAAAGCCAGATCATAGGCTTGACCGGGCTGTCGCTTGGCCAACTGGACCTTGAGAACCCGCCTGGCGACCCGGGGCTGTTCGGCCCTGGCTCTGCACCCTGGCGAGTGCATCGGGACTTTCCCAGCATGCTCATCGGGGGCATCTCGGCCCTGATGCTGCAGATGCTTCACCCTCTGGCACTGGCCGGGGTACTGGGACCATTCCAACTTTCGCCAGGACATGCTCGGCAGGTTGCGCCGCACCAGCCAGTTCATTGCCGGCACCACCTTCGGCTCAACCCGGGATGCCAACTGGCTGATCGACAAGGTCATCCGCATTCATCAGAGCGTCAACGGCACTGCGCCGGACGGACGCACCTATGCGGCAAGCGATCCGGACCTGCTAGCCTGGGTGCACGTGGCGGAAGTCAGCCAGTTTCTGGCCGCACACCTGCGTTACGTCAACCCTTCCATGCCCGGTGCCGAGCAGGATCGCTATTACGACGAAATTGCCTTGATAGCGATACGCCTTGGTGCCAGGGAGGTGCCGCGCTCCCGTGAGCAGGTCGCCGCCTACCTGAACCAGCAACGTGCCGGGCTGGTCTGCGACGATCGCTGCCGGGAGGTCGTACGCCTGTTGCTCGATGCCCCTGCCCCCAGCCGCCTTGCCAAACCTGCAGGGCAAGTGATGATGCGCGCCGGTATCGACCTGCTGCCTGGCTGGGCACGCTCGCAGCTTGGCCTTGCCGCCTACCCGGCAGCGCGCCACGCGGCCCACGCTATGGCACCGGTACTGCGCTGGGCAGTGCGCAATGGCTCATACGCCCGTGCCTGCCGACGGCTGGGCCTGGACAGCGCGTGACCGGCCACCACAAGGCTTTGCTCCGCGCGCATTGAACCGCCGCCTCGTGCGATACTCCAGGCGCTTTTGATCGACGAAGCGGAACTTTCATGCCCAAGGGATTGAAACGTGCAGGCCTGGCGGCGCTCATTGCGCTGGCGCTCTACAGCCTGCTGGGTTTTCTGATACTGCCAGGCATCGCACTGCGCATCGCCAACCAGCAACTGACCCAGTACGCTCGTGAGCCAGCGCGCCTTGAACGTCTGGAATTCAACCCCTTCAGCCTCGAGCTGACCGTCTGGGGCCTGCGAATCGGCGCGCCAGGCAAGGAGCAGGTAGCCTTCGAGCGCCTGTACGCGAACCTGCAAGCGGACAGCCTCTGGACCGGAGCACTGCACCTTGCCGATGTCGCCCTCGATAAACCGCGCACCGAGCTGCATTTCCGAAAAGACGGCTCGTTGAACCTGGCCAACCTCTTCGACCTGCCGCCCAGCCAAGATAAGCCCCAGGAGCCCCCGGCAAGCCATTCCCGCTGCGTATCGACCGCATTGCGCTGAACCAGGGCTACCTGCATTTCAAGGATGAGCGGCCCAGTGAGCCGATCGAGTTCCTCTACGATGCCATGACACTGGAGCTCAAGAACCTCAGCACGCTGCCGGAAGACAACGCTGACATGACCATGGTGGCCAGCGGCCCAACTGGCGGGCGCATCGACTGGCAAGGCCAGCTGAGCCTGGCCCCGATCACTTCCAAAGGCACCCTGAAATTCAGCGATGGCCGGCTGAAAGTATGGTGGCCCTACGTGCGCGACGCCGTGCCGTTGGCACTCAAGGACGGGCGCTTCGACTTCAGCACCCGTTACAGCCTCGACCTCTCCCACACCACCGAGCTCAAGCTTGAAGGCGCCACGCTGAACCTGGCGCCTCTGAACCTGGACAGCATCGATGGTCGCCCGCTGGTGCGGCTGAGCAAGCTGAATGTCTCCAAGGCCTCGCTCGACCTTGCCAAGCAACAGGTGCTGATCGGCGACCTGCGCAGTGAAGGGCTGGAAACCTGGGCTGCGCGTGAAAAAGATGGCGAACTGGATTGGCAGAAGCTGTTCGCCCCCACCGCCAAGGCGCCCTCGGCGGCTGAAAAGCAAGCCCCGGCCACCGCAGCGCCGGCGCCTGCAAAACCTTCCAGCACCGCTCCTGCCAAGCCCTGGCAAGTGGTGGTCAAGCACGCGCAACTGGCCGGCAACACCATTCACCTGGCGGACCGGGTACCGGAAAACGCAGTCGCGCTCGAGCTCACGCCACTCAACATCGAGCTGAACAACTTCGACACCCTGGCCGGCAAGCCCTTCGATCTCAAACTCGATACCGGTGTCGGTCGCCAGGGCAAGCTGCGCGCCAGCGGGCAGGTCAACCTCAAGCCGGTCAGCGCCAACCTGCAGGTCGCAAGCCAAGATCTGGACTTGCGCATTGCACAGGCCTACATCAGCCCCTTTGTGCGGCTGGAACTGCGCAGCGGCCTGCTGGACAGCGACCTGGCATTCAACCTCAAGAGCACCGAGCCTTTGGCGTTCGGCATCACCGGCAACGCCCAGGTAAACCAGCTGCATACCCTCGATACGCTCAAATCGCGTGACCTGGTGCGCTGGCAGAAACTGGACGTGCAAGGGATCGAGCTATCAGCAAGGGAGCGGTTTGATCATCGCACAGGTCAAGCTCGACAAGCCCTACGCCCGGTTCATGATCAACGAAGATCAAAGCACCAACATCGATGACCTGATCATTGCTCAACCTGCCGACAGAAATGCCGCCCAAGCCAAGGCCAAAGCCTCGAAAGAACCGGCGATGCCCATCCGCATCGGCGGCATCACCCTCAATGACGGCTCGGCCAACTTCGCCGATTTTAGCCTCACACCCAATTTCGCGACCGCCGTCCAGCAGTTGCAAGGGCAGATCGGCGCACTCGACAACACCCAGCCCAAAGCCGCCCGGGTCGACATCGAGGGCCGCGTAGACCGCTACGCGCCCGTCACCATCGAGGGCAGCCTGATCCCGTTCGACCCGCTCAACAGCCTGGATATTGCCACCAGCTTCAAGCGTGTCGAGCTGACGACCCTGACCCCCTACTCGGGCAAATTCGCCGGCTACCGCATCCGCAAGGGCCGCTTGACTCTGGATTTGCACTACAAGATCCGCCAGGGGCAACTGGAGGCGGAGAACAACGTGCTGGTGGAGCAGCTGCAACTGGGTGACCGGGTCGACAGCCCTGATGCCACCACCCTGCCGATCAAACTGGCCATTGCCCTGCTCAAGGACACTCAGGGCAAGATCTCCATCGCCTTGCCGATCAAAGGCGACCTCAAGAACCCGCAATTCTCGGTCATGCCGATCGTCTGGCAAACCTTGCGCAACATGGTGGTGCGTGCTGCGGCAGCGCCATTCAAGCTGCTCGGCGGGCTGGTGCACGGTGCCAGTCAGGAAGATCTGAGCAACGTCGACTTCGCCCCCGGTAGCGCCGACCTGGACGCAACGGCCCAGGCCAGCTTGCTCAAGCTTGCCGACGCCCTTCGCCAGCGGCCTGAGCTTCGCCTTGAAGTGGAAGGCACCAGTGCCAGGAGCAGTGACGGCAGCCTGTTGGCACAGCAGCGGCTGGAGCGGGAATACCAGAGCACCTGGTACAAGATCCTCCAGCGCCGTGGCGACAAGGTGCCCGCCCAGGCCTCCCTGCTGGAAGTGCCGGCAGGGGAAAAACCGGCGTTGCTCGAGGGGATCTACCGCACGCGCCTCAAGCAGCAGCCGCCGGCGGAATGGGCCAAGCTCAGCGATGAGGCCAGGGAGCAAAAGCTGCGCGACGCAGTGGTCGCATCCTGGAGCGACAGCACGGCATTGCTGCGCCAGTTGGGCCAGGCGCGCGCTGGCGCGATCAAGGGCTTTTTGGTCGAGCAAGGCAAGTTGCCGGATGAGCGCGTGTTCCTGATCGATGCCAGCCTGGTAGAAGCCGGCCAAGGCGGCAATGTCGCGACCAACCTTCATCTGGATGCCGAATGACGCAGGCCGGCGGAACATAGCCCCGGCTACCAGACCGCCATCCGCTTTAATCCGGGCATCTTGTATTCGGGGCGCCCGGTTCAAGGATTCTGATTTCAACAAGGAGTGAAGCAATGAAGTTGCAGTACCTGATCATCCCGTTCACCGCCCTGGCGCCCTGCGCCAGCTTTGCCGCTACCCCCGCCCTGCAAACCTTTGTCGCCTGTGACGCCAACTCGCTTTCCGTCGTTGAGCAACCAGGGTTCAAGGAGCGTGTCCCCAGTAAACGGGACAATGGCAAGATCGTGCTCAGTGGCGGGAGTAAGACCGACGCCGGCGTGCGTTGGATGTTCGATAAACCTCTCACCCTTGAGGGGCTCACGCTGACGGGCTTTTTTCTGGAAGACCAGGACTTGATGGGCTCCCGGATCATCGGCTCGGGCTTTTATACTCAAGAGGCCCCTGAAAAGGCCTACGAGCAGTTGAAAAAAGTCCAGGGAAGCCAACTGGAATCGACCCAAGGCATCTATGCTCGCGCGCAGGCCTGGTCTGGCAAAGACTCCACATGGGTAGCCGAAAGCAGCGATGACACGGCGGGCAAGTTGGTTACCGATACGGCCGAACGCATTTTGATGGTCGAGCCGGCCTCGCCTGATGCAGGCCATGGCAGCAAGGGGATGGTCACTTGTTCGGTTCAAGGCAAGGTGACCACCGAAATGCTCAAGACAACCCGGCCCGATCTGATCAAGTAAGCCAGGTTTCACCCCTTATAAAAAAGCCCTGGCGCTAGGCCAGGGCTTGAGGGGTGATCAGATCCTTCTGATCTTCGCATGAACCCAATGTTCGGGTTTCATCAAAAGCGAGGTCTTACTCCGATTTCAGGCCATCAGCCGAAACGGATTTGACGCCTTTGATGTTCTTGGTGATAGCGACTGCTTGTTTCTTCTGAGCGTCGGTCACTTTCACTTGCGACGACAGGGATACAACACCGTGGCTGGTTTCAACGGTGATGTCGCTGCCTGGGATGCCTTTCTCGGTCAACAGGTCCGCTTTCACCTTGGTGGTGATCCAGGTGTCAGAGCCTTCCTGCTTGGCGTTATCTACGGTGTTGGCTGCCAGTACCATAGGCGCTTGAGTCGTTTGAGCGAAGGCTGGTACACCCAGGCCCAGGGTCAGAGCAGTAGCGGCGGCAGCGATAGCAAACTTCTTCATACGAGTAACTCCTGTTTTCTGGAAGCTCCCCCCGAAGCCTTTGCAGCGGGGGCAGTTGACAGAGAGATTGCAGAACGCGTGCCAGCTATCGCATATAAATAAAAATCATATATTTCAGCAACTTATGCAGTTCACAACGCAGCGGCTTTCGTGCAAGTTGCAAGGAGGGGGCAATTGCTTGCGTGCAAGTTGCAGGCTTGGCAAATCCTCGGATAAGAAAATCACGGGCACAAAAAAAGGCCCCGCAGGGCCTTTTCTCGCTGCTGCTGCTTAAACGCCGGAGGCTTTCGCCGCCGCAACGTCCTTGATCGACAGCTTGATACGGCCGCGGTTGTCCACGTCCAGCACCAGCACTTCAACTTCCTGACCTTCCTTGAGGATATCTGTCACCTTCTCTACACGCTCATTGCTGAGCATGGAGATATGCACCAGGCCGTCCTTGCCAGGCAGGATGTTGACGAACGCGCCGAAGTCAACGATGCGCTCGACCTTGCCGACGTAGATCTTGCCGATCTCAGCCTCGGCGGTGATGCCCAGCACGCGCTGGCGAGCAGCTTCGGCAGCTTCCTTGGTTTCACCGAAGATCTTGATCGAGCCATCGTCTTCGATGTCGATCGAGGCCTTGGTTTCTTCGCAGATGGCGCGGATGGTCGCGCCGCCCTTGCCGATCACGTCGCGGATCTTGTCGGTGTCGATCTTCATCGCCAGCATGGTCGGTGCATTGGCCGACAGCTCGGTGCGCGACTGGGCGATCACCTGGTTCATCTGGCCCAGAATGTTCAGGCGTGCTTCCAGTGCCTGATTCAGGGCGATCTCCATGATCTCTTCGGTGATGCCGTTGATCTTGATGTCCATCTGCAGCGCAGTCACGCCTTTAGCGGTACCGGCTACTTTGAAGTCCATATCGCCGAGGTGGTCTTCGTCACCCAGAATGTCGGTCAGTACAGCGAACTTGTCGCCTTCTTTGACCAGGCCCATGGCGATACCAGCTACCGGTGCCTTCATCGGAACACCAGCGTCCATCAGTGCGAGGGAAGCACCGCAAACCGAAGCCATGGAGCTGGAGCCGTTGGATTCGGTGATTTCCGATACCACACGAATGGTGTACGGGAACTCGGTGTTGTCCGGCAGCATGGCCTGGACACCACGGCGTGCGAGGCGGCCGTGGCCGATTTCGCGGCGGCCGGCACTACCCATGCGGCCACACTCGCCCACCGAGAACGGAGGGAAGTTGTAGTGCAGCAGGAAGGCGTCTTTCTTCTCGCCTTCGAGGGTGTCTAGCAGTTGTGCGTCGCGGGCGGTACCCAACGTTGCTACGACCAGGGCCTGAGTTTCACCGCGGGTGAACAGGGCCGAGCCGTGAGTCTTGTCGAGCACACCAACCTGGATATTCAGCGGGCGAACAGTGCGGGTATCGCGGCCGTCGATGCGTGGTACGCCATTGACGATGTTTTCGCGAACCGTGCGGTATTCCAGCTCACCGAAGATGTCTTTGACCTCACCTGCCGATGGCGCGCCGTCCTGCTCCACCGCAAAACGGGCGATAGCCTGGTCACGCAGCTCGCCCAGGCGAGCGTAGCGGTCTGCCTTCTGGGTGATGGTGTAGGCCTGCGAGATGCCTTGGCCGAACTCGCCGCGCACGGCGTCCATCAGCGGAGTGTTGGCAACCGGCGCCTGCCATGCCCAGGTCGGCTTGGCGGCTTCAGCGGCCAGTTCCTTGACAGCGTTGATCACTACCTGGAACTCGTCATGCGCGAACAGCACTGCACCCAGCATCTGGTCTTCGGTCAGCTCCTGGGCTTCGGATTCGACCATCAGCACCGCGTCGGAAGTACCGGCTACGACCATGTCCAGGCGCGAAGCGGCCAGTTGTTCGTAGTTGGGGTTGAGCAGGTAACCGGTGGCTTCGTGGTAAGCCACGCGAGCAGCGCCGATCGGGCCGCTGAACGGAATGCCGGAGACAGCCAGTGCGGCCGAGGTACCGATCATGGCGGCGATGTCCGGGTCAGTCTTCTTGCTGGTGGACAGCACGGTGCAGACTACCTGGACTTCGTTCAGGAAGCCTTCGGGGAACAGGGGGCGGATCGGGCGATCGATCAAGCGGGAAGTCAGCGTTTCCTTCTCTGAAGGGCGGCCTTCACGCTTGAAGAAACCACCAGGGATCTTGCCGGCAGCGTAGGTTTTTTCCTGGTAGTGGACCGACAGCGGGAAAAAGCCCTTGCCTGGGTCGGCCTGCTTGGCGCCCACGACGGTGACCAGCACGGTCACGTCATTATCGATGCTGACCAGCACGGCACCGCTTGCTTGACGGGCGATGCGGCCAGTCTCGAGGGTAACGGTCGACTGACCGAACTGGAATTTCTTGATTACCGGGTTCACGGCTTCCTACCTTCCATTTTCGCTTGGGGGAACTGTTTGAAACTCGAATTTGGGGGCGAGCGCGGGATTCGGCCCGTCGACCGTCCAGATACAACATGAGGCCGGAGCCCGGCGCCGTGCGGTAAACCGCACCGGCGCACGAGCCACCAGCCTCATCGAAGCGCATGACGCAGTGACCGCATATGGCCGGGGCCAGTACGCGGAACCACGTGGCATGCTCACCACTGCCTGTTCGCTATTAGCGACGCAGGCCCAGACGACCGATCAGGGCGCTGTAACGAGTGGTGTCCTTGCCTTTCAGGTAGTCCAGCAGCTTGCGACGCTGGTTTACCATGCGGATCAGGCCACGACGGGAGTGGTGGTCTTTACCGTTGGCCTTGAAGTGGCCTTGCAGTTTGTTGATGTTTGCGGTCAGCAGGGCAACCTGAACTTCCGGAGAACCGGTGTCGCCGGCGGCTTGCTGATAATCACCAACGATTTTTGCTTTTTCTTCAACGCTGAGGGCCATGAGGCATCTCCTTAAAACGGGAACGCTTGCGCACACCCAATAGGCCAGGGACTACTCCCCGTATGGATAAGTGAGGAATGACCGCGCCTACTGACAGCCACCCTCGTTCGGTCATTCCGACCGAATCAAACGACGCGGCGCAATGCGCCCGTCTTCGCTCACTTCACCGATCCCGATGAAGCGACCTGTGTGATCTTCTACCCGCACCATGCCGCTTTCCGGCGCCTGTGGTGCCCGCACCGGCTGGCCATGGAGCCAATAGTACGTGCTGTGCTCGGAGAAACTGACCAACGGCCAGTCCTGCAAGCCGCTGTCGGCTGGCAACAGGAAGCGGTCGAGCGCTTCATTGCCACCTTCTGCATGCGCGGCCTCCAGTGCCTCGAGCGTTACAGTACGCGTGAGGTCGAACGGGCCGGCCTGCGTACGACGCAGTTGAGCAACGTAAGCACCGCAGCCCAGACGCTCCCCGAGGTCCTCGACCAGAGTGCGGATGTAGGTACCCTTGCTGCAACTGACGGCAAGCGTAGCGCAGGTTCCGTCCAGTGCCAGCATTTCAAGGCTGCCAATAGTAACAGAACGCGCCTCGCGCTCCACTACTTCCCCTGCCCTTGCAAGCTTGTACAAGGGTTGGCCGTCACGCTTGAGCGCTGAATACATCGGTGGCACCTGCTGGATCGAGCCGCGAAAGGCAGGCAGCGCGGCTTGAATATCGTCAGCGGTCACGTTGACGTCACGGCGCTTGAGCACTTCACCTTCGGCATCGGCCGTGGTGGTGGTCATGCCCATCTGCATGACGGTTTCATAGGCCTTGTCGGATTCGAGCAAGAACTGCGAAAACTTGGTCGCCTCGCCGAAGCACAGCGGTAATACGCCAGTGGCCAACGGATCGAGGCTGCCGGTATGGCCAGCCTTTTCGGCGTTGAGCAACCAGCGCACTTTTTGCAGAGCCGCGTTGGAAGTGAAACCCTGAGGTTTATCCAGCAGGATGATGCCGCTGACATTGCGGCGGATTCGCTTGACCTGGGCCACGCTCACTCCTTGTCGGCGTCGCGGTGCTGGCTGTCTTCTGCCACCGCGCGCTCGATGAGCGCAGACAGGTGTACGCCACGCGCCACGCTCTCATCGTAGACAAAGTGCAGTTGCGGCACACTGCGCAGCTTCATCTCGCGGCCCAACTGGGTGCGAAGAAAGCCCGAAGCGGCTGTGAGGACCTTGATCGACTGAGTCACTTGCTCGGCACCGTCATTGCCCATCACGGTGATGTATACCTTGGCGTGCCCAAGGTCGCGGGCTACGTCCACTGCGGTAATGGTGACCAGGCCAACGCGCGGGTCTTTGACCTCACGGCGGATCAGCTGGGCCAGCTCACGCTGCATCTGATCCCCGATGCGTTGGGTACGGCTGTATTCTTTTGCCATGGTGAAGCTACCTGTATCGCCCGCCATTGTGGGGCGGTTTGAAAGCGGCAAACGCCCGGCCTGGCGGAAAGCCGGGCCGGGCGTTGCGGATTGTGCGCCGTGACGTTCGATCAGAGCGTACGGGCCACCTGGACCTTCTCGAAGACTTCGATCTTGTCACCGACCTTGACGTCGTTGTAGCTCTTCACGCCGATACCGCACTCCATGCCGTTACGCACTTCGGCCATATCGTCCTTGAAGCGACGCAGCGACTCGAGCTCGCCTTCGAAGATCACCACGTCTTCGCGCAGTACGCGAATCGGGCGGTTACGGTAAACCGTACCTTCGATGACCATACAACCTGCGACTGCACCGAATTTCGGCGAGCGGAACACGTCGCGCACCTCGGCGACACCCAGGATGTTCTCGCGAACATCGCTGCCGAGCATGCCGGTCAAGGCTTTCTTGACGTCCTCTATGATGTCGTAGATCACGTTGTAGTAACGCAGATCCAGGCCTTCCTGCTCGACGATCTTGCGCGCACCGGCGTCAGCACGCACGTTGAAGCCGAACAGCACCGCATTGGACGCCAATGCCAGGTTCGCGTCGCTCTCGGTGATGCCACCGACACCACCGCCAACCACGCGTACTTGCACTTCGTCGTTGCCCAGGCCGCCCAAGGCGCCATGCAGGGCTTCGAGCGAACCGCGTACGTCGGTCTTGAGCACGATGTTGAGCGTCTTTTTCTTCCTGGCCCATGGTCTCGAAAATGTTTTCGAGCTTGCCGGCCTGAGCACGCGCCAGCTTGACCTCGCGGAACTTGCCTTGACGGAATAGCGCAACTTCACGGGCCTTCTTCTCGTCGGCCACAACGCTCATTTCGTCACCCGCTTCCGGGGTGCCATCCAGGCCGAGAATCTCGACAGGGATCGACGGGCCGGCTTCCTTGACGGTCTTGCCGTTTTCGTCGTACATCGCACGGATGCGGCCGAAATTGGAACCGACCAGCACCATGTCACCCTGGCGCAAGGTACCGTCCTGAACCAGCACGGTAGCGACCGGGCCGCGGCCCTTGTCCAGGCGCGACTCGACTACGACACCGCGGCCAGGGGCTGCAGGGCTGGCCTGCAGCTCAAGCACTTCGGCCTGCAGCAGAACAGCTTCGAGCAACTCGTCGACACCGGTACCCATCTTGGCGGACACCGGCACGAACATGGTGTTGCCACCCCATTCTTCCGGGATCACATCCATCGCGGCCAGGCCGTTCTTGATGCGATCAAGGTCAGCGCCCTGCTTGTCGATCTTGTTCACCGCGACGACCAGCGGAACACCGGCAGCCTTGGCGTGCTGTACAGCTTCCTCGGTCTGCGGCATCACGCCGTCGTCTGCGGCTACCACCAGGATCACGATATCGGTGGCCCTGGCGCCCCGTGCACGCATCGCGGTGAACGCGGCGTGGCCCGGAGTATCCAGGAAGGTGACCATGCCACGGTCGGTTTCGACGTGGTAGGCACCGATGTGCTGGGTGATGCCGCCAGCTTCGCCAGAGGCAACCTTGGCGCGGCGGATATAGTCGAGGAGCGAAGTCTTGCCGTGGTCGACGTGGCCCATTACGGTCACGACAGGTGCACGAGACATGGTTTCGCCTTCGTACCTGAGCGATTCGGCCAGAGATTCTTCCAGGGCATTGTCGCTGACAAGCTTGACCTTGTGGCCCAGCTCCTCGGCGATCAGCTGAGCAGTCTCCTGGTCGAGCACCTGGTTGATGGTGACCGGAGTACCCATCTTAAACATGAACTTGACGACTTCGGCGCCCTTGACGGACATCTGCTGGGCAAGTTCTGCCACGGTGATGGTTTCGCCAATGACCACATCACGTACCACTGGGCCGGTCGGGCTCTGGAAGCCATGCGCGTTGCGCTTCTTGAGCTTGGACTTGCCACCGCGGCGGCGATGGCCGTCGCTCTCTTCCTCGGTGGTACGCGGCGCGGCGCGTACGGTGGGGGCCTTCTGCTTGTCGGCAGGGCGATGCGGCTGGCTGCGGCCGTTGCGGCGATCATCGTCGGCAGTGCGTGCACCCTTCTCAGGACGGTCTTCACGCTTGCGCACCTGAACGGTGGTAACCGGAACCGCTGGGCGCTCCGGCGCTGCAGGAGCGCGCGGTGCTGACGCAGTGGGCTCGGCAGCACGCGTGGGCGCAGCCTGGGCTGCAACCGGAGCAACCGGTACAGATGGCGCGGCAGCCGGTGCTTCGGCCTGGCGGGCAGTGCTTTCTGCGCCTTGTTGCGGGCGCGATTGCTCGCCGGCCTTTTCACGCGCGGCGTTTTCGGCAGCACGGCGCTCTTCGAGCTCGCGGCGCTGTTCGGCCTCGATCTCTTCAGGGCTGCGCTTGACGAAGGTTTTCTTCTTGCGCACTTCAACGCTGATGGTCTTGCTACCGGCAACCTTCAGGGTGCTGGTGGTCTTGCGTTGCAAGGTAATCTTGCGCGGCTCTTCCACCTTGGCCTTGTGGCTGCTTTTAAGGTGGGCCAGCAACGCTTGCTTCTCGCTGTCGGTAACAACTTGGCCAGCATCCGTGTGCGGCAGGCCTGCCTCACGCATCTGCTGCAACAGGCGCTCTACCGGTGCGGCAACCTCTTGGGCCAGTTCTTTAACCGTGACTTGCGTCATGCACTTCTCTCCTCAGGCCGCTGCACTTACTCGAACCAATGGGCTCGGGCGGCCATGATCAACTTGCCGGCACGCTCTTGGTCGATGCCGTCGATGTCGAGCAGGTCGTCAATCGACTGCTCGGCCAGGTCTTCGCGGTTTACGACGCCGCGTACCGCCAGTTCCATCGCCAGTTCCTTGTCCATGCCCTCGAGAGAGAGCAGGTCATCTGCAGGATGGGCGTCTGCCAGTTTTTCTTCGGAAGCGATGGCTGCGGTCAACAGGCGATCCTTGGCGCGAGCACGCAGCTCGTTGACGATGTCCTCGTCGAACCCATCGATGTTGAGCATTTCTTCCAGAGGAACGTAAGCGATCTCTTCCAGGCTGGTGAATCCTTCGTCGACCAGCACCTGCGCCAGCTCTTCGTCCACTTCCAGCTCGTTGACGAAATTGCGCAGGATGTCGCCGGTCTCGGCTTGTTGCTTGGCCTGGATGTCCGATTCGGTCATCACGTTGAGCGTCCAGCCGGTCAGCTGGCTGGCCAGGCGGACGTTCTGACCACCGCGGCCAATAGCCTGGGCCAAATTGTCGGCACCCACAGCGATGTCCATGGCATGGGCGTCTTCATCGACAATGATCGCCGCGACTTCAGCCGGCGACATGGCGTTGATGACGAACTGGGCAGGGTTTTCATCCCACAGCACGATGTCTACCCGTTCACCACCCAGCTCACCCGATACTGCCTGAACGCGCGAGCCACGCATGCCGATGCAAGCGCCCTGCGGGTCGATGCGCTTGTCCTTCGAGCGCACAGCGATCTTGGCGCGAGAGCCCGGATCACGCGAGGCCCCCATGACTTCGATCAGCCCCTCGGCGATTTCAGGCACCTCGATGCGGAAAAGCTCGATCAGCATGCCTGGCGCGGTACGCGACAGGATCAGCTGCGGGCCTCGGTTCTCGCTGCGGATTTCCTTGAGGAACGCACGCAGGCGAACGCCGACTCGGAAAGTCTCGCGAGAAATGATGTCTTCACGGGCAAGCAACGCTTCGGCGTTGTTGCCCAGGTCGACGATGACGTTGTCGCGGGTAACCTTCTTGACGGTACCGGAGATGATCTCACCGACCCTCTCGCGATAGGCATCTACCACCTGGGCGCGTTCGGCTTCGCGAACCTTCTGCACGATGACCTGTTTGGCGGTTTGCGCGGCGATACGGCCGAACTCGATCGATTCGATCTTCTCTTCGATCACCTCGCCAGCCACGGCACCTGGCTTGCGCGCCTGGGCCTGGTCGACAGCCAGCTGGATGGCTGGGTCGTCGAAGTTTTCGTCCTCGACTACCGCCCAGCGACGAAAAGTCTCGTAGCTACCGGTATGACGGTTGATTTCAACACGCAGGTCGACTTCATCCTCGAACCGCTTTTTGGTAGCGGTTGCCAGCGCGACTTCCAGCGCTTCGAAGATGACTCCTGCCGGTACGCCCTTTTCATTGGATACCGACTCTACAACCAGCAGTACTTCTTTACTCATCGTACGCCTCGCCTTTCGCAAGCCCTTTTGGATACGCGCCGAAGGGCGCGGAACCCGAAACGTCTTCAGTCAAACCTTGGAATGATGTTGGCCTTGTCGATCGAGTCGATCGGCAAAAGAAACTCATGGTTATCGACTTGGACCACGACATCCTGTTCCTCCACACCGCGGAGCAGGCCCTGAAAGTTGCGACGCCCTTCGTACGGGGAGCGCAACCGGATCTTCACTTGCTCACCGGCGTGAGCGGCAAACTGTTCAAGCGTGAACAGCGGGCGGTCCATGCCGGGAGAGGAAACTTCGAGGGTGTATTCGACGCTGATGGGGTCTTCGACATCCAGAACGCCGCTGACCTGGCGGCTGACGACTTCGCAGTCCTCGACGCCGATCCCGCCTTCCTTGTCGATGTAGACACGCAACAGCGTGTGGCGCCCCTGAGAAATGTATTCCAATCCCCAGCATTGATAGCCAAGCGCTTCAACCACCGGGGCCAACAAGGCCTGCAACTGTTCTAGCTTGCTCGACACCTGAACCCCCTCGTGCATGCTGTGCAAATAAAAAATGGGCGTAACGCCCATCCTGAGAACACCCTCGAACAAGCGGTGCCTTGAACTGATCAGCTAACAA
Organism: Pseudomonas sp. KNUC1026; assembly: GCF_021650705.1. GTDB lineage: Bacteria > Pseudomonadota > Gammaproteobacteria > Pseudomonadales > Pseudomonadaceae > Aquipseudomonas. The sequence continues at coordinate 269,918 of NZ_CP087138.1, read as the reverse complement.
AAAGCCCCTGGACAGGGGCTCTACGAAACTGGTTGCGGGAGCTGGATTTGAACCAACGACCTTCGGGTTATGAGCCCGACGAGCTACCAGACTGCTCCATCCCGCGACAAAGCTGGGCCGAAAGTATACGACCGAACCCCGCCGGGGTCAATCGAACACTTCCAGCGACAGAAAAGCCCGCATAAAGCGGGCTCTCCTGAATAATTGGTACCGAGAAGGGGACTCGAACCCCTACACCCTATGGGCACAACCACCTCAAGGTTGCGTGTCTACCAATTCCACCACCTCGGCAAAACTACTTCAAAAACCCTTTTACTTCTGCTCTGGAGCTTGAGGAACATCAGCTGGAGCTGCGTTGTTCTTTTGACTTTCGAGCACTGGTACATCATCTGAAGCGGGCTTCTGCTTTGGCGCCTCGATTGCAGCTGGCTGTTGCGGCAACCCTACCTGAGTCAGCTCATGAGCTTTCTCTTTAGCAAAGTAACCTAACCCCAAGCTGGTCAAGAAGAAACCGGCGGCAAGTATAGCAGTAAACTTACTCAGAAAGGTAGCAGAACCTTGGCTTCCGAACACAGTATTTGAAGCACCTGCGCCAAAAGATGCACCCGCTTCCGCACCCTTACCCTGTTGCAGCAGAACCAGGACAACAACACCCAGTGCCGCCAACAGATGAAACACAACTACGACTGTTTCCAGCATTTTGTCAGTTTCCCGCGGCGCGACAGATCGCACCGAATTCATCTGCATTCAGGGAGGCACCACCAATCAGCCCCCCGTCGATATCCGGCATGCGGAACAACTCAGCCGCATTGGCAGCTTTTACGCTACCGCCGTATAGAAGCCGCACACCCTGCGCAACTTCGGCATTCTTGCCTGCCAGCTGAGCGCGAATGGCCGCATGGACCTCTTGCGCTTGCTCCGGCGTGGCTGTCAAACCGGTACCGATAGCCCAAACGGGCTCATAAGCAATCACGGCCTGACCAAACACTTCGATACCCAAGGCATCGACGACGCTGGACAACTGCTCCCCCACCACGCTCAGTGTGCAACCGGCCTCACGCTCTTCAAGCGTTTCACCCACACACAAGACAGGAGTCAGGCCAGCAGCCTGTGCAGCTTCGAACTTGGCCACCAGCTCCTGATTACCCTCGCCAAACACCTGGCGGCGCTCGGAGTGACCAATCAAAACCAGGGAACAACCTGCGTCCTTCAACTGCGCCGGGGAAACCTCCCCGGTCAAGGCGCCTTCTTTCAACTGACGCGCACTGTTTTGAGCGCCAACAGTGACAGAAGCACCCTGCAAGCCTTGGATGACCTGAACGACGTAAAGACTGGGCGGAAACACCGCGACCTCTACATTACTCGGAAAATCCAGACTTTTCAACGACTTGGTAAGCTCAGCGACGCTGGCGCCAGTACCGTGCATTTTCCAGTTACCAGCTACCATCTTACGACGCATGCTGTACCTCGTCGGTCAAAGTGGGCGCAGATAGTACCCAACCCATGAATAAGTGGCAAGCCAAAATCATGCACAAAGTTCAGCCACCAGGCTTGCGAGCGATTCGGCATGGCGGCGTACCTGAGTTTCCTCGTCACCCTCGACCATCACCCGCACCAGCGGCTCGGTACCGGACTTGCGCAGCAGCACTCGGCCGCGCCCTTCCATCGCCTCGGTTACGCGAGCGCAGGCTGCCTTGACGTCCGGATGCTCTACCGGGTCGACACCGCCCCCAAAGCGCACATTGATGAGCACTTGCGGGCACTTGCGAATGGCTCGGCGCGCCTGGGCCAGGGTTTCCCCTCGGCGCTTGAGCGAAAGCAGTACCTGCAAGGCAGCGATGATCGCATCGCCCGTGGTGGTGTGCTGCGCGCACACGATATGGCCAGAGTTTCCCCACCTAATAGCCATTCACGCTCAAGCATCTCGGCGATGACATATCGATCACCGACCTTGGCACGATTGAAGGGGATGTCGAGCTCCTGAAGTGCAAGTTCCAGGCCCAGGTTGCTCATCAGAGTGCCCACTACCCCACCATGCAGCTTGCCGCGCTCTTTGAGGTCACGCGCAATGATGAACAGCAGCTCATCACCATCGACCACAGCGCCAGAGCCATCGACCATCAGCACGCGGTCGCCGTCACCGTCGAAGGCAATGCCCAGGTCGGCATGCCCCACCAGTACGGCGGCTTGCAAGGCCTCCATGTGGGTGGAGCCACAATTCTCGTTGATATTCAAACCATCGGGTGCCGCCGACAGTACAGTAACCTGGGCCCCTAGCTCTCGGAATACGTTCGGTGCCACTTTGTAAGTCGCGCCATGAGCGCAGTCGATTACGATGCGCAGGCCCGCAAAATCCGTGCTGGTCGGCACGCTGCTCTTGCAGAATTCGATATAGCGCCCGGCGGCATCGTTGATGCGCGAAACCTTGCCCAGCCTGGCGGACTCAACCACCGTCATGGGCTGGTCCATCAGTTCTTCGATCATCAATTCGATATCGTCCGGCAGCTTGGTACCCTGGCCAGAGAAAACTCTGATGCCGTTGTCATCGTGAGGGTTGTGCGAAGCGCTGATCACGATCCCTGCCTCGGCGTGGAAGGTTCGCGTCAGGTAGGCGATACCCGGGGTGGGCATGGGGCCCAGCAGCATCACGTCCGCGCCGGCAGCAGACAAGCCGGCCTCCAGCGCGGATTCGAACATGTAGCCGGAGATACGTGTGTCTTTGCCCACCAATACACGGCAGGCCCCCATCTTCTGAAACGCCTTGCCGGCTGCCCAGCCCAGTTTGAGCATGAAATCTGGAGTGATGGGATATTCACCAACGCGGCCGCGAATGCCATCGGTGCCAAAGTATTTTCTGCTCATATTTACTCCAGATTTTCTTGTTCAGCCGACTCGACGGCTTCCAGCATGCGAATCACGTCGACGGTTTCCGCCACATCGTGCACACGCAGTATTCGTGCACCCTTGACCTGGGCCAGCGCAGCCAGGGCCAGGCTGCCATAGAGCCGCTCGGAGACCGGGCGACCAAGCGCCAATCCCACCATGCTTTTGCGCGACACCCCTACCAGAAGGGGCCGGCCAAGCTCGAGGAGCGCAGGCATCTGACGAAACAGGCTTAGATTATGAGCGTGGGTTTTCGCAAAACCAAATCCAGGGTCAAGGACGATGCGCTGCTCTGCGATCCCGGCATTGTGACAGGCAAGCATGCGCTCGGCGAGAAAATCGCTCACCTCGCGCACCAGGTCGCAGTAGCTGGGCGCATTCTGCATATCGCCTGGCTCACCCAACATATGCATCAGGCATACCGCCAAGCCGGTGTCCGCTGCCGCCTGCAGGGCACCCACGCGCCGCAACGCACGCACGTCGTTGATCATACCCGCGCCGGCTGCTGCCGCTTCGCGCATTACCAAAGCCGTGGAAGTGTCAACCGAAACGACCACATCGAGCGCACCGGCTATCTGCTGGACAACCGGGATAACCCGATCAAGCTCTTCCTGTTCGCTGACCGGTGCAGCCCCAGGCCGGGTGGACTCGCCACCAACATCGATGAGGGTGGCGCCGGCTTCGGCCATCGCGCGTGCATGCGCAAGCGCCTGCTCATGGCCGCGGAACTGGCCGCCATCGGAGAAGGAGTCCGGGGTGACATTGAGGATACCCATGACATGGGTACGGTTTAAATCAAGAACCCGGTTGCCGCAAGGCAACCGGGTTGGATGAAGCGCGTAAGTCATCTGTAACCTTAAACTTCTGCCGCTGGACCACCGATCGGACTTTGGGGGCGATCATCGCGTGAAGAAGGCGTGCCAGACGAGCCTGAGTCACCCCAGTCGCGAGGCTCACGAATGGTACGGCCAGCCATGATGTCGTCAATCTGATCAGCATCGATAGTCTCGTACTTCATCAGCGCCTCGGCCATGGCGTCAAGCTTGTCACGATTGTCTGTAAGGATCTGTGTGGCAGTCGAGTAGCACTGGTCGATGATGCTGCGTACCTCGGCGTCGATCAGTTTCGCTGTTTCCCCGGAAACATTGGCATTTTGACCGCCACCGCCGCGCCCAGGAACACCTCGCCCTCATCCTCTGCGTACAGCAGTGGGCCCAGTTTTTCGGAAAGGCCCCACTTGGTGACCATGTTCCTTGCGATCTGGCTGGCACGCATGATGTCGTTGGAAGCCCCGGTGGTTACACCGTCGAAACCAAGCGTCATCTCTTCAGCGATGCGGCCACCGTACAACGAACAGATCTGGCTGATCAGCGCGCGCTTGGACAGGCTGTAACGATCTTCCTCGGGAAGGAACATGGTTACACCCAGGGCACGACCGCGCGGAATGATAGAGACCTTGTACACAGGATCGTGCTCTGGCACCACGCGGCCGACAATGGCATGGCCCGCTTCGTGATAGGCAGTGTTCTGCTTTTCCTTCTCGGACATGACCATGGTCTTGCGCTCGGCGCCCATCATGATCTTGTCCTTGGCCAGCTCGAACTCGCGCATTTCAACAATGCGCTTACCGGCCCGGGCAGCAAAGAGGGAAGCCTCGTTTACAAGGTTGGCCAGGTCAGCGCCGGAGAAGCCAGGCGTACCCCGGGCAATCACACCAGGGTTGACGTCGTCATGGGCCGGGACCTTGCGCATGTGGACCTTGAGAATCTGCTCACGACCCCGAATGTCCGGCAAACCTACAACCACCTGGCGGTCAAAGCGGCCTGGGCGCAGCAGCGCAGGGTCGAGCACATCTGGCCGGTTGGTAGCCGCGATGACGATAATGCCGTCGTTCATCTCGAACCCGTCCATCTCGACAAGGAGCTGGTTGAGAGTCTGCTCACGCTCGTCGTGGCCGCCTCCCATGCCGGCGCCACGATGGCGACCGACAGCATCGATCTCGTCGATGAAGATGATGCAAGGCGCGTGTTTCTTGGCCTGTTCAAACATGTCGCGGACGCGGCTGGCGCCCACACCTACAAACATTTCAACGAAGTCTGAGCCGGAGATGGTAAAGAACGGAACCTTCGCCTCGCCCGCAATAGCCTTGGCAAGCAACGTTTTACCAGTACCAGGCGGGCCGACCATCAGCACGCCGCGAGGAATACGACCACCGAGGCGCTGGAACTTGCCAGGATCGCGCAGGAACTCGACCAGCTCACCCACCTCTTCCTTGGCCTCGTCGCAACCTGCGACATCGGCCAGGGTCGTTTTCACCTGATCTTCGGATAGCAGCCGGGCCTTGCTCTTGCCGAAGCTCATCGGCCCGCCCTTGCCTCCAGCACCACCCTGCATTTGCCGCATGAAGAACATGAAGACGGCGATAATCACAAGAATCGGGAAGCTTGCGACCAGCAGTTGAGTCCAGATGCTCTGCTGCTCAGGTTGCTTGCCCTCCACCACCACCTTGTTGTCGATCAAATCACCCATCAGGCCGTTGTCCTGAATTACGGGGCGGATGGTCTTGAAGTTGTCGCCATCGTTGCGCTTGCCGGTGATCGCATAGCCGTCGAAAACGACGCGCTCGATTTTCCCGTCCTTCACCTGCTGAATGAAATCCGAGTAGTTGAGGGTCTGCGGCTCGTTCGGGCTTGAAAAGTTGTTCATCACCGTGACGAGCACGGCGGCGATGATCAACCACAGGATCAGATTCTTTGCCATATCGTTCAATTCACTACCCTCTGGACCGCGCTACCAGGACCTGGGGCTACGCGCTCCGCATGATAATCATCGGCCTAACTTACTACATATCCATCACGAACAGCAGACACGGTCTGTAACACGTTGTGAAACATAGACTGCTGAAATATTCGCTCTGCTCAATTAGCCGCACCATTTGAAAAAAGCTATCGACCAGAGCTTGGAGCTCCAATCAGGGCGGCCTCAGCCCTTAAACCCCCGCGCCAGCAGGTATTGTTCCCGGGAGCGGTCGCGCGAAGAACTGGGCTTGCGCATTTGCACCTTCTCGAACATCTGCCGAACGGTCTTCAGATAGCTGTCGAAGCCTTCTCCCTGGAAGATCTTGATCAGAAAATCACCACCCGGGCGCAACACACGCCCAGACAGATCAAGGGCCAATTCGCACAGGAACATTGCCTTGGGCATGTCCACCGCACTCAAGCCACTCATATTGGGGGCCATGTCTGAAATCACAAGGTCTACCTGCGAATCGCCTACCGCCTCGAGAATACGAGCGAGCACGGCATCGTCGGTAAAGTCGCCTTTGATGAAGGTCACATCGGCAATAGCGTCCATATCCAGGATGTCGGACGCGATCAGGCTGCCCTGCCCTCCGATCAGACGGCTGGTGACCTGAGACCAGCCACCAGGCGCGGCACCCAGGTCGATCACGCTCATACCCGGCCGGATGAGTTTGTCTTTTTCCTGAATTTCCAGCAGCTTGTAACTGGCGCGCGAACGGTAGCCGTCCTTTTGCGCCTGCTTGACGAAGGGGTCGTTGAAGTGTTCTCTGAGCCAGTTGTGGCTGGATTTGGAGCGGGCCATTGGCACCTCGGTGTGGGCGGACCTAGCAAGTGACTGGGCGTAAGCCCCTGCGCTCGGGTAAAATGGCCGCCGTTTTCATACAGATTCAAAAAGGGTCAAACGAATATGCCGCTCACTCCGGAGCAGAAAAAGCAATACAAGTCCATCGGCCATCACCTTAAACCGGTGCTGATCGTTGCCGATAACGGCCTGACCGAGGGTGTGATCGCGGAGCTGGACCGTGCGCTGAGCGACCATGAACTGATCAAGGTCAAGTTCAATATCCTCGATCGTGAAGAGCGAGTCGCCAGCATCGCTGCGCTGTGCAAGGCGGGCCGTGCAGACCTGGTACAGTCTATCGGCAAAATGGCGCTGGTGTATCGCAAGAATGCCCAGCCCAACCGCAACCTGTCGAACATTCACCGCCACCAATAACGGCGGTGCCTGGTGTCATGGCTCGCGGCGCACAGGCGCGGGCCAGAGCACCAGCAACAACCCGCTGACGCCCAGCACCAGGAGCGGCAACGCATCCAGCCGAGAAGGTGGCAAGCCGGCGTTCGACAGCCAGGTATATGCCAGCGCTGCGGCCATCCCTACCCAAAGCAGGTGCCCCCGCCGGTCAAGCAGCCACGCGCGCAGGCCCATGCGCCTTCCCAATATTGCCAGTTGCAAGCCAATGCCGAATACCGCCAGAACCGCTACCCAGGCGTTGGTCGCGAGAAGGATGTCCCGCACAAGCAGGTCGGCCAGGCCGGTACGCTCCAGCGCTGGCACCAACAGCACCTGAATACCCCAAAGGCCGCCGACCCAGATTACCTGGGCCAGTTGCCAGAGGGCTGCAGGCAGATCAGACGTGCGCGACTTCGACAATCTCGTACTCGACTACACCGCTGGGCGTTTTCACGGTCACCACATCACCCTCCTCCTTGCCGATCAAAGCACGAGCAATGGGCGAACCGACCGATAGCTTGCCAATCTTGATATCGGCCTCGTCTTCACCAACGATCTGGTACTTCACGCTTTCATCGGTTTCGACGTTAGCTATTTCGACCGTCACACCAAAGATCACTTTGCCCGTCTTGGCGATGTTGGCCACATCGATCACCACTGCATTCTGCAGGCGGCCCTCGATGTCACGGATACGAGCCTCGGCGAGGCCCTGCTCTTCGCGCGCAGCGTGATACTCGGCGTTTTCCTTGAGATCGCCCAGCTCGCGTGCCTCGCCGATCTTGGCACTGATCAGCGGGCGCTCTTCCTTGAGCTTCTTGAGCTCGTCTTCCAGGGCGCGTGCGCCCTGGACAGTCATCGGGTACTTGTTCATGCGTTCAATCCTGCGTGGAGATCCTGCAAGCGGCGAACGGTTTCTCAGCACCGAACTTCAGCGCTTCGCAGATGGCTTCGCCAGCCGCAATGGTGGTGGTGCAGTAGATCTTGTGTTGCAGCGCGTTGCGGCGGATCGAGTAGGAATCGGCGATCGATTGGCGGCCTTCAGTGGTGTTGATGATCAAAGTGACTTCGTCGTTCTTGATCATGTCGACCACATGCGGGCGGCCCTCGGTCACCTTGTTCACGCGGCGCACTTTCAGGCCCGCAGCCTCGATCACCTTGGCGGTGCCTGCGGTGGCAACGATCTCGAAGCCCAGGCCGATCAGGTCGCCGGCGACCTTGGCCACCAGTGGCTTGTCGTCATCGCGCACACTGATGAATGCGGTGCCGCCGGTAGGCAGCACTTCGCTGGCGCCCATCTGCGCCTTGGCGAAGGCTTCGCCGAAGCTGTCGCCAACGCCCATCACCTCACCGGTGGACTTCATCTCCGGGCCAAGGATCGGGTCGACGCCCGGGAACTTGGCAAACGGGAAGACCGCTTCCTTGACACTATAGAAGTTGGGGATGATTTCCTGGGTGAAGCCCAGTTCCTGCAGGCTCTTGCCGGCCATTACACGCGCGGCAATCATTGCCAGCGAAGTGCCGATGCACTTGGACACGAACGGAACGGTACGCGAAGCACGCGGGTTGACTTCGATGACGTAGATCTTGTCGCCCTGCAGCGCCAGTTGCACGTTCATCAGGCCGACCACACCCAGCTCCAGGGCCATTTTCTTCACCTGCTCGCGCACTTCATCCTGCACATGGGCAGGCAGCGAGTAAGGTGGCAGCGAGCACGCGGAGTCACCGGAGTGAACGCCGGCCTGCTCGATGTGCTGCATGATCGCACCAATGACCACGTCGGTACCGTCACAGACCGCATCCACGTCCATTTCGATGGCGCAGTTGAGGAAGTGGTCCAACAGCACAGGGCTGTCATTGGATACCTGAACCGCATCACGCAGGTAGCGGCGGATCTCGTCTTCGTTGTAGACGATTTCCATGGCGCGGCCGCCCAGTACGTAAGACGGGCGCACCACCAGCGGGTAGCCGATGCGGCCGGCAGCACGGATCGCTTCGTCTTCGCTGCGCACGGTCGCGTTCGGCGGCTGCAGCAGGTTCAGGCGCTCGACCATCTGCTGGAAGCGCTCGCGGTCTTCGGCGCGGTCGATCGAGTCAGGGCTGGTACCGATGATAGGCACGCCAGCTTCTTCCAGGGCACGCGCCAGTTTCAGCGGGGTTTGGCCGCCGTAGTGGACGATCACGCCTTTGGGCTTCTCGACGCGTACCACTTCCAGCACGCTCTTCGAGCGTCAGCGGCTCGAAGTACAGGCGGTCGGAGGTGTCGTAGTCGGTGGAAACGGTTTCAGGGTTGCAGTTGACCATGATGGTTTCATAGCCGTCATCGCGCAGGGCGAGCGCGGCATGCACGCAGCAGTAGTCGAACTCGATACCCTGGCCGATGCGGTTCGGGCCACCGCCGAGGATCATGATCTTGTCGCGGCCGGTCGGGCTGGCTTCGCACTCTTCCTCGTATGTGGAGTAGAGGTAGGCAGTGTCGGTGGCGAACTCGGCGGCGCAAGTGTCGACGCGCTTGTACACCGGCAGCACTTCGAGCTTGTGGCGGTGGCGGCGCAGGTTCTTCTCGGTCACGCCGAGCAGCTTGGCCAGGCGTTGGTCGCTGAAGCCCTTGCGCTTGAGGCGGAACATGGTGTCGCGGTCGATATCGGCAAGGCCCAGGGTCTTGACCTTCTCTTCCTCGGCGATCAGGTCTTCGATCTGCACCAGGAACCAGTGATCGATCATGGTCAGGGCGAAGATTTCGTCGCGCGTCATGCCGGCACGGAAGGCGTCGGCGACGTACCAGATACGGTCGGCACCGGGCACAGTCAGCTCACGCTTGAGAACGCTGCGCGCCTCGGCATCGGCCAGGTCGACCTTCGGGTCGAGGCCGCATACGCCGACTTCCAGCCCGCGCAGGGCTTTCTGCATGGATTCCTGGAAGGTGCGGCCGATAGCCATCACTTCACCGACCGACTTCATCTGAGTAGTCAGGCGAGCGTCGGCGTTAGGGAATTTCTCAAAGGCGAAACGCGGCAGCTTGGTCACCACGTAGTCAATCGAAGGCTCGAACGACGCCGGAGTGCGGCCGCCAGTGATGTCGTTCTGCAGCTCATCAAGGGTGTAACCGACAGCAAGCTTGGCCGCGACCTTGGCGATCGGGAAGCCGGTGGCCTTGGAAGCCAGTGCCGAGGAACGCGAAACACGCGGGTTCATCTCGATCACGACCATGCGCCCGGTGTCGGGGCAGATGCCGAACTGTACGTTCGAGCCGCCGGTTTCCACCCCGATCTCACGCAGCACCGCCAGCGAGGCGTTGCGCATGATCTGGTATTCCTTGTCGGTCAGGGTTTGCGCAGGTGCGACGGTGATGGAATCGCCAGTGTGCACGCCCATCGGGTCGAAGTTCTCGATGGAGCAAACGATGATGCAGTTGTCCTTCTTGTCGCGGACCACCTCCATCTCGTATTCCTTCCAGCCGATCAGCGATTCGTCGATCAGCAGTTCCTTGGTCGGCGAAAGGTCGAGGCCGCGGGCGCAGATTTCTTCGAACTCTTCACGGTTGTACGCGATGCCGCCACCGGTGCCGCCCATGGTGAACGAAGGGCGGATGATGCACGGGAAGCCCAGGCGCTCGAGCACCGCGAACGACTCTTCCATGGTGTGGGCGATGCCGGAGCGCGGGCACTCCAGGCCGATCGCCTTCATTGCCTTGTCGAAACGCGAACGGTCTTCAGCCTTGTCGATGGTGTCGGCGTTGGCACCGATCATTTCGACGCCGAACTTCTCGAGCACGCCTTCGCGCTCCAGGTCCAGTGCGCAGTTCAGCGCAGTCTGGCCGCCCATGGTCGGCAGCAACGCGTCGGGGCGCTCTTTTTCGATGATCTTGGCAACGGTCGCCCACTTGATCGGTTCGATGTAAGTGGCATCGGCCATGGCCGGGTCGGTCATGATGGTCGCCGGGTTGGAGTTGACCAGGATGACGCGGTAGCCCTCTTCGCGCAGAGCCTTGCAGGCCTGGGCGCCGGAGTAGTCGAACTCGCAGGCCTGGCCGATCACGATCGGGCCGGCGCCGAGAATCAGGATGCTTTTGATGTCTGTACGTTTTGGCATGGTTGTCACTCGAATCCGCGGGTCAGTCGGCAGGCCTGTTCAGCAAGCCGCCTGTAACAGTCTCTGGCGGCGCCCCGGCCCTGTGGGCTTGCGGGGCGCGCCACCTGGGGCAGCCGATTAACGGCGCTTGGCCATGGCATCGATGAAACGATCGAACAGCGGCGCCACGTCGGTGGGGCCTGGGCTCGCCTCGGGGTGGCCCTGGAAGCTGAACGCGCTCTTGTCGGTGCGCTCGATGCCCTGCAGGGTGCCGTCGAACAACGACTTGTGCGTGGCGCGCAGGTTTGCCGGCAGGGTTTTCTCGTCGACCGCGAAGCCGTGGTTCTGGCTGGTGATCATGACCACGCCGGTGTCCAGGTCCTGAACCGGGTGGTTGGCCCCGTGGTGACCGGTATCCATCTTCACAGTGCGTGCACCGGATGCCAGGGCGAGCAGCTGATGGCCCAGGCAGATACCGAACACCGGCACTTCGGTTTCCAGCACCTGCTTGATCGCTTCGATAGCGTAATCGCACGGCTCGGGATCGCCAGGGCCGTTGGAGAGGAACACGCCATCAGGGTTCATCGCCAGCACCTGGGCAGCGGGCGTTTTCGCAGGCACTACCGTCAGGCGGCAGCCGCGGGCCACGAGCATGCGCAGGATGTTGAGCTTCACGCCGTAGTCATAGGCGACCACGTGGTAGGGCAGCTCTGCATCGGTGCGGTCCGGGTGGCTGTCACTGGCCAATTCCCAGACGCTGGAACGCCACTCATAGGCCTTGGCAGTGGTGACTTCCTTGGCCAGGTCCATGCCCTTCAGGCCCGCGAACCCGCGCGCAGCGGCGATGGCCGCTTCTTCGGTGATGCCGTCGCCCGCCAGGATCGCGCCGTTCTGCGCGCCCTTCTCACGCAGGATGCGGGTCAGGCGGCGGGTATCGATGCCGGCAATGGCAACGACGCCGTTGGCCTTGAGGTAGTCGGGCAACGACTGGGTGTTACGCCAGTTGCTTGCCAGCAACGGCAGGTCGCGGATCACCAGGCCAGCCGACCAGACCTTGTTCGACTCGGCGTCGAGTTCGGTGGTGCCGGTGTTGCCGATGTGCGGATAAGTGAGCGTTACGATCTGCTGGGCGTACGAAGGATCTGTGAGGATTTCCTGATAACCGGTCATAGCGGTGTTGAACACCACCTCTCCGACGGTCTGGCCGTCGGCTCCGATCGCTTGGCCGCGAAAGATGCTGCCGTCGGCAAGGGCGAGTATGGCTGGCTTAGTCAAGAAGACCTCCGAAATTCAAGCCTGAAGGGGCGATCGCAGGTTGTAAAAAGCGGAATGACGTATTCACGTCACCCCGCTTTTTTAACGAATTCATCTGCGCGCTTTTAGTGGACACACTAAAGCGAAAAGCTTACAGAAAAATCGTTTTTCGGTCCACCGCTAATTAGCCCGCAAGCGAGCGTTTCAGTGCAGCCCAAGCACATCCTGCATGTCGTACAGGCCCGGCTCGCGCCCCTGCAGCCACATTGCAGCTCGCACGGCTCCCTTGGCGAAGGTCATGCGGCTGGAAGCCTTGTGGGTAATTTCCACGCGCTCACCCTCTGTGGCAAACAGTACGGTGTGATCCCCCACCACGTCGCCGGCTCGCACGGTGGCGAAGCCGATTGTCTGGCGGTCACGCGCACCGGTCTGGCCTTCACGGCCGTAAACCGCCACTTCGCGCAAATCACGGCCCAGTGCATTGGCAACCACTTCGCCCATGCGCAGCGCAGTGCCTGACGGGGCATCGACCTTGTGCCGGTGATGCGCCTCGATGATCTCGATGTCGGCTTCTTCAGCCATGACGCGGGCAGCGGTGTCGAGCAGCTTCAGGCACAGGTTGACCCCCACGCTGAAGTTGGCCGCGAACACGATCGGGATATCCTTGCCGGCCTCGACCAGGCGAGCTTTTTCTTCCTCACTGAAGCCGGTGGTGCCGATCACCATGGCCTTGCCGGCCTTGCGGCAGGCAGCCAGGTTCTTGAGTGTGACCGAGGGATGCACGAAATCGATCAGCACGTCGAACTCGTCCATCACCCGCGTGATATCACCCGAGAGCGGCACGCCAATGCGCCCCAGTGCAGCCAACTCGCCCGCATCCGCTCCCACAAGGGTGCTATCGGGGCGGTGAATGGCGGCGGTGAGGCCGGCGCCGGCCTCCTTGTGAACAGCTTCGATCAGGGCCTTGCCCATCCGACCGGCCGCGCCGGTTACTGCAATGCGTCGCATGCTTGCATCCCTTGAAAAAGATTACAGGTCGCCGAAGAAGCGCTTCACGCCATCGAACCAGCCGCTGGCCTTGGGCGAATTGGAGCTGTTGCCCTCCAGGGTGGCGCGGAACTCTTCGAGCAACTCGCGCTGGCGACGATCGAGATTGACCGGCGTTTCGACGATCACACTGCACATCAGATCGCCCGGGCCGCCGCCACGCACCGGCGCCACGCCCTTGCCGCGCAGGCGGAACTGCTTCCCGGTCTGCGTGCCTTCGGGGATCTTGAGCTTGACCCGACCATCGAGAGTCGGCACTTCCAGCTCACCGCCCAGGGCAGCATCGGTGAAGCTGATCGGCACTTCGCAGAACAGGTGCTTGCCGTCGCGCTGGAAGATGTCGTGCTCACGCACATTGATCACGACGTAAAGGTCGCCAGTCGGCCCGCCCTGCGCACCAGCCTCGCCCTCGCCCGCCAGGCGGATACGGTCGCCAGTGTCCACGCCCGCCGGCACCTTGACCGACAAGGTCTTGAATTCTTCGACCCGGCCTTCACCGTGGCAATGCTCGCACGGGTCGGAAATGATCCGGCCCTGGCCATGGCAGCGCGGGCAGGTTTGCTGCACCGAGAAGAAGCCTTGCTGCATACGCACCTGGCCAATGCCGCCGCAGGTCGGGCAGGTGACAGGGGCTGAACCCTTCTTGGCGCCACTGCCGTCGCAGGGCTTGCAGTTGACCAGGGTGGGCACGCGAATGCTGACAGTGGTGCCGCGCACGGCTTCTTCGAGGTCCAGCTCCAGGGTGTAGCGCAGGTCGGCGCCCCGCTGGGCACCACCACGGCCACCGCCGCGACCGCCACCACCGAAGAAATCGCTGAAGACGTCGCCGAAAATGTCGGAGAAGTTGGCACCACCAAAGCCCTGGCCACCACCACCGCCGCCCATGCCCGCCTCGAAGGCAGCATGGCCATACTGGTCGAACGCCGCGCGCTTGCTGGCGTCGGAGAGCACTTCATAAGCCTCGTTGGCCTCTTTGAAGCGGTCTTCGGCTTCCTTGTCGCCCGGATTGCGGTCGGGGTGATACTTCATCGCCAGGCGGCGATAGGCTTTTTTCAGGTCCCCTTCACTGGCGCCGCGTTCGACCCCCAGCACCTCGTAGTAATCACGCTTAGCCATAAGTTCTTTCACACTCTCGCTGACGTTCGGCGGCCATCGCCGCCTGGTGTGCCGCACGCAGCACCCCGTGAGTAGAAAGCAGCCAGCATCGCTGGCCGCATGCGCCCGCCAAGACAGGCAGGCGCGAAAAATAAATTCGGATGCCCAGACATGCCAACGCGGGGGCATGGCCCCCGCGCGGCGACATCCTACCAGCTGCCGCGCAAGCGCGAACAACTGGCTGATAACAAGCGATTACTTGTTGTCTTTGACTTCTTCGAACTCGGCATCGACCACGTCGTCATGCTTCTTGCCTTGTTCAGCCTCACCCGCCTGTGCGCCGCCCTGAGGCTGCTCGCCCGGCTCAGCGTACATTTTCTGAGCAACCGGCGCGGTGACTTTGGACAACTCCTCGATCTTGGCTTCGATGGCAGCCTTGTCGTCACCCTTCACGGCAACTTCCAGCGCCGACACCGCAGCTTCGATGGCGGTTTTCTCTTCGGCAGTCACCTTGTCACCGGCTTCGCTGACCATCTTGCGAGTCGAGTGCACCAGTGCGTCACCCTGGTTGCGGGCTGCGGCCAGCTCTTCGAACTTGCGGTCTTCCTCGGCATTGGCCTCGGCGTCACGCACCATGCGCTCGATTTCATCGTCGGACAGGCCGGAGTTGGCCTTGATCACGATCGACTGCTGCTTGCCGGTGGCCTTGTCCTTGGCGCCTACGTGCAGGATGCCGTTGGCGTCGATGTCGAAGGTCACTTCGATCTGCGGCACGCCGCGTGGCGCCGGCGGGATCTCGGCCAGGTCGAACTTGCCCAGGGACTTGTTCTGGCCAGCCTGCTTGCGCTCACCCTGCAGCACGTGAATGGTCACGGCGTTCTGGTTGTCATCGGCAGTGGAGAACACCTGCGACTTCTTGGTCGGGATGGTGGTGTTCTTCTCGATCAGCGGAGTCATCACGCCGCCCATGGTTTCGATACCCAGGGTCAGCGGGCTTACGTCCAGCAGCAGTACGTCCTTCACGTCACCGGACAGTACCGCACCCTGAATCGCTGCACCCATGGCAACGGCTTCGTCGGGGTTCACGTCCTTGCGTGCTTCCTTGCCGAAGAAGTCGCTGACGGCTTTCTGCACCATCGGCATACGGGTCTGGCCACCGACCAGGATCACGTCGTCGATCTTCGAAGCGTCGATCCCGGCGTCTTTCAGGGCTACGCGGCACGGTTCGATGGTGCGCTGAACCAGGTCCTCGACCAGCGACTCGAGCTTGGCACGGGAGATCTTCACGTTCAGGTGCTTCGGCCCGGAGGCATCGGCGGTCACATACGGCAGGTTCACGTCGGTCTGCTGAGCGGAAGACAGCTCGATCTTCGCTTTCTCGGCAGCTTCCTTCAGGCGCTGCATGGCCAGCGGGTCGCCCTTGAGGTTGATGCCGCTTTCTTTCTTGAATTCGTCGACGAGGTAGTCGATCAGGCGAATGTCGAAGTCTTCACCGCCGAGGAACGTGTCACCGTTGGTTGCCAGTACTTCGAACTGGTGCTCGCCGTCGACTTCAGCGATCTCGATCACCGACACGTCGAAGGTACCGCCACCCAGGTCATAAACGATGATGGTGTGGTCGCCCTTGGCCTTGTCCATGCCATAGGCCAGCGCAGCTGCGGTCGGCTCGTTGATGATGCGCTTGACGTCCAGGCCCGCGATCTTGCCGGCATCCTTGGTGGCTTGGCGCTGGCTGTCGTTGAAGTAGGCCGGCACGGTGATCACCGCCTCGGTCACAGGCTCGCCCAGGTAGTCCTCGGCGGTCTTCTTCATCTTTTTCAGCACTTCGGCGGAGATCTGCGGAGGCGCCATTTCCTGGCCCTTGGCTTCAACCCATGCGTCGCCGTTCTTGGCCTTGACGATCTTGTAAGGCACCAGCTCGATGTCTTTCTGAACGACCTGCTCTTCGAAGCGGCGGCCGATCAGGCGCTTGACCGCATAGAGGGTGTTCTGCGGGTTGGTGACCGCCTGGCGCTTGGCCGACTGGCCAACCAGAATTTCGCCGTCGTTGGTGTAAGCGATGATCGAAGGCGTGGTGCGCGCGCCTTCGGCGTTCTCGATCACTTTGGATTTGCCGTTTTCCAGCACGGAGACGCAGGAGTTGGTGGTCCCCAGGTCGATACCGATGATTTTGCCCATGTTGAAACTCTCCAGAAACTTCGAATCGGGTTGCCGCGCCAGTGGTGGCTGGCTGCGGTAGCAGGGAAGCGCTTGCCGGTTAAATGGGGGCCGGCTTTAGTATTTCAAGCCTTTTCGTCGATGGACGGCGAAACTGGCGCGGCAGGCTTGCTGACCACCACCATGGCGGGGCGCAGCAGGCGGCCGTTGAGCTGATAGCCCTTCTGGAACACCTTGAGCACGGTATTGGGCTCGACCTCGGCGCTTTCCTGCATGGCCATGGCCTGGTGGAACTCGGCGTTGAAGGGTTCGCCATGCGGGTCGACCGCTTCCAGGTTGTAGCGCTTGAGGGTGTCTTCGAACATCTTCAGCGTCAGTTGCATGCCTTCGCGCATCGGGCGCAGGGCTTCGTCTTCGGCATTGGACAGCTCCAGGCCGCGCTCCAGGCTGTCGATCACCGGCAGCAGGTCGGAGGAAAACTTCTCCAGCGCAAACTTGTGGGCTTTTTCGACATCCTGCTCGGCGCGGCGGCGCACGTTCTGCAGGTCGGCGACGGCGCGCAGGGACTGATCCTTGGCCGCCGCTATTTCTTCTTCAAGGGCCGCCACGCGAGCCGCGAGGTCATCGCCTGCAGCGTTCGGGGCCTGGGCCGCGCCTGGGTTCTGATCATCCAGCGTCTGTTCGTCAGCCATGAAAGTCTCCTTTGGTATCGGCTCGTGGAGCGGATGAGCTCGCACACTTGCCCGCCTATATGGGGCCATGGGTTTGACCTTCAAGGGTGCAGGCCGTGCCAACGGGCATAAATTTCGCCTGGCGATAAAAACGGGAGCGCTTCATCCAAATCGGCCTAAAAATGGCAATTGCCCAGCCAAGCCAGATCACTGTATAAATAACCACCCCTATCAGCCACCGCCGGAGCCGAGCATGCTGGTGCACCTGTCCGTCCACAACTACGCGATCGTCGAACACCTCGACCTTGAGCTGGCGCGTGGCATGAGCGTGATCACCGGCGAAACCGGAGCAGGCAAGTCGATCATGCTCGACGCCCTGGGCCTTACCCTGGGTGACCGTGCCGAGCCCGGAGTGGTACGCCCCGGCGCCGACAAGGCCGATATCCTGGCCACCTTCGACATCAGCCAGATCGGCGAAGCCCGCGACTGGCTCGACGAACGCGACCTGGAGCATGAAGGTCAGTGCATCATGCGCCGGGTCATCACCGCCGAAGGCCGGTCACGGGCCTATATCAACGGCACGCCCTGCCCCTTGGGCGACCTCAAGGCTCTCGGCGAATTGCTGATCGATATCCACGGCCAGCATGAGCACCAGTCGTTGCTCAAGCCCGACACCCACCGCCGCCTGCTCGACGAATACGCCGGCGCCGCAGACCTTGCCCGCCAGGTACAACTGGCCTCCCAGCGTTGGCGCCAGGCACGTCAAAGCCTCGACCGCCTGAGCAATGCCAGCGACGAACAGCGTGCTCGCCACCAGCTGCTCAGTTATCAGCTCGAGGAACTTGAAAACCTTGCCCTGGGTGACGGCGAAGTCGAAGCGCTGGAAGAGGAGCACCGCAACCTGGCCAACGCAGAGGGTTTGCTGGTCAACAGCCGCCAGGTGCTCGAACTGTGCAGCGAAAGCGATTCAGGCAACCTGCTCAGCGCCCTGCACGGTTGCCTGAATCGCCTGGGCAGCGTGAACAACCCGCCCAAGGCTTTGCAGGAAGCCGCCAACCTGCTGGCCAACGCACAGATCCAGGTCGAGGAGGCAGTGGGCGAACTCAACCGCTTCATCGACCATTTCGATGCCGACCCCTCACGCCTGCAATTCATCGAAGAACGGCTCGACACCATCTATACCCTGGCACGCAAGCACCGGGTACAGCCCAACGAGGTCAACGCCCTGCATCAGCGGCTGCTCGACGAGGTAGAGAGCCTGGACGCCAGCGACGAAACCCTGGAGCGGCTGGGCGAAGAACTTGCAGCCTACGCGCGCCACTATCAGGAGAAGGCCCAGGAACTCAGCGCACTGCGCCAGCAAGCCGCGAGCCATCTGGCGGACGCCGTGGCTACGGAAATCCAGCGCCTGGGCATGCCGGGCGGCCGTTTCGAAATCGCCTTGCGCGCCAGCAGTGCTGGTGATCTTCACCCGCATGGCCTGGAACAGGTGGAGCTGTTGGTCAGTGCCAACCCCGGCCAGCCGCTCAAGTCGATCGCCAAAGTGGCGTCCGGCGGGGAGCTGTCACGCATCAGCCTGGCGATTCAGGTCATCACCGCACAAACCTCACGCACGCCTACGCTGGTGTTCGACGAGGTGGATGTCGGCATCGGCGGGCCTACTGCTGAAATCGTCGGCCAGTTGCTCCGGCGCCTGGGCGACCGCGGCCAGGTGCTGACGGTCACGCACCTGCCACAGGTCGCAGCCCAGGGGCACCACCACCTGTTCGTGCACAAGGTGCGCAGCGAACATGACACCCACACCGCCGTGCGGGCGCTCACCAAGGCCGAGCGCATCGAAGAGGTAGCGCGCATGCTCGGCGGCATCGACCTGACCAAGGAATCCTTGGCGCACGCCAAGAAGATGGTCACCGCCAGCCGTTGAGCGCGCATAAAAAGGCGCCCTCGCAGGGGCGCCTTTTGAGCCTCGGGCACAAGGCAACGTTTCTTATTTCTTGCGTTTGCGCACGTACAGCACCAGGTTATGGTCGATCAGATCGTAACCGTACTTGTCTGCAATATCGTGCTGCAGCTTCTCGATGTCGTGGTCGACGAATTCGATGACTTCGTTGGTATCCATATTGACCATGTGGTCGTGGTGGCCGCTATCGGCCAGTTCGAACACCGCGTGGCCGCCGTCGAAGTTGTGACGCACCACCAGGCCAGCGGCCTCGAATTGGGTCAGTACGCGATAAACGGTGGCCAGGCCCACGTCTTCGCCAGCTTCCATCAGCGCCTTGTATACGTCCTCGGCGCTCATGTGCCTTTGCTCGGCAGAGTCCAGCATTTGCAGGATCTTGACCCGTGGAAGGGTCACTTTCAGGCCTGCTTTTCGTAGTTCGTTGTTTTCAACCATGGTGAGCTTTCTCGCCAATGCTGCTTTCGCAGCTTCATTCAATGCGGGTATGATCGGGCTTTCGTTGACCCAGCCAAGATAGTGGAAGTCGCCCACCGATGCAAAACACCAAGCACCTGCTCACCAGCCTCACCCTCGTGAGCCTGCTCGCACTCGCCGGTTGTTCTTTCCCGGGGTTTACAAAATCGACATCCAGCAGGGCAATGTCGTTACGCAAGACATGATAGACCAGCTCAAACCTGGCATGTCGCGCCGCCAGGTGCGTTTCATCATGGGTAACCCGCTGATCATCGACACGTTCCACCCCAACCGCTGGGATTACCTCTACAGCATGATGCCTGGTGGCGCTGCTCGCCAGCAGGAGCGTGTGAGCCTGCACTTCAACGACAACGACCAGTTGGCGAGCCTTTCGGGCGACTTCATGCCCGGCGTAAGCCGTGACCAGGCCATCATGGGCAATGACAGTGGCAATTCGGTGACCGAGCCGCAACAGCCGCAGCAACCCAAGGAAGCGCCGCCCAAGCCCGGCTCGCTGCTCGAAGACATTCAGCACAGCGTCGACGAAGCCAAGCCGACCGCCGTTCCGTCGCCCGAGCCGCTGGACACCGATCCTCGGTAAGCAACCAGCGAACAGCAAAAAGCCCGGCCTTGGTGCCGGGCTTTTTATTGCCTGCCTTTCAGCGTTTGCCGGCCTGCGCAGCTTTGGCCTTGGCACGTGCAGCACGCTGGCGTCGCACCTCCATCGGGTCGGCAAGCAGTGGGCGGTAGATCTCCACGCGGTCGCCAGGCTCGAGCACATGGCTGGCTGGCGCTTTGAGCAACTTGCCGAAGATGCCGACTGCGCTGGTGTCGAGCCCAACGAAGCGCTGCAGGATGCCAGAGCGCTGGATTGCCTGCGTGGCAGTACACCCTTCCGGCACCTCAAGCGCAATCAACGCCTGCTCGGCCACCCCGGCATGCGCGACTTCAACCTTGATCGACCGCTCAGCCATACAACTGCTTGGCGCGCTGGCAGAAGGCATCGACGAGCGTGTTGGCGGCCTGGTTGAACAGCGGGCCGAGGGTTGCGCGCACGATCGGGCCATCGTAGTCGAAAGCAAGGTCGAGGCTGATCTTGCAGGCTTTCTCGCCCAGGGGCTTGAACACCCAGACTCCATTGAGCTGGGTGAAGGGGCCCTCTTCGAGGTTCATTTCGATGCGCTGGCCAGGGTCAAGCGTGTTGAGCGTGACCAGCTTCTGGCTCAAACCGGCCTTGGCGACCTCCAGGCTCGCACGCATGTGCGTGGCGCTGCTGTCGATCACGGTGGTGGCGGAGCACCAGGGCAGGAACTGCGGGTAACTGGCCACATCGTTGACCAGGTCGTAAAGGGCCTGGGCGGGGTATGGCAGCAGGGCTGAGCGTTGTATATGGGTCGTCATCTATCCGTCACGTCCGTGGCGCGCCAGCAAACTCTTGGGAGTGCGCAGTGGCGCCAGCAGTTCATCAGCGAAGTGTTAGCGGCATTGTCCGGGATTCAATCCTTGCGCTCAAGGCCATAGCCTGCCGCTGTGCTTACCCCTATAATGCGCGGCCTATGGCTAAACAAAAGAAACACCCCACCGGGACCATCGCGCTGAACAAAAAGCGCGGCACGATTACTTCATCGAACACCGCTTCGAAGCTGGCCTGGCCCTTGCGGGTTGGGAGGTGAAGAGCCTGCGCGCCGGCAAGGCGCAACTGGTCGACAGTTACATCCTGCTCAAGGATAACGAGGCCTGGCTGTTCGGCGCACAC
Source organism: Pseudomonas sp. KNUC1026 (assembly GCF_021650705.1). Lineage (GTDB taxonomy): Bacteria > Pseudomonadota > Gammaproteobacteria > Pseudomonadales > Pseudomonadaceae > Aquipseudomonas. Next base: position 248,542 of record NZ_CP087138.1, on the reverse strand, counting down.
ATCACGCCGCTCAACGCTGCCAGCACCCACGTGATCGCCGACCCCATCCGCACGCGCAAGCTGCTGCTCAACCGCCGCGAGCTTGACCGGCTGTTCTCCGATGTTCAGCAAAAGGGCTACACCTGCGTGGCCACGGCGCTGTATTGGAGCAAGCACCTGATCAAGTGCGAGATTGCGCTGGCCAAGGGCAAGAAGGAGTTCGACAAGCGCGATACGCAGCGCGAGCGCGACTCCGACCGCGAGATTCAGCGTGCGGTGCGCAACAAGGGGCGTGAGGAGTAATCCTTCTCTTCGCCTGCGTCGCCCGTTACACGGCGTCCGTTACACGTCGTCCGGCAAGCCGGCCTCCCACAAAGACTCAGCGGCGCTGTTCAATCAGTGGGAGGCCGGCTAGCCGGGCGACGTGTAACGGACGCCGTGTAACGGACGAAGCGAAATGCTCTAGAACCCCCGCCGCCGCTCCGCCCGAGCCACTCGCTCCGCCTCTTGCTGCGCCTCCAGCAGCACCTCCTGCACATACAGAATGTGCCGGCTCGACACTTCGCGAGCCAAATCCGCCTGCCCACTCATGATCGCTTCGTACAGCTCTCGGTGCTGGCTGATCAACATGTCCCGGGTTTCGCTACGCTGTTGGTACATCCCACCGATGTTGGTGACCACATTGCGCTTGAGCAGGTCGAACAGGCCACGGATCGTATGCAGCAGCACCGCGTTATGGCTGGCCTCGGCGATGGCCAGGTGAAAACTCGCATCGGCGGCGCCCTCTTCCAGCCGGCTCACCTCAGCAGGCCGCCTGTAGCAGTCGGCCAGGCACTCGAAGGCAGCCGTGAGGCGCTCGCGATCACCCTCGGTGGCACGTTGGGCCGCGTACCAGGCGCATGAGGCTTCCAGCGTGTGGCGGAATTCGAGCAAGTCCTGCTGGGCATGGATGCTGTTTTCCAGCAAGGCCATCAACGGATCGCTGAAGGTCGCTCCCAGGCTTTCGATCACAAAGTGCCCACCGCCCTGGCGGCTGACCAGAATGCCCTTGGCCACCAGCTTCTGGATCGCCTCGCGCAGCGACGGCCGTGACACGCCGAACTGCTCGGCCAGCGTGCGCTCGGCAGGCAGGCGTTCGCCGGCCTTGAGCGTGCCTTCCAACAGCATGGCCTCCAGCCGCTCGACGATCCCGTCGGACAAACGCCGCTGGCGTACCTGATCAAAGCTCATTACCTGTTCTCCATCCCGCATGAGGCGGGCGGCACATTCTCGCCGATTCCCGCGCGTAGAGCATCAGCCGCCGCAAGCGCTCTACGACGAACGTACACCCTAGGGCAATTGACACACGAACCGGAGGGCCACTACGCTAGCCATCGAACGTTAAAAATTGGTCTTACCAATTTACCGTAACTCGCCGAGCCGCCCAAAAACAATAAGGTTCATCACCATGCAGACCTGGCAACAACTCTACAGCCCGCTTGGCAGCCTGGGGCTTTCCGCCGTGGCCGCCGTACTCCCTATCGTATTCTTCTTCATCGCCCTGGCGTTGCTGCGACTCAAAGGCCATGTCGCCGGCTTCATCACCCTGATGCTGGCGTTGGGCGTGGCGATCCTGGCGTTCGGCATGCCCGCCGACATGGCGCTGGCTGCGGCCGGCTATGGCTTCATGTACGGCCTGTGGCCCATCGCCTGGATCATCGTGGCGGCGGTGTTCCTGTACAAACTCACGGTCAAAAGCGGCCAGTTCGAAGTGATCCGCAGCTCGGTGTTGTCGATCACCGACGACCAGCGCCTGCAGGTGCTGCTGATCGGCTTCTGCTTCGGGGCCTTCCTCGAAGGCGCTGCCGGCTTCGGCGCGCCAGTGGCTATCACCGCCGCATTGTTGGTAGGCCTGGGCTTCAATCCGCTGTACGCCGCAGGCCTGTGCCTGATTGCCAACACCGCGCCGGTCGCCTTTGGGGCGCTGGGCATTCCGATCATCGTCGCAGGCCAAGTCACCGGTATCGACGCCATGAAGATCGGCGCCATGACCGGCCGCCAGCTGCCGCTGCTGTCGCTGTTCGTGCCGTTCTGGCTGGTGTTCATCATGGACGGCATGCGCGGCGTGAAAGAAACCTGGCCGGCAGCGCTGGTGGCCGGCAGCAGCTTCGCCGTCACCCAATACCTGACCTCCAACTTCATTGGCCCCGAGCTGCCCGATATCACCTCGGCCCTGGCCAGCCTGATCGCCACCACGCTGTTCCTCAAAGCCTGGCGCCCACGCAACAGCCAGGCCGCCAGCAAGGCGCAGGGCACGGCCTACAGCGCCGGGGCCATCTTCAAAGCCTGGTCGCCGTTCCTGATCCTCACCGTGCTGGTGACGATCTGGACCCTCAAACCCTTCAAGGCGCTGTTCGCCGCCGGAGGTGCGTTGTACAGCACCGTCGCCGCCATCGCTGTACCGCACCTGGACCAACTGGTCATCAAGGGCGCGCCCATCGTGGCCACGCCGACTCCGCTGGCCGCAGTGTTCAAGTTCGACCCTGATTTCCGCGACCGGTTCGGCGATCTTCCTCTCGGCGTTGATCAGCATGCTGGTGCTGCGCATCACGCCAAGAATTGGCCTGACCACTTTCAAGGAAACGCTGTTCGAGCTGCGCTGGCCGATTCTTTCCATCGGCATGGTGCTGGCCTTCGCGTTCGTCACCAACTACTCGGGGATGTCTTCCACGCTTGCCCTGGTATTGGCCGGCACCGGCGCCGCGTTCCCGTTCTTTTCGCCGTTCCTGGGCTGGCTGGGCGTGTTCCTCACCGGCTCCGATACCTCGTCCAACGCGCTGTTCAGCTCGCTGCAAGCCACCACCGCGCATCAGATCGGCGTGAACGACACGCTGCTGGTCGCTGCCAACACCAGTGGCGGCGTGACCGGCAAGATGATCTCGCCACAGTCCATCGCCGTGGCCTGCGCTGCCACTGGCCTGGTGGGCAAAGAGGCCGACCTGTTCCGCTTCACGCTCAAGCACAGCCTGTTCTTCGCCACCATCGTCGGCCTGATCACGCTCATCCAGGCCTACTGGCTGACCGGCATGCTCGTGCATTGATGCCACACTGTGAGAGCCGCCGCCTGAATGCATGGGCGGCGGCCACACATAAAAACCGGCCCGATCCGGAGATAGCCTGATGACCGACCTGTTCTACGACGCTGCCCCCAATGCCACCCGCGTGGCCCCGCCCCTCGCGCCGCCGCGCCAGTACCCGGCAAGCAAACCCGCCAAGGTGTACCTGTTCGGCACCTGCGTGGTCGACCTGTTCTTCCCCGACGCGGGCATGGACGCCATCCACCTGCTCGAGCGCGAAGGCATCGCGGCGAGTTATCCACAAGGGCAAACCTGTTGCGGCCAGCCCGCCTGGACCAGCGGCTACAGCGAGCAGGCCCGGGACGTGGCGCGCGCCCAGTTGGCGCTGTTCGAGGAAGACTGGCCGGTGGTGGTGCCCTCCGGCTCCTGCGCCGGCATGTTTCGCGAGCATTACGTGGAGGTATTCAAGGACGAGCCCGCCCTGCGCGCCAAGGCTCAGGCCCTGGCCGAGCGCACCTATGAATTGGCAGAGTTCCTGCTGCACGTGTGCAAGGTGAACCTGCAAGACCGGGGCGCGCCGGCCAAGGTGGCGCTGCACACCTCGTGCTCGGCCCGCCGCGAGATGAACACCCACCTGCACGGCCGCGCGCTGCTGGCACAACTGGCCAATGTGGAGCGCGTCGAGCATGGCCATGAGAGCGAGTGCTGCGGCTTCGGCGGCACCTTCAGCGTGCGCATGCCCGACATCTCCGGCGCCATGGTGCAGGACAAAACCCGCCAGCTGGTCGACTCGGGCGCCGATCAGATCATCAGCGCTGACTGCGGCTGCCTGATGAACATCAACGGCTCGCTGGAGAAACAACGCGCAGCCCTGCGTGGCCAGCACCTAGCGAGCTTTCTGTGGCAGCGCACCGGAGGTGGCCAATGAACGAGCCGATGCGCATCCCCGCGCAGGAGATTTCCGACGACTTCCGCACCCGCGCCCGTGATGCGCTGGGCGACAGCGAGTTGCGCGGTAACTTTCGCAAGGCCATGGACGGGCTGATGCTCAAGCGCGCCAACGCCTTTGCCAACGCCGACGAGCGTGAGCGACTGCGCGCCCAGGGCAACGCCATCCGCGCCCGTGCCCTCTCCAAGCTCCCTGAACTACTCGAAAAACTCGAGGCCAACCTCACCCGCCAGGGCGTGAAGGTGCACTGGGCCGAAACCATCGAACAGGCCAACGCCATCGTGCTCGAGATCGCCGAGGCGCATCAGGCGCGGCAGGTGGTCAAGGGCAAGTCGATGGTCAGCGAAGAGATGGAGATGAACCACTTTCTCGGCGAACGCGGCATCGAATGCCTGGAAGCCGACATGGGCGAGTTCATCGTACAACTGGACAACGAAAAGCCCTCGCACATCATCGTCCCGGCGATCCACAAGAACGCCCGGCAGGTGGCGAAGCTGTTCCAGCACCGGCTTGAGGTGGAGTACACCGAAGATGTCGACCAGTTGATCCAGATCGGCCGGCGGGTATTGCGGCAGAAGTTCTTCGAAGCCGATATCGGCGTCTCCGGCGTGAACTTCGCCGTGGCTGAAACCGGCACCCTGCTGCTGGTGGAAAACGAAGGCAACGGCCGCATGGTAACCACCGTGCCACCGGTGCACATCGCCGTGACCGGCATCGAAAAGGTGGTCGAGAACCTCGAAGACGTGGTGCCGCTGCTGTCGCTGCTCACCCGCTCGGCGCTGGGTATCCCGATCACCACCTACGTCAACATGATCTCCGGCCCGCGCAAGCCCGGCGAGCTGGACGGCCCGCAGGAAGTGCACCTGGTGCTGCTGGATAACGGCCGCAGCCAGGCCTTCGCTGACGGCGAGTTGCGCCAGACGCTCAACTGCATCCGCTGCGGCGCTTGCATGAACCACTGCCCGGTGTACACCCGCATCGGCGGCCACACCTACGGCGAGGTGTACCCCGGCCCCATCGGCAAGATCATCACCCCACACCTGGTGGGCCTGAACAAGGTGCCCGACCACCCCAGCGCCTCCTCGCTGTGCGGCGCCTGCGGTGAAGTGTGCCCGGTGAAAATCCCGATCCCTTCGCTGCTGCGGCGGCTGCGCGAAGAAAACGTCAAAGCGCCCGACGCCCCGCACCCCGCCATGCGCGGCCAGGGCAGCAAGTACTCGCGCAAGGAGCGGCTGATGTGGAACGCCTGGGCGCGGCTGAACCGCAGCCCGGCGCTGTACCGCGCGTTCCTGCGCCTGGCCACTCGCCTGCGCGGGCTTGCCCCGGCCCAGCTCGGCCCCTGGACACAGAACCACAGCGCCCCGCGCCCCGCCGCGCAATCGCTGCATGAGCGCGCCGCCGCCCACCTCGCCAAGCAGGAGCCCAAGCCATGAGTGCCCGCGACAACATCCTCGCGCGCCTGCGCCAGAGCCTGGAAGGCACCACGCCGATTGCGCCCAATTTCGACGCGGCGCTGGTCACCGAGCCTTGGCAGTACCCGCCGCATGAGCGCGTCGGCCGGCTCGAAACTCTGATGGAAGCGGTACACACTCAGGTGCACCTGAGCCGCACCGGGCAATGGCCTGCGTTGCTGGTGGAATTACTGGAAGCGCGCGGCATCGATCGGCTGCTGGTGTCGCCACACACCGGCCACGGCCGGCAGCTGGCCGAGCACGTACACGCCCAAGGCCATGGCCTGCTGCTCAAGGGCTACGACCAGCCGGTCGAAGCCTGGAAGCACGAACTGTTCAACGAAACGCCCGCCAGCCTTACCGGCACCCTCGGCGCCATCGCCGCCACCGGCAGCCTGGTGCTGTGGCCCACGCCTGAAGAGCCGCGGTTGATGAGCCTGGTGCCGCCAGTTCACATCGCCCTGCTCAAGGCCAGCCAGGTACACGACAACTTCTACAGCGTGCAACGCGACCACGGCTGGGCCGAGGGCATGCCGACCAACGCGCTGTTGATCTCCGGCCCCTCCAAAACCGCCGACATCGAACAAGTGCTGGCCTATGGTGCCCACGGCCCGAAAGACCTGATCGTGATCATCCTGGAGGACGCATGAGCCTGCCCGCCGCGTTCATGGCCGAGGCGGCTCGGCTGATCCCGGCCGAACGCCGCTTCAGCGACGCCACCTCGACCCTGGCCTTCGGCACCGATGCCAGCTTCTACCGGCTGATCCCCAAGCTGGTGATCCGTGTGGAAAGCGAAGAGGAAGTGATCGCCCTGCTCAAGCTGGCCCAGCGCATGCGCGTGCCGGTGACCTTCCGCGCCGCCGGCACCAGCCTCTCCGGCCAGGCCTTGAGCGACTCGGTGCTGCTGGTGCTGGGTGACCACTGGAACCAGCGGGAGATTCGCGACAACGGCGCCCAGGTGCGCCTGCAGCCCGGCGTCATTGGCGCTCAGGCCAATGCCTGGCTCGCGCCGTACGGGCGCAAGATCGGCCCGGACCCTGCCTCGATCAACGCCTGCAAGATCGGCGGCATCGTCGCCAACAACGCCAGCGGTATGTGCTGCGGCACCGCTCAAAATACCTATCACACCTTGGCCGGCATGCGCCTGGTGCTGGCCGACGGCACCCTGCTCGACACCGAAAGCCGCGACAGCCGCCAGGCCCTGCGCAGCAGCCATCGCGCGCTGCTTGAGCAACTGGCCGAACTGGGTCGGCAAACCCGCGCCAACGCGCCGCTGGCAAACAAGATCCGCCACAAGTACCGGTTGAAGAACACCACCGGCCTCTCGCTCAACGCGCTGGTCGACTTCGAAGACCCGATCGATATTCTCAGCCACCTGATGGTCGGCTCCGAGGGCACCCTGGGCTTCATCAGCGCGGTCACCTACCACACCGTGCCCGACCACCCGCACAAGGCCTCGGCGCTGATCGTCTTCCCCGACGTGGTCAGTTGCTGCCTCGCCGTCACCGTGCTCAAGCAACAACCGGTGAGCGCCGTGGAATTGCTCGACCGCCGCAGCTTGCGCTCGGTGCAGGCCAAGCCGGGCATGCCGGCCTTCGTGCAGCAGCTCTCGGCCGGCGCCTGTGCGCTGTTGATCGAAGCCCGCGCCGCCACGGATGAAGGGCTGGAGCGGGATATCCAGCAGGTCATGGCGTCGCTCTCCGGCTTCGCCGTCGAGCAACAGGTGCCGTTCACCCGCGACGCCCGCGAAAACGCACGGCTCTGGGCCATCCGCAAGGACACCTTTCCTGCCGTGGGCGCGGTGCGCGAAACCGGCACCACGGTCATCATCGAAGACGTGACCTTCCCCATCGAGCGGCTGGCCGAGGGCGTCAACCGCCTGATCGCCCTGTTCGAGAAGCACCGCTACGACGAGGCGATCCTGTTCGGCCACGCCCTTGAAGGCAACCTGCACTTCGTCTTCACCCAGGGCTTCAACAACCCCGAAGAGATCGCCCGCTACCAGGGCTTCATGGACGATGTGGCGCAACTGGTGGCCGTGGAGTTCGGCGGCTCGCTCAAGGCCGAACACGGCACCGGCCGCAACATGGCGCCGTTCGTTGAGCTGGAATGGGGTGAGGATGCCTACCAGTTGATGTGGCAGCTCAAGCGCCTGCTCGACCCCGCTGGCATTCTCGAACCCTGACGTGGTGCTGAGCGAAGACCCGCACATCCACCTCAAGCACCTCAAGCCGCTGCCCGCCGCCGATGAGCTGGTGGACAAGTGCATCGAGTGCGGGTTCTGCGAGCCGGTATGCCCGTCGAAGGGGCTGACCCTCAGCCCGCGCCAACGCATCGTGATGTGGCGTGATATTCAGGCACGCCGACGTGCCGGCGAGAACACCGCTTCCCTGGAGCAAAGCTTTCAATACCAAGGCCTGGACACCTGCGCCGCCACTGGCCTCTGCGCCCAACGCTGCCCGGTGGGCATCAACACCGGCGACCTGGTGAAGAAGCTACGTGCCCGCACCGCTCACCACGGCAAGGCCGCCCACTGGCTGGCCGAGCATTTCGCCGCCACCCTCAAGGGCGCCCGCTTCACGCTGCGCACTGCCAATGGCGCACGCAAACTGCTCGGCGCCCCGCGCCTGGCGCGCTGGTCGGCCGCGCTCAGCAAAACCAGCGGCAACCGCCTGCCGCAATGGACACCCGCTCTGCCTCAGGCCGCAGCGCCGATTCACTTCATCCCGCCCGCCAGCGATTCGCGCCCGCGCGTGGTGTATCTGAGCGCCTGCGTCACCAAGGTGATGGGCCCAAGCGCCAGCGACCGCGAGCAAACCGACCTGCCGAGCAAAACCCGGCAGTTGCTGGAGAAGGCTGGCTATCAGGTCGTCTACCCCGAACAGGGCGAGCAGCTGTGCTGCGGCCAGCCTTTCGCCTCAAAGGGCTACCCTGAACAAGCCGACGCCAAGCGCCAGCAACTGCTCGACGCCCTGCTGCGCGCCAGCCGCGGCGGCCTCGACCCGATCTATTGCGACACCAGCCCCTGCACCCTGCGCCTGGCCCAAGGCCTGGCCGGCACGCAACTGGACCTCTACGACCCGGTACGCTTCATCCGCACCCACCTGCTCGACAAGCTGGACTTCACCCCGCAAGCCGAACCGATCGCCGTGCACGTGACCTGCAGCACCCAACACCTGGGCGAAAGCCAGGCGCTGATCGATCTGGCCCGGCTGTGCAGCCAGCAGGTCATCATTCCCGAAGGCATTCACTGCTGCGGCTTTGCCGGCGATAAAGGCTTCACTACGCCGGAGCTGAACCAGCACGCGCTACGGTCGCTCAAGGATGCGGTGCAGTATTGCAGCGAGGGCATCTCCACCAGCCGCACCTGCGAGATCGGCCTGAGCCATCACAGCGGGATCGACTACCACGGCCTGGTGTACCTGGTAGACCGCGTAACCCGCCCCAGGGCCACCTGACTCCGGTGGCATATCGGGCGCCAGTGGGAGGGCGGCTTGCCGCGCGACGCGCGATTCCGATCGCACCGCAGGCTCCCCCCAGCGCGCAGATCAGCTCGTCGCCCGGCGCAGCCGGCCTCCCACATAATTGCCCAGTACCTCGTAAATCCCCCCAGCACCGACCTTTTATGCAAAAAACGACATCACCCAAAGAAAAATAGAACCCCTCGCGCGCGTCGGAAGTCCACTTTTTACGCACCGGCGCCGCCGGGGCCCGACGCTCGGCCAGTCCCGAGCCTCATCATTCAAGGAGATTTGCCCATGAAGCGCACTGCACTCGCTGGCCTGTTCCTCTCCACCGCCCTGCTCGGCGCCGCCCCGGCATTCGCCGCGGAAGACCTCTGCCAGGCCAACCTGCAGAAGATCGACAACGAACTGGCAACCGTCGCCCCGTCCAATCCGAGCCTGGCCAAAACCCTGAAAGCCAGTGTCGACAAAGCCAAGGCTGACCAGGCTGCCGGCAACACCAAAGATTGCATCGCCGAAAGCCAGAAGGTGCTGACCCAGCTGGACAAGACCACCAAGAAAGGCAGCGGCGCGGGTAACTGATCCCGCCTGCCCGGGCGCGCTTTCCATTGCAGGGTCGACGCGCTCGGCGATTTGCCGTAGACTCCACGCTATCCGCCGATGCAGGCGGGTCGGGGCCGATCAGGATTCGACGCCGGTAACGAAACTCTAGGTGCATGCCGAGTTGGTAACAGAACTCGTAAATCCACTGTTGCAACTTCTATAGTTGCCAATGACGAAACCTTCGAGGGCACACGTCTCGCTGCTTAATTGCAGCTGACACGTCCTCCTGGCTACTTCGGTGCCAGCAGTCACTAGGGGATGCCTGTAAACCTGAACTGACTGTCATACAGAACAGGATCGCTGCGTAGTACGTCGTGGACGAAACAGCTAAAACTTACACGACTCGCCCAAAGCACCCTGCCCCTCGGGCGGCCGCGGGTTAACTCAGTAGAACGGGCTAAGCATGTAGTACCGACAGCGGAGTACTGGCGGACGGGGGTTCAAATCCCCCGGCTCCACCACTTCATCATCTAAAGACGTCCACGGACGTCTTTTTTTGTGCCTGAGAGCCAGGAAATACGGGGCTTTTAGCGCCATGGCGATCCAATAGCGTCCAGCAGCATCTACGTTTTGGTGTATTCCACGTGGTATTCCAAGCACTCAGCTGGTATTTTTTGGAATACACAACCAGCTCTGGAATACATCATGGGTGCCCAAGCCACGCGCCTCTCTGACCTCAAAGTCAAAGCCGCCAAGCCAAAGGAAAAGGACTACACACTAACCGATGGCAACGGCCTTCAAATGCGAGTAAGAATCAATGGCTCTAAGCTGTGGAATTTCAACTACATCCATCCCGTAACGAAGAAACGGATCAATATGGGTCTAGGCACATTCCCAGAGGTGAGCCTGGCTCAGGCACGTAAGCGAACTGTTGAGGCCAGGGAGCTTGTCGCTCAAGGGATCGATCCGAAGGAACAGCGCAACGCTGATCGGCAGGCAAAAAAAGCGGCGACCGAACATACCTTTCAGAACATCGCGACGGCTTGGTATGAGCTGAAAAAGGACTCGGTTACCCAGGCCTACGCCGACGACATCTGGCGCTCCCTCACACTTCACATCTTCCCGGACCTAGGCACTACCCCTATATCCGCCATCAATGCACCGCAGGTCATCAACCTGCTCCGGCCGCTCGAAACCAAGGGCAGCCTTGAGACCGTTAAACGGCTGACGCAACGACTCAACGAAATCATGACTTACGGGGTCAACTCGGGACTGATTCACACAAACCCACTCAGCGGGATCCGCTCTGTCTTCAAAAAGCCGAAGAAAAAAAATATGGCGGCACTTCCCCCTGATGAGCTGAAAGAGCTCATGGTGGCAATCTCCAATGCCAGTATCAAAAGGACGACTCGCTGCCTGATCGAATGGCAACTTCACACCATGACCCGGCCAGCCGAGGCAGCTACCACCCGCTGGGCAGATATCGACATCGAGAAAAAGATCTGGACGATCCCTGCGGAGCGCATGAAGAAGCGCCGCACACACATCGTCCCGCTCACCGAGCAGGCTCTCGTACTGTTAGAAGCAATCAAGCCCTACAGTGGCCACCGTGAGTATGTTTTCCCTGCGGACCGGAACCCTCGCACCCACTGCAACAGCCAGACCGCAAACATGGCCTTGAAACGAATGGGCTTCGAGGGGCGTCTGGTCAGCCACGGTATGCGTTCGATGGCCAGCACCATCCTGAATGAGCATGGCTGGGATCCTGAGTTGATCGAAGTAGCACTTGCCCACGTCGATAAAGACGAGGTTCGCAGCGCCTACAACCGTGCGGACTACATCGAGCGGAGACGCCCGATGATGACCTGGTGGAGTGAGCACATCCAGGAATCAGCGACGGGCAATCTGTCGGTGTCAGCTATCCAGGAGAATCGGGACAGAAAAGTCGTTTCGATACGCTGACCATCAAACTGCCTCAAAGTAGCCGGTCGCAACAGGCTACTTTGAGGCCAGAAGCCGGTCAATCTAGGGCGATTGGTTTCGGCTGTGAATCAGCCGATCGATGCAACGCACAAGCTAAACCTTACTGCCGGTGTCAGATAGTTATCGATGACCCTACCCTACTCCTCGCCGCTATTTTCTAATGTGAATCGATAAGTCAGCGCTTTAGCAGCGAGCACGCCGGCGAACTGAACAGATGCAGTTGGCCGCAATGCGAGCTTGTCCAAAGGATTTGTGATTATTCGCACCTCGGGATCGCCCACCCCTGCTTGAAGATTTCCAATCACGACGAGAAAGAAATTGGGAGTAGTCCGAGCCCTTTCTATCTGGCTGGGCTCAAGTCGAATCACGTCAGGGATGGCGCCCGCATACACCTTGTACTCATAGAGGTTGTTGAACATGTCGATAGCATCTGCTCCGACGTTATGTTGATTGCGAATGTCGACGATCTCGCTTTCGTCGAGCCCAAGAACCCAGCGGCAGATCTCTGCGCCAAGGCTCTCCTGCTCTTCTTGCGTATAGTTACGCGGGGACGCCCCAGTTCCTGCTTTTCGCTTCGCTTTAGGCCTGTTTCTATCGACTTCCTGCAGCAGAGGATTGTCCTTTCTCCGGTTGTCTGGGGGCACAGAGCCTTTCGAGTTGGATCCCTCAAGAATCTGCCCGGCGGAATTCTTCAGTTTCAGTTTCGAAAGATCTACCAGGGTCTTGGGAGACTGCTTCCGCGCGGTTTCTTCTTCCGCACTCTCGGTCTGCTTGCCTCCCAACTTTGTACTCAACTTCTTCTGACGACGTCGCTCCCACTCCTCTGACAGCTTTAAAAGCCCGGCACCAGCAGATGCCTCTCGCTCGGCCCGAGCTTGCTTTTGCTCAGCCTCCAGACTCGCGGCTGTTTTGATCACCTCCGCTCGGCGCCCCGCTTTTGCGGCCGCCCAAGCAGCCAGCCAATCATGAGCCATCCTCCGCATATCGCTGGCAAAGACTGTAGCGATCGCGTACGCGCCGGAATCTGGATCGCCGAGATCGTCCGGATTGGAGATATAAAACGTGGCTGCATTCGTGTCGATCCAAGCCTTCGGCGTAAAGGACAAGACCTTACCGGGTAGAAGATCGGCCAATTCAATGGTTAGGTCGTGCAGAACGCAGACATTGAATCGCGATAGCGCGTCCCATGACACTCGTATGCTGGCTTCACTGTAGGAGTCGCTCAACGCTAGGTCTCTACGCAGGTTGGAAACCGCATTAGAGAATAGGTGGGTGAGTTCGGGGTCGTACTCTGCATGCTCGGCTCCCTTGACCCACGCCTGGGAGGCGTCGATGCGCGTAAGCCCGTATGGTTCGACCAGCGCTTCTAGTTGCGCCAGCGCTCCGCCTGGGTTCCAGACCGGAATCTGGCCTGCCAAACCGCCAGCGATAAGCGGATTTTCAACCGCGAAGATGGGGCGTACCGACAACCAGCGATCGCCTACCCACACAGGGCTTCTAGCTAGTTTTCCTCGTTGATCGATCGGTGCTCCAGCAAGAATGCGCAATGCTTCGAGCATCACGAGGCGTTGGTCTTCGGTAAGAGTATTTCGCTTGGCTAACTTACGGAGCGTCTCCTTTGCGTCTGTTACATCCGGTGGGCGGATCTCCAGCGCTTTCCACAGCGGATCTGTACCATCGATGGCGGGAACGAACGGCTGCATTGGCCCAAATACGACGCGCCCACTTCGGACGACTGACGGCCGCCGCCACCCGACGTTGGTTGCAATCAGCCCCTCACCCTTCCCGAATTCTGAACGCAGTGCGCTGAGGGTCAATTGGCCAGGTCGACGGGATGTACCTCGACCGGAGAGCTGGGTTGCAAGCGCGCGATATAGAGGTGCTGCATGATCTGCAGCGGCGGTCGCATCATTAAAAAACTCGTCCCGAATCGCGCAGAGTTTATCGAGGAGTTGATCAGGACGTGGATCACCCGCAACCCCCAGAGTGGCAAGCACTTCCTGATACGCGACATTATCAAGTTGGCCATTGAGGTATCCGGCAGGGTTACTTCCGAAAAACGCCTCGGTAGCTGCCGTCCGGATCCGGAGATGGTCGGGGGCAGCAGCGGCCCCGCTGGCAGAAGTGAGCCAAGGAATCGAAGCAGCCTTCGCCACCCACCACGCATCGACATGACCCCTATCCTGCCAGGAGCGGTAATCGCTGACTGCGCGCACTTTGGTATCTGAAACGAGACGATCCCAGGCTCGATTAAGACTGTTCAAGACTGCGCTTGCGCGGCGGACCCTGTCGGTGGTTTTCTTTTCATGTGCAATGTTCGAAAGCACTGCATCCAGGTGGGGTGACACTAGATCCGCCAGCGTATACGTTGCCCCGGCATCCTTCATCTGGATATTTCGGCGTTGCGGTGAGCTAGTGCTGAGGCGAGGGACTCCCGGCTCGATATATGCAAAACGTTGAACGTGCGCTGAATGCTTGGTCAGCCGAGGAGCAGTCTCTGCCCCCATATAGCGAAACAGACGCTGAGCCCCGATCCCTTCACGGCCGGACTCGGCGCGAAACTTCTCCGCATATCGACTGTGAAGCCAGACCAGGCCGGGAGTTTTGCCCGCGGCCACTTTCCATGCGTTCGTCTCACGCTCGATGATGTAGGCCTCACTCGGTCTCGCGGCCATGAGTATTTTCTTTCCGGCCTCGTCGTAGGTGATAGCAGCGAATCGGACCGCCCGACCGATACCTTCTCCCAACGTTTGGCGATCGCCAATTGACAGTTGCTCAAACGCTTTTCGTAACCCGTCAGCCTGATCGTCGGTTAATGGTGTATTGAGTTCAACGCCGTTGTTGCCTGCTTTCGCGAGCACACCCAATGCCACCTTATCGGTGGCCTCGATCAGAAGCCGATCACCTCTGTGGAGCCATTCCCGCACGCTCTTCCATCCCGGCCGCTCCCTGTATGCCGGATGAAGTCGTCGACCGATGTCAAGAATGTCCCACAAATTTGCGGCTTCTTCAGGCAGCAGCACGCCAAGTCCGATGACATCTATGGGGGTGACTCGGGCGGAGTCATTCAGAACGAGGCAGGGACGATTTTCCAGTTCATTCGTGGAGTTTTTCTCTACAGCGATAGCGACAAGGTCCGCGACGAATGCAGGAGAGCAATGGACGTCGTCGAGTAGTTGAAGGGCGTCGACCACCTCGACGAGTGTTGGCGCTTGCGCTCCAATGCCGCGGAGCTCTTCAAGGGCATCTCGCCAACGGTTGTCGCCTGATCTTACTGCCGCGATAACTGTTCCAGCGGTGCCTGCGACGGTCTTGACATTGTGAGGGGTCAAGACATGCTCAAGTTCAGGGACTTCGTACGATAGTTCATGAAGGTGATAGCGCTGCTGACCGTCCTGTAGAGTAATTTTCTTGGCAAATGTCGTTCTGGCATTTTCCATCAAATGACGGTCAATTTCGGCTCGCAGTAGTCCAATTGTTTGTCCGTCGTCATCCAAATCGCTGTTCAGGGGAATCGCAGCCCATGCGGCAGCAGGATTGCGCTCAAAGTGTTCAAGCACAGCGTCAAGCCACAGGGCGCTCAGCGGCTCGACTAATGAGTGATTCCATGGATCGTCAGAGATGTCTCGGCGGCTGGTCAGTGGATCAAACTGGGCCATCATTCGAAATGGCAGGCCGATTGGACGTACCGGAAGGCCAACATGCAAATGTCCGGCATCTAACCCGACGAGAGAAAACGCAATAGCGATTGGTGTGTAACGCGTCTGGGCCTTGCGTGCTCGAGCGTGGCCCGTGGGCACCCGGACTGATCGTGAATAGATGACCCACTCGCGAGAGTCGGAGGCCTTGGCAATACGCCGAGTCATCTCACCACCCGTGCCCTTTACAGTCTCAGGAGCGGTGCGATCTATGTGAAGTCTGGCTAGCACATCACCGGTAGCCCCTCGCAACGTCACAGTATTGAGAGAGGACAAGAAAACCAATCCGGCATCACTCCAATGCTTCAGCCACTGGGCCACGATCGCTGCGGTTGATGCGTCAGCCTCCAATGGGATCACGAACGTGGTCATGGCGTCCGTTGGCTCTTCGCCCGGCCACGTCACATCGCTTTTGGCAACCGACAGATCGTTTGCCTGGTAACGAACGCGAAAATGGCCCTGATGGACCTCAAGGATCTCTGACAGCGCATGAAGCGTTTTCAAGCCAATTCCAAATCGACCCAACTGGTTCGGATCGTCGAATTTGAGGCTTAGCCAGGGAATCGCGAGTGCCCACACGTCGTGAAGAGTAAGCCCGGCCCCGTTGTGCCGAAACATGAGGCGCGACCCGTTCACGTCAACTACAAACTCTGCAGATGTTGCACCGAGATCGTCGGCATTTTGAATGAGCTCAGCAAGCCCTTGCAGCCGATCATCGCTGATATGACCAGCACTCGATTCAGCATTGGCCAGAGCATTCCGAATGCTTGCAGGCAGCGTCTTGAGTTGGGTCGAAAGTGCTGCGACACCAGCGTCTGCAGCAAGTCCATCTAGAGGAACAAACGAAAAGGCACGACGCATTGCGGGGTCGTGGTGAACGACTTCGCGGGCATGCCATTGTGAATCCTCAGCAGTAAAAATCCGCTGCTCCCGCTGTAGTGCCATTGCGTCACCTAGTTCGTGATTCTTCGTTTTCGCCAAACCAATCTGCAGGCACAACCCTTTCGCACGCCCCACAAGGTCGAACGAATTGACTGGAGCCTTTGCTGTTGCTGAAGCGGTGTGAGATCCCTTGGAAATGAAATAAGTCGCCTAAGCCGTTGCGCTCGGAAATACCGCCGGCACTAGGTCTTTGTGAAATTTTGCCTCAGCGGGCAGTGAAATGACTTTCAAGCTTTTCTTTGCTCGCCCCACCGCGACCAGCTCCGCAACTGGGCCTTGACCATCGCCTGCCAGGCAATCCAGGTGACCTAGGATAATGACTGAATCACGAGCCCTTGATAGCGCCACATTCAGGCGATGGCGATCCAGAAGAAACTGAGTGTCTCCGCTTGCGCGGGTCATCAGCAGAATCACCATGTCGGCTTCTCCGCCCTGTACGGCATCAACAGTCGCAACAGACAATTCGAATGCGTATTGCTTGCCTTCCGTATCTTGGGTGACGATTTCCAGCTGCCCCTTGTAAGGGCACACAATCAATAGCTTCAAGGGAGTTTTTGTTGCTCTCACCTTTTTGTGCAGCGCATTCAGCAGTTGGTAGAGCGCAGCGCGCTCGGTGGAGTTAACCAGCGATGAAGGAGAATCTCCTGTACCTGCCTTCTTGTGCCGATAGTTCTGCATCTTGGAAAAGTCTACAAATAATGCGCGGGCAGCCGTCAGCGCCCAGGTACCACCCTTGCGGTGCGATCGCAGTTGGTCTTCATAAAATAGCGCGCTGACCAAGTCACCGATATCTTCATGCATTCGGTACTGTACGGTCAGCATTCCCTTGGCCTGTGGTTCCAACCCTTCATACAATTCCTGGAAGAAATTTTTTCGCAGTAGGGTTTCCACCTCCGCCAGAGGCAATGTATAGCCAATGCGCTCATCCAACACATCGGTAGTCACCGTGGGTGGCAGCTGGTTGTGATCCCCAACAAGGACTATCCGCCGAGCAATGGCAGCCGGGATCATTAGCTCGGCAGCAAAGGCTTTGCCTGCTTCATCCACGATCACCCAATCGAAAGGTTCCTTAATCAAAGCAAAGTCAGTACGCGCCATCCCTGTGCAGGTGGCACCGTGGATCAACTTGTCGCGGAACGTCCAGCGACTTGCCGCTTCGCGCCCCTTGCGAGACTTCAGGAGGGACAACCAAGTATCGTGCAGCTGGGGATTGATTTGCGCATCTCCTGCGCTCAGTGCATCGATTTTGATTTGATGCCAGTTGGCTTCAAGCGCTTCACTGATCTTGTCCTCCTTACCGTAGCGAACCGTGACAGGCCTTAAGTACTCTGCGGCCTTGAGTAGATCTTCAATCAGCTTAGTTACCGCTACGTGAGTAGGGCCGGTGATCAGTATGCGTGGCCAGAGATGTGGTGCTTGTTCTGGAAACAGGGTTTTGAGCCACTGCACCAAGGTGGTGGTCTTCCCAGCCCCCGGGGGTCCCCAGACTGCCAGTACGGGCTCTTTTGACGCCAAGATTTGGAGTACTGCTTCCTGTCCCAGATTCGACGTCTCGACGGGCTCAGGGTCAAGTGTAAAGATCGCACTGTGCACCGAAGGCGCTACAAAATCGCCGGAAATCGCCTTTTCAAGTGCTTTGGAGAGCGTTTCCTTTTGACTGCCTTCCCTGACTAGTTCAAGCCTAAACAAATCGAAGGGGTTGATCTCAGCTTCATTCACCCGTTTATGCGTGGCCAGCGTAAATTCGCAGATACCAAGCTGGGGATCTAGAAGCTTGAACGATTGCAAAGACCATACTCGATCTCGTCCGACGGCCCGCAAACGAGGTGCACCTTGCTCGCTCAGTGCAGTTTTCAACCAGTTGGGAATGCCTTGCGAGCTCAGCAGACCTGTCACTTTGCGTCCATTCTCCTCGACCTTGCCGGGAAGAAAACCACAGCTTGCGCTCTGCTCCAAGTAAAGCTGCTGCTCACGGTACACCAATGACAGCTTGCGTAAATGCAAGGCGACTTCTCGCTGACGGGCAGCGTTTCGCTGGCCAAGCCGCTCTTCATTCAAGGCACACACGAAAGACTGGAAGCGATTGCGTTTGGTCAATTCGTCATCCTCACTCCCTATCAAAATAGGGGAAAGGGCGACGTAGCTGCGTAAAACGTCTTCAGGCGACTCACTATCCTCTAGCACATGCAGCAATCGAAAACATCGCTGTTGAGCATCGGTTTCGGTGACCAAGGCATAGCGCCCCAGCTGAAAGACGAGACGGCCGTCATCGTTCTCATAAATATGCCAAGGCCTGTCCTGGATTGCCGGTGTCTGAAAATAGCCCCACATGTTTTGGATCAGCGCTATCTGATCATCTTTGACGCCAAGCGCGACCGGCCACCAGTACTCCTCGAGCCCTGATATGCGGGGGTGCAATCTCACAAGCAAATTTTGGGACTGCGAGTCGCCGAGTACGTCAGTGAGTGTCCAACCGTCAGCGAATACCTGCAGCTCCATGCCGGGTTTTATCCATTGCCCTTCCTGTCTGCCAAGTGGCAAACGCAGGATGACATCATCCATCTGCAGTTGGGCTTCATTGTTGTCCAGGCGCACGACGGTGCCTGTCAGCGTCTCGCCACCGCTTGCTGTCGCCGCGTCCAAGAGTTTCACCTTGTCGCTGCCAATGCGGGCGAAGCGTGTCTCATGGTCAACTGCGTAAAAGACCCCTCGGCCATCAAAGACTTCAGACTCGATGATGTAATTTTGAAGGCGTCCAGGTAAACCCTGTGGCAGCGAAACCACTGCGCCCTCACAGGGATAATCCGCCGGCATTTCGAGCCAGGCAACGGTCGGCAACTGCGCCGGCACCTCGCCATACAAGGTACGAATGTATTGTGCTGTGGATTGGAGATAGGCGCGCTCAGCAGTGATGCGGCCGCGGGCAAGCTCGATTTCAAGCATCATCCGACGAAAATTGGCGGATTCACGAGCGCCGAACTGATTTCTCAATATGTACCTTGCACGAGCGTGTGCCCGCTCCAGCTCGCTGGCGATTTCCACGCGCATCGCCAGCTCACTTTCAAACATCTTCACGAGTTGAATCAGGTACGGACGAATAAGGGCAGCACTTTTGCGTTCATGCATCGCGTGAATGGCGGCCAGTTCAGCCTCCAACGCTTCAATCTCGGTGTTAACGTCGTCCAAGCGCTTCCCATTCCACCAACTTATGGCTGTGGAGGTTAAGGTGATGCCCGCCAGCAATAGCATGAACATTAATTAGCGTTTCCCTGGCTGGACCAAGTCGACCATACGACCGACCATGACCTCAATGCTTGCCCGAATCTGCCGTTGATGGTCGTCGTCGATCAACGAAGGATCCATGACCGCTTCGAGTTTCTCGAAGGCTTTCAGAACCGGCGTGAGGACACTGTCGACCTGGTTCAATCGCAGGAGCTCAGGCGCCGTTTGTGCTTTGACTTTTTCGAGGTCTGCCTGAGCTTTCTGCACTTCTTTTTCAGCTAACTTGACGCGTTGCTTCCACTCAGTAGACGTTTTTTTCAATTCGACAGCTGATTGCAGCACACCAACCAGGTCGCGAAGCAGCCCAATGCCTTCAGTCAGCACTTGGGCGCGATCTCCACTAAACGCGGTTTCACGCTTGATTTGCTCCTGCAATGTTTTTTCCTTGGCAAGGTCAAGGGCATCGCTCGACTTGCTGACCGCGCTGGGTTTGGCAAGGCTGGCCGGCAGTTTGAATCGCTCATTGGACATGGCTAAGACTCCGTTCAATTAACACTGGTATTGAAATATTCCGCACTGCGGCGCAGCCCTTGGTCTGCTTCCATCAAACGCTCAAACGCCGAGTCAAATGACCGAGCATCTGGCAAATCGCTGCTCCTTATCAACGACAACTCATCCAAACAATGACGTGTCAGTTGCACGCATTGAAGCGTCATCCGTCCCACCACCTGGCGAACCTTTACTGCTTGTTCCATTTCTTTTCGAGCCAGGTCAATGTCTTGGGCCAGCGCTGCACGCTCAAGCTCGAGACGCTTTTCTTCTTGGGGTATCAAAGCTTTTAGACCGTCTCGGTGCGCACGGGCTTGGCGCAATTTCAAGTAAGAGTCGATAGCTCCCAATACTGCGGATGCTGCTTCGATGCTCATCAAAACCGGATTGGCACCGGCCGACGCTTTTTTCAGGCCCTCTTTAATGCCATGTCGGCTGGCGGCGGAGATGAAGGTCTTTGTAAAGTAGAACGCATGCCTTGGTATCTGAGTGCTCATAATTTTTCCATTTCAAAGCTGTACCCAACACCATGTACCAGTGCCTGCCTTTGCCACACGCTGGGCGATGTCAGGAGACATGTATTGAGTGAAGTCCTCCTCACACACATCAGCGTCTTGGGCTTTGATGCGACCATCCCGTGGCGCCCATACGGTGCGGGTTGCGGGCTCCCAGAAGAGTGGTTGCCCTGCTTCCAGATAACGAACCATAAGCAACGCGTCGCACCCTTTCTCTCTGGGCGCAGGCCTGAACGGTGGTTTTCCAACTGGTTGAAAGTTTTTCCACAGGCCTGCAAGCACCCAATGCAACGGCACATCAAGTTCCAGGGCTCTCCAGTTTGGGGTTTGAGACAAGAACACGCGAACGTGGGGATTTCGGAGCATGGCAATCAGTTGCTCGCCTTGCGCCTCGCTGATTTGAGCGCGCATCAGCAAATTATCCGGCAGTTCGCTGCCCCTTAAACGCATGAAGCGCTTCTGCTGTTTATGGCTGAATACGGGCGCTGGAAGATGGCGAGGGTATGTTTGAGCCACTGCATGATTTGGGTGAATTTGCTGATCGGCAGGTGCTGCGCTTGCAAACAATCCACCGACGCCAGCGTCATTGAGCAGTTTTGAGGTGGCCACGCCTGCCAACAATCGTTCGCCCGAGCGCCTGATGATTTGTCCCTCTACCAGGTCTTCCTCGACAAGCAACTCAACGATGTCTTGGACTGAAATCAACGGCAAGCCAGTCAGCTCGGCAATTTCATTGACGTTCAATTGTTGACCCAGTGCTTCAAGGACAAAAAGCCCTACGGCATCACAACGTCGGGGCACCCGGGCAAATGTGCGCACCTGAAATTCCATCGCTTTAAAATACAACGTGATGCACGGTGACTCTGGTCGCAGCGAGCAAGCCTTGATGCTTGCGGTAACACGCCCCTTGCGGGCACGTTTGTCAGTGAGCCAATTCTCCTCAAGCAGAAGATTGCTGATCTGCACGTTGTGCTCTTGAGCGATATTCAGAGCTTCAGAAGGATGATCAATCCAGCTCCAACTGATCTCGGCCAATGGTACCCAGAGGCGCAGTTGTCCGGCCATCAGCCAGGCGCCTCGATCATCAAAACGCTCTACCTGCGCCTTCACGATAGTGCCTGGTTGCAAATTGCTCAAAGCATTGCGTAGCCGAGCCTCAGCTAGCGCATGGACACTCCCCTTCCAGCCCTTTTCATCAAGGCTGGTTAATACGAACTCCAGGTGGTCGCCCACGCTAAATAGGCTTACTGGGTTTTCGACCTTGGCGTTTGTGCTCAACAATTCATGCTGAGGAATCAAGACAGATGTGTCCTGATACTTTACGAGCACAGATTTTGGCAAAATTTTTACCACGCTGCCTGCGACAATCCTTCCGCAATTCTCTCGACCCATCGGCGCACTCGTTTCTCTAGCTGGACGAGAGGACGTAGCCGTCCGACTCGAGCGCTCCGACCGAGAATTACGTTCTGAAGGAGAAGGCTCAAGCACGCTCAGCAGGCGTGAAAGAAAATCAAGCAATCCAGCATCTCCATCCATTGATAGGCTGTTTAATAGCGCCGTTAACATCATGTTTAGGACTGCCCATGAGTGTTTTGCACTCAGGCTTTTTGGGGCCCATGGCAATACCACCGGCCAAGATTGGGTTGTGCCTAGTGGGTTGCAGTAAAACGTAAAGACAGTCGCACACTACATGGAGCACCACTGGCTTGGCATGACGATAATCTTATCCCCCTCCTCCCTGCAGAATCCGCGAATTCGCTAAAGTCCTTACGATGGAGGCTTTATGCCACGCCCATCCCCATTGGAAGGTAATACCTCAGGTGCCGAACGGCAAGAGGGTGGCTAGGCCGAGTACTCGCTATGAGCCGCAATGAAATAAACGTAAGGAAGTGGTGCGCCCGCCAGCAGCGTCGCCACCTCACAGCCTCAAAAAAATGCAGTACCTACCTAGCCACAAGAAGGAGCAAGTGCTCGGAATAGTCACCCGTATTGGTTGTTTGCAGCTCTTCGTGACAGACAGCTATCGGCTAAGGCCCCTAGATCAGACGTCCAGTTTTGGCCGACTGTTGCCCGTTATGCCATTGGTTTCGCTGCTGAAAAGCGGCCATTCGATTCGAGAAAATCTCAATCACACATTACCGCAATGACATCACCACGCAGGAGGTTCGTCCCATGTCATTGCAGTGCCCCAAATGTCACTCCCCAAAAGTCGCTTCCTTCCATCACGCCATGAAAGTCGGCGCGACCATCGGCACCGTGGGCGGTGTTGCGCGTGGCGTCAGCGCGGCTCTAGCTGGTGGCCAGACCGGCGCAGCCATCGGCGCTATCGCCGGACCGGTCGGCATTACCCTCGGCTCCGTATCGGGTGCCATCCTCAGCGGTCTGGCCGGCGGTGTCGGTGGCTGTGCACTCGGCGCTCAGCTCGGTGAATCACTCGACCGCCACGTCCTGGCCCACAACCTCTGCCTGCTCTGCGGTCATCGCTTCAACCTGCCGGCCTGATTGGCCCTCTCTCCTTCCGTTTATTCGTCCGGACAGTGCTGCGCCGTGCGCAGCGCTTTGTGCCGGCCTGCACCCAAAGGAATCGTTCACATGACACATCTCGTCGAAACCATGGCCTACGCTGGCGCTACTCCCTGGCACGGCCTTGGCAATCAACTCACCCAGAAACAGCCCATCGAAATCTGGCAACGCGAAGCCGGCATGGCCTGGCAGATCCTGGAAAGCCCCGTGCATTTCAAGTCGGATGCCATCGGCCACCTGGGAGCTATCCATTCTTTTCCAGAGCAGAAGGTGCTCTATCGCTCCGACACCAAGGCACCGCTATCGGTAGTCTCTCAGCGCTACCACACGGTGCAACCTCGAGAAGTGTTGGAGTTTTATCGCGACCTCACCGAGGTTTCCGGCTACGAGTTGGAAACGGCCGGAGTACTCAAGAGCGGGCGCAAGTTCTGGGCGCTGGCGCGTACCGGGCAAGGCGTTGCTCTCAAGGGCAACGACCAGGTGAATGGCTACTTGCTGCTGGCTACCTCCTGCGACGGTACCCTGGCCACGACAGCAACGCCGACCACTGTTCGCGTGGTATGCAATAACACCTTGACCATCGCCTTGGACGGCACCAGCCGCGCGATAAAAGTGCCGCACAACACGCGCTTCGATTCAACGGTGGTGAAGAAACAGCTCGGAATCGCCGTCTCGCAATGGGACGATTTTATGTACCGCATGCGTGCACTGGCCGAGCGCAAAGTGCAGTGGCATGAGGTGCTGGGCTTCTTTATGAGCGTGCTGTGCGAGACCAACCCGACCGGCGCGCTGCCAGAGGTACTGCCCAACGAGCGTGCACTGCGCAAAGTCCAGGAGCTGTACGAGGGTCGGGGCCGGGGCAGCCAACTCGACTCGGCACGCGGCACCGCTTGGGGCCTACTCAACTCCGTGACCGAGTTTGTTGATCACGAACGTCGTGCACGCAGCACCGAGTACCGCATGGACTCGGCGTGGTTCGGCCAGGGCGCGCAGATCAAGCAACGTGCCTTAGACACCGCTCTACAACTGGTCGCCTGACCGCTTACCTACCCACCCAATAACGCCCGATCAGCCTAATTGCTGATCGGGCGTTTCTTTTTCCGCAAGGTGAACACCATGACAGCTACTCCGTTGAGCAGCAACAGCAGGCCGCGCCCGGCGCTGCGCTTGATCAGTACCAATGAACTACCGCGTGAAGACTGGTTGGTGGTGCGCAAGCAGGGCATCGGCAGTTCTGATGCAGGCGCGGCCGTTGGCCTAAATCCCTATAAGTCGCAGCTAGAACTATGGATGGAGAAAACCGGGCGTGACACCACTTTACCCAAGGCCGATCCGCACGATGAAGAAAGCCCGATGTACTGGGGCATCGTGCTGGAGCCGGTCGTGGCCTGGCATTACAGCAAGCGCACGAAGAATAAGGTGCGGCGCATCAACGCCGTGCTGCAGCACCCTGATCCTGAGCTGCCCTGGATGCTGGCCAACATCGACCGCGAGGTGATCGGTGCTGACGATGTGCAGATCCTTGAGTGCAAGACAGCCGGCATAAACGGCGCACGCCTCTGGAAAGAAGGCGTGCCCGAGTATGTGCAACTGCAGGTAATGCATCAGCTCGCAGTCACCGGCAAGCAAGCTGCGGATGTCGCGGTACTACTGGGCGGCCAGACGCTGGAGATCCACCGCATCGAACGGGACGAGCAGATGATTGCTCGCCTGATCGAACTAGAGCGCAAATTCTGGCATTACGTGGAGACCGACACGCCTCCACCCGCTGATGGCTCAGCCTCGGCTGATATGGCCCTGCGTGCGCTCTATCCGGAGGACAACGGCCAGACCGTCGACTTCAGTGGCCGCGCCGGTTTGGCAGCGGCCTACCTGGAGCTCAAGGCGGTGCGCCAATCCATAAGCGAGAAGGAAACCCGCGAGGCGCAGCTCAAGCAGATGCTGCAACAGGCCATGGGTGATGCCACCCGCGCGGAGTTCAGCCACGGCTTTATCAGCTGGAAGAAAGCCAAGGACAGCAACGTGTTCGACGTGGATCGCATGCTCCAAGAAAAGCCCTACTTGCAGGTGCGCTACACCAAGCTCAAGCAAGGCAGCCGGCGCTTCCTGGTCGGCTGATTTTCCAAACTCAACCATGCCCTCCCTTGGCCAGTCCATGCAGCTAACGCTGCGTGGCTGGGCTTTTTTCGTTTGCAGGAGAACCACCATGCTCAAAGGTCTGGCTATTACCCCGCCGGTTCTCGGACGGATTTCTATTGGTAAGGTCATCGAGAAAAACGGCAAACGTCTGCCGGAAAAGGATGATCAATTCACCATCACTTCACAGGTGCAAGGCAAGGACGGCTGGCTGCTGCACCCACTCAATAATGAGCTGCGTAAAAACCAGAACGACAAACTACGTAGCATCCCGGTGCGCCTGCTGTTCAACGAACCGGAACTTAACTTCCGTGCTGACTACACGATATTTGATCGGCAGTCTGGCAGGCCGTTATGCGTGGGCAATGGAGAGACCTGCAAGCGGGTCACTCAAGACGGAATGCAGTCATTGCCATGCCCGTCGCCGGATGCCTGCCCACTGGCTAAGGGTGGTGCTTGCAAGCCCTATGGCCGGCTGAACGTACTAATCGGTGATGACGATCCGTTGGGCAGTTTCGTGTTTCGTACCACTGTTTTTAACAGCATCCGCACCCTGGCTGCTCGCCTGCATTACTTCCAGGCCATTTCCGGAAATCGGCTGGCCTGCTTACCGCTGGAGCTACGCCTGCGTGGCAAGTCGACCTGGCAGAGCCATGGCACGCCGATCTTTTATGTTGATCTCATCATGCGTAGCGGACTGAACATTGAGGAAGCATTACTGGCTGCCCAGCAATTGGAGCAAGCACGCCAATACGCGGGCTTCGACCAGGCTTCATTGGACCGCGTGGCTCGACATGGGCTTGGTAATGGAGCCTTCGAAGAAAGCGAAGAAGATAGCAGCGCCGTGATCGAGGAATTTTATTCGAGTGCAGATGCGGAAACTGATACTGCCCAGGAAGAGGAGCTGCAATCGGCATCCAACTCACTCGCTGGCAAGCTGGAAGCGCTCGCCTCGTCCGTCAACTGAATCCTTACCTGCCTAGCCTAAACACATAGGGCTGGGCAACCTACCTCAGGGACCCTTTATGGCGCTACTTCGATTTCTGCTCTGCTTATTTATCCTCATTGGTGCAATTGCTGCGTCAGGAGCGCTGGTGTTTAGCATTGTGCTGATTCTGCGTTTCCCGCCACTGCTGGTCGTTGTGCTACTTGCGCTTTGGATACTAAGACACATGCTCAGGCTGCAGCACACATCAAACCAAAACACTCACCACCTTTGAGTCTCAATTCAACCGACTAAAAATGTAGGGAGGGCTAATGCCCTCCCTACATTTTTCTTTTTATGCGTTCAATGGCAACTCACGAGCGAGTGCAGCAGACAGTTCAACACAAAGATGAAGGACCGCGTACGCCATGCCCGGATCGATCGGCGCTCCTTCTTGGTGTTGTCCGAAGTTTCCAAAAGCGTGCACCGCATTCATCAAGACAAAGGTTCCCTTCGTGATGTGCTTTGCACACCTAGCACTCTTTTCTGTGCCTGTCATGAGGTTGAGCAGACGGACACGATGAACTCCCTGCGGGAAAGTAGTCTCCCACTCATCGAGCCGACGCTCATCATTTCGTTTCCAAACCGCCATCCACTCAGATGGAATACGCCTGCCTGGTGTCTCAGCTTTCCAAATCAGCTCAAACGCCTGGTTCACGATGCCGCGCACGTTGCTCAAGAATATATCAGGGTGGTCTGGCAGCTCCTCTGTGCCGCGTTCTAGATAGCGCTTCAACGTTGGATCGATGTCACCGAGCTGTCCGATCCGGCGCTCCAGCACCCCTTTTAGATTCTTCCGATAGGCATCATCCGTCCCGAACAAACGAACGAGTGAGCTGCCCTCGTGCGGCTGTTCCTCAAGGTAACGCACAAGCAGCCGACTGGGTCTCTGCAGCTTGTTTGCCACGATTTGCACGAACCCACGATCAGTCAGCGTCTCTGTATCTGAGGCAACGATGCCAGCCCGTACGACAGAGCTTTCATCTAGAACGCGTCGCAGGAGATCCTGAGAAGAAGGGGGGCAGTCGGTCCAGAGAGCATCCAGCTTGTCAGAAATCGTTGGGAATGCACTCTCACAGGCAGCCTGCATGGCTACTGCACTCACATCCCCCGGCCCACAAGACTCGCATACGGTGTTGAGTACACCCAGCATTAGTACCGGGAAGCCATTGCTCGCATTCCAAAGCTCTGTATGGGCACCCGCAGCAAGCTGCCACTCCGGAATCTTTTCCAAAACAGCCGCCAAGTCGTTCTCATCGAAGCATCCCACACGCACCGGATTTGGCACGAAGATATTCCAGAAATCGCTCGTCTGAGCCTCTGGATTGCGAATCAGATCGCGCAATGTGCGCCGACTGGCAGTGACCAATCTGAGGCTGGGTTTAAGCGCCAGTTCCCGCAGTTGATCCCATAGGTTGCGCGTCAGTTGCCCATTGGATAGCGGCTTATCAAAGCCATCCATGATTATTAGTACTTTGACGCCCTCATCCTTCAGTATATCCAGCACCTCAGCGATGTCCTGGTAAGGGTTGTCCTGAGACGCCTTGAGATGATTGGCATAGTCGGTGTGGCTGCCCCTTAATGCTGCAGAGAGCTCGCTCGCCAATCGTTGCATGAAGAGTGCATCAGTCCCAGGCGTCTGATGACCTAAGTCCCATAGCAGGACAGCCGAGTAGGGTGACCCTGCCTGACGCAAGCGGGCAGCCAACTCATGCAGAAGCACTGTTTTGCCTGCAAACCTTGGCCCGACCACTTGAAGATGATCCGGAGTCGCCTTGGTCAGCGCGCCCATCATTTTTTGCAGAATGGCCCCTCGTCCGAGCATCGGTGGTACAGAAGTGCCCAATATAGGGAATTGAGTGTCAGGCATTTTCTTCCTCCGCTTCCGTGCGCGCGCGGCTGGCCACCACGTCTGCATCGTGTTGTTGTTCTATCCAGTCCGTCATCAGCGGGATGGCCAAGCGATATTCACCATCGCCGATTTCGCCTGAGAACTCGATAAGCTCCAGCTCACGTAGATAACTCAGATCGGCATCAAGCGCTTCATCGTTGACGTCCACGCCGGCTTGAGCCAATTGCTCGTGTAAGGTGCCAAAACCGATGTGCGTTCCCTGTTTGAAGCTCAGCGCACACAGCAGCAAGATCAACTGCCGGCGATGGCGGCCCGTCTTGAGTCCCTGGGCTGAGTAATCCCACAAGCTGGCGAAGTGCTCGTTGTCCCGCACTAACGCATGCGCTGCGTCATTAACGACACTCACGGTGATTGACCGGCTCTTAGTCTGAACCGCGTAGTCGAACACACGGTTGCACAGACACTGCATCAGGTAAGGATGGCGCGCAGTGACCTCGATCACCCGTTCAATGGCCTCCTGGGAGAAGGCCAACTGATCACGCACAGGCTCGGTGACCACTTTGCGTGCGCTCTCCATATCGAGTGTCGTCACCGGGATACTCGTTCCCAGTCCGTACAGCGCTGACCAATATTCTTCGCGTAGCCGCTTCAGGCGGCGTGATCCGGTCAGGATCGCCGAGAATCTCGGGTAGGTCTGGATGAGGAAGCGGATGTTCTCTGGTACCTGAGGGGAGGTCACCCCGTTGTCGATGCCCTCCTGCAGCTTGTCGAACTCATCGAGCATCAAAACCAGGCCAAGCCCCAAGTGCTCCAGAACGGTCAGCACCAGCTCCAGATACTCACGGAATTCGGTAAACGGTGACTCGTCACCGATGCCCTCGCGGCAGGCTCGCGCCACGCCCAACGCAGGTTTCCCGGCTGCAAGCGTCTGGCCATTGGGCAATGGTACATCGATGCCCAATTTGGTTAGCGCCGTAGCGATGCTGCGGGCGATCTCACGGAAAACTTCGGCCGTCGGAACACCCACGACTTGAGCAGCGCCTTCAGCCCCTTGCAGACTGGCATACACCGCCAACCAACCTGGGATCGCTAAACACCCTTCAAGATGCTTGAGGATCGAAGTCTTGCCGGCCCGACGATTACCTTCAAGCAGTACCACATTTCCATGGGTCGCGATTTGACGGGTGATCTTACCGAGCAGCTCGTCGCGGCCGTAGAAAACGCTATGACCATGTTGAGGCTCCAGCGGGCTGCCGGTCACATAGGGGCTTCCGCCCAGTTCGGCGGGCACAGTGTTGGCCACTAGCTCGGGCTCGGCCACGCGGATGACCAATTCAATTTCCCCATCGACTTCCTGCCCCGACAAGGCTCGTGCCCGCCATATCAGGCGCAGCGTCAGATCGCCAACTTGCTTGGAAACGTCCCCTCGCAGATTGATCGCGAACGCACCCCGCTCTGCGAGATACGGTAGCTCGACGATGCCCCAATCCGGCTGAGTTTCCACACGCACATTACGCAGCGGCAAGGCCCCGGGATTTTCCAGCTCCGCGGTAAACTCGGCGAAGCTACCCGCCACCAGTGATTCCGGCGAGGTACGCACCTGCAGTCCATTCGAATCGATCAGGTCTGCAATCGCAGCGCGCAACCACTCCCGCAGACGCTCGCTAACGGCACGCGCCTGCGATTCAGAGGGTAGGTGGCCGGTGGTCTGCTCTAGCGTGGCTTGCACTCCTCGCTCAGCATCCTGCAATACATTTAACAGCCCAGGGCCTTGTGGAATCTGAGTGACGCCCGCTAGAGGAAGCAGTGCCTGGTTCAGCGGCGTTAGCCAACGTCCAGCCTGGCTGCTGACCTGCTCATGAGCCACCCAGTTCCTGGCCCTACTGACCAAGGCGACGATGGGTTCGAAGTGACTGAGTGCTGGCGTGTCGTCTAGGCCACCTGAAAATTTGGGAACCTTGCCATCTAGCTCCGCCAACCATGCGGTGAGGCGATCTGATTCACTGCTCCCCGTTGCCTGGGACAGAAACGCAAGTGCATCAGTGCCAAACTCGCGGAACTGCGCAGCAGCACGCGCCTGCATCTGCAGTGGAGGCAGCGGCACCGGCAAGCCATCAAGTACAGCTCGGTTGAGGTGTTGAATCACTGCTCCACGTGACTGAGCGGCAAGCCAGTTCTGACAAGCAGGACTGGCGAGATAAGCCAACAAAAAACCCGCATCGAGCCGCTCCTGATCAGTCCGCAGCACGTAGAGACCGTTAGCCGCGATAGCACCCACAGCACCGTTGCGCACCAAGGCTGTCTTTCCGATGGTGCCGGATTTAGATACCAGCACGTCACCCGGCAGCAAGGCCCAACGCTGTTCAACGCTGACCAGATCCGGGCGCAGCCAACTCGTGCTGCGTCCAACCTTTCCTTGACTGAGGTCTTTGATCCGGACATAGCCCACCGCTCGCTCACTTGGGGGCTCCCCCAACAGATCAGCAGATTTAATGGATCGCCCGGCTGTAATTTGAGCCACTTCGGCGAGCGAAACCACTGCGCCGGCTTCGCCCAAGGCTTCTTTGAGGCTGGCCAGCAAGTCATCAAGCCCCCCCTTCTCACGACGGCGTGGGCTGAGATCCCATTCCGCAGCTTCAAGCTCACTGCTACTGAGCTCCCAAGAGAGGCGGCTGATCATGCCCCTATCCGAAGTGTTTTCTTCGTGTCCCTTGATTGGCTTTCGAAGCTCGGGACGGCGAAGCTCGCTTGCGAGTTGCTCGGCAACCTCCGCTCGGATCGCCGGAGCCTTGCGGCCAGACCGTGGCTCAAACAAAGTACTGGCATCTGCCATCCGTACCCGGCTAGCACCACCTTGTTTACTGAGCACCAGCAAACTGCCCTTCACACCGGTATATGGAGCAAACGCCCCAGCTGGAAGCCCAATCACGGCCTCAACCTGCCCCTGTTCCAACAGGTAGCGACGCAACTCTCGCTCTGCCCCACCACGAAACAGAAAACCCTCAGGCACAGCTATGACCGCACGCCCTTGAGGTTTTAGCTGCGAAAGCGCGTGCTGAATGAACAAGCCCGTGCTGTCATTTGTCGCAATAGCGAAGTGCTGGTACCGCCACGGCTCGCGGCTGGTCTTAGCGCCGATGGGCGGGTTAGCCAGAACCACATCAAAGCCTTGGCGGCTGGGACTGCTCAACGGCTCTCGCTCCAGGCTATTGCCCAACTCCAGGCGGGGCGCTTCAATACCCGCCAGCAACATCCGCGTCAGGCCGATCAGGAAGGCGCTGGTATTGATTTCAATCCCCGCTACCTCCAGCAAAGCGCCGGGGCGAAGTAGTTCGTTGCGACTGCGCTCGGCCTGCAACCAGGCAGCCACCAAGAAGTTGCCAGAACCAAAGCACGGGTCGTAGATGCGCTCGCCCGGTTGTGGGTTTGCCAGCACTGCAACGAGGCGAGCGATATTGACCGGCGTGGAGTACTGCCCATCGTAAGGATCGCCGGTTTCGGCGATGGCCTGATCGAACAATTCCAGTAGCGCACGGCGCTCGCTCGGAGTATCGAACGGCAGATCGGCCACCCAACGCACGAAGTCGTGCAGATAGGCGAAGTTCACCCTCAGCACGCGGCGTAACGGCTCAGCCAGTGCGTGCAGATAGGCTGCAAGCGGGTGCGCCGCATCGCCGCGCAACCCCTCCACATAATGCGCCAGCTCCCGCAGTCTCTCGGCGATAGCGTAAGGGTGATCCAGCCACACCCAGTGCCGCCACTGCAGCGGTTCGGGCAACAGCGCCTGGTAGGTTCGGTCTTCGAAGACCGCCATCGCTTCCTGCTCGGCATCCTGCAGATCAGCCCAGCGCAGCAGTAAAAAGGCGGCGAACACCTCTCGTATCAGCGACCTGGACTCGCTGGCAGGCATCTCGCTGCGCAGCACATCCAACGCAGCAACCCATTGGGAAGTGGCTTCGCGCAGTTGCTTGTCTTGCACGATGCTCACAGCTCCCCGGCGAAGGCTTTACGCAGGATGGCTTCGCGCACCCCTTCGCTTTCAGACCTTGCCGATATCAGTTCGGTAACGAGCTGGTTGGCCTGCACTTCGCGCTGTTCCATCTGCTCAAGCAAGCGCTCTTGCTCAGCAATAGTCGGCACCGGAAAAGGAATCGAGCGCAAATTCTCTGAATTGATGTTGAACTGTCCGGCGGAAGTACGTCGACGGCTATCGATTTCGGATCGCCCGTTTGTACTGTTCAAGAAATAGGCGAGGTAACGTGGCAACACCTTCGTCTGATCAACGCGAACGCGGATCAGGTACGACGCAAAGCCGTAGGAATGCTCTTGATCCTCTCCATCAAACACTGCACAGCGCCCGACCAAGTCACGGCTGCCGTTGGTTCGGACAAACAGCAGGTCGCCAGTCGAGAGACGAACACGTTCAGCATCAGCATCACTGAGATTGCAATACTTCAGGTCGTCTAAATTCACCGCACCCCGCGCGACGTTCGGGATGCGTAATATCGGCATGCCCATTGGTTCTGTATGACATTTCTGTGAGGTGCCATATCGTGTCTCTATCGCAATCTCGCCGATAGTCATCAGCGTGGCAATGCTGGCCTGCGATGCGAAGACCTCATTCAGCACAGAAGGAAGCACCGCGGCTGCTTCTTGAAATGTTTCCCGCCGCAGCCCGTCGATTTCATCCACCCGCTCCATGCATTCCTTGATGCGGTCGACGATGCGACGCTGTTCATCAAGAGGCGGAACAGGAAGCTCGATCGCCTCCAGCTTGGCCTTGGTGATGTGGCGTAAACCGGCCGCACCATGTGCCAGGTCGATCATTTCTTCGAGGCGACTATTGGTTGCGTAAACGAAATACTCTCGCAAGACTAAGTCTTCCTTAATCTTTACCTTGAAGATGTGCTGATTGACTAGCGCCTCGCCCCGACGCCAAATAAAACAACCAAATGAGGTTCCCGGCGTTCCTGACCAAGAAAGCAGCACGTCGCCTGAATCAATTCTGTGCTTTTCTGCGTACGTGCCAGAGAAGTAGTTGAACGGTTTCGTGGGGTCGTTCAGATTCTGGATACGAACAATTGGGATACCTGCGTTTTCCCATTCTTCAGGTTTGAACGCTCGACCGTTTACATATTCGGCAAGCTCCCCAAGCTTATAAGTTGCCCACGTAGTTGGGAGCGTCATTCAGCACGCTCCAGCAAGGTTTCGAGTTCATCCAGTAGCTCGGTGATTCGGGCTTCCTTGGTCTTGATCGACTGCACCAGCTCCAGTGCAGGCCGATGCTCGTAGTCGTTCACCTTATTCGGGTTCTTGGCCGAGAGGTCGTAGCCCTTGGTCACGATGTCAGCCAGGGGCACTGCCCAGGAGTTGTCCCCCTCCACGCGGCCTTGCCACTTGGCCAGGAAGTCAGGCAGTTGGTTGCCTGCAATCGGCTTGCGCGTCTGCTTGAGTTCGAAGCCGTCATTGGTCAGATCGTAATACCAGACAGACTCCGTGCCCGATCCGTCTTGCGCACGGTCGAAGAAGATCACATTGGTCTTGACGCCGGTATAGGGCAGAAAGCAGCCTGCCGGCAGCGACAAAATGGTGTGCACCTTGAACTGCTCTAGCAGCTCCTTGCGTACCTTCTGATCAGGGCCACCACGGAACAACACACCCTCGGGAATGACCACAGCTGCGCGGCCGCCCTTGGCTAAGTTGGCCATGATTTGCTGCAGGAACAGACACTCCGTGGCGCTGGAGCGAACCCGAAAGTTGGTTTGCAGTTCCTGCGCCATCTTGCCGCCATAGGGCGGGTTAGCAAGGATGACCTGGTACTTGTCCTTCTCGGCAACGTTCTGGCTGTGCACTTCAAGCGTGTTGGCCAGCTCGAGATTGGCACCCTCGATGCCGTGCAGAATCATGTTCATCGAACCCAGCAGATAGGTCAGCGGCTTGAGCTCCAGACCGAAGAAGGTCTTATGCTGTAACTCATCAAGCTGATTGCCGCTCATGGTGCTGTGGTGACGCAAATAGTCGGCCGCTTCCCCAAGAAACCGGCAGTGCCGAAGCAGGGGTCGTACACACGCTCGCCGGGTTGCGGCTGAACCACTTGCACCATGGCACGGATGATGTGGCGCTGGGTGTAGAACTCGCCAGCGTAGCCGGCTGAGTCGGCCGCCACGCGCTTAAGCAAGTCTTCATAGATTTCCGACAGCACGATGACGTCGGTCTCGCTGGAGAAGTGCAGCCTATCGACCTGCTGCACGACCTTGGCAAAGCTCACGCCCCGGCGACTGTAATTGCGCACGTTGTCAAAGATGCGACGGAAGCGCTGGGCCAGCGCATCATTGCCCAGGCCTATGGCCGGATCGGGGCTGGTGAGTTTGATCCACAGCTTGCCATCGACAAACTCGAGCATGTCGTCGGGGTGGTCGGTGTCCTTTGCCCAATGGCTCCAGGCGTAATTTCCCGTCAGACGGCGCTCGTAGGGCATGTCGTCGAAGGCGGCCTCTTCCTCCTTGCGTGTTTCGGTTTCGTCGAAGGCCTTGAGAAAGAAGAGCCAGGCAAGCTGCTCCACGTAGTTACGGGCATCCACCCCCTCAGCATTAAGCTGATCACAGGCGTTTTTGACGATCTGCTGCACTTCCTGGCGGCGGTGATCGGTGTTGTTCTTGGTCATGTAGATTCCTGTTGTTCTTCTAGGTCCGGTCGCATCAGGCGGCCATGGACACGTAAAGGCGTTGCTTCACCAGTTCGAGGTCGGCCTTGAGCAGGGCTGGACCGCCATAACGCTGGGTAAGGGTGGTAAAGCTGCCGAACTGTTCGGCGAACTGCGGGGCACTGTAGGTGCGTGCCTGCTCGAGGTCATCAATGCCGAAAAGGCGGTAATGGTCTAGTGCTGTTTGCCAGAGATGGGTTTTAAAGCGCTGACTCTCGGGTAGCGCAGCTTCGCCCATCTGGTTTAACAGCCAAAACTGATCTTCATCCCACAGCCTGTTGGCACGGTCCGCACGATTGGGCACGCGGGGCAGCTGAAAGCCAATCTTGGCTAGAACATCGACGTCGTCGGCGTCAGGTAGGTCCAGGTAATGCCGGAAAGCAGACGGGTAAATGTCGCGGTCGCGCAAGGCTTCACGCAGCTCCTGTCGGCTGCCTTTGTCGATCCAGATGCGCAACAACTCATCCATACCCTTGTGACTGACGTCGAGGATAAACTCGCGGGACTGCTCGGTATATTCCTCGAACGGCACCTTGCGCCCATCAGCTAGACACACATAGCGGTTCTCGGTGGAGATCACCACCGAAACACCATTACCCACAGGCTTAGGGGTACTGTCGTCGCCCTTTTTCTTTGGTTTGCTGCTGGTGGAGACAGCCTTCTGCCGATTCGCAGGGTGGCCGTCAAACTCAGCATCCTCAAGCTGGCTAGCGCCGGAATAGTCGAAGATGGTGAAGTAGCGCTTGTTAATGTCCTCGCACAGCCGGGTACCGCGGCCCTTCATCTGCTTGTAGAGGATGGCGCTGCGCAACGGGCGTACAAAGACAACGTTCTTCACATCGGGCGCATCAAAGCCCGTGGTGAGAAGATCCACCGTGACAGCCACGCGTGGGTTGCTGGGCCCCACTACAGCGAAGTTTCGCTCGAGCTGGTGGCTGTTGCGCTCAGCCCTGGTGATGCGAGCTGCGTAGTCGGCGCTACCCGAAAGGCGGCGCAGCTCCTGTGCCATAAAGGCGGCATGGGTATCGTCCACGCAGAAGATGATGGTTTTCTCATCGCGCAGATCGTACTTACCCAGCACCTCCCAGAGGTCTTCGGCAATGGCTTTTGTGCGGTCCGGCATGCGGATGTCGCGCTCGAAGTTGGCAGTGGTGTAGCGCTTGCCGTCGGAGCCGGTGTAGCCCTCTTCATCGATGTTGGTGATGCGCTCTTCAAGCAGATAGGGCACCAGGAAGCCATCTTCGATGGCCTGCTTGAGACTGTAGGTAAAGACTGGATCGCCGAAATAGTGCTGCGTGTCGCGGCGCTTCTCTTCTGCGGTCAGCGAACGGTCGCCCTCTTCGAGCTCGCGCGGGGTAGCTGTCAGGCCCAACTGCAACGCGCTGCCGAAATGTTTGAGTACACCGAACCAGTCCCCAAAGCCCGAGCGGTGGCATTCGTCGATCACGACTAGATCGAAGAAGTCGGAGTCGTAGTGTTCATAAACTTTCTTGCCATCCAGCTCCTCATCGAGACTCTGGTAATTTGCAAAGAAGACCTTGCCGACCAAGTGCTGGCCCTGAGCAACGGTATCCTTGTCGATCTGCACGCGCTCCGACGCCGAGAAGGCCGAGAAAGCGCGATAGGCTTGGTCTTTGAGGCTGTTGCGATCGGTCAGGAACAGCACATGTTCGCGCTTCAGCGACTTGCCGTTGAGCAGCTTCCAAATGAGCTGAAAAATGGTGAAAGTCTTGCCCGTGCCGGTTGCCATAAGCAACAACACACGGTCGTCACCCAGGGCGAACTGCCACAACGCCTTATTGATTGCGATATCTTGATACGGACGCACGCCTTTGCGTGAAACCTGATCCATGTGGTAACCAGCGGCGAACGCGCCTTCCCAGCGGGACCAGTCAACTGCGCCCCCGAACGGGCAATGAGTTCTTCAGCCGACGGTGGAGCGTTCAGCGACTCGAACTTGCCGGTTTCGTTGTCAGTCAGAATCCAGTCGTTGCCGTTCGAGGCAATCGAGAAGCGCAGAGATAGGCGACGGGCGTAGCGCGAAGCCTGCTGCATGCCGTCGGCCGCACTTACGGTTTCGGATTTAGCCTCCAGAATCGCCAAAGGTACGCCTTTGAAGCGCAGTAGGTAATCCGCGATGATCGACTGTGTTTCGTCGTACATCGCATCGCCAGTGAGGTTGACCCGTCCCGGCCCGATCCGCAGTTGTTCCTGCCATGACCAACCCAGCGCTGCCAGTTGAGGCTCGATCAGTTCCTTGCAGGTCAGTCGTTCGTTGCGTGCCATTCCGGTTGCCTTACTTATTAATTCTTGGTTTCGGCCTTGGCCATAATAAAAGTTGTTATACACACCTTAAGCAGAACGCGTGCCAATTATCTAGCCCCATACTTTTGAAGCCAGTTACTGAGGGTCTGGTAACTGCCTAGGCCCAAAAGTCGACAAGCTTCAGACTTATTGCCATGGGCTTGCGCCATGGCGCGCTCTAGGTAGTGACGCGCCACGTCCGCCATCAGATCTGGCAAAGAAATACCTTGTTCCAGCGGGCGCCCCGGCGCCGAGTCGCCTTTGGGCAGAACAGTCATAACCAGCGAAGCAGCGACGTCTTCGCCGGTAATTTTGTCACCCGAGGCCCAAATGCTGGCCCGAAGTAGAGTGTTATGCAGTTCGCGCACATTACCCGGCCATGGATGACCAATCAGAATATTCCTTGCAGAAGCATCTATTTTTTTATGCTTATAGCCTGGCTGTGATGATGCCTCGGCATTGATAGCAGCCAACATGGAATCGATCAGCAAACCAAGATCACCTTCGCGCTCACGAAGCGGGGGAGCAGCAGAACACCAACTGCGAGTCGATGGAAAAGATCTTCTCGAAAGCGCCCTACCTGAATCTCTGAAGGCAAAACACGATTGGTCGCCGCAATGATGCGAACATTGATGGGTTTCGGATTCGCGGCACCAACACGCGTAACCTCACGCTCCTGCAACACCCGAAGCAGCCGAACCTGGGACGCCAGGGGCAATTCACCAATCTCATCCAAGAACAGCGTGCCACCATCGGCAGACTCAAAGTAGCCGGCACGTGCAGTCGCCGCTCCAGTGAACGCTCCTTTTTCATGCCCGAAAAGCTCCGCATCCACCAGTTCTTGCGGGATAGCACCACAATTGATGGCAATGAACGGCTGAGTGCTACGATTACTTGCCTGATGGATAGCTCTAGCAAATAGCTCCTTGCCAGTTCCTGACTCGCCCTGAATAAGCACTGGCACGTCGCGTAACGCCAGCCGGTGGGCCATGGCAACAGTGCGATTCATAGCTGCGCATCGATGGATGATGGCAGTGAAAGCTGGGGATTCTGGTGGCAGGCCTTGCATGAGCCTCGTCAGTACATCATCGGCCCTTTTAGCGAGGGGAACAAACTCAGCCGATAACTCAAACGGGATGCAGACTTCCTTGACCCCCTGCTCCTTGGAGGACTCGATCAATCGGGCTGGGTAGCGGGTCTTGGCAAGCAGAATCCAGATAGACGCCATGGCTGGCGTACCAGGACTCAGGTGATAGGTTGGATCTGCTCCAGGGCGCTCTCGGCATACCAACTCAGCGACTTGAGACGCCGCACGATAAATCGCTTCGTGATTAGTGGGACTGGGCAGCTCAAACAAATGCAAGGTCACGCCGACTCCCGTCTGCCTCTTCAGCCACTTCACATAAGCGCTTGAAGCAGACGCCCCATGATCAGACAGCAGGTGCACCTCATCAAAGGACAAGGCGTTGATGGCACCAAGCACCGGCCCTTCGCCTGTAAGATCTCGGGCCTCAGATGAGCGTAAATCGGCATTTCCCAACCATGCCAGCAAAATCGACATATCCCATAACACTTCATCTGATTGCACAATTTTCATTATACCCTGCGGTTAAGCTCCAGAGCAGGATATTCCCTTGCACGATGTAGCCAGGGGCAGCAGAGCTAGACAAAGTGGATTGGTGGCCAGGATATTGAAACACGTACATCCTTAGACTCAGCACTAGCAGATGCCTCGCCACAGCTCATCGGACTCGACAACAGCTATAAATCGGCCAGCAGTAAACCCGCGAGGAAACAATGAATCCCGAGCCCCCTCGCCAAGCTCATCCACGGGCCGGAGAAGATGCTGCTCGTCACGCAGAATGACCTCAAGTGCCTCACTAGATACCACTCTGAACCCATCGACTGATTGCCCATCAAGCTCAATGGAGGTATCGACGATCCAGGCCTGCAGATCCGCTTCAGGCTGCTGACCGCGATAACCCAATCTGGCGCACAGCTCTTGATCAGCCATCAGCGCACTAAGTACCGCAACCTGCTTGCGCCGTAACTGCCAGGTGGCCTTGCGTAACGTGTTGGTACGATGCAGCCAGACTTCATGGGCGGTCGAGCAGATATACCCCGACTTGACCTCTAGGAGCAGCACTGCGCCATCCTGGTGGCAGATCAGATCAAACTCGCCGGCATCGTCATCTTCGGTCGCCAATGGTCGATAACCCACCTCAACAGCAAAGCCGCGCTGCCTAAGGCTCTCGGCCAGCGCCACTTCTACTCGCTGAGTTTCTGCCTGCATGTCGGCCCGACGAGCTTTTACCCGTCGAAAGTTATTGTTGGCCGCCATCAGGTTGTTCTTTTGCGCGCCAACCCAGGGAAACTGAAAACTGTAGCGGCCGACTTTGTAGAAAGGCTGCTCGTACAGGCCCAGCGCAGGCGTGCGAGGCTGCAGCTTCAATTACTTAGAAAGCGACTTTAGGTCGCTGGTCCAGAACGCGAGAATTGCCTTGGCCGAGTCAGCGCTGCCTTTCGGATGTTTCTCGCAGACAGTCCAGCGTTCTCCTTTCTCTGCCCCCAAAATCCCCTTCAGTCATAAATTCCTGGGCGGAGCCTAAACCATCGGTAGTCCATGACTCCATCGGCATCACCAGCGCGGGCCGGAACTACCAAACCAACCCGCCTGATGAGTTACGCCCACCGGGCAATGGGTCGATTAGTCGTCCCGCGCGCCTTCTTAGCCACGCCTTTACGCAAGCAACGAACGCCCTCAGGCTTGAGCCGCAGGTGCTGGTCATTCTTGACCAAGTAACGCATGGCGTGGTGCACGTTAGCCCGAGCATGCAGATCTCGCCTGTGGATTAGGCCAATCCCCAGCCTGTCTTGATGTTTATCTTTTTCGAGATTGCAGTTGTTGAAGCAGCCCTGACCACGGGTGATGCGCTGCCACAGCTCTCCGATCCGCTGTGCCCTGTAGATGTCGGCACTCACTTCCGCGCCGTTGAAGAAGAAAGCAGCATGGATGTGATACCCACGATCCTCGCCTTGTTCAACGCTGCAGATGTAGCCGGTTTCATTATCGAAAATCAGGTTACGTTCACGCTCAGCAATCAACCGGTTCAGGTCGTCGAATACGTGCTCCACACGCAACCTAGCTTGGGCCTCAGTTCGGTAATACAGATCAACCCTGACTACGCAGGTACGGGCATAGCGATCAAGCACGGCATCAACGTAGCGGCCTACCTCGATCTCTTGCTGAATCGCCTGGTAGCGCTGGTCGTGTTCCCTACGCTTGAATCTCTTTTGGGTGAGGAGAGTTCGGATGCTCTTGGTCAGCTCATTCAGCGCCTCGCTGATGCTCAGATAGCGTGTTCCACTCTCGTTCAAGCAGGTAATGCCAAAGGGACTGCGCTCAACCCCAATGGCCTGGCAGGCTTCCTGAAAAAGGCTTAATTGCCAGCTGCGCTGGTAGTCCGCATCACAATCGAACAGTGCGACCATCTGCACGATCCCATCGAAGTATTTTGACAGTCTAGTTTCACTGATCTGCTCATTTCCATGCTTCGAGTATGTGACTCGGTAGGCTAGGCAATCTGTACGCTGGATGGCTTTGATGAGGCGCTCAATCCGGATAGCAGTATCGGACTGAGATCGAGGGGTGTTGGTATTTCGTTCGGTCATGGTTGTGTACCTGATTGGTGATCTCGCATACCAGGTACGTGTTGTGTATTTTTTAATCGATAACCTAACCAATGGGCAGGATGATAGAGCTCGTGTTGCCGTTAGAGCTCAGCCTATTGAGTGGTTATAAACAGATAGCCTGAGCTATATAACTAGATCCCGACGCAAGCCCCAGCGGCCATCCCAGGCTGGCCAGGCAATGGGGAGCAACATTGCCGAACCTGCCGAGAGATTCACCGAGTTTCCTCCTGGGAGAGTTAGCTGAGAGCGCTGGGCTTTCCAGCGGCATAAACTCCATGACCAGCCTTAGCCGGTCATGGCGCAGATGGTCATTTTTAGCTAGCCACGCTTAAGTGGTTGGTCGGGCGCAACGCAGCCCCATCAGCCAAGTCCCGCTCCTCGATCCTTGCCAGGATCCAGTCATGCACTTCGCTGTCGACCCAGCCGACGCAGCGGTCGCCCAGTGACACCGGTTTCGGGAAGGTGCCTTCCGCGATGTATTTGTAGATGGTCGACCGGGCAAGGCCTGTCGAGTCTATGACTTCTTTCAGACGGATGATCCTCATGAACGGGGCTCCTCGTAATCGTTCAGAGGATTGGCAGAGCCGGTAAAAAAACACTGAAGAACTGATCCGCGGGCGCTCCTACAGTGCACCTTCAAGCTGTGAACGTACATGCGTACAGCGCTCTGGTCCCGAGCGCTGACTCAGACCCTAGTCCACCTTGAGACTACCCGACCTAACTCAGAAACCGCCCGGACTCACGCCACGCCCAGCAGAACATCCGGCTTGAGTTTGTACATCAGACCAGTCTCCCCAGATGCACTTTCACCCGCCTGAGCGTGGCTAGCAAAGCCATGCTTCCAATAACGGCGTCTCGCCCTGAGCTCTCCTATTGCACAAGGGAAAGCTAAAAGAGACTCTGTAGCCTGTAATAACCTCAATAAACCCCAATGAAATCTCGAGATAACTAGAAAATATGATTCTAGAATCTCCGTAGAATACTTATAGAAATCAGTAAGAATCCATTTAGAACAGTTATAGAATCAACGTAGAATCATCTAGATTTTGCCACCATAGCCACCCCTAGATCTGGATGAGATGACATGGAAATCAACAATCGCGCACGCAATAAGGATGCGGACAGGTTGAGCGAGCTCCTCCAAGAGCCTCATCAAAACCATCGCCACGACATCTGGTTGTGGCTGTTCCTCAACTACTACAGAGAGGCCAGGCTTGATCTCAGAACCTGCAACGGCCTCACCATGCGTGACGAGATAGCCAGGGCCCTGAGGAGCCAGAGGTTCTTCCAGTCCCGCATCCCTAGACAGAAGGACCGATTCCTACTTCCAAACGAAAAGCTGGACTGGATCGAAGAGGATGAACGGCAGCACCGGTGGCTGATCCGCGAGATCGAACAGATGACTGACCTGCGCCTGCATCGCGGCCTAGTCCACCTCACTGGCAGGGATCGCCTCATCGCCATGGTCGACCTTTGGGATGTCGATATTGCTGAGAAGGCGTCCAGGTCGATGACCTTCACCGGGACTGGCGTAGGCACAAGGCGAAGGACGTCGAGTTCGAGTGGTTTGCTGATAAAAAGGAGAGCGAAAGGCGCTGTGCTTGCGCCTGGGAATGGCTTGAGAAGAAGCATCTGTCACCGCTATCCAGGCAAGCGCCAATAGGCAACCACCAAGAACTGCTGATGTTCTTCGACCATGCTGATGTAGGCCGTTACGAACGGGCGGCGATGATTCGAGAGATCAAGAAGCGATGGGCCCGTAAGCAGTTCGACGAACGCGCCGCAGACAAGAAGCAGGTCAACGTCATGCTCTCAAAAGCGGTGATCGCTCAGCTTGATGCGCTAGCTGAGACACATCGCGTGAAACGCTCTCAAATCATTGAGAACCTAGTGAGGATGGAGGCTGACGCTGGCTTATACCTCGCCGATGTCTAAATACCGTTCCACCGGCAGAGACCGCGAGGCCAGCCACAAGGAGCGCTACGGGATGCTGAGCTAAAAATCCAGCCACTCGGTATTCCAAAAGGTATTCCAGTTAAATATCAAACCAGACTTTTCTAATATATTACAACAAGATAGCTAATCGTTTCAGATTACCCCGGCCCACCAAACAAAGCTTCACAAAAAAGGCACTGAGCGAATCTCGCCAGTGCCTTTTTTGTGTCCAGAATCAGAGCAAGCGCCGGGCCATGCCCATATCGGCCAATGCATCACACGGTCAAGTGGCATGCGTGCACAGGGCGGGCCACCCAAGGCCCCCAAACCCATCTTCTACAGCCTGATACAAATACTCACGCCAACAGACGAGCACAAATCTACACCTAAAAAAAACCCCAGGCCTGCGCCTGGGGTAACGCATGTGAAACACCCCGCGATCAAGAAGCCGAGTAGTTCCAATGGCTAAGCCTCTGAGCGAAGTACGGGGTCACCATAGTCACCGTTGCAGCCTGGTCAGAACGCTCAAGGCTCATTTTCTCGGTGTCCGAGCCCGGGCCGGTAATCCACAGCGTGGCTGGCACTTTCTCGACCTTCATCTTTTCCAGCAGGTTCTTCAGCGCCGTTCGCCCGGCATCGGTGCCAGGAATGCCCACCTCTCCAATGTACATAGCCATTTTGTTGTTGCTGGCGTATGTGAACATCGGGCCGAACACCGTATCGGTGAACACATTGGCCGCGATCTTGGTGTTGTCGCCGGCGTAGGTACCGCTGGAGCTGTTGTCCACGTCGCCGTACCCATGCACCTCCCAGACAATGGCTTTTGCCGGATCGACGATCTGCGATTGCAGGTCGGCGGAATAATCCGCCCAGCTCCGCGCGCTTGCATAGTGAAGCCCACAGATGAAGACAGGCTTGCTGGAGCTGTTACGCAGGTATTTCAGCACCGTGTTCATCGTGTTGATGTACAGGGTCTTCATGCCGTCTTTGGTGATGTAGTCGGTGGCGCTGGCAATATCGGTGCGCTCGTAGGGTTCGTTACCCAGCCCCCAGCCCAGTACCATCGGATCGTCACAAGACTGGACCAGCTTCTGATGGAAGTTCGCCAGGTGAATTGCCGTCCAGGCGGCGCCACTGATGCTGTTGCTGTCGTTGATCAGAACCGGCTCGGTCGCTTTCCAGCGGTTACCTTGGTTACCCGCCTCATTGGCGGGCAACAACCGGCCGGTCATCTTGCCGTTGGCGGTCTCGTAACGCATCAGGCGCATGTAGTGGTGTGGGTCGGGGATGATCTTCGCTTCGCCGTTCGAATCTGCCCGAATCCACCCTAGCAGCTCTTTCCACTTGCTGACGAAGGTCGTGTCCAAGCTTGCGCCCTGCCCAGGCAAGCCTTCGTTGGTCAGGTTGATAGCGCGCTGCACTTCGAACGGGAAGCGGATCAAGCGCACGCCACGCTGTTTTACCCACAGGGTGATAGTGTCGCGGGTGGGCCAGAAATAATGAGTACCTGCCTCGCCGGGTACGATCTGGCGGGCGTTGGCGTGTGAGCCCAGGTTGATCCCCAACAGCGGGATGTTGGTCAGGGCGTTGATGCCAGTGCTGGAATTAGCCATGGAGTGATACCTCGTCATGAATAGAAGTTGAGGGCAGTCGAGCTGCTCTATCCACGCTCGGGGGCGTTTGCTCGGGGCTCGAGGCCTTCACGTGATTCAACGTC
Organism: Pseudomonas sp. KNUC1026; assembly: GCF_021650705.1. Classification (GTDB taxonomy): domain Bacteria; phylum Pseudomonadota; class Gammaproteobacteria; order Pseudomonadales; family Pseudomonadaceae; genus Aquipseudomonas. The sequence continues at coordinate 204,343 of NZ_CP087138.1, read as the reverse complement.
CCGCAGCGGGAACATTTGATCTGGAGCTCGGTGAAACTGCCGACCCGTGCCAGAAGCCGGGTGCATTTACCGCATCGGTAGTCTTTCAGCATTCTGTACACCTTGAATGTTTGTAGTGCCTGTTGTGTGTGCGACCGGGGCACACGCCGCCGGGCGGGCTCAAGAAGCGGGTAAGATCCTCTGCTGTTTCCCCAGCACTAAGGCCCGCTTCTGTGATCACCTGCCACGTCAAATACGTCATCGACCCGTATCAACTGCCCGCTTTCGAACGCTACTCAACCCAGTGGATAACCCTGGTCAAGCGCTTGGGCGGCCAGCACCACGGCTATTTCCTGCCGTCGGAAGGCGCCAATAACATCGCTTACTGCCTGTTCAGCTTCCCGAGCCTGGCCGACTATGAGCGCTATCGGCAGGTGTCGGCGGCCGACCCTGAATGCCAGGCCCTGGTGCAAGAGGCGACAGCACTCAAATTCATCATCAGCTATGAACGCAGCTTCCTGCGCCCGGTGTTGAGATAAGTGCCACCAGTAATTGCCCGTGGGAGGCCGGCTTGCCGGGCGACGTGCCGATCCGGAAGGCTCCGTCGCGCGGCAAGCCGCCCTCCCACCATTTCGATCACCGGCACGCCCCCAAAGCCGCCCGCAGCTCGCCTTCATATCCGATCCGCTGCCTGCGCTCGGCCAGCAGCGCCCGCACCTTCACCTCAAGGCTATCCCCTTGCGCAACCCACTGGCTGCCCAAGGCGGCGCCGTGACAGAAGGCGCCCGGCACGGCACCTGAACGGGCACTTCGACGCGCACCACCCGCGGCTCAGGCAAAACGGCGGGCTGAGTAGCGCAACCGGCCAGCACAACAGCCAGAGCCGCCACCCGCCATCTCATAACCCCAATTCCTGATCGATGATGGCCGCCGCAGCGGCTGCGGGGTCGCCTCCTGTGCGCTCTTGCTGAAGACGGTTCGCGGCCCGGTAGTCGGCTTCGGCCGCCTGATGCGCCTGGGAAACCGCTGCTCTGGCATCCATCGCCCGCTGCTGCTCGGCGGCCTGCAGGCTCTTGATCGCAAGGTTCTGCTCCCCGACCTGCCCTTCGAGCGAGCCACGGGTGATCTGGCAGCCTGCCAGTGCCTCCCCTGCCTGCGCAGCGTCACTTCGGGCATTGGCCAGCAACGGCCGGTAATGGCGGGCTGTGAGCCAGTACCCTACCGCCGTACCGATGCCCAGGCCTGTCGCAAGGATCAGTACGGCGACGGCGGGCAGCCATCTGCCCTGCCCCGGCATCACGCAGGCGACTCGAACATGGCCCGTTCAGCGGCGCGGCGCGTTACCAGGCCCGGCAATACCCTGCCGCCCGCCCGCACCCAGCGGCCGAACTGCTCGGCAGCGGCAGCAGGCTCTCCGGTGTTGACCAACCGCAGCAAGGTGGAGCGAGCGAGATTGCCCTCACCCACGTTGTAGGTGAATGACACCAAAGCATCGAACTGGCCCTGGGTCAGCGGCACAGTGGCCAGCCGAGTGACCGCAGCCTCGACCCGGCTCAGGTCGTTCTGCAATCTTTGCTCGGCCTGCGCGACGGTGATAGTCATGCCTGCACTCACGCAACCAGTAGAGCCATAACCAATGGTCCACGGTTCGGCCCCTGTTCCGGGGTCGGGGTAGGCCCGCAAGTGCAAGCCTTCGGAGGACTTGATCAGATCAAGCCCTCTTGGGGACGTCTTCATGGATTTTCTCCAGGCATAAATAAACCCGCGCGAGGCGGGCCGGGATAGGCGGGCATGTGCGCTAGCGAATGGCTGCGGCAGCGATGAAGAGGTTATCGAGCGCCTTGTCGTTCAGTTTCAGCGCCTTTTGCAGGCTGGCTAACAAGGGCCAGTCTCGGCGCACTTGCTGGGCGTATTGCCATTGAATCTGAGTCGTTCTGCCTGCTTCGCCAGTCATGCCGTCCACAGCAGCCTGGGCCCGGTCCAGCAGGCCAGCATTCAGCATCGCCAAGCGAAGTTGCATCATGCTCACAAGCTCCGGCACGGAGGTGGCGGGGTCAATCACCCGCGCAGGTGCAAATGTCTCGCTGGTGTAGGTCCACCCCTCGGCAACATCCTGCTGCCCGTCACAACGAACCCAGACCAGGTCGGGGTGAAACAACGTAGCGATATCCGCCTCGGTTTCGAACAGTTCCATCACCACGCCTTGGTCGATACGTGCATATTTGGTCATCAGTAATACTCCCGGATCACGCAGCAACCGTTGCCGCCTTTGCCGCTGTTGTAGGCCGTTGTCGTGGAAACCGAAACAACGCCGCTGCCGCCGCCGCCCCGGTTGCCGTTGTTACCGTTGGCATTGATCGATTGAGCCTGGCCGCCGTAACCCATTGCCGAACGGCCGCCTGCACCGCCCTGGCTGGCAGAGCTTTGATAGGGGTTGTTCTGGCCATATGCGCCGTCCTCACCCGCACAGCTGGGAAAGACTCCATCAGTCGCGCCGCCACCGCCTACGCCGGCGGAACTGATGATGAGGTTGGTACTGGCGGCCACCGTGCGTGAACCACCCGCTCCACCCCACGCGGAAAGGTAGGTACCGAACGAAGAAGTGCCACCGGCGCTGCCGTTGGCTTGGCTGGCAGCGGCACCGGCTCCGATGGTGATCGGCACCCCCGCCGTGCGCATGGCGTCAGTCACGTCAATCAGCGAATGAGCATAACCACCCGCCCCTCCGCCACCGCCCACACAGGAATTGCCGCTGCTGAGCGCCACAGAGCCGCCGCCGCTGCCCCCGCCGCCCACCAGCTCAACCTCAACCCTGCGGACTTGCGCGATTGGGTAATAGGTGGTGGCGGCATCGAAGACCCACACACGCAGCAGCCGACCCTCGTTGACAGTGCCGCCAGTTGAGGACAGCAACAGCCAGGCATTTAGCGCTGAGCTGTACTGAACGGTAACGAAGCCGCCAACAGCAATTTCTCCGCCAATCAGAGCCGCGCCCGAGCTCGTGGTAATCGGCTTTGCTGCCACGCTGTCCGGCGCAAAGGTGGCCGGGCCGGTACTCGCCGTCTTGGCCTTGAATCGAAGAATCAGCCCGTCAGTCAACGCCGTGACCGTCTGGGTGTAAGCGGCCTTGTAGGTGTTGGCCGAACCCGTGTCGGTGGCGTAGCTCACCGTGCCCGATTGGATGATCTGGCAGATCGCGGTCAGCAGCTGGTCAACCTTGGCTTCCGCCGGGCTGAGCCCCGCCCCCGCAATCACGGCGAGGATTTCATCGGTGACCGCGTTGCCCCATTCCGATGGAATCAACGACCCCACCACACCGGTTACGGTGTTCTCATCCACAAACTTCCCATTGACCAACCCCACGTTGGCCACACTCTTCGGATAATCCATCTACTTGCTCTCCTCAGTCATAACGAATGTGCACCACGGTATGCGCCGGTGCGTAGCGGCGAATCAGGCACTCCAGGGCGCTGCCTGGGTTGACGCCGAAGCGTTCGCCCCAGTAGCTCACGCCGAAGCGCCGGCCAATGCGTTGGCGCCCGCCGGTGTTGAGTACCCACATGAATTGCACCTGCCAGGTGCCGAAATGCGCCTTGCCGAACCGCGCGCGGCCGAAGCGCGGGGCGCGGTATTGGGTGACGCGGGCGTCGGGGTAGCCCTGGCCCTTGGCGATGTTCACGAAGTACTCAGGTGTTTGGGCGCCGACGGCAGTGAGCCGCTGCTGCACGGCCAACTGGCGGTCGCCGAACGACGGCGAGTTGCCCAGGCAGGCATCCGGCAGCTGCATCACCGCTTCCCAGTCCGGCACCAGCTCGGTGACGCCGGCGGGGTCCATTTCGGCGCTCAGCGCCATCACGCGGGCGTCGACCCGCGCCAGTTCCTGGGCCAGGCCTGTGAGCACCACGCCCAGCTCCGGCACCCGCTCGCTGTCCCAGGCCGGGCCTTGCGGCAGCAGGGCCTTGAGTTGCTGCAGGTACTTGGCTGCGTTTCTCACTTCCATGTGATCACCCCCAGCGTAAGCAGCTGGTTGGCGTTGGCCGGCACATCGGCCACGGGGCTGGCCACTACGTTGTCGGTTTCGCCACGGGCGCTGCTCACTGCTTCGCGGATGTGGCTGATCAACAGGCCGTCGCCCAGGCCCGCCTCGCGGGCATGCAGGTCGGCAAGCTCTGCGGTGACCGCCGCGCGCACGGCAGAGGTGTCGGGGGTGAGCGTGATGCGGTAGTTCACCGGTTTGAGCAGCGGTGCCAGGGCGTACACCTCGGCCGTCACCGGCGCTTTGCTGTCGAGGTAGGCCTGCACGGTGGCGACCTCGTTGGCGTCCGGCACAATGGCGCTGTCGCCGTCGCGCACGAAGAACACGCCCACGGTGCCCGGCCCCATGTAGTTGCGCACGGTCCAGGCGCGGGTGACGCCAGCGCATTCCAGCGCCCAGGTCACGTAGTCGTCGGCGTCACCGCCGTGGGGGATCACCTGATAACTGCGGATCACCCGGGCGCGTAGCGACTCCACGCTTTCCTGATCGGTGCCGCCGGTGAGGCCCGGGGTGAGCACGGTGAACTGGTCGTCCACGCCGATCACCGGCTGCACCAGTGTCAGCACCAGCCCGGCGGCAGCGTTGCCCAGCGTGCCGCCGTCGACCGCTTCGAGCGCGGCGCTGTTGACGCCCTGCACAGTGGTGACCGCTGCCGCCACCCGGTACTGGCGGCCGTCGCTGGCTTGCAGCACACGGTCGGCGTCGAGCACGGCGCCGGCCGCAGCGTTGAAGCTGGCGCGGCCGCTGGCGGGTTTGGCGGCGATGCGCGCGGTGGCCAGGCGCAGCCGCGCCTGGCGTTCAAGGGTGGCTTCATCGGCGGTGTCCGGCAGGATCTGCCGGGCCGCCCAGCCGATGTAGCCATACAGCCCATAAGCGGCGCCGCTCAGCGCACGCGCCAGCACCTGCGCATCAGAGCGCAGCAGCGCGTCGCTGGCGAGGTCCGCCACGGTGCGGCTGATCAGCACCGGTAAAGTCGGGGTATCGAACGGCATAAAGCACCTGCCAGGTCGAATGAGGGGAAATGTCCAGGCGTTGGCCATCCGGCAAGGTCAGCGTTACGCCCAGGTTGAGGCGGTCGTTGCCGGCGCGGTCGGCGAGGATCTGCGCATCCAGCGCATGGCCGTCGTCCAGCAGCCACTGCAAGGCTTCGCGGGCATAGGCCACGGCGGCGTCGAGCGTTTCGGCGGTGAGCTTGCGCCGGCGCAGCAGCCACAACCGCGAGCCGATCCGGTCGCCGGCCACCTGCGGGAAGCTGTCGCCCCACCAGCCATAGCGTTCGGCGTCGTCCACCGGGTCGGCGGCGCTGGCGCGGCGCCAGGTGAACAGGCTGATCTCCACCGCGCGCTTGAGGCTGGCCTGGTCGTCGATCACCAATAAGGTCATGCGCCACCTCCGGCCACGGGCGGGCCGCTCTGGTCGCCGCCCGAGCGCACGCCGGTGTGCAGGTGCTTGATCTGGCTGACCCCACCGGCCACCTGATCACCCTGGCTGACGATGCTGCCGGTCTGGGTGATGCTCGGGGTGTCGATGTGCACGCCAGCGCTGGCGCGGATGTTGAGGGTGGCGGTGTGGATGTCGATGATGCGGCCGCGCTTGAAATGAATCGCGTCGCCTTCGTCCGTGTAGATCGCCACCTCCCCGGCTTGCAGGGTCTGCAGGCGATAACGGCGGTCGGCGACCACCACGACCACGCCGTGGGAGCGGTCGCCGCCCATGAAGGCGGCCAGCGCCTCGGCCCCGGGTTGCGGGCAACTGGTGAAGCCATAAGGCTCCAAATGCTCCATGCCGTCTTTCACCTCACCGGCGGTGAGGCGCATCTGCAGCGTTTGCAGTTTGCCGGTGGGCTTGGCCAGGGCCACCACGCCACGGGCGAACAGGTTCATCAATCGGTTCATGAAGGGGCTCCGTCGGGGGGCAACAAATGGCCGAACGCATCCTTGCCCGGCGCCTTGGGCGCAGGTTTGGGCGCGTCAGGCGCTTGAACGTAGGCATCCGGCGGCCCCACCCGCAGCGTGCAGGTGGTGCCGTTTTCGCTGAGCCGGTAGGTCACCTCGGCGATGAGCATGTCGCGGTCGAACCCCAGCAGCGGGTCCACCACCCGCACTAGCGTGTTGGGCAGCCACAACGCACCGTTGGCCTGGCGCCAGCCCTGCACCTGGTAGGTGGTTTCCAGGGCCTTGCCCAGGGCGGTGCCGCGCTCCCAATTGGCGCGGCCGGCGGCCAGCGCGTCGCTGAGCTGGCCGCTCTGCTGGATCAGCTTGACCCGCTTGCGCGTGACCCGAGGGTCGCTGGCATTGGCGTTGACCTCGTTGCTGGCCACGCCGAACGCCTGGTCGGTGCCGGCGCGCTGGCCGATCACCCGGTATTCGGAGAACACCTTGGTGAAATCCATCGCCGCCGTGGCGCCGAGCACGTTGCGGCCCAGCTCCAGGCTGTCACTGGCGCGGCCTGCACTGCCGGCCTTGGCCAGCACCAGCTGGCCCTGGGCGTTGTCGGTGCTGAACACCCGGTAAAGCGTGAGCAGCCGGTCGATGGAGGCAAAGGCCGTTTCGCCGGGCTGGAGGGTGTGGTCGGCCAGGCTCGCCGTGGCTTCGATTTCGCTGGTGGTCGCCACCCCATACTCGCCGGCGATTGCGGCGACGATGGCCTGCACGCTCTGGCCCTTCCACTGGCCCGGCCGGTTGATGGCGGCGCAGTCGCAGAGGTCGCCCGTGAGAGAGCGGCCGCTGATGCTGGCGGTGACTTTTTCGTGGTCGTAGCTGATGGGTGCGGCATCCACCCATCCGGTGATCACCAGCTCACCGCCGATGCGCAGCTCGCAGCGCGCGCCGGGCTGCACGGGCCGGGCAAGGTTCTGGCCGGGCCACTTCCAGGTGATGCCGATGGTGAACTTGCGCGCCTGGCACTCCAGGCTTGCGTTGATCTCGACCGAGGTCCAGCCGGCATAATCCAGGCCGTCGACGGTCAAGGTCACGGCCTTCGACGGGTCGGACATCGAGTTACTCCAATGCGAGTTGCAGGGGCACCGCCGGCACGAAGCCGGGGTGAGTGATCAGGTTGCGTTGCACGATTTCGCCCTCGCGGGTGGCATCGCCGAAGCGCCGATAGGCCAGCACCAGGGCCGGCAGGGTTTCCGGGGGCGTGACCGTCACCAGCTGCACACCGAGGCCGCCACGGCGGTGAGGTGGCGAACCATCTGCTGCCGCGCGGCGTTGATCAGCGGGTAATCGCTGGCATCGGCCTTGAGCGCGGCCTGCCAGAACACCGCGTCCAGCGCGTCGCGGGCGGCGATTACATCGTCGGCCACCGGCACCTCGGCGCGGGCGACCGGCTGGGCCACTTGTTGCTCCAGCGACGGCGCCGTGCCGAGCGCCACAGGCGTGGCCAGCACCGGCATCTGCGCGGCGGTGGCCACAGCCCGCGCCAGCAGCGCGCCTTGCACCAGGTCGGCGAACGCCTGGGCCGCTGCGGCGGTGTCGGCGCCACTGGCCTTGCTCACCGCGTCGATGCTGGCCGCGTCTTCGGCCTGGCTGGCCAGCGCCGCCACTGCGCCGCTGTAGCGCTCGAAGCGGGGCAGGCTGGCCTCGCTCAGCACGCCCTCGAACAGGCTGGCCAATGCTTCGGGCGCATTGATCAACATGTGCGCAATCGAGCGCAGCGAGCCGAGGGTTTCGGCCAGCGGCGCGAACTGCCGATTGATCGCGACGAACACACCGGCCAAGGCGTTTTCAAGGCCCAGCACGTTGATCCGCACGCTGTCGAGGGCGCCCATCGCGGCGTTGTACCGCGCCAGCGCCCCACGCCAGAAGCTCAGCGCAGCCAGCCCGGTGAGCCGGGCCGTGTTGGCGATGGCGGCGGGGTTTAGCAGCGGTGTGGCCGGGTAGAACTCCAGCTCGAAGCTGACCATGCCGCCTTCGGCACGGCTGTGCTTCATGCTGCCCACGCCCACCGTCACCGCCATGCGGCCCAGCCACGGGTGCACCAGGGTGCCTTCGCCCTCGGCCTCCAGCGCATCGAGCAGCTTGTCGCGCTGCGCGAAGCAATCCGGGCCGATGACGTAGGCGGTGACCTTGTGCACCCGCGCCACCTTGCCCATCGGCTCGGCGAAGGCTTCGTCACGCTTGGGGTATTGATGCAACTGCACCTTGCGCCCGATGGGCACGGAGGTGTTTTCGATCAGGAACTGCACACTGCGAAACGACGCCGGCAGCAGCCGTTCGCGCCAGGTATCGGCCATTATTGTTGCCCTCCAGACAAGGTGCGGCGGCCCACGTTGGTGGTGATCAGCAAACCGGGCTGGTCGCTGGTGGCGGCCATGGGGCGGATGCCCCGCGTGTCGCCTTCCAGGCGGATCGTCAGCTCACCGTTGAGGCGTGTGTTGCCGCCACCGGCAGAAAGCAGGTCGCCCGTGGGCGGAATGAGAAAGCGCTGGTTCATCTGCAACTGGCGCTGGGCAGCCAACTGTGGTGCGCCCGCCATCACGAACGCACCGTCCCCGGCGCCCATGCCCACACGCGGCGCCTGCGGCAGCCGGCCCGATTCATCCGAGCCAAGGCCCAAGGCGTTGAGCAGCGGCCGAACCTTGTCGACCAAGCCCCTGAAGTAGCCCAGGATCGGTTCCCAATGGCTGACGATCATGCCCAGCGGGCTGAAGTCGAACAGCAGCTTGAGAAACGACCAGGCGATGCCGGCATACTTTTGAATGCTGGCCCACAGGCCCTGGAAGAACGCACTGATCGAATCCCAGTTGGCCACGATCAGACCAGCCACCGCTGCAATACCCAAGCCGGTAAGCATCAGCGGGTTCAGCAACGCCCCTGTGCCAGCGACCGCCGAAAGCACCACCCGAAACGTTTGAAAGGCCATGCCTGCCGCCGCCAAGCCCTGTACCAGGGCCGGGTGGCTGCCGATGAAATCGCCCAGGCTGTCGATCAGCGGCACCAGCGCTGTAGCGGCGGCAGCCACCGCCGGCAACAACGCCTCACCAAACTTCACACTCACCGCGCCCAGCGCGCTGCGCATCATCGTCAGTTGGCTATCCGCCGTGCCGGCGCGAGCAAGGAAGTCCCGCTGCATGGCCCCGGCGTACTGCGAGGCATTGCCGGTGCGCGCCAGGTTGCTTTCAAGCAGCCCCAGGTTATTGAGCAGCGGTGTGATGGCCGCCGCCGAATCGCCGCCGAACAGCGTCGCCAGCAGCGCCGGTCGCTGATTGGCATCGGTTGCAGCCACGCGCCGCAGCACCTCCATCAGCGTGCCTTGGGCATCCTGTTGCATGCCCGCCGCCACGTCTTTGGAATCCAGCCGCAGCGCCTTGAACGCCTCGGCCTGTGCATCGGTGGCCGCGCCGCCCTGAGCCAGCGCCTGCATGAGTTGCCGGACGCCCACCCCAGCCTGCTCCTGCCCCACCCCAAGCCCGACCAGGGTCGCGCCCAATGCAGCGACCTGCCCTGCCACGTTGCCGGCCGCCCCTCCCAGCGGCCCGACGCGGTTGACGATGTCGAGAATCTGCTGGCCGCTGGCCCGGCCGTGATGGCCCAGGTCGGCGATCTGGTCGGCCAGCCCCAGCGCCTGGGCCTGGGTCATCTTGAACGCGGTGCGCCAGGCCGCCATCATCGCGCCGCTTTGCGCAGCGCTTTGGTCGAAGGCCAGCCCCATCTTCACCGCATCCTCGGCAAAGCCCACCAGCTCACCGCGGGCGATGCCCGATTGGGCACCGGCCGCGACCAGCTCGGTGATGTCCTTGGCCGCCGTGGGCACGCGCGTCGACAGCTTGAGAATGTCGTCACCCATGGCCTTGAACTGCGCCGGGGTGTCGAAGTGCACTGCCTTGCCCACCGCCACCATGGCGGTTTCGAACGCGCTCGCTGCTTGAACGCTGCTCACGAACGGCTTGGCCAGCTCGCCGCCGTTCAATGCGGCTTTGAGGCTCAGGCCGCTGAGCCCTGTGGCATCGATGTTTTTACGTAAGGTGGCGACCTTCTCGCTCATCGCCCCAAGCCTGGGCACGAGCTGGTCGACACCTGTAACAAGTGTTTTAAGCATTGATGTGTCGGCCATCACCCTGCCCCTGCCTGCTGCGTTGAATGGATGCGCTGGGCATGCGCCAGCGCTTCGAGTAGCACATCGAGTGGCCTGGCCAACATCTGGTCGGGGTCAACCTTCCAGAAGTAGGCCAGGTCATAGGCCAGCGTGATCAGGCCGCCAAGGTCTTCGACGCCGGCACCATGAAAAAACCCGCAACCTGCCACGCCAGCGTGTTGAGGTCGGCAAGGTCCAGCTGGTCGACCGACGACGGCGGGATCTCGGCGCAGGCCGCGATGTATTTGGCGGCCACGTCCAGGTCCAGGCTCACGGCCTGGTCGGCGTCGATCTTGTACGGCAGCGCCTCCTTGGCGGTGGGGCGGCGCAAGGTCAGCTCGGTGAGGGTTTCACCGTGGGCCTGGATCGGCGTGTTGAGTGCGATGGCGTCGGTCACGACCACACCCCTTGATGCCGTCGAACTGCAGCTCGAGGGTGCCGTCTTCACCTTTGCTGGTGGGCTGCGACACCAGGTAGGCGCCGGAGAGGGTGTACACCTTGCCGTTCTTGAGCTCGGCGGTGATGGTCATGTTGATGCCATCGGTGAGCGCCTTGAGCGGGAAGTTCGGCGTGTGCACCGCGGTGAGCTTTACGAAGGGCGCCTTGTCCTCTTCCTTGAAGTAACCGGGCACCACGGTTTCCCGGGTCTTGTCCATCAGCGGCGCTTCTACGCCACCCTTGAGAATCAACTGCGTGCCGTCGACTTTGACGTAGCAGGTACCAGCGACTTTCTGCCCCATGGTTGGGCCTCCATAAAAGAAAAAGCCCGCTCGAGGCGGGCTGGGATCGAACGGGTTAAGGTCAGGCCACGTCGGCGCTGTATTGCAGGCGGAACTGGTTGAGCAGCGCGAACACGCGCAGGCCGTTCACGTAGTCCGGCGGGTACAGCACGTTCACCCGGCCAGGGTTGTTGGCATCGCGCTCCACCACCAGGTAGCGGGCGAAGGCCTCGGCGTTCTCGACGTGGCCGTCACGCTCAAGGTTCGCGTACTCGCTGATCAGCTCACCACGAATCACGTTCGGGGTGATGATCGGCTGGCCATCGCCGAATTGGGTGCCGTCGTTGGCCAGCTTATGGCGGCCGTACTTGCTGGTGATGATGCCCTTGAGGCGGCGCACGATGTACGCGCTCTGGTGCATCGTTTCGCTGTCCAGGTACGAGTCGTCGGGCTGGCCGCCGCTGTTTTTCTGGTAGGTGGTGATGGCGCGCTGAATGCGCGTGTAGCCACCTTCGTAAGTCAGCGTGGCGATGCCGTATTGCAGCAGCGACATCTGCTCGGTGAGCGTGAAGCGGCTGCCCTCCGGTGCCGGGTCGATGCCCACCAGCGCGCCGGTTTGCGTCGGCCGGCTGGCGTCGGCGGAGATGAACACCGCCTGCCGCGCCGCCGCCGCTGCCGCCACGCGCCAGAACGGCTGCGGCACGCCGGCCGGGAAGCCGAAGATCGTCGCGTGCTGGTCGTTACGCGCAGAGCCTGCCGCCACCAAGGTGCCGAGCGTGCCGCGCAGTGCGCCGAACACGTGGCCGTAAAGCTGCTTGGCCCACGACCAGCGCCCGCTCAGGTCGCTCATCGCCACCCTCCACGCATCCAGAGTGGCAGCGTCGGCCCACGGCACGCAGAGGAACTCGAACGGCGCATCGCCCAAGGCCGCCAGCGCGGCAGTGGCATCCGGGGTGCCGGCGCCACCGGCCATGGCGGTGACCACCACGGTCAGGCCCGCAGGCGTGGCCTCGCCGTTGCTGCGGCCCAGGCGGTTGAGGATCAGGCTGATGTCGTTGCCCGAATCGCCCGTCCACTTCGCGGTGAGGGTCACCACGCCGGCCGAAGCCGCCGCCGTCACCGGCAGGTCGGCACTGGCATTCACCTTCGCCGCCAAGGCAGCGGCGGCTGCAGCTGCGGCGCTGCCCGACGGGATGGCCGCCTGCACACGCACGCCGCCCACGTACAGGTTCACCAGGCCCGCTTCGGTCGCAGTGCCGGTGAAGGTGACCTTGCCCGCCGCCACCGCGCCGGTACTGTTCTTCAGCGGCAGGCACCACACCTCGCCGACCGGGTCGTTCTGCCGCCAGGTTTCGTACATGGCCGCCAGCATCGAGCCCTGGCCGCCGATGGCCTTGGCCTGCGCGAGGCTGGAGACCAGCACCAGGCTGCCGATTTCAGCCGCCGCAGCGGCATCGTTGACCTGGCCGACGATCAGCCGGCGCAAGGTGCTGCCGGCGCTGTTGGCCATGGAATTGTCCATCTCCGCATAGAACAGCGGCACCCGCACGTCTTGCGGGATTTGTTGGAAGCCTACGCTCATGGGTTGGCAGCCTCTTCAGTGTTGGTGGTAGTGGTAGTGGTGGTGACGTCGCCATCCGCCAGGCGGCGGCGCCAGTAGGTGTCGTCCGGTACATCACGGCCCTGGGCCGGCAGCAGCAGCCCGGTTTCCGGGTCTGGCACTGCGCGGCCCTTGGCCGGTTTCACAGTCATGCGGTTCATGCGAGGTCCTCTTTCAGGTGGATTTCAATGCGCCCATCAGGGCCTGGGTGTTTCAGGTTTCGGTCGGCCGGGTCGATGCAGTCCACATCGATGTCCAGCCCTTCCAGCGCGGGCAGAGCGTCGAGCAGCTGCTCGTGCCAGGTTTCGGCCGGCTGGCTGGCGACGTTGCGGCCCAGTTGGAATGCGGTCTGGAAGCTGAAGCGGTAGGCCACCTGCGACGAGTCGATCCGCAGCAGTGCCGCGTTCTTGAAGGTGGCCAGGTCGTATTCGTAGCTCGGCTGCCAGCCCACCAACGCGCGCCACAGCTCCAGGCGAATCGCCTGCAGCGCATCGGCGGCCTGGGCGCCGCTGTGGTCAGGGTTGTCGAGCAGCACCACCACGTCGAAGCTGTCGGTGATGGCCTGGCGCACGCCATTGGCCAGGTCGTTGTCGCCGGCCGTGCTGCCGGTGGCGATCACCAGCGCCGCCGGGCGGCTCAATTGCTGGCTGGCGAAGGCCGCGTCGAAATCGATACCGCCGCTCACGCGTTCGCCGAACACGGGGCAGCGCTGTTGCAGTTGCAACACCACGGATGTGATTTTCATGGGGTTCCTCGAAGATGATTCGTTGCCTGAATGCCGCGCCGTGGTTGCCACGGGCGTGATCGCATCAGGCCAATGCGCCCTTGGGGGCGTGGTGTGTTCAGGTTTCTACGGGGCCGTCCGGCTGGCGCATGGCGCGTCAGGCAACGTTTGCAGCCAGGCCGCGCAAACGCGCCACCTCAGCATTGAGCAACGCGACCTGGCCGATCAGCGCTTCGATCTTTCCTTCGAGCCGGCCCACTGCCGTGGCCAGCTCGTTACGCTCCCTGGCGAACTGATCCGCCCGCGCCTCCGCCGCCTGGCGAGCCGCGCGCTCGGAGTCGAGCAAATCGTTGAGGCGGCGTACCGTGCCGATGTCGGCGTTGTCCATCACGCGCTCCGCCGCATCCTTGGACAAAAACCGCCGCAGCCACAGCAAACCGCCCAATATCACAGTGACGCTACCGCCCGCCCAGGTGAGCGTGCCTGCGCCGAGGTCAGTAGGGTCCATATTGGTTCCTGGTATCTATCTGTAAGGGTTCGATATTCAAGTTGAAAACAAAAACCCCGGCACCAAGGCCGGGGTTCAAAGTGTGTTGCAAACAGAACATGCTGCTATAAAAACAGGTGTTTATCCGCGCGGAAAGCTTTTTTTCAAAACTATCTAAATCCACCAAGTGGGAGGCCGGCTAGCCGGGCGACGTGTAACGGGCGACGTGTAACGGGCGACGTCCGATCAACAAAACACTATCTACCTTCTTGTGAAACGCTCCAAACAGTCCACGCTGCCATAAAACCACCCCTTTATCCGCGCGGAAAGCCTTTTTTCAAAACTGTAAAAAGTATCTATGGGACCGGCTGCCAGTGCCGGCGCGCCGGCTGGCCCATTGCACCGGTGACACAGGTAATTCCAGTAGCGTACTTTTACATAACCAGCCGGCTTGGGCGCTGCATGCTGGTAATCGTTACCTTTTAGTCCGAAATGCCGATCGAACGCCTCCTCCCGTGACTGAGGCGCCCAAAAATTGACATTCATGAGAAAAATGGAAGTTTGTCCACGATCCATGGAATGTGGACATCCAAAAGGTCACTCATGCTGAAAGGTCAAGACATATTACTTCTGTTCAAGCTAGCGAGCCTCCACGCTCGGGAGGTAAGCACGCCCTTGGGTCATCCCACAAAAACGCTGGGAGGCCTCACGGAGCTCGATTACCTGCGCGAAGACTACGCATCCGAACAGCTGCTCACCTTTGCGCCCGCCGCAGAAGAGCCCCGCGCTGATATACGCGTTCTCATCGACCGTTTCGTTGAGGCTGACTCGCTGAGATGGCGGGGATGGGATGCGGTGGAGGACAGCCCTTCAGAGGAGGCTGAACCGAAATGGGAAGATCGCTACACTCTGAGGGCCCTTGCGGAGTCATTGGGTTTAAGCAAAAGTGAAATATCAAACTCGATCTCACGCTGCCGAGCATCTGGCCTCATAACCAATGATTATGAAACCTCTTTTTTAAAAGTTAACCGCGTTGCTCTTCTGAAAATAACCGAGCATGCATTGAAGTACTTCTTTCCAGCAAAGCCCGGCGCACTGGCCAGGGGGATTCCGACGGGTTTTGCATCTCCGATGCTGTCCAAACACCTGAAAAGTGCTGGTGAAAACATACATGTCTGGCCTGACCCTAATGGCACTGAGCGGGGGCAGATGATCGAGCCCGTTTACAAAACAGTCCCTGAAGCTGTTAAAAAAGACAGAACCCTTTATCACTATTTGGCCTTGGTGGACTCCATCAGGATGGGCGGCCCGCGCGAAATGACCGTCGCGATTCAACTACTTAAGAGAGGTATGGGGTTTTGAGCACTGCCTTGGAACACAATTATGAGATGTTAAGCTTGGTCGCCGAAGGTTTGGGGAGGAACTCCTGAATGAAGTCGCTTTTGTCGGCGGCTCTACAACCTGGCTTCTTTGCACAGATAAAAATGTATTGGATGATATCCGCAGTACCGACGACGTTGATCTAGTCATCGAGCTGGGCGGCATCGCTGACTGGCAAAAGCTTACGGAGCGCTTGGCAAGAAAGGGATTCAAAATCACCCCCGAGCACAGCGATGTGACGTGTAGGTTCGTCTTTAACGACATAATTGTAGATGTCATGCCGTCAGTGAAGGAAATACTCGGATATGAAAATCGCTGGTTTGTGGACGGGTTGGCGCACGCATACACCACTACTATTCCCAGTGGTTTCGCGATCAAAATCTTCAAACCGACCTATTTTGTAGCCACAAAGCTTGAAGCATTCAAAGGCCGCGGCAAGGGTGACGCCTACCACAAGGATGTAGAGGATATCATTGTGGTCGTAGACGGCCGAGAGCGCTTACATGAAGAAGTCGCCCAGGCAGACCAAGCGCTAAGAGCGTATATCGCGAGCGGAATTTCCGGCTTGCTCAAACTCGATAATTTGGCTCATGTAATAGACAGCTCCCATTCTGTAGTCTCTAATCCGGGCCGAGGGAAGGTTATTTTTGAACGCCTTAAAAGATTGAGCAACTTGAAATGATTCAGTACACCATTAGAACGGTTCAAGGGAGTGATCGGACAGAAAATCGCGATTGTGCAATGGCTCAGTATGATGGCGTTCGTGGTGTTTTTGTGGTGGCCGACGGAACATCCAAACCAGGTAGTGAATTATTGGCTCCAGCTTTTGTTGACCATATCGTCAACGGGTACCGAACTCAGATCGACAGGGGTGCTCTAGACTCCAACCATGAGCAGGTTGAGTCGGTATTGAGATGCGTGTTGCACAACGCGCACTCTTCGCTCTTTTCGGAGAGGGCTACTGGGTCGGCGAGCTATCTGATAGCGGTGGTTTCTGGCGGACTCCTGACCATTGCTTACGAAGGTGACTGCAGTGCGGGCGTGGCAGCCCCAAACAATCCTATTGACTGGCTTACCCCGCCTCATTGCTTGGCCAATTGGAAGCGAGATCGCGGCCATAGACAACTGGCTTCAGATGTAACGCGACATATAATTACCCGCAGTTTTAAAGCACGGAGAACGCCAGACCCTGATTTTATAAAGAGGGTAGCCATTCAAGGTGACACACTGGTTTTTGCCACTGATGGTTTCTGGGCGGATCTAAGCGATAGGCATCAAGCTCAGATGCTTGATCCCGAGACACCTGATCCTACGCATATCGATGATGACGTAACCTGGATAGTGGTCCAGATTTAAGACCTTCATCCCGCGACGCCCCATCAACAAAACACCACCCACCTCCCCTTAAAACGCTGTAACCCAACAACTAATCCACGCTGCCATAAAACCACCCCTTTATCCGCGCGGAAAGCCTTTTTTCACAACCTGTTTCGCCCCATGCCTGCCGCCTGGCGTGTGAACCCTATATCCTTGCCGCCCGGCGCCAGCCGCTTGATCGAGGCCGTTTCTGCAATCAATCTACTGGCCGCCACCCCGCGAGGCTGCAGCGGGCGCATAAATGCGGTAAAACCTCAAAAACCCCACCTCGTTGTCCTCTACCCCGATGACCAACCAATCCAAGCCTGAATCCCTCTCGTCAGCCGACCCGGCAGCGCAGATCGAATCGCTGCAAGCGCAGGTAAAACAGCTTCAACTAGCGGCAGCGGCGTCCGAGCAACGCTATGGCATGATCATCAACAGCGCTGTCGACTACGGGATTATCACGCTGGATGCCGAAGGCTCGATCACCGAGTGGAATGAGGGGGCAGTGCGCATCCTGGGATGGGGTACCGACGACATGCGGGGCCAACCCATAGCCTGCATCTTCACCGAGTCGGACCGGCTTGCGCACATGCCTCAAAAAGAGATGGGCCTGGCGCTCAGCCAGGGGCGTGCCAATGACGAACGCTGGCATTTGCGCAACGACGGCTCGTTGTTCTGGGGCAGCGGCGAAATGATGCCGTTGAGGGACGCCGCCGGCGCGCTGCACGGCTATATCAAGGTACTTCGCGATCAGACCCAGCAGCACCTGGATTATCAAAAGCACAAAGCCGACGCTGACTTCATGGAAAGCGTATTGAGCGCCTCGGGCGACTGTATCAAGGTGCTGGACCTGGAGGGCCGCCTCGCTTTCATGAGCGAGGGCGGCAAAAGGGCCATGGAAGTCAGCGACTTCAACGACATCCGCGGCTGCCCCTGGCCGGATTTCTGGGAAGGCGATGGCAATGTCGACGCAAAGAACGCACTGGCTGCAGCCCGTGTTGGCCAAACCGGCCGCTTTCAAGGCGAGGCGGCCACATTCGCCGGCAACCCTCGCTGGTGGGACGTTCAGGTCACGCCCATCAACGGCGCCGATGGGCAGCCAGAAAGAATCCTGTCGGTATCCCGCGATATTTCCGCACTCAAGACCGCCGAGAAAGTACTGGAGCTCAGCGAACATCGTTATCGCTCCCTGTACAACGCACTCGATCACGGCTTTTGTATCGTCGAAGTCCAATGCGACGACGCCTCATACCCTTATGACTATCGCTTCCTCGAGGTGAATTCGGCATTCGAACACCAGACGGGGCTTAAAAACGTTGTTGGCCAGTGGATGCGAACATTGGCCCCCGAGCATGAGCAGTATTTTTTTCACCGTTACGCCGAGGTCGCTCGCAACGGCCAACCGGCCAGGTTCGAGCACACGGCAAAGTGCCTGGGCAATCGGCATTACGAAGTGTATGCCTACCGCATGGGCGAGCCCGAGCAACGCCAGGTCGCCATTCTTTTTCGGACATCAGCGCTCGAAAACGCGAAGAACAGCGGCGCGCAGCGCTGATCGAGTTGAACGAGGCCTTCAGGCTGATCGAGGACCCTGCTGCGCTCGCCTACAAGGCGTCGCAGATCCTTGGGCGCACACTCAATGCCGACCGGGCCGGCTACGCGACGGTGAGTGCAGACGGCACAGTGTTCACCGTTGAGCACGACTGGTGCCTGCCCCGCCTTCCCAAGGGCACGGGCACACATCGAACGGAGGATTTCGGGAGCTCCATCTCGGCACTCGATCTGGGCGAGATGATCATCATCGATGATGTTTCCAAGGACTTGAGAACCAAGGCCCACGTTCAGCACTTCCTGGCATTCGGCAGTAGCGCACTTGTGCATGTCCCTTTGATCGAAGCCAAACGGCTGGCTGCATTCTTTTTTGTGAACCATGCAAAGCCTACCCAATGGTCGAACGGTGATATCGCCTTCATCCAGAGCGTGGCCACCAATACCCGCTCAGCCGTTCAGCGCTACAAGGCCGAACAGGAGCTGAACACACTGGCGGCGTCGCTCGAGTTGCAGGTACAAGAGCGCACCCTGGACCGAAACAGGCTGTGGCAGCTCTCCAGTGACCTGATGTTGGTCGCAAGCTTCGATGGCACGATCACCGCCATCAACCCGGCCTGGACGGAAGTGCTGGGTTGGGCTGAAGAAGACCTGCTTGGCGCCAACCTCTTCGAGCTGATACACCCTGAAGACCTCCAACATACCGAACAGGGCGCTCAAACCATTGCGGCGCAGAAGCAGCACTTGAATCGCTTCGAAAACCGCTATCGAACAAAAAGCGGAAATTATCGGTGGATCTCCTGGACGGCGGGCCCCTCCGATGACTTCATCATCGCTGTTGGCCGTGATGCGACCTCCGAAAAGGAACAGGTTGCAGCCCTCGCCAAAGCCGAAGAAGCGTTACGGCAAAGCCAGAAGATGGAAGCGGTAGGCCAGCTCACCGGCGGCCTCGCTCACGACTTCAACAACCTGCTGGCTGGCATCAGCGGTTCGCTGGAACTGTTGCAAAGGCGCCTGGCCCAGGGGCGCCTCAATGACGTCGAGCGATACGTCGGCACGGCGCAAAGTGCGGCGCGGCGAGCCGCCGCCCTGACCCACCGGCTTCTGGCCTTCTCCCGCCAGCAAACGCTGGACCCCAAACCCACCGACGCTGCCCGGTTGATCGTGGAGATGGAAGAACTGATCCGGCGCACCGTCGGGCCGCAGGTGGAGCTACAGCTCAATCTGATGCCCGACCTATGGAATGCACGGGTAGATGCTTCGCAGCTCGAAAACTCATTGCTCAACCTGTGCATCAATGCCCGGGACGCCATGCCCGATGGCGGCCGAATCGTGATCCAGGCGTCGAACAAAGTGATCGACAACCGCATGGCTGCGTCTTTCGATCTCCCGGCGGGTGAATACCTGTGCCTATGCGTCAGCGACACCGGGCTGGGCATGCCGCCAAAAGTCATCGCCCGCATCTTCGACCCGTTCTTCACCACCAAACCCATCGGCAAAGGCACCGGCCTGGGGCTTTCGATGATCTACGGGTTCGCCAAACAATCCGGGGGCCAGGTCAGGGTGCACTCTACGGTCAATGTAGGCACGGCGATGTACATCTACCTGCCGCGCCATGAAGGCGAAGCCCTTCAACCACTCGAGGCGGCCCGCCTGTCACAGGCTGAAATCGCAGGAGTGGGTGACACGGTGCTGGTGGTCGATGATGAACCCAGCATCCGGACCATGGTGGCCGAAGTGCTGGAAGAGCTGGGCTACATCACCCTCGAAGCCGCCGACGGTGCAGGCGCATTGACCATTCTGGAGTCCACCGCCCGTATCGACCTGCTGATTACAGACGTGGGCCTGCCCGGAGGCATCAACGGCCGCCAGGTCGCAGACCGCGCACGCCGGGCTCGCCAGGATCTCAAAGTGCTGTTCATCACCGGCTACGCCGAACAGGCCGTGATCGGCGACGTGCAACTCGAAGACGGCATGCAGGTACTCACCAAACCCTTCGCCATGGAAACCATGGCCGAGCGCATCAAACTGCTGCTCGCCGCCCCCTGATCGCCCCGACGCGCCACCCTCCAAAAACAAAAAAACCCCGGCATCAACACCGGGGTCTCAAAACACCTGAATCAACCAAACAACCAAACCACGCCCTCATAAAACCGCCCTCTTATCCGCGCGGAAACCTTCTTCAAACCCACCCCCACACATTCAAAAGTGGGAGGCCGGCTAGCCGGGCGACATGCAGCATGCACATCTACACCCTACCGCCCCAAATCCCCCTACACACAAGCCACCCTCCCCACACGCACACTCTCCTCCTCCCTACCCCGCAACCCCTCCAACGCCGCATCCACCCAAGCCGCCCCCGCCCGCACCAACTCCCGCACCTTCGCCTCACTGATCCCCGCCAACCGCGCAATCCGCAACGCCGGGTACTTCGCCCCGAAATACAGCCAGATAAAATCCCCCATCTGCGCATCCCGCTTCGTCAACCGTGCCACCGCCCCATCGATCGCCAGCGCCTGGTCATCCGTCAACGAATACCGCCGCCCGCCCCCTCACACGGCGTGTTATCCCGAATCAGCGCATACAACGGCGAGGTGTACCGCGGCACCCCCACCCCATCCATCCGCCACCAGCCCCACTGCTCCAGCAGCCACTCCGTATCACCCATCGCCTTGCCGACATAAGTCCGTTTCTTCATGGTTCACTCCCCCGTATTCCACAGGCCACCGGTACCGCCAGTAGCCCTGCTGTGTGTATTGCCGCAGGACCGTTCACCTCATGCCAGCCCTGCATCTGAAACCAAGCCTAAACACATTATGTGTTTATTTCAAACACAAAAAGTGAAACACTGTCATTTCAATCCGTGTTTGAATCCCGCGCATGAACGAATCATTAGGGCAACGCATCAAGCGCTTCCGCGCCGCCGCCGGCCTCTCGCAGGCCCAGCTGGCCGAGGCCTGCGGCTGGAAATCACAGTCGCGTGTCGGCAATTACGAGAAAGACACCCGCGAACCGTCCCTGGCCGATATCACAGCCATGGCCGCCGCCCTGCGCGTCGATCCCTCATCGCTGTTGCTGAGCGCCACCGCGCCCGCCGCGCCGGCCAAACCCACCCCCACCCTTTCCACCTCCGACCAGGTCAAGCACATGCTCACCAAGGTCAAAGGCCTCTCCGCCGAAGCCCGCCTGCGCATCGAAGCCGCCGCACTTGAGCCCAGCGACCTGCCGCTCACCCCGGCCCCCCGCAACGTCACTGCCCTGCGCGGCAAGCCCGACGAAATCGTGATCCCCAGTACGACGTGCGCGCCGCCATGGGCCACGGCCAGGTGCCGTCCGATTACAACCAGGCCATCCGCAACATCATCGTGAGCGCCGATCTGCTACAGGAAAAAGGCGTCACCTACACCCAGCCCACCTCGCTCGCGATCGTGACCGGCTGGGGGCAAAGCATGGAAGGGACCATCAACGACAAAGACCCGGTGATCGTCGACCGGGGGGTGACCGAGTATGTGGGTGAAGGGGTGTACCTGGTGACGTGGCTGGGGGAGCTGTTCATCAAGCGGCTGCAGCGGATGGATGAGGAGCATATGTGGCTGATTTCGGATAACAAGAAGCATAAGGATCAGACGGCGCGGATTGATGATTTGACGATTCATGCGAAGGTATTGTTGGTTTGGAATGCGAAGAGGTTGTGAGGGGGAGTTAGTCAGACTCATTGCGATGCACGTGGCCTGCCGTGGTTCGCGGCAGACGTTACGGGCGGTCTCAATGATATGTGGGGGTGCATTTAATGGCTATCGTGCACTGCCCCTTGGAGTATGGCCAAAGGCTTGCGCCTAAAGGCGCGCCACTCTAGGCTCTGTACGAAACCAACTGTTTCAAACACCGCAACGAGCACGCCAGCGAAACCATAGCGGCAAAGCTCTCTGCCAGCTTGTCATAGCGCGTAACAATTCTGCGGTTGTCTTTGAGCCAGCCGAACATCCGCTCAATGATGTTCCGCTGCGCGTATTTGGGCCTGTCGAACAGGCGAGGCAAGCCCGGTTTCGGCTTGCGCTTCATCATCCGAAGGGGAATGACGGGCTGCATTCGATAGCGGTCGCAGTATTGGCGTAGCGCCTCGGCGTCATAGCCTTTGTCTGCCAGGAGCCATCTGCAGCGCTTGCGTGGCCGGCCACGAACAGTTGGCAGGTGGGCGCCGTCCAAGAGGGGTTGGGCGTAGTTGATGTCGCTGGCATTGCCGCCGGAAAGTAAAAAACGAAGAGGAATGCCGTTAGCGTCGCACAGCATGTGAATCTTGGTTGTGAAGCCCCCGCGGCTGCGGCCTAGAGCATGGTCGGCAGGTTCGTCAGGCCCCCTTTTTTACCCGCGCCGGAGGCCGAGCGGGAGGCACGTATGGCGGTTGAATCGATCATCCAGGTCTTCAGATCGATCCGGCCTTTTTCGTTGAGCTTCAGTTGCAGCCGTTTGAGCATCTGGTTGAAGACACGTTGGTTTCGCCAATCACGAAAGCGCTGATAGACGCTTGACCAGGGCCCGAAATCCTCCGGCATGTCGCGCCATGGTGCTCCCGAACAGAGTACCCACAGAATGCCATTGAGCATCTGCCGGTCATCACGACGCGGGCGGCCTTTGCGCTGCGGACCTATGAAAAGATCTGCAACCAAATCCCAAGCTTCATCTGAAATATCGTATCGACTGGCCATCAGAGGACTCCTTTCCCTGGATGGCGGGAGACTCTACGGCAACTGCTCTGCGGTGTGGGTTTGGCTGAGTTTCTGCCAATTACGTACAGAGCCTAGGCAGGACTGGAAAAGAGAATTTACAAGATTTGCTTGAGCATAAGCCAATCATCCGCTTTTAGCTAACTGAGAAATCGATCAATAGACAAGCGATCGACGTACAAAATCCGTCTACTGTTTCGTAGCGCTGGCCATGTGAACAGCTCATTGGAAAGGATGAGAATTCCAGGATTTTGGACGGCTTGGAAAGTAGTTTTGCCTAATCTGATACACCAGCATTGTAGACTGGGCCTTAGCTGCATTAGGATAACGACAGAGGCTATCACGCGGTGAGAGTTATCTTACCCGCGAGGTAATATAGTTTTAAATAATTGGTGACCTATGAAAAATTTTGATACGCGCGCATACAATATATCTGACTTTCTTGAATGGCAGCAAACTGGGCTTCTAGAGTTATCTCCAAAATTCCAACGTCGCTCAGTATGGACTGAAAAAGCCAAATCGTATTTAGTTGATACTGTACTTAGAGGAAAACCGATCCCGAAAATCCTAATTACGCAGACGCTGAATGTAGGACGAAATGTTCGTACCGTAGTCGATGGCCAGCAGAGGCTTCGAGCGATCCTTGGTTTTATTAATGGTGATTTCAAAGTTTCAAGGGCCCACAACCGAGACTATGCAGGCCTTCTATTTGAAGATTTACCTGAAGATGTAAAATCAGAATATCTGAAATATGAGATAGGCGTGGACATGCTTTTTGACCTAGCCTTCGAAGATATTCTAGATGTATTTGCCCGCTTAAATACTTACTCTGTAAAGCTCAATCCACAAGAACTATTAAATGCACAGTATCTGGGATACTTCAAGCAATCAGCATACTCGCTGGGTTTCAAATATGCAGCGTACTGGATTGAAGCAAATGTTTTATCCGAAAAAGAAGTCACGCGAATGGCCGAAGCTGAGCTGTCGTCAGATCTGCTGGGTTCTTTGATCGAAGGGATTCAGCCGAAAAAAGCTATCCCGAATCTCTACAAAAAGCATGATGATAACGAGCAGGCTAGTCTCGATGCCGCCGAGCGGTTTGACAGGGTTATGGCCGTCTTAGGCGCTATCTACTCATCCGATAGTCTGAAGGAAACGAATTTCCATCGAGTCCACTTCTTCTACACACTTTTCATTTCGATTGCACATTGCTTGCATCTCGTACCAAATCTCGACGACGTACCTCGCATAGAGATTGGTGAAAAAAATATTGGCCAGATTCGCAATGTTCTCGACGAGATAAGTGCGCGCTATGATGAAGTTACCGCCAAAGATGCGTTGCCACCCGACGATGATTACCGAGATTTTATTGAAGCATCACGTCGGGCGACAACGGATCTATCCGTTCGTAGATCTCGTACTGAATTTATCTGCAAAAAACTTTACGAGGCAATTTAATGCATGGCAATTTTAGATGATTTCAACGGATTTCTGCATGCAAAGAGTATCGCAACAGACCTACGCGCGAAAGCGAACAGTGCTGCAACAGGGTTGTTGGATACGGAGCGACATCTTCTTTATGAAGCAATTTTTCTGAGAATCTATAGGGCCTACGAAAATTTCATTGGAAAACGTATTCCTAGCTTACGTATCAGGTGAGAATACGGCTTCTGGCACCTTAGTGACAGCTTTTGTTTCCCCGATTGACAAAGAGCATGCCCGAGCAATGATAACGTCCTCTCAGCCTTTTTTGGATTGGACCAGCCCTACTGTAGTTATGAAACGTGCAGAAACTTACATTCAGACCGGCGAGCCAGTGAAGAGCGCGGTCTCAGCCTCTCTGAACCACCTTCAACAGGCAAAGAAAATACGCAACCATATCGCCCACAACTCGTCAGAAAGTGAAAGAGATTTTGCAAAGGTCGTTCAAAATATTCTATTGACTCCGCCCCTATCAGCAATTTCGCCCGGAGAGCTACTGACATCAACACCAACCTCAGGCCCATGTGCCCGCAAAGAGGTACTGACATATTTTCTAGAAAAACTAGAGAGTACTGCTCGGGCATTGATTGCGTGAATCCTATATATGCTCGGTTGCTGTCTGGCGAGATATGCCGAGACGCTTTAGCCCTTGGTCAGCGGTGTATCAACGGTTTCGTGGTTCGCGAAACTAAGACATGTTCGATCAGACGCTCATACGCTTGCACCTGAGGTTGAATGAACAGGGTTTGGATTGAGCTAAGGACCTGGATGATCGACTCGACTGCTGTACGCGCAACCTGAGTCTTATCTGGCCCCTGGAGAAAAGGGGGCTTGAAGAACCTGCTGACCAGGCTCCAGGCCTCAGCCGGGGACTTCATGACCAAGATTCATATGCTGTGCGACGCTAACGGAATTCCTCTTCGCTTTCTACTTTCAGGCGCTAATGCCAGCAACATCAACTACGCTCAACCCCTCTTGGATGGCGCCCAACTCCCAACCGTTAGTGGCCGTCCACGCAAACGCTGTAGATGTCTTCTGTCAGAAACCGCTAAGAAGCTGAGGCGCTTCGGCAGTCCTGCTATCGCTATCGAATGCAGGCTGCTATTGAGATTAAAGCGTTGAAATTAAACATAGACCCACGAAGCGGCCGTCCCAAGTCAATATAAAACGCAAATCAGCCGCCCTGCACTCCAAACTTAACCACTAGCAGTGTAAAAATCGCCACTGATCATAATTCCTCCCAACCTGCCAATCTACCAAATAGCTTATACATTTAGATCTGCAGGTTAGAAGTTATTCAGCCCACCACAACTACAATACTCCCAGCCTGATTCAAGACCCCATATAAGCAAGCTCATCCTTATAGGGTAGTATTGCATCATATAGCTGATGGTATCCTTTACCTACTGCGCCATAAAATTGCTTAAGTTCAGGAGGATTCTCACCAACCTCCAGTATATGATCATTTGCAATGCCTGGATATGGATCGATAAATATGATCTCCTTTAAGCCAAGTTGATAAGCTTTTTTTGCACACAATTCGCATGGACTGGCAGTCGTAAAAAGCTTTCCACCTTCGATCGCCGCCCCTCCATACTTAACAATTTGCAAAAAAGCATTTTCCTCGGCGTGAAGCGATCTAGTATGAACTTGATTACCTCTTGTCGCATCACTACTTACCAAACCGTTACGAATGTCTTTAAAGCAATATGAAAAATTCTGGCCGGCACTGCTTAAGATGTCTGCCAACTTAATGTATTTTCTCCCTGCACTACCTCTAAACTCCGCATTCATTCTTTCGTATTTGCTGTAAGCAATTGGGTCAAATTCATTTATCAAGCCCTCCATAGACCTGAGGGAGCATGGTATTTGCCCCTTTGCTACGTCATTCCAGCCTACAGCTTTTACTGAAAAATCAACGTCAGTAACCACCGCTCCCACTTGCCGGGAGATGCAGCCGGAATTACTCTTAGCCGAATAGGCTATCTGCATAACCCTTTCCATTGAAGTAGGGGAAACCAATCCTGGATGGAGCATCAATGCAACATACCATGCCAGCTGAGCTTTAAGTATATTGTTATTATCCAACTCGCCTCTCGGGTTAAACACATGAATATCAGACATTTCAATACATTGCTTGACGTTCTGACTTACAAAGTTTGCATGAGTAATATCGGTCTTTCCCGACTCATTCCTATCCATATCCAAAAGCTGATCAGCCGTAAATTTGTGAACACTTTGAAGATAGGCTGATCGATCGTCATCGGGTGCATTAATTGAAACCAAATAAAATGCCGAATATCTGTCTTTGAAAAATCTCGCCTCATATGGATTCCTTATAGCGTCTACGACCACAAGAGCCTTGGCTTTAATGCTTCTAATTCCCTTGATGACTCTATTTATTGTTTCAGGTAGATGAAAGACGCTGGCAGGCAAAAACTCTACTAGTTTGTAGTCCTTATCAATACATCCTATTTTCCGTATTGAATTTCCCGCCGACTGATATACAGAAACGTACAGACCATTATCTATGGATCTAAGATCTTTCTTGAAGTCATTAGTAAACTTTCTTATTAAACGCATGAAGGATATGAATTTATTCTTCTCTTTTTCCAACAAAGAAAATTTTTCCTCGTGATCTAGCAATTTATTTATAATTGAAGAAAAATTTTTTTTGATTTTACTTTTGCCATACGCGCCATTGCGGATGACATCAAGCAGCTTAACTCCTTCTATCTGAACCTCCAAAGAGCTCATTACAAACAGAAAGAACTCATCCTGCTCCATCGACAGTAAATATGCCGATATTAAATCACTCACCTTTATTGAATAAAATTGAAAAATATTTTTCTCAGCGTAGTTCTTTAGGATCTCGTAGCGCCTTGCATTCAACCGATCAAAAAAAGGTTTCCCTTTATACTGAACAGCATCGGACTTTGGGAATTTTGGATTATTACTTTCCAAAATATCGGCAGCTGTAGTGCATCCAGATCCGGTGCGGCCGGTTAGGCCTATAACGACAAACTTACTACGTTCCAGAAAAAGAGATGAAACCACTTCTTTATTAGGTCTCATAGCGCTAACTTCCATTTATATATATTCCGCAAATATGCAATACCGGGAGCACATGCTGCATCGACACTGGCGAAATTTAAAATTCGACTCAAGCTTGTCATTACACAGTATTTATTTAAGCTCATTATTACCCGAACACTCGACTCTCTAAAGCATATCAAATTCAACGTTACTTTTATGGACGACGAGTCCGGATGGCGGTGTTTCTCTTTTAAACATAGCCGTGACCAATCTGATCTTGATATTTCTGTTCTCTTGAGCTTAGAAGGATATTTTTTAGTAGAGCGACGAATGCTTGACTCCGGCATATGATAGATCCGCTTTGTAGTTTTAAACAAACAGCCTTCGCTTTAAAATTTCGTTTGAATCACCTCATGTTAAAAATGACTAACACACAATCGAGCCTCATAGATTTAGCCAATGGATTAGCCCGTATCTCATGATCAAAAAACTTCCCCTTTTGTCATTTGTATTACTGCAACTGGCGGCATGTTCTCAGATTTCTTATGTACCTACCCACACCCCCGCTGAAACCCGCACCCGCCTCTCCCACCTTCTCCCCTCCAACATCCCCGACCGCACCGGCTGGGCCGATGACATCCAAACTGCTTTCGAGGCCCAATCCCTCGATCCAACACCCGACAACCTCTGCTCCGTCATCGCCATCATCGAGCAAGAGTCCAACTTCCAAGCCGACCCTCAAGTTCCTGGGCTAGGCCGCATCGCCCGCGAAGAAATTGACCGCCGCGCCTCTAAAGCGCATGTTCCCGGCTTCCTAGTAGACGCCGCCCTAAGCCTGCGATCCTCAACCGGCACCACCTACGCCCAGCGCATCGCCAAAGTCCGCACCGAACGAGAACTCAGCGATGTCTTCGACGACTTCATCGCCATGGCTCCTTTGGGGCAACAACTCTTCGGCCGTTTCAACCCGGTTCACACAGGCGGCCCAATGCAGGTAGCAGTCGCCTTCGCCGAGCAAAACGCCAGCGGCTATCCCTACTCTCGCTCCGGCACCATCCGCCAAGCCGTCTTCAGTCGCCAAGGCGGTGTGTACTTCGGTACGGCGCATTTGCTGGGCTACCACACGGATTACCCAAAACCGATCTATCGCTTCGCTGATTACAACGCTGGCCACTATGCCAGCCGGAACGCTGCTTTCCAGGCAGCGCTAAACAGATTGGTGAAAGTACGCCTGGCCTTGGACGGCGACTTGATCAATTACGGCTCTACTGAACCAGGGCAAACTGAGTTGGCCGTTCGCTCGTTGGGCAGTCGCTTGGATATGAGCAATTCGGCGATCTACAGCGAATTGCGCCAGGGCAATGAGCAAGGCTTTGAGAAAACGCACGTGTATAAGCGGGTTTTCGAACTGGCTGATCAGGTAGCACGCCAAACCGTGCCGCGAGCGATCTTGCCGGGCATCACGCTGGAAAGTCCCAAGATTACCCGCCACCTGACCACAGCTTGGTTCGCCCAGCGAGTAGACGAACGCCGGGCGCGGTGCATGGCAAGAGGTCAGTGAAGACGCCGAGGCCTCCCATTAGGCCACCTCATTCTGTGCAAGCCACTGTTTGAGCCGTTCATTCACCTCGCCGCCATTAACGCCTGAATGAATTTCCCGATGACAACTCGGGCAAATAGCTCCCACATAACGGGGATGATCCAGCCCACCATCGGAAAGCCGGTTGACGTGATGCGGCTCTAAGTAGGGCGTGCCGTCTTTTCTATGAAATGGCGCTGGCTTACGGCAACTCTCACACACACCATCCGCCCTAAGCTGAACATAGTGCGACACCTTGCGGCTGCGCTGGTACAGCTTGCGTGGGCCAGTTTCGCCTGGTTCGCTGACGGACGGATTGCACGCTTGAAGTGCAGCAACGCGGGCAGCCTCTAATGACGTAGGTAAAGCTGGCGCGTCCTGCTCAACGTCTTCCTCACGGGGACTTTCATTAGCAACGACCGGCACCAGCTGAAACACCAACGCGGTGCGGTCTTTGCCCTCTACATCCGGCTGAGTGCGTTCGATAATGCCAGCGCAGGCAAACTCACCTATATACCGGCACCCTTTGCCTTTGCCCAATGCGTGGAAGAGATGCAGCGCCTTGCCGTCTTTGGCGTGGTCGGCAATGGCGCGGTTTCCGCGAGTTAGCGTCATCGGGCCACGTTGACCCTCACCCGTATAGAAGTACGCGCCCTTTTCCCAGTGATCCGCGTACCCGTATTGCTCGCCGGTATCCCCTGTGAACAAAAACACCGCAGGGTATTGAGCAGATGACGCAATCCCGCTCTGGCGACTTCCGCCAAATGGCCCGTTAATTTCAGTTTTACGGTCGTATAAAGCGTCCGGTGTGAATTGGAGTACGGGCGCCTGCTTGCCGCGAGGCAGCTCGACTACTTCAAAGCCACGTTTTTCAAGATAGGTATTGGTTTCACGCCCGCCGTGAAAATCTATGACAGGAATCCCTGTTGCCAAGGAAACAACTTTCTTTGCGGGGTATAGCGTGCCGCCAACGTTGATGGCGTATCGGTGAGCCTGGCTGAGATGCCATTCCCGCCACTGAGGTGTATCTCGATAATCACGATCGAAAACAGCAAGCGCTCGATCAATCCGTTCCTTGGTAACTGCTTTGATAGCCACGAGTACCCCTTGCCGTCACTGGCTGTAGGAAAACTCGCATATTCCATAAAGAACAAAAAGGTTTCAACCAGTAACAAGGCCAACGGCCACTATTCAGCCCTTTTCCTGCTTTTTCCCCTGTGTTGACCTACCCCGCTACCACCACTATCCTTCCGCCCGTCGCGCCACATGCGCGATCAGGTTTGACGGCCTGTCCCACACAAGAACGCGCAGTCCAACAGGACTTGGTGAAGGTGCACCTGCATCCAAACCAAACTCTATGGCAGCTGTGCATGGGGCGCCTTCGGGTGCGCCGGGTTCGCGTGTGACCGGTCCGTCAACCCATGTACAGTTGCCACCACTTGTTTGACGGCGAGCGATGGCATCTTCCAACCACACGATCGGAATCTGCCCAACATGACCGACCCCACCCCTCACCCCCCATGCGCCCAACTCCAACGCGCCAGCCGCCTCCTCGACACCGCCGCCACCCTGGCCGCCGAGGCCTGTGACGCGAGCCTGCCGTTGAGCCGTGCGCTGATCACCGCCATCGGCATCCTGGCCACCACCAGCCAGGCCTTGGTCGACGGCGCTATCCACCAGCTCAAACCCCCGGCGCAGTAGGCGCCCAGGCTGCCGCCGTTCAGCCGGTGGCAGCCCGATGCCCATCGTTTGCACTGAACTTAACGCCGTTTTCGCGGGCAAAGGCTGCTTGAGCAGCAGCGCGCGAGCCTCCCGGCCACTCGCATGCACGGCAGTCGCTCCCGGCCACCTTTTGCAGCTGAGAGACTCCTGCCATGCCCAACGTGAACGACGACGACATCAAGCAAATCAACCGCCCGGCCTACACCACCTTCATCGGCACCGACGGTAACGACAGCATCACCGGCACCGACGGGCGCGACATTCTGATCGGCGGTGCGGGCGACGACACGCTCGACGGGGTCGCCGGTTACACGGCCTCCGACACCTACATCGGCGGCGCGGGTGCCGACACGATCATTGCCCACGAGAGCCCGTATATGTTCAGGGCCAACCAGTTCGTCTACACCGAGATTTCAGACAGCTACTACAACGCCTCAGGCTCACACTCGGACCTGATCCAGAACTTCGGCGCCAACGACGTGCTCGACCTCACCGCCCTGGGCCTGGAGCGCGTGGGCGACGGCCGCAATGGCGACCTGGCGGTGCGCTACAACACCGAGGAAGACGTGACCTACGTGTACTCGCTGGATAAAGACGCCAACGGCAACGCCTTCGAGGTGCGGCTGGCGGGCGACCACTCGGGGCTGTACACCGGCAACTTCATGCTCAGCTACACCATCGCGCCGGGCGGCACCTTCACGCATGGCAACAGCCTCAAGGAGTGGCATGTCACCGGCTCGGAGAGCGACGACTTGATCATCGCCCCGAAATACAACAGCACCCTGGACGGCGGCGCGGGGGCCGACACGTACTTGATGGGCAAAACGCGCACTACGGTGCAGTTCGATCAGGTCAGCGACAGCTTCGTCAACGATGCGGCGGGCACCTCCAGTGTCGACCTGGTGCGCTACTTCAAGCTCGGCACCGACCTGCTGGACGTCTCGCGGCTGGGCTTCACCGGCTTGGGCGATGGCTACAACGGCACCCTTAACTACGCCTTCGACAAGTCGATCGAGCGGGTGGTGGTGCAGTCGTTCGAAACCGATGCGCAGGGCAATCGCTTTGTGCTGCATGCGACCAACACCGACCGCTACGGCGTGGACGGGCTGTTGGATGTGGACCGCTTTATCTTTGCGGGGAATGAAACGGTCGACCGGGCCAAGGCCACGCTCACTGGCGACAACGAGCACGACATTTTCACTGCCGGTGCAGAGGGCGGTGTGCTGATTGGTAATGGTGCGGGTGATTTGCTGACTGGCGGTGCGGGGGCGGACACGTTTCGCTACCTGGACAAGAGCGACAGCCAGCGTTTCAACAATGACCTGATCGTGAATTTCGATACCAAGCTGGACAAGATCGACGTGGCGGCGCTGGGGTATACGGGGCTGGGTGACGGGACGGGTGGGACGTTGAAGGTGGTGTATGACCAAGGGAACCATCGGACGTATTTGAAGGATTTCGATGCCGATGCGCAGGGGGATCGGTTCGAGATCGCGTTGCAGGGGAATTTTGCGAAGACGTTTAGTGGGGAGAATCTGGTGGTGGCCAGTATCCCGACGGTGGCGGAGGCGCATCAGGCTGTGGAGGTGGTGGGTGTGGCGGCCGATCATGTGAGTGCTGCGGCGTGAGGTAGATCAGCGCGTCGCGCGGCGAGCCGCTCTCCCACATTCTGAGCGGCGCAGTTCAATTGGGGTGGGAGGCCGGCTTGCCGGGCGAAGGACAGCCTGCCAACTTGCTGGGTAGTGAAATCCTCGCGTCGCGCGGCAAGCCGCCCTCCCACATTCTGAGCGGCGCGGCTCAATTGGGGTGGGAGGCCGGCTTGCCGGGCGAAGGACAGCCCGCCAACTTGTTGGGTAGTGAAATCCTCGCGTCGCGCGGCGAGCCGCTCTCCCACATTCTGAGCGGCTCAGCTCAATTGGGGTGGGAGGCCGGCTTGCCGGGCGAAGGACAGCCTGCCAACTTGTTGGGTAGTGAAATCCTCGCGTCGCGCGGCGAGCCGCTCTCCCACATTCTGAGCGGCTCAGCTCAATTGGGGTGGGAGGCCGGCTTGCCGGGCGAAGGACAGCCTGCCAACTTGCTGGGTAGTGAAATCCTCGCGTCGCGCGGCAAGCCGCCCTTGTATGGTGATACTTGAAGGGGGAGGAGGGACAAGCCGCCCATCTGATTGCTCTGACCAGCAATACAGCCAGTGAGAGAAAACGTCCCTCCCCCTTCACCCAAGCGCCGATAAAGAATGCTTCGGTCGTAAACGACGATAGCGACAAGGCTGCGCCACTGGGTGCCCCCTTCAAGTATCGTCAAAGCTAACCGGAGTGGCCGACCATGGCAAACCGTGTGCAACGTACCGAGTTGGGTGTCGATGTCGCCAAGGACGAACTGGTGATCTACCGCAGCGATTGCGACAGCCTGACGCGCATCCCCAATACAAAACCTCAAATCAAGGCCTGGCTCAGATCGCTGCCCGCCCAGACCGCGATCGCACTCGAGCCTACCAATGCCTATCACTATGACGTGACGGAACTGGCTCATGCAGCCGGCTTCGACGTGTTTGTGATCGATGGCTACCGCTTGAACAATTACCGTAAGGGAATCGGCCAGCGGGCCAAGACCGACCCTTGCGATGCGCGTTTGCTGGCGCGTTATCTGAAAAACGAAGGTGACGAACAGCGCCCCTGGTCGCCCCCTCCACCAGCCTACCGCAAGCTTCAAAGCCTCTTGCGCCGGCGCGCGGTGGTGGTTAAAAGCCTGCAGTGCATGCAGCTGAGCCTGGACGGCGAGCCGGCACTGAAAGCCGAACTTGCGCAGATCAAGCGGCAGCTGGGGCTTGCGCTTCGCAGCATGGAAAAGAAGATCCACGAGGCGCTCAGAGAGGCCAACCTGCTGAGTCACGCCAAACGTATTCAGGCCATCGAGGGCATAGGCCCGTTGACGGCTGCTGGCTTGATCATGGCCTTCATCCGCGGCGACTTCACGTCTTCCGACGCCTTCATCGCCTTCCTCGGCCTGGACTTGCGCGTGTCGGACTCAGGCAGGAAACAGGGCCAGCGATGCCTGAGCAAGCGAGGCTGTGGTGAGATCAGACGCCTGCTCCACAACGCTGGAATGAGTGCCAGCCGCACCGCACAGTGGAAAGGATTCTACGAACATCACCGGGCCAGAGGGCTGGCAACGACACAGGTACTGGTCATGCTCGCGCGAAAGCTGGCGCGTGTGGCATTCGCGTTGATGAAGGGTGGCACCGAGTACCAGGCCGTCACGAGAAGTTATGGGGCCACCGTTAGCGCCTGAAAAAGCTGCTGGAGGTTTGAAGCGGTGAGAACCAACCGAGGCGATTCTGTCACCTCGGCGCTTACGGCTGGGCGCGAGTACAGCTGCGGGGCCCCGCATCGCCCGGCGAGCCGGCCTCCCACGCATTGGCAGCGTGACCCTGGCGCTACACCGGGGCTGCAAGATGGTCAGAGACAAGGGTTGCAAAAACCATAGAATCTCCCACTGGAGCTGCTCATCAGCCGCGCGGAACTTAACGCCTTTTTCGCGGGCAAAAGTTGCTTGAGCAGCAGCGCGCGAGCCTCCTGGCCACTCGCATGCACGGCAGTCGCTCCCGGCCACCCTCTTGAGCTCAGAGAGCCCTGCCATGCCCAATGCGAACAGCGACGACATCCAGCAGATCAACCGCCCTGTCTACACCACCTTCATCGGCACCGACGCTGGCGACACGATCACCGGCACTGAAAAGCGCGACATCCTGATCGGCGGCGCCGGTGACGACACGATCACCGGGGTGGCCGGTTCAGACACCTTCATCGGCGGGGCAGGCGCGGACACCCTGATTTCGCACCACCATCAATACTCTTCCTCGCTCAACCAGTTCGTTTATACCGCGCTGTCCGACAGCTACTACGACGCCTCAGGCTCGCATTCGGATTTGATCGTCGATTTCGACGATGAACGGGACGTGCTCGACCTCACCGCCCTGGGCCTGGAGCGCGTAGGGGACGGCCGCAACGGTGACCTGGCGGTGCGTTACGACGCTGGGGAAGATGTGACTTACGTGTATTCGCTGGACAAGGACGCCAACGGTAACGCCTTCGAAGTGCGCCTGGCGGGCGACCATTCGGGGCTGAACACCGCCAACTTTGCGCTCACCTACACAATTGAGCCGGGTACTCGCTTTCCTTACTTCCAAAGTGAAAAGGAATGGCATGTCACCGGTAGCGACGGTGATGACGTGGTCTCTACGCCCAAATACGTCAACACCTTCGACGGCGGTGCGGGGGCGGACACCGTCTACGCCGGCCAGTCTCGCACCACGGTGCAGTTCGACCAGATCACCGACAGCTTCGTCAACGACGCTGCCGGCACGTCGAGCTTCGACAAGGTGTACCTGTTCAAAGTGGGCAGCGACCTGCTGGATGTCTCCCGCCTGGGCTTCACCGGGCTGGGCGACGGCTACAACGGCACCCTGAACTACAGCTTCGACGCGGCGATCAACCGGGTGGTGGTGCAGTCGTTCGAAACCGATGCGCAGGGCAACCGCTTCATGCTGCACCTGACCACCAGCGACCGTTACGGCGTAAACGGCCTGCTGGACGTCGACCGCTTCATCTTCGCCGGCGACGAAACGGTCGATCGCAGCACCGCCACCCTGACCGGTAATAGCTATCACGACATCTTCACGGCCGGCGACGAAGGCGGCGTGTTCATCGGCCACGGCTGGGGCGACTACCTCAAAGGCGGCGCGGGTGCAGACACCTTCCGCTACCTGGACAAGAGCGACAGCCTGCGGGGCAACAGTGACCTGATCGTCAACTTCGATACCCAGAAGGACAAGATCGATGTCTCGGCGCTGGGGTATACCGGGCTGGGTGACGGCACCGATGGGACGTTGAAGGTGGTGTATGACCAAGGCAACGGCCGGACCTACCTGAAGGATTTCGATGCCGATGCCCAGGGGGATCGGTTCGAGATTGGGCTGGAGGGGAATTTCGCCAAGACCTTCAGTGCGGAGAATCTGGTGGTGGCCAGCGTTCCCACCGTGGCGGAGGCGCATCAGGCTGTGGAGGTAGTGGGTGTGGCGGCCGATCATGTGACCGGCGCGGCGTGAGGTAGATCGGCGCGTCGCGCGGCACAGCCGCTCTCCTACCATTGATTTTGCGCCAGGCCGTAGATGTGGTTTGGCGCCAGATTGTAGGAGAGCGGCTGCGCCG
Organism: Pseudomonas sp. KNUC1026; assembly: GCF_021650705.1. Classification (GTDB taxonomy): domain Bacteria; phylum Pseudomonadota; class Gammaproteobacteria; order Pseudomonadales; family Pseudomonadaceae; genus Aquipseudomonas. The sequence continues at coordinate 168,680 of NZ_CP087138.1, read as the reverse complement.
CGCGACGCGCCTATCTCACAACTTGCACAGTCAGTGAGTTGAAATGCCGAGCAGAGGGAGTACCTACCGGCTTTCACCGACACCCAAGCCTTCCCAACCATCGCAATTCCATAGTGCCACCCCTGCCCCTTCCGCTAGAATCCCCACCCTCGACGGCACCACGCAGATCGACCACGTGTTCGTGTCGGCCTACGGCATCTTCGTGCTGGAAACCAAGAACATGAGCGGCTGGATCTTCGGTAGCGAAACCCAGGCGCAGTGGACGCAGAAGTTTCCACGGCGCTCGTTCAGGTTCCAGAACCCGCTGCGGCAGAACTTCAAGCACCTCAAGGCGCTGGAGGCGGCACTTGGGGTTGCGCCGGAGCATGTGCATTCGGTGGTTACCTTTGTGGGCGGCAGTACGTTCAAAACCCGGATGCCGGCCAATGTCACGCAGGGCGGGCAGTTCGTTCGGTACATCCGGTCGTTCCAGCAGGTGGTGTTCAGCGAGCAGGAGGTGGATGCCCTGTTCCATGCGCTAGAGAGCGGCCGCCTGGCGCCGACGCGGGCTACGCATCGGGAGCATGTGGATAACTTGAACAAGCGCAGTGATGTGAACGCGGAACGCAAATGCCCTCGGTGCGGGAATGCGTTGGTGGTGCGCACGCGCAAGACGGGCGCGAATGCCGGGGAGCAGTTTTGGGGGTGTTCGGGGTTTCCGAAGTGCAGGGCGATGCAGAGCCTTTGAGCGTGCGGTTTTCATCCTCAAGAGAGCAACCAAGGCGGCTAGCAGATCGGCGCGCGTCGCGCGGCAAGCCGCCCTCCCACTTTTTGATCTGCGCCGCTGAATTCTGGTGGGAGGCCGGCTTGCCGGGCGACGTGTAACGGGCGACGCTATTCCGCCTTTTGAGCGCATGCATTGAGCGATTTTTTGGTGCCTTGCCTAGCGGATATCAACCATCGCCCAAACACAGCCCTCGTACTCAGGCTCGGCCGAATGGACCGCAGCGCTTTGCGGGGCTGGAATCGCAGCGCCGTCATCCGCGAGTAACTGCAGATGAGTTTGAATCGCCTCTCGGGCCATGGCCAGCGCATCGTCAAAATCATCACCGGCTGAGAAACAGCCTGGAATATCTGGTACTTCTACACCCCAGGCGTTTTGCTCATCACCGGGGAAAACCGCGATGGGATAAATCATTTTCTGCTCTCCTCCGGGCTCGGCCCCTTCCGCATGATGGCGGTAAGCTTGCCCCAAAACTCCCTTTACTGCCCCATCGGCAAAGATCACCAGCCCAAATCCTGACCCCTACCACCCATCCCCTCTACTAAAGCCCCCCACCCTCCCCGCCGATACCCCGTCATCCCCACAACAAAAACCACCCCCAGGAGCGCCCCCTCATGCTGCGGTCCTTCCCCATCACGCCCCGCACCCTCGCCGCCTTCTCCCTGCTGATCACACTGCTCATCGGCATGGGCGGGTTCAGCCTGTGGCAGAGCTCGGCGCTCTATCACTCGGTGGAGACGCTGCAAAGCCAGTCCATCACGCGCCAGTCGCTGGCGGCGGAGTTGAACCTGTACCTGGCGCGCATGCGCATCACCATGTTCCAGCTCTACACCTTCGACCGGCCGGCGGAGTTCGCCGACAACCAGAAGAAGTGGGACACGGTGACCGGGCACATCCGCGACACCCTCAAGGCGTATGCGCCTTACGTGGCCGATGACGCGGGCAAGCAGTCGCTGGCCGGGCTGAATGCTTTGTTCGAGGAATACCTCGGCAAGGCCCGGCCGATCATCGACCTGCTCAGCCAGGGCAAGCGCGCCGAAGCGCTGGAGGCGATGCGCGGGCTCAACACCTATGCCACGCCGATGATGGCGCAGATGGAGAAGCTGGCCGGCCTGGGCGCAGCCGAGGCGCAGGCTGAGCAGGCCGAGGCACAGGGCACCTATCACGCCTCGGTTTCGTGGACACTGGGGCTGACGCTGGCCGGCGTACTGGTGGGGCTGTTGCTGACCTGGCGCTTCAGCCGCAGCGTGATTCAACCGGTAAAGGCAGCGCTCAATGCCGCGCAGCGGATTGCCGACAACGACCTCAGCCACGCCGTTGCAGCCGATGGCAATGACGAACCAGGGCAGTTGCTCGGCGCACTGGGCCGGATGCAGGCCAACCTGCGGGTGGCGCTGGGCGAAATCGCCGGGGCGGCCGCGCAGTTGGCCGCCGCCACCGAGCAGATGACCACCACCATGGGCCAGAGCAGCGACGCGCTGCGCCAGCAGAACGATCAGCTGGACCAGGCCGCCACGGCGGTGACCGAGATGAGCGCGGCGGTGGACGATGTGGCCCACAACGCGGCGGCGACGCTGGAGCAATCGCGGCAGTCCACTCAAGCGGCGGGCGAAGGCCAGGGCCGGTTGGGCGAGGTGGTGGCTTCGATCCAGGTGCTGGTGGGCAATGTGCAGAGCGCTTCGGCCCACGCGACGGCGCTGTCGACCCAAACCGGCAGCATCAGCAAGATGCTGGAGGTGATCCGTTCGGTGTCGGAGCAGACCAACCTGCTCGCCCTCAACGCCGCCATCGAAGCGGCCAGGGCCGGTGAGGCCGGGCGCGGCTTTGCGGTGGTGGCCGATGAGGTGCGCGGGCTGGCCAAGCGCACGGCCGAGTCCACCAGCGAGATCGAGGGGATGATCACAGCCGTGCAGCGCGGCACGCAGGACACGGTGAACGCCCTGCACAGCAGCGTCAGCCAGGCCGACGGCACGCTGGTGCAGGCCACCGACGCGGGCGGCGCGCTGGAACGCATCTACACCGCTGCGCTCGGCATCAACGAACGCAACACCCTGATCGCCGCGGCGGCCGAGCAGCAGGCGCATGTGGCGCATGAGGTGGACAGCAACCTGGTGCGCATCCGCGACCTGGCGGCGCAAACCTCCGACGCCGCCGAGCAGACTGCGCAGGCCAGCCAGGCGCTGTCCCAGTTGGCCACGGGGCTTGAGCGGATGCTCGGCCGCTTCAGGCTGTGAGGCGGCTCAAGGGTTGTCGCGCCACAGGCAGAAGTTGAGCGCGCCGGCCAGGCTCAGCCACACCAGGTACGGCAGCAGCATCCAGCCGGCCAGAGCGTCCAGGCCGAAGGCCGCCACCAGCAGGGGGGCGGTAATCAGCCACAACAGGCCCAGCACCACCAAGGCGATGAACAGCTTGTGGGCACCGAAGAACACCGGCGTCCACAAAGTGTTCAAGGCAATCTGCGCAGCCCACAGCGCCAGCGCGAACTGGCTGCCGGGCATCAGGCTCAATCGGTAACCGGCGCCGGCCAGCAGCAGGTAAATCAGCGACCACGCCACCGGGAAGGCCCAGTCCGGCGGGGTGAAGCTGGGCTTTTTCAGCGCGGCGTACCAGGCGCCGGGCTTGAACAGCACACCTGTGGTGCCTGCGGCGCCGCAGGCGATCAGGAAAATGAAAAACGCCATCCTTGCCTCCTCGTTGAGTGACCGCCAACCGTGTGGCAATGCCGCACCACCGCCTGTCAGTATTTTTTCTTAGCGCGATAAATAATTTTCAGAGCGTGCCGATGTAGAGATACAACCTATCTGCCCGGTCTACCATCATGTTCCAGACGCGCCGTTTGAAAGCCGAGCTTGCCGCCCTTCGTGAAGAAGTGGCTGTGTTCAAACAAATTCGCGACCGCCTGGATGCGGCAGCGATTCATATGCGCCTGGACGGCAATGGCTGCTTCATCAGTGTGAACGCCAACTTCGAGAGCACCCTGAATTACCGCAACGCCGAAATGGTAGGCCAGCCGCTGGAGGCCTTTGTTCCCAAGAGTGTGGTCAACACCGACTTCCACGGCCGCATCCGCACGGCCATGCAGCGCCGCGAATACTTCGGCGGAGCCATGCGCCTGATGCGCAAGGACGGCGGCGAAGCCTGGCTGCGGGTGATGCTGGTGCCGGTGCAAGGCGCCAACGGCGAGTTCCTGAACTTCACCGTGTACGCCAACGACCTGACCCGCACCATCGAAAGCTCGCGCCATGCCGATGACTTCATCAAGGCACTGATGCGTTCCACGGCAGTGATCGAGTTCGACCTCGAAGGGCACGTGCTCACAGCCAATGACCCGTTCCTGCATGCGATGGGCTACCGCCTGGAGCAGATCCGCGGGCGCCATCACCGCCAGTTCTGCACCCAGGAAATGGCCGCTTCGCCTGAATACCAGATGCTCTGGGACCGCCTGCGCCGCGGCGAATACGTGGCCGACCGCTTCAAGCGGGTGGACAGCCATGGCCGTGAGGTGTGGCTGGAGGCGTCGTACAACCCGATTTCCGACGCGACCGGCAAGCTCTACAAGGTGGTGAAGATCGCCACCGTCATCACCGAGCAGGTGCAGCGCGAAGCGGCGATTGCCGACGCGGCCACCATGGCCTACCGCACGTCGGTGCAGACCGACAACAGCGCTCAAGAAGGGGCGCAGGTGGTGAAAGAGGCGGTATCGGTGATGGCTGAGCTGGCCGTGCACATGCAGGACGCCGCCGAAGGCATCGAGGCGCTGGACCAGCAGAGCCAGGTGATCTCCACCATCATCAAGACCATCAGCTCGATTGCCGAGCAGACCAACCTGCTGGCGTTGAACGCTGCGATCGAGGCGGCGCGGGCGGGTGAGCAAGGGCGCGGCTTTGCGGTAGTGGCCGATGAAGTGCGCCAGCTGGCGTCGCGTACCACGCAAGCCACGGTGGAAATCGCCAATGTGGTGCAGCAGAACCAGGCGCTGGCCTCGCGTGCGGTGTCGACCATCGGCACGGGCAAGGCGCAGGCTGAATCCGGGCTGACGCTGGCGAACAAGGCCGGGACCGTGATCAGCGAGATCCAGAACGGTGCCAAGCGGGTGGTGAGTGCGGTGGAGACCTTTACTCATCAGGTGCAGGCGGAGTAATCAACGTCACGATCATCGCGTCGCGCGGCGCAGCCGCACTCCTACGCGGGCGAACGGGTGGGAGGGCGGCTTGCCGCGCGACAGGCCTATCTGCAAACCCACCGTCGCCCGGCAAGCCGGCCTCCCACTGGATGATCTGCGCCTCAGCCAACCCGGTGGGAGGGCGGCTTGCCGCGCGACGAGGCGGTCAACCACCCTGCTGCCACCGCTGAAACAACGCCTCCCGCCGCTCGGCATCCTGCCGCTGTTTCTGCTCGAACGCCCCAAGCATCTCCCAGGCCCGGCCTTCCGGCAGCACCTGTACGCCGTCATCATCCGCCACGATCAGGTCCCCCGGCCGCACCCACACGCCAGCCAATTGCACCGGCTCGCCCACACGCCCCTGCTCGCCAATCGAGCGCGTGGTGTACGCACTGGCGCCCGTGCAGAACACCGGCAGCGGCAGTTGCCGCAATGCGCGCACATCCGTCACTGGCCCATCGATCACCACCCCGGCCACGCCCTTGACCAGCGCGGCCAGGCTGCGCAGTTCGCCCCAGCAGGCGCAATGCGCCTCGCCCACGCAGGCCACCATCAGCACCGCCCCCGGCGGGCAGGCGATCAATGCTTCGCGCAGGATCGCGCCGTCCGGCGCATGCACTTCCACGCAAAAGGCGCGCCCCACCAGGCTCACGTCAGGCGCCAGCGGCATGAGGCCGGGCAAGTGGCCTTCACGGCCGAAGTGGCCGATGGTCGAGCTGCTGATGTCGCGATAGGCCTCGGCCAGCTCAGGCACGGGAGAGGTTTGGCTGTTCATCGGGAGGGCCTCGGGCAGATCAAGGGGCAGGTGGAGCAGTACTCGACCGGGTCGCTGGCCTTGTAATAGAAGCAGCAGGTGCGGCGCACGCGCACACTGCGGTCGCTGCCCGGGATAGGCGTGTGCGGCCGGTCGAAATGCGCCAGCGGGTTGTAGGAAAGGCCGAACACCTCGTTCGATGCCTCGGCCAGCAGCCAATGCAGGTCGGCCCTCGCGCGCTCGCGCACTTCGGGGCTTTCGTGCTTGGCCAGGCGCCGTTCGTAGAGCGAATACACGCGCACGGCGGTGTTCTCCCAGAGGATGCGCCGCGGCACGCCGCTCACCTTGTAGAACACCTCCCACAACGGCTGCAGCAGCCCGGCGAACAACAGAGTTGCAAGGCTCAGGCGCCAAGCCTCGCGCTGGCCGGGGCTGGGTGCGCTGGTGCCGAGGTCGCGAAGCGGCAAGGAAGATATCCACACCCGGCCATCGTGGCGGGCATCGACCACCGTGTTATCCAGCGTCAGCGCCAGGCCCTTGTCGTAGGCAGACATCGCGTACAGGCAGGCGCCGGTCATCAGGAACGACAGCCGCTTGCCCAGCAGTGAGGCGGTGATGCGCCGCGTCGGCGAGCCGATCACTGGGCTCAATGCATCCAACCGCTCGGCACACAGCGCCTCGTCCAGCCACTGCGCCGCCGGCAGGCCGAGCGCAGCATCGGCAGCACTGCACAACCGCAACGGGCCCGCCAGGGCTTCCCACTCATCGGCGCTGAACGTCATGGCGCGATGTCACGGCCGAAGGGAATGCACAGCGGCGTGCCGAAGAACGGGTCGGGAATGATCCGGCACTCCAGCCCGAACACCTGTTTGACCAGCGCCTGGTCGAGAATCTGCGAAGGCCGGCCCTGGGCGCACACGCGCCGGCCGTGCACCGCCACCATGTGGTCGGCGTAGCGGCTGGCCAGGTTCAGGTCGTGCAGCACCATCACCACAGTCTTGCCCTCGCGGCGGTTGAGCTCGCGCAGCAGGTCGAGCACCTCGATCTGGTGGGCGAGGTCGAGAAAGGTGGTCGGCTCGTCGAGCAGCAGCAGTTCGGTTTCCTGGGCCAGGGCCATGGCGATCCAGGCGCGCTGGCGCTGGCCGCCGGAGAGCTCGTCCACAGGGCGCGCGGCCAGTGTTTCCAGGTCGGTGCGTTGCAGGGCGCGGGCCACGGCGGCTTCGTCGTCGGCGGCCCACTGGTGCATCCAGGTCTGATAGGGATAACGGCCCAGGCTCACCAACTGGCGCACGCTGATGCCCTCGGGCGCCACCGGCATCTGCGGCAGGATCGCCAGCTCCCGCGCCACCTCGGCGGTGGGCTTGCGCTGGATGTCCTGGCCGTTGAGCAGCACGCTGCCGGCACTGGGCTTGAGCAGCCGCGCGAAGCTCTTGAGCAGGGTGCTCTTGCCGCAGCCGTTGCTGCCGATCAGCACGCTCACCTGCCCGCGCGGCAGGGCCAGGTCCAGCCCTTCGATGATGGAGCGGCCGGCATAGCCCAGGTGCAGGCCTTGGCTGGCTAGGGAATTCATTTCAACCACCTCAGTGTCGCTGCTTGATCAGCAGGTAAAGAAAGTACGGTGCGCCGAAGGCTGCCACGAAGATGCCCGCCGGCAAATCCAGCGGTAACAGCAGCGTTCGGCCTGCCAGGTCGCCCAACATCACCAGGTTCGCGCCCACCAGCGCGGCCATCGCCGCCTGGCCCACGAACCCCGGTGGCACCAGGCGCCGCGCGATATGCGGGGCGATCAGGCCGACGAAGGCCATGGCCCCGCCCCAGGCGATCGCCGCGCCAGCCAGGGCTGCGCTCACCGCCAGCAGCGCCGCGCGCATCAGTTGCACGCGCACGCCAAGGCCCGTGGCCAGGCCCTCGTCCAGTTGCTGCACCATCACCTGCCGCGCCAGCGGCACCAGCAACAACCAAAGCCCGGCCAGGCACAGCGCCAGGCTGCCCACCGCGCCCCAGTCGGCACCGTACACGCTGCCGGTGAGCCATACGTAGGCCGAGAGCGTGGTGGTCTGCGGGCTGAACACCAGCATGAAGGTGGTGGCCGCCGCCAGCATCGCCGACACGCCCACGCCGATCAGCACCAGCCGCAACGGCGACACCCCTTGCTGCCAGGCCAGCAGGTAGATCGCAAGCACCGCGCCGCCGGCACCGAGCATCGCGGCGGCGGGCAGGTAGCCCAGGCCCCAGCTACCGGCCAGCGTGCTCAGGTACAACACCGCTGCCGCACTGGCGCCGCTGGAAAGCCCCAGCAAGTCGGGCGAGGCCAGCGGGTTGCGGATCAGCGCCTGCAAGATCAGCCCGCTCACCGCCAGCGCCGCCCCGATCAACCCGCCCAGCAGCATCCGTGGCAAGCGCAGTTGCTGCACGATAAAACCGATGCCCGCCTCGCCCGGCCCGGTGAGGCCCTGCCACAAGGCCGAAGGCGACAGCGGCACCTTGCCCAGCGACAGCGTGAGCAGCATCACCGCCAGCGTCACCAACAGCGCCAGGCCTAAACGGCGCAGCGTGAGCGGCGCCACGCGCCGGGAAAACGCACCCCAGCGCCACACCAGCAAGTTATCCATTACGTACCCCCCGGCGCGCCAGCAGGATGAAAAACGGCCCGCCGATGAACGCCATCATCACCCCCACCGGCACCTCCTGCGGCAGGATCAGCACCCGCGCCAGCACGTCGGCCAGCAGCAACAGGCAGGCACCCAGCAGCGCGCAGCCCGGCAGCATCACCCGGTGGTCGATGCCGAACACACGCCGCGCCAGGTGCGGCACGATCAGCCCGACGAACCCGATGCTGCCAGCCAACGCCACCGCGCTGCCCGCCAGCACGATCACCAGCAGCGCCAGTTGCAGGCGCACCCAGCCGGTGCGCTGGCCAAGCCCGGTGGCGATCTCGGTGCCGGCGCTGAGCACGTTCACCTGCGCCGCACGCAGCCAGGCGAACGCAAGCCCGGCAGCCACGCACGCCAGCATCGGCGCGGCGCTGGCCAGGCTGCGCTCACCGAGGGCGCCGGCCAGCCAGAACAACACGGTGTCGAGCCCTTGTTGGTCGACCACCAGCATCGCCTGGCTGAAGGCGCTGAACAGCGCGGTGATCGCCGCGCCTGCCAGCACCATGCGCAGCGGGCTCAACGCGCCACGCCCGAGTGTGCCCACACCCCACACCAGCGCACCGGCCACCGCCGCGCCCACGAACGCCGCCCACAGCCACTGCTGCGGCGCATTCAGGGAAAACAGCGACAGGCTGAGGATGATCGCGCAGGTGGCACCGGCATTGATGCCGAACAACCCCGGCGAGGCCAGCGGGTTACGGGTCATCGCCTGCATCAGCGCCCCGGCCACCGCCAGCCCGGCACCCACCGCCATGGCGATCAAGGTGCGCGGCAGGCGGGTGGAGAGCACCAGCACCTGCTGCACATCCAGCGGGTCGGCTCCGTTCAAGGCCGCCCACACCGTGGCCGGCGCGATCCAGCGTGGCCCGCTGGCCAGGCTCAGCGCCGCACAGCCCAGCAACAACGCCAGGCCGATGAAAAATCGACTGCCCACCTTCATTGGCCGGGCCCTCCCAACAACGCGCGTTCGACATCGTCCAGCACCCGCTGCGCACCGAGAATGCCGCCGGACAAGATCCACGCCACCCCGTCGACCCACCACACCTGCCCGTCACGCGGCGCGGCCAGGTGCTGCCACAGCGGGTGGCTGCTGACGCTCTGGTACTGGCGCTTCACCGCCGGGCCATCGCCATGGCCGAACACGAAGAACACGTCGGCATCCACCGCCGGCAGGCTTTCGCGGTTGGTGATCTTCAGCGACACGCCGCTGGCGGCCTGGCTGTAGCTGTTCCACACAAACCCCAGCTGCGACAGCACCATGCCGGCAAAGCTCGCCGGCAGGTACGCGCGCAGGTGATCGTCGCGGATGTCCAGCACCGAGACGGTGGGCGGCCAGTGCGCGCCGAAGCGCGCCTGCAAGCGCTCGCGCAGGCGCGCGACGCGGGCATCCCAGGCACCTTGCAGCGCAGCGGCCTGCGCCTGGCGTTGCAAGGCCTGGCCCATCACCGCTAGGGTTTTCTGGAAGTCGAACACCTCTTCGAGCATCACCGTGGGGCACAGCCGCGACAGCAACCCGGCCACGCGCTCATGGCGAAACCGCGAGGCGACGATCAGGTCCGGTTGCAGCAGGGCGATGTCTTCCAGGCTCGGCTGGGTTTCCAGGCCCACGTGCGGCACCCCGGCCAGCGCCGGGCGCAGGTAGCGGTACATGGGCTTTTCGCTCCAGGAATCCACCACCCCGCACGGCTGCACGCCGAGGGCCACCGCCGTGTCGGTGGCGCCCTGAAACAGCGTCACCACGCGCAGGGGTGCCTGCCACAGGGGCGCCTGCGCCCAGGCACGCGGCGGCAGGCACGCCGCCCCGGCCAGGCCCAACGCAAAACCCAACACCTGCCTCCGTGGCAGCGCCCGCGGCCCCTCAGCGGCCAAGGCTCAGCCTGCGCAGCGGGTTCACCACCTGCCCCTTGCCGAACGGCATGCTGCCCGGGCCGCCGCCGCGCTCGATCATCGGCCGCAACAGCAGCTTCTGCGGCCAGGCCGGTGCGTCGAACAGCTCGCGCTGCAGCATGGACCGCGCCTCGTCGTCGAACCCGATCGCCTCGATGCGCGCCCGCAGCACGTGGCTGAGCACGCGCCAGCCGTCCACGGCGGGCACTTCGTACACCGCCGCCAAGGTCTCGATGATCGCGCGCAGGTTCACCTGGATGCCCAGGGTCTGCAGCCAGAACAGCAGGTCTTCAGGGCGCTCGTGGTAGAGGGTTTGCGCATGGCCTTTCTTGATCCGGTATTGCGGATCGAGCAGGCCGTTGCGCTCCAGCCACGGCACATAAAGGCGCAGCGAATCGTGGTCGCGCAGCAGCAGCCCCTCCGCCTTGCCATCACGCCATACCAGCACGGCGTTCTGCCCGTGCACCTCGCCGAGCATGCCCAGGCGGAACATGCGCAGGTTCACGTCGAAGAAGCTGTCGCACAGCTCGCCGAACAGTTGCAGCACCGACTCGGGCGAGGCCGGCAGCCCGCGCACCTGCATCCAGTGATCGAAGAAGTGCCCGGCACGGCCGGGCAACGGCGTTGCCAGCGCGGCCATCGGCAGCAGGCGGTAATCGCCTTCGAGCAGGGCCGGCGGATAGCGCCGCACCAGCGCCGAGAGGTGCCGTGGCGCTTCGTCGAACAGGGTGGCGCCGGCCGGCATGAACGCCCACCAGCGGCCCTCTTCGCACAGGTGCAGGCTGGCGCGCAGCTGCGCATCGCGCTCGCGGCCCAGGCGCAGCAGTGCTTCGCTCTTGTCGGCATTGATCATCTTCACCGCCGGCAGGTAACGCGAGGCGCCCAGCGAGTAAACCGCCATCGGCAGCTTGATCTGGTCGGCCGCGCTGGCGCCGGCTGCGAGGGAGCGCAACGACGAGGTGGGGTGAAAGCTGCCCTGCTTGAACGCGAGCACCCGGCACAGGCCCTGCTCGAAAGCCGCGCCGAGCATCTCCGGCAGCTTGTGCTCCAGTTGCCACGGGTGCACCGGCAGCGCCAGGTGCGTATCGGCAAGGCCCGATTGCTCAATCTCGGCCTGCAACGCTGCACGCTCGGCGGCCGTGAGCAGGTAATCCGCCGGCTGTTCATCGGCAAGGCTGGCCACGCCCTGGCCGAACGCCAGGCAATCCTTGGCCACGGCTACCCAGTTCAGCGGCACCGGCTGGCCGAATTCGGCCTGGCAGGCCTGGTATTGCGCGTCGTCCAGGCCTTGCTTGGCCTTGGCCAGCGGGTGGAAGGGCCGGTCGCGCAGCGAGGCCCATTGCTCCATCGCCAGGAAGAACGCCGCGCCGCGCTGGGCCATCGCGGCCTGTGGCTGCACCTGGTGCGCCAACGAGAGCTCGGTTTGCCGCACGCTGATGCCCAGCACGTCGAGGAACAGCTTCACGCCCTCCTCCTGGCCGGCCTCGCCCTGGCCCATGCCGCGCACGGCCATCGCCATGAAGGCTTCCGGCGCCAGCGCCTGGGCGCTGCTGCCTTGGGTGGCGAACACCTGCGTGCCGGGCACCTTTTCCCAGGCCTGGGTGATGCCGGGGCGCACCGCCACGGCCAGCCCGCGTTGCTCGCTGGGATCAAAAACCCAGTGCCACACGCGCGGCTCCACCGCGTCCAGTGCCAGCGGCGCCTGCGGGTGGCGGCTGTGCCACTCGGCAGCGCTGATCAGGTGAGGGTCGAGGGCGCCGAAGAAGTCTTCAGCCACCAGGCAGTCGAACAGGTCTTGCATCACCAGCGCGGCGCCGGTGGGGGTGTTGTGTGGGTTCATCTCAATCGGTTCCTCGGTCTGAGGTCGTGGCCAGTTTGGCCTGGAGGGCGCGGAACGCAATGCCGCGTTCGTCGCCCAATACGAATGCATTCACGCCACGCTCGCGCCAGCGGGCGTGGTCGCCCGGCTCGCGCGGGATGGCGCAGTAGGGCACGCCGGCAGCCGCCGCTGCGCGCCAGGTGTCGGTGAGCGCTCGCTGCACCGGTGGCTCGCCGATGCGCCACGGCAGGCCCAGCGATTGCGAGAGGTCGGCGGCGCCTTCGAGGATCATGTCCAGCCCCGGCACCGCCGCCAGGCGCTCGGCCTGGCGCACGCCTTCGGCGCTTTCGATCATCGCGACCACCATCACCTGGGCGTTGGCCAGGCCCACGTAGTCGGCCAGCCGTGCTTTGCCGAACGATCCGGGGCGCCCGGCGTTGAGGCTGCGCTCACCCAGCGGGTGGTACTTGCAGGCGCGGATGGCACCTTCGAGCTCGGCCACCTGTTCCACGCGCGGCAGCACGATCCCCTGCGCGCCGCCGTCGAGCAGCCGCAGCATGCGCTTGGGGCACAGGTCCGGCACCCGCACCAGCGGGGTGAGCCCGTAGCTTTCGGCGGTGCGGATCATGTTCTCTACCGTTTCCGGGTTGATGAGCACATGTTCCATGTCGATGATCGCGAAGTCGTAGCCGGCTTCGGCAATCAGCTCGATGGCCACCGGGCTCGGGATCGAGGCGATCAGCCCGTGCACCGGCTCGCTCGCCACCAGCGCGGCCTTGAGGCGGTTGGTTCTCAGCATGGGGTGGGCCTGTGCGGATGGAGGGGGTTGGGCACCACCTTGAAGCGGCGCTCGCCATCGCCGAGCAGGCGGCGCTGGGTCAGTGCTTCCACTTCATAGCTGGGCGCGAACACGTCGAAGGCAGCGAAGCGCGCGGCGTGCTGCGGGTGCGCGGCCTGGTAGTCGAGCACCACTTGCGCGGCCATCGCCCAGAAGTCCGCCTCGGCGAGGTTGTAGTGCTGGCGCAAGAAGATCGCCATTTCGCCCAGGCACACGAAGAAGAACGCATCGCAGGAGAAGTCGCGCACCGCGCCCAGGTCGTCGGTGAGGATGAACGAGTTGCGGTTGATCCGCGCGTGGCTCTCCGGCAGCGGCACCAGCTCCGGCGCAAGCTCCGGGCGCGCCAGGTGCGCGGGGCTGTAGCGCACGCCGTCGTGAAAGTCCTTCAGCGCGATGCGCTCGGGCCAGCCGTCACGGTGGATCAGCACGATGTTCTGCCCATGCGATTCCATGCCGATGCCTTCGGCGTAGAGCATGTGCACGATGGGCGCGATGCTCACCCGCAGCAGTTGCGCGGTCCAGGCGCGCAGGCCGTGGCGCTCGATCCAAGGAGCGATGAAGGGTGCCACCTCGCCGCCGCCGTAGCGGTTTTCCAGTGCGCTCAGGCCATTGAAAGGCACGCCCTCCTCGCCCGGCTCCAGATACACATTCAGGTTTTCCCGCCAGATCGCGCCGAGGGTGCCGTACACCTGGGCCTGGCGCGTGGCCGGCAATTGCGCGTAATCGAAGCTGGCGCCGGCCACCTCGCCGAGGATCACGAAACCCAGGGCGCGGGCGGTGGCGTCGGTGGCGATCAGCCCTTGCAGCCAGTCGGCGATCAGCGGGCCGTTGAGCACGGTGTGCCGCGCCAGGATGCGCGTGCTGGAGGTGTTGGTGATGCTCAGCGCAAGCTTCACGTAGGGCGCCGAAGGCTGGTCGACATTGGCCAAGGTGCGGATCGACTGCTGCGCGCGATAGGCCGGTGCGGACGTGCCCAGGTGCAGCACGCGGCCCTCGGCCAGCTCCTGCTGGAAGCTCGGCTGAATCACCTGCTCCCACTGCCACGGGTGCACCGGGATCACCTGGTAGTCGGCCAGCGTGCGGCCCTGCTCGGCCAGCGCGGCGTCGAATTCGGCCCAGCGCTGTTCGCCCACGGCCTCCTTCCAGAAGCGGGCCTCATCGAGCTGGCGCGACAGGCCGCTGCTGGCCAACCCGCGCTCGATGCCCAGCCACACCAGCGCCAGCGGCGCCGCGAACTCCGGGCCGTACTGGCGGTTGTCGGCCAGCGAGAAGCCGATGCGCGACTTGTAGCAAGGGTGGTAGCTGTGGGCATCCATGAAGTGCCGCTCCAGCGCGTCGGCGCCCAGTTGCTGTGCCGGCACCGGCGGGCGGTAGCCTTGGCTGCGGGCTTGCAGGTCCTTGGCCAGGGTGTGTTCCAGCTCCTGAACGAAGCGCGCCATGTGCGGTGCTTCGTGAAAGTCGCCGAGCAGCTCCGACAGCGCCTGGTGCAGGGTCGGCGTGCTGGCCTGGCCCTGGGCATCGATGCGCTCCAGCGTGGCCGCATCCAGGCGGATGATCTGGAAGCTGTCGCTGAGCAGGCCCTGGCAGCGGTACTGCACCGGCTGCCCATCGGCGGTGTGGCCTTGCAGGGTGAACAGGTCACCGCCCTGCGCACGCTCGTGGCGGTAGGGCAGCACGTCTTCGTAGAGCATCGTTTGCAGCAGTTGCCCGAGCACGCGCTCGGCTACCCGGCGGTAAATCTCGGGGTCGGCCTGTGCCGGGGTGTTGATCTGTTCGATAGGGGTCAAGGAATTCATGTCGGTACCTCAAGTACGGTGTTCGCGGGCTGCCGGGTCGGCGGCAGCCGCGTCGAGGCTTGGCGTGAGTGGAAAGCGCCAGGCCAGAGGAAGGGCCAGCAGAATGAGCGCGCCGGTGGCGTTGAACACCTCGCCGACCGCGCCGGCCAGGGCAGCGTCGCCCGCGCTGAAAGCGCTGCCGGCACGGGCCTGCAGCCACAGCGAGCCGAGCACGATGGCCAGCGACGAAAGCACGCGCCGGGAGATGTTGTTCATCGCCGCGCCCTGGGTCACCAGGTGCTCGGGCAGCACGTCCAGCCCGGCGGTGGTCACCGGCATGTACGAAAGCCCAAGGCCCGCGCCGCGCACCACCATCAGCAGGCACAGCAGTGGCAAGCCGGCAGTGGGGCCCAGGGTGCCGAGGGCGAAGGTGGCGCCGCCGGTGAGCAGCAACCCGGCCGAGACCACGCCGCGCGGCCCGTAGCGGTCCAGCAGGCGCCCGCCCCATTGCCCGAAGGCACTGGCGGCCACGGCCGTGAACAGCAACGCGGTGCCGGTCCACAGCGCGCTCTGGCCCATCACCATCTGCACCTGCAGCGGGATCAGCACCAGGCACTGGAACATGCCGATCGACTGCACCACCGCGATCACTACGCTGGAGCGGTAGCCCTCCAGGGCGAACACACGCAGCTCCAGCAACGGTGCCGGGTGGCGCAGCTCATGGCGCACGAAGCCCGCCAGGCACAGCAGCGCCAGCGCAAGGCCGGCCAGGTTCAGCGGCTCGCTCAGCGCGGCCAGGCCGTGCAACTGGCCCAGGGTGACCATCAACGCGCCGATGCCCAGCGCCACCAGCGCATAACCGGTGGCGTCGAACGGCTTGGGCTTGCCGGCATCGCTCTCGGGCAGCACGCGGCCGCCCAGCGCCATGGCCAGCACGCCGATGGGCACGTTGATGAGGAACAACGCGCGCCAGTCGAACACCTCCAGCATCAGGCTGCCGCACAGCGGCCCCACTGCCGGCGCCAGCATCACCGCTGCGCCCCACAGGCCGGTGACACGGCCACGCTCGCCCTTGGGATACACGGCGAAGATGATCGCCAGCGACAGTGGGATCATCAGCCCGCTGGCAGCGCCCTGCACCGCCCGCGCCACGATCACCGCCTCGATCGAGCCGGCCATCGCGCCGAGCAAGGAACCGGCGGTGAACGCGCCCAGGCCGAACAGGTAGAGGCGCTTGCGCCCCAGCGCTGGGCCAGGTGGCTGGTCAGCGGCATGGCCATGCCCATGCTCACCATGAACGCCGCGACGATCCAGGTTGCCATTACCGGGCCTATCTCGAACGCCTCGATGAACGCCGGCAACGCCGGGTTGAGCGAGCTGTTGTTCAGGCTCACGGTGATGGTACCCAGCAGCACATTCACCACCACCAGCGCGCGCGGCACCCGCGCAGGGCTCATCCCTCACCTCCGTGGGCCTGCAAAAAGCACTGCAACGGCCGTGGGTGGCAGAGGAAGTCGGCGTGGGAGATGTTGTAGCCGTAGGCGCCAGCCATCGGCAGCACCAGCACGTCCCCCACCGCCACACCTGCCAGCGGCCAATCGCGGCTGAGCACATCCTTGGGCGTGCATAACTGGCCGACCACCGTGCAGGGCCGCACCGGGCCACGCGGTTCGCCGCCGCCAGCAGGCAGGTGAACGATGGGGTGATCGTGCCCCTGCGCCACCGGCAGGCGAAACTGGTGCGTGCCGCCACGGCACACGACAAAGTGCTTGCCGTGGCTGGTCTTGGTATCGAGCACTTCGATGGCGTAGTAGCCGCAGTCAGCGCTGATGAAGCGCCCCGGCTCGAAGCGCACCACCGGGCGGTCGGCCAGCGCATCCAGGCGCCGCCCCAGGTGCCGGCACAGCCGGGCCCAGTCGAAACGCTCGCCACTGAGGTAATCCACGCCGATGCCGCCGCCCACGTTCAAGTGGGTGATGCTCTGCGGGCGCGGAGCCAAGGCCTTCCACTGCGCCCAGCGCTCCAGGTACAGCTCCAGCAGTTGCTCGTGGCGCTCCACCTGCTGCTGGTGCGACAGCGCATGCACATGAAAGCCTTGCAGCTCCAGGTGCGAGCAGGCCTGCACCCGCGCGATGGCCTCGGCCACTTCGCTTTCATCCAGCCCGAACGGCGTGGCAGTGCCAGCCATCGCCAGGCGGCTCGACATCTGCGCCGGCAGCTCGGGGTTGATGCGGATGAACACCCGCTGCACCCGCCCGGCCTGCTCGGCGATGCGCTGCACGCGAGGGATTTCCGACAGGCTCTCCAGGTGAATGGCCGCCACGCCCTGGCCGATGGCCGCGCGCAGGTCCGAGTCGAGCTTGCCGGGGCCGGAGAACACGAACGGCAAGGTGCTGCCGGCGGCCTGCAAGCGCTCGATCTCGCCGCCGAGGAAATCTCGAAGCCGCTGACCAGCGGCGCCAGCGTACGCAGGATCGGCGCCTCGCTGTTGGCCTTGATCGCGTAATGCAGCTCCACCCCGGCGGCAGCTCGGCCATCACCTGGCGCGCATGCTCGGCGAGCGCGCCCAGGTCGTAGACGAACAGCGCCAGCGGGTCGGCCTGGGCCGCCTGGGCCTGGGCGATGGCTTTGCGCACGTTGATAGGCACCTGGCTCATGGGGCCACCCTCCCCGCCCACGGGCTGGGCAGTTGCACATAAGCGGCATGGCGGTCAGCCTGGGCGGCCAGGCGCACCTTGAGGTTGGTTTTGCAGGCGATCGGCTCGCCGGCCAGCAGCGCGTCCAGCTCCGGCGCGGGGCGCTGCAGCTCATCGCGGATTTCGGCCAGTTGCCGGTGCACGCAGGCCCACATGGCCGTGGCCAGCTCCGGGCGGTCCCAGCTCAGCGCCAGCACGGCTTCGGCCAGGTGGTTGACGAACAGGCAGTAGCTGATGCGCTTGAAGCCTTGCTCGCGCGGGTAGGTCAACGACTGGCGCACCCGCTCCGGCACGTCGGCATCCAGGTACTGCACGCCCAGCTCGGCGGTGAGCTTCACGCCTTCGAAGTCGCGCAGCAGCAGTTGCGCGGGCTGGCCGTTGTCGTGCACCAGCACGGCGTTCTGCAAGTGCGGCTCCATCACCACGCCGTGGTTGAAGAACAGCGCCAGCACCGGGCGCAGCAGCAGCGCCTGGTAACGTTCGAACCAGCCCAGCAGTTGCGCGTCGCTGGCCGGCTGGCCGCCGCTGCCCTGGAGGAAGGTTTGCACCAGCGGGCGCAGTTGCAGGTCGCGGGCGAACAGGGTGCCGGCCATCAAGCAGCTGCCTGGGTGCGCCTGGCGGCAGAAGTTCTCCCGTAGGATGGCGCCGGTCTGCTCGCGGAACCACAGCGCGTCGTCGGCGTTCGCCCCGGCCGGGGCCCAGCTGAGGGAGGCAGGCTCGCGTACCAGCGCGGCACCACCGAGGCTGGCCGGCTGTTCGGCTTGCAAGCGCTGGAACAGCCGGTCGATCAGCAATGCGCTGTCCAGCTCGTACCAGGCGTTCTTGCGCACGCAGTTGGTGATGCGCACGTTCAACGAGCCCTTGAGGAAGTACTTATGGCCTTCGATGTA
Organism: Pseudomonas sp. KNUC1026; assembly: GCF_021650705.1. Classification (GTDB taxonomy): domain Bacteria; phylum Pseudomonadota; class Gammaproteobacteria; order Pseudomonadales; family Pseudomonadaceae; genus Aquipseudomonas. The sequence continues at coordinate 150,442 of NZ_CP087138.1, read as the reverse complement.
CCAGGTGCGCATCGAGGCGGTAGGGCTGGCCAGCGCGCCCTGCTCGCCGAGGTCGACCACCTGGCCGCTGTCCAGCAGCGCGGCCACGCGGGCATCGGCCATGAACAGCTGCGCCTGCACCGGGTGCAGGTAGATCACCGCACGCCCGGCGGCGGCCTGGCGCTGGTCGGCAAAGCCGTTCAGGGCCTCGGCCTGGCTCAGGCCGTTGGCGCGAATGGCCAGGCCGTCGCGCGGTACTTCCAGCGCGTGCAGCCGCACCTGGGTGCCGAACTCCGGCCCGTAGGCGTTCTGGCCGAGGTGCTCGGGCCACTGCCGGGCCTTGGGCGCCGGGTGGTTGGGGTGGCCGAAATGCAGCCCTTGTTCGCTCGCCAGGTAATCGCGCAACGGCGCCGGGCGGCCGTTGGCCAGGGCATGGGCGATGATCGCCGCAGTGACCTGTTGGCTCTGCGCCACCTGCGCGTGCAGCTCCTGGTTGCGCGCGCCGGCCATGTGCTCGCAGGCGCCTAGCAGTTGCGTGGCAAGGTCGGTGAAGGTTGGGCAGGCCCAGGCGCCGTCGCCCACGCGGGTGTACACATCGCCCAGGTAACGCTGGCTGCCGAGCGGGTCCTGGCGGTCGACCAGCACGAACAGCTGGCGCCCTTCGGGCAGGCTGATCACCAGCGGCAGGCCGCCGCCGCGCAGCGCACGCAGGTAACCGCCTGGCGCCATGCCACGCACGTGGGCGGGCCAGGCGTAGCTCAAGCGCTGCTCGGGCAGCGCGAATTCCTTGATCAGGCAGTTGAGCAAGGCGTGGGTGGCGGCCAGCTCGCTGACCACCTGCGAGACGCTCGCGCGGGTGCAGGGTTCGGCAGGCTCAGCCAGCTGAGGTTGGCTCGGGAGGGCGGCGCAAGACCGCGCGCGCTCAGCCACGGGCTTCACCCAGTGCGCCGTGCACGGCGCGTTCGAAACGGGCGATCACTTCGGCGCACTGCGCCGGCTCGATGATCAACGGCGGCAGCAGGCGGATCACGCTGCCGTTGCGCCCTCCGCGTTCGAGCAGCAGCCCTTGCTCGAAGCAATGCTTCTGGATCAGCGCCGCCAGGGCCGCGTCCATCGGGTGGGCACCGAGGGCATCGGCGCGCTGGCGCTCGTCGACGATCTCTAGGCCCAGCATCAGGCCACGGCCACGCACCTGGCCGATGGCCGGGTAATCCTTGGCCAGGGCTTTGAGGTCACGCGCCAGCGAAGCGCCGCGCTGCGCGGCCTGTTCGTCCAGGCGGTCGCGGCGCAGGGTGCGCAAGGTCGCCAGGCCACTGACCATGGCCATCTGGTTACCGCGGAAGGTGCCGCTGTGGGCACCGGGCTGCCAGGCGTCCAGCTCGCGGCGCAGGCCGAGCACGGCCAGTGGCAGGCCACCGCCCACGGCCTTGGACATGACGATGATGTCCGGCTCGATGCCGGCGTGCTCGTAGGCGAACATGCGCCCGGTGCGGCAGAAGCCCGCCTGCACTTCGTCGAGGATCAGTACGATGCCGTGGCGCTGGGTCACCTCACGGATGGTGCGCAGCCAGGCATCCGGCGCCGGGTTGGCCCCACCCTCGCCTTGCACCGCTTCGAGAATCACCGCCGCCGGCCGGCACACGCCGCTTTCCACGTCATCGATGAAGTCGCTGAAGTAGCGCGCCATCGCCTCGGCGCCCGCCTCACCGCCCAGCCCGAAGGGGCAGCGGTATTGATGCGGGTAGGGCATGAACTGCACGCCCGCCATCAGCGGGCCGAGGGCGTTCTTCACGCCGGTGTTGCCGGTCACCGCCAGCGCGCCATGGGTCATGCCGTGGTAGCCACCGCTGAAGGCCACCACATTGGTGCGGCCAGTGGCGGTCTTGGCCAGCTTGAGCGCGGCTTCCACGGCATCAGCGCCAGAAGGCCCGCAAAATTGCAGGCAGTAATCGCGGCCCTGGTTGGGCAGCAGCTCAAGCAGCGCTTCGCTGAAGGCATCCTTGGCCGAGGTGGTCAGGTCCAGCGTGTGCATCGGCGCGCCGGAGGCCAGGAAGCCGGCCAAAGCATCGACCACCGCCGGCGGATTGTGCCCCAGCGCCAGGGTGCCGGCACCGGCCAGGCAATCCAGATAACGGCGGCCCTCGACGTCGGTCACCCACACGCCTTGCGCCTTGGCGATCGCCAGCGGGAGCTTGCGCGGGTAGCTGCGCACGTTGGATTCGAAGCGCCCTTGGCGCCCCAGGTAATGGGCATTGTTCAAGGCAGCGGCCACCGGCTCGTACGCATCGAGTGGTGCCCTGGTTTCGCTTAACATCGTGCTCTCCTCTTTCCTGTTCAAAAGCCCGTTGGGGGCCTTGTCGAGTGGGTGGTGCACTCATCAGCGGTGTTACATCACGCAAAGCCATCGCGGCACGCCAGGGCGTGCCTGATCGTCATCCTTGATCGTTGGGGGTTGTGTCCAGGTGGGCCCCGCAGGGCCCGGGGGTCAGAAGCCCACCGTTGCCGAGAGCAGGTAGGTTCTGGGGTAGAAAGGGTCAGGCCCGGGTCGCTGTCATCCGACGCGCCGGCCGAGGCCCAGTAGCGTTTGTTCATCACGTTCTCGACATTGGCGCGCAGGGTCACGTCCTTGCCGTCGACCTTGAAGGCGTAGCGTGCGCCCACGTCGAAGCGTTCCCAACTGCCGATTTCCTTGCTGTTGGCCTGGTCCAGGTATTGGGAGCTGGTGTAGATGCCGCGACCGGTGAGGGTTACACCTTGCAGGCCGGGCACGTCCAATTCGGCGCCCAGGTTTGCGTTGAAGCGTGGGGTGGCCGGAGCGCGGTTGCCGTCGTTGGCGCCATCGGTGGTGCCTTTGAGTTTGCTGTCGATGAACATCACACCACCCAGCACGCGGATGCCGTCGACCGGCTCGCCGAACGCGCTCAGCTCGATGCCGCTGTTCTCGCGCTTGCCGTTGGGGCCGAACAGGCGGTTGGCCGGGATCGGGTCGGTCTTGGTCTCGTAGGCCGGCTGCTTGATGCGAAACGCAGCCGCGGTGAAGGTGACACGGCCAAAGTCATACTTGGCGCCTACCTCGACCTGCCGGCTGATGAACGGCGCGAACACCTCGTCTTCGTTGGCGGAAGTGGACGGAGCGATCTTGCCCTGGCTCAGGCCTTCCATGTAGTTGCCGTAGAGCGACAGCCGATCGGTGAGCTTGTAGAGCACGCCACCGGATGGCGAGAACTTCTCCTCGTCGTAGTTGGTGGTGTCAGGCACGTTGTCGGTCCAGGTGTTGGTTTTCACCCGCTGCCAGCGCCCGCCGACGGTGACCAGCAAACGGTCGTCAAGAAAGCCCAGCGTGTCGGACAACGCCACCGCGGTGTAGCGGCTTTCGTTGTACACCTCGGCATCCTGCCGGATTGGCGTGGTCGGGTCAGGCAGGTCCACCGGGTTGTAGAGGTTGCTCCTGCCAGTGGCGTAACGCGCGCCGCCGTTGGTGTAGTCCATGTAGAAGTAGCTGGCGGCCAGGTTCACCTCGTGGCTCACAGGGCCGGTGCTGAACCAGTTGCGCACGCCGGCGGTGGCGGTGCGCACGTTTTCGTCACGGGTGAAGTCGCGCGGCTGCACGGTGAAGTCGCCGGCCGCGTTGGTGACTTGCACGTTGTGGCGCAGGAAGTCGTGGTCGCTTCTGCGCGCGCCCACGCCGCCGTAGACCATCACCGAATCGCTGACGTCATACTCGCCGTTCACGGCACCGAAGGTGTCGTTGGTGCGGCCCTTGGTCCAGGGCTGGGCGTAGTTGTGGCGCACGTCCTTGGCCGAGGGCACGGGTGCATTCTGGGCGACGCTCACCCGCTCTTGCGGGGCATCGGTGTCGCGCTCGGTGTGGCCGATGTCGGTGGACAGGCGCATGCGATCACCGCGGAAGTCCAGGCCCAGCACGGCCATCTGGCGATCGACGTTCTGGTGGTCCCACTCGGTGTCGCCAGACTGCTTCACGCCGTTGAAGCGCAGGCCGTACTGGTTGTCCGGGCCGAAACGCCGGCCGATGTCCACGGCGCCACCCACCTGGGTGTTGGAGGCATAGCTGCCGGTGAATTCGGTGATGGGCTTGTCGGTGGCGCGCTTGGGCACCACGTTGATGCCACCGCCGACGCTGCCACGCGGCGAGATGCCGTTGATCAGCTGAGTGGGGCCGCGGAAGATGTCGACGCGGTCGGCCATCTCCATGTCGATCGAATAGGTGGGCAGCAGGCCGTAGAGGCCGTTGTAGGCCACATCGGTGTTGAACAGGCTGAAGCCGCGAATGGTGAACTGCTCGAAGCGCCCGCCAGCGGGGTTGGTGGCGCGCACGGCCGGGTCGCTGGCGACCATGTCGCCGAGGGTGCGGGCCTGCTGGTTTTTCGCGGCGGCGCTGGTGTAGGTGGTCACGCTGAACGGCGTGTCCATGAAGTCCCGCGAGCCCAACAGCCCCTGCGAGCTGCGGCGCGCCACCTGGCCACCGGCGTAGGCCTCGCCTTCGTCGTCGGCGAACGAGGTGTGGGTGCCGGTGATGTTCACCGGTGCGATTTCCATCGCGTCGCTCTGCGGCGCCACCACCACGGTATACGCCCCCTCCGCGACTGGCCGCAGCTGCAGACCGCTGCCGGCAAGCAGTTGGGCAAAGCCGCCTTCGACGCTGTAGTCACCATTGAGCCCGGCGCTGCGCCGGCCGCTGACCAGGCTCGGGTCGACCGACAGGCTCACCCCGGCCTGGCTGGCGAAGCCGGTCAAGGCATTGGCCAGCTCACCGGCCGGCACGTTGTAGGCGCGGTTCTCGGCCCAGGCCGCAGTTGAGAAGGTGCCGGCTGCGAACAACATGCTCAAGCAAAGGGTGGGGCCGCAGAACGAGGACGTCAGCCGGCCGCGTGAACGGGCTCGCTGGCGGTGTGATGGAGGCATTGGCGGGCTCTCTTCAAAGTGATTTACCTCCAATGACAAGCGAGCCGGAAAAGGGGACAGGCCGGGCGCATCTTTTTCAATAAAGATCACACGGCTTTCTGCCGGGGCACCAGAGTGGCCCAGTAGCGGGTGCGCCACTGCACCTCCAGCGGCAAGGTGGCGGCCAGCACGGTGAGCACCTGGTCGGGGTCGGCCAGGCGGAAGCTGCCGGTCACGCGCAGGGTTTCGAGCTGCGGCGCCCAGCGCAATACGCCGGGGCGGTAGCGGTCCAGGTCACGCAGCACATCACCCAGCGGCTGGTCGATGGCCACCAGCACGCCGTCGCGCCAGCCGAGCTGTCTGGGGTCGAACTGGCTGATCGGCTCCACGCCGCGATCGCTCACCCTCACCCGCTGGCCACCACGCAAAGCCAGGGCGCTGTAGCGCATCGGCGTCAGGTCGGCAGCGCCGCTGTACACCGAGAACTGGCAGGCCTGCTCATCCTGGCGCACGTTGATTTCACCGCCGCGCAGGCTGCACACCCCGTGGGCGGTGTCGATCAAGAACGGCTGGGCGCTGGCCAGGCGCAGGGCGATTTCGCCACGGATCAACTTCACGCGGCGGCGGGCCTGGTCGAGGTTCACGGCGGTGCCGGTGTTCAGTTGCAGCTCGCTGCCGTCTGCCAGCGTGAGCGTGCGGCGTTCACCCGTGCCGGTGGAGAGGTCTGCGCGCCAGGCCGCCACGGGCAGCTCGCGCAGTGCAAGCCAGCCGGCCGGGGCCGCCACGGCCAGCCCCAGCACACCTTTGAGCAGCTGCCGGCGGCTTTGCCGTGGGCGGTCGAGGGTGGCCATGGCCAGCGCCGGCGGCAGGTTGGCGAAGCGGCCTTTGAGCGCCTGGGCGTTGTGCCAGGCGCGCTCATGGGTTTCGCAGGCCTGGCGCCAGCGTTGCAGGCTGGCAAGGTCGCGCTCGCTGAGCTCGCCGGCCTCCACCCGCACCAGCCAGCGGGCGGCTGCCCGGGCCACGCGGCGGGCGTCATCGCTCGGGGCGGGGTTCAGCACAGCTCCACCAGCAGGCAGTGTTCATAGGCCAGCGCCATGTAGCGTTTGACGCTGCGCTCGGTCACGCCCAGGCGCTCGGCGATGTCGCGGTAGCCCAGCCCTTCGAGCTGGCTCAGCAAAAAGGCGCTGCGCGCGCGGTCGGGCAGGCCGTCGAGCAGCTCGTCAAGGGCGTGCAGGGTTTGCAGCACCTGCCAACGGTGCTCTGGCGACGGCGCGCAGGCCGGCGGCAGGTGCTCCAGGGCGTCTAGGTAGGCTTTTTCCAGGCTGTTGCGCTTGTGGAAATTCACCAGCAACCGCTTGCCGATGGTCAGCAAGTACGCGCGCGGCTCTTTAAGGTCGGCAATGCGCTGGGAGCCGGCGAGCACTTTCATGAAGGTGTCCTGGCTCAGGTCGGCGGCATCGTGTCGGCTGCTCAGGCGGCGGCTGAGCCATTGCTCCAGCCAGCTTCGGTTGCCCTGGTAAAGGTGATGGAACGCTTGCGCATCGGAATTGGCGCGTTCGAGCATGGTCGGCACCTGCAAAGACGTTAATGAGATCGATTGTATTTCACATCAATGCATGATGGATACCTTCAGATAAATCTCATTTTTTCCCCGCCTCCTCCTCACGCTCGTCCAAATCGCCGGGAAGATTGCTCAGGCCAGAGAACTAAATGCCTTGCGCCTTATCTGATGGCGACTGGCCGCCATCCGTCATTGATCTGGCGCCGACATTCAGGCTCTGCCGACCCGGCTGGCCGTTTCTCTTCTTACGCTGTGGAGGCTGCCAGCGTGTCCCTTTTCAACCATTTCGCTATTGTCCGCTGGCTGCCGATTGCCTCTGCCGCTTTGGAGCGGTTCGACGCGCCGGCTGAGCCGAACGCCACTACGCCTACCTTTCCCCTGCTCAAACGCCTGAGCGATGCCATCAAAGGCGCGAGCGAGCGCCATCAGGCCTTGCAGTCCAACCTGGCTGAGGTGCAAGGCGAGCTGCAGGACCTTTCCGCACGCCTGGCCGAGCGCGAAGCCTATGCACTGGAGCTGGAAACCCGCTTCAACCTGGTCAACCGCGCCACCAGCGAAGGGTTGTGGGACATGAAGTGGTCGCCGGCGACCCGGTGAACCCGAAAAACGCCTTCTGGTGGTCCGACCAGTTGCGCAGCCTGCTGGGCTTTCGCGACGAGAGCGACTTCCCCAACCAGCTCGGCAGCTGGGCCAACCGCCTGCACCCTGAAGACAGCAAGCCGACCCTGGACGCCTTTGCCCGCCATCTCAACGACCGCAGCGCGCGCACGCCCTACGACATCGAATACCGGCTGGCGACCAAAACCGGCGAATACCGCTGGTTCCGTGCCACCGGCGAAACCCTGCGCGATGCCCAGGGCACGCCGCTGCGGGTGGCCGGCTCGCTGCGCGACATTCACGACCAGCGCCTGCGCGACGCAGAACTGGACGTGACCCTGACGCGCTTCGAGCTGGCCCGCGAAATGCTCAACGACGGGCTGTGGGACATGGAAGTGATCGCTGGCGACCCGGTGAACCCGAACAACCCCTTCTGGTGGTCGCCGCAGTTCCGCCGCTTGCTGGGCTTCGAGACCGTCGAGGAATTCCCCGATGTGCTCGACAGCTGGGCCTCGCGCCTACACCCCGAAGACAAACAGCGCAGCATCGAGGCCTTCGGCGCGCACCTGAACGACCGCAGCGGCCAGACCGCCTTCGACATCACCTACCGGCTCAAGCTCAAGAGCGGCGAATACCGCTGGTTCCGCGCCCGTGGCCAGACCCGCCGCCGCCCCGACGGCGCACCCCTGCGCGTGGTGGGCGCGCTCACCGATATCCACGCGGTGCACGAGCAGAACGAACTGCGCCAGGCGCAACAGGCCCAGCATCGGGAAATGGAAGACAACCTGCGCAAGGTGACCGAGATCGTCGGCTCCATCCAGGGCATCGCGGCGCAAACCAACCTGCTGGCGCTCAACGCCGCTATCGAAGCGGCGCGGGCCGGGAGCGCAGGCCGGGGCTTTGCTGTAGTGGCCGATGAAGTGCGCAAGCTGGCCACGCGCACCACCGAAGCGACTCAACGCGCTGCTGACATGATCGGTAACTAAGCTCAAGGCGCCGGCGCGGCATTGCGCCGCTGGTGCCGGCCCTCAAGGTTTTGCGGGCCGGTTCGATATCGTGTTAACCGACTCCTTGGATGAGTGCCCCATGTTCAACAGCAAACTTAAAAACAAACTGCAGCAACAGCAGTTGGAGTTGAACGCGCTCCGGAGCCTGAGAAGCCAGTTGGACGGGGCAATGATCAGCGTGACGCTGGACCGTGACATGGTCATCAAGGCCGCCAACGCCAATTTCATCGCCTTGCTGGGCAACACCGAAAACGCCGTGGTAGGCAAGCCGCTGGGCAATTTCACGCCCGCTTATGTCAAAGAGCTCAACTGCTACAAGAACTTCATCCAGGCCATGAAGAACGGCACCAGCGTGAGCGATGACTACCGCTTTATAAAAGCCGACGGCACCCTCGCCTGGATGCGCGCGACCTGGGTGCCGCAGTTCGACGAGCAGGGCAAGGTCATCGCTATGGTCGCTTACGGTTCGGACGCTACGGCCGCGCTGGATAAAGCCGAGGAAAATGCCGCGTTGCTCAATGCCCTGCAGCGCTCCACCGCAGTGATCGAATTCAGCCTCGACGGCCGAGTGCTGTGGGCCAACACGCATTTTCTCGACGCCATGGGTTACGCGCTGGGGCAGATCGTCGGCAAACACCACAGCATGTTCTGCACCACCGAAGACGTGGCGGCGCCTGCCTATGAAGCAGTTCTGGGAAACCCTCAACGCCGGGCGCTTCGTGGCCGACCGCTTCAAGCGCATCGACTCGCGCGGCCACGAGGTATGGCTGGAGGCTTCCTACAACCCGGTCTATGACGTGAACAAGAAGCTGGCCAAGGTGGTTAAGTTCGCCACACCCGTGACCGAGCAGGTGCAGCGTGAGCAGGAAGTGAGCTCTGCGGCGCGCACCGCCTACGAGATTTCCCAGCGCACCGATTCGGTGGCCAATCGGGGCGCGCAGGTGGTGCATGAAACCGTCTCGACCATGAACACCATTGTCGAGCAGATGACCTCGGCTGCGGTCGGCATCGAAGCGTTGGGTGAGCAATCGCTGCTGATCAGCTCCATCGTGCAGACCATCGGCGGCATCGCCCAGCAAACCAACCTGCTGGCGCTCAACGCGGCCATCGAAGCGGCGCGGGCCGGCGAGCAAGGCCGGGGCTTTGCGGTGGTGGCCGATGAAGTGCGCCAGCTGGCAGCGCGCACCAGCACCGCGACCGACGACATCGTCAGCGTGGTGCAGAAAAACCAGACGCTGGTCAACGATGCGGTGCAGAACATGGGCGGCAGCCGCGCCCAGGCCGAACAGGGCCTGGGGCTGGCGCGCCAGGCGGGCTCGGTGATCGTCGAGATCCAGAACGGCGCACGCGAGGTGGTCGGCGCCGTGGAGCAGTTCGCCAAACGGCTGTAAGGCCCGCGTGAGCGAAGCGGGTTCCAGAGCTTCGCCTATTCAACCGCCCGTTCCCGGCATGCTCCCATGCGCTTCCCGAGCAGCCGGAACGGGTTCCCCCACCATGAAGCAGCACTCACCCCTCGAAATCCTCCTGGCCGAGAACGACCCGGTGCCGGTGGGCCGTTGCGCCACCTGCCAGCGTGCTGGCTTGCCGATCCTGCCGCTGCGCAGTGCCTTTGCCACGCCGGCCGGTGATATCGACGCCGATGTAACCACAGCGCAATTGGGCCAGTTGCGCACACTGCGACAGGGTTACCTGTACGTCCTGCTCGACGCCCGGGTATGGCAGGCCTACGAGGTGACCGAGCAAGGCCTGTTGCGGCAGTTCGTGCCGTTGCAGATGCCGCTCGCCCCGCCGGCGCCGGTCACCGAGCAGTGCATCCGTAACAATCACCAGCTTCCTGCCTCCTTCATCAATATCGACACCGCCCGCTACAGCAAGGCCTGGCTGGCTTTCGCCAACGACCCTTGGCCGGGTGAGGTGCTTGATCTTCATAAAAAGGCCGTGCAAGGCGGGTCGCCGCTAGGGGCGCGCTTTCGGAAAGTGGACCTTGCGGTCGCCCGCGAACAGCCGGCGCAGCTTGGCATCGCCATGGCGGCTAAGCACATGGGCCTGGATTCGGTGCTGGAATTTGCAACCCGACAGCTTGATAAATTCGCCAGCACTCACGGCTTCTGCTCGCGCTGGAAACTGCCCCATGTATTTCAGGCCTACATCCAGACACTGACCGAGCGCGAAAAACTGCCGCAAGGCGTGCTGGCGCTCACCCTCGACGACCCGGTCGGCGTGCTGCAAGAGCTCAACGCCCAGCGCCTGGCGCGGTTCGAGGCCATGCAGCAATGGCGGGCCGAGCCGCAGCGGCGCTTCGAATGCTTCACCTCGCAAACGTTGCTCGGCCTGCGCGCGGCCTATGAGCGCAGCGCCGAGGCGCAGGCGGAGGAGGCGGTCGAAGAGGAGCGTGCGCGTCGCGAGAAATGGAACAGCGGCTATGCCGGCGATAAAGTCATCCTGCCACCAGTGAACGCCGCTGCGGTCACCGCAGAGCATCGCGAGGAGGCGCTGGCCCGGCTCGATGAACGCTATGACGAAAGTGCCCGAGCGGCATTCGAAACGGCTTACCAGAGCGAGCTCGATCGCTGGCAAAAGAGCGTCGACGCGTTGAGTGCGCTTTACGCCCAACACAGCGCCGATCCTCTATTCACGCTGATCACCAAGCACGATTACAGCGCCGACTGCCCGCTGTCGATTCAAGGTTTCATCCAGATGGTATCAGCCGTGCTGGGTGGCGGCCCGACCGAGCGGCTATCCGTTGAAGATCAGCCACTGGGGCCGACCCAGGCACTATGGAAACGCCTGCTCGAAGACACCGATAGCTTGTTCTACCAAGGCTTGGTCGCCAAGCATGAAGCGCTGCTCGATCTGGTGAAAACCGGCCTGGCTGGCGATGACCTGTATAAGGTGTACGACTTCGTCAAAAGCCTGATCACCAGCGATGACGGCAAGAAGCTGATGACCGAGGCAGTGCAGAACGCCAGCGCCCAACTGCTCGCCGCCGCCAATAACGCCCAGCACACCCTCGGCCCCCGGCTCAGCCAGCAGGCACGGGCGCTGGTCGGCCATCTCCACAGCATCGCCATGCTGCGCTATGCAGGCCTGTACTTCACGCCCATGACGGTGCAACTCACGGTTGGCGAATACCTGAAGTTGCTCAACAACACCCTGCGCACCCGCACCGAAGCCTTCATCAAGACGCTGGACGACAACCTGCGCAAACCGGGCCAGGCGAAAGTACGCGCAACAGTCATGAACGCCGCATTCACCGCTGCCATCTCAACCCGCAGCGAGAAGCTGATCACCGTCACCCTCTGGACGCTGGAAAGTGCTGGCGCGCTGAAGGCACGGCTTGCCCAGGCGGGCGAGCTCGCGCGTAACGGAGCAATGGCCAATGTGCGTGCCATCGGTATTGGGTTGGGCGGGTTGCAAAGTGGCCTGGCGAACAGCGTGCAGGAGCTGAAGATCAACGCCTCTGTGGCGCAGTTGCTGGCCAGGAATGCGCTGTGGGACTTGCAGGATGCAGTGAAAGGATACAAGCCTGGGACCGCGCCGATGCTGCTGAGCCTGGGTGGGTTGTGGTTTCAGCAGGACAGTTTGCTGCGTAATGTACAAAGCGCTATTGGAGGTTGCCAGTGATGAACGGGCAGAGGCGTTGGCGGCGGTGGGGTCGGCGACCTTTGGGGTGATCGGGATGGGAGTTGAGGCGGCGGGGTTTGCGGTGCAGGTGGCTCGGCCTCAGTGGATAAGTATCCGGGGAAAAGATGCATTGGTCGTAGGTAAGGGACTCGTCAAAGGTGGAAGCATTGTGGCTGCTCTCGCTGGATTAATGGATGGGACACAATATCGCATTGCAGCAAATCGGCTTGCACTGGTGGGGGATGATAAAGCTGCTGGAGTATATAGAATTGCAAGTTTTACAGCTTTCGCCTCAACAGGGTCTTTGGTTTATGCAGCCTATGCCGGCGGACTTTTACTTGGCTGGCTGGGAATAGGGTTGCTCATCGCTTTAACTACCTACGTCTTGGTCTCTTACGCGAAATCCCAGCAGTCCTCGCCAATGGAAATGTGGGCAAGAAAATGCCTTTGGGGATTACCTGCAACTAATAGGGTGTGGCTGACCGCTGAACAATCAGCGCTATCAGTGAACGAGCTCAATGTGGCCTATATAGGTGCAGCCGCGTATACGTTCAAGCAATCCACTTTCATCAGTGAAGGTGTTTCAGAAAAACGAGGCCGCTGCCTGCTGTGGGGGCGGCCCTGAATTCTCCAACCGGGACATCCTGAGCTACAGGATAAAACTGCCTAATTACAGCCAAACAACTTCACGGTACTCTTTCGAAATTTACGACAATGGCACCGGAGCGGTCCTCGGATATTGATAGCCAGATCAGAATACCAGGGGAAATTCGTGCTCAGTGATGCAAGCGAAGTAGCCGACCTGGATCAAAGTAAACATAGAATCGAAAGGCAGCAGGAGATCTTCGAAGAACGATTACTGGTCATAGAAGGTGGGATATTATTAAGAAAAAGGCACCTTTTAAAATTCGTGGAGATCGTGGTTATATTTTGGCCAGATACCAGATCCAGCTCACAGCCACTTACCATCACATCGAGTAGCGAATTTCATGTTTTCCCGACAGCCTGACACGACCGTAAACACTCCAACCCTGCTGCCTCCCTGTAAAGGTTGGAAAGCTGATCTGGCTGCACCGGGAGCCATTACTCGAAGCACGCCGGAAAATGCGGAATACCCTCTTTATAGAAATGGCATATACGTTGAGGTCCCAAGACATAGCTTTTCTGTTCGCGGCTTTGGCGTACTGCTAATACTGTTGATGCTGCCAACTTGCTTTCTTGAAGCGCAAATGATTTACCGTCACCTCCTTTCGCCGAGCATCATTCCGCTGACTATTGACATGCTCTCCATCGTGGTGATGAGTTTCACAGTCATGATTGCATACCGACTGGATTTCAGTGCTCCCCGAAACGAACCCATTCGGTTCAATCGCGCTCGTCAAAAAGTCTATGCGTACAACTTCAAACCCTGCGGGTGGAATCCTTGGTGTTCATGGCCTGTTGAAATCGAGGTCTACGAGTGGTCACAAGTCAGAGCAGAGCTCTGGTCACGCGGGTCCGGGACTAATCATAGGTGCGGCACGATGCTCTCAATCGTCAAACCCGGCACAAACGAAGTCATCGACCGCTTTCCCTTGAACTACGAAACGCTTTGCGAAGACCCGTGGCTCTACATCCACACCTACATGGAAAAAGGCCCCGACGCCCTCCCACCCTTCGACACCCCACGCGACCCGAACGAACTCGTCTGGTACAGCCCCCTCCGCCGCTGGGCGCCCAAGGTGAAGTGGCCCGAGGACATCGACCGTGAGTCCACAACTGCGCCCTGAAAACACTGATACTGATCGTTGCATGTACGAATTTCAGAAAAGAACCCATTCAGTGGCGTTAACCATTGTGGTTTTATCTTAGACAGGTTAACGGGGTGCATGCGCGAGAAAAAAAACCCAGCACAGCTAATTAAAAAAATTGGCTCACTTTAAAATGTCGATCTACCTAAATTATATAAAAACTCAACCAGTCATAAATTCCAAAACAGAAGAATTCATGAGTTCACTTCGCAGACGTCCCCCTCGGCCATCCCCTCAGTTGATACCACCCTGCAAAGGCTGGAAGAAAGATCTAATTTCTCCTGACGAGTGCAGTCACACCACAGAATGTGAGTTCCGATACCGGGGCGATTTCAATATGGGAAACCAGACCTTGATCGAGGTCTCGAGAGTTAGCGTGCTCTACAGGGGCGGGGCTACAGTGTGCTCGCTGCCGACACTAATATTCATGCCTTGGCTGATATACTCTATGATCGTGGACTGGCGAATGCTCGAACGGGAAGAGGGTATTATCTTTTTTTATTATCTGCACTGATCATAGCTTTATCGATACCCCTACTAAGAATAGATCTGAGTACACCACTAAACGAACCCATTCGCTTCAATCGTGCACGCCAAAAAATCTACGCCTATAACTTCAAACCTCACTGGACAGCCCCATTCAGCCCTTGGCCCATCGAAACCGCCGTCTACGACTGGTCACAAGTTCGTGCAGAGTTTTTCTATTACAGCTCAGGGTCTAATCACCAATATGGCATCACTCTCTCAATCGTCAAACCCGGCACGAACGAAGTCATCGATCGATTTCGCATGACTTACAACAACGCATCCGAAGACCCGTGGCTCTACATCCACACCTACATGGAAAAAGGCCCCGAAGCCCTCCCCCTTCGACCCCCCACGCGACCCGAACGAACTCGTCTGGTACAGCCCCCTCCGCCGCTGGGCGCCGAAGGTGAAGTGGCCCGAGGACATCGACCGTGAGTCCACCACCGCGCCGTGAGTTACCTTGGCTCTGAAAAAAACCGGTCACGATAGCAGGCAAGGTTCACCCGTACGGACCACGCAGGAAGCCTCGCATATGATGCGAATGGTTGCTTGCTGATAGAAGCCGCGATTGATCGTGTCCCAAGTAGTGGCGTGACTCACCCTTAGCCAAGAGCCACGATGACCATCCGCATTCACTCACCGGGCGGCTTCGGTTGGTTCAATTACACCACTTCCCGGGACACGATCTGGCCGAGAGCGGCCCGGTGCCGACCCTGCGCCTGCGCAGCGCTTTTGCCACGCCCGCTGTTAGGTTCTGTACGGAAATGTCAAGCTTACGCAGGAGCGCAGCTAAGCTGCGCGATGATGGCGACAAATCCAGCGATTTCATTGGCTTTGATGAGGACATCGCGCAGCATGGCTGCGGGCCTACAGGTGCTGCTTGCTTACTTCATGCAGAGCCTGGAAGGCAAATTAAGAACTGACCTTCTGAGATTAATTCATGAGCTATGTCGATGTTTTGAAACATGAGATGGCTGCTAGTCAAGACGACCCTGCATTCGCCGGGGGCTGCAGTGATGAGGCTATAACGGAATTCGAAAATGCACTGAAAGTCAATTTTCCCGAAGATTATAAAATTTTTTTAAGAAGGTTCGGTGCATTGTCTTTTGGTGGTGAGACTTTTTATGGAATCACCCAGAGTGGTTTAAAGCCCGATGAGGCCCCCTGCGTATATTTTGCTACCGAAACTGCCAGGAGCCAAGGTGATGCTGACGCCGGAATGATTGTCGTAAAGTCATCCGGCTATGGCCCGATTTATTCAATCGACACCCATTCGCTCGGTTCTTCGGGAAAGCCTGCGGTTGTTGAAACCGGGCTTTCTTTCAAGCGAGATAAATTGAAAGTCCTGGCCTATGACAGTTTCGAAGCGTTTTTTAGTGCAACCGTACGGCAGGCGATACTGGACGTATGAGGCCATGAATACTTGAGTGCGCAGGGTGTATTGCGAAGCGTCGCAGCGCCGCAGATTTCCATATATCTCACCACACCCAGGAAATAAGCGATGAGAACTATGAGGGAGGGAACATGAAGCATAAATTCGAGCCTGGTGATTTATTTCTTCTGCCCATTACCGCAGGTGGCTTTGCACTGTGCCAAATCGTCAGTGTATTCAAAGACCGGTTCAAGAAGATATTTTCTTTCGGCGTGATGCAAATTTCATCCAGCGACCTTGAACTTGAGTTGATCGAACGGGATTATCTACAGTTTGAAAACGCCAGAGGTCGGGAGCAGCTGATATTCACTTCCACAGAAAAACTGAACAGTGGTGAGTGGGTTATTGTCGGGCATGTACCACTCACGCCGACCAAGCTCACGTTCAGGTATTTCAGAGTTTCCTATAACCTGTACTGTGATGACGTGCTTCTGGGAAACCTGGACAAAATCAAGGCAAAAAAATATAACGTGATGGCAGTGGCTGGGTTTGAGCTTGTTCAAAGCTACCTCCAGCAACTGTCGGGAAACGGCCCTTCCTGATGAACGCTATTCTCCATGGTAATAGATCCTCAGTTGCTGAGGAACGTCAATGAGATGATAGTGTTTGATGCCAGGGCGCTTTTAAACAGGAAGGGCTATGAACAGAGAAGCGTACGAGACCTTGATGAGTTTCATGGCAGCCATGAGCGTTTGGGAAATCGAGTTCTGCAGTGCCCAGGATGAAGCCGATGAGCCCGGCTCCGATATAGGAATCATAAGAGATAGATACGCAGCGAAGCTTCTGGCTATTTTTGACCAGTATTCCATACACCACGGCGTGAACAGGAATAGATTGGTCGATCTAGGGAGCACCCTTCCTCCCACCTATGATCCCGAGAGGGATCACGTTGAGGTAGAAAAAGAAAATGAGCCAGTGTTTTTAGTCAAACAAAGTGCTGGTTTCAAAAGCCACTTCAGGTTTACGATGTTTCGCCACAATGAAACGTGGCTAATAAAGGAAAAGCAGCGCCTGGATGAAAATGGTCATTGGGCGCCATCGGCCTTGTAGGGTTAAGAATAAGCACGCATCTGGCTTTTTCGCTTTTACTCGACTGCTAATGCGGGATATCGCTGACAGGATGAATAGAACCATGGATTATCTAAAGCATCTCAACACGGTACTCTCAGCGGGCGGTGACTCGAAATTTCCCGGGTTGAAGTCGATCCTTATGTCCGGAAAAACTCAGGCGGGAGCCCCGCATGATGAAGCAATCGCATTTTTGTTGAGCACATATCAAAGAAGAATGATAAGTCTCGCTGGCTCCGAAGATCAGCCGTTGGGGCTGGTAGAGCTGGTTGAAAATTTATCGTCAATCTCAAATAGCGAGAGGGCTACAGTGCTACCTTTGAAAGACGACTCGCTGTCTGGAGAGTGTGTCATTGTAAATAATGAGCTGGTGGGTTGCGCGTTTGTAAAGCGGGGCGTTCTTTATCTGAACCGCGGCTTATGGATTGACGGAAAGAGAATCGAATGAATTGATAACCAGGTGCAGTGCTTTTTTATAGATAATATCTTTTTTTACACAATTCCTCTTTGATCAGAGTACTTAAAATGACTCGCACATTTTCAGTGATAACCGACACCGCGACCATCGTGATCTTTGATTTGGAAGCGATAAGGCATAGAATCGCCGATGCTCCTGACTGGTGGAGTATCTCGCAAGATGAAATGCTGGAAACCAATCTTGGCAACATAGCGTTTCTGGGTATTGGCCAGGACGGTGAGTACCTTATAAAAATTGTGCAAGATGTAGAAAAAGCAGACGGATCACTGTACCTGAACTTTCCGTCTGGGCAGGTATTCATAGGTGCTGGCGAGGACACTACAGGAGGCGGCCTGGAGCCTGACGGGACGCCATCGATTCAGGGGCAAATATTGCAATTCTCACCTGGAAGCCATTGTGTCAAATTCAAAAGGAATGGAACAACACTGGAGCTTTCCTTGACAGCATCACAAGGCGGATGCAATTCGATCTGCGAACCTTTTAAGCTTTGAATTTCTGTCTGGCCTTGTGTGCCCAAAGGTTCTTAAACTGCCACGGCCGAGTATGCAGGCATCGTTTTATTGGCCAGATTCCCAGCTATCATTTTCAACCGCCGTGAACATGCACCGAATAAGGCCCTGAATGATATCTGGGAGCGCATAGTCGACATCTACCATGCCGGCCACTGGCCGGTTGGGTATTACAAAGAAGAGCTGATTGTTCTGTAAGCTGAAATGGCTTTTTTACCTGCGTGGCTGTTTCATTACTTCCACCTTTCGCCACGCCCCCTACCCCAACTCCGCCTTCAACCGATCCCTGAAACTCTGAATCAACGGCTCCCGCGCCCGCCCGCGGCGCAGCGCCAAAGCGAAAGGCGCCTGGTACCCGAACGTGCCGGGCAGCAGCACCTTCAGCCGCCCCCGCTCCACCCACTGCTGTGCATGGTGCTCCGGCAGGTAGCCAATGTAAGCGCCGGAGAGCACGAGAATCAGCTGCGCCTCCATCGATTCCACCGTCGCGGCGCTGTGGCGAAAGCCGTGGCGGGCGAGCTCGGCCTGGGTCCAGTAGCCGCGCCCGACCATGCGTTGCTGGGTGATGACTTCCGCCGGGATGCCGCGCTCGCTGAACAGCGGGTGGCGGTCGCTGCAATACAGCCAGTGCTGTTCGCGGTACAGCGGCTGGTAGTGCAGGCCGTTGGTGCGCACGGAGAAGGCGCCGATGGCGAGGTCGAGGCGGTTTTCGAGCAGGCCCAGTTGCAGCTCGGCGGGGCTGAGCACCGCTAGGTGCAGGTGCACGGCGGGGTGTTCCTGGCTGTAGGCGCCGATCACTTCGGCGAGCGGCAGCGCCGGGTCGCTGACGGTGGAGTCGAGCACGCCCAGGTTCAGCGTGCCGCGCAGCTCCCCTTTGAGCGCGGCGCTGTAGCGCTCGAAGCTTTCGAGTTCGGCAAGCAGGCGCTGGGTTTCCTGATGGAATAGTTCGCCCTTGCTGGTGAGCCGGAAGCCGCCGCGGCCGCGGTGGCAGAGCACGATGCCGAGCTGGCTTTCGAGCTGGCTCATGTAGGTGCTGATAGCCGATGTAGAGAGGTTGAGCGACTGCTGGGCGGCGGCGAAACCCTGGTGGCGCACCACGGTTGCGAAGATGCGCAGCAGCTTGAGGTCGGGCGTTGGGCTGGCCATGGCAGGGCGTAAGCGTAAGAGAACAGGCTTGGAAGTGTACGCCGATAGTTTAGAAATCTCTGAACTGATTATTTGCCGTGGGGGATTTTCCCTGACGCAGCGCTGCCCACAATCGGCCGACAAAACCCATAACACGCTGAGGCCCGACCGTGGACAACACTTTCCACCAGCCCCTGGGCGGCAACGAAATGCCCCGTTTCGGCGGCATCGCCACCATGCTGCGCCTGCCCCATGTGCAAACGCCTGAAGGGCTCGCCGCACTCGACGCCGCCTTCATCGGCATCCCCCTGGACATCGGCACCTCGCTGCGCTCCGGCACCCGCTTCGGCCCCCGGCAGATCCGCGCCGAGTCGGTGATGATCCGCCCCTACAACATGGCCACCGGCGCCGCGCCCTTCGACTCGCTGAACGTGGCCGACATCGGCGATGTGCCGATCAACACCTTCAACCTTGCCGAGGCCGTGCGCATCATCGAGGCCGAGTACGACCGCATCCTGGCGCACGGCATCACCCCGCTGACCCTGGGCGGCGACCACACCCTCACCCTGCCTATCCTGCGCGCCATCAAGAAAAGGCACGGCAAGGTCGGGCTGGTGCACATCGATGCCCATGCCGACGTGAACGATCACATGTTCGGCGAGAAGATTGCCCACGGCACCACCTTCCGCCGTGCGCAGGAAGAAGGGCTGCTCGACAGCCAGCGCGTGGTGCAGATCGGCCTGCGGGCGCAGGGCTACACCAGCGAGGACTTCAACTGGAGCCGCAAGCAGGGCTTTCGCGTGGTGCAGGCCGAAGAGCGCTGGCACCGCTCGCTGGCACCTTCGATGGCCGAGGTGCGTGAGCAGGTCGGCGGCGGGCCGGTGTACCTCTCGTTCGACATCGACGGCATCGACCCGGCCTGGGCACCCGGCACCGGCACACCGGAGGTGGGTGGGCTCACCACCATCCAGGCGCTGGAGATCATCCGTGGCTGCCAGGGCCTGGACCTGGTGGGCTGTGACCTGGTGGAAGTGTCGCCACCCATGACACCAGCGGCAACACCGCGTTGCTGGGGGCGAACCTGCTGTATGAAATGCTCTGCGTGTTGCCCGGAGTGCTGCGCCGATGAGCCGCGAAGACGAAGTGCTCAAGGCAGCGGCCGAGCTGGTGCGGGCCTTTGGCACGCATGACAGCGACGGTTATTTCGCCTGCTTCAGCAGCGACGCGACCTTCATTTTTCACAGCACACCGCAAGCGCTGGGCAGCCGTGAGGCTTACCAAGCGCTGTGGCGGGAGTGGGAGGCCGATGGGTTCCAGGTGCTGGGCTGCCGTTCCAGCGACGGGCGGGCCTTGGTGCATGGCGAGGTGGCGGCGTTTACCCACCGTGTCGAGACGCACCTGAGGGTAGCGGGCGAGGAACATCAGTTGCAGGAACGTGAAACTATCGTGTTTCGCCGGGAGGGTGGGCACTGGTTGGCGTTTCATGAGCATCTGTCGGGGGTGCCCGCTGGTTGAGAGGTGGGGCAGTCGCGCGGCCAGCCGCCCTCCCACTTGTCTCAGCGACGGCGCCGTGGGAGGCCGGCTTGCCGGGCGACGGCTAGCCCCCCCCCACTTGTCTCAGCGACGGCGCCGTGGGAGGCCGGCTTGCCGGGCGACGGCTAGCCCCCCACTTGTCTCAGCGGCGGCGCCGTGGGAGGCCGGCTTGCCGGGCGACGTGT
Organism: Pseudomonas sp. KNUC1026; assembly: GCF_021650705.1. Taxonomy (GTDB): domain Bacteria; phylum Pseudomonadota; class Gammaproteobacteria; order Pseudomonadales; family Pseudomonadaceae; genus Aquipseudomonas. The sequence continues at coordinate 130,124 of NZ_CP087138.1, read as the reverse complement.
AACAGCAAGCCGCCCACTTGCATCCCTATAACAACGAAAGCGCTGTACTTCGCGGCTTTGCCGCACTGCCAAGCACTGAATAAAAACAACCGTGACAGGCAACGGAGCAACCATGAGCCACTCCTCGCGTATCGAAACCTTCGGGGTCGAGCAGATCCCCGCCAGCCAGCGCGACGCCTCGCCGCTGGATCTGTTCCGGCTGATCTTCGGCGGCGCCAATACCTTTTCCACTGCCGTGCTGGGCAGCTTCCCAGTGCTGTTCGGGCTGTCGTTCCAGGCCGGGCTATGGTCGATCATCCTCGGCGTGTTCACCGGCGCCTTGATCCTTGCGCCGATGGGGCTGTTCGGCGCACTCAACGGCACCAACAACGCGGTGTCCTCAGGAGCGCATTTCGGCGTGCACGGGCGCATCGTCGGCTCGTTCCTGTCGCTGCTCACCGCCGTGGCGTTCTTCTCGCTTTCGGTCTGGAGCTCGGGCGACGCCCTGGTGGGCGGCGCCCAGCGCCTTGTTGGCCTGCCGGAAAACGACACCAGCCTGGGCCTGGCCTACGGGCTGTTCGCGGTGCTGGTGTTGCTGGTGTGCATCGTCGGCTTTCGCTTCATGCTGTGGGTGAACAAGATCGCGGTGTGGGCGTCGAGCCTGCTGTTCTTGCTGGGCATCGCCGCCTTTGCCGGGCCGTTCGACGCAGGCTTTGCCGGCAGCACAGCGCTCGGCCAGCCGGGGTTCTGGGCAGCGTTCGTGGGTGCGGCGTTGCTGGCGATGAGCAACCCCGTGTCGTTCGGCGCATTCCTCGGAGACTGGTCGCGCTACATCCCGCGTGAAACGCCCAAGCGGCGCATCATGCTGGCGGTGATCGCGGCGCAGGCCGCGACCTTGATCCCGTTCCTGTTCGGCCTGCGCACCGCCACCCTGGTGGCGAGCCAGGCGCCGCAGTACATCGAGGCCAACAACTATGTGGGCGGGCTGCTGGCGATCTCGCCGGGCTGGTTCTTCCTGCCGGTGTGCCTGATCGCGGTGATCGGCGGGATGTCCACCGGCACCACCGCGCTCTACGGCACGGGCCTGGACATGTCGAGCATCTTCCCCAACCTGCTCAGCCGCGCCCGCGCCACCTTGCTGATCGGCGTGATCGCCATCGGCTTCATCTTCATCGGCCGCTTCACCTTCAACCTGGTGCAGAGCGTGTCCACCTTCGCGGTGCTGATCGTGACCTGCACCAGCCCGTGGATGGTGATCATGATGCTCGGCCTGGTGACCCGCCGCGGCTTCTACGACGCCGACGACCTGCAGGTGTTCACCCGTGGCCTGCGCGGTGGCCGCTACTGGTTCCACCATGGCTGGAACTGGCGCGGATTGGGCGCGTGGATTCCAAGCGCAGCGCTCGGCTTGTGTTTCGTCAACTTGCCGGGGCAGTTCGTCGGGCCGTTGGGAGAGCTGGCCGGCGGCATCGACATCAGCCTGCCATTGACCCTGGGCCTGGCTGCGCTGCTGTACCTGGCCCTGCTCAACCTCTTTCCTGAACCGGCTGCGGTGTATGGCCCGGCCGGCCCGCGCTGGGTGCGCTGCAAGGCCCCGGCGCGCACAACCTTCGAGGCGTCCCTGCAATGAACCACCTGCATTTCATCGATGGCCAATGGGCCGAAGGCCAAGGCAAGGACAGCTTCAGCGCGTTCGACCCCGCCTTCGGCCAGCCTTTCGCCGAGCTGCGCAGTGCCAGCGCCGCGCAGGTCGACCAGGCCGTGGCCGCCGCCCGCGCCGCACTGCCTGGCTGGAAAGCCACACCGGTGGCCGAGCGCGCAGCGTTGCTGCGAGGCTTTGCCGAACAGCTCGCTGCCCGCAGCGATGCCCTGCTGGCGCTGCAAATGCGCAACAACGGCAAGCCGCGCCACGAGGCGCAGGTGGACCTGGACGACGCCATCGCTACCTTCAGTTACTACGCCGGCCTCATCGAGCGGCAGGCCGATGGGCGTGACGTGCCGCTGGCGGTAGAGGGTTTCCGCGCCACGGTTCATCACGCGCCGGTGGGCGTGGTGGGGTTGATCGTGCCGTGGAATTTCCCGCTGGTGACCAGCGCCTGGAAGCTCGCGCCGGCGCTGGCCGCAGGCTGCACAGTGGTGCTCAAGCCCTCGGACATCACGCCCCTGGCCGAGCTTGCCTATGGCGAAATCGCCGAGCAACTGGGCCTGCCCGCCGGGGTGCTGAACATCGTCAACGGCCAGGCCGCCACTGGCCGTGCCTTGAGCGAGCACCCCGGCCTCGACAAGCTGTCCTTCACCGGCAGCAACGCCACCGGGCGCCTGGTGATGCAGGCCAGTGCCCAGTGGTGCCGGCCGGTGACACTGGAGCTGGGCGGCAAGTCAGCGATCATCGTGTTCGACGACTGTGGCCTGGAGCAGGCGGTGGAGTGGATCATCGCAGGGCTGTGCTGGAATGCCGGGCAGATGTGCTCGGCCACTTCGCGTTTGCTGGTGCACGAGCCTATTGCCGATGCGTTGCTGGCCCGCTTGGCGCAAGCGCTGGATGCCATGGTGCTGGGCGAAGCCATCGGGCCGATCAGTTGCCGCGCGCAATTCGACAAGGTCAGGGGGTACCTGGCGCTGGCGCGTGAAGAAGGGCTGCGTTGCCTGGCCGGCGGCAACGTGGAACAGGGCGCAGGCTGGTTCGTACGCCCGGCGCTTTACGCCGACGTGCCAAGCACCAGCCGGCTGTGGAACGAGGAGATCTTCGGCCCGGTGTTGTGCGCCCAGCGGTTCATCGATGAAGCGCAGGCCATCGCGCTTGCCAACGACAGCCGCTTCGGCCTGGTGGGCACCGTCGCCAGCGCTGACCTCGCCCGCGCCGAGCGAGTCGCTGCGGCGCTGGAGGTGGGCCATGTGTGGATCAACTCGGCTCAGGCGGTGTTCGTCGAAACCTCGTGGGGCGGCACCAAGGGCAGCGGCATCGGCCGGGAGCTGGGGCCTTGGGGGTTGGCGGCGTATCAGGGGGTCAAGCATGTGACGCGGTGTGTGGGCTGACACCTTCGCGAATATGACGCACCTCTGTGCGTGTCGCGCGGCGAGCCGCCCTCCCACTAGGTGATCTGCTGATCTGCGGTGGGAGGGCGGCTTGCCGCGCGACGCGCAGGGTTCAACCCAACGCCGGCTCCCCGCCGGCCTCAGCGTCAACCACCCATCCACCACCAGCAACAGCACCAGGCTCACGCCCAACACCGGCAAGCTCACCCCCAACAGCACCGCCGCCAGCACCCAACCGCCCTGCCCCGCCCGGCCCATGGCGCGCCAGGCGTCGATCAGGGTGGGGCCGTGGCGCAGCGCCGGGCGGCGGCGCCACCACATCAGGTAACCCATCACCACCATCGCTGCCAGGCCGGCGCCAACGGCCACCAGCAGCACCTGATCAGCCAACCCGAACAACGAGCCCATGTGCGCATCGATCCCCCAGCGGGTGAGCTTGGCGGCAAGCGGAAAGTGTTCGAACTCGGTGCGGTCGACGATGCGCAGGTCGCTCGGGTCGATGGCCACAGCGTCTACATGCGTGGGCCAGCCACGGTCGATTTCGCTGACGGTCCAGGCTTTGTTGGCGGCCTGGGCCGGGCGGATTTCGATCTTGCCGGCGTGCAGGCCGGCTGCGCGGGCGGCGGCCAACGCTTGGTCGAACAACGCGGGGATCAACGCAGGTGCCTGGGCTCCCATAGGCATCGCCATGTGGTGCTCGGCGTGTTCACCGCCGGCGTGCTGAGCATGTGGGTCGGCGGCCAGGGTGGTCTTCACATCTGGGGTGCCCATGCCGAACTGGTTGCGCAGCACGCCGATGTTGTCGCCGGCGTACTGCGACCAGGTCAGCCCCGTGGCCGAGAAGAACATCAACCCCAGCAACAGCCATAGCCCGGTGCTGCTGTGCAGCGCGCGCAGGCCGCCACGCCTGGCGCTGGCACGGGGGCGCTGCCACCACAAGTACAGGCCGCCAAGCGCCACCACCCATAGCCAGGAAGCGGCCAGTTCGCTGTAGAGGCGCCCGGCGTCACCGAGCAGCAGGCCGCGGTGCAACTGGTCGATCCAGGTACGCAGTGGCAGCACGCCGCTGGTGCCGTAGACCTTCAGGTCGCCACGCACGTCCCCGGTGACCGGGTCGATGAACAGCGCGCGGTTTTCCGAAGCGCCCAGGCCGGGCACGCTGAACATGACGCGCGTGGTGTGGCCCGGCGCACTGGCCGGGCGCACAGCCGCTATCGAAAACTCGGCGGGCAGCTCATCGCGGGCGCGTTGCACCTGCTCGGCCAGCAGCAACGGCTGGCCCTGGCTGGGGGTGTAGAGCGCCTCGGCGTAGAGCCACTGCTCCAGTTGCGGCGTCAAGGCATAGGCCACCCCGGTGAGGGCGGCGATGAACAGAAACGGGCCTACGAACAGGCCGATGTAGAAGTGCAAACGCCGAAGCAAGGCGTGCACGGGCGAAACGCTGGCGACAGCCATGGCGATATCCCTCACAGGCGCGCGGCCACGGCCACGCGCGTCGATAGCAACAGGTGTGATCGAACGGGTGCGAGGGGGAACTCAGGGTGCCCGGGGGTTGAGGGCCGGTAGCAGCCAGCGCGGTGGCGCCTGGGTGCCGAAAGCTCGGCGAGGAACACGGAGTGGGCGGTGGCGGGCCAGCCAGCCGAGGGCGGCGAACACCAGCATCGCCAGCGGCACGCTGCCGGCGAAGAAGCAGTCTTCGAAGGGCGACTTGAGGCTGTGAACGGCGCCTTTGCCCATGTCCATACCGGCCATGCCGGCCATCTCGTGCCCGGCATGCGCCCCAGCGGGCGGCGCCGCAGCCATCATCTGGCCGTGGCCTATCGCACAGGCCAAGCCATTGAACAGGATCAGCGCCAGCAACAGCCAGGTGGCCAGGGCGCGGGAGGGGCGTGGGCAGAACATGGCGCGCAACATACCATCGTCGGGCTTGCCTGAACACCGCCGGCCGGCGCACCCTCTGCGCCTCTCAACAGGAGGCAGCATGTTCGAAGTGGTCGACGCTGGCAGTACCAGCACCCATGACGCAGTCGCATTCGCCCACGGGGCCTGGCTTGAATTGTTCGCGCAGCGCACAGGCAGCACCGGCCTGCCAGCGGACCTGGCCGGTTTCACCGCGACCTATTGCCGCGCCGGGGCCTGCTTCCTGCTGGCCCGTGGCAGCCAGGGCGAGGTGATCGGCAGCATCGCCTACCGCCCCTACGACGGGCGCTTCGCCGCACTGGCTGTGGCGCCGAAGGCTGCGCCGAGGTGGTGCGTCTGTATGTGCAACCGAACCTGCGCCGCGCGGGGCTGGGCAGTGCGCTGTTCGAGCGCCTGCAACAGCACGCCGAGGCTGGCGGGGTGAGGCAGCTCTACCTGCACACCCACCCTTTCCTGCCAGGCGCCGTCGGCTTCTGGGAGCGCCAGGGGTTCCACACCCTGCTGGCCGAGGCCGAGCCGGTGTGGCAAACCCATCACATGCTCAAAACCCTCTGAGCTCTCACCACTGGTACGTCGCGCTGGCCTGCACGGTGCGCTGCGAGCCGTACCAGCACCAGTCGCTGGAGTAGCAGCTGGTGACGTAGGTCTTGTTCTCAAGGTTGGTGGCGTTCACCGCCAGGCGCAGGTTGTCGCCGGCGGTGTAGACGTGCGGATGTCGTAATGCACGGCCGCATCGACCAGCGTGTAGCCCGGCACCTTGAAGGTGTTGGCGTCATCCGTGGTGGAGCTGATGTAGCGCACCCCGGCGCCGAAACCGAAGCCTTGCAGCGGGCCTTCATGGAACAGGTAATCCGCCCACGCCGAGGCCGTGTGGCGCGGGATGCCATAGGGTGTGTTGCCCTCGGCGCCGGCACCGCTGGTGGTGTTGGATTTGCTGAAGCGGTTGTCGAGGTAGGCGTAGCTGGCGGTGAGGTCGATGTTGTTGGTGAGGCTGGCCTTGCCCTCCACCTCGAAGCCCCGCGAGCGCACTTCACCGGCCTGCACGTTGCAGCGGCTGCCGTTGCACAGGTGGCTCGGGTCCGGGTCGAGGGTGGTGAGGTTCTGCCGGCGCAGGTCGAACACTGCTGCGCTGATGAAACTGTTGCTGCCCGGCGGCTGGTACTTGATGCCCAGCTCGTACTGTTTGCCCTCGGTGGGCTCGAATGGCGCCCCGCCAAAGCCTGTGCCCGTCTGCGGCTCGAACGACTCCGAGTAACTGATGTACGGCGCCAGGCCGTTGTCGAACAGATACACCAGGCCCGCGCGGCCGGTGAAGGCTTCGCTGTCCAGGCTGCTGCGGGTCTTGCGGCCGGTGCTCAGGTTGCTGGAGGTATTGTGGTTGTTGGCCCAGTCGTAGCGGCCGCCGAGCAGCAGTACCCAGCGGTCCCATTTCATCTGCTCTTGCAGGTACAGGCCCTTTTGCTGGTTACGCGTGGTCGCGTTGCTGGTGTAGGCCGGCACCGCGACGGCGCCGCCATACACCGGGTTGTAGACATCCAGGCCCGGCGCGCCGAGGTAGCGGCCGGAGCCGGCCAGGGTGTCGGTGCTGGTGTACTGGTAATCGGCGCCCAGCGGCACGGTGTGGGCGACCGGGCCGGTGTCGAACCTGGCCTGCAGCTGGTTATCCAGCGCGTAGGCGTCGATGTTCACGTCCGAAGCGATGGTGGAGCGCTGCACGTTGCGGTAGTCGGTGATGTTGCCGTTGGCATCCTTGGGGAAACCGCCGCTGTAGAGGCTGCGGTACAGGCCTTCGGCACGCATGTAGCGGGCGTTCTGGCGCACGGTGAAGGTGTCGTTGAAGTGGTGCTCGAACAGGTAGCCGACCGAGTAGTTTTCGCGGTCGCTCTTCTCGAACTGTTTGTCGCCGTCGTAGCGGTTCACGTCGATATGGCCGTTGGGGTTGGGCAGCACCACCCCTTGGGCCGGCAGCGAGCCGTAGGAGGCGCCTTTGGGGTCTTTCTGGAAGCGGCCCAGCAGGGTCAGCGAGGTGTCGTCGCTGGGGCGCCAGCTGAGCGCGGCGGAAATCGCGCGGCGCTCGGTTTCGGTGTGTTCCACCTGGCCGTCGGCGCTGTCGTAGAGGCCGGAAACACGATAGGAGTACACGCCCTGCTCATCGATCGGCCCGGACAGGTCGAAGGTGGTGCGCTTCTTCTGGTAGGTGCCGTACTCCACGCCCACCTCATGGAACGGCTCACGGGTGGGGCGCTTGCTGACCATGTTCACCACCCCGCTCGGGGTGCCCTGGCCGTAGAGCACCGAGGCCGGGCCGCGCAACACGTCGACCCGCTCCAGGTCGAACGAATCCAGCTGCGGCGCGGCGTCACGGCTGCCGGGCAGCTTCAGGCCGTCCAGGTACAGCGACGGCGAGAAGCCGCGAATGCTCAGCAGGTCCAGGCGCGAAGCCGTGGCGCCACGGGTTTCCGGCACCACGGCGGCGGAGTAGCGCAGCACCTGGCCGAGGGACTCTGCGTTCTGCGCGCGCATCTGGTCTTTGGTGACCACGGAGATCGACTGCGGCGTTTCGATCAGCGGCGTGTCGGTCTTGGTGCCGGCCAGGCTGCGTTTGGCAACGAACCCGGCCACCGGCCCGGTCGGGCTTTCGGTGGCGTAGGTGGTGGAGATGTCGGTCGCTTGCAGCATCAGTGTGTCGCCGCTGGCCTGCGGCACCGGCTCGATGCGGTAGCGGCCGCTGGCGATGGGCGCCGCTTGCAGGCCCGTGCCGGCCAGCAACTGGGCGATGCCTTGCACTGTGGAGTGGCTGCCGGCCAACCCTTGGCTGCGCCGCCCCTGCACCAGCGTCGGGTCATAGGCCAGCGCCAGGCCCGCCTGTTCGGCAAAGCGATTCAAGGCCTGGGCCAGGTCGCCGGCGGGCACGTTGAAGGTGGAGGTTGGCGGTTCAGCAGCCTGTGCGGTGGGCAGGGCACAGCCCAGCAGCAGGCTCAAGGCCAGCGGATGCAAACGGATCGCGGGGCGCAGCATGGAAATTCCTTCGGTGACAGAGTTGGCTTCTTTCACCGAGACGCACAGGCGAGAAAAGGGACAGTGAATGCGACTGCTTTTTATTTGCTCTCGCTTTCGCGCAGCTTGACCGAGGCATACCACGGCGTCAGGTGGCTTACCTCGATCGGCAGGTTGTCGGCCAGGGCCTGCAAGGCTGCGTCAGTGTCACCCAGCTGGAACACGCCCGACACGCGCAGGTTGGCAAGGGCCTGGCGGTCATAGCTGAGCACCCCGTGGCGGTAACGCACCAGCTCGTCGAGCACAGCCACCGAGGGGGCGTTATCGAGGCTGAGCACACCGCGTGTCCAGCCCGCCGGGTCACCGCCCGCCTCGCGCTGGGGCGTGCTGACCTGCCCGTCGTGCAACAGCGCCCACTGCCCGGCGGCGACGCGCACCGGCGCCTCACCATTGGCCTGGGCGGCCACTGCCGACTCCACCACGCTGACGCGCGTGGTTTCGGCCCCTTCGCGCCGCACCAGAAACCGCGTGCCCAGCGCAGTCACGCTGCCCTGCTCGGTGCGCACCACGAACGGCCGGCCGGGGTCCTTGGCGACGATCACCCAAACCTCACCGCGTAGCAGCTCGACCACCCGCTGGTGCCCGTTGAGGTGAATGTCCACCGCCGAATCGCTGTTGAGCTGCAAACGGCTGCCGTCGGCCAGGGTCAGTTCGCTGCGCTGGCCCACGCCAGTGCGCTGATCGGCCATCCACACCGGCACTTCGGCTCGCAGCACCCAGGCGAGGCTGGCCGCCAGGGCAAGCCCCAGCACGCTGCGCGCGCCGAGCCGTTTCGGTGCCTTCAGGCCACGTGTGAGCGCAGCTCGCGACACCGCGCCCCGCGCCGGTTCGAACCCACCCCACAACGCCTGCATGCGCTGCGCCGCCACCGCATGGCCGGGGTGCTGCGCGCGCCACGCTTCGAAGCCCTGGCGCACCTGCGCATCGGCGCGCTCGTCCTGCAATTGCGCAAGCCAGAGCGCGGCTTCGGCGACCATCTGCTCGGTGGGCTCGAACCCGCTCATGAGTTGCCGGGCCCATGCACAACGGCGTAGCAATGCACCAGCACCCTGGCGATGTACTGCTTGACCATGCTGCTCGACACGCCGAGCTGTTCGGCGATCTGGGCGTAACCGAGGCCATCGAGGCGGTTGAGCAAAAAGGCCTCGCGCGGTTTGGCCGGCAGGCCCTCGAGCATGTCGCACAGCCGGTCCAGCGCCTGCACCGCCGCATGAATGGCCTGCGGGTCGGCCATCGAAGCCTCCTCGCTGCGCACCGCCAAAGCGTCGAGATAGGCCTGCTCGATGCGCCGGCGCCGGGCCTTGTCGATCAGCAGGCGGTTGGCGGTGGTGGCCAGGAAGGCGCGGGGTTGGCCGATCTGCCGTGGGTCGGCCAGCAACAGCACACGCAGGAAGGCGTCCTGAGCGATGTCGGCAGCACGCTGCGAACAGCCCAGGCGCTTGCGCAGCCAGGCATGCAGCCAGCCGTGGTGTTCACTGTAGAGAGTGGCCACGGTATGCGTATGAGAGCTGGCGGGCAGTTCGGGCATCGGAAGGCTGCTGGCGGGCGTAAAAGAGATTCATTGTCATTTATGTCGCGTGCTATTCGCAACTGGTTACAGATAGGATGCCCGACATATGATTCTGAAGGATTCGGACATGCCTCACATCGACACCATCACCGGCTGCCTGCTGGGCGGCGCCGTGGGTGACGCCCTGGGCGCGCCCGTGGAGTTCATGGCCTGGCCGGCCATCGAAAGCGCCTTCGGCGACGCCGGCATTCTTGACTTTGCCACCGCCTATGGAGGCCTGGGCCGCATCACCGACGATACGCAGATGATGCTGTTCACCGCCGAAGGCCTGCTGCGCGGCCATGTGCGCGGCTCCAGCCGTGGCATCTGCCATCGGCCCGGGGTGGTGCACCACTCGCTGCTGCGCTGGCTGGTGACGCAAGGTGAAACCCCCGCCACCGACGTCGACCAAAAAGGCTGGCTGATCGAGCGCAAGGAGCTGTGGGCACGCCGCGCGCCGGGCAATACCTGCCTCACGGCGCTGCGTTCGGCCAAACATTTCGGCGACCTGCCCAGCAACACCTCCAAAGGCTGCGGCGCAGTGATGCGTGTGGCCTCGTGCGCCTTTTTCGAAGGCGCCTTCGATCTCGCCGCTGACACCGGCCGCCTCACCCATGCCCACCCCAGTGGCTACCTGAGCGCCGGGCTGTTCGCCGACCTGCTGCGCCGCCTCTACCTGGCCCCTGACCTGCCTCTGGCACAAGCCACCGGGCAAAGCCTGGCCGAGCACCGTGAGCGCGAGGGCATCGAGGAAACGGCAGCGGCGCTGCAACGGGTGCTGGCGTTTCACGCCCAGGGCATCGCCCCCACGCCGCAGCGCATCGATGCGTTCGGCGGTGGCTGGGTAGGCGAGGAGGCGCTGGCGATCGGCGTGTGGTGCGCGCTGTTTGCCGGGGATTTCGAGGAGGGCGCGAGGCTGGCGGTCAACCACAGCGGTGACAGCGACAGCACCGGCCTGATCGCTGGCCACCTGCTGGGCCTGCGATCAGGCGTTGCGGGCATCCCGCAGCGTTGGCTGCAAGCGCTTGAGCTGCGTGATGCGATCGAGCGCATCGCCCGCGACCTGTACGAGGTGCCGCGTACCTTCCTGGGCGGCTATGGCGAGCAGGACTCGTCCATTTTCGACGCCTACCCCGGCGGCTGATCAGGTGTGCACGGTGACCAGGTTGCGCCCGCCATGCTTGGAGGCGTAGAGCGCCTGGTCAGCCCACTCGATCAGCTCTTTGTACTCGCTGGCCGGCCGGCTCAGGTCGGCCACGCCCAGGCTGATGGTGAAACGCACCAGCTTGCCGTCGTGCTCCACCACCATCGCCTCGATCGACTGGCGCAGCCGCTCGGCCAGGGTGCGCCCGCCGGCCTTGTCGGTATCGGGCAGCAGGATGGTGAATTCTTCACCGCCGTAGCGCCCGCAGATGTCGGAATCGCGCACGTGCTGGCGCACAACTTCAGCGACCTGCTGGATCACCCGGTCACCGGTGGGGTGGCCGTAGGTGTCGTTGATTTTCTTGAAGTGGTCGATATCGAACATGATCAGCGACGACACATTGCCGTAGCGGGTGTGGCGTGCGTATTCGAGCTTGAGCGCCTCTTCCCAGTGGCCACGGTTGTACAGCCCGGTCAGGCGGTCGGTGCTGGAAAGCTTCTGCAGTTCGACGTTGGCCTGTTGCAACTGGCGCCGGTTGGTGGCCACGTTGGTCACGTCATAGATCACCAGGCACAGGTGCTCGACCACATTGTTGGTCGAGCGCAACGGGAACAGCGTGGTGTTCTGGTACATGAACGCTTCCTGCCCGGTGATGGGCTGGTAGTTGTCGAAGCGCAGCAGGTACGGGCGTTGTTCCCAGACCGTGAAAGAGGGCGTGCCGAGGGTGACGACGTTTTCCACGCGCTTGCTGAACCAGGTGCGGTCCACCTCCGGGAACAGGTCGAAGAACACCCGCCCCTGAGCGTCGCGCGGGATCACCCCGGAGCGGTTCTCCATGAAGGTGTTCCACACCTTGACCCGGAAGTCGCGGTCGAAGACCACCACGCCCACATCGATGCTCTGGGTGATGGCCAGCAGCCAATGCAGCTCGGTCAGTTCAATAGGCGCGCTCATGGGTTCAGCTCATCAGGTATTGAAGTTTGCTGTTCAACCGCTCTACCGACTTCTCGGTGAACAACAGCAGCAGGTCGAAGTGGATATCGTGGCTTTCCACGCTGTAGCTGATCTCCACGGCAAGGGTCTTCTTCCAGCGCTGCTGGTTCACCCGGATCAGTTCGTCGATGCGCGCATGCTCGCCCAGCACCTGCGGGTGGCTCTGCGAGAACACCACATCCACCTGTTCGGCGATGCCGGCACAGGCAGGCACCGATCAGGATGGCAGACAGGTCGAGCAGCATCTCCATGTTCGAGTCGTCGTTGCTCTCGCGCTCCATCAGCCGCGCCATGTCGGCCAGGCTGCTGTCATGGAACATCAGCAGTGCCTCGCCGGCGATACCGCCGCCGATGTAGCCCTGGCAGATGGCAGTGAGCTGGCGCCCGCCCTGGGCATCGGCGAGCGCCATGTGCAGCTCGCCCACCTCCAGCACGTTGACGTTGGGCACCGGCAACTGCACGAAAACACCCAGCACCTTGGCCAGCAAGGCGGCAGCGCGGCCCATGGCCACGTTCACCGTTTCGCGGAAGGCGTCGTTGAAGCCGATCACCTGGTTGGCCGCTTCCAGCGGCACGGCCTGCACCGGGCCACCCGGCACGAACACGCCGCACTGGATCAGTACGCGGCGCAGCTCCTCGGGTTCGGCGGGTTTTTTCACGAATGCCAGGGCGCCCAGCGCCATGACACGGCGCACCGCCTCTTCCTGGACGTCGCCGGACACCACGATCACGCGGGCGGCCAGGCCTTCCTCACGCAAGGCCGCGAGCACCTCATAGCCGTCCATCTCGGGCATGGTAAGGTCGAGCAGCACCACCTGGCCCAGGCCTTGGCGTATCGCCTCCAGCCCTTGCCGGCCATTGACGGCCTGGGTGACGGAGACCGACCAATCTTCAGGCAACGCACGCAGCAGCTGCTTGCGCGCCATGTTCGAGTCATCACAGATAAGCAGGGGGACAGCGGCCATGCAGAACGTCTCACTCCAGGGGTGCACGCGGGGCGGCATGCCAGCACTTTAAACGCGCTTCATAGCATTTTGCCAGTGCTGATGACGCAGAGAGATAGGGTTGGGTCCATAAATAGCAAAAACGACCCTCTTTTGCGTGGCAGCTTCGACCCTGCACAGACGAGTGGTTCAACTTGTGGTACGAAAAGCGTAGTCGTATGATGACTGGCAACAATAATGATGGGATTGAACCTCGCCCCCGCGAACCGGCTCAACTCCACACGCCCCGATGGCGCATCACCCGTCATCCTCTGTTTACAAGACAAGGAGATATCAATGCCTGACGTTCTCGGTAAAAACTTCGTCGCCGGCCAACGCACCGGCAGCGGCGAGCCCACACTGAAAAGCATCGATGCCAGCACCGGTGATGCCCTGCCCTACAGCTTTTACCAGGCCACCGCCGCCGAGGTTGACCAGGCTGCCCGCGCCGCCGAAGCGGCCTACCCTGAATTTCGCCAGCTGAGCCCGGCCAAGCGCGCCGAGTTTCTCGATGCCGTGGCCGATGAGCTGGACGCACTCGGCGATGACTTCGTCGCCATCGTCTGCCGTGAAACCGCCCTGCCCGCTGCCCGCATCCAGGGCGAACGCGGCCGCACCTCCGGGCAGATGCGCCTGTTCGCCAAGGTGCTGCGCCGCGGCGACTACCTGGGCGCGCGCATCGACCTGGCCCTGCCAGAGCGCAAACCGCTGCCACGTGTCGACCTGCGCCAGTACCGCATCGGCGTCGGCCCGGTCGGCGTGTTCGGCGCCAGCAACTTCCCGCTGGCGTTCTCCACTGCCGGCGGCGATACCGCCTCGGCATTCGCCGCCGGTTGCCCGGTGGTGGTCAAGGCGCACAGCGGCCACATGGCGACGGCCGACCTGGTCGGCGGTGCCATCGAGCGTGCTGCGGCCAAAACCGGCATGCCCAAGGGTGTGTTCAACATGATCTTCGGCAATGGCGTAGGCCAGGACCTGGTCAAGCACCCGGCGATCAAGGCGATCGGCTTCACCGGTTCGCTCGGCGGCGGTACCGCCCTTTGCAAGCTGGCCGCCGAGCGCCCCGAGCCGATCCCGGTATTCGCCGAGATGTCGAGCATCAACCCGGTGATCCTGCTGCCGCAGGCGCTCAAGGCCCGTGGCGAAACGGTCGCCAAGGAGCTGGCAGGTTCGGTGTGCATGGGCGCAGGGCAGTTCTGTACCAACCCCGGCATGGTGATTGGCGTGCGCTCGCCTGAGCTCACGGCGTTCGTCGAGCAACTGGGCGCGGCCATCGCCGCCCAAGGCCCGCAAACCATGCTCAATGCCGGCGGCCTGCGTAGCTACGGCAAAGGTGTTCATCACCTGCACGACCATCCCGGCATCACCCACCTGGCCGGTAACGCCCAGGAAGGCAACCAGGCCCAGGCGCAGTTGTTCAAGGCTGATGTGAGCGTGCTGCTCGAAGGCGACCCACTGTTGCAGGAAGAGGTATTCGGCCCCACCACCGTGCTGATCGAAGTCGAGGACGACGCCCAGCTCAAGCAAGCGCTGCAGGCGCTGCGTGGCCAGCTCACCGCGACCCTGATCGGCGAGCCGGGCGATCTGGAAGCTTACCGCTGGCTGGTGCCGGTGCTCGAAGACAAGGTCGGACGCATCCTGGTCAATGGCTACCCCACTGGCGTTGAAGTGTGCGAAGCCATGGTGCACGGCGGCCCCTTCCCGGCCACCTCCGATGCCCGCGGTACCTCGGTGGGCACCTTGGCCATCGATCGTTACCTGCGCCCGGTGTGCTACCAGAACTACCCCGACGCGCTGTTGCCCGAAGCGTTGCAAAACGCAAACCCACTGGGCCTGCGCCGGCTGGTCAATGGCGAGTGGAGCCATGACGCGGTGAAGTGATTTCATCTCGTCAGAAGCTCAACGAACGGCGCGGCTCACACCGCGCCGTTTTTGTGCCCGGCCGATTCATCTAGATGATTCGAAACGGCCACCCTTCAGCGACCGCCCTGCCCGCCGATAAGGCGAAAGCGAACGGCTTGGATGAACATGAAAGCCGAAGACGATGAACGTACGCATTAAATGACAGGAGCAAGACATGACGGCTTGGTTCAGCAACATCAGCGTCAGGGCGAAACTCGCGCTGGGCTTCGGCGCCGTATTGGCATTGACGCTGCTTCTGGCGGTTTCCGCCTGGACAGGCCTGGCCAGCGTGGTCGAACGTATCGACCGAGTAGGTGACGTTACCGAACTGCAGAATCGCCTCAATGACCTGCGTGTAGGCCGCCTGCGCTACCTGATGAGCAACGGTGACGAAGCCGCCGCCCAGCACACCCTGGCGTTGTTCGATGCCTACCGCCAGCACCTCGAGCAGATCAGCGGCAAGTTCAAGAACCCTGCCAACGTTCAGCTGATCAACGACGAAAAGGCCCAGTCCGATCAATACATCGCCGACCTTCGCCAGGTGATTGCCGGCGACCGAGACGCGAATGCTGCCCGCGACCAGATGACCGGCACCGCCAAACAGGTGATCGCGCAGGTTGCCCAGGTGCAGGCTGCCGCCAAGGCGCTGGACGGCGAAGACCCGGCCCGCCAGGCACGCGAGCAGGTCGCGGCCTTCACCCAGGACCAATTGCAGAAAGTGCGCTACGAAGTGCGCGGCTACACCAACAACGTCAATCCAAAAACCGAACAGGCTGCCTTCGCGCAGATGGACGCCACCCGGGCGCAACTGCAAGCCCTCCAGGCGCAATACCCCGGCGAGAGTGCAAGCCTCGAAGGGTTTGCCAGCGCTCTGCAAGCCTACCGCCAGTCCGTCGAACGCTTCCGCGACATCAATGCCCAGGTGGCGCCTGTGCGTGAGCGCATGGAAGACAGTGGCGCGGCGATGATCAAGGCCAACCAGGAGCTGTTCAATCGCCAGGATGCACAAAGCGACGCCGACAGCGCCCGCTCCCAGAAAGTGCTCATCATTGCCACCAGCCTGGCGCTGCTGCTGGGAGTGCTGGCCGCCTGGCTGATTACCGGGCAATCACCGCCCCGCTCGCGCAAACCCTGAGCCTGGTGCAGCGTATTGCCGGTGGCGACCTGACCCACACCCTCGATGTGCGCCGCCGCGATGAAATCGGTGCGCTGCAAGCTGCGATCGCCACCATGAACCAGACCCTGCGCCAGTTGATCGGCGGCATCCGTGACAGCGTCACGCAGATCGCCAGCGCCGCCGAAGAGCTCTCGGCCGTCACCGAACAGACCAGCGCAGGCGTGAACAGCCAGAAGGTGGAAACCGACCAGGTCGCCACCGCCATGCAGGAAATGGCCGCCACCGTGCAGGAAGTGGCGCGCAATGCCGTGGACGCCTCCACCGCGGCCACCGAAGCCGACGCTCAGGCGCGCAACGGCGATCAGGTCGTCGCCAAGGCCGTTGGCCAGATCGAACGCCTGGCCGAGGAAGTGCGCCGCTCCAGCGCCGCCATGGAAGAGCTGCAAGCCGAGAGCGACAAGATCGGCTCGGTGATGGATGTGATCAAGGCGGTGGCCGAGCAGACCAACCTGCTGGCGCTCAATGCCGCCATCGAGGCTGCGCGCGCCGGTGAGGCTGGCCGCGGCTTTGCGGTGGTGGCCGATGAAGTGCGGGGCCTGGCCCAGCGCACGCAGAAGTCCACCGAAGAGATCGAAACCCTGGTCGCCGGCCTGCAGAGCGGCACCCAGCACGTGGCCCAGGCCATGGATTCGAGCCGCGAGCTGACCGACAGCAGCGTGGCGCTCACCCGCGAGGCCGGCGACGCCTTGAGCAGCATTGGCCGCACGGTGTCGAGCATCCAGGCGATGAACCAGCAGATCGCTGCCGCCGCCGAACAGCAAAGCTCCGTGGCCGACGAGATCAGCCGCAGCGTGGTGAACGTGCGCGAGGTTTCGGAACAGACAGCCGCCGCCAGCGAGGAAACTGCCGCGTCCAGCGTCGAATTGGCACGCCTGGGCGGGAATTGCAGCAGATGGTCAACCACTTCCGGGTATAAGGCTGGGGCCAACTATAGCCAAAGGCTTACACGACAATGCGTGATCGTCGACTATTGCCAAGGCCGCCCAAGGCCTGATCTATACCTAACCCACGCAGCACACGGAGTGCTGCGAGTATCAAGGATGATCGACCATGGCCTGGAGGCCGCCGACAAGGAGTTGGAATGGTCTGGTGCTAAAGAACCCGCCTCGGCGGGTTTTTTACTTTTCAGCCTCCGCCGCTTTCTCCACGCCAGCACCCGTTACGATCAAGCCTACGCCGCGGCCTCGCGGGTCGACACCGGTTTCGACCTTGCGGTCTTTGACCCGAATCGCCTGCACGTTGCCCATCAGCCAGCCCTGGTTCTTCAGCGTGTAACCCATGCCGGTCAGTTGCTCGGCCACCGGGTTCTGCAACGGTGCATAGCTGTCGAAGAATATCGTGTCCTTGGGCAGCAACTGATGATGCACGCGCTGCGCGCCCACGGCGGCCTGGAGCGGCATGTGGTAGTCGTAGAGGTCGTTGAGCACCTGGAAGATCGTTGTGAAGATCCGCGACCCGCCCGGCGTGCCGATCACCAGGCTCACCTGGCCGTCGCGGGTGACGATGGTCGGGGTCATCGACGAGAGCATGCGCTTGCCCGGCTCGATGGCATTGGCATCGCCGCCCACTACGCCGAAGGCATTGGCAACGCCCGGCTTGGAGCTGAAATCGTCCATCTCGTCATTGAGCAGGAAGCCCGCGCCCTCCACCACCACACCGCTGCCGAAATCAAAGTTGAGGGTGAAGGTGTTGCTCACCGCGTTGCCGTCTTTGTCGACGATGGAAAAGTGCGTGGTTTGTGTGGATTCCAGGCCGGCGCGCACTGCTTCGGTGGGCGAGATGGCCTCAGGGTTCACCTCAGCGGCACGGGTGATCAGGTACGCCGGCGCGATGAGCTTGTTCACCGGCACGTCGCGGTAATCCGGGTCGCCCAGGTAGCCGGCGCGGTCGGCGAAGACACGCTTTTCGATCTCTGCCAGCAGGTGGATGTAGCGGGCCGAGTTCAGGGGTACGTCCTTGAAGTCGGCGGCGCGGATGTCCTTGATGCCCAGCAGTTGTGCCAGCGCAATGCCGCCAGAGCTGGGTAAAGGTGCGGTGTAGATGCTGTTGCCGCGCCAGTCGATGTGCAGCGGCTCGCGCCAGTGGGCTTTGTAGCTGGCCAGGTCCTGGCGGGTGATCAGGCCCTTGTCGCGCTCCATCTGCGCCACCAGCAGGTCGGCGGTCTTGCCGTGATAGAACTCCTGGCCGCCTTGCTGGGCGATGCGTTCGAGGGTGTCGGCAAGCTCCGGCTGGCGGAAGGTTTCGCCGGCCTTGAGGGTACCGAAATAGCGGCCGAAGTTGGTTTGGCCGTTGAACAGCCTCAAGGCGTTTTCGCGGTACTGGTACTGGCCTTCGGCGGCGGTGAAGCCGTTGCGGGCATAGCCGATGGCTGGCGCGATCAGCTCGGCCCAGGGCAGCTTGCCGAAGCGCTTGTGCGCCTCCCACAGGCCCTGCACGGTGCCGGGCACGCCGCTGGCCTTGGCGCCCACCAGGCTGAGGTTGGGGATCACCTCGCCCTTTTCGTTCAGGTACATGTTGCGGTTGGCGGCGGCTGGGGCTGTTTCGCGGTAATCGAGAAGTACGGCTTGCCGCCGACGTACAAGGTCATGAAGCCCCCACCGCCGATATTGCCGGCTTCGGGGAAGGTGACCGCCAGCGTGAAGGCGGTTGCTACAGCGGCATCGACGGCATTGCCGCCCTTTTCAGGACCTGGGCTGCCACATCGGCGCCGTAGCGGTCGGGTGAGGCCACGGCGCCTGCTTCCAGCGTCACGGCCCACGCATCAGTGCTGGCCACCAGGGTGATCCCCAGGGCTAGCGCTTTGATCAATAAGAGACGCATCGTCATTCCCTGCGTGGCTCGGTTTCCAGGGTCATTAAGGACGATGATTCCGAACTAATCAAACAGTTGGCGCAAACAGTTAGGGTAATGCTTAAGGTTTTGGCGCCGCGCACGCGGGCAGGCAGCTATGGCGCGGGCCGTCGCGGCCGATCGACCGTGTGTCGGCTCGGCAAGCCGGTAAGGTGGCAATGCCGGGGAAAATTTGGCATATCAGCGATCAGGAGCCCGTCTCGATAAGGAATTCGCCATGCCACACACCGCCCGCATCACCCAACGCATCCGCAGCCTGCACCGCCAGCCTGTGCGCGCCTTAGGCAACGCAGTGGGCGAGCTGGTGGACGAAATTCAGCAATTGCGCGGCCAGGGCGCGTTGAGCCAGGAGCAAGCGACGCAGTTGATCTACGATGTGCGCAACGAGCGCGGCCGGATCATGCGTTGAGCCGGTGCTAGGCGGCTCGCCGCCCGTCGCCCGGCAAGCCGGCCTCCCACGGCACATCCAGCACAAACGCTAAACCCGTGGAAGGGCGTCGCCCGGCAAGCCGGCCTCCCACAGCACGTCCGGTGCCACCGCGAAACCCCGTGGGAGGGCGGCTCGCCGCGCGACAGCCTCACTCAAATCACTTCGGCCCAACGTACGCTTTGACGATCGCCGAAAAGTCCAACCCCCCTCCCCACGCTTGCTCATGGCCTGATAGAGCTGATGCGCCAGCGCCCCCAGAATCACAGGCTGCTGCGCCTGGCGCGCCGCCTCGGTGGCAAGGCCCAGGTCCTTGAGCATCAGTTGCCCGGCAAAGCCTCCGCTGTAACCGCGCGATGCAGGTGCCGTCTCTACCGCCCCCGGCCACGGATTACACACCTCCGAACTCCAGCAGCGGCCGGTAGAGCTGTTGATGATGCCGGCCAGCACCTGGGTGTCGATGCCCAGCGCATCACCCAGTGCCATGGCCTCGGCCACGCCGATCATCGAGATTCCCAGCAGCAGGTTGTTGCACAGCTTGGCGATCTGCCCGGTGCCAGTTTCCCCGCAGTGCACGATATTGCGGCCCATGTCGGCCAGGGCCGGGCGCACGCCTTCGAGCAGTTTGGCGCTGCCGCCCACCATGAAGGTCAACGTGCCCGCCGCCGCCCCGCCGGTGCCGCCGGACACCGGCGCATCGCCCAGCTCCACGCCGGCTTTGGCTGCCGCGTCGGACACATCGCGGATGCTCTGCGGGTCGATGGTCGAGCAGTCCAGCCCCAGGGTGCCGGAGCGCGCGCCGGCGAGCACGCCTTCAGCCCCGAGCCAGGCCTGGCGCACGTGCGCTGCGGCCGGGAGCATAGTGATTATCAGGTCCGCCAAGGCAGCGGCGGCGGCCGGTGAGCTGGCGATCTTGGCGCCCTTCTCGGCCAGGCCCTCCAGCACCTGCTGGTTGAGGTCGTAGAGTTCCAGGCTGTGGCCGGCCTTGAGCAGGTTGCGCGCCATGGGCGCGCCCATGTTGCCCAGGCCGATGAATGCGATTCGCATGGCAGGCTCCTCGTCAGCGCAGGTGGATGGTGGTGTTGACGCCATCGTTCACGCTGGCGTCGTCGAACCAGCGGGCGGTGACGGTCTTGGTCTGGGTGTAGAACTGCATCACCTGCTTGCCGTAAGGGCCCAGGTCTCCCAGCTTGGAACCGCGCGAGCCAGTGAAGCTGAAATACGGCACGGGCACCGGAATGGGGATGTTGATGCCCACCTGGCCGATGTCGATCTCGTTCTGGAACTTGCGCGCCGCCGCGCCGCTCTGGGTGAACAGGCCGGTGCCGTTGCCGAAGGGGTTGCGGTTCACCAGTGCGATGGCTTCGTCCAGAGTGTCGACACACATTACCAGCAGCACCGGCCCGAAGATTTCCTCGCGGTAGATGCGCATGTCTGCGGTCACATCGCTGAACAGCGTTGGCCCGACGAAATTGCCCTGCTCGTAGCCCGGCACCTGCACCTGGCGGCCATCGAGCAACAACGTGGCGCCTTCGCTTACGCCGCTGTCGATCAAGCCCAGAACCCGCTCGCGCGCTTTGGCCGAGATCAACGGACCGACATCGGTGCCTGGCTCGTGCCCGGCATTGACCTTCAGCCGCTCGGCCAAGGCCTTGAGCTGCGGCACCCATTCCCGCGCCGCGCCCACCATTACCGCCACGGACGTGGCCATGCAGCGCTGCCCGGCGGCGCCAAAGCCCGCACCTACAAGGGCATTGAGTGACTGCTCACGGTTGGCGTCGGGCAGCACCACGGCGTGGTTCTTGGCGCCCATCATCGCCTGCACGCGCTTGCCATGGCGGCCGGCCAGGTCATACACATGGGTGCCCACGGCAGTGGAGCCGACGAACGACACGGCCTTTACATCCGGATGGCTGCACAGCCCATCCACCACCTCCTTGCCGCCATGCACCACGTTCAGCACGCCCGCCGGCACCCCGGCTTCAAGCGCCAGCTCCACCAGCAGCAGGGTCGAGAGCGGGTCTTGCTCGGAGGGCTTGAGCACGAAGGTGTTGCCGCACACGATGGCCATGGGAAACATCCACAGCGGGATCATCGCCGGGAAGTTGAACGGGGTGATGCCCACGCACACCCCCAGCGGCTGGCGCAGGGTGTAGGTGTCCACGCCACCGGCCACGTTCTCCAGATGCTCGCCCATCTGCAGCGTGCCTACCGAACAGGCGTGCTCCACCACCTCCAAGCCACGAAAGATGTCGCCCTCGGCGTCGGCCAGGGTTTTGCCCTGCTCGGCGCACAGTACCTTGGCGATGCGCTGGCTGTGTTCACGGATCAGCGCTTGCAGCTTGAGCATGATCCGCATGCGCGCGCCCACCGGTGTGTTGCGCCACGCCGGGAAGGCCGCCTGCGCGGCTGCAACGGCGGCATCGACTTCATCTGCCGTGGCGAACGGCACGCGCCCCAGTACCTGCTGGGTGGCGGGGTTGACGATGTCTTGCCAGTGATCGGTTCGGGACGCGAGCCATTGCCCGCCGATGAGCAGCTTCGCAGGCTCGGCCTGGGGCTGGTTCATGTACACCTCCGCGTGATTGTTGTTATGCGTCGGAAAGCTGCCTGGCGTTCGCCCGGCCCTTGAAGTATAGGTATGCAAAACTCCAACAAGAATGCGGATAAAAGCGCGACCATCATGCAAAAAGACCTCACCTCGCTGGCTGCCCTGAACTGGGACGACCTGAAGTTCTTCCTGGAAGTCGCCCGCACCCGCAAGGCCAGCACCGCAGCCAGGCGGCTCGGAGTGGACTACACCACCGTGTCGCGGCGCATCGCTTCGCTGGAAAAGGCCCTCGGCACACTGCTGTTCGAAAAGTCGCGCACCAACGGCTTCGTACTCACGCCTGAAGGCGAGCGGCTGCTGGCCTACGCCGAGCCGATCGAAAGCACGCTGCACATGGCCTGCGAGCAGGTCTCAGGCTCCGGCGTCGCGCTCTCCGGCCACGTGCGCATCGGCTGCACCGAGGGTTTCGGCAGCTTTTTCATCACCCCGTTGCTCAGCCGCTTCGTCGAACAATGGCCAGCGATTTCCGTGGACATCCTGCCGCTGCCGCACTTCATCAGCCTGTCCAAGCGCGAGGCCGACATCGTCATCGCCTTGGAACGCCCCGAGCACGGGCCGTACGTGTGCTGCAAGCTGGCCGACTACCGCCTGCGGCTGTACGCCACCCAGGAGTACCTGGACAGCCACGGGCCGCTCGAATCGGTCGCGCAACTGGCAGGCCACCCGTTCGTAAGCTATGTCGACGACCTGGCCTTTAGCCCGGAGCTTCTGTACCTGAACCACCTGCTGCCCAACGCTCAGGCGAACCTGCGCAGCACCAGCGTGGTGGCGCAGTACGTGGCGGCGCTGCAAGGCAAATGCCTGGCGATTTTGCCGTGCTTTCTGGCAGCGCAGGATGCGCGGTTGATCCCGCTGCTGGTGGATGAGGTGGAGGTGACGCGGCAGTTCTGGATGTATTGCCGGGAAGATTTGAGGAAGTTGAAGCGGGTGACGGTGTTATGGGATTTCATTCGAACCCAGGTGGAGGCGAGCAGCGCGCTGTTGCTGGGGATCCACGGCAGGCTTAAAGCGCCTGACAGGCATGGATGAGCTATCACCTTCTACTCAGCGGCACTTGAAATACGCACAATTATACGCAAATATATGCGCAGTTGTTGCTCGACAATTCCCTACCTCGACAGCTATGGCATCTATCAGCGCGGCCCATTCATGAACTGGACATCGACGCCAGGGGCAATCAAGCCACGCGCACCACACCGAGGAATTTCGTATGACAGCCCTACTCGACCGAGCTGAACAGGCCGTATCCGCCACCACCATGGTTCGCAATTTCAGCGCGCGCCTCAAGGACGTGACCAGCGGCGAAATCTCGCACCTGGTCATCTTCAAGGACAACGAGCCGGCTGCAGTGCTGGTAGGCGTAGAGGCCTATCAGGCAATGCAGGACGAACTGGAAGACTTGCGCTCCGAGGTGCTGGCCATCGAACGCCTGCGCACCCTCGACAACGACAACACGCTGAGCCTCGAGGAGATGGAGGCGCAGTTCCGCTAGGCGAATAACAATGAATTGGGAAGTCAGGTTCCACCCACTGGTACAACAAGACCTCAGGCTGCTAGGTAGCGCTGAGGCCAAACGGGTGCTCAAGGTGATTCGTGAACGAATCGCAGGCGGAGAACCGGACAAGATCGGCAAAGCGCTCAGAGGTGAGCTGGCGGGCTTTCGCCGGATCCGCACGGGAGACGTGCGGATTGTCTATCGCATCAACGGGAATGAAATCGTGTTGGTGCTTTGCATAGGGGCACGCAGAGATGACGAGGTTTACGTCTCCGCTACAAGGCGGGTTTGACGAACGACCTCAGGGCCTGCCGAAAGCAGGCCCTCACGCCAAGCCTCACAACGCCACATTCATGCTCAACGTCAGATTCCTCGGTTCCCCCGGCGTCACCCAGTAATTGCTGTAGCTGCGCTCGTAGTACTTCTCATCGAACAGGTTGTTCAGGTTCACGCCAAAGCTCAGCGTATCGCTGGCCTTGTAATGCGCCAGCAGGTCGACCGTGCGATAGGCCGGCAGCACGAAATTCCCTCCGGCCTGGCCGGAGCGGTTGCCGACATACGTCCAGGCCGCCCCCACGTCGGAGCCGCGCAGCAGTCCTTCCTGGAACTCATACACCCCCAGCAGGCTCGCGCTGTTGCGGGCAACGCCGAGGATGCGGCTGCCGGCTGGAATGCTGCGATCGCCCTGGGTGACCTTGGCGTCGATGTACGCCCAGGCGCCTATCACCCGTACGGCATCGGTCACCTGCCCGGCCAGTTGCAGGTCTACGCCCTGGCTGCGCGCCTTGCCCATCGCTCTGTTGGTGTCGGTGGCAGGGTCCAGGGCCAGCACGTTTTCCTTTTCGATGTAGAACGCCGTCAGGGTTGCATCGATGCGCTGGTCGAGCAGTGCGGCCTTCACGCCCGCCTCGTAACCCAGGCCCTCTTCAGGCTTGAAGCCTTTGCCGGCGGCGTCCAGGCCGCTGTTGGGCTTGAACGAGGTGGAAACGTTGGTGAACAGGCCCAGCTCAGGGGTGAGTTGGTACAACAGCCCGGCGCGCTCGGTGAAGGCGTCATCGCGCTGGCGGCTGCCGGCGCCGCCGGTGTGATCGCGGATGTTCTGATCGAAGTGTTCGTAACGCGCGCCCAGCACCACACGCAGTTTTTCGGTGAGCGCGATCTGGTCTTGCAGGTAGAGCGCGCGGCTCTGCACCTGTTCGTAGAAATCGGTACCTGAACGTGCACCTGTGGGTTTGGGCTGGCCATACACCGGGTTGTAGAGGTCGATCGCGTAAGGCCCGGCGATGGCGGTCACCCGCTCGTGCTTGCCATAGCGTTCGTACTCGCTGCCCAGCAGCAGCTGATGCTCAAGGCCTGCAAAACTTACCAGGCCGTCCAGTTCGGCCTGGGTGATGCTGTCATGCCAGGCCATGTCGCGTTCACGGTAGCGCCGGCTGAGGGTGCGCCCGTCGGCCGCCAGGGCGCGGCTTTCCGAGGCGTAGCCGTCGAGGCTGCCTTGCTTGTAATGACTGGCCAGGCGCAGTGCCCAGCGCTCATTGAGCTCGTGGCGCAGCTCGCCTTGCAGTTGATTGTTGTCGTTGTGGATGAGGCCGTCGTTGGGCTCGCCATAGAAGGTGGAGCGCGATACGCCGCCGAGCGCGTTGTTCGGCGCCACCACCCCGCGGTCGAAGGTGGAGGCATGGCGCATGATTTCGGCTTGCAGGAGCAGGCTGGTGGCTGGGTTCAGTTGCCAGCTCAACGAGGGTGCGGCGAAAAACCGCCTGGCCTCGACGTGGTCACGGAAGCTGTTGTCGTCCTGCACGGCCAGGTTCAGCCGCCCAAGCAGGTTTTGCTGCTCATCCAGCGGGCCGTTCACATCCAGCGTGGTGCGGTAGCGGTCCCAGCTGCCGGCACTGGCCTGCAGCCGGGCGAAACGTTCGGTTTCTGGTTTTTTGGTGACGATGTTGACCGTGCCGCCGGGGTCGCCACGCCCGTATACGCTCGCTGAAGGGCCTTTGAGCACGTCGATGCGCTCGATGTTGGCGGCATCCGGGCTGCTGGGATAACCCCGGTTGGCGCTGAAGCCATCCTTGTAGAACTCGGAAGTGGTGAAGCCGCGAATGCTGTATTCGTAGAGCGTGAGGCCGCCAAAGTTGTTCTGCTTCGCCACGCCGCCGGCAAACTCCAGTGCGCGCTGCACATCGTGGCTGCCCAGGTCTTGCAGCACGCTCGCCGGGATGGCGCTCACCGCCTGGGTACGTCGCGCAGGTCGGTGTCGGTGCGGGTGGCGGAGGCGGCGCGGGTTACGCGGTAGCTTCTCTGCCCTTCGGCTTCGCTGGCGGAGCGTTCGGAGGTGATGTGCAACGTGTCGAGCTCGACGGGCTCGTCAGCCAGCGCAGGCAGGGTGAATAACCCGAAGCTGGCCAGGGCCAGCGGGCGAAAGGCGGGGTGAGGCATGAAATAACATCCATGATTTATGAATGTTATAGTATAACCAACAAGAATGTTTCTCGTCATTCACAAAGAAGCCGCCCGCAGGCGGCTTCTCTGGATGAAGAGGTAAAGCCATCACGGCCTCAACCGCAAAATCCTCAACCACGGATCCGCTTCGATCTGCTCTCGGGTAAACGGCAGCGGCCCCCACTGCTGCGCCGAAAAGCGCCGCGTCTGGTCAGCGAAGTGCGGCGAGCCGGGTTCACTGGACTGGGAGAAGCTCAACACGCCTTTGGCCTGCGGGCCGTGCTCGTCGAAGCTGACCAGCTGGATATAGCTACTGCCCGACTCCACCTCCAGGTCCCCATCAGCAGCCGGCTCGCTCTTGATCGCGTTGTACACGCCCAAGTGCCCGTCACCGCCCGGGATCGGCACGCCGTGGCTCTGCTGGATATGGCCCCATTGTGCCTGGGCCGGCACCTTGCGCAAGTCGCCGTCATCGGCGATGGCCTGCAAGGCAGCCGTGAGCGCCTTGGCGACCCCCGGCGTTTGCCAGGCGATGCCGCGGGGTGTTGATCGGGTCTTTCGGGTCGAATGGGGTGCGCCAGGCGCCGTCGATATCGTTCAGCGCACTGGCCAGTTGCTGGAAATACAGGTAGCCACGGGCGTTGCTGGACAGGTTCGCCGTGCGGTCCCAGCGCCCCAGTACCTGGCAAACGCCTGCTGCGCCGGCCGGCAGTGGGTGGCCCTTACAGAACGCGGCAAGATCATCGAGCGTGTGCTCGGCCAGGTACACGCGGTTGGCGGTGACCAGCTCACGCAAGGCGCTGGCACGCAGCGGCTGGCCTGCAAGCTTGGCCAGTTCGCTCAGGGCGAAGCGCGCGCGCAGCCCCAGCGGTTTGCCTTCACGGCTGATCAACGGCGAAAAGCCGGTCAGGGGTGTGGCAGGGTTGGTGAGCCAGGCGCTGTCGTTGGAGTTCTGCAGCACATCGCGGCTGAAGCAGCGCGGGCAGGTGTGCGCCGGCGACGATGCCCGGCTGCGCAGCGCCGGCGTCGGCTTGCCAGTCGCACTCGCTGCGGCTGCCATCCAGCCCCGGCAAGCCGGCAGCGGCCAACGCAGGGTCGGCGCACTGCGCCAGCTGCGGCAACGGCACGTTGGGGATGACCGCGCCATTGAGGTACAGCGCCTGGCCCTGATCGTCGGCGGCCAGGGTGTTGACCCACGGGATGCCCTGGATCTTCTCGATGCTCTGGCGCAGCGCGGCCACGTTCTGCGCCTGGCCCATGGCGTACCACTGCTCGAACACCCGCGTGTTGCCGAGGTTGGCGTCCTTGAGCGCGTAGGCGTGGTCGGCGGTCCAGTCCAGCTTGCCCGGCCAGTTCACCAAGGGGCCGAAGTCACTCCATAGACCGTGTGCTCCAGCGGCTTGAGCACGCCATCGGCACCCAGCACCTCGATGCTCACGCTCACCTTGCGCAGCGTGTGGGGTTTGCCGTCGACCAGATAACGGCCGAGGTCGGCCGGGTCGAGCTGCAGGCGATGCAGCGTGAAGTGTGCGGAGCTGTCGACGGTGTGGGTCCAGGCCAGGTGCTGGTTGAAACCGATGTTGACCAGCGGCAGGCCGGGCAGGGCCGCGCCCATCACGTCCAGCTTGCCGGGGATGGTCAGGTGCAGTTGCCAGAAGCGCATTGCGCCTGCCCAGGGAAAGTGCGGGTTGGCCAGCAGCCGGCCCTTGCCGTTCTCGGTGCGCTCGCCGCCCACGGCGATGGCGTTGCTGCCGCGCTCGCTGGCGAAACCGTGCATCGGATCGCTGATACTGGCCACCGGGGTGCCGGCCACCGGGGTGCCGGCCACCGGGGTGCCGGCAGCGGGCGGGGCGGCATTGAGCATCGCCTCGGCAAAGCGCCCTACCCCGCCCTCGACCAGCAGGCGCCGGGCCAGGCGCACCAGGTCTTCGCGCACCAGCGGCTCGACCCAGGCCTGGCCGTGGCAGTGATAGCTCTGCTGGCTGGCCAGGTACTGGTTGAAGCCCACCACGTAGCCGTCGATCAATGCCTGGACCGGCGCAGGCTGCCGGGCCCAGAACGCCTGCACGGCGGCGTCGGTGTTCAGCCAGCGATAGAACAGGTCGGAGCTGACGTTATCCAGCTGCGCCGACGACTGCCCCTGCGCACCCAGGTAGCGAGCGCGCTCGCCGCGTGCGGTAAGCACTTCGTCTTCGAGCAGGCAGGCGTTGTCGCGCGCGTAGGCGTAACCCACGCCGTAGCCCAGGCCCTGTTCGTCACCGGCCTCGATGTGCGGGATGCCTTCGGAGGTCCAGCGGATCTCGGCTTCCAGGCCTGTGCTGGCGGCCTGCAAGGCATAGGCAGGGGTGGCGGCCAGCAGCGTGGCGGCGGTTAACAGTCTGAGCATGCGAGGTCCTTGTCCACCGTGCGTGATGGGCAATAAACGTGCAACCCGCCGGCGAATTTAACGCAAGGCCGCAGGTTTCACCCGGGCAGGGACGGCACCGCGCGCGAGGGCCGAAAACGCTTGGCGGCGTCGTCGGCATCGGCCTTGGAATATTCCATTTCCTTGACCCGCAGCCGGCAGTGCTTCATGGCGTTGACGATGTGCTTTTCGACCATGTCCTTGGAGATGCCCATGCGCGCGGCGATCTCCGGGTGCGCCAGGCCTTCGAGCTTGCGCAGCAGGAACGCGGTGCGGCAGCTTTCGGACAGCTCGCCGATGGCACGCTGCATCAGCGCCAGGCGCTGTGCGGTGTAGAGGGACTCGTGCGGGGTGTCGGCGTCGCGCCCGGCGTGCTGTTCGATGTGCTCGGAGCATTCGGTGCGGCGGGCCGCGCGGCGCCGGCCCTGGTCGATCACCAGATTGCGGGCGGTGCGGTAGAGATACGCCTGGGGATACTCCAGCGCCTCCGGGCGGGTGTTTTCAAGCACGCGCAGGTAGGCATCGTGCGCCACGTCGGCGGCCAGGTTGCGGTCGCGCAGGCGGATGCTGAGGTAGCCGATCAGCTGCTGATAGTAACGTTCCAGATCCATGGTCGCTCCGAACCGCCATTGGCCTTGCCTTGAGGCCATGGCTGGCTGCGCTTGTACTCAGGCGGTGCAAATTATAATGATTCTCATCGTTATTAAAAGCCCTGCGGCGTGGCGTCACCCTCTCTTTTCCAGCACGAATGTGCGATATTCTCCGCCCTATGAACGAGCCCACCCCACACTCCGACGACAGCATCACCGAAGCCGCCGCGCATTGGTGCATGCGCCTGCACGCCGACGACTGCACTGCGCAGGAGCGTGAAGCCTTCGCCCAGTGGTTGAGCCAGAGCCCGGCGCATGCCAGCGAATTTCGCGCCATGCAGGACATCTGGTCGCTCAGCGCACACTTGCCCAGGCCCGATGCACCCACCGTGGTGGCCCGCCCGCGCAGGCGCCGCTGGCTGGCACGGGCCGTGGCGGCGGCGGTGGTGGCGTTGCCTCTGGCAGGGTTGATGGGCTGGTATCAGAACTGGCTGCCCAGCAGTTACCACCGCTACAGCACCGAGGCCGCGCTGCAAACCGTTGAGCTGCCCGACGGTACCGAAGTGCAGTTGAATCTGAACTCGGCCATCAGCTTTGCCAACTACCGCGACCAGCGCCAGGTGACACTGCGCAGCGGCGAGGCGTTCTTCAAGGTGCATCACGACGCCAGCCACCCCTTCGTGGTGCTGGCCGGCACTGGCAGCGTGACCGTCACCGGCACGCAGTTCAACGTCTGGACCTACCAGGGCCAGGTCATCGTGACCCTCACCGAGGGCTCGGTGAAAGTGCTCAGCGATGTGCACCAGCCCAATCAGGTTGCCTACCTGACGCCGGGATGCAGGCCCACTACGATGCCAGCGAAACGCTCCCGGAGCTCTCCCGCATCGATCCGCAACGCGCGCTGGCCTGGCGCAACGGCCAACTGATTCTCGACGACCTGACCCTGGCCGAAGCCCTGCCGCGCATCAACCGTTACCTGCCGGTGCCCGCGCGCCTCGGCGACAACGCCGCCGGCCACCTGCGCATCGGCGGCATCTACAACACCCGCAATGCAGGCGAGCTGCTGCGCGTGCTGCCCACGGTGCTGCCGGTCAGCCTCAGCCAGAACACCGACGGCGCCACCGTGATCAACAGCCGCCAGGCACCGAAAGGTTAAATCCCCCCGCATCGAGCTCGTCTCACCCTCCGGAGCCTGCCTCACGCCAGAGGCCGGCCAACGGCCCGGACACGAGAGACGCCAATGACCTCCCCCACCCCAAGCCTTGCCCGCGAAACCCTGCGCCTGCTGCGCCCATTCTGGTGGCAGATCACGCTGGCGACCGCCCTGGGCATGCTCGGCGGGTTCGGCATCACTGCATTACTGGCCACGGTCAACCGCACTCTGGGCGCGCCACCCGAGGACGTGCCGCGCATGGCCTGGCTGTTCGCCGCCCTTTGCGTCGGCACCCTGGCCTGCACCATGGTTTCGCACCTGCTGACCAACTACATCGGCCAGCGTGTGGTGGTGAAGCTGCGCCGTGACATGGCCGCGCGCATCGCCGCCGCGCCCATCGAGCAACTGGAGCGCTACCGGGCGCACCGCCTGATGCCGGTGCTGCTCAATGATGTAGGCACGGTGAGCACCTTTGCCCTTTCGTTGGCGCCGATGATCATCGCCTTCACCATCAGCGTGGGCTGCCTGGCGTACCTGGCGAGCCTGTCATGGCCGATCATGCTGCTGACGCTGCTGACCATCGGCATCGGCATCGGCGCGCAGTTTCTGTCCTATGTATTCGGCACGCGCAGCCTTGAAGTGGCCAGGGCCGGTGAAGACGACCTGCAGCGGCATTACCAGGCGCTGTCGGTCGGCGCCAAGGAGCTGCGTATCCACCGCCAGCGCCGCCACCACCTGCTGTTCAAGCAATTCCACGACACCACCGAGCAGGTGAGCGAAGCCAACGTGCGTGGCGCGAATATTTTCGTCGGCGCCGAGACCTTCGGCTCGATGCTGTTTTTTGCAGTGATCGGCATGGCCATCGCCTGCCAGGCGCTGTGGCCGAGCCTGGACAAGACCGTGCTGGCGGGCTTCGTGCTGGTGATGCTGTACCTCAAAGGCCCGCTGGAGCGGCTGATCGACGGCCTGCCGAGCATCGGCCGGGCCAAGGTGGCGTTCGCGCGCATCGCCGAGCTGACGCACCTGTTCAGCAACGAGGAGGCGACCCTGCTTCAGCACGCACCTGGCAACGACAACCTCACAGCGCCCCGGACACTGGAGCTGCGTGGCGTGCGCTACCAGTATCCGGCAGTGCCCGGCAGCGAGCCGTTCGGCCTGGGGCCGATCGACCTGACCATCAAGCGGGGCGAGATCCTGTTCATCGTCGGCGAGAACGGCGGCGGCAAGACCACCCTCATCAAGCTGCTGCTGGGCCTGTACAGCCCCAGCCAGGGCCAGCTCCTGCTCGACGGCAAGCCATTGCACGCCGACGCCCGCGACGACTATCGCCAGCTGTTTACCACCATCTTCGCCGACTACTACCTGTTCGAAGACCCGCTGCCGGGCCAGAAACGCCTGCCGGCGGACGCGGGGGATTACCTGGCGCGGCTGGATATCGCCCACAAGGTCAGCATCCAGGACGGCCTGTTCACCACCACCGACCTCTCCACCGGCCAGCGCAAGCGCCTGGCGCTGATCAACGCCTGGCTCGATGAGCGACCGATTCTGGTGTTCGACGAATGGGCCGCCGACCAGGACCCGGTGTTTCGGCGGGTGTTCGATACCGAGCTGCTGCCGGAGTTGAAGGCGCTGGGCAAGACGCTGGTGGTGATCAGCCATGACGACCGCTACTTCCATGTGGCCGATCAGATCGTGGAAATGCAGGGTGGGCGGGCCGTGGCTCAGCCGGCGGAGGAGCTTCATGCCTAGCGCCTGGCAGTAGCGAGTGGGCGGGCGGCTTGCCGCGCGACAAGTCCCATCGCCCGGCAAGCCGGCCTCCCACAATTTGATCTGTGCTGACCCTGAAGAATCATGCAGATCACAAAGTGGGAGGGCGGCTTGCCGCGCGACAAGCCCCCATCGCCCGGCAAGCCGGCCTCCCACGATTTGAACTGTGCTGACCCTGAAGAATCATGCAGATCACAAAGTGGGAGGGCGGCTTGCCGCGCGACAAGCCCCATCGCCCGGCAAGCCGGCCACCCACACTTTGAACTGTGCTGACCCTGAAGAATCCGGCTGATCCCAAAGTGGGAGGGCGGCTTGCCGCGCGACAAGCCCCATCGCCCGGCAAGCCGGCCTCCCACACTTTGAACTGTGCTGACCCTGAAGAATCCGGCTGATCCCAAAGTGGGAGGGCGGCTTGCCGCGCGACAAGCCCAATCGCCCGGCAAGCCGGCCTCCCACAACTCGAACTGTGCTGACCCTGAAGAAACAGGCAGATCACAAAGTGGGCGGGCGGCTTGCCGCGCGACAAGTCCCATCGCCCGGCAAGCCGGCCTCCCACAATTTGAACTGTGCTGACCCTGAAGAATCATGCAGATCACAAAGTGGGCGGGCGGCTTGCCGCGCGACAAGTCCCATCGCCCGGCAAGCCGGCCTCCCACAATTTGAACTGTGCTGATCCTGAAAAACTCGGCTGATCACAAAGTGGCAGGGCGGCTTGCCGCGCGACAAGCCCCCATCGCCCGGCAAGCCGGCCTCCCACAATTTGATCTGTGCCGACCCTGAAGAATCTGGCTGATTACAAAGTGGGAGGGCGGCTTGCCGCGCGACAAGCCCCCCGTCGCCCGGCAAGCCGGCCTCCCACCTGGAATTCGGCAATACAGGTCATCTGACAATCCGCTAGGCAGACCACCCGCGCCCGCAGGTCACCCAGAAATTCACCGACAACGACGTGGTCACCGACTCCACCTGGTGAAACCACCCATCCGGCAGGAACAACAGGTCCCCCGCCTGCAGCACGATCCGGTAGAACGTCACCTCTCGCGCAGCCGGGAATACCTCGTAATCCGGCGCATCCGGGTTGAAAGCACAGCCCTCCAGCCCGCCATCGACCGAGGTCGACCAGGTACCCAGCGCCTCACGGTGATGAGGCGCGGCCAGGATGAACGACTTCTGCCCCCAGACCTGGGCGAACAGGTTGTCCGAATCGTCCCGGTGCAACGGCGTGAGCGTGCCCTTGGGCCCGATCCAGATGCGCGGTTTGATGTACAACGCCTCGTCGAAGTACTCCGGCAGGCGGATGTGCTCCATCAGCTGTGCCGGTACCGCGTTGTTGCCCATGTACGCCGGGCGTGCGTCATTGCCGGGTTCGGCCGGCGCATCCAGTTGCCGGATGAACTCGGCCATCGACCCCTGGCGAAAGTCCCGGTCACTGGAGAACGTCTTGCTGACGTAGTCACCGTGGCGGCTGATGCCTTGCACGTCGCCGAAGTGCGCGGCCGACTCTTCAAGCGTCATGTTGAACAGCGGCCAGCTCCCCAGCGCGCCAGTGATGATCACCGGCTTGCCAATCGGCAGGTAATGCTCGCGAAAGCGCGCCACGCTCATCTCGCTGTGCGGGCAGCGCTCCACCGCTTCGAACCAGGGCTGGGCCTGCGACACACGGTCGGCCTCGCGCTCGGGCGCCGGGTAGCGCTGGTCCTTGGCTTTCACTGGTGCGGCCTCTTCACCCCGTTGGGCTGCGCTGATCATCTGCGGCAGTAACGTGGCCAGGCCCATCTGCCCGCTGATCTTCAGGTGCCCGCTGGCGAACAGGTCTTCGACGTCCTCTTCGCCTTCCAGAATCCCGATGAAGTGCTCGGTGGCAAGCTCGATGGTCACGTCCGCCGCCGGGTGCAGGCCGGTCTCCAGCACCACCTGCTCCCCACCGACGCCCAGACGCGGTCCTGGCCGCTGAACACGAACTGGAACACCCCCTGCGCGCCCACGGCCTGGGCGCCGCTGAACAGGCGGTGCAATACCGCTTGCATCTGCATGGTCGTTTCTCCCCGATAGGATGATGCCTAGAGGCGCGCCGCCCCCGCCGCCAGGTGGCGGCCATACCAGGGCCGGCGCGCAATGCGTGGTTGCAGGCGGGCAAGCTCGGCGTCTTCGCCGAAGATGATCCGCGCCACCAGTTTCATGGTCTCGATGTCGAAATGCCCGGCAGCGTCAGGTTGCCGCGCCCCCACGCGCCGCAACCGCCCACCGCAGGCCCCAGCCAGGGTTCGGCGACCTGCACCCAGCGGCCGGGGGCGAACCAGCTCACCCCGCCGACCACCTGGCGCTTCACCTCGCCGGGGTGTGCCCGCTCGTGGGCCATGAACCAGTCGTCCAGGCGGTCGTCGATCCAGCCATGGAAACGCCAGAACACCGGGTTCACATGGGAGGAAAACGGGTCGCCCAGGTAATCGTTGCCGGCGTCGAACCAGCGCTCGGCGAAGTCGTCGGGGCGCCTGGCATAGGCCATCGGCAGCCCACTGGTGGGGTCGCGCGGCAGGCCCGCCCAGCGCATGTGCAGCCAGTCGTGGATGCCCAGCTCGATGCGTGAGCCGAACTCGCCCAGGCACAGCGTGGCCAGGTAATCCGGGTCGCGGTAGCGGGCTTCCCACAGCTGGAAGTTGGCGAAGTAACCGTCGCTGCTCTTGATGTAGTGCAGCCATTGGTTGAACGGCTCATCGTCCTCCGCCTCCCACGGCGGCGGCACGGAGAACCCGTTGCGGTTGTCGACGTAGTCGGCGAACGCCTGCTCGCCGTGGCCCAGGTACGGCCGTGGCGCGGGCAGGCTGGGCCAGGACGGCAATGGTTGCAGGCTGCGCGCCTGCATCAGCATGTGCCGGTGCATGTAGAGAAAGTCTTCGCCCGAGCCGTTGCGGTGGCGGTGCTTGCCGCGCGCGTCGCGCTCATGGCCGAGCGGCCCAGGCTGCCAGCCCAGCGCGCGCACGCCTTGCTGGCGCTCGCTGCCCATCTTGTGCCAGCGGTCGCGGCCGGCGTGCCACACCTGGTGGAACAGGCGCATGCCCGGCGACACCAGCCGCGTGTGCAGCTCGGCGGTGAAGGGCAAGCGTTCACGGCCCGGCACGAAAGGCCGGCGGATGAACAGCACCTCCAGCGCCTTAGTGGACTCGCCTACCTGCACGCCGGCCGGGCGGATGCGCGCAGTGAGCGTGGCCTTGCCGCCGCCACTGCTCCACACGCCCCAGATCTCGTCGAAGACCGCCTCGCATTCGTAGCGTGTGCCAGCGCCATCGGCCAGGGCCAGCCGCAGCCGGGGCGCCGCTTCGGTATCGAGCTGGGCGAACACCTGCAACGCCGCCTGCCAAGGGGCATGCCCAAGCACGCCGCGCACGGTGCGGGCGCCGGGGCCTGCGTCGAGCAGCAATTGTGCGCCGTCGAGGTTCAGCCCCGGCAAGGTGCCGGCCAGCACGCGCACGTCCCAGATGCCGCCCAGGCGATCGGCCAGCAGCGCCTCTTCCAGTACCGGCACCGGTGTGCCGGGCTCATCGGAGGCAAGCTCGGCCTGCTCCTTTTCCTGGTGCTGCCGATAGGCGCGATAGCCCGCCACCGGCAGCGCCACCGCGCCCACCGCTGCCAAGCCCGCTACAAAACCTCGCCGAGAAAACGTCATGCATTCGCCTGCCTGAAACCACTCCTGCGAGAACGAACACACGCACCCGGGATTTATCGTCGCCGCGCGGTTAAATCCAACGCAGCCGCGCTCGTCTCCCCTGCAATCGCCCGGCCACCGGCCGGCACCCGTGCACGTGGGAAACCGATGAAAAAACTGCGCCTGGCCAACACCAAGTTACTGATCGCAATCGCCGCCTTGCTGGTGCTGGCCGCCGCCACCGCTGCCGCAGGCTGGTACTGGCTGCGGCCGCTCGCCCCCTACTCATCGGACGTGCAGCGGCGCGCCGAGGCCTTGCAGGAGCGCATCCTGGCGATTGATACCCACATGGACGTGCCGCTGGATTACGGCAGCGACGGCCAGGAGGCCAACGTTGATGGCCCCACCCAATTCGACCTCCCAAAGGCCGCCAAGGGCCGCCTGAGCGGCGCGGCCATCGCCATCTTCGCCTGGCCGGACTTCTGGATCGGCCCCAACGCCCCGCACCGCCCAACGCCGGCTTCGTCGAGGCGGCCGCAGCCGAGCAGGAAGCGCGCTACCGCATCATCACCGGCATCGCACGCGATTACCCAAACCAGGCCGGCATTGCCTACACCCCGACGACTTCCGCCGGCTGGCGCACGAGGGCAAGTTCGCCATCGTGATCAGCATGCTCAACGCCTACCCGCTCGGCGAGAGCGTGGACAAGCTCGACGACTGGGCGGCCCGCGGCATGCGTGTGTTCGGCTTCAGCTACGTGGGCAACAACGCCTTTGCCGACTCCTCGCGGCCGATGCCGTTCTTTGGCGACTCGCCCGACGAGCACGGCGGCCTCTCGCCGCTGGGGCGGCAGGCGGTGCAGCGCCTGAATGCCCTGGGCGTGGTGATCGACGTCTCGCAAATGTCGACCCTGGCGCTGGAGCAGGTCACCCAGTTGAGCAAGGCCCCGGTGATCGCCTCGCACTCGGCGGTGCGCAGCCTGGTGGACCTGCCGCGCAACCTCACCGACAAGGAAATGCGCGAGGTGGCGGCCACCGGCGGGCTGGTGAGCATCGTTGGCTTCTCCTCGCAGCTCAAGCCGTTCAGCGAGCAGACGCTGGCAAAGGTCAACCAGATGCGCGCCGAATTCGAGCTGCCAGCCGTGCAGAACCTCGGCCAGGCCAGCATGCCGGCGGACCCGGTGTTTTCCATCTGGCCCGAGCAGCGCTTCGGCCAGTACGCCAAACGCCTGTACGGCATCCTCGATGAAGAACCACGCGCTGGCCTCAAGGAATTGGGCGACGCCATCGAGTACACGGTCAAGAAAATCGGCATCGACCACGTCGCCATCAGTTCGGACTTCAACGACGGCGGTGGCATCGACGGCTGGAACGACGTGAGCGAAACCCGCAACGTGACCGCCGAGCTGATCCAGCGTGGCTTCTCCGACGAAGACATCGCCAAGCTCTGGGGCGGCAACTTCCTGCGGGTCTGGGAGCAAGTGCAGCGCAGCGCGACCACGCCGCAGGAGCGCCAGCCGTGAGCGGGCGCCGCGACTTTCTCAAATGCGCCGGCGTGCTGGCGGCCGGCCTGCCGCTGGCCAGCGCCCTGCCCGCCGGTGCCGCCACAGCCAGCGCCGGCAGCGATGAATGGGCAAGCTTTCGCCAGCAGTTCGAGCTGGCGCCCGGTTACCTGCACATGGCCAACTTCCTGGTGACCTCGCACCCCAAAGTGGTGCGCGACGCCATCGCGGGCTACCGCGCCCAGCTCGACGCCAACCCCGGCCTGATGATGGACTGGGACCTGCAGATCGGCCCGAAAAACGAGCACAACGTGCGCGAATGGGCCGGCCGCTACCTGAACGCCAAGCCCGGCCAGGTGGCGCTCACCGAGAGCACGACCCAAGGGTTGGGGATGGTCTACGCCGGCATTCACATCGCGCCGGGGCAGGAAATCCTCAGCAGCGTGCACGAGCACAGCGCCGCCAAGGCCGCGATGAACTTCCGCCACGAACGCGACGGCACGCCGGTGCGGCGCATCGAGCTGTTCAAGGATGCGCATAGCGCCAGCCGCGAAGAGATCTTCGCCAATATCGCCAGCAACCTGCGCCCCGAAACCCGGGTGATAGGCCTCACCTGGGTACACTCCGGCAGCGGCGTGAAGTTGCCCATCGGCGAGATCGGCCGCTGGATCACCCAGCAGAACAACGGCCGCACGCCACAGGAGCGCATCCTGTTCGTGGTCGACGGCGTGCACGGCTTCGGCGTGGAAGATGCCAACTTCGCTGACCTGAACTGCGACTTCTTCATCGCCGGCACCCACAAGTGGATGTTCGGACCGCGCGGCACCGGCATCGTCTGCAGCGCAAAAGAGACGCTGGACGATATCAGCCCGACCCTGGCCACCTTCGACGAGCCGGAGAATTTCGGCACCACCCTGAGCCCCGGCGGCTACCACGCCTTCGAGCACCGCTGGGCGCTGGCCAAGGCGTTCGAGCTGCACCTGCAATTGGGCAAGGCGCGGGTGCAGGCGCGCATTCATCAGCTCAACCGCTACTGCAAGCAGCGCCTGGGGACCCTGGCCAACATGGAGCTGGTCACGCCGCTGAGCCCTGAGCTGTCAGCCGGGTTCACGTTTTTCCGCCTCAAAGGCCAGGACCAGGACGAAGTGGCCGCGTGGCTGTTGAAAAACCGCGTGATCACCGACGCGGTGGACCGCGACGCCGGCCCTGTGGTGCGCCTGGCCCCCGGCCTGCTCAACACCGAAGCCCAGATCGA
Source organism: Pseudomonas sp. KNUC1026 (assembly GCF_021650705.1). Taxonomy (GTDB): domain Bacteria; phylum Pseudomonadota; class Gammaproteobacteria; order Pseudomonadales; family Pseudomonadaceae; genus Aquipseudomonas. Next base: position 92,252 of record NZ_CP087138.1, on the reverse strand, counting down.
CCAGGTGGTGGCGCTGCTCGCTCAGCGCTACCGCGCCTGACCATTCGCTGATACGGAGCCCCCATGCGCTTGACTGCCCTGCTCACCCCCTTCGCCCTGCTGGCCCTGGCCAGCGGTGCAGCCCATGCCGATACACCGGAGCCGAAACCCGGCACCGTCTTCAAGGATTGCAAGGACTGCCCGGAGATGGTCGTGCTGCCTGCCGGCAGCTACCTGATGGGCACGCCCAGGAACGAACTGGGCCGCCAGGACGATGAGGGCCCGCAGCACACCGTCACCTTCGCCAGGCCCTTCGCCATGAGCCGTTACACCGTCACCGCCGGCGAGCTGAGCGCCTACGTCAAGGCCACCGGCACCGTGATCAAGAGTGGCGACACCCGCCCCGGCCGCTGGTGCGAGGCGAGCAAGCCCAGCTACCCGCAAGGCCCGCGCCAGCCGGCGGTGTGCATCGACTGGTTCGAAGCCGGCGATTACGCCAGGTGGCTGGCCAAGACCACCGGCAAGCCCTACCGCCTGGTGAGCGAGGCCGAGCGTGAGTACGCCGCACGCGCCGGCTCCACCGGTGCCTTCCCGTTCGACTTCGACGAGAAGGGCAAGTACGAGATCAACCAGCACGCCAACACCTACGGGCCCAAGGACGGCTACACCTACAGCGCCCCGGTCGGCAGCTACCCGCCCAATGCCTTCGGCATGTACGACATGCACGGCAACGTCTACGAATGGACCGCCGACTGCGAAACCGACGACTACGACGGCGCCCCCAGCGACGGCAGCGCCTGGATCACCGACCCGCAGTGCGACCGCGCGATCATGCGTGGCAACGACTGGGGCGAGCCGCCGATCTTCTCGCGCTCCGGCAACCGCAACGGCCGCTACAAGACCGTGCGCGGCGACTTCCTGGGCTTTCGCGTCGCCCGCGAGCTCTGACCGATCACCTGCCCACTGGACACGCCCATGACCGCTCCCCTGTTCACCCTGGCGCTCGGCGCCGGCCAGCACGCCCATGTCGTCGACACCGCCGAAGGTGCCGGCCAATTGCAGGTCAGCGGCCTGGCGCCGCTGGCGTTTCACGAAGAAGGCGGCCGCCTGCACCTGGCTGCGTTACCGGAAGGCTTCCCGGCCCAGGCGTTGCTGGCACTGCTGGGCAGCCGCTTCGCGCGGCGCAAGAAGCTCGCCCACCTGGTGCTTGAAACCGCTGCCAGCGAAGCCTTCGCGGTGGAGGCCGCGCGCCTGGGGGTGATCGACCACTTCATCCCGTTGCGCCCCGGCACCTTCGAGCTGCACGCCAGCCGCGCCAGCTTCTGGCAGCACCCACTGCCCTGGCTCACCGCACCTGCCAGCGGCCACACCGCGCCGGCCTGGGTGTTCAGCGGCGAAAAACGCCACCCGCGCCGGCCGCCGCTGCCGGCGGGCGAGGTGTACCGCCGCCACCTGCCGGGCCTCAATGCCACCTTCAGCCTGCGCACCGTGGACGTCGACCGCGACCTGCAAGCCTTCAACAAGTGGATGAACCTGGAGCAGGTCGCCTATTTCTGGGAACAGACCGGCAGCCTCGAAGAACACGCCCAGTACCTGGGCGAGATGCTCGCCGACCGGCGCGTGCACCCGCTGATCGGCTGCTTCGACGATGAACCGTTCGCCTACTTCGAGCTGTACTGGTGCAAGGAAGACCGCATCGCGCCTTACTACGACGCCGGCGATTTCGACCGTGGCTGGCACGTGGTGATCGGCGAGAGCAAGCACCAGGGCGCCGGCAAGCTCAAGGCCTGGTTCAACTCATTGATGCACTACATGTTCCTCGACGACGCGCGCACCCAGCGCATCCTCGGCGAGCCGCGCATAGACCACACGCGGCAGATCGACTTTCTCAAGTCGCAGGGTTTTGGGCACCTGAAGAACATCCAGTTCAAGCACAAAAGGGCCGCGTTGCTGTTGCTGGAGCGAGAGTTCTTCGAAGACCGTGCCCTTTGACCTGCGTCAGCTGAGCGCGCGGGCGGTTTCAATATCACCGCCCAGCGTTCGTCTTTTCGATACCCCCTGCCGGCCTGCACAGCGCTGGCAGGCAGCAGGCGCGGCCCGGGATGTGCTCTCGGCGAACCGGCAGTCCGTAGAGCCGAAGCATCTGCGCCCCCTAACCTCGACACGGATTGCAACCATGACCCAGCATTCGATCCACCCGGTCCATGACCTCATCGGCGTGGGCTTCGGCCCTTCCAACCTGGCCCTGGCCATCGCCCTGGAAGAGCTTGCCCAACGCCACGGCAAGGCATTGAACAGCCTGTTCATCGAGAAACAGCAGCACTACCGCTGGCACGGCGACACCCTGGCCAGCCAGAGCGAGTTGCAGATCTCGTTCCTCAAGGACCTGGTGTCGATGCGCAACCCCACCAGCCCCTACAGCTTCGTGAACTACCTCAAGCAGCACGACCGCCTGGTGGACTTCATCAACCTGGGCACCTTCTACCCCTGCCGCATGGAGTACAACGACTACCTGCGCTGGGTGGGCGAGCAGTTCGCCGAGCAGTCGGCGTTCGGTGAGGAGATCCTGCGCATCGAGCCGGAGCGGGCCAGCAACGGCAGCATCGAACAGCTGCGGCTGGTGAGCCGCGATGCTCAGGGCCGCGAGCACGCCCGCTACACCCGCTCGGTGGTGGTCAGCACCGGCGGCACGCCGAAGGTGCCGGAGCTGTTCAAGCCGTTCAAGGATGACGCCCGGGTGTTCCACCACTCGCGCTACCTGAGCGGCGTGGAGCAGCTGCAACTGGCCCAGGGCCGCGCACTGCGCATCGCGATCATCGGCTCGGGCCAGAGCGCAGCCGAGGCGTTCATCGACCTGCACGACAGCTTCCCGGCGGTGAAGGTGGACATGATCGTACGCGGTTCGGCCCTCAAACCTGCCGACGACACGCCGTTCGTGAACGAGGTGTTCGCGCCGTTCTATACGGACCTGGTGTTCAGCAAGCCGCCGCAGGAACGGGCCAGCCACATCCAGGAGTACCACAACACCAACTACTCGGTGGTCGACCAGGGCCTGATCGAGCGCATCTACGCGGTACTTTACCGGCAGAAAGTCGCACGGCAGTTCCGCCACGCGGTCATGTGCCGCCAGCAGGTGGAAGCCGTGACCGACGCAGGCGAAGGGATCGAGCTGAGCCTGCGCGACCTGACCCTGGGCACCCAGCAGACCCGCCGTTACGACGCGGTGATCCTGGCCACCGGTTACGAGCGCAGCTCACACCGGCAGTTGCTCGCGCCGCTGGAGCCGCTGCTGCACAACTACGAAGTGGACCGCGACTACCGCGCCCTGGCGGTGCCGGAGCTGAAAGCGGCGGTGTTCCTGCAAGGCTTCTGCGAAGCCTCGCACGGGCTGAGCGACACGCTGCTGTCGGTGCTACCGGTGCGCAGTGAAGAGATCGGCCAGGCGCTGTACCGGGCGCTGGGCAAGGCTGCGCCGGCCAGTGAAACCCTGCGGGCGGCGGCTAACGCCTAAAGCCCGCAGCGGCCTTGTCGCGCGGCTAGCCGCCCTCCCACCAGAAAGTGAGTTGAAAACTCAAACTTTGGTGGGAGGGCGGCTTGCCGCGCGACGCTCTCATCTACACGCTTTCTGCTTGCGCCACACCTAAACCCCCCGCCACCCCCTTCGTCTAGCTATCAACCTGTTTTCCGCAGAATTCGTTGAGAGCCGACCATGAACCCGAACAGCCCCCTCCTGGATGATGACCTGCTGGCCCTGCTGATGGCCGATGAAGAGGCCGCCCCCAGCTTCGCCTCCGGCAGCATCGACCTGGGCCCGGTGCCGCTGACCTACGCGCAGCAACGGCTGTGGTTCCTGCAACGCTTCGCCCCGGAAAGCTCGGCCTACAACCTGCCGCGCGCGTTGGAGCTCAAGGGCGAGCTGGATGCCGAGGTGCTCGAACGGGCACTGAACACCGTCATCGACCGCCACGACATCCTGCGCACTCGCTTCGAAGAGCTGGACGGGGTGCCGATGCAGCGAGTCGACCATCAGGCTCGGCTGAACCTGGCGCGCATCGACCTGAGTGGCCTGGATACGGCGGCGCAAAACCTTGAGCAGCGCATCGCCGAAGAGGCGTCGCAGCCGTTCGACCTGAGCCAGGCACCACTGATTCGCGGCACCCTGCTCACGCTGGGTGCGCAGCGGCATGTGTTGCTGCTGACCTTGCACCACATCGTGTCCGATGCCTGGTCGAACCCGATCCTGATTCGCGACCTGGGCATGGCCTATGCGCTGGCCAGCGAGGGCGAGGCGACCCCGCTGCCCAGGCCTGAGGCGCAGTACGCCGACTACGCGCAGTGGCAGCGCAAGGTCTACCTGAGCAGCGAGCTGAAAGCCGCAAGTGGCAAGTACTGGCAGCACCGCCTCGGTGGCGAGATTACCCCGCTTGCCCTGCCCACCGATCGCCCTCGCCTGGCCCACCAGGCGCACCCTGCGGCCTATCACCACCTGGTGTTGCCGGGTGACTTGTTGCAAGGCATCGAGCGCCTGTGCAGCGAGCACAGGCTTACGCCGATGGTGGTGCTGCTCGGTGCCTGGCAATTGCTGCTGGCCCGCTACAGCGGGCAGGCCGACTTCACCGTTGGCTTGCCCAATGCGACTCGCAATCAGGCCGAAACCCAGGAACTGGTAGGGCTGTTCGTCACCAGCCAGATCATCCGCGCGCAGGTGCAGCCTAGCCAGCCAGTGCTGGATTACCTGCGCGACCTGCGCCAGCAGACCCTCGCGGCGTTGGAGCACGCAGACTATCCATTCGAGCTGATTCTGGAAGCGCTGCAATTGAACCGTAGCCAGCAGGCCAACCCTGCGTTTCAGACCATGTTCAACTGGTCGGTGATGCAGGAAAGCCCAGGCTCAGCGCTCAGGCTGGGTGATCTGGAAGTGGACTTTCTGGACGCTGGGCTGAGCGAGGCGAAGTTCGATCTCTCGCTGGACATCGGTTACAGCCACAAGGCCATCTCCGCCTCGTTCGAATACAGCGAAGCGCTGTTCGAACGAACCACCATCGCGCGGTGGGCATCGCACTGGCAAAACCTGTTGAGCGAGATCGTTCGCAAGCCAACCCGCCGCATCGATGAGCTTGCGCTGCTATCGAATGAGGAACATCGCCAGGCAGTGCAGCGCTGGAACCGCAACGCTATCGGGTATCCCAGCGAGCAGCCAGTGCATGCGCTGTTCGAGGCGCAGGTGCGGGTTCAGCCTGAGGCTACGGCACTGATCTTCGAGGATCGGGCGCTCAGCTACGCCGAGCTCAACATCCAGGCCAACCGCCTGGCGCATCAGTTGATTGCCCAGGGCGTTGGCCCGGAAGTGCTGGTCGGTATCGCAGTGGAACGCTCGCTGGAAATGGTGGTGGGCATTCTCGCGGTGCTGAAGGCTGGCGGCGGCTATGTGCCGTTGGACCCGCAGTATCCGCAGGACCGGCTGCACTGCATGATCGAGGACAGCCGTATTGCCTTGCTGCTGACCCAGAGCGGGTTGCAGGCGCAGTTGCCGATTCCTTCAGGGCTGCCGGTGCTGTTGCTGGACGCGCCGTTGGCGGCTGATTTGGCTTCACACAACCCTGATGTCGCCGTGGCCCCGCAGAACCTGGCCTACGTGATGTTCACCTCAGGCTCCACCGGCCGGCCCAAAGGCGTGGGCATCAACCACCTGTCGCTGACTCGCCACGCTTACGTCTCACTCGATTTCTTCAGTCTCAGCGGCAGCGACCGCGTGCTGCAGTTCTCCACCTTCAACTTCGACGGTTTCGTCGAGCAGCTTTATCCGGCGTTGGTGTGCGGTGCGAGCGTGGTGGTTCGTGGCCCTGAGATCTGGGACAGCGAGACCTTCTACCGGCATTTGATCGACGACCGCATTACCACTGTCGACCTGACCACGGCCTACTGGTACCTGATCACCAAGGACTTCGCCCAGCACGGCCCGCGTGATTACGGCCTGCTGCGCCAGGTGCATGCCGGCGGTGAAGCGATGCCGCCCGAAGGCATCGCGGTGTGGAAGCAGGCAGGCCTCGAGCACGTGACCTTGCTCAACACCTACGGCCCGACCGAAGCGACGGTGACCGTCACCGCGCTGGACTGCGCGCCCTACGTGAACGGCGAAAAACCCATCCCCGCGATGATGCCCATCGGTGATGTGCTGGGTGGCCGCTCGATCTACCTGCTCGATCAGGCTTTGCAGCCCACACCCCAAGGCGTAGCCGGCGAAATTCTCATCGGTGGCGAGCTGCTGGCGCGCGGTTATTTCGGCCGCGCTGCTTTGACGGCCGAGCGCTTCGTGCCCGACCCGTTCGAAGGATCAGGCCAGCGGTTGTACCGCACCGGCGACCTGGCCCGCGCGAACGCCAGCGGCACCATCGAGTACGTCGGCCGCATCGACCACCAGGTGAAAATTCGCGGCTTCCGCATCGAACTGGGCGAAATCGAAGCCAAACTGCTGGCCGACAGCCGCGTGGGCGAGGCCATCGTGCTGGCCCGCGAATCCGCCAATGGCCTGCAACTGGTGGCGTACGTGGTGCCCAACGCCCCCTGCGACGAGGCCAAACTGCGCGACACCCTGCGCGCTGACCTCAAGGCCAGCCTCCCGGACTACATGGTGCCGGCACAGTGGATGGTGCTGGAGCACTTGCCGCTGAGCCCGAATGGCAAGCTGGACCGCAAGGCGTTGCCGGCGCCGGACGCCAGCGCTCAGCAGGACGTCTACATCGCCCCGGTGACCGAGCTGGAGCAGGCTGTCGCGCAGATCTGGCAAGAGGTACTGAAAGTCGAGCAGGTCGGCCTGAACGATCAGTTCTTCGAGCTCGGTGGCCACTCGTTGCTTGCCACACAGGTGGTCTCGCGCATCCGCCGTAGCCTGGGCATCGAAGTGTCACTGCGCACGCTGTTCGAACAGCCGCGACTGGGGGCGTTCGTGGCCGCACTGGACCCGGCTCAGGTTCGCGACGTGCCGGCCTTCACCCTGGCCGACCGCAGCCAGGCGCTGCCGGTGTCGTTCGCCCAGCAACGCCAGTGGGTGCTGTGGCAGCTGGACCCGCACAGCGCCGCGTACAACATCCCGGCGGCGATGGTGCTCAAGGGATCGTTGAACGTAGAAGCCCTCCAACAGAGCTTCAACGCCCTGATTCAGCGCCACGAAAGCTTGCGCACCACCTTCACTCAACAGGAAGGTCAGGCGCTGCAGGTGATTCACAGCAGCTTGCCGCTAGCGATTCACATAGAAGAAGGACAGTACGACGAAGCAGCCATAAAGGCCTTCGTCGAAGCCGAAGTCGCTCGCCCGTTCGATCTGGAAAACGGCCCGTTGCTGCGTGTTCGCCTGCTCAAACTGGGCGCCGAGGAGCATGTACTCACCCTGACCCTGCACCACATCGTCTCCGATGATTGGTCGACCCCAATTCTTGTCGAAGAGCTGGTACGCCTGTACGCCGGTTTCGCCGCAGGCAAGGTGGCGGAACTGCCGGCCCTGCCAATCCAGTACGCCGACTACGCCGTATGGCAACGCACCTGGATGGCCAACGGCGAACGCGACCGCCAACTGGCCTACTGGACGGCGCAGTTGGGTGGCGAACAGCCGGTGCTGGAACTGCCGCTGGACCGCCCACGGCCTGCGGTGCAGAGTTTCCGTGGCGCCAGTGTCGGTATCGACATCCCGGTGGAACTGGGCAACGGCATCAAGGCCCTGGCCAAGCGCGAAGGCGCCACACCCTTCATGGTGCTGCTGGCCGCCTACCAGGCGCTGCTGCACCGCTACAGCGGCCAGGCAGATATCCGCGTCGGCGTACCGATCGCCAACCGCAACCACCTGGAAACCGAAGGCCTGATCGGCTTCTTCGTCAACACGCAGGTCTTGAAGGCTGACTTCGCCGCGCCGGCCAGCTTCAGCACCTTGCTCAAGCAGGTCAAACACGCCTCTCTGGATGCCCAGCGTTATCAGGATTTGCCGTTCGACCAATTGGTCGAGGCGCTGCAGCCTGAGCGCAACATGAGCCACAACCCGCTGTTTCAGGTGATGTTCAACTACCTGCGCGAAGAGGATCAACAAGGCCTGGCCGAACAGCTGGGCGGGGTAGATATCAATCCGCTGAGTTGGGACAGCCACACCGCCCAGGTAGATCTGAGGCTTAGCGTGATTGATTCGCCTGAAGGTTTTGCGGGTGAACTCACCTATGCAACCGATCTGTTTGGCAAGGACAGTGCAAAACGGCTGATCTCGCATTGGCTCAATTTACTGGTGCGGATTGTTGAACAGCCTCAACAACTGATCGGTGAGTTAGCAATGCTTTCGGCCGATGAGGCCGAACAGACACTGCGTGCCAGGAACATGACTCAACGTAGCTGGGCTGATGAAAAGCCGGTTCACGTGTTGTTCGAGCAGCAGGTGCTGGCTCAGCCTGAACGTATTGCTTTGCTGTTCGGCGATGCCTCGCTGACTTATGCACAAGCGAATCAGCGGGCTAACCAGTTGGCACATCAACTGATTGCGCTGGGCGTGGGCCCAGAAGTGATCGTCGGCATCGCGGCCGAGCGTTCACTGGAGATGGTCATTGGCCTGATGGCGATCCTCAAGGCCGGCGGTGCTTACGTGCCGTTAGACCCGGAGTATCCGCAGGACCGGTTGAGCTACATGTTCGAGGACAGCGGGATTGATCTGCTGCTGACTCAAGCGCATCTACAAGCCGGGCTGCCGGCGTTTGCAGGCCGTACCCTGTTGCTGGAATCTGACTTCAGCCGTTTCTCTTCTGAAAATCCGGCTGTTCACGTTGGTGCTGAAAACCTCGCCTACGTGATCTACACCTCTGGCTCCACCGGCAAGCCCAAGGGCGCCGGCAACCGCCACACCGCCTTGCACAACCGTCTGGCGTGGATGCAAAGCGCTTATCCGCTGAGCAGCGCGGACACCGTGCTTCAAAAACCCCGTTCAGCTTCGACGTTTCGGTGTGGGAGTTCTTCTGGCCGCTGATGACCGGCGCTCGCCTGGCCATCGCCGCCCCCGGCGAACACCGCGAACCGGAAAAACTGATCGCAACCATCCAGCGTCACCAAGTGACCACGCTGCACTTCGTGCCCTCGATGCTTCAGGTGTTCATTCATGAACCGGGTGTGGAGCAGTGTGTGAGCCTCAAGCAGATCATGTGCTCGGGCGAAGCCTTGCAGGTCGATGCCCAGCAGCAGGTGTTCGCACGCCTGCCGAGTGCCGGCCTGTACAACCTCTACGGCCCGACCGAAGCGGCCATCGACGTGACCCACTGGACCTGCCGCGATGAAGGCGTGGATACGGTGCCCATCGGTGAGCCGATCGCCAACCTGTACACCCACATTCTCGACGCTTCGCTGAACCCGGTACCGCAAGGCGCGACTGGCGAGCTGGTGCTCGGCGGCCTCGGCCTGGCCCGTGGCTACCACCGCCGCCCGGCGCTGACAGCCGAACGCTTCATCCCGGACCCGCACGCAGAAGTGCCGGGCAGCCGCCTGTACCGCACCGGCGACCTGGCCAAATACCGGGAAACGGGCGTGATCGAGTACCAAGGCCGGATCGACCATCAGGTGAAGATTCGTGGCCTGCGGATCGAACTGGGCGAGATCGAAGCTCGGCTGCTGGAACAGGAATCGGTCAAGGAGGCCGTGGTGCTGGCGGTAGAGGGTGTCGGTGGGCTGCAACTGGTGGCCTATATCGTGCCGGTTGATTACAGCGAAGCCGCTGAAGACCAGGCCGCGCTGCGCGAAATCCTCAAAGCCGAACTGAAAACCCACCTCCCGGACTACATGGTCCCGGCGCAAATGCTGTGCTTGCCCAGCTTGCCAGTCACACCAAACGGCAAACTCGACCGCCGAGCCCTGCCAGCCCCCAACGCCAGCCAGCTTCAGGGCGAATACATCGCCCCGCAAAGCGAGCTGGAACAGCGCATCGCCCAGATCTGGCAAGACGTACTGCGCCGCGAACAGGTCGGCATCACCGACAACTTCTTCGAACTGGGCGGCGACTCGATCATCTCGATCCAGGTCGTAAGCCGCGCCCGCCAGGCCGGGATCCGCTTTACACCCAAGGAGCTGTTCGAGCACCAGACGGTGCAAGGACTGGCCAAAGTGGCTCGTATCGGCGGCGAAACGCTGGCCATCGACCAAGGTCCGGTCACCGGCGAAACCCCACTGCTGCCGTTCCAGCAAGTGTTCTTCGACACCGAAATCCCCGAGCGCCACCACTGGAACCAGTCAGTGCTGCTCGATCTAGCCAAACCCTTGCCGGCGGCCACCGTGCAACAGGCCGTCGCAGCACTGCTCGGCCACCATGACGCGCTGCGCCTGACCTTCCAGGGCACAACGGCACACTTCGCAAGCCAGGTTGGCGACGTGCTCTGGCACCGAGCCGTGACCGACACCGCAGCCCTCGAAGCCCTCTGCCAACAGGCACAGGCCAGCCTGAAGCTCGAAACCGGCCCGTTGTTGCGCGCCGTGCTGGCCGACCTGCCCGACGGCAGCCAGCGCCTGCTGCTGGTGATCCACCACCTGGCCGTAGACGGCGTGTCCTGGCGCGTGTTGCTCGAAGACCTGCAAACCGCCTTCACGCAACTGCAACAGGGGCAGGCAATTCAGCTCCCGGCCAAGACCAGCTCGGTCAAGGCCTGGGCGCACAAGCTGCAACACTATGCGCAAAGCGAGAAGCTGCAAGCGGAGTTGGGCTACTGGAAAGCTCTGCTGGCCGGCACACCGGCGGACCTGCCTGTGGATCATGCAAACGGCGGCATGCAGAACGCGCATAGCGCCACTGCCAATACCTCGCTGCCACGCGAACTGACCCAGAAGCTGCTGCAACAGGCCCCCGCGGCCTACCGCACCCAGGTCAACGACCTGCTGCTCACCGCCCTGGCGCGGGTCATCAGCCGCTGGACCGGCCACGCCGATACCCTGGTGCAGATGGAAGGCCATGGCCGCGAAGACCTGTTCGACGACATCGACCTGACTCGCACCGTGGGCTGGTTCACCAGCCTGTACCCGGTGCGCCTGACCGCCACCGAGTCGCTCGGTAGTTCGATCAAGCAGATCAAGGAACAGCTGCGCGCAATCCCGGACAAGGGGATCGGCTTTGGCGCCTTGCGCTATCTGGGAACCGAACACATCCGCAGTGAACTGGCTGCACTGCCAGTGCCGCGCATTACCTTCAACTATCTGGGCCAGTTCGACGGCAGTTTTACTGACGGTGAAACCGAAGCACTGTTCAGACCTGCCGGGGAAGATGCAGGCGATGGGCAATCCGAACGGGCACCCTTACAAAACTGGCTGTCAATCGACGGAAAGGTCTACAACGGTGAACTGAACCTGGGCTGGACCTTCAGCCGTGAAATGTTCAGCGCGTCGACCATCGATCGATTGGCCGCTGACTACGCCGCCGAGCTGCAAGCGCTGGTCGAGCATTGCTGCAACGAGCAAAACGCCGGTGTAACCCCTTCAGACTTCCCGCTGGCGCACATCAGCCAGGTGCAACTGGATCAACTGCCGATCGCCGCGCGCGAGATCGACGACTTGTATCCGCTGTCGCCAATGCAGCAGGGCATGCTGTTTCACAGCTTGTTCGAACAGGGCTCGGGGACTACATCAACCAATTGCGGCTGGACGCGCGTGGGTTGGATGTGGAGCGTTTCCGAGCGGCCTGGCAAGCGACCGTCGATGCTCACGACATCCTGCGCACGGCCTTCCTGCAAGAGGGCGAGCAACCACTGCAAGTGGTTTACCGGCAGGCCACGCTGCCGTTCGCTTTACATGACTGGCAAAGCCAACAGGGCTTGCCGGCTTCGCTGGATGCACTGGCCGAGCAGGAGCGCCAGCAGGGCTTCGACCTCGCTCAGGCACCGTTGCTGCGCCTGACGCTGGTGCGCACTGCCGCCACCCAGGTGCACCTGATCTACACCAGCCACCATATCCTGATGGACGGCTGGAGCAGCTCTCAGCTGCTGGGCGAAGTGCTGCAGCGTTACAGCGGCCAAGCCTCAGGCCAGGCGCCAGGGCGCTACCGCGACTACATTGCCTGGCTGCAACGCCAGGACGTAGTGGCCGACCAGGCCTTCTGGCAAGAGCAGTTGAGCGCACTGGACGAGCCGACCTTGCTTGCCCGTGCACTCTCCAGCCCAAGCCACAGCCAAGCCGGCCACGCCGACCATTGGCAGGTACTTGAAAAAGCTCGCACCATCGAACTGGGCGAGTTCGCCCGCCGGCAGAAGGTCACTGTCAATACGCTGATCCAGGCTGCCTGGTTGCTGCTACTGCAGCGCTACACCGGCCAGGCCACGGTGGCCTTCGGTGCGACGGTGGCGGGGCGCCCGGCTGAACTCAAAGGCGTCGAGCAGCAGATCGGGTTGTTCATCAACACCCTGCCAGTGGTCGGTACGCTCAAGCCCGAGCAGGCTGTCACTGAGTGGCTGCAACAGGTACAGGCGCAAAACCTGGCCTTGCGCGAGCATGAGCATTCGCCGCTGTTCGACATCCAGCGCTGGGCAGGCCGTGCCGGTGAAGCGCTGTTCGACACCATTGTGGTGTTCGAGAACTACCCGGTTTCCGAAGCCCTGGAGCAGGGTGCGCCGAGTGAGCTTGAGTTCGGGGAGATCACGAGCAAAGAGCAGACGCACTACCCGCTGACGTTGATGGTGAACCTGGGCGAAACATTGAATCTGCAGTTCAGCTATGACCAAAGCAGCCACAGCGCGGCAACGGTAGCCCTCTTGAGCGAACATTTGATGCAAATGCTCGCTGCCATTATCGAAAGCCACGCAGCGACATGCGTTGGCGAGCTGGACATGCTCGGGGCTGGCAAGCAATCGCTGCTGCGTGATTGGAACGGCACGCAGCGCCAGTGGCCTGACGAGCAGCCGGTGCACGTGTTGTTCGAGCGGCAAGTACTCGCTCAGCCTGGGCACACCGCATTGCTGTTTGGCGATGCCTCGCTGACTTATGCACAGGCGAACCAGCGGGCCAACCAACTGGCGCATCAGTTGATCGCGCTGGGTGTAGGGCCTGAGGTGATCGTCGGTATTGCGGCCGAGCGTTCGTTGGAGATGGTCATCGGCCTGATGGCGATTCTCAAGGCAGGCGGTGCTTATGTGCCGCTAGACCCGGAGTATCCGCAGGACCGGTTGAGCTACATGTTCGAAGACAGTGGGATTGATCTGCTGCTGACTCAGGAACACCTGCTGCCAGGCTTGCCGGCGTTTGCAGGCCGAACCTTGCTGCTGGAATCGGACTTCAGTCGTTTCTCTTCTGAAAACCCGGCTGTTCACCTTGAGCCAGAGAACCTGGCTTATGTCATCTACACCTCGGGTTCGACCGGCAAGCCCAAGGGCGCCGGCAACCGCCACACCGCCTTGCACAACCGTTTGGCGTGGATGCAAAGCGCTTATCCGCTGAGCAGCGCGGACACAGTGCTCCAGAAAACCCCGTTCAGCTTCGACGTCTCGGTCTGGGAGTTCTTCTGGCCACTGATGACCGGCGCCCGCCTGGCCATCGCTTCGCCGGGAGAACACCGCGAACCGGAAAAACTGATCGCGACCATCCGGCGCCACAGCGTGACCACGCTGCACTTCGTGCCCTCGATGCTTCAGGTGTTCATTCATGAGCCGGGTGTGGAGCAGTGTGTGAGCCTCAAGCAGATCATGTGCTCAGGCGAAGCGTTGCAGGTCGATGCCCAGCAGCAGGTGTTTGCACGCCTGCCGAGTGCTGGCCTCTACAACCTTTACGGCCCGACCGAAGCGGCCATCGACGTGACCCACTGGACCTGCCGCGATGAAGGCGTGGATACGGTGCCCATCGGTGAGCCGATCGCCAACCTGTACACCCACATTCTCGACGCTTCGTTAAATCCGGTACCGCAAGGCGCGACTGGCGAGCTGGTGCTCGGCGGCCTCGGCCTGGCCCGTGGTTACCACCGCCGCCCGGCGCTGACGGCGGAGCGCTTCATCCCGGACCCGCACGCCGAAGTACCGGGCAGCCGCCTGTACCGCACGGGCGACCTGGCCAAATATCGGGAAACGGGCGTCATCGAGTACCAGGGCCGGATCGACCATCAGGTGAAAATCCGTGGCCTGCGGATCGAGCTGGGCGAGATCGAGGCACGATTGCTGGAGCAGGAATCGGTCAAGGAGGCCGTGGTGCTGGCGGTAGAGGGTGTCGGTGGCCTGCAACTGGTGGCCTACATAGTGCCGGTGGCCTTCGATGACGATGCCTCATCTCAAGCTGCGCTTCGCGACACGCTGAAAACGGAGCTTAAAGCTCACCTGCCGGACTACATGGTCCCGGCACAAATGCTGTGCCTCGCCAAACTGCCGGTCACTCCGAACGGCAAACTGGACCGCCGTGCATTGCCGGCGCCGGAGGCGGTAATCTCGCAAGCCGTCTATATCGCACCAGTGACCGAGCTGGAACAGGCAGTCGCGCAGATCTGGCAAGAGGTACTCAAAGCCGAACAGCTCGGCCTGAACGACCACTTCTTCGAGCTCGGCGGCCATTCGCTGCTGGCGACCCAGGTCGTGTCGCGCATTCGTCGCAGCCTCGGCATCGAGGCAGCATTGCGCACGCTGTTCGAACATCCACAACTCGGCGGCTTCGTCGCCGCGCTGGACCCGACACAAGCCCGTGACGTGCCGGCCTTCACCCTGGCCGACCGCAGCCGGCCGCTGCCGGTGTCGTTCGCCCAGCAACGGCAGTGGGTGTTGTGGCAGCTGGACCCGCACAGCGCGGCGTACAACATCCCGGCGGCGATGACGCTCAAGGGGCCATTGAATGTAGAAGCCCTCCAACAGAGCTTCAACGCCCTGATCCAGCGCCACGAAAGCCTGCGCACCACCTTCACTCAACAGGAAGGCGAGGCGTTGCAAGTTATCCACAGCAGCTTGCCGCTGGCGATTCACGCAGAAGAGGGGCAGTACGACGAAGCAGGCATCAACGCCTTCGTCGAAGCCGAAGTCGCTCGCCCGTTCGATCTGGAAAACGGCCCGTTGCTGCGTGTTCGCCTGCTCAAAGTGGGCGCCGAAGAACATGTACTCACCCTGACCCTGCACCACATCGTCTCCGATGCCTGGTCCACTCCGATTCTGGTGCAGGAACTGGTGCGCTTGTACGCAGGCTTCGCCCAAGGCCAACCGGCCGAGTTGCCGGCCCTGCCGATCCAGTACGCCGACTACGCACTGTGGCAGCGCACCTGGATGGCCAACGGCGAACGCGACCGCCAACTGGCCTACTGGACGGCCCAACTGGGTGGCGAACAGCCCGTGCTGGAACTGCCGCTGGACCGCCCACGGCCTGCGGCGCAGAGCTTCCGTGGTGCCAGTGTCGACCTCCAGATCCCGACCGCGTTGAGCGAAGGCATCCGGGCATTGGCCAAGCGCGAAGGCGCCACGCCGTTCATGGTGCTGCTGGCCGCTTATCAGACCCTGCTGCACCGCTACAGCGGCCAGGCGGACATTCGCGTCGGTGTGCCGATCGCCAACCGTAACCACCTGGAAACCGAGGGCCTGATCGGCTTTTTCGTCAATACGCAGGTGCTCAAGGCGAACTTCGATGCGCCGGCGAGCTTCAGCGCGCTACTGCAGCAGGTCAAACACGCCTCGCTGGACGCCCAGCGCTACCAGGATTTGCCGTTCGACCAATTGGTGGAAGCACTGCAGCCTGAGCGCAACATGAGCCACAACCCGTTGTTCCAGGCGATGTTCAACTACCTGCGCGCCGAGGATCAGCAAGGCCTGGTAGAAAGCCTGAGTAGTTTGAGCATTCATAGCCTGGGGCGTGATACCCATACTGCCCAGCTGGATCTGACGCTGGAGGTGTCCGAATTCGCTGAAGGCTTCAATGCATCGTTCACCTACGCGACGGACCTGTTCGAGGGCCGCACGATCCAACGATTCGCTGCACATTTGCTCAATGTGCTGGCTGCTGTGGTTTCGCAGCCTGAGCGGTTGATTGGTGAGGTGGCGATGCTTTCGGCTGATGAGGCCGAACAGGCATTGCGTGGCTGGAACGTGACTCAACGTAGCTGGGCTGATGAACAGCCGGTTCACGTGTTGTTCGAGCAGCGGGTGCTGGCTCAGCCGGAACACACGGCTTTGCTGTTTGGCGATGCCTCGCTGACTTATGCACAGGCGAACCGGCGGGCTAACCAATTGGCGCATCAGTTGATCGCATTGGGCGTCGGTCCGGAAGTGATCGTCGGCATCGCGGCCGAGCGTTCGTTGGAGATGGTCATCGGCCTGATGGCGATTCTCAAGGCAGGCGGTGCTTATGTGCCGCTAGACCCGGAGTATCCGCAGGACCGGTTGAGCTACATGTTCGAGGACAGTGGCATTGATCTGCTGCTGACACAGGAACACCTGCTGCCAGGCTTGCCGGCGTTTGCAGGCCGTACCCTGTTGCTGGAATCTGACTTCAGCCGTTTCTCTTCTGAAAATCCGGCTGTTCACGTTGGTGCTGAAAACCTCGCCTACGTGATCTACACCTCTGGCTCCACAGGCAAGCCGAAGGGCGCGGGCAACCGCCACACCGCTTTGCACAACCGTTTGGCATGGATGCAAAGCGCTTACCCGCTGGACTCAACCGATACGGTTCTGCAAAAGACTCCGTTCAGCTTCGACGTGTCGGTCTGGGAGTTCTTCTGGCCACTGATGACCGGCGCTCGCCTGGCCATCGCCGCCCCCGGCGAACACCGCGAGCCGGAAAAGCTAATCGCGACCATCCAGCGCCACAGCGTGACCACGCTGCACTTCGTGCCCTCGATGCTTCAGGTGTTCATTCATGAGCCGGGTGTGGAGCAGTGTGTGAGCCTCAAGCAGATCATGTGCTCAGGCGAAGCGTTGCAGGTCGATGCCCAGCAGCAGGTGTTTGCACGCCTGCCGAGTGCTGGCCTCTACAACCTCTACGGCCCGACCGAAGCGGCCATCGACGTGACCCACTGGACCTGCCGCGACGAAGGTGTGGACGCGGTGCCCATCGGTGAGCCGATTGCCAACCTGTACACCCACATTCTCGACGCTTCGCTGAACCCGGTACCGCAAGGCGCGACTGGCGAACTGGTGCTCGGCGGCCTCGGCCTGGCCCGTGGTTACCACCGCCGCCCGGCGCTGACGGCCGAACGCTTCATCCCGGACCCGCACGCTGAAGTACCGGGCAGCCGCCTGTACCGCACGGGCGACCTGGCCAAATATCGGGAAACGGGCGTGATCGAGTACCAGGGCCGGATCGACCATCAGGTGAAGATTCGTGGCCTGCGGATCGAACTGGGCGAGATCGAAGCACGATTGCTGGATCAGGAATCGGTCAAGGAGGCCGTGGTGCTTGCGTTGGAAGGTGTCAACGGCCTGCAACTGGTTGCCTACATCGTCCCATCCCAGTACAGCGAAACGGCTGAAAACCAGGCCGCGCTGCGCGAAATCCTCAAAGCCGAACTGAAAACCCACCTCCCGGACTACATGGTCCCGGCGCAAATGCTATGCCTGCCCAGCTTGCCAGTCACACCAAACGGCAAACTCGACCGCCGCGCCTTGCCAGCCCCCGACGCCAGCCAACTGCAAGGCGAATACATCGCCCCGCAAAGCGAGCTGGAGCAACGCATCGCCCAGATCTGGCAAGACGTGCTGCGCCGCGAACAGGTCGGCATCACCGACAACTTCTTCGAACTGGGCGGTGACTCGATCATCTCGATCCAGGTCGTAAGCCGCGCGCGGCAGGCCGGGATTCGCTTCACACCCAAAGAGCTGTTCGAGCACCAAACGGTGCAAGGGCTGGCCCAGGTCGCTCGCATTGGCGGTGAAACGCTGATGCTCGACCAAGGCCCGGTCACCGGCGAAACCCCGCTGCTGCCGTTCCAGCAGGTGTTCTTCAACACCGAAATCCCCGAGCCTCACCACTGGAACCAGTCGGTATTGCTGAAAACCTCGGTGCAGCTGGATGCGAACCTGGTCGAGCAGGCACTGGAAGCACTGACCCAGCACCACGACGCCCTGCGCCTGGTGTTCACCGACCAGACCGCATCGTTTGCCGCTACCACGCAAGACGTGCTCTGGCACCGCACCGTGACTGACACCGCAGCCCTCGAAGCCCTCTGCCAACAGGCACAAGCCAGCCTGAACCTCGAAACCGGCCCGCTGTTGCGCGCCGTGCTGGCCGACCTGCCCGACGGCAGCCAGCGCCTGCTGCTGGTGATCCACCACCTGGCCGTAGACGGCGTCTCCTGGCGCGTGTTGCTGGAAGACCTGCAAACCGCCTTCACGCAACTGCAACAGGGGCAGGCAATTCAGCTCCCGGCCAAGACCAGCTCTGTCAAGGCCTGGGCGCACAAGCTGCAACACTATGCGCAAAGCGAGAAGCTGCAAGCTGAGCTGGGTTACTGGAAGAGTTTGCTGACGGATGTGAAGGCCGATTTGCCTGTGGATCACGCAAACGGCGGCATGCAGAACGCGCACAGCGCCAGTGCCAATACCTCGCTGCCACGCGAACTGACCCAGAAGTTGCTGCAAGAGGCGCCAGCCGCCTACCGCACCCAAGTCAACGATCTGCTGCTCACCGCCTTGGCCCGGGTCATCAGCCGCTGGACCGGCCACGCCGATACCCTGGTGCAGATGGAAGGCCATGGCCGCGAAGACCTGTTCGACGACATCGACCTGACCCGCACCGTGGGCTGGTTCACCAGCCTGTACCCGGTGCGTTTGACGGCAACCGAGGCACTGACCAGCTCGATCAAACAGATCAAGGAGCAACTGCGTGCCGTTCCGGACAAAGGTATCGGCTTTGGCGCACTGCGCTACCTCGGGCCTGAAAATGCACAAGCCGAATTGGCAGCCTTGCCGACCCCACGAATTACCTTCAATTACCTGGGCCAATTCGATGGCCAATTCGGCAGTGGTGAAAGCGAAGCGCTGTTCAACCCCGCGCAAGAGCACGGCGGCGCCGAACAGTCTGAAAAGGCCCCGTTGCAAAACTGGCTCTCGATCAACGGCCAGGTCTATAACGGCGAGCTGAACCTGAACTGGGCCTTCAGCCGCGAGATGTTCGACGAAGCGACCATCGAACGGCTCGCTGCCGACTACGCTGCCGAGTTGCAGGCGCTGATCGAGCACTGCTGCAACGAACAGAACGGCGGAGTCACTCCCTCGGACTTCCCGCTGGCACGCATCACCCAGCTGCAACTCGATGAGCTGCCGATCGCCGCGCGCGAGATCGACGACCTGTATCCGCTCTCACCCATGCAGCAAGGCATGCTGTTCCACACGCTTTACCAAAAACACTCAGGCGGCTATATCAACCAACTTCGCCTGAATGCACGGGGGCTGGATGTCGAGCGTTTCAAAGCCGCCTGGCAGGCCACTGTTGAAGCGCACGATATCTTGCGAACCGGCTTTGTATGGGACGGTGCACTGTCGCAACCTTTGCAAGTGGTTCACAAACAAGCCACGTTATCGTTCGTGCAACACACACCGATGAACACAGAAGCCCTGGAACACCTGGCGCTGATGGATCGCCAGCAAGGCTTTGACCTGGCAGCACCACCGCTGCTGCGCTTGCAGGTCGTGCCGGGGAGCACGGAAGAACAGCACCTGATCTTCACCAGCCACCATATCCTGATGGACGGCTGGAGCCAGTCACAGTTGCTTGGCGAAGTGCTCCAGCGTTATAGCGGCCAGATGCCTCGGTCGGCTGCCGGCCGCTACCGAGACTACATTGCCTGGCTACAGAAACAGGACACTCATGCCGGCCAGGCATTCTGGGAACAACAACTTGGCAACTTCAATGAGCCTACTTATCTGGCCGATGCAATCGCACTGCCCCGATCGAGCTCGCAGGCTGGATATGCCGAGCACACCAACGGCTTGAGCCCTGATCAGACAGCGGCGCTGATCGAGTTCGCTCGCCAGCAAAAGGTGACGCCCAACACGGTGGTACAGGCAGCGTGGCTGCTGCTGTTGCAGCGCTATACCGGCCAGGCCTCGGTCAGTTTCGGTGCCACAGTCGCTGGCCGCCCGGCCGACCTCAAAGGCGCTGAACAACAGATAGGCTTGTTCATCAACACCTTGCCCATCATCGCCACGCCGGTGCAGGACGCTCGCTTGGCCGATTGGCTACAGCAACTGCAAGCTCAGAACCTGGCGCTGCGTGAACACGAGCACACGCCACTGTTCGAGATCCAGCGCTGGGCTGGCCAAGGCGGTGAGGCGTTGTTCGATAACATTCTGGTGTTCGAAAACTACCCTGTTTCCGAAGCGCTGGAGCAAGCGGCTCCCTCCGAGCTCGAGTTCGCCAGCATCGGTAATCAGGAACAGGCCAACTACCCGCTGACACTGGGCGTGGTACTGGATACCGCCCTGGCTGTGCATTACAGCTTTGATCGGAGCTACTTCGACAACGCAGCGATTGCGCAAATCGGCCGCCATTTCATGCAGCTGTTGCTGGCCATGGCCCATGCCGACAAAGAGGCCCACCTGGGAAGCCTCAGCGTCCTCGAAGTGGCTGAGCGGGAGCAGGCACTGCAGCACTGGAACCGCAACGCTATCGGGTATCCCAGCGAGCAGCCGGTGCATGCGCTGTTCGAAGCGCAGGTACGGGTTCAGCCTGAGGCTACGGCGCTGATCTTCGAGGATCGGGAGCTGAGTTATGCCGAGCTCAATACCCAGGCTAATCGCCTGGCGCATCAGCTGATTGCCCAAGGCGTTGGCCCGGAAGTGCTGGTCGGCATTGCGGTGGAGCGGTCGCTGGAGATGGTGGTCGGCATCCTCGCGGTGTTGAAGGCTGGCGGCGGCTACGTGCCGTTGGACCCGCAATACCCGCAGGACCGGCTGCACTGCATGATCGAGGACAGCCGCATTGCGTTGTTGCTGACCCAGAGCGGGTTGCAGGCGCAGTTGCCGATTCCTTCGGGGCTGCCAGTGCTGTTGCTGGACGCGCCGCTGGCGGCTGATCTGCCCGTCAGCAACCCGGACGTGCCTGTGGTCCCGCAAAACCTGGCCTACGTGATGTTCACCTCCGGCTCCACCGGCCGGCCCAAAGGCGTGGGCATCAACCATCTTTCGCTGACTCGCCACGCCTACGTTTCGCTCGACTTCTTCAACCTCGGCGGCAGCGACCGCGTGTTGCAGTTCTCCACCTTCAACTTCGACGGCTTCGTCGAGCAGCTCTATCCGGCGTTGGTGTGCGGTGCGAGCGTGGTGATTCGTGGCCCGGAAATCTGGGACAGCGAAACCTTCTATCGCCACCTGATCGACGACCGCATCACCACCGTGGACCTGACCACCGCCTACTGGTACCTGATCACCAAGGACTTCGCCCAGCACGGCCCGCGTGATTACGGCCTGCTGCGCCAGGTGCATGCCGGCGGTGAGGCGATGCCGCCCGAAGGCATCGCGGTATGGAAGCAGGCGGGGCTTGAGCATGTGACCTTGCTCAACACCTACGGCCCTACAGAAGCGACCGTGACCGTCACCGCGCTGGACTGCGCGCCCTACGTGAACGGCGAAAAAACCATCCCGGCGATGATGCCCATCGGCGATGTGCTCGGTGGCCGCTCGATCTACCTTCTCGATCAGGCTTTGCAGCCCACACCTCAAGGTGTGGCCGGCGAAATCCTCATCGGCGGCGAGCTGCTGGCACGCGGTTACTTCGGCCGCGCTGCTTCGACGGCCGAGCGCTTCGTACCGGACCCGTTCGAGGGCGCTGGCCAACGCATGTACCGCACCGGCGACCTGGCCCGCGCGAACGCCAGCGGCACCATCGAGTACGTCGGCCGCATCGACCACCAGGTGAAAATCCGCGGTTTCCGCATCGAACTGGGCGAGATCGAAGCCAAACTGCTGGCCGACAGCCGCGTGGGCGAGGCCATCGTGCTGGCCCGCGAATCCGCCAATGGCCTGCAACTGGTGGCGTACGTGGTGCCCAACGCGCCCTGCGACGAGGCCGCACTGCGCGATCGTTTAAGAACCGATCTCAAGGCCAGCCTCCCGGACTACATGGTGCCGGCCCACTGGCTGGTGCTGGAACGCCTGCCGCTGAGCCCCAACGGCAAGCTCGACCGCAAGGCCCTGAGCTCGCTGGCGGTGGCCACCTCGCCAAGCCACTGCCAACCCCCGCAGACCGAGCTTGAAGTGAAGGTGGCGCAACTCTGGGCCGAGGTTCTGGGCCTGGAAACCGTCGGCCGGCACGACAACTTCTTCGAACTCGGCGGCCATTCCCTCAAGGCGCTGAACGCCGTGTCGCTGATCAAACAGCGTGCGCATGCCAGCGTTACCCTGCAGGACTTCATGATGTACCCGACCCTCGCGCAGCTCTGCCAGAAGCTCGAAGGCTCGGCGGCCACTTCGCTGCTGGCCGAGCTGAATGCGCCAGGTGCTTCAAGAACGCTGTTCTGCGTGCCGCCGGCCGGTGGCTCGCCGTATCGCTATCGGGCACTGGCCAACGCGCTGCAATCGACCTGGCACGTCAAGGGCCTGATTTTCCCGGCCCTGGTCGAGCCGAATGCACCGATGCCAGGCTGGCAGGAGATGATCGAGCGCTACACCCAGGCCATCCTGCGCGACCAGCCCAGCGGTGAGTACCACCTCCTGGGCTGGTCCATCGGCGGCCCGATCGCCATGGGCATCGCTCAGCGGCTTGAGCAATCAGGCAGGATGGTGAGCTTCCTGGGGCTGGTCGACCCGACCCCGGAAGCTGCTTGCCAGGCCGATATCGACGAGGTTTTCGCAGGTTCGCGCAAATTGAACGTGCACGATGTGCTGGAGATGTTCGGCCTGTTCTTCCCCGCCCATGCGCACGCCGCGTACGCGTGGTTCGAGCAGTACGGCCCTGCCGAACTCGATGAACGCTTCAAGGAGCGTTTCCTCGAGTGGGCCACGCAGCACACCCCAATACAGCGCAGCGAACTGGCCGGGCTACTGCAAACCACCGCCGACGGCACCGATTTCGCCATGGGCAAAGCTGTTTACGCTCACCTGGACCGCATCTCCCAGGGCGTGCAGTACCCACGCTTCGAGGCGGCCACGCACTGCTGGTGGTCCAGCCTTACCCACAGCGCACAGGTACTGGATCGACAGCACGCACGGGTAGCCCAACAGAACGGCGGCAAACAACCTTGCACCTCCGAGCGCCTGAGCATCGAGCACGCCGAGATGGTTGCTTCGCAGCAATGGATTGCTTCGCTCAAGCGCGCATTGGGGTAAGGAGGTGGCGCCCCGCAAGGGGCGCTTCAGGCGTGGTAAGGGGTGCCTTGCGCACCCCGTTGCCTGGGGATCAGAACTTGCCGGTCAGAGAAAGGGTGTAATTGCGTGGCTCGCCATAGAAGTTGGCGTAACCGCTTTCGCCCACTGTCGAGTAGTAGGTCTTGTCGAAGACGTTCTCGTAATTGAGCGCGGCCGACCAGTGCTTGTCGATCTGATAGTTGGCAAAGGCACTCCAGATCGCGTAGCCGGACTGATTGAATTTGTAATCGACAGTGTCTCCCGCCGAGTTGACGACTTCGCCCGACACATAGCTGGTGGTCTGCGCCACCACGCCGGCGCCTACCCTGAGTTTTGCCCACGCGCCAGGCATCTGGTAACTGGCAAAGAGTTTGGCCAGGTGCTTGGGTGTCAGCGAGCTGTAGGCCACGGCGTTGCGCGTGGCCATGTGGTTGTAGGTGTAGCCGAAGGTTGCCTGAAGCCTTGGCAGGACTTCACCACTGACCTCGAAGTCGATGCCTTTGCTGACGGCCTCGCCATTGGGAAGCCAGCAGCAGGAGGCACCATCGTTCGGGTTGGAGCTGGTTAGGCCGCCATCTCTGACGGCTTGCCCTTCACGTTTGGTGTAATAGACCGTCAGATAGGTATTGAGCTTGCCGTCCAGCAGCTCACCCTTCAGGCCCACTTCGTAGTTCCGCCCGGTGATCGGGTCCAGCGAAGAGGTACCCGGCACTGGGCCCTTGAGGCGGTCCGCTTGTGATTTGTAGATTTCGCTGACGCTGGTGTAGGCGGTCCATTCGGGCGTCAGGTCGTAGGTCAGGCCGGCGTAGGGCACGAAGACGTTGCGATCTTCGTAGGTGGTAGGGTCGCCCACTCCAGCGGGGTCCAGCTCCAGATAGCTGTAGTTGTAATTGGTCAAGCTGCCGCCCAGGATCAGGTGCAGTGGCTCGGCCAGTTGCAGGCGCAGGGAACCATAGGCGCCGTCCGAGCGCCGGTAGGTGTGCCCGGTACTCGACAGGGTCTCGGAACCCCTGAGGCTCGGGTAGTCACGGGGGTTGAACAGGAAGATGTTGGGTACAACTACATCGCCGCTGGCCGACTCGTAGCCTGGCACCACAACCTTGTAGTCGTGCCACATCCAGCCCGCGATCACGTCGTGCCGTAGCCCGAACAAATCGAAACTGCCAGTGACGGTGGCATCGAAGGAGCGCTCTCTCGGCTCGTATTTCTGATAGCCCCAGCTTGCGCTCACGCCACTGCCGGTGGCCGGGTCAACGCTGCCATTGAAGTTGTAGAAATCCCTGACGACGTTCTGCTTGGTGTAAACGCCGTCGAGAGAGAACTTCCAGTCGTCGGCCAGTTGCTGCTCCAACCGCAGGAAATACGAGTCATCGGTGCGGGTGTAGCGGTCCTTGTAGCCGGCCAGGTAAGTGCTGCGCGGCAGTTTCAGGTCATCGCCGTTGCTGTAGCGCGGCAAGCCGTAGGCCTGGTCGCTGGAGTTGCTGCGGTCGTGGGTGATGCCGGCGAGCAAGGTGGTGGTGTCGGTCAGGTCGGCCTGCAACACCCCATAGAACAGATCGCGGTTGGAGCCGACGTAGTCCATGAAGGAATTCTGGCTCTGGCTGACCACCACCGCCCGCCCGCTCAGCTTGCCGTCGAAGGCCAGCGACCCGCTGGCGTCGATCTCGGTGCGGTAGTGGTCCCAGCGGCTCACGGAGTTGGTGATGCTGAGCTGGTTGTCGTAGGTCGGGCGCTTGCGCGCCAGGTTGATCGTGCCGCCAGGCTCGCCGTTGCCGGCGAACAGCCCGTCAGCGCCCCTGAGCAGCTCGATATGGTCGTAGATCGCCGTATCGACGTCCGGCCAGACCGAATCGCCGATGGCGGCACTGCCGTCGACACGGAAATTGGTGATCTCGAACCCGCGCGACAAATAGCGCGATGAGGTCATGCTGCCCTGGTACCGGGTGATGCCGGTGGTCTGCGTCAGCGCCTGGTCAAGGTTGGTGAGCTTCTGATCCTCGATGCGCTGGCGGCTGATCACGCTGACGGTCTGGGGAATTTCCTTGATCGACTGCGTCGTTTTGCCCATGGTCACCGCACCGGTGGTGTAGGAGCCGCTGCCTTCAGTTGTAACGCCCAGCCCTTGGCCGCTGACGCTGGTCACACCCAATTGCACAGCATCGCCCTGCGCCGCAGGCATTAACACCAGGGTATTGCCCTGCACCTGGTAGGTCAGTTGGGTGCCGGCAAGCAACTGTCGGAGGCCATCGGCCGGCTCAAGGCTGCCCGACACGGCGCTGGCACGCTTGCCTTCGAGCAGTTGTGGCGAATACAGCACCTCCATGCCGGTCTGCTGCCCGAATGCCTGCAATGCGCCCGCCAAGGGCTGGGCGGGAATGTTCAGCTTCACCACCTGCGCATGCACGGCAGGCGACAGCCCCAGCGCAGCCAGCATCACGACAGGCGAAGACATTGCCAGGCCTCGCCTGGCCAGGTGCGACAGCAGCAGGCGCGCCCCTTTTTCAGCAGCAGACATCGATAAACTCCCCAGTTTTTTAATAATGATTTGCGTTTACAGCTATTTTTAGTGCGGCGTAAAACGCAACCTGCCCGAAAACCGGAAATAAATTTGGCGGTTATCGGGCAGGCCTGCGCTAGAGCCGTTTCAGTGACGGAAAAACGTCAGGCAGGGTTGCTGCTTTGTTGCCTGGCCTGAGCGGCCAGTTGCGCTTTTTCTTCAGGCGACATGGCATCGAGCCGGAGCCGCAACTGCGCGACCTTCTCCAACTGGCCGGGCGCGCTCTCTTTTGCGCTGAGCGCCTGCGCCAGTGCCGCAACACTGGGGTGGTCGAACACGATGGCCGGCTGGGCCTCGCACTGCAGCAGCTTGCGAATACCCGCCACCAGCTTGATCACCAGCAGCGAATGGCCGCCGGCGGCGAAGAAGTCCTGCTCCACGTTCAGCCGCTCAAGGCCCAGCAGCTTGGCCATGCGATCGGCCAGCAGGGTTTCCAGCGCAGTGCGTGGCGCGACGTATTCACCGGCATCACGCTGCAGCGCCGAGAGCAGCGCACGGCGGTCGACCTTGCCGTTGGCCAGGCGCGGCATGCTTGCCAGCACCTGCACATGCCCCGGCACCATGGCCGAGGGCAAGCGCGCCTGAAGCTCGCTCGCCAGCCTCTCGGCTTCCAGGCCCTGCCCTACCACAAAAGCCAGCAGCTCCAGCTCACCCGCTTGCACCGGCTCAGCCACTACCACCGCTTCGCTCACCCCCGCCAGCGCCAGCAATTGCTGTTCGATTTCGGCCAGTTCGATGCGATAGCCGCGCACCTTGACCTGCTGGTCGCGGCGGCCGGCCAGCTGGATGCCGCCTTCAGGGCGGTAACGCGCCAGGTCGCCGGTGCGGTACAGGCGCTGGCCAGCGTTGAACGGGTCGGCGATGAACGCGTGGTCAGCCTCGGCATTGAGGTAGCCGCGGCACAGCTGCTGGCCGCCGATGTACAGCTCACCCAGTTCACCGGTGCCCACCAGCGCCTGCTGCGCGTCGAGCACGTAGATGCGGTTGCCGGCCAACACCTGCGTCAGGGGTGCACTGCTGCTGGCGCTATCCAGCGCATGCACCAGCACACCGACGGTTGTTTCGGTGGGGCCGTAGTGGTTGAACACCCGGGCGTGTGGGCGCAACGCACGAACCCGCTGCAGCAAGGGTGCCGAAGGTGCTTCGCCACCGAGCACCAACACCTGCGGCACGCAGGCCTGCTCGCCGTCGAGCAAGGCACTGAGGTGCGACGGCACGATCTTGAGGAAATCGATGCCGTGCGCCTGGATGAAGGCCGCGAAAGCCTGGGGATCCTGGAAGGTGGCATCGTCGGCGATGTGCAGCGCCGCGCCGTTGCCCAGCGCACCGAACAATGCCGTGTGGCCCAGATCTGCCGCCACCGTGGAGCCGAGCGCGAAGTGCCGAGGTTCGGCCAGGCTCAAGGCCTGGCTGGCAGCTTCCACATAGTTGGCCAGCTGTGCCTGCTCGATCAGCACGCCCTTGGGGGTGCCGGTGGAGCCGGAGGTGAACAGCACGTAGGCGATGTCGGTGAGCGCAGGCTCATGCGCTGCAGCCAGCGGCTCGGCGCCCAGCGCGCGATCCATGGGCTCGATGGCAATGCCCAGCTCGGCAAGGCCAGCGAAGGCTTCCTGATCGCCCAGCACCAGCGCAGGCCCGGCTTGTTCGAGGATCAAAGCCTGACGCGAGGCGGGCCATTGCGGGTCGAGCGCAAGGTAACCGGCTCCGGCATACCAGGCGCCGAGCATGGCCACCACCCAGTCAGTGGAACGTGGCAGTGCCAACGCCACCAGGCTGCCGGCGCGCACCTGCCTGTTGTGCAGATAACCCGCCACCCGCAATGCCTGTGCGTGCAGCTCGGCATAGGTGAGGCGTTTCTGGCCATCATCCAGGGCCAGGGCATCGGGTGTACGCGCCGCCCAACCGGCAATGCGCGCAGGCAGTGCGGTAGCGCCTGCCAATGCAGCCCCCTGCCCCTGCGCCAGATGCCGTTCGCGCTCGGCGCCGCTGAGCAGGCTCAGGGTCGAAAGCGGCTGATGCGCCTGCGAAACCAACTGGCCAAGCAGCGCTTGATATTGCTCCAGCAGGGCCTCGGCAGCCGCAGCACTGAAGGCGCTGGCGGCGTATTCCAGGCGCAGGTGCACGCCGCTGCCAAGGGTTACGCTCAGGTGCAGTTCCCCGGCGCGCTGCGGCGCGAGGCGCTGTGCGGCCCGCCAGCCGTGGCCCGGTTCGCTGGCCTGCGCGCGGCAGGCAAAGCTGTACGGGCTGGCGGGTGTATCGGCTGCGCAGTACTCCTGCCAGGTGCGATGTTCGTCCAGCGTCTGCCCAAGGCGCTGTGCCCAACCCGCGAAACTTTCAGCGGCCGGCAACGCCACCAGCAGCGGCAACTGCCGCTCGAACAGGCCGCAGGCGGTTTCGAAATAGTCGTAGTCTTCCCGCGCGTCGTGGCGCCAGCCGGCGAGGAACTGCTCGCTGCCGCTGAGCCGGCCCAGCAGCGCCCACCACGCGGCTTGCAGCAGCACCGGCAGCGGCTGGCCCAGTTGAGCCGCCAGCGCATCGAGGCCTTGATCGGCCAGCGAATGTTCCACCACAGCCGTTTCGCCATCGGTCGGCGCGCGGCGATAGGCCGGGTGTGGCGCCAGCAACTCGCCAGCGGCAGGCTTGAGATGGGCCTGCCAATAGGCTTTGCCTTGCGGCGCGTCCTCGTCGAGCACCACCTCGGCGCGCCATTCCAGGTATTGGCTGAACTGCGCCGCCTCCTCGTCAGGCTCGGCTTCATTGGCCCAGGCTTCAGGCAGCGCTGCTTGCAGGATCGCCAGCGAAGCGGGGTCGATCAGGCTGCTGGCGACCGCCAGATACACCCGCCATTGCCCCGCCGCCACCGGCCAGGCCGCTGCGCGTACCAGCGGCGCGCCCTGGGCTTCGAATGGCTGGGCCAGCCAGCTTTGCAGCGAACCTTGCGGCCCGCTTTCCAACATTACGGCCCTGGAGCCTGGCTCGATGAACTGGCGAACACCCCGGTAGCCCACAGCGCTGCCGAAACGGCTGCCCAGCACCTGATGGCCGGCCAGCAAGCGCCCAAGCGCCGCCTCCAGGCGTTCGATACTCAACTCGCCTTCAACCTCGAAGGCCAGCGCATGA
Organism: Pseudomonas sp. KNUC1026; assembly: GCF_021650705.1. GTDB lineage: Bacteria > Pseudomonadota > Gammaproteobacteria > Pseudomonadales > Pseudomonadaceae > Aquipseudomonas. Next base: position 63,368 of record NZ_CP087138.1, on the reverse strand, counting down.
GCGGCATCCGCCCAGCTCGGCGCTTCCGGCAGGCGCTGCAACAGCGCCTGTTGTTCAGGGCTCAACGGCAGCCCTGCGTCCATGGTGTGCACAGGTGTGCTGCTCATGCGTCGATACCTTCCTTATGCGTGCGGCCGCCAGCGTGCTGGCCGGGGCGCTGGCCCTCGGGCAGGTCGGCGCGTTCGTACATGTCGCCCATGGCCACCACGATCTTGCGCGGGCCCTCGAAGGGGTCGCGGGCGTGGGCCACCAGCATGTTGTCCAGCAGGATCACGTCGCCCTTCTGCCAGTCGAAACGCACGGCGCAGGCTTCGTAGAGGTCACCGATCAGTTGCATGTCGGCATCGCTGATCGGGCTGCCGTCGCCGAAGTACACGTGGCGCGGCATGCGCTCGGGGCCGAACATCGCCAGCATGTCCTCGCCCACCTCGGGCTCCAGCCAGTAAGTGTGGTGCAACTGCACCTGGTTGAAGAACGACCGATCACCCGTGACCGGGTGGGTGATGATCGCCGGGCACCAGGTGCGGATCTGCAGCTCGTCGTTGTCCAGCCATTCCCAGTCGATGCCGCTCTCGCTGCAGCGGGCTTCGACCACGGCGCGGTCTTCGGTCTTGAAGAAATGCTGCCACGGCACGTCGAGCTGGCCGGCGAAGGTGCGCACGTAAAGCAGGCCCTTTTCCTCCAGCACCTGGCGCAGCCCTTCGGGCAGGCGCTGGAACATCAGCCGGCAGTCGACCACCGGCGTTGCGCCGCCCACAGGCGACGGCAGCTCGCAATAGAACATCTGCTTGCGCGGCCAGCGGTCCTGGTGCGAGCTCTCGTTGTGGAACAGGATCATCTTCTGCTCGGGGTACGGCGTAGAGCGGTAGGTGTTCTTGCCGCCCTCTTTCTTCGGCAGGTCGCCGTACTGGCCGTACAGGCCCGGCTGCACGGCTTCGGCGAAGGCTTCGAAGTCGTGAATGCCGGTGAGCGCAAAGCCGCGGAACAGAATGCCGGCGTGCTCGCCCAGCTTCTGCTCGACCAGCGGCCGGTTGGCTTTGATCCATTCGATGATGTCCAGGCTGGCGTCCTGCGGCTCCATCAGCAGCGGGAAGGCCTGTTCCGGCACCAGCAACGACTCACGGATGGGCGCCACGGCTGGCTTGGCCAGGCCGGGGGCTTTTTTCAAGAACTTGCCGAGTTTGTCGGCTTTTTTGCCGACGGGCGCGGCATCTGCCGGGTTGGCGGCGAGCGATGCAGGCATGGTGATTTCTCCCAGTGTCATACCTTGATCCGCAGAAACCTGCTCGAGGATTCCTGTCCAGGCGCTCACAAAGCGGTCGATGCTTTCTTGTTTGAATAGATCGGTGGCGTAAACCCAATTGCCGTGCAATTGGCCGCCTTGCTCTGTAACGAACAAGGCCATGTCAAATTTGGAATGCTCCTGCGCTACCGGCACCTGTTCCACGCGAATGCCGGCCAGCCCCCCGGCCTGCGGCGGCAGGTTGTCCATCACGAACAGCACCTGCAGCAGCGGGTTCATGCCGGGGTGGCGGGCCACGCCGCTGGCGTCGACGATCATGTCCAGCGGCAGGTCCTGGTGCTCGAAGGCGCCCAGGGTGTTCTGCTTGGCCGCCGCCAGGCAATCGGCGAAACGCGCGCCCTCGGCGAAGCGCGAACGCAGAGGCAGCACGTTGACGAAGAAGCCGATCAGCCCCTCCAACTCCGGCTGATGGCGCCCGGCGATGTCGGCGCCCACCACAACGTCATCGCTGCCGGCCAGGCGGTGCAGCAGGCACTGGAAGGCGGTGAGCAAGGTGATGTACGGCGTCACGCCGTGCTGGCGCGACAGCTCCAGCACGCGGGCGCTGAGCTCGGCTGGCAGGCTGAAGCTCACGCTGGCGCCGTCCTGGCTGGCGCGCGCCGGCCGTGGATGGTCGGTGGCCAGGGCCAGCTGGCCGCTGTAGCCGGCGAGGTTCTGCTGCCAGTAACCGGCCTGGGCCTTGAGGATGCCGCGATCTTCCAGCGCCTGTTGCCAGTCGGCGTAGTCGCTGTACTGGATCGGCAACGGCGCCAGGTTTGGCTGCTTGCCTTCGATCAACCGCCCGTAGCAACGGGTCAGCTCATCGACCAGCACGCCCATCGACCAACCGTCGGAGAGGATGTGGTGCATGGAAAACAGCAGCACATGCTCGTTGGCGGCCAGGCGCAGGATGCGCGCACGCCACAGTGGTGCGCTGTCCAGGCTGATCGGCAGGCTGGCGTTGGCCAGCGCCGCCTCGGCGACCTCATGCTCTTGCTGCGCCGGCGGCAGGCCGCTCAGGTCGAGCAACGGCAATTGCACGTCGATGCTCGCCTGAATCAGCGCAATCGGGTCGCCTTCATCGTCCATCGGGTAAGCGGTGCGCAGCACTTCGTGGCGCTGCACCACCTCGGCAAGGCTTGCACGCAGCACGTCCACCTGCAGCGCGCCGTGCAGGCGCAGGGCCAGCGGCATGCCGTAGGCGGCGCTGCCGCCGGCCAGTTGCTCGACGATCCACAGGCGCCGCTGGGCCAGCGAAAGCGAGGCCTGGCCGTGGTGTTCACGGGCCTGCAGGGCCGGGTACTCCAGCGTTTCGGCGCGGTGGCCGGCCAGGTGTGCCGCCAGCTCGCCCAGCACCGGCCAGGTGAACAGGTCACGCAGCGCCGGTGCGGTGGCCAGGCGTTGGCGCGCCTTGGACACAACCTGGGTCGCCAGCAACGAATGCCCGCCCAGCTCGAAGAAGTTGTCGCCCAGGCCTACACGCTCGGCGCCGAGCACTTCTTCCCAGATCGCCGCCAGGCCGCATTCCAGCTCGGTCTGCGGTGCCAGGTAGGCGCCTTGGGCCAGTGCCGACTCCGGCGCCGGCAACGCCTTGCGGTCCAGCTTGCCGTTGGCGGTCAGCGGCAGCTGCTCGAGGAACAGCAGGTGTGCCGGCACCATGTAATCCGGCAGGTCTGCTTTGAGCGCGGCCTTGAGCGCTTCACGCTGCTCGCCCTGCTCCAGCGCATCGGCCTCGTACTGTTGCGGCACGATGTACGCCACCAGTTGCTGGCTGCCGAGGATCTCCGGCGCCAGCACCACCGCTTCGCGCACGCTGGCCTGTGCCAGCAGCCTGGCCTCGATTTCGCCCAGCTCGATGCGGAAGCCGCGGATCTTCACCTGGTGGTCGATGCGGCCGATGTACTCGATCACCCCATCGGCGCGGTAGCGCGCCAGGTCGCCGGTGCGGTACAGGCGCCCACCTGCCTCGCCGAACGGGTCGGGGATGAAGCGGGTGGCGGAGAGGTCGCCACGGTTCAGGTAACCCCGTGCCAGGCCCGCACGGCCCACGTACAGCTCGCCGGTGCAGCCGCGCGGCACCGGGTTGAGGTCGGCGTCGAGCAGGTACCAGGAAAGGTCCGGGATCGGTTCGCCGATGGGGCTGGCGGCGCCTTGAGTGAGGTCGGCCAGGGTGAGCGGCCGGTAGGTCACGTGCACCGTGGTTTCGGTGATGCCGTACATGTTGATCAGTTGCGGCGTGGTGTCGCCGAAGCGCTCGAACCAAGGGCGCAGGTTTTCCACTTCCAGCGCTTCGCCGCCGAACACCACGTAACGCAGGGCAGTGCCTCGTGGATCCTGAACCGCCACATGCATCAGCTGGCGGAACGCCGAAGGTGTCTGGTTCAGCACCGTCACGCCTTCGTCGCACAGCAGCTGGTGGAAGTCCTCCGGCGAGCGGCTGACCAGGTACGGCACGATCACCAGCCGGCCGCCGAACATCAGCGCACCGAAGATTTCCCACACAGAGAAGTCGAAGGCGTAGGAGTGGAACAGGGTCCATACGTCTTTCTCGGTAAAGCCGAACCACTGCTCGGTGGCATCGAACAGGCGCATCACGTTCTGGTGCGGCAGCAAGGTGCCCTTGGGCATCCCGGTGGAGCCAGAGGTGTAGATGATGTAGGCCAGGTTCGCAGGATCGACGGCAACATTCGGGTTTTCGGTGCTATAGGCCGACCGATCAGCGCCCAGCAGCAAGCTCTGGCCGTCGAAGGCCGGCAACTTGCCCTGCACCGCTTCCTGCACCAGCAGCAGGGCGATGCCGCTGTCCTGCATCATGTAGGCCAGGCGGTCCTGCGGGTATTCAGGGTCCAGCGGCACGTAGGCACCGCCGGCCTTGAGGATCGCCAGCAGGCCGACGACCATCTCCAGCGACCGGCCGGTGGCCAGGCCAACACGGGCCTCGGGGCGCACGCCGGCTTCGATCAGGTGGTGAGCGAGCTGGTTGGCCTGGGCGTTCAAATCGCCGTAGCTCAGATGCTCGCCATCGAGGGTTGCAGCGATGGCTTCGGGGTTGAGCATCGCCTGCTCGGTGATGCGCTGATGAATGCACCGAGTGACGCCAAACGCCTCGGGCTGCGGGTTCCAGTCGTTGAAGGTGGCCTGCTGCTCGACGCCCGACAGCATCGGCAACTCACCGACCGCACACTCAGGCCTGGCGACCATCGCCTCCAGCAGCTGCACCAGGTGAGCCCCCAACTGCTCGATCAGCGCGTTGTGATAACTGGCCTTGGCATAGCTGAACTCCAGCACCAGTTGCTGGCCCAGGTTCACGATCAGTGTCAGCGGGTAGTTGGTTTGCTCGCTGCTCTGCACTTGCCCGAATGCCAGCCCTGCCGGCGCACCCTGCTCCAGCGCCTCGGCCACCGGGTAGTTTTCGAACACCAGCAAGGTGTCGAACAACGCTTCGCCGGCACGGCCCGCCCAGCGCTGCACATCGAACAGCGGCGAATGCTCATGCTCGCGCAACGCCAGGTTCTGGGCCTGCAACTCATCCAGAAACGCAGCCAGTGGCTGCTCGGGCAACGGCGCGCCCACCACGGCCAGGGTGTTGATGAACAGCCCGATCTGCTGCTCGATCCCGGCCAGTTCCGTGGGGCGGCCGGAGACGGTCGCGCCGAAGGCCACACAGGCCTGCCCGGTGTAACGCTGCAGCAACAGCAGCCAGCCTGCTCGCACCAGGGTGTTGACGGTCACTTTGCGGGTGCGCGCGAATTCGGCCAGGCGCGCGGTCGAGCCCGTGTTCAGGCTGTGTGCCTGCTTGCCGTAACCGTGCTCGCCGGTCGGCCCGCTGGCCACTGCCCGTTCGAGCAAGGCCGGCTCGTTCAGCCCCTTCAGTGCCTCGGCCCAGAAGGCCTGGTCGGCCTGGGCGTCCTGCCGTTGCAGCCAGGCGATGTAATCGCGGTAGCGGCCGGCGCTGGCGGCGGGGGTGTGGCCGTTGTAGCGCTCCAGCACCTCGCCCAGCAGCTGCGAGTTGCTCCAGCCGTCCATGAGGATGTGGTGGCTGGTGTAGATCAGGTGATGGCTATCCGGGCCGGTCGGCACCAGGCGCAGGCGAATCAGCGACGGCTGCTCAAGATCGAAGCCACGGCGCAATTCGGCGTCGGCCAGCGCCTGGCACTCAGCCTGCTGCACGGCGAAGTCGACCGTCACGTTGCGGTACACCACCTGCAACGGCTGCGGCTGGTCGGCGCTGGCCAGGAAGGCGGTGCGCAGGATGTCGTGGGCATCGACCACGCCTTGCCAGGCAGCGCGGAACCGTTCCACGTCCAGGCCTGCCACGTCGAGGCGCATCTGGTTGACGTAGTCGCCTGAGCCCTGCCCGAGCAGCGTGTGAAACAGCATGCCCTGCTGCATCGGCGACAGTGGATAGAGGTCGTCGACCTCGCGCGCGGCAGGCAGGCGATCCAGCTGAGCCTGGGTGATCTGCGCCAGCGGGAAGTCCGACGGCGTTACACCGCCCGCCTCGGCCGCGCAGCAGTGCTCGACCAGCGCCTGTAATTGCTGGGCGTAATCGGCTGCCAGCCGTTGCACTGTGGCCTCGTCGAACATCTCGCGGCTAAAGCTCCAGCCCAGGCTCAGCTCGCCGTTGTAAACCTGGCCATTGATCGACAACCAGTTCTGCAACGGCGCCTGCTCGCACTGCTCGGCGCCGCTGTTTTCCGGGGCAGGCGCGAACAGCGCCTGGCCATCGTCGCTGGCAAAACTGCCGTCGAACTGGCCCAGGTAGTTGAAGGTGATGCGCGGTACGGGCAGCGCCGCCAGTGCTTGTTGAGCCTGTGCATCGCCCAGGTAGCGCAGTGCACCGAAGCCGATGCCTTTGGCCGGGATCGCGCGCAGGCTTTCCTTCACCTGCTTGATCGACTCGCCAAGGCTCGCCGAGGTGGCCAGGCGCACCGGGAATACGCTGGTGAACCAGCCTACGGTACGGGTGAGGTCAGCGTCGTCGAACAGCTCCTCGCGGCCGTGGCCTTCGAGTTCCAGCAACACGTCGGCCTGCCCGGTCCAGCGGCTGATGACTTGCGCAAGCGCGGTAAGCAGCAGGTCGTTGATCTGCGTGCGGTAGGCCGCCGGGGCCTGTTGCAGCAGTTTCCGGGTCAGCTCGCGCGGCAGGTGGGTGCTGGCCTGCCCCGCGTGGCTGGCTTGCAGGCCACCTTGAGCGTTATCCACCGGCAGATCCGCCGGGGCGCCCGCCAGCAGGGTTTTCCAGTAGCCCAGCTCCGCTTGCAGCGTGTCGCTTTGCGCATAGCCTTGCAGCTTCTGCGCCCAGGCCTGCACCGAGCTGGTCTTGGCCGGCAGCTTCAGCGGCTGCCCCTGTTGCAGCTGTTGATAAGCCCTTGGCAGGTCTTCGAGCAGCACGCGCCACGACACGCCATCGACCGCCAGGTGGTGGATGGCCAACAGCAAACGCTGGCTGCCGTCGGGCAGGTCGGCCAGCACGGCGCGCAGCAGCGGGCCCTGCTCCAGATTCAGGCTGCGCTGGGCCTGTTCGCACAATGCCTCCAGTGCATCGGTGCTTTCGACTGTGCGGTGCCACAGCACCTTGTGCTGCTGGCCGGCGCCGGCAAAGTGCGCCTGCCAGCCTTCGGCATGCTGGCTGAAAGTCAGGCGCAGCGCATCGTGATGCGTGATCAGAGCCTGCAGTGCCTGCTCCAACAGGGCCGGTTGCAGCGCGGCCGAGGTTTTCAGCAGCACCGACTGGTTCCAGTGATGGCGCTCGGGGATGTCACCGGCGAAGAACGCTTGCTGGATCGGCAGCAGCAGCGCCTGCCCGGTCACCGGGCCCTGGTCGATCAGCAGGCCCTGCTCGCCCACCTGTGCCACCGCCGCCAGCGCTTGTACCGTCTGGTGCTGGAAGAGGTCTTTGGGGGTAAAACGAATGCCGGCCTGGCGGGCGCGGCTGACCACCTGAATCGAGATGATCGAGTCGCCGCCCAGCTCGAAGAAGTTGTCAGCCAGGCCCACGCGCTCCAGCCGCAGCACGTCTTGCCAGATCGCGGCGATGCGCTGTTCGAGGTCACTGCGCGGCGCCAGGTAGTCGCCTTGCAACTGGCTGGCATCCGGCGCCGGCAGCGCCTTGCGGTCCAGCTTGCCGTTGGCGGTCAGCGGCAGCTGCTCGAGGAACAGCAGGTGCGCCGGCACCATGTAATCCGGTAAGTCTGCTTTGAGCGCGGCTTTGAGCGCTTCACGCTGCTCGCCCTGCTCCAGCGCATCGGCCTCGTACTGTTGCGGCACGATATACGCCACCAGCTGCTGGCTGCCGAGGATCTCCGGCGCCAGCACCACCGCTTCGCGCACGCTGGCCTGTGCCAGCAGCTTGGCCTCGATTTCGCCCAGCTCGATGCGGAAGCCGCGGATCTTCACCTGGTGGTCGATGCGGCCGATGTACTCGATCACCCCATCGGCGCGATAGCGCGCCAGGTCGCCGGTGCGGTACAGGCGGCCGCCCGCTTCACCGAACGGGTCCGGGATGAAGCGGGTCGCGGAGAGGTCGCCGCGGTTGAGGTAACCCCGTGCCAGGCCCGCACGGCCCACGTACAGCTCGCCGGTGCAGCCGCGCGGCACCGGGTTGAGGTCGGCGTCGAGCAGGTACCAGGAAAGGTCCGGGATCGGTTCGCCGATGGGGCTGGCGGCGCCTTGAGTGAGGTCGGCCAGGGTGATCGGCCGGTAGGTCACGTGCACCGTGGTTTCGGTGATGCCGTACATGTTGATCAGTTGCGGCTGTTGATCGCCGAAGCGCTCGAACCAGGGGCGCAGGTTTTCTACCTCCAGCGCTTCGCCGCCGAAGACGACGTAGCGCAGCGAGGTGTCTCTCTGCTTGTCTTGCGTAGCCACATGCATCAACTGGCGGAACGCCGAAGGTGTCTGGTTCAGCACCGTCACGCCTTCGTCGCACAGCAGCTGATGGAAGTCCTCCGGCGAGCGGCTCACCAGGTACGGCACGATCACCAGCCGGCCGCCGAACATCAGCGCCCCGAAGATCTCCCACACGGAGAAGTCGAAGGCGTAGGAGTGGAACAGGGTCCACACGTCGTTCTCGGTAAAGCCGAACCACTGCTCGGTGGCCTCGAACAGGCGCATCACGTTCTGGTGCGGCAGCAAGGTGCCCTTGGGCATCCCGGTGGAGCCAGAGGTGTAGATGATGTAGGCCAGGTTCGCAGGATCGACGGCAACATTCGGGTTTTCGGCGCCATAGGCCGACCGATCAGCGCCCAGCAGCAAGCTCTGGCCGTCGAAGGCCGGCAACTTGCCCTGCACCGCTTCCTGCACCAGCAGCAGGGCGATGCCGCTGTCCTGCATCATGTAGGCCAGGCGGTCCTGCGGGTATTCAGGGTCCAGCGGCACGTAGGCACCGCCGGCCTTGAGGATCGCCAGCAGGCCGACGACCATCTCCAGCGACCGGCCGGTGGCCAGGCCAACACGGGCCTCGGGGCGCACGCCGGCTTCGATCAGGTGGTGAGCGAGCTGGTTGGCCTGGGCGTTCAAATCGCCGTAGCTCAGATGCTCGCCATCGAGGGTTGCAGCGATGGCTTCGGGGTTGAGCATCGCCTGCTCGGTGATGCGCTGGTGAATGCACTGCGTGATCTCGAAGCTGGCCGGCTGCGGGTTCCAGGCGGCAAACGTGGCCCGAGTTTCCTCGACAGCCAGCATGCTCTGCGCGCTGAGCCGCCGCTGCGGCTCAGCCACCACCGCTTCGAGCAGTTGCAGCCAATGGCTGGCCAGGCGCTGTGCGGTGGTGGCATCGAACAGGTCCGTGGCATAGATCAGCGAGGCACTGAAGCCCTCCGGCGATTCGCCAACGTCCAGTGTCAGATCCAGCTGGGCAGTATGGGTATCACGCCCCAGGCCCCGAATGCTCAACCCGCCCAGGCTGTCGACCAGGCCTTGCTGATCCTCGGCGCGCAGGTAGTTGAACATCGCCTGGAACAACGGGTTGTGGCTCATGTTGCGCTCAGGCTGCAGCGCCTCGACCAATTGGTCGAACGGCAAATCCTGGTAGCGCTGGGCGTCCAGCGAGGCGTGTTTGACCTGCTTGAGCAAGGCGCTGAAGTTCGTGTTCGCGTCGAAGTCGGCTTTCAATACCTGCGTATTGACGAAGAAGCCGATCAGGCCCTCGGTTTCCAGGTGGTTGCGGTTGGCGATCGGTACACCGACGCGAATGTCCGCCTGGCCGCTGTAGCGGTGCAGCAGGGTCTGATAAGCGGCCAGCAGCACCATGAACGGCGTGGCGCCTTCGCGCTTGGCCAATGCCCGGATGCCTGCGCTCAACGCGGTCGTGATCTGAAGGTCGACACTGGCGCCACGGAAGCTCTGCGCCGCAGGCCGTGGGCGGTCCAGCGGCAGTTCCAGCACGGGCTGTTCGCCACCCAGTTGGGCCGTCCAGTAGGCCAGTTGGCGGTCGCGTTCGCCGTTGGCCATCCAGGTGCGCTGCCACAGTGCGTAGTCGGCGTACTGGATCGGCAGGGCCGGCAACTCGGCCGGTTGGCCTTGGGCGAAGCCTGCGTACAAGCGCACCAGTTCCTGCACCAGAATCGGAGTGGACCAGGCATCGGACACGATGTGGTGCAGGGTCAGGGTGAGTACATGTTCTTCGGCGCCCACTTTGAGCAGGCGAACACGCAGCAACGGGCCGTTTTCCAGATCGAACGGGCGAGCGACTTCGGCTTCGACGAAGGCGTTGATGCCTGCTTCGTCGTACTGCCCCTCTTCTGCGTGAATCGCCAGCGGCAAGCTGCTGTGGATAACTTGCAACGCCTCGCCTTCCTGTTGAGTGAAGGTGGTGCGCAGGCTTTCGTGGCGCTGGATCAGGGCGTTGAAGCTCTGTTGGAGGGCTTCTACATTCAATGGCCCCTTGAGCGTCATCGCCGCCGGGATGTTGTACGCCGCGCTGTGCGGGTCCAGCTGCCACAACACCCACTGCCGTTGCTGGGCGAACGACACCGGCAGCGGCCGGCTGCGGTCGGCCAGGGTGAAGGCCGGCACGTCACGGGCTTGTGTCGGGTCCAGCGCGGCGACGAAGCCGCCGAGTTGTGGATGTTCGAACAGCGTGCGCAATGCTGCCTCGATGCCGAGGCTGCGACGAATGCGCGACACGACCTGGGTCGCCAGCAGCGAATGGCCGCCGAGCTCGAAGAAGTGGTCGTTCAGGCCGACCTGTTCGGCTTTGAGTACCCCTTGCCAGATCTTCGCGACTGCCTGTTCCAGCTCGGTCACTGGCGCGATATAGACGGCTTGCGAGCTTGCCGCCTCCGGCGCCGGCAATGCGCGGCGGTCCAGTTTGCCGTTCGGAGTGACCGGCAGTTTGGCGAGGCACAGCATTTGTGCCGGGACCATGTAGTCCGGCAGGTGAGCTTTAAGCTCCGTTTTCAGCGTGTCGCGAAGCGCAGCTTGAGATGAGGCATCGTCATCGAAGGCCACCGGCACTATGTAGGCCACCAGTTGCAGGCCACCGACACCCTCTACCGCCAGCACCACGGCCTCCTTGACCGATTCCTGCTCCAGCAATCGTGCCTCGATCTCGCCCAGCTCGATCCGCAGGCCACGGATTTTCACCTGATGGTCGATCCGGCCCTGGTACTCGATGACGCCCGTTTCCCGATATTTGGCCAGGTCGCCCGTGCGGTACAGGCGGCTGCCCGGTACTTCGGCGTGCGGGTCCGGGATGAAGCGCTCCGCCGTCAGCGCCGGGCGGCGGTGGTAACCACGGGCCAGGCCGAGGCCGCCGAGCACCAGCTCGCCAGTCGCGCCTTGCGGTACCGGATTTAACGAAGCGTCGAGAATGTGGGTGTACAGGTTGGCGATCGGCTCACCGATGGGCACCGTATCCACGCCTTCATCGCGGCAGGTCCAGTGGGTCACGTCGATGGCCGCTTCGGTCGGGCCGTAAAGGTTGTAGAGGCCAGCACTCGGCAGGCGTGCAAACACCTGCTGCTGGGCATCGACCTGCAACGCTTCGCCTGAGCACATGATCTGCTTGAGGCTCACACACTGCTCCACACCCGGCTCATGAATGAACACCTGAAGCATCGAGGGCACGAAGTGCAGCGTGGTCACGCTGTGGCGCTGGATGGTTTCGATCAGCTTTTCCGGTTCGCGGTGTTCGCCCGGGGCGGCAATGGCCAGGCGAGCGCCGGTCATCAGTGGCCAGAAGAATTCCCACACCGAGACGTCGAAGCTGAACGGAGTCTTTTGCAGGACAGTGTCGCTTGCGTCCAATGGATAGGCTGATTGCATCCACGCCAGGCGGTTGTGCAAGGCGGTGTGGCGGTTGCCTGCACCCTTGGGCTTGCCGGTCGAACCCGAGGTGTAGATGACGTAGGCGAGGTTCTCTGGCTCAACGTGAACAGCCGGGTTTTCAGAAGAGAAATGACTGAAATCGGACTCCAGCAGCAGAGTCCGGCCTGCAAACGCCGGCAAGCCTGGCAGCAGGTGTTCCTGGGTCAGCAGCAGATCGATGCCACTGTCCTCGAACATGTAGCTCAACCGGTCCTGCGGATACTCAGGATCGAGCGGCACATAAGCACCGCCTGCCTTGAGAATCGCCATCAGGCCAATGATCATCTCCAGCGAACGCTCGGCCGAGATGCCGACGATCACTTCCGGCCCCACGCCCAGCTCGATCAACTGATGCGCGAGCTGGTTGGCCCGCTGATTCACCTGTGCATAAGTCAGCGAGGCATCGCCAAACAACAAAGCCGTATGTTGCGGCTGAGCGAGTACTTGCCGCTCGAAAAGCACATGCACCGGCTGCTCATCGGCCCAGGTGTGCTGCGTGCCGTTCCACCCCCGCAACGTCCGCTCGGCCTCGTCAGCCGCCAGCATCGGCAGTTCATGGATCAACTGCGCGGGATGCGCCACCGCTGCCGCCAGCAGGTTCATCCAGTGGCGTGCCAGTTGTTGCACGGTCTGCTCGTCGAACAGGTCGGTGGCATAGGCCAGGGATACGCCGAACGTTTCCCGCCGCTCGTCGACACTCATCGCCAGGTCGATCTGGGTGGTGTGGCTGTCCCAGGCGAGCGCCTCTATGCCAATGCCGTCCAGGGTGCTGAATACGTCTTGCGGACCTTCGTCGCGCAGGTAGTTGAACATCACCTGGAACAGCGGGTTGTGGCTCATGTTGCGTTCAGGTTGCAGCGCCTCGACCAGTTGGTCGAAGGGCAGGTCCTGGTAACGCTGCGCCGCAAGCGATGCCTGCCTGGCCTGCTGCAGTAGCGCACTGAAGCTTGCCGGCGCATCGAAGGTCGCCTTGAGCACCTGCGTATTGACGAAGAAGCCGATCAGGCCTTCGGTTTCCAGGTGGTTGCGGTTGGCGATCGGTACCCCGACGCGAATGTCGGGCTGGCCGCTGTAGCGGTGCAGCAGCGCCTGGTAGGCCGCCAGCAGCACCATGAAGGGTGTGGCGCCTTCACGTTTGGCCAAGGCCTTGATGCCCTCGCTCAAACCCGCCGGAATCTCGATTTCGATACTGGCTCCGCGCAGGCTTTGCACCGCAGGGCGCGGGCGGTCCAGCGGCAGCTCCAGCACCGGTTGCTCGCCACCCAACTGCGCCGTCCAGTAGGCCAACTGGCGGTCGCGCTCGCCTTTTTCCATCCAGGTGCGTTGCCACTGGGCGTAGTCGGCGTACTGGATCGGCAACGCGGGCAACTCGGCCGGCTGGCCTTGGGCGAACCCTGCATACAAACGCACCAGCTCTTGCACCAGAATCGGCGTGGACCAGCCGTCGGAAACGATGTGGTGCAAGGTGAGCGTCAGCACATGCTCATCGGCGCCCATGCGCACGAGGCGAACGCGCAGCAGCGGGCCGGTTTCCAGATCGAACGGGCGAGCGACTTCCGCTTCGACCAGGGCTTTGATGCCGGCCGCGCTCGATGGGCCTTCTTCGACGGCCAACACCAGCGGCAGGCTGGCGTGAATCACTTGCAGCGCCTCGCCGTCGTGCTGGGCGAAGGTGGTGCGCAGGGTTTCGTGGCGCTGGATCAGCGCATTGAACGCCTGCTCGAGCGCGGCGGTGTCGAGCGCCCCTTTGAGCGTCATCGCCGCCGGAATGTTGTACGCCGCGCTCTGCGGCTCCAGCTGCCAGAGAATCCACTGGCGTTGCTGAGCAAAAGACAGCGGCAGCGGCTGGCTGCGGTCGGCCAGGGTGAAGGCCGGCACGTCGCGCCCCTGAGCCGGGGCCAGCGCGGCGACGAAGGCGCCCAGTTGCGGGTGCTCGAACAGCGTGCGCAGGCTGGCCTCCAGGTTCAGGCCACGGCGGATGCGCGAAATCACCTGAGTGGCCAGCAGCGAATGGCCACCCAGCTCGAAGAAGTGATCGCTGAGGCCGACCTGTTCGACGTTCAGCAGGGTTTGCCAGATGCCGGCGACGGCCTGTTCAAGGGCAGTGACGGGCGCAATATAAGCGTCTTGCTGGGCGGCCAGGTCGGGTGCCGGCAGGGCCTTGCGGTCGAGCTTGCCGTTGGGGCTGAGCGGCAGGCGTTCCAGCACCAGCCAGTGGGCGGGGACCATGTAGTCCGGGAGGCTGGCTTTGAGGTCTGCGCGCAGGGTATCGCGCAGTTCGGCCTCGTCGCAGGGGGCGTTGGGCACCACGTAGGCCACCAGTTGCAGGCCATTGGCGGATTCGCGGGCCAGCACGATGGCCTCGCCCACGCGGCTGTCGGCCAGCAGTTTGGCTTCGATTTCGCCCAGTTCGATGCGGAAGCCGCGGATTTTCACCTGGTGGTCGATGCGGCCGACGTATTCAATGGTGCCGCTGGCGTTCGCGCGGGCCAGGTCGCCGGTGCGGTACAACCGCTGGCCTGATCCTTCGAACGGGTCGGGCACGAAGCGCTCGGCCGTCAAAGCAGCGCGGCCGAAATAACCGCGGGCCAGCAGCTCGCCACCGATGAGAATTTCGCCGGCTACGCCTTGGGGTGTGGGCTGCAAAGCCTGATCGAGCAGGTAGATCGAGCGGCCACCCAGCACATCACCGATGGGCATCATCGCGGGGATGGGTTTGTTGCCGTTTACATAATCAGAGCAGTCCAGCGCGGTGACTGTCACCGTCGCTTCGGTCGGGCCGTAGGTGTTGAGCAAGGTCACGTGCTCAAGCCCCGCCTGCTTCCACACCGCGATGCCTTCCGGCGGCATCGCTTCACCGCCGGCATGCACCTGGCGCAGCAGGCCGTAATCACGCGGGCCGTGCTGGGCGAAGTCCTTGGTGATCAGGTACCAGTAGGCTGTGGTCAGGTCGACAGTGGTAATGCGGTCATCGATCAAGTGGCGATAGAAAGTCTCGCTGTCCCAGATATCAGGGCCACGAATCACCACGCTCGCACCGCACACCAACGCCGGATAGAGCTGCTCGACGAAGCCGTCGAAGTTGAAGGTGGAGAACTGCAACACGCGGTCGCTGCCGCCGAGGTTGAAGAAGTCGAGCGAAACGTAAGCGTGGCGAGTCAGCGACAGGTGGTTGATGCCCACGCCTTTGGGCCGGCCGGTGGAGCCGGAGGTGAACATCACGTAGGCGAGGTTTTGCGGGGCTACGGGCACATCGGGATTGCTGACGGGCAGGTCAGCCGCCAGCGGCGCGTCCAGCAACAGCACCGGCAGCCCTGAAGGAATCGGCAACTGCGCCTGCAACCCGCTCTGGGTCAGCAACAGCGCAATGCGGCTGTCTTCGATCATGCAGTACAGCCGGTCCTGCGGATACTGCGGATCCAACGGCACATAGCCGCCTCCAGCCTTTAGCACCGCCAGGATGCCCACCACCATCTCCAGCGACCGCTCCACCGCAATGCCGACCAGCACTTCCGGGCCAACGCCCTGGGCAATCAACTGATGCGCCAGGCGGTTGGCCTGAGTGTTGAGCTCGGCGTAGCTGAGCGCCCGATCCTCGAAGATCAGTGCCGTAGCCTCAGGCTGAACCCGCACCTGCGCTTCGAACAACGCATGCACCGGCTGCGCGCTCGGGTACTCGAGGCCATTACGGTTCCACGCCGTGAGCGCCGCCCGCTGCTCCTGATCATCGAGCAGCCCGAGGGTGTCGACCCGCTCGCCCGGCGCCTCGATGATCGCTTCCAGCAGGTTCTGCCAATGCCGCGCCATGCGCTGCGCGGTCGGGGCATCGAACAGGTCGCTGGCGTAGTTCCAGGCCAGCGAGAAGCCCTTGTCGCTGTCGATCACATCCAGGCTCAGGTCGAACTGCGCCGAGTGGCTGTCCCACTGCATGCCCTCGATCTGCAAACCGCCGATCACCTGCGCGCTGGCGCCGGCGCCGCTGTCGCGCTGGTAGTTGAACATCACCTGGAACAGCGGATTGTGGCTGAGCGAACGCTCCGGGTGCAGCGCCTCGACCAACTGGTCGAAGGGCAGGTCCTGATAGGTTTGCGCCTCGACCGCCGCATGCTTGACCTGTTCCAGCAGCTGAGCGAACGAAAGGCCCGCACTGAACTGGGCACGCATGATCTGCGTGTTGACGAAAAAGCCGATGAGCGCTTCGGTTTCCACGCGGTTGCGGTTGGCCACCGGCACGCCGACGCGGATGTCCGGCCGGCCGCTGTAGCGGTGCAACCAGGCCTGGAATGCGGCCAGCAGCAGCACATAGGGCGTCACGCCGGCGGCCAGCGCGCACTGCTTGATGCGTTGGCTGAAGGCCTCGCCCAAGGTGAATTCGAGCGTCGCGCCTTCGGCGCCTTGAATGGCCTTGCGCGGGCGGTCGGTGGGCAGTTCGAGCACCGGGTGCTCGGTGCCCAGTTGCTGCGTCCAGTAAGCGAGCTGCCGTTGGCACTCGCCCGCTTCCATCCAGCTGCGCTGCCAGAGGGCGTAGTCGCTGTAATCGATGCACAGCGCGGGCAACGCCGCGTCCTGGCCTGCCAGGCTGGCCTGGTAGAAGCGCGTCAGGTCTTTGACCAGAACCGGCATCGACCAGCCGTCGGCGACGATGTGGTGCACGGTCATCACCAGCACGTGCTCGTCGGCGCCCGTGGCGACCAGGCACACCCGCAGCAGCGGGCCCTGCTCCAGGTCGAACGGGGCGTGGATTTCACGCTCGATGAAGCCCTTCACCCAGGCATCGACCGCTTCACCCTCCGGCACGCTGACACGCCGCAGCGGCAGCTCGGCGCTGGGCTCGACCCACTGGCAGGGCTGCCCTTGGCGCTCGATGAAGCGCGTGCGCAGGGATGCGTGGCGCTCGATCAGCCGCTCGAAGGCGAACTGCAACGCCGCCGTGTCCAGCGCGCCCTTCAGGCGCAGTGCCGAAGGGATGTTGTACGCCGAGCTCTCGGGCTCGAACTTCCACAGAAACCACAGCCGCTGCTGCGCGTACGACAGCGGCAGATCACCCTCATGCCCTTCCACGCGCGGGATGGGCAGTTGCGCAAGGCTCATGCCCTTGCTTTGAAGCTTTTCCAGAAACGCGCGGCGTTGAGCCAGCGGCAGGCGAATGAATCGCTGAACCAGAGCGAGTTGATCACTGTTGCGCATCAGAGGGTCTCCAGCTCAGAAAGAAAGTCGCTCAACTCGTCGAAGTCGCTTTCTGCAGCCTGTTTTAAATACGGGGTCATCAATTCGAGGTAATGGCCGAGCGAGGTGGCCTGGAACAGCGCGCTCAACGGCACGTCGGCGCCGAATTCCGCCTGCAGGCGGGAGGTCACCTGGGTCGCCAGCAGCGAGTGCCCGCCCAGCTCGAAGAAGTGGTCGCCCAGGCCGACGCGCTCGAGCTTGAGCACCTCCTGCCAGATCTGCGCGACGCGTTTTTCCGTGTCGGTTTGCGGTGCCTGGTAGGCATGGGCCGACGCCAGCCGGGTGGGCGCCGGCAGCGCGCGGCGGTCGAGCTTGCCGTTGGGGGTGTGCGGCAGGCTCTGCAAGGCAGTGAAGCCGCTGGGCAGCATGTACTCGGGCAGCGCCTCGGCCAACTGCGCGCGCAACTGCCTGAAGACCTTGGCCTGGGCCTGCTCGGGCTGCTGGAGCAGTGAAGCATCGGCCGGCACCAGGTAGGCGAACAGCGCCTTGCCGGCCGGGCCGTCGTGGGCGACCACGGCCGCTTCGCTGACCGGCGCCAACTGTTGGTAAACAGGCTTCGATTTCGGCGATTTCGATGCGGAAGCCCCGCACTTTTACCTGGTTGTCCAGGCGACCGAGGTATTCGAGGTTGCCGTCGCCGAGCCGGCGCACGCGGTCGCCGGTGCGGTACAACCGGCCGCCTTCGCTGAAAGGGTCGGCGACGAAGCGCTCGGCGCTCAGGCCCGGCCGGTCGAGATAGCCGCGGGCCAGCCCGTAGCCGCCCAGGTAGAGCTCGCCGGCCTGGCCATCGGGCAGCAGGCTCATGTCGCTGTCCATCACGTACGCGCAGCGCTCGCCCTCGCACTGGCCAATCGGCGCGTAGGCGGTGGGGCAGCCTTGCTCGGCGGCGGTTTTCCACAGCACGGGCGTGACTACGCATTCGGTGGGGCCGTAGCCGTTGATCATGATCTGCGGGCGCAACGCCTGCTGCACCCGCTCGAAGCTTGCGCGCGGCATGGCGTCGCCGCCGAAGCTGATCAAGCGCAGCGGCGGCGGGTTGCCGCTCTGCTGCGCCAGCTCCGCCAATTGGTGCAGGTACAGCGGCGGGAAGCCCGCCATGGTGACGCCATGCTCACGCATCGCGGCGTAGGTTTGCCCAGGCGTCCACAGCTCATTGCTGCGGATCAGCAGCGAGCCACCCTGGCGCAGGGTGGTCAACCAGCGCTCATGGGCGCCGTCGAAGGCGAACGACAGAAAGTGCAGCTCGCGGTCGGCCGAGGTCATTTCATAGCTGGCAGCGGTGGCTTCACAGTGCATCGCCAGCGGGCCATGGGCCACGGCAACGCCTTTGGGCAGGCCGCTGGAACCAGAGGTGTAGATGACGTAAGCCAACTGATGGGGGTGGCACGGCGGGCGCGGGTTGCCCGCCTCTGCCTGGCCGCCGTCGAGCTCGACGAGCACCGCCTCGACCTGTGCCGGGCACGGGATGCGCGCCGCCACCTCGCCGCTGGTGAGCAGCAGCCGAATGCCGCTGTCGGCGATCATGTAGGCGAGGCGGTCCTGTGGATAATCCGGGTCGAGCGGCACGTAGGCGCCGCCGGCCTTGAGCACGGCCAGCAGCGCCACGATCACCTCCAGGCCACGCTCCAGCGCCACCCCCACCTTCACCTCAGGGCCGACGCCCAGGGCAATCAGGCGATGGGCCTGCTGGTTGGCCAGCCGGTTGAGTTCGCCATAGCTGAGCTGGCGCTCGCCAAAGATCAACGCGACGGCATCCGGCTCGGCAGCCGCACGCTGCTCGAACAGCCGATGAACCGGTGGCCGGTCGCAGGCCTCAGGCAGGCTCGCACTGCGGCCACCCAGTTGAATTCGCTCAGCGCTCGACAACATCGACAGCTCGGCCACCGCACGTTGCGGGCCAGCGGCGATCGCGTCGAGCAGGTGCAGCCAGTGCTCGGCCATGCGTTGCACCGTGGCGGCCTTGAACAAGTCTGCGGCATAGGTGAAGGAAGCTGCCCAGCCGCCCTCGCCTTCCTGAACGTTGAGCACCAGGTCGAAATGCGCCGCGCCTACGCCCCACTCCATGGGCTCGATGCGAAGCCCGGGCAGCGGTTGCGGCAGCTGGCCGCCCAGCGCTTCGGCGCTCTGGTGGTTGAACATCACCTGGAACAGCGGCGTGCGGCTCAGGTCGCGCTCCGGCCGCAGGGCCTCTACCAGTTGTTCGAAAGGCAGGTCCTGGTTGGCCTGCGCGCCAATGAAGGCCTGCTTGACCTCGGCCAGCAGCTCGGTAAACGGCAGATGGCCCTGCACCTGCGCCCGCAGCACTTGAGTGTTGACGAAAAAGCCCAGCAGTTGCTCGGTTTGCAGCGCCGTACGGTTGGCCACCGGCACGCCGACGCGGATGTCCGGCTGGCCGCTGTAGCGGTAGAGCAAGGCCTGGAAGCTGGCCAGCAGCACGCTGAAGGAGGTCATGCCATGGCGGGCTGCCAGCCCACGAATCGCCTGGGCCAGGGCCGGCGGCAACGTCACCTCCACCCGCCCGGCGCGGTGGGCCTGGGTGGCGGGGCGCGGGTAGTCCAGCGGCAGTTCCAGCACGGGCTGCTCGCCACCCAGTTGCTGCACCCAATACGCCAGCTGCTGGGCCTGTGCCGGGCTGTTCAGCCACTGGCGCTGCCAGTGGGCGTAGTCGGCGTACTGGATCGGCAGCGCCTGGAGCGCGGGCTGCGCCCCGGTGCTGAAGGCGCCATAAAGCGCCAGCAGTTCCTTGACCATGACGCCCATGGACCACTGGTCGGAGACGATGTGGTGCTGAACGATCAGCAGCACGTGTTCATCTGCGCTCAGCGACAACAGCGCAAGCCTCAGCAGCGGGCCGTTGCCGAGGTCGAAGGGCACACGGGCCTGGGCCGCGATGAACGCCTGAACCTCATCGGCCGCCAGGCTGTACTGCGCAAGGGCGACATCGGCGTGCGGGTGGATGATTTGCCAAGGCTCGCCTTCGATGGCGCTGAAGGTGGTGCGCAGCACTTCGTGGCGTTGAACAAGCGCCCCGAAGCTGCGTTCAAGGGCGCGGACGTCCAGCCGGCCGCTGATGCTCAGCGCGCTGGGGATGTTGTAGGCCGGGCTTTCTGGCGCCAGTTGCCAGAGAATCCACTGCCGCTGCTGCGCAGAAGACAGCGGCATCGGCCCGCTGCGCTCGGCCGCTTCGATACGCAACGCAGGCGCGCTGGCGTCACCGAGGGTGGCGACGAAATCGCCCAGCACCGGATGGGCGAACAGGCTGCCCAAGCCCGCTTCCCGCTCGAGCTGCTGGCGGATCCTCGATACGATCTGCACGGCCAGCAGCGAGTGCCCGCCCAGTTGGAAGAAGTCATCGGCCAGGCCCACGCGCTCGACGTTCAGGCATGCCTGCCAGATACCCGCCACCGCCTGTTCCAGCTCAGTGGCCGGTGCCACGTAGGCGTCCTGCCGCGCTGACCCGTTCGGCACAGGCAGGGCATTGCGGTCGAGCTTGCCGTTGAGGGTCAGGGGCAGTGCGCCGAGCAGCATCAGGTGCGCGGGCTGCACGTAGGCCGGGAGCTCAGCCTTGAGCGCCTCGCGCAGCCTTTGGCACAGCTGCGCCTGGGCCTCGCCGGGTTCGGCCAGCGCAACATCGCGGGGCACCACATAGGCCACCAGTTGCGGGCCGTTTGCGCTCGGTTGGGCGATGACGGCCACGTTGGCCACCGCGCGCTGCTCCAGCAACCGCGCTTCGATCTCCCCCGGCTCGATCCGAAAGCCACGGATCTTGAGCTGGTGGTCGGTGCGCCCGGCGTATTCGAGCACGCCGTCGGCACGGGCGCGGGCCAGGTCACCGGTGCGGTACAGGCGCCCGCCCGGTTGCTCGCTGAACGGGTCGGGAATGAAGCGCTCGGCGGTCAACGCCGGGCGGTTGTGGTAACCACGCGCCAGGCTCTCGGGGCCTGCGATCAACAGTTCGTTGAGGGTACCGGGGGCGGCCAGTTCCAGCTGGCTGTCGCATACATAAGTGGCGCGGCCGAACAGCGGCTTGCCGATGGGCACCGCGCCCGCCTCGGGGCAGCGCAATCGTAGGTGGTGGCGACCACCGTGGCTTCGGTGGGGCCATAGGTGTTGAGCAGGCGGATGCCGCGGGTATCGGCCTGCAACCAGGCGGCCAGCGCCTCGGTGGACATCGCCTCGCCCCCCACGTGTACCTGGCGCAGGCTGGCCAGGCCCGCAGCGCTGCCTTCCAGAGCCAGCACTTTCCAGTAGGCCGCTGGCAGGTCGGCCACCGTCACGCCGTAGCGCTGGATGTTTTCACGCAGGGTTTCGGTGCTCCACAGGCCGTTACCACGCAGCACTACTCGCGCACCGACGCACAGCGCCGGATAAAGCTGTTCGACGAAGCCGTCGAAGCTCAGGGTGGCGAACTGCAATACGTGGTCATGGGCGGTGAGGTGCGAATAATCCGCCGCCACCTGGGCAAAGGTGCCCAGCACCCGGTGCGCGATGCTCACGCCCTTGGGCTTGCCGGTGGAGCCGGAGGTGTACATCACGTAGGCCAGGCTATCGATGAGTGCGCGGTTGGCCGGGTTTTCCGCGCTGTAGTTGCCGAGGTCGTCGGCGTCGAGCGCCAGCAGGTGCACCGGCCCGGCGGTGGCCAGGCGCTCGGTGAGCCTTGCCTGGGTCAGCAGCAGCGCGATCTGGCTGTCTTCGAGCATGTAGGCCAGGCGCTCGGCGGGGTATTCCGGGTCCATCGGCACATAGGCGCCGCCGGCCTTGAGCACACCCAGCAGGCCGACGACCATCTCCAGCGAGCGCTCGACCGCGATGCCGACCCGCACCTCCGGCCCCACGCCCAGTTCGATGAGGCGATGGGCCAGGCGGTTGGCGGCGCGGTTCAGCGCTGCGTAGGTCATCTCCTCGCCGCCGAGCACCAGGGCCGGTGCGTCAGGCGTACGCTGCACCTGGGCCTCGATCAGCCGGTGCACGAACTGCCCGGCCGGGAAGCTGCGAGCAGGCAGGTTCCAGTGGTGCGCTACGCGCTGGCGCTCGGCGGCGCTCAGCATCGAAAGGCTGCCAACGCACCCGCTCGCACTGCTGGCAATGCTGCGCAGCAGGTTCACCCAATGCTCGGCCAGGTGTTCGATGCGTGCTTCGTCGAACAGGTCGCTGGCATAGCTGAACGTGGCCAGCACCCCATCGCTGCGCTCGCTGGTGTCGAGTGCCAGGTCGAACTGCGCCGTGCGCTCCGGCAGCACCACCTCCTCCACCTGCAAGCCTTCCAGCGCCGCGCCGTTCACCCGCTCGCCGACATCGCGCAGGTGGTTGAACATCACCTGGAACAGCGGGTTGTGGCCCGGGTTGCGCGCCGGTTGCAGGGCGTCCACCAGCAGGTCGAACGGCGTGTCCTTGTGTGCCTGGGCCTGCAGGGCGGTTTCGCGCACGCTGGCGAGAAACTGCTCGACGCTGCCCAGCGCGTCCACCTTGACCCGCGCCACCACGCTGTTGACGAAAAAGCCCACCAGGCCTTCGAGCTCCAGGCGGTTGCGGTGGGTCATCGGCACGCCGATGTTGAGGCTGCTCTGCCCGCTGTAGCGCGACAGCAGCAAGGCGAAGGCGGCCAGGAACACGTGGAACAGCGTGGCGTTGCTGCCGCTGGCGAGCTGGCGCAGGCGCTCGACCAGCTCGGGCGGCAGGCGCAGGTCGACCTTGCCGCCCCGGTAGCTGGGCAACGCGGGGCGTGGGCGATCAGTCGGCAGTTGCAGCACGCTGAAGTCGCCTTCGAGCTGGGTTTTCCAGTAGCTCAGTTGCTCATCGAGCAAGCCGCCTTCCAGCTGCTCGCGCTGCCAGCTGGCGTAGTCGGCGTAGTGCACCGGCAGCGTTGGCAGCACCAGGGCCTGCTGGCGTGCGCGGGCGTTGTAGAAGGCGGCGAATTCGCGCACCAGCACACCCATCGACCAGCCATCGGAGGCGATGTGGTGCAGGGTCATCACCAGCAGGTGTTCATCGTCGTCCACCTGCAGCAGGCGCGCACGCAGCAATGGGCCGTGCTCAAGGTCGAAGGTGGCGAGGATTTCGGCCTCGACCTGGCTCGCCACCGCGCTGGCGGGCTGGCCGCGCAGGTCTTGCTCGACGAGGGCCACAGGTGCCGCCGCTTCGATGACTTGATGTGGCTGTTCATCGACTTCCACGTAGCGGGTGCGCAGCGACTCGTGGCGCGCCACCAGAGCGTCGAAAGCCGCTTGCAGGGCTTGGCGGTCCAGCGTGCCGCGCATGCGCACGGCCATGGGGGTGTTGTAGGCGGCGCTCGAGGGGTTGAGCTTCCAGAACAGCCATTGGCGATGCTGCGCCGGGCTCAGCGGCAGCGGGCCGCTGCGATCTAGCACGGCGATGGGTTGGCCGGTGCCCTGCTCCAAGCGCTGTAGCTCAGCAGCAAAGGCGCCGAGGTCGGCGGTGTCGAACAGCAGGCGCAGCGGCACGTCCAGTTGCAGTTGCTGGCGCAGCCGGCCAACCACCTGGGTCGCCAGCAGCGAGTGGCCGCCCAGGGCGAAGAAGTTGTCGCCCAAGCCTACTTGCGGCACCTGCAGCACTTGCGCCCAGATCGCGGCGGCCTGGGTTTGCAGCTCGGTGTGCGGGGCGATGTACTCGGTGACCTGCGCCTGTGGCAGCAGCAACGCCTTGGCATCCAGCTTGCCGTTGGCGGTCACCGGCAGGTGCTCGAGCAGCATCAGGTGGCTGGGCAGCATGTGCTCGGGCAGGCGCTGGCGGGCCAGGCCGCGCAAATGCTCAAGGGCGGCTTCGCCTGATTCCGGGGCGTGCTCCACCACCAGCCAGCCGGCCAGGTGGCGCGCCTCGCCTTCGCCCAGCACGCGCACCACGGCCTGGCGGATGCCCGGCAGGGCTGCGAGTTGTTTTTCGATCTCGGCCAGTTCCACGCGGTAGCCGCGGATTTTCACCTGGCCGTCCATGCGGCCGACGAAGTGCAGGCAGCCCTCGGCATCCTGGCGCACCCAGTCACCGCTGCGGTAGAGCCGCTCGCCACCAGCGGCCGGCACGAAGCGCTCGGCCGTGAGCGCGGGTTGGCCCAGGTAGCCACGGGCAAGGCTGGCGCCGCCCAGGTACAGCTCGCCCTTCACGCCCGGCAGCACCGGATGGAGGCCGCCATCGAGCACTGCCGCACGCACGCCCCGCAGCGGCGTGCCGAGCAGCGGTTGGCCGGCCAGCGGTGCAGTGATGACCCCCACGGTGGTCTCGGTGGGGCCGTAGTGGTTGATCACCGCCAGCTCCGGCGCCAGTTGCCGGATACGCGCCAGCAGGCTGGCCGGCACCGCTTCGCCGCCCAGCACCAGGCAGCGTGCCGGCAGTGCGTCACGGCCCTCGCCGAGCAGTGCTTGCAGGTGCGAAGGCACGATCTTCACCGCATCGATGCGCTCGGCGGCGAGGTAAGCGGCGAAGGCGCTGGCGTCCAGCACAAGGTCCTTGCTTAGCAGGTGCAGGGTTTTACCGGTGCACAGCGCACCGAAGAGCACGGTGTGGCCGAGGTCGGCGGCCGGGGTGGAAACCATCGCCAGGCTGCCGAGCGCGTCCATCGGCAGGCGTTCGAACACGCCGCTCAAGTAGCTGGCCAGCGCGCCATGGCTGATGCCCACGGCCTTGGGCTGGCCGGTGGTGCCGGAGGTGTAGATCACGTAGGCCAGGTTGCCGGGTTGCACGGCCACCGCGCTGAAGGGCTGGCCGGCCGGCAGGGTCGCCGGGTCGATACGCAAGGCGCCTGCGGGCAATTGCGCGGCCCAGGCAGCGGGCGCCAGCACGCGCTTCACGCCACTGCCTGCGAGCATGAACTGCAGGCGCTCTGTCGGTTGCTCCGGTTCCAGCGGCAGGTAGGCGGCGCCGGCGCGCAATACGCCGATGATCGAGGCGAGCATCGCAGCGCTGCGGTCGGCGACGATGCCGACCACTTCGTCTGGCTGCACGCCGGCGGCGTGAAGATGGGTAGCCACCGCGTCGGCGCGCTGGCGCAGCTCGGCATGGCTCCAGCGGTCATCGCCGGCGACGACAGCCAAGGTACTGGGCACGCTGGCCTGTTCGGTCCATTGCGGTACCAGCATCGTCGGTTGGGTGATGGCTTGGGTGTTCACGGACTCGGCCGTCACGCGTGCCAGCTCACCGATCCCCAGCATCGGCTGGGCAGCTAGCGCTTCGACCAGGCTCAGCCAGTGCTGACCGAGGCTGACGATGCTGGCCTCATCGAACAGGTCGAGGGCGTAGGTGAAGGCAGCGTGCAGTTGCCCGCCGCGTTCGTGAGTGTCCAGCGCCAGGTCGAAGCGCGCGCTGTGCTTGCGCAGCGCCATGCGCGCCAGGCTCAGGCCCGAGGCCAGGCGAATCTCCTCGACATCGGCAACGTTGGCCTGGTGGTTGAACAGCACCTGGAACAGCGGCGACTGGGCATTGCGTGGCACGTCGAGCGCCTCGACCAGCCGCTCGAACGGCAGCTCCTGATGAGCCTGGGCGCCGAGCGCAGTGTCGCGCACGCGAGCCAGCAACTGCGGCACGGTCAGCAGCGGATCCAGGTCGGTGTGCAGCACCTGGGTATTGATGAAGCAGCCGATCAGCCCTTCGGTCTGGGCCTGGTTGCGGTTGGCGATCGGCACGCCGACGCGCACCTCGCGCTGGCCGCTGTAGCGTTGCAACAGCAGTTTGAAACTGGCCAGCAGCACCATGAACAGGGTCACGTTGTGCTGCCGGGCCAGGCCGCGCAGGCGCTCGGTGAGCGTGGCGTCCAGGCTGAATTCATGGCGTGCGCCGCGGTAGCTGGGCTGGGCCGGGCGCGGATGATCCAGCGGCATTTCCAGCGGGGCATGGTCGTCGCCCAGCTGGGCTTGCCAGTAGGCCAGCTGGCGGGCTTGCTCACCGGCTTCCAGCCAGCTGCGCTGCCACAGGGCGTAGTCGCGGTACTGGATCGCCAGCGGCGGCAGGCCGGCGGCCTGGCCTTGGGCGGCAGCGTCGTACAGGCGCACGAACTCCTCGATCAGCACGTTCATCGACCAGCCGTCGGCGACGATGTGGTGCAGGGTCAGCAGCAGCACGTGGTGGTCGGCCGCCACGCGCAACAGGCGCACGCGCCACAGCGGGCCGTCGACGAGGTCGAACGGTGCCTGGGCTTCCAGGTCGGCGATGCGCTCCACCTCCGCGTCCGGGGCTGCGTGAGCGCTGAGGTCGTCCTGGCGCACAGTCACCGGCTGCGTGGCGTCGACCCGTTGCAGTACCTGATCGCCCAGTTGCACGAAGCGCGTGCGCAGGGTTTCGTGGCGCGCCACCAGGCCTTCGAAGGCCTGGCGCAGGGCGGTGATGTTCACAGGCCCACGCAGGCCTACCGCCATGGGCAGGTTGTAGGCGGCCGAGGCGGGGTCGAGTTGCCAGAGGAACCACATGCGCTGTTGTGCATAGGACAGCCCCTCGCGCTCGGGCACTTCCACCCCGGCGGCGATCGGCAGCACCGGGAAGGCCACTCCCTCGGCTTGCAGCCCGGCCAGGAACAGCCGGCGCTTCTCCAGCGGCAGCTCGATGAAACGGCGGGCGAGTTTGAGGGCCTGTTCTGCATTCATGGCAAGGGGTGTCCTGACAACCGGGCGATGTCAGACAAACGAAGGGGTTGGGGGGTGATTTAGTGGGGGCACGTCGCGCGGCAAGCCGCCCTCCCACCATTTCAAGTGCGCCGCAGAGTTTCAGTGGGAGGCCGGCTCGCCGGGCGATGGTCAGGCCTCAGATTTATGCAGCCTGTCGCGCGGCAAGCCGCCCTCCCACCATTTCAAGTGCGCCGCAGAGTTTCAGTGGGAGGCCGGCTCGCCGGGCGATGGTCAGGCCTCAGATTTATGCAGCCTGTCGCGCGGCAAGCCGCCCTCCCACCATTTGAAGTGCGCCGCAGAGTTTTAGTGGGAGGCCGGCTTGCCGGGCGATGGTCAGGCCTCAGGCTTATGCAGCTTGTCGCGCGGCAAGCCGCCCTCCCACCATTTCAAGTGCGCCGCAGAGTTTCAGTGGGAGGCCGGCTCGCCGGGCGATGATCAGGCCTCAGGCTGATGCAGCCTGCCGCATGGCAAATCGCCCTTCCACCGGAATCAAGGTGTGACGGGGCGGATCAACCCACCCGAGCCAGCGGCTGCACCGGCCGGCGCAGCGCCGTTTGCAGGTAATTACGCAGCAGCTTGAGCACCCGCGCCTCGTGCTCATGGATGAAGAAGTGCCCGCCCGGCAGCATGTCCAGCGAAAAGCCGGTGGCGGTTTCCTTCTGCCAGCTGAGGAGTTGCTCCATGGTGCTTTCGTCTTCCTTGCCGCCCAGTACATGGATCGGCAATGCCAGCGGCGTGCGCTCGCGCTGTCGATAGCGGCCGCACAGCAGGAAGTCGGCGCGCAGGATCGGCAGCGTCAGGCTCATCAGTTCGGCGTTGGCCAGCACCTCTTCCGGGGTGCCCTGCAGGGTGCGCAGTTCGTTGATGAGCTCCTGGTCGCTCTTGGGCGTCGAGTAGCCCTGCTTGTAGTCATCGCGCCGGCTCGGGCCGGCGGTGCCGGAAGCGAACAAGGCCAGCGGGGCCGGTGCGTTGCGCTCGCCCAGGGCATGGGCCATCTCGAACGCCAGCAGCGCGCCGAGGCTGTGGCCGAACAGCGCATAGGGCTGTTGCAGGCGCGGCAGCAGCTCATCGGCCAGTTGCCCGGCCAGCGCTGCCATGTCGGTCTGCAACGGCTCGCCCAGGCGTGCGCCACGCCCGGGCAGCTCCACCGGCTGCACGCTCAGCCATTCCGGCAAACTGCGGCGCCAGCGGCTGTAGACCATGGCGCTGGCGCCCGAATAGGGCAGGCAGTACAGGGTCAGTTGCGGCATGTCTTGAGCCTCAGTTGGCAGCGGCGGCGGCGTCCATCTGCTGGCGCAGGCTCAGCGGGCGCATGTCGGTCCAGACTTCTTCGATGTAGGCCAGGCAGTCTTTCTTCAGGCCGCTCTTGCCCACCGTGCGCCAGCCGTTGGGAACTTCTTTGTAGTCCGGCCAGATCGAGTACTGCTCTTCGTGATTGACCACCACCTGGAACACGATGTCTTCGCGGTCGAATACGGATGTCATGGGTATTGCTCCTTGAGGCGAGTAAGGCGCCACTGCCGTGGCCGATAAGCTGGAAACGGGCGAGCCCGGCGAAAAGTTAGCCCTTCACGGCGGCCGCGAAGCCGGCGGCGAAGATCTGCGCCACCTGGTCGATCTGTTCGGCGCTGATGATCAGCGGCGGCAAGAACCGCGCGACGCTGCCATGGCGGCCGCCCAGCTCGATGATCATTCCGCGCCTGAGGCACTCGCGCTGCACCCGCGAGGCCAGCGCGCCGTCGTGAGGCGGGTGGCCGAGGCTGTCGGCCGGGCGCTGCGGATCGACGATCTCCACACCGATCATCAGGCCGCGGCCGCGCACCTGGCCGATCTGCGGAAAATCGGCCTGCAAGGCCTTGAGCTGCCCCTGCAGCCGCTCGCCCATGCGCGCGGCGTGGCCGGGCAGGTCGTGCTCGCGCAGGTAGCGCATCACCGCCGAGCCCGCAGCCATGGCCATCTGGTTGCCGCGGAAGGTGCCGGCGTGGGCACCGGGCTGCCACTGGTCCAGGCCTTCGCGATAGACCATCACCGCCAACGGCAGGCTGCCGCCGATGGCCTTGGACAGCACCACCACGTCCGGCACGATGCCGGCGTGCTCGAAGGCGAACATCCTGCCGGTGCGGCCGAAGCCGGCCTGAATCTCGTCGACGATCAGGGCGATGCCGTGCTTCTGGGTAATCTCGCGCAGGCCGCGCAGCCAGCTGTCGGCGGCCGGGATCATGCCGCCCTCGCCCTGCACCGCCTCGACGATCACCGCAGCCGGCGGCTGCACGCCGCTTTCCGGGTCGCTGAGCAGGTTTTCCAGGTAACGCAGGTTGACCTGCACACCCGCCTCTCCGCCCAGCCCGAACGGGCAGCGGTAGTCATAAGGGAACGGCAAAAACTGCACGCCCTGGCTGGTGAGTGCGCCCAGCGGCGCCTTGGCCTTGAGGTTGCCCATCAGGCTCAGGGCGCCCTGGCTCATGCCGTGGTAGCCGCCGCTGAAGGCCAGCACCGTGCTGCGTCCGGTGGCGATGCGCACCAGTTTGAGCGCTGCTTCCACCGCGTCGGTACCGGTGGGGCCGCAGAACTGCACCTTGGCCTGGCGTGCCAAGGCCTCGGGCAGCAAGCCGAAGAGGTCCTGCACGAAGCGGTCTTTCACCGGCGTGGTGAGGTCCAGGGTGTGCAGCGGCAGCTCGTCGGCGAGCACCTGCTGAATCGCCTCGACCACCACCGGGTGGTTGTGCCCCAGCGCCAGGGTGCCGGCGCCGGCCAGGCAGTCGATGAACACCCGCCCCTCGACGTCCTCGACATGCACACCACGTGCTCGCTTGAGCGCCAGCGGAATGCGCCGCGGGTAGCTGCGGGCGTTGGACTCCTGCTGCTTCTGGCGTTGCAGCAAGGGGTTGTCTTCGAACTGGAAGAGCCCCTGCTCGGCGCCCTCCCCGCGAGCGAGCGATTCGGCCACTGCACTGTTCATGGATCGGTTCTCCATCGAAACGCAAAGATTCTGCGAGAAAGACGGTTGAGCCCTTCTCGCCTTTACCCGCCGTTACAAGGCTTCGAGCCGCGACATCAGGTCGTCGAGGCGGTCGGCCTTCTGCTCGGTGAGCGCGCTGCTTTCAAGCGACTGGATGTAGCTGGCCAGCGCCTCGACGCTGTGGCACTCGAACATCGCCCGCAACGGCACACTGCGCTGCAGCTGCTTTTGCAGGCGCGAGGCGATTTGCGTGGCCAGCAGCGAATGCCCGCCCAGGTCGAAGAAGTTGTCATGCACCCCCACCCGCTCCACTTTCAGCACCTGCGCCCAGATCCCGGCCAGTGTCGCCTCCAGCTCGTTGCGCGGCGCCATGTAGGCTTGCGCCTGCACCTGGCCGATCTCCAGCGCCGGCAGCGCCTTGCGGTCGAGCTTGCCGTTGGCGTTGAGCGGCAGGCGGTCGAGCAGGCACCAGTGCAGCGGCACCATGTAGTCGGGCAAGGTGGCACGCAGCGCCTGTTTGAGCCGCTCGAACAGCTCGCTCTGCGCCACCACGCGGGTAGCGGGGTCAGCGGCAGCCAGGGCCTGTACCGGCACCAGGTAGCCGACCAGGTAAGCGCCGTTCGGGCCTTGCTGAACGGCCACGGCGGCTTCGCGCACCTCGGCCTGTTCGTGCAGGCGTGACTCGATCTCGCCCAGCTCGATGCGGAACCCGCGAATCTTCACCTGGTGATCGACCCGGCCCACGTATTCCAGCACCCCGTCGGCGCGGCGCCGCGCCAGGTCGCCGCTGCGGTACAGCCGCTCCCCGGCCTGGCCGTGCGGATGCGGGACGAAGGCCAGCGCGGTGCGCACCGGGTCGCCGACATAGCCACGGCCCACGCCGGTGCCGCCGATGCACAGCTCGCCGGTAGCACGGCCGGGTACCAGGTCCAGCGCGCCGTCGAACACGAACAGGCGGTTATTGTCGGTCGGCGTGCCGATCGGCAGGTAAGTGCCGGCGGTGGAGGCCTCGTCCACGCGGAAGAACGCCACGTCGTCGGAACACTCGGCCGGGCCATAAGCGTTGACCAGCGCCACGTGCGGGTAGCGGCTGAGCCACTGGCGCGCAAGCTCCGGCGGCATCGCCTCGCCGGTGGGCAGCAGCCAGCGCAATTGCCCGGTGGCGGCAGTGCCTTCGGCGAGCATGCCCTGAATCAAAGAGGGCACGCTCTCCAGCACACTGATGCCGGTGTCGCGCACGCAGTCGAGCAAGGCGATCGGGTCATGGGCGATGGCGTTGGGCACGATACGCACCTGGCCGCCGAACAACGGCGCGGCGAGGAACTGCCACACCGAGATGTCGAAGCTCTGCGAGGCGGTCTGGGCGATCACGTCCTGCTCGCCGAGGTTCAGGTACGGCACTTTGGCGAGCTGGTTGTTGAGCATGCCCGCCTGCTCGACCATCACGCCTTTGGGCAGGCCGGTGGAGCCGGAGGTGTAGATCACGTAGGCCAGGTGCTGCGGGCCGACGTAACGCCCGGTGGCGGCGGTGGCATAGCCGCCGGCCTGCACGGTTTCCCACACCAGCAGGCGCGCTTGGCTCACGCCTCCCAGCGCAGCGAGCACCGCCTGTGCCTGCGCCTGGCAGGCCTGGCTGCACACCAGCACCGGCGCACGGCTCAGCTCCAGGATGCGCAGCAGGCGCTGTTCGGGGTGGCCGGGGTCCAGCGGCAGGTAACCGGCGCCGGCCTTGAACGCGCCGATCATCATGCCGAGCAAGCCCAGCCCGCGTTCGGCCAGCAAGGCCACCGGCTGGTCGAAGCCGACGCCGGCCTCGATCAGCGCATGGCCGAGGCGGTTGGCCTGAGCATCGAGCTGGGCGTAGGTCAGCTGCTCGCCGCTGCACTGGGCGACCACGCGCTGCGGGTGCGCCGCCACGCGCGCTTCGAATAGCCGTGTATAGCCGGCCTCCAGCGGGTAACCCGCCTCGCTGCGGTTGTGCGCTTGCAGCAGTTGCTGCTGTTCGGCCTCCGCGATCAGCGGCAAGGCCGCCACCTCGCCATCCAGGTCGTCGGCCAGGGCCAGCAGCAGGCGCTTGAACTCACTCAGCAGCTCTTCGATGGTGTCGTCGTTGAACCAGCGCGGGTCGTAGGACAGGTGCAGGCCCAGGTCGTCGCCGGGGTAGCACACCACCGTCAGCGGGAAGTTGGTGTGGGTGCGGCCCGAATCGGACGTGGCGTTGAGGGTCTTGGCCTGGTCCATCACCCCGGCTTCGACCGGGGCGTTCTCGAACACGAACAGGCTGTCGAACAGCGGCTGGCCCTTGGGCAGCTCGCTGCAGTCCTGGATCGTCACCAGCGGCAGGTATTCGTGCTCGCGCAGCTGCATGTTGTTGTCGAGCAGGCCGCGCAGCCAGTTGCGCACACTCAGGCACTCGCCCACACCCGGCAGCTTCACCCGCAGCGGGATGCTGTTGATGAACAGCCCCACGGTGCGCTGCATCGCGGGCAGCTCCACCGGGCGCCCGGCCACGGTCACGCCGAACACCACGTCGCGGTCGCCGCTGTAGCGGCGCAGGGCCAGCGCCCAGGCGGCCTGGGCGAAGGTGTTGATGGTCAGCTGGTGGCGCTGGGCAAGCTCGCGCAGCCGCGCGCCCTGTTCCGGCAGCAGGCGGGTGTAGCGATCCTGCACCGGCACTGCGCCAGCCTGCTCGCGCAGGATCGGGCGGTCGCTGGGCAGCGGCGTGGGCCGCTCGAAACCGCGCAGGGTTTCACGCCACCAGCCCTGGGAGGCGGCCTGATCCTGATGGCCAAGCCAGGCGATGTAGTCGCGGTAGCGCGGGGCACTCTCCAACTGCGCGGGGCGGCCTTCGCACAGCGCCGCATAGCGCTCGAAGAAGTCGCTCATCAGCAGGCCGCGGCACCAGGCGTCGATGAGGATGTGGTGGTTGCTCATCATGAACCAGTAGCGCGCCTCGCCCACGCGGATCAACCGCAAATGGAAAGGCGGCCGGCGCAGCAGGTCGAAGCCGGCTTCGCGCTCGGCCTTGTGCAACGCCTGCAAGCGAATTTCGCTGTCGGCCTCGGCCTGCTCGCTCCAGTCGAGCAACTCCACTTGGGCTGCGCCGGGCTTGTGGATGATCTGTAGCATCGCTTCGCCTTCGCTCCAGCTGAACGAGGCGCGCAGAGCTTCATGGCGGCCGACCACGTGCTCCCAGGCGGCGCAGAAGCGCGGCAGGTCGAGCACCGCGTTGATGCGGTAGCGGTCCTGCATGTAGTAGATGCCGGTGCCGGGTTCCAGCAGCGTGTGCAGCAACAGGCCCTCCTGCATCGGCGTGAGCGGGTAGACATCCTCGATGTCGGCCGCCGGCACGGGTAGCGCGTCCAGCTGCGCCTGGGTCAGGCGGGCCAGCGGGAAGTCCGACGGCGTCGGGCCACCGGCGCCCTCCTCCAGGCAATGGGCGATCAACGCCTGGAGTTCATCGACCAGCTCGGCGGCTTTGGCCTCGATGGTTGCCTGGTCGTAGCGGGCCTGGCTGAAGGTGAAACGCAGGCTCAGCTCGCCGCCCTGCACCTGAGCGTCGATGGACAGCTCGTTGGGCAATGGCGCCTGGCTGTCATGCACCGCCCCGGCGCCGCCTTGCAGCGGCTGCAGCAACGCGCCGGCAAAGCCCTGGTCGATCTGGCCGAGGTAGTTGAAGGTCACCGCGGCCTGAGGAAGCGCAGCCATGGCCTGGCGAACCGGTGCATCGGCGAGGTAACGCAGCACGCCATGGCCCAGGCCCTTGTGCGGCACGGCGCGCAATTGCTCCTTGATCGCCTTGAGGGTGGCGCCCACCTCGGCCTGCGGGGTGAGGCGCAGGCTGTAGGTGCTGGTGAACCACCCAACGGTGCGGGTCAGGTCCAGCTCATCGAACAGCGCCTCGCGGCCGTGGCCTTCGAGTTGCACCAGCACGCTGGGCTGGCCGGCCCAGCGGCACAGCACCCGCGCCAGGGCGCTGAGCAGCAGGTCGTCGACGCGGGTGCGGTAGGCCGCTGGCGCCTGTTGCAGCAGTTGCCGGGTGTGCTCGGCGCCCAGCCCGACCACCACCTGCGCAGCCTCTGCTTCGGTGTTGGCGCCTTCGGGGCGCGGGCACGGCAGCGCGGCAGCAGGGCCTTGCAGGTGGCCTTGCCACCAGCCGAGTTCTTCACGCAGCGACTCGCTGCCGGCGTAGGCGGCCAGGCGCGCGGCCCAGTCGCGCAAGGCGCTGGTCTTGGCCAGCAGCGCCGCTTCGGGTTGCCGGTAGAGGTTCTGCAGGTCTTCGACCAGCACGCGCCAGGAAACGCCGTCCACCACCAGATGGTGAATCGCAAGCAGCAGGCGCTGGGCGCCCTCGCCGTCGGTGACCAGTACGGCACGCAGCAAGGGGCCATTCGCCAGGTTCAAGCTCTGTTGGGCCTGCTCGTAGAGCGCAGTGCAGCCCTCAAGGCTAGGGACGTGGTGTTGGCTCAGAATCGGCGCCCCATCAGGCGCAGCATGCCGCGCCTGCCAGCCTTCGGCGCCTTCGGTGAAACGCAGGCGCAGGGCATCGTGATGCTGCACCAGCGCTTGCAGCGCGGCCTCCAGCCGTTGGCCGTCCAACGCTTCGGCCGGCTCGAACAGCAGCGCCTGGTTCCAGTGCGCGCGGTTGGCCATGGGTTGCTCGAAGAACCAGCGCTGGATCGGCGTGAAGCCGCTGCCGCCCTCGATCAGGCCTTGCTCGGCCTGGCGCAGTTGCTCGCGGCTGGCAACCGGTGCCAGCTCGCGCACGGTCTGGTGCTGGAACAGGTCGCGCGGGCTGAAGTGCCAGCCGAGTTGGCGAGCGCGGCTCACCACCTGGATCGACAGAATCGAATCACCGCCCAGCTCGAAGAAGTTGTCGTCCAGCCCGACGCGCTCGAGCCCGAGCACCGCCTGCCAGGCCTGGGCCAGGGCGTTCTCGCGCTCATCGCGGGGCGCGGCGTAGGCCTGCGCGGCGGCGCTCAGGTCCGGCGCTGGCAGCGCGCGGCGGTCGAGCTTGCCGTTAGGCATCATCGGCAGGCGTTCGAGCAGGCTCAGGTGCGCCGGCACCATGTAGTCGGGCAGTTGCGCACGCAGGTGCGCCTTGAGCTGTTCGCGCAGGCCCTCATCAATGGCACGCGTGCCAACGTAGCCCACCAGTTGCCGGCCAGCGGGCGTATCGACCGCCAGCACGGCGGCCTCGTCCACCGCCGGGTGCTCCAGCAGGCGCGCTTCGATCTCGCCCAGCTCGATGCGGAAACCGCGCACTTTCACTTGCTGGTCGATGCGGCCGATGTACTCGGCCAGGCCCTCGGCGTTCTGCTTGACGCGGTCGCCGCTGCGGTACAGCCGCGCGCCTGGGGCGCCATAGGGGTCGGGCACGAAGCGTTCGGCGGTGAGCGCGGCGCGTGCGTGATACCCACGGGCCAGGCCTTTGCCGCCCAGGTACAGCTCCCCGGCCGCGCCTTGCGGCAGGGGCGCCAGGTCATGGTCGAGCAGCCAGGCAGCGCGGTCGCCCACCAGGCTGCCGATCGGCACGCTCAGCGCCCCAATGGGCAACTGCGCAGGGGCCAGGCTCGCCATCGGCATCACCACGGTTTCGGTCGGGCCGTAGGCGTTGAAGAACTGCTGCGGCGCAAAGCCTTCGCCGATGCGTTGCAGGTGTTCAGGCGTCAGCGCCTCGCCACCGGTGATGCACAGGCGCATCGGCAGGCGCTCGCCGCGCCCGGCCAGCCACTGCGCCAGTTGGCTGCCGTAGCTGGGCGTGCAGGCCAGGATGTTGACCTGCTGCTCGCGGATCAGCGTGCAGATCTCCTCGGCACCCCACTGGCCCTGGGCGCGCAGCACCACGCGGGCGCCGCATAGCAACGGCGTGAGCAGCCGCTCGCTGGCAGCGTCGAAATTGATCGAATAGAAATGCAGCTCGCAATCGCTGCTGCGCAGGCCGAAGCGCTGGATCACCGCCCGGCAGTGCATGGCGATCTCGCCATGGGCGACTGCCACACCTTTTGGCCGGCCGGTGGAGCCGGAGGTGTAGATGATGTAGGCCAGGTTTCCAGGGCCGGCGAGGTCCGCTGGCGCGGCAACCGGCAGCGCATCGAGCGCGGCGGCATCGGTTTCGACGGCCCAGCAGCCGACACCTGCCGGCAGCTCGCCGAGGCTGTCGAACAGCGCCTGGCTGCCCAGCAACAGCTGGATGCCGCTGTCTTCGATCATGTAGTGCAGGCGTTCGGCCGGGTACTCCGGGTCGAGCGGTACGTAAGCGCCGCCGGCCTTGAGGATCGCCAGCAGGCCGATGACCATTTCCGCCGAGCGCTCCAGCGCCAGGCCCACGCACACCTCCGGGCCCACGCCGCGCTGGCGCAGGTGGTGGGCGAGCTGGTTGGCGCGGCGGTCGAGCGCGGCATAGCTGAGGGTGGTACCGGCGAAGGTCAGCGCGCCGGCTTCAGGCGTACGCGCCGCTTGCTCGGCGAACAGTTGGTGAAGGGTTTCGCCACGGGCCTGGGTGCCCGGCTCGCCGGCAAAGCCGCCGGCGGCCTCGCCCTGGCTGAACATCGGCAACTCGGCCAGGCGCTGCTCGGGCTGGCTGACCATCGCCGCCAGCAAGTTGCGCCAGTGCTCAGCCAGGCGCGCGATGCGCGGCTCGTCGAACAGGTCGCGGCTGTAGGTGAAGCAGCAGCCCAGGCGCTGGTCGAGGTCTGTGACTTCCAGGTACAGGTCGAACTTGGTCGCCCGCGCATCGTTGAGCAGGTAGTCCACCTGCATCCCGGCCAGGCGGCGGCTTTGCTGGAATTCCCAGCGCTGCACGTTGCACATGACCTGGAACAGCGGGTTGTAGGCCGCACTGCGCGGCGGTTGCAGGGCTTCGACCAGTTGGTCGAAGGGCAAATCCTGATGCGACTGGGCGTCGATCACCGTGCCACGCACCTGCGCCAGCAGCGCTTGCGCGCTCATCTGCCCATCGAGCTGGCAACGCAGCACCTGGGTGTTGAGGAAGGCGCCGATCAGCCCTTCGCTTTCAGGGCGGGTGCGGTTGGCCACCGGCGCGCCGATGCGCAGGTCCGGCTGGCCGCTATGGCGATAGAGCACCGCGGCAAGGCTGGCGACCATGGTCATGAACAGCGTCAGGCCATGCTGCTGGTTGTAGGCCCGCACCTGGGCGGCCAGCTCAGGGCTCAGGTCGAAGCGGTACAGCTCGCCGTCGT
The DNA here is from genome assembly GCF_021650705.1 of Pseudomonas sp. KNUC1026. Lineage (GTDB taxonomy): Bacteria > Pseudomonadota > Gammaproteobacteria > Pseudomonadales > Pseudomonadaceae > Aquipseudomonas. The sequence continues at coordinate 26,780 of NZ_CP087138.1, read as the reverse complement.
GGCTCTGCACGGCCGGGCGCGGGCGGTCGCTGGGCATTTCCAGCAGCGGGTGCTCGCTGCCCAGCTGGGTTTGCCAGTAGGCAAGCTGGCGCTGGCCTTCGCCGGCTTCCAGCCACTGGCGTTGCCACACGCTGTAGTCCAGGTATTGCACGGCGAGCGGTTCCAAAGGCGACGGTTCGCCGGCCACCAGTGCTTCATAGAGCGCGCTCAGCTCGCGGGCGAACACGTCCATCGCCCAGCCTTCGGTGACGATGTGGTGCAGGGTGACTACCAGGTGGTGCTCCTGCTCGCCGGTGCGGGCCATGCACACCCGCAGCAGCGGGCCGCGCTCCAGGTCGAAGGGTTGGTGCGCCTGCTCATCGGCCAGGGCTTGCAGGCGTTGTTGCAGCTGGGCCGTGTCGGCGGTGCGCAGGTCCAGGCGCTGCATCACCAGGTTCGATTCGGCCGCTACTCGCTGCCAGGGTTTGCCGGCCTGGCTGGGGAAGGTGGTGCGCAGGGTTTCGTGGCGGGCGATCAGGGCCTGCAGGGCCTGGTCGAACAGCTCGATGTGCAGCTCACCACGCAGGCGCGCCATGCCGCCGACGTTGTAGGCGGGGCTGCCCGGCTCCATCTGCCAGAGGAACCACATGCGCTGCTGCGAGGCAGACAGCGGCACGCGCTGATTGCGGTCGATGTGCGCGATGGCGCCCTGGCTGTCGCGCTGGCCAGCGGCGCGGGCGCGCTCGACCCAGGCGGCGAAATCATCAAGGCGCGTCGCTTCGAACAGGCTGCGCAATGGCAGCTCCACGTCGAAGGCCTGGCGGGCACGGGCAACGATGCGGGTTGCCAGCAGCGAGTGGCCGCCGAGTGCGAAGAAGTCATCGTTCAAACCCACCTGCGGCAGGCCCAGCACTTCGGCCCAGATGGCTGCCAGGCGTTGCTCGGTGTCGGTGACGGGGGCGGTGTATTCACGGGCTTGCCATTCGGGCTCAGGCAGGGCCTTGGTGTCGAGTTTGCCGCTGGGGCTGAGTGGCAGGCTGGCCAGGCGCACGAACTGCGCGGGCACCATGTACTCCGGCAGGCGCTCGGCCAGGGCGGTTCTGATCCTTTCGAACAGCTCGTCATCGGCCTCATCGGCGCACAGGTAGGCCACCAGTAGCGGCCCTTGGGCGCTGCCCCGCAGCACCACGGCGGCCTGGCGCACGCCCGCCTGCTCCAGCAACTGGTTGCGGATTTCTTCCAGCTCTAGGCGAAAGCCACGCAGCTTCACCTGCTCATCGAGCCGGCCCAGGTATTCCAGGGCGCCGTCGGCCCGCCAGCGGGCGCGGTCGCCGCTGCGGTACAGACGCATGCCGCCCTCGGCGGGAACGAACCGCTCGGCGGTCAGCGCCGCCCGGCCGAGGTAGCCTCGCGCCAGGCCCACGCCCCCAGAAACAGCTCGGCGGCAGCCCCGGCCGGCAGCGGCTGGGCGCTGGCGTCGAGCACCGCGCACAGGCTGTTGCCCAGCGGCAGGCCGATCGGCACACGGCCGTGCTCATCCTCACGCACCGCCCAATGGCTGGCGTTGATCGCCGCCTCGGACGGGCCATAGCGGTTGTGCAACGCCGCACCCGGCAGGCACTGGCGCACACGCCGGGCCAGTTCCACCGACAGCGCCTCACCGCCGGAGAACACCAGGCGCAGGCTGTGGCACTTGGCGACGGCGGGTTCTTCGATGAACAGTTGCAGCAGCGGCGGCACGAAGTGCAGCGCGGTCACGCCCTGCTCGCGCACCCACTGCGCCAGGCGCGCCGGGTCGCGTTGGTCGCCGGGGTCGGCCAGCACCAGCCGCGCGCCGCAGACCAGCGGCAGCAGGCATTCCCACACCGACACATCGAAGCTCAGCGGGGCTTTTTGCAGGAACACGTCCTGGGCGCCAAACCCATATTCAGCCTGCATCCACTGCAAGCGCTCGGCCAGGGCCTGGTGGGAGATGCCCACCCCTTGGGCTGGCCAGTGGAGCCGGAGGTGTAAATCACGTAGGCCAGGTTGCCGGGCAGCACGGTGGCCGGGGCACTGGCGGGCAGCGCGTCAAGGCTGGCCAGATCTTCGAGCGCCAGCGTGGCCAGGCCTTCGGGCGGCGCGACGGCGTCGATCAGGGCGCGATGGCCGATCAGCAAGGCTTGCTGGCTGTCCTCGAGCATGTAGCGCAGGCGCTGCTGGGGGTAGGTCGGGTCCAGCGGTACCCAGGCGGCGCCCGCGCGGATCACCGCCAGCAGCGCGATCATCAATTCAGGCGAACGCTCGGCCAGCAGGCCCACGCGCGACTCCGGGCCAATGCCGCGAGCACGCAGGTGGCGCGCCAGCTGTTCAGCGCGGGCGTCGAGCTGCGCGTACGTGAGCTGGCCGGCGCTGCTGATGAGGGCAACCGCATCGGGAGTTGCACCTGCCTGGCTCAGCAGGCGCAGCGGCACCAGGGCGGCGGCAGGTGTGGCAGGGCCCTGGCTCCAGCGTTGCAGTTGGTCGCGCTCGGTGTCGGGCAGCAGCGCCAGGTCTTCGAGGGCTTGCTCAGGTTGCTCGCAGGCATGGGCCAGCAGCCGCTGGTAATGCCCGGCCAGGCGCTCGACCGTGGCGCGGTCGAACAGCTCGGTGGCGTAGTCGAAGGCCAGGCTGATGCGGCCTTGGGCATCTTGCTCGGTGTGCAGTTGCAGCGGGAACTTGGCCTGCTGGCTGTTCCACGGCAGCTCTTCGGCGAGCAGGCCTGGCAAGCGCTTGAGCGCGCCGAGGTCACGCTGCTGGTGGTTGAACATCACCTCGAAAGGCTGTGCATTGCCCAGCGCACGCGCGACCACTTCGAAGTCGACGCGCTGGTGCGCCTGGGCGTGTGCCAGGTGCTCGGCGCCCGTAGCCAGCAGCGCGGCGAAGGGCTGGCGTGGCGCGAGCTGTACGCGCAGCACCTGGGTGTTGATGAAAAAGCCCACCAGGCCCTGGGCCTGCGGCAGGTAACGGCCAGCGCTGGGCACGCCGAGGCGGATATCGGCCTGGCCGGTGTAACGGTGCAGCACGGCCTGGAAAGCCGCCATCAGCACCACGAAGGGCGTGGTTTTTTGCTGTTTGGCCAGCGCCAGCACTTGCTGGGACAAGGCTTTGTCGAGCTTCCTGGTGAGCCGCGCAGCCGGGCTTGCGCTGCCCGTGGGCAAGTGGTCATACGGCAGCGCCAGCGCTTCGTGCTCGCCGGCCAGTTGCTGCTGCCAGTAGGCAAGCTCCTGCTCGGGCGCGGGGTTGGCCTGTTGCCAGGCGGCGATGTCGGCCGGGCGCAGCGCCAGCGCGGGCAGCTCAAGGGCTTGGCCCTGGCTTTCGGCACCGTAGAGGCGGGCGAACTCTTCCAGCACGATGCCCAGCGACCAGCCGTCGGCGGCGATGTGGTGCACGGTCACCAGCAGCAGGTGTTCCTGCTCATCCAGGCTCACCAGGCGCACCCGCAGCAGCAGGCCTTGAGCCAGGTCGAAGCGGTGGTGGGCTTCTTCATGGCGAATGCGCTCGGCGCGCGCCTGGCGGCCGGCTGCGTCCAGGTCGCTCAGGTCGTCGTGCTGCACCTGCCAGCCTTCGGCCGCAACCGCGCGCTGGCGGGGCTCATCGCCCTGCTCCACGAACTGCGTGCGCAAGGCCGGGTGGCGTTCGAGCAACTGCGCGAACACGCGGCCCAGCACTTGGGGGTCGACTTCGCCGCGCAGGTGCAGCCCGCCCGGGATGTTGTAGGCGGTGCTGTCGGGTTCTTTCTGCGCCAGCAGCCAGAGGCGATGCTGGCCGGGCGAGAGCGGCAGCCAGGCGCCGTCGGCCTGGCGTTCGATGCGCGCACTCGGGCCGTTTTGGCAGAGGCTTTCCAGGTGTTGGGTGAAGGTGCCCAGCTCGGGGAACTGGTAGAGGTCGCGCAGCTCGACTTCAAGGTTCAGCTGGTCGCGCAGCTCGGCGATCATCTGGATGGCCTGGATCGAGTTGCCGCCATGGCCGAAGAAATGCGTGCTGGCCGCCAGGTACTCGGCCTTCAGGGCGTGCTTCCAGATCGCTGCGACACGCTCGGGCAGCGGCGCGGCGCTGGCTTGCTCGGCCTCATTCGCCCCGGTAACGGTGGTTTCGCCGCCCTGCCAGACCGCCAGTGTGTCGAGGCTGCCCTCCAGCAACTGCACGCGGCAGGCCGAGCGTTGCAGCTTGCCGCTGGAGGTTTTCGGCAAGGCACCGGTGTTGAGCAACACCACCACGCTCGGGGCTTCGCGGTGCTCCTGGGCCACGGCCTGGCGAATCTGCTGCACCAGCTCATCCAGCGGCAACTGGCGGGCGACCTTGCGGCTGATTTCGGCAGCCACGCCCAGGCTCTCCTGGCCATCGCGCTCGATGGCGAACGCTGCCACACGGCCTTTGCGTACCACTTCGATCTGGTCTTCGACGGTGCGCTCGACGTCCTGCGGGTAGAGGTTCTGCCCACGGATGATCAGCATGTCCTTGAGCCGCCCGGTGACGAACAGCTCGCCTTCGTGGCGAAAGCCCAGGTCGCCCGTGCGCAGCCAGGTGCGGCCGTCGCGTTCGACGAACGCCTGCGCGGTCGCTTCCGGGTTGCGCCAGTAACCGTTGGCGACGCTCGGGCCAGAGGACCAGACCTCGCCCACCTCGCCATCGGCCAGCACGCGGCCGGTCTCGGGCTCGACGATCATCAGCGGGTGCTCCGGCTGCTCCCAGCCACAGCTCATCAGCACCGGCCCCTTGCCGGGGCGAGCCTTGTGGGCAGCCAATGCCTCGGCGTCCAGTTGCAACGCTGCAATGCCCTGCCCCGGCCGTCCGCCGGTGACGAACAGTGTGCCTTCGGCCAGCCCGTAGCTGGCCAGGTACTGGGTGCGATTGAAGTGGCAACGTGCGAAGCGCTCGGCGAACGCCTCGAGGCTGTCCTGGCGGATCGGCTCGGCGCCGGAGAACGCCACGCGCCAGCTGGAGAGGTCCAGCTCGGCCAGCTTGGCCTCGGCGATGCGTTCATGGCAGAGGCGGTAGGCGAAATCCGGGCCGCCGCTGATGGTGCCGTGGTAGCGGGTGATCGCTTCGAGCCAGCGCACCGGGCGCTCCAGGAAGTATTGCGGCGACATCAACACCACCGGCACGCCGCTGTAGATGCCTTGCAGCAGGCCGCCGATCAGGCCCATGTCGTGATAGAGCGGCAGCCAGCTGACGATGCAGTCGCCTTCGCCGATCCGATAACCCTGGCGGATCAGCCACTCGTTGGCTTCCAGGTTGCCGTGGGTCACCTGCACGCCCTTGGGCGTGGCGGTGGAGCCGGAGGTGTACTGCAAGAAGGCTGTGGCCGAGGTGGGCACTTCAGGGGCCGGCCAGTGTTCGCCCAGGTCGCAGGCCAGGGTGTCGACCGCCAGCACGTCGGGCAGTGGGCGGCCGAGGGCTAGGGCCATCTCGCGCAAGGGGCCGGCGAAGGCGTCGACCGTGAGAATCACGCCGGGGCGGGCGTCTTCGATGATCGACACCAGCCGGCGCAGGTGCTGCGGCTGGTGGCTTTCCGGCGGGTAGGCCGGCACGGCGATCACGCCGCTATAAAGGCAGCCAAAGAACGCCGCGACGTAATCCGGGCCGCTGGGAAACAGCAGCACCGCGCGCGCGCCGATCTCAAGGCGCTGGCCAAGGGCAGCGGCAATGCCGCGCGCGCGCATATCGAGCTGGGCATAGCTGAGCACTTCACCGTCTTCGGCATCCGCGCTCAGAAAGCGCAGCGCCGGTTCGCTTCCCCGGGCAGACGCATGGCGCATCAAAGCCGCGGCAACAGACGCGGGCCGTTCGAAGGTCTTCAACATGGGTTCACCTGCTCATTGCGTATGCCAACGAGGCGGCTACGCCTCGGTCCTTGCCGACGATGACGGACCGAGCGAGGGGAAAATTAAGCTGGGGGCAGGAGAACGGTAATGATTGGTATCTACTTTTCTCGGAAGAAGGATTGCCAAAACGGTGCGGGTAGCGGATCGCGCACCATGGTGGCGCACAGCCACCTTTCCGGCAAAGTTCCTTTTTAGATGAAAAAGTGATTCAAAGAGTAAATATTCTTATTTGACAACCATTATCAGCGCCAGTACCTTGCTCGGCGTCGCAAGGACGACCCGACCTTGTCGCAACTTCTCGTCGCAAAGGTGCAACCATGCAGGACCTTGGAACCTTAGAGTGCAACACCGTGGCCGCCCCGGCCTTGCTCCAGGCGTTGGTCGAAAATCGTTCGACGCTGGTCAAGACCGCCGCGCGTATCACCGGTTGCCCGAGCCGAGCGGAAGACGTTGTGCAGGATGCCTTTCTGCGTCTTTCCAGCATCAAGAACATCACCCTGCCGCTCAAGGCGCAGGTGAACTATGTGTTCCGCATCGTTCGCAACCTGGCCATCGATCACTATCGCAAGCAGGCGATGGAGCTCAAGTACTCCGGCAGCGAGGAAGAGGGCCTCTACGCCTGCAACCCCAGCGACACACCGGAGGTGAACAACCTCAACCATGAAGCCCTGGCGCAGATCGACTCCGCCCTGGGGGAACTGCCGGCGCGCACGCGCTATGCCTTCGAGATGTATCGCCTGCACGGGGTGCAGCAGAAGGACATCGCCAAGGAGCTGGGCGTGTCGCCGACCCTGGTGAACTTCATGATTCGCGATGCACTGGTGCATTGCCGCAAGTCGGTGGAATTGGCTAAGGCCTGAGGGCTAGCACGTCGCGCGGCAAGCCGCCCTCCCACTTGAAGACCCTGCGCCGCACATCAAAAAGTGGGAGGCCGGCTTGCCGGGCGACGTGCAACGGGCTAGTCCTCAAGCCCGACGCCAGCCGCCACCCAACGCCTTGAACAACGCAACACTGGCCTGCAACCGTTGCAGGCGCAGTTGCACCCATTCGTCCTGGGCGGTGTACAGCGAGCGCTGTGCATCGAGCAGCACCAGAAGGGTTTCAGCACCTGCGCGGTAGCGTGACTCGGCCAGGCGGAAAGCTTCCTTGGCCTGAGCCAGTTGTTCGTCCTGCGCGCTCAACTGCCCCTCGATGCCACCGGCGGCGTTGAGCCCGGACTCAACGTCCGTCAGCGCCGTGATCAGCGCGCGGCGGTATTCGACCAGCAACTCTTCTTTGCGCCCTTGCGCTTCATCACGCTGGGCGCGCAGGTTGCCGCCGTTGAAAATCGGCGCCACCAGGTTGCCGGTGAGCGCGTACACCGGGCTGTCGAACACGCGGGACCAATGCTCGGCGCTGCCGCCCACCTGCAACCCCAAGGTGATGTTGGGCAACAACGCCGCGCGGGCGGCTTTCACGTCCGCTTGCGCGGCGGCCAGGTCCGACTCGGCGCGGGCCACGTCCGGGCGGCGCAGCACCAGCTCGGCGGGCAGGCCGGCATTGGCCTGTGGCCAAGCGAGGTTGTCGAGCGACTCGGTGCGCACACTGACTTGCTGCACCGGCACCCCGAGCAACAAGGCCAGGCGAATCTCCGCCTCACTGGCTTGCTGCTGCAGGCTGCTCACCTGCCTGCGCTGCTCGGCCACCACACCGCGCTGCTGGGCCAGGTCCAGCGGCGTAACGCTGCCGGCGCGCTGGCGCGAGCTGACGGTATCGAGCACCCGCTCGGCGTTGCTCAGGTTCAGCCGCGCAATCGCCAGGCGCTGACCGAGGCTCACCCGCAAAAGCCACTGATCGGCCACGCTGCTGGTGAGCGTCAGCTGCACATCGCTGCGGTCGAAACGCCGGGCCTTGAGGCGCGCCAGCGCAGCGTCGCGCAGGGCGCGGTTGCGGCCCCACAGGTCGGGATCGAAGCTGGCTTGCAGGCCGACGAAATAACTGTTGTCGTCCACCGACGCGTTGCCACCCAGCCGGCCTTCATGGGTGCTGGCGACCGCGCCATCGAGGGTTGGCCAGAGGGTTGCGCCGCTGGCACGGGCAGCGGCCTCGGCTTGCAACACGCGGGCTGCGGCCGCTTGCACGTCCAGCCCCGACGCCTGCGCCTGAGTGATCAGCGCGCTCAATTCGGCACTGCCAAAAGCCTGCCACCACTGCGCATCCACCTGCACAGCCTCCGGGGTGACCGGGCTGCGCCACTGCGCGGGCAACGCAGGCTGTGGCGGCTGCGGCGGGCCATCGGCCGCCGTGCAGCCGGCCAGCAAAACCGCCAGGATCAAGCTACAGCGCACATCCATCATTCACTCCCCAACGCTGTGACCGGATCCAGGCGCGCCGCCTGGCGTGCCGGCATGAAACCGAAGAACAAGCCTGTGAACAGCGCGCAGGCAAAGGCCCCCAGGATGCCGCTGACCGAGAACACCAGCGGCACCTCCCAGGCGATCAGCGCACCGCCGATCAGCAAGCCTGCAACCACGCCCACCACGCCGCCCACCAGCGACACCAGCACCGCCTCGGTGAGAAACTGACGCAGGATGTCGCGCTGGCGGGCGCCGGTGGCCATGCGGATGCCGATCTCGCGGGTGCGCTCGCGCACAGTCATCAGCATCACGTTCATCACGCCAATGCCGCCGACCACCAGCGAGACCGCAGCGATCAGGCTGAGCATCACGGTCATGCTGTCCTGGGTCTTGGCCTGGGCGGCGATGCTGGCAGCCGCGTTGCCGGTGGCGAAGTCCTTGATGCCGTGACGCTTGAGCAGCATCGCCTCGATGGCCTCCTGGGTTTGCGTGATGCGCGCCAGATCATGCACGGCCAGCACCGTGTAGGTCGGCTCGCGCTGGCCGAACACCCGCACGCCGCCTGTGTTGAACGGCACGAACACCACATCGTCATCGTCGCGGTCGCCGGTCAGCCGGCCTTTTTCGCTCATCACACCAATCACCAGGAATAACGTGTTGTCGATCAGGATCTGCTGGCCGACCGGGTTATCGATGTCCGGCATCAGTGTTTTGGCAACCTTGGCGCCGAGTACGGCAACGCTTGCCAATTGCTGGTCGTCGCGTTCGTCGAAGAAGGTGCCCTTGCCCACCGGCCAGGTCTGCAACACCGGAAGCGCTGCCCCCGTGCCGCGCACATAGGTCTGGGTGTCGACACTGCCGAAGCGGATGACCTTGTTGCCGGTGACGTTGGGCAGGATGTGAGTGATGTTGGGGATATTTTCCAGCGCCTCCAGATCCTGCAAAGTGATGCTGCGCCCGGGAATGCGCGAGCTCTCCCCTACCGAAGACAGGAAGATCAGGTTGGTACCCAGCGCGCCCAGTTGCGCCACCACCCGCTGCCGCGCGCCGAGGCCGACGGCGAGCATCACGATCACCGAGGCCACACCGATGACGATGCCCAGCAAGGTCAGGGCCGTACGAAAGCGGTTCACCCACATCACTCGCCAGGCCGCGCGCCCGGCCTCGGCCAGGTCTGCCAGCCACGATGCGCCGTGAGCATCGGTGTTGAGCGCCAGTTGCTGCTGCCCCTCTGGCGGAACGGCCGGGCCGCTGTCGGCGACGATCTGCCCGTCGAGGATCTCGATCACCCGCTGGGCCTGGTCGGCGACCTTGCGGTCGTGGGTGATGAGAATCACCGTGTGGCCCAGCGCCGACAGCTCGCGCAGCAAGGCCATCACCTCCTGGCCACTGCGGCTGTCCAGCGCGCCGGTAGGTTCGTCGGCCAGGATGATGCGCCCGCCGTTCATCAAAGCGCGGGCAATCGACACCCGCTGTTGCTGGCCGCCGGAAAGCTGATTGGGGCGGTGGCCCATGCGCTCGCCCAGGCCCAGCCGCTCCAGCAGCTGCGCAGAGCGCTCGTGGCGCCTGGCGACCGACATGCCCGCGTACACCGCAGGCATCTCGACGTTTTCCTGGGCGGTGCCGGTCGGGATCAGGTGGTAGCCCTGAAACACGAAGCCGAAGGCCTCGCGGCGCAGCCAGGCCAGCTCATCGCTGTTCATCGCGGCCACATCGCGCCCGGCGAAGTGGTAGGTGCCGCTGCTGGGGCGGTCGAGGCAGCCGAGCATGTTCATCAGCGTCGACTTGCCCGAGCCCGAGGTGCCAACGATGGCGACGAACTCACCGGCATGAATGTTCAGCGACAGGCCCCGCAGCACTTCGATCTCCGGGCTGTCGCCGCCGCCGTAGCATTTGCGAATGTCTTTGAGGGCAATCAGCGGCTCGGCAGTCACCATTGGAACCTCGACGGCTCGCCATCGCCGCCGCTTTCACCGGTAACCAGCCGCTCACCGGGTGCCAGGCCGCTGAGCACTTCGGCGTCCAGGCGGTTGTGCACGCCCAGGCGCACATCGCGCACTTCCACCTCGCCCTTGTCGTTGAGCACCCGCGCCAGGTACTGGCCGGGCTTGTCCCTGTTCGGGCGCAGGGCCGGCAAAGGTGCGCGCAGCACGCCTTTGGCGGAGGCGGCGACGAAAGACACCTGCGCGGTCATCTGCGGCAGCAGCGAGCCATCGGGGTTGTCCACGTCGAACAGCGCAGTGTAGAGGATCACCTTGTTCTGGGTGGGCGCCAGCGGGGTGCTGTCGGTCTGGCCCTCGGGCTTGGGCGGCGCCGGCAGCACCTGGCGCACACTGCTGGCCCAACGCCGGCCTTCGCCGCCCAGGGTGGTGAAGTACACCGGCATGCCGGCGCGCACCTTGGTTACGTCGGCTTCGGAAACTTCGGTCCACACGGTCATCGCAGAGAGGTCGGCGATGCGCAGCACGCTGGGGGTCTGATAGGTGGCGTTGAGGGTTTGCCCGGCTTCGGCGTTCAGCGCGATCACGGTGCCGGCCATCGGGGCGTAAATGCGGGTGTAGTCCAGCTCGGCTTCGCTGCCACTCAGAGTCGACTGCGTTTGCTTGACCTGCGCCTTGAGCTGGTCGATGCGCGCGGCGGCGGTCTGGTAGGCGGCGAGCGCTGTGTCGACGTCTTCCTGGCGAGTGGAGCCATCCTTGAGCATCGCCTGCTGGCGCGCGCGCTGGCGGCTGGCCAGTTGCAACTGCGCCTGTTGCTCGACGATCTGGGCGCGCAGGTTGGCGATCTGGGCGCGGCCTGCGTCGACCGTGGCCTGCGGAATGCGCGGGTCGATCTCCACCAGCAACTGGCCGCGCTCGACGTGGTCGCCCACCTTCACCAGGATGCGGTCGATCTGCCCGGAGGTGCGGGCGCCGACTTCCACCTGATTGCGCGGCTTGAGCTTGCCGATGGCGCTGACCGTGGCTTCGATGTCGCCAGTGCCGAGGGTTTCGGTTTCAAGGCCTGCAGCGCTGGGGCCGGCGTTGTGCATCTTCATTCCCAGCAACGCCAGGGCCGCTACCCCGATCACACCGGCCACCCAGCCTCGCCTTGTTTTGAGCATTGCACTGATTCCGTCGGTTCTTGAGTTCTCGTCAGCCTGAGCAACGAACGGCGGCAGATGAAATTCAGGCTCAGGGAGCGCGCTTTCATAAAGACGCCGCGCACGGGCTCGTCTTTATGCCGGTAAACGGCGCTTGAGCGCCCGCCCGCCCATTTTGTTTAAGGATGTTACATGAACGCTCGAACGCTCATCGCGGCCCTTTTCGCACTCGCCACGGCCCCTGTTTGGGCAAATGACGCCTGCAGCACCGATATCGCCGGCACCGACCAGATGACCTACGACAAAAGCGAAATCGTAATCCCGAAAAGCTGCAAGACCTTCACCGTCACCCTCAAGCACCCCGGTGAAATGCCTGTGAGCGTGATGGGCCACAACTGGGTGCTGGCCAAGACCGATGACCTCGAAGGCATCGACGCCGACGGCCAGGATGCAGGTGAAAGCAACAACTACCTCAAGCCCGGCGACAGCCGCGTGCTGGCGCACACCCGCCTGATCGGCGCCGGCGAGCAGGACAGCGTGACCTTCGACACTGCGCTGCTCAAGGCCGGCACCGCCTACAGCTTTTTCTGTTCCTACCCGGTGCACGCCAACGTGATGAAAGGCGAGGTCAAGCTCGGCGGCTAACCCTCGGGCGCTTCGAGCATCAGCCCGCTCAGGCGCTTGACGCGGCGCCGCACTGCTTCTTCGAATACCCCGGCACGTGGCTCGACCAGCGTGAATACCTGCTTGGCGCGGGTGATGCCGGTGTAGATCAGCTCCTTGGTCAGCACCGGGTTCAGCGCCTCGGGCAGCACCAGCGCGGTGTGCTCGAACTCCGAGCCCTGGGACTTGTGCACGGTCATGGCGTAGACCGTTTCCACGTCGTTGAGCCGGCTGGGCAGCACAAAGCGCACGCCGCCCTGGCCGTCGTTGCGCGGAAAGGCCACGCGCAGCACCTGGCGGCCAGGCTCATCAGCCTGGGGCATGCTCAGGGTGATGCCGATGTCGCCGTTCATCAGGCCCAGGCCGTAGTCGTTGCGGGTCATCAGCACCGGGCGGCCTTCGTACCACGGCTGCGTGGGTCGATCAGGCCGGCACTGGCGAGCATCGCCTGGGCGCGGGCATTGAGCCCTTCCACGCCCCAAGGCCCTTTGCGCACCGCGCAGAGCAACTGGAAACGGTCGAACGCGGCCAGCACCGCGCGCGCCCACTCTGCCCAAGCGGGTGAGGCCAAAGGTTCGCCGGCAGGCGGCCGGCCTTGCGGGATCAGGGCCAGGTAATCGCGGTAACCGGCCAGCTCGCTGGTGCCCAGCAGCAGCGGGCCCATGGCGCGCCCCTCCTGGTTGCCCGGGGCCAGGTGATGCAGGTCGCCAAAGGCTGCCTCGCTGAAGGCGCGCCGGGCTGCAATGGCGTCCTGGGCGTTCACGCGCCGCGCCAGTTCGCCGATGCCGCTGCCCTCGCCGAAGCGCCGGGAATAACGCAGCATCGCCACCTGTTGAGCCAGCGGGTACTGCTGTTCACCTCCCGGCAACAGCGCCGGCTCGTTGAGCGCAGCCCCGGCCACTTGCTCCAGCCAGGCTTGAGTCGCCGGGGAGTAACGGCCGTGTTCGGCGTCACGGCACAGGTCGCCCAGCACCGCGCCGGCTTCCACCGAGGCGAGCTGGTCCTTGTCGCCCAGCAGCACCAGGCGCGCACTGGGCGCCAGCGCAGCCAGCAGGTGCGCCATCATCTCCAGGTCGATCATCGAGGCTTCGTCTACCACCAGCACGTCCAGCGGCAGCGGGTTGGCCGCGTTGTGGCGAAAATGCCGAGTGCCAGGGCGGCTGCCCAGCAGCCGGTGCACGGTGGTCACCTCTACCGGGATGCGTGCCTTGACCGCGTCATCGACCTGCAAGCCTTGCACCTGTGCGCCGATCGACTCGGTCAGGCGCGCAGCGGCCTTGCCCGTAGGCGCGGCCAGGCGAATCCGCAGCGGCTGCCCGGCGGCCACACGCGGGCCTTGCAGCAGCGCCAGCAGGCGCACCACGGTGGTGGTTTTGCCGGTGCCGGGGCCGCCGGTGATGATGCTCAGGTTGCAACGCATGGCCAGGGCGCAGGCAAGCTTCTGCCAGTCGGTGCGGCCGTTGCGCTCTGCCGGGAACAGTTGCTCCAGGCGCTGCAAGGTGTCGGCGTCGACCGCCTGGCGTTGGCGCAGGCGCGCGTGCAGGTTGTGATCCACCTGCCGTTCGTAATGCCAGTAGCGGCGCAGGTACAACCGCGTGCCGGCCAGCACCATCGGGCTGCCGGGGCCGGCAAGCAAAGGCGAAGCGGCCAGGCGTTCGGCCCACTGCGCGGCATCGACACCGGCCAGCAGGGCCGAAGGCAGCATGAGGGCGCCACTGCTGAGGTCGCCTTCGGGCGGCAGTGACAGCGCAAAGTCCGGCTCGGCGAGGGTCTGGCGCAAGTCCAGGCACACGTGGCCATGGCCAAGCTGGTGGCTGGCCAGGGCGGCGGCCAGCAGCACCAACGGCTCGGCATCAGGGCAGCGTTCTGCAAGGAAGCCGGTGAACGCGCGGTCCAGCGCGCGCAACCAGCCGCGCTCGGCCCAGGCGTCGAACAGCGCCAGCAGGGCAGGCACGCTCTGCAGCGCCGGCGCGCCCTGCGCGGTGGCACCGGGCAGGGTTTCGGGAAACAGGTCGTCCTGGGAATTCACGACAGGGCCTCCTCGGGCAGCGGCTGGCCCTTGAACAGCGCATCCAGGGCTTCGATCAGCACCCGCGGCGGGCGCAGGTGGCACACGCCGTGGCCCGGAGCCTCCAGGCCGCGCAGGAAGATGAACAGCGCGCCGCCGACGTGCTGGTCGTAGTCATAGCCGGGCAGGCGCGCGCTGAGCTGGCGGTGCAGCGCCAGCAGGTAGAGCACGTATTGCAGGTCGTAGCGGTGTTCGAGCATCACCTGCTCCATGGCGGCGGGCAGGTAGGCGCTGGCGTCAGGGCCGAGCCAGTTGGATTTGTAGTCGGCAACGTAATAGCGGCCTTCGTGCTCGAAACACAGGTCGATGAAGCCCTTGAACAGCCCGTTGAGCGGCCGCCCCAACGCGCCCGCCCGCGGCAGGCCGGCATGGGTGTGGCGCTGCACCAATGCGTCGAGCTGGCCGACGTCCACCTGGTCACTGGCGAACCAGAACTCCATTTCGGTGCGGTAGCTGGCAAGCTCGGTGAGGCTGGCCGGGGCTGCGCCTTGCAGGGGCATCGGCAATTGCAGCAAACGCTCGAGCCAAGGTGCGAGCGTCGGGATCCAGCCTTCCCAGCCGCGGCGGTTGCAGCGCCGCGCCACGCTGTCGAGCAGGCGCGGCCGGTCGGCGGCGACGCTGGCGAAACCTTCTTCGCCAGCCCACTCCAGCAGCCCGTGCAGAAAGGTGCCGGGGCCGGGGCCGCGTGGGAAGGCGTGGATGTCGCCACTGCTTGCCTGCGGGCCGGGCACGGCAACGCGGTCGTCGTCGGCGAGCTTTTGCGCCAGTGGTGAGTCGGCCGCCAGGCCATCGGCGATGCGCAAGGCGCTGTAGGAGGCAATCCACCAGTTTTCTGCCGCGCGCCGGGTCGGAATCAACGCGCCCCGCAGGGGAAGATCCTGTGCCGGGGCGGTGAACACGCAGGCTTCGGGCTCCGGCAGCGGTTCGACAGCGATGCCAGGGCACCCGGCAGCCAGCGCCTGTAGCCACTGCCCCAGGCCTGCGCTATTCGCCAGCGGGGCACCACCGCCGAGCACGTAGCCGATGGCGCTCTGATGCAGCACCGAGGTTTTGCTCTGGCCACGCTTGAGGTCGGCCAGGCCAAGCCAGCAGGCGTGGCAGGCGCGAGTCAGTGCCACATAGAGCAGGCGCAGGTCTTCGCCCAGGCGCTCGTCGTCGGCGCGGGCGACGATCTCTTCGTCAGCCACCAGGCTCAATTGCACGCGGCCTTGATCGTCATGCCAGGTGAGCGGCAGGCGCTTGCCATCGACCGGCTTGCAACTGGCCACGAACGGCAGGAACACCAGCGGGTACTCCAGGCCCTTGGACTTGTGCACAGTGATGACCTTCACCAGCTGCTCGTCGCTCTCCAGACGCAGGATCTGCTCTTCGCCTGCCGCGCCGCCGTGCAACTGCTCGGCCAGGTGGCGAATCAGTGCCTGTTCGCCGTCGAGGGTGGCGCTCGCCTGCTGAAGCAGCTCGGTCAGGTGCAACAGGTTGGTGAGGGTACGCTCGCCATCAGTGCGCGCGGCCAGGCGCCGAGGCAGGTCGTAGTCATGCATCAGCCGCCGCAGCATGGCCAGCACGCCCTGGCTGTGCCAGAGCACGCGGTAGCTGCGGAAGGCCATCACCGTGCTCTCCCAGGCCTGCTCGTCCTGATTGAAGCGCTCCAGCTCCGCCAACGGCAGCGCGAGGGTCAGGCTGGCCAGTGCCGCACGCAGGCTGCGCTCGGCATCAGGCTCGGCGCACGCCTTGAGCCAGGCGAGCACGTCCAGCGCCTCCCAGGTGGCGAACACCGAGTCCTTGTCGGAGAGGTAAACGCTGCGCACCGCCCGTGCATCCAGCGCCTGGCGAATCAGCCGGGCCTCCTGGCCATCGCGCACCAGAATGGCGATGTCGGCAGGGCGAAGGGGCTTGAACGGCTGCCCGTCGGCAGCAAAGCCACAAGCATTGTGTGTGCCGGCATTGAGCAGGCGGGTGATTTCGCTGGCGCAGCTGTCGGCCATCTGCCGGCGGTACTGAGCAAGGCTCAGCGGCTGGTCTTCGGCCAGGTGCCAGCAGGTCAGCGCCGGCTGGGCCTGGCCATCGATCACCAAGTGTTCCGGGCGGCCCTGAGCCTGAACCGCGTGGAACGGCACAGGGTTGTCACCGTCGGGGCCGCGAAACAGGAATGCGCCCCGCCCTTGCGGCCGCTGTTCGGCATGCAGGAACAGGTGATTCACCGCATCGACCATCGGCTGGGTCGAGCGGAAGTTGGTGCCCAGGGTGTGCAGCCGCCCGGCGCTGGCCCGGCGCGCCATCAGGTAGGTGTGGATGTCGGCGCCGCGGAAGGCGTAGATCGCCTGCTTCGGGTCGCCGATCATGAACAGGCCGGTTGCGGGGTCGTCGGCGCTGATGCGGTAGATGCAATCGAAGATCCGGTACTGCACCGGGTCGGTGTCCTGAAACTCGTCGATCATTGCCACCGGGAACTGCTGGCGAATCAATTGCGCCAGGCTGTCGCCGGAGGGGCCGGCGAGGGCGTGGTCGAGCCGGGTGAGCATGTCGTCGAAGCCCATCTCGGCGCGCTGGCGCTTTTGCGCATCGAAGGCCAAGCGGATCCAGGCGGCAGCATGGGCAAGCGCCGCGCTGGAAGGGTCGGGCAATGCCGCCAGTTGCCCAGGCAGCGCTTGCATCGCGGGCAGTGCGGGTGCTCTGGCGGCTCGCCCTTCCAGGCCTCGGCCATGCCCTCTGGCGTAAGGCGGGTGAAGCCGGTGCCAAGGTCGAGCACGGTCTGCGCTGGGTCCTGCGCCCAGGCCAGCAGCTTGTCGAACCAGGGCTCGAAGAAGCGCGCCTGCATCTTGCGGCCATCCACCTGCTTTTGCGCCACAGCGGCGCGGCACACTTCGCGCAGCTCACGGGCCCAATCCGCCCACGGGGCTTTGATCTGCTCAAGGGCTTGTTCGCGGGCCTGGAGTTCACGGTCGATCAGCAGGCTCAGCTCACCGAGCGCTGCATCCGGTTCGGCGCTGGCGAACAACGGCCGCGCCTTGGCGGCGAGGCTGTCGGGGGTGCCCCATTGGCTGTCGACCCACTGCAACGCGGGGCCAGCCAATGGGTAGCAAAAGCGCCGCCAGTAATCGCGTACCACTTCACCGAGCAGGTCGCTGTGGTCAGGCTCCAGGGTTTGGGTGAACAGGCTGCCGCTGTCGAAGGCGTGCTCGCGCAGCATGCGCTGGCACCAACCGTGGATGGTCGATACGGCGGCTTCGTCCATCCACTGCGCAGCTACGTCCAAGCGGTTGGCGCACAGCGGCCATTGGTCGACCGGCCAGGCTTCACGCAGGGTTTCGACCAGGCCATCGGGGGCTGGGCATTCTTCGCGAAAGTAGCGCGCGGCCTGGGCGAGGCGTGCGCGAATGCGATCGCGCAGCTCCTTGGTGGCGGCGTCGGTGAACGTCACCACCAGGATCGCCGGCGGCAGCAACGGCTCGCCAAAGGCGGTATCGACCGTGCCGTGGCCCAGCACAAGGCGCAGGTAAAGCGCCGAAATGGTGAAGGTTTTGCCAGTGCCGGCACTGGCTTCGATCAGTTGGCTGCCGCGCAGGGGAAAGCGCAGCGCCAGGGGCAAGGTTTCGCTCACTCGGCGCCCTCCTGGGCGGGTTGGTGCTGCCATCCAGCCGCCATGATCGGCCCATAGAGCGCCTGGCTCCAATGGGCGAAGCCGCCACCGTCGGCCAAGCTGGCGAAGTCCGGGTATTGGCGGGCCAGGGCTGCGGTTTCATCGCGCTCGGCGCTGATGTTGGCATCGCCCTCATAAACCGGCCTGGCCAGCGCCTGGGCCTTTTCCGGGTCGCCTTCACGCAGCCAGGCAAAGGCCGTGCGCGTGGCGACCGGCAGCGGGCTGCAAATACCGACGCGCCAGGCATCGAGCAGGGCTGCCAGGTGTTCCTCGGCGTGAATGCGGTCCATCGGCGGCAAGAGCAAGGTGCAGTCGGTGGCCACCAGCGCCGTGGTGAGCCGGTGCCCTTGTGAGCAGGTGAACAGATGGTTGACCCAACTGCGCAGCAGGCGATGCCATTTGCGCTTCGGGCCGTCGCCCAACGCGTTTGCCACCAGCGTGGCATGCAGCAATTCATCGCTTTCGCCACGGTGCAGCCCGGCCAACCAACCCTCGACGACGATGCCGGCATGTTCGAAACGGGCTGGTAGCGCGCCCTGCAATGGCTCAGGCCAGCGTTCCAGCAGTTGGTGGTAGCGTTGCAACAAAGCAGGCAACGGCTCCACCAGGGTGGCCTGGGCCATCTCGCCAAAGCCGGCCATGGGCAGCGCGCCCTGCCCTTGCAAACGAACCGCAGCGCGGGAAAGGTGTTCGGCTGCTAACTCTTGCGGATGGGCAATCGCTTGGGCCAGCAGTGCTTCGCTCAGGGTATAGCGCTCCAGGCCATCCAGGCTGAAAGGCTCAGCCTCTGGCACTGGGGGCTCCACGGCTTCGAAATAGACCTTCAGCCGCTGGCGGAAGAAGTGCCGCACGGGCTGGCGCAGGAAGTCTTGCAGCAGGGTCGGGTCCAGAGGCTCCTGCAATGGCAGCATCGGCAGTGGTGCTTCGGCCATCGGTGCGGGGTGGTGCTGGTAAAGCGCTTCCCACTCGCGGGCATAGCTGGCGAGCGGGCTGTTGGCCTGGAAGTACTGGAGGCTGAACGGCTGCAATGGGTGCTCGGTGGTCAGTGCGTGCAGCAAGTCGCCGCCATCTGCCAGCCTCCAGCCGGCGGCCAGGTGGTCGCGCAGCTGGCCGATGAGCACCGATGCAGGGCGTTCGCTGTTGTCACGGATGCTGCGCCCTACCCAGCTGATGTAGAGGCGCTCCTGGGCCGAGAGCAAGGCTTCGAGCAAAAGGTAGCGGTCGTCCTCGCGGCGTGAGCGGTCACCGGGGCGGTAGTCACTGCCCATCAGGTCGAAATCAAGCGGCGGCTGGGCGCGGGGGAAGTCTCCGTCGTTCATGCCCAGCAGGCAGACGCGGCGAAAGGGAATCGCGCGCATCGGCATCAGGGTGCAGAAATTGACCGAGCCCCCGAGAAAATGCTGGCCAAGGTTGCCTTGGTCGACACCAGCCAACCAGGCATCGCGCACCACAGCCAGCGGCAGCGCTTCGACCAGGCCGACGCTTTCGCAGGTTTCCAGCCATTGGTCACGCAGGGCTTCCAGCTGCACCAGCAGATACTCGCTCTGCTCATCACTTGCACTGAAGAAGCGCCGCAGCAAGGTTTGCAGCCGTTCGCCCCACTGCTCTGGCGTACCTGGCTGGCTGAGTGCCTGGTGGGCACTGTCGAGGGCGTCGAGCAGTGCAGCCAGCGGGCCGATAAGTGCGGCATCCAGGCCGCCGATCTCGTCGAACGGCTCGATCTCTTCGAAGGCCTCGCCGTTGCCCACTGCATAGCCCAGAAGCATGCGCCGCAGGCCAAAGCGCCAGCTGTTCTGCTCCATGCCTTCCGGCAACCCAAGGCTGGCGCGCTGAGTAGCATCCAGGCCCCAGCGGATGCCGGCACCTTCGATCCAGCGCCGCAAGGTCGGCAGGTCGGCTTCATGAATGCCGAAGCGGTTGCGCAGGGCCGGGACGTCGAGCAGATCGAGCACTTCGCTGACGGCGAAGCGGCTTTCCGGCAAGTTGAGCAGGTGTTCCAGCGCGATCAGCAGCGGCGTGCGGCCGCGCTGGCTCTGGTCGGCCAGGGTGAAGGGGATGTAGCGGGGATCTCGGTGCTCGAGCTGGCCGAATACGGCGCGGATGTGCGGGGCGTAGGTGTCGATCTGCGGCACCATCACGATCACGTCACGGGGGTTGAGCGTGGGATCTTCGCTGAACTGGGCGAGCAGTTGGTCGTGGAGGATCTCCACTTCACGCTGGGCGCTGTGGGCTGCATGAAAGCGCAGGCTGTGGTCCGCCTGTGGGTCGACCGCAGGCCAGTATTCCTGGGTCTCCCGCAGGGGGCGCAGGTCGAGAATGTCGTCCTGGAGCTGGCCCAGCAGGGTGTTGCTGCTCACCTCGCTGAACAGGTCGATGCGGCCATCGTTGAACTGCTCGCGGTAGCTTTGCGGGTCGTCGTACTGTTCGAGCAGGTGAATGTAGTCGCGGCCCTGCTTGCCCCAGGCGGCGAGCAAGGGCTGGGCATGCTGGTGCAGGGTGGCAGGGTCGAGCACCTGCGGGGTGCCGGCTTTACGTTGCTGGCGTTTGAAGGCGTGGCGCAGCAGGTCTTTGTCGGCAACGATGTCGGCCCAGTGGTGCCGGCAAGGGTTGTGCACGCAGAGCAGCACCTGGCAGAAGCGTGCAAGCTCAGCCAAAGCATCCAGCACCTGCGCCGGTAGCGAGGAGATGCCGAAGACGATCACCCGCCTGGGCAGGCCGTGAGGAGCCTCCGTGGCGTTGGCCATATGTTGCAGGTAGCGCTGGTGCACCCCGGCACGGCTCTGGGCCATGCCACTTTCACCGACGTCGGCCAGCAAGTGCCTCCACAGTTCTGCTTGCCAGCGGTGTTGCTCGGCCAACGGTTTGGCATGGCCTTTGTGGTCACGTAACTGGTGGCGGCCCTGCGCCCAGTCTTCCAGCCAATCGGCGCGGTAGACCTGATATTGGTCGAACAGGTCAGCCAGCCGCTCGGAGAGTTGATAGCGCTTGCGCAGGTCGTTGTCGTCGCGCAGGAAGCGCGCTAACGGTGCGAAGTGCGGCTCGTTCATCAACGCCGGCAGCAAGCGCATGAAACGCCAGGTGAGCGGGGCTTTGTCCAGCAGTGATTCAGCAGGAATGTTGTCTTTGCCCAAGGCGGCGCGGTAGAGGCGCCAGATGAATGTGCCGGGCAACTGCACGTCCAGGGCGGCAGCGATGCCGCAACCACCGCCTTGTTCATCATCGGGGTCCTGGGCCAGAGCCATCTTCAGCCATTGGGCAATGCCATTGCTTTGTACGAGGATTGTTTCGTTTTCCAGCGGCTCCAGCGGGTAACGTTGGATCACGCCCAGGATCAGGCTGCGCAGGTCCTCCGGCTGATTGCCATGGATGACCATAAAGCCAGGGATGATGGGGGACGCGGGCATTGAAGAAATCCGTTTAGGCTCGCCGAAGGTGGACACCCTACGCGGGCTCCCGGCCTCGCCGCAAGGTATCGGGTTGTGCCGGTCATTTTTCTGATGCTTGAAAAAGACAAAACCCCAATCGTTTTCACGATTGGGGTTCTGCGGGTTTGAATCTTGACGATGACCTACTCTCACATGGGGAGACCCCACACTACCATCGGCGATGCGTCGTTTCACTGCTGAGTTCGGGATGGGATCAGGTGGTGCCAACGCTCTATGGTCGTCAAGAAATTCGGTAGCTGCCGCGCCTGAGCGTTGCAGCGAATTCAGGTATGTGATTTTTGTGTGTATCGGTGCGCATTTTCGGCTGTGTCGCTTCACCACCGCATCTGCGCTTTGGCAGATTGCTTGGGTGTTATATGGTCAAGCCTCACGGGCAATTAGTATGGGTTAGCTCAACGCCTCACAGCGCTTACACACCCCACCTATCAACGTCGTAGTCTTCGACGGCCCTTCAGGGGATTCTGGATCCCAGTGAGATCTCATCTTGAGGCAAGTTTCCCGCTTAGATGCTTTCAGCGGTTATCTCTTCCGAACATAGCTACCCGGCAATGCCACTGGCGTGACAACCGGAACACCAGAGGTTCGTCCACTCCGGTCCTCTCGTACTAGGAGCAGCCCCTCTCAAATCTCAAACGTCCACGGCAGATAGGGACCGAACTGTCTCACGACGTTCTAAACCCAGCTCGCGTACCACTTTAAATGGCGAACAGCCATACCCTTGGGACCGGCTTCAGCCCCAGGATGTGATGAGCCGACATCGAGGTGCCAAACACCGCCGTCGATATGAACTCTTGGGCGGTATCAGCCTGTTATCCCCGGAGTACCTTTTATCCGTTGAGCGATGGCCCTTCCATACAGAACCACCGGATCACTAAGACCTACTTTCGTACCTGCTCGACGTGTGGGTCTCGCAGTCAAGCGCGCTTTTGCCTTTATACTCTACGACCGATTTCCGACCGGTCTGAGCGCACCTTCGTACTCCTCCGTTACTCTTTGGGAGGAGACCGCCCCAGTCAAACTACCCACCATACACTGTCCTCGATCCGGATGACGGACCTGAGTTAGAACCTCAAGGTTGCCAGGGTGGTATTTCAAGGTTGGCTCCACGCAAACTGGCGTTCACGCTTCAAAGCCTCCCACCTATCCTACACAAGCAAGCTCAAAGTCCAGTGCAAAGCTATAGTAAAGGTTCACGGGGTCTTTCCGTCTAGCCGCGGATACACTGCATCTTCACAGCGATTTCAATTTCACTGAGTCTCGGGTGGAGACAGCGCCGCCATCGTTACGCCATTCGTGCAGGTCGGAACTTACCCGACAAGGAATTTCGCTACCTTAGGACCGTTATAGTTACGGCCGCCGTTTACCGGGGCTTCGATCAAGAGCTTCGCTTGCGCTAACCCCATCAATTAACCTTCCGGCACCGGGCAGGCGTCACACCCTATACGTCCACTTTCGTGTTTGCAGAGTGCTGTGTTTTTAATAAACAGTCGCAGCGGCCTGGTATCTTCGACCAGCCGGGGCTTACGCAGTAAATGCTTCACCCTGGCCGGCGCACCTTCTCCCGAAGTTACGGTGCCATTTTGCCTAGTTCCTTCACCCGAGTTCTCTCAAGCGCCTTGGTATTCTCTACCCAACCACCTGTGTCGGTTTGGGGTACGGTTCCCGGTTATCTGAAGCTTAGAAGCTTTTCCTGGAAGCATGGCATCGACCACTTCGCACTCTAGGAGCGCTCGTCATCAGCTCTCGGCCTTGAACACCCGGATTTGCCTAAGTATTCGGCCTACCACCTTAAACTTGGACAACCAACGCCAAGCTGGCCTAGCCTTCTCCGTCCCTCCATCGCAATAACCGGAAGTACAGGAATATTAACCTGTTTTCCATCGACTACGCTTTTCAGCCTCGCCTTAGGGACCGACTAACCCTGCGTCGATTAACGTTGCGCAGGAAACCTTGGTCTTTCGGCGTGGGAGTTTTTCACTCCCATTGTCGTTACTCATGTCAGCATTCGCACTTCTGATACCTCCAGCAAGCTTCTCAACTCACCTTCACAGGCTTACAGAACGCTCCTCTACCGCGTCACCTAAGTGACACCCGTAGCTTCGGTACCTGGTTTGAGCCCCGTTACATCTTCCGCGCAGGCCGACTCGACTAGTGAGCTATTACGCTTTCTTTAAAGGGTGGCTGCTTCTAAGCCAACCTCCTAGCTGTCTAAGCCTTCCCACATCGTTTCCCACTTAACCAGGATTTTGGGACCTTAGCTGACGGTCTGGGTTGTTTCCCTTTTCACGACGGACGTTAGCACCCGCCGTGTGTCTCCCATGCTCGGCACTTGTAGGTATTCGGAGTTTGCATCGGTTTGGTAAGTCGGGATGACCCCCTAGCCGAAACAGTGCTCTACCCCTACAGTGATACATGAGGCGCTACCTAAATAGCTTTCGAGGAGAACCAGCTATCTCCGAGCTTGATTAGCCTTTCACTCCGATCCACAGGTCATCCGCTAACTTTTCAACGGTAGTCGGTTCGGTCCTCCAGTCAGTGTTACCTAACCTTCAACCTGCCCATGGATAGATCGCCCGGTTTCGGGTCTATACCCAGCGACTAAACGCCCTATTAAGACTCGCTTTCGCTACGCCTCCCCTATTCGGTTAAGCTCGCCACTGAATATAAGTCGCTGACCCATTATACAAAAGGTACGCAGTCACAGAACAAGTCTGCTCCCACTGCTTGTACGCATACGGTTTCAGGTTCTATTTCACTCCCCTCTCCGGGGTTCTTTTCGCCTTTCCCTCACGGTACTGGTTCACTATCGGTCAGTCAGTAGTATTTAGCCTTGGAGGATGGTCCCCCCATGTTCAGACAAAGTTTCTCGTGCTCCGTCCTACTCGATTTCACTGCAAAGAGATTTTCGTGTACGGGGCTATCACCCACTATGGCCGCACTTTCCAGAGCGTTCCACTAATCTCGATACAGCTTAAGGGCTGGTCCCCGTTCGCTCGCCACTACTAAGGGAATCTCGGTTGATTTCTATTCCTCAGGGTACTTAGATGTTTCAGTTCCCCTGGTTCGCCTCTTGCACCTATGGATTCAGTACAAGATACCTAGGTTATCCTAGGTGGGTTCCCCCATTCAGAGATCTCCGGATCGCAGTTTATTTGCCGACTCCCCGGAGCTTATCGCAGGCTATCACGTCTTTCATCGCCTCTGACTGCCAAGGCATCCACCGTATGCGCTTCTTCACTTGACCATATAACCCCAAACAATCTGAGGCTGTATGAGTGAAGACGACATTCGCCGAAAATCCGCAAGTAGATACTCACAAATTTTACCTTGACCTGAACTGTGCCAGTGAAAGCACAGCTTCAGTCAATTTCTATCACATACCTAAATTTTTAAAGAACGATTCTGGAAAAACCAGAAAGCAAGGTTCGATACGAACGCTGGTTTCTGTATTCTCACAAGGGACATGGTGGAGCCAAGCGGGATCGAACCGCTGACCTCCTGCGTGCAAGGCAGGCGCTCTCCCAGCTGAGCTATGGCCCCTAAACTGGTAGGTCTGGGCAGATTTGAACTGCCGACCTCACCCTTATCAGGGGTGCGCTCTAACCAACTGAGCTACAGACCTATATAGGGTCTAATCGTCTTTACAATCGAATCAAGCAATTCGTGTGGGTGCTTATGAGTGGCTGGGTCGTCGATTAAGGAGGTGATCCAGCCGCAGGTTCCCCTACGGCTACCTTGTTACGACTTCACCCCAGTCATGAATCACACCGTGGTAACCGTCCTCCCGAAGGTTAGACTAGCTACTTCTGGTGCAACCCACTCCCATGGTGTGACGGGCGGTGTGTACAAGGCCCGGGAACGTATTCACCGCGACATTCTGATTCGCGATTACTAGCGATTCCGACTTCACGCAGTCGAGTTGCAGACTGCGATCCGGACTACGATCGGTTTTGTGAGATTAGCTCCACCTCGCGGCTTGGCAACCCTCTGTACCGACCATTGTAGCACGTGTGTAGCCCAGGCCGTAAGGGCCATGATGACTTGACGTCATCCCCACCTTCCTCCGGTTTGTCACCGGCAGTCTCCTTAGAGTGCCCACCTTAACGTGCTGGTAACTAAGGACAAGGGTTGCGCTCGTTACGGGACTTAACCCAACATCTCACGACACGAGCTGACGACAGCCATGCAGCACCTGTGTCAGAGTTCCCGAAGGCACCGATCCATCTCTGGAAAGTTCTCTGCATGTCAAGGCCTGGTAAGGTTCTTCGCGTTGCTTCGAATTAAACCACATGCTCCACCGCTTGTGCGGGCCCCCGTCAATTCATTTGAGTTTTAACCTTGCGGCCGTACTCCCCAGGCGGTCAACTTAATGCGTTAGCTGCGCCACTAAAGTCTCAAGGACCCCAACGGCTAGTTGACATCGTTTACGGCGTGGACTACCAGGGTATCTAATCCTGTTTGCTCCCCACGCTTTCGCACCTCAGTGTCAGTATCAGTCCAGGTGGTCGCCTTCGCCACTGATGTTCCTTCCTATATCTACGCATTTCACCGCTACACAGGAAATTCCACCACCCTCTACCATACTCTAGCCTGCCAGTTTTGGATGCAGTTCCCAGGTTGAGCCCGGGGATTTCACATTCAACTTGGCAAACCACCTACGCGCGCTTTACGCCCAGTAATTCCGATTAACGCTTGCACCCTCTGTATTACCGCGGCTGCTGGCACAGAGTTAGCCGGTGCTTATTCTGTCGGTAACGTCAAAACTGCAAGGTATTAACCTACAGCCCTTCCTCCCAACTTAAAGTGCTTTACAATCCGAAGACCTTCTTCACACACGCGGCATGGCTGGATCAGGCTTTCGCCCATTGTCCAATATTCCCCACTGCTGCCTCCCGTAGGAGTCTGGACCGTGTCTCAGTTCCAGTGTGACTGATCATCCTCTCAGACCAGTTACGGATCGTCGCCTTGGTGAGCCATTACCTCACCAACTAGCTAATCCGACCTAGGCTCATCTGATAGCGTGAGGTCCGAAGATCCCCCACTTTCTCCCGTAGGACGTACGCGGTATTAGCGACCGTTTCCGGTCGTTATCCCCCACTATCAGGCAGATTCCTAGGCATTACTCACCCGTCCGCCGCTCGCCACCAGGAGCAAGCTCCCGTGCTGCCGCTCGACTTGCATGTGTTAGGCCTGCCGCCAGCGTTCAATCTGAGCCATGATCAAACTCTTCAGTTCAATACTGCTTTTGGGTTTTGAGAAAACCCTAAACCTGGCTCAGCCATCGCAATCTTCGTATAACGAAGAAAAACTCATTCGAATTCTCGTATGAGTCATTGTGAGGCTGATAATCTGTTGACCATCAGTCCAACTCACAAGCACCCACACGAATTGCTTGATTCAGTTGTTAAAGAGCGTTGGTTGATTCTTTCGTCTCAACCGAGGCGCGCATTCTACGCTTTCCTCATTTCGTGTCAAGCGTTTATTTTCAGAAGTTTTCGTTAAAACCTTTGAAACATCAACCACTTGACTCGCTTCACTACCTCTTGAAGCGGGAGGCGAATTCTACAGCGTTACAACCTGCTGTCAACCACCTTTTTCACCGCATTCAATCCGGAGACTAAAGCGCTTCCAACCGCTTCAAAATCGCTAACTCGTTGAATCTCAAGGAGTTTCGCGTTCCGTTGTCGCTGGAAGTGGGGCGCATTATAAGGGGCTGAGAA